>NZ_VOGO01000001.1 GCF_007923355.1 Falsiphaeobacter marinintestinus
GAGAAATCCGTGACCCAGAACCCGCGCGAGGTGGCTACCAAGTTTGGCAAGAGCATCGACACCTTCTTTGCTCAAGGATTCCCCGAGGCCGAAACGGCTTTGGCGGTTTGGATTACCTATCTCGAAGATGACGCGCTCAATGGCCCGGACGACCCGTTGTTCCCGGCAACCGACATTGTGCCTCAATCCAACACCGGATTCTCAGCCGAGGGCTTCGCGCGCCGCCCTTGGAAAAGCACCGAACCCGTGCGCAAGATCGTCAACGCCGCCTTCGCCGCCGCAAATCTGGATGCCTTCGGCCCGCACGCCTTTCGCCACATGCTGGCCCGCCACGCCGCCAAGACTTGCACCTCGGTCGCGGAATTGGTCGCCACTTCGCAGAACCTCGGCCATACCGACGTGCTGACAACGTTGCGAAGCTACGGACAGATCAGCCGTGAGCGGCAACGGGCACTGATCACAGGCGAGTCAGGGGATGATGTTCTGGAGGACTGATCAGGTCGATCTGACTGAATTCAATCAAACTTGGGGCGTGGGAACAAGTGTGGGAACGCATTCCGGAGATCTATATATTTACGCTAGAAATCAATCACTTAGCATTGATTTGTGGCGGAGCGGAAGGGATTCGAACCCTCGAGACGGTTCCCCGCCTACACACTTTCCAGGCGTGCGCCTTCGACCACTCGGCCACCGCTCCGCCGGTCGTCCTAAAGGAGACTCGCACCCTATTGCAAGAGCTTATCCACGGATCCACGCCGCAAGGGCAGCAAAATGATACGTTTACCCAGAACTGACATCCTCGGCATCCGGGTGGACAGGGCCTTGAGGCAGAACATCATCGAATACTTCGGTTTTGTCGGGCACCGTCAAGGGCTGACGCAGAACTTCTGGGTTACGGAGCCAGATATCGCGCTGCGCGAAGGGGATCTCGATTTCGGCTTCTGCAAACGCCTTGGCGATCTCGTGGTTCAGTTCTGACTTTACCGTCAAAGACCAGTTCACATCCCGCAAAATCGCGCGAATTTCGAAATCCATCGAGTCTGCGCCAAACCCCTGGAACACCACATTTGGTGCGGGATTGGCTAAGATCATCGGATGGCAATTGGCAACTTCGCGCAGCACCGCCTCGACTTTGCGGGTGTCTGTGCCATAGGCCACACCAACCGGAACGATGACGCGCCCAATGGTATTTCCGCGGGTATAATTGACCACCGACCCGCTGATCAGATCCGAGTTCGGGACGATTACATCGGTGCGGTCAAAGGTTTCAATCCGGGTGGCGCGCACCGAAATGTCGCGGACATATCCCATCATCCCCCCAACCGAAATCCAGTCACCCTTGGAAATCGGGCGTTCAATCAGAAGGATGATACCAGACACAAAGTTCGACACGATTGTCTGTAGCCCAAAACCAATCCCGACTGACAGCGCACCGGCAACAATCGCAAGTGACGACAGATCCATCCCTGCCCCTGTGATCGCAACCAAAGCGGCGATGACGATGCCTACATATCCGGTCCCGGACACAATGGCGTTCTGCCCTCCGGCGTCGATGTTGGTCTTGGGCAACAGCGAGTTGCGCAACCCGCTTTGCAACAGGCGGGTGACCATGTAGCCCACACCAAAGATGGCAGCGGCAGCCACGATCGTCACGGGTGCAAACGTCGTGTCCCCAACCTCAAAACCGGCAAGGAACTGCGACCAGATTTCGGTCAGGTTTGCGACACGCCCGCCCCAGATCAGTACCAGAACCGGAAGCGCAAGGGCGCTGAGAACGAAGCCGACAATCACGGTAAACAAAGAATCGCGCGCCACTTCGGGACGCCCGGTTGCCCAGGCCGCGAAATCGCCTAGGAACTGTTGCAAAACGATAATGACTGCGATCAGGGCCAGAGTGTTCACGGCCGGGAAAATCAACGCTTCTGCTGCGTACACATAACCCGCCGCCGCAAGGATAGGCGCCGCTGCAGACAGCAGAAACAGCCCCCGTCTCAGAACGCGCACTATGGCGCTGAATCCGGCACGGCGAGGTGTTTCTTCTTCACCTTCGTTCGCCGGTTTTGGCTGCGCACGGAAAAACTGCAATCGGAACAAGATCAACGCCGTTGTTACGATGATCGGAAACGCTGCGACGGCGCGCGACGGTTCCGAGATGTTTTCGATGCGTTCGAACAGATTGACCATGTTCAGCAGAACAATCATCACAGCCAGCAAATCGACATAAACGCGCAACTCGGCCAAACGCACCGGGCTAAGTTTGATCAAACGTTCATTGTCGTCGCGGCGGCCAATCGTTTGCGTTCCGATCCAATGATAAATCAGGAACACGGCAGCCCACTGCGGAACAGACTCAAGAATTAACTGACCTCTGAGACCCAGAACATTTGCGGTTGTTATTGCCTCGATAAGAGCGACGGTCCCCAGGAACGGCAGTACGATTTTGGCAAGCGATACGACAAAACTCCAGACGCCGGATCCAGACCCTCCAAACCGACGCATGAAATCGCCAAAACGATTGGCCCAATGCGTCCCCCGCACAATCAGAACAAGACCAACCATGGTCCAAAGCAGGATGATGAACGCATTGTCGCGAATGTTTTCCCGCGTTGAATCAAGACTAAGAGCGACCTCAGTCTCGTTCACGAGGGCCTTTGCCGCCTTCACGAAGTCCTGGTAAAACAGTGCCCAATGATCAGGAAGCAAAGGCGACGGGCCTCGGGACAGCAGCTTTTTCCGCTGCCGTTCGCGAATGATACGATCAATTTCCGAAATCAATCCATCGGATCGGCTATACGCCTCTTCCGCAACGATGCGCGGCACCCGCAGCTTATCCAGTCGACCTGTCAGATGGGCCCTGAGGTCGGCAATGTCCTGCGCCTCTTCCTCGCCTTCTCCTGGCGGGGCTGGCAGGCTCGCGACCTGGGCTTCAAGCGTCTTGATCCGCGCCGAATTCTCGTTTCGCACTTTGTTGAAAAGCTCGCGATATTGAACGATGTCAGCGCGCAGCTTTTCCATTGCCGCGCTTGATGCCCGGTTTGCATCAACAACCTGCTCGGCTCTGTCCGCCACCTTGATCCAGTTGGCATAGTAATCGCGGCCCTCATCGCTGAGTTGCGCATGGGCCGGGACTGCGACCCACAAGAACAGCGCCGCCAGCAGGCATGTCAGAGCACGGCCCATCACCGTCATGTCAAACGTCCTCGAACACGCCTGGAATTGAAGCCGGAGCTCGGGTCATCCAGTCGGGCACAGGCAAGTCTTTTTCGCGAAGGAAATCGGGGTTGAACAGTTTGGACTGATACCGGGTACCAAAATCGCAGAGCACCGTAACAATCCGATGGCCGGGTCCAAGATCACGCGCCATGCGCACGGCACCCGCGATGTTGATCGCCGTCGATCCGCCCATCACCAGACCCTCTTCGCGCAGCAGATCGAAGACATACGGCAGCGCTTCGGTGTCGGGAACCTGATAGCAGAAATCGGGTTTGAACCCTTCCAGATTCTTGGTGATCCGCACCTGACCTATGCCTTCGGCGATGGATCCGCCTTCCATCGCGATCTCGCCAGTCGTGTAATAGCTGTACAACCCTGCCCCCATCGGATCGGCCAGACCGATCTTAACGCCCTTGGGCTGCAACGCTTCGGCAATTCCGGCCAGTGTGCCACCCGAGCCAACAGCACAGATGAACCCATCGACCTTGCCGCCGGTCTGTTCCCAGATTTCAGGCCCCGTAGTTTCGACATGAGCCTGCTTGTTGGCCACGTTGTCGAATTGATTGGCCCAGATCGCGCCGTTGGGTTCGGTTTTGTTCAATTCATGCGCAAGGCGTTCTGAATACCGTACAAAGTTGTTGGGGTTGCGATACGGAGCGGCGGGCACCTGTACCAGCTCGGCACCGGCCAGACGCAACATGTCTTTCTTTTCTTCGCTCTGGGTCTCAGGGATCACGATGACTGTCTTGAACCCCATCGAGGCCCCGACCAGCGCAAGACCGATACCGGTATTGCCTGCAGTCCCTTCGACGATGGTGCCGCCAGGCTTGAGATCCCCACGCGCAATCGCATCGCGAATGATGTATAGAGCGGCCCGATCCTTGACCGATTGTCCCGGGTTCATGAACTCGGCTTTGCCCAGGATTTCACATCCGGTCAGTTCGCTCACCTTCCGAAGGCGGATCAGTGGGGTATGTCCAACGGCGTCAGCCAGATCCTTAGCAATGCGCATGATGTCCTCGATATATTGAAGTCTAGCTTCTGGTGTAGCGCTCGCCCTACCCGACCTCAAGCGATCTTGCGCAGCCGATCACGATGCCGTGCTAGCCAAAGCGCCGTCGTAACCAATGGCATGTCGCGGTAAACATGTGCGTCGATCCCATCCATCAGAGCGTCATAGGTGATGATCTGGCTGCGGATATCTTCGCCCTCTTCCGCCAAACCGCCCGTGTCAGTGGTGTCTGTCAGGTCGGCTAGGCCTATGTAAAGATGCAGGTATTCGCTGGATGATCCGGTGCTGGAATACACCTCTCCGGCCTTCTCAATTGCTTTCAACGTCAATCCGGCCTCTTCCATTGCTTCGCGATGGGCCGACTGGTCTGGGGTTTCGCCGGGGTCGACCAAGCCTGCTACCGGTTCCCACACCCAAGGGGACCGGTCTCCGCACATAAACACCGGGGCGCGAAACTGTTCGATCAGCAAAACGCAATCACGGACTGGATCGTACGGCAGCACCACCGCTGCCTGCCCGACCATCAACGCCCCACGGTTCAACGGGGTACTCATGGTCCCGTCATGGCGACGAAACCGTAAATCCGCCTCTTCTACGCCAAAGAAGTTCAGATAGGCCCGCCTGTGATTCAAGACCACAACGTCCGTGTCAATGTCCCGGTTCGGGTCGGCTGGCCGGTTTTGCGCCGCCAACCACGCGGCAGCCCGGATCCGGATCGATGGCAGCCGTTCTGCGGCCTCTTCTGCGGTCAGCCGACCGAAAAACGCCATCACTTCTTCCGCTGCGCGCAGGCTGAGTGGGCCCCATTTCGAAATCCAGTCTTCCAGATGCCAATCCGCCCCCGGAACCCACTGATTTGAGGACGGAAAGAACACCTGAGCATTCGCCTTTTCACCCTGCGGCAGCGTCACTTCCAACGGCTTCAGATCATAATCAAATGCCCCTTCATAAAAGGACAAACGCGCCCGGTCATCCTCGGTCAACCCGCGCACCAGTACGCCCCGCGCCGTAGCATCTGACTGAACCTGAATGATCGGAAACGGCTGATTGTGGACCCAGGTCACCAAATGGCCAGGTAGCACTGCTTCGGCTGTTTCAACATCCTTGCGGCCAAGAACAAGTTCCAGCAGCGGCGCATAGCACAGCGTGCCATAAAAGAACAAATCGTTCACGTCACCCTCAACGTTTAAAATCAATGGATTACGGCCATCTCTTCCAGGAATAATCCGTAGCCAGCCCAGCAAGCGCGCCGCCGACGGCCAAAGTGACCAGAATGACCGGATTCAACAAGTACGCGCCAAATTCGACCATGTGTTCGAAAATCGCGAAAATTGCCTCAAACGGCCCGTCATAATAGTTCCGCATGGCCAGACGCAGCATTTCGTTGCCACCTTGCACAAACAGGCCCCAAAACACCAAAGCCAAAGCGCCAGTCAGCCCGTTGGTGATTGCAGCCGAAAAGCCGTTTCCAGCGCGCCTGCCCATCAAGACCCAGCCCACCAGAAACCCGATCACGATGTTTACAACAGTGAAATAGCCGAAATCCGTGTCGTCCGGCATTAGCGGCATAATCATCCCGGATAAGATAAACGCCAGTAAAGCAAGACAGGCGGCGGCAGTAAGACGGGCGGCGTCGGGCATTCGGGTCTTTCAGATATTACACAGGTTTTTTGACTGTTATCTGCGTAACATCACATACCGCATTGTCAAAGGCCGCTGCACATGAAGTCAGATAGAAATTCCACATCCGGCGGAACCGGTCATCAAAACCCATCTCGGAAATCTGATCCCATTTATCATTGAAGGTTTGGTGCCAGCGACGCAGTGTCAGATCATAGCTGGCCCCAAATTCAACCGATTGCACCAACCCCAGCCCGGCCTTGTCGATCTGTTCGCGCAGCACCAAAGGGCTTGGCAGCATACCGCCGGGGAAAATGTGCTTCTGGATGAAATCCACACCACGCCTATAGATCTCCCATCGTGAATCGGCCACGGTGATGATCTGCAAAGTCGCATTGGCGCCGGGTTTCAGTCGGTCTCTGACAGCATCGAAATAGGTCGGCCAGTACTTCTCGCCAACGGCTTCGAACATTTCAATACTGGCGATTCCGTCATAGGTTCCACGCTCGTCTCGATAGTCCTGCATCTTGAACTCGACAAGATCGGAAAGTCCCGCTTTTTCAATGCGGTCTACGGCAAAGTTATACTGTTCCTGACTGATCGTCAGACCGGTGACCCGAAGTCCCCGTTCTTTGGCGGCAAATTCAGCAAACCCGCCCCAACCACAGCCGATTTCAAGAATGTGGTCCCCCGGTTTGGCTCCCATCTGATCAATCATGCTGGCGTATTTTGCCGTCTGTGCCTTCTCCAGACTCTCTTGTCCCGTTTCGAACAAGGCACTTGAATATGTCATCGTCTCATCCAGCCACATGCCGTAGAACTCATTCCCAAGATCATAGTGATACGAAATGTTCTTCTTCGCCTGAGATTTATGGTTTCGCTGCAACCAAAAGCGCATCCGCTCGTACGCGCGAACCAGCCCCATGCCGGGGAAATCGTCATAGACCGTTTCGGTGCTTTGGTGCACCAGATCCATAAAGGCCTGCAGATCGGGTGTACTCCACCAGCCATCCAGATAAGCATCGCTGAACCCCAGATCCCCTTCGCGGATCAACCGCGCGAACAAATCAACATTGTGCACGTCCAGCTCGGCCACAGCGCCCGGGGCCGCCGCTTCGACGCGAAACATACGACCGTCCGGCAGCTTGATATCAAGCCGCCCGGCCCCCAGTTGTTCCAGCATTTGAAACACCTGAGCAAAATAGCGCGGCAGGTTGCCTTGCCCTTCGGTCGTCGTCAAAATCATGTCTTCCCCCATTCCCCGATCACGATGTCAGGCTAGGTCGAACTTTGCCATCGGGCAAGATTTCCGTGCGTTGCGGCGCAGTTGACCGATCTTGATAGGCTGCAAGCGCCCTCTTTCGACCTTCCGCGATGTCCACGATTGGCTGCGGGTATGGCGCATCGGGCGTCAACGCCCAACTGCACGGAACGGCGTCAAAATACCTCAGTGCCGTATCCGACGGATGCGCCTGTCCTTCGGCAATCCATCGACGCGCGTAAGCGCCACGGGGATCAAACTTCGTCAGTTGGGTTACGGGGTTGAACACCCGGAAATACGGCGCTGCATCGGGACCAGATCCGGCGACCCATTGCCAGCCCATCGCATTGCTGGCCGGGTCCCAGTCCGTCAGGCATTGTTCGAACCAATCCAATCCAATTTTCCAGTGCGTCATCAGATGTTTGGTCAGGTAACTGCCGACAATCATCCGGGCCCGGTTGTGCATGCGACCCGTGACAAACATCTCACGCATCGCGGCATCGACAAAGGGCACGCCAGTACGCCCACGTTTCCAGGCGGTCACCTCTGGCGAGTCCGCATCCGTCTTCCAGGGAAAGCCATCCCATTCAGGTCGCCAGTTTCCTGTCAGGATATGTGGTGTGTGATACATCAGGTGATACGCGAACTCGCGCCAGACCAGTTCCTTCAGGAAATGCTCGGCACCGCGTTTCCCTTCTTCTTGTGCCCGCATTCCTGCGTGCCACATCTGATGCGGGCTGATCTCACCATAGGTGAGATACTCTGACATCCCCGAGGTCGCATCCTCGGACGGGCAATCCCGCGCCTCTTTGTAATTCTCAATCCGATCTGAAATGAAGGCGTCCAGTCGTTCGTGTGCAGCGTCTTCGCCCGGACGCACATGTTTGCGGACCACATCTGCACCACGTTGCATTGCCGTGCCCAGAGCCCAGTGGTTCAACACGTCAGAGACCGGCCATTCTGCTGGCGCAGGTATGTGAGCGGGCGCCGCCACTGGCGTATCCACGTGGCGTCCGCGAACCGCGCGCCACATTGGCGAATAGACCCGATAAAATCCACCGGTCTTGGTTTCGACAGTCCAGGGCTCGAACAACAGATGCCCACCGAACGACCGTGCCTCAACACCTTGCGCCTTCAAAGCAGTCTTGATCTCAGTATCTCGCGCACAAGCATGAGGATCATAGGCCCGGGTCCACCAAACCGCTCCGGCACCGGTTTGAGCAATCAACGATTTCAGTTGCTCCAGTGCCTTCCCGCGCCGCAAGACCAGGCGGCTCCCGCGCGCCTCGATGGCTTGGGAAAAGACCTCAAGCCCCAGACCAAGTCGCCATTTGGGCGCGGCTCCAAGCGTTTCTACGGCTTCGTCACAAATAAAAACCGGGATCACCGGCCGCCCCGTCGCACAGGCCGCCGCCAGCGCCGGATGGTCGCTCAGCCGCAAGTCGCGCCTGAACCATAATAGGATCGGAGAATGGATATCGGTCATGACCTGCCTGCTATGTTTTGATGGGTACGCAGGACAAGGAAAAGCGGATCACAAAACGCGGTCAAGCGCTTGCAAAAGCTGATCGATTTCAGATTGCGATGTGTAATGCGTAAAGCTGAGCCGCAAGACACCGCGGCTCAGGTCCGCGCCCATCGCGGTCAGCGGGCGCAGAGCATAGAAATCGCCACCACCAGCCATGATCCCGTGCTCCGCCAATTCGGCGGCAACCGGTTCAGCTTCGCGGTTCAGGGCCAACGCAACCGTTGGGGCCCGCCGCGTCGCATCAGACGGTCCCAGAAGGCGCAGGTCATTGCGGTCTTTCACGGCATCCAGAACGGGCTGCAACAGACGTGTTTCGTGTTCGTGGATAAGGTCGTTTACAAAGGCCGACCGCGCTGTGGCACCGTTTTTCGGGCCGTCATGATGATCGCACACAAGATCAACGTAATCCGCCATACCTGCGCTGGCGGCGACCTGCGCATGATCCGGTCCTGCAGGAGTGAAGCGTTTGTACAGAGCGTCAGCATTGAAATGATGCGCCTGGTTCGGCAGCATTTCCCCCAGCGCACGGCGCATGACCATCAGCCCCTGATGCGGACCAAAGGTCTTGTAAGCCGAGAACAGATAGATATCCGGCCCCAGCGCGCCCACATCCGGGAATCCGTGCGGCGCGTATGACACCCCATCAACACAGACAAACGCGCCAGCAGCATGGGCAATCGACGTGATCTCGGTCACTGGGTTGATCTCGCCCACCACGTTCGAGCAATGCGGAAAGCAGACCAACCGGACCTTTTCATCCAGCAACTCTTCCAGCTTTTCCGGGTCAAGGTGGCCTGTGACCGGATCAACCTTCCATTCGCGAACTTCGACCCCATCCCCAGCCAAACGCCGCCACGGGCCGGAATTCGCTTCGTGATCCTGATCCGTAACCACGATTGCTTCGCCGGGTTTAATCCACTGCCGGAACGCTTGCGCCAGAACATAGGTGTTTTGCGTGGTCGACGGACCAAAGCTCAGCTCGTCGGTCTCAACGCCCAGAATGGCCGCCATCCGCATCCGCGCTTCGTCCATCTCTTCGCCCGCAAGGCGGCTGGCCTCATAGGGCGCATAGGGCTGCACTTTGCGCTGGGTGTAATACCGCGTCAAACGGTCGATCACTGGCTTGCAAGTATATGATCCGCCTGCATTTTCAAAGAACGCCTGCCCATGCAAAGACGGTTCGGAAAAGGCCGGAAACTGCGCCCGGACGAAATCAATATCCAACTGAGGCATCTTGCCTGTCTCCTGTGTTTCTGATCCCATCCGGCGGAGTGCTTATGCGCCGGAGGATCCCCAATACATGGCAGGTCTTCCAGCCAAGCCGACCTCTGAACCCGTCAAAGACACCGGCAACCCATCACCCAAACACGGTCATAGATGAACGGATTTGGTGTAAAATCCTGCGGGTTGGAATTCAAGCACCGATGGTCCGATTGCCCTGAGTTTGGTCCGTTTTGTACCGCCGTAAAACCGGTCATCTTCCGTTTTGTACAAAAATCCGGCGGGGGTTTTGGCCCCCGTTTCTGAACATTTGGTTAAGTCGAACGGTGACACTGACGCGCAACGCAAGCCGGGGCGCGGCTGCCTGGGCGGGCGCGGCCCGGCGTTCCGCCGGGCGTTGCGTTAATGGCGGGCAGCGAGCACGGCATAGATAGCGGCGGTAAAGAACAGGATCACATCCTTGTCGATCAGATGCGCGCCGCTGCCAAGATAGGCCAGAGACAAACTGCCATAAATCGCGTTGTGGCAGGTTGCGATCCGAACGTAATCATTCAGTTTGGTCTTAAGTTCTTTCAGTTTGGTTTTGATCGTCTCAAACATCCTTTCTCTCTCTCGATGGTTGAGCCGTGCCTAGGATTGGCTCATGTTGGTTATCAGCGCTTGAAACCAAAATGCCGTTTCCCCGCCCCCTTGGGGAGCCGGTCCAAGGTTAGAGAAGTTAGAGATTGTTAGAGATGCCCGACAGTTTCGGGGCCCGGTTTGGGCGATTGATCAAACGTGTGCGCGGGGATCTGGGTGTGACCCAGCCCGATCTGGCCGATCAGGTGTTCGGGGACCGCGCGCGCAAGGGCGATATTTCAAAGCTGGAAAACGGGCGTGTTCCCAATCCGCAGGCCGAAACAGTTGCCAAGATCTGCGGCGCTCTGGGGATTGATCCCACTGAGGTTGAAGCGCTGCACCATACAAACGAGGACGATACGCCCGAGATCGTTCAAAGACTGCTGGCTGAAAAAGAGGCCCACGCCAATGACCTGAAAGTGGCGCACGCTTTGGTTGTGTCGCTGGCGTATCGCTATGCCGAGGGAAATCCGGGCGACTTTGACGGCGCGCTGAAGGGTCTGGAACGCGCGTTGGAAGTGGCGGCGGAGGAACGGGCAAAGGGGGACTTGCCGTCGAACACCAGTGACGCGGTGGATGTGGTGTTGCGCCGGATTGATGATTTGAATGACGCAGGTCGCGTTGAGGATGGCGTGGCCGAGATCCGCCGGGCGCTGGCGGCGCAGGCCGATGAAGTCGAACGCCAGAAGGCCGCGCAGGGGCGGATGTTTGACAAGGGCATCGCGCAGGCGGTGCTGGCCCGCGATGTGGATCTGGCGGTTGAAATGGAACTCGGCAAGTTGGAACTGGAGGGCGGCGGGTTTGAGGATTTGCGGTCGGTCCGTCGAGTTTGGTACGAACGTGGGCGCGACAAAGGGTTGCGCTTTGATCTGGAGGTGGCGATTGCGCTAGCGGAGATCGCGTGTGATCGCGCCAGCGATGCGGATGAAAAAGGCAATGCGCTGAATGATCTGGGCCTTGCGCTCTGGACCCTCGGGCAACGCCAAAGCGGCACGGACCAGTTGGAGCAGGCCGTCACCGCCTATCGCGCCGCGCTGGAGGCGTGGACCCGCGACCGCGTGCCGCTCGATTGGGCCATGACACAGAACAATCTGGGCAATGCGCTCTGGACCCTCGGGCAACGCGAAAGTGGCACAGAGCGGCTGGAGCAGGCCGTCATCGCCTATCACGCCGCGCTGGAGGAATGGACCCGCGACCGCGTGCCGACTGACTGGGCCATGACACAAAACAATCTGGGCGTTGCGCTCAAAACCCTCGGGGAACGCGAAAGCGGCACAGAGCGGCTGGAGCAGGCCGTCACCGCCTATCGCGCCGCACTGGAGGAGCGGACCCGCGACCGCGTGCCGCTCGACTGGGCCATGACACAGGAAAACATGGCATTGGTGTATCTGGCGATGGCCGAAAAGGCGGACCCGGAGGAGCAAGGGCCGCTTCTTTCCAAGGCGCTGACCCATGTCGATCTGGCGTTGGAGGTGTTTGATCCTGCGGAGACACCCTACAACCATGACAAGGCGAGCCGGTTGCGGGACGCGTTGATGGACGCGCTGCAATAAGGCGGTGTCCCGTTTGGTCGACGCAGGGCGGCTGGCCCCATAGGCGCATGAGGTGAACGTTGCGCTGGGTGCAATCGCCCAGCACTCGGTCGATCATCGGCTGACAGGTGTAAGACCCGGCCCCTGACCCAAAACGGCCAACCCGAATATGCCGGGCTGGCCGCATCGTGATCAACCGTCGGATCAGAAACTGATCGCAGTATCCGCCGCCAGCATCGATGCCGCCATTTCGCCGGGGTTCGCGACGCCGATCCCATCCAGCAGAACCTCAGCTGTCGAGCCCTTGCCGGGCAGATAGATGGCGCAGACCTCGACCTTGGCACCCGGCAGGCCCATGATCATCTTCATCAGGCCTTGCGGGCTCATATCCTTGGGTGGCTGGCCTGCCGTGGCGTTGGCAGGCGCGTCTTTCAGGGCCAGATCGCCTGCCGGGCCACACAGCAGGATATGCGGGGCCGCGCCCTGTTTGGCGGCCTGCATCGTCAACACCATGGCCATCAACTGGGTCTGTGGTTCAGGGGCGGTCAGAATTGTGACCAGTGTTTCTTTGTCATCGGCGCTGGCAGTTCCGGCAAATGCAGTCAGGGCAATGGCGGCGGCGGTCAGAAGGCGTTTCATCGTTACTCGATCCTTTTAGGTGTTCCCGTACAAAGCCTAGAAGATACTTCGTGGATACAGCTTTGTAGGGCGGGTCTAACGCGAACCGAGCGGTGGCCATTTGATCCAGATCAGATACATGCAATTTTTGGAATTTATTTAAACGAAAAAAAGGGGCGGCACCACTGGCCCGCCCCATCTACTCAATCTGGCGCCAAATTCAGGCGTTCACGTCCACCACGACTCGCCCTTTGACCTGTCCCTTGAGGATGTCAGCCCCCAGCTGAGGCAAATCTGACAGAGTCGCCGGGTGCACCATGTCCTCCAGCTTGTCCATCGGCAGATCCGAGGCGATGCGATTCCAAGCTCGAACACGATTGTCATATGGCTGCATGACCGAGTCGATGCCGAGCAAATTCACGCCACGCAGCAGAAATGGGATTACCGTCGCAGGCAACCCGGCGCCCCCGGCCAAACCAACGGACGCGACAGAGCACCCGTACTTCATCTGGCCCAGAACCCGTGCCAACATAGCACCGCCGACAGCATCGACGCACCCCGCCCAGGATTCCGCTTCCAATGGGCGCTTGACGGTTTCGTTGATCTCTTCACGGGCCACGATCTGTGTGGCCCCCAGCGATTTCAGGTAATCCGTAGTTTCGGGACGACCAGTCACGCCTGCCACCTCATAACCAAGGTTCGACAAGATCGCTGTCGCAACAGAACCAACGCCCCCGGCGGCCCCGGTGACCAGAACCGGGCCATGGTTTTTTTCCAGCCCGTGATCTTCCAGCGCCATCACCGCCAGCATCGCCGTAAATCCTGCCGTGCCCACTGCCATCGCCTGACGGGTATCCAGCCCTTTCGGAAGCGGCACCAGCCAATCGGCTTTCACCCGCGCTTTCTGAGAATACCCACCCCAGTGCGCTTCGCCCACACGCCAGCCGGTCAAAACGACCTTGTCGCCGGGTTTATAGCGATCATCCGACGACTCTTCGACAGTTCCGGCAAAATCGATGCCCGGAATATGCGGGTACTTGCGGACCAATCCGCCACCCGGCCCAATGCAAAGACCGTCCTTATAGTTCACAGTCGAATAGTCGACTGCCACCAGAACCTCGGCTTCGGGCAGATCAGAAACATCGATCTGCTTCACCGCGGCGCTGGTTTTACCGCTCTCTTCGTCCTTGTCGACAACCAGTGCATTAAACATTCGTTTCTCCTTTTTTGCGGGGCTTCGGCCCCCAAATTGTTGCGTCCAGAGCCATCAGGCCCAAAAACTGTCACGGACCGTCGCGCTGCGTATGCCTTCTGGCGTTTCGACTTCTATGCGCGCGCCTGCATCCCAATGGCTCAGTCGGATCATCCCGATCGCGACGTTCGCCTGAAAATCAGGTGACCAAGCGGCCGAGGTTACCTGTCCGACACGACGCCCATCGGCATAACACGGCCAGATTCGATCACAGGGTGGAACGGCATCCCCATCAATCTCGATGGCCCGGATCTGCTGCACCGGACCTTCCTTGGCCACCCGCAACAAAGCATCCCGCCCGACGCAGCCGATGGCGGTATGGGTATTACAGAACCGGCCAAGGCCGCATTCGTGCGGGGTGTTGTCGTCGGTCATGTCGTTACCATAGGACAAAAGCCCGCTTTCGATCCGCTCGATCAGATTGGGGCATCCGGCTCGCACGTCCAGGTCTTCTCCCGCCTCGAACAACGCGTTCCAAAGCGGCATGCCGATATCGCCGCCCTCGACATAAATCTCGAACCCACCCTGTTTGGAGTACCCGGAACGCGCCACCGCCATGTCGCGTCCCTGAAAGGAGAACATGTCGAACTTGAAAAACCGAATGTCGCGAACCCGGTCGCCAAACACCCGCGCCATCAAGTCGTCGGCTTTTGGTCCTTGCACGGCCAGCGGTGAAACATCGGGTTCGTCCACAAGAACGTCCAGCCTGTAGCCGTTGGCGATGCCCTTGACCCACAACAGAAGATCACTGTCCGCGATTGAAATCCACCAACGATCCTCGGCCAGTTTCACGGCCACAGGATCGTTCAACATTCCCCCCGTTTCGTCGACAATCGGGATGTAATAGCACTGCCCGGCCAACATGCCTCGCAAATCCCTTGGCGTCAGCATTTGCATCAAACGCCCCGCATCTGGGCCGCGCAATTCCACCTGACGTTCGCAAGACACATCCCAGACCTGAACCGCCGTCTTCAGGTGACGATAGTCAGCCTCGACACTATCAAAAACCGTCGGCAACAACATGCGGTTGTAGACCGTGAAACCTTTGACTCCCGCGGCCTCGACACCGTCAGAAAACGGAGTCCGACGCAGCCTGCGAGAAAGTGAAATCGTTGCCATGATTACGCCTCCGGCATCATAACGAGATCGCTCACCGGGGCCTCGGCCCCGGCGGCGGTCAGCATCCCGTGAATCTGCCCACGGTGATGCGTCTGGTGGTTGAACATGTGCACAGCGCACATGGCGAAGGGTCGGGTCATCTGCGCCCCAATCGAACTTGAAAACCAGGTCAGGTCCCCGGCCAAAGTCACATCCTCGACGGCGTCTGCCCATTCCAGAATACGCTTGTCCGCATGCAAACGCGCAGGACACCAGTCGGCATAACTTGGGGTCAATGACGGGCTGTCCGAAATAGAGACTGCGGGACTGTCACCGCCATCAAACCGCGCCATCCACATCAGGTCGCCCCAAAGCAGATGGCTGAGTGTGCCCATGATAGATCCGAAAAACGCCTGACGATCCTGCATCAGATCGACCTCGGGTAACACCTGAATACTTTGCAACAACTGATTGTTTTGCCACGCATTATAGCGCGCCATCATGATGCAGTAGTCGCGCGTGATCATTACCGTGGCCCGTGCCAGTCGATCTGGCAGATCTCGGCCGAGCGGCCTTCGAAATCCCAGACCCGCCCAAAAGCGCGCAGGCGCCCCTTGGTCGCCGTCGCGACCGTGATGTCGGGTCCCATCCAGTATTCGGTGTTCGAAATCACGATGTCTTCATCCTTGTCCTTGCCGGACACCGGATGCACAACGCCTTCGATCTTGCGTCCCACGGTGATGTGGCGGGTCTTGCCATCCGTCTCATAGGATACAGGCTGACGTTCGGCGCCCAGGAACTCTCCGACCAGCACCTTGAACAACCCGGTCGTTCCCTTGGCCTGACCGCTGAAGATCTTGACCAGCGCTTCATAAGCCGCATGGCTGGCGCGGTCGTCGATGAACACAGCCGCTTTCCAGTTGCCGCGCGACATCATGCCGGGGATTTCGATCATCAGACCGACATTCAGCCCACTCAGGTCTTCGTCGCCATAGTGACCTTCGTCGATGCGCACGCCACCCCATGTCTGGCAGTGGCCTTCGGTCGGGGGATGCTTACCCAGGGACACAACGCAGGGGCAGAACACCGTGCAGTTGCAGTTCAGGATCAGTTCGCCCTTCATCGACCAGGGCGTCAGCCCCGGATCGGTTTTGTCCGCCGCCGGGTGGCGGCTGTCAATTTTTGCTGGCACTTCCAACCGGTCGCTTGCCATAGTTTCGTTCCTCCTCAGATCAATCCAAACCCGATCACCACAGCGCCCGCAATCAGCAAGGCGCCCAACGGACGGGTCACATATCGCCCGATTTCGGGCAGTTTCTCTAACACCATGATCACGGTCGCCAGCCCCATGAAGGCCAGGTTCATGACCCCACCGACAAAGGCCAGCAGCATCAGCGCCCAGCAACAGCCCAGGCACACCAGCCCAAGACGCAGGCCGTTTTTCCACGGTCCCTCGTCCCAGTGCTGCATGAAAAAGGTCAGCGGGCGGCGGCACTTGCTTAGACACGCTTCTTTCACCGGCGAAAACTGATAGAGCCCAGCCACAACCAGCAGCGCGGCCGACAACACAGGAGCAGCACTTTGACCAAGAGGGTCAAGCAACCCTGCCCTAAACAGACCCATCTGCGCCGTCGCGGCCAGAACCGCAAACCCCAGCCATACCGACAGATACCCGGCAATCAGCCGCGTCATGCGAATTTCAGTGCTTTGCCCCAGTTCTTCATAGGTCGCCAAAGCCGGGAGTGCCGTTGGTGCCATCATCGCGGCAGACATCAAGGCCCACATCGCGACCATCCGCACCCAACCGGCAGCATCCGGGGTCAACGTACAGAAATTCTGCCAGAATTCAGCGCCATACAGCCTGCCAATGGCGCGCAATTCAGCTGGAACCGACATTAGGTACAGAGCGATCCATGCCAGCAGGATGCCCGCGAACAAGGTCAGCCAATGCGGCGCGCTCATGGCTCTGATACGGTCCGACAGCATGATCCCCCTCCGGTGTCCTGACGACTCATCACTTGCAATTTAAATGTCAGACTTTTAAATGTCTGACAAATGAAAAGTTTGCATCCATGAAGATCGATCCCAAAAGCACAGGCGACCTGTCCACCCAGATCGCGCAGGCGATCCGCGATGCCATCATTGGCGGCGATCTGATCGTTGATGAGCGATTGCCGTCCGAAGCCGAGCTGGCGGACCAGTTCCAGGTCTCGCGCCCCACGGTGCGCGAGGCGTTGAAGCGGCTGGCCGCACAATCCCTCATCCGCACACAACGCGGCGCATCTGGCGGAGCATTTGTGAACCGGCTGTCATTTCAGGACGCCTATGCACAACAGGTCACGACCTCGACCCTGTTGCTGTCTATGAATGCCGTGAAGTTCGACACAGCTTGCGAGGCGCGCTATGCGCTTGAACGCGCCTGTGGCCCGTTGTCTGCCGAACGCCGAAACCCGGATCATCTGGCGACCATGCGCGCCGAGATTCACCGCCAATCCCAACCCGGACTGTCTGACGAGGCCTTTTGCGCCTCGGATGTGGCGTTTCACCGGGCCTTGGTGGATGCGGCGGAAAACCCGGTTTTGTCCTATCAATTGGCGGGCGCGGTCGAAGCGATGCAACCGCTGATGAACATGATCACCTTCACCGCCCGATCCCGCGAACAGATCGTCGCGTTCCATACCCGGATTGCCGACGCGCTTGAAGCCCATGACAGCGCTGCCGTCGATCAGTCTTTGCGCGAACTGGCGGCCTATACGATCTCACTCGCTGACCAGCTGATGCGGAAACGCAAACAGACGACTTAACCGGCCAGCGGCGGCAAACCCACGACGACCCCCTCGCGGATGACCTCCGGATCATAGGCTTTGCGCGCGAACACCTCGCGCACCATCGGAGCGAAATGCGCCAAAGATTGGGTCGGGTATTCGGGGTCGAAAGACGATTGATCCCAGCGTTCACAAAACGCAGCACAGCTTTCGAAACACGGATGATCGCGATATTCGTCGCGGGCGTTTTTGTCCCAGCCATAGTGGTGGCCATAATACAGCATCTGGAAAATACCGTGATGTTCCACCACCCAGGACACCTCCCAGCGCAAGAATGGGCGGATGATTTCAGCCGACATCCGGTCGTGGTTCTGCGGGGCAAGACCATCGCCGATGTCATGCAACAACGCGCCCACAATCCAGTCGATATCCGCGCCTTCCTGTTCGGCCCGCGTCGCGGCCTGAAGCCCGTGGGTCAGACGCGTGATGCGGTACCCTTCCAGTGTGAACTGGCCTTGCCTCTCAAGCTCTTGCAGAATGCGATCGCCCGTCATGGCGTGAAACGGGCGTTCAAGTTCAGCCAGAAGCTCGTATTCTGCCTTGGTGCCATCCTTCATCTGGGTGAAGGACACGGTTTGCGAGGTTTCTGTCATGATGATGCCCCTTCAGACCATCCAAATATTCAATTTGACCTGCGCGCGCGGGCGGCCACCCTAAGTGTGATCCCGGATTTCGGGATCGTAAAGCGCCATATCCGCCGAATGACCACGCACCTGCGACGAATCCCTCTTGAATTCTCGCCCCAACACACCGATATTCCTGTTGTTCCCTCGGGAACTATGGACATAAACGCGCTCGTAATAAGCGGTTCGGACCCGGGGGCGGTACCCGGCGACTCCACCAATAATCCTTCATTTGAGGATCATGGGGTCGAAATAGGATCGACGGACGTCTAAAGGGGTTAGCTTTGTTTCGGCTGGGTGCCACCGTATCGGCCCAAACTGTACAATTGCAAATGACAATCGTGCTCCGGCAATGGCAGTAGCAGCGTAAGCTGTTAATGTCGCCGAAACTTAAGTCCTTGTGCCTAGCAGCGTAAGGCGGGGTTCGCAGGCACCTGGCAACAGAAGCCTGCACTTCCCTCCCTTTTCATTATCCTTTGGCCCGCTTTAGCATCCCGAACAAATCGCGTGGATCGTCGGGATCGGCCAGCATATCAAGCTGGATAAAAAACTCGGTGCCCTGAATGGATTTCAGCACATAACGCAGGGCCGAAAAATCTTCGATCGCAAAGCCGACACTGTCGAACAGAGTGATCTGACGATCACCGGTCCGTCCCGGTACAACCCCTGAAAACACCTGCCACAGTTCGGTCACTGCATGGTCCACGTCCAGCTGCTGGATCTCGCCCTCGACCCGCGTCTGTTCCGGGTATTCAACAAAAATATCCGACCGCAGCAGAATGTCACGATGCAGTTCGGTCTTACCCGGGCAATCGCCGCCGATGGCGTTGATGTGCACACCGTCGCCGATCATGTTGTCTGTCAGGATGGTCGCATTCTGCTTGTCTGCCGTGCAGGTCGTGATGATCTGCGCACCTTCCATGCTGTCCTCCCCGCTTTTGCAGGGGATAACCGTCAGGCCGGACCCCGCCAGATTGCGCGCACATTTTTGCGTCGCGGCCGGATCGGCGTCGTACAACCGCACGGTCTTGATCCCGCAAATCGCTTTGAACGCCAGACACTGGAACTCGGACTGGGCGCCATTACCGATCATCGCCATTGTCGTGGCGCCTTTTGGTGCCAGATGTTTCGCCACCAGCGCCGACATGGCAGCGGTGCGCAAGGCGGTCAGAATGGTCATCTCGGTCAAAAGCTTCGGGTACCCGCTATCCACATCAGCCAGCAGGCCAAACGCGGTCACAGTCTGAAGCCCTTCTTTCGTGTTCTTGGGATGGCCATTGACGTATTTAAACCCGTACATGTGCCCGTCCGAAGTTGGCATCAGTTCAATGACGCCCACGTCCGAATGGCTGGCGATACGCGGGGTTTTGTCAAAGCTTTCCCATCGCAAGAAATCGGCTTCGATCTCATCAGCCAATTCCCGCAGAACGGTTTCGATCCCGATGTGATGGACCAGACCCATCATGTGTTCGACCGACACGAAGGGAACGTAAGCAAGGTGCGAGGGCAATGGGGTCATATGTGTTCTCCTGATCGTACCACGTGGTCTCCTGCGCGATCATCCAAAAACCCTTCACACCACGCGTCGCTGCGAAGACCGGTATGGGAAGGATGAAATCCGCCTTGGAGTCCAAAGGATCCGATTAATGATAAGACCGACTCTTTTTCATTCACACTGACAAAATGTTCTGATTGCACTGAAACAATTGCCAATTTGATAAGCCTGACTTACTAAAGTGCTATGCAGATGTTTGACGATCTCGACCAGAAACTGATTGGTATTCTGCGCGAAGATGGCCGCGCCCCGATCTCAAAGCTTGCGTCGATCCTAGGTGTGTCGCGCGCCACTGTGCAAAGCCGTCTGGATCGGTTGCTGGACAGTGGCGCGGTTCTGGGTTTCACCATCCGCGCCCGTCAGGATCACGGGCCGGACGGGGTGCATGCGATCATGATGATCGAAGTATCGGGCCAGTCCACCACAGCCGTGATCCGCAAATTGCGCGGCCTGCCAGAGTTGCGGCAATTGCATTCGACCAACGGAAAATGGGACCTCGTCGCGCAACTAAGTGCCGAAAGCCTGACCGATTTCGACCGCGTCCTGCGACAGGTGCGCGGCGTCGACGGAATCACGAACAGCGAAACTTCGATCCTGCTGAGCTCGGTCTGACACCAGAAAAAGTACGAACGATCAAAGGGTTACTTCTTCAATCCGTGCCCTCAGTGAAACACGCCACGATGACCGCGCGGCGTGACGCCGACCTGCGCACTGAACGCTTTCGAAAAATATGAGGTCGACGGCAATTTCGACAAAGGTCTCCAGATCATGGCAGCGCTGATGCCCCTGATGCGCGTGCTGGAACAAGGCACCAAGTATATCCAATGGGTCAAGCATGGCTGCGAAATGGACGGTTTGCACCCTGGACCACCCCGCCCGACCTTAAAAACGCTGAACAGCGATGACAAACGGCAGCTCGAGCAAGTGGTTCGGCTGCTGAAAGTCACCATTTCCCACATCGAAGCCGAGTAACTGGCATGAGCGACCTTCTGACACCCGAAGAATACAACACCATTGCCGCCGGTCTAATCCTGCTGTCTGATGCCAGTGCCGCACGCATATTTCGGATCGGTTGTGGAGAGCCTCGCTTTGGGACGCGCTTTTCGTTGCGCAGCAACCATATTCGGCTTCTTCCACAAACCTCGTCCGGTGATGGACGACCCGTTCAGGTTGGGCGTTGGGTAGTTATATTATGCCACGCCCTCCACCTTCTCGGGACGGAATTCAGTGCCACCAGTCCACAGGCGATGCAGTAGGACCGCAAGCTTTCGTACGACGGCGACGACCGCACGGCGTCTGCCTTTTGTTCGCATCAAACGCATTCCCCATGACTTGATTTGTGATCTAGCCCTTGTGCGCATCAGTAATGAATTGGCTGCTGCATAGCGGATCGCACGGGCATCGCGGTCTCCCGCTCGGGATATGCTACCTGGGTCATCGTGCTCGCCTGATTGCTACCGTCGAGATGAAAGGCCAGAGTGCGCACCAACGGTTCGGGAACTTTTGAAGTGAGCAAGATCATCAATGGCGGCTTTGAAAGTAAGTGCCGCAATCGGGCCAACGCCCGGAACAGTCATCATCCGCAGGCAGACTTCATCATTGCGGGCCGCGCGTTTGACCCGCTGCTCCAGCGCGAGATAGTTTTGGTAAACCGCAAAGCGCGCGTCCTGCAGCGGCAGAGTTGCCTGAGACAATACCTTATCGGCTGCGATCAAAGGGCCCACGAGGTCATTTAAGCTGCCATGCTGGACAGTTTTTTAGAAGGCGCAGTCCGAAGATCTTTAACAGCCCGCGAACCTTGTTTGCCAGATCAATGGTTTTGTGGAGCAGGGCTTTTCGGCAGTTCAACAAAGCGCGTATGTTGTGGGCTTCACGGCTCTTCATATGAACCGGGCTGAACCAACCTGTCAGTAAAATCTGCGCAATCCCTCGGGCATCGTTCTTATCTGTCTTGTTGCGCACCGCCGACAGTGCGGCGCTGACTTGTCGGGCTTCCATACAGACAACGTCGAAACTGTCGTTGGTCAATCCATAGAAAAGATGTGGCTCTTCGTGCCCGCTTCAATACCGATCCGAACAACCGGTTGAGCGAAGCCTTTCAAGCAATTTTTGATCTCATCAACATCACATGCCAACTCGCGCTCGAGAATGATCGCGCCCTTGGTTTCCAAAACGCATAGCACGTACGACCGCAGCGACACATCCAGTCCGGCAAAATAATCCATCGTCTTTCTCCCTTGCTTACAGATTTCCTGCGATCCGATCGGGAGCATTACTTCATTCAGGGTTAGCCCAGTTACGCATGCTCTGGGCCGGGTTGCAGGCATGATAGGTGAACTCGGCAGAAATGGTCGTGATCAGATCGCGTACCAAAGCCCGATTTAGATGCACATGGTCACCCGGTACATCGGCCCCGACCCGTTTCCGGTCGGCTGGCGCAATGGGGTCGCGAAAGATCACGCCGACGTATTCGAGGATACTCATCGAAGCCGCATCGATCCCGACGATCTGTTCGTCATCCATCGGCCCGCAAATCGGCAGGTTGTTTTTCAACTTCGACAGCATTCTTGCGTCAGATTTCGCCCGATGCGTTCCGCTGCCAAATCCATCCGCACTCTCCCAAGCCTGCTCGTCAGCTCATAGTGAGGTCAATCTTTGCAGTTCGGCAATCAACACTGCGAAGCGTTTCTCCCGGAATCGACAGTACAGCCGTTTGTCAGCAATTCGGGCTCACGGAACGGGCCTGACAAGTTGCGACGATACGTGCACTGCCAGTGGCCGTCAGCCCATCGCCCGATCAAAGGCCTCGACAATGGCGTTTGCCCGACGGGCAACCTCGTCCACGGCCATACCCGGCGTGTAAAGCGCTGACCCGATGCCAAAGCCGTCCGCGCTGGCCTGCAGCCAGTCGGCGAAATTCTCGGGCCCTGCCCCGCCAACCGCAAACACTTGCGTGCCTTGCGGCAAGACCGCTCTCAACGCTTTTAACCCATCAGGTCCGGCCAGAGTGCCCGGAAACAGCTTCAATCCGGACGCCCCGGCCCGCAGCGCGGCAAAGGCTTCGGTCGGGGTGAAAATGCCGGGCCAGCTTTGCAGGCCCAAATGGCAGGTATGTGAGATCACGATCGGATCGCAATTCGGGG
Organism: Falsiphaeobacter marinintestinus; assembly: GCF_007923355.1. Taxonomy (GTDB): domain Bacteria; phylum Pseudomonadota; class Alphaproteobacteria; order Rhodobacterales; family Rhodobacteraceae; genus Phaeobacter_A; species Phaeobacter_A marinintestinus. The sequence goes on from NZ_VOGO01000001.1 coordinate 23,120, forward strand.
AAACGATCAGCCTGCCCCCAGCGGCCGCAACCGCATCGACCTGTGCTGTTTCAAGTACCGTTCCTGCGCCAATCAAAGCCCTGTCGCCCAGCGCATTGGCCATAGCGCGAATACTGTCGATTGGGTTGGGCGAATTCAGTGGAACTTCGATCCGTTCGATCCCAGCGGCGACCAGAGCTGTTGCGATCGAAACCGCCTCGTCCGGGCTGATGCCCCTTAGTATCGCGATAATGGCGCGGCTCATGTCTGTGTCTCCAATGTCATGCGGGCGGCGATAAGGCCCGCCAGCGTCATCTCTGTCCCACTCAGCGCTTGCGCCGGTACGCCCTGGCGGGCCAGAGCCTGGACATAGATGCCCGCCAACGCGTCTGCCCCGATCACGGCAACCTGCTGCCCCAGCCAATAAGGGCGCGCTGCGGCCAGTTCTGTTCCGATCAGCATCCCCGACAGGCGGGCACGGGCGCGGTCCGGGTCCTGCCCGTCCAGCAAGTCCCCCGCCCGCAGCCCGAACAACCGGGCTGCCAGCCTTTCAGGCCGCGATAGGGTCTCATCCATAGCCTCTGCAAATGCGTCCTGATCCCAGCCATCGCCGATTGAGTGGCGCAGCACGGATGCGGTCGACAACAAATTGAAAAGTTCCCCGGTCATGAAGGTTTGAAAGCTAACTACCTCATCCGCGCTGATATGCGCCCATTTCGTGTGGGTGCCCGGCAGGCAGATCACGCCATCCCAGCCCGGATTTAACGACAGAAACCCGGCGATCTGGGTTTCTTCGCCGCGCATGACATCTGCCGGCTTTGCCTGTTTCAGACCCGGAACGACAAACACCCTGAATCGATCCGTCGTGTCCGGAATCCGCATCGGTGTCTTGGGCATCGGCGTCGTTGGCACCGCCGCATATGGCACTTCGAACCAGCCTTGTCGCGCGCCCACCATGCCACAAGCGACGACGTCAACCGGAGCAGACCCGCACCAGTCGCCCACCAGTTCCACAAGGGCAGGTTCAAAATCGTCCTTACTCAATTGGCCCATACCGTTGTCCGAGGTTGCGCGGGCTACAACCTCGGTCCCATCCATCGCCCAGGCCCGCAGATGCGAGGTGCCCCAGTCAACGGAGATCCATTCAGCGTTCACAGTCATCCCTTACCCCGACACCACAACGCCGCCATCGACGGCCATGCACTGACCCGTCATCATCCGGCTGGTGTTGGACGCAAGAAACAACACTGGCTCGACAATATCCGCAGGCGCCAGATGCTCTTTCAGACACTGGCGCTCCAGATGTCCGGCCAGATCTTCCGGGGTGGCCCACAGGTCCAGCTGCTTCTGGGTCAACACCCAGCCCGGAGCCAGCGCATTGACGCGAATCCCGCGCGGCCCCAGCTCGCGTGCCAGACTGCGGGTCATCCCTGTAATGGCGGCATTTGCCGAGGTGTAAGCCGGGTATCCAGCATTGCCCATGATATAACTGATCGAACTGAAATTGATGATCGCCCCGCCATCCGTCATCTGACGGGCGGCTTCCTGACAGGCAAAGAAATACGCCTTCAGGTTCACCGCCATCATCCGATCCCAATACTCTTCGGTCACCTCGTCCAACGAATGGCGTTCGTCATTAGCGGCATTGTTGACCAGAATATCGATTGGGCCATGTGTGCGGGCAACGTTCTGCATGGCCGCGCGAAGCTGACTGACATCCGCGATGTCGCCCTGAACAAACAACGGAGCCTGACCATGTTTGGCTGCCATTTCGGCGACGAAATCACCGGCGTCCGATCGTCCAATGAACCCGACGCGCGCACCCTGCGACAGGAACCCATCTGTCAGGGCCGCTCCAATTCCGGACCCACCACCCGTGATAAAAACAGACTGTCCCGCAAGGTCGCGAAAACTGGCATGACTTTCCATTGATGGTCCCTCCTCATGACACGCTCTTTATGGGCAGCTTCGCACGTCAGTACCAGACAGCAAAACGGCCTTCAGGCCGGAAGAGGTCCCCCTTGCCATTACCCTTTGGCAATAAAGGCCGTCGCCTCGATTTCAAGAAGCGCGTCATCTTCGATCAAGTCGCTGATCACGATCATCGACATGGCCGGGAAATGTCGACCAAACACCTTGCGATAAACTTGGCCGACCTCGCGCTGACGGGCCAGATATTCGGCCTTGTCCTTAATGAACCACGTCAGACGACCAACATCTGACACATCCCCACCAGCCGCGCGCACGATGTCGGCAATATTGCTCAGCGCCTGCTCCATCTGGCCGATGAAATCATGCGACACAAACACTTTGTCCTTGGTCCAGCCGATCTGACCTCCGACATGCAACGTTCCATCCGGCATCAGCATGCCGTTGGCGTACCCAAGGGCCGGAGCCCATCCTTCGGGATGGATAACTTCTGGTTTCATTCTGCCCTCTCCTCCTTTGTCGTGATCCGTGTCGCAGTGCTGCCCGATCAGGTGACCCAGGACACGACCTGATACTTTGGGTCGCGCCACAAGTCTTGATTTATGACCTCGCCTATAACCTCGGCAGCCCGGCGCACATCGTCTTCGTCCAAGTATAGCGGTGTAAAGCCAAACCGCATGATATCAGGTGCGCGGAAGTCGCCGATCACGTCCCGGTCACTGAGGGCCTGTATAACGGCATAGCCATGCTGGAACGCAAAAGACACCTGAGAGCCACGCTGGTTTGCATCCCGCGGTGAAGCAAGAAGCAGATCCGGGCAACGGGCTTCGACCTCGGCAATGAACAGATCCGACAACCCAATGGACGCGGTGCGCAGGTCGGCCATGTCGACACCGTCCCAGACATCAAGGGCGACATCCAGAACCGACAACTGCAGGATCGGCGGCGTTCCAACCCGCAACCGTTCGGTCGACATGGCCGGGCGATATCCGGTCTCCATGGCAAACGGCGCATCATGGCCCAACCACCCCGACAACGCCGGCTGCACATCCAGGATCAGATCAGGTCGCGCATAGATGAACGCAGGCGCACCGGGGCCGCCATTCAGATACTTGTATGTACAGCCCACTGCGAACTCTGTCTGGCTTGCGGTCAGATCGACAGGAACCGCCCCGGCACTATGCGCAAGATCCCAGATCATCACGGCCCCGGCGGCATGCGCCCGGCGCGTGATCGCCTGCATGTCATGCATCCGCCCGGTGCGATAATCGACATGGGTCAGCATCACCACGGCGACCTCGTCAGTGATTGCCTCGGCCACATCTTCGGGCGCAGGCGTGTGCAGGTCATAGTCTTTGTCGATGGTGCCGATCAGCCCCTGCGCCATGTACAAATCGGACGGAAAGTTGCCATTATCGGACAAAATAACCTTTCGTCCGGGCCGCAGCTTCAAAGCAGCCGCCAGCGCCTGATAAACTTTGATTGACAGAGTATCGCCAGTTGCAACCGACCCGGCGGGTGCCCCGATCAAACCACCGATCCGGTCGCCGATCTGTTGCGGCATCGACATCCAGCCAGCCGTGTTCCAGGCCCGGATCAGGTCCGCGCCCCATTCGCCCTGCATCGTTGACGCCACCCGGTCAACTGCACCCTTGGGCAATGGCCCAAGGGAATTGCCGTCAAGGTATATCACCCCATCGGGCAGTTCGAACCGGTCCTTGCGAAACACACTTGCCGTCATAGTCACAACTCTCCGCGCAAATGCCAAAGTTCTGGAAACAATTCGACGCTCAGCATCTTGCGCAGATACTGAACCCCCGATGTGCCGCCGGTTCCACGTTTGAACCCGATCACCCGCTCGACTGTCGTCACGTGGTTAAACCGCCACCGGCGAAAATAGTCTTCCAGATCGACCAGTTTTTCGGCCAAATCGTACATTGTCCAAAAGGTGTCGACGTTCTCGTAAACCGTTTTCCACCGCGCCTGGATCTCGGGCACCGCCGCATGCGGCGACATCAACTGCGGCGCTGGCACGTGGTCCTCATGCCCATCGACGGTACGAAACAACAGGCGCACGACCTCATCATAAAAACTGGGCCGCGCCAGTTCATCTGACAGCAACTTATGGACATCCGGCACGTGTTCATGTGGCTTCAGCATATTCGGATTGCGATTGCCCAGCACGTATTCAATCATCCGGTACTGATAGGACTGAAATCCGGAAGACGGCCCGAGCGCTTCGCGAAATGTCGTGTAATCAGCGGGTGTCATGGTGCGCAGTACATCCCACGCGTTGTTCAGCTGTTCAAAAATCCGGCTCACCCGGGCAAGCATCTTGAACATCTGCGACGTGTCACCGGCAATCAGCGCATCCCGGGCCTGGCTCATTTCGTGAATAGCCAGCTTCATCCACAGCTCACTGGTCTGGTGTTGGATGATGAACAGCATTTCGTCTGGGGCCGTGCTGTGGGGATGTTGCTGATCGAGCAAGGTATCCAGCTTCAGGTAATCCCCATAGGACATTGCATCGGCAAAGCCCATTTTGGCGCCTTCATTACCCGGGTCATAGGGCTGGCTGCTCATTCCGCATCCCTCAGTCTAAAGCGCTGAATCTTGCCGCTCTCGGTTTTGGGCAAGGCTTTGGCAAAGATGATCGAACGCGGATATTTATAGGGCGCAATCATCGCCTTCACATGGTCCTGCAGCAGTTTGACAAGCGCCTTGCTTGGGGCTTCGTCGCCCCCTAACACCACATGCGCTTCGACAATTTGCCCGCGGTCGTCATCGGGCACCCCGATCACGGCGCATTCAGCCACCGCGTCATGCGCCAACAACGCCGCTTCGACTTCGGGACCGGCAATGTTGTACCCGGCCGAGATGATCATATCGTCGCTGCGGGCGGCAAAGCGGAAATACCCGTCACCGTCCATGACGAAGGCATCCCCCGTGATGTTCCACCCGTCGCGAACATACTCGTCCTGCCGTTCGCCGCGCAGATACCGACACCCGGTTGGGCCACGCACCGCCAGTTGCCCGACCTCGCCCGGCGCAACCTCTGCCCCATCCGGGCCAATCACCCGCGCCTGATACCCCACCACGGGTTTGCCTGTGCAAGCGGGTTTGTGATCTTCGAACCTGTTGGTGATAAAGATATGCAGCATCTCGGTCGCACCGATCCCGTCCAGCATCGGCTTGCCGGTCTTGGCCTTCCATTCATCGTACACTGGCGCTGGCAAGGTCTCCCCCGCCGACACGGCCGCCCTGAGCGAGGACAAATCCGCGCCCTCATCCATCGCCCGCAACATCGCGCGATACGCAGTCGGAGCCGTAAAGCAGACGGTGGCCTTATACTTCTCGATGATCTCGATCATGTTGGGCGGAGTCGCGGCCTCAAGCAACGTCGCCGCCGCGCCGAACCGCAAGGGAAAGATCGCCAGCCCGCCCAGCCCAAAGGTAAAGGCCAAGGGTGGTGATCCAACAAAGATGTCATCCGGTTGAACCTTCAGCACTTCGCGGGCATAGCCATCGGCGACGATCAAAAGATCGCGGTGAAAATGCAGTGTTGCCTTGGGGTTACCGGTGGACCCTGATGTGAACCCAATCAGGGCCACGTCATCCTGGCTGGTCTCGACCGCCTCGAAACCCACCGGTTTTTCCAGTGCCAGCCGGTCAAGTTCGGCGTCGTGATTGGCAGTTCCGTCAAAGCCGACAACGGTGTTCAAATGATCACTCATCTTCGCGCAGGCGGTCATTTCGTCCATCAACCGCGTGTCGCACAGAGCGTGGGTGATTTCGGCCTTTTCGACATATTTTGCCAGCTCGCCCGCCCGCAGCATCGGCATCGTGTTGACCACAACCGCCCCCGCCTTGGTGGCCGCCAACCAGCAGGCCACCATCGCCGGATTGTTGGCCGACCGGATCAGCACCCGGTTGCCGGGCCGCACCCCCAGATCATCGACAAGCACATGCGCCAGCCTGTTGGTCCAGTCCGCCAATTCCTTGTAGGTGCGCCTACGCCCATTGCCGATCAGCGCTGTGCGGTCGCCAAACCCCTGCGCGACCATGGCATCGGTCAGCGCGACACCGGCGTTCAACCGATCAGGATAATCGAACCCGCCCAGCAGCAGGTCAGGCCAGCTGTCAAAAGCGGGCAGGTTATCGCGGGTAAACGTGTCGGTGTGGGCAGAGGGTTGCAACATGCTCAGCCTCCCTGATGCGTGGAAAGAGCCTGACGGGCAATGACAACGCGCTGCACGTCGGATGCCCCTTCGTAAATCCGCAAGGCTCTGATTTCGCGATACAGCTTTTCGACGGTCTCACCCGATTTCACGCCGTCGCCACCATGTAACTGTACGGCCTTATCGATGACGACCTGCGCCTGATCGGTGGCAAACAGCTTGGCCATTGCCGCTTCGCGTGTGACGCGCGGTGCGCCGCTGTCCTTGGTCCAGGCCGCGCGGTACACCAGCAAAGCGGCCGCATCCACATCCAGCGCCATATCGGCGATATGCCCCTGCACCATCTGCAAATCAAACAGCGGTGCGCCCTGAACATGGCGCGTCGTCACCCGCTCCAACGCCTCATCCAATGCGCGGCGCGCAAATCCCAACGCCGCCGCCGCGACGGTTGAGCGGAACACATCCAGAACCGACATCGCAATCCGGAACCCCTGCCCCGGCTCTCCGATCATGGCACTGGCCGGAATCCGACACTCACTAAACCGCAACGTCGCCAGCGGGTGCGGTGCAATCACATTCAAACGCTCGGTGACCTCAAACCCTGACACCCCGGCGGGCACAATGAACGCCGACAACCCTTTGGCCCCGGGCGCTTCGCCAGTGCGCGCAAACACCGTATAAACATCGGCAATCCCACCATTCGAAATCCAGGTCTTTTCACCGTTCAAAACCCAAAAATCACCATCTCGCGTCGCGGTCATCGTCGAATTTGCAACGTCCGACCCGGATTGGGGTTCGGTCAACGCGAAAGCCGAAATCGCGTCACCCGCACGGGTCCGCGTCAGCCATTCCGACTTTTGCGCCGCGCTGCCAAACAACGAAATCGCACCGGTGCCCAACCCCTGCATCGCAAAGGCAAAATCTGCCAGACCGTCATGTCGCGCCAGGGTTTCGCGGATCAGGCACAAAGATCGCACATCCAGCCCTGCGCCAGTCACAGGGTCAACTGCCGAATGCAACAGAAACCCGGCCTCTCCCAGCATTGCCACGATCTGTCGGCAAGCCGCATCGGTATCCGAATGATCCACCGCACCCAGATACGCCCCGGCCCACTCATCCAGTCTTGCCGCCAAGTCGCGATGCCGCTCTTCAAAGAAGGGCCATGTCAGAAAACTCTTGTCAGCCATGTCGCACCATTTCCGCTTCTTTCTTGTTTCAAATACCTTGGGGGAGTCGCGCACAGCGCGGCGGGGGCAGCGCCCCCTTCATTCTGTCAGTCGCCTTCAAACACCGGTTTCTCTTTGGCGACAAACGCGTGGTAGGCACGATGGAAATCCTGCCCCTGCATGCAAATCGCCTGTGCCTGCGCTTCGGCCTCGATGGCCTGATCCAGCCCCATCGACCATTCCTGCGCCAGCATCGTCTTGGTCATCATGTTGGCAAAGCCCGGCCCGGCAGCGATGCGGCGCGCCATGTCCTGCGCAGTTCCCATCAAATCGTCCGCCTCGACCACCCGGTTGAAGAACCCCCAGTTCAGGCCTTCTTCGGCCGTCATCGCCCGGCCCAGATACAACAGCTCTGCCGCGCGGCCTTGCCCGATGATCCTCGGCAGGATCGCGCAGGCGCCCATATCGCACCCGGCCAGCCCGACGCGGTTGAACAGAAATGCGGTCTTGGCGCCGGGTGTCGCCACCCGCAGGTCCGACGCCATCGCGATAATCGCCCCGGCTCCGGCACAGATCCCGTCCACGGCGGCAATAATCGGTTTACCGCAGCCAATCATCGCCTTGACCAGATCGCCGGTCATCCGGGTGAACGCCAGCAACTCTTTCATGTTCATTTTGGTCAGCGGCCCGATGATGTCATGCACGTCCCCGCCGGAACTGAAGTTGCCGCCATTGGGCGCAAAGACCACGACCTTCACATCATCATCGTAATGAAGATCGCGAAACCAGTCGCGCAACTCGGCGTAGCTGTCAAAGGTCAGCGGGTTTTTCCGTTCGGGCCGGTCCAGAGACACAGTGGCAATGCCATCCTCAATCCGGCAGCTGAAATGGGTCACGTCCTGTCGCATATCTACTCCTGTTCTTCCAAGGCGGCCGTAAGATGGTCCAAACGCAGGATCATCCCATCGATATCATCGGCATTCAGCCCGCCCAGTATTTCGTCAATCCAGGCCTCGTGGGCCGTTGCGTGGTCGTCGAACAGCGCCTGGCCCTTTGGCGTCAACCGGACGCGGTTGGCACGCCGATCCCCTGGCACGGCCACACGCAGTGCCAGACCTTCTTCGGCCAGTTTGTCGACGATGCCTGTAATGTTGCCATTCGACACGCGCAGCATTTTTGAGATTTCGCTCATCTTCAGACCGTCAGGCGCGCGGGATAAAGCCGACATCACGTCAAACCGTGGCAAGGTCCAATTGCAGTTCTGACGCAGGCGGCGGCGCACCTCGTCCTCGACCATGCTGCTGGCCTTGAGCAGTTTCAACCACAGCCGCAGCCGTTCCTTCGAAATCGGCTCGGATTCCGGTTCGCTCAGTGGGTTCGCAGTCATATCTCTCCCCCCGATAGCGACAACGCATGCCCATTTACCGATCGTGCCGCGTCCGAGCACAGCCAAACAGCAGTTCCGGCCACTTCGTCGGTCTGGATAAACCGTTTCTGCGGGTTGCCCGCGACCAGTGAGGCGCGCGCCTTGTCATCGCTCATCCCGGTTTTTTCGATGATGTTCACGATCGAGCGGTCCAACATCGGCGTGTCGATGAACCCCGGACAGATCGCGTTGACCGTGACCCCACTGCTCGCCAGTTCCAGCGCCAATGCCTTGGTGAGCCCGACAACGCCGTGCTTGGCGGCGCAATAGGCCGAGACATAGGAATACCCCTTCAACCCGGCGGTCGATGCAATGGCGATCATCCGCCCCCACCCAGCGGACTTCATGTCCGGCAAGGCTGCCTGCCAGACATTGGCCACCCCTATCAGGTTCACCGACAGCATGGATTGCAGCATGTCCGATGACATCTTTGCAAAGGGCACGCTGTCGGCTGCCCCCGCATTGGCGACAACGATCTCGACCGGGCCGTTCAGCCCGCGCGCCTGCCGGAACGCCGCTTTGACGGCGACGTCATCCGTAACATCACACGTCACCCAACCAATGAACTTGTGCTGTTTTGCAACCTCGCGCAACGGCCCTTCGCGCCGTCCCATGACAGTGACTTTGGCCCCGGCATGCGCCAGTTGCTGGGCAATCTCGGCCCCGACGCCAGTGCCGCCGCCCGTGACGATGGCGTGTTTTCCCTCGATGCTCATACCCGGATCATCTCTGCATCCCGATCCGCAAGACGCCAGGCCTGATCGCGACCTGCCTCATATGGCAGCGGCCATACCGCGTGCCGGTCGCCAATTTTGGCCGCTTCGTGCAGCGTCCAGTACGGATCGGCCAGATGCGGGCGACCGATGGCGACCAGATCGGCCCGGCCAGCCATCAGGATCGAATTGGCATGGTCAGCTTCATAGATATTGCCAACGGCCATGGTGCTGATCCCGGCCTCGTTACGGATCCGGTCCGAAAACGGCGTCTGGAACATCCTGCCATAAACCGGCTTGCCCTGGGTCGAGGTCTGACCCGCAGAAACATCAATGATGTCCGCGCCTGCGGCGCTGAACGCTTTGGCGATCTCGACCGCCTCTTCCGGTGTGACACCATTTTCCGCGACCCAGTCATTGGCCGAAATCCGCACCGACATCGGCTTGCCTTCGGGCCAGACGGCACGCATGGCGCGGAACACTTCCAACGGATACCGCAGTCGGTTTTCCAGACTGCCGCCATAGTCATCCACGCGCTGGTTCGACAGCGGAGAGATAAAGGACGAGATCAGATAGCCATGGGCGGCGTGCAGTTCGACCATGTCGAACCCGGCCCGTTCGGCCATTTCAGTGGCTGCCACAAACTGAGCTTTTATCCGATCCATGTCGTCCCGGCTGGCGGCCTTTGGCGTGGCGTTGGTCGCGGACCATGGAATGTCCGACGCCGAGATCAGATCCCAGTTTCCGTCTGCCAGCGGCTGGTCCATGCCTTCCCAACCCAGGTTGGTCGACCCTTTGCGGCCCGAATGCCCGATCTGGCAACAGATCGCAGCCTGCGTTTCGGCATGAACGAACGACGTCAGCCGCGCCCATGCTGTTTCATGCTCGGGCGTATAAAGGCCCGGACACCCCGGCGTGATCCGCCCTTCGGGCGACACGCAAGTCATCTCGGTGTAGACCAGCCCGGCCCCGCCTTTGGCGCGCTCGCCATAATGGATCAGATGCCAATCGGTCGGACAGCCATCGACGGCTTTGTACTGTGCCATAGGCGACACCACCAAACGGTTCTTCAGCTCAAGATCGCGCAAAGTATAGGGCGCAAACATCGGTACCCGCACGGGCGCATCGCTGGACACGCCAGATTGCGTCTGGAACCATTTCTCGGCTGACTCCAGCCAATCCGGATCGCGCAACCGCAGGTTTTCGTGACTGATCCGCTGCGACCGGGTCAGCAAGGAGTAATTGAACTGCACCGGATCAAGGTCGAGGTATCGTTCGACCTGCTCAAACCATTCAAGCGAATTGCGTGCCGCCGATTGCAAACGCAACACTTCCAGTCGGCGTTCTTCCTGATAGCGCTCAAACGCGGCTTGCATCGTTGGTTCCGAATGCAAATAGCTGGCCAGCGTGATCGCGCTGTCAAACGCCAGACGCGATCCTGACCCAATCGAAAAATGCCCGGTGGCTGCGGCATCGCCCATCAGAACCACGTTGTCGTGGTGCCAGTTTTCACAGATCACGCGCGGGAAGTTCATCCAGACCGCCGAGCCACGCAGGTGGTCGGCGTTTGACATCAGATCATGCCCGCCCAGATGGGCCTCGAACACCTTGCGACAGGTTTCGACAATGTCCTCTTTGGACATATCCGCAAACCCCCAGTTGTCCCAGGTGTCTTGCTGGCATTCGACGATGAAGGTCGCTGTCTGGTCATCGAACTGATAAACATGCGCCCACATCCAGCCGTGCGGTGTCTTTTCGAAGATAAACGTGAATGCATCATTGAATTTCTGATGTGTGCCAAGCCAGATGAACTTACATTCGCGCACGTCGACATCCGGCTTGAACTGATCGGCAAAAACCGACCGCGTGCGCGAATTGATCCCATCGCAGGCCACCACAAGATCATAGTCGTCCTTAAAGGTCTCTGCGGTGTCGAACTCGGCTTCAAACCGCAATTCCACACCCAGTTCCAGCGCGCGTTCTTGCAGCAAGCTCAGCATCTGCCGCCGACCGATCCCGGCAAACCCATGTCCACCAGACACCGTGCGCACACCGTCATGAATGACGGCAATGTCATCCCAATAAGCAAAGTGATCGCGAATTGCCTTGGCGCTTTTGGGGTCGTTTTCTTCCAGATTTTCAAGCGCATCATCGGACAGCACCACACCCCAGCCGAATGTGTCGTTGGCCTTGTTGCGCTCGAAAACAACCACGTCATGGGACGGGTCCCGCAGCTTCATTGAGATTGCAAAATAGAGCCCCGCAGGCCCGCCACCCAAACACGCAACACGCATGGTTCACTTCCTTTCGACGACAGACCCAAAATGGCCAACCGAACACGGATCAGCCTAGGTGAGTCGCCTATTTGCTTCAAGTTTAAAATATCGATGCATGAATTAGTTTTAGTTCTCCGCCGATCACAAAAAAAACCCGGCGCCAGATCTGGCGCCGGGTTTTGCAGTGTTTCAAGTCAACGGTTCAGGCCGTTGCCACAGCACGGTCAGGCGCAATGCGGGCTGTCAGACTGCCAGCGATGTTGTGGGATATGCTTGGAGTGGGCCGCAGCATACCGCGCTTCTTCCCACTGCTTTTTCCACGCCCGCCAGTCATGCAGTTCAGTATCCGGCGCCACACGCGACCGGGCAACGAAGTCGGGAAAATGCGAGCGACCTGTCGGTTGCCCGGATACGTTGAACCGAATGTCGAAAGACCAGCGATAGCCGTCCGACGTGTTGGGCCCCGCGCAATGCGGCGTCAGCGGATCGATCAGAACAAGGCTTCCGGCCTTGACCTCGATAGGAACTGCGCGGTCCTGCTCGATGAAGGGATCTGCAATCGCCGTCTGGGTCTTGGGGCAATGTGGATACATCTGGGCCGGTGGATTTGGGATGACCTGTAAGCACCCGTTTTCAACCGTCGCATCCGTGATCGCGATCCACACCGTCAGAATGTCGGTGTCATCCGCCTCTTCATGGCCAACCCCGCGATCCTGATGCCAGTCAGTCGTTGTGATATGCGCGCGTAGTTCACCCTCGGGCACTTCGTTTTGCGGTGGCTTGATACGTACGTGCTGGATCGGGTTTGAGGTCAGTTCGCCCCCCAGAAGGCTTTCGGCGACATCCAGCACGTTGGGATGGGTGAGCAGCCCGAATACGGCCGGACCGAAATGAAATGGCGTATCTTCCGTGATATCCGCGTGCGGCAACGAGATATCAAGCGGTTGAAACCACTCCAGACCCGCTGCCCGCACGTGATCCAGCATCTCAAAGAACGACAGCCCATCCGGCGGATCTGCGACCAGACCAGCCGCGTGCCAATCGTCATAAAGCCGGCGCAAGGCATCGCTGTATTCGTCGTGCACCGCCTGCAATGTCGCCGCGTCGACAGCCTCCGGAACGACAAGATACCCTTGCGTCCGGAAGGCTTCGACTTGCGACGCAGACAGCATGATCGCCCCTTAAAGCAGCACGGTCACAATTGACGGCCAGACCAGCAAGATAGTGATCGCAAACACCTGAATCCCGATGAAAGGCAGGAAACCACGGAAGATGTCGGTCAGCGAGATATGCGGCGGCGCCACGGATTTCAGATAGAACGCTGCCGGTCCAAACGGAGGTGACAGGAAACTGACCTGCATGTTCATACAGAACAAAACTCCGAACCAGACAGACAGGTACTTAGCATCCAAAATCCCGATGAAACCAATCTCTTCAATCGGCAAGCGCTGCACAATGGGCAGAAACACAGGGATGATCAGCAAAACGATGCCCACCCAATCCATGAAAGCGCCCATGAACAGCAGGATCAGCATCATCACCAGCAAGATGCCCATCGTCGGCAGATCTGCACCAATGATCATATTGGCCACATAAGTCGGACCGCCAGCGATGGTATAGGCCCCGGCCAGCGCTGCTGCACCGATGGTCACCCAAATGATCGTACCGGTTGATTTCAGCGTCCGCATCAAGCTGTCCCAAACCAGATCGAACGAGGCTTCTCCGCGGAAAATGGCAAGGATCAGAACGCTGATCGCCCCCATGCCGGCGGCTTCGGTGATGCCGGTGATACCGCCATAGATCGACCCCAGAACAACGCCGATGACAACGATGGGGGCGACAAGCCCCTTGCCCATCGACCAGCCCAAAGCCGACCGTTCACGGCCAAAGGCAAACAGCGCCAACAGCACCGAGATCACGACGATACCAGCAAACCAGGGCACATCGCCCGGCGTGCCCCAACGGATCGCGTCTTCACCTTCGACGTATGTGTTCTGACCCATCATTGTAAAGAACAACGCGCGCAGGAACAGGATCGAACAGAAGCCCGCGACCAGGATGTTAAGGAACGCTCCGAACAGGGCCAGCTTTGCCCGGCCCACAGGTTCCCCCGGAACCGGCTCGGGCAGAGGAGCGTCTTCGGGGCGCAATTGCGTGCGGATAATGATGTAAACGATGAAGAAGCTCGCCAGCATGAACCCCGGAACGAAAGCTCCTGTGAACAAAGCCTTGATCGAGGTTTCCGTGATCAGCCCATAGATAATCAAAACGATCGAGGGAGGGATCATAGTGCCAAGCGATCCGCTGGCGCAGATCGTCCCGATGGCAAGATTTTGATTATACCCCAGCCTCAGCATCTGTGGCAAAGCGATCAGGCCCAGCAGCACGACCTCGCCCCCAATGATGCCGGACATCGCCGCCATGATCACAGCCATGATCGAGGTCACAATGGCGATGCCACCGCGTGTCCCGCTGAGCCAGACGTTCAGCGAAGAATACATGTCCTTGGCGATGCCGGACCGTTCCAGCAGGGCCGCCATGAAGATGAACAGCGGAATGGATATGAGAACATAGTCCGTTAAGAGCCCGTATATCTTCTGCGCCAGAATGTTTAAGGGCCCCGATCCGGGTCTTCCGGTCAGAATGCCTTCGCCAAATGTCCAGGGGGCGGTCATAAGCTGAGGCTCGAACTTCATGACAAGCACAAGGACGGCCAGGAAGGCCGACGCCATGCCCAAGGGCATACCGATGGCCAATAGAATGAGAAGTCCCATAAGAAGGACAATTGAGATCGTGCCGATATCCATTATTTATGCCTCGTCTGGCTGCCTTGAATGGCGCCTCGGGTAACATCCAGGTCTCCGGTGCCTTCTGCCCCGACTGCGGCGCGCAGACGCGCCAATTCATCTTCGTCGATGTCATCGGCTGCGGTATGTATCACCGGCTCGGCGTTCCAGTCGTTGATCAGGTTGAGTATGGACTGAATGGCAACAAGCGTGACGATCAGCAGAACCATCGGTTTCAGCGTCGCCGGGATCGGCGGATCAAAGGCGGTGCCAAACGTCTCCCATCGGTGCATTTTCGAAAACGCTTCGCCATAGCCGCCATAGACAAGGGCAAAGGCGAAAACCACGATCAAAGACGTTGAAATCACGTCGCAGACCCGCTGCCAGAAGCGTGGCATCATGTCATACAACAGGAAGATGCGGATGTGGCTGCGTTGCTGCATGGCGTAAAGCCCGGCGCAGAGAAACACAAAACCAGCAAGCCACAGTGATAACTCGTTCGCCCAAAGCGTCGGCGCTTCGAAGGCATATCGCAGGATCACTTCGTACAGCATGACCGTTGTCAGCAGGACAATCAGCATCATGGTGATCCGGCCGACAAACAGCGCCACACGGTCTAGGGTGCTTTCCCCATCGAACTCCATCGGCGCGCGCCGCACTGTCAGAACGCCAAGGATCATGAAAACGATCATCCCGGTCGCGGCCAAATAGTCGATCCAGTCTGCTTCACCGCCAAAGGGACCGGGCATACCGGGCGTTACATCGTTACGGTGATGCAGTCCGCGCAAGTTGTCGACCTGGCTGGCATCGGGCGGAAACCAATCCAGTGTGAAAGCTGGCAAATGCCAAATGATCCAACCAGCGCATAGAATGAACAGAAGTGGCATGATCCATTCAATAAAGCTTCCGGATTTTTCCTGCATGTGCTCCCCCAGCGCCGAGACATCATCTCGCCCATGCGCCTAGCCTGTATGTCTTAAATTGATCGGGCCCCGCTTGATGCGGGGCCCTTTTGCTTACATCTCGAAGATTAATTTGAGACGAGACCCAGCTGCGTCAGGTAAGCCATGTGTGACTCGACAAGCGCTTTTGCTTCCGGCGTGGTCGCAAACTCGGGCCATGTGGCCTGGGCTGCGGCACGGAACTTGGCCAGTTCTTCAGGTGCCCACTGAGACAGGGTCACGCCCTGCTCACGCAGCATGGCAGCCGCTTCAGCATTGGCCTTTTCAAAGGTCAGAGCCGTGCGCAGAGCCAGCGCCTCGAAGCCAACCTTCATGATCCGCTGATGATGCGCAGGCATCGCGTTGAAGACCTCAAGGTTACAGGCAAGGTGGTCAGACGGCATCGAGTGGAAGCCGGGGAAGTTGGCGTATTTGACGATGTCATACAGACCCAGACCAACGTTATTGGCCAGGCCGGATGCGTCAGCACCATCGATGATGCCGGTTTCCAGCGCGGTAAAGATCTCGGTGAAATCCATCACGATTGGCGATGCGCCCAGCTTTTCAAAGATCTTTGTTTCCATGCCCGGGGGCGAACGGAATTTCCAGTCTTTGAAGTCTGCAACCTTCTCGATTGGCTTGGACGAAGCAAAGCTTTCCTGTCCATAAATCCACCAGCCGATCAGCTCCATGCCGTACTTGTTGTACAGTGGTTTTGCGGCTTCACGCCCGCCACCGTAATACAGCCACGACAGCTGCTGGTAGGGGGTCGCATACCCGCCCATGATATCGCCAACGAACTGGAACGCCGGGTTTTTACCGGTTTGGTAGCCACCGCCGGTAAAGTCGCAGTCCAGAATGCCGGACGCGGCCGCGTCGAACGTCTCGACCGATTTCACAACCGACGAGCTCCAGAACATCTCGACCTGAATTTCGCCATTCGACATCGCCGTGATATCGTCAATGTAACCCTGTGCCAGCTTACCCGATACGGTTTCAGGCGCATAATGCGTCTGAATACGCAGCGAGGTCGTCTGGGCTGCGGCGGGCAGCGTTGTGGCCAGCGCAAGCGCTGTGGCCGAGGCCGCCATGGAAAGCTTCTTCATCATCTTCATTTGGTTCCTCCCTATATTATTAGCCTGTGGTCGGATCCTTGACCCCAGGCGGTAGAATCTTCAAGTTTGGTATGACCAAGCTAGCGACGCCCCTATTTTCTGGCAAGAAAATTGTTGATTTCACATTTTTTTCGATATTTTACTGTTTTCACGGAATTTTGAGGCCAATTTGGGAAAACTGTTGTCCGACCAAAACCTCTTTGAGCAGATGCGCGCCCGGGTCGTGAACGGCGAATTTGCCCCCGGCCAAAGGCTGAAAGCCGAACAATTGAAGGCGGATTACGGGGTATCCGCGTCTACCATGCGCGAAATGCTGTTTCGCCTGTCCACCTTCGGTCTTGTCGACTTTCAGGAACAACGCGGTTTCCGCCTGCCAGAACACTCTGCCGACCTACTGCATGATCTGACCCAGTTCCGCATCCTGCTTGAATGCCAAGGCACGTGCCTGTCAATTCGACTGGGTGATCTGGAATGGGAGGCCCGCCTGTCTGCCGCCCACCACAAGTTAAGCCACATTGAATCGCGATTGTGTGTCGAGGATCTGTCCCCCGAATTTCTGGCACTTTGGACTGGTGCCGAACTGGAGTTTCACCAGACCTTGATCGACGATTGCGGCTCGGACACGCTGAAGCAAACCCATGGCGTCATCTATCAGCGCTTTCGTCAGCAAATGATCGCAACGGACAAGCGGGTCGATTACGTTCCCGAGAACATCAAAGAACATCAGGGCATACTGGATGCCGCGCTGAACAAGGACGAGGATCTGACCTGCAATCGCATCCGCGAGCACCTGTCGCGCAACCTGATCCGACCACTGACGAAAAAGGCGCAGGTCATCGTGTGATGACCCTGCGCCTGTTTCGGTTAGGGCCTGGATCTGAGCAAACCGCTTATCGCCCCATCCAGCCACCATCCACCACAAGGACCTCGCCGTTGACATAGTCTGACGCGGACGAGGCCAGGAATACAGCCGGGCCACCAAAGTCAGCAGGCGTGCCCCAGCGCCCTTGCGGGATGCGTTCCAGAATGGACTTGGACCTGTCTGGATCATCCTGCAAAGCCTGCGTGTTGTCGGTCGCGATGTACCCCGGCGCGATGGCATTGACGTTTACGCCCCTGCCCGCCCATTCATTGGACAGCGCCTTGGTCAGCTGACCAATTCCACCTTTCGAGGCCGCATAACCCGGCACAGTAATTCCGCCCTGAAACGTCAGGAGCGATGCGGTGAAGATGATCTTGCCGCTGCCGCGTTCGACCATGCCGCGCCCGATTTCGCGCGACAGAACAAACTGGGCCGACAGGTTCACCTCGATCACATTGTCCCACATCTCATCCGGATGCTCGGCTGCGGGTTTGCGCTGAATAGTCCCGGCGTTGTTTATCAGAATATCCGGGGCAACCCCGTCATTTTTCAGCTGATCAATGAAACCATGCAAAGCCGCGCGATCCGAGAAATCGCATTGGTAGGCTTTGAAATCGCGCCCCAGCGCTGTCACGGCTTGATCTACGTCACTGCCTGACAACTCTAGCGACGCTGACACGCCAACGATATCCGCCCCGGCCGAGGCCAGCGCCTCGGCCATGCCGCGCCCGATCCCGCGTTTGCACCCGGTAACAAGCGCCGTCTTGCCGCTCAGATCAAAAGCCGAAAGGATGTTCATGCCAATTCTCCTACCTTGATCAGGCTTTTCATCGCGGTCGGGCTGCTGTCGAGCGATTCAAATGCGCTCTGAATATCGGCCAGCGGGCTGACATCGGTGATGATCGTATCCGCATCAACACCGCCGCTCAGGATCGTGGCGATGGCCTTTTCGTAGTCCTCAGGTTCGTACACCCGCGCTCCGATCAACTTCAGCTCACGCCAGAAGAACTGGAACAGGTCGATTTGTGGTTTCTGAGCATGGATCGCAACCATCACGATCCGCGCCCGCGTGGCCGCCACGGCCGTCATCGCATCCACCCCAGGCTGGGTCCCCGACACTTCGAACACCACATCCGCGCCTTTGTCGCCTGTGCGGGCATTGATCACCGCTGGCAGGTCTTCTTCCGCCGGGTTCACCGTGTCGAACCCCAGCTTTTGGGCAATCGCCAGCCGATGCGGGTTCACCTCGGAAATCACCACATTCCCACCAGCATCCCGCGCGACCATCGCCACAAGAACGCCAATCGGGCCGCCCCCAATCACCACAACGTCTTCGCCCGGCTGCAAGCCAGACAGGCGCACGTCGTGGCAGGCCACGGCCACGGGTTCAATCAGCGCGGCATGGTCCAGCCGCAGATCGTCCGGCAAAATATGCAAAGTGTGCGCTGGAACCGTCCAGACCTCTTGCATCGCCCCATCGGTATCCAGGCCAAGGAACTTCAGCTTGTGACAGATATGAAAATGCCCCGCCGTGCAGGCCGGGCATTCGCCACAATGATCCAGCGGACGCACGACCACCTTTTGACCGGCAACCACATTGGTCACACCTGCGCCCACGCTGTCGACGATCCCCGACATTTCATGCCCGATCACCCGGTTCAAACCGACGCGCGCATCCATGTTGCCATGGAAAACATGCATATCGGTGCCGCAGATCCCGCAATAGGCAATGCGGATCGCCGCCTCGCCCGGACCGGGGTCTTGCGGTTTTGCCTGCTCCACCGAAAATGTCCTGTCGCCCCTGTAAAAGGCAGCCGAGATCGTATCAGCGCTCATTTGTGCATTCCTTCATGTGCGGATTTGAGTTTGCCCCAGTCAAACGTCACACCGATGCCAGGCACATCCGGTGCCACGGCCCGGTGGTTTTCGACCACAAGCGGACGGGTTGTATATTGATCGATCGGGAAAGAGTGGACTTCCAGCCAGCCCGCGTTGGGTTGGGCCGACATCAGGCTGACATGCAGCTCCTGCATGCCGTGGCTGCACACCGGTATGTCGTGCTGTCGGCTAAGCTTTGCCACCTGCAACCATCCGGTAATACCGCCGCAATTGCTGGCGTCCGGTTGAATGAAACTGAGCTGGGCCTGATCAAACGCGTATTCGAATTCGTGAATCGTATGCAGGTTTTCCCCCATTGCCAACGGGATTTCGGTCGCTTGGGCGATACGTGCAAACCCCGCGTAATCATCCGGGATCGTGGGCTCTTCGAACCATGTGATGTCAAACGGTTCAAACGCCTTTGACGCGATAATCGCCTGTTCGACGCTCATTGAATAGTTGGCATCAACCATGAACGTGACATCTGGTCCGATCAGGTCGCGCACGGCGGCGATGCGCTCCACATCCTCGGTCAGCGTCGGCTGGCCGATCTTGATCTTCACGCCGTTGAACCCGGCGGTCAGATAACCCCGGACGCTGTCCAACAGCTTGGGCAACGGAAACCCCAGATCGATCCCGCCCGCATAGGCCCGACATCGGTCCGACGCCCCGCCCGCCATCTTCACCAACGATTGTCCGGACCGTTTGCCCCGCAAATCCCACAACGCAATATCCACCGCCGAGATCGCAAACGACGCGACCCCGCCGCGGGCCACATAGTGCACATGCCATTGCATCGCGTCATACAGGTCTTCAACGTCGCTGCTGTCCTGCCCGATCAGAAACGGTTTCAGGTCGTGCTCAATCATTGCAGCGATGGCCCGGCCACCCCGCCCCCCGGTATAGGTGTATCCGGTGCCTTCTTCGCCATTGGCCAGTGTCACTGTCGCTGTGATCAGTTCGAAATGCGTATGATCGCCATGCTTGGCGTCGCTTAGAACTTCGGCCAGCGGGACGTCAAATATCTGAACCCGCACATCGCTGATTTCGGTCATTGCTGTCTTACTCCCCCCACCCCACCGCGACCGTTGGCGCCAGAAGAATCGCTTGCGATTCGAGCCTCAGCCTGCTTTGGTATGACCAAACTAGACTCAGATCACCGAAATTGCCAAGCCTTGTCACACAATCATCCCGGTGCGTCACACTGCGGATTTGCGCCATCTGCGCACCGACAATAACAGGCAAAGTATCGCAGCTATCCGAAACGGCCCCATGACTGATGCCAGCGCCCCAAAGACCGCTTCCCCTCAGACCGACAAACGGGCTGCAGATGACCTGTTCCGAATTCTTGAGCGTAAGATTTCGTCAGGTGAGCTTGAAGAAGGCGCACCTTTGCCGCCGGAACGCGAAATCGTTCAAACCTATGGCGTCAGCCGCACAGTGGTCCGCGAAGCTGTGCTGGCCCTTTCGAACAAAGGCCTTGTCGAAGCCAAACCGCGCTTTCGACCCATCGTGCGCAAACCCAGCGCCGATACCGCGCTGGAAACCATCGAAAGCCTTGTGCGCCGCCTGCTGGTCCAACCCAATGGCGTCAAAAACCTGTTCGACACCCGTATTCTGGTCGAGGCCGCATTGGTGCGCGAAGCTGCTGTAAAGGCCAACAAAAGCGACATCGCCAACCTGAAAACGGCGCTGGACGCCAATCTGGAGGCAATCTCGGACAATGACGCGTTCTATCGATCGGACATGGCGTTTCACGCAATTTTCTTCGACATTTCAGGCAACCCGCTGCTGCCTGCCATTCACCGCGCCTATACCGCATGGCTTGCCCCGCAATGGAAGCAGATGCCGCGCATGGCTGATCGCAACCGAACCAACTACGACTCTCACAAAGCCATATTCGATGCCATCCTGATGCGCGATCCCGACGCCGCCGAGGCTGCTTTGCGCCGCCACATGACAGACGCGTGGACCCAAGTGCAGATGACATTCGGTGATATCTGAAGGACATGCCCCGCCGATGAACCCCCTGAACAAAATCGCCTGCATTGGCGAAGTCATGATCGAACTGGTCACCCAGGCCGATGGGCACACCGATCTGAACATCGCTGGTGACACCTATAACACGGCTGTTTATCTGGCTCACCTGTTGGCCGAGACCGACAGTCAAGTGTCCTATGTCACTGCATTGGGACAAGATCGGTTTTCCAAACGCGTGCTGAGCGACATGGAACAGCACGGCATCATGGCGGACTACGTCGAGATCCGTGACGACAAGGTGATCGGGCTCTATGCCATCGATACGGACGCCAATGGTGAACGCAGCTTTACCTATTGGCGGTCCGACAGTGCTGCACGCACCCTGTTTTCTGAACCGGCTCAGATCGGGCTGGACCAGTTGATGGGGTTTGACCTGATCTTCCTGTCCGGCATCACTTTGGCAATCCTGCCCGAAGGCACCCGTCAGGCCCTGTTTGATCTGCTCGACCAGTTCCGGCTGGCAGGCGGTCTTGTGGCGTATGACAGCAATCACCGCCCCCAACTTTGGAACACGATAGATCAGGCGCGGGCCGTAAACGCCCAGATGTGGGCCAGAACCGATATCGGGCTGCCGTCGGTCGATGACGAAATGGCGATATTCGGTGAAACCGACGAGATCTCGGTTCTGTCACGCCTGCGCACAGCAGGGTTGCAGCAGGGTGCACTCAAGCAAGGCGCGACCGGCCCTGTTGCCCTGTCACCAGACGTCGCACCGCAATCATGGCCGCCGGTTCAGTCCGTGATAGATACCACCGCCGCCGGCGACAGCTTTAACGCCGGATTTCTGGCTGGCATTGCCACCGGAACCGGACCCGAAAAAGCGATGGAGTTGGGCCACGCCCTCGCCTCCGAAGTCATCCAGCATCGCGGCGCCATTGTGCCCTGGCAAAACATCTCCACCAGAACCGGCCGTTGACCTGGCGGTTTCGTCCGACCAAAACCCAAACCTGAATACTAGTGATTATGCCTCCGGGGGTGTCGTTTGGCTCAGGCTATTTCACAAACCCAAGACATTTCGGAAGCGTTCGAAACCCTACTAAGCCGCCTTCGAACAGGCGCGCTTCGTAAAGTAAGTTGTTGTTTTTTCCGACCTGTTGTTTCCATCCCAGCAGCACTTTGCACCGTTTTTTGCCCGGAAATCAGTCCTTCAAGTTGCCACCTCAACGACGGATCGCGTGGTTCAGCGTGAAGCACATAGGCGGATAGACCAAAGGAGTGCCTTTTTTTATCATGTTTTCGGCACTAATCAGTCCTTGGATAAACCCGCATTTCCCAAGTAACTTGACGTTTTCACACCTCTGAATGCCAGTAACGTGTTATATTTCAGCATGTTAATTGGGCTGAAGGTGGCGGATTATGGATCACCCAGAGGGTGCGGGCAAAACGGGCGATGGGCGGCTTGGTTTTGACCGTCGGGTGCGGCTGGAATTTCGCGGCACGCAGCTCAGTTCCGACGGCGGTTTGCTGGTGATGTGCGAGTTGGATGAAGTGCTCGGGCTGTCTGATCTTGCGTCCGGTCCGCTCAATGACACCCGCCGGGGCAAGAACATCGTTCACCGGCTTGACGGACTTTATCGACAATCGGTTTATGGACGTCTGGCGGGCTACGAAGACGTCAATGATGCTGACCGTCTCTCCCTTGATCCGGTCATGCGCCAAGTGGTGGGTGGTCGGGCTGTCGAGGCGCAGGCGGCCTCGGCCTCGCAGATGGGACGGTTTGAGATCGAGACGTTGGCCGCGCCCCAGAACCGGAAGGCATTGGCCGACCTTAATGGCCAGTGGATTGACCGCTTCCATGATCGCAACGGGCTCAAATACATCGTGCTGGACATGGATAGTTCCGTCAGCCCGACCCATGGCGATCAGGAAGGCACGGCTTGGAACGGGCATTTTGACTGCACCTGCAATCACCCGAACTTCTTGTTCAACCAGTTTGGCATGCTGGAACGCTGCGCCCTGCGAAACGGCAATGTCCACAGCGCCGACGGCTGGAAGGACGTCCTCGACCCTGTTATGCTGGCCGCAACCTTGGGGGCCGCTTCTTCCGCGCTGACGCCGCCTATGCGATCCCGGCACTCTATGAGCGGCTCGAAGAGGCGGGCTATTTTACGCCATACGGCTGAAGAAGAACGCCGTTCTGGAAGGCTGTATCGCCCGCCGGTTGACCCGACCCGTTGGGCGTCCGTCAAAGACCAAGGTGAAGCGGTTTTACGAGAAGTTCCAATATCAGGCCGCATCCTGGGACAGGCCGCGCCGGGTCATTGCCAAGATCGAATGGCATCCGGGCGAGCTGTTCCCGAAGGTCGGCTTCATCGTCACCAACCTGCCCATGGAGCCGGACGAGGTCACCCGCTTCTACAATCGACGCGGCACCGCCGAGCAGCACATCAAGGAGGGTAAATACGCTTTCCGCTGGACCCGGCTGTCGTGCAAGCGGTTCTGCGACAACGAGGTTCGGCTGCAACTGCACGCGCTGGCCTACAACCAGGCAACATTTCTGCGCTGCATCGAGTTGCCCGAGGCCATGGCCGATTGGTCGTTGACGAGCCTACAACTGAAGCTGATCAAGATCGGCGCCCGCGTCGTGCGTCACGCCCGCGCCATCACTTTCCAGCTTGCCGAGGTAGCGGTCACAGGCCCCATGGTCAGGGCCATCCTAATTGCGATCCACCGCCTTCGAGCGCCGCCGTCATGTGCGTGCCCGCGATCCTAACAGCATCTGAACCAAAGCGGCAGGACAGGTCTGTCCACCACGCTGAAGAACGGCGACGCAGGGCCAAAATGACGCGAGTTTGTGGACCGACCTGCACGAATTCGAGCCTTTTGATCCATGCAAACGCCGCCCGGGGCCCAAAACGCTTGATCAGCAAGCGAAATCAGGCAACCCTGACCTCAAACGGCAGGCCACTTGGGGAATGTCGGTTCCCTTCAGCTTGGTGGTCATTAGGTCTACCAGATCGTCAGGTAGAGGCAGACGTTGTTCGCTCTTGCGCCTTGTGGCCTTCGGGAGTTCGAGACCAGAAAATGGGTTGGTGATCTTCGTGTTCAAGTCGAGTTCTCTGTCAGCCAGATTGACGATTTCCGACATGATAGAGAGTTCACGGCTGATGCTTTCTACTGAGAGCTTCTTGCCGTTGGCTTGGCGATAGTCTTGGAGAAGGTAGTCACGAACCATATGCCATGAGAGCGGCGAAGATCATCCAGCTTCATCTCGCGTGGCGAACCCATCACATGCTCCATGCGGCTGACGATACGGTCCAACCGTGTGGCCTTGTCCTTGTCGTCCTTAACACGCTCCCGAGAGTAAATGTTGATGGCGTCCTGAAGGGTAGCTGCAGGTGCCTGAGCATTGGGGTGGGATAACGCCTTGAGGACCAGAGGGTCTTCGCCTTGCTGAGCTAGACCGTGTCTGAGCATGTTCCTAGCGTCGGTCTCGTCCAGACCCGCGACGTCTTCCAGCATTCACTCGGCCTTCAGCAGGGCTGAATGCCAACGCTCCATAGGGCTGCGGGTGTCTTCATCACCTCGAAGCGTTACTCTCGATTCATCGACCAGCTTGTCGAAGCCACGGGCGATGGCGTCATACTCAGCCAGCATCTTCGCACCTGTCTTGTGCTTGAGATGCACTTGGAACCATTCCTGCCCAAGAATCTGCTGAACGCCTTTGGGGATACGGCGAAGATAACGGGGGTTCGTCTTGTTCTTACCGACCATGTCGAGATTGGGGAGTTTCATCGTCAAAGCCATCTCGTGTGCCCTCGGTGTGTTAGCTTTTGTGTGTTCGCCAAGCAACCGATAGGCCTTGTTTTTCAGTGAAATGACGGCTTTCAGCCTTGTCACTGGTGCGGGTGAAGGGACTCGAACCCCCACGCCAAAGGCGCCAGAACCTAAATCTGGTGCGTCTACCAATTCCGCCACACCCGCACACAGGCAGACCCGATCAGGATCTGCGCATGCTGCGCTCATAGCAAAGCTTGAAATCCGATGCGAGTGAAATCCGACGGGTGATCTAAGATTTGGTTTTTCAACGCAAATCCCCTCCGCCCCCTTCAATCAAAGTCAAAAAAAGCCGCGACAGCGGCACAAAAAGGACGTATTCTTAAAAGAAAAACTGAGGCAAATGAGCGAGAACGTTATGACACCAACCCCAACGGGGCGGGGTCAGAAGAGCGATGGACTTCTGCAACCTGCGCTACTCGACCTTCCCACCACTCGACTGGCCTGTGGCACCACAGTGCTGACAATGGACGGCGATATGCCGGTCGAATTTCTGTCGCCCGGAGACCGGATCATCACCCGCGACAGCGGTATGGCGCGTCTGTCTCACATCAGCTTTAGCCATAGGCCTGTCAACGCAATTGCTATTCAGGCCGGCTCATTGGGCGATACCCGTCCTGAGACGGACATGATCCTTCCCATCGATCAGTTGGTTCTGATCCGCGATTGGCGGGCACAGGCGCTGTTCGGCACTCCTCAGGCAACGGTGCAAGCGGGCGACCTGACAGATGGTGAATTTATTCGCGATCTGGGTGTCCTGAACATGCGGCTCACCCACCTGCATTTCAATCGCCCGCACGTGATCTATGCCGGGGGCCTCGAACTTGTAGCCGCTTTGCCGCACACCGAACACGCCCAGGCCGCCTGACGCGCCTTAAGCACCCAATGACCTGAACACCGCGGGCAATTGCTCGGGCAGATCTTCAGCGATCAGGCCCGGGCCGAACTGCAGCGCACATTCTACATGTAGCCACGCGGCGGTTTCCGCCGCCTGTATGGGCTTGAAGCCACGCGCCAGCAGCCCGGTGATGAACCCGGCCAGCACATCGCCCGATCCGGCCGTGGCCAACCACGGCGCAGCCCGGTCATAAACAGCGGCGTTCACACTGCAGGTTCCGGTTTCATCCGCAATAACGGTATCAGGCCCTTTGAATAGGACAGTGCAGCCTGCCCGCTTGGCAGCTGCGCGCGTAGCGTCGACCTTGGAATAGGCCGGCCCCTTGACCGGGGTCTCGTTCAGCTTGGCCGCGATGTCCGGAAACAGCCGCGCGAACTCGCCGCCATGCGGGGTGAGCACACAATTTCGGTGCAGCATCCCGAACAAGTCGTCAGGCGCATCCGCAAATGCCGTCAAAGCATCCGCATCCAGAACCGTCGCCCGCGTGGCCTTCAAGGCCGTCGGCACCAGATCCCGCGCCCGTTCGATCCCCAGTCCGGGACCAAGACACAGGGCGTTCAGCCGCGTATCGCCTAACACCCCATCCAGCCCAGCCGCATCATCGGCGCGCTTTAGCATCAGGGCCGTGATCTGACACGCCACCTCCATTTGCGCCGACCCCGGAACCGCCAGCGTCACCAGCCCCGCCCCAATCCTGAGCGCCCCCCGCGCCGCCAACCGCGCCGCGCCGGTCGTGCCGGCACCGCCTGAGAGCATCAGGGCGTGTCCATGAGTGTATTTGTGGCCATTTTCCCGTCTGATGCCGCGCGTGTATACATTCACCAAAGTACGCTCAGCTACATCCATATCATGCATCTGGTGTGGCAACTGACTTTCCAAGCCGATGTCCACTTCCACCAACTTGCGCGAGATCTTTGCCAGTGGTTCCAAAAAGTGTCCTAGTTTGGCCCTTTGAAATGTAACCACCAGAGGCGCGATTGCGTACGCCGCGCTATCGGCGCCAAGCAGTTTGCCACTATCCGCACAAAACCCGGATGGAATATCCACTGAGACAGCGAAGTCCTCGTATTGATACAAGTCGGATACAATCCTCAACAAACCCGCTTCCAAGGGACGTGTAAGACCCGTCCCAAACAATGCATCGACGGCAATGACGGGCTCAATACTGCACTGTTCGTCCAGAGTCTCGTGCACTTTGAGCGGTTTGACACACCCCAATAAGCTCCACCGGTCATAGTTCGCCCGCGCATCCGGCGGTAGCGTCTCGGCATCTCCATACAGAAACACCTCCACGTCCCAGCCGCGCTCCTTCAACAACCGCGCCACGACGAACCCGTCGCCGCCATTGTTGCCCGGTCCGCACAAAACGACCGCCCGCTTCCACTCTTGCGAAACACAATCGGGGAACTGCGAAACTGTGCTCTCTTCTTCATAAACGAAGGCCTGCCATCCCTCGTAAATCGCCTCAACCACGCCCTGCCCCGCCCGCTCCATCAACTCCAGACCGGTGACCTCGCCAGAGGCAATCGCTGCCTGCTCAATCGCCCGCATCTGAGCCGCTGTCAGCAGTTCCGTCATGCCCAATCCCCCGTCGATTCAAAAACGATTACTTTTTGTGCAAGTCGCACATTTTTTTGACAAGCAGGCCAATTCGCCCGGCCCAGCCCAAACCGCGACATCGTATGCGATTGTGGCTCCCACTTAGAAGTGATCTCTCCCAGCGAGACAAGGTTGCGAGGAGTCCACCGATGAAAAAGATCGAAGCGATCATCAAACCGTTCAAACTGGACGAAGTGAAAGAAGCGTTGCAAGACGTCGGCGTTCAGGGTCTGAGCGTGATCGAGGTCAAGGGCTTTGGCCGCCAGAAGGGCCACACTGAACTCTACCGCGGCGCCGAATACGTCGTGGATTTCCTGCCCAAGGTAAAGATCGAGGTCGTTCTGGATGACGATCAGGTCGATGGTGCTATCGATGCCATCGTGAACGCTGCCAAGACCGACAAGATCGGCGATGGCAAGATCTTTGTCACCAATGTTGAACAGACCATTCGCATCCGGACCGGCGAAACCGGTTCAGACGCGCTCTGATCACAGATCACAGACCCAATTTTTCTGAATTTCCAAACGAGAGGACCAAAGGGAATGAGCATTGACGCAGTTCTTCAGCTGATCAAGGAAGAAGAAGCGGAATACGTTGATATCCGTTTCACCGACCCGCGCGGCAAGCTGCAGCACGTGACGGTCATGTCGGACCAGGTCGACGAAGACTTCCTTGAAGAAGGCTTCATGTTCGACGGTTCGTCGATCGCCGGCTGGAAGTCGATCGAAGCTTCAGACATGAAACTGATGCCCGACACGACAAGCGCATATGTCGATCCGTTCTATGCGGAAAAGACGATCTGCATCCATTGTTCGGTTGTTGAGCCCGACACGGGTGAGCCCTACGAACGGGATCCGCGCGGCACTGCCGAAAAAGCCGAAGCCTATTTGATTTCCAGCGGCATTGGCGACACGGCCTACATGGGCCCCGAGGCCGAGTTCTTCCTGTTCGACAACGTCAAATTCGCCGTTGAAATGAACAAGGTTGCCTATGAGGTCGACGCGACAGACGCATCCTGGAACACAGATGCCGATTTCGAAATGGGCAACATGGGCCATCGTCCCGGCGTCAAGGGTGGCTACTTCCCGGTGAACCCGGTCGACGAAGCGCAAGACCTGCGTTCGGAAATGCTGTCGACGATGAAGCGTCTTGGCATGAAGGTCGACAAGCACCACCACGAAGTTGCGTCTTGTCAGCACGAACTGGGCCTGATCTTTGGCACAGTGACCAAACAAGCGGACGAGCTGCAGAAATACAAATACGTCATCCATAACGTAGCGCACGCTTACGGCAAATCGGCGACCTTCATGCCGAAGCCGATCGCAGGCGACAATGGCACCGGCATGCACGTGAACATGTCGATCTGGAAAGACGGCAAGCCGATCTTTGCTGGCGACAAATACGCCGACCTGTCGGACGAAGCGCTGTATTTCATTGGCGGCATCCTGAAGCACGCCAAGACCCTGAACGCGTTCACCAACCCGTCGACCAACAGCTATAAGCGTCTGATCCCGGGTTTCGAAGCCCCGGTTCTGCGCGCCTATTCGGCCCGTAACCGGTCGGGTTGTGTGCGTATTCCATGGTCGGAATCGCCGAAAGCCAAGCGCGTCGAGGCCCGTTTCCCCGATCCGTCGGCAAACCCCTATCTGTGCTTTGCAGCCCTGCTGATGGCTGGCCTTGACGGGATCAAGAACAAGATCCACCCGGGCGAAGCCATGGACAAGAACCTCTATGATCTGCCTGCAGAAGAACTTGCCGGAATCCCGACAGTCTGTGGATCGCTACGCGAAGCACTGGATTGCCTGGCCGACGATCATGACTTCCTGTTGGCGGGCGACGTGTTCACCAAAGACCAGATCGATGGTTATATCGAACTGAAGATGGAAGAGCTGCAAGCTTACGAGCACACGCCGCACCCCGTCGAATACGCGCTGTATTACAGCTGCTGATCAAAGTTTGATCCTGTGATCTTGGGGCGTCCCGTTGGGGCGCCCTTTTCATTTTTGATCGTCCAAGTGGCCGTGTTCGGTTTTTGGGTATTTGGAACAAGAAAGAAGCAGGGCGCGTCTTCAATCTGGGCGATTGCATTCGTACGACAGGCAGGCTAAATCCGCGCTCCCCACTTTTGATGGAGACGGGTCATGGCGGTTTTGGGGATCGATTTCGGGACATCAAATTCGGCGGCAGGAGTCGCGGTCGGCGGCCAGCCTTGGCTGATCAATCTGGAACCTGGCGCCACAACTTTGCCGACGGCTGTTTTCTTTCCCGAGGACAGGTCTGGAATGCGGATCGGAGAGCGGGCCGTAAGAGCCCTGATTTCCGGTGAAGACGGTCGGTTCATGCGCGCGCTCAAGAGTCTTCTGGGTACTCCGCTTTTGCATGAGGAGCGCCGGTTCTATGGCCAGAAGATGACTTTTGCCGATATCGTTTCGGGGTTTCTGGCCGACGTGAAAGCCCGGGCCGAGGCCGCGACGCATCAGTCGTTTGACCATGCATTGTCAGGCCGACCTGTTCGGTTTCACAGCTCTGATGAGACACGCAATGCCCGGGCCGAGGCCGATTTGCGGGCCTGCTATCTGGCTGCCGGGTTTACAGACGTGAAGTTCATGTTCGAACCCGAAGCAGCCTTGCGGGCCACTCCGGCGCAACCCGGACTTGGGATGATCGTGGATATCGGCGGTGGTACGACGGATTTCACGGTGTTCGAACAGGGTGACAGCGGTGCGGCGCGTATTCTGGCGTCTTTTGGTGTGCGGATCGGCGGGACGGATTTTGACCGCCAGCTTAGCATCGATCATGTCATGCCGCTGCTGGGGCGCGGGTCGGGCATCCGCAACAGTTTTGGCGGCGGCAGCCTTCCGGCCCCCAACCGGTTGTTCAACGATCTCGCGACCTGGCAGATGATTCCGTTTCTCTATGCGCCCGAACCCCGGCGCGCGGTGGCGGACCTGGCGCGGCACGCAGTCGAACCCGAGAAACTGGCACGGTTTCGGACTGTATTGGACGACGAACTGGGCCATGATCTGGCTTTTGCCGTCGAAGCGGGCAAAATACATGCCAATGACGCGGCAGACACCGGAATCCGGATTGGCATGATCGAACGTGGTCTGAGCGCCCCGCTTTCACCGGAATTGCTGGAACAAAGCCTCAGCAGCAGTATTGGGAAAATCCGTCAGGCGGCCTGTGACGCGCTGGCGTTGGCCGATGTTCAACCAGAACGCATTTCCCGTCTGGTTATGGTTGGCGGGTCGTCGCTGATGACGGCCCTGCGACGCGATATGCAGTTCCTTTGCCCCTCGGCCACAATCGAAACCGGCAACGCGATGACGGCGGTGGCGGATGGATTGGCGTTAAGTGCCGAACACGCGTTTTCCTGACGTCCGCAGTTTTCGACAAGACCTGCCTGCCCGTCATAGCCCTTTGGGGCGTGTATGGTTAAGGTCGCCGATAACCCGCCATCAAAAAGGAATTCATCTATGCGCATGTTACCCCTGTCAACGCTGGTCGCTGCCGCGCTGGCCCTGCCCGTCACGGCCCAAACCATCGACCGGATCACCGAAACCGGCGAATTGCGGTTGGGATATCGCATTGACGCAGCCCCTTTGTCTTTCGCGGATGAGGCCGGGCTGCCTGCCGGGTATTCAGTCTTGCTGTGCGCCGAGATTGCACAGGGCATCGCCAACGCGCTCAAAATGGAAGAGTTGAACGCCGACTTCTTCGCCATCTCTCCGACGGATCGGTTCGACAAGGTGGCTGCAGGCGAGATTGATTTGCTGTGTGGTGCTGCAACAATCACCCTGGGTCGACGCGCGCTGGTCGACTTTTCCATCCCGACCTTTGTTGATGGAGCCGCCCTGATGCTTCCGGCAGATGCCCCGGGCCAGTTCGCCGACCTTAAAGGCAAGCGGATCGGCGTGCGCGGCGCCACAACCACCGAAGAAGCGTTAAACAATTCCCTGACCCGGTCTGGCATAGAGGCCGAAGTTGTTGCCTTTGACGCGCATGATCAGGGCATGGAGGCCATGAAGGCGGGCGAGATTGACGCCTATTTCGCCGACCAGTCGATCTTGTTGTATCTGCAAGCCACCAGCGGCGCGCACAACGATTTCAAAGTCTCGAACGAAATCCTGAGCATCGAAAAACAAGGGCTTGCGCTGGCCCGCGGGGACACTGATTTCCGGCTGATGGTCGATAGCATCGTGTCAGAGCTCTATAAAAACGGCAAAATGGAAGAGATCTTTGCCACAACCATGCCCGGTGCCACGGCTGGCAATGCGCTGCGGGCTCTGCATCTGATTGCGCCGACCCTGCCTTAAGGCATCTGGAAACGACTTGGCGATTTGCCCGGCGCACGATAGTGTCGGGCAAATGGTGTTTTTGATTTTTGGGGGCGTTATGCGGCGGATCCTTTCAGGTTTAGCGATTGGTTTTTCACTTTTGAGCGCTCCGGCGGCCATTGCGGCCTCGTGTGGCAACACAAGTTCGGGGTTCGAGGCCTGGAAAGTTGATTTCGCCAAGGATGCCAAAAAGGCCGGTGTGAAATCCAAAGGTCTGCAGGCGCTGGCTCAGTCACGATACGCCACCTCAACGATCTCTGCAGACCGCAACCAGAAGAGTTTCCGCTACAGCCTTGATAAATTCATGCAGATCAGGGGCGCGGATGTGATCGTTGCGCAGGGCCGCAAACGCAAAGCCGCCAATCCTGCGTTTTTCGCCGCTCTTGAAAAGCAGTACGGCGTTCCGGCGGGCGTACTGATCGCCATTCACGGAATGGAAACCGGGTTTGGACGCTTCATGGGCGACAGCAAGGTCGTGTCGGCCATCGTAACGCTGGCCTATGATTGCCGCCGCTCCGAGTTCTTTATCCCACACGCCATAGGAGCATTGAAGCTTGTCGATCAGGGCGCGATCACCGGAAACACCCTGGGCGCCAAACATGGTGAACTTGGGCACACCCAATTCTTGCCCGGAAATGCGCTGACTTACGGTGTTGATGGCAACGGCGACGGGCGTGTCGATTTTTACAATCTCACGGACTCACTCGCCTCTACGGCGAACTACTTGCGCCAAAAGGGCTGGAAAAAGGGCCGCGGCTACCAGCCGGGCGAGCCAAATTTTGCAGTTCTCCAACAATGGAATGCCGCAACTGTCTACCAGCAGGCAATTGCAATCATGGGCGCACGTATCGACAAATAGTCCGTTTGGTATCAAACGGATTTTGGCCGCAGTCCCGCCCCATTCCGAACACAAACTGACGAATTCTCCTTAAAATTGTAGATTTCGGGTCTCTAAGCGATGCCCAGGCCACCTGATTTCGCCCACAACTTTCTGTGATTGGGCCAAACTTTCTCCCCAATTCGCCTCTAGATTGAGTGGTAAGCCCAAATCTCAAGGAGGCGAACTATGACACAAACTGACAGATATCACGGCGGCTTGATCTACGCTGGCAGACTTGAAAACGCATTGGACCGGTTTTGCAGGATCGTGGCCTCCACTTTGGAAGACTACGGTCATCAGGTCGAACGTCAAACGGTGCTGGATGACTCACTGGCCCGCGTGGTGACCAGCCAGTACATGATCAAAATGACGCTGGCACCCTGGGGCAATGGTCGTGCTCATATCCACCGCAGCGCGACCTTGGATCAGGTGGCCGGGTTGAAACCCCGCCCCCGCCCGTCAGCGGCCAAAGAAGAAAACCGCATCGAATTCGTAATCACCCCTGTGGCACCGGGCGAAGAAGACCGCGAAGTTACAGAACTGATGCTGGTCGTCATGCTGTACCGGATGGTCGATGCATTGCCCGTCAAACAGATCGAATGGCTTGATCCCGCAACTGTTCTGAGCGTCGAACAGTTCCTCAGCGCCTTCACCAACATTTCGCCGCGCCGCGTGCGCAGCCGGCAAGAGATCATGGAGCCGGAAAGCCGGCGCTTTGCCTCGGTCGACGACACCGAACCTGGTCTGGCCATGCAATGCGAAGCAATCCTTGGCCGTTCGCCTTATGCGGGGCAGGAAGGCATCATTGAGCTGACCGATCAAGAGGCGCTTGCCCTTGCCTACCGCAAAGATCCACGCCCCGATGAACTGGCCGATGGTGAAGACCGGCCAAGCGATGTGCGCCGACTGGCAACCTGGGGCATGACCGGCATGATCGCCTTCCTGTCCGCGCCTGTCGCGGCCTCGGTCGTGGCCGTCAATCTGGCCCGTGGCGAAGACTTTCGGCTCAACACACAGGTTCTGTCCCTGACAGGATGCCTTGCCACGCTGCAAGGAACAGGAATGCTGGAAAGCGCGGTCGCCTACCTGCCGCTCTGATCCAAAGATTTATTGAGTGCACCCGGGCTGAAAAGCCAGGGCGTTAACAGCCCGGCCGTTGTTGGCCGGGTCGTCCCGTTTCAGACTTGCACCAAATCCGCGCGTGCCAGAACATAGGTGTGAATTGAAAACACCACCGCCCCCGTGTTGGGCAAACGCAGAACGGATTGCCGTTCGCTTCTCATGAAATCTGCTTTCGGCGCATCCGGAACGTCTCTGACGTCAGACGCACGGCGTGGCTGGAACAATTCGGCATCTGCATACCACAAAGCATTGAACCGCCACAGCGGACGACCGGCTTGAACCCCGTCGAATAACCTCTGCACCCGCGCCGCGATATTCGCGTCATAACTGTCGACAGGGTCATGGATCCCGATCAGGGGCCGCATGAATTTCTCGCTCAGTGTCCAGCTGGCCGGAAAACACAAAACGGCAGCCGTCAGCACATGTTCATCGCCGCGTTTCTGCAAAATGCAGAAATCTTCCTGGACCAGCCGGCCCAAAGTCCCCATCGGATCCGCACGATCAAGTCTCACCTCACCACCATCCGGGCGACGAACCGTGTTGCCAGAGTCGGGGTATGTGTGCGACATGACCAGATCCAGCAACTCCTCGGCGGCCTCTCGCGCGGTTTCGTCCGTGGCCAGAACCGCATCTCGGTGATCGCGCAACAGCGCGTCACGCCGCGCCATCTGCGCCCCGAAAGCGTCATCCCGGATCAGCCAATCTGACATCTCAAGCGGCTGGATGCCCGGCAAGGGTCGCGGAGAGAGCGGGTCATAAGGGATCGAGCGCTGCAAAATGTCAGTCATGCCTGCGCCTTACCAAAACCGGCTGGCCCTGTCGGCAAAAAAACGACATCACATCAGGTCGTTTCCGGAACGGCAACCTCAGAAATGCCCGGACAAACTGATCGCGTTAACTGACGGGAGGCTGACATGAACAACCATTTCCGGGACACCCGAAAAATCGACCCGACGCGCGGGGCGACATTGGGCGACGGAACCCCGAATGACAGCAACCGGATCGAAATCGGCCCGACCCGGTTGGCGTTTGGGGAATGGGCCGCCGCCGGACTGGAACTGCCCAACCTTCAGGCCATGCGAGAATACCGCTGGCAGCGACTGACTCAGCACATCATCGACCGCGACTTTGCCGGTTTGCTCATGTTCGACCCGCTCAACATCCGCTACGCGACCGATTCCACCAACATGCAGTTGTGGAACACCCACAATCCGTTTCGTGCAGTCCTGCTGTGCGC
Organism: Falsiphaeobacter marinintestinus; assembly: GCF_007923355.1. Lineage (GTDB taxonomy): Bacteria > Pseudomonadota > Alphaproteobacteria > Rhodobacterales > Rhodobacteraceae > Phaeobacter_A > Phaeobacter_A marinintestinus. Next base: position 58,259 of record NZ_VOGO01000001.1, read on the forward strand.
TGACGGCCATATGGTGATCTGGGATTACAAGAACGCTCCGTTCCTCAGTTCTTTCAACCCGCTGGTACGCGAGGTCCGAACCGGCGCCGATCTGTTCTATTTCGACCGGGGCGACAAGGTCGACATCGCAGCAGATGCGTTTTCGAACGAGGTCCGTGAATTGCTGGCCGAACATGCAGGCGGAAACACCCGGCTTGCCGTCGACAAGATCATGCTGCACGGCCTGCGCGCGCTGGAAGCGCAGGGCTTTGAGATCATGGAAGGCGAAGAAGTCACCGAAAAATCCCGGTCCGTCAAAGGCCCCGATGAAATCCTCGCGATGCGCTGCGCCTCGCATGCCTGCGAAGCGGCGATGTATGAAATGGAACATTTTGCCCGCAAAAACGTTCCCCTTGGCAACACCTCCGAGGATGATATCTGGGCGGTCCTGCACGCCGAAAACATCCGGCGCGGCGGTGAATGGATCGAAACGCGCCTGCTGTCTTCGGGCCAGCGCACCAACCCGTGGTTTCAGGAATGTGGGCCTCGAATCGTGCAAAACAACGAAATCGTTGCCTTTGACACTGATCTGGTCGGCTCTTACGGCATCTGCGTCGACATCTCGCGCACATGGTGGGTCGGCGATGAAAAACCGCGCGACGACATGGTCTATGCCATGCGCCACGCGCACGAACACATCATGACCAATATGGAGATGCTGCGCCCCGGCGTAACGATCCCCGAACTTACCGCCAATGCCCACAGACTGGATGACAAGTTTCAGGCCCAGAAATACGGCTGCCTGATGCATGGCGTCGGCCTGTGCGATGAATGGCCCCTTGTCACCTACCCTGACAAGGCCGTGCCGGGCGCCTTCGACTATGCGCTGGAACCCGGTATGGTCCTGTGCGTCGAGGCCGCAGTGGGCGAAGTCGGCGGTGACTTTTCGATCAAGCTTGAGGATCAGGTGCTGATCACCGAAGACGGCTATGAAAACCTGTCCAAATACCCGTTCGACCCGGCCCTTATGGGGACGGCATAAGCGAAACCGTCGCCAGCACGCCAAAATGGTCTGACCCCAGTCGTGGGCGACGCTGAGACGTGCCGCCGCCGGGTGCCAAAACGTGATCGATCAACAATGGCACACGCCTGATGATCAGGGTCGAACCATCGCTGACCGCAATCAGCGTTTTGCTCGCGCGTTGAACGCGGCCCACTGCACTGCTCCACGGCACCATGTTGAAGTCGCCCCCCAAAACTATGGGAGCGTCCAGCCCCTCAAGAATTGGCAAAAGACTCTCCAATTGATCACGCTGGCGATACGGCCACGGCCAATGCAAGTGAAGCGACACCAGCCACAACGGACCCTCCGGACCAACCACCTTGATCGCAGCCATACCGCGCCCCTGGCTGCAAATCGGATCAACATTGGCGGGCGGCAAGGACGTCAGAACCGCCGCCCCGCTTTTTTGTGAAAACGCACAATGAACCTGTGTCGGATAGCTGTCCTTCAACGCGTCCAAAATGGGCTCATTTGCAGTCGACACTTCCTGAAGTGTGACGATCTCGGCCCTGGCCACACGGATGTCTTCCGCCACGGTTTCTATTTGGGGATTCCGATACCACAGGTTCTTTTGATACACAGTGGTCTGGTGATCGGGAAATCTGAGCCCCGGCATGGCAAGGATCAAACCAATCCCCGAAAGTGCACTCAAGGGCACCGCCACCCCAGTCAGCCTCCACATCCAGCGCATCGGTACGATAGCAAACAAGATCAGCGTCACGACGGCCAAAGGCAGCCGAAACACGGCCAAAGAATCCCCAAGCGGATGCACCCGCCCCAGAAAACTGGCCACAAGAACGAGTAACGCAATCGCCGCCAGAACCTGCCCTGCTCTCACCATTCCGTGACCCTCCTGACACACAGCTATGATGGGCGCGGAACCCACCTTACCTTCCCAAAAGCGGACAGCCACAAGGAGCCTGCCATGCCGACAAAACGCCTGACCTTTCCCGGCCATGATGGCCAGATGCTGGCCGCACGACTGGATCTGCCCAGCGGTCCGCATCTTGCCACAGCCCTCTTCGCGCATTGCTTTACCTGTTCAAAGGACATTTTTGCAGCAAGGCGCATATCCGCGCGCTTGGCCGCAATGGGTGTCGCTGTTTTACGCTTTGACTTCACCGGTCTTGGGCATTCCGAGGGCGAATTTGCCAACACGACCTTTACTTCCAATGTCGGCGATCTGACCGCTGCAGCCCGGTATCTGGATGGCGAAGGCATGGCCCCGTCGCTTTTGATCGGGCATTCTCTGGGCGGGGCCGCCGTTTTGAAAGCGCGGGCCGATATCGCGTCGGTCCGCGCCGTCGTCACCCTGAATGCCCCCTTCGACCCCGGCCACGTGACCCACAATTTCGGCGCGGCGCTTGAAACCATTGCCGACACCGGCGAATCCGAGGTGTGCCTTGGCGGACGCCCCTTCCGCATCCGCAAATCCTTTGTCGATGACGTGTCCGCCGAAAACCTTGCCCCCGCTATCGCAAATCTTCATGCCGCCCTACTGGTCATGCACGCCCCCCGGGACGAAACCGTCAGCATCGACAACGCCTCGCAGATTTTCGTCGCCGCCAAACACCCCAAGAGCTTTGTCACGCTGGACGATGCCGATCACCTGATTTCGCGTGCAGAAGACGCCGAATACGCCGCCGATGTCATTGCGGCCTGGGTTGGGCGCTATGTCGATCTGCGCGCCCCGGCCCCTCCACCAGGTGCCCCCGAAGGCATCGTGCGCGTGACCGAGGCAGACGCCAACGGCTTCCTGCAAGACATTCAGGCGGGTCCCCATCATCACGCAATCGCGGACGAACCTGAATCCTATGGCGGCACAGATCGCGGCATGTCGCCCTATGGCTTTGTCGCCTCGGGCCTTGGCGCCTGCACGTCGATGACCATGCGCATGTATGCCCGGCGCAAGGGCTGGCCGGTCACGGGCATCCAGGTGGATGTGAGCCACAATAAGGTTCACGCGCAGGATGCAGGACCCGGCGGACAGGGCAAAATCGACCTCTTCACCCGCAAGATCCGGCTTGAGGGCAACCTGAGCGACGAACAGCGTCAGAAGCTATTGGAAATCGCCGATAAATGCCCCGTTCACCGCACATTGGAACACGGCGCAAAGGTCGAAACCGAGCTGGTATGACTGTCGCGCGCCCACGCCGATCGATGGCACAGGCGCGTGACATCAGACCTTAGCGTGGCCGCGGGCGATGGATCGGAGGCCGGGCAACCGGCGGACGCGCAATCGGATGTTCCGGGCGCGGCGGACGGTTGGTTGGCGGTGGAGGTGGGCGATACCCGGGGCGATCATGCCAATAGTAATCGTTCCACATCATCGAGTCATAATACACCGACCCGCCGGTCGACACTGCTGTCGGATCACAGGCGGAAACGGTCAGGGTCCCTCCGGCAAGGGCGGTGGCGAGGATAAATTTGCGCATGTTCATCATCATCCTACCCCCTATTCCGCTGCTCTGAACGATGCAAAAATGCTGTTCACATCCGCCACCAGATCCGGGTTCACCCCGTTCTCCAACACGGTAACACTGACCGCCATCCGCCCGTTCGGCAGATCAATCATGACAGCGGAAAACGACACCCCGCGACCGTTGCGCCGCCCCGTGCCCGACACTGATCGCGCCGACCGCCCGCCAATTGTCAGCGATTTGCTGCCAGACGCCGTGGCGTCCTGCACCAGATGCGGACCTATTTCGCGCAAGTAGTCTTCGGCCTCGGCAAAGTTGGACACGCCCAAGGGCGATACAAAGCCCATCCACACATGCGGCTCTGACGATGGCTCCAGCCCGATCACCCGAACGACCTCGCGCGATGCGTCATCTCCCGGTGCTGTCAGGTCGCGTGGGCCTCCGGCCCGTACGGTCCAGAAATCCGGCGCGCTCAGATGAAACAACGCCCGACTGCCTTCGGTATAGGTCACTGGCATGTCGGCATAGGCCACCCCGGTCGAGGCGCCCAGTGTCAGGGCCGCCGCAAAAAGCGCTGCCCCGGATCGAATAGGCATCTGCATGATTGCCCCTCCTGGAATTATCGTTGCCCCAACACTGCCGGGGGATCAGAGGCATGTAAAGCCAAGCAATCTGATAGCAACTGTCATTGCCTTTGCCCGCCCCCCGCACAGGCCGACCAGGCACAAAAAAACCCGGGGCACGAAGGCCCCGGGTTGATCTCATCTTAGTCTGAAATGGGTCAGTCGCGGGCGTTGCCCACCATTTTCCACAGCGCAGGCAACAACACAGCGGCCAGCGCCAGCTTGATCGCGTCACCCAGCAGGAACGGCGTCAGACCCCATTGCAGGATCGGCTTGTCCCAACCGTAAAGCGTGCCCAACCACAAAAGACCCGGCACATAGATCAGCGCATTGCCGATCACCAGCGCCAGCGCCATCTTGATCGGAGAGCGATCCCAACCGCGTGCAGCCAAAGCGCCCAGCGCGACCGTGGCCAGCACATAACCAACAAGGTAGCCGCCTGTGCCACCCATCATGTACTCCAGACCGAATTTTTCAGCTGACGACCCGGCGAACACATCAAAGCCCAGCGCACCGACCAGCATATAGCCAAAGATCGTTGCCAGCCCCAGACGCGTGCCATAAGCGGCCCCGATCGACAGCACGGCAAACGTGCCCATGGTGATCGGCACCGGCCACATCGGCACTTTGATCTTGGCCGCGATCGCCAGTGCGACAACGCCCAACAGCACCAAAGCAACCTGTTTTACGCGTAGTGCAGCACCCTGTTGCGGGCCCAGCACCTCTGCCAGAACGGGGGTCGTAACGGCTTGAGTCATGTTTTCTTCCTTTGGTTCGCCTGTTTCTCGATTGCCCGAATATCTGCCGCATATGCTGCAATGCCGCAAGCAAGTTTTGCGATTGCAGCATCCCTCCAAACAGGACCCGGCATTTTAACGGGTGAACGTCGTCACCATCAGGTAATCTTTGCGCGGTCCGGACACCCGCCAGCGGGCGTCCCACCGGGGCCACTGCGAAAAATCATACCGGCCTTCATACAGGTCGGGCGCACAGTGATGCGTATCCGCGCTAAACGGATCCTCCAGCCGGATGGCATGAAACGGCGTTCCGTCAGCAAACAGAACCTGCACCTGCTGCCCTACCCCGTGCCACAGGTACCGGCGTGTTCCGGTGATCGCGGTCTGGCCGGGCACATCCAGAACCAGTTCTTCGTCATAGATCAACCGGTCCGCCCCATCCGGCGTAAAACGCGCTGACCCAGCACCTGAAATGACCTGCCCGGCCGCCCGATCGCGGATCTGGCGTTGCACCTGCCATGTGCCCGAAAACGCATCCATCCTGTCAGGTCCTGTGACCATGTCGCTATCCTGCAGCTTAAAAAGCCGGTGGATGCGCCGGGCGTATCCCCATGTCAAGCCAGCCAGCCGCTTGAACCCGCGCGCGGAACCGGCAAGGGTGGCGACAAACAACGCAAAAGGCGACCCCATGCAGATCTCGGCAAACGGCATAAATCTGGAGGTTGAAACCCACGGCCCCGAAGACGGGATCCCGCTGATCCTGATCCGCGGTCTTGGAACGCAACTGGTCCACTGGCCCCAAGAGTTCATCGACGGGCTCGCCAATGCCGGGTTTCGTGTCGTCACCTTCGACAACCGCGATGTCGGCCTGTCCCAGCGCTGCCCCGCTCCCGGCGTCACCGGCATGGCCGAGGACATCATCGCTCAGGTGCAGAACGAACAAACCCCCAAAGCCGCCTATGCACTGGCCGATATGGCGTGCGATGTCACCGGCCTTATGGATGCGCTGAACATCCCGCGCGCCCATGTCTTCGGCATCTCGATGGGCGGCGCCATCACGCAGGTGCTCACCATCGATCACGCCGACCGGCTGCTGTCGGCTACCATCGTGATGACCGCTGCCGCTCTGGCCGACCCCTCCATCCTGACCCGCGTGCTGTCCTACCCAATGGACAAAGCCACCTATATCGAGGCATCACTTGCCGGCGACGCCGACTGGGGCAGCCCCGGCTACCCGGCATCCAAAGCCTTCCTGCGCGATCAGGCCGCCCGCGCCTGGGACCGTGGATATGATGCGACGGGCATCAACCGCCAACTGCTCGCGACCATGACGGCCCCGCCCCGCCGCGACGCATTGACCACAGTCGACCTGCCCTGCCTGGTCATCCACGGCATCGACGACACACTGATCCCGGTTGCCGCCGGGCGCGACATCGCCCAGCAAATCCCAAACTGCGAAATGCAACTGATCGAAGGCATGGGCCACGTCATCACGCCAGCCCTTGCCCCGGTGATCGTCGACCTGGTCACCGATTTCACCACCCGCCGGGGCAAGGCCTGATCCGGCTTCTTTCTTGTTTCCAATACCCCGGGGGGTGAATTGGCCACAGGCCAAGAGGGGGCAGCGCCCCCTGCCCGACCTTGCCGCCAGCCTGTCCCCGGTTTAAGAGACGCGCCAAACGTCCCCGGTAAAAAAGGTGCTGCCCGCATGATCCCCCGCTACGCCCGTCCCGACATGGTCGCCATCTGGTCCCCCGAAACCAAGTTCCGCATCTGGTACGAGATCGAGGCCCATGCCTGTGACGCGCAAGCCGCTCTCGGCGTGATCCCACAGGAAAACGCCGATGCGGTCTGGAAAGCCAAGGACGTCGACTTCGACGTTGCCCGCATTGATGAGATCGAAGCCGTCACCAAACACGACGTCATCGCCTTCCTGACCCACCTCGCCGAACATGTCGGCAGCGACGAGGCTCGCTTTGTGCATCAGGGCATGACCAGCTCGGACGTTCTGGATACCTGCCTGAACGTGCAACTGGTGCGCGCTGCGGATATCCTGCTGGCCGATATGGATAACCTGCTTGCGGCCCTGAAGAAACGCGCAATGGAACACAAGATGACCGTTCGGGTCGGCCGCAGCCACGGCATCCACGCCGAACCCACCACAATGGGTCTGACCTTTGCCCGTTTCTATGCCGAAATGGACCGCAACAAGGCCCGCCTGCAAGCGGCGCGCGAAGAGATCGCCACCGGCGCCATCTCCGGCGCAGTCGGCACCTTCGCCAATATCGACCCCAAAGTCGAAGAGCATGTGTGCGAAAAACTCGGCCTCACACCCGAACCGATCAGCACGCAAGTTATCCCGCGCGACCGTCACGCGATGTTCTTTGCCGTGCTCGGCGTTATTGCCTCGTCCATCGAAAACGTCGCCATCGAAATCCGCCACATGCAGCGCACCGAAGTTCTGGAAGGCGCTGAATTCTTCTCGATGGGTCAAAAGGGCTCATCCGCCATGCCGCACAAGAAAAACCCCGTCTTGACGGAAAACCTGACCGGTCTGGCCCGCCTTGTACGCATGACCGTGATCCCGGCGATGGAAAACGTGGCACTCTGGCACGAACGCGACATCTCGCACAGCTCGGTTGAACGCGGCATCGGTCCGGATGCAACCGTGACGCTGGACTTTGCCCTGAATCGCCTGACCGGCGTGGTCGACAAGATGCTGATCTTCCCGCAGAACATGCTGGACAACATGAACAAATACCCCGGTCTTGTGATGTCGCAGCGGGTTCTTCTGGCCTTGACCCAAGCTGGCGTCAGCCGTGAAGACGCTTATTCCATGGTCCAGCGCAACGCCCTGAAAGTCTGGGAAGACCGCGTTGATTTCCGCGAACTGCTTCTGGCCGATGAGGAAGTCGTCGCCGCCCTTGGCGAAGACCAGATCAACGCAAATTTCGACATGGACTACCACACCAAACACGTCGACACGATTTTCGCCCGCGTTTTTGGGGAATAATCGCCGAAGTCCGACAAGGGCTTGAACCTGTTGCAAAAAAATGTTGTCCTGAAATGAATGTCATTTCAGGGCTTTTCCATGCGACGCGCTAAATCCATTTTTCTCCACCTCATTTTGACCATTTCGGCCACCAGCGTTTGCGCCTCGGACCCGGAATATGGCACAGGGTCAAAAACGCTTCTCAAACCTGGCGCAGAAATTCCAGATAAGGTGATGCGAAACTTTTCTGGCCGGAAAACCGGTCGGTATTACTTTGGCGCACTGGCCATTAATCCAGCTACGCCGACAGATTTTTTTGCAACTGAAGGATTAAACTCCACACAAGCGGCAGCAGCCATCGCGAAAATCGGTTGTGAACTGAATTCGGGACATACCCAAACCTGTGAAGTCGTTGCCGTATCTGTCCCCCAGGACGCATCGGCAACGTTTACACAATCCATGTCGCTTTCCGCCGTCGAACCGATTTGTTAAGGGTTTTGGCAGGACCTGAGAAAGCCGAACAGACGTGGTCGCATCATTTTCAAAGGATGTGCCGCAGTTTTTATCAAGCCAGAAGGCGACTCGACGACGAAAACGGCTTCGAATCCAGGCCATCGGCTGTATGTCGCCCGAAACGATTTGTATTCGACTGTGATAACGTACGGGGCGAATGCGGCACATGTAAAAGAAATTGCGCTAAAGGGATGTACTGAATTGCATTCCTCTTTATTGAAGCGGTTGAACAGTGGCGCAATGGCTTGGAAAGATCCGGGAAAACGGGTTAGAAACCGGCGAGAACTTGAAGTGGAACAACGTGCCATTCTAACATATGTCGCAGCAAATCCCGCACGCGGAAAATGCCGGATCGTTTCGTCCGAAATCCTGCCGTAAAACAAATTCCACCATCACCTGTCTGCAGAATCGCTCCGAGGTAAACCTATGGGGTTTTCAGTCGGCAGCGCATGTAACGCCGTGATCATCTTGCAAGACCCGCCCGTCCGGCAGGCGTTTCTGACACCCCGTGGCCTTCGACCATTCCCCCGCTCAGTTTGGCTTCATGCCCGGAGCAGACCGATATCTTGGCGCAGCCTATCGACCGACGGTCATAGCTTCGTAAATCACGGCTTCTATCATGGAAGCCGTCAGTTCACGCGGGTTGGTGCCCGCGGCGCTGTCTTGCAATGCCTTTTCCGCGATCCGCGCGGCGCAGTCAGACGGCACACCAATATCGCCAAGTGTACGCGGGATACCGATCTGATCCAGAATTTCGCAAACCTGTCCATAAAAGCCGTCAAAAGACGTGTCGGACACCCCCATCGCCTGTGCCATCGGGGCGATCTTGTCCTTAATATCCGGTGCGTTGAACCTCAGAACCGACGGCAGCAGGACCGCATTGGTCAGCCCATGTTGCGTATCAAACTCGGCCCCGATCATGTGCGAGATCGCGTGCACCAGCCCAAGCCCCTTCAGGAACGCCACCCCGGCAAGGCAAGATCCTGTCAGCATCGCACCGCGCGCCTCAAGATCAGCGGGGGCTTCGACCGCAACCGGCAACCACCGTGTCACAAGTCGCAGCCCTTCCAGCGCAGCCCCATCACAAAACGGGTGAATGGACGGCACGCAATAGGCCTCAATCGCGTGCACCATGGCATCTGCTCCGGTCCATGCCGTCAGAGTCTTGGGCAATCCAACCGTGACCTCAGGATCCAGGATGGCAAAAGACGGCTTCAGCTCGGCGTGCCAGATGCACCATTTCATCTTGCGCGCCGTATCGGTGATCATCGCGGTGCTTTCGGTCTCAGCCCCGGTCCCTGCTGTCGTCGGGATGCAGATCAGCGGCGGGAATGCCGCCTGCCCGGTCATGTCAGGCGCTGCCCGTTCGTACTCGAAGTCCCAAAGGTCGATCTCATTGGTGGCCGTCAGGGCGATGGCCTTGCCGCCATCCATACCGCTGCCCCCGCCCATTGCGATGACCCCGTCGCAGCCCCCGGACCGGAACAGGGCGCGACCGGCGGCGATTTCGTCGTCACGCGGGTTTGGCGAAATCTCGGAATAAATCGCAGCCCGCAGCCCGGCCTGATCAAGACGCCGTTTCAGATCCGCCACAAACGGCAACCCTGCACTGCCCCGGTCAGTGACGATCAAAGGTCGGGCCATTCCGGCTTCCACGCAGAATTGGGCGATATCTTTCAGGCGACCGGGACCGTAGATGATCGGAACCGGAAAGCTCCATTCCATGTGATCAAGATAGGTCATGCGAAAAGCTCTCCGACGTCTGTTGCACCGCCAGACATAGCGCGCGGTGTTGCAACGGGAAAGCCACCAGCCCCGCATACCCATGCCCGGTGGCGGCAGGGTTTCGCCACCCTAGCCGGTTTTGTTTGGCGAATTCACACGATCGCGCTAAACTTTGATGACCTAGCGGCAAGACAGGAGGCTTCTCATGACGCTCAAGACCCTCGTTGCAGCCATGGCTCTGACCCTTATCCCCGTGGTCAGTTTCGCCATGTGCTCAGACCGCCAGCATCAGGCGCAATCCTGCGCCACCGGCACCGTCTGGGATGCGGACAAAGCGACCTGCATACCGCAGGCCAGCAGCTGACACCGCTCACCGGGACGTGAAGAAAGGCGATCCGATTTCGGGTCGTCTTTTCCAGTTTTGCGCTAGAGTCTCTATCAACCAAGATCACCACAGTATTCAGATAAAGGTATCCTTCATGCGTTTGCTTCTTGCCCTTCTCGTCGCAGCCCCCGGTCTGGCCTTTGCGGCCGGCGATGAAGACTCGACTCCACCAAAACCAACAGACACAACCAAAACCTGCCTGTTCGGGCGGGTCTGGGATGCCGAGAAGCAGAAATGCGTGAAGCCCGAAAAATCGTCGATGGACACGGACGGCCTGTATGATGCAGCCCGCGAACTGGCCTATGCCGGGCGCTATGAGGACGCACAGGGCGTCTTGCGGGTGATGCCCGACCAGAACGATGATCGCGTGCTGACCTATTGGGGGTTCACCCACCGCAAGCTTGGCAACCTGACGCTGGCCAACGCATTTTATGAACAGGCGATCAAGACCAACCCCGACAACATTCTGGCACGGTCTTATATGGGTCAGGGATATGTCGAAGAGGGTCGCACGGACATGGCCGTGGCCCAGTGGCGCGAAATCGTGGCGCGCGGCGGCACCGGCACATGGGCCGAAGAATCTCTGCGCAAGGCGATCAAGTCGGGCATGACATTCAGTTACTAGGTTTCAGTCTTTCTTTACGGCTGCCGGTCTAGGGTCCTTTGACGCCCCCTTTGGGCCCGAAAAGGACGGATCGAGCAGCCGAATGAAGGATGACGGAACACTGGCGCGACTGCCGCTGAGCGCTGACGCGGAACGCGGCACGCCGCCGATTGGCGACGTCCGCGTGCCCCGCGACCTTGAAGGCAGCGCCAAGGCGGCCATCATGGTGCGCCTGCTGCTGAACGAAGGCGCCGATATCCCGCTTGAAATGCTGCCGGATGACCTGCAAGCCCTATTGACTCAGCAGATGGGCAGCATGGGCCTTGTTGACCGGGTCACGCTTGACGCCGTGGTGCTCGAATTTGCCGAGGCGCTGGGGTCGGTCGGGCTGTCGTTTACCGGCGGGCTGGCCGGGGCGCTCAGCACGCTGGACGGCAAGATCAGCCCTCAGACCGCCGCCCGATTGCGCAAAGAAGCCGGCGTGCGCCAGGCAGGTGACCCCTGGATCCGGTTGCGGGCGCTGCCCCCGGACGAACTGGCAGAATTTGCACAGGCCGAAAGTATCGAGGTTGCCGCCGTGCTGCTGTCAAAGCTGGACACGGGAAAAGCCGCCGCATTGCTGGGCCTGCTGCCGGGTCCTTTGGCGCGCAAGATTGCTTATGCGGTCAGCCAGACAGGCGCCGTCACCCCCGAAGCTGTCGACCGGATTGGCCTGTCCCTCGCCGGGCAGCTTGACCAGCGCCCGATCCCGGCCTTTACGGCGGCCCCCAGCGAACGTGTTGGTGCCATCCTGAACCAGTCGTCTGCCGATACCCGCGACGATGTTCTGACTGCCTTGGATGAAGAAGATCAGGTTTTTGCCACATCCGTGCGCAAATCGATCTTCATCTTCTCCCATATCGCCGACCGGGTGGCGAAACAGGACGTGCCGAAAATCCTGCGTGAAGCCGATCCGGGCGACGTGGTCACAGCACTGGCCTTTGCCACCGACGGCGTCAACGCAGCCACCGCACAGTTCATCCTCGAAAACCTGTCATCCCGAATGGCCGACAACCTGCGCGAAGAAATTGGCGAGCGTGGCAAAGTCAGAAAGCGCGACGGCGAAGCCGCGATGTCCGCCATCGTGGCCGCAATTCGGGCTCTGGAACTGGCCGGAGATCTGACGCTGATCGTTCCCGAAGACCCCGAGGAAGACTGACCGACGGCGCTGTCGCCAATGGACACCCCCCGCAAACGCCCCTATCACCCGGGCATGACTCAGGCCATAATCCATTCGCACACCTCAATTTTGCAGGTCCCCAGATGAGCGCAGCAGCAGTGCTGGCACAGCGCAACCGGGCCATCGGGATGATGATTTCGGCGATCTTCTTCTTCACGCTGATGGATGTCAGCGTCAAAGCCCTCGCGCCTCAGACCGGCGTTCTGCCAGCCCTTTGGGCGCGCTATGCGGGCCAGATGCTGGTGGTCTTTGTGCTGGTCCTGCCGCGCCTGCGCAGCGTCACCCACACGAAATACCCGCGCTTGCAGATCCTTCGTTCAATCCTGCTGATGTGCGCGACCGGCTTTTTCTTCACCGGCCTCTCGCGCATCCCGCTCAGCGACGCCGCCGCATTGATGAGCGTAAACCCCGTCCTGATCACCCTTGGCGCGGCCCTGTTATTGGGCGAGCCCCTTGGCCCGCGCCGCATCGCCGGGATCGTCGTGGCGATGATCGGCGCGCTGATCGTCCTGCGCCCCGGCGCAGATGTGTTTTCGCCCTCCGCTTTGCTGCCTTTGGCCGCCGCCATCTGCTATTCCGGCTATGCGCTTCTGACCCGCAAGGTCGGCCCGGATGAAGATCCGTGGACGTCGCTGTTTTATACCGGGCTGGTCGGAACCGTATTGCTCAGCGCGATCGTGCCCTTTTACTGGCACCCCCCGACCGCGTTCGGCTGGCTTTTGATCGCCTGCATCGCCGTGTTTGGCACCATCGGGCAGATGTTCCTGATCCGCGCCTTCAGTTCCGGCGAAGCCGCGATGCTGGCTCCTTATGCCTATTGCGGCCTGATTTTCGCCGCGATCTGGGGCGCGACATTGTTCGGCGAAATTCCTGACGTCTGGACAATCTGCGGTGCCCTTGTGATCGCCAGTGCGGGCATCTATGTCTGGCATCGCGAAACCTATGGCCGCAGTTGAATCCACTTCATGCCCGTTGATCCTTCTACGTTATCCACCTTTGACCGTGTCGGGTACTTCCTGTCGAACGCGATCCTTCGGGGCGTGATCGGCGGCGCCTGCCTGCTGCCGTATCGCTGGCGTGTTCCGATGATCGGACGGCTGATCAGCACGCTGTCCCCTCTGATCGGCTGGAGCAAACGAATTAGCGACAACTTGCGGCTGGCCCGGCCAGATCTGTCCGAGGCTGAAATCAAAGCGCTTTGCCGGTCAGTGCCGGATAACGCCGGGCGGACCGTGATCGAGATCTATTCCGGTCAGGACTTTATCGACCGCGGCGTTCAGGCCCCAATCCGGGGCGACGGTCTAAAAGCCCTGGAAGAAGCCCGCGATGCCGGACGTCCGGTGATCCTGATCACCGCGCATTTCGGCAATTACGACGCCGCGCGAGCCAAGCTGTTCTCGCTCGGATTCGAGTTGGGCGGGCTCTACCGGCGCATGGCCAACCCGTATTTCAACGACCATTACGTGAGCAAGATTAAGCAACTGGGCGAACCCTTGTTCGAACAGGGGCGTCGCGGCATGACGCAGATGGTCCGCTACCTCCGGCGCGGCGGTATCATTGCGATCGTGGCTGACCTGCATGTTCATGGCGGCGAAGAACTGACGTTTTTCGGCCAGCCCGCCGTGACGTCGGTGTTGAACGCGGAACTGGCGCTGAAATACAACGCGGTGATCATCCCGATCTATGCAATCCGTCAACCTAACGGGCTGGATTTCGAAGTCGTGATGAACGCCCCAATCCCACACAGCGACCCGATCACCATGACCCAGGCGCTGAATGATGATCTTGAGGCCTTGGTGCGCGACCACATGGACCAATGGTTTTGGATTCACCGCCGCTGGAAGCCATGGTTTCACAAAGGCTTACAGCCCAAAGCTGAAGTCACTCAGGATTAATCCGCAACCGCCGCGCCAAGGATCGGACCATAATCAGCGCGCTGCACAAGAATCGCCGCCGGGCGGTCTCCGTCCAGGGCCACGGTGATTTCGGTCGCATCCTCAGGATCCCACTGACCCAGTACCGACCAGCCATCGACCACGTTGGCATAGCCCAGAACCCGCCCGGCGTTTTCGCCGCGTTTGACTTTGACCTCATGGTACGGGGTAAAGCGGACCAGATGAATATCAAACGTGCCGGTCAACGGCCCGCCAGCAGAGGCCACCCGGACCGTCAGATCGCCGCCCTCGCGCTCCAGATCGACGGTCAGGCTAGGTGCTTTTTTCGAATGCGCCGAAATCAGATCGGCCAGCTCCATGCCGTGGGCACCAACCACGTCCTCTTGCCCCATCACGATCATCTGCGGTGTATACACCATCTTGCGGCCCCCGACCCGGGCAAAACCCTTTTGGCGCACGGCATGGGACGGATCGGCAAACTTGTCCTTCCAGCCCAGATAATCCCAGTAATCAACATGCAGGGCCAGAGGCAGAACGTCGTCGCGCTGGGTCAGTTTTTTCAGCAAGGCGTCTGCCGGCGGGCAGGATGAGCACCCCTGCGAGGTGTAAAGTTCAACAACCACGGGCGAGGTCTGGGCCGCAACAGGTGCAGCGGCTAACGCGCATAGCATGGCAAAAAGCGCAAAAAATCGTTTCATGATGCGTAGGAGTCCTTTCCCGAGTGAAAGTGGTCTATCCTTTGCGCACTGCAATAACCAATCAAGCTTTGTTGAAACGCCGGTGATCAGAAGCTTGGCAGTAAATTGTGTGCAATGGTATACAAAATCGCCGCACCCCCGGTTTCCCCTATTGAAAGCAAGTCCCGCATGGGGCATCTAGCAGCCAGCGAATTCCCGATTTCCATGACTCTTTGAGGGAGGCCAGATATGCCCATCACAGTCGGACAGGACACCGCCAAGACACGCAAAACGCTTAGCGTGAATGGTCAGTCAATTTCCTATTACTCGATCCCCGCCGCCACCGAGGCCGGCTTGGGGGATTTCTCGAACCTGCCAGCCGCGCTGAAGGTGGTTCTTGAAAACATGCTGCGGTTCGAAGACGGCAAGACCGTCACAACCGACGACATCAAGGCCTTCGCCGAATGGGGCGTCAAGGGCGGTCAGAACCCGCGCGAGATCGCGTATCGCCCGGCCCGCGTGCTGATGCAGGACTTTACCGGCGTTCCCGCCGTTGTTGACCTTGCCGCCATGCGTGACGGGATTGTCGGCCTGAAAGGCTCGGCTTCCAAGATCAACCCGCTGGTCCCAGTTGACCTCGTCATCGACCACTCGGTCATGATCGACGAATTCGGCAACCCGCGTGCGTTCCAGATGAACGTCGACCGCGAATACGAACGCAACATGGAGCGTTATACCTTCCTCAAGTGGGGCCAGACCGCGTTTGACAACTTCCGCGTTGTGCCCCCCGGAACCGGTATCTGCCACCAGGTGAACCTGGAATACCTGTCGCAAACCGTCTGGACCGACACCGACCAGAACGGTGACATGGTCGCCTATCCCGACACGCTGGTCGGCACCGACAGCCACACCACCATGGTCAACGGCGCCGCCGTTCTGGGCTGGGGCGTCGGCGGCATCGAAGCCGAAGCCGCCATGCTGGGTCAGCCGATCTCGATGCTGATCCCCGAAGTCATCGGCTTCAAGCTGACCGGCGAAATGGTGGAAGGCACCACCGGAACCGACCTCGTGCTGAAAGTCGTTGAAATGCTGCGCGAAAAAGGCGTGGTCAGCAAATTTGTCGAATTCTACGGCGAAGGTCTCGATCATCTGCCCCTGGCAGACCGTGCCACCATCGCCAACATGGCCCCCGAATACGGCGCCACCTGCGGCTTCTTCCCGATCGATGCCGAAACCCTCCGTTACCTGGAAAACACCGGGCGCGACGAAGACCGGATTGCCCTGGTCGAAGCCTATGCCAAGGAAAACGGTTTCTGGCGCGACGCGGATTACGCACCGATCTATACCGACACGCTCGAACTCGACATGGGCACCATCGTTCCGGCGATCTCGGGCCCCAAGCGCCCGCAGGACTATGTCGCGCTGACCGAAGGCCAGAACGCCTTCCGCAAAGAGATGGAAGAAACCTTCAAGCGCCCGATGGGCAAAGAAGTCCCCGTCAAAGGCGAAGACTATACCATGGAGTCGGGCAAGGTCGTGATCGCCTCGATCACATCGTGCACCAACACCTCGAACCCCTATGTGATGATCGGTGCCGGCCTTGTGGCCCGCAAAGCCGCAGCATTGGGTCTGGACCGCAAGCCTTGGGTCAAAACCTCGCTGGCACCGGGTTCGCAGGTTGTGTCGGCCTATCTTGAAGCGGCGGATCTGCAAAAAGATCTCGACGCGATGGGCTTCAACCTTGTTGGTTATGGCTGCACCACCTGTATCGGCAACTCGGGTCCGATCCAGCCAGAAATCAGCGAAGCCATTGCCGAAGGCGATCTGGTTGCAACCTCGGTCCTGTCGGGCAACCGCAACTTCGAAGGCCGGATTTCGCCGGACGTGCGCGCCAACTATCTGGCCTCACCGCCGCTGGTCGTCGCCTATGCCATTGCCGGCACGCTCGACATCAATCTGGCAAGTGATCCGCTGGGTCAGGACAAGGACGGCAATGACGTCTACCTGAAAGACATCTGGCCGACCTCCAAGGAAGTCGCCGACTTGGTGCAGGAAACCGTCACCCGTGAAGCGTTCCTGTCAAAGTACGCGGACGTGTTCAAAGGCGACGAAAAGTGGCAGGGCGTCGAGGTTCCTCAGCAGGAAACCTATAACTGGCCCGCCACCTCGACCTACATCCAGAACCCGCCCTACTTCCAGAACATGGGCACCGAGCCGGGCACAATTTCGAATGTCGAAGGCGCCAAGGTTCTGCTGATGCTGGGTGACATGATCACCACCGACCACATCTCACCGGCCGGATCGTTCGCCTCGACCTCGCCCGCAGGGGAATACCTGCTCGAACGTCAGGTCTCTCCGCGCGAATTCAACTCCTACGGATCGCGCCGCGGCAACCACGAGATCATGATGCGCGGCACCTTCGCCAACATCCGCATCAAGAACGAGATGCTGGATGGCGTTGAAGGTGGCTATACCAAAGGCCCCGATGGCAAACAGACCAGCGTCTTTGACGCCGCGATGGCCTATCAGGAAGCGGGCACGCCGCTGGTCGTCTTTGGTGGCGAACAATACGGCGCGGGCTCGTCGCGTGACTGGGCGGCCAAGGGCACAGCCCTGCTGGGCGTCAAGGCCGTCATCGCCGAAAGCTTTGAGCGGATCCACCGGTCGAACCTGGTTGGCATGGGCGTCATCCCGTTCGAATTCACCGGTGGAGACACGCGCAAATCGCTGGGTCTGACCGGAGACGAAACCGTGTCGATCAGCGGTTTGGACAGCATCCAGCCGCTGCAGGAAGTGCCCTGCACGATCACCATGGGTGACGGCACCGTGAAAGAGATCACGCTGAAATGCCGGATCGATACCGCGATCGAGATCGAATACATCGAACACGGCGGCGTTCTGCATTACGTGCTACGCAACCTCGCAAAGTCGTAAATCACGGCACCGTTCAATCTGCAGAAGGCCCCGCCACTGGCGGGGCTTTTTGGTGCCACGCACAGAAAAAACCGCGCGCTGACGTCTTCGGAACCAACCTGAAAACAGACGACGGTTTTCGCCACGAAGCGTTGATTTGCAACTATTGCGAGTCGACGCATCCCAGAAAAGGTTAAAAAACCGTCAAGTTTCCCCAACGTCATCCACAAAATCACTCAAGATTTACGTTCAATCCTTTTGAAAAAGCGCGAACAGCGACTATTTCTCCTGAAGTTAAATTAATTTTGTCGACCCGGTTAGCTGCAGTCCTCGCTGACGGGTCACGGTGCTGTTAGGGGAGTTTTTCAGTGGCAACTTTTAGTTACATGTCGTCGATCGATTACGGTCAAAGCGGCAACAGCGACAACTACAAAGACGATACATCCGCGGCGAACGTGACCGGTTCCCTGACTGACGCCGACGGTGGCGCAACGTTTGACGTTGGCGATACATTCAACGAAATCGCAGGTACATTCTTCGGCAGCTACACTGACGGGGGCGGTAATGTTTACATGATCGTCCAAACCAGCCCAGAACCCGGCGGCGAATGGACAATCTACAGCCCGGTTGATGCTGCAACGACAACCTCAAACCTGCCGAACACGATCAATTCGGTGAACGACGTGAACACAGCTGGCTTGGCCTGTTTCCTGACCGGCGTGATGATCGCGACACCTGTCGGCGAGGTCGCTGTCGAAGATCTCAAGATTGGTGATGCTCTGCTGACCGCGTCCGGCGATGTTTCAAAGGTCCTGTGGATTGGCCGCAATACGGTTGCCACTCGCTTTGGCCCTGCCGAACGCCTGATGCCGGTCCGCTTCGCCGCCGGGTCGCTGGGTGATAGCCTGCCCCATACCGATCTCACCGTCACCGCCGACCACGCCATGCTGATCGACGGCGTGTTGTGCAACGCTGGCGCATTGGTCAACGACGTCACGATCACCCGCGTGCCCCCGTCTGACATGGGCGAGACGTTTACCGTCTACCACGTTGAGACCGAAGCGCACGAAATCATCCTCGCCAATGGCGCCCCGGCAGAAACCTTTATCGACAATGTCTCCCGCCGCGTGTTCGACAACTACGCTGAATACGACGCGCTCTATGGCGACACGCCCGAGATGGCCGAACTGCCCTACCCGCGCGCCATGAGCGCACGTCAGGTGCCAGCGCGACTGCGGGCAAAGCTGGCTGCGCAAAAAGCCGCCTGATCCAAGGCCACGACCGGCACCGTATGCCCGTTTTTGCAGCCCTAAACCGAAGGTGACGGTGCCAGACTGACACAAGCCTGGCACCGTTTCTTTTTGGACGACAAAATCATTGACCCAAACACGACAATCGTTAACGTTTCATTAATATCTTCTACAGGTTTTTTTGGAGACGAACGACATGGCAATTTACACAGCCAACATTGTGACTTACAGCCCCGGCGGGGCGCAGCTTTCAAATGCTGACGGTGCCGACTTCAACTCAAACAACAACACAGACGGAACCTGGGACACGGGCGACAGTCTGACCAATGTCGGACCCAATTCGACATTCCTCTTTCAAGGCACCGTTACCGATGGCGGCGTTGAATACCTTCAGTTTACCGATGGCACCGTCGTCAAGTTGTTGACGACTGATATCCCATCCGCGTCCTTCCCTGCCACTTACCAGGACGGGGACTTGGGGCCGGTCGACCCAGCCTCGGCTCCGACGTGCTTCCTGCCCGGTACGGAAATCGCCACCCCTGATGGGGTCGCATTGGTCGAAGATCTGAAAATCGGCGACCCTGTTCTGAATATGGACGGCGACGTTGTTCCTGTGAAATGGATCGGTCGTCAAACGGTGTCCACACGTTTCGGCGCCGCTGAACGCCTGATGCCCGTGCGCTTTGCCGCCGGGTCGCTGGGCAATGGCCTGCCACATTCCGATCTCACAGTCACCGCAGACCACGCGATGCTGATCGACGGCGTGTTGTGCAACGCCAGCGCATTGGTCAACGACGCCACGATCACACGGGTGCCCCTGTCTGAAATGGGCGACCGTTATACCGTCTACCACATCGAGACCCAGGCCCACGACATCGTCCTCGCCAATGGTGCGGCGGCCGAGACCTTTATCGACAACGTTTCCCGCCGGGTCTTCGACAATTACGCCGAATACGACGCACTCTATGGCGACACGCCCGAAATGACTGAACTGCCCTACCCCCGCGCCATGAGCGCGCGTCAGGTACCAGCACGACTGCGGGCAAAACTGGCGTCGCAAAAAGCGGCCTGATCCAAGACCCGCACAGACGAACAAAACGGCCCCGGTTGATCGACCGGGGCCTTTTTTTGTCGCCCCCCCGCCGACAGGCGCGCGGACCCGGATCTCCGCCAGCGAAACACCCGTCCCACATAACCGTCGATGTCCTCAGAACCGCCCACAGACCGAGAACATTGTTTTTGGTGCCACACTTCTTTGCACGTTGAAACAAGTGCTTGCCATGCAAAGGATTACACGCAAATATGCGAGAAACAGCATCTGCACGCGCTTAAGCAGACATGCGAATAACAAGTGAAAGCGGGCAGGCCAGTGTCTGAGAGCAAGCTGATTGACGGTGAAAACCCCGGCCCAGAACGCCTGCGACAGATGGGCGAGCTGACCTATCTTTTCTTTCGCTCTGGGCGGCACGACACCGTCCCGCTGAACAGGATGCGCCGCATCATTCAACCCCCCGTCGACCTGGACCAGGTGGTCATCTTTCGGGAAAAGGATACGCCGCGCTGCGCGATCACATGGGCGTTTTTCTCGGACGAGGCAGAACAAAAGTTCCTTGCCGGGCAAGCCATTGAACCCTCCGATTGGCGCTCGGGCCAGCGGATGTGGGTCATCGACATGGTATCGACCTTTCACAATCCGGCCGGATCAAAGGCCGCGCGCTGGTTTCTGAAAAACATCCCAAGTCATATCAAGGATCTGTGCTGGATCCGCGAAGGCACCACCGCCGCAAGCCGGCGGATCGTTGTGCTGAAAAGAAAAAACGCCCGCTGGGGCGTTGTTGAAA
The DNA here is from genome assembly GCF_007923355.1 of Falsiphaeobacter marinintestinus. Lineage (GTDB taxonomy): Bacteria > Pseudomonadota > Alphaproteobacteria > Rhodobacterales > Rhodobacteraceae > Phaeobacter_A > Phaeobacter_A marinintestinus. Next base: position 79,095 of record NZ_VOGO01000001.1, read on the forward strand.
CAAGACCACTCGAAGGAAAGTAAGATCTATGGGCAGCGGAATTACACTCTACAACGTGACCGGCGCGGACTCGACCTCAAGTAACGACACTTTGAATGCGGATGCCGGAGGATCTTTCACCTATAACGTCGACGTATCTGCGGGTGAAACCGTTACCCTCACCGGCAACTGGGACGACTTGTCATTCGGCCCAAGCTGGGATGGAGAATTTGGCTCCGACGGAAGCTATTCTGCCTCTGGAGCCCCGACTTGGGGGACCTTCTCGCTTGATCCCGCATCCGGCGCGATGAGCTTCTCTTTCACAGCAGCAGACCTTGCAGCAAATGGCGGAAACCAGACCCTGGACTTCACGGTCAGCGGGACCGACTCGAATGGGGACATTGACACCGACACCGTCAACATCGTGATCACCTGCTTTGCCAAAGGAACGCCGATTGCGGCGCCGCACGGCCCGGTCGCTGTTGAAAAGTTGCAGATCGGAGACCTGATCCTGACAGCCGCCGGTGACAGCCGCCTGGTGAAATGGGTCGGCCGCCAGACAGTCGCGACCCGCTTCGCCCCTGCCGAACGCCTGATGCCCGTGCGCTTTGCCGCCGGGTCTCTGGGCGCGGGCCTGCCCCACGCCGACCTCACCGTCACCGCCGACCACGCAATGCTGATCGATGGCGTCCTGTGCAACGCGTCTGCGCTGGTCAACGGCACCACGATCACCCGCGTCCCGCTGACCGAGATGGGCGACACATTCACCGTCTACCATATCGAGACCGAGGCCCACGAAATCATTCTCGCCAATGGTGCGCCCACCGAAACCTTCATCGACAACGTCTCGCGCCGGGTGTTCGACAACTTCGCCGAATACGACGCACTCTATGGCGACACGCCCGAGATGACCGAACTGCCCTACCCCCGCGCGATGAGCGCACGGCAGGTGCCCGGTCGTCTTCGTCGCATGATACAGGCGGCCTAAGCTCCAACGGGGCAGATCTCGGCAAACACGCAATCGGTTTGTGACGTTTACGCGGTCCCGGTCATCCGACCGGGCCCAGGCCAGCGCTTGCCGATCACATCAGAATTAACAATTCGTTAACTTTTTCGCTGACGGGCTGCCTCCTTATCTATAGGGTGCTGCAAGGCAATCACTGGTTGCTCATGTGTGTTTTTCGGAGACGGACTTATGGCAATTGGCGCAGGCGGCTTGGTTTTTGTTGGCTTCAATGCGGATGGCAACGACGGGTTTTCCCTGCTCGCCACCGAAGACATCGCGGCCGGTGAAGTCATCTACTTCACCGACAAGGAATACAGCAACGGCACCAGCAGCTTTAACACCGGCGAAGGCACCCTGACCTGGACCACGGGCGATGCGATCTCGGCCGGCACCGTCATCACATTTGACGATCTGGCAGTCACACAAACAGTCACGGCATCCGGCGTGGCCGATACAGGTACATTGGTCGAATCCGGGTCGTTTTCGATCGCGGCAGCGGACGAGGCGATCTACGCCTATCAGGGGACCGACGCCGCGACCCCGACCCAGTTCCTGTCCATGATACAGAACGAAACAGACGGGGGTGCCGGAGAGATTCCCACCGGCATGACCGCAAGCAACGGTTTGGTGTCGATTGACTTAGATGAAGACGTGATGATTTACACGGGCACCACCAGTTTTCCAGACGCCTCCACAGCCCTGACTGCCATCGGCAATTCCGCAAACTGGTCGACGCAGGACGGCAGTGGCGATCAAAGTTCTGATCTGACCTCGCCTGATTTTCCCGACGACGTTCCGACCTCATTCGCCCTGTGCTTCGCCAAGGGCACGCTTATTGCAACGCCCCGTGGGACAGCGGCGGTCGAAACACTGGCATCAGGCGATCCGATCCTCACCCAGGACGGCACCCAGGTGACGGTGAAATGGGTTGGCCGCCAGACAGTCGCGACCCGCTTCGCCCCTGCCGAACGCCTGATGCCCGTGCGCTTTGCCGCCGGGTCTCTGGGCGCGGGCCTGCCCCACGCCGACCTCACCGTCACCGCCGACCACGCTATGCTGATCGATGGCGTCCTGTGCAACGCGTCTGCGCTGGTCAACGGCACCACGATCACCCGCGTCCCGCTGGACGAGATGGGCGACACATTCACCGTCTACCATATCGAGACCGAGGCCCACGAAATCATCCTCGCCAACGGTGCGCCCACCGAAACCTTCATCGACAACGTCTCGCGCCGGGTGTTCGACAACTTCGCCGAATACGAAGCGCTCTATGGCGACACCCCCGAAATGACCGAACTGCCCTACCCCCGCGCGATGAGCGCACGGCAGGTGCCACAGCAAGTGCGAAGCGTTTTGAACGCCGATTGTGCGGCCTGATCCCGCACACGCCCCGCAACTCAAGTATAGTTTGGAGCCCCGGGCACAAATGAAGCAAGCCGGTGACGTGCTGCAAAATCCCACCAAGGGAGTGTGAATTCGCCATCTGAAAATCAGGGCGCGGATTTCCGATCAGATCGCAGCGTGGGCCAGCCTCGCCCGCGCTGCGATTTTGTTCTGAAACCACAGTTAACAAATTCAAGATAATTGTTGAAAACTAATATTCCTAGATTTAGAATCGCAGTCAGACCAACATCAATTGGTAATCCTTGGGGGCGGAAGACGAGCGGTTTGAGGGGGTTATCCATCCGGCAGATCTGAAATCAGCGCTTTTTGCCTTGGCAATTGGCACCTCTGCCGGTGTGCCTGACCGTCAGGGACGCAATTTTGCAAAAGATTACCCGGTCTGTGACCGGCAATTAATTGGTAACGGCGGGGCTGGATCAGACCAGCCTTAAGGCAGTCCGAAGTGGGAGACTAACATATGCCAACAGTTTCAACTTTGGGTTTCACAATATTGTTCTCGTTCGACTATTCCGTACAGGATGGTTCCGGCGGGCCAGCCAACTTTGGGGATCCCGGGTCAGTCATCGTTTGGACAAGCGCTAACCCAGATGATAGTTATTCCAGTACTTTTACCGAAGATGGCGATGGAAACCTGGAGGTTTCGACCGCAGGCGACAATTTCGATACTACAGCGACTTACACCGGGTACGCCGTCAACATAGGCGGCAACAACTATCCGGTTTTCAAAAGCGCCGGTAGCGAGCTTTTCATCCCCAGCCCGGCCGCCGGCCAGCCGGGGCAGTTCATACCCAGCACCGATTTTCCGTCCACGGGCACCAGCAACCCCTATACCGGGCAGATCAACAGTTTTCAGTTTTGCTTTCTTTCCGATACGGCGATCACGACCCGTTCCGGTGAGGTTGCGGTGCAGGATCTATCAATCGGCGACCTGATCTGCACCGCAGAGGGTCAAACCGTCCCCGTCAAATGGATCGGGCGCCAGACGGTGATGACCCACTTCGCCCCCGCCGAACGCCTGATGCCGGTGCGGTTCAAGGCCGGATCCCTAGGTGATGGCCTGCCGCATTCCGATCTGACCGTCACCGCCGACCACGCGATGCTGATCGATGGCGTCCTGTGTAACGCGTCTGCGCTGGTCAACGGCACCACGATCACCCGCGTGCCGCTGGACGAGATGGGCGACACATTCACCGTCTACCATATCGAGACCGAGGCCCACGAAATCATCCTCGCCAACGGTGCGCCTGCCGAAACCTTCATCGACAACGTCTCGCGCCGGGTGTTCGACAACTTCGCCGAATACGAAGCGCTCTATGGCGACACGCCCGAGATGACCGAACTGCCCTACCCCCGCGCGATGAGCGCGCGGCAGGTGCCGTCCCATCTGCGCAGCAAGCTGAGCCTCAACAGGGTCGCCTGACCGCCGAATGTCTTATGTGATCGATCCTCAGATCGCACAAGACAGCGCAAATCGACCCAGCCAACATGCAAAAGCCCGGGGCCAGAGTCCCGGGCTTTTTCTGTCACGGCCCAATGGCATCCGCTGGTACGATCCAGCCGGAGGTAAATGCAGCATCGTGCAAACAATGATCCGGTTCGCGATATCCTGCGTATCGAACCTGTAACAGATCGAGAACTGCAAAGCGTGAACCGGGGGCCGATCTTGCCCCGCGCCGGACATTCGAAAGGGAACATTATGGCTTTCAAACAATCACTTGCTGGCCTTTCCGCATTGGCATTCACAGCGCTGCCTGTATCGGCGGGGCACGAATCCCGATCAAGCGCGCTGCCGATCAAAGACGGGCTGTTCGAAGTCTTCGCCGAATACACTGACAATTCGATCTATTGGTGTGGTGCCGCAACCTATGCCATGGGCCAGCTTGACGCGACGACGACACAGCGTGTTTTTGTCTGGCAAACACTGTCGCCCGGCGTCGGCAAACCCGGCAAGAAGTCCGTCAAATTCGCCTTGAGCCCGCCCCCCGGAACAACACCTGGCAACAGCTACACCCCGAACGTAGACACCGTTGGACAATCGCTTTCGGTGTCGCAGGCAAAGCAGGCTTGCAACGAACTGACCGCCAGCGGATAGGCCGACATTTCTACGCGCCACACGTACCCAAGACCCGACCCCACACAGTATTCAGCCTATTTCTTGTGCGCCCCATCGCAAGTTGCCCACAAGATCACCGTTTGACAAACGACAAGCCCAACACTTAGATTTTTTGCAAGCTTTCAGACCCCTTTGTTTCGGGGGCCGCATTTGAAGGCGATTATTGCGGATTGACTGGCCATTTTTTCGGCAAACATCACTTTGAAGGAACAGAATTTGACCCTGGCTTTTGACCTCCCCAACATCGACCTTGATCCGGCAGACATTCTGAACGGCGGCAACCCAAACACCTATGTCTACCGCGTCGGTGACGCCGCAGTTTTGGCAGGCGGCGCCTATATCGGCGCGTTCAACGACGATGGTGAGGTCTTTACAGCCCGCAAATACGCGGATGACAGTGGACTTGGGTTGGGCAAGCTCGACACCTATCACGTGCACGACAACGGCGACGGCACGATGAATGTCTATTATCAGATCCGCGACGCCGACCCGCTCCCAACGCTGATCACCAACTGGGTCGTGACACTGGACGCCCAAACCGGGGAAGAGATCGCCCCCGCCAGCCAGATCACCACCGGGGCTTTTTCGCGCAACGATCAATCCATGATGGAAAAGGGCTTTGATCTGCCCAACGGGAACATTGCGCTTATTCAGGCCCATGCCACGTTCACCTCGGCGGTGCTGGTCATCGCGGACGCAGATGGCAATGTGATTGGCGAAAGCGCATCGGTGCTGGGGGCCAACGTTTTCGGGATCTACGGCATGTACGATCTGGCCGTTGTCGGCGACAATCTCGTGGTCACATGGCTTGACACCGATGCCGGGGCCGCGCGCGAAACCTTTGCGCAGGTCTTTGACATGACCGGCAACGCGATTGGCGGCCCCATCACGGTCAGTCAGGGCGTGTCGTCGGGCTTTGGCGTCCCGGCAGGTGTTCAGATCGAAACCCTGTCGGATGGCCGCTATGTCATCGTCTGGGTCGAAGCCATTGCAACCGGGTCGGACACCGATGGCACATCCACATGGTTCAGGATCTACAATCCTGACGGCTCGGTGTCGGTTGATGCCACGCTGGTCAACTCCAACACCGACGGCAATCAGGACACCCCGTTGCTGATCGCCACCGAAAGCGGCTTTATCGTCGGCTTCACCGCGTTCGAATTCAGCCCCACGTTCCGCCACGAAGGCCGGCTGGTGGAATACAACAATGACGGGGTCGTGCTGGACACGATGTCGACAGGGGCCTACCTGCCAAGCGCCAAGAACCTTGTGCGCACTGACAACAACACCGCCCTGCTGCTGACCTATGAGGTGCAGGAACTGATCCTGCCCGGCGATGACACGCCCCTGCCCGGCCAGCCCTCGGTGATCGACGGCACCCGGGCCGCCGAAGTTCTGAACGGTACCGACGGCGATGACATCATCACGGCACTTGGCGGGGCCGACACGATCAACGGCAATGACGGCAATGACACCATCGCCGGAGATCATGGCAACGACACGATCAATGGCGGCATTGGCGCGGATACGATTACGGGTGGCGCGGGTCTCGACACGATCAGCGGCGGGGCCGATGACGACACGATCAACGGCGGGGCCGGATCGGACGAAATCAACGGCAACAGCGGCCATGACATACTGGAAGGCGGCGGTGGCAACGACACCATGTCGGGCGGCACAGGCAACGACAACATGAGCGGCGGCTTCGGATCGGATGTGATGTCCGGCGATGGCGGTGACGACATCATGTTCGGCTGGGCCGGACACGACACGCTGAACGGTGGCAACGGCAACGACACCCTGAACGGCAACCGGGGCGGTGACACGCTCAGCGGTGACGCAGGCGATGACTCACTCAGTGGCGGCTCAGGCAACGACGACTTGTCGGGGGGCATCGGTGACGACATTCTGAACGGCGGCACCGGGCGCGACACCCTGCGCGGCGGCGATGACAACGATCTGGTCAAGGGCAATGACGGCAACGACTGGCTGGATGGCGAAGCGGGCAACGATATCCTGAACGGCGGCCTTGGTCTGGATGACTTCGTTTTCGCCGACGGCGCTGACCGCATTGTCGATTTCGAAGATAACGTCGACACGATCCATCTGGACAGCGCCCTGTGGGGCGGTGCAGCGCTCAGCATCAGCGATGTGCTGGATTATGCCACCGTCATCGACGGCGATACCGTGTTCGACTTCGGAAACGGCAATACCCTGACCATCGACAACCTGTCCGACAAGACCCTGCTGTCAAACGATCTGATGATCTTCTGACCAGCTAAGCGCCCGTCGCAACGCCGGGCGTTACTTGCGTGCTTCCTCGATGGCGGGCATCAGCCGATCCGCGATCACGCGCTGCGTGATCGGCCCGGCAAACCGCATCAGGATGGTGCCCTCGCCATCGATCACATAGGTCTCGGGCACGCCATACACGCCCCAGTCCAGCGCCATACGGCCCTTTTCATCGCGCCCCTGCGCGACATAAGGATCGCCCAGCTCGTTCAGAAAGGCATTGGCCTTGTTCAGATCGTCCTTGTAATTGATGCCATAGATGGGGATGCCGCCCTTGGCCAAGGCCTCAAGGTTTGGGTGCTCAACCCGGCAGGGCGCGCACCAGCTGGCCCAGTAGTTGACAAGTTTCACATTGCCATCGCGCAGGGTTTCATCCGAAAAACCGGCTTTGCCCGGGAACTCGGTCAACACCACCGGCGGGGCGGGCTGACCTTCGCGCGCCGATGGCAATGATTCAGGGTCGTCACGAAACATGCCAACAGCCGCCAGCATGACGAAAGCCCCGAACACCAGCGGCGGGATGACCATGAGGGGTGAGATCTTAGCCATTCTTGGACATCCGCTGTTCAACTTGTTTCATCTCTGCCCGCACCTTGCGACCGCGCCGCAAGGTCAAAACCACCAGAACCACGACCAGTACGATGGACGCCACATAAGCTGACAGCACCGTATCAGCGTATTTCCCAAGATCCGGCATCATGCCCCCACCCTTTCACGCGCCAACAGCGCCTTGATCCGTCGGGCGCGAATTTCGGTACCGGTCCGGTAAAACACCAGTGCGAAGAACAGCAACACAAACCCAGCGATACAGACCAGAAGCGGCTGGTAAAACACATCAGCGACGTTCTCTTCCTTGTCCAGACTAAGCGACGCCCCCTGATGCAGCCCCTGATTCCAGAAATTCACCGCATAACGGCTGAGCAGCGCAAAGACTGACCCGACCAGACATAGAACCGAGGTCAGATCCGCCGCCGTATCCGGGTTATCAATCGCTTCCCACAGCGCCACATAGCCAAGGTAGAACAGAAACAGGATCAGGAACGAGGTCAGGCGCGGATCCCACGCCCACCATGTGCCCCACATCGGTTGCCCCCAGATCGCCCCGGTGACCAGCGCGATCAGCGTGAACACGATGCCAACCGGAGCGGCGGCCCGTGCGGCCAAAGCGCTGACATGGTGGCGCCGGATCAGCCAGATCAGCGATGTCACCAGCATCATGAACCATGTGTTGATCGCCATCAGCGCCGCTGGCACATGGATATAGATGATCTTGACGGTCGATCCCTGACGATAATCGTCGGGTGTAAAGAAGAAGCCCCAGATCAGGCCCACAGCCAGACAGGCCAGTGCCGAGATCCAGAAAAACGGCAGCACACGTTCCGTCGTGCGCAGGAACTTAACCGGATTGGCGTATTCCCAAAAGGCATTCATATTCATCTGTTGCGCGGTCCCCAACGTCTGTCGTTACGCTCCCAGATGGCAGGCCCGGGGGCGGCTGGCATTGATCTGCCTTAAATGCACTCGGATTTCCAGCCCCGCGCGATCAAATCCTTGCGCAGGCCCCTATCGCAGGTTGACCCGCAACACGGCCGCGCTGGCAAACGGCAGCAACGCGATCACCGCCGCCGTGATCCCGCCCAGCATTAGCAGCGGAGTCATCGTTTCCATCCCGACAGCGCCCCGGCGCGCAACCTCGGCCCCAAAGATCAGTGTCGGCACATACAGCGGCAGCACCAGAAGCGACAGCAACAGCCCGCCGCGTTTCAGACCCACAGTCAGCGCGGCCCCAAAGGTACCAATCACGCTTAACGCAGGCGTGCCAACCGCAAGTGAAACGACCAGCCAGAAAAACCCCGGGATCGGCAGGTTCAGCAGAACCCCCAGCACAGGGGCCGCCAGCACCAGCGGCAACCCCGTGGTGATCCAATGCGCCAGCGCCTTGATGGTGACCAACGATTCCAGCGGCAATGGCGCGGTCGCCAGAAGGTCAAGCGACCCGTCCTCCCAATCCAGCGCCAGCAGGCGGTCCAGCGACAGCAGACAGGCCAGCAAGGCACCCAGCCACAACACACCGGGTGCAATGATTGAAAGCAGCGAAGATTCCGGACCCACGCTGAATGGCACCATCACGGTCACGATCAGGAAAAACGCCAACCCAAGGCCAAAGCCACCACCGGCCCGAAACGCCAGTCGCAGGTCTCTCATCAACAGCGCGATCACAGGAAATCCTCGTCAAAGCTGTCGACCGCCGAGGCCGTGGCCTTGAACGGGCCAACGTCCAGCACGGTCCCATCCAACCCCAGATCGATATGCGTCGCGATGATCGCACTGCCGCCCTGCCCCAAATGGGCACGAATGGCCGCGGCGAACATCGCCACGGCATTCACGTCCAGTGACACGGTGGGTTCGTCCAGAACCCAGATCGGGCGCCCGGTGACCAGAAGCCGCGACAGGCCCAGACGCCGCTTCTGCCCGGCACTCAGATTGCCGGCGTGACGGTCGGCCAGATCGGTCAACTCATACGTGTCCAGCGCCGGCTGGATGGTGTCGGTACCAAAGACGCTGGCCCAGAATTGCAGGTTTTCGGTGACTGTCAGCGTCGGCTTGATCCCGTCGGAATGCGCCGCATAGGCAATCTGATCTTCCGCCCCATCGATATCGCCGGACAGTTCAGGTTGCAGCCCCGCTAACGTGCGCAACAGCGTGGTCTTGCCGATCCCGTTCGGCCCACGCAGGATCAGCGCCTGCCCCGGCGCAACCGAGAACGACAGGTTCTGCAAGACAGGCACGCCGCCGCGTGAGATGGTAAGATTGGTGACGGTCAGGGTCATGGGTTTCGCTTATCCCATTGGCGACCCGCGCAAAAGGCGAGATTTGCCGCATGCGTGGTGCGGGTGGCCCGTGGCGGAGCGAGGGGCCAGCCCCTCGCGCTCCCCGGGATATTTGGAGCAAGAGGAAGCAGGGTCAGGTCACACGGGGATCAGGGCCGCGCCGATCCGGCGACCTTCAGAGAGCAGGACGTTGTAGGTGCGGCAGGCGGCGGGCGAGTTCATCACCTCGACACCCAGGCCCGCGGCCTCAAGCTGGGTTCTGAGCGTGGCAGGGATATGAGCGATCTCGGCCCCGGTGCCGATGAACAGCACATCGATTTTGCCTGCCAGGTCGAGCAGCAGCGCGGCGTCGTCATAGCCCGGCCAGAGCATGACCGACGTCGACGTGACCAGCAAGGCACCCTGATGCACCGTGCCTGCGATACGAAAGAAGCCGGGACCGTAGCCATCTATCGGCACCGCATCCGTATATGTCACTTCGTTCAGACGCATGTCCGTTCCTTTCTTCAGCCGCCCCAGACCGGCAATCCGGCGATGCCCGATGCCGCGATCAGCGCATAGGCGATCCAGCGGAAGATCCGTTCTCGTTCCGGATCAAATAACGCGGTGCCGGTCAGGTTGCCAGTCATATAGGGCACGATCAGCATTGCCCCAATCACCACGGTGTCCCATCTGAGCTGCGAACTGAGCGCCAGCAGTCCCAGCATCATCCAGTCATAGGCGAACAGGAAAGACGTCATGTTGGCGCGGATCACCTGTGCGGGATGCGGGCTGGCCATGTAGATGAAGATCACCGGAGGTCCGGGTATCCCCGCAACCCCGCCCAGAAACCCCGCAGCCGCGCCGGTACCGAACACCATCGGTGGGCGCAACTGACCGCTGTAACGCCAGCCCATCGCCAGACCGGTCAGCATGGTCAGCGACACCGCAGCAACGATGATCCGGAACAGGCCCGGGTCCAGCACCAACAGTGCAGCCAAACCAAGCGGCAAAGCCAGCGCCGTGCCCAGCACCAGCCGGGCCAGATCGCCCCTGTGCACATGCGGGATCACCTTTGGCATCATCGGCAGCGGCCCGATCAGCTCCATCACGATCATCGACGCGATGGCATCCACCGGATCCAGCACGCGGGCGGCCAATGGCAGGTAGACCATCGCAGCCCCGAACCCCACAAAACCGCGAACGGCGCCGGCCAGAAAGGCGGCGCCGCTCAGAATGGCGAAGTCTGTCGTGAACGGATCCATCCCCGTCAGACCGTATCAAACGGGGCAGACCCGGGATCAGGCATCCACGTTGGCAAACTGGTTCCCGGCGGTCTTGTCGGGTTTGGTCCAGTCCCGCGTGACGCCCAGATACAGCAGGATCGACGACGCCACGAAGACCGACGAATAAGTCCCCACGATCACGCCCCAGATCATCGCGAACACAAACCCCCGGATCACATCGCCGCCCAGCACGAACAGCGAAATCAACGCCAGCAAGGTGGTGACCGAGGTCATCACCGTCCGGCTGAGGGTTTCGTTGATGCTGAGGTTCATCACCTCGATCAGCGGGCGTTTCTTGTACTTGCGCAGGTTTTCACGGACCCGGTCAAAGACCACCACCGTATCGTTCAGCGAATAGCCGACAATGGTCAGCAACGCCGCAATAATGGCCAGATCGAACTTGATCTGAAGCTCTGAAAAGATGCCAATCGTCAGGATTACGTCGTGGACCAGCGCGACAACTGCGGCCAATGCGAACTGCCATTCAAACCGCAACCAGATATAGATCAGGACGGCGCCGATGGCCAAAGCAACCGCGATTACAGCTGTCTGGATCAACTCGCCCGAGACCTTGGGGCCCACGGATTCGACAGACACGAATTCGATATCCGGCACAGCGCCTTGCAAGGCCTGTTCAACGGCCAGCGTCATCTCGGAGGTGACGGCCTCATCGCCTTCCTGCGCCTGAATGCGGATCATCGCGACGTTTTCATCTTCGGCAAAGGTCGGGTCGAACACTTCGGTGATGGTGATATCGCCCAGCTCAAGCGGCGCAATCGCATCGCGATACACGCCAACATCGACCATTTCGGCGCTTTGCGTCCGGATCGTCGTGCCGCCGCGAAAGTCGATGCCATAGTTCAGGCCCTGCACCATGAACGATGCAAATCCGACGACCATCAGCAGGGCCGAAAGGCCCAGCCACAGCTTCCAGCGTTTGAAGAAATCGAACGAGGTTTCCTGGGGAACTAGTCTCAGCCGCATCTCATACCTCGATCGTTTTCGGACGGCGCCGTTCGAACCACATGACGATCATCAGGCGCGTGACGAAGATCGCAGTAAAGACAGAGGTCATGATGCCCAGACCCAGCGTGATCGCAAAGCCCCGCACCGGCCCCGAGCCCATGGCGAACAGGATCACGGCAGTGATGAAGGTGGTGATGTTCGCGTCCAGAATGGCGCTCAGCGCCTTTTCATAGCCCAGCTCAATGGCGCGACTGGGTCCGCGTGCGGTCTTCAGCTCTTCGCGGATACGTTCAAACACCAGCACGTTGGCGTCCACCGCCATACCCACCGTCAGTACGATCCCGGCAATACCCGGCAGGGTCAGCGTGCCGCCGATCATGCTGAGCAGGCCAAAGATCAGCGCGACGTTCAGGATCAGCGCAATGTTGGCAAAGATGCCGAACAATCCATAGCTCAGCGCCATGAAGACCAGCACCGCCGCGAAGGCGACCATGGTCGCGACCTTACCCGCGTCGATGCTGTCCTGCCCCAGTTCCGGGCCGATTGTGCGTTCCTCAAGGAAGGTCAGGCCGGCAGGCAAAGCGCCTGCGCGCAGCAGAACCGCCAGTTGAGTGCTTTCCTCGACACTGAAGCGGCCCGTGATGATACCCGACCCGCCCGGAATATGTGACTGGATCACCGGGGCGCTGATCACCTCGTCATCCAGCACGATGGCAAACGGGCTGCCCACGTTGTCACGCGTATAGTCCCCGAACTTGCGCGCGCCGGATGTGTTGAACCGGAAATTGACCGCAGGCCGCCCGTTTTGATCAAACGCGGGCTGCGCATCGACAAGTTCCTCACCGGTCACGACCGGCGCGGCTTCGATGATGTAATACTGTCCGGGCTCGTCAATCGACGGGACCAGCTTGTTGCCAATCCCGGCCGAGGCGTTCTGATCGCTCGTCCGGTTCACCACAGGGTTGAACGTCAGCTGGGCCGTGGTGCCGATGATGCTTTTCAATTCGGCCGCGCTGCCGATGCCCGGCACCTGAATCAGGATGCGGTCGATGCCCTGTTTCTGGATCGTCGGTTCGCGGGTGCCCACCTCATCAATCCGGCGGCGTACGATTTCCAGCGACTGGCGCACCGTGCGCTCATCCGATGCCAGCTTTTCGGCCTCGGACAAGGTCACCACGATGTCACTGCCATCCGCAGCAACGATGATGTCGTTCTGACCGGCTGCGGTCAGGCTGGTGACCGGTCGGGCCAGTCCCCGCACGACTTCCAAAGCCCGCGCCATGCCTTCGGGCTGGCTAATACGCACGCGAATCTCATCCGGTTCGGATGGTTGCAGGCGGATCGTCCCGATGGTGGCGCGTTCCGGACGCAGTGTGTCGCGAATCTCGGGCCACATGGCCTCCATCCGGTTGGCATAGACATCTTCGACCTGAACTTCGGCCAGCAGATGTGCCCCGCCGCGCAGATCAAGGCCAAGGTTCACCAGGGATGATGGCATCCAGCTGGGCCATTGCGCGGCCAGCGCCTGATTTTCAGGCGTGTCCGCGCCGATCTCGATGGCGGCGATCGCGTCGTTGCTTTGCTCGACGCGCGTATAGAACGCATTCGGCAGGGCCAGTATCAAACCGGCCACGCAGACGAGCCAGATCAGGACCCGTTTCCAGGAATCAATTTGCAGCATTGCCCTGCCTTTTGAGTAAGTTACAGAGCTTTATTGATTTGCCGGCTCGGTCTTGTTCATGACCTGAGTGATGGTCGCCTTGACCACACGCACCTTAACGCCCTCGGCAATCTCGACTTCGATTTCGCCGTCTTCCTTAACCTTGGTCACCTTGCCGATCAGACCACCCTGGGTCACGACCTGATCACCGCGACGCAGCGCTTCGACCATCGCCTGATGCTCTTTCACTTTCTTCTGCTGCGGGCGGATCAGCAGGAAATACATGATCGCGAAGATCAGGATAAGAGGAAGAAACTGGGCGATTGCACCACTATCCATGGAAGTGTCCTTTTCGTGTCTGTCGGCGGGCGATCCCCGCTGAAATTTGGCCGGAACCTAAGCGCTGCTTGGGGGGTTTGCAAGGCGCGTACCCCGCGCGGCAGGGCGTCTGTTCAAAAAGATCCGCCTTCCCGGCCAAACGGCACCAGATCACCGCACGCCAATCGGCAGGTGCTGCCGGAACGCTTCGGTTTCAGCCGGGTCCGCCTCCTGCCCCGTAAATCCCTTGATATACCCGTCCAGCCGCGCAAATCGCACGTCCATCGGCTCGCGCACATCCAGCGCGTGATACCCCAGTTGCATGTAATACAGGATCCGCGCCCGCACATCGGCGTCAGCCTCATCATACCCGTGGCGTACAAACATGGCCGTGACGGCCTCTAACCGCTTGCGATCAGCCGTATCGATCCGCTGACGCACCGACCCATCCCGCCGCGACCATTCCCGCACGGCAAAATCCAGACCGCGATCAAACAGGCTTGTGTCCAGAAAACACAGAAAGAAGTTCAGCACGCCGCCGGTAATCGTCTCCGTTGGTTTCACACACAACCGTTCTATCGTCGCTGTATTGCGATCTTCCCAGTCGTCCAGAAGCACCTCAAGCAAATGCTTGCGGCTCTTGAAATACCAATAAAAACTTGACCGCGACACGCCCAGCCGGTCGCCGATGGCCAAAACCTTGACCTCGGCAACGCCATCGCTGACCAGAATATCGCGAGCGACGTTCAGCCAGTCATCCCGCGTGACTTTGACATGGCCGACCAAAGGTTCCTTGTCCGGATCATCCCGGTGCAACACCGGGCGCGTGCGTTTGGCCATGTCAGCTCTCCGGTGCGGCACCGCCCCGTGCGGTGCCCTTTTCGATATAGCTGTTCAACGCCTCCAGCCGCGCCCCGTCAATATCGGGCCGTGCATCCGCCGCCAGAATGTCCTTCCAGATCTGCGTCGCACGCGCACTCGCTGTCAGACCGCCTTTTTCGGTCCAACTGCCAAAGTTCGACCAATCCGCGACCAGTGGTTCATAGAATTCGGTCTGATACCGCTCCATCGTATGGCCTGCGCCAAAGAAATGTCCGCCCGGCATAACCTCGGCCAGCGCATCCAACCCGATCTCGGCATCCTCGGCCGAGGTTGCAGCGCACATTTCCGCAACCATTTGAAGCACTTCCATGTCGGTGATCATCTTCTCGTATGACACGGTCAACCCGCCCTCAAGCCACCCGGCGGCGTGAATGACAACCGTTGCGCCCGCCATCAGACAGCCCCACAGCGCAAACTGCGTCTCATTTGCCGCCTGTACATCGTTGATATTAGACGCAGATCCCGATGCACAGCGCCACGGCAACCCGATAAGGCGCGCAAGCTGTCCGGCGGCCAGCGACGCCTTGAAATGTTCAGGCGTGCCAAATGCGGGCGCGCCCGATTTCATATCCACGTTCGACGTGAACGTCCCATAACACACGGGCGCACCCGGATTTACCAATTGTGTCAATGTGATGGCAGCCAAAGCTTCGGCGTGGGACAGGGTCATCGCCCCGGCCACGGTGATCGGTGCCATCGCGCCCATCAGGGTAAACGGAGTCACAATCGACACTTGCCCGGCCTTGGCAAAATCGATCAGCCCCTGCGCCATCGGAATGTCCAGCGTGCGCGGGCTGTTGGTGTTGATGATGGTATAGCAATGCGAATTCGCCGCAAAAGCATCGTCTGACAAGCCACGGAAATCACGCAACATTTCGAAGCTCTCGATCACCTGTGGCGTCCCGCGCGAATATACGAACGGCAGCTTGTCCGACAGGGTCAGTTGTGCGTCCATGGTAAAGTAATGGCGCAGGTTCGGGGGCACATCCTGCGGCTCGACCACGGGTGGCACCATGTGCAGCACGTCAAACGCTTGTGTCAGTTGCACAAACTCACGGTAGTCGCGCGCTGAACCGGGCCGGCGCCCACGCTCAAGATCTGTGGCATGTGGCGCACCTGCGCCGGGTTGAAACACCAGCGATCCCGGCTCCAGCACGATATCGCGATGCCGCGCCC
Organism: Falsiphaeobacter marinintestinus; assembly: GCF_007923355.1. Lineage (GTDB taxonomy): Bacteria > Pseudomonadota > Alphaproteobacteria > Rhodobacterales > Rhodobacteraceae > Phaeobacter_A > Phaeobacter_A marinintestinus. The sequence continues at coordinate 94,987 of NZ_VOGO01000001.1, forward strand.
CGGCCAGACAGGGGATCGATTTCGGAGCGGTCGCCAGCGCCGCTTCGACCATCTCGCGCCCGATATGCACCATCTCGGTCGCATCATCGACAATCGCCCCGCCCTGACGAAACACCTTGCGCGCCTCGGGCAGCAGCACCTTGACGCCCAGATCCTCCAGCACGCTCAGCGCAGCCTCGTGAATCGCCGCGATCCGATCGTCGGAAAACACGGGCATCTGCGGAAACGGATTGCGCAGATTGCGGTAATCCACCACACGCTTGGGCTCGGTGTCGGCAATACGTCCGCGCCGCCCTCCGCTGCGCCCGCTCCTCATCGTCGCATCGCTTTGCCGTCCGGGTCATAGGGCGACGGCGCGACAACCCTGGCCGGCCGTTCGATCCCCACAACATGCACCGACAGATCAGTGCCCTCAGCCGTCAGATCCGTGTTCACCATGGCCAGCGCATAAGATTTACCCAAGCTATGCCCGTACCCGCCCGAGGTGACAAACCCGACGCGTTCGCCGCCTTTCCAGACCGGCTCATACCCGCTCGCATCCGCATCCAGACTGTCGACTTCCAGCGTCACGATCTTTTGCGCCGGTCCGTTGCCATCGCGTTCTTTCAACGCCTCGGCCCATCCGACAAAATCGCCCTTGTCCCAGTCGATCCAGCGATCCATGCCGGTCATCCCCGGTGTATAAAGCTGCGTGAACTCCGCCGACCAGATACCATAACTTTTTTCCAGCCGCAGGCTGAGCAGCGCGTTAAAGCCAACCTCGCGCAGACCGAATTCAGCCCCCGCATCCAGTAACATCCGCCGCAGCGCCGCGTGATCGCCCATCCGGCAGTTGATCTCGAATCCCAACTCGCCCGTCACCGACATCCGCGCCACGCGCGCCCGGATCAGGCCAATATCGAACCGTCCACAGCCCATGAACGGCAACGCGCCCACCGGATCCGCGCTCAGCTTTTCGATCACCTTGCGGCTGTTGGGACCAGACAGCGAAAACCCGGCAACCTCTTCGCCCAGATCGCGCACCGTCACGCCCTCGTCCAGATGGTCGGCAAACCACCGCATGTGCCAGGACCGCAGATAATACGACCCCATGATCCACCAGGTGCCATCGCCCCAGTTGAACAGCGTCAGATCGCCCTTCAACCGCCCGGTTTCGCCCAGCGCCACAGCCAGCCTTGCCCGCCCCGGTTTGGGCAGCTTGGTGGCAAAGATCCGGTTCAGCCATGCCTCGGCCCCCGGCCCCGACACCTCATACCGTGAGAACCCGGTGATATCGAGCAGGCCCACGGTGTCCCGCACCGCCCGGCATTCCTCGGCGACAATCGGGAAGGCGTTCGACCGCTTGAGAGTCGGCGTTTCGACAAAATCCTCGGACGGCGCGAAATATAACGGCACCTCAAGATCCCAGCTTGTCCCCCACCGGCACCCGGCCGCCGTCATCGCGTCATGCGCTGGCGCCATTTTCAATGGCCGCCCCGCCGGAAGCTGTTCGTTCGGATAGGTCATCACAAACCGGCGCGAATAGAACTGCCCCGTCGTCTGTCGAATGTATTCGCGGTTTTCGGCAAACGACCCATAGCGCGCCACATCCATCGAATAGACATCCGCCTCGGGCTCACCATGGACCATCCATTCCGCCAACGATTTCCCCACGCCCCCGCCCTGCAGGAACCCGGCCATCACCGCGCAGGCCGACCAATAGCCCCGTTTGCCCGGCACCGGCCCGACCAGAGGGTTGCCATCGGGCGAGAACGTGAACGCCCCGTTGACCCAGGTCTTGACCCCGACGTTTTCCAGCGTCGGATACCGCTCATAGGCACAAACCAACTCCTGTTCGATCCGGTCGGTTTGTTCCTGAAACAGCTCCATCCCGTAATCCCACGGGGCGCCGTCCATGGCCCAATGTTCGTGATCGACCTCGTAAATCCCGACCAATAGTCCCTTCTGATCCTGCCGGGTATAGGTGAACCCTTCCAGATCGACGGTCATCGGCACCTCGAAATCAAGCTGCTCCAACGCGGGCACGGACTCGGTGACAAAGTAATGATGCTTCAGCGGCGATACCGGCAGTTCGATCCCCGCCATGCGGCCCAACTGCTTGGCCCACAGCCCCCCGGCATTCACCACATGCTCACAGGTGATCGTGCCTTTGTCGGTGATCACCTTCCAGCCATCCGCCGTCTGCTCCAAAGCTTCAACCTTGGTATGCTCGAAATACGACGCACCGCGTTTGCGCGCGGCCCCCGCATAGGCATGTACCGTACCTGTGGTGTCCAGATACCCCTCACGATCCGCCCACATGCCGCCCAAAATACCCTCGGTCGACATCAGCGGGTTCAACCGCCCCGCCTCTTGCGGGGTCACCAGCCGACAATCGTCAATGCCAATGGACTGAAACACCCGATACGCCGATTGCAGCCACTCCCAACGATCCGGAGTCCCCGCCAGCGTCAGCCCACCTGTCATGTGCAACCCGATATCCTGCCCGCTTTCGGCCTGAATTTCGCTCAGCAAGTCGATGGTATAGGCCTGCAACACCGCCATGTTGGGATCCGCGTTCAACGCGTGAAATCCCCCCGCCGCATGCCAGCTTGATCCCGCCGTCAGAACCGAGCGTTCCAGTAGACACACATCCGTCCAGCCCAGCTTGGCCAGGTGATACAGAACGGACGTACCAACCACGCCCCCACCGATGACGACAACCCGATAGTGTGAGTTCATTGCGGCCTCCCGAAACAGCATTCCCGGGCGACGTTAGGTGAGTCGTCAATTTCAGTCTAGACAATTGTGTCCAATACTTTCCGACACAACGTTTCCTCCAGACAGCAGACACTCAGATCAGATGGTTTCAACAGTCAGACCTGATCGTCCTGACACATGGCACGCGTCACCAGTCCGCTTTTCCGGGCCAACCGGTCCGCCTTGGCCAAATGCCGGGCTGACAGATCCGCGTCGCCAGACCGCGCGTACAATCGCGCCAGGGTCGCGTGAATGCGCGGCAAGAAATACACATCCCCCGTCGCGTCGGCCCGGGCAATCGCGATCTCGGCCGCGGCGACTCCAGCGGCAATCGCCCCGGCCGCCAGCAGGATCTCGGCCCTGACCCCGTACCAGTTCGCCAGTTGAACCCCAGCGTCCGTGGCCTCGAACACCGCAATGCCCTCATCCGCCGCCGCAATTCCTGCCTCAACCTGCCCCCTCTGGCCCAACGCCCAGCCCTGCATCACCAACCCGGTGCCCAACCAGAACGGGAAATCATGTTTGCGGCTGATTTCAACGGCCTTTTCGCCATACTCCAGACAGCCGGACACGTCCCGCTCGAAAAAGAAATACTCTGCACACAGCGCGTAATGGATCGCAGCCGCATAGGCGTTTTCATTTGCCAGGGCCAAGGTTTCGGACAGTTTCCAAAAGCCCCGCGCCTTGTCAGATCGTCCCAGCATCGCCGCAACCCAAGCCGCATAAGATGCACAGGCCACAGCCGAGTTCTGCGCCGGATAGGTCGAGGGGGCCGCGTTCCCTATCGCTGCCAGCCCGGCCTCCAGATATTGCAGAGATTCCTCAAGACGCCCCTTGTGCATCAGGACCTCGCCCATGCTCGAATTGGCCTGCAAGGTCAGCGCCGCGTCATCAACCTGCGCGGCCATCACCAACAGCTCCCGCGCATGATCCAGCGCATCATCCAGCTGCCCCGCAACCCAGGTGTGAATCCACAACCCCACCAAGGCCCGAACCTGCGATTTGAACGACCCGCCCGTCTGGCTCAGCTTCCTAGCCCGCCGGTACGTCGCCCCAACCTCTGCGGCCCCAAACCCGCTTAACACCGTCAACGCCGGGGCAAGCGCCAGTTGCAGCTTCAACTCGCGCGCCTCGGTCCAGATCGCATCGCCCTCCAAAAGCGCCAGCCCGTCGCGGGCAAATGCCACCGCTTCTTCCATGGCCGACCGGTGCAGCGCGGCATTGCTGGCATGGGTCCACAGGGTCACCGCCGTCTCGGTCTCTCCGGCCTCCTGAAAATGCCAGGCCAGCGTTTCGGGGCGTGGTGCGGAGGCGGTCTCCAGATACTGCGCGATCTTCAGATGCATCTGCCGCCGGTCCGCTGGCGCGATCATACGATACGCCGTGTCATGGATCAGCATATGCCGATAGGTGATGCCGCCCCCGTCAACCAGCACGAACCCCATTTGCACCAGACGGTCCAGATCTGCGTTCAGCGCATCGACGTCCAACCCCAGCAGATCCGCCAGCATGTTTGCTGACACCCCCGGCCCAGCCACCGCAATCACGAACAGGATCTGGCGCGACCGGTCATCCAACGCCCCGACCCGCACGGCAATGACCGCCTGCACCGTATCCGGCAGCTCTGTCCCCGGATCGGCACCCCCCTGCGCCGCCAAAGCCAGCTCTTCCAGAAAAAACGGATTGCCCGAGGCCCGACCAACCAGAGTGTCCGCCACCTGATCACTCAGATCCGACATCTCGCGCAGCAACGACAGGCTGTCGCCATGTCCCAGCGGCGACAGCGGCAAAACGGTCTCGGACAACGCCCGCCCTTCAACCGGGCGCGTTGTCAGCAGCAAGAACACCGGATGCCGGTCAATCTGGCGGATCAGGGCATCCAGATAGGCATGCGACGTGCTGTCGATCCAGTGAACGTCTTCAAACACGATCACCAGCGGTCCATCAGAACACGCCGCGAACACCAACCGGTCGATCACCTCGAACCGGCGGTGCTGGCGCTCATGGTCCGACAGATGGTCCAGCGCCGTTCCCGACTGCACCGCATCATCAAACAATTCGCTCAACAAGGCGGTGTCGATATCGTCCTTCGCGATCTGCAAGGCCCGCTCCGGATCAAGCGACAGACACAGGTCACGCACCGGGGCCAGCGTGGTGTTCGTGGTTCTGGGCAGGCATTGCAGCTTTCTCAGGCCAACACCGCGTTGCGCGGTCACCGCCAGAAACTCGGCCGTCAGACGCGATTTGCCGATCCCCGCAGGGCCCGACAACACAACCGCCTGCCCCTCGCCCCCTGTCAGCCGGTCCAGCCCACTGGTCAGAAACGCCATCTCGGCCTCGCGCCCGACAAATCGGGTTTGCCGTTTCAGCGGTCGCGCAGGTATCCCGGCGCGGCTTTGCGGAGCCGTCACAACCCGGTGCCCAAGCGGCGCGGGTACGGTGTCAACCTCATCCCCCAACTGCGCGCGCACCTCATCCGTGATCACAATGCTGCCGGGCGGGGCCTGACGCGACAGATCCGACGCCGCATGCTCGATCCCGCTTGGCAACACCCAGTCGGTCTCGGCCTCAGGATGCAGCACCGGGATCAACCCGGCGGCAATCCCGATCGAAACCGACGTTCCAGCCGCACGCAAATCATCCGCCTCGGGCGCAATCAGGATATCATCGCCACAACTCACTGCGCGCCGGGCGACATCCTCGAACAACAGATCGCGCCCGAACACCGCCGAGAACCCATCGATCATCATATGCATCAGCTGCCCGTGATCGGCCTCGATCCGGTCCCGCGCCATGGCCAGAAACGCATCCTTCGCCCCTGTCTGACCCTGATCCCCCTCAAACCGCACGAACAGCTTGGCAACCAGCCGCTGCTCTTGCAGAGGTTTCGCCTCAGCGTCCGATGGCCCCGGATCCTCCGCGCCGTCATGTTCAATCACCCCGACAAAGCGAAACCCAAGCCCGTGATGGGTTTTCACCAGAACATCCCCCTCCGCCCCATCGCGCAGCGCCTTGCGCACAAGGCTCATGGTGGTCTGCAACGCCGCTTCCGACACGTTGGGCGGCCAGAACGCGTCCAGCAATTCGGCCTTGGTCACCAACCGATCACGGCGTTCCACCAGAAAGATCAGAACATCAAAGGCCTTGGGTGAGACCGCAACAACCCTGCCCCGGTTGCGCAATTCGCGCATCTCCGGGTCCAGCTCAAATGCGTCGAACGAATAAACCATAGCCTGTCAACAATCCCGGCGCGTGCAAAACGCCCCACAAACCGGGTCGCCATCAGGGGATCACGCCGGGGCCGAGCATGGCAACTAAGCCTTTCGTTGACAAGCCAGCGCGCGCGGTGCGCCTGCATCACAATTTCGCGCGATTCAGATATCGGCCCGCAAAAGCGGGATACGGCAAGGCGGGACTGACTGGGAGAAGTGGCGCGGTTGACGGGGCTCGAACCCGCGACCCCCGGCGTGACAGGCCGGTACTCTAACCAGCTGAGCTACAACCGCGCGTGATGGGTTGATTAGGCAATGATCGCCCCCCCGTCAAGCGGGATCTCAGGGGTTGCTAAGGGAAAATTTGCAGGTCAACCTGCAGGTGTAAAACATGAGGGTCCCCGATGAGCGCCGAAGACGATTATGCAGAAGCCCAACGGCGCATTGCAGCGGCGAAAGACAGCGGCGCGACGGAACTGGACCTCAACGGGTTGGACGATCTGGAGCAGTTCCCGCCCGAGATTGCAGATCTGACGGGTTTGCAGATTTTACTGGCGTGGGGCACAAAAATCTCTGACCTCTCGCCCCTGCAAGGCCTCACCGCATTGCAGGGCCTTGACCTCAACAACACGCAGGTCTCGGACATCAGCCCCCTGCAAGGCCTCACTGCATTGCAGGTCCTTTCCCTCAGCAACACGCAGGTCTCGGACATCAGCCCCCTGCAAGGCCTCACCGCATTGCAGAGCCTTAACCTCAGCTTCACGCAGATCTCGGACATCAGCCCCCTGCAAGGCCTCACCGCAGTGCAGAGCCTTGGCCTCATCAACACGCAGATCTCGGACATCAGCCCCCTGCGAGGCCTCACCGCAGTGCAGACCCTTGGCCTCAACAGCACGCAGGTCTCGGACATCAGCCCCCTGCAAGGCCTCACTGCATTGCAGATCCTTTCCCTCAGCAGCACGCAGGTCTCGGACATCAGCCCCCTGCAAGGCCTCACCGCATTGCAGACCCTTGACTTCACCAGCACGCAGGTCTCGGACATCAGCCCCCTGCAAGGCCTAACCGCATTGCAGGACCTTTACCTCAGCAGAACGCAGATCGTCGATCTTCGTCCGCTTCGAGATCTGTCATTCGACATCCAGACCAAGCTCGGAGTTTCCGGCTTGCAGATCAAACGCTCAGTTTCTGGCTTGTCGTTCCAAGACACACCCGCCACCCGCGCAGACCCCGAACTGGCCCGTTTGTCGGAAATCAAAGAAGATAACAACCGCACACAACAAACCCTCGCCTATCTGCGCAGCCTCCCCGCCCCGCCTGCGCCATTGCCTTGGCAGGTACCCGATGTGGCGTTGGAAGATCGCTTGCCCGATCCACCTGCACCCGACGCGGTGCCGCGTATTCGCTGGACCGGGGATCAGATCGATGTCGACCACACCTTATTGTCCGAACAGGATATCACCGACCCGATCAAGCGGCGCATGTTCGACCGATTGCAAAAAACGCTTGAAGACCTCAAGCGCATCGGCAATCGCCACCCCGAGGTGGCTGGCCCCGCGCGCAGGCTGGGCGATGCCTGTGCAAACGGGTTTGAATCCGCAGACCTGCTTGATATTCATATCGAGGTCGCGACACTCACCGACATCGTGGCGTCCAACGATGCCCGCTCAGACGCTGAGCGGATCGACGAAGAAGACCTCGACATCATCCGCAAAACCACCCGGCTTGGCCCGCCTTTGACGCTTGGCAACCCGGATGTCGACCTGTTCGAACAACGCAACGCGGACTATGCCAATTTGCGGCGCCCCGAAACGGTGCCACATGCAGAACGTCTGGTGGCCGAAGCCTTGGACAAAGACGCGCCGATGACACCCCGTGCGCACGAACTCATTCAACGCGCAGCCAATGCCGATGACGAAAGTCGGCTCGCGAGCTACCGCAGCTCGCTGGTCAAAAACAACCTTCTGCGCGGGGTCGGTTTCGTCGCTGCTACTATGACAGCGGGATATCTTGGGCAGTTCGGCGTCGAAGGCGCAACTTGGTCGCTGGAGTTTTTTGTCGCGCACAAGGACGCAATCATAACCGTGGCGGCGAGCTGGGGAGATCAGGGGTATGTCTGGGCCGCCGACATGATTCAACGCTCGCAAGAGATCCTGAGGATCATCAAAAACCAACCGCCAAAAACATAGCGCCGCTTCCCAATCAAATTTCCGACCCGGCGGCACGCCGGGCAGCCCCCGACCGCCCCCGTCGAACCAATGGTTCGCCTGCGGCAAAACGGCGGGGGCTTCACCCCCACCCGCGGTCGGGGTCCGCCCTTCTCGAATTGAGGGAACCGTGCGCCGCAAATTGACAGGGCCACCGGGCGGGAACCCGGGGCGGAGAAACGATGTACAAAACGGATAAACCGCTTCAAACACCATGTACAAAACGGAAGAAAGTGGCGCGGTTGACGGGGCTCGAACCCGCGACCCCCGGCGTGACAGGCCGGTACTCTAACCAGCTGAGCTACAACCGCGCATCAACGCTCAGACCCTGAGCGTTGCGATGTGTTAGGCCCGCACCCGCGCAACGTCAAGCGGACTTTTCCCGGACCGGTCTGAAAAGTTCAGGCACCCCTCAATTCGCTACCCGATCCCGGACATCTGCAGGACTGGGCGACCCGAACCCAGGTAAACCCTGCAGGTCCGGGTCAATACTCGGCCCTTGACGCAACATCAGCAACGCCAGATAACACACGACAAAGCCTTATGTTTTCCGATCCGCGCCGGACCTCAGCCCCCGAGCAGACCTGGCAATGTCAGCGAGATCGCCGGGATAAACGTGATCATCATCAGCGCCACCAGGATCGCCAGATAGAACGGCCAGATTGTACGCATGGCTTTCTCCATCGGCAGTTGCCCGACGGCACATCCCACGAACAGACAAGACCCAACAGGCGGCGTACACAGACCCAAGCCCAGATTGACCAGCAGGATCATCCCGAACTGCAGCGGATCAATGCCTAAGCTATTGGCAACAGGCAAGAAAATCGGCGTGCAGATCAGGATCAGCGCGGCCATATCCATGATCATCCCCAACAGCAACAAGACCGCGTTGATCATCAGCAGGATCAGAATGGGGTTGTCCGTCAAACCCGTCAGCAGATCGACAGTCTTGCTGGGAACGCGATAGAACGTCAGCATATAGGCAAACGCGCCCGCACAAGCGATGAGGATCATCACCATCGATGTGGTGCGAACCGATTGTACAACGGCCGTCCGAAAATTCGTCCAAGTGATTGACCGATATACCAAAAGCGTCACGACAAAAGCGTAAAGCGCTCCAAATGCGCCGGATTCAGTGACGGTAAAGACGCCTGACAGAACGCCGCCAACAATGATGATGGCCGTCATGAGGCCCGGAATGGCTCCGGCAAAACTGATCGCAAGTGCGGTCCAGCCGGGAAAGGTCTCAGCCTTATACCCGCGTTTCACCGCGACAATATAGGCCGCCAGCGCAAGACAGGAGCACATCAGAATACCGGGCACGACACCTGCAAGGAAAAGCTTGGAAATCGACACAGCCCCGCCCGTCGCGAGCGCGAAAATGATCATGTTGTGACTAGGCGGAATGATGATCCCCGCAATGGACGATGTCACCGTCACGTTCACCGCATAATCGGCGTCATAACCCTTTTCTTTCATGACCGGGACAAGGATCGATCCCAAAGCCGAAATATCAGCAATGGCCGAGCCCGAAATGCCACCGAACAGCATAGAGGAGAATACGTTGACGATCCCCAGTCCGCCCCGCACGGCGCCAACGGCAGATTGCGCGAAGCGCACCAACCGCATTGCGATTCCACCTTGGAACATCAATTCGCCAGCGAAGATAAAGAACGGGATTGCCATCAGCGAAAATACGTTGATTCCCGAGACAATACGTTGAAACCCTATCAAAAGCGGCAGGCCTTCGTACCAAAAGGCAGCAAGCGAGGCGATCCCAAGCGCAAAGGCAACCGGTGTTCCGATCACCACACAAAGGGCGAAAACCCCCAGAAGAAGTGCAAGTCCCATCGTTACCCCTTATTCAATACTGTCTTGACGTTTGTCCCATCCAAGGAACAAACGAATGAGGTGGCCGGCAGAAAACAGAAAGATCAGTGCCCCGGATATCGTCATTGGCAGCGACCGCAGCCCTTCTGACCATTGGATCAACGGGATCAAAGTCTTCCATTTGAATATTGTCAGTTCAGCTCCGTACCAGAACATCATGCTGCCAAAGACGATCATAAGAACATCGGTCAGCACGACAAATCCGATCCGGACACGGTCCGGGACGATGTTACGAAACAATACCACGGATAGATGCGTGTTTTGGTGAATGCCGGCCGCGGCCCCAAAGAACGCAATGACCATTACGAGCAACAGAGAAACTTGTTCGACCCATGTGGGGGTGTCGTTCAAGACGTACCGGCCAAATACCAGCCACGCGAAGATGACCGTCATGACAACCAAGGCCACACCGGCCACCAGGAAGCAGATCCGCGAAATCAGATCAAGCACGGCGTCCATGCGGCGAATGAATGCTGGCGCTTCAGGCGTATCGCTCATAAGGGTTCCTCCAATGATAACAACGCCCGACATCCTTGTGCGGAGCCGGGCGCTCTTATTGTTTAGTTCAGGCTAGAAATCACTCGGTCGACTGAGCCAGTTCAACCAAGGCACGCATGTCCGGGTTGGCGGCAAGGTAATCGTCGTAGACCGACGCCATGGCGTTCTGGAACGGCGCCTTGTCAGCGATTTCGTTCACGGCGACGCCTGCAGCTTCAACATCTTTACGAGCTTGTTCAGACTGAACGGCCCACAGTTCACGCTGGTACAGAGCGGCCTCTTCGGCAGCGGCCCGTACTTCGGCCTGCAGTTCGGGCGACAACGCTTCGAACTTAGACGTGTTTACACAGATGCATTCCGGGATGATCAGGTGCTCGCTAAGTGAATAGTTGGTGGTCACTTCGTAATGGCCAACATTCTTGAACGACGGGAAATTGTTTTCCGCACCGTCAACAACACCGGTCTTCAGAGCCTGCTGAACTTCAGAGAAGGCCATCGGCGAAGGGTTTCCGCCCATGGCCGAGATCATCGCTGTGTACAGATCGTTGTTCATGACGCGGATCTTCAGACCTTCGACGTCCGCCGGGGTGTTGATCGGCTTCTGGCTATAGAAAGACCGTGCGCCTGCATCGACCCATGCCAGTGGCATAACGCCTGCATCAGCCATACCCTTTGCCATGATCGCGCCGGCTTCACCATCGAGCACCCGGAACATGTGGGGCACGCTTTTGAAGATGAATGGCAGCGAAACCAAATTGGCTTCTTTCACCATCGGACCAATTGGGCCCAGGTTGAAGTTGCCGACTTCAATGGCACCCAGGCGAACCTGCTCTAGCGCATCAGGCTGCGAGCCCAGAACGCCACCGTGGAACACTTCCACAGTGATTTCGCCATCGGTCTTGCTATCGACCAGCTCTGCAAAGCGATCCATCGCTGCAGTATTTGGGTGACCGTCATGGTGGATGTTCCACGCACGCCAGTTATCCGCTGTGGCCGCGCCTGCCAGCAGTGCCAGCGCCGCTGCTGCGCCAAGCAGCTTTCCTGTGAGTTTCATGTTCATGTTATCCTCCCTTGGTTGATGAACTATGGCCCCCCCCGAAGCGTCGGGGGAAACCACTTATGAAAACAGTACGCCCCCGTTGATGTCGACATTCGTACCGGTCATGAACGCCGCCTCGTCCGAGGCGAGATAGGCAACGAGGTTTGCGACATCTTCGGACGACCCTTCGCGCTTCAGCGGTGTTGCATTGGCAACGTTGCTGCGCACTTCGGGCTTGGTGAAGATGTTGTGAAAATCGGTGTCGATCATACCGGGGCAGATCGAATTCACGCGGATTTTCGGGCCAAGTTCTTTGGCAAGGCCGCGGGTCATCGTCATGACGGCGCCTTTGGACGCGGCATAAGCCACGGCACCCGGTCCGCCGCCATCACGCCCGGCCTGGCTTGCCAGACCGACAATCGATCCGCCATCGGCCATGTGCGGCAAAGTCGCACGAACAGCCAGCAGGAAAGACGTGGCATTCAGGTCCATGACCTTGTGCCAATGTTCCAGATCCAGCTCGGGCACCGGCTTGCGGGCGACCAAACCACCGGTGACGTGCACCAGAACGTCGATCTTGCCGCTGAACGCCTTGACGGTTGCATCGACCAATGCAGCGACGTCGGCTTCGGATGTCATGTCACCCTGCATGGCCAGCGCCTGGCCGCCCGCAGCAACGATTTCCTTCACCGCAGAGTCGGCGCCATCAGCCGAACTGTGATAGTTGATGGCAACCGAGGCCCCGGCCGCCGCCAGGCGCAGGGCGCTTGCCCGACCGATGTCACGCCCGCCACCGGTCACGATCGCGACCTTGCCAGCGAGCGTTTGGGCGACTTCCGGATTACTGTTGCGTTCGTTCATGTCGTGACCTTTGCAGTTTGTTTGGATGTTTTGGTGCGGCTAATCGGTTCAGCCGTATACGTCGGTCAGCTTGCTAGCTGATCTGGGCCGTGTATCTGTTTCTATCTTCGCGAGTCGCAGACCATACCGCGTCTCTCCCTCCCCCAAGCGAACACTGTGCCGATCCCTCGCATACCCAGCAGTTACCTGCCCTCTCGGGGCTGCCTTGGATCAACTTTTCTCATTAGGCGACTAGTATCCCAGATTTGTCAAGCTATGATCAAAGACTGCATCACATTTTGCCAGTCGACAATTTGGTGGCGCATTCGTGATTGTTTATAACAATGGCCATGCACACGAGAGGTCGTTGCGCTCGGCTCAATCGCAGAGTAAATGGCCAGAAAGGAACAGGTGCTGAATGCAGGAAAAAGCTGACGTATTTGAGCGACGTACGACTGCAGATGTGGTGTTTGACCAACTGTATGACGATATCGTTTCCTTGAAAATGTTGCCGGGCGCAAAACTGTCCGAGGCCGATATCGCCCGGCGATTTGGCGTCTCGCGGCAACCGGTCCGCGATGCGTTCAACCGTCTTGGCAACCTTGATCTGCTTTTGATTCGCCCACAAAGAGCAACCGAGATTCGCGGGTTTTCGATGGAGCGCGTTCAACATGCGCGATTCGTTCGTTTGGCGGTCGAGGTGGAAGTTGTGCGCCGGGCCTGCTCGGTCTGGGACGATGCAAGGGCCGATATACTGGACCGCAACCTGACAGAGCAGCAGAATGTGATTGATGCGGGCCAACCGGAAAAGTTTCACGGGCTGGACTATCAATTCCACAAGCTTATCAGCGAGTTGGGCGGCTATCCTCTGGCGTTTGAGACGATCCAGGAATGCAAGCAGAAGATTGACCGCCTGTGCGTGCTCAGCCTTGGGCGGGCCAGCGAAGCTGCGTTGCTTCTGGAAGATCACCGCGCTTTGGCCCACGCTTTGAAAGCCGGGAACACGGACGATGCAACAGCCATCATCCGACAACACCTGGGCCGGTTGGACGACACGATTACCGAAATCCACCAGAAGCATTCAGACTATTTCGAATAGCGCCGGATCGGATCGCCACAAAAGCCGATTCAGGCGCCCCATTTCGCCAGATAGGTTTCGACGATCTCGTCCAGCCGCGCTTTGCCAAAGTGCGGGTCGTGCCCGCCATGTACGACCTTGACCGGCAAATCGCGCACGCGGCGTAAGGTGGCGGCATAGTCAGTGACGCTGGTCGCCTGATCATCACAGATCAACGGACCATCATAGATCGCATCCGCGCCAAACAGTGTGCCGCTGTCATGATCAAACAGACCAACCTGCCCCGGAGAATGCCCGGGCAAGTGCAGCACTTCAGCCTGCCAATCCCCCAGATCGATCACGTCTCCGTCTTCCACCATGCCGGTTGGCGGCGCACCACGCAGGACATAGCTGTCGACGTCATACCCTGCCCAAGGCAGCGCATCGATCAGCAGCGGCCACAGGTCTTCGTACCCCGCCTTTCTGAACAGCGTTCGAAACGCTTCGGATATTCCGTCCGTACGCAGCGAATAGGACGTTGGGTTGGCGTGTTCCTGCGCTTCGATTGGATGAACCAGCCGCTGATCAAATTCGTGGACTGCCCCGATGTGATCCACGTGTGTATGCGTCGACAAGCAAATCAACGGACGTTCTGTGTCGGGGCGCAACGCATCAACATAGGGTCGCAACGGGGCAACCCCCATGCCGCTGTCAATCAAAAGGTCGGCATCGCGCCCAAGGACAAGATGCATATTGGCCGAGAAAATCGGATGAACCCGCGGTTCGGTGATCACCCAAAGTCGGGATCCGATTTGTCTGGACCGGTACCAGTCGGTATCGACTTTCAGGTTTTGGGTCGTTTTGAGTGCTGCCTTTGTAGCAGAGTTACGTTCACTTGTGTCACTAAAACCCTGAAAATGCTTATTCTTCGTCGCCCTTGTAATACCCGATCTGATCGCCTTCGGTGGTACATCCCAATCCGTTGAGCAGTCGATTTGAATAGTTGAAATAGGCGCAGACCTGATTGACCTCAAGGATTTCGCCGTCGTCGCATCCGGCGATCTTGAGCGCTTCGAAATCGGATTTGACCATTCTTCCCACGCTTGTCGTCAGCTTGCCCGCATAGCGCAGCAGCGCGAGCTCTTTGCCCTCGAATTCGTCTTCGGGTCTGTGGGCTTTCAGCGCTGTAAATATGCGGTCGCTGCGCGGCTGATCCCGCAGCAAGTTGCGCACGTTCATGAAATGATGGGTCAGGGAATAGGTGCAGTCGTTCAGAATAGACGTATAGCTGGCCACAACTTCGAGAAACCAGAATGGCAGCTGGTTGTCTTTGGAATGCAGCGCGGCCCTGTACAATGTCACGTGGCCATTCATCGTTTCGGGGCGCAGCGAATGGACTCGCATGACGGTATCAACCGTCCCGTGCGGTGTGCGGGATTTGTCCAACAGCTCTTTCAGTCTTGGACCGGCTTCGGCATCGTTGATCATCTTGATCCAGGCGGTCATGTCAGGCGTCCCTTTCCGGCGAGGTGTTTGTTTCGCCCGCGATTGTTCTTGCAACCCGATTACGAAACCGCATTGCACCTGCATCAAGGCCAAGGTTCAGATAACCGCCTTTGCGTTTGTCCATGCCAATTTGCACCTGTTCCAGCACGTCCTTGTCCTCTTGAAAGGCCATTTTGGCGCCTGCGAACATCTGGTCTGACAAGGCGGTGTCGGTGGCATGCATGTTGCGGTGCTGGAACCAGAAATACATCGACGACGTCGCATCAATTGGCGTGATGAAGTTATACGAGATGTTGACGAACGCGTTGGGCGACTGCGGCTTGCCGGACCCGCCTTCGCCCGCAGGCGTATACACCGACATGTTGATCGCCGTGGCCGGCAGCCTGCATTCATAATGCTGTTTACGATCACAGGTCGGGCCAAACGGCAGCATGTTTTCGTAATACGGCGGCGGCGGTTCAGCCAAGATCCAGCGCGAAACGATCACGCCGCCGTCGATCTCTTCGATGTCGAGCGGGCGATTGTCTGTGCCAGCCCCGGCAAAAGACGTCAGGTGAACCCAGGCGACATGGCTGGGATCCAGCAAGTTGTCGATGATATAAAGATAGTGACAGGTCATCGACACGGCCCCCTTGGGCGTCTTGCCCCATTCGGCATTATCGAAATTGGGAATGTCTATGATCTGCGCTGGATCCGCTTTGTCCTGATCCCCCATCCAAACCCACAAAAACCCCCACCGGTCGCTTGTCGGGTAAGATCGCACAGCGGCACGGCGCGGCGGGTTATCGAGTTGAGTTGGGGCAATCACGCATTCCCCGGTACAGTCGAACGTCAGACCGTGATAGCCGCAGACCACATGATCGCCCTCGATCGACCCGCGTGACAACGGCAACTTTCGATGTGGGCATGAGTCTTCAAGAACCACCGCCCTTCCCTTGGTATCACGATAGATCACGACCTCGTCTTCCAGCATCGTAAGGGCTGTCAGGGTGCGGCCAAAATCTTCGCTGCGGCCGGCAACATACCAACAGTTGCGGATATACCCGTCGGTCCCGGCCAGATCCGGGCGCATCACGTGGCCCCTTGTGTGAAGACGTCATAGGCCTTCAATGCCTTCGCGCTGAATGCATAAGACGGGCCGCCGCCCATGTAGGTTGCCATTGCCAGGGCTTCGCACATCTCGTCCCGCGTGGCCCCCAGCCGCACCAGAGACCGGACGTGAAAGCCGATGCAACTGTCGCAGCGGGTCGAGACGGCAATACCCAGGGCGATGAACTCTTTGTTTTTTTCGCTCAGTGCGCCGTCCGCCTTTGCCGCCTGCCCCATCTGGCCAAACCCTTTGACGGTCTGCGGCACCTCTTTCGAAAAGGTCGCCAGGTCGGCCTCGGTTTCGGCCATGAAGTTTTTCCAGTCCATCTTGGTCTCCTTATAGGCGCTCGTCAGATCCCATGCGGCGTTCCAGCCAGCGCACACCGGCACTGATCACCAGCACAAGGATCAGGTATTCGACGATGAGAAGTGAATAGATTTCCAGCGGTCTGTATTCGGTCACGACAAGTTCGTTGGCCCGGCGCGTCAGTTCCTGCATGCCGATCACGGAGGCAAAGGCACTCATCTTCACGATATAGATAAACTGGTTGGCCAATGGCGGTAGAATGCGGCGGATCGCTTGCGGCAGGATCACATAGCGCATGGTTTGCGCATAGTTCAGGCCAATGGTTTGTGCAGCTTCCTTCTGCCCCTTCGCGATGGACTGAATACCCGACCGATAGATTTCGGCGGTGAAGGCGCTGTCAGACACCGCCAGCGTGATGATTGCGCCCCAGAACGGATCAATCGGGATGTTCAGGCCCATGGATTTGAAGATGATCGGCAGCCCGTAGAACACCCAGAACAGCATCGGCAGCAACGGGATCGAGCGTATGAATTCGACATACACCCGGTTCACAATGCGCCATCCGCGTTTCGACGACTGGCCGGGCAAGGCCACGATCAACCCCAGAACGATGGAAATCGCCGCCGCGATAATCGAAATCAGGATGGTGTCGCCCATGCCCGAGATCAGGAACTTGATGTTGACCCAGCCGCTCTTGGTGGTGGGGTCAATGACATACCACCCCCAGGTTCCGGACGAACACCCGCCAAGCCCTAGCAGCAGCAGACACAAAAGACCGATAGATTTCATTTTCTGTCCCTAATGCTGCAGGATTTGACCAAGGAAGGTCCGGCACCGCTCGGACTTGGGCTGACTGAAGAACATGTCGGGCGCGGCGTGTTCGACGATTTCGCCTTCATCCATGAAGACAATCTTGTCAGCCACTTTGCGCGCGAAGCCCATTTCATGGGTCACAACCACCATCGTCATCCCGTCCAGCGCCAGTTCAACCATCACGTCCAGCACTTCCGAGATCATTTCGGGATCCAGCGCCGAGGTTGGTTCGTCGAACAACATCACCTTGGGTTCCATACACAGCGAACGCGCGATGGCGACCCGCTGTTGCTGCCCCCCCGAAAGCTGCCCGGGCATCTTGTCGGCTTGATCGGGAATGCGTACGCGCGCCAGGTAGTGGCGGGCTTTTTCCACGGCATCTGCCCGGCTTTGCCCCCGCGCTTTCATCGGACCCAAAATCAGGTTCTCTAACACGCTGAGGTGCGGAAAAAGATTGAACTGCTGGAACACCATACCGATCTCGCCCTGAATAGAGGCGATGGACTTGGGGTCATTTGTCAGTTCCCGCCCGTCCAGCCGGATCGTGCCCTTCTGGTGTTCTTCCAGCCGATTGATGCAGCGCACCACAGTCGATTTTCCTGAACCTGACGGCCCGCAGATCACGACCTTTTCACCGGTATCCACGGTCAGGTTGATGTTCTTGAGAACGTGAAATGAACCGAACCACTTGTTCACATCGACGAGTTCAATAGCTGTCTTGGACATCGTCTCACCGTCATTTTCACTATGGGTGGATATTTTTCCTGTTAGTTTATTTGAAATCCAGTCCCGTTCAAGCCACTATAACTCACAAGACAAAAAACCGGACATACCCAACAGGAGCGAAACATGAACAAGTTTTTCAACGCGGCGGCTGCCGCTGTTGTCGGGATTGCACTGGCTGGCGCTGCGCAGGCGCAGTCAGCCCTGAACGAGATCCTGAGCGACGGCGTTCTGAAGGTCGGAACCACCGGAGACTGGAACCCGATGAGCGTGCGCGACCCGGCGACCAACAGTTACAAAGGGTTCGACATCGACATCATGACCGAGCTTGCCAAGGATCTGGGCGTCGAGGTCGAATTCGTCCCCACCGATTGGAAGACCCTCGTGAATGGCGTGGTTGCAGGCCAGTACCATATCACCGGCTCTGCCTCAATCTCGCCGGCGCGGATGAAAGCCGCCGGTTTCTCCGAAAGCTATATCTCGGTCGAGATCTATCCGTTCACGGCCAAGGAAAACGCCGGCAAATTTGCCGATCATGACGCGATCAATCAACCTGGCGTGAAGGTGGCCACAACACTGGGTACCACATTCGAAAAGCTGGTTCGCGACTGGTATCCCAATGCCGACATCAAAGTCGTTGAGGCCCCGGCACGCGGCTATCAGGAAGTACTGGCCGGACGGGCAGACGTGTTTATCACCTCGAACATCGAAGGATCCACGCTGGAAGAAAAGTTCGGGGTCGCCCGTGTTGAAGGGGCCGAGGCCCGGTCGCCTTCGCCCATCGCGATGCTGTTGCCGCAGACTGACCAAGTCTGGATCAACTACGTGAACAACTGGGTCAAAGTTAAGCAAGCCAAAGGGTTCTTTGACGCCAACAAGGCCAAATGGGGCCTTTGATTTTCAAGACGAGCGGCAGGTTGCAAAGCTATCTGCCGCTCACCCCCCATCGGTTTCATTGTGGCAGGCCACAGAAATGAACGTGACCGTATCCGTCAGCAGATTGACCGCTCCATGTGGCGTGCTTGAATCATAGGACAGGCTGTCACCGGGCCCCAGATCAAACGTAGTATCTCCACACCGATACACCATCTGTCCAGCGACCACATGAATGAACTCGACCCCCTGATGTTGATACATCGGTCTTTTGGGCAACGGCTGTTCCAACGTCACAAGGTGGCTTTCCAACCCGAGATGGCTGGCTTTGGCACGGCCTATCATCTTGTAAACATGTCCAAACCCGTCGCCCAGCCGCTTGACGGTGATACCTTCGCCATCGGGAACGAAAGACACATCTGTACGACCAATTGTTTGCGCAAAAAAGCTGACAAGGGGCACCCCAATTCCGGCGGCCAAGGCCTCTAACGTTGCAAGGGATGCAGACACCTGTCCCCGCTCGATCTTGGAAATCATCGCGGCAGACACACCGGCCTTTTCGGACAGTTCTGCAAGGGTCAGATCCAGCAAACTGCGGTGCATCTTGACCGCAAGCCCAACGACAACATCCAGCGGCGGTGTCCCCTGATCTGGTTTTTTGACGCGTTCCATGAAACTAACTTAGTCACTTGCACCGGGTTGTGGAAGCAAGGCGGGTTAAAGGATGGATCAACGTGTTGCTAAGCTTGATGACATGGCGCGAAGTTGAGGCGCAGCTGTCGCGCGGCGTCTGCGCGCTGTTGCCAGTTGGTTCGATCGAGCAGCACGGCCCAATGGGATTGATCGGAACCGACGCGATCTGTGCCGCCGCCATTGCGGAAGCGGCGGCTGACAAGATCGGCGCCATTGTTGCACCCACGGTGTCTTACACGCCCGCGCCTTTCAACACGGCCTTTCCGGGAACCGTTTCGATCACGTCAAAGCTGATGACTGAGCTTGTGGAACAGATCTGCCGCGGGCTTTTGGATCAGGGTTTTCTTGGCGTGTTCATCGTGAACGGACACGGGGCCAACCTTGAGCCGATCAGACAGGCAGCAACCGCATTGCCCAACCGTGCGATACGCGTGCAAAGCTGGTGGAGCCCGGCAGCTGTCAGCCAAATGCGGCACGACCTCTACGGAGATTGGGAAGGCATGCACGCAACGCCGTCCGAAGTCGCAATCACGCAGGCCTTGCACGGAGCGCGCACTGCCGGGGACGCCGCGAAACCGCCCCAGAAACTGAGCCTGGATTTCATCCGGGCGCATAGCGGCGACAAACATGGCCCCCCCGACCAGCATCGCGCCGCGTTTCCCGATGGCCGGGTCGGATCGCATTCAGCTTTGGCCACACCGGAAGACGGAGCACGATTGTTAGAGGCAGCAGCGCAATCCATCGCGGATGAGTTCACGGCCTTTGAGGCAGAACGCCGGCGCGACCAAACCTAACGGGTGTCCGCCAGCCCGATGTTACGGTCGGGGTTTTCAAACACCTCAGCCGCGCAACGATACCTGTCCAGTATACCCGGCCCTTCCTCAAGCCGATCCGCCCGAAACCGCCCGTGATCCCACAGGCGGACACCGTCGATTTCAATGGTAGGGTCAAAGACATTCCACGAAATCTCACCGGGCGCATAAGCTCCACAGGTATGAAAATGCAGCACACGCGGATTGCCAAATGCCGCACCGCCCCATTGAAGATAATCCTGCTGCAATGCCCAGGGAAACCCGCACCCAGGGTGAATACCCGCATGCCAGGAGTGCACAAAATTCCTGTCAATTTCAAAAAGCGACGAGACCCGGTCGTAGTGCGCGTTTGCCTTTGCGGTGTCATGCGGGGCTCCTTCAAACCCGCTCAATCTACCGTTTTCAAAGATCGCAAAAACCTGGCCGTCAAATTCAACCGTGTACTTGTCATAGTAACGAGACCCGGTTCCTGTCAGAAAACCTCCCAATGCGACTTTCCCTGAAAACTCCGCCGCTGGTACGGGTGAGAAGACCGACATCGGAAACCGCCTTAATGTGGTGTCCACTGCAGACGCACCCTTCAGGTCGGATTTGCCTTCAAAAGCTGTCCCTGCCGGGCAGGTCACAGTAATCTGATCTGATCTGGCAATACATCGGTCAACTGCTGTTTTCAGCGCAACAAAAGCATCATAATGCGCGCTGGCGAAGGTCGACTGCAAAAGATGGGCGTTCAGGGTGTAACTGTTGATGATTGTGGTCCCCTGCGGCATTTCCGAAAACCTAAGCTGATCGCCCAGTCGCGCCAGAAAAACAACGATGTCGGCATCAATGATCCGCTTTGAAAGCTGTTGTGACATCGCCGGGCGATGTGGGTCAAACCCAACATCCAGCCGACTGACAGTCAGCCCCATCTTCGCCGCTTCGGCGGACACCAGATCGACAACCTTTTGATCGTAATAGCCATGGCTTTCAGGCTCAAAAGCCACCAGAAGATGCTGACCGGGTTGCGCCTTGCCGCAGTTTTGCAGCATATTTCGCACCCCGTCGCTCTGTATCGAATCTGTCATCTGAACTCACGCTATCGCAGACGCAGCTTTGCTTGAAATGATCCCATTGGATACAGTTTTTCGCTCAGCTTGGGCGAGGCTCAGGCTCCAGACTTCCTCGTGGGGTCGTTCCCGTGACCTGCCCCCCGATGCTCCCTCATTCATAAGGAGAGTTTGCGGGTCTGTGCACTGCTCCCCAACCTTGGACCGCCGGAAGCTGGGTTTTTCCGGCTCTTTCACGATGACGGGCTGGTGGCGCCATCGGGATAATGCATTGCAATCGGGACGTTGTATCAGATCGCGCTGTGGGGTCTGTCCTCGTTGTAGTGGCTACGCCAATCCTCAAGCTTTTCACGGGCATCCGCAAGGCTCATGAACCAGTGTGTGTTCAGGCATTCCGCCCTTAGCTTGCTGTTGAAAGCCTCGATGAAGCCTTTGTCGGTGGGCTTTCCCGGCCGTGAGAAGTCCAGTGTGACGTCATTGGCATAGGCCCAGAGATCAAGGTCGCGTGAGATAAATTCGCTGCCGTTATCGACTCGTATCGTCCTAGGATAGCCGATCTTCCCACAAACCCGTTCGAGCGTCTGCACGACATCCTCGCCACGATAGGAGAAACGTGGATCGGCCGCCGGACAGAGCCGGGAATGCGTGTCGACCACGGTCAGGATGCGGAGCTTCTTGCCAAGAGCGAGCTGGTCGTGGACGAAGTCCATCGCCCAGACATCGTTCGGTCCGACGGCTTCCTGACGATCCTCCCGCAGCTTTGCCTTTACCCGGCGCTTCGGGTGTTTATTCCTGAGTTGCAGGCCCAACTCGTTGTAAATCCTGCGGGTCTTCTTCATGTTGATCACCCATCCCTCCCGTCGCAGCAGAACGTGAACACGTCGATAGCCATAGCGCACACGCGTCTCTGCGATCTCCTTGATCCGTCTCTCGACGGCAGCCTGGTCCGTCCGCCGGGACTTGTAGTGGTAGGTGGACGTGTCTAAGCAGATGGCCCCACAGGCCTTCCGGATCGACACGCCCCAGTCGACGCACATCCCGGTCACTATTTCGCGCAAACGGCCAGGCTTCAGAGCTTTCGGCGAATGACGTCTTGAAGCATCTCACGGTCAAGCGTCAGGTCGGCCACGATCTTCTTCAGTCGCGTGTTCTCGTCCTCAAGCGCCTTCAGCCGGCGCATCTCGTCCGGCAGCAGCCCGCCATACTTTTTCTTCCAGTTGAAATACGTCGCCTGACTGATCCCCGCTTTGCGACAGATCTCCGCGACTGGCGTGCCTTGATCGCCTTGCTTCAGAATGAAGGCCTTCTGTGCCTCCGTGAACTTCGATGCTTTCATGCGATTCCGCTCCTCTCCCAGCCAGGAAAACTTAGCGGAAAACTCCAGCTTCAAACGATCCAGTTTTCAGGGGGCAGAGCACTTATGATACGGTCAAGTTTTTGGGAATATGGTGGGAACAAAAATCAGATGCATCACTAAAGCTATGATTTTGTAACCTATTTATTTATATTTGGTGCGGTCGAGAAGACTCGAACTTCCACGGGTGTTACCCCACAGCGACCTCAACGCTGCGCGTCTACCAATTCCGCCACGACCGCACGTGATCAGGTAGGTGTGGGGCGTATAGACGAGCGTTTCGTCGTTGTGAAGAGGCAATTGTCGGGATTTCCGGTTTCACGACGATCGAAAAACCAAAGGACCGGCACAGTGTGCCGGTCCTTCGTCTTGCAACAGATTTGCCCGTCCTCAGTCGAGGCTGAATGTCGGCAAGGCCGAGACCGCGCTGGGGGCCGGAATTGCCGCTTGCGGCGTACCGGTCAGACCCTGAGCAGCCGCTTTGATCAGGGACACACGTTCGGGCTGACCGGGGGCAAAGACGGGCTCAGCCCCTGTCTCCAATGCGCTGACAGCCATGGCGTACCAATCTTGTGCGCGCTCAGACGACTGTGCGACACCGAAACCCTGCGACAGATGATGGCCAATGAGTTCTGCATACGGCGTCTCGCCGATCCCGACCAGCACCAGGGCCGAGCCCAGCGCGACGTTCATCTTGTCCCGACGATAGCCCGAGAACAGGCAGATCTTGCCGGTCGTCGCCAATTGCTCCAGCGACATGTTCGAATTCAACGCAAATTTCTGGACGTTACCGCGCACGGACTGGCTGTCGGAACTGGTCAGGCTGCCCACGAACGGCTCCAACACGGGGCCAAACCCGTCGCACTGGGCATCGATCTGATCCTGTGAGGCGCCTTGTACCTTGGCGATCATGTTCTCCCCTGCCCCGATCGCATACGTGCGGGTCAGGCAGAATTGTTCGCCCAGTGCCAGTTCAGGGTCGGTCATGCTGGCCAAAGTGACATAGCCGCCATTGGTGTTGGTCAGCAGGCTGACCTTGCTGCACCGGCTTGCAAGCGAGGCCTGAGGAGCTTCGTCACCGGCCATGCTGAACACCGGCAGGCCTGCCGCAGGCTGTTCGGCAGCGGCCATGGTGGTCGGCGGATTGGCTTGCTGAGGTTGCACCGGAACCGGTTGGGCCGGAACCTGTGCCGCTGCCAGCTGAGTTTGTGGCGTTTCGTTCAAACGACAAACACTTTGATGGCATGAAAAGCTGGCCGTGGTCACGCCACGCGCCTGAAAGTCGCTGCGCTGATATCCTTGCGGCGTCGAGGTAAAGACCATCACTGAACAATGCGAGGCCCCGCACCAGAACGAACTGCCCGTCACAGATGTGTCCAGCACATAGTCGTTCTTGCCGTCGCCATTCATGTCCGCCAGCAACAGAAAGCCCGAGCGCTGCAGTAACTGTTCGGCACTGGGTTCGGAACTGTCGGCGATTTCGTCAATGGCCTGGCTGACCTCGGTCGGCAGGCCGCCATAATTGCTGGACGCCGTGCGGATACCGGCGGCTTCGTCGCGCCAGGTCAGCAACAGGCCGCGAACTCCACCCGGCCCTTGCATCGCCTTGATTACCTCGGGTCCACCGATCTGCGCCCGGTTCATAGAGGCAACCAGAAAGTCGCGTTCGTACTGGGTCAGCGTTCCTGTGGCCGGATAGCCCATGAACAGCTGATACTGCGAGGCCGCCGTTCGGGTGCGCCCGCCGATCACCCCATCGGGCGAACCTGCCGGAAAGCTGAAATAGTTCAGCGCGGTCTGCATCTCACGGTTTTGTTGCCGCTGCGCTGAGTACGTCGAAGAATAGCTTTTCTTCGAACTGTAGGTTTTCTTCTTGCTCTTGTTTGCGCCATGAACGATGGCGCCGCCAATAATGCCTCCGACAATCGCCGCTCCAAGGTTGTCCGCCCGTGCGGGTGCCCAGGCACCATTCGCAATCAGGACGGCGACGAATACCGTTTTAACTGACTTTGTAAACATTCTATCTGATCCCTATTAAGGTCCCGTAATGGAATCAGATTAACCGAATCTGCGTCAGGAAGTGAGTGAAAAAGTTCACATTCCCCGTGCATACATTGGTCAAAGGCTAGAAAATGGTGGAATGGATCATTTCGGATGGGCTGACAGGCTATGAAGATGCTGTGTCGTTCATGGAAGATCGCGCTGCGGCCATTGCGACCGGGGATGCCGATGAATGCATCTGGCTGGTCGAACACCCGCCGCTTTACACCGCCGGCACCAGCGCCAAGCCAACCGACCTTACAGATCCGGACCGGTTCCCGGTGTATGAGTCAAAGCGCGGCGGACAATATACCTATCATGGACCCGGTCAGCGGGTTGTGTATGTAATGCTGGACCTGAACCGACGCGGACGCGATGTGCGCCGGTTTGTCGAGATGCTGGAAAACTGGGTGATTGCCACGTTGGCCGAATTCAATCTGACCGGACACATCCGCGAAGGCCGCGTCGGTGTCTGGATCGAACGGGATGACAAGCCAATGACAGTCACCGGCAAGAAAGCCGAAGACAAAATTGCCGCCATCGGAATTCGGTTGCGCAAATGGGTCAGTTTCCACGGGATATCGATTAATGTGGAACCGGATCTCAGCCATTTTACCGGTATCGTACCCTGTGGTATCACCGAGTTTGGCGTGACCAGCCTTGTCGATCTCGGGCTTCCGGTAACCATGGAGGATCTGGATGTTGCCTTGCGCAAGACCTTTGAAACGCTGTTGGGTGACGTTTAACTCCGGTTACTGTTCGCCCGATAGATCGTCTATGGCAGCAAAGACAAGGTCCGGGCGTTCATAGAACAGCAACTGGCCGACACCCTCGGTTATCCTCAGGTCCACGCCCTTTCGCCCCTTCAGCCCCGCTTGCATGCGTTCAAACCGGTTCACATGGTCACCCGCGCCGTGCAGATATATCACCGGAGCGGCCTCGCCTGTGATCAATGGCCCCCAATCGCGCACTGTCCAATAGCTGTCCGAGGCGAACCCGACTGCCCCTTGCTTGACGGACATGCGATACCCCGACTGTAACCACGGGCCAAGTTCCAGGTGTCGGATTGTTGCCCTATCCATCGTATCGTCCGGGAACTGCGCATCAATAAAAGCGTCGATGTCTTCGCTGTCGATCATCGCGATTCCTGCGCGCAACACAGCTGGCAATAAGGCTGGCGTGAACCGTGCTGTATACGCCATGATCCGGACCCGTTTGGTCATCGAGGATATGTCAGACAGCCTGACAATGGGCACACCACTCGAGATCGCGACGGCCCCGGTTACCCTGTCCCGCAACCGATGCGCCAGAACATGCGCATAAATACCGCCTGCCAAATGCCCAACGATGATTGGACGATCAAGGTTTTCACGATCGATCAGCTCTGCGATTTGATCGGTCACCACATCCATGATGGTTTCGGGGCGCAGGACCGGATCGGATTGCCCAAACCCGGGTCGCATGGGCGCCAAAACCTCATACCCTCGTGCAACCAGCTGCGGCGACAGGTATTCAAGCACCGCGACTGCATCCAGCATCCCGTGCAAGAAAATGATAGGCGGACGGCCCGTTGCACGCCCGGCCCGAAACAACTGCACCCTGCGGCCATCCCGCGCGGCAAAGCTTTCGTCACGCAATGCGGTTTTACCGGCGCGATCACCGGTCCGGGCCTCTTCGTTGATCAAGAAGGCCACCAGACGGATCAGTTCCACCTGCCCCGGCGCCCCGGATTTGGACAGGATCGACTTAGATTGATTGCGAACAGTATGTTCGGATTTCCCCATCTCACCGGCAATTTCACGTAGGCTTTTACCCGTCATGAGATGGCGCACGATTTCGACCTCTGCAGGGGAAAGGCCAAAGGACTTTACCAGCATGTCGCCCGCCTGCGGGGACCACTGGAAGTCCAGCGGTTCGATCAGAAGCGCGTGTTCATCGCGATCCGCACCAGGTGCAGTGACAGCCCGAACGACAAGGTGCCGGGGGCTTCGACCCGTCGTGAGAACCGCAGGCGCCCGGGACGGCAGAGTTGCGGATTGAAGGTCGCGGATCAGGTCTGACAAGACCTGTTGCGAATGAGCCGTCAGGTTTGAGCGGATCTCATCCGCGTCTGTCAAATCTGCCAGCCATCCGCTGCAGGCCGGACTGCGTGCCGTCACTGTTCCGTCGGGACCAACGGCCAGCAATGGGGTTTGGGCCGCAGAAACCTGTTTGCGGATGCCGGGGATTGGGATCTTTCGTCCGACCTGTTCCAAAATCTGATAGGCACGGGCAAAATGCGCCTGCAATTCGGCGTCCCGGCCCGGGCTGTCGACATCCATGGCGTCTTCGAGGTGCATCAACCGATCGCCGTCCTGGTCAAACGGCGCATGAATCGAGCTTTCGATATGGTCCGCCCAGATGTCCAGAAACGAATCGAACAAGCTTGGGTTGATTACCGTCTCATAGACTGCCGCGATAACCCTTTCCCGCGTAGCGTCAAGCGAACGGGTGTTTGATGCTTCACCGTCTATATTGCGGCCCTCCGGCTATATACTGACTGCCTGGAACCGGACACAAACTTTGCGAAATTAACCTTTTGCGGCAAACTTAGCCCAAATGGGTCATGCGCCCCAGAAGCGACATCAGCCATATATCTCTTGCCGTTACGCAATTTCGTAATGGTATACAGTGGTTTCCCTCCCCAAAGGGCATGCCGCTTCCGTGAGTGGATTGACAGCCTTCTGTCGCCCCGGGAAATCCGGGGCGACAATTTCTTAATCTAAAAGGCTTTTGGGCGGTTACCAGCCCTCACGACCGAAACCCCCTATCCCTCTGCCAGTGCGGCGCAGATTTTTTCGGCGTTGGCCGCGATGACATCCGCGTCTTCCATTTTGCCCGGTGGACGCAGCTTGATACCGTCGTGACGCGGCAGGATATGGAAATGCAGGTGGAACACTTCCTGTCCGCCAACGGCTTCGTTGAACTGCTGGATCGTGACTCCTCCAGCATCAAAGGCGGCCATCGCGGCTTGCGATATCTTTTGCGTGGTTTTCATGCACGCCAGAAGCTGCTCGGGCGAGGCATCCAGCACATTGCGGCAAGGCGTTTTGGGGATAACCAGACAATGCCCATCGGCGCGCGGCATGATATCCATGAACACAAGCGTATCGTCGTCTTCATAAACTTGAGTCGACGGAATTTCGCCGCGCAGGATCTTGGCGAAGATGTTGTCGGGGTCGTAAGTCATATCGGGCATCCGTTCTTTCAGACTGTTGCCCGAGTTGTGGGCCAGCCGTCAGAAAGGGTCAAGCAACACCGGGTTCAATGCGGACGCGGAAATGCCGGGTTTTGACCGTTTTGTACTATCAAATTCGATGCAATGTTCCGTTTTGTACAAAACGCGATCCCGCAAAGGCCCCCTCTGACGACTTCGGATCGCCGAGGGTGAGGCCGCAAGCGAAAACAACAAAGAAGCGCCCGGATCAGTTGGCGATGCTCCAGAACATTTTGCGGTCTTCGATCTTGCGAGACGTCCGGACGACGTATCCAATAAGGTCTCGCTGGGCCTACCAGGCGGCTTCATAAATATTGAGTGCGTCAGCTTCGGTAAGCTCACGTGGATTGTTCACGAGCAGACGGGTTTGGTTCATCGCATCGCTTGCCAATCTGGGCAGGACGTCCCGGGGGATATCCATTTCGCGCAGGGTTTGTTGCAGGCCGCATCGTTTCGACAATGCTGCCATTGACTCGCAGAATGCCATGGCGCGCTCTTGTTCGTTTTCAATCCTCCCGAGTTCGGGGAACGCAAATGGTGCCATCCGAGCGTAGGGCTCTGGCGCGACTTCGGCGTTGAACCGCAACACATACGGCAGCACCAGTGCATTCGACAGGCCATGCGGCACATGGAAATGGCCGCCAAGTGGGTAAGCCAGGGCGTGCACCGCCGCGACAGGAGAATTTGCAAAGGCTTGCCCCGCCATCATGGACCCCAGCAACATGTCGGACCGCGCAGACAAATCCGCGCCGGTATGTACGGCGGTTTCAAGCGCGGCGCCCATCAACCTAAGCGCCTCGGTCGCGAGGTTTCGCGAAATTGGATTGTTGTTGGGGCTTGCGGAGGCGAAGGCCTCGATCGCGTGCACCATGGCGTCGATCCCGGTCGCCGCCGTGATATGGGGCGGCAGGCCAAGCGTCAATTCCGGGTCAAGCAGCGCGATGTCCGGCAAGATCACGGGGGAAACAACACCCATTTTTTCGCTTTCGCCGGTTGTGACAATCGAAATCGGAGTGACCTCGGACCCGGTGCCGGATGTCGTCGGAACCAGGATCAATGGCAGGCGCGGCGCTTTTGCGTTGCCGACGCCATAGGCATCCTTGAGGGTTTGATTGCCAGTGGCCAGCAGAGCCGCAAGTTTCGCAACATCAAGCGACGATCCCCCGCCAAGCCCGACAACGCCCTGTGCCCCGCTGTCAACGGCGGCATCTGCGCAAAACGTGACAACATTTTCTGGCGGGTCGGCTTTGACGTCCTGATACAAAGTGACCACGACCCCGGCGCTGTTTAACGCGGCCAGGGCGCGGTCGACGATGCCGGTTGCCATCATGCCGGGGTCTGTGACCAGCAGCACGCGCGTGCCAATTTCATTTTTGACGATGTCGCCAAGCTGATCCAGAAGCCCGGGGCCAAAACGAATGCTTGGTGAAGTGTTGAAATTAAATGGCGTCACAGTGGAATTCCTTGAAGATCATGACTCGAAGGCCCGGGTGGTCATTGTGAGGGGCGCGGTAGTCGTCAGCGCAGAACGAAGCAGTCAGATGCGGTCGGCTTCTTGAAGTCTTGGGTCTCAAATCAAAATTTGGGTCGGCACATTCTCTGGGGTGACTTCCATCGAAGATCTGGCTGCAAGCGTCATCTTGTAAGAAAGAATGCGGACAAGAAACCCCAAAACAAGCCCGTACTCATTAAGAATGCATGGTCATTGTGCAGGGGCCCGGGCCTTTGCCCGTTTCGCCGAACGCCTGATTTGACAGACCGAACAAGAGCCGACGGATAAGAAGACCCCTGCAAGTCTGGCCGATCACGCGGCGGTTAAGGGCTTGGCACGGGTTTTCACAGCGTCGATCACCAAGATCCGCACAGGACGAAGGTGCCGATTGAGCAGGCAAACGACGGCGCGGTTCAAGGAGGCGCGTCAATTTATCTTGATCCATATCAAATTCGACCATTGAAGCACCCCGCTCAGCATTCTAAAACTTGCATGAATTCGCGCGCGCTTCAGGCTTTTTGCGTGCGCCCCACGCAACAGGAGGCACCCAATGGCAGACGCAGCCATTCACGGGCACGAGCATGAAGACGAGCGCGGTTTCTTTACCCGTTGGTTCATGTCTACGAACCACAAGGATATCGGCATCCTTTATCTGGTCGTTTCGGCGATCGTAGGTCTGATTTCCGTTACTTTTACCGTATTTATGCGCTTGGAGCTAATGGATCCCGGCGTTCAGTACATGTGCCTCGAAGGCTTCCGCATGTTTGGCGGCGGTGGGGCTGAATGTACCCCCAACGGGCACCTTTGGAACGTTCTAATCACCTATCACGGCGTTCTGATGATGTTCTTCGTGGTGATTCCCGCGCTGTTCGGCGGATTCGGCAACTATTTCATGCCGCTGCAGATCGGCGCGCCGGATATGGCGTTCCCGCGGCTGAACAACCTGTCGTTCTGGCTGTATGTGGCCGGGACATCGCTGGGTGTGGCTTCGATGCTGAGCCCCGGTGGTAACGACCAGCTTGGATCGGGCGTCGGATGGGTTCTGTACCCGCCTCTGTCCACCACCGAGGGCGGCATGTCGATGGATCTGGCGATCTTCGCGGTGCACGTTTCGGGTGCCTCGTCGATCCTGGGTGCGATCAACATGATCACCACCTTCCTGAACATGCGTGCCCCCGGCATGACCCTGTTCAAGGTGCCGCTGTTCTCGTGGTCGATCTTTGTCACAGCCTGGCTGATCTTGCTGTCGCTGCCGGTTCTGGCGGGCGCCATCACCATGCTGCTGATGGATCGCAACTTTGGCTTTACGTTCTTTGATCCTGCCGGTGGCGGCGATCCGGTCCTGTACCAACACATCCTGTGGTTCTTTGGTCACCCCGAAGTGTACATCGTGATCCTGCCGGGCTTTGGTATCATCAGCCACGTGATCGCCACGTTCTCGCGCAAGCCGGTGTTCGGCTATCTGCCGATGGTCTGGGCGATCATTGCGATTGGCGCACTGGGCTTTGTCGTGTGGGCGCACCACATGTACACCGTCGGCATGTCGCTGAACCAACAGGCGTACTTCATGTTGGCAACGATGGTCATCGCGGTGCCGACAGGCGTCAAGATCTTCAGCTGGATTGCCACGATGTGGAGCGGTTCGCTTGAGTTCAAGGCACCTATGATGTTCGCACTGGGCTTCCTGGTTCTGTTCACCGTGGGTGGCGTGACCGGCATCGTTCTGTCGCAGACCGCCGTGGACCGGGCCTATCACGACACTTACTATGTCGTTGCGCACTTCCACTATGTGATGAGCCTGGGTGCCGTGTTCGCGATTTTCGCTGGCATCTACTTCTACTTCGGCAAGATGACGGGTCGCCAGTACAACGAGTTCTGGGCACACGTGCACTTCTGGACGTTCTTTATCGGCGCAAACCTGACCTTCTTCCCTCAGCACTTCCTGGGTCGTCAGGGCATGCCGCGTCGTTACATCGACTATCCGGAAGCCTTCGCATACTGGAACAAGGTTTCGTCCTATGGCGCCTTGCTGTCGTTTGCCTCGTTCCTGCTGTTCTTCGGTATCATGTTCCACGCCTTGCTGCGCGGCGCGAAAATCACCGAGAACAACTATTGGAACGAATACGCGGACACGCTGGAATGGACCCTGCCTTCGCCGCCGCCTGAGCACACGTTCGAGCAGCTGCCGAAGCAGGAAGACTGGGACAAGGGCCACGCACACTAAGCGGCCCCTGCAGATCGAAGAAAGGCCCCGCCATTGTGCGGGGCCTTTTTTTGGATGGCCTGCGTCACCTGCCCCGACAAGACGTCATTGTTTGATCAGCTGTGGTCCGGTCTGATCCTGCACAGGCAGGTTTTTGCCCGCCTGTGGTTTTTTCGCCCCGGTGACCTTTTTCTCAACTGGCCTCGGTACAGCGACGTGCTAAATACATGCGCGATATGCCATATGACTGGATCAAACCCGACACCCCTTCGGACACACGTGAGTTGCATGTGTGGCCGCACCAATCCCTTCCTCCCAAGGGTTTGGCCGTGGTCGTGATGAGTGTGTATTTGCTGATCACGATCCCGCTGTTCGGGCTTTTGGGATCTGTCGCATTCTGGGGCATCCTGCCTTTCGCCATGCTGGCGGTGGCCGGCATCTGGTATGCCCTGAATCGCAGCTATCATGATAGGCGGATCATGGAAGTGCTGACGCTGACCCATGACACGGCGCATCTTGTGCGTCGCAACCCGAATGGGGAAACCCAGGAATGGGACTGCAATCGGTACTGGGCCACGCCCGAGATGCACAAGAAAGGCGGCCCCGTTCCTTACTACGTTACGCTTAGAGGGGGTGGCCGCGAAGTCGAGATCGGCGCCTTCCTTTCCGAGGATGAGCGGATCGAACTATATGACGATCTGATCCGCGAGATACGCCCAAACGAGCCACGCGGTCCGACCACAGTTCCACGTTAGCCCGTCTTAACGGTTTCTGACGCTAATTCGCATCGGTATGGAATTTTGCGAGATTGCGGCACCAAAGTGCAGCAAAAGCAGTTGGTTTGCTTCGGAGCTAAAGAATCTGAGCACCGTTTCCAGGATCTTGACCGGTTCAATCTCTGCTATGGTCCTTGTGGCTTGCAGCCCGACAACTTCCCCACTTAACCGAACAAACGAACAAAATGCCCTTGCAATGGCCGCGCTGTCCTCCATGGGCACCGTTTGCGGGGTAAATGGCGCAGACGCGTTTCAAAACCGCTTCATCATATACGTGCAGGATGAAAAAGGCGTCACGGATGAGGGTGTGACCAGAATCAATGAAATTTTCGACAGAGCCAGTGTGTTTATGAAAGACGAGCTTTCCGACCCTGCCAAGAAAGCTGAGATATGCGAGAGCGATCGTGAAAAAATTTTTTAAAAGTCATTCAGGACGGCATCAATGGACAGTTCCTGACCTAGTTTGCCACTCTGAGTCATTGAACCAGACGTTTGGCAGTTCTTAGTCGCGCCAAAACCTCCTCGATCTTTCTAAAAGCGAGCGTTTCCACGCTAGAACACCCTAGACCGACGCCAGAAAAGCCTCCAACCCAACCTCTTGAATTCGCCGGGTATGGTCTTTTAGCAGCCAGCACCGCTGTTGGCACATAGCCGGGTCTTAACCATCAGACCGACTTATAGTGACTTGGCGCGGGAAATGTGCTGATGTTTGGAACAGCTTTCCAGAAGGATAATCAATGTTCCCCTCGTTCAGGGTGATCGCAGTCACCGCATCAACTGTCCTTGCCATTCCATGCTTTGCTGACCCCTCATTGGAGTGCAGCACCCAAGCCTCGAGCCAGGTTGAAATCGGCAATTGCATGACCAAAGCTGACGAAGGCACGCAAGCCGCATTGGCGCTGGCCTTGTCCTTTGCCAGGCAATCCGCTGAAAGCCTTGATGAAGTCACTGGCCGCCCTGAAGCCGCAAAAGCGCTGGACACGGCCCAGGACGCTTGGGCCGCGTATCGGGACGCACATTGTGAGTTTGTTGGCAAAACGTTTGGAGGAGGGTCAGGTACCGGCATCGCCATACTGGGGTGCAGGATCAGCCTGACCCGGGCGCGAACGGACGTTTTGATGCAATTGGCCAACTGATTTTGACCGGCAGATTCCACCGATCGCATGCGTTGACACTCAAAGGCGGGTGGTTGGCTATGGCGCGGTGTGCGTGCACAGCCGATCTTTGACCATCGGGCCGACTTTCCCGAA
Organism: Falsiphaeobacter marinintestinus; assembly: GCF_007923355.1. Lineage (GTDB taxonomy): Bacteria > Pseudomonadota > Alphaproteobacteria > Rhodobacterales > Rhodobacteraceae > Phaeobacter_A > Phaeobacter_A marinintestinus. The sequence goes on from NZ_VOGO01000001.1 coordinate 128,702, forward strand.
ATCCATCTGGCCGTTGTACTGGCCTTTCAGCGCCGCCATGACCTTGCCCATGTCCCGAATCGATGACGCACCCGTGTCCGTCACCGCTTTGACGATGGCATTGTCGATTTCGCCTTCGTTCAGCTGCTTGGGCAGAAACTCTTCAATCACCTGAATCTCCTGAAGCTCGCGTTCGGCCAGATCCAGCCGCCCGCCCTCTTCATAGGCGCGGGCACTTTCCTGCCTTTGCTTGGTCATTTTCGAAAGGATCGCAAGGACTTCGGCGTCGTTCACACCAACATCCAGACCCTCGCCGCGGGCGGCGATATCCTTGTCTTTGATAGCGGCATTGATCAGGCGCAACGTCGAGAGACGAGTCGCTGCCTTTTCCTTCATTGCCTGTTTTAGAGCCGTGTTGACTCGTGTTCTCATATCCATCCGTTCATCCATCCCCATGGAAGCTCAGGTTCCCGACCTTATCGAAAGCGAAACCTTGGCACAAGCATTGCATTTCCATCTAAGTTATTGATAAATAACAATGTCCCAAAAAACACGCAGACTTGACCCCACGCACGCTTGCCCTTACCTATCCGACAATTTGTCCCACAGGAGAGTCGCGTCATGGCCCATAATGCCCCGTCCAAGCCCACAGCCTGCCTGGCGCTGGCAGATGGTACCGTGTTCTATGGCACTGGGTTCGGCGCCACCGGACAGACCGTTGCCGAGCTGTGTTTCAACACCGCGATGACCGGATATCAGGAGATCATGACGGATCCCTCGTATGCCGGGCAGATCGTCACGTTCACCTTCCCACATATCGGCAATGTCGGCGTCAACGCGGAGGATGATGAAACCGCCGATCCGGTGGCTGCGGGCATGGTCGTCAAGTGGGATCCGACAACACCCAGCAACTGGCGCAGCACAGAAACGCTGAAAGCCTGGCTGGAAAGCCGGGGCCGGATCGCCATTGGCGGCATCGACACACGTCGGCTGACCCGCGCAATCCGTCAGCAAGGTGCACCGCATGTGGCGCTGGCCCATGACCCCGAGGGGAACTTCGACATTGCGAAACTGGTGGCGGCAGCGCGCGGTTTTGCTGGCCTTGAAGGTATGGACCTGGCCAAAGACGTCACCTGTGCCCAGTCTTATCGCTGGGACGAGATGCGGTGGGCCTGGCCGGATGGCTACCCACGTCAGACAGCCCCCCAGCATAAGGTCGTTGCAATTGACTATGGCGCAAAGCGCAACATCCTGCGTTGCCTTGCCTCGGCAGGGTGCGACGTGACGGTTCTGCCGGCCTCAGCAACGGCGGAAGATGTGCTGGCGCATGATCCCGATGGTGTCTTTTTGTCGAACGGTCCCGGCGACCCTGCGGCCACCGGCGCATATGCGGTTCCCATGATCAAACAGATCCTGGATGACACCGACCTGCCGGTTTTTGGTATTTGTCTTGGACATCAAATGCTGGCGCTCGCCTTGGGTGCAAAAACCGTAAAAATGAATCACGGCCATCACGGTGCCAACCATCCGGTCAAGGATGTCGATACTGGCAAAGTCGAGATCACGTCGATGAACCATGGCTTTGCAGTTGATGCCCAGACCTTGCCCAATGGCGTTGTTGAAACGCATCGGTCGCTGTTTGACGGATCGAATTGCGGTATCCGCATGTCTGACCGCCCGGTCTGGTCGGTTCAGCACCACCCCGAAGCCAGCCCGGGCCCGCAAGACAGTTTTTATCTGTTTGAGCGGTTTGCTGATGCAATGGCGCACCGCAAAGCCCCTGCCTGAGTGCAATTCGTTTTACAGTTAACCGCCAGTTAACTGTAAAGGCTCAACTCTTTCGGGGCGTAACGGCCCCGGATACCCGAGATGAGCGATCAGAACCTTCGGCTGATTTCCCCTGACCTGGCGATTCAGCCCGCCTTGCCGCGACGGCCGTTGGGCCGTGTTCTGGTTGATAACGGAGAGATTTCGCAGGATCAGCTGATCAAGGCGCTTAAGCTGCAGAAACGTCAGCAGGCGTTGTTGGGAGAGATCCTGTGCGCGCAAGGCTGGAGCAACAGCAACGCCATTGATGTTGCCCTGGCCGAACAGCACGGATTGCAGAAAATCTCGCTTGCTGCTGACGCCCCGCAACCGGGCCTGATCGATCTGAAGCCGGTCAGTTTCTGGATCCAGCATGGCGTGCTTCCATGGGCGCGCATCAGTTCCGTTTTGATGATCGCGACGTCGCGGCCTGACCAATTCGACGCGGTCAAGGCTGCATTGGCAGGCAGCGCCGATGTGATCGTGCCGGTGCTGGCCGATGACACAGACATCGCGCGATGCACGGCCCGCCTGTTTCGCGATACTCTGGCGCAAGGCGCCAATACGCGGGTTCCGGAACGTTTCAGTTGCCGGACATGGACGCTGGAAAACCGCCTGCCGCTGGCCTTGGTTGCCTGCCTTGGGATCTTGCTGGCCATCCTCGCGCCGCTGTCCAGTCTAACGATTGCAACGGCTGCGGCCGTGTTGACGATGCTTTTGTTCACCGGACTCAAACTGGCCGGTTTGCTAGGGCATATGCTGGACAGTGTGTATCTGAATGCCCACGGATCGCCAAAGGTTGCCCAGACCGAGGTCAGGCTTCCGAAAGTCTCGATGCTGGTGCCGCTGTATCACGAACGCGAAATTGCCGGGGCGCTGGTCAACCGCCTGACCCGCCTGACCTATCCCAAAGAGCTGCTTGAGGTTCTGTTGGTGCTTGAGGAACATGACGACATCACCCGGCAGACGCTGTCAAAAACCGACCTGCCCCACTGGATGCGCGTCATCGAAGTTCCGGCGCATGGCGGGCTGACCACCAAACCAAGGGCGATGAATTATGCGCTGGATTTCTGCAAAGGCGAGATTGTCGGGGTCTGGGACGCCGAGGACGCCCCGGTGCCGGATCAGATCGAACGGGTGGTCCACCGGTTTGCGCAAGCCGGTGACACCGTTGCCTGCCTTCAGGGGATCCTGGATTTCTATAACCCGCGCACCAACTGGCGGGCGCGGTGTTTCACCATCGAGTATTCCAGCTGGTTTCGCATTGTGCTGCCCGGCATTGCCCGCCTGGGCCTTGTGGTTCCCCTTGGTGGCACGACGCTGTTTTTCAGACGCCGCACCCTGGTCAAACTGGGGGGATGGGACGCTCACAATGTCACCGAAGATGCCGATCTGGGGGTGCGTCTGTGCCGGGCCGGGTACCGGACCGAGCTGATCGACACGGTGACCTATGAAGAAGCCAACTGCCGCGCCTGGCCCTGGGTCAAACAGCGGTCACGGTGGTTGAAGGGGTTCATGGTGACCTATCTGGTGCACATGCGAAATCCGCTGCAATTGCTGCGCGATCTTGGGCCGTGGCGGTTTTTTGGCTTTCAGGCGTTCTTTTTGGGCACTCTGGGCCAGTTCCTGCTGGCCCCGTTGCTTTGGACGATGTGGCTGATGGCGTTCGGCGTGTGGCATCCGGTTCAGAGCGCGGTGCCCACAGGCCTGTTGTCGATTTCGGTCGGGCTGTTCGTGACTGTTGAAATTCTGTCGAACGCGATCGGAATGGCGGCCGTTTCGACCGCGCAACGTCGGTTCCTGATCCCATGGGTGCCAACGATGATGTTCTATCTGCCACTTGGGGTGCTGGCCGGGTACAAGGCATTGTATGAGCTGGTGTTTATCCCGTTCTACTGGGACAAGACCCAGCACGGGCAAGCTGAAGAAGACCCCTCCGTATCGTGATCAGTCGCGTGCGTCTGCATCCTGTTTCAGGCGCGTCATGAACGCGATTGAGATGTGGTCGCGCAACGCCTTGTCAGCTGCATCTTCATCACGCGCCGAGATGGCTGAAACGATCCCTGCATGTTCTTCCTGCGCAATCTCGCCCCGGCCCTGTGCGGCCAGAGAGGTTGTCGCCATCAAGGCCATTGTCCGGTGCACCAGATCCAGTTGCTGTACCAGATATCGGTTATGAGAGGCCAGATGGATCTGTTTGTGAAACCGGCGATTGGCCCGGCTAAGCGCCACCGGGTCACCGACCAGTGCGTTATCGTCGCGCACCATGCCGCGCAAAACTTCGACTTCTTCTTCGGTCGCGTGGCGCGCAGCAAGCCGGGCGGCAAGCCCTTCCAGTTCGCGCCGCACCACGTAGAGTTCGGCCATCTGGTTGTGATCCAACGTCGCCACAATCAGCGACCGGCCATCGCGCTCAAGTAAAGATTGCGTTTCAAGCCTTTGTAAAGCCTCACGAATTGGCGTGCGTGACATACCAAGTCGCTCGGCCAGTTCGCTTTCGACCAAACGATCGCCGGGCTTGTACACACCCACATCGATCGCTTCGAGGATCTGGGTATATGCGTCTTTGGACGGGGCTCTGGTCTGGCTCATTTTGTCTCAGCTTCTCTGGGTGTTCGGACATGTCTACAGTCGCGTGCCGTTTTCAATCAACCCTGCCATTGCCTTAAGACCCGGCGCGGCCTAATTGCAGGGTATGGTAAAAGATGCATTCGACCACGTGACTCACTGGGTGTTTGACCTCGACAATACCCTATACCCGCCCCGGGCGCGGCTGTTCGATCAGATCGAAGTGCGCATGACGCAATATGTCATGGACGCGCTTGGCGTGGGGCAGGATGAGGCTGACCGGCTGAGGAAACTCTATTGGGCGCAGTATGGAACGACGCTGGCCGGGCTGATGCGCGAACATGACGTTGATCCGGCACCATACCTGACCGATGTGCATGACATTTCGCTGGATCATCTTGAAAAGGACAGCGGTCTGGCCGCGCGGATTTCGGAACTGCCGGGCCAGCGGATCGTTTATACCAACGGCACCGCGCCCTATGCCGAACGGGTGCTGGAGGCCCGTGGGCTGTCCGGGCTGTTTGATGCGATTTACGGCGTGGAACATGCCAGATTTTTGCCCAAACCCGAACGTGGCGCGTTTGAAATCGTTTTTGAACGAGCCAGCGTGGACCCCGACCAGGCGGCAATGTTCGAAGACGATCCGCGCAATCTGCAGGTGCCCCATGACATGGGGATGAAGACCGTCCACGTTGCCCCCGAGCCGCATGAGGCCGACCACATTCACCATCACACCGACGATCTTTCTGCTTTCCTGCACCTGTTGACCTGAGCCGGGTCGGGATTGCGACAATTCCGAACCTATCATTCACACATTCAAATTTATAAATCTGATTCGAGCAACCCTTAACGGAGTTCAGACATGAGCCTGACCGAAAACGCCGAAGCCACCGCCACACCTGAAGACGACCACCACGAGGAAATCATCACCCTGCGCGGGTTGAAAATGATCTACGCCGCATTGGCACTGGTCGTTGTTCTTTGGGGGCTGGCAATTTACATCTGGGGCGTCCCGGGGCTTTACATCCCGGCGCTGTGCCTGGTCCCGGTCATTTATGGCCTGTTGATTTACATCGCCAAGGGCTGATCTGCGGCTGTCTGCCTCTTGGAACTGCCGGCACCCGGGTCTAGGTTGCCCGGCAGGAGGCAGACGCCATGACCACCCCTTGTTCCACTGATATCCTGATTTCGGGCGGCGGTATCGCCGGATTGACTGCAGCAGTCGCTTTCGCGACCGCCGGGTTTGACGTGATTTGTGTCGATCCGACTGCGCCAATCACCGAACGTGACGTTGACGGATCTGACCTGCGCACCACGGCTTTTTTACAGCCCGCTCAGGAGCTTCTGGAGCGCTGCGGATTGTGGAACAGGCTTGAGGCTTACGCCGCGCCGCTGCAAACCATGCGCATTGTGGATGCTGGTGGGGATTTGCCCGAACCGCGGATCGTTCGGGATTTCAACGCCGCCGACATCTCGGACAAACCGTTTGGCTGGAACCTGCCGAACTGGTTGTTGCGACGCGAAATGGTGGCGCGGCTGGCCGAGATGCCCAATGTCGATTTTCGCCCCGGCATCGGAACGCGATCTTTGTTCACACGCGACACCGGGGCCAAGGTCGGGCTAAGCGACGGCACGACCGTGCGGGCGCAGCTGGTCGTGGCTGCAGACGGGCGCAGTTCGCCGATGCGCGAAGCCGCCGGGATTGATGTTCACACGATGCGCTATGGCCAGAAGGCGTTGGCCTTTGCCGTAACCCACGCGATTGCCCACGACAATGTGTCGACCGAGATCCACCGCAGCGGCGGCCCCTTTACACTGGTGCCCCTGCCCGACCACGACGGCCAGCCGTCATCGGCGGTCGTCTGGATGGAACGTGGTCCGCGCGTGACCGAGTTGCTGGCGCTTGCCCCCGAGGATTTTGAGGCCGAAATGACAGAGCGGTCTTGCGGGTTGTTCGGGCCGCTGAAACTGGCATCGCGGCGAACCAGCTGGCCGATCATCAGCCAATCGGCGGACCATCTGGCGGGTCAGCGGATCGCATTGATTGCCGAAGCCGCCCATGTGGTGCCGCCAATCGGCGCGCAGGGGCTGAACATGTCGCTATCGGATTTGCGGTGTCTTCTGGATCTGGCCGAAGCGCGGCCCGAGGGCCTGGGCGATGCGCAGATGCTGGACAGCTATCACAAGGCGCGCATCCGGGATGTGAAACTGCGGGTGCAGGGCATCGATCTGCTGAATCGCGCATCAATGGTGCACGCGCGCCCGTTGCGGGATGCGCGGGCGATGGGGTTGAATGCGTTGTATTCACTGGCACCAGTGCGGCGCACCCTGATGCAAATGGGTCTGGGTGTGCGCTGACGTCCGGGACAGGACCAGATCAGGACCGGGGGGCCAGCCCCCCGGTCCCCCCGGGATATTTCGGGCAAGAGGAAAAGCTTAGAGAACCTGATCGGCCACCGATTTCAGGCGCGCAATCGTTGCATCGACATCATAAAGTTTGTCGAGGCCGAAGAGCCCCAGCCGAAAGGTGCTGAACCCGTCGGGTTCGTCGCATTGGAGCGGCACGCCTGCCGCGATCTGGGTCCCCAGTGCTGCGAATTTGCGCCCATTCTGGATGTCGGGATCATCCGTATAGCTGACCACCACCCCCGGCGCACCGAAGCCGTCTGCTGCGACGGAAACGATGCCTTTGTCGTTCAGCATGGCGCGTACACCGTTGCCGAGCGCCCATTGCGCGTCACGCAGTTTGTCAAATCCGTAGTCCCGGGTCTCAACCATGGTATCGCGGAAGGCCCGCAAGGCGTCTGTCGGCATCGTCGCATGATAAGCATGGCCACCGGCCTCATAGGCCTTCATGATGTCGCGCCATTTCTTGAGATCAAGGGCAAAGCTGTCGGAGGTCGTGTCTGCCAGCCGCTTCTCAGCCGCGTCTGACAGTATCACCAGCCCGGCTGAGGGTGACGCGCTCCAGCCCTTTTGCGGGGCCGAGATCAGGACATCGACACCGGTGGCTTTCATATCGACCCAGGCGCAGCCCGAGGCGATGCAGTCAAGCACCATCAGCGCCCCGACCCCATGCGCGGCGTCGGCCAGTGCCGTGACATAGTCATCGGGCAGGATCACCCCGGCCGAGGTTTCCACATGCGGGGCAAACACCACGCCGGGTTTTTGATCGCGGATCGCCGCCACGACCTCGTCAATCGGGGCGGGTGCGAACGGCGCTGGTTGGGAGTTGCCGGTCTGGCGGGCTTTCATCACTGTGGCCGAGGACGAGATACCGCCAGTTTCGACGATCTGGCTCCACCGGTAAGAGAACCAGCCATTGCGCACCACCAGCACGTCCTGGCCGCGGGCAAACTGACGCGCGACAGCCTCCATCGCAAAGGTGCCGCCGCCCGGCACCAGGGCGACGGCATCGGCGTTATAGACCGTGCGCAGCATGTCCGAGATATCGCGCATGACCTGCTGAAATGTGGCCGACATGTGATTTAGGGAGCGGTCGGTGAACACGACCGAGAATTCTTCCAATCCGTCAGGATCGATATCGTTGCGCAGGGCACACATGGCCGGCTCCTCTGTTTGAATGCGGTGTGCAATCTCTAACCTGCGGTCGAAGCCGAGGCAATCAAGAGGCACAGATCGGGCAACAGGCTTAGATCGGGCCGGGGCGGCGTTCTTCGCTGAGCAGGACATTGGATTCCATATCCCCCGCGCCGGGCAGGGTCATCAGCCGCCGTCTGAGAACGCGCTCAAAGTCGGCGAGGTCGCGAGCGACCACACGCAAGCGGAAATCATAAAGACCCAGCACGTGTTCGACGGTCTGTACTTCGGGGATGGCGCTGACGGCGCGTTCGAAGTCTTCTAGGCTGATGCGCCCTTTGCGGGCCAGTTTGACGCCCAGAAATACGGTCACGCCAAAACCCAGCGCCTCGGCATTCAGGCGCAGTTTGCGGCCCCGGATCACCCCGGCATTCTGCAATCGCCGAATTCGGCGCCAGGTGGCGGGTTGTGACAAGCCCAGATCGCGCCCCAATGCCCCGGCGCTTTGCGTGGCGTCCTGTGTCAGTGCGCGCAGCAGTGCGCGGTCTGTGTCATCGAGATCGATCATAGCGGCAGCCCTGTGTCTTCTTTGATCCGCGCGATATGCATCAGCGCTTCGATGTCGGCGATATGCGGCAGGGTCAGGATCCGATCCCGGTAAAGCCGCTGGTAGTGGCCCATGTCGCGGGCGATGACAGACAGGCGGACATCGACACGCCCCAGAAAGGTCTGAATTTCGACGACCTCGGGCACGTCACGCGCGGCGGCAATGAATTCGTCAAAAGCGCGGGGCTGTGTCTTGTCGAGCGTGAACCGCAAGGACACCTCGACTGCGTATCCAAGCACGGCCCAGTCAATCACCGCCTCTTGCCCTTCGATCACGCCAGACGATTCCATGCGGGCAATGCGGCGCGCACAGGTGGCAGAGCTGGTATCACACAGATCGGCCAGTTCCGCCGTCGTGAGCGTCGGATCTGCCTGAAGGTGCCTCAGGATGCGTCTGTCAGTTTCATCAAGCATGATTTCATCAGTTACTGCAAATATCCTGAATGCAAAACCCATAGATTGGCGTTTTTTATCGCTGGACACTCTGCACTTTGCATCCGAAACCACATAAACCACGTGCCAGACATATCTGGTAGGAGACACACCATGCGCGTTTATTATGATCGCGATTGCGACATCAACCTGATCAAGGACATGAAAGTGGCCATTCTGGGCTATGGCTCGCAAGGTCATGCCCATGCGCTGAACCTGCGCGACTCGGGCGCCAAGAATCTTGTCGTCGCCCTGCGCGAAGGATCAGCCTCGGCCAAGAAAGCCGAAGCTGAAGGCCTGCAGGTCATGGGCATTGCCGAAGCGGCGGCCTGGTGTGACCTGATCATGTTCACCATGCCCGACGAATTGCAGGCCGAGACCTATAAGAAATACGTGCATGACAACATCCGTGACGGCGCTGCAATTGCGTTTGCCCACGGTCTGAACGTGCATTTCGGCCTGATCGAAGCCAAGCCAGGCGTTGACGTGATCATGATGGCGCCCAAAGGCCCGGGTCACACCGTGCGTGGCGAATACACCAAAGGCGGCGGCGTGCCCTGCCTGGTGGCCGTTGACAATGATGCGACCGGCAAGGCGCTGGAAATCGGCCTGTCCTATTGCTCGGCCATCGGTGGCGGGCGTTCGGGCATTATTGAGACCAACTTCCGTGAAGAATGCGAAACCGACCTGTTCGGCGAACAGGCGGTTCTGTGTGGCGGTCTGGTCGAACTGATCCGGATGGGTTTCGAGACCCTGGTCGAAGCCGGTTACGCGCCGGAAATGGCTTATTTCGAATGCCTGCACGAAGTGAAGCTGATCGTCGACCTGATCTATGAAGGCGGCATCGCCAACATGAACTATTCGATTTCGAACACGGCTGAGTATGGCGAGTATGTGTCTGGTCCGCGCATCCTGCCATACGACGAAACCAAAGCCCGGATGAAAGCTGTTCTGAACGACATTCAATCCGGCAAATTCGTGCGCGATTTCATGCTGGAAAACGCTGTTGGTCAGCCTTCGTTCAAGGCGACTCGCCGTATCAACGACGAACACCAGATCGAAGCCACGGGCGAAACTCTGCGCGGCATGATGCCGTGGATTTCGGCTGGCAAGATGGTCGACAAAGCAAAGAACTGATCGCGCGGGTCTGACCCTTCGATCTGTATCGAAACGATTGCGATTGACCCCGGCCCTGCGCCGGGGTCTTTTGCGTTTTTGGAGGCCCCATGAACCAGACACCCGAGATAACGGCGAAAAGCTGGCTGATGGTTTGTGCCCTTGGGCTGATCTGGGGCGGCACGTTCATGGTGCAAAAACTGGCGCTTGGGCATTGGCCACCGTTCTGGGTTGCTGCCGGGCGGATCACCTTTGCGGCGTTGCTGACCACGGTTTTGTGGCAGGCGCGCGGTGGGCGGATGTTCACCGATGGTGACAAGGCCTGGCCGTTGCTGACGGTGGTATCGGTTCTGAGCGTCGCCATGCCGTTCATGTTTCTTGCGTGGGGGCAGCAATTTGTGACGTCCGGATTTACCGGGGTCAGCATGGCCGCTGTTGCGCTGTTTGTTTTGCCGCTGGCGCATTTCATGGTGCCCGGTGAACGGATGACACTTCGGCGCAGCCTTGGATTCCTGATCGGGTTCGCGGGCGTTCTGGTCCTGATCGGGCCCGGCGCTTTTGCGAGTTCAGGCAGCGCGATGGAACCTTATGGCAAGATGGCCTGTTTTGGGGCTGCGGCGTGTTATGCCGTATCCTCGATCATCATGCGTCGGTTGCCACCGCTTGATCCGGTTGGTCTGGCGGCCGCCACGTTGCTGATCGGCATGATGGTGGTTGTGCCTATGGCCTTGATCAATCACGGACTTCCGCCGGTTCCCAGTGTGGAAGGGGCGTTGCTGGTGATACTGCTGGGACTGGTGCCAACTGCCGGAGCCAACCTGTTGCGGGTTCTGGTGATCCGCAGTGCGGGCCCGGTGTTCATGAGCCTGACGAATTACCAGGTGCCGTTGTGGTCTGTTGCACTAGGCGTCATATTTCTGGGCGAACCGTTGTCATATTCGCTGCTTTGGGCAACCCTGTTGATCCTAGGCGGTGTCGGGCTTAGTCAATACGGCGCTTTGAAAAGGTTGTTTACCCGCTGACGGCGTCGGTCACGGCGTCGACAATCGAATCCACAGCTTTCTCAAGCAAAACAGCATCTTCGCATTCAGCCATGACACGGATCAACGGCTCGGTCCCTGATTTGCGGATCAACAATCGCCCCTGCCCGTTCAGCTGTGTTTCGGCGTCCGAGATCGCCGCCTGGACGGCCGGAATGTCCAGCGGCGTTTGTCCTTCGCCAAAGCGCACGTTCTTCAGCAGTTGCGGCACCGGGTCAAACTGTCGGGCCAAGACACTGGCGGGGTCGCCCGAGCGGACCATCTCGGCCAGGAAATGCAGCCCCGCCATCAACCCGTCGCCCGTGGTGGCGTAATCGGTCATAACGATATGGCCAGACTGCTCTCCGCCGAGGTTAAAGCCACCTTCGCGCATCCGCTCGACCACATAGCGATCGCCGACCGAGGTGCGTTCAAGCCGCAAACCGCGATCTTCCAGAAACCGTTCCAGCCCAAGATTGGACATTACGGTCGCGACCAGCGCGTTGCCGCTTAACAGACCGTCTTCTGCCCAACGTGCCGCCAGCAGCGCCATCAGCTGATCGCCGTCCGCCACCTGCCCGGCTTCGTCGATGATGATGACGCGGTCTGCGTCGCCATCCAGGCACACACCCACATCTGCGCCATGAGCCAAAACGGTTTCTGCCGCAACTTGCGGCTGGGTGGATCCACATCCCCGGTTAATGTTCTTGCCGTCCGGACTGACGCCGACCGGGATGACGTCGGCCCCGAGTTCCCACAGGATTTCCGGCGCGGTCCGGTGGGCCGCTCCGTTGGCGCAGTCGATGACCACCTTCAGCCCGTCCAGACGCAGATCGCGCGGCAGGGACGATTTCACACGTTCGCCATAGCGGAACCGCGCATCGTCGACCCGTTTGGCCCGCCCGATGTTGATGGCTTGGGCCGGTTGAACGCCGGCTTCGATCAGGGCCTCGATTTCCATTTCGGCCTGATCGGACAGCTTGAAACCGTCGGGACCAAAGAACTTGATGCCATTGTCTTCAGCCGGATTGTGGCTGGCTGAAATCATCACACCCAGATCCGCGCGCATCGACCGGGTCATCAGGCCCACAGCGGGTGTTGGAACCGGCCCCAGAAGCAGCACGTTCATTCCGGTCGACGTCAGACCGGCCGTCAGCGCGCTTTCGAACATGTACCCGGACAGGCGGGTGTCCTTGCCGATCACGACCCGGTGCACGCCTTTGGCATCGCGGCGAAAGTATCGCCCGACGGCCGCGCCAATGCGCAGCGCCATTTCCGCAGTCATCGGGTGCGTGTTTGCAGTACCCCGTACCCCATCGGTTCCGAACAGCTTGCGCATCTTGACCCTCGTTCTTGGCCCGGTCAGGGGCGTACGGCCTGCCACAGACGCAGTGCTTGCGCCGTTTCAGCCACATCATGTACCCGAAGGATTTGCACGCCTTGGGCCAGCCCCGCAAGCCCGACAGCGATGGAACCGGGCGCACGCGCATCGGCGCGCGGCTGTTCGCCGATCTTGCCGATAAAGCCTTTTCGCGACGCGCCCAGCAAAATCGCACAACCGAGCCCGTGAAACAGTGACAATCCCTGCAAAAGCGCAAGGTTGTGATCAAGGTTCTTGCCAAAACCGATGCCCGGATCCGTCACGATCCGTGAACGGGGGATACCAGCGTGCTCAAGCGCGATAATCTGGCGTTCCAGAAAATCGTACACATCCAGCAGGACGTTGTCGTAAACCGGGTCCTGTTGCATGGTCGCGGGATCACCCTGAGCGTGCATCACGCAGACCGGAACGTCCTGATCCGCGCACACACCGGCCAGATCCGAATCAAAGGTAAATCCGGACACGTCGTTCACCAGATCGGCCCCCACCGCCAGCGCGGCTTGTGCGACCGACGCCTTGCGGGTGTCGATCGAGATCGCAATGTCAGAGGTTTCGCGCAGGGCCGCGATGATCGGGGCGGTACGCGATATTTCTATGTCTTCCGGGATGAAATCAGCGCCGGGGCGCGTTGATTCCCCTCCGATGTCGATGATGGTCGCGCCGTGATCGACCATCTTCAGGGCGACAGACTGAGCGGTGTCCGGTGCATTGTGTTGGCCGCCGTCGGAGAAGCTGTCAGGCGTCACGTTCAGGATCCCCATGATCTGCGGTGTGTGCATGTCCAGCCCTGCGACCGGCTCTCGAGCATCACAAATCCGGGCCAGCACAGCGTCGGGGATGGCCGAAACCGGGACGATTTCAGGCGCTGATGTCCGGGTCAGACGTTCGGCATGGGTGAACCACAAGGCCGATCCCGCAATTGGAACAGCCCCGGCGGGTCTGGCCCTGCCGGTCTGGACCAAGGGCCGGAAGTACCCTGTCACAGCACGGCCTGCCCGGTTGGGGCAGATCGCAGCGGGACGTCAGCGTTTTCCGGCAGGTCGGCACCGATCACCAGCATGTCTTTTGCAGCAAAGGTCGCCGCGAACCATGCGGCCAGTGCGACGGCGTCCGAGGGGTGCGCCGACGGTCCATCGACCGCGTCCAGCACGATCTTGGAAGGCGCCCAGACGCAGATCTGACCGTTCTTGATGGCCCAGTCGAGTTCGGTTCGGGTACTGACCACGACACAGCGATGATCACGGGCGGCCAATAGCCAGGCGTTTTGTTCAATGGCCAGCAGATCAATCCGTCGCTGGGTCATCACATGTCCGGTCTGGACTGCGGGCTGGTCCGGTGCCCCCACACATAAGATCAACGGGCGGTCCGCTGCTTCAAGCTGATCAATCCAGCCGGTCAGGTGCGGCGCGGCGATCGCGTCATTGGACAGGTAGACAAGCCGGGGATGTGGACGTTCGTTTGCGTCGATATCCTGATGCGCGGCATCGCGTCCGCGTACAATTTCGACACCCAATGCCCCGGGGCCGCGATCAAGCTTTTCGATCCGAACGAAGGCCCGCACGGCCTGCGGTTCCATCAGGATGCGTTCGGCCACACGTTCCGCCAAAGTTTCCAGCAGGTTCAGACGCTCGGCCGACAATTCGTATGCAATCGCTTCGGTCACCCGATCATAGCTGAGGATACGGTCGACATCGTCGTCAATCGGCCCTTTCAGGGGCGTGACTTCGACGACAACATTAAAACAGATCCGTTGGGTGGTGCCCCGTTCGGCTTGAAATGCGCCGATTTCGACTTCGACAACGTGGTCGCGCAGCGAAATGCGGTCCAAAGGATGCGTCGGCGCGGTCGCGGCTGCCCGCTCGGAGGGGTGGGCAAATGCCAGTCGGATTTCAGAACTCATAGGCTCGGCCTTCGAAATGCGGTCAGAGCGCCCATTTTAGGGCGCGGAGCCGCGTCTAACAGCCTCAAAGACGTCACGCCAGTCACCGAATGCGGCGGGCGCCGAGCTTTGCTAGTCGTTGCTGGCCGTGCGATAGTTGTGACGATAAAACAGGTGGACGCCGATACTGGCTGTCTTGGTATAGACGCGTGCCCAGCTCGGCTTTACGGCCCGGGTATGATAATGGGTGGCCCCATCGGTCAGATCTCCGGCGGCCCCGTCAATAATTGCACGCGCCACTTTGGACACCCGTTCGTAGGCGCGCTTTTCGGACACAACTTCTTTGTGGCCATCGCATGTATAGGTGAACTGGCACTGGTATTTCTTGCCTGTTCCCTGATTGATAACGCCGCACAGCGTGTCGGGGAATCGCGCGCTTTCGACCCGGTTCATGATGACCTCGGCCACGGCGAACTGGCCCTTGACGGTTTCACCGCGCGCTTCGAAATACAGCGCCTCGGACAGACATTTCCAGTTGGTGTCGCCTGCCGGCTTTGGTTGTGCGTCCAGCCAGTCATAGGAAAAGCTCATCGGCACGGTCGGCGTCTTGAGCTTGCCCTTGGGCTGGGACGCGCTGAGCAGCGCCTTGAGCTGTTGCCCCGGCATCCGGTTCAGTGTCGACTGTTCACGCTTGAACAGGTTCTGCAAACCAGAATCCGCCGCAGCATTTTGCGAAACAAAAAGGGCCGCAAATACAGCGGCAGCAACCATAAAGCTCTTCATCTTTTTACCCTAGAAGCAAGGATCTACGCGAGACTCTCCCCAGAGGACGCAAAGCGCTCTTTAGAGCAAACAATCTGAAAGGTCCAGTTATCGGAAAATTGCAAGCGGTTTCTTGAGCATCGGGATGGCGGCACCTGCTTTGCGGCGTGCAACACGGTCACAAGATATGGGCTCAAACCGGTTTTCAGGCCCCGATCTTGTGTGCGATCGCCAATTGGGCTGCGGCAAGACGCGCCACCGGTACGCGGAAGGGTGAGCACGACACATAGTCAAATCCCGCATCGCGACAGAAGGCGATTGATTCGGGGTTTCCGCCATGCTCGCCACAGATCGACAAGGTGATATCCGGGTTGCTCTGGCGGCCCCGTTCGGCCCCCAGTTTCAGCAACTCGCCGACGCCTTCCGTATCCAGCACGTGGAACGGATCTTCGGGAAAGACCCCTTGGCGGACATAATCCGACATGAAACGCCCCGCATCGTCGCGCGACATACCATAGGTCATCTGTGTCAGGTCGTTGGTCCCAAAGCTGAGGAACGCCGCGTATTGCGCAATATCCGCAGCCCGCAAAGCTGCCCTTGGGGTTTCGACCATCACGCCCAGACGATAGTCGAATTCCGATCCGCGTTCGCTTCCTACGGCGGCGGCGACAGCGTCGATCCGCGCCTTGATCAACTCAACCTCGCGCTTTGCGCTGACCAGGGGGATCATGATTTCAGGCACCACCGGCTCTCCGGATTGGCTGGCATCCAGTGTCGCTTCGAAAATCGCGCGGGTCTGCATGTCATAGATCTCGGGCACGGTCACACCCAGACGCACGCCCCTGAGGCCCAGCATCGGGTTGTATTCGGCCATCTCATCGACGCGGCGCGTGACATCTGACACCGGGATGTCCAGCGCTTCGGCCAATTCACGTTGTCCGGTGCGGGTTGCGGGCAAAAACTCGTGCAAGGGTGGATCAAACAGGCGGATACAGACCGGTTGCCCTTCCATGATCCGAAACAGTTGCGTGAAATCTTCGCGCTGCATCGGGAGCAGACGCGCCAGCACCGCAGCCCGGCCCGAACTGGTCTCGGCAAAGATCATCTCGCGCATCACGGTCAGGCGGCCCGGATCAAAGAACATATGTTCGGTTCGGCACAAGCCGATCCCCTGAGCGTTGAAATTTCGGGCGGTCTGGGCGTCCGCAGGCGTGTCGGCATTGGCCCGGATACTGATATCGCGGGACTGATCTGCCCAGGCCATAAGCTCTTGGAAGGCATCGTCCTGCGCGGCTTCCAGCATCTCTGGCTCACCAACCAGCACCTGTCCGGAGCTTCCGTCGATGGTAATCACGTCACCTTCCCTGAACACCCGTCCATCGGGCGCCGTCAGCATCCGGGACCGTGTCTGGAACCGGATCGAGGACGCGCCAACGATACACGGCAAGCCCAATCCGCGCCCGATCACAGCCGCATGACTGGTGATACCGCCCTTTTCGGTCAGTACACCGACAGCGGCATGCATGCCCCGGACATCTTCGGGTGAGGTTTCGCGCCGGACCAGAATGCACGGCTCGCGGCGGGCTGCACTGGCCTGCGCTTCGGCGGCCGTGAAGACAATCCTTCCGGTCGCCGCCCCCGGGCTGGCCGCAATGCCGTGCGCGATCACATCGCGTTGCGCATGGGGCGCCACCTGCCGGTGCAACAATTCGCTGACCGAATGGGGATCGACACGCATCACGGCTTCTTCGGTCGGGATGATACCATCCTGCGCCAGTCGCACCGCGATGCGCACGGACGCCCGCGACCCGCGCGGCACGCGCACCCCATCCAGGATATGGACCTCGCCATTGTGGACCACAAACTCGACCTGCATTTCCTCGCGCAGTCGTTCGCGCATGATCGCGGCGTATTCCTTGAGCTTGGCAAAAGCCTCGGGCGCCGCCTCTTCCAGCGACGGGCCGCGCGGGTCTTTTTCCAGGTACAAGGCCTCGACCCCGACGCCCAATGCGTCGCGCCCCTGACTCTGGCTCAGATACCGCCCGGTGATCTGGGGCTGGCCGGTTTCAGGATTGATCAGTTGCAAGACACCCGACCCGCATTCGCCATGTCCCAACCCCGGCACCATCTCTTGCACCACAAGACCCAGGCCGGCATCCGCAGGCGCCCCTTTGGCCTGACGCAACAACCGGGCCGAGGTCCCTTCCCACGCCCGCGCCATTGACCTCAGAACACCCGCCAGTTGCTCACCCGGATCCTGAGGGAATGCTTCGTCGGTTTCGTCCTGATAGGCGCGCAGAACCGTTTCAAGCCCCTCGGCGCCCTGATCCGACAACAGATCGAACGCGTCCGGATCCAACCTGGCCACATGAATCGCATATGACTGGACAAACCGCAAATACAGCGCGGCCGCCGCTTTGCGGCCCATCGTCTGGCTCATCTCTTCATAGCGGGTGTCATTCATCCCGATATTCAGCACCGCACCGGGCCCGCCCCAGTCGGGATCTTCTGACGACGGTCGCACACATAACGTCGTGCCGGCTTCAAACTGGCCGACGATCGCCGCGACATCGGGCAATGTGCCTTCGGCGATGCGATGCACCGCATCAAAAGACAACGCCACGGTTTCCGGGACGGGAAGGTCCAGCCGGACCAGGCGTTGCAGGCATTTTGCCCGTCCGCCATGGGTGGCCGTGGCCACCGGGGCCGTTGGGGTGATCAGCGTCGTATTCGGGTTATTCTGCACTGCGGCACCCCTTTGATTGCGCCAGCAGCATAAACCTCTAAGGGCACGACGCAAGGGCCGCGTCAGCTGCGCCCCTGCTTCTTTCTTGTTTGAAATACCCCGGGGGACCGCCCCTCGGGCGGTGGGGGCAGCGCCCCCTGCCCCGGTTCAGCCCGAAATCTGGTTCAGATCGGCCACCTGCCCGCAAACAGCCCGGATCTGGCTCAGCAGATTCAAACGGTTGCGACGCACGGTTTCATTGTCAGTATTGACCTGAACTTCGTCAAAGAACGCATCCACCGGGGCGCGCAATGCAGCCATGGCGGCCATGGCGGCAGGAAAATCCTCATCCGCAAGAGCCGGGGCAATCGCGGCTTGCGCTGCATCCAGCGCCGCAAACAGCGCACGCTCGCTGTCGGTTTCCGCAAATTTCACATCCGCGCCATAGGAGTATTCGACACCATCCTTGTCCTCGGCCTGGGTCAGGATGTTGTTGGCGCGCTTGAAGCCCTGCAACAGGTTCTCGCCGTCTTCGGTGCCCAGCACCTCTTGCAACGCCTGCGCGCGTTTGACCAACAGGGTCAGATCATCATTTCCGGGCATTGCGATGCAGGCGTCGATGATATCGTGGCGCACGCCCTGATCACGCAGGAACACCTTGAGACGGTCATGAATGAATGCCAGCAAATCTTCTGACGCATCAGGCACTTTGGCTTCCAGATTAAGGAACGCCGCAACCGGCGAGTCGCCCATCTTGTTTTTCACGGCGCGAAATGCCGCACCAAAGACTCCGTGATCGGCGATTTCTTCCAGCAGATCATCAACGTGCCCATCCGGCAAATCGCCATCAATCATACCCTCGATTCGGACCAGTTGCCCATCAATGTAGCGGTCCAGCCGCAAGCGCAGGTTGTTGGTCAGGATCAGGCGGATCACGCCCAAAGCCGCGCGGCGCAAGGCAAAGGGGTCTTTCGATCCGGTCGGTTTTTCATCAATCGCCCAGAACCCGGTCAGCGTATCCAGCTTGTCCGCCAGGGCGACCGCGACCGACAGAGGTGCCACCGGCACATCATCAGACGGACCGAGCGGTGAATAGTGGTCTTCGGCAACAGCTGCCACAGCGGCATCCTGACCGGAGGCTTCGATATAGTACCGCCCCATCAGACCCTGCAGTTCGGGAAACTCATAGACCATCTCCGAGCTCAGATCGGCTTTGGCCAACCCGGCGGCCAGCCCGGCCTGATCGGCGTCGGCCCCCGCGGTCGGAGCAAGATCGCGCGCCAGTGCCGCGATACGGCGGATCCGGTCGCCTTGTGTCCCCAGCTTGTTGTGGAATGTCACGTTCTCCAGCGCCGCAGTCCAGATCGCGATATCGGATTTGGCGATGCGCAAGTCGTTCTCCCAGAAGAACTTTGCGTCCGACAGCCGCGCCGACAGCACCTTTTGGTTGCCGGCCAGAATCGTCGCCCCATTGTCTGCAGTCTCGCGATTGGCGACGGTGACAAAGCGTTCGATCCGACCCGTGCGCGGGTTGCGGACCGAGAAGAACTTTTGATGTTCTTTCATTGAGGTTTGCAGGACTTCCGGCGGCAGTTCGAGGAACTCGGCGCCAATTTCGCCCATCAGTACAACAGGCCATTCGACCAGCCCGGCAACCTCGGCCAGCAGCCCCTTGTCCTCGACGATTTCAAGGCCCGCCGCAAATGCCATGTTCGTGGCGTCCGCCCATATGTGGTCAGCGCGTTCTTGCGCTGACAGAACAACCCGGGCTTTTTTCAGCTTGGCTTCGTAATCCTCAAACCCGGTGACAGCGAACCGTCCCGGCGCCATAAAGCGATGGCCCTCGGTCGTGTCACCGGCCTTGATCCCGTCCACGTCCAACGCCACGACATTGGCGCCAGCCTCGTCACTGAGAAGGCACAGGATAGATTGCAACGGGCGGACCCAGCGGAGTGGTCCTGCCCCCCAGCGCATCGCTTTCGGCCAGGGGAAATTGCGGACTGTCGTTTCAAGCACCTCGGCCACGATGTCGGCTGCGGGTCGTCCGGGTTTCACCACGGTTGCGAAATAAACCGCCCCTTTTGGCGTCTCGCGTTCTTCCAGATCGTCGCGGGATACGCCGGCACCGCGCAAAAACCCGTCGATCGCCTTGTCGGGAGCACCGACCTTGGGGCCTTTGCGCTCTTCCTTCAGGGTTGGCGATTCGACCAGCAGGTCATGGACAACCAGCGTCAGACGGCGCGGCGTCGAAAAGGCTTCGGCACCGCCATAGGTCAACCCGGCCTCGACCAGACCATCAGTCATCTTCTTTTTCAGATCCTCGGCGGCACGCGTCTGCATGCGGGCGGGAATTTCCTCAGAGAAGAGCTCAATCAGCAGGTCGGGCATTCGAAGTCCTCAGAAGTTCACGATCATCTGAATGATGACCGCATTGGCAATGTCGACAAAGAAGGCGGATACAAGGGGGAGCACGACAAAGGCAATAGGCGACGGGCCATAGCGTTTGGTGACTGCCGTCATATTGGCGATGGCTGTGGGGGTCGCCCCAAGGGCAAACCCGCCGAATCCGGCCGCCAGAACCGCCGCCCGATATCCGCGCCCCATCACAGGGAACAGCACATAGATCACGAACAGGATGGTGAATACGGTCTGCGCCGTAAGGATCGCAACGATGGACAGGCCCAGATCGGCAATGGTCCAAAGCTGCAGGCTCATCAATGACATGGCCAGAAACGCGCCCAGCGCAAATTCGGAAATCATCGCCAGCGATGGGGTGCGTGTCACCGGCGGTGCGTTCGGCGCGATCCAGGCGCGCAGGTTGGCGATAACGATGCCCATGATCAGGCACGGCACGAACAAGGGCAGCTTCAACCCGGCGGCTTCGATGGCCTCATTCGCCACATAGCCCAGCACGATTGCGACGTTGAGGTGCATCAGCACCCGCATCACCGTGATATGGTCGATATTTGTGGCTTCCAGCCCATCCTGGTCGGACAGACCGACAGTGTTCCCCTCGCTTGGATGGTCAGGGGTCAGCCGGTTCTTTTCGACCAGCCGTTTGGCGATCGGACCGCCGATCAGGGCCGCAAGCACCAGACCCAGCGTCGCCACGGCAACGCCCAGTTCTGTGGTGCCTGTCATGGCGGTGGCGGTGGCAACCTCGGGGGCCCAGGCAATGGCCGTCCCGTGCCCGCCGATCAATGACGCCGATCCGAACAACACCCCGGCCTTGGCCGGATATCCAAACAATACCGCCCCGAAAACCCCTATCCCGTTCTGGACGATGATCGTGATCAATGTCAGAATAATTAGCAAAAACAGCGGTTTACCACCAGAAATTAAATCAGACAGCCGGGCATTCAACCCGATCCCGGCAAAGAAGATCACAAGGAAGAAATCCCGTGATTCCATGTCGAAGTTCAGTTCCATCCCGAACAACAGATAAAGAAGCAGGAGAATCAGAGCGGCAAGCAGGCCGCCCGTGACCGGTTCAGGGATATTGAACCTGCGCAGAACGTCGACACGCTGGTTAATCTGCGCTCCGGCCAGAAAGACAGCAAAGCCCAATGTGACGGAAATGAAGTCTGGCACAACAAAGGAAACGGGCATTCTGTTTAGATCCTGAAGACAAGTTTTCTATCTGTTTCAAGGCCGTGCCGGGCACTCTTCACCAACGACGGTCCCGTCATATTCCTTGTGGCCACATTCGTTCAGTTCGTGCCAGACCCAGCCGCGTCCATCGGCCCCGATCCCGACCACGCGGTCAACGCCGTAAAAGATGTTCTTTTCGCCCAGATACACCGTCAGCGCACCAGATTCGATGGCTTCCCCGATCGCTTCTGCATCAAAACACTCGAACCAACCCGGCGCGACCCGCGGTTCACCGGCTGGCTGTACGACGTATTTGGCTTTCAGTTCATCCGGGGTGAGCGAGGTTTCGAAACAGGCCCTATATCGGATCGGAGAACTGTCGGCATCAATGGCTTCGAACGCCGTGTACAGAATGGGTTCAGAGACCTGACTGTCCTGGCGCACCAACAGAACGTCCTGACCGGGAACGGATGTCACGTTGTAATAATACCCATAGACTTGCAGGTAATACATCCACCCGGCGGCCACCGCAGCGCAGACCACGATGACGATGGCAATGATCTTGCCGCTCATACGATACTCTCCCGGGCGGATTGCGCCCTTTCGTTTTGGCCTGGAACAGGACACAGTGGTCGCGATCTCCCAAGAAGAAGATAAGGATCATTCCATTGGATACGCATTTTGCGGTCACGTTTTTCGGCGCGCTGTTCGCGATTATGAACCCAATCACCAACTTGCCGGTCTTTTTGACGGTGACGGATGGGGCCACGCCCGCGCAACAGCGCCAGGTTGCGCTGAAAACCGCGCTTTATTGTACGATTATGGGCGCGCTGTTCGCGTTCGCCGGCCAGCAGGCTTTGAACTTTTTCGGCATCAGCGTCGACGATTTCCGATTGGCGGGCGGGCTGGTCGTTCTGCTGATCGGTCTGAACATGCTGCACGGCGAGAAAAGCAGTTCGCACCACGGGACTGACGAAGAAAAGGAAAGCTATCCCGCCGTCGATACTGTGGCGTTCTATCCTTTGACCTTTCCGATCCTGGTGGGTCCGGGCACGATCACCACGCTGATCCTGTTCGCTCACAAGATCAAGACACCGACGGATATGGCTGCCTACATTGGCGTTTTTGCAGGTATCATCGCGCTTTTGGTCCTGGTTTTCTGGAACGCGCCCACGTTGAGCAAGCACCTGACAAGCAGCATGCGCGTGATCATGAGCCGGCTGATGGGCATGATCCTGGCCGCCATCGCCATGGCAATGATCACCGATGGGTTGAAATCCTTGCTGCCTGGCCTCGCCTGACATCGTTGGCCTCCTGATCGGTATCTAGGTTGCGAAACCGCCTGCCTCGGTCTGTACGAACGCATCTGCGCATTGCTTGGACAATGCGCGGACGCGACCGATATAGGCCTGGCGTTCGGTCACCGAAATCACACCGCGCGCGTCAAGCAGGTTGAAGATGTGGCTGGCCTTGATGCACTGGTCATACGCCGGGTGCACCATGACAATGCGCTTGCCGGTTTTCGGATCCTCATAGGGATGTGACAGGATATCCGCGCATTCGGCCTCGGCCTCTTCAAAATGGCGCAGCAACACGTCCGTGTTGGCAATGTCGAAATTCCAGCGGCTGTATTCGGCCTCGGTCTGGGCAAAGACGTCGCCATAGCTGAGCGGGATCGGTGCTTGTGGATCATTGTAGGGCATGTCCATGACATGATCGACGCCAAGGACGTACATCGCCAGACGCTCAAGCCCATAGGTCAGTTCGCCTGACACCGGATGGCAGTCATGGCCGCCAACTTGCTGGAAATAGGTGAATTGGCTGACTTCCATACCATCGCACCAGACCTCCCACCCCAGTCCCCAGGCGCCCAACGTCGGGCTTTCCCAATCGTCTTCGACAAAGCGGATGTCGTGCAGCGTCATGTCGATCCCAATCGCGGCAAGCGATCCGAGATAGAGTTCCTGCAAATCGGGCGGGCTGGGTTTGATCAGGACCTGATACTGATAATAGTGCTGCAACCGGTTGGGGTTTTCGCCATAGCGCCCGTCGGTCGGGCGGCGCGAAGGTTGCACATAGGCAGCAGCCCAGGGTTTCGAGCCCAGCGACCGCAGCGTGGTGGCGGGGTGAAATGTCCCGGCGCCAACCTCCATATCATAGGGCTGCAGCACGGCGCAGCCCTTTGCGGCCCAATAGGTTTGAAGCCGCAAAATGATCTCCTGAAAGGACCGCGGAGCGCTGATCTGGTCGGTCATGGTCTGATCCCCTTTGCCCGCCGCCAAAGGCGACGCGAATGCGCGCCTTTCCTATGCCCCCCGCTGGTCAGGGTCAACGGCGCATCACAGGGAAGCGAGCCTATGAATTGCCCATAGCCAATGCCCCGCTATGTCGACTATGTAGAACAGTGAAATTGGATCTGAGGCCCGAGTATTGGAATGAAAAGACTGTTTGCAGCGGTATTGCTTATCTTCACCGTCTTTGCCCCCGCCGTTTCGGCCCAGCAGGCACCTCCCGATGTGGCCTGGGTGCAGATCGAAGCCCACCCCAGCCTGACCGTGGCGCAGAACCGCGCCCGCGACTATGCCGCGCAACTGGCCGATGTGAACGGGTTCTCTCTGGGTGGGAGCTGGTACGGCATCGTTCTGGGGCCCTATACACCGGATGATGCGCGCCGGGTCTTGCAGGTCTATCGGGCCGAACGGCAGATCCCCCGAGACAGTTTTCTGGTTCAGACCCGGCAATTGGGCCAGCAGTTCTGGCCAGTCGGCGCGGATATCCTGAACCGCGGCGCGGTGACGGCCCCGGTGCCTCAGCCCGAACCCGAGACGCAAGTTGAGGCACCGACGCCCGAACCTGCTGACGAAACACCATCGCAAGCCCGTCGCGGCGAGCAATTGTTGACCCGGGACGAACGCAAGGACCTTCAGATCGCGCTGCAAGCCGCCGGGTTCTATAACTCGACCATCGATGGCGCCTTTGGGCGGGGCACGCGCCGTTCGATGGCGGAATGGCAGATCAATAACCAGTTTGAGCCGACGGGCATTCTGACCACGCTTCAAAGGCAGACGTTGATGGATCAGTACAATGCCCCGCTGATCAGCGTCGGTATGCGCCGAAAGAATGACCTGAAAGCCGGGATTGGCATGGAAATGCCCGCCGACGTCGTGCGGTTTTCTCGATATGAGCCCCCGTTTGCCCACTATGATGCGGCCACAGATCTGGGCGCGCGGGTTCTTTTGATCAGCCAACCCGGTGATCAGCGCACATTGTTCGGCCTGTATGACATCATGCAAACGCTGAAGATCGTCCCCCTTGATGGGCCGCGCGAGCGGAGCAAGGATCGCTTTACGCTTGAGGGGCGTGGCAATGGCATTGTGTCCTATACCGAAGCACGCCTGACAAAGGGCGAAATCAAGGGGTTCACATTGGTCTGGCCTCAGGGCGATGAAGCCCGCCGGACCCGTGTGCTGGCCGCGATGAAGGCCAGCTTTGACCGGCTTGATGGCGTTCTTGATCCGGCCGAAGGCGGCGACCAGCCACAAAACATCGATCTGGTTTCGGGCCTGCAGGTGCGCAAACCGAAATTTTCGCGGTCGGGATTTTTTGTGGATAAACAAGGGACAGTCGTGACAGCAGTGTCGACCGTTTCGGGGTGTACCCGGATCACGCTGGACCACGAGTATGACGCCACTCTGGTTGCATCTGATCCCACATCGGGCCTTGCGATCCTGAAACCGAAACAGGCGCTGGCCCCGATTTCGGTGGCGGGCATGCGGATCGGAAAACCCGTGCTTCAGGCCAAGGTCGCCGTGGCAGGCTATTCCTATGGCGGTGTCTTGGGGGCAGCGACACTGACGTTCGGCACGGTGGCCGATGTCAAAGGCCTGCAAGGTGAGACCAACATATCGCGACTGGATCTGACCCCCTTGCCCGGTGATGCGGGTGGCCCGGTCATGGACGAACAGGGCGGCGTGCTTGGTATGCTGGCCCCTTCCCCGGAAAACGGGCAACGGCTGCCCGACGACGTCAGCTTTCTGACCGATGCGGATACGATCCGCGATGCGCTGAGGGCCGAGGGAGTGGAGATTCAGACCAGCTTTGCTGCCCGCACGCTTGCCCCGGATGATCTGAGCCGACTGGCCACCGGCATGACCGTTCTGGTCAGTTGCTGGGACTGAAGATCACCTGACGGGTCGCGCTTTCCGGGCGCGGCCTATTCCCCTTGCGGGCAAAATCGTTAGATTGGCGCGGCTGTCTTACCCGTTTCAGGAATCGCGATGCCCCGCTTCGAATACAAAGTTGTCCCTGCCCCGTCCAAAGGCCAGAAGGCCAAAGGCGTGAAGTCACAGGAGGGCCGCTTTGCGCGGGCCATCGAAACCACACTGAACGATCTGGCCGCAGACGGATGGGAATATGTCCGTGCGGAACTGCTGCCAAGCGATGAACGCAGTGGCCTGACCGGGTCAACCGTGAACTGGCGCAACGTGCTGGTGTTCCGCCGTCAGGTCGAAACCGACATTGATGTGCTTCAGCCCAGACCGGTTCTTGCCCCTGCGCCTTTCGATGAGCCGCCCACCTTCACAGCCGATCCGCCCTTGGAAGCTGTCGAGGATTCTCCACGCCTGTCACTGGTCACGGAGGAGCCAGAAGAAGAGTACGACGATTGGGAAGATGAGTCAGAACTGGAGTACGACCCGCCCGAAGACGAGCCGCGACGCTGAGCAACCAGCGATTATTCGCCGATGTCCAGCGACAGCGCGTGAATCTTCGCCACAAGCTCGGGGCCAAGCGCCGTATGCACGGCGCGGTGGCGCTGGATCCGGCTTTGCCCCTGAAAGGCCGAAGACCGGATCAGGACATTGAAATGGCTCTCTCCGCCCTCTTGATACCCGCCATGGCCGCGGTGGCTTTCGCTGTCGTCAACGACCTCAAGCCTTGTTGGCGAAAAAGCGGTCTCAAGTCGGCTTTGAATTTCGTCAGTTACGCGCATGTTGTCCAATTACGGCAAAAAAAATGCCGTCCCCCTCTTCTATCTGGCGACCCATAGACTAAACTCTGTCGTCCGAGTCGAGCAGGCGTTAGCAGAAAGGTCTGGGTAATGGCTAAATCAGATCCCTTCGGGTTTGACATGTCGGTGTCATCCGCAAAGAAAAAGAACCCTCGTGGGCGGCGCAGCATGTCTGGTGCGTCCGAGACATCTGTTCGGTTGTGCGATCACGAAGGATGTCAGGAACCGGGGAAATTCCGCGCGCCCAAAGCGCCCGACGTTCTGGATGATTTTTTCTGGTTCTGTCAGCAGCATGTGCGCGAGTACAATCAGACCTGGAATTTCTTCGACGGCACCACCGAGGCCGAGTTGAATGCCCAGCAAAGCAAAGACAAGGTCTGGGAACGCGAAACCAAGCCGATGGGCGATCCCGAGGCCCGCGCCTGGGCCCGTCTTGGCATCGAGGACCCGCATCAGGTTCTGGGCGGGAACGCCACACAGAACCCGGGCCGGGGTGTCACCACCGGACGCCGCCTGCCCCCGACCGAGCGCCGCGCTGTCGAGATTTTGGAAGCCAAGGATCATTGGTCAAAAGCCGACGTGCGCAAGTCGTACAAAAAGCTGATCAAGGTTCTGCACCCCGACATGAACGGCGGCGACCGCAGTCAGGAAGAACAGCTGCAAGAAGTCATGTGGGCCTGGGATCAGCTGAAAGACAGCCGCAACTTCAAATAGCCACCCCGGGTTTTTACCTGGGCTGGTCTGGTAAATCGACTCTAGGCGACGTCACGGGTCGATTTGGCGGTGTGCGTTGCCAGCATATCGGTCAATCCAAGAGCATCCAGATCCTGCGCGCCCGGGTTCAGGCCGGCCGGAAACACCACATCGGGCCCATCCGCCCGCGACAGCGTCAGCGTCTCTACCGTCAAGGCCTTGAGCTCTGCGGATTTATCCAGTCTTCCGTTCCACCCTCCGAGGAAATCATGGGGATTCCTTTCAAAATCCGGAGGGACGAAAACTGCGCTTAGGCTGGCAAACCCGTCGATATCACCCTTCTCTGTCTGATAATCCTCTGGAAAGGTTGTGTCATTCGTCGCCATACCCTGAACCTTGATCCCGTCGTGCCATGCCATTTTGTAAAACACCGGGCGCGGCTTGCCTTTTATCTTCGGATAATCGGCGTGAAAAAGGCCAATCGCGGTGTTTGCGTCCAGCCAGTGCTGCGTCGCGCCCTTCTTGGCATAGCTCGTCCGGGACAGGACCGAATTGAACGCGGAGCACAGGTTTTCCCGCGGCCTTGGTTTTTCGATTTTGTCCGGGGACTTGAGAAATTTGAATACTTTGCCGCCCTGATTTTGCTGTCCGAGCAACCCGGGTTTGTGATCGTTCAGGATGGTGTTTGATACAAACAGCATGTCCCGCGATGCGACGCCGTCCAGAGAAAAGGCGGCGTGAACGTTATAAAACCTGTTGTTGAAAACCCGCCAGTTCTGCGCTGCGGCTTCCGGTTCGATGGCATTGTCGCGCACAAAGGCAAAGCTGTTGTTGTAAATCGCGACATCGCAATTGCGCGACACCGACAGCCCGTTTTTTCCCCGTTTGAAACGGCCGTCACGCACATCCATCCGGATCACGTTGAACGCATGCGCCACGGCGCAGTTTCGAATTGTGACGCCCCCGTTGATGTCAAATGACCCGAACATCGCGCCGTTGAAAAAACTGGCGTCAAAATGGCCTCGCTGCGCCTTGACCTCGGGCCAGCTTACACGGCCCGACCACATGTCGTGGTCTGCATCCTGAACCCAGGTCAACGCATCCAGTGTAATCCGTTCGGTCGGGAGGTCAGTATGTTGTCGCGCATAGATAAAATACCGCCCTCCGACCGCATGACAATTCCGGATCATCACGTCAGTGCAGGACCGCATATAGATCGCCGTGGGCCAGGGATCTTCAAAGAACAAACCTTCCAGAACGATATGATTCGCCCGGATCAGCTTGAGCACCGCATGATCGCCGTCCAAGGGCTCCATACCGCTATGACGCCCGTGATCACGTGTGGTTCCGCCGCACAGCACCGACTGGCCCGAAGAAGCCCCCCGCAGCACAATAGGAGCCTTCGCCGTTCCGCTGACCGACAAGGTCGCCGGGATTGGAAAGCGGCCCGGCAGCAATTCTACGACATCACCGGGTCGGGCCTTGTTGATGGCCGTCTGCAAATCAAACGCCCATTCCGGGTTCTCAGAGGTTTGCCGACGAAAGACCTGAGTGCTGGGTGCGGCCAGAATATGTGCCATATCGAACGTCTCCAAAGTTAATTGCGGCTGACCCAGGTCGTGTAATCCTGATCCGCCCAATTTAAATGACGTAACGTTAAATGACGTCAACCCGCGTCACAAGTTTCAATTCAGTCCGGTTTAAACCTCTGCATCAGAAAACCACTTTGTGACGCAACAGCCTTGCGCGCTGCCCCTTGCCCTTCCCAGCGTAATGTTGCACCACGTGCGGGGTTCGGACCCCGACATGGGGCTAGGAAAAAGGACAGACGGCATGGTTGACGGCGCGATTGATGTAAACGCAAAACCCACCGAAGAGATTTCGGTTCGCGACGTGTTCGGAATCGACACCGACATGACGGTGAAAGGTTTTGCCGAAACCAGCGAGCGCGTGCCGGCGCTTGACCCGACCTATAAGTTCGATCCTGACACAACCCGCGCGATCCTTGCCGGGTTTTCCCATAACCGCCGCGTGATGATCCAAGGCTATCACGGCACAGGAAAATCCACGCACATCGAACAGGTCGCCGCACGGCTGAACTGGCCGACAGTGCGGGTTAACCTGGATAGCCATATCAGCCGGATCGATCTGATCGGCAAAGACGCGATCAAGTTGCGCGATGGCAAGCAGGTCACCGAATTTCACGAAGGTATTCTGCCCTGGGCGTTGCGCAATCCGACAGCGATTGTGTTTGACGAATACGACGCGGGCCGTGCCGATGTGATGTTCGTTATTCAGCGTGTGCTGGAGCATGACGGCAAGCTGACCTTGCTGGATCAGAACGAAATTATCACGCCGCACCCCTATTTCCGCCTGTTCGCAACCGCGAACACCGTCGGCCTGGGCGACACCACTGGTCTTTATCACGGTGTACAACAGATCAACCAGGCCCAGATGGACCGCTGGTCGCTGGTCGCGACGCTGAACTATCTGAGCCATGATGCGGAAACCATGATCGTTCTGTCGAAAGCACCGCATTACAACACCGAAAAGGGTCGCAAGACCGTTGCCCAGATGGTGACCGTCGCCGACCTGACCCGGACCGCCTTCATGAACGGTGATCTGTCGACCGTGATGAGCCCGCGGACCGTGATCAACTGGGCCCAGAACGCCGAGATCTTCCGCGATGTTGGATACGCCTTCCGCCTGTCGTTCCTGAACAAATGTGACGAGCTTGAGCGTCAGACCGTGGCCGAGTTCTATCAGCGCTGTTTTGATGAAGAACTGCCGGAAAGCGCAGCAAGCGCCAGCTTGGGCTAACCTTCCTGCGGGTTGTCCCGATTTGGCAGCCCAAAGGGGAGAAGACCATGCATATTGGCCTGATCGGCGGCATCGGCGTTGCCGCCACCATCGTGTACTACAAACGACTTACCGCCCGGATCGAAGAGCTGGGCGGTAAGGCCGATCTGACCATCGTCCATGCCGATGTTCATGAGCTGATCCGCAATAACCTGGCCGATGATCGCGAGGCGCAGGCGCAAGTCTATGCTGCGCTGATCGACAGGTTGAAGGCCGCGGGTGCCGATTGCGCAGCGATTACCTCTCTGGGCGGGCATTTCTGTTTCAATGAAACCGTGCCGCTGTCTTCCCTGCCCCTGATCTCGGCTGTGACTCCGCTGGACGATTTCTTTGCTGCCGAAGGCTTGGGAAAAGTCGGCCTGCTGGGCACCCGCGTTGTCATGCAAACGCGTCTGTACGGTCAGCTTGAACGCACCGAAGGCGTCGCACTGGATGACGAGATCGACGCGATTGGGCAAAGCTATCAGGATATGGCTGTTGCCGGTGTGTGCTCCCCCGACCAACGGGCGCTGTTTCTGGATGCAGGACGCCGCATGGTGGATGATCTTGGGGCCGATGCCGTGGTTCTGGCCGGTACCGATCTGAACCTTGCCTTTGACGGGCAAGATCCGGGATATCGCGTCGTTGATGCCTTGGATGTGCATGTGGACCTTCTGGCCAAGATTGCCACAGGGCGGTCGCCGGTTTGAAAACAGGCGCCTTGTCAGACGGATAAACCCGGCCATCCGATGCCAGCGACTTGAAAAAAACATTGGCGCTTAAGAATTATTCGCTAATGTCTACTTCATGGGCAGTTTGAAAACTATTTCTCTGGGCCTTGTCCTGATTTGCGGCCTGAACGGGCCGTCGCAGGCGGTCGACAGCGCCGACCCCACGACTCGCCTGCAGTTCTTTGCCAGTTGTGCCGGAAGGTTGTCGGCCTTGATGGAGCATCAATGGATGTTCGATGGCACGGCATCCGAGCACACGAAATCGCGGCGGGCCAATGTTCTGGAGATATTGCAGGCGATGATGCCGCCCGATGCCGGGCGATCGGTTCTGAACTGGCGGATCGACGCCAAAATGGCCCACGCCAGCCTGCTGACCCGCGCAACATTCAACGACAATGCGGCAGACGCGCAGCGCGCGGCGCAGGTTGCGACCCGCATGGTGGCTCAGTGTGACTCGGTTTTGCTGGGCTGATCGGACTGTCGCTGCCCAGATCGTTTCAATTTTCATGGTTTCTTAATCAGATCAGATGAACCTGCCTGACGAGGCATATGTTTTTCTGCATCAGAGCTGCGTTAACTTAAAGAGGATTCCAAGTCTGCAGGACAATCTGTGCCCCAAACGCTGATGGCGGGTGATACGGAAAACGGCTCGTCCCGTATCACTGTGCCGCGGCACTTGATCGCTGGTATCAAAAGCAACCAAGCGAGGCTCAAAACCGTCGCGTCAGCACGTCTGTTTCGCTTGCCTCTGCCCCTTGGAGCGTGATTTAACACGGCCCATGAACAAGCCCAACGATAACCCAGCCGATCCCTTCAAGAAGGCCCTCGCAGAGGCCACCAAAGTGATGGCTGACGACCCGGAACTTTCGGTCACCTACACGGTCGATCCCTCTGGGGTTTCTGGCGATGCAATGCGCCTGCCGCAAGTGTCGCGCCGGATGACCCGCGAAGAAGTTCTGCTGGCTCGTGGCACAGCCGACGCACTTGCGTTGCAGCGCAAGTATCACGACGACGGCATCCATGCGCGGTATGCGCCGCCCGGCGATCTGGCGCGGGACCTGTATGAAGCGATGGAAACAGCCCGGTGCGAGGCGATGGGCGCGCGCGACATGCCCGGCACGGCCAGCAATATCGACGTCAAAATCGCCAACGAAGCGATCCGGCGCGGGTATGACTCGTGCAAAGACACCGCCGATGCGCCGCTGCCCGTTGCGGCTGGCTATCTGATCCGCCATTTGGCCACCGGGCGCGATCTGCCCAAAGGGGCCTCCAACGTCATGGAACTGTGGCGCGGGTTCATCGAAGAACAGGCCGGCGGCACGCTGGAATCGCTGGACGACACGCTGTCCAACCAAACCGAGTTCGCCAAATTTGCCCGTCAGGTGATTTCAGATCTGGGGTATGGCGATCAACTGGGCGACGACCCCGATGCCCAGGACGAAGACCAGGACGATCAGGCCGAAGAAGACGCGGAAGAGCAGCAGGATCCCGATTCGACCGGACAGGATGATCAGGACGACAGCCAGGCCGAAGCCGACCCCGAGCAAAGCCAGGAAGATCAGCAGGATCAGTCCGAAGCCCAGGTCAGCATGGACGAACTTGCCGACGAAGAAATGTCGGAAGAAACCGAAATGCCGGATGGTGAGGCGCCGCTGGAACCGCCCTCGCCGCCCCCCGCTTCGGAAGCCGATCCCGACTATAAGGTGTATCTGAGCGATCACGACGAAGAAGTCGCCGCTGAGGATCTTGCCGAACCCGCCGAGCTGGAACGGTTGCGGGCCTACCTTGATCAGCAACTTGAGCCGCTGAAAGGCGCCGTGTCGCGACTGGCGAACAAATTGCAGCGCCGCCTGCAGGCGCAACAGAACCGCAGCTGGGAATTTGATCTGGAAGAAGGCACGCTTGATGCCGGACGTCTGGCCCGTGTTGTGGCGAACCCGACGACGCCGCTCAGCTTCAAGATCGAGAAAGACACCGAATTCCGCGACACCGTGGTGACCCTGCTTCTGGACAATTCCGGATCGATGCGCGGTCGCCCGATTTCCATCGCAGCGATCTGTGCCGACGTTCTGGCCCGGACGCTGGAACGCTGCAACGTGAAGGTCGAAATCCTTGGCTTTACCACCCGCGCCTGGAAGGGCGGTCAGGCCCGCGAGGCATGGCTGAACGAAGGTCGTCCGCAACAACCCGGGCGTCTGAACGACCTGCGCCACATCATCTATAAATCCGCCGATTCTCCGATGCGCCGGACCCGTCAGAACCTGGGCCTGATGATGAAGGAAGGGCTTCTGAAAGAGAACATCGATGGCGAAGCTCTGGAATGGGCACACCGTCGGATGGCGGGACGCCCCGAGGCCCGCAAGATCCTGATGGTGATCTCGGATGGGGCTCCGGTGGATGATTCCACGTTGTCAGTGAACCCGGCCAATTATCTGGAAAAGCACCTGCGCGATGTGATCGCCATGGTCGAGCGCCGCAAACAGGTTGAACTGTTGGCGATCGGCATCGGACATGACGTGACCCGGTATTATGACCGGGCCGTGACGATCACTGACGTTGAGCAGTTGGCGGGTGCGATCACTGAACAGCTGGCCGCCCTGTTCGACAGCGATCCCCGCGCCCGGGCCCGGGTGATGGGAATCCGCAGGGCCAGCTGACCGGCTGTGGGATCAGTCCTGTGGCGTGTGAAATCGCGCGCTATAGCAGTCGGAGAACAATCCCGTGACGTCCCTGACCTTGGCCCGATCCGGATCGTCAGGGTCCAGAATAATCTCCCAATATGTCAGGCCTATGAAGTGGCCTGACTTGTTGAACCCGTCGGTGGTCGCGCAGAAACGGTAAAGCTTCCCGCTGGTCTCGGGGCGCGAGATCTGCAGATTGACAGCCGATTTCGGGTTCCCGAACTTGTCTACCAGCGCGTCAACGGCCAGCGTTTCCGGTTTCGGTGGTTCATCGTCCGCCAGAACGACGGCGGGGACCGCCGCCAATACTGCCAGAACGGCCAGGCTAACACGCTTTATCTTTGTCACTGCTGTCCCCAAAATCGCTTTCATGTGTCGAAATAAATACAACGTTACACGTCGCTTCCGAGAATGCGAAGGGGCCACGCGCCTTTGCCAGCCGAGCGATGTATTCTCTTATTTCAGATAACATGTGACAGGCGCGAAATCTTGTCTTGAACCCAGCGCTCGAAGCGCTTCTTCTGTACTCCGTCGCAACACGCAGGAAAGACCGGACCATGTATCAATCCTTCGCGGTCACCGCACAGCCTGAACAAGGCCCCCCTCGTCTTTCCGCGCTTCGGGAGGAAATGACCCGTGAGGGTCTTGACGGATTTTTGATCCCTCGCGCGGACGCGCATCAAGGCGAATATGTTTCGCGCCACGATGAACGATTGTCCTGGCTGACAGGGTTTACCGGATCGGCCGGGTTCTGCGCCGCCTTGCAGAACATTGCTGGCGTGTTCATCGACGGTCGGTACCGCACGCAGGTCAAAGAACAGGTCGCCGAGGATTTCACACCGGTGCCCTGGCCGGATGTGAACCTTGCCGATTGGCTGAAAGACAACCTGAAGGCTGGAAAAGTCGGTTTTGACCCCTGGCTTCACACGGTTGCCGAAATCGACAAAGCATCCTTGGCGCTTGAGGGCACGGGGATATCCCTTGCGCGATGCGACAATCTTGTCGACCGGATCTGGGAAGACCAGCCCGCCCCACCGATGAACAAGGTCGTGGCACACCCCCTTGAGTTTGCAGGGGAAAGTGCCGGGTCAAAGATTGCGCGGCTTGCAACAGACTTGCAGGAGTCCGGGCAAACGGCCGCCATCATCACCTTGCCCGATTCAATCATGTGGTTGCTGAACATTCGCGGCACCGACATTGCGCATATCCCGGTGGCGCATGGATTTGCGATTTTGCATGCTGATGCCCGGGTCGATTTGTTCATGGCGGCAGAAAAACTGAAAGGGCTGGAAGACCATTTTGGCCCTGAAGTCGCGCTCAAAGACCCGGCGTCGTTTTTGAACCGGCTTTCCGATCTCGATGGTCCGGTCCGGATCAACAATGCGACCGTCCCGCAGAAAGTGGCCGATGTTCTGGCGGACAAGGCCGTTGACGGCGATGAACCCTGCGCGCTGCCCAAGGCCTGCAAAAACACCGCTGAAATCGAAGGCGCGGTGCAGGCGCATCTGCGCGACGGCGCGGCCATGGTCGATCTGTTGGCATGGCTGGACAATCAGACGCCCGGCTCCCTGACCGAGATTGATGTGGTCAAAAAACTGGAAACCTGCCGCCGCAAGGACAACGCGCTTCGCGACATCAGCTTTGAAACGATCTCGGGAACCGGTCCGCACGGCGCCATCATGCATTATCGCGTGACGGAAGAGACCAACGCAACGCTGGAAGACGGGCAGATCCTGGTTCTGGACAGCGGCGGACAATACCTGGATGGAACCACTGACATCACGCGGACCATCGGGATCGGCGATGTTGACGCCGAGAAGAAAGCCGCGTTCACGCGGGTCTTGCAGGGCATGATTGCCATGTCGCGCCTGCTTTGGCCGGTTGGCCTGGCGGGGCGTGACATTGAAGCGATCGGGCGCATGCCGTTGTGGCTGGCAGGGCAGGACTTTAATCATGGCCTCGGGCACGGGGTCGGCACCTATCTGAGCGTCCATGAAGGCCCACAACGTCTGAGCCGGGTCAGCGCCGTCCCCCTTGCTCCGGGTATGATCCTGTCGAATGAGCCCGGATATTATCGCGAAGGCGCGTTCGGCATCCGCATCGAAAACCTGATCGTTGTACAAGAGGCTCAGCCCCTGCCAACAAGCGATCCTGAACGGGCGTTTCTAAGCTGGCGGACGCTGACCTATGTCCCGATTGACCGCAATCTGATCCTGCCCGATATGCTGACGGCTGATGAGCGCGCCTGGCTGAACGCCTATCATGCGGACGTCGCGAAAAAGATCCGCCCCCGGGTGGGCAAGGCGGCTCAGGTGTGGTTGGATGCCGCGACAGCGCCGCTGTGACATCAGATTGTTACATCGGACGAACAAATACGGTCAGAACGTACACTGGGAAGGGTTGAAAATGGCAGATCATATCAGGATCCGCAAAGCACCGGGTGTCTGGTCGGTCCGCTCTGGCGGCGCTATTCTGGGCGAAACAAGCAACGCTCTGGAATTGACCGAAGGCGACCATGCGCCGGTGATCTATTTTCCGCGTGCGGATATCGCGATGGCGTTTCTGGATCGGGACGACAAGGTCACACATTGCCCACACAAGGGCGACGCCGTTTACTTTTCCATCGTGAACAAGTCTTCGACCGTCAAAAACGCGGTCTGGAGCTATGAAACACCCATGGATGACGTGAGCGCGATCAAGGATCACCTTGCGTTCTATGAGCGTGACGGAGTGACGGTCGAACAACTGTAAGACCAACATCCGGCGGTTAGGAGTGTTCTTCGGCCGCCGTTGCTGCAAGCGCGCGATTGTACGCTTTCAGCGCATCCACATGATAGAGCGCGCCCAACAGTTCGGGCGGATCTTCGGATTCGTTCTGCGCGACAACCGGCAGATATGCAATCTCGGCCCGATCAAAAATCAGCATGGCCGATTCCAGAGTGGCTGAAGCATCGATATGCAGCCCCTGCCCGATCAGCACGGCGCATTCGTCTTCGCTGGGGCCGCGCGGATCTCCCTTGGCCCGCATGACCGACCCGGCCTGTAGCATCGCCAGAAGATAAGCCTGCGGTCCGGCGGCCAGATGAATGTCGCGCCGCTCAAGCTGGGTCAAAAAGAACGACCGGTCGACAAGGCGTGACGCGATGGCTGTCGACAGGCTGACCGAAACCATAACCGCCAACCCGATCTGCCAGTCTCCGGTTAGTTCGAAAACGATCAGCGTCGTCGAGATTGGTGCGCCCAGCACAGCTGCTGCAACAGCGCCCATGCCCGCGAATGCATAAAGCGTGTGTGTGCCCGACACATTCGGCAACAGCCCCGTGGCAATGTACCCAAAGGCCAGCCCACTTAGTGCGCCAAGCATCAGTGCGGGTGAAAACACACCGCCGCCCATGCGTCCACCCATGGTGATCGCAACGGCCAGGGCCTTGATGATCGCAAAGACGATGACCTGCGACAGGATCAGATCGCCGCTGAGCGCACGGATCGTAGTCTCGTATCCGACGCCGATGATATGCGGGAACCAGATCGCAATGACGCCCAGCATCGCGCCTGACACAGCCGGGCGCAGCCAGCGCGGAAAGCCGACTTTTTCCTGCACGGCGGTTCCGATGTCTTCGGCCAGAAAGATCGATTTCATCAACACAACGGCGATCAACCCGCAGATCACGCCGAGCAACAAGAACGCAGGCAGTTCCACATAGAATTTCAGCGACCCCGGTGTGGTCAGCAAGAATTCAGTGACATTGCCATATTCCAACCGGCTGATCACCGTCCCCGCCACCGACGCAATAACGATCGGCGCGAAAGCGTGAACCGCAAAATGGCGTAGCACGACCTCAAGCGCGAACAGGGCTCCGGCAATGGGGGCGTTAAAGCTGACCGAAACTGCCGCTGCCACGGCACATCCCAGAAGATCACGCCCGGTAATCCCATCGGCATGGATGCGCTTGCAGACCCAGGTCGACACAACGCCCGCCATATGGACAACGGGGCCTTCCCGACCCGTGGAGCCGCCGGTGCTGAGCGTGATCAGCGACGCAAAGAGCGAAGCGATCCCTTCTTTGGTTTCGACGCGACCGTCATTCATCGCTGCGCCTTCTATCACGTCAGCGACCGATCGAACCCGGCCATCGTTGGTGAAATTGTGCAAAATCAACCCGACGATCAAACCGCCGCAGATCGGAATGATCAAAACCCAGTACCACGGCAAGCCTTGCGCAAAAGAATGCAAATACTGCACGTCTTCGGCACCATACACCCAGCTTTGCAACGCATTGATGCCCTTGCGAAAGAACAGCGCGCCAAACCCGGCGACGATACCAATTGCCAGGGCAATGAACCAGAACTGGATCTGGCTGGGACCCTGATGACGCAGAACGCGCCAACCGTCTTTTAGCGCGGTCAGGGCCTGCGTGACTTGCGAAATCAGAATGGAACGGTTTGGCTTGCCCATTGGCGGCTTTCGAAGGGGTCTTAACCCTGTGTAGGGCACTGAGCGCGTTCAGAAAAGCTTAGGTTTGCAGATTGAAGCGATTGTTTTCACAACCGCAAACGGGTCACTTGTCCAAAAGCGCGCCAGCTGCCGCGCGGGCTTCTTCGGTGATCGTGTCTCCGGCCAGCATCCGGGCAATTTCATCGACCCGTTCGGGCCCCTCCAGGGGCACCACAGTCGATAGGGTCACGTCGTCAGTAACCGATTTCTGAACCCGCCAGTGATACGCCCCACAGGCCGCCACTTGAGGCGAATGGGTGACGACCAGCACCTGCCCACCATCGGCCAATGCGGCCAAGCGGCGGCCCACGGCATCGGCCGTTGCACCGCCGACGCCGCGGTCGATCTCGTCAAAAATAATCGTCAGACCGCTGTCATCGCCGGTCAGGCACACCTTGAGCGCCAGCAGGAACCTGCTGAGTTCGCCGCCCGATGCGATCTTGTTCAAAGGGCCAGCAGGCGCACCCGGGTTCGTGGCGACGGTAAAGGCCACCGCATCGCGTCCGACCGCGCTTGGCTCAGCTTCGGTCACCATGGTTTCGAATACCGCACGCTCCATCTTGAGCGGGGCAAGTTCGCCCATGACAGCCTGATCCAGTCGCCCCGCCGCGTTGCGTCGCGCGGCACTGAGAACACTTGCAGCCTTGTCATAAGCGGCGTCAGCGGCGCTCAACTCATTACGGAGTCTATCCAGATCCGCGTCGCCCGCTTCGAGCGCGTTCAGTTTGGCGCGCAACGTGTCAGCATGTCCGGCCAGATCATCGGCCTGAACGCCATGCTTACGGGCCAGGGCGCGGATGGCGAACAACCGTTCTTCCGCGTTTTCAAGCTCGTTCGGATTGAAATCCAGCGTATTCAGGCACCGTTCGACCCCATCCTGAGCCTCGCCCAGTTCAACCATGGCCCGGGTTAACGCGGCAACAGGCGCGTCCAGTGCGTCACCTGCGTCGACGGTCACCCCTTCAAGCCAACGCATGGCGTCGCCCATGGCGCCCTCGGCCCCGTCCCCGCCCAGCAGCGTAAAGGCGCGCGCGACATCATCGCGGATTCGTTCGGCCCCTTGCATCGTTCTGCGGCGCACGTCCAGATCCGCATCCTCGCCCGGTTGCGGGTCAAGCTGATCCAGTTCGGCCACGGAATGACGCAGAAATTCTTCTTCGGCGCGGACCGCGTCCAACTGAGATTCGGACGTTTGAACGGCTTTGCGTGCAGCTGACATCGCGCGCCAGGCTGACCGGACGTCTTTGCCATCCAGCCCGGCAAATTCGTCCAGCATCGCCCGGTGCCCGCGCGGGTTCAGCAGACCGCGGTCATCATGTTGCCCGTGAAGCTCCACCAGCGTGTCGGACAAGGCCCGAAGAACCTCTCCGGAACAGCGACGGTCATTGACCCACGCAGTTTTGCGCCCTTCCGCCGTATTAACGCGCCGCAGAATCAGCTCATCCCCGGATGGCAAACCGGCGTCTTCCAACACCTGATGGGCCGGGTGATCGTCAGACAGGTCGAATTCGGCGATCACCTCGCCCTGTTTCGCCCCCTGACGCACCAACTCCGCACGGCCACGCCAGCCCAGAACAAAGCCCAGCGACTCAAGCAGGATGGATTTTCCGGCGCCGGTTTCCCCGGTCAAAACGTTCAATCCCGGCTGGAAGGCAAGTTCCAGCCGGTCAATGATCAACATGTCCCGGATATCAAGTGTACGTAGCATCCGACCTATCCGCCTGACGAACCGTCACCCGATCACA
Organism: Falsiphaeobacter marinintestinus; assembly: GCF_007923355.1. Taxonomy (GTDB): domain Bacteria; phylum Pseudomonadota; class Alphaproteobacteria; order Rhodobacterales; family Rhodobacteraceae; genus Phaeobacter_A; species Phaeobacter_A marinintestinus. The sequence goes on from NZ_VOGO01000001.1 coordinate 168,297, forward strand.
GCCATTGGCCCTTGATCGATTGGCGGTAAATCTGGCTGAGCCAGTTGTTGCCTTTGTCTTTGAGCTTCAAACCCTGAGACGTCAGCAGTTTATAGCTTTCATCGTACCATTCGGTGGATTGATAGTTGTACCCAAGAATCGCACCTGCGGTTTGCGCTTCGTCCACCAAACCAAGCGACAGATACGCTTCGACCAGACGGTGCAGCGCCTCGGGCGTGTGGGTCGTGGTCTGGAAATCCTCGACCACGACGCGGAATCGGTTGATCGCGGCGGTATAGTGCTGTCGGCGCAGGTAATACCGTCCGATTTCCATTTCCTTGGCAGCCAGATGATCAAAGGCCAGATCAAATTTCAGAATCGCAGACGTCGCGTATTCGCTGTCGGGATAGACCTCGATGACGGTGCGCAGCGATTGCAGGGCCTGAAACGTCAAACCCTGATCGCGGCCGACTTCGTCAATCTGGTCATAATAACTCAGCGCCAGAAGATACTGAGCGTAAGCGGCATCTTCATCCGTAGGATAGAAGTCGATGTAGCGTTGGGCAGCGGCGCGACTATCTTCATAGTCCTTGCCAGAGTGGAAGGAATACGCCTGCATGATCAGCGACCGTTTGGCCCAGGACGAATAGGGATACAGACGTTCGATTTCAGCGAAGTAATATGCCGCGTCTTCGGCCCGACCGTTGGCCAGCTCATATTCGCCGCGTTGGAAAATATGCTCGGGCGTATACCCCTCAAGGCTTGCGGTTCGGTCTGTTAGATTTCCGTTACACGCAGAAAGCGTTGCTGCAACTAGGCACGTTGCGATAATTTTCGCGACTGATCTTCTGCCGATCATGCTTGCCAACCCTCACCGTCGATAAAAGGCGTTCGCCCCCATTTGGAGCACGGTCTAGCACATTAATCTGGGGGGCAAAACGTCTTAAAAGCACGAACGACGTCGCAACTGGTCCACCCAGACAAAGACCGCTCAGGCGACCTTCGGAATTTCCGACCAGACCAGCCCCTGACCCGGCAGATGCGCAGTAGTTTCCGCATCGCACAAGATCGGGCGCACGGCCCCTGGTGTTTCAAACAAGGCGCGCAACAAGGCGTTGGTCATCGAATGACCGGCCTTGTCACCGATATAATGTCCCAACAGCGGACCACCGGCCAGGGCCAGATCCCCCAACGCGTCCAGCATCTTGTGACGGACCGCTTCATCCTGATGGCGGAAGCCGCCGGGTGTCAGGATTTCTTCACCGTCAACCACAACTGCGTTGTCCAGCGTGCCGCCAAGCGCCAAACCGGCTTCATGCATGGCTTCTACATCGGCGCGGCGGCAGAACGTCCGGCTATCACACAATTCCCGGGCGAAAGCCCCGTTGCGCATATCCAGCGTTTTTGTTTGCGATCCGATCGCCTTGTCTTCGAAATCGATGTGGAATTCGATTGTCAGCCGGTCAGATGGCAACAGGGTCGCTTTGGCACCGTTGGCTTCGACCGTCACGGGCTTCAGAACTTGATACGCCAGAACTGGGGCGTCCTGCTGGCGCACGCCGCGTGACATGATTCCACGCACGAATGGTGCCGCTGAACCGTCGAGAATAGGAACTTCGGGACCGTCGATTTCCACCAGCGCATTGTGTATGCCGCACCCGGCCAGTGCCGCCATGACATGCTCGACTGTGGACACCGATACACCAGAACCATTCACCAGGCGGGTACACAGTGCGGTTTGCTCGGCCGCGTCGTACATTGCCGGTATCATCGCATCGCCAAGCTCTATGTCGACGCGCTTGAACCAGATGCCATGGCCAGCAACTGCCGGACGCAAGACCAGTTTCGCAGGCTTGCCACTGTGCAAACCCACTCCTGTGAAGGTCACCGATGTCCTGAGCGTATTCTGCAAGGTAGGCCTCTAGCGATTGTTTCCGACCACCACGGGCCGTGTTGCATTTGAGGTAAAGGCAGACAGTCACAGTCTCAACTCAATCTTTGTAACTGTTTGAAACATCCCTGTAACAAAGCGGCAAAAGACCGCTAACAACCTTATAAGTCACTGTTCACAAACAGAAAGGCCGCCCTTCGGCGGCCTTTCGTTAAGCAATATTGTGAGCGTTTAGTTCGCTTGCCGGCGCAAGAAAGCCGGGATTTCGATGCGTTCCTGATCCGGATCCGCAGGTTGATGCGCCTGCGGGGCCGGCTCAGCCTGCTGAACCTGAGGCTGCTGACGCACGGGAGCGGCGGCAGGCGTATCAGGTGCGTGGCCGGTCATGCGGTCGATCAGACGGTTGAAACCGAAACGCCCTTTTTCACCAGCTGCCTGAGCGGCAGCAGGGTGTTCCTGCGCGGCTAGTGAGCGGGTGCCCGGCGCCGACGGAGCCTTTTGCGCTGCGGCCTGCAGACGGGTCAGTGTTTCAGGTGATGGCGTACCGGGAGCCGGGGCCCTAGGGGCAACAAATGTCTCAGCGGAGTCTTCCATCGTGTTCATCTGCGGTTCGAACACGGGAACTTCAGGACGATAGGCCGGCGGCGGCAGACCGTCGTCATCGACGACTTCATTCTGCGGTTCGCTGTCAAAGATGTCTTCGGCCATATCGTGCGCCGCGACTTCTTCGACGTCCATCTGTTCGAACAAGCTGGGCTCTTCAGCGGCATAGGCCACTTCCTGCGCGGCCGGAACATCTAGCGGCAGAGGATCAGCGGCGGCAACCGGCAGCGGCGTTTCTTCCTGAGAGACGCGCTGTTTCAACGGCTGACCCATCGGGCGGCGCGGCACTGGAATTTCCGTATGCACGTCTGTGGCATCGATGCCGGTGGCAACAACGCTGACGCGCATCATGCCCTGCATGTCTGTATCCAGAGTCGACCCAACGATGATGTTTGCTTCCGGGTCCACTTCTTCGCGGATCCGGTTTGCAGCTTCGTCCAGTTCGAAAAGGGTCAGGTCATGCGCACCGGTGATGTTAATCAGAACACCCTTGGCACCCTTCAGGCTGATTTCGTCCAGCAGCGGGTTGGCAATCGCCTTCTCAGCGGCCTGGATGGCGCGATCTTCGCCCTCGGCCTCTCCCGTGCCCATCATGGCTTTGCCCATCTCGTCCATCACGGCCCGTACGTCCGCGAAGTCGAGGTTGATAAGGCCCGGACGTACCATAAGGTCTGTCACACCTTTGACACCCTGATACAAAACATCGTCTGCCATCGAGAACGCTTCGGTAAACGTGGTCTTTTCGTTGGCAAGGCGGAACAGGTTCTGGTTGGGGATGATGATCAGTGTATCGACCACCTTCTGCAGCGCTTCAACGCCGTCCTCGGCCTGCTGCATGCGCTTGCCGCCTTCGAACTGAAACGGCTTGGTCACGACACCAACAGTCAGAACACCCAGTTCGCGCGCGGCCTGAGCGATGATCGGGGCGGCACCTGTTCCGGTCCCGCCGCCCATGCCAGCCGTGATGAAGCACATGTGCGCCCCTGCCAGATGGTCAACGATCTGTTCGATGCTTTCTTCGGCGGCTGCCGCGCCGACAGAGGCGCGGGCGCCAGCGCCCAGACCTTCGGTAACTTTCACACCCAGTTGAACGCGGTGTTCAGAATGGCTTTGCTGCAGTGCCTGAGCATCGGTATTGGCGACAACGAAATCAACGCCGTCAAGCCGCTTTTCGATCATGTTGTTGACCGCGTTGCCACCGGCCCCGCCCACGCCAAAAACTGTGATCCGCGGCTTCAATTCCTCCTGCCCGGGCATTGAAAGGTTCAATGTCATGTTCTGTCCGCCTGTGTTGTGAGCCCGCTGATACGGGACGTTTTTTACCTATCCACAGACAATCCTACCGTTCGAAACCGCGAACGTCACGCCAAAAACGCATGTTTTACACAAAATATGGCGAATTTCCTTAGGAAATCCGCGGTATTTCGCCGAAGCGGATAGATATAGCGGAAACTCAAACACTAGACACAACACATCAACTGCCCGCGCGCCAAGGCGACGGGAGATTTTGCGACTGAACCTATTGGGGCCTGCCCGACCCTCGTACGCCCGTTTTTCGAGCTTTTTCAACGCATAGCATGTCCGAGAAACCAAGTCACTACACGCGATGCACGCGCTATGCCCGAAGCAACGGGAAATCAACGGGTGTTGCACATGGGTCCTGCCGAGAGTTTCTGCAGACCTCGAAAAAACCGCGACCCAAAGGCCGCGGCTTCGATTGCTATTCAGATAATGCCCTGAATGTCAGACAAAGATCGTATCGACCGAATTATACTCATCAGCTGTAACGCCAGCCAGGGCAATGCTGCCACCATCCTCGATATCAATAACCACCCGATCCGGGCGATAGCTGACCTCATACGCCGCGCCATTCAGGTCGATCATATCGAGACCGATTTCAAAGTCCTGAATAACGTCGGTTCCATTGTTCAACGTGTCCAGAACAAAGACATCTGCGTATCCGTCGCCCCCCAGATCGCTGCCACCGCCACGCAGCCTGTCGCTGCCTTCCCCCAGCATCAACGTATCCGCATGCCAGCCGCCGATCAGAACGTCATTTGCTTCGCCACCGTCAATGCTATCTTCGCCAAAGCCGCCGTTGACGTAATCACGGCCCTCTTCGCCGAACAATTCATCGTTGCCGTCATTGCCATAGATCTCGTCTTGTCCGCTGCGGCCCAGAATATAGTCATCACCGCGCAACCCGCGCATGATGTTCGGACCGATGCATCCTTCGAGATAATCAAGACCCGCCCGATCAACGATCAGCACCGGGCATTCGACGTCGATCGTCACTGTGGCGGTGTCAGCCAGTTCGCCATCCCAGATTTCATAGGTGAATGTGTCTGTACCGACGAACCCGTACACCGGCACATAGTCGAACGTGCCATCCGGGTTCATCGTCACCGCACCAACAGTGGCGCTGTCATCGTACCCGGTGATGGACAAAACATCATCGACATCCGCATCGACATCATTTGCCAAAACATCGAGAGAGAACAAAGACCGGGAATAGACGACGCCGTAGTCGTCGTCGCGCGCATCCGGGCGGTCATTTTCATCGGTGTCTGCGACGGCTTCACCTGTGATATTGAAACCGACAAAGAAAATGTTGTCATCATTTGACGGGTTTTCAGTTTCGACAAAGATGCTGGTCGCCCCATTTGATAGAAACGGGTTGGCATCCACGCCATTGCCCTGCGCCAGATCATACAATTCGTCATCTGTAAAAGAATCTGCCGGCAATGCAAAAGGATCAACCGGGTTTTCCGGATCATCGCCAATTCCACCAGCCGTGATAAGGCCACCATTGGCGCCATATCCATCGTCAAACCCGCCAGCCGAACTGGTCAGAAGGCGACCATCGACTGATACCGTCGAATACTGGCTAACGCCCTGGTATCCAAAGCCGATGCCAAGCGACATCAACGCCTGGAAGCCTTCAACCGTCGTGTCGATTGCTTCGGGGAATGCGACGCTGAAATCATCGCCATCAGAATCCGAGAACCCGTCAGCCAGTACAATGGATTGCTCGGCTTCGTTATCGTTGCTGTAAACAACAACCAACTGGTATCCGTCCACCTCTGTCGCATTGGTGCTTATGTTGAATTCATACGGATCAACCCCACCTGCCCCAATGGCGGCCTGCACCTGTGCCGTGACATCTGTACGAAATGCGTCCAGATCGCCGTTCGAACCAAGATGGGTGAATTCAGCAGCGCCAATCGCCTCGCCATCGAAGAACACGCCGGCAGCCGTCGTGTTATAGCTGTAGCGGGATTGATACAGAAACGCGGCTTCAACCGTCGACCCTGCCGGAACAATCGCCTCGACAACGCCCCCGCCCGTTGCAGATCCGCCAACGGCATCAATCGACCAGTTGCCATTCCCAAAGTAAGAATAATTCACAGAAAGAGACATAATAGAACCTCGAATATGTTTTCAGCCAGTTGGCTGGTACAAAAAACAAAACACAGCAAGAAATCCCGCCCGAGCGGGCGATGAGTATTTCAGTCCTGGGATTTTTGCTGAGTACGGCGCGCTAAACGCTCAGGGTCTCAGAAATATAACTTCAAAAAAATTGAACATCAAAAAAATGACCGACACCCCGACCATGGTTAACGATGGATTAAAAGCTAGAATCTGAGATTCGATTCGTCAATTGCTGCGAACCCGGAATTCGGGTCTGCGACAACGCTTCCAACGACATGTCTGACGCGGGGCTTCTACCAGTTATCCCGGAACCACTTTACCGCGCGCTTCAAAGACCGCGCCGGATACCGATCAACTGGGATCTCGAAATCCCACCATTCGTCTTGTGGATGCGCGGCAAACAGGCTGAGCCCGACAGCTCCGGCAAAGCCCGGTCCGGTTGCCGACTGCGGCAAGCCATGAACCCGCAAAGGGCGGCCCAGGCGAACCTGATGACCAAGGATACGACTGGCCAGCCCGTCCAAACCCATGATCTGGCTTGATCCGCCCGTCAAAACGATCTGCTGACTCGGCAGGTGGTCAAACCCGGCCGCATCCAGACGCACACGAACTTCTTCAAGGATTTCTTCGACCCGGGGGCGCATGATGCCGATCAGCTCGGCCCGACTAACGGTGCGCCGATCATGTTCCCAATCGCCGGTTTCACCGCCGATATCAATCATGTCGCGATCATCGACACCGGTCGCGTGGACCCCGCCACAGAACGTCTTGATCCGCTCGGCATTGGCCATCGGCACGCCCAGCCCCATCGAAATGTCGCTGGTGATGTGGTCGCCGCCCATGCGCACGCAATCGGCATAGATCATATGTTTCTTCATGAAGATCGAAATCGACGTCGTGCCGCCCCCCATGTCGATACAGGCCGCGCCCAGTTCCTGTTCGTCTTCAACCAACGCCGAGATGCCCGAGACATAGGCCGATGATGCAATGCCAGCCAGTTCCAGATCGCACCGCTTGACGCAGTGCACAAGGTTCTGGATCGCCGCCGCATCCACAGTCATCATGTGCATGTCCGTCGACAGGGATTGGCCCAACTGACCACGTGGATCATTCAGACCCGATCGATTATCGAGCGAGAAATTCACCGGCTGGGCATGCAACACTTCGCGCCCTGCCCCGTATTCCGGCACATCACAGGCGGCCAGTACCCGGGCGATCTCGCTTTCGGTAACCACCTGACCTTCCAGTTCGACCTGCGCGTCCAGCCCATAGGACCGCGGATTGGCACCCGAGAAACAGGCGATCACGTGATCTACCCTGATATCAGCCATCTTTTGCGCGGCCTGCAAGGCGGTGCGCAAGGCGCGCTCGGTCTCTTGCATGGCCGTGACTTCGCCAAAGGTGATGCCCCGCGACCGGGTGGTTGCAGCACCGACAACCCGAAACCCGGTCTGCCCCGCCATAGAGCCAATCGAGTTATCCTCGCTCAGTTTGCCCGACCCGTCGAACCTGAGAACAAGGCACGCGATCTTGGAACTGCCAACATCCAGGATCGCCACGACCCCCCGCTGCATGGCCTGCTGTCGCATCTGCCGCATGGCCCGCTGTGACTGATAGAGGTCCGTCATCATCTACTGCCCGCTTCCGTTTATTTTTCTTATTTTCCACCAGTCTTCGACTGCGTTTTCGGTCATCCGGATTGTCGGACGTGCCTCGATGCGCAAATCGATAACAGCAACATCCCGCTCCAGCAGATCCTGTACTTCGTTCAACACCAGCACCCGCTCAAGCGCGCGAACCGGATCATCCGTCGGCAGCAGAATGCGCTGGTCGCGATCCAGAACCACATCCCAACGGCGATCGCCGATGCGCACCAGCCCCCGCAGACGTTCACCCAATGGGCGTGCAGCGGCCAGCAGGGCCAGCGCCTCGTCCACATGAAGGTTGGCGCCTTCACCCGCGATCAACGGCAAATCGGCACGTGCCGCCCGGGACGGCAAGCTGTCGACATGCGCCCCTGTCTCGTCCAGAATTTCCACACCGTCCCAGGTGCGCCAGACCACAACCGGCATCCGCTCGGTCACATCCACCTGCAGGATACCACCCGGACGGATCCGCACATTTGCAGATTTGACCGGATCAAGCCCGACGATGACATCACGCAGCCGTTCCAGATCCAGATCAAATGAACTGATCGGGAAATCGACTTCGATCACTTCGCGGATGTCTTCGGCCAGATTGCTGCCCGCCCCGTCGATGGCCATGATGTTGACCATAAACTCAGGGCGTTCCTGAATGCTGGACCGTGTTTCGGTCACGAACATACGCAACGCATCGCGCCGTTGTTCGCTTGCCAGAAAGGCGCTGGTCGCCATAGTCACGACGACAAAGGGAATGCCGATACGCAACGCCAGTCGGAACCCCGGTGTCAGCAGCCAACGCTGCGTCCGATACTTCCAGCGTGACGGCGCAGGATCCCGCGGCAGTTGCGGCGTCAGCGGCGGAGGGGTCACCGATTGCACGACGCGTCCTCCACCATCCAGGCGCACATCTGACCAAAGGTCACGCCTGCGGCTCCGGCCTGTTCCGGGACCAGCGATGTCGGCGTCATTCCGGGTTGCGTGTTGGTTTCCAGCAGGATCAGCCCGTCGGCACCGCGCGCTTCGTCCCAACGAAAATCGGTGCGGCTGACACCCTGACATCCCAGGGCCTGATGCGCCCGCAGCGCATAGTCGAGGCATAGGTCAAAAATGTCCTGCGGTATCTCGGCAGGGATCACATGGCGCGATCCTCCGGGTTTGTATTTTGCGTCATAATCGTACCAGCCATCCGTCAGAATGTCGGTCACGGTCAGCGCCCGGTCGCCCATCACTGTCGTGGTCATCTCGCGCCCGGGCGCGAACTGTTCAACCATGACGAATTCCGGCATGTCATCGGAAAGATTTGGTGTCCCGTTGGCGGCCTCATTGACCAGATAGACCCCAACGCTGGACCCTTCGTTGTTGGGCTTGACGACATAGGGCGGCGCCATCACATGGCCCGCCATCACGTCGGTCTTGCTACAGATGATACTTTCGACAACCGGCAAGCCCGCCGCTTTGAACGTCGCCTTGCTGCGCTGTTTGTCCATTGCCAGGGCCGAGGCCAGCACGCCGGAATGCGTGTACGGCAAGCCCAGCCATTCCAGCAAACCCTGCACACAGCCGTCTTCACCCCACCGCCCGTGGAGCGCGTTGAACACAACATCTGGAGAAATGCTTTTCAACTGTTCACAGAGGTCCGGCCCAGCATCCAACTCGACCACCTCAAATCCTTCGCCCCTCAGTGCGGCAGCGCATTCGCGCCCTGTACTCAGTGAAACCTCTCGTTCAGCCGAGGGGCCACCCAACAATACCACCACTTTTGGGGTCTTTCCGCTCGACTGACCCACGACACTTGCCTCAATGTCCCCGGGCTATTCAAGTAGCCCGTTGTTTTCGTTCGTACTCCTCTAAGTTACGCCCCGCTTATTTTGCCTGAGTGCAGGGTCGTTCAGGAGTTTTCACCGCCTTCCGGTTCACCGATGCGCATAATTTCCCAGTCTAGCGAAACACCACTTGTTTCGTAAACCTTTTTTCGCACGTCTTCGCCCAGTCCTTCCAAATCCGATGCCGATGCGCCACCGGTATTGATCAGGAAATTGGCATGCTTCTCGCTCATCTGCGCGCCGCCGCGCCGCGCGCCCTTCATCCCGGCGTCCTGAATTAGCTTCCAGGCCTTCAGGTCATGCACATCATCCGCCCGCCCGGTTGACGAAAACCCCGCCGGATTGCGAAAGGTCGATCCGGCACTTCGGTCCTTGGTGGGTTGGGTTTCATCGCGTTTCTTCAACTGAGCTTCCATGCGGGCATGCAAGTCATCCGGATCCCCTTTCGGCCCCCGCATCTTCACCTCGACCAACACAGTTCCCGCGTCCAGATCGCTCTGACGATACCGAAAGTTCAACTCATCAGGGCCCAGCGTCACTAAGGCTCCGGACCGCGTTACTGCGCGCGCCGAGACAAGAACATCCGCCGTGTAACTGCCGTAGCAGCCCGCATTCATACGCACGGCACCGCCAATGCTGCCCGGGATTGTACGTAGAAACGTGAGATCAATCCCGGCATCCGCCGCCCGCCTGGCCACATGCGCATCCAGTGCGGCGGCCCCGGCAATCACTGTGTCGCCCTCGATTGTGATTTCGTTGAACCCACGGCCCAACCGGATCACCACGGCCCGAAGCCCGCCGTCCCGAACAATCAGGTTTGATCCCACGCCCATCGGAAACACCGGAATGTCGGCACTCAATTCCTTCAGGAAAGCGGCCAGATCCTCGATATCCGTCGGCTGCACAAAAGCATCAGCAGGCCCGCCAACCCGCAACCAAGTCAGTTCTGACAACAGCTTTCCCCGGCTCACGCGCCCGCGCAGATCAGGCAATTCGATCCTTTTCAAATCCACGCGCCCTTCCCTTTCTTCTCTTTCAAAATACTCCGGGGGACGTCGGCCCCGCCGACGGGGGGCAGCGCCCCCTTCCCGACCCGACGATCAGCTTTCTCCGCGCCCAATTCCGCGCACCCAGCGCGACAGATAGACCACGGGCCAGCGCAGCACACTCATGCCCGCCAACAACACCAGAAGCCCGATCCACGGACCGTTTTCATACGTCACGAACCCTAAAAGCGGTATCCCGACGGCGATCAAGGCATAGGCGCGTCTCCAATGGTTGTCCTTGGACGGCGTCATCGCCAGAAGGTTGGCCACAACAGCCCAAAGGCACGCAAGTGTCAGCGATAGTGTCATCTGCCCGACTCCTCAATTCCACGCCATTTCCGCCAGAAATATGCCAGCGGTTTGCGAAACATCGACACGAACGCTGCAGCCGCAGCCACTGAAACGATCCAGCCAAAATCGATCCCCAACCAGACGATCAACACTGGCGCGGCTGCCAACAGGACAGTGCCCGGCAGATACTGCCGCGGCATTGGCAACATTGCGACACCGGTGGCGGCCAGAACCCAACATGCGGCGAATATGACAGACGTGCTCATAACTGCCCCTGTATTGCGACGGCCAAAGCGCCGGCGGCCAGAAGAAAACCAACCACTGGCACGGCCATCGGCACCTTGAATGGCGCCTCGGGAGCGCGTCTTTTCTGAACAATCAGCGCAAGGTTCACCAGAACAAAAACCCCAAGCAAGATTGATGATGTCAACTCGGCCAAGATCGCGAACGGGATAAACAGGGCCGCCAGAATGACCACCGCCCCAATCAGCAACGTCGCCAGAACCGGCGTGCCGAACCGGGGGCTGGCATGGCGGAACACGACCAGAGCCGGCGTGCGTTTTCCCAAACCGAACAACACCCGACTGGCCATGACGATTTGCGCCAGAACGCCGTTCAATGCGGCAAACACCGCGATACCGGACAAGAAATCCGCCGATCCGCCCCGCGACGTCGACCAGACCAGCGCCAGCGGGCTTGAGCTTTGGGACAAAGCCTCCAGCGGTACGGCGCGTACCGTAGCCAGCGTGACAAGGGCATAGATGAATGATGTCACCACCAGCGAAATCAGAATGGCCCGGGGCAGCGTGTATTCCGGGCGCTCAACTTCTTCGGCCATATTGACGATGTCTTCGAACCCGATAAAGGCAAAGAAGGCCAGTACTGCGGCCAGTCCGACACCCGACCAGACCATCGGCTGCGGCGCGACCCAATCCGCGGATGGGGTCGCTGACATGCCGGCCCAGATCACCAGCCCCAGACCGGCCAGTTCGATGGCGGTAAAGACAGCGGCCACAGCAAGGCTTTCCAAAGCGCCAAACACTGCAATCGCCGTCAGCACACCACCCAGCCCGAGTATGGCGAGCACCGGATTGATGTCGATGGCCGAGGTCAGGTATCCGACACCGCCACGCAACACCGCTCCTGCCGAGATTGTGCCAGCGGCAACCACCGCCAACCCGACAAGAAGTGCCAGGGCCTGATTGTTCAGCCCGACACCAACATAGGCCGCTTCACCAGCGGCCTCCGGCAGACGGGTGGAAAATTCTGAATAGCTTAAAGCCGTCGGGGCTGCGATCAGCCCGGCCAGAACAAACGACAAAGGCGCCCAGATACCAGCTTGCGCCGCAACCGCGCCGACCAGCACATAGATGCCAGCCCCGACCATGACGCCAACGCCATAGGCCGTCAAAAGGCCCAGTCCGATCCGGCGCTTCAGAGGTTCAGCCATGCTTCACCTCTTCCGCCCTGTCCCTCGGCACAGCAAAACCCACCAGATCAGCTGGCCGGGTTTTGATGTCATTGAGGGGGTAAGCCGTCATTCAATCCTCACTTAGACAGGCGGTCTGGCAGACCGTTGGCCCAGGCGCTGATCGTTCCGGCGCCAAGGCAGACAACCATGTCGCCCGGCCCGGCCTGTTCGCGCACCAGACGCTCCAGATCATCCTCGCTAACAATGGCGCGCGCATGACGATGACCATGGCGGATCAGCCCGGCAACCAGATCGTCGCGGCCCGCACCTTCGATCGGGTCTTCGCCTGCGGCATAGACTTCGGCAATGGCGACCACATCGGCGTCATTGAAACAGCTGCAAAAATCTTCGAACAGGCTGGACAGACGCGAATACCGATGCGGCTGGTGCACGGCAATCACGCGACCTTCGGTCGCCTGACGCGCGGCTTTCAGAACGGCGGCGATTTCGACCGGATGATGCCCGTAGTCGTCGATGATCGTCACGCCGTTGACTTCGCCAACTTTGGTAAAGCGACGGTTCACACCTGCAAAGGCGGCCAGCGCCTCGCGGATCTCGGCGCCTTTCATGCCCAGATGCCGGGCAACGGCGACAGCACTCAGCGCGTTCGACACGTTATGGTCGCCCGGCATCGGCAGCGAACAGCCCTCGATGACCATGTCTTCGGCCTGGAGGTGGATATCAAAATGCGCCACGCCTGCCTTGTAGGTCAGGTTCACCGCCCGCACATCGGCCTGGGCATTGAATCCATAGGTCACCACCCGGCGATCCGAGATGCGGCCAACCAGTGCCTGCACTTCGGGGTGGTCGGTGCAGCATACGGCCAGTCCGTAGAACGGGATGTTCGACACAAATTCATGGAACCCATCCCGCAGCGTATCGAAATCGCCCCAGTGCTCCATATGTTCGGGGTCGATATTGGTAACGATGGCAATGGTCGCGGGCAGCCGGTTAAAGGTGCCGTCGGATTCATCTGCCTCGACCACCATCCATTCGCCCAGACCCACCCGCGCGTTGGATCCATATGCGTGGATTATCCCGCCATTGATCACGGTCGGGTCAAAGTGACCGGCATCCAGCAGCGTGGCGACCATTGTGGTGGTCGTCGTTTTGCCATGTGTGCCCGCAACGGCGATGTTCGATTTCAGCCGCATCAGTTCGGCCAGCATTTCAGCCCGGCGCACGACGGGAAGCCCACGCAGACGCGCCTCGTCCAGTTCCGGGTTGCCCGGTTTGATCGCGGACGAGATCACGACGACTTCGGCGTCGACCAGATTTTCGGCCTTTTGACCTTCGAATATCCGCGCGCCCAACCCGGCCAGACGGTCGGTGATTTTCGACCGTTTCAGATCCGATCCCTGCACGACATACCCATGGTTCAACAGCACTTCGGCAATTCCTGACATGCCAATGCCGCCGATGCCGACAAAATGAATGGCGCCGACGTCGCCGGGCAGTTTGGTGACAGGGGTCATTGGTTTTCCTTCGCGGCCAACTCTTCAACAAGGGCGACCAGACGTTCGGTTGCGTCCGGCGCGCCGACAGATAACGCTGCGATAGCCATTTGCAGCGCAGCGTCGGGATTACTCAGAATTGCGGTGATTTGTTCGGTCAAAGCAGGCACGTCAAGCGCGCTTTCAGGGATCAGCACAGCCGCGCCGGCATCGACAAGACCGCGCGCGTTGGCACTCTGATGATCACCAGCAGCTGCGGCATAGGGGATCAGGATCGACGGACGGCCAATCACACTGAGATCGGCAATCGACGACGCCCCTGCCCGACTGATGACCAGCTGAGCCTCGGACATCCGCTTGGGAACGTCGTGAAAGAACGGCTCAACCTCGGCTGATATTCCGTTCTCGGCATAGTATTTCGCGACCCGTTCGCCATCTTCGTCACGCGCCTGATGGCTGACGCGGATGTTGCGCAGCATGTCCATCGGCAAACCCGCCAACGCAGGCGGAACGACATCGGACAGGATCCGCGCGCCCTGACTGCCGCCCATAACCAGAACCGACATCGGATAGTCGCCGGGCGGGATGTAGCCAGCACCTGCGCGTTCCAACACAGCCGCACGCACCGGGTTGCCAACATGCAGCCCATCGGCGCCTTCGGGCAATTCGGTCGGCCAGACCCCGCAGGCCACATGGGCCACGCGAGTTGCAAATTTTTGATTCACCCGACCCAGAATGCCGTTCTGTTCGTGGATCATGCGTGGCAGCTTCAGCAACGTTGCGGCGGCCAGCGCAGGGATAGACGGATAGCCGCCAAATCCGACGACCACTGCCGGGCGGTCACGCCGCATCTGAACCATGGCGCTCAGCACACCGGCGGCAATCTTCGGCCCGACAGCTGCCTTGGCCAGCAAACCACCCCGGGCAAATGTTGCGCTGGGGACTTCGACAATTTCAGTCGTATGCGGAAACCCGCCGGTATAGCGTGCCCCGCGTGCGTCGGTTGACAGTTTCACCCGCCAGCCACGGTTCAGCATCGCTTCGGCCAGCGCCTGTGCCGGGAACATATGGCCACCGGTGCCTCCGGCGGCGATCATCAGAAGAGGTTGAGTCATACAGAGCCTATGGACATAGAATTGCGCGGATCATTCAAGGGGTCGACGCGGCCATACCGCGCCGACGGACAACAGTCCACTATCCTCGCCCACCTAACAGGTCTGCAATCTCGCCCTGGGGCCGTGTCCGGGTAAAGGCCAGCAGCATCCCCACGGCAATGCCACCGGCGATCAGGGACGATCCGCCATAGCTGACAAACGGCAGGGTCATGCCCTTGGCAGGCAGCAACCGGACAGCAACGCCCATGTTGATCATGGCCTGCACGCCGAACATGCAGGCAAGCCCGGTGCCCGCCAGCCGGATAAACGGATCGCGTTCACGCATCAGACGCAACAACGAGCGTACAACGATCGAAGTGTACAAAAGAATGACGATCAGGACCAGGATAAGCCCGTATTCCTCGGCCGCAACCGCGATGATAAAGTCGGTATGCGCATCCGGAAGCGACCATTTTACCTGGCCTTCACCGACACCGACACCGAACAGGCCACCTTCCTGGATGGCGTTGGTGGCATAACCCATCTGCGTGGTCGGATCGACATCCGGGTTCAGAAACCCGTCAATGCGGCGCGCAAAATGCTCTGAGCTGGAATAGGCAATCGTCCCACCCAGCACGACCAGGCCAGCCATGCCCAAAAGCAGAACCATCGGTGCACCGGCCACGAAATACATCACACCCCAGCCGAACAGGACCAGACAGGCCTGCCCGAAATCGGGCTGCATCACCAGCATGCCGACGATCAGCGTACACAGGATAAAGGACCATGTGGTGCCGGGCGGGCCGTGGATCTGCTGGCTTGCCGCCATCATCCAGGCCGCGACGACCACGAAGCCGGGCTTCAGGAACTCTGAGGGCTGCACACTGGCAAACCCCAGGCTGTACCAACGCACGGCGCCCTTGCCGAAATCGGTGCCCAAAAAAGGAAGCAAAGCCATCGCGATGAAGGCAAAAATGAAGCCCAGAACTGCCAAACGACGCACCAGTGTCGGCGACATCATTGACGTCAGCAGCATCGCAAGAATAGCCGCCCCGCCAAAAATCGCCTGCCGTTCAACATAGTGGAACGGTGCAAATCCGTTCCGGGATGCCAGCGGAGGAGAGGCCGCAAGACCCAAAAGTAATCCGATAGCGAACAGGATCAGGACGCAGGTCATCGACCATTTGTCCAGGGTTCGCCACCATTTCGGTAAAATAGGTTCGCCGGCCCGCTTTGGGACCGCGCCATACACCATCTCTGTCATGGTTTGCCGCCGTTACTGCCTCAGGTTCGCCCCGTTTTCGGGGTCTATTCGCCAACTCTACCCTGAAAACTGCGTTCAGACCAGCCTCTTCCTCTTGCCATTTGCGTCAATCCGGGCCACCCGGCGGTTATGCAATACGACACGATCATTCTTGGCGCTGGAGCAGCTGGCATGATGTGCGCGGCCCATACGGGCGGGCGCACGCTGGTGATCGACCATGCCAAGGCCCCGGGAGAGAAGATCCGGATCTCGGGCGGGGGGCGATGCAACTTTACCAATTTGTATGCCGAACCGGCAAACTACCTGTCCCAAAACCCGCATTTCTGCAAATCTGCCATGGCGCGGTACACGCAATGGGATTTCATTGATCTGATCGGTCGCCATGGCATCGCCTGGCATGAAAAAACACTCGGGCAGCTGTTTTGCGACGGCTCGGCACGCCAGATTGTGTCCATGCTGATCGAGGAGCTGCAAAAAGCCGGCGCCGATCTGTGGCTGAATACATCACTCAGCGGATTGCGACATGCCGATGGCCAGTTTCATCTGGAGTTGGACCGCGAGGGGCAACGGGTGTCGTTGGCCTGCGCCAATCTGGTTCTGGCGTCAGGTGGAAAGTCCATTCCCAAGATGGGGGCAACCGGGCTGGCCTATGATATCGCGCGCCAATTCGGACTGCGGCTGACCGAGACCCGGCCCGCACTGGTACCTTTCACGTTTTCTGACGAACGGTTCAAACCGATGGCAGGTGTGTCCCTGCCCGCGCGGTTGTCAAACGACCGGGCCAGTTTCGATGAAGCGTTGCTGTTCACGCATCGCGGTCTTTCCGGTCCGGCTGTGTTGCAGATGTCATCTTACTGGCGCGAAGGTGAGGAGATCCGGGTGAACCTGGTTCCGGACATTTCCCTGTTCGAACTATTGCGCGACCAGAGACAAACATCGGGCGCAAAAGCGCTGACCACCGAACTGGCCCGCCATCTGCCAAGCCGCCTGGTCGACCATCTGGCACCTGAGCTGGGGATCACCGGCAACCTGGCCGATCAATCCGACACGGCATTGCGTCAGATCACGGACCGCCTTTCGGACTGGTCGCTGACCCCCTCGGGGACAGAAGGCTATCGCACCGCCGAAGTCACACTGGGCGGGATCGACACGGACGGGTTGTCGTCAAAAACCATGGAGGCTGCGTCTTTCCCCGGGCTTTTTGCGATCGGCGAAGCCGTGGATGTGACGGGGTGGCTGGGCGGGTACAATTTCCAATGGGCCTGGGCCTCGGGGCATGCAGCGGGACAGGCGATTGCACAGCGGGTCTGACCCCGCTTGAAATCTGTCTAAGCCTGGGACGGGCGTGGCCGGGGGCGCTGCCCCCTTTTGGCCTGTCAGGCCAATTCACCCCCGGGGTATTGGAGACAAGAAAGAAGCGATTTGATCCAAAGGAGCCGTTGCAGATCAGTTTTCCAAACAGGCACGAACCTGCGCGGCAAAATCCTCTCCGCGTTTTTCGAAACTGTCATATTGGTCAAAGCTGGCGGCGGCCGGGGCCAGAAGAACGGTATCACCCGGTTCGGCGTCTTCCAAGGCGCGCGCGACAGCGTTGGCCATCGACGTGCAAACCTCGGAATCGACATCCAGTTGCATTGCGAAATTGGCCGCTTCTCGTCCGATCACATAGGCTTTGGCGACGGCCCCGGTCTGTCCCGAAAGCGCCTGCAAGCCGCCTTCTTTTTCCAATCCTCCGCAGATCCAGCGGATCCGCTTGAAGGCAGACAGCGCTTTGAGCGCGCTGTCGACATTGGTTGCCTTGCTGTCGTTGACAACCACAACGCCGTTCGTCTCGGCGATGACCTGACTGCGATGCGGCAGGCCGGGGTAAGAGTGCATCGCGGCTTCGATCACCTTTGGTGCCAGACCCAGCGCGCGGCAGGCGGCGTAGGCCGCGCAGGCGTTCTGATGGTTATGCGCCCCCGGCAGGCTTTTGATCGCGCGCAGGTCAATCGACGCTGCCTGGCGGCCTTTGCGGTATTCCGACAGGAACCCCTTGCGCGCAAACACCTGCCAGCCAGGACCGGTCAGTTTGCGGGTGACCGAGACCCGGATAACCCGGTCATCTTCGGGGGCTTCGGCCAACTGTCCGGCCAGAAACTGACCCTCATCTTCGTCGACGCCGATGATGGCCCGATCTGGTCCGCCTTCGGCAAACAACCTGCGTTTGGCGGCGAAATACCCACCAAACCCTGCATGTCGATCCAGATGATCGGGTGACAGATTGGTAAACACCGCCACATCCGGGGTCAGCGCGCGCGCCAGATCGGTCTGATAGCTGGACAGTTCCAGTACAACAACGTCGCCATTCACCGCCGGATCAAGATCAAGCACACCCCGCCCGATATTACCGGCCAATTGCGCCGGACGCCCGGCCTCGGTCAGGATATGATGAATGAGGGCCGAGGTCGTCGACTTTCCGTTCGACCCGGTCACGGCAATCACACGCGGCAGCGTATCAAACTTGTCCCAGGCAGAGGTCGCAAAGGATCGGAAGAACAGCCCGATATCATTGTCAACCGGCACCCCCGCTTCCAAGGCCGCCGACACGACCGGATTTGGTGTCGGATAAAGATGCGGGATCCCGGGCGAAACGATCAGCGATGCGATCCCGTCAAATGCGCCGGGCAGTTTCAGGTCGCGACAGATGAAGCCCTCGGCCTCGGCTTTTGCCCGCGCGGCTGCGTTGTCATCCCAGCAAATCGCATCAGCCCCGCCTGCGCGCAACGCCCTTGCCGCAGCAAGCCCGGAGCGCCCCAGCCCCAGCACAGCCACGTGACACTCCTGAAAACCGCGAACTGGTATCATTCTGCTTATCCATCCCACTTGCAACAGGCGTCACCCTGTACCGTGGCCGCCGCCAAATGCAAGGGACGCCCGCGTGATCAGTCTCCTGACACGGCCCGGGTTTTCAGCTCACCACTGATCTCGACGACCCGGTGCGGGTAAGGGATTTCGATGCTGTTTTCCTTCAGGGCGTTCCAGATCAGGAACAGCATCTGAGAAGTATACTTGTAGCGTCCGTCATCGATCCCGTTCACCCAGAATTCGACCGCGAAATCCACACCACTGTCGCCGAACCCGCGCAGTTCGCAATCGGGTGGATAAGGCGCGGTCAAAACGTCTGGATGGGCGGCCACCGCCGCTTCGACGATTGCCGGGACCGTGTTGATATCGGTGTCATAGCTGACCGAAAAAGGGGCTTCATACCGGTTGGCGCTGCCGCTGTCGGAATAATTCACCACCCGCGTGGTGATAAAATCCTCGTTTGGAACGACAATCCAGCGCCCGTCAAAGGTCTCAAGAATGGCAGCCCGCGCCGTCATCTTCACAATTGTGCCGGCCTCGCCTCCGTCAAGTTCGACATAGTCGCCAACGGTCGCCTGCCCCTCGATCAACAGGATCACACCAGAGATGAAGTTGGACGCGATCTTTTGCAAGCCAAACCCCAGGCCGACGCCGATCGCACCACCCAACACCGCCAGAGTGCTCAGATTGATGCCCATGATGTTCATCAGCAACAAGAACGCGGCGCCAAAGATCATGAACTCGACCGCCTTGGTCGACAATTCGCGCAAGGATGGCCGCAACTCTTCCTGTTTCTGGATAAAATCAGCCGTTTGCCGGTTGGACCAGGACCCAAGCCAGAACAGGATCGACCCGGCGATGAGGCCGCGAATGATTGCCATGGCCGAGAATTCGATATTGCCAAGGCCGATCCGCAATTCGGTCAACTGAACCTGAACGACATCGAGCAATCCCAAAGCGTAAAGCGCCATAACCGGGATCAGAACGTATTTGCCAAGCAGCTTCAGGAACGAATCCTGAATAATCTCGTTCACAAGGATCCGAGCGGCGATGAACAAGAACACCCGCTTGCCAAAAGCGATGACAGCGCCAGATCCGAACATCGACAGAGTAACCTGCTCGCCGATCGCTGTGAACGCATAGGCCAACACCGGCAACAACAATGGCACGAAAGTCAAAACAAACCGCAGAACCGGGGAGAAGATCGAGGATGAGTCCGGCGCGGGTGTCAGCAAAGCCTCAATTTTCGGGCGCGCTTTTCGGCTGACCAGCACGGCGGCCACATAAGCTACGATCAGCAACCCGAACTGGGACCATGCTGCCGGGCTCAGCAACCAGGCCGAGGCAACCTGCCACCCGATCATGCCATATTCAACGACCTGCTGCCCGATATCCGGCAAGTCAGTGGCCCAGTCCGGCAAGGGCGGCGTGTCGGCAATCATCTCTGCAACTGTCGGTTCCTGTTGTTCCGGTTCCATGCGTACTCCGCCAAACTGTTCTTGCACTCAAGCCTGTTGCTTAGACAGGACCGGGCACAGGGATCAAGCGGCAATCGTGCCGCCCAAACGTATCACTATGCAAACAGCGCGTCCTGGAACCGAATATGAAGAGATGCCAGACGAGACAGGCACATCCGCGCGCGGCCTTGCCGCGCGCCTGGCCCAACAGGTGGCAGACGGGTGACAGCCCGCCGAACCTGGCGGGAGCCTTTGTGAACGACATTGTAGAAAATCTAGCGCGTGGGATGCTCAGACCGACCTGGTTCGTCGCTTCCGCATCCACCAGAACACTGCGGCCACGCCCAAGAAGATCCCGAAACAGGCCAGAAGGTGCCAATGCAGCCGCAAGTGTCCAAACATGGCCGTCACCGCCGATCCTGCCGCATACCCCAATCCAACGACAAGGTGCGCCCAGATCAAGACCCCGACAAGGTCCAAAGCCGCAAATCGCGCCCATCGGATGCCCGTGGTTCCCATGGTCAGGGCGCCCACGGTTTTCAAACCGTACAGGAACCGGAATCCGACAACCGCGAACGTCATGTTTCGATCCAGCAAACGATAGAACCGCTGAGCGGTTTCGCGGCCAAGGTTGCGCTGCACGAACGCGTTCTCTTTTGCTCGGCGTCCGATCAGGAAAATCGCATTGTCGACAAACGCGGCACCAAGCGAGATCGCCAGTGCGGCAGCCTCGAAAGAATAGACTTTCTTGTGCGCCAGCACGCCGCCCAGAAACGCAACGGCTTCGCCTTCCAGGGCAGCGCCCAGTGTCAGGCCCGGAAGGCCCAGTGTCTGGATCAGACTCTCCAGTGACACTGGACGGTCCTCCTCATCTGACCTTCAGGGTCGCAAGACCAATCATCGCCAGGATCAGTGAAATGATCCAGAAGCGGATCACAATGGTGGGCTCTGCCCAGCCCTTCTTCTCATAGTGGTGATGGATCGGGGCCATCAGAAACACCCGCTTTCCGGTGCGTTTGAAATACAGAACCTGAATGATAACTGACAACGCTTCGACAACAAACAGGCCGCCAACAATCGCAAGCACCAGCTCGTGCTTGGTCGCAACAGCGATGGCACCCAAAGCGCCGCCAAGCGCCAGTGACCCGGTATCGCCCATAAAGACCGCTGCGGGCGGGGCGTTGTACCACAAGAACCCCAATCCGCCGCCGAACAAAGCCGCCGTAAAGATCAAGATCTCGCCGGTGCCTGGTACATAGTGAACGTCGAGATATTCGGTAAAGTCGACCCGACCAACCGCATAGGCGATAACCCCAAGGGTCGATGCCGCGATCATCACAGGCATGATTGCCAGCCCGTCCAATCCGTCCGTCAGGTTCACGGCGTTGGCTGCACCGACGATCACACAGACTGAAAACGGGACGTAAAAGACGCCAAGATTGACCAATGTGTCCTTGAAGATCGGCATTGCCAGCTGGTTCTGCAGCGCCTCGGGATGATAGGCCGCCGCCCAGACGGCTGCAATCACGGCGATCAAGATGCCCAGGCCCAACCGCAGCTTACCCGGCACACCTTTAGTGTTCTGTTTCGACACTTTTGCATAATCGTCCAGAAAACCGATCAACGCAAAAGACAACGTCACAAACAACACCAGCCATACAAACGGATTATCAAGGCGTGCCCACAACAAGGTCGCCGTCACCAATGCCCCAACGATCAGCAATCCACCCATCGTCGGCGTGCCCGCTTTGGAAAAATGCCCTTCGGGGCCGTCATCGCGGATCGGCTGGCCCTTGCCCTGCTTTTTGCGCAACACGTTGATCAACGGGCGACCGAATATGAACCCGAACAAAAGCGCGGTCAGAAACGCTCCGCCTGCGCGGAAGGTAATATACCGGAAAAGGTTAAAGAAATCCCCGCCATCGGACAAGGCAGTCAACCAATAGAGCATTTCAGTGGCTCCTACTCATCATCTTGTGGCGGTCACGTCGGGCCGACTTGGCCCATTTTGCGGATGGCGTCAACGATCAAGGCCAATTTCATGCTCAGTGAGCCCTTTGCCAGCACAACATCGCCGACGCTCAACAGATCCGGAATCTGAGCCGCCAGTTCGGCACTGCTGTCTGCCCACACCCCACGTTTTTCATCCGGCAAACTCAGGTGAAGCGCCTGCATCAGCGGTCCGATGCAGTGCACCACATCGATATGTTCAAGCGCGGGAAGCCGCGCGATACCCGCATGTAAAGCTTCAGCTTGTGGGCCCAACTCTTTCATATCGCCCAAAAAAGCGATCCTGCGACCAGCAGGCGCCGCAGTCACGGACAGAACATCCAAAGCCGACGCCATGGAGGCCGGATTGGCATTATAGGAATCGTCCAGAAGGGTGATGTCTCCGCCCGGTACCACAATCGTTTCGAGCGCCCCCCGACCCTGATACGGCGTCCAGTTCGCAAGGCTATCCACAGCCTTCGGTCGATCCGCGCCAAGTGCAGTGACCGCAGCCAAAGCGCCAAGCCCGTTCATCGCGAAATGTCGTCCTGCGCTTTGGATGCAATAATTCAGGGCATCGGTGCCACTCGTTGCTTCAACCTGAATTGATCCTGCTTCAACTGAGATCTTCAATAGTTTGTAATCGTTTGATTTTTGCCCGAACCCTATGACAGATCCGCTTAGCGGTTCGGCGATGTCCGCCATCAGCTTGAACTCATCCAGATCGGCGTTCAGAATGGCGGTTCCGCCGGGTTCCAGCCCCTCGCAGATCGAAACTTTTTCGCGCGCGATTCCTTCGACGTTCTCGAAAGCCTCAAGATGGGCTGGCGCGACGATGGTAACCAAAGCAACATGCGGACGCGCCATGCGGGCCAGCGGAGCGATCTCTCCCGGGTGGTTCATACCGATCTCGATCACTGCATACTCAGTGTCACGCGGCATGCGCGCCAGGGTCAACGGCACCCCCCAATGGTTGTTGTAACTGGCTATGCTGGCATGGGTCCGGCCCTGATCACCCAGCATCCGTGCCAGCATTTCCTTGGTCGAGGTCTTTCCGACACTGCCGGTCACGGCAACGACACGGGCATCGGTGCGGGCCCGCGCGGCGCGCCCCAAAGCCTCCAAACCGGCTTGGACACCGTCGACGATCAACAACGGCGCATCCTGAGGCACACCTTTGGGCACGTGGCTGACCAACGCCGCGCCCGCGCCCTTGTCCAAAGCTTGTGCAACAAACTCATGGCCATCGCGGGCAGCCGTCAACGCAACAAACAGATCACCCGCCTGCAATGTCCGCGTATCGATGGAAACACCGGTTACGTTCCAATCTCCGCGCGCCTCACCGCCCGTGGCGGCAGCGGCTTCGGCTGCTGTCCAAAGTGTCATGCCAACCTCCCGTCAAGGGCGGCGACAGCAACGCTGGCTTGTTCGGTATCGTCAAACGGTAGAACATCGTCGCCGACGATCTGTCCGGTCTCATGTCCCTTGCCCGCGATCAGCAATGCATCCCCGGGGCCAAGCGCATCGACGCCGCGCAGGATCGCCTCGGCCCGGTCACCGACCTCCATCGCCTCGGGGGCGCCTTGCAGAACCGCAGCGCGGATCGCAGCCGGGTCTTCGCTGCGGGGGTTGTCATCGGTCACGATGACGATATCTGCGTTTTCCACTGCGGCCTGCCCCATCAACGGACGTTTCCCGGCGTCGCGATCCCCCCCGGCGCCGACAATGGCGATCAACCGCCCCATGACGTGCGGGCGCAGCGCCTTGCAGGCGGTCGCAACCGCATCCGGCGTATGGGCATAGTCCACAAAAACCGTGGCACCGTTGGCCCGCGTTGCAGCCAACTGCATCCGGCCCCGCACCGTGGTCAGGTTCGGCAGAGTTCGAAACACGTCCTCGGGGTTTTCGCCGCTGGCAATCGCCAGGCCGCAGGCCAATAGTACGTTTTCGGCCTGAAACCCCCCAATCAGGTCAAGCCGTGTCTGATAGGCCTGTCCCTCAAAGGAGAACCGCAAATCCTGCCCCGTCGCGTCAAAGCGTTGGGTCAACATGTTCAGATCACCCACCCCATGGCCGACCGTCAGAACCGTTTGCCCCCGCGCCGCAGCAATCGCGCGCATCTCGGCCCCACGTGGATCATCGATATTGATGACAGCCGTGCCGTCCTCGGGCAGGACGCGGCGAAACAGACCGGCTTTCGCGGAAAAGTAGGCCTCGAAACTATCGTGGTAGTCCAGATGATCTTGCGTGAAATTGGTAAACGCTGCCGCCTTCAGAACCACACCATCCAGCCGCCGTTGTTCAAGCCCGTGGCTGGACGCTTCCATCGCGGCGTGTGTAATCCCTGCGGCGGCAGCCGCCGCGAGTGTTCGGTGCAGTGTGATCGGCTCGGGCGTCGTGTGTTTCAGCGGGGCTGACCACGCACCTTCGACACCGGTTGTGCCGAGGTTGATCGCGCGATGCCCTAATTCCATCCAGATCTGCCGGGTAAAGGTCGAAACCGAGGTTTTGCCATTCGTCCCTGTCACCGCGACCATGACCGGCGGCTGTGCCCCGAACCAAAGCGCGGCGGTATAGGCCAGGGCCTGTCGCGGATCTTCCGCAATGACGACCGCTACATCAGATGCGGCAAGTTCCTGCGCCGCGATTTCTGCGCCCTCGGCATCTGTCAGAATCGCGGCTGCGCCCATGCGCAAGGCAAACTGAATGAACTCACCACCATGAACCCGCGTCCCCGGCATCGCGGCAAACAAAAATCCGTCTTTCACGTCGCGGCTGTCAACAGCAATACCGGTAATTTCAGGGTCTCGTCCGCTTAGTGCGGTCAGGGCCAGTTCGCTGAGTGCCCGTGCCTGTTCGCCCATGTGCCGCCGCCTTTTGGTGGTTCAGTTATTGACCAGCGTTATACCAGCGACCTGCCCGGGTTCAACGTCTGGACGCAGCCCCAACAGAGGCGCAACACGTCCGATCATTTCGGCAGCAACCGGAACAGCGGTCCAGCCAGCGGTGCGGCGTTCTTCGCGATAGGCCATCACCGATGGCTCATCCAATGTGACGATCAGGACATATTTGGGATCATGCGATGGAAAGATCGACGCGAAGGTGGCGATCACCTTGTCATCGTAATAGCCGCCGCGCGGTTTCGGTTTGTCGGCGGTGCCTGTTTTGCCCCCCACCGCATACCCCGGCACTTCGCCAAAGCTGGCGGTCCCGGTCTTGACCACCTTGCGCAGCATATGGCGCGCTGCATCCGCAGCTTGGCGCGACATCACCCGCGGGCCATATTGGGGTCCGGATTTTTTCAGGATAGTCGGGCTGACATAGTTTCCGCCATTGGCAATCGCCGCGTACCCGGCGGCCAAATGCATTGCCGTTGTCGAGATGCCGTGACCATATGAAATCGTCACGCTGCTCAGATCGGTCCAGCGTTCGGGCACCAGCGGCTGGCCACCAGATGCTTCGACGATCTCGACCGGGGTCGGGTCATACATACCCAACGATCCAAGAAACGCCTTCTGCCGTTTGGTTCCGATTTGCAGCGCCAGTCGTCCTGTACCCCGGTTCGAGCTTTTGACGATGATGTCGGAAACACTCAGCTTGCCATAGTTCTTATTTTGGAATTCACCGATCCTGTGGCCGCCGATCTTCATCGGCCCGGCCGTGTCGATAATCGTATCACGGTTCACCAGACCCAGATCCACAGCTTGCGCAGCCGCGAAAATCTTGAAAGTCGACCCCAGTTCGTAAACGCCCTGCACCGCCCGGTTGAACAGTGGGCTGACCGAAGGATCATCGCCTTCGGTTGGCGGACGCGGACGGTCATTGGGATCAAAATCCGGCAGGCTGACCATCGAGATGACTTCGCCGGTGTGCACATCCAGCAAGATCGATGTCGCGCCTTTGGCGTTCATCAGCTTCATGCCGCCCAAAAGCACACGTTCAGACGCGGCCTGAATGCTCAGATCCAGCGACAGCTCAAGCGGTTTGTTGCCATTTGCGGGATCGCGCAGGTAGTCGTCGAACTTCTTTTCGACACCTGCCACGCCGATCACTTCGGCAGATCGCACGCCTTCCTTGCCGAACCCTGCGCCGCCCAGAACATGGGCTGCGACCGGACCGTTCGGGTACAGCCGCATTTCGCGCGGGCCGAACAACAGGCCCGGATCGCCGATGTCATGCACGGCTTGCTTCTGTTCGGGACTGATCCGGCGTTTGACCCAGATGAATTTGCGCTTGCCGGTGAAATCCTTCAGCAATTCGGCCTCTTCCAGATCGGGGAAAATGGCGGCCAGGCCTTTTGCGGCGGCCTCGGCATCGACCATTTGAGGCGGCTGGGCATAAAGAGAGTGCGTTTCGAAGTTCGTGGCCAGAATCCGGCCATGGCGGTCGACGATATCAGCGCGTTGCGCCGCAATGGCTGCGCCATTGATCGTGGCAACGGGTTCGGCGGGTTCGGTGGTGGCCAAATGACCCATCCGGGCCCCAACCACCGTAAACGCACCAAAAAAGAAGACACCCAGAACCAACAGACGGCCCTCGGCACGGTTGCGCGCCTTGCCCTCCATCTCGACATGGCGTTTGCGGATGTTTTCGCGTTCGATCGCGTCCGGGTTTTCACCCTTGTCACGTGCCGGAAGAATACGGGCCAGAGGGCGCAGAGGGGTGCGGATCATGGGTTGCTCTCTTCTGACATGGTCGAGACATCCACAGGGTTTGTGATCGGTAGCAACTGTTCGTCGGGATAGCTGACTTCATCAATGCGACCGAACTGATCCGGGCGCAGCGGCAACAGACCCAAACGGTCGAAATTGATCTCGGACAGTTCCATCAAACGGTCGGGCCGGTTCAGATAGGCCCATTCAGCGCGCAGAACACTCAACCGAACCTGCGCCGCACCAATTTGACGATGCAGGTCTTTGGAGTCTTTCAGAACCTGTTGCGTGACATAGTTTTCCCGGTAGGCCCAGAACGCCATTCCAAAAACCGCAAGCGCAGTCAGAACATATACTATACTTCTCAACGCGTTACCTCCTTGAGTTGCGGCATGCCCAGGCTGCGGGCATCGACCTGCCCGGCAGGTGCATCGGTGCGCGCGGCCACCCTCAGGCGGGCGGATCGCGACCGGGGATTTTGCGCCAACTCATCGTCATCGGCACCCACGGCCTTGCGGGTGATCAAAGTGAACTGCGGCGGCTCTGCTTCGATCTCAGGCGCGTATCGGTTGGCGCGGCCAGTTTTGCCGGCGCGCGACTGCAAGAACCGTTTGACCATGCGATCCTCGATGGAATGAAAGGTCACAACGGCCAGCTTGCCGCCCGGTTTCAATGCGCGCTCGGCAGCCATCAGTCCCTGAAACAACTCTTCGTACTCGGCATTCACGGCAATACGCAGCGCCTGAAAGCTGCGGGTGGCCGGATGCGATTGCCCCGGCTTGGGGCGCGGCAGGCAGGATTCCACGACTCGGGCCAGTTGCAGTGTGGTTTCGATCGGTGCTTCGGCCCGCGTCCGAACAATCGCCTTGGCAATCCGGCGGCTGGCGCGTTCTTCGCCAAATGTGTACAGAATGTCTGCCAGAGCTGCTTCGGGCGCATTGTTCACGATGTCTGCCGCCGACAGCCCGGTTTGAGACATCCGCATGTCCAACGGTCCGTCCCGCATGAAAGAAAACCCGCGTTCGGCCCGGTCAAGCTGCATCGAGGACACGCCAAGATCCAGAACAACACCGTCCAGATCCTGCGCGTATTCGTCCATTTTCGAGAAAACGCCCAGTTGCATCACCAGCCGATCCCCATAGGCGGCCGCCCAGCCCTGTGCCATTTCAAAGGCCAGCGGGTCGCGATCAACGGCGATAACCTGATCGGCGCCCGCCTCAAGCAACCCCTTGGTATAGCCCCCTGCCCCAAAGGTGCCGTCCAACCAGACACCCGACACCGGGGCCACGGCCGCAAGCAACGGGCGCAACAATACGGGAATGTGCGAAGCGGGCGTGGAAGGCGCGTCGGCGTCACTCATGACCTTACCCGGCGCTATCATCATGAAGCCAACTCAACGGATCGAATTCGCCCTCGTCGTCATCATCCATGAAGGAGGCATCAATGTCAGCTTCTTTGGCGTCATAGACGTCTTTGTTCCAGATCTGGAAATACTCGCCCATACCCAACATCTGAATCAGGCCACCATCCTCACCCAGACCCAACTGGGCGCGGCGATCCTTGGGCATGACGATGCGACCATCCTTGTCGATCTCCATTTCCTGACTTTTCGACAGAAAGAAATGACTGATCGCCTTCTTTCTTTTCAGACCACGGGGCATTGCTTCGACCTGCGCCACGATCTCATCCATCGCCTTGGGCGTATAAGCCTCAAGATGATCTTTCAGATGTGATCCATAGACCAAATACATGCGGGTGGTTCGACCTGCGGGACGACTGGGATCATTTTCCTCAAGGACGCGGCGAAATTCGACCGGGATCGACATGCGACCCTTGCCGTCAATCTTCTGGCAAAATTCGCCCAGGAAGCTGGGTGATGCCACCGTCATGTCCTTTCCCGTCCCCACCAAGACCTGCCTTATAAAGGGAAAACGGCGGGTTGATCTGCTGCCACTGATCAACCCGCCGCCCTCGTCCCGCTGAGCGGGGGTGTCCAGTTGCGCGCGCCACCTGGGGGGATGTCTGCTTGCCCGCGCACCGGATCTCGTTTGTCTGATGAATTCGAGTTGCCTGTATGAAACCTGCTACTTTTCTTATCTTAGTTCGGGGTCTTTTTGCGCCCCTGTACTCGTCTTCATCCGATGAACAATGAATGCCATGGAATCTGATGGTACACAACAAAAAAATCATCGCTCAGCCTTACAGCAAGGTCAGATCCTGACTGAAATAGGAGCGAGAAATCTGAATTTTTCACAATGGAACACAACATATAGATTTTTTGTAGATCGCATACAGCCCATATGGACCACCCCACCAGAATCCAGAAAGTACCACAAGATTCAAAAAAAATTCCACCTACCCTGCAATCACCCCCTATATTCATGATTTGTTCTCATTTATCAAGAGAAAACCACCGAGATTCCATGAGACTCCAAGACGGTTCCACGAGATTCCAGAATGCGTCGGGCCATCCACGTCGCACCCGACACTCTCCCCGCCCAGTCATGACAGAAGAGCGTTATCAGGCGACCGATACACAGCGCACCACGCGGTAAGCTGGCGAGTCGCGGACAAGAAACACCAAGAGATCAAAGAGAAACGCTGCGTCTGGAATGCATATTTTACGAACTGTGGCATCATCGCCATGCCGATACTTCCATTCTGGGGGCACATTGCTGGCTTTGACCCCACCGAATTATGCCAAGTATCAAATTAAACAGGAAAAATCCGACCCGCTCGAATTTTGTGCAATCAATCTATGCACTTGCTGCATAGCAGCATTGACCGACGCACCCATTGTGCACTCGCAGCATTTCACTATTTTGATTGGCAAGCGAGGCCAAACAAACGGCCGCACACGAAGTAACAGGATACAGGCACATGGCTGCATCGACACATATCACTGCGCACCACGGTTCGGTCTTTGACCGCCTTCAGGCGGCGATTGACGGCTACAAGGTGTCTTTCGCGCGGTACCGGACCTTCCGGAACACGCTCAATGAAATGAGCTTGCTCAGCAATCGCGAACTGGCCGATCTGGGCCTGCATCGCTCTGAGCTACGCCGCGTCGCGCACCAGGCGGCATACGAGGCCAACTGACGGTCGTGGTAACGAAACAAAGGAATCAGGTCCTCTTCTCCTCCTCCCTTGAGGATCTGTTCTAAGCGGCGGCATCTTCCTCCTCCCTGATGTCGCCGCCCATAATACCGGTCTAAAGCCGGGCACGAACGCATCGGACTCCTCCTCCCTTTGTCCGGTGCTTACATGAGGCCGGTGACACCTTTCCTCCTCCCTGGTGTCACCGGTTTCAATTAACCGGCTTTTGGTCGGACACGAGATACACGGCGCGCGCTTCCTCCTCCCTGCGTTGCGTTTGTGGTAAGGCCAGCAGCACCTCTCCTCCTCCCTGGTGCTGCTGGCTTTCAGAAACACCCGGCACATGCCGGACCAGATTGCGCCGGGCGATTCTCCTCCTCCCTTCTCCTGGTGCGACACAAGAACGGCGGCACCCATCCTCCTCCCGGGTGCCGTCGTTTTTTTTTGTGTCTTGGGGATTGCATGATCTGACCTCACGCACCGACAAGCCCCCGCCCCTAGCAGCAAGACAGGACTTCGCCGCGGTGCTGATCGCGCGAGGTTACTTTGGATTTGTGGACGGGGTGGCCTTGGGATCAGCCAAGCGCACGGCCGAAACCGGTCGAAAGTCGCGCAGCTAAGAAAGCTGGCAACATACGACGCGTCACACCTTATCTGGTGAACGCTATACAACGGTATTTTTTTAAGAAAATCTGTCTGGAGCGGGCGGCGGGAATCGAACCCGCGTCATTAGCTTGGAAGGCTAAGGTCTTACCACTACACAACGCCCGCTCAACAGATTTATGTCCTATTTCATCGACCTTTTGACGTCAATACCGCCGCAGACAGTAAAGGCAAGAAAACCGAATTTCATCTTGTTGCTGCTCGCCCAACGATAGATGACGGGCGCTGAAACGCGGATGAAGCTTTGCCAAGTCCGTCAGTTGATTTCCGGTTCCGGCACTGGCGCACCAAAATCTGTGCGCAGAAAGTCAAAGTCGCACCCCTTGTCAGCCTGTTCGACATGTTGGGAATACATCCTGCCATATCCGCGCTCATAACGCGGCTCTGGTTCGCTCCAGGCGGTTTGACGCTCGGCCAGCTCGGCGTCGGACAGCCGCACATTCAGTCGACGATCCGGGATGTCGATTTCGATGATATCGCCGGTTTTGATCAGCGCGAGCGGACCACCGACGAAGGCCTCGGGCGCGACATGCAAGACGCACGCACCGTATGATGTGCCTGACATGCGCGCATCGTTCAGCCGGACCATATCCCGGTACCCTTGTTTCAACAGCGCCTTGGGCATCGGAATCATACCCCATTCAGGCATACCGGGGCCGCCCTTTGGTCCGGCATTGCGCAGAACCAAGACGTGGTCCGGGGTCATCGGGTAATCTTCGTCGTTGATGATCTCTTTCATCTCGGCATAGCTGTCAGCGACAATGGCCGGGCCCGCGTGTGTTTGGAATTTCGGGTCCATCGCAGCCGGTTTTATAACCGCCCCGTCCGGCGCAAGGTTGCCGCGCAGAACAGCAAGCGAACCCTCGTGATAGACCGGGTTCGACAGTGGGCGGATCACATCGTCGTTGAAATTCTGGGCGCTCTTGATGCCGTTTCCAAGGGGCAAACCGGTGACAGTGGTTGCGCTCAGGTCCAGCTTGTCGCCAAGCTCTTTCATCAAAGCAGGCAAGCCGCCGGCGTAATAGAAGTCTTCCATGAGATATTCGGTCCCGGACGGGCGGATGTTGGCAATCACGGGTGTTGTGCGTCCGATGGCGTCAAGATCTTCCAGCGTCAGAGGAACCCCCGCACGGCGCGCCATCGCGATCAGATGGATGACCGCGTTTGTTGAACAGCCTGTTGCCATGGCCACCGTCGCAGCGTTGCGGGTGCTTTGTGGTGTGATGATCCTGTCCGGGGTCAGATCCTCCCACACCATATCCACAATCCGCCGACCACATGCCGCTGCCATCCGTTTATGCGCTGCATCAGGGGCCGGAATCGAGGACGCTCCGGGAAGGGTCAGCCCAAAACCTTCGGCAATCGACATCATGGTACTGGCCGTGCCCATCGTCATGCAGGTGCCGTATGACCGCGCAATCCCGCCCTGCACGCCTTCCCATTGCTCTTTGCTGGCGTTTCCTGCGCGTCGTTCGTCCCAGTATTTCCAGACGTCGGTTCCAGACCCCAGTTTTTCGCCCGCGTAGTTGCCGCGCAACATGGCGCCGGCTGGCATGAAAATAAACGGCAGCCCCATGCTGACGGCCCCCATCACCAGAGCAGGAGTCGACTTGTCACACCCGCCCATCAGCACGACACCGTCTATTGGATGCGAGCGCAACGTTTCTTCGACCTCAAGCGCACCCATGTTGCGATAGAGCATTGAGGTTGGCTTCAGGAACTGCTCGGAAAAGGAATGCACCGGCATTTCGACAGGCATACCGCCCGATTGATAGACACCCTTTTTAACAAACTCGGCCCGATCTCTGAGATGATGGTGACACGGCGATAGATCGGACCATGTGTTGATGATCGCGATGACGGGCTTGCCCTCCCAGTCGGCACCATCCAGACCCATTTGCATGGCCCGGCTGCGATGCCCCATCGAACGCAGATCGTCCGGCGCAAACCAGCGGGCCGAACGGAGATCTTGGGGAGCTTTCGTCATTCGGAGTTCTCCTTGGAAAAAACATTTCCTGCACTGCCGCGTTCTTGGGAGTAGCGGTTTCAGCCTAAAGCAGGTTGCTCCGAATGGCGGCAAAAGGAAACAACTTTGGCATCAATTGTCACGAAGGGGATCTGTCGATGGTTTTCCGGTCAGCCGTCATGCGAGCTGATGGCATACTGCGACTTAGCCAACCACTCGGGGGACACTTCGACGCCCCAACCGGGGGCATCGGTCACTGTCGCATGTCCGTCGACGATCGCAAATGGATCGGTCACAAACAGCTTATCCTGCCATGGATAATAGTCGAGCCCCTCGATGGAAAACTCCAGGTATTTTCCTGCGTTGGGGATCGCGCGAAGCAGATGCATCGTAAACAAAGTGACCATCGATAGATTGGCGCAGTGCGGGGTGACCGGAATGCCCGCAGCTTGCGCCATCTTTGCCACGCGCAAGGTACGTGACATCCCGCCAAGGTAGCACACATCGGGCTGAATGATGTCCACAACCCGGCGATCAATCATGTCGCGCCAGCTGACCATCATGCAATCTTGTTCGCCCCCGGTGACATCAATGTCCAAGGCATCGGTCACCTGTTTGGTCTGGTCGAATTCCCAATAGGGACATGGCTCTTCAAAATGCGAAATCCCGTTGTCCTGTAAGATACGCCCAACTTCGATAGCGCGATCAGGTGAATAGCAGGAATTGGCATCGACAAGCAAAGCAACGTCGTCTCCCATCGCTTTGCGCATCGTCGGAATAATCTCTTCCGTTCGACCGGGCCATTCGTCGACGTCATGGCCAACTTCCGCGCCGATACGGAATTTGAACGCATCAAACCCCTTTTCATCCCGCAGGCGCACCAGCCGATCCGCTTCATCGTCTGGGGTTATGTCGCGCTTCATCGATGACCCATAGGCGCGAAATGTGCCGGGTGTTCCGCCGATCAGCGCACAAACCGGCTTGCCCTCGCGCTTGCCACCCATATCCCAAAGCGCGGTATCAACCCCTCCCATCGCGCGGCGCAGGTAAGACCCGGGAAACTTGTGTTCCCGGTCGCGGACCAGATCCAGAATTGCATCGATATCGCCTACGTCCTTGCCCAGCGCATAAGGCGCGACCTGGCGATGTATCACCTGCGCCGTTATGTCAGCATAATAGGGTGCCACCTGCCCCCACCCCTGCGCACCGTCTTCGGCTGTCACCCGGGTAAAACACACGAACTCGTCCGAAAATGTCTCGATAGATTTGATTTTCATATCTGTCTCCGGAGCCAAACTGAGGATCTGCGTGGGCATTGACGATACTGAAAATTGGACCATAAATAAGGTCCATTATGATGATTGTAGTGGTCCAATATATTCAAAGGACGCGATGAAAAAAACTGCGGGTGCCCTGTTGTCTTCGATCCGGATCGAACGCGGGTCAGACAAAAAAATCAGTGTTCAGCTTTATATGGCGATCCGCGAGATCATCCTGTCAGACGGTCTTGGGGCGGGCGACAGGTTGCCGGCCAGCAGAACCCTCGCCCGTGAAATCGGCGTGTCCCGCACAACTGTCATAGACGCAATCGACAGATTGATTGCCGAAGGCATGCTGGTGTCCAAGGTTGGTGCAGGAACCTTTGTCAGCGAAATTCTTGAGCATCAGAGGCCAGCAATTGTGCAGACCGCACAAACCGAAGCTGAGCGCGCAAAACCCCGATTATCGCACACCATAACGCACGCGTCCGAGTCATACGCCCAGCGCAGTTGGTTGCCGCACGAAACGCGGGCGTTTGTGACCGCCCTGCCCGCTTTGGATGCGTTTCCCAAAACGCACTGGGCGCGAATTTCGGCCCGGCATCTGCGTGGCGATACGGATGAGATCATGGGATATGGCGAGCCCCAAGGATACCACCGTCTGCGTCATGCCATTGCGGGCCACTTGAACGCCGTGCGCGGTATCAAATGTCGCCCCGAGCAAATCTTTGTCACGGGCGGCGCGCAGCAGGCCTTTTCGCTGATCGGCCGTGTTCTGCTGAACGCCGGTGACCGGGTTTGGTATGAAAACCCCGGTGCGGCCGGGGCAAGAAACGCGTTTGTCGCCTGCGGAGCCGTTCTGACCCCCGTACCAGTTGATCAGGACGGCATGAACATCGCGTGCGGATTGCGGCAAGCACCGCATTTTCGGCTGGCGTTTGTGACGCCGTCTCACCAACAGCCATTGGGTCACGTGATGTCCCTGACCCGGCGGCTTGAGTTGCTGGAAGCTGCAAATCAGGCGCAGGCCATCATTGTCGAAGATGATTATGACGGTGAATTTCACTTTGACGGGCGACCGCAGCCGCCGCTCAAAAGCATAGATACGCAGGATCGGGTCATCTATGTCGGGACGTTTTCGAAAACGCTGTTCCCATCTTTACGTCTGGGGTTCATGCTGGTTCCTGATAGTCTGGTCGGTGTCTTTGACAATGTGTTTGCGTCATGGATCAGCAGCCCGCCGACGTCGACCCAGGCCATTGTGGCGGACTTTATGGAAGAGGGCCAGTTTGCGACCCACATCCGGATGATGCGCCGCCTGTACCATGCCCGCTACAAGGTCTTGATGGAGGCCGGGGAAATGCTGCCCGACACCATCCGCCTGCAGGAAACAAACAGCGGCTTTCACACAACCGCCTATCTCGACTCAACAATTGACGAAACCGAAATTGCCGCCCAAGCTGACGCGCAGGGGGTGACTGTCGCCCCCTTGGGAAGGTATTGCCTAAGCCCGATTGCTCAAAAGGGGATCGTGCTTGGCTTTGGCAGCGCCAGCCCGGAAGACATCTGGGCAGGCATGACTGTTCTCAGCAACCTGCCTGCACTGGATAGAGGGTAGCCATCGGAAATTGGTCTGACAACAATTCGGTAATGGATATGCGATCCAGTCCAATGTCTTTCTACTGTTACAGGAAAAAGCATAATGAATCGGCGCAAACGCGCTGCAACACGGGAGAAATTCATGACACGAAATTTCAAGATTACCGGCCTTGTCGCCGCGATGATGCTGACGACAGCATCCTTCGCGCAGGCAGAAACGCTGCGCTTGTTGACCTGGGGATCCTACGCTCCGGAAGAACTGGTTCAGAAGTTCGAAGCGATGTACCCCGACATCAATGTCGAGGTGACGTTTTCCAACAACGAAGAAATGATTGCAAAGCTGCGCGCCACAGGTGGCGCCGGGTTTGATCTGGCTCAGCCCAGCCACGACCGCATTCACGCGGCCCAGCTGGAGTATGACATCTACAAGCCCATGGACCTGTCGATGATCGACACGTCTGTCATGGAAAGCTCGCACCTTGAGGGCGTGAAGGCGAACACCACCATTGATGGTGAAGTTTATGCCGTGCCGCACCAGTGGGGCACGTCGGGCCTGATGGCGAACAAGACGATGGCGCCCGACTTCAAAGGCTGGGGCGATCTTTGCGATCCGCAATATGCCGGAAAGACATCGATGCGCCTGAAGCGTACGATCCTTCTGGGCACTGCGTTCTCGATGGGCCATGACCCGTTTGCGGCTTATGCTGATCTGGACGAATACCAGTCGATACTTGATGAGGTGGCGGAAAAGCTGATCGCCTGTAAGGCCAACATCAAAGCCTATTGGAAGGGCGGCGATGATCTGTCAGCGATGATGCTGTCTGGCGAAATCGTTGCGTCTGAAACATGGGATTCGACCGCGTACAAATTGTATGGTCAGAACAAAGACATCGTGTTCGTGCCGCCAGAAACCGGCGCATTGGCATGGATCGATACGTTTGCCCTGCCGCGCAAGGGCAAAGCGGACGATGCAGCATATAAGTGGATCAACTTTGTGCTTCAGCCAGAAAATGTCACCATCATGTCCGGCAGCACCGGCGCGATTGCAGCTGTCAAGGGCGGGCTTGAACTGCTGCCCGAAGACAAGCGCAACGCTGTGACTGCGGCCTTTACTGCCGAGGATATCGCCAACCTCAAGTTCTTTGCCAACATCCCTCCGGGTGTGGAAGACATGGAAGGCAAGACGCTGGAGCGCATCAAAGCGGCGACCGGCGGCTAACCACCAATCTCAGGGGCGGCGCATTCGTCAGTGCGCCGCCCTTTTCCTGTCCTGACGGCTCCTTTTGGAATTGCGAATGACCAGCACCGACACACCTGATCTGGAATGCACAAATCTTTGCAAGGAATTCGGCAAGGTCCGTGCCGTTGACAACGTGTCATTCGAAATTCCCAAGGGATCTTTCTTTTCCATCCTCGGCCCGTCCGGGTGCGGCAAGACCACGCTGATGCGGATGATTGCAGGGTTTGAAGACCCGACATCGGGCAACATTGATATCAAGGGCAAATCGGTTCTGAACACGCCCCCCAACAAGCGCAACGTGAAGATGGTGTTTCAGCATCTCGCGCTTTTTCCGATGATGAACGTCTATGAAAACATCGCATACGGGCTGCGTTGCATCGGAATGGATAAGGCGCAGATCGACCAAAAGGTCCGGGACGTGCTGGACCGGATTGCGTTGCCAGACGTTGGCAACCGTGAGATTCATCAGTTGTCGGGCGGGCAAAAGCAGAGGATCGCGATTGCGCGGTGCATGGTCCTAGACCCCGATGTGCTTTTGCTGGACGAACCGTTGGGCGCGCTTGACCTGAAACTTCGCGAAGCCATGAAGATTGAGTTGAAGCTGCTTCAGCATCAGTTCAACACGACCTTCATCTACATCACCCATGATCAGTCCGAAGCGCTGGTGATGTCAGATCATGTGGCGATCATGAACGAAGGTCGTTTTGAACAGATCGGCAAACCAGAAGAGCTTTACCATGCGCCAAGGACCGCATTCGTCGCCGGGTTCGTCGGAGATTCAAACCGGTGGAGCGGCAAGGTCACCGGGTTGCAGGACGGGGTGGCAAAGGTAACGACAGATGCCGGGCTGACGATGCTGTGCCAAAAGCAAGACGGACGCGATGTGCGCGAAGGTCAAAGTGTAACTATCTATGTCCGGCCCGAGTTTATCACGGCGAGCCGATCCAAGGGTCAGGATACGCAGACCAGTGATCTGAACGCGATCCATGGCAAGGTTGACTCGGTCCTGTTTAACGGGGCCAACAGCCGCGTTCTGGTGCGCGGCCCTTCCGGAGAACTGATCGAGGCAGATGTTGTTGTCACCGGGTCGACAGATGATCTTCATGCCGGTGATGAGGTGAGGCTGAACTGGTCTGACCAGCAAACCATGTGTTTTGCCACATGACGGGTGGTGACGATGCAATCTGACATCCGGCGGCTGTCCTTGATCCTGCTGTTTGCGCCTTTCGCGCTATGGATCTTTTTGCTGATCGTCCTGCCTCACATCGGTATGATCGCTTTGTCCCTGAGAGAGAAAGTCGCGCCGCGTGTCTATGAGTTCGGCTTTGGTAACTATATCGATTTCATTCAGGAGCCGATCTATTGGAACACGCTGTTGCGCACCGGATCAATGTCCATTCTGGTGACGTTCCTTGCGCTGCTGATCGGGTTTCCGATTGCCTATTACATCGCCAAGATTGCCGGGCAGCGGTCCAAGGGCGCATTGTTCCTGCTGTGCCTTATCCCATTGTGGGTCAGTGACCTGATCCGCGCCTTTGGCTGGATCCTTTTGTTGCGGGAAACCGGCGTGGCGTCGACCTTTCTGCAATGGACAGGCGCCATCGATCAGCCGATCGAATTTCTATATAACGACATCACCGTGGTTGTTGGTCTGGTCTATACGGTCATCCTGTTCATGATTGTCCCGCTGGTGTCGACACTGGATGGCATGGACGATGCGATGGTCGAGGCAGGGTATAATCTGGGGGGCAGCGGATTCACCGTTCTGCGTCGCATCATCATCCCTTACGCTATGCCAGGTATCGTTTCGGGCTGCATCGTTGTCTTCATGCTGACAGCTGGCAGTTACCTGACGCCGATCCTGCTGGGCGGGAAGAACTCAAGCTGGTTCACAGAACAGATCTATGACCAGTTCATCACCCGCTTTAACTGGGAATCCGGGGCGGCGTTTGGTTTCCTGCTTCTCGCGTTCACATCCCTGGTTGTCTGGTTGGGGTTGCGGCTGACCGGTCAGACCTTGGCCAACACAGTGGCCAAAAGCTAGAAAGGGGGCGTCATGGCAAAATCAGCATCGAACAAAGCCTTCCTTCTTGGATACCGCTTGTACATCGTTGCCTTTTTCATCTTTCTGGCTGCCCCGCTTGTCGCGGCTGCCACCTTTGCGTTCAACGACAGCCTGTTTCCATCCCTTCCATGGCAGGGCTTCACGCTTGACTGGTTCTTCAATGACACCGAACCGAAACTGGGGATGTTCCATGATCGTCGTCTGTTGCGCGGCCTCTATTACTCGGCAATCATCGGGGTGATGGTCTCGGGACTGTCGGTCTTTGTCGGCACCACGAACGCTTTCCTGTTCGTGCGCGGGAATTTCCCGGCCAAGAACTTCTTTTATATCATTATGATCCTGCCTCTGGTCATCCCCGGCGTGATCCTTGGTATTTCCATTCTGGTGATGGCCAGCAACATTGCCAATGGGGTTGAAGACCGGTTCGATTATGAGCTTGAGTTCCTGCGACCCGGCATCTTGTTGGTCGTTTTGGGGCAGTTCTCATTTGTCACAACGATCACATCACTGGTGATCACCGCGCGGCTGAAAAAGTTCGACTATACGATGGAGGAAGCCGCGCTGAACCTTGGGGCCAGCCGAGCGCAGGTTCTACGGACTGTGACGTTGCCGTTTCTCAGGCCAGCGATGATTGCAGCGGGCATCGTAGCGTTTCTGGTCTCGTTCGAGAATTTCAATACGACGCTGTTTCTTGTCGGGTCCGAGTCACCTTTGACGATCACGATGTATGACCGGATGGCCAAGGTCGGCTCGACCCCGGTGCTGAATGCCGTGTCGTTCTTCCTGATCGTCGGGTCCGGCTTGCTTGCCCTGATTAGCGTTATTGTTCAGCGCAACGCTCCGGCAGACTGACCGGGGCGACATGACCCAGTATGATTTCATCATAGTTGGCGCAGGATCCGCGGGATGCGTGCTGGCAAACCGGTTAAGTGCGTCGGGAAAGTTCAAAGTGCTTTTGCTGGAAGCTGGCGGAAGCGATCTGAATTTCTGGATCTGGATGCCCATCGGCTATGGCAAGACGTTCTACAAACCCAGCGTCAACTGGATGTACGAAACCGAGCCCAATCCCGAACTGAACAACCGTGTTTCATACTGGCCGCGCGGCAAAGTCATGGGGGGATCCAGTTCGATCAACGCCATGGTGTATGTGCGGGGGCAACCGCAGGATTTCGACCAATGGCGTGACATGGGAAATCCGGGGTGGGGATGGTCTGAAGTGCTTCCCTACTTCAAGAAATCCGAATGCAATGATCGGGGCGCTGATGATTTTCGCGGCGGAAGCGGCCCGGTTCACGTCGCCACGCTGGACAAGTTTCTGCATCCGCTGTGCCAGACCTTCATCACCGCTGGCGAGCAGGTTCAGATCCCCCATAACCCTGACTTCAACGCAGGGTCGCAGGAAGGGATTGGCACCTATCAGAACACGGCCAAAGACGGCCTGCGCATGTCGACCGCGCGGGCCTATATTGGGCCAGCGTCTCGGCGCAAAAACCTGCGTGTCGAAAAGAACGCGCTGGCGACACGCATCCTGTTTGAAGATGGGCGCGCCGTGGGCGTCGCATATCGCCAGCGCGGCCAGGACAAACAGGCCTTTGCGTCCTGCGAAGTGATCGTGTCGTCCGGTGCGATCAATTCACCGCACCTGTTGCAGCTTTCCGGTATCGGCCCGGCAGCCCTATTGAAATCCAAAGGGATCGACGTCGTTTGCGACAGTCCCGGTGTCGGACAAAACCTGCAAGATCATCTGGGCCTTGATTTTCTGTATCGATCCCGAGTGCCCACGTTGAACGACCAATTGCATTCCTGGCGCGGGAAACTGTGGCAAGGGCTGCGCTATGTGCTGACGCGCGGCGGGCCATTATCTTTGGGCGTCAATCAGGGGGGCGGGTTTGTGCGATCCCGCCCCGGACTGTCCCGCCCCAACATGCAGCTTTTCTTTTCTCCGGTCAGTTACACCAAGGCGCCGCCCGGCAAACGCCCCCTGATGAATCCCGATCCGTTTTCAGGTTTCCTGCTTGGGATGCAGCCGATGCACCCGACAAGCCGCGGGCACCTGGCAATAAAGTCGGCAGACCCGTCGGTGCCACCAGAGATTCATCCCAACTACCTGTCGACCGATCTGGATAAACAGGAGATGATAGAAGGCTCAAAACTGCTTCGCAAACTGGCGGCTGCGCCCGCATTCGCAGATGTAATCGAAAGCGAAATTTCGCCCGGTATCGACGTGCAATCGGATGAAGCTTTTCTGGAGGATATCAGGCAACGTGTCGGCACAGTGTTTCACCCCATCGGCACATGCCACATGGGACCAGATGCCAGATCAGCCGTCGTAGATGCCGAGCTGCGTGTTCATGGGGTTGGCGGTTTGCGGGTTGTCGATGCTTCGGTCTTTCCAACGCTGACGTCCGGAAACACAAATGCGCCGGCAATCATGGTTGGCGAAAAAGGGGCTGACATGATCTTGTCCAGCTACGCGACGGGGACCTGATGGATATGTTCACAACGGACTTCAAGGAAACCCCATACTGGTGGGACCATGCCCCGCCCGAGCCAAAAGCCGATACCACGCTGCCAAAGCAGGTAGATGTCGCGATTGTCGGATCAGGCTATACTGGCCTGCACGCCGCCATTCAGACTGCAAAAGCAGGGCGTTCCACGCTTGTCATCGAAGCTGAAGCCGCCGGGTACGGTGCCAGCACACGCAACGGCGGTCAGGTGTCCACCTCGATCAAAGCGTCCCTGCCTCAGTTGACCAAAAAGTACGGCCCCCAGTTGGCGGCCGAAATACTGGGCGAAGGTCAGGCCTCGTTGACGTTCATCAAGCAGTTCATAGACGACGAAAAAGTTGACTGCGATTTTCAGGTTGTCGGGCGTTTTCACGGTGCGCATACACCAAAGCAGTATCAGCAGCTGGCCAATGGCCTTGGCGTCAATCGCGATGTCTTCTCGGATGACGCGTTTATCGTTCCTCGGTCAGATCAGCCCACGGAACTGGGAACAGAAGCGTACCATGGCGGTGTCGTCTTTCCGCATCACGCCAGCCTGCACCCTGCAAAATACCACAGAGGCTTGCTTGGAATCGCGCGCAACAACGGCGCGCAAATCGTAACCCATTGTCGCGTTCTGGATCTGGACCGTGATATCAGCGGGTTTCGCCTGAAAACCCAAATGGGCGAGGTGCGCGCCAAGCGCGTAATCCTTGCGACCAACGGCTATACCGGCCCGCTCAGCCCTTGGCAGCAACGCCGCATCATCCCGATTGGATCCTACATCATAGCGACCGAAGAACTGCCAAAAAGCGTGATGGACCGTCTGATGCCAACAGACCGCATTTTGTCTGACACCCGCAAGCTGGTGTATTATTATCGACCTTCGCCTGATCGCAAACGCATCCTGTTTGGCGGGCGGGTCTCATTGCAGGAAACTGACCCGTCGCGAACCGGCCCCAAACTGCATGCTGAGCTGGCGCGGCTGTTTCCCGAACTCGCTCAGACCAAGATCAGTCACAGCTGGTCGGGGTTTGTCGGATATACGTTCGATACGCTCATGCATGCCGGTAACGACGACGGTCTGTATTATGCGATGGGATATTGCGGGTCTGGCGTAGGGATGGCGAGCTATCTGGGAATGCGCATAGGCCAACAGGCAGCGGACAATCCGGCGGGTCTGACGGCGTTCAACAAGATCCCGTTTCCGACCCGGCCCCTTTATTTCGGAAATCCTTGGTTCCTGGCCCCATCTGTTCTTGCGTACCGCATCAGAGACCGGTTGGGAGTTTAGCGCGTTTTTGGAGCGTGCTGGGCGGACCATCTGACCAGCCCAAAGGAGTATACCTTGTTCGATAGCAACGCATGTGTGATCAATGCGAAAGACGCATCAGCCGAGGTAGCATGACCAACACACTGCATTCTCTCGACGACGTTGCGCAGGCCGTTCTGGCATCGCCCCGCACGGGACATCGACGTGTCGTGGCCTTGGCCGGGGCACCAGCCAGCGGCAAATCGACCCTTGCCAAAACGCTGGCCGGGATGTTGTGCGCAAAAGGATGCGCAACCCAGATCGTACCGATGGACGGTTTTCATCTGGACAACCAGATCTTAAGCGACCGGGGACTCCTGAACCGCAAAGGCGCGCCGGAGACATTTGATGCATTGGGGCTGGTTCACCTTGTATCGCGGCTTCAATCAAAGGCCGAGGTTTTTTATCCCACGTTCGACCGTGCCCGCGACATCGCATTGGCCGCTGCCGGCGTTGTCGATGCCAAATGTGATACGGTCATCGTCGAGGGAAACTATCTTCTCTATGATGCGCCGGTGTGGCGTGACTTGATGGGCCACTGGGATCTGTCGGTTTATCTGGACGTTCCCGAAGATACCTTGCGAGAACGACTGATCGCCCGTTGGCTGACACATGGGCTGTCACGGGATCAGGCCGAATTGCGTGCCGCTGAAAACGACCTGCCTAATGCCCGGTCCATATCTCAGCGCCGATTGCCGGCTGACATTATCCTTCGATCCGAAAGAACACTCTCTGATCGCTGAAGTCCCGACGCTTTTTCACAAACCGACAATCGACGCCACGAACCCCGATCAGTCTGAATACAACGCCTTCATCACCAGCCCCATAAACTCGGACACGGCGTCTTTTTCTATCCATCGAACAACCGCCACAAGATCAAGTGCGGGATCGACCCAGATCAGATTGGTTCCGACGCCCAGCCCAAAGAAACTGGTCGCGGATGCACCGGGAAACATTGCGGCGTCAGTGTTCAGCCACCACAGATACCCATACTGATTGTTCATGCCACAAGGGTTCCGGCAGGCTTTAACCCAGTCTTCGGACAGGATGCGGTTTCCGTTCCAGGTGCCATTGTTCATCATCAACTGCCCAACGCGCGCGTGATCCAGCGTGTTGATCCACAAACCGCCGCCCCAATGCGCACCACCCGACACCGATTGCATCCGCTTGCCGTCAACATCGATCCACGAGTTATCATAGCCATGCCATTCCCAAGTGTCTGATGCGCCGATGGGGTCCATGATGCGGTGTTTCAAAACCTCGGGCAGCGGTTGCTTGAACACCCGCAAAAGCGCCAGCGCCAACCGGTTCACCCGCACATCGTTGTATTCCCAATGGGAGCCCGGCGGACGCATGGTCCGCTGGACGCCTTTTTCGGCGCCGTTTCCATCGCCGATGACATTG
Source organism: Falsiphaeobacter marinintestinus (assembly GCF_007923355.1). Lineage (GTDB taxonomy): Bacteria > Pseudomonadota > Alphaproteobacteria > Rhodobacterales > Rhodobacteraceae > Phaeobacter_A > Phaeobacter_A marinintestinus. The sequence goes on from NZ_VOGO01000001.1 coordinate 212,323, forward strand.
CGGTTGTGATCAATCCAGTCCGGTTTGTCCCACAACGTCCCTTCCCATTCACTGGTCAATTGCAAAAGCTGGGCCCAGGTGATGTCTCGGTTCTGCTCGGACTCAAACCCGCCATCATCCACCAGAAGGCGGACTGGGTCATTGATGTCGGGGATCAGACCGTCGTCGACAGCGATCCCGGCGCATAACGCCAGATAGCTTTTGGATATGCTGAACGTCATATCGACCCGGTCGACATCGCCCCACGTTGTCACAATACGCCCGCCGCGCAGAATAACACCATTGGGTCCCTCACGGCTTTTGACAGGGCCAATCGTCTGGCCAATCGGCCAGGGTTCTTCGAAATGCCCTTCCCTTAACGCCGCGCCAATGTCGCGATCCATTTTTGACTCGTTCGCTATTGCGAATTGAACCGCTCGCTCCAAGCTGAGTTGATCAAACCCAGCGTCTTCAGGCGAGGACACGGGCCAGCCGGCCTTGCCAATCTCGTTTGTCATATCGCGGTCCTTTTGTTGCCCCATCGACGGAGGTTGCATGAAGCGCTGCACAGTCTTCAGACTAACGTCGTTTCGCCATGTCTTCGCAAACAATCTGCATGGCGGTGCCGGGCGCGTCCAGACTTGTCCGGACCAGACCCGTGACTTCGCAGCACATCAAAACTGACCTCACCACGGAAACCTTTGACGTTACGACAGAGACTTTGATGATCGTTGCGTTTGGGGCAAGACCCCCTACCCTGTCTAAATGCATTGCCGAGGCACGGCCCCTGGAAATGCGTGACCACCGTTTGCACCGGCTTACAAAGCAATGCGAACGGATTTGCACAAACCGGCAGAGGTGAACCATGAGCGACCTTCCAGAGACAATGACGGCAATCCTTCAGACCGGAGACGGGTATTCTGGCCGGTTCGACGGGCCGGAAATCACCGACGCAGCGGACTATCTGAAAACTGCAGAGATCCCGGTTCCGACGCCCGGCAAAGGTCAGGTTTTGATCCGCCTTCGGGCCGCGTCTGTGAACCCGTCGGATTTGCACTTTATCAAGGGCGAATACGGACAACCGCGGATCAAGGACACGCCCGCCGGGTTTGAAGGCTGCGGTGATGTGGTGGCGACCGGCCCCGGTGCCGAATGGCTGCAGGGCAATCGGGTGTCTTTCGTTGCCGGAGGGGTTGGGAGCTCGGGTGCGTGGGCCGACTATGCCCAGACAGATGCCAGCATGTGTATCCCGCTGCGTCCCGACGTCAGCGACGAAGACGGATCCGCGCAGATCGTCAACCCGCTGACGGCGATGGCGATGATCGACATCGCTGACAAGGCCGGGGAGGCTGTGGTCATTTCGGCAGCGACCAGCCAGCTGGGCAAACTGATGATCTCGCTTGCGCATGACAAGGGCCTTAAATCCATCGCTCTTGTGCGCCGCGCTGATGCTGTTGAGCCTCTGAAAGCCTTGGGCGCAGATGAGGTTCTGGTGACCACCGACGACGATGTCGTCGCGCAGTTCGCAGCTGCTTCCAAGGCATTGAAACCGATAGCCTTTCTGGATGCGGTATCGGATCAGCTAAGCGAACAACTTTTTGTGGCAATGCCGAACCGTGCACGTTGGATAAGCTATGGCAAGTTGGTGCCCGAGCTGCCGAAGCTGACGCAGATGGGACAGTTGATCTTTATGGGCAAGCAGATCGAAGGCTTCTGGCTAACCCGTTGGATGATGACCACTCCGCGTGAAGATCAGGCCGCCGTCATAGGTGAGGTGCAGGCCCGGTTTGCCGATGGCCGTTGGAAAACCGATGTCGCCGCGCGTCTGACGCTGGATCAGGTCGTGTCTGGCCTGGCCGACGCATTGAAGAAACCAGATGGCAAAGTCATCATCACGCCATGATCAAGACAGGGACAAAGGGGGGAAACGCATGACACATCAAACTCATTTTCGAACGTGCAATATCTGCGAGGCCATGTGTGGCCTGATTATAACGCATGACGAAACGCAGGTGATTTCGATCAAGCCGAACCCCGATGACCCACTGTCGCGCGGCCATATCTGTCCTAAGGCCGTCGCTCTGCAAGACTTCCGCAGCGACCCTGACCGCGTCACCAAACCCCTGTTGAAAGTCGATGGCGTTTTTACCGAAATCAGCTGGGACGAAGCCTTTGATATTGCCGCGTCCCGCCTGCGGGCAGTGCAAGAGGCACATGGGCGTGACGCGGTCGGCGTTTATCTGGGGAATCCGAACGCGCACAAGTTTGGCAACCTGCTGAACCTGCCTGCCCTGATGAAAGCCCTGGGCAGTTCGAACCGCTATTCTTCGGCCACAGCAGATCAGATTCCGCATCACGTCGCGTCGATCCACATGTTGGGGCATCCGATGCTTATGCCGATTCCGGACGTGGATCGTACAGATTTCATGCTCATCCTGGGCGGCAACCCACTTGTCTCAAACGGGTCGATGATGACAGCCCCCGGATTTGGTCGGCGCATGGACGAGATAAAAGCACGAGGTGGCAAGGTCGTGGTAATTGATCCGCGCCGCACCGAGACCGCTGAAAAGGCAAGCGCGCATTACTTCATTCAGCCCGAAGCAGACGCCGTATTGCTTCTGGCTATGATCCGCGAAGTTTTCGCCGCCGGGCTTGACCGGTTGGGACCGCTCGAAGGGCATGTAGAGGGTGTCGATACGCTCCGCGACGCTGTCCAGCCCTTTACACTGGACATGGCAGCCGCGACCACCGGGATCGACGCCAACGATATTCGCAGGCTGGCACATGATTTCGCCAGTTCACCGTCAGCGGTTTGCTATGCTCGCATGGGCGCTTCGACACAAAGCTTTGGTGGATTGTGTCAATGGGCCAGCTATGCCCTGAACCTTATCACCGGCAATTTCGATTCCGAAGGCGGGGCAATGTTTACCACCCCTGCGTTCGACTATGTTGGCATGACATCGCGCAAAGGCCGTGCGCGCACGTACCCTGAACGACGATCGCGGGTGTCCGGGCAGCCGCTTTACAACGGCGAATTCCCGGTCAGTGTGATGGCCGAAGAAATGGAAACCCCCGGGGACGGCCAGATCAAGGCGCTTTTGACCGTGGCTGGAAACCCGGTTCTGACCGCCCCGAACGGGCGTCGGATCGAAGCCGCGCTTGACGATCTGGATTTCATGATCAGCGTCGACATCCACATCAACGATACCACCCGCCACGCCGACATGATCCTGCCGGGAACGGTGGCCCTGGAAGAGGCGGTCTATGACATGGTGTTCCACAGCTTTGCCGTGCGCAACACCGCGACCTATGCCCGCCCGGTGTTCGACCCGCCCGAAGGTGTGATGCAGGAATGGGAACTGATTGCGCGCCTGACTGCCCGCCTTACGGGGGCGAACCAGATCGGGCCTTCTCCAGAACAGGTTCTGAACGCCATGCTGCCCGCAGGCTATCACCCGGATGTCACCGTCGAGGCGATGCTGGATGCAGGTACGGCGTTTGATTTGGGGCCGTTGGTGCCTAATCTGACAGAGCGGCTGGAAACGCATGATGGGCAAATTCAACTGGCTCCGCAGGTCTTTCTGGACGATCTGCCCCGTCTGATGACCCATGCCGACTCCCGCGACGCCCAGTATCCGTTTGCGATGATCGGGCGGCGACAGGTGCGCAGCCACAACAGCTGGACCCAGAACAGCCAACGGCTGGTCAAAGGACGCAACCGGTGCACGGTCGAGATCAACTTTGAAGATGCCAAGAAGCTGGGTATTTCTGACGGAGACGACGTGCAGATATCATCACATGTTGGGGTCGTCACCCTGCCAGCTGAAATCACATCAGCGATGGCACAGGGGGTGGTTTCAATCCCGCAAGGGTGGGGTCAAAGTGGCAAGACCATGCAAGTGGCTGCCGCTGGCAGGACCGTTTCGATCAACGATCTGACAGATGACAAACGGATTGACCCGGTTTCAGGCAACGCCGCTTTCAACGGGGTCCCCGTTCAAATCGAGCTGGCTTCCTGAAGCTCAGAGCAGCAGACAGAAAACGGGCCCGTTGAAAACACCATCCCGCAGCGGTCCCGCCTTTGTCTGTCAATACAGTGCGTTCAACACGTCAATGTATTGGTCTGCTCTTTCACGAGCAGTTTTGAAGGCCGCGTCTCTTAGGGCTTCGCTGTCTGTATCGTCCTTCGAAGACGCGATCACCTGAGATACGGAGTCCAGAAATGCCGTCGGCGTTTTGCACAAAACGACCTCATCCGGGTCGATCCCTGGCACGTCTGACGCGATAACCGGAAGGCCGTGCGCCCGGTACATCTGAATCTTGATCGGGTTCATGAATGACGACACGTCGTCCCGAACATGCGGCATCAATCCGGCGCGCGCATTCAACAGAAGTTCCGTCACCTGATGCTCAAGCAGAGGGCCCCAATACACAACGTTCTCACGCTCGGTCAGATCAGACAATTTCGACCCGACCCGCGTTGCAGTTCCCGCCAGATGCAAGGTCACGTCAGGATCCAGATCTGCAACCTCGGCCAACACTTTCCAGTCTATCCGATCATTCATGTTGCCTGAATAGACCAGATGACATCCCGGTGCTTTGGATGATCCGTTAAAATCGATTTGGTCGTTGCTGTACCAGTTCGGGATGATTGTCGAAAAAGGTTCTTCACAATGGGCGGGCGACAGGAAGCTTCCAGCTTTCAGAAACGCCAGAGTCTCGGGCGAATTCAGGACGATCCCTTTGGCCATCTTGAGCAACGCGTGATACTGCCCGCCCATCTTTAACCGTGACTTGCCGCTGGCCCAGGAAAACTGGTTGTCGACCACATCGACAACACAGCGATAGGCGGACAGGATTCCATAGATCTTTTCCAGACTGGGAACGATGGGGAAAAGTACAATCTTGGTGTTTTCGGGCAAGAACGCTTCGGACACCAGATAAGATGAGAATTCGCCCTTGATCACATGGCTGTTGGCAAAGCCCAGACCGTGGTGTTCGACGCCGAACCTGTCGATATAGGTTCGTGCCAGCTTCTGCTCGATCAGCGGTAAAATGATCTTGGCTTCATGCGAAAACCCTTGCGCGTTTTTTGCCATCGCAGCTTGATCATGGGCGTTATGCAATTCCAAAATCACGACACGGTGACCCGGATACCGGCTTTTGTACGACCGCGCCACCTGATCAATTCGGCGGCCATACAAACCAGAGTCGCTCTGTTTCCAGATCAACAACAGTGTCGGTTTGGCTTCCTTCGGCTTTGCCGGGGATTTTGCTTTTAACGCCCGCATCTCAAACGGAGGGGGCGACGCCACCTTTTCGGCTTTCTCGAAAACGTCATAAACACCTTCCAGCGTAAAGTCTCTGGGCAGAGACACCGAATCCTTGGTCTCGATGGCCGTCAACAGGGCCTCCGAAAACTTGTCAGCGGTGAAAAGGATCGCACCGGGGTAATTCCAAAGGTCAGCGACACTCGCGCTCATCGGTATTAGCGCCGGACGCCCGATAGCCAGCGCGTCCCCGATCTTTGACGAGATCTGATATCGGGTAATGTCACTGTCTTCTTCCAGCCCCGACGGAAACCCGGTGAGAATGACGTCAAATTCTTCCAGGTATTTCTGTAAATCATGCCCTGCGATGTTCTGCTTCACGATCACGCCAAGATCAGCCAGTTCATCAGCAAGAGAAACCGGCTGGAACATGCCATAGACGTGAAACTCGATCTCGCGTTTCAGATGCCATCCCGTGATCTTGATCGCACGCGCGGCTTCAACCATGCCTTTGTGCGGCCGGACTGTCCCGATGAACCCGATCTTTATGGTATCGGATTTGGTCTCCTTTGGGGCTGGGGTGCGCGCGGCGACCCGGGCGTGTCGGGCCAACCCGGCATCCAATTCATCTGCCAGCGACACACTTGCCGCTGTGTGTGCCGTGATTTTGGATTGCAGATACCGCGCCAATGAAACCGAGCTCTTGCCATATACCTTGTCGCCCCCAGACGAATTGGCAAAAAACACTTCGTTGTCATCATGATCCAGCACAAGCCGGGTGTCGGAATTGATCAGGTTGGCGGTCAGTTCAAAGGTCGGCTGGCGTGGCTTACACATCCAGACTGTCGGAAAGGACAAGTCCAAACGCGCCATCATGTCATAAGCTTCGTGGCGTCGACCCCATGGAATCATCAATCGTTTGAGATCGGCACCTTCCAATGGAGGCCAGATCTTGCCACCGAATTCATCGAACAGAAAGCTGACCAGAACAGCCGGGCGCTGCGTCTTGATGACTTGGTAAAGAACGTGAGCGCGCCCCAGCGGGTTATGCGCCCCATCCCAACACGTAACTGCAACACAGTCGGGCTGTTGCGAAATTTCCTTCGCCTCAAGTATCTGCAAGAGCAAATCATCATACCCGCAGCCCTGTGGCGCGATCTTCCTCAGAACAAAGCTGATTTTCTTTCCGTCAAATATGAAAAGCTCAATCACGTCGCCTTGTGTTACGCCCTGAGCCGAAAAGGCAAAGCCCATGTTCCCTGGCAAGCCAAGTGCATGATTGACGTCCGTGCGCGCCCGCTGCCACTCAATAAGCTCAGCGGGGCGTCCATTGACGAACAGAACCGGAAGGATATCTGCCTCAACACATGCGACCCAGCCGGAAATTTCTTTTGAAGAGACAGTGTCGATATTGCCCATGACGTAACTTGGGTCGGCAAAGGGCGTGTCAATGTGGTTCATATCCCGCATCTCCCCAAATGCTCGTGCTTCTTAGTATTGATGAACGTGCAAAGCAGATGAATTTTGCCAATCACACGTTGTTGTTGTGTTCCGATTGACGTCACAAGCTCGTTTTCTCTTTACAGTTCGATCGCCGCACCGAAGACGGTGCAGGCAAATCACAGCCATTCTGAGCGATAACAATGCCAGCCAGTTTTCTGTCGCCCAGCACTTCCGACATCACCCGCTGAAAAGATCCGTCATCAAGGCTACTGCCAAACACGAAGCGGCCCGTCGCGTCCTGTACGCAGACCGACCTCACATTCTCAAGTTCGGCGATTCGTCCGGCTTGTGCTGAGTCAACTTGATCCTGACCGCCAAAGATTTGGATGCGCGACGTGGTCGAATTTGCAATCAGATCGCCGAGATCACAAGTACTGCGGCTGAGCGTCCTGTTCGCCTTTCGAAACAGCAGGTACCGAGGCGAATACTTTGCCTCAAACGTATCGCCTACGGCAATTGCAGCCTCACGGCGATGCACCAATCCTTGTGTCTCCCGCTGGTGCACGGCAGATTCAAGCACACCAACGCTGTTGCCAGCGACAATATCGCTCTGTGGGGCGGCCTCCTGAGGCATCCAAAAAATTCACTTCATATATGGGCTAGTCGGGTTGTGACTACTGAGTAGACCTTAAGAAGTATCACCCATTAGTTGTGCCTTCAACTTATTTCATGAAGCCGTACAGTGTTCAGGGACAGGCCCTGCGAGTTACACACTTAGCTCTGCCAGAGGTTCAGTGCGACAGGAATTTCTTGCAAGGGGTGTTGCAACTTCGTGGTCTTTTTTGGCCATTTCCATCCGTTCCTGACCAACCCCACCCTCAAACGCCAACGTATCCGAATACTTAGGCGCATCCTGACAATACATTTGGAAAAAACAATGTATTCCATTTACTTGCGCCGTTTCACGTAAACTGTGAGTTTGGGCACGCAGAACATGGTTTTCACCTAAGATCACTGATACCTGCAGAAAAGATCGGCTCGTGACGAGGTATATCTAACTCGGAATAAGTTCGGATGCCCAAACGCAAACGATATTTGCAACTCCGATTATTTATACAAAGCCCCATCGTTTTTTTATACTGTTTTTCTGATCAAGTTAAACAAGCTCCAGACTCTTAAAATATCAACCTATGGGAGAGATCATAACCCACTCAGCTATCGTGATTTTCAGGTAAGCGCCGTTGAAAATGCTCACGGATTAAACGACCGGAACCTTGCTCATAAACCGGTTGCATTATCGCTTCCGCCAGGCCCCGAGATTAATTCGATCTTTATCGGATGCTTTCTGGCCGATGCTTATGCTGAACCGATTCAGACGCCGCTCCCGCCGTTTCACAAGAAACGGCTCGCACGGCGTCCAGTTTAGGCGTCAAAAAGGGGGGCGTGGCAGACTGTTTCACTACACGGCAGGGTTATGCGAAGCATGATCCCGAGCGGGGGGACGAAGGGCAGTATGCACACGAAGCTGCATACCGTCTGTGACGGTCAGGGCCGACCGCTCAGCCTTCTTATCACCGCTGGACACCCCTCTCTCGGCGATGCGCGCACCGCCTGCCCCAAGGTTTTCCTATCCGCAATCGCCCTGGCTGCAATCGTCATCTATTGGCTATGCGTCGTGAGCCAAAAGCTCAGAGACCGGTATCGATCATCCCGGTTGTGGCGTCATAAATCCACCCCCGGTCGCGGACCATGCGAAGGGGGTGTCCGCGAAGCCGCTGATACGATCGCGCGAGTTCTTTTAGCGCATACACAGCCTTGTCTTGCCCATCCGTGGTCGTGCCGCCGTGGATTTGGTGAAAGGTGGCTTCGCCCGCAATGCGGATCTGTTGCGTTCCGGGTAACTCCAGCGCACGGAAAAACATGTCAGGGTTTGCTGCCCCACCGCCGGTCTCGGTGAAAGCAGGATCGAACCCGCCAAGGGCACGCCAGTCGCCGGTTCGCAAAAACAGCGCATTTGACTCAAGCATCGGCCCGGCAACATCTTTCATTTCTGGCGATGCAATCGAAAAGAAATCTGTGGCAGGCGACGGCCAGCCTGCCTTTGTCAGAAGATCGTCTTCGACTTGAGCGCAATACCCGTCATGCACGCTGACGGCCTGACGGTTCGGGCCAAGCTGCCAGTTTGGCACTGCAATGACAGGATGCTCATGCAAACGCGAGGCGTTGTGCACCGCGCGCAGCAACCCGCCAGACGCCATGCGTGCCCCGTCGATCCAAGCCCCTGTCACCCGCCCTCGGGCCATCGACAATGCCTGGTTCATGGCAGCGACCGGAGACACAGATGGCTCTGAAACGGTCAAAATGCGCGGAACGGGATCCATCCGTGGGGCCTGTGGCACCTGATCCGACCCGTTGTCGACGACAATAATCTCATAATCAAGGTCGCCGATCCCTTGCTGAAATGCACGCGACAAAGACCAAAGCGTGCGCGGCACTTCTCGCGACATTTGCCAGCAAACCAGCGCAATGCTAAGGTCTGGTCGTGTCACGCTGTGGTTTCCACGCCGTGCTTTTCTGCAAATTGCGCGGCAAAACAAGCCATACTGGGGTCTTTATACGATTTGATCGGGTCGATGGCCTTCAGGCACTCTTCATCCCTTAAGCCCGCCATGACGACCGCTTCGTCACTGTCCAGCCCCAGGACATCAAAAGTCGCCTCTGCGTCAATCGTTGACGGTTTGTTATCCGGCACGGAAGCAATGTACTGAACCATCCAATCCTTGGCGCGATTTTCCATTCTTTGTACTCCTGCGACGTCGTCAGACACTTGTATACTTTGCGACCCAAGTTTCAATCTGTTGCGAAGGTTCCTGAATGGATAGCCCTGGCAGGGCGACTTAGGATGCTGCTGGCTGTCACGGATGGCCGATGTTAAGCCACGCTGCTTTTCCTGCCTGTTTTCCGGAAAGAACTGCGGGGGTCTGTTCGGGCACATCCGGGATCCCTGAGACCCGACATGGACTGGCAACTGGACGCTTCACACCCCCATTGAGTTACCTTTGGTCTTTGAACCGCTGTGACGGGTTTGATTGCAGGTTCCGGCATCCCAGCCACCATTTTATCCGCTTGATAAAAAGGCACCTACGGGCGACACACGTCTATACAGCCCGACGAATTCAGAAGGATCTGCCCCAATGAGCAAGCAACGCATTCTTGTGTTTGGTTTCTCCAACGTTGCCACGACCGCTGGTTTCTCGGTCCCTCTGATCGAACGGATGCAGACCTCGCACCCCGATGTCGAAATGGTACGCGTCGGGTTGGGAGCCTTGTTGCCGCATGTGGTCCCGCCCTATTTACGCGTGGCCAATGAGTTGCTTGGCCCGTTCACCGATGTGCTTCTTGAGATCACAAGCTCGGCTTACTCGCATTCTCGCATTGTCACTGAGGCGTCGGGAACAGAGTTGCTTTTGGATTGCATTCACGCTGTTGCCGAGATGGGCGCCCGCCCGTCCTTCATGCTGCACTACCGTAACCGGCAGGGCGCCGAACTGCTGGATTTCGAAGGGCTGACCCGAAAACTATGCGCCGAATACAACATTCCTCTTCTGGATCTGGCGGGCGCGATGGTTGCAGAAAAGGGCGTCGAATATATGAACGGGCTTCTCCGAGATGTCGCTCATACCGGCGAAGAAGGGTCGGCCCTGTTTGCCGAGCGGGGGCAAACCTTCCTGACCCAGATGTTGGAACAGGATCCTAAGCCAGACCTTGATCGCGTGCCGCTTCCCCAATGGCGACGCGAATGCATGGACTTCTCCGGCCTGATGGACCACATGCCCAAGGCCCAACTCGAATGTTCCAGCCTGAAACTACCCTATGCAGTGTTCTCAGAAAACAGCCGGGCGACCATCGATCTGGGCCAGAGCCATCGCGTCATGGCGCTACCGTTTCTGTTTCATCCAGGTGGCGGTCATGCGGACCTGAGCGTAGACGGCTCCGATCCGCTTCGGCTGACTTCAATCGACCCCGTTAGCTATTTCACCCGAATTGGCGCATTCGGATTTGATTTTTACAGAGGCCGTGAATTCAGAACGCTTGAAATTGGCCCCGTTTCAGATGCGCCCGATGTCAAACTGTTGCGGCGGGAAAAAACCAAACCGACTCTGAATTACATTGGTGCACCGATCATCATGCGCCCCACGGAGTAACCTCCGCGAGGCGCAGAAGTGTTATTTTTGCGGGTGCAACACCCAGGACTGTCGGCTGTCTTCAATTTCGAACCCGTGTTCCAGCGCGAACTCTTTGATGTTGCGCTGCATGACCATTTCACCGGTTTCATCCGGCCACAGCCAATCGTCACCACACAATACCGCGTCCGGGAACAAGCTGAGCGCCGTGTCCAGATCGTCTCGGTGCTTGAACGCATCGATATAGATCATTTCAAGCGGCACGTTCCGATCACTCAGGTATTTCAGGGCCTCGGGCGAATAGCGCCGCACCGGGATAAAGCGCTCTTTGTACAGCCGCAGATTGTTCATTGCGACGCTGAAATTGCCATACTTCCGGATCAGGTCCGCAATCCGCGTAACCTCGTCATCGGGAAGGTGCACGACGTGGCGCATCATATTGGCATCATTGGCCATCTGTTCGACGTAGTTGGCCCAGCTGTTTTCCCATGGGTCAACACCAATCAGGGTCAGGTCCGGCTTGCATTGCAACCAATGCAAAGCTGAGCCGCCCAGAAAACAGCCGACTTCAACCATCAGAGTGATGTCATTGTCATGAATGGCCTTAAAGATGATCTCGCGCCCACCATCGCCATTACAATCCAACGCCAGGTGAAAAGGAGCATGATCACCGTAAGGGAAATTGGGCCAAGGGTTATCGCGGCGCAGGTTGTCCAGACCGCTGATCAGCGACGGTTTGGTGCTTTCCTCTTCACTCTCGACAAGCGTCGTACGGGTCTGGTTTTCGCCCTGCTTTGCGACGGCCGCAGGCGCCGTAGCTTGCGCCGTCGACGTGCGTTGAACAGACGTTTCACGTTTCAGTTTTGCAGCCACTTCGACCGCAGGCGGCGTGCCGCCCTTGCGATAATGGAAAATGCTGTGGGACGAGATCCCACGCCACGCATCGGTCGGGATCACGGCGCTGCGCAACTCGTCACGGCTGAAAATCTCGGCCATTTCGACCAGATGTTTGTGATCGCCCCAAACATCGCGCAGCATTTCGGTCAGGCTTTCGGTTCCGAAAATACGCATGTGGTCTTCTTGCCCGAAACGCGTCTTGCGCTCGGCTTCGGTCAGATCGGGCGACAGATCTTCGGCGGTTGTCGTACCGCGGAACGGGACCGACAGGAAATGCAGACCACCCGGCGCCAGGATTCGATCCATTTCGCGCAAAACGGCCGATACATCACATGGCACGTGTTCCAAAACGTGCGAGTGCAGGATCAGATCATAGCTTTCGTCCGCAATATCCGCCAGATCCGTGCACAGATCCAGTTTGCGCACCGTCACGATCTTGCTTGCGTACCGCTCCGGGTCAAAATCCGTTGCATGATATTTGTCGCCGGACAATTCCTTGAACCGCCGCACCAGCCCCATTTCCGGGGCCAGATGCAGCACGCGAGCGCCTTCCTTGAAGCCACCCAGCTTTTCCAACAACATCCACATCATGCGGTTACGTTCGACGGCCCGACACGAACTGCAGCGGGCATTCACACGGCCGTTGAAATCTTCGAATTGATCGCTGCCACAGATCGGGCATTTAAGGTCGGGCAAAGCTGGCGGCGTATACGCCTGACGAACAGCTGCCGGTTCAGACGCAATACGGCGTTTGACGGGCGATCCGGTGATCTTGCGCATCACGAAAGTTGCATTGGTGTGACATGGCGGAACGGCACTGCTGCGCCGAATGATGGACAGCTTGCCGCCCAACCCTTCAATCATGTCAGTAACATTGGCACCATAGTCCGTGTAGACAAGACATTTCGATCCATCGCCCGAATTGTGATACCGCGCCGGTTTGATGTGCACTTCTTCACCGTTTTCCATCGCTACCCGGGCCGTGGATCGATCTGGAAAGGGAAAGTCGTTCGGGATTGAGAACAGGTGAATGCCACCGGGCTTCAGCACCCGAAGGGTTTCCTCAAACGCTGTGCGAATATCAAACAGATGCTCCATGACATCGCTGCTGATGATCAGATCAAAGCTGTCGTCCTCAAAGGTCAGCGCCGTCAGATCTTCGTTTTGCACGCCTTCCGGAGTCATTTCGCCCAGATCCATATCCGGCCAGAAATAAGATTGCGTATATTGCGGCAAACCTTTCAGATGCCGCACGAACGGCCCGCGCAGGGCTGGTTCGAAAATCGACACCTGATTCAGATAGCCGCCATTCGCCAGTTCCCTTAGCGATGTGGCTTGTCCCCGTCCAAATTCATCGATGATAATGCTGGCCTGATCCCGCCAGCGCAACGTGAACCGGCAACTCGGACACGCATAACTTTCCCGCAACGAACGCTCGTCTCCGCGCTCAAACGTTCCAGTATGTCCACAGATCGAGCATGTGGCTTCAATGATTGGACTGCTCACGGGATGCGCTTCCTATTTCAAATGCGACGATGCAATCAATGTTTGCCTGCCCGGTACACGATAGCTGCTCAGGGCAAAGCCACAACTGCTTGAACAGACCTAACCCAAGGCAGGATTGTAGCCAAGACAAGGATCTAAAAAGGTCGGCAATTTCTGTCGTTGGGACATTGTGATCGCCAGATGTCAGGACGCAACGATGTGGTTGTGGCGAATATGCAGATAGGAACGCCGACCCGTATCGGGTTCCGTTAAACGCAAAGGAGAGAGTGGTGGGTGATGAGAGGCTCGAACTCCCGACATCTTCGGTGTAAACGAAGCGCTCTACCAACTGAGCTAATCACCCGATCTGCGTCGATCTAAACAAGGTTGCGCGGACGTGCAAGAGGGTGTTGGCAGATTTTCTACACCTCAGACATTCCGGCGTTGCGGAACGGTGCCATCCGGGCCAATGCGTTCATATTCTCCACTCGACAGGCGATACAGAATCCCCTGCCCGCCCTCCAGCGCCGCAAAAGCAGACAATGGCAGATCCAGTGCCACACATCGCATCATGCGGCTGGTGATCCCATGGGTCACGATCACGGCCGGTCCGGACAGATCCGTCAAAAAACTGCGAACCCGCGACGCCAGATCCTTCAGGCTTTCGCCGCCCGGCGCCTGCCCGTACCAGGACATAGCAGACGGATCTTCGAACAGATGTGGGGCGGCTTCGTGGATTTCGCTGCGCATCCGCCCGGTCCAGTTCCCCATCTCGATCTCACGCAGACGCGCGTCGGTGACGATTTGCGTGTCATGCCCCTGCGCCGCAATTCGAGCCGTTTCAACCGCGCGGCCCTGCGGTGACGTAAACCAACCGTGCGAAGACGCGCCCTGCCCGGCAATCAGTGCATTCTGCGCCCGTGCCTGCGACCGCCCGGTTTCGGTCAAAGGGCTGTCCAACGCGCCTTGCATCCGGCCCAGACGGTTCCATTCAGTTTCGCCATGTCTGAGGATCAGCAGTTCTGGCAGGTCTATCATCTTGCGTTGCCTTATTGAAAATCCGTCAGGGGGGATTCTTGGAAAAGCAAGCCATACGACCTGCACGATACCCTTCCGACCTTGACCGAATATGTGCGTTAAGCCTGCTTTGTCCACTCTCATCGTGGCTATCTGCGTTAGGAGTTGGCGCCCGTTGACTGTGTCGCCTACCCGTTGCATTGGACGGCTGATTTGGCGCTGATAATACGGATTCAGAGTTTGTTCAGAGAATCAGCCCATCCTTAGCGCAAAGGATGGAGACGCCTTATGACAACCAAAACGGATTTGCTGCAGCGCTGGTATGATGAGGTCTGGGTACACGGCAACCTGGACGCAATCGACAAATTCTTTGTCCCCGACCTGGTCGCCACCGGGATCGTGCCCGAGATGCAGATGGGCCGCGATGACTTTCAGGATCTTGTGGTCGCATTTCGCGCCCACGTGGGCGAAATTGATGTCCGGCTCCCCAAAACCGTGGAACATGATGATTGGCTGGCCGCCTTTCTGCATGTGCATACCACCCGCGCCGACAATGGGGCCCCGATCGAAGTGACGGGGCAGGTCATGGCCCGGTTCGAAGGCGACCAGATCGTCGAAGCGTATAATCAGTTCGATTTCGTTTCCCTGTTTGAACAACTGGGCCAACTGCCCGAAGATACAATTCCGATCTGCATGACGGGTCAGCAGCTCGAATGGGCCTGACCCGGGGAGGTCTCACCGCTTGACCCCGCTCTTTGGCATGAGGTAAAAGCTGGTATGGGGTTCAAAAGCGAACGCCCCGTCAGGCTCAGGCCCAAGTTCGCGTTCTTTGTCGATACTTGTCGAAGGATGCACCATGGCCTCTCTAAATACCATTTCTCCGCCAAAACTGATGCGCCTGATCGGAACCGATCAAGCGCCCGTTCTAATCGATGTCCGAACCAGTTCTGACTCTGCGGAAAACCCTTTTCTGATTCCGACCGCGTTCCATTGTCCGCATGATCAGATTGCCGCGTTGGCTCCAGATCTTTCCGTTCAGACCGTGGTCATCATCTGTCATAAGGGACTGAAACTGAGCCACGGTTCTGCCGCTCTGTTGCGCGCCCGGGGCGTGTCCGCCATCTCCCTCGAAGGTGGCATGGTCAACTGGATTGACGCAGGCCTCCCCACAATTCCGGTTGCGGCGATTGCCGACGGCTGGACAGGCACACCGACCCGCTGGGTTACCCGCCACCGGCCAAAGATCGACAGGATCGCCTGCCCCTGGCTGATCCGGCGCTTTATCGATCCGAAGGCCGATTTTCTGTTTGTCCCCCCTTCCGAAGTTGCTGCAGTGGCCGATCGATTTGACGCCATTCCGTTCGACACGCCGGACGCCCCCTGGACGCATGACAAAGAGCTCTGCACATTCGATGCGATGCTGAAAGGGTTCGGGCTGAACACTCCTCCTTTGGATAAGATGGCGGCCGTCATTCGCGCAGCCGACACTGGCGACCTTGACGGCACGCCAGAAGCCGCCGGACTGCTGGCACTGTCTGTCGGATTGTCACGTGTCCACAAAGATGACCTGACACAGATGGAGGCCGGCTTCGTCCTCTATGACGCTCTCTATCGTTGGGCCCGGGATGGCGCAGGCGAAACCCACAGCTGGCCGGAGCATCACACCAAATGACCCCGACCTATTCTGAACTGTTCCGCGTCTTCGGGCGCATCGGGCTTTTGTCCTTTGGCGGGCCCGCCGCCCAGATCGCACTGATGCACCGGGAACTTGTGGAAGAACGCGACTGGCTAAACGAAGACGGGTTTCTGCGCGCATTATCACTGTGCATGCTTTTGCCGGGCCCCGAGGCCATGCAACTTGCGACCTATGCAGGGTGGCGGTTGCGCGGAACAGCCGGCGGACTGTTGGCCGGGGCGCTGTTCGTGGTGCCCGGCGCCTTGATCATTGCCCTTTTGGTTTGGCTCTACGCGATCTTTGGCGACCTGCCACTGGTGCAGGGCGCGTTTCTGGGCATCAAGGCGGCGGTGATCGTCATCGTTCTGCAAGCTTTGAAGAAAGTGTCGTCCAAAGCGCTCACCTCGCCATCAGCGTGGGTTCTGGCGGGGCTGGCCTTCTTGGCGATCTTCGCGCTGAACCTTCCTTTCCCATTGATCATTGCCGCAGCAGCATTGTGGGGTTGGCTCTCCGCGACAGAGACGGATGTCAAAGACGTTCCTCCGCCGCACAATGCGAGGCCCCTGCGCACGATCTTGGTCTGGGGAACGCTCTGGCTGGTGCCACTTGTGATGCTCAGCCTGACTGGGCAAACCCTGCTGGCTGATATCGGATGGTTCTTTGCAAAACTCGCAGTTGTAACCTTTGGCGGAGCCTATGCCGTGCTCGCCTACATGACGCAGACCGTCGTGGGCGATTATCAGTGGATGACGACGTCCCAGATGATTGATGCGCTAGGGTTGGCCGAAACCACGCCCGGGCCCCTGATTCTTGTGACCCAATTCGTCGCTATGCTGACCGGGTATCTGCAAAGCGGCCCCGGCATGGCAATCGCTGCGGGAATCGTTGCGCTTTGGGCCACGTTCACGCCCTGTTTTCTGTGGATATTTCTGGCCGGACCGTACCTTGAGCAAATCTCGTCCCGGCCGCGCCTGTCTGCAGCCCTCTCGGCCATCACGGCAGCTGTTGTCGGCGTCATCCTGAATTTGTCAGTCTGGTTCGCCCTGCATGTCTGGTTTTCGTCAGTTCGCGTCGTTGGCAGTGGTCCAGTCGCGATCCCGCTCCCGGATCTGTCGACGCTGGATGTGCGCGCCGCCATCCTGACACTTCTTGCTGCGGTGCTAATGTTGGGGCTGAAACAGGGAATGTCGATGACGCTTGCTGTCGGAGCAGGCGTTTCGACGATATGGACCCTGATATCCACATGAAAGCCGCGCGCACGCTCTTTTGTTTCCGGTCGAATCCCTTATGCTGACGGAAATAAATTGGGGATAAGCGATGTCAGAAGATATCGATTATGGAAGACTGATGCATCAGGCCATGCGTGGCCTGATCAAAACGGTTCTCACGGACGTTGCTGAACGCGGCCTGCCCGGGGCGCATCATTTCTTCATTACGTTCGATACGTTACATCCGGATGTACAGATCGCCGAATGGCTGTCTGAACGCTATCCTGGCGAAATGACGGTTGTGATGCAGCACTGGTTCGACAATCTTGATGTCGGCGATGACGGGTTTTCAATCACCCTGAATTTCGGCGACCAGCCCGAACCGATCTACATCCCATATGACGCGATCAAGACCTTCGTCGATCCGTCAGTTGAATTCGGCCTGCGATTCGAAGCTGCTGAAGACGACGAGGATGAGATTGAGCCCGAGGATCTGTTGGAGCCCGGCGATATCGAAGTCGAAGACGACGGCGAGCACAAAGGCGACGTCGTCTCGCTTGACAGTTTCCGCAAGTAACGGCGCTTATTGCTGTTTCAGAAACGTGTTCACGGAACGCTGCAGCGATCCGTTGCGCAGATTCGTGAACTTCAGCGTCAGCCCGCCCTCGGCCAGTGTTCGATCGAACTGCTGCAATTCGTAACCGCCAACGTCATCCACGAACAGCGAATAAACCGTCAGCGTATCGCCTTCGATTCGCCCCCACACAAAGGGTTCGCCCTTCATCGGGTCCAGTTGTACGGCATGGCCAAACACGTTGCGCTTCATTGCGGCGGCATAGATACCATCGCGGTCTGACGGGACAAATGAAATCGAATAGGATTTCTCTTTGATGCGCCCGTCCGGTTTGTGGGTGGCGGATGTCCAGTCAACGGTGAACCCTTCTTTGGTTTCGCTGATCGACACACTCATGTCGCGCTTTGAAGCATCGCCATCTGCCGATATGACCTCGGCGGATCCGACATAGTCGCCGACAAAGCGGGACACATCCGCCCACGCCGGTACAGACAGAACGGCGAACGCGCACAGCGCGGCACAAAGGAGCATCAGCTTTTGGGATATTGGAACGGCGCGTATCATCTGACTTTTCCTCGCTTTTCAGTTGGGTAAACCCAGCCCGCCGGATCATCTTACAAGCTCGCTGCCGCAGGGCAACGCCCACGGTAAACAAGATCGCGAAAACTTGCTTGCCATATCGGCGCTATATCTTTGCGCGTGGCGCGATTATGCTGCGCGCAACTGGCCAATTGCGCCTTGGGATCAGGGCCGCTAAACGGCATACGAAAGTATACGATACGGAGTTGACCCATGTCCGAGACCCGCACCGAAACCGACAGCTTCGGCCCTCTCGAAGTTCCTTCCGACAAGTACTGGGGCGCTCAGACCCAGCGTTCGATCATGAATTTCCCGATTGGCTGGGAAAAGCAGCCGATCGCCATCGTGCGTGCGCTTGGTGTGATCAAAAAAGCCTGCGCTATCGAAAACAAGGCCACCGGCAAGATGGACGCCCGGATCGCCGACGCCGTCATCCAGGCCGCTGGCGAGGTGATCGACGGCAAGTTCGACGACAATTTTCCGCTGGTCGTCTGGCAGACCGGATCGGGCACCCAGTCAAACATGAACTCGAACGAGGTCATCGCAAACCGCGCGATCGAGATCCTTGGCGGCGTAATCGGGTCCAAGGATCCGGTGCACCCCAACGATCACTGCAACATGGGCCAGTCCTCAAACGACACCTTCCCGACCGCCATGCACATCGCCACAGCGATGAGCGTGCGCGATGTGTTGTTGCCGGGTCTGACCAAACTGGCCGAAGGGCTTGAACAGAAGTCGGAAGAATTCAAAGATATCATCAAGATCGGCCGCACCCATACACAGGATGCGACGCCGCTGACTTTAGGTCAGGAATTCTCGGGCTATGCCCACATGATCCGTCAGGGCATCGCGCGCATTCAGGCGACCCTGCCGGGCATCTATGAGCTGGCGCAGGGCGGCACCGCCGTTGGCACCGGCCTGAACACGCAGAACGGTTGGGGCGAAGCCGTCGCGGCCCATATGGCTGACATCACCGGCCTGCCCTTTGTGACCGCGCCGAACAAGTTTGAAGCGCTTTCCGCCCATGATGCGATGGTCTTCACGTCGGGCGCTCTGACGACGGTTGCCGGGTCGATGTACAAGATCGCCAGCGACATTCGCCTGCTTGGATCTGGCCCACGTTCTGGCTTGGGTGAGCTTATTCTGCCCGAGAATGAACCCGGTTCGTCCATCATGCCGGGCAAGGTCAATCCAACTCAGGCCGAAGCAATGACCCAGGTCGCCGCCCATGTCATGGGCAACGACGCGGCCATCAAATTCGCAGGCTCGCAGGGGCATTTCGAACTGAACGTCTATAACCCAATGATGTCCTACAACCTGCTACAATCGATCCAGCTGCTGGGCGATGTCGCCGACAGCTTTACCGAACGTATGTTGCTGGGCATCGAAGCGAACGAGCCGCGCATCGAAAAGCTGATGCAGGAATCGCTAATGCTGGTCACCGCGCTGGCGCCGACCATCGGTTACGACAACGCCACCAAAGTCGCCAAAACCGCGCATAAGAACGGTACGACGTTGAAGGAAGAAGCGGTTGCTTTGGGCTTTGTTGACGAAGCCACCTTTGACGCAGTTGTTCGTCCTGAACAGATGATCGGGCCAAAAGACTGATGGCAGAACCGGTCAACCTGAACCGGTTCCGGAAACAACAAGCGCGGGCTGAGAAAAAGGCCCGCGCTGACGAAAATGCCGTAAAATTCGGACGAACGAAGGCCGAAAAAGACCTAAACCGCGCGCGCGCGGACAAGGCAGACCGGGACCATGACGGGCACAAGAACGAGCCATGAGCCGCCCGCGCAAACGATCTCTGACCCTGCACGGGCATCGCACATCAGTGTCATTGGAAGACGAATTCTGGGACGCTTTCCGCGAGATCGCAGCGCAGGACGGCCAAGCCATCAACGCATTGGCTGCAACAATTGACGAAGCGCGGGGAACCGAGATGGGGCTTGCGTCCGCCATTCGCCTATTCGTGCTGCGGCGCTTGCAGAAGCGTTAAGTACGCTTCCTCAATTTGACCCAGATGCCCGACTTGGCCCGCACGGTCAGGTGAGCGACCGGAACAGGCTCGCGCCCGTCAATTGGCTCAACACGGTAATTGCGTAACAGCATCGACAACAACAAAGGCCCCTCGACCATGGCAAACCCTGCCCCGGTGCAGACACGGGGGCCGGATGAGAACGGGATGTACGCCTCGCGCTGGCAAGTCCGGCCGTTTTCCGTTTGCCACCGATCCGGTTTGAACGCATCCGGGTCATCCCATAGCCGCTCGTGCCGGTGCAAATGCCAGGGGCTGAGCACCATTTGCGCGCCTTTCGGCACATCCCGGTCGCGGAACTTTTCGGGACAGGCAGCTTCGCGCACCATCATCGGGACAGGCGGATACAGCCGCAACGCTTCGCGAAACACATCGCGGCTAAGGCGCAGCTTTGACATGACGCTGAACGCCATCCCCGCATCCAACGCCACCGCCTCTTCAGCCACCCGCTCCTGCCAGTCAGGATAAATCGCCATCAGGTATAGGGTCCAGGCCAGTGCAGATGCACTGGTTTCGTGCCCGGCCAGAAAGAAGATCGCCACCTGATCGACCATTTCTTCGGTATCGAACAAATCGCCGGTCAGCGGATCCGGCGTTGTCATTATCTTGGTCGCAAGATCATCGGGGGCCGTTCCTGACTTGATCGCGGCCATCCGCTCGGCTGTCAGTTGCCCGATCAGGCTGCGGATTTCAGCGGCGTTTTCCTTTGTTCCCTTTGGGTAGAACCGCGGCATCCAGCGCGGCAACGGGATGAATGCGGCAAGGTTCAGGATCGGCTGCGCCCGTTGATAGGCCCGAAAACGCGAAAAGACGCGCGAGGCAACCTCGTGATCGATAGGGATCGAAAACAGCGTTCGAAAGATCACGTCAGCCGCAGCGTGGCTGGTGTGTTCTTCTATTTCAAGCGGTTTGTCAGTCATCGTTTGAAGTCGCGCGACCGCCGCTTCCGACGCCTGCCACATCGCGGGAAATGTATCTCTCAATCGCCCGCCCTCGAAGGCGGGGTCAATAATGCGGCGTTGGCGTTTCCAGGTTTCTCCGTTGGTCAGAAAGACCGAGTTGCCCAGAAGAGGTCTAAGTCCTTCACTGATCCGGCTTGATTTGGGGAAATCGTCCGGGCGGTCTTTCAAAACCGTCTGCACAAGGTTGGGTTGGTTCAGAAGAAACGACCGGAAAAACGGAGTCCTGAATTCGGCCATCCATGCCCGGTACAGCCGCGCTGGCTGTGCTGACAACAAATCCTGACGAAACAGTTTTAGGTATCGGCGCAATGAAACCTTGTCGGGCCGCGACGGCGGCTTTGGTGGAATCATGGCACCACCGACGTGTATTTTGACACCGGATCTTCCAGTCGCGATTTCGAGGGCTGACGATCCCGATATCGCGCTTTCAACGTGACCGGCCCGGCGGTGATCTGGAAGTAGTCGTAATCACCGGGCTGATCGAACGCGCAAAGATATTGGAAATGCAGCCGAAAAAACCGCCAGCGCAACTCGGCCCAACGGGCCGGTGACAAGGTTTGGGTGAAAGCTGCAGAAACCACCAGAGGCCACCGCTTGTCCTTGGGCGCAACACCCGAAACACCGACCGGATCACACAATGCAAACGCGCATCCATCGCCCGGAGCAGAAACGTCGACCCACGCCAGATCCTCGCGCGCAGACAGATACCGCAAGTCTGCCCTTAAGCGCTGCGCATCCGGCAGGAATGAAACCATCGGCACCACCTGCCCCAGCGACAAAAACCCAAGTGCGGGGCCACCAGTTGGGACACGTCCGGACCGGATCAGGTCGGCCAGAACCGACACCCCCAGATGGGCACCCGACGAATGCCCGACCACAAGCACTTCATCGACATCCGTTGCCAAGCTTTCGGAAATTTGATCTGAAAACTCGGCCAAACGCGCTTCCAATTCGGGCGGATTCGCGCCACGCGATTGTGCCGAATAGGCGTAGTCGTGCATCAGGTAATATGCGAAAAACTTGCCGTCCTTGCCACGAAACCAACGCAACAAGGCCAGTGCGGCTCCCACGCCCAGCCCCCAGCCGACGAGCCAGATTCCGGTCGATACCGCGCCAGTGAACTGGCCCGCCGCCGCAGTTCCGGCAAGGCCAACGCCCCACCCGATCAAAACCGCCAACCCCAGTTGCAGCATCAACATCCCCACGGGGTAAAGCGCGGCAATCACTGGCCCCTTGCGCAGCCGCATTAATCGCCAGAGTGTGCCGGTCGCGATGTAGGTCCACGCGGTGCGTGCGAGTTGCAGATAGGTCGCCGGGATGGTGTTCGACATGCTGTCCCGAACGATGTCGGACCAGACAAGAACTTCGATATCGGCGTCAACACTGGCTCCGTCGCACACCCCATGCACGTGCCAGCCATAGGGGCCTTTGGTAGTCTTTGGAGTCAGGTTGATGTCATAGCCCGAGATGCGCGCCTGATCAGCCCCTTCTTTGCGATACAATTCGCGATACCGCCGAGGATGAATAGGATCATAACCGGGGATATAGAACACCCGGCGTTTCCGCACGATTTGAGATGAGTGGCCTGACTGCTCTTCGACCATTTTGCCCTCTTGCCTTGCTTCCAGCATAGCCGGTCATTCGGGCGAGAGTAAGACCGTCACCCCAAGACCGCGAGACCGGGGAATGTTTCCAGCAACCACCACGAGAAGGTCGAAAACAGGCCTGTCACCAGCGCAACACCCACCAGCAAAAGCAGTGCTCCCATCACCTTTTCGATCAGCCCCATATGGCGTTTCAGCCGGTTCATCAGTCCCATCGACCGGTTCAGGAACATCGCGGCCAACAGGAAAGGAATTCCCAGCCCGGCGGCATACACACCCAACAACGCGGTTCCGCGCGCCACCGATGCCTCGGATGCGGCCAAAGACAAGATCGCCCCCAGTTGCGGGCCGATGCAAGGCGTCCAGCCAAAGGCGAAGGCCAACCCAAGAACATAAGCACCGAAAGCCGATCCGCCGCCGCTTTCAGCGTCCATCCGGGCCTCGCGATCCAACAGCGGGATACGAAAGACATTCAGGAAGTGCAGACCGAAGATGATCACGACACCACCAGAAATCTTGGCGAAAAGTTCTTGATTTTGCAGGAAGAACGCACCGAACGCAGATGCGGTGAACCCAAGGAACAAAAACACCGTCGACAAGCCAAGGACAAAGAACAACGCAGTGATCGTTGCCTTTCTGCGTGCGGCGGCTTCTCCTTGCATTTCGCCGATAGAAACGCCGCTCATATAGGCCAGATAGGGTGGCACGATGGGCAGAACGCAGGGCGACAGAAAGCTGACGATACCGGCTGCCAGCGCCACGAACATGGCGGGCAATAGACCCGCGTCGATGATGTCTATTCCGAACATGTCTTGGACATAAGCCATCGACCACACAAGGTCACGGGGCTATGCGGTCACATCCTTGTGGATCGGATGAAACATCGTTGCTCATTCTATCTGCAACACGCGAAGCAGATGCAAAAAGGCCCGGAACCTGGTCCGGGCCTTTTTATCATTTCGTTCGGGTCAACCGCCCAGAGACCACCATCCGCGCCGCTTGGGCTTTGGTGGTTCGGACGGAGCTACAGGCTCGGTCACGGTCACTGCGATTTCGGCTACGGGCTCTGCAGCGGTCGCGACAAGCTCTGGCTCGGCTGCAGGTTCCGGCGCGGCTTCAGCTTCTGCCGGTTGCGGCTCGGCTTCTACCGGCTCGACCTCGACCGCTTCCTGCGTCACCGGAGCCACTGGTTCAACCGGAGTCACATCTGACTGTGCTTCGGTCGGCTCGGCGGCAGCCTCAGCTGTGGCAACTTCTTCAATGGCCAGTTCAGCAGGCTCTTCAACCGGAACATCAGCGACTTCCACAGCGATTTCTGCGGGCTCTGCAGGTGGCTCAATCACCGAAGTGTCACTTGCGTCAGACACAACTTCCACCGCGTCGGTCACCGCATCTGCGGCTTCCGCATCAGTCGAAGCATCGCCATCGGTCGTCGCAGACCCAGCGGCTTCGCCGTCACCGTTTTGTGGGCTTGTGCTCGACTTGGGCTTGCGCCGCCGCCGCCGCCGCTTCCGCTTGGGCTTGGCTTCTTCGGTCGATGCAGCTTCAGCCTCTTCGGCTTCTTCGACAACGACCTGTTCTTCTTCCTCGGCGTCCACCTGCTCCATGATCGAGGTGTCGACCGACACGACCGGCGTTGTTACCTCAGGAACGGCACGGGTGGCCGTTTTGAACTTTTCAATGGTGAAGTCCGGACTGACCAGATGCACATCACCTTCGATCCGTACCGACAGACCATAGCGGCTTTCGATGTTGGCGATATGCTCGCGCTTTTGGTTCATCAGGAAGTTGGCGATGGAAACCGGGCAGCGCACCAGAACTTCGCGCGACCGGCCACGTACACCCTCTTCTTCGATCTGGCGCAGGATCGACAGCGCCATGTTATCATCCGACCGGATCAGACCTGTGCCATGGCAGGACGGGCACGGTTGGGTCGTCGCCTCGATCATGCCGGGGCGCAGACGCTGGCGGCTCATCTCCATCAGACCAAAGCCCGAGATGCGACCCACCTGGATCCGCGCCCGGTCGGTCTTGAGCTTGTCTTTCATGCGCTTTTCGACAGCAGCGTTGTTCTTACGCTCGTCCATGTCGATGAAATCGATCACAATCAGACCGGCCAGATCCCGCAGACGCAACTGGCGCGCCACTTCTTCTGCGGCCTCCAGGTTGGTCTTGGTCGCGGTGTCTTCGATCGAGCCTTCTTTGGTGGCACGGCCAGAGTTGACGTCAATCGCCACCAGCGCTTCGGTCACGCCGATCACGATATAGCCGCCGGATTTCAACTGAACCGTCGGGTTGAACATCGCCCCCAGATAGCTTTCGACCTGATAGCGCGCGAAGAGCGGCATCTGCTCTTCGTACTTCTTCACGTTTTTGGCGTGGGACGGCATGATCATCTTCATGAAGTCCTTGGCGATGCGATATCCGCGTTCGCCTTCGACCAGAACTTCGTCAATCTCGCGGCTATACAGATCGCGGATCGACCGTTTTATCAGGTCGCCTTCTTCATAGATCTTGGCCGGCGCAATCGATTTCAGCGTCAGTTCGCGGATTTGTTCCCACAGGCGCTTGAGGTAATCATAGTCGCGCTTGACCTCGGTCTTGGTGCGCTTGGCCCCTGCGGTTCTGATGATCAGACCGGCGCCTTGCGGCACTTCGATCTCGCCTGCGATTTCCTTCAGTTTCTTGCGGTCTGCTGCGTTGGTGATCTTGCGGGAAATACCACCGCCACGAGCAGTGTTCGGCATCAACACGCAATACCGTCCTGCCAGCGACAGATATGTGGTCAGCGCCGCGCCCTTGTTGCCACGCTCTTCCTTGACGACCTGCACAAGCAGGATCTGGCGGACTTTGATAACTTCCTGAATCTTGTAACGGCGCGGGCGCGGTTTGCGCGGCGGCCGGATATCTTCCTGATCGTCATCATCAGCGACAGATTCGATGCTTGAATCCTTTGACGCGGCATCGCTGCGCTTGGCCTGATCGTCACCCACATCTTCGTCGCCGGAATCGTCATCGGTTTCTTCTGCATCGGCATCCGCATCGGTTTCGCCGTTGTCCGCCTTAGCGGCCACTGCGTCGTCTTCACTGGCGTCATCTGCCGGGATCGCGTCCGCAGAGTCGTCTGCTGGTTCCTCGACGACGTCGTCGCCAGCAGCCTCAACGGCTTCGGTAACCGCGTCTTCGGCACCTTCGGCAACGTCAGTTTCGACAACCGGGGCGTCAGCTTCGATTGGTTCCTCGACAGGCGTGTCCTTGACGGTCTCCATCGGCGAAGACCCTTCGGGCACCTCCGCTTGCACGATGTCCTCGGGCTCGGACAGATCAATGGTTTCCATGCCTGAGATTTCGGTGATGACCTCTTTGGTCTCAACCGCATCTTTAGACTTTACATCAGCAGCCTGGGTCGACGACTTCGACGATCTGGACCGCGATTTGGACGATTTGGACCGTGATTTGGACGGTTTGCGGTCTTCGTCATCGTCACGCGCGCGCATCGCGTCAGCATAAGCGCGCTCTTCTTCCATCAGCGCCTCGCGGTCGGCGACAGGAATTTGGTAATAGTCCGGATGAATTTCCGAGAAGGCCAGGAAACCATGCCGGTTCCCACCATAGTCCACGAACGCCGCTTGCAGCGATGGTTCGACCCGCGTTACCTTTGCGAGATAGATGTTTCCGGCAAGCTGCCGTTTGTTTTCGGACTCAAAATCGAATTCCTCGACCTTGTTTCCGTCAACCACCACAACGCGGGTCTCTTCCGCGTGGGTGGCATCGATGAGCATTTTCTTTCCCATGAATCCTTGGTGCACAACCGCAATAACGCGCGACCAGGCGGACGCGCGCGTTTGGGGTGGTGTCTTGTCAGGGCGATATCTGACGTCGCGCGGCAGACCGCAGCCGAAAGGCCGCTTGTCTGTATGCTTTGATTATGCGCGCGCGCCATCGCGGTTCTTCTCCGACGCTGCGACCATTGCCGTACAGCGCCCGTTCAATGAGCCCGTAGCATTCAACTTGGAATGGCGGACCGTTCTTACAGACCCCCTTGCGAGGGCCTAATCAGCCTGTCCGGATTCGGGCCGGTCGATCCGTAACCTTTGTCTGGACAGCGAAACTTATGCGGATTGTACCAAAAGGCAGCTTAACCCGTCGTTACTACATAAATGGAGTTTAATGCGGATTACAATGCCAATTTGTGCGCGTGCGCGCACAGGGTGACCCTGCTGATGGGTCAGTGCGCGTAGGAAAACACAAAGCGCGCACCTTCTTTCCCCATGATTTCAAGCTTGCCGCGGTGTCCCTTCAGCCTCAACAGATGGCAAAACCGGCTCATCAAGCAAGGCATCAATAAACAGCGAAACAAATTGCCCCCGCGCATGGGTACCTGACTTTGCATAGATTCGACCAAGCTGAGCCCGAACTGTTCCCGCTGCTGTGCCACGCAGGTCCGCAATCTCGGGACTGTCAAAGCCCTTTAACGTCAGCAACGCCACCTCGCCTTCGGCAGGCGTAAGTTCCCACAAGGCGAAACGAGCGTTCAGAAGTTCGCCAAATGCACCCGAGGCCATTTGCAGGGCTGCTTCGGCCCGTCGCATGATTTGGATCGATCGCCACATCTCATACCCGCCCAATGCGACCCCAAGGATCAACGCCAGCGTGGCCGCCAGCTCAAACGCGGTGTGTCTGTCCAGCCCGACGGCCAGAAAATCCAATGTCACATCACCGAGGAAAAACCCGGCGCACACGGCTTGCAATGTGATGAACAAGGCAAGGATACCAAGACGCAAGACGCCGCGCCCTCTCAGGCGATGCGACGAACTGGCTCGTGTTTTGGCCGTGGGCTGCTCCACTCTGCGCCCGTCCCCCCATATACACATCTGCTTATCGCAATATTTAGACAGAAATGCCAATTGAGTCGCATCCGCAGCCCTGAACCAAGCGCAAAGAGGCCACCGATGCCGACCTTCACTGGTACGATCACCCCTGACATCCTGATAGGAACTGCTGGCGACGATCTGTTGCTGCCCTACGGGGTTGGGCTGGGAGATCCCGCCGACGTGATGTCGGGCCTTGACGGCAGCGACGTCTATGACCTGAGCGAGCCAATCGGCGAAGACCCTGTGCATCTTTATATCATCGACGACAATGGCACCGACGGTGCCATCGACAGAATCGAGAACGCAGGTGAGCTGATTCACTCGGCGTCACTTGGCTATCTGGGATTCACGACGGCTGTTCGCCATGGCGATGACCTGCGCATCATCACGCCCTATAAACCCTATCGTTTCCGCGACCCGTCCCAACCGTCTTATGACATCACGATCATCGATCATTTCGCCGATGAAGCCGTTGAATGGCTGGACGCTGGCGGCACCCTTTATCGCCTGCGGGATGGGCTGATCGGGACCAGGGACGCCGATCTTCTGGCCGGAACTGACGGTGACGACATTTTGATCGCTTTGGGCGGCGATGACTATGTCACGGCCAATGGCGGCGATGACAAAGTCAAGGCCGGGGCCGGCAACGACTATGCATTTGGTGGCGACGGCAATGATCAGGTGGACGGCCAGGCCGGTGACGATAGGGTTTATGGCGGTCTTGGAAACGATGATCTACGCGGCGGTATCGGTCAGGATTTCCTCTACGGCGAAGCCGGTAACGACACCCTGAGGGGTCAGGCCGGAAACGACTACATGTATGGTTATGACGGTCACGACCGCCTGTTTGGCGGCGCAGGTCAGGATCTGATGTCCGGTGGCGATGGCAATGACCGAATGTTCGGCGGCTTGGGCGGTGATACCTATCGCTATGGCTATGACATCGTAAATCTGGGAACCGATGCGCCTGCAGGGCACGACCGGATCTTCGACAATGGCGAACCCGCTACCTATTCGGAATTCGACCGGATCGAATTGTTCGGGTATTATGGCCCATCCGACGGCACCACGCCTGATGCCTACGCAAGGCTTAGCTTTGCCAAGGTCGGGCAGGACATGGTGCTGATGACCGACGCCGGGGCTGGGTCGATCACGGTGCAGAACCAGTTCGGCGCCGACAAGTTTTTTGTCGAAGAGCTGCATTTCAACGCCGGTTACTGGACCCCGCTGCAATTCAAGATCGTGGACGGGGCCAAAGACGACATTGGCGATGACCGAACGTACAGCAGTTGGGAAGGCGGCGAATGGAACGAGGTTCTGTTTGGAACCGATGGCGACGATCAGGTGTTCGGCAACTCTGGCACCAATTTCATCTGGCTGGGCGCAGGCGCCGATACGCTGATCTATAAAGAGGCCGATCCCGAGTCAGGATATGGCACAGGCGGTGGTGCCTGTAATGACATCGTTGAGGACTTCGATATCACCGAAGACGTCATGGACTTTTCTGAGCTCAACGGGGTGGACATGTCCGGGCTGATCATCGGCGAAAACGCCCGTGGCAACGCAACGGTTGCGTGGGATTCAGGGACCTGGGAAGTCTCGGATATCTATATCGAACTGCGGGGGGTCAGCGTGGCTGACCTCACGGCTGATCATTTCATATTCGGCTAACCAAAGCCGAACACGCGGGCGCGTCTTGCTGTCCCCCAACAGCTACCCCAATGCCCAATGCGCGTCCGCACGCACCGTTTGACTGTGCTCAAACGGGCAAGGCGGCCTCCGGTTCCAGGGGCCGCCTTGAACTTTCAGTGAAGGTAATCAGCGCGTTGCAGCCCGTACTTGGCCATTTTCTCGTTCAGAGTCCGGCGCGGCAGGCACAACTCATCCATCACACTTGCGATCGAGCCCTTATGACGGCGCATGGTGTTGTCGATCAACATCCGCTCAAACGCTTCGACGTATTCCTTCAGCGGCTTGCCTTCCGTAGTCATCACCGGCTGCATGTCTTCGTGATCCGACATCAATAGCGAGGCGATGGTCCCTGCCCCGCGCCGTGCCTGCAGCACGGCCCGTTCAGCGATATTGATCAGCTGGCGCACGTTACCCGGCCATGGTGCCTGCAACAATTGCGCAGCCTCCTGTGCCGACACTTTGGGCGCGTCACAGCCGTATTCTTCGGCGAACTGATCGCTGAACCGGGTGAACAGCGTCAAAATATCCTCGCCGCGTTGACGCAGAGGCGGCACCGTGATGCGCAACGCCGCCAACCGATAGAACAAATCGGGGCGCAACACGTCTTCACACGTCTTGCCCACTTCCTGCAGGTTCGAAATTGCGATGACCCGGGTTTCGGCAGGTGTTCCCTGCTCATTGATCACGGCCAGAAGTTTGGCCTGCAAGGTTTCACTGAGTGCATCAATGTCTTCCAGGATCAGCGTCCCGCCACGCGCTTCTTCAATGGCAGGCAATTGCGCATCTTCGGGCATCATCGGGCCAAACAGACGTTTTGACAGCGCGTCTTCTTCCAGCGCGGTACAACTGATCAGGACAAATTTCTTTCCCGCCCGGCTGCCGACCGCGTGCAAGGCATGGGCCACCAAAGTCTTGCCAGTGCCCGTTTCCCCATCGATCAACACGTGACCGTCGGCCTGCCCCAGATCAAGGATGTCTTCTTTCAGACGCTCCATCACAGGGCTGGACCCGATCAGCTTTTTCATCAGCTGAGTGCCATCGCTCAGCTCGCGGCGCAAAGCTCGGTTGTCCAGAGTCAGCCGTCGCGCGTTTGATGCACGCCTTGCCAGTTCGGACATCCGGTCAGGATTGAACGGCTTTTCCAGAAAGTCGAACGCGCCGACCCGCATTGCCTCGACGGCCATCGGCACATCGCCATGACCTGTGATCATGATCACCGGCAAGGCGCTGTCGCTGCCCATCAGCTTTTTCAGAAACTGCATGCCATCCATGCCGGGCATCTTGATATCCGAGATCACGATACCCGGATAATCCGGCCCCAGAACTTTCAGCGCATCTTCCGCACTTGGAAACGTTTCGGTGTCATACCCGGACAGGGCCAGCCACTGGCTTATGGATTGACGCATATCCTGTTCGTCATCGACGATTGCGATTTTCATGGCCTGCGCCATTAACACACCTCACTTATTCAGCGGCTTCAAGGCCGTCTTCCAGAATGGGCAGCTGCATTTCAAACACTGCCCCACCTTTCTGCCCGTTACGGGCGGTCAATCGCCCGCCCAGATCGGCCACGATACCGGACGAAATTGCCAGCCCCAGGCCGACACCATCCCCCGGTTGCTTGGTCGTATAAAACGGCTCGAACAAACTGTCGAAGTCTTCAATTCCGTTCCCATTGTCACGCACAGCCAAGGTTGCGGTTTCGCCAACCGCAAGAATAACCTCGATCTCAGGGTCGCTTACAGACTTGGTGGCGTCCAGCGCATTGCGCAAGAGGTTGATCATAACCTGCTCAATTCGCATGCGGTCGCCCATGACGTACACCGGTTGATCCGGCAGGATCTTGGCGATGCGCACATGGCGTTGGCGCAGCTGCGGTTCCATCATCGACAGACTGGATGCCAATGCATCACCGACATTGACCGGCGAAAACACATCGCTGCCCTTGCGTGCATAAGATTTCAGCTGCCGGGTAATGGCGCCCATACGTTCGATCAGATCATCGATCCGGCCAAAAGCCGACAAGGCCTCTTCCGGGCGATCACGCCGCAACAACAACCGCGCACCCGCCAGATAGGTTTTCATCGCGGCCAGAGGCTGGTTCAATTCATGGCTGACAGCGGCTGACATTTCGCCCAACGCGGCCAGTTTGGAGCTTTGCTCCAGCGTCTGTTCGGCCACCGCCAGATTTTCCTGCACCCGCTCGCGTTCCGCAATCTCACGCTGCAGACGGCTGTTAAGTTCGCGCAGTTCCGCCGACTCCCGTTGAAACAGCGCCATCCGCACGGCGGTCTTTCGGCTCAGGAAATAGAACGCCAGGGCCAGCAAAATCGCAAAACCCATGATCTCTAACGCCAGCACGGCGTTCACTTTTTCGCGGATCGAGGCATAGGTCGTATATGACGTCATCCGCCAGCCCCGGAACGGGATCCGGGTTTCCATCCGCATCACGGCTTCGCCTTGCAGATACGCATCGGCTGGCAATGTCGACCAGTCAGCGGTGGCGCGGATGGCCTTCTGGATCGCCCCCAGCGGCGTTTCGCGCTGCAATGCCTCTGCCTCGCTCAACCCTCGCCACCGGGTTTCGGTCGCCAGGATGATTGTCCCTGTCGTATCCGTGACCATCAGTGCATCGGATACTCCGGCCCAGGCCCGCTCAAATTTCTGCAGATCGACCTCGACCACGATCACACCCAGCACTTCGGACTGATCCGCCATTCGACGGGAATAGGTGAACCGATAGCCACTGGCTTCACGTGGAATAACCGAAAAAATTGTGGAGTTCGAACGGATTGCATCGACAAATGAAGGTTCGCTGCGATGGGCCTCGCCCAATCGGTTGCGGTCGGTGGCCGCCACGACTCGCCCGTCATGATCCAACAGCATAAGCGACGCTGCACCGATTTCTTCCACAAATGAAATCAGGCGCTGTGTCGACATGCTGAAATCGTTGGACTGCAGTGCCGAAATCAGCGTCGGATCGCGGGCCAGCAACTGAGGCACAATCGCATTGCGACGCAATTCGCTGACCAGATTGCCGCCATACAACGCCAAACGCAGCTCGGCACGGTTGCGCGTGCTTTCGGTGAACCGGTTGGTCAGCATCCTGTTGGTGACCCAGACCGTGGCCGCCGCAACCACGATCAATAAGACCAACGCCATGCGCGTGCGCCAGCCAATCGGGCCGGACCGGGGCTGCCGGGGTGCCGCAACAAGGGGATTAGGCTGAGCGTTCATCCCGACAAGTTACGCCCCCCGCCGTCCGGGCTCAAGTCAGGCAGGCGTCAACACGCCTGCCAATGCGCGGAAGAGCGCCGTCCCGTCGGTGCCACCATGGCCAAGATCCGCTGCCCTCTCGGGGTGCGGCATCATCCCCAGCACCCTACGGTTTTCCGACAGGATGCCCGCAATGTCGCCGACCGAACCGTTGGGATTGTCCTCATACGTGAACGCCACGCGGTCTTCGCCTTGCAGCATGGCCACCGTTTCGGCATCGGCGAAATAGTTGCCATCGTGGTGCGCAATCGGGATGCCGATTACATCCCCGGCGTTGTAGCCTTCAGTAAACGCACTGTTCGACGTCTCAACCTTCAACGGCACGGTTTTACAGATGTACTTCAACCCGGCATTGCGCAACAATGCTCCCGGCAGGATGCCTGTTTCCGTCAGCACCTGAAACCCGTTGCAAACGCCGATAGCATATCCGCCGCGCTTGGTGTGATCGACCACAGATTGACAAATTGGCGACTGCGCCGCGATTGCCCCGCATCTAAGATAGTCTCCAAAGGAAAACCCACCCGGCACACCAACGATATCGATATTCTCGGGCAGGCCTGTATCCTTATGCCAGACCATTGACACATCAAACCCCGCCTGTTCAAAGGCAACCGCCAGGTCGCGGTCGCAATTGGATCCCGGGAAAACAACAACAGCTGCACGCATGGTTCTTTGGCTCCTTCAGCTCAGGAAATCGGTAATGACGGCCACACCCGGAGGCGCGGGGCGATCAAAGGCCTGCAATTCGGCGCTCGCGCCGGACAACCCGATTGTGCGGGTCACCAGCGGGGTCAGATCCAGGTTTTGTGAGGTCAACAGGTTCAACAGCGACGGGTATCGCCAGGATGGCATCCCGCGCGTTCCGTAGACGGCCAGTTGGCCGGAATAGACACGATCCATCGGGATCGCCATGGTCGCGTGATCTCCGGCAGGCATCCCGACCTGCACCATCCGACCCAGTTTGCGCAGGCAGGACAAGGCGGTCACGGTCGTTGCTTCGACGCCCAACGCCTCAACAGCGACATCCGCGCCGCCGCCAGTGATTTCACGAACAGCTTCAGCAGCGTCCGTCTCAGCGGCATTTACCACTGCCGAGGCACCCAGCCGGGTCGCATAGTCCAGCTTGTCCTGCACCACATCGACAACAATCACGCGTGCGCCAAGGGCTCGGCCCAGCATCATCGCCGAGATACCGATACCGCCACCACCAATCACGGCCAGCCACTCACCGCCCTTAAGCTGCGCGCGACCGGTCAAAGCATGCCAGGCCGTCGTCACCCGACACCCCAAAGCCGCCGCAATCTCGGGCGACATGGTATCTGGCAAGGCGGTCAGGTTTGCATCCGCATACGGCACCTCGATGTATTCAGCAAATGCTCCGGCCACCGTGAACCCCGGAACAACCTGATCCGCACAAATCGTCTGGTTCCCGGCAGCACAATCGGCACAGTGCCCACAGGCCAGAATGAACGGTGCGATCACCCGGTCACCGGATTTCCAGAGCGCCACGGCGGACCCAACCTCAACCACTTCTCCGCAGAACTCATGCCCGGGAACATGTGGCAGAATCACGTAGGGGTCAGCTCCGGTCCAGGCATGCCAGTCCGACCGGCACACCCCGCAGGCCAGCACCTTCAAGACAACGCTGTTTGCCGCGCAATCCGGATCGGACACGTCCTGCACATCCAGCGGCGCGCGCCAATGGGTCAGTACCGCCGCTCTCATACGGGGTTTCCCTTGGATTGCCAGCGCCGCAGCAACACAGTCATCAATACCCCTGGCACCGCCAAAACAATTGAAATCACGGCAATCACGCCCGCCACCGCATAATTGTGCGGTCCCGGAAGCAACACATCCTGATCGGCACCCGGGATGTAGCGGATTTCGTGCTTCGATCCGATGTCGAAATTCCAATCCGGATGCGACATCCCGGTGCTTGCACCGGTTTCTCGCCCGTCCTGATCAACAAAGTCGAAAACCGGCGCATAATTTGTCTGACCACGGTCGAACGGCGTTTCGCCCTCCCAGGCATAGACCCGAACGACCTCGCCGATCGTAGACACGCTCACCAATCGCTCGTACTCGGCGATCAACGCCAGAAACGCAGCCGCAGCTGCAAATAAAACCGGAGTCACCCAGACCAGTACCCAGACCCGCCACGAAATCAGGCGTCGCCCGGTTTCGTCGATACGCAGGAAAAACCGCTGGCTGGCCAGACCCATCTCAGCCCATCTCGATCGCGTAGGATTCAATCACCGTATTGGCGAGCAGTTTTTCACACATCTCGGTCACGTCCGCCTCGGTCGCGCCTTCGGCCAGATCCAGGTCGATCACCTTGCCCTGGCGCACACCGGTCACACTGTCAAATCCCATGGCACCCAACGCGTGGCGCACCGCCTCACCCTGCGGATCCAGAACTCCGGTCTTCAGCATTACATGCACACGTGCCTTCATCATCCTCGCCCTTGTGTCCTCAGAAACAGCCTGCTGCTTCTTTCTTGTTCAAAATACCCAACTGCCTGACCCGCGCAACGGGCGCGCCGGTCAGTGAAGCTCAGTTGATCAGCGTCGGTTTCGTAACCTGAGAGGTCTTGGGCATCACGCCCAGACGCCGCGCAACTTCAGAGTACGCATCGGTCAGCGACCCCAGATCGCGCCGGAACACGTCCTTGTCCAGCTTTTGCCCGGTCTCAATATCCCACAACCGGCAACTGTCGGGGCTGATTTCATCCGCCACGATCAGACGCATGAAATCGCCTTCATAGATCCGTCCGATCTCGATCTTGAAATCGACCAGTCGGATACCGACCGCCAGCATCACGCCGGACAGGAAGTCGTTAACCCGCAGCGCGAGACTCAGAACATCGTCCATGTCCTGCTGGCTGGCCCAGCCAAAGGCTGCGATGTGTTCTTCGCTGACCAGCGGATCCCCCAAAGCATCATCCTTATAGCAATACTCCACGATCGGACGCGGCAATTGCGTGCCCTCTTCGATACCCAGTCGTTTCGACAGGGATCCGGCGGCATAGTTGCGCACAATGATCTCAAGCGGAATGATTTCACAGTTGCGCACCAGTTGTTCGCGCATGTTGATGCGCCGGATGAAATGCGTCGGCACTCCGATCTGGTTCAAACCGTTCATGAAGAACTCGCTCAGCAGGTTGTTCAGAACCCCCTTGCCTTCGATAACGTCCTTCTTTTCGGCGTTAAACGCAGTTGCGTCATCCTTGAAATACTGCACGATGGTGCCAGGCTCGGGGCCTTCATACAGGATCTTCGCCTTGCCTTCGTAGATTTTTTTGCGACGCGCCATGCAAAACCTTTCGGGAACGGGCCAGAGACTCAATCTCTCTGACGTGCCGCCGTCATAAGGCAAGGGCCGCAGTGTCGCAAGCAATGCGGTTCCCCTTGCGGTCGCGCGACGGGATTGTCATATCATGCGGCAGGAAAATTTCAGCAAGGGGCCATCCCATGTCAACGTTCGATGATCGCGAAAACGCGTTTGAAGCCAAATTTGCCCATGATGAGGAAATGCTGTTCAAGGCTCAGGCCCGCTGCAACAAGCTCCTTGGTCTTTGGGCCGCCGACCTGCAAGGCCTGACTGGCGACGACGCCGAAGCCTATGCCAAAACCGTCGTGATTGCCGATTTTGAAGAAGCCGGTCACGAAGACGTTGTGCGCAAAGTTGCCGGCGATCTGGACGGCAAGGCCAGCGCGGACGAAATTCGCGCCAAGATGGCCGAAATTCTGCCGCTTGCCAAAGAACAGATCATGAAAGAGGCAAGCTGACAGCCCCCATCATGGCCGCACGGCTCATGATGTTCATGAACAATTCGCGTTTGCGCTGGCGTCCGGTCCATGACAGACCGGGCGCCAGTTTCATATCTGCGCCCCTCGCGCGCGACATCGGACGGATCCCCTGACATGACCAACGCCTTCTCCGAAATGCTCGATACCAAGGACGTGATCTTGGCAGATGGGGCCACCGGCACCAACCTGTTCAACATGGGTCTGCAGTCTGGCGACGCGCCAGAGCTTTGGAACACCGACGAACCGGCCAAGATCACCGCGCTGTATCAGGGCTCTGTCGATGCAGGCAGTGATATGTTTCTGACCAACACGTTTGGCGGCACCGCATCGCGGCTGAAACTGCACAATGCTCAATCCCGGGTCCGCGAACTCAACCGCGTTGGCGCCGAAATCGGGCGCGATGTGGCCGACAAGGCCGGACGCAAGGTTGTTGTAGCGGGGTCGGTCGGACCCACAGGGGAAATTCTTGAACCTGTCGGGTCACTTACCCACGAGCTGGCAGTTGAAATGTTTCACGAACAAGCGGACGGCCTGAAAGAGGGCGGCGTTGACGTGCTGTGGCTCGAAACCATTTCGGCCCCGGAAGAATACCGTGCCGCTGCAGAAGCGTTTGCCCTAGCTGACATGCCATGGGCTGGCACCATGAGCTTTGACACGGCTGGCCGCACCATGATGGGGCTGACCTCGGCCGATATGGTGCAACTGGTCGAAAGCCTGCCCAATCCGCCACTGGCCTTCGGAGCAAACTGCGGCGTCGGTGCCTCTGATATCCTGCGTACGGTTCTGGGCTTTGTCGCGCAGGGCACCGAACGACCGATCATCTCGAAAGGCAATGCCGGGATCCCGAAGTATGTCGATGGTCACATCCACTATGACGGCACCCCCGAACTGATGGCCGAATACGCGGTTCTGGCCCGTGATGCGGGGGCCCGCATCGTTGGTGGATGTTGTGGCACGATGCCCGAACACCTGCGCATGATGCGCGACGCGCTGGACACCCGCCCGCGCGGCGATCGCCCGACGCTTGAACAGATCGTTGACAAGCTGGGCGCGTTCAGTTCGGCCTCGGACGGAACCGGCGAAGATACGGCAGAGCCCAGAGAACGCCGCGGACGTCGTCGTCGCGGTTAAGGCAGTGCCAGAAGATCGCGAATCTTCGCGGTCGGCACCCCCAGGTTCGACCCACCAAACTCTGGTAGGATGGCCGTGTTAACGGCCACTACCTCCCTCGCGCGATTAAGAACCGGCCCGCCGCTGCCGCCATGCGTTGTCTCTGCGTCATAGACAACCGTCGTCTCCGTCGCTTGCGCAACGATTCCCCGGCTGGACAGCGGAGAGATCAGCCCGGCATCCGATAACCGCTTGGCCACAGACCAGAAACTGGTCTCTCCCGCCTCTTCCAGTGCTTCCACAAACGCCGGTCCGGATTGGGCCAGCAACGACATCAGCCCGGTGGGGTATCCCATCACAATCACCTCTTCGCCCGGTTCAGGCAGAGATTGCGCCAGATCCAATCCCTCTGGCAGATCCCCCTGGGCGGTCAACAACGTCAAATCCGCATCCGGACTCACCCTCAGAACGCTGACGTTTAATGGTGCGACACGATCCGGAAAATAGGCCAGGAACCGGATCATCACAGGTTCCATTGCCCCCAATCCCATAGCCGCACCGGGGCTTAAGTCCCATGGCTGAGCGACATGCCGGTTGGTGATGATCACCCCTTCCCCGCGCAGCGCA
Source organism: Falsiphaeobacter marinintestinus (assembly GCF_007923355.1). Lineage (GTDB taxonomy): Bacteria > Pseudomonadota > Alphaproteobacteria > Rhodobacterales > Rhodobacteraceae > Phaeobacter_A > Phaeobacter_A marinintestinus. The sequence goes on from NZ_VOGO01000001.1 coordinate 250,624, forward strand.
AACCCGGTCCCGTTGAACTGCACTTCGGCAACCGGACCGGTCCCTTCGAGCGACAGATAGGGTTGCCCGTTCGGCAGATTGCGCGGGACACCGCCTTCATCAACCACCATGCGCAGCATCAAGCCGCTCTCGCGATGGCGCAGGCCATAGGCACCCTGCAAAAACGCTACCGCCGGGCGCGCTTCGCGGATGATCTGCGTTCCGGCGTCGGACAAGGCCTCAAGAGTATCCAGCCGTTCAGTCGTGTCTGTGACTTGTCGGCGCAGATCGGCGCGCAATGCAGCCAGGTCTCCGGGCCGGATCGCATCATCTCGTGCCTCGGCCAATGCAGATGCAACGGAGTCGATTTGCAGGGCTCCGCTTTCAATCGCAGCGCGCAGGCGGCGGTCGGTCTGATACTGGGCAAACACGGCGATTCCCAAAAGCACCAGCGCCGCCACAACCATTAGCCGGAACCACACCGTCGTTTCCAGAACCGACCGGCGCATGACATCCGTTGCAGCCCGCACCGTCCGGGACGGCACCGGTCGTCGGCTGGTTTTCATGTATGAAATCGCATCGCCAAGGATATCGCCCATCGACAGGGTCGGCCTGTGGCGTTCATCAAACACACGCAATCGCGAGATCGGTCCTTTATCCCCAAACTCGATCATATCTCCATGATGCAGTGGCGCTTGATCAATCAGGTGGCGATTGACCCAGATCGGGGCAGAATCGGCCGAGATTTCATACCCGGACCCAGCGCGCGTGATCCGGGCAACGCGGGTTGCGGCGTCAACATGTGTACCATCCGATGCGCATCGAAGCGCCCCATTCGGCAGAAGCCACAGCCCAACTTCTTCTCCGGTGACCCAAGAGAATGACCCGCGACTGGGGCCAGTCAGATGTTCCAGAACTGCGGCGGTGGTACTGATTTGCGCGTCTGCCATGCCCCATTGCGGCACGGCAGGCCCTTCACAGTCAAGTCAAACCGGCGTGGATCAGCGCCCTTCAAAACTGGCGGGGCGCTTTTGCAGAAACGCCATGACGCCTTCCTGAAAGTCACGTGATTTGCCGCATTCACCCTGCAAATGCGCCTCGATCTCAAGCTGTTCGGCCAAAGTGTGCGCATAAGTGTCGCGGATCGATTGCTTCACCCGCGTAAAGGCCTTGGTCGGTCCGGTTGCCAGATACTCGGCCCGCTTGCGCCACTGTGCTTCGAACGCATCATCTGCAACTGCTTCCCAGATCATGCCCCAGTCATCAGCCTGCCGGGCGGTGATACGGTCCGCGAATAATGACGCGCCCATCGCCTTGGCCATCCCCATCTGGCGCGGCATGAACCACGTACCACCTGCATCCGGGATCAGACCGATCCGGGTAAAGACCTGCAGGAAATAGGCGCTTTCCGTCGCGATTACGACATCAGCTGACAAGGCCAGATTGGCCCCAGCCCCGGCGGCCGGTCCGTTGACGGCCGCGATGGTCGGAACCGGGCAATTGGTGATGGTTTCAAGCATGGGCACGTATTCGTCGCGCAATACACGCTCAAGATCCGGCGATCCGCCAGCATCGCCCAGATCCTGCCCGGTGCAGAACGCGCGCCCCGCGCCGGTCATGACGACCGCCCGCGCCCGTGCCCCGGCATCGCGCATGGCATGGGTGATCTCGGCCCGCATCTGGGCGCTTAGCGCGTTCATCTTGTCGGGTCGGTTCAGCGTCAGAACCGCCAGACCGTCGGTGATGTCGAGTGTGATGGTTTGATAATCCATTCAAACCTCCCTGAATGAAAAGTTGCGCCAAGGGTGGCGCAATCTGATCACCGTGGAAAGCGCGACCGCGCGTCAGTCATCCAGAATGCGCTTTAACCGGTCCTGTTCTTCCTGCGTCAGGTCCGCCTCGGCCTTGCTTGGCGCACGCGAGCGGCCCCGCAAATACACCAGCCCCATGGTCCCGCCCAACAGCAACATGAGTGGCCCCGCGGCCCAAAGCAGCCAATTGGCCCCGGTGGTCGTCGGCTTTAGCAGAACGAATTCACCATATCGGTCGACCACGAATTCGATAACTTCGTCGTTGCTATCCCCGGCCACCAGCCGTTCGCGCACCAACAACCGCAGATCACGGGCAAGATCGGCGTTACTGTCGTCAATGCTTTCATTGCGGCAGACCAGACAGCGCAGCCCCTTGGACAGATCCCGCGCGCGTTCCTCAAGCGCGGGATCGGCCAGAACCTCGTCGGGCTGCACAGCCGCAGAAGGGATAGGCAGGGACAGTAAAAGGGCCGCCAATACAGCCAGGATCAGGCGTTTCATTCGGCGGGCACCCCGTTTTGGGCGGTCTTGCGCGCCCCGGCAGCGACACGGAACCGGCGGTCAGACAGGCTGAACACCCCGCCCAGTGCCATGATGATACAGCCGCCCCAAATCCAGTTGGCAAAAGGTTTGACATAGGTCCGCATGGCATAGCCGCCATCGGCTTGCGAATCCCCGATCACGACGTAAACGTCGCGCAGGAACCGATAATCGATCGCCGCCTCGGTCGTCGGCATACGCGACACCGGATACTGGCGTTTTTCCGGGTTCAGAACCGCCTGCTCGCTCCCGTTCCGGGCCAGTGTCACCCAGCCCATCGTCGAGAGATAATTTGGCCCCTCGACCTGTTCGACCTTATCCAGAGTTAGCGAAAAACTCCCAACCTCCCAGGTCTCACCAATCTGAACCACGCCGATATCCTCAAGCTCCCAAGCCATCAGCCCTGAAATCGCAAACATGGTGATACCCAGGCCGGAGTGCGCCAACGCTTTGCCCCAGTCGGCCCGTGGCAAGCGCAGCATCCGGCCAAACCGGTTCCCGCTGCGTCCGGTACGCGACCACAGATCGAAGATGGCACCGAACACCACCCACGACCCCAACAACAGGCCAATCGGGCCCAGAGCCGTCTTTTCGGTTTGCATCGCCCAGACCAAAGCCGCCAAAGCCACGGCCAACCCCAGCGCATAACGCAGCGACCAGATCACCTTACCCAGCTTGCCGCGTTTCCATGGCAGCATGGCCCCGATGGGCAAGATTGCGCCCAGAACCACCATAAACGGAGTGAACGCCGCATTGAAATACGGTGCCCCAACCGACAGCTTTCGGTCAAAGAACATCTCGGCCAGGATGGGCCACATTGTACCAAAGAACACCACGAATGCCGCGACAGCCAACAGGATGTTGTTGGCCAACAACGCGCTTTCCCGGCTGACCATACTGAACACACCGCGTGCTTCCATTGTGTTGGCGCGGGCGGCAAACAGCGTCAGCGCGCCCCCCGTAAACACAGCGAGGATGATCAGGATGAACACTCCCCGTTCGGGGTCGTTGGCAAAGGCATGGACCGACGTCAAAAGCCCCGAGCGTACGATAAACGTGCCAATCAGCGAAAACCCGAAGGCGAGGATGGCCAGAAGAATGGTCCAGCTTTTCAGTGCTTCGCGTTTTTCAACCACGATAGAAGAATGCAGCAATGCCGCCGCCAACAGCCATGGCATGAACGATGCGTTTTCGACCGGATCCCAGAACCAGAATCCTCCCCAGCCAAGTTCGTAATACGCCCACCACGACCCCAGCGCGATGCCGATGGTCAGAAAAATCCAGGCAGCCAGAGTCCAGGGCCGCACCCAACGGCCCCATGCCGCATCAACGCGGCCTTCGATCAGGGCGGCCACCGCAAAGGAAAATGCCATGCTCAACCCGACATAGCCGAGGTACAGAAACGGTGGATGAAAAGCGAGGCCCGGATCCTGCAGCAACGGGTTCAACCCCTGCCCGTCAAACGGCGGTGTCGCCAGTCGGTCGAACGGGTTGGACGTGAACAGAACGAAGGCAAAGAACGCCACGGCAATGGCCGATTGAACGGATAGAACCCGCGCCCGCAAGGTGGGTGGCAAGGCACTACCGAACCAGGCCGCCATAGCGCCGAACAGGGTTACAATCAGCACCCACAGCAACATCGACCCTTCGTGGTTTCCCCAGACACCGCTGATCTTGTACAACATCGGCTTCAGCGAATGGCTGTTTGATGTCACGATCCGCAGCGAGAAATCGGAATTGACAAAAGCCCACGTCAGCGTGGCGAAGGCAAAGGCCGTCAGAAAAAACTGCAACCCCGCCGCCGGTTCAGCCAGGGCCATCCATCCAGGCCAGCGTTTATGGGCACCAATCAGGGGCACCACCGTCTGAACGATGGCAACCATGAAGGCAAGGACGAGGGCGAAGTGGCCGAGTTCTGTAATCATGCCCGGAGGTATAGTCCGGCAGGCAAGCAGGGCCAATGCTTTTCGAACACCGCCCCCGTTCACATTGTCGCGGAGCTCAGGCCCTCAGCGCGCGCCAGTCAACCAGCGCCCGGTTCGCTTCAGGCTCAAGAACCGCAAGCGTCACCTGTGCATCCTCTCCTGCCTTGGCCGCCCCCGGACTATCGGCCCGCATCTCTTGCAATCGGGTGATATTGCTCATCACTTGCGGTACCCGCACCATGGTTTCGGCGATATCACGCTGAAATTGCTGATTTTTCACCTGATGACGCGCCCCGAAATAGAACGATACGATCACCCCCAACAGCCACCACAACGGCTCAGGCACCAACGCGATTCCCTGCATCCGTCCGGCAAACCACAGCGGGTTGACCATTGCTGCGCCGAACAGGCCCAGCGTTCCCAAGGCCAGCGCCGGGCGCGGCAGGCGATTGACCCCGTCCATGATGCGGTCAAACCCGCCTCGCTGTTGCAGGCCGTATTCCGCCGCGAACTGCGCCATGGTTGCCGTCTGCATGATCTGCGCCCGCTCGGCCCCGGCTTCGGCGTTCTCTCGAAACACTTCCGCCGTTTCACGGATCACGTTGCGACCGCCGCCGAACACCAGGCCGAAAAGCTCTGACATTATCCCCACGCCGCAATCCTCCGCTCAAACTGTTGCGGGCTCAGATGATACCGGGGCGACAGAAACGCCTCGGCCCGGTGAATCCAACCGCCCTTGCCGCCGGCCCGCGTGCGGACATATTTCCGGCTCGCAGGGCGTTTGTCGGCCAGTCGAAAGTAATAATTTCGCCGCGCCACCCCATAGGCATCCCTGAGCGACAAAGGATCAGGCGCAGCGGAATCTCGCGCCGCCTCAAGGCTCTGCGGCCCGATCACCCCGTCCACCACGACAGAATAGCCCATTTCGCGCAGCATGCGCTGCAGGATCTTCACGGCATTCGCGCCAGCATTAACGTACATGTCGAACAGCGATGGCTGCAAAGCTTCGGGCATTTCGGCGATCCTAGGGCGATCGTAATAATGCCGGACGAAGATATCGGTGGCCTGATCTCGGCTTAGTGCGCGCACATCCCGCACATCCACTACCCCGTCCCGCGTCAAGTCCAGTCCCAGACGACGCATGGTATGAATCGTCACGCCATAGTTCGTCGCCCCGCCCGGATCGTCCGGATCATTCACAAACCCGCCTTCGCGGGCCACGATGTCTTGTGCAATCTGCCGTACTGTCTGCATGCCAGACCTCCCGTTCCAGATCACAGAACAGTCCGGCATACAGGTTAAACCAGCGCAAAAGCAAAGGGCGCTGCAGGACCAACCCACGCAACGCCCCCGTTTCTTCTCTTGTCAATTACTCCCGCCGGAGGCCGCGCGCCAAAGGCGTGCGTCAGCTGTCGCCGGGTTCCTGGTACACGCCCTGTTCTTTCAGCGCGTCAACGACCTCTTTCGGCATATAGCTTTCATCATGTTTGGCAAGAATTTCAGAGGCTTCGAAGACTCCGTTCACATAGCGACCGGTGCCAATCATCCCTTGATTTTCACCAAACAGATCCGGCAGAACCCCGGTAAATTGCACCGGAATGCTCGCGCCGCCATCCGTCACCGCGAAGGTCACAGTTTCACCCTGCCCGCGGACCAGTGTACCTTCCTCAACCAAACCGCCCAACCGAAAGACTTCGGTCGGTTCGGGCGGTTCTTCGGCGATTTGGCTGGGCGCGCGGAAAAAATTGATTCCATCGCGCATGGCATACCCGATCAACGCAGTCGACACTGCAAGCGCAACGACGGCCACAAGGATAACCTGGATCCGGCGCTGTTTCTTAAGACCTTTCATGGCGTCCTCACGGAAATAGCGGGGCCATCATCAGCCCCTCGGTTTCGGACTCACCTAACATCAGATTGGCATTCTGCAAGGCCTGCCCGCTGGACCCTTTGGTTAGGTTGTCCAGCGCGGCGATGATGACGGCGCGCCCCTCGATCCGGTCGGCAGCCACACCGATATGGCAAAAGTTCGACCCGCGCACGTGATGCGTGCTGGGGGCTTCGCCAAATGGCAGCACCTCGATAAACGGTTCACCTGCATAGGCCGCGACCAGCGTGTCAAATACGACCTGTGGGTCACCCTGCACATAGACTGTCGCCAAAATACCCCGGTTCGCCGGGATCAGATGCGGTGTGAACTGCACCTTGACGGGACGTCCGGCCAGTTTGCTGAACTCCTGATCGAATTCCCCCAGATGCCGGTGCGTGCCACCAACCGCATAGGCATTATAGCCTTCGCTCAACTCGGCATGCAGCAGGTTTTCCTTCAGCGACCGTCCTGCCCCGGACACTGCGCATTTCAAATCGAGGATGATGTTATCCAGATCAATCACACCCTCCGATATCAGCGGACGCAAAGCAAATTGGCCTGTCGCCGCGTTGCACCCGGTGCCAGCGACCAGCCGGGCGGCCCGGATCTCATCACGATAAAACTCGGTCAGGCCATAGACTGCTTCGGCCTGAACATCGGTCGCCGAATGCGGGTTGCCGTACCAGTTTTCGTACTCGGCAGGATCGCGCAGCCGGAAATCTGCCGACAGATCAACGATCTTCAGATCAGATGGCAAGCCCGAGATCACTTCCTGACTTGTCTTATGCGGCAGCGCACAGAAACACAGATCAATGCCCGAGAAATCAATCTCGTCGATCTTGCACAGGATTGGCAGGTCCATGTGACGCAGATGTGGAAAGACCTGCGCCATGCTTTGACCGGCCTTACGATCCGCCGACAAGGCCTTGATTTCGATATTCGGATGCTGGGCGATCAACCGGACCAGTTCGGCGCCCGTGTATCCGCTTGCTCCCAAGATTGCGACTTTGTGAGTCATCTCAACGTACTTTCATCTTCAGAAGGTCAATATACAGGATCCCGGCGCGCGGCTTTGACCTTGGTCAAGCGGCACCTGAGGATCCACTGGCCCTGTCAGGCCGCAGTGAAACAGATTTCTCGTCGGAGAAACTGTGTTGCCCGGTCGCTGACCCGGCGCGGGTCGCCCGTGGTTAGGAAACCACCGTCACCCTCACCCAACATGTCAGGATGTCGGGTCAGATAGTCGGCTAGGCTCGCGGCTACAAGACTGCCCTGACTGTACACTTTCACGTCCGCGCCCAGCGCGTCCTGAAACTGTTTTTCCATCAACGGGTAATGCGTGCATCCTAAAATCGCGGCCTCGGGCTCTGGCATCTTGCGCCGCAGCGCATCCACATGTGACCGCACCATCGCCTCGGCCAGGATCATATCGCCATCTTCGATGGCATCCACCACGCCGCCACACGCTTGCGCTTCGACGTCCACACCGATGGCGCGAAACGCAAGTTCGCGCTGAAACGCCCGGCTGGCCACCGTTGCTGGCGTGGCAAACAGCGCAACATGTTTCACTTCGACTTCTCGCGGAGGAGAATTGTCGCCCCATTGCCGCTCGGTCATGGCTTCGATCAATGGGACGAACACGCCCAGCACCCGCTTGCCCGGCGGAACGCCAGCTTCCTGGATCCGCCTCAACGCTGCAGCGCTGGCTGTGTTGCAGGCCAAAATGACAAGGTTACAGCCCCGGTCCCACAGGGCTTCAACGGCCGCCTTGGTCAGAGCATAAATATCGTCGGCATCCCGCACCCCATAAGGCGCATGGGCACTATCGGCGTAATAGAGAAACTCGACATCCGGAAGGCGCTCGCGCGCGGCATCAAGAACGGTCAGACCGCCCAGGCCAGAATCAAAAATACCAACTGCCATGATTTGTCAGGCGCGATGCTTTTCCTCGAACTCAAAACCGTAGTCATAAGACTTCAACGGCGTCGGAGACAGCTCATACGTGGCTTTGCGCAGGAAATCCATCATCGCTTTGGAGTCTTTGGCCATCGGGTCCAGAATGTCGCGCCCGATCGGGTCGCCGACCACAGCACGTACAGGGGTATCGACACGTTTCTTGAATTCTTTGATCAACAGCCCCATCCGCAAGGTGCAATGCAGATGACTTGCGATCTGGAACAGACGCGACGTGTGCCCGTCAAAGAACAAGGGCACCACCGTGGCATTCGATTTGCCAACCATACGGGCCGTAAATCCACGCCACCCCGGGTCCATCGGGTGTGAGAACATCTTGGCCGAGGTGCTGACCGTTCCGCCCGGAAAGATCCCGATCGCTCCGCCGTTATCCAGATAGGTTAACGCTTGTTTACGGGTCTCAACGTTCTGGCGCACCGCCGCTTTGGTTTCATCGAACGAAATCGGCAGAATGATCCGGTTCAGATCTTCTGCCTTGCGGAATACCTGATTGGCCAGAATGCGGAAATCGCCACGTATCGTCGACAGGATGTGTCCCATCATCAGACCGTCCAGAATGCCATAAGGATGGTTTGCGATCAGGATCAGAGGCCCATCTTTTGGGATATTGTCTAGCGATCCGGCGATCACATCCAGCGTCAGCCCATACCGATCCACCATCACCGACCAGAAATCGCGACCCGCAGCCACTTCTTTCTCGTAACCGTCCGCGCGTTTGATCAGACGCAAACGCCCCGTGGTGTTTTCCATAAGACGGATCAGCGCCCGACCGCTTTTGCTGCTGGCCGAGTAGGCATACGAAATATCGCGGGCAATGTGGCTGCGCGACGGCATCTGACACTCCAAAGGTTCAATCACCCGCTAGATAGGGACAATTTCAGAGCTTGCATAGCCCGTGTGACAATCCCGTGAAAGGTCTACTCGGCGGCCTGTGACAGTGACGCCCCCTTGTCCCGCAGTGCGGCCAAAAGTTCTTCCCGGCGCTTTGCCGCCTTGGCTTCATTGGCCGCTTTCACTGGTCCAAACCCCCGGATTTCCAACGGTAGTCGCGCCAGCGCGAGGGCAGCGTCGCGGGTTTGATCGGTGACCTCGCTCAGAACAGTTTTCATGTCCTGTTCATATTGCTTGATCAGAGCACGCTCCATTTTGCGTTCTTCCGAATACCCGAATATGTCCAGCGGCGTGCCACGCAGCCCTTTCATGGTTTTCAACAGTTTCAGAGGTGTGGTCATCCACTCTCCAAATTCCCGCTTTTTCGGACGCCCGTCCGAGCCTTTGCCGCCAAGGATTGGCGGAGCCAGGTGATAGGTCATCCTGAACTCACCATCGAATTCAGCCGCCACCTTTTCACGGCTGGTCAGCAACAGTCGCGCGACCTCATATTCGTCCTTATAGGACAATAACTTATGGTATCCTTCGGCCACGGCTTCTTTCATGGCAGTGTCTTCGATCACGTCGACCATCTTACGATATCGCTTGGCCAAGCGACGCCCCTGATACGCAGTCAACTGATCGGCACGGAAGGAAATCCGGTCGTCCAGGGTTTTAGGCAAGGACACGACTTTGGGCTTTAGCAGGCGCGCTGCATCTTCCGGATATAGAACAGCCCAACGTCCGATTTCGAAGGCACGCAAATTGCGTTCGACCGCAGCTCCGTTCAACTCGATAGCCTGCTTGATCGCGTCATAGCTCAGCGGCAGCAAACCGCGCTGCCAAGCCCCGCCAAACACCATCATGTTGGAAAAGATCGAATCGCCCAGTGTCACGCGCGCCAGTTCTGATGCATCAAACAGGGACAGCCCTTCTTTCAGCCGCGCCTCAAGCGCCAGTGACAGACGGTCCGTCGGAATCGTGAATTCAGTATCGCGCGTGAAATCGCCGGTGATGATCTCGTGGCTGTTGACCACTCCACCAGTCTTTCCCGACCGCGTCAGTCCCAGAGTTTTGGCCCCTGCGCTCACCACCAGATCGCCGCCAATCAACGCATCGCATTCGCCTGTTGCCACGCGGATCGCGCTGATATCTTCGGGCGAGTCTGCAAGGCGACAATGGATATGCACCGCGCCGCCCTTTTGGGCCAGCCCCGCCATCTCCATCATGCCCGCGCCTTTTCCGTCGATCTGAGCGGCCTGCGCCATCACCGCACCGATGGTCACGACGCCTGTACCACCGACCCCTGTGACAACCACATTCCATGTGCCGTCAATCGTCGGCAAATCCGGTGTGGGCAAATCCGGCAGATCCAGCTCAGCCGTCGCTTCCTTGCGTATCTTGGCTCCTTCGACAGTCACAAAAGACGGGCAGAACCCTTTGACGCATGAAAAGTCCTTGTTGCACGACGACTGATCAATGGCCCGCTTGCGGCCCAGCTCCGTTTCCTTCGGCACAATCGACACACAGTTCGACTGCGCTCCGCAATCACCGCAGCCTTCACAAATGTCCGAGTTGATGAACACCCGCTTGTCCGGATCCGGGAACGTCCCGCGCTTACGGCGGCGGCGTTTTTCAGCAGCACAGGTCTGGATGTAGATGATCGCGGAAACTCCCGGAACCTCGCGCAATTCTTTCTGAACAAGATCCAGATCGGCGCGCTCAGCCCATCGAATACCCTTGGGGAACCCGTCTCGCGAAATCTCTTCCTTCTCGTCATACACAACGGCCAGGTTTTCGACCCCCATTGCGTCCAGCTCGCGCGCGATGCGATCCGCCGACAGTCCACCTTCATTGCCCTGTCCGCCGGTCATGGCAACCGCATCGTTGAACAAAATCTTGTAGGTCATATTGGTGCCAGCCGCCAAAGCCGCCCGGATCGCCTGAACGCCCGAATGGTTATAGGTGCCGTCTCCGAGGTTCTGGAACACATGCGGCGTGTTCGAAAACGGAGCTTCGCCAATCCAGTTGGCCCCTTCTCCGCCCATATGGGTATACCCAAGCGTGTCCCGGTCCATCCATTGCGCCATGAAGTGGCACCCGATCCCGGCATAGGCGCGGCTGCCATCGGGCACCTTAGTGCCCGTGTTGTGCGGACAGCCCGAGCAGAAGTACGGCAGGCGGGATGCAATTTCTTCGGCATTGTCATTGCGCCGCGCGTCGTTCAAAGCAGACAGCCCCGCCCGAATACCATCGGTTTCGCGACCTTCTTCGATCAGGATATTGCCCAATTTTTCGGCAATCATGATCGGATCCAGCGCCCAGCGCGTCGGGAACAATTCTTCCTGATGAACGGTGCCAGCACCGCCTTTGTACCAGCCATAAACCCGGCGGCCCCGCCGGTCGTCAAAGATGGCTTCCTTGATCTGCACTTCGATCAGCTTGCGCTTTTCTTCAACCACAACGATCAGGTCCAGCCCTTCGGCCCAGTCGTTGAAACCCTTCATGTCCAGCGGAAAGGTCTGCCCGACTTTGTAGGTGCTGATCCCCAGCCGCTCGGCCTCGGATTCATCAATGTTCAGCAGGCGCAGTGCGTGCTCCATGTCCAGCCAGTTCTTGCCCGCAGCCACAAGACCGATCTTGGCCCCCGGCTTGCCCCACACCCGACTGTCCATCTTGTTGGCATGCGAAAACGCTTCGGCGGCAAAGCGTTTGTGATCGATAAGACGTGCTTCCTGTTCGACCCGGTCATCGACCAGTCGAATGTTCAGCCCACCCTGCGGCATGTCAAACTGCGGAGCGACCAAAGTCATCCGATTGGGATCGCCATCGACGACCGAGGTCACCTCGATCGTGTCCTTCATCGTCTTCAGCCCGACCCAAAGCCCGGAAAACCGCGACAAAGCAAATGCATACACACCGTAGTCCAGAATTTCCTGCACACCCGCCGGGCTGACAATCGGCATATAGGCGTCCATCAGCGCCCATTCCGACTGATGCAAAACGGTCGAGCTTTCGCCGGTATGATCATCCCCCATCGCCATAACCACGCCACCCAGCGCGCTGGTGCCTGCCATATTGGCATGGCGAATCGCGTCGCCCGACCGATCAACCCCCGGCCCCTTGCCGTACCACAACCCAAAGACGCCGTCGTATTTGCCTTCGCCGCGCAGCTCGGCCTGTTGCGCGCCCCACAAGGCCGTCGCTGCGAGGTCTTCGTTCAGCCCGTACTGAAACACGACATCGCTTTCGGCCAGTTGTTTGGCAGCGCGGTTCATCTGCATGTCGACAGCACCCAACGGCGATCCGCGATATCCCGTCACAAGACCGGCTGTATTGTGCCCGGCCTGCTTGTCCCGCTCTTTTTGCATCAACATCAGACGCACAAGCGCCTGCGTGCCATTTAACAGAACCGGGCTTTTGGACAGATCTAAACGGTCATTCAGAGAAATCTTTTGCTGACTCATCGAACGCCTCCCAACGTTTGACTAGTGTGCATTACCTAAAGCAAATATAGGTCAGATATATTGACCTGTATACCTGTTTTTTGCGCTTTCCGCAAGGAAAGGCTAAAACATCCTCCAAAGCGCTGGGTTTTTGCCTTAGTGACGGCACATCTAAAACAAGAGACCAGCCATGGATTGGGACAAACTCAGAATTTTCCACGCGGTCGCGGATGCAGGCAGCCTTACCCATGCGGGAGACCGGCTGAATCTGTCGCAGTCCGCGGTCAGTCGCCAGATCCGCGCGCTTGAGGAATCGCTGAACAGCACGCTGTTTCACCGCCACGCCCGCGGCCTGATCCTGACCGAACAGGGCGAATTGCTGTTCGATGCTACGTCGTCCATGTCAAAAAGGCTCGACGCGGCCTCGGCCCGGATCCGTGATAGCGAAGAAGAGGTGTTTGGTGAGCTGAAGGTTACCACGACGTTCGGCTTCGGCACTCTTTGGCTGGCGCCGCGCCTTCCCAAACTTTATGAAAAATACCCCAACCTGAACATCGACCTGATGCTGGAAGAGCGCGTGCTGGACCTTCCCATGCGTGAAGCGGACATCGCCATCCGCATGAAAGAACCAAGCCAGGCCGACCTGATCCGCAAGCGTCTGATGACGGTTCAGATGCAACTATATGCATCACGAGAATACCTTGACCGCCTCGGCACGCCGCAGGAAATCGCGGATATCTCGGACCATCGTCTGATCTGCCAAAGCCCCAGTTCGGCGCAAGTCGGGGCCGGTGCTATGCTTGTGCAGCATCTGATGGCCCACAATCCGCAGTCGCTTCTGACCATCAACAACTATTTTGGGGTCCTTCAAGGCGTCCTGAACAACCTTGGAATCGGGGTTCTGCCCGATTACATCACCGAAGATTTCCCCCATCTGGTCCATGTGCTTCCCGAAACCGAGTCGGCCGAGGTCCCAGTGTTTCTTGCCTATCCGGAAGAATTGCGACACTCGCAAAGGATTTTTGCGTTCCGTGATTTCGTACAGGATGAGATTATTGCACATCGCAAGCACCTGAGAGAACTTGGAAAAATCTAAGCTATGCAAAAAGCGCATAACGGGAATGCTGCAGATGCGACATTTCGGTTCTTGATCGAACACAAAGTGACGCCTAAATGATCAATTGAAGGCGATGGCGCTTAGCAGTGCATCATCTTCATACCTCCCTGTTGGACTACGGCCGAGCTTAGGCTCGGCCTTTTTTTTTGCCTGCGCACTCCGACAACACGGCTCACGAAGTGCTTTTGAGTACAGACTGTACGCTTTGGGGTACCTTTCGTACTCAATTTACCAAGGCAATACCCTCAATTTGGCAGTGCAAAACCGTCATTCGATGATAACTTGAGCCCAAATTTGCAAAAAATATGGGATGACGGACAGAATAATGATGGCCCTATTAGTAAGACTTCTGGCGGTGTTTGGACTTTGCACTGCCCTGCTGAGCGCGCCCGCAATGGCGCAAGTTCCGATTTCCACCTCATCTGGAACCTCCGAAACGATGCCAGAGCTTCCGGATCCACTGACACCTGACGCCATCAACGCCATGGTCGCTCAGATGTCGGATGATCAGGTGCGCACGTTGTTGCTGGATCGGCTGGACGCTGTTGCCCAACAACAGGCCCAAGCGGCTGCGGCAGAACCCAGCGGGTTCGTAAAACTGCAGACCATCGGAACGAAGTTGGTTGCCTCCTGGGTGGATGCTTTCAAAAAACTACCGATGGTCTTTGTAAGCGAAGCCAAAGCCATCTCCAATTTTGCATCACAGTTCGGCGGGCCGGGCCTGTTGTCACTGTTCGGCTTTACCTTCCTTGCTTTGGCACTTGGGTTTGCCGCAGAACGAGGCGCAACCTATCTTACCCGCCAATGGCAAAAAGAACCGACCGGCGGGCATGACGACCTGTGGGGCGCTGCTCGTTTTCTGTTCTGGCGCTTCTGCCGCGAACTCCTTGGGTTGGTGGTCTTCTATATTGTCTTGATCACGATCGGGCGCCGTCTGCTTGATGTCGATCAACTGGCTTATGCTGGCCCGTTCGTTTTCTACCTGATCTGGGTTCCGCGTCTTGGCGCCGCCCTGTCCCGTTTCGTGCTTGCCCCGAACCGCGAAGACCTGCGTCTGGTCAATGTCAACGATAAATGGGCCAAGTATCTCTATCGCAACCTGATCGGCCTGTTTCTGTTGATTGGCTTCACCCTTTTCATTGTGAAGTTCAACGCACTCAGTGGTGTGTCGATGAGCGAAAGTCGCATCGGGTTCTGGCTGAACACGTCTATCCATATCTATATCGCCATCATCGCCTGGACCGCCCGCGAAGGACTGAGCGACATGATGCGTGGCACTGATCCGGATCGGACAGACTTTGATGAATGGATCGCCCGCGGGTATCCCTATTTCGCCGTCGGCGTGGCGGTCGTGGTGTGGTTCATCGTCGAAATCATCTCGGCAGTCCGCGATCCGCAGGTGTTGAGACTGTTGGGGGCAGGTGCCCACTTCACCACCATGTTCTGGCTGCTGATGGCCCCGGCCATCGACACTCTGATCCGGGGTCTGGTGCGTCACTTGCAGCCTCCTATCATCGGAGAAGGCCTTGTCGCCGAGGCTGCCTACAGATCGACCAAGCGCAGCTATATCAATATCGGGCGCGTGTTTGCCATTGGTATCGTCGTCATCCTGATCGCCAATGCCTGGAACTTCGACCTGCGCAATCTGGCGGCCGCTGGTGTCGGTGATCGCTTTGCCAGCAATGTAATCGAGTTCATCTGGCTCGCGGCAATCGGCTTTATCGTGTACGAGGTGATCGGCCTTTACATGAACCGCCGTCTGGCCCGGGAACAGACCTCGATCACGCAGTCCGATGATCAAGCTGCGGGCGAAGGTGGCGGTGCCGGAGGGTCGCGCCTTGCCACCGTCCTGCCATTGCTCCGGATCACAGCTCAGACCGCAGTCGTGGTCATCTTCGGCCTTCTGGCGATTGGTTCACTGGGGGTTGATATCACTCCGCTTCTGGCGGGCGCCGGTATTCTTGGTCTGGCGATTGGTTTCGGTGCGCAGAAGCTGGTGACTGACGTTGTGTCAGGCATCTTCTTTCTGGTCGATGATGCGTTCCGAGTGGGCGAATATGTCGAAGTGGACGGCGGCACCGCTGGCTCGGTCGAAAAAATCTCGATCCGCTCGATGCAACTGCGTCACCATCGCGGCCCGGTCCACACAATTCCCTATGGCGAGATTCCGAAACTCACCAATTACAGCCGCGACTGGGTGATCATGAAGCTGAAATTCACCGTGCCCTTCGATACTGACCCGAACAAGATCAAGAAGATCTTCAAAAAGATCGGTGCCGAGATGCAGTCGGATCCGTTGTACAAGGATGACTTTCTTGAACCGTTCAAAAGCCAAGGTGTTTTCGATTTCGACGATGTGGGCATGGTGATCCGCGGCAAGTTCATGGCAAAACCCGGCACCCAGTTCACGATCCGCAAAGAGATCTACAACCGTGTGAAATCTGAGTTCAATGCAGCCGGAATCGATTTTGCCCGCCGTGAGGTGCGCGTCGCAATGCCGGACATGGATGACGAACACCCGAACGATGCGGAAAAAGCGGCCCTCGCCGCAGCAGCGGCAGGTGCGGTGCAAGCCGAGATCCAGAAAAACCAGGAAAGCTGACGCCTGTCCTCCGGACCAGATTGAGCGACACCGTGACGCCAACGCTTGCAAACCTCTTCCCCCCGGCCCGCGCCATCGTGCGGGCCGGGGAAAACTTGCGCAGTTTGGCGTATCTGCTGACCACAATGATTGGCCTGACCCTGTGTCCGGCCCCCGGTCACTCACAAGCCCACACGAATATCGAAGATCAAGTCGAAGACCTGCGCCGCGTGAACGAAGACAGCGTCATCGGCTTCCGCAGAGGGTCTTTCGTATTGGCCCCGATCCCGTTTTCCAGCCCAATGATCGGGTCCGGCTTGGCCCTGGGTGGCGCATACCTGTTCAAAACCACGCCCGAGGCCAACACCTCGATGATCGGGGTTGGCGGATTGCGATCCGACAATGGAAGCCAGGCCTATGGGTTAATGTTCAACCTTGCTCTGGATGACAATCGTTGGCTGCTCAACAGCTTCATTGGCGAAGCCGACATTCACTATGATCTGTTTTTACCGGGAACCACCTCGAAAATTCCGATCCGACAGGATGGTGTACTGGGACGGATCAGCCTTGCCTATGGGGTAAGCTCTGACCTGTCGTTCGGAGGGCAGGTCCAGTATCTCAATACCAGCGTTAAACCCGAATTCGCCAACCTCCCCCCCTTGCCCCCTGCCCTGCAACCCGACCTCGGCCTTGAACTGCTGAAGCTGGGCTTTATCGCCAACTGGGACACACGCGATAACAGCGATTATCCAACATCGGGCTTCCATCTCGGATTCGAAGCCAATCAGGGCACGGTCCTTGGCGGATCCCGCGACTATTACACCTCAAGCGTTCTGTTCGACTACTACCGGTCCTTTGGTCCCAACAGCGTGCTCGCCGCCCGCACCGCCCTCTG
The DNA here is from genome assembly GCF_007923355.1 of Falsiphaeobacter marinintestinus. Taxonomy (GTDB): domain Bacteria; phylum Pseudomonadota; class Alphaproteobacteria; order Rhodobacterales; family Rhodobacteraceae; genus Phaeobacter_A; species Phaeobacter_A marinintestinus. Next base: position 267,632 of record NZ_VOGO01000001.1, read on the forward strand.
CGCCACAGCCAACAGCACACCGTTCTTCGAAAAATGCTCGCTGGGCAGTACGGACAGCTTTCGCGGCTTCAACATGACCCAGTTTCTCGACACGCGATCAGTTTCGCTCCAACTAGAATTCCGCCAACGTTTGACTGATCGCTTCGGAGTCGTCGCCTTTGCCGGAACAGGTTTTGTGGGTCCGACAGTCGATCAGCTGACAACCGGTGGCGCACATAGCGCCGGCGGCCTGGGCCTGCGCTATCGCGTCTCAAAGAAATTTCCGGTCGACTTTTCGGTCGACTATGCACGCAATGATCTGGGCGACGGCCTTCTCTATATCTATGTCGGGCAACGTTTCTGACCCCGCGACTCCCCCAAAACCCGCTGCGAATCGACCTGGATTTCCCGGATATTTCGTCACACCCCGCGTTTGACGCAACATAATTTCCAAATTTCGCCACTCAGAGACAGAAATTTATGCCAATTCGCAGTTGACGACCCTTGCCACCAGCCATAATGTCCCCGCCAAGCATTAAGGAGCAGGTGACCATGATCACACTAGTCGTAATCGTAGGAACCACGCGCATGGGCCGGTAACGGTAAACCATATTTCGACCCATGCGCCTCCGAAGTTTCGGGGGCTTTTTTTATGCTGAAACGAACAGCGATGTCGCGGATGGAGCAATGCAGATGACACGTGAAATGACCGGAGCAAAAATGGTGGTTCAGGCCCTGAAGGATCAGGGTGTGGACACGGTATTCGGCTATCCCGGCGGCGCTGTCCTGCCGATTTATGATGAGATTTTCCTGCAAAACGACATTCGTCACATCCTGGTCCGTCACGAACAGGGCGCGGTTCATGCCGCCGAAGGTTATGCGCGGTCAACCGGCAAGCCCGGTGTGTGCCTTGTGACTTCGGGCCCCGGTGCCACGAATGCCGTAACCGGATTGACCGACGCACTGATGGATTCGATCCCGATCGTGGTTCTGACCGGACAGGTGCCGACCTTCATGATCGGCTCTGACGCATTTCAGGAAGCCGACACAGTTGGCATCACCCGGCCCTGCACCAAGCACAACTGGCTGGTGAAAGAAACCGACGCGCTGGCCGATACGATCCACGAAGCGTTTCATGTCGCGACAGCGGGCCGCCCGGGCCCTGTTCTGGTCGACATCCCCAAGGACGTGCAATTCGCCAATGGCACCTATACGCCGCCAAAACCGTCGACGTCGCATTACCAACCCATGGTCAAAGGCGATATGGAGGAGATTACCGAGCTGGTCGCGGCCATCGAAAATGCCAAGAAACCGGTTTTCTATACCGGCGGCGGCGTGATCAATTCCGGCCCTGCAGCCAGCCAGCTGTTGCGCGAGCTGGTGGAGGCCACCGGGTTCCCGATCACCTCGACCCTTATGGGGCTTGGTGCCTATCCGGCATCGGGCAAACACTGGCTTGGTATGCTGGGAATGCACGGTCTGTATGAGGCCAATCTGGCCATGCATGATTGTGATCTTATGATCTGCATCGGCGCACGGTTCGATGACCGCATCACGGGACGCATCGATGCATTCAGCCCGAACTCGATCAAAGCGCACATCGACATTGATCCCAGCTCGATCAACAAGGTGATCAAGGCTGACATTCCGATTGTCGGCGATGTGGGCCATGTTCTGGAAGACATCCTTAAGGTCTGGAAGTCACGCGGTCGCAAGACTGAAACCGAAGCTGTTGCAAGCTGGCGCCGTCAGGTCGACGACTGGCGCAAGGTGAATTGTCTGGCTTATGCCAACAGCGAGACGACCATCAAGCCGCAATATGCGCTGCAACGCCTTGAAGAACTGACCAAAAAGCACGACCGATACATCTGTACCGAAGTTGGCCAACATCAGATGTGGGCCGCCCAGTTCCTGAACTTTGAAGACCCCAACCGCTGGATGACCTCGGGCGGCCTTGGGACTATGGGCTATGGCTTCCCGGCATCAATCGGCGTTCAGCTGGCGCATCCCGACAGCCTTGTGATCAACGTGGCTGGCGAAGCCTCCTGGCTGATGAACATGCAGGAACTCGGCACCGCCGTGCAATTCCGCCTGCCCGTCAAGCAGTTCATCCTGAACAACGAACGCCTTGGCATGGTCCGCCAGTGGCAGGAGTTGCTGCATGGTGAACGCTATTCGCAAAGCTGGTCCGAAGCGTTGCCTGATTTCGTCAAGCTGGCCGAAGCTTTTGGGGCTAAGGGGATATATTGCGACAACCCGGCTGATCTGGACGATGCGATCATGGAAATGATCAACTATGACGGGCCGGTTCTGTTCGACTGTCTTGTCGAAAAGCATGAAAACTGCTTCCCGATGATCCCGTCCGGCAAAGCCCATAACGAAATGCTTCTGGGCGAAGCCGATACCCAAGGTGTAATCGATTCCAAAGGCTCGGTCCTGGTGTGACCTCAACAGTTTCAACGAAACTGTTGGTCCTGAAATTCAGAGGAAAGTGACAAACATGTCTGCCCTACACATCAAGAAAGGCACGTCCAAGCACTCGGCCTATAATCTGCGGCCCACCTTCTCGGACGTGTCCGAACGCCATACATTGGCTGTTCTGGTCGAAAACGAACCCGGCGTTCTGGCCCGCGTCATCGGCCTGTTTGCCGGACGCGGCTATAACATCGAAAGCCTGACGGTCGCCGAAGTCGATCACACTGGCCACCTCAGCCGAATCACAATCGTCACCAAGGGCACGCCTCAGGTGATCGAACAGATCAAAGCTCAGCTGGGCCGAATCGTCGTCGTTCACGAAGTTCACGATCTGACGGTCGAAGGGCCGTCGGTCGAACGCGAACTGGCGATCATGAAAATTGTGGGTCAGGGCGACAAACGCGTCGAGGCACTGCGTCTTGCGGATATCTTCCGGGCCAATGTCGTCGACAGCACGCTGAACAGCTTTGTGTTTGAAATCACCGGGGCGCCCGAAAAGATCGACGCATTCGCCGATCTCATGCGTCCTTTGGGTCTGGCCGAGATCGCCAGAACCGGCGTCGCCGCCCTGTTGCGCGGCGACTGATCGTTAGGCCTGATGCGCCGTCGCACCGTTTGTTATATGGTGCGACGCCTGCCCGGGCCGCCGGAACGGAACGATTTCGGCAGATTGCCGGGTTTGCGGTCTGATCGCGTCAGGAAGATTTTGTCCGTGTCCCGATTGCGGCAGGGCATTCGCGATTTCCGGAAACAGGCCTTCAGCAACAAGGCGCGGATTGTGCACATGGCGCATCTGCCGGTCCATGGTCATCTCGAACTGGACCCAGTCGCCGGCGTCCAGGGTAACCTGCTCTCCATCATCAGGCTGACGGTAAAACGCAAGATCACCATGGTCTTCACACCAGATTACGGCTTTTTGCTCTTGTGGGTCGCTCCAAAGTACTACGCCAAACATCATCCCGTCCCGTATTCCCAGTTCCTTAAAACTGTGAGCCAATTCACGTCATTCAGACATGGTTAATTAGGCGTCGCACTCTTGCTTTTTGTGTCCGAATCGATAGGGTTCTGATCTCATTTGGCGTCACTGTTGACGCTACATAGCAGCAGCAGTGAATACAAAAGACTGACATCCGGCCTTCGAGGTTCACCCAAGTTGGTCCAATAATATACAAAGAACAGACATGCGTGGCTCCAAAATGTCCAAAACCAACCGATCACCCGCTGAACTGCGCAACATGTTCGGAACAAATCTGCGCACCCTGTCCAGAAAATACCCCTCGGTCTCGGAGTTATCGCGGCAACTTGGCATCAACCGGACACAATTCAACCGCTACCTTTCGGGCGAAAGCTTTCCCCGGCCCGATGTACTTGAACGTATCTGTACCTTCTTCAAGGTCGATGCCAGAATCCTTCTGGACCCGGTAGAAGTACTGTCGCATGGCGGTCAGGTTCTGAACGGACCGTTTCTGGGCGATTTTCTTGGCGTCGGCGTCAAAAATGTCTCCGATCAAATGTTTCCAAGCGGCTTCTACCGTTTCACCCGCCGCAGTTTCATCAATGACACTCAGTTCGTCTCGGGGCTGGTCTTTGTGTTTCGCAAGTCTGGGCAGACCTATGTCCGCGGGTTCGAAGCAAAAGATGCCATGCGCCAGCAAAACCTGCCGGTCGATCCGACATCGCGCGAATTCCGAGGGTATGTGACCCAGCAGGAAGACGGCATTGCCATGCTGATCTCACGCCGAAAGGCGATGACCTGTTCTTTCAACTACCTGTCGCGCGTCGCCTCGTTCGAAAACAATTTCTGGGTCGGTTATGTCACCCGGACAGTCCGCGAAAGCCCGAGCGGTACACGCGCCACCCGCATGGTCTATGAGCATCTCGGCAATGACCGGAGCAAGGTGTTTTCCGCAGCACGCGGTGCCGGTTTCCAAACCGAAGACGACCTGATGCCCTTTCCACGGCGTCTGCTTCAAATCGACGACCCCTTCCGCTAATCCCGGGCCTTGGATGTCGCCTTGAGAAAACTGGTGTCGCCATGAGATAAGACAGGGCGGCGAATGCTCCTTCAGGATCAGCGCAGATCCAAGGAGAACCACGATGCCAATCCCCGACACCGATCTGTCTTTTGTCCGCCGCCCGATTGATCAGGCCAATGGTCTGCCCAATGCCCACTACACCGATCCATCGATATACGAGGAAGAGGCGCAGGCCCTTCTGGCGCGCAACTGGGCCGGGCTGGCCGTCTCGGCGGATGTGGCTGAACCCGGCGATGCGGTTCCGCTCAGCTTTGCTGGCATGCCCCTGCTTCTGGTGCGCGACCGAGAAGGTCAGGTGCGGGTGTTTCAAAACATATGTCGCCATCGCGGTATGATTCTGGTCGAAGAACCCCGCAAGATCGAAGGGGCCATTCGCTGCCCCTATCACAGCTGGTGTTATGGCACCGATGGCCGTCTTGTCAGCACGCCGCATGTGGGCGGACCCGGGCAGAACACCCATGACGGCATCGATCGCAGCCTTTTGGGACTGATCGAAGTGCGCAGCCATATCTGGTTCGGGGTCGTCTGGATCAACATCTCGGGTGACGCTGCCCCGTTTGAAGAGGCGCACGCCGATCTATTGGGTCGCTGGAAAGAGTTTGAAAAACCACTGTATCACGGTGGCGCCGACAGCGCGTTCCATCTGAGCGTCGATTGCAACTGGAAGCTCGCGGTCGAAAACTATTGTGAAAGCTATCACCTGCCGTGGGTCCACCCCGGATTGAACAGCTATTCCCGGTTGGAAGATCACTATCACATTGAAAAACCCGGGGCCTATTCTGGGCAGGGCACCCACGTGTACCGCCAGCTTAAAGGCGATGACGACGCAACATTTCCGGACTTCGAAGGACTCAGCGATAAGTGGGACACCGCTGCGGAATACATCGCGCTCTACCCCAACGTTTTGCTCGGCGTGCACCGCGATCACGCTTTTGCAATTCTGCTGACCCCGGAAGGCCCCGGGAAAACTGTCGAAAAGGTCCATCTGCTGTACCCAACCTCCGATACCGATGCAGAACTGCGCGCCCGCAACACGACGCAATGGCGTGACGTGTTCGAAGAAGACGTGTTTGTCGTCGAAGGCATGCAGCGCGGGCGGGCGGCCCCCGGGTTTGATGGCGGGCGGTTCTCTCCGGTCATGGACGGCCCGACTCACCTGTTTCACGACTGGGTCGCGGGCCAGGTCGAAACCCATCGCGCGATGGCCAAGGCCGCTGAATGAGCGACCTGAACAGCCGCCTGCTTGAAGCGCACGACCGCGGGGATACTGCGGCGCTCGTCACACTGTACATGCAGGCGGCGAACCAGGCCAAAGACCAGAACGCCGCCGGGTTTTTCATGACCCAAGCCTATGTCTTCGCCCTCGACACAAACGATGCGCGCCTGCAGGATCTGCGGAATTGGCTGGTGGCAAACGGGCGCGAAGCCTGAGCGTCAGCCCGGCTGCGCTTCCGCACCGGGAGCGGCCCCTTCAGATTTGATCAGCCGATACACATGCCAACTGGCATGCCCCAACAGCGGCAGAACCACGAGCAGCCCCAGAAAGAACGGCACCATTGCGGCAAACGTCGCAACTGCAATGAAAATCGCCCAGCCCAGCATCGGCAGCGGGTGCTGCAAGACATACTGAAAGCTGGTGATCATCGCGGTCACGAAATCCAGCTCACGATCCAGCAACAAAGGCATCGCCAGCACGGTGATCATGTACAGCAACAAGGCAAACGCTGCGCCAAGCGCGGAGCCGAACAGCAACATGATAACCCCGTTCAGAGACAGGAACACGTCGAACGAGCTTGAGATGTTTGTCATCGTTGCCAGCCCCAGAAACAGGGCAAAGATCATATGTCCGATAAAGAACCAGAACAGAAAGACAACGATGATGATGGCGCAAAGAGACGGCAACTGCCGACGCCCCTGATACCAGACCACGCCAACGATTTCACCAAACTTCAGGGGCTCACCAATATCCAGCCGGTGTGACACCTCATAAAGCCCGGTTGCCGCAAACGGCCCGATCAACGGAAAGCCGATGGCCGCCAGAACCAGCCAAAAGGTCGTACCGGTGCTCAGTGTCAGCCATGTCATTGCCCAACCGGCCAGCACATAAAACCCGGCGAAGACCAGTCCGTAAATCGGCGCCGCCATAAAGTCCTGCCACCCCAACCGCAACGCCTCGCGGATCGTATCCGCAGTGACGGGGCCAAGTTCGGGCACCCCATGTGCTTTATCCATATCCCTCGTTCTCCTCCCTTTTTGCCATCATGACATAGCAGGCCTTTTCTGTGGCCACTCTGTCGCGGCATGATACGCCGCCCCCATTTCCAACAGTGCCCTGTCCCTGCCCCGCCGTCCGAACATCTGGATGCCCATCGGCAATCCCGCCTGTCCGAAACCGGCAGGCGCACTCAGGCACGGCAACCCGATCAGGCTGACTGGCACCACGACTTCCATCCAACGGTGATAGGTATCCATCTGTCGCCCCGCGATCTCGGTTGGCCAGGCAATATCGCGCGAAAACGGCCAGACCTGTGCCGATGGCAGCACCAAGGCGTCATACCGGTCGAACAGGCTGGCCGCCCGCCGGTACCACTCTGAACGGATCACGCTGGCGCGATGCACGTCCATAGCGCTTAGCGCCAGCCCGCGCTCAATCTCCCAGATCGCCGTGTCTTTCAGCTTGTCACGCTGATCCAGCATGTCAGCATAGCCTGCCCCGACTTGCCAGGACCTCAGTGTAATCCAGCTATCCCACAGTCTTTCCGCCGGGAACGGCGGCGCTACGGAGTCGACGATGCATCCCAGATCCTCGAACACTTCCAAAGCCGTTTCGCAGGTCGCCAGAACCCCGTCTTCCATCGGGAACGCGCCGCCCCAATCGCCCAGCCACCCAATCCGCTTCCCGCGTGGGTCAGACACTGCCAAAGGCGACACGGCCCCAATATCCAGATTATGCGGCTGACGTGGATCAGGGCCCCCAATCACATCCAGCAGCAACGCAATGTCCTCGGGGCTGCGCGCCATAGGGCCAAGCGTGGCGAGTTGATGCAGAAACGTATCGCCTTCGGGATCAGTCGGCACCACGCCGAAACTGGGCCGGAAACCATAGACATTGTTCCACCCCGCCGGGTTGCGCAGCGATCCCATCATGTCGGACCCATCCGCCAGCGCGGTCATACCGGTCGCCAATGCCACCGCCGCTCCACCCGACGACCCGCCACAGGTCAACGTCGGCGCATAGGGATTTCCCGTTGCGCCATAGACCGGGTTGAACGTATGCGATCCCAGCCCGAATTCAGGCACGTTGGTCTTGCCAATAATGATCGCCCCCGCCGCACGTAACCGCGCCGCGATCAGGTCGTCCTTCTCGGGGATATGCTGGGCGTATAGGGGTGAACCATGGGTCGACACCACGCCCGCGACCTCGACCAGATCCTTGATCGCGATAGGAAGGCCATGCAGCGGCCCGACTGAATCGCGCGCATCGGCCGCCCGCGCCTCGGCCATCAGAACATCGCGTGGACGTTGTCCGACGATGGCATTCACCGACGGGTTGACCGTATCAATACGGTCCAGCGTCGCTTCCATCAGGTCCGTCGCCCGCACCTGCCCGGACGCAAGTTGCCGCGTCAGGTCGGTGGCGGATCGGTGTGTAAGAGTCATGAACCGTCTTTCCTCAGGCACTTGTGCAAGAGCCTAGGGCCTGCGTTTGCTCAAGAAAACCCACAGATGAAAGACATGTTTGAAATCAAAGAGATCAGCTTTGCCGTCAGAGGCGCCTCAACGCCCCTGTACAGATCAATCTCCCTGCGCGTCGGCGCGGCTTTTGCCCGCCACGTTCATCGCCAAAGTCGCCGCCATAAAACCATCCAGATCCCCGTCCAGAACGCCCTTGGTATCGGCGGTTTCAAAGTTGGTGCGCAGATCCTTGACCATCTGGTACGGCTGCAAGACATACGACCGGATCTGGTTGCCCCAACCCGCATCCCCCTTGGCTTCGTGCAGGGCATTGACCTCGGCGTTGCGACGGTCAAGCTCCAGCTGATACAGCCGCGATTTCAGCGCCTTCATGGCAATGTCGCGGTTCTGATGTTGCGATTTTTCCGAGCTGGTCACCACAATCCCGGTCGGATGGTGGGTGATCCGAACAGCCGAATCCGTCGTGTTCACGTGCTGCCCGCCCGCGCCAGACGACCGGTAGGTATCGATACGGATGTCGGCCGGGTTCACGTCGATCTCGATATTGTCATCGATCACCGGATAGGCCCCGACAGCTGCGAAAGACGTTTCACGCGTGCCTTTGCCAAACGGAGAAATCCGCACCAGCCGGTGCGTGCCGCTTTCGGACTTCAGCCAGCCATAGGCGTTGTGCCCCTTGATCTGATAGGTGGCCGATTTGATCCCCGCTTCGGTCCCGGGCTGCTCTTCCTGCAGTTCGACTTCGAAACCCCGGCTTTCGGCCCAACGGACATACATCCGCGCCAGCATCGACGCCCAGTCGCACGCTTCGGTCCCGCCAGCGCCAGACTTGATCTCAAGGAACGCGTCATTCGCATCTGTTTCGCCGTTCAACAGCGCCTCAAGTTCTTTCTTGGCAGCCACATCTTTCAACGCGGCCAGCGCCTCTTCGGCATCGGCGATGACTTCTTCGTCTTCTTCCATCTCGCCCAGTTCGATCAGTTCGACATTGTCGCTCAGATCCTGCTGGATTCCCGTATAGGTCGCCATCGCATCAACCAGCATCTGCCGGTCGCGCATCAGCTTTTGCGCCTTGGCCGGATCGTTCCAAAGGTCCGGGTCCTCGACCATCGCGTTGAATTCTTCGAGCCGGTGCGCCGCTGTATCGTAATCCATCCGCTGTGCCAGCAGCACGAGCGACTTTTCGATATCGGCCACGATGTTCTGCGTCTCGGCGCGCATGGGGCTTCCTGACTGTTAGAGAAACGTTGAATGCAGGTGATAAACCAGCCGTTGCGGCGCGGCAAGCAGTGGCGCTTTGAAAAGCGGTCAGGCTAACCGGGCAATCGCACGAATTTCCACCAACGCCCCGGGTCGCCGCAACCCGGCGACCTCGACCGCAGTCCAGGCCGGATAGGGATGGCTCAGAACCTCAAGCCGCACGGCATCAAAAACGTCGAAGTGGTCGTGTAGACCGACGTGATAGCTGGTCATTTCGACCACCGCGCCAAGATCCAAACCTGCCTCATCCAAAACCGCACCGATCTTTGCAAACGCGCGGCGGAACTGGGTGGCCGGGTCTTCTGGCACGCTGCCGTCAGCTAGGCTGCCCGTCATCCCCGTCAGAAACACGTGGTCACCCGAAATGATACCGGGTGACAGATTTAGCTGCGCCCCATTGCCCTGCAACGCTTTGGGGATGATCGGGGTGCCGCCCATACCTGTCAATACAGCCCGCCAGAGCTAACCGTGCCGAAGTTGGCCTTGGGGCCCACAACAGCCGTACCCCCGCTTGACGTTGTAACCTCACGCCCGCCGGATCCGACTTCTTCGAACAACGGCAGGTTCGATCCCATGGCAAAACCACCATCAAAAGAGCGACCAAAGACGGGTTCGTATCCGTCGCGGAAATATTCGGCCACAACGTTCTTGCCACTTGCATCATCCGAAAGGCGCGCGCCGGTATAGCGGTCGATCTTGATGAAATGTCCGCCCTCGGGCACTGCGAACGGTCCGCCGCCGTATTTTTTGACCGCCTTTTGCATGAATTCCTGGAACACCGGACCGCACATTGATGACCCATAAGCCCCTTTGCCCAGCGGACGCGGACGGTCATACCCGATATAGCAGCCCGCCACGATGTTGCTGGTGAACCCGATGAACCAGACATCGCGGGCTTCATTGGTTGTTCCGGTCTTTCCAGCGGTCGGTACCGGCAAGTTGATCGCCCCACTGGCTGTGCCCCGATCCACAACGCCCTTCATCATCGACGTCAGCTGATACGCCGTGATCGGATCCATCACTCGTGACCGGTTTGACACAATGCGCGGTGCCCTGTCGGGCGAAATCGCCGCCGAACTACAATCGACACAATCGCGTTCGTCATGGCGATAGATTGTGTGCCCGGTTCGGTCCTGAATCCGGTCGACCAGTGTCGGTTCAACCCGCTCGCCGCCATTGGCAAACATCGCATAGGCCGACACCATCTGGTAAAGCGTGGTTTCCTGCGACCCAAGCGAGTTCGCAAGATAAGCGCCCAGGTTTTCATAAACCCCGAACCGTTCCGCATACCCCGCCACGACGCTCATCCCGACCTCTTGTGCCAGACGGATCGTCATGAGGTTTCGCGACTGTTCGATCCCGGTGCGCAGCGGGGTCGGGCCATAAAACTTGTTGGACGAGTTCTTGGGCCGCCACAGGCCTTGCGGCGTGTCGATTTCAATCGGAGCATCTACGACGATGGTCGCCGGGCTGTACCCGCTGTCCAAGGCAGCGGCGTATACAAACGGTTTGAAGCTTGAGCCCGGCTGCCGTTGCGCCTGTGTCGCCCGGTTGAACACTGAATCCTGATACGAGAACCCGCCCTGCATGGCGATCACGCGGCCCGTGTTCACGTCCATCGCAACAAACCCGCCCTGCACCTTCGGCACCTGCCGCAAGGTCCAGCGAATAAACGACCCATCGTCGTCCTGGGTCATCCGTCGCACCAGCACCACGTCGCCCACTTCGACCAGATCGCCGGCAACCCGGGCTTTCTTGGCCAACGAACCGTCGCTTCTTTGCTTGCGCGCCCATTGAGCATCCTTGGCCGGGATCCAATGCCCGTCGGTATCCTCGGGTACGCTTTCAATACCGATCCGCGCGTCGTTCTTGCCAACCTCCAGCACCACCGCAGGATACCACTGGCCATTCAGGCGGACGTCCCTTGGCAACTGGATATCGGCCAGCGCTGCGCGCCACCCCTCTTCTGTGGCCAGCAAAACAGGATCAATCTGGGCGCGAACGCCGTGAAAAATGCCACGGCCACGGTCGTATTTTTCAAGCTGGCGTTGCAGGGCCGCTGCCGCTTCGACCTGCATTTGCTGGTCGATTGTCGCGCGAACGGTATAGCCGCCCGTGAAAAACGCATCCTCACCGTTTAGCCCGGTATATTTGTCAGACGAACTCAGCTGGCGGCGAATTTCGTCGGTAAAGTAGTCGCGCGACGGCAGGGCTGTGCGGAAGCTTTCGAAATCGCCGTTCTGGACCGACCGTAAAGGCAACGCGACCTCGTACTCATAGGTAGCCAGATCGATAAAGCCGTTTTCCTGCATTTCCTCCAGAACAAAATTCCGGCGCGACAGCAGCCGTTCTTTCCGGCGCACCGGGTGGAAATCTGACGGCGCCTTGGGCAGCGATGCCAGGAACGCAGCCTCATGCGGAGCAAGTTCACCCAAGGTTTTGTTGAAATAGGTCTGCGCCGCAGCCGTTACCCCGTACGAGTTCTGGCCCAGGAAGATCTCGTTCATGTAAAGCTCAAGGATCTGTTCCTTGTCGAGCGTCTGTTCCAGCCGCACGGCCAGAATGATCTCTTTGATCTTGCGCTCGGCCTTTCGATCGCCAGACAACAGGAAGTTCTTCATCACCTGCTGGGTAATCGTCGAAGCACCACGCACGTCCCGCCCGCGTGATTTGACGGCATCAATGGCTGCCGCTGCGATACCACGCAGATCGTACCCTTGGTGGGTGTAGAAATTCTTGTCTTCCGCTGAGATGAAGGCTTGCTTCACCATATCTGGAATCTCGGAGGCCGGTGTGAACAACCGGCGTTCACGGGCGAATTCGTCAATCAACTGACCTTCGCCGTTATAGATCCGGCTGATCGTCGGCGGTTTGTACTGGGCCAGCGATTCGTGGCTGGGCAGGTCGCGGCCATACATCCAGAAAACACCGCCAACGGTGATGACGAACATGGCAAGGCCAAGTGTGATCAGGGTGAAGATCGCCCCGAAGAATGATAAGATGAACCGGATCACTATGCTGCCTTTTTTCGCGCGCTACCACTATATAGGGGCGGCTCTGGCCACCGTCAAAGCGCACGGTGGCAGAACCCCGCCATTACACCGCGTCAGTCTGCTTTTGGCCGTCATGCCAAATCCTGATGATTCTGCAAAGCGTCCGTTGGGCTATTGCCGGATCAACGGGCGTTTGGCGGCATCCGCTTCGCGCCAATTCTGCAATCCGTTGCGTATGCCTTGGGCAATCGCCGCCCTCCATTCGGGGTTTTGCAGGTTCTTGAAGTCACGCGGAGACGACAAAAATCCGATCTCGATCAACACCGATGGAATGTCCGCGGCCTTGAGCACCGAAAACGCCGCAGACCGCATCGGACGACGGTTCATTGGGCCACCGGTGTTGGTCATGCCACCCACCAATGCCTTGGCCAGTGCTTCGGTCCGGGGCTGGGTTTCCTGCCGAGCAAGGTCCAGCAGAACACCGGTTACCTCGTCATCGGTCCCGCTCAGATCCATCCCCGACAACAGCTCCTCGCGGTCATGACGTTCAGCCAGTTTGGCACTCGCCACGTCCGACGCATCACGCGACAGCACATAGACGGTCGCACCGTGGGCCAATCCTTCTGACAAGGAATCCGCATGGATTGAGATAAACACCCCCGCTCCGGCCTGATAGGCCAGCGACACACGCCGCTCTAACGACACGAAATTATCCGTGTCGCGCGTCAGCACCACTTCAAACCCGTCTGACCGCAGCAACAGTTCGCGCAATTCGCGCGCGAAGGTCAGCATCATGTCTTTTTCAGCAATCTCGCCCTGCTCGGCCCCCGGATCAATGCCACCATGGCCCGGGTCCAGCACCACGACCAGCGGCGCCTCATCACCGCGCGCGACCGGGCGCTTTATCAAAGCCGGTTCGGGCAAATCCCAGCGCGGATCATACGGCGCGCCTGCATTGGCCGCAAACAGTTCGGGCGTTTCTGGTACCAGCGACACGCTCAGATGCGCGCCTCCGGTTACCTCATCGATATCCAGAGCGGCCGTTTCAACCTTCATCGGAGCGACCAGTTCCAGCACCATCCGCGACCAGCCGGGCACATAGGCCCCGAACTGTGCTTGCAAAACGCGCTCTGAACGATCCAGATCGTCCGCCTGCAGGCCGGTCCAGTCCACTTCCTGAAAGTCCAGAACCAGACGCGGCGGACCGTCCAGCATAAACAGGCGATACGGGATACCCTGGCTCAGACCCAGATCAATCTGCACATCTTCCCGGCCAGCATCTGTCACGCTGCTGTCGTCGGCGTCGATCCGCGCAAGACCGCTGAACTCCTGCGCCCAAACAGGCGGCACGGCGACAGCCCAAAGGGCGATGCACAAGGCAAGTATTCTGCTCATATCTCGATATCCGGCCGGGGTTGGGGCTCTTTTGCCGGGCAGGATACCCTGCCCGTCCCCGCTTGGGAACGGGCGATTTGTGACCTAACGGCGCGCCATGAAATCGGCGAGCCGCGCCAACCCCTCTTTGATATCCGACGTGGACCGGGCATAGGAAAACCGCAAAGTGCCGTGACCGCGTGCCGGATCGAAATCCAGCCCCGGTGTCACCGCGACGCCGGCCTTGTCCAATATCTCAGCCGCAAAAGCCCGGCTGTCATCGGTCAGATCCGACACATCCGCATAGACATAGAACGCCCCGTCAGGCGGCGCGATATTGGTGAACCCGGCCTTTGGCAAACCCTCAAGCATCAGCGCGCGGTTGTTGCGGTAGATCTCGATGTTGGCTTCAAGTTCTTTGGTGCATTCCATCGCGGCCAACGCCGCCACCTGGCTGGCATGCGGCGGACAGATAAACAGGTTCTGCGCCAGACGTTCGATCACCCGGACATGATCCTCGGGCACCACCATCCAACCGACACGCCACCCCGTCATCGAGAAGTACTTGGAGAATGAATTGATCACGTAACACTCATCGGTCAGTTCCAGCGCGCTGACTGCTTTCGCTTCATACTCCAACCCATGATAGATCTCGTCGCTGATGAAACTGGCCCCTTGCGCCTGCGCGGCCTTGATCAGCCCCCCCATCGCGGCGCGATCCAACATCGTTCCGCTCGGGTTCGCGGGCGAGGCCACCATCAGCCCGGCCAGATCCAGCCCGGCAAAATCTTCCGGTACCGGTTGCAACCGGTTTTCCGGCGCGGCAGGCAGGTCAACCGGCACCAGATCCAGTGATCGCAAAATCTGTCGATAGCTGGGATAGCCCGGCGCTCCGATCCCGACGCGGTCTCCGGTATCAAACAATGCAGTGAAGGCCAGAATGAATGCTCCCGAAGATCCGGAAGTCACCACCACCCGCTCAGGGTTCAGATCGACGCTGTACCAGTCTGCGTATAACTGCGCGATTCGACGGCGCAACGCAGGCAGCCCCAGTGCCACGGTGTACCCTAATGAGTCTTCGCGCAATGCCCCGGCAAGTGCATCGACCGCCCCCTTCGGTGCGCCGGTACCCGGCTGACCGACCTCCATATGGATGATCCGGCGGCCCGAATCCTCGGCCTTTCGGGCGGCTTCCATGACGTCCATCACAATGAAGGGATCGACCTGAGATCGGGTTGAGTTTCGCATGTGCTTCTCCCAAGGTGCGCGCATGGTGTTTGAACGCGTATCCCGACTGGCGTCAATCCCGGCGCTTGTGCTGGGTATGTTCCTATGGCTGGTCTCGGCCATTCCTTCGGCCGCCGTTACGCTGATCCGCGATGCCGATATCGAATATGGCCTGACCGAACTTGCCTTTCCAATCCTGCGCGCCGCCGGTCTCAGCCCGACGCGGGTGCGGATCATGGTGGTCAATGACAGCGCCTTCAACGCGTTCGTCGTCGATACTCAGACGATCTACCTGAACTACGGGCTGATCCAGAAGGTGACCAACGCAAGGATGCTGCAGGCCGTCATCGCGCATGAGGCCGCGCATATCGCCAATGGCCACCTGTCGCGCCGCATGCAAAACTTCCAAAGCGCACGCACCGTGGCCGGGATCGGTGCTCTGCTCGCACTGGCCGCTGCCGCTGCCGGTGGCGGAGAAGCAGCCGCTGCTGTCGGTGCAGGCATCAGCAACTCGGCCTATCGGTCTTTTCTAGCCCACACCCGGGCCGAAGAATCCTCCGCCGACCGATCTGCTGCCAGTTACCTGCGCAACTCCGGCATAGACCCGACGGGTCTTGTCGAACTGCATCAGGCCTTCGCCGGGCAAGAGCTTTTGAGCGTCTCCAACCAGGATCCCTATGCCCGCTCGCACCCACTCAGCCGCGACCGCATTCGCGCCGCCAAGGCCTATGTCGCGACCAACCGGTTTAACATCCCACTCGACCCAAATGCCGAATACTGGTTTTCGCGCCTGCGCGGAAAGCTCACCGCTTATACACGATCCCCGAAATGGACCTTTGCCCGCGCCGACGAGGAACCCAAACTGGACATTCGCCGCATGCGCGAGGCCGTGGCCTATCACCGGCTCAATCAACTGGGCAACGCATTGCGTTCCATAAATGCCGCATTGGCGGCGCGCCCGGACGACCCCTATTACTATGACCTCAAAGGTCAGATCCTGATGGAAAACCGGCAATGGTCCTCGGCCGTATCTGCCTATCAGACCGCCGCTGACCTGGCCCCCCGCGACAGCCTGATCCTGGCCGGTCTGGGCCGCGCGCAAGTTGCGGCCGGGCAGCGCAAGTCCGGGCTGGCCACGCTGGAAAAAGCCCGCCTGCGCGACTTTCGCAATCTGCGGCTGTTGCAGGATTTGTCCCTTGCCTATGCGCAGGACGGCCAAACTGGTATGGCCGCTCTGTCCACCGCTGAACGTTACGCTCTGCTCGGCAACCTCGAAGATGCCGGACTCCACGCAAGACGCGCCCTCGCCCAATTGCCGCGCGGATCTATTGCTGCGCAACGGGCCGAAGATGTGCTAATCGCTTCCGAGAAAATCGACAAAAGGAAAAAACGATGATCCGCTATGCCGCACCGGCCCTGACCGCGCTTGCCTTGATGGCAGCCCCGGTATCGGCCGCCGACCTGACAAACCTGTCCGATTCCGAACGCGCCGCGTTCCGTGACGAAATCCGCGCTTATCTGATGGACAACCCCGAGGTCATCATGGAGGCCGTCGGCCTGCTTGAGCAACGCGAGGCCGAGGCCGAAGCCCGCGCCGACCTGACCATGGTGTCTCAAAACAGTGCCGAGATCTTTGAGGACGGGTATTCCTGGGTCGGCGGGAACCCGGACGGCGATATCACACTGGTTGAATTTATGGACTATCGCTGTGGCTATTGCCGCAAGGCCGTTCCCGAAATCGAAAAGCTTCTGAAATCGGACGGCAACGTCCGCCTGATCATCAAAGAATTCCCGATCTTGGGCGAAGCGTCTATGTTGTCTTCGCGCTTTGCCATCGCGGTCAAACAGCTTGAGGGTGACGACGCTTACAAACAAGCTCATGACGCGCTGGTCGCGTTCAACGGTGAAATCACCGAGGTTGCCCTGCAACGGCTCGCCGAGGGGCTCGGATTGGATGCCAAAGCCGTGGTTGAACGTATGAACGCCCCCGAAGTGTCGCAGGAAATCATCCAGACCCGCGCGTTGGCCCAAAAGCTCAAGATCTCGGGCACGCCAACTTTCGTTCTCGAAGACGAACTGCTGCGTGGATTTGTGCCCGCCGATCAGATGGAGCTGATCGTGGCCGACAAACGCAGCAACAAAAGCTGATCCCAAAACGCAAGAAGGCCCCGGTCCCCCGGGGCCTTCTCCAACTCTCAATCCAAATCTTAGTTCAACGCAGCATCTGTGATGTCATGCGTCCACGCGCCTTCCGGCGTCTTTGAAATCACCGGATCCGACCCACCGGCCAGCAGCGTATCCACGGTCCGCTGGAAATCAGCCGGGTCAAGTGCCCCGTTCGATCCCGCCGTCAGCTTGGCAATCTCACCCATCATCCGCACCTGATGCGCTTCGGTCTGCGCACCGGTTGCATCATTGTCCAAAACGATGCCAGCAGCTTCATCCGGGTTCGCCTCGGCGTACTTCCAGCCCTTCATCGACGCGCGAACGAACTTGACCATCTTGTCTTTGAAGGCCGGGTCCGACAGGTTTTCTTCCAGCACATAGATACCGTCTTCCAACGTGGCGACACCCATGTCCTCGTACTTAAAGGTCACAAGCTCGTCTTCGCTGACGCCCGAATCCAGCACCTGACCATATTCGTTATAGGTCATGGTCGAAATGCAATCAGCCTGACGCTGCAGCAGAGGATCAACGTTAAAACCCTGCTTCAGAACCGTCACGCCATCTTCGCCGCCATCGGTCGAAATACCTTCCTGGCTCATCCAGCTCAGGAACGGGTACTCATTGCCAAAGAACCAGACCCCGATTGTCTTGCCCTTGAAATCCTGCGGACCCGTGATGCCTGTGTCTTTCCAGCAGGTCAGCATCAGGCCCGAGCTTTTGAATGGCTGGGCGATGTTGACCACCGGCAGACCCTTTTCGCGCGCCGCCAAAGCCGACGGCATCCAGTTCAGCATCGCATCCGCGCCGCCACCGGCCAGAACCTGTGGCGGGGCAATGTCCGGGCCGCCGGGCAGAATGGTCACGTCCAGCCCTTCTTCGTCGTAAAAGCCCTTGTCCAGCGCCACGTAATAACCCGCGAACTGCGCTTGGGTGACCCACTGCAACTGCAGCTTGACCTCTTCCGCCGCCAGCACCGGGCTTGCCGCCATGGCCATGGCCAGTGCCGTACCTGAGAACAGTTTCTTCATTGTCTTCACTCCTTGCTAAATGTCCGGCCCGTCCCCGGGCTCTTGTTGTCGTTATCCGCGTTGCGATGGATGCCAGAAGGTCACGCCCTTTTCGATCAACGCCATCACCCCATAAAACGCCGTTCCGGCCAAAGCCGCCACGACAATCTCGGCCCAGACCATGTCCAGCGCAAGCTGACCAACACTTGTCGAGATCCGAAATCCCATTCCCACCGTGGGAGAGCCGAAAAATTCCGCAACAATCGCCCCGATCAGGGCCAGCGTCGTCGAAATCTTCAACCCATTGAAAATGAAGGGCATCGCGGCTGGCAGACGCAGCTTGAAAAAGCTCTGCCAGTAAGATGCCGCATAGGTCTCCATCAGATCGCGCTGCATGGCTGTTGTCTCACGCAACCCCGCCACCGTGTTGATCAGCATCGGGAAAAACACCATAACCACGACCACCGCAGCCTTAGAATGCCAGTCAAACCCGAACCACATCACCAGAATCGGTGCGGTCCCCACGATCGGCAGCGCGGCGACAAAATTGCCCACCGGCAACAGACCGCGCCGCAGAAAATCGCTCCGGTCCACCGCGATCGCCATCAGAAACGCCGCACTGCACCCGATGAAATACCCACTCAAAGCACCCTTGACGAAAGTTTGCTGAAAGTCCTGCCACAGGATGCTGGTGCTTTGCGCAAACCGCGTCGCAATCAGGCTGGGCGCCGGCAGGATCACCAGCGGCACCTCCAACCCCCAGACCAACAGCTCCCAGACCAGCAATACCGTCACACCAAAAATCACCGGCACCAGCAGCTTCACGCCGCGTGTGTCCGCCGCGGGCCCATTGGCAAGCCGGACATTCATCCACCAGCCCAACACCCAGATCAGGAACGCCGCACCAACCAGCATCATCGCCGCGCCCCCGTCTTCCTTTTGCCCGAAATATCCCGGGGGAGCGCCGCAGGCGCGGGGGCAGCGCCCCTCAATCGAAACAGCCCCATCATGCCATCCCCATCCGCTTCAGCGTCACACGTTCGATCACGCCCAGAATGGCCACCAGACAGGCCGCCAAAATCGCCGCCGCAAACAGCGCCGACCAGATCTGTACCGTCTGACCGTAATAGCTGCCCGCTAGCAGCCGCGCACCCAGTCCCGAAACGGCCCCCGTCGGCAACTCACCAACAATGGCCCCAACCAACGACGCCGCGATCCCGATCTTCAGCGATGTGAACAGATATGGCATCGAAGCCGGCAACCGCAGCTTCCAGAACCCCTGCGCCTTCGATGCGCTATAGGTCCGCAAAAGATCCAGTTGCATCGCGTCCGGGCTGCGCAAGCCCTTCACCATGCCCACAACCACCGGGAAGAAACTCAGATAGGCCGAGATCACGGCCTTCGGGATAATCCCCTGCACCCCAATCGAATACAGAACCACGATAATCATCGGCGCCAGCGCGATGATCGGGATGGTCTGGCTGATGATCGCCCAGGGCATCACCGACATATCCATAACCCGGCTGTGTACGATCCCGATCGCCAGCAAGATCCCCAACCCGGTGCCAAACGCAAACCCCAGCAAGGTCGCGCTCAACGTGATCCAGCCGTGATAGATCAGCGACCGTTTCGAGGTCACTTTCTTCAAGACTGTGGTCTTCCACAACTCGACGGCCACCTGATGCGGCGCCGGCAATCTGGGTCGATCCTGCGACCAGACGTCTGAAATCTCTCCGGTATTCTGCAGCGCCAATGCCACGCCGCCCATCTCGCGCCGGGTCTTGGCGTCCTCGGGTATGACGACAACCCCGGCCCGCTCAGCCGACTGAACAGCTCCGTGGATGTTCATCGGCACGCAAACGGCGTACCAGATGGCCGTGATAATCGCCAAGACAACCAGAACCGGGAACACGATCCCGGTAACGCCGCTCGCCCATCGTGACGGCGTCGTATCGACGGGTTCAGTCATAAGAATGCCCCGCCCGCAGCCCTTCGCGCACGCGGTGCGCAACGTCCAGAAACGCCTGTGTATCGCGAATATCCAATGGCCGGTCCCTAGGCAGCGGGCTTTCGATTACATCTGTGATCCGACCCGGACGCGGGCTCATCACCACAATTTTGGTCGACAGATACACCGCCTCCGGGATCGAATGCGTCACGAAGGCGATGGTCTTTTCTGTCCGCGCCCATAGTTCCAGCAACTGCTCGTTCAGATGATCGCGCACGATTTCATCCAGCGCGCCAAACGGTTCGTCCATTAACAGGATATCGGCATCAAAGGCCAAAGCCCGCGCGATACTGGCCCGCTGTTGCATCCCGCCTGACAATTGCCAGGGATACTTGCCGCCAAAACCGTCCAGATCGACCAGTTTCAGAACTTCTTCAACACGCGTGTCCTGATCGGCGCGGGAATAGCCCATGATCTCAAGCGGCAGCTTGATATTGCGTGCAATCGTGCGCCAGGGGTACAAGCCCGCCGCCTGAAACACATACCCATAAGCCCGCTTGCGACGCGCCTCATCCGGAGTCATCCCGTTGACGGTAATTGTGCCAGCCGTGGGATGTTCCAGTGCTGCCATGACCCGCAGAAACGTGGTCTTGCCGCAGCCCGACGGGCCAATGAAACTGACGAAATCGCCCTTGTTGATGGTCAGGTTCACGTCCTTGAGCGCCTGCACCGGACCATCATTGGTCTCAAATGTCAGGTTCAGATCGCGGGCCTCGATAACAGGTGATGTATTCATACGGATCAGGTTGCTCCACCGTCTATTATTTTATTCTTGCCGGTGCCAAGGGCCACATGCCGATCCTGCAGCGCGTCGGCCCTTTCACCTTACACGCCTGTGGCAGGTATCCCCGTCCGCTCCACCGGACGCGGCGCGGTCAGTTCTTTCCACGATGACAGCGCCTTGTTCACAGTCGCATTCGGCGCCCGTTCCACGAACTTGCCATGGCCTTCCTGCGTGCGGATCTCACCGTCATACACAGCGACCTGTCCGCGCGTCAGGGTAAAGCGCGGCAGGCCCTTCACGGCGTTGCCTTCGAACACGTTATAGTCGATCGCCGATTGTTGACTGCTGGCCGAGATCGTCTTTTCCTTTTCGGGATCCCAGACCACGATATCCGCATCTGCCCCCACAAGAATGGCGCCCTTCTTCGGATAGCAGTTCAGAATTTTCGCTATGTTGGTTGAGGTTACGGCCACAAATTCATTCGGCGTCAACCGCCCCGTCGCGACCCCATGCGTCCACAACATCGGCATCCGGTCCTCAAGCCCCCCTGTGCCATTCGGGATTTTGGTAAAGTCGCCCACACCAAAGCGTTTTTGCTCGGTCGAGAACGCGCAATGATCTGTCGCCACGACGGACAGCGAGCCCGACTGCAACCCGGCCCAAAGCGAATCCTGATGTTTCTTGTTGCGGAACGGTGGCGACATCACACGTCGCGCGGCATGATCCCAGTCGGGGTTGAAATACTCGCTCTCATCCAGCGTCAGGTGCTGGATCAACGGCTCGCCCCAGACCCGCTTGCCCTGCATCCGCGCCCGTCGGATCGCCTCGTGACTTTCCTCACACGAGGTATGCACAACATACAAAGGCACGCCCGCCATATCCGCGATCATGATGGCGCGATTGGTCGCCTCGCCTTCAACCTGTGGCGGACGGGAATACGCGTGCGCTTCCGGACCGGTATTGCCCTCGGCCAGCAACTTGGCCGACAGCTCGGCGACAACATCGCCATTCTCGGCGTGCACCATCGCCGTCGCGCCCAATTCGGCCAGGCGTTGAAACGAGGCGTACATCTCGTCGTCATTGACCATCAGCGCGCCCTTATAGGCCATGAAATGCTTGAACGTGTTGATTCCGCGCTCATTTACGACCGTGGCCATGTCTTCAAACACCTGTTCGCCCCACCAGGTCACCGCCATGTGGAACGAATAATCGCAATTGGCCCGCGTCGATTTGTTGTCCCAGCGCTTCAGCGCTTCCAACAATCCTTCACCGGGGTTTGGCAGTGCAAAATCGACAACCATCGTGGTGCCCCCTGCCAGCCCGGCCCGCGTGCCGGACTCAAAATCGTCGGTCGAATACGTCCCCATGAACGGCATCTCAAGATGCGTATGCGGATCGATCCCGCCCGGCATGACAAAACACCCGGTGGCGTCCAGCACCTCATCGCCGCTCAGATCCGGCCCGATGGCCGCAATAACCCCGTTTTCGACCAGCACGTCAGCCTTATACGTCAGATCCGCGGTCACAACCGTACCGTTCTTGATCACTGTGGACATGTTCAAACTCCCCTTCTCGCAGTCACGACCGACCCCGGCCATGCGCAATCTATCCGACGCAAATCTGCGCCCCTTCCGAATTCCTCAACGGCGCGACCAGTTCCGGCATATCCGGCTCGATATGGGTAAAGTAACACCCCTCGCGCGTCAGGATGGTGTCACGCGGCAACCGAAACGAGGCCATGGCTTGCAGCACTGGGTCCGGCAGAGGATCCTTCGCCCGTTTGTACCCGTCCGGCACAGGTTCAAAATCCGGCCCCGCAAAGGTCGCTTCATCGCAGGCCACCAACACCGACAGCCCCAACACAGCTGCACTCAATCCGATCCGCGGCATTCCACCCCTCCGATACTCACTTCAGACCGACCCGAAACAGTCGATCGCCTTGCCATGCACGCCGATATCCAGCGGCCCGAAATCGCTTTCCACACAGAGCGAGAAATACCCGGCTGTCGGCATATAGATTACCCGGTAACATCCATCCCCCCGCGTCACTGACCAGCAGGTCTGAGTGATCCCGCCCGAGAAATTCACTGTCACTTGGCGCGGTTCGCGCAACTGCGTGCGAAACGCGTCGACCGTCATCCGGCCTGCGCGCGTCTCAACGGGATACGCCCGGATCTCATTATCGATCAACGCTTTGATATCCCCGGCTGTGGTTGGTTGCAGTTTGCTCATCTGTTGGCGGGCAGCGAAACCGCCCCTCTTCCTCTTGCCGAAAGTATCCCGGGGAGCTCGAGGGGCTGGCCCCTCGATCACTCCACGATTTCCGCAGTCTCAAGAACCGCATGCATCAACACATCCGCCCCCGCCGTCGCCCATTCTTTCGAGATGTCTTCGGCCTCGTTATGGCTCAACCCGTCCACGCAGGGGCACATGATCATCGCCGTCGGGGCCACATCATTGATCCAGCAGGCGTCATGCCCCGCCCCCGATATGATATCCATGTGGCTGTACCCAAGACGCTCAGACGCGCCCCGTACTGCCGATACACAGGCCTCATCAAACGCCGGCGGATCGAACTGGCCGACAATCTCGCAGGAAAATTCGGTCCCGATTGCTTCGCACAAACGCGGCGCCTGTGTCACGAACTCGGCAACCATGTCGTTCAGCTTGTCCAGAAGATGGGTGCGCATATCCACGGTGAACACGACCTTGCCCGGAATGATGTTACGCGAATTCGGATAGACATCGATATGTCCGATCGCACCCACCGCGTTGGGCTGATGTTTCATCGCGATTTCGTGCACCAGTTCGGTCACCAGCGCCAGACCCCGCCCCGCATTCTTGCGCATCGCCATCGGAGTCGATCCCGTGTGGCTTTCCTTTCCGGTCACCGTGCATTCAATCCAGCGCAGGCCCTGCCCGTGCGTGACAACGCCGATATCCTTGCCCTCGGCCTCCAGAATCGGGCCCTGCTCGATATGCAATTCGAACATCGCGTGCATTTTACGCGCGCCGACGGGTTCGTCACCTTCCCAGCCGATCCGCTTCAGCTCGTCACCAAATCGCTTGCCCTCGGCATCGACCCGGTCCTTGGCCCAGTCTTCGGTATGTTTGCCCGCGAATACGCCCGACGCCAGCATGGCCGGCGCAAATCGCGTGCCTTCTTCGTTGGTCCAGTTGACCAGCACGATCGGGTGCTTGGTCTTGACCCCCAGATCATTCATCGTGCGAAACGCTTCCAACCCGCCCAAAACGCCCAGAACACCATCATACTTGCCGCCGGTCGGCTGCGTATCCAGATGCGAGCCCATGTAAACCGGCAGCGCGTCCGGATCCTGCCCCGGGCGCATTGCGAACATATTACCCATGCTGTCCAATCCCATCGAACAGCCCGCGTCTCCACACCAAGTCTGAAACAGTGCCCGGCCCTTGGCATCATCGTCGGTCAGCGTTTGGCGGTTGTTGCCGCCCGCAATGCCTGGGCCAATCTGTGCCATCTCCATCAGGCTATCCCACAGCCTATCACCGTTGATTTTCAGATTTTGCGCAGGAGCAGCCATGTTTCACTTCCCTTTCGGCGCGCCAGATACCTGGCGTCATCTTTGATTTGACCATCTGGTCAAACTCACGCTAACACGGGTGAGGCACCAGTCAAGAAGTAGCGGCACGGCACTCGACGAAACCCCGACCTATATCCGGCCGGGGACCAAATTTCAGGCATATGACAACCGATCATAAGGACACCGCCCCATGCCCGACGACCGCGCGCCCACGCGAATCCAGAAACGCAACCGAGCCGCCATTCTGGAGGCTGCACTTGACGTGTTCTCGGCGCAAGGATTTCGTGGGGCAACCGTGGATCAGATTGCAAACGCTGCCGGGCTCAGCAAGCCCAACCTGCTCTACTATTTCCCTTCGAAAGAGGCCATGCACAACGCGCTTCTGTCGCGGCTTCTGGACACCTGGCTTGATCCATTGCGCGACCTCGACGCCGATGGAGACCCGCTTGAAGAACTGCTGGCCTACGTCCACCGCAAGCTGCAGATGAGTCGGGATTTCCCACGCGAAAGCCGTCTGTTCGCCAATGAGATTGTCCAGGGTGCTCCGCGCATTCACACCGCCCTGTCCACCGACCTCAAGCATCTGGTGGACGACAAAGCGGCTCTGATCCAGCACTGGATCGATCTGGGCCAAATTGCGCGTGTGCATCCGTATCATCTGATCTTTTCGATTTGGTCCCTGACTCAACATTATGCCGATTTCGACGTTCAGGTTCGGGCCGTTCTGGGATCGGAAGACCCTTTCGAAGGTGCGCCCGAGTTCATTGACGCCATGTATCGTCGGCTACTCGCCCCTTAAGGTCGCATTAACCCAAACGCATACATCCTGGTCGCATGAGAATGCTTCCTGACCCCACGCAAGCGACGCGATGGCTAGACCAGATGTTTGCAACCCAAGCAGCACAGCGTGGCGCGGTTGTGCGCCGCTCGCTCACCTGGGTCGACCGCGAAGTCGGCCATGACTGCTTTCAGGCCGAAGTGCGGCGACGGGGCTTTCACCTTATCCAAACTGCAGACCAATACATCGTCGTTTGTCACAACGGGCCGATCCGGATCCTGTTCTGAGAAAATTCGACGAATTTTCTCTACCGAGATTTTTCGTCGAAAAATCTCATTCGGCCGCGCGTGACATCGGGTTGTTTGGGTGCGACGTCCAGTTGGCATACTCTTCTACGACCACCCGGCCAGTGCGTGGATCGGTTTGGCCGATCTCCATCGGCTCCATCGAAATACAGCCTTCAACCGGGCAGACTTCGACACACAGGTTGCAGGCGACGCACTCGGCATCATTCACCTCAAACACTCTGCCCTCTTTCATCCAGATCGCCTGATGCGAGGTGTCTTCACATGCTGCGTAGCAACGGCCACATTTGATGCAAGCGTCCTGATCAATCTTCGCCTTGGCGACATAGTTAAGGTTCAGGTACTGCCAGTCGGTGACATTGGGCACCGCCATGCCGACGAAATCATCAATCGACGTATATCCCTTTTCGTCCATCCACTGGCTCAGACCTGAAATCATTTCTTGTACAATACGGAACCCATAGGTCATCGCGGCTGTACAAACCTGCACATTTCCGGCCCCCAGCGCCATAAACTCGGCCGCGTCACGCCATGTGGTGATCCCGCCAATGCCGCTGATAGGCAACCCATGGGTTTCAGCGTCCCGGGCAATTTCGGCCACCATGTTCATCGCGATCGGTTTCACCGCCGGCCCGCAATAACCACCATGCGATCCCTTGCCATCAATAGACGGCTCCGGACTGAAGCTGTCCAGGTTTACGGACGTGATGGAACTAATTGTATTTATGAGAGAAACCGCATCCGCGCCACCGTTCTTTGCGGCCCGTGCGGGATACCGTACATCGGTGATATTTGGCGTCAGCTTCACTATCACAGGGCGGTCGTAGTACTGTTTACACCACCGCGTAACCATCTCAATATATTCAGGAACCTGGCCAACAGCCGCCCCCATTCCGCGTTCACTCATCCCATGCGGGCAGCCGAAATTCAGCTCGATACCATCTGCATTGGTTTCGGCCACCCGCGGGAGGATCGCTTTCCACGATGCCTCATCACATGGCACCATGATCGAGGCAATCAGCGCTCGGTCCGGGTAATCCGCCTTGACCCGCGCCATTTCCTCAAGGTTGGTTTCCAACGGCCTGTCGGTGATCAACTCAATGTTGTTCAACCCTAAAAGCCGGCGATCAGCCCCATAGATCGCACCGTAGCGCGGGCCATTTACATTAACAACAGGCGGGCCTTCTGCGCCCAGTGTCTTCCAGACCACACCGCCCCATCCGGCTTCAAAAGCACGGCGGACGTTGTATTCCTTGTCGGTTGGTGGCGCAGAGGCCAGCCAGAACGGATTCGGGGATTTAATCCCCAAGAAATCAGACGTTAAATCAGCCATTTGCAAGGCCTCCCTGATGTATCGACGGACGTGCCGCCGGTATCGTTTTGGTATCCTCAGCTTGTCAGCTGTGCATGTATATCCATTGCGGCATCACGCCCTTCGGCCACGGCAGTTACGGTCAGATCATCCCCGCCGCTGGCACAATCCCCTCCGGCCCAAACCATGTCTTTGCTGGTGCGCCCGACTTCATTCACCGTGATTTTTCCGCCGTCCAGAGACAACCCGTCAGGTGCGCCCCGTAAGGTTTGGCCAATAGCTTTGAACACCTGATCGGCCGGTAGCTCTATGGTTTCTCCGGTACCCGTCACCTTTCCATCGATGACCGACGTGTATTCCAGTTCGACCGCACTGACTGCACCATCGCCTTTCAGCGCCACAGGCATAACGTTGAACATCAGCTTCACACCTTTCGCGGCAGCAAGATCCTGTTCGAACCCGCTGGCTGGCATGGCGTCACGACCCCGACGATAGGCGATGGTAACGTTCTCGGCCCCCAGAAGCTTGGACTGCACAGCGGCATCAACTGCGGTCATACCACCGCCAATGACCACGACATTGCGCCCGACAGGCAGTGTGGAAAGATCGCTTGATGATCGCAGTTCTTCAATGAAATCAACCGCGTCTCGCATTCCCTTCATGTCTTCCCCCTGCAGACGCAACGCATTGACACCGGCCAGACCGATTGAAAGGAATACCGCATCAAAGCCCGATGTCAGGTGATCCAGCGAAAGGTCCGGTCCCAGCGCCTTGCCGGTTTCAATGGTGATTCCGCCGATCTGCAACAACCACTCGATCTCGCGATCTGCGAAATTGTCGGTGGACTTGTACGCCGCAATCCCGAAATTATTCAGGCCGCCGGCCTTGGGCTTGGCTTCATGGATCACCACTTCATGTCCCAGCATCGCCAAACGATGCGCACAGGCAAGACCGGCAGGTCCTGCCCCCACAACCGCCACACGTTTGCCGGTTAGCGCGGCACGCTCGAACGGGTGCACACCGGCTGCCATCAGCGTGTCGGTGGCAAAGCGTTGCAAGCGCCCGATCTCAACCGGTTTGCCTTCGGATGTTTCGCGTACGCACACCTCTTCGCACAGGGTTTCGGTCGGACACACCCGTGCGCACATCCCGCCCAGAATGTTCTGTTCCAGAATTGTGCGCGCTGCGGCCTCAGGATTGCCGGTCTGGATTTCACGAATGAACATCGGGATATCGATGTCAGTCGGGCAGGCTGTGGTGCAGGGTGCATCATAGCAGAAATAGCAACGATCCGCAGCAACGGCGGCCTCGTGTGGGGCATAGGCCGGGTGAAGATCGCTGAAATTCGACGCCAGTTCTTCGGCATTCAGCCGCTGCGCCACGATCCCGGATGCCATCAGGCTGTTCGCCATCGGTGTCTCCCTGGTTGTCAGTTGTGCTGCATCCAGAGTGCCACAATCTAATTTTTTATCAATTGGTAAATTTTTGAAAGCCGCCGATTTATCCCGTTCGACTTGCCGGTTGCGCAAAAAAGGGGCACCCAGCCGAAACGCGCAGAACGCTTTGAACCCGGCTATTCGTCTAAGAATCAGCGGGTTATCAGGGCATCAGAACGGATGTGCGATCAAACAGGGCCATGTCGGTCCCAAGATCATCATAGGTCACATGCACTTCAATCGTTTCGACAGACCCAAGCGGGAATCGGACATAAGGCAAGCCATCTGTTTCGGTGATCGCGTTTGGCGAGGCCGTATTGACGTGGCAAGGCGGCAGCGGCCAAACCTGCGGCAGCCCCCCGTTCACGCCAACTTTCAGTTCTGCCAACCCACAGCGCCACGCGAACAAATGCGTCACATACAAAAGGTCCTGCCCGTCATATTCGCGCACGGCGACCCAGCTTGACTTGGTCGCCGACAGGATCGGGCGGACTTCGGTCGCCGTGGTAAATTTGCCCATCGGGGTTTGCGGTTCTGCGGCAAGGTGCGACGACACCGGAACCATAGCATCGGTGGCAATGAAACGGTCCCCGACGACCCCGGAGGACAACAGCGACACGAGCAAAATCTTTTCGAACATAAAAAAACTCCTTAACATCAGCATCTAATACGACTGTGGTGCAATTGCGGGGTTTTGGGAAACGACAGACGCACGTATAGTGCGCGCAACACAAGAGGCAGCAGTCAGAGACCAGTATGGCAAAGAAACCGGTCCAGAGCCAACCGTTCAATATCATGATCGTCGGACAGACCGGCCGTCTGATGTACGAAGCCGTGCTGTTTGCGGCGTCGCTGCGTCATACAAGCCCGGATTTCAAAGGGCGACTGTTCGTCGCCGTGCCCCAACCCGGGCGCAAGTGGACCTCTAATCCGTCGATCCGGAATCAAGACGTTCTGGCAGCGCTGGAGTGGTTGGGTGTCGAGATATTGCCGTTCGACAACAAAGTGTTCGGAGAAAAGTACCCCTATGGGAACAAAATCGAGGCGCTGCACGCATTGCCCGAAGGCGAACCCTTTGTGTTCTTTGACACCGATACTCTGATCACCGGCGACATCACGTCTGTTCCGTTCAACTTCGACCGCCCTTCGGCATCATTGCGGCGTGAAGGGACATGGCCACAGCCCACACTGTATGGGCCTGGTTTTACTGGTATCTGGAAATCGCTCTACAAACGGTTCGGGCTGGATTTTGAAAGCAGTCTGGATCGGAGCCAACCTGATGAATACTGGCGACGGTATTTGTACTTTAACGCTGGCTATTTCTACTATGCGTGCCCGCGCAAATTCGGGCACCGGTTTCAGGTTTATGCCACGTCGATCCTGAAGGATCCGCCGATTGAACTGGTCGGCCAAAGCCTGGACCCCTGGCTGGACCAGATCGTGCTGCCTCTGGTGATACACTCTTTCGGCGGTGGACGTGATGCGCTGCCCCCGGGGTATCTGGACGGGTCGATCAGCTGTCATTATCGGCTGTTCCCGCTGCTTTATGCGCGCGAGAGCGATCATGTGGTCGACATTCTTGAAGAGGTGACCACCCCGAACAAGATCAAGAAAGTTCTGAAGAATTATGACCCGATCAAACGGCTGGTCATTCAGGGCAAGGGCCACCGCGTGCGCGAAATGTTTGATCGCAACGACCTGCCCCGCAAGGAGCAGGCGCTCCGCAACAGGATCAAATCCGAAGGCTACTGGATGCGATAAGGGCCACCAGATTGCAGGCAGCCCATTATCGAGTGTAGATCATCGGGTTTAGGTCAGGCCGCGTCGGCAGCCGGTTTGTCCAGCAATGTGTACGACGTCAGCACCTCACCCTGAATCTGGGCACGCTGGATCTTTTTGTTGTCATCCCGTTTGCTGCGGGCACCGGCTGCGCGTTTGATCAGACGTCCGATCTGCTGGTTCAGCGATGCACTGATCCGGGCGGTCCGGCGTTCATTGTCTGGGTCCTGCGTCACCGCACGGGTATAGTTCTCAGCCGTTTCGGGTTCGTCCATCGCGCGCTTCATCACGTTCAGAATGAAATGTTCGTTAAAGTCTCCGGCGGTGTCCATCTCCTGCGCCAAAGCAACAATGCGGTTGATAAAAGCGCGGCGCGCCTGGATCCGGATAGACAATGGATTGTCCGCAGCGGCGGTCGCGACGACATGATCATCCACCAGCTTTTGCAGATAATGGGTCATATCCATCCCCGCCTCGCGGGCTTGTTCGGTCAGGAACATACGCACTTCGGGCTGAAGGCTGAAATTCACTGTCTGTGCACTTTCTGCGCGCTTCTTGCGACGCGCGCGTATCGCCGACGTGTCGGCCGAGAGAGCAGCTTCGGTATCGCTCTCTACCAGATCGGGGCTAGCTTCCATGATGGGGTCTCCTACTCACTAACGTACAAGTTGAGTATGATCGGAAATCGATACGCCGTCAACATACTCAATAAGTATGTGAGCAGTGAACATCCGAGGTCTGTTGTGTTGCCCCCCCCGATACCTTAGTCCTTTTGTCGAAAAGTTGACCCAGGGAGAGGAACATCATGTCAGACGGCCCCACATACGGATTCGACACGCTGCAGATCCACGCAGGCGCCCGGCCAGACCCGGCGACCGGAGCGCGCCAGACGCCGATCTATCAGACCACGGCCTATGTCTTTCGCGATGCGGATCACGCCGCCGCCTTGTTCAACCTGCAGGAAGTGGGGTTCATTTATTCGCGTCTGACCAACCCGACTGTGGCTGTTCTGCAAGAACGTATCGCGACGTTGGAAGGCGGCGTTGGCGCGGTTTGCTGTTCGTCCGGACACGCGGCTCAGATCATGGCGCTGTTCCCGCTGATGACACCCGGGTGCAACGTGGTCGCCTCGACCCGCCTCTACGGCGGCACGGTCACGCAGTTCAGCCAGACCATCAAACGGTTCGGTTGGTCAGCCACATTCGTTGACACCGACGATCTGGATGCTGTCGCCGCAGCAATTGACGAAAACACCCGCGCCGTGTTCTGCGAATCCATCGCCAACCCTGGTGGCTATGTCACAGATATCCGCGCGCTGGCGGATGTGGCCGACGCTGCGGGCATTCCGCTGATCGTCGACAACACCTCGGCCACGCCATACCTGTGCCGCCCGTTCGAACACGGTGCAAGTTTGGTGGTGCATTCGACCACAAAGTACCTGACAGGCAACGGCACAGTGACCGGCGGCGCAGTTGTGGATTCGGGCAAGTTCGACTGGTCCGCCAGCGACAAGTTTCCATCGCTCAGCGCACCCGAACCCGCCTATCACGGCCTTAAATTCCACGAGACCTTTGGCCCGCTGGCCTTCACGTTCCACGGCATCGCCATCGGCCTGCGTGACCTCGGCATGACGATGAACCCGCAGGCGGCACATTATACATTGATGGGCATCGAGACCCTGTCGCTGCGGATGCAACGCCATGTCGAGAACGCGGTCAAAGTCGCGTCCTGGCTGGAGGCTGATCCACGCGTCGATTTTGTGACCTATGCTGGGCTGCCGTCTTCGCCCTATGCCGAACGCGCGCAACGTTGCTATCCAAAGGGTGCGGGGGGTCTGTTCACCTTCGCTGTCAAAGGCGGATATGATGCTTGTGTGAAGCTGGTGAATGGGCTGGAAATATTCAGCCACGTGGCCAATCTTGGCGATGCGAGGTCATTGATCATCCATTCGGCATCAACCACGCACCGTCAGTTGACCGCCGAACAGCAGGAAGCTGCCGGGGCTGGCCCCAACATGGTTCGGGTATCGATTGGGATCGAAGACGCCGACGATCTGATCGCCGATCTGGACCAGGCCCTGACACAAGCCTGCGCCTGATCGCTTTTTGGAGGGCCCCGGAACACTCCGGGGCCACCCTCTTATCCCTCGATAGCAAACACCAACGTCACTGAGCTGCTGAGCGATACTTCACCAGCGGCAACCGGCACGCTGTCACTGGCCACACGCGCCATTTCAAGCATCTGACGCGGGCGACCACCGCCGTTTTCATTGATCGTCATCACATCGCCCAACCGGACACCGGCAGCCGTGGCAAGTTGTTCGGCCTTTGCGATTGCATTTTCGACAGCCAGTTTGCGCGCTTCAATGACCAGCGGTTCCGGATCCTGAACTGAGAACCGCAACCCATTGAATTCATTTGCACCATCCTGAATTACCGCATCCAAAACCCCGCCCAGAGAGGGCAAATCGCGCACCCGAACCGAAACCGTGTTGCTGGCGACAAAGCCTGTGATCTTGCGGACGCGGGCACCCGAATTGGTCTGGTTCGACCAGACCGGGTTCAACGACAAATTTTGGGTTTGCACGTCGCGCGGTTCGACCCCTAGCTTGGCCAACCGGTCCAACATTTTGGCCACAGAGTCCGAAGTGGCCTGCATTGCGTCGCCCGCCACAGGCCCTTCGTGCGTGACCCCCAAGGTGATCGTCGCCATGTCCGGGGCAGTTTCGACGTGGCCTTGGCCTGTTACTGTGATCCGGCGGGCGTTTTCGTCTGCAGATGCGGCTCCGACCAGAGCCAGAACCACCGCTGCAGCGGCAAGAATTTGATGTCGCACGAATTTTCTCCTCTTGATTGACGCTAACATGGGGACCCGGCTCGCAACTCGGCAAGATGCTGCCATGTGTTTTTCTTTTCCTCGGCGAAGTCCTGCTTTAAAGTCGTAGTGTGGGCCCCAGATGCCTGCGGGTTGGGATTGATGGTACTGCCAGAATATGAAGCCAGCATTTGCGCTTTCACTCTCGTTTGAGGGCATTTCTCTGTTGCATCGCGCCAGAGACGGGTGGCGTGCCGTAGGTGAGGTTCCGCTGGATGCGGAAGATCTGCCCGGCGCCCTGGCAGATCTGCGCGATAAGGCCAGCCGACTTGAACCCGGCGCGTGGCACAGCAAAATCATCATTCCAAATGACCAGATCCGGTATTTGAGCGTCGAGACCGGACCACTTCAGGGCGATGCCCGCAAAGGCCGGGTTGAGGCTGAGCTGGAAAATGCAACGCCGTATCCCCTGAGCGATCTGGTCTACGACTTGTCTGTCGAAGGTAATGTGACCCATGTAGCCGCCATCGCTCGCGAGACTCTGGACGAAGCCGAAGCCTTTGCCATCGAACATGCGTTCAATCCGGTCAGCTTTGTTGCGATACCCATAGGCCCTGAATTCATTGGCGAGCCACATTTCGGACAGTCGGCACATGCCGCGTCGCTGGATGGCATTGATCATGTCACGCCCGACGGCGATCCTGTCGCTGTTATCGGCCCTGCGCGGATACCGGAAAAGGCCCCTGTGCCAAGGCCCGAGCCTGAACCCCCAAAAGCCCCGGACCCCGAACCGCTGGCTGAGGTCGACGATCCAGACCCCGAACCTGCAGACCCCGTCCCCGGTTTTTCAAGCCGGCGCAGCAAACCGGGAACCGGCGCCCCGTCTTTGACGGGCGCAACCCGTGACGTACCGCCATCGCCCGGTCACCCCACGCCGCCACCGAATGCGCCGACTGATCCGCCAAAGCCAGAGATCTCGGTGGCCGCCCCTGCTCTGGACCTGCCGCCCGTACCAGACGACACCCCGGCCCCTGCTTCCAAGGGCAACTTTCTGAGCCGACGCAAAGCGGCCAAAGCAACGCCCGACCCTGACGAAGGCGCAACAACGCAGGCGTCCCCTGAACCTTTGCCGTTCAAAGCGGCAAATCAGGATGCGGCGGACCCTGAGACCGAAACCGAACGCATGACGGTTTTCGGCGCGCGTGAAAGCCAGAAAACCCGGGGCAAGCCGAGATACCTTGGTTTGATGCTGACCGTCGCGTTGCTGTTTTTCCTGGCCATCGTCGCGGCATGGGCTGCGATTTTCCTGGAAGACGGGGTAACCGGCCTGTTTCGTGGCACGCCCGAACCGACCGAGCTTGCCACTCGCCTGCCTGACCCAACACAGCCGTCGAACCAAGACGATGCAGTCCCGGTTGCGCCGCAACCTGCCAAATCAACTGCACCTGTGCCCGCAACTCCGCCCTTGGCCAGTACACCAGCGCCGCAAGCCCCCGAAACCGCCCGGACCACGTCACCTGAAGTGGACAGCGCGACTGCCGATCAGCGCCCGGAACAGGTCAGCGTCCCATCTCTACCGACATTGTCTGACACCGATACCGCCGTTTTGGACGCCCTGCGGCCTGATCTGGCAGGACAACCGGCGGATAACGAAACGTCGCAGCCCCTGACGCAGGCTGAGGCGGCAACTTCTGAGGCGCGCTATGCCGCGACCGGAATTTGGCCCAATGCACCGGTTGTTCCCGAAGCGCCGTACATTATCGATCTGAACGACGTCTATCTTGCCTCGATCGACAGGACTGATCTGTCTCAGGACGCGGTGGCACTACCGCCACAGTCGTTTTTAGAGACGGACGACCCTCTGAATTCAGTGACCTCGCCTGCGGCGGCTGGAACTGCGGCAGCCGTTAATCCGCGCGGGCTTGTCGAACCAACTCCGGAAGGCGCGATGACTCCGGATGGCGTCATCGTTTATCTTGGACGTCCCGATGTGGTTCCACCCCAGACTCCGGTTCGGTTTGAAACCACGCCAGAAACCAGCGATGTGCGCGAAGATTACCTTGCCGCGCTGCGCCCGCGCCTGCGGCCCGACGAACTGGTTGAACTGAACGAACGCGCCAATCTAGGCGGCAAGAGCCGGGATGAACTGGCGGGTCTGCGCCCGAAACTGCGTCCTAAAACTGCCAAGCAAATCGCCGAAGAAGATGAAACGCCTACGGCGCAGGCTGTCGTTGTGTCTCGGACGCCGAAAGCACGCCCCCGCAACTTCGCCGCCTTGGTCAAGAAGGCCAAACCAAGTCCGACTGTGGCCACAGCACCTTCGACAACAACAACTGCGGCGGCCGCAGCAAGTGCGGCCAGTACCGCAAACATAGACAACAGCAGCACTGGGTCCACCCGAACGGGTCGCACAGGCGGCAGCAATGTCAGCGGCGGCGCAGTCAAACCCGCAGCACCCTCCCCGGCTTCGGTGGCACGGCAAGCCACGCTGAAGAATTCGATCAACCTGCAGCGTCTGAACCTGATTGGCGTCTACGGCACGCCTTCGAACCGACGCGCCCTGATCCGCCTGCCCAGCGGGCGCTATAAGAAGGTCAAGGTTGGCGACCTTGTCGACGGTGGCCGTGTGATTGCCATCGGCGAAAGCGACCTGCGGTATGAAAAGGGCAGCCGCAGCATGACCCTGAAAATGCCAAGCGGCTGATCATCATCACGCGACGGGTTCGGGCGCTACGTGCGGTCCATCACCCCCGCTGCAACGAAACTCTAATTACCAACCATATCCAAGCCCGCGAGGCATAGCCTCGCCCTGCGCGCCAGCGCCTATAGATCGAATGCGCCGCAGGCGCTCCTTTGGATCACGCCCCCTTCCCAAAAAAACGGCGCTGGAAACTCCAGCGCCGCTTTCAGGTTCAGATTTGTTTCGATCAGTACGTCACGATCTCTGGCCCCATGAACGTGTTGGGCAGGAACGTGGACAGCCAAGGGATATACGTCACCATGATCAGGAACACGAACAACACGGCCAGAAACGGCAGGGCCGCACGAACAACGCTCATCATTGGCATGCCAGCCACGCCCGAGGTCACAAACAGGTTCAGACCCACGGGCGGTGTGATCATTCCGATCTCCATGTTCACCACCATGATGATGCCAAGATGGATCGGGTCGATACCCAGTTGAATGGCAATCGGGAAAACAAGCGGTGCGACGATAACCAAAAGCCCGGATGGTTCCATGAACTGACCGCCAATCAGCAGGATGACGTTCACGACAATCAGGAACATGATCGGACCAAACCCAGCCGACAGCATGGCATTGGCGATGGTCTGTGGCACCTGCTCATCGGTCAGCACATGCTTCAGGATCAGCGCATTGGCGATAACGAACAGCAACGTCACCGTCAGCTTGCCCGCCTCAAACAGCGTTTGCTTTGTGTCGGGATGGAAGAACGCCGTGATCAGAGTGTACGGTCGTTTCAAAAGCGACTTGTTTGGCGCATCGCCCTCGGTGGCAAGCGGCCCCATGTCCTTGTAGACAAAACTTGCGATCAGGAAAGCATAGACCGCAGCCACGGCGGCCGCTTCTGTCGGGGTGAAAATCCCGCCATAGATGCCGCCCAGAATGATCACGATCAGGAACAGCCCCCAACCCGCTTCGCGGCCCGAGGTCAGGATTTCGCCCCAACCGTTCCAGTCGCCTTTTGGCAGGTTCTTGACCTTGGCCATGACGTAGATGGTGACCATCAGCATAAGCCCCGCCATCAGACCGGGGATCACGCCCGCAAGGAACATCCGGCCCACCGACACTTCGACGGCTGCGGCATAGACCACCATTACAATCGACGGCGGGATCAGAATGCCCAGCGTGCCCGCGTTACAGATCACGCCAGCGGCAAATTCACGTGTATATCCAACCTGGCGCATGCCAGTGATCACGATAGACCCGATGGCAACCACAGTGGCGGGCGAAGACCCCGACAACGCGGCAAACAGCATACATGCAAACACGCCCGCAATGGCCAGTCCGCCGGGCAGATGCCCCACGCAAGCGATCGAAAACCGGATGATCCGGCGCGCCACGCCACCCGTGGTCATGAAAGACGAGGCGAGAATGAAGAATGGGATCGCCAGAAGGGTAAAATGCCCCTCAAACGCCTCGAACAAGGTTCCCGCAACCGACGCCAGAGAACTGTCGGAATAAATCAACAGGAAGATGGTAGAGCTGAGACCCAGCGACACCGCAATCGGAACCCCGATCAGCAGCAGGCCGATGACCATGCCAAAAAGAAAAACGACGTCCATCAGTCATGCGCCCCCTGCTGCGCGCGAACTTCTTCCAGTTCGTCTTCGACCTCGTGGCTGGCCACGATACGGTCGATCTGGTTGCGCGAGATCTGAATGGCGACCTGCACAAAACGGTAGACCAGTAGCAGCATCGACACCGGCAGCACCACATAGGGCACGACCTTGGGCAGTTTTTCGTAGGCTTCACCATAGTTGATGGCGTCTTCCAGCCATCGGAACAGGCCAACCATCGGCACATCCTGAACTTCGTAAAAGCTCTGGCTGCGGGCCTTCATGTCGAACCCAGTAGGAAACCAGCGCCCCGAGGTCGGCGGCAGATCTGCAAACACCGCCCAGTAGTCATACGCGCCCTTAAGCATCAGTAGCGAAAACGCCAAACAGCAAGCGACCGAGATAATCGCCAGAACCTTGCGTGGCCCCGGGGCCAGCATGTTCAGAATGGCGTCTACACCCAGATGCGCGTGTTTTTTGACTGCATAGGATGCGCCGAGAAGCACCAGCCAGGCGAACATGAACACGGTCAGCTCAAGCGCCCAAAGAATGTTGGAATTAAAGACGAAACGCGCAATCACATTTGCAAACGTGACTACGGTCATCAGACCCAGAAGGACCGCGATTATGGTCTCCTCGATCTGGTCGACGACCCCGGCAAAGCCGGATTGCGTGCCAGACATGGCTCTGCCCCCACGAATTCAGGTTTTATTGGAAAATGGCGGGCCCTCCCCAATGAGGCCCGCCAAAGTTGCGGCGCATATCTGTACGATATGCGCCGCAAAAGTACCGGTTTACATACCGGCGTTGATGGCTTGTGCGGCGTCGATCTTGTCCTGACCAACGTCACCGGCAAACTTATCCCAAACGGGCTTCATCGTGTCGACCCACTCCTGGCGCTGATCTGCGTCCAAGGTGCGGATCGTGCCGCCTGCCTCCAGGATCAGTTTCTTCGCGCCTTCGTTGACGGCAAAGGCCTCTTTGTTGCGAGCCTCGGTCACTTCAGACAGGATCGTGGTGAACTGGTCACGCACATCGGCGTCCAGGCTATCCAGCCAGTCGACACTGGTCACGACCAGATAGTCGATGATGCCGTGGTTAGTTTCAGTCACGCCGTCCTGCACTTCAAAGAACTTCTTTCCGTAAATGTTGGACCAGGTGTTTTCCTGACCGTCCACAACACCCTGCTGCAGCGCGCCATAGACTTCAGAAAAGGCCATTTTCTGAGGCGAGCCACCGATGGCTTCCATTTGGGCGACCAGAACGTCCGAGGACTGCACGCGGAACTTCAGTCCGTTTGCGTCGGTCGGAGAAATCAGCGGCTTGTTGGCCGACATCTGCTTCATGCCATTGTGCCAGAACGCCAGCCCCTGCAGGCCGCGGCGCTGCATGCTGTCCAGCATTGCCTGACCGTCAGCCGACGCCTGAAACGCATCGACGGCGTCAATGTTCTTGAACATGAACGGAAGGTCAAAAAGGCGGAACTGCTTGGTGAACTTTTCGAACTTCGACAGTGACGGTGCGGCCAATTGAACGTCGCCCTGAAGCATCGCTTCCAGCACTTTGTTGTCGTTGTATAGCGTGGAGTTCGGGAAGACCTCCATGCACATGGTGCCGTTCATTTCATCGTTCACACGCTGTTCCAGCAGCGACGCGGCAATCCCCTTCGGGTGCTTGTCGGTGTTGGTAACGTGCGCAAATTTGACGACGATTTCACCGTCGTCGCAGGCTGCAAATCCTGTTGTGGCGGTGACGGCAAGCGCCAGAGCAGTGGCGGCAGTGGTCAGGAATTTCATCGGTATCTCCTCCCGATTAGTGAGTGTCCCTTCGGGGCGGTAAAACCCCTCCGCATCAAGGGTCGATGCGTTGCGGGCAGTGAACCGAATCGAATCGTTTCGCTCAACGGTTTGTCACAATCGAATCAACTTTTGATAAATTTAAGCAAAATCAATAATATACAGAGCAACTCTCACAAAGAGTCTACGGACTGGAACCAGAGTGTGCGAAATTTCGCACAGTATCGAGAGCCGATTGTGCGGGATTCCGCACAATTCGTCAGCGACGGTAGTCCTCGGGGCGAATCCCATAGCGGGTCAGTTTGTCGTAGAACGTCTTGCGCGGCAGTTTCAGATCCTGCGCGGCAGCACTGGCCCGGCCGTTTTGCCGCCCCAGCGCCGCAACCAACAACGACCGCTCGACCTGTGCCATCTGCTCGGTCAGCCCCAGTCCGGCGGTCTTGCTTGCCTCTTCAGGCATCCCCAACACAAAGCGCATCGCCGCTGACATCAGTGATCTGGCATTTCCGGGCCAGTTCTGTGCCATCAGCGCGGCGGCGTGATCCGGCGACACCTGTGGCGCCGGTATCCCTGCCTGCTCGGCGGCCTGCGCCACGTAGTGGCGAAAGAGCACCGGGATATCCTGCGGCCGTTCGCTAAGCGACGGGATACGAACCCGCATGACGTCCAGCCGATAGAACAGGTCAGCATTGAACGACCCACGCGCAACACGTTCGGCCAGATCGACGGTCGAACCGGCGATCACCCGAACCCCGGCTCCCCGCTCCAACCGCTCCATCACCGCGTACTGAGTGGCTTCGGGCATGGCCGCGACTTCGTCCAGAAACAGCGAGCCGCCCGCTGCCAGCCCGCACACCGCATCAAACTCGGCAGCGTCCAGACTGGCCGACGGCCGCTTGACGAATGGACCACGTCCGACCGATGACATCAGATGGACGACTTCGGCCACTTTTGAGATTCCGACCCCTGGAGCCCCGATCACCAGAACTTCGGCCCCGGTTCCCGCAACGCTGCGCACCCGGGTGCGCAGTTCATCGGCCTGGGGCGAGGTTCCGAACAACATCCGCGCCGCCGGATCACCACTTTCGAGCTGCAGCTTCAACCGACGATTTTCAAGAACAAGCGCCCGGGTTTTCCCGGCGCGTTCGATCACAGCCAGCAAATCGCTGGCCGCACAGGGTTTTTCAAGGAAATCGAACGCACCTTGCCCCATTGCGCGTACCGCCATCGGTATGTCGCCTTCCCCGGTCAGCAAGATCACCGGAAGCTCCTTATCGATGCCTTGCGTGTAATCCAGCAGATGAAACCCATCCCGCCCCGGCATCCTGATATCCGAAACGATGACCCCGTCGAACTCAGGCGTGATGTGATCTTTGGCAACCACGAACGACCCAGCAGTGATTGTATCAAGATCCGCCAGTTCCAGCGTCTGCCCCAAGGCTTCGCGCACCGCCGCATCGTCGTCGACCAGAAGCACCTTGCAAGTCATGCAGCTTCTTCCCTCTGAAAGTATTCAAGTTCGACCGTGAACAAGGCGCCATTGCCACCTGTGTCCACACCCCGAATGTTGCCGCCAAAACTCTGGACCAGCCCATAGGAAATCGACAGGCCCAGCCCCATGCCTTCGGAACTGCCGACTGGCTTTGTCGAATAGAACGGCTCGAATATCTTTTCGGGGTATGCGATCCCCGGGCCGATATCGCGCACGGTGACGGTCAGACGATCCTCGGTATGAACCCTGATCTCGATCCGCTTTTCGGCCTGCCCGGTCATCGCATCAGCCGCATTGTTGATCAGGTTAACGAAGACCTGCACCAGCCTGACCTCTCCCCCCCACGCCATGACCGGC
Organism: Falsiphaeobacter marinintestinus; assembly: GCF_007923355.1. Taxonomy (GTDB): domain Bacteria; phylum Pseudomonadota; class Alphaproteobacteria; order Rhodobacterales; family Rhodobacteraceae; genus Phaeobacter_A; species Phaeobacter_A marinintestinus. Next base: position 308,504 of record NZ_VOGO01000001.1, read on the forward strand.
GCGCTCGGCGGAGCCCAGTCCAGCGCCACGCCTTCGCCCCGCAACCGCACTCCGGTCAGTTCGACCGCCGTGTTGATGACCTGAACCAGATCAACCTTGCTCATCGGTTCGCTTTCATTGCGGGCAAAGGCACGCAGATTTTTGATGATGCGCGCCGCACGCGCGGCAAGTTCAGCAATCCGGCCAAGGTTTTCCCGGGCCTTGTCGGTCTGGTCACGTTCCAGAAACGCCATACCATTGTCTGCAAACTGCCGAATTGCCATCAGGGGTTGGTTGAGCTCGTGGCTGATCCCAGCACTCATCTGGCCCAGCGCGCTAAGTTTTCCCGCCTGCACCAGATCGGCCTGCGCCTGTTTCAATGCCGCCTCGGCCTCTTCGCGTTCTGCCACTTCGCGACGCAACTGCGTGTTGGTGGCCGATAGCGCCTGCGTGCGCGCCTCAACCCGGCTTTCCAGAACTGCATTGGCCTGCGCCAACGCGCGCCGCCGTTCGGTGGCCATAAACAGCATCGCTCCAAACGCAAGACAGATCGCCGCCATGGCAGCGGCCTGCAACCCCGCAAGGCGACGGGCCGGGGCCACATCCAACAGTACTTCGCCTGTCATCCCGATGACCGGCAGATCGCGCACCATGTGCAAGGCCCGCCTTGGCAGATAAGGACCCCAATTCAGATCCCAGATTTCATGCCCACCAACCCGGCTGGATCGAAACGCCAGACGAGGTCCGTCAGGGACTTCCAGACCAACAGCCCCGGCAGGTCGCGACCAGAACAAGATCTCGGATCGGTTCGAAATAAAGACTTCGCCACGCGCATCCATGAAAAATACAGCCGGTGTGCTGCCGCGCCATGTCTGTTCGACGTCTTCGACATCGGCCACCATAATCACTGCGCCCCGTACGCGCCCGTCGACAGAAAAGGCAGGGGCCGCATAAAAATACGCCCGCCGTTCCTGCGGCCCGACCAGCCCGTGGCCAGCCCCAAGCGCGCCTTGCATCGCGCGCTGGAAATAGGGTTCAGCGCTCAGATTTGATCCGATCTCGCCCCGCGCCGCTGCCAGGATGTTTCCATCAGGCGCTACAAAGGCCACATCCAGCGCTCCGGTTTTGTCTGCAATTTCAAGCAGCAACGCCTGCGCCGCCATACGCCGCATGGGATAGGACAGTTCAGTCAATCCCGGATGATCAGCGGTCAGCACAGCAAGCTCCTGATAGACCTGCAGTTGCGTGCTGAGACGGTCACTGGCCAACGCCAGATCGGCTTCGGCCCGCTGGGCCAACTGGTCCAGTGCCTGCAGGTATCCGTATCGCCAGACTCCGGTTGCAAGCAGCGAGACAGCCAACAGAAAAGCAAGAATGATGTTACGGCGTGATAGGTTCATGACCGCCAACCTAACAAAGCAGGGCTTGCATTGACCAGACGCCCCGGCAACGCTGCGGCAGATGATGACACTGCACCAATCTCCAACCGATCCGGATTTCGTTCAGAACCCCTATCCAGTCTACGCCGCGGCGCGTGAACAAGGTGCTTTGCACTATTGGAGCGACTATGACATGCCTGCGGCGTTTGACCATGAAACTGTGCATGCCTTGTTGCGGGACCGCCGGTTTGGCCGCGAAATTCCCGCCGAACTGGCAGAACCCGGACCAGTGCATCTTGCCCCGTTTCTGGCGGTCGAGTCCAATTCGCTTCTGGATGCCGAGCCACCCCGTCACACGCGTTTGCGCGCTCTGGTCCTGCGGGCATTCACCTCCCGGGCCATTGGGGCGATGGCGCAGGATATCAAAGGTTTGTGCCATGGATTGATCGACGCTTTCCCCGATCAGGACTTTGATGTTCTTGAAACCTATTGCACCCGAATCCCGGTAATCACGATATGCCGTTTGTTGGGCGTGCCAGAAAACATGTCAGCCGAGTTATTGAATTGGTCTCACGCCATGGTCGCCATGTATCAGGCCAACCGAACCCGAGACACTGAAGAGGCGGCGGCGCGCGCTGCCACAGAATTCACTGTCTTCCTGCGCGATTACATCGACCACCGCCGTGCAGCCCCCCGCGATGATCTGATCACCCGGCTGATCGCCGCTGAAGAAGCCGGAGAGAAGTTGTCGACCGACGAATTGATCGGCACCTGTATCCTGTTGCTGAATGCCGGACACGAGGCGACGGTGCATAGTTTGGGAAATGGTATCAAAACCTTACTCGAAACCGGAAGCGGGCCAGAATGCCTTGCCCCGAACCGGATCGACGGAACTGTTGCAGAGATCCTGCGGTATGATCCGCCCCTGCATATGTTCACGCGCTATGCCTATGAAACTGTCACAGTTCACAATCACATGTTTCAGCGCGGAGATCAGGTGGCTTTGCTCCTTGGTGCCGCCAACCGCGATCCTGCCATCTGGACGCATCCAGACCGGTTCGACCCGTTCCGACCCGTTCTGACGAACACAAGTTTTGGCGGCGGATTACATTTCTGCGTTGGTGCCCCCTTGGCACGGCTTGAAATGCAGATCGCGTTGCCGATCCTGTTGCAGCGTTGCCCGCTCCTTCGCCTTGCAGAGCGGCCAATCTATGCAAACAGTTACCATTTCCACGGTCTGACGCAGTTGATAGTCCGTCGCTGACAGCGGGTTAGCCCATTGAGCGAAGTGGAGCGCGCGCCCTAATCCAAGGGTAATTGAAACAAGAAAGAAGCAAAAAGGCATTCTCTGCTTCTTTCTTGTTTCAAATACCCAAAGTCCTACGGATCCATTGGCAGCATCGTTGTGGACTTTATCTCTTCCATCGACAAAAGCGCCGTGACGTTGTGCACCCGCACCTCTGAGATCAGCGCCTGATAAAACGCGTCATAGGCGCGCGCGTTCTTGACCCGAACTTTCAGAATGTAATCGATATCGCCCGCCAAACGGTGGGCTTCCTGCACCTCGGGATGATCGCGCAATGCCTTCAGAAAGGCCGCCTGCCACTCAGCCTCGTGTTCCGAGGTTCGGATCAGGACAAAAAAAGTTGCCTCGAACCCCAACGCTTCCGCATCCAGGATCACGGTCTGCTGGCCGATCACACCGGCCTCGCGCAGCTTCTTGATGCGATTCCAGACCGGGGTCTTGGAACTGCCGACCCGACCGGCAATTTCGTCCAATGACTGGCTGGCATCCCTTTGAAGCTCTGCCAGGATTTTCCGATCCGTGGCGTCGATCCGTACGGACATTCCTTATTCTCCTTGTTTCGCGGACTACCGGTTCCATGCCCGCTGAACTTTGGAACGCACGTCCTTATTCACCGCAGCATATGGCGCATTACCGGGAATATTTCCTATATTTGAACTCAAGTCAAACCCGGACCGAACTCGATGGAGGAGCGCCCATGCCACGCCCATTTTCGCCCAAGGTCGTCACCGCAAACGATCTGTTGGAAGGTGATGTGATTTATCTCACCGCCGATGACAGCTGGACCCGTCGCCTGACACTGGCCGAGCTGATCACCGACGAAGCGCACGCGCAATTGCGCCTGTTGTTTGCTGAACAGCAGCGCGCTCAGGTTGTCGGTGCCTATCTGGCAGATATGGCAGACAGCCCAGATGGCCCCAGGCCAGTGCACTTCCGTGAAGATTTTCGCCGCACCGGACCGTCAAATTATGCCCATGGCAAGCAGGAAAGCCGCGCTCATGTATAAATATTCTGAATTTGACACCGCATTCCTTGCCGAGCGCAACGCCCAGTTTCGCGCCCAGGTCGAGCGCCGCATTGACGGCTCACTGACCGAGGATGAGTTCAAACCCCTTCGCCTGATGAACGGTGTCTATCTTCAACTGCATGCCTACATGCTGCGTGTGGCGATCCCCTATGGCACACTGAACTCTGCGCAAATGCGGCAGTTGGCGGTGCTGGCCGAGACATGGGACAAGGGCTATGGCCATTTCACCACGCGCCAGAACATCCAGTATAACTGGCCAAAACTGAATGACATTCCTGACATGCTGGATGCATTGGCCAAGGTTGGCCTGCATGCGATCCAGACTTCGGGCAACACCATTCGCAATGTGACGGCAGACCATTTTGCCGGTGCTGCCGCTGACGAAATCGCCGATCCGCGCCCCGTGGCGGAATTGATCCGGCAATGGTCAACGGACCATCCGGAATTTCAGTTTCTCGGGCGCAAGTTCAAGATCGCCATTACCGGCAGCGACAATGACCGCGCCGTGATCAAGGCGCATGACATCGGTTTGCAGATCGTTGAGCAGGGTGGCGAAGAAGGCGTGCGGGTCATTGTTGGCGGCGGTCTGGGCCGGACGCCTATGATTGGCAAAGTGCTACGTGATTTCCTGCCCAAGGCCGATCTGTTGCCGTATCTGGAGTCTGTTCTGTCCGTCTACAATCTGTTGGGCCGACGCGATAACAAATACAAGGCCCGGATCAAGATCACTGTGCATGAAAATGGCATCGACGACATCCGCAACCGGGTTGAACGCCAGTTTGCGCAGATCAAGCCGCTGTTTTCAGGCGTCGATCAGGATATTCTGGCCGGGATCGAGGAGGCGTTTGCCCCGCCTGCCCTGCGGCAGACTTCAGCGCGTGCATTCGAAGCCGCCTATACCAATGATCCGGTGTTTCGCAGCTGGGCGGATACCAATCTGACGCCCCATCGTGATCCAGGCCATGCCATCGTGACCATCAGCCTCAAAGCGCATGGCGCAACTCCGGGCGATGCCAGCGCCAGCCAGATGCGGGTGATGGCAGATCTGGCCGAACGGTACGCCTATGACGAACTGCGTATCAGTCACGAACAGAACGTTATCCTGCCGCATGTGGCCAAGGCCGATCTTCCGGCGCTGCACGCGGCGCTGAAAGAGGCTGAACTGGGCACGGCCAATGTGGGCCTGATCAGCGATATCATCGCCTGTCCCGGTATGGATTACTGCGCGCTGGCAACGGCCCGCTCGATCCCGATCGCACAAGAGATTGCGACCCGGTTTGATGAGTTGAAGCTGGAGCATGAGATTGGTGAGCTGAAAATCAAGATTTCAGGCTGCATCAACGCGTGCGGACATCACCATGTCGGTCACATCGGCATCCTTGGTCTGGATCGGGCTGGCGTTGAGAACTATCAGATCACGCTGGGCGGCGATGGCGGCACAGATGCCACCATTGGCGAACGCGCAGGTCCCGGGTTTTCGGCGGAAGAGATCGTTCCGGCCATCGAACGACTGGTCTATGCCTATCTCGATCTGCGTGACGGAGGCGATGAGCACTTCCTTCAGACCTATCGCCGGTTGGGGCTGGCTCCGTTCAAAGCCGCTCTTTACCCCGACCATCAGCGCGAAAAGGCGGCCTGATCCGATGTTGGATTCATCCGCCTTGGCAATAAAGGCTGACAGGCTGAACACCCGGTACAAGCATCACAGTGCAACCTCGGTCATGCAGGGTGCGTTGCAGGATGCGGGCAACATCGCGCTTGTGTCCAGCTTTGGGGCCGAATCGGTCGTGTTGCTGCATATGACAGCCGTGATCGACAAGATGACGCCGGTGATCTTCATCGACACCCAGATGCTGTTCACCGAAACCTTGGTCTATCAGACCGAGGTCTGTGAACGTCTGGGCCTGAAGAATGTCCACATCATCCAGGCTGCAGAACAGGATGTCGCACAGGAAGACCCCACTGGCGCACTACACCTGCGCGATACCGATGCCTGCTGTGCCTTGCGCAAGATCCGCCCGCTTGAAAATGCTCTGGCCGGATATGATGGCTGGATCACCGGGCGCAAGCGGTTCCAATCGGGCACCCGCGCCGCGCTCGACTTCTTTGAGGTTGAAGACCGCGCCCCCCGTCTGAAAGTGAACCCACTGGCCCACTGGGCGCCAGACGATGTGCGCGCCTACATGGAAGAAAACCGCCTGCCACGGCATCCGCTGGTGGCCAAAGGGTACCCCTCGATTGGGTGCTCCCCCTGCACATCCGCCGTCAGACCCGGCGAAGATCCCCGCGCCGGACGCTGGCGCGAACAGACAAAGGAAGAATGCGGCATTCATTTTGAGAATGGCAAATTCGTCCGCACAGGAGCATCAGCATGACCACAATCGTCACCGACGCGGGCTTTGGCCCCGACACCGAAACCGGAACATGGCTGGATCTGGCCTCGGACACGGACCCGGCAGGCTTGAGCTTCCAGTTGGACGGGGTGACCCAGATCCGGATCGCGTTTCCAAGCTTTGCCGATGGGCGCGGGTTTTCGATTGCCCGCCGGTTGCGCCTGATGGGCTTTGAGGGCCGCTTGCGGGCTCAAGGCCATGTTCTGGCCGACCAATATGCGATGGCGCGCCGCAGCGGCTTTGACGACATCGAAATCGACGATGACATGGCTGCTCGCCAACCCGAAGATCAGTGGCTGGCCCGTGCTGAGTGGCACGCGCACAACTACCAGGCGCGCCTGCGCGGATAGCCGAAATCCCCCGTCTGGGCCGCTCTGGCCCAACCGACTTGCCAGACGCAGTTGTATTTCCCTGCGTCTGGCCCCTTCACCTGACCTAAATCAAAGATTAATCAGAGGTACCGGTTTACCCAACCGGTCAATGAGCCCCGATGACAGAGATGACCCCCGTGACAGAAGCAACCGCCAAAAAGGCCCCCACCCTGCCCGATGCCCAGACCATCACACAGGTCAAACATTGGACAGACAATCTGTTTTCCTTCCGCGTAAGCCGTCCGCAATCTTTGCGTTTCCGGTCCGGCGAATTTGTCATGATCGGCCTGCTGGGCGACAATGGCAAACCGTTGCTGCGGGCGTATTCGATTGCGTCGCCGTCCTGGGATGAAGAACTGGAGTTCTATTCCATCAAGGTACAGGATGGTCCGCTGACCTCAAAGCTGCAGCACATCCAGCCGGGTGATGGCATTATCTTGCGTCCCAAGCCGGTTGGCACGCTGGTTCATGACGCGCTGCTGCCGGGGAAACGGATCTGGTTCTTTGCCACTGGAACCGGGTTTGCCCCCTTCGCGTCGCTTTTACGCGACCCTGAAACCTATGAGAAGTTCGACGAGGTCGTCATCACACATACCTGTCGGGATGTGGCCGAGCTGGAGTATGGCAAACAACTGATCGAAAATCTGAAGTCCGATGAACTGATGCAAGAGCTGATCGGGGAAGAGCACCTGAACAAAATCCGCTACTATCCGACGACCACCCGCGAAGAGAGCCTCAAGATGGGCCGCATCACCACCCTGCTGACCGATGGCACCGTGTTCAAGGATCTTGGAATTGCTCCGATCAACGTCGAAACTGATCGCGCAATGGTATGCGGGTCGCTAGCCTTCAACCTTGATATCAAGAAGATTCTCGAAGATTTCGGTCTTACCGAGGGCGCAAATTCTGACCCGCGCGAGTTCGTGATCGAAAAAGCGTTTGTCGGCTAGGTATCAGGCCCAGCCCAGAAGCAAAGAAAGCGCCCCAATTCGGGGCGCTTTCTTATGGTCGTATCAGTTGCCTGTGCCCAGGACCGAATTCGCAGCGTCAGTTGCCGCATCCGTGGCCGCGTCGGTTGCTGCATCAGTCACCGCCTGCGTTGCCGCGTCGGTTGCCGCATCAGTCACGGCCTGAGTGGCAGCATCCGTGGCCGCATCAGTCACAGCTTGTGTTGCCGCATCCGTGGCTGCGTCAGTCGCCGCATCTGTCACGGCTTGCGTTGCCGCATCGGTGGCTGCGTCGGTCGCCGCATCCGTCACGGCTTGCGTTGCCGCATCGGTGGCTGCGTCGGTTGCAGCATCCGTGGCTGCGTCGGTTGCCGCATCCGTCACCGCTTGCGTTGCAGCATCGGTGGCTGTGTCGGTTGCCGCATCAGTCACCGCTTGCGTGGCCGCGTCAGTTACGGATTCGGTTGCAGCATCCACAGCCGCGCTTGCAGCATTGCTGACGCTGTCTGCCACGGACTCGCCCGCAGTCAAAGCTTCTGTCGCAGCCTGCGTCGCAGCTTCGGCGGCTGCATCAACAGCTTCGCCTGCGGCTTCGACAGCCTGAGCAGCCGTGTCGGAGGCGCTCTCAACAGCGTCTGACGCGGACTCAGCCGCGCCTTCTACCACTTCTTTCGCTTCATCGACGGCCTCTGACGCAGCTTCAGTTGCCGCATCAACGGCGTCTTCGGCTGTTTCCACAGCCGCGTCTTTTACGGCTTCGGCTGCTTCGGTGGTTGCGTCCACGGCCGCTTCAACGGCTTCTTTCGCTTCTTCCTGGGCCGTTTCGGCCTCGCTTTGAGGCACGTCTGCCTGCTGCTGTGACGTGTACCAGACATATCCGCTTGCAGCTGCCGCCGCGATCACGATCAATACCAGGATATTTTTCATCTTTTTGGTTTCTCCGGAAAAATGCGCCGTATCAGCGCTGCCGATGCGGACATGAGGATTTGTAAGGCGCACCGCAAGGGGAAATCAGGTTGGGTTCTCTCCTTTGATCGCAGACATTCTTTCAAAACCGTGGGGATAGAAGAAAATGGCACCAAAACGTATAATCAGCACAACGCGGCGACAAATACTGAGCCCGACCTATCCGGCCTGAGGCAGCACAATCGATTCTGTCCAGCCTGTCCCCGGACGGCTCTCTCATGGCTTGATAATTCTGTCATCGATCCTGATGTTGGGCCTTGGTTGATGCCCGAAAGCCAGCATCCGACAAAAAACCGTCTTGCGGATGCTTTTTTGCCGGGGGAAACTTGACGGCTGCGCGTAACAGTTGCTTGAAACACACCCGTGCCCGGTCTACTGTCCGGGCTGAATTTTACGGCAATTATCAAAGGAATGATACAATAGCCCGCAGACCTCATAACGCACCGCCGCAACGTGATACCGGCCCCCGCGTAAACGAAAAGATCCGCTCAAACGAGATCCGCCTGATTGGTGCGGAAGGCGAGAACCTCGGAGTTGTGACTCCGCGCAGGGCCATGGAGCTCGCCGAAGAGGTTGGTCTGGATCTGGTCGAGATCTCGCCAAATGCGAACCCGCCCGTTTGTAAGATCATGGACTTCGGCAAGTTCAAATATGAACAGCAGAAGCGTGAGAGCGAAGCGCGCAAAAAGCAGAAGATCATCGAGGTCAAGGAAGTCAAATTCCGTCCGAACACCGACACGCATGACTATGAGGTCAAAATGCGGAACGTGTTTAAGTTCCTCGAAAACGGCGACAAGGTGAAAGTCACCCTGCGATTCCGCGGTCGTGAGATGGCGCACCAGAACCTGGGCCGTGAACTGCTGGAACGCGTCGCGGTAGACACTCAGGAAGTCGGCAAGGTCGAAAACATGCCGAAGATGGAGGGCCGTCAGATGATCATGATGATCGGCCCGCTTCCGCAGAAGTAAGTCGACTCGGCAACCACAACGATCCGACCGCCCCGACCTTAAAAAGGCCGGGGCGTTTTCGTTTTTGGGATACCCGGGTCGCGACCAAACGGCCAACGCGCCAATCGGCACGCATTTTACCGCCACTTAATCTCTTGCATCTAAAACCGCTGGCAGATCATCACAGGCGGAGCACGAGAATGCAGCAGAGAAACTCGGACCCTATCGATGCAGGTTCAAATTCCCAGACAAGTGACCAAGATTTCATTTCCAGCCTTCTATACACACTTGCTCTGGTGGAAAGTCCGACCGAAGAGGCATTCGACAAGTTCACACGTTTGGTGACAAGGGCGCTCGACGTCCCGGTCGCTCTCGTTTCTTTTGTTGAAGAAGAGCGGGACCGCCAAGTGTTCAAAAGCCAGATTGGTCTGGATCCGGCATGGGCTGAACTGGGCGAAACGCCGCTTTCACATTCCTTCTGCCAATATGTGAAACGAGACAATCGTCCTCTTATCATCGAAGACGCCCCGTCGGACTCGCGGGTTTGTGGAAACCTTGCCATCCCCGAACTCGGCGTACGGGCGTATCTCGGATTTCCTGTCCACGGTCCAAACGGGCGCCCTTTGGGTGCACTATGCGCCATCAATACAGTGTCACACCATTGGTGCACAGAAGATGTCTCAATCATGAAAGATCTGGCCTCTTGCGTCACGGATCAGATCAACCTTCGCGCAGCGTTGTGCCAGTCGCACGGGCTGGAAGAAAAACGCTTCGCAGGCTGCTTCCAATCCAGGTGAGAGCCTTGCCGCTTTTCAACGCCCTGCCCGATCACAAATTGATCCGCCTCAGCAAGGTCGCACCTGTGCCGCAAAACGGGACCACCAGATCCCTCTGACAGATCGTCCGTTTGGATAAAAACAGGGTCCGCTCGGGCAGCCCGGTCGTCTTGCAGTCCTGTCATTCGATGGGGGGATGAATGTCCAGTCTCCTCTCTCCGACGTATTTTTTCTTGACCCAGACATGTTCTGAGCGCGAACATGAGCAGGCGCGCGGCGTTTCCAAGACTTTTAAGCCCATTTTCTGAACACTTTTGTTGATCGCCGCCCGTTTCTGGGAGGAAAATCATGAACCTTAGACCCGATCCAACGTTCTATCCGTCCGCCAAAGATGCGGCTGCGGGCCCTGTCGAGACTTTGGCCTTTACCCTTTTGCTCAGCCCCGACGGGTCAAAACCTGACGGGCTTGCCGTGGTCGATGTCGACCCGACTTCTGCAGATTTTGGCAAAATCGTCAGCACATTATTCATGCCTTACAAAGGCGACGAGTTTCACCATTTTGGCTGGAACGCCTGTTCTTCGGCGCTGTCTCCGCTGACTGGCCACGCCTTTTTGGAACGCCGCTATCTGATCATTCCAGGCATTCGGTCGTCGCGAATCTATGTGATTGACGTGAAAGATCCGCGCGATCCGAAGATCCACAAGATCATCGAACCTGAAGAGGTTTTCGCCAAAACCGGGTATTCTCGTCCGCACACGATCCATTGCGGACCGGAAGGCATCTATGTCTCAACCCTTGGCGGAGGCGGCGTCGATGGAACGGACGGGCCTCCGGGTATCTTCATCCTTGATTGTGAAAGCTTCGAAATTCTGGGCCGCTATGAGATGGACCGGGGCGCGCAGGATAAGCACTATGATTTCTGGTGGAACCTGCCACGCGATTACATGATCAGTTCAGAATGGGGGCTACCGCCTCAATTCGAGAACGGCATCGTCGCCGAAGATCTGCTCAGTAACAAATATGGCCACAGCATTCATTTCTGGGACCTGCGCGGTCGCAAGGTTGTGCAGACCATCGATCTGGGCGCAAATCACCAGATGGCGCTGGAAATCCGCCCGGCACATGACCCTGCCAAACAGCATGGGTTCTGCGGTGTCGTGGTCGATACATCCAATCTTCAGGGTGCGATCTTTACCTGGTGGCAGAAAGACGACGGAACCTTCGAGGCCAAGAAAACCATCACCATCGACCCTCAACCGGCAGATGCCGACGACCTGCCCGATCTGTTGAAAGGCTTTGGCGCGACACCGCCGCTGGTGACCGACATTGATCTCAGCCTTGATGACCGCCATCTGTATGTCGCCTGTTGGGGAACCGGAGAAATGCATCAGTACGATGTGTCCGATCCCATGAATCCAAAACTATCAGGCAAGGTCGACATCGGTGGCATCGTCAAAAAAACCGCGCATCCGAACGGCAAGGCCTTTGGATACGGCCCGCAGATGGTCGAAATCAGTCGCGACAGCAAACGCGTCTATTGGACCAATTCGCTGTATTCGACGTGGGACGACCAGTTCTATCCCGGCGAACGCGGCGCGGCGATGGTTCTGGCCCATGTCGGCGAAGACGGCGGGCTGACGCTGGACGAAAACTTCTGGGTAGAATTCCCCGAGGGCTACCGCTCTCATCAGATCCGGCTGGAGGGCGGCGACTGTTCGACCGACAGCTTCTGCTATCCCAATGTCTGATCTGAAGTGCTCAGCGTGACAACTACGGCCGGCCTGTGGCTGGCCGTAGTCCTCAGTGGTCTCTACCACGGCATAAACCCCGGAATGGGTTGGCCGCTTGCTGTGTCGTCCGCCATGATGGAGCGCCGCGAAACGGCCTTGTTCAGGGCCCTCGGCGCATTGGCGATTGGCCATTTCGCGGCGATGCTTGTGATCCTGGTACCGTTTTCGCTGATGACAGCACTTGTTACCTATGAACGGCCCATCCGGATCGGAGGTGGCCTCCTTGTGGCAGGTCTGGGCGTGTACCTGTTGATCACCCGCCGTCACCCACGCTTTCTGTCGCGCATCCCGCCATCACAACTGGCGCTATGGTCTTTCCTTGTCGCAATCGTGCACGGCGCGGCATTGATGCTGGTGCCAATCTATCTAGGCCTCTGTGCCGCCGAAGACCTAGATTCGGGCCACCGTGCCGCCCAGGATCTGATGGCCCGCAACGCCACACTCCTTGGCGCGGTCGCCCTCACCCATACAGCCGCAATGATCGTTTCCGGGGGCACGCTGGCCTATGCAGTCCACCGCTGGCTTGGGCTAAGCTTTCTTCGCAAAACCTGGTTCGATCTGGAGGCCGTATGGGCCACCAGTCTTGTCATCGTCGGAGGATTGGGCATCGCCTCAGCCTTGTGACCGGATCGGTCAGGCCTTGGTTGCTGGCGTCCACGCCTTGGTGCTCATCTCAACCAGTTTTCCGGTTTCATCCGTATACCGGTCGATCGCGGTTTGAAAAAACTCGGCCTGAACCTTGTGCAACTCGCTCATGTCCTTGCAGTGCAACAACCTGTGCTGCAACTCTACATCCTTTTCGACCCGATCCGCAAAGAACTGAAGCACTTCGCTGCCCAGATCGCTCATCCGCTCGACCCAGTCGGTTCCCATCCAGTTCATCGATCCAAAGCCCATTTTCTGCAATTGGGCCATGGCGTCGGTTACAGCCTTGGTGGCGTCTTCAGTGGTCTTGGACGATTTCGTCATGTCAGTCTCCTTTTTTTCGTTTGTTGAAGAATAACACGCCCTGCGTCGCCCCACATTGACGCGGGTCAAAACGCAAAAAAGGCGCCCGGCTTTTGGGGGCGCCTTTTACTTGTCGTTTGATCAGTTTCAGCCTGCTGCGGTAACCGCCCGCTTGGTCATGACACCCACCAGATGTGCCCGGTATTCTTTGGTGCCGTGCAGATCGCCGATCATATTCGCCGGGGCGACTTTAAGGTCCATAAGCGCATCTGGCCGAAACTCCTTGTTCAGGGCCTCCTCAGCTTCGCTCCAGCGGAACACACCTTCTTCGGATGCGCCCGTGACCGCGACCCGAACGCCATCGGCGTATTTCGCAACGAACACGCCAACCAGCGCAAAACGCGATGCTGGCTGCAGGAACTTCTGATAGTTCGCCGCCTGCGGGATCGGGAACTTCACTGCGGTGATAATCTCACCTTCGTTCAGAGCCGTGGTGAACATGCCCTGGAAATAGTCATCCGCCGCGATCTCACGCGTGTTGGTGACGATGGTCGCGCCAGATGCCAATGCTGCCGACGGATAGCAGGCCGATGGATCGTTATTGGCCAGCGATCCTCCGATTGTACCACGGTTACGCACGGCCGGGTCACCGATATGGCTCGCCAGATCCGCCAGCGCCGGATAGGCACCAGCCTCGGCCGCAACGGTACCATGCGTGGTGCCGCCACCAATGGTCAGAACGCCGCCATCAGCGCTCACGCCCTTCATGTCGGCGATACCGCTCAGACTGACCAGCTTAGACGGGCTGGCCAGACGCTGCTTCATGGTCGGCAGCAAAGTCTGTCCGCCGCCCAGCGCCTGTGCATCTTCCTCACCCAGCGCCGATACGGCCTCGGCTACGGTCGAGGGTTTCACGAACTCGAAATTATACATCTCGTCTCTCCTCCAAAAGGTCCTGGCATTTTACCGTTTCCTCTTGCTCTAAATATCCCGGGGGGTCCGGGGGGCTGGCCCCCCGGCCCGTCCCTTAACCGTTCATCGCTGCCCAGACGCGCGACGGGCTCAGCGGCATGTCGATATGAGTGACATCCTTGCCAGCCGACTGCAACGCGTCGACCACGGCGTTCACGACCGCCGGGGGTGACCCGATTGCACCCGCCTCACCACAGCCTTTCACGCCCAACGGGTTGTGCGTACATGGCGTGACACAGGAATGATCCACCGAATAGAACGGTACATCATCGGCGCGCGGCATCGCGTAATCCATGTAGGACGCACTCAGCAACTGACCGTTCTCGTCATAGACCGCACCTTCCAGCAACGCCTGCCCGATACCCTGCGCAATGCCACCATGGACCTGCCCGGATACGATCATCGGATTGACGATGTTGCCAAAGTCATCCGCCGCGGCAAAGCTTTCGATGGTCACCTTTCCAGTGTCGGGGTCGACTTCGACTTCGCAGCAATAGGCGCCCGAAGGATAGGTGAAGTTCGCCGGATCATAGAACGCGGTTTCCTCCAAGCCCGGCTCGATGTCTTCAAGCGGATAGTTGTGCGGAACATACGCCGCAAGGCAGACATCGCCCCACGCCACCGACTTGTCGGTACCGGCCACGCTGAACGCGCCGTCCTTCAACTCGATATCGGCTTCCGAGGCTTCCATCAGGTGCGCCGCGATCTTGCGGGCCTTGTTGATGATCTTCTCGGTTGCGCGCACCATTGCCGATCCACCAACAGCCAGCGACCGCGAGCCATAGGTGCCCATGCCCATCGGAGTATTGGCTGTATCGCCATGAACGATCTCGACCATGCTTTCATCGATGCCGATCATTTCCGCGATCACCTGCGGGAACGAGGTTTCATGCCCCTGGCCGTGGCTGTGCGATCCGGTCATGACGACAAGCCCGCCGGTGGCGTTCACACGCACCGTGGCACTTTCATACAGACCGGCGCGCGCGCCCAACTGACCCACCAGGTTCGACGGCGCGATACCGCAGGCCTCGATATAGCAGTTCACACCCAGACCACGCAGCTTGCCGTTCTTTTCGCTTTCCGCACGTCGCGCAGCAAAGCCGGACAGGTCGGCAATCTCGGACAGCTTGTCCATGGTCGCGTTGTAATCACCGGTATCGTATTCCACGGCCACAGGCGTGGCATAGGGGAACTCGGTGATAAAGTTCTGGCGACGCAGCGCAATCGGATCAACACCCAATTCCCGCGCGGCTTTATCCACGACGCGTTCCAGCTGATACGTCGCTTCAGGGCGACCAGCACCGCGATAGGCGTCAACGGGAACGGTGTTGGTAAAGACCGCTTTCACGTTCACATAGATCAGCGGCGTCTTATAGTTGCCCGCCATCAGCGTGCCGTGCAGCCATGTCGGAACCGAAGGTGCAAACGTGGACAGATATGCGCCCATGTTGGCGTAGGTTTCGGTACGCAGAGCCGTAAAGTTATTGTCTGCGTCCAAAGCCAGTTCGATCTTGGTGACGTGATCGCGCCCATGTGCGTCCGAGATGAACGCCTCAGACCGCGATGACGTCCACTTGACCGGGCGATTGATCGCCTTGGCCGCGAAGGTACAGAACGCTTCTTCAGCATAGTGGAAAATCTTGGTGCCAAAACCGCCGCCCACGTCCGGGGCTACAACGCGCAGCTTGTGCTCTGGAATCCCCAGAACGAACGCGCCCATCAGCAGCCGGATCACATGCGGGTTCTGGCTGGTGGTATACAGCGTCGACTCACCGTTGTGACGGGCATAGTCGCCAACGGCCACACGCGGCTCCATCGGGTTCGCAACCAAACGGTTGTTCACCAGTTCCAGAGTGGTGACATGCGCGGCGTTGCTGAACGCCTCATCGACCGCACCTTTGTTTTCTTCAACAAAGCCCCAGTCATAACACAGGTTGCTGGTCAGATCGTCGTGGACCTTGGTGGCCCCTTCCTGAACAGCGGCCTTCATATCGATAACAGCCGGCAGCTCTTCCATATCGACTTCGATCGCTTCTGCCGCGTCCCGCGCCTGCTCGGGCGTATTTGCGACAACAGCAGCAATCGGGTCCCCAACATGGCGAACTTTGCCCTGGGCCAGAACCGGGTGTGCTGGCTCCTGCATGGGCTGACCGTGCTTGTCAGTCACTTGCCATCCGCAAGGGATGCTGCCAACGCCTTCGAAATCTGCACCGGTAAAGATGCGCACAACGCCGGGCATTGCAGCGGCAGCAGTTGAGTCGATCCCATTGATCTTTCCGTGCGCAACATCCGAGCGCAGGAAATGCACATAGGCCTGACCATTCAGGTTGATATCGTCGGTATAGTTGCCGACGCCGGTCAAAAACCGAACGTCTTCGCGCCGCTTCGGGCTGGCGCCAATGCCGTGGTCCTTGGGCATTTTGGTATTCCTCCCTTGGGTGGTGCGTGAAATCACGCACCCTTTATCTGGGTACTAAACAATGAGGCACACTGGGTGCCTGACGGTTCATCACTCGGCTGCGATTGCGCTGACGTCCTGTCCGGACGCGGCCATGATCGCTTTGACGATGTTGTGGTACCCGGTACAGCGGCAGATATTGCCTTCCAGATAAGCCCGGATTTCGGCTTCGCTGGGTGACGGGTTGTCTTTCAGCAAAGCAACCGCGCTCATCACCATGCCCGGTGTGCAAAACCCACACTGCAATCCGTGATGATCCTGAAACGCCTGCTGAACGGCATTCAGCGTACCATCCGCTGCGGCCTGACTTTCGATGGTCGCCACGTCGGCCCCATCAGCTTCGGCCGCCAGAATGGTGCACGATTTCACCGCATTCCCATCCACATGAACGACGCAAGCGCCGCACTGGCTGGTGTCACAACCAACATGTGTTCCTGTGAGTCCAAGATGTTCCCGCAGGAAAGTGGACAACAAGGTCCGGCCCTCGACGTCACCGCTGGCGGCCTGGCCGTTCACGGTCATTGAGACCTGTGTCATTAGCTCCTCCCGATTTATGCTTGCTTGACTTGACGAAAGTTAAACACGGGGGTCTGAACTTGAGAACCCAAAAAAACAAAGGCGATGGGCTACTTAGGTCGAAGATTCTCGCAAACCTCTGAGATTCATGGTGGGCGGAGTGCAAACGCTACGACCAAAGTAGGGCACACCGGGTTTTGACCCACGCCAAGGATTCGCAGGAAATGGCCGAGCTTCGAGACACGATTGCCCGGTGTTTCAGAATTTGGGGGGTGTTCCAGCGGCTCGGCGGGGCCGTCCGGCCCGTGGTTGCGGGCGGGTCGGGATTTCTTTTAGCAATCCGCCAACACCCATTCCGGATATGTCGTCGTCGGTGACGACGATTCCACAGGCAACGCGGGACAGGACCCAATCGGCCCCATTCAAAGCGGGTGAACGCGCGCACCCGGGAAGGCCGATCACCGGTCGATTTTCGATCTGCCCGAGGAACAAAAGATTACCCGGGTCCACCGGCATTCCGAACCGTGCCACCGACCCACCCGCCAGCCGGACCGACAAAGGCGCAACGTCGTCGGGGTCCATGGTGGCCGAGCCGGTCAAGATCATCGCGATCTCTCCACCGACGGCTTTGACCGCTTTCGCCAGGTCCTGCGGGTGGTGCGCAACGGTGCGGACGTCCGTCAGCTCCATGCCAAGCGCCTCGATCCGGCCGCGAATCGACCGGATGCCCTTGCTGTCATCCGGCCCACCGGGGATTTCCGTCACAACCAACCCTGCCGTTGCGAAGACTGGCTTTGCAAGGCGCACTGAATCAGGCGCAGCGGATTCGGCGGCAACCACATCCGCTTCGGGCACCGCAAAGCTTATCACCTTGATCGTGGCCACCATGCCGCCAAGGCCCATCTGCTGGTACGGCGGGACCGTCGCGATGGTAATCATCGGGTGGATACGGTTGAATCGCTCCAACGCCGCAACATCCAGCGTCACAACACCCGGCCCGTCAGCGACCAGATTGACCCGCCCCGTAAAGGGGTCAGTTACGCGCAGCCCGACAGCGGACGGGTCCGGCACCAGGGACGCAGCCAACCGACGTGCTGCTTCGTTTTCATGAACATCATTCGCATCCAGTCGCGCAGCAATGACTTGATCAACCCCCGCAGCAACAAGAGCTGCGACATGGTCAGACCCCAACGCGATGCCCTTGCGTAACCGCAGATCGCCCACGCTCAGCGAATGCGCCAGAATGCTGCCCTGCGCCGCATCAACCGGGACAGGTCCGAATTTCAAGGCGTAACCCCACGCAGGACTGCTGTCATCTGGGCCAATATCGCCACCGCGATTTCAGCAGGCCCCGCTGCACCGATGTTCAGGCCAATGGGGCCATGAATGCGCGCGATCTGCTTTTCGGTGAACTCGGCGGCCTCCAT
This sequence comes from Falsiphaeobacter marinintestinus, assembly GCF_007923355.1. GTDB lineage: Bacteria > Pseudomonadota > Alphaproteobacteria > Rhodobacterales > Rhodobacteraceae > Phaeobacter_A > Phaeobacter_A marinintestinus. The sequence continues at coordinate 326,707 of NZ_VOGO01000001.1, forward strand.
CCGGGCCTCGCGTTTCGCGTGGGTCCGGGTCGATCCCAGCGCACCAATGTAAAAGCAATCGGCTCGCAACGCGGCTTCCAGTGCCGGGTCGTCCAGTTTGGGATCGTGGGTCAGCAGCACCAGTGCAGTCCGGGCATCAAGCCCGAGTTTCTCGACCGCTTCATCCGGCCAGTCATGCAGGATGGTTTCGCCCGGAAACCGCGCGTCCGAGGCAAACGCCTCGCGCGGGTCGATGATGGCCGGGTCGTATCCGGCGATCTTTGCCATCGGAACCAACGCCTGCGCGATGTGCACCGCCCCGACGATGATCAGCCGCAAGGGTGGATTGTGAATTGCGACAAAGGTATCGCCATCCTCTTCGAACCCCGACTGGTCCCTGCGCATCCGGTCGGGATATGCGTCATGCAGCAGATGGCGCGTGCCGTCCCACAACCGGATTTCATAAGCCAGCGGAATGCGCTTGGCCCGGGCGTCGACCAGTTCGGCCAAAAGATCTTCGGGCATCGCTGTCCCGATCGGTTCCACCAAAATTCGGATCGTTCCACCACAGGCCAGACCCACGGCAAAAGCGTCGTCATCGCTGACGCCAAACTCAAGTATCCTGTGCTCTCCGGCCTCCAGGGCCTCAAGCGCTTCGACGATGACCGCGCCTTCGACGCAGCCGCCGGACACAGATCCTTCGATGCGCCCGTCACCGCCGATCACCAGTTGCGCCCCAACCCGACGGGGCGCGCTGCCCCAGGTTTCGACAACGGTTGCCAGGGCTGCGCCCAGCCCGTCGCGGTGCCAGGACAATGCGGTTTCGGGGATGTTGTCGAAACTGTCTTTCATGTCTTCTCCGTAATTCGGGTCAGGAAACAATTGTTCCGTGACGAACGAACGTCAACATATGCAATTTGAGGATCGCTCAGCAGGGTCTCTGCATAGGGCACCAGTTCAACCTGTGGCACGATCTTTCCGGTACCATACACGATCCGGTTTTCACTGTTGTATCCTTTAAGCAGATAATCAGGTGATGTTGTCAGGATCTCCGGTGCCCCCTGCCCCGCCCAGGCCGCACAATCGGCGCACAAAAAAATCGGGCCAGTTTCCGCATAGGGCTGAAGTTCGGGAAATGGGCGCGCGGCCAGAACCAGCATTGCCGCGCCTTCGGGAATATGGGCAAGGCAATACCGGCACGGAGTCGCGCCACCGCTTGATACGGCCTGTTCGGCTGGCTGACCGTTGGCATCCGGGCCACCAGTGCGAACCGACGTCACAAAATCTGTGTCGAAAGGGTAATACTTAAGGGTCATATCGGGCTCCTGTTCTGTATGTGAAACACGAAACCTGATACCCCCGTCATTCGAAACACATCGACCCGGATCCTGCGCATTGACGCGCGGCTCTGGTTGGTCCCGCCGACTGTTATTAAAGGGGCAGACACGGACGCCTCTCTCCCAGCGGGAGTATGACGCGCGTCAGGGGACACGTCTGCCCCCCGGAAAGTCGTATGGCGACCCGACAGGAACACGAAAAGGTCGGGCCGCCGACACAGGCACAGGGATGGCCCGCGACAGGAGGTGGGTTGCCTCCTATTCTTATTCTGCGGGCTGAGCCGCCGCAGGCTGTGACACCAGCCGTTCGGGCAAGGCAAAGGACACGGCGATGAACACCAGCCCCAGAACAATGCCAAGCACGTCGCCCGGAACAGCCATCAACCCGTCGTATTTCGCCCCGGGAACCGAACCCAAGGTCACTTTACCACCAGCTATGGCGTCAAGCATGCCGCTGGCCTTCCACGACGGATAGGTCACCATGTAAGCAGCCGCGCCAAGCAGACCGCCAGCAATAAAGAACAGTGCGTCCTTGCGCCCCGAGGCGGCAGCAACCACACCGGTGCCCGGACAATACCCTGCCAGGGCCCAGCCAGCGCCCAGCATCAGACCGCCAATAAAGACGCCGATATAGGCCGATTTCACAGACATGTGGCCAACATCAACAAGGCCCAGCATCTGACCACCGAACATCAACACAGACCCAAATCCGATCGCCAGCAGGATCGACTTGGCAAGGTTCAGATTGGTCAGGTTCAGCATCTTTCCGATGTAAGTCGGGTTCGAAGCACCGACCCGGTCAAGCACGGCCCCAAAGGCCACGCCGATTATGATCGCGAGAATGATAGAGGTCATGGCTTACGCCTCCTTCTTGAACAGCATCAATGAGACGGGAATGGCGGCGGCAAAGGCTCCGGCGGCAAAGATATAACCTGAAAGCGACGTCTGCATCATGCCCGACATCATATGCCCCGAGGTACACCCGCCCGCCAGCCGCGCACCGTACAACACGACGAATCCGCCCAGAAAGGCTACGGCATATCGCTTGACCGGACTGTCGCCAAAGTTGGCGCGCCACAAGGCCGGCATGGTGCGTTCGGCTCGATCCAGCCCGCCCCGGGCCACGACCGACAGGAACCCGCCAACAGCCATCGCCAAGACAAAGACAAAGCTGTAATTCAACGGGTTTGAGATGCTTTTGGCGTATTTGCCATTGGATTTCGCCAGATAGGCGTTGGTTGATGTGTACCCATCTTCGGTCTTTGTCACCAGATCCGGGTTAACGACATCGGCGACGATCCCATCCAGGATTACAAATTGCGTCGAAACGCCGATCGGCTTGACCAACAGCACGGCGGCGAAGAACACCAGCCCCAGCAACAGGCCGCCAGTTTTCCAGTTCAACGGCATGAGATTCCCTTTCGCAGGTTACATTCTGTTATTGGAATACATAACACATTCCTCTTCCGGAATGATTTAGATCAAAGAAGCATCCCCAAGACCGTTCATTCTGGACGTTCGTCTGTCTGTTACCTAACGTCAGAGAAGCGAACAGGGTCAGCGGCCCTACCTTTGCAACACAAGAAACAATCGATTCCCGAGAAGGAGATCAAATGAAAATCCGGACGATCCTTGGCGCAGCGCTGGTTGGCGCCATGTCTGCCACAACAGCTTTTGCAGATACGTTTTCCAACTACGGCAATGTCGAAGGCTGGAATGTCTTTATCGACCACGAAAAGAAATCCTGCCTGATCGAAAAGAAAGACGATTTTGACAACGTCGTTCAGATGGGTCTGACCACGGATCGCTCGATCGCCTATATCGGTGTGTTCACCAAGGCGAAAACCGGAATCAAGCGGGGCGAGAAAGAAGCCGTCGCCATTTTGCTGGGCGAACACATCTATGTCGGCGAAGCAACTGGTATGCGCGGCAATATCACCAAGGACTATTCCGGTGGATATGTGCTGACGAACGACCCGCAAGTTGTCGAAGACGTCGCGCAACAATATACGATGACCGTTTTCCCCGAAAAGGATTATGCGTTCACCGTCGATCTTGCCGGCACCAAGAAGGCCATCGAGATGGCCCAGGAATGCAACAAAAAACAGATGTAAGCCTGCCGGGCTAACATCCTGTTAACTGACCTCGGGCAGTGGCGTCGCTGCTGCCCGATTTGCCGTCAGACCAGCTCAGGCTTCAGGGGTGCCAAAACTGGTCAGATCAACAGATCATTCCGAAGACGCGCTTCTTGGGGGTCGGCAGGGTGAGGTTGAGATGGTACCGCCTTCCCGGTTTGAACGGGAGACCTCTGGATCCACAATCCAGCGCTCTAACCAACTGAGCTAAGGCGGCACTGGCGCTTCGTTTAGCTTTTGGGCATTCCGATTGCAAGGGCCAATAGACATAGAAATGCGCTCATGCATCAGCGGATCAAAGCGCGATTTCCCAGTGCTGTTCAATCACGTCGACGCCAAAGGAATGAGCCGGTTTGCTATCGATCAGTGTCCAGCCGGTTGCAGCGTACAGCGCACAGGCGGCACGATGGCTTTCGTGGGTCCAAAGCACCATCTTGGTGTACCCGGCCTCGCGCGCGAATCCCTTGCAGGTTTCCAAAAGCCGCTTGCCCAACCCCTTGCCCCGCGCCTCAGGCACCAGAAGAAACAAGCGCAGCTTGGCTGTCGTTTCATCTAAGGACACGCAAAAGATACTACCCAGACGTTGCCCGTTCTCGACCGCAATCCAGCCATGTTCGCGGTCCGGATCGTGGTCTGCAGTAAAATCATCCAGAATCTGCGCAACCAGATCCCCGAAACTGTCATCGAACCCTTCGTCCCGTGCGTACAAAGCCTTGTGCTGGGCCACCAGCCAAGGCGCATCTGTTGCTTCGAATCGTCTTAGAGTCACATCGCTCATGCCTCCATATGACACCCCCTGCCGCTTGCTTTTCAAGCCACTGTCGCATAGCAGGGGCGCTCAGCCATGGAGGTCGATATGACTATCAATACGGAACGCGATGTCGAAGCCAACCTGCAGATCGGTCCGACCGACAAAGGCATGGTGCGCCTGTTCATCGAGGCTGGTGGCGTCGAAGTCCCGATGGACTTTGACCCGGACGAAGCCGAGGAGATCGCGGAAGAGATCAGGGCCGCTGCCCAGGGTGCCCGGGCGATGCGTCGCTAAGCACGGCAGCCATTTCCGTTGGGTTATCCCAAGAAAAACTTTGCACGGCACGCACGGCTTTGCCACTCTTACGCCAATACGGCGGAGATCAGGATCTTTATCCCGACAAACCCGCCGTGCTGGCAAACAAGGGCGGATTCATGGTCTTTTCGATTCCCAAACACACGACGTCCCTTCTGGCGGCTGTTCTTGCATCAGTCTTCTACCTGCCGGCCGCGCAGGCAGACGGCGATCACACCCCGATCGGCGATGCGGTCAAAGACCTGCCGATCTTTGATGCGCACATCCATTACAAAGAACCGGCTTGGAAGCCCTATCCGGTGGAAAGCATCATCGAACTGATGGACAGAAACGGTGTCGCCATGGGGCTGGTATCGTCGACCCCCGATGAAGGCACCATAATGCTGTGGGAGTACGCGCCCAATCGCATCGTGCCCGAACTCAGACCCTATCACGGCAATGCAGGGTCATCGAACTGGGCAAAATCGCCAAAAATGGACGCATATCTTGAAAATCGGCTGAATGCCTATCCGCATGAAGGCATTGGCGAATTTCATATCCACAGGTTGGATTACAACGACGAACCTTTGTTCCGCGAAGTGATCAAGATGGCCAAAGATCGGGACATCTTCTTGCATGTGCATTCCGGGACCGAGCCGATCCGCTGGCTGTATTCTCTGGACCCGGACGTCAAGATCATCTGGGCGCATGCGGGTCTGGGAACACGCGCAAGCGCGGTCTATGACCTGATGTCTGATTTTCCGAACCTTGTCGCTGACACCTCTCTGCGTGAATACGATATCCTCGGATCCGGCGGTGGGCTTGATCCGACGTGGAAAAGCATCGTCATCGATTTTCAGGACAGGCTGATGGTGGGCAGCGACACCTGGGTCAACGGTCAGTGGGACGATTACGATGCTATCATAACGTCAAACCGTCGATGGTTATCGTACCTGCCACGCGATGTGGCCGAAAAGATCGCTTACAAGAATGCAGAGCGGTTGTTTAGCCGCAACATATCCATGGATTTGATCGGTAAGCGGTAAAGCCCCCAGGCAAACTCAGGATATGGTGACGCCGACGCCAGGGTCGCGCAAGGCTTGCAACCGCCGCGCTGCGTGGGTGGCGAATTTCTGAACCATCACCTTGCGCCGCGCCGGCGCAACCTTGTCTTCCGGTGCCATGCGAATGATCTCGGCATCATAGGGGTCGGCTATGATCAGCCCGGTTTCTTCAGGAAGCAGATCGGTCGGAAACTCCAGATCGACGGCCCAGAAATAACGGTCACACCACTCAAGATAGCCCTGCCATTTCGAATCCGCCTGGAAGTCGGCGCGACTGGATTTGCATTCGATCACCCATAACTCTCCCTTCGGTCCCAGTCCCATGACGTCCACCCGCAGTCCACGGGTGGGAACAAATTCTTCAACAGATACAAATCCATGGCTGCGCAGGTGCCGGGCGACACCGCGGGCCAAAAGCTGTCCGGGTTGCAAATCTAACATCACATCCAAAACGTGAACAATTCATGAACAAAAATCAAGGCCGATCTTTCGATTGACGTGATACCTTTTGGTGCCATATATATGTAGATACCAAAAGGTATCACTTTGAGGCCAACATGACCCTGCAACCCCAAGCCGCCTTTCGCGCCCTGTCCGATCCGACGCGACGCACCATCCTGACCTTGCTGGATGATCAGCCAATGACCATTGCGCAGGTTTCGGACCGGTTCGATATGACCCGCGCCGCAGTCAAGAAACATCTGACGATCCTGAAAGAAGGCGACCTGATCCGGGTCGAACCGCGCGGACGCGAGCGGATCAATTCACTGAACCCCGAAGGCATGCGTCCGGTGCGGGATTGGCTCAGTCATTTCGATCGGTTCTGGGATGACAAGCTCGACGCACTGAAACGCACAATCGAAACTGGAGAAGCTGACAATGACTGACACGACCATCCGAAAAACCGTCTTCCTCGCCGCAAGCAAGGCTCAGGTGTGGGCGTTTCTGACCCGCGCCGACAAACTTGGCAGCTGGTTCCATCCCGCTGACGAAGACCTGGCCGAGGGGCAGCCCTATACCCTGCGCAACGGGATCGACGGAGACCGCATGTGCTGGGGCACCGTCGAAGACATGCGTGCACCCGATTACATGAAATGGAGCTTTACCGTCGGTCCTATGGACGGCCATATGACAACCGTCGAGTGGCAACTGGACGACGCGCCGGGCGGCACCCGCCTCAGCCTGACCCACTCTGGTCTGCCTGCGACCGCCGAGGCCTATGGGCTTGTCCTTGCGCTTGATCACGGCTGGCACGGGTTTGTGTTTAACCTGTATGACCAGACACGCGCCGAGGCTGCCGGCGACTATTGCGCCACGATTGCCGTACCGGCCTCACCTGACGCCGCGCGGACCGCGATTCTGGCTGAAATGGACAAATGGTGGAGCGACCGGGTCGATCTGCGCGACGGCGGTGCAAAAATCACCTTCAACCAGAGCCATGTGGATTTCGACTTTGCCGAAGGTGACACGCCGTATGCCCTGAACTGGACCTGCCGCGACGCCAATATGATCATCGAAGATGTGCCGGACAGCACCGAATGGACTGGCACAAGGCTGTTGTGGCGCATCGCACCGCTAGGGTCCGGCAGTCGTGTCACACTGGTCCATGAGGGGTTGAACCCATCGCTTGAGTGTCTCGATGTCTGCACAAGGGGCTGGCAACTGTACTTCGAAGACAGCCTTCGAGCACATCTTTCGGGTGGAACCGCGTCGCCCCAAACGCACTAACCCTTGCAGGACCCGCTCATGCGCCCTATCTGGGGTGTTGGCGGGTTCTGCCCTTCTTGTGACAGGTAGCATTCCGGTGGCCTTAAGCATATCCGAGGGAGCTGGCTCTGTTCGGATCCTGGTCCGTTTACCTGGCGCCCACCTGTTAATACAGGTCCTCGGGAATCAAACCGCACGGTTGACTGGTGGTCCCGCCGCATACCCAACAACAACAAAGCCCCGGCACTTGTCCGGGGCTTTGTTGTATGTATCACACGTTTGGATTAGCGGCGCCGACCAGTCACATCCGGGCGTGCGTTGGCTTCGGCTTTGACCCGAACCGGGCGAAAATGGTCGACCACAGGCGTTCCGCGACGCGGCCCGCTGTCGTTTTCTTCGGCCATCGACATCACAGCCCAGGCAAATTGGACGCCTGCAAACACGATACCATGGGCAAACCACATGATACCCACGGCAAGAATGCCTGCATCCGAATGGGTTACCAAATGCCACAGGTTCATCACATTGAACCACAACAGCATCGCCACGAAGGCCGCAGCAATCGCGAAGCCGATAAGGACGTTCTTTATGTAAAGCTTGATGAGTTCTGGCATAACATATCTCCTACTTTGAATAGATAAGCGTGGGAGTGCCAAAGTCCAGCGCGGAATCGTACGAAACGCCCTGCGAAACGAACAATTCTCGCTCAACCCCCATACAAAAATTGTCGCAGGCGCATACCGGTGCTAGGGTCTGCCAAACGGAGGCGCGACATGGACCGACTGGGAAGGTTTTTCCTTAAACGCCCGTATCTTCTGGGTATTATGGTATTCGTCGCGATTGCGATGCTTCCGCTGGCATTATTCATGGATCTGCGCGACATCTCGGACCGCAACCTGCGACATCATGCAACTGACTTCTCGCGCGTTATGACCAGTGTGCGCAGTTACTATGCAAAGAACGTCGTTGGTCGGCTGATTGCCAATGGCGGCCAAGCACAGGCCTTGCACAACTATGCCGAGGTACCCGGCGCGATTCCCATCCCTGCCACGCTGTCCCTTGAACTGGGCGAAGCGATTGGAAAGGCTGAAGGTGAGTTGGAATATAGTTTCGTATCGGACTATCCGTTTGCCCACCGTCCTCCTCACAAGCTGGACGACTTTGAAATTGAAGCGTTGAACAGGTTCCGGGAGGGCGAAGACGCCGATTTCCTGATGCACACGTCTGGCAGCCTGTTTGACCGAAAGCTGACCCTTGCAATGCCTGTCGTCATGTCGGGCAACTGCGTGGGATGTCACAACTCCCACGCCGAAAGCACCAAAACCGACTGGCAGGTCGGCGATGTCCGCGGTCTGCAAACCGTGACCGTTCACCAACCCATCGTTCTGAACCTCGGCGCGTTTCGCTGGTTGCTGCTGTATCTGGCCGCAGCCGGGAGCTTTGGGTTGTTCTTTGCGCTTCTACAATTCCGGCTGGCGCGCAGTTTTGGCAAGATGAATGACGAACTGACAGCCAACAATGCCTTCCTGGCGGATGTGTCCCTCAAGATTTCGAAATACCTGTCACCGCAGGTCTATCGCTCGATCTTTTCGGGTGAAAAAGACGTGTCGATCTCGACCGAACGCAAAAAACTGACGGTATTTTTCTCGGATATCAAGGATTTCACATCGACCAGCGAAATCCTGCAACCCGAAGAACTGACCGGGCTTCTGAACGAATACTTCACCGAAATGAGCCGCATCGCCGAAAAACACGGCGCGACGATCGACAAGTTCATTGGTGACGCCATCGTGGCCTTTTTCGGCGATCCCGAAACAAAGGGCACCTCGGAAGATGCGCGGGCCTGTGTCCGAATGGCGTTGGAAATGCAGGCCCGACTGGCGGAACTTGAACTGGCATGGCGTGCCCGTGGGCTTGAACATCCCTTCCGCGCCCGGATGGGCATCAACACCGGCTATTGCAACGTCGGCAATTTTGGATCCGAAGATCGAATGGACTATACCATTATCGGCGCCGAAGCGAACCTGGCCGCCCGATTGGAAGGCATTGCCGAACCTGGTGGGATCGTGCTGAGCTATGAAACTTACGCTCACGTCCGCGACATGGTTGATGCCTCAGTGATGGATCCGGTTCGTTTCAAAGGGATCGCGCGCGACGTGGTGCCGTATCAGGTGGACGTTGCACGCCCCTCGTTCCAGGAAGAAAAAGTCACGTTGGATCTGACGTTGCTGGACGAAGCGACCCGCCAAAAGGTGCGCGATGCCTTGTCGGCGACGCTGCCCGGAAAACAAACTCAGGAAACCTGAGCCGGGTCAGAACGCCTCTGGTTTTGCCTCGTGGGCCATGTGATCAAGCACTGCATTGACAAACTTCGGCTCGCGCCCGTCAGGAAAGAACGCACGGGCAATGTCGACGAATTCTGAAATCACCACTTTGGGCGGTGTGTCGGATTGCGTCAGTTCAGCCCCCGCCGCGCGGAACAGGCCGCGCAATGTCGGGTCGATACGCGCAATTGGCCATTTGGCCACCAGCGCCCGGTCGGTCATCTGGTCAATCGGAGCCTGAAAATTCACCGCCGCATCAACCAGCTTGCGAAACAGCCCGACGTCGCCGTCGATCATTTCGTCACCCTCATAGGTCGCGCCAAAACGGTGCTCCAGAAACTCGGCCACGACAGCCTTGCTGGTCTGGTCCGACTGCTCCATCTGATACAAGGCCTGCACAGCGTAAAGCCGGGCGGCAGATTTCATTTTGCGTTTCTGGTTGCCCGAAACGGGCGCGTCCGAAGATGTCATGCGATGGTGGATCCGTCGTTGTCGCCAGCCAGCTGGATGGTTTCTGAAAGGGGTTTAAAGCCCACCCCTTTGGTCTGGCGGCCCCACTTACGGCTGAGCGCGATCAGATGCAAGGCCGCAGCCGCAGCACCAGCGCCTTTGTTCATCTCATCCGGGTTTGCCCGTGCCAGCGCCTGATCACGGTTTTCTACCGTCAGAATACCATTGCCGATGCACAGCCCTTGCAGGCCCAGCATCTGGATCGCCCGGCTAGAGTCATTGCATACGGTTTCATAATGCGTGGTCTCGCCCCGGATGACACACCCCAGCGCAACATACCCGTCGAAATTAGACAACCGTTCGGCGATCCCGATGGCAGTAGGAACCTCCAGCGCCCCGGGCACTTCGATCAGATCGAACGTGCCACCGGTGGCCTCGATCTCGGCCTGGGCACCGGCGATCATCATGTCTGCTATGTCGCGGTAAAACGGCGCCACAACGATCAGCAGCTTCACAGGCTGCGAAAAGACAGCGCGCGGCAGAGTGTATTCGGTGCTGGCCATACTCAGGTCTCCGAAAGAATTGGCTTGGTGCCGGTGATCGACAAGTCAAACGCATCCAGCCCGACATAGCGTGTCTGCGGATTATCCGTCAGCAGAACCAGTTCACGCAGGCCCAGCTTGGACAGGATCTGCGCGCCCAGCCCGGTCTGCTTGATCGTCCGCACACCTTCGTCGTCCGAAGCATAGAGCGCATTGTGCGGCTCACGGAACAGACACACGACGCCGCGCCCCTCGCTGGCAATCAGTTCCATCGCGCGGGGCAGTTCGCGCGCAGATTTCGGGCCAAGCCCCAAAACGTCAGACGCTTCATGCAAGGCATGCGTGCGGCACAAAACCGGCGCGGATCCCGAAATGTCGCCCTTGATCATAGCCACATGTTCAATGCCGTGGATCTGATCGGTGAACAGCCGCAGCTCCCACTCGCCTCCGAATTCAGAATGCACGGTCCGGCGTGAGGTTTCGACAACCAGATTGTCGTTGCGCGACCGATAGGCAATCAGATCGGAAATTGTCCCGATCTTCATGTCGTGCGTGCGTGCAAAGTCGATCAATTCGGGCAGGCGCGCCATGGTGCCATCTTCGCTCATGATCTCGCAGATCACAGCCGACGGGTTCAGCCCGGCCAACCGCGAGATATCAACCGACGCTTCGGTATGCCCGGCGCGGACCAGAACCCCACCCCGTTTCGCGCGCAGCGGGAAAATGTGACCCGGCGTGGCCAGCTGAGCCATGGTATTCTGTTCGTTGATTGCGGTCTTGACGGTCAGCGCCCGATCAGAGACCGAAATCCCGGTGCTCACGCCTTCCCGCGCTTCGATCGAAACGGTGAAGGGCGTTTCATGGCGCGACGAATTGTTCATCGCCATCATCGGCAACCCAAGACGGTCCACCCGATCAGCGGTCATCGGCAGGCAGATCAGACCCCGACCGTGGGTCGCCATGAAGTTGATCGCGGCAGCATCGGCAAATTCAGCCGGAATGATCAGATCACCTTCGTTCTCGCGATCCTCATGATCGACAAGAATGTACATCCGCCCCTGACGCGCGTCTTCTATGATCTCGTTGATCGGGCTGATCGCATCGCGCAAGTCGGTCTCGACCGGACCCGGGGTTTCAAAGCTCATTAGGTCGCCTTTCCTGAGAGCATGGTTGTTGCGCAGATAGACTAGGGATCGTGCGAATACCAGACCCGGCAGCCTGAACGTGACGTTCGAAACAAGCTCCACGCCCACCCGAAATGATCCCCGACCTCAGCCCACAACCCATCCGGTGACCACCTTCTGCCCTCATCCTCTTGCCACAAATATCCCGGGGGTGAATTGCTCCGCAGGAGCAAGAGGGGGCTGGCCCCCTACCCGTTCGCAATCAGACTCATCCAACTCACAAGGACTTGCCAAAACCGCCGCTCCCATGCCTAGCCTGTCTTCATCACCTGCCAGGAGAATATGCGAGCCATGCGCACTGCAAAAACCATCACGGCGGTCGAGGCTCACGCCGAAGGCGAACCGGGTCGGGTCATCTCCGGCGGGGTTGGACATATGCCGGGGCAGTCGGTGTTTGAAAAGATGCAGTGGATGCAGCAGAACGCAGACGACATCCGCAAGCTGATGCTGCGCGAACCACGTGGCTATCCCGCGCTGTGCTGCAATATCCTCGTCCCGCCCTGCGACCCGCGCGCGGATGCCGGGTTCATTATCATGGAGCAAACCGAATACCCGCCCATGTCAGGCAGCAACACGATCTGCGTTGTAACGGTATTGCTGGAAACCGGCATCCTGCCGATGGCCGAACCGGTCACCACCCTGACGCTGGAAGCGCCCGCCGGGCTGATCAAGGTGCGCGCCGATTGCAGGGATGGCAAGGTCACCCGCGTCACGTTCCGAAACGTCCCCGCTTTTGCGATGCATCTGGACAAGATCATCACCGTCCCCGGTCTGGGCGCTGTGACCGTAGATGTGGCTTGGGGTGGGATGTTTTTTGTTCTGGCCCGCGCAGACCAGTTGGGCGTCTCTCTTGATGGCAGCAACGGGGCCGAAATTGTGCGGGTATCCGAGGCTATTCGACACGCAGCAGCGACCCAACTGCCGGTGGCGCATCCTCTGAACCCGCACATCACCGGCCCAACCATCACCAATTTGTGGGGACCGGCCATCACTGAAGAAACCGATGGGCGCGGCGCGATCACCCTGTCTACAGGCCCGTTCGATCCGGGCCGTCCGCAACACGCCAAGGGAATTCTCGACCGTTCCCCTTGTGGCACAGGTACCTGCGCCAAGATGGCGGTGTTGCATGCAAAGGGGCAGCTGCCGGTCGGGCAGGACTACGTCAACGCCGGACCAATGGGCACAACCTTTACCGGGCGCATTGTCGAGGAAACCACAGTAGGGTCATACGCTGCCATCGTGCCGACCCTGTCGGGTCAGGGATGGGTTTACGGCACCAGCAACTGGACGCTGGATCCGACAGATCCGTTCAGCGACGGCTACACGATTGGTGACATCTGGGCCTGATCAACGCGCGCCAAAATAATCCTGTGCCGACAGGTATCCGCCAGCGCGCCCCGCGACCATCCAGTCCGATTCAAGCGGTGCATCGCCGATCACCAGGATCTGATTGCCGGTCAGGCTTTGCGAGCGGATGAACCCAGAGACGCGGTCTCGCATCTGGCTCCAGCTGTCGGTGAAACGCGGCGCGGCCTCGGCTGCATCCAGAACTTCGTTTTCCCGCAGAACCGCCCCGGGCGTGTTGGGGCGATGCACCAGCGTCAACTTGCGCGCACGCTTCACCGCCTTCAGCGCCAGATCGCGGGCGTCGGGCATCTTTGCGCCGTTGCCGATGATCTCAAGCGCGTTCGAACTGAACAAAAGCCCCAATATGTCCTGCCCACTGGCCTGACGGACTTTGGCATAGGTTTTATAGTCCATGCCCAGTTCAGTTGCGCGTTTCATACGCATCCGAACGATCATCAAGGGGATGGTATTGGGCATCAGCGCCTTTTGCGCCTGGCGCCATTGATACGCCCGCAAACGCTGCCCCGGTTCCATGCTGGGCCCATTGTTGTGACCGATGCCGCTCATCCTGAGACCTCGTTCAGCCGGGCGACGTAGCGGGCCAGCGTGTCGATCTCAAGGTTCACACCGTCTCCGACAGTCAAGTCGCCCCAGGTCGTGACTTCCTTTGTGTGCGGAATGACATTGATACCAAAGATCGCGCCTTGCACATCATTTACGGTCAGTGACGTACCATTCAACGCAACCGACCCTTTGGGCGCTATGAACCTGGCCAGTGCATCGGGGGCGCGAAATGTGATCCGTGTACTGTCACCGTCATCGGTCATGTCGATGACCTCGGCCACGCCATCGACGTGACCGGACACAATATGTCCGCCCAATTCGTCGCCCACGCGCAGCGCTCGTTCAAGGTTGACGCGCTTACCGACCTCCCAGCCGCTTACATTGGTTTTGGACACTGTTTCAGCGCTGATATCGACGTCGTACCAATCCTCGCCCAAGGCAACCACTGTCAGACATACGCCGTCACTTGCGATCGATGCACCGATATCAATCGATGAAGTATCGTACCCAGTTTGGATTCGCGCCCGAAGGTCGCCGGTTTTCTCCAGTTCGGTCACGGTGCCGATATCGGTGATGATGCCAGTAAACATGGGGCCGCCTTTCGATCCTTTTCAGCAAATGACCTAGCTTCGCAGATCCGTCACAGCAAGCCTTGCCTTGCGTCCGGGCCCCGCCAGAGACATAGTTTCGCCAGTTTGCTCTGATATGAACAGGACAGACGTATTCCGGCCTCCATGGGAGCATCATGGCTCAACCACTTAAAACTGCGCGGGTTTTCTTGTTTCTGCAAGGTCCCCACGGCCCGTTCTTCAGCTCGCTGGGTGCGATGCTGCGGAAAGCCGGGGCGCAGGTCTGGCGAGTCGGGTTCAATGCGGGGGATCGGGCCTTCTGGTTTCATCCTGACACCTATCTGCCTTATCGCGGCACCCATGCTGAATGGCCGGAAGCCATCGCACAGATGCTGGACGACCGTGGGGTGACTGACATCGTCCTGTATGGAGATACCCGCCCGATTCACGCCGACGCAGTCGCGGCCGCGAAGGCACGTGGGATTACCGTTCATGTGTTCGAAGAAGGCTATATGCGGCCTTACTGGATCACCTATGAACGCGGTGGAACCAACGGCAATTCCCGGCTGATGGACATGTCGATTGAGGACATGCAGTCCGCATTGGCGCTGTCGGATATGGAGGCCCCACTCCCCCCGGCGCATTGGGGCGACATGCGCCAGCACATGTTTTATGGCGCGCTCTATCATTGGTTTGTAATGTTCCGGAACGGGCAGTATCGCAATTTCAAACCGCACCGCAGCCTGACAGTCGCGAAAGAATTTCAGCTGTATTTACAGCGCCTTCTGTTGCTACCCGCCCATGCGATTGATCGCGGTCTTGCCACCTTGCGCATCCGGAACGGCGGCTTTCCATATCATCTGGCCTTGCTTCAGCTAGAGCATGACAGTTCGTTCCAGATGCATTCGCCATTTTCCACGATGACCGAGTTTCTGGAAAGAATCATGAAAGGGTTCGCCCGGGGCGCACCGCAGCATCATCACCTTGTAGTCAAGGCGCATCCCCTGGAAGACGGGCGTGTACCAGTCCGCAAAGACGTCAAACGTCTGGCGCGCCAAATGGGAATCAGTGACCGGGTGCATTACGTGCGCGGTGGCAAGCTGGCGCGGCTGCTGAACGATGCGCGCACCGCCGTCACCGTGAATTCGACCGCCGGGCAGCAGGTCCTTTGGCGCGGAATTCCGCTTAAGGTATTCGGACGTGCCGTTTATGCGAAACCTGAATTCGTTTCCAACCAATCCTTGCGCGAGTTTTTTGCTGGTGCCAGTCGTCCCGACAATAAGGCTTACAAGGATTATCGCCGGTATTTGCTTGAAACCAGCCAGGTTCCGGGCGGTTTTTATTCCATGCGCGGCCGCAGGCAATTGATGCGGCATGTCGTGGACATGATGCTGTCTCCGGAAGACCCATATGACGCTCTGAAATCAGGCACAGCGGCACCGAGGCAACAGTTGCGGGTTGTGACATAGACAACGTGCCTTGTGGCACTGGATATTTATACGGTATTTCGGTACTTTGATACAAAAGACAAGGCCGAACAATAAATGGTCGAGGAGACCGAGCAGTGAAATCCGTTACCATTCGATGGGCGAAACCCATTGCCATGTTGGCCTTGGTCGCTGTGGCGGCCTCGTGTTCGTTGCCGAAAGTCGGCCCAAACAAGAAAGAAATCTATGCCGGATCCGTGCAGCGGGAAGGTGATGCTTTTATTGTTGCCGTAAATGACCGTGTCACACGTGCGACCGCCGTGGTTCCCGCCTTAGGATTTTCAGACAACTTTCAGAATGCCGGTACATTGACCTCGGACACGATTCGGCCCGGTGACGTGCTGGGCCTGACGATCTGGGAAAACGTCGATGACGGGTTGTTGGCCGGAGAGGCTGCAAACTCGACAATCCTGGAAGAGGTTCAGGTCGACAGCGCCGGGTACATCTTTGTGCCATATGCCGGACGTGTCCGTGCGTCGGGCAATACGCCGGACCAGTTGCGCGAAGTTATCACCTCGCGCCTCGAAGAACAGACCCCTGACCCACAGGTCCAGGTACGCCGTGTCGCCGGGGACGGATCGACTGTTTCCTTAGTTGGCTCCATCGGGGCACAGGGTGTATACCCGATCGAACGTCCAACCCGCACCTTGTCAGCCATGCTGGCACAGGCCGGTGGCGTAACCATCGAACCCGATATCGCACAGATCACCGTAATACGCGGAAGCCAGCAAGGCCGGATCTGGTTCCAGGATCTTTTTGATCACCCTGGGCTGGATATTGCTTTGCGTGGCGGAGACCGCATTCTGGTCGAAGAAGACCGGCGCGCCTTTACAGCGCTTGGTGCAACCAGCACGCAATCGCGGGTTCCCTTCGAATCGCAAGATCTGTCGGCGCTTGAGGCCATTGCCCAGGTCGGCGGCCTGATATCAACCTCATCAGACCCAACCGGCGTCTTTGTATTCCGCAATGAACCTGCAGAAATCGCAGGTCAGGTGCTGGGCCGCACGGATCTCGAAGGGGCGCAGCGCATGGTCTATGTACTGAACCTGACGGAACCCAACGGTCTATTCGTGGCCCGCGACTTCGTCATTCGCGATGACGATACGGTCTATGTAACCGAAGCGCCTTATGCCCAGTGGAGTAAAGCGATCTCGCTGATCTCGGGCGGCCTGACCCCACTTGCCAACGTCGCCACACTCTCTGGCATCTAACTCATGTCCAGCTCGGATCAGAGCACAGCCGGGGGCCAACGCTCCCGGCTTTTTGTATACAACGGTGGGTTCATCACCCAACGCCGCGTGCGCCGCATTCTGGATCTTGCCGGATATGACGTGCGGTTGGGTTTGCCCGGCCCCGACGATCTGGTGGGCATATGGGGACAAAGCCCAACGTCCCATCGCGGGCTGTCTGTCGCCGAACGACGTGGCGTGTCAGTTTTGCGGGTCGAGGACACGTTTCTAAGATCCGTCCACCCGGGCCGGGCGGGCGACGCACCGCTGGGCCTGAATCTGGACCGATCCGGCGTGCATTTTGACGCTCAGACCCCATCCGATCTTGAACAGATGCTCGCCACGCACGCATTGGACGACCATGCATTGCTCAGCCGGGCCAAGGGCGCGATGGCGCGCCTGAAGGACCTTCATTTAAGCAAATACAACGCGTTCGATCCCAATGCTATTGTTCCTGACCCTGGATACGTACTGGTCATTGACCAGACGCAGGGTGATGCATCGGTCACGGCCAGCAAGGCTGACGCCGCACGGTTTCGCGAAATGCTGGTCTTCGCCCAGGAAGAGCACCCAGGCGCCCGCGTCATTATCAAAACCCATCCGGAAACTACCGCCGGGTTCAGACCGGGGTACTTCGGCGCCCAAGACGTCTCACACCGGGTTGAGCTGCTGGACACGCCGGTCAGCCCCTGGGCCCTGCTGGAAGGGGCCGTGGGCGTGTACACCGTATCGTCGCAACTGGGGTTCGAGGCCATTCTGGCAGGGCACAAACCCCGTGTCTTTGGCCAGCCTTTCTATGGTGGATGGGGCCTGACACAAGACGAAGACCCGACCCCAAGACGTCAACGCAAATTGACCCGGGCGCAGCTTTTCGCCGCCGCGATGATTCTTTACCCGCACTGGTACGATCCCTACCGCGACCGATTGTGCACGTTGGAAGACGCTATCGACACGCTGGAAGCGCAGGCCCGGGCCTGGCGCGAAGACCACCTTGGCTGGGCGGCCAGTGGCATGCGCCTGTGGAAACGAAAGCCCCTGCAGCAGTTCTATGGTCGCCAGAAACGTGTGACGTTCACTGACGAGCCGCCAACCGACGACCGCCGCTGGATGGTCTGGGCTGGCAAGGCCGGACCTGAACACGACGGCGCAGTTCGCGTCGAAGACGGGTTTCTCAGGTCGCGCGGACTGGGAGCGCAGCTGGTGCCGCCGCTGTCGCTGGTCACAGACGATACCGGGATCTATTACGATCCAACGCAGCCCAGCAGGTTGGAACATCTGATCACAACCCGCGAGACCTTGCGCGCCGACCAGCAGATCCGGGCTGAGCGGCTGCAAAAGCGCCTGATTGACGACGAACTGAGCAAGTACAACCTTGCAGGAGACCTTCCCAAGCTTCCGCAAGGCCATCGCATCCTTGTCCCCGGACAGGTCGAGGATGACGCATCGATCAGAACAGGCGCCGGTGCGATCAACACCAACCTTACCCTGTTGCAAGCTGTCCGCAGCGCGAAGCCTGATGCGGTGATCCTTTACAAGCCGCACCCCGACGTCGAAGCCGGATTACGGACTGGAGCAGTCGACACGCACGACCTTGCGGATGTGGTTTTGGACCATGTCGACCCCGCCGCCTTGCTTGGTCAGATTGACGAACTCTGGACAATGACCTCGCTCATGGGCTTCGAAGCGTTGTTGCGCGGGGTGAAGGTAACCACCCTGGGCGCACCATTCTATGCGGGCTGGGGGATGACCACCGATCTGGGATCAGTGCCGGAACAGCGTACAGCCAAGCCAACATTGCACGGGCTGATCCACGCCGCTCTGATCGATTATCCTCGGTACCGAGATCCCAAGACCGGCCTCCCCTGCCCGGTCGAAGTTGCTGTCGATCGGTTGGCCAGCGGACAGATCCCCTCCCCGGGCCTGGCCAATCGAAGCCTGTCCAAGCTACAGGGCCTGTTCGCGACCTATGCGTATCTCTGGCGTTAAACGCTGGTTCCGCGCCGCCAGCGATGCATCACATCGTCGCCAACACCGCGTGTTTCGACAAGGTCAAAACGCGGCGCTTCGTTCAGCCGGTTCAGGCCCAATGCACCGATGGCCGGCAGACCTTCCGCTCCGATGGCAAGCCCAGCGGTGAAAACAACAAGCTCATCCACAAGATCTTCGGCCAGCAGAGTTGACGCAAGCGCTCCGCCGCCTTCGCAGAAAACCCGGGTCAATCCGGCCTGCCCCAGTTGCTGCAGCATATCCGCAGCATCGATCTGGATTCCCTTCACAGCACATGGGATCAGCGTTGCTCCAAGCCCTTCCCAAGCCCTGATGCGTTCACTGTCAGCGCTGGATCCGTGACACAGCCACACAGGCACGTCATTGGCCGTGCGGGCAAGCTGGCTCATCAGTGGGAGATCCAGATGGCGCGACGCCACCACACGAACCGGCTGACGTGTTACGCCGATATCGCGCACCGTTAACGACGGATCATCCGCACGGGCAGTTCCTGCGCCGACCAGAACCGCATCATGGCGCGCGCGCAATGCATGCACGATGCGCCGCGCCTCGGGGCCTGTGATCCATTGACTGTGCCCGGTGGCCGTGGCGATCCGGCCGTCAAAGCTGCTGGCCAGTTTCAGCGTCACAAATGGCCGACCTTGTTCAGTCTTCAGAAAGAAACCCGCGTGATCCCGGGCTGCACGATCAGACAAAACCCCGGTCTCGACCCTGATCCCGGCCTGACGCAGCATTTCAAACCCCTGCCCAGACACCCGTGCATCGCTGTCCTGAAGCGGTGCAACCACCCGCGCAACGCGTGCATCGATCAGGGCCTGCGCGCAGGGGGGGGTTTCGCCGTGATGGGCGCAGGGTTCAAGCGTGACATAGGCCGTCGCCCCGGCCGCCAGTTCACCGGCTTGAGCCAGCGCTTCTGTCTCGGCATGGGGTCGCCCCCCGGGTCGCGTCCAGCCCCGCCCGACAATGCGGCCATCACGCACGATGACGCATCCCACGGCGGGGTTGGGCCAGACGTTACCCTGCCCCCGACGCCCCAAAGACAGCGCCAGTGACATATATCGGGTATCTGTGTCGCTCACTCTTCCGGCTGCGTATGCGGGCGCAGCTCATGGACAAAGTCTTCGAAATCGTCCGCCGCCTGGAAGTTTTTGTAAACGCTCGCAAATCGAACATAAGCCACGGTATCGATCCGTGCCAATGCTTCCATCACGATCTCGCCGATCTTTTTCGACGGGATATCCGTTTCACCCATGCTTTCAAGCCGTCGGACAATACCCGAGATCATCTGATCGATCCTTTCGGGATCAATCGGGCGTTTCTGCATCGAAATGCGGATTGAACGCTCCAGCTTGTCGCGGTCAAAGTCTTCGCGTTTGCCGTTGGTTTTTATCACAACCAGATCACGCAACTGAACGCGTTCATAAGTTGTGAACCGTCCACCACAGGCTGGACAAAACCGCCGCCTGCGGATGGCCACGTGGTCTTCGGCTGGGCGCGAGTCTTTTACCTGTGTATCAATATTTCCGCAAAACGGGCAGCGCATCAGCTGTTCCCCTCGTTGATTTCCGCCTCAAGTTGTGAGTGCTGCGACCCACTTATCAACAAGTATAGGCCAGCCGCTAGGATTTGGGTAGAGGGGAATTTTAACCGCAAGATACGGCGTCAACTTAGGCCAGATGTGCTGCCACGCGGCGCAGGTGGGGCGCGTTTCTGTGCTCAAACAAATAGATACCTTGCCATGTGCCCAGCACCGGGGCACCACCTGACACCGGAATGGACAGGCTGACCGGCATCATCGCTGCCTTGATATGGGCAGGCATGTCATCCGGGCCTTCATAAGTATGGCGCAGATAAGACATGGACGGATCCGAACTGGGCGGCACCAGCCGATGAAAGAACTCCGCCAGATCGGTTTGCACTTCGGGATCAGCGTTTTCCTGGATCAGCAGTGAACACGACGTGTGGCGTACGAAAAGTGTCAAAAGCCCCTGATCAACCGCGCACTCCTGAACCCAGCGCACGACATCCCTTGTGAAGTCGTACAGCCCTTGGCCCTTGGTCGAGATGGAGAATTCGGTTTGCATGACTCGGTTTTGACTGATGTACACGCTCCGGCAAGACCTAGGGGCGCAGGCGAAAACGCTCGCGTTCGATGTTGTCATAGCAATAATTCTGCGCAGACGCCGCGTTCATATTATCGCCGGCGCGTCTTACGGTCAGGCTAAGCTGTGTCGACGTGTCGGCCCCCTCAGGCGGTTGCAAGGCGAACTGAACCGCCTTCTTGCCCGGCCGGTTGACGCTTGGCCCCTCGGGCGCCCAGATATAGATGCGTTGAATTGCGGATGTTCCAAGTACCCGAATGGCAAAGTCGCCAATCCCGCACCAATAATCCCGCGCCCCGGTGCCGTATCCCACCTCGGCGACGACCTCGTAAACCCCTTCGGAAACGGGAAGCACTTCGTGCCGGTTCCATGCCCGCCATGCCAGCGCCATCTCCGGACCTGCTACAATAGCGGCGCAGGCAGCTAGTGCCACGTTGCGGATGGTGGATGTCATCGCCATTCTCCCCGTATCTTGCCAGATCCTATCAGAAACGAGATAGATTGTGTGATCTGCAATAATTCTGAGCCTGCGACACGCGCATATTATCGCCGATCCGCTTCATCGAAAGTGAATAACTGGACTCTGCCGCACCACTCGGCGGTACCGACAACGAGAACTGGATTGCTGTCTTACCCGACCGCGTCTGGCTGGGTCCGACCTCGCTCCACATATAGACGCGCTGAGTGGCTTTGGCTCTAAGTTGCACGGTCGCATAGTCGCCGGCCCCGCACCAGTAATCAGCAGCCCCCGAGCCAACCCGCCCGATCACTTCGAAAACCCCACCTTGCATCGGCACGACCTCCATCCGATTCAGCGCAATAAACGCAAGAACAGATCCCGGCAGGGACGCGACGACAAGCGCCAGACACAGTTTTCGCAACATATTAGTCCTTTGGTTGAAGCGCGTTACCAAACAGGTTGTTCTTCGCAAAAGCCGTTGGCCCGTTGAACCGACATATGGTCTCCGACCTTGAATGAATTCAGGCTATGCGATCCATCAATGGGTGTAACGCCGGCGGCGTTCGGATCAATTGTGAACTGGACAGCCGAACGTCGATTGGTGGTTTCGCTGGGTCCCATCCCGCGAGCGACATAAATTTCGGTTTGCCATGACGCATTCAACGCCCGTCGGGCGTATTCCGACGCTGCACACCAAAATATCATCCCGTTTCCGGAACTACGAGGCACGGCTTCGAACACGGCGCTGTTGACTTGATTGACCCGCACGCCGTTTCGGACGGTCAAGGCATCGGCAAATTGCGGTTGGGTCACGCCAAAGGCCAGAATGGCGCTGGCAAGAATGCGATTGGTCATGGGAAAGGCTTCCGTTGGGGTGTGAGCCAACTGTAACCCGCTCAATCCCACTCGGACAGGGCAATTCACGCTCTGTTTATCGTGCGAGACCCCGCGACAAGCGCGGGGTCTCTGCAAAGTCTGACGAATGTCGAACCGTTTACTGGTCCAGGAAGCTTCGCAGTTTGCGCGAGCGGCTGGGGTGCTTCAGCTTGCGCAACGCTTTTGCTTCGATCTGACGGATCCGTTCGCGGGTCACGCTGAACTGCTGACCAACCTCTTCCAAGGTATGGTCGGTGTTCATACCGATACCAAACCGCATCCTTAGCACGCGTTCTTCACGCGGCGTGAGCGAGGCCAGAACCCGGGTCGTGGTTTCTTTCAGGTTTTCCTGAATGGCGCTGTCCAGTGGCAGAACGGCGTTCTTGTCCTCGATGAAGTCACCAAGCTGCGAATCTTCTTCATCGCCGATAGGTGTTTCAAGCGAGATCGGTTCTTTGGCGATCTTCATCACCTTGCGAACCTTTTCGAGCGGCATCTGCAACTTTTCAGCCAGTTCTTCCGGCGTCGGTTCGCGACCAATTTCGTGCAACATCTGACGCCCGGTCCGGACCAGCTTGTTGATCGTCTCGATCATGTGAACCGGAATACGGATCGTGCGCGCCTGATCCGCGATGGACCGGGTGATAGCCTGACGGATCCACCACGTCGCATACGTCGAGAACTTGTACCCGCGACGGTATTCGAACTTGTCGACCGCCTTCATCAGGCCGATGTTGCCTTCCTGAATGAGGTCAAGGAACTGCAAACCACGGTTCGTGTATTTCTTGGCAATCGAAATCACCAGTCGCAGGTTTGCCTCGACCATCTCTTTCTTGGCCTGGCGGGCTTCTTTTTCGCCCTTCTGAACCTGCTGCACGATGCGGCGGAATTCCGGAATATCCAGACCAACGTACTGGCCGACTTGCGCCATTTCTGCGCGCAGTTCTTCCACTTTCGACGTCGAGCGTTCGATGAACATCTGCCAGCCGCGGCCCGGCTTGTCCGACATGTCAGACAACCAGTTCGGGTCCAGTTCACGTCCACGATAGGCGTCGACAAACTCACGACGGTTGATGCGGGCCTGGTCGGCCAGCTTCACCATGTTGCTGTCGATCTGCATGATCCGGCGGTTGATGCCGTACAACTGGTCGATCAAGGCTTCGATCCGGTTGTTATGCAGGTGAAGACCATTGACCAGTTCGACAATTTCCGAGCGCAGCGCCTGATAAGTCGCTTCGTCCTTTTTGCTGAATGACCCGTCTTCGTTCAGAGTTGCCGAAATCCGGCTGTCCTGCATTTCGGACAACATAGCGTAATCTGACGAAATCCGCTCCAGCGTGGTCAGAACCTGATCTTTCAGGGCCGCTTCCATCGCGGCAAGCGACATGTTCGCCTGTTCGTCTTCATCGTCATCATCGTCTTTGGCAATCGGGTTGCCGTCGGCATCCAATTCAGGGCTGTCGTCAGTCTTCTCGGCACTCTCCGGAGCGGCTACGGCGGTAACAACCGGTTCGTCGGCTTCACCCTCTTCATCCAACTGGTCGCCAAATGTGGTTTCCAGATCGATGACATCGCGCAAAAGAATGTCTTCGGACAGAAGTTCGTCGTGCCAGATCGTGATCGCCTGGAACGTCAGCGGGCTTTCGCACAACCCCAGGATCATGGTGTTGCGACCAGCTTCGATCCGCTTGGCGATGGCGATTTCGCCTTCGCGGCTCAACAGTTCAACGCTGCCCATTTCACGCAGGTACATCCGCACCGGATCGTCTGTACGATCCAGTTTCTCAGTCCCGGTGCTGGCCAGCGTGACTTCACGCGCTTCCTGCGTGGTCGCGACTTCGGTCGAGCCCTTGTTCTCTTCTTCCTCGGCCTCTTCGTCTTCGATGATGTTGATGCCCATTTCGGACAGCATCGACATCACGTCTTCGATTTGTTCGGACGAAACCTGATCAGGTGGAAGCACCTGATTCAGCTGGTCGTAGGTGATGTACCCCTTCTCGCGGGCCTCGGCGATCATCTTCTTGACGTTCGCCTGGCTCATATCGAGCGAGATTTCCTGATCCTGATCGTCGGATTTGCGGTCTTCGGTGTCCTTAGCGGCCATTCAGTGCTCCTGCAGGGGCTATGGGCGATTCGTTTCAAGCGAATCATTAGCGTGATCTGATGATTCGGCCACCCCGTTTACCCGTTTTTCCATACTCATTCTTTACCAAAACGCCCTAATCACCCGGCTTGGAGTATCCAATCTTCTCCAAAAGGGCGTCGAAAGCGCTGCGCTCGTCTCGATTGATTCGCGCTCCGTTGTCGCCAACATCGTATTCTGCCGTGTCTTCATGGCCGCTACGCATCGCTCGATTGCGCACTTCGGCGGCCTCACGAAGACGCCATGTCACCGCCTCGTCGGCGATGCCCGTCAGATCCTCTTCGGCTTCCTCGATTTCCTCACTCAGCCCGCGGCGCGCTTCAAGTTTCGCGAATTCTTCGGTCAGTGTCATCCTGGCCAAGTCTGTATCGCCTGGGTTGCGGACGCTGGGGCTGATGGCGACATGGCGAAGCGCATGCAGGTTTTCAAGAGGTTCGGCCCCCGCCTCTTCGCGAATTCTGAGAGTGAGTGTCTCGGGTGCATCATCCGCCAGCCGCATCAAAACGTCTCGCAGCATGGCATGGGTCGGGTCAGAGCAATTCATATCCTCGACCTCGTGCAGGAAGTCGGGCAACACATCCGGCGTGGCGATCAACGTGCACAGGATCACGGCCTCGCGCATGTGGGTTTCAACGTGATCCCCAACCGATACCAGCATTGAGGATTTAGTCCCCGACAACGGCGCGATAACGACACCACCGCCCCATGGTCGCGACTTATCAAACGGTTTGCGGGCTTTTTGAGGCTGTTGCGCTCTTTTCGGTCGAAACAGGTCCCATCGCAGGTTCTTGATCTCTTGCCCGTAATGGGACCGGATCGACGGATCGCGGATCAGCTTGATCTTTTCCCGCAACACCTTGTCCAGAGCGGCCTTGCGCTCGGGGCTGTCGAACACTTTGCCTTCGGTTTCGCGCTGCCACAGCAGCCGCGCCATCGGCAGAGCCTGATCCAGCACGCTCTGCACAGCCTCGGGCCCTTCAGCCCGGATCAGGTCGTCGGGGTCTTTCCCTTCGGGCATTATTGCAAAGCGCAGGGACTTCCCGGCCTCAAGCAACGGCAAAGCCAGATCGACCACCCGCATCGCCGCGCGCAATCCGGCGGTATCGCCATCCAGCGCAATGATCGGTTCGTCCGACACCCGCCACAGCAGTTGCAGGTGGTGCTCGGTAACAGCGGTACCCAACCCGGCCACCGAGGCGGTGAACCCCGCTTCGGACAGCGCGATGACATCCATGTACCCTTCCGCCACGATCAGAGGTTGACCCTTGCCAGCCGCCTCGCGCGCAGGACCGTGATTGTACAAAGTCCGGCCTTTATCGAACAATTCGGTCTCGGGCGAGTTCAGGTATTTGGCGTTCTCGTTGGGATCCATCGCGCGCCCACCAAAGGCGATACAGCGCCCCCGCGGATCGCGGATCGGGAACATGATGCGGTTGCGGAATGTGTCATAGGGTTTCCCGCCCGTCCGCGTCGATGGTTTGCCCAGACCGGCTGCAAGAATCAGCTCTTCCTCCACCCCCTTGCCGCGCAGGTGATCCCACAACCCTTGCCAGCCATCGGGGGCAAAGCCCAACTCCCACCGATCTACCGCCGCGCCATCCAGACCGCGCCGCACCAGATAGTCGCGTGCCGCGCCCCCTGCCCCGGTTTTAAGCTGCAGGCGGAAGAACTGCACCGCCTGTTCCATGACGTCGGCCAGTTCGGTTCTGCGGTCCGCCTTTTCCTGCGCTTTCGGATCGCGGGCCGGCATCGGCATCCCTGCCTCACGCGCCAGAATCTCGACCGCTTCCATGAAGCTGACGTTTTCCGTGTCTTTCACAAAGGAAATCGCGTCGCCCTTGGCGTGGCAGCCAAAGCAGTAATAATACCCTTTTCGGTCATCCACATGAAAAGAGGCGGTTTTTTCGTGATGAAACGGGCACGGCGCCCACATGTCGCCCTTGGCCTGATTGGATTTTCGCGTGTCCCACATGACTTTGCGGCCCACAACCTGAGACAGGCTGGAGCGGCTACGCAGGTCATCCAGAAATCCGGGGGGCAGAGACATGCTGTATTATGTGGTCTGGTTGCGGCGCGAGTCCAGTGCGCAAGCCGCGATCACTGTTGCAGGCAGAGTTCAGTCCAGGCCGCTGACAGGTCTTCTTCGCGAATGACTTTCATCTTCTGTTCATAGACCCAGGGCGCAATCAACGGGATCGCGTTGTTGTAGTTTTCAGGCCAGGTCGGATTGGTTGCAGCCAAGGCCTCGGGCACATTACGTTCCTTGACCTTGTCCAGCCGGGCTTGCTGAATCGCGGCAACAACCTGCGCCTGATATTCGCAACTTTGTTCCTTGGTTTCGGCAGCAAAGACAGGTGTGGCGAATATGGCGGCGGCAAGGGCAAGGCGGATCATGGGCAATAACTCCGGAATCAGTGACAAGCGTTGGCAGACTACCCGCGTGCGTCCACGGCGACCATGGCGGTTTTCAAATCATGTACCAAAGTTTTTGCCATAGACCGAAAAACCATGATCTGAAACGCGTTTTCGCCGACACGCGTGATCGAGGCGGTCATATGCCCAAGCTGGCTGCGCACCGTTTGCCCCAAACCAAAGACAGAGTGGCGCAAATCGACCGGTGCCAAACGCGCCAAGACGGATTCGGCTGCATCGCCGTCGAGACAGACAACCGCCCAGGCGTCAGTCTGATCCGTCAGAGCCGCATGTTTGACCAGCGCCGAATCCGGCGCAGGCCCAATCAGCAAAGCATGCGCGCGGCCAAACCAGATGGCCCGCACAGCATCATCGCCGTTAGAATTGTTTGGCCCGGGAAAACCCACGCCATGCGCCTTGGTCATGGCCTTGGACAGATCTTTTTCGGCCCCTTTCAAAGGAGACACTGACGTCAACGCAACCGGCACAACTTCGACCAGGGTTGCTTTTCCGATACTCAGGGGCAACAGCCCGTCACACGGTAATTTTGCAATCAGATCAGCCACGGGCGCGTCCTCCTGCTGGGTCAAAGAACACCGGATCCACCACTTCGCACAGCGTTTCAAGACCGCGCAAGTGATCGACCACCTTGATCACCTCGCCGTGGCGCTCAGGACCGTTCTTGAGAAAGGCGAGCGCCAAAGTGGACCCAACCGTGGGCGAATAACAGGCTGAGGTGAGATAGCCCTGTCCGTTCACCCGAACCGGCTCTGCATCCTTGTCGAACAAAAAGGCGCCCGGCATCAATTGCTTGATCGCTCCGACGGGTTTCAGTCCAACAAGCCGCTCGCGCTCCGGATCTTTCAACCCGGGTCTGTTTGACAGCGTCTGACCAATGCAATCCTTTTTCGCCGACACCATCCGCCCCAGCCCCAGATCAAAGGCCGTGATGCGCCCGTGCAATTCTGCATGGGTCAACAGCCCCTTCTCGATCCGCAGCACGTTCAGGGCTTCCATCCCATAAGGCCCGCCGCCCAGCGCCTCGGCCCGAGCGACCAATTCCCGGAACAAGGCAGCGCCGTATCGGGCAGGCACCGCCAGTTCGTAAGCGTGTTCGCCTGAGAACGAGATCCTGAACAAGCGCCCCTGCACGCCCATCAGATCAACCGATCCGCAGGCCATGAACGGCCAATCCTCACCCAACGGTGCCTCCAGCAAACCATTCAGCAAATCGCGCGACTTTGGTCCCGCAATTGCGAACTGCGCCCATTGTTCGGTGACCGAAATGAACGACACATCCAGTTCAGGACACAGCGTTTGATGTACAAAATCCAGATGCCGCATCACCTCGCCAGCGGCCGCCGTTGTAGTGGTCATCACAAAATGGGTTTCGCCCAACCGCGCCGTGGTACCGTCATCCATCACATAACCGTCTTCGCGCAGCATCAGACCATAGCGAACGCGGCCGACCTTCAGCGTCGAAAACATGTTGGTATAGACAAAATCCAAAAACGCTGCTGCGTCCGGCCCCTGAATGTCGATCTTGCCCAAGGTCGAAACATCACAGACCCCGACGTGTTCACGCACCAAACCAACCTCGCGATCACAGGATTGTCGCCAGGTTTTCTCGCCCGGTTTCGGGAAAAAGCTTGGGCGGTACCATAATCCGACCTCGACCATGGGCGCGCCACGTTCAACACTTGCTTTATGGCTTGTTGTATAGCGCTGTGGCGCGAACCCGTCCCCCTGCCCGCCAGCGCCCAGCGCCGCGATGGCGACCGGGCTATAAGGCGGGCGAAACGTGGTTGTCCCGGTTTCCGGAATACCGCGCCCGGTGGCATCGGCCAGCACCGCCAAAGCACCAACATTCGAGCTTTTGCCCTGATCGGTCGCCATGCCTTGCGTGGTGTATCGTTTCATGTGCTCGACCGAGCGGAAATTTTCGGTCGCTGCCTGTTTGACATCCTTCACCGTCACGTCGTTTTGAAAATCAAGCCATGCGCGGCCTTTTCCGGCCACGGCCCAGAGCGGCGCAATGCGATACGGCGCGTCATCCGCGTCGGGCAGCGCTGTATCAGGGGCCGTCAGGCCCAACTCGGCCAGTGCGATTTTGGCGGCATCGATGCCCTGCTGCAAACAGTCCGCAGTTGAGAACGCGCCGTTGCAAGCCCCTGCCGTCACCATCCCCGGCACAGCGCCGGGTTTGGGAACAAAGGCTGCGATTTCACGGTTCCACTCGGGGCGTCCGTTCATGTGGCACGTCAGATGTACTGTCGGATTCCACCCTCCCGACATGGCCAGACAATCCGTCCGAATCCGCTCTTCACCGCTAGCCGTGCGTACTGTGATCGCATCGATCCCCCTGGCGCCAGAGGCGTTACAGACTTGCCCCCCGCGCATCAGCTGAGCGCCGTCGAAGTTCGGCGCATCGTGGCGGCTGTCGATCAACGCGGCGACATGCACGCCCGCATCCAGCAGATCGCGGGCAGTGCGGTGGGCATCGTCGTTGTTGCCAAACACCGTCACGGCCTTGCCCGGGCTGACCCCCCATCGGTTGAGGTAGGCGCGCACGGCCCCTGCGGTCATGATGCCCGGGCGGTCGTTGTTGCGGAAGGCAACCGGACGCTCAATCGCACCGGCCGCCAGAACACAGCGCTTTGCGACGATGCGCCAGAAGCATTCCAGCGGCCCAGCCTTGTGTGGTTTATGATGACCGACCCGTTCCAGCGCCGCGTAGGTGCCCTGATCATAGACACCCACAACCGAGGTCCGAGTCATCAGGCGCACATTGTCCATTGCGCCCAGTTCGGTCAAAGCCTGCTCTGCCCAAAGATGCCCCTGTAAACCGTCGATCTCATAGGTCTCGGCCAGCAGCCGCCCGCCCATGCGAAAATCTTCGTCCGCGAGGATCACATCCGCCCCGGCGCGGGCCGCGATCAGTGCCGCCATCAAGCCAGTCGGCCCGGCCCCGATCACCAGAAGATCGCAAAAGGCAAAGGCCCGTTCATATTCGTCAGCACAGTTTTCACCGGACAAGCCGCCCAAACCGGCAGCCCGCCGAATCACAGGTTCGTACAGCTTTTCCCAGAAGGCCTTCGGCCACATGAATGTCTTGTAGTAGAACCCGGCCCCCAGAAACGGCGCGGCGAGGTTGTTGATCGCCATCGCGTCGAAGGCAAGCGATGGCCAACGGTTCTGGCTGTGTGCCTGTAGCCCCGCATGAATTTCCTGAACCGTGGCACGCACGTTCGGGTCTTTCTGCGCCCCCGAGCCGATCGTGACCAGCGCATTCGGCTCTTCGCTGCCTGCGCTCAGAACCCCACGCGGGCGATGGTATTTGAACGACCGCCCGACCAGCTTGACGTCATTCGCCAACAAGGCCGAGGCCAGCGTGTCGCCTTCAATCCCGTCATAACGTACGCCATCGAACGTGAACGGCACAGACCGGCCTGTGTTCAGAAGCCCCTTGCCAGCAACCCTCATGCCTTGGCCTCCGATGCCAGTTCCGCGCCAATGACTGCATGGGTGAGGGTATTACGCGTTACCACCAACCAGGCACCACAGCCGCCGTCGTGATACCAAAGCTCGCGCGTGTCCCCAGCCGGGTTTTCCCGCAGATAGACATAATCGTCCCAAGCGGCCTCCCCCGCGTCAGGGGCAGGCCGTTCCAACGCTGCGCCCTTATAGTAAAACTCGCGCCGGTCACGTTCGCCGCAGATGGGGCAGGGAAGTCTCATCGCCAGACCCTTTCTTTGAAAAACGCGTCGACGACGCGGTCGTGGTTAAGGCGGCGGATCCCCGCAGACATCCGGCTAGTGAAGGTTATGTTGTGCACCGGTGCCCTCCTCATCGATGACACCGTATCCGGTGCGGAACCGATCCAGTTGAAAGCCGGTGGCCTCGGGATGATACCGGTCTTGTGCGATCAGATGCGCGAAACAATTGCCCGAGGCCGGAACCGCCTTGAACCCACCGTAATTCCAGCCGCAATTCAGATACAGCCCGTCGATGTGTGTCTTGTCGATCACCGGCGAGCCATCGGGTGTCATATCCATAATCCCGCCCCAACTGCGCAGCACCTTGGCCTTGCCGATCATCGGCATCAGCGTCATGCCAGCCTCCATCACGTGTTCAACGATGGGCAGGTTCCCCCGCGCGGCATAAGACGCATACATGTCGATGTCGCCGCCAAAGACCAGCCCACCCTTGTCTGACTGGCTGATATAGAAATGCCCCATCCCGAACGAGATCACATGATCGATCACCGGTTTCAGCCCTTCTGTCACAAAGGCCTGCAACACGTGGCTTTCGACGGGCACACGCATTCCCGCCATCGCGGCCACCTGAGAGGAACGGCCAGCCACCACCATTGCCACTTTCCTGGCCCGGATCGCGCCGCGCGTAGTCTGCACGCCATTGACGACACCGCCTTCGATGTCGATCCCAGTGACTTCGCAGTTCTGCAACAGATCGACACCACGCTGATCGGCCCCACGGGCATAGCCCCAGGCCACAGCATCATGGCGCGCGGTGCCACCGCGCGGATGGTACAGCCCGCCATAGATCGGGAAGCGTCCGTTGTCGAAATCCAGATAGGGCAGGATCTTTTCGACGCCAGCGCGATCCAGCAGAACCGCGTCGTCACCCTGATTGATCATGGCATTGCCGCGCCGTGCAAAGGCATCGCGCTGACCATCGGAATGGAACAGGTTGATCAGCCCGCGCTGGGAATGCATCACATTGTAATTCAGGTCCTGTTCCAGCCCTTCCCACAATTTGAGGGAGTGAGAGTAGAATTCGGAATTGCCATCAAGGAAGTAATTGGCGCGCACAATCGTGGTGTTCCGCCCGACATTACCACCACCGATATAGCCTTTTTCCAACACCGCGATGTTGGTCAACCCGTGCTCTTTCGCAAGGTAATAGGCGGTCGACAGACCATGCCCGCCTCCGCCGATGATCACGACATCATATTCCGGCTTTGGATCGGGATCACGCCAATGGGGCGTCCAGCCTTTGTTGCCGGTCAACCCTTCCTTCAGTACCCGAAACCCGGAAAACCGCATGCCGTACTCCCTGTCGAACCGGTCAGATAAAACCAAGCCCTGCACCAAGTAGCAATGCCCCTCACGCAAACCAATCGGGTTTTCGACATGGGCAGGTCCGTGCGCGACCAATTCGCCCCCTGCCCCGCGTCACTTGGGAACTTGACCCTGCGCGTGCGCACGGCCATGAAGCACACCCAAAAGAACAGGACGCCGGGCCAAGGCCCCAATCGAAAGACCAAAGGACACCACATGGCCCGAAACAGTTCCGCCCCGACCGGCGCCCCGGGAGCAAGCGAAGAACGCGAAACCTCGCGCAAGGTCGGCATTTTGGCTTCGCTCTGGCCGTTCATGAAGCCCTATGGCCCGCTGGTGTTTGGCGCGATCATGGCGCTGATCCTGACATCCGGTTTATCGCTGACCTTGCCGCTGGCCGTACGCCGGGTGGTCGATAATTTTCGGACCGGCAGCAGTGAAATCCTTGATCAGTATTTTCTGGCGGCTCTGGCCATCGCCGGTTTGCTGGCTATTGGCACCGGGCTTCGCTATGCGCTGGTGACCAAGCTGGGCGAACGGGTTGTGGCTGACATCCGCATGGCTGTGTTCGACCGCGTGATCGGGATGAGCCCGCATTTCTTCGAAAAGATCATGACGGGAGAGGTCCTTAGCCGGATCACCACGGACACCACGCTTATCCAGTCGGTGGTGGGATCGTCTGCATCGATCGCCTTGCGCAACCTCCTGATCTTTGTTGGCGGGATGGTTCTGATGCTGCTGACGTCGGCCAAACTGACTGGCATGGTGCTTTTGATTGTGCCCGCCGTGATCGTTCCGATCCTTGTTCTGGGGCGTCGCCTGCGGGTGATCAGCCGGGAAAACCAGGATTGGATCGCGGCCTCTTCGGGCAACGCCGGCGAAGCCTTGAGCGCTGTTCAGACCGTTCAGGCCTTCACGGGTGAGACGGACAGCCGAGCGAAATTCGCCGAGCTGACCGAAACGTCCTATGACGTGTCGCGCAAGCGGATCCGCACACGGGCTTTCCTGACCGTGATCGTGATCTTCCTTGTGTTCTCCGGCATCGTCGGCGTTCTCTGGATCGGTGCAAACGACGTGCGCGCCGGCATTATGACCGAAGGCACACTTGTACAGTTTGTGATCTATTCCGTACTGGTTTCCGGCGCCGTCGCCGCCCTGTCCGAAATCTGGAGCGAGCTTCAGCGCGCCGCAGGCGCAACCGAGCGACTGGTCGAAATGCTGAACAGTATCGACAGCGTACAGGATCCTGACGCGCCGCAAATGCTGGCCCTGCCTGTTCGCGGTGAGATTGCATTTGACGATGTCACCTTCCACTATCCCTCGCGCCCTGAAACTGCGGCCCTGAACGGCATTTCTCTGAACGTTGCGCCCGGTGAGACCGTGGCCTTTGTCGGGCCGTCGGGGGCTGGCAAAACTACAATCATTCAGATGATCCTGCGGTTCTACGACCCCGAGACCGGACAGATCAGACTGGACGGTGTGCCGCTGACCAGTCTGGCCCGCGACGATTTCCGCAAGCATATCGCCCTGGTTCCACAGGACCCGATGATCTTTGCCAGTTCAGCCAAGGAAAACATTCGCTTTGGTCGCCCCACCGCCACTGATGCCGAAGTTGAGGCCGCCGCACAGGCCGCCGCCGCGCACGATTTCATTTCGGCGCTTCCGGATGGATATGACAGTTATCTGGGCGAACGTGGCGTGATGTTGTCCGGTGGTCAGAAACAGCGCATCGCCATCGCGCGCGCCATTCTGCGGGACGCGCCCGTCCTGCTGCTGGACGAGGCCACATCGGCACTGGACGCCGAAAGCGAACGCGCAGTGCAGCACGCCGTGGATCAGTTAAGCTCGGACCGCACAACCCTGATCGTTGCACACCGTTTGGCGACAGTGAAAAAAGCCGACCGGATCGTGGTGATGGAAGAGGGCCAGATTGTCGCTCAGGGCACCCATGACGAACTGGTTTCAGGCGGCGGTCTCTATGCCCGCCTTGCCCGACTGCAATTCACCGACGGTGTTTCACCACTGTAACGCTGCGGAAGCCAGCGCACACCCGA
The DNA here is from genome assembly GCF_007923355.1 of Falsiphaeobacter marinintestinus. Taxonomy (GTDB): domain Bacteria; phylum Pseudomonadota; class Alphaproteobacteria; order Rhodobacterales; family Rhodobacteraceae; genus Phaeobacter_A; species Phaeobacter_A marinintestinus. The sequence continues at coordinate 360,805 of NZ_VOGO01000001.1, forward strand.
CTGGCCGGGTTCACAAGTTGCGTGACGTCATGCGTTTCCGACATTAAATTTGCAGGCGCTTCGCCTTGCGCCGAAGCCGGTTTCCCACCATTTTGACCTGTAAGTTAGGTCCGGTTCGGTCATTTCCGACACCAGACATTCATGGGAGGAAACCACAGAATGGGCTTTGCAGGCTTGGCCGATCGCAACGCGATCGAAAACGAAATGCCATGGGAAGAGCGTGATCTTCCCAAGACGCTGTACAAAATGCTGTCGAACACGGCGGACAAGTTCCCCAACAACAAGGCGGTCAGTTATCAATTGCTGTCGGGCCCAACCGACAAGGTCGAAAGCTTTACCTGGTCTCAACTCAAGGACAAGGTCAGCCAAGCCGCCAACCTGTTCCGCTCGCTCGGGATCAAGGAAAACGATGTTGTCGCCTACGTTCTGCCCAATTGCAACGAAACGCTGATCACCCTGCTGGGCGGCGCCGTTGCCGGTATCGCCAACCCGATCAACCCGCTGCTTGAACCTGAACAGATTGCGTCCATCCTGCGCGAAACCAACGCCAAGGTTGTGGTCACCCTGAAACCGTTTCCGAAAACGGATGTGGCACAAAAAGTAGCCGAAGCTGTGCGTCACGCCCCGCATGTGAACACGGTTCTCGAAATCGACCTGAACCGCTATCTGACCCCGCCCAAATCCTGGATCGTTCCGCTTATCCGGCCAAAGATCGAGAACAAGGAAATGGTCGCGCATGCCGACTATCTGAGCTTTAACAAGGAGTTGAACAAGCAGCCCAAGACGCTGACGTTCGAAGACATTCAGGAAGACCGGGTTGCCTGCTATTTCCATACTGGCGGCACAACTGGCATGCCCAAGGTCGCACAGCACAAATATTCCGGCCTGATCTATAACGGCTGGCTGGGGCACACGCTGCTGTATACGGAAGAGGACAACATTATGTGTCCGCTGCCGTTGTTCCACGTGTTTGCCTGCCACGTCATTGTCATGGCCGCCATTTCTTCGGGCGCGCATGTGGTGTTCCCGACGCCGCAGGGCTATCGCGGCGAAGGTGTGTTCGACAACTTCTGGAAGCTGATCGAACGCTACAAGATCACATTTATCATAACAGTTCCCACCGCGATTTCTGCCAAGATGCAGGTGCCGGTCAATGCCGACATCAGCAGCGTCAAAACCGCGTTCTCGGGGTCTGCGCCGTTGCCGGTCGAATTGTTCAAACGGTTCGAAAAAGCCACCGGCGTCACAATCGTCGAAGGCTATGGTCTGACCGAGGCCACCTGTCTGGTGTCCTGCAACCCGGTGGATGGCGAGAAGAAGATCGGCTCGATCGGCATCACCTTCCCTTATACGGATGTCAAAATCCTTAAAGGGACACCGGATGGCCCACAGGAATGTGGCGTCGATGAAATCGGCGAGATCTGCATCTCGAACCCCGGTGTCTTTGCCGGCAACACCTATACCGAGGCAGAAAAGAACGTCGACCTCTACTATTTCGACAAGTATCTGCGCACCGGAGATCTGGGCCGCATCGATGGTGACAGCTATCTCTGGATCACCGGACGGGCCAAGGATCTGATCATTCGCGGCGGCCACAATATCGACCCTGCCGAAATCGAAGAGGCCCTGCTGGGTCACGAAGCGGTGGCCTTTTCAGGTGCCATCGGTCAGCCCGACGCCCATGCTGGCGAGGTGCCTTGCGCCTTTGTCGAGCTGGTCGGCGGCGCATCCGTCACCGAAGAAGAGCTGATGGAATACGCCCAGATCCATGTGCATGAACGTGCAGCCCGACCAAAGCACATCACGATCCTGGACGAGCTGCCCAAAACTGCCGTCGGCAAGGTATTCAAACCCGATCTGCGCAAGAACGCGATCACCCGCATCTATAATGGCGCGCTTGAAAAATCCGGTGTCCAGGCACGGGTTGCCGAGGTCGTCGACGACAAGAAGCGCGGGCTTGTCGCACGACTTGACCGCAATGGCGCGGATGAGCAGGATGTGGCCAAAGTTCTGGGGGCCTTCATTCGCCCCTGGGAATGGGCCGACTGAATGGAACGCGGTGAATGGACTATAAGACGCTGATCGACGACGACCTCCAGGCGTTCCTCCAACAGATGGAAGACCGCAACCCAGACGGGTCTTCAGACCTGTCCGTCGAAGAAAAACGACGTCTCTATGACGCCCAGTGCCGCGATTTCAGCCATGGATATCCCGATGGCGTTACCAGCGAAACCTTGGATGCGGACGGTGTACCCGTCCGCGTCTACCTGGCCGGGCACCCCACGCGGACCGTGCTCTTCTTTCATGGCGGCGGTTTTGTTTTTGGCGGGCTGGACAGCCATGACGACATCTGCGCCGAATTGTGCGCCCAGACCGGATATCGCATCGTCGCCGTCGATTATCGTCTGGCGCCCGAGCACCCTCACCCCGCCGCTTTCGATGACGGTTGGACCGCCGCGCAGTGGGCCGCGCGAACATTTTCCGACCCTGTGGTTCTGGTCGGGGACAGTGCGGGCGCCAATCTGGCCGCCGCCGTGGCCCATCACGCCCGTGGACAATTGAACTGCACCTGGGGTCAGGTCCTGATTTACCCGTGGTTGGGCGATGAAACCGACGCCGGATCCCGTGTTGAACACGCCAATGCGCCTATTCTGACCCGCAATGATCTGCTGGCCTTTCGCGATGCCCGCCTGACCGGTCCCGAACCGCAAAACGACCCGACATTTGCACCACTGCAGGACAGCGATTTTTCAGGCTTGCCGCGAACCGTGATTTTCAGTGCCGAATTTGACCCCTTAAGAGACGATGCCCGAGACTATTACGACCGACTGCAACACGCTGGCGTCCAAGTCCACTGGATCGACGAGCCGGGTCTGGTCCACGGCTATGTCCGCGCCCGGCACGCCGCGACGCGCGCCCGCGACAGCTTTGAACGCATTTCGGTCGCTATTGAAGCTTTAGGTCAGGATATCTGGCCCTGGGATTAACCCCTGAGCCGCTTTCTTTTTGTGAAAGAGACCCCGGGGCCCCTTCGCAGATATAGCCAGGCCACGTTACCACAAAAACGGCTCTGCTTTCATGGTTGACGGAATTTCCGCCCCCAGCCGCGACAGGATCGTCGGCGCAAGCTGCAGCTGATCAATCACGACATCCTCTGCCGGCCCCTTGGCTGGTCCGAAGTAATACAGCGCCGCCTCTTGCTGCAACGCGCCACGCCCACCGTGATGCCCGCGCTCGTCCTGACCGTGATCGGCGGTAACAATGACTTCGTAGCCCGCCGCCAGCCATTTTGGGATGAACGGCGCCAGCATCTCGTCCATTACAGCGCAGGCGTGATCCATCTGCTGACTTTCGTGAAAGAACCGATGGCCCATACTGTCCAGCGTACAGGTGTGCAGCATGCCATAGTTCAACCCGAACCGAAGGCACAGGTTTGTCAGCGAGCCAAACAGATCGACATCCGACGGGGTCATCTGATTGTCCAGACCATAGCCGGTCATGGTGTGAAACCGGCCGTGGTTGATCGTCCCGTTATCGGGTTCGTCATATTCAACATCGCGGACGAAATCGAAAGGGTGCCGGTTGAAAAACTGTGACCAAAAGGAATGCGCCACAGCACCTGTCACCCCCCCTGCCTTACTGACTTCGCTAAAGACATCCGGATGGCTCAGCCGAAAAACGTTCCCGTTGCCCGTGCAGCCGTGTTCTGCCGGGGCGACGCCGGTGTGGATCGACGCATAACAACTGGCCGAAATCGACGGCAGCACAGCCCTGACTTTCCAAACCCTCGCGTCACCGCTATCGACCCAGCCTTCCAGATTTCCAAACAACCGCCGCCAGTTGCGCCAGGGCACACCATCCAGAATAATCAGCAACAGCTTTCCGTCCATCGGCTCACTCCATTCAGTTCACGTCGAGAAGGCCGCCTGACCCGGCGGCTGTCAACCGCTTTCCGCCCCGACGCGTTTTCCGGCTCATAATGTCGCCCCTTACGCTATTGTGGGAAACGGGTTTGACTGACCCGGTAGGACCGTTTACTTCCTGATCGGACAGTTCCCAAACTTGTGGCGGGCCTTTTCGGCAACATGCAGATTATCTTCCACACCGGCGCCCACAGCACTGACGAAGAGCGGCTCATCAAGTGCTTGTTGCGTAACAAGGAAACGTTTTCCCCCAAAGGGGTTTCGGTTCCCGGACCCAGCAGATACCGGCAAATCCTGAAAGAGGCGCTGCAGGCCCTTGAAACCGGAAACCCGGCAGCTGACGCACGCGACATTCTGATCGACGAAATTCTTGACGATGAAGTTGCGGATCGGTTGGTTCTGTCGAATGCACATTTCTTCGGGTCGCAGCGCCATGCGTTGGATGGTGGCGTCATCTATCCACAAGCCGCGTCGCGGATTCAGCAGTTGCGACGCCTGTTTGATTTCGACCAGGTCGAAATGTTCATGGCCGTTCGAAATCCAGCCACGTTTTTGCCTGCCCTTTTGGAAAAAGCCTCCGGACGCAGAGTGCGAGAACTTCTGAGTTCTTTCGACCCCCGTGATCTGCGCTGGTCCAATACAATCATGCGGATCCGTGACGCAGCGCCTGACGTTCCGCTGACCATCTGGTGCAACGAAGATCTGCCGCTGATCTGGGGCCAGATCATCCGCGAAATGGCCGGACTTGAAATGGGCGACAAGATCGAAGGCAACTTTGACCTGCTCAACGAAATCATGACCAAAGAAGGCATCAAGCGGTTTCAGGCCTATATCCGGCAGCAGCCCGACATGAACGAAATGCAGTTGCGCCGCGTTATGGTGGCTTTCCTTGATAAGTTCGCCAAGGAAGATGTGATTGAGGAAGAGCTTGACCTGCCCGGCTGGACCGAAGAACTGGTCGATGACTTGACCGAAATCTATGACGAAGACGTCTTTCAAATTCAGCGGATTCCCGGGGTCAACTTCATCGCTCCGTGACGGGACTGGAAGAAAGTACCAATTGCCAGTGGACGCGACCCCGGTATAGTCCGGAACACCAACCATTCACGGGTCATGATGGTGCCTGTCTTCCGACTGTTTTCCCTTTTGGCTTTGACGGCCAGCCTGGCCTCAGTGGCCTTGGCTGACAATGTCACGGTGTTTGCCGCTGCCAGCCTGAAAAACGCGATGGATGATGTCGCGCAGGCCTATGAAGCGCAATCCGGTGATGATGTTGTGGTGTCCTTTGGCGGCAGTTCGGCGCTTGCCCGGCAAATCCAGCAAGGCGCACCGGCGGATCTGTTCATTTCAGCAAACCCCGGATGGATGGACGTGCTTGAAGAAGACGGGCTGATCGTGCCCGGCACGCGCCTTGATTTGTTGTCGAACACACTGGTCCTGATCGGATCTGACCCACGCGTACTGACCATTTCACCTGACCTTGATCTGGTAGCAGCCCTGAAAGGCGAGCGTCTGGCGATGGCATTGGTCGATGCGGTACCTGCCGGGATTTATGGCAAAGCGGCGCTGATCAGTCTGGGCATCTGGAGCGAACTTGCCCCACACATTGCGCAAACCGACAATGTAAGGGCTGCATTGCGACTGGTCGCTTTGGGCGAAGCCCCGTTGGGAATAGTCTACGCCACCGATGCACTGGCCGACCCCAATGTGTATATACTGGACAGCTTTCCCGCCAATAGCCATCCGCCGATCCGGTATCCTGTGGCTGTGGTGTCCGAAGGTAGACAAACAGCCAGCCGCCGCTTTCTTGACTATCTGACCTCTGACTCCGCCCGTGTGGTTTTTGACCGGTATGGGTTCGGCGCTGCGGGCATCCCTCAATGACCGGTTGGCTTGGCCCAGAAGAATGGCAGGCGGTTGGCCTGTCTCTTAAGGTTTCGCTGTGGGCCATTGCGCTAAGCCTGCCACCGGGCATCTTCATCGCCTATGCCTTGGCCCGGTGGGAGTTTCGGGGCAAGCAGGTGCTGAACATGCTGGTGCATCTGCCGCTGATCCTGCCCCCCGTCGTAACCGGTTACCTGTTGTTGTTGACATTCGGGCGGCGTGGGCCGCTGGGCGCGTGGCTTTACGAGACGTTCGATCTGGTCTTCGCCTTCCGTTGGACAGGCGCAGCATTGGCGGCTGCGATCATGGCCTTTCCGCTCATGGTGCGCGCAATCCGGCTGGCGATCGAAGCCGTAGATCCCAAGCTCGAACAGGCCGCCGCCACGCTAGGGGCGTCCCGGGTGCAGGTTTTCTCAACCGTCACCTTGCCATTGATCCTGCCGGGCGTCATCGCCGGGGCGGTTCTGGGGTTTGCCAAGGCGATGGGCGAATTCGGCGCCACTATTACCTTCGTGTCCAACATCCCGGGCCAGACCCAGACCCTGCCCTCGGCAATTTATACGTTCCTGCAGGTGCCCGGCGGTGAAACCGCAGCCCTGCGACTGGTGCTGGTGTCGGTCTTCGTGGCCATGACCGCATTGGCCCTGTCCGAAATCCTTGCGCGTCGGGCAGCAAAACGGGTGGCCGGGGGATGAGCCTGCATGTCGAAATTTCGCATCCGCTGGCTGATTTTACGCTGAACGTGGCGTTCGACGCCCCAACCGGCATCACCGCGCTTTACGGCCCATCGGGAACCGGAAAAACCACGGTCATCAATGCCGTGTCCGGGCTTTTGACTCCTCAGAAGGGCCATATCAGCCTGTCCGGCGAATCGCTGTATGACTCAGACTCCCGGATCAACTTGCCGGTCCACAAGCGGCACCTTGGCTATGTGTTTCAGGACGGTCGCCTGTTCCCGCATCTGTCGGTCAGACAAAACCTGACATATGGCCAACGGTATTCGCGTCCAAACGTCGAAAGCCCGTCATTGGACGACGTTGCCGACCTACTGGACATCACCGGCCTGCTTGGCCGCCGCCCCGGATCGCTGTCGGGCGGCGAAAAGCAGCGTGTCGCCATCGGTCGCGCTTTGTTGTCCCGCCCGCGTATGCTGCTGATGGACGAGCCGTTGGCCGCCCTGGATCCCGCCCGCAAGGAAGAAATCCTGCCCTATCTCGAAAAGATGCGCGATCACACCCGGATCCCGATCCTGTATGTCAGCCATTCCGTGGCCGAAGTCGCGCGGCTGGCTACATGGGTTGTTGTTTTGGAGAAAGGCAGGGTCGCAATGTCAGGACCTGCCGAAACCGTGCTGTCGGACCCGGCCATGGTGCATCAGCTTGGTCTGCGCGAGGCGGGCGCGGTCTTACCCGCCAGCATCATACGTCATCACGCCGACGGATTGACCGAATTGCAGGTCTCGGGCGGGTGCCTGTTCCTGCCCGAAATGGATCGCCCCGTGGGCCTGCAGACCCGTGTGCGGGTGCTGGCGCATGACATCATCCTGTCACGCGAAGCGCCTAAAGGGCTGTCAGCGCTAAATATTCTGTCCGGAGATATTACCGCAATCCGCGCCGGTGGCGGACCCGGTGTGATCATACAGATCAAATGCGGTGAGGATCACTTGCTGGCCCGTATCACCCGACGCTCAGCAGATGCCATGGCGCTGAAACCCGGTGACCACGTATATGCCGTGATCAAATCAGTATCGATTGCCCGCACCGATATCGGCACGGGCTAATCCCGGAATTTACGACATTCCAAGCGCTTCTTTGTACATTTCCAGCACCGCTTCTTCTTCGGCAATATCGTCCTTGTCCCGCTTGCGCAGGGCGATAACCTTGCGGATGACCTTGGTATCGTAACCACGCCCTTTGGCTTCGGCCATGACTTCTTTCTGCTGGTCGGCAAGGTCTCTCTTTTCCTGGTCCAGCCGCTCTAAACGCTCAATAAACTGGCGCAGTTCGCCGGCCGTTACGCGATAGTTGGCATCGATTTCGGATTCAGACATTCGGATCACTCCAGCAGGACAGCAAAAACAATGGACCTGCCGGATACCTGTGTTGCGGAGTCGCCGCAAGACGGGATTGGGTGCAGACCGGTCGCAACAGCGCTTGATCGCCAATCGATGTGCCCGTATCACCGCGATGTTCTGGTTCGGCGATGTGAGTCGTCGTGAAAAGGGAACGTGGTGAGGCGCGATGGTGCCAAGTCCGCGGCTGCCCCCGCAACTGTAGGCGGAGAGCGTGATCGGAAAATGCCACTGAGCCGCATGCGGTTTGGGAAGGCCCGATCAGGCGTTGACCCGTAAGTCAGGAGACCTGCCAGAGCAGATCACCTTCATCCGGCGCGGGGCGCGTCTGGTGGGCGGCATGGTTCCGTAGTGGTGACGTTTCACTCACCGTTTGCGGGAGCCAGCCAATGCGGCAGCTTTCCAAACAGATCCTGTACGACAAGGTCTGGAAAGGACCAAAGACATGAACCGCATGAACAGACTATTGATCAGCGCATCAACACTTGCGCTGACCACCGCCCCCGCCGCCTTTGCAGAAGACATCATCTGGCTGGATGCAATCACCGTTTCGGCGTCGAAATCGGGTGATCCTATCGAATTGGAGCGCACCGGCGCGACCGTTGAAGTGCTGGATCAGGAACAGATCGAACGCGCGCCCGAAACCACTGTCATCGATACTCTGTCGAAGCTGCCCGGTGTATCGTCCAGCAGCAATGGCGGTTTGGGGTCGTCGTCTACACTGCGAATTCGTGGACTTGACGGCAAATACATCAAGGTTCTGGTCGATGGTATCGATGTTACCGACCCAAGTTCGACCCAGATTCAATATAACTTCGGCGGGCTGACGACCACTGGTATCACCCGTCTCGAGCTTCTCAAAGGGTCCAGTTCGTCGCTCTACGGATCCAGCGCCGTTGCGGGTGTTGTCAGCATTGGGACATCGGCACAACCGGTCGAAAACGGCACCCAGATTTCCGGATTTGTCGAAGGCGGCACATTTGACACATGGCGCGGGGCTGCAACGATCGCGTCTCGCTCTGACCGTGGCGGGCTCAGCTTTACCATTGGGCGCGTGATCACTGATGGATTTTCGTCCCGGGCTGCAGGCGATGAACCAGACGGATACCAAGCAACACAGCTGAATTTCACCGCCGACTATGCCGTCACTGACGTCCTGACGTTTGGCGTTGCTGCCTTAGCGCTGGACAGCCAAGGTGATTTCGACGAGTTCGGCGGCGACGGTACTCCGCCCTTCGACGAATACAACACCACCGAAACCCGGGCTATTCGCGCCTATGCTGAATTGGATCTGGGGGCGTTCGACCATACGATCTCTGGCACATTCTTTAAGAATGATCGGGTAAGCAGCTCGAATGGATTCGATACGCCGTTTTTGGGGGAACGGCGCCGATTTGATTATTTGGGCACCTACGATCCATCCGACATCGTGACGTATTCCTTCGGTTTCGATTGGCAGAACGAAAGCTATGATTCCGGGGCGGACAATGGCGAGGTCGACACCGCAGGCGCTTTCGCTGAAATCCTTTATGCGCCGACAACCGATCTTGACCTGTCAGGGTCGCTGCGACTTGATGACCACGAGAACTTTGGCACCCACGTCACCGGACGTCTCGCAGCCGCCTATCGAGTGTCGGATCAGACCATTCTGCGCGCAGTTGCTGCCACTGGGTTCCGGGCACCGTCGCTGTACGAATTGCACAATAGCTTTTACGGCAATCAGAACCTTGATCCGGAAGAAAGCCTGAGCTTCGAGCTTGGTGCTGAACATCAGTTCGGCGGTGTTGGCTTTGTCAAGGCAACCGCTTTTTACACCGAAATCGACAATCTGATCCAGTTTGCATCACTTTTCGACAATATGGGCAACTGGATCGGCGGTCAGTATCAGCAGGTAACGGGAACTTCGGTCAGCAAAGGCATTGAATTGTCTGCTCAGTACGATTTCTCGGAAGAGTTCAGCTTGTACGGCAACTATACCTATACCGATGCCGAGGATGCCACTGGCGCCCGGTTGCTGCGGGTTCCAGGGCATGACGTTGTGGTCGGCCTGTCCACCCAGTTTGCTAACGGCCTGACCGGCGATCTGAACGTGCAATATATTGCCGACCGTCCAGACGAATTCGGAACAGTGATGGGGGATTACACCGTCGTGAACGCCGCATTGAATTTCGCTGTCACCGACACAGCAGCGGTGTACGTACGCGTCGAGAACCTGTTTGACGAAACGTACGAAACGTCGGCAGGCTACAACGCCTCGGGCCGTGCGCTCTTTGCAGGTCTGCGTGCGCGCTTCTAGGGTCATACCCCTTGTTGCTGCGCTGGTTCTGACCGGCGCAGCAGTTCTGGCCGATGCGCCGCAGCGGGTGGTATCGGTCAACCTTTGCACAGACCAACTGGGGTTGATGCTGGCGTCCCCCGGTCAGCTGATCTCGGTGTCAAAACTGGCGCACGACCCCGAAAGCTCGTCCATGGCGGATGCCGCGCAGTCTTTGCCGGTGAACGGGTCCGGCGCTGAAGAGGTTTTTCTGCTCAACCCCGATCTGGTGTTGGCAGGCACGTTCACAGCCGATGCCACCGTGCAAATGCTGCGCGATCTCGGCATCCGGGTCGAATTGTTCGCCCCCGCATCCTCCCTTGCAGATGTACCCGCACGGATCGCACAGATGGGCGTCGCCCTAGGACGCCAGTCTGAGGCGCGTGCGATGATAGACGCATTTAATGCAGAACTGGCTGAGCTGAGCAAAGCCCCGCCCCGCCGCCCCCGTGCGGCACTGTATTACGTCAACAGCTATACGATGGGTGACAGAACGCTGGCGGGCGACATTCTGCGCGCCGGCGGGTTTGATAATGTCGCATCCGAGGCGGGCATGACCTATGGCGGCACCTTGTTTCTGGAACAGTTGGTGATGCTGTCGCCCGAAGTGATCGTGCAGGGCCGCGATTATCCCGGTCAGGCCCGCGCCGAAGACAATCTTGAACATCCCGCCCTTGCCCGTCTGACCAACAGTCGGGTCGCCGGAACACTGACCGACCGCGACTGGATCTGCGGTACACCGATGGTTTTGAATGCGGTGCGCGAGATGCGCGACCTGCGCCTGTCGATGGAGCAGGACTGATGCGTCTGGGCCTGATCCTGGGAACGCTGGTATTTACGCTTTTCGTCGGGGCGCTGGTCAGCGGATATGCCAACGCCTCGTTCACCGAAAGCCTGCGGGCGCTGTTTGTCGACGACGGCACGCCGCTAACCGTAGTGATGCGCGATATCCGTCTGCCACGCGCCTTGCTGGCCGTGATGATCGGTGCCGCTTTGGGCATGTCAGGGGCGGCCATGCAGGGCTATCTGCGCAATCCGTTGGCCGAACCCGGGCTTATCGGCGTTTCGGGGGCTGCAGCCTTGGGGGCCGTTCTGGCGATCCAGACCGGGTTGAGTGCGTCCTTCGCATTGGCTCTGCCAATCTCGGCTCTGGCCATGTCGGTTCTGGGGGTGCTTTTGATCCTTGCGTTGGCCGGGCCGCGCGGGGCGTCAATCACACTGATCCTGGCTGGCATCGCGATCTCGGCCTTGGCCTCGGCGCTCACGTCGCTGGTGCTAAACTTATCGCCCAACCCGTTTGCTGCAGCCGATATTGTCTTTTGGATGATGGGGTCCTTGGCCGACCGGTCCTTTACCCATGTATGGCTGGCCCTGCCCTTTATGCTGGTGGGGTGGGGATTGCTGTTCAGCCTGGGGCGCGGCCTGAACGCGCTGACCCTTGGCGAAGATGCCGCCGAGGCGATGGGCATTCGTCTGCCCGCGATGCGTCTGCGTCTGATCCTTGGCGTTGCGGCCTGCGTTGGTGCGGCAACGGCTGTTGCAGGCGCGATTGGGTTCGTCGGGTTAGTCGTGCCACACCTGCTGCGTCCGCTTGTGGGCGCGCGACCATCAGCATTGCTGTGGGCCTCGGCCCTTGGCGGGGCCGCAATGGTCTTGGCGGCGGACATTGCCGTGCGCGAATTGCTGCCGGACCGGGATCTGAAACTTGGCGTCTTGATGGCTCTGGTCGGGGCACCGCTGTTCCTGCATCTGATCTTCAAAACCCGGAAGGAATTCGCATGACCCTTCTGTCGCTGTCAGATCTGAGCGTACGGCGCGGCGATTGCCCGGTGGTCGATCATGTGTCGTTTGATGTGCAGGCTGGTGAATGCATTGGCCTGATTGGCCCCAACGGAGCCGGCAAGACCACATTATTGCGGGCTGCACTGGGGTTGCTTGCGGCGGATGGCAAATCCTCACTCGCCGCCCTGCCCGCCCATGACCGCGCCCGCCAAGTCGCCTGGATGCCGCAAGCGCGCGAAATCGCTTGGCCTGTCAGCGTCGAAACATTGATCGCATTGGGCCGCATTCCGCATTTGCCGCGAGGGTCCAAGCTTCGGCATGAGGATCAGGTTGCCATTGATGCCGCGATCAATCGCATGGGCTTGGACGCCTATCGGCTCCGGACTGCAACGCAGTTGTCGGGGGGCGAACAGGCCCGCGTCCTGATTGCCCGGGCGTTGGCGCAGGATACACCGTTGCTGATCGCAGATGAACCAATTGCCGGACTGGATCCAGCCAACCAGATCGCGACCATGGATGTGTTTTCCGGCCTGGCCCGCGACGGGCACAGTGTGCTGGTCTCAATCCACGACCTGGGACTGGCCGCACGACATTGCACCCGGCTGTTGATGATCAACCGGGGTCGTTTGGTCGCCGACGGCCCCCCGGCGCAGGTGTTGACGCCAGAAAACGTCGAACAGGTCTTTGGCGTGTCAGCATTTTTTCAACACACGCCCGATGGCCCGGTGTTTCAGCCGATGACCGTTATCCAATGAAGCTGACGCTAGACTCCCCGTGGCTGGTCTGTGATCTGGGCGCGCCGCATCAGGTTCTCAGCTGGTCTATCACCCACCCCGGCTTTGTCACGGCTGACCGGATCGTCTGGCGTGAGGTGCGCAATGCCGACCTGTCACCGGATCTGAATGTCGAAACCTGGCTAACCGCCCAGTTGCAAAAGCGCGGACAGACAGATGCCGTCACACTTCTGACCTCGCGCACAATAGATGCGTTTGAAACAGCCGAGGCCGTCATCGATGGCCAACGAGCCTTCTGTGTGGCGACCACCGGCCTTAGCAATGCCGAGAGGATCGGCACCCGTCTTGACCGCAGCGGCAAGGACTGGGGTACGATCAACGTTGCCGTTCAAGTCTCAGCGGGGTTGTCACAAGCCGCACTGATCGAAACGCTGTCTGTTGCAACACAGGCCCGAACCACCGCCATAATTGATACCGGTTATGCCCTGCCGACTGGGGTCGCCACAGGCACTGGAACCGACTGCATCGCCGTCGCAGCCCCGACCGGGCACGAACCTTTTGCCGGGTTGCACACCGCCATCGGAGAAGCCGTCGGGCAAGCCGTTTACGCGGCCGTATATCAGGGTGCAAAAGTCTGGATGGAAAGCGTACGCCGCCCGGACTGCGACTGAGGCACCGCTTGCGCGTGAGACGTCTATCGGGTACCGCCTGCCCCGATCAACACGATTGCAGGTGCGCTATGTTCGACATCATGATCTGGGGCGGGGCCGCCCTGTCTCTTACCGGGCTTCTGGGGCTGGTCTGGAGCATCATCCGTGTCATGCGCGCCCGCCGGGCCAATTTAACGGATGAAGAGTTGCGCGCCGCAGTTCAATCGGTGCTGCCGCTGAACCTTGGCGCGCTGTTCTTGTCGGTGATCGGCCTGATGCTGGTGATCCTCGGGATCTTCCTCGGCTGATCAAAAGCCAGTCTTCAGACCGGCATATTGTCGAATCGCGCTTCGACAGCTTCATCGCTTAGCGACGCTTCCAGCCGTTTCAGACGCAACGGAGCGGTTTCGCCTTCGGCTGTCATTCGATTGAGAAGCTCGGAAAACTCGGGTTGAAGCGCAATCCTCTGCTCCATCGTGCAACCGGCAATCCGTTGCTCCAGTTCTTCGGCCTTGGTCAGGTTTTGTGATTTCATGTTATGGTGCCTCCCGTCACTTGTAGAACCTTGTCACGCGTGCGTAACGTTTCGAAGACTTTCCGCCGTTATCCCGGATTTACCCAACTGAGCGCACAGTGACTGCCGGATTAGTGGGCAGGTTCTGTTAATTTCGGGTTAATACTTGTCATATCCGCGCGGTCTGAGCCTTGACTCACATCAAGTACAGAAAACTCATTTGTCGCGCCCTTATCTCTTGCAACACATTCACAAAAAGATATATGTAAGTTGCACAACGAACGGAGTACCGCATGACACCCTTTGTAAAAGCATTTTTCGACGACGCCACGTTTACCGTGTCGTACGTCGTCCGCGAACCGCATGGAACAGCATGTGCGATCATCGACAGTGTTCTTGATTTTGATCACGCATCGGGCAGAACCAACACCGATTCCGCTGACAAGGTGATCGCTTATGTCAAAGCCGAAGGCCTGAATGTCGAATGGATCCTTGAAAGCCATGTCCACGCTGACCACCTGTCGGCAGCCCCCTATATCCAAGAACAGGTGGGCGGCAAAATCGGCATCGGTGACAACATCACAGTTGTGCAGGACACCTTTGGAAAAGTCTTTAACGAAGGCACTGAATTCCAGCGCGACGGCAGCCAGTTCGACCAATTGTTCAAAGAGGGCGACAGCTTTCACATTGGTCAGATGCGCGGCGACGTGCTGCACACGCCTGGCCACACACCGGCCTGCCTGACGTATGTCATCGGCGATGCTGCCTTCGTTGGTGACACGCTGTTCATGCCCGATTTCGGCACCGCACGCTGCGATTTCCCGGGTGGGTCGTCCGAGACCCTGTATCAGTCGATCCAGAAAATTCTGGCGTTGCCCGATGAAACCCGTGTTTTTGTCGGCCATGACTATAAGGCACCGGGCCGGGATGAATACGCTTGGGAAACCACAGTGGGCGAACAGAAGGCTCTGAACATCCACATCGGGTCGGGCAAATCCATCGATGAGTTCGTGCAGATGCGCGATGCCCGCGATGCGACCCTGGGCATGCCCCGGCTGATCCTGCCGTCGCTGCAAGTGAATATGCGTGCTGGCCAAATGCCGCCCGAGGATGATCAGGGCGATGTTTTCCTCAAGATCCCAGTCAACAAAATCTGACGGCTGGACGAAACGCGCGAGATACAAGGAACACGAAACATGCAAGCAGACTGGATCTGGGGCTTGGTCGGTGGGGTACTGATCGGGCTTGGAGGCGCCGTTTACCTGTTGGGGAACGGTCGTATCATGGGGGCGTCGGGCATCATTGGCGGCCTGATCGACGGGAGCGGTCGCGACACAGCGCGCGAGCGGCTCGTCTTTCTGGCGGGCGTGGTCATCATGCCGCTGATTCTATGGCCGATCTATAACGTCGATATCGACACCCACATGACCGATCAGTGGTGGGCGATCATAGCTGCGGGCCTGCTTGTCGGTGTCGGCACTCGTATTGCCAACGGCTGTACATCAGGCCACGGGGTTTGCGGGATTTCGCGCTTTTCACTGCGTGGGATGGTCGCCACCGTTTTTTACATTCTGGCTGGTGGCCTGATGCTGACTTTGTTCCGTCATGTATGGGGGCTGATCTGATGCAACGTACAATTCTTTCCCTGATCGCGGGTCTGCTGTTTGGCGGCGGTCTGTTCATCTCTGGCATGACCGACACCACGAAAGTGCAGGGCTGGCTGGATGTCTTTGGGAACTGGGATCCAACGCTGGCCTTTGTCATGGGGGGCGCGATCATCCCGATGTTCTTTGCCTGGCGTCTGACGGAAGGTCGCAAACCGCTGGTTGGCGGCGAGTTCCCGAAACCGCCCGCGCCCGAAGTTGACCGCCGCCTTGTGGTCGGTTCGGTCATGTTCGGTATGGGCTGGGGACTGGTCGGCCTGTGCCCGGGACCCGCCATTGCGTCGCTGACGTATAACGGCATCCACGGCGTCGGGTTCCTGATTGCCATGTTGGCTGGCATGGCATTTGCGCCAACCGTGCGGACGCGGCTGGACCGTATGGCCGAGGCGGCGTAAACAGGGGTCATGGATATCCGACACATCACCCCCGACTATGCGGTGTCGCCGCAGATTACCGCCGAAGACGCGCAGGCCATTGCCGACGCCGGATTCAAACTGGTGATCTGCAACCGCCCCGACGCTGAAGTGACACCCGATCTTGCCGAAGAGACGATCCGCGCGGCTGTCGAAGCCGCCGGATTGCGCTTCGAAGCCTTGCCGCTGACTCAAGAGACCATGACGCTCGACAACGCCGCCCGACACCGGGCGCTGATGGAAAGCGCCGAAGGCCCAGTGTTGGCCTATTGCCGGACGGGCACTCGGTGTTCAGTGGTCTGGGCACTGGGGCATGCCTCGATCCTGAGCCCTGATGACATCCTGTCAAAGACGAGCGCGGCCGGGTACCAGCTGGACCAATTGCGTCCCACCCTCACCCAGATCGCCGGTCAGTAAACGATCTTTCATCAGACAAGACGGCGACCCATTTGGGTCGCCGTTTTACGTTCCGCTCTCTACTTCCGACGCAGGGAAATCCTCTCCCGAGAAACCGGCGAGGCGCGAGATTTCGGATGCCAGATCTTGCGATGACCCCTCGATATCAAACTCTTGAGGGGTCGGCGTTTCAATCAATGCCGGGACGGGTGCCGGATCATCTGGCGCAGGATCGGTCGGCGGTTCCGGCAATTCCGGTCTTTGGACCGGTGATGATTGAAAACCTTCGCCATCGACTGTTTCCTGCTCCGGACCTTCCGCCGTTTCATTTGCGCGGACCGCGCGCATTCCGGCAAGTTGACCCAATCGGCAAATCGCGACAGTTTCCCCATTGATCGCGACCAGCTCTGTCTGGTCGAACCCGTTCCGTTGAATTGGGATCACGTCGCCGGGTTGCATGTCGGCAAGATCGCTCAGTGACAACCGCAGCCGGCATAGAACGGCCGTCAGGTCGGCCTGCGCGACGTCAAAGGCGCTCTCTAATCTGAGGCCTGCATGAGCACCGTCCTCTGGCTGATCTTCGGCATCGGCCTGCAATCTTTCGGGCAGGATGATTATCATCTGCCCTTGTGACGCGCCGCCACCCAGATCGACCGTCAGGTGAAACTGGCGGTACCATTCCGCGGAAAGGGACAACAGCAGATCCGCTGCCGCCGCGACCCTGGCACCGAATCGGAACCCTGCAAAGCAATGCCGGTCCACCGGGTTTTCTGTCAACGTCTCGATCTGGGCCAGCATCGCATCTATCAGCGGAGCCGTCATCGCAGCGTCGGTCGCCGTGAAACGGCGGTCAGCAACCGGGCCTTTCAGCACGCTGCCCATTGTCTGGTGCTGGATCACTGCGGTTACAAAAGCCGGGTCCAGGCATATTGCGCCGGGTTGATCGCCCGGGCCGTCCAGAAGGATGGCCAACCACCCATCGGTCAGACCTTCTGCCAGATCCCCCTGCCCCTGTCGCACCTGCCGCACACCGATTACCGCCAAAGACAGGGCCAGTTCGGCCTGCGCGGCGCGGGCCAACGCCATCCTCAGGCTGCGCAGTGTCGACCGGTCACTGTCCGGGTCCGCCCCCGAAGCAGCCACCAGCTTGCGCGCCAATATGGAAGGTCCGCTTGTATTCGGGTCGGTCATCGCCTTGGGCCTGCCAATCAGAGTTTCCCTCTGATCTAAGGCCTATTTGGTTACCATTGGATTGACAGGCCTGGCTTACTGGGCCGCCATTTCGTTTGCCAAAGGCAACGTCACACGAAACGCGCCGCCCGAAACCCCACCAAGATAGGTCACATCGCCGCCCAGCCGCTGCATGATCTCGCGGCAGATTGCCAGCCCCAGCCCCGCACCGCCCGCCTTTTCCGCGCTGACCCGAGCAAATTTTTCGAACACCAAAGACTGGGCTTCGGGCGGGATGCCGCTGCCATTGTCCACAAAATCAACCAAAAGCTGACCACCCATTTGATGAACCGTAATCACCAGTTCAGGGTCGGTCGCATCACAATACTTCTGAGCGTTGGCGATCAGATTGATGAACACCTGGGCCAACCGGTCAAGATCAGAGTAGAGGGCGATAGCCTCATTTGACTTGCGCCGATGCACGACCAAGGGCCGGTCCACCCCGGCCAAAGCCGGAGATACGGCGCGGTCCAGCACATCCGACAATGTCCCGCCGCGCATGTTCAGGCTGACCTGCCCGCTTTCCAGAACACTCAGATCAAGCAGGTCGTTCAATAGCCGGGTCAGACGCAAGGCTTCGTCATGGATGATCGTTGCATATCGGGTCTTTTCTTCGGGAGTCAGCGACTCGGCATCCCGCAGGATTTCGGAAAAGGCACGGATGGACGTCATGGGAGTGCGCAATTCGTGGCTGACCTGACTGAGAAAGGCGTCCTTTTGCAACGAGATCTGGGTCAGCTTTTCGTTTGCTTCGCGCAGTTGCCGAGCGGTTCTGGCCAGTTCGGCAGACTTTGCTTCAAGCTGGCTGGAATACTCCAGCAATTGCGCGCTTTCATCGGCCACAGCAAGAAGGTCTTCGACCGAAACCGACGACCCTCCGACGATCTGGCCGATCATCGCATGCGACGTCGCCGCACCGACGGTCCCTGAAAGTGCACGCTCAAGCCGGTCCAGAAACTGAGGGGTGGGTTCGGGCAGATGCCCGCCCCACGCACCTTGCAGTTCTGCCTCGCGGTGAAACAATTCCTGTGCTTCATGCGCCCCCAGGATACGCTGCGACATGATCATCAGGTCTTCGGCCTGCGCCACTGATCCGGTCCAGCCACGCGGGCTGGTCGAGTGATCAAAGACATTGACGAACTGCGCGCCCTGAAGCCGCTCAAGCGGGCTGGGAAACGTGTAAAGTGAGACCAGACAAAACGCAGCGGTGTTCAGCGACAGGCTCCACAAAACCGTATGCATGATCGGGTCCATGCCTTCGATACCGAACAACGCGTGCGGTCGCAGCCATTCAAGACCCAGAGGCCCGTGCATCATAACCGAAGCCGACAGAACCCCCGTCCCCATTCCCGGCAGCAAAGACGTATAAACCCACAGCGCGAACCCGACTGTCAGGCCGGCCAAAGCGCCGGTGCGGGTCGCGCCGCGCCAGAACAAACCACCAACCAACGCCGGGAGGATCTGGGAAATGCCCGCGAATGAGATCAAGCCGATCGACGCCAATGCGGTTCCGCCGCCCGACAGCCGATAGTAAAAGTACCCCAGCGCCATGATCGCCGCGATTGAGATCCGGCGCGCCAACAGGATGACGTGGCGCACATCGCCCGAGAACGACGCTGATCCAGACCGTGACGACAACCAGATTGGCATCACGATATGATTGGACACCATGGTCGACATCGCCATAGCCGCGACAATCACCATGGACGTGGCCGAAGAAAACCCGCCCAGAAACGCCAGCACGGCAAGCCCTTCGCGCCCCTGGCTCAGCGGAACAGTCAGAACGAACATGTCAGGATTGTCGGTCTGGTCCATCAGATCCAGACCGACCGCCGCAATCGGGACAACAAACAGGCTGATCAACAGCAGGTACAGCGGAAATGCCCACGCAGCCGTGCGCAGATGCCGTTCATCATCGTTTTCAACGACCATCACCTGAAACATGCGCGGCAGGCAGACAAACGCAGCGGCCGACAGGAACGTGATCATCATCCACCGCCCGCCGTCGACCTGCCATTCACCGATCCGCGACGTATCAATCCGAACCAACGTTTCCTGAACACCGCCGGCGATGCCCCAGACAACGAAGATGCCGACGGCGAGCAGCGCGACCAGTTTGACAACTGCCTCTAACGCGACGGCGGTCACGACACCGTGGTGGCGTTCGTTGGCGTCCAGATTGCGGGTTCCGAACAGGATCGCAAACACCGCAAGGCCGATCGCAACCCAGAACACCACACCATGTTCGCCATACTCGCCCATCGCATCGGAATCGACGAACACACCGAAGGACAGTGTAATCGATTGAAGTTGCAGCGCGATATACGGCGTGACGCCGATCACGGCCAGGATGGTCACACACACCGCCAGCAGGTTCGACTTGCCATAGCGCGAAGAAATCAGGTCAGCGATGGACGTGACGCGCTGACTGCGCCCGATCCGCACCAGTTTGCGCAAACCCCACCACCAGCCAATCATGACCAGCGTTGGCCCCAGATAGATGGTCAGATACTCAAGCCCCGACCGCGCGGCGTATCCAACGGCGCCATAAAACGTCCAGGCCGTGCAATATATCGACAGGGACAAGGTATAAACCAGCGGAGATCTCAGCCACGTGCTGCGCCCGGTGGCCGCAAGTCGATCGGCGATAAACGCCACGCCAAACAGCAGGATCACATAAGCCAGGCAAACCAGTATCAGGAGATTGAGAGTGGCCATCAGCCGTGATCCTGTGCGCGCCCCGCGTCGGGTGGCGGTTGATCACCGCGGATCCACCCTTGAGTTTTTTTTCCCATCCATGCGCTCGCCGCAATCAGACCAGCCCATGCAATGAACAGATAGATAGCCGCCCCAGATGTCTTGACCGGTTCAGTCAGGCTGGAGTTTCCAGACATCGGCCACAAAAGAGGGATAGCAAACAACCCGACCCCTAGCAGCGGCAGCAACCGGGCCGCGTCCATCAAACGGCGGCGGCGATAGGTCTGACGTTCCAGAAAAACCGGTGGAAGTCCGGATGTGCCACTATCGGGGTCTTCTGTGCTCATGACCTTGTCGCCTGAGCATGAAGATCGCGCACGGCGGTCAGCACCTCGGCATTCGAGAAGGGTTTGGTCATAAAGCGACTGACACCGGCCTTTTCGGCCATGTCACGGTCCCGGCTTTGACCGCGTGCCGTCAGCATAAGAACTGGCAAACCCTTGGTTTCATCAATATCGCGAAGATCGCGAAGCACATCCATACCGCTTTTTCCCGGCAACATGACATCTAGGATAACCAGATCAGGCTTGGCCGCCACGACAACTTCGACAGCATCCGCACCATCAGAATGCGCTTCGACCTGCCAGCCATCGCGGACCAGCAGAAATCGGATCGCCTCCACGATGTTAGGTTCGTCTTCAATCAGCAGAACGCGACGACTCATCCCCTGCTTTCCTCCACACCCACTTGGGTTCCCCGTCGCGCAACTTTATTTCTTTTCAAACGATTGTCCACGCAATATATCGCCCATCACATGCCATCACTCAGGATCGACGGCTCGCGTCGCGCGCCACAGGAATGGCGCGGGCAGACCCGACAACTGCTGCCCACGGGCTGAACATCCGACCCATCTTGATCAACCTCGGCCAATGGCAGGATCATCATGATCGAACGATAGACAGGATCCTGTTCGAATTCAGGCATTTGCTCTGGCCAGGCGACGGCGAAACAATCGAACTGAGCGGCGGTGCGACCCAGCTGAGACACCCGGCGTCGGATCGGCACCAAAGGCCGGTTCAACGCCGTGAACAGCGGCCAGAGCGGACAGGATTCACCGTGCCGGGGCAGCGCGAACCCGGCTACCGGTTTGCGAAACAGGATGCTGCCGGACGCATCGCAGACCACAAGGCCAACTTCCGCCCCAAGGGCCTGTTCCGCCATGAACGCCAGACGCCGAAACACGGCAGGAAGGTCGGCTTTGAACTGTCGCGCCAACTTGACCGGGGCGATCCCGCTTTCGGCGACTGCTGCCATGAAGGGCTGCAGCGGCATCGCCTTGGCGTCCGAGGCATAGATGCCCAGTTCGACCCGGGCAACCTGACGGGCCGCAATGGACGTCAGTTCGGGTGCTTCGCGGACGATCCGGTCCAGATCGGCCCCGCCCGCTTCGATCTCGGCAAAGTGGTGATCATGCGCCGCAAAGAAAGTTTCAGCTTCTTCCTGCGGCACACCGCGCGGATCATCACTGTTTTCACTTTCGTCCAGATATCGCACCAACGCCTTGGAGCTTTCCGCCAGGCGCAGGCTGTCCACGTTCAGATTGCGGTGAAACCGGTCGCGCCATTCAGGCTCCAACTCTCCGGTTTCGGCCAAAATGGACGCCGTCGACCGAATTGCAGCTGCTGTCGACAAAACCTCGTGTAAAGAACCCGCCAGATGGGGGTCATGGGTCAAACGGTCAGACAGTGTCTCGACCGTGCGTTCAAGCGATGCGATGCGCCGGTGCGACCACGCCTGCACTTCGGCCCAGCCTGGAAAGCGGCCGGCAAACTCGTCAGCCCGGTCTGTTTCGGCCAGAACGACACCGGCATCCGCCGCCGATTCCCGTAAGGTTGCGATCAGCGCGGCTTCGGCGCCTTCGGTCAGCATAGACGGCTCAACTTCCAGAACCTGAGCAATATCGACCAGTAGTTTGCCGCCGATTCTGCGCCGGTTATGTTCGATCAGGTTCAGGTACGAGGCCGAGATGCCAACTTGTCGCGCCAGATCCGCCTGCCGCAATCCGGCGATCGAGCGTCTTTCCCGTATACGACTACCGGTCAGCGTATCGCGTGGCATGACCTCTCCCGACTTTTTTAATGATTTATCAACGTGTTTCTGCGGTGCAACATAAGGTTCTTTACAAATCCCACATTCACCGTGTTGAATTATTTACAAAAATATTGTGATTTTCAAGGGACTTATTGCGCAATTTTCCACTACACGACCATAGTGGCTTTGCACAAACTGTGCCCGCGATCCATGGAATGAGGAGCCATGGACGTGTTTTACCCAAAGGGAGGATTTCATGTCCAAGACTGATGTCACACGTCGTGGCGTTCTGAAGACCGGAGCCATCGCTGGCGCCGGTGTCGCGCTGCCGACGATCTTCACCGCATCATCCGCTGCTGCTTACACCAATGAACCCACCGGCGCGTCCGTGACTCTGGGTTTCAACGTTCCGCAAACCGGCCCCTACGCTGACGAAGGCGCCGACGAACTGCGCGCCTACCAGCTGGCCGTCGAGCACCTGAACGGTGGCGGCGATGGCGGCATGATGAACACGTTCTCGTCCAAGGCCCTGAAAGGCAACGGCATTCTGGGCAAGAAAGTTGAGTTCGTCACAGGCGATACTCAGACCAAATCGGATGCTGCTCGCGCATCGGCCAAGTCGATGATCGAAAAAGACGGCGCGGTCATGATCACCGGCGGTTCGTCTTCGGGCGTTGCCATTGCTGTGCAGGGTCTCTGCCAGGAAGCCGGCGTTATCTTTATGGCGGGTCTGACCCATTCGAACGACACAACCGGCAAAGACAAGAAGGCGAACGGTTTCCGTCACTTCTTTAACGGTTACATGTCTGGTGCGGCGCTCGCGCCGGTGCTGAAGAACCTCTATGGCACCGACCGTAACGCATATCACCTGACTGCCGACTACACGTGGGGCTGGACTCAGGAAGAGTCGATCGCGGCCGCCACCGAAGCTCTCGGCTGGAACACCGTGAACAAGGTCCGCACGCCTCTGGCTGCGACTGACTTCTCGTCCTACATCGCTCCGGTCCTGAACTCGGGCGCCGACGTTCTGGTTCTGAACCACTACGGCGGAAACATGGTGAACTCGCTGACCAACGCGGTTCAGTTCGGCTTGCGCGACAAGGTCGTCAACGGCAAGAACTTCGAAATCGTTGTTCCGCTGTATTCACGCCTGATGGCGAAAGGTGCTGGTGCAAACGTGAAAGGTATTCACGGATCCACCAACTGGCACTGGTCGCTGCAGGACGATGCTTCCAAAGCGTTCGTCAAGTCGTTCGGCACCAAGTACGGCTTCCCGCCGTCGCAGGCTGCGCACACCGTTTACTGCCAGACCCTGCTGTATGCAGACGCGGCAGAGCGCGCGGGTACCTTCAACCCCTGCGGTATCGCAGAGGCGCTGGAAGGCTACGAATTCGAAGGTCTCGGCAATGGCCCGACCCTGTATCGTGCCGAAGATCACCAGTGCTTCAAAGACGTTCTGGTCGTGCGCGGGAAAGAAAACCCGACGTCCGAGTTTGACCTTCTTGAAGTTGTCGAAGTTACACCTGCCGCGCAGGTCACCTACGCACCGGATCACCCGATGTTCGCAGGCGGTCAGTTGGGTTCCTGTAACCCAGGCGCATAAGTCTTAGTTGCGCCTAGACCGGCTGCGCCCCCCGCGCAGCCGGTCACTTTTCTTCCGGAGTGCCGCACGGCACCGGATCGTCATCTTGACAGCATTTCCACAATGACCAACCCGAGGGTGGGGACCGATGGACGCAATCCTTTTGCAAATTCTTAACGGGCTCGACAAGGGCTCGGCCTATGCGCTGATCGCGCTGGGACTGACACTGATTTTCGGCACGCTGGGCGTGGTGAACTTTGCGCACGGCGCGTTGTTCATGATCGGCGCCTTTTGCGCCGTCACTCTGCAGCGGATCTTCAAGCTGAGCTTTGAAACACTCGACCCGACACAGAAGGACTTCCTGGGCAACCCGCTCAAGGTGAAAACGCCTTATGTCGAATCCTGGTTCGGCCCCGAAATGGGCGCTGCAATCATCGATTGGTCGGTTCCGCTCGCCATCCTGTTTTCGATCCCGATCATGCTGGCCATCGGCTACATCATGGAACGCGGCCTGATCAAACACTTCTACAAGCGCCCCCATGCCGACCAGATCCTGGTGACTTTCGGTCTGGCCATCGTGCTGCAAGAGATCATCAAGGCCGTCTATGGCGCCAACCCGATTCCGACGCCGGCACCCGAAGTGTTCCGCGGCTCGTTCGATTTCGGCGTCATGCTGGGCTTTGATCCGAACGCGATCATTTATCCATACTGGCGCATGGTCTACTTCGCCTTCGCCGCCGTGATTATCGGCGCTGTGTTTGCCTTCCTGCAGTTCACCACCTTCGGGATGGTTGTCCGCGCTGGCATGGCCGACCGCGAAACCGTCGGATTGCTGGGCATTAACATCGACCGTCGCTTTACCATCATGTTCGGCATTGCTGCCGCCGTGGCGGGGCTAGCGGGCGTGATGTATGCACCGATCAATTCACCCAATTATCATATGGGAATGGATTTCCTGGTGCTTAGCTTTGTTGTGGTCGTCGTCGGCGGCATGGGCTCGCTGCCCGGCGCTGTTCTGGCTGGCTTCATGCTGGGTATCCTCGAAGCCTTCGCATCCATGAACGAGGTCAAATCGATCCTTCCGGGCATCGACCAGATCATCATCTATCTCGTTGCAATTATCATCATTCTGACCCGTCCACGGGGCCTCATGGGCCGCAAGGGCGTGATGGAGGACTAGATCCATGCTTGGTCTGAACAAAAAAGACACAACACTCCTTTTGGTCGTCATGGCGCTCGCCCTGTTCGCGCCATTCATCCTGAACCCCTTCCCCGAAGGCTCGTCGTTGGCACAGATGTTCAACGCAGGGTATCCGGATCTGATGCAGCGTTTCGTGATCTACGGAATCCTCGTCATCGGCTTTAACATCCTGTTCGGCCTGACCGGTTATCTGTCTTTCGGTCACGCCGCCTTCCTTGGGATAGGGTCGTACTCGGCCGTTTGGGTGTTCAAGCTGATCGGCATGAACGTGATCCCTGCGATCCTGCTGTCGATGGTCATGGCTGGCATCTTTGCCCTGTTGATCGGGTACATCAGCCTGCGTCGCTCGGGCATCTATTTCTCGATCCTGACGCTCGCCTTTGCGCAGATGTCCTACAACCTTGCTTATTCGGTTCTGGGCAACCCGGCGTCGAACTACAACCTGACCAACGGTGAAACCGGTCTGCAACTGCTGCTGGATGACCCTAGGATTCTGGGCGTATCTTCGGTGGATGGCTCCCTGCCTGTGACCAGCTTCTTCGGGCTGGCCATGCGGGATAGTTACCAGCTGGAAATCGGGTCATGGCTGTTCACCTTCAATGTCGGCTACTACCTGTGTGCCATCATCATGTTGATCAGCTTTTACATCTCGATCCGGATCTTCCGGTCGCCGTTCGGCATGATGCTGCGCGCGGTGAAGTCGAACCAGCAGCGGATGAACTATACCGGTCTGAACACCAAGCCGTATCTGCTGGCCGCCTTTGTCATCTCGGGCATCTATGCTGGCCTTGCGGGAGGTCTGCTCAGCTCGATGGACCCTCTGGCCGGTGCCGAACGCATGCACTGGACCGCGTCAGGCGAAATCGTGATCATGGCGATCCTTGGCGGTGTCGGCACTCTGATCGGTCCGATCCTGGGTGCGGGTTTCAACGAGTACTTCAAGAACATCCTGTCCAAGATCAACGACGACGTTCTGCACGCCTGGCTGGCGTTCCTGCCCGACGGGCTCGAGAACTTCTTTGTCGGCATCATGCATTACTTCGTGGGCAAAGGCTGGCACCTGACTCTGGGTCTGTTGTTCATGCTCGTCATCATCTTCCTGCCGGGTGGACTTGTCGAAGGTGGTCAGCGTTTGATGAAGTGGTTCAGCCGCAAAGACAAAAACGCCACCGAAACCAAAACCACCCCTGCGGAATAAGGAGACAGAGTAATGGGTATCCTTGAAGTCAAAAACGTGGGGAAACGGTTCGGTGGCCTGCAAGCGCTGTCCGACGTGAACCTCAGCGTTAAGGAAAACTCGGTCCACGCGATCATAGGACCGAACGGCGCGGGCAAATCCACCCTGCTAAACTGTTTGGTGGGCAAGCTGATCCCCGACACCGGGTCCGTCATGTTCGACGGGCAATCGGTTCTGGGCCGCGCGCCTTACGAGATCAACCAGATGGGCATCAGCCGCGTGTTCCAGACGCCCGAGATCTTTGGTGATCTGACGGTGATGGAAAACATGCTGATCCCGATCTTCGCAAAGCGCGACGGGGCGTTCCGTATGCACGCCATCGAAGCGGTATCGAGCGAGACCGGGATCAACGAGCAAGCCGAGAAGATGCTGGAAGAGATGAACATGGTGGACAAACGGCACATGAACGCCGCCGCCCTGTCCCGTGGTGATAAACGGCGGCTCGAAATCGGCATGTGTCTGAGTCAGGAGCCGCGCTTGCTGCTTCTGGACGAACCCACAGCCGGCATGGCCCGGGCCGACACCAACAACACGATCGACCTGCTGAAACAGATCAGCGACGAACGTGACATCACCATCGCCATCATCGAGCATGACATGCACGTGGTGTTCAGCCTTGCCAACCGGATCACCGTTCTGGCGCAAGGCACACCGCTGGTCGAAGACGATCCGGAGAACATCCGTGGCAATCCCAAGGTGCGCGAAGCGTATCTGGGTGAATCGGCGTAAGGGAGAAAACAGATGAACGTCAAACCGGACTTTTCCAAAAACGCCAATCAGGCGACCACGGCTCCGGCCTTTCTGTCGGTCTGGGACATGCACGCGTATTATGGCGAAAGCTATATCGTGCAAGGCATCAGCTTTAACGTCCACGAAGGTGAAATCCTGGCGCTGCTGGGCCGCAACGGGGCGGGTAAAACCTCGACTCTGCGGGCCATTGCACGTCTGGATGATCCGCAGGTTTCGCACGGTGAGATCTGGCTGGATCACAAGCCCCTGCACAACATGAGCAGTTATGAGGCCGCAACTGTTGGCCTGGGCCTCGTGCCTGAAGACCGGCGCATCATCGCCGGTCTGACTGTCGAAGAGAACTTGCAGCTGGCGCAGATTGCTCCACCGATTGGTTGGTCGATTGAACGCCTTTACGAATTGTTCCCGCGTCTTGGTGAACGTCGCAAACAAGAAGGCATTACTCTTTCCGGCGGCGAGCAACAGATGCTGGCCATCGCCCGGGCGCTGGCGCGTGACATCAAAGTTCTGCTGCTGGACGAACCCTATGAAGGCCTGGCACCGGTGATCGTGGACGAGATTGAAAAGACTCTCATCCACATCAAGGAACAGGGTATGACAACTGTAATCGTTGAACAAAACGCGGTGCGGGCGCTTGAGCTGGCGGACCGTGCGGTGATCCTTGATACCGGTGGCATCGTGTTTGACGGCGCGGCGTCCGAGGTTCTTGAGAACGAGGAACTGCGCGCGGAATACCTTGCGATCTGACAAACTTCGTCCCGGACCTACAAACCGGGGTCGGCATGGAAAGGCCGGTGCATCTGCACCGGCCTTTTTCATGTCGGAATCCTGTGTCAGATAGGGGCTCCGAGTCGAGCCAATTGACCGTTTTGTACCACCCCACGAGGCCGCTTTTGCCGTTTTGTACATTCCTCCCCCCCGTCGTCATCCATTCAGCCGAATACGATCCGCTCAGGAACGATCTGTTCTTCAGCACGCGACGCGGTCAGGTGATGCAATGGGACATCGACACTCGTTCAGTGATCGCAACCTTTGACGTGGGCGGAACCCCGGGGCACATGACAATCTCGCCGGATGGCAGCACCCTGTACGTTGCGCAGGGCGACGTTTCCTACTTTGATGACGGCGGTGGAGGCTGGACGAATTACCGGTCGGGTCAGGTTGTCGAAACCATCGACATCGCCAGCGGATCCATCGCCCGGATCGAACAAGAAGTGACCGGCCATGAGGGCGGCAGCTACGATGTTGCGCTGACTGCGGATGGTATGCTGTTCTGGACCAGCGAGTTTGGCGGGTCAGGCTTGACGCCTCTGTCGTCGATGGACGCCGACACTGGCATCATTGCGACCGTTGAGTCCGATGCGATACCGACTGGTCTGAGGCAAGAGTCGCTGTTGATCGAATCCGAAGACAACGAATTTGTTCTGCTTATTGAACAAATGACCTCGAACACGGGCATGCACATCATCGAATCCGACAGTGGTGAGATTATTGCATCGGCCCAGTCGTATGATATTCCGATACTCGACGATACGATCATACGGAGCGTTGGCGACATCAGTTCGTCGGCACAAATGCTTGTCAGTATGGCAGTCGGCTTCCAGGTTTTTGATTTCGCATTTCGCCGGGTCGCCGACCTGTCGGCCTATGAAGCCGACGGGGTCGCGTTTTCAGTGGATGGCGCGCTGCTTTTTGCCTTTGATAAAGATGCTCAATTCCTGACCACGTTCGATACCCAGACCTGGGAGGTTGTTCGGGTCTATGACCTTGGTGCCTTGCCGCAGAATGCGGGCAACCGTTTGGCACAGCTGACAAATCTGGACACCGAAGGCTTTCTGGTTTTTGAAACCACACATGGCGGCATCGCTGTTCTGGATCTGGAAGCCCCCTATCAGACCAACAGTGCCAGTGCCGGGGACGACCGGTTCCTGGGCACCAGTGCCGCCGACCGGTTTCATGGGTTAGCTGGCGACGATGTGATCGATGGCAATGACGGGGACGATTTCCTGTTCGGAAATACCGGCCACGACCGACTTTATGGCGATGACGGTGACGATGAACTGATTGGCGCAAGTGGCAACGACTCGCTGTTCGGCGGCGAAGGGGCGGACCTGATTGTCGGCGGTAACGGGCAAGACGTCTTGTACGGCGGCGCGGGCGACGACCGGCTGCTGGACGGAGCAGGTGCGGATCAGTTGTTTGGCGGCGACGGGAGCGATCAATTCGTTCTTGCATTGGACGGTGCCGAGGATTGGATCAGCGGGTTCCAGCCCGGATCGGACATCATAGATCTGCGGTATTGGAACCTGACCCCACTGGACGCGTTCGAGATTACCTATGGCCCCGGTCAGACGGCAACCATCGAAAGCAAGGGCGAAGTCCTGCACATCCGTTTTGACCCAGGTTTTGGCCGAACGGAGCTGACAGAGGACGATTTCCTGTTCTGAAGGTGACAGGCTTGGCCAAGCGACCCGCCCCGGGGCGCAGTTGAAGTTTGCCGGGTCCAAGGTTCCCCATTGCGGCAGGCCTGCGGGGCGCATTAAATGCATGTATGAAAATCGCCGCGATCACGATGACCTATCGCGACTATTGGGCCTTGTCCCAATGGTATGCCCATTATGGCCGTCATCTGGGGCCTGAAAACCTGTTCATCATTGCCCATGGCGCAGACCCGCGCGTGCAAGAGCTGTGCCCGCGCGCCAGTGTGATCACCGTGCCACGTGACAAGCTGGACCGATTTGACCAGATGCGCAGTCAGTTGATGAACAATATCCGCGCCGGGTTGCTATCGCTTTATGACTGGGTGATCCAGACGGATGCCGACGAACTGATCTGCCTGGATCCGGATCAGCACGCCTCTTTCCCCGACCTGTTCGCGCAGCATAAGGCACCCGCCCTGTTTGCACTGGGTTTGAACGTTGCGGAAAACGCAGGCGACGCCGAGATCGCCAGCAACGCCCCTGCCCTGCCTGATCGACCCAGCGCAGTGTTCACCGGCCATTACAGCAAGGCCTGGGCCGCGTCAGCCCCGGTCAGTTTTGCGCGGCATGGGTTGGCTTTGGGCCCCCGCAAACTTAAACGCAAACCGATGGTTTTGCCGCGTGGCGTCTATCTGGCGCATCTCAAATTCGCCAGCATGGAGGCTTTGGAAACGGTCAATCAGGTCCGGCGGGATGTCACCCAGGAAGAAGCCCGCGGCCTGCCCGGAACCGCATGGAAAAAACCGGATCAAACCGCGCGCAATTTCTATATCAAGTTCGAAAAACTGGAAGAAAGGCCCTGGGACGAGGCCGAAGCCGACGCCTTTGGCAAGGTTGCGACAGACCCGGTCAGGGACACGTCCAAAGGTATTTTGCGGGCCAGAAGCCTCAGGTTCGATCACCGCACGCGTATCCCGGACCGCATCCGGAGCTTCTGAGATCGACACCCCGTCTGATCGCCCGTTTCATGCCCTTCTGTCGCACAAGCATTGCATCAAACCCGGATGGCACTACATTCTTAAAGAACGCCTGTTTTCGGAGTCTGTGATGAAGCGTGTTACCCTGGCCGCCTGCTGCCTGATCTTGCCAACATTTGTGGCCCCTGTTTTCGCTGAAACCACCACCGACGAGCAGGTCAGAAACTATGATGTCGCGCAAAACGCGCATGGGCAGAAAAATCCGAACCGAAAGAACAAAAAGAAGAAGAACGATGGCGTCAATGTCGGCGTCAGCAACAACGGCGTGTCGGTTGGCGTGCGCAACGACGGAACATCGGTGAGAATGGGCCCAAGCGGCCCAAGCGTTTCGACGCGTACCAATAGCGGTGTGCGCCTTTCGATCAGTGCAAACGGGCGGGTTGGTATCGGGTTCTGACCCGCTTTGACGCCCCTATTGTGCGGTCCAGCCTCCATCCACGGGAATTGACGTTCCGGTAACGTTGTGCGCGACGGGGCTGCACAGCCAACGCGCCAGCGCGCCGATCTCGGATGGATCCGACATGCGCAAGCTGGGTTGTTTTTCAGCTAACAGATCGGCAATGCCCGCATCGCGGTCGCCGTCGAACGCAGCTGCGCGCGCATCGACCTGAGGCTGAATGATCGCGGTTTCGGTCCACCCCGGACAGATGCAGTTCACGGTCACCCCGCCCTGCGCCTTCGTACCTTTGGCGGCATATTCCAGGGCCGCAACCCGGCTTAACCCCACCAGCCCGAATTTCGCCGCGACATAGGGCGCCTTTTGCTGTGACGCCACCAACCCGTGGACGCTGGCAATATTGATCACCCGGCCATAACCTCGCGCGGCCATGCCCGGCATTGCCGCCTGCATGGTGTGAAACGCGGCACTCAGATTGATGGCAAGGATCGCGTTCCACATGTCTGCGGGCATCTCGGCAAGCGGTGCGGTATGCTGAATGCCAGCATTGTTGACCAGAACATCGACTCCGCCCCAATCTTCGACCGCCTGCATCAGATCACCAATCGCGTCGGCACTGCGCAAGTCACCGGCAAAGAATTCGGCCTGCGGCGCGCCAATGCCGCGCAGATGTGCGCAGACCGCGTCGATCTGAGCGGCGTCAGCGATGCCGTGCACGGCAATCCGCGCTCCGGCTTTCGCCAGTTCTTCGGCGATGGCCAGACCGATACCCTGAACCGACCCGGTCACCAGCGCGGTTTTTCCAGTAAGATCCGTCATTTACCTTCCTCCAGAAAGCGGCGCAGTTCGGTTTTCAGGACTTTCCCGTAATTGTTCTTTGGCAACCCAGTTAAGAAAACGTAATCCTTCGGCCGTTTGAATCGCGCAATGTTTTCGATGCACAGCCGGTCCAGATCTTCGGACCCCACGTCGCCCACGATGAAGGCCACGACCTCTTCGCCCCACTCTGAATGCGGACGGCCGACAACCGACACTTCCCGCACGCCCGGATGTGTCAGAAGAATCTCTTCAACTTCGCGTGGATAGACGTTCGAGCCGCCCGTAATGATCATGTCCTTGGAGCGATCCCGCATGGTGATGAACCCATCTTCGTCCGCAAACCCCATATCCCCAGTCATCAGCCAGCCATCTACCAGCGTCTTTTTGGTCGCGGCCTCGTTTTGCCAATAGCCCGGCATGACCACATCGCCGCGCACCATGATTTCGCCGTGCTGCCCTGCGGCCAAAGGCGCGCAATCGGCGTCGCCAATCTGAACCTCGACCGGGGATTGCGCCCGCCCAACGCTGACAAGACGATCCTTCCAAAGTGGATGGCTGCGATCTGTCACCAGATCGCGCGGCAGCGCCGAAATACCCATCGGACATTCGCCCTGACCATAAATCTGAACGAAAACTGAGCCAAAGACCTCAACCGCTTCGACGATATCGGCCAGATACATCGGGCCGCCACCATAAACGATGGTCCGCAGCCCTTCACCGGTTGCACCTGTGGCTATGGCGGCTTCGCTCATTCGTTTGACCATGGTGGGCGCGGCGAACATCTGGACGTTGCCAAAGTGGCGGGCAAGATCAAAGATCTCGGCCGGATCAAAGCCACCCGACACCGGGCAGACATGGCGCGCGCCAACCAGAACATGCACCATGTTATAGATCCCGGCCCCATGGCTCATCGGGGCGGCATACAGAATTGCATCGTCACCGGTCGCGACATCCACATCGGTCTGATAGGCCAGCGACATCGCAACCAGCATCCGGTGCGTGATCATCACCCCCTTGGGCCGCCCGGTGGTGCCCGAGGTGTAAAACAGCCATGCCAGATCGGTCGGGTCGCGCGGGATTGGCGCGGGAATCGGGTCGGCCCTGTGATCTGTGGTTTCGACATCAATCACGCGGCAAGGGGCTTGCGCTGCACACACCGCATCCGCCAATTCCGTGGTCGCAAAGCACATCGCCGCGCCCGAGTTTTCCAGAATGAACACCGCCTCGCGGCCATGCAGCTTGGCATTGATCGGCACGGCCACAGCCCCGGCATACCAGATGCCGTATTGCATGATCAGGTAATCCGGGCAGTTCTTCATAAATATAGCGACCCGGTCACCGGGCTTTATACCCTGGTCGATCAGCCAACCGGCGACCTGCGCTGCCTGAGTGTGAAACCCGCTGTAATCGGCCACCAGATCCCGCCCCAGATACAATGCGGGGCGCGTCGGTGCGATCTGGGCCTGCCGGTGCAGCCAAAGCCCAAGGTTCATGCCTTCACCGGTTCAAGAATGCTGGCATAGTTCGCAACACCGGACCCGCCCATATTGAACACCAGCCCCAGTTCGGCGCCGGGGTGCTGCATGGCGTCGGCCTGCCCCAGCATTTGCCGCGCGATCAGCGTGTGCATCGACACGCCCGTCGCGCCCACCGGATGCCCCTTGGCCTTGAGCCCACCTGACAGGTTCACCGGCAACCGCCCGCCGGCGTGCACCACGCCGCCTTCCAGCAGGTCTGCCGCATGGCCGTGTGCCGCCAAGCCCATTGCCTCGTAAATCAACAACTCGGCAATCGTGAAACAATCATGCACTTCGGCCACGTCCAGATCACCGACGGTGATACCGGCCCGATCATACGCGGTATGAATGGCCCTGCGCGGGCCTTCAAAGGCCAGAAGATCGCGCTGAGACATCGGCATGATGTCGTTAACCTGCGCGACACCGCGCAGGCGCACGGCCTTGGCCATGTCAGGCACCAGATCATCCGACACCAACACCAGCGCCGCCGCCCCGTCTGAGACCAGCGAACAATCGGTTTTCTTCAGCGGGGCCGCGATCATCGGGTTGCGGTCAGACACTTGGGCACAAAAATCCTCATCCATGGGTTTTTGCAGCTGTGCCAGCGGGTTGTTCACCGAATTGCCGTGGTTTTTGGCGGCGATCCGGGCCAGGGCCTGCGTGTGGTCGCCGTATTTGTCAAAATAGGCTTGGGCGAATTGCGCAAACACCCCTGGAAAGGACAATCCCGCCTCGTCCTTTTGATAGGCCGCGTGCCCCAAAGCCGCCGTCACGTCCGGGTTCGACAGATGGGTCATCTTTTCAACCCCGATCACCAGAGCCACTTTGGCCTCACCCGCCAAAATCGCCTGACGCGCCGCAAATACGGCAGCCGACCCCGAGGCACAGGCGTTTTCCAGCCGCGTCGCTGGCTTGTACCTCAGCCCCGGGTCAATCCCCATGGCCAGTGAAGACGGGAAACCGTCGGCAACCATCCCGGCGTTGAAATGGCCCACCCAGATGCCGTCGACATCGGCACCGGTGATCCCCGCGTCCGCCAGCGGTTCGCTTCCGGCGGCGATAATCAGATCTTCAAGAGACTGGTTATCCAGCTTGCCGAACTTCGTGTGACCCCATCCCGTGATGCAGACCATGATGTATTCCTCCCCAGAACGTTGGCCCAAGGATAGGCCGCCCGAGGTGTGCTCTTCAATTCCGTAGAAATACCCGGCACTCTGCGCGGATGACTGACATTGCTTTTGAACACGCGCCCATCGGGCTTGCCGAATTGCAGAACCGCATCATCCAGCGCTGCAACCTGCAGTTCGCCGCGATCTTTGGCGGTGCCCCGTCGGATCACAAAAACCGTCCGCTGCGCGATTTCTATCCTTCGCAGGATGAATTCGACCGTATCGGGGCGCGTGGACAGGCCATCATGCGCCGGACCGGGGCATACAACGACGAACGCATCATGCAGCGCACGGATGGAGATCTGTTCTGGTGCCGGGTGCGTGGCCAGTCTCTGACGCCTGACGATCCGTTTGCGCATGGGATCTGGTCATTCGCCGATTTGTCCGACGACCGCCCCGTTGTGCATCTGACACCGCGCGAACGCGAAGTTGCGATTCTGACCTGCCGGGGCCTGTCCGCGAAAGAAATCGGGGCCGAGATCAACCTGTCCTATCGCACGATAGAAGCACATCGCGCCCGCATGATGGAAAAATTCGGGGCCCGCAAGTTGCCCGAATTGGTGGCGAAACTGACCGGAATGCCACTTTAACACCGCAGCCCTCGCAATTTAGGCTGGAATTCTTATGTTACCGCCATCCTGCAGTGCTTTTCAGTGGTCGGCCATTGGCCTATAAGCGCGCTCACAACATAACCCCGCGGCACCCTTCGGGACAGCCGTACCGGTCGAGGACGAGAGATGGACAAGAACAAGCACGACACGGATGTGGCATTTATCAAAGCACTGGCCGAGCTTCTTCGCGAAAATGACCTGACCGAGCTTCAGGTCAAACGGGACTATGACGAGCATGACAGCCTGAACGTCCGTGTGACGCGTACGCCGCCTGCTCAGGTCATGGCGGCGCCCGTTCAGGTCACCACCGCTGCCGCACCGGCCGCCGCTGCTGCGCCTGCCCCGTCTGCGCCAGCTGCTGGCCCGGCAACCGCCGAAGATCCTGCCACCCATCCCGGCGCGGTCACATCGCCCATGGTTGGAACCATCTACCTTCAGACCGAACCCGGCGCGCCGTCCTTCATCAAGGTCGGCTCGCAAGTCGAAGAAGGCGACACGCTTCTGATTGTCGAAGCGATGAAGACCATGAACCACATTCCCGCGCCCAAGGCGGGCATTATCAAACGGATCATGGTCGAAGATGGGGCCGCCGTCGAATTTGGCACGCCTCTGGTCATCATCGAGTAAGGATACCCCATGTTCGACAAGATCCTGATTGCCAACCGGGGCGAAATTGCCCTGCGCGTGGTACGGGCTGCGCGCGAGATGGGGATTGGCACGGTTGCCGTGCACTCCACCGCCGACAGCGATGCCATGCATGTCCGTATGGCCGACGAATCGGTCTGTATCGGCCCGCCTCCGGGGCCACAAAGCTATCTGTCGATCCCGGCCATCATTTCCGCCTGTGAAATCACCGGCGCGCAAGCGATCCATCCCGGGTATGGCTTTTTGTCCGAAAACGCGAATTTCGCACAGATCATCGAAGATCACGGGCTGACCTTTATCGGCCCCACTGCCGAACATATCCGTGTCATGGGTGACAAGATCACCGCCAAGGACACGATGAAAGACCTGGGCGTGCCGTGCGTTCCCGGATCGGCGGGCGGTGTTCCGGATCTTGAAACCGCGCGCGAGATTGGTGAGGACATCGGGTATCCGGTGATCATCAAAGCCACGGCGGGTGGCGGTGGTCGCGGCATGAAAGTCGCAAAAACCGCGGATGACATGGAACATGCCTTTATGACGGCCCGGGCCGAGGGCAAAGCCGCTTTTGGCAACGACGAAGTCTATATCGAAAAATACCTGACCACCCCGCGTCACATCGAAATTCAGGTGTTTGGCGACGGTCGTGGCAAAGCTGTGCATCTGGGCGAACGCGATTGCTCTTTGCAGAGACGCCATCAGAAAGTGTTCGAAGAGGCCCCCGGCCCCTGCATTTCTGCAGGGGAAAGGGCAAAAATAGGGCAGGTTTGCGCCAATGCCGTGGCGAAGATCAATTATATCGGCGCCGGTACGATAGAATTCCTGTACGAAAACGGCGAGTTCTATTTCATCGAGATGAACACCCGCCTGCAGGTTGAGCACCCGGTGACCGAAGGAATCTTTGGTGTCGATCTGGTGCGCGAACAGATCCTTGTGGCCGCTGGTGAACCGATGTCCTTTGAACAGGACGATCTGAAGATCAACGGCCACGCGATCGAAGTGCGTATCAACGCCGAAAAGCTGCCTTCGTTCACGCCGTGCCCCGGCAAGATCACGCATTTTCATGCGCCCGGCGGCTTGGGTGTTCGGATGGATTCGGCGCTGTATGACGGGTATTCGATCCCGCCCTATTATGACTCGCTGATCGGCAAACTGATCGTGCATGGCCGCGACCGAAACGAAGCGCTGGCCCGGCTGGATCGCGCGTTGGGTGAACTGATCGTTGACGGGGTCGACACCACGATCCCGTTGTTCAGTGCCTTGCTGCAGGAACCGGATGTGCTGAACGGCACCTACAACATCCACTGGCTTGAACACTGGCTTGAAACCAATCTGGGCACTCAATAGCCCCCTGTCGGAGCTGGCATGAGCCTGAGTCCGGAACTTTTGTTGCATGCCTATTCCATCGGGATCTTCCCGATGGCCGAGCACAGGAACGACCCCGAGGTTTTCTGGGTCGACCCGAAACGGCGCGGGATTTTTCCGCTGGACGGGTTTCGCATCTCTCGGTCATTGGCACGACGGATGCGGCGGGGCGGGTTCGAAGTCACGATTGACCGCGATTTTGCAGGTGTTCTGGATGCCTGCGCCGACCGGGCCGAAACCTGGATCAACGCCGAAATCCGCCAGCACTATCTTGATCTGCACGCCCTGAAACACGCGCATTCACTGGAAGTCTGGAACGGCCCTGACCTGATCGGCGGCGTCTATGGCGTTGTCGTGGGCGCGGCTTTCTTCGGCGAAAGCATGTTTTCACGCCAGACCGATGCGTCAAAGATCGCCTTGGCGTATCTGGTTGATCGCCTGCGCCAAGCGGGGTTCACGCTGTTTGACACGCAATTCCTGACCGCGCACCTTGCATCATTGGGCGCCGTCGAGATTTCGCGGGCTGAGTACCATCTGCGTCTTGAAGAGGCTGTGAACGGGTCCGCCGATTTCAGCGGTCCGCCGATCCCAAGCGCTCAGGACGTGATACAGCGCAACACCCAGACGTCATAGCGACTGTGGTCCAAGGCATTAAGCGCCGGCGATGCTGCAATCATCCAGCCTTCGAACACAGCCCCGGCTTCGCCGCGGTTCCAGATTGCGAGATAGGCATAGGCGTTGCCGGTCGGGTTGTCTGGCGGATAGCGGCAATCGGCCAACGATACATCCAGACCGAACACGATTTCGGTCGCGCCAGACATCACTTCAACGTCCACCGTCTCGCCGTTCACCTTGTCGAGGCCGCGCAAAATGGCCCCTGTCCCGGACACGGCCCGCTCTTGCGCAAAGGCGGCAGGCACGCTCCAGATCAGACAGGCCAGAACGAAGGCGCGGATCACTCTCCGTCTCCTCCGGACACGAACTTCAGCAACAATGAGATCAGGCTGACCGCACCCTGGGTGTCCAGAATCTCATCACCGGGCGCGAAATAAAACAGCGATCCACCGGGGACGATTTCGACAAAATTGCCGCCCAGCAACCCTTCGGACGCCACCACAATCGCGCTGTCGTCCGGGATCTCGACCTCATTTCGAACGTTCAGCGTTGTGTCAGCGCGATACGTCTCGGTGTTCAGCTCCATCCCCGTGACGGTTCCGATCTTGACGCCTGCAAGGCGAACATCGGTGCCAACGGACACGCCTTCCAGCGAGCGGAAAGACGCGTGCAGGTCATAGCCTGCCCCGCCACCGGAAAACCCGGTCGACTGCGCGGCATAAACGGCAAAGCCGATGGCTGCGGCGAAAACCGCGCCACCGACCAGAACTTCGGTCTTGTTGTGCGACATGTGCGGCGCTCTCTTATTCGGGGCTCCAGGCCTCGTAATCGCTGCGATCAGCCGGGGATGCCTGACGCAGTGAGCCGGCAGGCGCATAGGCCAAGGCAGTCCCCGTCAGGTTTTCCTGATGCGGCTTTTCCCACGCCTTGTGGGCCAGCGGGTCTTTTGACGGCGGTTCGTCCCAGGTGCGGTGCAGCCAGCCGTGCCAATCGGGGTCCACCCGGCTGGCCTCGACCTCACCATTGAACATCACCCAGCGTTTGCTGTCGTCGGCATTGCGATAAAACACATTGCCCTGATCGTCTTCACCGACCTTCACGCCCTTGCGCGCGGTAAAGATCTGAGTGTTCAGCGTCGATCCGTGCCACCAGGTCAAGGCACGCAGAAGAGTGTTCAGGGTTCCCATGGACGTCTCCGGCATTTCGTTACCGCAGATATGGACCAAAGCCGGGCCAAGGTCCAGAGGTCAGGGGCAGGCCAAACCGCCGCGCCTGCGCGGAACTATGCTGCGGTTGCCCAGTTCATATGTTTAAAGTCTTCGCGAAAGGCAAAGCGCTCCAGATGCTTGTCGATCACCATCCGCATCCTTGGCAAATCTTCGCCGGTTACCTTGATCGTCAGCGTCTGGCCGTCTGCCGTCATCTGGGCCGACCCGACAGGCAGTTCCAATGATCCGGTTTCAGGCGTGAATTCGACCGTAGCCTTGTGGCTGAAGTGCTTGCACAGCTGTTGCAGGTACTTGCTGGCGTTTGGCGTATCGAAAACGCCGGTGTCCGATTGATGAGTCTCTGACATGGGTAAATCCTGACTATTACTATCAGGCTTATATGTCAGCCCACCCCGCTCTGTGCAATTCATATTCCTGCACATCGGCTGTGCATCATGCCTTAGGCGCGAGTGCCGTCAATTCGATCTCGATCCGGTACTTGGGGTCGATCAACCCGCATTCAACCATTGTCGCGGCAGGTGGGTTGCCTTTGAACACTTCGCTCAAGACAGGCCAGCACGGCTCAAATTCGGCGGCATCTGGCAGGTAATAATTCACCCGAACCGCATGTTCGAACCCCGATCCGGCCTCGGCCAGGGCCTTACCGATCGTATCCAGCGCCGAGCGGCATTGGCTGACGACATCGTCCCCCTGCCCTACGGTCCCGGCCACATGCACGAATCCGCCCGCAACAACGGCGCGGCAATATCCGATTTTGGCTTCGAAATCGCCGCCAAAAGAAATACGTCTGATCATTTCTGGTCCCTCACATGCAAACGGCGCGGAAGACCCGCGCCGTTGTTTTGGTCAATAAGACTTTTGATTTACCCTGCCGTCGCTGGTTCTTTTTCAGCATCCGCATAGATCATCAGCGGCTGTGCGTCAGAATTGGCCGCCTCTTCGTTGACGACAACCTTTGTGACATTTTCCATACCCGGCAGATCGAACATCGTGTCCAGCAGGATGTCTTCCAGAATTGACCGCAGGCCCCGCGCACCGGTCTTGCGTTCGATCGCCCGACGGGCGATGGCGCGCATGGCGTCGTCGGTAAAGGACAGTTCGGTGTCTTCCAGTTCGAACAGGCGCTGGTACTGCTTGACCAAGGCGTTCTTGGGTCGGGTCAAAATCTCGACCAATGCGTCTTCGTCCAGATCTTCCAGCGTTGCCAGAACCGGCAAACGACCGACAAATTCCGGGATCAGGCCAAATTTCAACAGGTCTTCGGGTTCAAGATCTTTGAAGGTCTCGCCCACGCCCTGTTCATTTTCGTCCCGAACATCGGCCCCAAAGCCCATGGCCGAGCCCTTGCCGCGCTGTTTGATGATCTTGTCGAGACCCGCAAAGGCGCCGCCACAGATGAACAGGATATTCGTGGTATCGACCTGCAGGAATTCCTGTTGCGGATGCTTGCGGCCACCTTGCGGCGGTACGCTTGCAACGGTGCCTTCCATCAGCTTCAGCAATGCCTGCTGAACGCCCTCGCCCGACACGTCGCGCGTGATCGAAGGATTCTCTGACTTGCGGGTGATCTTGTCGACCTCATCGATATAGACGATGCCGCGCTGCGCACGTTCGACATTGTATTCAGAAGACTGGAGCAGCTTCAGGATGATGTTTTCCACATCCTCGCCCACATATCCGGCTTCGGTCAGCGTCGTCGCATCCGCCATCGTAAACGGCACATCCAGAATCCGCGCCAGCGTTTGTGCCAGCAGGGTCTTGCCGCACCCGGTCGGTCCGATCAGCAGGATGTTGGACTTTGCCAGTTCGATATCACTGCCCGCTTTCTGGGCGTGATCGAGGCGCTTGTAGTGGTTGTGAACCGCCACCGACAACACCCGCTTGGCCATCGCCTGACCGATCACGTAGTCGTCCAGAACCTCGCAGATATCCTTGGGCGTCGGTACGCCATCGGTCGATTTCAAACCGGCCGCTTTCGTTTCTTCGCGGATAATATCCATACACAGTTCAACGCATTCATCGCAGATGAACACGGTGGGCCCTGCAATCAGCTTGCGAACCTCGTGCTGGCTTTTCCCGCAAAAGCTGCAGTAGAGGGTGTTCTTGCTGTCACCGCCTGAGTTCGTTGCCATGGTCTACCTTTCGGCTTCGATTTCCGCGTTCCCCCAGAGCCCTGGGGTCGATTTCATTGCCAATCCCGACAGCTTAAGCCAGCCTCACGGGAGCGACAATGCCAAAACGTGTCCGCCCGTCCTAACCGGCGGACACCTGTCTATGATTGCCGCAATCAGCTTTCTTCGCTGCCGGACTTGCTGCGGCTGTCGACGATTTCATCGATATGGCCCCAGTCTTTGGCTTCTTCCGGCGACATGAAATTGTCGCGATCCAATGCCTTTTCGACGTTCTTTTTCGACTGGCCAGTATGCTTGACATAGATGTCATACAGCCGGTCTTTCAGTTTCTGTGTCTCGGCGGCGTGGATCATGATATCGCTCGCCTGGCCCTGATAGCCACCGCTGGGCTGGTGCACCATGATGCGGCTGTTGGGCAGCGAGAACCGCATGCCGTTTTCACCGCCAGCCAGCAAAACCGATCCCATCGAGGCCGCCTGACCAATCACCAAGGTCGAACACTTGGGCTTGATGTACTGCATAGTGTCATAGATCGACAGGCCCGAGGTCACAACGCCACCGGGGCTATTGATGTAGATCGAAATTTCCTTGGACGGGTTTTCGGCCTCAAGATGCAGCAGCTGAGCGACGATCAGATGGCTCATCCCATCATGGATCGGACCGTTGATGAAAATGATCCGCTCCTTCAACAGGCGCGAGAAGATATCATAGGCCCGTTCGCCGCGGCTGGTCTGCTCGACGACCATGGGAACGAGCGTATTGTTGTAGGTGTCGATGGGATCAAACATATGCGCCGCCTGCTCTGATGTAGGACCGGGACCATACCCGGGTCTGCGTTACGAGAGTCTTAGTGTCGCCTTTGGGGGGCTGCAAGGGGTGGGACGAAATCCGTTCCCGCAGATTTGCGATGGCAAAGGGCAGTGAATGAATTCTGACGTCGAAAAATGAGTATTTGGAAAAGAGAAGAAGATACGACTTTGTGCTGCATTGGCTGGGCAGTGGGGTTGTCAGATGCCTCGCCCGGTCAAAAAGCGCGGCGCGCGCCGCAATTGAGGCGCGCGCCGCTTGGAAGATTTAGCCAAACATGTCCGAGGTAATGCCGGCATACCAGCCGATGCTTTCCTCGTAAGTGGCCTGACGCAGCTCGGCGTTTTCGCCGGTCTTGCTGATGAACCCATCGACTTTGGCGATTTTCTCGTCAGTCGCCTCGTAGGTTGCGCCGACCTTGACGCCGTCATCCGTGTCGATCAACGACCAGCAAGTGTTCGAGAACTTGGCCGGGAACACTTTGGAGCCGGTCAGGGCGCCGCGCACGGCCATGGCCGCGACCTTGGCCTGACTGTTGGCCGAGAAGCCAGATTTGGGCATATCACCCTGCGCACAGGCGTCGCCCAGCACGTGGATGTTTTCGTCAATGCGCGACTGCATCGTGTGGCCCGAGACAGGCGCCCAGTTGCCGTCGGTGATTCCCGCCATCTCGCAGATACGGCCTGCTTTCATCGCCGGGATCACGTTGCAGACATCGACCTTGGTTTCTTCGCCGTCGATGGTCACGGTCATGGCGTCGGGATCGACCTGAACATTGTCGCCGCCGAAGTCTGCCCCGATCCAGTCGATCATGCCGTCATAGTGATTGCCCCAGCCTTCCTGGAACAGGGCCATCTTGGAAAACTTGGCCTTCGGATCCGCGATGATGATCTTGGCGGTCGGGTTCTTTTCCTTCAGCACATGAGCAACCATTGATACCCGCTCATAGGGGCCGGGCGGGCAGCGGAAGGGGTTCGGGGGGGCGACCATGCAAAAGGTGCCGCCCTGGGGCATTGATTCGATCTGTGCTTTCAGAAGCTCTGACTGAGATCCGGCCTTGTAAGCATGGGGCATCTTGTTCTGAGCACTGACGTCCCATCCCGGAACCGCGCCGTCGACAAAATCGATGCCGGGGCTCAGGATCAGGCGATCATAGGGCAGCGATCCACCGCCAGCCAAGGTCACTGTCTTGGCATCGCGGTCGATCCCCACGGCCCAGTCATGCACGACGTTTACGCCATAGTCGGCCGCCAGTTTACCATAGGTGTGGCCGATGCTGCTGAGTTCGCGGAACCCACCCATATAGAGATTCGAGAAGAAGCAGGTGTAATAGGTGCGCGTCGGTTCGATCAGCGTAACGTCAATTGCGCCCTTGCTGTCTTTGGCGATGTAACGCGCGGCTGTGGCTCCTCCTGCCCCGCCGCCGATCACCACCACTTTAGGGCGTCCATGCCCTGCGCCCATCACCATGGGCGCGCTTAAACTTGCGGCGACCCCGATGGACGTGCCCAGAAAAGTCCGTCTGTTGATAGTCATGTGGTTCCTCCCAATTCTTCGTAAAAAAGACGCGCCGGATTACTCCAACGCGCCAAAATATGCTGCCAGTGCAGCAATCTCTTCGTCCGACAGCCTGCCCGCCAGCATCTGCATCACCGGGTGGGGTCGGATTTTCTGCTTGTAAGCGTGCATGGCAAGCACGAAATCCTCGTCATACCAGCCAATAATTGCAGGTATCCCGTCATAATCGCCATCGACCTGATGACAGGTCGTACACTCGCTGGACAGGTATTCACCGTAATCCGGGTCCCCCACAATGGCGAGCGTTTCGGGCGTCAGAGAGACATCGACAGGCTTGGCCGTCGGTGCCGCTTCGGGGATGTCCTGCGGGCTATCAGAGAACTGTCTGAGATAGGCCAGAACATCGCCGCGATCTTTGGCCTCGGGCATCCCGGCAAACACCATGTTGGTGCCGCTGACCAGCGCCTTGGGATTGTTCAGATAGGCATCCAGATGTTCCAGATCCCAGACCATCCCGTCGCGCCGTGCGCGACGAATACCGTCCGAATATTCGAAATCTTCGAACACCGCGACCTTGCGGAAAAAGATCCCGTTCAGGACCGGGCCGACCTTATGGGCGGCGTCGGTGCCGACCTCGTGACATTCGCCGCAAACCTGGAAAAGTTCGGCGCCCCTGACGGGATCACCGATTTGTTCTACACCCTCTTCAGCGAAGGCCGCCCCTGTCAGGGCGACCCAGGCTGCGCATACTCCTCCCAGATAGCGCATGGGGTTACTGACCGAAGGATTTCAGATAGGTCAGAACCGCATCGATATCGGCTTCCTTCTTGAGGCCCGCAAACGACATCTTGGTCTTCTTCATGTATGCCTTTGGCTTGGTCAGGAATGCGGTGAGTTCTTCCTCGGTCCAGACCAAACCATCTTCGCCAGCTGCGGCCATCGGCTTGGAGTATTTGAAGCCTTCGACAGCACCCGCAGGCGCGCCCACGATACCATTCAGGACCGGCCCGGTCTTGTTCTTGGCTTTCTCACCAACCTGGTGGCAAGCCTTACACTTCTTAAAGACCTTCTCGCCCTTGGCGATCATTTCCGGATCCAGAGCGACAACCTCTTCCACCGGGGCTTCTTCAGCTACCGGTTCGGCCTCTTCCGTGGCGGCTTCGGCAACGACAGCTGTCTCAGCCACAGCGGCCGTATCGCGGTCGGCATCCGGCTTGGTGGCGTCCATCAGTTCCTGAACCTTGCGCGCCTTGGTTTCTTCGGGCGTAACGTCCAGAACCATGGCGCGCATGACGACCTCAGGCGTGCCTTCTTTGCAGTCTGCCATGCAGGGTTCGCGAACGAAATGCGCCTCGGAAGTCAATCGGTCATCGACGATGAACCCGCCCGCATTGGGCATCTCGACCTCAAGGAAGTTTTCATTCGAAAGTTCGAAATCATCATCCACAAGGTCGTTTGAATAGAGGATATAGGCCACGATGGCATATACCTCGTCATCGGTCAGCGTCTGTGCGTTTCCGAATGGCATTGACC
Source organism: Falsiphaeobacter marinintestinus (assembly GCF_007923355.1). Taxonomy (GTDB): domain Bacteria; phylum Pseudomonadota; class Alphaproteobacteria; order Rhodobacterales; family Rhodobacteraceae; genus Phaeobacter_A; species Phaeobacter_A marinintestinus. Next base: position 405,749 of record NZ_VOGO01000001.1, read on the forward strand.
GGCGGACATAGTCGAACGTCGTCGACAGGAACGGCCAGTACGATCCGACGGTTTTCAGCGGATCTTCGTGGTCCAGCGTGTCCATTCCCCCGGCCAGTTTTGGCCAGTTGTCGACACCTTCGGCAAAGTCACCGTGGCAGATTGCACAGTAGTCGGCAAACAGTTCTTCGCCGTCAAAGGCGTTGCCCGATCCAACCGGCAGCCCGGTGCCATCGGGGGATATGTCCAGATCCCATGCTGCGATTTCTTCCGGAAGGGCCGTTCGGCCCAACCCGAATTTTTCGGCGAAAGCAGGTGCGGCGCCCAGCGTCGCGGCCAGTGCTGATGTGATGATCAGATTACGATACTTCGACATTCTCGGCCTCTCCGTCCGACTTGATCCACCAAGTCTGAATGCAGTTGTTGTGATAGATCGAATTCAGGCCGCGCACGTCGCGCAATTCGGCCTTGGTCGGCTGCACATAGCCGGTGTCGTCCATCGCCCGTGATTGCAGCAGCATTTCTTCGCCGTCCCACGTCGTGTCGAGGTAGAACCGCGTCATTGCCATCTTTTCACCCGGAGCCGCGAGGCGTGCGGTTTCCCAGGTCTTGCCGCCATCTTTTGAAACGTCCACGCGGGTGATCGCACCCCGTCCCGACCATGCCAGACCGGTGATGACCAGCGGGCCATGACCATGCTTGATGGGGGATTGCGGGCTCGGCGATGTGACAACCGATTTGGCGTCCATTTCCCATGTCCACTTGCGGGCGGTGCCGTCTTCCAGAGTGTCGGTATATTTCGACGTCTCTTCGCGGGATTCGACGGCCTGATCGGTCACTTCGATGCGACGCAGCCATTTGACCCACATGTTGCCTTCCCAGCCCGGAACCACCAGACGCACGGGATAGCCATGTTCCTTGCGCAACGCTTCGCCGTTGGCCTTGAAGGCCACCAGCACATCGTCCAGCGCCTTTTCCATCGGGATCGAGCGGCCATTCGAGGACGCATCCGCGCCTTCGACATAGACCCACTTATCCTTAAGATCGCCGGCGGCATTAAGCCCGGCTTCTTCCAGCAGGGTCCGCAGCGGAATGCCGGAATATTCCATATTGTGAATCATGCCATGGGTGAACTGGGCACCGTTCAGCTGAGAACCGGCCCATTCCATGCCGGTGTTCGCGGCACATTCGCAGAAATACACACGGTTTTCGCGTGGGAACCTCTCCAGATCCTCATATGAGAACACCAGCGGATTATCGACCAGCCCGTTGATCATCAGGCGGTAGTCCTGCTTGCGCAGTTCGATTGCACCCGAATGATGGCGTTCGAATGCACAGCCCTGCGGCGTGATCGTACCATCCAGCGCGTGGATCGGTGTGAAGTTGATCGAGCTGATCGTGTCAGCCGTCAGCCATTCCACGTTGCGACGTACCACGTCGGATTCGTAATCGATCGGCAGGCCATAGGGCGTGGCATCGACACCGTCGCCGGTGCCAGATGCCCAATCCTGCACCTGTGTGATCAGCGGGTCGGGGCCCGCCGCCTTGGCTGTGGTGCCTGCCACCACACCTGCACCCACCGCAGCCGCTCCGGATAGGAACTGGCGGCGCGAGGGCGACTTTGCTTTGAAGCTGTCACTCATCTGGATTTGCCTCCTCGTGATATCGAAAGACAGTCAGACCGGGGCTTACGCGCCCACGACCTCGACCGAGTTGTTTGGGGTCAGGGACACGGTGCCCTGCTTGCGGATATGGTTTTCGACCACATCCCAGATCTGCGGGCCTTCGGTGCCTTCGTTGACCGAGGCCCAGCCGGCGACCACATAGGTCTTGGCCGGATCAATGGTTTCGCCTGTCTTCAGCAGGGTCATGTCCGAGATCCGTTCGCCCTGCGGCTTGTTGATGTCGATGCGATAGGCCATGCCGCCGGTGCGCACCATGTCACCGCCCTGCTGGTAATATGGATCCGGGTTGAAGATGTTGTCGGCCACATCCTCAAGGATCACCTTGATGAATTCGCCCGTCATTTCGGACCGGTATGCCTCGCCATAGGTCATCGAGGTCACATTCCAGATATCTTCGCGGGTGATGTCATCACCGGGCACAAGGCTTGGCCCCCAGCGCACGCCGGGCGACATAGCGATGTCAGCCTCACGTTCGCTGATCAGCGCGTCGCAGATCAGGTCATCCCATGTTCCGTTAAAGTTGCCACGACGATACAGCAGCGAATCTGTCTGCCCGATCACCTCGGCCAGTTGATCGGCATAAGGGGCGCGCTGTTCGTCGATCAGCTTGGTGATCATCGGGTCGGGCGCAATCACGTCGGAAAAGATCGGGATCAGCTTGTGCTTGATGCCCATCATCTGACCGTCGCGCACATCCAGATCGACACGCGATACGAACTTGCCGTTCGACCCCGACGCGATGATGTGGGTCTTGCCGACCAGAACCGGCTCGGGCAACGCATCGTGGGTGTGACCCGACAGGATCACATCGATGCCAGTGACGACGCTGGCCATCTTCTTGTCGACGTCAAAGCCGTTGTGGCTGAGCACGACAACGACATCGGCGCCCATGCCGCGGACCTCATCGACCATCGACTGCATGTTTTCATCGCGGATCCCGAATGAATACTCCGGGAACATCCAGCGCGGGTTGGCGATGGGCATATAGGGGAACGCCTGACCGATCACGGCGACCTTGGCGCCACCACGTTCAAAGAATTTGTAGGGCGGGAACAACTCGGTCGGTTCATCCCACTCGGCGTCAAAGATGTTCTGGCCAAGGGCGGCAAAGGGCAGATTTTCGACGATCTCGTTGACGCGCTCGGATCCCAGCGTGAATTCCCAGTGGAACGTCATCGCGTCGGGTTTCAGAGCGTTCATCACGTTGACCATGTCCTGGCCTTCGGTCTGATAGCAGGTATAGCTGCCGTGCCAAGTGTCGCCGCCGTCCAACAGCAGCGCATCTGGCCGGTCGGCGCGGATCGCATTGATCACGGTCGACACACGATCCAACCCGCCAACGCGGCCATAGGCCTGCGAGAGCGATGCGAAATCATCATAGGTCAGCGCATAGGCCGACGGGCTGCCATCGGCGATGCCATAGGCCTTGCGGAAGTCAGCTCCCGTGATGTGGGGCACATGCCCCTTGTTGGCCCCAACGCCAAGGTTGATTGACGGCTCGCGAAACAGGATTGGTTTCAGCTGGGCGTGAATGTCGGTGATGTGGATCAGGCTGATATTGCCGAACGTATCAAACTCCAGAAGCTGGTCCTGGCTCAGCGCTTGCTGGGCTGCCAAACGCGCCCAGTTGCCGAAACCAGATGCGCCGACCATTGCCGACGCTGCCATTGAAACCTGAAGGAAATCACGACGAGAGATCATGGATACAGCTTCCTGTTTAAACATGAGACATATTCGCATGTTTGAATTTCATTAAGACAAAACACCCCGCGCCTTGTTCAGACGCGGGGCATTTCTGTTTAGTTGCGGACTGACGGACCTTCGACCGACAGGCCATTGCCACGCGAGGTGACATAAAGCTCAAGCGCCACAAACTCGGGCGAGCCGGGCTTGTAGGTTTCCGCACGCGTATCACGCACGCAGCCTTTGAAACGGCTGTGGATGCCATTCAGCTTGGTGTTCTTCAGACGGTATGTCGGGAACCCGTTGACCTGACCCTGGCTCAGATGGTCTGCGCGGATCATGTTGCCATAGTTTTCTTCATGGCAGCTGGCACAGCTGAGATCCAGCTGACCGGTCCGGGCATAATACAGGTCTTTGCCCTGTTCCCAGGTCGACTGAGCCGGACCGTCGATGGCCACATTCACCGGAAGACCGCGCGACACGGCGGACAACAGCGCCTCCATATCAATCGCGGCGCCCGCATCGTATTTCCATGCGTCGGCACCCATGCGGTTTTCGCGGCAATCGTTCATCTGCATTTGCAGCGTGCGAACTTCACCAGCGGCTTCGTTCCACTTGGGATAGGTCGCCTTGACGCCCGCCATATCGTCGGCGGCCCCGTGACAATCGGCACAGGATTTGCCTTCAGTTCCGTCGGCCGTGTCCCAGGCAACCAAGGCCTTTTCGACAAACACCATACCCGGATTGTCGAAATCATCCATTTCCATTGCCTGAGTTTCGTCAGACCGGAAATGCCAACCGGACATGATTTCGTCCATCGCGTCCTGCAAATGCGCAGGCGCGGCGGTTTTTGTCACGATTTCGATATCTTCGTTGATGACCAGCGTGTCATCGTCCGGATCCGCGTGCGCTGCCAGTGGCAGCGTCAGCATTGCGGCAATTGCTGTGATCGCCTTGTAGTTCATTCTGCATCCTCCCTGTAAGTGGCTGCCCTGCCCCGTTGTTCCGGGGCAGAGCGCTGCCTGGGATCCATTCTGGATCAGGCGATCTTGATCGGTTTCGTTGTGTCGTAGACCGATCCGTCGTCATCGTACCAGGTGAACACGAAATCTCCGGCTTCGGGTACAGTGGCTTCGAACTGGAAATACGGATTGGTCGAAATCGCCGGTTCCATTGTGACGTCGACGACCGACTGGCCGTTGAACTCGCAGGTGAAGCGGTTGATGATCGAACGCGGAATGAGGTTTCCCTCTTTGTCCTTGCGCTGACCGCTTTCCATTTTGTGGCTGATCAGGGTCTTGATCGTGATCGCATCGCCAGCGGCGGCGGTTTTCGGGACCTTGACGCGGGGCTTAACACCAGATGCCATGATTAACTTTCCTTATCCTGAGGTGGGCAGACCAAGCAGCGCTTAGCCGCCGCAGCCACCAATGGTAACTTTCACGGTCGACGAGGCTTTGGCAAAGCTGCCATCCGCCATCTTGGCGATCGCGACAACGTCCTGCGTTCCGGCCAGACGAATCCGGGTCGACGCAGCCTGAGCAGCAGCCAACGGACCGAAGTTGAACGTGGCGACGCCCGGTGTCGGGTTGCCAGTGGCCAGCAGCATGATTGCAGTGGCGCCAGGTGCGCTGACTTCGACCGGAACAGTGTTGCCGTTTTCAGCAATTTCCGGGGCCGTCAGTTCAACACCGGTATCAGCCATGTCGGCTCCGCCAGTGAATTCTGCGATAGCGTCCTCGGCGGCAGCCGATACGCTGAACGGCAGAACGGTGAGAACCGCAGCGCCCAGGCCCAGAGCCAGGGTATCGCGACGTGAGAATTCCATTTCTCTCTCCTTTACGTTTCAGTTCACACGACCGATGCCGTGTGTTTACTCGTCTTTAAGCGTCATTAGAAAGGCGATGACGTCTTCGATTTCCTGCGCGGCCAGCAAAGGATCAAGATCGCCCTGCGCGGCTTTGCCGGTATATGCGTCACCCGGACGGTTGAACCCGTCGATCACGTAATACGCGGGCATAACCGTGTCTTCGAACATGACCTTGCTGTTCACCAGGATCGAGCGCAGCTCGGCTGCGGTCCAGCGATCACCAGCACCATCCAGCATGGGGCCGACTTCACCGTGGAACGGCGTGTCGCTCAGCGCGGTGATTTCGTGACAGGCGACACAGTTGCCGCGCGACTTGGCTGCCATGATCTCGGCACCGGAGGCCGGATCACCGGCCATACCGCTCAGAGAGACCTCGACGGCACCGTCTTCGTTGAACGCGACCTCACGCGGACCAACCTCGGCGGCCATGGCCGCCCCACCGGCCAATGCGACTGCGATTGTCAGAGATACAAGTTTCATAGTTCCTCCCGTTGGCTACCGCGCACGTTGGCGCGGCGTGCTATTCGTTGCATACCGTAGGACACCGGGACCAAGGTCGCAACAACAAATTCATTATTGTGAATTGATAGATTGTTTTGTCGCAGGCCGCTGAAAATTTCACAAGTTTCACAGCGACCTAGCGCCAGAGTCATACTGTTTCAGCGCGTATCGCCATCGTTTCGTTCCTGAATACGACGGGCATGATAGCGCTGAAAGTCCTCTTCGGACTGATCCAGATACCGCTCTTCCGCGACCCAGGTCAGCATGTCAAACGTGGTTCCAGGCGCAAATGCGCCCGGCATGACGGCGACGGCCTGCTGAGCAGCGGGTTTTGATTCGTCCATTTCGGGCGGCAGAAAAATCATGGTCGGCGTGAACAGAATGCCCCATTTCCGCGCGGCCTGCCGTTCGCTCAGTTCCTCACCATCGACATCGATCATTTCCGTCGACCCGTGCAGGTTCAGCTGCACCGGGTAATACACATCTTCCAGCATTTCGAGAACGCGGGGGTCGGTGAAGGTGTTTTCGTGCATGTCCCGGCAGTACAGGCAACCCCGCTGTTCGACGATCACCAGCAAACGCTTTCCTTCGGCCTTGGCCTCGGCATAGTCCTCTTGCAGATCTTTGAACGTGTCGCGGAACCATTCGGGCTTGTGCAGCCCGTCATCGCCCACTTCAACGGCTGCGGCTGGCAATGCCATCACACAGGCCACCGCGAATGCAATCAGCTTCTTCATCTCAGGTCCTCCCTTTCGAATCGTCGCGTTTCTGGTTTCAGTTTACCCTATGGTCGAAAACCACGGCACCCACCGGATCAGGGCGTCCGCAATCAGGTTAACACCGCCCGTCGCGATCAGGACGGCAAAGACGATCAGCATCACGCCCATGATCTTTTCGACCCAGGCAAAGATCGACCGATTGCGCTGCACCCAGGCCAGAAACGGCTTGGCAAACAAGGCGGCCACCACAAAAGGTGCGGTCATGCCGACACCGTACACCAACAGCAACAACGCGCCCCGCCAGATATCGCCCATACCGCTGGCCACCATCAGAATTGATGCAAGCGCAGGCCCGACGCAGGGCGTCCAGCCAAAGCCAAAGGCCAGCCCCATCAGGTAAGCGCCCAGAATGCTGCTGGCCTCGGCGCTGCTTTCCATGCGCGCCTCGCGGTACAGCAACGGCACCTTGATCACGCCGAGAAAATGCAGGCCAAACACCACAAGGATTGCGGCGGCCACATAGGACATTGGCTGCAGGTACTGTGTGAACATCTGGCCCAGCGCGGTGGCGCCCATGCCCAGCATCACGAAAATCGTGGTCACCCCCAGCGCGAAGAACACCGCCGAAATCAGCAACCGCCGCTGCGCCCCCGGCGCGATTTCGCCGTCCCCGCGCAATTCTGACATCGACAACCCGCCCATATACGACAGGTAGAATGGCACCATGGGCAGAATACACGGCGTAAAAAAGCTCAGCAAACCAGCAGCAAGCGCGCCAAGAAGGGAAATTTCCAGCATGATGGACCTTTCAGTCGCAAGACCTGACGTAAGAATCGATGACGCGGCTTGAGTTATTCACATATTCAAATTATGTTGTAGGACAACGACACGTCAACGGGTGTAACATGTCCGTCTGGAAAAATACGATCGCAGCGATCGGTGTTCTCTTGATCTCTTTGCCCGCCATGGCTGCTGAACTGGTCATGGTCGAGCAGGCTGGCTGTGCTTGGTGTGAACGCTGGAACGAAGAAATCGCACCAGCTTATCCCAAGACAAGCGAAGGTAAATTTGCCCCGCTGCGCCGCGTGAATCTGCGTCAGATCCCGGATGATCTGACCGTCGCCCGTCGCGTGACCTTTACGCCGACCTTCCTTCTGGTCGAAGACGGACAGGAAATCACCCGCATGGAAGGCTATCCGGGTGAAGATTTCTTTTGGCCGCTGCTGAGCAAAATGCTGACCGAACACACCGCCTATGTCGCGCCTGAAACCACGGGCGGATCATGAGGGCGCAGGGCGAAAAACAAGCGATATGTAACATTTTCGCCCAAAACTTAAGCAATTTCGCGTCAGAACGATGCGTTCAGGGTTGCTTTTTTTCAAATGACGTGCACGGAAGCTAACGCAACCGACGCACGGCTCAAGCAAAGACGATAAGGGCACACCAGATGCCCTGACAGGATGAGGACAAAGGACCAGCACATGGCACTTCCACAGTTTTCCTCGGATATGGCGACGGAAGAATTGGACAAGATGGTCGACAACGCGACCACGGCCTCCAACTTTCTGAAGGCGATCAGCCACGAAGGTCGGCTGATGATCCTGTGCCACCTCGTGACCGGCGAAAAATCCGTCACTGAACTGGAAGATCTGCTGTCGGCCCGACAAGCAGCTGTCTCGCAGCAATTGTCCCGGTTGCGACTGGAAGGTCTGGTTGTGCCCCGTCGGGACGGCAAGGCGATCTATTATCGTCTGGCCGACGAACGCCCCAGACGTATTCTTGAAGTGGTCTATGACCTCTTCTGCGGCGACGGCGACAGCAACGCCCCCTTGTAACTCTGTCTTCATTTAGCCAAGCTATCTGAACCAATCGCCGCGCAATTGGGGGAGATCGCGCATGCTGAACTGGCTTACAGACGGTCAGGCCGTGGCTGTGATCGGTCTTGCCGGAGGGATCCTCCTGGGTCTCGCCGCCCGTCTCGGTCGGTTCTGCACATTGGGCGCGATCGAAGATCTTCTGTACGGCGGCAGCGATACCCGGTTCCGGATGTGGATATTGGCCATTGGCACCGCCATCACGGGCAGCTTTGCCCTGATTGGTACGGGCCTGTTGGACCCGTCACAAACCTACTATCTTTCGATCCGCTGGATGCCGATGGCGTCCATCATTGGCGGGCTGATGTTTGGCTATGGCATGGCGCTGTCGGGCAACTGCGGCTATGGCGCGATTGCACGTCTGGGCGGCGGTGATCTCAGATCCTTTGTCATCGTGCTGGTGATGGGTGTGTCCACTTATGTCGTGCTCAGCGGGCCACTTGCCCCGATCCGCAACTTCTTTTTTGAACAGATCGACGTGACCTCGGATCTGCCGCCGGGACTCGCCCATCAGGCGGCGGCCATCACCGGCCTGCCCTTGTCTGCGATTGGTATCCCGATTGGCCTGCTGTTCTGTGTCGGTGCCCTAACCTCCTCTGACCTGCGCACTGATTACAAAGCGGTCTTCTGGTCGGTCGTCGTTGGCCTGGCCATCGTATCGGGCTGGGCCGGAACGCAATGGGTCGCGACCAACGGGTTCGATGCCCTGCAGGTCGTGTCACACAGCTATTCCGCCCCGGTTGGCGAAACCATTCTCTTTGCCATGACCGGAAGTTTGCGGCCCCTGTCCTTTGCCGTCGGATCGGTGACCGGCGTCTGGTTCGGGGCTTTCATCGGGTCGATGATGAAGGGCCATTTCCGCTGGGAAGCCTGCGAAGACCCGCGCGAATTACGCCGCCAGATTGTCGGCGCCAGCATCATGGGCGCGGGTGCGGTGATCGCCATGGGCTGTACGGTTGGTCAGGGCATGACCGCGTTCAGCGTGTTGGCGATCAGCGCCCCGGTGACCTTCCTTGCAATCTTTGCCGGTGCGGCGGTCGGCCTGCGTCAGTTGATCGAAGGCTTCAGCCCCGCCGAATAACCGCCTATTCCGTCACGCATTTTGCCATGGTGTTTCCCATCCCGGTCAGCAGGTTAGGGTAAAGCTCTGGTCCGGTGTCAAACCTGCTGCCCAACGGATCAAGCTCTAAGATCTGCATCTCTTGGCCTTCGGCTGCAGCAATTAGAAGACGTCCGTTGAACTGGGGTTCGATAAAGGCGCAATCGACACCTTTGTCTTGCAGGATGGTGCGCAATTCATCCAACCGGGCCGGGCTTGGATCGGCAGCATCGCTCAGTGTCACAGTGCCAGCCAGTGTCAGGTCGAATGTGACCTCAAAATACTGATACGCATCGTGAAAGGCTGCAAAAGGATAGCCCTTCATCGGGGCCAGCGTTTGCTGAAGGTCAACCACGATGCCTTCGATCCGCGCCTGTCCGGCAGCGGCATTGGCCATGTAAAGATCGGCATGTTCGGGATCGATCCGCGCAAGCTCACCTGCGATCACGGTTAACCACGCAACGGCATTGTCCGGATCAAGCCAGGCATGCGGGTCAGCCCCTTCATGGTCATGCGCGTCGTCGTGATCGTCATGCGTTTCTTCGTGATCGTTGTCGTGGTCATCATGCGCGTCATCGTCATGCTCATCGTCGTCATGCGCATCGTCGTTATGCCCTTCGCGATACGGCAACAAATGCGTCGCCTCCAGATCCAAAAGCTCGATCACAGCGGCCCGCCCCGCCAACGTATCAACAGGTTTTTCCATCCACGGCGTCAGCGCTTCGCCCATCCAGATCACCAGATCCGCGTTCTGAAGCGCACGCGCCTGCGATGGTCGCAATGCATAGCCATGCGGGTTTGCCCCCGGTTGAACGATCAGATCAGGCTCCCCCACTCCGGCCATCACTTGTGCGACCAACGAATGGACCGGCGCAATATCTGTGGCCACGCGCGGCGCGTCAGCCAACACAGGGGGGGCCGCAAAAGCAACCAGAGCCGGGATCAGGATTCTATGGACCATGTGTGCCTCTATCTGTTATAGTATAACATATCGTCGCGCTTGATACCGGGCATGTTACAATATATCAACACCCGACCTTCAGAAAATAGGCACCCCATGTCCACGATTGGTTTTGACACCCACGACCACGCTCATTGTATCACCGACGCGTTGCAGAACGCCGAGATGCGTTGCGCAGAGCAGAAGCTGCAGTTCACGCCCGTGCGACGCCGCGTGCTTGAGATCCTGCTTGAACGCCATCAGGCGTTGGGCGCCTATGACATCCTCGATGTGCTGGCACAAGACGGTTTGGGCTCGCAGCCGCCGGTGGTCTATCGCGCGCTTGATTTCCTTGTGCAGAACGGCTTGGCGCACCGGATCGAACGGATGAACGCCTATACAGCCTGCGCACATCCGGGCCATGATCATGTGCCTGCCTTCCTGGTCTGTCGCCTTTGCAAAGCCGTGGCCGAAGCCGAGACCGAGCTGATTCAAGGCCGTCTGGGCAGCGCCGCCAAGGCAACAGGGTTCACTATCGAAAAGATCGTTGTCGAGGCCGAAGGGGTGTGCCCCACCTGCGCGCAGCAAGCCGCATGAGCGCGCCGTTGATCTCAGTCCGCGATCTGACCCTCAAGATGAACGGGCGCGTGGTTCTGGAGCATGTCACAACCGACATCGCCCCAGACGAAATCGTCACCATCGTCGGGCCGAACGGGTCAGGCAAGTCCACCTTCCTGCGGGCGCTGATCGGTGCTGTCCCGCCGGCCAGTGGACATATCGAGCGGGCCAAAGGGTTGCGTATTGGATATGTTCCGCAAAAGCTGGCGATCGATGCCTCATTGCCGCTGACGGTCGAACGGTTCCTTGGTTTGCCCAAGCGTATCACCACGCGCAAAGCGGCCGACGCGTTAGAAAAAGCGGGAGTTCCGGACCTGCACGACCGCCAGATGAGCGCTCTGTCGGGAGGGCAGTTTCAGCGGGTTCTGCTGGCCCGCGCGCTTCTGGAAAACCCGCAGCTTTTGCTTTTGGACGAAGCCACACAAGGCCTTGATCAACCCGGAGCTGCGGCTTTTTACCAGCAAATTGAGGAGGTTCGCTCGGATATGGGGTGCGCGGTTGTCATGGTCAGCCATGACCTGCACGTCGTGATGGCTGCGTCGGATCGGGTGTTGTGTATGAACGGACATATCTGCTGCGCAGGTACGCCTGAAATCGTGGCGTCTGCTCCGGAATACCGCGCGCTTTTCGGGAGCGGAACCAAGGGCACCTTCGCTCTGTACCGGCACCAGCACAGCCATGATCACGAACACGACCACACTCACGAGCATTCGCACTGATGTTGGACGATTTCCTGATCCGCGCGGCTCTTGCAGGCCTTGGCGTTGCGCTGTGTGCGGCACCTTTGGGCTGCTTCGTGGTTTGGCGCCGCATGGCGTATTTTGGCGAGGCGACGGCCCATGCCTCGATCCTTGGCGTGGCGCTTGCCCTGTCCCTGTCGCTGCCCATTCTGCCAGCCGTTCTTGTCGCTGCCCTGATCATGGCGATGACCGTGTCAATCCTGACCGGGCGCGGCTATGCGATGGACACGGTACTGGGCGTGATGGCCCATACAGCCCTTGCGGCGGGCCTTGTCGCAGTTGCGCTTTTGTCTGATATCCGATTGGATTTAATGGGTTTTCTGTTTGGTGACATCCTGGCCGTATCACGCAGCGACCTGGCCGTGATCTGGGGCGGTGCAGCCGTGGTCCTGGGCCTGACGTGGTGGCGCTGGTCGGCGCTTTTGACGGCCACGTTAAACCCCGACCTGGCCCGCGCCAGTGGCATCGATCCACGGCGCGAGGAACTGGGCCTGACAGTGGCGTTAGCCATTGTCGTGGCGGTTGCGATCAAGGTGGTGGGCGTGCTGCTGATCGCAGCCCTTCTGGTGATCCCGGCGGCGGCGGCTCGGCCCCTGACCCGTACGCCTGAGGCGATGGCGATCTGGGCTGGTGTGCTGGGCGGATTGTCGGCTTTGGGAGGGTTGTGGGCGGCGTTCTGGCTGGATGCGCCGACGGGGCCAAGCATCGTTTGCACCGCCGCGCTGTTGTTCATCCTGACGACGCTGGGCGGGGCTTTGCGGCGGAATTGACCGTTTTGTACATAGGTTCAGGGGCGGTTTGGCGGTTTTGTACATCGCCAAACCGCCCGGATTTTACTTTTTCTTAACGAATTTCGTCAGGATCACGATGCGCTGACCGTCGACGCGTCCTTCGATGTGATCGGGGTTGTCGTGCACCAGCGAGATCCCCCGCACGGCGGTGCCGCGCTTGGCGGTAAAGCCCGCGCCTTTGACCGGCAGATCCTTGATCAACACCACGGTGTCGCCGACGTTCAGAACCACCCCGTTGCTGTCGCGATGATTACTGGTGGCGGCGACGTTATCGACCCAGGTCTGGGTGTCGTCATCCAGCCACAACTGCTCAGACAGATCCCGCGCCCAGCCTTGCGCGTCGAGCCGTTTCAACAACCGTGCGGCCAGCACCTGAACCGCTGGCGTATCAGACCACATCGCGGTGGCGAGGCACCGCATGTGCCCCGAGTCCAGATCGCCCGCGATCTGATCCGAACAGGGCGCGCAGATCGACACGCTGGCCGCCTCTGGCCCACCGTCAACAGGACAGGAGACAAGCGGCGCATCGGCGGAACACAGGGCGCAGGGCATGGGGGGAAAACTCCGAAGGGTCAGGTTGCTGCCGGGCTTAGCTGTGCGGGGTGTGGGGGACAAGGACAATGCAGCCCCGCGCCCGAGTGGGGTGAGGCCCGTCTTGGAAACTGTCCAGTGGACCGTTTCAGGGCCGAACGAGCGGAGCCCCGGGGGCGATAAGGTTAAGCGGACCCTCTGATCGGCAAACCGCGCCCGAACCGAGGGGTGGGCGAGAAGCGCCCGCCCCGTGGGGGCGGTTCGGGCGCTGCCCAATCGGAGATTGGGCATTTGCCGAACGTGGTGAGCGGGAATGCCCAAACTAGGCTTGTTTGCCAGCATTATTTCGCAAGAGCAAATCATTGATCCAATGCCGCTTCAATGACCAAAGCCGACGTGGTTACGGTCGGCACAGCAAGACAAAGAAAGGAAATGACGAAAAGAAAAACCGTAACCAAACGATACTGAAAGTACAAAAAATTTGCAGAAACGAAGTCTACGAAAAACACCTGCTTGGACCAATCGAACGCTCTATCTCGAAATATTGAAAGAAACACCATCTCTGCTGTAATACCACTTTCAAACATTCGCTCCATCGCTTCATCCGTAGTAACAAACCCATCACCCACAGGAATCGCATGCGGTGATGCGCGATAGAGCGAGCCATACGGCTCGGGTCCAGGAAGTGATACCGACTCATCCTGAAGATTTTCTAGTGGAATGGAACTGAGAATATCCGCGACAAGGTCGTGTAAAAAAAACGAAGGTTTTCCGGGAAAAGATGGATGCTGAATTGAGAAAAACGGACTTCGCGCCTCACCCGTATTCCGAGAAAGAAAATTGGAAACTACCTCGTCGAGTCTACTGGAGACCAAAGATCTTGACTTAACATCCTCCATCTCACTGACATATTCAGAAACTGAGGCGAACTTCCTAATAGGTTCCGGCGCAAGCCCATTAAACAACAACACTCCTAAACCCATAAACAAAAGCCCGAAATAAAGGAAGTACAGTCGGTAAGCATGTATATGCACCGCAATTGATGGCTCCAATACGTCGCCCGAGGGTAACGAGCTCTCAAAAAAGTTTACAAAATTCGGATTAAAAATAATTAAGTAGCCAACAAATGGAACAAGTATTGTAAGTCGCCCTAAGTTTGAACGTCCGATCGCTCCCAGAAGGCTCCAAGGAACTGCTTCGGATACCCTTTGCAGGAAGGATTGCCACCAGAAAATCAACTGTCCATTTTCAACGCAGAGATGAATGCTTCCTGAGGTATATCTACCTTCCCGAACTGGCGCATCTTTTTCTTACCCTTTTTCTGCTTGTCCAGCAGCTTGCGCTTGCGGGTGGCGTCTCCGCCGTAGCATTTGGCGGTCACGTCCTTGCGCATGGCCGACAGGGTCTCGCGAGCGATGACCTTGCCTCCGATGGCGGCCTGAATCGGGATCTTGAACATGTGGCGCGGGATCAGGTCCTTGAGCTTTTCGACCATGGCGCGGCCACGGGCCTCGGCGCGGTCACGGTGGACCATCATCGACAGGGCGTCGACAGGTTCGTCGTTCACCAGCACGGACATTTTGACGAGGTTATCCTCGCGATAGCCGGTCATCTGGTAATCGAAGGAGGCGTAACCCTTTGTTACCGATTTCAGGCGATCGTAGAAGTCAAAGACGACTTCGTTCAGCGGCAGGTCATAGACGGCCATGGCGCGCGATCCGGCATAGGTCAGGTCCATCTGCAGGCCGCGGCGGTCCTGGCAGAGTTTCAGGACGTCGCCAAGGTATTCGTCGGGGACAAGGATGGTGGCCTTGATGCGCGGCTCTTCCAGGTGGTCGACATGGGTCAGGTCGGGCATGTCGGCAGGGTTGTGCAGCTCGGTCATGGTGCCGTCGCGCATGTAGATGTGATAGACCACCGAGGGCGCGGTGGTGATCAGTTCGATATCGTATTCACGCTCGATCCGGTCGCGGATGACTTCGAGGTGGAGGAGGCCAAGGAAACCGCAGCGGAAGCCAAAGCCAAGCGCGGCTGAGGTTTCCATTTCGTAAGAGAAGGAGGCGTCGTTCAGGGCGAGCTTTTCGATGGCGTCGCGCAGGTCTTCGAATTCGGCGGAGTCGACGGGGAAGAGGCCGCAGAAGACGACGGGTTGCGCCGGTTTAAAGCCGGGCAGCGCGTCGGTGGTGCCTTTTTTCTCGTGCGTGATGGTGTCGCCGACGCGGGTGTCGCGGACCTGTTTGATCGACGCGGTGAGGAAGCCGATCTCGCCCGGGCCAAGTTCGTCGATGACCTGCATTTCGGGGCGGAAGACGCCGATGCGGTCGACGTGGTGGACCGAACCGTTGGACAGCATCTTGATGCGCTCGCCCTTTTTCAACACGCCGTCCATGATGCGGACCAGAACGATGACGCCAAGGTAGGAGTCGTACCAGCTGTCGACCAGCATCGCCTTGAGCGGCGCGTCGCGGGTGCCGGTGGGGGCGGGCAGTTCGTGAACGATGGCTTCCAGCGTTTCGTGGATGCCCTGCCCGGTTTTGGCGCTGACCTGAATGGCGCCCGAGGCATCGATGCCAATGACGTCTTCGATCTGTTCGGCGACGCGGTCACAGTCGGATGCGGGCAGGTCGATCTTGTTCAGGACGGGGACGATTTCGTGATCGGCTTCCATCGCGTGATAGACGTTGGCCAGCGTCTGCGCCTCGACCCCTTGGGAGCTGTCGACGACCAGAAGCGAGCCTTCGACCGCGCGCATGGAGCGGGAGACTTCGTAGGCGAAATCGACGTGGCCGGGGGTATCGATCAGGTTCAGCACGTAAGTCTCGCCATTATCGGCGGTATAATCGATGCGGACGGTGTTGGCCTTGATGGTAATGCCACGCTCGCGTTCGATATCCATGCTGTCCAGAAGCTGGGCCTGCATGTCACGTTCCTTGACCGTCCCCGTCTCTTGAATAAGCCGGTCGGCAAGGGTGGATTTGCCATGGTCGATATGGGCGACGATGGAGAAATTGCGGATGTGAGCGAGGTCTGTCATGGGTGGGATATGATGGGGTTTTGGGGCTTGGTCAATAGGGTCTGCATGTCTTGCGCCGGGGGCCGTGTTTCTGCAGGATGACGCGGGTTAGAGGCAGGGTGCATATGGTCGACGTAAACAACCAAGACGAGTTGAAGGAATGGCTGGAGGGCCTGCCCGCAAAAGCGCGCACCAGTTTTGCCGCGCGGGCGGCGTTGCGCAGCTTACCGGCCACCTTTGCGGTCAGGGATCAAAAATTCGAAAGCGTTGACACACAGGGCTTTGTTTTGGCTTGCCTGCGCGCCACGCTCATCTCGGGGGCTGCGGGCACATGGCCAGCCCCCGAGATGAGTGAGCAGATTCGCTCCGCCGCCGACTCCGCCGCCCGCTCCGCCGACTCCGCCGCCCTCTCCGCCGCCCTCTCCGCCGACTCCGCCGCCCGCTCCGCCGACTCCGCCGCCCGCTCCGCCCTCTCCGCCGCCCTCTCCGCCGCCCGCTCCGCCGACTCCGCCGACTCCGCCGCCTTCTCCGCCGCCTTCTCCGCCGCCCGCTCCGCCGACTCCGCCGCCCTCTCCGCCGCGCCTGAGGCCACGATGGCTCTGTTTGAAACGGCACTTTGGGCCGGCGATGTGCCAGCGGTTTTCCGGGACGCGGCGCAGGCTTTTTCAGACACTGCCCCCGGCACGCCCTGGGCGTTTTGGGCCGAGTGGTATCAGGGCATGCTGACCGGGAATCCGATGGATTGGGCGCTTCAGCGTGAGGTTGCGTTGATCCCGCCCGAGGACTGGGACCAAGGTCCGGAGCATATCGCAGGTGTTATCAGAGGCATAGAAGCCGCGTTTCTTGTTAAAAAGCTGCCTTTGGCAGAAACGCTGTCGGTCAACCCTGAAACCGGAATATTTCGGACCGAGGCGTCCCCACTGATAAACCCGACGTTTATTGGAGCGCTGATCGCGCGCGTCGATGATGCGTTGGAAGATTGCTTGCTGAGCAACAATGGGCTGCTGGGCCGGGATCGGGAAACCCGCGTCTTGCAGCGGGTTTCGACACGATTTGCCAATGACCCACAGCGGATCGAGATGGATTACACCTCGGTCGCGGTCAGCTTGCGGCGCAAGATCGCGCCGGATGGCGAACTGGCGGAAAGCGATGACAATCTGGCCTTGCTGGAGGCTGTGGAAGACGGGGTGAAAGGCATTCGCGCCAATCACCCTGATGTGGCAGCCAACAGGAATATGTTGGCGGCGCAGACGTTTCGGGATGCCGCGCCAAAAGAAAAGGCATTGCTGGAAGAGGCCATGCCAGTCCTGATCGAGATAAGCGAAGGTGTGTTGGCAGAAGACTTCGCCGCAGACATTCCCGCGCTTATCAACGATGCGCTTTTGCCGCTGCCTGATGGTGCGCCCCGATTACCCGGTGCTGATCCAGCGGTACGCACGTTCAATCGCGTTTCGAAAATGGCGCTTCTCTTCAAAAAGGGCGCTGAGGTGTTCGACAGTCCACAGGTCAAAACACTTCGGTTGGTTGGGCTTGCGGGAGGCGGCGCTGTTTTTTTTGGAAAACTTGTCGAACTCGGTCTGAGAATGTTCGGGGTTCTTTAAGGAACAAGGGCCGCGTCCGAGCCTGGGTGGGGGCGACGCGCCCTCCCGGGGCGAGGGTCGGGCGCGGACCGGCGGGGCCGGGCATGGCGGGTGTTGGTGGGTTTTCAACCTAAAGGCGTCAATGTCTGGTGCGTGCCAAGATGCGGCCCAAACTCTGCCCCATTCCACGGCGACACAGGGGGTTCCTTGTCTTGTCACCCTGCCCTTCTGTTTGGGCGGACCCTGTTACTCACATCAAAAGAAGAGGCACGCGCAATGCCCGATTACTCAGTCTTTGTTCTTGGAAAATCCGACATCACCGTGTCGAACGTCGATCTGGACGGGGTCAACCAGGGCAGTGGTGTGCATATGTTCGGGCAAACGGTCACTCTGAATGCGCCGAACTGGGACGAGATCCAGATTACCGATGACGATGCGAACTTTCAGGACAGCGACGGCAGTCAGCGTCTGAACGGGGCGCAGGCGATTGACGGAACCACCTATGCCTCGAACACGGTGGTCGAGGCGGAATATGCGATCACATTGTCGGATGGCACCAACACCTGGACAGCGATTGCGTTCAACGTGAACAACTCGTCCCCCGTTTACGGGACGATCGAAGGGCTGGCGTTTATCGGCGGACCCGGAGGATTTCCACCGGTGGGCGTGGAACTGACGGTGACGGCAACGTCCGAGGGGCCCAGCTTTGCCGCAGCCGCCTATGCGACGCCGGTCTGCTATGTGCACGGCACGATGATCCAGACGGATCGCGGGTTGCGAGTGGTCGAGGCGTTGCGCCCGGGCGATCGGGTCAAGACGGCGGATCACGGGTTTCAGACGGTGCGCTGGACCGGCGGTCGCGAGGTTCTGGGCGTCGGGCGATTCGCCCCTGTCGAGATTGCGGCCGGTGTGCTGGGGGCTGTGCGACCCCTGCGGGTGTCGCAGCAGCATCGCGTTTTGGTCACGGGCTATGTGCCCGAGTTGCTGTTCGGGTTGTCGGAAGTGTTTGTGCCAGCGATCCACATGGTGGATGGCGGGGCTGTGCGGCTGATGGCGGGGGCTGAGGTCAGCTATCACCATCTGATCCTGGATCAGCACGAGGTGATCTTTGCCGAAGGGGTCGCATCGGAAAGTATGTTCTATGATGTGACGGCGGCGCCTTTGCCCGATATGGGGGAGACGATCAGCATGGCCGAGTTCTTTGACCTTCCGCCGCTGGATCGCAAGGCCGCGCGGAAACTGGCGCGCCCTTGTTTGCGGCGCCATGAGGCAGCTTTGTTGATGGATGCGTTGCGGGAAGACCCGGATTGGGCGCGCCCGAACGAAGCCGTTGGATTGTTGCGCGCCTGAACCGGGTACACGCAGCGGTCGATACGGGCGCGTTTTTCCGCTATGGTTGAACTGTCAGGCGATTTCGCCTGCTACAGGAGAACACGCCATGGCACGGATACGCGCGGTTCAGGCACGGGTAATGGGGCAGGTTCAGGGTGTCGCCTATCGGGCGTGGACCCGCGGTACGGCTGAAACGCTGGGGCTGCGCGGCTGGGTGCGCAATGAGCCGAACGGGTCGGTATCGGCCTTGCTGATCGGGCCCCAAGACAAGATTGACGACATGATCGCACGCATGTGGGACGGCCCCGGCGCGGCCTCGGTTCGGGATGTGGAACGTCATCCGGAGACCGTGGTGGACGGATTTGAACCATTTGAAATCCATCGTTGACGTCGGGTTCACGGCGGATTGTCTCCAAATGTGAAACGCTTCCTTATTTCCGCCACATTCGCCGCCTAGCGTTTCCAAAGCCGAAACAACCGCACGATACAGATGCGGGGCGGCGAACGAGCAGTGAAATGACCGGACAGACCGGGACTCCAGGACAGGGGACGGGGCAGCGCCCCGGACCCTGTCGGCGGTTTTGGGCCAACTTTTTGGGCCGGGGCAACATATGATTGCCCGGGATTAAGAGGTTGGACATAGTGTAACCTGTCAAATGACGGGGGCATCAGACCCCCGGACGAAAGAACGAGGCAAATGAAATGAAAAATCTGCTGTCATTCGCATTGACTGCAACTGTGTTGGCGGCCCCGTTGTTGACGACGCCCGCGCCAGCGATGGCTGCGACCGGTGTGATCGAACGCGCCTGTCGTCAAAGTGATCGCTCGGCGGCGACGCCACAATTGTGCAGCTGTATCCAGAGCGTGGCCAATCAAAGCCTGAGTTTTTCTGAGCGCCGCAAGGTCGCCAAATGGTTCGACGACCCGCATCAGGCGCAAAAGGTGCGGATGTCGGATCGCGACAGCGATGAGGCGTTGTGGCTGCGCTATAAGGCGTTCGGAGAGAAGGCCCGCGCGACCTGTCAGTAAAGGTCATGCAAGACAGAATGGTCCGGGGTGCAGGTTTGCTCCCGGGCTTTTTCCGTGTGTCGATTGCGTGATGGGGGACTTGCGCGATCTTTGCCTGGGTCATTGCCAAGGCTGCCCGGCCCCCTTCCCCTTTCATTCTGGTTGACCAGGGCGCGGTCAGGGCTTTGATCCAGCCGGTTCTGGGTTGCCCGACGCAGGTATTTCGCACCTTTCCACGCTTGACCGATGGGCCTTGTAGTTTCATTAATCGTGAAACTACAAGGATCCACCTGATGCTTAGCAAAGGCGTGACATTGCGCGGTCTCGAAGTGTTCGAGGCTTTGGCCAATACCGGATCGGTCGCGCAGGCGGCGGCCATCACCGGCCTCAGCCAGCCAGCGGTCAGCCAGCAGTTGCGAAATCTCGAAAAAGCGCTGGGAATCGATCTGGTCGATCATGGCCGTCGGCCCATGACGGTCACCCCCGCCGGGCGCAGTTTTCTGATGCGAACCGAGGTGGTGCTGGCCGAACTGAGGCTGGCGCAAAGTGAGCTGACGGTGATGGATCTGAGCCATCTGACCACGCTGAGCATCGGGTTGATCGACGACTTTGACAACGACCTGACGCCCCGGCTGGTCACGATTCTGGCCGACAGCCTGACCCGTTGCCGGTTTCGGATGGTGACCCTGCCCAGCCACGAGATTTCCGAAGCGATGGAGGCCCGCCGCCTGCATATCGCGGTTGCCGCCAGCAGTGGCACGATGCGCGACAACATCATTGAATATCCGCTGGTGCGTGATCCGTTCATTCTTGTGGCGCCGCGCGGCGCGGTACATGACAGCAAGCAAATTCTGGACGATCTGACCGCCCTGCCGTTTCTGCGTTACGACCGCGACCAGTTGATCAGCCGTCAGATCGAAGCGCATTTGCTACGCCAGAAGCTGGTCTTTGAAGAGCGGTTTGAAATCGGGTCGCATCTGGCTTTGATGGCCATGGTTGCCCGTCGTCTGGGTTGGGCACTGACCACGCCGCTGGGCTATATGCGGGCCGGTCGGTTTCATGACGAGATTGACGCTTTTCCGATCCCGGTCCCGGCCTTTTCGCGGACCATCTCCCTGTTTGCGGCATCGGACTGGGCCGACCGGGTTCCGCGTGATGTGGCGCAAACCATGCGCCGGTTGGTTCAGGCGCAGGTCATCGACCCGGCCCTGACCCGCCTGCCCTGGCTATCGGGCCAGTTGCGGGTGATCGACGGATAAGAACCGGGTGCAACCGTAAGCCCGGGCTGACTAAATTTGGCTTTGCTTAATCTGCGCAGGATCAGCCCCGGCTGAGCGAGGCTTGAAGGCCGCGCGCGGCGGCTTCGATCAGGTCCAGCGCGCCATCGAAGTCGCGGGTATAATACGGGTCGGGCACATGATCGGCATCGCTGTCGCGGGCATAGTCGGTGAACAGATGCACGGGCGTGGCCGATCCGGGCGGGCGCAGGGTTTCGATCTGGTGCAGGTTGTCATCATCCATGGCGATGATCAGGTCGAACCGGTCGAAATCGGCGCGGATGAACTGGCGCGCCCTGAGGTCGCTCAGATCGATGCCCCGGGCGCGGGCGGCGTCCTGCATCGGGCCATAGGGCGGATCACCCACATGCCAGTCGGAGGTACCGGCGCTGTCGGTCACCGCATCTGGCATGCAGGCGCGAAAAACCCCTTCCGCAGCCGGAGAGCGGCAGATATTCCCAAGACAGACAAAGACGATGCGGGTGGTCATGGGGGTCTCCTGTGATCGATATTCGGTGGCGTTTGTAGGCGAGGATGGGCGAATGGAAAAGATTGTCATACTGACGGGGGCCGGAATTTCGGCGGAAAGCGGGCTGGGCACGTTTCGTGACGAAGGCGGGCTGTGGTCGCAACACCGGATCGAAGATGTGGCAACACCGGACGGGTTCGCGCGAAATCCTCAGCTGGTGCAGGAGTTTTACAACGCCCGCCGACAGCAGGCCGCAACGGCCAAGCCAAACCCGGCCCATGTGGCGCTGGCCCGCTTGCAGGCCGAATGGCCGGGTGAGGTGATCCTTGTGACGCAAAACGTGGATGCCCTGCACGAAAAGGGCGGTGCGCAGGATGTACTGCATATGCATGGCACGCTGGCCGGGGCTTTGTGTGCCGGGTGCGGGCATCGCTGGACTGCGCCCGACACAATGCGGGTGGGCGAACTCTGTCCGGCCTGTGGCGCTGGTGGTGGGCGGCCTGATGTGGTGTGGTTTGGCGAGATCCCGTATTTCATGGATCAGATCTATGCCCATCTGGGCGCGGCCGACCTGTTTGCGGCAATCGGCACGTCGGGAAATGTCTATCCGGCGGCGGGCTTTGTGCAAGAGGCCGCGATGGCGGGCGCGCATACGATTGAGTTGAACCTGGATCCGTCCGAAGTGGTGTCCAACTTTGCTGAAACCCGGTTTGGCCCGGCCTCAAAAACCGTGCCCGCCTGGGTCGACGAACTGCTTCGGCGGTGAACGAGACAGGGACGGCCCAACGGGCCGCCCCTACGCACGGACGACGGCCGCATCGCGGCCCGAGGACGGGCGTCAGTCGCCGGCAGACGGCGTGCCGTGCTGATGCTTCATCTGTCCGCCATGCATCGGTTTGCGTTCCAGATCGACGGGGATTTCGACCACGACGTCGCCAGCCTTTTCAAACGTCAGCGTCACGCTGATCAGGTCGCCCTGGTTGAACGGCTGATTTAGCCCCAGGAACATCACGTGATCGCCGCCCCGGGCCAGCGCATGCTCGCCACCTGCGGGCACGGGAAAGCCCTCTTCGACTTCCATCATCTTCATTACGCCGTTGGCGTCTTCCATATGCGTGTGCAGCTCGACCCGCTGGGCCACATCGGAACTGGCCGACACAAGGCGGTCATCTTCGGCACTGTGATTCATCAGAACCATAAAGGCCGCGCCCGAGGTCGACATCTTGGTCGAGGCGCGGGCATAGGGGTCATGGACCATGATGTCACCGGCAAAGGCGGGCATGGCGAGGGCAGCGGCAGCAACGGCTGCGAACAGAGTGGATTTCAGGGACATGTGATGTCTCCCTTTCCTTGCAGTATTGAATGATCTGAGGGTGTTAGAACGTCAGACCGGCAAGGGGGGACCGCGCGCCGCAGCCGTGATCTGCGGCGCACTGGCCGCACTGTGGGACAGGCAACAGATGTGCAGGCCGGTGCAGGTTGCAATCCGCTGCAGATCAACCTCTGGCGGGATCACCCCGCCAAGCAGATGCAGCGCACAATCGGGGCAGAAATGCGCCCGCCCAACCGGCTGGCCGTCTTCATCGACATAGATCGTGACAGGGCCGGTGCCGGTGCACAGTTCGACCTGCCCGGACGGGCCGGGCATGGTGCGGGCCATGGCCAGACTGTGGCTTGTCAGCCCCAGAATCAGGGCCAGAAACAGCGCGGTGAATGTGCGTAAGGTCCGAGTCATCTGATGCGTATCTATGCCCGGTCCGGCAGGAGTTTCAAGGGGCGCGGCCCGGGGTCGCAGGCGCCGCGCGCGGTCTATTCGATGGCCCGGTTGAAGGTCTCGGTCAGGCGTTTATTCAACCCGTGGTGCACGTCGATTGCATCGCCATAGTGCAGCTGCGCCAATGCGGCGATATCGTTATAGATCACCTGTACACGGCCCTCGGCGTCTTCATAGACCAGCAGTTTCTGGCAGAACGCATCCAGACCGATGCTGGGGAAATCTGCCATTGCGATGCCGCCGGGCGCAGGCCCGCCGAACAGCAGCAGGGTTGCACGCGGCAGATCGATTCCGACACGGCCAGCTTCGAAGGTGAAATCCACATCGCCGAACCAGATCGTGTCGCTTTGCGCGGACACGATGTCACGCAAGCCCGCGACCGTGTCATCAAAACCGCGCGCAGACGTCAATTCAAGGATACCGTAATCGCGGGCAAGTCCCCGTGTCGGGGCGGGCCGCGCGGTCACTCCGGCGGCGTCAAGCGTTTCAGCCAGAATGGCGTCGAAGGTGGCCAGCGCCACATCATCGCTTAATCCATGGCGGATCTTGAGAAACCTGGCATCGGTAAAGCTGGAGGCGACGGCCCCGCCTGTATCGAAGGTCAGCACCCGGAACGGCAAGTCCAGGCCGGCCCGGATGTTATCCGCCAGAATGCGGCTGTTCAGGGCCGGGTCGGAAAAGATCTGAACCCGCGCGGGCGGCATCGGTGATCCGGCCTCGGTGCCCAGTCGGGCGTGATCAATTGCGATCACGCGCTCCAGCCCTGCGTCTGCAATGGCGCGCCGGATCTGGTCATATGCCTGATCGACCCCGGCTTGCCTGTCTGCGGCTTTGGCTGGTGCCCCTGGCACGATGACCAACGCCAGTGCCAGTGCCAGCGCCATTCCTGTTAATTTGATGAACATGGTTTGCCCCCTCCCGACTGCGCGGTTTTTTTTCGCACGCTAGCATTGGTTTGGCAGCTTGGCAAAACCCGCGAGATGCCAGCGGTGGGAACAAACGCAAACACCCCCGTGCGAACCGCACGAGGGTGTCAAAAAGCAAAAAGCGCGTTAGGCTCAGGCCGAAGCGGCTTGGGCTTTTGCGATCTCTTTTTTGACTTTCAGAGCAGTCGATGACAGCTCTTCGTCCTTGGCTTTGGCCAGGAACGCGTCCAGACCGCCACGGTGATCTACCGAGCGCAGGGCCGAGGCCGAGATTTTCAGCTTGATGCCGCGCTTCAGTGCTTCGGACTGAAGGGTGACATCATTCAGGTTCGGCAGAAACCGCCGACGTGTTCTGTTTTTGGCGTGGCTGACATTGTTGCCAGTCATCGGGCCTTTTCCGGTCAGTTCGCAACGGCGCGACATGGGTACATCCTCGTCTAGGTCGTCAACAGGGTCGGCCCCTGCTAATGAGAAAAGGCGCCGCAATGGCAGCAGCGCCCGGAATTCGGTCTGGTGCTAATAGGCCGTCGCGAGTCGCCCGTCAAGTGATTCAGGCCCGTGTTTTTCGGCGATCCTGCCGGAAACCAATATGTAACGCGGTGCTGTTGTCTGTGGCGGGCCCTACAAGTGCTAGTCCTGCGCTATCAGTCTGGTGTTTCGCATGTCCAGCTTGCGGAAAGGATCGAGCAGAATTACGCCTGTCATCCGACACCGGGCGCGGCTTGGGGTGCTGAATGCGCGGTCTTGCGCGATCAGCTTGTCACCCGATGGGTCGAACAGCGTTGCCCGCAGATCCGCCCCGTCAAAAACCCTGTCGCCGGTGACTGTCACCCGCCCAGATAGTCGTCAAGCATGCGTTTGGCTGCGCGGTCGGGTGTATCCTGCCCGGAGGCCACGGCCTGACGCAGGCCATCCATCGCTTCGCGCGCCGGAGACTGGCGCAACCGGGCCAACAGGCCCTGGCGGACTTCTTCTTCGAACCAATAGACTGCCTGATCCCGGCGGCGTGAATCCCAGTGACCGTTTTCACGGCGCCATCGGGTGAGGGTCTGAATTTCGGTCCATGCCTCGGTCAGCCCGTGCTCTTGTATGGCCGACACCATCATCGCCTTGGGATAACCTTCGGGGTCTTGCGGGCGTTTGCGCAACAGGCGCAGCGCGCCTGCGTAATCGGCGCAGGTGCGGGTGGCGGCAGGTTTCAGATCGCCATCGGCCTTGTTCACAAGGATCAGGTCGGCCATTTCCATGATGCCACGTTTGACGCCCTGCAATTCGTCTCCGCCCGCCGGGGCCAGCAGCAGCAGGAACAGATCAGACATTTCGGACACAACAGTTTCGGACTGGCCGACGCCAACGGTTTCGATCAGCACCACGTCAAATCCGGCCGCTTCGCACAGGGCAATCGCCTCGCGGGTGCGCCGCGTGACACCGCCCAGATGGCTGCGGCTGGGAGACGGGCGGATGAATGCGTTGGGATCGCGGCTGAGCCGGTCCATCCGGGTCTTGTCACCCAGAATCGATCCGCCTGAGCGGGTCGAACTGGGATCGACCGCAAGCACGGCGACGCGCAGGCCCTGCGCTGTCAGGAACATCCCGAAGGCTTCGATAAAGGTCGATTTGCCCACACCGGGAGTCCCGGACAGGCCGATCCGCATCGCCTGGCGGTTGCTGTCTGCAAGGTATTCCAACAGGTCGCTTGCCTGTGCGCGGTGATCGGGCCGGGTGCTTTCGACAAGCGTGATGGCGCGCGCCAAGGCCCGCCGGTCGCCATTCAATATCTTGTCACCTAGACTTTGTACCTGCATGCTGACCCCATGTTCTGCGGCACGTCTTCATGCCGCGCCAAGCCTGAAATTGTCCACCCCGAACCCAAAAGGATTGTGTTCCCGTGTTTCGCCTGTGCCACGCTGTTTTTCTAGCCCTTCTGATCTTTGCCCTGCCCGCCCACGCCCAGCAGACCACTGGCAACTACACGGTGCGGGCGCTGGGGGTGAAGGTTGGTGACATGGTGATCAACGGCTCGGTGTCGGCGTCGGCCTATACCGTCTCGGCCCAGTTCGAAACGTCGGGCCTGGTCGGAGCGGTCAAAGGCGTTCGGTTTCTTCTATCCGCGACAGGCAAGCGCAAGGGCGCGCAGTTCTATCCAAAACAGTACCGCGAAGACATGAACACCGGCGAGCGCGAATCGAGAACGCAGCTGGCCTATTCCAACGGTATTGCCAGTGCCACCGGGAGCCAGATTGGGGACCCGGGTCCGTACTCGGTCACCGACGCGCAACAGAAAGGCGCGGTGGATCCGCTGACCGGATGGTTCATGGTGCTCAGGGACCAGCGCAGTGACGAGATCTGCAATCTTACACAAAAGATCTTTGACGGAGAGCGGCTGACACAGATCCAGCTGGGGAATCCACGTAGTGAAGGTAGCGTTGTCGTATGCAGCGGCGCATTCCAACGGATCGGAGGCTATGCCCCTGACGACCTGCGGTCAGGCAAAAGCTTTGGTCTTACCGTGACTTATGAGGCCACAGGCGATGTGATGCGGCTGACCAAGGTGCGGGCCGAAACGATCTATGGCCCCGCAACAATCGTGCGCCGCTAAGTCGCCGTTTAGACGTTGTCTGGACCTTGTCTGGACCTTGGCGCGGGCTTGGCGGATAAGGCACGCATGATCCAGAACCTGCCGATTGACGACGCCCTGCCCGATCTGATCGCGGCCCTGCGGGCAAAACGCCGCGCTGTGCTGCAAGCCCCGCCCGGCGCGGGCAAGACCACCCGGGTGCCGCTGGCCATGCTGCAGGCCGGTTTGACGGACGATCGCATCCTGATGCTGGAGCCCCGCCGTCTGGCGGCCCGCGCCGCCGCCGAGCGCATGGCCGAAACGCTGGGTGAGTCTACAGGTCAGACCGTCGGTTATCGCGTGCGGGGCGATGCAAAAGTGTCGAAGTTCACCCGGATCGAAGTCGTCACCGAAGGCATCCTGACCCGGATGCTGCAGTCAGATGCCGAGCTTCCAGGTATTGGCGCTGTGATCTTTGACGAATTCCACGAACGCTCGCTGAATGCGGATCTGGGGCTGACGCTGTGCCTTGAGGTGGCGGATGCCTTGCGCGACGATCTGATCCTGTTGGCGATGTCGGCAACGTTGGATGGCGGCCCGGTGGCTGATCTGATGCAGGCCCCGATAGTGACGTCCGAGGGGCGCAGCTTTCCAGTCGACACACGCTGGCTGGACGCGCCTCTGGGCCCGCAAGCGCGGCGCGGCGATGCGCTGGTTGATCTGGTGGTCCGGGCCGAGGCTGAAACCCGCGACACAGGCGGTGGCCTGCTGGTGTTTCTGCCGGGCGAAGGCGAAATCCGCCGCGCCGCAGGGGCCCTGGCCAAACGCCTGCCCGATACCTGTACGATTCGCCCGCTGTTCGGGGCGATGCCCTTTGCCGACCAGCGCGCGGCCATCCAACCACAGGCGCAGGGCCGCAAAGTGGTGCTGGCGACTTCGATCGCCGAAACCTCGCTCACCATTCAGGATGTCCGCGTCGTGGTGGATGCCGGTCAGGCGCGGCGGGCGCGGTTTAACCCGGGGTCGGGTATGTCGCGTCTGGTGACGGAACGGGTGACCCGGGCCGAAGCAACGCAACGCGCCGGTCGGGCTGGTCGTGTGGCAGCCGGTGTTTGCTATCGGCTTTGGACCAAAGGCGAAGACGGCGCGTTGATGGCTTTCCCTCCGGCCGAGATCGAAGCGGCGGACCTGACCGGTCTGGCGCTGGAACTGGCGCTGTGGGGCGCATCCACGGCGGATCTGCCGTTCCTGACGTCGCCGCCCGAGGGCGCGATGGCCGAGGCGCAGGCTTTGCTGCACATGCTGGGCGCGCTCGATGGTCAGGGGCACATCACGGCGCATGGCCGGGCGCTGGCCGCCCTGCCCCTGCATCCGCGTCTGGCCCATATGCTGGTGACAGCCGGCCCCGACGCGGCGCCACTGGCCGCCCTGCTGGCCGAACGCGATCCGCTGCGTGGCGCGCCGGTTGACTTGTCGCTCAGGCTCGAGGCAATCCGCGATCTGGCCCGCTTTACCCGGACCCGGCCCTGGCAGGTGAACCGCGGTGTGCTGGAGCGTATCCGGTCCGAAACCAGACGCTTGCGCGGCGGGGCGAAGACGCCCGGACACGGGCGGCTGAGCCCCGCCGCCACCGTGGCGCTGGCCTATCCGGACCGGATCGGGCAGCGCCGCAAAGGCGATGCGCCACGCTTTGTGTTGTCGGGGGGCAAAGGGGCTGTGCTGGATCTGTCCGATCCGCTGGCCAGCGCGCCCTACATCGTGGCACTGGACACGGACGGCAACCCGCGCGAGGCGCGGATCCGGATGGCCATGCAGATCAGCGAGCGTGAGATCCGCGACGAATTCGCGGATCAGATCACATGGGTCGAGACCTGCGCCTGGTCCAAACGCGACCGGCGCGTGGTGGCCCGCAAACAGGAACGGCTGGGCGCGATCACGCTGGACGATCAGATCTGGAAAGATGTGCCTACCGACGCCGTGGCCCGTGCCATGCTGGACGGCGTGCGCGATCTGGGTCTGCGGCTGGACGGCGCGGCAGCGCGGCTGGCCGCACGGGTCGAACTGGTGCGCGCAGATGGCGGGGATTTGCCGGATTTCTCAACTGCCGGGCTCATGGACACGCTGGAGGACTGGCTGCTGCCGATGCTCACTGGCGTACGCTCAGCCGAGGACTGGAAGAAATTCGATCTTCTGCCTGCGCTGAGGGCGGCGCTGAACTGGGAGCAGACACAACTGCTGGACCGCTCTGCGCCTGCGTCCTTTGTGTCGCCGCTGGGACGCAAAGTGCCGATCACCTATGGCACCGAAGGTCCCGAGATTTCGGTCCGCCTGCAGGAACTGTTCGGGGTCACACGACATCCCGCCAGCGGGGGTGTCCCGCTGAAAATCACTTTGCTGTCCCCGGCCCAGCGCCCGGTTCAGGTGACGCGGGATCTGCCTGGGTTCTGGGCTGGGTCCTACGCCGACGTGCGCAAGGATATGCGCGCGCAATACCCCAGACATCCCTGGCCCGAAGACCCGACCCAGGCCGATCCGACGTTGCGCGCCAAGCGGCGGAAATAACCGGTATCTGACATAAATCAAAGCGCACTGGCAGTGATCAGATTAGCCGGGCTTCATGTCTTATCTGTTGCTGATCCTGCATCTGTTCATTGGCGCCACATTGGCCGGCGTCGGCATCGTCGTCGTGCTTGTCATGGGTCTTGTGGGCGCGTGGCCTTTGATCGGGTCAGTGGTGGGCGGCTTTGTTCTCGCCTTTCCCATCGCAAAGATGGTGGAACGTGCAATGACGGGTGACTGATCCAGATCAAGGAAAAGTGCATCCTGGATAGATAATAGCTGTGTCAGGAACACTGTTCGGCCAACAATAGGTAGGCACATGCTACGTCTTGCTTTCATTCTTTATCTTTTCATCGGATCCACACTTGCCGGATCGGCCATGATCGCGGCGTTGGTGTCTGGGTTTGACACCACCCAGCCGATCATCCTCTCGGCGGCGATTGGCGCGCTGGTTGGTTTGCCCGTGTCGTGGTTCGTGGCGCAGGCACTGTATCGCGACGCGTGACCGCACGATTGGGCGAGTTGATACATATCAAAACAGGTTCTGAATTTCGAATGTAATCTCTTTCGGGCCAAGGCTGGCGTGCTGAGGACAGGCCAGCCTTCGGGTCACTGACCGAAAAGGGAGGTTCGGATATGAAACGGTTTTTGATTGGCGCACTTGCGCTATCTGTGATTGCCGGTTGCGACGACACAATACCCGGCGCAAGCAGCACATCAGCGGGCGGTCAGGCGGTCGCCATGGCCAGTGTACCTGCGGGCAAGTCGGTCATTCTGCTGTACCGCAAAAAGACCTTTGCGGGGTCGGCCAGTTATCAAACGGTTACCGTGGACGGTGTTCAGGTCGCCCTAGTGAGCGTTGGATCGGTGCACCAGGAGGTCGTGGCTCCGGGTCAGCGCATGGTTCAGGTTGAAACCACCCCTTCGATGCTGAACGTGGGACTGGCATTGGCGCTGCAGAGAAAGCCGACCATGGCAATCAACCTGAAATCGGGCGAGACCGCTTATCTGGAGCTTGGTGCCGACACGCTGGACGCCAGTCCAACGATTCGCAGGGTGGATGCGGCAACCGCCCGCGCCGACACCGCCGGTTTCGTGGCGGCCAAACCGATCTAGGTGTTGCCGGGTGTGTGCGTCGAACGAGTTCGTTTCAGGACCGAAGCGATGGCAGGCCAATGCCTGTCGCGCCAAAGCCGCCATCGGCGGCGACAATCTGGCCGGTGACATAGCTGGCCTCGTCACTGACAAGAAAGGCGATGACATTGGCGATCTCGGTCTCGTGCCCATAACGGTTGAGCGGAATCGCATCGTGATAGGCGGCGCGGATATCGGGCGTGTGCACCGCCATGGCCAGTTTGGTATCAACCGGCCCCGGCGCAACAGCGTTGACACGAATGCCCAGTTCGCCCAGTTCCGCCGCCTGTTGCAGCGTGAGATGCGCCAGTGCCGCCTTGGACGTGCCATAAGCCACGCGCAGGGTTGAGGCGCGCAGGCCCGAGATTGACGTGACATTGACCACCGCCCCGCCGCCATCGCGCGCCAGCATCGAGGTGAAGGCCTGAACCATCAGGAACGGCCCGTCGAGATTGGTCTCCATCACCAGCCGCCAGCGG
Organism: Falsiphaeobacter marinintestinus; assembly: GCF_007923355.1. Lineage (GTDB taxonomy): Bacteria > Pseudomonadota > Alphaproteobacteria > Rhodobacterales > Rhodobacteraceae > Phaeobacter_A > Phaeobacter_A marinintestinus. The sequence goes on from NZ_VOGO01000001.1 coordinate 436,887, forward strand.
TCGAGCGTGGTGTCACTGATCGGGCCGAAATCGGCGATCCCGGCGTTGTTGACCAGCGCGTCAAGCTGTCCGAAATGTTGTGAGACCTGATCCCAGGCGTCATCGATCTGGGCCGGGTCGGACACATCGGCAACGATGGGCATGCCGTCGCCCAGCTCTGTCACGGCGCGGGTCAGCTCGGCCTCGTCCCGATCCAGCAAGGCCACCCGCCAACCGCGATCCAGAAGGGTTTTGGCCGTGGCCAGGCCAATACCGCGTGCGGCGCCGGTGATGAGGGCGGATTTCATCGTGGATGTCATGGCGGGCCTCGCTTGGATCAGGCGGCTATTGTGCGCCCGGCTGACCCGGTCTTGTCAAGTGTGACAGCGCGCGCGTCGCTTGCAACGGGCGGATCTTGCTGCCACGTTTGGAGCGGAAGATTTGGGGGGAAGACATCTATGCGCGCGATTGTGATTGGGGCCGGGCCAGCAGGTCTGGCGGCGGCGGCGTGTCTAGTGCGTCAGGGGGTTGAGACCCGGATCCTGGAGCGGTCGGATGCCGTGGGATCGTCGTGGCGCAATCACTATGGACGGCTGCACCTGCATACGGCGCGCGGGCGGTCCGGGTTGCCACATCACCCGATGCCGGACCGGTACGGGCAGTATCCGTCGCGGACAGACATGATTGAATACCTTGAGGATTATGCGGCGCATTTCGGACTTGAGCCGCAGTTTGGCGTCAGCGTTGCGGCTGTGCGCCCGGCCGAGGCCGGGTGGGTTGTGCACCACAGTGGTGGAGAGGACCGGGCGGATGCCGTGGTCTTTGCCACCGGTCTGAACGGCACGCCGTTTCGCGCCGAGTTGCCCGGGATTGACGGATTTTCAGGTCGGGTTCTGCATTCGAGCGATTATGATGCACCGGATGACCTGACGCCGGGGCGGGTTCTGGTCGTGGGGTTTGGCAATTCCGGGGGCGAAATCGCGTTGGATCTGGCCGAAGCCGGGGCTGAGGTCACGCTGTCTGTACGCGGGCCCGTCAACATCCTGCCAAAAGAGATCTTTGGCCTGCCGATCACGTCAATGGGACTGTTGCGCAAGATATTCTCGTATCGCGTTGCCGATGCGATCACGGCGCCGGTACTGCGGGCCAAAATCGGGCGTCCCGAGGATTACGGGCTGCAAAGCGCCGGGAAAGGCCCCGCCGCCCAAGTGATCGAAGACGGGCGGATTCCGCTGATCGATATTGGGACGCTGGGGGCCATTCGGGATGGGAAGATCACGGTGCGGCCCGGCGTTGATCGGATTGATGGCGACACGGTGCATTTTGTCGATGGGGAAACAGGTGCATTTGATGCGATTCTGCTGGCCACCGGGTACCGGGTGGATCTGCGGGCGATGCTGCCCGACACGCCGCAGGTGCTGAGTGCGGCGGGCAAGCCGCTGGTATCAGGCGGCGAGAGCGGCGCGCCGGGGCTGTTCTTTTGTTCCTACAAGGCGTCTGCCGAAGGGCAGTTGCGCCAAAGCGGCATGGAAGCGGAAGAGATTGCCCGGCTGGTTGGGACACAGGGCGGGGTTTGACCGCCCTGCCCCGTTAGTGTGCAGATCAGACGCCGAGGCACCAGCGCATGATCGCCTTTTGCGCGTGCAGCCGGTTTTCGGCCTCGTCAAAGATCACCGAATGCGGGCCGTCCATGACCGCGCTTGTCGCCTCTTCTTCGCGGTGCGCGGGCAGGCAATGCATGAACAGCGCGTCCGGTTTGGCGTGGGACATCAGCTCTTCATTCACCTGATAGCCGCGCAGCATATTGTGGCGGCGTTCTTTCGAGGATTGGCTGTCATGCATCGAGACCCAGGTGTCAGCGACAATCAGATCCGCGCCCTCAACAGCCTTGAACGGATCGCGTTCGATGGCGATGGTTGAGCCCTTGTTGCGGGCAAAGCCGATATATTCGTCTTCCGGATCCAGCTGGGCCGGGCCGGTGAAGGTCAGATCAAAGCCGAACTGGCCCGCGGCATGCAGGAAGGACGAGCAGACATTGTTACCGTCGCCGGTCCAGACGACTTTTTTGCCGGTGATCAGGCCACGGTGTTCTTCGAAGGTCTGAATATCGGCCATGATCTGGCAGGGGTGCGTGCGGTCGGTCAGGCCATTGATCACCGGAACGTCGGCGTATTCGGCCATTTCATACAGCACGGCTTCGTCAAAGGTCCGGATCATGATCATGTCGACAAAGCGGCTGAGCACGCGGGCGGTGTCGGCGATGGTTTCGCCGTGGCCCAGTTGCATGTCCTTGCCGGACAGAACCATGGTTTCGCCGCCCATCTGGCGCACGCCGACGTCAAAGGACACGCGGGTTCGCGTCGAGGGTTTTTCGAAGATCAGCGCAACGATATGGCCAGCCAGCGGCTGGTCATCATCGCGCGTCCCCTTGGGGCGGCCTGCGCGGGCCTGTTTCATGTCGGCGGCGTGATCAATCATATGCCGCAGGTCGGTGGCGCTGGTGGTATGGATATCAAGAAAATGGTTCATGGTCGTCTTTTGATTTGGCCGAGGCCGGGGGCGCTGCCCCCGGACCCCCGGGATATTTCTGGCAAGAGGAAGATCAGGCGGAGGCGACCTGCGTCGCGGCTGCGTCAAGGCGGTCAAGCGCCATTGCGATCTCATCGTCGGAGATGGTGAGCGGCGGCAGCAGGCGGATGACATTGTCGGCGGCTGGAACCGTGACAACGAGATTGTCATAGCCCGCGTTGACGAGGTCGATATTGGTGGCCTTGCATTTCAGACCCAGCATCAGGCCGGTGCCGCGGACCTCTTCCAGGACATCCGGGTGGGCCGCAACGAGACCTTCCAGTTTTTGGCGTATCAGGGCGGATTTGCGGTTTACCTCGGCCAGGAAATCAGGGTCAGCCACGTGGTCGATCACGGCGCAGCCCACGGCGCAGCCCAGCGGGTTGCCGCCATAGGTCGAGCCATGGGTGCCGGCCGTCATGCCGCTGGCCGCGTCTTTGGTGGCAAGCACGGCGCCCAGCGGGAAGCCGCCACCGATGCCCTTGGCCACCATCATGATGTCCGGGGAGACGCCAGCCCATTCATGGGCGAACAGCTTGCCGGTCCGACCGACGCCGCACTGCACCTCGTCCAAAATCAGCAGGATGCCATGTTCATCACACAGGTCGCGCAGGCCCTTGAGGCACTGGTCGGGGAGCGGGCGGATCCCGCCTTCGCCCTGAATGGGTTCGATCAGGATGGCCCCGACCGTATCGGTGATCGCAGCGGTCAGCGCGTCGTGATCGCCCCATGGCAGATGCACGAAGCCGGGCAGCAGCGGGCCGAAGCCGGTGGTCATCTTTTCCGATCCGGCGGCGGCGATTCCCGCCGAGGACCGCCCGTGGAACGATCCCTCGAACGTGATGATGTCGGTCTTTTCCGGCTGGTCTTTGTCATACCAGTATTTGCGGGCCATCTTGACGGCAAGCTCGCAGGCTTCTGTCCCGGAGTTGGTGAAGAACACCGTGTCGGCAAAGGTCGCATCGACCAGCTTGTCGGCCAACGCCTGTTGCTGCGGGATGTGATACAGGTTGGACACGTGCCAGAGGTTCTGCGCCTGATCTGTCAGGGCTTGCACCAGAGCGGGATGGGCATGGCCCAGCGCGTTGACCGCGATGCCAGCGCCAAGATCCAGAAAGCGTCGGCCATCCGCTTCGATCAGCCAGGAGCCTTCGCCTTTGACAGGGGTCAGGGGCGCGCGGTTATAGGTCGGCAGAACGGATGCGATCATCGGATCATCCTTTTCAGGTACATGAGCCTCAGTGAGTGCCTCACTCGGGGCGGTTTCGTCAACGATTTGAGGTGGGACTGCGCCGATTTGTGGCGCAAAGATCAAACGGGGCCGTTACGCGGTGAAGCGTCGGCGTCGCAAATTGCGGATATGTGAGCGATTGATCATGCAGCGCGCATAGCGCAGCGGGACCGGTTTGGGAAGACCCTTATCCGGGTCTCGGGCTGATTTGAGGCTTGCGGGGGGCGCACAAAACGCCCAAGGGCTGAGGCATGTTTGAACCGAAAGTGCAAAATCCAGCCCTGGCGGCGGCGATGATCTTTGTCGCCACGGCGTTTATCGCCGGATCGACGCTGTTTGCCAAAACGCTGGGGACGGACACCTTCGGCCCGCCCCTGCATCCGTTGCAGGTATCGCATGGGCGGTTCGTGTTTGCGTTTCTGGGGTTTGCCAGTGTGGCGCTGGTGGTCCGGCCCGCTTTTGGCAAGATCCACTGGCGGCTGCATCTGGGGCGGACCACGGCGGGGTGGCTGGGCGTGACGCTGATGTTTGCATCGGTCACGTTCATTCCGATGGCAGATGCCACGGCGCTGAGTTTCATGAACCCGGTGTTTGCGATGATGCTGGCGATTCCCTTGCTGGGCGAGACTGTCGGGCGGGTGCGTTGGTCTGCGGCGATGATTGCGATGGTCGGGGCGCTGATCCTGCTGAGGCCCACTCCGGCCAGTTTTCAACCTGCGGCGTTGCTGGCGCTGGGGGCGGCGCTGGTGATGGGGCTGGAACTGATTTTCATCAAGAAGCTGTCCGGGCGAGAGCCTTTGTTTCAGGTGCTGCTGATCAACAACCTGATTGGAGTCTGCATTGCTTCGCTGGCCGTGTTGCCCGTATGGCAAGCGCCGACACTGGCGCAATGGGGCGCGCTGGCGGCGGTGGGCGCGTTGATGGCCTGCGCGCAGGTGTGTTTCGTCAATGGCATGGCGCGGGCGGATGCGAGTTTTGTTGCGCCATTCAGTTATGCGACCCTCGTGTTCGCGGCGCTGTATGATTTTCTGGTGTTCGGGGCGCGCCCGTCCTGGGTGTCGGTGCTGGGGGCTGCGATCATTTTGGCCGGGGCGCTGATGCTGGCCTTGCGCGAGGCGCGGTTGCGTTCATCGTCGTTGCGGTGAGTCGTGCCTTGTAACCCCGGGCAGAGTGATTAGAATAGAGCGCTGATACGGATAACGAGAGCGGCCGCATGGGGGGCCGCTTTTCAGCTTTGAAGGGGATCTTCATGTCCTGGACCGACGATCGCGTCGAACTGCTCAAAAAAATGTGGGGCGAAGGCCAGTCGGCCAGCCAGATCGCTAAGGAACTGGGCGGGGTGACCCGCAATGCGGTGATTGGCAAGGTGCACCGTCTGGGCCTGTCGAACCGCAGCACCGGCGCGACACCGGCAAAGGCCGAGCCCAAGGAAAAGCCGGCACCCGCCGCGCCCAAAGCCGAGGTCAAGCCCAAGCCCAAGCCGCAGCCCAAAACCGAACCGGCGCGCCCTGTGCCCGAGCCGAGCGCCGCCAGTGACGCCAAGCCGGCCATGCCGGCGCGCAAGCAGATCATCCCGGCCGGTCAGCCATTGCCGCCGCAGCCGTCTGCGAACGAGATCAGCCCCGAGGCATTGGCCAAGGTCAATGAGATCGAAAAGAAAGCCAAGAAGCTGACGCTGATGGAACTGACCGAACGGACTTGTAAATGGCCCGTGGGTGATCCGGCGACAGAAGATTTCTGGTTCTGCGGTCTGCCTGTGCAGGCTGGCAAACCCTATTGCGAGGCCCATGTCGGCGTCGCATTCCAGCCGATGAGCTCGCGTCGCGACCGTCGCCGGTAAAACCTTGCGCGCCGCGACTTGCGGCGCGTTTTTCCACTGGACCTGATGAGAATTTGACCATCCGTGGCAGGCGCTTTCCTGTGGCTGAAGAGCCTTGCTGCATTATGAAGCGCGGCAGCACGACGCCGCCTGTTCTGGCCGTGGTCCCCTCACAATCCCCGTATCATTGCAGTATTGCTTTTGCCCGACGCGATGCGTGGCCTGCAAAATAGTTAACAAAAGGTTAACGGAAACATTTATTCATTAACCAATTGAGCAATACCTTGTAATTAATTAGAAAATCACGCCGCTAAATCTGTTCAGTTACGTCCACGTCAAAAACGCATTTCCCAGAGGTGGAAAAAACTTGACGCAAAGACAACTGGAGGGCGAAGATGCCCTAGCCTTTCATCTAAAAGCACTGCGGACGGTATTGATCCGGCGGGCCGGGAGGCGATTTCAAGTTGGCGCACAAGCGCCCTGAGCAACAGGTTAGGAGACTGTTTCGATGGCGGAACCATATTTGGGTCAAATTTATCTGGTTGGTTACAATTTCGCGCAAAGGGGTTTTGCATTTTGCGATGGGCAACTGCTGCCGATATCGTCGAATTCGGCACTGTTTTCGCTGTTTGGGACGATGTATGGCGGTGACGGGCGCACCACATTCGGTTTGCCCGATCTGCGCGGTCGCACCCCAATTGGCCGCGGCGCTGGGCCCGGGCTGACTCCGCGCTCGATGGGCGAGCGTGGCGGTGCCGAGTATCATACCATGGTGACGCCCGAGATGCCGGCACATAATCACGCACCAGCGCTGCACGCCGAGCTGAATCCTGGGACCGAGTCCAATCCCACAGGAAACATGCTTGGATTGACGCAGATCTATGCGGCGGTCGATACCAATGCAGATGTGCAACTGTCGAGCAACGCCATCAGAAGCAACAATGTGGGCGGCAATATCTCTTTCAACCTCATGCAGCCTTTCCTTGTGCTGAACTATGAGGTTGCGCTTGTCGGGATTTTCCCATCGCGCAGCTGATCGTGTGGCCGCAAAGGAGACTATCATGACATCTGAGATCAAGATGAACAGACGGACTTATCTGACGGGTCAGGCGGTTGCGGTGGCTGCGGCGACAGTGGCTGCTCCGGCTGTGGCGTGCACCAAGGGACAGTCCGCAAAGTCGGCAGGCCGGGTCTATTGGAACAACGCGACGGCCGCTGATCTGGAACGATTTGTCGGCGACAGGTTCAAGGTTGCGTCAGAGGATGGCAGCGCAGCCGTGCTGCGCCTTGTCGCGGTCGAGCCGGTGCCCTTCGGGTCGGATGCGCCTGCGTCCCTGCCCCGCAGCGAAGGTGTGATTGCCGTATTTGACAGCCCGGACAAGGCCCCCATCGTGGCAGGCGGGCATCAGACCCGTCGGGTCAGGCACCCGGTGCTGGGGTCGGCGGACCTGTTTCTGGGACCAGTGCGCAAGCGGAATGGCGACGACGTGCTGGAAATTACCCTGACCTGAACGGGTAACCTTTTGAAAACAAGGCCTGCCTCGATCTTCGGGGCGGGCCTTACCTGTGTACACCCGAAAGGATAATGACGGATATGATGCCCAAACGCGGACAGATCGGATTTCGGATCATTCAGGACACGGACAAGGATTTTCTGTTCGATCTGTTTGCTTCGACCCGGGAATGGGAGTTCGAACACACGACCTGGACAGACGGGGACAAGGCGCATTTTCTGGAAGGCCAGTTCAAGTTACAGGACCTGCATTATGAACGGGCGTTCCCCACTGCGTTCCGGCGGATCATCCAGATGGATGGTGTCGACATCGGGCGGCTGTACCTGGACCGGCAGGACGACTGTTTGCGGATCATCGAATTCACCGTGACGCCCGAATGGCGTGGGCGGGGGATTGGCACGGATATTCTGCGCAGCCTGATGAACGAGGCGCATGGCGGCAAGGTGCCGGTGCGCCTGCACGTGGAAAAGACCAGTCCGGCGATCAACCTGTACCTGCGGCACGGGTTTCAGGCCACCGGCGAAGAGGCGCATCATTTTGCGATGGAATGGCAACCTGCGACGGGACCGCGCGAGATCTGAACGGTGATGGCGTCAGTTAAAGACGCTTTCATAGAGCATGCAATCGTGGTCGCGCCGAAAGGGAGACACATACAGCGTCATGGGGCCGGTCTGATCGTTTTCGATCACGTAGGTGCCGGGCCCTAGCTGAGGATCGCGCGGGCCTTCCCATGTCAGCGCAAAGGCCTTGCGCGGGGGATAGAACACACCGTCGATTTCAAGCGTGTTGTCGCGCACAGTGGAGCCGTGGAAGATCTTTACATTGTCCAGTCGGAAAGTGATGTCGCCTGCTTCGGACTGAACGTTAAAGTCCTGCGATACATATGGCGCAAAGGTTTCGTGCGTCGCCTTGATCATGTCAATTGCCATTGGACGTCTCTTACCTCACGCATTGGTTGTGTGAGATACGACATGGCCGCAGCAATCGGGTCAAGTCCTTTACATCTGAAAACTGAAATATCTGCGGGCTTTCGTTTGGGAACAAGCACTTGGGTTCAAATCGAAACCACCCGCCGCGATGAGTTTTTTGCAACCACGGGGAATAAAGTCTGGACTGGTTTCCGCAAACGCCTTAGCGTTAGCTCAAAATTACCAATCTTGGTACACGCAATTGGAAAATTCACGGTGTGACACGGATCGATGTCCGGGTCATTTGCCGTTTAAACAGGAGGTTTTATCATGCCAGCATATGTGGCACCATTCAGTTCCTATTATAACGGCGGGGGCATCGGAAGCTCGAATATCGGCGGGAACTGGGACAGCGGGACCATCACCGACAGCGGAGATGACAACTGGACCGTGGGTGAGGCTTTGACCGACACCAGTGGCTCGGGCATCTTTTTTAGCAACGGGGCAACCTATCAGGGCACGATCGAGGTCAATGGCACCGATTATCCGGTTGTTGAGGTGACCCTGACCGGCGCTTGGGTTGTGCTGTTCGACGATGCAACTGACCACGCCGCCGCGCCGGCAACCATGCCTGCCCCAGACACTTCGGCCTTTACCGCCTGCTTCATGGACGGCACGGGTATTGCCACAGCGGATGGAGAGGTCGCCGTTGAAGATCTGAAAATCGGCGACATGATCCTGGACCAGAATGGCGCAGAAATCGCTGTGAAATGGATCGGGACAAAGAACGTTCTGGCCTCGTTCCAGCCTGCGGAACGCCTGATGCCGGTGCGGTTTGCCGCCGGATCGCTGGGCGAAGGTGTGCCGTATCGCGACCTGACGGTCACGGCAGATCACGCGATGCTGGTGGACGGAGTCTTGTGTCAGGCCAGCGCGCTGGTCAACGGATCGTCGATCTATCGCGTTCCGCTGGACGAGATGGGACAGCGGTTCAAGGTCTACCATGTCGAAACCGAGGCACATGAGATCATCCTGGCCAATGGTGCGCCTGCCGAGACGTTCATCGACAATGTATCACGCCGGATGTTCGCCAACTTTGCCGAATACGAAGCCTTGTATGGTGAAGAGGCCGAAATGGAAGAACTGCCCCTGCCCCGCGCGATGAGCGCCCGGCAACTGCCCAGCGCGATCCGCGCCCGGTTGGGACTTTCCAAAGCGGCCTGATACGGTGCTTGCGTAACAATGCAATCAGCGCCCGGCCGATGTGCCGGGCGCTTTTTTTTAGGCCTGTGCCTTTAGGGCGGACACGACCCGCTCCAGTCTGGCCCCTGCGTCTTGCGCCAGATCTGCCAGTTCCGGCGCATCGGACAATCCGGCCCCGCCAAGCATGTCTTTTGCATCAGGGATGCGGACAAGAATGCCATCCCCTTCTTGCGAAACGGTCACGTTGCAAGGCAGCAGCAGCCCGATTTCGGGTACGGCGGAGACAGCCGTATGGGCGAGTTGCGGATTGCATGCGCCAAGGATCACATAGCGCGGGAATTCAACGTCCAGCTTGGCCTTGAACGTCAGATCCATATCAACCCGGGTGATCACACCGAACCCTTCTGCCGCCAGAGCCTCGGTCACGGTGATCAGCGCGTCATCAAAATCGCCGCTGAGAGAGATTGTGTCATGTTTCATGAAATTGCCCTTCCCGATCGCATGCGTCTTACAGCATCCTCACGGAAAGGGCTGATCCCGTCAACGTGCTCAGTTGCCGGTTGGGGCCGACGACGTGAAGTTGGGGATCGGGTTGGATGAGGCCGGTTTTGGATCGATGGCTGGCCAGTTGCCTTCGGCCAGATTGATGTTTCCGGGAATGTCTTCTTCCCAAAAACCAACGACGTTCTTGGTGATGTTCAGGTACAGTTTGTCATCGACGATGCGCCACAGGTTCGGGTTGCCTGGCACCTTGCCGCCCTTGCTGACGCCATAGGCGCAGTGACCATCGTATTGCGGGGCATAGTATTCGGGTTTTTCAACAAACGCGTCGCGGTTGGCTGCGCTCGAAAAGGCAAAGGTTGCGCCGTTATAGTCGGCCGTGAAGTCGGCGTTTCCCGGGACAGCGGCGGGTTGGGCCGTTCCAACAGCGCTTTGGTCAAGGCTGCGATAGGCAACCACGTCATAGCCCGAAACGGCATAGCTGGTGCCGTCTACAAATTGTTCTCCGGCAAAGGCTGGCAGGCCGAGGGTTGCTGCCGTGACCAGCGCAAGTGCAAAGCGTTTCATCGAAATTCTCCATTCGGGGCTTGAGGTCCGGCATCGTGCCGGGTCTGGGCAGAGAATATGCGAAAGTGGCGGGCTGCGAAGGGGGCCTCGCGGCTCTGTGAGGTGGGCGGAGAACACGTGATGATTTGGGGGGTAAATGTTTCAGCAGCAAGGGGCCTGTGGATCAGCGCACATAAGAGCGGTTGGAATCTTCGCAGGCTCTGGTTAACTCGGTCTGGTATACAATCCTGCGGGCCTGATTTGGCCACGCTCTATCGGAAAGCGCGAACATGACGAAACCCGACACGTACACTCCCCCGAACGTCTGGACCTGGGACAGCGAAAGCGGCGGGCGGTTTGCCAGCATCAACCGCCCCATTGCCGGAGCAACCCACGACAAAGAGCTTTCCGTAGGCAAGCATCCGTTCCAGTTGTATTCGCTGGCGACGCCAAATGGCGTGAAGGTCACCGTGATGCTGGAAGAGCTTCTGGAAAAGGGCATCAAGGACGCGGAATACGATGCCTGGCTGATCAACATCGGTGAAGGCGAACAGTTCGGCAGCGATTTTGTCGACATCAACCCGAACTCAAAGATCCCGGCGCTGATGGACCGGTCGGGCGACACGCCTGTTCGGGTGTTTGAATCCGGAGCGATCCTGCTGCATCTGGCCGAAAAGTTCGGTGAATTCCTGCCGTCCGACCCCGCGCTGCGCCCTGAGATGATGAGCTGGCTGTTCTGGCAGATGGGCAGCGCGCCGTATCTGGGCGGTGGGTTTGGTCATTTCTATGCGTACGCGCCGGAAAAGTGGGAATACCCGATCAACCGCTTTGCGATGGAGACCAAACGCCAGCTGGATGTTCTGGACCGGCAGCTTGCGGACAACCAGTTCATGACCGGTGCGGATTACACCATTGCCGATATGGCGATCTGGGCATGGTATGGCCAGTTGGTGCTGGGTCGCTTGTACAGTGCCGCCGAGTTCCTGGACGTGGAAAGCTATGAGAACGTGCAACGCTGGGCCAAAGAGATTGACGCCCGGCCTGCGGTCAGCCGCGGCCGTATGGTAAACCGCGCCTTTGGCGAATTGCACACGCAGCTGCGCGAACGTCACGATGCGTCGGATTTCGACACCCGGACACAGGACAAGCTGGAGCCTGAAGCCGAATCTTAGATTTCGGGTTCTATTAGGCTGTGAACGTCCGCCCGGTTTGGGCGGGCGTTTTTTTGTGGTCGGACTTTAGCGCAGGATGGGTGGTTTATCCGGGTTACTGCCGGGGGCCGTGTGCAGATCGATCTGAGGTGCGCTGGGTTGGGGCAGGTCGAACCGCAGGCCAGCCACGGCTAGTTTCGCGGCGACCGGGTCGGACGCCGAGAAGAACGCCACATCCATGGCCCCGGCTTCGATGCCTGAGAACGTCAATGCCTCGGACGCGGCTTTGGCCAGCGCGGCTTGGGCGCCATCGATGGCATCGACAAAAGCCAGCATGTGGCCCCTGCCCCCATCGTCATAGGTCACCCCCACCAGATAGGCCGAGGCCGCCAGACCGGTGGCAGTTGCAAGTTTCTGATCCAGCGCGGTGATCAGCACCTCGGGCAGCCCGGCAGGAGGCAGGACCTCGTCCACGCGGGCTTCGACCTCGTCCGGGGCGTTGCCAAGCGTGTCATGCAGCCATGCGATGGCCTCGGCGGGGATCAGGATCGAAGACGGCGCGACCTCAAGGTTCACGCCCAGCCCGACGCCTTGCCCGGCCAGCATTTGCGCCAGAACGCGACCCGAAAGCGCGGCATAGGGGGAAGGCTGACCCGTGAAAGCGGTCAGCCGGTCTTCGCGGTCAAACACCAGCACGAAGCGGCCATCTGCAACTTCGAACATCTCGGGCGAGATGTTTTCGTCGCGCGCCTCTTCGGTCAACAGCAGGAACAGTTCAGAGTCCGCGAGCCGTTCAAAGAATTTCAGCCGGGCGGCGTCGTCTTCGGTGGCAGTCTCCATCGCCGCGTGGGCGTGGTCGAGCGGGGTTTGGTCACTCATGTCAGTATCTCCTGCACCCTGTTGCGCAGCACCGGTAGCAGATCGGCGGCAAACCACGGGTTTTTCTTGAGCCAAGCGGTATTGCGCCACGACGGATGAGGCAAGGGGAAGACCTGCGGCGCATGATCCCGCCAGTTGGCCACGGTTTGGGTGACGGGGGCTTTGGTGCCCATGTGCCAGCGGTGGGCGTGGCTGCCGACCAGAACCGTCAGTTGCACATCGCCAAGTGCTGCCATCACCTGTTGGTGCCAGGTCTCGGCGCAGATTGGTGGTGGCGGCAGATCGGCCTTGCGGGCATCGTAACCGGGAAAGCAGAACGCCATCGGGATCACGGCGACTTTGTCACGATCATAAAACGTGGTTTCATCCATCCCCAGCCAGTCGCGCAGCCGATCGCCGGACGGGTCGGTGAACGGACGGCCCGAGGCATGCACCCGCGCCCCGGGCGCTTGCCCTGCGATCAGGATGCGCGCACCTGGGCGAAACCACACCACCGGACGCGGCTGGTGGCCTGTTGCAGTGGCGGCAAAGCGGTCAGCGCAGATCCGGCAGGCGCGGATCTGCGCGGTCAGGGCATCAGCCGTACTGCCCGTCGCGGGAGATGGGTTTTTGTGCGTCATGTCGGGAGACGGCTGTATCTGAATGCGGGCTTCGCCTCAATCGCCCTGACGGGATCGTTTCCGGATCAGGAACAGCCAAACCTGACTTTTTCCCCTCGCGCGGGCATCAAAGCCATGTCATGCAAGGGTTACCTGACCGGAAAGCGATGGAGTTTTGTTTCGCGCCACGACATAATATGGCCTAAATCCACTGTTAGACCGATGTAACACCTCTGTTAAGGAGGGGCAGGCAGAATATATGTCAGACCAGAGAATCGTGGTGATCAAGGTGCGGCGCGCTCGTACCGGAGTAAAAGATGCTTGAGTTCAGTAATGTCAGCAAGTCCTTCTGGACCGGAACGCAGCGAAAGGTGATCCTGGATCGCGTGTCGTTTCGTGTCGATCTGGGCCGGTCGCTGGGCATTCTGGCCCCGAACGGAACCGGCAAGACAACTTTGATCAACATGATGGCCGGGCTGGAAAAACCCGATGAGGGCGATATTCGCCGCGACTGCAAAATCTCGTTTCCGCTGGGGTTCATGGGCGGCGTGGTCACCCGGGTCTCGGCCATGGAAAACTGCCGCTATATTGCCAAGATCTATGGCATGGACCCCGATTACGTCGAATCCTTCTGCCGCTGGCTGTGTAATCTGGGTGAGTATTTCGATCAGCCACTGGGCACCTATTCATCAGGGATGCGGGCGCGGTTTTCGTTTGCGCTGATGCTGGCGCTGGACTTTGATATGTACCTGATCGATGAAGGTATGCCCGGCACCACCGATGTTGAATTCAACCGCAAGGCCGGGTCGATCCTTCAGGAACGTCTGGCCACGACCACCATCGTCATTGTGTCACATCAGGCGGCGACGTTGAAAAAATATGCCCGGTCAGCCGCTGTGCTGCACAATGGGCAACTGACTATGTTTGACACCTTGGAAGAAGCGAAGCAGCTGTATGACTACGAAACCCAAGGCTAAGAAATTCCGCATCCGCCGCAGCCCTGCAACGGGCGATCCGGCGATGGCGCAATCTGGTGCGGCCCCCGCATCGGCGGCAGCAGGATCCGCGCAGCCGCGCGTTGTGTCATCTGCCGCGCCGCAGCCTGAAGGCGCGCCAGTGCGCCCTTCTGCGCCGCCCCCGCCTGCCCAATCCCCCCAGGCTGCCGCTCAGGCCCAGCCTTCCGCTGCGCCCCGGCCAACCCAATCCGCACAGCCCGCCCAGCCTGCACAACCCGCGCCCGAACCTGCAGCGCCGCCGCAGCCCCTTGGCGTTGATGCGCAGATCGATGCGATCCGGCGCGAGGGTTTGACCGGACGCCAGTTGCGTATGGCCCGCCGGTTGGCGCAAAAGTACAAACTGCCCGCCACTTCGGATTTTGATGCCGTGCGCCTGTTGCGCGACCAGGGGGTCGATCCGTTCCAGAAATCCAACATGTTGGAGCTGGTGGTGCCGTCAGGCGGGGCCGAGCCCTATGAAGGCGCCCCGGATGCGTTTGCAAGCCTGCCCGCGACCGCATCTGGTTCTGGCAAGGTACAGCTGCCTCAGACGATACCCACGGGCCAGCAGACCCTGCCCTCGACTGACGTCAGCCCGACCCAGCGACGCGAACGCGAAATCGGTGACATCCAGCGCGATATCATGCGCCGCCGTCGCCGCAAGCTGGCCCTGCTGGCAACGCGACTGGCGTTTTTCGTGCTGATCCCGACAATTATTGTCGGCTGGTATTTCTATACCGTTGCCACGCCGATGTATTCGACCAAGTCCGAATTCCTGATCCTGAAGGCCGACAATGCCGGTGGTCAGGGTCTGGGCGGTCTGCTGAGCGGCACACAGTTTGCGACCAGTCAGGATTCGATCGCTGTGCAATCCTATCTGGCCTCGAAAGACGCCATGCTGCGTCTGGACGCAGATGAAGGGTTCAAGGCGCATTTCACACAAGACTGGATCGACCCGATTCAACGGCTTGGACCGGATCCGTCGAATGAAGAGGCATACAAGACCTATTCGAAAAACGTGAAGCTGGGGTACGACCCGACCGAAGGGGTGATCCGCATGGAAGTGATCGCCGCCGACCCGCAAGTCAGCGCCGATTTTTCCAACAGCCTGATCTCTTACGCCGAAGACAGGGTGAACCACCTGAGCGAACAGAAACGCACCGACCAGATGAAAGACGCGCTGGAAGGGTTTGACATGGCTCAGGGTGAACGCCGCAATGCCCAGACCGCTTTGGTCGAGCTGCAGCAACAGGGTGCGATTCTGGACCCCGAAGGCGTGATCACCACCCTGCGGTCGCAGATCAACAACATCGAAATACAATTGCAGGAAAAGCAGTTGGAACTGGCCGCCCTGATGGACAACCAGCGCCCGAACAAGGCCAAGGTTGCAGGCGCCGAGGGGGACATTGAGCGGTTCGAAGCCCTGCTGACAAAGCTGAACGAGAAAATGATCGATGCGTCAAAGGGCGAAAATTCGCTCGCACAGCTGACCGTGCGGATCCAGATGGCGCAGGCCGATCTGGCAACGCGTGACATGATGCTGCAATCGGCGTTGCAACAGGTTGAACAGACCCGGATGGAAGCCAACCGGCAGGTTCGGTATCTGACGACGTCGGTCGAACCCGTGGCAAGCCAGGATCCCAGCTATCCGCGCAAGTTCGAGAATACCGTTTTGGCATTTCTGGTGTTTTCCGGTATCTACCTCATGATCTCGCTTACTGCGTCGATCCTGAGAGAACAGGTAACATCGTAAGGTCCCCATGAAACATGTCCAAGTCGCTGATCTGACGATCGGCAATGACCGCCCGCTCACCGTGATCGCCGGCCCCTGTCAGCTGGAAAGCGCAGACCACGCCCAGATGATCGCGGGCCACATGAAAGAGGTGTGCGAAAAGGCCGGTGCGCAATACGTGTTCAAGGCGTCTTATGACAAGGCCAACCGAACATCGCTGGCCGGTAAACGCGGCATGGGCATTGATGGTGGGCTGAACGTGTTGAGCGATCTGCGCAAGACGATGGACGTTCCAGTGCTGACCGACGTGCACACCGAAGCGCAATGTGCCATCGCCGCCGAGGCGGTCGATATTCTGCAGATCCCGGCGTTTTTGTGCCGCCAGACAGATATGTTACTGGCAGCTGGACGAACAGGCGCCGCGATCAATGTGAAAAAGGGCCAGTTTTTGGCCCCATGGGAGATGCCCAATATCGTTGCCAAGATCGAAAGCACCGGTAACGAGCGGATCCTGCTGACAGAACGCGGAACCTCGTTCGGGTACAACACGCTGGTTGTAGATATGCGGTCTTTGCCGCAAATGGCGCAAAGCGGGTATCCGGTGGTCATGGATGCAACCCACTCGGTGCAACAACCGGGTGGTCAAGGTGGGTCGTCGGGCGGTCAACGTGAATTTGCGCCGGTCATGGCGCGTGCGGCCGTGGCTGTTGGCGTTGGCGCGGTGTTCATGGAAACCCACGAGGACCCTGACAATGCCCCCTGCGACGGGCCAAATATGATCTACCTGGATCAGATGGCGGCGCTGATTGAGACATTGATGCAGTTTGATGCCCTGGCCAAGGCCAACCCGATTCAGATCTGACCCCAAAGACCACGAGATTTTACATGATGAAACCTGCTGCCACGGTGACCCCGAACACCTGGGAATTTTTGCGCGACCCGATGATCAAACCCACCGGGTTTCGAGAGTATGACGCGCGCTGGAAGTACCCCGACGAGATCAATCTGCCCGGTATGACCGCGCTGGGTCTGGGTCTGGGCACCCAGATGTACAAACGCGGGGTCGAGCCGGTGATCGCGGTCGGCAACGACTATCGCGACTATTCGGTGGCCATCAAGAACGCGCTGGTGATCGGGCTGATGCAGGCCGGCATTCGCGTCAAGGATATCGGCCCCTGCATCACACCGATGGCCTATTTCAGCTCTTTCCATCTGGGTGTGCCGGGGGTGGCGATGGTCACGGCCTCGCATAATCCGAATGGCTGGACCGGGGTCAAGATGGGGTTCGAGATGCCACTGACCCATGGCCCGGACGAAATGTCCGAACTGCGCGACATCGTGTTGAACGGTCAGGGCGTTGCGCGTGACGGCGGTGGGTATGAAACCGTCGATGGCGTTTTCGAGGCCTATCTGGATGATCTGGTTGGCGATTTCCGGATGAGTCGCAAGCTGAAGGTGGTCTGTGCCACCGGAAACGGGACAGCCAGTGCGTTTGGCCCCGCCCTGTTCGAGCGTCTTGGGGTGGAATGCGTGCCGTCGCATAACGAGTTGGACTATACCTTTCCGCATTACAACCCGAACCCCGAAGCCATGGAAATGCTGCACGACATGTCGGACTCGGTGAAAGCGTCGGGCGCGGACTTTGCATTGGGGTTTGACGGCGACGGCGACCGGTGCGGCGTGGTCGATGACGAAGGCGAAGAGATTTTTGCCGATAAGGTCGGCGTGATCATGGCGCGGGATCTATCGAAAATCTATCCGGGCGCGACCTTTGTGGCGGACGTGAAATCAACCGGGTTGTTCGCCTCGGACCCGGAACTGATCGCCAATGGTGTCAAGGCCGACTATTGGAAGACCGGCCACAGCCACATGAAACGTCGTGTACACGCGTTGGGTGCGCTGGCGGGGTTCGAGAAATCGGGTCACTATTTCATGGCCGGGCCTTTGGGCCGTGGGTATGACGACGGGATGCGTGTGGCGGTCGAGATCTGCAAGCTGATGGACCGCAACCCGGACATGAAAATGTCCGACCTGCGCAAGGCGCTGCCCAAAACCTGGTCGACGCCAAGCATGTCGCCTTATGCATCTGACACTGAGAAGTACGGCATACTGGAGCGGTTGGTTGAAAAACTGGTGGCGAAGTTCGAAGCCGGTGAGCCCTTGGCCGGGCGGGCGATCAAAGAAATCGTGACCGTGAACGGCGCGCGGGTGATCCTGGACAACGGGTCATGGGGCTTGGTGCGCGCATCATCAAACACGCCGAACCTGGTGGTGGTTTGCGAAAGCTCGGACAGTGAAGCCGAGATGCGGGCGATCTTTGATGAGATCAACACAGTGATCCGGACCGAGCCGGGCGTGGGCGACTACGATCAGACCATCTGAGGCGGATGTCGCGTCCGTCACGATCTGTCAGTTTGATATAGGATCGGATCGTTCGCACGATCCGATCAAGGCGGGGGGCTCTGCCCCCCGCACCCCCCGGGATATTTGACGCAAGAGGAAACAGGGGAGATTGCCCCCTATTCCTTTGCGGCGTATAGGCGAGGTCATGACCAGTAATCCGCCAGATCTTCGCCCCGACCTTGCCCCGAAACCGCGCTTGGGAGAAACCCCACGACACGGCCAGCCAACCATCGGCATGGTGTCGCTGGGCTGTCCCAAAGCATTGGTCGACAGTGAACGGATCCTGACCCGGTTGCGGGCAGAAGGGTATGGCATTTCTCCGGAGTATTCGGGGGCAGATGCGGTGATCGTCAACACTTGTGGATTTCTGGACAGTGCCAAGGCGGAATCGCTGGATGCGATCGGCGAGGCGTTGACCGAGAACGGTAAGGTCATCGTGACCGGGTGTCTGGGGGCTGAACCGGATTACATCCGCGAGCATCATCCACGTATTCTGGCCGTGACTGGCCCTCATCAGTATGAACAGGTTCTGGACGCGGTGCACAGTGCGGTCCCCCCGGACCCCGATCCGTTTGTCGATTTGTTGCCGACCAGCAGCGTGAGCCTGACCCCGAGGCATTTCAGTTATCTAAAGATTTCCGAGGGTTGCAACCACAAGTGCAAGTTCTGCATCATCCCCGATATGCGCGGGAAACTGGCCTCGCGTCCGGCCCATGCGGTGCTGCGCGAGGCGGAAAAGCTGGTTGATGCGGGGGTGAAGGAACTGTTGGTCATCTCGCAGGATACCAGCGCCTATGGGCTGGATCGCAAGTATGATCTGAACCCCTGGAAACAGGGAGAGGTGCGCAGCCATATCACCGATCTGAGCCGGGAACTGGGGCAGTTGGGGGCTTGGGTTCGGCTGCATTATGTCTATCCCTATCCGCATGTGCGTGAGTTGATCCCGTTGATGGCAGACGCGGACAACGGCGTTTTGCCATATCTGGACATCCCCTTTCAGCATGCTCATCCTGACACACTGCGTCGGATGGCACGGCCGGCAGCGGCGGCAAGAACGCTGGACGAAATCGCCGCATGGCGGGCCACCTGCCCGGACATCACGCTGCGGTCGACCTTTATCGTTGGCTATCCCGGCGAAACTGAAAGCGAATTTCAGACCTTGCTGGATTGGGTGGACGAGGCGCAACTGGATCGGGTCGGGTGCTTCAAGTACGAGAACGTCGCTGGTGCGCGGTCAAACGACCTGCCGGATCATGTGGCCGAGGACATCAAGCAGGACCGGTGGGACCGCTTTATGGAGAAAGCGCAGGCGATTTCTGAAGCCAAGCTGGCGGCGAAGGTTGGGCAAACCCTGCAGGTTCTGGTGGATGAGGTCGATGATGAGGCCGCAACGTGCCGCACCATGGCAGACGCGCCCGAGATCGACGGGAACCTGTTCATTGACGAAGGGTTTGAAGATCTGAAACCCGGCGATCTGGTGACTGTAAAAGTCGACGAAGCCGGAGAGTATGATCTTTGGGGGCACCTTTTGCGATAATTTTCGCGAAATCCCCCCAATTTACTCGCCTGAAGTTTACAATACTCAATATTTGCACCCGAACCGGGGTCGATGACTATGCCGGGCGGTATAGTCGTTGCAACCGATTGAGCGCGCTTGCATTCGGGCAGTGAACCGGCGCTGCGTCAGGCGTGTCGGTCTGGGCCGAAAGCCAGATTTCGCAAAAGCCCGAGCAGCCGGATGCCCGACAGTTACTGACCAGATCGGTGAATTCGCCATCGGTCAGTTGCCCTTCAGCCATCGCTTCAGTGAAGTTGATCCCCATGACACGGGCGACCGACCGGGTCAGCCAGAAATGCCGCTGGAATTCGCCCTGTTCCTGTCCGTCCATATCATCCCCCCTTGTTATCGCGTGCCGCTGCTTTGGCCTTAAGTAAATCGAACCGTTCCCGGTTCAGGCATGTGCCCGGCGCGTGGTCTGCGTGGTCGTGTGTTTCCAGCCAGCCGTCGCATCGTCCGGCCCATTGGCACCGCCGACAGGTCTGGACCATGTCCGCCCAGTCTTCTTGCGCAAGGTCCCCGGCCCGCGCTGCGCCGACGAGGTCTGTATCGGTTGCCTTGGCCATCCGGCCAACTTGCCGAAAATGGGTCATCAGTTTGCCGAGAACCTTCATCATCTCAGCCTCTTACGGAGGTTTTTTCACGCAAGGTCGCCATCAGATCTGCGTTCCGGCAATACCCGGGCGTTGCGTCGGCCAAGGTGTCGCGCCGGTTCATCCAAGCATTGCAATGGACCGGATCCGAGCAAGCGGCGCAGCGCAGAACGGCGTCTGGTACGTCCGACGGCGACATCTGTCCGCGAAACAGCAGGTCTTCAAGATCCACGCCGATGGCTGTGGCCATTCGGTCCACCAGATCAGCATGGTGTTTCAGTTTTTCCTGACTTTGCATCTTGGGCCCTCTGAGATTGCCAACTGGCGTCAGGGTACCTCAGGACAGCCCGGCGGCCTTTGATGCAGGTCAACCAACGCCCGGGCCGGTCTGATCCAGATAGGCGCGGACCGCGTCCTGAACCCGGCGAAATCGGTCGCCGCCCAGTTTCTTGCCGCCATACCAGCGGGTTACGATGATCACGTGATCGTCCATTCCAGCGCGTTCCAGCATCCGCAGGATGACCATACCCGCGCCGCTTTCACCGTCATCGGCCTTAAGAGCACCGGTTGGGAGACGCGCAGCCCAGGTGTTGTGCGTGGCTTTGGCATAGGCGCGGTCGGATTTGAGATCGGCCAGAACCGCGTCGATTTCAGCCCGACTGGTGACATGAGCCCCGCTGACTGCATACCGCGAGCCCCGGTCGGTCAGGATCACCCCCAACCGCGTGAGGGCGGGTGGGGTCACTGGCGCAGGCCCATTTGCGCCGCGGTGCGCTGAACGATTTCCAAACGCTCGGCGTTGGGGGGATGCGTGCCCAGAAAGCGATCTCCGGGGTCAGGGATACGGGCGAAATACTGTGATCCTGCAATGGGGTTATAGCCTGCAGTTGCCGTGATGATTGTGCCAAGCTGATCGGCTTCAAGCTCAAATTCCTTGGAATAACTGCGCGCGCCAACCGCCTCGCCCAACTGCTGCGCGGCCTGAACGTCTGCAGCACTGCCGCCGGTCATCGCCGCGAGTCCGGCAAAAATGATCGCACCGGCTGCGGCGTTTTCAGCCTGCCGGGCCAGATGACCCCGAATGTGGTGCGCGGCTTCATGGCCAAGGACAAAGGCCAGTTCATCCGGATTGCGGGTGCTTGAGATCATCGATTCGGTGAAGGTGATCACCGGCCGACCGGATTCGTCTTCGCTTTGATAGGCGTTGGGCGCGGCGCGACGGTCGCCATCAATCCGGATCAGGAAATCGCAATTCGCGCCGGGCAAACGGCTGCGACATTCACGCTCGGCCACAGGTTCGACCCTGGCGACGACGTTGGTAAAGCTGGTGCGATTCATCGAAACGGAGGAGTTGCTTTGCGAGGGCGCGCTGACAGGTGTCTGAGTGGTCGTTGTAGATACGTCGCACGCGGCAAGCGCCAAAGTCGCCACCAACAGGGTCCAGCGCATGTTGTCTTGCCTCGTTTTTCCCGGATCGCACCGCAATTTAGCATATGCGGCGCTGGTCGCCAGCCCTGAATGGCATTGCTGCGGAATGCCGCTTGCAAAGCGGTCATGCCGACGGCAGTCTGACCTCATGTTTAGCATCGAACATGAATTTGACTCGACCGTCATCACACTGGTTGACGAAGGCGAAGCCCCCCTGCAGGAGGACATTACGATCAATTCGTTCGCTGAATGCGTGACGATTGAACAGTTCGACCCGCGGACAGATCAGGTTCACAAGATCACACTGTCGCCCGAAATGCTCCGCGATCTGGCGGCGGCTTTGGATCTGCCCGAAGGCGTGTATCAGCTGCGAGAGACAGTTGCGGGCGACTAACCCCTGAAAATGAACGTTTTTTCGCGCGACGTCTGACCGCGTAGCAGGGTGAGCCGCGATGCGGCAATTCCCATCGCCGCCGCCAGCAGCTTTTGCACGGCGGCGTTGGCCTTGCCGTTTTCCGGCGGCGTGGTGACCATGATGCGCAAGGTATCACCGTCGCGGATCAGACTGTCGCGTGATGCTTTTGGGGTCACGCGCACCGCGATTTCAGTGCCGGGCACAGCAAGATCGCTCAGGTCAGGAAGGTCTCGGAGTTTGGGTTTCGCCATGCCGCCAGACTGCCGCTTAAGGGCTGCAGGTTGCCATAGACAATTTCAGTTCAGGCGCGGATAGTCGCCGCGCAGCGACGATGGGAGACGGATCATGGCAACGGGCTTTTTCTGGGATGAAAAATGTTTCTGGCACAGCGGCGGGAACTATGCGTTCACCTTGCCGGTTGGAGGCCTTGTTCAACCCTTGGCGGCGGGCGGATTGCCGGAAAGCCCGGAAACCAAGCGGCGGTTGCGAACCTTGATGGAGGTGACCGGGCTGACCCGTGATTTGGATATGCGCAGTGCAGATATGGCCACCCGCGAAGATCTGCTGCGCGTGCATCCCGAAACCTATCTGGATGAATTCAAGCGGCTGTCCGACACAGGCGGGGGTGAATTAGGGCGGCGCACGCCGTTTGGTGCCGGTGGGTATGAGATTGCGGCCTTGTCGGCCGGTCTGGCAAAAGAGGCCGTGCGCGCGGTTCACGCCGGTGAGCTTGAGAACGCCTACGCGTTGTCCCGCCCGCCGGGGCATCACTGCTTGCCCGATTTTCCCAATGGCTTCTGCCTGTTGGCCAATATTGCCATCGCAATCGAAGCGGCGAAGACCGATCAGGGCCTTGGGCGTGTTGCGGTGCTGGATTGGGATGTGCATCACGGCAACGGGACCGAAGCGATTTACTATGGTCGTGATGATGTTCTGAGCATTTCGATCCATCAGGAAGGCAATTACCCTCTGGATTCGGGATTTATCGAAGATCGCGGGCGTGGCGCGGGCCTTGGGTATAATATGAACATCCCGCTGCCAGCCGGAGCCGGCCATACGGCGTATCTGGCCGTGCTGGACGAGATCGTGCTGCCCGCGTTGGAGCGGTATCAACCCGATATGATCATCGTCGCCTGCGGGTTTGATGCGTCGGCCATTGATCCGCTGGCGCGGATGCTGGCCACGGCCCAGACGTTTCGTGACATGACCTTGCGGATCAAGGACGCGGCCAGCCGGTTGTGTGACGGCAAACTGGTTCTGGTGCACGAGGGCGGGTATTCTGAAGTCTATGTGCCATTCTGTGGACACGCGACGCTGGAAGCCCTTTCTGGTAGCACCATCACCGCGCCTGATCCGATGGCCGAACCGCTCAAGATCCGCCAGCCGGGACCCCGGTTCGATGCCTTCCTGCGCGAGGTGATCGCGGATCAGGCTGACATCTTTGACGCTTTGCCCGAGGGGTAAAAGCAAATTCGCCCTTGAAACTCAGGCCCCGGGTGCTGAGATAGGGGGCAGGAAATGTAAACAGGATTCACATATGCCCGCGCCGAACTCCGCCGCCCTTGAATTTCTGCTGTCCCGCCGGTCGCGTCCGGCAAAGACGCTGGTGGGCCCCGGCCCCACGCGTCAGGATCTTGAACCTTTGCTGACGGCCGCTGCGCGCTCGCCTGATCATGGCAAGCTGGAGCCCTGGCGGTTCATCGTGATCGAAGGCGCTGCGTTCAAACGTTTGGGCGATCTGGCAGAAACCTGTGGTGCTGCGATTGGCAAAAGCCCTGAAGATATCGCCAAGGGCCGTGACCAGTTCGACAAGGGCATTCTGGCAGTTGCGGTGATCGAGGTTCAGAAACCGTCCGAGAAAATTCCCGCAATTGAGCAAACCTATGCCGCCGGAGGCGTATGCCTTGCCCTGTTGAACGCGGCGCTGGCGGCGGGTTGGGGCGCGAACTGGCTGTCTGGCTGGATCTCGCATGACCGGGGGTTTTGTGCAGACGGGCTGGGATTGGCAGATCACGAGCGGATTGCTGGTTTCATTCACATCGCCACCGAAGGTACCGTTCCGCCCGAACGCCCGCGCCCTGATCTGGCGCAGATCACGTCGTGGATCGACACATGATCATAAGGTCCTTCCTGCTGACGCTGGGCCAGATGGGTGATCCCCGGTTCCGAAAGGTGCTGTTTTTGGGGATCGGACTGACGCTGGCCTTGTTGATTGCCTGCTATGCCGGATTTTTGTGGCTGATCAATACTATGGTGGGCGAAGAGGCAATTGTGCCGGTGCTGGGCGAAGTCACCTGGCTGGACGATCTGCTGAGCGTGTCGTCGTTCTTGTTCATGATGGTGCTGTCGGTTTTCCTGATGGTTCCAGTTGCGTCGGCGATCACGTCGATGTTTCTGGATGAGGTGGCCCAAGCGGTTGAGGACAAGCATTATCCGCAATTGCCCGCTGTCCCCAGCCTGCCGTTCTGGGACAGCCTGCGCGATACCATCAATTTCCTGGGCGTGCTGATTGGCGCGAATGTTCTGGCGTTGATCCTGTATGCGTTCTTTACGCCGCTTGCCCCGTTCATCTTCTGGGCGTTGAATGGGTTTCTGCTGGGGCGGGAGTATTTCACGCTGGCCGCGATGCGCCGGCTGGGGCGTGCGCGGGCCAAAGAACTGCGCTCACAACATGCTGGTACAATCTGGCTGGCGGGCACATTGATGGCGGTCCCGCTGTCGGTGCCACTGCTGAACTTGATGATCCCAATTCTGGGGGCCGCCACGTTCACGCATATCTATCACGCCGTCGAGGGGCGCTGAGGCGCCCCTTACTGGATGGGTGGCAGGCTTTCGGTCCAGTCGAAACTACTGATCGGGATCACGCCCGAAATGATGATCCCCGCGATAATCGCCCACAGCACCGCCGCGACGCCAGTGGTGATCCACGCTTTTTTCTTGAGATAGTGATGCTCGGGCGAACTGGCATGGGTGCCGGGCACGACCTCGCCCACATCACCCTGCGTTCTCAACCGGATCGGCAGAGCAACTAAGAAGGTCATGAACCAGATGACCGCATAAAGTACCAAGCCTGAGGTGATTGACATCGGCCCGCCTTAAACCTGTTCCAGCTCGACTAGCGTGCCGTTGAAATCCTTGGGGTGCAGGAACAGCACAGGCTTGCCATGCGCGCCGATCTTGGGTTCGCCCGTGCCCAGAACGCGGGCCCCGGTTTCCAGCAGGTGATCACGGGCGGCGATGATATCGTCAACCTCGTAGCAGATATGGTGGATGCCGCCGGACGGGTTTTTATCAAGGAAACCCTTGATCGGGCTGTTTTCGCCCAGCGGATACAGCAGTTCGATCTTGGTGTTGGGCAGTTCGATGAACACCACGGTCACACCGTGATCGGGTTCGTCCTGTGGCGGGTTCACTTTGGCGCCCAGCGCCGAGCGGTACTGTTCGGACGCCGCTTCCAGATCCGGGACGGCGATGGCGACATGGTTCAGACGGCCGATCATGGCAACTCTCCTGCATCGAGCAAATGTTGCAGCGGTTATGGAGTTGATGCGGCGAAAGGACAAGTGCGCCAAACCGCGCCAGAGGTCAATTAACCGACTGTTAGCCACTGGCTTCTAGCCTTGGTGCAACAATCTGAAAGGAAACCCGACATGGACGATTCGGACCCATTTGCCGCCCCGCACCGGCAGGCAACCCCTACCCGGCCGCTTTTGGGCCTGACCATCCTTGTGGTTGAAGACAGCCGCTATGCTTGTGACGCGATGCGACTTTTGTGTCTGCGCAGCGGTGCGCGGATCCGGCGAGCCGACAGCCTGCGATCCGCGCGGCGGCATTTGCAGGTCTATCGCCCTTCGGTGATTGTCATTGATCTGGGTTTGCCGGACGGATCAGGGGCCGAACTGATCGAAGAACTGGCGCAAACCACGCCGCGGGTCAGCGTGATCCTGGGAACTTCCGGTGACGATTTTGCCGAAGGCGCTGCGATTGCCGCAGGTGCGGACGGTTTTCTGCCCAAGCCCGTGACATCGGTGGCTGTGTTCCAGTCTGCGATCCTGTCCCAGCTGCCCGCTGACCGGCAGCCCGGGGGACCGCGCGTGGTTCAGGACGAACAGATCTATCCCGACCCGCTGGCCTATCGCGATGACATGGCCCATGTGGCCGAAGTGCTGACCGAGCACACCGAAGACAAGGTTCTGGATTACGTGGCGCAGTTTCTGGGCGGGGTCGCGCGGAGTGCGCAGGACACCATCCTGGAACAGGCGGCCACAGATCTTGCGGATGCACGGGCCGAGGGCCGCCCGGTGACGTCAAACACCGCCCGCATCGCCGGGTTGGTGCAACAGCGCCTCCACGCACGAGAGGCGATTTGAAATGATCGAAACCTGTGTGATCGCAGTTCTGGCGCTGACCATTGCCTTGTATGTTCAGGCCCGCTGGGCAGCCCGGTCGATCCGGCGCAAGCGCGGGACGTCGGGCAACCTGGTTCGCAGCCTGACCTGACTGGCCATTCTGCTACAGCAACAAACCCGGGTTGCGGCCCAGATCGACACCGGGGAACACGTTGGCTTCGATCAGGCTGCGGTCAATCCCGGTCAACCCATGCATGATCCAGCCCGCCGCCGCGCGCACGTCACCGGTTGGCATCAGGTCACGCCGTTCGAACAGATCGGCTTCGGACAGGCCCGGCCATGTGCCATGCACCTTGCCACCATGCACCGCCCCACCAGCCAGAAGCATCGCGCCACCGGTGCCGTGATCCGTGCCGCCAGTACCGTTCTCACGCACGGTGCGGCCAAATTCGGTCATCGCGACAACGGCGGTCTTTCCCCAAATCTGGTCGCCAACGCCCGATTTCAGCGCCAGTATGGTATCAGACAGACGGCCCAACGCATCGCCGATGGTCTTGGATTGCCTGTTGTGCGAATCCCAGCCGTTCAGAGAGAACGAAGCGACTCGTGCCTCGGCCCGCAGTTGTTCAGCGGCAAATTCGGCGATCTTGAGATAGGATTTGTTACCCGTCCCGCGCGGCACCTGCATCTGCATGCTGCCACCGGCCATCATGCCGGTGTCTTCTTCCATCGCTGACATAATCATCTGCGGCTCTTGCCCGGACAGGATCAGCGCCTCGTCCAGCGCATCGCGAAACAGCGGGTCGTCCTGCATCAGCAGCCCGGCCAGACGCACAGCTTGCGGGCTCATCAGCAGGTCGGCATCCGGGGACCAGTCGGCAACCGGGGCCGAGCCCTGCAACACCTTCATCTCGCCTGCGCCCAGCGCATAGGCCGTCTTTTGTTCAACGCCAGGCAGGTTTTGCAGCATCCGGTTCAGCCATCCATCGCGGGAATCGCCCAGCGCGGCCGTTCCGGCCTCAAGCAGATCCTGCCCGTCGAAATGGCTGCGTTTGTGGCGGTACGGGGTCGATACAGCCTGAACAAAGCCAAGTTCGCCCGCGCGCCACAAGGGCATCAGCGGTTTCAGCTTGGGATGCAGCGCATAGAACCCATCGAGATCGACAGCGCCCGAGCCGGGGCCGCCGTTCAGCGATTTACGCAGGCCGGCGTAATTCGGGTCGCCGTAAGGCTGCACCACGTCCAGCCCGTCCATGCCACCACGCAGGATGATCACCACAAAGCGGGTATCCCAAGGGGCAGAAGCAAAGGTCACCGGCGTCAAAAGCGGACTGGCCGCAGCCGAACACCCGATGATTGCACTGCGGGCCAGAAAGGCGCGGCGGGACAAGGTTTTGGTCATCTCAGTCTCCTATCGACGCTGAAAGGCGGGGGAGGACAGAACAAGGCCGATCGCCTCGGCACGGGTTTCGGCGGCCCCGGCGGCAAAGCGCACCACGTGGCTGGCATAGGGGCCGAGAGCGGTATGAACAAAAGCTTCGGGATCTGGCAGGTCGGTGCCCAACAAACGCGGAACCGACATCGCCCAACGGATCCGCGCGGACAAGCCCTGGGGTGTAATCCAGGCCTCGTCCTCTTCGGGCCAGCCATTTGGCCCGAGCGGTTGCAACCAGGGTTGGCCCATGACTGAAAGCGGGTTGGTCAGGCGGAAGCGGGATTTTCTGAGCTCTTTTTCGAACAGCTGATCCCCCTCAATCGCCAGCGCGCGACAGGAAGAGGCGACAAAGTCGAAAGGTGGTTTAACGTTGGTAAGCTCCGGTGACCAGGCTGCGGGGTGCGTTAGCAAGATCTCGTACAGCTGCATCAAATCACCACCTGACCCAAGGAAACTGGCTGTCAGCTCTGCCACGAGATCCGGATCAGGTGTGTCGGTCGAAAAATGTACAGCCAGCTTTCGCGCAATGTGCGCAGCGGTAGAGGGATGCACAGCCAGGTCACGTAAAACGCTGTGAACATGTTCCAGTTTGGCCGGATCCCCACCATAGCTTTTGCCCAGCACGGTTTCGGAACCAGGTTCTGCCAACCAAGGTGCAAATTTGAACTGACTTCCCTGCTCAATCGTCAGCCCGGTAAACAGCATCGCCAGGGATCTGACATCGTTTTGGGTGTAGGGGCCATCCACACCGAGCGTGTGCAACTCTAACACTTCTCGCGCAAGGTTTTCGTTCAAGCCGGCATTGCGCCGCTTTTTATTCAGGACGACACTGCTGTTCGGACCCGCAGATACATTCTGGTCTAGATAATGTATCATCACTGGATGCGTCGTGACCGCGATCAAAAGGTCGGCAAAGGATCCGGTGATATGGGGGCGGACCGCTTCTTCGACATAGGGCTGGGTTGCCTGACGCATCACACCCGTCTTGCCGAGCGCGGTAAAATGATCTTTCCAAAACAAAGTCAGACGTTCGCGAAACCCGTCCGGAGTATGCCGCCACCGCGACAGGACCTGCCCGAACCAAACGGCCTGATCCAACCGCGATTGCTTTGCGATCGCCATAACCTGTTGCTGAAAATCGCTTTTTTCCGAAACGGTTTTGGCCTTGCGCCGTTTCATGCTGAAATCGAATGCGCGGCGCAAACGGTCTGAATAGACAGAATACTGTTCAACTGGATACCGCGTTGCCATCTGGTCCGGCCCGGCCAATCGTTTCAGCATGGCCTCGGGCGAGGTTGGGCTGGAGACATCGGGCGCAAGCCCGCAGCCGAAACGGATGTCAGCAAGCTCAGGAGAAAAACTCATGTGGATGCCCTCGGATTAATGAAATCGAACCAACTGTGTAAACGGCATTAGGATACCGCGGTGCGGCGGCGGCGTCATGGTCTTATACGTATGCGGGGCCGGTTTCCGTCGCAAAATCTGTTCCCCGCATAGCAAAAAGCCGCCGGTGGACCAGCGGCTTCGTGCTTCTGTCGACAAAAACGCGCGTTATTGATCTTGCGGGATCACGCGCAGGCCAAGCTCCATCATCTGATCGCTGGACGGATCGCTGGGGGCCGACATCATCAGATCTTCGGCACGCTGGTTCATCGGGAACATGATGACTTCGCGGATGTTGTGCTGATCGGCCAGCAGCATGACGATGCGGTCGATACCTGCCGCACAGCCCCCGTGTGGCGGCGCGCCATAGTGGAACGCGTTGAACAGCGCGCCAAAGCGGTTCTTGACTTCGTCCTCGCCGTAACCGGCCAGTTCAAAGGCCTTCAGCATGATTTCGGGCTTGTGGTTCCGGATCGCACCGGACACCAGTTCATAGCCGTTGCAGGCCAGGTCATACTGATAGCCCAGCACGTCCAGCGGGTTGCCGTTCAGTGCTTCCATGCCACCCTGCGGCATTGAAAACGGGTTATGTTCAAAGTCGATTGCGCCGGTTTCTTCGTCCTGTTCGTAGATCGGGAAATCGACGATCCAGGCGAACGCAAAGCGGTTTTTGTCGACCAGGCCCAGCTCTTCGCCGATGGCAGCGCGGGCACGGCCTGCGACGGCTTCAAACGCCTTGGGCTTGCCCCCCAGGAAGAACGCCGCATCGCCAATGCCAAGGCCCAGTTGCTGGCGGATCGCTTCGGTGCGTTCGGGACCGATGTTCTTGGCCAGCGGTCCGGCAGCTTCCATGCCGCCTTCGACTTCGCCGGATTTCAGTTTGGCCTGTGCCTCTTTCACCTTGATGCCCAGTTCCTGCGCGACCGAGTCAGCGGTTTTCTCGCGCCAGAAGATATAGCCCATGCCGGGCAGGCCCTCCTTTTGGGCAAAGGCGTTCATGCGGTCACAGAATTTGCGGCTGCCACCCGTCGGCGCTGGAATAGCGCGGATTTCGGTGCCGTCCTGTTCGAGCAGCTTGGCGAAGATGGCAAAACCCGAGCCTGCGAAGTGGTCAGACACGACCTGCATCTTGATCGGGTTGCGCAGGTCGGGTTTGTCGGTGCCATACCAAAGGGCGGCGTCCTTATAGCTGATCTGCTCCCACGTCTGATCAACCTTGCGGCCACCACCAAATTCTTCGAACACGCCCGCGATCACCGGCTGGATGGTGTCAAACACGTCCTGCTGGCTGACAAAGGACATCTCCATGTCGAGCTGGTAGAAATCGGTGGGCGAGCGGTCAGCGCGCGGATCTTCGTCGCGGAAACACGGTGCGATCTGGAAATACTTGTCAAACCCGCTGACCATGATCAGCTGTTTGAACTGCTGAGGGGCCTGCGGCAGGGCATAGAATTTGCCGGGATGCTGGCGCGAGGGCACCAGAAAATCACGCGCGCCTTCCGGGCTTGAGGCCGTGATGATCGGCGTCTGGTATTCGCGGAAATCCTGATCCCACATGCGCTTGCGGATCGATGTGACCACGTCTGAGCGCAGTTTCATGTTGTCCTGCATCGCTTCGCGGCGCAGGTCGAGGTATCGGTACCGCAGGCGGGTTTCTTCGGGGTATTCCTGATCGCCAAAGACGATCAGCGGCAATTCCTGCGCTTCGCCCAGCACTTCGATATCGCGCACGAACACTTCGATTTCGCCGGTGGGCAGCTTGGGGTTGATCAGGCTTTCATCCCGCGCCTTCACCTCGCCGTCGATACGGATGCACCATTCGCTGCGCACCTTTTCAACCTCGGCGAACACCGGGCTGTCAGGGTCGCAGATCAGCTGAGTGACGCCATAATGATCGCGCAGGTCGATAAAAAGCACCCCGCCGTGATCTCGGACCCGATGCACCCAGCCTGACAGGCGGACGGTGGTGCCGGTGTCAGCGGCGGTCAGTTCAGCGCAAGTATTGCTGCGATAGGCGTGCATGGATCATGTCCCTTCGGGCGTCCGGAAAACTCGCGCCGATACACCGTGCATAAGCGCGGAAGTCAAGGGGATGTGCCATGCGGGGTCTGGTAAGGTCATAGGAATTGACTTTTTGGCGGGCCCTGTTTCAATCTGCTCACGGTAAACATCAGGGATATCACTGCAACAGGTCGCGCCATGTGGAAGACGATTCTGGACAAGTTGATGACACAGCTTTTTGTGTCCGGGGAGATGACAGTCACCTTCCCCGATGATGAGATCAGGACCTACGGCGATGGCCGCGGGTTGGTTGGTGCGGTTCAAATTCATGACACAGCGACGATGCGGGACATCTGCCGCAATGTCGAATTGGGCTTTGGCGAAGGGTTCATGGAGGGGTCGGTAACAGTCGAGGGCAGCAGCCTCGAGGCTGTCATGCGGCTGGCTGTGCGCAACCTCCATCAGGGCGCGTTTCCAGCGTGGTTGAAAGCGGTCGAGGCGTTCCGGTACCGGCTGCGCAAAATCGCCATGTACAACACGGCCCAGACCGCGCGGCGCAATGTGGCGCATCATTATGATCTGTCGGATGATCTGTATCGTCTCTTTCTGGACAGCGACATGCAATACAGCTGTGCCTATTTCCGCGACCCGGACATGACCTTGGAGGACGCCCAGAGCGCCAAGAAGGCCCATATCGCCCGCAAGCTGAGGATCGAACCGGGGATGCGGGTTCTGGATATCGGGTGTGGCTGGGGCGGGATGGCGCTGACCCTGGCCGGAGAGTATGGCGCGCAGGTTACCGGGGTTACGTTGTCAGAAAACCAGTTGGCGACGGCACAGGCGCGGGCACAGGCCGCCGGGTTGGACACTCAGACCGATTTTCGGCTGCTGGATTACCGTGAGTTGGCCGAGCCTTTTGACCGGATCGTATCAGTTGGCATGCTGGAACACGTCGGGGTGCCACATTACGACACGTATTTTGGCAAGGTGGCCGAGCTTTTGACCCCAGATGGGGTCGCCCTGATCCACACAATCGGACGCAATGGCCCACCAACCACACAGGCACCCTGGTTGAACAAGTATATCTTTCCGGGCGGCTATGTGCCGTCAATCCAGGAACTGATCGTGCCGATTGCTAAGGCCCGTCTTTGGAACCTTGATATAGAAAGCTGGCGTTTACACTATGCCTATACGCTGCGGCATTGGCTGGAACGGTTCAACGCCCAGCTTGAGACCGTGCGGCAGATGTATGACGAGCGGTTCATCCGCATGTGGCAGTTCTATCTGGTGGCCTGCATCATGGTGTTCGAAGAACGCGACCAGACCGTGTTTCAGTTTCAGCTGGGCCACCAGCGCGATGCCGTGCCCCTGACGCGGGACTATCTGTACGCGCCCTAATCAGACCAAGCGATGTCGGAACGTGACTGGACACCCAGACCACCGGCACGCAGAACAGCCGGGAATCACTGCGACGGCGGATCCATAGCGAAATGGTCCTCGAAATTGCCCGGTTCCGGTCAGCCCGTGACGGCAAACCATCCTGCCCTGTCGCGGTTTCACACGGGATGTGTTAGCTGCGTCACAAGAATCGCGCGACCGGTACGCCCATTGGGCTGACCTGTCCGCAAACCCACTTGCACCTTTCCCGCTCATCCCTATAACGCAGGACAATTTGGGCGCTTGGGGGTGCCCGGTGACTCGCATATCAAAGGATAAAGGCCATGCCGAAAAGAACCGACATCCAGTCGATCATGATCATTGGTGCGGGTCCTATCGTTATCGGACAGGCCTGCGAGTTCGATTACTCCGGCGCTCAGGCGTGCAAGGCGCTGCGCGAAGAAGGATACCGGGTCATTCTGGTGAACTCGAACCCGGCGACGATCATGACAGACCCCGGTCTGGCGGACGCGACCTATATCGAACCAATCACCCCCGAAGTTGTCGCCAAGATCATCGAAAAAGAGCGGCCCGATGCGCTGCTGCCGACCATGGGCGGGCAAACCGGCCTGAACACGTCGCTGGCGCTGGAAGAGATGGGCGTGCTGGACAAGTTCGGTGTCGAGATGATCGGCGCCAAGCGGGATGCCATCGAAATGGCCGAAGACCGCAAGCTGTTCCGCGAAGCGATGGACCGGATCGGGCTGGAAAACCCCAAGGCAACGATTGTGACCGCGCCCAAGCGCGAGGACGGATCGACCGACCTGGATGCCGGTGTGCAAATGGCGCTGGACGAGCTGGAAGAGATTGGCTTGCCAGCCATCATCCGGCCTGCCTTTACGCTGGGCGGAACCGGCGGCGGCGTGGCCTATAACCGCGAGGATTATGTGCATTTCTGCCGGACCGGCATGGATGCGTCTCCGGTGAACCAGATCCTGATCGATGAGAGCCTGCTGGGCTGGAAAGAATTCGAGATGGAAGTGGTCCGCGACAAGGCGGATAACGCGATCATCGTCTGTGCCATCGAAAACGTCGATCCGATGGGCGTACACACCGGTGACTCGATCACCGTGGCCCCTGCCCTGACGCTGACCGACAAGGAATACCAGATCATGCGCAACGGCAGCATTGCCGTGCTGCGCGAAATCGGCGTCGAAACCGGCGGATCGAACGTGCAATGGGCGGTCAGCCCGCATGATGGCCGGATGATCGTGATCGAAATGAACCCGCGTGTGTCGCGGTCTTCGGCTTTGGCGTCAAAAGCCACCGGTTTCCCGATTGCCAAGATCGCCGCAAAGCTGGCCGTGGGCTACACGCTGGACGAGTTGGACAATGACATCACCAAGGTCACGCCAGCATCGTTCGAGCCGTCGATTGACTATGTCGTCACCAAGATCCCCAAGTTCGCGTTCGAGAAATTCCCCGGGTCCGAACCCTATCTGACCACCGCCATGAAGTCCGTGGGCGAAGCCATGTCGATTGGCCGGACAATCCACGAGTCGCTGCAAAAGGCGTTGGCTTCGATGGAATCCGGACTAACCGGGTTCAACGAAGTCGACATCCCCGGCGCGACGGATTCCATTTCTGGCAAGGCCGCTGTGATCAAGGCGATCAGCCAACAAACCCCCGACCGTTTGCGCACCATTGCGCAGGCGATGCGGCATGGATTGAGCGATGATGAAATCCACGGCGTCACCATGTTCGATCCCTGGTTCCTGGCCCGGATCCGCGAAATCGTCGAAGCGGAGGATGATGTCCGCAAGTCCGGGCTGCCAGTGACCGAAAGCGGATTGCGCGCGCTTAAGATGATGGGCTTTACCGATGCCCGTCTGGGCGAACTGACGGGTCGGGATGAGGCCAATGTGCGTCGCGCCCGTCTTAACCTTGGCGTGCAGGCTGTGTTCAAACGGATCGACACTTGCGCCGCCGAGTTCGAAGCCCAGACGCCCTACATGTACTCGACCTACGAAGCCCCGATGATGGGCGAAGTCGAATGCGAGGCGCGCCCCAGCGACCGGAAAAAGGTCGTCATTCTGGGCGGTGGTCCGAACCGGATCGGCCAGGGGATCGAGTTTGATTACTGCTGCTGTCACGCGTGTTTTGCGCTGACCGAAGCCGGGTATGAGACCATAATGGTCAACTGTAATCCCGAGACGGTCAGTACCGATTATGACACCTCGGACCGGCTGTATTTTGAACCGCTGACCTTTGAACACGTCATGGAGATCCTGACCAAGGAACAGGAAAACGGCACTTTGCACGGCGTTATCGTACAGTTTGGCGGTCAGACTCCGCTGAAGCTGGCCAATGCGCTTGAGGCTGAAGGTATTCCGATTTTGGGCACGACGCCCGACGCCATTGATCTAGCCGAAGACCGCGAGCGGTTCCAGAAGCTGGTGCAGGACCTGGGCCTGAAACAGCCCCACAACGGCATCGCATCGACCGACGATCAGGCGCTGAAGATCGCGCAGGATCTGGGCTTTCCGCTGGTGATCCGTCCGTCTTACGTTCTTGGGGGCCGCGCGATGGAAATCGTGCGGGATATGGCGCAACTGGAACGCTATATTTCCGAGGCTGTTGTGGTATCGGGCGACAGCCCGGTTCTGCTGGACAGCTATCTGGACGGCGCGGTCGAACTGGACGTGGATGCGATCTGTGACGGCACCGACGTGCATGTCGCGGGCATCATGCAGCACATCGAAGAAGCCGGTGTGCATTCCGGTGACAGCGCGTGTTCACTGCCGCCCTATTCGCTGTCTGACGACGTGATCGGGCGCATCAAGGATCAGACCTTTGCTTTGGCAAAGGCGCTCAATGTTGTCGGCCTGATGAACGTACAGTTCGCGATCAAGAACGATGAGATCTATCTGATCGAAGTGAATCCGCGTGCGTCGCGCACCGTGCCCTTTGTCGCCAAAGCAACGGATTCGGCGATTGCGTCGATCGCTGCGCGTGTGATGGCGGGCGAGCCGCTGTCGACCTTCCCGCAGCGTCCACCGTACAAAGAGGCCGATTATGACGCCGTGCTGCCGCTGGGCGACCCGATGACGCTGGTCGATCCGATGATGCCCTGGTTCTCGGTTAAGGAAGCTGTGCTGCCGTTTGCCCGTTTCCCCGGTGTCGACACCATTCTGGGCCCGGAAATGCGTTCAACCGGCGAAGTCATGGGTTGGGACCGCGATTTCCCGCGCGCCTTCCTAAAGGCGCAGATGGGGGCTGGCATGGTGTTGCCCTCCTCGGGCTGTGCGTTCATCTCGATCAAGGACGCCGACAAGACGCCCGATATGCTGGAGGCCGCGCAGACACTTGTATCGCTGGGCTTTACGCTGGTGGCAACGCGCGGCACTCAAAGCTGGCTGGCCGAACAGGGCGTGCCCTGCGACGTGGTCAACAAGGTCTATGAGGGCCGCCCGGACATCACCGACCTGATGAAAGACGGCAGCGTGCAGCTGGTGATGAACACCACCGAAGGCGCGCAGGCGGTCGACGATTCAAAGGGCATCCGGGCCGTCGCGCTCTATGACAAGATCCCGTATTTCACCACCGCCGCCGGATCGCATGCCGCAGCCCTGGCGATCAAGGCGCAGGCCGAAGGCGATGTAACCGTGAAGTCGCTTCAGGGGTAACACCAGCCTCGGCATTTGCAAAAAATGGCCCCCATTCGCTTCAAACGAATGGGGGTTTTGCATTTGTGCCGATGACCCAAGGCGGAGCGGTACGTCGAAAAGGGCTGTGCCCGTGACGCAGCACGATGCAGCTGCAGCGAAACGCAGACTTGACCGCGCTGCCCTACAGCGCGACGATCCCGCCCATCGAGCATAACAAAAAATGGAAAAAACCATGCGTATCTTTGTGACCCTGTCCGCTTTACTGGCCCTGAGCGCTTGTGGCGGCATCCCGCTGGTCCCGTTCATCTGACCCCCTGAAACCTGTAATTTGGCCGAAAACGAACCGGTCCCGGGGACGGTTTGACTTGACCTTTGCAGGCATCTGCGGCGACAACACCGCACCCGGAAGGAGTCTTACATGTACAAACCCGCGATTACAGGGACCGGTGTCTTCACCCCTGAACAGGTCATCACGAACGCCGAACTCGTCAAAGCGTTCAATGCCTATGCCGACAGGATGAATGCCGAAAACGCCGACGCCATCGCCGCGGGCGACATCAAACCGATGGAACATTCTTCGGAAGAGTTCATCTTTAAGGCATCCGGCATCGAACAACGGTTCGTTCTGGACAAAACGGGTGTTCTGGACCCTGACGTGATGCATCCTCTGTTGCGCCAGCGCAGCGACGATGAGCCCGGTGTGATGGCGGAAATGGCCGTGGACGCGGCGAAAAAGGCGCTGGCTCAGGCTGGCAAGACCGCCGCTGACGTCGATGCAGTGATCTGCGCGGCGTCGAACCTTGAACGCGCCTATCCCGCCGTTGCAATCGAGATCCAGCAGTTGCTGGGCATCGAAGGGTTTGCGTTTGACATGAATGTCGCCTGTTCGTCGGCAACGTTTGGCATTCAGGCGGCGGCTGATATGATCCGGTCGGGATCAATCCGCTCGGCGCTGGTTGTGAACCCCGAGATCTGTTCGGCGCATCTGGAATGGCGTGACCGGGATTGCCACTTTATCTTTGGTGACGTGGCCACCGCCACGCTGATCGAACGTGAAGAAGACGCAACCGGCCCGCATTTCGAAATCATCTCGACCCGCTGCGCCACCGAGTTTTCCAACAACATCCGCAACAACAACGGCTTCCTGCGCCGCTCGCGCCCTGACGGGGTGGCGGATCGCCGGGACATGCAGTTCATGCAGAATGGCCGCAAGGTGTTCAAAGAAGTGCTGCCAATGGTCAGCCAGCACATCGCGCAGCATATGGCCGATGAAAATGTCGAAAGCGACAATCTGAAGCGTGTGTGGCTGCATCAGGCCAACAAGACGATGAACGATTTCATCGGCAAAAAAGTTCTGGGACGGACGCCTGAACCGGGTGAGCAGCCCAATATCCTGCAAGATTATGCCAACACCTCCTCAGCCGGATCAATCATCGCGTTCTCACAGAACTCGGATGATCTGGAAGAGGGTGATGTAGGGCTGATCTGTTCGTTTGGGGCCGGGTATTCGGTTGGATCGGTGATCGTCAAGCGCCACGCCTGACCCGCGGGTCGGGCCGCCACTCAGACAGCTTGTCGCCGCGTAAAGGATTTGCGTTGAAGTCTGTCGGCAATTCGCCGATAGAAGCGCGGTTGATACCTGCAGCGCAAGTCATGACGCTGATCCGCAGATGCGGTTGTGCCCGCTCTCATGACCCAATGGCCCCCAGCGGGGCGGCAACTTGCGTCAGGACCCCATGACAGACGACCCCGTTTCGCGCGACACCGCAATCGTGGCCATTGATCCCCTGCCCGTCCGGCTTCTGAAGCGGACCGTTCTGGTGGTTTTGGGGCCGTTCTATTTTCTGTTCGTGGCCTTTGTCCCGCTGCTCTGCGCCCGGCGCAAAGGGTTTCGTGGCTGGTACTGGCGGCTTGTCAAACGGGCCTGTTCGCGGCTGTTGTGGCTGCTGAGCATCCGAGCCGAAATGTCGGACGCCGAAAAGCAAGCGTTGAGCGACGATACCGGCAGTATCATCGTGATCAACCATCGCAGCCATCTGGACGGGTTCACGTTGATGGATGTGGTTCCGGATGACAAATGGTTCACCTTCGCTGCCAAGAAAGAGCTGTGCGACGCCCCGCTGCTCAGCACCGGGTTCACCGGGGCCGGGTTGGTGGAAATCGACCGGTCCAGCGGCAAGGTCGCGTTGGAAACACTGACCAACGCAGTGCAAGAGATGCCGGATCGCCGGTCCGTTGTGTTGTTCCCGGAAGGGACACGGACAAAGACGGAAACACTGGGCCAGTTCAAGGCTGGCGCCGTACTGGTGGCACGCGAAACCGGGCGGGCGATCCGCCCGATTGTCATTCACGATTCCGATCAGTTGCTGCCGCGCGGCAAGTTCTTTCCGTTCAGCGGCACCATCCGGATCGAGGTCTTGCCGCCGTTTGTCTGTGATCTGGACAAGCCGGTTGACGAAGATGTGGACCGCTTGCGCAACGCCATGATGGCAGTGTTCGACAACGGATAGTGTCCACAGACTCTTTAGAGCTCAGACCTTGATCGAAACCCGTTTGTGGACGTCTTCGACCGATTCGACCCGTTCGGAATAGCGGTCGACAAGATAGTCTTTCTGCCCGCGCACGAGATAGGTGAACTTGACCAGTTCCTCCATCACGTCGACCACACGACGATAAAACGG
This sequence comes from Falsiphaeobacter marinintestinus, assembly GCF_007923355.1. Lineage (GTDB taxonomy): Bacteria > Pseudomonadota > Alphaproteobacteria > Rhodobacterales > Rhodobacteraceae > Phaeobacter_A > Phaeobacter_A marinintestinus. Next base: position 475,803 of record NZ_VOGO01000001.1, read on the forward strand.
GCCATCGGGAAGGCGGTCGCCTTTTTTGAATTCCAACCAGGCTTTCGGGATGCTGGACTGGTTCGGGATCGTCACCATGCGCATCCAGCGGCCCAGAATGCGCATCTGGTTTACCGCGTTGAACGACTGTGACCCACCCGAGACCTGAAGGACGGCCAGCGTCTTGCCCTGCGTCGTGCGGATGCCGCCTTTCAGCGACAGCGGCAGCCAGTCGATCTGCAGTTTCATGATGCCAGTCATCGCACCATGGCGTTCAGGGCTGGACCAGACCATGCCTTCGGACCAGACGGCCAGATCGCGCAGTTCCTGCACCTTGGGATGGTCCGCGTCGGCATCATCCGTGAGCGGGAGGCCCGACGGGTTGAAGATGCGGGTTTCGCAGCCAAAGGCCGTGAGAAGCCGGGCGCACTCTTCGGCGATTTTGCGCGAATAGCTAACGTCACGTAAAGACCCGTAGAGCAGCAGAATCCGAGGCGGATGGCCAGCTTTTCCGGGTCCGCTCAGGGCTGCAGAATCAATAACACGAAAAGCATCGGGGTGGATATTCGGCAGATCGCCGAAGTCGGGAAGGTCAGGCACCATCCACTTCCAGATGCAATTTCATGTCAATCAGAACCTGTTGCAACATCACGGTTTCGCGCAGCAGGCGCTTGGCCTCGTTCACGGTGATGACGTTGTCTTCTATGGCCTGCTGGTACTCGCTCATCAGCATGGCAAAGCGTTGGCTGAGCGCGATAACATCAGCGTTCACACCGCCAGTGTTGGGCGAATTAGGCACCCTATCATCATAAGAAAGCGTTATTTTCTTGAGTTCTGCCAGCGCACTGGTCACGTGCGGATAGCTGGACTCGGCTTCAAGCCTGGCGACGGCGTCGACCGGCATGAAGCGGTCTGCGTGTTCTGGATTGTCCGAGTAATAGCGACCCAGCGTAGCCTTTGACTTTCCGGTGATGCGACACGCGGCTTCGACGCCAACGTCTTTCACCAACGCTTCGGTGTGTTTCTTGAGATATGAACCGCTGTCGGTCATGTTTTATTCGCCTCAAAGTTCCAACGAGCCACGAAACAATGTGGGGAGGGGGAATGGCCCAAGTATTTTCCCATTAATGCCTTGTAATAGAAATGCAATACCTTTGCCATCCCTGACGGTTTTTAGGGGCAGTAAGAGTAGTGGGCGGTGTTCTCCACATGATTAAAGAGTAGGCGTGGATTCGACGTGTAATGGTCGGGTAGCGCCATGGTCATTCTTTGACCGAAAGGAAGTCGTCTTTGTCGGGGCTCTCCCGTCCATCCCCAAGGGTCGTTCCGTCCCGGATTTGAGCAACGACAGAGATGACTTCCAGTAACCGCTTCACCCGATTGGGTGGCGGTTTTTTGTCTTCCCCTCAGAGAGAATTGCCGACAGAGCGACCGGGTTGCTCACAGGACTGGCTGGGGTTAAATCACCGCCATGGCCAAGCTCTATTTCAACTATTCGACCATGAATGCCGGCAAGTCGACGGTGCTTTTGCAGGCGTCGCACAACTACCGCGAAAACGGGATGCAGACCTATCTTCTGACCGCACAGCTGGATGCTCGGGCCGGAACCGGACGGATCGCATCGCGAATCGGTATCGGGGCCGAGGCAGATACGTTTTCCCCGGGCGATGATTTGTTTGCAATGGTCAACCACCGTCTGACGCATGGCGATCTGGCTTGCGTGTTTGTGGACGAAGCCCAGTTTCTTGAACCCGAGCAGGTCTGGCAACTGGCCCGCATCGTCGATGATCTGGATATTCCGGTCATCTCTTACGGTCTGCGGGTCGATTTCCGGGGCCAGTTGTTTCCAGGCTCAGCTACGTTGCTGGCGCTTGCAGATGAGATGCGCGAAGTCCGCACCATCTGCCGCTGTGGGCGCAAAGCGACAATGGTGATCCGCATGGATGGAGATGGACAGGCGATCACCGAAGGCGCGCAGGTGCAGATCGGTGGAAATGAGACCTATGTTTCGCTGTGCCGTCGACATTGGCGCGAAGCCGTGGGCGAAACCCAGCCGGAACCGGTCGCAAAGAACGGTTGACCCAATCCGGCCATCGGTCTTTGGTAGACATAGTTCCGACCAAATCCCGGAGGCTGTCATGTTGTTTCGCCGTGTCGCATATCTGTTGTTCATCCTGTGCCTTGCAAGCCCTGCGGCTGCGCAACAGACACCCACCCGATTAGAAATCCGAAATCACCTTGAACACCAGATATCCGGGGCCGGACGCCTGCGGGTCTTTAATCTGGGCGTTATCGACTACAAAGCCTTTGGTGGCGCGACGGGCAAAGGCTGGATCAGCCTTGCCGGGTCGCTGGTATTGCAGGACCCCTTGTTCAAAAAATCTGACCAGCAAGATCTGGCACGTGAGCTGATCAGCAAAGGTGTGCCGCAGGCAAAGGTCGGCGTCGCGATTGCCGCCGCAGCGCGGGCGCATCGCAACGGCTTGATACCGGAGGAATACACGGTGGCCGTGCCCGCCGGTTACCGCGTGGCATTTCAGTCCGAACTGAAATTCACCAAGACAGCGCGCGGCTTTGATCTGACGGGCGGGATCGACCCGACCCTGCCCGGCGGAAAGCTGCGAAAAGCGCTGCCAGCGGCCGCTTTGGTTGTCCCGTCTCCGGCGTTTGACAGTTTCGCGCAGAACGCTGTGGCGCTGTACCGGCGCGATGTTCAGGCGACACAGGCCCGTGAACAGGCGATCAAGGCCCGCCAAACCGAGATCAACAGATTTCTGGCGGGACAAACCTTTGATGGGCTGACCCGAACCGACCGCGGTTGGGTTCCGGTCTATGAAATGAAATGTGCTGTGCCGTCGCCATGGCGGTTTGTCGACAAACCGGGTGAACGCGGGTTCTGGTCGCATACCGATTGTTCGGTCAGGTTCAACACCAAGGGTCGGCTTGCCAACCAGAGTTTCGAGTCCGGAGACCGCCGCCCGGTTCGCGTTTTCGTTCGGGTGTTCTTTGATGACGGCACCCTGAAAACCCGGGCCGTCGTCGCGCCGTTGACCGGGGGTCTTTATGTGCACTCGGAAAACTGGCTTGCATGGTCGGGACAGGGGTTCGGGCAAGACCGGCATCGGATTATCAAGGCGCAGCCCCGCAAAGTCAGCCCTGCGGCACCACAAAAGGCCGTTCCTCAGATACTATCGCTGGGCGCCTTCTATGAGCGGCACACGCAGAGCTTTTCAGGACAGCTGAAAGCCCTCGGCCAGCCGCCTTATTCGGCGTCGATTTCGCTGAACGTCATTGCCTCCAACGTGACTTACCCTGATCTGCAGTGTGGCGGGCGGTTGGCGCATGTCGAGACGCGCGGCGCAACGCATTATTTCCTTGAAACCCTGACTGTGGTCAAAGGCCGCTGCAGGGACGGCGGCATTGTTGCGCTGACCCCGTTATCCGATGGCACCATCGCCTATGCGCTGCAGCGCAAGATCGGTGGGCAGATCCTGTCGCAGGGTATTCTGTCGCGCCAATAGCCGTCAGTGCATGCGCCCGCCATCCGGAACCGGGCCGTCAGGCCCGACCAGAACGATTTCGCCGTCGTCATCCGGCAGGCCCAGCACCAGAATCTCGGACATGAACTTGCCAATCTGGCGGGGCGGGAAGTTGACGACAGCCATGACCTGCTTACCGATCAAGCCCTCGGGGGTGTAGTGTTTGGTGATCTGGGCCGAGGATTTGCGTTCACCAATGTCACCGCCGAAATCGACCCATAGTTTGATCGCGGGTTTGCGCGCTTCCGGGTACGGTTCGGCGCGGGTGATCGTGCCGACGCGGATATCGACCTTCATAAAGTCATCGAATGAGATCTCAGCCACGGGACAGTTCCTTTGATCGGTCGGTCGCGGCCTTGACGGCGCGACGCAGGAGGTTTGGGAAACCGGTATCTTCCTGCATCAGCACCTCAAGCGCGGCCTGTGTGGTGCCGTTGGGGCTGGTCACGTTGACGCGCAGCTGTGCAGGGTCTTCTGCCGCGGTCTCGGCCAATGCCCCTGCCCCGGCGACGGTCGCCTTGGCCAGTTGCATGGCAAGCGCGGCTGGCAGACCCTGCGCCTCGCCCGCTGCGGCCAATGTTTCGATCAGGTGAAACACGTAAGCCGGGCCGGACCCGCTGACGCCCGTCACGGCATCCATCTGCGTTTCAGAATCCAGGCGGACGGTCTGGCCGACGGCTGACAACAGCGCTTCGGCCGTGTTGAGTTCGTCCTCACCGACCTGCGCATTGCCGATCAGCGCCGTAATCCCGCGCCCGACAGCTGCAGGGGTGTTGGGCATTGCCCGAATAATCGTGCTGTTTGCGCCCAGCGCGGCCTCGTAGGCCGAGATGGGCGTGCCCGCCGCGACCGAGACGAACAGCGTATCGCTGTCAGCAAGCGGGCGCAGTGCCGGCAACGCTTCGGCCATCATCTGGGGTTTGACTGCGATCAGAACGATGGCCGGGGCTTCGGGCAATGGCGCATTGATGTTGACGCCCTGCGCCTTGAGCCAGTCCGAAGGGTACGGGTCAATCACCCAGACCGAGCCGGGGTTCAGCCCGCGATCCAACCATCCGGCCAGCATCGCCGAGCCCATCTTGCCGCAGCCCAGAAGCACCAGCCCCTGATCCGAGATCCGTGTCATGTCCATGAGCAGCCCCTCGCCTTTGTGTGGTTCAGGGCCCGGTTTTACGCGCGGCCATACGCCTCTGCAATGGCGACCTGCATCGCATCCTTGGGAGTGCGATCGGCCCAGACCAGCATCTGGATCGCCGGGTAATAGCGCTCAGCGCTGGTGACGGCTGTGTTGATCATCGTGTCGATCTGTTCCGGGCTGGCGGTCTGACCGCCGGTCAGAACCAGACCATAGCGATAAACCATCAACTTTTGTTCGGCCCAATAGGTAAAGGCACCGGCCCAGCACTGGTCGTTCATCGCGTTGACAAGTTCATACAGCTTGCCCAGCTTTTCTTCGGGCGGCTCCATTTCAAAGGTGCAGACCATACGCAGGGTTTCGTCATAGCCCGACCAGGCCAGAGTGATGGAATACGTGCGCCATTGTCCTTCGACGGCCATCGCGATTTGGTCGTCGCCGATGCGGTCGAAATCCCAATCGTGATGCTCGGCGATGTGCTCGACGATGTCGATGGGATGGATGTCTTCTTCCAGATACTGTTCGGAAAGGGCCATGGTGCCACCTCACTGGTCTTTAGCGGTTCGGGGCGAAGAGCGCCCCAAGCGCTAGGTGCCTGCTCTACAAACCGGGGCGATCCCCCGTGTTTATACTATATATGGTGCGTTGTGTCGCCGTGCTCTGGCAAGCCCTATTTTTGGGGATAACAGCAATAAGTTGTGGACAGAGCGCACAAACGGTCAAAATATTGTCATGTTCCGCATGCGCAGCCCGTGTCGCATTTTGCAGGCCCGCCCGCATTTGCGTGATTTCGTCAGCATCACGTCAGAAAACCGAAAGGCGCCTCCCGCATCCGGAAAGCGCCTTTTGACCTATCCGGTGCCCTGTTTGGCGTTATTCGCTATCGGCCAGTTTGGCTTCAAGCAATGTAATACGGGCTGTCATTTCAGCGTTTTCTTCGCGGGCTTTCTGGGCCATGGCGCGGACCGCGTCGAATTCTTCGCGGGTGACGAAATCACGATCTGCCAGCCAGCGGTCCAGCATGCCTTTCATCGCGGTCTCGGCCTCGTCCTTGGCGCCTTGCGCGACGCCCATGGCATTGGTCATCAGCTGAGAAATGTCGTCCAGCATCTTGTTCCGGGTTTGCATCTGTCATCTCCCTCTCAGAGTTGGACCTTATATGGGGATGGGAACGTCCGGTGGCAAGGTTGACTTCGCCCCGGTCGCAAAGGCATTGAGGCGCACATGAAAGCAGCCATTCCTTTCCCGAATTTTTCGCCCGAATTGTTCTCGATCTCGTTGTTCGGGATGGAGTTCGCTTTGCGCTGGTATGCGTTGGCCTATATCGCGGGCATCCTGATCGCCTGGCGGCTGGGTGTGGCTGCGGTAAAACGGCCTGCCTTGTGGCGTGACGACACGCCGCCGATGACGCCCAAACAGATCGAAGACTTGCTGACCTGGATCATCTTGGGTGTAATTTTGGGCGGGCGGCTTGGCTTCGTTCTGTTCTATCAGCCAGCCTATTACCTGCAGAATCCGGCCGAGATCCTGATGGTCTGGCAAGGCGGCATGGCATTTCACGGCGGATTGCTGGGCGTGATTGTGGCCAGTTGGCTTTATACACGTCAGCAAGGCATCTCGCGTCTGGGCGCGGCCGATCTGATCGCACATACGGTCGCGCCGGGGCTGATGCTGGGCCGGTTGGCAAATTTCATCAATGCCGAGCTGTGGGGGCGTGCCACGGATGCGCCCTGGGGCGTGATCTTTCCCGGCCCTTTCGCACAGCATTGTCCGGGTGTCGAAGGGCCGTGCGCGCGGCATCCCTCGCAACTGTACGAGGCGGGGCTTGAAGGGCTGTTGCTGGGCGCGTTGCTTCTGTGGATGGTGTACCGGCGGGGCGCGTTGAAACGGCCGGGACTGGTTCTGGGCACGTTCTTTGCCGGGTACGGGATCAGCCGCTTTATTGTCGAGTTTTTTCGCCAGCCCGATGCGCAGTTCGTCACACCGGGCAATCCGCTGGGGCTGGCATGGCATATGGGTGGCTATGGCCTGACCATGGGACAGATGCTATCGGTGCCAATGATCGCTTTGGGGGCGTTTTTCATCTGGCGCGCCATGCGGGCCGCTGCATGAGTTTGAAAGGCAAACTAATCGCCCGCATTCATCTGTCCGGGCCGATCACCGTTGGCGACTATATGACGGACTGCCTGCTCCATCCCGAGTTCGGGTATTACACGACCCGTGATCCGTTGGGCCAAGCCGGTGATTTCACCACCGCGCCCGAGATCAGCCAGATGTTTGGCGAGCTGATTGGCCTGTCGCTGGCACAGGCCTGGGTGGATCAGGGGCAACCTGCGAAATTCACGCTAGCTGAGTTGGGGCCCGGGCGCGGGACGCTGATGGCCGATCTGCTGCGCGCGACGCGGGGCGTTGCAGGGTTTCATGCCGCTATGGACCTATGCCTGATCGAAGCGTCACCGACCTTGCGCGACAAACAGGCCAAGGCCTTGGAGTCTTACACACCACGCTGGCTGGATGCGGTTTCCGATTTGCCAGATCAGCCGCTGTTTCTTGTCGCCAACGAGTTTTTCGACGCTTTGCCGATCCGCCAGTTCGTGCGCAAGGACGCCGGGTGGGCCGAACGGTTGATCGGGCTGGACGAGGGAAAGCTGCACTTCGGGCTTGGCAGCCCCGGCGCGCAGCCCGCGCTGGCGCATCGTCTGGATGATACCAGTGACGGCGATCTGGTTGAGCTCTGCGCCGCCGCTTTGACCGTGATCGACGTGATCGGCACCCGGATCGCCGCCCATGGCGGCGCGGCGCTGATCGTAGATTATGGCGACTGGCGGTCGTTGGGGGATACGCTCCAAGCGTTGACGGATCATGCGCCGGTCGACCCGCTGGAGACACCAGGGGCCGCCGATCTGACAGCCCATGTCGATTTCGAACCCCTGTGCCATGCGGCCCGTGCAGCGAATTGCGCGCATTCAAAGGTCACGCCTCAGGGCATGTTTCTGGAACGGTTGGGGATCACTCAGCGGGCGCAGGCATTGGCCCAGCCACTGAGCGGTGCGGCGCTAAACGATCTGATACAGGCACATCGCAGGTTGACGCACCCCGAGGAAATGGGAAACCTGTTCAAAGTGCTGGGTCTGTTCCCAGTACGCGGCACACCGCCCCCGGGACTGGATCCATGACACTGGAAATTCTGACCTCTGAACACCTGACCCCTGTGCGCCACGGGTTCTTTACCCGCAAAGGCGGCGCCTCTTCAGGCGTGTTTTCAGGGCTGAATTGCGGCAGTGGGTCGTCTGATCAAAGCGCGGCGGTCGAAATCAACCGCCAACGCGTGGCCGAAGCCATGGACGTCGAAAAGTCCGCGCTTGTCGGGGTGCATCAGGTGCATTCAGCGGACGTCGTCACAGTGACCCAAGCCACAAGCGAACGGCCAAAGGCCGACGCTTTGGTAACATCGACACCGGGCATCGCCCTGTCGATCCTGACCGCCGATTGCCAACCGGTGCTGTTTGCGGATCACGACGCCCAGGTGATCGGTGCCGCCCATGCCGGATGGCGCGGCGCGCTGGACGGTGTCTTGGAGGCCACGGTGGACGCGATGGAAGCGCTGGGGGCCGATCGTGCGAACGTCGTGGCGGTGATCGGCCCGTCGATCTCGCAACGCGCCTATGAGGTCGGGCCTGAGTTCTTTGAGACGTTCATGATGGAAGACCCGGACTATGCCCGGTTCTTTGCCGGGGGCGAAGGCGACCGGATGCAATTCGACCTTCCGGCGTTCGGCCTGCACCGGCTGCGTAGCACAGGTGTCGGCATCGCGGACTGGAACCGGCACTGCACCTATTTTGATGAAGACAGATTCTATTCGTACCGGCGCAGCACGCATGCGCGTGAAGCCGATTATGGACGTCTGATCTCTGCCATTCGGCTTTGACCGCAGGGCCACTGGGCTGGTCAGGGCGATTGCCCTTCGATTTCACACGCAGCTCCTGGGGTTTGGCGGGATGATTCCCGGTCTTTTGGACATCACCAGCTTTTAGGATCTGAAGCCGTTTGGCAGGTACAGTCATGGCGGCAAATCGGATCCGTTTTTTGGCGTTGACCGCGACGCCATCGCCACAATTGGTCCACTTCCGATCAGCAAGACGCCAATTCGCAACAGGGCCGTCCCTGAAACTGGCTTGAAATCAACCCATTCAGGCCATCTGACGCGATTCACAGTCAGGCCGCAAAAATGCCTAACACTGCCGAAAATCACCCCGCCCAAGCCAAACCGTTGCCGCATTGTGACGGGATATTGGGGTCAACCAGTTATACGGGAGCGTCAGTTATGAAATCCAATGCACGGTTCATCAAATCTGTCTTACAGACCGCAAAAACCTGCGATACGCAGATGCCGTGGAGCCGAAAGCCCCGTAAAACCGTTGGTTCTGCCGATGTGGTGCCGCGTCGCCAAACGGCCTGACGCCACCGGTTTTCGCGGAACGCCTTTCTGATCGCCTCCAAAGACCTGACCGATGGACGCTGCCAATTTGTCCCAAGTTAGGCACAAGTGGCCGTCCCGCCCGCAAACGTGGGCGGGACGGGCCCACGGAGAATCAGTTATCTGATGCGAAACAGCGTCACGAACGATCATTGCGGTCGTTTTTGGAAACAGAAATTGCCAACGCTGTGAATTGGTCCCGGCTTCAGGGTCAATCCAACGTTAGTTTTTGACAATTCCAATCAAATTCGCTCTTCCTACGGTCAGAACAGAAGACGCCAAATTAACAGTGTCGTTCTGTCGTTGTCGGTGGGGGCCGACGCAGATGCGACCCGATTCGAAAGGGCCGGTATACCTATGTCCACGATCCCCCACTCGCTAGCGCGGGCTGCGCAGAATGCCATCGACACCAGCGCGGTCCTGCACGATCCTGCGGCCCTGCGGGGACGCAACCGTCCTCAACTACGACGCTATGAAGTCAGCTCCCTTCTGCCGAATGGTCAGATTGCAGACACCCGCCACATCGCCCCGGCCTTGCCATTGTTCGAAGACGCGTTTTGCGCCTTCTCCCGTGGCACCATGATCAACACCGATCTGGGGCCAATGGCGATCGAGGACATTCTGCCGGGTGACAAGGTCATGACGCAGGACGGCACTCCTCAGCCGGTTGTGTGGAAAGGCAGCACAAATGTCGTGCCGCGTCGGGTTGATCCAACAGGCCGCAGCATACGTCTGACCCGCATCATGGCCGACAGCTTTGGCATGCAGCGCCCATTGTCCTACATCATGACAGGCCCGTCAGCGCGTCTTCTGAAAACCCCGGGACGGCTGCAATCGCTGGCAGGCGGAAAACCCATGCTGACCCCTGTGCAGGAGTTTCAGGACGGTACAAACGTCATCGACACGGCGCCACCGACTGCGGTGCAATTGTTCCACATCTGCCTGCCACGCCATGCGCTCATCAATGTCGCCGGTCTGGAGTTCGAAACCTATCATCCCGGCGTCAACGCGCTGCGCACGATGAGCCATGCGATGCGGTCGATCTATCTGGGGCTGTTCACGCATATCGACAAACTGACGGACTTTGGTCCGCAGATCTTCGCGCGCGCAGGCGAAGGCCAGATCGACGCAATCTAACGACAGATTGTGAGTGAGGGGTACAAGCCGTGGCGCGATCAGGCGCTGCGGCTTAGTCGTTCTTCCAACACCTCAAACGGCACGCCCGGGTCATCCTTGGCGCAGCGGATGACAAGCGAGGTCTTGACGCTCGACACATTGGGTGCGGTCAACAATTCTTCGGTCAGAAAGCTTTGAAAACTGCTGAGGTCAGGGGCCACGCATTTCAGCATGAAATCAACCTCGCCATTCAACATGTGGCATTCGCGGACCAGCGGCCAGCTACGGCAGCGTTCTTCGAATCGGCTGAGTTCTGCTTCGGCCTGACTGTCGAGCCCGACCATGGCGAACACCTGAACCTCGAACCCGAGTTCACGCGAGTCGACCTCGGCGTGGTAGCCCTTGATCAGCCCCGATTCTTCCAATGTGCGGACGCGGCGCAGACAGGGCGGGGCCGAAATCCCGACCCGTTTGGCCAGTTCGACATTGGTCATCCGCCCGTCAGCCTGCAGTTCCGACAGGATTTTTCTGTCGATCGGATCTAGACGTGTGGCGACCATGAACGCTCTCCCTCGTATTGCGTTTCTTATAGCAGCGACCGCAGCACGCGCAATAATATTTCGCTGCGGCGCAACAATGTATCCGTTCATGAAATCCGGACCGCCCGTTTCAAAGGCAGGCGATCAGGGGGTTTAAGCCGCCCTGCCCGGCAGCTATATGCAGGAGACCCCGGGCCATCCTGCCCGCCTGCTGCTGACAATTGTGGAAAAAACCATGTCCGAGACGCGTCACACCAAAGTTCTGATCATCGGATCCGGCCCGGCCGGATATACCGCTGGCGTCTATGCCGCCCGCGCCATGCTTGAGCCGATCCTGGTTCAGGGCATCGAACCCGGCGGACAGCTGACCACCACCACCGAGGTTGAAAACTACCCCGGCTTTACCGAAGTGCAGGGCCCTGACCTGATGATCAAGATGCAGGAACACGCATCCGCAATGGGCTGCGAGGTTATCGGCGATATCATCAGCGATCTGGACACGTCGACCCGGCCCTTCACGGCCAAGGGCGACAGCGGCACGATCTATACCGCCGATGCCGTCATTCTGGCGACCGGCGCGCGTGCAAAATGGCTGGGCCTGCCGTCGGAAGAAAAATTCAAGGGCTTCGGCGTCTCGGCCTGCGCCACCTGCGACGGGTTCTTTTATCGCGGGCAGGAAATCGTTGTGATCGGCGGCGGCAACACAGCCGTGGAAGAGGCGCTGTTTCTGACCAACTTCGCCTCGAAGGTCACTCTGATCCATCGCCGGGACGAGTTGCGCGCCGAAAAGATCCTGCAGGATCGTCTGTTCAAGAACCCAAAGATCGAACCGCTTTGGTTCCACCAGTTGGAAGAAGTTGTCGGCACCGATACCCCGCTGGGCGTCGAGGCCGTGAAGGTCAAAAACGTTAAAACCGGTGAGATTTCCGAGATCGCCTGTAAGGGTGTGTTCGTCGCCATCGGCCATTCGCCAGCGAACGAATTGGTGAAAGACGTGCTTGAGATGCACAATGGCGGCTATGTCGAGGTCAAACCGGGCACCACCGAAACCTCGATCCCGGGTATTTTCGCGGCTGGCGATTTGACGGATCACAAGTACCGTCAGGCCGTCACAAGTGCTGGCATGGGCTGCATGGCTGCTTTGGATGCCGAACGGTTCCTGGCCGAACAAGACTGATCCAGTTGATTTTTACGGGCGAACACCTGCTGATCTCGGCAGGTGTTTTCTTTTTGCAAGTAACGCCAGACCGGCAATCTGATGTCTCCCCTTCTGCAAACATCCACTGTGCAGTTCGGTTTCTTGACCTGAAGCACACTGCGCCTCACTGTCACGTGAAGCAATTTGGCGAGGCAGGCTGTGCACATACTCTGGCGGGGAAACTGGGTCACGCGACTGCGGATTGTGTCCGGATTGATCCTGTTTCTGTACGCTCTGTTTCATTTCCTGAATATCGGGTTGGGGTTGATTTCGCCTGACCTGATGGATCGGTTTCAGACCGCGCGGCAGATCATCACCCGCAGTTCGGTCGGGACGGCGGTTTTATATGGTGCCTTTCTGACCCATGCTGGGCTGGCGCTGTGGTCGCTGGCGATGCGGCGCACCCTGCGGATGCCGCTGCCCGAAGCGGTTCAGATGGTCCTTGGTCTGGCCATTCCGCTTTTGCTGATCGAACACATGACCCACACGCGCGGCGCGTATGAGGTGTTCGAGGTCAATGACCGGATGAGCTATATCATGCTGCTGATCTGGGGCTCGCTGGACGGGTGGTGGCAAAGCCTGCTGTTGCTGATCGTCTGGATCCATGGCTGCATAGGGTTGCACAAGTGGTTGAGCGTGCTGCCCAAATGGCAGGCGGCAACACACTGGCTGGCCGGGTTGGCGGTTCTGGTTCCCGCCTTCGCGCTGGCAGGCTTTTTGACCGAAGGCCGCCGCATCAAGCAGGCGTTCACCGACCCGGACCTGCAAGCCGCATATGCAGAGTACTTTAATTTTCCTGATGCCGAGACGTTCGCGACCCTGATCGGGATGGCGCAGCAAGGATTCTGGGTGTTCGTCATCCTGCTGGCGGCAGCGGCTTTGGTCTATGTAGGTCGGCGTCTGCTTGCACGCCGCAAGTCTGTGCGCATTCGCTATGTGGACGGACCCGAGGTCTTCGCACCCCGAGGATTGACCCTTCTTGAAATGTCGCGGACCGCCGGTGTGCCACATACTTCGCTATGTGGCGGCAAGGGCCGGTGCACCACCTGCCGGGTCGTGATCGAAGACGGCGAAAACCTGTTGCAGCCCCCGAACGAGGCCGAATTGCGCAGCCTGCGGGCGGTCAATGCCTCGCCAGGGACCCGGCTGGCCTGCCAAATCCGCCCCACGCATCCTGCGACCGTGTTCCGGGTTTTCTTGCCGGACGGCAAGCGCGGGCGCGCTCATGCCAGTCAGGGGCGTGAGCGTCGTTTGGCGATCCTGTTCGTCGATATGCGCGGGTTTACCGCGCGCACCACCGGGCAGCTGCCCTATGATGTCGTTTTCCTGCTGAACCGGTTCTTCGATGCGATCGTGCCGCCAATTGTTGGTGCCGGGGGCGACGTTGACAAATATCTCGGCGACGGTCTGCTGGCAGTGTTTGAAACGTCTGATGAACACAGCTCGGCCCAGGCCGGTCTGCACGCCGCAGTCGGAATCGGTCAGGCGCTGGCGGCCTTCAACGACCAGATGGCCGACGAAGGTATTGACCCGATCCGGATCGGGCTGGGCCTGCATATGGGGGAACTGGTTCTGGGCGAAATTGGCGCCGCCGGTCGCGCACCGCGCACCATTATCGGCGAAGCTGTAAATGCCGCCAGCCGGTTGGAAGGCAAAACCAAGGACCTCGGGGTCGAGTTGCTGGTTTCGCAAGAGGTTCTGACCTGCGCGGGCTATGACACGCAAATGTTTGATCTGATGACACTTGATCTGCGTGGCGTGCCCGATCCGATCACGGCCCTTGCGATGACCAAGGCGGCAGATCTGGAACAGGCCCTTGATGGGCTGCCAGCGGCCTCTTGAACCCCTGATACCAAGGCCCTGAAATGGCCGTTGAGACGGGTTATGATGGCATATCCGGCAAATTATCGCGTATTCTGCGCCAAAATGGCCGAAAAGGAAAATTTCTGATACCGGACGCTAGACTTTGACCCACGCATGGGTCTATGCGGCCCACGGACGAGTTGCTTTTGCTCGCGCGACACAAAGACAATCGAGAGATTTGAAATGACAATGCTTAGCAATCTGGCCCCGATCCCAGAGCTTTATGTTTCCCCCGACTCAGCACAGAAAATGAAACTCGAAGCCGCAGAGCTTAAGAGCCATGATCTGTCCCCGCGCCAGATCTGTGACCTTGAGTTGCTGATGAATGGTGGCTTCAACCCGCTCAAAGGTTTTCTGGGCGAAGCTGATTACAATGGTGTCGTCGACGACATGCGTTTGGCCGATGGCACGCTGTGGCCGATGCCAATCACCCTCGACGTCAGCAAAGAATTTGCCGAAGGCGTTGAAGTTGGCGAAGACATCGCCCTGCGCGATCAGGAAGGCGTGATCCTGGCCACCATGACGGTGACCGACAACTGGACGCCGGACAAGTCAAAAGAAGCCGAGAAGGTGTTTGGCGCCGATGACAGCGCGCACCCTGCCGTTAACTATCTGCACAACACGGCTGGCAAAGTGTATCTGGGTGGCCCCGTCACCGGTCTGCAGCCGCCGATCCATTATGATTTCCGCGCCCGTCGCGACACGCCGAACGAACTGCGCGCCTATTTCCGCAAGCTGGGCTGGCGCCGCATTGTGGCGTTCCAAACCCGGAACCCGCTGCACCGTGCCCACCAGGAACTGACGTTCCGCGCCGCGAAAGAAGCGCAGGCCAACCTGCTGATCCATCCCGTCGTTGGTCTGACCAAGCCGGGCGACGTCGACCACTTTACCCGCGTGCGCTGCTATGAGGCGGTTCTGGATAAATATCCGGCAGCCACCACCACAATGTCGCTGCTGAACCTGGCGATGCGTATGGCTGGTCCGCGCGAAGCTGTCTGGCACGGTCTGATCCGCGCCAACCACGGCTGTACCCATTTCATCGTTGGTCGTGACCATGCTGGCCCCGGCAAGAATTCCGCCGGTGACGATTTCTATGGCGCCTATGACGCGCAGGAACTGTATCGCAAGCACCAGGACGAAATCGGCTGCGAAATGGTCGACTTCAAGCACATGGTGTGGGTGCAGGAACGCGCTCAGTACGAAGCCATCGACGAGATCGAAGACAAGGATAAGATCACAATCCTGAACATCTCGGGCACCGAACTGCGTCGCCGTCTGTCCGAAGGTCTTGAGATTCCTGAATGGTTCTCGTTCCCCGAGGTCGTCAAGGAACTGCGCCGCACCAAACCGCCACGCAGCCAGCAGGGCTTTACCGTGTTCTTCACCGGTTTCTCGGGCTCGGGCAAATCGACCATTGCCAACGCGCTTATGGTCAAACTGATGGAAATGGGCGGTCGCCCGGTGACCCTGCTTGACGGCGATCTGGTTCGTAAGAACCTGTCGAGCGAGCTGGGCTTCTCGAAAGAGCACCGCGACCTCAACATCCGTCGCATCGGCTATGTGGCCAGCGAGATCACCAAAAATGGCGGCCTCGCCATCTGTGCCCCGATCGCACCGTATGCCACCACGCGCCGCGCGGTTCGTGAAGACATCGAAGCCTTTGGTGCCTTTGTCGAAGTACACGTCGCCACCTCGATCGAAGAATGCGAAAAGCGTGATCGCAAGGGTCTGTACAAGCTGGCCCGCGCTGGCAAGATCAAGGAATTCACAGGGATCTCCGACCCCTATGACGTTCCGGAAAACCCCGAACTGCGTCTGGAAACCGAAGGGACTGACGTGGACAACTGTGCACACCAGGTTCTGCTGAAACTGGAAAGCATGGGTCTGATCGGCCTGAGCTAAGGTTTTGATCTGACAGAATACAAACGGCCCGCCAGATTGGCGGGCCGTTTTGCGTTTCAAGACTTGGATTTCAGAGCTCTGAGCGGATCAGATCAGCAGCGCGTCTTTCAATATCGCAATAGGTTTCGATCGTTGGCTTGATGGCCTGCAGCCTGGGCAAGCGTGCGGCATACTCAGCCTCAGACATGGACAGGATCGCCTGTTGAATGTCGGCCTGGGAAGTGCAGCGAATAATCCCAGACGTGTCCATGAAGTCTTCCAGATTTGGACACCCCCAATAGATCGGCACTGTGTCGCACAACACGGCATCCACCAGCTTTTCGGAAAAATAGTTCCGCTCGGGCATGTTCTCGATCACAACCGAATAGCGATAGGGCGCAAGACCGTCCGATTTTTGCTCAAACGGTTTATAGCCGCGGCCCATGATATCGACCGGTTGCCCGGTTTGGGTGATCCAATCCACCACGGCGTGCCGCAGCTTGTGGCCGTCCGTGTCGCGCTTGGCCGACGCGATCAGCGAACACATCGACGTCTTGGTGGTATCAAGGTCACGCCATTCGGGAACCCAGGTCGTGCCCAGCGGGAACAGCCGAGCATTCGGCAGGCGATCAAGCAGGTCCTGATTGAAGGTCAAAATCCGGTGGAACCGGCGATATGTCCAGCGCAGCAACCAGTGATGCTTTGCATGAATGACCGCCGGTTCGCCCAGGATCAGAGATATCTTTGCACAGGTGCCACGACGTATTCGGTAATGCGTCGAGGTTTTGGGATAGATGATCAGGTGATCCGTCGGCTCAAGATCGCCCACAGTTTTGCCTTGAAGGCGGGCGGGCAAACCATGCGGGCAAGCAAGCGTGCTCAAAGGCGTCGCGGCAAGCGACGGGCCAAGGGCCATCCCATAGGCCAAGGCGACAATCGCCGGTTCTGACATCTGGACCTCGTTTTGGGTCACGGGGTGGCAGGCAGGTTGACGTTGCCGGACATCAGCACAAAACCCGTGCCTGCCACCTTGATACCCGTTATCGCATCGTTGGAGCCAACGCGGGTGACGCGGGCCTGCCCCGGACGCCCCAGCCAGTGCCCCTGCTCAGCGGTGAAACTGTCCTTGGCCATCAGATCATGGTGCCAGAGATAGGCCGCCATGGCCCCGGTGGCCGATCCGGTGAACGGATCTTCTGGCGGATTGGGTGCCGGCAGTAACAGTCGCGAAAACGTATCGCCCTGCCCCGTTGCCCCTGTCAGCGTCACAAGAAAGGGTTCCATAACGTCCATCGCATCCGGCCCCAACGAACCCACAAGAGCGTTCAGGACATCGTTGTTCAGTTCTGCACGGCGCAGCGCATCGTGATCGCGCAGAACCGTCACAATGAAAGGCAACCCTGTCGAGACGACTTGCGGCGGGGCGATGATGGCGTCGGGTTCAAGCCCATAAACGGCGGCCACCTGTGCCGGGTCTGCCAGCGCGCCAAACTTGGGCGCGACCTGCGTCATTTCAATCTGATCACCCGTGAGCGAGATCTTGACCAGACCAGCACCGGTTTCCAGCGTCATCTGATCGCCCGCGATTAGCCCCCGCGACCGCATTGCTTCCACAGTGGCAATCGTCGGGTGACCGGCAAACGGAATTTCGCGGCTGGCCAGAAAGTACCGAACGCGGATGTCGGCGACATCTGAAGGGCCGGTGAACGTGCATTCCACCAACGACGTTTCGCGGACAAACGCTGTGCTGGTCTCAACAGACAATCCAGCGCCATCATGAACAACTGCGCAGCCATTGCCGCCAAATGCCTTGTCGGTAAAGGCGTCGACCCAGTCGAACTGATAATTGGACATTGCGCACTCCGAACCACTGTTTCGCCGGACAAGTCTTGCCGTTTTCCCGGTCCGGGCGCAACCGAACCTGTGGCCCCCATTCCGGTGCCTGGACCAAATCTATCAACTTGATGCCACGCTGATGCCCCAATTCATTGTGAAGATATTGGAAACAATACCCAAACCGTGGCGAGCCGAGGAAAAATGGACTTCCTGTTTCAATTGCTGATCGACAGCGCCCTGAACATGTATGCCGCTTTGCGGTTTCTGGTCATGCCAGCCCTTGCCATTCTTGTCCTTGCCATCCTGTTTCGGCGAGACCACTGGATGTCGGACATGCGCCAGGTTGCCCGAGAATCTGAACTGTCCCTGAAGATCATCCTGTTTAACGCCGCCGTGTCGATGCCGTTGATTTCGATCGTCGTGACCGCCCTGTACGACTGGATCCACAGCAACGGGTTGATGCTGTTTTCGGTCGCGACGTGGGAGTCCCTGCCCGTTCCGCTGGTTCTGTTCTTCGCGCTGTTTTTTGGAGATTTCGTTGGCTATTGGCGTCACAGGCTGGAGCACACGCCGCTTTTGTGGCCAGCCCACGCCGTGCATCATTCTGATACGGAAGTGACCTGGCTGACCTCGGCGCGCTGGCATCCTATCAACCTGCTGACCGTGCACAGTTTGGCTGGCAGCGCGATGCTGATCATGGGATTCCCGGTCTGGGCGGTTTTGTTCAATTCAATGATGCGCGGTTACTATGGGTTCTTCATCCATGCCAATCTGCCCTGGACTTATGGCGTTTTGGGCAAATACATCGTGTCCCCGGCCATGCACCGTTGGCACCATTCGGCCGAGGAAAAGGCTTTTGACAAGAATTTTTCCGAATTCTTCTGCATCTTCGACCGCATGTTCGGAACCTATTACCTGCCCGGCCCCTGTGACGGTCCGTTGGGCGTCAGTGACGACATGCAGCCCACTTTGCGCAGCCAGATTGGGTTCGCGTTCTCGCCGCGTGCCTATCGCAAGATATTCTCGCGCAAACCGCAGCCACACGAAGAACCCGCCCTTTAAGCGCACCAAGCGCGGCATTTGAATGCCGCACTTGGCCGCCATGTTTAGTGGACGGCGACGGGTGTCATATCGTGTTGACGCGCCAATACAAAGGCCAGCTTGCGATCAACCACCAGCGCCAGCTGATTGCCGTCTGCATCGTGCACCGCGTACAGCTGTTCAAGGTCGCCAGCCCCTGCCCGCACTTCGTCCGGCAGATCGGCCACATCGACTGTTTTCACATAAACGATGCTGTTGCCTTCGGTGTTGAAATCAAAAGGTGTATGCATTGTCGTTACCCTTTCTTGATGTTGATAGTCTGAACAACGGTTTCGGGCCGTGATCGGGTCAGATCGACGTGAAGCAATCCGTTTTCCATGATCGCTTCGCCGACATCGACGCCATCGGCCAGCACGAACATGCGCTGGAACTGACGCCCGGCGATTCCGCGGTGCAGGAAAACCCGGTCTTCATCGTCATCGCTTTGACGGCCTCGGATCACCAGTTGGCGGTCTTCGACCGTGATCGACAGATCCCGTTCGGCAAACCCGGCCACAGCCAGTGTTATCCGATAGGAGAACTCCGACGTCTGTTCGATATTATACGGCGGATACCCTTCATTGCCCGACTTCGCCGAGCGTTCAAGAAGGCGTTCCAATTGCTCGAACCCCAGCATGTGGGGGTATGAGCCCAGGGTAAGTTTCGACACTCTCATACGTCCTTTATGTCAAAGCGACGGTCCTCGCGGCCCCATCAGGCAACCGCGTTGTTAAGAATATGGGAAGAATATGCAGATTTAACAAGGGCTAGGCGAAAACAACTTGGCAGAGTATCCTAGACACTAAACCAGAAGCTTCACGTTGAGTCGCCGCATGAACGCACCCACCGATATTTCGATGAAAACCGATGACGTTCTGACCGTCGAGCTTGAGGTATTTCGCCGCCAACACCGTGATCTGGACGAAGCGATTCACGCATTGGTCGACAAAGGCACTGCCGACCAGCTGACAGTTCGGCGCCTGAAAAAGCAAAAGCTGCGGCTTAAGGATCTGATATCGCTTATCGAAGACCGCCTGACCCCCGATATTATCGCCTGATTTCAGCGCTGTTCGGGCGGAATTTCACGAATTTTGGCGACATGAGCATCGATGTCATCCCGTGTGAATTTCGAATGGCGTCGGGTCTCGGATACCGGGTGGTTCTGAAGACCCAGCTTCAGTTCAGGCCGCCACGCCGTTTGCGGACGGATCGGGCGCGGAACAAAACCGCCGCCGCACGTCGGGCAAACATTGTGCAGCACGGTTTCAACGCAACTGGCGCAATAGGTGCATTCGTAAGAACAGATCCGCGCCGCATCCGAGTCGGGTGGCAGATCACAGTCGCAGAGTTCACAATTGGGGCGTAGCTGCAGCATTCACACCTCGGGCTCTGTCGATTCTCGTCGGATGGTTCACGGTTGCGCCGCGTTATGCAAGCCAGTTGAAAGCGCGGCGCAGATAGTCCTTAGCATTCTCGATTACTGGCGTGCCGTGCGCCATCAACACCTGTTCAGCAGGCCACGACCGGATCTGCGCCAGCCCTGTCTGCGCCGCGTCCTTATCGGTGAAGGCCAAGCGAAACTTGCGGGGCACTGCGGGCTCAACCTCGACCATCAGATCCAAGCGGGCGATCAGCGCGCGCCAGCCAGTGTGCCAGCCAGACGGGAATTGCTGCAACAGGTCGGTGAACAGTATTGTGCCGCTTGCGCGATGGAAAAACACGACCTCGGTGGTGATCTTGTTACCGCGCATGACCACCTGGTCGATCTCACCAGCCCAATCAGGTGGCGGCCTGTCGTCAAGATCGGCGTCAAAGGCGATGTCCTTGCGCTTTGCCCGCAATCCGGGTGGCGCAGACACAAGGGCCTCGGGAAAGGCGTTGACCCACTCAGGCAGAAACAAATGGTGCAACGAATTTGGCGCGACGATGTGACGGACTGGGCCAAGCGCCGTCACTTTGGTCTTAAGGTCATCGGTCAAAGCAACAGGTGACCAGACAAACAGCCCCCCATCCGCCAACCGTATCACGGCCATCCGGGTGGGATAGCGAAAGCCCAGTACGGTCACCACAGGCCCGTCTGCGATCCAGATATCTGTTCCGAATGGGTCAAGCATATGTCGCCACCTTGGTCAGCCGCAGTTGCCCTGTTCTATACAGAAAATTGGCACGGATTTCGCCCGAAAACCGCCCCTTGTACCCGGCGTTTGCAGCCAAATTCGACGCATTGCCCACCCCGATGATTCCGATATAGTGCGCGCTCTTTCCATCAAGGGGACAGGGCATGGCCGATATCGAAGTGGGCATCATCATGGGCAGTCAGTCGGACTGGCCAACGATGAAGGAAGCCGCGCACATACTGGACGAACTTGGCGTGCCTTACGAGACGCGTATTGTGTCGGCCCATCGCACACCCGACCGGCTTTGGGACTATGGCAAGACCGCTGCGCAGCGCGGACTGAAGGTGATCATTGCAGGCGCCGGCGGCGCTGCGCATTTGCCTGGCATGATGGCGTCCAAGACGCGCGTGCCGGTGATCGGTGTTCCGGTACAGACGCGGGCACTGTCCGGTGTCGATTCCCTCTATTCCATCGTGCAGATGCCCAAGGGGTTTCCCGTCGCCACCATGGCCATCGGATCTGCGGGTGCTGCCAATGCCGGTTTGATGGCAGCCGGTATTCTGGCCACCAGTGACGCGGCTTTGGCCGACCGTCTTGACGCGTGGCGCGACGCCCTGTCCGCCTCGATCCCCGAGGTGCCGCAAGATGACTGACCCCCTGACCTCTGGTTCTGTGATTGGTATTCTGGGCGGCGGTCAACTTGGCCGCATGCTGTCGGTCGCGGCGTCCCGGCTTGGTCTCAGGACCCACATTTATGAACCCGGTGAAAATCCCCCGGCGGGCCAGGTGGCCGATCAAGTAACGACAGCCGCCTATGATGACCGCGCAGCGCTTGAGGCGTTTGCCGCCTCGGTCGATGTCATTACCTATGAGTTTGAGAACATCCCCACTGACGCGCTGGATATTCTTGAGGCACATAAACCCATCCGTCCGGGCCGCGAAGCGCTGCGTATCAGTCAGGATCGTTTGACGGAAAAGGCCTTTCTGCAGGAACTGGGGCTCAAAACCGCGCCCTTTGCTGACATCCCCGATCAGGCCAGCCTTGACGCCGCACTGGACACCATCGGCGCGCCCGCAATCCTGAAAACGCGGCGGTTCGGGTATGACGGCAAGGGTCAGGCCCGCATCAAAGCGTTTCAGGACGCGCCAACGGCATTGGCCGACATGGCCGGGGCCCCGGCGATCCTGGAAGGGTTCGTTGAATTCACACATGAGGTGTCCGTCATCGCAGCGCGCGGCCCGACCGGCGATGTCGCCTGTTTCGATCCCGGCGAAAACGTACACCGCGATGGCATACTGCGCACCACGACCATCCCTGCCCGCCTCAGCGGTCCGCAACGCATGGACGCCGTGCTTCTCGCTGCAAATATCCTGAACGCGCTGGACTATGTCGGCGTGCTGGGGGTCGAGCTGTTCGTTACGCCCGCTGGCTTGATCGTCAACGAAATCGCGCCGCGCGTCCATAATTCCGGACACTGGACTCAGAATGGCTGCGCCGTGGATCAGTTCGAACAACATATCCGAGCGGTGGCAGGCTGGCCTTTGGGCGATGGCAAGCGGCATTCGGACGTGGTGATGGAAAACCTGATCGGCGACGATATGGACCGCGTGCCTGACCTAGCCCGCGAAACGAACACCGCCCTGCACCTGTACGGCAAAACCGAAACCAAACCCGGCCGTAAGATGGGCCACGTGAACCGCATGGTGAACACGTCGAGCTGAAAACGCAACTTCAGGCGGGATTCAGGTATCAGCCTGAGGATGTCGGATCCGATAACTGCAGGTTTGACTGGTGGCCCAACACTGTTAGCGTTTGTTTGATGATTTACGCGGGAAGGGTATCGCCATGATCGAAGTAATCGACACCAATACATCCGGCCAGCTTGAGGTGCGCATGAGCGGCACTGTCACGGCGGCAGATTATGACAACGTCCTGACCCCGGCACTGGCTGCAGCACTGGCTGACTCTGATACAGTACGCTTGCTGGTGTTGGTCGACGAAGACCTGACTTTTGACGCTGGCGCGGCCTGGGCCGATATGAAGCTTGGCCTGAATTATTGGCAGGGTTTTGATCGCGCCGCAGTATGTGTAAGCGGCGGGTGGATGGCCAGCGCCGTGCGCGCATTCGCACCA
This sequence comes from Falsiphaeobacter marinintestinus, assembly GCF_007923355.1. Classification (GTDB taxonomy): domain Bacteria; phylum Pseudomonadota; class Alphaproteobacteria; order Rhodobacterales; family Rhodobacteraceae; genus Phaeobacter_A; species Phaeobacter_A marinintestinus. The sequence goes on from NZ_VOGO01000001.1 coordinate 498,697, forward strand.
CTCATGCCTTGCCCGATACAGGTGTTTGACTCTGGCCAAGCAGATGAGGCCCGACGCTGGCTGCGAGAGTCCCTGGGCGCGGCCCATCTCCGCGACTTGGGTGGCCCGGTGTTACAGATCGACCTGGTCGGCAAAGTGGGCCCCGAAGATTATGCCCGGTTGCAAGGCGATCTGGATGCGAAGCTTGCCGAACGGGACGGGTTCCGCCTGCTTATTGATGCGCGCGAATTTGATGGCTGGCACGGGTTGTCGGCCTTTCGGGCACATTTCTCGCTGGCCCACGACCACGCTCCATTGCTGGACAAGGCCGCCATCGTCGGCGACCGCGCCTGGCAGAAAATTGCCCAAAAAGTCGGCTCGCGTTTCGTGAACGCCGAGACCCGGTTTTTTGACGCCGCCGAGTTCGAACAGGCCAAATCCTGGTTAATGTCAGATCAGACTTAGGATCGATAGACCGGCTATCCCGGACGCCCGCCTGGGCGGCAAGACTGACGGTTAGGCGTTGTCCGGATTGGTTACGCCCTGACGTTCAGCAAACGGGCGGCTATGTCTCCGGTCATATAGCTGACGCGCCCACCCGACAGGGTGGCAGCGACGCGGTGGCTGGTTTGGTCGAGTATGACCAGATCGGCGCGCAACCCGGGCGTTAACCGCCCGCGATCTGTCAGGCCAAGGATGCGGGCCGGGCCGTCTGAGATCAGCTGCCAGGCCGCGCCCAGATCCAGCAATCCGGTTTGGGCCAGCATCAACGCGGCGCGGCGCAGGCTTGGGTAATGATAATCTGAGGCTAACGCGTCGCACAGCCCCATGGCGACCAGATCGATGGCGCTGGCGTTGCCCTTGTGGGACCCGCCGCGCACAAGGTTCGGTGCGCCCATGATGATCGCATCCCCGGCATCGCGCGCGGCCTCGGCGGCGTCTTGCGTTTCAGGAAATTCCGAGATCCGAACGCCCCGATCCCGCCATAAGGCCCGGTCGGTTGCGGATTGGTCGTCATGGCTGCCCAGTCGCACGCCTTGCGCGGTCAGGGTTTCACAAAGGGTATCAAGCGCAGCAGGAAGGGCCGGACCACGGCTGTGCAGATCCAGCAGCATCTCAAAATGTCGTTCCGGATTGCGACCGGCTTTCAACGCCTGTCCAGTCAGGCGCGGCGGTTTTCGACCTTCGGCCAACCGGTCATGCGGCAGGTGGTCGTTGAACACCAGATAGGACACATCCCAGTCGCGCAGCTTGCCCGGCAGAGCGGCATAATCGTCCAGAAGATGAGTCTCAAACCTAAGCTGGGCGCGCAGGTCAGTCACCACTTGCCCTTTCACAGCCGCGATGGCTGTCAGGATCTGGGCGGCGAAGTCAGGTCCGCGCACCCCACCCTCCCAACTCCAGAACTGGGCCATGACGCCAGTGGTCACCCCATTGGCGGCCAGCTCGGCCTCGGCTGCCATGATGCCTTCGTTCATCTGTTTCATTGCGCCCCGGCGCGGGGCCACGTGGCGTTCAAACCCGTCACCGTGCAGATCGACGATCCCTGGCAAAACCAGAAATCCGCTCAGATCGACCGTACGCCCAACAGGGGTATCGACAATCTGGCCATCTGCGATTGACAGGCTGGCGTCCTGCACCACGCCATCCGGCTGCAAAACTTTGGCCCCGGTCAGATCCATCTCAAGACAGGTCATCGCGACGGCTCGGATATGGGTTCGGTCGGGCAGGACTGACCAAGACAGAATTCATCAATGGTGCCCAGAACCGAGTCGAGCCATGAAATGTCAGGATCGAACGCCCCCGTTTCGATGAAATGCAGCGCCTGTGCGATCACGCGCGGGTTATTCATCATGTAAGTGTGGGTCACGGGCAGCACATAATGATCTGTCATGCCCTCAACCCGGGTGGACTCGACTGAAACCTTGCCATCATCCGGCCCTTCGATAATCGAGGAAAACACCGGGTTCAAAGAGTTTTCCCCCGCAATCACACCCAACGGGAAATCCACGGCAGGCAAGCGGCGCGGGATACTGTCAGGACCAGTGCCCAGTTGCATACCTGCCGGACCGTTGAGCAGGCCAAAGACCTCCCAATCGCCCATCTTGTCGACCAGTTCGCTGCCCTGATTGGGCGGGCCAAGCATAACGGTGCGGCCCAGATTGTCGGGCTTTTGGCCGCGCAGCCAGTGGCGCAACAGGATGCCCCCCATTGAATGCGTCACATAATGTACGGTTTGATCGCCGCATTCCGCATGCGCCTGAGGCAGGACTTCGGACGCCAATAAAGGGATCGGCAAATCAGTTGACCTATAGCCGGGGCGGACAACCTGATAGCCCTTGGACTGAAAGACGACCTCCATCAGAACAAAAGACGCTTCCGTTCGCGCAAGCCCGTGCAACAGCACAACGCAATCGGCGCGCGCCGCCATAGGCCACAAAAAAAGGAACAGGATCACCCCACGCATACCCGGCAGATAGGCATAAATCGCTTCTGCGAAAAGGTGTAATTCACGTGTTGTTACGTCTTGGCTGGTCTGACGGCGAAAGCGATGCCGCCAATGACAACCATCGATCCCAAAATCAGGGTTGAGTTCGGAGTTTCCCCCAACAACACGGCGCCTGCAGCCAGCGCGATAATCGGAACGCTCAGCATCACCGTGGCGGCTGTTCCGCCCGTCAGCGTCGGCAGGATGCGATACCAAAGCGCATAGCCCAGCCCCGAAGTTATCGCGCCAGAGATAACGGCCAGCAAAAGGCCGGTTCCGGACGCTGTCAGCGGTTCGCCCAGCACCAAAGGAACTGCGGCTGTAAAGGGCAGTGCCAGACAGAAGTTGGCGGCCGTCGCAGGCAGCGCTTCGGACTCGGTGCGCCCGATAACCGAATAGATGCCCCACCCAACCCCTGCTGCAAGCATCAGCACAGCTCCGGATAATGGGACAGCAGACATCTCGCCCGGCCACAGCACCCAGCACAGACCCAGAAAGGCAATCCCGGCCCCGGTCAATTGTCGACCCGATGGCGGCGACGGCAGGAAACAGGCGATGGTGAACATCGTAATCTGGGTGGCACCAAACAGGATCAGGGCCCCGGCCCCGGCATCCAGCGCGCGATAGGCCAAAGAAAACCCGATCATATAAAGCGCAAGTGATCCGGCCCCGCCCCAGCGTTTTAGGCAGGAAAACGACAGGTGTTTTTTCTGGATCAACACGAGGAGAACCAGCATGGCCGCCCCTGCGGCCACACGGACAACGGCAAACAGACCCGGTTCGATCGCGCCGCTGTCCACGGCCAATCGGTTCAAAATCGAATTTGCGGCAAAGGCGGTCATCGTGACCGCGATCAGAAGGACCTGTCTCATGGCCCTTCATCCCTCAATTTCCCGGAAAAGGAAATTGCCAATATTTTTGCAAGGGTTCCCCCGGGGCACCGCCCCGGAGGATCACGCCAGTTGGGCGTTAATACCGGGGAGTGCCCAGCATATCCTGCGGCAGCAGCCGCACCGCCATGGCCCCGACACCGCACAACAACAGCGCCAGAACGAATATCCAGCCAAGGATGGGCACCAACGATACAAGGCCAGCGGCAGCCGCGCCAACGGCGGCCCTGATCGCACGATCTACGGCCGTGGCGGGTTCATCCCAACCCGCGGCCGACAACAGGCCAACGCCCAGAGCATACGACCCGATCACGTATCCCAGCCAGGCGACTATAATGCTGATCAGGATCAGCGCCGGCGTCAGCAACATGCCAATCAGTGTCATCGCGGTCAGAATGCCGGACCCAATCAGCGCCGACTGAGCGACGAACCCGATCATCAGGGCGCGACCCGGTTTATCCAGAATACGCCGACGCATCGCGGCCATGGTTGCAGGGGCAGCCGCGGCGATAATCGCTGCGGTGGCGGCCACGATCATGACGCCAAAAATGAAACTGCCAATCGCATGGCGCCAGCTGAATACGCTTGGCCCATCTTTGTGATGCTTGTCCCAGTCCTCAGTCTTGTGGCGCTCGATGCGATCTTCTGAAGCAACCGAGGCCGGGACTTCGACGTCTCCCGTCTTGTCTTCGTAAACGATAACCTTGCCCGCGACGCTTGCGCCCTCGCCAAAGTCGATTTCATCAACCATCAGCGCCAGATCGCCCGCGATGGTTCCGGTGATCTTGACCTCTTCGCCCACGATCAACGCGTATCCGCCGACAGGTCCGGACAGCGTAATTTCGGATCCGGCCGCCCTAAGATCGCCGCCGATGGTCCCCGAAACGTTTAGATCCTGCCCGGCGATAGAAACATTGCCAGCAACATCGCCAGTGATGGTCACGTCCTGACCTGCCCCATAGACGTTTTCACCGACATTTCCAGACAGAGTGATCCGGCGCCCCGCCAGATGCGCTGTTCCATCAAGGTCAGCATCAACTGTTACACGTGCGCCTGCCGCGAACAGGTCATCGTGGCCTGCCTCGCTGACGGTGACAGTCGATCCAGCAACAAAGGCATCTTTGCCAATGACAAAGCGACCGCCTTCATCCTCTGCCTGGGCGGCGGTGCCCAGAACAAGGGCAAAAAGCACTCCAAATCCGATACGCATGAGTCCGATCTCCAAAAACAATGATCTTCGAAGATGATATACGGTTGCCAGTGCACCACAATATGACTTGATGAACCTGCGCCGGGTTTTGCCCGACACAAGCGCGTTATTCAGCCGATTATTATATCGTCCAGGAAAATGTTCAGGTCCGTGACACCGTTCACGGTAAGGGTATCACCGCCCCCAAAGTCAAAAACTGCGCGGTTGCCGACGATAGACCCAAATTCGTCTATAATCTCGGATGCCAGATAACCGGTCACACCAAGGGCGGCCCCATCCAGTACGATTTCGTCGCGGTTGTCGTCGAAACGTACAATGCGGTCGCGACCGGCATTGAAATGAAACTCGTCAGACCCAGCGCCGCCATTCAGGAAATCATTGCCGCCCCCGCCGATCAGCACGTCGTTGCCACCACCGCCATTGACGCGGTCATTGCCCAGGCCTCCGTCCACGGTGTCATTGCCACGATCGCCGTTCAGAACATCCCGGCTGCCTTCGCCGCGAATCTCGTCATGGCCATTGCCGCCTTCGATAACATCAGCGCCGCTGCGCCCGCGCAGGTCGTCATTACCGCCGCGCCCTTTGATGATATCGGCACCATTGGTGCCTTCGATGACATCGGCGCTGTCGGTTCCGATCAACTGCGATTCAAAGATCCGGAGAAAAACACCGTCGCCGTCGCCATCCTGATTGTACCCTTCCCAAACGACGGCGATCCGACCGTCTTCCAGAACGGTGACGTCAGCATCATCCTGATAAACACCAGTTCCGACGGTCGTATTGACCTGCACAGGGTCGCCCACCAGCTCTCCTTCAGCGTCAAACCGCTGCATATAGGTGTTTTCATTTCCAGCCATTTGTTCGTTGCCAGCAACATCCACGGTCACGGTCACGACGAACCCACCGTCAGGCAAAATCTCGACGCGCGGCTCATAGACGCTTGCACCTGGAACGCTTTGCGTGACCGGCGGGGCCAACGGCACACCGTTGGCATCATACATCTGACCGACCACTTCATTGCCGGAGTCAGTAGCGCTCCAGCCAACAACAACAAAGCGGCCATCCGGGAACGTCGCGACACTGAACGCGCCGTTGAACGCCACCCCGGAAAATAATTCAAATTCACCACCGATGGGGCGTCCGATTGGGGACAGGATCTGCCCGTGAGAAGTCCCGCCGACCCAATCGCCATTTACGTCATAAACCGGATTCTGCCATGTCACGATGACCCGCCCATCGGAAAACGTGTCCACCTGTGGCGCACGCTGGTCACCTACTGTTGTGGAGTTAATCCCGATTTCCGCCCCCAGCGGATTGCCGGCACTGTCATAGCGTTGTCCGCGAATCCCATGACCGTCGCCATCCGGGCCATCGCTGAACCACACCACAAGGAACCCGCCCGTGTTCAGAGCTGTGATTTCCGGCCAGTCCTGTTGGCCAGCGGCGAAACTGTTGACTTGAAACTGAGGCCCCGTCGGGGTTCCATCCGGCGCGAATACCCGTGCCATGATTTCAGTTTCAGGCAAGGAGCCGCCATAAGAATTCCAGGTAACAATCCAGGATCCGTCCGCCAGCACTTCGACCCGCGGATTAGACTGTGAGATTGTTGTTGTGGTGTTGACCCGGACGTTGCCACCAACCGTGTTGCCGTCGGAATCGTATACCTGCTGAAAGATGGTGTTACCGACGCCAAATGGGCCAAAGGATTCCCAAACGACGATAAAACCGCCATCCGGAAGGGCCGTGATGCGCGGGTCGTCCTGATTGTTTGCAGTAAACGAATTTACAAGAATCTCGCCAGTTTCAGGCACAAGTTCCGACATCAATAAGCTCCGCATAATACAATTTGGAAAAATAGGTTATCTGGTTCGGATCAGACCCAATACAGGCAAACCTGTCAACAGTATGGCTTTTGAAATGTCAAAGGTCGCCTCCTGCTCCATCCCGCAAACGGTTTCGCCGGCATCGCCGGACACCGTGATCCGGCGTCCCGCCAATTACAGGGCCAGCCAGAACGGCGTCGGCTGTCAAACACCCGACGCAAAGATGAAACTGCACCACTCTTTACCCGGTGCCTTCTTCAGCCTACCCGATGATCAGGTCGTCCACAAAAAGGCCAAGGTCCGCCACTCTGTTCACTGTCAGGATATTGCCCTCGCCGAAATCGAAAAGGGCGATATCCCCGACCATGGTCCCGAACGTGTCAATGACTTCTGAGGCAGAATACCCGACGATCCCCAACTCGGCACCATCCAGCACGATCCGGTCACGGTTGTCATCAAAACGGACAATACGGTCCTTACCGGACGAGAACCGGAATTCGTCCCAACCGCCCCCGCCATTCAGGATGTCATCGCCGATGCCACCATCCAGAGTATCGTCGCTGCGCCCTCCGATCAGATGATCGTCGCCGCCCCCGCCCAAAAGAACATCATTAAAGCCTAAGCCAAAAATCGTATCATCAAAATCGGTCCCGACCAGGTAATCCCATAAACCCGTCCCGTACATATCAGCGTTGTAGATGCGGGCATAAACATCCGTGTCGAAGTCCGAGAAGGTCAGTTGCTCCCGACCTTGCCAGGCGACAACGACATTGCCATCAGCCAGCACGGCAACATCTGAGTAGTTGCTGTCGAACCCGGACGCAGACTGAACATTGACCTGGTAAGGGTCGGCGAACTGCCGCCCGAATGCGTTGAACCGCACCAGGAACGTGTCTGTCTGTTCATCCGAAACACTCGTGTCTTCCAACAGAACCGAATAGGTCACCGCGTACCCCCCGTCAGGCAGTGCGGCAAGCTGCGCGTTATAGATGCCATCACCGACGTCGGGTTTGATAAACAGATCCTTTACAGGTTCACCTTCGTTCGAAAGCTTTTCAACGACAATCGATGACGACCGCCCGCCCAGGGGGCTGCCGTTTCCGACGACAAGAAACTCTCCTGACGGCAAGGCAACAACGTCAGTGACAAACCGCTGGCCATTGTCCGCGAACAGTTCAAATTCGTCCCCGATGGCCTGACCGTCTTCGGTAATGATCTGAGCGACCGCTTTGGTTTCTGTGATATGACCCGAACGAGCGATTTCGACAACCTCCATCCAGACCAAGGCGACATTGCCATCGCTTAACGTCGTGACAATCGCATTGTTCTTGCTCGTGGGGGACACGGTCTCAAACTCGATTTGCGGTCCAATTGGTCCATCCGCATCAGCCTTTTGCGCCCGCATTTCGGTTCCCCAGCCGGTTGGCCCTCCGACAACCTCCCATGCCACCAGGAAAGCGCCATCGGACACTGCAGTCACCGACGGGTCGGCGGGCTTGTCCAAGTCATCAAGGACGACGGTGATTTCGTCGCCTTTTCGCGTGCCATCCGCGTCAAAGACCTGCGCCAGAATGCTGTTTGCCTGCGGCCAGGCGTAAATATCGAAGTGCTGCCAGACGACGACCCAGGATCCGTCGTCCAGCAGTTCAACCTGCGGCTCCTTGTGAACCTGACCGGGTCCTGTTTCGGCATTGACCTGAATGTTCTCGCCCATTGGTGCGCCACTGGAATCATAGCGCTGCATCATGACGTATGCGGGACCGTAATCAGAGACATAGGTCGTCCAGACGACGACAAAACTGCCGTCTGACAGACCGATTGTTTTGGCTTCTTCCTGCTCGCCTCTTTGGATTGTGTTGACAGGAATTTCACCGGTTAGTGGAAAAAAATAGGCCATCGCAATCTCCAAATTAGCATCAGTTTTAAAAACAATTTGGGTCAATTATTGCATTCCAAAAGCGGAATTCAAAGACAATTTTCTGCAAACAAAAAAAGGAGGCCGAAAACGGCCTCCTTTCTCGGTCGAACCAATTGGTCCGGCGTGATTTACATCATGCCGCCCATGCCGCCCATGTCGGGCATGCCGCCAGCGGCACCGCCACCGTCTTTGGACGGCTTGTCGGCAACCATGGCTTCGGTGGTGATCAGCAGGCCAGCAACCGAGGCTGCATCTTCCAGAGCTGTACGAACCACTTTGGCCGGATCGATAACGCCGAACGCGAACATGTCACCATATTCTTCGGTCTGAGCGTTAAAGCCGAATGCAACGTCGTCGCTTTCGCGGACTTTGCCAGCAACCACGGCACCGTCAACACCGGCGTTTTCAGCGATCTGGCGCAACGGCGCTTCGATGGCTTTGCGCACGATTACGATACCGGCGTTCTGGTCAGAGTTTGCACCTTTTAGTTCAGCCAGTGCCTTACCAGCCTGAACCAGGGCAACACCGCCGCCTACAACGACACCTTCCTGAACAGCAGCACGAGTCGCGTTCAGAGCATCGTCGACACGGTCTTTGCGCTCTTTCACTTCGACTTCAGTCATGCCACCGACGCGGATCACGGCAACACCGCCGGCCAGTTTGGCAACACGTTCCTGCAGCTTCTCACGGTCGTAGTCGCTGGTGGTTTCTTCGATCTGGGTGCGGATCTGAGCAACGCGTGCTTCGATCTCGGCTTTTTCGCCAGCACCGTCGACGATGGTGGTTTCGTCTTTGGTGATTTCGATTTTCTTGGCCGAACCCAGCATGTCCATGGTGACGGACTCAAGCTTCATGCCCAGATCTTCCGAGATCACCTGACCGCCGGTCAGGATCGCGATGTCCTGCAACATGGCCTTGCGGCGATCACCGAAGCCCGGTGCCTTGACTGCTGCGATTTTCAGACCGCCGCGCAGTTTGTTGACCACGAGGGTCGCCAGCGCTTCGCCTTCAACATCTTCCGCAATGATCAGCAGTGGCTTTTGCGACTGGATCACCTGCTCGAGCAGCGGAACCATCGGCTGAAGCGACGACAGTTTCTTTTCGTGCAGCAGGATCATGCAGTCTTCCAGATCTGCAATCATCTTGTCAGCGTTGGTCACGAAGTAAGGGCTCAGATAGCCGCGGTCGAACTGCATGCCTTCGACGACATCGGTCTGGGTTTCCAGGCCTTTGTTCTCTTCGACGGTGATCACGCCTTCGTTGCCGACTTTCTGCATCGCACCGGCAATCTGCTCGCCGATTTCGACTTCGCCGTTCGACGAAATGGTGCCGACCTGAGCAACTTCAGCGCTGTCTTTGACTTCGCGCGCTGCGTCTTTGATGCCCTGAACAACCTTGGCGGTGGCCAGATCGATACCGCGCTTCAGATCCATCGGGTTCAGGCCAGCAGCAACCTGCTTGAGGCCTTCTTTGACGATGGCCTGCGCCAGAACGGTCGCAGTCGTGGTGCCGTCGCCGGCTTCGTCGTTGGTGCGGGAAGCAACTTCCTTCACCATCTGGGCGCCCATGTTTTCGAACTTGTCTTCCAGTTCGATTTCTTTGGCAACCGAAACTCCGTCTTTGGTGATGCGCGGTGCGCCGAACGACTTGTCCAGAACCACGTTACGGCCTTTGGGGCCCAGGGTCACTTTGACGGCGTCGGCAAGAATGTTCACGCCAGCCAGCATACGGTTGCGGGCATCGGTGTCGAATTTGACGTCCTTAGCAGCCATGTTTGTCTCTCCTCAGAGTATCTTAGTGGGATGAAAACGGTCAGGGATCAGAGAAGCCGGGTGGCTTACTCGATGATGCCCATGATGTCGCTTTCTTTCATCATCAGCAGTTCTTCGCCGTCAACGGTGACTTCGGTACCCGACCATTTGCCGAACAGGATCTTGTCGCCAGCCGATACGGCCATCTCGATCAGTTCGCCGCTGTCTTTGCGGGCGCCTTCACCACATGCGATCACTTCGCCTTCGCTGGGCTTTTCCTTTGCGCTTTCGGGGATAATCAACCCGCCAGCAGTTTTTTCGTCGCTTTCGGTACGACGAACCAGCACACGGTCATGAAGCGGTTTCAATGCCATCTTTGCAGCTCCTTAAGGCTCAAAGTTCGTTTGTCCTGACCCCGCCTCACGGGACGGGATCGTTATCACTCACCTTGGTCGAGTGACAACGACGCATAGCTAGGCATGGCAATGTTGCGAGTCAACAGGCCTGTTTGTATTTTTCGCAAATTCTAGGGCTGGTCAGGGGTCATACCCGAAACACTGAAAATCTTCGGCGTATCGGTCCTGCAGAAATCGTTTTTGCGGCACCGTCAAATCCTGCCGCCCTGGCCCGAACTTCGGCTTGGAAGCATTCTTATGCGGGACGTCTGGAATGGTGCCCAGCATGGTCTGCCAAAGGCCCGCCATTTCGACCGCCATCTGTTCCAGATGGACGATGTGGGGCACAAGGCTGCGCCCTTCACTGTCCTGAACATAGGTGACCTGCGGCACCAGATGGCGGGCGATATCCAGCTTTTCATCCTCGGGCGTCCAACGAATGAAATCATCAAAACCCACAGCCGGATCCCCCTTCCTTTTCCAGGATGCCGCGCGATAGCGGTATTCAGAGATCATCCGATCATAAGGATGGCGCACGATCGCAAACCGCGTAAAGGCGTCGAATTCGGCCTGGGTCACATGGCCCAGCGCAACGTATTCGGACGCATATAGATGCGCGAGCCGGGTTGGTCCGTTTTCCTTGTCCGGGTTGCGGCCCAAACCTAGCTGCCCACGATCCCGCCATGCCAGTCCGGCGTCCTTCAGAAAGACGGATTCGATGCTTTGCCCGCCAGTCTTGGGGATGTGAACGAACAGGGTTTTGCGGCTACGTGAAATCACAGGCTGGTCCGGCGCTCTGTTGGGCTCCGGCGACTGTGCGGCCGCCTGACGCGTTGGTCAACCATCGCCGGTCGCGCTTTCGTCTTCCCAGCTATAGGCCCAGTGTTGCAGCCCGGCTGTGCCTTGATCGGTCAACCCGTAGATCCCTTTGGACACCCGCTCGAACCACCCATAGTGATTGTCGGCCATCAGGCGGGTCGCATTGCCCACACCTGACGCTTTGGCCACATCCGACCCTTTCGACGGCCCGGCTTCGGCCAAATGCGCGGCACAGCGCAACGCGTCCTGACGATAGGCGGTGACAATACCGTGCCGGGTTGCCCCGCCTGCGTTCGGATCACCTGTTAGCCGGTCGAATTCGCGCAGCAGCCTGTTGGCACGCTTCTTGGATTTACGCGGCGCATACGGACCGGGATCACATTGCACTTCGACACGCTGATCCGTGCGGATCGTGATCAGCCCCAGCCCCAGCCTTCGGCACATGGCCGTGTTGTCTTTGAGCGCCCGGCGCGCCGTCTTGCCGGTCGGTTTCGGCACCGCAATATAAACCAGATCAGTCACCGATAGCCGGGTTATCGCCTGATGATAAAGGCTAAGCGAAAACCCGACTTTCAATTCGACTATCACCGGCGGCTCGTCACCGCGACAAGCGACGACATCAGCTGCGCCAACCTCGCCCTTGACGGTATACCCCTGCCGTTCGAACAACGCTTTGATAGGCGGATAGAGATCTTGTTCACGTGCCATGCCGTCATGCTAATCCCGGTCTGCGCCCGCGGCAATCGTATGCCCGGGGTTGTTCGCATAGGGCCATCCCCCTAACTGTTTCCCATGCAGAGTGGTGCAACGCGTTCATGATTCGACTGTTTTTGATAAGCCTTGTGCTTCTTTGCGCAACGGGTGCTTGGGCAGGATGCAGCGGGACGGACCTGCGCCAACGGCTGACCCCGCAATATGAGGCACGCCTGAAGACCGAAGTTGCCAAGGTCCCGTTCGCCTATGGCAACCACTGGATTGCAAAAAAGGGCAACCAGTCCATTCATGTCGTCGGCACCCAACATTTCGGCGATTCACGGATGCGGTCGGTCATGCGTATCTTGACCCCGGTGATCGCAAAGGCGGATGCGGTTCTGCTGGAAGTGACCAAGCGCCAGATGTCCACATTCTGGGAGGATATGCGCAAGGATCCTTCGGCCATCATGATCACCTCGGGCAAAACTATCGACGAGATGCTGTCGGCAGAAGACTGGCAACGCCTGCGGATCGCGCTTGCCGACACCGGGCTAAGCGATCAACAGGCCGCTCGGTTGCAGCCCTGGTTGCTGTCTTTTTATCTCAGCAGATCCGGCTGTGGTGGACGCGGGATTGGCCCCTCTGCCGGTCTGGATGATCGGATCGAACGGGCCGCAGCGCGCAACCGTGTCCCTGTCGGCGGACTTGAAAACACCGGGTCGGGGATGAAGATGCTGGCCCGACAGCCCATGCGCGACCAGTTGAAGCTGCTGCAGATGGATCTGCGCAGCAGCCTGAATTCAGACGATCAGATCGTCACACTATCCGCGGCCTATTTCGAAGAAGCGCTGGCCGAAGCCCGGATCGTTCAGGAATGGACCATGTACCGGGATCTGGATGTACCGCGCAACGAAGTGATCCGGCTGTTGCGCCAGTTCGATGCCCTGATACTGGACCGCCGCAACCGCGCCTGGATACCGGTCATTCAGCGCACCAAGGGCGACCTGCTGGTCGTCGCGGTGGGGGCGGCTCATCTGCCAGGTCGGGTGGGTGTTCTCAACCTGCTCAAGGCCCAGGGCTATACCTTGGAACGGGCTGCGTTCTGAGTGATGGCTCCGCACACGAACAGGAGGCACCACATGGCCCGATTGATTGCCGCTTTGACCGCATTGTTGCTGATGACCGTCTCAGTGCAGGCGGGCTGCAGCGGAACCGATCTGCGTGAGGCACTGTCAGAATCTGACCTGCAAGAGATCCGGGCCGTCGCCGACGCCACCCCGTTCGCTCAGGGCAATCATTGGATCGCCAAACGCGGTGGTCAGACGGTCCATCTGATCGGTACATTGCATTTGAATGACCCGCGCATGGCAGACATCGCCAAACGACTGGCCCCGGTGATCCGGCAGGCCGATCTGCTGCTGTTAGAGGTCAACCAGGACGCATTCGGCGATTTTATGAAGTCATCCGGCACCGACATGTCCGGTCTGTTGCTGACTTCGGGTCCAACTCTGATCGATGTGATGGGGGACGAGAAATGGCAAAAGTTCTCGATAGTACTGAAAGAAAATCAAATCCCGCCAATGATGGCTGCAAAAATGCGCCCGTGGCTGTTGGACCAGATGCTGTCCCTGCCCCCTTGCCTGCGCAAGGCAAAGGACGCGGTTCTGGGCATGGACAAACGTCTTGAACAGATCGCCATAGCCGCGGACGTGCCGGTGGCGTCGCTTGAAACCGTGGCAGAACTGCTGGACATCCTGAACAGCAGACCCCTGGAGCAACAGGTCGACGACTTGCTGACATCGATTGCGATGTACGGCAGCTCGATGGATATGCACGCGACGATGGCCGAAGGTTACTTTGATGAGGATGTTGTTTTCATCATGGAATTGGTGCGCCGCACCGCCGCGACGCTGTCGATTGGCGACCCGGACGACTGGGATGCGCGGTGGAACGCGTTCATCGCCGCGCTGCTGATCGAGCGGAACAACCGGTGGATGACGCGGATTCCCGCCTTTGATCAGCCCAATCTGGTGATCGCGGTCGGGGCCGCACATCTATCTGGGTCATCGGGCCTTTTGAACCAGCTTCAGGATCAGGGCTTTTTGCTGGAACGCGCGGCTTTCTGATCTCTGACGCACCCGAACCTCTGACGAAGGGTCGCAGGCACCACGCGCGCCCGTGACAAGCCCGGCTGCCATCCCTATAAGGCGGCAAATTCCCAACCTTCACAGGATTCTGCGCAATGACGATCCAGGTTCTTGGACATAAGTCCCCCGACACTGATTCCACCGGCTCCCCCCTGATCTGGGCCTGGTATCTGAACGAAATCAAAGGCACCGACGCCAAGGCCGTGCTGCTGGGCGAGCCCAACACCGAAGCTGCATTCGTGATCGAAAAATGGGGTTTTGATAAGCCCGAGATCATCAGCGGCGTCGAAGCTGGTGCTCCGGTTGTCATCGTCGACACCAACAACCCGGCCGAACTGCCCGATGCGATCAACGATGCCGACATCCTGGCGATCATCGATCACCACAAGCTGGTCGGCGGCCTGGAAACCAAGGGCCCGATCGACATCACCGTGCGTCCGTTGGCCTGCACCGCGACCATCATGTACGATCTGATGGGCGACGACGCCGACAAGATGCCCGACAACATTAAGGGCGCGATGCTCAGCTGTATCCTGTCCGACACGTTGGAGTTCCGCTCGCCGACCACCACCGACGTCGACAAGGCACTGGCCGCAAAGCTGGCCGCCGAACTGAACATCGACATGGGCGCCTATGCGTCGGAAATGTTCGAAGCCAAATCCGACATCTCGGCGTTCTCGGATGCCGAACTGATCCGGATGGATTCGAAAGAATACGAAGTCGATGGCACCAAGTTCCGCGTTTCGGTTCTGGAAACCACCGCACCGAAACTGGTTCTGGACCGCAAGGCCAGCATCATGACATCGTTCGCCGATGTCGCCAAGGAAGACGGCGTTGACGAAGTTCTGCTGTTCGTTGTCGACATCCTGAACGAAGAAGCCACGCTGTTTGTGCCTAACGATCTGGTAAAAGGCGTAGCTGAAAAAAGCTTTGGTGCCAGCGTCGACGGCGACGCGGTTGTGCTGCCCGGCATCATGTCACGCAAAAAGCAGATCATTCCGAATCTCAAAGTCTGAACGGACCAATTGATCTTCCAGTAATTTAATGGCTGGCGTCGGGTTTTCGACGCCAGCCATTTTCGTTTCAGACCGAGGTCTTTGACGCCTTTATGAGGCGCCCCTTCCTATTTGTCGTACCCATGACCCCCAACCGCGCCAGCAGGGCCACCGCCCTCGCCCAACCCGCTGTTGGAACTGGCCACGCCGCCGCCGGGGGTCGTGCCCATTTTGCCATGGGCACTGCGTGACATCGCGCCGTTCATTTCATCCTGACCGGGGGTTCCAACGCTTTTTGCCTGATTGCTGTCATGGTTCGCGGACACCACCGAGTCGTCACCGTCGGCCCAGGAATTGGCATGCGCTGCCATGGCCCGGCTGCTCGCTGTGGTCAGGATCAGACCCGTCATGCAAATCATCATGATCTTGTTCATTCTTAGTGTCTTTCTTGTTGTAGTTGCCTGTAGCACGAGACAGGTATTAAAACTGGAATGTATTGATAAGACCTAAAAATTCGCCACATTTTGATTTCGGCAATCCTCTGCCCATGCCTCAACGGCACCCTGCATTGTGCGGCACACGATTGTTCGTGGAAAACCGGGCAATGTCCTGCCATACACGCCCCGAAACGATCCCTTCTCAGGAGCCCCAAGATGACCCAAATCATCCCGTCCCTCGCCGAGGTTTCAGACCGCTATGACGCGTTGTTTGTCGACCTTTGGGGCTGTGTCCACAATGGCGTCACCGCTTACCCCGAGGCCGTGGCCGCGCTTGCCGCCTATCGCAAACGGGGCGGCACGGTGGTTCTGCTCACCAATTCACCCAAGCCGCGCGCGGGCGTGGCCAAACAGCTGCAGGGATTTGGCGTCCCTTCTGACGCCTATGACACCATCGCCACCTCGGGCGACTCGGCGCGCGCTGCCATGTTCAACGGGGCCGTTGGCCGCAAATTGTTCTTCATGGGCGAATGGGGTCGCGATGAAGAGTTCTTTCACCCGCTCACTGTCGTCGAAGATCCGGTCGACATCGAACTGGTCAAACTGGAAGACGCCGAAGGCATCGTCTGTTGCGGACCTTTTGATCCGATGGCGGACCCATCCGAAAACCGGCCACAGTTCCTCTATGCCAAGCAGAAAGGCCTGAAACTGCTCTGCGCCAATCCCGATATCGTGGTGGACCGTGGCGAGGTTCGGGAATGGTGTGCAGGGGCGCTGGCGCGCTTGTACACTGAGATGGGTGGAGAAAGCCTGTATTTCGGCAAGCCGCATCCGCCGATCTATGACCTTGCCCGCCGCCGTCTGGCAGCGCTTGGAAAGGACGTGCCCTCAAGCGCCATTCTGGCCATAGGCGACGGCGTGCACACCGACATCGCCGGATCGATGGGCGAAGACATTGATTCTCTGTTCATTTCGGGCGGTTTGGCCGCAGCCGACACAAAAACCGTGTTTCAGCCGGATCCGGACGCCCTAAATGCCTATCTTCAAACAGAAAAGTCTAATCCAACCTATACCATAGGCCAACTGCGCTAATCAAAATTTGGGGTTGATTTTCTGCGCATGCAAAGTAATAAAGTTACCCAACAGACGTATGGGTCAGCCCATATATTACTTAGCCGACAGGAAAGAGAGGGCGACATGTTGGATAATCTGCCTCGCGGAACGATCTGCATTGAAGATCTCGAAATGGGTATGACCCGTCATCTGCGCAAAGTGGTCACCGACGAAGACATCGAAATGTTCGCCAAGGTATCGACCGACCACAACCCGGTGCATCTGGACGACGATTATGCTGAACACACCATGTTTCGCGGCCGTATCGCGCATGGCATGCTGACCGCTGGCCTGATCTCGGCCGTGATCGGAGAACAGTTGCCGGGTCATGGTACGATCTATCTGGGTCAGTCGCTCAAGTTTCTGGCTCCGGTGCGCCCCGGCGATATGGTCTATGCCGAAGTGAAAGTGGCCGATATCGACATGTCCAAGCGCCGCGTGCTGCTGGATTGCCACTGTGCGGTTGATGGCAAAAAGGTCCTGATGGGTCAGGCCACCGTTCTGGCGCCAAGTAACAAGCTGGATTGACCAGGAAACCCGTCATATAACCTGCGTGTTATCATTCGGAGGCCATTTGGCCTTCGTTCTTTTATTGGAATAGGGGTTTTCATTATGATCGCATTTTCACGCAGTTTCGTTGTAACCACTTGTTTTGCCATTGCGGCGTCTGGCTCTCAGGCTATTGCCGCAAATTGCGGCAACCCAAATGACACTCGGGACAAGTGGCTTGCCGAATGGGTCGACTTTATTCCCTCAAAAGGGAAAACAACGTCTTTCGAGGGTAAGAGCTACAGCCAGAAAGAAGCAATCGACTGGGCATCCAAAGACATTGTGGATGTTTATGCCAGACGCGGCTCGGACCTGTCCAAAAGCCCGGCTGGTATGTCCGCGTATACTGTAATCAAACTTGGCGGAAACGACAGAAAGGCAAAGAAATCGTACGAAAAGACATACGGCGATGGCAGTTATGCAGATGCAGCCGCTTGTTGGCAACGATTTCAAGACTGAGTTCACCTTACCACTAACATGCTGAACCCAGCGGAACGGAAGGCTTGCACCCGGTTCCTTGGGGCGCTAACTGAGCCTCATGCGGATCATCCGGGACTATCAATTCGTAGAACCCCAGGATCGCGGCGCCAGCGCCGCGATTGGCAATTTTGACGGGGTGCATCTGGGTCACCAGTCGGTGATCCAGCTGGCCCGCGATGTGGCCCCCGACGCGCCCTTGGGTGTGATGACATTCGAGCCGCATCCGCGCGAATTCTTTGCGCCTAAATCGCCCCCCTTCCGCCTGATGCGACGTGACGCGCGCGCGCACCGTTTGGAAAAGCTGGGCGTGGACAAGCTGTATGAGCTGAACTTCAATGCGGCCCTTGCCGGTTTGACGCCCGAAGAGTTCGCCAAAAGCGTGATCGTCGACGGGCTGGGCCTGTCCCATGTGGTTGTCGGTGCGGATTTCTGTTTCGGCAAAGGCCGCAGCGGATCGGCCAAGGATCTGATCCGGTTCGGAGAGCAGATGGGCTTTGGTGTCACCATCGCGCCATTGTTGGAAGAATCCGAAAACGTGGTGTCATCAACAGCGATCCGCTCGGCTTTGAGCAACGGCCAGCCGCGCGACGCGGCGGCGATGCTGGGTCACTGGCACCGGATCGAAGGCAAAGTCATCGGCGGCGAACAACGCGGCCGTGAGCTGGGGTTTCCAACTGCAAACATGTCAATCGAAGGGCTGCATCCGCCGGTCTTCGGCGTCTATGCTGTTCTGGTCGACGTTCTGGATGGCCCCCACGCCGGAAGCTATGGTGGAGCCGCGTCGTTGGGCTTGCGACCCATGTTCAACGGCCAGATCCCGAACCTTGAAACCTTTATCTTCGATTTCTCGGGCGATCTTTATGGCGCGACCCTGTCGATTGCCTTGGTCGACTATCTGCGCCCCGAAATGAAGTTTGACGGGCTTGACGGTCTGATCAAACAGATGGATGCCGATTGCCTCCGCGCGCGTACGATTTTGGCCGCCGAATGAACGATCCAATTGAACGATCCGGCCTGAGCCCACGCTTTTGGCAAAACAAACCGCTGAAGCGTCTGAACCAGCAAGAATGGGAAGCCCTGTGTGACGGCTGCGGCAAATGCTGCCTGAACAAGCTGGAAGACGAAGACACCGGCGAAGTCGCCCTGACCCGCGTGGCCTGCCGTTTGCTGGACGATGAAAGCTGCCACTGCACACAATATGACATTCGGCATCAATTCGTGCCGGAATGCATCGTGCTGAAGCCTGACAACCTGGACAGCCATGCCTATTGGATGCCACGAACCTGCGCCTATCGGCTTCTCTGGGAAGGCAAGCCGCTTTACGATTGGCATCCGTTGATTTCCGGTACAGCCGAAAGTGTACACAATGCCGGCGTTTCCGTACGGGACCTGACCGTCAGTGAATTCGAAACGCCCGAAGAAGAATGGGAAGACCACATAATCGAGGAGCCGATCTGATGTTCTTTGCCTCTGACAATTCCGGTCCGGTGCATCCACAGGTGATGACCGCCGTCGCCGAAGCCAATACCGGTTACGCCTGGGCCTATGGGGCTGATCCTCAGATGGATGAAGTCCGCACCAAGATCCGCGAGATCTTTGAAGCCCCCGAAGCCGCCGTCTATCTGGTGGCAACCGGCACGGCGGCGAATTCGCTGGCGTTGGCGACATTGACCCAACCTTTTGACACTGTGTTCTGCTCGCCCGTCGCACACATCCACGAAGACGAGTGCAACGCGCCAGAGTTCTATTCGGGCGGGGCCAAGCTGACGCTGGTGCCGGGGGGCGACAAGATGACCCCGTCTGCCCTGCGCAAGACCATCGCCGCCGAAGAAACCCGCGGCGTGCACGGCCCGCAGCGCGGCCCGGTGTCGATCACGCAAGTGACCGAGCGTGGCTCGGTCTATTCATTGGACGAACTGGCGGCACTAACAGCCGTCGCCAAGAACTTTGATCTGCCGGTTCATCTGGATGGCGCGCGGTTTGCGAATGCGCTGGCGGCGCTTGGATGCACGCCTGCAGAAATGACCTGGAAACTGGGCGTTGATGTTGTGTCGTTCGGCGGCACCAAGAATGGCTGCATGGGCGTCGAGGCGGTGATCTTTTTTGATCCCAAACACGCGTGGGAATTCGAACTGCGTCGCAAACGCGGTGCGCATCTGTTTTCCAAGCACCGTTTCCTGTCCGCCCAGATGCAGGGGTATCTGAAAGATGGTCTGTGGCTGGAAACAGCCAAACAGGCCAACGCCCGCTGTGCCCGTCTGGTTGACGGTCTGGAAAAGGCGGGCGCTCGGTTCCTGACCACGCCGCAGGCCAACATGATCTTTACCGCCTTCCCGCGTCGGATCCATCAACGTCTGCACGATGCCGGAGCGGCCTATCACCTGTGGGACGGCACATTGGAGGGGGACGACCCCGAAGAGTTGCTGGCCGCGCGATTGGTCTGCGACTGGTCGATCACCGAAGATCAGATCGACCAATTCCTGAACCTGTTTCACGAAGACGACTAAACTCTAAAGGCTGGCGCGTTCGTAAAGGCTGCGCAGGTGCCCGGCTGTGTCGCGGGGATGCGTGATTGGCAGCATATGCCCTGCGCCATCTATCACGACGTTTTCAGCGTTCGGCAGGCGCCATTGCAGCCCATCGTTCACGGCTCCGATCACAGGATGTGATCTCCCGCCGCGCATCAACAGGCACGGCGCGGTTATGCGATCCAGCACACCGGGTTTCAGCAACCCCGCCAGATCGTCATAGATTGGAGCGCGGCAGGCCGGGACGAAACGAATGCTGCGGATCATCGACGCGCGCGAGGTTTCCGGCATATCGGCCCAGCGGGATTTGCCTTCGCTCCACATTCGGTTGAACACGCGGGCGGCGTGGGCGTCGTCCCCGGCTTCCAGTGCCAGCTGGAAAGGCGCGTTGTCGCGTTCATGCTGTTCTAGCAGATCCGGTGCGTCCTGCGCTGCAACCGCGAAGAATACCGGTTCGATCAGTGTCAGGCTGCGAATGCTGTCTGGATAAGCCGCTGCTAGACGCAGGGCGACGGTTGCACCAAAGGAATGACCAATCACATCCATAGGCCCGGTCAGAAACTGGGCAGCGATCTCGGTCATGCGGTCCTGAATATCGCCCTGACCATCCCAGTCAGGGCTGCGCCCGTGGGTCAACATGTCAAAGGCGATAAACGTCGCCTCTTTGTCCAGATGTCCGGAGACCCCGCGCCACGCGGCCGAATGCGCCAGCGAACAATGGATCGCAAGAACCGCACGCGGTCCCTGCCCCATTGTCCGCGAGAACACCTGCTGGGACAGCACGGGTTTGTCCATCAGGCTTTGATGTCGCTCAGGTAGTCGTCCAGATCGTCCATCCGATCTTGCCCCCAGAACCGTTCATCGCCATCGACGATATAGAACGGCGCACCGAACACGCCGCGTTCGGCGGCTTCTTCAAGGTTCGCCGCATAGGTTTCAGCACCCTCCAGCAACCCGCTGTCGGCCAGAGATGGATCAAACCCGGCCTCTTCCAGACAGGCCCGCACAATCGCATCTTCGGCGATATCTTTTTCGTCGGCCCAGACACAGCGGGTGATCGCATGCGCCAGCTTGCCCAGATCGCCGCCACCGGCGTTTTGCGCCGCTATAAAGGCATAGGCTGCGGGCGCGCCGTTTGTTGGCCAATGCGCCGGCTGAATATTCAGCGGCAGGCCGGTTTTCTTGGACTGACGGCGCAATTCCTGCGCGCGGTATTCCTGACGTGATGGATGACGATCTTTTGGCGGAGTGCCGCCGGTCCGCCCGAACAGCGCCACGATATCGACTGGTTTATACGCAATTGTTGCGCCGTGCTTGGCTGCAATATCTTCCAGCCGGGTTCCGCCCAGATAGGTATAGGGCGACAGTGTCGCAAAATAGTAGTCGATATGTGCCATGGGTGATTTCTCTCTCCGTCAACCTTTGCGGGACCGTAAGGCCGTGTTAAGCGGTGTCAACATCACGAATCTGTCATACCGACCTTGCTGATTGGGGATAACAGCATATGGCCCGACTTAACGAACCCAAGCTGATCGCTGGGAACGCAAATACTCCGCTTGCCGAATCGATTGCCCGCCGCATGACAATGCATCGCGGTATGGACGTCGGGCTGGTCGACGCCCGTGTCGAACGGTTCAACGATGGCGAAATCTTTGTCGAAGTTTTCGAAAACGTGCGCGGCGAGGACATGTTTGTCCTGCAATCCACGTCCAACCCGGCAAATGACAACCTGATGGAGCTGCTGATCATCTCAGACGCGTTGCGCCGGTCGTCCGCCCAGAGGATCACGGCGGTGATCCCCTATTTCGGTTATGCGCGTCAGGACCGTCGCACAAAGGCCCGCACACCGATTACGGCCAAGCTGGTGGCAAACATGCTGACCGGTTCCGGGATTGAACGGGTTTTGACCATGGACCTGCACGCGGCCCAGATTCAGGGGTTCTTCGACATACCCGTCGACAACCTTTATGCCTCACCGATCTTTGCGCTGGACGTGCGGACGAATTTCAAGGATCGGATGGACGACATCATGGTCGTGTCCCCCGATGTTGGCGGTGTGGCCCGGGCGCGGGAACTTGCCAAACGGATCGATTCTCCGTTGGCGATCGTTGATAAACGCCGCGAAAAACCCGGTGAAATCGCCGAGATGAACGTGATTGGTGATGTGACTGGCAAGATCTGCCTGATCGTCGATGACATTTGCGACACCGCCGGAACCTTGTGCAAGGCGGCCGAGGTTCTGCTGGAAAACGGCGCGTTGGAAGTGCATTCCTATATCAGCCACGGCGTACTCAGCGGCCCTGCCATCGAACGGGTGACCAATTCTGTGATGAAATCGCTGGTCATCACAGACACGATTCAACCGACCCCCGAAGTTTTGGCTGCTCCGAACATCCGGATCGTTCCAACCGCCCCGATCTTTGCGCAAGCGATCATGAATATCTGGAACGGCACATCGGTGTCGTCGCTGTTCGAAGACAAATCGCTGACGCCGATCTATGAGTCGCTGTACCACATGGATTGATCTTTGGATCTGTGACGTTCAAAAGGGCCGCCCGATGACTTCGTGGCGGCCTTTTTTTTGTGTCCCCGTCCCTGCCTAGTCAGGGATATCCCAGTCGTCGAAATTTTTGAGTTCACCGATCGCCATCCACGCGACCCTTATCCGGGCCACACGGCTATCCAGCCAGGTGCTGAATACGATATCGAACTGGGTTTTGGTGATGTTCTCGGCCACCAGCTCTGCGCGCAGGGCCGCACTGGTATCTACATCCCACATGGAAATGCTCACGTGCACTGAGGGTTCTGCACGAAAAGGTTGGTCGAACGTCACGGTCATCCGGCGTTCCCGGCTGCCTTCGCCGGTCCACATTTCCCCGCCGTCTTCGAAATCCGAAAACAGTGAAACGTCGCCTTGATCGATCCCGATACTTCGGTTCTGTAAAATCTTCATCTGGCTATTTTGTTGCCCGTTTTTCTTACCCTAGTCGGTATGGCGCTGGAAAAAAGGGGAAAATGAAAGGCCGGCCCGAACCCGGACCGGCCAATAATGTTCAAATCCGCAGAAAGACGGATCAGAGCGACATGTGATCGCCCAGGGCTTCCATGTCGGCCAGAAGCTTGGCCGCTTCATCCACGATAGACGGATGCTCGGACTTTTCCTTGGCAGCCTCGTGCGCCACGCGGGCGTCCGCGATCAGCTCGTCCAGATGTCCGCGGTTGACCTCGGTCACCGGGATGGCCTTTTCGGCCAGCACCGACATCGCCGATCCGCCGATTTCGGCGAACCCGCCGGTCACAACGTATTCGGTGGTGCCTTCAGGTCCTTCGACCTTCAGGATACCGGGCCGCAGCGTGGTGATGGTGGGGGCATGATCCGGCATTGCCGTCATGTCCCCGTCCGCGCCGGGAAGCTGGACCGCGCTGGCCTGAAGCGAAGCAAGGCTGCGCTCAGGGCTGACGAGATCGAATTGCATGGTGTCTGCCATGAGACCCCCCTTATGCCGCTTCTGCGGCCAGTTTCTCGGCTTTTGCGATCACGTCGTCGATGCCGCCAACCATGTAGAAGGCTGCTTCGGGCAGGTGATCGTATTCGCCAGCAACAACCGCTTTGAACGATTTGATCGTGTCTTCAAGCGGAACCTGAACACCGTCCGAGCCAGTGAACACTTTCGCAACGTCGAAAGGCTGCGACAGGAAGCGTTCGATCTTACGGGCACGGGCAACGGCCAGTTTGTCCTCTTCCGACAGTTCATCCATGCCAAGAATGGCGATGATGTCCTGAAGCGACTTGTAGCGCTGAAGAACCTGCTGCACGTCGGTGGCGACTTTGTAGTGTTCATCACCGATGATGAGCGGGTCCAGAAGACGCGAGGTCGAACCCAGCGGATCAACGGCGGGATAGATACCCTTTTCCGAAATCGCACGGTCCAGAACGGTGGTTGCGTCGAGGTGGGCAAACGATGTGGCCGGCGCGGGGTCGGTCAAGTCATCCGCAGGAACGTACACGGCCTGAACCGATGTAATCGAACCGTTTTTGGTCGACGAAATCCGTTCCTGCATCGCACCCATGTCGGTGGCCAGTGTCGGCTGATAGCCCACAGCCGAAGGAATACGACCCAGTAGAGCCGAAACCTCGGAACCGGCCTGTGTGAAGCGGAAAATGTTGTCGACGAAGAACAGAACGTCCGAACCCGTGTCGTCCCGGAACTGTTCCGCCAGGGTCAGACCCGACAGAGCAACCCGCATACGCGCACCCGGAGGCTCGTTCATCTGGCCGTAGACCAGAGCAATTTTCGACTCGGGCAGGTTATCGGGAACGATAACGCCGGATTCGATCATTTCGTGATAAAGGTCGTTGCCTTCACGGGTCCGCTCACCAACACCGGCGAACACGGACACACCCGAGTGCACCTTCGCGATGTTGTTGATCAGTTCCATGATCAGAACGGTTTTGCCAACGCCGGCACCGCCGAACAGACCAATTTTACCACCCTTGGTGTAGGGGGCCAGCAGGTCGATGACCTTGATACCTGTGGTCAGGATCTCGGTGGCTGTCGACTGTTCTTCGAACGCAGGTGCGTCGCCGTGAATGGGGCGCGTACCGGTTGCTTCGACGGGGCCTTTTTCGTCAACCGGCTCGCCGATGACGTTCAGGATGCGGCCCAGAGTGGGCGTACCAATTGGAACAGCGATAGGCGCGCCGGTGTCGGTCACTTCCTGACCGCGAACCAGACCTTCGCTTGCGTCCATCGCGATCGTGCGAACGGTGTTTTCACCTAAGTGCTGAGCAACTTCGAGTACCAGTGTTTTACCGTTGTTGTCAGTGGTCAGGGCGTTCAGGATTTGAGGCAGATCATCGCCGAACTGCACGTCCACAACGGCGCCGATCACCTGGGTGATTTTGCCTTTTGCGTTTGCCATGTTTCGTCTCCGGTTGTCTTTTACAGCGCCTCGGCGCCGGAAATAATTTCAATCAGCTCGTTGGTGATCACGGCCTGACGCGAGCGGTTATACTGAATGGTCAGCTTATCGATCATGTCGCCAGCATTGCGTGTCGCATTGTCCATCGAACTCATGCGGGCACCCTGTTCGGACGCGCCATTTTCCAGCAGAGCGCTGAAGATCGCGGTCGCGACGCCTTTGGGCAGCAGGTCGGCCAGAATGGCTTCTTCGCTGGGCTCGTAATCGTACAGAGCCGCACCAGCATCGTCCTCGGTCTGTTCGAACGAGGCCGGGATGATTTGCTGGGCCGTGGGCACCTGGGTGACGACATTGACGAACTTCGCATAGAAGATCGTCGCAACGTCGAAATCGCCCCCGTCAAAGCGGGACAGAACGTCTTTTGCGATGTCCTGGGCGGTGGCATAACCCATCACCTTGACTTCGCTCAGATCGACATGGCCGACAAAGCGGTCGCCATATTCCCGTTTCATCGAGTCGCGGCCTTTTTTGCCGACAGTCAGAATTTTGACTGTCTTGCCTTCGGCCCCCAGCCGGTCCGCGTGAGCGCGGGCCAGCTTGACGATGTTGGTGTTAAAGCCGCCACACAGGCCACGCTCAGAGGTCATGACGACCAAAAGCTGTACCTGATCGCTGCCCGTGCCACTCAGCAGTTTGGGGGCGCTGTCCGATCCACCGACCGAAGCGGCAAGCCCGGCCATAACGGCGTTGAACCGTTCGGCATAGGGGCGCGACTCTTCAGCAGCTTCCTGGGCACGGCGAAGTTTCGCCGCGGCCACCATCTGCATGGCTTTGGTGATCTTGCGGGTCGATTTGACCGACTCGATCCTGATTTTAAGGTCCTTAAGACTCGGCATTGCCTCGTCCCCCCTTAAGCGAAGTCAGCTGCGAATTCGTCCAGCGCGGCCTTGATCATGTCCTCGGCATCGCCTTTGATCTTGGGATCTTCTTTGGTGATGAAGTCCAGAAGTTCGGCGTGCTTGCTGCGCAGGTGCGCCAGCATGCCAGCCTCAAAGCGACCAACGTCTTTGACGTCAACCTTGTCGAGATAGCCTTTGGTACCAGCATAGATGACGCAAACGATTTCGGCGTTGGTCAGCGGCGAATACTGCGGCTGTTTCATCAGCTCGGTCAGACGCGCACCACGGTTCAGCAGCTGCTGAGTTGCGGCGTCAAGGTCAGAGCCGAACTGGGCAAAGGCCGCCATTTCGCGATACTGGGCCAGCGACAGTTTCACCGGACCGGCAACCGACTTCATCGAGTTGGTCTGAGCCGACGAACCCACACGCGAAACCGACAGACCGGTGTTCACAGCAGGACGGATGCCCTGATAGAACAGTTCGGTTTCCAGGAAGATCTGGCCGTCGGTGATCGAGATCACGTTGGTCGGAATAAACGCCGAAACGTCGCCACCCTGGGTTTCGATGACCGGCAGAGCCGTCAGCGAACCCGAGCCATAGTCTTCGTTCAGCTTGGCCGAACGTTCCAGCAGGCGCGAGTGGAGATAGAAGACGTCACCAGGATAAGCTTCACGTCCGGGCGGACGACGCAGCAGCAGCGACATCTGACGATATGCAACGGCCTGCTTGGACAAGTCATCATAGATGATCAGCGCGTGCTTGCCGCTGTCGCGGAAGTATTCTGCCATCGCGGTTGCGGCGTAAGGTGCCAGGAACTGCATTGGTGCAGGCTCGGACGCGGTTGCAGCCACGACGATCGAATAATCGATGGCGCCGCTTTCTTCCAGCTTCTTGACCAGCTGAGCAACGGTCGACCGCTTCTGGCCGATCGCCACGTAGACGCAGTAAAGCTTTTTGCTTTCGTCGTCTCCAGCGGCTTCGTTGTACACTTTCTGGTTCAGAATGGTGTCGAGCGCGATGGCGGTCTTACCGGTCTGGCGGTCACCAATGATCAGCTCTCGCTGGCCACGGCCAATCGGGATCATCGCGTCAACTGACTTGAGGCCCGTTGCCATCGGTTCGTGAACCGACTTACGCGGGATGATGCCCGGCGCTTTGACGTCGGCAACGCCGCGCTCGGTTGTTTCGATCGGGCCTTTGCCGTCGATCGGGTTACCCAGGCCGTCTACGACGCGACCCAGCAAAGCCGGACCGATCGGAACGTCCACGATGGAGTTGGTCCGCTTGACGGTGTCGCCTTCTTTAATGTCGCGGTCAGAGCCGAAGATCACGACACCGACGTTGTCGGCTTCCAGGTTCAGGGCCATGCCCATGATGCCACCCGGGAATTCGACCATTTCACCGGCCTGAACGTTGTCGAGGCCGTAGATACGGGCAATACCGTCACCCACGCTCAGCACGCGGCCGATTTCTGCCACTTCGGCATCTTGACCAAAGTTCTTGATCTGGTCCTTCAGGATTGCAGAAATCTCTGCAGCTTGGATACCCATTTATCCGACCTCTTTCATTACATTCTGGAGGGACGCGAGCTTCGAGCGGATCGACGTGTCGATCATTTTCGAACCCACTTTAACGACAAGACCGCCAATGAGGCTTTCATCGACGGCAGTATTCATGGTGACGGCTTTTCCGACGCGTTTGGTCAGGGTCTCGGCCAGCTTTTTCGATTGCGCATCGGTCAGCGGCTGAGCCGTGGTCACATCGGCAGTGATTTCGCCGCGCTCGTCTGCCAATTGGTCACGCAGGGCGCGCAGCAGGGCGGGAACAACGAACAGACGGCGTTTTTGCGCCATCAGAGCCAGCGCGTTTTGCATGACGCCGGCCAATTTCATTTTCTTGGCAACGGCTGAAATCGCGGCTTCCTGTTCGGCGCGCGACAGCAGCGGCGAAGAAATCACGCCCCGCAGGTCCGCGCTTTCATTCAGAGCCGCTTCAAGATCATTGATGCTGGTTTCAAGACCGCTGAGGTTCTTGCGTTCTTTCGCGATCTCAAAGATCGCGGCGGCATAGCGCTGAGCAATGCCTGCGGAAATCGAAGCTGGTTCGGACACGTCCACCCTTCCGACATTTTGGCCCCGGTTTGCCGCCATATTGCGACGCCCGGGGGCGTGAAGACGGCCCGCTTGAGTGCAAACCATCAAAATCAGCGTGGATGTAGCAGAGCCATCCCAACCCCGCAACATACTATAGCGGTAACGCCATTTGCACTAAATCGTTGTTTTTCAACACCTTACTAAAAGTGCGACCGTTTGCGCGTCTGGCCGGAGTTGAAAACTACAACAATTTTGCAGGTTTTCGCGATTCCTGCACGCGAAATTGTCCGGCAGCCCCTTGCTGTCGGCAGCCTCAAAACAGCGGATAGACGGGCACGCCAACCCGGGCATGGGGCGCCAAAATGACTTTGTGATCACAAATTGGCTCAGGCGGGCTTTGCGAATCCTTCCAAGACTTCGATGGGGCGTTTCGCACGGTCTTTCACAACCGTTCCGCTGGGCGGCAGAACCCGCTTGGATGCTTCGACAACGAACACGCCACCTGCCAGCACGGTCGGAAGCCTGCGGCCCATGCCTTCCAGAATCCCGCCGGACTTCAGCCAGAAGCGTTTGCGCGATGGCAGTCGGTACAGCGCCGCGCCGTGACGCTCTGGCAGGAACTGATGCTGTTTCAACTGGGCTTCAAGCTGACCCAACGTATACGGTCGACCATATCCGAACGGCGTCTGATCACTGCGCGACCACAGCCCGGCCCGGTTCGGCACGATAAACAGCGCCTTACCCCCCGGCCCCAACACGCGCCAGCATTCTTCCAGCAGCATCGACGGGCGTTCCGAGGTTTCAAGCCCGTGCATCACGATCAGCTTGTCGACACGCCCGGTATCAATCGGCCACAGGGTTTCTTCGGACAGGACCGACACATTGGGCAGGCCCGCAGGCCAGGGCATCACGCCCTGGGGGCCCGGCATCAACGCGATCGTCCGTCTGGCATCAGTCAGGTAAGGACGCAACAGCGGCACAGCAAAGCCAAAGCCGACCACGGTCTGACCATGCGCTTCCGGCCAAAGCCCCAACACTTTTTCCCGAATAGCCGCCTGAGCGGCCCGACCCAGGGTACTGCGGTAATAGAAATTGCGAAGGTCCTGCACATCAAGATGCATTGCGGGCGCCCGTTTCCTCGGTCAAGGTTGGGGACAGTCTATCAAGCAAAGGACAAAAGGCCATGCCTCTTGAGATCCTCACTATCCCGTGCCTCAGCGACAACTATGCTTTTCTGGCTCATGACCCTAACAGCGGCGAAACGGCCCTGGTCGATGCCCCCGAAGCCAAACCCATTCTGAATGCGCTGGCCGAACGCGGATGGAAGCTGAGCCAAGTGTTGCTGACACACCATCACTGGGATCATGTCGATGCCTTGGCCGAGATTTTGCAAACCCATCCCGCAAAAGTCGTTGGCGCCGCCGCAGACGCGCACCGTCTGCCGCCGCTGGACGTTCAGTTGAACGAAGGCGAAAGCGTCACTGTTGGTGGTGAGCCTGGCGTGGTCATTGACGTATCCGGTCATACGGTCGGTCATATCGCATTTCACTTTCCTGACAGCCACGCTGTGTTCACGGCCGATAGCCTGATGGCGCTGGGATGTGGGCGTTTGTTCGAAGGAACGCCTGCTCAAATGTGGGAGTCATTGTCAAAGCTTGCCGCGCTGCCTGCCGACACCATCGTGTATTCCGGGCATGAATACACACAGGCCAATGGGCGTTTTGCTGAAACCATCGAACCCGACAACCCGGACCTGCAAGCGCGGATTGCCGACATCGTGGAAAAACGTGCCGCCGGGCAACCCACAGTTCCGTCGTCGTTGGCGCTTGAGTTGGCAACAAACCCGTTCCTGCGGGCCGCAGAGCCGGGAATCCAGCACAGTATGGGGATGGACGGCGCCGACCCAGCTGCTGTATTTGCCGAGATCCGCGCCCGGAAAGACAGCTTCTGACGCCATCAATTCGCGCGCCCGCCGGGTAGAAACGCAGAATGTGACCAAAAAGTTAAAGAAAATACTTGAAGCCGGAGCGGTATCAACCAAACTCTAATATTATCAAGACATGGTTGGTACGGGGAACGGCCACAGATCGATCCCCAATATCTCGACCCAGACCAGAGGAGCACGCCTGTGCCTTCATTCTCGAGCACACTAGAACAAGCCATCCACGCCGCCCTTGCGCTGGCGAACGAACGGCGACACGAATTCGCAACGCTGGAGCATTTGCTGCTGTCGTTGCTGGACGAACCTGACGCATTGCAGGTCATGAAGGCCTGCAGTGTCGATACCGACGAATTGCGCGGGACATTGAATGAATTCATTGACGAGGATCTTTCGAACCTTGTCACAGACATCGACGGATCAGAGGCTGTTCCCACGGCTGCGTTCCAGCGCGTGATCCAGCGCGCTGCGATCCATGTTCAGTCTTCGGGTCGGACCGAAGTGACCGGCGCCAATGTGCTGGTCGCGATTTTCGCCGAACGCGAAAGCAATGCCGCCTATTTCCTGCAAGAGCAGGACATGACACGCTATGACGCGGTCAACTATATCGCGCATGGTGTTGCCAAAGACCCCGCCTATGGCGAATCCCGCCCGGTTCAGGGGTCGGACGATTCCGACGACGAAACGCATGGTACATCCGCCCCCGAGGCCGAGCAGAAAGAAAGCGCGCTGGCCAAGTATTGTGTCGATCTGAACGCCAAGTCGCGGGATGGCGATATCGATCCCCTGATCGGGCGCGACGAAGAGGTCGAGCGCTGCATTCAGGTGCTGTGCCGCCGCCGCAAGAACAACCCGCTTCTGGTGGGCGACCCAGGCGTTGGCAAAACCGCCATCGCCGAAGGTCTGGCACGCAAGATTGTCTCTGGTGAGACGCCGGAAATCCTGCGCAATGCAACGATCTATTCGCTCGACATGGGCGCCCTGCTTGCGGGCACCCGGTATCGTGGCGATTTCGAAGAGCGTCTCAAGGCCGTTGTGACCGAACTGGAAGAACACCCCGATGCGGTTCTGTTCATCGACGAAATCCACACCGTGATCGGTGCCGGTGCCACATCGGGCGGCGCTATGGATGCGTCAAACCTGCTCAAGCCTGCCCTTCAGGGCGGCAAGCTGCGCACCATGGGGTCGACCACGTACAAAGAGTTCCGTCAGCATTTCGAAAAAGACCGTGCCCTGTCGCGCCGGTTCCAGAAGATCGATGTGAACGAACCGTCAGTGGATGACACTGTAAAGATCCTCAGGGGTCTCAAGCCCTATTTCGAAGAGCACCACAGCGTCAAATACACCGCCGATGCGATCAAGACCGCCGTCGAGCTTTCGGCGCGCTATATCAATGACCGCAAACTGCCCGACAAGGCCATCGACGTCATCGACGAGGCCGGTGCGGCACAGCATCTTGTGGTCGAATCCAAGCGGCGCAAAACCATCGGCACCAAAGAGATCGAGGCCGTCGTGGCCAAGATCGCGCGGATTCCGCCCAAGAGCGTCAGCAAGGACGACGCCGAGGTTCTGAAAGACCTTGAAAAGTCGCTGAAACGTGTTGTGTTCGGTCAGAACGACGCCATCGACGCCCTGTCGAGCGCGATCAAGCTGGCCCGTGCAGGCCTGCGTGAACCTGAAAAGCCCATTGGCAACTATCTGTTTGCTGGCCCCACTGGCGTCGGCAAAACCGAAGTCGCCAAACAGCTTGCTGATATTCTGGGTGTGGAACTGCTGCGCTTTGACATGTCGGAATACATGGAGAAACACGCGGTCAGCCGTCTGATCGGTGCGCCTCCGGGCTATGTTGGCTTTGATCAGGGCGGCATGCTGACCGATGGCGTCGACCAGCATCCGCATTGCGTGCTGCTGCTTGACGAAATGGAAAAGGCGCACCCGGATGTCTATAACATCCTGCTTCAGGTCATGGATCATGGCGAACTGACCGACCACAACGGGCGCACTGTCAGCTTCCGCAACGTGGTTCTGATCATGACCTCGAACGCCGGGGCATCCGAACAGGCCAAAGCCGCCATCGGTTTTGGCCGCGACCGGCGCGAGGGCGAAGACACCGCTGCCATTGAGCGGACGTTCACGCCTGAATTCCGTAACCGTCTGGATGCGGTGATCTCGTTCGCTCCGCTGCCGAAAGAGGTTATTCTGCAGGTTGTCGAAAAGTTCGTGCTTCAGCTTGAAGCGCAACTGCTGGACCGTGGCGTTGCAATCGAACTGACCCGTCCGGCGGCAGAATGGCTGGCCAACCGGGGCTATGACGACAAGATGGGTGCGCGCCCTCTGGGTCGCGTGATCCAGGAGCACATCAAGAAGCCGCTGGCCGAAGAACTGTTGTTTGGCAAGCTTGCCAAAGGCGGCGTGGTCAAGGTTGCTGTCAAGAACGGCGAACTGGATCTCAGCATCGAAGGCCCGGCCAAGCCGCGCATCTCGGGCGACAAGCCGCCGCTCCTGACGGCCGAATGAAACAGACGGCAATTGCCGCAGTGTTGTCGCTCGCCGCTTATCCAGCGGCGGGCGAACTTGTTTTGGATCTGCCGATCGACTGTACCCCTGGTGAAAGCTGTTACGTGCAGCATTTCGTTGACCGCGATCCCAGCGCAGATGTGCAGGATTTCACCTGTGGCACGCTCAGCTATGACGGTCACAAAGGCACCGATTTTGCGCTGCCGACCCTGCAGGATATGGATCGCGGCGTCGATGTTCTGGCCGCCGCGCCCGGGATCGTCGCGGGCTTGCGGGATGGCATGGCCGACCGCATTTACCAACCGGGCGATGTTGAAGTCGATAACCGTGAATGCGGCAATGGCACCGTCATTCGACATGAAGACGGATGGGAAACCCAGTATTGCCACCTGAAATCCGGCTCGCTTCGGGTCGCTCAGGGCCAGCGGGTCGAATCTGGGACTGTTCTTGGTCAGGTGGGGCTCAGCGGTCAGACCCAGTTTCCGCATCTGCATTTGTCGGTACGGCACAACGGAACCGTTGTTGACCCGTATCAACCTGACATGTCGGTCGCTTGCGATACGCCGACGTCTGATCTGTGGGCGGACACACCTGAATACACGCCCGGCGGGGTGATCTATGCCGGTTTCTTTCCAGGGCTTCCCGAATACGACGCCATAAAGCAAGGCAGCGCGGCACAGACCACGCTGGAACCAGATGCGCCGGGACTGGTTCTGTTTGCCTTTGCGTATGGCGGGCAAAAAGGCGACGTGCTGACGCTTGAAATCGAAGGGCCGGATGGGGCGTTCCTGAACAAGGCGATCACGTTGGAAAAACCGCAGGCCCAGTTTTTTCGCGCCGCCGGAAAACGTCGAACCCAAGGGCCTTGGGCAGAAGGTACCTATTCCGGAACAGCCATTCTGACCCGCAAGGGGGCAGAGGTCAGTCGGCAATCCACCCGCATGACCATCAACTGATCCGCATTACTTTTCGGTCAACTTCAATTCGATCCGGCGGTTTTGCGCACGGGCCTCTGGCGTGTCGTCCGTATTGATCGGCTGGTACTCTCCGAAGCCATTGGCTGACAGCCGCGTTGGTGGGATGGCGAGGTCATTCACCATGTACCGAACCACGGCCAACGCCCGCGCCTGGCTGAGTTCCCAGTTATCCGCGAACTCTCCCGTCCCTGACAGCGGCACGTTGTCGGTATGGCCATCGACCCGAATGACCCAATCGATCTCGGACGGGATTTCACGCGCGATCCGACGCAGGATCAGCGCCACCTTGGCGATCTCGACTGCACCTTCGGTCGACAGATCAGCACTGCCCGGCTGGAACAAAACCTCGGATGAGAACACGAACCGGTCGCCGACAACCCGCACACCTTCCTGATCGCCCAAAACTTCGCGCAGACGCCCGAAAAACTCGGATTTGTAACGTTCCAGATCCTTGGCTTGCGCCTTCAAAGCTTCGGCTTCTTCGGCGCGGGCCACCGCCTCGGCCTCAAGACGTTTACGCTCTGCCTCTTCCAGAAGGCGACGTTTGCGTTCTTCGGACGCGGCCCGGGCCAAAGCCGAGTTCAGGTCTTGTCCAAGGTTCTGCAGTTGCACCTGCGCCGCCGAATCGCGGTCTTTATAGTCATCCAAAAGCGCCTGCAGACTGCCCAACTGCCCCCGCAAAGCCGCCACCTGCTGGTTCAGCAACGCGGTCTGGCGCTGCGCCTCGGTCGAGATCTCTTCCTGTTCGGACAGACTTTCACGCGCCTTGGCCAACAAAACGGCCCGTTGCTCAGCCAGGGTCAGCTGTTCAGCCGCAGCCGCATCGGCGGCCCGGCGTGCGGCCAGCGCGGCCATCAGGCGGCGGCGCAATTCGTCCTGTTCGGTTTCCTGGACCTGCGCTTGCTCCAGCTTTTCCAGCGCCGCCAGCAATCGACCCTCGACCGACGCGCGGTCTTCTTCGGTCTCGGCAACGTTTGAACGCGCCGCGGCCAACTCTGACTGCAACTGGCTCATCTGCGCCTCAAGCGACGCGATCCGGGCAGACGTATCTGCCCTGACCTGCGCAAGCTCTTCGTTCAGGGCCGATTGCGCGGTGTCGGCGTCAACACGCGAGCGTGCCAACTGGGCTTCCAAAGCCGCCTGCGCTGCATCCGCTTCAACCTGAGATTTGGTCAATTCATCCTGCAAGGATGCCTGAACCGAGGCCGCTTCCTGTTCCAAAAGGGCCAGACGCTCTTCGAACGTTCTTTGGATCTGCGCATTCTCGGCCTGCAGATGGGTCAGTTCGGCTTCGAATTCAGACCGGGTCTGCACATTGTTGGCGCGCTGCCGGGACAATTCCGTTTCAAGTGCGGCGCGATCCTCAGCAGACTTCGCCTCGGCTGCCCTCAGGCGGGCCTGCAGGTCAGCACGTTCGGCATCGGCATCGGCACGCGCTTGCGCCAGTTGGGTCTCAAGGGCTGTGCGGGTTGCAGCCTCTTTCTCTTGGGCAGCGATCAGTTCGGCCGACAGTGTTGACCGGGTTTGGTTGGTTTCGGCGCGCAACCGTCCAAGCTCGGCTTCCAGCGCCGAAACGGTTTGTGCGCTTTCCGCCTGCGTGACTTCCATCTGAGCCAGCACCCGGGTCAGGCGTTCGGCCAGTTCATCACGGGCCTGCGCCTGCGCATTGGCGGATTCAAGCTGTGCGACGGCATCGGCCAGCTTTGCGTTCAGATCCTCTTTGATGGTTTCGGCGGCGGCCAGCAGCGTCAGCGTATCCTCGGCATCCTGCCTTTGTTGTTCCAGCGCCAGTGTCATCGCCGTCAGTTCGGCATCCGCATCTTCAAGCCTGTCACGCAGGGCCTGTGCAGCGGCGGCTTCGACCAGCCGGGCGGCTTCTTCGCTATCCAGCTTTTGTTCAAGATCGGAAACCTGACTGCTGAGCGCTTCGCCCTTTTGTTCCAGATCCGCGATCAAAGCCTCAAGTGCTTCGCGTTGCGCTGCGGCCAGACGGGCGGATTCGGTCTGAGAATCAATTTCGTCCCGACTTTGCGCCAAAGCGAGGTTCAGCGCCTCTTGTTCAGACAGCAACTCAGTCTGCGCGGCTTCCAGATCGGCCTTGTCCGCTTCCAATGCAGCGATACTGTCGCGCGCCCGAGTCTGATCGGCCAGAAGGGTGGCGACCTGCGCCTCGAACCCGGTTATCTGGGTTTGCGCCTCGGCCAAGGCGGCGTCCTGCGCGTTCCGCTCGCTTGTCAGCGATGCGATCAGCGCCGATTGGCTGGCGAGCGTGTCGCGGGCGGCGTCCAGATCGGACTGGGTTTCATTCAGCGTCGTGTTGAGCGACCCCATCCGCGCTTCCAGCTGGTTGGATTTACGCTCTTCCATTCCCAAAGCACTGGCCAGCGCGCTGACCTCGGCGGCCAGTTCATCGAGCTGGCTTTCCTGTCCTGAGATCGTCTCGCGCAGCACGTATTGAACCACCATGAAAATGGTCAGAACGAACATCAACACCAGCAACAGGCCGGTCATCGCATCGACAAAACCCGGCCAGATCGCCCCTTGGAATCGTTGCCCGGTACGACGTGACAGGGGCACCGATCAGCCCCCCTGCTTGTCGTCGCGGCGTGGTTGCTGTTGGCGGGTGGCGCCGCCCGCCCGGCTGCGGCCCGGGGACCGCGCGCTTGAAACGGCCTTGGCCAGCAGTTCGATATCCTTGCGCAGCTCTGTCAGGCTTTCCTGACGCCCGGCCGAGATTTCTTCCAGAATACGCAACATCTGAACGTCGATCGAACGCAGGCGCATCCGACTTTCGGCATCCATGCCGCCAACTGCATCATGGGCCCGCATGGCTTCGATCAATGTCTCCTGCCCCACGGCAACCCGTTCCAAACTGGCTGATATTGCCTCGGACTGATCCTGACGGTCGTTCATGTCAGTGATCGCATCGACAAGGCGACCAAGCTTGGTGTCGACGGCCATGCGGCTTGCATCAGAATCCGCAAAGATCTGCTGCAGGGCATCCATCTGTTCGGACAGGCTTTCCAGCACGCCTGACATGACGTCAGATTCGGTGGAGCCTTCTTCGCCGGATGCAAATCCAAGGCGGGTAATCGACGACAGCCATTCTTCCAGTTCGCGATAGAACCGGTTCTGGCCATGTCCGGCAAACAGTTCCAGCAAGCCGACCAGCAGCGAACCGGTCAGGCCCAGCAACGAGGAGCCAAAGGCAACGCCCATACCGCCCAACTGTGCCTCAAGCCCGGTCATCAGACGGTTAAAGATTTCCTGCCCCTCTTCACCTTCCCGCGGGGCAAGGCTGCGGATGGTATCGACAACAGCCGGGACAGTTGTCGCGAGACCATAGAACGTACCCAAAAGGCCAAGGAAGATCAGCAGGTTGACGATATAGCGCGTGATTTCGCGTTCTTCGTCGATACGCTGCGCAACCGAATCAAGGATCGACCGCGTCGATGTCGCGCTGATCTGCATCCGGGCACCGCGCGCGCGCAAAAGCGACGCCAGAGGCGCCAGCAGTTGTGGCGCCCGATCACTCGGACTGGCCTCGCCAGCGGCAAAGCGTTCGATCCATCGAACAGATCCGATCAACTGATTGACCTGCCAGAAACAGGACAAAACGCCGATGACGAACACCGCAAAGATGAATCCATTCAGATACAGGTTCGCCATAAAGACCGGCAATACGCTGGGCATGGCGACAAATGCGCCAAACCCGGCCAGGCCGGAGGCGATCAGCATCAATACAATCTGGCGAACCGGTTGGGAAAACTGCGGCCGGTGTTCGCGCTCTCGCTGGGCCATTCGGCTGAGGTCCTGACTTTCTCTGCTCTGTGGTAAGTTTATAGAAAATATATACTTGACGCCAACGGTTTATGCCAAAAGACCACGCACCCGCCCCGCCAGCCAGTCCAGATCTGGGTCATGCAGGCCAATTTCGGTCAGATGTTGGGCTGTGTTGAATAAATACTCGGTGTTTGGTCCCCGTCCGCCCACGGCGGTCGAGATGATTTGCGCCTGTTCTTCCAGCTCCAGACCGCCACAATACTGCACATGGTCGGCGTCGATCACATATGTCACCGCCGTAACCCGTTCACCCGTGTGAAGGTCGATTTCCAGATCGCGTTCGACATAGGCCGACGAAATCAGCTCGCGTTCGCGCAGATAGTCCAGCGTCTGCGCCTCTTCACCCGCCGCAACAGCCAGCGCCAGTCCCTTGCAGTGGGTTCCGGGGGCCTCATCCAGCGCCAGCACAAGACCGGGCTGGTCTTCGGTTCCGCGGTGATGGATCGAGCGCATGCAGAACGACCGGTGATAATCCGGCAGTGTCGCAACCTGCTGCTGCGCCACATTGAAGCCGGGGTTCCACAAAAGCGACCCGTATCCGAACACCCACATCGTCATCTTGCTGGTCCTTGATGGTTTGCGCCTGTAAACACCAAAAGCAAAGCAGGCAAAAGGGGCGAGCGGATGATCCGACTGCTGAAAATCGTTATTGGGCTGGCCCTGGTCTGGTCGCTGTATTGGGCCATTGCCGCGTATGGGCTGCGCACAGGGGTCGCCACATGGTTCGACACGCAAGCCGCGCGCGGCTGGCAGGCGGATTACGCCGACTTGTCGACCGCAGGATATCCCCTGACCCACACCAACACGCTGACCAGCCCGGCCCTTGCCGATCCGGCCAACGGAACCGCATGGCAAGCCGATTGGCTGCGCCTGGAAAGCCCCGCAATATGGCCCGGGCGCCAGACCCTGAGCTTTGCCGATACACCGCAGCGGTTTTCCTATTTTGACCAGACGTCGATCCTCGAAGCCGAAGACATGCAGGCCGAGTTGCATCTGCACCCCGGCGTCGCCCTTGAGCTTGAGCGGATGACACTGACAGCCGGCGACTGGCTGGTGATCGATGACGGCGGCGAAGTTGTGGGCGCCAACAGCCTGACCCTGTCGATGGTGCAAACCGACCAACCGCAAACCTATGATTTTGACGCCGCTGCTGATCGATTTACGCCGGGCGACGGGTTGCGCCGCCTGACCCGGTCAATGGAATCTCTGCCGCGCAGTTTCGAGGCGCTGGAACTGCAGATGTCAGTGACTTTTGACCGCGTATGGGACCGCACCGCGCTGGAAGACAGTCGCCCGCAACCGCGGATCATCGGGGTGAAGCTGGCCGAAATGCATTGGGGGGCGCTGCGTCTGAAAGCGGCTGGCGATGTGACCGTGGACGAAGCTGGCATTCCAACCGGCATCATCGCCGTTCAGGCCGAAAACTGGCGTGAAATGCTGGCGATGGCGCAATCCGCAGGCGCGATCCCGGTTCAAGCCGTCGGACCCGCCGAACGGGTGCTCGGCATGCTGGCCAGCATGGGCGGAAACCCCAACACGTTGGATGTTCAGCTGAACTTTCGCGACGGGTTCATTGCACTTGGACCGCTGCCTTTGGGACCAGCGCCCCGGATCATCCTGCGATAACTGTTCGCGGGCCCAAGCGTCAGCGACAATACGACCCGCTGCGATAACTTGCTGTATCGAAATGGAAATGATCCCGATGATAGCGATCGGCTTCGGGGCCCAGAACGGTTCCAAACGGACCACAGGCACCTTTCCAGACTTTTTGCAGCAACCGCCGGGAGCTGCCACGTTTCCAGCCTTCAAGGACGGTGATGACTTCGCCGTCCATCATGGTAAAGGCGGAAATGTCGATCGCCTTGCCCTTGCCATGCTCGGATATGCGACCACCTTTTTGGTTGTTGCGCGTCCGGCAGATGTAATGTGCAGCCACTTTGATCTCAACGACCGGCCCACGTTGGCGGAAGGTCGGCTTGACCGTCTTTTCCATCCATTTGTTCAATGCTTCGGCTGTTTCGCAGGTCATCAGGGACTGCTGGCTTAGCGCGACACCCGAAACGGATTTGACCCGCACCGCATCCTGGGCCCCGCAGCCGCGGATCTTGCCGGGGATGTCACCGGCCTTTTCGCCCTGAATATCAATATTGCCGCAGACGGAGCCTTTTTTCTTTTTCCGCTTTCCGAACAGCACCTTCTGTTCAAGGCTTTTCGGGCGCGCGAACGGGAACGGCGAGGTATCGGGATATGCGAACTGTTCCTGAGGAGCTGCCACAAAGGAAACAGACGCCTTTACGGGACGGGTGTGTGGACGAACCACGTCATCCAAGCCATCCACATCCAGCCCGCCGCGCGCGACCGGACGCGTTGATTGTTCCGGAGCTGCTGCCAAGACGGGCAGCGCAATAAGTCCAGCCAGAAGGGCGGTGGAAAGACGTCTCATTTCGTCACCTGATGGGATCTGCCGAAATTGGGGGCATCGGTGTCTTGCCCGGCTTCGATAATGCTACGTCGGATTGCCCGCGTCCGGGTGAAATAGTCGTGCAGGTGATCGCCGTCACCGGTTCGGATCGCGCGTTGCAGAGCAAACAGTTCTTCGGTGAACCGGCCCAGGATTTCCAGCGTGGCATCTTTGTTGGTCAGGAATACATCGCGCCACATGGTCGGGTCACTGGCCGCGATCCGGGTGAAGTCCCGGAACCCGGCCGCCGAATACTTGATCACCTCGCTATCGGTTACACGACGCAGGTCGTCGGCCACACCAACCATCGTATAGGCAATCAGATGCGGCGCGTGGCTGGTCACGGCCAGCACCAGATCATGGTGATCGGCATCCATGGTTTCGACATTCGACCCCATTCCCTCCCACAGATGGCGCAGGCGTTCGACCGGTTCTTCGGGTGTCCCGTCGACCGGGACCAGAAGGCACCACCGGTTGTCAAAAAGCTCGGCAAAGCCGCTTTCGGGCCCCGAATGCTCGGTTCCGGCCAGCGGGTGGCCAGCGATGAAAAACACATTGTCCGGCAGATGTGGCGACACCGCTTCAATCACGTGGCGTTTGACCGACCCGACATCGGTGACCGTTGCACCGGGTTTCAGCATCGGGGCAATTTCTGCGGCCACAGCGCCCATAACGCCGACGGGAACGCATAACACCACCAGATCCGCACCTTCGACGGCTTCGGCAGCGCTGTCGCATACCCTGTCGCACAACCCGATGCGGCGGGCCGTGTCGCGGGTTTCTGCACTTCGGGCATATCCGGTCACTTCGCCGACAAGGCCACCGCGCTTCATCGCCCAGAACATTGACGATGCAATCAGACCCAGACCGATCAGGGCAACACGGTCATAAATCTGGCTCATGGGTTTTCTCTCCACCCGGTCAGGGCAGCGATGACCCGCCCGGTCTGACCCGCGTCGCCGACCGTAATCCGCAAGCCCTCGGGGAAACCATACCCGCCCACCCGGCGGACGATGATGCCATCGGCTTGCAAGGCGGCATCCGCCGACGCAGCTTCGGCCTCATCCGCGAACCGCGCCAGAACAAAGTTGGTCTGAGAGTCGTCACAGGCCACCCCGAGCTGGCGCAACGCCGCAGCCAGACGCGGACGTTGTTCCGCGTTCAAAGCACTACAACGGGTCAACCAATCATCATCCCGCGCCGCTGCTGCGCCAGCCGCAAGCTGGGCATTCGACAGGTTGAACGGCTGGCGGATGCGGTTCATCACATCAATCAGTTCCTGATCGCCATACCCCCACCCGATCCGCAGCCCGCCAAGACCATAGATCTTGGAAAAGGTCCGCGTCATCAGAACGTTATGACGCGCCCGGGCCAGATCGACCCCGCCGTCATAGCCGTCGGCATATTCGGTATAGGCCCCATCAATGACCAATATCACGTCAAAGGGAAGACCATCGGCCAGCCGCACCAGATCAGCGTCGGAAATCAGAGTGCCAGTCGGGTTGCCGGGATTGGTCAGCAGCACGATGCGCGTGCGTTCGTTAACGGCGGCAAGGATGGCATCGACATCCACGACACGTTCTTGTTCGGCCACACACACTGGCGTCGCCCCGGCCATCCGCGCCAGGATCGGATACATCGAAAACCCGTGTTCGGTATAGATAATCTCATCCCCCGGCCCCGCGTAAGCCTGAGTAACAAATTGCAGAACCTCGTCGCTGCCCACTCCACAAATGATCCGGTCGGGCTCAAGCCCCCAAGTTTTGCCAATCGCGGCGCGCAGATCTGCGTGATCAGTCGGCGGATAGAGATGCAGATCCGTCGCGCCCTGAAATGCGGCTAGCGCCTTCGGAGAAGGACCCAACGGGTTTTCGTTCGAGCTTAGCTTCAAAACCTCGCCCGCACCGTCCAGATACGACTTCCCGCCGACATACAACGCGATGTCCATGATGCCGGGCTGCGGGGTGATCTTTGTCATAACGAGGCTCCTTATCCGCCCCGTAATAACGGCCCCGCGACCCGAGGAAAAGCGACAAAGATCAAGCCGCTTGTGCTATGCGCATGACGGTGCCGGTTGACGGGTCAATCTGGTAATGGCGGGCGTGATCGCGCACCGTGTGGCTCAGCTGGTTAACGGCATCGACAATGCGGCGCACCGTCGTTTCATCCATCATGTAGCTAAAGTTCAGACGGACCCAACCGGGCTTTTCCGTCGTCTGACCCGACAAGATACTATCGCGCAGACGATCCGACGTTTCACGATCAATTCCCAGCAGTTTGTGGCCATACGGTCCCGCACAAGAACAGCCGCCACGCGCCTGTATCCCATAGATATCGCTCAGCATCCTTGTGACAAGCAGAGGATTGACTGGCTGACCGGCGGCGTCCCGCACCACAAACGAAAAAATCGGCAAGCGATGCGGGGCATCGTCGACACCTAACAGAGTCAAATGCGGATTGTCGGCCCAACCCTCTAGCGCGATGTCGTTATAGGTGGCCTCGCGTGAGGTAATAGTGCCCTGCCCGACAACGTCTTTGACGATAAACGCAAGTGCCGCGCGGATATCGCCGATCACATTGGGTGTCCCGGCTTCTTCCCGCGCTTCCAGACTGTCGGAATACTCATGGCCCCAGGGCGATACAAATGACACGGTGCCCCCGCCCGGCCAGCTGGGAGTTTGCGCCGTGGCCGCATCCCGGTTCACGATCAACACGCCCGACGCCCCCGGTCCGCCGGGGAACTTGTGCGGCGACACAACGATGGCATCTTTCTGCGCATCGGTTCCGCGCGCCATGTCCATCGGAAGATACGGACCTCCCCCCGCATAGTCCCAGACAGACAAAGCCCCGTGTGCCTTCAAAAGGCGGCTGACAGGATCAGGATCGGTGATGATGCCCGTGACGTTTGACGCCGCCGAAAAGCTGCCGATCAACAAGTCGGAGCTGGCGTGTTTGATCAGAGCGGCCTTCAAGGCGTCCAGATCCGGACCACCCTGCGGGCCCTCAGTGATCTCGACGACCTGCGCCCCACTTTCACGCCACGGCAACAAGTTCGAATGGTGTTCATAGGGGCCAACAAAAACAACCGCCTGATCGGCGCGGGGTATACCCAGCAAAGTGACCAGCCGGTTGAGACCCGCCGTGGCCCCCGACCCAGTGAAAATCACCGCATCCCCATGTCCGGCGCCAACAAGGCGGGCAATTTCGGCCCGCGCCGCGCGGCGCAGGCCCGTGACATGCGCCCCGCAAAAAGACGACTCGGTATGGCTGTTGGCATAAAACGGCAAAACCTCGGTCATCACGAACTCTTCGACCTGCCGCATCGCGCGCCCCGAGGCGACATAATCCGCATAGGTCAGCGGGACGTCGCCATACAAACCAGGAATCATCATACCCTCCCCAATCACGCCATCCTGCAGCGTTCCGGTGTGAGTGGCGGCTTCTATAGTGCTGCGGAAGTGTGAAAGGGGCATCGGCCAAGTCTCCTGTTGCACCAAGGAATATGCCTACTGCCACGGAAGGAAACTTACCCTTTCTTTAGCAAATTCTTCGAATTATTGTGTCATATGATCCAAGCAGGGGCCAAAATGGATAACATTGACACACGCATCCTGATCGAGCTGCAAAAAGACGCCAGCCTGTCTCAACGCGAGCTGGCCGAGCGGGTTGGATTATCTCAGAATGCCTGCTGGCGGCGTTTGAAGGTTCTTGGGGACAACGGCACGCTTTTGGGAACGACTGCAAAGATCGACCGGCGCAAGCTGGGGCTGGATCTGGTCGTGTTTGTCTTGCTGCGCACCCGGCACCATTCAGCGGACTGGCTGACGGCCTTTCGACGACACGTTCTGACGATCCCCGAAGTGGTGGATTTTCACCGGATCAGTGGTGAATACGATTACCAGTTGAAAGTGGTGACCGAAAACATGGAAAGCTATGACCGGGTCTATCAGCGGCTGATCGACGGTGTGGAACTGGACAGTGTGACATCGTTCTTCGCGATGGAGGCCATTGCGGAAGAGCGCCCCCTGCCGCTTTAACGCGGACGGATCAGCAGTGTCTGCAACGCCGTCGCAACTGGCCCGACCTCATCGCTGATGACCGCCTGCGACATGCCGATCCCGGTGGGTTGCCAATGC
The DNA here is from genome assembly GCF_007923355.1 of Falsiphaeobacter marinintestinus. GTDB lineage: Bacteria > Pseudomonadota > Alphaproteobacteria > Rhodobacterales > Rhodobacteraceae > Phaeobacter_A > Phaeobacter_A marinintestinus. Next base: position 542,700 of record NZ_VOGO01000001.1, read on the forward strand.
GACACGGCTTCAGAGGCAAGCCAGCCCCCCTTTGGGACACGATGCATGACAATTGTCAGATCGGGGTTCAGAAAGGTATAATCGTGCAGCGTCGCATTGGCCGAAATCCCGTTGCCACAATCGGCCAAAGGGCACAGCGCCTGAAACGGGCTGGGCTGTTCGCCGATCACAATCGGCAGCGCGCGCATCCAGGCGGTTTTTGGGCCCAACGCGCGTTTCTGGCCTTTCGGCAAAGCGGTTTCAACGTGGTCGCCAAATGTGGACAGCCCTTCCTTGAGCGGGGCCAGCAGATTGGGTTCAGGCACAGTATCCGCAAGGCACGGCGGCGTCACAGGTGCGGTTGGAAGAGCGCCAAAATCGCCTTGCGACAGATGCAGCGACGTTCCCGCGACGCAAGGCTTGCCGTCACCCCCGTAAATCGTGACCTGCGCGGCAGCCGTGTTGCGGCCTTCGCGCAGCACCTCGGCCTCGACCCGCAAACCGGTCATCGGAACCGGGCGCATCAGATCCAACGTCAGACGCACCAGCGCCTTGCCCTCACCGACGACCTGCTCAACAGCCCGCGCGGCCAGTCCGGCAACGGGGCCAGCATGGCAGTGAACCGGCGACCAGGCCCCCCGCACCGCATCGGTGCCGTCGAATGTGCCGTCTTCAACCTGAAGAAAGAAACCTGATATGTCGCTCATGCCCCGCCCTGCCTTGATGCGTCCTGCAACCAGACTAGGCACCGCGCCGCAATCGCCGCAACAGTTACGCCGGGGCACAAAAAAGGGCCGCGCCCAACAGGAACGGCCCCAATACTGTCGTGTCGAATGCCTTAGTTTTTCGCGTAGAATTCGACGACCAGGTTCGGTTCCATCACAACAGGGTAAGGCACATCGCCCAGACCTGGAGTGCGCACGAACGTGGCTTTCAATTTCGAGTGGTCGGCGTCGATGTAATCAGGAACATCACGTTCGGGCAGCTGAGTGGCTTCCAGAATGGCCGCCATCTGCTTGGACCGGTCGCGAACTTCAATCACGTCGCCTTCTTTGACGCGGTAAGACGCGATGTTCACTTTCTGACCGTTCACTTTGACGTGGCCGTGGTTCACGAACTGACGCGCAGCGAAGACGGTCGGAACGAACTTGGCGCGGTACACAACCGCGTCCAGGCGGCGCTCCAGCAGACCGATCAGGTTTTCACCGGTATCACCTTTGACACGCTCGGCTTCACCATAGATGCGGCGGAATTGCTTTTCGGTCAGATCGCCGTAATAGCCCTTCAGCTTTTGCTTTGCGCGCAGCTGGATGCCGAAATCGGACAGTTTGCCCTTACGGCGCTGACCGTGCTGGCCGGGGCCATATTCACGACGGTTGACCGGGGATTTCGGGCGACCCCAGATGTTTTCACCCATCCGGCGATCGAGTTTGTACTTGGCAGACGTGCGTTTGGTCACGGCTGATCTCCTTCGTTAGAACGAGGCCCGCAAAGGGCCACTATGAAGGGCGTTGTCCTCTTGGGTTACCCCATGACAGGAATCCCCTTGCGGGGGCCACCAACACCAATGAAGCCGCGCTTATAGCGGCGGGTCTGGTCGTGTCAACTGGTTTCGCAGGAAAGAGGCGACCGGGTCAGGCCGCCTCGTGTGCAAGGATCGCGGCTTCGGATTCCGACAGTGCCCGGCGGGCCATCTCACCATAAGCATAGGGGTTGTGCTCAAGCTCGGGCTTGCGGGCCAGAAGCCGCATTCTGTCGTCTTCTCTCAGGGTCGTGAAATCGGCGCTGGCCGGATGAAAGCTCTCGGTTTCGACCTTGTTTGCCCACAGGATCTGATGCGACGGCAGCAGCAGGTGCACATACGTCACTTCGCGGACGCGCAAATCCGTGGTCACGGTCGAGCCATTCACCAAATGCCGGGCCGCCACAAGAACCTCATCGGTGTTAAACAGATCGCGGGCAGCGCTGCCGCGCACCAGCATCCGGTGTTCGGGTGACACCAGCAGTTCCTGCTCGGGGCGTTCGATACCAAGCGCACCGGCGCGAATACGGACCGGCCGCAGATGCGGCATTACAAAGAACCGCGCGCCAGTCATCCGCCGCGCGCCGATCCATTCGATCGGCTGGGCGCCATTGTCACGCGTTTGAACCAGATCGCCTTCGCGCAGGTCCTGAACCTGACGCGCGCCGTTCGGCGTTTCTATCCAGGTGCCCGGGGTGAAACAGATCACCCCACCTTTTCCCAGACCGGATTGCGGCTGTTCGGCGATCCCCAGCGAATGCTGAACGACCCAGAGATCGGCGTTCTGCGGTGGCAGTTCGTCCAGGAACATCAACAAGGGTGGCGCGCCCGTTCCGGGCTCGATCACGGTGACGACAAAACTATGCGTTCCGTTGGTGACTATGAATGATTGATCCATCAGCGGCTCATCGATTTCGATGGCCCCTAAATCAGTTCTGTGCTGAACCGCTGCTCCGACAAGCTTGCGCACCTTGCGCGCTGCTCGTTTTCGAAGATCTGCCTCTCCATCCGCCAGATCCAGTTGCAAAACCTCGCTCGGGCCATCCACGCGCACGGCCTGACCGGCCCATGTCCACGTGGCGCCCACGGTGAGCATTTCCATCGACGGCTGTTGAAGGCCATCAATTTCGGTTTGCGACCAGGAAACGACGAACGTGCCCCTAAAGCCCGTCCTCATCTGTCCCGATACCTGCCTCAGTTATTGTTTTTTGTTTTCTTACTGTATGCACTAATTAGGATCACAGATAAAGCTTCATAGTTTCCGCCCCCTACAGATCGAAGCTAAAGTGTTGCATAAACTTTACTCAGACCCAGTTACTCATCTGGATCAATGCACTGAACTGTCCTTTTGACTGCCCGGCGCACTCAGCGCCTGGGCACGTTACCCCACGGAGCGCAGGCGCGTGTGTGCCCTGCCAACGATACTGATCATGCCAATGCACACCAAGTGACAGCGCGCCCGGATCAAGGCGGTCGCTTGGGTCGGCAGTCTTGAAAAAATCAGGTAAGGTGCCCTGCCCTTGGAGCCGAAACTCCTGCAGGTCGCCGAAGCGGCTTGGCGCGACGCCTGCCCGGTCGCAACCGGCAACGGAAACAACGTTCGTAAGAATGTTCCGGCACCCAAATGCACGCGATTGCGTCATCATCGACACATGAGACGGCGAACGGATATCGCCCGTCTGTGCTTCGATAGACGCGTGTGTCGCTGAGGATGCGACGACGGGGCATTGACTTAGCAACGTTACCACAAGCGTTGCTACGGCTTTGCGTAGCATTTTCGAGTTTCCTGCTCTCATGCCCCCCCGGGCACTTCACCTGTAAACGGCAAGAATCCGCCCGGCTAGTACCAGATAGGTACAAAACGCCGGTTTTGAGCACAGGATTCTCATAGTGTGACCGAAAAACTTCAGGTTTCCAGATTTAGACGGCCTAAGGCCTACTGGTTGAGCGATACAGCTTTTGGTTGTCGTGCAAAGTTGTCGGCTCCCCCCATGGGGCAGCCAAACACAAGCACCTATTCACCGGTCAGTGTCAGACCGGTGAAAAAGTGACCTTTGCGGATGCGTCTCAGATCCGAAACACCGGCTGGAGCAAACGGGGCAACCACGAGTTAAACTTCAGCGGAGCATCCGTGGCAGCCAGACAAATGCAAGGTACGTCGGGGCCTGCAGTGGGGATGTGATCCACCTCCTGATCGGCCACCTCTACGTCGCCAACCCCAAATTCACCGGCATCATCCGAGAAACTGCCTTGCAGGACCAATGTCAGCTCCAGCCCATTGTGGCTGTGATCGGGCACGGCCATGCCGGGTGGAATAAACAGCAATCTGGCACTGCCCTCGGGGCCAGCATCCAGAATGTCCTGACGGACCCCGCCGCCCAGCGGGCGCCAGCGCGGCGCCTTGCCTTTCAGGGCTTCGGCAATCGGTCCGGGATAAATCCCCTTCCGTGTAGGAGCCGAACGGGTTTCGAACGGCATGTCCAGAAGATCCATCAGATTTGACTTAAGATCTGCGGACACAGCGGTACTCGCCGTGTCTTCCAGAACCGCGCCACCAACGGCTTCATGTGCGGCAAGATCGGCCCGGCAGGCGTCACACATCGACACATGGGCAGCGACGACCATTTCATAGGCATAGGGCAACGTGCCGGCAGCATAGGCTGCAAGCAAAGCGTCGGGGATATGATGCGTAATTGTTTTCATGACTATCTGATATGCTTCAGTTCGTGGCGCAGCCGCTCAAGCCCCAGGCGGATCCTGGATTTGATTGTGCCAAGCGGTAGGCCGGTTTGTTGTTTGATCTCTTGATGGGTCAGTTCACCCAAGTAGGCTTTCTCAATCATTTCGCGCTGTTCCGGTTTCAGATTCCGGATCGCGTCTTTCAGACGGTCCGCCTCCTGCTGCAGACCAAGAACCTGCCCCGCGTCGGGTTCGGTTTCTTCTTCCATCTGCAGTTCTTCCGGCAAGGCGCGGTTTTCTTTGCGAATCTTGTCGATCTGCCGATTGCGCGCGATCTGATAGATCCAGCTTGAAACCTGCGCGCGCCCCGGATCGAACAGATCGGACTTGTTCCAGACCGTCAGCATGACCTCTTGAACAATCTCTTCTGCCTGACCCGACCCTGTCCCGGTCCGCATGATAAAGCCCTTCAATCGAGGGGCGAAATAATCGAACAAGGATGCAAAGGCTGCGCGGTCCCGGTTGTCCCGGACAGCGATCATCCAAATCGTTTGTTGCGAAATCTGCTTTTGAGGAGGCACGAATTTTCGAACTTTTTTTGTCACGGGCTGACCTTGCGGTACAAACTGTACAGCACGATCAGGGGCGCGAAGGGTGTCTGTTTCCATCAACATACCCAGTTTACGGCGATTGTAAAAAGTTGGATCAAAAATGATCTACAAATTCCGTCAGACCGTAGTCAGCATAACAAAACATTGGGGAGCAGTATGTCGTTTCAGGACCGCGGGCTTACACCGCAACGTATCGCGATCATTGGGGGCGGCATCTCGGGGATGGCCGCCGCTTACATGTTGTCACCGTATCATTCGGTGACTTTGTACGAATCCGCCCCTCGTTTGGGTGGTCATGCCCGCACGATCACCGCCGGGCTGAACGGTGATCAACCGGTCGACACCGGGTTCATCGTCTTTAACAAGGCCAACTATCCGCATTTGACCAAGATGTTCGACGATCTTGATGTACCGGTGATCGAAAGCGACATGAGCTTTGGTGCCAGCATTGATCAGGGCCGGATCGAATACGGCCTTCGTAACCTGAGCTCACTGTTCGCCCAGCGTCGCAACCTGTCGCGTCCGTCGTTCCTGCGGATGGTCAGCGACATCGTCCGTTTCAACGCGCGGGCGGAATCGGCGGCTGACGACGATACTGCAACCGTTGACGATCTTATGTCGGACCTGAAGCTGGGCAACTGGTTCCAGGATTATTACCTGACGCCACTGTGTGGGGCTATCTGGTCAACACCACCGGATCAGGTCCGCGCATTCCCGGCGCGGTCGCTGGTGCAGTTCTTTCGCAACCATGCCCTGCTCAGCCCGACCGGGCAGCACCAATGGTGGACGGTCAAAGGCGGCAGCGTTGAATATGTTCGCCGGTTGGAGCGTCACTTGCTGTCGCGCGGCGTTGTGATCCGCACAGGCACCCCGGTCAAAGCCGTGATGCGGGGCGATACATCGCACAGTGTGGCGCTGCAGGACGGCCCGGGAGGAGAGTTCGATCAGGTGATCTTTGCCTGCCACTCGGACGATGCGCTGCGGTTGCTCGACAGACCCACGCTTGCGGAAAACGCCGCGCTGGGGAACCTGACGTATCAGGACAACGAGATGATCCTGCACCGCGATATTTCACAGATGCCGCGCCGCAAACAGGTTTGGTCAAGCTGGGTGTATCAGGCCGACACAGGTCGTAAACAATCACGCATCGGCGTGACCTATTGGATGAACCGTTTGCAACGCATCCCTGAAAGCGACCCACTTTTTGTGACGCTCAACTCGGGTCGCGAAATTCCGCAAGAGTTGATCTATGATCAAACAGTATTCCGCCATCCGGTGTTTGACCATGCAGCGCTGAACGCCCAGCGCCAGTTGGCCGGGATCCAAGGGCAGAACAACACTTGGTTCGCCGGGGCGTATACGCGGTACGGATTTCACGAAGACGGGTTCCTGAGCGCAGTGCGCATTGCCAAGGCGATTGAGGGTCAGACTGTATGATTGGCCCCGAACATATTCCCGGCGTGACCACCCATGCGCGGCGTGGCGAGATCGGCAATGCCTTTCGCTATGGTGTCGATTTCGTCCTGATCGACCCGGATCGCGACGCCAGCCTGGCATTGTTTTCGCGCAATAAGATGAACCTGGCATCGGTTCACGATTGCGATCACGGAGGCCAGATCGGTGATGGCACCGGTGTCGCATGGGCGCGAATGGTCCTTGCTGAACGCGGATTGAAGGATGCGCAGATCAAATTACTGACGCAGCCAAGGTTCTTTGGCTACCAGTTCAACCCCGTCAGCTTCTGGCTGGCGTTTCGTGGCGCGGAACTTGCCGCTGTGATTGCCGAGGTGAACACCCCGTTCGGTGACCGGCACAACTATGTTTGCCACCGCGAAGGATTTGCGCCGATCCGCTCGCAAGACCAGATCACCGCCTGCAAGATGATGCACGTTTCGCCGTTTCAGGACGTTAGCGGGGAATACCGGTTCAATTTTGACATCCGCCCTGACCGGATCGGCATCAGGATCGCACATCTGGACGGCGATCAGGGCGTCATCGCCACCCTGTCCGGGCCGCGTCAGGCCCTGTCCAATGGCCGCCTGGTCTCTGCCTTCCTGCGCCGTCCCGCCGGGGCGATGCGCACCATCGCGCTGATCTACTGGCAAGCGCTGAAACTCAAACTGAAAGGGGCCCGATACCGGACCCGCCCCGAACCTGCAGCAACTGATATCACCTGAAACCCGCCGTCAGGAGTACACACCATGACGATTGCCATTTTACTGACCATAACCCTGATCGCCGCGATGATGTTTGCAATAGCGCGCCTTCGCTCGTTCGGCTCCGAACCCGCAACTGACTATTCTGACACATCGCCGCAAATCGATTTACGCCATCATCTGAGCGGTCCCTTGCTGTGCGAGGGCATGATTCATGGGCCCACCGGCAAACTGGCATCCCGGTTCACCGCCAAAATGCATGGGCACTGGGATGGCGCCAATGGCGTGCTCGAAGAAAACTTTACCTATGATTCCGGCAACACCCAATCGCGCGCATGGGCGTTGCGCATGGGCAATGACGGGCGCTTCACCGCAACGGCTGACGATGTGATTGGCGAAGCGACGGGTGAATTTTCCGGCGCAACGATCCGCATGTCTTACCGGTTGAGGTTGCCCAAAGACGCAGGTGGGCATGTGCTTTCGGTCACCGATTGGCTGTACCTGACCGATACAGGCGTGATTTTGAACCGGTCGGAAATGCGGAAATTCGGCGTGAAAGTTGCCGAACTTTTCGCTGTGATGCGCCCGAACCCGGCCTGATCGAACGCAGCCGAATGCGCTGAACATGCACTTAAACGCGTCGTCGGGATGAACCTCCCGGTCGCGATCTGGATGGACCAAGGGGTTTTGTTGATCTAACAATCAACAAAACCCTTTCTCTTTGCGAGAGTCCCAACAGCGAGGTTCATCATGAGATACCTAACGCCCGCCAGCTTCGAAGATGCGGTGGCGATGGCCACCGGCTCGGACGGCGTGATACGGTTTCTGGCCGGAGGCACCGATGTTCTGGTGCAGATGCGGGCAGATATTGTCACGCCAGACACGCTGATCGACGTCAAGAAAATCGACGGTGTCCACGACATTTCCCGCGCTGATGATGGCAGTTGGACCATCGGAGTCGCCAGCACCGGGGCCGAAATGACCGAACATGACGGTCTGGGCAAAGACTGGCCCGGTGTGGTCGAAGCGATGGATCTGATCGGATCGACCCAGGTGCAGGGCCGCGCAACCCTGACCGGGAATCTCTGCAATGCCTCCCCCGCTGCTGACAGCGTGCCTGCGATGATTGCAGCCGGTGCAACCGTCTCGGTGACCGGCCCGGACGGCACCCGAACCGTCGCCGTCGAAGACATCGCCACCGGCCCCGGCAAAACCTCATTGGCGCAGGGCGAATTGATTTCTTCTGTAAATCTTCCGGCGCGTGGCGCAGGGGGTGGTGACGCCTATCTGCGTTTTATTCCAAGAACCGAAATGGACATTGCCGTGGTCGGTTGCGCTGTAAACTTGCGCGTTGATGGCGATACGATCACCGAAGCCCGCGTGTCGCTGGGCGCCGTCGCCCCGACCGCCCTTCTGGTCACTGACGCGGCCACGGCCCTGATCGGGTCGACTTTGGATGACGCAGCACTTGACGCTCTGGCAGCAGCAGCCTCGGCCGCCTGCAACCCGATTGACGACAAACGCGGGACCATCGAATTCCGCACCAAGATCGCAGGTGTGCTGGCCAAGCGCGCCGCCAAGATCGCCTATGACCGCGCGAGGGCCCAGCAATGAGCAAGATCCACGTCACCACCAAAATCAACGGCGATACGGTCGAATTTCTCTGCGATCCGCGCGAAACCGTGCTGGACGTGTTGCGCGACCGCCTAGGCCTGACCGGTGCCAAAGAAGGTTGCGGCACCGGCGACTGCGGGGCCTGCTCGGTCACTCTGGACGGGCGACTGGTCTGTTCATGCCTCGTGCTGGGGGCCGAGGCCGATGGCAAGGAAATCGGAACAGTTGAAGGCATCGCGCAAGGCGAAGATCTGCATCCGCTGCAGGAAAAATTCATCGAATACGCCGCGCTTCAGTGCGGCATCTGCACACCGGGCATTCTGGTTGCGGCCAAGTCGTTGCTGGAAAAGAACCCCGACCCGACCGAAGAACAGGTACGCTATTGGCTGGCGGGCAATCTGTGCCGCTGTACCGGCTATGACAAAATCATTCGCGCCGTGATGGACACGGCCGCAGATCTGCGGGAGGCATCGTAATGGCCCTGGACGGAACCAAAGACACCGCATTTAAATATGTTGGCACAACGCCCGAACGCCCTGACGGGTTTGACAAGGTCACAGGACGCGCTCGGTTTGGCGCAGACATGATCGCACCCGGCATGTTGTTCGGCTCAATCGTGCGCAGCCCGCACGCCCATGCCCGCATCGTCAAGATCGACACTTCCAAGGCCGAAGCCCTGGACGGCGTGAAAGCCGTGGTGACCCGCGCCGATTTCTCGTCCGCGCTGGAATGCAAACCCGGCATGGATGGCGAAATCTGGAACACGCTTGAAAACGTCATGGCCGGGGAAAAGGCGCTGTATGACGGCCATGCGATTGCCGCCGTCGCCGCGACCTCGAACCTGATTGCGCGGGATGCGGCCAAGCTGATCGAGGTTGAATACGAAATCCTGCCGCATGTCACCGACGTCGATCTGGCCATGGCCGACGATGCCCCGGTGATCCGCGAAGGCGTCACAGACTATTCCGTGCCCAAAGGCATGCACCCCAACGTGGTCCGTTGCCACGATCAGGGGCACGGCGACGTCGAGGCCGGCTTTGCCGAGGCCGATCTGGTGATCGAAGATCACTTCACCACCGAAGCCACCCATCAGGGCTATATCGAACCCAATGCTTGCGTTGCGACGCTGGGCGCGGATGGCAAAGGCGAGGTCTGGTGCAGCACGCAAGGCCACTGGAACGTGCAAAAGGTCTGCGCCGCTCTGCTGGATCTGGAAACCAGCCAGCTGCGCGTCACCGCGTCGGAAATCGGTGGCGGATTTGGCGGCAAGACCACCGTGTTTGTCGAACCCGTCGCTTTGGCCCTGTCGCGCAAGGCCAACAAGCCGGTCAAAATGGTAATGACCCGCGCAGAAGTGTTTCGCGCCACGGGCCCCACCGCCTCGACGTCGATGGACGTCAAGATCGGCATGAAAAAGGACGGCACGATCACGGCCGCCAAAGGCGTATTCCGCCTGCAGGGCGGTGCCTTTCCCGGCGCCCCGTGTGAGTTTACCGCCATGTGCGCCTTTGCGCCTTACAACTTGGCGAACGTGCACCAGACCGGTTATGACGTGATGTCGAACCGCCCGAAACAGGCCGCCTATCGCGCCCCGGGTTCCCCCATGGCGGCTTTCGCGGTCGAATCGGTCATTGACGAACTGTGCAATCAACTGGGTCTTGATCCGATTGACGTGCGCCTGAAAAACGCCTCGCATGAAGGCACCCGTGCGTCGTACGGACCAAAGTTTGAGCGCATCGGGCTGGTCGAAACGCTGGAAGAAGCCAAAGCGCATCCGCATTATTCTGCCCCTCTCGCCGAAGGTCAGGGGCGCGGCGTGTCCTGCGGGTTCTGGTTCAACCATGGCGGCGAAACCTCGGTCTCGATGGCGATGTCCGAAGACGGTTCTGCTCAGATCATGGTCGGTACACCGGATATCGGCGGGTCGCGTGCCTCAATGGCGCTGATGGCCGCCGAAGTTCTTGGCATCCCCTACGACACCATTCGCTGCACCATCGCGGATACGGCATCGCTGGGCTATAACGAGATCAGCCATGGCAGCCGGGTAACCTATGCCAGCGGGCTTGCGGTGATCAAATCGGCCAATGCCATCGTCAAGGAATTGTGCCGCCGGGCCGCTGCCAAGTGGGACATCGACGCAGACGCGGTGATCTGGGAAGACGGATACGCCAAGCCGTCAGGCCCGAATGCGGGCGATTTTGAGCCTCTGCATATTGCCGAAATCACAGCCACGATGGGTGCCACAGGCGGCCCGATCAACGGCCACTTCGAAGCAACTCCGGAAGGCGCGGGTGTCAGCTTTGCCACCCACATCGTGGATGCCGAGGTCGACAAGGAAACCGGTGCAACCAAGGTTGTGCGGTATACAGTTGTGCAGGATGCCGGCAAGGCGATCCACCCCACATATGTCGAAGGCCAGTATCAGGGCGGTGCCGCGCAAGGCATCGGCTGGGCGCTGAACGAAGAATACATCTATGGCGAGGACGGTCGCCTGCAGAACGCCGGGTTCCTTGACTATCGTATTCCGGTCGCCAGCGATCTGCCGATGATCGACACGGTCATTGTCGAAGTGCCCAACCCCGGCCACCCGTTTGGTGTGCGCGGCGTCGGCGAGACGTCAATTTGCCCGCCGCTTGCGGCCATCGCCAACGCCGTTTCTGCCGCTGCCGGCGTGCGGATGCGCAACCTGCCGATGTCACCACCGCGGATTCTGGCCGCGCTGGACGCCAAGAGTGGTTGAGGTTCAGCTTTGGTCCGGCCTGCGCGCCCTTGTTGATGGCAAGTCCAGCGTGCAGGTCGAGGCGAAAACAGTTGGCGAGGTCCTGACGGGCCTCGTCAAAGCCTATCCGGCCCTACAGGGGCCGATTGATGCAGGCGTGTCCGTGGCCGTTGATGGGCGCATCATCGCCAGTGCATTGAATGAACCGGTACACCCCGACAGCGAAGTGGTTTTGATGCAACGCCTTAAGGGCGGCTGACAGACCTGGCAGGCCTTAAGCGGAAATTATCCGATCTTGCCTGCAAACGAGCGGCTTATGGCCATCCCATCCGTCGCACGAAAACGTGACCTGATCAGACTATGGTTCCCGGCAATAGTGCGGCCAAAGCCAATCTGTACCGGAGTTCCCATGTCTCGTTTTTTTGCCGCGCTGCTCAGCGCCTCGGTCCTTGTCTCCCCTGCCCTGTCCGCCCAAGAAATCAGCCCCCGCGAAGGGTGGGTTGTGATCGAAACCGACAGCAGGTTCATCGATCTGGTCAAATCCGTCATTGCCGCGACCAAAGCGAACGGAATGGGCGTTGTCACACAGGCCGGGCCGACCAAAGCCGCTGCTGGCCGGGGCATCACGATCCCGGGAAATCGGGTGATTGGTGTGTTCGACAATGACGTCGCCGTCAGAATGCTGGAACAATCCACCGCCGCGATGATCGAAGCGCCCGTGCGCTTTTATGTCACCGAGAACCCCGATGGCACGGCAACGCTCAGCTATAAAACCCCCAGCCATGTGTTTGCGCCATATGCAGATGACGGCACCGACGTCGCAGCCATCGCGCAAGAGCTGGATACAACCTTTGCCACCATCGCACAGGCAGCTACGGCGCAGTCACACTGACGTGAAGCCACTTGCGCTCGGCCCCGGTCACCGCTTTGACAGCGGCATCAATTGACCGGAGCCTGACTGATGCCTGAAACTGCTTTGCGCGCTGCAGATGTTCTGGCCCGCCGCCTGTATGCGGCTGGGTGCCGTCATGCCTTTGGCATGCCGGGCGGCGAGGTTCTGACCCTTGTCGATGCATTGGAACGCGCCGGTATCGCGTTTCATCTGACAAAGCATGAAAATGCTGCCGGGTTCATGGCCGAAGGGGTCCACCACCGGGACGGCGCACCGGGCATTCTGGTCGCCACACTTGGCCCCGGTGCGATGAACGGGGTCAACGTGATCGCCAACGCCTTGCAGGATCGGGTGCCGTTGATCGTCCTGACCGGCTGCGTCGATGAGGACGAGGCGCTAAGCTATACCCATCAGGTCATGGATCATGCCGCCGTATTTGCCCCCTTGACCAAGGGAAGCTGGCGTTTGACGCCGCAAGGAGCCGGGATCGTTGCGGACAAGGCCATTTCGGTCGCAATGTCACCAAGACAAGGGCCGGTCCACATCGACGTGCCGATCAGCGTCGCCGATGCCGAAGCGCCCGCCCCTGCCCCGCTGGTTCGCGCCAAACCCGCGACCGTCGTCCCGACCGGACCGGATCTGGCCACTGCGCGCGATGTGCTGGCCAAAGCCAAACGGCCCTTGGCGGTGATCGGTCTGGATGTTCTGGCGGATGGGTCTCAGCGGGTGCTGCAGGCCTTTGTCGAACATTTCGGCATTCCCTTCATCACCACCTACAAAGCCAAAGGCGTGATCACCGAGGATCATCCTTTGTGCCTGGGGGCGGCAGGTCTTTCGCCCTTGGCAGATCAGCATCTTCTGCCTTTGGTGCAGCAAGCCGATCTTGTGCTGGCCATCGGATATGACCCGATCGAAATGCGCCCCGGGTGGCGCAATGCCTGGGATCCGGCGCGGCAAACCGTGATCGATCTGTGCGCTGAACCCAATACCCACGACATGCACCATGCCACGCTGTCTTTTGTCGCCGACACCGGCGCGACTTTGGAAGCGCTGGCGCAAGGGCTGTCCGGCCAGCAGACGTGGCCTGGCAACGAAATCGCGCAGACACAGGCGGCGTTGACCGCCGCGTTCCCCGCAGACGAAGACTGGGGCCCAGCCGCCGTTATCGACGAAACACGTCAGGCCTTGCCCGACACCACGCTTGCCACGGCTGACAGCGGTGCCCATCGCATCCTGCTCAGCCAGATGTGGCACTGCAGCGAACCCAAAGGGCTGGTGCAATCCTCGGGCTTTTGCACGATGGGATGCGCCGCCCCATTGGCCATCGGGTTGAAACTGGTCGAACCAAACCGGCCCGTTGTCAGTTTCTCGGGCGACGCAGGCATGCTGATGGTCGCGGGGGATCTTGCCACCGCCGCCGAACTGAACACACCCGTGATCTTCGTGGTGTTCGTCGATGCCAGCCTTGCGCTTATCGAACTCAAACAACGGCAACGCCAGATGCCCAACCGGGGTGTCGATTTCGGACATCACGATTTCGCCGCCATCGGACGCGCCTTTGGCGGCAACGGCGTTACGGTTCGCAACCGGGCTGACCTGCGGGCCGCCTTGACCACCGCGATCAGCGCAGACCGTTTCACCGTTATCGCAGCAGAAATCGACAAAGGGGCTTATGATGGCCGGATCTAACGGAGCGCTGAACGGCGTCAAAATTCTGGACCTCTCGCGCATTCTGGCAGGGCCGACCTGTACCCAGCTTTTGGGCGATCTGGGGGCGTCGGTCATCAAGATCGAAAACCCGGTGACGCAAGGCGATGATACGCGCCAATGGGGACCGCCCTATGTCACCGATGCCGACGGAAACCCAAGTGATCTGAGCGCCTATTTCATGTGCGCCAACCGCAACAAGCGGTCTGTCGCGGTGGATATCACCACGGCTGAGGGTCAGGAAAAGATCAAATGGCTGGCCAGCCACGCCGACATCGTGATCGAGAATTTCAAGCCCGGTGGATTGGCCAAATACGGGTTGGGATATGACGCCTTGTCAAAGGATCTGCCGGGGCTCGTCTATTGTTCGATCTCGGGCTATGGCCAGACCGGACCGAACGCGTCCAAACCCGGCTATGACCTGATGGCACAGGGGTTTGGCGGCATCATGTCCCTGACAGGCGAACCCGATGGTCGCCCGATGAAGGTCGGAGTCGGCATCGCAGATGTCATGTGCGGCATGTACGCGACCGTTGGTATCCTTGCTGCCCTGCGCCACCGTGACCAGACCGGCGAAGGCCAGTACATCGACCTGTCGCTGGTTGATGCCCAGATCGCCTGGACCATCAACGAAGGCGTCAACTATATGATCTCGGGCGAGGTTCCGCAGCGGCGTGGCAACGCACACCCCAACATCGTTCCCTATGACACCTACGCCACCTCCGACGGTCATCTGGTCATCGCGGTGGGCAATGATTCCCAGTTTCGCCGGTTCTGCGACGCCCTCGGGCTGGGCGACATGCCCGACGATGCGCGTTTTGCAACAAACCCCGCCCGTCTGAGCAATCGCGTCGCATTGAACGACCGGCTGGTTCCCGCCTTGCATGCGCGAACCTCTGCCGAAGTGACCCGCGCGCTGGAAGCTGCAAAAATCCCGGTTGGGCCGGTCCAAACACTGGACCAGGTTTTCACCTCGGATCAGGTAGCGGCACGTGACATGCGCGTTGAAATGCAAGCTGATCCGGGCCCTGTCGAGCTGATTGGCAACCCGCTGAACCTGTCGCGCACTCCGGTTCAATACCGTCACGCGCCGCCCGTTTTCGGGGCCGATACCGATGACATATTAGGCAGTGACGATCCGTTCGGAACGGCTTGACCGGCGCAGTTTCGCGCAGCGATCAGCAAAGGTTCGCAACAATTCTCGCGGCTTAACACACGGCACTTCACCAATGCGTTAGGGGCGTCGATAGTTCCGGTGCAGCCCCGTACAGTCGATCCAACCACTTACACTCACGCCCACTTGTTACGATTGGACCTTCGCATGACCACAGACATATTCGGCACTGACGTCTCACTGACGACGCCTGCGAGCCTTGAGGACTGGAATGCGGTCATGTTGGGGTTCATGGCCCATTCTGAGGTTACGCCAAAACACCTCACCCGTTTGTTAGAGTCCGAGCCGGAATTCGCGATGGGGCACGCGATCAAGGGGCTGTTCTACATGCTGATGGGCCGGCGCGAACTGGTGGTCGTGGCAGAGACCGCGATGGCCGATGCTTTGGCCCATGCCGAAACCGCCTGCCCACGCGAGCGGATTTTCATCAAGGCACTTTCAGAATGGATGGACGGGCGTCCGACAGGCTCCATTCAGTGCCTTGAGACCGCTTTGAACGACAATGCGCAGGATACACTGGCGATGAAACTCAGCCAGGCGATCCGGTTCGTTCTGGGTGACGTCGCAGGCATGTTGGAGTCGGTCCAGCGGGTCTTGCCAGCTTACGCGCCCGATCATCCGGGGCGGGGTTATTTGCTGGGCTGCCATGCTTTTGCACTGGAAGAAAACGGCGACTATACAAAGGCCGAAATTGCCGGGCGTCAGGCGCTGTGGATGGCCCCGGACGATGCCTGGGGTCTGCATGCTGTGGCCCATGTTTATGACATGACCTGTGACGCGAAAGCCGGGCTTGACTGGCTGTCAGGCCGGGAAAACGCATGGGCGCATTGCAACAACTTCAAGTATCACGTCTGGTGGCACAAGGCGCTGATGCATCTGGACCTGGGTCAGGTCGATGAGGTTCTGGATCTGTATGATCGTCAGATCCGCGCTGACAAAACTGATGATTACCGGGATATTTCAAACGCGACTTCGCTGTTGATGCGGCTTGAACTGGACGGAGTACCAGTTGGCAACCGCTGGGAAGAACTGGCTGCGCTCAGCGCCAACCGAACGCAGGATGGCTGCCTGATCTTTGCCGATCTGCACTATCTTCTGGCCCTGAACGGCGGCGACCGGGCCGAAGACCGTTCGGCCCTGGTTCAGCGTATTCACCGCGATGCACAGACTAGCGGCTGCGATATGCGCGCCCGCATGGCCAATCCGGGCGAAGCGGCGTCGCTGGGTCTTGAGGCGTTTGGCGAAACCCGCTTTGACGAGGCATTTGCCTATCTCGCCCAGGCACGCGGCACCATGCAACTTGCCGGAGGCAGTCATGCCCAGCGCGATGTCTTTGAACGACTGACCATTGACGCTGGCCTGCGGGCCGGGCAACTGGACCGGGTCGAAATCATTCTGAATGAACGCCAGGCCCAACGCGGCGGGCGCGAGGATGGCTATGCCGTCGCGCGCCGCGATCTGATCGCGGCCGGGCGCGGCTCAGCCCATCGCGTTCCGGCGCAGTAAGGACCGCAATTCATGGCGTCAATTTCGCCCACGACCGACTTCGCCCCGTCCCGCGTGCACCATTCGGCGCCCGCGACAACACGCGATCCCCGGCTGGATTTCTATCGTGGCATCGCGATGTTCATCATCCTGATTGCACACATCCCACGCAACTATTGGGCCAGTTGGATCCCGGCCCGATTCGGATATTCCGACGCGACCGAAATCTTTGTCTTTTGCTCGGGCATGGCCTCGGCCATCGCCTTTGGAGGCTGTTTCCTGCGTCAGGGATGGGCGATGGGCAGCGCCCGGGTCGCGTTTCGCGTTTGGCAGGTCTATTGGGCCCATATCTGCCTGTTCTTCTTCGTCGCGATGAGCATGGCAGCCATAGATATCTTTGGCGGCTTCGAGAAAAGTTATGTCGCATCCCTGAACCTCAGCCATTTCTTCAATGACCCGATGCCGCAGATGGTTGGGCTGTTCACGCTCAGTTATGTGCCAAACTACTTCGACATCCTGCCGATGTATCTGGTGATCCTTGCGCTGATGCCGTTAATGATGGCGTTTATGCAAATCGGGTTCTGGGCTGCGGCTGCGGCCAGCATCGCGATCTGGGGCGTGGCTCAGATGGGATGGTTGGCGCTTCCGGCCGAGCCGTGGTCAGATCGGCAGTGGTTCTTCAACCCGTTCGGCTGGCAGCTTTTGTTTTTCACCGGATTTGCTTTCATGCGCGGCTGGATACCGGCACCACCCGTGTCGCGTGTCCTGATCTGGTCCAGCATCGCGTTTCTGGTTCTGTCAGCCCCCTTCGGATCGTGGAAAGTGTTCCTTTGGGTCGAGGCCGCCGCACCTGATCTGGCGTCGCTCATCCGCAAGGCCTGGCCGCTGACGTCCGAGTTGCGCGACAAGACCGAGTTTGCGTTCTTGCGCTACGTCCATTTTCTGGCGCTGGCCTATCTGGGCTGGGTTGCTGCAGGCACAGGCGGTGCGCGTCTGAAGGTGCTCGCAGACGGGGCGCGTGGGACTGGGGCGCAATCGTTGATGGCCGTGATCACCAAGGTCGGACAACAATCGCTTGCCGTGTTCGTCTTCTCGATGGCGATGGCACGTCTGATCGGCTTTGCGCTGGATCAGACCGGGCGCAGCGTTGGCACTGTGGCGCTCGCCAATCTGATCGGCTTTGCGATGATCATTAGCGTTGCTTATCTGGCGGGCTGGTTCAAATCGCAGCCTTGGAAAAGGAACCGGTCATGAAACTGACAAGACGATCCTTTCTGGCATCCACCGTCGCGATGGCCATGGTCCAGTCCGCAGGCGCGACCGGAACCGCCACGCCATTTTCCCACGAAACCGTCATCGCCAAAGCCCGTGACCTTGCCAGACATCGATACATGGCGCGCCCGACCGTGCCGCAGGACTGGCTGGACCTGAGCTACGAGCAGTACAAGTCAATCTGGTTCCGGCATGACCGCGCCCTTTGGTACAAGACCGAAACGCCGTACGAGGTCGATTTCTTTCATCCCGGTCTTTATTTCCCGCGCCCGGTTCAAATTTCCACGGTGTCTGACGGGATGGCTACACCGGTGCCCTTCACCCTTGGCAATTTCGACCGAACCGACAAAGTGCCCGAGCTGAGCACAGATGGCGAAATGGGCTTTTCGGGCTTCCGTCTGCGCACGGAACTGGACCAGCCCGGCACCAAGAACGAATTTGCCGTGTTTCAGGGCGCGAGCTATTTCCGCGCCATCGGCATCGGTGAGATCTACGGTCTTTCGGCACGTGGCCTTGCGCTGAAGACCGGCGACCCGATGGGCGAAGAGTTTCCCGATTTCGTACAGTTTTGGCTGGAAACTCCCCGATCTGTACAACGCAACATCATCGTGCACGCGTTGCTTGACAGCCCGTCGGTCTCAGGGGCCTATCGGTTTGACATCACCCCCGGACCGGCTTGCGTGATGGAGGTTCAGGCGACCCTGTTCCCCCGGACGGACATGCCCCATGTCGGTATCGGTCCGCTGACCAGCATGTTCCTCTATGACAGCACAGATCGTACGCGGTTCGATGATTTCCGTCCCGCTGTACATGATAGCGATGGCCTTTTGATCCGCAACGGCGCAGGCGAAACCCTGTGGCGACCGCTGGCCAACCCACGTGATTTGCAAATCTCGGCCTTCAGCGACGTCAATCCACGCGGTTTTGGTCTGATGCAACGGGCCCGCAAACTGTCTGATTTCGACGACCTTGAAGCGCTCTATCACCGCCGTCCCGGCCTTTGGGTAGAACCCAATGGCGACTGGGGTCGCGGGGCCGTGACGCTGGTCGAAATCCCCGCGGATCAAGAGATTTATGACAACATCGTCGCCTATTGGCGCCCTGCCGAACCTTACATCGCTGGCAGCCAGGTCGACCTGTCTTACCGTATGACATGGGGCGCAGAAGCGCCGATCACGGCCACCCTGCCCCGGATTGTCGACACGTCGTCTGGCGCCCGCGCCAAAGGCGGCCGGGTCGTGACGGTCGAATACGAACCCCACCCGATGCATGCCGCCGCCCCCGAGGACTATACGATCCACATCAGTTCACCCCAGGCCGAAACCAGCCCCGGAGTGTTGCAGCGCAACCCTGAAAACGGCGGGCTGCGGCTGGCCTTCAGCTTTGATCCGGGCGAACACGGCCTGGTCGAGCTGCGCGCGCAACTGCGCAAAGAGGGTGCGGCAGCGTCCGAGGTCTGGCTGTATCGGTGGACTGCATGACAAACGGCCTGTTCCTGATGCCGCCCGAACGGCCTCTACCCATGGCAGCGCAGGATTTCGGGCGCGATTTCGCGGACAAGGCCGCCCCCGGGGCACCGTCCCCGCACAGATTGCACCTGAAACGTCTGCTGGCGTTCAGCCCCGCCGTCGCAGCCACAACAGGCCTTGCCTGGATCATGCTGGGATGGTTCGGTGAAGGCGGCATCAGCTGGTTCGAAGGCACGCTTATTGCCCTGATTGCGTTCAATTTCTTCTGGATCAGTTTCACGGTCAGCACCGTGGTTCTGGGGCTTGCCTCGCTCGCGCGGCGTCCGGTCCCGTCCCCGCCCAAAAGACCGACACCTATGTCAGTGGCCCTGCTGATGCCTGTGTACAACGAAGTCCCATGGTACGTTCTGGGCAACGCAAGGTCGATGCTGGAAGAACTGCGCGCGCGCGGTGGGCGGCACAATTATTCGATGTTCATCCTGTCAGACACCCGCGACCCCGCCATCGCCGAACAGGAACGCGCCAGTGTCGAGGCGTTGCGCGCCTCCCTGTCACCGGGTCTGGATCTTCACTACCGCCGCCGCCCGATGAACACCGACCGAAAGGTTGGGAACATCGCCGATTGGATCACCCGGTGGGGCGATGGATATGATGCGATGCTGGTTCTGGATGCCGACAGCCTGATGACCGGTCGGGCCATCGTACGGCTGACAGATGCGCTTGCCGCCGATCCGGCCGCCGGACTGATCCAGAGCTTTCCACAGCTGATCGGCGCGCAGTCGGTTTTTGCCCGGATGCAGCAATTCGCCAACGGCGTTTATGGCGCGGCCCTGGCCGAAGGGCTTTCGCTGTGGTGTGGGCAAGATGGCAACTACTGGGGCCATAACGCGATCATTCGCACCGCCGCGTTCGCCAATTGTGCGGGGTTGCCAAGGCTGCGACGCTGGCGTGGCGATGACAAGCTGATCATGAGCCATGATTTTGTCGAAGCAGGCCTTTTGCGCCGGGCCGGTTGGGGCGTTCGATTTTTGCCCCGCATTCGCGGCAGTTACGAAGAAACGCCGCCGACACTGATCGACCATATCCAGCGCGACCGCCGCTGGTGTCAGGGTAATCTGCAACACCTGCGTCTGCTCAGCGCACGCGGATTTCGTTCAGTGTCGCGCTTTCACATGTTCCACGGTGCCATTGGCTATCTGATGTCGCCGATCTGGTTCGCGCTGTTGGTCATGTGGGCCCTGATCGGACGCGGTGAGGAAGCCAGCGTTCTGACTTATTTCAGCGAAACCAACCCGACAATGCCAACCTGGCCGCAAATGACGGACGCACGGCATGTGCTGATCATTGTGCTGATGTACGCCATGTTACTGGCCCCCAAGCTGCTGGGGGTCGCCGCCCTGCCGCTGAACGGGATACGGTTTTCTGAATTTGGCGGCGGTTGGCGATTTACGCTGTCGCTGGTGTCGGAAATCGCCTTGGCGGTTCTTTATGCGCCCATCCTGATGGTGCAGCAGATGATTGCTGTCTTCCGGACGGTTTTGGGCCTGCAGCGAGGCTGGGCGCCTCAGGCCCGCGATGGTGGCAGCTATGGATTGCGGACCCTGTTGATCTGCCACGCGCTGGAGACGGTCAGTGGATGGGCTCTGACAGCTGGAATCATGTTGGGGCTGGTATCGCCGTGGCTGTTGCCGATCACGGTTAGTCTGGCCCTGGCGGTGCCGCTGTCGGCGCTCAGCGGGCTTCGGGTCGGGTCACCTACTTTTCGTTGGATGGGCACGCGGGAAGATTACAGTGAACCAGCCATCACGCGGGCCGCGCGCCATTACAGGGCCGAGTTGAAAGCCCTGATCGACTGCAAGGGATCGGCCACACCCGCCGAGTGATTACGGCTCCAGCGCTTCGAACCAGTCCAGCACCATGTTTGTCCAGCCTTTCGGGATGCTGTGCCCACCAGGAAACAACGCCAGCTCCAGCGCACCGTCGCAGGCCCATGACCGGCGCCAGAATTCGCCGGTCACGTCAAAGGCATCGGGATCTTCATCAAGGCACTCATTTGTTTGGCGCCACAGTTCAAGCCCCGCCATGATATCGCCCTGCTGAAAGCGCCCATCCCGCAGGAAACGCCCTTCCAACGGCACCAGAGTGTCCTGCCAACCATGGGTCTGAAACAAGTTAACTGGTCCGGCGCAAGAGTCGGGTTGAGGTCGCCAGAAGCCGCCTGCAACCGGCGCGTAAGCTGAAAACGCGGCCGGATGACTGCAAGCCAGATAGGTGACCATAAACGCACCAGCCGAAAACCCGGCAAGCAGGACGTTGTCTGCACGGACGCCCAATCGGGTTTGCGCGTCTTCAACAACGGATTTCAGGAAATCGGCCTCGTCACGCCCTTCCCAATCGGGGAAGAAATTCCAAAGGCGTCCATTGCCCTCTCTGAACGTGCGCGATCCGGTCGGCGCGACAACCGCATATCCTCGGCTGGTCAGGCTTTGCATCAGGGCCAGATTCTTGGTGATCCGGCTTCCGTCACCACCGGCGCCATGCAGAAAGACAACCATCGGAGGCGCTTCGACCCCGTCGGGCATGACAGCGTGATACTCACCACCATCTATCTTGCACGGTGCAGGGTCACTGACACAGCCAGCTGCCGCTGGTCCCGCGCAGACCACGGCCAACCCGAAAAGCCACTTCATACCTGTTCTCCTGTCCAGGGGTTTACCGGCAGTCCGGTCGCCAGCCAGCCCGGCCCGGCCCCGGATCCCAGCATACCCTCGGGCACATCAATGATCGACGTAAATCCGGCGTCGGTAAGCCGACGGCTAAGACGGGCCGAGCGCACGCCGCGCGCGCAGATCAGCGCAATAGGTTGGTGCGTGTCGCCGCCTGACAGCCGGGACAGGGCATCCACAAAATCGTTGCGGCGCATATCAAGCGGCTGGGCGCCCTCGCCAACACCAGTCTGGCGCCACTCTTTCGGAGTTCGGATATCGATCAACAGGACAGAACCATCCAGGGCCACCGCGTGTGCATCAGATACGCTGAGCTTGCCACCCTGATAGTTCGGCGGAATGCGACGCCATATAAGAACTCCGGCAACTGCTCCGGCCCCAGCGATACCGATCAGCACAGATCGGCGCGAAAGACCGGTTGCACGGCCAGCCTGTGTTTCTTCCATCTGTCGATCCACCACATCATCGTTCAGACAATCCCTAACACAAGCCCATTGTGGGCCAAGGTCACGGATCCCGGACCACAGTCAACTTATCGTCACCGATCCTGCAGAATATTTGGGTAAATTGCCGCTATCCGCAGCTTTCCGCACCGGTTCTGCGAACAGGGTCTGGACAGTCGGGAAAAATCCCTTAGGCAAGATACACTTTTCTGGCTCACTGATACTGGAGAACTGCTGGTGTCCCTGTTCCTGATTGCGGCCCTGCCGTTTCTTGGCGCGATCCTTCCCGCGCTGTTGATCCGTGCCGGTCGCAACGCTTCGTCCTCAGCCGCTGGTGCGGTGTCCCTGCTCGCCTTTATCGGGCTGTTGCTGAACGCACCTGCCGTTTTGCGGGGCGAAGTCGTCACCGCGAAACTCACCTGGCTGCCGGGGATCGGCCTGAATGCCAACTTCATGCTCGACGGGCTGGGGCTGCTGTTCGCCGGGCTGATTCTGGGCATCGGCCTGCTGATCATCCTGTATGCGCGTTTCTATCTGTCCCGCGAAGATCCGATGGGGCAGTTCTATACCTATCTGCTGCTGTTTCAGGGCGCGATGGTGGGGATTGTCCTGAGCGACAACATCCTGCTTTTGCTGATCTTCTGGGAACTGACATCATTGTCGTCTTTCCTGCTGATCGGGTATTGGAAGCACCTGCCCGAAGGCCGTCAGGGCGCGAGAATGGCGCTGGCCGTGACCGGATCGGGCGGACTGGCCATGATTGCGGGGATGCTGATCCTTGGCAATATCGTCGGCAGTTATGATCTGAGCGTCATTTTGCAGAACAAAGCGCTGATTCAGTCATCGCCCTATTATGTTCCGGCGCTGATCCTGATCCTGATCGGTTGTTTTACCAAGTCAGCCCAGTTCCCGTTCCATTTCTGGCTGCCGCACGCGATGGCTGCTCCGACTCCGGTTTCGGCCTATCTGCACTCGGCCACCATGGTGAAAGCCGGGTTGTTCCTGATGGCCCGTATGTGGCCGGTTCTGGCCGGGACCGAGATCTGGTTTTATATCGTCGCCACCACCGGTCTTGTGACCATGCTGCTGGGCGCGATTATCGCCAATTTCAAAGACGATCTGAAAGGTCTGCTGGCGTTTTCGACCGTCAGCCATCTGGGTTTGATCACCATGCTTTTGGGCATCGGCACTCCAATTGCCGCCATGGCCGCCATATTTCACATCATCAACCACGCCACGTTCAAGGCGGCGTTGTTCATGAGCGCGGGTATCGTCGATCACGAAACCCATACCCGCGATATCAAGCGTTTGGGTGGCCTGCGCCACCTGATGCCGATCACTTTCACCATCGCCACCATTGCATCCCTGTCGATGGCCGGAATCCCACCGTTCAACGGCTTCCTGTCAAAGGAAATGATGCTGGAAGAAACGACTCACACATTGTGGGCCAATTCGCACTATCTGCTGCCGGTGATAGCCGTGCTGGCCGCTGTTTTTTCGGCTGGTTATTCGTTCCGCTATATCGCGCATGTGTTCCTTGGCCCGAAGCGAAGCGATTATCCCGCAACCCCACATGATCCGGGCCCGGGCCTGTGGTTGTCGCCCGCATTTCTGGTGGTTCTTGTTGTCCTGATCGGCCTGTTCCCCAACGCCATTGTCGGCCCGCTGGTCGAATCGGCGACCGCCGCTGTCGTGAACGATGCGCACCCGCCGCATTTCCACGCCAAATTGTGGCACGGCTTTACCCCGGCTTTGTACATGTCGATGGCTGCTATCGCCGGAGGCCTGCTGGTTCTGTACGCCCATGCCCGTCTTGAACGCGGCTGGCTGGCCGCACGGCGCCCCGAGGCAAAGCAGATTTTCGACTCTTTGATGGGCGCTGCGACCCGGACAAGCCGTGTTATCACTGACACGCTGCATGATGGCGCACTGACCCGGTACGCTGCGATCTTTGTGCTGTTTTCGCTAAGCCTTGCCGGTTACGCCTATTTCAGTGGCACCACTGTAACGCCAGCCCGTGGCACGACCGATGCATCAGCCCTGCCGATCCTTGCATGGGTCTGTCTTGTGGGGGCGACGCTTTGCGTTGTCTTCTTCCATCGCAACCGTTTGTTGTCGCTGGTGGTGATGGGGATCATTGGCCTGATCGTGTCGCTATCCTTCAACTATCTGTCCGCACCCGATCTGGCGCTGACCCAGATCTCGGTCGAAGTGGTGACGATCATCCTGTTGTTGCTGGCCCTGAACTTCATGCCACAGGAAACTCCGGTTGAAAGCACGACCGGGCGGCGGTTCCGCGACGCGGTTCTGGCGATTGGTGGCGGGGTTGGCGTAGCCGGTCTGGCCTATGCAATCATGACCAGCAATTCCGTCTTTCCGACGATCTCAGAATTCCACCTTGCGAATTCCTATAAAGGCGGCGGCGGCACCAATGTGGTCAACGTGATACTTGTTGACTTCCGGGGGTTTGATACGTTCGGCGAAATTATCGTTCTCGGCATTGCAGCGATTATCATCTACGCGATTACCGAGGCGATCCTGTCCAGCCGCGTTCGCGCCCGTTTGCTGAACCGAAAGCCAACGTTCCCGCAGGCTGGTGACGCGCACCCGCTTATGATGGTCGTCGCCACGCGTGTTATGATGCCGATCGCGTTGATGGTTGCCGCCTATATCTTCTTCCGGGGCCACAACATGCCCGGCGGCGGTTTTGTAGCCGGATTGATCGCCGCTATCGCTGTGATCATGCAATACATGGCTTCGGGCTTTGGCTGGGCGACTGAGCGTCAAAGGCTGCCCTATCACGGTATCATCGGGTCCGGCGTACTGATCGCCGCGATGACCGGCATGGGGGCCTGGTTCAACGGGATGCCGTTCCTGACCAGCGCCTTTGGGTACATCCACCTTGAGCCGCTGGAAGAGTTCGAATGGGCCACAGCCGCCCTGTTCGATCTGGGCGTGTTCCTGGCCGTTGTGGGCGCCGTGATGCTCGCACTGGAAAGCCTTGCGCGGTATGCATGGCAACCCGGTATCGCAAGCGAGCACCCGATGGACATCAACCCCGAACGCGACGACGCTCTGGACGAGCTGCAGGAGAGCTGACTTGGAAATTCTTGTTGCAACCGCAGTGGGCGTCCTGACAGCCTCGGGCATCTATCTGGTCCTGCGCCAGCGCACCTTCCCTGTGATCGTCGGGATTTCATTGCTGTCTTACGCGGTGAACGTTTTCTTGTTCGCGACCGGACGGCTTGTGATCAACGCGCCGCCAATTTTGAACAAGTATGAGGACGTGCCTTATACCGACCCGCTGCCGCAGGCGCTGGTGCTGACCGCCATCGTGATCTCCTTTGGGATGACGGCGGTGATCGTGATGATCGCGCTCAGTTCTTACCTGACCAACCGAGATGACCGGATCGACATGATCGACGACGCCGGAGAAGACGCATGAACCACTGGATTGTCGCCCCAATCGTGCTGCCGGCGGTCATCGCACCGTTCATTATCATGGTTATCCGCTATCATCTGGATCTGCAGCGGATTTTCTCGGTCGCGTCGATTGTTGCATTGAACATCATCGCGGTGGTCCTGCTGATGCAGGCCAGCACCGGTGAAATTCAGGTTTATGAACTTGGCGACTGGCCTGCACCGTTCGGCATTGTGCTGGTTCTGGACCGGCTTTCGGCGATGATGGTGCTTCTGACAACCCTGTTGTCGCTGGCGGTGGTTTTGTACGTCATAGGATCCGGATGGGATGCGCGCGGGCGGCATTTTCATGCCTTGTTGCAGTTCCAACTGATGGGTGTGTTGGGCGCGTTCCTGACTGGTGATGCCTTCAACCTGTTCGTCTTTTTCGAAGTGTTGCTGATCGCGTCCTACGGTCTGATGATCCATTCGGGCGGGGGCAAACGGCTGGCAGCCGGCGTACAATACGTGGTCTATAACCTGCTGGGCTCAACACTGTTTCTGTTCGCACTGGGCACACTGTATGCTGTGACCGGGACGCTCAACATGGCTGATCTGGCCGCGCGTGTGGCCGAATTGCCTGCCGATGACACGGCGCTTTTGCGCGTTGGTGCGGTTTTGCTGCTGCTGGTTTTTGCCATCAAGGCCGCCGTGCTTCCGCTGCATTTCTGGCTGCCCGCCAGCTATGCCAACGCGCCCTTGCCCGTGGCGGCTTTGTTCGCGATCATGACCAAGGTCGGGGCATACGCGATTTTGCGGTTCTATACGCAAGTCTTCGGCCCCGATGTGGCGGCAACCGAAGGGCTGGTGGGTGACTGGTTGCTTCCCGCTGCGATGCTGACACTGGCCGTTGGTGCCATCGGTATTCTTGGCGCGAAAGAGATCGGGCGTTTGATGGCATTCGGGGCTATCGCCTCGATGGGCACCTTGCTGATCGCGATTTCGCTGTTCACGCCGCAAGGCGCTGCCGCCGCGATGTATTACATGATCCATTCGACCCTGACGGCGGGGCTGATTTTTCTGATCGCAGACCTGATCATGGAACGGCGCGGTGGCGCAATTGTCCCGCATCGCCCGATGCCGCAGATCGGGCTGATCGCATCGCTGTACTTTGTGGCCGCGATTGCGCTGGCCGGGATGCCGCCGCTGTCAGGCTTTGTCGGCAAACTGCTGGTCATGGACGCGGCCCGCGACGCTGGCCTTGGTGACACCACCTGGGTCATCTGGGCTTTCATTCTGGTGTCGTCCCTGGTCACCATCGTCGGGCTGGCCCGGGCCGGTAGCATCCTGTTCTGGAAGTCCTATGACCCTGACTTTGTCAACGAACTCGAATCGGACGCACTGCCCAAGATCGACGAAGAAACCCGGATCGAGCCTGACCCGCTGGAAACAGCACCCGAACCGATGCCAGCGCTCAGCTTTGTCGCGGCCTTCGGTTTGCTGATCGGTCTGGTGCTGTTGACCGTCCTGTCTGGCCCGGTGCTGGACTATACAACCGCAACGGCGGACCAGATCTTTGACCGCGCCGCCTATCTTGAAACCGTGTTGAAGAGGCCGTGACGATGAAGCTGCTTGCCCGGATCTTCCCGCATCCTCATTTGACCATTCTGCTAACCGTCGTCTGGTTGCTTATGGTCAACAAGTTCTCGTTGAATTCTTTGGTGTTCGGCTTGTTCCTGGGCATCGTCATCCCGTTTCTCACACGTCCCTACTGGCCCGACCGCCCGCAACTGCTTAGCTGGCCGCGCGTTGTTGAATATGTGCTGGTGGTGCTGTGGGACATCGTTGTTGCGAACTTTATCGTCGCCCGGATCGTTCTGTTCAAACCTAACGCCAAACGCTCGCCCGGATGGGTTTGCGTGCCGATCGAATTGCGCGCACCCGAGGCGATTACCGTGCTGGCCGGGACCATTACCATGACCCCGGGCACCCTGACCGCCGACCTGTCGGACGAAGGGCACTGCCTTCTGATCCATTGCCTGGACGCGCCGGACCCGGCTGCTATCCGGGATGAAATCAAGCAACGATACGAGCGCCGCCTGAAGGAGATTTTCGAATGATCCTGACATACGCTATCTATTTCGCATTCGCCTGTTTCGGTGCCGGAATGCTGATGAACATGTGGGTCGTGATCACCGCCGAAGGCATCGGCGACCGGATCCTTGCACTTGACACAATGGTTATCAACACGATCGCCCTTATCGTGCTTTACGGCGTCAACATCGGCAGTGAGATCTTTTTCGAAGCCGCAATGATCATCGCCATGCTGGGCTTTGTGTCGACAGTGGCCTATGCGCGCTATCTGCTGCGCGGCAATATCATCGAGTGAGGATGCCATGGAACAGTATTTCGATATCCTGATCGCGTTCTTCCTGGTGGTTGCCGGCCTGTTTGGGTTTGTCGGGTCTTTCGGCCTGATCAAGCTGAACGATCAGATGTCACGGCTGCACGCGCCTACAAAGGCGACGACGCTGGGGGTTGGCGGTGTTTTGATCGCGTCGATCCTGCATTCGGCAGTCAGTGAACATCACCTGTCGCTGCACGAATTGCTGATTACCTTGTTCCTGTTTCTCACCGCTCCGATCACGGCGAACTTCATTGCCAAGGTCCATGTTCATCGGCACCAAACCCCCGAGACCCTGCCGCCAGCCGGTGAGGATTCGACCTGGGCCACGTTTATGACCGAAGACAAAGATGACGAGTCCTGAACCGGCCCACCGCCCCTAGCAGCCCAACCCCGAGGAGCACGTTTCGTGCATCAGACACCGCTTCCCCTGACCCGCGATCTGGTTCTTGTCGGTGGCGGGCACACGCACGCGCTTGTGCTGCGAAAGTGGGGCATGACGCCGTTGCCCGGCGCGCGCGTTACTGTGATCAACCCCGGCCCCACAGCACCCTATTCCGGGATGTTGCCGGGGTATGTCGCTGGCCACTATGACCGCGAGGCGCTGGACATTGATCTGATCCGGCTTGCCCGGTTCGCCGGTGCGCGGGTCATCGTTGGCGCTGCCGATGGCATCGATCTGACGGCCCGTGAAATCCATGTCCCGGGGCGACCGCCGGTTGCCTTCGACGTCTGTTCGATCAATGTCGGCATTACGTCTGACATGCCTGCCATCCCGGGATTTGCAGATCATGCAATTCCGGCCAAACCGCTTGGCCCTTTTGCCGAGCGATGGTCGGCGTATTTGCAGGGCGATGGCACCGCACAGGTCGCGGTGATTGGTGGTGGCGTTGCCGGGGCCGAATTGATCATGGCGATGGCATATGCCTTGCGCGCCAAGGGCCGCAAGGCGACCCTGACGCTGATCGACAATGCCACGGCGCTGAGTGCGATCGGAGAGAAAGCCGCTGCGGTCATACGCCGGACTTTCGATGATCTGGGGATCGACCTGCTGGAAAACGCATCGATCGATCGGATTGCCGCCGATCACATTCTGCTGGCCGATGGACGCTCTGTTCCGGCCGAATTCGTGACCGGGGCAGCCGGTGCACGCCCCTATGAGTGGATCGCCGATAGCGGGCTGGCATTGCAGGACGGGTTCATCAAAGTCGACCCGATGCTGCGCAGCAGTGATCCCGCCGTGTTCGCCGCCGGGGATTGCGCCCACCTGACCGCCTCACCCCGCCCAAAGGCCGGTGTTTTTGCCGTACGCGAGGCGCCGGTACTGTTCGACAACCTGTGCGCCACATTATCCGGCGACCCGCTTCGGACCTTCAAGCCGCAAAACGATTACCTGAAACTGATCTCGTTGGGCGGTAAGGCTGCACTGGGGGAACGGTTCGGCATGACGGTCTCGGGGCCGCTGATGTGGCGCTGGAAGGATCACATCGACCAGACGTTCATGAACCGGTTTCGGGATCTGCCGCAAATGGAGCTTCCCGAACTGCCGCCGATGCACGCCATAGGCGCGGATGTCGCGTTGGGCGACAAACTGTTGTGCGGTGGATGCGGGTCCAAGGTTGGGCGGAATGCCCTGCGCGGAGCTTTGAAACCGTTTTCGACCCTCAGCCGCGATGATGTTACCCCGCTGGCCGGTGATGACGCCGCTCTGCTGCACATGGGGGGCACGCGGCAAGTGCTGAGTTCAGACCACCTGCGGGCGGTGACCAACGATCCTGTGCTGATGACACGGATTGCCGCCGTCCATGCATTGGGCGACATTTGGGCGATGGGAGCAGAGCCGCAGGCGGCGACAGCCAACCTTATCCTGCCGCGCATGTCCCCTGCCCTGCAGGAGCGCACCCTGAGCGAGATCATGAGTGTCGCGACAGACGTCATGGCACAGGCCGGAGCCGACATCGTGGGTGGCCACACAACGCTGGGCGACGAACTGACCATCGGATTTGCCGTGACCGGTCTGTGTGACAATGACCCTATCACGTTAAACGGGGCAAAGCCGGGCGATGCGTTGATCCTGACCAAGCCACTGGGAAGCGGCGTGGTGATGGCAGCTGAAATGGCGGGGCTGGCGCGTGGAGACTGGGTGTCGTCGGCCTATGCCCACATGTGCCAGCCACAGGGCGAAGCCGCGCGTTTGCTGACAGGCGCCCAAGCGATGACAGATGTGACCGGGTTTGGGTTGGTCGGCCACTTGGTGGGCCTTTGCGAGGCCTCATCCGTCGGGGCTGAACTGGATCTGGCGGCCATTCCGGTGATGGAAGGTGCGCTGGAGCTTTCGGAAAAAGGCGTGCGATCCAGCCTGTTTGACGATAACGCGGCCATCGCTCCGGCCTTGCCGACCCACGGCAAGGCGGCGCTTTTGTTCGATCCACAGACATCGGGCGGGTTGCTGGCCGCCGTCGCGCCCGATCGGGCCGATACAATTGTTGCCGCATTGCGCGAAGCCGGGTATCCGGCCGCCCGCATCGGGTCACTTACCGAAACGCCGCTTCAGCTTTCTCTCACAGGTACTTGAGAGAGACGATCAACGACAGTTTCGATCTGCCCCGCAAGGGCATCAAGATCTGGCGCAGCCAGCCCGGTCGTCTGGATCTGCGCGGCAGAAACGGCCCCAATGGCGCGCCGCGACTTTTCATAAGACGGATCATAGTGCTGTTCCATCAGCGCGCGCGTCAGCCCCGCTTTGTCGCCCGCATCGATAAAGGCCATCCAGCCGTCCACCACGGCATGGCTGCGGTGCATCCTGAGCGGGTTGAGCTTTCTGCGTAACCTGTCGGCATCCGACAGGATGTCATCATAGGCCTGCACCAGATACCGTGTCCGGGCTTCTGTCGTGGCCATGATTTCGATCCGTGGTGCGACTTTCATCGACACCCACAGGCTGGGCGGAATGATCCGTTCACCGATTTTGCTGGATTCCGCTTCGACCACAACCGGGCGGGCCGGGTCCAGACCATTCAGCGCCACAGCCAGCGCCGATTCGAAGGCTTTCTGGCTGGGCTGCGGGTCGGCCATTCCGCCCAGCAGAGACCCACGATGAGCGGCCAGACCTTCAAGGTCCAGCACTTGCACACCCCGCTTTGCCAGCAAATGCAACACTTCAGTCTTGGCCGTGCCGGTATACCCGTCCAGCGCAATCAACCGATGTGGGAGAGGATCCGTATACAAAGCCTGGTTCACCAGACGACGATAGGTGCGATAGCCACCGTTGATGACATCCGATCGCCAGCCGATCTGCCCCAGCATCCAGCCGAAAGATCCTGAACGCTGTCCGCCGCGCCAACAATAGACCAGCGGTCGCCAGCCGCCTTCCTGATCGCGCAAAGCGGTTTCGATATGGTGTGCCGAGTTCCGAAACACCTTGGCGGCTCCGATCTTGCGGGCCAGGAACGGGCTTTCCTGCTTATAAATCGTTCCGACCTCGGCCCTCTCTGCATTGTCCAAAACCGGCAGGTTGATCGCGCCGGGAATGTGATCCTCGGCATACTCTGCCGGGCTGCGCACGTCGATCACCGTATCAAAGCCATGTGCAAGCAGTTCGGACAGAGTTTTGAATTCCTTAGTCATGCCCCGGGTCTTACAGCGCCAACCTGCCAAGGGAAAGGCGGGGGGTTGCCTGTGACATCGGGTTTGAGCAGGACGTGGCTTGCTGCCAGGGACAGGATTGCCCAGAATAGCGCGGCTTACAGCGAGGAAAGACACCTTCATGGATATCCACACCATGCCCGGCCACCTGATCCGGCGACTAAACCAGATCTCGGTCGCGTTGTTCATGGACCAGATGGAACAGGCCGGAGTGTCGTTGACCCCGGTCCAGTTTGCGGCCCTTAGTGCGATCCAGGAAAAACCCGGCATTGATCAGGCAACTGTCGCGGGCATGATTGCCTATGACCGTGCAACTCTTGGCAAAGTGATCGACCGGCTGGATGCCCGGGGGCTGGTCGCCCGAAGCAAGTCGCGCAAAGACCGCCGCTCCAAGGAACTGACCCTGACGTCGGAAGGTGCCGCACTTCTGAAAGAAGCGCTTCCATTCGTGAAAAAGGTCCAGCCCGCCATTCTGGCTGGTCTTAGCGACGCCGAGCGGGATGTGATCGTAGATCTGCTGCAAAAGACCACAAAGGCCGGAAATGACCACAGCCGGGCACCGTTGACGACCCCCGACCAGTGACGTCACCCATCGTCAAACGGTTCAATCAGTTCGGGTCCACTGGCGCGGTTCGAATTCACGCGCGGATCAACGCGGTGAAACGCCAGCACCCCCTGCGCCCCCGGATGCATCAAACGGGCCGCGCCCTTGCCCTGCTCCCCCAGCCATAGCGCCCAACTGTCGGGCTCAAGGATAAGCGGCATTCGATGATGAATGCCTTTCAGATCCTCATTGGCGGCCGTGGTAACAACCGCGCAAGTCGGTATCGCGTCATCTTTGCCCCATGACTGCCAAATCGCGGCAAAAGCAATTGGCGCCGTATCTTGTCGATAGATGTACCAGGGAAGGCGGGTGCCGTCTTCCGTCTTGGTCCACTCGTAGAACCCGCTTGCAACGACAATACAGCGCCGCTCGCGGCAGGCGGCGCGAAACGCCGGCTTTTCGGCAATCGTTTCGGCCCGGGCATTGATCAGAAGCGGTCCGTCGGTGGGGCTTTTGTACCAATGCGGCAAAAATCCCCACCGCATCGGGATCAGGCTGCGCCCAGTCTGGGTACCGCGAACGACATGCACTTGCGTGGTCGGGCACACGTTGAAGTTCGGCACAGTCGGCAGGTCGTTCGCGGGTTGTGCCGCGAACAGCTGCGCCATGGCGTCGTTGGGCAGCGTAATTGCAAAGCGTCCACACATTTTTTCGCCAGTTTATTCGTCGACCCGCGTTTAACTCTCAGATCCGCAAAACTTTGCAAGTCGCACTCGTTGAAACTCCGAAGGGCGAGGGTTTGTTTCAAAATCATGACATCACTCCACCCCATAATGCAGATACAAACCGACTTGCTCAACGGCAAGCCGAACACGGCCCTTAAAATGTCGCGGAAGTGGATGAAACGAGATCCTCGCAACCCACATTCTGTCTGGTCGAAAATGGAGATCTGGATCTTGGCGTACAGGTTTATGCCAAAACGCTGGTGCTGGACCCGGCAAATGCCGAAGCGCTCTTTCACCTTGCCGATCTGAAACCTGATCAGCGCACAGCCACTGCTGCGCATGACGCTTTGAAACGCCCCGGATTACACCTATCCGAGCGCGCCAACCGCGCTATGGCCGGGCATATGCCTTACGATAGGGATGCAGACTGGGCCCTGAACGCAGCAATCATACAGTATTTTCCGAATACCCAGAATTTACCCGATGGTCACGCAATCCCCCGGGGCCGATTTTGTTCTGGGTTTACCGCGTTCCGGAACGACCCTTGTCGAAACCATGCTCGGCCTTCATCCAACCGTCGAACCACTCGGAGAACTGGTCGCCGCTGGCCCGCTTTCTCTATCCGATCATCGAAACCCACCAGCCCTTTGACAGTTTTCAGGCAACTGCGTTTCGACACACCTATGCACAGGCTCTCCCACAGATATCGGGCGGCAATCGTGCCTATGTCGACAAAATGCCTGAAAACTATCGCCTGATCGGAATCCTGAAGCGATCTTTTCCGGAAAGCCGGATTATTTGCCTGCACCGTGATCCGCGCGATGTGGCGTTATCGATGTGGCGGGGGCATTTCGCGGGTTCGGCGCTGAGCTAGACCTATGACCTTGATGCCATGGCGCATCGGTTTATCCTGTTTGCCGGGTTGATGGCCTTCTGGCCTTTTCGGTTTCCGGGTCAGATCCTGGATGTCAGCTATGAAAGCCTGGCTGCCGCGCCCCAGCAGGAAAGTGCCAGAATCGCCCGGTACTGCGATCTGGACTGGCAGCCCCAGATGGCCCGCCCGGACCTCTCAGGCGCGCCGGGTCTCACCGCAAGCGCTGCGCAGGTTCGCCAGCCGGTGCACCGAAGATCAGTTGGCAAATGACAGCATCACGCTGATATGCTTGCGCCGTATCTTGATGGGTTGGATCTGGACCTTTGGACGGGACTGAACTGCCGTGTAATAGCCCTTGAATTCGGGCCGTATATCTTTCAATGCTCTGATATGAGTGTTCAGTCAGATTTTGAAACCGCTGCAACCCAGTTGCGCGAAGGTCGGGCCAAATCGGCGCTGAAAACCGCCAAAGCGGCAATAAAGCGACATAAATCGCATCCTGCTTTCCCGAACTTCGCAGGAATTGCGCTGTGCAGTCTAGATCAACACCGCGCTGCGATTCCTTTTTTTCAGAAGGCGTTGAAATTTGCGCCCGACTTTCACGACGCGCGCAAGAACCTTGCGCAGTCACTGGTGGTTCTGAACCAGTTCGAAACAGCGGCGCGGCTTCTGGAAGGTCTGGTCGGCAAGACCCCGAACGATTCTGGCGCGTGGTATCTTCTGGCGCTGGCAAGCTATGAGAATGGTATCAATGACCGTGCGCTTGAAGCGGCGGAACATGCCATCGAACTGGCACCCGGCTTCGCCCAGGCCTTCAATCTGCGCGGCCTGATCCTAGCCAGCCAGGGTCGGATCGTCGAGGCTTTGAATGATTTCCGCACGGCTATGAAATTGGCGCCCGACGATGTCGAAATCCTGCTCAACGCCAGTGAACCGCTGGCTGAACACATGCAGCATCAGGTCGCTCTGATCGCCCTTCAGCGTGCCGTGGCCATCGCGCCGGACAATACCAAGGCGCAGTACTGGCTGGCTTCGCAACACCTGTCACTGGGCGACACTGACGCGGCCCGCGACGGATTTCGCACCGTGCTGGACCTGCGGCCAGATCACGCCGGTGCGCTTGAGCGCCTAAGCGCCCTGCAGTCGGCAGACGATAACTCTGACCTGCTGCCGCAGATCCGCGCGGCAATGAAATCCCAACCCGCTAAAGGAACAGAACTCGCCCAGCTGAATTTTGCTGCAGGCAGGATCGAAGAGCAACTGGGGCATGACGACAAAGCAGTATCTGCGTGGGCCTCTGCGAACCGGGCTCTGTCAGTGCTCCACCCCTATGACGCCGATGAGGACAGCGCGCTAAACGACTCCCTGCTGGCCCGTTTCAACGGAACGCAGGTGCAAAATGCAACGATGCCTGACGGTCCGCGCCCGATCTATGTGCTGGGCCTGCCAAGGTCCGGGACGTCGCTAACCGAAGCGGTGCTAAACGCGAATTCCCATGTGGTGGGCCTGGGCGAACGCAGTGCTGCGTCAATCCTGATCTATCCCTTGGTGACAAAAGAGACACCGTTCGATGCAATGGCAATTGCCGATTTCATTCGTCAGGACAGTGCAATGTTGCCTGAGTTTCCAGAGGGCACCACGGCCTATGTCGACAAGATGCCCGAAAATTACCGCCTCACCGGTTTTCTTCTGGCGGCCTATCCCGAGACCACGGTCATCAACGTGCAACGGGATCCACGCGACATCGCGCTGTCGATGTGGAAGGCTGGCTTCAAGGGTCAGGCACTGGGCTATACCTACGACCTGAAAGCCATGGCGCACCGGTTCAACCTGTATGCAAAGTCAATGCAGCACTGGCACAAGACTTTTCCCGGGCGGATCATCGATCTGCGGTATGAAGACATGGTTCAGGACGTACACGCCGCCAGCCAGTTGCTGGCCACACACTGCGGGCTGGAGTGGGAACCGACCATGGCCCGCCCTGACCTGAACGCCGAGCAGGTCCTGACGATGAGCGCCAGTCAACTGCGTCAGCCGGTCCATACAAGATCCGTCGGGGGGTGGCAGCGGTACGAGGCGATGCTGCAACCCTTGATCGACGGGCTGGATCCGGCGCTGTGGCCTGAACTGGACAGCTAGACCATAGACCTGTGGCCAGTGTCCCTGCTATTTTTCCAACAGCAAGCGACCTGACTGATAAAAGCAACAACGTCCAATCTGCTGACTATCCAGACACGCCCTTGACCGGCCCGAATGGTCCATTGCAGACCATGCGCGCCCAACATCCCATCTTCGGGTTCAGACGCAGTCACCCGGCTCCGAGTTTGTCGGCTAAATGCCTTAACTCTTCGGCATCCCTGATCACGATCTTGCCGTAATAGGTTTCCAAAATACCCCGGCGTCTCATGTCGCGAAAAGCGCGCCGGACGATGGGAGCTGAAACCCCGGCGGCCAAAGCAAAGTCCAACTGCGAGATCGCAACCGAATTATCGGCGTCCAACCGGTCATTGTCGGCCATCCAGGCCAAGCGCCTCGCGACCAATTCAACACCGTCGCCCGTGACAATTTCGGCGATAACTTCCTGCATCTGACGCCTTAAAGCGTTGTCGTGCGCGATTATGTCGATGTAACGCCTTGGATCTGCATTCAGGAAATGCATCAATTCTCTTCTGGAAATACTCAGTAATTCTGACGGCTGACGCGCGATGGCGAACCCCATTGCGGGCTCGTTGGTGATAACGTCTGAAAAACTGTACCACTTGCTTTGCTGCCCGGACGGGAAAGCCAGTTCGTCATTGTTCGGGGCTAGAAGCTGAACATCGATCTGGCCCCGGATCAGCCCATGAACATGGGTTGGCGCCTTTCCACGTGGGTATAGGACTTGTCCGATTTCCAGTGCCTTTAATGCACCCAGTTCCAGAAATGCATCCTTAACAGCCAGGCTTCTGGTAGAGAGCCACCCAGACCCTCGCAAAATGTCATTTTGCTTTGCCGTCAGTTTTCCGGAATTTCCCATAACGGTCCTTCAAGCACACCCATCGCTTCATCGCCGACCCGATGACGAAGCACTCATTTTTTGAAGTTGCTCTGGTGATCAAGTCTAACGCAGCACCCCACTCTATCATCGTTCGTGAGGAGTTTTTCAGCGCCAACAATGATCCAGAAGGGCCTGCCCGGTCCAAATGCGCTGAGGTTGGATTTTGCCTGTCAAAAAACAAGAACAGAGAAACAAAATGACCACCCGTCGCAATTCCCTAAAATCCATTCCCAGTGTTGGAACGGCATTTGCCGTTTCTGCAAGTGTTCTACTGGACGACGCTGTCGCGCATGCACAAGACGTGGCGGCACCACTGGATGGCCATTTTCACCCCAAGGGCAAAGCACCGTCTGCGCATACCAAGGCGATCCTGAAAAAAGCACGCGCCCAACTGCCTTTTTCTGACACGCAGGATTTTGAGGAGCAGAAACGCGGCCTGATCGCCGAGATGCCCGAAAAACAGGTCATGGTGGATGCCGGGCATGTCGCCTGGGATAAGAAACGGTTCGACTTCCTGGATACCGACACGGATTTCGACGGCATTCATCCACCGCTCCAGCATATTTCCCGGCTGAACCAAAACTATGGGCTCTATGAGGTCAGACCGGGATTCTATCAGGTGCGTGGGTTTGATCTATCCGACATTTCATTTGTTCGGGGTGAAACCGGTTGGATCGCCATCGACCCTCTGATTTCCGCCGAACCGGCACGGGCCGCACTTGAGTTATTCCAGGAACATGTTGGCGAAGGCCGTCCGGTCACAGCCGTCATTTTCTCGCATTCACACACTGACCACTGGGGCGGCGTTCGTGGCGTTGTTGACGAGGCAGATGTACGCGCTGGCAAGGTCGAAATCATCGCACCACGCGACTTCATGGAGCAACGATCTCGGAAAACATTTATGCTGGTAACGCGATGAACCGGCGGCTGTTCTATCAGTATGGTCTGTTGTTGCCAGCCAACCCGCATGGGTTTGTGGGTCAGGGTCTTGGCCAGGGCGTCTCGGCTGGTCAGGTCGGCCTGATCGCCCCAACCCGCTTCATCGAAGATGACGTCGAAGACATCGTCGTCGATGGCGTTCGGATGATCTTTCAGAATACGCCGGGCACCGAAGCACCGTCGAACATGAACACCTATTTCCCTGAGACAAAAACGCTGTGGATGACTGAAAACGTGACCGCAACCCTGCACAACGTTTGTACACTGCGCGGCGCCCCTGTGCGTAATCCGTTACGGTGGGCGAAATACACCTCTCAAGCGCTGGTGTTGTACGGTTAGGAACCGGAGGTGATGTTCTATTCGCACCACTGGCCACGTTGGGGCAATGACCGCATCCAGCAAATTCTGCGTGACCAAAGGGATCTTTATGCGCATATGAACAATCAGGTTCTGCACTACGCGAACCAGGGCGTGACCATCAACCAGATCCACAACGTGTACGAATTGCCGGAAAGCCTGCAGAACGCCTGGCACACTCGTGGCTATCACGGCTCTCCCGAGCACAACAGTCGCGGTGTTATCCAACGTTATCTCGTTTTTTGAGACTGCAACCCGGCCACCCTTATCCCGCATTCTCAGGAAGATTCCGCACCACTTTATGTCGAGATGATGGGCGGGTCTGGCGCAATTATAACCAAGGCGCTGGAATTGCACGAAGCAGGTGATTACAAGTTGGCGAGTGAGATCTTGAATAAACTGGTCCATGCCGAGCCGAGGAACCAACCGGCCCGTGACCTGTTAGCAGATGTTTATGAACAGATCGGCTATCAGCAGGAAAACCCGGGGCTACGTAACTCGTTCCTGTCTGGCGCGTTCGAACTCCGGTCAGGTATTCCTGAAGGTGACAGTCCTGATTCATCCAGCCCTGACGTCATTCGGGCCATGTCGACAGAACTGTTCCTGAACTTCCTCGCCATCAAGATGGACGGGCGCAAGGTTGCGGGACACCAGTACAAGATCAATCTGAGCACAGCTGACAACGGTGAAAAGTTCCTGATCGAGTTGTCCAATTCGACACTGACCAACGTCGAGGGCTATCTGCACAATGATCCGGACCTGTCGATGACGATCAATCGCACAGACCTTGAAACCGTCATTGCAGGCGACAAAGACCTGGAAGCACAGTTCGCCGACGGTACCGCGACATTCGAGGGGGACATCGGCATTCTTGTTGTGTTGGCAGCTGCAATGGTTGACTTCGACCCATTGTTCGGAGTTCTGCCGTGCACCCGAGATCCGCAGCATACGGAACCGCATTCCGAAGCCATTCAGGCTGTGACAGGTTTGCCACCAATCGAATAACGCCGAATCTGACGTTTTGATAAAGTGCGCGGGCCTGTTGTGAGCCCGCGCTGACACCAAACGCAGATGCATTGGAAAGCACACGGCGCCGGCCAATGCCACCGAAACGGATTTAAGCTTCTATCATGACCAAACCCTGCCGACTGCCCGGCCTTATCTGCAAGCCGATGCCCGACCTCGTGTCAGGAGAGATCGGGCTAAACATTCAGGCGATCAGGCCCAGCTCCAGAGTTCAGACGGGGCCAAGACGGCCCCGCCCGGCGTGTTTACTTCTTGGTGATACGCCCATCAGTATAGGGCTGGTACGGTGATGCCGCTGCAAGATACTCAGCCGTGACATCGGCCAGATCCGGGCCAAAGTCATAGGCGTTCTTGTCCTCGCCCTTGAACATCTTGTACCCGTCGCCACCATTGCGGACATAATTGTTGGTTACGACCAGATAGGTTGTCGCCGGATCCATCGGAACAAAACCGTCTTCGCTGGCCACCTTGGCCTCAACAATCCGGCTGCCCGCTGGTTGCGCCGAGTCCCAGGTGAAGGTCATGCCTGCGATCTGCGGAAAACGACCTGCGCCCTCTTCAACCTGGCTGACGCCGTTTTCCAACGCCTCCAACAGGCCTGCGCCCGAGATTTCGAAGGTGGACAGCGTATTCTGGAACGGCAGTACGGTCAGGACTTCGCCCATGGTGACCTCGCCGCCATCGATACTGGCACGCAGCCCGCCCGAGTTCGCGATGGCGATGGTCACGCCCTGATC
The DNA here is from genome assembly GCF_007923355.1 of Falsiphaeobacter marinintestinus. Classification (GTDB taxonomy): domain Bacteria; phylum Pseudomonadota; class Alphaproteobacteria; order Rhodobacterales; family Rhodobacteraceae; genus Phaeobacter_A; species Phaeobacter_A marinintestinus. Next base: position 582,835 of record NZ_VOGO01000001.1, read on the forward strand.
AGCCACCCGGTCCAACATGGCATCCGCCACGAGGTTGCCCATCGAACATTCTTCGGCCCGGCAAACATCCCGATCACCGATAATCGGCTGCGCTGCGGCGGCGACCACCTTGTTACGGATTTCTTCCAGTGGAGCGGCCATTTCGGCGATCCTGGCAACCGTGCCGTCGTCTTCGGACACGCTCGCATCCATGATCAGCGGTTCGCCCATCGCTTCGATGATTTCACCGGAATCATTGAAGGTGACGTTCAACTCACCCAGAAACTTGCCATAGGCATAGGCCTGCACGATCTGAACGCCATTCACGATAGTTGGGTATGGCCCCGCAGCCCGGTCGGACACGTTCGAAAGATACGTGTTCGAATGGCCGCCCACGATCACATCAACACCTGTGGTTTCGGCCGCAACACGCTGGTCAACGCCGTACCCGGAGTGGCTGAGCACAAAAATCTTGTTGACGCCCATGGCGGTCAGCTTGTCGACTTCGCCCTGGACGGCGGCAACCGGATCCGAGAACGAAATATTCGGACCGGGGCTGGCCAGTTCATCTGTGTTCTGTGGGGTCAGGCCGATCAGGCCCAGCTTTTCGCCGCCACGTTCAATAACTGTGGATTTTTGCAATACACCAGCCAGCTGAGGCTCAGCGCTGATATCCGCGTTCGACATCAGGATCGGAAAATCGATCGCATCCATGAAGCCGCGCAACACTTCGGGGCCGTCGTCGAATTCATGGTTGCCCACGGTCATCGCGTCATAGCCCATCTTGTTCATCATCTCGGCGGCCAGCTTGCCCTTGTAGTAGGTATAAAACAGCGAGCCCTGGAACTGATCTCCGCCATCGAACAGAACCGAATTGTTCGACCGCTTGCGTGCATCCGCAATGGCCGTGACCAGACGGGCCGAACCGCCGAAACACTTGCCTTCCTGATTGCTTTCCGCCGAACAGCCGCTGTCATATTTGCTGATCGGTTCGAACCGGGCGTGGAAGTCATTGGTGTGCAGAATCGTCAGCTTATAGTCGGCTGCGGCCATACCTGCGGTCATGCCAAGGGCTGCGACCGAAGTCAGGAATCGGGTTAACATGTGTAAACTCCCTACTGTTATTGTTGTCAGGATCGTGGCGCGCAATTTTGTCCCTGTCAAAGATTCCCCTACTTCCGCCTCGCCGGATCGTGCTTGAAATCAGGACGCGCACAAGGCATCACCACGTCATGCTGATCTATAAAATTTTCCGGGCGGACGAATGGGCCGCCTTGCAGAACGCTGGTGAAACACAAGGCGCGCCAATCGATGTCGCCGATGGGTTTGTCCATTTTTCCACGGCCACACAAGCTGCCGAAACTGCGGCCAAGCATTTCACGGGGCAAGATGGGCTGACGTTGTTGGCGGTCGAAACCGATGGTCTTGGCGATGATTTGAAATGGGAGGTATCGCGCGGCGATGCCCTGTTTCCGCATCTGTTCCGCACCTTGCGGATGACAGATGTGCTGTGGGCCAAGCCGATGCCGTTGGTCGACGGCACACATCAGTTTCCGGACGATATGGTATGACGTTTCTGGAACAGGTTGGTCTGGCCGTTCTGCACCGGATTGACCCGGAACAGGCCCATGATCTGTCGCATAAGGCGCTGCGCGCAGGTGTGCACCCCGGAATTGACCCGATCACCTCGCCTCGTCTTCAAACCACGCTGGCCGGGATCAAGCTGGCCAATCCGGTCGGGCTGGCCGCCGGGTTCGACAAGAATGCGACGTTGCTTGCCCCGCTGTCCCGCTGTGGATTTGGCTTTGTCGAAGTAGGCGCAGTCACCCCGCGCCCACAGCCCGGCAACCCCAAGCCACGGCTGTTCCGGCTGTCTGAAGATCGCGCTGCGATCAACCGGTTTGGCTTTAATAACGAAGGCATGAACGCTGCAGCGGGTCGGTTGTCAGCCCATGTGCGTACTGTTCCGGTCGGGCTGAACCTGGGGGCCAACAAGGACAGCGACGACCGTGCCAGCGACTTTGCCAAAGTACTGACCCGATGCGGCGCATCTTTGGATTTTGCCACCGTCAATGTGTCGTCGCCAAACACCGAAAAACTGCGCGATCTGCAAGGCAAAGAGGCACTTGGCGCTTTGCTGAGCGGTGTCATCACGGCCCGCGAGGCGCTTGAAAACCCGATCCCCGTGTTCCTGAAAATCGCCCCCGACCTGACCGACGACGAGTTGGCTGACATCGCAGCAGTTGCCCGCGAAACGGGCGTGGATGCGATCATCGCAACCAACACGACCCTGTCCCGCGACGGATTGCAAAGCCCGCACCGCGATGAAAAAGGCGGCCTGTCAGGCGTACCGTTATTCGAAAAATCGACCCGCGTTCTAGCCAAGCTGAGCGTTTTGACCGATGGGGCTATTCCCTTGGTCGGGGTGGGTGGCATTGAGTCGGCTGAACAGGCCTATGCCAAAATCTGCGCCGGGGCATCGGCGGTGCAACTTTATACTGCGCTGGTCTATCACGGCATGTCGTTGGTTCAGGAGATTGCAACAGGGCTGGACAGTCTGCTGACCCGCGACGGGTTTGCATCCGTTGCCGACGCCGTTGGCAGCAAACGGAGCGACTGGCTATGATCGAATACTGGCACAATCCGCGGTGTTCCAAATCCCGTGCCGGGCTGGCTTTGCTTGAAGACGCCGGAGCAGACCTGAATGTACGAAAATACCTTGAAGATGTACCATCTGTTGGTGATTTGAAAAGGGTTCAGCGCGCTCTTGGCGGCTTGCCCGTACTTCAGATGATGCGCACGGGCCAAAAGCGGTTCAAAGAGCTTGGGCTTGGAAAGACCGATACCGACGATGCCTTGCTGCAAGCCATGGCCGAAAACCCGATCCTGATCGAACGGCCCGTTGCCATCAAAGATGGTCGCGCCGTGATCGGGCGACCGCCGGAAAAAGTGCTGGACCTGATCTGATCCGTCAGGAGGCCTGAACCGTCGCCCGCTCAAGAGCCGGATATCTCACCCCAAGCGAAACACCCCGGGCGACGAACGAAAACAGCAAAGCGATCCACAATCCGTGGTTGCCATAACTCGGCACCAACACCAGCGCGACGGCCCCGAAGGCCAAGGCTGACAGGATCGACATGTTGCGCATGTCCCGCGTCCGGGTCGCCCCAATAAACACACCGTCCAGCATCCAGCTTGGCAAGCCCAGCAGTGGGACAAGCACCAGATAGGGCAGGAAGATACGTGCGGTGCTTTGCACGTCAGGGACCTTGGCCATCAAATCGACCAGATCAGCGCCAAAGAAAAACAACCCGGCACTCATCAGCACACAGCCAGCCAAGGACCAGACGGAACACAGCCAGATCCCGCGGCGCAACCGCGTTATGCTGGCCGCGCCCACAGCCTGCCCCACCAGTGTTTCCGCAGCAAATGCAAAGCCATCCAGCGCATAGGCAGCGGTTTCGATGAACTGCATCAGGATCTGGTTGGTGGCCAGCGTCACATCACCAAAGTCTGCACTGAGGAAGATGAAACTGACAAAGATCGACATTAACGCCAGCGACCGGATCAATATGTCGATGTTGACCTTCATCATCCGGGTCAGCCGAGCCCGGTCGAATATGCGGGGCCAGTCGTTCCATCCCTTGGTCCTGAACACGTCGCGGCAGAACCAAAGGCCCACAGCCAGACCTGACCATTCGGCAAGGAATGTTGCAAAGGCGACGCCAGGCACACCCCACCCCAAATGCAGAACGAACAGAAGGTCGAGCAGGATGTTCACCCCGTTCATCCACAGCTGCAGGGCAAAGACGGCCCGGGTCCGTTCCAATGCAATCAGCCAGCCGTTGATCCCGAACAATGCAATCGCCGCCGGTGCTGACCAGATGCGTATCGTCATGTAATCCCGGGCAAGGGTTTCGACTTCGGGCGAGGCTGGAGAGGCCCAGAACCCAAGCCAGAAGATCGGCAGCTGTAACAGGATCAACCCGACACCGCTGGCCACGCCAATCAGGATCGCCCGGGTCAGAAGTGCCGTGACCTCATCCCGATCACCTGCCCCATGGGCCTGACTGGTAAAGCCAGTCGTTCCCATCCGCAGAAATCCGAAGACCCAGTAAAACGTGGTAATGATGATGGCGCCGATGCCAACGGCCCCAATCGGCGCGGCCTGACCCAACTGGCCCACAACCCCGGTGTCGACCAGCCCCAGAATGGGAACGGTCGCGTTCGACAACACGATCGGCAGAGCAATGTTCAGAACGCGCCGATGCGTGATGTCGGACGCGTTAGCTGCCACCGTTGTCACTGGGGGACGGCATCAGAAAATGCCCGGTTGCCTGTGCATACAGCTTGTCGTGATGGTCCTGCCACGCCTCGACATGGACCGACGCATAGCGCCGCCCTGCCCGGCTGATCGTGGCACGGGCATACGCATCGCGTGGCAGACCCGACCGCAGGTAGTCGACGGTAAAGTCGATGGTCTTCGGCATCCTTGGCAGTTCGCCGTTGGCCATGGCCTCGGGATCCAGTGCGCCGGATTCGATCGCCGGAAAGTGGTGTGACCAACTTAGCGTGATGACCGAGGTCAGTTCCAGAAATGCCGCAGTCGCCCCGCCATGCAGGGCAGGCAGGAACGGGTTGCCGATCAGGTTCTCGTCAAAGTTCAGAATGCCGGTCAGCTCATCGCCGCGCCGGTCGAACGTGACACCCAGAAAGCGGGCATAAGGCACACCGCTGACAATGGCGCCCAGCGCGGCATCGCGCCGTTGTTTGACCACCTGAATGGGTTCGGGACGTTTCGCCATCAGAATTTCTTCTCCACGGTGAAGGCACCTGACGCCGTTGCGACAGGCCGGTCAGTGTCATCATCGACAGTCGTGGCCCGTACAAAGGCCACGTTGCGGGTCACATGATAGCATTCTGCCGTGGTCACGATGGTCTGGCCCGGCGTGGCTGCGCGCATATAGTCGATTCTCAAATCAATGGTGGCTGTCCCGCCAGGCGCTGCCGGATGGCTCATCACTGCTGCGCCGCAGCACGTATCCATCAGCGCTGACACAGCCCCGCCATGAATGACCCCTGTTTTGGGGTCGCCTATGAAGCGTTCGTCATAGGGCATGGAAATCACAGCACGACCGCCGCTGATGTCTTTCAACACCATGCCCAAGGCGCTTGCGTGCGGAATTGCCTCGATGAACTGCCGGGCTACGGCTACTTTGTCCATGTTCAGGCTCCTTGTCTGTCCGGGATCCTTTATGATCAGGCGTGATCGCAAAGAGCAAGCCCACCTGTTGCACTACTTGCTGCAAGCGCATAACGTTCGGCCATAAGGGAGACTGCCATATGACTGACGCCCGCCTGTCATTCAAAGAGATGTGCGCTGAGTTCGAAGTGACGCCGCGCACGCTCAGGTATTATGAGTATATTGAATTGCTGCAGCCTGACCGCGAAGGCCGGTCCCGATTTTACGGCGCCCGCGAAAGGGCCCGGATGATTCTGATCATGCGTGGGCGCAAATTCGGCTTCCAGCTTGAGGAAATCCGGCAGTGGTTGCTGATCTATGAAGAAGCAGGCACGCAGGCCCAGATCGATACATTCATCGAAATGGCTGACCGCCAGCTGAACGAATTGCACAACCAGCAGGCCCAGATCGAATCTGCCATCAAGGATCTGGTCCACTACCGGGACGAAGCCATGAAAGCGCGGGTCTGACCGGCCCTGCGCATCCAACCGCCGCCCCCTGAAGCCCTTGTTCCACCATTTCCTACTTGAAACACCCGCGCCTGAAACCAGTTTTCAGGTATAAGACGGGTATTTTCCCTGTGCCGCCACGTCGGATTTCTCTGATCCCACGTCACGAAGTGGTTTGACGTAACGTCCAACTTACGTAAACGTCAAGCAAGTGTTGTAAAGCGTGCGACCCAACCGCACCTCATGCGTACGACGACGCCGAAAAGAGGATGATATGACCGAAGAACGACAGATGACGATCCGCGAAATGTGTGACTCTTTCGATGTCACGCCGCGAACCCTGCGGTTCTATGAATCCAAAGAATTGCTGTTCCCGGAACGCGATGGCCAGAAGCGCCTGTATTCCAAGCGCGACCGCGCCCGTCTGAAACTGATCCTGCGCGGCAAGCGCTTTGGGTTCAGTCTGGAACAGATCCGGCAACTGCTGGACCTTTATCACATTGGCGACCAGCAGCACACGCAGCTGCAGCGCACCTATGACATTGCCTGTGACCGGCTGGCCGACATGGAACGCCAGCGCGAAGAACTGGATCAGGCGATCGACGAGCTGAAAGAACAGCTGGCATGGGGTGCCCAAGTGATCACCAATATGACCGAAACCCAGAAGGCGGCCAAATAAGCCGCTTCCTAAGACCCAATACCGCAGTTCAGGGAGTGAGACATGCCCACCTACACCGCACCGACCAAAGATATGCAGTTTATCCTGCACGACGTTCTGAAAATCGCCGACTCGGATGTCCCAGGCTATAGCGACCTGGAAAGCGACTTCACCGGCGCCGTTCTGGAAGAAGCCGGCAAGATCAGTTCCGAAGTTCTGCAGCCCCTGAACGCAATCGGCGACACAGAAGGCTGTACCTTTGAAAACGGCGTCGTCCGCACGCCAACCGGTTTCAAAGACGCCTTTGAACAGATGAAAGCCGGCGGCTGGACTGGTCTGGACATGCCCGAGCAGTACGGCGGACAGAATATGCCGTATGTTCTGGGCACCGCAGTGGGCGAGATGTTCTCGGCTGCCAACCAGGCGTTTGTAATGTATCAGGGCCTGACTCACGGTGCGGCCTCGGCGATCCTTGCCCATGGTACGGACGAGCAGAAAGACACCTACCTGCCAAAGATGGTGTCCTGTGAATGGACCGGCACCATGAACCTGACCGAGCCGCATTGCGGCACCGATCTGGGCATGATGCGCACCAAGGCTGAGCCGCAAGGCGACGGCAGCTATAAGATCTCGGGCCAGAAGATCTTTATCTCGTCCGGCGATCACGACATGGCCGACAACATTGTGCATCTGGTGCTCGCCAAGATTACCGGCGGCCCCGAAGGCATCAAAGGCGTATCCTTGTTCATCGTGCCAAAGTTCCACGTCAAAGAAGACGGCTCTTTGGGCGCCCGCAATGGCGTGTCGGTCGGCAAGATCGAAGAGAAGATGGGCATCCACGGAAACTCGACCTGCGTCATGGATTATGACGAGGCCACCGGCTACCTTCTGGGCGATGAGCACAAAGGCATGCGTGCCATGTTCACCATGATGAACGAAGCCCGTCTGGGCGTAGGCATGCAAGGCGTATCGCAAGCCGAAGCTGCGTATCAGAACGCTGTGGAATATGCCAAGGATCGCCTGCAGGGGCGCGACGTGACCGGTACCAAGAACCCCGACGGCCCGGCCGATCCGCTGATCGTGCACCCCGATATCCGCCGCAACCTGATGGACCAGAAGTCTTTCACAGAGGGCGCGCGCGCATTCCTTCTTTGGGGCGCAACCCTGATCGATCAGGCGCACCGTTCTGAAGACAAGGACGCCGATGGCCTGATCTCGCTGATGACCCCGGTCATCAAAGGCTTCCTGAGTGACGAAGGCTATGACATGACCGTGCAGGCTCAGCAGGTTTATGGCGGCCATGGTTATATCGAAGAATGGGGCATGTCGCAGTTCACGCGCGATGCTCGTATCGCGATGATCTATGAAGGTGCCAATGGCGTTCAGGCGCTCGACCTTGTTGGTCGCAAGCTGGCGCAGGACGGTGGCAAGCACGTGATGGCGTTCTTCGATCTGGTCAAGACCTTCTGCAAGGACAACGCCGAAGTCGACGGCATGGCCGAATTCGTGACGCCGCTGAAAACAGCCTCGAAGGACCTTCAGGGCGCAAGCATGTATTTCATGCAGAACGGTATGACCAATCCGAACAATGCGCTGGCCGGATCGTACGATTTCATGCACCTGTTCGGCCACGTGTGCCTGGGTTTGATGTGGGCCCGTATGGCCAAAGCCTCGCTTGAGGCGCTGGCAAATGGCACATCCGACAGGGCGTTCCATGAAACAAAGTTGACCACAGCCCGGTTCTATATGGCGCGCCGCCTACCAATGACGGCCACCCACCTGGCACGCATCAACACCGGTGCGGATACCATTATGGCGCTGGACGCGGCAAACTTCTGATACGGTACGGGCGGAGTTCAGGCTCCGCCCGACCCAGCCAGTCCGAGGAGAGGACATGCCCAAACGCTTTAAGCCGACCCGCCGGTTTCCGGTTGCCATGACTGAAGATGGCTATCGGCGGCTAAAATCCTTCGCCCGCGATGCCGGTCTGGATGAAGGGGAAGCGCTGTCGTTTCTGTTCGAGAACTTCAACAGCGTGATCAACGAGGAAAACCTGACCCACCGTTTGCGCCTGTTCAATTCGGAACTTGAGGCCCGTAAGCGGTAATCTGCAGACCTGCTGCGGGTTGGACTTGTGATTTCGACCTCTAGCGTAACCATCGATGCTGGATGCCTCCGGCGGGAGTATTTGGAAAGAGAAGATATCAAAAAAGGGGAATGCGCCCCACCGTTCAGATCTGATCTGTCTAGGACGCACTCAGTCCGGACGGCGGGGCGTCTCCTCTTGCGGTCATCGGCTCTCCAGCCTGTACCGCACCTGCAATCAAAGCGCGTTAAGGTTAATGCGCGGTTATTTCAGTGCAACTTTTTGTGCATCTTCTCTTTCCAAATACTCAAATACCGACATTGCCCAATGCGCCACGGGAGGACACTGGCATGACGATCAAACTGCATTGCTTTGGAGAAAGCGGGAATTCCTACAAGGCGGCTCTGGCGCTTGAGTTAAGCGGCCTGGACTGGGAGCCGGTGTTTGTCGATTTCTTCAAGGGTCAGGCCCGCACGCCAGAATATCGCGCCAACGTCAACGAAATGGGCGAAGCGCCGGTTTTGGTCCATGACGGTTTCAAAGTCAGCCAGTCTGGCTGCATCCAGGCTTATGTCACCGAGAAATCGGGCAAGTTCGGTGGCAAGACCCGTGAAGAAAATTATGAAATCCTGCGCTGGGTGCTGTGGGACAATCACAAGCTTTCCTCGCAAGCGGGCATGACCCGGTTTCTGATGAACTTCCTGCCTGAAGCACAGCGTAACGCAGATGTCATCGCGTTCGCGCAGGGCCGTTTGACGGCGGCATATCAAGTTCTTGAGAACCATCTCGAAGGCCGCGATTGGATCGTCGGTGACGGCGTGACCAACGCGGATCTGTCGTGCTGTGGTTACCTTTATTATCCCGAGCCTTTCGGTTTCGACCGTGCCGACTGGCCCAATATCGACGCCTGGCTGACCCGCTTGTCCGACCAGCCCGGCTGGAAACACCCCTATGACCTGATGCCCGGCAACCCGTCGGATCGTGCTTGAGGAGACTACCCATGACCGAAGCCTATATTTATGATGCGCTGCGCACCCCGCGCGGCAAAGGCCGCAAAGACGGCAGCCTGCACGAGGTGACCTCGCTGCGGCTGTCTGCGCTCACGCTGAACGCCATGAAGGAACGCAACAATCTTGAAGGCCACGCCGTCGAGGATGTGATCTGGGGCAACGTTACCCAGGTGATGGAACAGGGCGGCTGTCTGGCGCGCTCGGCCGTTCTGGCGTCTGATCTGGATGAATCCATTCCGGGGCTGGCGATCAACCGGTTCTGTGCGTCCGGTATGGAAGCCGTGAACCTGGCCGCGAACCAGGTCAAAGGTGGCGCAGGCGAAGCTTATATCGCTGGTGGCGTTGAGATGATGGGCCGTGTTGCGATGGGGTCCGATGGGGCCGCCATTGCGGTTGATCCAACGGTCGCCATGAAGACCTATTTCGTCCCACAGGGCATTTCGGCGGACATCATCGCCACAGAATACGGGTTCTCCCGCGCCGATGCCGACGCGTTGGCCGTCGAATCACAGCGCCGTGCCAAGGCCGCTTGGGATGACAACCGATTTGCCAAATCCGTCATCACCGTGACCGATCAGAACGGCTTGGCGATCCTGGACAAAGACGAATACATGCGCCCTCAAACGGACATGCAGTCGCTGGGGTCATTGAACCCTTCGTTCCAGATGATGGGCGAACAGATGCCCGGCTTTGATGCTGTGGCCCTGCTGAAGTATCCGCATCTGGAAAAGATCAACCACATTCACCACGCCGGTAATTCGTCCGGCATCGTGGACGGTGCCGCCGCCGTTTTGATCGGCAACAAGGAGTTTGGTGAAAAGCACGGTCTGAAACCACGCGCCCGCATCAAGGCCACGGCCAAGATCGGCACAGACCCCACCATCATGCTGACCGGCCCGGTTCCGGTGACCGAAAAGATCCTCGCCGACAATGGCATGACCATCGACGACATCGACCTGTTCGAAGTCAACGAAGCCTTCGCCTCGGTTGTGCTGCGCTTTATGCAGGCTTTCGATGTCGACAGCGACAAAGTCAACGTCAACGGCGGCTCGATCGCGATGGGTCACCCACTGGGCGCAACCGGCGCGATGATTATCGGCACATTGCTGGACGAACTGGAGCGGCAAGACAAACAAACCGGTCTGGCCACGTTGTGCATCGCATCCGGCATGGGTGCGGCCACAATCATCGAGCGCATGTGATCCGCAGGGAACAGGAAACAGAACAATGGCTGAATTTACGCTGACCAAAGACGCCGATGGCGTCGCACTTATCACCTGGGACGTACCGGGAAAGACCATGAACGTGATGTCGATCACCGGCCTGGCCGAGCTGAGCGACTGTATCGATGACGCGCTGGCCGATGATGCGGTCAAAGGCATTGTCATCACCTCGGGCAAGGACGGGTCGTTTGCTGGTGGCATGGATCTGAACTTGCTGGCCAAGATGAAGGAAGACGCCGGTGACAACCCGGCGCAGGGGCTGTTTGACGGCACCATGCAGATGCATGGGCTTCTTCGGAAGATCGAACTGGCCGGCATGGACCGCAAGACCAAGAAAGGTGGCAAGCCAATTGCAGCCGCCCTGCCCGGCACCGCCGCTGGTATTGGTCTGGAACTGCCGCTGGCCACGCACCGCATCTTTGTGAGCGACAACCCCAAGGCCAAATACGGCCTGCCCGAGATCCTTGTCGGGATCTTCCCCGGCGCAGGTGGCACAACCCGTCTGGTGCGCAAACTGGGCGCTATCGGGGCCTCTCCTTTCTTGCTGGAAGGCAAGATGGTTGATGCCAAGAAAGCCAAGGGCGCGGGCATCGTTGACGAAATCGCCGCCGATCCAGTTGCCGCTGCGCGCGACTGGGTGCTGAACGCGAAAGACGCCGATCTGGTGAAACCATGGGACGCCAAGGGCTACAAAATGCCCGGCGGTGCCCCTTATCACCCTGCAGGCTTCATGAACTTCGTTGGTGCCAGCGCTATGGTACACGGCAAAACCAAAGGTGCGTTCCCATCGCCCAAGGCCCTGCTGAGCGCCGTTTATGAAGGCGCATTGGTGGATTTCGACAACGCACTTAAGATCGAAGCCCGCTGGTTCACGCATGTTCTGATGAACCCGTCGTCGGGTGCGATGATCCGGTCGCTGTTCCTGAACAAGGAAGCGTTGGAAAAAGGCGCTGTGCGTCCCAAGGATGTCCCTGATCAGCGCGTCAAGAAGCTGGGCGTGCTGGGCGCTGGCATGATGGGCGCAGGTATCGCGCTGGTTTCGGCGCAGGCCGGTATGCAAGTTGTTCTGATCGACCGTGATCAGGAAGCGGCAGATCGCGGCAAGGCCTATACCGAGACGTATCTGGACAAGGGTATCAAGCGCGGCAAGGTCTCGGCGGACAAGAAAGACGCGATGCTGGGCCTGATCAACGCGACACCGGATCTGGAGCAGTTGAAAGACTGTGATCTGATCATCGAGGCCGTGTTCGAAGACCCTGCCGTGAAAGCCGAGATGACCAAAAAGGTCGAGGCGATCATCCCCGAAGACTGCATCTTTGCGTCCAACACTTCGACCTTGCCGATCACCGGTCTGGCCGAAGCGTCGGTGCGCCCCGAGCAGTTCATCGGCATCCACTTCTTTTCACCCGTCGAAAAGATGTTCCTGGTCGAGATCATCAAGGGCAAGGAAACTGGCCCGCGGGCGGTCGCCAAGGCTCTGGATTATGTCCGCCAGATCCGCAAGACCCCGATCGTCGTCAACGATGCGCGGTTCTTCTACTGCAACCGCTGCATCATTCCTTACGGCAACGAAGCCACTCGGATGGTGACCGAAGGTGTTGCGCCTGCTCTGATCGATCACGCCGCTCAGCAACTGGGCTTCCCTGTGGGACCGATCCAGTTGGGGGATGAAACCTCGATCGATCTGGCCACCAAGATCATGCGCGCGACCAAGGCGGCGATGGGCAACGCATACCCCGCCTCCGAGGCCGACGATCTGATCGTCTGGATGGAAGACAAGGGCCGTCTGGGCCGCAAGTCCAAGGCCGGTTACTTTGACTATGACGAAAAGGGCAAGCGTCTGGGATACTGGAAAGGCATCCACGACAAATACCCGCTGGCCGACGAGCAGCCCGATCTGATCGAAGTGCAGGAACGTCTGATGTTCGCTCAGGTGCTGGAAGCGGTTCGCGCGTTGGAAGAAGGCGTGCTGGAAGACATCCGCGAAGGCGATGTTGGCGCGGTTCTGGCCTGGGGCTTTGCGCCGTGGTCAGGTGGTCCGTTTGCCTGGCTCGACATCATCGGTGCCGAATACGCGGCGGCGCGGTGCGACGAGCTGACCGCGAAGTTCGGCGACCGTTTCGCCTGCCCGGCCCTGCTGCGCGACATGGCCGAGAAAGGCGAAACTTTCTACGAACGTTTCGATCCGGAAGCCAAAGCAGCCTAAATTTCGCAAAACTCTTTGCGAAACACAAAGAACCCCGGCGCAAATTGCGTCGGGGTTTTGCGTTTTTTTGGATGTCAGACCATTGTGCCTGGGCGTTCTCGGCTTTTCAGAACCGCAAAAATTTCTTCCGGGTGATAGGTCAACCCGGCGGGTTCAGCGTCATCCATGTGACAACTGACAAGGAACTTCGCGGCGCGCAGATTCAGAACCCGATACTCCGGATCACTCGATCTCACTCCGTCCAGCAGACTTCGGGGAGTCGGACAATGCGCCAGTAGCCCACCCTCGACATAGATTGCCTCGTCGTTGCGAAAGGCGAGCGTGGTCACGTTAATCTGTTCCCCCAGCGGGGCGAGGGTGATGCCGCGATGCCCCAGCAGGGCTTTGGCGGGCACAACGGCAAACGGATCGCCCATGTCATCCATGACAATGTCACTTTCCACCACAATGCCCTGATCCGGCATCAGCCACAGCGGGCGGCGGTTGCGCAACGCCCCCTCGGGAATCAAGACCGGACATTGATCGGTATGATGCAGGCGCGCAGGGACGTGTCGGATATCATGCTGGATATCAGCAATAGGCTGCATGCCATTGTCAAAGCTGAGAACCTTGTCACCGACATGAAGCTTCTCGACCGTCTGCCAGCCCAGGTTCGACACCACATGGGTCCCTGCGATGAACCCGGTCTGGCCAGTGATCAACACGCCATCCATAGATGTCGCGTCACCGCGCTCGAGCGGCTCATCCAAACCCATGGCCATCCTTGCCCATTCGAACACGTGCGTCATTCCTTACCCCAACGGTGCCAGTCTGTACCAGATTGATACCAAGGCCAGCGTTTACGATTCAAAAGGTAAGTTTGGGTCGATGCCGAGACGAAATTTTGTCATTGTCCACCACACAACCGCAATCCAGGTCGGTGAAGCAGGTTTTAGGAAAATTTGTCTACAATCCGCCCGGATCAAAGCAATATCCAAATTGCTGGATATCGTCTGCACACGCCTTGGCGACGGCCTCAGCCCCTGATTCCGAGTAATAGGTTCGGTAATCCCTTTCCCGCCCAGACGAATTGACATGCGGCAACTTCAGACGAAATCCGAGGTGATCAAACAGCGGCTGCGCGTCCTGATCGAACTGTTCGATCCGGATATAGGATGCACATTGTGCCCGCCCGCCCGAGCGCCGCATATACGACTCAGCCGGCGTTGCGCGAAAGCTGGCAAGTGTATTCGGGTGCGTGATGAACCCGTCGAACGCGTTATTCTTCGCCAGTTCGACAGCTGGATGATCAAACGACTGCTGTTTGAGCCAGTGATAATAGCTGACCGCCCGGTCCCACGGGTTGCGCACCAATGTAAAGGCGAACAGCCGGTCCAACTCGGAATCCGGCACAAGCCCTTCGATATCGGATAGGGTCGAATGCTTCCACAACCGGCCCCGCGCCTGATCCGCCAGCACCTTGCGCCGCCGTTTCAGCGCCTTGGGCGTGTCCCCCAGCATGATATCATCTTTCATCGCGCGCGCCTCAAGGGCCAGCGCCAGTGACGTCCCGCCTGTCTTGGGAATATGGATGAAAACGTAACCGCGCCCGGGGCTGAGGATCATGGCCTTACCCTATCGCATCCTCAACGGCTCGCAACGCCTGCACCATGCAATTTCGACTTGCTTAACCCACCAATCCGGCGCGACAACATAGAAGGGAAGATCAACAGGAGGATCCTATGGGGTGGATGTCGGATGAGACCGGTCTGGGCAAGACAGCGGCGAACTATGTTCCGCTGACGCCTTTGTCAGCCCTGCAACGCGCAGCACATGTTTTTGCCAATGAAATGGCAGTGATCTATGGCAAGCATCGCAAAACCTATGCCGAATACTTTGACCGCGTCACCCGACTGGCCAGCGCGCTGGCGGCAATGGGCGTCAAACCCGGTGATGTTGTTGCAACGCTGATCCCCAACCTGCCCGCTCAGGTCGAGGCGCATTTCGGTGTCCCCGCCTGTGGCGCTGTCCTCAACGCGATCAACACGCGGCTGGATGTCCACACCGTCGCCTATATCTTTACCCATGGTGAGGCCAAGGTCGCACTGGTCGACAGCCAGTTCATTTCACTCGCAGAAGAGGCCGTCGCGCAAATGGATGGTCCCGGCCCGATCCTAATCGAAGTGCCCGACGACGAAGCGGGGTTTCCGGCCAGCGGGCGACACGCGACGTACGAAGACGTGCTGGGCAATGCCCCGCATGATTTCGACTGGATCATGCCGCAGGATGAATGGGAAAGCATCGCGCTGAACTATACCTCTGGCACCACAGGGAAGCCCAAAGGCGTGGTGTATCACCACCGCGGGGCCTATCTGAATGCGATGGGTCAGGTGATCAGTTGGCGTATGGTCCTACGTCCGAGATACCTGAGCATCGTACCGCTGTTCCACTGCAACGGCTGGTGCCACGCCTGGATGATGCCGATGGTGGGCGGGACATTCATCTGTTGTCGCGACACCACCGCGCCTGCCATTTTCGACGCTATCGCGGACGAAGGTGCCACCCATTTCGGCGGTGCCCCCATCGTGCTGAACATGCTGGTTAACGCGCCTGACAGCGAACGACGCAGCTTTGATCAAACTGTCGAAGTTTTTACCGCCGGTGCGCCCCCCGCCCCGGCCACATTGGCCAAGATCGAACCAATGGGTTTCCACGTCACCCAGGTCTATGGCCTGACCGAGGTCTATGGACCGGCAACCGAATGCACCTGGGGTCCGCATTGGGAGCATCTGGAAGGTGATGATCGCGCCAAGATCAAGGCCCGTCAGGGCGTGGCAATGCCGATCTTCGAGCACATTACCGTGGTTGATGACGAAATGACCCAGATCACCATGGATGGCGAAACGCAGGGCGAAATCGTGATGCGTGGCAACGGAGTCATGAAGGGATATTTCAAGAACGTCGAAGCCACTGAAGAGGCCTTCAAGGGGGGCTATTTCCACAGCGGCGACATCGCGATCCAACACCCGGACGGCTATATGCAGATCACAGACCGGGCCAAGGACATCATCATATCGGGCGGCGAAAACGTCAGCTCGGTCGAAGTCGAAGCAACGTTGATGGAGCATCCTGACGTGTTGCTGGCGGCGGTTGTGGCCAAACCGGACGAGAAATGGGGCGAAGTGCCATGCGCGTTTGTGGAACTGAAACCGGACGCATCAGTTGACGAAGCCGGTCTGATCGCGTTTACCCGCGCAACCCTTGCTGGGTTCAAGACGCCCAAGAAGGTGGTGTTTCAGGAACTCCCGAAAACCTCGACCGGCAAGATCCAGAAATTCGCCCTGCGCGATCAGGCCAAAGGGCTTTGAAGGGGCACGCCACCCTTTTGCCGATGTGTATGAAGCTGTTTGCCGCCGGGTGGCGGGCCGTATAGGGTGACGAAAACAAGATACGGGCAGACACAGGCGCAATGACGGCCCTCAAAGAATATCAGCGGCTCGAAGCGACCGGGTTGTGGCGAGCAACTCCTGAAGATCAACGGCGCGAAGTGGTCGTGTCGATTGGCGACGCAACGCTGACCATTTCGGATCTGAACGACCGGGCGCTGACGCATTGGTCGCTGGCGGCGGTCATCCGTGTCGGTGACGATTTGCCTGCAGTGTACCACCCCGACGGCGACCCCGACGAAACCCTTGAGCTTGAAGACAGCGAAGCCGCGATGATCGACGCGATTGAACGGCTGCGTAATGCTATCGAACGCAGCCGTCCGCGCCCCGGTCGACTTCGTCTGTTTGCCAGCATCGGCATAACGGCAGTGGTTGTCCTGTTGGTCGTATTCTGGCTACCGGGGGCTTTATTGCGCCACACTGTGAGCGTCGTTCCGACGATCAAGCGAAATGAAATCGGCGACGCGGTTCTGGCCCGGATTGAGCGAGTGGCGGGCCGGGCCTGCAGCACGGGTGACACCGGCCCGATCCTCGAACGGCTGGCAATCCGCACGGGTATGCGCCAGTTGGTTGTGCTGGACACTGGCGTTCAAAGCACAGCGCTGTTGCCCGGCGGGATCGTATTGCTGAACAAGGCGCTGATCGAAGACCACGAAGACCCGGCTGTAGTTGCAGGATACGTCCTGGCCGAACGCGCCCGTGCGATGTCCGAAGATCCGTTGGTAGAGTTGCTGTCCTATAGCGGGCCTGCCGCAACGTTCCGTCTGCTCACCACGGGTTCACTGACGAAAGAGACGATTGATCGGTACGCCGAATGGATAACCCTGCGGCCGCGCCCGGCACCCATGGACGAAGACATTCTGGCCTCCTTTGCGCAGACCGGAATTTCCACGACGCCCTACGCCTATGCCGTCGATATCACCGGCGAAACCGTCTTTGGCCTGATTGAGGCTGATCCGATGGCCGGAAAACAGCAAATCCCGGTCATGCCTGACCGGGACTGGGTACTACTGCAAAGCATCTGCGGCGGTTAATCCAACTTATTTGTGATCGGCCGTATCAACAGACATGGACGGCGTCACAACCGGCGTCCCTGCGCTTGGAGCCGAACGGGTTGAAATGCGCCAAAAACCTGGCTCTTTCGCCTCGGCGGCGGACTTGGCCGTTGCCTCGGTTAGTGTGATCACGGGGCGCGTGCTCTCAAACGGAACAAGTGTTCGCGGCACGGTTTGGGTCCAGATCAGGTCAGACTGTGCGTCGCCCTGTGCATTGCGATAGGCCCGGTTCGGGTTCAAGCGATCATCTTCACGCTCAACCCTACGATACCCGCGCGGGACCATAATGCCGGTCTGGATCGAAGCGGCATTCGCCGTACGCTCGGCCCGATAAGGGTTAAGACGGTCATCCTGCCACACGGTGCGATAACCTGATGGAACAACGACATCGCGGGTGTTCTGGCGGTTCTCGTAAACGTGGCGCGGCACGATGCGCGTTTTCGGGTCGATCACCAGTGACGACGACTTGTCCCACCCCGAGCCATATGTGACCGGCGCTTCGGTTTGGGGACCACATCGTACGCCTTGCTTGTTGATGAACTGCTGGCTGAAGGTCGAAGCGTTGGAACATCCGCTGGCCGGCGCACTGGGTGCAGGGGCAACCGGCACCACCTTGGTTGTGGTGCGGGGCGCGGTGGTCACGGTTGGCGCCGTGGTCGTGGTCGGGCGCGCCGTTGTTGTCTTGGTCGTGGTGACAGTCCGCGGCTTGGCCGCAGCGACCGCAGCAGGGGCCGGCACCGGCTTCGGTGTGGCCTTGGGCGCTGCCGGAGCCGGAGTTGGGGCTTTGGTCGCGGTTTTGGTTGTTGGGGCAACTGTCTTGGCTTTGGCCGAAGATTTGGGCTGTTGCGAGGCCGGTAGCGTGATCTGCTCGACCGAGGCCGATTTTGCCGGTGCTGACGTCGAACCAGCCACGGCCGTCGGCTTGTATCCGCAGACTTGCTTGCGATCCCGGCTGACCCGCGGCACCCAAGTTGTGTTCCCATCTATGCCTGCGCGAATGTAGATGCAGCCACGACTATCGACATATTGTTTGCCGGAATAGGAGGACGGTGGAAATTCAGCCGGAGGCGACGCTTTGCGCAAGGACTGCGCATTTAGTGTCGTAAGCCCGACAGAGGTCGCCATAACCGCAACCGCAATAACTCTTGTAACTTTCATCCTTGCCCCCACAAGATTTGGTGTGAGAATGCAACAAAAGCGTAAATGAGTAAAGTGCCCTGTTCGGCTATTTCGTGCCAAACATGCGGTCTCCGGCGTCGCCGAGGCCGGGCAAAATATATCCCTTTTCATTCAACTGGCGATCAACCGCTGCAGTAACGATCGGCACATCAGGATGCGCTTCTTTCATCCGCGCGATTCCTTCCGGTGCGGCCAGCAAACACAGGAAACGGATATTGGTTGCACCTGCTTGCTTCACGAGATCAACCGCCGCCACTGAACTGTTGCCAGTGGCCAGCATCGGATCGACCAGGATCACCAGACGGTCGTTCATCCCGTCAGGAACTTTGAAGTAATATTGAACCGGTTTCAGCGTTTCTTCGTCGCGATACAGACCCACGAAACCGACCCGCGCCGACGGGATCAGTTCAAGTACACCGTCCAGCATCCCGTTGCCGGCCCTCAGGATCGACACCAACGCCAGTTTCTTACCCGCCAGGATCGGGGCATCCATCTCTTCCATCGGGGTTTCGATGGCCCGGGTGGTCAGTGGCATCTCGCGCGTGACCTCATAGGCCAGCAACTGCGTGATCTCGCGCAGCAATCGCCGAAAGCTTGCGGTCGAGCTGCCTTGATCCCGCATCAGGGTCAGCTTGTGCTGAACCAGCGGATGATCGACGACGGTCAGGTGGTCACTCATGGCTTCTCTCCCGAAATGTGCGGGCCCTTTCTAGGGTCAGACGTCACCGGGCCGCAAGGGCTCAGAGGAAACTTCGCCCCGGACCTTGCGATGAGACGCCCAGGTGTTGCGCAACCGAGGCTGCGACATCGGCAAACGCCACCTGCCCCAAGGCCCCTGCCCCGCATCCCGCGACCAGTACCGGCACCCGTTCCCGCGTGTGATCGGTGCCGCTCCAGCTGGGGTCGTTGCCATGGTCTGCGGTGAACAGCATCATATCGCCCGGACGTAAGCGGGCCAGAACCGGCCCGATGGCGGCATCAAACCATTCAAGCGCCCGCGCATAGCCGGCGATATCGCGGCGGTGGCCATACAGGCTGTCGAACTCGACAAAGTTGGCGAAGGTCAGGCTGCCGTCCTCAGCCGTATCGACAAGGTTCGACAGGTGCCCCATCAACGCGGCATCGCTGCCTTTGACGACCGTGTCGATCCCCTGCATCGAAAAGATATCGCCGATCTTGCCCACGGCATGCACCTTGCGCCCCGCATCCTGCACCCAGTTGGTCAACACTGGTTGGGGTGGCGTGATCGCAAAATCCTTGCGGTTGATGGTTCGTGTGAAACCGATGTCCACATCACCAACAAACGGGCGCGCAATCACGCGCCCGACCTTCATTGCGTGCAGCATCGGTGCCAGGTCCGCGCAAAGCTGCAACAACCGATCCAGCCCGAAAGCCTCTTCATGCGCGGCGATCTGAAACACGCTATCGGCAGAGGTATAACAGATCGGCCAACCCGTTCGCAGATGGTCGGCCCCCAGCCGCGCGATGATCTCGGTCCCCGACGCATGACAATTGCCCAGAATCCCATCGGTTCCTGCCGCCCGTGCGGCGGCTTGCGACACGTCTTCGGGAAAGGCCGGATATGCATCGGGAAAAAAAAACCAGTCCCATGGAACCGGTAACCCTGCGAGTTCCCAATGCCCTGACGGAGTGTCCTTGCCCGGCGATTGTTCGGTTGCGCCCCCCCACAGACCCGCTGGTTTGGCCTCCAGCCCCGGTGCGGCCTGCCCCGAGGCCAGTTCAGCCGCCGCGCCCAATCCCAGCGCATCGAGGTTGGGCATCTTCAAAGGTCCGCTGCGCCCGTCTTCTGCACGCCCGTCGGCGCAGGCCTCGGCAATATGGCCCAACGTGTTGGCACCCGTATCCGGCAGGTCGCGGTTGAAAAACTGATCCGCATCCGGTGCCCCGCCAATGCCAACGGAATCCAGAACCACAAGAAACGCACGCGCCATCAGCCCACCTTTTCCACAACCAAAGGCGGCGCGTTTCCTGGCGCGTCGCCGATCAGGATCGCCGCCCGCACGGCGGCCTCGGCCGCGCGCGCGGCGTCTTCGCGCGCCGCATGAATGACCGCCAAAGGCGCGCCTTTTTCGACCCGGGCGCCCAATCGGGCGACCCCCGACAGACCAACGGCCGGGTCCACGATATCGCTTTCAACCTGCCGCCCGCCGCCAAGCGCCACGACGGCAAGCCCCAGCGCCTCACCATCGATTCCGGCGACAAACCCGGCTTCCCGCGCGGTCACTTCGCGTATAACCGTGGCTTCCGGCAAAAACCTGAGCGGGTCATCGACAAAACCCAGCGGGCCACCGACCGCAGCGATCATCCGACCGAACCGGTCTGCGGCCCGGCCATCCGCAATCACCGCCCGCACATGATCGGCCCCGGCTTTGGCAGTGTCCGCAAGGCCTGCATCGGCCAGAACCACACCACCCAAAACCGCCGAAATCTCGGCCAACGGACCATCCGCTGTCCCGGTCAGAACCCGCATCACCTCAATCACCTCAAGTGCGTTGCCCAAGGCAGGGGCCAAAGGCTGGCTCATGTCGGAAATCACGGCGGAGGTTTTGCACCCGGCTGCATTCGCGGTATTACACAAGGCCTGCGCCAGGGCGCGCGCCTCATCAGGTGTCTTCATAAACGCGCCGCTGCCAGTCTTGACGTCCAGCACCAGCGCATCTGGTCGCGCTGCCAGCTTTTTTGACAGGATGGACGCTGTGATCAGATCCAGACTTTCCACCGTTCCAGTGACATCGCGGATCGCATAAAGGCGTTTGTCGGCTGGCGCGATCCGGGCTGACGCGCCTACAATCGCGCAGCCGGTCTTTTTCACCAATCGCTGCAACCGTTCGGTCGAGACGGATGTGGTCACACCGGGGATCGCTTCCAGTTTGTCCAGCGTTCCGCCCGTATGCCCCAGCCCGCGACCGGATATCATCGGCACATAGGCCCCGCATTCGGCCAGAGCGGGGGCCAGAATCAGCGACACACAATCGCCCACGCCTCCAGTTGAGTGCTTATCGACCACCGGGCCATCCAAATCCCAGGTCAGCACCTCGCCGCTGTCGCGCATTGCCAGCGTAAAGGCCGCACGGGCGCCGTCGCCCAGCCCGCCCATGCACACAGCCATCGCAAATGCGCCAGCCTGCGCATCGCTGACGGTCTGATCAGCCAACCCGTTTGCAAACCACCCGAGTTCTTCGGTTGTCGGTGCCTCGCCCCGGCGCAATTTGACGATGATCGACCGTGCATCCATGGCTGTCATGTGTCCACCATGTGATCTGCATTGAACGCACCTGGAAGCAGTTCGCCCAGTGACATCACCATTTCCGTGCCGCTTGCGGTTGCCATGGTGACCTTGACATCGCCCGCGCCAAATTCGGCCAGTTTCTGACGACAGCCGCCACATGGAGTCACCGGAACCGGCGACTGAGCCACGACATAAACCTCACTCAACTCGGTTTCGCCAGCCGCCACCATTGCAGCAATCGCGCCCGCCTCGGCGCAGGTGCCTTCGGGATAGGCAACGTTTTCGACATTGCAGCCCGCGTAAATCACGCCCGAAGCTGACCGGATCGCTGCGCCAACCTTGAAGTTTGAATATGGTGCATACGCGTTTTGCGCCACTGTCACCGCTGCCGATCTGAGATCACTCAAGTCCACACCCCATTCGTTTATTGGTTTTGAGCATCGTCCCAATCCCGCCGCGACGATGCAAGGGGGAACCTGCGACACCGTTTCTCAGAATCTTCGGTATCATCGAAATCAAATGTAGTTTAATGCTAAACTATATTTTGGAGGAGCGCCCGATGTCCAAAAATGAAACCCTGCGCCAAGCGGCGTTATTCTATCACGAACACCCAAAACCCGGTAAGCTTGAGATCCGCGCGACCAAGCCCATGGCCAACGGGCGCGACCTGTCGCGGGCCTATTCCCCTGGCGTCGCCGAGGCCTGCCTTGAGATCAAAGACAACCCGGCCAACGCAGCCCGCTATACCTCGCGGGCCAATCTGGTGGCCGTGGTGACGAACGGAACTGCGGTTCTAGGACTGGGCAACATCGGCGGGCTGGCCTCAAAACCGGTGATGGAGGGCAAGGCCGTTCTTTTCAAAAAATTCGCCAACATCGATTGTTTTGACATCGAACTGGATGAACCCGACCCGGAAAAGCTGGCCGATATTGTTTGCGCCATGGAACCGACCTTCGGCGCCATCAACCTGGAAGACATCAAAGCACCCGATTGTTTCATCGTCGAAAAGATATGCCGCGAGCGGATGAATATCCCGGTATTTCATGACGACCAGCATGGTACAGCCATCGTTGTCGGGGCGGCCGCCAAGAACGCGCTTCATGTTGTCGGCAAAGCTTTTGAAGACATCAAGATCGTCTCGACCGGTGGTGGCGCCGCTGGAATCGCTTGCCTGAACATGCTGCTGAAACTGGGCGTGCAGCGTAAAAACATCTGGCTGTGTGATATCCACGGGCTGGTTTATGAAGGCCGGGCCGAAGACATGAACCCCGAAAAGGCAGCCTTTGCCCAACCCAGCGACCTGCGCACATTGGATGACGTGATTGGCGGGGCCGACATGTTCCTGGGCCTGAGCGGGCCCAACGTGCTGAAGCCTGAAATGGTCGCAAAGATGACCAAGCAACCCATCATCTTTGCACTCGCCAACCCCAACCCTGAAATCCTTCCCGAACTGGCACGAGATGTCGCGCCCGACGCCGTGATCGCCACAGGGCGAAGCGATTTTCCTAATCAGGTCAACAACGTCCTGTGTTTCCCGTTCATCTTCCGCGGTGCACTTGACGTTGGCGCGACCGAGATCAACGATGAAATGCAACTGGCCTGCATCGATGGTATCGCCGAACTGGCCCGTGCCACAACCAGCGCCGAAGCAGCTGCGGCCTATAGCGGCGAACAGTTAACCTTTGGCGCAGACTACCTGATCCCCAAGCCGTTTGACCCCCGTCTGGTGGGCGTCGTGTCGTCCTCTGTGGCCAAGGCTGCAATGGATAGCGGTGTCGCCACCCGCCAGATCGACGACCTGGAAGCGTATAAAGAAAAACTTAACCAGACTGTATTCAAATCAGCTCTGCTGATGCGCCCTGTGTTCGATTCGGCGCGCGCGGCTTCGCGCCGGATCGTGTTCTGCGAAGGCGAAGATGAACGCGTTCTGCGCGCGGCTCAGGCCGTTCTGGAAGAAACCACCGAAACCCCGATCCTGATCGGTCGCCCCGACGTGGTCGAACAGCGCTGTGAACGGCTGGGCCTGAACATCCGCCCAGGCGATAATTTCGAACTGGTGAATCCGGAAAACGATCCGCGGTATTATGATTATTGGAGCAGCTATCATCAGGTGATGCAGCGCCGCGGCGTCACGCCGGATCTGGCCAAGGCCATCATGCGCACCAACACCACCGCGATCGGCGCGATCATGGTGTATCAGAACCATGCAGATTCTCTGATCTGCGGCACCTTCGGCGAATACCTCTGGCATTTGAACTATGTCAATCAGGTGCTGGGCACCGAAGACCTTCGCCCACATGGCGCGCTGTCGCTTATGATTCTGGAAGACGGCCCTCTGTTCATCGCGGATACGCAGGTGCACCAGTATCCCGCCCCCGAGAATCTGGCCGAAATCGCCATAGGAGCGGCCCGGCATGTGCGCCGCTTTGGACTGGAGCCCAAGATCGCCTTCTGTTCGAAATCCCAGTTCGGCAATCTGCAAGAAGGCTCGGGCAAGCGTTTGCGCGACGCCATCGCACTTCTGGACAGCGAGCCGCGCGATTTCGTGTACGAAGGCGAAATGAACGTCGATACCGCGCTGGACCCGGATTTGCGCCAGCGGATCTACCCCAACTCGCGCCTTCAGGGCGCCGCCAACGTGCTGGTGTTTGGTGAGGCGGACGCAGCCAGCGGCGTGCGAAACATCCTGAAACATCGGGCTGGTGGGCTGGAAGTCGGCCCAATCCTGATGGGTCTGGGCAACAAAGCCCATATCGTGTCGCCATCTATTACGGCGCGCGGTCTGCTAAACGTTGCGGCCATCGCAGGTACACCGGTGGCACAATACGGTTAGACTTAACCCGCCACAGCGCGAAAGGTCTGATCAAGGGTTGCGGCAAACGCATCGATATTAATCCGGGCTTCGGCCAGACCCCGGGCACGGCGGCGCATCTGCGCCGCTTCATCCGAAGCACCACAAACCGCTGAAACCGCGGCCCGCCAGCCGTTCGGGTCTCCTGGCGAGACCCAATAGCCAACGGCCTCAGTCTCAAGGTCGATCCCGATATAGGGATTTCTGGTCGCGATGACCGGCAAACCCGAGGCAAGCGCCTCGCTCACGGCGGTCAGCCCGATGGCGTTATTGCCGCGCGACTGATCCATCGCAATTGGCAGCACAAGCCCGTGAAATTCGGGCAGGATGCGGGCGAATTCGCGCCAGTCGATCCAGTCTGACCGGATATTAAGCCGCCCCGCCGCTTCGGGCGGCAGATCGACATCGATGGTCTTCCCGGCCCCCAGAATGGTCAGCCGCGCCTTGTCGAACGGAAAGCCATGGATCAGCGTATGGAAGTCCCGAAAGCTCTTGCCGACAGACACAAAATGCGGATCACCCGCAGGCACATCTGGCGCGCAGATATAATGCCGCAGGTCCACACCCCAGCGGATTTGGCCGAGACGTTCAGGGTCCATCCCAAGCTGGATGAAATCTGCCTCCATCGCGTCGCTCAGACATAGCAGTTTGTCTAATCCACCAACCAACGCGCGTGTCCACATCTTGTAGATCGCGCCGCTTGACCGGGGTGATTGATATCCCACGGCCACCACCGGCGTTTTCAACAACCCCATTGACCGCAGCGACGCCAGGCCGCTTACCGTCGGCTGATGGCCACAATAGATCACATCGAATTGGCTGGCTTGATCCAGAACGCGTTTTTGCAGGTCAAGATCGCCAAGAACACGGGTCTTGCGCGACAGCGATTTCAACGCTGCGCTACCCTCGTAGTCCAGATAGGTGACATCATGGCCCAACCGCTGCAGTTCCGGGCATCCCCACAGGTGTTGCGAGGGCGCGTTCTGCCCTTCGGCGTTCCATTCATCGGCAATGGATTTGATATCGTAATTATTGAACGCGAGAACGCGCATGATTTCCCCCGATTTGGCCCCGACTTGACGCTGATCTGACGTGATCCTCACCCAAGAGGATTGAAAACGCCAAGTAAAGCATCTGATTGGTTTGAGCGGTCTTTTGGGGCCCGTCCGGTGACAATGCCACTGCTCACGCCCCCATTGAGGCCATTTCAAATCAACATCGTAGTGTCACGCCAATCGATTCCCGGTCACACAGAAATTCGCAACTGCACTTGGTTAAACTTTGCAAACCTTAAAGCAGCGCGCGGAAAAGCTGCATAACCAGTTCGGATTTGCAAAACTTTGCAACGTAATCCCTGCAAGATATGCAAATTTCTTGCGATAATCTGACGCTGCGACAGCCATGTGACTTGCCGCGACACTTGTCGATCCCCTAACACATTCCTCAGCCTGTCCGGAGGAGAACGCAATGGCCTATAAAGACGTCTACGAAAGCTGGAAATCCGATCCTGAAGCCTTCTGGATGAAGGCTGCCGAGACCATCGACTGGGTCAAGCCGCCTAGCAAGGCGCTGTTCGACGACAACGCGCCGCTGTATGAATGGTTTGCGGATGCCAAAGTCAACACCTGCTGGAACGCAGTCGACCGCCATGTCGAAGCTGGTCGCGGAGATCAGACGGCCATCATCTATGACAGCCCGATCACCCACACCAAACGCGAAATCAGTTATTACGAGCTGCGCAATCGCGTCGCGATGCTGGCCGGTGCCCTGCGCGCTAAAGGGATCGAAAAGGGCGACCGGGTCATCATCTACATGCCGATGGTTCCAGAAGCCCTGGAAGCCATGCTGGCATGTGCCCGTCTTGGGGCTGTCCATTCGGTCGTGTTCGGCGGGTTTGCTGCGCATGAGCTGGCCGTTCGGATTGACGATGCCAAACCCAAAGCGATCATCGCGGCCTCTTGCGGGTTAGAGCCGGGCCGTGTGGTCCATTACAAGCCACTGCTTGACGGGGCCATTGACCACGCCACGCACAAGCCAGACTTTACTGTGATCCTTCAACGCGAACAGGAAGTTGCCCATTTGGAAGAGGGCCGTGATTTCAACTGGCACGGCTTCCAGTTCGGTGTTGAGCCAGCCGAATGTGTGCCCGTCGAAGGCAATCACCCCGCCTATATCCTTTATACCTCCGGCACCACAGGTCAGCCCAAAGGCGTCATTCGCCATACCGCGGGTCAGCTTGTCGCGCTGAACTGGACCATGAAGAACCTCTATAATGTCGACCCCGGAGATGTGTTCTGGGCCGCTTCGGACGTGGGTTGGGTCGTCGGTCATTCCTATATCTGCTACGCTCCGCTGATCCATGGCAACACCACAATCGTCTTCGAAGGCAAGCCCGTCGGCACCCCGGATGCCGGCACATTCTGGCGAGTGATTTCCGAACACAACGTCAAGTCGTTCTTTACGGCTCCAACCGCCTTCCGCGCCGTGAAACGCGAAGATCCGACCGGTGAGTTCGTCAAGAAATACGACCTGAGCTGCCTGAAACAGGTCTATCTGGCTGGTGAGCGTGCGGACCCTGACACCATCATCTGGGCGCAGAACCAGCTGGGCGTGCCGGTGATCGACCACTGGTGGCAGACCGAAACCGGCTGGGCGATCGCTGCGAACCCGATCGGGATCGAAGAATTGCCAACCAAGCTGGGCTCGCCCACCGTACCGATGCCGGGATACGATGTGACCATTCTGGACGATGCAGGTCACCCTGTCCCAGCTGGCACATTGGGCGCCATCGCCATCAAACTGCCGTTGCCGCCGGGAACCCTGCCCACGTTGTGGAATGCAGAAGACCGGTACCGGAAATCCTATCTCAACACCTTCCCCGGCTATTACGAAACCGGCGATGCGGGCATGATCGACGAAGACGGCTATGTCTATATCATGGCGCGCACCGATGACGTGATCAATGTCGCGGGCCATCGCCTGTCAACCGGTGGTATGGAGGAGGTTCTGGCGGGTCATGCTGACGTTGCCGAATGCGCCGTGATCGGTGTCAGCGATCAACTCAAAGGCCAGATGCCGGTGGGCTTTCTGTGCCTGAATGCGGGCGTTGACCGTGACCACGGCGATGTCGTCAAAGAGGTCGTGAAACTGGTCCGCGACCAGATCGGGCCGGTGGCTGCCTTCAAACTGGCCGTTGTGGTCGACCGCTTGCCCAAAACCCGTTCGGGCAAAATCCTGCGCGGCACCATGGTGTCGATTGCCGACAACAAAGAGTACAAGATGCCGGCAACGATTGATGATCCGGCGATCCTGGATGAAATCAAAGAGGCTCTGCAAACCCTCGGATACGCCAAGGGTTGACGATCTCAGGACGTTGAACTTCCAAATCGGGGCCGCAAATGCGGCCCCTTTTTTCTATCGCGCCGCCGCCATCGCCTCTTCGACCTGACCCAGCCGCTCTTTCCCAAAGAACATTTCACCATCGACAAAAATCGTTGGGATGCCGAACGCACCCCGCTTTACGGCCGTATCCGTATTCTCGGCCAGACGCGCCTTAACCTCAGGGGTTTGTGCGCGCTCCAGCAATGCTGCACCATCCATCCCGGTTGCATCCATGGCCGCAACAAAGACCTCTGGATCAGACATTTTCAACCCGGCCTCCCACATGGCGCGGTACCCGGCTTCGATGTAAGGCCCCAGAATGCCATCGATCTCGCAGGCCACTGCAGCCCGCATCATCAACAAGGTGTTGACCGGGAAATGCGGATTGAATTGAAACCGATCCAGATGATGCTTGCGGATAAAGCGTTGAAATTCGACCCGCTCATACTCCAGCTTTCCTTTGACATTTGAAAACGCCATCATCGGTGCCTGGTTCCCGGTCGCCTTGAAGATCCCCCCCAACAGGCAGGGGCGATAGGCTAGTTCGGCCTGATGTCGCTGACACAGGCGCGGCAGAACCTGATGCACCAGATACGCATTGGGGCTTGCGAAATCGAAAATGAACTCAACGTTTGCAGGCATCTTTTACACTCCTCACCAGGTTTCTTTCCATGGACGCAGATCCAATTCATGCGTCCAGGCACTGCGCGGCTGTTTGTGCAGCATCACGTAATTCGCGGCAATCGCGTCGGGGTTCAGAATGGCATCCTCGTCCCGTCGCCGATCCACATCCGGCACGTTATCGCGGATAAAATTGCTGTCGATGGCCCCGTCAATCACCACATGTGCCACATGGATATTCTTCGGCCCCAATTCGCGCGCCATGGATTGCGCCAGAGCCCGCGTGGCGTGCTTTGCACTGGCAAACGCCGCAAAACCCGAACTGCCCCGCATACTGGCCGTGGCCCCGGTGAACAGGATTGTGCCACGCCCACGCGGCAACATCCGGCGCGCGGCTTCGCGCCCAGTCAGGAACCCGGCAAATGTCGCCATTTCCCAAACCTTGCGGAACACACGCGCCGTTGTGTCGGTGATGGAAAACCGAACATTCGCGCCAATGTTGAACACTACCACCTCAATCGGGCCAACCTCGGCCTCGATCCGGTCAAACAGCGCAACCATCTCGTTCTCGTCCCGCGCATCCGCCGGGCAGGCTATCGCATCGCCACCACTGTTTCGGATCGACGTCGCCAGATCCTCAAGCTTGTCGGCGTGACGCGGCCGCCGCACCAGACAGGCCACAAGCCCCTCGCGCGCAAAAGCGCGCGCAATTGCGCCCCCGGTGTCGTCACCTGCACCGATTACCACACACGCCGGTTTATCCGTCATGAGGGCCACCTCCTCATTGGTTTCATTTGTAAACCATGACCGAATTGGTTTACATTTACAACCATTAAGGTAAGGACTGCATTATGACAGCCCGTCACACCCATACCTGCCCTGTGGCCGCCACGCTCAATGTGATCGGCGATCACTGGACCATGCTGATCCTGCGCGAAGCGTTCTACGGCGCCTGCAAATTCTCCGAAATTCAGCGCAACACTGGCATCGCCCGCAACCTGCTATCTGCGCGCCTGACCCATCTGGTCGGGGAAGGTGTGCTGGAAAAAACCTCGGGGTCCCGCCCCCTCTACCACCTCACCAAGCGCGGGCGCGCCCTGCGCCCGGTTCTTGTGGCGATGACACAATGGGGCAACGATCATCTTTACGGTGCTGGAAACGAACCGGTCGCTCTCCTCGACGCCGTATCCGGCGAAAAACTGGCCCCCGCCGTCTACCAGACCACGTCCGGCCAACCGGTCCGCCCCGAAGATATTCGCGCCCGCCCCGGCCCCGGTGCCTCTGACGCAACCCGGCGGCGTCTTGAGCGGGCCAAACAATGCTGAGACCGCCCATCTGCTTCTTTCTTGTTGAAAATACCCACTTGTCCAACGCCTGAACCATACGCAACAGGTGCGCGGTTCACCACATTCCCAGCGTCACGACTTCAGTTTCCCTTGCACTCCGTCGCGCCGGGACTACGCTGGCGAGCGGGAGTATGTTCACATGTCAAACACTGATCTCTGGCGCCTCAGCGCCACTGAAACAGCGGCGCAAGCCCGCGCAGGCGAAATCACTGCCGAGGCGTCTGTGTCTGCCGCTATCGCCCGGATGACCCAGGTCAATTCGGGTTTGAACGCCGTCGTCGAAGACCTGTCCGAACAAGCGCTCGACCGCGCCCGAACCCTGGACAAGGCGCGGGCCAACGGCACCACCTGCGGCCCACTGCACGGCGTTCCGATCACCATCAAGGTGAATGTTGACCAAATGGGCCATGCCACGACCAACGGCGTCACCGCACTCAAAGACATGATCGCCCCCGCAAACGCTCCGATCGTGGACAACCTGGAACAGGCCGGTGCGATTGTTATCGGTCGCACCAACACGCCAGAATTCTCGTTCCGCGCAGACACTGACAACCCGTTATACGGGCGTACCCGGAACCCCTGGGGCAAACATGTGTCCCCCGGCGGGTCATCGGGTGGAGCGGCTTCGGCCGTCATGTCCGGCATCGGCGCGCTGGCGCATGGCAACGACATCGGCGGGTCGCTGCGGTTTCCTGCCGCTGCAAATGGCGCGGTTACGGTCAAACCGGGGCTGGGTCGCGTGCCTGCGTGGAACCCAAGCCAGACGGCGGAACGCGGGATGCTGGCGCAATCGATGTCGGTTCAGGGTCTGATCACGCGATCTGCACAAGATTTGCACCTGTCGATGCCATCAGCCATCCGGCCAGACGCGCGCGACCCGTTTCATGTGCCACTTCCCTGGAACGGAGACGATCTGGCCGGACCAATCAAAGTCGGCTTCACCAAGGAAACCTATGAATTCGACCTCCACCCCGAGGTTTCCAAAGCGCTGGATACCGCGCGCGACGCCCTGTCGGATGCTGGCTATGATGTCGTAGATGTAGACCCGCCCGAACTGCGCGCGGCCGGAATGGACGGCTATCGTGCCTTGATGGGCGAGGTTCTGGCCCTTATGGGTCCGGGTATCCGCGAACAGGGCTCGGACACCATCAACGCCATCTTTGACGAATACTTCGAACAGTTCCCACCCTTTGAAGGCACCGAACTCCTCGCTGTGATGGCGCGGCGCAGCCACTATGCCCGGGTGTGGTCGCAGTTCCTGCAAGATTATCCACTGGTGTTGTGCCCGTTCATGCCGCAACCGTTTTTCCGGCCCGACCGCGATACCGAAGGCGCAGACGGTGTGCGCGAGGTTCTGGGATCTGCCCTCTGGTCCTATTCGATGAACTTCATGGGGCTTCCTGCCGCCAGTGTCCCGACTGTACTGGCTGAGTTGCCGCAAGGGCCGCAACCGATCAACGTCCAGATCGTGGCCCGCCGCTGGCGCGAAGATCTGGCCGTCGACGCCTGTGTCGCCATCGAAAACCGCGTCGGGCGCATGTGTGACCTGCTGTGGGACCGCATGGGTTAAAACATCTCAAAGACTAGAAGATCGCATATCTCAGGGAGGAAGAGGTCATGCAAATCACATCCGTCCTACGCCGCGCGGCGCAGGTCAATCCAACAGGGACCGCGACGATTTTTGCGGACCGCCAACAAAGCTGGACCACGCTTTTGGATCGCGTTGCCCGTCTGGCGGGGGCCTTGCAAAAGCTGGGCATGACAGAAGGCGACCGGGTCGCGTTGCTGTCGCTCAACTCAGACCGGTTTATCGAATACTTCTTTGCCACGGTCTGGGGCGGCGGCGCGATGATGCCGATGAACATCCGCTGGGCCCCTGCCGAATGCGTCTATGCGCTGAACGATGCCGGGGCAAAGATCTTGCTGGTGGACGATGCATTCCAAGCTGTCGGAGCCGAGATCAAGGCGCAGGTTCCCGGCCTTGAAACACTGGTGTTCTGCGGCGATGGCGAAACCCCCGACGGTATGTTGAATTACGAAGACATCCTTGCCGTCGCCGACCCGGTCCCGGATGCAGGTCGCTCTGGCGATGATCTGGCCGGGATCTTCTATACCGGTGGCACCACCGGATTTCCCAAAGGCGTGATGCTGTCGCACACCAACTTCTATGTCGGCGGCGTCGCCAACGCGCATGAGCTGATGATCCGCGACGGCACCATCTATCTGCACGCCGCACCGATGTTCCATATCGCAGACTTGCTCTGGTTCATGGCGATCACCTTCGTGGCAGGCACCCATGTGGCGATCCCGGCCTTCACCCCGGACGCAACCTTGCAAGCGGTCCAAGCCCACCGACCCAGCCATCTGTTGCTGGTACCGGTGATGCTGCAGATGGTGCTGCAGTCGCCCAAATTGGACGAAACCGATACGTCTTCGCTTGAACTGATCGCCTATGGCGCTTCGCCGATCACCGAAGGCGTATTGCGCGAGGCATTTGACCGGTTCCCCAATGTTGAGTTCCTGCAAGCCTTTGGCCAGACCGAGCTAAGCCCGGTGGCGACAATCCTGGCCCCTGACTATCACGTGTTCGAAGGGAAAAAGGCTGGCAAACTGCGCTCGGCCGGGCGCCCGACGCGGGTGTGCGAAATCATGATTGCCGATGATGACATGACCGAACTGCCACGCGGCGAGATTGGCAATATCTGCGTCAAAGGGCCGATATGCATGCTGGGCTACTGGAACAAACCGGAAGTCACGGCCGAAACGCTGCGCGATGGCTGGGTCATCACCGGCGATGCCGGATACATGGATGACGAAGGGTTCGTGTTCCTGATGGACCGGGTCAAGGACATGGTCATTTCGGGTGGCGAAAACGTGTATTCCGCCGAGGTCGAAAACGCCCTGTCGCAGCACCCAGCCGTGGCCACCAGCGCCGTGATCGGCATCCCGTCAGACCAATGGGGCGAAAGCGTTCACGCCATCGTCATTCTGCACCCTGAAGCCAAAGCAACACCCGAAGAGTTGATGGCCCACTGTCACACGGTGATCGCAGGTTACAAATGCCCTCGCAGTGTTGAATTTCGCACAGACCCGTTCCCGCTTTCAGGCGCGAACAAAGTGCTGAAAACCGAACTGCGCAAACCCTTTTGGGATGGCCGGGACAGACAAATCTCGTGACCAAATAAATCCGGGCGCAGGACCGAAATCCTGCGCCCGTTAGTTGATTTCAAAATACCTTCTTGAAATACTGACCGCCGCTTACTCAAGGCGTTGGCCTGCCGCTTAGCAGCTGAAATGAGATTGGCATATCTCGGTGGGGCTCTTATGTGAACAAGGTCACACTCATCTGATTTTCTTATAAAAAATCGCACCGCCCAGACTTTTTTGCGCGGCTCGTTTTACTGCATCACAGGGCTGAATCAAAAAAAACGGGCACGGATGAAACACCCGCGCCCGCCTGCGATCAACAACATAACTCGTCAAAAAAACGAAAACGGTCGCTCCGTAAACCGTCTATGTCGCTATCGGTAAATCCACACTAACCGGCCCGTAAGCCGCCGCTCTGTGATCCAGTTCACACTTCTTGAAGATAGTGAAAAACATGTCCGCACATGAGGCTGCCTTCAGGCAAACTGCTCTGAAATCAAGCGTTCTTCCAGCCCATGGCCCGGATCGAACAAAAGACGGTGCGAAATGGACGGTTCAGACCTGATTTCAACCCAGTCAATATTGTCGATCGATGTTGAATCGGCGTCTGCCATCACCGGGCGTTTCTCGGGCTCGATCACGTCGAACCGCACCATGGCCGTTTTCGGCAACAAGGCGCCGCGCCAACGCCTTGGTCGAAACGCGGCAATTGCGGTCAGCGCCAAGACATCGGACCCAATCGGAAGAATCGGACCGTGTGCGGAATAATTATAGGCAGTCGACCCGGCCGGAGTGGCCAACAAGGCCCCGTCGCAGACCAGTTCGGCCAACCGGACCCGGCCATCGACGGAAATCCGCAGCTTCGCCGCCTGCGGACCCGCACGCAACAAGGATACTTCGTTGATCGCCAATGCATCGTGACGCACGCCGTCCCGATCCATCGCCGTCATGGTCAAAGGATTGATAACTTCCTCTTCCGCGGCGTTCAGTCGGTCAACAAGATCAGATTCGCTGTATTCGTTCATCAAAAAGCCGATGGTACCGCGATTCATACCATAAACCGGCGCAGGCAAATCCTGGGTCCCGTGCAAGGTGCGCAGCATGAACCCGTCACCGCCCAAGGCAACGATCACATCCGCCTCGGCAGGTTCATAGTTTCCGTAACGCGTGATCAATGCAGTGCGGGCCGTCTGAGCGACCGGCGCTGAACTGGCCAAAAAGGCGATTTTCGATGCCACTGCAGCTACTTCCGGTCAAGACATTCGCAGCCTAAGGACTTAGCAGAGCGGCGCGGACCGGTCCATACCGGTCGCAGCGATACGCGTTACCGCCCGCTGCAGGCTTCTTGCGTGTGGCCGCTACCAGCGCTCGCAACGGTTCCAACAGAGGCCGCGAACAGACCGAAAAGCGCGGCGATCAAAATATGCTTCATTTTCGTCTCCTTTGCTCTGCAACAATCTTACTGACGCGCTGTCAAAGGGCAAATCACGTTTCTGATGGGTTTCACCGGGTTCTTATAAGCCTCACCCCGTTCCTCCAACGCCCGCCATTGCCGTGCTGCAGACCCGAATCTTCGCATTCCGGGCTTTTCCACAAGGTTCTGATCCTTTAGGAAGGCCGCCATTCCAACTCACACGAACGGAGCCCCCATGACCGCGCCCAACCGTGACAACGGCTTTTTCACCGAGTCTCTCGCATCGCGAGACCCTGAAATCTTTGGCGCGATCACGTCCGAGCTGGGCCGCCAGCGCGACGAGATCGAACTGATCGCATCGGAAAACATCGTCTCTGCCGCCGTGATGGAAGCGCAGGGATCTGTGATGACCAACAAATATGCCGAAGGCTATCCGGGCCGACGGTATTATGGCGGTTGCCAGTTTGTCGACATCGCAGAAAATCTGGCAATCGACCGGGCCAAACAACTGTTTGGCTGCGGTTTTGCCAACGTGCAGCCGAATTCGGGCTCACAAGCCAACCAGGGCGTGTTTCAGGCGCTGTTGCAGCCAGGCGACACGATCCTGGGCATGTCGCTGGATGCGGGCGGCCACCTGACTCATGGCGCCAAGCCGAACCAGTCGGGCAAATGGTTCAACGCCATTCAGTACGGTGTGCGCAAGCAGGATAACCGACTTGACTATGAGCAGGTTGAAGCGCTGGCGAAAGAGCATCAGCCCAAGATGATCATCGCCGGGGGCTCGGCCATTCCGCGCCAGATCGATTTTGCCCGCATGCGCGAAATCGCTGATATGGTCGGTGCCTATCTGCACGTAGACATGGCGCATTTTGCCGGTCTGGTGGCGGCGGGCGAACACCCTTCGCCGTTCCCGCACGCCCATGTGGCAACCACCACGACGCACAAGACCCTGCGCGGACCGCGCGGTGGCATGATCCTCACCAATGATGAGACGCTGGCGAAAAAGTTCAACTCGGCCATTTTCCCCGGCATTCAGGGCGGCCCGCTGATGCATGTGATCGCGGCCAAGGCCGTGGCCTTTGGCGAGGCGCTGGATCCGTCCTTCAAGGACTATACCAAGCAGGTCATCGTCAACGCGCAGGCGCTGAGCGATCAGTTGATCAAAGGCGGTCTGGATACCGTGACCCATGGCACCGACACCCATGTGGTTCTGGTCGATCTGCGCCCCAAGGGCGTTAAGGGCAACGGTACTGAAAAGGCACTGGGCCGCGCGCATATCACCTGCAACAAGAACGGCGTGCCGTTTGACCCGGAAAAACCGACCGTGACCAGTGGCATCCGTCTTGGATCACCGGCCGGAACCACCCGCGGGTTCGGAGAAGCCGAGTTCCGCCAGATCGCGGACTGGATCATCGAAGTTGTCGACGGATTGGCCGCCAATGGCGAAGACGGCAACGGTGCGGTTGAGGAAAAAGTGAAAGCCGAAGTCGCTGAAATGTGCGCCCGGTTCCCGATCTATCCGAATTCCTGAACCGTCTCTTTGTGAAAAACAATCGGTTGCTGACGTTGATCAGCAACCGATACTCCTGCCTGCTGCGCTTATCCTGCAACTTGCCAAATTAGGCCCAACCGCATTACTGCAGTTCTCAAGTGTCTGTGACTGAGGAGCTGTTCAAGTGAGTGCCGCCATGAATATTCTGGGCGTCGTACGAAACGGCGGCGAGTCTTTGCCCGCAACACTTGACGCAATCGAAGCTTTGCGCACGCACCTGCCAGCTAGCCGTGTCATCATCGCCACAAACGACAACAGCGATGGCACCGATGCTGTTCTCGCTGATTATTGCGCTCGGGCCGACAATGTGACCCTTCTGCGCCTTGATGGTGAAATGACCAACGTAGAAGAACGGGTCGAACGGATTACATTGGCCCGAAATGCGACGTTGTTCGCGCTTTTTGACGGCAGTGTTGTCCACCCTCTGACGCTGGTGCTTGATCTGGACGGACCAAATTCCGCTATGCCTGCAGAAGACGTTTTGAAATCGGCCGGGCGCGTTGACATCCAATGGGATGGGCTTTTTGCCAATCAGGAACGGGCTTACTACGATATCTATGCTCTACGCTGCCCGGGTTGGTGCGAAGAAGATGTTTGGCAAACAATCCACGCCGTACCCAAGCCGCTGTTTTTTCGTAAAAAGCGTCATGCCGCTCTGCTGGCCCGGTTGATCTATGATCGGCAGTTTCACATTCCTCGGAACACGCCGCCAATTCCGGTCGACAGCGCGTTTGGTGGGTTAGGGCTGTACAAAACCGAAGCCCTGCGCGGATTGCGCTATGCCGCGCGAGACGCAAACGGAAACCTTACTTGTGAACATGTGACCCTGCATCGCGCCATGCGAGACAGGGGAGCCAACCTGTTTATCGATCCCGCATTGCTGAACACGACGCAACATGAACATCTCGGTCCGAGCAGCGGCGCGCCGCTACCGGAAGCGCTGTTGAAGGAAACACTCTGATGACCACGCCACTGCCCTTTCCCACAGCTGTGTCTCCGATCACCCGAACAGAAGGTCGCCCGTTGTTTCAGCATCCGGTTCTTGGCCGCCATATGGCCAGTTATTACATGGATGACAGCATCGGGTACATCTGGGTTGACCAGCCGCATTGGCTGGATGAAGCCTATGGCGATGCAATTGCGCTGACCGACACCGGCATCCTGTCGCGCAACTTGACCAATATCCCGGCAATCGCTGCTGTTATGCGCCACAATGACATGGCAGAGGCCCGCGGGATCGACATTGGCGCGGGGTACGGGATTTTTGTACGTGGCATGCGCGATATCGGCCTCGATTTTTACTGGTCCGACGCTTACGCCGATAATTTGCTCGCCCGGGGGTTTGAAAGCGATGACGGGACCTATGACGTCGCCGTGGCTTTTGAAGTGCTGGAGCATCTGCCAAACCCGCTGGAATTCTTGCGGGAGAGCCGGGCGCAATATGGGTGGAACACCCTGTTCTTCTCGGCGACGTGTTTTGACGAAACCAATCTACCGGACCAGAGTTGGTGGTATTTCGCTTTTGAAACCGGCCAGCACATAAGCCTGTTTTCGCGGCGCTGCCTGCAATATATAGCCGCCGATCTGGGATTGCAGCTCATTCATTTGAATGGAGAGCTTTACGCGATGACAGATCAATCTGACCTGACCTGGCCATCTCGCTGGACCAGAGAGCGGCTGAAACGCAAGTACAAGAAAGCAACCTTGGCCGGCGTGGATTATGAAAAGATGAAAACCCGCGTTCTGGAAGATCAGTCACAGAACACCAGGTCCAAAAGCGACTAAACGTAGCCACGCCAGATCAGAACAATAATCAGCAATGTCGTCGCCAAAAGGAAGTTGAAGGCCAAGCCGCCCAACATCCCCAGCCACCAGCCCTTGCGGCGGTCCGATAAATCGATCGCGTTCAGGTGATCCTGCGCCCCGGTTGCAGCCTTGGTCAGCGCGGTCGCATCCAACGTGAAGCGCAGTCTGGGGTGAGTGGCGAACGTCTCGGCCTCGGCCAGTTCATTGATTTGCGACCGCACGCGGCGCGGCAGGCGGCTGCCCCGTTTGCGCAGGGCATCCTTCAGGGTCGCCCCGCCACCGCCGAGTTTCTGACGCATCAGCGCCCGCGTGGTTTCGATCTGGTCAGGAATCTGGTCGTGTTCGCTCAAGACGGGCCTCCGGTCGGCCTTGTCTAACGGCAGACAACGCGACGCTCAATAGCTCTGGTCCCTGCCCGCCCGTATCGGTATCATTTGGCCCATGCTGAACATCATCATCCACGGCGAACCGACCGACCAACCACCGCTTTTGATCGCGCACGGGCTTTTTGGGTCGGCCCGCAACTGGGGCGTGATCGCCAAACGGCTGTCAAATGAACGACAAGTTTTCGCCGTTGACATGCGCAATCATGGGCAGAGCCCCTGGCAGGACACACACAGTTACCCGGAACTGGCTGATGATCTGGCCGAAGTCATTGATAGCATGGGCGGCACCGCAGATGTGGTCGGACATTCCATGGGCGGCAAAGCGGCCATGGTTCTGGCACTGAAGCATGGTGACAAGATACGCCGACTGGTGGTCGCTGACATTGCGCCCGTGGCATACGCACATACTCAGCAGGACAATATCGACAAGATGAAGGCCGTGGATCTGACCGGCGTCACGCGCCGGTCCGAGGCCGAGGCACAACTGGCCGAACAGGATGTCGACCGGATGTTGCAAAGCTTTTTCACCCAGTCGCTGGATATTGCGCGGCAGCGTTGGCGGCTGAATCTGGATGCGTTGGCCGCAGAAATGGACAAGATCATCGGTTTCCCCGACACACACGGATCATGGGATGGACCAACGCTGTTTCTGACCGGCGCGGACTCGGATTATGTCCTGTCGGAACACCGCAACCTGATCCGCGCCCTGTTTCCCAAAGCGCGGTTTGCCAAGATCCCGGGCGCCGGGCACTGGCTGCACGCCGAGAAACCCCGCGAATTCGAATTGTCGGTCAGGGCGTTTCTAAACGCCTGATCACATACCCGGATCGACCGGTTCAATCATGCTGCCACCGGCGTTCTTCCAATCCTGCAGGCCGCCAACGTTATAGACTGCAGCATAGCCCATGTCCTTGAGCAGCTTACCTGCCAGCGCGGCCCGTCCGCCCGAGGCGCAATGCACGACGATGGGGCGGTCGAACTTTAACTGTGGATCATAAAACTGCGTGGTCGGATCGGCGCGAAACTCAAGCATGCCCCGCGAAATATGATGTGATTGCGCGGCGCGGCCAGCAGCCTGCAGTTCGGGGGCGTCCCGGATGTCCAGCAGCAGCGCGCCGTTGTCCACCATTTCACGCGCTTTCGCGCCATCGATCCGAGTGACGGCCGCATTAGCGGCTTCCATCATCTGTTGCAGGGTCAAAGCCATTGGTCTCTCCAGTTTGTTATTCAGCCGAAAGTGGTTGGGGCAAGCCTCCGGCGGCGTGTATCTTGCGTTCGACTATATGCCAGCATTTCGCCACCGCAATCTGCAGGTGCCCTGTGCAACCGTTCATCATGGCGAATAGGGCAAGGTCAGCGTCAGACTTGCGCCCTTGTCCACAGTGTTGATCACAAGCGATCCGCCGTGACGTTCTGCGACGGTGCGCGCGATCGCAAGCCCAAGGCCACTGCCGTCGGACGGTTCGACTTGCGAAAACCGACTGAAGGCCGCATCGCTTTGATCTGGGCGCAGCCCCTGCCCGTCATCGCGCACTGTGATTTCTGCGGTTGTCCCGGTCACTTCCAACTGAACCCAAATCGAAGACAGCGTTGCTCCGCCATGCTTCATGGCGTTGTCAATCAGGTTCTTAACGGCCTCGGCCACAAACACCTGGTCACCCGACACTTGAACCGGGTGATCCGGAGCGCAGAGCTCAAATTCCAACCCCTGTGACAAAACCACAGGACCAGCTTCAGAACAGACGTGATGAAGGACTACGTTCAAATCAAACACCTCAGGCGCTGCATTTGGCCCAGGCTGCTGAAGCCGATCCAGCGACAAAAGCTGGTTTGCCACCCGCGCCGAATTGCGCGCCGCTGTGATCAGTTCGCCGATGCGCTGATTGCGATCCTGATCTGTTTTGGCATCACGCAGCGCCTCGGCCATGGCCTGCACGGCGGCAGCGGGATTGCGCAATTGATGCGCCGCGTCCGAGATAAAGACCTGTTGCGCATCCCGGCTTGTTTCAAGTTGCCCAAACAATTGGTTAAGGGTTTTTACAATCCCCTGAACCTCATCCGGTACCGGACGTCGGATCCGGCTCAGATCATCTGGCGACCGGATCGAAATAGCGTCCTGCAGGTCGATCAATGGGCGCAGGCCCAGCGCAACCCCGAACCAGACCACCAATGCCAACGTGGCAAGCAAGGCCCCGATTAGGCCAGCCGCCCGCACCGCAAGTTGGGCGGCAAATGCGTCACGGTCGGAAAGCCTCTGCCACGCTGTCACGGTTGTGTCGCCAGTCAGGTTGCCAATGGTCACGCGTTCGGTCACCTGCAGCACCCGGACCGCATCGCCACGATAGATGGCTTCGTACAGATGTGGCGCGTAGAGGTTGGCGTTTTTGTCGCGAACAACGGCGGGTGGATAAGCGTATCCCGTCACATAAATTCCGCCCGGCCCGGTCACATGATAAAACACAGCGCCACCCGAGGCATCGCGGATCAGGTCGCTTGTCGACGGCAACAGCGCATCGCCACTGGAAATCGCAACGTCGCGTGAAATCGCCAAAGCGGCCGCCAGCAGGCTACGGTCAAACAGGTTTTCGGCGGTGTTCTGAGCGACCGAATATCGCCAGTATCCCAGCAACATCGCCATCAGGACCAGCGGCGACAAAATCAGGACGAACAATCGTAACCGCAGCGACGCCGACTGCATCAGGTCTGCACCTCAAGCATATATCCCAGCCCGCGCGCCGTTTTGATCGCCACACCATGGTCCGAAAGGCGTTTGCGCAATCGAGAGACATGCGGTTCGATTGCCGTGTCATCGACATCGGCGCCAACCCCATAGACATGGTCGGTGAGATGCGCTTTGGATACGATCCGACCACGACGTTCAAGCAGACACTCCAGAACCGCGAGTTCGCGCCGGGGTATGTCCAGCGCCGTGCTGCCCGCCAGAAGCTGCCGTGTGGTCCTGTCAAACTCCAACGCGCCGATGGCCTCACGAGCGCCGTAATCCAGGTTCTTTCGCCGCGACAGCGCCCGGATGCGGGCCTCAAGCTCGTCCATCTCGAACGGTTTTACCAGATAGTCATCAGCCCCCATATCCAGCCCCGCCACCCGGTCACTGGTTTCGGACCGTGCCGTCAGCAAGATCACCGGGGTACCGTCGCCCCGCGCCCGCATGGCTTGCAGAATGGTCAGGCCAGACTGCCCCGGCAGGTTGATATCCAGCACCACCAGATCCGCCCCGTCACGCGCCAGAAATGCATCTGCATCATCGCCATCATGCAGCACGTCAGCAGCATGCCCGCGATCGCGCAAGCGATATGCTATAGCATTGGCCAGAGTCTCGTTATCTTCGACGATTGCAATCCGCAATTTGGCTCCTGCACGGTTGGCGCAAGGTTGGCGCAAGGTTGGCCCGTCATGATCGCGACATCGGGAGGGGAATCAATCCCCGAATTAAATAAGCAGCATCGGCGGCGCTGGAGGCGCGGTCGTAGCTGTACGGTCTATAGGGAGGAACCAATGACCATGTCCAACTTCACTCGTCGTGCCGTCGTGGGGCTGATTGCCGCCGCAGGATTCGCAGCACCTGCTGCCGCCGAAGTCGATTTTACGGGTAAAACCATCGAATGGGTCATCCCGTTCTCGGAAACCGGTGGATCGGCCAAATGGGCGAACTTCTTTGCCCCGCTGCTCAGCGAAGCGCTGCCGGGCACACCGACCGTTGTCGTCAAGTTCATGCCGGGTGCCGGATCGACCAAAGGCGCCAACTGGTTCCAGAACGAGACACACGATGACGGCACGCTGTTGTTCGGATCGTCCGGCTCGACTCAGTTCCCCTACCTTCTGGGTGATCCACGCGTCCGCTATGAATACAATGACTGGAACCCGGTCATGGCATCGGGCACCGGCGGTGTGGCCTATCTGAACGCCGAAGACGGCGCCAAGTTCGATGGGTCGGCCAATGCGCTGAAAGACGTTGATTTCATCTATGGCTCGCAGGGCGCGACCCGTCTTGATCTGGTCCCGCTGCTGGCGTGGCAGATGCTGGGCATGAACGTCGAACCCGTCTTTGGCATCAAGGGCCGTGGCGATGGTCGTCTGATGTTCGAACGCGGCGAAGCCACGATCGATTATCAGACCTCGTCAGGTTACCTGAAAGGGTCGGCCGAGATGGTTGCTGCCGGTAACGCAGTTCCGATGATGACCTGGGGCTCGCTGGATGCGGACGGCAACATCGTGCGCGACCCGACATTCCCGGACATCGCGACCTTCAAGGAAGTCTGCGAAGCCACCGATGGCTGCGAAACCAGCGGCGAAGCATGGGACGCATGGAAAGCCTTCTTTGTGGCTGGCTTCCCGGTTCAGAAACTGGCCTTCCTGCCTGCAGGAACCCCGCAGGACGTGATCGATACCTATACCAAGGCCTTCGAAGACGTGGTGGCCCGCGCCGATTTCGCGGAAATCTCGTCCAAGCGCGTCGGCAAGTATTCGGTCTTTACCGGTGACGGCGCAAAAGCTGCTCTGGGCACTGCCACACAAGTGCCCGCCGAAGCCAAAGCCTATGTGATTGGCTGGCTTAAGGATGCTTACGGAGTTGAGCTTAAGTAAGCACTCTTCACTTGGCGGGCGACCTTGGGCCGCCCGCCCATTTTTACAAATGACATCTGCAAAGAAAGGCGGCTCCGATGGAGGCTTTCGCCACAGCCCTTCCCGCGCTCGCTGATGCGTGGGCTCTGATCCTGCAACCTATTGTGCTTGGTTATCTGGTGCTTGGGGTGGTGATGGGCCTGGCTGTTGGCGTATTTCCCGGCCTTGGCGGCATCGCCGGGCTGTCACTGTTGCTGCCTTTCATGTTCGGCATGGACCCGATCTTGGGTCTGGCGCTGATGATCGGCATGGTCGCGGTCGTCCCGACGTCTGACACCTTCGCATCTGTCCTGATGGGCATACCCGGCTCCTCGGCCTCTCAGGCCACTGTGCTGGACGGATTCCCGATGGCCAAAAAGGGACAGGCCGCAAGGGCGCTGTCAGCAGCCTTTGCGTCTTCGCTGTTCGGCGGGCTCGTCGGAGCCAGCTTTCTGACGGTCTTTATCCTTGTGGCGCGCCCCATCGTGTTGGCCTTCGGCCTGCCCGAAATGCTGATGATCACCGTCCTTGGCCTCAGCATGGTCGCGGTTCTGGCCGGACGCATCCCATTGAAAGGACTGGCTGCCGCCGGGCTTGGCATCATGATCGGCACCATCGGCGAGGCCGACGCGGGCGGATCGCTGCGGATGGCCAGCTATGACATTCCCTATCTCACGGACGGCCTGAAATTGGTCATCGTGGGCCTTGGCGTCTTTGCCATTCCCGAAATCGTGTCGCTGCTGCGTCAGGACCGGTCCATCGCCAAAGGTGCAAGCCTTGGGGCGGGCTGGCTGGACGGCGTTAAAGACTGGGCTGCCAATATCTGGCTATCAGTCCGGTGTTCCATCATCGGCGTCGTCGTCGGCGTGATCCCCGGACTTGGCGGGTCGGTCGTCGACTGGATCGCCTATGGCCATGCGGTGCAAACCACCAAGGACAAATCCAACTTCGGCAAAGGCGAAGTGCGCGGCGTGATCGGCCCGGAAAGCTCAAACAACGCCAAAGAAGGCGGCGGGCTGGTCCCCACCCTCTTGTTCGGTATCCCCGGTTCGGGCTCGATGGCGATCTTTATCGGGGCTGTAGCCCTGCTGGGCTCGGGCGACATCGAAGTCGGCCCCGGCATGCTCAAGAACAACCTCGACATCACGTATTCGATCGTCTGGCTGCTGGCGCTGGCCAACGTTGTCGGCACGGTTCTGTGCATCGCGGCGTCAGGCGGCATCGCCAAACTGACCACGATCCGCTTCACGTATCTTGCGCCGTTCCTGTTCATGCTGATCAGCTTTGCCGCCTTTCAGTCGGGCCAGAACTTCGAAGACCTGCTGGCCTTGTTCACCATCGGCCTGATCGGCATCTTCCTGCGTCGCTTCGACTGGTCGCGCCCGGCCTTCCTGATCGGGTTCGTGCTGTCCAACCCCGTCGAGAAATTCACCAACCAAGCGTTCCAGATCGCGTCGTTCCGCTTTCGCAAAAGCTTTGAAGAGGGCATGGATTACGTGTTCTCGCCCATCGTGATCGTCCTGATCATCATCACCGTCGTCTCGGTTGTTCTGGGCATTCGTCAGGCCAAAACCATCATGGCCGAGGGCGAAGTTCAGTCCGGCAGCAAGCGCGCGCCTGTGGTGTTCCTGCTGGTCATCGCAGGGTACCTGACCTTTGCACTGATCAACGCCAGCATGATCCCCGACTATAACATGACCGACAAGATCATTCCGTTGATCATCGGGGGCTTTGCTCTGGCCTGCTGCATGATCCTTCTGGTTCAGATGATGCGCCGCCCCGAGGGCGACAGCATATTTGCCGACAAAGAAGTCTCGGGCGAAGACGCCGATGCGCCCTATGGGCTGTGGAGCACACTGGCCTGGTTCGGAGGGCTCATCGCGGCCAC
Source organism: Falsiphaeobacter marinintestinus (assembly GCF_007923355.1). GTDB lineage: Bacteria > Pseudomonadota > Alphaproteobacteria > Rhodobacterales > Rhodobacteraceae > Phaeobacter_A > Phaeobacter_A marinintestinus. Next base: position 627,612 of record NZ_VOGO01000001.1, read on the forward strand.
ATGGGTCGTCGGGTTCATCCTTGCACTGGTCGGCTTCCTGATTGCCTTCTTCCGGGTGCGCGCCGGGTCTAGCTGGGGCATGTCCCTGCTGCTGACGGCCTGTGGTATCGCCTTCATGTGCCTGATGGCAGGTGCCCTGAACCGCGACTTCCCACCGGGCCTGTTGCAGGGCGCTGTGGATCTTCCGTGGCCGCTGAAATGATACCCAAACAAATTCTCAACGACCCGTCCGCCATCCAACAGGATCTGACATGACCCAAACCGCCATTCCGTACATCTTCATGCGCGGCGGCACTTCGCGCGGGCCATACTTCCGGCGCGAGGATCTGCCTGAGAATCTTGAAACCCTGTCACACGTCCTGATCGCGGCAGTAGGCTCGGGCCATCCGCTGAACATCGACGGGATCGGCGGCGGCGCTGCGGTCACGACCAAGGTCGCGATGCTGTCTGAAAGCATGGATGATTGGTGCGACATCGACTATTTCTTCGCCCAGGTCTCGGTCGAAGATCAGCTTGTCGATTTCAAACCGACCTGTGGCAACATCCTGTCAGGCGTTGGCCCGGCGGCCATCGAATTGGGCCTGATCGCCCCGCAGGGCGACGTGACAGAAATTCGCATCCGCGCTGTGAACACCGGCGCACGCGTCATAGCCAAGGTTCAGACCCCGGGCGGACAGCTGACCTATGAAGGTGACACTGCCATCGCAGGCGCCCCCGGAACCGCCGCGCCGGTCCAGCTTAGCTTTATGGGGGTTGTGGGATCATCAACAGGAGCCTTCCTGCCCACCGGCAACCTGCGCGACACCGTGCAGGGGGTTGAGCTGACCTGCATGGACGTGGCCATGCCCGTCGTGATCGCCCGCGCGACAGATTTCGGGCTGACCGGGTATGAAAGCGCCGAAGACCTCGATGCCAACCGCGCCTTTTTCGACAAGATGGAAGCCGTCCGGCAAGAGGCGGGTCTGTTGATGGGGATGGGCGATGTTTCCAAATCAGTGACACCCAAATTCGGCCTGCTGGCCCCCGCGCAAAACGGCGGGACGATTTCAGCGCGGTATTTCATGCCATGGAAAACCCACCCCTCGATGGCGGTCACCGGCGCGCAGTGTCTTGCCTCCTGCGCCCTGACGCCCGGCAGCGTGGCCGATGGCTTGCTGTCGCGCCCCACCGAAAACCCGGCCAATGTGGTTCTGGAACACGCCTCGGGCACGATCGACGTGCTGGTCGACTATGCCACCGAAGATGGGTTTACCCTGAACGCGGCGGGGCTGGTCCGCACCGCGCGTAAACTGGCCGACGGGCATGTCTATGTTCCCGCAACGGTCTGGGCAGGATAGGAGATGTCATCATGAGCGTCCGTAATATCCTTGTTGCATTCAACGGAACCGAAAGCGCTGCAACCGCCCTGAAGTACGCGACCTCGCTGGCGGGTGATCGCGCGCATGTCACGGCGCTGCTGGCGCATTCGACCCACGAGGTCATCAACAGCCGGGCTGCGTGGGTCCCCGAAAAGGCCCGCGAAATCATCGCACAGGCCAATGCCGATATCCTCAGCGGCATCGAAGCCCGGTTTGAAACGTTGCGCAGAACGCTTGATCTGGGCGATCGGTTGCATTTCCGCCGCACAGCCGGGCGCGTCGACGCAGTCCTGTCCGAAACCGCCCGAAATTTTGACCTGCTTGTTGTCGGGCAGGATCAGTCCGAAGGCGTCAATGAACACGTCATCGTGCATCCCGACCGCATCGCGTTGTTAAGTGGCCGTCCGGTTCTGCTGGTTCCCCGCACCCACGACACCGCAGCCAGCCAAAGCCACGCCGTGATTGCCTGGGATGGCAGCAGGGCCGCCGCTCGGGCGCTGTCTGACAGCCTTGGCCTGCTTGAAGATCAGGGCCGGGTCACTGTGCTGACCATCGGGGATGAGACCACACCGCGCCCGGTGACCAACCTGATGGTACATCTGACCCGGCATGGCGTCTCTGCGACGCATGAACAGATCCCTGCCGACCCGGGCATCGCCCGCGCTCTGCTGGCTTATTGCCGCGATCAGAACCCCTGCCTGCTGGTGATGGGGGCCTATGAGCATTCCAAGTTTCGCGAAGACTTTCTGGGCGGCGTCACCGCCCGCGTGATGAAAGATACCCCGATCCCCGTGCTGCTGTCGCATTAGGGCAAGGCGGCGGTGTTCGGTGTTTGACAGAGGTAAGATCACAATTGTATACTACGGCATACAATAAGGGAAACGCCATGACCGACTCTTATGATGACTGCCTGACCATCGCCCATTCCGAACTTCGCCTTGCACGAAAAATCCTGCAGGACGAGATATCTGGTTACCCCACCCCGATCGCCGGATGTGATGCCCAGTTCAATCACCTTCTGGCACAACGCCGGCGCATCCTGTCAGCTTTGAGCGCGCTTCAGGAAGATGTGTTTGTCCCGACCCCGCGCCAGCCGCGCCCGGACGTCAGAGTTGAAAGCCGATGAAGGTCCATATTCTGGATGACTGGTTCGACACGCTGCGCGGCCTGCCTTGCTTCACCAAGCTTGCAGATCATGACGTGACGGTCTGGACGGACCATGTCGACAACATCGACCAACTTGCAAACCGCCTGTCGGATGCAGAGGCGTTGGTTTTGTTTCGCGAGCGCACCAAAGTAACCCGCGATTTGCTCGACCGGCTGCCCAACCTGAGACTGATCAGTCAGCGCAGCGTCTATCCGCATGTCGATGTGCCCGCCTGCACCGACAATAGCATCCTGCTCAGTTCCAACATGCATTCCGGAACGCCCTCCTATGCCGCCGCCGAACTGACCTGGGCGCTGATCATGATGGGCCTGCGCGATTTGCCTACCCAGATGGCCTCGGTCAAGGCAGGGCGCTGGCAAGCCGGGGTTGGCAAGACCCTGCGGGGTCGTCGACTGGGCCTCTATGGCTATGGCCGCATCGCCAAAACCGTGGCCGGATACGCGGATGCTTTTGGAATGGACGTCGTCTGGTGGTCGTCAGAACAAGGCCGGGCCCGCGCGCAGGCTGACGGGATGACCCTCGCACCGGATCGCGCGGCGTTTTTTGCCCAAAGCGATGCGGTCTCAGTCCACGTGCGCCTGAAACCGGAAACGCGCGGGATCATCACCACCACTGATCTGGCTGCCATGCAGCCCGGCGCGGTATTCGTAAACACCTCGCGTGCTGGCCTGATAGAATCAGGCGCATTGCTGAACGCATTGAATGCCGGACGCCCCGGCAAAGCCGCGATTGATGTGTTTGACAGCGAGCCGCTGACCGATCCCACCGACCCTCTGCTCAGCCATCCCAACCTGATCGCAACGCCCCACATCGGCTTTGTCACCGAAGACGAATTCGACCTTCAATTCGCGGACATCTTCGACCAGATCAACGCCTATGCAGACGGCGCGCCGATCCACATGATCAATCCTCAGGTCTGGGGCGCATAAACCGGGCGATCACCGGGGCACCGGTGATCACCAACACGATCCGGACCAGATGGTGCGCAATCACAAATCCCAGATCGGCCCCAGCGACAATGGCCAGAACCGTCATCTCGGCCTGACCGCCGGGCGCGAACGCCAGGAACGCTTCGACAGGTTGGGCAAGCCCCAACGCCGTGACCAGTTGCGCAAACATCGCAGCCAGAACAGCCAGCACCAGCATGAAGGCCAGCCCCGACACCACAACCTGCCGCAGTTCGCGCAGGGTGACACCGACATAATGCACGCCGATGCTGCTGCCGATGAAGAACTGCGCCGTCAGGATCGCTTCGGCAGGCGGGCGCGTGTGGATCAGCCCGCCCAGTGTCATCGCGGCGGCCACGATCATCGGCCCAAGGATCGACGCACCAAACAGACCGATCCGTTCGCCACCTTTCCAACCGACAATGGCCGCAACCACCATCAGCGCAAGTTCATGCAATGGAATGTCTGACGCCGGTTGCCCAATCGGATTGGTCAGCGCCGCACCGTACAGATAGGTCAGCACAAACGGCGCCACGATCACGATCACAAGCACACGGGTGGCATGGACCAGTGACAGGATTCGCGGATTGCCCCCGGCCTCCTGCCCGAAAATGATCATATCCTGCAAACCGCCAGGCATCGCTGCGTAATAGGATGTGACCAGATCAAACCCGCAGACCTTGTAGAAAAACGGAACGCCCACAATGCCAATCAGGATCACATACAGCGGCATCAGCGCCACCGATCCTGCCATCTGTGGCAATTGCCCCAGCACTTCGGGCGTGATCGACGTGCCCACTGCAACCCCAAGGATCGTTCGCGCCGCGACCGAGACCTGCCCGAAACTGCTCAGCTTGCCCCCACCCAGAGCGACCAGCAGACAGAATGCCATCGGGCCAAACAGAAACGGCAACGGCAAGCCCAACAGCCAAAACAGCCCTGCCCCGGCGGCTGCGGTGCAAAACGTCACGATTGTGGGTTTGGAAGGCCGGATCTGCATGAATTTCATCCCGGAACTGACGTGTTGACTATTTGTATCCATCTGTATACATCCGGACACAATAACGCAAGCAAGGATCGCCAGCCCCATTATGGAAGACGCTGTTCCACCCGACGGACTGCACGGAAATGCAGCATACGAAACCCTTCTGGGTGAAATCCGTGATGGCAAGCTGCTGCCCGGTGACCGGCTGCGTGAAACCGAACTGGCCGAACGGTTGGGCGTCAGCCGCACCCCAGTGCGCGAGGCGATTCGCCAACTGGAAGCCGACGGGCTGGTGATCCACGTGCCGCGTCAGGGCGCCACGATCCGCCGTCTTGATTATGCCGAGGTGATGGAACTGTACGAAATGCGAGCCGTTCTGGAAGGTACAGCCGCCCGTTTGGCCGCCCGCGCCGCTTCGGATATTGAAATCGCCGAACTTGTTGCGATCAACCGGGACCTAGCCGCCGCCGAAACGCCGGAAGAGGCCTTTCGCCTGAACCGGGTGTTCCACGCGGCATTGCTGGACGCCGCCAAGAATCGATTCCTGCGCAAATCCATGAGCGGTCTGCAAAAGGCGCTGATGATCCTCGGCCCAACCACGCTGGCCGAAACCGACCGGTTCGACAACGCCGTGCAGGAACACAACGCCATTCTTGATGCCCTGCAAAACCGCGACGGTCGCGAGGCCGAGCATCAGATGGGCGCGCATATCGAAGCTTCGCAGCGGGTGCGGATCCGATCTCTGCGCAGCACCGCATTTCCCCCCGACGAAACCTGAGGACGCGCCATGAACGATGCGACATCCTTGGCCACCTCGTATGATGTGGCCATCATCGGCGGCGGCAACGCGGCCCTGTGTGCGGCCATGACAGCGGCGGAAACGGGTGCCAGCGTGCTCATTCTGGAAACCGCTCCGAAACCCTATCGGGGTGGAAATTCCCGCCATACCCGCAACTTTCGCTGCATGCATTCCGGGCCTCTGGGCCCGCTGGTCGAGGATTACAGCGAAGACGAATACCTGGCCGACCTTATGAAAGTCACCGGCGGCAAAACCGATGAACATCTGGCCCGCCTTGCCATCCGCAGTTCGGAAGAGTGCCTGCCCTGGATGCAGGACCACGGTGTACATTTCCAGCCATCCCTGTCCGGCACCCTGTCGCTGGCCCGCACCAATGCATTCTTCATGGGGGGCGGAAAATCCCTTGTGAACGCCTATTATCGGACGGCTCAAAAGCTGGGCGTCGATGTTTTGTATGAGGCGCATGTCACGCATCTTGAACTGAACGACAACCACATCGATTGGATCGATTACACCCATGACAGGGCCGACCATCGGGTCACGGCAAAGTCAGTCATCGTCGCCTCGGGCGGGTTTCAGGCCGATACCGATTGGCTGACCCGCGCCTGGGGGCCAGCGGCGCAAAACTTCCTGATCCGCGGCACGCCCTATAATCGCGGCGTCGTATTGGCTGATCTGCTGGATCAGGACGTCGACAGCGTCGGAGATCCAACCCAATGCCACGCAGTGGCCATCGACGGGCGCGCACCGAAGTTCGACGGCGGCATCGTCACGCGGTTGGATTGCGTGCCGTTTTCGATCGTCGTCAACAAAAATGCCGAACGGTTCTATGACGAAGGCGAAGATGTCTGGCCCAAACGCTATGCGATCTGGGGCCGACTGGTCGCCGGGCAACCTGATCAGGTCGGATATGTCATTATCGACGCCAAATCACTGGACTTGTTCATGCCCTCAGTCTTTCCGCCCCTGAAGTCTGACACTTTGGAGGGGTTGGCCGCGGAAATGGGCCTGCCTGCAGACAAGCTGCGCACCACGGTCGATACGTTCAATGCGGCTTGCGGCGACACCTCAAAGTTCCACCCCACCGAACTGGACGGGGTCACCACAACCGGCCTTACCCCGGCCAAAACCAACTGGGCCCGCCCAATCACCGAACCGCCATTTTATGGCTATTCGCTGCGCACCGGCGTGACCTTTACCTATCTCGGGCTGAAGGTTGACGAAAACGCCCAGTGTTCCACACCCTCAGGACCCATCAAGAACCTCTGGGCTGCGGGCGAAACCATGGCCGGATCGATCCTTGGTCAGGGGTATCTTGCCGGGTTCGGGATGACCATCGGCACCGTCTTCGGACGCATCGCAGGCCGGGAGGCCGCCGCTTATGCAAATTGATCTGCTTCAGGAAGCCCGCCGTCAGGCCGAAATCTGCAACGCTTGCCGGTATTGCGAAGGCTATTGTTCGGTGTTTCCGTCGATGCACGCAGGCCGGGCCTTTTCGGATGGGGACCTGACCCAACTGGCCAACCTGTGTCACAACTGCCGGGGCTGTTACTATGCCTGCCAATATACCGCCCCGCATGAGTTCGATCTGAACCTGCCCAAGGCGTTGGCCGAGGTGCGCCGCGACAGTTGGGAAAGCTTTGCATGGCCGCAACCGCTGGCCCGCCGGTTCCACACCCATGGCGGCGCTATTGCACTGGCGCTGGTTATCGGCTTTGCCTTGCTGCTGTGGGCGATCCGCTCCATTGGGTCTGCGGGGGGCGACGGGTTCTATGCTGCCCTTTCGCACAACGCAATGGTCGCGATATTTTTGCCTGCGTTCCTGCTGCCGCTGATCAGCCTTGTGGTCGGCCTGCGCCGTTATTGGGCGACCGTCGATGGCCAGACTGTGCGCCTTGGCGATATCATGGCCGCGCTCAGCATGGCTGCCAAGATGAAAGACCTTGCTGCCGGGCATGGAGAAGGCTGCAATTTCGAGGATGAAGACCGGTTCACCCACGGCCGCCGCCATGTGCATCAGGCCATCATGTATGGGTTTCTGCTGTGCTTTGCCGCGACCAGTGCTGGCACCGTGATGCACTATGGCTTCGATATGCCAGCCCCTTACCCGCTTTGGTCGCTGCCCAAGCTGCTGGGTATTTCCGGCGGTCTGTTGCTGACGGTGGGCTGCGCCGGAATGGTCGCGCTGAAATTGAAATCCGACCCCGATCTTGGCGACGTCCACGCCTGGGGTGGAGAGATCGGGTTTATCCTGTTGCTGGGTTTCGTCGGCCTTAGCGGTCTGGTGTTGTACCTGCTGGGCAGCACCGCCCTGATGCCGCTGATGCTGGCTTTGCATCTGGGAGCAGTGCTGGCGTTCTTCCTGCTGACACCGTTCACCAAGATGGCGCACGGGTTCTATCGACTGACCGCCCTAATCCGGGATGCCCAGCGCAAGCGCAGCTGATCACCGCAGCCCGGCGGTGGCCTTTTGCATGGCGGTGATCAGGGCATCCCGCTTTGCTGACAGTTCCGCCGGTGTTTGACCCCGGGCTTCCTCGCCGACGCCTTCGATTAAGGTTCGGGTGATATCATCGTTCAAATACACCTGCCCCAGATCATCCCACCAGCCATTGAACGTGTCGGTGAAATGGTCACAAAAGGCTTCCAGCCCGCCATCGCCTGCGCCCAGATTGAACAGCATCGTCGGCCCCATCGCCGCCCAGCGCAGACCGGGACCGGCCCAGACCGCCTTGTCCACGTCTTCAACACTGGCCACACCGTCCACGACAAGGCTGATCGCCTCGCGCCAAAGTGCCGCCTGCAAGCGGTTCGCGACATGTCCGGCGACTTCCTTGTTGACCCGGATCGTAACCTTGCCGACCGTGTCATAGAACCGCTCTGCACCTTCTACGACGCCATCGGCGGTCCTGTCGTTGCCCATCACCTCAACCAGTGGGATCAGATGTGGCGGGTTGAACGGGTGGCCCAGCACGAACTGCGCCGGGTCTTGCCAGCCGCCCTGCATCTGGCCCAGCGTCAGCCCCGAGGCCGAGCTTGCCACAATCGCCCCGGACTCCAGAACCGGTTCTATTTCAGCAAAAGTGGCGTGCTTGATGGCAAGGCGTTCCGGCACGTTTTCCTGCACAAAACCGGCCCCGGCAACGGCCTCTGCTGCACTGGTGTGAAAACTTACAGCATCGGGCGTGCCATTCTGCGTCAACCCCAACTCGGTCAGCGTCGGCCAGGCCATTTCGACATAGTCACGCACTGACCGTTCGACACCGGGGGACGGATCGAACACCGCGACTGACCGCCCCGAGGCCAGAAACAAGGCTGTCCAACTGGCCCCGATCACCCCGCCGCCAAGGCAGGCTGTGTGTGCACATTCCATCAGAACAACCCCGGATTCAGCGGGGACGCAGCCGTCATGCCACCATCGACCGTAAACAACTGTCCAGTCGCAAAACCGGCCTCGTCAGATGCCAGCCAAACCGCCATGGCTGCGATGTCCCGGGGCTTTCCGAACCGGCGCACCGGGTGTCGGGCAATCGCGTCCGCGCGTGCCGCTTTGGGATCGCCGGCCAGGTCGAACGCCGCTTCAAGCATATTGGTATCGATCCAGCCCGGGCAAATGGCGTTGCATCGCACTTTGGGTCCGTGATCGACCGCAATTGACCGGGTCAACCCATGCACAAAGGCCTTGGACGCATTATACAGCGCCATCGAGGGGTCCGCCGCCTGCCCCGAAATCGACCCAATGTTGATGATTGAGGCACCCTGCGGCATGGCCGGAATAAAGGCACGGCAGATGTTGAACACGCCTTTGCAGTTCACATTCATCACCAGATCCCAATCGTCATCGGTCGACTCCACAACGCTCTTTTCAACCTGCACGCCTGCGTTGTTGACCAGAATGTCGGTCCCGCCGGCGATGTGTGCCACCGCCTCGACGGCTTTTGCATCGCTGACATCCAACCTGTGCCAGGTGACATGCTCCGCCAGATCTTTGGGCCGTTCTCCGCGCCCGCAGCCTGTCACCGCAGCCCCTTCGCGCGCAAAAGCATCGACGATCGCGCGACCAATGCCCTGACTGCCACCCGTGACGAATGCGCGTTTTCCAGCCAGCCGCATCAGTTTGCCCTTCGAATGTTCCGGGCATCTGATACACTAACTTGTATTCCAAATTCCTTGGTCATCCTGTTCTCTTCCTAAAACGCAACCTGATCGCCACCCTTCAGTCCAAGCCGCGTGCGCGCCTCGGCCGGGGTCGCGATTTCAAGCCCAAGGCTTTCGACAATCGTGCGGATCTTGGTCACCTGCTCAGCGCTCGATACGGCCTTTTTGCCCGGTCCAATGTACAGGCTGTCTTCCAGCCCGACCCGCACGTTACCGCCCAACAACGCACTTTGCGTGGTAAACGGCATCTGATGACGCCCCGCAGCCAGCACAGACCATTCATAGCCGTCGCCGAACAGGCGGTCGGCAACCTTGTGCATGTGCATCAGGTTGTCCAGGTCAGCCCCCGCGCCCCCCAGAATACCAAATACCAGTTGAACAAAGATCGGGCCCTCGATCCACCCCTGATCAAGAACCCAAGCCAGATTATAGAGGTGCCCCAAGTCATAGCACTCAAATTCAAACCGGGTGCCGTGGCCGTGGCCCAACTCCTTTATGCAATATTCGATGTCCGAGAACGTGTTGCGGAAGATGAAATCGCGGGTCATTTCCAGAAACTCCGGCTCCCAGTCGAACTTCCAGGTGTCGTATTTGTCCCTCATCGGGAAGGTGCCAAAATTCATCGACCCCATGTTCATGCTGGCCATTTCCGGGCTGGTCCGCACCGCTGCCCGCAAGCGTTCTTCGCGCGTCATGCCCAGTCCGCCGCCGGTCGATACATTCATGACCGCGTCGGTCGCCTGCTTGATCCTTGGCATGAACTCCATGAACAGATCCGGCGATGGATCCGGCTTGCCGGTTTCCGGGTCGCGCGCGTGCAAATGAATGATTGCCGCCCCGGCCTCGGCGGCCTCGATACTGGCCTGCGCGATTTCGTTGGGCGTGATCGGTAGGTGTTCTGACATTGTCGGGGTATGGATGCCGCCCGTTGGCGCACAGGTGATGATAACAGATTTCTGGTTGGTCATGACGGCTTCCTTACAATTTCATCTGCTGAACTTGCGCCGAAAGCCCGCCGTCGAGAACCCATAATTGTCCGCTGGCATAGCGCGCCTCGTCCGAGGCCAGCCAATTCACAAGGTTCGCGATATCCTCGGGCGTGCCATAGGTGCGCATCGGATGCACGTCGCGCACAGCCTGCTGCAAGTCATCAATGCTCTTGCCGCCGCCGCCCGATCCGTCGCCCGCAAAGAAGCTCTGGAGCATCGGTGTATCAATATACCCCGGGCAGATCGCGTTCACCCGGATGCCTTCGGGGCCATGATCGCAGGCCATCGCGCGCGTCAACGCATGCACCGCACCCTTGGTTGCACAATAGGCCGCCAGACCGGGGTCCGCGATAAACCCGTCGTAGCTTCCGAAATTGATCAGGCTGGCCGACGTGCCCAAGCCTGCGGCCTTGCGCAACAACGGCAGGGCATATTTCGATGTCAGGAAAGTTCCCGTGGTGTTGACGGCAAAAGACTTGTTCCACTCCTCCAGCGTCGTGTCTTCGATGGTTTTCTCAATCTCGATCCCAGCGGCGTTTACCAGGATGTTCAGCTTGCCACACTCGTCCCGAACCCGATCCATCGCCGCGACAACCTCGGCCTCGTCACTGACATCCATGCGCACGAACCGGCTGCCGTCCTCCTCATGGCGCGCCAAAGACCCGGCCTGGGACAAATCGGCGGAATACACGGTCGCGCCTTCGCGCAAGAAACGGGCCACTATCGCGCGACCAATGCCGCCGCGCCCACCAGTGACCAGCGCCACCTTGTTCTCAAGCATCATTGCCGTACTCCTTCGTCACAGCCGGAAACCGAAACACATGCGCGGCATCGGCGGGCGGATTATGATCCCGGCTTTCCCGACCCCATCCATCGCAGCATGCATCACGCGCGTCCCCACCGGCAATATCAACAAAAGGTGGCAACAGATCGACCAGGGACCCGGCGTTGCCCACCACACTCTGCCCTATGCCGGACCCACCCATGATGACCAAACTGTAAGGCCGCCTTGCGGACTTCATTGCTGCGCGACCTCGCTTGTCGCAGACCCAGTTTCTTCTCTTGGAAAATACTCCGGGGGTTTGGGGGCTGGCCCCCAATTACCGTCCAACCCGGGCATAAGCATCCAGCACCAGCCCGTGAAAATGATGCACCGCATGTTCCGACATGCCCGAGCCGCCCGGATCATTCACGATACGCCCACAGTCAAAGGCCGGTGTGCTCATGCCCTTCTGTACGCTTTCGACAATGGCGATGTCTTCGGTCTGCAGAACCTCGTCCAGATACCGGATCGACTCACGCTCCGCTTCGTCCGGGGTCGTGTCCTCAAGGAAGAAATCATAGGTTTCCAGCGTCCGGTCCGGCCCGACGGGAATGACATTCAGGATGATGATCGACGACCGCCCCGGGTAACGCATAATGCAGGTGGTCGGCCACAACCACCAAACCGCGTGGGTTTTCACGGTCGCGTTGGACACGTCATAGGCGCTGTTCGATCCTTTGCCAGCATCCGCCATGTGGCTGGAGTATACCCCGTGCGTGGTCACCTTATAGGTGTCCATATCGACCAGCGTGCAGAAATCCTTATGCGCTGTCGGGCAGTGATAGCACTCAAGGAAGTTATCGACGACATTCTTCCAGTTCGACTTGATGTCATAGGTCAGACGATGCGCAAACGTCAGGTCCGCGATATCCGGGGCCCAATGCTCGATCTCGGTGTTCAGATCACCCGACACTTCGACCAGCGCGGCCGCATTCGGGTCAAGGTTCACATAGACAAACCCGCAAAACTCTTCGACCTGCACTGCGTCAAGACAGATGTCATTCGGCTCGAACCCTTCCAAATTTTCTGTATGCGGCGCCCGCACCAGTTGCCCGTCCAGTTGATAAACCCATGCGTGATACGGGCACATGATCCGCGATGTATTGCCCTCACCACTTAGCAACTGGTGGGCGCGATGCTTGCAGACGTTGTAAAACGCCCGCAGAACACCCTGGCGATCCCGCACAATGACAATGGGCTGCCCGGCAATTTCGACGGTCACGTATGATCCGGCCTCCCGCAGCTTTTCGACATGGCATACCCATTGCCACGTTCTGGCGATGATGTGCTGCAGATCGACATCGTGCCACGCCGGATTTGTATAAGCCTCGGCCCGTAACGACAGTGAGCGCGAGGGGTTGTCATCATACCCCCTGGCGATTGCGGCGAACTGTTCCCGCGTCGGCATCCCAGTCATGACAAACCTCGTAACCTATGTGCAACCAGCCCTGTCCAGATCCCGGGCCTGCCAACAGGATTGCCCGAGACGCGCGCTGTGACCAATCTTTTTACGATAGCGAGCACATTTTTTTCACCATCACCCTCGTCCGATGACCAATCGATGCAACGGTCAGGCGCGACCGTCGGCATCTGCCACTGTCAGGTTCAGCTCAAACTTCACCACAGGGCGCTTGACTATGGACCACCTGGTGGCACAATCCCGACATGCTGAAAGAAAACCGATCGCTGGAACGCGGGCTTGTGGTGCTGGAAACGCTGGCCCGGCACAGCGCCATGTCGCTGACCGACATCCACCGGGCCACCGGCCTGCCCAAATCCACCCTGCGCCGCTTGCTGGCGACGATGGAAAAACGCCGCTTTGTGCGGCGCTCGCTGGCGGACAAACTCTATCGTGTTACCGTCAACCTGCCGGATATCTCTATCGAACCGGTGACACCCGGGGTCGCAGTGGTTGCCGATATCGCGCTGCCACATGTGCTGGCGTTGACCAACCGGATCGGCTGGCCATCCGACATTCACGTGATGGAAAGCAACTGGATGCGCATTGTGGAATCGACCCGCTCGGCCAGCCCGTTCAGCCTGTATCAAACCCAGATCGACCACAAAGTCGGCCTTTTCTATTCCGCCACTGGTCTGGTCTGCCTTGGAGAAATGGACGACGTAAAGGTACGCGCCCTGTTTGACGACCACACGATTGACCCGATCTATCAGGCCAGCTTTTTCGGCATCTCGTGGGACGATGTGCAATTGTATCTGGATCAGGTGCGCCGCCTTGGATATGGCCAGCGTTTCACCAAGACTGTGGTCCATGACAAACTGTCTGCCATCGCTTTGCCGCTCTATCGCAATAATGAGATCTGGGGCGCCGTGCCGCTGCTCTGGCCCAAGGTGTTCATGTCGGCAGAGGAGTTTGCCGACAAGTACCTGGATGACCTGACCGAGACAGTGGCGCAGATCCAGGCCGATATCGACCGGCATGACAAACAGGCGGGCTCAGGCGCAAAGGCCGCTTACAATCCCAGCTGATCCGCCATGGCCAAGGCTGACATGCCACCGTCAATCGTCAGGTCGTTTCCACGAATCCAATGGCTGTCTTTCGAGGCCAGAAACACGATCAGATCGGCCACTTCATCGGGCAACCCGGGGCGTCCGACCCGTGCGACATTCCTGGCCATTCGGTCGCCAAACGCGGCAGCGAAATCATCCAGAATCCCGGTACTGACCGCCGCCGGGCTGACCGAATTCATCCGCAATTCCAGCGGGATCAGGCGCTGCGTCTGGGCTATCCCCCACGCGATAACCGCTTCTTTCGACAGGTTATAAGCGCGGATATCGTTGATCTCTTGCGCAGTAAGGAACGCGTCCAGATCGTCGGGTGTTTCGACGTCAAACAGCGCTTTGACCTGATTGATATTCTCGCGCCACGCCACGCCCGCGCGCGACGCCGTATTCACGATCGCCCCGCCCTTGACCATCATAGGGATCATCGCATTGGTGAAACGCACAAGGCCAAGAAAGTTGACCGCCAGTACTTTGTGCGCCAGCCCGTCGCGGGGCGGCAGACCGGCATTGTTGATCAGGCAGTCAAACGGCCCAGAGACCTGAGCGACAGCTGCGTCAATCGACGCCGGATCAGACATATCAACCTTGATCCATTGATCAACGCCTGCAGGCTCGGCGATGTCAAAAGCGATGACCTCGTATCCGAGCTGTTTCAGTTTCTGAACGGTCATGGCCCCGATGCCGGTGGCCGCGCCGGTGATGGCTGCTCGCATGGACTTTCTCCGGTTCGCAACGGTGTTTCGATAATCAGGCAAAGGGCAAAACGCCCCCACTTCAGTCTCAGTCAGTCAGCACAGCGGCTTTGTGGCCCCGCCCCCGCAAGATCACGCATCCCGCGCCCCTGTTTCTGATTGGAGCCGACGCGCCTCCCACAGATAGGTGTTGCGCGCGGTGGCATTGATTTCGACATCCGCCAGCGCAATCATCGTATCCGCCTTCAAGGCTTGGGCGGGTTCGCCCAGCGCAATCAGATGATCACACAGTTCCAGCCGCCATTGCAGATCCACGGCTGTCTCAGCCGCGCGCATCAACGCCGCCTGACCGCCAGCCAGCTTGGCCATATGTTCGGCCCGCGCCACGGCCCCCAACCTACCCAGATTGGTGGGATTGCCGTCGTACCACCCAAGCGTGCCGGTCGCGAATGCACGCGCTGACCAGCTAAGCTTGCCATAAAATTCGCCCAGCCATGGTTTATCGGCCAACGCCTCGGGCAAAGAAATCGTGGCAGCGATATCATCCATCGACAGGCCCCGATCCATCGCATCGGCAGTGAATGTCATGACGTGCAAAATTGCCGCGCGGGTTGTCGTCAGCACCTCACGTACCATGGCCGCCCCCTGCACTGGCAACGTGTGGCCCGGCGCCAGAACCTCGGCCTCCATATCGGCCATCTGCCCAAGGCTTGCCGCCCAGGCTGCGAAATCACGATACGGCGTACCGCGAATGGCATAGAGGTTCGGAAACGCATGATACCAGTTGTCGCCGCCAAACAGCACCTTCTGATCCGGTAACCAGACCAGCATGTGGTCCTCGGTTTCACCAGGCGCCATGATCAGTCGTGCGGCCACCCCATCCAGATCGATATCGCAATCGGATGCGATCAGCCTGTTCGGCGGGATGTGCCCGGCCCCCAAACCCTGCATCGGGCGGTCACCCGGGCCGCAGCCCAGATTGATCCGGTCCTCTGGGCTTAACCCGATGGCGAACTGCGCCTGCGTGCGACGCCCTAAAGCCTTGTTCGGCGCAATCGCCCCTTGATCCACCGCCACAAGGTCGGAACTGAACCTGTCACTGGCAAGAACAGGCACGCCACCGTCAGGCGCAAACACCGTCGCGCCCGAGATATGATCGCGGTGGCTGTGGGTATAGATGATCCGTCCGACCGGTTTGTCCGTCAGCTTGCGAAATTCGGCCCGGATGTTTTCGGCGGCCTGGGTGCTTTCGGTCGTATCGATGATCGTGGCGCTGTCGCGCCCTTCGATCATATGCACGTTCGACGCGGCAAACCCGACCGCGCTCCAGATCCCCGGTGCAAGCTTGATCACGGATTTTGGGAACTGGGTGTTTTGATCGACAAGGGCAGCGTTGGGCATCAGGACTCCAAAAACGTCTTGGGCGCAGGGCCACGGTATTTTTCGGTCAATTCATCCGGAACTTCGGACCCATCGACAAGGAACGGCAGGATGCCTCGCCGCACTGACCGGCCCCGCATCGCCCGAATATCGTCTTCGGACTTCGTGACACGCTGCGACAATCGGCGGCCCCATTGCGCAAGGCAGTCATACAGCCGGTCAATCTCTGCCTGATGAGTATCGCCTTTGGCCAGATCGTGGAATTCGTTGGGGTCTTCCTGCAGATCGAACAACATCGGGCGCAGCCCGCCTTCGGCATGCATCAATTTGAACCGCCCGTCGAACACCATGAACAGCCGCGCATCACGCGGCTCGATCCCCAACTTCACCGCCTGCGGCGTCGCGGAATAGTCGTATTCGCTGATCACATAGTCCCGCCAATCGGGCGTTTCACCGCGCAGCCAGGGCATCAGGGACCGGCCTTCGAGGATGTGATCCGGCACCTTGCCGCCTGCGGCCTCGACAAAGGTCGAAGCCAGATCGATCGATTCCACCAAGGCGTCACAAGTCGTGCCCCGGGTCGTGTCAGCCTCGGATCGGGGATCATAGATGATCAAGGGGATCTTAACGCTGGGCTCGTGAAACAAGTCCTTTTCACCCAGCCAGTGATCCCCCAGATAATCGCCGTGATCCGAGGTCAGGACGATCATGGTGTTGTCCATGCGCCCCGAGGACTCAAGATAGTCCAGCAAAACACCTAGCTGGTCATCGCATTGCTTGATCAGCCCCATATAGGCCGGAATCACCTTTTGGCGCACCTCTTCCTGCTGGAACGCCTGCGCGATCTTGTTTTCCATATAAGCCCCGAAGACCGGCTGCGGATCTTCGCGCTCAACCGCATGTCGTACGGGCTGCGGCACATGATTGGGGCCATACATATCGTGATATGGCGCGGGCACGATATAGGGCCAATGCGGCTTGATGAAACTGACATGCGCGCACCAGGGATCGTCCGCCTGTTCGATGAATTCGATGGTTTTTTGCGTCAGCCACGGTGTTTCGCTGTCTTCCTCGCGGATGTTTGCCGGTTTATCGGCATTCTCAAACATCCACCCCGAGGCCATATCACCATCCGCATCGATCCCGGCATTTGCGAAATCGGCCCAGGGGTTCTCTGATGGGTACCCCTGGGACTTCAGATATTCATTATAGGGTGAGCGTTTTTCGTCATAGAACCCGTCCGGTCCATACCCCCACAACCCATCATCGCGGATCCAGGAATCAAATCCGCATTCGGCTTGTCGTGCACCGATCACGCTGTCCGGGCTGAGCCCCAGACGCGCCATCCCGTCGGCATCGGCCTTCATATGGGTCTTGCCCAGCAACCAACAGCTCATGCCTTCTCGGCGCAGATGGTCCCCTAACGTGTGCTCGCCCACTCGCAACGGAAACCCGTTCCACTGCGCGCCATGCGACGAGGTATAGCGCCCGGTATAAAAGCTCATCCGCGACGCGCCGCAGATCGGCGACTGGACGTAGGTGTTGCTAAACCGCACCCCCTTGGCCGCGACCCGGTCGAAATTCGGCGTGTGCAGATGCGGATGACCGGCGCAACTGAGGTAATCATAGCGCAATTGATCATACATGATGAACAGGATGTTCATCCGGTCGCCGGTCGGGCGCAGGTCGTTGGGCATTATTGGTCTCCTCTTGCGGCCAAGATTGCCACATCCAAGGCTGCAATCCAGACCAAACCGAAAAAATACCACCAGGTGGCACGCTTTGGGGTTCGTAAATGCCCCGGTGTCCAGATTAGGCCAGCCCTGACCGGGACGGTGACTTGCGAACAAATCTGTCGCGTGGCACTGAATCAGAGCCCATTTTTTATGAGGAACCCATGGCACAGGTCGACTTTGGTTTCTTGAACGATCTCATCGGCTTTCGGCTGAAACAAGCCCATGCGCGCTATGCCGGGGAAGCCGAAAAACGCATGAAAGATCTGGGGCTTTCGCCACAGCAGTTCTCTATTCTTGCCCTTGTCGCGCTGAATCCCGGGATCATCCAGTCGCGCCTGATGGACAGTCTCTATCTGTCGCGATCCACTTGTGGCGATATGGTCGACCAGTTGGTCCGCAACGGCCTGATGCGGCGGGAACCGATAGATCGACGCTCATTCGCACTAGGGCTGACAGACGAAGGAGAAACCCGGTTGTCCGCCGCCAAGACGCTGGTGTTCGACGGAACCACGCCCAGCAAAGCCAGGTTGACGGCGCAGGAACAGCAAGACCTGTTGCGGCTTCTCGCAAAACTGGCCGATCATTAGGCTTGGTGCCAATCTCGCCTGACCTGACGGGCCGCCAATTTCTTTGTTTTTTCTTTGGCCGCAGATAGGATAAGCGACATTCCAATCTCGACAGAACACCCAAAACCACAAACAAAGCTCATTTATTTCAATGTCATCCGGTTCGCCTTCCCCTCAGACCACCGCGACAAATGCCGCTCTTTTTGCGCAGATGTCCGACGCGACATTCATGATCGATACCCTGACCGGACTGCTGACGGCCCGCCCAACCGTGTTCTTTACCGATGAGGCCACGTTGCTAGACACACTGCCTTTTGCCGAGCGCCACCCGCTTAGCGCGGCAGAACTGGATGTATTTCCCTTCGACGCCCAGCGCGTGCTTCAGGCGGTGCGTTTGTTCCTTCAAACCGCCGGACATCCCGTCAATCTGGTTGTCGATATGTCCTGGGCGGTCGAAGCGATCCATGGCGGCAGCGCGCTGGAACGTTGGGGAGACATCACAGCGCAACTGTCTGACGCATACGACACCGGGCTCGTATCTCTGTATAATCGCGAACTTCTGATCGAAAACCAGATGCAGGCCGCGCTCACAGCACACAGACAGTTCCTTGCGCCGTCAGGTATCTATGAAAACCCATTCTGGTTGCCGCCAGAGCTGGCCAACCGCGCCTCGCTCGATGAACAGATGGCCTTTCTGCTGGGCCGCGCCGTACCGGACTATGCAGGGTTTGAATTCTTCGAGAAATCCGACCGGGGATATGCCCGTGGTGCCCAACCGGCATGGCTGGCCCAACCACGCCGCATACAGGCCACCCGCACCGCCGAAGACCCCTGGCACATCTATTGTTTCGGCCAGTTGCGTGTCTACAAATCCGGGCGCGAGCGGGTGAACTGGAACTTGCCGGGCGGCGCGCCGAACAAGACCCGGACCCTATTCGCCTATCTGCTGCAATCGGGCGAAAAGGGCGCACACGCCGACCGGATAGGCGAGCTTTTGTGGCCAGAAGGCAAATCCGAAAACGTCAAACGAGCCCGCCTGCATCATGCGGTGGCAATGCTCCGCAAGACGCTGGGCGGTAAGCAAACCGTGCTGCGGTCAGGCGAGTACTACCGGCTGAACGCCCCGGTTGGCAGCTGGACCGATATTTCCAGTTTTGAACAGGCCTGTCGCCGGGCATTGTCTCTGGCCAAACAGGGGCAGGACGACGAAGCGCTGAAAGTTTATCGCGCAGGCGCACAGCTTTACACCGGCGACCTGTTCGAAGATATCCCCGTCGAATACGTCCATTCCGAACTGGAAGACTGGTGCCTGCCACGCCGCCGATGGCTGAGCGAAATGGCCCAGAAACTGTATCGCGACATGTCGTTCGTGCTGCGCAGCCAGGGTCAGCTTGACGAAGCTTTGGAGCACGCGCAGCAGGCGCTGACACTGGACCCGGCCAGCGAAGACACCAACGCGGAAATCATGCGGATCTTCCATGCGCAGGGGCGGATCGAAGCCATCACACGGCAGTACCGCCAGTTCATCTCACTCACCGAAACATCTGGTGACCCGCAGGAGAACGCTTCGATCCACCGCCTGTATCGAAGCCTGATGTCTTAATTTTTTCCCGTGAACATAGACACTTAATAAGAGCCAAAGAAAAACCAAAGGCTACGGCGTAGAGTGATTCTCTGCCAACACCCTTGGCATTGGAGGAGGTAACGATGAACGCTTTGGACACCGTCCACGGGCCCGACGGGTATGACCCGTTCAATCTGGACGCACCGCACGCCCAGTGGGAAATGTTTCGCGAGGAACGTCCGGTGTTCTATCACGAACCCACCGATTACTGGATCGTGACCCGCTATGACGACATCAAATCTGTCTATGACGACTGGCACACGTTCTCGTCCGAAAACGCCCAGGCCCCGATCCGCCCCTTGGGCGCCGCTGCCAAGAAAATCATCAGCGAAGGCGGTTTCACCTCTGGCTTGTCGGCCCGGATGCCCCCCGAACACACCCGCATCCGCAAAATCGCGCAAACCGCCTTCGGCCCGCGCCGTTTCAAAGCCATCGAACCTAAGATCGAAAAGATCGTCGACGACGCCCTGAGCGCCATCGCCAACAAGGGCGAGCTTGATTTCTTTCGCGAGGTCGCGTTTCCCGTGCCCGCCCTCGTGCTGTTTACCCTGATGGGCATCCCGGACGAAGACGTGCCGCAGGTCAAGGATTGGGCCGCTAGCCGCGCCTTGCTGACCTGGGGCAACCTGAACGACGACGACCAGATCCCGCACGCAGAAAAGATGGTCGAATACTGGGCCTATTGCAGAAACCTGGTCGCCATGCGTCGCGCCGCGCCCGGTGATGATTTCCCCTCGGACCTGCTGAAAGCCCAATCCGAAGGGGCCGACATCAGCGACGAAGAAATCGCCGGCGTCATGTATTCGGTCCTGTTCGCCGGGCACGAAACCACGACAACCCTGATGGGCAACGCCGTGATCGAACTGATGAACAACCGCGACGCCTGGGATGCGCTGTGCGCCGACCCGACCAAGATCCGCGGCGCCACCGAAGAGATCCTGCGGTTCGCGCCCTCAATCGTTTCGTGGCGTCGCCGCGCCAAGGTCGACACAAGGATCGGCGACGTGGATATCCCCGAAGGATCGAACATTCTGGTCATTATGGGCTCGGGCAACCGCGACAAGACTGTGTTCGCGGATGGGGAACGCCTTGATATTGATCGTAAAAACGCCCGCACGCACCTCACATTCGGCTATGGCATCCATTTCTGCATCGGGTTTCAACTGGCAAAAATGGAATTCGGCATCATGCTGCGTGAACTGGTCACACGTTTTCCGAACATGACGCTGACTGACGGCGACAACATCGAATACCTGCGCAACATCTCGTTCCGGGTGCCGCTGAAGGTTCAGGTCAAGCTGGGGGCCACCACATGAGCACCGACTTCACTTTGCCCTTCGACCAGATCAGCCAGGCTGATTTTGCACGTGTTGGCGGCAAATGCGCCTCTCTGGGCGAAATGACTCAAGCCGGAGTTGCTGTCCCCCCGGGCTTTGCCGTGACCACCGATGCCTTTGCGGCAATGCTCGACCATCACGGTGTGCGTGCAGAAATCGAACGGCACATGACCGGGCTTGATCCCGACAACCTTGACCAGATCGACCGCGCCGCACAGGCCATCCAGATTCGTATCCGGTCGCATCATTTGCCCGCCACAGTCGAAGCGGCCATCCGCACGGCCTATGCCGGAATGGGCGATGACATGCCGGTTGCCGTGCGGTCCTCGGCCACCGCCGAAGATCTGCCAGACGCGTCATTCGCAGGGCAGCAGGATACCTATCTTTGGGTGCAGGGTGGCGATGATGTTGTCGAAAAGGTCCGTGATTGCTGGGCCTCGCTGTTCACCACCCGTGCCGTCGCGTACCGCGAGAAAAACAAGATCCCGCATATCGATGTATTGATGAGCGTTGGTGTTCAGAAAATGGTCAACGCCAGGGCCGCCGGGGTGGCGATGACGCTGGACCCGGGCACAGGCGACCGCACCCGGATCGTGATCGATTCATCCTGGGGTCTGGGCGAACTGGTCGTATCAGGTCTGGTCACGCCGGACAATTTTGTCGTTGAGAAGGTGCTGGAAGAAATCCTTGATCGCACAATTGCCGACAAGCACGTCGAACTGGTCGGGGATGCCGCTTTGGGCGAAGCGGTCGAACGCGACATCTGTTCTGACCGCCGCACTCAGCCAAGCCTGAGTGATGACGAGGTGATGGCCGTCGCCATGTTGGCCAAGCAGCTGGAAAAGCAGAACAAATGCCCACAAGATGTCGAGTGGGCCATCGATGCCGACCTGCCGCCGGGGGAAAACCTACTGGCCCTGCAAAGCCGCCCCGAAACCATCTGGTCGCAAAAGAAAAAGACCAAGCCCAAGACGGCCTATGCCACCGGCATGATGAGCATCGTGGGCACGCTCACCAATCCGATCAGCACCCGCAAGTAACAAACAAAAAATCGTTTCAGGGAGGAATTGAACGAATGGACGCCAAGACGCCGATGTTTCCAAGCGCATTCGATGTGAAAACGCCGCAAGGCGCCGAAGGGTGGGAAGACCTTTACCCCTATTACACCCGTTTTCAGGCCTCGCGCCGGGAAGAGGAAGACGGCAAATTCTGGTTTTGCAACAGCCAGCACTGGCCGAACCCGTTCCGGCCCTTCGACACGATCATGGTGGATTACGCCACCAAGTGTCTGGGACAGTACAACACCCGTCACCTGCTGGTTCCGCCCGCCAATGGCGTCGATTACCGCATCCTGAACGGCTATGTCTATTTCTCGCCGATCGGCGTCGCGCCCGAAGACATCGAAGCCCGCGTGCCCCAGTTCATGGAACGCGCCGGGCACTATTTCGGCAACTGGGACGACCTGTTGGTGAACTGGAAATCCAAGGTCCTTGCCGCCATCGCAGACCTCGACACGATTTCGTTCAAGGAACTGCCCGAAGTCGAAGACCTTGAGGTTGTCATCGGTGGTCTTGGACAGGACAGCACAACGCAGTTGTTCGAGCAGTACGACAAGGCCATCAACCTGTGTTACCGCCTCTGGCAGTATCATTTCGAATTCCTGAACCTTGGCTATGCCGCCTATCTCGACTTCTTCGGGTTCATGAAAGAACAGATCCCGTCGATCCCCGATCAGGCCATTGCCAAGATGGTACAGGGGGTCGACAGCGAATTGTTCCGCCCCGATGACGAACTCAAGAAGCTGGCGAAACTGGCCGTCGACCTAGATCTGGTCGACGCGGTGATGACCGGCTCTGTCGACGACGCGCTGGCTGCCGTCAGCGCTGCCCCCAATGGCGCTCAGTGGATCGCGGCATGGGAGGCCGCCAAGGACCCGTGGTTCAACTTCACCTCCGGCAACGGGTTCTATTCGACCGACAAGTACTGGATCGATCACCTCGATATCCCGATGAGCTATTTGCGCGACTACATCGGACGGGTGCAGTCGGGCGATGACATCATGCGGCCCACCGCCAAACTGATCGCTGAACGCGACCGGATCACCTCGGAATACCGCGAGATGATGGATGAAGAGGCGCAAGAGGTTTTTGACGGCAAGCTGGGCCTCAGCCGCACCGTGTTCCCCTATGTGGAAGATCACAACTTCTACATCGAACACTGGGCGCTTGGTGTGTTCTGGCGCAAGATGCGCGAACTGTCGGAACTGCTGTCAAAACAGGGCTTCTGGGCGGACAGTGACGACATGTTCTTCCTGTCACGCGGCGAAGTCCGCGAAGCGATCTGGGACTATTCGCAGGCCTGGGCCATCGGCACTGACATCCACGGCAGTCAGGTCTGGCCAGACGAAATCGCTCGCCGCCGCAAGATCCACTCGGCACTTGCAAAAGAACGCCCGCAACCGGCGCTCAACACACCGCCCGAAGTCATCACCGAACCCTTCACCATCATGCTCTGGGGAATCACCTCGGAAGCTGTCGAACGCTGGGTCGGTGCCGATGAAGACGGCGACGGGCTGAAAGGCATGGCTGCGTCCCCCGGTATCGCCGAAGGCGTGGCCCGCGTTCTCAGCAGCCCCGATCAGCTGAGCGAGCTGCAAAAGGGCGACATTTTGGTCACCCCGGTCACCGCCCCGTCCTGGGCCCCTGTCTTTGGCAAGATCAGCGCTGCGGTGACAGACATCGGCGGCATGATGAGTCACGCTGCCATTGTCTGTCGCGAATACGGGCTGCCAGCGGTCACCGGCACAGGCAACGCGGCGTCCAAGATCAAAACAGGCATGCGCCTGCGGGTCGATGGCAACACCGGCACCGTGACTGTTCTGGACTAAGCGCAAACATGGGGCGCCGGTCTGGCGCTCCCTTTCCTCAGGACAAGATCATGCTGCCCCCGACACCCGACCTGTCGCGCTATGATGACGTATGGCGCAAAGCTGAACCTTACATGCGGGCGCGCAAGAACGATGTGCATATCCCGCTGTCCTTCGGCTGGGCCCAGATGCTGCTGGATCACTATCCCGAGGCAAATCGCGACATCTGTTCGCTGGCTATCCTGTTGCATGACATCGGCTGGTACTCGATCGACAACGACACGATCATCAGCGAAGGCTTCCGGTCAGACAACTACCTGCAATCCGATGTCCGCTATCTTCACGAAACCGAAGGCGTGCGTCTGGGCACCGTTGTGCTGCGCGCCACCGGCTGGGGCGACGACATCATTACCGAGGTCTGTGAAATCATCGACGGCCATGACACCCGCCCCAACCCGCACCACCTGAACGACCGGATCGTGCGTGACGCTGACAAGCTGTGGCGGTTCTCGGTCACCGGCATCGCGGTCGCGTCGGACTGGTTCGGCAAAACACCGCACCAATACGCCGACCACCTTGGAACCGTCCTGACCAGGCTTGAAACCGACCATGGCCAGATGCTGGCGGAACGCGAACTTGCAGCCAGCCGCGCGGCCCTGATGCTGCATGTGATCTGACAGGAAACACCGCATGGAAATGTTCATCGACGGCGCATGGCGGCCCTCCCGATCCGGCGCGACGCAACCGGTCACCGATCCGACCACGGGCGTGGTTTTCGACACCGTCCCGGCAGGCGACGCGACGGACGCCGACGCCGCCATCTCATCAGCAGCCCGCGCCTTCGAAGACTGGCGCAAGATCCCCATGGTAGACCGCGCCCGTATTCAGAAAGCCTGCGCACAAGCACTGCGCGATCACGCCGACACCATCGGACGCGCCCTGACCCGCGAACTGGGCCGCCCCCTGCCCGCCTGCCTGCACGAAATCGCGCGCTCGGCCGATCTGCTGGATGTCTATGCCGAAGAAGGCCTGCGTCTGCGCTCTGAAATCCCCTTGGGCGGCGCTGCGGGGGAAAAGACCATCGTCACTCGCGACCCGCTGGGTGTCGTGATCGCGATCACCCCGTTCAATTACCCGATCAACCTGTTGATGTTCAAACTGGGCGCGGCCCTGATTGCGGGCTGCACGGTCGTGGCCAAGCCCGCCGAAGACACACCAACGTCGACCCTGCTTTTGGCTGACATCTTTCACAAAGCCGGCCTGCCAACGGGCTGCTTCAACGTGGTCACCGGGCGGGGGCGCGGCATCGGATCAGCGATGATTAATCACCCCACGCCACGTAAGATTGCCTTCACAGGCGGGACTGCGGCAGGCAAAGCTATTGCCGCCGCCGCCACCGGAACCATGAAACGTGTGACGCTTGAACTGGGCGGCCACTCGGCTGCCATTGTCTGTGCCGACGCGGATCTCGATAAGGCCACCGACGCGATCACCCGGCACGGCTTCGCCAATTCCGGCCAGTTCTGTTATCGCGTCAACCGGGTCTATGTCGAACGCCCGGTTTATGAGGCCTTTCTGACCAAGCTTGCCGCCAAGGCCAGCAAACTCACCCTCGCCCCGGCGGGCAGCACAGGCGACCTTGGTCCGCTGGTCAACCAAAAGATCTTTGCCAACAGCGAGGTCCAGACCGAAGATGCCCGCCAGAAAGGTGCCCGTATCCTGATCGGTGGCACTCGCAAAACCGGGCCGGGTTATGATGCCGGGTTCTACTTTCCGCCAACCCTGATTGCCGATGCCACGCATAACATGCTGGTCATGACCGAAGAAACCTTTGGCCCTCTTCTTGGCATCTGCCCAATCGAAACCGCGTTTGACGGGCTGCGTCACGCCAACACCAGCCGTTATGGGCTGGCCGGGTTCGTGTTCTGCCGCGATTTCGCCAAGGGCCTGACCCTGTGCGAAGGGATGGAGGTCGGGTCGGTCTGGCTGAACGACATCCAGAGATCCTCGCATTATGTCCCGTTCGGCGGCATGAAAGAAAGCGGGATTGGCCGAGAAAAGGGCCGCTATGGCGTTGAATCCTATCTTGAATATAAAACCATGTATCTCAGCTATGAGGTCCCGACATGATGGATGACGGTGTTTTTCTGCCCCGCGATCTGCCGCTCTGGCTCGACGCGAAACCCTACCTTGATGTGCGCAACAATGACGAACACACCATCGTCGCCTATGGGCTGGCCCGCGCCCTGCTGGCCGAAACGCCCGAGGCTGACGAAAGCGTGGTTCTTCCGGCGATTCTGTTGCATGACGTCGGCTGGAAACGGATCGACCCCGAGCTGCTGCTGCTGGCCATTGGCCGCAACCCGACCCGCAAGGATCTGGTGCGCGACCACGAGGTGCACGGGGTCGAAATCGCCCGCGAAATCCTTGAGAAACACCGCCCCAAAGGTGTGGATATCGACTCGGTTCTGGCCATCATCGACGGTCATGACACAACCAAACAGGCGCGTTCGATCAACGACGCCGTGATGAAGGATGCCGACAAGGGCTGGCGCGCAACCCCGCACGGGATGCGCACGATCTGCGGCTGGTATGACACCGATCTGGCCACGCATATCGAAACGCTGAGACAGGTTTCGAACCCCTACATGCTGACCCCTGCAGGCCGGGCCATCGCCGAAGGCATGTGCGCCGCCGTCACGGCCGAGCTTCAGATCGGGACCTATATGGGGGGCCCGTCGCATGACTGATCTGGGGTTGCAGGGCAAACGCGTGATCGTGACAGGCGCGGCAGGCGGACTGGGGCGCGCGTTCGCCACAAGTTTCGGCAGCGCCGGGGCCACAGTTCTGGCCGCAGACATCGATGACGCCGGGTTGGTCGAAACCGCACGGCTTGTCGAAACCGCAGGCGGCAAAGCGGTCAGTTCGGTTGTCGATGTGACCAGCGCTGCCAGTTGTCGGGCCCTTGCCGACCGTGCGCAAACGCAAATGGGCGGCGCTGACGTGCTGGTCAACAACGCGGCGATCTATGGCGGACTTGAGCGGCGCCCGTTTCAGGACATCGAAGAAGATGTCTGGGACAAGGTGATGGCGGTGAACGCCAAAGGCGTCTGGCAGATGACCCGCGCCATCGCCCCTTTGATGCGCGGATCGGGTGGCGCAATCATAAACATCGCCTCGGCCACCGTGTTCTCGGGCTCGCCCGAATGGATGCATTATGTCGCTTCTAAGGGGGCCGTTATCGCGATGAGCCGCGTGATGGCCAAGGAACTGGGCGGGGATCAGATCCGCGTCAATGTCATCGCGCCGGGGTTTACCCTGACCGATGCCAGCCTGGGCCTTATGGATGATGCCAAGAATTATGGCGCCAACCGTGCGGCCCTCAAACGCAATGCCGAAGCCGAGGATATCTGTGGCGCGGCCTTGTACCTTGCCTCGCCCCTGTCTGGTTTCGTGACCGGTCAAACACTGGTCGTGGATGGCGGCAAACAGTTCATCTGAGGCCGGATCAGAGCGCATCCAACGGATTGCCTCACCCGTTGCCCCCGTCATACTCCGCCCTGAGGTGCCGTGTTACCTTCGCCAATGTTGTTCCCAGCCGCCGCCCGAACCGGCACACCATCCACCATCATGGCGCTGTCAAATACACGCCAGGTCGCCCGGCTTGCATGTTTGGCGGCATAAAGCGCCATGTCAGCCTGATGGATCAAGTGTGCAGGCGTGCACTCTGGCCGCCTGCCCGATATCGCAATACCAATACTGGCCGACACCCTGCAGGTCTGCCCATCGAACGGAATCGGCTGTTTTATCCGTTCAATCAAACGTTTCGCTATCCGTTCGATCATCGCTTGATCGCGCACATTGTCGAACACGAGGATGAATTCGTCCCCCCCGGCGCGGGACACAGTGTCATTTTCACGGGTTTCTTCCACCATGATCTTGGCCACATGCTGCAAAACATGATCCCCCGCCGCGTGGCCCAGTGTGTCATTAACCAGCTTGAAATAATCCAGATCAAGGCTGAGCACCGCAAAATTGGCCCCGGCCCCGGCCAGACGTGTCAGAATATGATCCAGTGCCCGACGGTTCTTGAGCCCGGTCAGCGTATCGGTAAACGCCTGTTCTTCTGCCGCGATCATCGCGCCCCGCAGGCGTTTGTTGAGGGATCGGGACGCCTCCATCGCGGCCGATTTCGCTTCAACCAGATACAAAAGCTCGATCGCAAGATCGGTCGCGGCAAAATCGGCGCTGGTCAGCGCATAATCCTGCACCGCTTCCAGCAACGAGATCCCAAAAGACAGATTAACGACAAACCCCTGCGGGATCGGGACCAGAACCCCCTTGAGACTGGTCCGCGGGCTGTCGAGAAAGCTTAGCCTAAGCTTGGTGTGTCCCAGAGCAGCAAGATCCGCGTTGCTGGCAACCCGGCGCGGGCGCAGAACCTCGAACAGGTCCAGAAACAGGCGGCCTGCCATCGGCACCTTTGGGCGCAATTTCTGCAACGTCGCCCCAACCTGCCCGACCCGGCCATCCTTGTCCAACATCAGGTACATCGGACAAAGCCGGTCCAGAACGTCAGCGATATCGTTGCTGGATGTCATCCGGCCCGCGCCCCCAGGTCAAATTCCCGCCCAGCCGCAAACGCCGTTTCAATCAGCGTGATCGAGATATACTCGGTCGCGCCCCGGACACCGTCGTGATCCAGCATCACCAGGGCTCCGTAATCATCCGCCATCGCGCGCAGGATGCCCATCATCACAAAGCCAAATCCCGGCAGACCGGGTTGGCAGATCAACGTGTACGAGGCCACCGAATGGTCGACCAGCTCCATCGCTGGCAAGTGCAGATCCGATACGGCCAGCCGCGTCCTGTCCGGCAAATCATCCAGCGAATGCAGAAAATCGACATAGGTTTCGCCACCAAAGCGCAGCAGCCGCCGCAAGGGTTCCATCTGTGGGTGCGAAACCAGAAACGTCCCCATATCCTCAAGAACATCCGGCAACGGCCTGTCAAATTCCGACATCAGCGCGGTAATCAGATCAATGGTGTGCTGATCGTCATAAACCAGCATCGCTTCGAACTCGGAAAATCCAAGCCCGGCGGCGGTCGTCACCTGGTCCCAACGCACCACGCCATAGGTTTGGCAGACAAAGGACTGAATCGCCTTGTTGATCAGACCATGCATGACCCGTTCCCCGTTTTTCGGGACTCATCATGAATGCGGAAATCTTAACAAAGCCCCAACAGCGGGGGTCGCATGTGTGTTATTGCGCGGGCGTCAGTGTCATCCCGTCCAAAAACAAAGCATTTTGACCGCTTGGGCCAATGCTGAACGCGCCGTCCTGCACCTGTTGCAAGGCATCGGGGCCCGGCACCGGCCAGACATAGCCCACTGGATCGAACACTTCGCGAATCGTCGGGGCCGCTTCGCCGCGATGCATCAGGTGGCTCACATGTGCCGTTGACCTGTTCTCAAGGTAAAAGATCATCCCCTGTCCCGTGGTATCCGGCGTCGGCGCGAACGTCCCGCGCACCCAGACACACCCCGGTCGGCCATCAGGTAACGGGATATGGCACCCCGCCAGCCACCGGTCAGTCCAATAGGGCGGAACCTCGGCAAAATCCTTGGCGGTCAACGCGTCCATGCCCGGCGGCACTGGCATCAGCCGGACAAGCTCGGTCACGGCATCCCCCTGGCTGTCCAGCCCCAGCGCGTTTTCAAACCGGAACGTGTTGGGCGACACCCGCGCGAATTCGATCCGTCGCGCAAGTTCGCCCCGGCCTTCCTCGCGGGCCACGGCCTCCAGTTGTTCCAGACCGGCTTCACCGGCCCGGCCCCAACTGTGTGCCATTGCCCAAAGCGGCAGTTCATCCAGAACCGAGCGTCCGTCCAGATAGCGCGCAACCTGGCTGGTTGTCGAAATGCGAAACGCGTTCAGCACCGGTGTCATCCAGACAACGCAGCCTGCAATCACCACGATAGCCATCACCACGTTGACCTGCCGGATCCGCGCGCCCCATTGCGACGTACTCAAAACCGACCCGGCATAGCCCACCGCATAGGCCGCCAGAAACACCGCGACGCCCATCGCCACAAGCCGGTCCGGCGTCCAGCCATAGGTGCCGACCCGCACCCAGACCGCCCAAACCGCCAACCCCGCGAGCAAGGGCACAATGGCTGCCAAGGCCCGCGTCGCCATCCGCAAACCGGGCGTCGCCACGGCTTGCGTGTCGTCGCGGTCCAAGGCCGTACTGACCAGCGTGATCGCCACGATCGCAGCACTCATCAGCGTGGCACCAGCCGAAAACTCACCAAACAGATGCGACAACCCGCGAAACGGCAGCGCGATCAAAAAGATTCCGACCACCACCAAAACCGCCGGAACCAGCAGCCGCAACAGGCGCAGCACCAGAAACGGAGATATCGTATCGCGCAGCTCGTAAACCACCGACAGCGCCAACCCCAGGATTGCACCGCTCAAGGCATAGGCAACCCCGTCGGTTCGGATCAGGTCTTCGATGATCGTGACATCGACCAGTTGCAGCAAGCGGTCCGACAGAAACGCCAGGATCCAGAACAAACCGACGAACAACCACGCCACGCAGTACCGAAGAGCAATGGTCCACGCGGTTTCGAATAGGGCCGAATACTCAAGCAGATTGCGCCGATTACACAGCCAGACCGACAGGAATGGTGTGGCAAACAACACCAGGATAGACGCGATGGCAATCGTGGGCGGGTGATCCAGCAGATCGGTGGCCACCTCCATCCGCAGGGCGGCAACGCTGATCAGACCGGTGACCGGCCCCGCCAGCAACAATGCCCCAAGCACCGCTCGGGCCAACGGCACCGGACCCGCCAGCGCCAACCCGACGCCGCACCAGGTCGCGACAAAGGACACAAGCGCCAGATAGGCTGCGGGCGGGACGGTGGTCTGATCCCAGTTCTGGCCCAGCGCCCACAACGCCCAGGCAGCCCCGCCCCCCAGAACCGACAGAATGATCCGGTCTTTTACCAAGTGCATGGGTTGGCGTGTCATGGGCCCGCTCTTCGTGTTTCGTCCGTGTGCTCAACTTATCCCGCCTCAGGCCAAAGCACCATTGCGCGTCACCGCCGCACGCGAAACCGCGCCGGGCACAACCGGACCACATCAGACCTAAGGGTGCTTTGCCATTCCAGACTGTGCCGCTAAATGTGTCATCAGAACAGCACTCCCACGGAAAAGAAGCGCGGCACAAATGTATGACCCCAAAGGAAACGGCAAAGACAAAGCCGTTAATGCTGTTGAATTTGTCGAGGTCGAGCCACCAAGCCATTTGCGCGGAATCGTCCACCGGTTTCTTGAGCTGAAAACCGACGGTGCTCTGCCGGATGACTATCGGTTTCACGCCCTGCCCGATGCCTGCACCTACATCGTTTTTGACCAGCTCGACAGAACCATCGCAGGTGTATCCAAACTGCGGGCCGCGTCGGAAGAGTTCAATCTGGGCAAGACGTTCCACTTTGTGAACATCCGGTTTCTGCCGGGCGTCTGGCAGGGTCAGCACGAACCGATTGCCTACGGCATGCTGGACACGCCATATCAGGGCACCCTTCCGCTGCTCGACGTGAACCACGACCTGTCCAAACAAAGCTTTGCCGACAGCCAGTCGATTTTGTCAGACCTTGTCGAGCAGCTGATTGCGCAAAACCTGGTGGCAGTGAACCCGATCACCGAAAAGATTTTTCAGCATCTCGACGACATCCAGTCAGTGGCCGACATGGCCGATGTTTCAAACCTGTCTGCCCGCCAACTTCAGCGCACACTGAAACGAACGACCGGATTCGCCCCGCATGACTTTCTCAAGGTGCTGCGCCTGCAACAGGCGTTGAACGGCAACGACACATGGTCTTACGCCGATCAGTCCCATTTCATTCACTCGTTCCGCAATGCCACAGGGTATACGCCGGGAAAATACGCCCGAAAGTTCGATGTCTGAAATCTACAATACACACCATCTGCGGCTTGGTAGCTGATTGGCATAACGACAACACACAGGAGTTGACTATGACCAAGATGAACGCAGTCGGATGGTTTGACATCTACGTAGACGACCTGAACCGGGCCGTGGCCTTTTATGAAACCGTGCTGGGCGCCAAGCTTGAACCGATGGGAGATCCAACCGGTGAGTCCCAAATGATGAGCTTTCCTGCCGACATGAGCGCGTATGGCGCAGCCGGCGCTTTGACAAAGTCACCCTATGCGTCCGCGGGCGTTGGCGGCACGATCATCTACTTCATGGCCGAAGACTGCGCCACCGAAGAGGCACGCGTGGCCGAGGCTGGCGGAATGGTCATCCGGCCAAAGTTCTCAATCGGCGAATTCGGCTTTGTCACCTTGTGTCAGGACACCGAGGGCAACACGTTTGGCCTCAACTCACTGAAGTAGCGCCCTGAGAACCAGCCAAAGGCCAAAAGCGTCATATCTGACGGATAATCTGACTGCACGGGTGGCCCAACAGGTTGCCCGTGCAGCGTTTGACTTCAAAGGGATCCAGTGAACCCAAAAGAAGCCCCGTCTTGAGGGTCATACAAAGCCGGGCTGGATCAAAAAAACGCCGACCAAGCGTCATCCGTTGAAGAAATGGCCGCTTGCAGTCGGAACAAAAATGGCTACCCCATACAGTCAAGCGCACTCACTCTAAGCCAGTCATGACCCCGACCCAGCACGCCCCCACAGATCCGAAGCTGGCCGATATCCTCGACCTGATCCGTGACAGCTTTGCCTATATGGATGGGCGGATCGACCCGCCCTCATCCATGCACACCCTGACCCTCGAACGCCTCGCGCAGCAGGCTGCATCGGGTGAGGTCTGGTCGCTTGGCCCGCCACCCGTGGCCTGCATGATCCTGACACCACATCCCGGCGCCCTCTATCTGGGAAAAATGGCGATCGCCCCATCGCATCGTGGCATGGGGTTGGCCCGACAGCTGATCGACATCGCCAGATCCCGCGCCGCAGCATATGATCTGCCCCGTCTCGAACTGCAATCGCGCGTCGAGCTGACCGAAGTCCACACGCGCTTCGCCGCCCTTGGCTTCCGGCAAACCGGCACCACGACCCATGCCGGCTATGACTGGCCCACCTCAATCGTGATGCAGCTTGATCTCGACACAGACTGATCAGAAATCAGTCGGCGCGCCCCCCTCTTCCTTGCGGCGCGCGACAAACTCCGCCAACTCCTCGCGGATCGCCGCATCCATCGGCGGTTCCTCAAAGCTGTCGATGATCTTCTTGAAGATCAGATGCGCGCGTTCCGGCGTCCAGACCGCCCCGGCAGCCTCCCAGCCCTCATAGTTCTTCCAATCGCTCAGGAAAGGCTGGTAAAATGCTGTCGTGTACCGCTCCTGCGTGTGATCAATGCCAAAGAAATGCCCCTCATGGCCCACTTCGCGGATCGCATCCAACGCAATCTCATCCGGACCCGTGGCATAGGTCTCAGGCTCCATATACCGTTGGATCTGCTGCAGAATCTCGCAATCCATGATGAACTTCTCAGGGCTGGCGATCAGCCCGCCTTCCAGCCAACCCGCCGCGTGATAGACCATGTTGGTGCCCGACTGAACAGCCGCCCACAGGCTGTGCTCAGTCTCCCACATCGCCTGCCCGTCCGGCACGTTCGACGCACAAACCCCGCTGGACCGCATCGGCAAATCATAAAACCGCGCCATCTGCCCGGTCATCTGCGTCGCGCGCATGTATTCCGGCGTTCCAAAGGCCGGCGCGCCCGATTTCATGTCCACGTTCGATGTGAACGTTCCGATCACGCAAGGCGTGCCCGGCGCGACATACTGAAACAGCGCAATGGCACATAGCGCCTCGGCCAGAGACTGTGTCACCGCCCCCGCCATCGTCACCGGCGCCATCGCCCCGGCCAAGGTGAACGGCGACACCACTACCGCCTGCCCGCGCCGCGCCAGCCGCAAACAGCCATCGATCATCGGCTGGTCGTGTTTCAATGGCGAGGTCGAATTGATGTTGGTGTACATATGCGGACGGGCATCAAACTCCTCATGGCTCAGACCACCGGCGATGCGCACCATCTCCATCACGTCTTCGACCCGCTCTTTGCCCAGCGAATAGGCATGCATGACCTTGTCCGAAATCGTCAGCTTGTCATACAGAACATCCAGATGGCGCACGCTGGCATGGATATCGACTGGCTCCACCGGATACCCGCCCGCAAAATGGATACAGTTGAAATACTGCGTCAGCTTCAAAAGGTTCTGACACTGCTCGCGCGTCCCCGCCACCTTACGGCCAATCTCCATGTCCCAATAATTGGGCGGAGACGACACGTTCCCGAACAACAGCGTATTGCCTCCAACTTTCAACTGGCGGTCCGGATTGCGCGGCGTGATGGTAAACTCCGACGGGGCCTTGCCAACCATCTCCATGACAAAGTCGCGGTCCATCTTCACCACATCGCCCTCGACGATACAGCCAGCCCGCTTGAAGATACCCAGCGCCTCTTCGTTCAGAAAGGCCACCCCGATCTCTTCCAGGATCTGCATCGCGCCTTCATGCAGCGCTGCGATCCCCTCTTCCCCCAATGGCTCGGTCGGACGATCCACATTCTCGATCAGACGCCAGGGCATCTGCTCGATCACGGCTGGCCCTCGTCTGGCTGCGGCCCCGGCCCGGCCCCCGCCCCGCCGCTTGCGTCCTGCTGTGTCTGCCATCTGCGCCTCCTTCAATCTGCCCTTGCAGCAGGCCCGACACCCTCTCCCTCTTCCGCTTCATTCGCGACAGATTTCGTCGCTTTTGCCAACCGTCCCCCGCAGGGCAGCCCAAAACAGACCCCAAAGGCCGCTTTTTCCAGCTTCTTTCTTGTCTGAAATACCCCAGGAAGTGTGAGGGACAGCGTCCCTCATACCCATTAATCGCGTGCGCCGCAGGCGCGCCGTCAGATCCCGCCAGCGGTCAGAATCCCATCAAAACTGAAACCCTAACCCGCGATCCAGCCTTCGATATGGCCGATGTTGGGCAGCACATAATCCGCAAATGGTGCCAGTTCACCGGCTCCGGCCAACCCCGTCAGCACGCCAATTGTCACCATGCCCGCCGCGCGTCCGGCGATCAGATCGTGGGTGCTGTCTCCAACCATGGCCGCGCGGCCGGGCAGAACGTCCACCGCCTCGCAAAACGCCAGCAACGGCTCCGGTGCCGGCTTGGCTCCAAACCCGCTGTCATACCCGGCAACAAAAGCGAACCGATCCAGCACGCCCGCGCCCGTCAGTTGTGATGTGGCGCTGTATTCGCTGTCATTCGTCATGACGCCCAATGCGATCCCCCGGCCCGCCAGACCATCCAGAAACGCAGGCAAGGGCACGGCGGGCGACAGCGCCGCATCGGCCGAGTGCTGCTCCAGATATCGCTCGACCTGGGGTCCGGTCATGCCCGGCAGAACCAACGACATGCTATGTGCGATATCGCCGTTGGATTCCGCAATGGCCATGCTGGTAGGGCGAAACACAGCCGCGTCCAGATCGTAATCCAGCACCTCGGCCAAAGCCTCAGCAAGCCCCGTGTCGCCGCGCGCAAGGTCTGCAATCACCCGACCGGCCCACCCGTTCCAGGTCGCGCCGAAATCGAACAAGGTTCCGTCCTTGTCGAAAAGAATTGCATCCACCGGCATCCGCGTCCGCTCCTGTCAGTTGTCAGGTCCAGTGAACCTGTGCGCCCCCGGGCAACGCGGCGCGCGCCTGCATGGGGTGATCATAGGGAATGTCATGACCATCACAGAACGCGATGATCCAGGCATCGTCCATCAGCAGAAAATCCAGAACCGAGGCCAGAAACGCCGGATCACCGGCCTGCTCGCGGACCTCGTCACGCCCGGCGCCTGTCGCGCCCATGAACACCGGAAACAGATCTTCATTGCCGACCAGCCAGGCCAGCGCCTTCAGCGCAAGCGTTTCAGCGGCGTCTTGAGAATAGGACATGAGGCAGAACCAATGGGGGACCAGAGCGTCAGATAGACCGCTTTCCGGCCCCAAACGCAAGACCCATCGCACCCATGATTGCAGGCGAATTGCCGGGCTTCCAAGCCGTGTCGGCGAACAACGGCTGACACAAATCCGCCCGATCAGGATTCAGGCTTTGTTAACCACTCGGGTAGATTCTCGAAAGCAATCGAATTTGAGATGTCAGAGGATACCGCTGTGCAGGGAACTATCCTGATCATTGACGGAGTATCGACCAACCGGATCATGCTGAAGGTCCAGTTGTCGGCGGCCTGGTATCACGTTGTTCAGGCCGACCGGCTGGCCCAGATCCGTCCGCTGATCCGGCGCAGCCGCCCCGACCTGATCATCTCGGCGATGGACCTGCCCGATGGCAACGTAACTGACCTGCGCCGCCTGCTTGCCTCGGACCCCGCGCTCAGCCACATTCCGATCATCGCCGTCACAGCCCAAAACGACCGCCCCGCGCGGCTGCGCGCGTTGCAGGCGGATATAAACGATGTCCTCAGCCAGCCGATTGACGACCTGATGTTGCAGGCCCGGATCCGTCGGTTGCTGCGCACCCGGTCGCAACTGGACAAGCTGCAGCTTGATCACACCCCTGCCGCAGCACTTGGCATGGCCGAAACCACAACCGACTTCGTGCCCCGGCCCAAAACCCGGCGGGTCGCCCTGCTTACTCAGGTGCCGGCGACCGGGCCGGTCTGGCGATCCCGGCTGCAACCTCATCTGCCACACAAGATCGAATGCTATCCGATGCGCGATGTGCACGGGTTGATGCACCAGCCCACACCAGATGCCGTCATCCTGGAACTGCCGCACACCTCTGACGCCGCAGGATTGCGCCTGCTGGCCGATCTGCGCGCCCGCGGCACCACGCGTGACGCCATCGTCATCGCGGTCCCGAACCCCTCCAATGCGGCTCTGGCCGCCGAAGCCCTGGATCGCGGTGCCCATGATGCGCTGCCGCAGGGGTTCTGCGCCGAAGAACTGGCGCTGCGCCTCAGTGCCCACCTGCGCCGCAAGGCGGTTTCCGACCATATCCGGGATTCTCTGCGAACCGATCTGCAGGCCGCGATGCAGGATCCGATGACCGGG
Organism: Falsiphaeobacter marinintestinus; assembly: GCF_007923355.1. GTDB lineage: Bacteria > Pseudomonadota > Alphaproteobacteria > Rhodobacterales > Rhodobacteraceae > Phaeobacter_A > Phaeobacter_A marinintestinus. Next base: position 664,668 of record NZ_VOGO01000001.1, read on the forward strand.
CTCTACAATCGCCGCTATGCGCTGCCCAAGCTGGGGCAGATGGCCCGTACCGCCGCCGAAGCCGGTCGGGACTTTGCCGTGATGATGATGGATCTGGACCATTTCAAACAGGTCAACGACCGCTTTGGTCACCTGTCAGGCGATGCCGTGCTGATCGAAACCGCGCACCGGATGCGGGCCATGCTGCACCCGTCGGCAATTGTCTCTCGGGTGGGGGGGGAAGAATTCCTGATTGGCCTGCCCGATGCCGGGGCCGATCTTGCGCTTGAAACCGCTGACCTTCTGTGTCGCCGGATCAACGACACCCCGTTTCATGTCCCCGGCGCGCGCGATCCAATCCATGTCACCACCAGCATCGGCATCGCCATCGGGCCAGATCACCGCTGCCCGGTTCAGGACATGGTCTCCGCGATGATCACCCGCGCCGACAGGGCGCTGTACATGGCCAAAACCGCCGGTCGAAATCAGGCCACCCTGTCCCACAAGGCGGCCTGAGCCACTGATACTCAGTCCCGGTCAGACCGTTTTGGCGGCTTGCCCTTAGGGGGTGCCATCATGGCACGATGCAACCGATCCGCATATTCCGCCCGCTCGTCGTCGCTCATCTTCACAACCCGGTCGAGCCACAGCTTGCCGACCGACCTTTGAAAGTCTTCGATCTGTTCGCCATGCTGATCCAGCAAGGCATCGACCCGCGCAGCGTCGAACGGAACCGACCGCAAAGCGTCTGCAAGGGCATCTGCATCCTGTCCACGACGCGCCGCCCGTTCTTCATGTGACCCGGTCGCCGCCTTGCGTAAAACGCGCCGGTCTTCCTTTGACAGTTCGCGGTACAGCACCGCCCCGATGGGCGGCGGGCGATGCCCGGCCTCGCGTTTGTCAGGCCGCAGAAAAGCCCCCGCCACCAATCCGGCCACGGCCAGATTCAGGGCAACCGATACACCGAACACGATCCGCAGCCAGGGGCGCAGGCGTGTCGGTTTCAGGTCGTTATCATCCGTCATCTTACTGATCCTCCGCCATCAGCGCCGACATGTCATACGAGTCGATCAGGTTGAGATCCGATTGTGTGCCGCTGACCAGAGCCAGCGGATCGGGCACAAAGTTGGGCGGAGCCACACCGATCCAGATGCCAGCCGCACAGGCCGCCGCAAGCCCCCCCATCGCAGGCCACCCACCAAGGGTTGCCAGCAGCTGCTGCCACAGACCCGGGACAGTCCCGCGCGCCGGTGTCGCTTCGACAGGGGCGCTCTGAACCTGCAGGGCATCTCGCAAAATTCGGTCAGTCAGATCAGCGCTCAGGGTATCGGTTTCCCGACGTGCCGCCGCGAAGAAGATGTCCAGATCATCCATGTTGTCGTTATCAGCCATCGTGATACCCCAATTCTTCACGCCGTCCGGCCAAAGCCGCCGCCAGCGCCCGCTTGCCCCGGGCCGTCAGACTTTCGACCGCCTCGACGCCAATTTCCATGATCCCCGCAATTTCGGGGTTCGATAGTTCTTCGATGTGACGCAGAACCACCGCTTGCCGCTGCCGGTCAGGCAGTTGCATCAGCGCGTCCTGCAACGCGTCGGACCTTGCTGCATCCTGTAGCTGATCCGGTGCCGATTTGGCAGGATCCGCAGGTTCGGGCACGTCGTCGATTCCGACCGACCCGCCGCGCTTGCGGCGTTTCAGATCCAGACACAGGTTCAGCGTGACCCGATACAGCCAGGTCGATACCTTGGCCTGTCCGGGTTGCCAGTCCGGTGCCATCTTCCACAGCCGCATCATCGCGTCCTGCGCGACGTCTTCGGCTTCAGCCCGGTCGCCCAGCACCCGCAGGGCGACCGAAAAGGTGCGTGGACCCAACCGTGTCGTCAGCTCACGCGCCGCCAGCTCATCGCCATTGGCGAAAAGCACAAGCAACGCATCGTCGCTTGGCGGCGCGTCCGCATCGGAAGACCCCGATGGCGGGCTCATGGCGGGGTTACCGCCATGGCCGCTGGTACGCGGCAGTGTATGTCCACCGTCAGCCACACCTTCAGTTCTGCTCGGACGAGTCCTTGTTTTCTTTCTTGTCCTTGCCATGACCCTTTCGGCCATGTTCTTTCATCTTCGCCTTGGCGGCATCGAATTCTTCTTTCGACACCCCGCCGCTGCCGTCCGTATCGATCCGACCGAACATCTTGTCACCGTGACGCGGTTTTGGCATCTCTTCTGCAGACAATGCCCCATCACCATCCTTGTCGAACTTTTCAAGCATCTTGGCGCTGCGGTCCTTGGCTTTCTGCTGACCATGGGCCTGCATTTCGTCGGCCGTCAGCTTGCCGTCACCATTGGTGTCCATTTCGGTGAACCGTCCGGCGCGATGGGCTTCCATCTCGGCCTGCGTCACTTGTCCGTCACCATCGGCGTCCAGTTGCTCGAAAGTCGCGCGCGGGCCGTGTTTGCCCGGTTTGGGAGTTTCGGCAAAGGCCGACGCTGCGGTCACTGTGATGGCCGCCAATGCGATGCCAGCGATAAATCCTGCGTGTTTCATGTCGATCCTCATTTTAACTCGTTACAACGCTCTGTGTTGGCGTTGATATATACCAAACGCAGCATGTCCGGGTTTCCGTCGCATTTTTTTTGCACCGGTTTCAATTGCACAAATCCAGGCAGACTTTGCGACAAGCCGACGCAACTGGTCATTGAGACCTTCCCTTTGGGCCAACGTATCCCCAGTTTCAGACAAAGCGCGAGATATGCATATGACCGATTCTGCGACCAACGCCCCCATCGATGACACCGACCGCCCGATGCGCCAATCGCTGTGGCGCGGCTGGCGGCGCAAATGCCCCTGCTGTGGCGAGGGCAAATTGCTGCACAGCTATCTCAAGGTGAACAACAGCTGCTCGGTGTGTGGCGAAGAATTTCATCACCACCGCGCCGATGATGGTCCGGCCTATCTGACCATTCTGATTGTCGGCCACCTGATGGCGCCGCTGCTGCATGTGACCTTTACGACCTTCCGTCCGGAACCGTTGACCCTGTTTACGATCTTTGCGGTTGGCTGCACCAGCTTGTCCCTCTACCTTCTGCCCAGGTTGAAGGGCGCCGTCGTTGCGTTCCAATGGGCACGCGAGATGCATGGGTTCGAAACTTCGGCCTGACCCCTTCGACCACGAAAGGGAGAGGCATGAGCATAGACAAGACAGCAATCCGTAACGCCGCAACGGTAATCGTCCTGCGCGACCGGATGACAAACCCCGCGATCCTGATGGGTCAGCGCGGGGCCAAGGCGGCATTCATGCCGAACAAGTTCGTGTTTCCGGGTGGCGCACTTGATCCGCAAGACGCTGACATCCCACTGGCAACCCCGCTGCCCTCGGTCTGCCATGACCGACTTGCCGAAAAAGCCCCTGATGGTATGCAAAACGCGTTGGCCGCCGCCGCCGTGCGCGAACTGTGGGAAGAAACCGGTCTGGTGCTGGGCGTTCCCGGCGACTGGGCTGGCGACGTGCCCGAAGATTGGCAGACCTTCGCGAAAACAGGCCACCTGCCTGCCGCCGAGGCCTTGCAGTTTGTGTTTCGCGCCCTGACCCCACCGGGCCGCCCGCGCCGGTTTGATGCGCGGTTCTTCCTTGTGGATGCCTCCGCAATTCAAGGCGACATCGACGATTTCACCCACGCCACCGACGAACTCTCGCACCTGCAATGGATTCCTCTGGCCGAAGCGCGCAGCTTTGATTTGCCCTTCATCACCGAAGTCGTCCTGGCCGAGGTCGAAGCCCGCGTAACCGACCTGTCACCACCCGACTCCGTGCCTTATTTCCTCAACAACGAAGAGGCGAGCCTGTTCCTGCGCTTGCGCGGCTATCCGATGCCCGACGTCTAAATCAGCAGCACCAAACCGACAATTGACGCCCCCAACAACGCGATCCCGGCCCCTTCCCGGGCCGAGATCCGTTCGCGAAAGAACAACACGGACGCGAACAGGCTCAGGATCAGCTCGACCTGTCCGATCGCCTTTACATAGGCCGCATTCTGCAGCGTGAAGGCCCAGAACCAGCAAAACGACCCGGCAAGACTGGCCAGCCCGACAAACACCGCCGTCCCGCGCGCGTCCCAGACCGCCCGCAACTCGGCCCGGTCACGCAAGATCAACCAGACCGCCATCGCGACCATCTGCATCGTCACGACACAACCCAACGTCACCGCCGCGCGCAAGGCCGGGGCATAGGCCATCAACTCCAAAGTCGCACCGCGGTACGTCACCGATGAGATCGAAAACAACAGCCCGGCGAAAACGCCCAAAATCGGCGCTTTACCGGTCAAATGCCGCCACCAAGACCCGGCGCTGCCCGGCGTCTTCGACAGCAGCAATACGGCAATCAACCCGACCAGAATGGCCCCCATCCCGGCCCGGCTGACCCCTTCGCCCAGCAGGATCAGACCAACCAGCACGGTCAGGATCACCTCGGTCTTCATGAACGCGATACCCACGGCAAAGTTGCGCTGCTTGAACAGCATCACAATGCAGATCGTCGCGATGATCTGCGTCGCCCCCCCGGCAATCGAATACGCCCAGAAGGCGGGTGTGAACCGAGGCAAAGGCGTCCCCGTCAGCGCAAAATACCCAATCAACCCGCTCACCAGAAACGGTGCAGAATAGGCAAACCGGGCAAAGGTCGCGCCAACTGCCGACAGCTTTACCGTGCTCAGCACTTTTTGCAGCATAAAGCGGACGGTTTGAAAGGCGGCAGCTGCCAGCGCGACGGGGATCCAGAGACTAATCATGTCCCCCTATGGCGCGTATCTACACCTCAGGCCAGAGCGGATGCGGCACCGGGTCTTTGGCTTTCAGGAAATACCGGCGAAAAACCTCACCGTAAGATCGAAACACATAGCCGTCATTGACCTCAAGATACCGCGCCTTGCCCGCCCGATACAGCGCGGGCAACTGATACCACGCCGCCCGCGGGTTCATATGATGCACCACATGCAGGTTGTTGTTGAGAAACAGAAACGCCAGCAGCCCCCGGTCTTCGATGATCACGGTCCGCCCGCGCACCTTTTCGTGCGCCTGATGTTCAAGAAACGTGCGGATCTTCAGGATGCCCAGCGCTACATAGGCCGATAACAGACAGGCCCAGACCGGCATCGGCGACACCGCCACCAGGCCCAGGACCGCGGCCACGCCTGGCAGATGCAGCGCCCAGGCCAACCAGACCGCCCGATCACCCTGCCGCGCCAACCGCCACTCATCCGACATGAACCGCACTTGCCCAATGGCCGGCCCCAGCACGATCCGCCCCAGCAGCGTGTTGTTCACCGCGTGCAAACGCTGTTGCCAAGGCGACAGACCGACCCAGATCGCCGGATCAAGGTAGTTGGTTTCAGGATCATCATAGGGATCAGTCAGGTTGGCGTCCTGATGGTGCGCCAGATGCAGATCGCGAAACCGGTTATACGGAATGGCCAGCGTCAGCGGTAACGCCATCAGCGCCTCGTTCAGCGGTTTTGAGCGAAATGGATGCCCGTGCAGCACCTCATGCGTCAGCGATGAATGCAACGCCGCCGTCACTGTGGCCAGCGCAAAACCCGCGAGACCACTCCATTCCGCGACCATGAACACCGCAAATGCCCACAGACCATAACAGCCCAAGATCAAAACAAATGTGCCCCATTCCGGCGGGGAGGCCGTCTGACGCAGCGGCTCAGACATTCCGGCCCCAGCTGACATTGGCCCAAACCCGCTCGTACACCAGATAAATCACCAGCCCGAGACCCGCATTGACCAGTGCCATGGCACCGCCAATGGCCACCGATCCGGTTGCAATCAATCCGACAAGGGCCATCATTGCCAGCCCGATCAGGTTCCAGATCACCGCTTTCACCACCGATCTTTGCCGCGTTTCCATTCTGCCTCCTGCTGTGCTGCTCACGTTTTTGTTACAGCCAACGACCCATGATCGACCATTCAGGATATGATTAACAAAACTCACATAATGTGATAAATATCACTACATGATAGAAATAATGGACAAACGCCTGCGCGCCGCCCGGTTTCGCGACCGCCTTGCACAGGCCATGCGCGACACCGACACCACTCAAAGCGCGCTGGCCCGCGCCACCGCCGTCGACCGGTCGACAATTTCGCAACTTCTGACCGATGACGGCGCGCGCCTGCCCAACGCCCATGTGGTCGGCGCCTGCGCCACTGCGCTTGGCGTCTCGGCTGACTGGCTGTTGGGATTGTCGGACCGACCTGAAAGCGCAGCCGACCTTCTGTCAGCAAGCCTGTCAGTCACCGAGGCCGCCCGCGCCCTCGTCGATGAACGAATCTTCGACTGGCACCGCGAGGCAGCAGGTTACAAAATCCGCCACGTCCCCGCCGCCCTGCCCGACATGCTGAAAACCCGCGCCCTGATGGAATGGGAATATACACCGCACCTGGGTCGCACCGCCGATCAGGCCATTGGTGCCTCCGAAGACCGGCTTGAATGGATGCGCAGCGCCCGATCCGACTATGAAATCGCCATGCCGCTTTATGAACTGCACAGCTTTGCCCATGGCGTCGGCTATTATCAGGACGTCCCACTCGACATCCGGCTGGAACAGCTCGACAGGTTCCACGACCTCACCGAACAACTCTATCCGCGCCTGAGGATCTATCTGTTTGACGCACGAAGGCTGTTTTCCTCGCCGCTCACGGTGTTCGGCCCGCTACTTTGCGTGCTCTATGTCGGCAGCAACTACCTCGCATTTCGCGACCTTGAACGGGTCGAGATTTTCACCAACCATTTCGACCGATTGGTGCGCGAAGCAGATCTTACCGCCCGCCACCTACCCACGCACCTGCGTCACCTGCGCGCCGCTATCGCCTGATCGCGCCTGCAGAATTGGGTATTTGAAACAAGAAAGAAGCCAAGACCCCCCGCCTGCTTCTTTCTTGTTTCAAATACCCTCGCCGAAGGCAGCCCGGCCACGCCGGGCATTTCCAAGCTCAGGGCTTAGGATCCGGGTTCTCGGTATGTCCATCGACGGCAATCACCTGCCCCGAGACCATCCGCGCCGCATCCGAAGCCAAGAACACGGCCATCGCGGCAATATCCTGGGCTTCGACAAAGGACCGCATCGACGTTCCAGAAGCATATCCTGAGTACACCTCGTCGCGGGTCATCCCCTTGGCCGCCGCCTCGCGCGCCAGAACGCCTTCCATCCGCGGCCCTTCCACGGCCCCCGGACAAATCGCATTGGCGCGGATGCCAAACGGCCCAAGCTCCATCGCCAGCGTCTTCATCAACCCGATCACGCCCCATTTTGCCGCAGCATAGGGCGACCGGTTCGGGTACCCGAACTGCCCGGCGGTGGACGAGGTCAGAACAATTGCCCCTGCACCCTGCGCCTTCATCATCGGAGCGGCCAGCTTGGCCGCCAGAAACGCGCCATCCAGATTGACCGCCGTGCAGGCGCGCCAGCCGTCCAGCGTCACTTCCTCGACAGGCGCCGTCGGTCCGGCTATCCCGGCGTTGGCGCACAGCACATCCAGCCCGCCCCACGCGGCCTCGATTGAACGGCCCAACTCAGCCATCCCGGCCTCGTCCGCGACATCGACGCAGGTCGTGTGCCACGTTGCTGGACAGGCCTTTAAGGCCCCGGCATCCACATCCGTCACCCAGACCTGCGTGCCGCCTTCGGCAAAGGCCTCGGCCTTGGCACGGCCAATTCCGGACGCCCCGGCCGTGATCAGGACCCGCGCGCTCATCCTGGCTTGCGGATCGCGTTGCCCGCCCCTTCAGGATAGGCCAGCCCGGCCTGGGCCGCGCCAATCCGCGCCATCGCCGTTTCAATCGCGTCGGACGGCGCACACGGTTTGCGCGTCTTCAGACTGACATGCAGCAGAAAATGCTCGCCCGTCGCAATCAGATTGCCGTCCTTGTACATTCGATGGAACAGGTGCAGCTTCTTGCCCTTGCCCAACAGCATCTGTGTACGCACTTCGATCCGGTCGCCCACAAGACATTCATCCAGATGCCGGATATGGCTTTCAGCGGTGAAGTAACTGCCGCCCTCAGGGTCCGAGATGTAATCCGCATCACAGCCGATCAGTTGCATGAACCGGTCAGTCGCGCGCGCAAACGCATCCAGATACCGCGACTCGGTCATGTGGCCATTGTAATCGGCCCAATCGATCGGCACGGCGGTCGACAACGTCAGGATCGGTTGCGCCAGATCACCAGCCGCGTCCAGCCCGTCGCCCAGCGGAGTCCCCGCCTTCAGGCGTGCGTCCTGAGCGTTCAGAACCGCCCCCGCGCCCCAGTCAAACGGCTTTAGCGCCCGCATCATGCCGACAAGGTTGTCATCGCGAATGCGCTCCAGTTCGCGGATCGAATGCTGCCCCGATTGCGCGTCCGACTGATCGGCGATCAGATCGACCAGCTCGTCGGTGAACTCGGGCACATCCATCAGCTTGGTCCAAGGCCATTTCAGCGCCGGGCCAAACTGGGCCATGAAATGGCGCATTCCGGCTTCGCCCCCGGCCACGCGATAGGTCTCGAACAGCCCCATCTGCGCCCAGCGAATGCCAAAGCCCATGCGGATCGCCTCGTCGATCTCTTCCGTCGTGGCCACGCCATCCTTGACCAGCCACAACGCCTCGCGCCACACCGCCTCAAGGAACCGGTCCGCAATATGCGCATCGATTTCCTTCTTCACGTGCAACGGGAACATGCCCAGACCCGACAGAGTGTCCTTGGCGCGCGCGATCAAATCGGCATCATTGGCCGCCGTCGTCACCAGTTCAATCAGCGGCAACAGATACACCGGGTTGAACGGATGCGTGACTACGATCTGACCGGGCCGCGCCGCGCCTTCCTGCAATTCGGACGGTTTGAACCCGCTGGTGGACGACCCGATGATCGCCCCTTCGTCACAGGCGGCCTGCAACCCGGCATACACTTTCAGCTTCAGATCCAGCCGTTCCGGCACGCTTTCCTGAACCCACGCAGCCCCGGCAACAGCTTCCGCCAGATCCGCATGAAAGGTCAAAGCCCCCTCTGCGGGCATCGGAGCATCCGCCAACCCAGGCAGGCTGTGGCGCGCATTGGCCAGCACTTCGTCGATCTTGCGCTCGGCTTCCGGGTCCGGGTCAAACACCCGTACATCCCAGCCATTCAGCAAAAACCGTGCGGCCCAGCCGCCCCCGATTACGCCGCCACCAATGATTGCCGCAACCTGTCGCGCCATACCTTGTCAGTCCTTTGTTTGCGGAACGCGATACAGCGCATCCGTGTCATACCCGTTGGCCCGCAGAACCGCCTGCGCTGCCTCGTATTCTGTGTCCGAAATCTGCGCGGCCCGGGCCAGGATCCACCCTGTTGTGCCCTCGGGGGCGCCGACCACAGCGACCGAATAATCCCCGGTCACATCCAGCACCCAATAATCGCCCCACAGAAATCCAAGCACCGACAACCCGGGCACAAATGTGACCTCAAGCTTGCCTGCCTCGACCGGGCGTGCCACGCCCTTGGCCTGTTTCACCGGCCCGTCCACCGCGCCTTTGCGGCAGGTGTTCAGAACATCGATCCGGCCATCACCGCGCGCCGAATATTCTGCCGTGACCGCCATGCAGTCTTTTTCAAACCGGTTCGGGAAGCGGGCAATCTCGTACCACTTGCCCAGATACTGCGTCAGGTCCAGCGTGGTATCGACGGTCATCGGGACAGTCGTATCCCGGTACCCCTCGGCCCCGGCAGAGGTGGCAGCAAAGATCGAGGCAATCGCAATCAGACGGCGCAACATATGAAGTCTCCTGAAGTGAACGGTTCTGATCCCTATACGGTCAAAACTGCCGCGCGGATCGGTCAGGCCGCTTTGGGCGCACGTTTGACCAGCCCCAGCTTGGCCCGCACCTCATCCGGTCCGATCACCCGGGCGCCCATGTTCTCGATGATCGTGACCGACCGTTCGACCAGCTGCGCATTGGTCGCCAGCACACCCTTGTCCAGCCACAGGTTGTCCTCCAGACCAACACGCACATGCCCGCCCGCCAGCACGGCAGCGGCAACATAAGCCATCTGGTCCCGGCCCAGCGAAAACGCGCTGAACGTCCAGTCGTCCGGCACGTTATTGACCATCGCCATGAAGGTGTTCAGGTCGTTCGGCGCCCCCCACGGAACCCCCATGCACAGCTGCACCAACGCGGGCGCATTCAGAACGCCGTCCTTGACCAGCTGCTTGGCGTACCAAAGATGGCCGGTGTCAAACGCCTCGATCTCGGGCTTCACACCCAGATGGGTCATCATCCGCCCCATCGCCGTCAGCATGCCGGGCGTGTTGGTCATCACGTAATCGGCTTCGGCAAAGTTCATCGTGCCGCAATCCAGCGTGCAGATCTCGGGCAGACATTGCGCAATATGTTCGACCCGCTCTGCCGCACCGATCATGTCGGTGCCGTCTTCGTTCACCGGAAACGGCGCTTCGGTCGGCCCGAATACGATGTCCCCGCCCATGCCCGCCGTCAGGTTCAGCACCACGTCGACCTCGGATTCGCGGACCCGGTCCGTCACTTCGCGATACAGCGCCAGATCGCGCGAGGGCACGCCGGTTTCAGGGTCGCGGACATGGCAATGCACTACCGCTGCCCCGGCCCGCGCCGCGTCAATCGCACTGTCCGCGATCTGCTGGGGCGAGCGCGGCACATGCGGGCTGCGATCCTGAGAGCTGCCCGAACCGGTCACGGCGCAGGTGATAAAAACCTCTTTGTTCATGGTCAGTGGCATGGAACCCTCCAATCTGATCTGGCCCGTATCATGACCGGGCTTGGCGATATCCACTTTACGTAATATGCTCCCAATTTGATGAAATACGCAAAAAATGCCCCTCCGCTGCGGGTCACCGTTCTGGTTCTGAATGGCGCCAACATGCTCAGCCTCGCCGCTGCAGTTGATCCGATGCGGGCCGCAAACCGGATGGCGAACCGCCCTTTGTTCACCTGGACCTACGCCACCGCCACGGGCGATCCATCCCGGCTGACCAGCGGCCTGCCTGTCCCGGGCGAGGCTCTGTCGCGCATAACGGCTTGCGATCTGCTCCTGATCATCGCCAGTTTCGAGCTTGAGCAACAAGATACCCCGGCCCTGCGCGCGGGCCTGCGCCGGATCGCGGCCTCGGGGGCTCGGATCGCCGGGTTCGACGGCGGCCCCTGGCTGATGGCGACGGCAGGCCTGCTGGATCGCCACAACGCCACGACCCATTGGGAAGACCTCGATCGGTTTGCCGCCCGGTTCCCAACCGTCAACGTGCTCCCCGACCGCTTTCATATCGACGGCGCCCGCCTGACCAGTGGCGGCGCGATGCCCGGGCTCGACATGATGCTGTCCCTGATCGCCACCGATTTCGGCCAGCCCCTCGCGACCCGTGTCGCCGGAGCCTTCATCCATGACAGCCCGCAAAACCCGATGCGCCAGCAAAGCCGCGCCGGAGGTCACCCCGGCCACAACGCGGTTACCGCCCGCGCCAGTGCGACCATGGAGCAATCGCTCGACGCCCCGCTGCCCCTGACCGAAATCGCGCGCCGCTCAGGCCAAAGCCCGCGCTCTCTGCAAACCCAGTTCCGCGACCGGCTGAACACCACGCCGCAAGCGCATTACCTGCACCTGCGCCTGACCGAAGCGATGCGCCTTGTCATCGACACCGACCAACCACTGCAGGACGTCGCGCTCGCCACCGGGTTCGCCTCACAATCCAGCTTCGCCCGCGCCTTCAAAGCCGCCCATGGCCGCTCTGCCCGCGACATCCGCCTCAAAGGCTTTGCCTGATCTTTTCCTCTTGCTGAAAATATCCCGGGGGTGAATTGGCCAATGGCCAAGAGGGGGCAGCGCCCCCTCCCGAACCCACGCCTTAATACGGCATCGGATGCGCCCGATGCGCGGTGTCGATCTCACGCAACACCTCGTCGCTCAGCACCACATTGACCGACTCCAGCGCATGGTCCAGCTGAACCATATGCGTCGCCCCGAAGATCGCCGACGCCATGAAAGGCCGCATCCGGCACCAGGCCAGCGCCATGTGCACCGGATCGATCCCGTGCCGCTTGGCAATATCCAGATAGGCCTGGGCAGCAGGCAAAACGCGATCCGTCATCCGTCCCCCCAGATCGCTGGACCCGCTGACAACTTTCGCCACGGCCAACCGTGATCCGTCCGGAACCGCCCCATCCTGGTACTTGCCAGTCAGCAACCCGGTCGCCAATGGCGAAAACGACAGCAACCCGACATCTTCATTGATGCTCAGCTCGGCCATATCCGTGTCATACAACCGGCACAGCAACGAATATTCATTCTGCACAGACGCCACACGCGGCCAGCCGTGCGTCTCGGCAATCCGCAACCACTGCGCCGTGCCCCAGGCACTTTCGTTCGACAGACCGAAATGGCGGATGTTGCCCTTGTCCACCTGCACCTGCAGCGCCTCAAGGCACGCTTCCATATTGGCCAGCGTCTCGTCACGGTTCTGCGCTGACGGATCATAGGTCCAGTTCTGACGGAACATATAACTGCCCCGGTTCGGCCAGTGAAACTGATACAGGTCGATGTAATCCGTCTGAAGCCGTGTCAGCGACGCCTCGATGGTCCCGGGGATCGATTCCGGCGTGATCGGCGCGCCGTCGCGGATATGGCCCAATCCGGCCCCCGAATGTTTGGTCGCCAGAATGTACTCGCCCCGCCGTCCCGGGTTGGCCGCATTCCAGGTCCCGATGATCTCTTCGGTGCGCCCGGTGGTCTCAGCCGATATAGGGTTCACGGGATACATTTCAGCCGTATCGACAATATTGATACCCGCCGCCAGCGCGACATTCATCTGGGCATGCCCGTCGGCTTCCGGGGTCTGGGTGCCAAACGTCATCGTTCCAAGACACAGCTCCGAGACAGTCAGGCCGGTACGGCCCAGAGGGTTCATCTTCATGCGCGGTTCCTTTCGTGTTTGGCGCAACCCTAGCGCGCCACCCGGCAGGGGCAATGCCCGACAACACCGCTCACCCCGAAAGACTCCAATTGAGAACATAAAGTGAACATTGTAACCTGCGACTATGGCGACTCACCTTCTCACCCGCACCGACCGGCGCGCCGGTCCGCACTTCGCGCTGCATGACCAGATCACGCTGGCACAGGGCCGGGTCCACGAGGCCTGCGGCCCCTCACGGCGCACCTTTGCCATGTGGCTGGCCGGGCGCATGACCGGCCCCGTGCTGTGGATCCTCCCCGATTGGGAATCCGATCAACTGAACCCCGACGGCATGCTGCCCTTTGTCGACCCGGCCCGGTTTCTCTTTGTCCACGCACGCCGCGCCGATGACCTGCTCTGGTGCACCGAAGAGGCATTGCGCGCCGGCCCCGTCCCGCTGGTGGTGGCCGACCTGCCCGGCCCCCCGGCCCTGACCCCGGTCCGGCGCATGCATCTGGCGGCCGAAACCGGCGCGACATCCGGCACGGCGCCACTGGGCCTGCTGCTGACCCCCGGCGACGGCGGCGCGCAGGGCATCGAAAGCCGCTGGCACATGGCCCCCGCACATCAGGGCCGCGCCCGCACCTGGCGGCTTGAGCGTCGCCGCGCCCGCACCCTGCCCCCCAAAAGCTGGGCCGCCACCCAAACCCGCCCCCGTGCGGGTCTTGAGCTGACCGACCTGTCCACCGGCCCCGCATGAAAACCCCATGAGGCCCCTTACCTTACCGCCCGCACTGCCCTATCGTCCGCGGTATGTATTTGATTTCCCGGCGACATGCCCTGCTGGCACTGTTGGCCGCCCCCATGACACCCGCCCTTGCGGCACCGGTTTCCTACCGGCTCGATACAAAAGCATCCAACGTCCAGTTCACCTTTTCCATCGCGGGCCTGATGCAAACCGGCACGATGCCCGTCAAATCGGCCCAAATCACCGTCGATCCGCTGCGCCTCGAAGACAGCCGTTTCCAGGTCGTCCTTGACGCCGCCTCGGCCAAAACATCGCTCGACATCGCCGCCCGCGCCATGGCCGGCCCCGAAATTCTGGATACCGATCGCTTCCCCAAAATCACCTTCGCCACAACCAGCGTGCAACTGGCCGCTGACAACCGCCTGTCCCTGGGCGCGACGATCCGGGGCAACCTCACCCTGCGCGGCATCACACACCCCGTGCAACTGAACGCCGAACTCTACCGCCCGCGCGACACGGCCCCCGATGACCTCAGCACCCTGTCAGCACGTCTCAGTGGCCAGATCAGCCGCAGCCGGTTCGGGGCCTCCGGATACGCCGACCTTGTTGCAGATGCGGTTGGCCTGGACATCACCGCAGTCGTCCATGCCGCAGGCTGATCAAAAACCCCAACGGCGACATCAGAACGTCGAAAAAACACAAGCCACCCATCCTGCCCCTGTCATTTTGGCCAAGCCATGCAGATGATAATTTCTTTCTCGGCCCTGTTCCTGTCAGTGGTGCTGCTGCAGCTCTCGTCAGGAGGCGTTGGCCCGCTTGACGCGCTGTCCGGTCTGGCGCTGCACTTCTCGACCGCCCAGATCGGTCTTCTGGGGTCTGCACATTTCCTTGGCTTCTTCATCGGCTGCTGGTGGGCACCCCGCCTGATGGGCAGCGTCGGCCACTCCCGCGCCTTTGCGGCGTTTACCGCCACAGGGGCCATCGGGCTGATGGCCCACATGCTGATCACCGACCCCTACGCCTGGGCCGCCATGCGGGTGGCCTCGGGCATGTGCGTCGCAGGCTGTTATACGGTGATCGAGGCGTGGTTGCAGGCCAAGGTCACCAATGAAAGCCGCGGCCGCACCATGGGCATCTACCGCGTTGTCGACATGAGCGGATCGCTGGTCGCGCAGCTGATGATCGGCGTCCTGACCCCCGCCAGCTATGTGTCTTACAACATTCTCGCCATGCTGTGCTGCGCCGCCCTGCTGCCACTGACACTGACCAAGGTCAAGCAACCCGAAACCCCGTCTGCCCCGCGCCTGCGCCCGATGATGCCGCTGCGCCGCTCGCCGCTGGCCGCCGCTGCCGTTGTAGTCGCCGCCCTGTCTTCTGCGTCGTTCCGGATGGTCGGCCCGATTTATGGGCAAGAGGTCGGGCTCACCGCCGGGCAAATCGGCTGGTTCCTGGCCTCTTTCGTCCTCGGTGGCGCGCTGGCGCAATATCCGGTCGGCTGGCTGGCCGACAAGTTCGACCGCCGCTGGGTGCTGATCTGGCTCTCGGCGGCAGCCATCGCCAGTTCGGCGCTCACCATAGTCGTGCAGGGATTTGGCACCAATATCGTCATGGCCAACGCGGTGATCTTCGGGCTGACCACGTTCCCGATCTATTCGGTCGCCGCCGCCCACGCCCATGATTTTACCGCCAACGAAGACCGGGTCGAACTGTCCGCCGCCTTGATGTTCTACTTCGCCCTTGGCGCCATCGCCGCGCCTTACGTGGCCTCGCGCCTGATCAGCGCCTATGGACCGCCCGCGATGTTCTGGATGATCGCACTTGCCCATCTTGTGCTGGTGGTCTTCGGCCTGACCCGGATGCGCGCCCGCCCGGCCCCCGAAGACCGCACCCGCTATATCTATGCCCCGCGCACATCCTTCGTGATTGGCCGCCTGACCGGCCGCCAGCGCGACCGGGACTGAGCCCTCCAGCGCTTACAGGATAAAGTCTGCCTCATTCAGACTGCTGATATTCAGCACCCTGATCCACATGTCCGAGGTGCCGTCACCATCAACGTCAACCCGCACTTCGCGGGCGCTGTTCCCGTCATCCGTGACCCGAACCTCGGCCTGACCTGATGCACTGAAAGCGCTGGACCCGATGAAATCCAGTGTCCCGGGCACCACGGCTTGCAAATCGATGACGTCTTCGCCCTGCACGAAGTCATAAATCCGGTCCGCGCGCGGCCCCACCCCCAGATCAGGACTGTCCGAGGCCCTCAGGAAACGGAACGTGTCACCCCCCGCCTCGCCCCTCATATTGTCCCCTCCGGCGCCGCTCACAAGCACATCATCGCCATCGCCGCCATTCATCTGATCACTGCCCGCGCCGCCAAACAGGATGTCATTGCCCTCGTCGCCGTTCAGCATGTCGTTACCAGACTGGCCGCGCAGCTGATCGTCACCGTCACCGCCGTTCAGAACATCTTCACCCGCGCCACCGCGCATCATGTCATTCCCATCGTCGCCGTTCAGCGTATCCACGCCGCCGCGCCCGATAAGGGTATTGTCACCGGCATTCCCGGCAATCGTGTTGTCAGCTGCATTGCCGAACCCGTTCAGATCCTCACTACCGCGCAACACCAGATTCTCGAAGTTATTGGCCAAGGTAAAAGACGCAAAGCTTTCAACCGTATCCAATCCTTCACTCGCGTTTTCGACCAGCGACAGCGCATCCGTGTCTACCACATATGTATCGTCCCCTGCGCCTCCCAGGACATCGCCATCGACCATACCCAGGCGCCCGTCGAAGACATCATTGTCACCGCCCATGAAGACATCTCCGATGATCAGGCCCGTATTGACCAGAGTGTCCGCGCCAAGCCCAAGGAACACGGCCCCCGACCCGCCCCCCATCAACGTACCGGAATTGTTCACAGACGTATTTGACGCATAATACGTGTAAAAAGCGACCTCACCGGCATAAATGGCATAATCGTGCCCAGACACAATTCCAGAGTTATTGATAAAAAAATCTGAATTCATCGAGTCATTATCCCGATCAACCATGAAAATCCCGGATTCTATGTAATCGTTATCTCCCGAGGTTGTCCCCAAAATATGCCCGCTGTTGTTGACCGTAGTATCATTTCCGTAAACGTACACGCCCCATGTTCCAATAATGGAACCGGCATTGTTCACGACATTTTCGCTTCCGCGCATCTGGATACCCTGAGAGCTTGCGCTGCCGATTTGCCCGTTGTGCCCGACACTCACCGACGAGTTTCCGCCAAGAAGGAACACGGCAATATGCACATCGGACCCGATTTCACCTTGCACAACCACCCGACTGTAGCCTTCGGTGCTGTAAACGGTCGCATTCGCACCCGTCGAAAAAATGCCACCCGTCTCGGCGACGTAAAGATTGGTACTCTCCACATCGAAATCGAATACGGTCGCCGCTTGAACTACAGTCGTTGTATAAATCGTCATCTGAGCATCTCCCCTTGGTCAGGGTAGCCCGGGCGGAGCACCCGGCCCCTGAAACGCTTCTTTCAACGCCCCCCGCGAAAGACACACGTCGACAAGGGCTTTAAAACAAGCAAGAGCTTTATATCAGATTTTCGGTATGTATCCAGAAAAACAAAACGTACACCCAAATTACACATTAATTAGGTGAAAAATAATATGCTTCCCAATTGCACTTTTTATGTTCAGGATCGGCTTTGTTGATGGCGTGGATGCCCCTCCCGACGGCATCCACGCCATCAACAAAGCCCCGACACCTATCAAATTGGTGGTCTGGACGGTGGCTGTTGAATCATCTGTCGTCCAGGGCAAAAATCTTGACGTTTATACAGTTCGACCAACACATCGCTTGCGTTAGCCCGTGGCCGTAATGATCAGTCATCGGACCAGCCGCAAAAGGTTAACGCAGGGAAGCGAACGACCAAAGGCTAAATCGGCAAGCTGACCGGTGCCAACTGAACCACACCTGAACGCTGGCAACCTATTGCCCCCCCTGTTAAAGACGCAGCGACACGAACCAAAGGCGCTGGATATGGCACGCATTCTCATCACCTCGGCTCTTCCCTACATCAATGGGATCAAGCATCTGGGCAATCTGGTCGGCAGTCAGCTTCCGGCCGATCTCTATGCCCGCTTCCAGCGCGGGCGCGGCAACGAGGTCCTGTTTCTCTGCGCGACGGATGAACACGGCACCCCTGCCGAGCTGGCCGCCGCCAAGGCCGGCAAGCCGGTCGCCGACTATTGCGCCGAACTGCATGACATTCAGGCCGGGATCGCGCGGCAATTCGGGCTCTCCTTTGACCATTTCGGACGGTCCTCAAGCCCGCAGAACCGTGACCTGACCCAGCATCTGGCCGCCAAACTGGCTGAAAACGGCCTGATCGAAGAAATCAGTGAACGGCAGGTTTACTCCAACGCCGATGGCCGCTTCCTGCCCGATCGCTATATCGAAGGCACCTGCCCAAACTGCGGGTATGACAAGGCGCGCGGCGATCAGTGCGAAAACTGCACCAAGCAGCTCGACCCGACCGACCTGATCGATCCGCGCTCGGCGATCTCGGGCTCCACTGACCTTGAGGTACGCGAGACCAAGCACCTGTACCTGCGCCAGTCGCTCCTGAAAGACGATCTTGACCAGTGGATCGACTCCAAGAAAGACTGGCCCATTCTCACCACCTCGATCGCCAAGAAATGGCTGCATGACGGCGACGGCCTGCAAGACCGCGGCATCACCCGCGATCTTGACTGGGGCATCCCGGTCAAGAAAGGCGACGAAGACTGGCCCGGAATGGAGGGCAAAGTCTTTTATGTCTGGTTTGACGCCCCCATCGAATACATCGCCTGCGCCAAGGAATGGGCCGACGCACATGGCAAACCCGACAGCGCATGGGAACGCTGGTGGCGCACCGACAAGGGCGCGGATGATGTGAAATACGTCCAGTTCATGGGCAAGGACAACGTCCCCTTCCACACGCTCAGCTTCCCCGCCACCATCCTTGGCAGCAAAGAGCCATGGAAGATGGTCGATCACCTGAAATCCTTTAACTACCTGAACTATGATGGCGGTCAGTTCTCGACCAGCCAGGGCCGGGGCGTGTTCCAGGATCAGGCGCTTGAGATCCTGTCGGCCGATTACTGGCGCTGGTGGCTGCTGTCCCATGTGCCCGAAAGCAGCGACAGCGAATTCACCTGGGAAAACTTCCAGCAATCGGTGAACAAGGATCTCGCCGACGTGCTGGGCAATTTTGTCAGCCGCATCACCAAATTCTGCCGCGCCAAGTTTGGCGAAGCCGTCCCCGACGGCGGCGAGTTTGGCCCCACGGAGCAGGCCGTGATCGACGACCTCACCACCCGCATCCGCGCCTATGAAGGGCATATGGACGCGATGGAGGTCCGCAAATCGGCGCAGGAACTACGCGCGATTTGGGTCATCGGCAACGAATACCTGCAAAGCGCCGCGCCGTGGTCGACCTTCAAGACCGACCCCGAACAGGCCGCAGCCCAGGTGCGTCTGGCCCTGAACCTGATCCGCATTTACGCCGTGCTCAGCGCCCCCTTCATCCCCGATGCCTCTGCCCGCATGTTGGAAGCGATGCAGACAGATGATGACAGCTGGCCCGACGATGTGGCCGCCGCCGTTACAGCCCTCGCACCCGGCCACGCGTTCACCGTGCCGGACGTTCTGTTTGCAAAAATCACGGATGAGCAGCGCGAAGATTGGCAGACACGGTTCTCAGGAACCCGCGACTGACGCGCAAATACACCGTCGGGGCCAATCGTGGCCCCGGCGCTTAGTCGATAATCGGTTGAGAGATCGTGTAGGTCGATTGGCTGACCTGAGGTGCCGTCGGTGCCATATGCCCAATATCGGAACACACCTGATAGTTACCCGCCGCGCAGGAATCCTTTTTCACCCACCAGGCGTCATCATACCCGCTTAGCGGATAAGGGTTGTTGCAGCCTGCGACCACAGCCCCCAAAGCAAACAAAATCAGTAACTTTTTCATGGCATCACCTTGCCGAAACGCGTTCATATATTGTGCGACAGTTTAGAGGTGAATCCAAAGAAAGAAAAACCGTTTAGCGGCGGACAGCCGATACCTGTGACAATGGCGTTTCCATATTCGTCACAATTCACTCGATTGCACCGAACTGTTGCCCGCATAAGCAGCAGCGTGTTCAGACTTGCCGGGCCGGTGCCGCACGATAGGTGAAATCGCCGACCTGCTCGGCAAGTGAGTCGGCCAGCAACTGTGTCACCACCCCATGCATCGGCGATTTGCGGCACACCGGATCGGTCGCCGCCGCATCCCCGGCCAACGCCATGGCCTGACACCGGCAGCCGCCAAAATCGATCTCCTTCCGCTCGCACCCGGCGCAAGGTTCGGGCAACCAGTCGGTGCCGCGATAGGCATTGAATGCCGCGCTGTCATACCAGATCTCCTTGAGCGACCGCGCGCGCACAGTCTCGAACTCCAGATGCGGGATGCTTTCGGCCGCATGACACGGCAACACCCGCCCATCCGGAACCACGTTCAGCCCCGCTGATCCCCAGCCGCCCATACAGGCCTTGGGGAAATCGGCATAATAATCGGGCGGCACGAAATCAAACGCCAGCACCCCACGCAACCGCACCTGTGCTTCGGCTACGATACGCTTGGCCGCCAAAGTCTGCTCACGCGTTGGCAACAGCATGCCCCGGTTTTTTGTCGCCCAGCCATGAAACTGCACACAGGCCACTTCCAGTCGCCGTGCCCCCAGGTCGACGGCCATCTCGATGGTCCGCTCCAGGTCGTCCAGATTATGGCGATGCATCACCGCGTTCAGTGTCAGCGGAATGCCACGTTCCTTGATCTCGGCGGCAACTTTCATCTTGCGGTCAAACCCGCCCTTGTACCCGCCGATCCAATCGGCCAGCGCAGCTGTCGTGCCCTGCATCGACAACTGGATATGATCCAGCCCCGCCGCCTCCAGCGCGTCCAGCCGTTTCGGGGTCAGCCCGATGCCACTGGTGATCAGGTTGGTATACAGCCCGGCCTGAACCGCCCCCGCCGTCAGGTCCACCAGATCCGGGCGCGAGGCCGGTTCTCCCCCCGACAAATGCAATTGCAGCACCCCCAGATCCGCCGCCTGGCGGAACACATCCAGCCAGGTGTCCGTATCCAGCTCGGCATCTTTGCCCAGCAATGCAACAGGGTTCGAACAATACGGGCACGCCAGTGGGCAGCGATGGGTCAGTTCGGCCAGCATAGCAATGGGCGGCGGCGCACTCATGGCTTCACCAACAGAAACACGCGGGCGCGCAGCCCCACCATGAACGTCTGCACATCGCCCTGGATCTGATCAACCGGCGCGTCATAGGTCGCGGCCAGGTCCGCCACGATCTCACCAAAGCTGGCCGCGCCAGTGACCCGGCTCAGGATCGCCTCGCCAATTGCATCCAGCGTCACTGCCTTTTCCGGGGCCAGCAGCACTGTCCCGCCCCTCACCCGATCTGTCGTCAACCGCACGCCGCGCGGCAGATACGGCACGTCTTCGGCGGCCAGATCCAGCGTCACAACAACCCCTCTCCGGGGTGCCAAGCCCCGGGCGGAATCCGCCCCGGTTCGACATAAGCTGCCGACAAGGCATCCAGCTGCGCCCACAACACGTTGGTTTTAAAGATCAACGCCGCGCAGGCCATGTCTTCTTTCTCGGGCGTATCCGCATGATCCAGCACCCATTGCAGGCCAAAGGCCACGTCCTTGGGGGCCTCTGTCAGTCGCTTGCGGAAATACGACAGGCTGTCGGTATTGGCAAAATCGTAATGCTCAAGCAGACCCTCGATCCGCCGCTCATGGATCTTGGGCGCGAACAATTCGGTCAGCGACGACGCCACCGCCTGCAGCATCGGCATATCCCGCACGTATCGGATATAGGCATCCACCGCGAATTGCGTCGCGGGCAAAACGCCCCGTCCGCTGGCCACATAATCCGGGTCCAGCCCCACCGCCTCGGCCAGTTTCAGCCAACGGCGCAGGCCTCCGCCTTCATCCACGCCACCATCATGATCTTCGATCCGCGAACGCCACTCCCGCCGCATCGCCGGGTCGCTGCATCGCGACAGAAACGCCGCGTCCTTCATCGGGATCGCCGCCTGATAGGCCCAGCGGTTGATCACCCAGGCCCGCACCTGATCGGGCGTGCAATCACCCCCATGCAGCTTGTGATGAAACGGATGCTTGTCGTGATACCGCTCGCCGCCAATGGCGCGCAACCGGGCTTCCAGCTCAGCAGAACTCATATCGCGATCTCCATCCCGTCGGCGGCCACGGTCCAGCCCTGCGCATAAACCTCGGCGCGCTCGCGACTGTCCGGCTGCCAGACCGGGTTCGTATTATTGATGTGAATAAAGGTCTTACCGGCCTCCAGATCAGCCAGCTGCGCGATTGATCCATCTGGCCCGCTGATCGGAATATGCCCCATCCGACGCCCGGTCTTGATCCCGGTGCCCGACCGGATCATCTCGTCATCGTCCCACAGCGTTCCGTCGAAAAACAGATGATCCGCATCCGCAATCTGCGCCTTCAGCTCGGGCGTCACCATTGCGCATCCGGGGATGTAATAGGCCACCTTGTTGCCATCGCTCAGCCGCACGCCGACGGTCTGTTCGCCCACCAGATCGGTCTGGACCACGTCGCCTTCCATGAACAGCGGCACTTTGCCCGGCACTGGAAACACCGTCGCCTGCATCCCGGGCTGCAATTCAAACGCCTGCCCGACCGAAATCGGCGACCGCGCGACTTTCTCGCGCGATACCGCATCAAAGATCCGGTTTTCGCCCAGCACATTCAATATCTCGCCCGTCGCAAACAACTCGAACGGAGTCTGTTCGCGCAGCGACAACAGCCCGGCGATATGATCGATATCGCCGTTGGTCAGCAGGACAGAATGGATGGGAGTATCGCGCAGCTCGCGCGGATGAAGCGCCGGAAGCGCCTGCACTTGCGCCCTTATATCGGGCGACGCATTCAGCACGCTCCACCGAACGCCATCGGCGGACACGGCCAAGGACGACTGGCCCGAGCTTGCAATTTTCCCGGCGCGTGCATCGGCGCAGTTGGGGCAACCACAGTTCCACTGCGGCAACCCGCCCCCGGCCGCAGCACCCAATACCAGAAACTTCATCTCGGGCCTGCCAGTTGTTCAGACGAATTCAGTAAATCAGTGCAGGTCGCGCTCGTACTCGCGGCCTTCGTCCTCTGCGGGAGAGTACATGTTGATCTCCATACCGCAGTTCACTTCTTTCAGTTTTGGTGCAGTCCAGGCCATATTTCATCCTCCGTCGGCTGGGTTTTCCTCGCAGTCACGCTAACGCGAACCTTTTCAAAACGAAATAGACCTTTGGTCGTAAGTCAGCCCCCGGCACATGCACGCCCGTCGATGTCACAGATCGGCGCGCCATCTCGTCTTTGTTTCGAAGCCGTCTCAAAGA
The DNA here is from genome assembly GCF_007923355.1 of Falsiphaeobacter marinintestinus. Classification (GTDB taxonomy): domain Bacteria; phylum Pseudomonadota; class Alphaproteobacteria; order Rhodobacterales; family Rhodobacteraceae; genus Phaeobacter_A; species Phaeobacter_A marinintestinus. The sequence continues at coordinate 687,809 of NZ_VOGO01000001.1, forward strand.
GGACCCAAATGCAAAAACTGATCGTGATCGTGATCGGGGTGGGAGCGCTCCACATAATCAACGCCCTGTGGATGTGGCTATGGCCCGAAAACTGGTATCTCACCGTGCCCGGCGTCACCGCAACCGGGCCATTCAACATGCACTTTGTGCGCGATATCGCGTTGATTTTCCTGGTATCCGGCAGCGGGCTGATCTGGTCTGCCCTGCGCGGCCCGATCGCTCTGGGGCTCTGGGCCGCCATGTGGCCCTGCCTGCACGCGCTGTTTCACATCTGGATCTGGGCCGGGCGCGGCGCGCCGTTTGACTTTGTCGCCCTGTCAAACCTGCTGGGCATCCAGCTTCCGGCCTGGCTCGCCCTCATTTCCATCACCTTGCTTATCAAAAAGGACACTGACAGATGATTCGCACACTCCTGCACCGCAGCGCCACCTCGTTCGAAAACCGCTATGACTACGACGCTGGCTATATGCACCACGTGATCGACACCTCGACCAATGCCGGTCTGCGCCTTGCTGCCTTCCAGATGCTCAGCCAGTATCGTGGCCCGAAACACGGCCAAGCCGTCTGGGCAGGCACGCTGTTTGGCTCAACCCTAGACGGCGATTGCGGCCCCTGCGCCCAGCTTGTCGTCGATATGGCGGTCCAGGCCGGGGCAAATCCCGAAAAGCTGCGCCTGTGCGCCATCGGTCAAGCCGAACAGGCGGGTTCTCTTGGGCTTGGGTTCCGCTTTGCACAAGCCGCGATCCTGGACGCGCCCGAAGCTGACGACCTGCGGGCCCAGATTGACCAGAAGTTCGGCCCCCAGACCGTCATCGCCGCCGCGTTTGCCGCCGCCTCCGGGCGCATGTACCCTGTCCTGAAACGCAGCCTTGGCATGGGCAAGGCCTGCCAGCGTCTGCAATTCGCCGGGATCGACACGCCATTGCAAACGAGGGCCACATGACCGACAAAACCGCCCTGTTCGAATCCCAGCGCCCGGCCCTCACCGCCCTGTGCTATCGCATGCTGGGCGAGGTCGCCGCCGCCGAAGACGCCGTTCAGGACACGTGGCTGCGCTGGTCCCAGACCAGTGCAGACACGGTGCACAACCCGCACAGCTGGCTGCGCAAGGTCGCCACGAACATCGCCATTGACGCCCTGCGCTCGGCCCGGGCGCGGCGCGAAACCTATGTCGGCCCGTGGTTGCCAGAACCGCTGCTGCAATCCGACATCACCGCCGAAAGCCCGTTTGTGATGGCGCAGGAATGCGAACTCGCCCTGCTTTGGGCCATGGAACGCCTGACTGAAACCGAACGCGCTGCCTTTATCCTGCGCGAAGCCTTTGATGCCGGATACGCCGAGATCGCCGAAACCCTTGGCCGCTCCGAAGCCGCCTGCCGCCAACTGGTCAGCCGTGCCCACAAACACTTGCAAGCCGCCGGGCCCCGCTATGACGCCCCGCCGCAAGACGTCGCGGCCCTGATTGCCCGGTTCTCAGCCGCCATCGCCGCGCAGGATCATGCCGAAACCCTGTCGATCATGGCCCCTGACGCAATTGCCATCAGCGATGGCGGAGCCACCGTCCGCGCCGCCCGCCGCCCGCTGATCGGCCCGCTTGAAATCCTGCACGTCTATTCGTCGGTCCTGCAACGCAAAAGCAAACCGGATCTCACCCCCACATTCGTCGTCGCCAACGCCCAGCCCGCCCTTGCCCTGTCTAGGAACGGCAGACTCACAAACCTGCTGACCCTCGCCCTTGATGACGCCGGTCTGATCCGCTGGGTTTATACCATGCGGAACCCCGAAAAACTCACCCCGCACCGGTTTGCGACCATAGTCGAATAGGGCCGCAAAAACCGCCGCCCTACTCTGCGCGATATGCGTGTGATTGCCTCTTTCCTGTGCGGGATTCTGATGCTCGCCTGCCAGCTTACGGTGGCGGCGGCCGAACAGATGACCACCGAGCAAATGTCAGAATTTGTGATGCCGCCCTTTTCCATCGGTGAACAGCTGAATGACAAGGGCGTGCACCAACTTCTGAATTCCGGCGGCGCCGAGGCCGGCTATGTCTTTGAAACGCAACCCTTTGCACCGCTGCCAGGCTTTTCCGGCGCGCCGATCAACGCACTGGTCATCCTTGACCTTGAGGGGCGGTTTCTGGACGTCCGCCTGATCGAACACAACGAACCGATCTTTGTCTCGGGTCTGGGCCAGGCACCGTTTCACGCCTTCTTCGAACAATACCCCGGCCTCTCGATCTCGGATTCGATTGTTGTCGGCACGCCCTACGGCGGCGGCGGTTCCGGGTCTTCGCTGGTCTATCTGGATGGGGTAACCAAGGCGACGGCCTCGGTCCGCATTGCTCACGAATCCGTGATGGGCGCGGCCCTCGCGATTGCGCGCGAAAAGATGCAAGGCATCGCCACTCAGCCCCCGGCCTTCCCCGACCCCGACCATGACGAAACCCTCACCTGGTCCGATCTGATCGATCAGGGCCTGGTCGCCCACAAAGTCGTCACCAACGCCGAAGTTGACGCGATGTTCGCCGACACCCTGTGGGAGGACGACGACCCCGATGCCAAAGACGACCCCGACGCTCCATATCTTGATCTCTGGGTCGTCGACCTGGGCCCCAAATCCATCGCCCGGGCCGTCTTGTCTGATGACGGCTATGACGAGTTGCAGGAATTCCTGTCGATTTCGACCACGGACGAACCGATCCTCGTGGTAGAAACCGCCCGCCACGGGTTGGTCAGCCCCGAATTTGTCCGCAACACTTCGCCCGACTGGCTGTCTGCCGAACAGAACGGCCTGCCCATTGCCTTGCGCGACAGCGACCTGTTCGTCGAACTGAACGATGCCCTGCCCGACGCCCTGCATGACGGCACCATGCTGATCCTGCGCACAGACCGCCGCCTTGGCTTTGACCCGGCCAGCGAATGGACCCTCAATGTCGCCGCGATCCGCAAGCACGGCATGTTCCAGCCTGAAGCTGGGTCTGTCACCCTATCGCTCACCCACCAAACCGATGACCGCTTTTTCGCGCGCCCGGTCGTGGTGAAACCCGTCCCGCCCTGGGTCGACGCGCTGCGCAATCGCCAGACCGACCTGATCATTCTTGGCGTCTTCCTGATTGGCCTCACCGGCCTGTTGCTGACCCGGATGAACCCGCTGGCCGACGCCAAAGGCTTCACACCTGTGCGCCTTGCCATTCTTGCTTTTGTCACCGTCTTCATTGGCTGGTGGGGTCAAGGTCAGCTGTCCATCGTCACCCCTCTGGCCGTTCTGCGCACCGCAATGGATGGCGGCAGCTTCAGCTTCCTGCTTTACGATCCGTTCTCGCTGATGCTCTGGGGCTTCACGATCGTCGGCTTCGTGCTTTGGGGACGTGGCTATTTCTGCGGCTGGCTCTGCCCGTTCGGCGCGCTGCAGGAATTCATGCATCACATTGGCCGCAAACTGCGCCTGCCCAAAATCGAACCCTCTCCAGAGTGGGACAAACGCCTCAAGCTGTTCAAATATGTCCTTCTCGCCGGGCTGGTCGCCACCGTCTTCATCGCCCCCGACCGCGTCGACAAGGCGGCCGAGGTTGAACCCTTCAAAACCGCGATCACAACGTTTTTCATCCGCGAATGGTACTATGTCGCCTATGCGGCGGTCTGGCTGGTGATCGGCACCATGACGTTCAAGGGCTTCTGCCGCTATGTCTGCCCGCTTGGTGCGGTCATGGCCATCGGCGGCCTGGTCCGGGGCCGCGACTGGATCGAACGGCGCGCCGAATGCGGATCGCCCTGCCAGCTCTGCAAGGTCAAATGCAACTATGGCGCCATCAAGAAAACCGGTGAAATCCGGTACTCCGAATGCTTCCAATGCCTCGATTGCGTCACCATCCACAATGACACCACCCGCTGCGTGCCGCTGATCATCGCCGCCCGCAAACGCGGCCAGTCCACATTGGAGGCCGCTGAATGAGCCTGACCCGCCGCCGCTTCCTGACGCTCACCGCCGCCGCCGTGCTGGCCACGCCGGCCCGCGCCGAACCAATACGCTGGCAGGGCTATGCGATGGGGGCCGACTGCACGCTGACCCTGCACGCCCCACCCAAGCAGGCCGACGTCGCGATTCGCGCAATCCGCGACCTGCTCAGCGACATCGAACACCGTTTCAGCCTGTACGATGCGGCGTCTGAACTCTCGCGCCTGAACCAAAGCGGCGCCCTGACACCCCCCTCCCCCGACATGGCCAAGCTCCTGACCCTCGCAGGGCAGGTCCATACAGCCACCCAAGGCCGGTTCGACCCCACCGTCCAGCCGCTCTGGCACGCGTTGGCAACTGGGCACGATGCCACCAAAGCCCGCAAAGCCGTCGGCTGGACCCGGGTGCAAATTACGCCCGACCGGATCGCGCTCGGCCCCGGTCAGGCCCTCACCCTGAATGGCATCGCCCAGGGCTATGCCACAGATCTGGCCACCGACCGTCTGCACCAGCTCGGCCTGACTCGCGTCCTGATCAACCTTGGCGAATTCTCGGCCCTCGGCGGCCCGTTCCAGCTCGGCCTGTCCGATCCCGCGCGCGGCCTCTTTGCCACCCGCCCGCTGACCAATAGCGCCATCGCCACCTCCAGCCCCGGCGCGCTGCACCTCAGCGACACTGACAGCCATATCCTTGACCCGCTGGGTCATGGGGCGCTCTGGTCAACCATCACCGTCGAAGCAACCAGCGCCGCCCTTGCCGACGCGGCCTCCACCGCGTTTTGCCTGATGAGCAAACCTCAGATTGAAACCGCGATGCACGCCCTGCCCGGCCTCACCCGCGTCACTGGCCTGCCAAAACAGGGCCCGGCCCAGATCTTCACGATCTGACGTCCCTCATTCTTCTCTTTGACAAATACTCAAAACTCCGACCGCGCACCCAGGCACAGGTCTATCGCAGCTCAGGTGCCCGGTAACTCAGCCCATGGCTGTCAAAAATCGCCTCGATCCGCCCATCCTGCACAGCCGCAAAGATCGCGTCTTCCACCGAATACGCCAAAGGCCGATAGGCAAAATGCACCGCAGTCCCGACCGTCCATGACCCGACCGAAAAGCCCGGCAACGGCGGCGTATGCACGCCCACCCCATCGACCAGCCCGAATTCCAGTTGTGCCAATGGCCCCATTGCCGCCATGGTCTCGCCCGCCGCCAATCGGGCCATCGCCTCGCCGGTTGTCGAAAACCGGCTTACGTTGCCCCGCAGCTGACCGCCGGGAAACGACGACAAGTAAAAATCGGCAATCGAATCATTCTCGACGCCCACCGTGTCGAACCGAAAATAGGCCGGCACCGGCTTATCCTCCGGATACGCAGCCTCGTCATAAGCGATGGCAATTTCTTCAACGTGATAGGTACCGGTGAACACGACCTGCTCAACCCGACAGGCATATTCGCTGTCATAGGGCACATGCAGCAGCACATTCGCCACCGCCCCGCCCACCACCGGACCTTTCCAGATCCAGTTGCGCAGATCCGCATCCAGATTTTCGCCGGGCGTGACCAGCTTGAACCGCGCCTCGACCCCCAGATCCTCGGCAATCAGCCGCCCGATCTCGATATCGACACCTTTGACCTTGCCGCCCTCCTCCCAAGACCAGGGCGCAAAATCCTCATAGGCCGCAAAGGTCATGAACCCCTGCTCCTGAATCGTATCCAGATCCTGACCAACGACATCGCGTCCGGCATTCTGAGGTTTTGGCTGGGGCACATGATCGGCGCAGCGCGCCAGTGCGGGTGCTGATAACAAACACGCCGCAGCGAGGGAGAAGACAAATCTGGCCTGATTTCCGATCATGTGCCCCGGGTCCGCAGCTTCAGTGCGCCGCAGACAAACCAACGGTCAGCGCTTCGGCCGCCCCGTTGAAATCTGGCGTCTCACCTTCGATCAGGTTTGCCGCCCGGAATGCAACGCTGTCCGCCACGGGGGCGCCCGATCCGGTCTCGACCGCCTCGGCAACGCCGCGCAATTCGGCCAGCAAGGCCGCCGTGTCGCCATCCGCGCCGCCCGCCATCGCCTGCAACTGATCCCGGATCTCCAGCAGACGCGGCGTGGCATCGTCCAGCGCGCCGTCATCGGGGCGGGTTTCGATATAGGTCCGGATCGCCCAGGCGGCTTTCTGGCCCAGCAATTCGCCAAAGGCGGGCATCTTGGTGATGCCGTTCTGGGTATACCCCAGTTCAAACCGTTCCACATACCACTCGTCGCCATATTCTTCGGCTTCAAGGTATCGCAGATCCGGCGCAAGCCCGCCCGACACAACGCCCAATCCGTGGCAGCGTGCGCAATTCTGGTTGTACCCGCTGTCACCGATCTCGATGGCAGCTTTCCAGACATCCTCACCGGCATCGCGATAAGGGTTTTCCGTCAACCATTCTTCCCCCACATCGGGCAAAACGTCGGTATCGACGGGCTGTGGCGCAACGTCTCCGTGCGCCTGAACGAAAGTCGCTGCGGCGATCAGGCCCAGCGTGGCCAGAGGCAATCTGAACATGGCGTGTCCTCCATTTACCAGTGTTTCGGCGTTCTAGCCCGCCCTCGGGGTCTGATGATACGCGACTTTGGTTCAACTTCGACCCCACTCAGGGTACGACATTGGTACAATAGAAGGTGATTCCGACCTCCCTTTAAGGTTCAGGACCGGAACCGCATTTGATGGGAGGGGATGACCATGCGACAGATCTGGCAGATCTTTCTGGCCGTGCTGCTGGGCGCCCAGACGGCCGTTGCCGATATCGACGTTCCGATCATCTACCTCAAACAGGATCAGGACCGCCCGCCGATCCTCTCCAACCTCGACACGATCCCCGATAACCTCGGCATCGCCGGGGCGCAGCTTGGCCTTGCCGGCAACCTGACCACGGGCGGCTTTCTGGGCCACAGCTACACGCTCGATATCCGAACAGTCCCGATCGGCGGAGATCTGGTCGCCGCCGCCATCCAGGCCCTGTCTGACAGCCCGCTGCTGATTCTCGACACCCCCGCCGCCGACCTGCTGACCATCGCCGATCTGGCGCAAGCCAAAGACGCCCTGCTGTTCAACGTCGCCGCGCCCGCGCAAGCCCTGCGAAACACCGACTGTCGCGCCAATCTTCTGCATACCCTGCCCTCGCTCACCATGCGCGCCGATGCGCTGATGCAATTCATCCGCTTCAAACGCTGGGACAGCCTTGCGATGGTGACCGGTGCCCATCCCGGCGACATCGCTTTTGCAGAGGCCCTCAGATCCAGCGCCACCAAGTTCGGCCTCAAGATCGCAACCGAAAAATCCTGGATCTTCGACGCCGATATGCGCCGCAACGCCGCGCAAGAGGTCCCGCTGTTCACCCAGGATCTCGGCAAATACGACCTGCTGCTGATCGCCGACGAACTGCATGATTTCGGCCGCTACATCGCCTATAACACCTGGACCCCGCGCCCGGTTGCAGGCTCCGAAGGGCTGGTGCCCACCGCCTGGGCCCCCGTTGTCGAACAATGGGGCGCGGCGCAATTGCAGTCACGCTTTCACGACCAGTCAAACCGCACAATGCACGCCACCGACTATGCCGCATGGGCCGCCATCCGCACGCTGGGCGAGGCCGTGACCCGCACCAGCACCGCCGATCCGGTCACCCTGCGCAGCTTCATCCTGTCGGATAAATTCGAACTCGCCGGCTTCAAGGGCCGCCCGCTCAGCTACCGCACCTGGAACGGCCAGATGCGCCAGCCGATCCCGCTGGTCACCGCCCGCGCGCTGGTCGCACAAGCGCCGTTGCCCGGCTACCTGCACCAACGCACCGAACTCGACACGCTGGGCCTTGATGCCCCAGAAAGCGGATGCACCGCCTTCCAATGACACCGCCCTTGTTTCCTCTTGCGAAAAATATCCTCGGGGGGTCCGGGGGGCAGACAGCCCCCCGGCCTTGCCGCGCAGCCCTACGGAGCCTTGCCATGAAACCGCTTGCCACAGCCCTCATTCTGCTCGCCTCGCCGCTCACCGCGGCCGAGATCTGGGTGACCAATGAAAAAGATGACACCATCAGCGTGATCGACATCGACACGCTCGACGTCACCCGCACTATCCCGACCGGCGAACGCCCGCGCGGCATCACCTTCTCCAAGGATTTTTCCCGCGTCTACATCTGCGCCTCGAACAGCGACACGGTGCAGGTCATGGATCCGGAAACCGGCAAGATCCTGCACGACCTGCCGTCGGGCGAAGACCCCGAACAGTTCGTTCTGCACCCCAATGACCGCCACCTCTACATCGCCAACGAAGACGATGCTGTCACCACCGTGGTCGATACCGAAACCCGCAAGGTGATCGCGCAGATCAATGTCGGCATCGAACCCGAAGGCATGGCCGTCAGCCCCGATGGCAAGATCGCCATCACCACGTCCGAAACCACCAACATGGCGCATTGGATCGACACGGACACCCGCCAGATCGTCGCCAACACGCTGGTCGATGCCCGTCCCCGTCATGCCGAATTCACCGCCAACGGATCCGAACTTTGGGTCAGCTCCGAAATCGGCGGCACCATCACCGTCTTCGATGTCGCGACCCATGCCGAAAAAGCCAAGCTCGACTTCGCCGTCAAGGGCGTCCACCCTGATCGCGTGCAACCCGTCGGCTTCGAATTCACCGAAGACGAAAAAACCGCATTCGTCGCACTTGGCCCCTCGAACCACGTCGCCGTGGTCAACGCCGAAACCTACGAAGTCGAAGACTACATTCTCGTCGGCCGCCGCGTCTGGCACATGGCCTTCTCCCCCGACAAGTCGCTGCTGTTCACCACCAACGGTGTGTCCGGTGACGTGACCGTGATCGACGTCGCAAAACGGGAAGCAATCAAAACCATAAAAGTTGGCCGCTTCCCCTGGGGCGCCGCCTTTCGCCCCTGATTATTTTGGTACAAAACGAACAAGCCTCCTCTGAGGCGATGTACAAAACGGTCATTCGGGCCACCGCGTAGGCTGTCGTCGCCCCCCTCGCGCTCTGAGCGACGACACCCGAATGCCCCTTGCAGACGCTCTACCTAAGCTGAAATCCGGCAGTCCATACGGGCCCGGATTTACTGCATGGCATTATACGTCGCAAAGGGTGACCTTTATTACGACCATTCCACCAGTGATCCAAACCGACATGACTGATAGGATTGCGCGTCAGGAGGACAGGACACATGCTCAGATTCACCGTTCTACTCAGCTGCCTGATCGCAAGTTCCGCTTTGGCCGACGAAGACGACGATGACTTTGGCACGCTGAACCCCGATGAGATGAGCCTTGGCCGCGTGATGGAAAACATCCGTCGCGGTCAGACCGACATGTCGTCCTGTGCTGCCGGATACCTCATCACCAAAAGCGGACGGCACGGTCTGGCGCGTGAAGTGTTCGAAACCTGCGCCAATGACGGGTATTCCGGGGCGATGACCTGGATGAGTCAGCTTGATAACAACGGGTTGGGTGGCGAATACGATCCCGATGCGGCCGCCAACTGGGATCGCCGCGCGGCGGAAGCAGGTGATCCGGTTGGCAAGTTCAACTATGGGATTGACCTCATGCGCGGGCATGGAGTGGCCCAGGATGAGGCGCGCGGTCGGGCACTTGTTGACGAAGCAGCCGCCCACGGGTTGGTGATCGCACGCCGCTTGCAAGCCGCCGGATATGACCTGGATGAGGTCACGCCGGATGCCGATAACTGGAAATACGCCCCGTTGTTCTGAGCGCGCCCAGACCAAACCGACCAGAAAACCACCAGAATTACGACTAAAGGACAAGCTAAGTCGGGTGTTTTCTTGATCCGGGTCAAACCCCCTGCACCTGTACGCCCTAAAATGGGGGCGAACCAGTCAGGAGGACATCATGCGAAAGTTCATCCCCATCCTGAGCGTCGCGTTGGGCGCTTTGACCATGCCCGCCGTTGCCAGCGAAGCCACATTCGACAAGATCAAGATCCAAGCCGGAAGCCAGCTTTTTGAAGCTGAGTGTCGGCGCTGCCACGCCACCGATGCTGATCACGACAGCTATGGTCCGCCGCTGGAAAACATTGTTGGCCGCGCTGCTGGCAGCTATCCCGACTACGACTATTCGGTTGCGCTGGAAGCCTCGGGGATCGTCTGGACACCCGCCGCTTTGAGGGCCTGGATCGAAGACAATGCTGGTTTCATGCCCGGCACCAAGATGCGTCATGTCGGCATTACGGATCCGACGGTACAGGATTTCATTATCTCGTATCTGACGGCAATCACTACGCGCGACGGGGCGGCAATCTCTGACTAACGACCCTGCCGGAAGCCGCTGATAACGCTACGATTATCCGGCCTTGCCGACTGTCATCAGTCGATTACCACAACGGGCAGCCAATGGCTGTCCGGATCGGATTCGTGCAGATCGCCCTCGCTCAGAGGCCGCAGTTCGCCTGCTGGCGGAGGGGCTGACAGCAGGTTCATATCCATCTCATGCAGTTGGCCGACCAGACGATCTCCGTCGACCTCCAGCTTGTAATACACCCCGTTCCACATGTTGATGCCGTATTCGGTGGCGCCCTTCCAAAGGAACAGCAGATCATATTCCAGATCTGTCAAGTCGTCAGGCGTAACCACGCGGCGAATCTCATATGGGTAGGGTACATAGCACCAGTGTTTCTCGGGGCTTTCGAGACATTTGAAGGGCCGCATCGACAGAAAATGGTTGGCATAAACCGCGTCTTCGGCTGCAATTTCATAAGCGATGCCGCTATCTGTTGGCATAAACGAGACTGACCCTATGACTGTCCGGGTCCCTTGAGCATCCTCAAGCGCAATGGTGCGGTTGCCTTCCAGCGCGCCAGCCTGAGCCGACACAGCGCCGAGAATCGCAAGAATACAAAGACTTGATCGCATTACGGTCCTCCCTACGTGGGCCTGCCTTTGGTTCAATCGCAGGATTTGTCCCTGACAGCTTAAGTATAGCCCACCAAAATGACCTTACGACCTTTGTGCAATTTCGCTGCGCCCAGTCCGCTTCAATAATGCGTGTGCCAGTTGCAGAGCGCCGAGGCGTCGCTGCTGGCCGGAGGACAGATAGGGGAGGAACCCAATGAACCGGTTTATTATTGCCGTTGTCGCGGGTGTCATGACTGCGGGCGTTGCCCAGGCGGGTGTGACCGAAGACGATCTGAACAACGATCAGGCCAACACCAGCCAGGTTGTTACCAACGGGATGGGGCGGCATCTGCAGCGCTATAGTCCGCTCGACACCCTGAACAAGGACAACGTGCAGAACCTGTTTCCGGTCTGGGCGTTCTCGCTGGGTGGCGAAAAGCAGCGTGGCCAGGAAACCCAACCGCTGATCTATGACGGCGTGATGTACATCACCGGATCTTACAGCCGCGTTTATGCCATCGACCTGAAGACCGGCGAAGAGATCTGGCAGTACGACGCCCGTCTGCCCGAAGGTATTTTGCCGTGCTGTGACGTGGTCAACCGCGGCGGCGCCATCTATGGCGACAACTTCTATTTCGGAACACTGGATGCCCGCATCGTGGCGCTGGACCTGAAAACCGGCGATGTGAAGTGGCGCAAGAAAATCGCCGACTACAAAGCCGGCTATTCTTATACTGCTGCGCCGCTGATCGTGGACGGTCTGGTTATCACCGGAAACTCTGGTGGTGAATTCGGCATCGTTGGCGAAGTGCAGGCCCGCAACGCGGAAACCGGAGAACTGGTTTGGACCCGGCCCGTTATCGAAGGCCACATGGGCACGCTGAACGGCGAAGAAAGCACCATGACAGGTGAGCTGAACGCGACCTGGCCGGGCGATATGTGGAAAACCGGTGGCGGTGCGACATGGCTTGGCGGGTCTTATGACCACGACACCGACACTCTGGTCTTCGGAACCGGAAACCCGGCCCCCTGGAACAGCCACCTGCGTAATGCAGGCACGCCGACCGAGGGCAACGCGGGCGATAACCTATATGCAGCATCGCGTATCGGGATTGATCCGGCCTCGGGTGAAATCAAGTGGCACTTCCAGACCACGCCCCGCGAAGGCTGGGATTATGACGGTGTGAACGAAGTCGTCGCCTATACGGACCGGGACGGCAACAAGCGGTTCGCCACTGCAGATCGCAACGGGTTCTTCTATGTGCTCAACCGTGAAGACGGCAAGTTCGTCAGCGCCACGCCTTTTGTGAAAGACATCACATGGGCTTCGGGCATCGATGACACAGGTCGCCCGATCTTTATCGAAGACAACCGTCCTGGGAATCCTGCAGACGCGGCCGATGGCAAGAAAGGCTCCGTTGTGTTCTCTTCGCCCGGCTTCCTGGGCGGTAAGAACTGGATGCCGATGGCGTTCAGCCAAAACACCGGAAACTTCTATGTACCGTCCAACGAATGGGGCATGGATATCTGGAACGAGCCGATCACCTATAAGAAGGGCGCGGCCTATCTTGGGTCCGGCTTTACCATCAAGCCGAACTACGAAGACCACATCGGCAGCCTGAAGGCGATCGACCCGGATACGGGCGAGCTGAAGTGGGAGTTCAAGAACGAAGCCCCTCTGTGGGGTGGTGTGATGACCACCGCTGGTGGCCTTGTGTTCACCGGCACTCCAGAAGGCAAGTTCATCGCCTTTGACGACGAAACCGGCGAACAGCTTTGGTCTTTCCAGACCGGATCAGGCATCGTTGGCCAGCCGGTCACCTGGGAAATGGACGGCGAACAGTATGTCTCGATCATTTCGGGCTGGGGCGGCGCGGTTCCGCTTTGGGGCGGCGAAGTTGCCAAAAAGGTCAACTATCTGAACCAGGGTGGTACAGTTTGGACCTTCAAACTGCCAAAACAGCTGGCAGCAGCCAACTGATCCATCTTGGGATCTGAAACGCAAAGCGCGCCCTTTCGGGCGCGCTTTTTCCGTTATACGACCTTCTGCCTATTTGGTTGATTGACTGCAGATTGATAGGCTGACCCCATACAACGTAATGGATCGACCATGACCCACCGGGAAAGATCAAAGGCCCAGCACAATTTCACGACGGCGCTGATCGTGGATGATCACCCGCTGTTTTGCGATGCGCTGTCGATGACACTGCAAGCTGTTTCGGGGATCCGTCAGGTCACCACAGCAGACTGTATGAAATCCGCGCTTGAGGCGGTCGCTTCCGGGGCACAGCCGGATCTGATCGTCCTTGATCTGAACCTGCCCGATGTGAACGGGCTAAGCGGTCTGCTGCGCCTGCGCAACAGTTCGAAAGCGCCGATCATGGTGGTGTCATCGATGGCCGACAACCGCATCCTGAGTTCCGTCATTCATGCCGGAGCGTCCGGATTCGTCCCCAAGCACAGCCAGCGTGACGTGTTCAAAACGGCCATCGAAACGCTGACCAACGGTGAGCGTTTCATTCCGCCAGGCTATGTCCTGCTTAGCGATGCCAGGGCCGAGGAAGAACAGGATTCGGCCAGCCGCCTTGCGTCGCTGACCAATCAGCAGGCGCGCATTCTGCAGCTGATCTGCGAAGGCAAGCTGAACAAGCAGATCGCCTTTGATCTGTCGATCGCGGAAACCACGGTCAAGGCACATGTAACCGCCATTATGCGTAAGTTGGGCGTGCAAAGCCGCACGCAAGCCGTGCTGCTGGCCAAGGACACCAGCTTTTCAAACGTCTTGCACGACCGCGGCTGACCTGAATAGGATAGCCGACAACGTTGGGGGAGGAGGGACGATGGACCAAGTGCTTGGTCTGTCCGGTTCGCGTTCAGGCGCGGGCCAAATCGTGCGGTCGGCTTTTGCCGACTGCGAAGATGTGAATGCCATTGATCGTCTGGCAGGGATTCTGGTGCCCGAAGATCTGGCAATGGTGATCCTGTTCCTGTCGCCCAGTGCCAATGTCGATGCCCTGATTGCAGAAGCAAAACAACGCTTTGCACCAGTTCCGGTTGTGGGATGCACAACTGCGGGCGAAATCTCACCTGCCGGATATACGGAAGGTGAAATCGTCGCTGTCGGTTTGCCCAGTTCCAACTTTCTGGCGCAAACGATTCTGGTGCCCGATCTGGACGACTTTCAGGGGCAGTCTCTGATCGAATCCATGATCCGCGAACGCAACGTCATGGCGGCGGTTGAACCTGACTGGAAATCCGAATTCACGTTCCTGTTGATCGACGGGTTATCGACTCGCGAAGATGCGCTGACAGCCGAGCTGGCCATGGGGCTGGGTCCGGTGCCGCTGTTTGGAGGCTCGGCCGGAGATGGCGAAAATTTTGAATCCACCCGCATTCTGTATGATGGGCAGGCCCTTCCCAATGCTGCCGTTCTTATTCAGGTCCGCAGCAACTGCCCGATCAAGGTGTTCAACACCGATCATCTGATCCCGACCGAAGCCCGCATGGTTGTGACCAGCGCCGATCCAGCCCGCCGGGTTGTGCATGAAATAAACGCCGAACCAGCCGCCGGTGAATTCGCCCGCATCGTCGGCAAGAATCCCGACCAACTGGATACATTCACCTTCGCAGCACACCCCGTCGTGGTGCGGATCGGCGATCATCACCATGTCCGCGCTATCCAGCAGGTCGATGAAAACGGCGATCTGGTGTTTTTCTCGGCCATCGACGAAGGCGTGGTTCTGACCTTGGCCGAACCCGAGAACATGGTGATCCACCTGACCCGCGAGCTTGAGCGCCTGTCCGAAAAAGGCGCGCCGGATACCATTCTGGGCTGCGACTGTGTGCTCAGGCGAATCGAAGCCCAGCAAAAACAGATGACCGGAGACCTGTCGCGGCTGTTATCAAAGCACCGCGTTGTCGGTTTTTCGACCTATGGCGAACAGGTGAACACGATGCATGTCAATCACACGCTGACAGGCGTTGCGATTTATCCACCGGATACGCAAGGATAGGCCCATGTTAAATGGCCTGATTGACCCCAAAGACAGCCTTGAACGGCAAAACCAGAAGCTTCTGAAAATCACCGAGACGCTGATGCGTCGGGTGGAACAGGGCACGGATGCCTCGGGCGTGGCTTATGCCCAGTTCGAACGCGCCGTTCTGCTGGAAGAAGAGGTCCGGGCCCGCACCCGTGAACTTGAACGTGCGCTGGATCTGCTGAACATGTCGAACGCGCGGCTGGCCATGGCCAACGCAGAAACCGAAGCCGCGCGCGCCAACCTTGCCAACGCAATTGAGACCGTTCAGGAAGGGTTTGCCCTGTTCAATGCGCAGGACGAACTGGTGATGTGCAACAGCCGCTTTGGCAAGCACATGCGCGATGTCTATCACCTGTTCAAACCCGGGCTGACCTTTACCGAATACGTGCGTCTGATCAGCGAAAGCCCGTTTCTGTCGCTGCCTGACGGTCAGACCTCGGCCCAATGGGCCGCCCAGCGCATGGACCGACACAAAGACAGCCATGTTGTATTCAATGCAAGGATGGCGGGCAGCCGCTGGTTACAGGTCAGCGAACACCGGACACCGGATCGCGGCACCGTGGTGTTGCAGACAGATGTCACCGACATGGTCCGGCTGGAACGGCAGGAACGTGAAAAGCTGCTGGATGATCAGGCCCGGTTGGTGCGCGCCACTCTGGAACATCTGAATCAGGGCATCTGTATCTTTGACAGCCAGAACCGGCTGGCGGGCTGGAACCGCCGGGTGGGTGAATTGCTCTCGATCCCGCTGGGCCGGTTCTACATCGGAGCTTCGTTCGATGCGCTCTACGCCGCGCTTAGCCGGGTGGTCGAATTCAGCGATGCCGACACACCGGATCTGATCCAAAGCTGGGTGCGCGATCACAACCGCCGGATGCCATTGTCATTTGAGATCACACTCAGCGTCAACCGGACCATGACGGTCTTTGCCCAGCAGATGCCGGATGAGGGGTTCGTGATCAGCTTTACTGACGTCTCTGCAGAACGCTCGGCTGTGCGCGCGATTTCGGAAGTGAACGAAACCCTTGAGCGGCGTGTAATGGAACGCACGCTTGAGTTGGAAGACGCTCTTTCGGAAGCCGAGCGCGCCAATGCGTCAAAGTCGCGGTTCGTGGCTGCCGCCAGCCATGACCTGCTGCAACCGCTGTCTGCTGCCAAACTGTATGTCACATCGCTTGAGAACGATCTTGAATCGCCCGAAATGAAAGAGCGGGTGGCCAAAGCGAACAACGCGCTGGTCAGTGTCGAACACATCCTTGGCGCTTTGCTGGATATTTCGAAACTGGACTCCGGACGCGCGGCGGTTGATGAAACCGCTGTGTCGCTTGGAGAGATGTTGCTGCAATTATGTGACGAACTGGCGCCGATGGCCGCGCAAAAGGGTCTGTCGTTTCGTGCTGTTTCTACCGACGCGATGGTGCGCAGCGATGCTACTTACCTGAGGCGGATCCTGCAAAATCTGATTTCAAATGCGATCCGGTATACGGATCATGGCAAGGTGCTGGTCGGCGTGCGGCAGGGTCGCAAATCGGTTCGGGTCGAAGTCTGGGACACCGGCCCCGGCATCCCCGAGAACCAGCAGGAAAAAGTGTTCGACGAATTTCACCGGCTTAATGCCTCGGCCAGCCCTGCGGATGGCATGGGGCTGGGGTTGGCCATTGTCGAACGGGCGTGCCGGTTGCTGAAGCACCCGCTGCACCTGAACTCAACCGTGGCCAAAGGCACCCGGTTTACTGTTGAATTGCCCCGCATCGTGATGAAATCCGCTCAAGCCGCCGCGCCGCGACCACAGCCGTCGCGCAGTGGCAACCTTGAGCATCAGATCGTTCTGCTGATCGAAAACGACACCGAACTGCGGCACGCGATTGCCCTGACGCTGGAAAATTGGGGGCTCGACGTGTTCCCTTGCTCCAGCGAGGCCGAAGCCATGGCGCTTTTGCAAGAGGTCGACATCGCTCCCGACAGCATGGTGATCGATTTTCAACTGGATGACGGGCTGCTTGGAACAGACGCGATCGCCAATCTGCGCAGCCGGTTTGGCCCGATCCCGGCCTGCGTGATCACGGCGAACCGAACGCCGTCGGTGATCGATGCCTGCCGCCAGGTCGATGCGACGCTGCTTTACAAGCCTCTGGATCTGGCTCAACTCAGCAGTTTCTTGATACAGGCGACGCAGCGCTAGTCGCTATGTCAACACGGTCGAAATTGCGCTGGCCAAACGATCTGCGACCAGGGTTGCATCATCATCAGACATGATGAACGGCGGGGCCAACAGCACGTGGTCGCCGTGGCGGCCATCGCGCGTTCCGGGCATCGGATAACAGATCAGCCCCTGCGCCAAAGCTTCTTTCTTGATCTTGGCCGCGATAGCTCGCGACGGATCAAGCGGTGCCTTGGTTTCGCGGTCTTCGACCAATTCGACGCCCATGAACAGCCCCCGCCCCCGGATATCCCCGACATTCGGATGTTGACCCAGCGCCCGCCGCAAGGCAGCGTCCAGCTTAGGTTCCAAAGCGCGAACCCGCGCCGTCAGATCCCGGTCAACAATCTGGCTGACAACCGCAAGACCTGCCGCCGCAGCCACCGGGTGGCCAATATATGTGTGCCCGTGTTGGAAAAACCCGGATCCGTCGGCGATTGCCTGATAGATCTGATCTGAACACAGCATGGCACCGATAGGCTGGTACCCTGCGCCCAGCCCTTTGGCGATGGTCAGGATGTCGGGGCGAACGTTGTCAGCCTCGCACGCGAACAGATGGCCGGTTCGGCCCATGCCGCACATGACCTCATCCAGGATCAAAAGCACGCCGTAGGCATCACAAATCTCACGAGTACGGGTGTAATACCCTTCGACCGCTGTTACCGCGCCCAAGGTCGCGCCCACCACCGGTTCGGCGATAAAGGCCATCACGGTTTCCGGGCCCAGTTCAAGTATCCGGTCTTCCAGTTCTTGCGCCGCGCGTTGGCCATAGTCGAACAAGGTCTCACCCGCAGCGCGTTCTGCGTATTCATAGCAGGGGGCAATGTGGCTGACGTCGATCAGAAGCGGGTCGAATTGCTGCCGTCGCCACGCATTTCCGCCCGCCGCCAGAGCGCCCAGCGTGTTGCCATGATAGCTTTGCCGCCGCGCGATCAGGTGCCGCCGGTCAGGTTCTCCACGTTCAAGATGGTACTGGCGGGCCAGCTTGATCGCCGCCTCGACGGCCTCGGACCCACCTGAGACGAAGTAAACGCGGTCGATGCCCTCGGGGGCGTGATCGACCAGAAGATCGGCCAAAGCCTCGGCCGGTTCCGACGTGAAGAACCCGGTATGAGCAAAGGCCAGCTTGTCGACCTGATCCTTGATTGCCTGTTTCACTGTCTGGTCCGAATGCCCAAGGCATGACACCGCCGCGCCACCTGACCCATCGAAGTATCGCTTGCCGTCCGCGTCGATCAGATAGCATCCGTCACCTGACACAGCAGTGGGCAATGACGCGTGGCAGTGCCGGGGAAAAATGTGACTCATGACCCAGATCCCTTTTTGGTTTCCCGGCAGCATGCAGAAGCCAATGGGCTTTGTCACGCACTGGAAAAGACGCGCTCAGGTGTTTCCATCAAAGCAAGCGCAGTGCTGATTTTTGGTATACCAGCCGCCGTGAATTTCCTTAGAGTGTCGGCAGGTAGTGAAATTGAAGTAACGGACGTGACCATGACACATGACGCAGCCCTTGCCGGTTTGAAGACCCTTCTGGGCAACAGGCTGGTGACCTCGGACGCCGACAGGGCCCTGCATGGTCAGAACGAAACATGGTTTCCAAACACCCCCCCCGAAGCCGTCGCTTACCCTGAGACCACGCAAGAGGTCGCCCAGATCGTTGCGCTGTGCAACACGCATCGGTGCCCGGTAACGGCGTATGGCGCGGCAAGCTCGCTTGAGGGGCAACACCTTGCGGCACGCGGCGGGATCAGTCTGGACATGAACCGGATGAACCGGGTTCTGGACGTGCGGGCCGAAGATCTGAACGCCGTAGTGCAGCCCGGAATCACGCGGATTGCCCTGAACGAAGACCTTCGCACGACCGGCCTGTTCTTTCCGGTCGACCCCGGAGCGGATGCCTCGATCGGCGGCATGGCCGCGACCCGGGCCAGCGGAACGACAGCGGTTCGTTATGGCACGATGCGCGAAAATATTCTGGCGCTTGAGGCGGTGATGGCAGACGGGACGGTCATCCGCACCGGATCAGACGCGCGAAAGTCATCGACCGGCTATGACCTGACGCATCTTCTGATCGGGTCTGAAGGCACCTTGGGGATCATCACCGAACTCACGTTACGCCTGCAGGGTATCCCCGAGGCGATGTCGGCCGCGACCTGCCGCTTTGCCACTGTCGAAGACGCCGTGAATTGCGTGATCCTGACGATCCAGTCGGGTCTGCCGATGGCCCGGATCGAGCTTTTGGACGAAGTGATGGTGCGGGGGTTCAACCTTTACTCGGACGCGGGCCTGCCAGAGTTACCGCATCTGTTCCTTGAGTTTCACGGATCCCCCGCCGCTGTCGCGGAACAAGCTGAGGCCTTTGGTGACATCGCCGCCGATTTTGGGGCCGACGCCTTTCGCACTGCGACAACAACGGAAGACCGCAATGCGCTTTGGGCCATGCGTCACAATGCACATTACGCCAGCGGCGCGTTGGGCAAAGGCAAGCGGATCATGGCAACGGATGTCTGCGTGCCAATCTCGAAACTGGCCAAAGCCGTGACACAGGCGCAAAGCGATGCTCAGCGGCTGGGTTTGACCGCTCCTATCGTGGGGCACGTAGGCGATGGCAATTTCCATTGCGGGGTCAGCGTCGACCCAAATGATCCAGACGAAAAGGCGCGTGTCGAAACCTTCACCGGAGCTTTGGCCGAGACCGCCTTGCGTCTGGGGGGCACCGTCAGCGGCGAACACGGGATCGGGCTGGGCAAAATGAAATACATGACGGCAGAACATGGCCCCGCCCTGCCCATCATGCGTGCCATAAAAGCGGCGCTGGATCCCAATGACATTCTGAACCCGGGCAAAATGCTGCCGCCCGGAAATCAATAACGCAATCTCTAACAAGGAGAGTCTATCGTGAAAGTCCTGATCCTGGGCGCCGCTGGCGTCATCGGCCAGAAACTTGGCCAGACACTGGCCCAACGTGGTCACCTGCGCGGAGAAACGATTGACGCCATGGTGCTGGCGGATGTGGTTGCGGCCAAGCCCTTTGACGCCCCCTTCCCCTTAGAAAGCGTGGCCTGCGATATCTCGAACCCGGCATCGGTCGCGCAAGTGATCGGGGCGGATGTCGACGTCATCTATTTGCTGGCTGCTGTGGTGTCGTCGCACGCAGAAGAAGTTTTGGATGACGGGCTGAACATCAACATGATGGGCACTTTCCATGTGCTGCAACGCTGTCGGGAGCTTGAGACCGCGCCTGTGGTTGTGTTCTCTTCCTCGAACGCGGTTTACGGCGGCGAAGTGCCTGACCCGATCATAGACGAGACCTTCCTGAACCCGCAGACCTCGTACGGAACACAAAAGGCCATAGGAGAGTTGTTGCTGAACGATTTTTCGCGCCGTGGGCTGATTGACGGACGCGGCTTTCGGTTGCCGACAATCTCGGTCCGTCCGGGCAAACCAAACCGCGCGGCGTCGGGCTTCATGTCATCAATCCTGCGCGAACCGCTGAATGGACAGGAAGCGATCTGCCCGGTGTCCGAAGAGTTCAGCCATTATTATCTGTCACCGCGCAAATGCGTCGAAAACCTGATCAAGGGAACCGAAATTCCGGCTGAAGATCTGGGTGAAAACCGGTGTATGATCATGCCGGGCAAGCAATGGACGATCCGGCAGGTGATTGATGCAATGACGGCGGTGGTGGGGCCTGAACCCGCCAAGCTGATCAAATGGGAGTCCCAGCCCGAGATCGAGCGCATCGTAACGGGATGGCGTTTTGATTTCCAACCTCAGAAATCACTGAAACTGGGGTTGGAAGCGGATAACAGTTTTGAGGACAATATCCGATATTATATCGAGGATGATCAACCATTTGCCTGACCGGTGCAGGGGTGGTTCAACGCTGTTTTTGCGCGTTCAGCCAGCCTAGGCTGTCTTCGGTCGCCCCGTCTGGTTTGTATTCGGCCCCCAGCGGGTCAGTGTATCCCAGTTCGTCGAGGTGATCGAATACCGGCCCATAGTCCAGCGCGCCGTGATCCGGCGCGCCTCGGTCCGGGACAGCGGCGAATTGAATATGGCCAATAACCGGAAGCAGGTTTTCCACCTTGCCTAGCGCGTTCCCTTCGGTGCGTTCGACATGGTAGAAATCGAACATCAGCTTCAGGTTATTCCGTCCTGCCAAGGCGATAATACTGGCCGCCTGTTCGGTTGACGACAAGAAGTACCCCGGTGCGTCAAAGGGGTTGAGCGGTTCGATCAAGATTGCGATGCCATGTGGCGCGGCCAGATCGCAGGCGAACTGCAGGTTCGTCAGAAAGCACTGCTGCGCCGCGTCACCTGCAGCAACCCCGGCCATGACATGGATATTGTGTGCTCCAATAGCTGCTGCATATTCAACAGCTTGCCGGATCGCAGCCCGCGCCTGGGCTTCGAGATCCGGCACGGCGGACATACCATTGCCCGGAGCTTCCGGAGTCCCGCGCATGGTGTTGATCCCAAGCATCTGCAAACCCGTGTCCGCGAGCGCCGATCGGACCTCATCGATCGGCACGTCATAGGGCCAATGACATTCCACAGCGTCAAACCCCGCCCGCGCCGCCGCGCGAATTGCGTCAGGCAATGAATGCTCGGTCCAAAGGAACCCCAAATTTGCTGAAAATCGTGCCATTCCGCCGCGTCCTCCCTATTGGCGGACCTTACGTGCTGGACTTGCCAACGTGCAAGGCAGAGCCACCCCTGATTGGCAAATGCGCGATCTCATCTCTGCCTGGGTGAGCGTGAATTCGGTCTCAAAAACGACCGAAAGGAAATTAGCACACCTAATGATTGAACGTGCAGTTAAGCATTATAAATGCCTCGCCGCACTACTGCGACGAGGCTTTGATCAGCGACAGCCCGGATTAGCCCAGAGTTTTTTCAATCCTGTCCAGCGTTTCCATCGCGCTCAGCACATCGGCCACGTCCCCGTTCGGGGTGCGGCCCTCTTGAATGGCTGAGACGAATTCACGGTCGATCAGTTCGATCCCGTTATTCGACACGGCGACACCGCTCAGGTCGATCTGGTTTTCGTTTCCATCGTACAAATCGTCATATCGGGCAAGATAGGTTCCATTGTCGCAGATATAGCGGAAGAACGTACCGAACGGCCCGTCATTGTTGAACGACAGCGACAAGGTGCAGATCGCGCCATCAGGCGCTTTCAGGCCAATCGCCATATCCATGGCGATACCCAGATCGGGGTGCATCGGGCCTTGCAGGCCAAACGCCTCGACCGCTTTGCCACCTGTCTGGTACTGAAACAGGTCAACGGTGTGACACGCGTGGTGCCACAACAAATGATCGGTCCATGTCCGTGGTTCACCTTTGGCGTTGGTGTTGGTGCGGCGGAAGAAATAGGTCTGAACGTCCATCTGCTGGATTTTCAACTCACCCGCATCGACCTTGTTCTTGATCCACTGATGTGACGGGTTAAAGCGGCGCACCTGCCCGGCCATCGCGACCAGTCCGGTTTCCTTTTGCTTGGCAACGATAGCCTGACTGTCTGCCAAGGTATCCGCCATCGGGATCTCGATCAGAACGTGCTTACCGGCATCCATGCAGGCCAGCGCCTGATCAGCATGCATCTGCGTCGGCGTTGACAGGATGACTGCGTCAACATCGTCGCGTGCAATGCACTCTTCCAGCGTGGTGCCCGCATGGCCAATACCGCGCGCGGCGGCCAATGCTTCGATCTTGGCCTTGGTCGGCCCCATGACCGACGTCACTTCGACCTCATCAATATTGGCCAATGCATCCAGATGCTTAAGGCCAAAGGCGCCATATGCGCCGGCAACGCAAATTCTCACGTTTTCAGTTCCTTCCTAAGTCTGGTTTTCCAGAATGATATGTCCGACGGCAGTGTTCGAGGCAGGAACGTGATAATGGCGATGCACCTCGGTCACGTCCTCATCCAATGCGCCGCGCATGACCAGCCACATGACCATCTCGATCCCTTCGGACCCGGTTTCACGCAGATATTCCAAATGCTGGATCTGGCTGGCGGCTTTTGGATCTTCGGTCATAAGGTCCAGAAAGCGTTGATCCCAATCAGCATTGATCAGACCGGCACGTTTGTACTGTAACTGGTGGCTCATTCCGCCGGTGCCGAAAACCACCACGTTCAGATCTTCGGGATAGCTGTCGATGGCCCGGCGGATCGCCTTGCCCAACTGATAACAGCGGTTGCCCGTTGGGGCCGGATACTGCACCACATTGACCGCCAGCGGAATGACCAGCGTGGGCCATTCATCGTCAACACCGTGCTGCCCGAACATCACCGACATCGGGACAGTCAGGCCGTGGTCGACCTCCATCTCGTTCATGATGGTCAGGTCAAATTCGTCCAGAATGACGGATTGCGCAATGTGGCTGGCCAGCTTCTGATGGTTCTTGACCACCGGAACCGGACGCGGCCCCCAGCCTTCGTCGGCGGGTTTGAATTCAGCCGCGCAGCCCAGCGCGAAGGTCGGAATACAGGAGGCATCGAACGCAGTGCAGTGATCGTTATAGACCAGAAAAACCACGTCGGGCTTTTGTTCTTTCATCCACTCACGGGACTTCTTGAAGCCTTCGAAAACCGGCTGCCAATACGGCTGCTCGGTGATGCCGGTGTCCATGGCGACGCCGATGGCGGGCACATGACTGCACCCCACGCCTGCGGTAACTCGAGCCATTATTCGTTCTCCCATTCCGATTTATAACGGTTGCCGTCAATCGAACGGCCACCGTGCAGCATCATGTCCCGGTATTCGTCACGGCTGACGCCGGTCATCATCGCGGCAAGATCCTGAAACGTGATCCCGTCATTCGCCGCCAGCTTTGAGGTGTAATAGATATTGCCACCCAGCTGCAGCAGCTCGTTCCAGTCGCGGTCCAGCACGGCCTGTCGCTGTGCAGGTGTCATCGGGTACTTGTCCAGATACGATTCCTGATCGGCGTTGAACACGTCACGGTTCTTGCCCAGCCGCAGCGAGATGCAGAACTGGTTCAAATGGTACCCTTCCCGGGACCGATCCGCGTCGAACACGAAGGTGCCCGGGATATCATCATATTCCTTGCTTGGTCCGGTCATTTGGTCCTCCCAAAACCTCTGGAACGCTGGCGGTGTTTGCCGGACGGTCGCGACGACCCCGGCGGTGATCAAATGTACCGTACCGCTCTTGCCTGCACACTGCACGCGCAAGCGGCGCGTTTTCTGTGATTTGAAATAACAGAGAGTGTCAGGCAACCGAAATTCTTTGCCCAGCACGTGCATTTGTTTCTGTTATAGAACTGGCTCTCCGGAGCAAAAAAGTGGCGCTGAATTGGGGCCATGTTTTGATGTTAGCGAGCGTTTGCCCGGATCATGTCAAGGAACCGGGCCTGGGTCGGAGTAGGCTCCCACCCCTTGCGAAAGGTCAGACCAATCGGACGCGCACTGTCTTTCAGTTCGATTGGTAAAGGGGCGAGAGGGCCGTTTTCTTGCTCGACTTCAATCTGCCTGCGCGACATGATCGTCACATAGTCCCCGCGCATCATCAGGCCCCGAACCAAGATCAGCGAGCTTGTAACGATACGGACCGGCGTATCGGGAAGCTGAGGGATCTTGAGGCTTTCATACAGATAGGTTCCCGAAGGCGTCGGCCTGGGCGGAGCGATCCACGGATAGGCCAGTGTATCCTGCAAAGTCAGGTTCGATTGCCCGGCCAAAGGGTGCGAACGTGA
Source organism: Falsiphaeobacter marinintestinus (assembly GCF_007923355.1). GTDB lineage: Bacteria > Pseudomonadota > Alphaproteobacteria > Rhodobacterales > Rhodobacteraceae > Phaeobacter_A > Phaeobacter_A marinintestinus. The sequence goes on from NZ_VOGO01000001.1 coordinate 712,627, forward strand.
CGCGACCACGGACAAAGGATCATCAAACAGCGGTTCCTGGATGATGTCATCCGCTGGCGGCGGATCACGCAAGGCCCCGATCAGAAAGTCGAGCTCTCCAAACCGCAACTCGCGCAACAATGTCGAAAAGGTCCCGTCGATGCATTGGATCTGAACCTGACCTTCGGTTTCCAGCAAGACCTGATCAATCGCAGCAGGCAGGATTGCCGTACGTGACAATGGCATGGCCCCAACCGCAATCTGAGTCGAATCCCGGCCCAGGTGTTCGCCGACTTCGTAATACCCTTGCCGGATTTCGGCATTGGCCAACCGGACATAGTGGGCAAAGACCTCGGCCGAAAGCGTCAGCTCTACGCCACGACGAACGGGTTCGAAAAAGGTCAATCCAGACAGGCGTTCCAGATCTTTGGCAGCTCGATGCACGGCGGGTTGCGACACACCAAGCTCGCGCGCTGCATGGCTAAAGTTCCCGGTCCGGGCGACCGCCGTCAGGGCACGCAGCTGAACAGCTGTAGACAGGCGATGGAAATCCCGGCGGCCCGTGGCCCCTTGTTTTGGCGCACGTTTTCGCGCCATACGCTCGCCCTCTTTCAGGTAATTCAACGTACGCCCGACCCGTCGCAAAAAGATCTCTCCCACTTCCGTGGCGTACATTCCTTCTGGTTTGCGATCGAACAGTGGTGCTTCCAACGCCTGTTCCAGCTTGGCGACAGCCTGCGTGACAGCTGGTTGCGACAAGTGCACGAGATCTGCTGCCAAGTTGATGCGATGATGCGCTGCCACCTCGCGCACTGCATAAAGGTGTCTGACATTTGGAAAGCTAAAGTCCGAGCGCATCCGTTTCGTCCCTGCATCAAGATGCACCGTCTATAACATTATCCAATTGGCCGATCCAAGCTTCCAACTGGCACCCTGGCCCTTTGCCACATATAGTTTTGGCAACGAACAAGAACATCGGCGGCGCGCGCCAAACTAAGGAGACCGAATTGATGGATCCCGACTATCTGCCTTTTCACCCGAACCCGAAAACACCGGATTTCAAGGTACCTGAAGGCGCGGTTGACGCCCATTGCCATGTGTTCGGACCGGCGGATGTCTTTCCATACTCGCCCAAACGCAAATACACGCCCTGTGACGCGCCCAAAGCCAAGCTGTTTGAACTGCGCGATTACCTTGGTTTCTCGCGCAACGTGATCGTTCAGGCAAGCTGCCATGGTCCCGACAACAGCGCCATGGTTGACGCGTTGCGCACCGCCGGCGATCTGGCGCGCGGTGTGGCCGTTGTGTCGCCCGACGTCACGGATGAAGAATTGCAAGAGATGGACGATGCCGGTGTCCGGGCCGTTCGCTTCAATTTCGTGAAACGCCTTGTCGATGCAACGCCCAAAGAGGTGTTCATGGGCATTGCCGAACGTGTTGCAAAGCTCGGCTGGCACATCGTGGTGTACTTCGAAGCCCCTGATCTGGAAGATCTTGTCCCGTTTCTGGAAAGCCTGCCCACCACAATTGTCGTTGATCATATGGGGCGTCCCGATGTGACGGCAGGCGTCGATCACCCCGATTTCCAGAGGTTCATCAACCTGCTGATCCGCAACGACAATATCTGGACCAAAGTCAGCTGCCCCGAACGCCTGACTGTCGCCGGACCGCCGTATGACGACGTTGTGCCCTTTGCCCGCAAACTGGTTGAAACGTTTCCCGACCGGGTCCTGTGGGGCACCGACTGGCCGCACCCGAACATGAAGTCCCATGTGCCGGATGACGGCCTGCTGACCGACCAGATCCCCGGAATCGCGCGAACATCCGACTTGCAGCGCAAGCTGCTTATCGACAACCCGATGCGCCTTTACTGGGCGTAAGCGATCAGAAGGAACAGACCGATGGATCATCCCGGCTTCGACCATCACACCCACATCCCCGGCACGACGATCTTTGACGGCAAGATGGCCATGAAAGGCTATGCCCTGAACAAGATGTGCTATGCGTTCAACCGTCAGGACAACCGCGATGCCTTTGTGGCCGACGAGGAAGCGTTCATGGAAAAATATGGCCTGAACGACGCTCAGAAACAGGCGGTGCGTGACCGCAATATTCTCGGCATGATCGAAGAAGGCGGCAACATCTATTACCTCGCCAAATTCGCAGGGATCTTCAAATTGTCGGTGCAGGACGTCGGTGGGATGCAAACTGGGCGCTCCACCGAAGAATTTCAGGATTTCCTGCAAAGTCAGGCGTGAGGAGCGGATATCATGGCAAAAATACTTGGTGGCATCACTACGTCGCATATTCCCGCCGTTGGCAACGCAATCCAGAAAGAGCTGTATGATGATCCGTATTGGAAACCGTTCTTTGACGGGTATCCCAAGGTTCACGCCTGGATCAAAGCGAACAAGCCGGACTATGTGATCAACATCTATAACGATCACGGACTTGGGTTCTTTCTGGATCAAATGCCGACTTTCGCAATCGGTGCAGCGCATGAATACAAGAACGAAGACGAAGGCTGGGGCCTGCCAGCGCTCGATCCGTTTCCCGGTGCGCCGGAACTTAGCTGGCATATTATAGAATCCATGGTCGCGGATGAATTCGACATCACATCGTGCCAGGAACTGGCCGTCGATCACGGCTTTGTCGTGCCAATGCAATTGTTCTGGCCCGGTGCTCCGAACAATCCCGACATGCCACGCGCAGTCCCGATCAGCGCCAATACGGTGCAGCATCCAATCCCGACCCTGAAACGCGCACTCGATTTCGGCAAGGCGTTGGGCCGCGCACTGCGCTCGTTTCCGGAAGACGCCAGAATCGTTATCCTTGGTACCGGCGGTCTGTCCCATCAGCTTGATGGCGCACGGGCCGGATTCATCAACAAGGAATTCGATCAGTATTGCCTGGAAAACATCGTCTCAAACCCCGAAGAACTGACCAAGGTCACCCGGATGGAACTGGTCGAAAAGGCCGGGGCGCAAGGCACCGAATTTCTGATGTGGATGATGATGCGTGGCGCCTTGGGCGACAACGTGACCGAGATCACGCGGAACTACCATATCCCGATCTCGAACACGGCTGCTGGAACCCTGCTGTTGGAATGCGCCGCCTGACATGACACGCAATGGAGGATCCCGGCGCAAGCCGGGCCCCGACGGCGCCGAGGAGGGCCCATAAGGGCCTGACGAGGCGCCCCTTTCGCCCGTGACATTCCTGTCCAAAATCGCGAAACTTGGCCCGAATCCAAGGAGACCGCCGATGGACCGCCTGCCACATGTACTGTCCGAAATCGACGCAGCCAACGCCGACGACCCGCGCATCGACGACGGTCGCCCCGAAGCCCTGCTTTATGGCGAACGGATGAGTGCCGAAGTGGATCGGCTGTTCCCTGATGCGCCCGACACTTTGAAAATCGCCGCGCGCGGTCAGCATATCGAACGCTGGGTGCTTTTGCGAAAAGACTATCCCGAAGGCCGCGCCGGATACCTCCAATGGCGGCGCGATCTGGCGGCGCATCATGCAACCCGCGTGGGCGAGATCATGTCCGCTGGCCAGTACGATCAGGATGACATCGACACGGTCGGCACCATGATCCGCAAGGAAGGGATCAAACGAAACGACAACGTTCAAGCGCTGGAAGACGTCATCTGTTTCGTGTTTCTGAAATGGTATTTCGCCCCGTTTGCCGCCAAACATGCTCCGGAAAAGGTGCAGGATATCGTCGAAAAAACGGCTCGCAAGATGTCGCCCACTGCACGGGAACGGGTTCTGGACGAATTCGACCTTCCGGCTCCGCTAGCGAACGCCTTTCGGGGCTGAGGCTGGATATGCGGTCTGATTGCCCCACCTTCTGCGCGTAAGAAATTGATCCCGGACCGTTTTATGCATGCTTTGATCGTTGCCCATGGCCAGCCCTCGGCTCCGCCTGTCCCCGAGGCCGCCCTTGGCGCACTTGCTGCGCGCGTGCGCAACCACTTGCCCGGCTGGGTCGTAAAATCAGCGACAATGGCCACTCCCTATCTGTTGGAACAACGTGCCCGTGATTGTCCGGCTGGCACGCTTGTTTACCCGTTGTTCATGGCAGATGGCTGGTTCGTTCGAACCAAACTTCGCCGACGCTTGAACGGTTTTGCTGTGCAGTTTCTCGATCCCATGGGCCTGGATCCGGCCCTGCCAGCGCTGGCAGCCAATCTGGTTCAGGGCCACGCCGCGTCGCATGGTTGGGATATGGGGGAAACAACCCTGTTGCTGCCCGCCCATGGTTCGGCGCGCAGCGATCTGGCCGCCGATGCCACCCGCGCCTTTGCCCAAGCCCTGCAACCGCTATTGCCCGACACTCCGATCCGTCTTGGGTTTGTTGAACAGCCGCCGTCAATTGAAGACGCGGCACATGGCCTGTCAGAACAGGCCATCAGCCTGCCATTCTTTGCGGCCAAAGGCGGTCACGCTTTGGAAGATGTGCCGCAAGCCCTGGACGCCGCCGACTTCAAAGGCGTTCGACTGCCACCTCTGGGTCTTGCTTGCGGCATCCCTGCCCTGATTGCCAACGCGTTGCGTCGGGCCGTCTGACAGGCCTCACGCGCTAAGTGCGCTCGCCTCGCGGGCTAAAGCCTCGATCCCGGCCCAGTCGCCGCTTTGAACCATAGCCTTTGGAGCGACCCAACTGCCGCCCGCGCAGACGACGTTCGGCAGGCTCAGATAGTCCTTCGCATTCCCCGGATTGACGCCCCCGGTCGGACAGAAAGAAATCTGTGGCAAGGGCGACGCCAATGAGGCCAGAGCCGGAGCACCACCTGCAGCTTCGGCGGGGAAGAACTTGAGCATGGTATAGCCGCGCTCGAACAACCGCATCGCTTCGGTGGCCGAGGCTGCGCCAGCCAAAAGCGGAAGCCCTTCGGCTTCGCAGGCATCCAGAAGCCGGTCGGTCGCGCCGGGGGATACCCCGAACTGCGCCCCTGCGGCCTTGGCCTTGCGCACATCTTCAGGTGTCAGCAACGTGCCTGCGCCGACAACACCGCCGGGGACCTTCGCCATTTCAGCGATCACGTCCAATGCGGCCGGAGTGCGCAATGTCACTTCCAGTGCTGGCAAGCCACCGGCGACCAAGGCCTCGGCCAGTGGTCTGGCATGCGCTGCGTCTTCGACAACCAGGACCGGCACAATTGGTGCCAACTTGCAGATTTCCAGCGCTTTGATGCTGGCCTCATGCGGTGTGATCGACATCGGTTATCCCCCGAATACTGTGGCACCGGCATCCGCAGAGGACACCGCGCACCGGAATGTTGCAAAAAGTTCGCGTCCTGTCCCGAATGCACTGCTGGTCAGGTCAGCAACTGCCGGAGTACGCTCCAAAACGCCCTCTGTGAGGATCTCAAGATCACCGGTCTGTGCATCAACGCGCACGCGATCACCATCCTGAAGCTTGGAGATTGGACCGCCATCCAGTGCCTCGGGGCAGACGTGGATCGCCGCAGGCACCTTGCCTGACGCGCCCGACATGCGCCCGTCCGTAACCAGCGCCACTTTCATCCCCCGGCCCTGCAAAACGGACAAAACAGGGGTCAAACTGTGCAATTCCGGCATCCCGTTCGCCTTTGGCCCCTGGAAACGGACCACAAAAATCGTATCTTCTGTGAATTCACCCGCCTTGAACGCCGTCTTGATCTGGTCTTGATCGTCAAACACGCGCACCTTCGCCTCGATCACCTGATGTTCGGGCGCTACGGCAGACACTTTCATGACGGCAGTTCCCAGTGATCCGGTCAGCCGTTTCAGGCCACCTGTTGGCTGGAACGGATCTGAAGCCGGACGCAGGATTTTTTCGTTCAGGCTTGCACCGGCGCCGTCCTGCCAGGTCAACTTTCCATCGATCAACTTGGGTTCCTGTGTGTACAGCGCCAACCCGTCTCCGGCGATCGTAGACGTATCCGGATGCAAAAGCCCTTCGTCCAGCAGTGTGCCAATGGCATAGCCCAGGCCCCCGGCTGCGTGGAAATGGTTCACATCTGCAAGCCCGTTGGGATACACGCGGGCAATCAAAGGAGTAATATCCGAAATCTCGGAAAAATCCTCCCAATCCAGCAGGATACCGCCCGCTCGCGCCATCGCGACAAGGTGGATCAGCAGGTTGGTGGACCCGCCTGTGGCGTTCAGCCCGACGATGCCGTTTACAAAGGCCCGTTCGTCCAGAATTTCGCAGACCGGCCGATAATCGTTCCCCAGCGCCGACAGGGACAAGGCGCGTTTCGCACCTTCCTGCGTCAGGGCATCGCGCAGAGGCGTGCCCGGATTGACAAAGCTTGAGCCCGGAAGGTGCAGGCCCATGAACTCCATCAGCATCTGATTGGTGTTGGCAGTGCCGTAGAACGTACAGGTGCCGGGGCCATGGTAGGCAGCCATTTCCGCCGCCATCAAAGCATCGCGCCCGACTTCACCAGCAGCAAAGGCCTGACGCACTTTGGCTTTTTCATCATTCGACAAGCCGCTGGTCATTGGGCCTGCTGGCAGGAACACAGCCGGCAGGTGACCGAATGTCTGTGCGGCGATCACCAGTCCGGGCACAATCTTATCGCAAACGCCAAGGAATACAGCGGCGTCAAAAGTGTTGTGGCTGAGCGCGACGCCGGTCGCCATGGCGATGACATCGCGGGAAAACAGGCTCAACTCCATTCCTGCTTCGCCCTGGGTGACCCCATCGCACATCGCCGGTACCCCGCCCGCAACTTGCGCGGTTCCACCGGTTTCGCGTGCCGCAGCGCGGATCAGATCCGGGAAGCGTTCAAACGGCTGATGCGCCGACAGCATGTCGTTATAGGTGGTTATGATACCCAGATTGCCTGCTGTTCCGGTTGCCAGCGCCTGCTGATCGGTCCCGGCCCCGGCAAAGGCGTGCGCCTGCCCAGAACAGCTGAGATGCGCGCGCGCAGGCCCCTTGTCACGGGCAGCGGCCATACGCTCCAGATAGGCCGTGCGGCTGTCGCTGCTTCGGTCGATAATCCGGTCGGTGACGGTACGTATCGTGGTGTTCAGTGTCATGTCTCTAATCCTTCCCGGGCCACTCAGGCCCCGATCTGCCGCCAGCGCCGCCCGTCGCGATGCATCAGCATCAACGCGTCTTCCGGACCGGAACTGCCGGGATCATAGGGTGACGGATCCTGATGGGCGTCTTCCCAGGTTTTGATGATCGGATCAGCCCAGGCCCAGGCCGCTTCGACTTCGTCGCCGCGCATGAACAGGGTCTGATCGCCGCGGATCACATCCATCACCAGTCGTTCATAGGCATCCTGCGCGCGCGAGTCTTCGCCCAGCGCTTCGGCAAAGCTCATGTCCAGCGCGACCTCGGTCAGGCGCAAACCGCCCGGCCCCGGATCCTTGATCGTGGTGCGCAAGGTGATGCCCTCATCCGGTTGCAGACGGATCACCAAAGCGTTGCCGCGCAGACCACCCGCGTTCGGGAAAATCATGTGCGGCGGCTTGCGGAACACCACGACGATCTCGGACACCCGTTCGCGCAGACGTTTGCCGGTACGCAGATAAAATGGTGTACCGGCCCAGCGCCAGTTGCCGATTTCGACCTTCATCGCGATGAAGCTTTCGGTTTGGCTGTCGGGATTGCCCGCGTGATCTGTATAACTGCCGACGTCTCCTGCGGCCCGGTACTGACCGCGTGCGATGTCTTCCAGTGCCACCGGTTCAAGCGCCTCGATCACCTTGACCTTTTCGTCGCGCACCGCGTTTGGTGTAAATCTCGACGGCGGCTCCATCGCGGTCAGACACAACAGTTGAACAAGGTGGTTCTGCACCATGTCCCGCATCGCACCTGATTGATCGTAATACCCGCCGCGCCCTTCGACGCCGATGCTTTCTGCCACTGTGATCTGCACATGATCGATATGGGTCGAATTCCACAACGGTTCGTACAGCGAATTGGCAAAGCGCATGACCATCAGGTTCTGGACGGTTTCCTTACCCAGATAATGGTCGATGCGATAAATCTGGTGTTCTTCAAAATGGCTGCGCAATGCCTCATTCAAGGCATGGGCGCTGTCCAGATCATGACCGAACGGTTTTTCGACCACAATCCGGCTGTCAGGTGTGGCAAGACCGCCTTTATGCAGGCGGCTGGCTATTTCAGCGAACAGCGACGGGCTGACCGACAGATAAAACGCCCGCACAAAACCGTCACGCAGGAAACCGGCAAGATCGCTCCACCCCTCGTCGCCCGTCGCATTAACAGCCACGTAATCAACCCGCTTGAGGAACTCGGTAAGATCAACCTTGTCATACATCTCGGGCGAAACGAATTCTTCAATCGCTTCGCGGACCACCTTGCGGAATGCTATTGTGGTCAGATTTGTACGGGCCGTGCAGATGATGCGCGCATCATCCGGCATCTGCCCCACCTGAAACCTGTGCAGAAGCGCAGGCAGTATCTTGCGCCGGGCAAGATCACCCGTGGCTCCAAAAATGACCAGATCGAACGGGTCCACCGGAATGACGCGCGAGACCATGTTCCACTTACTCCCGTTTCAGCCCGAGCGGCCGGTTTGCTTACTTGGTTCTAGCATACCTGACGGCGCGGACATCTGTTGTCAGAATTTCCCTGTATGTTAGCGCTAACATATGTTGCAAATGCACACATAATGCAAGTGCAATCTTGGCAGAACCTGTTTTTGACCAATTCTGCATAAGAATTACAGAATTCTCTTTTTAATACAATGTCCTGTTTGTCGACCCTGATGCATGCGCGCCTCACTTCGCCTCAGGCGGCTGACCAAGAAACAGGAAACATCGCAAGCGCGTGCATTTCGCTGCAGTCATCCACCGCCTATTCCTGAACTGTGGATCAGTTTCTGAGAGAGTGGAGGAACGGACAGGCAACTGCGTTTACATGAGGATAAGTTATACTCCAATGTCGACATATGCCTAGTCCAACCGAGTGATTTCAAACCGACTATGCAAATCCTACGAAACAGAGCGCCCCGCCCGTGACCGCGATTGCTGTGCACTTCCCGCCTTAACACGTTGAAATTTTGAACTTTCCGCCGGATGGTTCATCCTTGCAGGCGCAACCACTCCATTACAGCCGGTCGCACCGATTGTTCGCCACGATGGCGGGCGTCGGTGATGATCTTTCGGACCTCTTGCAAATTTGACCGGCGCAGCAAGCTTTTTACCGGACCAATCGACGCGGGACGCATCGACAGGTTGCGGATGCCGATCGCGGCCAGACACAGGGCTTCAATCGGGCGACCTGCATCTTCGCCGCAGAAACTGACCGGTGTTCCCGAGATCTCGCACCGTTCAACAATGCGCTCTATCAGACTGAGAAAGCTCACATTCAGTGTATCATAGCGGCGTCGCACACGTTCGTTTTCGCGATCTGCTGCAAAGAAGAACTGCTTGAGGTCATTGCCCCCGATAGACAGGAACCCGACCTCGTCAAAAAACTTCTGGGGCGCAAAAGCCAGGGAAGGCGTTTCCAGCATCGCCCCCACTTCCAGCGAAGATGGCAACGCATGGCCCAGTTTGATTTCGCCTGCTATCGCTTTGTCGACCTCGGCGCGCGCGCTGCGGTATTCTTCAAACTGCGCAACGAACGGGAACATGATGGTCAATGGCCGTCCATTCGCGGCGCGCAGCAGGGCCTGAAGTTGCATCCGCAAAATGCCCGGCTTGTCCAATCCAACACGAATCGCACGCCAGCCCAGCGCCGGGTTGGGTTCGTCATTGGGTTTCATGTAAGGCAGAACCTTGTCCGATCCGATATCGAGCGTGCGGAACACAACCCGCTTGCCCTGCGCCGCGTCCAGAACGCGTGCATATGTGGCGACCAGTTCGGACCGCTTCGGCATCTTGTTGCGGATCAGGAACTGCAATTCAGTCCGAAACAAGCCGACGCCCTCAGCGCCAGAACTTTCAAGCGAGGGCAGGTCGGTCATCAGGCCGGCATTCATGTTCATCGACACGACTTCGCCATCCAGTGTCTCGGCCAACTTGTCACGGATGGACGTGTATCGCTCCTGCGCTTTCGCCTGCATCGCGATCTTGTCGCGGAAGGCCGAAACAACCTGATCATCAGGGCGCAGGTGAACCACGCCCTGATCGCCATCGACCATGATGTGATCGCCGTTCAGCGCTTCGGTTGTGATTTTTTCGGCATGCACCAGCAACGGAATTGCCAATGCTCGCGCCACAATGGCGGCGTGGCTGCCAACCGAGCCTTCTTCCAGCACAATGCCGCGCAGGCTCCGGCCATAATCGAGCAAATCGCCCGGACCGATGTTGCGCGCCACCAAAATCGGGTCGGGCGGCATATCCGCGCCGGTCTCCTTGCCCTGGCCAGTCAGGATGCGCAGCAAACGGTTCGACAGGTCATCCAGATCAGACAACCGTTCACGCAGATACGCATCAGTTACCTGAGACATCCGCGACCGGGCCTGATTTTGTTCTTTTTCGACAGAAGCTTCGGCGGAAAGCCCGCGCGAAATATCCTCTTCCATGCGTCGCATCCAGCCTTTGGAGTTGGCAAACATGCGATAGGCTTCAAGCACCTGTAGCTGCTCCTTGTCCCCATTCCGGGACATCTCAAGCATTTTGTCGACCCCGACGCGCAACTGTTCGACAGCTTCCTGAAGCCGTTCCAGTTCACGATGAGGGTCTTCGGCAATTGGGTTTGCGACGACGACGCGCGGTTCGTGCAACCAGATATGCCCCTCGGCCGCGCCTTCCTGTGCGGTCGACGCTTTGATCATCACAGATTGCTGGTGTAGCGGCGACAAGGCAGCGCCTTCGCCAACAAACGCTCCAAGTTCGGTCATTTCGGCGATGACCATTGCAACAACCTCAAGGCCATAGACTTCGTCTGCCGAGAACTTTCTGGCGTCCCGCGATTGCACGACGAGAACGCCAAGGCTATCGCCAAGGCGCTGGATCGGTATCCCAAGGAAGGACGAAAACCGTTCTTCTCCGGTTTCCACCATATAGCGAAAACCCCGCTCCGATGGGGCATCCGGCGTGTTGATGATGTTCCCGGTGCGCGCAACACGCCCAACCAGGCCTTCGCCCAGCCGCATTCGGGTTTTGTGAACCGCCTCGGGCTTAAGTCCTTCGGTGGCACATAGTTCCAATGTCTCTTCATCGCGGAACAGATAAACCGAGCAGACCTCGCTCTTCATGCTGTCGGCGATCAGATTGGTGATTTTGTCAAGACGGGTTTGCCCGGCATCACTGCCAGCCATAACCTCGCGAAGCCGCCCTAGCAGCTTGCGACTTTCGGTTTCCGTGCCGTCTGCCATAGGCTCCGTTCACATCAAGGTGTCAGGTCGCCTGTGCGCGGTGCTCAGGCTGCCTTGTCCAATTCGAACGCATCATGCAGCGCCTGCACGGCAAGTTCCATGTATTTCCGGTCAACCAGAACCGAAATTTTGATTTCGGACGTTGTGATGACCTTGATATTGATCCCCTCGTCCGAGAGAACCTTGAACATCTTGGCCGCAACGCCTGACTGGCTGCGCATGCCGATGCCCACTACAGACACCTTGCAAACAGCGGTATCCGCGACAACTTCGGCAAAATTCAGATCGCCATTTTCGCGGGTCTTGGCCAATGCGGCTTCGGCCCGGGCAACTTCGTTCGTCGGGCAAGAGAACGTCATGTCCGTCCGCCCCTCTTCCGAGATGTTCTGGACAATCATGTCAACATTCACGCCGGCTTCGCTCAGCGCCGTGAAAATGATTGCGGCGATGCCCGGACGGTCGGCGACCGACAAAAGTGTGACTTTGGCTTCGTCGCGGGAATAAGCGACGCCATTCACAGCATTGGATTCCATGATATCCTCCTCGGCACACACAAGCGTGCCCGCATTGTCAGATTGTTCCTCAAAGCTTGACAGCACGCGCAGCCGGACGCCATATCGCATGGCCAGTTCGACGGAACGGGTTTGCAGAACCTTGGCCCCCAAAGAAGCCAGTTCAAGCATCTCTTCGAAGGCGATCTTATCCAGCTTTCGGGCCTTTTCACAGATCCGCGGGTCGGTGGTATAGACCCCGTCGACATCCGTATAGATATCGCAGCGTTCCGCATCAAAGGCGGCGGCAAAGGCCACGGCAGTGGTGTCAGATCCACCACGGCCAAGCGTGGTGATCCGTCCTTCGGCGCTGATCCCCTGAAACCCGGCGACCACAGCGACCTTCATGCCTTCGGCAAATTTCTGGGTGATGTTGTCGGTCGGGATCTCTTCGATCCGGGCGGACGAATGCGCCGACGATGTCAAAAGTGGCACCTGCCAACCCTGCCAGCTGCGGGCCGCGACATCCATTTCCTGCAAGGTCAGCGCCATTAGTCCAGCTGTGACGTTTTCGCCTGACGACACAATCGCATCATATTCGCGCGCATCGAACAGCGGCGACGTCTCTTCGACCCAGCCGACAAGTTCGTTTGTCTTGCCGGACATAGCCGACACGATCACGATCACATCATAGCCTTTGGCCACTTCCACGCCGACCCGCTTGGCCGCACGACGGATGCGATCGAGATTGGCAACCGATGTGCCACCGAATTTCATTACCAGAACGGGCATCCGCGCATCCTTGTCTTCCTGATCGGCGCGGGTTTACGCGGGTTGCCGACCAAGGGCAAGCGGGACCGGGTGCCGCATCACACCCGGACCTGCGTCCGACACTTGAACGTCTCGCAAGGTAGATGGCCCGCGAAGGATCAGAACGGGTGGTCGCGCCCGTCCCAGGTTTCAAAACACCCGGTGCTGGAAATGTTGAGCGACTGAAAACGCGCCATCAGACCCTGAACCGCCTGGTCCACTGTGATTTCCGCCGTCGAGCCTCCCATGTCGGTCTGAACCCATCCCGGATGATAGATCCCCACCGGGATCCCTTCGGGCTTGAGTTCGGTCGCCAGGTTTCGGCCGATATTCAGCGCCGCCGCCTTTGACGCCCGATAAATATAGCTTCCGCCCGGCGCACGTGTATGCGACGCCATCTGCGAGGAAATAATCGCAATTTTGCCGGGGTCAGCGGCGCGCAGGTTGGGCAACAATGCCTGAACGGTCAGGAACACGCCTGTGACGTTCACGGCAAAGCTGTCGGCCCACATGTCCGCAGGATAGCCGCCGTCAAGCGCCTGCCCCTTGTCCAGATAAACCCCAGCATTGCATACCAGCAGATCGACAGGCCGCCCGTCCAGATAATCAGACAAGGTTTGCACGCCTTCCGGTTGGGTGACGTCCAGTTTGACAGCTTCCGATCCGTCCCGGGCAGTTCCAGTCACGTCGTGGCCAGCTGAACGATACCATTCAGCCAGAGTGTGACCGATCCCACGACCGGCGCCTGTTATTACAATATGCATAGGTTAGTTTATCTTTCGACTGGGCATGAAAGGGAGCGGCGCTACGGGAACGCCGTCTTCAAGTAGGGCGCGCGCTTCGTCGATCCGGGCTTCGCCATAAATCGAACGTTCCGGAGTATCGCCATCGTGCATCGCCCGGGCCTCTGCCGCGAAATCCTTGCCGACGTAGTCAGCATTTTCCTCGATCTTGCGACGAATCTCGGTGATGGCTTTTTCGGCTGGGGTGTCCGGGGTACTCAGCGTCCCTTGATCGGGTTCTGCCAGAGGTGTCGCGGCAACACGGGCTGGTCGCACGCGTGGCGTCATGATCGCTTTTTCGACGTCTGAATTGCCGCAGATCGAACAAGTAACCATGCCTGCACCATTCAGCTTGTCGAACGCCGATGCCGATTGAAACCAGCTGTCAAACTTGTGGCCGTCGGCGCATTTCAAAGCATATTGAATCATGGTCGGTTCGTTTCTCCGGATGTGCGAATAGATATCCGGTGTGGCCCCAAGATCAAGGGGGCGTGGCCATCAGCGTAGCTTGGTTGGGTCGAAGTTGCGCAGGATACCTGCCAGTTCAGGTTCCTGAACCCGGGCCGCCGCCTTTTTGGGTGAAAACCATTTCCGTCGCCGTTCGTCGCGTTCCGGAAACTGCGAGGCCAGACGTTTCACCGAGATCGGAAAAACCATGGCGACACAAGGCCGGGTTTTGCCCGAGTTCATTAACTTGTCGTAGGTGTAAAACCCAAGATTGCGATCAATCAACTTGCCTCGAACCCCCGCTTCTTCCCAGGCTTCCCGCGCGGCAGTTTCGGCAGGTGACAGCCCCGAGATCAGCCATCCTTTCGGCACGATCCAGCGCTGGGTCCCGCGTGAGGTTATCAACAAAACGCGCGTGCGATTGCCATCTGTACGATAACACAAGGCTGCGTACTGATTGATCGCCCCTGCATCTATCGCGGCGCGAATTCTGGATGGAAACTCCTTACCCATTGGCAGACAGCTATTCTCTTGACCTGTACATAAACTATACCGGGTTGCCCCGCGAAATCACATGACATTTTTCTAACAGATGCAACATATTGTATTACAAAGCGTGACTTACCTCAACATAGATGAAAATCGCGCCACATAGGGTGGGGCCAGAAATCAAGTCAAACGCTTGTTCATCTTGATTTCCAGCCGCTTGACCAGCGTGTCCATCGGCACGTCCGCATCAATCGCCAGCCGGCGCAAACCGAAATGCACATGTGCGATCTGCTGATAGTACTGAGCGTAGATCAGATTGATGCTTGCCCCGGCCACCGCCCCAAGAACGGGGACGGTTTGCGCTGCAAGTTTCTGCCCCAGCACGGCGGCAAGTCGTGGTGCGACGCTTGCGATCAGTTTTTGCATCGCGCCCCCGGAGAGCGTCAACCGCAATGAGATAAACGCCAGATCGGCCCCATCATCCACAGCCAGCGGGCCCGAGGCCGCAAACACGCGAATACAGTCAAACTGAACATTCTCGGCGGCAGGATCGAAGCCGTATTGCGTGGCAACCCCCTGAATAGAGCGCAGCAACATGGCGGTGGTGGCTGGCAGTTCGACAAAGGCAGCTGGCAAGCCTCCAAAACCGCCCGCCGCGCCCATCGCAGTGGTCGCAGCGGTGTTCACCCACTCGGCCTGATCTGGCAGAACCTTGCGCGAGCCCTGGGCCGTTTGCATCGCAGTCCTGAGCGCCAATTCGGTCGCACCGTCCAGACGCGAGCGGATCTCTTCCGGCAGCCGGTCAAGCAGACCTTCCGCTTTGCCGCCCAGCATGGTCAGAGCCTTGACACCGATACCGCTGGCGTCGCGATATCGTGACGCCAGCTTTTCCAGCTCGTCTTCGACATTCGGCGCATCAACGATCACGATGTCATCCATTAGCCTGTTCCCTGTGCCACCCAATTGGTTACGTAGTAAAGATCGGCACGCGACCGGACATTTTCAATCCCAGCGGGTCACAACCCCGGCTAGCCCCTGCCAGGCCCCCGGGACCAGTTCCGCCCCCAAAACCCGATTTGGGTTGGTTGGTGGTGGCATAATTACGTCTTCAATTCGATGGAATCCGAACCGGCTGTAATACGGCGCGTCCCCGACCAGAATGACACGGGTCCATCCCCGGTCGCGGGCAGCTTCCAGCCCACCCTGTATCAGCGCCGCACCCAGCCCTTCGCCCTGATGGGTCGGATGAACGGCCACCGGCCCTAACAGCAAGGCAGGCTGTGCGGCCACCCGAACCGGCCAGAACCGAATTGCACCGGCAATGGTGTCGCCGTCGTCACGAGCCACCAGACAAAGCTCGGACACGGGATCGGTTTCATCGCGCAACCTGTATGACGACAAGGCTTCGCGACCCGGCGCAAAACATAGGTCGAAAAGTGCCTCAACTGCCCACCGGTCGTCCCTGGTTTCCGATCCGAGTTCGATCACCTGTTTGCGTGCCTTTTCATCAAAGCTGGAAATCGCCCTAGCATGACGTTACGCCTTGGGCAAACAATCGGAGACATTGATGTTCTATCGCCCTGAAGATGGCCACGGCCTGCCGCACAATCCCTTCAACGCCCTGATCACACCGCGTCCCATCGGCTGGATATCGACTCGCAGCACCGATGGCGTCAACAACCTGGCGCCGTATTCGTTTTTCAACGGTGTGGCCTATGTGCCGCCGCAAGTGATGTTTTCCACGACCGGTGACAAGGCGGATCAGGATAACGGCAAGGACAGCCTGGCCAACATCCGTGAAACCGGTGAATTCTGCGTCAACGTCGTGGCCGCAGCCGCGCAGGATGCAATGAACGTGAGTTCTGCGACACTTCCGAAAGACGTCGACGAGTTTGCCCATGCAGGCCTGACGCCAATCGAGTGCGAAACGATCAAATGCGCCCGCGTGGCAGACGCACCTGCCGCGTTGGAGTGCCGGATGACCCAGATTGTCCGATTGGCGGGCGAAACCAACTATGTGGTCTTCGGCGAGGTTGTCGGTATTCACATGCGAGACGATTGCATTGTGAATGGCAAATTCGACGCGACCGTCTATCAGCCTTTGGCGCGTATGGGGTACCGCGACTACACCGTTGTCAAGGATACGTTCGAACTGATCCGACCAGACGAATAGCACGCATCGGAGCCGGTTCCTTTGACCTATTCGGCGCGCTACGACGTCCACTGTACGAAATTGGACCCAAGCATTGGGGCTCTGGCCATCGCGGAGCGACTGGAAGGCAACTATGTCTGGCTGATGCCAAGGAGCGATATTCTAATCGGCGACAGAGTCGATGAGGTCAAATTCGAAAAAGCACTGGTGCGGGAGCTTGATATCATCCGCGACTTCGATTTGGCGAAGACTATACTCTGGTCCCGATGACAGACCCGCTTCATTCTGTCGAAACCGCAGTCGGCGTGAACCCAGTGGCCCGATTGCTCACCAATCAACTTATGGGGGTGGACATCAACCTGTTCACCTCCACAAGTTTTCTGGCAGACCCATTAGTCCAAGGCATTTCCTGCCTTAGTGGCCGCCCAAAATTCCAGTTTTGACTGAATAGTCCACGGCCAGCGCATAGTCAGGGTCATCGTCGCTGTCGACCATCAGGTGACCGGCCTTTGTCAGCAGTTTGTGACAATCCCGGCTGAGATGGCGCAGCATCACTTTCTTGCCGGCGGCCTCGTATTTCAGTGCGACCGCTTCTATCGCTTGCAAGGCCGATTGATCCACAACGCGACTTTCAGCAAAATCTATGATCACGGTGTCCGGATCTTCCGCGACTTCGAACAATTCAGCAAACCCTTCGGATGATCCGAAGAACAGTGGCCCATTGATTTCATAAACCTTTGCGCCCTCTTCAGTCGCCGAGTCGCGGGTCACCGCGTGAATCCGCTTTGCGTTGTTCCACGCATAGGCCAGCGCAGAGACGATCACACCGACAACCACAGCCACGGCAAGATCTTCCATCACAGTCACGACGGTCACCAGAACGATCACAAAGGCATCGGTCAGCGGCACTTTACGCATGATGTTGAACGAGTTCCACGCGAACGTCCCGATCACCACCATGAACATCACACCAACGAGCGCGGCCAGCGGGATCACTTCGATTACCGGCGAGGCGACCAGAATGAACAGCAGCAGGAACATCGCGGCGGCAATTCCGGCCACACGGGTCCGCCCCCCCGACTTCACGTTGATCATTGACTGCCCGATCATCGCACAGCCGCCCATGCCGCCGAAAAAACCGGTGACAACGTTGGCCGTACCTTGTGCAATACATTCCTGGCTGGCCCCGCCGCGCTTGCCAGTCATTTCACCAACAAGGTTCAGGGTCAGCAGGCTTTCGATCAGACCAATTGCGGCCAGAATGACCGAATAGGGCAGGATAATCTCAAGCGTTTCCCAACTCAGCGGCACAACAGGGATATGAAATTTCGGCAAGCCACCCTGGATCGACGCCAGATCGCCAACGCGTGGCACATCAAGACCAAAGCCGATCACCAGCGCAGCCACGACCCCGATCCCGGCCAGCGGCGCGGGGATAACCCGCGTGATCTTGGGCATCACCCAGATCACGGCCATGGTCAAACCGACCAGCCCAAGCATCGTGTAGAGCTGCAAACCTGACAGCCATTCGCCACCCGACATGCCATGCCCGGTATTAACCATGGTGCCGGGCACCTTGAACTGGCCCATCTGGGCCAGGAAAATCACGATGGCCAGACCGTTTACAAAACCCAACATCACCGGGTGCGGTACCAGTCGGATGAACTTGCCCCATTGCATGATTCCGGCAATCACCTGCAGGATTCCCATAAGGACAACGGTTGCGAACAGATATTCGACACCGTGCTGCGCCACCAAAGCCACCATGACCACGGCCAACGCACCGGTCGCGCCCGAGATCATGCCTGGGCGTCCACCAATCAGCGCCGTGATCAGACCGACCATGAAGGCGGCATAGAGACCCACCAACGGGTGCACCCCCGCCACAAAGGCAAAGGCCACCGCTTCGGGCACCAGCGCCAAAGCCACCGTGAGCCCCGACAGCAGCTCGATCCGCACCCGCGACACACTGAAACCGTCATCGGGCATCCAGCGCAGGTCGGGCATGGCAATACGATTGGCAAACGAGGCCAGAAGGGCTCGGGGCATGGAATCAGTCCTGTTGGTGAGGGCGCGCAGCGGTGCCGCGTCTGTACCCGCTTGTCCAGTCCATATCTAGGGTAGCAAGTGGGATGCAGCCATGCATCCAGCGCAACCCTAGTTATCTGCAATGGTCTATCACACTTTCCAAACCGTCCCAATCCGCTACCGTGACAACAGCCGATCCGCAGGAGCCTTTGATGCCGTTGATCGCCCGCTGGCACGATATCGAAACCCATTACCCCGACGGGCTGACCCCGGCCGAAAAGCAGTTGGTGGCAGCCTGCAAGGCGGGCGGGGACCTTGGGGCTGGCACCTTTGGTGGGCGCGCTGGGTGTTCATCATCGCCGGCTGGCTGGTCACGGCACTGGGCGCGGCTGCGATCATCGGGTTGATCCGCCGGGAATAGGCGCGAATAGGCGCTTTTCAATCCGGGCCTCATCGCTAATCTGCGACACAGCACAACACCGGAGACACCATGACACAGACCAAACTCGCCGTGATCGGCGGATCGGGCATCTACGACATCGACGGGCTGGACGGCGCGGAGTGGGTCACGGTCAATACGCCCTGGGGCGATCCCAGCGATCAGATCCTGACCGGCACGCTGAACGGGGTACCGATGGCGTTTCTGCCCCGCCACGGGCGTGGGCATGTGCATTCGCCAACCGAAGTGCCGTATCGCGCCAATATCGACGCGTTGAAGCGGCTGGGTGTGACCGACATCATTTCGGTCTCAGCCTGCGGATCGTTCCGCGAAGACATGGCCCCGGGGCATTTCGTCATTGTCGATCAGTTCATTGACCGGACCTTTGCCCGCGAGAAAAGCTTTTTCGGGACCGGATGCGTGGCCCACGTAAGCGTGGCCTATCCCACCTGCCCGCGCTTGGGCGACGCTTGCGAAACCGCCGCGCGGGACGCAGGCATCACCGTGCATCGTGGCGGCACCTATCTGGCAATGGAAGGGCCGCAGTTTTCAACGCTGGCGGAATCGCAGATGTATCGCAATCACTGGGGCGCGGATGTGATCGGGATGACCAATATGCCCGAGGCAAAACTGGCCCGCGAGGCCGAGATTGATTACGCCTCGGTCGCGATGGTCACCGATTACGACAGCTGGCACCCGCATCACGGCGAGGTCGACGTGACCAAGATCATCGAGACGCTGATGGGCAATGCCGAACATGGCCGCCAGATGGTGACCCGCCTGCCCGCCCTGCTTGGCGCTGGCCGCGCGCCCTGCCCGCACGGCTGCGACCGGGCATTGGAGAATGCGATCCTGACCGCGCCAGACAAACGGGACCCAGCGGTTCTGGCGCGGCTGGATGCGGTCGCAGGGCGGGTGCTTTAGGTACTGCCCAGTGTACGTTCCAGATCGAACAGGCCCTGCTTGATTCGAGTCAGAAACCGGGTTCGTTTCAGCTCGAACAGATCAACCTGATCTGCGCGGCATCCCGCATCACAGTCAGACAAAACGAAAGGATCCGGTTTGAAAGTGACCATGAACGCGTCGGACATTTTTCCATCCGAATAGTATACGGTGTCGACAATATAAACCTCGTAATTCGGATTATTGACCCGCTCGACAAGAACTGGGATGCAAGCTGAATCGAATTCACCGCCAGCGAACTTGTTGTGTTGCTTATTAAGGCTCCATTTGCGCTCGACGGGTTTTGCGAGAACCACGCCCATAAAGCTGTTGTCGATTTCCCCGGCGAAATTGGCAATGGCCGCGTTGTAGCTTTCGCCTGCCAGGTTCCGTCCGTGAAACACCTCGACTTTGGGAGCCGCACGGCTCACGCCCTGCAGCACACAGCTGGCGGTAGGTTCGAAACGGCCGCCTCTCTTGTGAAATGCATAGGCCTTGCCCGGTTCCGGTTCGTGCACTTCATCGGCATCAACCGAATTGCTGTGCAGAAACAAGTCATGATTATCCGTGCAAAAAATGTTTTGTTTCACGAAAATGAATGTTGCCAGGCAAGCTATGGACCCGGCCAATAATATCTTGCTACGTTCCATTTTTATTCACCTTAATTAGGGCAGCACAGTGTCCCGCCGCAATTGAAGTATCCGGCCGGACACGCCGAAGCAGTATGGGTCATCAGGAAAAAGGCGAAAAACGCCAAAAGGAAATATTTCATATCAATTACTCCAATAATAATGAACTACAATACCATACTTTTTCACTTTTTTCACCCCTACTGCCACGCGCGCCCAAGCCCCTGCTGCTCAAAAGGAATTCTGCATGTGTGTCTCACTGGGGCATAAGGCAACGAAAAGGCGCAGGCCTCCTGATTCGCGCGGCTCGATGCCCTCCTTTTGCCCACTGTCCGGGCGGGTCGATGTGAGTTTTATCCCTGATGCACAGTCATTTGCCTTGCGAAACAAATGTCCAATCGGTTTACCTGTCCCAAGATTTCACGTTTTGAACATTGGACAACATGATGTCGATCGACCTTTGGCTTGCCTTCGTGGCCGCCTCGACCGCACTCTTGCTGATCCCAGGCCCAACTGTTCTGTTGGTCCTGAGCTATGCCCTCAGCAAAGGCCGCAGCGTGGCGGTTGCCAGTGCAGCAGGTGTAGCTATGGGCGATCTGATTGCCATGACCGCATCGCTGGCGGGGCTGGGTGCGCTGGTCGCCACCTCGGCCACGGTGTTCATGGCTCTGAAGTGGGTAGGCGCAGCTTATCTTGTCTGGCTGGGCGTCAAGCTGTGGCGCAGTGCGCCGTCGTCGGGGTTGCAGCATCTGGCCAGTTCCCGCAATGCCGGAGCTGGCAGGGTCTTTGGCCATACCGCCGCCGTGACCGCTCTGAACCCCAAATCGATCGCGTTCTTCATAGCTTTTGTGCCGCAAT
Organism: Falsiphaeobacter marinintestinus; assembly: GCF_007923355.1. GTDB lineage: Bacteria > Pseudomonadota > Alphaproteobacteria > Rhodobacterales > Rhodobacteraceae > Phaeobacter_A > Phaeobacter_A marinintestinus. The sequence continues at coordinate 733,976 of NZ_VOGO01000001.1, forward strand.
TCCTGCGACCCGAGGCGCCGCTGGTTCCGCAATTCGCCATCCTGATCGCAACTTTCGTCACACTGGCTGCCCTTAACGCGCTGGCTTATGCGCTGCTTGCCGACAAACTGCGCCGGTGGGTTGGGCAACCAAGGGTCATCACCGGGCTGACCCGGGCTGGCGGGGTCACTTTGATGGGAATGGGACTTGCCACCGCTCTCCTGCGGCGGCCTGCGTAAGACCGGCAGTTCAGCTGTCGCTGTTTTCCTTCATGAAACCGCGAATAAAGCGGCGAATTTCGCGCGCAGCGCTGGTATCAAGCTCTTTGCACAACTTGACGAACGCGTCCCGTTCGTCCTTGTCCAGCCTAAGGACCAGCTGGCTGTTTTTCTTGCCAATGGTCTTGCCGTCTTTTTTTGTCACGACGCGCGTCCCGTGTTTTCTTGAAAAACACGCCTAGTCAATGCATATACATAGCATAGGCGTTGTAGGTAAAAATGACAGTACCAACAAAAAGAAAGGAAAGGCAAATGAACCTCCTTGCCGCGCAGCACATTCTTGTTCAGGACCGCGCAGATTGGAACAAACCGCATCTGAGTTGGATCCCGAAAACCCTTTACCGCAGCTTTTTCAATACGCGGAAAAACCACTGATCCGGATGCCAACCTGCGGGGTCTCTCGCAGAATGACAATCGCCCCTTGCATGACCGGGGCACATCGTCCAAACCCCACCCGATCTTGTTAAAATCGGGGTGGCCCCATGAACCAGACCTTCCACGTTAAGGATTACATTCGCACGATCGTCGATTTCCCGCATGAAGGGATCATGTTCCGGGATGTCACCACCCTGTTTGCCGATCCGCGTGGATTTCGCATGGCGATCGACCAGATGCTACTGCCCTACGCTGGTGCAAGAATCGACAAGGTCGTTGGTCTTGAAGCACGCGGTTTCATCATGGGGGGCGCCATTGCTCATCAGTTGAGCGTCGGGTTTGTCCCGATCCGCAAAAAGGGCAAACTGCCCGGCACGACGATCTCACAGGATTACAAGCTGGAATACGGTGAGGCGATTGTCGAGATCCACGACGATGCCATCCAGCCCGGCGAAAAGATCCTTGTGGTCGATGACCTGCTGGCAACTGGCGGCACGGCAGCTGCCGGGATCAAGCTGATTGAACGGTTGGGCGGTGAGATCGTGTCATGCGCGTTCATCATCGACCTACCGGATCTGGGTGGTCGCAAGGTGTTGGAAGGCATGGGCATGGACGTGCATGCCTTATGTGCGTTTGAAGGCCTGTAGCAGCCCTCGCCGGGTCACAACCAAGTCAAAGACTGCGTAGAACAGCGCCGGGATTCATGATCCCAATCGGATCGAGTGCGGCCTTGATCGCACGCATCACCTCGACCCCGACAGGGTCACCATAGCGTTCAAGATCGGCGGTCTTAAGCCGCCCGACACCATGTTCGGCACTGACCGATCCATCCATCTCGTGAACCAGGTCGTACACCGCCTGTTTGACCACGTCCCGGCAGTTTGAATAGTCGGCCTTACTGCGCCCTTTGGCTGGGAACACGTTATAGTGCAGGTTGCCATCGCCAAGGTGGCCAAATGCATTCAGGCGAAATTCGCCGATCCTTGCCACGATTGCGTTTCCACGTTCCAGAAACTCCGGAATGCGGCTGATCGGGATCGAGATATCATGGCTCGACACCGCCCCAACACGCCGGTTGGCCTCGGGGATTTGTTCACGCACGTTCCAGAATTCAGTTCGTTGTGCCTCGGACTGGGCAATCAACCCATCGCTCACAAGACCCGCCTCAAACGCGGCTCCGAACAGCGTTTCCAAAGCTTCTGTAGGATCCAGCCCTTTGGCCAGTCCCAGTTCGATCAGAACGCACCATGTCGGAATCTCGGCATATGGCAGGCGCAGATCGGGTAGGACCTCGGCCAGAAAATGCATACCCTGACCATCGATCAGTTCAAAGGCACTGACGCCATCACCCAGGTGGTCACGGGCAAGCGACAGCAGGTCAAGCGCATCTGCTGGGCTTGGCACGGACAGAAGCGCGGTGCCGATGCCAGCCGGTTGTGGGAACAGTTTCAGCGACGCGGCCGTGATAATGCCCAACGTGCCCTCGGCGCCAATCAGCAGGTCTTTCAGATCATAGCCCAGATTGTTCTTGCGCAGGCGCGACAGCCCGTTCCAGATCCGCCCATCTGGCAGCACCGCCTCAAGCCCCAGACACAGATCACGGGTGTTGCCATACCGCAGCACGGCCGTACCGCCTGCATTGGTCGACAAATTGCCACCAATCCGCGCTGACCCTTCCGACGCCAAAGACAGCGGGAACAATCGGCCAGCATTTTCGGCAGCGGTCTGAATGTCAGCCAGAATTGCGCCGGCTTCCACGATCATCACGTTTTCCGCCGGATACAGGTTTCGGATCGCCTGCATGCGTTCCAACGAAATGATCAGCGGCGGGGGCCCGTCGGTCGCAATCTGCCCCCCTACCAAGCCGGTGCCGCCGCCATAAGGGACAACCGGGACGCGGGCCTCGTGTGCGGCGCGCATCAGGGTCGAGACCTCTTCGGTGCTGCGTGGGGCAGCAAGCACCCCGCACTGTCCCTGAAACAGGCCACGGGGCTCTTCCAGATATCTGGCCTCGACAGGGCGAAAAACATCCTCAGGAACGGAATCGCGCAAGCGCCGTGCAAAGGCTTCATCTGCAGGACAAAAGGTCATGGCACCATCCATGCCGTGCCCGTGGTCACGACGCAAGTCGGATCACTCAAGTTCGATAAGGTATCGCGGTTCCAGGACAACCACGGTTGGACGATCCGGCAGAGTGCGCAACGAGACTTCAAAGGATGACTCTCCGGGCCGTTCGATAGCGAACGTGCCTTCAATTCCCGACAGGAACGCCCCCAGCGAATAGCCGCTGAACCAATGCATCGGAATTACCACCGAGGATTTTAGCCTTTGCAGCACTTTAATCATGTCCGGCAGAGGCATGGTCGACCCGCCATCCACCGCCGCCATGACGACATCAAGTCGACCGAGCGCGGCGAACTGGGCATCGTTAGGTATGTGGTGCAGGTGCCCAAGATGGCCAATGCAAAGACCCGCCACTTCGAACACGAAGATCGAATTTCCGTTGGTTTCGATCCCTGCGAATTGCGACCTGATATCGGTCGACACATTGCGCACCAGCATCTCGCCAAGATCCAGGTGGTGGTCGATCCCTTCACCGAATGCCCCCCACCCTGGCAGCGCATGCGGAATCGCCGGGTCGGGAAAAGCCGTCCAATGGGTGTCATGCGCGTGGTTCATGGTGACCACGTCAGGAATCATATCGGCGGTCCCGATGAAGCCGGTGAAGTCCGTGACGGCGTTCAGCCCACCAGCGGTTTGGATCAGAAAGCTTGCATGGGCAATATAGCTGATCCTGACCGTGTATGCGTCCGGCAGCGGCGCGTTCCAAGATGCCTTGTGCAGATATTCGATCCCCGGCGCGGCATCGGCTATAGCGATGCAGTGACTGGGGCGGCGATCTTGCGCAGTGGCAGCGCCGGAAAAGGCCAAAAGACAAACCAGAAATGCTCGGAACATCGCGTACCCTCCGTTCAGGAAAGGGTAGCACAGCTGGGCGTCAGATCCAGTTTCAGATCAGCCCGCTTCGGACTTTCCGCGACGATCGCTGCGCAAACTGGCGTACAGCACATGTGTACGCCAGCGTCCGTTGATCTGAAGATAGGATTGCGCGACACCTTCATATTTGAAGCCACAGCTTTCCAGCAGCCCGCGCGATGCCGCGTTTTCCGGCAGGCACGCTGCCTCGATTCGGCTGAGATCCAGCCGCGTGAAGGCATAGTGGGTGATCGCAGCGGCAGCCTCGCGCATATAGCCTTTTCTGGCAAAATGCGCGCCTGTCCAATACCCCAAGGTGCCGGCCTGCGCCGGACCACGTCGGATGTTGTCCAGCGTGATCGCGCCCAGAAGCGTTTCGTCCTTGCGGCGGAACAGAAACAGCGGCACCGCCGATCCACCTGCGATCGACCTTTGGGCCCAATAGACACGGTTGGTAAAGGCCTTGCGGCTCAGGTGGTCAGGCGACCAGCTGGGTTCCCACGGTACGAGATAATCCATGCTTTGCCGCCGCAGCGCCGCCCAATCTCGAAAATCCGAATGCGTCGGCGGTCGTAGAGACAGCCGCTCGGTCTCGAGCTTGAGTTTCCGTTTGGCCAGCAGCATCAGGACAGCATCAGGCGGCACGCCTCTCCCGCAACTGGTCCAAAGTCGGTGCAGCCTCGATCGGGCCGTACAGCGCCAAAGCCGCCGGAGCCTGACTTGCCATATGTTGGGCGAACTCGCGCACATCTCCGGTTGTCACGGCATCGATCCGGGATATGGTTTCTTCCAGAGACGGGACCTTGTCCCAGATCTGAACCAGACGGGCCAGTCGCTCGGCTCGGTTCGATGGGCTTTCCAGCCCCATCAGCATCCCCGCCTTCATCTGAGCCCGCGCTCGCGCCACCTCTTCCGGGGACATGTCATGGGCGGCCCGCTTCATTTCGTCGATGGTAATGCCCGCCAGTTCGGCCACCTGCCCGGCACTTGTCCCGGCATAGATCGTTGTTGTGCCGGTATCGGCATAGGCACCGGTCTGGGCAAAGATCGTATAGCAAAGCCCGCGCATTTCGCGGATTTCCTGAAACAGGCGGCTCGACATGCCGCCGCCCAAAACGCTGGAATAGATCTGCGCCGTATAAATCGCATCGTCGCGGTAGCCGGGGCTTTCGAACGCCAAAGCAAAATGTGCCTGCTCCAGCTCCTTGTCCCGCCGCATTTCGCCGCCGGTAAACGTAGCAGGTTCTACCACGCCTTCAGCGCCCGGCTGCAGATGTCCAAACAGCTTTTCGGCCAGCTTTACCAACACATCATGATCAACCGCACCGGCGGCCGACAGGATCATCTGTCCGGGGTTGTAGTGTTCGCCAACAAACCCGGCCAAATCTTCGCGCGAAAACGCACTGACCCGTTCGGATGGACCCAGGATGGTGCGGCCCAATGGCTGATTGCGATAGCTTTCTTCCTGAAGCCAGTCGAAAATCACGTCATCGGGTGTATCATAAGCCTGACCGATTTCCTGCAGGATCACGCCGCGTTCGACTTCGATCTCGTTAGGATCGAAGATCGGGTTCAGCACGATGTCCGCGATCACGTCCAGAGCCAGCGGCACGTCGTTCTGCAAAACCCGTGCGTAATACGCCGTCACTTCGCGCGAGGTGTAGGCGTTGATATAGCCACCCACGTCTTCGATCGATTCGGCGATCTGCAAAGCGGTGCGCCGTTTCGTACCCTTGAACGCCATATGCTCCAAAAAATGGGCAATGCCGTTTTGTTCGATCCGCTCGTGACGGCCGCCGGCTGTCACCCAGATGCCAATCGAAGCGGATTGCAGGCCAGGCATATGTTCGGAAACGATACGAAACCCGTTGGAAAGTCGATCTTGCTGAACAGTCACGTAGCGATATGCCCTTTGATATGATCCTCGATGACGGCCAGATCGTTTGCGATCCGGGTCACCCGTTCTGACCTCTCATACAGATCCGACATGCGCGGGGGAAGAGGTGGATGTACGCCACTCGCTTCTTCGACTGCCGCCGGGAATTTTGCCGGATGCGCCGTGGCCAGTGTGACCATCGGAACCGACGCGTCGCGCGCCTGTTCGGCGATATGTACGCCAACCGCGGTGTGCGGGCAGATCAGTTCGGCACCAGTCGCCAGTGTCGTTCGGATCGTCGCCAGCGTTTCAGCTTCGGATGTGCAGCCTGAGTCGAAGGTTTCGCGCAACGCCTGCATAGCCCCTTGGCTGACATTGAACCCGCCAGATTTCAACTCATCCATCAGTTGCGACACGGCTGCGCCGTCCCGATCGTAGGCATAGAACAAAGCCCGCTCAAAGTTCGAGCTGACCTGTATGTCCATGGACGGGCTGATCGACGGAATTGTCTGGCCCTTGAAATACCCTTCTCCGTTCAGGCAACGGTGCAGGATGTCGTTCTGGTTGGTAGCAACCACCAGGCGGTCAATCGGCAGGCCCATTTGCTTGGCGATGTATCCGGCAAAGACGTCGCCGAAGTTCCCGGTCGGAACGGTAAAGCTGATCTTGCGGTACGGGGCGCCCAGCGACACAGCCGACGAGAAATAATAAACCACCTGCGCAAGGACACGGGCCCAGTTGATCGAGTTCACACCGGCAAGCTTCACGCCGTCGCGAAATTCGAAATCGTTGAACATGTCTTTGACCCGGGCCTGACAGTCGTCGAAATCGCCGTCCATCGCCAATGCGTGCACATTGGAATCCTGCGGCGTCGTCATCTGTCGGCGCTGCACTTCAGACACGCGACCATGCGGGTAGAGGATGAACACATCAACCGCTTCCAGCCCGCGGAAGGCGTCGATCGCTGCCGAGCCCGTATCGCCACTGGTGGCGCCAACGATGGTCACCCGGTCGCCACGGCGTTTGAGAGCCGCCTCAAACAGCTGACCGATCAGCTGCATGGCGAAATCCTTGAAGGCCAATGTCGGGCCGTGAAACAGCTCAAGCAGGAAATGGTTTGGGGCCAGTTGCACCAGCGGTGCGCGGGCGGCATGGTCGAAGCCGTCATAGGCGCGGGCGATGATCTCGCGGAACTCGTCATCCGCAAAGGTGTCGCCGATATAGGGCCGCATCACACGGAAAGCAGTTTCTTCATAGCTAAGTCCACCGAGGGCCGCGATGTCATCCGCGCTCATCACAGGGATCTCGGCGGGCACATACAGCCCCCCATCGCGGGCCAGTCCGGTCAGCATTGCCTCTTCAAAGGTCAACTCAGGCGCTTGGCCACGGGTGGAGATATATTTCATGAATTCTTGCCTCTGGCTTTGGCGCGGGTGCGCCACAGAAAGTAGATGCTCATCAAAGCCCAGACCAGCGCCAGGCCGTACCAGGTGACAGCGTATTGCAGGTGATCATTCGGAATGCCAGTCGTATCGACAGGAAGCGGAGTGACCCCGGAATCGGCGTCGGTTTTGGCTATGATCAGAATCGGGTCGGTTTTGAGCGCCTCGGCCAGCATGGCAACATCGCGCGCAAACCAGATGTTTCCAGCACGGTCGGGATCCGGTGTGTAGCTGTCGATTTCAATCGGCCAGTGCAGATTGCCAGCGACTTGCATCGCACCCAAAGCGCGATCTGTCGCCTTGTCTTCAGGCGCGATGAAACCCCGGTCGATCAGAATGCGTCGCCCATCCTTGGTTTTGAACGGAGCAATGACACGATACCCGGCCCCGACCTTTTTGAGCGACACCAGAACGTGGATTTCGCCCGGCAGCATTACACCATCCACAACCACCGAACGGTACTTGTCTTTGACCGGATCCGGATTGGCTGGCAGCGAAATCGGGGGCTGTGTGATCCGGGCTGTGATCTCGGCCAGAATGGCTTCTTTCTCAGCCAGACGACGAACCTGCCAGTTGCCAAGGCTGACGAGTACGGCAACTCCGGCAATGGAAATGATCAGCGCGAACAAAAGACGTTGCATGGGGCGCTCAGGCTCTGGAAATGGCAAAGGGCGCGCAGATCAATCCGCACGCCCTGTTTGATACGCTGTCTCTGCGGGTTTTCAACCGCAAACAGGTTTAGTGCATGCCTGCGGTGCCCCAAAGGTACACAGCAAAGAACAGGAACAGCCAGACAACGTCAACGAAGTGCCAGTACCAGGCCGCCATTTCGAACCCGACGTGATCGGTTTCCGTGAAATCGCCCTTCATCGCGCGGATCATGCAAATGATCAGAAATATCGTCCCGATCAGTACGTGAAATCCGTGGAACCCGGTGGCCATGAAGAAGTTGGAATAGAAGACATCGCCGCCAAATTCCCAGCCTTCATGCAGCAACAGTTCGCCATATTCATAGGCTTGGAACGCGGTAAAGAAGATTCCCAGAACGATGGCAATCGCCAGCCCCTGCACCAACGCCTTGCGGTCATTGTTGTGAACCAAGGCGTGGTGCGCCCAAGTTACAGCACAACCTGACAACAGCAGGATCAGAGTGTTTATCAGCGGCAAGTGGAACGGGTCAACGGCGTGTATCGTCGGCTGAACATACTCGGTCCCGCTGTATTCATACATCGGATACATCATGTGTTTGAAGAACGACCAGAACCAGGCGAAAAAGAACATCACTTCGGACATGATGAACAGGATAAAGCCATAGCGCAGGCCGATCTGCACGACCGGAGTATGGTCACCAACCTTGTTTTCAGTGACCGTCTCGGACCACCAGCCGAACATGGTGTAAAGGACAGCAACAAAGCCCGCCCAGAACATCAAGGATGTGACGCCGTGCATCCAAAGCACAGCTCCGAAAAGCATGAAGAACCCAGCCACGGCACCGATCAGGGGCCATAAGGAAGGGGGTAGGATGTGATAGTCATGATTTTTTGCGTGTGCCATTAAGTGTCCCTCACCTCGCGGCCTAGTTCAAGTTCCTGTCTGCCTTTTGATCAAGGGCGGCATAGCCCTCGGGCAGATCGATTTCGTAAAACGTGTACGACAACGTGATTGTGTGCACGTATTTTCCGTCGCGGTCCCGAACGATTTCGGGATCGACGAAGAATGTCACCGGCATCTGGACGCGTTCGCCCGGTGCCAGAACCTGCTCGGTAAAGCAAAAGCAGTCGATTTTTGAGAAAAATCCGCCAGCGGAATAAGGCGTAACATTGTAGCTGGCTTGCCCCGCTACGGGTCTGTCAGTCGGGTTGTAGGCTTCATAAAACGCCAGACCGGTTTCGCCAATCTTCAGCTCCATCTCGCGGACAACGGGCGTGAATTCCCAAGCAAAATCCCGTGCCTTGGAAGCATCGAAGCGGATCTTGATGGTCTGGTCCAGCACCTCATCGGCACCGGCTCCGGCGACATTGGTCACACCGCCAAAGCCCGTGACCCGGCAGAACCAGTCATAAAAAGGTACAGACGCCCAAGCGAGCGCGCCCATGACTGTCACAACGCCAACCAGTTGCAGAACGGTTTTCTTCTGCCCGGACATGGCCATCAGCTTTGCCCCTGCGCTTCAGGGGTCATCGAGAAGTCGCCGCTGGTCACCTTGGCGATCGTCAGACCGAACACGATTGCGATAAAGGCGGCCAGAACCAAGGCGACGCCCATGTTGCGGCTGAACCGGCGTTTGTGCAGTTCGTGGGTTGTGCGTTCAAAGCTCATCCCCAGCCTCCCAGCCCATAAGGCTTGAGCAGGGCTTCAACCAGAACAGCACCAAAATGCAGGAAGAGGTACAGCAACGACAGCTTAAAGAAGCCCCGTTCGACTGCGAAATTGTCGGCTTCAGAATCGGCCTCATCGCGGCGCCAGATACGGTAAGCTCCGCGGATGAACAAAAGGTTCAGCACCGCAGCTACCGCCAGATAGATCGGCCCACCAATGCCCGAGAACGCGGCGCCGACGGCAAAGACCGCCAAAATCACGGTATAAACCAGAATATGCGCCCGTGTGGCCTTGCGTCCATGCGTAACGGTCAGCATCGGCACACCCGCATCGTCATAGTCTGAACGCATGAACAGCGCCAAGGCCCAGAAATGCGGTGGGGTCCACAGAAAGGTCAGCGCAAACATCAGCCAGGGCTCAACGGCCATGGATCCGGTTGCAGCGATCCAGCCAATGACTGGCGGGAACGCCCCGGCAGCACCACCAATAACGATGTTCTGCGGCGTCAGGCGCTTGAGCCACATGGTGTAAACAACCACGTAGAAGAAGATAGTAAAGGCAAGAAAAGCCCCGGCAAATATGTTCGTGGCCAGCGCCAGCATCACGACGCTCAGACCAGACAGAGCGAGTCCCAGGTTCAGGGCTTCGCCCGGTTCAACTTTGCCCGCCGGGATCGGGCGGCTTTTGGTACGCTTCATCACCTGATCGATGTCAGCGTCCCACCACATGTTCAGCGCGCCAGACGCACCGCCACCGATTGCGATGAACAGAATGGCGCAAAAGCCAACCATCGGGTGAATAGAAACAGGCGCTGCAATCAGGCCGACAAGGGCTGTGAACACAACCAATGACATCACGCGCGGCTTCAGCAGGGCGAAATAGTCACCGAATTCGGCTTCGTCCTCTCGGAGGCTGGCATTGATGCTCGCGTCGCTCATCTCGGTTCCCTTGGATGAAAAGGCGCTTTCCAGCGCCCAAAGTACTCAGGTCTGTCAGGCGGGGTCAGCCCCCGCCCACAGGTATCTAGTTCGAAGCCACTTTGAAGGCCACTGGTGCGCCAGCGTATTCTTCAATCGCGCCTTCCAGCCAAGCATCATAGGCTTCTTGGCTTACGACCTTGACCGTGATCGGCATATACGCGTGGTCCTTGCCACACAGCTCCGAACACTGACCGAAATAGATGCCTTCTTTTTCAGCCTTGAACCACAGTTCGGCCAAGCGACCGGGAACCCCGTCCTGCTTTACGCCGAATGCCGGGATGGTCCAGGAATGGATCACATCGGCCGCAGTCACCTGCATCACGACGATCTTGTTAACCGGCACGACCACAGCAGTGTCGGTTGCCAGCAGATATTCGTCTTCAGCATAGCCATATTCAGCCAAATCTTCTTTTTCGAGCTTGAAGCTTTCAAAGCCAAACTCGTGATCGACATAATCATAACCCCAGTACCACTGGTATCCGGTGACCTTGATGGTGATGTCTGCTTCGGGAATTTCCTGCTGCTTGAACAGAACCGGCAGCGAAAAGGCACCGATGAACACCAGAATAACGATCGGAATAATCGTCCAGGCGATCTCGATCGGAGTGTTGTGCGTAAACGACGCCGGAGTCGGGTTGGCCCGACGGTTGTAGCGCAGCATCACGATTGCAATCAGCCCGATCACGAACAGGCAGATCACGGTGATGATCACCAGAATCAGATAATCCAGCGACTGCAGGTCCCGGGCCAGTTCGGTCGCAGCGGGCTGGAAGCCCCAGCCACCCGGCACCGGCTTGCCAATGGTTTCCAGGCCATCCTGCGCCATGGCTGGAAGGGCGGTTAGGCCAGCGAATAGGCCTGAAAGCGTCAAAGCGTTCTTCATATCTCGTCCTGATCGGTTGATCGCGTTAGTTCCTCGCACCGCTCCGAATCGCTCAATCATAGGTGATTCACGAAATCGGACGGGCCCCGTTGTCTTTGCCGTCGTTAGAAATCATATTCCGGGAACCAGATAAAGCCAAATGCTTGCGTCAAACGGACGCTTTTTTGATTTAGATCAACCCGACGAGGCCATAGCTCATGTCATCAGATCAATTCCGCCCCCTCGACACCGCGCTTCCCCGTGACGAGGCGTTGTCGCTTTTGCGCAAGGCGACGGCCGGAGCAGATGACGGTGAACTGTTTGTAGAACGCCGGAAATCCGAAGCGCTTGTGTTTGATGATGGCCGTTTGCGCACGGCCAGTTACGACGCGTCAGAAGGGTTTGGCCTGCGCGCGGTTCGGGGCGAAGTCGCCGGGTATGCGCATTCAACAGACTTGTCGATTCCCGCATTGTCCCGGGCCGCCGAAACCGCCCGGTTGGCCGTTGGCGATGGTGGCGGCACGCTCGCCGATGCTCCGCAGCCGACCAACCGCCACCTGTATTCTGATCAGGACCCGATCGACGGGGTGACTTTCCCGGTTAAAATAGAAACCCTGCGTGACATCGATGCCTTTGCTCGCGATCTGGATCCCCGCGTTGTACAGGTGTCGGCAACAATCGCCGCTTCGCTGCAAGAGGTCGAAATCCTGCGCCCCGATGGCATTCAGGTGCGCGATGTGCGCCCGATGACGCGGGTCAATGTCTCGGTCATTGTTGAACAGAACGGTCGCCGCGAAACCGGCACCGCCGGTGGTGGTGGGCGCGTCGGCCTTGATGGGTTGATTGATCCGGCCGACTGGCAAGCCAAGGCGCGCGAAGCGCTGCGGATCGCGATGGTCAACCTTGATGCGGTCCCTGCCCCGGCGGGCATCATGGAAGTTGCGCTTGGCCCCGGCTGGCCCGGAATTCTCCTGCACGAGGCTATCGGGCATGGGTTAGAGGGTGATTTCAACCGCAAAGGCGCGTCCGCTTTCGCCGGGTTGATGGGCCAACAGGTGGCAGCCAAAGGCGTAACCGTGCTGGATGACGGTACCATCCCGGACCGGCGCGGATCGATCACCGTCGATGACGAAGGCACCCCATCTGGCAAAAATGTCCTGATCGAAGACGGTATTCTTGTCGGGTACATGCAAGACCGCCAGAATGCCCGGCTGATGGGCGTCTCCCCAACCGGAAATGGACGGCGACAAAGCTATGCCCATGCCCCGATGCCGCGGATGACAAACACGTACATGCTGGGCGGCGAGTCCGACCCGGCCGATCTGGTGGCCGATATCAAGGATGGCATCTGGGCCGTCGGCTTTGGCGGCGGTCAGGTTGATATCACAAACGGCAAGTTCGTGTTTTCCTGCACCGAGGCCTATCGTGTCCAGAACGGCAAGATTGGCGCGCCGGTCAAGGGCGCGACGCTGATCGGAGACGGGCCGAACGCCCTCAAACACATCCGTGCACTCGGCAATGACATGGCGCTGGACCCCGGGATGGGCAATTGCGGCAAGGAAGGCCAGTGGGTGCCTGTCGGTGTCGGCCAACCAACGGTGCTGATGGATGGTCTGACAGTGGGTGGCTCGGCGGCCTGACGGCCTAACCTTCGACTGTGATTCGGCGGGCCGCAACGATCAGCCCGCCGATCACCAATAGCCCTGCGGCGACGTACCAGCCAAGGATCACACTGATCTCGGCATGTACCATCGTCCCCTGATCCGAAGTGACCCCGGACGCAAACAGCAGCGATGTGGCCAGCACCAGACGACCGACCAGGCTTTGCGTTGACAGGTATGTGGCGCGGGTTTCATCCCCCAGCAACGGCTGAAGCCGCGCGAGAATAAATGGCCCCGCCAACGAATTTGGCACCATCCGCAAAAGCAGAACCAGTACTGCGAAAATGCTGTCTGTCAGCGACAAAACAGCGATCAGGGCAATTTGGATGCCGAACGCAAGCAGCAGAATCGCAGGCAATCCGATCGCCTTGCGCAACTTGCGCGCAAACAGTGATACCCCGACCGATATCAGCATCATCACTGACGTGAGTGTGCCACTGACCAGCGGAGCTTCGGCCTCAAGCCCAACCGTCGCCAACGCCTGCAGGATGAAAGGTTGGCCAAACACAAACGGAATGTGGCTGAATGCATACATTGAAAAGCTCAGCACAAACATCCAGCGCACGACCGGCTGGTCGAACGCATGCAGAAGTGATCTGAATCGCATGCGTTCAGTCACCACCTGCCCGTTTTTCCCGGGCTCGTGAAACCCAATCGCGATGGCCAGCATCCCCGCCATGGCGAAGACTGTCGCCGCAAACGGCAATCGCGGATCGAACATGCCAAGCGCACCGCCCACCGCCGCTGAAACCGCGAAGGCCACGAACCCGAACCGCCAGGCTTTGACCTCTTCGGCTTCGACATCGGCGGACCGACCCGCGCGGTCAAGAGATTCAAACAGCAACGAACTGTCAGTGCCCGATACGAAAGCCTGACTGGCCCCCAGACACACCTGCGCCAGTGCGAAAACGGCAAATCCGTGCCCGAGCGTCAAAAGCGATGCCCCGGCAAGCCCGGTCAAACCGGCGAGGATCAGCGTCGGTCGACGCCCGACCCGGTCGGACAAATAGCCTGATGGCACCTCCAAAACGGTCGTCGATAAGTCAAAAATGGCGTACAAAAGGATGGCTTCGGCGGCAGACAGCGTGTTTTGAAAGAACAAAAACCAAACTGCTTGCCAGAACAACAGCGATTGAAACGCCTTGAACCAAGGATACAGTTGAACATTTCGCTCTGCCTGCCGGTGATCTATCCGGGCAACCATGGCTTTAGCTTTCCACTTGAATTCAAACCACTAATCCAACCGCGTGCAGTGTTTCATCCCGACAGCTTCATAGCCAAAGCGACCTGACCAGAGATGTTCCTGTCCACCACAATCGCGAAAAGTCGAAAAAAAGTCGCATGAATTTTGAATCGATTTACCCGTCGTTAACGCCGCACCCCCTAAACCGGTCTTGCAGCATGGCGGAGCATCGGATGACCGAAGACAACCTTTCTTCCAATCACCCCCCACTCCCACCCACCACGGAAGAAGACCGGTTTTCGTGGCTTCGCCTGCTGCGCTCACGCCGGGTCGGTGTGGCGACGTTCCACCGGCTTATGGCCGAACACGGCACCGCGCAGAAAGCGTTGGACGTGCTGCCCGAAGTGGCGCGCACCGCCGGAGTTAAGGGGTATGAAATCTGCCCCGCAGGCGTCATCGACGCCGAACTCAAGGCCGCAAAAGCCGCCAATGCGCGGCTTTTGTGCCTTGGGTCGGCGGAATACCCTAGGGCCTTAGCCGAAATCAGTGACGCGCCGCCCCTGCTTTGGGCGATTGGCGATACCAGCTTGTTGCAAAAACCGATGATCGCAATGGTCGGCGCCCGCAATGCATCGTCCTTGGGCACCCGCATGGCCCGCGCACTGGCTCAAGATCTGGGTGCGCAGGAGTTCGTAGTCGTGTCCGGCCTGGCCCGCGGTGTCGATGCGGCGGCGCATCTGGCCACCATACAGTCCGGCACCGTGGCCGTTATGGCAGGTGGTGTGGACGTGATTTATCCAGCCGAGAACACGCAGCTGGCGATAGACATTTGCCAACAAGGGCTGCGTCTGTCGGAACAGCCCATGGGGTTGACACCGCAAGCCAGACACTTCCCCCGTCGCAACCGGATCATCTCAGGATTGGCGCAAGCCGTTGTGGTGGTCGAGGCCGCCGCCAAGTCCGGCAGCCTGATCACTGCACGCGATGCCCTTGATCAGGGGCGCGAGGTTCTGGCTGTCCCGGGCCATCCGTTCGACGCCCGTGCATCGGGCTGCAACATGTTGATCCGGGATGGTGCCCAACTGGTCCGCAACGCCGAGGACGTAATTGCAGCACTCCCTGTTGTCGCCCGGCCGCGTCCAGTACAACCTGATTTGCTGAGCGACCTTCCCGCGCCAAAGCCCGAAAAGCGCAGCTTGCAAGACACCGCTGCCCTGCACTCTCAAATCCTGTCCCGGCTCGGTCCATCCCCCGTCGCCGAAGATCAACTGATCCGGGATCTGTCGGTTCCCGCTGGGCAAGTTGGACCGGCCCTTGTTGATCTGGAACTTGATGGAAAAATCAACCGGCAGTCCGGCGGCTTGCTGTCGCTGACCATTCAATCCGCCTGATCGCCGGGCAGTATAGGCGTCCGAAACAGGCACAGCTGTGCTCAAACGGCGCGGATTGACATTCCCCTCTTGCACCCCACATCTTGGCCCGCCATAGAGACGCCCGTGTCCGAGCCAAGAGGATTTCGTGTTAAATGCCTGTAGTCGTTGTAGAATCCCCGGCAAAAGCCAAAACTATCAATAAGTATCTCGGAGACAATTACACCGTCTTGGCGTCGTACGGGCATGTTCGTGACCTTCCGCCCAAGGATGGATCAGTCGATACGGACCATGATTTCGATATGAAATGGGAAATCGCCAGCGACAGCAAAAAGCATGTCAAGGCGATCGCCGATGCCCTGAAAGACGACAATGCCCTGATCCTCGCAACTGACCCCGACCGCGAGGGCGAAGCGATCAGTTGGCACCTTCAGGAAGCGCTGACCAAACGCAAATCGATCAAGAAAGACACCGACGTAAAGCGTGTGACGTTCAACGCGATCACCAAGGACGCGGTGACCAAAGCGATGCAGCACCCGCGTCAAGTCGACATGCCACTGGTCGAAGCCTATCTGGCCCGCCGAGCGCTGGACTACCTTGTCGGCTTCAACCTTAGCCCCGTACTCTGGCGAAAATTACCCGGCGCTAAATCCGCAGGTCGGGTGCAGTCGGTCTGTCTGCGTTTGATCGTCGAGCGCGAAATGGAAGTCGAATCTTTCAAACCGCGCGAGTACTGGAGCGTCAAGGTGATCCTGTCGACCCCGCGCGGTCAGGATTACGAAGCCCGCCTGACCCTTTTGGCCGGCAAGAAGCTCGACAAATACGATATCGAGAATGAAACACAGGCCGAAATCGCGGTTCAGGCGATTACCAGCCGTGACATGACCATTACCTCTGTCGAGGCCAAACCGGCCAGCCGCAATCCTTCGCCGCCATTCATGACTTCGACGTTGCAGCAGGAAGCCAGCCGCAAGTTCGGCATGGGCGCGCGCCAGACGATGAGCTCGGCTCAGAGATTGTACGAAGCGGGCTATATAACGTACATGCGGACCGACGGGATCGACATGGCCCCCGAAGCGGCCACAGCCGCCCGCGACGCGATCAAGGATCGGTTCGGACCCGAATATGTGCCAAGTGCGCCGCGCATGTACAAGAACAAGGCCAAGAATGCGCAGGAAGCGCATGAATGTATTCGCCCCACGGAAATGACCCGTGATGCCAAAGCGCTGAAGGTCACGGACGAAGATCAGCGCCGTCTGTACGATTTGATCTGGAAACGTACGATTGCGTGCCAGATGGAAAGCGCGCGGCTTGAGCGGACCACCGTCGAGATTGGCAGCCAGGATGGCCAGGTTGGCCTGCGCGCGAGCGGTCAGGTGATGCTGTTTGACGGCTTCATGCGCGTCTATGAAGAAGGCCGCGATGACGTCGTCGACGAAGATGACAAACGCCTGCCGCAGATCATGCAGGGCGAAAAAGCCGACAAGCGGACAATCACGCCCGAGCAGCATTTCACGCAACCGCCGCCGCGCTACACTGAAGCGACGCTGGTCAAGCGGATGGAAGAATTGGGCATTGGCCGGCCGTCGACTTATGCCTCGATCGTGACAACCATTCAGGATCGCGGGTACGTCCGTAAAGAAAAGAACCGGCTGTTCCCTGAAGACAAAGGCCGGTTGGTGATTGCCTTCCTGACGAATTATTTCCGTCGCTATGTGGGGTATGACTTCACCGCCGGGCTTGAAAACGAACTTGATCAGGTCAGCGCCGGAGAACAGGATTACAAGGACGTTCTGGGCAAGTTCTGGCGCGATTTCTCGGCCGCAATCGCCGAAACGGCCGATCTGCGGATCACCGAAGTTCTGGAAAAAATCAACGAAGTCCTTGAACCGCATCTGTTCCCACCGAACGAAGACGGTAGCGATCCGCGGTTGTGCCCAAATTGTGGTGTTGGGCGGTTGAGCATGCGCACGGCGCGGTCAGGTGGTGCTTTCATCGGGTGTTCAAGCTATCCTGAATGCCGATACACGCGCCCCTTCGGCCCGCCTGGCATGGAAGATCTGAACGGATCGGGCATTCCGCCCGAGGGCAAGCTGCTTGGCGAAGATGCGGGCGACAAGATTTATGCGTTCAAGGGACGGTTTGGCCCCTACGTTCAACGTGGTGAAGCCACCGAAGAGAACAAGAAGCCGCCGCGTCAGTCTATTCCGAAAGGCTGGGCACCAGAAGAGGTCGACCTGGAACAGGCGTTGAAACTGCTTAGCTTGCCGCGTCTGATCGGGGACCACCCCGAAGACGGCGTGCCGATCTGGGCCAATATCGGGCGCTACGGTCCCTACCTCAAACACGCTGACACAATTTCGAACCGGGGCGGCACCAATGCCAATCTTGAGTCCGTTGAGGACGTGTTCGAAATCGGCATGAACCGCGCGGTCGAGATCATCGCGGCCAAACCGAAACGCGGCAAGGCTGCGGCGGCGACACCTTTGCGCGAGTTGGGTGAACACCCCGATGAGGGCGGACCGGTGAACGTCATGAAGGGCAAGTACGGGCCTTATGTGAAATGGGGCAAGATCAATGCCACACTTCCCGACACGATTGAGGTGGATTCAGTAACGCTGGACCAGGCGGTTGAGTTGATCACTGAAAAGGCCGGCAAATCGGGTGCCAAACGCAAAAAGCCTGCAGCACGCAAGAAAAAGGCAGGGTAGCCTGCCCTTTTTTGGGTTTAGGTAGAAATACCTTACTCCACTAGGTTTGATTGACTTTGACCTGTCTGAGCGGCAAAACCCGATCAGCACCATGAAGTTGGGGAGAGTTCCATGAAAAAAGTTTACGCCAGTCCCGCCGAAGCACTCGACGGGCTGCTTCAGGATGGTTTGACGATCGCGGCTGGTGGCTTCGGCCTGTGCGGCATCCCCGAACTGCTGTTGCAAGCGATCAAGGAAAGCGGTGTCAAGGATCTGACCTTCGCCTCCAACAATGCGGGCGTTGATGATTTTGGCATCGGCATCCTGCTTCAGACCAAACAGGTCAGAAAAATGATCTCGTCCTATGTGGGCGAGAACGCCGAGTTCATGCGCCAATACCTGTCGGGCGAGCTTGAGCTTGAATTCACCCCACAAGGCACTTTGGCCGAACGCATGCGCGCTGCCGGTGCAGGTATCCCGGGTTTCTACACCAAGACCGGAGTCGGAACCGTGATTGCCGAGGGCAAAGAGCACAAAGACTTCAACGGGGAAACCTATATCCTTGAAGAAGGCATTTTTGCCGATATCAGCATCGTCAAAGCCTGGAAAGCCGATGCAACCGGCAATCTGGTGTTCCGCAAAACCGCGCGCAACTTCAACCTGCCCGCCGCAACCTGCGGCAAGGTCTGTGTGGCCGAAGTCGAAGAAATCGTTCCAACCGGGTCGCTTGATCCCGACTGCATCCACTTGCCCGGCATCTATGTAAACCGCCTGATTCAGGGCGATCATGAAAAGCGAATCGAACAGCGCACCACCCGGGCGGCCTGATATGGCGGCGGATTCCGACAAAGTGACATCGCCCTATCAGGGGCTTGAAAGCCGCGCGTTCTGGCGTTCGGGGGTGGCCGAAGCTGGCCGTTTCCCACCTGCTGATGTGTATCGCGCACGTTTTCCAATCACTCGGGATTTGCCGATTTTCACCGCAGGCAGTTGTTTTGCACAGCATGTTGGCAATGCCCTGCGATCCAGCGGGTTTCGCGTTCTCGACGCCGAACCCCTGCCCGCAGGGATGGCCGCACATTTTCGTCCGATGGCGCAAACTTATGGCTACGGCCTGTATTCTGCGCGCTACGGCAATATCTATACCGTGCGCCAGTTCCTGCAGCTGATCCGCGAAGCGCATGGAGAATTCCAGCCAGCCGACCCGATCTGGGAACGGGATGGCCGCTTTTTTGACGCGCTGCGCCCCGGGACCGAACCCAATGGGCTGGAAACGCCCGAGCTGGTGACCCGCGCCCGCGCCGGGCATCTGGCCGCCGTGCGTGACGCATTGGGTCAGGCCGGGTTGGTGGTGTTTACCCTGGGACTTACTGAAAGCTGGCAACATACCGAAAGCGGTACTGTCTATCCCACTGCGCCCGGCACGATTGCAGGCCAGATGGATGACGCCCGCTATTCCTTCATCAATTTCCGCGCGTCACAGATTCGCGAAGATTTCCTTGAGGTCCGCGACTATCTCAAGGCCATCAACCCCGACATCCGGTTTTTGCTGACCGTTTCTCCGGTTCCGCTGACCGCCACAGCCAGCGGCAATCATGTCCTGCCCGCGACGGTCTATTCCAAGGCCGTTTTGCGAACGGTCGCCGGAGAGTTGTACGAGGATTTTGAAGATATCGACTATTTCCCCTCGTTCGAAATCGTGGCGTCTCATGCCTCGGATGATGGGTTCTTTGCCGACAACCTTCGGTCTGTGACGACGCGTGGTGTACGACGCGTCATGCGGGCGTTTCTGGCGGCACATGGCGCAGGCCAAGACACCGCCGAAGAACGGGATGTTGCCGATTCTGACGGCACGGATGACGACGTGGTCTGTGAAGAGGCCCTGTTAGAGGCGTTCAGCACATGACCCGTTTCCTGGTCCTTGGCAGTTCGCATGTTGCCGCAATGAAACAGGCCGCGCCGCAATTCGTTGAACGGCACCCGGATATCGACCTGTCGTTTTTTGCGTCTGCCGCCCCGACCTTCCGCGTCGGGCGTGTGGGTCAGAAGGGGTTTTTCACACCAAAGTACCGCTCCAAAGGAGACCGGCAACTCGCGCGCCAGGTCAACGATGCACTAACTGTCGACCTGACCAGCTTTGACCAAATTCTGGTCTCGGGTTTCCGGTTCAGCATGGGTGACGTGGCCAAAGTCCTGCTGGATTTTGACATTGTCGAAGGTACGGACACGGGAAAGGCCCAGACCTGTTCGCTGGATTTTCTGCGCGCTATGATCGACCATCTTGTCGCCCGTGAGATGAAACTGATCACAGGTTGCCTGGGCGAAAACCGCAATTTCACCATCACCGACGCGCCCTATCCAGCCGAAACCATAGGTCAGCGATCCGAAGACTATGACCCTGCGAAATCGCTAGATGCGTTTATGAACCATCCGGATGCGCCAGGTCTGTTCGACTATTGGAAAGACCAGGTCGCCGCAGGCGTTACCGCCGCCGGCTATGGTTTCCTGCCGCAACCTGTGGAAACGGTGACCAAACCCTTCGCTACAGCCGGGCAGTTCACAGCCGCCGCCCCTCATATGAACGGGGAGCAGTTAAGTTGGACGGACCACCGCCACATGAACGCGGATTTCGGGCTGCACGTGCTTGAAGCCTTCACTGAAAAACACATGAACCCGACGCCCAAACCGGCGTGAACCGACAAATTTGAGGAGATCAATCATGGCTTGGGACCGCAACCAGATGGCCGAACGCGCCGCGCAGGAACTTCAAGACGGTTGGTATGTCAATCTTGGCATCGGCATCCCGACGCTGGTTTCGAACTATATCCCCGAAGGCGTCGAGGTGACGCTTCAGTCCGAAAACGGGATGCTGGGTATGGGGCCCTTCCCGATCGAAGGCGAAGAAGACGCCGATCTGATCAATGCGGGCAAGCAGACGATCACGGAACTACCGCAGACCGCCTATTTCGATAGCGCGACCTCGTTTGCGATGATCCGGGGCGGCAAAATCGCCATGGCGATTCTGGGTGCGATGGAAGTCGCCGAAAACGGAGACCTTGCGAACTGGATGATCCCGGGCAAGCTGGTCAAAGGTATGGGCGGTGCGATGGATCTGGTGGCCGGCGTTGGCCGCGTGGTTGTCGTGATGGATCATGCCAACAAGCATGGTGTATCCAAGGTTCTGAAGGAATGCACGCTGCCGTTGACCGGCAAAGCCGTCGTTGACCGGATCATAACCAATCTGGGTGTGCTAGACGTTGTTGAAGGTGGTCTGAAGATCGTTGAACTGGCCGACGGCGTATCGGACGCAGAGCTCCGCGCCGCCACCGAGGCGACGCTGGTCAACTAAGGCCCCCGATCAGGCCTTAGTTCATCGATGTAAAGACACAGCCGTCCGAGATTAGCTCGGGCGGCGTTGTGCACAAGCCCTTCGCCACCTGAAACGCCGCCAGCACCTTTGGTACATAGTCGCGCGTTTCCGCATAGGGTGGCACACCCTTGTGTTTGCGGACGGACCCTTCTCCGGCATTGTAGCCTGCCAGGACAAGGATCGGATCATTTCCGAACTCTCCCATCAGCCAGTTCAGATATTTCACACCACCGGCGATGTTGTCTTCGGCTTTCAGGCTGTCTGAGACTCCAAAGCGCGACGCCGTCGCCGGCATAAGCTGCATCAGCCCCTGCGCCCCCGCCGAACTGATCGCATCGGCACGCCCGGCAGATTCGACCGCGATTACCGCAAGTACCAGTGCTGGAGAGACTTCCGTGCCTATTGTCGAGCGGAGAATCGGGATGCCACGCGCTCTGGCGATGTCCTGAAGCGATTGCAGGCGCGGTGCTCCGACTTTGCCAGATCCGCTGAGTGCCAGCAGCGCCTGATCCAGACGCCCTGGGCCGGATGCGCTGAGATCGGGCGAGACTTTATCCCAGAACCACGCATGACGCCCCGTTGGTGTGGACGCCGATGGTGTGTCCCCGTCAGCTTTGGCCTTGGCTTTTGGCTTTGCTGGTGCGGCTTTTACGGTCTGTGACGGATCAATCTGAATCGTGATCCGCTTTTTGGTACCCGATTTGGGCGGTTTGACCCGTTTCGCCTGAAATTCAGGAAACGGGGCCGGTGTATCAGCCGGGGCCGGAGTCGCGCATACCAGCGCAAGCCCGCCCAAGCCTAATGCTAAGGAACGAAAAAACATGTGCTCGCCTCAAGGGTCTGTTTTTTTCGCTGACTGTTCTCTGAAATTGGTCTCTCTGACCAGTAAAACCGCCCGGACTTTGGCGATTTTGCCTCAATTGACTCCGTTTTGCATCGCATACAGAGTTACAGCGGCTTCGAAATTTGTAAAATTTTCATTTATAAACAGTATATTAACTGGAACTTCTCGAAAATAATTAAATTGGGCATAAATACCCGCTTTCGGCCCAAATGCTGCCATGCAGCGCTGGCTATATGTCGTCATACCACGACGGACACGGGCCATGTAGAGAGAGCTGGCTCATGAGGACGACGCGGTCAAGCTAAACAAAATCTTGTGATCCTTTGGAGGGACTACCATGCTTAACTTTATCAAAAACTTCCGCAACGACGAAGACGGCGCCGTAACAGTTGACTGGGTCGTGCTGACCGCAGCCGTCGTTGCCCTGGCCGGCGCAGCCTATACCGCCATCGAAGACGGTTCGTCGAACCTGACCGAGTCGACCGGCGAGTTCATCGAAGGCAAAGACCCGGCATAAGCTCAGTTCCAAGTTCTGAGATCATGAAGGCCGTGCCCCAAAAGGGGTGCGGCCTTTCTCGTTTTTGCCACGGTCAGCTGCACGAAAGCACTAAGACCATTCAGGCAACCGATACGGTAGTGAAAAGCACCTACTGACTGGCCTTGTGGATTCCAGTTTCGCGCCAGACAAGCAGCCTCATTTCAAACACATTCGCACCTACCCCAAGGGACGACAGCAAAGAATTTCAAACTTTTTTTTATTTTTTCAGATACTTAGCAACTTTCAACAACGGCAACCTTGAATTTCACTACTTTTCTACAAACACGCCCAATTGCTGCCCCAATCCAGCTGTTGAATAAGCCCATGCCAAGCTTGACCGGGCTCGAAAGAGAGAGCGGGTCCAACACGGGAAAGCGCGGACAAAACTTAAATCTGATCCTTTGGAGGGACAACCATGCTTAACTTCATCAAAAACTTCCGCAACGACGAAGACGGCGCCGTAACAGTTGACTGGGTCGTGCTGACCGCAGCCGTCGTTGCCCTGGCCGGCGCAGCTTATACCGCCATCGAAGACGGTTCGTCGAACCTGACCGAGTCGACCGGCGAGTTCATCGAAGGCAAAGACCCGGCGTAAGTCACGCAGACGGATCTGTATGATTTTGTCGAAGGGCCACGTCTTTTCCATAAGACGTGGCCCCTTGCCGTAACGAAGCTGCCTGCTTTAAGAGGTCACCATGTTTGATAAGTTGAAAAAATTCCGCCGCTCCGAAGATGGAGCTGTGACGGTTGACTGGGTCGTGCTGACCGCCGCCGTTGTTGCACTGGCCGGCGTAGCCATCGTGTCTCTGCAGAGCGCTTCGGGTGGCCTGGGGAACAACGTCGGAGACACCCTGACCAACACCCAAATCGACTGATTGTTCCGGGCTCCTGCCCGTTCAAAACACAGAGCAGCGCGACTCTGACACCCGGCCTCCCTGTTTTGGCCACAATCCGCGCATAAAAGTTAATCGGGTAAAGACATGATCCTGGAGAACCGGGGCACATCATCCCGCCTTATGCGGGACTAACAAAAGAAAGAGGTTCAGATATGCGCGCTGTATTCGGACTCGTATTGATCGTCGGGGTCGCCCTTGCAGGAGGGGCCGTGATGATGGCAAAGAATTACATTTCCGCCTATCAGAACGAACTGGCGAAGGAACGCGCCGCACGGGAAGCGATCGTGCCAACGACTACGGTATTCGTGGCCACACGGGCGCTGAAGTACGGCGAGACACTGAACAAAGACGACGTGCGCCAGGTCCGCTGGCCGGTCAACGCCATCCCGGAAGGCGCATTCGAAGAACTAGTCGCCCTGTTCCCGGAAGACGCCAAGAAAAACCGCGTTGTACTGCGCGCCATGGAGTTGGACGAAGCCGTCTTGGCCATCAAGGTCACCGAACCCGGCGAAGACGCTGGAATCACATCGCGACTGGAACGCGGCATGCGCGCATTTGCGATCAAGGTCGATGTGGCTTCGGGTGTGTCGGGCTTTTTGCGCCCCGGGGACAAGGTTGATGTCTACTGGACAGGCAACATGCGCACCGCAGTCGAGAACGGTCGGGGCGAAGTCACCCGTCTGATCCAGGCAAACATTCAGCTTATCGCCGTGGACCAAAGCGCTGGTGGCGATCTGGACCGCGCAACCATTGCCCGCACCGTAACCGTCGCCGCCTTGCCCGAGCAGGTCGCCGCCTTGGCCCAGGCTCAGACAACCGGGCGCCTGTCGCTGTCGCTGGTCGGGGCCGAAGATGACACCATCGCATCGGCCATCGAGGTTAACCAACGCTCCTTGCTGGGACTCAGCGAACTCGAGCTTGAGCCGGAAAAGATCGAAGAAAAAGTGTGCACCATTCGGACCCGCCGTGGTGCCGAAGTGATGGAGATCCCGATCCCCTGCACAAACTGACTCAATAATCATACGTGAAAAACCAAGATGAGAGCTGGCCAAAGGTCGGCTCTCATTTGTTGTATTGTTACTTATCCACATCACTTGCGTCCGGGAAACCATTGATTCTTGCAAAAAATCAGGAACTGACGCAGAGTGCTCTCAAGAGCGGGCATAAAGACCCGCTGGTGAGGCGTGATCGGAGAGGCAGGTCACATGCAATTGAATAGATTGATTAAGGTTGCCCTTTTGGGGCTTGGCCTGACGTGCACTTCCCTTGCGGGTACGTCCGCAATGGCAGACTCATTGCGCGTTGTGAAGAACGGCGTGGGGGCAACGCTGGAAGTTCCGATGAACCGGGCTGTGGTTGTGGAAAGCGACGAACCGTTCGCCGAACTCAGCATTGCGAATCCCAGCATCGCAGATATTTCGTCTCTGTCAGACCGAACCATTTATGTGCTCGGCAAATCGCCGGGTCTGACGACACTGACCCTGTTGGACGGCACCGGACGTCTGATCACCAACGTCAATGTCAAGGTCGCGGCGGACATCACCGAATTCAAAGAGCGTCTGCGCCAGATCCTTCCCAGAGAACAAATCGAGGTCCGTACCGCCAATGACGGGATCGTCTTGTCAGGTACGGTATCCAGCGCACAACGCCTTCAGCGGGCTCTGGATCTGGCTGAACGCTATGCCCCGGATCGGGTTTCGAACCTGATGGGGGTCGGCGGCGTTCAACAGGTCATGCTGAAAGTGCGCTTTGCAGAAATGCAGCGAACAGTGTCAAAATCGCTCAGTTCCTCCTTGGGTATCAACGGCGGAAGTAACGTCGGCGTTAACGGCGGTATCGGCACCCTGAACAACCAACCCGCGCTTTCCAACTCTTTGGCTGGCAACATCCCCGCCTCAAACGAGAACGTTGGCGCCATTCTGTTTGGGTTCAACGCGGGCTCGATGCAGGTCAACCTCCTGATCGAGGCGTTGGAGCAAAAAGGTGTCGTGCGCACTTTGGCGGAACCAAACTTGTCGGCTTTGTCGGGTCAGGAAGCAACGTTCCTGGCGGGCGGCGAATACCCTATTCCGGTAGCGCAGAGAGACGGGCTGTTCTCAATCGAATATAAACCCTTCGGGATCGAATTGAGGTTCATTCCTCGGGTGGTTGATGGCGACGTGATCAACCTTGAACTCGAAGCGGCGGTCTCGGCGATCGACAACGCGAACAGCGTGGTTTTGAACGGCTTCGAAGTTGACGCCTTCACTCGCCGGGAAACCACCACTACAGTCGAGATGCGTGATGGGGAAAGCTTTGCGATTGCGGGCCTGATCGAAGATCAATTCCTGGACAACGCGGCACAAATGCCCTGGATCGGCGACGTTCCGGTTCTTGGTGCCCTGTTCCGAAGCGCTGACTATCAACGCAGCCAGACAGAACTGGTCATTATCATTACCGCACATCTGGTCACGCCGACTCGGGGCGAGGCTTTGGCCCTGCCAACCGATCGGGTAAAGCCACCGCGCGAAAACGATCTGTTCCTGTTCGGGCGGCTCAGTTCGACTGATCGGCCATCACGTGGCGCTGCCAGCGAAGTGGCGAAACAGGATTTCAGCGGGTCTTACGGCTACGTAATGGACTGACCAGAGGAGCTCCGACATGAAAAATCTGATGATCATTGTGGGGCTTCCCCTTGTCATTGCCGGATGCGGTCAGACTGCGGGGCCGGTGCCGAATTCCTTCCTTCGTGAAGCTGGCCTTCAGGTCGACAGCGGTGCCTTTGGAAACGCCACCCTTAACAACTCCATGATTCAGAACGGCGAACAAAGCTATGCCGATGTGTTGGGCGAACGTTTCGCAAGCGAAGTTCCAACGACCATTAACTTTGCCTTTGACAGTGCCGTTCTGGACTCCACCGCTCAGCAAGTGCTGAAACAGCAGGCCACATGGATTCGTCAGTTCCCGGAAGTCAAGTTCCGTGTCTACGGCCATACCGACGCTGTCGGATCATCCAGCTATAACAAGAACCTTGGTCAGCGCCGTGCAAATGCCGCTGTTGCCTTTCTGTCGTCGCTGGGAATCAGCAAATCGCGGCTTGAGGCCGTTGTGTCATATGGTGAAACCCAGCCGTTGATTCAAACCGCCGACCGGGATCGTCGCAACCGTCGCACCGTGACCGAAGTTTCCGGATTTGTCGGTCGTCACCCGACGATCATCGATGGTAAATACGCGCAAATCGTTTATCGCGATTACCTCAAGAGTGCAGAGTCTGAAACGACCCTGACGCAGCGCGAAGAGGCCGCCTTCGGGACACAATAATCCCCGATGCCTTTCATCGTCTCCCATTACCCTACAATTGGGTTTTTTTAGCCCCATTCTTGCCCTGTTTGCCGCCGACATTGTTCTCAATGGGAGACGTGCGACCGAACCGAGTCGTACGCAGGCCTAGGTGTCGCGGCGGCTTTTGGAAAACCGTTGCAGCCGGCCTCCTAAAAAAAGGATGAAGGCAATGAGCAGCGGAATGTCGCAACCCGAACCAAACCCGATTGTGGCCTGTACTGTCAGCCGGGATGTGCAAAACTTCGACCTTCTGATCGAAGATATGGAAATGGCCCTTGGCGAAGCCTGGGGAGATCTGGGCTTTGCCGAAGCCTTGGCGTTCTTCAGTCAACCCGAGGCCGAAAGCCTTGAATTCATCGCTCTGGCGATGGATCACGAGGATGAAGAAAACCTTATTCTGATGGGTGAGATCATTACCCAGGCGAAAGCCAGCGGTATTGCTGTGATCCTGATCGCCGAAGACGTCACACCAGCATCTTTGCACCAGTTGCTGCGCAAGGGCGCGGACGAGTTTGTCCCCTACCCCTTGCCCGAGCAGGAACTGCAAATGGCAATTGACCGCCTAAGCACACCCGAAGTCGAACCGGCAACCGAAGCCCGGCCTTCGCCACAACTGAAAACGGGCCCGTCCCGAGAAGGCGCAGTCATCGTCGTGCATGGCTTGGCAGGTGGCAGTGGATCGACCACGATGGCCATCAACCTTGCGTGGGAACTGGCGTTGGTTGATGCGGATAACCCACCCAGCGTTTGCCTGATCGATCTGGATCTGCAAGGTGGATCGGTGTCGACGTATCTTGATCTTCCGCGGCGCGAATTCGTGCTCGAAATGATGACCGAAACCGAAACGATGGACGAAGACGTTTTTGGTCAGGCCCTGTTGGCGTTCGAAGACAAGCTGCAGGTGCTGACCGCCCCATCCGACATGGTGCCGCTGGACATCATCGACTCTGACGACGTGCAGCGTGTGATCGACATGGCCCGCAGCCATTTCGACTATGTCGTGATCGACATGCCAAAAACTCTGGTGCAGTGGTCCGAAACGGTTCTGAACGCCGCGCATGTGTATTTTGCAATGCTCGAACTCGACATGCGGTCGGCCCAGAATGCCTTGCGCCTGAAGCGGGCTTTGCAGTCAGAAGACCTGCCATTTGAAAAGCTGCGGTTCGCCCTGAACCGGGCTCCGAAGTTCACTGACCTTAGCGGTAAAAGCCGGGTCAAAAGGATGGGTGAATCTCTGGGCATTTCGATCGACCTGCAACTGCCCGATGGCGGCAAGCAGGTGACGCAAAGTGCGGATCATGGGCTTCCTTTGGCCAACTCGGCTGCCAAGAACCCATTGCGCAAAGAAATCGCCAAACTGGCAAGTTCGCTACACGAACTTGGCCGGAGCGACGCCGAAGCGGCTTAAAGACTGAAGGGGGCTTAATCACATGTTTTCGAAATATAAAAAGGCAGGCAACGCTGCAGTCAAGACGACTGCAAAAGTTGCAAATATTCCCGATGCCAAACCTGCGGCTGCGGCGGCTGTGTCCCCCAAGGCCGCAGCGTCATTGCGCAGGCCAATGGATAAAGGCGCAGCCAGACCGGCCCCGGCCGATAAGGAACGCAAGCGCAAGGAACGGTTGAGCGAAATCAAGCTGGAACTGCATCGCGCGCTTCTGGACAACCTGAATCTTGCAGCACTTG
Organism: Falsiphaeobacter marinintestinus; assembly: GCF_007923355.1. Taxonomy (GTDB): domain Bacteria; phylum Pseudomonadota; class Alphaproteobacteria; order Rhodobacterales; family Rhodobacteraceae; genus Phaeobacter_A; species Phaeobacter_A marinintestinus. The sequence goes on from NZ_VOGO01000001.1 coordinate 762,622, forward strand.
AGCACGCGAGTGAAGCCGACCTTCGCGGCGAAATCAGTGCGATTGCGCAAGAAATCCTGGAAGAGCGCGGCGTGGTCCTGAACCGGGAAGACCGCACGACGCTTAACAAAGAACTGTATGACGAGGTCACCGGCCTTGGCCCGCTTGAAACCTTGCTACAGGACGAAAGCGTCAACGACATTCTGGTCAATGGTCCGCAACAGATCTTTGTTGAACGCGCCGGTAAGCTGCAGCTGACCGACATCACGTTCAAAGATGAAAAGCACTTGTTGCGGATCATCGACAAGATCGTATCCGCCGTGGGTCGCCGCGTTGACGAATCCAACCCTTATGTGGATGCCCGCCTTGCTGACGGGTCACGTTTCAACGCCATGGTGCCCCCGGTTGCGGTAGATGGATCTCTTGTGTCCATTCGTAAGTTCAAAAAGGACAAGCTGGGCATCGATGACCTGGTCAGTTTCGGTGCCTTCTCGGAAGAGATGGCGGCCTATCTTCAGGCTGCCGTCGCCACACGCCTGAACGTCATCGTTTCGGGCGGTACGGGGTCAGGCAAAACCACAACGCTGAATGCGCTCTCGTCATTCATCGACGATGCCGAACGCATCCTGACGATCGAGGATACGGCGGAACTTCAATTGCAGCAGACGCATGTGGGCCGGATGGAAAGCCGCCCGCCAAACGTTGAAGGCAAGGGCGAAGTGTCGCCCCGGGACTGTCTGAAAAACGCCCTCCGGATGCGACCTGACCGCATCATCGTTGGCGAAACCCGTGGCGAAGAAGTCATCGACATGTTGCAGGCCATGAACACCGGCCACGACGGTTCGATGACCACGATCCACGCCAACAGCGCCCGCGATGGCGTCAGTCGTCTGGAAAACATGATCGCGATGGCCGGAATCGAGATGCCGCTCAAAGCGGTTCGGTCGCAGATCTCGTCCGCTGTGAACCTGATCGTTCAGGCCAGCCGCCTTCAGGACGGATCGCGCCGGATGACGTCGATCACCGAAATCACCGGGATGGAAGGCGATGTGATCTCGATGCAGGAAGTCTTTCGCTATCAGCGCGTCGGCCTGACGCCCGAAAACAAGATCATCGGCCACTTCACTGCTACTGGCGTGCGCAGCAACTATTCGGAACGGTTCCGGATGTGGGGCTACGACCTGCCCGCTTCAGTCTATGAGCCCAGCGTTATGGAGGGGGTGTAATGCAACTTAGTGCAGAACCAATTATTTATGGCCTGATCTTTGTCGGGATCATCGTGCTGGTCGAAGGCATTTACCTTGTCGCTTTTGGCAAATCGATCAGCCTGAACAACCGGGTTAACCGCCGGCTGGATATGCTCGACAAGGGCGGCAACCGGGAACAGGTGCTGGAGCAACTCCGCAAGGAAATGCAGCAGCATATGAAATCGACCTCGATTCCGCTGTACTCGCTTCTGGCGGAAAAGGCTCAAAAAGCTGCTATCGCCTTCACTCCACGCCAGTTGATCATGATCATGATCGGCGTATCCGTGTTTGCCTTCCTTGGCCTGACCATCGGTACGGATACGGCACCTGCCGTACGTGCCGTGGCATCAGTCGGCATCGGTGTCGGCGGCGTCTATTTCTGGATCAACAAGAAGGCCAACAAACGCATGGCCATGTTCGAAGAACAGCTTCCGGATTCGGTCGAATTGATGGTGCGCAGCCTGCGCGTCGGGCATCCGTTCTCCTCTGCAATCCAGATCGTTGCGAAAGAGGCTGAAGACCCGCTGGGAACCGAATTCGGCGTTATTGCCGACGAATGCGCCTATGGGCGTGATGTCGGAGAAGCCTTGAAGGACATGGCCGAACGGCTGGACATGCAGGATCTTCGCTTTCTTGCTGTGGCCGTGACCATTCAGCAGCAATCGGGCGGTAACCTGGCAGAAGTTCTGGCAGGTCTGGCCAAGGTGATCCGGGCCCGTTTCCGTCTGTTCCGCCGTGTGAAAGCGATCACCGCCGAAGCACAGTGGTCGGGCAAGTTCCTGTCGGGCTTCCCACTGTTCTGCATGGTCGCAATTCTGGCCAAGGACCCGCATTACTATGATGAAGTGATGGATCACCCCTATTTCATCCCGGCATGCTTCGTCGTTGGCATTCTGCTTGTCGTCAATCTTTTCGTGATGCGCACGCTCACCAATATCAAAGTCTAAGGATCTCCAATGGAATTCCTGTCTCAGATCAATACGTTCCTGACAGATCAGCTGGGTGAATTCGGCCCCCTAATCGTGGTCGGCGGGCTTGGCATGTTCATGGTTTTGCTGACCATTCCCTTGATGCTGAACCAGCCAGAGGATCCGCTGAAGAAACTCAAGCGTAACGCTCAGGAAGAAACTCTGGCCAAGCCAAAGAAAGAACGTTTGCGTCAGGCAGGCCGGAACGAACAGCTTGAACGGTTCAAATCGTTTCTCGAACCGCAGGACGCCGAAGAACTCTCTGCCGTCCAGCTCAAACTTCGTCAGGCCGGATATCACTCGAAAGATGCCGTACGCTTCTTCCACTTTGCACAACTGGCGCTTGCCATTCTGGGTTTGATTGTGGGCGTCGTGTATGTTTATGGGCTTGGCGCGGGCGAAGGCATGACACAGCAGCAAACAATGATGTATGTCGTCGGCCCGGGTGCCGCAGGATACATGTTGCCGAAATACTGGGTCACCCGCCGCGTCGAAGAGCGAAAAGAATCGATCACCAGCGGCTTTCCGGATTCTCTGGATATGATGCTGGTCTGCGTCGAAGCGGGTCAGTCTCTGGATCAGGCGATTGTGCGGGTCGCGAAGGAACTGCACGCCTCATTCCCGGCTCTGGCCGAGGAATACGAAATTGTCGCCTACGAGATGAAGGCCGGCAAGGAAAAGGAAAAAGTGTTGCGTGACATGGGCACCCGCTGCGGCGTTCCTGACGTGTCGTCCTTTGTGACCGTGCTGATCCAGTCGGCGGCGTTCGGTACATCCATTTCAGAAGCCTTGCGGGTTTATGCCGGGGAAATGCGCGACAAACGCGTCATGCGTGCCGAAGAGGCCGCAAACAAGTTGCCAACCAAAATGACGCTTGCCACAATGATGTTAACGGTTCCGCCGTTGCTGATTATCCTTGTCGGACCTTCGGCGATGGGCATCGCGAATCTGGGCAACATGAGCAAGTAACACAATGGCAGAATCGCGTGTGCGGTTGGGCGCACCGATCACAAAAATCTTAGCCGCCATCGTCGCTTTTGCGACGGTGGCGGCATGCGCTCCTGAGCCCCTCCCGGGGTTTGAGGATGACGTTTATGCGCCCGGCGTCGATCATCGCAAAGAGGCCGTGGATGGTATCGAGGTCGGCAATCGACTGATGGAGGTCGAGCAATACGAGCTTGCATTGGAAGCATTTACTCGCGCCGCGCTGGTCCACGGTATGACAACCGAAATCCTGACCGGGATCGGTACCGCGAACCTTGGATTGGGCCGTTTGGGGCAATCTGAAGAGAATTTGCGCCGCGCGGTCGCCGAGGCTCCCGAGTGGCCCGAAGCCTGGAACAACCTTGGCGTGGTCCTGATGGAACGGGGCAAAATCACCGAGGCGCAGCAGGTTTTTCAGAAGGCCTATGCGCTGGATAATGGCGAAAGTGACTCAATCCGCGAAAATCTGCGCGTGGCGCTATCAAAATCGGAAAACTCTGATAATAATAGTGAACAAAACGAAGACTATAAATTGGTCCAACGGGGTAGCGGCAATTTCGTGATCCGTAAGGTACCATGACCGAGGCAAGAGCAGTAAAGGACGCAAATAATGCGCCAAGTGTTTCTGATTCCGGCATGTCTGGTCTGCGCCATCGCGCTGTCCGCGTGCACCGAAGATGCTGATGCGACCGTAGAACGCGCGTTTCAGGACGTGAATGTCGTCGACGAAACCAACCTGAACGACGTCATGCTGACGGTTGCGGACCCGAACGAGGCTGTCGACTATTTCAGTCAGGCCGCCAAATCGGCCCCCGACCGAATCGACTTTCAACGCGGCCTCAGCACTTCTCTGGTACGTGCCAAACGCAATACCGAAGCGGCATCGGCCTGGGGCAAAGTTGTCGAGATGGAAGGCGCCTTGCCTGAAGACGAAGTCCACTATGCAGACGCTCTGATCCGTTCTGGCGACTGGGACAAGGCAGAGTCTGTTCTGGATGCGGTTGTGCCAACCCACGAAACATTCAAGCGGTACCGACTTGAAGCGATGGTGTCAGACGCCAATGAAGAGTGGAGCAACGCCGACAGCTTTTATGAAACCGCAGTTGGCCTGACCACGCGCCCGGCAGGCGTGATGAACAACTGGGGATACTCCAAGCTGACGCGCGGCGATTACTCTGGCGCCGAACGTCTGTTCGGGGACGCCATTCGCCAGGACAGCACTTTGTTTACTGCAAAGAACAACCTGATCCTGGCCCGTGGCGCTCAACGGAAATATTCACTTCCCGTTATCCCGATGAGTCAGTCCGAGAGGGCGCAGCTGTTGCACACCATGGCTTTGTCAGCGGTCAAGCAGGGTGATGTTGAAACTGGAAAGGGCCTGCTGCGCGAAGCAATCAACACGCATCCACAGCATTTCGAAGAAGCCGTCCGGTCACTTCGCGCGCTGGAGGCCGGTTGACGCCATGGCGCTGACCACGACCGAGGCGCTTTGGTTCCTGCCTTTTGTGCTGCCGATCTGCCTGTATGTCTGTTTCACCGACCTGAGCGAGATGCGAATCACCAATCAGGCGGTTATCGCGCTGGCCGTTGTTTTTCTGGTTGTCGGGCTGTTCGTCCTGCCCCTGCCCGTCTACGGTATGCGGCTTGTTCAGATGGTCGTGGTTCTGCTGATCGGCATTCTTCTGAATGCAGGCGGAGCGGTCGGGGCGGGCGATGCCAAATTCGCCGCCGCTGCTGCGCCGTTTATTGCGCCGGGTGATCTACGTTTGTTGATGGCGATCTTTGCCGCCAACCTTCTGGCAGCTTTCGTGACCCATCGCCTCGTGAAATACACGCCCCTCAGGCAATTGTCCCCTGGTTGGCAAAGCTGGGACAGGGGCTGGAAATTCCCAATGGGCTTGTCGCTTGGCGGGACGTTGGCGATCTACCTGTTGCTGGGCGTCTTTCAAAACGCAGTCATGCGCTGATCCCTGCCGCCAAGTCGCCATTCTGACGCCATATTGGCCGGGCAGTATGATGCGGTCAGAACGTGGCACCTTTTTTTGAGAGCATACCCATGAACATGCAACCCACATCCGTGCTGGCCCCACCAAATCCGCGCACCCTTGAAGACATGAAGCTTCCCATCGTGATGATGCGGGATATCCTTCTCAAGACAATTTTCCGCAAGAATGTCGAAATGGTCAGTGATTTGTCTCAGGCCCTGTGTCTGACGATTCCGGTTACCCAAGAACTTGTCGATATGGCCCGCGAACAGCGTCTGCTTGAGGCGACAGGAACGCTGAACGCCAACAACAGCAACGAAATGGGTTATCAGCTGACCGACGCCGGCAAATCCCGCGCGCTGGATGCCCTGTCGCAATCCGAATACTTCGGTGCCATGCCGGTCCCGCTTGAGGTCTATCGCGAACAGGTCAAACGCCAGTCGATCCGCAACATTCAGGTCAGCCGCGCACAGCTGACCACCGCGATGGGCCATTTGATCTTGCCGGACAGCCTGCTGGACCACCTTGGTCCGGCCGTCAGCGCAGGTAGGTCGATCCTGATGTATGGCCCGCCCGGCAACGGCAAATCTTCAATCTCAAACGGGGTCCGCGACGCGCTTGGCGACATGGTTTATGTCCCGCGCGCGATCGAATACTCTGGTCAGGTGATCACGGTTTACGATCCGATCGTACACAGCGCTTTGCCGATGGAGGTCGACAGCCCCAACTCACTGCGCCGAGGCAAACGTTTTGACGCCCGCTATGTCTGCTGCGAGCGACCGACCGTTGTGACCGGCGGTGAACTCAGCCTGTCGATGCTGGATCTGGTGTACAACCCAACAGCCCGCACCTACCAGGCACCGCTTCAGTTGAAGTCGACTGGCGGCATCTTCATTGTCGACGACCTTGGCCGTCAGGAAGAACCGCCACAGGCCTTGATCAACCGATGGATCGTTCCCCTGGAAGAAAGCAAAGACATTCTTGGCTTGCAATCGGGCGAAAAATTTGAGGTTCCGTTCGATACTCTGGTGATCTTTTCCACCAACTTCCACCCCAACGAAATCTTTGACCAGGCCGCGTTGCGCCGGATCTTTTTCAAGATCAAAATCGATGGTCCCAACCAGGAAAACTTCCTAAAGATCTTTGCCCTTGTTGCCCGCAAGAAGGGAATGCCGCTGAACGAAAAGGCATTGGTGCATCTGCTTAAGGTCAAATACCCTGAGATCGACAACGTCTATGCGAATTATCAGCCGGTGTTCTTGATTGATCAGATGATCGCGATTTGTGAGTTCGAAGGGATCCCCTATCAAATGACACCAGAGTTGATCGAACGCGCGTGGGCCAACATGTTCGTCAAGGACGAACACATCGTCAGATGATCGGAGTCGCTGGGTGCGGGCGAATGGGCGCCCCAATGCTGGCAGCTTTGCGAAAAGCCGGGTTCGATGCCCGTGGTTTCGACGTCCGCCGGATCAGCGATTTTGACAGCGCAGATTCGGCAATCTGTAGGGATGTGGATGAGTTTTCACAAAACTTAGACACTTTGATCACAGTAGTTCGCGATATTTCGCAAACTGATGAGGTTCTTTTTGGTACTCAAAACCTGATATCTGCAAAACACCTCAACCGGATCATCATCTGCTCCACCCTATCACCACGCTATGTCAAAGACCTGCGCAGCCGAATTTCTGCACATATCACGCTGATCGACGCCCCGATGTCCGGAGCCCAGATCGCCGCAGAAGAACGGCGTTTGTCCTTCATGCTGGGGGGCAGTGATCGCGATCTTGATGCCGCGCAGCCGTTGTTTTCCGCCATGGGTCAACATTTTCACCGCATGGGGCCTTACGGGTCGGGCATGCAGGCCAAAGTGCTGAACAACCTGCTCGCCGCATCGAACACAGCGATGACCCGTCTGGTGCTAGACTGGGCCGATGAGGCCGGATTGGACGAAACCGCATTGCTGGACCTGATCGCCACGTCGTCAGGCCAAAATTGGTTCGCCTCTGGGTTTGACACCATCGAATTTGCACGGGATGGCTGGGATCAGGACAACACGATTGGCATCCTTGTGAAAGACGTCGAAAGTGCGTTGGACGCCGCGCCGGACGATGCAGATACCAGCCTGCCCAGACAGGTGCAGTCCGCCATCCGCCAGTTGCGCCCCCGACGGACGTAACCGAATTTTGCCCTTAAAACGTCTGCCAGAGATTTCACACCGGATTCATCCACGCTAGTGTCAGGCCATGCTTGACCTCCCCGAACAGATCGCTGCGTGGTTCTCGTCCCGTGGCTGGTCGATCCACGCGCATCAGGCGGCCATGGTCACCCATGCTGACGACCCGGCCGTGTTGCTGATCGCCCCGACCGGGGGCGGCAAAACCATGGCCGGTTTTTTGCCAACGCTTGCCGATCTGACGAACACGCCACATGACGGGATGCACACGCTTTATGTCTCGCCGCTCAAAGCCTTGGCTGCAGACATCAAACGCAACCTGCGCACACCCGTGGATGAGATTGGACTGCCGATCCGCATCGAAGACCGCACCGGCGATACCTCGGCGACCCAGAAGAAACGCCAACGGGCCGATCCGCCCCATATCCTGCTCACCACGCCCGAAAGCCTGGCGTTGCTGACCTCATACGAAGACGCGCCCCGCATGTTTGCCGGGCTCAAACGCATCGTCGTCGATGAAATCCACGCTTTGGCCGAATCCAAACGCGGCGATCAACTGATGCTTGCCCTAGCGCGGCTGCAAACGCTCTGCCCCGATCTACGTCGGGTGGGCCTGTCGGCCACGGTCGAAGATCCGCAAGCGGTCGCCCGGTTACTGGCCCGCCACCCCGATCCCTGCACCATTCTTGAGGCTGATCCCGGCCCGGTGCCCGACATCGCCATGCTGACCACAAATGCCATGCCGCCCTGGTCCGGCGGTGGCGGCGCTTATGCCATTCCCGCTGTTTTGGAGCAGGTCAAACAACACAAGACCACCCTGATCTTTCACAACACCCGCGCACAGGCCGAAATTTTCTTTCACAATCTCTGGCTTGCCAATGACGACGCGCTGCCCATCGGCATCCATCACGGATCACTGGACCGGCAACAGCGCGAACGCGTAGAGCAGGCCATGGTGCGCGGACAACTGCGGGCCATCGTTTGCACCGGCAGCCTGGACCTGGGTATCGACTGGGGCGATGTCGATCTGGTGATCCAGATCGGCGCCCCCAAAAACGTGAAACGGCTGGTCCAGCGGATCGGACGGGCCAATCACAGATACAACGCGCCGTCAAAAGCGCTGCTGGTACCGGCCAACCGGTTCGAGGTTGTGGAATGCGTGGCGGCCTTGGAGGCCGTTCGCGAAAACGCTTTGGATGGCGACCCGCGCGGTCCCGGGCCCCTGGATGTCTTATGTCAGCACATCCTGATTGCGGCCTGTGCGGGGCCGTTCGATGCGAATTCACTTTATACGGAAATGGCCTCGGCTGGGCCGTATCGCGCGCTGACCCGTGCTGCGTTTGACGACTGCCTCGATTTCTGCGCCACGGGTGGCTATGCGCTGCGGGCCTATGACAAGTGGAAGCGTTTGATGCAGCGGCCCGACGGCTTGTGGCAATTGCGCGACCCGCGCAACGCGCAACGCATCCGGATGAACATCGGCACGATTCAGGACGCGGATCTTTTGAAAGTCCGGATGAAGCGCAGTCGCGGCGGAAAACCCCTAGGCGAGGTTGAAGAGGCCTTTGCGGCCTCACTGACCCCCGGCGATACCTTCCTGATTGGCGGGAAAATCGTACGATATGAGGGCCTGCGCGAAATGACAGTCGAGGTCAGCCGCGACAAGGGGCGAAAGCCCAAAGTCGCCGTGTTTTCCGGCACCAAGTTCGCGACTTCGACGCAGTTAAGCGCGCGCATTCTGGACATGTTTCTTCAGCCTGACTGGCCCACCCTGCCCCAGCACACCGCTGACTGGCTTCGGCTTCAGCGTCACCTGTCCCGTCTGCCCGCTCCGGGTCGGTTGCTGATCGAAAGCTTTCCCCATGACGGTCGCGAACACCTTTGCGTTTACGGGTTCGCCGGTCGCAACGCCCAACAGACGCTAGGGCTGTTGTTGACCAAACGTCTGGAAGAGATCGGGTTGAATCCGCTGGGTTTTGTGTCGACCGATTATGCCACGTTGATCTGGGGGCTGGACGCGCCCGACGATATCCGCCCGCTGTTCGACATTGAGGCGCTGCGCAACGGGTTGGACACTTGGCTGGCCGGAAACGCGGTGATGAAGCGCACCTTTCGGGCCAGCGCCACCATCGCGGGGCTGATTGAACGCAACATCCCGTCCTCCCAGAAGAAATCCGGGCGGCAGGCGATGTTTTCATCCGACATCCTTTATGACACCCTCAGCAAATACGACCCCGATCACCTGATGCTGAAAATCACCCGGCAAGAAGCATTGCGTGGTCTGGTTGATTTCGGGCGGATCGAAGAAATGATTGCCCGTGTCGGCGATAGAATCGATCATGTGCGACTTGAAAGGATATCCCCACTGGCAGCTCCACTGTTGCTAGAGGTGGGGAAGGTGCCAATCAAAGGCAGCGGCGAAGAACAGCTGTTGCAGGAAGAGGCCGACAGGCTGATGCAGGCCGCTGGCCTGGATCATTAGATACTGCAGTCCCCACACTTAAATTGTCTTGTTTTTGCTGGAATAATCGGCAACGAACGTATCATGAACAGACATGACTTCACTTTGGCAGGTGCCCCACTTGTGGCCCTAGGGTCAGGGGCGCTTTGGTGGCCCGGGCAATCTCTGCTGTGCGTGTCCGATCTGCATCTGGGAAAATCAGAACGGATCGCCCGGCGCAGCGGCACGCCGCTCCCCCCCTATGATACGCGGGACACGCTGACACGGCTTGGCGGAGATTTGGCGCAGACCAATGCCCGGGTGATCGTCTGCCTTGGCGACAGCTTTGACGACATCGCCGCTGCCGATGCGCTGCCAGAAGAGGAAAAACTGTGGATTGCCCGGCTGCAGGCCGGTCGACGCTGGGTCTGGATTGAAGGCAACCATGACCCGGGACCGGTCGAAATGGGCGGTACGCATCTGGCAGAACTGCCGGTCCCGCCCCTGACCTTTCGCCATATTGCCAAACCGGGCGCAAGTGGCGAGATCTCTGGGCACTACCATCCCAAAGCGACAATCCGGGCCCGGGGGCGGTCGATCACACGCAGCGCATTTCTGGCGGACCGGGATCGCGTCATTCTGCCGGCCTATGGCACGTATACGGGCGGTCTACGCAGCCACGACCAGATCCTAAGCACGCTGATGCGGCGCGAAGCGATTGCCATCCTGACAGGGCACAACATGCATGCGATCCCGATGCCCCGCTGACGCGGTCAGAGAAGACCTGCGGCCTCGACGTCGGGGCGATATTTTCGACTAACGGGGACCAGATCGCCATTGGTAATCTCCAGCCAGATCTTGCCAGCTTCTCGGCGAACCCCTGTCACTGCATGTGTGGCAACCCAATGAGATCTGTGGGTGCAAGACCCGGGGCACGGATCCATTTCGTTTACGGCATCGGCAAATCGCAGGCGGATCCGATACGTTCCACTTTCGGCCACGACATCGACGAAATGATCTTCGACCGTCAGGCGCAAAATCTGTCCGTCAAAGCCTTTGGGCAGACGCCGGATCAAACGCGGCTGTGTCTCAGACTGGTTATCCGCCAATTGTTCCGTCAGGCTCGCGTTTCGTTGCCCAATTAACCCGGCCACCATGCGCCGCGTAATACAGACGGCAATAGAAATGATGGCAACGTATTGCATGAATGTCAGATAAGTCGATGAAATCAGTGGCCTGCCATCAAATATGACAATTGCCGAAAAATACAGAACCGGTGTGAAAAACAGAACCATCAGAACGGACACCGCCGCATCTACAATAAAACCTTTCGCCGTTGGCATAAAATGCCAAACCACCCACATCGCCGAACGTGCCATCAATGTCGCTCCGACCACGACAATGCTCCAGAATATGGCGCGCAACTCAAAGGGGTACTGTAACGTGCCGAACGGAGCTGCATACGTGGCCAAAAATGAGCCCAACGCCCACCCCACGATTGTTATGCGTGTTATTGGAGGAACTGATGATTCAAACGAATTCGGAAGCATTAGCGTGAAAAATTCTTATACTATTAAACCGGCCGGAGGTTGATTTAACTGAATTTTTCCGGGAACGCCAAGTCCTTAAGTCATGTTTTGGACATTGCCACCCGATCACGTTATCGAGATCGCGACACATTGCCATCAGACAAGAGAAAAAGATGAACATCACCCACAGGATCGCCAAAAGCTTTGGTCAACAGTCCATGATGACGACTCTCGGGGCTGGAATCGATTTGGTCGAACCCGGGAAAGTTGTGCTGTCGGCGCCAATCCTGGAAAGCAGCCGGCAGCAACAGGGGGTCGCCCATGCGGCGCTGACCTTCGCGTTAGGGGATACGGCGGCCGGCTATGCCGCCCTGACCTGCATGCCTGAAGACGTCGAGGTGATGACCGCCGAAATCAAGATCAACCTGTTGGCGCCAGGGCGTGGTGAGCTTTTGCGGGCCACCGGCCGGGTGTTGAAACCCGGTCGGCGTCTGGTTGTCGTCTCAGCCGAAGTGCACGCGATTGAGGACGGTGCAGAAACCCTGATTGCTGTCATGCAGGGAACGATGGTGCCCGTCCCTGTATCGTCATAACCCAGTCAGGCCGTCAGCCCTTCGGGCTCGGCCAGCCCGTTGGCGCGGCAGCAGGCCGTCACTGTGTTGGCCAGAAGGCATGCAATGGTCATCGGACCAACGCCGCCCGGCACGGGCGTGATTGCCCCCGCGACCTCCACCGCGGTGTCGAAGTCGACATCGCCAACCAGACGTGTCTTGCCTTCGCCCTTCTCCGGCGCTGGAATCCGGTTGATTCCGACGTCAATGACAGTCGCCCCCGGCTTGATCCAGTCCCCCGGAACCATCTGCGGGCGGCCCACAGCCGCGATCACGATATCGGCGCGGCGAACCACGTCCGGCAAATCCTTGGTGCGCGAATGGGCAATTGTCACGGTACAGCTATCGCCCAACAGCAATTGCGCCATCGGCTTGCCGACAATGTTCGACCGGCCCACCACAACCGCGTCCAGTCCGCTGAGCGACCCATGATGCTCGCGCAACATCATAAGACAGCCCAGCGGCGTGCACGGTACCATCGATTTCTGCCCGGTGCCCAACAGGCCCACGTTCGAGATGTGAAACCCGTCCACGTCCTTGGCCGGATCGATCGAGTTGATGACAAGGTCTTCGTTCAGATGGGACGGTAGTGGCAATTGCACCAGAATTCCGTGTACAGCGGGATCGGCATTCAACTGCTCGATCAAAGCCAAAAGATCGGCCTCGGGTGTCTCAACATCCAGCTTGTGCTCATACGAGTTCATGCCGACTTCAACGGTTTGTTTGCCCTTGGACCGAACATAGACTTGGCTTGCCGGATCTTCACCGACCAGCACAACGGCCAGACCAGGGGTGATGCCGTTTTCGGTTTTCAGCCGTTCGACGTTCGCTGCAACCTGCGTGCGAATGCCTGCCGCAAAAGCCTTACCGTCCAAAATCGTTGCCGTCATCGTCAGCCCTTTCTGTGTTGCGCTTTTGCCCGCGCCTTCATTCTCCGGATGCGCCAGACAGCGACACCCTGTTTGCCTGTGCCTAAAGGCACAGGCGCGGCTGGCGCGGGCTCGATGCCCGCGCCAGCCGCCCGCGTTCAATCAGAACAGACCTTCGATCTGGCCTTGTTCATTCAGCATGATCGCTTCTGCCGACGGAACCCGCGGCAGACCTGGCATGGTCATGATCTCACCGCAGATCACCACGACAAACCCGGCTCCTGCCGACAACCGCACTTCGCGAACCGGGACCGAATGGCCTGTCGGTGCGCCGCGCAGGCTCGGGTCGGTTGAGAACGAGTATTGTGTCTTCGCCATACAGACCGGCAGGTGCCCATATCCGGCGTCTTCCCACTGGCGCAGTTGATCGCGGATCTTCTTGTCAGCTAGCACCTCGTCAGCCCGGTAAATCGACGTCGCGACCCGCTCGATCTTGTCGAACAGGGACATGTCGTCGTTATAAAGCGGCGCGAACTGCGACACACCCGCGTCGGCGATCTCGGCCACTCGGGTCGCCAGTTCCTTGGTGCCTTCCGAGCCCAACGCCCAGTGCTTACACAGGATCGCTTCGGACCCTTGGGTTTCGACATAAGCCTTCACAGCTTCCACTTCCGCATCCGTATCGGACACAAAGTGGTTGATCGCGACGACAACCGGCACACCAAACTGCTTGAGGTTGCCGATGTGGCGCCCCAGGTTGGCACACCCCGCGCCCACAGCCTCGACGTTTTCAGCGCCCAGATCAGCCTTGGCAACGCCGCCGTTCATCTTCATCGCCCGCACGGTCGCAACAAGTACCACACAATCCGGTGCCAGACCCGCCTTGCGGCATTTGATATTCATGAACTTCTCGGCGCCCAGGTCGGCTCCGAACCCGGCTTCGGTCACGACATAATCCGCGACTTTCAGCGCTGTTGTGGTCGCGATGACCGAGTTACAGCCATGTGCGATGTTCGCAAACGGACCGCCGTGTACAAAGGCAGGGTTGTTTTCCAGCGTCTGCACGATGTTGGGCTGCATCGCATCCTTCAGCAAAACCGTCATCGCGCCATCGGCTTTGATATCGCGTGCATAGATCGGCTTACGCTCGCGGGTATAGGCCACGATGATGTCGCCAAGACGCTTTTGCAAATCTTCGAGATCGGTAGACAGGCATAAGATCGCCATGACTTCAGATGCCACAGTAATGTCAAACCCGGTCTGACGCGGGAACCCGTTGGCGACGCCGCCCAGAGACGTGACGACATCGCGCAAGGCGCGATCGTTCATGTCCAGAACCCGGCGCCAGACGACGCGACGTTCGTCGATCTCAAGCGAGTTGCCCCAATAAATGTGATTGTCGATCATCGCCGACAGCAGGTTGTGCGCGCTGGTGATCGCGTGGAAGTCGCCGGTGAAGTGCAGGTTCATTTCTTCCATCGGAACGACCTGAGCGTACCCACCGCCCGCAGCGCCACCCTTCATGCCAAAGCATGGGCCCAGCGATGCTTCGCGGATACAAATGGCGGCCTTCTTGCCAATCGAGTTCAGACCATCGCCCAAACCAACGGTGGTCGTGGTCTTGCCCTCGCCTGCCGGTGTCGGGTTGATCGCGGTCACCAGGATCAGCTTGCCATTATCGTTGCCCTGAACCGAGTTGATGAACTCCTGGCTGACTTTGGCCTTGTCGTGGCCATAGGGCAAAAGGTCATCGGAACCGATACCCAGTTTCGCGCCGATTTCCTGAATTGGCTTCTTGTACGCTTCACGCGCGATTTCGATGTCGGATTTATAGCTCATGGTTACCCCCTTGGACCGGGCATCAAGCCCTTAACCTCTGATCGCCTATAGCGCACTGAACGCGGGCGGCAGTTCTGCGATTCCGACATTTTCTGCCTTGGTTGCGTCGGTTCGCGCCTAAGCGGTTTCTTTTCGGAAACGGGTGTCCGCCAAAGGCACGCAAAGCCGCGGATCGCCAGGGGGCGTTTTTGACGCTCTGCGTCAGTTTCGGCTGCGCGCCGCATCCAGATGTGTCCAGACGGGTTGGTCAGGAATATGAAGCTGCAAATCATCGCCAAGGTTGATGACACCTTCCCGCTCGACCCAGGCCGTCACACCGCGCCGGGATTTTGCTGCCGTCTTGAACAGCTTGCCCATGCCAGGCTCTGCGGCGTCGATCACCTTGGCTGGCAAAACACAGGGGCGGTTCTCCATATCTATGACCAGCGTTGCCCCCGAAGGCGCCTGAAGGCGCGAAGACGGTGGCACATGCGTAAAGTCCGGGATGCCTTCAATGACAAGGCTGGCCCCAACCCAGGTTGGATCGAAAAAGCCCAGACCCATCTCATCGCGGATCGCGGCCAGTTCTTCGGCTGACAGGACCGACAATTGACGCACATTCGCAATCTCGGTGTTTCTGGGGTGTTGCGACAATACCCTGCTGCACGACGGGCGCGTCAGCCCAGCATGCTCTTCGTTCGCAAGCCCTGCGAACGTCAATTCCATTGTCTCGACGGGCGCCGACGCCAAGGTCGCGTCACGGTCTTCAACGACACCCAAATATCTGATCGTGGCTTTGTAGTCGGTGGGACGCAGTGCGGGCATGATCAATCCTTTAGGCAGAAGTGCTCACATCTTATGGCAGCCAGATTGCGGATCAACAACGCGTGCTTTCAAAATTGCCGCCTCTGCTGCGGCTCGTGATGACGAAACGATACGAACAAACAGGCCCAAATGAAAACAGCCGGGCGTTAACCCGGCTGCTTACGTAAATGAATGATCCGATCAGGCCGTCGGTTCTGGTTCCATCCCGGCCTCTGGCGGGGATTTCTTCGGCTTGGTCTTTGGAATGGCCGTAACGCTGGGTGCGTTACCCTCATCCGGCTTGTCGCCATCATCATCGCCAGAATTAGGCGGCTCGCCTCGCATGACCCGCTTGATCTCGTCGCCGGTCAGCGTTTCGTATTCAAGCAGGCCCTGGGCCAGACGTTCCCATTCTTCGTTGTTGTCCTTGAGGATCTGCAACGCCTGATCATAACCACTCTGGATATAGCGTTTCACTTCTTCCTCGATCAGCTCTTTGGTGTGCGCCGACACCGAGAAACCAGCCGTATTGCCGCTATAGCCTTCGTGTGCTTCGGCATAGTCGATGTTGCCCACCTTGTCGGACATGCCCCAACGCATCACCATGGCGCGCGCCAGTTGGCTGGCCTGCATGATGTCGCCGGCAGGACCATTGGATACATGATCTTCGCCGTATTTGATCACCTCAGCAGCCTTACCCGCCATGGTCATCGCCAGCTTCTGTTCACATTCGTCCCGGTGGTAATTCAGACGATCCATTTCCGGCAGACTGACCACCATTCCCAATGCGCCACCGCGCGGGATGATCGTCGCCTTATAGACCGGATCGCATTCTGGCAGGTTCAGACCGACAACCGCATGACCGGCTTCGTGATAGGCGGTCTTTTCCTTCTGGTCCGCCGTCAACACCATACTGCGGCGTTCGGCGCCCATCATGACCTTGTCTTTGGCGTTCTCGAAATCTTCCATGGTCACGAAACGTCGACCAACACGGGCCGCCATCAATGCGGCCTCGTTCACGAGGTTTGCAAGATCAGCACCCGAAAATCCCGGTGTACCACGTGCAATGATGCGCAGATCGACATCAGGGCCCAGCGGAGTCTTGCGCGCGTGCACGCCCAGGATCTTTTCGCGGCCCTTGATATCAGGGTTGGCAACCGTCACCTGACGGTCGAACCGGCCCGGACGCAACAGTGCGGGGTCCAGAACGTCTTTCCGGTTGGTCGCGGCCAAGATGATGACGCCTTCGTTGGCTTCAAATCCGTCCATTTCCACCAGAAGTTGGTTCAGCGTCTGTTCGCGTTCATCGTTACCACCGCCATAACCTGCGCCACGATGGCGGCCCACGGCGTCGATCTCGTCAATGAAGACAATACATGGCGCGTTCTTCTTGGCCTGCTCGAACATGTCCCGGACGCGTGACGCACCGACACCAACGAACATTTCGACAAAGTCAGACCCCGAGATGGTGAAGAACGGAACACCGGCTTCCCCTGCGATGGCGCGCGCCAAAAGCGTTTTACCAGTTCCCGGAGGACCAACAAGCAGAGCGCCCTTGGGGATCTTGCCACCCAAGCGGCTGAATTTCTGCGGATTACGCAGGAATTCAACGATCTCTTCCAACTCTTCCTTGGCTTCGTCGATGCCGGCGACATCGTCAAACGTCACGCGACCGTGCTTTTCGGTCAGCATCTTGGCCTTGGACTTGCCAAAGCCCATCGCGCCGCCTTTGCCGCCACCCTGCATCCGGTTCATGAAATAAACCCAGACGCCAATCAGCAGCAGGAACGGCAGCAGTGTGATCAGGAACGACTGAAATCCTGACTGTTGTTGTTTTTCGGCGCGAACCGGGATGTTGTTCTCGATCAGCAGCTCAGTGACGCGCGCGTCTTCCGGCTTGATCGTCACATAGTCCTGACCGTCCGTTCCGAGGAACCGGATCTGTTCGCCGTCCAGCGTGGCTTGCTGGACTTCTTCATTCTGCACCGCAGTCACGAAATCAGAAAACGTGATTTCGCGGCTCTGCAATGTGCTGCCTGTTCCGCTGAACAGGTTGAACAAGGCCAGGATCAACAAAAACAATACGACCCAGAAGGCGATGTTACGTGCGTTGCCCAAGGAAATTCTCCCAAAGATGCCCGATCGCAGTTCGATCGGCTAGGCTACTAAAATAGAGATACTTCGCGCGGGTTCAATGCGATAAAGTTACTGCAAAGAACTCCTCGCCTCCTCCGACCAGTTCTGCGTGCCATCCAAGGCCGAATCCAGCCAACGGAGCGGCGACCAGATTGTCATTACTCCACACAGCCGGACTTACCTCCAGAACGATTCGCGGTAACCCGATGGAGGGATCAGGTTTGCACATCTTGACCCCGTCACGCCCCAATGCACGGATCTGATATTTATCTTGCCACGGCCCTGTCAGGATCCACCGATTGTCCCAAACCTCGGTTCCCGGCACACACAGATCACGCACCGCGTTATACTCTCGGCAGATCCAGATCTTACCTTGATGTGAAAATACGCGGCAGCCGGCCAAGGTCGCCCCCTGCCCGTGGCGCGTCTTATCCAGCAGATCCATCAGCGGTTGCCGTCGCGGCGGATACTGGGCTCCGCCGATCCATCCCAGCGCCCTGACCAGCAGCCTTCGGGCGATCTCTTCCGGCAGAATGCGGAACTTGCGCGGATCCATGACGACACACCCGCCATGAACCGTGGCAAGGTCGCGCGCCGCCAGAAAAGTGTACCAATCCAGTGCCTCACGCGCGCGCAGCATGTTCTGGGCCACGTCTGCAACACCCTGAACCGTGATTCCCAAGGGGGCCAGTTCTGCCATCACGCGCCGTGCACGGATACGGTCGAAGCGGTCATCCTCGTTGCTGGGGTCATCGATCCAGGACACGCCTTGTTGCGTCAGAAAGTCCCTCAATTCGTCACGCCCGCACCCCAGCAATGGGCGGATCAACGAGATCCCGTTTTCGGTGCGCACCGCAGACATGCCCGACAACCCATCGACGCCAGCCGACCTGCTAAGGCGCATCAAAACCGTTTCGGCCTGATCGTCAGCCGTGTGGCCCACCGCAAGAACGGCGATGTCGTTCGATTTTGCCCAATTTGTCAGCAGATCATACCGTGCCCGGCGGGCCTGATCCTGCAAGTTGCCCGTGCCGTCCCATTTCCCCCAGGTTAAAACCGTATGGGGCACGTTGAGTGACTGGCAAAATTCCGCCACGCCCGCGGCCTCGTCAGCCGCTTCGGGGCGTAACCCGTGATCCACGGTCGCGGCGTGAAGATCCACGCCTTCGAGCTGGCACAATTGTTTCAGCAGCACGAGCAACGCAACAGAATCACTTCCTCCCGATACAGCTACGCCCAGCCGTGTCGGCAAAGACGCCCGGAAATGTGCGCGAACGCGCGCCAGAAGATCGGTGTTATTCAGGGTCAACTACACCCCAGTTTTGACATTTCTTCGCGCGCACGGCTGACTGCGTCCGCAACCGGAAACCGTGCCCCGACTTCGCTGAGTGTCACGCACGCCTGACTGACCTGCCCCAGCTTACCCAGAGATGCCCCCAGTTCGAACAAGGCGTCCGGTGCTTCAGGTCCCGTTGAATCGGCTGTGAAGCTGGCCAGATAGGCGCGTGCAGCTTCGCGCGTGTCGCCCAGACCTTCCAATGCCATACCACGTGTCAGATGCGCCTTGGAGGCCAACGGGCTGCCGGGATAGTTCTGGTCGAACACGGCAAGAAGGTCCGCCGCCTTGCTATAATCGCCTGCTTCCAAAGCTGTGACCGCCGCGCTGTAGTCGGCCTGTTCTCCAACCGCCAGCTGCGTTTCTGAGCCCGCATTCGCTTGGGGTACAGACGGCGTGGAGGACGGGGTCGCTCCGCCAAGAGTAGACGTTTCGCCCAGTTTACTGACATCGCCGCCTTCCAGCTCGACCAGCCGGAACTCAAGATCGCCGATCCGGTTGGTCCCGTCAGACACGATGTTGTCAATCCGGTGTTCAAGCTGTTCGGTTTTCGACGTCAGGCCGACCAGTTCGTTTTCGATCGCTGACACCCGCTCCAGCACGCTGTTTCCCGAGAGGTTGGTTGAGGGCGCGCCTGTGGTGGACAGTTCGCGTTTGAGCTGTTGGATTTCGACATGCAGCACGGTCAGTTCCTGCCGGATATCTGCCAACGTCTGCGAATCCTGTGCCCAGGCGGGCACAGAAAGGCAGGCCCAGCCAATAAATACTCCAAATACAGCGCGCCGCATGGTCGATTACCCCGTCAGATCCGACGATAATACAGTAACTGCCCGTCGGTTCTTGGCATAGCAGTTTTCTTCGCTGCAGATTTCAAGCGGGCGTTCCTTACCATAGCTGACCACTTTCAGCCGGTCACCCGCAACCCCTTGCGAAATCATATATTCGCGGGCCGCATTGGCCCGACGCGCACCCAACGCCAGGTTGTATTCGCGTGTTCCCTGTTCGTCGGCATGACCTTCGATCACTGCCGAATAGGCCGGGTTGCTGGCCAGCCATCCAGCCTGAGCGGCCAATATCGACCGGGCTTCGTCTGTGAGGCTGGCTTGGTCGACCAGAAACAGAACGCGATCTCCGATGGACTGCTGGAAATACGCCGGTGATGCCTGATCGGACAACAGACCGCTGGTTGAGCCATTGATCGGTGCGTTCAGATCAACCGAATTGGAATCGTCTATGCCATTGTTGGTGCAGGCGGTGATTGTCATCAGCGCCAGCGCGGCGCTCGCCTTGATAAAATTGTTCATGCCTTCAGCCCCTGATTTTACTTTATTATTACATCTCTAATACCACGCCAGACGCTCCGGGGGAACGAATGGCGCAACGTCTTATTTCTGCAATGGAGACCACGACGGATCAGAAGCCCCATCTGGTGTGCGCACCGGGCGCAGGTTGCGCCCGGTAATGTCGACCGAATACAATGCCGAGCGTCCGCTGGCCCCTTTGGTTTCGCGTGTGAACATGATGACGCGCCCATTCGGAGCCCAGGTCGGCCCCTCGTCCAGGAAAGACGCGGTCAGCAGACGCTCTTCGCTGCCATCCGTGCGCATCACGCCGATGTGGAAGCGACCCTTGCTTTGCTTTGTAAACGCGATCAGATCGCCGCGCGGTGACCAGACCGGCGTACCATAGCGGCCCTGCCCGAAACTGATCCGCGTCGCGGCGCCGCCATCCGCCGACATGATGTACAATTGCTGCGTACCCGATCGGTCACTTTCAAAAACGATTTGCTTTCCGTCCGGTGAATAGCTTGGCCCGGTTTCGATCGACGGTGAACTGCTCAGCCGTTTGGTTTTGCCGCTTGAGACATCCATTGAATAGATGTCGGTATTGCCTCCCTCGGCCAGCGAAAACACCACCGTTTTGCCATCCGGAGCGAAACGCGGTGCAAAGCTCATCGTACCGTCCTGGCTTTCCAGCACCCGGCGTTTCACCTGCCCCACATCCAGCACATAGATCCGCGGAAACCCGGTTTCGTAACTGGTGTACAATACCCGGTCACCCGTCGGCGAAAACCGAGGTGCCAGAACGATGGCTGAACTGTCGGTCAGATACTGAACATTGGCCCCGTCATAATCCATGATCGCCAGCCGTTTGCGACGTTCGTTCTTGGGCCCGCTTTCCGATACAAAGACCACTCGACTGTCAAAATATCCGCTCTCGCCCGTGATACGGCTGTAAACAGCATCAGCCACTTTATGCGCCATCCGGCGCCAGCCATCAGTCGTGCCTACGAATTGCAGACCATTGCCCAGTTCCTTGCCGGCAAACACATCCCAGACCCGGAACCGCACCGTCAGTTTGTTGCCCGACACCGTAACACCGCCGGTGATCAGCGCCTGAGCGTTGATCGCTTTCCAGTCCGCGAACTGAACCGGGGCCGCAAAGTCCTGAACTTGTCCAATATGGGCGCTGGCCGGAATTTCCCGGAACAAGCCGGTGCCTGACAGATCCGCCGCGATCACGCGGGTCAATTGCTGCGCGGTTTCCGCAGCCGCTGCTGAGTCGGGCACGAAATCGGGCGCTGCATACGGCAACGGTTCGATCACACCTTCGGTGATTTCAATCCTCAACGGGCCGTCCTGGGCATGGGCCGCGCCCACCAGGGTGCCCACGGCGGTTACAAGGGCCAGAAGCAGGTTCAACAAGGGATTCGTCATCTGATCCGCATCCTCTCAGGATTGAATGTCATTTCGATCTCACGCCAGTGATCGTATTTTTCCTTTGGCAGGTCATAGCCGCTCGCACCGCAGCGAATGATCGCGCGCCGCGCTGTCTCGAACGCCTGCCTTGCCGCATCCTGGGTACCGCCGTCGCTCGAAATCATACGGATCGAGCTGACCACCGGTTTGCCATCCTGTGACATCTCGACCCCGACAACAACTGTCGTGGCCATCGCCGCCGATGACAGAGACCCGACATTCCAACACTTCGACACAGATACGCGCAACGCATCGGTTTCGCCCGATGTGAGCGGTGGCCCCGACGGTGCTGCCGGAGCGGGTTCCGACCCGCCCCCCAACAAAGCCTCGGCCAAGGCCGCATTTACCGCAGCCGTCGTATCGGGTGCCTCGTCAGTGGTGGCTTCAGCGGCTTGCGACGCCTCTTCCGTTGTCGGCGCATCCGCTTCGTTGGCCGCTTCCGTTACCTCTTCGGTATTGGCCGCCGTTTCAGTCGCTTCAGCGACTGGTCGCGTCGGTCTTGTCGGTCGCACAGGCGGACGAACCGACTGAACCGGCGCAAGAGCGGCGGTTTCGTCGGCTTCGGTCACGGTCTGATCGTTGGCCTCTTCCGGCGCAGTCGCGTCTTGTTGTTCCTGTGGGGTCTCGGCCCCCGCATCGGGCACTGCGGCAGGTGTTGTTTCCACATCCGGTGCCGTGTCCGGTGGCGGCAGGGCAACCGGTTCTGGAGCCACACGTTCAACAGGGCGCGGTTTGGGACGCGGGCTTTGCGTGATCAGCACTGCCTCAGGAACCGGCTCGGGGTCTGGCTGAGGATCGGGCTGAACAGGGGTCTCGGCGACCTCTGCCGGTGGTTCAGGTACAGAAGGAACAGGATCGGGCACCGGATCCGGCAAGGGATCAGGATCAGGCACAGGGGCCGGAGCAGCTTCGGGTTGGACTGGTTCGGGCGTTGGTTCAGGAACGGACGGGGTCTCTGGTACCGGATCAGGCGCAGGTTGACCCAAAGCAGCCGAGTCATCTGACACGTCAGGTGTTTGTGACACACCGGTCAACGCAGCATATTCTTCGGTCGTGATAACAGTCACTTCCTGTACCTCGAACGGCAGGGGTTCAGACTGAAACGCCCCGCCCAGAAACGCCCAGGCCAGAAGCCCGACATGGGCCACCGCCGAGATTTTGGTTCCGGTCTGCAACCCGCGTCACCCCGGCTGGTCCAGCGTCGGCCCGCCGGTATCAGTCACCAGACCCACATTGGAAAATCCGCCCGCGTTCAGCGCGCCCATCACTTGCATGACCTCGGCATAAGGGATCGCGCCGTCCGCCCGCAAGAATACACGGTCTGTGTCGCGTTCGGCAGCGATGGCGCGCAATTTGGGCACCAGTTCCCCGCGCGCAACTTCGGTCGTCTGTATTTGCACAACGCCGTCGGCGGTGATCGTCACCGTCAGGGGTTCCTCCTGATCGGTGGGCAGCGAATTGGCTGCTGTCTTGGGCAGCTCAACCGGCACGCCGACCGTCAACAAGGGGGCGGCAACCATAAAGATAATCAGCAACACCAGCATCACGTCGACAAACGGCGTGACATTGATCTCGGCCATTGGGCGCGACCGCGACCGTCCCCGGCCCCGCCTGCGACCGCCGCCATCTGATTGCTGAACTCCGGCTCCCATCGGTCAGCTATCCAACTGGCGCGACAGGATCGTCGCAAATTCGTCAGCAAACGCTTCGTATCCCGCGATGATGCGGTCACTGTCGGCGCTGAGCTTGTTGTAAAAGATCACCGCCGGGATAGCGGCCAGCAGGCCCAGACCGGTTGCCAAAAGGGCTTCGGCGATCCCCGGTGCGACAACGGCAAGGTTCGTGTTTTGCTGCTCAGCGATTTCAACAAAGGCATTCATGATGCCCCAAACCGTCCCGAACAGCCCGATAAAGGGGGCCGTCGAGCCGACCGTTGCCAGAACCGGCAGACCCTTTTGCAGCCGCTCGGCCTCTTTGTTGATCGCGACATCCATTGACCGGTCAATCCGCGCCTGCGCGCCTGCAATCAGCCCACCGTCATCACGATGCGACCGGCGCCATTCGGTCATCCCTGCAGCAAACACCTTTTCAGAACTGCCGCTTGGCTTGGGACCAAGCTGTTCAAACAAACCATCCAGCGGTTCACCCGACCAGAACGACTCGTCAAAGAGCGCCGCTTCGCGCCGGGCTGTCCGATACATAATCAGTTTCTGGAAAATGATGGCCCAGGCCCAGAAGGATGCGAATATCAGCATCCCCATGACCAGTTTTACAATCAGGGTCGCACGCGCAAACAGCGCCCACAGCGAGAAATCAATCTCCTGCGCCAAAGCGAGAGTTTCTGCTTCCATATGCCTGCTCTTTAGTGTCGGAGCCGTATTTTTTCGGCCTTTTCTGACGAGAACGTTAACGCAGATACCAACCGAAAGCCAATAATACCCTCGTGAACACCTGATTTATTTCAATAATGCGCGAATCTCTGCCGGAAGGCGCACGGGTTTCCCGTCTGCGTTCATGCACACAGCTGTCACGACGGCGCGAAAAATCTCGGTTTCACCGCGCCTTACCAACTGGTTCATAGTCAGGCGCACACCTGTCAGGTTGCTCATCTCGGTTTCAACTGTCAGTTCGTCTTCGAACTTTGCCGTGTTGATGTAATCCGCTTCGATGCGTCGGACGACCCAGACAATTCCGGCGTCACGCATCGCATTCTGATCATTCCCCAGTTGACGCACCCAGTCAGACCGGGCCCGTTCAATATAACGCAGATAGTTCGCGTGATAAACGATGCCGCCCATGTCGGTATCTTCATAATAGACGCGGATCGGATACGTATGGGTCATGTCATGTCCCTTCTGTGACAGGCCGACGCTTCGATCACTTGGCCATTTTCCCCGAAGCGCAGCGTTTCTGCCGCCAGAATACCCCGGTGGTTCAAATAAGTGATGACAGTCATCCCATGCCCTTCAAAAACATCCACCACACGAAAGTGCAGGTCCGGCTGCCGCTCCAGCGCCTGCGCCCAGTACGCGCGTAGTGCAGCATGGCCGTGCAATTCTCCGGAGCCGACCAGTGCCTTCGCCTTTGCCGAGCGAAAGGTGACTGCAGGGTCATAGTGGGCCATGATCCGGTCCAGATCGTGGCTGTTCCATGCAGCCCCCCACGCAACCGCAAATTGTTCTGCGTCCGTCACTGAACGTTTCCCATCCGCGCGAACAACCTAAGCGCGGTCGAACTGTCCTGGGACATGCAGGGCAAAACCGGATCATACGCCGCCCGGATCAGGTCGGCGATATCAGGTCGCAAAATAGTAGCATTCCCCGCCACGGCCAGCGGAGATTGCTGGCGGAAGGCGGTATCCGACCACAGCAAAATCGTTTGCACGACCTGACTCAAAGCCAGAGTCTCGGCGGGAACGGCAGACAGGCTGTCGTCCATCCGCAAAAATACAAACGCCGCTTTGATTGCTCCGGCGTCGTCAAACCGGAAAACCCGGTATTGGTTGGCATCTGCGCCTTGCAGGCGTCCAACCAGATCAGTCAGATCCGGGATCAGTCTGTCAAGATCCGGCACATCCAGCAATTCCGCCCAGTCCCGAAAGAAAAACACCATGCAGTTGCTGCCCAGTTCCGGGTCGGTTTCGCCCAGTTCATGCCCGGCCAACCGCACAACCGCCTCGAACGCGCCCTTGACCACAGACAAGGTCTGGTCCTCGACGCCGAAAACGATAGGCGCAATAGGGCGGCCCCAGCGGGCAAAAACAAACTCGCCTGTGCTTCGCGTGAACAGGGCTTCGATGGCGTCTGATGTAAGTGTGGTATCTGTCATGCCGCTCTCATAACAGCGGTCCCGGCCACAGGCCAGTGGTTCACAAAACCTGCGCGCGGGTCAGCCGAACAGGTCTTCCTGCCCCGGCATCTTTGGCGCTGCAAGGCCCAGATGCAACCACGCCTTACGCGCCAGCATACGGCCCCGTGGGGTTCGTTGAATCAATCCTTGCTGCAGCAGATAAGGCTCGATCACTTCTTCCAGCGCATCGCGACTTTCGCTCAGCGCCGCCGACAAGGTTTCGATCCCGACCGGTCCACCTGCATAGTTCTCGGCGATCAGCTTCAGGTACCGCCGGTCAGCTCCGTCCAGCCCCAGATCATCGACCCCCAGCCGGTTCAGCGCATTGTTCGCCAGATCACGGGTCACCGTCCCGTCACCAATGACAACCGCGAAATCCACAACCCGGCGCAAAAGGCGTCCAGCGATACGCGGCGTTCCCCGCGCGCGCTTGGCAATTTCGCGTGCGCCATCAGTATCCGCAGGCGCCCCCAGAAGGCGGGCATTGCGGGTGACAATCTCGTGCAGTTCTTCAACCGTATAGAACTGCAGCCGCGTCGGAATACCGAACCGGTCCCGCAAAGGAGTCGTCAGCAACCCCATCCGCGTCGTCGCGCCCACCAAGGTAAAGGGCTGAAGCTCAATCCGTACCGTCCGCGCGGCTGGCCCCTCACCGATCACCAGATCCAGTTCAAAATCCTCCAATGCCGGATACAGCACTTCCTCCACTGCCGGGTTCAGCCGGTGGATCTCGTCGATGAACAATACATCCCGCGCTTCCAGGTTGGTCAGGATTGCCGCCAGATCACCGGCCTTGGCCAACACCGGCCCAGAGGTCATGCGGAAATTCACCCCCAACTCCCGCGCCATAATTTGCGCCAAAGTGGTTTTGCCCAAACCGGGGGGGCCGTGAAACAGCGTGTGATCCATCGCTTCGCCGCGCATCCGGGCAGATTCGATGAAAATCTTCAGGTTGGCGCGGGCCTCGGCCTGGCCGATAAACTCGTCCAGGACCTGAGGGCGCAAAGCACGATCATTGTCCTCGGGCATCGGATCAGGGCGCAGGGTCGGATCGGCATCGATCATGTCTTAATCTTTCGGGGCCAAAAGCTTCAAAGCCGCGCGGATCAGGGTCGAGGTATCCGCCTCCGGGTCGTGCCCTGCCGCCTCTGCCACAGCCCCGGCAGCCTCGCCCGGCGCGTACCCCAGATTGCTCAGCGCCGACAACGCATCAGCTTGCGCCGCGCCCGACGATGGCGCGGCCGCGCGTTGGCGCGGCGCCGCAGGGGCGGCCTCGATGGCCGGCTCTGCGGCCCCCTCGGGCTCGATCACCATCGCATCCGTCGCGCCCATGGCCATGACGGCAGGCGCCTTGTCTTTCAGGTCCAGCACAACCCGCTGCGCGGTCTTTTGACCGACACCTTTGGCCGCCTTGACCGCATTCCAGTCGCCCAACGCGATCGCCCGGCTGACGCCATCCGGTCCCAGCGTTCCCAGTATTGCCAACGACACTTTGGCCCCGATCCCCTGCACCGAACATAAAAGCCGATGCCACTCCTTTTCGATCAGCGACGGAAACCCGTACAGCTGCATCAAATCCTCGCGGACCACCAGATCGGTGTACAGCGACATCGCCTCGCCGACACGCGGCAGGCCCGCCAGCGTCCGGTCCGAACAATAAACAATATATCCCACACCGCGCACATCGATCAGGATGTGATCAGTGGCACGGTATTCAAGCCGCCCGGACAGTTTCCCAATCATGTGCCCACCTCGCGCACTTTATATGGTGTCGCGGCACCATAAAACGCGTGACAGATCGCAATCGCCAAAGCGTCCGCCGCGTCTGGCCCCGCCGGATCGCATCCCGGCAACTGCAGCTTTACCATATGCAGGATCTGTCCCTTGTCCGCATGTCCCACGCCAACCACGGTCTTCTTGACCCGGTTCGGGGCGTATTCGCCAATCCTCAGACCGGCCTTTGCCGCTGTCAGCAAGGCCACCCCTCGCGCCTGACCCAACTTAAGCGTCCCGGCCCCGTCCTTGTTGACAAACGTCTGTTCGATTGCCGCTTCGTCCGGAGCGTACCGGTGCAACACGTCAGTCAACTGCTCGTGCAGCGACAACAGTCGCGCCGCCAAATCATCGCCCGAAGACTTGCAATGACCGTTCGCGATGTGGCTCATCCGGTTGCCGGTTGAGTCGATCACGCCCCATCCAAGGGTGCGAAGCCCCGGATCGATGCCTAAAATTCGCATTGTGCTGCCCGGCCCCGCCGAAATTGTTGCTTTTTTGATGCACTAGCACGAAACGCGAACACCGTCCATGTAAATTGCCCAATGCCAGGGCAAGGCCCAAAACCGACAACCATTTGTTCCATTGCCGACATCGCGGTTCGAAAACGACCCGCCAGTGTCGCGTCTGCTCCATGTTGAACACACGGAAATCGCCCCTTTTTGCAACACTATTTCAAACGACCCGACCCATGCACAAACTGCATAGGGACCATGCAGTTTGGACCCGTTGTGCGCAAAAAATACGCGCACTATGTGCCACTCAGCGAACAAGACAACGCGTAGAACTGAAACCTAAATCTAAAGGATACGGACATGGCTGCTTTTGACACCACCCGCACCACCTATGAATCGCACGGCCTGTTCGGTCGTATTGGCACCGTTTACTCCAACCTCGTCAGCACACTGGCCAGCTGGAACGATGCCCGCGTTACCCGCAAAGCTTTGTCGACCCTGTCGGATCGCGAACTGGACGACATCGGTCTGTCCCGTGGCGACATCGATCTGGTGATCGAGCGTAAAAGCGTCTTCTGAAAGACCATTCTGACGCCAAAGGCGCAGATCTAAAAACGCCGCAGAGGGGTCCCTCGTGCGGCGTTTTTCATGTCTGCAATCAGCGCATCACCTATTCTCGCCGGGCAACGCAGGACTCATGTGACGGGAAAGAATGAATCAGGGCAAATATGGTTTGATCTTTTCTGCTATGCCCAGCGCAACCGGATCCATCCCCATCAGCCAGGCGCCGGCCTGTTCAACGGCTGTTCCGCTCTGCAACCGTGTCAGCCGGTCTTCATACGTCCCGAAACCGACACTGGCGATCATCAGCCCCTTGAAGGCGATGAACGCGGCAACAAACAGCAAGATCGGCATCAGCGCGATGCGCCGTCTGGGACGGCGTGGCTTTGTCTCGATCAACCCGTCAGAACGCAACTTTACAAGATAGCCGCGTGCGATCGCATCATGCTTGCGCGACAACTGTCGGACGCGATGATCAAATTGTAGTTGCTCCCGTATCATGGCAGCCTCCGTATCCCGGCCCCCACCAAGAATTGTGTCAAAATCAGCTTGAAATGTGGCGAGATTGTGGCGCCGCGACCTCGGAACGTTAAATTAAGACTAAAATTGGGCGTTTCGGGCCAGCACCAAGGTTGTCCATTCACCAATCTCGTTACTTTGTACAAGATTGACCCCGGATCGTGCATAAACTTCGACAACCTCTGCGGCCTGCTCGTTCAAAATCCCGGACAGAATGGCGATTCCCCCGTCTTTCAGATGCGCAGCAACATCGGGAGCCAGCGCAATCAGCGGCCCTTTCAAAATGTTGGCAAAGATCAGATCGAAAGGCGCATTGGCCTTCAGATCTGGATGGTCAAACCCGGCGGCCTCGACACAGGCGACAGCTCCACCCATTCCGTTGGCCTTCAGGTTGGCCTCGGCCACGTCTACCGCCACCTGGTCAATGTCGCTGGCAATCATCGTGCCATCCCAGACCCGCGCGGCGGCCATCGCCAGCACGGCTGTGCCACAGCCGATATCCGCGACCTTGCTTGCCGTGAACCCGTCTTCGATCAAATGATCCAGCGCCTTCAGGCACCCCAGCGTCGTCCCGTGATGCCCGGTGCCAAACGCCATCGCGGCCTCGATCAGCAGCGGGATCTTACCGTCCGGGATCTTGTCGGCATCGTGGCTGCCATAGACAAAGAATCGTCCGGCCTCGACCGGCGCCAGTTCCCGCCGCACATGCGCGACCCAATCGGTTTCGGGCACTTCGGATACAACAAAGGGGTTGGCACCAAAGGCTGCCGCCAAAAGCGCCAAAGCGGCCTCGTCCGGGGCTTCGGTAAAGTAACTGCCGACTTCCCACAGCCCGGATCCGTCTTCCATTTCGAACACGCCAATCCCGGTCGGTTCTGGCACCAAACGCTCCATCGCGTCGCCTAGGGCTTCGGCGGGGGCTTTGCCGGTCAATGTGGTCAGGGCAGTGAATGTAGGCATTTAACGTCTCCGAAATCGGTCCGCATGGGCGTAGGAGCGTGGCGGCTCAAGGTCAAGCGGCGGCAAGGCCTGTCGTGCAAGCGACAGTACGAACCGCCAGCCCCACAACGCGGCCCCCACACCAACAATGATGGCAGCAACCGCTTGCGCATAGATGACGCCCTCGGCCTGATATATCCCTGCCAACCACAGCGCGATGGGCAGGGTCAGCACCCCGTCGCGCAACCAGTTAGTCAGGGTCGAGCGGGTCGGTTTGCCCAATGCATTGAAGGCGGCATTGGACACAAACAACCCGGCGGCAAACATGAACCCCCCGGCCCCAACATGTGTAAACGCCAGAACCACGCCAACCCCTGTTGGCCCCAACCCAAAGGACTGCGCGACCGAAGGCCCGACGGCTGCAAGGATTGTCCAGGTCACCACAGTATACAGCAGACCAAAGATCAGGGCATCGCGATAAGTCGTGCGCAGGCGATCATATTCCCGTGCGCCAAAGTTCTGGCCAAAGATCCCGCCAATGGCCCCGGCCAATGAAAAGATCCCGCCAAAGGCCACAACGGTCAAACGCCCCACCACGGCCCATCCGGCCATCGCATCATCGCCAAATTGCGACATCACCGTAGTCAGCAGATAGTTGCCCACCGGCGTGGCCAGCTGGGTCAGAATGGCAGGAACCGCGATGATCAGGTACGGACGCAGCGTTTCAGCAATATCGGCCAAACGCGGCACCGCAAGAATGTCATGGGTGCCAATCGCAAAGCGCAACGCCATACCCAGCATGATGAACCGCGACAGCACCAGCCCCAGCGCGGCTCCATCCAGCCCCATGGCCAGCCCATAGATCAGGAATGGATCAACAATCATGGTGATGCCGCCCGACGTGAGTGTGACAAACATCGACCGTTTGCCATCGCCAAGCGCGCGCAAGGATCCGTTTGCGATCATCGACACGGCCATGATCGGCAGCGACGGCACTGACATCATCAGGTAACGGGCCGCCAGATCAGCTGTTTCGCCCTCTGCGCCCGCAACGCGCAAAATATCATGCCTGAACCAGACGATCAGGGTCGCAACAATGGCCTGAACGACCGCCGCAATGATTGCCGCACTTGTCGCCTGTCGCCGCGCCTTTTCGCGATCCCCTTCGCCGATGCTGCGCGCGATCAATGCAGTCGAAGCAATCATCAACCCGATTCCAACCGAGACTGACAAGAACTGCACCGCGAATGAAAACCCGATCGACGCCATCAGGCGCGGATCGCCCAGAAGCGAGATCCAGAACAGGTTGGCCGCGTCAACGATGAATACAAAGGTAATCCCGACCGCGCCGGTCATGGTCATGCGGATTACATGACCCATGGTCGATCCGGTCAGGAAACGCCCCTTTTCAGCCATCCCGGACCATCGCGGTCATTCTGCCGGTGCCGGCGACGCAAAGCGGCGCAACACAGTTTCATTCCCCGGCTCAGGATGGCGCGGGATCAACAACGCCAACACAAGCGAGATTCCGGCCATTGCCGACGCCAATGCGAACACGGCGCCCGGCGAGACCAGCCAAAGGTATCCCAGCCCGGCCGGCAGAAACACGGCGGCGATGTGGTTGATCGTAAATGCAACGGCAGCGGTCGGGGCAATATCCTTCGGATCAGCTATCTTCTGAAAATAAGTCTTCAGCGCCAATGCCAGTGCAAAGAACAGATGATCGATGATGTACAGCGTTGCCGCCAGCACCACGCCCCACCCGAAATAATAGATCCCGCCATAGGCAAGGAACACGATCATCAGCCCGACATACTCGAACACCAGAGCATTACGCTCCCCAAATCTTCCCACAGCGCGCCCGACAAAAGGCGCGAACACCATATTGGCCACAAGCGTAATCAGATACAGTGATGCGATCTCATGCACATCATAGCCAAACCGTTCGACCATCATGAAGGCGGCAAAGACGACAAAGATCTGACGCCGGGCGCCCGACATGAACTGCAGTGCATAATACAGCCAGTAGCGGCGACGCAGGATCATCTTCTTGACCTGCACATGTTCGCCTTCGAACTGCGGATAGGCGAAATAGGCGAACACCGCCAAAACCACCGTCGCGCCGCCAGCCACCATATAGACGACATTATAGGTCAGACCGAATTGATTCCACAGCAGCACAATCAGCCCGTAGGCCAACAATGTGGCCGCCGACCCTGCCGCCAGAAGATACCCCAACACACGCGGAGCCCTGTCCTTGGGCAGCCATTGCAGTTGCAACGACTGGTTCACCGTTTCGTAATAATGAAACCCGATCGAACTGAGCATCGTGATCGTCAGGATTCCGCCCAGCGACGGAAACCACGCTGTCACCGCCGTGGCCACACCCAGCAAAACAAGGGACACCAACCCCAAAACCTGTTCGCGCATAAACATGATGATCGCGATCACGCCAACGGCAAAGAACCCCGGAATCTCACGCACAGTGTGCAGCCAGCCGATGTCGCTGCCGTCGAAATCGGCGACCTCGATGACGAAATTGTTCAAAAGCACTGACCAGGTCGCAAACGCGATCGGCATGGCCACAGCCATCAGGAACAACAAGGCTGTCGGACGGCGCCAAAGCGGCAGCGTACGTGCCTCGGACAGGGGGATAATGCGGGCCATACGCCGGTCATACGCTTGTTAAACGTTGTTGGCGAGGGCAAACAGCGGCCCGCACACCTGATCTGCATCAATGCAGACCGACGCCGCGAATCATATATCGCGATGCGTGAATGGATGGAGAGCGCTATGGATCTGGTTGGCATTGTCGAACGCATAGGAGAGTCTCCGACAGCAGCTTTGTTCGGTCTGATCACCGGCATCGTGTTCGGAATAGCCGCTCAACGGTCACGGTTTTGCCTGCGCGCCGCTACGGTCGAATTCGCGCGCGGCCAGATGGGCGACAAGGTCTCGGTCTGGTTGTTGACCTTTTCAACCGCGCTGGTCTGGGTGCAGGGCGCACAGCTTCTTGGGCTGATGGAAAGCGCGGATGCGCGCATGATGGCCGTTCCCGGCAGTTGGTCCGGCGCCGTGGTCGGCGGGTTGATGTTCGGGGCTGGCATGGTTCTGGCGCGCGGGTGTTCCGGGCGGCTTTTGGTGCTGGCCGCCACTGGCAACCTGCGGTCTGTCGTGTCCGGCCTGATCTTTGCCGTTGTGGCACAGATGAGCCTGTCTGGCATCCTGTCGCCCATGCGCGATGGCATCGCCTCCATGTGGATCACCGAAGGCGGGCGCAATATGGATCTGCTCGCCACGGTCGGCCTTCCTCAATACGCAGGTTTGATCCTTGGCCTGTCGATCGCGGTTCTTGCCCTGATCCTGTCAAAGCGAAATCAGATCGGCGCGTCACGACTGATCTTTGCCTCGGGCGTCGGGTTCGCAGTCGCGTTGGGCTGGGTCCTAACCTATTCCCTGTCGATGGTCGCTTTCGACCCGGTCCAGATCGAAAGCGCCACCTTCACCGGCCCGTCGGCGCATACATTGATGTTCTTTCTTGATCGAAACGCCATTCTTGAATTCGACGTGGGTCTTGTCCCCGGCGTGTTCATCGGTGCCATGATCGCCGCCAGCCTTGCCGGCGAGATGAAATTCCAAGCCTTCGACGGCCCGGTCACCATGCGCAAAGCCATGATTGGCGCCGCCCTGATGGGCTTTGGTGGCATGCTGGCCGGGGGGTGCGCCATCGGCGCGGGCGTAACTGGGGGATCGATCTTTGTCGGCACAGCATGGGCCGCGCTGTTCTTCATGTGGATCGGCGCCATGGTCACCGATTTCCTCGTCGATCAGCCCGGAGAAGCTGTGACAGCCTGACCACCTTGTCAGTCGTCACGCGCGCACTAGATAAATTAGCAGAAAAGTCGTGACCTTTCGTGCCGGTGGAGACCCGAATGACAAATGTAAAATCAATCGCCGCAGTGTGCCTGTCGCTTGCAGTATTCGTTCCCTCTGCAGCCCTGTCATGGCGCGCATGGAACCGGCACGAAGTTCTGCCTGTGTCAAACGGTGTTTACGAAGTGGTCAGTGAAGTCGGATATGGCACAGGGGCAACCGACTATTGGTGCGGTATCGGCGACTATGCCCAGCGCCAACTAAGGGCCGGGGCAACCCAGCGGATTTACATCTGGAAAGCCGTTGGCCCGTCCGTGAACAGGCCAGGCCGCAAAGCCGTCCAGTTCTCTCTCAGTGCACCGTCCGGCGCAAACACCTCACCCGGATACTCGGTCAGCGTAAAGCGCGTCGGAGATAACATGACGGTGTCCATGGCGCAAAACTATTGCCAGGATCAAAGAGTGGACAACCTGCGCTTTCAGAACGGTTGATCGTCAGTAAAAGCTCTGCGGGTCGATATCCACGGTCACCCGCAAATCGCCTTTCAGCCGCAGCGGCGCAATCCACTTTGCGACTGCGGCCTGAATCGGTGCCGCCTTTTCTGCTTTGATCAACAGGCGAACCCGATGGCGGCCGCGAATTCGGGCGATGGGCGCCGGTGCGGGGCCAAAAACCTGCGCACCGATCTGGCGCAACGGCCCATCATTGCGCGCCATCGCGTTGGCCAAATCAAACACCGCGCCCACATCGGGACCGGAGATCACGATCCCGGCCATGCGCCCAAAAGGTGGCACACCTGCAGCCTGCCTTTCAGCCGCTTCGGCCTTCCAGAACCCTTCTTCATCGCCAGACAGGATGGCGCGGATTACCGGATGGTCGGGCTGAAATGTCTGAAGCAGGGCCGTACCCGGCTTGTCGGCCCGCCCTGCCCGGCCCGCAACCTGGCGCATCAATTGGAAGGTCCGCTCGGCCGCGCGCAAATCGGATCCTTGCAGGCCCAGATCCGCATCGATCACCCCAACCAAAGTCAGCAAGGGAAAGTTATGTCCCTTTGCGACCAGTTGTGTGCCGATGATGATATCGGCTTCGCCATTTGCAATCTCAACGATCCGGGCCTTCAGCGCGCGTGCACTGCCATACAGATCCGAACTGAGCGCGGCGATACGCGCGTCGGGAAACAACGCTGTGGCCTCTTCCGCCATACGCTCGATCCCCGGCCCAACCGGGGCCAACTTGCCCTCGACACCACAAGACGGGCAGGCCTCGGGCATCGGTTTGGTTTCGCCGCACTGGTGGCACATCAACCTTTTAAGAAACCGATGCTCGACCATGCGCGCGTCGCAGTGATCACAGCCAATCTGTTGCCCGCAGGCCCGGCACAGCGTTACGGGCGCATACCCGCGTCGATTGATGAACAAAAGCGCTTGTTCGCCCTTGTCCATCCGGTCCTGAATGGCCCGCCTGAGCGTCGGTGAAATCCACGTCCCCGGCTGCAATTGTTCGGACCGCATGTCGATGGTTTTCATCTCTGGCAAGACAGCCGCGCCGAACCGGGCGGTCAGATCCAGCCGCTCATACTTCCCGGCTTCGGCATTGGCCCAGCTTTCCAGCGACGGTGTCGCACTGGCCAAAATCACCCGAGCCCCGCAGATTGAGGCGCGTAAAACTGCCATGTCGCGCGCGTTATAGGTAACACCATCCTCTTGCTTGTAAGAGGTGTCATGTTCTTCATCGACAATGATCAAGCCCAGATCGCGGTACGGCAGGAACAGGGCCGACCGCGCGCCAACCACCAGTTGCGTCCCCCCCTGTCCGACCATCCGCCAGATCCGTCGACGTTCGGTCATGGTCGCACCCGAATGCCACTCGGCCGGACGGGCGCCGAAACGGGCTTCGACACGGGTCAGAAATTCCGCTGTCAGCGCGATCTCGGGCAACAGCACGAGGGCCTGACGCCCCATGCGCAGGCATTCGGCCACCGCTTCAAGATACACCTCGGTTTTTCCGGACCCGGTCACGCCTTTCAGCAGCGTGGTGCCGTATTGCCCGCTGCGCAGATCGGCGCGCAGCCGGTCAGCGGCTTTCATTTGCTCATCGGTCAAGTCTTTGCCGGGACGATCCGGGTCCAAATACGGAAACGGCAGATCGCGGGGGCTGTCTTCCTCGCGGACCGCGCCCAGCTTGACCAGTCCCTTGACCACAGAAGACGACGCACCCGCCGTGTCGGCAAGCTCTTTCAGGGTGAAGGACAGCCCGCCGAATTCTTCCAGAACACCCAGTACACGCCGCCGCGCATCTGTCATCTTGCTGGGCTCTTCTTCGCCCATGCGATACACTTTTCGCATGGATTGCGGATCGCCCAGACCCGGCGCGCGGGTCGCAAGCCGCAAGATTGCAGGCATAGGTGTCAGGGTATAATCGGCGACGCGGGTCAGGAAGGTCTGCATCTCGGCGCGCATCGGCGCAACGTCCAGCACGCGCGACACAGACCGGATTTTCGAGCGGTCAAAATCGCCTCGGCCCGCCCCCCAGACCACGCCCAGTACCTTGCGCGGTCCCAGTGGCACCTCAACAAAAGCACCCAGAAAACAGCCGCCTTCAGGGGCACGATAATCCAGTGTCCGGTCAAGCGGCTGTGTGGTCAGAACTGCGACCAGATCGCCTTCGTCGAAATATCCGATCTCGGACACCAGAATTGCTCCCGCATAGAAATGTGCCTGTTTGCGCTAACGATTTGCCCTTTTTCGGGGCTTCCCGCACAGGTTCCTATGAGGTAAAGCGAACGGGACGCAAGGCCAACCCACCAAAGGACTGCCGCCATGAAATTCTTCGTAGACACCGCCGAGATCGATGCAATCGCCGAACTAAACGACCTTGGCATGGTTGACGGCGTAACCACCAACCCGTCATTGATCATGAAATCGGGCCGGGATATCCTGGAAGTCACCAAAGAGATCTGCGATCTCGTTGATGGTCCGGTTTCGGCCGAGGTTGTCGCCACCGAAGCCGACGCCATGATCGCCGAAGGCCGCAAACTGGCCGAGATTGCAGAGAACATCGCGGTGAAAGTGCCGCTGACATGGGACGGCCTGAAAACCTGCAAGGTGCTGTCCGGCGAAGGCCGTATGGTAAATGTCACCCTGTGCTTCTCGGCCAACCAAGCATTGATCGCCGCCAAAGCTGGCGCGACCTTCATCTCGCCCTTTATCGGTCGG
Organism: Falsiphaeobacter marinintestinus; assembly: GCF_007923355.1. GTDB lineage: Bacteria > Pseudomonadota > Alphaproteobacteria > Rhodobacterales > Rhodobacteraceae > Phaeobacter_A > Phaeobacter_A marinintestinus. The sequence continues at coordinate 799,447 of NZ_VOGO01000001.1, forward strand.
TTGGACGACATCAATATCGACGGCATGGATCTGATAGAAGACATCCGCGTGATTTATGACAACTACGGTTTTGACACGCAGATCCTCGCAGCCTCGATCCGCACGGTGAACCACGTCACCGAATGCGCCCGTCTTGGTGCCGATGTGATGACCGCCCCTCCGGGCGTCATCAAATCTCTGGCGTCGCACCCCCTGACTGACAAAGGCCTGGCCGCCTTCCTGTCCGACTGGGCCAAGACTGGTCAGAAAATCCTGTAACGCAAAGGGGCTCCCGCGCCCCGATCCGCCCAGGCTTTGCCAGACCGGACCAGGGGCTTGAGCCCGGCAGCGCGCCGAACGGCGCGCTGCGGTCGGCGCTCGATAAAGATGTTTCTCGTTTGCCGCGCCCTTATCAACTATGTACATCCGCCCTGCACGCACCGCGTGCAGGGCCCGGCCCAACAGGCGTAGCCCGATCTCTGATCGGAGCCCGGCTGGCGGGAGCCCCTCGCCACCTGCACAACCGAGGGAAGAAAACTGCTCAACCCGGTATTTTGGGGGCAGAAATTGCCGTTTTACATGTTATAAAGCAGCCACAAAAGAACAGAGGCCTCAATGAGCAGCAGCCCAAAACTCGACGCCACGATGCGTCAGGCGATTATTGAAACACCGGATGTGATCCTGGATGACCAGGCGCTGATGCGGTCGCTGATCGCCGCGAACGAACGCGCCATGGGCGGCAATATCGTCGATTTGCGCGGTATCGCCATGGAGCGGCTCGAGGCCCGGCTTGACCGGCTGGAAGACACGCACCGTTCGGTGATCGCCGCCGCGTATGAAAACCTGTCCGGCACCAATCTGGTACATCGCGCCATCCTGCGCATGATGGACCCAATGGAGTTTGAGATCTTTTTGCGCGATCTTGGCGGTGAAGTGGCCGAGATTCTGCGCGTGGACGCCGTCACTCTTGTCCTTGAATCCGTTCAGAACGAAGGCGACCCTGCGGTTGCCCGTCTTGATGGTGTTCTGACCGTGGCTGAGCCCGGCTTTATCGACACCTATTTGACCGGAGGTCGCGGTGGTGAACCGCGCCAGGTCACACTGCGCCAGATCCAGACCGGTTCCCCGCGTATTTACGGACAAGCCGCTGGCTGGGTCCGGTCCGAAGCCTGCCTGAGGCTTGATTTCGGCAATGGCCGCCTTCCGGGCCTGCTGGTTCTGGGCGCCGAAGATCCGCACCAGTTCACACCGCAACACGGCACGGATCTCTTGTCTTTCTTTGCTGGCGTATTCGAACGCTCGATGCGCCACTGGCTGTCTTGAGCCTGGTCTCACCGGCCTGTCGCGATGCGCTCCAGACCTGGCTGGAGGGCCAGAAGGCGCTGTCTGATGCCTCTCAGAACACGATCATCGCCTATCGGGGCGACGTGGGTGAGTTTCTGAGTTTCATGACGCTGCACCACGGCCAGCCCCAAGGCCTTGGTGCGTTGCAAAAGATCTCGGTCAGCGACATGCGCGCGTGGATGGCGCAGCTGCGCGGCGAAGGGCTAAGTTCCCGATCCCTGGCCCGCAAGTTATCGGCTGTGAAAAGCTTCTACCGCTGGCTGGCCGAACGCGAAGGCTTTGAACCCACCGCCGTATTGTCGACCCGCGCGCCGAAGTTCCGCAACAAGCTACCCCGCCCATTGGCCCAGGATGCGGCCCGCGCCATGATCGACACGGTTGAACTGCAATCCGAAACCCCCTGGGTCGCTGTGCGCGACATGGCCGTCGTGACCTTGCTTTATGGCTGTGGATTGCGCATTTCCGAAGCCTTGGGCCTCAAGGGATCTGACGCCCCGCTTCCGAAAGTCCTGCGCATCATCGGCAAAGGCAACAAAGAACGCGTCGTACCGGTGCTGGATGCGGCCCGCGAAAGCGTCGACGCGTATCTGAAGCTCTGCCCGCATCCGCTGGAGGCCGACGGACCGTTGTTTCGCGGTGTCCGCGGTGGTGCCTTGAACGCCCGCCTGATCCAGGGCGCAATGCAACGGGCGCGGATGCAGCTGGGGCTGCCCGCCACCGCAACCCCGCACGCGATGCGTCATAGCTTCGCAACCCATTTGCTGGAAGCAGGCGGCGACTTGCGTGCCATTCAAGAGCTTTTGGGTCACAGCTCCCTCTCCACCACACAGGCCTATACGGCGGTCGATACCGCCCGCCTGATGGAGGTCTACAACAACGCCCACCCAAAGGCCTGAGCATTGGTTATTCCGGTCAAGACGGGTTTGCCATTGGGTGGGATATGCGGCATGACATGCCTATGACACCTCAGATCCGCGCGCTCTCAGTCCACCTGTTCACCGCGACCGGTGCCGTCTTCGCCATGCTGGCGATGCTGGCCGCCGCCGATGCGAACTGGAGCCTCATGTTCCTGTGGCTGGTCGTGGCCTTTATCGTCGATGGCATTGATGGCCCGCTGGCGCGCCGATACCACGTCAAACGGTATGCCGCCGAATTCGATGGTGTCCTGCTGGACATGATCATCGACTACATCACTTATGTCTTTATCCCGGCCTTTGCGTTGTTCAAATCCGGATTGATGGATGGCTGGACCGGTTGGGCGGCCATCATCGTGATCACTTTTGCAAGTGCGATGTATTTTGCCGACACGCGGATGAAAACAAAGGACAATTCCTTTTCAGGATTCCCCGGATGTTGGAACATGCTGGTCATCGTGATCTTTGCGCTTGAACCCAGTTTCTGGGTTTCTCTGACATTGGTCACGGCGCTGGCCATTGCCATGTTCCTGCCGTTGAAATTCGTTCACCCGGTACGGACAAAACGCTGGCGCTCGGTCACATTGCCGATGGCGCTGGCCTGGACGTTTTTTGCAGGCTGGGCAGCTTGGGTGGACTTCCATCCGGAAAGCTGGGCCCATTGGGGGCTGGTCGTGACCAGCATCTATCTGGTGTTTGCCGGGATCGCCCAGCAGGTGATCCCGGAACGCAAAGCCTGACGCCTAAAGAACGTCCTGAATGTCGTATTCCTTACCGTTGAAGTCAAAGACATCGCCGGCCTTCAAACCCGTCATCGCCTTATAGATCGGGCTTCCGGTCGAGATCCCCATGTAAGTCACCCCATCGACGTCAAAGCGGGTTGTCGAGACGGCAATGATGAAACTGCGGTCCTGAAACACCACCATGGCGCCGGGACGTACGGTATCTGTCAGCGAAAAATCGAGGTTTTCGATCACGTCAATCTTGGCGTGATGGGCTTGCACCGGGTGGTCGAATGCGGCGGCCAGATCGGCATTCTCGCGGGCACCGACCATATCGTCCTTGTCATGGACCTCACGGTCGTCCAGGCGAGATTCCTTCAGGAACGCCTCATAATGGGCCTGCGCGGCGGCCAGTTCGGCCTCTTCCAGCGACAGCATCTTGTCATGTACGGCTTTTTTCAGGGCGGCGCGGTCCTGCGTGCTCATCTGGTCTCGTCCTTGTTCTTTCAGGTTCCATAGGGTTATCCGCCGCGCCCCGGATTGCAATCGGTTTTCCCTAACGGCGGCCCGTCAGATCAGAAAACCCCCAGCGCCTTCATGACGTAGCAGAGCAACCTTGGTTTCAACGCCCCCCGCGCCAGAGAACCCGGTCAGCCCTTTGGCCCCCATCACGCGGTGGCAGGGAATGATCACTGGCACAGGATTGCCGCCACAGGCCTGACCTACCGCCTGCGCCGGATGCCCCAGCTCTTTCGCGATCTCACCATAGGTGCGCGTGTACCCGAACGGAATGGCCTGCATGACTTCGCAAACCGCTTGCTGAAACGGCGAGCCTTTGATCCGGATCGGAAGATCGAATTGCTCAAGCTGGCCGGCGTCATAGGCCCTCATCTGATCCGCTGCCTCTTGCAAAAGCGGCGTCACCGCGCCGTCAGGTCGATTGCCCCAATCCACCCGGACGATGGCCCCTTCTTCGTCCGAAATCGCCAAATCTCCGAACTGCGTATGTACTATTACTGTCGCCATGCAGGCATGCTGACGCGACCAGCCAGATCACGCAACCCGGTTCTTGCCGTTTTGTTTTTTCCGCAAGCGCCCGGACCCCGGGAAGGCGTCGATATCCTGGCCGTCCACCTGCCGCTAACGCGCATATAACGAAAAGTCGCGTTTTTGTGACACGGGGTTTGGTGATCTCAAACCGACCCGGCCCCGTAACCATCATACTTTGACACACGCGCCACGGGTCCAACGCCTTAGTGCCAATCGTCATTTGGCCAATACGATGAGGAGGAAATTGGCATGGAAAGCATTACCGGAACAGTTCTGAGTATAAGTGGTGCAAGCGGTTATGACAGCAACGGCGGAGATTTCGACATCCTGCGCGACTTGCTGATCACAGCGGACGCGATTGCAGAAACACCGTTTGCGGGCATTGGTCTGGTTGCGGCGCTGGATACAGTGCCGGACCTGACGGTATTCGCCCCGGCGGACAGCGCATTTATGGGGCTTGCAACGACGGTTGCCTCGGTCACTGGCAACATCGCCCCTTCCAGTGAAGCCGCAATCGTCCGGTTTCTGGCCGACACGCTGACACTTCTGGGTCAGGGCGACGCGTCGCAACTTTTGACGGACATCCTCACCTATCACGTCACCCCCGGCGTCTTCGAACTGGATGACGTTGTGATGCTGGGCGACGGTGCCGCAGTTCCGACGCTGCTGGGCGTCGATCTGGTCACCGACTTCGACACCATGCCAGCCAGCCTGATCGATGGTGACGGCGGATTGCCCAACCCGGGCATCATTGCCACGGATATCGGAGCAACCAACGGCGTGATCCACGTTCTGGACGGCGTTCTGTTGCCTGTTGCAGTCTCGTCGATCCTCACCGCCCCGGACACTGATTTCGTTATCGGAGCAAACAGCGCCGAGTCGATCAAGACCAAAGACGGCAATGACTTCATCAATGGCAAAGGCGGCAATGACGAAATCAAGGCCGGATACGGTGATGACGTCGCAATTGGCGGCGCTGGAAACGATTACATCGTAGGTGGGGCCGGAGCAGACGTTCTGATCGGCGGCGTAGGCCGCGACGATATCTTTGGCGGTCAGGACAATGACATGATCCAGGGCGGCGCTGGCAACGACCAGCTTTATGACAACACCGGTGACGACATTGTTGAAGGCGGCACAGGCAATGACCTGATCGTATCCGGCGGCGGCAACGATGTGTTTGTGTTCAACTCGGGTGACGGTAACGACCGCGTTGTGGGCTTCCGTGACGGCCACGACATGATCGACCTGTCAGGTTACGCTGGAATCGACAGCTTTGCTGACATTGCGGGTGACATCACATCGTCCGGTCTGCGCACGATGATTGATCTGGACGACGGCGACAGCATTATGCTTCTGGGCATCAACGGCAGCCAGCTGGACGCGTCCGACTTCATCTTCGCCTGATAGAAAACCATGAAACAGAAAACGCGCGGCCCTTTCGGGTCGCGCGTTTTGGTTTTGGCTAAACAGGACAGACGGGTTATGCCAACGCCTCGTCACAGCGTCCGCAGACACCCGGATGAGAATGACGTCCGACATCCGGCAGGATCTTCCAACACCGCTGGCACTTTTCGCCCTCGGCGCGTTCAAACACCACGCCGACCCCCTCGATTTCGGGCAAACGAAAGGCTTCGGCAGGCGCCGGGTCACCGGTCAGGCGCAAGCCCGACGTGATGCACATATCGTCCATGTCGAGGGTACGCAGCAACGCCAAAACCTCGGCATCTTCGACATGCACCACAGGGGCCGCTTCCAGACTGGATCCGATCACTTTGTCGGTACGCTGGATTTCCAGTGCCGCCGTCACCACCCGCCGCACACGGCGCACGCGGGCCACGGTCTCCATCAGATCAGCATCCAGCCACGTGGCAGGCGTATCGGGGAAGTCGACCAAATGGACCGAGTTTTCGTCCCCCGGATACCGCTCCAACCAGACTTCCTCCATGGTAAAGACCAAGATCGGGGCAAGCCACGTAGTCAGACGATGGAACAGGATGTCCAGCACCGTCCGCGCACTTTTGCGGCGCAAAGTATCGCCATCACAGTACAGAACGTCCTTGCGGATATCGAAATAGAAGGCTGACAGATCGACGGTGGCAAAGTTGAACACCGCACTGAACACGCCCTGAAAATCGAAGGTTGCATAGCCGTCGCGCACGACTTCATCCAGTTCGGCCACGCGACCCAGCACCCAACGCTCCAATGGCGGCATTTCTTCGGGCGCAACCACGTCGGCCTCGCTGAAATCATTCAGCGACCCCAGCATGAACCGCATCGTATTGCGCAGGCGGCGATAGCTGTCGGCAACCCCTTTCAGGATCTCCGGTCCGATCCGCTGGTCGGCCATGTAATCGGTCTGGGCCACCCAAAGACGCAGAATATCAGCCCCGTACTGCTTGATAACCGCCTCCGGCACGATGGTGTTGCCAAGCGATTTGGACATCTTGTTGCCCTTCTCGTCCAGCGTGAAACCATGTGTCACCACATTGCGATAGGGCGCGCGGCCCAAGGTTCCGCAAGCCTGCAGCATCGATGAATGGAACCACCCGCGGTGCTGATCGGTGCCCTCCATATAGACATCGGCAATACCGTCCGCAGTGCCGTCTTCCCGGTCACGCAGCACAAAGGCGTGGGTCGATCCGGAGTCAAACCACACGTCCAGCACGTCAAACACCTGCTCCCAGTCGTCTGCGTTGTAATCACTGCCAAGGAACCGCGCTTTCGCACCCTCCTCGTACCAACAATCCGCGCCTTCAGCCTCGAATGCCTCGGCAATACGCGCATTGACGGCGTCGTCGCGCAGCAAGAACGCAGGATCGGTCGGCAACAGACCCTTGCGGGTGAAGCACGTCAAAGGCACACCCCACGCCCGCTGGCGCGACAACACCCAGTCAGGCCGGGTTTCGATCATCGAATACAGACGATTGCGCCCTGTCTGCGGCGTGAACTTGACCAGTTGGTCGATCGAGGTCAAAGCCCGCTCGCGGATCGTATCACCATAGGTGCCTTGTCCGTCCGCGATATTGCGGTCGATGGCGGCAAACCATTGCGGCGTATTACGATAGATCACCGGCGCCTTTGAGCGCCACGAATGCGGGTAAGAATGCTTGATCTTGCCACGCGCCAGCAGCCCGCCAACTTCGATCAGTTTGTCGATGACCGCCTTGTTGGCATTGCCTTCGCCACCCTTACGGTTGAGGATATAGGTGCCGCCAAAGAACGGCAGATCCGCGCGGAACCCACCGTCATCCATGACATTATAGGTGATCACCTGCTCCAGCATGCCCAGATCACGGTAGAGTTCAAATTCCTCCATCCCGTGTGATGGGGCACAGTGGACAAACCCGGTGCCTTCGGTATCGGTGACAAAGTCAGCCGCACGGAAATCGCGGATATCATCCCATTCGCCATTGCCGCCTTCGGCCCCGGCCAGCGGGTGGGTCAGCTGGATCTTGGCCAGATCGTCCTGACTGACATCGCACAAACGACGATACATATCGTCATTTAGACGCGCGCGCCCCAAAACATCCGAAGCCAGATTATCAGCCAGAATATAACGCTCACCAATCCGGGCCCAGCATTCTTCGGGCCGACCTGTGATTTCATACAGCCCGTACGAGATCTCTTCGCCATACACGACCGCCTTGTTCGATGGCATGGTCCACGGCGTCGTGGTCCAGATCACGACATAAGCATCATCCAGTGTCGCGTCGCCGGTGTTTACGACCTTGAACTTCACCCAGACGGTAAAGCTCTCCTTGTCGTGATACTCGACCTCGGCTTCGGCCAACGCCGTCTGCTCGATGGGCGACCACATCACGGGTTTTGACCCCTGATACAGCGTGCCGTTCATCAGGAACTTCATGAATTCTTCGGCGATCACGCGCTCGGCGTGAAAATCCATGGTCAGATACGGATCTTCCCAATTGCCGGTGATACCCAGACGCTTGAATTCGTCGCGCTGGATATCGACCCAGCCATCAGCGAACTTCCGGCATTCTTGACGGAAATCGATGATCGGCACATCGTCCTTGTTCTTGCCCTTCTTGCGGTACTGTTCCTCGATCTTCCATTCGATGGGCAGACCGTGGCAATCCCAGCCGGGAACATAGCGTGCGTCATGCCCCATCATCTGGTGCGAGCGCACGATCATGTCCTTGATCGTCTTGTTCAGCGCATGACCGATATGCAGGTGCCCGTTGGCATAGGGCGGTCCGTCATGCAGCGTGAACGGCGTCCGGTCCTGTTTTTCCCGCAGGCGGTCATAGATGCCGATCTTTTCCCAACGCTCCAACCAGGCAGGTTCACGTTTCGGCAATCCGGCCCGCATCGGGAAGTCGGTCTTGGGCAGGTTCAGCGTGTCTTTGTATTCAGGCGTGTCGGCACACATATGTGGCGTCCTTCGAATGTCGTGTCGGGGAAAGGCTGCGGTCGGTGCGAGGGCTCAAACACCTTTGCCCGGCGTCTCATGTTTCAGAGCGCCGGGAGCGTAATTCGAATGATGATGAGGCACAGATGTCTCATGCGGCGCCTTATAGGCCCGGCTGGCCGCAGGGTAAAGCGGCAACGCCTCCCCAGTTGCAAGCAGATCAATTCGCTGTTCTTAATTCGCAACTTTTCAAAACCCGCTTAGCAATATTAAAAACAACACGAACTAAATCTTTGCGGGTAAAACGAAAAAATGAAAACTAAGATCTGGACTCCCCTAATAATCACTGCAGCCGCGCTTGCATCCTGTGACACTACGGAAAACGGAGATCCGCATCAATCGCGCGAGTCGTTTGAATTGTCAAAAGAAGTCGAGCTAACGAATAAGGGGAAAACCTATTCCAATATGGTCGCGTACCCCACAACCTTTACCATTTCGTCGCCGGACAACAACGACGCCAACGCGCGAAACACAAACCTGCCCTGCGCATTGTCCAGTGACACTTTTACGGCAACCATAACCACGCCCGCCAAGCTAAACTTGCCAACCTATGGACAAAGCACTCCGCCAGTCATGATCAAGTGCATTGACGGGGAGCGGGAAATTGAAAAAACCGTCAAAGTTACCAACCTGACTCAACTGTCTTATTCCGGTGAAACCGCCAGCGCTCTGCTTTTTACTGGAGTCGTCGGCATTGCGCTCACACAAGCGCAGGCCAGCCAACGCGATAAAACCAAAGATATTTACGGTTATCCACCGCAAGTTTCGCTACAATAGTGTCTTTCAAGACGACGTTTAGACACTGAACAACGTCCCGACAAAATAGGCGATCCCGGCTGCGACGCCTCCAATCAGGAAGGTTTCCAACCCGGATCGCCACCACGGGGCCAGTGACCAGCGGCTTTTGAATGCGCCTATGGCGAAAAAAACGGCCATGGTCATCCAGGCCGAAACAACAAAAGCGTTTGGCACCCCGAAAATGAACGGCAACAGCGGGACCATGCCCGCAATGAGAAAGGCAATGAACGTGGCGATGGCCGCCCGCATCGGGTGGGGATCGACACCGCCAAGCCCGTATTCCCCTTCCAGCATCAGTGCAATCCAGTTTTCCTTGTTCTTGATGATGTCGTCCGTCGCTTCCTCCAACACGCCGCCCGACAGGCCTTTTTGAGCGAGGATCTCGCGGACCTCCAGCCGTTCGCCATCGGGAAACTTGCGGATATGGCGCTCTTCGATAGCGCGGATGCGCTTGACGTTGTCGACTTCGGCCTTGGTGCCCGAGTAATTGCCCGCCGCCATTGAAAATCCGTCAGCCAGGACATTGGCAATGCCCAGCGCCACGATGATAAACGGTGACAACCCGGCCCCCGCGACACCTGCGACAATGGCAAAGGTGGTGACCGAGCCATCAATCGCGCCGTAAACCACATCGCGCAGAACCCCGCGGCCCGACGGGTCGCTGATGCGGTCCCGGATTGCTTCGGGTTCATGACTATGATCATGCATGGCGCGCTCCCTGGCTAGCTGATTGCCAGATTAGCGCTGATTAACGGCTGCGCCCTTGCGAAAGATCAAGAGAATGGCTTTTGCCAGATCATTTCCACCGGGGCGATCCGGTCTGCCCTGATGTTGGCGACCATGTTGCCGACTTTGGCCGCCGTATTTGCGCCCATCACCAGATGTAGCCCAAGCGGTGGAGGCCCAGCGGCCGCGGCCTGGCTGGCAGCCACACGCGCAAAGAAATCCTTCGCAAAATCTGTACGGTCGGTTTCCGAAATCGGCTGAAATCCGGCAGCGGTCAGTTCAGCTCGATACGCCCCCGGTGCCGAGATCGCGTTCTGATCCGGCGCGCTGGCCCATGGCAGCGGGTACTCAAGCGGTTCGTCGCTGGTCAGCATCACGTCATAGATCGCAAACCGCCCACCGGGGCGCAACACACGCCGGGTTTCGCTGATAAGTCGCGCCTTGTCGGCAATGTTCATACCGACATGGATCATATAGGCCGCGTCAAAGCTGGCGGCGTTGAACGGCAGATCCAGAATGCTGCCCTGTGTCAGCGTCACCTTGTCGCTCAACCCGGCCATTGCCGTCAGCGCTGTGCCTGTGTCGACAAACTCCGGTGTCAGATCGATGCCCGTCACCTGCGCCCCGGTGGCGTGGGCCGTAAATCGGGCGGGCCCACCCAAACCGCAGCCCAGATCGATCACCTTGCTGGCCGGGCCCAGATCAAGCGCCGCAATCAACGGCTCGGTGGCCAGACGCCCGCCGATGTGGAATTCGTCAACCGGGGCCAGCAGGTCGATCTCAAGCGGTTCGGTCGCGCCCAGCGCGGCCAGACCGGTACGGATGCGATCCAGAAGCCCCCCTTGGGAGTAATGCTCTTCCACCGATTGCGTTGCCATGTGCCTGCCCCTTGTTTGCGCCACGCAACCTAGCACAGACAGCAGGCCAGACCTAACGCGCAACCAGACCTGTCAGAGCGCGTTTTATGATCGACCGGATCGATGGCCTGTGGCGGGGCGAAAACGGCAGCGGGCGACAAACCTCCATCGCGGCGACACCCACCCGGGCGCTGAGCGCGCCGTTGACCAGACCTTCGCCAAACCGGCGCGACAGTTTGCTCAGGATCGATCCGCCAAGGATCGGTTCCAGCAGATCGTCGCCCACCGCAACGGCCCCAGTGGCCACAAGATGCGAAAACACAGCCCGCGTCAGCCGCCAACTGCCAATGGTGCCTGACCGCCCACCGTAAATCTCGGCCACCTTGCGGATCATCCGAAGGCTTGAGGTCAGCGCGGTTGCGACATCCGCCAATGCCAACGGCACCAGCGCGGTGACCGTCGCAACCTGCCGCGCCGCAGCTTCGACCTCGGCCCGGGCAGCGGCGTCCAGCGGAGCAAGCAATTCATCTTCGGCAAGCGCCAGAACGGCCGAGGCGTCGAATTGATCGTCCAGACGCTCTTTCAGCCGCTCGCGACCCCAGCGGGTTTCTTCGCGCCCCTGATACAGCGCCATCAGGCGGTCGGCGACAGCTTTGGCCTTGGCCAGATCTGCCTCGGCCAACGCCGTGTCCGCGGCGCGATGCAGACCATCGATGCGCCGCAAACGCCCAAGGGCTGCGATTTCACGCAAGGCGATCAGCAACAGAACCACCACAAACGCCGCGACAAGACCGGTCACCGCCCAGCCCAAAATCGGCGCGCGTTCCATCAGACGTGCGGCAAAATCCCAGGCCGCAACCGAAATCATGGCCCCCACAACCGCCCCGGCCAGCCCCCAGAACCACCGCGTCAGGCGCGACGGGCGGGCCGACGCGATTTTGGCCGCTGCTTGCATCGCGGCCCCATCGGGCGCCGGGACTGTCAAATCCGGAACCGGCGGCGCGTCAGCGACGTTCGGTGCCGGCGTGTCGCTTTTATCTTCAAGATCGAACAACATCGGGCCTTGGGTCATTTTTCGGCCTCCTCCTGCGTCCAGACATAAGTAATGTCGGGCAGGTTTTCTTCGTTGTCCGACCCGTCACCGCGTGCCTTTTCCACGAAACCCTGACGCAAATAGAACCGCTGAGCCCCTTCATTGGCCTCAAACGTGTGCAGTTCCAGCCGCTTGACCGCTTGCTTGGCTGCGTTCAGCAACTGCCGCCCGACGCCGCGCCGCCCGATGTCCGGCGACAGATACAGCGCAACAATTTCTTCCCCGTCACGGGCCAGAAACCCGGCGATCTGATCATCAACTTCGGCCACGGTCACCCAGCCGCGTTCGATCATCGTGCCGCAGAAGGCGATCGTTTCGGCCCCTGTGTAAAGATCCGGCATCCATTCGGTATCGCGCTGAAAATCGTACAGAATGTCCCCCAAACTGCCCGCATCCGTGGATCTTGCTGGTCGCACATTGGCCATCACAAACGATCCCCAATCAAAAACTGCGCGGCCCGGTCCAGCCGGATATGCGGCGGGCCAACCCCAGGGCTTAGCGTCAACTGCGCCGGAGCAAAGCGCATGACCTGATAATCGGCGTCCAACCAACTTGTCGCGCCCTCGCGTGCCGGCCCCAGCAATTGCGTCGGGTCCTCGGGCAGTTCACCGGGGTAAAACGCGGCGTCCTTGCCACTGTCCAGCAACCGCCCACGCACACAAGGCAGTTCGCGGCCATCATGACTGTGCATTTCTTCGGTGGTGGCCCGCAGGGCAGCCAGCGACAAGGCGGTGGTATCGGCCCCGGCAAATTGCGCCCGGTCGCGGGCATCCCGGATCAGCGCCTCCATGATCGCGGTCAGCCGGGGATGCTGCAGATGGTGTAGATGATCGGCCTTGGTTGCGGCAAACAGGATTTTCTCAACCCGCTTGCGCCCCAGAAGCTGGGACAGGAACGCATTGCGCCCGGGACGGAACGCCCCAAGAATTTCGGCCATGGCCCGGCGCAGATCTTCAACCGCTTGCGGGCCAGAATGGATCGCCCCCAAAGCGTCCACCAACACCACCTGCCGGTCAATGCGCGAGAAATGATCGCGAAAGAACGGATTCACCACCTTTGATTTATAGGCTTCGTACCGGCGCTCCATCTCACGATGGAGGCTGCCGCGACGCGACGATTCGACAAATGGGATCGGCGCAAAGGTCAACACGGGTGAGCCCGCCAGATCACCCGGCAACAGGAACCGTCCGGGCGTGCAGCGATAATACCCCTCTTTGCGCGCAATCTGCAGATAGGCCGTAAACCGTTTGGCCAGATCCTGCGCCAGCGGTTCGTCATGACGGGCGGTCGGATCAACGGCACGGGCGCGCTCAATATACCCTTGCGCGCTGGCCCGTTTGTCCAGCCAGGACAGGGTGTCGGACGCCCACTGATCATAAGTTTTATCCAGCAACGCCAGATCCAGCAGCCACTCACCGGGGTAATCGACAATATCCAGATGGATGGTACGCGGCCCCTGCAACCCTGCCAGCAACCCCGATGGACGGACCCGCAGCGACAGACGCAGCTCCGAAATCGCCCGTGTGCTGTCGGGCCATTCCGGCGTTTGCGAGGTCAGATTGCCATAGTGGGTTTCATAATCGAACCGCGCGATGGTGTCGTCTGGCTGTGGTTGCAGAAACGCGGCATCAATCCGCCCCTCGGGCACCGCTGCCAAACCCGGCATCCGCCCCCGATCCAGCAGGTTCGCGACCAGCGACGTAATGAACACGGTCTTGCCTGCCCGTGCAAGGCCAGTAACCCCCAGCCGGATGACAGGTTCAAAGAACGCTTCGGAAATTCGGTCGCCGACGCCTTCGGCGCTGCGCAAGATCCCGTCTGCCAGTGATGAAATGACCAATGCGCTGTCCTGCCCCGTTCGTTCCCGCCAAGATAAGCACAGTCTCAGCCCGCGCCAAGCAGGACTTGCCCAAACCGAACGTGCGTTGTAACAGCGCGCCATGCCGCGTTTTGCCCTGAAAGTCGAATACCATGGCGCCCCCTATGTCGGGTGGCAGCGCCAAAAAGACCACCCCTCGGTGCAGGGCGCGATTGAAGACGCCCTGTCGCGGCTGGAACCCGGGCCGCATAAAATTGCCGCCGCCGGGCGCACCGATGCGGGCGTGCATGGCCTTGGCCAGGTCGCGCATTGCGATCTGACCAAAAACTGGAATCCCTTCCGTCTGTCCGAGGCGCTGAACTATCACCTCAAACCCCAGCCCATCGCCATCGTGGGCTGCGCGCAGGTGGCCGCCGATTGGCACGCCCGGTTTTCCGCACTTGAACGGCACTATCTGTTCCGCATTTTGATGCGTCGCGCCCCCGCGACCCACGACAACGGGCTGGTCTGGCAAGTTGGTCATAACCTGGACGTCGCCGCGATGCAGGCGGGCGCAGACCTGTTGATCGGACACCACGATTTCACAACGTTCCGGTCAACGATCTGTCAGGCCGGCAGCCCGCTCAAAACACTGGACGAACTGCGCATCGAGCAGGTTGACGGCTTTACCGGCCCCGAAATCCATTTTCATGTCCGCGCCCGGTCGTTCCTGCACAATCAGGTGCGCAGCTTTGTCGGAACACTGGAACGCGTCGGCGCCGGATCGTGGTCACCAGAAGACGTGCAGACCGCGCTTGAAGCCCGAAGCCGCTCAGCCTGCGGTCCGGTTTGCCCACCGCACGGGCTGTATCTGGCCCACGTCGCCTATTCCGACAATCCGTTTCCTAAAGCGTCGTAACCGCCGGATCAGCGTCGTCATAAAGCCGGTCCAGCAACGCCTTGCGCCGAGTCAGAACACTGCGGAAATTCAGGTTCCCCTTGGCCGTGACCTCGCTATCGGCCATCGACGGCGGTTCTGACAGAACAATGGCGCGCGCAATCCGGTTGGCGCTACCGCTGATTTCTCGGTCGCGCTCGGCCAGACGACGATGAATTTCACCCAGCAACAGCTTGTCGTTCAATGCTCCGTCCTGTTCGCCCGTGCCAAATCCTTCAGCCTGCAACTGCGCCATGTTTGGGAAGATCATCACCCCGATCTGGTCGCGATCCGCCCCGGTTATGACCAGATCTGCGGCCAGAGGCGCAAGACACCCCAGCATATCCAGCCTGAGCTGCGCAGCACGCACCCATGTACCGGTCAACAGCTTGAAATCCTCAGATATTCTCCCGTCAAAGCGCATGCCCTTGTTCATGTCATCAGGATCGACAAACTTCATTGCGTCCCCCGTGATAAAGAACCCTTCATCATCAAACGCCTCGGCGGTCTTGTCCGGATTGCGGAAATACCCCGGCATGATGTTCGGCCCCTTTACCCGCACCTCGCACCGCTGGTCTGCATCCGGGATTAGCTTGATCGTGGCCCCTGGCACCGGCACACCGACAATGCCCGACCGATCCGCCGGTTCCTGCTGGATCAGCGTGGCAGGCGCGGTTTCAGTCAGGCCCCAGGACGATGTCATCAGGGGCACCTCGCCTTTGACTTCCATCGCCATGGCTTCCAGCCCACCCCAAACCTCTTGCGGCAGCGACGCTCCGGCGTAGAAAATCATGTCGAGATCCGTAAAGAACGTCTCGCGAAACGCGGGATCGGCGCGCATAGCCTCAAGCAGCATGGCAAAGCCGACGGGGACGTTGAAGCAAATGCTGCTCGACTTCATCGACAGGTTTTCGACCGTACGATCAAACAGACCCTTCACCGGCTTGCCATCATCAATATACAGAGACCCGCCATTGGCCAAAGCGAGATTGAAGTTATGCGACCCGCCAAAAACATGATTCCACGGCAGCCAGTCCACCAGAACGGGCGGGCGATCCTTCAGAAACGGCAGTGAATCGGTGATCATCGACTGGTTGGTGCAGAGCATCCGATGCGTCGTCAGCACGCCCTTGGGCGCCGAGGTCGACCCCGAGGTCATTAGGATCTTGGCGACCGTATCCGGCGTGACCGCATCAAACGCCGCATCTGCGGCGGGTCCGCCCGCACCGTTCAACAGCTCATCAAATGCTGTCACCCCCGCCCGGCCATGCGTGCGGCTGGCGACCACCTCGATCCCGTCCAATGCGTCCAGCGCAAGCGCCTCTCCATACTGATCCGCATCAACGACATAGGCCATCGCGGGCTGGATCAGCTCGATCGCGTGGCGCAGACGGCCATGCGCGCCGTGGATCAACGCATACTGCTCGGCCACCGGCACCGTCGGAATACCCGCATATTGCCCCGCCAAAGCCAGCAATCCGTGATCTATCCCATTGCCGGACATGATCAGGATCGGCGTATCGCCATTCAGCCCGCGCGCCAGCAGGGCACCGGCCAAATTGCGCACCTTCTGCAGCGCCGAGGCATAGCTTTCTTCACGCCATCCGGCCCCGCTACGTTCGGCCAGAAATACCCGCTCTGGCGTCTCATCGGCCCAGCGGCGCAACCAGTCGCCGGTGCGTGGCACAGACGGGCTTAGCTCATAAGCAGATTGCAACAGGATCGTACCGTCGGCGCGGTCTTCGCGCCGCACCGAATGTGGGCGGAAATTGGTGGTTCGTTTCATGTCTCGCTCCCCTCCGGATATTGCCGGATTCCTTCCATGACGCTGATCAGAACGTCTTTTGTCGCTTGGTCCAGGTCTCTGAACATCCGGGCTTCGTGCCCGCGCACGGCAGCCAGGGCTTGCCCGTGCAGCCGGTGTCCGGTCAACGTCGCGTTTAACGCATAGGCTCTGCGATCTGTCGGCACCCGGTTGCGTACGATCAGGTCGCGGCGCTCCAACTCATCAATAATGACCACAAGATTGGGACGCTCAACCGCCAGCGCATCGGCCAGCTGCGCCTGCCGCAACCCGGGGTTGTCGACGATCAGCGTCAACGTCGAAAACGTCACCATGCGCAGCTCAAAAGGCTTTAGCGTCCGGTTCACATCGGCCTGAATGACGTTGAACGCGCGTTTCATGTGATAGCCCGCAAATTCGCGCAGCGTCGCATCAGACACATGCGGGGCTTCGACCCTGTCGGGGTACACCTGAACTGGTTTTTTCATCGCCTCAACCGCTCCTTGTTTCGACCTTTGGATCAGAGGCGTACGCACTTGGATGGCCACGCCTGTCACAGCATGGCACCCACAGATTCGATACCTCCCTTAATAGTTATGTACTATAACCATATCGATACGGGAAGCCAAAAAACGGTAAGGCCAGCGTTCAAGCTGGCCTCAGGTTATTCAGGATCGGAGAGGGTCAGAGCGATCGGGTCCAGCCCGTCGATACCCCCGGTGATCTTGTCGCCGGGTTTGACCGGGCCAACCCCAGCAGGGGTTCCCGTCAGGATCAGATCACCGGGCTGCAAATGGTAGAACCTGGACAGATGCTCCACGATCTCGGGGCAACTCCACACCATCTCGCGCAGGGTCGCATCCTGACGGGTCTCACCGTTGACCTCTAGATGGATCCGCTGATCCGCTACCTCGCCAAAGTCAGCCGCCTTGGTCAGCGGTGACAAAACGGCCGAGTTTTCAACGTCTTTACCCAGATCCCAGGGGCGGCGGTTGTCCTTGCCATCCTGCTGACGGTCGCGCCGGGTCATGTCCAGACCACTGCAATAGCCATAGATCGCGTCGGCAGCCTCGGCTGTGCTTGCGCGGAACACCGGCTTGCCGATGGCAAAGCCCAATTCCATCTCATAGTGAAAGTTCTCGGTGCCCGGCGGAAATGGCACGGTCGATCCACTGGCCAGCGCATGGCGCGCGGCCTTGGTGAAATACCACGGAGCTTCGCGATCCACCTCGCCCCCCATTTCGGCAGCGTGCGCGACATAATTCCGCCCCACGCAGAACACACGGTTTACAGGATAGGCCGCCGTTTCGCCGTTTACAGGCAACCCAAAGACCGGGGCGGGATCAAACAGATACTGGGTCATTTCGCGCGTTCCTCATAGTAACCAAGTTTGTCCTGCAACGGACGGTCATGGATGCGCACGATATAGGCGTCATCCTCAGCTGTCAGAGTGATGTCAGAAAACACCGGCGCGGTGAAGGTATCCTTTGGACCGAAAGCCAGGCTTTCGCCATTGATCGTCGCGGTGCCCCGGCCCCGGATCACATGAAATGCCGCAGACGACGACCTGAGCGGCGGATTGTCGGTTGCCCCCGCTGCGATCCGCATCGCGGTAAAGCCCATCGTTGGCAGGATGTCCGACCCAGTTTCCGGGTTCACATAGTCCAGCTCCGCGACGCCGCCGTCCGTCCACGCCGCCATTTCGTTCAACGCCGCTTCGGTGCGCCCCCACGGATAGCGCATCATCGGATAGCGCCGTGTGCCAACGCCCAACTTGCGGCTGGGCGCCAGCCCCGAGGACAGATATTCAACCTGACTAGCATCGGGCCGGTTGCGCTGTGCCTGAAGCGGGCCTTCGGTGGCATAGGATCCTTCGAGATACACAAACACCGGCAGATCCAGAGCGTCCAGCCAGATCACCGGTTCGGTTCCCTCATGGCCATGGTCGTGCCATTCACCGCCGGGTGTCAGAACCAGATCGCCCTCTTCCATCGGCAGCTTTTCCCCGTCAACAACGGTATAGCCACCCTGCCCTTCGACAACGATCCGCACAGCCGACGGCGTGTGCACATGGGCGGGCGCGGTTTCGCCCGGCAGCAACAGTTGCAAGCCAAGATAGATCGAGGCTGTCGCCTGCATCGCCCCTGCCCCCCGCCCGGGATCAGACAGCACCAGAACCCGGCGCTCGGCCTTTTCAACCGGCGTCAGCTCACCGGCCCGGTGCAGCAGGGGGCGGATGGCGTCATAATTCCAATAGCCCGGCTGTGTCACCGGTTGCGGGGCACCGTGCGGCAACACGTTGCGCATCATCGGCCACAACGGAGCGACCCCGGCGGCTGTCATCTCGGCCCGATAATCTTCCGGCAGATCCTCAAGGGTTCCAAGTGTCTCAGCCATAGTGCCGTTCCTCCCATGCATACATGAGAAGCGTGCTTACTATTTGCCTGCAAGTCAATCCTCACCTCCCCACAGCCAGTGCAGACAGGTCAGCCCAGCAACGTCGCCATCCGGCGCAACGCCAGCTCATACCCTTGGGTCCCGAACCCGGCGATCACGCCATCGGCGCGCAAAGACACATAGGAATGATGACGGAAGCCCTCGCGCTGATGCACGTTCGAAATATGCACCTCCAGCACCGGCCCCTCAAACGTGTGCAACGCATCCAGAATAGCGACCGAGGTATGCGTATACGCCGCCGGATTGATGATGATCCCTGCGGCTTCGTCCCGCGCACGGTGGATCATATCGACAATCTCGCCCTCGTGGTTCGACTGAAACAACTGCGTCGCCAGACCAAGCTCTGATCCCAACGCCGCACAGCGCGCGGCCACGTCGTCAAGCGTGTCGTGGCCATAAATCTCGGGCTGGCGCCGCCCAAGAAGGTTCAGGTTGGGGCCGTTCAGGATGTGGATCGTCTTGCTCATGAGATTTCTTTGTCCGGCTGGGGCATCATCCCGCGCACCCTAGAAAGCCATGTAACCAATGGCAACAGCGGCACCGTTCATCCCAAGATCTCAGCCACCAACGCGCTGTCAGGGTCGCCCAGCCCTTCGACCACCGAAAAATGGTTGCGTCCCGGCTCATAGACATCGCGCACAGGTGCCCCTGCCTCTTGCCATGCTTCGGCAATCAATCGCGTCTGACGCAAAAATTCAGGCCTCTCGCCGGCACCCACCCAGAACGTCACCGGCACCTTTGCCCCCGGTCCGGCCACATAAGGGCTTTCGGCGGTGGCTTCCGCCTCGGTCAACCGCAACTCCTCATTCATCCGCGTTTGCACCAGCGGACGCAAATCGTGCACCCCGCTGATCGAAACCACTTTTTCCACCCGTCCGGCGACATCATCCGGCAACGCAGAGCTGGCGCACACCATCCGCGTCACCAGATGCCCGCCCGCCGAATGTCCCGCCAACCGCAGCGGCCCATCGACCTTCTTAGCCACGAACGCAATGGCCTGCGCCACGTCTTGCGTGATCTCGGAAATCCGCGCGTCCGGGGCCAATGTATAGCTCGGCATGGCCACCGCCCACCCCTGCGCCAAAGGCCCGGCAGCCAGATGAGACCAGAATGATTTATCGAACTTGTGCCAATACCCGCCATGTACAAACACGACGCATCCACGGGCCGTGCCGTCGGGCAAAAACAGATCCACCCGGTTTCGCGCCCCGGGTCCATAAGCCTGATCTAACTCGCACTGCGATGCCTGACGAAACGCGGCCGCCTGTGCCGCCCAGATCCCGGCCAGATCCTGTGACCCTGGCACATGTGCCCCGTTCTCAAAGGCCGCGTCCCAATCGATCAACCCGTCCGTCATGACATGTCTCCTCTTCTTCCCTGCAGCAAATCCCGAGCGCGCCGGGATGGCAAGTGATTGAAGGACACGCCATTGCGGTTATGCTGCGCGTAATCCCGGAGGAGATCCCATGTCGAAACCCTGTATCCTGTGCTGCGCCATCACCGGCAGCGTCCCGACCAAGGCAGACAACCCCGCTATCCCGATCACGGTCACCGAACAGATCGAAAGCAGCCACGCCGTGGTCGAGGCCGGCGCCAGCATCATCCACGCGCACGTGCGCAACGATGACGGCACGCCAAGTTCAGACCCCGACAAGTTTGCAGCCCTGCAAGAAGGGCTGCTGAAACACTGCCCCGGCGTGATCATCCAGTTCTCGACCGGCGGCAGATCAGGATCCGGGCGCGACCGGGGGGGCATGCTGCCCCTGCGCCCTGACATGGCGTCGCTGTCGGTAGGGTCGAACAACTTCCCGACCCGGGTCTATGAAAACGCACCGGATCTGATCGATTGGTTATCGGACGAAATGGTCAAATACGAAATCACCCCCGAAATCGAAGCCTTCGACCTGTCCCACATCCTGCACGCCATCAAGCGCAGCGAAGACGGGCGGCTGTTCGGCAAGCTGTATGTGCAGTTCGTCATGGGGGTGAAGAACGCGATGCCCTGCGACCGGTCGGTGTTCGATTTCTACGTCCACCTGATGCAAACCCGCGCGCCGCAGGCCGAATGGTGCGCCGCTGGCATCGGCGCCAACCAGATCGTTGTCAACGAATGGGCCATTGCAGCTGGCGGCCACACCCGCGCCGGGTTGGAAGACAACATGCGTCTTGACCGCGCCACCCTCGCCCCGTCAAACGCCGCACTCATCGCGCGCGCGGCTGACCTTTGTGCCAAATACGACCGTCCGGTGGCCACCACGGCCCAGGCCCGCGAGATCCTCGGCCTACGCCCCGCGACAGATATCGCCGCCTGAGCCCAAGACCGACAGCAGCGCGCGGCACGCGCGCTGCCACGCCCAACCGGTGCTGTCGCGTCAGCGCCAATACCGGGCGGGAGACCCCGCTAAACGTCGATCGAACGCGCGATCAATTCCTTCATGATCTCATTGGTGCCACCATAGATCATCTGCACGCGACTATCGGCATAAAGCCGGGCAATCGGGTATTCCATCATGTACCCATAGCCGCCGAACAGCTGCAGACACTCGTGCACGACCTCGTTCTGTGTCTCGGACCCCCAGTATTTCGCCATCGACGCCGTGGCCGCGTCCAGCTCACCCTTTTCCAGGCGCGCGATGCAATCGTTGACAAAACTGCGCAACAGCTCGGCCTTGGTCTTCATCTCGGCCAGCTTGAATCGCGTATTCTGGAAATCCATCACCCGCTGGCCAAACGCCTTGCGCTCCTGCGTATACGCCACCGTCTGGGCAATCGCGAAATCGATCACACCCAACGCCGTCAGGGCAATCAGAAGCCGCTCCCAGGGCAACTGTTTCATCAACTGATAAAACCCCTGCCCCTCTTCCGACCCCAGCAGGTTGGTCATCGGCACCTTGACGTCCTCAAAGAACAGCTCGGCCGTGTCATTGGCCTTCATGCCCAGCTTCTTCAGGTTGCGCCCGCGTCGGAACCCTTCGGCCCCGTCCGTTTCCAGCACGATCAAAGACGTGCCGCCTGCCCCGGCGGATTTATCGGTCTTGGCGACAACCACAATCAGATCAGCCGTGTGTCCATTGGTGATAAAGGTCTTCGATCCGTTCAGACGATAGACATTTCCGTCTTTCTCTGCCGTCGTGCGCACCGCCTGCAGATCCGACCCGGTACCCGGTTCGGTCATCGCAATCGCAGCCACCATCTCGCCCGAGATCAGCTTAGGCAGCCAGCGCTGCTTTTGTTCTTCCGTGGCAAAGGACGAAAAGTAATGCATCACGATCGACTGGATCGAGTACCCCCAGCCACTGTCGCCGCGCGCGCCTTGCTCATAGGCCGTGATCGCATCAAACCCGATGCCCCCGCCCGATCCGCCATAGGCGTCGTCAATGGCGCCACCCATGATCCCGGCCGCACCGGCCTTGTCCCAGATGTCGCGATCAACCAGACCCTGCTCGTTCCAGCGATCCAGGTTCGGCACCAGTTCATCGTCCAGAAACCGGCCGACCATATCGGCAAACATCCCGTGTTCTTCTTGCTTCCACGCGGCCGTGGGGGTGAACAGGCTCATGACGATCCTCCTTCGTTTAAATCTGATGCAAATGGTACGCGGCGCGCAAGCAAAGGCAAACCGCACAAGGTGCAGACAACGCAACGTCGCATTGCGCGAAACGTCCCGTCGGTTAGGTCACCCGGTGCCGAACCCCGGCGGCTGGCGGGGTTTCCGGCCCCCCGGCAAAACACTGAGCAATCGACGTCCACTGGGTCGCCACAGGCCCCGAAACGCTTAATTCCGTATCCGCAATATTGCGAGTCTGGGCCACGACCTGCGCGAATTCCACCGCTGATCCTTCGATCCGGTCCTCGCCCTCTTCACCAAAAGTCCAGACCGCACCGGACGGCGCAACCAGCGACAAAAACGGCATCTGATCCGGCACTTTCAGCCCATTGACCTTATAGGCCCAGCCAAAGGTATTAACTCCCAACACCACAATGTTGCGCACCCGGTCCTGTTCGGCCCGCTCGACACCCAGCAAATCAAACACCTCCTGCCCGTGTGCCCAGGTCTCCATCTGCCGCGCTGTGATGGACGAGCGCACTGACATCTCTGGCCCGGCCCATTGCACCCGTTGTTTCGGATCAAGCCCGGCCCAGCGCGCGCCCATGTCCGAATACAATGCCCGCCACGCTTCGCGCAGGTCAGCACCGCGCAGGGTTACATCGGCGTTCTCAACCGCGCGCATCCCGTGCTTTTGCATCTCGGGGAACATCGCACCGAATTTAGCCTTGAACCCGTCCGGGGCCTGCAAGGACAGATCCGCCATCTGGTTCCAGAAATGCAGATGCACCAGCACATCGTTCAACGTCCAGCCCTTAAACTGCGTCGGTCGGGTCCAATCCGCATCCGGCAGGTCGGCCAAAACCGCATATAGCGCGTCGCTTTCATCCAGAAAATCGCGTGCTTGTTCCATGATCACATGTCCTCTCCCAAACCGGCATTCATAATCAGCCCCGCTGGCACCCGGATCGGGTGCGACAATAATTGCTGCGCAAACGCCTTGGCTTGCGCATCATTGCGCAAGCTTGCGATACCACCCCCGCCCAAGGCCTGATGCAGCAACAGGTTCATCGACGCGGTTCCGGGCAAATAAAACCGCTCAACCGGCCCCTTCACCTCCGCCGCAAACACCTGCGCCACCGCCTCGGGCGTCAACGCGGCCCAAATCCACGGCAGATACGCGGGGTGACGCGCGATCACGCCGATATTGGCGCTATCCCCCTTGTCACCTGACCGCGCGCAAGCCAGTTCTTCCAGACAGCGCTCCACCAGATCCTGACCGGGTTGCGGGGCCTCTGGCGCTGACAATGGCGAAGCTTCGGCGCCCCTCAGCGCAACAGTCGCGGGCAAGTATCCAATATCCGCGCCGTCCAGAGTGACCCGGACATCCAGCTGATCCGCTTCGACCAGAAACGAAAACAAAGCCACAACCGGCGACGGTTTCGGACGTCCCGCACCAGTGAAGAAATGCAAACCCGGCGGAGTTGCCAGCGCCGTGCCAATCAACTCTTTCAGAAACAGACCAACGGCACGGGCATCATCATGCCGAACCGCCGCCTTGAACGAAATTTCTTCGTAGTCCCGCGTATCGGGACGGCCCCCGAACGCCTCAAAGCTGACTTCTCGATAATCGGGCACACCCATTTTTTCCAGCGTCGCCCGGGCCCGGTCCAACCCGGCCTGCGCAAAAGCCTCCGCCTTTGAGCGCGCGTTGCGTCCGTTGAACTGAAACACCATCCCGCCGCGAAACCCGTCCGCCCAGGTGGTCGATACCTTCAGATACCCCGACGCCGCCCGCCCCCTGGCCCCGCTCACCCGCACTCGGTCCGGGCCCACCTGACCCATTTCGACGTCCGAGAAATCGCAAATCACGTCCGGCAGGTGATAGGCACGCGGGTCGCCAATCTCGTAAAGCATCTGTTCGCAAACCGACGCCATATTGACGATACCGCTGGTCCCCTCAGGCTTGGTCAGGATCATCGAACCATCCGCCGAGACTTCGGCCACCGGATAGCCGATTTGCGCCAGATCGCCCGCCTGATCCCAATCGGTAAAGTTTCCGCCCGTGGACTGCGGCCCGCATTCCAGCAGATGACCTGCCAGTGATCCGGCGGACAGCAGATCGACATCGCCCGAAGACCAGCCAAAATGATGCATACAGGCGGCCAGCGTCAATGCGCTGTCCACGCAGCGCCCGGTGATCACAATGTCGGCACCTGCCTGCAACGCGGCAACAATCGGTGCGGCCCCGATATAGGCGTTCATCGACGCAATCTTGTCGCGTGGCGGCAAGACCGCACCCGAGAACATCTCGGTCCGGTCCGCGAACTCTTCGGCGCGCGGCAACAGATCATCACCTTCAACAACAGCAACCTTCAGTGCCAGCCCGGCCTTGGCGATTTGTGCGCGCAACGCGTCTGCGCAGGCCAGCGGATTTACACCCCCGGCATTTGACAGAACCTTGACGCCCTGTTCTGCAATCGCACTCAGGTTTGGACCCATTGCAGAAGTCACAAAGTCACTCGCAAACCCTGCCTGCGGGTCCTTCATCCGGGCACGAGCCAGGATCGACATGGTGATTTCGGCCAGATAGTCATAGACCAGCACGTCCAGCCCATCCACCTGCAACAGTTGCGCCGTGGCATGGGGCGATTCCCCCCAGAACCCGCTGGCCCCGCCGATTTTCAGATCCGCTGTCACAGTGCCGTCCTCCCGTACGTCCGATACCTCCGGACGTTACGGGCTTTCCAAACCCGGTCAAAGGCGCGGACACAGCGACGTTGCGGCACAGCCCTTCAGTCGGCCACAGCCGCCTCGATCCCGGCCACGCAAAACCGCACCAGCATATCCAGCCCGCCGGGGGCGTCGCCTTCGATGTCACCCAGCGCTCCGATCCGCCAGGCCGAGGTCAGCTGCGCCAGCATCGCCGCCACCGAATAGACAAACCCAGTCGCGATCCGTTCCGGATCTGCACCGGGCCGCAGAACTGCGATTTCAGCGATGAACTGGCGCGCGGTGGGGTCAAAACACTCTGCCGCAATATCACGCCAGCGCGGATCGGCCGACACCCAGGCCACCAACCGGGCATAGGCCAACCATTGCGGCCCACCGGTCTGTGCAACTGTGATGTAAGGTGCGATAAAACACTCGACCACGTCGTGAACGGTCAGATCACCGCCGGCTTTTCGCGCCGCCAAAGCATCCATCCGCAGCCCCGAAAGCTCGTCCGCGCGTCGCGCGACCGTCTGGTGAAACAGCTCTTCCTTGCCGCCGCCATGATGATGCACCAGCCCGGCCTGTGTCCCGGCGGCGCGGGCGATGTCACGAATCGAAGCGCCATCGAATCCCCGCTCGGCAAAGACCCGTTCGGCGGCATCAAGGATTCGCATTTTGGTCTCTAAAGACCGCTTGGACGGCGCCCTTTGACGTTGTTTTTCAACGGTATTCTTTTGTTCCATACAGGTATCTTGCCTTATTTTGTACAGTCGTTCAATATAATAATGGAAACGGGAGGACACATGACTGACACGCGCGACCAGTTTGCCCTGATCGGGGCTGGCCCGATGGGGCTGGCGATGGCCAAGGTTCTGAAGGAACAGGGCATCGCCTTTCAGGGCTTCGAATTGCATTCGGATGTCGGCGGGCTTTGGGACATTGATGGCCCGAAATCCACGATGTACGACACGGCGCATCTGATCTCATCCAAGCGGATGACAGAATTCGACGACTTCCCGATGAAGGACGACACCGCCGAATACCCTTCGCATCGCGAACTCAAAGGGTACTTCAAGGATTTCGCAAAAGCCTTCGACCTTTACGAGCAATATCGCTTCAACACCGAAGTAACCCGCGTCCAGCCACTGGGCGGCCCAGGTGACGGCTGGCAGGTCTGCTGGCGCGACGCAGATGGCGACCACGAGGCTGAATTCGCCGGTGTCATGATCGCCAACGGCACCCTGTCAGAACCCAACATGCCCGCCTTCCCCGGTCAATTCGATGGCGAACTGATCCATTCGTCCCAATACCGCAGCCCCAACCAGTTTGACGGCAAGCGCGTGCTGATCGTCGGCGCAGGCAATTCCGGCTGCGACATCGCCGTCGATGCGATCCATCACGGCACGTCCTGCGACCTGTCGATGCGGCGCGGCTATTACTTCGTGCCAAAATACGTCTTCGGCAAACCCGCCGACACGTTGGGCGGCGCGATCAAGCTGCCGATGTGGTTAAAGCGCAAGGTCGACGGGCTGATCCTCAGTTGGTTTGTCGGAAACCCGCAGAAATATGGCTTTCCCAAGCCCGACTACGCGTTGTACGAAAGCCACCCGGTAGTCAATTCGCTGGTGCTGTATCACGCCGGTCACGGCGATCTGAAGATCCGCGCCGATATCGAACGAATTGATGGAAAAACCGTACACTTCAAGGATGGCGCACACAGCGACTACGACATGATCCTCGCCGCCACCGGGTACAAGCTGCACTATCCATTCATCGACCGTGATCTGCTGAACTGGCAGGGCGACGCGCCGCATCTGTATCTGAACGCCATGCATCCAGACCGCGACGATCTGTTCGTTCTGGGCATGGTCGAAGCCAGCGGGCTGGGCTGGCAAGGCCGCCACGAACAGGCCGAAATGGTCGCGCGCTATATCAAAGGTCTGCAAAACGAAGCGCCGTCTGCGAAAGAGCTGCAACAGACCAAAGCAGCCGGATTTCACCGCGCCACAGGCGGCATGAACTATGTGAAACTTGCTCGGATGGCCTATTACGTCGACAAGGCAACCTACCGTAAAGCGGTCACCGACTGGATCAGAAAACTCTCGGCAGGAGCCAAGGCATGACCGGCATTGACGAGGTGATGATCAACTTCAGCCCCACCGCCATGCTGGTGCTGAATGCCATCCTTGCGGTGGTCATGTTTTCCATCGCGATTGACCTGAAGACCGAAGATTTCAAGGCCCTCGGCAAAGCCCCCAAGCCGCTGATTGTGGGTTTGTTTTCACAGTTCATCGTGCTTCCGATCCTGACCTATCTGATGGTTGTCGCCCTGCAACCACGGGCATCCATTGCTCTGGGCCTGATCCTGATCGCAGCTTGCCCGGGTGGCAATATCTCGAACTTCATCACCCACCGCGCGGGTGGAAACGCGGCTTTGTCCGTCTCGATGACTGCGGTCGCCACCGTTGGGGCAATCCTGCTGACCCCAATCAACATCGCGCTATGGGGCGGCCTGTATGGCCCAACCCGCGAGATCCTGAAACAGACCGCGATTGACCCGGTGTCAGTGGCCATCACCGTCGGGCTGATGCTAATCCTGCCGCTGATCCTTGGCATGACACTGAACGCAACGCGCCCGGACCTGACCCGCCGCATCCGGCGCCCGCTGCAAACGCTGGCGATGGCGATTTTCTTCGGCTTCGTCATTGTCGCACTGGCTGGAAACTGGACGTTCTTCCTAGCCTTCGCAGGCTCGGTCTTGGGTCTGGTCATCCTGCACAACGCGCTTGCACTTGGCGCCGGGTTCTCGGTCGCAACGCTGGCGGGGCTGTCGCCCTACAACCGCCGCGCTGTGACAATCGAAACCGGCATCCAGAATTCGGGTCTTGGGTTGGTATTGATCTTCGCCTTCTTCGGGGGTTTGGGCGGTATGGCCGTGGTCGCCGCGCTTTGGGGGATCTGGCATGCAATTTCCGGCATTGCGCTGGCCAGCGTCATGTCCCGGACCGAGGCCGCGCGATGACCCGGATCCTGATCACTGGCGCAGGCGGCATGGTGGGCCGCGCCCTTCTGAACGAACTGGCAGGTCATGACGTGATCGCCACCGACATCGCCCCTTTCGATCTGCCCGAGGGCATGCGTTTCGAACGGATGGACGTCACCAGCGACGATCCGGCCCGCCTGATCGCTGACCTCAAACCCGAAGTCATTGTGCATCTGGCGTCGATCGTCACACCGCCAAAGGGCACCGGGCGCGACTTTGCCTATCAGGTCGATGTCACCGGCACCCGCAACGTGCTGGACGCCGCGCTGGCCAATGGCGTGCGCCGATTGGTGGTGACCTCATCCGGGGCAGCCTATGGCTATCACCCGGACAATCCCGACTGGCTGACTGAATCCGACGCGATCCGGGGCAATGTCGAGTTTGCTTACTCCGACCACAAACGACAGGTCGAAGAGATGCTGGCGCAGGCCCGTCAGGACTCTGCAGAACTGGAACAGGTCGTGTTGAGGGTTGGCACCGTGCTGGGCGCTGGCACAGAAAACCAGATCACCGCCCTGTTCCGCAAACCCCGCCTGTTGGCGATCAAGGGCTGCGAAAGCCCGTTCGTGTTTATCTGGACCACCGATCTGGCCCGCATCCTGCACCGCGCGGCAACCGATGGCCCCGCCGGGATTTTTAACGTGGCCGGGGATGGCGCGATGGGGGTCACCGATCTGGCAGGCGTGCTGGACAAACCAATCCTGCGCCTGCCCGCGTGGTCGCTTAAGGCGGCATTGGCCATCGCCCACCCACTGGGCCTGTCTCAATACGGCCCCGAACAGGTGCGGTTTCTGCAATACCGTCCAGTTCTGGCCAACGATGCGCTGAAACGTGACTTCGGGTATACGCCCGAAATGACCAGCGCCGAGGTGTTCGACTTTTGGAAAACGCAGGCGGGCTTATGAAAACAGCTGTCATTTCAGGAGGCGCCGGAGGTCTGGGCCGTGCATTGGCAAAGGGGCTTCAGGCGCAGGGTTGGCGCACGGTATTGCTGGATCTCGATGTCAGTGGGCTGGACCAAACCGACCAACAGATGCCCATCGCCTGCGACCTGACCGACCCGAATCAGATGAGCGCCGCAGTCCGGCAGGTGTGGGAGACCTGCACGTCAGTCGATCTGGTGATTTATAACGCCGGAATCACACAGATTGGCGGGTTTGCCGATATGCCCGACGCCACCCATCGCAAAGTTTTCGAAATCAATTATTTCGCCGCCGTTGCCATGGCGCGGGCGTTCCTTGCGCCTGTGCGAGCGGCGAAGGGTGTACATCTTGCGATCTCGTCGGTGGCGGGGTTTTCGCCTTTGTACCACCGCACCGCCTATGCCGCGTCAAAACACGCGATGGAGGGGTTTTTCAAATCCCTGCGGTCCGAGGAAGCCCCTTTTGGCGTGCGGACTCTGATCGCCGCCCCCTCGTTTGTCGCCACAAACATCGGCAATGACGACCGCCAGCCTGACGGGATCGCCAGACCCGGATCGGCCACGGACGGGGTGGATTACATGACCCCCGACGACGCAGCGGCCGAGATCCTGAAAGGGCTGGCCCGCGACCGCGCGATGATCCCGGTGGGCCGGGTTGCGCGGCTGAGCTGGTGGATCAACCGGGTATCGCCTGCCTTGTTCCAGCGGTTGATGGAAAAGAACATCCGCGACACGAGCCGTCCTGCCCGATAAGCCGCACCGCGTGTCGCAAGCGGTGCGTTTGAGTATTTTCAAAGAGAAGAAAGCCAAAAAGGGAGGCACGCGCGGTCTGGGCCTGCGCCAAACTGTCTGGTTTTTATGACGCGTGACGCCTTGACCTTCCCCTGACTGGAACCCTTATCTGATCCGCATAAACTCAGAACGGGACCAAAGCGATGTCGGACGCGACAACGAGATTACAGATCAGCGGAATGGGGTGTGCGTCTTGCGTGGGCCGGGTCGACAAGGCGCTGCGCGCGGTGCCGGGGGTGCGTGAAGCATCAATCAATCTGGCTGCCGAAACGGCTGAAATCATCCATGACCAAACTGTGCTGCCCGGCGCGCTGACCGAGGCTTTGGCGCAGGCCGGGTATCCGGCTGTCACCGCTGACGCCGAGTTTGAGATCGAAGGGATGAGCTGTGCCTCATGTGTCGGGCGGGTCGAAAGGGCGCTCGCCAGTGGCGCAGGCGTGCTGTCGGCGCAGGTGAACCTGGCGACAGAGCGGGCCCGCGTCACCTATGCGGCAGGCGCGACGGACCCAGACGCCATTGCGGCGATAGCAACGCAGGCTGGCTATTCGGCGCAGGTGGTTGACGCCACCCTGCCCGATATGGCTGACCGCAAGGCCGACGAGATCCGGCATCTGGCGCGTGCGACCCTGATCGCTGCGGTGCTGGCATTGCCGGTCTTCCTGATCGAGATGGGCAGTCATATGATCCCGTCGCTGCATCATCTGATCGCGCGGACCATCGGAACCGAGACCAGCCATCTGATCCAGTTCGTTTTGACCACTGCTGTATTGGCCGGGCCGGGGCGCGTGTTTTACCTCAAGGGCTTCCCTGCCCTGTTTCGCGGTGCTCCGGACATGAATGCCCTGGTCGCGCTGGGGACGTCGGCGGCGTACGGGTATTCGGTGATTGCAACCTTTGCGCCCAAAGTGCTGCCGACCGGAACTGCAAACGTGTATTATGAAGCTGCGGCGGTGATTGTCGTTCTGATCCTGCTGGGACGTCTGTTGGAGGCCCGCGCAAAAGGGCGCACGGGGGCTGCGATTCGCAAGCTGGTCGGGCTCCAGCCCGCGACCGCCCTTCTTGATCGCGACGGGCAGACGGTGGAGCGCCCCATTGCC
Source organism: Falsiphaeobacter marinintestinus (assembly GCF_007923355.1). Lineage (GTDB taxonomy): Bacteria > Pseudomonadota > Alphaproteobacteria > Rhodobacterales > Rhodobacteraceae > Phaeobacter_A > Phaeobacter_A marinintestinus. Next base: position 830,453 of record NZ_VOGO01000001.1, read on the forward strand.
CAGATCCGCGTCGGGGAAACCGTGCATGTGCGCCCGGGTGAGCGTATCGCCGTGGATGGCGCAGTGCTGACCGGGGCGTCTTATGTGGATGAAAGCATGATCACCGGAGAACCGGTGCCGGTTGAAAAGACGCCCGGCGCCGAAGTGGTTGGCGGCACTGTCAACGGCACCGGCGCGCTGAGCCTGCAGGCGACACGGGTCGGCAGCGACACGGCATTGGCCCAGATCATCCGCATGGTGGAACAGGCGCAGGGCGCCAAACTGCCCATTCAGGGGCTGGTGGACCGGATTACCGGCTGGTTTGTTCCAGCGGTTCTTGCTGCCGCCATGCTGACCGTTCTGATCTGGCTGATGTTCGGCCCCGATCCGGCGCTGTCACTGGCGTTGGTCGCCGGTGTGTCGGTGCTGATCATCGCCTGCCCCTGTGCGATGGGTCTGGCGACGCCGACGTCGATCATGGTGGGAACCGGGCGCGCGGCAGAGCTGGGTGTTCTGTTTCGCAAAGGGGACGCCCTGCAACGCCTGCAGAGCGCCCGTGTTGTGGTGTTGGACAAGACCGGCACGTTGACGATGGGCAAGCCTGCACTGACGGATCTGGTCACCACTGAAGGCATTGACGCTGACGATCTGCTGCGGCTTTGCGCGTCGGCGGAAGCGCTGTCCGAACACCCCCTGGGACGGGCCATTGTCGACGCCGCACATCGCAAAGGACTGGACGCGCCCATTGCCGAGGATGTGCAGGCGCTGACCGGGATGGGGCTGCAGGCCAACGTGGAAGGCCGCCAGATCCTGATCGGGGCCGAGCGGTTGATGGACCGGGAACACATCCCGACAGGTGCCTTGACGGACGCGGCCCAAACCCTCAGCGCCAAGGGCCGCAGCCCGGTCTTTGTTGCGCTGGACGGCAAACTGGCCGGGCTGATCGCCATGTCTGACCCGATCAAACCGACGTCTCCGGCAGCGATCCGCGCGCTGAAGGCGCAGGGGCTTGGGGTCGCCATGGTCACAGGCGACGCCAAAGCCACAGCCGACGCCGTCGCGGCCGAGCTGGGCATCGACCATGTTGTGGCAGGCGTTTTGCCTGACGGCAAAGTGGCAGCACTTGAAACGCTCAGGGAGCAATACGGCCAACTGGCCTTTGTCGGCGACGGCATCAACGACGCCCCGGCCCTGGCGGCGGCAGATATCGGCATCGCCATCGGCACCGGGACGGATGTGGCGATTGAAGCTGCGGATGTGGTGCTGATGTCGGGGGATCTGCAAGGCGTGGTCACTGCCTTTGATCTGAGCCGCAGAACCATGCGCAACATCAAGCAGAACCTGTTCTGGGCTTTCGGGTATAACACGGTGCTGATCCCGGTGGCCGCCGGGGTGCTTTATCCCTTTGGCGGACCACTGTTGTCGCCCGCGCTCGCGGCAGGGGCGATGGCCCTGTCCAGCGTGTTCGTGCTGACCAATGCGCTGCGCTTGCGTCGGGTCCGCCCGGCGCTGACAAAGCCCGACACACCCTTGCAAAATACCGTAACCAAGGGCGCCCAGCCCTCGCTCGCCGGATAGGAGGTCCATATGAACATCGGGGATGTCTCAACCCGCTGCGGTCTGCCCGCGAAAACCATCCGTTATTACGAAGACATTGGGCTGGTCACGCCGGCGCGCGGTGAAAACGGGTACCGGTCGTTTCGCGAACAGGACCTGCACAAGCTGTCGTTTCTGGGACGGGCCCGCACGCTTGGCTTTACCATCGAAGACTGCCGGACCCTGATGGCGCTGTACGAAGATGAGACCCGCGCCAGCGCCGACGTCAAAAAGGTGGCACGCGATCACCTGCGCAAGATCGAAGACAAAATCGCCGATCTGGAAGCGATGCGCGATACGCTTACCCATCTGGTCGATGCCTGCGCCGGGGACAATCGCCCCGACTGCCCGATCCTGAAAGATCTGGGGCAGGATCTGGCTGGCTGAGACCGGCTTTGCATCCTGCAAAAAACCCGTCATGGTGCGCACCGGAACAGACGGGGCCCATCGCGCGCAGGAGGAGCCGGGCCCCGGCACCTGCAGCCCTCCGATCGCGAAAAGGAATTTCGAAATGGCAAAAGTTGCGTTTCTGGGCCTGGGAGTCATGGGCTATCCGATGGCGGGCCACCTGAAGGCCGCCGGGCATGATGTGTGTGTGTTCAACCGCACCGCCGCAAAGGCCGAAAAATGGGTCGAAGAACATGGTGGCAGCATGGGTGTCACACCTGCCGAAGCCGCCAAAGGCGCGGATTTCGTAATGTCCTGCGTCGGCAATGACGACGATCTGCGGGCTGTGTGTACTGGCCCCGACGGCGCGTTCGCAGGCATGGACAGCGGCACGATCTTTGTTGACCACACCACCGTGTCAGCCAAAGTCACAGCCGAGCTCTATGCGGTTGCGTCTGACAAGGGCATTGGCTTTGTCGACGCGCCTGTATCGGGTGGTCAGGCAGGGGCCGAGAACGGCGTATTGTCAATCATGTGTGGCGGCGATCAGGACAAATACGATGCCGCAGAACCCATCATGCAGGCCTATGGCCGGTCGATCAAACGGCTGGGCGACAGCGGTGCGGGGCAGTTGACCAAGATGGTCAACCAGATCTGCATCGCCGGTCTTGTGCAGGGCCTCAGTGAAGGCCTGCATTTTGCCGAAAAAGCCGGGCTGGATGGCAAGGCTGTGGTCGATGTGATCTCTGGCGGAGCTGCCGGATCGTGGCAGATGGCCAACCGCTATGAAACCATGCTGGACGATCGTTTCGAACACGGGTTCGCAGTAGACTGGATGCGCAAGGATCTGGGCATCTGTCTGGACACCAGCAACGACATCGGCGCCAGCCTGCCGGTGACGGCCTTGGTCGATCAATTCTATAAAGACGTCCAGAAGCAGGGGGGCGGGCGCTGGGATACCTCCAGCCTGATCCGCCGTCTTCGGGCTATGGGCTAAGCTGCAAACGGTGTCCCCCGCAGATTACCGGGGGACACCGGCGGTCTGCACCGCCAGCGCCCGATGCGGGTTTTTGTGTACTCTTGGTGAAATTTATTGCACAAAGGGAAAGAAACGTATCCGCCACGTCGTCAGCCCTGACGTTTTGCCAGCCCGCGATCCGCGCATTGGGATTGAAAATGAAAGATCAAACCACCGCCAAATGGCACTCAGCCTTTAGTGCCGGTTGCCCCATCCCAAAAGCCGCCGCGCGTCGGGTGGCGTAACGATGGGCAAGCAGGAACAGAAATTTGACGTCGCCGCCTCGGTTGCTTCACCCATCAAGGACCGTGTCGTCGAAATCTATGTCAGCAAGGGCTTTAACGGGCTTGAGTTGAATTCGGTGACCCATGTGCTGGCCACGGCCAACCTCGTGCTCAGGCGCGATGTGTTTTCGTGGCGCTTTTCGACAGACACGCCCGGGCTTGTCACTAGCGATCAGGGCACGCTTGTACGGGGCGAACCATCCGTCACCGATCATGGTCTGGCCGATATGATGGTCGTCATTGGCGGCAAAAACGCATCGTCCGGCAGTTGGCTGCGCCGTGCGCGCGTCATGCAGCGCAAAGCACGCACCGTTGTTCTGCTTTCGGACGCGGCCACCGGGTACATCAAGGCCACGCGCGATCCGGCCGGGCGGGTCACCACCCACTGGCGCGATGCGACGACGCTGTCCGAAACCGGATATCATCCGAACCTGACCACGCATCTGTCGGAAAACTCGGATGGTATCATCACCTCTGCGGGGGTCGGATCGACGATGGAGTTGATGGTCGGCCTGATCTCACCCCATCTGACCAACACGCAGGTGGCCGAACTGGGCAATCACCTGTTGCTGCAGACCATTCGCAAAAGCGACGCCGATCAACCCAAATGCATCGCCGACACCGAGGGACTGTTTGATGCCCGCCTGACCGAGGCGATCCGCGTGATGGAATCCACCGTGCACGAGCCGTTGTCGATGGACGATCTCACCACCCATATCGGTGTCTCGACGCGCCATCTTGAGCGGGTGTTTCGCGCCGTGTTCGATGACACGCCCGCCCGGTTCTACAAACGCCTCAGGGTGAAACGCGCGCGTGCCATGATCGAAGAATCCCTGCTGCCAATGATAGATGTTGCCGTCGCAACCGGCTTTGGATCGTGTTCGACCATGACCAAAGCGGTCAAGGACGAGTATGGCGTCACCCCATCCAAGATGCGCGACCGCAAGAAGATCTCGCTGCTGACCTATAACGGGCGGACCAACGCAAGGTAACCAATCGCGGCGAAAACAGCGACAATCCCAAACCATTGGCGCGGCGCCACGCCCTCTTTCAAAAAGACGGCGGCCAGAATGATCGTGAGAACACCAAAGGTTGACGCGGCGACCGATGCAAACTCGGGATAGGCCAGGGTCCCGGCAAGCATGACGGCCCCGATGGCCGTTGCATCAAGCACGCCCATAAACATCAGAACCGGCAGTTTCGAGCGATCCGGCAGAACCGGCGCACGCTGTATCAGCGCCAGCACCCCGACAATCGCGACCGCCCCAAAGCGCGCCGTGGCAATCGCCGACAACTCAGTGCCCTGCGTCATCGCAACCTGCCCAAGCGCAAACGAGGTGGCAAACCCGACCGCCGCAAGCCCGGACCAGATCAAGGCAGGCCCAACCGGCGCCGCCGTTTCATCATCGTCAGACATCAGGGCCACAAAGCCGACGCCGCCGACGATCACGATCACCGCCACCCACTGCAGGGCCGAGACCGACTGGCCGTTCAGCACGGCCCAGCCCACCGACAGGATGGGAAAGCTCGCGACCACAGGGGCAACCAACCGCACGGGCCCGATCGACAGCGCCTTGAAAAACGAAATGCCCGTGACCCCGATCGCCAGCCCGGACAGTATCGCGAAGAGCGCCGAATGGGACGACACCATGCCCCCATCAAAGAACACTGCAAGCCCGACCGTCATCAGGCAGCCGGTGGCCAGAACAGGAAACAGCGATGGGAAAACCCCCACCTTCTGCGTCACAAACCGTGCACAGGTGTCATGCACCCCCCAACTCAGGGCGGCAATCAGGCCCAGCGTCAGCGCACCCATTTTGAATTCTCTGTTGGATGGCCTCTATTTTTCATCTGACGCATCCCATTCCCTTGCGGCATTTCACGCGCGTTGTTATTCTCACAGTTAAATATTTATTCCGCTAGTGCAAAGTTTGTACAGTATGGGAGGCGACAGATGCTTGACGACCCCTATCCCAAGGTAAAGCCGGGCCCGCCGCGGCCCAGCCAGATCATTCAGCCGTCTGTCTTTTCGCTCCGCCCCGGAACCGAACGCTATGTGGTACAGGGCGCAGGTGCTGTTCTGATCCCGGTCGAAGCCGGTGATCAGATCACTGTCATCAATGACGAAGGCGGGCAGATCTGTGAAATCGTCAGCGCAGACCAACAACAGCGTGTTCAGGACGGCATCCTTGATCGCAAACCGCAGGCCCCGGCAGATGGGTTGCGCGCGCTGTTGACCGGTAACGATCAATCCCTGCGCGGCCTGCGCATGGGGCTGGATGCGCGCAACATTGATCTGGCACCTGCCCGCGCTGTCCGTCTGTTTGATCCGCAAACCCGCGCCAAGACGGAAGAGACCCTGCGTGTCGAACGCGACGGCGTGGTCATCATCGCAGCCCCCGGCGGCGCAATGGACGCCGAAGCGCAGGACACCACCACGCCTGTGACGGTCATGGTCAAACGCGCGACGATCAAATCCCACGTCAAATTCGAACTGCCCGACCCGCTGGCCGACCCACTGTCCGACATCCGCGTGCACACCCAGACCGCCGAAGCGTTTTTCGTGAAGGCCGGAGATTATATCCAGATCATCGATGTGGATGGCCGCCAATGCACGGATTTCGAATGCTTTTCGGCCCGCAAGCTGGACAAGGGCATCGAACACGCGCTGGACGTGACCACCACCCGCACCCTGATGGGGCACGCCTACCCGATGCCGGGACTGCACGCAAAATACTATGATCAGGAAATGCTGCCCCTTGTCGAAGTGGTTCAGGACACCTGCGGGCGCCATGACGCTTTTGCGCTGGCCTGCTCGGCCAAGTACTATGACGACATCGGGTATCCGGGCCATGTGAACTGTTCCGAAAACTTCAACGCAGCCTTGTCCGAATTTAACGTCACGGGCCGCCCGGGCTGGATGGCGATCAACTTCTTCTTCAACACCTTCCTTGATGACCACGGGGTGATGTATTCGGATGAACCCTGGTCACGTCCCGGCGACTATGTGCTGTTGCGCGCTCTGACAGACATCGTCTGTGTCTCATCCGCCTGCCCCGATGACACCACGGCGGCCAACGGCTGGAACCCCACCGACATCCACGTGCGCACCTACAGCGGCCACGAAACCTTTCAACGCAGCGTTGCCTATCGGCCCACCCCAAATGCGGACCCCAAAATGACCAAACAAACCGGCTTTCACGACTGCTTTGCCAAACACACCCGCAACTTTATCGAATACAACGGATACTGGCTGGCAAACTGCTATGCCGAGGCTGGCCCGATCGAAGAATACTGGGCCTGCCGCCAAAAGGCCGTGATTCTTGATCTGTCGCCCTTGCGGAAATTCGAGATCACTGGACCAGATGCCGAGGCATTGTGCCAATACGTCTTTACCCGCAACATGAAAACGCTGGCCGTGGGCGGCGTGGTCTATACGGCCATGTGCTATGAACACGGCGGCATGATCGACGATGGCACCGTGTTCCGCCTGGGCAAAGACAATTTCCGCTGGATCGGCGGCAACGATTACGGCGGGGACTGGATCAGGGAGCAGGCCGAAAAACTGGGCCTCAAGGTTCTGGTCCGCTCCTCGACAGATCAATTGCACAATGTGGCCGTTCAGGGCCCCGAAAGCCGCGATTTGCTGCGCAAGATCGTCTGGACCGCCCCGCATAATCCCGAATTCGATCAGCTTGGCTGGTTCCGTTTCACCCCCGCGCGCCTGAACAACGAATCCGGCACGCCCTTTGTGATTTCGCGCACCGGGTACACCGGTGAACTGGGTTATGAGGTCATGTGTCATCCCAAAGACGCCGCAGAACTCTTTGATGCGATCTGGGAGGCCGGACAGGATCATGGTCTGCGCCCAATGGGCCTTGAAGCGCTGGACATGGTACGGATCGAGGCCGGGCTGATCTTTGCAGGCTACGATTTTACCGACCAGACCGACCCGTTCGAGGCTGGCATCGGTTTTACCGTCCCGCTGAAATCGAAGCAGGATGACTTTATCGGCCGCGACGCCCTGATCCGACGTAAAGAGCACCCCAGCCGCAAACTGGTCGGACTGGACATCGACAGCAACGTTCCGGTCGATCACGGCGATTGCATCCATATCGGGCGCGCCCAGATCGGCGAAGTCACATCCTCCATGCGCTCACCGCTGCTGGGCAAAAATATTGCTCTGGCGCGAGTGGACGTGGCCCATGCTGACATTGGAACGAAACTCGAAATCGGCAAACTGGATGGCCACCAGAAACGTTTGCCCGCCGAAATCGTACCCTTCGCCCATTATGATCCGAAAAAGGAACGCCCACGCAGCTAAGGGTCAGGCGACGTCGCTGCGCGCCAGCTCAGCGCATAGCGGTCAGGTTCGCGATAAGCATGTCTCGCTTTTGGTCCATTTGCTCCTGGATCTTATGGGCCAGGTCCGCCTCCGGGCCACAGCAGATGACAGCGGCTTGCTTCAACTCGCGGTGCGTCCGGCTCGACGCGTCAAGCATCGCCCGCTGAACGATCTCCAAAATCGCTTCCTTCTCTGCGTCTGGCAGGTCGGAAAGGGCCGTATCCAGCTCTTGCGTCACGCGCGCGGTAAGCCTCTCAAGATTCATATTGTCGTCTCCAGTTCTCACCTGCTCGGTGTAGAAAGCGCAGGTGCCGCAGGTCAGTGTCTGCAGTTCTATCCTACCCGTGGAAAATCTCCAAATGCTTCGACTTTGTGCCCCGGATGTCCAGCATGAATTAGCCGCAAACCACGCGAAGCCACACAGGCGGGCAAGGCCGCCTTTCAAATTGTGTCTAAGGACTTTTTGCCGAAACAAACTGGGCAAAAAACCGGTAACTTGGGTCTTCTCAATCTTTGATCCGGCGTGAAACACAGACAGGGTATTCATGTTCCCGGCTACCCATCATTCGCCAATTACCCTCAACGAGAACGAGCAAATAGTCATGGCAATCAAGGGGCGTGTCCTACCTGGCTTGGCGGATGCCATTTGGATTATCTTTCTTTCCCTCGCGTTTTATTTCTTTCCGCTCCTAGCTCTTCACCGCTTTTTCAGGCCGGTGTCTTATCTGCTGACGATCGAAAGACTTCTTGTCGCCGAACCAAAAGGGGAAATCGACGCAATTTCCATCAACCAGATTGCCAAAACCAGAAGCACGAAAACCTCGTTAATGGTCTATGGAAACCGTCGTCGCCTCTGGTTGGCGCGGTTACCGGATGCCTGGTATTTCGAGACAGTGCTTTGGAAAGTCATCGACAAAGTCACAGTGCCCGAAACGTGAAACGTCGTTGAGGGGCAAGACCGGACATTGCTGCCCGGTCCCAGTTTACGCTTTAGTTCTGCAGATAGACCGCCATGCTGTCGTCCAGCGCATCTTTCCACGGTGTGTGGTGCAGCGGCGCCATGGTGCCGGTCATGACCGAAGCATAGCAATTGTCGCGGAAGGTCATGATTGATGCCTTCTTATGCCCCTTCCACATCTTGAACGCCTGACACGCGCCTTCGACATCAAAGGTCGGATAATCGGTCTCACCAATCAGTTCCTTGATATAGCCACCCTGATACCAAATCGCGCCATAGTCATCTTCAAGTTCGTCCTCACGGGCCACCCGTTCGACAACATCCGCTGCCATCTCGGCCTCGGACGGCAACGCAATCTTGCCCATGATCACATCCCGCGCCCACCATGCCTGAGCGTCGAACATGTTGAAGGTAAACCACTGATCCTGCATGCCCAGATAGAATACCGCAGGGTTATTGACCCAGGCGACGCCCTTGTACAGGTTCGCGGTGGCCAACCGGTTCGTTGACTTCAGCCGCAAGTCTTCGGCCATGAACGGGAAGTGATGCAGATAGCCGGTGCACAGGATAATCGCATCGACGTCCCGGGTGGTGCCATCCTTGAAATGCGCGGTGTTGCCGACGACTTTGGTCAGCAGCGGCACCTCAGACCAATTGTCAGGCCAGTCAAACCCCATCGCCGCCGTGCGGTGCGATACGGTGATCGATTTCGCGCCGTATTTCCAACATTGTGACCCGATATCTTCGGCAGAATAACTGGTACCAACGATCAGGATGTCCTGATCCTTGAACTCAAGCGCGTCGCGAAAATCATGGGCATGCAAAATCCGCCCCTTGAAGCTTTCGAAGCCTTCGAACTCGGGCACATTCGGCGTTGAAAAATGCCCCGAAGCGCAGATCACATAGTCGAATTCTTCGGTGTATTCGTGATCATTCGGCAGGTCCGTGACCGTGACGCTGAACACGTCGTTTTCGAACTCGACCCGGCGCACGACCGTTTCAAACCGGATCAGATCGCGCACATCCGCCTTGTCGACACGGCCCTGAATATAGTCAAACAGAACCGCCCTTGGTGGATAGGAAGCGATCTGTTTTCCAAAGTGTTCCTCGAACGTATAATCCGCGAATTCAAGACCTTCTTTGGGGCCGTTGGACCAAAGATAGCGATACATCGACCCGTGGACCGGCTCACCATATTTGTCCAACCCGGTGCGCCACGTATAGTTCCACAAGCCCCCCCAGTTGCTTTGCTTTTCAAAGCAAACGATTTCGGGAATCTCTTCTCCATTCTGCTTGGCCGACTGAAAGGCGCGCAGCTGAGCAAGGCCAGAAGGACCGGCTCCTATGATGGCGATACGTTTGGGCATTGTGCGACTCTCCTCGGACATTTGGCGTTGATCCAATTCGACCCAAATCGCCCCTGCAAGTCAACTATTTTGAACGATAGTAAAAATTTCACACGCCGCTTTTTGACGTGCTAGTATGGATTTCAGGCAGGCAGAGCCCCAAAAGGCAGCATAGGTAAAACATGACGAAACCACATTTCAGTTTTTGGATCATCGCAGGGCTGGGGCTTGTCTGGAACCTGATGGGGTGCCTGAATTTCATCGCGCAGATGAATGCTGAAACGGTCGATCAGATGCCGGAACTTTATCAACTGATCATCAAAACCCGCCCCACCTGGGCAACGGCCGCGTTTGGCGTCGCCGTATTCGCCGGGGCCACGGGATGCATCTTGGTCCTTCTCAGACGGAGGGCCGCCGTGCAGGTCCTGTTGGCATCAATGGTCGGCATCGTTCTGACAATGGCCCAGACCGTTTCCGTGGTCGGCGTCTCGCCCAGCACACTTCTGGCCGTTTTGATCGGAGGGGCGCTGTTGTGGTATTCTTCGATCGCCGCGCGGGCCGGGTGGCTAAACTAAAAAAACCGCGCCCGAACATCGGACGCGGTCTGAAACCTGCGGAGAAAAACAACTCAGATATCGAGCGTATTGTCCTTTTCCCACTGCGAGAAATGGGAAATGAAATCATCCCACTCCTGCATCTTCATCTTGACGTAAGACGTCGAAAACTCTTCGCCCATCGCGGCTTTCAACCCGGCATCCTTGTCGTATTCGCGCAGGGCATCCAGCATGTTCAGCGGCAGTTTAGGCGCATCGGTGATCGTGTGCCCTTCGGCATACATATCAATATCGTGGCGTGGTCCGGGGTCGGCTTTTGACCGGATGCCATCAAGGCCCGCCGCGATGATCACTGCCTGCAACAGATAGGGGTTCGTCGCCCCGTCCGGCAGCCGCAATTCGAACCGGCCCGGGCCCGGAACGCGTACCATATGCGTGCGGTTATTGCCCGTCCACGTCACGGTGTTGGGCGCCCAGGTTGCGCCGGACATCGTGCGCGGCGCGTTGATACGCTTATAGCTGTTGACCGTCGGGTTGGTGATCGCCGCCAGGGCGGATGCATGTTTCATGATGCCGCCAAGGAAATGACGGCCCTTTTCGGACAGGCCCAGTTCGGCCGTCTGGCTGCTGTTATTCGCCTCCATCGCAAACACGTTGGTTTCCGACGCCGCGCCCGGCGCATCCCAGACCGAGATGTGGGCATGGCAGCCGTTACCGGTCAGACCTTCGACCGGTTTCGGCATGAAGGTTGCACGGAACCCGTGTTTTTCAGCAACGCTTTTGGTCATGAACTTGAAGAACGAATGCTTGTCAGCCGTGCGCAGCACATCGTCGAAATCCCAGTTCATTTCGAACTGGCCATTCGCGTCCTCATGGTCGTTCTGATACGGGCCCCACCCCAGATCCAGCATGTAGTCGCAGATCTCGCGCACCACGTCATAGCGGCGCATCACGGCCTGCTGGTCATAGCAGGGCTTGGCGGCGGTGTCGTATTCGTCCGAAATCTGGCTGCCATCGGGCGTCATCAGGAAATATTCGGCCTCGATCCCGGTTTTGACATGCAGGCCTTCTTCGGCAGCTTCATCGATCAGGCGGCGCAGAACGTTGCGCGGTGCTTGCGCGACGTCTTCGCCTTCCATCACGCAGTTGCCGGCAACCCACGCCACTTCGGGCTTCCACGGAAGCTGGATCACCGATGACGGGTCCGGCACCGCCAGCATATCGGGATGCGCCGGGGTCATGTCCAGCCAGGTGGCAAACCCGGCAAACCCAGCCCCATCCGCCTGCATGTCGGCAATGGCCTGCGCGGGCACCAGTTTCGCGCGCTGGCCGCCAAACAGGTCGGTGAAGGAAATCATGAAGTATTTGACGCCATTCTCGGCTGCAAACTGTGCAAGATCGATGGTCATGTGTCTGTTCCTGTTGGGCTTGGTATGGTGAGGGCGCGTACCGTGCTGGCCGCGCCCTTATTATCAGATCAATAAGTTGTGCCGGGTTTGCCCGGGTACCAGTCGGTCCCGGCCAGCGGGATTTTCGCCATCGCCGCCGCCTCAAGCGTCAGCGCGCACAGATCTTCGGGTTCAAGATTGTGCAGGTGGTTCTTGCCGCACGCCCGCGCGATGGTCTGCGCTTCCAGCGTCATCACCTTGAGATAGTTGTTCAGACGCCGCCCGCCTTCGATGGGATCGAACCGTTTCATCAACTCCGGGTCCTGCGTGGTGATGCCCGCCGGATCCTGCCCTTCGTGCCAGTCGTCATAAGCGCCCGCTGTAGTGCCAAGCGCGTTATAGTCAGCCTCCCACTTGGGGTCATTGTCGCCCAGAGCGATCAGGGCTGCGGTGCCAATGGCCACCGCATCGGCGCCCATCGCCATCGCCTTGGCCACATCCGCGCCGTTGCGGATACCACCCGACACGATCAGCTGCACTTCACGGTGCATGTCCAGATCCTGAAGTGCGCGCACGGCTTCGCGGATACAGGCCAGAATCGGCTGGCCGACATGTTCGATGAACACGTCCTGCGTGGCCGCCGTACCGCCCTGCATACCATCCAGCACGACAACATCCGCGCCCGCCTTGACGGCCAAAGTGGTATCGAAATACGGCCGCGCGCCACCGACCTTGATATAGATCGGCTTTTCCCAGTTGGTGATTTCGCGCAACTCAAGGATCTTGATTTCCAGATCATCCGGGCCGGTCCAGTCCGGGTGGCGACAGGCCGAACGCTGATCGATGCCCTTGGGCAGGTTGCGCATTTCGGCAACGCGGTCACTGATCTTCTGCCCCAGCAGCATGCCGCCGCCGCCGGGCTTGGCGCCCTGCCCGACCACGATCTCGATCGCATCACAGCGGCGCAGATCATCAGGGTTCATGCCATAGCGCGACGGCAGATACTGATAGACCAGCTTGTTCGAATGCCCGCGCTCTTCTTCCGTCATGCCACCGTCGCCGGTGGTGGTCGACGTGCCGGCCATCGTGGCGCCACGCCCCAACGCTTCCTTTGCAGGACCGGACAACGCGCCAAAGGACATGCCAGCGATGGTTACGGGAATGTCCAATTCAATAGGCTTACTGGCGAACCGCGTACCCAGCGTCACCGAGGTCTCGCATTTTTCGCGATACCCTTCCAACGGATAGCGCGAGATCGACGCGCCCAAAAACAGCAGGTCGTCGAAATGCGGCACCTTGCGTTTGGCGCCGCCGCCGCGAATGTCATAAATACCCGTCGCCGCTGCGCGCCGGATTTCGGCGTTCACAGGGTTCGAGAATGTCGCCGATTGAATCGGCATCGTGCGCGGTGCGCCGGTGGTGTCGTCTTTCATCCCTGCGCCCTCAATATGCGTTGTCGATGTTGAAGTTGTACAATTTGCGCGCCGAACCGTACCGTTTGAACTCGGACGCCTTTGCATCGCACTGACCGCGTTCCAGCAGTTCTTCCAGGATCGCGATATGTTCGGGGCGCATCTCTTTTTCGATGCAATCGGCCCCCAACGATTTGACCGACCCGCGCACAAACAGGCGTGCTTCGTACAGTGAGTCGCCCAGCGCATCGCCTGCATCGCCGCAGACAACCAGATTGCCCGATTGCGCCATGAACGCCGACATGTGCCCAATGTTGCCGTGCACGATGATGTCGATGCCTTTCATCGAAATCCCGCAGCGCGACGATGCATTGCCCTTGATGACCAGTGTACCGCCATGACCGGTGGCCCCTGCGTATTGCGATGCATCGCCTTCGACCACGATCATACCCGACATCATGTTTTCAGCCGTTCCCGGCCCGACAGATCCATGCACATGCAAGGTCGCCTGCTTGTTCATGCCACCGCAATAATACCCGGTCGAGCCTTTGATATCGACCTCGATCGGGGCGTCCAGACCCACGGCAATGGCGTGGCTGCCCTTGGGGTTCACGATTTCCCAATGGGTTTGATTGGTGTCTGCCGACTGGGCATGCAGAGCGGAATTGAGCGCGCGCAGACCCTGCGCTTCCAAGTCAAATGTTTGCATTTATGCCGCTTTCTCTTGCGCGGTTGGGGCCGCATTGTGCGACCAGAAATAAACTGTGGCGGGCTCGGGCTCCCACACTTTGGCAGTCTCGATGCCGGGCAGGTTGACCAGAGCGCGGTACTCGGACCCGAATGCCACGTATTGATCGGTTTCGGCCATGACAGCCGGTTTGCAGGCGATAGGGTCGCGTACCACGCCAAAGCCATCCTTGGTGCCGACGACAAACGTAAAGAACCCGTCCAGATCATCCAGGCTTGAGGCCAGCGCCTCGCCCAGGGTCGATCCGGTCTGCATTTTCCACGTCAGATACGCAGCGCCAACTTCGGTGTCGTTTTCGGTTTCTATATGCACGCCCAGACGCCGCAATTTGCGCCGCAGCGAGTTATGATTGGACAGCGACCCGTTGTGCACCAGACACTGATCGATGCCGGTGTTGAACGGGTGCGCGCCCATGGTGGTCACAGCCGATTCTGTCGCCATGCGGGTGTGGCCAATGCCATGTGTCCCCGCCATTCCGCGAATATCGAACCGATCTGCCACATCTTTAGGCAATCCGACTTCTTTATAGATTTCCAGAGTTGACCCATGGCTCATCACCCGAACCGAGGGCCGGATTTCGGCAAGAACCTCGCGCGCAAGGGCCACCTGATCGGCCTGCAATGACACCACGGCGTGGGTGTCCTTGATGGTCATCGACACCTTGCCTTTGACCCGTTTGCGCAGGTCATTATCCAACTTGGCAAAGTCCGTTTCAGGGGTATCCGATTGAACGGTCAGCTTGGCGTTACCCTCTGTTTCCGCACCATAAATCGCGATGCCGGCGCTATCAGGGCCGCGATCAGTCATCGTGATCAGCATATCGGTCAACATGTTGCCCAATTGGGGTTCCAGTGACGTGTCTTTCAGAAAAAGTCCGACGATCCCGCACATGTCTACAGGTCCTCCCAAAAGTGATCGTTCATTCGACTCAAACGCTAGCACCATTAGATCAGACGCTCAACCATTGGGAAACTATTTTTCACTTCAGTTAAAAAAAGAGTCGCCAGACGAAAAAACACATGGTTCAATTTGGCCAGCGTCGCACAACGCGAACAGACGACGCATCACGTCACCAGACCAACACGGGGGTTCATCGTGGAAGAGCAAATCGCAGAGCTAACGGCCCAGATTGCCGCGCTCCAGGCAAAAAGTGGTACGACCAACACCATGTTTGCCGAGACATTCTATTATCTGACAATACCGCTGATGATCATCATTCACGCTGGGTTCCTTGCCTACGAGATGGGCGCCTCGCGGCTCAAGAACGTTCTCAGCTCGGGCGTCAAGAACATCCTCGCCTTCGCCTTCATGATCCCGACCTTCTACTTCTTCGGATGGTGGGTCTATTGGGGCTTCCCCACCGGATTGCCGGGCGCACCGGGGCCTGCTGGCATCTCGGGCGTTGAATATGCCAACGCGATTGCATGGGGCTGGGGCGAAAGCGCTCAGTACATGGGTCCGAACATTGCCGACCAGGCATCGGGTGTCTTCTTTGGCGCCTTTGCGCTGTTCGCTGCAACCACGGCCTCGATCATGTCGGGCGCCGTGATCGAACGTATCCAGACGGTGGGCTTCGTGATCCTTGCGGTCGTGCTAGGATCTTTTGCCTGGGTTGTCGCTGCCGCATGGGGCTGGCACGCAGACGGATGGCTGGTGACGCAATGGGGTGTTCATGACTTTGGCGCTGCTGGCCTTGTGCACGCCGTCGCCGGTTTCTTTGCCTTGGGTGTCCTGATCAACCTTGGACCCCGCATCGGCAAGTTCAACGCAGACGGAACCGCCAACCATATCGCGGGCCACAACATGCCTCTGACCGTGACCGGCCTGATGCTGATCATCGTAGGCTTCTGGGGCTTCCTCATGGCCTGTGTGATCGTACCGGGCGAAGCCTGGAGCTGGTTTGCCGACAAGCCGTCGACCATCTACGGCACCCCCATCACGTTGTCGGCGCTGTCGTTCAACATCCTTATGGGTATCTCCGGTGGTATCATCGGATCCTGGGTTCTGACGCGCGATCCGTTCTGGATGATGTCGGGCGCCCTTGCGGGTATCATCTCGACCGCGTCTGGTCTGGATATCTATTTCCCCGCGCTGGCCTTCATCATCGCCTTCTCGGCTGGCTTCATCCTCAAGCCTTGTGCCGACTGGTTGGAAAAACGCGGCATCGACGATGCCGTGGGCGCGGTGACCGTGCACGGAACCATTGGCCTGTACGGCGTGGTGATGCTGGGCATCTTTGCAACCGGTTATCCTGCCCTGCAGGGCGCAGCCGGCGAAGCGCCTACAATCAGCCTGATCGGTCAGATCGTTGGAGCCGTCGTCTTCTTCCTGCTGGGCTTCGTGCCCGGGTACGTTGTGTCGCTGCTGCTGAAAATGGCAGGCATGTTGCGCATCCCGGAAGGTGCGGAAATTGCTGGCATGGACATGGTGAAAGTCCCGGCTCGCGGCTATCCCGAAGGCATCCCCGCACCAGGCATCAACCTGGCGCCCGGCGAATAATCACACAGGAAAGGACAAGATCATGGGTTTTCCATATGACGAAGCAAGCTGGTCGGTTGTCGACGGTGCAATGTTCATGGGTTGGGGATCGGCGATGCCGGGGTTCTTTACCCTCATCGCAGCGCTGATCTGCCTCGCGGTTCTGGTCTTTGGCCAAAAGACCGAAGCTGCCAAGACCCGACAATTCGAAAAGTAATCGACGACACATCGACAAAGGGGCGGCCACTGGCCGCCCCTTTTGCATGCGAAACTTGCCCAACAGGAAAAAAAGTTGCACTACATTCTTGCTTTTTGGCCCGTGGTCGGGCTGAATAAGCGTCAACAAGACTCATAACGAACAGGGAAAATTGGCATGGCAATTTTATGGAGAAACTCCGCCCTCGCTGGCCGCCACGCCGAAATCGGCGGCGAGCTTGAGGACTGGAACGGCATGGGCACGGCGTGGTTTTACGACGACACACCCGAACGCGCCAAAGCCGATTACGAAGCGGTCCGCACCAAAGCCGGATTGATGGATGTGTCGGGTCTGAAAAAGGTCCACCTGACCGGCCCGGATGCGGCCTATGTCATCGACCGCGTGACCACCCGCAACGTCGAAAAGATCATGCCGGGGCGGTCGACCTATGCCTGTATTCTGAACACCGAAGGCAAGTTCATCGACGACTGCATCATCTATCGTCTGTCGGTGAACACATGGATGGTGGTGCATGGCACCGGTACCGGCATGGAACAACTGTCGATGGTTGCAGCCTCGAAAAACTGCGCTGTGGTGTTTGACGACGACATGCACGACATGTCGCTGCAGGGCCCTGTCGCCGTTGATTTCCTTGCCAAACACGTCGATGGCATTCGTGATCTGGCCTATTTCGGGATCCTGCAGACCAAGCTTTTCGGCTGCCCCGTCATGATCTCGCGCACCGGATACACCGGGGAACGCGGGTACGAGATTTTCTGCCAGCGCAAGCACGCCGTGCAACTGTGGGATCAGATCCTCAGCGAAGGTGCCAGCATGGGCATCCAGCCGGTTCAGTTTTCGACCCTCGATCTGCTGCGCACGGAAAGCTATCTGCTGTTCTATCCCGGCGATAACTCTGAAACCTATCCGTTCGAAGATGGCTCACCCGCTGGCGATACACTCTGGGAACTCGGGCTTGAGTTCACGGTCTCTCCCGGCAAGGTCGGCTTTATCGGGGCCGAGAACCATTATGCCTCGGAAGGTAAGGAACGGTTCAAGATCTACGGCGTCATGCTCGAAGGAACCACACCTGCGGACGAAGGCGCGGATCTGCTGCAAAACGGCGAGAAGGTCGGTGTTGTCACCTATGGCATGTATTCCGAGCTGAACGGCCACAATGTCGGGATCGCCCGTATGCCGGTCGACTGCGCCACACCCGGCACTGCCCTGACAGTGCGCAACGGTGACGGAACCGAGATCGCCGCAACCGCCGAAGAGATGCCGTTCTATGACAAAGACAAGTCAATCCGCATCGCAAAGGGCTAAAAGACAGGGGCGCAGGGTTTCACCTTGCGCCCTTTTCATGTGACGAGGACAGCCATGTCGAAATTCGAATTCCCGCCGTCGATCAAAAGTCGACCGGTTTATGGAACGCTAGAGGCCCGCCCCGGCAAGGGTCATCTGATGATCGCTGACGCAGACGGTGCCGAGGCGATCATGGACATCGCAACGCCCGATCTGATGGCACAGACCCACATCATCTATATTCCGCGCGGCACCGATTTTGCCGATAAGCTGCGCAGCCTGAACCCGGCGCAGTTCTACGAAGGCCCGACATATGCGGCCTCGGTCTCGCGAATCCGGCGGGTTTTGCAGGACGCGCATATGGGTTTGCAAGTGTATCTGGCCGGGACCGAAGGGTTGATGGGTCAGGCCCAGAACGAAGCCATGATGGCGGGCATCCCCCACACGGCCATTCAGACCGAACATCGCGGATCAACCGCGCGACGTATGCAATGCGTGCACTGCAAGGGCATCACCGAAGACGTCGAAACCGACCCGTTCGTGTGCAGCCATTGCGGGCTGAACCTGTTTGTGCGCGACCATTATTCGCGCCGTCTGGCCGCCTATCAGGGCGTCTGCATCGATGCCGAAGACCCGGGCAATGTCCCCGCACCGAAGGGGATCTACGAATGAGCGCGGCCCCCCAGAAAGCCAAACCCGGCGCCGAAAAGATCGCTGTCAACGTGACCGCCGTGGTCCCGCTGAACGATCTTGTCACCCGTTTTGAGTTTCAGCGCAGCGACGGTGATCTGTTCCCGCCGTTTTCCGGCGGCGCGCATACTGTTGTGACAATGGATGACAACGGTCGCCATCGGCTGAACCCTTATTCGCTGATGTCCGACCCGGCTGATCTCACGACTTATGCAATTTCGGTGCGCCGCGATGACGAAGGCCGGGGCGGGTCGCTGTTCATGCACCGCAACGTGTCGGTCGGCGACCGGATGACGATCACCTATCCGGTCAACCTGTTTTCGCTGGACCTGCGGGCGCGCAAGCATGTGTTTCTGGCCGGTGGGATCGGGATCACGCCATTCATGGCGATGATCGCCCAGCTTGAACACTCGAACGGCAATTGGGAGCTGCACTATGCCTGCCGCACCCCGGCGCTTGGCACCTATGTTGACGAATTGCGCTATAAATACCCCAACAAGGTTCACATCTATTACGACGATCAAAATCAGGCGATCCGTCTGGAAGACCTGCTTGATGGTCAACCGCTGGGCACGAACATATACGTCTGCGGGCCTAAAGGCATGATCGACTGGGTGCACGCCACCGCTTCGGCGGCCGGATGGCCGGATGCCAATGTCCATTCCGAAGAATTCCTGGCCCCGCAACCCGGTGAGCCGTTCGAAGTGCGGCTCTGTAAGTCAGACAAAACCATCACAGTAGGCGAACACGAAAGCCTGCTGGAAGCCATCGAACGGGCCGGAGTCGAAGCCCCGTTCCTGTGTCGCGGCGGGTCGTGCGGGCAGTGCGAAACCAATGTCGTGTCCCATGACGGAACATTCGTCCATCGGGACCACTGGCTGACCGAAGACCAACACGCCAGCGGCGAAAAAATCATGCCCTGCGTCAGCCGCTTTGCCGGCAAATCTCTGGAATTGGACAGATAAGATGACCATTCAGTTCAACGACGAAACCTTTCGCGACGATTATTCGTTCCACAACTCGGACTGGGCGATCAAACGCTTTCCGTTCCCGTTCCACGAAGACAGCTATATGTATGCCGTCAACATGGAGCAGCACCGCGGCGGGCCCGAAGGGTCTGTCTATGAAAAGCGGTTCGATGTGGATGAACATTACATATCTGAAATGCGTGACCGGGCGATGGTGCTGGCCGACGATCCGCTGCGTTGTCAGTCGCTGCCCCACATGACGCTGGCCGGTTGGGACCTGCTGGAACTGATCATGGTCTCCAAATCCGAAGATTACCCGGATCTGTTCGAACTGCATCGCGACGGCGACACATGGCGCTGGATCAACAAGCCGTTGGGCATTGATGACACGTTCACCTTCCTCGACGAAACCACCCTGCCCTATGGCCCGATGGAATACATCACCCGCCAGACGCAGGGCGATTTCTGCGTGCTGGATCAGCGTGACGGAAACCTGTGGATGGACGCGGGCACAGTCACGACCCAGGCCGACTGGAGCCTTGATTTCGACATCGGCATGAACTTTTTTGAATGGCATGCCCCGGTACCGCTTGCCCACGAAAAAGGGATCTTTGAACGCGCCCTGAAGTTCCTGCTAAACATCCAGCAAGGCGCCCCTGCGCGGCGCCTGAACTGGACGATGACAGTCAATCCGCTGCTCGACACCAGCCCGGAAAACTATCACAAATGGGGCGTTCAAAAGACGACGCTGACACCTGAAAACATCGGCGCGAAACAGCATTTGCGGGTCGAATTGCAAACCTTCTTCCGCCTGCCGCGTTCAAACGGTCTGGTGTTTCCGATCCGCTGCTATCTGTGCAGTTTTCAGGATCTGATGACGATGCCAAAATGGGGCCGCCGCCTGCACCGCGTGGTGCGCGATCTTCCCGTCGAACTGGCCACGTATAAGGGGTTCATCGACAACCGTCCGATGATGCTGGATTATCTGTCGCAGTTCGACGACGGGTTGCCGACGTCCCCCGGCATTTTCCCTGACTTCGACACAGAACCGGCGCTGCAGAAATAACCCTGCGCGCCGGGATCAGGCATTCTGCGGATAGCTGATAACCGAGATATAGCGCGCTGGCAGGATCACCAGTTTCTCAGGCCCATGGGGCGAATCTGCGTCAAAGAACAGCGTGTCACCGGGTTTCAGAGGATACACCTCGTCCCCGTGCCGGTAATCCACTTCACCTTCCAGCATATAGATCGTTTCGATCCCACCGTGCTGGAAGGTCGGGAACACGTCGGATTCTTCGGTCAGCGTGATCAGATAAGGTTCGACGATCACACCCGATGCATTGGCCCCGATGTGCCCCAACAGGTTGTACTGATGGTTCGCCCGGGTGCCTTCCCGATCAATCGAAACACCTTCGCCCGACTTCGTGTGCACGGCCTGACGGCTTTCTTCGAACCGTCGGAAAAAGCTGGTCAAAGGCACGGACAACGCATTCGCAAGTGTTTGCAGGGTCGTTAGAGACGGCGACGTGTTGCCGTTTTCGATCTTGGACAGCATCCCGATCGACAGCCCGGTGATCTGGGCCAGTTCGGCCACCGTTATCTCCTGCTGGCGGCGAAATGCCCGAACCTCGCGACCGATGGCAACCTCAAGGACTTTCTCACGCTCGCCATTGCGCGTGCTGTGTGGATCCTGGGTTAGTTTGCTGGCCATTTTGGCATCTATCTTATCAATGTTCACGATTGCAGCCTTCTATACACGTCAAGACCACGAAACAAATCGGTTCTTGGAACTGGTGCGACCAGCATAAGGCAACTTTCACCCTGAGAATATTATTTTTTCATCAGAGTAAAAACTTGGCGATCATGTCCCGCAGCGCACTAAGCTGCAGGTCGGGGAATCGCCCGGCAGGTGTCACATCTTCTTGAGCGGCCAGCACAGCCACTTGCTTCCGCAATCTTCAAAACCGCCTGAAATCTGAACACGCGACAAGAAACAGGTTTTTTGTGACACCGAAACATAAGCTTACCAGTGCCCGCTGGGCACTCATGCCAGACTCGGCTCCCCGGTTTTTCGGCCAAACACCACTCCGCAGCAGCACCCCTTCAAGAAAAAAACTTGATTGATAGGAAAATTATGCAAAACTGACTCACGTTAATAAATGGCAAGAATCCGGGATTCGAAGCCGGAGTGTCAATCAAAGCCATGCGAACCGAAAAAGCGGCAAAACGACCGCGTACCACTAGGGAGACTACAATGAACAAGTTTACGACCGCCCTCACGGCCGGCGTTCTGGCCTTTGCGCCTATGGCGCTTTTTGCCGAAGACAGCAGCGACCCGATCGTGATTCCGATCCACAACTGGTCGTCGCAGATCGTGATGAGCCACGTTGTCGGTCAGATCTTTGAATCGATGGGCAACAACGTCGAATTCGTCACCACCGACAGCCAGGCCGTGTACGAGTCGGTCCGCATGGGCGACGTCACGCTGGAACTGGAAGTCTGGGAAGGCGCCTTTGGCGCATCCTTCCGCGCCGCGCTGGAAAAGGGCGGGTTGCATGACGCAGGCGACCATGACGCGGTTACACGCGAAGACTGGTGGTACCCGATGTGGACCAAAGACGCCTGCCCCGGCCTGCCAAGCTGGGAAGCGTTGAATGACTGCGCGGCCGTATTTGCCACGGCAGAAACCGGTGACAAGGGCCGCTATCTGGATGGCCCCGTTGACTGGCTGAAGCACGGTCAGGAACGGGTCGAAGCATTGGGCATGGATTTCGTCGTGGTCAACGCCGGGTCCGCCGCTGCCCTTTGGGCTGAAATCGGCGCTGCCGAAGCCAACAAGACGCCCGTCGTCGTGTTCAACTGGACACCCAACTTTGCCGAAGCCGTCTG
The DNA here is from genome assembly GCF_007923355.1 of Falsiphaeobacter marinintestinus. GTDB lineage: Bacteria > Pseudomonadota > Alphaproteobacteria > Rhodobacterales > Rhodobacteraceae > Phaeobacter_A > Phaeobacter_A marinintestinus. The sequence goes on from NZ_VOGO01000001.1 coordinate 852,994, forward strand.
GCCCGGTGAATTTGTCGAATTCCCGAAATGGGAAGACGGCTGTGACAAAGACCCGGCTGTGGGCCCCAACAAGGACGCGCTGTATGACTGCGGCAACCCTGCGGACGGGTACCTCAAGAAAGCGGCGTGGGATGGCATGAAAGACAAATGGCCAGCCGCATACGACGTTCTGACCAAGATCTCGTTCACCAACCCGCAGATCGCCGAAATGGCCCGTCTGGTTGATGTCGAAGAGCTTGAGCCCGAAGAAGCGGCGGCCGAATGGCTGGAAGCAAACCCAACCGTCTGGCAGGGCTGGGCGTCTTAAGCCTACTCAAAACAGGTTATGACTTTCACCCGTCCGGGGCTAAACTCCGGGCGGGTGTTTTAAACACCGATACCAAAATCCGGTGAGGAAAGAGCAACATATGTCCGCCGACACTGTGATATCCTGCAAGAACGCCTGGAAGATCTTTGGCCCCGACCCCGAGGGGTATCTAAAGACCCTGCCTGCAGGGCACAGCTTTGATGACATCCGGGCCGATGGGTACATTGCAGGCGTCAAGGACGTGTCAATCGACGTGTCGCGCGGCGAAATGCTGGTGATCATGGGCCTGTCCGGCTCGGGCAAGTCGACACTTGTGCGCTGTTTTTCCCGCCTTCACGATATCACCGGCGGCACGATCACCGTCGAAGGACAGGACATCATGTCCCTGTCGGAAAAAGAACTGATCGAGCTGCGCCGCAACAAGATGGGCATGGTGTTTCAGTCCTTTGGACTGCTGCCGCACCGCTCGGTTCTGGATAACGTGGCTTTTCCGCTCGAGATGCGCGGTCAGGACAAACACGCCAGACGCGAACGCGCGCTTGAAGTGATCAAACTGGTCGGTCTTGAGGGGCGCGAAGATTACTTCCCCCGCGAACTGTCCGGTGGACAGCAGCAGCGTGTCGGCATCGCCCGATCACTGGCGATTGAACCTGATATCTGGTTTCTGGATGAGCCGTTTTCCGCACTCGACCCGCTGATCCGGCGCGAAATGCAGGATGAATTCCTGCGCCTGCAAGCGATGCTGGGCAAAACCATCGTGTTCATCACCCACGACTTTGACGAAGCGCTGCGTCTTGCCGACCGTATCGCAATCATGAAGGACGGCGCAGTCGAACAATGCGACACGCCTGATCAGATCGTGCTGAATCCCGCCACAGAATACGTGCGCAAATTCACCGAAGACATCGACAAAGCCCGCGTTGTGCACGCTGGCGTGTTGGCCACGTCATCCGACAACGGAACCGGTGATCCGGTAGACGCCAAAGCGTCCGTGCAGGATCTGGCCCGCCTGTTGGTTCAGGACACCCGTGCAATCATTCCCGTCGCAAGCGATGGGAAAATTGTCGGCGGAATGGATCGCGCCGCTGCCCTGGAAATCCTGCTGGAGGCCAGTTGATGGCGGATGTGGCAGGCAGCATCAAGAACGATACAGTCGGCCCCGCCCAATGGTCACGCGGTCGCGTGGCCTTGGCGCTTGTGGCCGTCGCGGTTTTCCTGACGCTTTTGCACTATGCGGGGCTTTTGCCGGACTGGCTGTTCCGCATACCCGAATCCATGATCCCGCCGTTCGCGGGCTGGCTGGATGCGATCTTTAACTTTGTAAAAGACGATCTTGGGCTTCTCAAACTGACCCGCACGCTGACCGAAGGGTTGGAATGGCTGCTGGACGTCACCGCCAACCTGATGTTCGGCAAACGCCGCTGGCCCCATATCGGCCCGATCCCATGGACAGCCGTGGCCGGTGTGGCCGCTGTCATCGGCTATTATCTGGGTGGCTGGCGCATGGCCGCTTTGGGCGCTGGTACATTCATCTGGACCGCGCTGATCGGCCAGTGGAAAATCGCCATGGAAACGATGTCGGTCCTGATGGTCGCGGCCCCTCTGGCGTTTTTCATCGGCCTGACGCTGGGCATCCTCGCCTGGAAATACACCTGGGTGAACCGAACGATCAAACCGGTCCTGTCGGTCCTGCAAACGTTGCCGTTCTTTACCTACCTGCTGCCTGCGGTGATCTTCTTCAAAGTCGGGCCCACCGCCGGGGCCGTTGCGACAACGATCTATGCGATCCCGCCGATGATCCTGATGACCACGCTGGGCTTGCAAAAAGTCTCGCCCGAGGTGGTCGAGGCCGGCAACATGAGCGGCTGTACCAAGTGGCAGTTGCTGCGCCATGTCTACCTGCCCTCGGCCCGGACCGAAATTCTGGTCGGCGTCAATCAGGTCATCATGCTGTGTCTGGCCATGGTCGTGTTGACCGCCTTTATCGGCATGCCCGGGCTTGGGGCCAAATTGCTGGCGATGATGGGCAGCTTCAAACTGGGCCGCTCGTTTGAAATCGGTGTGACCATTGTCCTGCTGGCCGTCATGCTGGACCGCATGTCCAAGGCGTGGGTGGTCAAACAGCCCGAACATTTCGAACGTGGCACACCGTGGTGGCGCAGGCATGCGATCCTGCTGACCGGTGTCGCGGTGTTTGTGTTCTTTTGCATCCTTGCACAGTTTGTTGACCTTGCCGCCGAGATCGGGCGCAAGCAGAACTTCAGCCAGGGCAAAGAGATCGACACGCTGATCAAGGGGTTTCTTGCTCTGGAACCGGTTCAGGCCACCACCGGAGCCATCCGCTATGTGCTGAACGTCTGGATCCTGAACCCGTTCCGCGACTTCCTGCTGTCAATCCCGACGCCCGCCTTCATCATGCTGATCGTGGCCTTTGCTCTCAGCCTGGGCGGCAAAAAGCCCGCGATCTACGGGGCGATCTTTTTCAGCCTCGTGGCGCTGTCGGGGTGGTGGGACCGCTCGGTAATCACACTGTATTCCGTCATCTCGGCCGTCTCGCTGGCCCTGCTGATCGGCGTTCCGCTTGGCATCGTCGCCGCGCGATCCGAAAAGTGGTCACAGCGCGTACTTCTGGCCTGCGACACCGCGCAGACCTTTCCCAGCTTCATCTACCTGATCCCGGCCATCATGCTGTTCGGCATCACCGCGACCTCGGTCGTGATGTCGATCCTGATCTTCGCGATGGTGCCCCTGATCCGCTACACGATCGAAGGCTTGCGGACCGTGCCGCCTGAAATGACCGAAGCCGCCGACATGTCCGGCGCGACCCGGATGCAAAAGCTGTGGAACGTGCAACTGCCGCTGGCCCTGCCGACAATGGCCGTGGGGTTCAATCAGGCCATCATGTTCGCGTTTTTCATGGTGATCATCGCCGCGTTCATTGGCACCCAGGATTTGGGGCAAGAACTGCAGCGCACCCTGGCTGGCACTGATCTGGGCAAGAACTTTGTGCTTGGCATCTGCGTGTCCCTGATGGCGCTGACCTTCGATCTGACGATCATGCAATGGGCGTCAGATCAGAAAAAGGCGCTGGGGTTGCCCGATTGATCCCCGATACGAAACCGGGCGGGCCGCCTATTTCGTCAGGATCAGCTTTCCGGCGCGGGTGATCCGCAGCGTGTACACCTGATCGCCCAGTTCGATCTGGGCAAGGTTGCCACCATTTGTCAGATCTTCGGCCCGATGGGCGGGAAGAACCGGTACCGCACTGGCGCTGTGTGGGGTTGGAACCTGAAGTGTCATGCCGCGGCCCCTTTCGCTGAAACGAATTGAGGGCACACAGGCTTAGCCTGAACCATTGGTCGCATGGGCGCATTTCCTTGTCTCAAATGTGTTTGCTGGCCCGATGCAAACGGGGTGGCTGGGATGAGTCTTAATCTGACTAATTTACTCATGTTTGTCAATCTCAGCCGCAACACCGGATGCGACCGCATACCATTTGAAATTCGCATGTATGAATGCGATGATGTTGCAAATCAGAATTCAAAGGAGATCCCGCAATGACGATTACCCGGCGGACCATCCTGCAGGGCGCGGGCGCAAGCCTTGCTTTGGCCGGACTTGGCGCGCGCAGCGCCTGGGCATCAACCGAACTCAACTTTGGCAACGCAAAGCTGCAAACCCTGTCGGACGGCCATCTCAGCCTGCCAGCCGATTTCATCTTTGGCCCAATGCCAAAAGACAAACTGGCCCCGATTCTTGAAACCTACAAGATCCCAGAAGGCGCGTTGACACCAGAATGCAACCTGACGCTGCTGCGCGATGGAGAGCGGGTCATTCTGTTCGACACTGGTGCGGGATCAACCTTTCAACCCTCAGCCGGCAAGCTGACCGAAGCCCTGGACGCCGCCGAAATCGCGCCCGAAGACGTGACCCATGTCGTGTTCACCCACGCCCATCCCGATCACATCTGGGGCGTGCTGGACGACTTTGATGACCCGTTTTTCTACGAAGCCGAACACATGATCGGCAAGGCCGAGTGGGACTACTGGTATGACCCGGCCACGGTCGACAGCATCGACAGTTCGCGCACCGCCTTTGCGGTCGGCGCCAAACGAAGGCTGGAAGCGTTGGAAGACGCGATTACGTTCTTCGACGACGGCGAAGAAGTCCTGCCCGGCATCATGGCGCATGGCACCTATGGTCACACACCCGGCCACATGGCTTTTGAACTGCGCTCGGGCAGTGAAAGCGTAATGGTTGTCGGCGACGCCATCGGCAATCACCATGTTGCCTTTGCGCGGCCTGACTGGAACTCAGGCTCGGATCAGGATCAGCCGATGGCGGCGGCGACGCGGGTCAAACTGCTGGATCAGATCGCCCATGACCAGATGCGCATGGTCGGCTTTCACCTGCCCGGTGGCGGCCTGGGTCGTGTCGAACGCGACGGCGACACCTATCGCTTTGTCTCCGAAGGCGCGTAACCTACACGCCTTCGGACTCAGCCTGCCGGGTTACCCGGCAGGTGCCATCAAGACGTCACCATAGGCCTCGCGCAGCTTGTTCTTCTGCACCTTTCCCGTGGCCCCCACGGGCAGCTCATCAACAAAGATGATCTTGTCGGGCATCTGCCAGCCAGCGACCTTTTCGTTGTAGAACGCGATCAGCTCTTCTTCGGACGGGGCCTGACCGGGCACCGGCACGGCAATCACCACCGGCCGCTCGGCCCATTTTTCATGCATGGCCGCGATGGCCGCCGCATTGGCGATACCGGGATGCGCGATGGCGATGTTTTCCAGTTCAACAGTCGAGATCCATTCGCCACCCGACTTGATGATGTCCTTGGACCGGTCACGAATGATCAGATAGCCATCGGCGTCAATCGACGCGACATCGCCAGTGTCGAACCAGCCATCATCGGTCAGCGCATCTTCGCCCTTGCCGTAATAGGTATCGATGATCCAATGCCCGCGAATATGCAATTCGCCCTGCGCCTCGCCGTCTTCGGGCAGCACTTCACCGTTTTCATCCACGATGCGCAGTTCAACCCCCCAGGGCGGACGCCCCTGCCCGCGCCGGATGACTTCTTTTTCCGCCTCGGTCATGTCCGAATGCTTCTGCAACAACTGGTTCAGCGACCCCAGCGGGCTGGTTTCTGTCATCCCCCAGGCGTGGACCAGATCGACACCGAAGTTATCGCGGAATTCGGGGATCATCGATGGCGGCAAGGCCGATCCACCGACCAGAGTGCGGGTCATGCTGGCCGCCTTTGATCCGGTCTCTTTCAGCGCATCCAGCAGCATCATCCAGATCGTCGGCACGCCCAGCGACATGGTCACGCGTTCTTCGTCGATCAGCTTGACCAGATGCGGGCCGGACAGATCCGGACCCGGCAATACGACGCGTGCACCAACCGCAGCGGCGGCATATGGCACTCCCCATGCATTGGCATGGAACATGGGCACAACAGGCAACAACGTGTCGGTGGCCGACAAGGCCAGCCCATCCACGGTATTGGCCCCCAACGTGTGCAATATGGTCGAGCGGTGCGTATACTCCACCCCCTTGGGATTGCCCGTGGTCCCGGACGTGTAACACAGCCCCGACGCGCGGGTTTCATCGATCTCGGGCCAGACATAGTCCGGATCACCGCCATCGGTCAGATCGTCATAGAACAGCAGCCCCTCTATCGCTTCGGCGGCGGCAGCATCAGGCGGCCCCATCAAAACGAAATGGTGCACGCTGCCCAGATGCGGCTTCAGCTTGGCCACCATCGGCGTGAACGTGGCATCAAAGAACAGCACCTCGTCTGCCGCATCATTGATGATGTATGTCATCTGCTCGGGCGTCAGGCGCGGGTTGATCGTATGGGTGACACGACCACTGCCCGCGCCGCCGAAATAGATCTCAAGATGGCGGCGGTTGTTCCAGGCCAGCGTGCCCAGCCGGGCCCCATCCGTTACCCCCAGCTTGTCCAGCCCCGAGGCCAGTTGCCGGGCCTTGGCGTCAATTCCGGCCCAGTTCGTGCGCGTTGTCGATCCGTCGGTTTCAACCGATACAACCTCGGTCGCGCCGTGATAGCGCGCCGCATGCGCCACCAGCGAGCTGACGTTCAGCTGCTTGTGCATCATCTTGCCACCCATGGGCGGTCTCCTCCCTTTCATTCCTGTTTCGCCGATGGTCCTCCACCGCGGCGATCCGGTCCTGTGTCTACAAGACGGCAGAAGGTTAATGTAGGCAAGACACCGTGTTGGGCAAGATGCGGGGGAAGCGGCACAATTTTGTCAGGACGAACAAAAAAACCCGGCCCTGTGACAGGCCGGGCGCAGTAACAGCCGTGAGTGGCTTTTTTGAAAGACAGACCGATTACTGAGTGACGGACAGACCCAGAAGACGCCAGACCTGCATGCCTCCGCGATAGTAATAGATGCGCTCGGCCGGGTATCCGGCTTCGATCATGCGGCGCGCCGCAGACGGAGATTGTCCGCACCACGGGCCATTGCAGAACAGTGCGACGGGCTTGGCGTTTTCACAGTCGAAGCCTTCGAAATCGACCTCGCACCCCAGTTCGTCCAGTCGGTCCTTGGCCTCGGTATAGGGGATGTTGATCGCCCCGGGAATCGTGCCGCCTTCGTAATTCGACACCACGCGGCTATCGACAACAATGGCGTCCGGGTCTTGCAGCATCGCAATCAGCTCAAGCTCGCCGATGGTGGTGACCCCGTCGGCGGGGGTCATCGGCTGAATGCAAAACGGTGGGCAGGCCCGCGATGTGCGCGCCCATTCACCGGTGACCTCGTTCGCGTTGTCCTGAATCCGCGAAATCGTTACCGGACCTTCCGCTGTTTCGACGATCGCCTCTTGCATATCGCGCCCGATCCCGACCGGGTCGGCCCATGCGGGCACGGCCAAAGCCAGCGCCAAAGCGCCCCAAACCGCCAGTTTCATATCCGGATCTCCCCTCAGCGAACCACGTGCACGGCACAGGCCGCATGGCGCACAACCTGCGCAGCAGTCGACCCCAGCAGCAGATCCTGCATGCCCGGACGATGCGACGCCACGATGATCAGATCCGGCTTGTTTTCCGTCGCCCAATCCAGAATCGACCGTCCGGAATGGCCTTCGATGACAACACCCTTGGCGTTGGGCAACTGTGCCGCCAATTCATCCAGCTGCGACTGAATAGCGGCGCGCGCTTCGCGCAGATAATCCGCGGGCATATAGGAAATCGCATAGCCGGGGATATGTTCGACCACATGCAGCAGGGTGACCTTGGCATTTGGCGTCGCCAGCAGTTCCGCCAGCTTTAGTGGCGCACTTGTGTCGCGCTCTGAATCGAACGCAATCGGGACGAGGATATTGTGATACATTTTGAAGTTCTCCTTCCAACCTGATCAATGATGTACTGTTCAGATATGTTTGACATTGATCCAAATCATACCCCGTCCGGCGGCATCAAAAGGCCCAAGGTCAAGTCCGGTCAGGCCCTGAACGTATCAACCACGTCGTACATCACCGGCTCAAAGCTTTTGCACAACCCGCTGATCTTGCGATTGCGTTCTCGCATTTCAGGCCTGCGCAGCATGGCCTGAAAATCTTCGCGCCGATCCCACTGTGAATAATTGGCAATCCGGGTCTGGGCATCATTCACATGCAATCCCGCCGCAATAAATCCGGGCTGTTTGGAAATGAAATCAGCATAGGCTGCCGTCAGCGCGTCCAGCAGATCCTGACAGGTGCCCGGAGTCATCTCGAACGTGGTAATTACGGTCTGAACGGTGTTCGATTTGGAAATGGTCGGCATTGGCTCCTCCTTGGTGGCTGAGCCGATGCTATCACAGGTTTTCCAATGTCGCCTGTACTTCGGCGACCAGCCGTTTCACTTCGTCATGTGCCGGACCTTTCGGAGCTTCCAGCGCCGCGCGCCCCTGCCCCAGCGTTTCGGCATAGACCACCCGGTTCGCCATCGGCACCTGGGCCACCTGCGCCTCCAGTTCGGCGGCTTTGCTGGCCACATCCGCCGCCAGTCGCGTTCCGGCCCGGTTGCGGGTCATCACGATCATCGCGGGTTTGCGTTCGCGGTCTGCCAGATACAGCACGGTTTCAACCGCCCACAGATCCAGATGAGAGGTCGCAACCGGCACCAGAACCAGATCCGAGGCCCTAAGTGCCGGTCTCAGATCACTATCTGCCTTGGGCGGCGTGTCGATGATGACAATGTCATGGGCATCGGCCAGCTTGCGCACCTCATAGGTCACCCCCCAGGCCGAGGCCGTGGAAAATTCGATATCCGGGGTGTCCATCGCCTCCATCCGCGTCATGAACCAGCGTCCGGCGCTGCCTTGCGGATCCGTATCCATCAGCGCGACCGACTTGCCCGCCTTGGCAAATCCCACGGCAAGATTGACCGCCAGCGTGGTCTTGCCCGATCCGCCCTTTTGCTGAGCAACTGTAATGACGTGTCCCAAGGCTTCTCCGATCCGCGCTGTCCTACGGACTAGACCTGTGCAAAAGCCCGCGTGCAAGGCGAAAAAAGGCCGCAACGCGCGCGGCCTGACGCACATAAAACCAACCTATCGCGGAAAAAACTGCCTGACCGCCCGCCAGAAAAACCTGAAAGACACGTCTCCAATTCGTGAAAACAGACAGTGGAATGATTTGAGGTCAATTGACACTATCCCAGCTTGGTTGACACAAGTTTCAATTCGTGATCCCTTTGATACAACAAAAAAATACCACAGGAAAACTCTCCGGGATAAGATCGAGAGTAAAACACACAATAATCTCACGTGTCAAAAAGTCACGCGGCTGCGCCCGCCTGACAGCTCAGCCCCCCTACATCAAAAACCCACTGACCAAAAGAAAACCATAGGTCATTGACAAGGAAGCCAGTCTTGCCAGCAATTTTCACAATTCCCCGCAACAGCAGCTATACGATTCTGGAGGCAATCGAAACGTTCAATAATGACCTCACCAACGAGTACATTTTGGTTTTCAACTCGAATGAGTTTACCGGCGGGGGAACTTTGGGTAATCAGTCAGTTCTCTTTTCATTTTTTGGCTCCGATCTGGACAATCAGCAGTTGGCCGGAGTGATTGACACATACACTTTTTCGATTGGCGGGCAACAAGTCGTTGAAATGAATGGCCTGAACATAACGTTGTACGCGCTTACGCTCGCATCTGTGTACGCGTCAGACGGAACCGACCCTGCCGCCGTCGAAAAACTTTTTCTCGACCGCGACTGGGAATTTCATCTCACCGATCAGAACGATATCGCAACGCAGGGAATGGCCTTCGGTCCCGGGAACACTTTCAATCCGATCGGAGACGACATTTTTTGGGGGTATGGCGGAAACGACAACCTTTTCGGTGGTGATGGCGACGACACGATGCATGGCGGTAACGGTGCCGACATTCTAAGTGGCGGCGACGGCGAAGATGAACTGAACGGGGACGATGGCGACGATACCTTGAATGGCGGCGACGGTGCTGACGAATTGTCTGGCAGCGACGGCAAGGATGAGCTTAACGGCGACGACGGCAACGACGAGTTGGACGGCGGCGACGGCAAGGACAAGCTGAACGGCGGGGGCGGTAATGACACTCTGATTGGTGGCGGCGATAATGAC
>NZ_VOGO01000010.1 GCF_007923355.1 Falsiphaeobacter marinintestinus
TGGGTCTTTTAATGGCCATCTCTGATCCTCCGCTTTCCTAATCATAGGGGCGGACCACTTCAAAGGGGGAGGCTCAAATGACTGGGAAGGCTTCAAATAATTGAAAAATATAGAAAATCCTTCGGTTTGTATTGACCGTCACACCTGTCACACCTCCGCCACATGTTACGAACGTGACGGGGGCACCCAAGCGTCACACAAGTCACACCACCCCTATAGGGGTGTGACAGTTGTGACGGTGCCCTTGGCCTGCTTGCCTGACGCAAAACAGGATGGATTTGTCCGGGACGTATCCGGCCTATCCGGTCGGTTCGAGATCGACGAATTCGGGGATGTGTCATGAGTCACGCAACCGACCTACACCACATAACCGCAGAAATCGCCACACAGGCGGTTTCAGGGGCAATCCCGGCCACGGGAGCGCAAGGAAGGCTTGATCAGGCCCTTGCCCCCATGCTGCCCGCGCTGCCCCGTGTTGCTGCTCAAGACCATGTCCGGCAAATCAGGTCATTCGTAAATCACGAGAGAATTGACGTTGGAATCGCGATTCACCTTTCGGGCGGTGAAGTACTGTTGGCAACTACTGAGGAAAGGGCAAAACATGAGCAACCGTAAAAACGGATCAAATACGGGCCGAAACGATGACGGCACATTTGGGCCGGGAAACCGGGGCAAGCCAAAAGGCGCGCGTCACGCGATAACACGGGCGGTTGAGGAATTGCTGCAGGGGCAAGCAGAAGTGTTAACCCAGAAAGCCATTGATCGGGCACTTGAAGGCGACGTGACGGCGCTGCGGCTTTGTATTGACCGTATCGCTCCGGCGAGGAAAGACGCGCCTGTCAGCTTCGATCTGCCTGCTATGCAATCTGCGGTGGAAGCAGCTAAAGCGGCTGAGGCGGTTCTGTCGGCGGTGTCAGGCGGTGAGATAACCCCGCTCGAAGGAGCTGCAGTGATGGGGTTAGTGGAGCAATACAGGCGGGCATTGGAACTCACCGAGTTCGAGAAACGGATCGACGCTCTGGAGATGAGAAAATGAGATGGCGGGCTCGATTCTCCAAGATGGAAAGAGATTTCGTGGCGGAAAGCTCGGATCTCACCAAACTGACCGATGAGGAATTGATTGAGGCGATACGCACCAATTTGAAGATCCTGGGAATTGATTGGGAGGAGTTCAAAAACGACCCGCGGGGCGCCGTCGTAAAGTGTTTCGAAGGCGTTTCCGACGACGACGGTTTGATCGCCGGGTTTTTGGAGGCGATTGATCGCTTGGGTGGGTGCAGGCTTAACCAGGCGGAGCGTCCCGCCAGCGCAGACCATTCCGAATGACATGGATGATGCCACTCAGCACTTTGCGGTCATCAACACAGGCGACCCCGCGTGGCTTTGGGAAGCCACATCGGCCCACAGGAGGCATTCACTTGGTCGGTTCACGCCGCATTGCAGCTTCACCAGACCAGCCGTTCGTTCATTGCGCAGCATTTTCGAGAAGCGAGTGACTGCAATGCGGGACGTAGCCGTCGTCCACGGTAACTCAAGCAAGGTCCGTTTCAAGTAGAGCTGCAAGCCGACCGATGCCCAACGTCAGCCAAATTAGCGCTATCGGCCAATCCAAGAGCAGCCCGTTTCCTTCCCCATGCGCCATGTATCTTCCCCTACCTTTTGTTGTCTGGCGCGACCTCGGTACTGGTCGTTCCCGCCACGACGTGACTGGTCTTCTCGGCTGGCGAAGAGGCGTCGCGTTTTGCGAATCTGACGCTCACGAACACCGTAAAGCCAGCCATCATGAGGAACAGCGCCCAGTGCAACGCAGAATCCTCGAAGACCGCTGAAGCAAGGCTGACAACTAACGGGCCTGCAATACCTCCGGCAGTCGTGACAAAAAGCATCGTCACTGAGGCTGCAGCGACATAGACAGGGGGCGTTCGGTCCATCGCGTGTGCGACGAGAAGCGAATACATTGTCAGCAAGGCTCCGCCCAGGATCACCATGAGGCCGAGGAATACCGAATGCCGGATTGTTCCGAAAATCGCGTGATAGGCCGACCCGTCACCGCTGCCAACTATCGAGAAATATAAAAGCAAGGCTGAGGCGATCACTCCGTTTATCAGAATGATGACCCGCCGGTCGTGGCGGTCGGATGCCCACCCGAGCGGGTACATGAAGAGAATCCGGCCGAGATACAGTGCTCCGATCAGGAGAGCGATCTCCTTGGTGCTGATCCCGAAAGTGGCGGCTCTGTAGGGCGTAACGTTGAGCAATGTTGTTGCGACCATTCCGACCGTAAAGGCTCCGACCCAAGCAGTGGGCGAGTCCTTGAGCAACCCGCGAATCCGCACATTGGCGCTGGACTGGACGGTAGGAGGGTCAGATCGCGCGGCGGTCAGCACGACAATTGCAACGCAATAGAGCAGCGAAACCACGATGAAGGCTTCGTTCAGGTCTTCGGGCAAAACTTGGATCATAAGCTGGCTGCCGACGGACATCACGCCGAGCACCGTCGCATAAACCGCCAGAAGCCGCCCGCGACTGGCCTTCTCGGCAGAGACGCTGATCCACGCGTCACCCAGAGCGAACAATCCGGCCGTAGCAACACCGGTCGCGAACCTGACGAACAGCAGAACCGGAACGGGCTCGCTGAGCGCGAAGGTCAGGGTCGAGCCGATGCAGATGGCCGCGCCTGCAGCGAATGAGCGGATATGGCCGACCTTGGTTATCCACCCCGCGATGTAGAAACACCCGATAAGGAACCCAAGCGAGTAAGCTGCCGGAGCGAGTGCTGCAACTTCCTGTGACGCGCCGGTTTCGGCGAAGTATAGCGCCACCAGAGTTCCCGACGCGGCGGTCACAAGTTGCACCGATGCCATCGCCAGAAAGAGCGATCGCAGGGTCAGCAATCTCGCGGAAAACTCATTCGTCAACGACGTTCATCCCAAACATTGGGCAGCAGGTTTCTGACACGATAACGGTGCATTTTGAGCCTGCCAGTTAAATGCCTATTGCGGAACTCGGCAACTGAAGCTCATCGGGTCGTTCGGGGCACCGCTGCCATTGTAGGTCACGACACCGGGGTGGGCGCAGATGATCCGTCCGCCTTGTCCGGTGGGAGGGCGACCCGGCGCAGGCGAGGCGTAGGGCGCGTCAAGCTGCTCGGGTGCCACGCCCGTGTCCAGCCAGTCTTCCAGCGCAGCAATATAGTCGGTGCCGTCCGGACCAGGACCGCCACGACAATGAGTGACGCCGGGACGGACAAACAACCGCACGTCATCCAGGGCGGTCGGGTCGAATTCCAGCACGCTCTCGTAGTAGGCGATTGTGCCGTAGGCTGTGAGCGAACCGTCCATCCAGCCGTTGTCGATGATGAGTTTACCGCCGTTGGCCCGGAATTCAGAAAGGTCTGGATTGTCCGCGTCGATTGTCGGACTGAGGCGTGCTGCGTGGTGCGCGAACTCCGAGAAATCGTAACCTTCGTAGGTCCAGTCCGGGTTGCCGTAGAAGAAGTACTTCATCAGCTCCGTCGCAAATCCCCAACGTGCATTCGGGATCTTTGGGCTTTCAAACGCACTCTCCTCCGAACCCGGATGGAAATCGATGTCGGCGCCTTCCACGTAGCCTCCGGTTATCCAGGTCGCCCAGCCAAGCGGATTGCCCGGCAATTCCGCTCCCATTGACGTCCCAGGCCAGACGGAGCCGCCGAATTCCGCGTCGCCGTATATGGCTTTGGCTGCTGCTACCTGTTCCAGGCTGAGGCATTGATTGGTTTGACCTTCGCCGCAGGTCAGTGTCGAGACATCAAAGTCACACTGTCCTGGATCATTCAGTATCCCGTCTTCAAGCCCATCCAGTGCATCACAATGGTCCATGATCGCACCCCCAAGGACGGCAAGGGCATCGGCATCTATCACTGGCGTCGCGATCTGGTTCGGATCGGGATACATTATCTGGGAGTCGTGGGTCCATCGGCCAGCCATTTCCTTCGTCCAGGAATAGGCCGGGGCCCCGGCGTAAATGCCGTCGAACACATCAGGTGACCGCTGTGCTGCCATCAATGCCTGTCCGCCGCCACGGGAGCACCCAAAGAAGAGGTCGCGTTGGCTTTCGGATCCGTAATATTCTGAAATCAAAGCTTTAGCCGTTACCGCCGTTCGGTGCACAGCTTGGAACCCGAACGACACCTGCCGTTCGAGATTGTTGAGCGCCCAAACAGCGCTCACGTTGTTTCCCTTATGCCCCGTGTCGGTCGAAACAGTCGCCCATCCGTTTTCGACAACCCCCCAGTACCCCTCGGCCGCGTTGTCAAAGTTTCCGGCAAAACCTCCGCTGCCGCCCATTATAAACTTTCCGTTCCAGTCATTCGGCAGTAGCAGCTCGAACTCTGTTTCGGTACCGATGACCCCAACGACCCGACAGTGTGGCTTCGGCGTTTCTTCAAAGGCGACGACCATAAGAGCAACGTCGGGCATGGGTGAAAAACTGGCGCTCTCGCACTGGTTCGCCATTGAGGTCGTCGGTATTGCGATTGCCAACGACACAACCAACAAAGAAAGGGCGGTTCCTTTTCTCGTCATAGACTGCTCCAGAATGGCTCGAAGCTGACTAAAACACTGAAAAGCCAAAATGGGAAGGCTAACCCTCCCAGATCAGATACCTGACGTCTGCTTCACCACCTAAAGAAGCATTCGCGAGGACCGATCTCAATCGGCAGCTAAGGGCAGAAAGCAGCCTTGCGGCGGTGCAGAGTGAAACCGAGTTTCAGGGTCGCCTGAACGTCGGCTTCCAATGTCTCGGCAGGGTTGGCTCGCACCCGCGGCGAATGACTGCAATCCGCCGATTCTGTTCTCTAATCCGTCAATGCGTGTTTCCTAGAATTCCTGTGTCCTGATGTCAGAGGTTGCCTTTGTTCTGTTCGAGCTCCGGGGCTCATGATGGGGTTGGCTGGGTGTGGGTCGGCAAGGTGGAAACCGCAATCATGCCGTTGTGCTTGGCTGTTGCTACAGAATCGACGCCGTGTCTCACGCCCTCCCTCGGGCATCGTTCCCGCTGGGAACTGGTGTTTGGAATCCTCGTTTGTTTGTGTGTTGGTTCTTATGCGATCTGGAATTCGGTTTGGTCACGCATCATCGCATGCAGGATGATTGCGAGGCGTCGGGCCAGGGCGACGCGAGCTTTTCTCATTGTTGAGCGTGCCCCGATTGCAAGGGCCCAGTCTTTCAACTTGAGCGGACCGGCATACCTTGTCAGCATGACATTGGCCGCTTCATACAGCAGCGTTCGGACCCTGGTATCACCCCGTTTCGAGATGCTGCCGATATAGTCAATTTCTCCGGACTGATGCCGTTGTGGGACAAGCCCGAGATACGGCCCGACTTCGCGCGATCTTTTGAACCGTGTCGGATCATCTATTGCGGCGGCAAAGGCCAGGGCTGTGATTGGCCCGACACCTGGTACGGTCATCAGGCGTGCGCAGGTCCCGGACTTGCGAGCCATCTTTTTGACGTCAGCGTCAATCGCTGAGACCGCTGCAAGTATTGCTTCGCGCGCAGCAAACAATCCATGCAATGCAGCGTGGAGGCCTGGGACGCCGTCACTAACCTTTAGGGCAGCGTCTTTGAATGCTGGCGACAGTGCCCGAGGCAGCCGCACGCCAAACACCACGACCAGACCGCGGATCTGATTGTCGATCGTCACCCGCTGACCGACCAGCTTTTTGCGTGCTGCAATCAATGACCGTATCGCGTGCGCTGACAGCGATTTGACATGGGTCGGTTTGTAAAACCCCGTGCGCGCCAAATGGGCCAGGCCGCGCGCGTCAGTGCGATCCGACTTATGTCCAGCCAAAGACTTAAGCGCTTGATAGGCCTGTCTGCTTTCAATGCATTGGACCGCAACGCCGCGTTCATTTAGCCCGTGATACAACATGGGAGCCATCCTCCCTGTCTCGAACACAACTCCGGTGCAGGTCGGACCTGCGGACAGAAAGTCATTGATCGCACCTGGCGAGGAACGTGCTTTACCTTCTCGGATCAATGTACCCTCGCGATCCAGCACACAAATATGCGTCTCCTCCATCGAGACATCTAAACCAGCAAAATACTCCATTTATCAGCTCTTCCAATTGCTTGCTGGTTCAGTCTACCAGCCGATTTGCAGAGCCGGATTCAGATTACACTATGTTGAAAAACCACGTGTTGCTGGCGCAGAAAGCATGGCCCCAAACGGAGCGCGAGCGCCTTTCCTATCAGGCTTTGCGCGTTTGCTGCGGTGCAGGAAAGATCTTGGCCAATTTGCGGAGGTTTTGGGCGGTTGCGGCGAGCAGGAATTCGTCATTTGCACCGCATGGGCCACGTAATCGGAGCCTTCCGAGGCCGAGGATGCGTTTGAGGTGGGCGAAAAGCATCTCGACCTTCTTCCGGAGCTTCATGGAGATATCGTATTGCTTGGTCTTAGCGATGTCTCGGGCGACCTGGCGGGCGTCTTCGTGTTCTTCGCGGGTGATCGATCTGGCGTCTGCGTTCGGGCAGCATTTCGCCTTGGACGGGCAGGCCTGGCAGGTCAGTTTTAGGGCACGATATTTGGTTCTGCCCTGTCCGGTCGGCCTTCGGTTCGGATCGGAATAGTTCCGCCGGAACTGCTTCAGCTCTTGGCCCTCGGGGCAGATGTATTGGTCGTTCTCTGCGTCCCACTCGAAGTCAGCCCGGCTCCAGGTGCCGTTGCTGCGGCCAGATTTGTCGAAGACGGGGATGTGCGGGTTAATCTTGCGTTCAACCAGCCAACCCAGCATCGGCCCGGTGCCATAGGCCGTGTCAGCGATCAGGCGTTCGGGGTGCAGGTCGAACTTCTCTTTGACCCGCTTCAACATGGTCTTTTGTCGACCCGACCTCGGCTTGCCGGATGGAGCGGGTGGGGTCCACATCCAAGATGACACCATGATCCGTGTCGATGAGATAATTGTCGGAATAGCTGAAGAAGGCCGGGCCTTTGCGGGCTGCTGTCCACTGACTGGCGGGATCAGAATGCGAGGTGAACTTGGGCTGAACCTCGCTGGCAGCACCGAACGCAGCCTCATCCAGCGTATCAAGATACTCACGCACAGCGCGGGGCGCATCGGCGGGATCGACGGTGGATGCATCCCATTCTTCCCTCGGCGTCGAGTTCTGCTTGTTCGCATCCGCTTCGATCAGGCTGGCGTCGATGGCCATGCGTTGGCCGCTGACCAAGCCCTCTTCAATACAGCGTGCGACGGTCATCTCGAACAGGTGGCGCAGCAATTCGCTGTCGCGAAAACGCCCGTGCCTGTTCTTCGAAAACGTCGAGTGATCCGGAACCCGGTCGCTCAGATCGAGATGGCAAAACCAACGATACGCCAGGTTCAGATGCACCTCTTCGCAGAGCCGCCGTTCCGACCGGATGCCGAAGCAATAGCCGACCAGGAGCATGCGGATCAGCAACTCGGGATCGACGGATGGACGGCCCGTGTGGCTGTAGAAGTCTGCCAGATGTGCACGGACGTCAGTCAGATCGACGAAGCGCTCGATGGACCGAAGAAGGTGATACTGAGGGACATGATCTTCCAGCGAGAACTCGTAGAACAGCGACGGCTGCGCCTCATGCCTTGGTCCCATCATCGCAAATCCTCCCGCCCAATGCGGAAAGTGAATCAGCCCGATGCCCCTCGATCAAGCACGAGTTTTTCAACAAAATACGCCCAAAGTGTCGTACGCTGCGCTTGAGACTGACAAACACCCGACTTTGTCCCCCATACGTCCCCCAAAACGAGGTAATGCGGGTCCAGCATCACGCCCAAAGCCTTCTAAGCCTTTGATTTCAGTGGTGAGCCGTGCAGGATTCGAACCTGCGACCCACTGATTAAAAGTCAGTTGCTCTACCAACTGAGCTAACGGCCCACTCTGTGTTGAAACGGTTCCCCGTTTCATGTCGCTCTTTAGGACAATTTTTCCCTAAGGATCAAGCGCCTAATTCGCTGCATCAGGGTCAGAAGAAGATGATTCCTCGTCGCCCAATAGGCGGCCTAACTAGGCAAGCCATGGCAGGCGGTCAAGCCCTTTTCACAGAGAAAAGCAACGGAAGGGTGGATTCGGTTTCGCGGCGGGTCTATATGCGCGCAATGCAGGATTTTTCGAACACCGGACTGCCCTTTATGAAGATGCACGGGCTGGGCAATGATTTTGTCGTTGTCGATGCGCGCGCACAGCCGCTGGCGATTTCGCCCGCGCTGGCGCAGGGCATTGCGCATCGCCATTTTGGTGTCGGGTTCGACCAGCTTGCCGTGATCACCCCGGGTGATGGCGACGCCCATCTGACATTCCTGAATGCGGACGGATCGACGTCGGCGGCCTGCGGGAATGCCACGCGCTGTATTGCCCGGTTTCTGATGGATGAAACCGGCAAAGACCACCTGAAGCTGACCACGGATCGCGGCGATCTTGAGGCTCGGGATGCAGGCAACGGCCTGACCTCGGTCAACATGGGGCGCCCGCAATTGGACTGGGCCGATATCCCGCTGGCCGAGGCCATGGATACGCTTGAACTGCCCATCGAAGGCAGCCCCACCGCCACGGGCATGGGCAATCCGCATTGCACATTCTTCGTGGAAGATGCCGACCTGATTCCGTTGGAAGAATTCGGCCAACGGTATGAGCATCACCCGCTGTATCCCGAGCGCACCAATGTGCAGGTCGCGACGATCACTGGCCCTGACCGTATCCGGATGCGCGTGTGGGAACGTGGGGTTGGCCAGACGCTGGCCTCGGGGTCGTCGTCCTGTGCCACTGCCGTTGCTGCGGCCCGCCGTGGTCTGACCGGGCGCAAGGTGCAGATTGATCTGGACGGCGGCACGCTGTGGATCGACTGGCGCGACGACGGGGTCTGGATGACCGGGCCGACGTCGCATGTCTTCTCGGGCGTTCTGACGCCCCAGTTTCTGGAAAGTCTGACATGACCGCCCCGCGATTCACCACGTTAGGCTGCCGTCTGAATGCCTATGAAACCGAAGCCATGAAAGAGCTTTCGACGCAGGCGGGGCTTGAGAACGCGGTGATCGTGAACACCTGCGCCGTGACCTCCGAAGCGGTGCGCAAGGCCCGGCAGGAAATCCGTCGGTTGCGGCGCGAAAACCCTGACGCGCGGGTAATCGTCACCGGCTGTGCGGCCCAGACCGAGCCCGAAACCTTTGCGGCCATGGACGAAGTCGACGCCGTCATCGGCAATACGGAGAAAATGCAACCCGATACATGGGCTGGTCTGGCAGGCGACTTCATAGGCGAGACCGAAAAATGTCAGGTCGATGACATCATGTCGGTCACTGAAACCGCCAGCCACCTGATTGACGGGTTTGGCACCCGGTCGCGCGCCTATGTGCAGGTTCAGAACGGCTGTGATCACCGCTGCACGTTCTGCATCATCCCCTATGGTCGCGGCAATTCGCGCTCGGTACCTGCGGGCGTGGTGGTCGATCAGATCAAGCGGCTGGTTCAGCGTGGCTATAACGAGGTCGTGCTGACCGGAGTCGATCTGACCTCGTGGGGTGCTGACCTGCCGTCAGAACCCCGCCTTGGCGATCTGGTGATGCGGATCCTCAAGCTGGTGCCGGATCTGCCGCGCTTGCGGATCTCGTCGATTGATTCGATCGAGGTCGATGAAGCTTTGATGCAAGCGATCGCGACCGAACCGCGCCTGATGCCGCATCTGCACCTGTCCCTGCAACATGGTGACGATCTGATCCTCAAGCGGATGAAACGCCGCCATCTGCGCGACGATGCGATCCAGTTTGCGCAAGAGGCCCGGAAACTGCGGCCCGACATGACCTTTGGCGCTGACATCATCGCCGGGTTCCCGACCGAAACCGAGGCCCATTTCGAAAACGCGCTGAAGCTGGTCGAGGATTGCAATCTGACCTGGCTGCATGTCTTCCCCTATTCGCCCCGCCCCGGCACCCCCGCCGCCCGGATGCCGCAGGTCGATGGGCGTGCGATCAAAGAACGGGCAGCTCGGCTGCGGGCAGCTGGCGAACAGGCGGTCTCAAGCCATCTCGCCGCCCAGATCGGGAAAGCCCATCGGATTCTGATGGAGAACCCGCATATGGGCCGGACCGAGCAGTTTGCCGAAGTCACATTTGCCATCCCGCAAACCGAAGGTCAGATCGTTGACGCGCAGATCACTGGACGGTCCGGAACTCAGTTGACCGCGTGACCCTTTGATCACCAGATCAACGGAATGACCCGATAAGGCCGCCTGCTCTGATAGGCCTCGTATCCGGCCAGGGTCGCCACCAGCATCCGTTCTTCAATCCGAATGCGCATCACCAGTGCCAGAAAGACCGGCACAACCATGACCAGGCTGGCCAAACTGCCCACGCATGGGCCCAGCCCGATCAGGAACACCAGCGCACCCAGATACATTGGGTGGCGGACGATGGCATAAGGGCCGGTGTCGACCAGCTTTTGCCGATCAGAACTCTGATCCTCGACAATCGGGATGGCAAACCGATTTTCGTACAGTGTCCAGATGATCAGGCCAAATCCCAGCATCATGATCGCACCTGCAACAAACGCGATACCAGCGCCAGTCGGCGCAAAGATCTGCCAGATCAGAACGTCCAGCGGCATAAACGCGACACAGGCTGATCCCGACAGGATGATCAGCCCTGTCGCCACGCGGTCGGCAGCGGGTTGAGAGGGGCCGGACAAGGGCCTCAGGCGTGCCTCAAGGCTTTCAGGCGCGCGGATGGCCAGCCAAACGATGCAAACCTGTTGGACCACGCCATAGACGGTCAGCACCTGCCAGCCCCGCGTCCATCCCCAGTCTCCGGCAAACAAACCTGCAGGAACGATCAGCAGCGCGGCGACAACGGCAAGCTGCAGCAGGCCAAGCAGTGATCCCTTTATCAACAGCACAGCGGCACGCCCCTTTGGTCACGGCCCACGAATGGGTTTCACAGACAGAAAAAGCCTCCGACGATCGCGCCGGAGGCCTAAATACTGAACAAAACCGAAGGCCGATCAGCCGACGTATTTCTTGCCCTTGATCGGGGCCCAGAGCTTTTTGTTGGTCAGGTACAGCAGAATGGACATGATCGACAGGAAGATCACGCCGACAAGACCGGCCTGCTTGCGGGCCATCATCTTGGGCTCGGCCGCCCACATGAGGAAGGCCGACACGTCTTCGGCTTCGTGGTGCAGGCTGTTAGAATGACCATCCGCGAAATCAACATCCTCGCCATAAAGCGGCGGGCCCATCGAAATCCAGCCACCCGGGAAGGCGGTGTTTTCGTACAGGGTCACGCCCGCTTCTTCCTTTTCCTCACCCGTATACCCGGTCAAAAGCGACGCGATGTACTCTGCGCCACCCATGCCTCTGAACATCTGGTTGATCCCCAGACCATAGGGGCCATGGAAACCCGCGCGGGCCTTGGCCATCATGCTCAGGTCAGGCGCGCCGGCATTGTCATTGGCCGGGAAGAAGTCGGCTGGTTTCGCCGGGCGATCTTCGTCCAGTTCCGCATCATAGACGCTGAAGGTTTCAGCCGCATAAGCACGCACCTGATCATCGGTCCAGCCGACCCCACCTTCGTCCGCCAGTGTGCGCAACGGCACATAGCGCAGACCGTGGCAGGCCGAGCAGACCTCGGTATAGATCTGAAGACCGCGCTGAAGCTGGTTCTGATCAAAGGTGCCGAACGGACCTTCGAACGAAAAGGCGAAGTCTTCGATGTGCTGCTCACCGCCACCGGCGGCGTGCGACGCCACCGGGGCAAGGGCCAAAGCGAACGCGACGCCGATTGCAAGTTTCTTGAACATTGTTCCTGTCCCTCTTATTCGGCCGGCGTGGCGTCAGAATCCGCCTTGCCGTAGTGCGCGTTAAAGTCGTCTTCGATCGTCGCTGGCGGCGTATCCGGCTTTTCGATCACACCAAGGATCGGCAGAATCACCAGAAAGTAGGCGAACCAATAAGCCGAGGCGATCAGAGATATGGTCGAATACGGCGGTTCCGCCGGCATTGCGCCACACCACATCAGCACGATGAAGTCGATGACCAGCAGATAGAACCACCACTTGAACTGTGGACGGTACCTGCCCGAACGCACCGACGATGTGTCCAGCCAAGGCACCAGCGCCATGACAGCAATCGCGCCGAACATCGCCAGAACACCGAAGAACTTGGCGTCAACGATGCCGCCGGTGATGAACGATGCGAACTGAACGACCCACACATCAGCGGTAAATGCCCGCAGGATCGCGTAGAACGGCAGGAAGTACCATTCAGGCACGATGTGCGCTGGCGTGACCAGGGCGTTGGCCTCGATATAGTTGTCAGGGTGGCCCAGATAGTTCGGCATGAAGCCGACAATGGCCCAGAACACGGCCAGCACGACGGCCAGTGCGAACAGATCTTTGATCACAAAGTAAGGCCAGAACGGCAGCGTGTCCTTCTCGGCCTCGGCTTTCGATCCCTTACGGACATCAACACCCGTCGGGTTGTTGTTGCCGGTGGTGTGGAAGGCCCAGATATGCACGATGACCAGCGCCGCAATCACGAACGGCAGCAGATAGTGCAGCGAGAAGAAGCGGTTCAGCGTGGCGTTGTCCACGGCGGGTCCGCCCAGCAACCATGTCTGGATCGATTCACCGATGAACGGGATCGCACCGAAAAGGCCGGTGATCACGGTGGCACCCCAGAACGACATCTGACCCCATGGCAGCACATAGCCCATGAACGCGGTGCCCATCATGCACAGATAGATCAGCATGCCGACAATCCACGTGATTTCACGCGGTGCCTTGTACGAGCCATAGAACAGGCCGCGGAATATATGGATATAGACCGCAAGGAAGAACAGCGACGCGCCGTTCATGTGCAGATAGCGCAGCATATGCCCGCCATTCACGTCGCGCATGATGTGTTCGATCGACGCAAAGGCCAGATCGACATGCGGCGTATAATGCATCACCAGAACGATGCCGGTCACGATTTGCATCGCCAGGCAGAAGGTCAGGATGATGCCCCAGATCCACATCCAGTTCAGGTTCTTCGGGGTCGGGATCATGATGGTGTCGTACAGCAGACCAACCACAGGCAGACGCGTGTGGATCCACTTTTCGAAACCGGTTTTTGGTTCATAATGATCGTGCGGAATTCCGGACATGAGTGTTCTCCTTATCCCAGCTTGATCGTGGTTTCGTCGGTGAATTCAGCGACCGGAACCGGCAGGTTCTCAGGCGCGGGACCTTTGCGGATCCGACCGGCAGTGTCATAATGCGATCCGTGGCAGGGGCAGAACCAGCCGTGGAAGTCTCCGGCTCCGTCGCCCAGCGGCACGCAGCCAAGGTGCGTACACACACCCATCATCACCAGCCATTCGCCAGCTTCGTCCATCGTCCGGTTTTCGTCGGTGGCCGGAATGGCGTTGCCCTTGTTGATGTTGCGGGCAAACGGATCCGGCAGATCGTCCATCGGAACGGCGCGGGCTTCGGCAATCTCGTCCTCGGCGCGGCGACGGATGAAAACCGGCTTGCCCAGGAACTTGACGCTGATCTGCGTTCCGACTTCGACGCCGCTGATGTCCACGCGGATCGAGGACAAGGCCTGAACGTCAGCCGACGGGTTCATCTGGTTGACCAGGGGCCAAATAGCAGCTCCCGCGGTTACAGCACCTGCGCCAGCGGTGGCGTAGTAGAGGAAGTCTCTCCGGGTGCCTTCGTGATCTTCTGCGTGGGACACGAGGTTCTCTCCGATTCCAGCGCCCTATAAGGGCAAACATGAATATGCACCGCGCACAGGCGGTGTCTCACCGCGGGTATCTAGCCGGGTGCAAAGCGTTCGTCCAGACGTTGTGAAGGCGCATGAAGTCGCAGGTGCGCCTGCCTGTCGCGGTGCAGACACAGTTGTGTGACCCCATATAAGCCGATCAGGCCTAAGCCGGACGGGTTTCTTCCATGGCGGGACGCGCGCCGAACGTTACGTACCATTCGGCCAAAGCCGGATGATCGGCACGCCAGTCACGGTCAGGATGGCGGAAATCAAGGTATCCAAGCGCACATCCGACA
Source organism: Falsiphaeobacter marinintestinus (assembly GCF_007923355.1). GTDB lineage: Bacteria > Pseudomonadota > Alphaproteobacteria > Rhodobacterales > Rhodobacteraceae > Phaeobacter_A > Phaeobacter_A marinintestinus. Next base: position 14,061 of record NZ_VOGO01000010.1, read on the forward strand.
CTGATCTGGCACATGTTCAGCGGCCCTGACAGCATTTCCATCCAGGTGTCATTAACTGCGCCAACGCCGCGAATCGCTTTTGCCCACTGCGCTTCGACCCAACCGGCATACTGCTTCTCTTCGGGCCGCACCCGGCCTTCGTAAACCATCAGCACAGCCGCTTCGAGAATACCGTCGGCCATCGCTTCCAAGGTGAGAATGTCCCAAATTCGGTCTTCGGGGTACAACCCAGCGCCTGCAACCGAATCAAGGTACCGTGTGATGACCCGGCTGTCGAACAGCGCCCGGCCATCATCCAGAATCAGCGCCGGGATCTTGCCAAGCGGGTTCGCCGCCTTGACCTCGTCCGCGGTTGCCACAGGCGTGGTCATGACCTGAACCTCTTCGACCGCGTCGGTCTGTCCGGTTTCGCGCAGAACAACGCGCACTTTGCGCGCAAATGGTGACGCATCGGCTGTGATCAGTTTCATGGCTTTCCTCCCGGGCCGTTTCGTCGCCACCCTAGAAGCGACCGCGCCGCCTGTCTATGGATCGCGCATCATTGCGGCCAACCGGGCAAGCCCGGTCCCAACGCCATCTGATTCGACATGATCCGCAGCACGCAAACGCACGTCATCCGCCTTGTTCTGGTTCAGCTTCCAAGTGCCGTCGATTGACGTGATCTGCATCCGGCAGGGCACGATCATCCGCATCATCTTGTCCAGCGCCGCGCCATCCATCTTCGCCGCCGCCCAAGGCAGTTTCGGCAGCAGACGACGTTCAAACAATTCCGATTCCCGGTCCAGCACATCGCGCAGCTCGTCCGCCGGGCGCTTCTCGATCACACCGCTCAGATGCACGGCAACATAATTCCAGGTCGGCACCTGATCGTCGATCCCGTACCAATCGGGCGATACATAGCTGTCCGGCCCCGACACCGCCAAAACCGCCTGCAATGGTGCGCCCAGCGCGCGGGCAATCGGGTTTGACCGCACCAGATGCAGATCGATCACCTGTCCCTCATCGCGCAACAAGAACGGAATATGCGCCAACATGGGCCGGTCGGGCCCGTTCACCGTCAAAACGCCGAACCCTCGATCCCGCGCAAAGGCGAGGTTCTTGTCGTCGGTGCTCGTGTGAAAAACCGGATTCGGATGCATGATGACCCTTTCTGCGTTGCGTAAGTCTTGAAACCCTCGCCCATCATTGGCAAGTTGCAACTGTTCTCAGGGCGGGGCGAAATTCCCCACCGGCGGTATGCGGGCATGACCCGTCAGCCCGCGAGCGGCCCCGCAGAAATCCGGGGTGACAGCAGATCTGGTGAGATTCCAGAGCCGACGGTCATAGTCCGGATGAAAGAGAAACGTATGACGGGACCGTGTGCAGCACGAGCCTGACCATTCGTGATCGCCTTGGGTGACGTGTCTGTGACCAAAGGAGATGACAAATGACACACACCCGCTATGCGTTCATCAAGGCCAACTGGCATGCCGACATCGTTGATCGGGCATTGGATGGCTTTCTTGAACTGATTCCCGCCGATCAGGTTGATGTGTTCGATGTGCCCGGCGCGTTCGAAATGCCCCTGTTGGCCCGCGATCTGGCCGCCACCGGCCAATACGGTGCCGTCGCCTGCGCCGCCTTTGTCGTGGACGGAGGTATCTATCGTCATGATTTCGTGGCCCAGGCCGTGGTCGATGGCCTGATGCGTGCCGGGATGGACACCGGCGTTCCGGTCCTGTCCGTGTCGCTGACCCCGCACCACTATCAGGAAACCGAACACCACAACGATATCTACCGCGCGCATTTTGTCGAAAAAGGCCGCGAGGCCGCCCGTGCGGCGCTGGCCATCGGCAAAACCCGCGCCAAACTGGCCGCTTAACCCAGATAGGCCTTCAAGGCGGGCGGTGGATTGTCCAGCAACCCATGTGTTTCGACCGGGGCATGGGCCCGCCCGCCTTCGACCAGTATCACCTGATCCGCGATCCGTCGGGCATCCGACGGATCATGGCTGACCATCAACAACGTCGCCCCGGTTTCACGCAGCAAGGCATCCACAAGATCCAGCATCTCGCCCTTCAACGCCGGACCCAACGCCGCGAATGGTTCATCCAGCAACACCAGCGGCTTGTCCTGTACCAGCACCCGCGCCAATGCTGCCCGGCTTTGCTGTCCGCCCGACAATTCACCCGGTTTGCGCCCGCCCATGCCAGACAGTCCCACCCGATCCAGCGCCGCCAGAACGGCCATGTCCTGATCCGCCGTCAGCTTCAGATCCGGACGGATCCCCAAGCCGGCATTCTGCGCGATGGTCAGATGCGGAAACAGGTTGCCGTCCTGAAACAGCATCGCCACGGGTCGCTGCCCGGGCTGGTCCTGCTCAATCGCACGCCCGCCCCACAGGATCCGTCCACTCTCAACCGTCTGAAACCCAGCAATTGCCCCTATCAGGGTCGACTTCCCCGCCCCCGACGGCCCGATCACGGCCACCTTGCAGCCCAAAGGCACCTCAAAATCTGCCGACAAACGAAAATCCCCGTTCGCGATCACCAATGAGTCAAGTTTCAGCATGCCAGCGACCTCCCCGGTCGAAGATCCAGAACAGCGACATCGACAAAACCAAAAGCAACAACGACCCGCCCGCCGCCGCCTCCATCCGGTAGGCCCCCATCAGACGATAGATCTGCAACGGCAGAGTCGCGACCTCGGGATCTGCAAACAACGCGATCACGCCAAGGTCTCCCATCGACAAGGCCGCTGCCAACCCGGCAGCAAATCCGATCTGCGCCCGCATCCGGGGCAAAAGCACAAACCGCACGAACGGCCATCCGCTCATATCCAGCATCATCCCCAACCGCCCGAACTCTGCCACCACCTGCCGCGCGCGCGGCACAAGGATGCGCAAAGCAAAGGGCAACGCCATTACTGCATTCACCACCGCCGTCACCGGCAAGGCAAAAGCAAACGGATCGGCAATCGGATGGATCATCAGGAACAACCCTGTGCCAATCACGAGGGGAGAGGCCGCAAGCCCCAAAAGCCCTGCCAGTTCCAGCCTCTGCCGCCCCACTGCAATTGCTGCGGCAATCGGCACTGCCAACAGCAACAGGATCGCCGTACTGGCCAACGCAACCATCACCGACCAAAGCGCCGCATTCCAGACACTGCCCGGCAAGCGCGCCAACCCTGGCACCCCCGACAGAACAATCGCGATAAGCGGCAGCACCAGAAAGGCTGTCGCCAATCCGATCATCCCGCCATCCAGCACCCGCAAGCCAAGCCCCTGCCCGTCCCAACGTTGCACCGGACGATCAAGCCCGGCACCAAAGCCATCCCCTGACGAGACCCGCAGCGCGACCAAAGCCGCACCAACCGTCAGACCAATCTGGATACAGGATAACAAAGCCGCCCGCCCAAGGTCGAAATCGAACCGAAACGCCTGATAGATCGCAAGCTCAATCGTCGTCGCCCGCGGCCCGCCGCCTAACGTCAAAGCAACCGCGAAACTGGTCAGGCAAATCGCAAACACCACCGCCAAAGCCCCGGGCACAGCGCGCCGTAGCATCGGATATTCCAGCAAGGTCCTGATCTCGCGCGGTCCGGCACCCAATTGCGCCGCCAGCCGAAACCGCTCCGCCGGGATTTCCTGCCAACCTTGCAGGATCAACCGCGTTGCCAGCGGCAAGTTGAAGAATACATGCGCCAGCACCACCCCGTGCAAACCATAGATCTGCACCGGTGCGCCAAGCAATTGGCTGATCCAGCCACTGCGACCAAACACTTCCAGCAACCCAAGCACAGCCACAATCACCGGCAAAATAAACGGCGCGCCCAGCAAGGTGATCAGCATCCGCCGCCCGCGAAACCGCCGCCGCGCCAGCGCGCGCGCCACCGGCACCGCCAACCCAACGCTCAGACCGGCTGACAAAAGCGCCTGCACCACCGTGAACTGCACCGCCTGCCAGTCAGCAGGACCAAGCCCGCGACCTGCCTCGGCCCGCAACACAACAGCCAGCAGACTGCCAAGGATCAGCACGGCAACACACAGCGCCGCGCCAATCCCGGGTTTTGCGCTTACTGGCTGAGCGCGGTGAGCCATTCGGCCAACGCCTCATCCCGCGCGTCCGCTGCGGCCTGCGAAGACATCAGCAAGGATGTGCCCGGCTGGGCCAAAGTGTCGAACCCATCCGGCAAACCCGCTTCGGGTGTCACCGCCGGGTACATCCAGTTGGTGGTCGGGATCACCGACTGAAACGCATCCGACACCATAAACGCCAGGAACTGATCGGCCAACTCGCTCTGATCACTCGCAGCCAGCTTGCCCGCGACTTCGACCTGCATGTAATTGCCTTCGTCAAAAACCGCCGCGGCTTTCGACGCGTCCTCTTCCGCGATCAGGTGATAGGCAGGAGACGTGGTGTAAGACAAAACCATATCGGCCTCACCTTCAAGGAACAGACCATAGGCCTCGGACCAGCCTTTGGTGACGGTCACGATATTGTCGGCCAAACCGTCCCAGATCGCAGGCGCGTCTGCGCCATAGGCCTCTTTCACCCACATCAGCAGGCCCAAACCCGGCGTCGATGATCGTGGATCCTGAATGACAATCTTCAGATCCGATGCACCCAACGCTTTGAAATCTGTAGGTCCCTGAAGATCTGCGTTGTGAACAAAGGCGAAATACCCCCAGTCAAACGGCACGAACAACGGGTCCTCGAATGCCACCGGCAAATCATATTCGACCGACACGGCATGCGGCGCGAACAATCCGGTTTCAGCCGCCGCTGCCGTCAGGTTGGTATCCAACCCCAGAACAACATCCGCATCGCTGCGCGCGCCTTCCAAACGGAGCCGCGCCAGCAACGCTGCGCCATCGCCCGCCCCAACAAACTTGAGATCACAGCCACAAACCTCCTCAAAGGCCGCCTCGACCACCGGGCCGGGGCCCCAGTCCGAGACAAAACTGTCATAGGTGTAAACAGTCAGTTCGGGTGTCTCGGCAAATGCTGCCGTGGCACCAAAAACAGACGCTGCAAACGCAAGATACTTCATGGCATCCTCCTTTGCGGCGACAGGGTAAGGGTCAGGGGATGTCCACAAACCTTCCCTCCGCCGGTATTAGCCGGTTCAGGTTCAACGGGTCCGCGTCATGCGTCTCAGCCCTTGTGAGGCACCCCGAGGTGACGCGGACCCTAGGACCGACTCCAACAAATGACAAGCCCGGCCATACGTTTCCTCTTGCCAGAAATATCCCGGGGGACGCGCGCAGCGCGGGGGGCAGAGCCCCCAATTACCGCTTGTTCCACCCCGCACCCGCCGGTAATCACGGGGCGCAAAGGAGCTTGCCCATGTCATTGAACTCTTTCGGTCACCTTTTCCGCGTCACCACCTGGGGCGAAAGCCACGGGCCAGCTCTTGGTGCAACGGTAGATGGCTGCCCTCCGGGCGTTCCGATTGACGAGGCGATGATCCAGCACTGGCTGGACCGGCGCAAACCCGGGCAAAACAAATATACCACGCAGCGGCGCGAACCTGATGCCGTGAAAATCCTCTCTGGCGTGTTCGAAGGCCAGACCACCGGCACACCGGTTCAGCTGATGATCGAAAACACCGATCAGCGCTCCAAAGACTACTCCGAGATCATGGAGAAATTCCGCCCCGGTCATGCCGATATCACCTATTGGCAGAAATACGGCATCCGCGACTATCGCGGTGGAGGACGATCTTCGGCCCGCGAAACCGCCGCGCGGGTGGCCGCAGGTGGGCTGGCGCGCGAAGCGATCAAAGCGCTTGCGCCCGGGGTCGAGATCAAGGGCTACATGACCCAGATCGGGCCGTACAAAATAGACAATGAGCGTTTTGACGATGTACAAATCGGACAAAACCCCTTCTGGTGCCCGGATCCGCAAGCCGCGACCGAATGGGCCGATTACCTCGATGGTCTGCGCAAATCCGGCAACTCGGTCGGCGCCGTTGTCGAAGTTGTGGCCAAGGGCGTTCCGGCAGGATTGGGTGCACCGGTCTACGGCAAGATCGATACCGATCTGGCTGCGGCGATGATGTCGATCAACGCGGTCAAAGGCGTTGAGATTGGCGAAGGCATGAACGCGGCAGCGCTGACCGGCGAAGACAACGCCGACGAAATCTTCATGGGCAATGATGGCCAGCCGGTGTTTTCTTCGAACCATGCGGGCGGCATCCTTGGCGGTATCTCCACCGGTCAGGATCTGGTTGTGCGTTTCGCGGTCAAGCCGACTTCGTCAATCCTGAAGACCCGCCAGACGATCACCAAGTCTGGCGAAGCTGCTGAAATCATTACCAAAGGCCGGCACGACCCCTGCGTTGGCATCCGCGCGGTTCCGGTGGGCGAAGCGATGATGGCCTGTGTCATCCTTGATCACCTGCTACTGCATCGCGGTCAGATCGGCGAGAACCGAGGTCGGATCGGCTGAACCGTTGGCCTATATTTTAGGCATCACCTTCCCGATCTACGCGGTCATTGCCATCGGATACGCCGTCGTCAAAATCGGATGGTTTCGCAGGCAGGACATGAAAGTTCTGGGCGATTTCGTCCTGCAAGTCGCCATGCCCGCGCTGTTGTTCATCACGGTGGCCTCGCGCGATGTCGCGCATTCAATCCGACCCGATTACATGCTGGTCTATCTGGTCGGCAGCCTTGCAACGATCATCGTCGCCTACCTGTGGTTCAGCATGACCGCCCCCGATGCCGGACGTCGCGCCGTAGCCGTGATGGGAAGCTCTTGTCCGAACAACGGTTTTATTGGCTACCCGGTCATGCTGCTGGCCTATCCGGACATTGCCGGAATCGTATTGGGTATGAATTTTCTGATTGAAAACATAATCTTGATCCCGATTTGCCTGATCCTTCTGGATCTGTCACAGGGTCCCGTCCACCATTCTATCCCGCGTCGGATCGGGCTGATCCTTTGGGGCGTCCTGAAACGACCAATGATCATCGGTCTGCTATTGGGCCTTGCTGTTTCTATCGCAGGAATTCCGCTGCCAGACGCCACAGCCCGGTTGTTCACACTGCTCGCAAACTCTGCAGCCGCGCTGTCGCTGATCGTGATCGGCGGATCGCTGGTTGGTTTGCCGTTGGGCGGAAACCAACGCATGGCCGCACAAATTGCGACCGCCAAGCTGGTGATGCACCCGGTCCTGACCGGGCTTGCCGTCGCGGCCTTTGCAGCGCTTGGCATGGTCAGCCTCAGCCCGGATTTGTTTGCCGCCGTCATCCTGAGTTCCGCGATGCCCATGTTCGGGATTTATACGGTGTTGGCGCAGGAACGGGGGTTGGAAGGCATGGCCTCAATCGCAATGCTTGTGACGACGTCAGTGGCCTTCATAACGATCAGCGCGATACTGTACTGGCTGGTGTAACGACCGTGCTTGCCGCGAAAGGCAATTTGACTGGGAAATACAGCCCGGACCCCGTTGAACTTTCCCGATAACAGGCGCAGGGTCGCCGCATGTCCGGTTCCTTAACATCGCATCGACCTGGGTTGGCGATTCTGCTGAAGCTAAGCGCCATTTTCCTGTTTACGGTGATGGCTGCACTGGTCAAAGCAGTGTCAGACGACGTTCCCCCCGGCGAAGCGGTGTTCTTTCGTTCATTCTTTGCCATCCCGGTGATTCTGGTCTGGCTGATCCTGCGAAGAGAATTGCGATACGGCCTGATCACCCGGTATCCGCGCATGCATATTCTGCGCGGTCTGATTGGCACCACGGCGATGGGGATGACCTTTGCCGGTCTGGGTCTTTTGCCTTTGCCCGAGGTTACGGCGATCGGCTATGCGGCGCCGATTTTCACCGTAATTCTTGCCGCTGTGATGCTGGGTGAACGTATCCGCATGATCCGCATCACCGCCGTTCTTTTGGGCATAGTCGGCGTTCTGATCATGATCTGGCCGCGTCTGGGTGATGGCGCCGGGCTTGAAGATGCCGCGACGACCGGCGCGCTTTTGATCCTTGGTGCCACGATGTTCCGCGCGCTTGTCCAGATCCATATCCGCAAGATGGTGCAGACCGAACATACGGCAGCCATAACTTTCTACTTCTCTGCCACGGCATCGGTCCTGTCGCTTTTGACGATTCCCTTCGGGTGGGTGATGCCCAGCGTCCACATCGCCACGCTGATGATCCTGTCCGGTCTGATCGGCGGCGTCGCGCAAATCCTTGTGACGTCGTCCTATCGTTTTGGCCCAGCTTCGATGCTTGCGCCTTATGATTATGCCTCGATGCTGTTCTCGATCATCATTGGGTATTTCTGGTTCTCCGAGGTGCCGACCGTTGTGATGCTGATCGGTGCGGCGCTGGTGATCCTTGGCAATGTGCTGGTGATCTGGCGCGAACATCAATTGGGTCTGGAGCGCAGCAAAGCCAGATCGGTGAGTGATCCAAAAGGGTGATCTTTACCTTTCCCGACTTGGCGATAAGGTGGCGCCGCGAGCAGAAGGAACCCCGCGATGAACGACGCTGACGATCACAAGCAAAAGATGAAGGGCGTGCAGGCCAAGCACCGCGCCAAAGTGGCCGAGGCGCAGGACCCTGACCGGGGATTGGTTCTGGTTCATACCGGTAACGGCAAGGGCAAATCCTCAAGCGCGTTTGGCGTGATCATCCGAGCGCTTGGCTGGGGCAAGACCGTCGGAGTTGTTCAGTTCATCAAAGGTACATGGATCACCGGAGAGCGGCGCTTTTTTGACAAGCTGGGCGACGTGACATGGCACACGATGGGCGAAGGGTTCACCTGGGACACGCAAGACCGCGACCGGGATATCGCGGCTGCTCAGGCTGCGTTCGCCAAAGCGTGCGAAATGATGGAAAGCGGTGACTTCGACCTGATCGTGCTGGACGAGATCAACATCGCACTGCGGTACGAATATCTGTCGCCAGAGCAGGTGGTCGATGGGTTGAAGGCCCGCAACAAACGCACGAGTGTGATTTTGACGGGTCGCGATGCACCGCAACTGTTGTGCGATTATGCCGATCTGGTCACCGAGATGACGGAAATCAAGCACCCCTATGCTGCTGGAATCAAAGCCCAACGCGGCATCGATTTCTGATCAGAGCGCGGCGCTTTCCAGGACTTCGTCAAAGTCCAGATGGCCCGGCAAGGTCGTGTTCAGGTGATGCCAGGCGCCCGGCACAGTCGTATAATCAAGCGACAGCCGCGAATTCATTCCGCCGAACCAGTCCAGTTCGCCGAGGTTTTGCGTAACGTTTCTGAACACCTGCGGCAGCGCGACCACCGCGCCCGCCGTGATGATCTGCATATCCTTCTGGCGTTCGATGGCATCTGTCTTGCCGGACTGGGCCAGAGAATCAAGTGCACTGGCGATGGACAGGCAGCCTTTGGAATGCCCGCAAATCAGTTCAATCTGACGATCCTTGTCGGTCAGCAAGCTGACCAGCGCAATTGAGTCGTCGCCGGTTTCGGCTGTTTCCGCATCTTTGCGTCGCTCCGTAAGAGTGGCCTGGGGTTCCACCGCCTGATCCGCCGTCTGATGATCCATCGCATCCTGATACATTTGCAGGACACGGTTCGCGCCGCCCAGAACGAACCAGCCGCCCATCGCTTCGCTTAGCAAATCGGCCACGCCATAGCCTGCAACAATGGCACCCACGGGACATCCGAAGTGGTTGGCCACAGTCCGCGCGAAAGCCGCCGCGCCGACATCGGAACTACCCACGCCTGCAATGGTGAACCGGGTCACTAGATCCCCCGACGCGGCACGCAGAGCTTCGTAATCATCGAACTTGCGAACACTGACATCGCCGCGTTCGCCTTTTGGCCAGACGACAAGAATCGAGCCTTCGATATCGCGTTCTCTGACCAGTTCGGAGCGTTCTTCTGCAGTCAGCCCACCCACGTCATAGAAAAACCAATCAAGCATCGTGTTGCGGGCTTTTGCGCCTGAAAACACGGGGTAATTTGCGAAATTGGAAAAACTGGTGAACATAGACAACTGCTCCAGAACAAGGTGTCACCGATATTGAGGTTTGGTGCGGCAGCATCAAGTGCGCGAATGCGCCCACGGGTTGAAAAGACCCTAGATGGCTTAAATTAATGCGGGAATTTCGCCCATTTGCACGCATCGACCAAAAAAACGCCCGGCATTGCCCAGCTGTCCGGCTTGTTTCCCGCTATGGTGCGGCGGGCTAAGCCCGGATTTCGTCGATGACCCGGCCATCGCGGTATTCGCTAAAGGCGATGACGCGGCCGGTCGCACGTGGTTCAGGCAATCGCGTGGCCTGCTGACGGGCAAGATGTTCAAGTTCTGCAAAGGGTTTGATCGGTAGCCCGGCTTTTCGGGCCGCGTTGACAAGCTCAGGGCGCTCCGGGCCAATTGCGATTCCGGCTTCTGTCACCACAGCGCCGATCGTATCGCCCGGCGTGGTCAGGCAGGTCAGTTGATCAACGACCTTGGCAAATCCTCCGGCGGTGAGGGTCGTCGTCACAATAGGAAGTTTCGCGACGGCTGCGGTGTCTGCATGCCCGCCGGATCCTCCAATGATCCGCCCATCGCTGGCTTGTGTGACATTCACGTTGAAGCCCGTATCGATCTGCGCCGCGCCAAGGATCATAACGTCCAACTGGTTGGCGATCGCATCCGCTCGGCCCGGACTGGCATATTTGGATGCCGACATCGCGTGATGCGCGGGGTCGTTACGGTAGGAGTCAACAGCGGCAAGATCGAACGCCTGCACATCCCAGATTTCTCGAAACAGGCCAGCGCGATGCATGTCGACCAAAGGGCCGGTGACGCCTCCGGCCGCAAAGCGGCCCGTGATACCCTGATCGGCCATTACCGGCGCCAAAAAATTGGCTACGGCCAAGGATGTCGCCCCGGCCCCGGTCTGAAAGCTGAACCCATCCCGTAACAAACCCGAGGCTGCGATCAGGCCAACGGTCATGTCGGCAATCGCGCGCCCGTTTGCAGAAGGGTCACGGGCCGTGGTACCAGACACAATCTGGCGGGCCTCGCCAATGCTGTCGACTTTGGCAACATCATGTACCTGCGTTGCCGGGATGCAGATGCGGGACAAGGTCGACGCCAAGTGATCCGTGACCCCGACAACGCGCGACGCATGGGCCGCATCGACCATCGCATATCCCAGCGGTCCACAAGCGTTTGGACCATCTGCGCCCGAAAGGTTGCCAATCGCGTCCACCACAGGGGCCGCAATGAAGGCGCAATCGATGGCAAGCCTGCCGGTTTCGATTGCATGGGCCCGCCCGCCATGCGTTTGCAGCGTCACCGGATATGGCAGCAGGCCGGATTTCACTGCATCGGCCAGAGGGCCGTTCATGTAAGACGTCGTGATCCGGGTCACCACGCCGTCGTGGAGGAGCGGGATCAGATCAGCATGGCAGGGAAACAGCGAAGACGGCGCGATATGTAGATCGCGTAACCCGAGCGTCTGGCAGGCCATCAAAACCTGCACCATCACCCGGTCGCCATTGCGCAGGTGGTGATGGAAGGAAATCGTCGCACCGTCGGACAGGTTCGCCCGTTCAACTGCACTGATCAATGTACTGGTTCTAAGTGACATGGGTCTTCAAAAATAAAACTCCCCCGGCTGCGGGCCGGGGGAGCGTGACGCAAATCGCGCCATGTTGAAAGGTCTGATCCGGCCTTAAGATGCCGGTTTGAACAAGCCTGCGTCTTTTACCTGGGCATAGGTTTCGTCCAGCGCCGTCCGCACGCGCGAGATCAGGACGTCGATTTCGTCAATCGAGAGCACCAACGGAGGCGAGATCACCATGCGGTCGCCGACATGGCGCATGATCAGATTGTTGGCAAAACAACGGTCGCGGCACATGTAACCGACCGTACCCGGCGCGCTTGCGAACTTGGCGCGGCTGTTTTTGTCCGGGGTCAGAGCCAGCGAGGCCATCATGCCGACAATCTGGGTGTCGCCCACCATCGGATGATCGCCCAGTGTGTGCCATTTCTCGGCCAGATACGGTCCGGTGACGTCGCGCACCTGATCGACGATGCCTTCTTCTTCCATGATGCGCAGGTTTTCCAGTGCGACAGCCGCAGCGACCGGGTGACCGGAATAGGTATAGCCGTGGTTGAATTCGACCTCGTCCATGACGGCGGCAAATTCATCGGTCACGACCGACCCGCCGATGGGCTGATAGCCCGAGCTCAGACCTTTGGCGATGGTCATGATGTCGGGGCGGATACCCAGAGTTTCGCTGCCAAACCAGTTGCCGGTCCGGCCAAATCCACAGATCACTTCATCCGCGATCAAAAGTATTTCGTATTTGTCGCAAATACGCTGAATTTCCGGCCAATAGGTTGCAGGTGGGACGATAACCCCACCAGCGCCTTGAATCGGTTCAGCAATAAACGCCGCAACGCGATCTTCACCCAGGTCCAGAATGGCTTCTTCCAGTTCGTGTGCACGGGCCAGACCGAACTCTTCCGGAGTCATATCGCCGCCTTCGGCCCACCAGTTCGGCTGGTTGATATGGTGGATGTCCGGGATCGGCATTCCGCCTTGTTCGTGCATGTGCACCATGCCGCCCAGTGACGCGCTGCCGACGGACGACCCGTGATAGGCGTTGATCCGGCTGATCACGATGGATTTGGTTGGCTTGCCCTTGGCTGCCCAATACGTGCGCACCATACGCAGATTGGTATCGTTGGCCTCGGACCCGCCAGCGGCAAAGAACGTGTGGTTCAGGTTGCCCGGCGCAAGTTCGGCGATTTTCGCAGCCAGCGCGATAACGGGAACATGGGTCGTCTGAAAGAACGTATTGTAATACGGCAGTTCCTTCATCTGACGCGCGGCGGCTTCGGCCAGTTCATCCCGGCCATAACCGATGTTCACACACCAGAGGCCGGCCATGCCATCAAGGATTGTTTCGCCTTCGCTATCGGTCAGATACACGCCCTTCGCGCGCGTGATGACCCGGGCACCTTTCTTGGCAAGTTCTGCATTGTTCGAAAACGGATGAATGTGGTGGGCAGCATCCAGCGCCTGCAGTTCGGCGGTGGGCATGTGATTGGTAATTGCAGTCATGTCGTACTCCGAAACTACTGTGATTGGTCACAGGATATGATCAAATTTTGACGTGTCAATCGAATCAGCGTGCTGCGTCTTGTTCTGCCAGCACCGCTGCCACCAAATTCATCCCCTGTTCGACATCTTGAGCCATAGCCATAGCGACGGCTTCGGCGTCCTTGCGATGCAATCCATCCATCATTTCCTTGTGGAGGTCAGGTAGGTTCTGTGTCCCAAAACGACCACAGACCACACGCAGGGATGGTCCAAACCGTAACCAAAGGCGCTCGGCCAAATCCACCATGATCGGAGCGTTGGCTTGAGCGTAAATGGCTGCGTGGAAATCGTAATTGTGTTTGAGATACCCTTCGACATCCCCCACCGAGATGGCGGCATCCAGCCGGGAATCTATGTTTTCAAGGCTTTGGATCGTGTCAGCATCCATGTTTTTTGTAGCGCGACGCGCAAGCTCGGCTTCGATGCTGGTTCGCACGAACGTGACCTGTTCGACATCTGCCACTGTCATCTCGGGCACCTTGACGCGTCTGTTGCCCTGAAATGTCAGCGCGCCGTCTGAAATCAACCGGCGGATTGCTTCGCGGACAGGTGTCATGCCCGCACCCAACGATTCGGTCAGCCCCTGAATGGTCACCGCCTGACCCGGGGCCATGTCACCGAACAGGATCTGAGCCTTCAGCCGCTGATAAACAATTTCATGAGCGGGTGCCTTTTGACCGGGGTCGGCAGGGGCTATTGCTGATTTTTTGATCAAATTCATTGGACAGATCCCGAATACCCCGTGTACGCTTGCGTCGTGTCGCTGCGCGTGGAAACATAGCCAGTGTTGTCATAGAACGCAAAACTTGATCAAATCTGCGCAGGCGGGTTCAAAAAAACCGCCGCGTCCATGGGGAGACATTTATGACTTTCAAAACTCTGTCACTGACGGCGGTGCTGGCTCTGAGCAGTGCCGCAGCCTTCGCCGACGAAGTGCGCGTCTACAACTGGTCAGACTATATCGACGAAGAACTGCTGTCGAAATTCGAAGAAGAAACCGGCCTGAAGCTGATCTACGACGTGTTCGACAGCAATGAAGTTCTGGAAACCAAGATGCTGGCCGGTGGGTCAGGCTATGACGTGGTGGTGCCGTCTGGCACCTTCCTGCAGCGCCAGATCACGGCCGGAGCCTTCCAGAAGTTGGACATGGCCAAACTGCCCAACCACAAGAACATGTGGGACGTAATTGAAACGCGCACCATCGCGTACGACCCCGACAACGCTTATTCGATCAACTATATGTGGGGCACCACCGGCATCGGTGTGAATGTCGGAAAAGTGACCGAAGCCCTGGGCGAAGACGCCCCGATCGACAGTCTGGAGCTGATCTTCAATCCAGCTAACATGGAAAAACTGGCCGACTGTGGCGTGCATTTCCTGGATGCCCCGGCTGAGATTATTCCGGCCGCGCTGGCCTATATCGGCGAAAATCCAGACAGCCACGACCCTGCCGTCATCGCCAAGGCCGAGCCGGTTCTGGCCGCTGTGCGCCCCTATATCCAAAAGTTCCATTCGTCAGAATACATCAACGCGCTGGCAAACGGAGATATCTGCGTTGCTGTCGGCTGGTCGGGTGACGTTCTTCAGGCCCGCGACCGCGCTGCCGAAGCCGAAAACGGCGTGGAAATCGCATATAACGCTGCAAAGGAAGGGTCACTGATGTGGTTCGACCAGATGGCGATCCCGGTTGATGCGCCGAACCCTGATGGCGCGCATGTGTTCCTGAACTTCATCATGGACGCTCAGAACATGGCGGACGCGTCGAACTATGTCTATTACGCCAACGGCAATCTGGCCTCGCAGCCGATGCTTGAGGAAGACGTGATCGGCGATCCGGCGATTTATCCGACCGAAGCTGCGTTGGAAACGCTGTACACCACCACACCTTATCCGGCGAAGGTGCAGCGGGTCGTGACCCGTCTGTGGACCAAGATCAAGTCGGGCACCTGACCCCGGTTTGCATGGACGGGCCCTGTCTGGGCCCGTCACCCCAGTTTTCAATCAGCGAGGGCTTGTCGTGAACGCCACCGTTTTCGCGCCATGGGTCGACCCGGATGAAAAGCCGCTGATCCGTTTTCAGAATGTCACCAAGCGGTTCGGTGACTTCACCGCCATCGACGACTTGTCGCTTGATATCTTTGAGAAAGAATTCTTTGCCCTTCTCGGCCCATCGGGTTGCGGTAAGACCACGATGATGCGGATGCTGGCCGGGTTTGAATCGCCCAGCGCAGGCCGGATTGAACTGGCCGGGCAGAATATCGCTCCTGTGCCGCCAAACAAACGCGCCGTGAACATGATGTTCCAATCCTATGCGTTGTTCCCGCACCTGTCGGTCTGGGACAACATCGCCTTTGGTCTGCGGCGCGACAACCTGCCCAAGCATGATATTCAGGATCGCGTCGAAGAGATGCTCAAACTGACCCGGCTGGAAAAATTCGCTCGCCGCAAACCCCATCAAATCTCGGGTGGACAACGCCAGCGAGTCGCACTGGCCCGGTCACTGGCCAAAGCGCCAAAGCTTTTGTTGCTGGATGAACCGTTGGGCGCGCTGGACAAGAAGCTGCGTCAGGACACCCAGTTCGAACTGATGGATATTCAGGAAACCACCGGTACCACTTTCGTGATCGTGACTCATGATCAGGAAGAGGCGATGACCGTCGCCAGTCGCATCGCCGTTATGGACGAAGGCAAGTTGATGCAGGTTGCCACGCCCGATGAGATCTATGAGGCCCCGGCGACTGTCTATATTGCGGATTTCATCGGTGACGTGAACATTATCGAAGGACGCGCCCGCGCAACGGGCGAAAATCAATACCAGATCGACTGGGCCGAAGGGCAGCAACCTTTAATTGCAAGCTCGACTCGGTCGTTTTCAAACGATCAGACCTGTCACCTTGCCATCCGCCCGGAAAAGGTCGCGATTTCATCTGAGCGGCCCGAAAACGCAGCAAATGTTCTGCAGGGTACGGTGCATGACATCGCTTATCTGGGCAATCTCTCCACCTATCATGTCAAGCTGCCCAACGGACACATGATCAAGGCACAAACTGCCAACACGCGTCGGATCGCACGCCGCAGTTTCACTTGGGAAGACACCGTCTGGCTGTCCTGGACAGCCACGGCCGGTGTTTTGCTGGAAAGCTGATGCGCCGTTTCGCCCTTATCGCCATTCCGTATGTGTGGCTTCTGGCACTGTTCTTGGTGCCGTTCGTCATCGTCCTGAAAATCTCGCTCAGCGATATCGCGCTTGCGATTCCGCCCTATACGCCCACGTTCAGCTGGGATGACGGGGTGTGGGCGTTCCTGAAACAGCTGGATTTTGAAAATTTCACCTGGCTGGCACAGGACGCTCTATATTGGAAAGCCTATCTCAGCAGTCTTAAAATCGCGCTCATTTCGACCGCTCTGACGCTGATCGTCGGCTATCCCATCGCTTATGCCATGGCCCGCGCGCCCGAAGAATGGCGCCCTACGCTGATGATGCTGATCATCCTGCCGTTCTGGACCTCGTTTCTGATCCGGGTTTATGCGTGGATGGGTATCCTTAGTCAGGAAGGCTTTCTGAACCAG
Organism: Falsiphaeobacter marinintestinus; assembly: GCF_007923355.1. GTDB lineage: Bacteria > Pseudomonadota > Alphaproteobacteria > Rhodobacterales > Rhodobacteraceae > Phaeobacter_A > Phaeobacter_A marinintestinus. The sequence continues at coordinate 30,708 of NZ_VOGO01000010.1, forward strand.
TTTCTGCTGTGGACGGGGCTTATTGGCGAGCCGCTGACCATCCTGAACACGTCGACCGCCGTCTATATCGGCATCGTTTATACTTACATGCCGTTCATGATCCTGCCGATCTATTCCGCGCTAGAGCGTTTGGACGGATCCCTGATCGAAGCGGCTGAGGATCTGGGGTGTTCCCGGGCTCAGGCGTTCTGGCTGGTGACCATACCACTGTCGAAAAACGGCATCATTGCCGGGTCATTCCTTGTCTTTATTCCGGCCTTGGGTGAATTCGTGATCCCGTCGTTGTTGGGCGGTTCTGACACGCTGATGATCGGCAAAGTCCTGTGGGAAGAATTCTTCTCAAACCGCGATTGGCCGGTGGCCAGCGCCGTGGCGGTTATCCTGTTGTTGATCCTTGTGGTTCCGATCGTGCTGTTCCAGCGCAACCAGCAAAAACAGCAGGAGGCCGAGCAATGAACAGGCTGAGCTGGTTCAACACAGTCTCGCTGACGCTGGGGTTTGCCTTTTTGTACATTCCGATGATCATTCTGATCATTTTCAGCTTCAACGAGTCCAAACTGGTCACTGTCTGGGCCGGGTTTTCAACCAAATGGTATGGCGAGCTGATCAACAACGAAGCGTTTCTGAATGCAGCCTGGGTCACGCTGAAAGTCGCTGTGTTTTCGTCGACTATCGCCACAGTTCTGGGCACTATGGCGGCCTATGTTCTAGTGCGGGGTGGTCGGTTCCTTGGGCGGACCCTGTTTTCGGGCATGATCTATGCGCCGTTGGTGATGCCCGAAGTCATCACAGGTCTGTCGCTGCTGTTGCTGTTCATCGGGATCGGGCTGGACCGGGGCGTTCTGACCATCGTGTTGGCGCACACAACGTTTTCAATGTGTTACGTTTCGGTCGTTGTGTCGTCGCGTTTGGTGACCTTTGATCGCTCGCTAGAGGAAGCTGCACTGGATCTGGGCTGTTCTCCGGCACAGGCGTTCCGGTTGGTGACATTGCCGATTATCGCGCCCGCCGTGATCTCGGGTTGGTTGCTGGCCTTTACGCTGTCGCTTGATGACCTCGTGATCGCGTCTTTCACCTCTGGTCCGTCGGCGACAACCTTGCCGATCAAGATCTTTTCGGCGGTGCGGCTGGGGGTCAGCCCCGAAATCAATGCGCTGTCGACGATCATGATCGCGATTGTGACGATCGGGGTGATCACCGCATCGCTTGTCACCAAGCAAAGCCGGGTCCGTGCACAGCGCGACGAGCAGGCTGCTGCACGGGCGCAATGAAACGTATCTTCCCGCCTTACACTTATGGGCCGGGGCCACGCGCGGGTTGCTGGTGGGATGACACCATCGCGGCCCCGGACTGGCCTGTGTACGGTGGCGGGACGGACGTCGATGTTGCGATTGTGGGGGGTGGTTTTACAGGTCTTTCCGCAGCCTATCATCTTGCAACTACTGGCGCTTCGGTCGCTGTATTGGAAGCGCAGTCCCCCGGGTGGGGTGCCTCGGGACGCAACGGTGGGTTTTGCTGTCTGGGCGGAGCAAAGCTTAGCCCGGCCAGTATGAAACGCACTTATGGCTCTTCGGATACGGCGGTGTATCAGGCTGCCGAATCTGCGGCGATTGATCTGGTTGCCGAGCTGCTAGACCGTTTGGATATTGACGCAGACATTCATTCGAAGGGCGAAACCGAACTGGCGCACTCGCCTCGGGCCATGGCCGCGCTTCGCAAAGAGGCCGAGGCGATGTCATTGGCGGGGGAAACCCCGGATCTGATCGAGAAGGCCGACCTTGATCAAGCTGGATTCGGAGGCCCGTTTCTTGGTGCGCTGACCCGACCAGAAGGGTTTGGGTTGAACCCCCGAAAGTATCTGTTTGGCCTATCCAACGCCGCGCAGACCGCCGGAGCGGAGGTGTATCAACAGACCGAAGTGCAGCGCATCGCGCGCCGCGATGGCCGATTTGCACTCGAAACGTCTTTTGGCCAACTAACAGCAAGTAAGGTAGTCGTTGCAACCAATGGATACTCCAGCGAGGACTTGCCGAAGTGGCTGGCGGGTCGTTATTTACCTGCGCAATCCACCGTTTTGGTGACCCGACCGCTGACCGACGATGAGCTTGCAGCGCAGGGTTGGACCAGTGACCAGATGGCATTTGATACACGCAATTTGTTGCATTACTTTCGACTGATGCCAGACCGGCGGTTCCTGTTTGGAATGCGCGGCGGCCTGATGTCATCACCCTCTGCCGAACACGCCGCCCGCAAAAGAACCCGCGCCGATTTTGACAAGATGTTTCCGGCGTGGCGCGCGGTACCTTCAACTCATACCTGGTCCGGAATGGTGTGCCTGGCCCGAAACCGGGTCCCGTTTGTGGGACCTGTGCCAGAACAACCAGGAGTGTTTGCCGGGTTGGCATTCCACGGCAACGGCGTTGCAATGGGCAGCTATAGCGGGCGCCTGTTGGCCGATCTTGCAATGGAAGCCATACCAGACCTGCCATACCCGTCTCAGATGCGCCAGCCTATGGCCCGATTTCCACTCGGTCGCGCCCGACGGGTCATCATGCCTGCGCTTTATGGCGCTTTGAAACTGGGCGATCTGTGACTAGTCTGGTTGCCTGAGTCCAGTTACGGCGGTGGACACGACTGCCTGCCCGCCTTCGAAAATCAACACCACTTCACCGCCCTGCGCCTGTGCCTCGGTGATCCGGTCATAGACTTCGGCTTGCTCGGACGAGATCAGTGACCCGCCAGCATAGCTTTCCACGGTGAAGGTATAGGTGCCCCAAGGGTGAATCGCCCCGCCGGCTGCCTGACCTGCCCATTCAACTGTTTTGGCCGAAACCGGAATGTCCTTCCGGTCGATTTCTTCCCCGGCGGAATTCCGGACCACCAACTCAACCTTGTCAGCCACCGACACCGGGTTTGCCGAAACCGATATCGATGCCCCATCAAAATATGCAGGCATTGCTGCCCGTGCTTCCATTCCAACCCAATTGGCCAACCCAGCCATATTCGACAACCCGATGTCGGCATGAAGAGCCGCTAGTGCTTCGTTGGTCTGGACTTGTTGCTCAACCATCGAAAACTGCGCCAGTTGCGCTGCATACTCCGATGAATCGATCGGTTCCAAAGGATCTTGGTACTTTGCCTGCGCTGTCAGCATCTTCAGAAAGGTTTCAAAGTCCGAGGCCAGAGCAGTGGCCCTGACCTGCGTTTGGGCGTCTGCAGCGGCACCTTGCGTGCCGACGGAAGAAACGTCTGTGATCATTAGCTTACACTCTCATATCTATGCCTGAAACAATTGAGTCAGATGAACATCGGTCATCAACTTCTGCAGAACCTGGCGCGACGCCATCATCCGATCCGGGCTGGTTCTGCGGCAAATCCTGATCATCGCCGCTTTGGGAAAAGCTAAAGTCAACGGATTCGTATCCCATCCGGTTCAACTCGGATCCCAGATCACCGATATTGCGGCGCATCAGATCCAGAGTTTCTGCCCGATCTGCGACAACCGTCAACACCATGCCCCCATCGGACGGGGTCAACGTCATACGAATCCGCCCCAATTCTTCTGGCCGAAGAACGATTTCAACGCTTTGACCTGGCTGAGTCGGTAAGGATTCGAAAATCTGCGCGGTGGTCGGAAGCTGGGGTCCGGCGGATGCACTCGGGAGCGCATGTGCCCGACCAGATTGTGCTATCGCCTCGAACCCTGACAGCAAAGGGCCGGCGACGATAAGGGGTTCGGACGGAGCTAAATCGCCAGTGATCACTCCCAAACCTTCCATGCTGTTCCCACCCGCAATTGACGCAAAGCTTTTCACGGCTTGATCCGCCTGGGTGGTGGGTACGTTCAGTTGTGTTCGCCCGACATCGCCTGGCCGCCGGGTCGGACCGTTTACAGGAGGCGGAGCCTGTCGAGGGAGTAGATCTTCCGCCCCTTCACCGCTGTTTGGGAATGAAGCGTTTATCCAGACGTGATCACGGTGAGCTGCAACCGGCGACGTTGCGAGATTTAGATTGTGAACCGTTGCCTCGGAATCAGAACTGGCAGACCCACCGTTAGTTGCTGTTTCTGGTCGATCAAAGCTGTTCCGCGGTTGAACAACAGTCACCGAAGCGACCTGCCTGTCGTTTGGTCCTAAACCAGATATCGTCAAATTACCTGCTGTGTTGGAGGGTTTTGGTTCTTTTCCCATATGATCAGATGTCTGGTCATGAGATCCAAAGCCTTGCTGTCCGCTGAGCGATTTAACTTCTATTTCGGGCTGCCTGTCACGATCAACATGGTTGGGGCCTAGCGAAGATTGCTCTGCCGTTTGTTGCGTCGATCCCGTCTGCCCAGCTACTCTCTGTTCTAGTGCACCAAACGCTGTACGCACGATGCTTGGATTACCCCATTCCCTTGTCAGAATCGGTTTTTTCACCCCATCGAATGTTCCTGCTTCATCTGCGGAGCCCGGCGCGACTTGGGTGGCCAGCCGAAATGTTGCACAGTTTTCGTGCTGAGCCGTAATGTTCAGTTCCGGCAATACTGACCCGGACAAGCGCTGCGGCGGCTGAAGGTGGTCCGAAGCTCGAATGGTCGAAGCACGGGTGCGTATGGAGTCTTGACTGTTTGCCTGATGCAGGGGAGGCGTCTGAGTCCGGACAGCATTTTGATTGAGCCTTGATGCTGCCCCACTCTGGTTTTCTGGCGGTTTAGGCGGGGTTTGTTCAGAAAAATCCCTTTCCGACACTGCCGAATTTGCGGCCGGTCCGGCAACATGTATCAGAAGGCCGTTCTGACGCGGGCTTGCATGTTCCTTATCGAGCACCCCGAAGCCTGAAAAGGCTTGATCGGAAAGAGCGCTCTGATTCATCTGAGCGATTAGTGCTTTTTGACCAACCCGCCCTTTTGCCTCGTTGCTGAACTGCAACTCGTCAGCAACGGTTATTCTATCAGAGTCAGCGGTTTTTTCAGCGACAAGATCCGATTTCAAAGTTGTGTGATTCTGACCCCTTTCCAGATCAGAAGTTCCGCTTTTATGTGCGGTAAAGGCTTCTCGGGTAGACGACCCAATACCGTTTTTCGAAGGCACGGGTCGGGTTGACTTCACATCAGGAAACGGAAGCCGGTTCTGCTCCTCTCCCGTTCTCGGTGTTATTGCTTCCAGATGTCCAAAATGTTGCTCTGAAGGTCCGTTGGTGGCCGTTTTTGCTGCCAGTTCTTGCCCGGGAAATGCACTGCCAGTTTGCCCGGCATCAGTCCGGTTCGGATAGACCTTTTCCGAAAACAGCTTTCCCAGAGACTCATCGCGCGACGAATCGCCACCACTCTCTGCGCCAAGAATCGTCTGGTATCGGCCTAAATCACGTGTCGAAACGGTCGCCTCTTCCATCGAACCCGATATTGAGCTCGCAATTTGAACGGAAGCTGTCGTGCCTCTGATGCCGTCAATACCTCTGGTTGCAGACGCGTTTCCGATATCTGAAACGGTTTCTGGATGCGATCTGCTGACCGTGCCGTTTTCTGCGCCCGGATCCGCAATCGAACCAAGCACATGTCGGGCGAGATCGGCATCTTTTGTTGTGAACGTTGCAGAATTCCCGGGATCGTTGTTTTTGTCGTCAATCGACTTTGGTTCGACGGTCTCCTCGGTGGTTTCTTGTTGAGGTGAAGACTGATCGATGTCCCGCATAGAATCATCACTGACCGCGTCTTCGGAACCGGATTTTGCAGACATGTCAGAATACAGATCAAAGAACAGCTGCGTGTCTCGGTCCGATGGAGTCATATCCAACGTGACGGCCCCAGCTTGTTTAGATGGCGGTGCTGTTTGCGTCGAATTCAGTGTGTTCATGTCGTTCATGCCGCCCCGTTCTGGTTAGTGCCTTGCAGACACTGAGGCCAAACCAGTTTCAAAATTTTTAACCGACTCATGTGCATTGTTCGAAAGTCTTGAAAATTCTAGGGGATAACATGAACGCTCTAACGGACGCGTCACGGGTTACAGCCCAGACACAACAGATACACACAACGGTCGCTTTGCGTGAAGCCGCCACAAAGCTTGAAGCGACGTTCCTGGCCGAAATGTTGAATGCAGCAGGTCTGGGCAACGCACGGCAATCGTTTGACGGCGGCACTGGGGAGGATCAGTTTGGATCTTTCCTGGTCAGGGCACAGGCCGATCAAATCGCCCGGGCAGGCGGAATCGGTCTGGCCGAAACTCTGTTCCGGTCATTGTCGGAGACCCAGAACGATGTTTGAGCAGAAAGATTCAGCGGTTGATGCTTTGTTCAGTCTGCTCGCCCACGAAAGAGATGCTTTGATCCGAGGGGATTTCCAAACCCTTCGCAAACTCGGTGAACGCAAAGCGAAATTGATCGAAGACGTCGGGACCGCACAGAATTTCGAGAAAGAGCAGTTGCTGGCCCTACAAGACAAGATCGCGCGCAATCAGACGCTATTGAACAGCGCCCTGGACGGTATTCGGGCCGTTTCGGACCGAATGGCCGATTTGCAAAAAGTGCGCCAGGGGCTGGAGATCTATGACCGGTCCGGTCTGAAAACACGCGTCAGCACCGGTACGAAATCGGCACTGGAAAAGCGCGCTTGATTCGCGGGTTTACAAAAATGCGATCTATCAATCCTTTGGCGTTTAGCAATCCGTTAGCACATCACCGGGCATGGTGACATCGCACCTTGAAAACAGGGTGGCGCGACGCCAGCAAGCGTACGCATTGGTCAGAAAGACGTTTAGGCCGCTCCAAGGGGCGGGTTGTAACAGGGCGGAACGCGCCCAAGCCTGAAGGAAAACGCAATGTCCAGCATTCTGACAAACAATAGCGCCATGGTGGCGCTGCAAACGCTGAAATCCATCAACTCCGATCTGGCCGAAACCCAAAGCGCCATTTCCACCGGTAAGGATATCGCAACCGCCAAGGACAATTCGGCAATCTGGGCGATCTCCAAGGTGATGGAGTCCGATGTCAAAGGGTTTACCGCAATTTCCGACAGCCTCAGCCAAGGCGAATCTACAGTTGCGGTCGCGCGTCAGGCCTCGGAAACCATCACCGACCTTCTGACACAGATGAAGGAAAAGATTGTAAACGCGCAGGAAGACAATGTTGATCGTACGAAAATCAATGCAGACGTAACAGCGCTAAAGGATCAGATCAGCTCGGTTCTGTCCGCCGCCCAATTCAACGGCCTAAACCTGGTTGATGGCAGCGTCGCGTCAACGGATGTACTCGCGTCGCTTGATCGTGACAGCTCGGGCAATGTCACAGCCAGTTCAATCTCGGTCGGCGCGCAGGATCTGTCGGTCGGCACCTATACAGCGAACGATGTTTTCGGGTCGTCCGGTGGTACACCTTCGGCCAATGGCGACACAGTCGCCTTGTCGCTGGATAACGGCGGTGGCACCGATAACATTGTAATTGACGATTCGGCGGGTACGGCTTTTGCAGCCGGAGACAAGATCGAGCTTCGTCTCGGGGATGAGGTTGTGTCCTATACCGTGACAGCTGACGACGCGGCTGCAACCACCACTTCCGACATCGTGGCAATCGGCCTGAAAGGCGCCATCGATGCGCTGGGGATCACTGGCCTGACTGTCGACTATGACAGCGGCAGCCCCGGGCAGCTGGATTTCACCAACGCCAGTGGTGACGATCTGACGATTACCGGCCAGTTCACGAATGCAGGGTCGGGCGGATTGGGTGCCATGAGCGGAATTGATGTGTCGAGCGACGCTGGCGCAGCGGCCGCTCTTGGGACGGTCGAAACCTTGATCGACACAGCAATCGATGCTGCGGCCTCGTTTGGTTCGGTTCAGTCGCGGATCTCGACGCAGTCCGAGTTTATTTCCAACCTGACCGACTCGCTGAAATCCGGCATCGGTGCCATGGTCGATGCCGACATGGAGGCGACCTCGGCGCGCTTGCAGGCGCTCCAAACTCAGCAGCAGCTGGGTGTTCAGGCCTTGTCGATTGCCAACCAGGCTCCTCAGACGATCCTGTCACTGTTCCGCTAATCCATTTTACTCGGGGCGCTCAGAATGGCGCGCCCCGAGCATCTTTTTCTCAACAACAGATGAGGACCTGACGTGAACGCCCTTTCCCAGGCGCGCCGCGCCTATTCGGCTGCTTCTGCGCCGACCCGCACGCCCAAAAGCATCGAATACGAAGCCGTCGCACGCATAACAGCCCGTATTCAGGACGCTGCCCAAAACGGAACAGCCGGGTTTCCTGCCCTGGTCGCTGCGCTACACGAAAACGTCCGACTCTGGACGATTTTCGCGGCTGATCTGGCCGACAAAGATAATGGATTGCCGCCTGATCTCAGGGCACGTCTGTTTTATCTTTCTGAATTCACCCGGCACCACACAAGCAAGGTTTTGGCCCGGAAAGATACCGTAACCCCGCTACTTGAGATCAACACTGCCGTTTTGCGCGGTCTGCGAGGAGAGGCAACCTGACATGGCCGGACTAGTCCTAAAACTCGCACCAAAAGAACGCATCCTGATAAACGGTGCCGTAATTGAAAACGGCGACAGACGCAGCCGCCTGTCCATCGTAACGCCGGACGCGAACATCCTACGCCTGCGCGACGCAATTCATCCGGAAGAGGCCAATACCCCTGTCCGACGCGTCTGCTATGCCGCCCAGCTCTTGCTGTCCGGCGATATAGATCCTGCAGGCGCGCGCCTGTCGCTGCTGCGTGGAATCGAAGATCTTGCGCAAGTCTTTACGGACCCAATTAGCCGTGCCTCATTGACTGAGGCCAGCGAAGCGTTGCTGCAGGATCATCATTATCGATGCCTGAAAGCGCTCCGAAACCTCTTGCCAAGGGAAGACCGTCTTTTGGCGACGGCCCCTTCATGAGTTTTCAGCCCCTAATTGCGTCCGGCGGTCTTGGCGGTTGGCGGTTTTTACAACGCACTTATGAAAGCCAGTTGGATACGCTTTCGCAGTCCGGTCAGCTTCAGCGCGACACCGCGACCTTTCGGGAGAAAATCGCCGCGGTCACCTCTGCTCAGGATCTGGTCGCAGACCGACAACTTCTGAATGTGGCTTTGGGGGCCTTCGGGTTGCAGGACGACATTTCCAACACGTACTTCATTCAAAAAGTTTTGGAGGAAGGGGCCTCTGCCAGCGATTCCTTGGCCAACAAGCTTTCTGACGACCGATATAAACAACTTAGCGCCGCCTTTGGATTTGGGTCAGGCGAAATCCAACAAACTGGCAACCAAACCGCGATGTCGCGCATCGTCGACGCCTATTTCGAAAACGAATTCGAAGTCGCTGTTGGTGAACAGGACGACAGTTTGCGAATCGCACTTTATGCCCAGCGCGAACTGGCTGATCTGGCCAGCGGTTCGGAAAGTGAAGAGACGAAGTGGTATACACTGATGAGCCTTCCTGCCATGCGCAGCATGTTCGAAACAGCCCTCGGCTTGCCGACATCATTTTCGCAACTCGACATCGACAAACAATTGGAGGTTTTTCGGGAAAAGACGACGTCGGCGTTTGGAGGTGAAACCGTAGGTCAATTCACCGACCCTGACAAAGTCAGCCATTTAACCGACCTCTTCTTCGCCCGCTCACAAATCTCGGAACTGGCCAACACCTATTCAGGAGCCTCAATCGCGCTGACACTGCTGCAGTCGTGATTACCGCTATAGAATCGAAATTCCGGCGCGGCGCAAGACCAGAGTCAAGCGATCAAAACTGCCCCTGATATCTGCCGCGTCGCTATGGTCAGAACGGGCGAAAAACGCATCTAGATCGGGCCAAAGACGAACGGCCGCGTCTAGTACCGGGTCTGAACCTTCGGTGTACAACCCGGCGCGGATCATGACTTCGGATTGTTCGTAAGAGCCGAGATGCTTCCGCACTTCTGCGATAATCCGGTTTTCACTTTCATTGGCTGCATTCGGTAAGCTGCGCGATACGGATCGGGCAACGTCTATTGCTGGAAAGCGCCCGCGTTCCGCAATCTCGCGACTCAACACGACATGCCCATCCAGCACACCGCGCAGGATGTCTGCAACCGGTTCGTCCATGTCGGACCCTGCGACCAGAACGCTAAACACGGCTGTGATATCACCTTGCGACGGCCCGCCGGGACCCGCTCTTTCGCACAGGGACGTGATCTGCGGGGTCACAGATGGCGGGTACCCGCGAAGCGACGGGGATTCTCCCATAGCCGAAGCAATCTCTCGGTGCGCTTCTGCAAATCGTGTCACCGAATCGGCCAGGAACAACACGTTCTGCCCAAGGTCGCGAAAATGTTCGGCCACGGCCATGGCCGCTCCTGCGCAACGCCGACGGACCAATGCCGATTGATCGGACGTCGCTGCTACGACAACAGCCCGTTTCATACCATCCGGCCCCAAGACACGATGTACGAAATCGTTCACTTCTCGCCCGCGTTCCCCGATCAGGGCCAGAACCACAACATCAGCGTGCATCCCTTTGGCCAATCCTGCCAAAAGTCGCGACTTCCCAACTCCGGATCCAGCAAACAGTCCAACGCGCTGCCCGGCCACGATCGGCAATACAGTGTTCAGAACTGCGAGCCCGGTGGGCAACCGCTGACCCATCGGACGCCGCAATCCGGCGCGGGGTGGGGCGGCAAAAACAGGTCGTGGGATCGGTCCTCGCGACAACGGTTTATCATCCAAAGGTTGGCCAAACGGATCGATCACTCGACCAATCCATCGGTTGCTGGGCGCGAATGCCGGCACCCGGTAAAGAAACACAGGATTATCCAGAGCCACCCCGTCCGGCGCCGCATCTGGCAACATATGAACGGTCTCGGACGCAATACGCAGAACCTCACCCGACAGGTGCTCTCCGGAGCCGCGTTGCAGTACCAGGCGATCACCAATCTCGGCCTTGTCGGACAGACCCGAAATCTGGATCTGCCCCCCCTCAACCCCGATAACACGGCCAACAGGCACCGTTTGCGGCAGGTTTTCGACTTCCAGTTTTAGAGTTGTCAGATCGTGCGCCATCATTCCCGGCCCTTAATGATTTCCTGCAAACCGTTTCTAAAGGAATCGGAGTTAAGCCTTGGTTGAAATCAATCGAGGGAGAAGCCCCGATGTTCCAAGATCTGAATGTCTTTCAATTGGCTCACGCGATGGCCAGCCATGCCGGAAAACGCCAATCTGTTGTATCGCAAAACATCGCGAACGCAGACACGCCCGGATACCATGCTCGCGACATTGTCCCTTTCGCCGAGGCGATGTCGAAAGAGCATCGGGACGGTGTTTCACAACCCCCGGGTATGGGCGGCGACAATGCGTATCAATGGCCTGAATTCACGTCCCGTCTTACCACAGATCCAAACGAAAACTCCGTTTCAATCGAAGAAGAAATGCTGAAGGCCGTCGAAGTGGCCCGCCAGCATGAACGCGCGTTGTCGATCTACAGATCCGCTTTGTCGGTCCTACGGACCAGCCTTGGTCGCGGTTTTTGAAAATGGGTGACTCATGAGCGAATTCAGTCAATCCCTCGCCTTGTCGGCCAGCGCGCTAAAGGCTCAATCGGCGCGTCTGCGTCACGTGGCAGAAAACATCTCCAACGCTGATACGCCGGGGTATCGTCGCAAGACGGTATCATTTGAAACCGTGGTAGGCCGCGCAGACAAAGCCGATCTTGTTGCTCTCGGACGGATCCGGCTGGATCAAAGCGACTTGAACCGCGTTTTTGACCCGAGCCATGCCCTAGCCGACGACTCAGGTCATTATGCGGGCTCCAACGTCGATTTGATGATCGAAATCGCCGATGCCCGAGAGGCTCAGCGCAGCTACGAAGCCAATCTGAAAATGTTTGACCAGACCAGACAGATGTCCACTGCATTGATGGATCTGTTGAGAAAATAAGGAGGTTCCAGAATGGATACCCGAGGTCTTTCCGCCCTTCAAAACTATGCACTCGCCCGACCAGCGACGCGGCCTGACTCCAACAGCGATACGGTGGGCGCAGCCCTTCGAGGCGCGGCCACAGACTTTGCGACAACCCTGAAACAAGGGGAAGACGCAGCTCTTTCAGCAATGACAGGTGACGCTGACCCGCATGCACTGGTCCAGGCTTTGGTCCAAACCGAACTTGCGGTCGAGGCTGCGGTGACCGTGCGCAACAAGGTCGTCGAAGCCTATCAGGAAATCCTGAGGATGCCTGTCTGACATGATGAGTGATGGGCAATTTTATGACACGCTACGTCAGGGATTGATGACGGCCGTTCTGATTTCGGTTCCGATCCTGACTGCAGCGCTTTTGGTCGGGTTGGTCATTGGCCTGTTTCAGGCGCTGACGTCGATACAGGAAATGACCCTGACTTTCGTTCCCAAGCTTCTGGCGATCGTTGCCGTGTTCTGGGTCTCCATGGGGTTCATGACCAAAACACTGGTCGACTTTTTCGGACAACAGATCATCCCAATGATTATAGGAGCTTCATGATGGAAAATGCAGGCTATGCCACCCTGTCCCGGCAATCGGGTTTGATGCGCGAGATGCAGATCGTGGCCAATAACATCGCCAACGCCGCCACGACCGGATATCGGCAAGAAGGTCTGATGTTTTCCGAGTTCATTCATTCCGGGCCCGATCAACCCTCCCTTTCGATGTCCCAGGCTCGGATACGCAACACCTCGATGACACAGGGTGCGTTAACCCAGACAAACGGTGCGTTCGATCTTGCCATCGAAGGCGAGGGGTTTTTTCTGGTCGAAACACCCGCCGGTGAACGGATGACCCGTGCCGGTAACTTCTCACCGAATGCGGATGGAGATCTGGTGAATATGAACGGCCATCGCGTGCTGGATACAGGTCAAACACCGATTTTCATCCCCCCCGATGCCACCGACGTCCGCGTCGCAAGCGACGGTACGGTCAGCGCCAATGGGCGCCCCATCAGCCAGGTTGGCCTGTTCTTACCGGTCGACCCTCTTGGGATAAGTCGGGAAGACGGCGTTCTGTTTTCCAGCGACGCGGGCTTTGACCCGGCTACCGACGCCAGCATCGTCCATGGATTCCTGGAAGACTCCAACGTCAACGCCATCGCGCAGGTTACCCGGATGATAGAAATCCAGCGCGCTTATGAAATGGGGCAGAGTTTTCTTCAGGCCGAGGATGAAAGAATCCGGAACGCCATGAAGTCACTGATGCCCTGATACACATCCAAGGAGGCACCCATGCGGGCCCTGAAAATCGCCGCTACAGGCATGAGCGCACAACAAATGCGCGTCGAGACGATCTCGAACAACCTCGCGAACATGAACACCACCGGTTACAACGCTCGACGGGCCGAGTTTTCCGACCTGCATTATCAACAGGTTTCCCGTGCCGGCACAGTTAATGCCTCTGATGGGACCGTTTTGCCAACTGGTGTCCAACTCGGTCTCGGCGTGCGCCCGGCCGCCGTATCGGTGCACCTTTCGCAAGGCGCGCTTTCCGCCACGGGGAACGATCTTGACCTCGCAATCGAAGGCAACGGATATCTCGAAGTGGAACTGCCCTCGGGCCAGACGGCCTATACCCGCGATGGCGGTCTGAAACGATCCGCTGATGGACTTATCGTGACGTCAGACGGGTACACAGTCATCCCCGAAGTCACAATACCACAAGACGCTCGCAGTTTGTCGATCAACAACGAAGGCGAAGTGTATGCTTACTTTGCGGACACGGCCGAGGGCCAATTGCTGGGCCAGTTCACTCTGGCCGGATTCACGAATGCCAAGGGGCTGGAGGCGCTGGGGAGCAATCTGTTTTCCGAAACGGAAGCCTCGGGACCACCCTTGGTCTCAAATCCCGGCGAAGACGGTTTGGGCACACTGCGGCAAGGTTATCTCGAAGACAGTTCCGTTGATGCCGTGCGGGAGGTGACCGAGCTGATCGAAGCGCAGCGCGGTTATGAAATGAACGCCAAAGTCATTTCCGCAGTCGATCAGATGATGGGCGCAACAACGCAGGTGCGCTGATGAAACGGTTGGTTTTTTGTCTACTGCTGCTTGCTGGCCCCGGATGGGCTGACATTGTCGTGCCCGCACGGACTATCCGCGCACGGGAAATCATTGTCGCCGACGATCTTGCGAACAAGACGGCAAACGTCCCCGGCGCAATCAGTGACCCCTGGGAAATTATTGGGCTGGAAGCGCGGGCCGCATTGTATCCCGGTCGGCCAATCCGTCCCGGCGATGTCGGCCCCCCAGCTATTGTTGACCGCAACGACACGGTTCTGCTGATCTTCACGCACGGCGGGCTGGAAATTATCGCTGAAGGTCGGGCGCTTGGCCGTGGTGGCGAAGGCGATCTGGTTCGGGCGATGAATACGACTTCCCGCATGACCGTCAGCGGGACTGTCCGGCCAGACGGCTCAATTGAGGTACGCTAATGAAATCTGTCCACTTCAAAATCGCCACAGCGCTCTTGTCTTTTACGAGTCTGCTCGCCTGTGGCCGGATCGACCATCTGGGCAAACCACCCAGCTTTTCGCCTGCAACGGAGTCTTCGGAGCATGTCGCCATGCTTTGGCCAGGACTACCCATGCACAGCCAGCCACAACGCACGGTCGACCAGTCTTCATTGTGGAGCGGCGAACAGAAATCCCTCCTGGGAGACAGGCGGGCGCTGCGGAAAGGTGATATTCTGACTGTCGTGATCGAAATCGACGAAGAGGCGGAAATCTCGAACAATACGGAACGATCCAGAAGCGGGTCCGAAGCGCTTGGGACCCCGCATCTTTTTGGGCTACCGCAACGCGCCAATGAACGGCTCCCAGACGGGGCTTCTTTGGATCAGGCCGTGGCCATCGACAGCTCCAGCGACAGCAGCGGTCAGGGTTCGGTCAAACGTAGCGAGAAACTGACATTGCGGGTTGCTGCCACGGTCATCGACGTTTTGCCTAACAACGTTCTTTCGATTTCGGGATCACAGGAAGTGCGGGTCAACTTTGAAATTCGCGAGCTGCTGGTGTCGGGTTTTGTCCGGCCTGACGATATCTCCCGTCAGAATGAAATCACCTACGACAAGATCGCTTCGGCGCGGGTTTCTTATGGCGGACGAGGTCAAATTACAGATGTTCAGCAACCTCGCTACGGCCAGCAGGTTCTGGACGCAATCCTGCCATTCTGAGGTTCCTCTATGTTGTCCAAACTCCTCCCATTACTGTTTCTGACTCTTGGTATTGGCGCTGGTGTCGGAGCCGGCATTTTCCTAAGCCCGCCACCCGAGGAAAACGCTGACTCAGATCACGAACCTGATCAGCACCAACAAAAAACACATAGCAAAGACGGCCACGACGATAAGGGTGGAACAGAGTTCATCAAGCTGCACAGCCAGTTTGTTGTTCCAATCATCCGACACGACGAGGTTTCGGCGCTGGTCGTCATGTCACTAAGTCTCGAAGCCCAACCCGGCTTGTCTGAGGTTTTCTATGCGAGAGAGCCGAAGCTAAGAGATGTCTTCCTTCAGACCTTGTTTGATCACGCCAATATGGGCGGATTCGACGGAGCTTTCACCAGCGCATCGGCGCTTGACCCCTTGAGAGGGGCTCTTCGAGACGTCGCACGCAAGGAACTGGGTGATGACGTAATCAATGTTCTGATCACTGATCTGGCACGGCAGAATACATGA
Organism: Falsiphaeobacter marinintestinus; assembly: GCF_007923355.1. Taxonomy (GTDB): domain Bacteria; phylum Pseudomonadota; class Alphaproteobacteria; order Rhodobacterales; family Rhodobacteraceae; genus Phaeobacter_A; species Phaeobacter_A marinintestinus. Next base: position 46,326 of record NZ_VOGO01000010.1, read on the forward strand.
TCTCTAAAGCCTATCAAGCAGCCGTTCATCGCGCCGCTGGGCCGCTGTTTTCTTCCTCCTAAGCGTATCATTAACAATCATTCGTTCCAGGGCGGTCTTGCGCCCAAAACTGGCTTTCAGTTTCTCTTGAAACGGCTGTTTCCGCGCCATGATCTGGGCCAGCTCTTGGTTCAGTTGCCGTCGTGTCCGGTCACGCCAGGATTGCCAAAGGAGATCGGCGCCGATTTGTTGCATGGCCTGTGGCTGGGACAAATCAGTTTGTGCCTGGTCGGCCAGCTCGTCCAGCTTTGCCAGTTTGCCACGCAGCGCGGACTCTTCCGCCAATACGGCGCGCATCCTTTCTTGCTCTTTCAGATATTGAACTTTTACGATCTCAAGTAAGCGCGGAAGATCATCACGCATCAGATGCCACCCTTCGCCCGTTGACGCATGCGGTCGGCAAATCGGATCGCGGCCGCGACCGCGCGGTACTGATCTTCGCGCACCTCCTCTCCCACATCAACTGTCGCGAACAACGCCCTTGCTGTCGGTGGGTCAGAGTGGATCGGCACCCCGGCTTCAATGGCCGTTTCACGGATACGGGCCGCTATCTTGTCAACGCCCTTCGCCACGCAGACGGGTGCTGAACCTGGTGCCCTGTCCCATTTAAGCGCCACTGAGTAATGCGTCGGATTTACGATAACGACGTCGGCTTTCGGAACATCCCCCATCATCTGGCGCGCCGCAATTTCCTGTCCACGTTGACGGCGATGTTGCTTCATGTGGGGATCCCCTTCGGAATCCTTGGCTTCGTCCTGGATGTCCTTTCGCGACATCATGTTTTTTCGCCTGTGTTCCTGATGCTGCCAAATCGTATCGATTACCCCAATTCCGGTCGAAATAAGAAGAACAAGGAAGAGGAACTCAAGACAAATCCGGCCCATCAAGGATAACCCCGACTGATACGGGGCGGCGCTGGCCGACAGGATCAGGGGTAAACGGATGGTCAACAGCCATGCGAGACAAACCGAATACAGCAAGAGTTTTGCAAAACTCTTGGAGAACTCGAACAGTCCTGCCCGCCCGAATTTTTGTTTCGCATTTGACAAAACCGAAATTCGACTCGACTTAAGCGCGAGTTTTGAAGGCGCAACCACAAAGGCGCGCTGGGCCAGAATCGAACACAAAACGGCTGCTGCCGGGACCATCATCATGGCCGCGAGCGACTGGGCCACCCCCCAAAGGGCGGCACCAATCCCCGCGCTGCCCGAGCCCTGAAAAACGAGATTGGTCATCCGGTCTGGCTTATCCAGAAAAGACGCAAGGATTTCGCCGCTATCCTGAACAAGGGAAAGACCAAATCCCGCAAAAGCCAGCAGCAAACCAGCATAGGAAGCGGCAACAGACAAGTCCGTTGATCTTGCAAATTCGCCTTTCTCCCGAGCCCGCTGAAGTTTTTGCGGGGTCGGGTCAAAGCTTTTCTCGGTATCATTATCGCCCGCGCTCATGGTGTCAGATCCAGAGGGTTGTCAAAGAAACCCTGCATCGCCTCCACCCAGACCGCGAGGATCAGCGGGGCTCCCAACATCAAAAGCAACAACCCGCCTGCCGTGATGACGGGGGCACCCACGAAGGCGACCATAAGCTGCGGCATAGCGCGATTTATGACCCCGAGCGTCAAATTATAGACCAATGCAGCAATCACGAACGGTGTCGCCAGACCGAATGCCAACGAAAAAGCATATGATATGCGCGCAACGCCCCACTCAGATAACGCGCCCGCTGGCAAGATTTCCCCTGGTGGGAAGACTTCGTACGACCCGATCATTAACTCTGCCGCCCTAATGTGAAGTCCGAACATCACAGCCAGCGTCAACCCTCCGGTCACCAGCAAATGCCCCATGGCCGGTACGGGTTCCGAGACGGATCCGCCAAGCAGTTGCGACAGCGACGTGGCTTGCGCAGCGATAGATCCAGCGATCTGCAGGGTAAACACAAACATCCGCACCATTATCCCGAGTGCCAATCCGATTGCGGTTTCGCTTACGGCAAGCGCTGCGAATCCGGCAGGTCCGGCAGGCGTTTCCAAAGGCGGAACAGCCGGGGCGACGATCACAGAGAACGCCACCCCAATGACCAGTCGCAGGCGCATAGGAATCGTTTGCTCTCCAAACGCGGGCAACAAGGATGCGGTGGCCGCAACCCGAAGAAACACGATCGCGCCCTGCCAAGCCCCGCTTTGCAGATACTCAAGAAGTTCGACAGCAACCTGCATCACGCAGCAACAACGCCGACAAGCGCCGGGCGGGCTTCCAACCCGATTTCCTCAAACGAAAACACAGGGTTGGAAATACCTCGGGCGTGCATCAGCGTGCGCAAGAACCGGCGACGTGGCGATGACGTCACAAGAGCCGCAGCAATACCCTGATTACCGACCTGATCCAGCCGCTCGGCAATTCCATTTGCAAGTTGGTTGAACAGATCGGGAGGCAAAGCCACGTCTAAACCGCCACTGCGGCTTTCGATCTGATAGCCGGAAAACGTATCTTCCCATTCGGGCGCGAGTTGTACGAGAGGGATGCTGCCATCTGGGCGCTTTAGCTCGGCAACCAGTTGAAACCCCAATCTCTGCCGCACAGCCTCGCAAATCCCTTCAGGTTGGGTTGTGACAATCCGAGCTTCGGCAACGGCTTCTAGGATCAGTGGAAGATTCCGGATCGAAACACGCTCTTCCAGCAACAGCCTCAACACGGCATGCAGAGTATCGATCGGAACCTTGTCCGGGATCAGTTCGTCCAGAAGTTTGCGATTTGCCTCGGACCGGGCCGGATCGCTGAGACGAGTCATCTCTCCCAAAATTCTGCGCAGCGACTTAAGCGTCAGAAGTCGGGAGAAATTCTGCTTTATGACTTCCAGAAGATGGGTCGCCAAAATTTCAGGAGGTGCCACAACTGTTGCGCCGCCTATCGCCGCAGTCTCCTGATCAGTGCGCGAGATCCAGCGCGCTGGCGCGCCATAAACCGGTTCTGTCACGTCATTGCCTGTGGGCAGATCAACAACTCCATCCGGTGACAACGCCAGGACCAGATCGGGATGCAAGACGCCACGGGCCTGTTCAACGCCGTGAATACGGATCACATATGTCCCGGGAGGCAATTCGGGTTCATCCGTCAGCCGGATATCCGGCAAAATCAGACCAAAAACCGAAGCCACATGGGTTCGCATGTTTGCGATGCGCACATCCAGCCCTGTTCCGGGGTCCAGCACCATGCTGACAAGATCGGGAGCAAACTGTACATGCAAATCATCAAGATCGAGAAGATCGCCCAGTGGTTTTACAATTGGGCCTGCAGGACCGCCATCTTCCGGATCGCTGGCACCATCTGACCTGACAGGCCCGGCGCGTAACCGATATGCAGCGAAACCCAACGCCCCGCCACCAATAATGAAAGGAAGAAATGGAAGTCCGGGTACAAGGGCAAACAGCGACATCAGAACGGCAACTGTCGCGATCGCGGCAGGGTGGCGCCCCAACTGGGACAAAAGGGCCAGATCAGTTGCGCCGGGCGTTCCGCCCCGGGCCAGCAGCAACGCAGACGCGATAGAAATGATCACTGCCGGGATCTGCGTGACCAAACCATCACCGACCGTCAGAATGGCGTAGGTTTCAAACGCTGACCCTATCGGCATCCCGTGGACCACGGTCCCCATAATCAGCCCCATAACAAGGTTCAGCAATGTGATCAGCAGCCCCGCGATGGCATCGCCCTTGACGAACTTCGACGCCCCGTCAAGCGACCCAAAAAAGGTCGTTTCCTGTTGTTCGCGTTCTCGCCTTTCGCGGGCCTCATTGTGATCGATGGCACCCGCCGACATGTCGCTGTCGATGGCCATTTGCTTTCCTGGCATTGCATCAAGGGCAAAACGGGCTCCCACTTCAGCCATACGCGCGGCCCCTTTGGTGATGACCATAAAGTTGACGATCAGCAGAACGCCAAAAACAACAAGGCCAAGAAACACGCTGCCGCCCATGACGAACTGCGCGAAGCCTTCGATCACATCACCAGCCGCGTTAGGTCCTGTATGCCCTTGCCCGATGATCAACTTCGTCGAGGAAATGTTAAGTGACAGACGCAGCATCAAAGACGCCAGCAGGATTGTCGGGAACGACGAGAAATCCAGCGGACGTTCGATGAAAAGCGTGATGGTGAATATAAGGATTGCCAGGGCAAACGACGCTGCAAGCCCGACATCCAGAATCCAAGCGGGCACCGGTAGGATCATCATCACAATAATCGCCATCAAAGCCAGCGCCAGAAGAACTGTTGGATCAAAAATGGAGTCCAGTTTGAGTTTGGGCATGGTTTTGTTTTATCGCTGTTTAATCAAAGACAGACGTTGTCGGGAGTCTGTGTCCTGAAACGTAACCAATGAACCCAGACTAGCGGGCGTGGATCCGATCAGTGGGCGAGCGGCACGGCTGGACGAGCGTTTAGTCATGTCGCCCGCTGGATTTGAATCAGGCAATGATGTGCGAATTGTATCGAACCGCGCGGAATATTTGCGGGACAAAGCTGGCGTTCTGGAATGATAGGCGCCCGCAGCTTCAGACCAGTTTCCCAGTTCCGCGTAGAGATTTTTCAATAACTGAGCCGCATAGTCGGCACCCAAAACAGGGTCAAACATGTCTTCGATCGACTGGAAAGCACGGCCGTGCCATTTGTAGTTAATCTGAAAGCACCCGACATCGAAACTTCTGGCGCCCTTTTTGAAATGCCGAAATACAAACGCGCGTGCCTGATCCTCGGTTTTGAACCAATGTCCGGCACCTTCAAGATTCACCGTCCATGGCCAAGGCGACAACCCTTCTTTGCCAGTTCGACCGGTTTCAACGCGTGTGATCGCCAGAAGAATATCGACCGGAATGTCGTGCCTTTGCGCCGCGACCTCTGCCGCCTGATCACAATCATATGCCTTGGCCGCCGCCGCGGCTGCCAAGGCTGACGATATCAGTATAGAAGCGAATGCTGCGAACACCGCAGGTGACCGGAGAACTGGGTAGCCCTTTTGCGACTGGCGCCATTCGAGGATCATGGGCATTTGCCTGAAATTGTTGGTGTATTGGCATTCAGGCTAAGCGCTGTTCTTTTACAAATGGTTAGCCAGGTTGTCTAAAGTCTGCAAATCAGCTGCAAGAGGATACGTTCAGTTCACGCCCTGTTTCAGCATCGAAGTTTCTTCTAATAATCGATCGATCTCAGCACGGGTCGCTGCGCTCTTGTCCAACAAGGCATGCGCATGCTTCAGTGGCGGAAATTCCACCGGCTCGCGCCGGACGAGATGCCGGGCAGCATCTCCGGCGTGTACAAAACGTGTCTCTTCCGCGGGGATCGCATCGTAGTCCCCGGACAGGAAAAAGCCCCTGGCTGCGCTCTCGTTATCACGGATCTTCGCTGCCAGATCCGCCGCCTCAGCATAGTTTTGGTTCTGCCATATGGCTGACACCCTTATCTTGTCAGCTTCGGGTCCGCTGATACCCAGAACGTCCACGAGCGCGTGATGTGGTTTGCCGTCTGCCAAGGCCGCTTCTGCCCGCAACAACCGTCGCGCATCATCGACGTCTTGGCCTGACGCTTTATCTAGAATCTCTCGTGCATGGCGCGGAAAACCAAGGTCTAGCAAGCGTCTGGCTATAGCCAAAACGACGCCGGCTTCAGCCACGGCTGATACGTCGCTTTGGGGTGCCAGAACATAATCAAGAAATGTGAGATCATCCGCCAGATCGGTGAGCAGCGGAAGTAGTTGTATTGTGAGCCTGCTGTCATTGGGTTTTATCGACTCCAATTCAGGCAAGGCGACATCGAATCGGCCCACCATGGCATACGCCAGAATGCGGGCCCTTTTGAGATCCTCGACAACAGGGGCATCACGGTATTCGACAACAAAGGCGTCGATTAGCTTAGGGATGTTCGGTTGCAGCGTGTCGCCGGTCTTCAAAAGGGTTTCAACTTGTGCGACCAGGGCTCGCGCGGTCAACTCGGACTCGGTCGAAGCAACCTTTTCGGCATTTTCCAGCGCCTTTGGGTAGTTTTGCTCAGCAGAAGCAATCATCGCTTCTGCCAATTCAACAGCGGGCGCAGTAACTTCCTCCGCACGGGTTGTGTTCCGCAGAACCGCTTTTGCGATATCCGGACGCCCCCCAGCAACCAAAATCTCTGCCAGTCGCGGCCCCAGATGCATGCGAAGATGCGCGGGAAGCCCGGCATTCGCCTTCTGAATGGCATTCAGGTTTGCGTCTTTGCTCAATCGCGCCTCAGATAACAAAGACCACAACGCGACGGTGCCTTCACATTGCTGCTGACCGGCCAAAGGGAGTTCTTCCGTTTGCTCCATTTCATCCATCGTTCGGGCCAACGCGCGAAGAATACTGTCATTCGCAGAGTTGTCTTGCCCGAGACCCAACACCTGTTCGGCTTCGAGGCCAAAACCAAAATGCAGGTAGAGCCTCACCAGATCTGTCATGGCCTTGGGATTTACCTTGTCGAACTCTCCATAAAGATCGGCACGTATCGCCGTAATCTGTTCTGGAAAGGACCTTCCGTTGGTCCAGGCCAAGACGTCTATTGCACGGTCCGGGATGCACTGTTGCTCATGAGTTCGCTTTGACTTCTGCGTAACGCGGTCAATTTCCTGATCGAAGACAGTTATAGCCGAAATCTGGAGCGCCTTACGTCCGGGCAGGTTCAAGCTATCTGTATCGCCAACCTGACGAGCGCCGCCAGCCTCCGTATGATCCGGTTCCAAAACACCCTGCTGGGTTGCCCGGTCGAGCTGCTCTAACAAGCGCTGCTCCGAAGATTTCAGAATGATCGGATTTGGAGTCCGCCCCAGCGGTCGTTCCAATACCAGGTTCGCTGGTTCACCTATGGTATCTGCGGTACTGGAAGCAGTGCCAGAATCAAACGGATGCAAGACATCCGACCTTGCCACCACGGGCAAGGTCAAATCTGTACCTGCAGATCCTTCGGGCCCATCAGCAACATCAATGGCAATCAACGAATCCGATGCTCGGAAACTGTTTACCCGACAATTGCAGCCAAGATGAATAACGAGATCCTTGCCGGGGCCAGACTGGGAAACATCCAATACCCGGGTACGTGGAATTCGGTCAAAAACGGTCGAAAAATCAAACACAATCTGCGTTGCGGCCACGGTCAAAAATGTAGTGCGCCCCGAACTGCGAACCGTCCACTGCTGGCTTTTGTGCATCGGAACGACGATGCGAGTGAACCCCACATGTTCGCCCGTCCGAACTTCAACTGTCTGGGCGAAGGCTGGCGGACCCAACAAAAAGGTCAGCACAAGCATTCTGAGCAACGTCATCATGCAGCTTCCTGCTTGACCGCTTTCAAGGCTTCTTCAAGGTCACCAAAGCCAGGCCGGATATGCGAAGGTGTGTTCTGACGTCCGACTTCGATGCAGATGGCCGCCGCGTGATCGTGGAGATTGGCCACAAGAACCTCACGGATCAAATGGTAAAAGTGGCTGTCTTCTTCCGTGACGGCCTGAAGCTTGGATGCAAATGGTCCAACGAGGCCATAGGCCAGAAACACCCCGAGAAAGGTCCCCACCAAAGCCCCACCGATCAGTCTACCAAGAATTTCAGGAGGTTGGTCGATCGAGCCCATCGTTTTGATCACACCCAATACCGCCGCAACGATACCCAACGCTGGTAAACCATCCGCCACTGTCTGAAGGGCATGGCTGGAATGCATGGCATGGTGGAGATTGGATTCCATTCTTTTGTCGAGTATTTCCTCGACCTGATGCGGATCATCATAGTTCATTGACGCCGAGCGGAGCGTATCACAGATCAGATCAACAACTTCTTTGTCAGATTGGATTTTCGGGTACTTACTAAAAAGGTCTGACGCTTGTGGGTCTTCCGTGTGCTTTTCCAGATCTACAGGGCTGCTTTTCGCGACGCGGATCAAAGAAAAAAGCAGACAAAGAAGATCGCGGTAATCGTCGGCCTTCCACTTCGCTCCCTTGAACACCTTGGCAATATCTTTGATCGTGTGTTTGATCGCGGGCATGTCGTTACTGATAAGAAAGGCGCCCGTTGCTGCACCACCGATCATCATCATTTCGAATGGGAGAGATTTTAGGATAATCGTCAGTTTACCTCCGGCGGCGAGGTATCCGCCGAACACCATAGCAAAGATGACAATGATTCCGATGATACCGATCATGACCGCTCTCCGATTTCCGTCGCTTCCGGTTCAACTTGGGCCTGACTGCTTAAGAAAGACTGACTGTTTTGGAATTTCACTCAGTCGGCACATTTGCGTTACGACCTGCCAGAACAACACTGATTGTATAGGCTGCTCTGGGGCTTAGGCCGGCTAGGATTGCCGCCGCCGAATCGGGATTCATCCGTGCCAGAAAACCTGCGGCAAAGTTTGGCGCCATTTCTTCGAACAGCGCAGCTGCATCCTTTGGCTTCATTTTTTCATAAACATCCGTAAGTTGGGTAAGGTCTCCTTCAGCAGCGCCATCTGCCATCGCTAATGTGCGCTGCAGTGTTTCTTCGGCTTCGACCAAGGCCACAAGTTTCCGGTCGATGGCCGCATCTGCAATGCTCAACGCTTCCAACCGCTCCTCAAGAATAAGTTCGCGCTGTTCCAGGCGTTCTTCACGTTCCTGCAAGGCTGCCAGCACGTGTTGCAACGCCACCGGCCCTTGTGTCTTCGCGGCTTCCTTGGCTTCTGGCGCTGACTGCTCCTCAACCGGGTGATCGGCTTGCGCAATTTCCCGCCCGATTGCCGGTGCAGCCTCTACCCCGAACCGTAAAAGCGCTGATCCGGTCAACAGCATGGAAATCAGCATCAAGACCCCGCCACGCAACCGGCGCGGTCGGTTTTGTGTTGTGACCTTACTCATTGTGACGCCTGAGTGTGCCCGCGGCCGTGGCGAACAAACATAGGACCAGATTCAGGTCGCGGCGACTGGTCTTCTTCTGTCGGCTTGCCGTCTGGCGTTGGCGAAACGGACTCCGCCACGTCATGCATCGACGCCATCATCAGTTCAAGCTTTTGTGCAACCGCCTCGGCCCGCGTCGTCAGCGCTTCCAAGGCCTGGTTCGACCCGTCCGAGGACGACTTTGCCGCACCCAGAGTCTGGTTCAAGTCATCGACCTGAGCAGACAATACAGCCACGGCGCCGCCGACGCCCTTTTCCAGATCATTGAAGCGGCTCAACCGCCTGGAAAGCACGTAGCAGTAAAATCCGGCGCCCAAGGCGCCCGCGACCAGAAGAATATCTGCAATCAGTTCCACTGTTGCCTCCTAGTTCAATACAAATTCCATAATCAGAAGATCGCGGACCATCGCGTCGCCTGTCACAATTGAGATCCGCCTAAGCATTTGCGAGCGCAGCCGTGTGAGCGCCAGAGGATCACGCAAATCGTCCAGTGTCAGCGCTCGCAGATAGCCGTTCAGAACATCGACAATTCGCGGCATGATCTGTTCGACTGCATGTTTGTCGCTGCTATCGACTTCAACCTGTGCGCGAAACCTCAACTGTCTCGAACCCGCCCCGGAGTTCAGAGAAATCATGATCGGTTCGATTTCGACAAAGGCGATGTCGCCAAAATCTGCTGCGTGTTCGTCTTGCTTGTGCCCACTTGTCCCGGAAGAGACTCCGCCAAAAGGAAGCAGACCGAAAGATATCGCCGCGAATCCAGCGCCAGCGCCAGTTAACGCCAAAAAAACCCAAATGAGAATCGCGAATTTTCCCGACTTTGTAGGGAGTTCTGGTGACTTGGTAACTGAATCGGTCATTACGTATCCTGGCGGTTCGAACGTTCTCTTCATAACCGTGTAGGAACTAACCGATTGTTAAGCCCGTTCGTCCAAACATACCTCAAGCCGTACAGAAAGTCGGTTTGACGGAGGTTGCGTTGCAGCAGATCAGAACAGTCTGGGCCGGGTTGAATATGCAAAAGCGGGTCATCGTCGCGTTTGCGAGTTTGGCAATGTTTGCCGGAGTATTGATTCTTTCCCGAATGGCGGCAGCGCCATCTATGACCCTGCTCTATGCGGGCCTGGAAAACGGAGCGGCCGGCGAAGTCGTACATGCGCTTGAACAGCGGAATGTTGTTTATGAGGTGCGCGGTGGGTCGATCTATGTCTCGGCCCAGCAGCGGGATGAATTACGTCTGACATTGGCCAGCGACGGCCTGCCATCCGGCGGCGGGCAAGGATACGAATTGCTTGATTCGCTTTCCGGGTTCGGAACGACTTCGCAAATGTTCGACGCCGCCTATTGGCGGGCCAAAGAAGGTGAATTGGCGCGCACGATCATGGCCGGGCAGCATGTCGGACAGGCCCGGGTACACATTGCCAATGCAGGTTCCAACCCGTTCCAACGCAGTTTCGAACCATCCGCCTCTGTTTCAGTGGTACCCTCGGGTCCACCCATCACACCACCTCAGGCAAATGCCATTCGACACTTGATCGCGTCCGCCGTTTCTGGGCTAACTTCCGAAAATGTCTCCATAATAGATGCAAACGGCACATTGATCAGCACGACAGACACCGGACCAACCTCAAGCACGGTCGATGATCGGGCACTGCAGATCAGAGAACGTGTTCTGCGTCTGGTTGAGGCTCGTGTTGGTCGCGGCAACGCTGTTGTCGAAGTCAGCCTCGACACCGTAACAGAATCCGAATCGATCCGAGAACGCAGGTTCGATCCGAACGGTCGGGTCGCTATCAGTACGGATGTCGAAGAACGATCTGACGCCAGCTCCCGGCAGTCTGGCGACGTCACCGTTGCATCGAATCTGCCCGACGGGGATGCAGCAGAAGAGGACGGGTCGAACAGCAAGACGAGTTCAACGCGCGAACGGGTGAGTTATGAAGTGTCCGAAACCGAAACCGAAATCCTCAGAGCGCCAGGGGCCATTAAACGGCTGACAGTGGCGGTCTTGATCAACGGCATTCCCGCCCAATCCGACGGCGAAAGCGCAGACTTCACACAGCGGCCTGCTGCAGAGTTGGACGCCTTGCGAGAATTGGTTGAATCTGCGGTTGGATATGATCCCGAGCGTGGCGACGTGATCACGCTGAAATCCATGGATCTGCCTTCTGCCGAACCCCTTGGAACATCCGGGGCTGTGCCCTGGCTTCAACGTATCAGTCTTGATGTGATGTCACTGCTTCAACTGGCTGCTTTAGGGATCGTAACTTTGCTTCTTGGTCTGTTCGTGGTGCGACCGATTTTGACAGCGCCCCCAGTTCTGGCGAATGCAGCGGCACCAGGCTTACCCGGGCCTGCCAATATCGGGGGGCAAGTGCTAACTGGCGAAATTCAGGATGCCGAAACCGGCCGGTTCGAAAAGATGAACATGGGCGACCAGACGTCAGCATCTTCCTTGCCCGGGACTACGCCGAATACGCAAGACACCGTAGACAGGCTTCGCGCAATTGTCGGAGATCGTCAGGATGAAACAGTCGAAATTCTGCGTGGTTGGCTGGAAGAAAGCCGGGAGAACGCATGATGACCATCGCCCACTTGCTCCAGGACTTCAGCAAGACCGCTGTCGGGTCTGGTCCTTTTCGCTTTCATTCCGAGGAAACCCTTGAAGATCTACGGCTGTCCTCGTTCGAGCAGGGATATGCTGCCGGTTGGGAAGATGCCGCGAAGGCCCGTTCGTCAGAAGACACGAACTCCACCCGCGCCATCTCCAACTCGCTCGAGGATCTGTCGTTCACTTTCCACGAGGTGCGTGCGCAGATGTTTGCCTTGCTAGAGCCACTGTTTGACTGTGTCACCGAAAGCGTTTTGCCCAACATCGCTGCAAAGGGAACACGGCGTCAAATTGTGGGGCTACTGACAGCCGCTGCGTCCGATCTGGTCGAACACCGCGCAACTTTGTTCGTCCCTCAGGGCGGAGAATCGCGTCTCGCCGAATTGATGGGCCAGCCTCTGCCAATGCCGCTGACTCTTGTCGAAGATCCTTGCCTGACAGGAGACCAGATCATTCTTCGGCTGGGTTCTGCTGAAACCGCTATGGATGCGACCATGCTGGTTCGCTCGATTAACGATCTCATCGACGCATTTCTTTTCGACGTTCAGGAGGACGCAAAACATGGATAAGCCAAATTCCGCGCCAACCCGACAAGCAAACCCTTTCGTTTCAGTCCCCATCGAAATCACGGTGTCCGTCGGCAAGGCCCGGCCGCTGATCCGCGACTTGGTAAACTTGGGCGAAAACGCGGTGTTAAGTCTCGACAGGCGTGTCGAAGATCCTGTTGAACTGTTCATCGGAACTCGGCTGGTTGCGCGCGGCCAACTGGAAGAGCTTGAGGGCGAAACACCGGGGCGGCTTGCCGTTCGTTTGACCGAAATTACCGATCTGTCCAACGATCTGGGATGAAGCACGCGCGCGCTCTTTGCACAGGTGCGCTGATCTGTGCGCCATTTTTTCTTCTGCCTGCATCGGCAATGGCGCAGGATCTGAGTTTCAACCTAAGCAGCGATGGATCCCTCTCTGGCCGAACGATCCAGTTGATGCTGCTGATCACCGTTCTAAGCCTCGCACCGGGCATCGCCATTACAATCACGTGTTTTCCATTTCTGGTAACGGTATTGTCGATTCTTCGACAAGCCATCGGCCTCCAGCAATCTCCTCCCAATATGCTGATCGTGAGCCTTGCTCTGTTCTTGACCTATTTTGTCATGGAGCCCGTGTTCTCGGACGCGTGGCAGAGCGGGATCAACCCTTTGCTGAACGAAGAAATCGAGCCGGAAGCGGCAATCGAACGCAGTTTGATGCCCTTCCGCAAATTCATGGCTGCTCGGGTCGAATCAGAAACGTTTTTATCTCTTGCAGAACTGCGCCCTGGAACCGCTGGCGCTGTTCTATCGGCAGAAGCGCCAATTAGTGTTCTGGTCCCAAGTTTTTTGTTGTCGGAAATCTCGCGGGCCTTCCAGATTGGGTTTCTGGTGTTTTTGCCCTTTCTGATTATCGACCTTGTGGTAGCAGCGATATTGATGTCCATGGGCATGATGATGGTGCCCCCTGCAATGGTGGCTCTTCCATTCAAGCTTGCCTTCTTTGTTGTGTCGGATGGCTGGAGCCTGATCGCAACAGCATTGGTCCGCAGCTATTCGTCCTAAACTTCGGCGGTACTAACAAAAAAACAAACAAACCTGCGTCTCGAGCAGAACCGCTTTGAAGACCATGGCAGTTCGTAGGTTTTGAGGCATTTGGGCACTGTGTTTGTGGCACGATACAGGTACCAACAGGATGCAACTTTCCCACGATTTCAATACCCAACGTCCTATCGAACCACGAATTCTGCGTGCAGGGCTCCGGCCGCCTTCAGGCTTTTGAGGATGTCGATCATGTCACGGGGCGAAACCCCGAGCGCATTGAGCCCGGCAACAACTTCGGACAGGGACGTGCTTTCGGGGACCTCGGCAAGCGACACACCTTCTTCCTCTTCGATTGTGGCCCCCGTTCGCGGTACCACAACTGTTTCCCCATCCGCAAAGGGGTTTGGCTGTACCACCAAAGGCGTTTCCTCTATCCGAAGCGTGAGATTGCCTTGTGAAACAGCAACACGTGACAATCGCACATCGTCTCCCATAACAATCGTCCCGGATCGCTGGTCGACGACAACTCGCGCTTTTCGTTGTGGCTGTATCAGGATGTTCTCGATCCGCCCGATCGCATGCGCAGTCGATACAGCCCGGGTGGCTGCGATATCAATCTCAACCGTACCAGGATCGCGCATCACGGCGACCGGACGATTGAACTGACGATTTATTGCGGTCTCAATCCTTCCCGCCGTTGTAAAATCCGGATCCCGAAGCGCAAGTCGCACGGTAGTCAGCGACGCAAAATCAAAGTCGATTTCTTGTTCCACCCGGGCTCCGGATGGAATGGTACCCGACGTCGGTACCCCCTGAACAACGCCCGCTGCGTCGCCCTCGACCGCGGCGCCGCCGGCCAGTATCGTTCCCTGTGAAACTGCATAGATTTGCCCGTCTGCCGCATTGAGAGGCGTCATTATCAATGTCCCGCCCAGCAAACTTTTGGAGTCGCCAATTGCCGAGACCGTTACATCGATCTGGCTCCCAACCCGCGCAAAGGGTGGCAGGTTGGCAGTCACCAAAACCGCGGCGACGTTTTTCGGGCGAAACTGTTCGCCAGTGATATTCACGCCTAACCGTTCAAGGATGTTGGTCATGATCTCTTCGGTGAACGGCGCGTTGCGCAGCCCGTCTCCGGTACCATTCAGCCCAACCACCAGACCATACCCGACCAGATCATTGCCGCGGACCCCATCGAATTCGACAAGGTCCTTAAGTCGAACCGTGTTGGCCTGAGCCATCAACGGCACCAAAACCGAAAGGACTAAACAGCGAAGAAACATCATTCGAGGTAACTCAGCAGGCTGAGGCGCGAATTACGCGCGGTGACAGTATAGAGGCTTTCCAGTTGGAACTGTGCCTCTTCCAATTGCAGAGCAGTGTCGTAAGGATCCGCTTCAATCATGGTCGCCCTTGCCATATCCAGACTGGCGCGAGCTGCGGCGTTACGGGCTGCGGTGTCCTCGATCCTGGTCTGCGCATAGCCAAGTTCGGCCCGCAATCCGGTCAAGGCATCGGTTCCTGCCAAAAGGCTGCCCATCGCATCATGCCGCAGGGACGCGCGAACATCGGAAGACAGCGCCAGATCCTCGCGGCCGGCAAAGGCGACCATTGACAGGTCCAACATAGCATTTCGGAAGATATCATCATCTGCACGCAGAGACAGGTTGACCTGTTCTCGCGCCCCGATCTGGACAGGATTTCGGGATTGGTCCGCACCAGTATAGACTATCGCGTGAAAACCATCGGGATCGTCAAACCAAGCTTCCGCTGCAGCGCGAATTTCGCTTGCAGAAGCTGATGGCGCGATCTGGGCTTCAAGTGCGTCCAGCAGGGTTTGCGCAGTTCTCATCGGCGCTCGGTCCGTCGCAACTCCGCCATAAAGACTTCGCCCGGCTACTGTTGTATTCAGAGCCGAAATCACAGTATCTAACCCAAGATACGCCTGTTCGGTCACGGCCGTCCCGGATGCATTCAGATTGCCTGTGGAGATTTTGATCAAAGCAGCAGCAAGATCCTCGCCAGTGGACTGGACAAGGCTAAGGCTGGCCTGCATGGCATCGGCAATGCCACCAGCTTCGACAATGGCCGTATCGAAACCATCCAGCCGCGTCAGATCTCGATTGATATCCAAAAGATGCGAGATGTCGCCACCAAGATGCTCGTTTACATCTGCAACCCGGCCGCTGGCCAGTTCTTCGGTTAACTGCGACAGGTTTTGGCTCAACATGGTACTGCGGCTGCGCAACATGAGATGATAGGCGAGATCGCCAATAGAAGACATAGTCATAGGTCAGATCCTCATCAGGGAGTCCATCATGTCCTCCACGGCTTGAACGATACGCGCATTAGCGGCGTAAGCCCTTTCGACAATCATCAGAGTCTGCAGTTCGGCATCAGTGTCGACACCTTGTTCCAGTTCGAGCCGCTCCAGCTCGGTCCTGCTGGTCGCCGCGAAACTGAGCGCGTTGTCGGCAACAGTGATGTCCGACGCAACACCCGCGACAATGGCTGATACCATGTCCGATGCTGTGACAGTCTGCCCATTCAGAAAACGCGTTTCAGCCAACACAGCCGAGAAGCCTTGCAACAACGTTGCGTCTCCGACTTCGCCAGGCACGGCGGCTCCGAACCCGTCTCGCAGGTGCCAGGTTTCATCACTTCCATCGGGAGCCACCAAAACGTTAACAGTCAATCGGTTGGCAAGGCCTGTCGTTGCCGTAGAATCCAAGGCCAAACCGGCATCGGTGAATAACCCCGGTTCGCCTTCTGCAAGTGTCCGGTCAAGCCCGGTCGTTTCAAAACGCGCAATCAGATCTTCGGCCATTTGGTCAAGCTGGGATTGCAGTTCAGGTCCCAGATCATCGCGGATACGAAACTGAGCTCCCAGTGCACCGCCGTCCAACGCAGTTGGTTTCAGTGCCATGCCGTTAAGATCCAGCCCAGACAGGCCCCCATCGTCTTTTGCCATCTGAGCGGTGACAATCGTTGATGCTTCAAACCCGATCTCAACTGCGGAGCCATCCAAAAGAATTGCCCCACCATCAGAATACAGCGCGACTTGCCCATGATCGCGTGGGACCACGTTGATCGGCACAATTTCATTGATCTCGTCGATCAGCACCTGACGCTGATCAACCATCGCCGCTGCCGAATCGCCTGCCGCTCCAATCGCTGTTATGCGAATGTTGATGTCCTGAATTCGTGCCAATCGGTCGTTCATTGTGTCGACAAAGTCAGCAATTTTTTTGTCCGACTCGCCTCGCAGAGACTGAACCCCATCCGCTGCGTTGGAAATGGATTGGGCCAGATCGGCAGCCCGTTGCGCCACCTCATTCAGGCGAACCGTGGATTCAGGCGCGCTCGCGGCGGTGATCAGACTTGTGTCGAAAGCAGCCAGCCGTGCGCTGAGTGAATCTTCATCCAAGGCCGACCCAACCAGGGCCTCGGTACTCTGCAAAAAAGCCGCAAATGTTTCAGCCGATGCATGCTCGGCGTCAGCCGACCTTCGGCTGGCTGTCAGGGCCGGATCAGAGTTTCGATCAATACCCACAATCCTAACCCCCGACCCGATGATTGAGTCTGAGGCCAATTCCAGGGATCGCCGCCCATATCCAGGCGTCATCGCATTGGCGATGTTATCCGATACGATAAGGGACGCGCGGCTGGCGGCCGTCAGCCCGCTCATTGCACTGTTCAGGGCCGACGAAAGGCTCATGTTATGGCTCTCCTTTTTGGGGTGCCTAGGTCAAGATCATCGCTTGATGTTTGTGGTTTCCTGCAGCATCTCGTCCACGGTCTGAATTACCTTGGCGTTGGAAGAATATGCGCGCTGGGTTTGAATCATCGCGGTCAGTTCATTGGCGACATCCGTGGCGGATTCTTCACGAGCATACGAAACGAGATTTCCGGTTGGGCCGTCACCTGCATCCCACAGGAAAAAGGTGCCGCTTTCTGGCGATGGCAGATAGGTCTGATTGCCCAGCACGATCATACCATTCGGGTTTGGCTGATCGACCAAAGGGATCTGATAGATCACCCGCGTGATTCCAGTGTCGAAGTTCGCATGAACCAGCCCGTTACTGTCGACTTCGACACCGATCATGTTGCCGACCGGTTGTCCGTCTTTCAAGATCGAAACCGGGGCAAACTTATCCGACAGCTGTGTAATACCATCGCTTTCACCGATCATGCCGATATCGATTTCCATCGGGCCGCCCGCGATGCTGACGATCAGAGAACCCGTGACCGGGTCATAGTCGCCACCAAAAACCGTTGCCACTGACGCCAATGTACCGCCGGATGTCCGACTGTCGTCAAAAGTCAGCGTATACTCACCGACGATTGCGTCACCCGAGGCCGTGTCGCGCAGAACCATTGTCCAGGTGTTCGAAGCCGCCGCGTCAGGAACCAGTGGCAAGAATTCAATCTGAATATTCTCTGACTTGCCCAAATTGTCATAGTATTCGACTGATAGCGCTTCGGACGCACCGTCTGACGTGGAATCGGTCGCAGTCGCAGGCAGATTGACACCCAGCGTGATGTTGGTTGTCGGTTCGCCGATGAACTGATTGACGTTAATCTGAACCGGCTGCAACCCGTCCGAGGTGTCACGCGGATAGCTTGGGACCGTCCCATCTGGCAAAGCTGGCCATCCCATCAAAACCAAACCGGATTCCGTGGTCAGATAGCCATCGGAATTGGTGCGGAATGACCCTGTGGTCGTCAACAGCATCTGCGGTTCGCCGTTGCCGCCTTCGACATCGGATAGGGTCGCGACCGGAAGCATCCCCCGTCCGCTGACCGCAAGGTCGGTTGCGTTGGTTGTCGACACCAGCGCGCCGCGTTCGTCGATCAACCGTTGCGTCGTCGAACGGACACCGCCCGCAGAATATGAACCGCCTGACGACGAAGACACCATAGAATTGAAATCAGTCTCAACCCTCTTGTACCCATAGGTAGACGAGTTCGCGATATTGTCTGAGATCGACGCCAACCGGCTTGCGTTGGCCGAAAGCCCGGCGACTCCGGCATTAAGCGAAGAGGAAATTGTCATAAACGCGCCTTTCTGCAGCATCAGGATAACCTGTTGCCACAGTTAGCGTGCGCCGTCTTAAGACCGCGCTAACACGTAAAACTTGATCTACTTGCCAGGCGATTGACGCAACAACGTGATCTCGATCCGATTATTACGTTCCGCCATCGGATTGTCATGCGTCAGCTTGCGATCCGCATAACCTGTCACCCGTTGGATGCGCCTTGGATCAGTTTCAGCCGCTTCCAGCATTCTGCGTGTTTCCGCAGCCCGGGCCGAAGACAGCTCCCATACGGGGTTATCGGCCAACACAACAGGATGCGCACGAATGTGACCGCCGACAGCAATGCCGTTGGCAACATCCGCTGTGACATTCGACACCATCCGCGTCAAATCCCGCATGATATTGGTCGGAACCATGCTGCTCGCTTCGAACAGAGGCGACTCTTCGGTCGCAAACAGTTCAATAATCAGACCTTCGTCTGTCACGCGGGTCACGATGTGCTTCAATGCCTCGGTCGAAACCAGGCTTTCGCCGCCCCGCCCACGAAGCTTTGATTCGATCCGGTCAAAAAGCTTCTGCTCATCGCCATCTGTCCCGTTCAGGTCCAGCCCGCTTATCCCCATGGATTGCCGTGCAATAGTGGGCACCCTTTGACTGGCCCCCGAACCGGATTGTGTCAACAAATCTTCGGAAAAAACACTGGTCCCACCAAAGGCTCCTGATCCTCCGCCAGATACCCGAGTGATCGGGATCGTCGGCGAAAAGTAATCTGCAAGACCCTTGCGTTGCTTTTCAGTTGTCGCGTTCAACAGCCACATCAACATGAAAAAAGCCATCATTGCGGTCACGAAATCCGCATAGGCAACTTTCCACGCCCCACCGTGGTGTCCACCGCCCTTGACGACCTTTTTACGTTTGATGATGACTGGTGCCGCATTGCTTTGCGCACCCATCTCCACCACCTTTCTCACCCAAAATCAGGCGTATCAGGCGGGGGTTAAGGGTGCGCTAACACTTAAACTTGCAGAGACTTTTGCAGCAGGCCAGATCAGGCCTGTGCGGGCTTTGGCGCTTCCGACTCAGAAGCTTCCGGATCGGAATCATCCACCGGGATAACCTCGCCTTCGACAATATCAACTTCGTCGACTTCGGGCACATTATCCTGTTTGTCCTCAATCGCGCCCACGATCAGCGGCAGCATGTGCACACCTGTGGCGGTCGCAATCTCAGGCGATTCCGGTGTCATCCAGGTCAGCGTGTCAAAGCTGCCGCAAGAGGCGCAGGTCGGTGCCCATGCCACGTGGATATGGTGACACTTATCGCAAACCCATTGAGGGCCACGCGGCGCACTGAGCGCTTTAGCCAGCCAGCCTTGTACAACGGCGTCTGACGCGCCTTCGCCGCGTTCGATTGCGGCCATCAAGGTCAGTGAACGGGCGTCCTTGGCCTGCTCCGCCAGATCACCCAAAGCGCGCCGCGCTTCAGGAAAATCTTCGGCAACGATATGAAGCTCGGTCAGCAACAGGCGCGTTTCAGGATTCTGCGGCTGAATTTTGGTCAAAGCAGCGAATCGTTTGATCCGCTGGTCCGGGGTTTCGTCCGGAACTATCTCGGCAAAAGCAGCGGCCAATTCAGGATGCGGATGTACTTCCCATGCCTTTTTCAGAACGCGGGTGGCATATCGCGGTTTGCCCTGTTCGATATAGGACCGGGCGGCCATGGCAGCGGCTGGCACCAGATCGGGCGACAATTTGTTCGCCTCGATGGCACGTTCGCGGGCCTGAATTGAAGCGCCTTCATCCAGAATGCCTTTGGCTTCGGACAAGGCCAGAACCGCATCGCGGCGCTTATAGACGTCGCGCGGAAGGCTACCGGATTTCAGCTTGGCGGTCAGCGTGTTGCGTGCCCCCGCCCAATCTTCGGCCTGAGTTTGCAACGTCAGCAACACATCCTGTGTCTCTTCATGGCGCGGTTTCAAAGCAAGGGCCTTTTCAGCCAGTTTGCGGGCAGTCGCCGTATCGCCTTCGGCCAATCGTTGTTTCATGACCCCACGCACGCCGACAAAGCGAGTTGCGTCGTTGGTCACCAGCTTTTTGTACGTCGCCTCGGCAGTTTTTGTATCACCTGCCATATCCGCAGCCTGAGCCAGAAGCACATTGGTTAGTTCTGGTTTATCAAGCAGACCTTCGGCCTTTTTGGCTTTGGTCATGGCCAACCGCCCTTCGCCCGAAGCCAAGGCCAGCACACCATCGGCCAGCGCCTGATAGCCACGCTTTTCCCGACCGCGGTCGAAATACCGCGATAAAGCGGTTTCATCGCCATTCAGGAATTTCCAGGTCGCGATCAACAGCGAGAGAAGTTTCAGGAACAGCCACAGGCCGACGATCAATATGCCCAGCGCAATCACCGACTGGAGCGGACCCAGCGTATATTCGGTGCCGGCCACGGTGATCATAACACCGCCGCTCGTTTCCAGAAGGTATCCGGCGCCCAAGGCCAGAAGGCCGATGATGGCAACAAAAACCAGGATCTTTAACAGGGACCACAGCATGTAAGGTTCCTCAATTCGTGTTCAGGTTTTGCGCCAGGGTATCAGCGGCACTTAAGGCGGCAGAGCGCAGAGTGGCAAGGCCAACCCAATCATCCATTGCCGCCCGTGCGGATCCGGACAATTTGTCGATCTCGGTCAGAGCATCCGCAAGCTGACCATTGGTGAGCGCAGCTTCGGCCCTCGACAGAACAGCATCTGTTCCGTCGCCATCCTGTGGCACAACCGAACGGGCGCCCAGTTGACGCTGCAGGAAACCGGTCAGACTGTTGTCGGTCCCGGCTGTTTCAGACCGGTCAGCAGCCAGCGCGTCACGCGCAGCCGTCGGGAACGTGTCGCGCAAAGAAGCCATGGTAACGACACCCTCTTTGGCGGTGGCAGACAGAGCATCAGGGATGTCGACACCGTTCTTCTTTAGGTCGTCCAGAATAGCCACGTATGGCGCACCGCTGTCCAATTGAGCGATCAGCCGCGCCACCGTCGACCGGTTTTCGGCCTGCACCGCTGTCGCTGCGGCACGTTCTTCCATCTTGCGGGCTTCGGCTTCCATCTTGCGGGTTTCTGCGATCAGCGATTCGACCTCAGCGCGCTGAGTTGCAACAGTGTCCTGAATAGCCGCCAGTTCGCGCTCGTACGCGGCGATGGCCGAGTCCGAGACGGCTTGGGCAAGAGGGCGTTTTTCGACGTCAGTCAGTCGGGTATCGATCGGGTCCAGTTTGGCACCCATATCCGTCACTGTCTTGCCAAGCGCCGAAAGGTCGGACTGTACCCCGGCTATTTGCGAAGACAGATCCGATGTCTGAGACGTCAGATCAGTGAGATTGGTTTCAAGCGGAGCTATGTCGGGAATGGTCAAACCGGAAACCGAAGATTTCAATTCGGCTATCGTATCTGACTGAGTCTTCAGACTGGCTTCAAGCTTTTGAATGGCTTCCGAGCCGGCACCAGACTGCAAACTGGGTGGCAGGTACGGATCAAGAATTTCGGTGCGCCCGACCACAAAACCCAGAACCGCGGCCACGACGCCGCCCAAAAGCGCTGTGAAAAACCCTCCACGCTTGACGACCGTGGTCTCAACCTTGGTTTCGATAATCTTTTCTGCAACAGGCTCAGGCTCAGGCTCAGGCTCAGGCTCAGGCTCAGGCTCAGGCTCAGGCTCAGGCTCAGGCTCAGGAAGTTCGTCGCTCAGGGACTCTGGTGGATCAAGCTGGTCATCCACATGGGATTCCGAACTGGTCTCAACGGCTTCATCCACGTCTTGCGCCTCAGCTTCAGGCGCTTCAACGTCAGCCTCTTCTACCGGAGCGTCGTCCTCAGATTTGTCAGTGCTGGTATCCAGCTCTGTCATCTCGGGCTTCGGGTCGGCATCGGTTTCGAACTCAGGTTTGTTCTTGTCAGCCACCTTCAAATTCCCTTTCGATTCTCAATCGGCATTTTCAGAGCCTTTTGAAAAGACTACTGCGGCTCCCCATCGCCCTCAACCCGGCTTACCCGTTTGACAAGCTGTGCGACACAACGTGCCATCGCCAAGCTGTCGGGGCGATCTGCGACCCTTAGTTCATTGTATTTCAGCATCTTAACCGTTTTGGCAACAGCCTCGCTGATCGCAGCAAGGTATAAAGGAGCTTGCAGCCCTGCATTGTCGGCAAATTGTCGCGCCGTTCTTGGAGAAAACAACGGCACGATCAAAGGGTCATCACCGGCCAAAGCGGACGTCGCAGTGTCGGTGAGCGGTTTAAGGGCCTGATCATAGACCTCCTGCTCTTTTGTCTCAATTCCTGCCGCTGTCAGTTTTGTAGCAACGTCGCCCCGCGCATGAACACCGCGCAAATGCAAAAGTGGCGCATCGGGGTGTGATCGGGTCAGTGTTGTGATCAATTCGGCGGCATCGACTCCGGATTGACGCGCCGCCCACCCTGCCGCCTTGGCTTTTTCCGTGGTCCGGGCACCGACGCAATAACACGGTACGACCGGGTCAATGCCCAGTGTCTGCGCAGCCTCGACCCCATTCAACGATGTAAAGATGACTCCACGCACATCCGACATATCCACCGAGCAATCGATTGGGACGATGTCGATCAATGGGGAGTAAATGACGTCCAGCCCGTCGCGGGTCGCCTGATCCAGCTCTGCAATGAAGCGGTCTGAATCCGCGCGCGGGCGGGTCATCAGAAGGCGTGGCATCCGGGGCCTCGGGATTGTTTGCCTGAGACGTCGGTGATACCCCCGGCACGGGCATGTTGCAACGGTCAGGACAAATGACGCAAGGGCTGACAGTTTTGGGGCTGGAAAGCAGCTGTGATGACACCGCTGCGGCGATCGTGCGGCAGACACCGGGTGTGCATGCGGAAATCCTGTCATCCGTGATCTTTGGTCAGACCGATCTGCACGCAGCATTTGGCGGTGTTGTCCCCGAGCTGGCCGCGAGGGCCCATGCCGAAAAACTGGACATCTGCGTGAAGCAGGCTTTGGACGACTCTGGGCTGACTTTTGCTGATCTGGATGCAATCGCCGTTACCG
Source organism: Falsiphaeobacter marinintestinus (assembly GCF_007923355.1). Classification (GTDB taxonomy): domain Bacteria; phylum Pseudomonadota; class Alphaproteobacteria; order Rhodobacterales; family Rhodobacteraceae; genus Phaeobacter_A; species Phaeobacter_A marinintestinus. The sequence goes on from NZ_VOGO01000010.1 coordinate 69,576, forward strand.
CAGGGCCCGGCCTGATCGGTGGTGTGATGTCGGGAGTTATGTGCGCCAAGGGAATAAGCGCGGCGACCGGCTTGCCGCTGATCGGTGTAAACCATCTGGCCGGCCATGCGCTCACACCCCGCCTGACCGATGGAGTCGCGTTCCCATACCTCATGCTTTTGGTGTCGGGTGGGCATTGCCAATACCTGCTGGTGCGTGGGCAGGACGATTTCACCCGGTTGGGCGGCACCATTGATGATGCCCCCGGGGAAGCGTTCGACAAGACCGCGCGCCTGCTGGGCCTGCAGCAACCGGGCGGCCCGTCTGTGGAAGCTGAGGCTCTTATGGGTGACCCTAATGCAATCCGGTTTCCGCGTCCTTTATTGGACCGGCCCGACTGTAACATGTCATTCTCGGGACTGAAGACAGCGCTGCTACGGGCCCGCGATCAAATCGTAGCCGAGAAAGCCGGGTTGACCCGTCAGGACCGCGCCAATCTATGCGCCGGGTTTCAGCAGGCCGTCGTGGATGTTCTGGCCGAAAAGACCCGCCGTGCCTTGCGGATCTATATGGAGATTGGCCCGAGTGATCCCGTCGTGGCCGTGGCGGGAGGTGTCGCAGCCAATCAAGCCATCCGAAGCGCTTTGCTGACTGTCTGCGCCGAAGCCGGGGCAACGTTCGTGGCACCGCCTTTGAAGCTCTGTACCGACAACGCAGCGATGATCGCCTATGCCGGGCTGGAACGATTTCGCACTGGCGTACAGGATGACCTGACACTAACCGCCAGACCGCGCTGGCCGCTGGATCAGCACAGTCCATCCTTGATCGGCAGCGGACGCAAGGGGGCCAAAGCATGACCGTTTCGATTTTGGGATCGGGTGCATTCGGAACTGCGCTGGCGATATCGCTTGCCGGGACCGGGCCGGTCACACTTTGGGCCAGGGATGCCGCGCAGGCCAAGGCCATGCTAACCGATAACGAGAACGCCCAGCGCCTGCCGGGCTTTCGGCTGCCCGATAATCTGAAACCCACGTCAGACCTGTTACACGCGTGCGAAAGCACTGTTCTGCTTTTGGCTGTCCCAATGCAAAAACTGCGCGGTTTTCTGACAGAAAACGCCGATGTTTTGGACGGTCATATAATGGTTGCCTGTTGCAAAGGGGTCGAACTGGCAACTGGGCTGGGCCCCGTCGGCGTCATTTCAGATTGTGCCCCGAATGCGCGCCCCGCCCTTTTGACCGGACCCAGTTTTGCACAGGATATCGCCAAAGGTCTGCCAACCGCCCTGACCTTGGCCTGCGCCGATGCGGAATTGGGCGCAGACCTGCAACAGCGCCTGACCACGGCAAACCTGCGCCTGTATCGGACCACCGACACTATCGGAGCCGAATTGGGAGGTGCATTGAAAAACGTCATGGCGATCGGCTGTGGCGCGGTGATCGGCGCCGGGTTGGGTGACAGCGCCCGCGCTGCATTGATGACGCGCGGCTATGCCGAGATGCAAAGGATGGCCGTCGCGCTGGGCGCGCAGCCTGAAACACTGGCTGGATTGTCCGGGTTCGGTGATCTCGCACTGACCTGCACATCCGATCAGTCGCGAAATTACCGGTTTGGATTCTCCATCGGCCGCGGCGCGACCTTTGATCCAAACATCACTGTCGAAGGCGCGGCAACGGCCCGCGCCACGGCACAAAAAGCGCGTGACATGGATATCGACATGCCAATCACCGATTGCGTGACCAATCTGCTAGACCAAACCCTGACACTGCCCGAGGCCATGGCACGGCTTCTGGCCCGTCCCCTAAAGGAGGAATGACATGCTTATCGCTCTGATCGCCAAGGACAAACCCGGTGCCTTGCAGACCCGGAAAGACAATCGCTCCGCGCATTTGGCCCACATCGAAGCATCAGGCATTGTCGCGCAGGCCGGACCGTTGATCGTTGATGGCGAAATGGCCGGGTCTTTGATCATCCTTGACGCTCCGGACATGTCTGCTGCTCAAGCCTTCGTAGACGGCGACCCCTATGGAAAAGCCGGGCTTTTTTCATCGGTTGAACTGATCGAATGGAAGAAAGTGGTCGGCTGATGCAATACTGGCTATTCAAATCCGAACCCAACACCTGGGGTTGGACGGATCAGGTCGCCAAAGGCGACACTGGCGAAGAATGGGATGGGGTTCGTAACTATCAGGCCCGCAATTTCATGCGTGAAATGAAGCTGGGCGATCTCGGGTTTTTCTATCATTCGATGAAGGAGAAATCAGTGGTCGGAATTGTCGAAGTCTGCGCCGAGATCCATCCCGACAGCACGACCGAAGATAGCAGGTGGGAATGCGTTGATATCAAAGCCGTGCGCCCCTTTTCCACGTCGGTCTCACTGGATCAGATCAAAACAGATCCGCGACTGTCCGACATGGTTCTGGTCAAAAACTCTCGCTTGTCCGTGCAACCTGTAACCGAAGAAGAATGGCAGATCATTTGCGCGCTGGGGCAAACGGACCCTAGTTAACAACCCGAAAGGTCAGGTTGATCCGCCCGCCTTTCGGTAACAGCCTGGACGATTTGAATCGGATCCGGTCCACCCCGTGATACGTCATGCGTGCCGGGCCGCCCATCACAACAACATCGCCTGAGTTCAGCCAGATCGATTCAGTTTTACCCCCACGCGTGGTGTTGCCGATCCTGAACATGCCATCATCGCCCAGCGACACAGACACGACCGGCCAAGAAAAATCAGCCTCGTCCTTGTCCTGATGCATCCCCATGCGGGCACCGTCACCATAATAATTGATCAAACAGCAATCCGGCCGCCGATCCAGCCCGGTCACGCCATCCCAGATTTGCATCAAAGGGTCAGGAATTTCCGGCCATGGCACACCCGACGGATGCGCGTCCGCATATCGATACCCAGACTGATCGGAAAACCAACCAACCGACCCGGCCGAGGTTATGCGTACCGACATCGGTTTGCCATAGGGCGTATCCGGCGAAAACAACGGTGCCGCTTTCAGAACCGGGCGCAGAGCGTCGATAACCTGTGTCTGCGCGGCCACATCCAGCCAACCCTTCCAGATCTCGAACCCACGCAATATCAGCCGTGACATCAGACATTTCCCCAGTCTTGCGCATGTGTTTCCAAAACGTTGTCAAAAACGACACAGATTCGTGAAAACCCCGCATGGTGGACGGTTGCAGGGCGTTTCTCCGCTCCCTATATACGCCGAGACGCGCGATGGACGAGAGCCTTCGCGCCACAGAAATCGAGGTTGGAGTGCCGAAACGGGTTCTGGCCTCGGGCAATCGCCTTAACTTGAAAGGGATCGAAACAAATGAGCAAAGTAATCGGTATCGACCTCGGGACCACCAACAGCTGCGTTGCGCTGATGGAAGGATCCCAGCCGAAAGTCATCGAAAACTCGGAAGGTGCACGCACCACACCATCGATCGTCGCCTTTACCGACGACGAACGTCTGGTGGGCCAGCCAGCAAAACGCCAGGCCGTGACCAACCCCGATAACACCGTTTTTGGTGTCAAGCGCCTGATCGGTCGTCGCAACGATGATGCGGCTCTGGCCAAAGACAAGAAGAACCTCCCCTTCGCCGTAATCGACGGCGGTAATGGTGACGCATGGGTCGAAGCCCAGGGTGAGAAGTATTCGCCGTCGCAAATCTCTGCCTTCATTCTGGGCAAGATGAAGGAAACCGCCGAAAGCTATCTCGGCGAAGAAGTGACGCAGGCCGTCATCACTGTTCCTGCTTATTTCAACGACGCTCAGCGTCAGGCCACCAAGGACGCGGGCAAGATTGCCGGTCTGGAAGTGCTGCGGATCATCAACGAACCGACAGCCGCCGCTTTGGCCTATGGCTTGGACAAAGAAGAAACCCACACCATCGCGGTCTATGACCTTGGCGGCGGTACATTCGACGTGACCATTCTGGAAATCGACGATGGTCTGTTCGAAGTGAAATCGACCAACGGCGACACCTTCCTTGGTGGTGAAGATTTCGACATGCGGATCGTCAACTATCTGGCGGACCAGTTCAAAAAAGAGAACGGCGTTGATCTGACCAAAGACAAGATGGCCCTCCAGCGTCTGAAAGAAGCCGCGGAAAAAGCCAAGATCGAATTGTCGAGCTCGCAGCAGACCGAGATCAACCAACCGTTCATCTCGATGGACCCCAAAGGCGGGCAGCCGCTGCACATGGTCATGAAACTGACCCGTGCCAAGCTGGAATCGCTGGTTGGTGACCTTATCAAAGCTTCGCTCAAGCCATGCCAGGCCGCTCTGAAAGACGCGGGTCTGTCGGCGGGTGATGTTGACGAGATCGTTCTGGTCGGTGGTATGACCCGGATGCCGAAAGTGGTCGAAGAAGTGACCAAATTCTTCGGTAAAGAGCCGCACAAGGGTGTGAACCCGGATGAAGTGGTTGCCATGGGCGCCGCAATTCAGGCCGGTGTTCTGCAGGGTGACGTCAAAGACGTTGTTCTGCTGGACGTCACGCCGTTGTCGCTGGGTATCGAAACACTGGGTGGTGTTTTCACCCGCCTGATCGACCGGAACACCACGATCCCGACCAAAAAGTCTCAGGTCTTCTCGACCGCCGAAGACAACCAGTCGGCCGTGACCATCCGTGTGTTCCAGGGTGAGCGCGAAATGGCTTCGGACAACAAAATTCTCGGCCAGTTCAATCTCGAAGATATCCCACCGGCTCCGCGCGGCATGCCACAGATCGAAGTGACCTTTGACATCGACGCCAACGGTATCGTGTCGGTTGGCGCCAAGGACAAAGGCACCAACAAGGAACAGAAGATCACGATCCAGGCCTCGGGCGGTCTTTCGGATGCGGACATCGACCAGATGGTCAAAGACGCGGAAGAAAACGCTGAAGCCGACAAGGCCCGCAAGGATCTGGTCGAAGCACGGAACCAGGCCGAAAGCCTGATCCATTCGACCGAAAAATCGGTGGAAGAACACGGCGACAAGGTCGATCCATCGACCGTCGAAGTGATCGAACTGGCCATCGCGGCGCTCAAGGACGATCTTGAAAAAGACGACGTCGAAGCCGAAAAGATCAAAGCTGGCATCCAGAACGTGACCGAAACGGCCATGAAACTGGGTGAAGCGATCTACAAGGCCAGCCAGGAAGGCGACGCAGACGAACCGACTGCCGCCGATGCCGGACCAGAAGATGACGACATCGTCGATGCCGATTTCGAGGATCTGGACGAAAACAAGCGTGGCTAACGCATAACGCCGGGCAAAGCGTGGGCCGGTCCGTCATCCGGGCCGGCCCGCATTCGTTCCGGCAAGAGGTACACCGATGTCAAAAAGAGACTATTACGACGTCCTGGGCGTGGCCAAAGGCGCATCGGCTGACGAGATCAAGAAAGCCTTTCGCGGCAAAGCGAAAGAACTGCACCCCGACCGCAACTCGGATAATCCAGACGCCGAATCTCAGTTCAAAGAGGCAAATGAAGCCTACGAAGTCCTGAAGGACGGCGAAAAGAAAGCGGCCTACGACAGGTTTGGTCATGCTGCGTTCGAAGGCGGAATGGGCGGTGGCGGTGGACCGCGCCCCGGTCAGGGGTTCGGTAGCGGCGACTTTTCAAGCGCGTTTTCAGACGTGTTCGAGGATCTGTTCGGCGATTTTGTCGGCGGTGGCGGAGGCCGTCCCGGAGGACGCCGCGCAGCGCGCGGATCAGACCTGCGGTACAACCTGCGGATCTCTTTGGAAGACGCCTATAACGGCCTGCAGAAAACCATCAACGTTCCAACCTCGGTTTCGTGTTCGGTCTGTGACGGCACAGGCGCCGAAGGTGGCGTTGAACCGGCGACCTGCCCAACCTGTTCGGGAATGGGCAAGGTACGCGCACAGCAGGGCTTTTTCACCGTTGAACGCACGTGCCCGACCTGTTCGGGCATGGGCCAGATCATCAAGAACAAGTGTAACGCGTGCCATGGTGCAGGCCGGGTCGAAAAAGACCGCGCCCTTAGCGTCAACATCCCGGCTGGCGTCGAAACCGGCACTCGGATTCGACTTGCTGGCGAAGGCGAAGCCGGACTTCGTGGCGGCCCTCCGGGTGATCTTTACATCTTTGTCGAGGTCGCTGAACACGACTTGTTCGAACGCGACAGCGCAAACTTGTATTGCCGCGTTCCCGTGAGCATGTCCAAGGCCGCTCTTGGTGGTTCGATCGAGGTGCCGACCATCGAAGGCGGACGCAGCCGCGTTCAGATCCCAGCAGGCAGCCAATCTGGCCGCCAGATGCGCCTTCGTGGTAAGGGCATGCCAGCCCTGCGCGGGCCCGGTATTGGCGACATGTTCATCGAACTGGCCGTTGAGACACCGGTCAATCTGACGAGCCGCCAAAAAGAGTTGCTGAAAGAGTTCGACGAACTCAGCGAAGACAACAATCCGGAATCCAAGAGCTTCTTCTCATCTGTGAAAAGCTTCTGGGATGGGATGAAAGGGTAAGTTCGGTACAATTGCAGGACTTGCAGGAAAAGGGGCGGACGATGGTTCGCCCCTTTGCTATTGTGGAATCTGTTCACAGGTTCTGGTTCATTATGCTTGCTCAATCCGACACCCTTATTCTGCGTCGTTTGTCGTCTGCCGATCTGTGTGCCTTTCAGGCCTACCGAAACGATCCCGAAGTCGGGCGATATCAGGACTGGTCAACGTTCTCCGACGCCGACGCCATACAATTTCTGGACCACATGGCGCAGGTTGATCCACTGTTGCGCCCCGGGCATTGGACCCAAATTGGCATCGCTGACGCTGAAACCGACAGGCTGGTCGGTGACCTGGGCCTGTTTTTGGCCGCTGACGGTACCAGTGCCGAGATGGGGATCACGCTGGCCGCCTCTGAACACAGGCGCGGTCACGGGTTAACGGCGACACGACTTGCCATCGGTCTGATTTGGCAGAAAAGCCCCGCACAGACAATCCGGGCGTGGGGTGATCAGCGCAACACCGCATCAATAGCGTTGATGCGAAAGGTTGGCATGACCCATGTCGGAACCGAAGAAAACGATGTGACCGAAGAGGCGTTCATTCTTGAACGCCCGCCCGCGCATTAACCGAAAATTCACCCTGTACACCGACTGTTTCGGGCATGTCGAACGGTCACTCATTTTCCGAAGCCCCCGCATCGCTGTTCAGCGCCGATGAAGCACCGGCATTACCCCTGCCCACCGGGAAATTGCCCAGCTATATTCGCGACCACAGGCAACGCTTGCGTGAACGGTTCATGACCGGTGGTGCTGCCGCCATGCCGGACTATGAAATGTTGGAACTGATCTTGTTCCGCTCGATCCCGCGCCGCGATGTAAAACCGCTGGCTCGTGCGCTGCTGGACGAATTTGGCGATTTCAACCGAGTGTTGTCCGCCACGCCAGAGAAACTGACGCACGTGAAAGGCATCGGCGATGCCGTGATCGCAGATCTCAAGATCGTCGAAGCCGCGGCGCACCGGATGGCGCGTGCTAAAGTCATGAAACGACACGTGATTTCCAGTTGGGATGCAGTTCTGGACTATTGCCACACAACTATGGCGCATCGGGACACCGAACAGTTTCGTGTGTTGTTTCTTGACGTCAAGAACACGCTGATTGCCGATGAGGAACAAGCAAAAGGCACGATTGACCACGTTCCAGTGTATCCCCGCGAGGTCGCCAAACGCGCGCTTGAACTGAATGCCAGTGCATTGATCCTTGTCCACAACCACCCATCGGGCGATCCGACACCCTCGCAATCAGACATCGACATGACCACCAAGATTCAAGATGCCTGCGGTGCTTTGGGAATCACGCTGCATGACCACCTGATCATCGGAAAACAACGCGAGCTGAGCTTTCGATCAGAAGGTTACCTGTAACCCCGTCACCGCATCCAGACTTCTACTCGTCGGTTGACTTGACGCCCCCATGCGCTGTCGTCACACGCCATCGGCAATGCCTCACCAAAGGCTTCGACACCGATTTCCACCTGCAGTACTTCGGGCAATTCCGCAGCTTGCAGTACTGCCCCACGCACAGCTTCGGCCCGCTTCAAGGCGATGCGCCGATTGCCATCTGCAGGGCCTTCACCGTCGCTGAAGCCGACGAACAGCAAGCGTTTTGCGTCATACAATCCGGTTTCGATCTCACGAGCAAGCTGAAGAATGTTGGCGCGCGACTGGGCGTCCGGTCGTGTCGATCCGGTTTCAAAACGAAATGACGTTGACAGGCGGGTCATCGATCCCACCGTTTCGATCAGCGTCTGCAGTTCGGCCAAAGAGACCTCTTCGCCTGCTGATGCAATCGCGTTTGCCAGCCGATCACCCTGAGCGTTGATGCCGATCCGTTCCGGCGACTGGTCGACAAACCCGGCGCGCCGAATCACGATCTGGGCCGCTGGGCTGCGCGTGTACAGCAGGAACTCGCGGGCAATTTTGGGCAACCGGCGTGCAGGCAGGTACAAGAACATTGGCGCCGTCAGCGGATAGTCCTCGGTCTTGATCGTGCGACGGCTGGCCTCCAAAGAAAACCCACAATCCCCCGTTAGCCTTAGGGCGCGGGCATTTCCGGTTTCGGCAAAACTCGTCATGCCGATGGCAAAGGGGTCAGTGGTCACGGCGCGCGACACAGCACTGCTGCGTGGGTGACGTTGGGCGGTTGCCGCAACAACCAATTTCGCCGGGGTAAGCAACTTGTCCTCAACCGCTTGTGACAAACCTGACCCGGCGTGCGGCAGATGCAATTCGATAGGCGCGTCCGGTCCGCCCAAGTCCTGCCAATTGTCAATCTCACCCGCAAAGACGCGCGCCAGGTCTGGCGTCGCGATTTCACGTACAGGGTTGCCGGGAGACACAATTGGCACAATGGCGTCCAATGCCAGCACACGGCTACGCCGGGCATCCGTCATGTCACCCATCGCTGCCTCATAGGCGCGCGTTTGCTCGGGCTTACGAATCTCTCGAAGAGCCATCACCACGTCGGCCTCGTTCGCCAGCAAATCGGCAAACCCTTCGTCCGTGTTGGTCACGTGGAAGTCGAAATGTGCGACTTTGGCCTCGGTGTCTGGTCTATGCAGTGCATAAGCAAAACGCGCATTTTGCATCGCCGTGCGGCGGGTTTGAAGCCCGTTGCGCAAAGCAAACCCTTCGATCAGGGATGGTAACAAAACCTCGGCCATCGCCGAAGATCCAGAAAACGCCAATTCAGCGACGAAATCCACAAGGCTTGGGCATCCCGGACCTTCGCAAAGAACGCCTGAGCCATCGACAGTGAGTTCGCCATACTGGGTATCAACGCGATAGAACTCTCCATCAAAGCCCAACAACATGCCTGTGATCTCGACCGCGCCGTCGGGCGAGGTCAGAGTCACATCTTGTGCGGCACTGGGGCGTGCGGCACCAAAAAACAAAAGTGCGGCGAAAACCGCCGCACGTTTCCAAGCCATGTCAGACCTTTTAACCGCGGATCACTTGGCCGCGATTGTCAGATCATCGACCAGATTATTCAACACCAGAAAGTCACCAATTGCGGTGCAATTTGGCATCGAAAGTGTAACGTCCTGCGTACGAAGAGAAGTTCCGCTGCGCAACTCCAGGGTTTGTGCGCTGATGTCACGCCCACAATTCGCTGCCGTGACTTCGGTTTCGATGCTCAATGTCACGGTGCCCGTTTTGGCAGACGTACCCGACGGGTAAGTATATACCTCGGCCAGTTTAGGCGCGAACGTGTCCCGAGCGCCCAGCCGGACAACGGATCCATCTGCGCCGGACGCATTTGCACCAACCCAAACATGGCCCCGATCGCCATAACTTGCGCCAAATTCCCGGGCATGGATCTGGAACCCGGTTTCGCCGCTCCATTGCAGCACCACCCGGTCATAGTCTTTAAGATCCGGCACCGAAGCCGTTGCGACAGCAGCCTTTCCATTGCCGAAATCAGCAATAAATATCGGTCGGTCAGACAAAGCCGGAACGGTCATGTGCACCGTACCATCCGTGTCGGTCACAGCGGTGAACATCATACCGTTGTGGTGGACGGTCACGCGCTCGTTTGGAAAACAGGGCGCATCCACAGACAACTGAACACTGGCCATAGGTGCAGGGGCAGCGCGGGCCGAAACCTTGCAGCCAAGTTCTGGCATGCTTGGATCTTCGGGCGTGGTCGGCAAAGTCAGCTCATCGCGCGAAAAGCCAGCCTCGTGTAGAGAGGGGTCAGTCACCTGACGTCGATGCAACGATACCGGCTTAGGGGTCTCGGGCTGAGCGGATGTAAGAACGATGTCTTTCAATTCCAACGGCTCATTCACCGACTGGTCTGACGATCGCAGCGAAGGAAGCGCCTTCGTGGCAACAGGAACCACCGCGCTGGATGCTACCGTTGGTTGCCGGGCGTCGTCGCCGTGCTGCACGTAGAAGCCGATACTCAAAGCACAGGCCAAAGTACCGCCGGCCATTCCGATACTGCGGATCTTGGACATGATATCCTCCGTCACATAATACTCTGTGACAGAGGTGTCAGCCAAAGACGGCCAGTTTGTGGCCGTCTCGGGGAGTCATTGGGACCTTTGCTTTAACCCAGGCGACCGTGGCAATGTTTGAATTTCTTGCCGCTGCCACATGGGCACGGGTCGTTCCGGCCCGGGTTGCCCCAGGTTGATGGATCGTCTTCAACAAACCCCTGAGCAGCCGCTTCAGACGGTTCTCCCGTAACTTGGGCCTCGGAAACATCGGCCTGTTGCTGCAGCAACGCCTGCTGAGCCGCCATCTGCGCCAGCATCTGGCGTTGTTCTTCTTCGGTCAGCGGTCGCACCCGCGACAATTGCTGAGTCACGTCGTGACGCAGCGAATCAAGCATGCTTTCGAACAGCTGGAAGCTTTCGTTCTTGTATTCGTTCAGCGGGTCGCGCTGAGCATAACCTCGGAAGTTCACGACAGACCGCAGGTGTTCCAGCGTCAGCAGGTGTTCGCGCCATTTTGCGTCGATCGTCTGCAACAGCACCTGCTTTTCGATGTTGCGCATGTTTTCCGGGCCGAAATCAACTGCCTTCTTGGCCATCATCTCATCCGCAGCCTTGACCAGGCGTTCGCGAATTTCCTCGTCGTCGACACCATCTTCGGCAGCCCACTCCATGACTGGTACGTCAATGGACAGCTGTTCGATAACCTGAGCATACAGCCCTTCAGTATCCCACTGATCGGCATAGGTCTTTGGCGGCATATGGTGATCCAGCAGATCGTCAATCACCTCGTGACGCATATCGCCCACGACTTCTGACAGATCCTCGGCGGCCATGATTTCGCGCCGTTGGTTGAAGATCACTTTACGCTGATCATTCATCACATCGTCGAACTTCAGGATGTTCTTGCGCATGTCAAAGTTTCGACCTTCGACTTTGGCCTGCGCGCGCTCCAGCGACTTGTTCACCCACGGATGCACAATCGCCTCGCCTTCCTGAAGGCCCAACGTCTTGAGAACCTTATCCAGACGATCAGAGCCGAAAATCCGCATCAGGTCATCTTCGAGGCTCAGATAGAAAGCAGTGCGCCCCGGGTCACCCTGACGGCCCGAACGACCGCGCAGCTGATTGTCGATCCGACGGCTTTCATGGCGTTCCGACGCCATGACGTACAAACCGCCCGCATCCAGAACCTTCTGCTTTTCCTCGGCATGCTTGGCCGCTTCTGCGGCACGCAGCTCGGCAGGATCAGCATCCGGGTTCTCGGCCAAAGCGGCCAATACGTTCATTTCGACGTTGCCGCCCAATTGGATGTCGGTACCGCGACCGGCCATGTTGGTGGCGATGGTTACCGCACCATAGCGCCCCGCGTCAGCAACAATCTGGGCTTCCTGTTCGTGGTGACGGGCGTTCAGGACGTTGTGCTTGATTCCCTGCTGCTCAAGCAACTTGCTGACCATTTCGGACTTTTCGATCGACGTGGTACCAACAAGAACGGGCTGACCCTTGGCGTTCGCCTCTTTGGTGTCCTCGATCATCGCGTTGTATTTTTCTGCGGCTGTACGATAGACTTGGTCGTCTTCGTCAATCCGCGCAATTGGCCGGTTGGTCGGAACTTCGACCACGCCCAGCCCATAAATCTCGGCGAATTCTTCGGCTTCGGTCATCGCCGTACCGGTCATGCCGGCCAGCTTGTCATACAAACGGAAAAAGTTCTGGAAAGTCACGCTAGCCAGCGTCACGTTCTCTGGCTGAATCGCCACACCTTCTTTGGCTTCGATAGCCTGATGCAGACCTTCGGACATGCGCCGACCCGTCATCATCCGTCCGGTGAATTCATCGATCAGGACGACTTCGCCGTCACGCACGATGTAATCCTTGTCTTTCTGGAATAGCTTGTGTGCCCGCAGACCCTGATTGACGTGGTGTACCACAGTCGTGCTTTCCGGATCGTACAGAGAATGGCCTTCAGACAGCAGACCCCGGGCCTGTAGTTGCTGTTCAAGGAATTCGTTACCTTCATCGGTAAAGGTCACGCCACGGGTTTTTTCGTCCAGCTCGAAATGCGAATCTTCCAACGTCGGAATCACCGCGTTGATCGTAGTATACAGATCCGAACGATCGTCTGACGGCCCCGAAATGATCAGTGGGGTCCGCGCTTCATCGATCAGGATGCTGTCGACCTCATCCACAATCGCGAAATTATGGTGTTTCTGGAACACTTCGCTCAGTTCTGACTTCATGTTGTCGCGCAGATAATCAAAGCCGAATTCGTTGTTTGTCCCGTAAGTGACATCGCACTCATAGGCTTTGATCTTGTTCTCGGGGCCCATTCCGCCCCAAATCACGTCGCACGTCATGCCCAGCAAGTCATAGACCTTGCTCATCCAGTCGCTGTCGCGCTTTGCAAGGTAATCGTTGACGGTGACGATGTGCACGCCCTTACCCGTCAAAGCGTTCAGATAAGCCGGGAAGGTCGCCACAAGGGTTTTGCCCTCACCGGTTTTCATTTCCGAAATATTGCCTTGGTGCAGAAAGATCCCGCCCATCAACTGCACATCAAAGGCTCGCAAGCCCAATGCGCGTTTGGCGCCTTCGCGAACATTTGCAAAGGCCTCGGGCAGCAGATCATTCAGACTTTCACCGCCCAGTGCCCGTTGGCGAAGATCTGCGGTCTTTTCCTTCAGACCATCATCGCTCAGAGCCTCGAATTCGGGTTCCAGCGCATTGATCTTTTCGACCAGTGGCCGCGTCGCCTTGATCTTGCGGTCGTTCGGAGTTCCGAAGACCTTTTTGGCGATTGTTCCGATACCCAGCATGTGCGCTCCCGCCGATCTTGCCTCACCGTGGTCGAGACAGGCTTGCCCGCCCTGATTTCTCCCCATAGATACGGTGGAAATGACGGTCCTGACCTAGGCCACAAGGCGATGTAAGGGGCGGTTCAAACAGTGTCAACGCCGCGCCCCGTCGCGGCACCCGAATAGGATGATTCAATGCTCAAACGCCTCACTTTTTTGTCTGCTCTTGGCTTTGCCGCTCTGACAGCGCTGCCGGTAACGGCTGAACCGACTGCTGACACCGTCGTTGCTCGCGTCAATGGAGCGGAAATCACATTGGGGCATATCATCCTGGCGCGCTACGCACTGCCGCAACAGTTTCAGCAATACCCGAATGACGTTCTGTACCAACTTCTGGTCGATCAGTTGGTGCAACAAACCGCTCTGGAACAGTCACGCGAAGGTGATCTGCCAAAATTCATCGAACTTTCGCTTGAGAACGAGCGCCGCTCGCTTCTCGCATCGGACGCGATCGAAGACATTGTCGCCGATGCGGCGGACGATGCTGCCATTCAGGCCGCCTATGATGCGACGTACTCTGAAGGGTTTGGCGGCGACGAATTCAACGCACAGCACATTCTGGTCGAAACCATCGAAGAGGCGCAGGCGATCAAGGCCGAACTGGACGGCGGCGCTGATTTCGGACAGATGGCCAAAGACAAGTCGACTGGTCCTTCGGGGCCAAATGGTGGTGACCTGGGATGGTTTGGTCTGGGCCAGATGGTGCCCGAATTCGAAGGCGCAGTCATCGAACTGGCTCCCGGCGCGATCTCAGAGCCCGTACAAACCCAATTTGGATGGCATCTGATCCAGTTGAACGAAAAGCGTAAAACTGCAGCGCCCGAGCTGGCTCAGGTGCGGGAAGAAATCGCCGGTGATTTGCGTCAGAAGGCCATCGAGGCCCGCATTGACGAATTGCTGAGCGCGTCCGAGGTTGAGAAACCCGAGATCGAGATCGATCCGTCCATCCTTGAGAACATCGACCTTGTAAGGAACTGACCCTTGGCCCAATCCCTGCCCCGTTCCCCACTTGCCCCTGACGCCTTTCCCGATTTGCCCACCATCGACGGTGTGCGCTTTGCCACTGTCGCTGCGGGCGTCCGATATTCCGGTCGTACGGATGTGATGCTGGCCGAACTGGCGCCGGGAACAACTATTGCCGGCGTATTCACAAAGTCGTCTACACGCGCAGCGCCGGTGCTGGATTGTCAGGAAAAGATCGGCAAGCCAAGCAACGGGGCGGGGGCAGCCATCCTGGTGAATTCCGGAAATGCCAATGCGTTTACCGGACATTACGGACAAGCCTCGGTCGCCGATGTGACGACTGCTGTCGCAAAGATTATGGATATTCCGTTGGATAGGGTATTCACATCGTCCACCGGCGTGATTGGCGAACCGCTGCCACACGAGAAGATCACCGATAGGCTGGCAGAGTTGCAAAGCACGCTAAGCAGCGATTCGATCGAGGCCGCCGCGCAAGCCATCATGACCACGGATACGTTCCCGAAGGGTGCAAGTGCTGAAGTGGACGTAGATGGCAAGACGGTCCGTATCGCTGGAATCGCCAAGGGATCCGGTATGATCGCGCCAGATATGGCGACGATGCTGGTCTATATTTTTACCGATGCCGTAGCGGAACAGCCCGCTTTGCAGCGGATGCTTACGGATCTGACTGACAAAACCTTCAATTGCATCACCGTCGACAGTGACACGTCCACGTCCGACAGTCTGTTGGTTTGCGCCACCGGTACCTCGGGCGTTGATGCGAAGGACAACGCAGCCTTTACTGACGCCCTGCATACAGTGATGCTGGATCTGGCCAAGCAAGTCGTCCGCGATGGCGAAGGCGCATCCAAGTTTGTAGAAATCCGGATCACTGGTGCAACGTCCGACTCAGACGCCAAAACGCATGGGTTGGCCATCGCGAATTCTCCGCTCGTCAAAACAGCTATTGCCGGGGAAGATCCGAACTGGGGTCGCGTTGTCATGGCCATCGGAAAGTCCGGGGCCGCAGCAGACCGTGACCTTTTGAGCATCTCGTTTGGTGACATTCTGGTCGCCGAAAAAGGATGGGTCAGCCCCGACTACAGCGAAAACGACGCGGCATCATACATGAAAAATCAGGAACTGGTCATTGCTGTCGATCTTGGGCTTGGCGATGGTCAATCGACGGTTTGGACCTGCGATTTGACCCACGGGTATATCGAAATAAACGCGGACTACCGGTCGTGAAGGTTGTTCTGGTATCGGCTGTAGCTCTGATTGATGCCGATGGCCGCATTCTGTTGGCTCAGCGTCCTGAAGGAAAGTCCATGGCCGGTCTGTGGGAATTCCCGGGCGGCAAGGTTGAAACAGGTGAAACACCAGAAGTTGCGCTGATCCGCGAACTTGAAGAAGAGCTTGGCATCAACACCTGGGAATCCTGTCTTGCTCCACTGACCTTTGCCAGCCACAGCTATGAGAGTTTTCACCTTCTAATGCCGCTTTTTGCTTGTCGTAAATGGGACGGTCAGGTGCAATCCCGCGAAGGTCAGGCGTTGAAATGGGTCCGGGCGAAGGACTTGCGCGATTATCCGATGCCCCCTGCCGATGTCCCCCTGATACCGATTCTTCGCGACTGGTTGTAAATCATCTGCCGCGAAGGAAACCCTGCCGGTACACGGTAAAGTTGCGACTTTGGTGGCAAGGGTTTTCTTTCGCAGTTGCAGCAATTGTTGCCAAAAAGCCCACATTTTGTGCTTTGGGCGAAAATTTATGCAGTATTGTGAGCACTTTGTATATGTTTTGTTAAGCTGGAAGAGTGTAAAACTAAGGCGACGTTTCTTTGGGGAGGACGTGACATGCTTCGGACTATCACAATGGGTAGCTGCGTTTCGGTGCAGGGTATCTATGTAAGATCGCTTCCAGATGGCAAAATTGCCGTGAAGGTTGGCGAGAATGTTTATGCGGGACGTCCGGTTCAGCCGACGAACTGATCCAGATTCGCATTTGAATACAAAAAGGGGCAGGTTTCCACGACCTGCCCCTTTTTGTTGGGCAAGCCCCAGATACCAAAAAGCCCCGGCCGATCTGGCCGAGGCTTTTGTTTTTTTGATCAGTAAGCCCAGATCAGGCGAGTGTCCGTGTCACTTCCTCACGCTCGAAAATCTCGATCACATCGCCGGGGCGAATGTCATCGTAGTTGTCAAACGCCATACCGCATTCCTGACCCGACTGAACTTCGGACACTTCATCCTTGAAGCGTTTCAGGGTCTTCAGCGTTCCTTCGTGGATCACCACGTTGTCGCGCAGAAGGCGGACACCTGCAGAACGGCGCGCGACGCCTTCGGTAACCAGACAGCCAGCAACCTTGCCGACGTTGGAGACCTTGAACACTTCCTTGATCTGCGCATAGCCGATAAAGGTCTCGCGGATCTCGGCGCTGAGCAGGCCCGATGCGGCAGCTTTCACGTCGTCGACAAGGTCGTAGATAACCGAATAGTACCGGATTTCCACGCCCTTCTGGTTGGCTGTGTTCCGAGCCGAGGCATTGGCACGGACGTTAAAGCCCATAACCGGCGCACCGGAAGCTTCGGCCAGACCGATATCGGATTCGGTGATCGCACCAACACCGTAGTGAAGAACACGCACACGAACTTCGTCGTTGCCGATTTTCTCCATCGCCTGAACGATAGCTTCTGCCGAACCCTGCACGTCGGCTTTGACCAGGATCGGCAGTTCGGACACGGTTTCGTCGTCCTTGGCCTTCTGCATCAACTGTTCAAGCGTTGTCGCAGCACCAGCCGCAGCACGTTTGTCTTTGGCAGCGTTGGCACGATATTCCGCAATCTCACGAGCCTGCGCTTCGGTCTCGGTCACGTTCAAAACATCACCTGCTTCAGGTGTGCCGTTCAGGCCCAAAACTTCGACAGGAACCGACGGGCCTGCTTCTTTGACCCGATCACCCTTGTCGTTAATCAGCGCCCGAACTTTACCGTACTGCTCGCCCACGACGAAGATATCGCCCTGTTTTAGCGTACCGTTCTGAATCAGAACCGTCGCGACCGGCCCACGGCCCACATCAAGCTGCGCTTCGATCACGGCACCTTGCGCCGCGCGATCTGGGTTGGCGTGAAGTTCCAGAAGTTCTGCCTGCAGCGCGATGGCTTCCAGAAGTTGATCCAGACCAGCGCCGGTAATTGCCGAGACTTCAACATCCTGCACATCGCCGGACATCTTTTCGACGATCACTTCGTGCTGCAGCAGGTCGGTCCGTACCTTGTCAGGATTGGCGTCCGGCTTGTCACACTTGTTGATCGCAATGATCATCGGCACTTCTGCAGCCTTGGCGTGGTTAATGGCTTCGATGGTCTGCGGCATAACCGCGTCATCGGCAGCAACAACCAGAACCACGATATCCGTCACCTGCGCTCCGCGCGACCGCATCGACGTAAACGCAGCGTGGCCCGGCGTATCAAGGAAGGTCAGGACAGCACCGTCGTCAGTCTTCACCTGATAAGCACCGATATGCTGTGTGATACCGCCAGCTTCGCCGGAAACGACTCTTGCGTTGCGAATCGCATCCAGAATCGACGTCTTGCCATGGTCGACATGGCCCATAACGGTGACAACCGGCGGACGCGGCTTAAGGTTGTCGTCGTCGTCTTCAACCTGCTGAATGACATGTTCGACATCCGAGTCCGAAACACGGACAACTTTATGACCGAATTCTTCGATAATCAGTTCAGCAGTGTCAGCATCGATAGTCTGGTTCTGCGTGACCATCATGCCCATCTGCATCAGTGATTTGACAACTTCACCCACACGCTCGGCCATACGGTTCGCCAGCTCGGACACAACAATCGCTTCGGGCAGCTGGACGTCACGGACCACCTTTTCCCGTTCAACAGTGCCCAGCGCCTTAAGACGAGCGCGTTCCTGCTTGCGTTTCATTGCGGCCATCGACCGATGGCGGCCGCCTTCGGCCCCCGACATCGCCTGGTTCAGCGTCAGCTTGCCAGAACGGCGACCATCATCGCGACCACGATTGTTGCGGCCACGTTCGTCGCGTTCCCGATCCGACTTGCGAGGTGTCTGCGGCTGTCCACCTGCCGGTTTGTTGGCACCGACGTTACGCGGCGCATCGGCCTTGCCGGCCTCGGGCTTGGCAGATGCTGCGGCAGCGTCGGCAGCTGCGCGCTTGGCAACATCTTCCGACTCTTTACGCTTGCGCTCTTCTTCTTCGGCCTTGGCTTTGGCACGTTCTTCAGCTTCGCGCTGTTCACGTTCCTTGGCTTCCAGCTCGGCCCGGCGACGGGCGCGTTCTTCTTCACGCGCCTTTTCGTTCGCGGCCCGCTCTGCGGCCTCTTCGACCTCGCGCGCTTTCGCGGCTTGTACAGCTTTCAGCCGGCGCGCCATCTCGGCGTCTGAAATCCCGGCAGGGCGGCGCGACGGATCTCCTGATCCGGCCGTCCCAACTCCACTGGATTTGCCTGCGCCCGGCTTGGGAACCACGACGCGTTTCCGCTTGGTCTCCACCACGACATTCTTGGTCCGTCCGTGGCTGAAACTCTGTTTCACGTTCCCCGAACGGGGACCGCCACCACGAAGACCCAATGTCTTTTTGCCGTCAGTATCGCTCATAAAGCTCTTTATCCTTCCCGGTGGCCCCTGCCACCGTCATCTTTTCGCAATCCACGCAGGCGCTGCGCTTCCTCTACAACACGTTGACTGAGTCCACCAGAGGCGAGCGCAGCATGTATTACAGAATGACGGCCAAAGGCCATTCCAAGCTCATCTGCCGATAACCAGCCAATATATGTCCCCAAATGGGGTGTGCTGAGTTTCGACTTGCCCCGCTCTGATCCGTCAGTCGCCTGAATCAGAACCCGGGCCTCTTCCCTGTCGAGCCAGGATTTCACTTTCTCATAGCCCGCAACAGCCGCGCCGGACTTACGGGCAAGGCTGATCAGGTCGACCACGCGCCGCGCAAGTTGTTGTTCGACGTCGTTTACAAGGTCGGCGCGAACGCTGACCTGCATCTTCAGACCGCGTGCAAACATCTTTTTCGCAACAGCCTTGTCCAGAACATCCCTGTCCGCTGTCACATACACGCCGCGCCCGGGCAATTTGCCCAGGACGTCCGCCACGACCTGATCGTCTGGTCCGGCAACGAATCGGATCAGCCCCTGCTTTGGCTGCACCTCTCCCGTCACCACGCACTTGCGGTCAGGACCTTCGGTCCGATCTTTGTGAGCGCCGCCGCGACTCATTTCAGGTCCTACCGGGACCTGAGATCAGGCCCCGACCTCCACGGTTTCAGCATCGGCATCTTCTTCGGTCTCTTCCTCGGCCTCAAGATCAGCCGGATCAACCCAGCCCAGCAGAATACGTGCCGTCATGACCAAGTTCTGTGCCTCTTCCAACGACATGTCAAAGGGCTCAAGTATCCCGTCATCCTTGACCCGCTCTCCGTCGACCGTGGTCCAGCCACCGGCCAGTTCCCAGTCGGCACAGGTTGCAAAGTCTTCCAGCGTCTTCACATCATCCTTGGCCAGTGCTTCGATCATCTGGGGTGACAATCCGTCGAATTCAACCAGGCTGTCCTCAACACCCAAAGCGCGGGCGTTTTCCAGGGCCGCCTTGGCCTTTGCTTCCAGATAGTCACGGGCGCGGGCCTGCAGCTCTTGGGCGGTGCTGTCATCGACACCGTCAATCACAAGCAGTTCGTCCAGTTCGACATAGGCCACTTCTTCAAGGTTCGTGAACCCTTCAGAAACCAGAAGCTGTGCAAAGAATTCATCCAGATCCAGCGTTTCCATGAACAACTGCGTCCGCGCTTCGAATTCCTTCTGACGGCGGGCGCTTTCTTCCTCTTCCGTCATGATATCGATGTCGAGGTGAGTCAGCTGGCTGGCCAGACGCACGTTCTGACCGCGACGGCCAATCGCAAGCGAAAGCTGCTCTTCGGGAACAACAACTTCGATCTTGCCGGCTTCTTCGTCCAGAACAACCTTCGAAACTTCTGCCGGTTGCAGCGCATTCACCAGGAAGGTCGGCTGATCTTCGTTCCACGGGATGATGTCGATCTTTTCACCCTGCAGTTCATTAACCACGGCCTGCACGCGGCTGCCGCGCATACCAACACAAGCCCCCACCGGATCGATCGATCCATCATACGAAATCACGGCGATCTTGGCGCGCGAACCGGGATCCCGGGCAACTGCCTTGATCTCGATGATGCCGTCATAAATCTCGGGCACTTCCATCTTGAACAGTTCGGCCATGAATTCCGGCGCGGTGCGCGACAGGAAAATCTGCGGCCCGCGCACTTCGCGGCGCACATCCTTGATGTAGCAACGGATGCGGTCGTTCGGACGGTACGATTCGCGGCCGATCTTTTCGTTGCGACGCAGAATCGCTTCGCCCGCGCCAACATCGACGATGACGTTGCCGTATTCCTCGCGCTTGACGACGCCATTGATGATGGTGCCTGCACGATCCTTGAACTCTTCGAACTGACGATCACGCTCGGCTTCACGAACCTTCTGCAGGATCACCTGCTTGGCTGATTGCGCCGCGATCCGGCCCATTTCGACCGGCGGAACTTCTTCCACGAACGTGTCGCCGATCTGCGGGTCGCTCATGTATTGCTTGGCTTGCTCGACCGTGAACTCGGCCTGATAGTTTTCAAGCTCGTCATCTTCGACCACCGTGCGCACACGGGTAAACGTCGCCTTGCCAGTCTTGCGGTCAATCGACACGCGGATGTCCATCTCGGCGCCGTAACGGCTCTTGGCCGCCCGGGCGAGGCTTTCTTCCATCGCTTCGATCACCAGACCTGGCTCGATCATTTTCTCGCGGGCCACGGCCTCGGCGGTTTGCAACAGCTCCAGCTGGTTGGCGGATGTAATGGCCATCACATGTCCTCCTCAACGGACCCTTCGGTCTCTATATCGTCAAACTTGGTTTCATCGATTGCGCCCGCAGCTTTGCGCTGACGCAGCATTTCAGTGATCAGGTCGTCTGTCAGAACCAGCTTAGCATCACTCAGCCAGTCAAACTGCAACCCGATGGTCAGTTCTTCGCCCTGATCTTCGATATTGATCAGAACTTCGTCGCCTTCAACACCCGCCAGCATACCTTTGAAGCGGCGACGCCCGCCGACCAGCTCTGCGGTTTCCAGCTTGGCTTCATACCCTTCGAACATGTCGAAATCCTTCAGCCGGGTCAGAGGCCGGTCGATGCCCGGACTGGACACTTCCAGCGCATAGGCATCAAGAATCGGGTCTTCAACATCCAGAACCGCGCTGACGGCACTCGAGATTTCGGCGCAATCATCCACTTCAATGCCACCATCGGCCTTGTCGGCCATGATCTGCAACGTTGTGGTCTTGCCCGACATCAGCCGAATCCGTACCAGTTCAAACCCCATGTCTTCGATGACAGGAGTTATGATCTCGGCCAACCGCCGATCGATCGCTGCCTTTGCAATAAGGTCGTTGCTCATCTCGTCCAAACCCATCATCGGGCACAAAAAAACGGGCCCGCGGCCCGTTACACTTCCCCGGTGGTGCGTCCTGACCAGAGCCTGACGCGCCGCTGTTGAAAGGCCATATACGCCTCACATCCGCGTTCCGCAACCCCCCTGCTTCTTTCTTGTTTGAAATACCCCTGCCAAAGGCATCGCACCGCAGGGGCGATTTCAGGCGATCCACCACCGCTCAGCGATTCGCCCATCGTCCAACGCCCCGCGTGCACTTACCAACCGGGGCATGCCAATACCCGAACGCGCCGCCAGCGCCATGTCCTGTGCGGACGGGTGAAACAGGAACTCGCCCCGGCCCAGCAGACCTGTTGCATGCGGCAGCTCTGCCACGTCGACGAACCCGTCCCGCAACGCTTCAGCGCGGACCTTGGCATCCGGAATCACCACGATTTCAAACGTGTCAACCCAACCCGCATGCCCGGCCTTGTAATGGTCGCTGACTTTCTGAGCCAGAAAGTTCCGACCCTCCTGCGCACGGGTAACGTGGTAAACACCCGTCCCAACTGCTTTGGACAAAGGCCCATCGACAGACCCGCCCGGAGCAATGATCAGCCCGCTGTCCGCCAAAAGAAACGGCAGGTCTGGATTTCCGATATCCAGCGCAATTCGCAACGTCAGTTCACCGGTTGCTTCGACCGACACCAGGCCAGGGATGTCTTGCTGTGCCAGCGACATGGCCGCATCATCTGCCGTAAGTGCCGTCCCATCGTGAAAGGTCACATCCTTTCGCAAATCGAACTGCCAATCGCGCGCATCCGAACTGCCGACCCAAGCCGTTGCCAACTCGGGCCGCAAGACCCCATCAGGCCCAATCTCTGTCAGCGAATCATACACCGCACCGCGCGCCGCAGTCTCAAGACTGCCGTCATCCCGTGGGACAGCCAGACGCAGGCGACCGCCTTCACGCGGCTTGGCATCCGGCGTCAGACCTGTCGCCGCAAGCAACGCAGCGGCTGCACCCGAGGTGAATAAGGCACGACGGTCGATTCGGGTCATGTCAGGGCTTCCCCGATCTGATCCATGACCCGCACCAGTTCGGCGCTGATTCCGGGTTCGGACAAGGCGTGCCCCGCATTGCGGACCATCTTAAGCTCTGACGCAGGCCAAAGCTCGCTCACCCGATATGCAGAAACCGGTGGGCAGATCATGTCATAGCGGCCTTGCACGATGACACCGGGAATATGCGAAATCCGCCCCATGTTGGCGAGGATCTGACCATCGAACTCCAAAAACCCGCCATGGGTGAAATAGTGATTCTCCAGACGTGCAAACGCCCGTGCATAATCTCCGGGGCTTTCACCCGTTCCGCCGGTTGAATGAATGGACGCCAAAGCGTTTTCCCACGCCGACCACGCGCGACCGAAGCGGACTTCCATCGCTCGATCACCCGAAAACAGACGTTTGTTGTACGCTTTGATCAAATCACCACGTTCGTCCTCAGGGATAGGCGACACGAAATTCGCCCAGGTTTCGGGCCAGAATTTTCCAGCCCCGCCCCCGTAAAACCAGTCCAGCTCGGTCTGAGTCATCAGGAACACGCCGCGCAGGACCAATTGGGCGACACGCTCGGGATGCGACTGCGCGTAGATCAGTGACAACGTCGCGCCCCAGCTACCGCCAAAAACGATCCAGCTATCGATGTCCAGATCGGATCGGATTCGTTCGATATCAGCAACCAGATGCCAGGTGGTATTGTTTTCCACCCCGGCGTGCGGTCGAGACCGTCCACATCCGCGCTGATCGAAAAGAATGATCCGATAAACCTTTGGATCGAAGTACCGCCGCATTGCGGGGCTGCACCCACCGCCTGGGCCGCCATGCAGCACCACAACCGGCATGCCGTCGGGGTTGCCGCATTGCTCCATATAAATGCGGTGCCCCTGCCCAACATCCAGCACACGCTGATCAAAAGGTTCGATCGGCGGATGCAGATATTGGACTGCGCGCTTTTGGTCCGGGTACTTGTCCATTACAGCCCTATATAAACTCCTGAGAGTAAAGAAGCGAATGGAGACTAGAATGCAAGTGTCTCAAACCACTGTCGACCCCGCTGAGGTCGCGAAATTCGAGGCAATGGCCGCCGAGTGGTGGGATCCCGCCGGGAAATTCAAACCACTTCATATGCTGAACCCCTGCCGGTTGGACTACATCACCAGCCAGATCGCGGGTGAGTTCGACCGGGATCTGACTGCACCCAAGCCGTTCGAAGGGCTTCGCCTTCTGGATATCGGCTGTGGCGGCGGGCTTTTATCTGAACCGATGGCTCGCTTGGGCGCGACGGTCGTGGGCGCTGATGCCGCTGCTGGTAACCTGCCTGTGGCGCGCATTCACGCCGAACAATCGGGGCTGGATATCGATTACCGCCATACCACCGCCGAAGACATGGCCGCAGCCGGTGAACGGTTTGACGTTGTGCTAAACATGGAAGTTGTCGAACACGTTGCCGATCCTTTGTCGTATCTGACCGCCTGCCATGACCTACTCGAACCGGGCGGGCTGCAACTGTGTTCGACGATCAACCGCAACCCGAAATCTTATGCCATGGCAATCTTCGGGGCCGAAGTTGTGATGCGCTGGCTGCCACGCGGTACGCATGACTGGTCGAAATTTATCACACCGGACGAATTGTACGATCTGATGCGTCAGGCCGGATTGGACCCGGTCGACCGCAAGGGATTCGTGTTCAACCCAATCAGCTGGGCATGGAGCCTGTCCGACCGCGATCTGAGCGTGAATTATGTCACCGCCAGCCTCAGGCCGGCCTGATCACTCGTCTTCTAATCGCAGACGCAGTTCGCGCAACACAGGCAGTACGGCGCGCACCTTGTCGGGGCCAACGTCGTCAACAAGTTCATTTATCATCGGCGCGACCGCGTCGATTGCCTGTTCCCGGGCGCGTTTGCCTGCCGGGCTGATCGCGACCATCTTGCGCCGCGCATCATCCCAGTCGGGGCGAATGTGGATGTAACCCGCCCATTCCAGCTTGTTCAGGGTGTTGGTCATCGCGCCGCGCGTCACATGAAATGTTTTGGCCAGCTGCGCAGGCGTACGTTCGGCATGGATAAACACAAGATGGTTCAGAACCGAGAAATGCGAGATTTCCATGCCTTTGGGCAGAACCCGGCTTAGCCGGTTCCGAAGGAGCTGATCCGAGGTCAGCATTTCGCTGAACAGCGATACAGCTAAGGCATTGGTGTCGTCGGTCATGGTTTTCTGGGTCACGGTCCCTCAAACGGACGGATATGGGTCAGTGACGGCACCTTTCGCCGGGCTTCATCGACCGCCGCATCGTTTATGTCAATGATATGAACGCCCTCAGCTTTTCCACCGTCGGCCAAAACCTCGCCCCACGGCGAGATCGCCAAGCTATGCCCATGGGTTCGCCGCTGTTTTCCGTGCGTGTGCGGATGGGTGCCGGTTTGGGTCGGGGCCAGCACATAACATCCGGTTTCGATCGCCCGGGCGCGCAGCAAAGATTCCCAATGCGCGGCACCGGTAACGGGTGAAAACGCCGCCGGAACCGTCAGGATCCGCGACCCGGCTTGTGCCAAAGCCTGATACAGGTGTGGGAACCGGATATCATAACAGACACTCATCCCGACCTTGCCAAACGTGGTGTCTGCAACCACGGCTTGCGAGCCGGGGCGATACCCGTCGGATTCGCGATAGGTTTCTTCCGGTGTGACCTGCACGTCGAACATGTGAATCTTGTCATAGCGCGCCACAATCTGACCCGCAGGACCGACCATAATGGAACGATTGGCAAACCGCCCATCCGCATCATGCGTCTTTAGCGCCAGAGATCCGATCAACAACCAGATTTCCAGCTCTTCCGCCTGTTGCCGCAGGGCGGCCAATGTCGGATCTTGATCTTCGTGGCGTAAAACCGCGTTCTGATGCGACCGGCTGGACGACAAACAGTTCGTCACCTCGGGCGTCAGAATAAATTCTGCACCTTCAGCCGCAGCTTCGGCAATGGCCCACTGGATCTTGGGCAAGTTCGCGTCAGGATCATCCCCGGAACACAGCTGGATCAGAGCAGCTATCATGTATCTGCCAAAAGCGCGTCCAGCTTGCCGCCACGCTCCAGATCCATCAGGTCGTCACATCCGCCAACATGGGTTTCACCGATAAAGATCTGCGGAACGGTACGTCCACCATTGGCACGCTGAATCATTTCAGGCTTGCGGCTGGGGTCGGCGAACACATCGATCTCGGAAAAGGTCACGCCCTTCTTTGACAGCAGGCGTTTGGCCATGTGGCAAAAGCCACAAAGCGGCGAAGTATAGATTTCGACTGGTTGCATGTCCGGTGTCCTTTGGCTGCTGTCTTTTGTCAGCCATTTAGGTCTCCTTTGCAACGCGTGCCAGTACCAACACCCTGACTTCGGCGGCTCCGGCAGCGAGACAGGCATCCGAACAGGCCGCCAAAGTCGCACCCGAGGTCATCACATCATCGATCAGCAGGATACCGCGCCCCTCGATCAAACTCTGCCTTCTGGGATGCGCGATAATGACGCCATCAAGGGCGACGGCCCGTTCGGTCACGCTTTTCCCGTCCAACATCGGCGTTCGTTTGCGTCGCAACAACAAATCCGGGCAATGGCCAAGCCCGGTTACTTTGGCCAATTGCTGAGCCAGCAAAGCCGACTGATTATAGCGGCGTTTCACAAATCGCATCCAATGCAAGGGAACAGGCGCGATCAGCAGACTATCCTCCAGGATAGGTCTTGCCGCCCGCGCCATCCAAAGCGCCGCCGGTTTTGCGATTTCAGGCCGGTCGCCATGTTTCAAAGCCAACACCAAACGCCGCGCCCGATCCTTGTACAGCAATGCCGCGCGCCCCTCGCTCCACGGGCGTGGCATGGCCATGCAATCATCACACTCGATCCGGTACCCATCGGCCGCTCCAGGCAACGGAACGCCACAACTTTCGCACACGACCCCGCCGATAAACGGCGTGTCCCGCCAGCAGACCCCGCACAGGCCGAAATCGCTGTCGACCATCTCGCCGCACCCCAGACAACGCGGCGGATATAACAGTTCAACAGCGGTTTGAATCTGCGCCCGCAAAGCTCTAGGTTCCGCCCATGACATCCGCACCGCTCCTGTTCGACCGCACATCCTTGACCACCCACCGTTCCCGCGTAACCGAGGACGGGCTGTTTTTGCATCGCTGGGCCTTGGATGATGTTCAGGATCGGCTGTTGATGGTTAACAGGTCGTTTACCTCACCTGCCATCGTCACACCTTTTCCGCAGGTCTGGGCAGCCGAGTTTCCCGACGCGCAGATCGTACCGGATGATGATACACTAAACCTGACCCCCGGCACGCATGATATGGTCATCCATGCCATGTGCCTGCATTGGGCAAATGATCCGGTCGGCCAGATCATTCAGTGTCGGCGTGCGTTAAAAGAAGACGGGTTCCTGCTGATTTTGATGCTGGGCGGCCAGACATTGCAGGAACTGCGCACAGTTCTGGGGCAGGCCGAGTCAGACGTAACCGGAGGCTTGTCCCCCCGAATCGTCCCGATGGGCGAGATTCGCGATCTGGGCGCATTGCTGCAACGCGCCGGGTTGGCCCTGCCAGTTGCGGACAGTGTAACGTTGACCGCTGAATATCGAGACCTGGTTCACCTGATTCACGACTTGCGCGCGATGGGTGAAACCAATGCGTTGCAGAACCGCTTGCGAAGACCCACAGGCCGCGCTGTCTTTGATCGTGCCGATGCGCTGTACCGCGAGCATTTCGGCAAGAATGGAAAGCTGCCTTGCACGTTCGAAATCGTCTGTCTGACCGGGTGGTCCCCCTCTGAAAGCCAACCCAAGGCATTGCGCCCCGGATCGGCAAAAACCCGGCTGGCCGAGGCCCTTGGAACGTCCGAAACCAAATTGTCCGATTGACCTGCGCCGATTTCCGATTAACTCACGTCAAACCCAAGCAAAACCAGCCCGGAGAGATCCATGTCCGACGTTTCCCGCCCCATTCACGCGCCGGCTGACCATCCGTCGTTTCCGCGCCCGAAAATCGGTGTGCTGCTGGCCAACCTTGGAACGCCAGACAACCACGATTATTGGTCTATGCGGCGGTATCTGAACGAGTTTCTGTCAGACAAACGAGTGATCGATATCCCGGATTGGAAATGGCAGCCATTGCTGCAGCTGATCATCCTGACGAAGCGGCCGTTTTCCAGCGGAGCTGCATATCGGTCAATCTGGAACACCGAAGCGGACGAAAGCCCGCTTATGACGATCACCAAACAGCAAACGGCTGCGATCTCTGCCACCATGCAAGCTGAGTTCGGCGATGAGGTGATGGTCGATTTCTGCATGCGCTATGGCAACCCGTCGACCCCGTCCAAGGTCCGCGCCATGGTTGAAGCCGGATGCCAGAAGATATTGTTTTTCCCGCTTTACCCGCAATATGCAGGCGCAACGACGGCCACCGCCAATGACAAGTTCTTTCAGTCTTTGATGACTGAAAACTGGCAACCAGCCGCCCGCACGGTGCCCGCCTATTTCGACCATCCGGCATATGTTGATGCGCTGGCCCGGTCTATTGAGCGCGCCTATGCCAAGCTTGAGACGCGCCCTGATGTTCTGGTGTGTTCCTATCACGGGATGCCACTGCGATATCTGACCGCAGAAGGCGATCCGTATCACTGCCAGTGCGTTAAAACGACCCGTCTGCTGACCGAAAGGTTGGGCTGGGACAAAACCGAAATTGTGTCAACTTTCCAGTCGCGGTTCGGGTCGGAAGAGTGGCTTCAGCCCTATACAGTCGAAGAAGTCGCCCGGTTGGCAGAGTCCGGTAAGACCAGCATCGCTGTTTGCGCGCCCGCCTTTTCGGCGGATTGCATAGAAACGTTGGAAGAGATCAATGAAGAGATCCGCGACAGCTTTGTCGAAGCGGGTGGTAAAGAGTTTACCTATATCCCCTGCCTGAACGACGATGACGCACACATTGCCGCGCTGAGCACCGTGATCAAGGAAAACCTAGCTGGTTGGATCGGCTAGGCCAGCCACCCATCAGACATGAAAAAAGGCGATGGAAAACCACCGCCTTTTTCCGAAGTTGTCAGTCGACAATTACGAGCTTGCAATAGCCGCGCCGACGAGAACCAGCAGTACCAACGGCAACCAGATGCCGCTCGACGAGCTAGTTGCTTCTTCGACGATTACCGGTGCTTCAACAACCGGCTCAGCCAGGTTACCAGCTGTAGCGGTCGAAGCAGCAGCAGCCAGAGCAGCGGCGAGAACGAGTTTTTTCATTTTAACCTCCAGATATTGCGCGGACCTATAGACCGCGCAGCCAAGACTTACCTCGTGACTTTTTCTAACCAGCTAAACCGCCCAAATGCAAATGCTTGTTAGTCAATCCGAGGCGTGCGGCGGCGAAATGTCGTCAAATAAGCAACACCTGTGTGCCCACTTTAGTCAGTGAAAACAGCTCTGAGATGTGTTGGTTGTAAAGACCGATGCATCCGTTCGACGACTTGCGCCCGATCTTGCGCGTATCGTGTGTTCCGTGGATCCGATAGTACTTCCAACTTAGATACAATGCGTGCGTCCCAAGCGGATTGTCGGGGCCGGGTTCAATATAGGATGGCCATTCCGGGTTCCGCTTCTTCATCGACGGTGTTGGTGACCAGCTTGGGCCTTCCACTTTGCGAATCACACTGGTGCGCCCTCGGCGGGTCATTTCGTCGGTCAGAGGCACGCTGGACGGATACAGCTTGTACAGTGATTCGTCTTCCGACCAAAAATGCAGCGCACGCGATGTGGTGTCGACCAGAACGGCACCGTTCTTCAGGTTGCTGAAGTAAGGCCCCCAATGCAGCGCCTTAAAGCTAGAGATATTGCGCCGAACTGCTGGTTCCGGCTCGGGCTCGGGCCGCAAAGGATCATAGGTTTCTTCCTCTTCAGTCGCAAAAGCGGGGCTTCCGATCAAAGCGGCAGTTCCGGCCAGAAAGCGGCGGCGTGTCGGTGTGAACAGGGTTTTCTTCGACATGTGGTGCAGATCTCCCGGGGCTCTGGCAGTCAGATTCTGGCCTATAATATGGCCGGAAAGCTGCACTCGCAAATCAAACCACAGCGATCTTCAGATTTGACAGGGTTGTGAGTTTGCGCTCAACGCTTTGGCGGGCTAGATGCAATTGCGATTCAGAACGTAAGGTAGACCATGTTGCGTATCCTATCTCTGCTTTTGACCGGGCTTATTGTGCTCTCGGCCTGTGACACCTCAAACAGCACGTCCCAACTGGGCGCGGATGGCAAACCCTTGCCTCAGGTTTACAGAATTCGTGGCTCTGAAACGTCGAAAGTGCAGTTCCGGATTCTGGATTCAGTCAACGCTTTACGCACGGCGTCTGGTCTGAACACTGTCCAGCTGAACTCAAACCTGACAGCTGCCGCCGCAACCCATTCACGCGACATGTCTGTGCAAAACCGGCCTTGGCATTTTGGATCAGACGGATCGTCGCCCATCGACCGGGTCCGACGTGCTGGCTATACCGGCGCCATGTTGGGTGAAAACATCTCAGAAACGTACGAAACCGAGTTGGAAACGCTGGCTGCGTGGATGGAAGAACCCGGAACGCGATCGGTCATCATGGATCCCAACGCGGTCAATATGGGGTTCGCCTGGCACCAGGAATCCAGCGGCAAACTCTGGTGGACGATGATAATGGGCGGCTGACACCGCCCGATCATCAGGCGCGAAGCGAGATCAGCGTACCGGTTTGCACCATCGCATAGATCTGTTCGATTTCCTTGTTTTTCACAGCAATACAGCCTGCGGTCCAATCTGAACCTTTGGCTTTGCCTTTTGTGGGTTGGCCGTGAATAAAGATGTCACCGCCAGGCGACAGGCCCGCCGCTTTGGCCCGCGCGATATCCTGCGAGTTGGGGTAAGAAAGACCAACCGACAGATGAAAGCTGCTGTTCGGGTTACGACGGTCGATCAGATAAGTGCCTTCGGGCGTTTTGCCATCGCCCTTGAAATTCTTGTGTCCCACCGGCGCAAACCCAAGATCGACCTTATAGCTTTCAAGGATGTCTTCGTTGTGCAGCAAATACATGCTGCGCGCGCCCTTGTTCACCACAATAGATGTGACCGGGGGCCCGAAGTACCGCTGAAACTTGCTGGACTGGGTACAGCCAGCTATGGCCGCGGTGGCCAGCACCCCAATGCCAAATTCACGTCTAAGCATACCGTTACTCTTTTTTTAACTGCCTCGACGATTCTTTACACGATCTTCATGTGTTTTCGAAATCACATTTCTGCAGATCGGCCTTGCGTCGGCGAGACGCTGTCAACTTTGCGCTCAATCGCCTCAAGCCGCAACATCACCTCATCACGATAGGCCGCTGTCCGTTCCAGTTCTTCTGCATCATGTGCTTCCTGCATCGAGTTCACGATCAGGCCCACCAGCAGGTTCACCACTGCAAATGTGGTGATCATGATGAAGGGAACGAAGAATACCCAAGCATAAGGATAAACTTCCATCACCGGGCGGACGATTCCCATCGACCAGCTTTCCAGCGTCATGATCTGGAACAAGGAATAGGCAGACAGCGCCAGCGTCCCGAAAAAGTCAGGAAATGTTGACGCAAACAAATTGGTCGCAATGACCGAGCCGATGTAGAAGATGATCGCCATCAACAGGAACACGCTGCCCATTCCTGGCAGCGCAGTTATGAACCCTTCGACCACCCGTCGCAAACGCGGTGCAACTGAAATCACCCGCAGCACCCGCAGGATTCTGAGCGCGCGCAGAACCGACAGACCCTGACCCCCCGGAACAAGGGCGATTCCTACGATCACGAAATCGAACACGTTCCAGCCATTGGTAAAGAAGCGGGCGCGCTGCGCCACCATCTTCAGCCCGATCTCAACCACGAAGATCACCAGGCACAACCCATCGAGCACCTTGATCAATGGTCCCACCCGCTCCATGAGCGTGTCCGAGGTTTCCATCCCCAACAGCACCGCATTGACCACGATGACGGCGGTTATAAAGTTTCCGAACGCGGGTCCCTCAAGGACAGCGTCCAGTCGGGATCTGGTATCCATAGTGTTGGCTCCTGCCTCAGTCCTTGGTCATATGGGTCAGCGTAAAAGAAGCTGCAAGCTCCACATGCGCCGACCAGCGGAACTGATCGACGACCTGCACCCAATTCAGGCAATATCCGGCGTCCGTCAACGTTTTGGCGTCGCGCGCGAATGTAACAGGATTGCAGGACACATAGGCGATGACCGGCACCTGTGCCTGCACCAGTTCGGCCACCTGAGCATCAGCGCCTGCGCGCGGCGGATCAAGAACAACGGCTTCGAAGCTGGCCAGTTCATCCGGCAAAAGCGGCCTTCGGAACAAATCGCGTGTTTCAGTCGTGACTTTCTTAAGCCCTTCGGTAAACCGCCAACTGCGGTCCAACGCGTCGGTCATAACCGCATCACCTTCGACCGCATGTACCTGGGCCTGCTCAGCCAGCGGCAAACTGAATGTGCCGCACCCTGCAAAAAGGTCGGCAATGCGCCGGGCTGAACCGACGGTTTCACGCACTGCATCGAGCAAAGCTGCTTCGCCTTCGCGCGTGGCCTGAAGAAAACCGCCGGCTGGCGGCGTGACGGTGGCCTTGCCAAATACTTGTGTCGGTGCCTGCCGCATCGCGACAACTTCACCATCCCATGCCAAGCGGGCCAATCCGGTTTGCTCAACCAACTGAGCAAGTGCTGATTCCAAAGGTCCGTCCAATGGTTTGCCGCCGGTAACAGACAGATCCAGACCGCCACCAGAAGCGGTTACAGTGACAGCCAGCGCCGTCTTACGGCTTGCCCCCAGCACGGCCAGACGTTCACAGATGGGGATCGCGCCCAAAAGTTCGGGCATTAGCAATTGGCATTCGGGGATTTCAATGATCGTGTCAGACGCGCGGCCATGAAACCCGACCAATGCGCCCTTTTTGGTGCGCCGCACCGCCAGCGTCGCCCGCCGACGAGACCGTGCCGGAGAGGTTTTGATAGGGCGAAGATCGGTCTCAAGCCCCTGCGCACTCAGGGCTATACCAACTGTCTGTA
Source organism: Falsiphaeobacter marinintestinus (assembly GCF_007923355.1). GTDB lineage: Bacteria > Pseudomonadota > Alphaproteobacteria > Rhodobacterales > Rhodobacteraceae > Phaeobacter_A > Phaeobacter_A marinintestinus. The sequence continues at coordinate 102,455 of NZ_VOGO01000010.1, forward strand.
CTTTCCATTCCGCCACAAAATCGTCTGACGCATGTTGCAGTTGACACCCACCACAGGATTTATAGTGCCGACATGGCGGCTGCACGCGATGCTCTGATGGAGTTTCGATGCGAACTTCGCTTAACCGCGTGCCGTCCAGCGACCCCGTTACGGTTTCACCCGGCAAAGTCCGTGCCGCAAAAACAGGACCGGCAGCTATGCCGTCACCCTGATGACCCAATCGTTCAATCTGATAACTTTCCATGCAGGGTTTCTTGCCGTTAAGTTCGCCCGCTGTCGAGGTCCGACTGTACGTGCCGCACCTTCGCGGCCGATGTCAGATGCACGATCATCACTCGGTGCATCGCTCTTTCATTCTTCTCTTTCGTAAATACTCTGGGGGAGTCGCCAGAATGGCGACGGGGGCAAAGCCCCCTTTTGCCTGCACCCCTATTCGGCGGCTTCTGTCTGGATAAACCCGCCCGATTGCCGATCCCAGAACTGGGCGTACTGCCCACCTTTGGCCAACAGTTCATCATGACTGCCGATTTCGACAATCCGTCCATTATCCATCACCAGAATGCGGTCCATTTCGGATAACGTCGAAAGACGGTGCGCGATGGCCAGCACGGTCTTGCCTTCCATGACCCGATGCAACGCAGTTTGAATCGCTGCCTCGACTTCACTGTCCAGGGCTGATGTCGCCTCGTCCAGAACCAAGATTGGCGCGTCTTTCAGAATGGCACGCGCCAGCGCGATTCGCTGGCGCTGACCGCCCGACAGCTTGACACCGCGTTCCCCTAGAAACGCGTCATACCCTTTTCGGCCCTTATGATCCTGTAGTTGCTGGATGAACGTATCCGCTTCGGCCCTCTTCGCCGCTGCAATCATTTCGGCCTCGGAAGCATCGGGACGACCATACAGAATGTTGTCGCGAGCCGGGCGATTGAACATCGCCGTTTCCTGCGTGACCATACCGATCTGAAGCCGCAAACTAGATTGCGTTACGTCATCGATATTCTGTCCATCAATGCGGATTTCGCCTTCTTCACCCTGATACAGCCTAAGCAAAAGCGACACGAGCGACGATTTCCCGGCCCCCGATGCGCCGACGATTCCCAGCTTTTCGCCCGCATGAATTGTGAGATCAATATCACGCACGCCACCGACGTCCCGACCATAGCCAAAGCTGACCTTGTCAAAAACGATCTCACCGCGCCGCACCTGCAGGTCACGGGCACCGGGCGCATCTTCCAACCGGGTACGCGGAGTCAGCGTGTTCATTCCGTCTTCGACTTCGCCAATATCGGAATAGATCCCCATCATTGCGAAACTGACCCATCCGGTCATCTGCGCCACCCGGATCGCCACAGCGCCTGCCGCCACAATCTCGCCCGTCGTGGCCGTGCCTGCCTGCCACAGCAACAGGGTGGTCCCAATCAGCAAAACCGGCAACAGCCCGGCCAGTGTCATCAGGCAAAACCGAAAAAGCGCCGCCAATGTACCAAAACCCAAAGCGCTTTCGCGGTACTCGTCCAGCACGCCCATCGCAGTACGGGTTTCGTAGTCGGCATGGGCGAACAATTTCACGGTCTTGATGTTAGTGATCGTATCGACGATCTGACCTGACACCACGGCCCGCGTTGCTGCCCGTTTTGCCGCGCGAATCCGTACGCGCGGCAAAAACCAGCGAATCAGCAACAAATAGACGCAAAGCCAGGCGAGAAAGACCAAGGTCACCCGACCACTGATCGAGCTTAGCAACAGAACAGACCCCACCATTGATGCCAGTGCAAAGGCCACGACATTGATCGATTCAACCGCGACATTGGTCACTGCACCTGCGGTCTGCATCTGTTTCTGGGCGATTCGTCCGGCGAAATCGTTGTCAAAGAACTCGACCGACTGGCCCAGCGTCCAACGATTCAGCCGTGCCAATACCATCGGGCTGACATTCGGACCAACAACGACCGAGTTCGCTGTGGCCGACAGGCCGAACATGATCGGGCGCGCCAAAAGGAAAAACACCACGGCCGCGATCAGAGGCCACACATGCGGAGGCTGAAACAGGTTTGCCGGATCACTGCCATTCGCAGTATCGACCACCAACCCCAGCATCAGCGCAGTTCCCGCTTCCATCGCCCCGGCAACCGATGAAATTGCCGCCGCGCCGATCAATGCAGGCCAGGAACCACTCAGACACCAGGTCAGAAACGCGACCAAGGTTTGCGGCGGCGGCCCTTCTGCGGGGCGGAACGGATCAATCAGATCGCCAATCCTCATTCTGCCGCCTCTGTATCTTCGTCCGTCTTCAAAAACCCACCGGATTGGCGCGCCCAGAACTGGGCATAAAGCCCGTTCTGCGCCAAGAGGTCAGCATGATTGCCCTCTTCAACGATGTGACCCCGATCCATCACCAGAATGCGGTCCATTTGGGCGATGGTCGACAGCCGGTGCGCAATGGCAATCACGGTCTTGCCCTGCATCATACCATACAGCGTTTGCTGAATTGCTGCCTCAACTTCGCTATCAAGCGCACTGGTCGCCTCATCCAGCAGTAGGATCGGCGCATCTTTCAGGATCACACGAGCCAGCGTCACCCGTTGGCGCTGACCGCCAGATAGCTTCACGCCGCGCTCACCAACATGGGCATCATATCCCTTGCGCCCCTGCGGGTCTTCAAGATCGAGAATGAAATCATGCGCTTCGGCCTGCTTCGCCGACTCGATCATTTGGGCCTCTGTTGCATCCGGGCGACCATACAGCAGGTTGTCACGCACCGACCGATGCAACAGCGCGCTGTCTTGTTGCACCATGCCGATCTGACGGCGCAGGCTGTCCTGCGTCACGGTAGAAATGTCCTGCCCGTCGATCAAGGTCTGGCCGCCTTCGGAATCATAGAACCTGAGCAACAGTTTGACCAAAGTGGATTTGCCCGCGCCAGACCGTCCGATCAAACCAATCTTTTCGCCCGGCTCAATCGTCAGGGTAATTCGGTCCAGACCACCCGCCCCGCGTCCATAATGGTGCGATACGTCATGCAATTCGATCCGCCCGTCCGTCAGCTCAAGCGGCTTGGCGTCGGGCGCGTCGACCAGATCAATAGGCTGCGCGATCGTCTCCATTCCTTCGGCCACAACCCCAAGGCTGCGGAAGAACGAGGTCAGCGCCCACATGATCCAACCGGTCATTGCGTTTAGGCGCAACGTCAGCGCGGTGGCCGCGGCAACAACCCCAACCGAGGCCTGCCCCTGCATCCAAAGCGCGATACCCCAGCCGACCACACCGACAATCAGAACACCGTTCAACGTGACCAGCATGATATCCATAGCCGTATAGATCCGCATTTCGGCTTGGAACGTCTGGCGGCTTTTCTCGATAGCCTCTTTGGCGTAGTCCATTTCACTTTCATGATGTGCGAACATCTTGACCGAATGGATGTTGGTATAGGCATCGACCACGCGACCCGTCACAGCCGAGCGCGCATCGGACGCAGCCTGCGACGCGGGACCAACCCGCTTGACTGTCCATTTGATCAGCAAGGCATACAACACAAACCAGATCAGCATGGGAATGGTCAGACGAATGTCAGATGTCGCCAGCAATATGCCCGCACCGATCATATAGGACAGCGAAAAGGTGATTGCATCGAACACCTGAAATACCGCCTCGCCTGCGGCGGGCGGTGTCTGCATGATGCGGTTGGCAATCCGTCCTGCAAAATCGTTTTCGAACCATCCAACCGATTGGCGCAGAACGTGTTTGTGGGCCCGGTATCGGATCAGAGTTCCGAAATTGGGCAAAACTCCGTTGTTCAAAAGCAGCACGTCCAGCACATGAATCGCCGGACGCAGGAACAGGATGAACAGCGCCAGCAAGATCAGCTCAAGCCCGTGATCTGCACAGACCTGCACAGGCGATCCAGACAAAAGGTCAACAACACGGCCCATGTAATAGATCAGGCCGATCTCGATCGCGGCAACGACGACGGACAAAAGTGCGGTCCAGATGAACACCCGCCGAAACGGTCGGGCGTAATCCTTCATGAACGGCCAAAGATCAGTCGGAGGCCGGTCTTTTTCGGGATAATCGCAATAGGGGTCTACAAGATTTTCAAAGTATCGAAACATGTCGGGTGCTCCTGAATTTGAGCAAAATTAGACGCAATGGTGGCGTGAACAACGGTCAGGCCACCCGAACGGGACGGGTGACTCAGCCGAGTGTGTTCCAGATCCCGTGATACATGCGTATTCCTCCGACAGATTGATACCTTACGGGGTAACTGATCCCGACAAAAATGTCACTCTGCAATAGGGCACACCCAGTTGTGCGCCGGTTTAGTCCGGGTGTTTCAACAACTCTGCCTTGGTCAGGGCAAATCCAGATGCGATCCAGGCAGCTTCCAAAGCTTTCATACGGGTGCCCAGCGCAGGTCCCTGATAGGCTGGCATCAAATCGCGGGCTTGGACGGGAAACTTTGCCTGCGCACCTTGTTCGATAAGATTGGCAGCGTTCGGCGGCATCGGCTGCTCTAACATCGCAGATCGCAACAACAAGGCATCGGTCGCGTCGGTTTGTTTCAGCCGATATCCCAATTCAGCCGGGTCAGCCAAGCTACCAACAGCTTGGGACAACTTTGCAACACGCGCTGTCTGTGCACGGCTTAGCCTAAGAGCGTTGGCAACATCCAACGCACCAAGCGCGGTCAACCGCCTCAGGCCATCCGGCCCAACACCAACCAGCGATTCCTGATGAACCAGCGGCGCCAAAGCACGGTCATCCGAACCCGGCAACAATTGCGCCAGCGCCCCGGTTGATCGCATCGCCGCGACAGACGGCGCAGGATCAGGTGCAGCCAGCAGTTTAAGCATCTCGGCCCCGATCCGCTCGTGCGATAGACGCGACAGCCCGTCGAGATTCAGGGCAATAGCCGACAGCGCTTCGGGATCAAACCCTGCCTGATCGTCACCATACCAAGCGTGGAATCGGAAGTAACGCAGCGACCGAAGATAATCTTCGTGAATTCGATCTTCGGCCTTTCCGATAAACCGGACCCGACGCGCCACAAGATCCGGCATCCCATTCAGAGGGTCCAAAACCGTGCCGTCAGGCCGCGCATAAAGTGCGTTCATCGTGAAATCGCGGCGGGCTGCATCCTCTTCCACATTGTCAGAAAACGCGATGACCGCACGACGCCCATCTGTTTCGATATCCATGCGAAACGTGGTGACCTCGTGTGGGATATCGTCTTTGACAAGGGTCACTGTACCGTGGTCGATCCCCGTCGGGACCGCCTTGATCCCTGCCTTTTCGGCCAGTTTGACTACGTCTTCCGGGCGGGCATCGGTAGATAGATCAATGTCATTGACCGGCGCGCCGATCAGCGCATTGCGGACGCACCCGCCAACAAACAACGCCTGAAACCCGCCGGCTTCAATCGCTTTGCAGACCGCTTGAGTGGCAGGATTTGTCAGCCAGGTTTCGTCTATCCGCATCATTGCGACATCTGCGCAGCCAGAGCGCGCAACATCCGGGCTGTCGCGCCCCAGATATAATAGGGGCCATACGGCACTATAAAATAGTGCCGACGGGTGCCCCGCCACCTGCGCGATTCAATAATGTAGTTGCCGGGGTCCAGAACGTGGGACAGGGGAACAGAAAACGCTTCGTCCACTTCTCCGGGTTCAGGAACAGTGTCGAAGGCGCGGTCAACGATTGCGATCACCGGAGTAACCCGAAACCCGGTCACGGTTTCATGCTCGGGCATTGTGCCCAGTACTTGCGGCAAATTGCGGGGTAGACCGATTTCTTCGTCCGCCTCACGCAGCGCAGCATCTACGACATCGGCATCGCCATCATCGACCTTGCCGCCGGGAAACGCAATTTGGCCGGGATGGTGCTTCAAACGCGAAGACCGCTTTGTCAGGATCAGTCGTGGGTCACCGGTCACGGTCGATATCGCCACCAGCACCCCTGCTGGGCGCAATGTACGCCCGGGCGGAAGACCAACATCCGGGTTCAGGTCAAAATCGGACGACGCGTGACCAGGACGCGACAGCGCCGCCTCAAGATTTGAGATCAGATCACGCACCGGGTTCTTTCGTGGCTTCAAACCCGACGGTTAGTGGATCAAGGTCGTAATGCGCTCCGCAGAACTGGCAATCTGCTGTTACCCGGCCCTCATCGGTCGTCATGGTTTCGATATCGCGCGCCGAATAGATCGACAGGCTTTGCCGCACACGATCTTCCGAACAGGTGCATCCAAAGCGCACGGCTTGCGCATCATATACCCGCGGTTCTTCTTCATGGAACAGTCGCACCAGAAGGTCAGTGGGAGGAACAACCGGACCGATCAATTCCATCTCTTCAACCGTGTTGAGCAGGATCGTTACCCGGTTCCAGTTTTCTTCGGCGTCCCCATCCAAAAGATCGGCAGGCTTCAGAACTCCGCCTTCTCCGGTCTGAGTTGCCACAAATGGCGACGCTTTGGGCAGTTGCTGCAGCATCACGCCACCCGCGCGCCAGCGTTCGTCAGCACCCGGTTCTGTGGATTTACCGAAGTTCACCTTGAAGCGTGTCGGCAATTGCTCAGACTGGGTAAAATAGTCCTCAGCCGATGCGCTGAGCGATCCATGGGCCAAGGGGGTAATGCCCTGATACGGCTGAGTCCCGGCACCTTGGTCGATCAGGATCGCGAAATATCCTTCACCTACTTGTTCAAATGGCGCCCCATCCGTCAGCCGGTCGGCGTCATAGCTCGCATAGGCCCGAATCCGCGCTGGGTCGCCTTCTTTCTCGGGGGCATAATAGTCGGTCGCGATCATCCGCACCGCGCCCTTGGACTGCACTTGAAGCGACAATTTCCAACGCAGCTTGATCGTCTGGCCAATCAATGCGGTCAGCAGGGCCATCTCGGCCACCAGCGCTTCGACGACGGGCGGGTAGTCATGCTGTTTTAGAATACCGTCAAGCACGCCGTCCAAACGGGCAACGCGGCCGCGCATATCCGATACATCAAGTTGAAAGGGCAGGACGGTGTCGTCCCACGCAAGTTTTGATCCGATCGTCATGGGGTTTCCTTACACGCCTCAGATTGGCATACCGCGCGTATATAGGTCGGACAAGCAGGGATAAAAGGGCCAATCGCATGATACCACGGTTCGGAGAGGCCCCAATACCCGGTCAACGGTACACAAGACGCGCCGGGGCCTATGCATTGTTGCCACGCGAAGGGGCCTTGCTTTTGACTGTTCAGGCCGAACCCGGGCCCGATCTGCAATTGCCCGGCGGCGGCATCGACCCTGGGGAATCACCGGTGGCCGCGCTGCATCGCGAGGTTTTCGAAGAAACCGGTTGGCACATTTCGGCCCCACGCCGCGTAGGCGCATTTCGTCGATTTGTGTACATGCCGGAATACGACATGTGGGCCGAAAAGATATGCCTGATTTACGTCGCCCTGCCCGTTCTGGAAATGGGTCCGCCCACCGAACCCGGCCATGACGCTGTATGGATGGCACCTGCACAAGCGGCGATGGCGTTGGGGAATTCAGGCGACCGGCATTTTGCCGACCGGTTCGCGCGTGGGATCTGTGGTTAGGGGCCGTTGTATTCAAACACTGTCGCCGACACATCATCCGTCAATCCATGACCAGGTGACATGATTTGGGTTAGATTCCAAAACAGGTCTTCCAGAAACTCTGGTCCCGACCGGCCTTTGGTACAGCGATTGACAAGATCAACCAAACCGTTCTCTTCCAGCATCGTGCCGTTCGAGAGCTCGCATTCTGTGAAGCCGTCGGAATAGATCATGATGCGGTCACCCGGATCCAACCAATGGTCAGACTGTTCCCAGGTCAGATCCGGCATCAGCCCGATGGGTACGCCACCCTGACCGATGAACTCGGCCGATCCGTCCTTGCGCAAAAGAAGCGGATTGGGATGTCCGGCCTGCACCATTCTGAGATGCCCATTGCCCAAGTCGACTGTGGCGTAAACCATCGTGAAATACTCTTCGACACCGGTATCTGCGATCAAACGGGTATTCAAGTCTTCTGCCACCGCCGAGGGTGCCCGCAATGCGAAGGACTTATCGAGTTGCCGTTCCATCGCCACGTTCTGGTCAAAGTAACTGCTCGACAAATATCCACCCAATCGCGCCGTCATCATAGCCGAGGTGATACCATGGCCCGACACGTCTATACCGTAAAAACCAACCCGGTTTTCTCCGGGTGAGAACATACCAACAAGATCACCGCCAATATGCCCACAAGGCTTCAGCAACAGACTGACGCGGGATTTTCCGAATTCCCGCGAGAGGTCCGGCACCAGCGATTCCTGGATCTTTCGGGCTTGAATCAAGTCCTGATCGATGGCGTCGTACAGACCTTTGAGTTCGTTCAAAGTGTCCGAGATCACACGGTTTTTTTCTGACAATTCCCGCTGCATACCCAAGATGCGGTCACCGGCGGCAATCCGGGCACGCAACTCGTTCGAATTCACAGGCTTGATCAAGAAGTCGTCCGCCCCGGCATCCAGCCCCTGGGCCACTTCGTTCTTTTCGCTCTTCGAGGTTAAAAGAATAAAGTACACGTATTCTTCGGACGGCAACGCGCGAAACCCCCTGCAGAAATCCGGGCCGCTCATCCCAGGCATCATCCAGTCGCTCAGCACCAGATCGGGTGGCGCGGTTTCACAGATTTGCATTGCGGCTTCACCGCTGTCGGCCTCGACCACATCAAAACCCCATTTTTTCAATGAGCTGGTCAGTATACGGCGCTGCAGCCGGCTATCATCGACAACCAGCACACGTTTGATCGAACCGGAGGCAGGATCAATCTGGTTCTGAACATCCACACCGGGCCCCACGAACCCCCCTCCAGTACACTAGCAAACCGACTGTGGTGACAATCCAACAGGAACATTAACAAGGGGTGAAACCCTGACATTCACCGACCCTGCAGATTTTAACCGATCCTTTACGTCGTCATCCTAGCCTGCAGGCGGTCCGGGACGTGAATGTTACAGGTGTCAGATGATACAATGGTCGCGTGTCAGCGAACTACGCAACGAGATCGGCGAAGAAGACTTCAAAGAGGTTGTCGAATTGTTCCTTGAAGAAGTTGACGTGGTTACAACCCGTCTCAGGTTTGGATCTAACATGGATGATCTGGAACAAGATCTGCATTTTCTGAAAGGCAGTGCGCTGAACCTAGGTTTTGCCGCGTTCTCAGCGTTGTGCCAAGACGGAGAGAGGATGGCCGCGAGCGGTCGTGCCAGCAAAGTGAATCTTAACGAAATCCTCGACGGTTACGAAGCATCCCGGGCGGTATTCATAGCCGAGCTCCCAAAACGGGTCGCGGCCTGAGGCAAATCAGATCACGAACTGCGCCAGTGTTTCATCGTTTGTAATGTCCGTATAGGTAAACCCGGCATCATCCAGATGCGCGAACAGGCGTACAAAATTTTCTGGCTTGCTGGTTTCGAGCCCAATCAACACTGATCCGAAATTTCGGGCCGATTTCTTCATGTATTCAAATCGCGCGATATCGTCTTCGGGGCCCAGAATACCCAGAAATTCTTTCAAAGCACCGGGGCGCTGAGGCAGCCGAAGAATGAAGTATTTCTTGACCCCAAGACAACGCTGCGCCCGTTCTTTGACCTCAGGCAGCCGTTCGAAATCGAAATTCCCGCCGGATGTCACACAAACGACAGTGCGCCCACGAACGAAGGACTGAACATTCTCGATCGCAGCGACAGAAAGTGCTCCGGCTGGCTCCAGAACAATGCCTTCGACATTCAGCATCTCGATCATGGTCACGCATATCCGGTCTTCCGACAGCACCATAACATCCGACAAATGCCGATTTTTCAGCAGATCGAAAGGTTGTTCGCCGATTCGACCCACTGCCGCGCCATCCACAAATGTATCGACATGATCCAGCGACACTGGATGCCCTGCTGCCAATGCTGCACGCAAACAGGCCCCGCCTGCCGGTTCGACAAACAGGCAATGCGTCCGGTCCCCGAACCAGGTCGTCACTCCTGACGACATGCCGCCACCGCCAACGGGCAGGATCACATTGTCCGGTGCCCGACCAAGTTGTTGTTCGATTTCGACGGCGACCGAGGCCTGGCCTTCGATCACGTCTGCATCGTCAAAGGGCGACAGAAAATGACCGCCCTTTTCAGCGCACCATGTCTGCGCCGCGGCCAACGTGTCGTCGAAATAGTCGCCAATCAGATGGATTTCGATCTGATCACCGCCAAACATCCGGGTCTTTTGAATCTTCTGCTGCGGAGTCGTCACTGGCATGAAGATAACGCCTTTTACCCCCAAATGCCTGCACATGAAGGCTACGCCCTGCGCATGGTTTCCGGCGCTCGCGCACACGAACAGGTCTTGATCCGGCTGTTTGCGCATTGCGTTATATGCGCCCCTGATCTTGTAAGATCGGACCGGGCTCAGATCCTCGCGCTTCAGCCAAATGTCAGCGCCAAACCGGTCGGACAACATAGCGTTCCGCTGCAGCGGAGTAACGGGAAAGACATCGCGCATGGCCTGTTCGGCAGCGCGGGCGCGGATAATGAAATCAGTCATGGCCGATCAATGCGATATTGCAACGACAGAGGCAAGTTCGCCTCGCACCTTATCGAAGACCTTCATCGCGGCATGCCAGATCGGTTTGAACAGGGTCCGCCTGAGCCTCTTTTTGGCATTGGAGCCTGTAAACGCGTCCAGTGTCGGCATCTCAACTGCCGACACCTTGCCCATACGTTCAAAACCCGATATCGGCGCTGCGATACCGTAGTAAGGAAAATTTGACATGTCCGCGCCCAAAAAAGTCGTGTTGGCCTATTCCGGTGGCCTTGATACCTCGATCATTCTGAAATGGCTGCAAACCGAGTATGGGTGTGAGGTGATTACCTTCACCGCCGACCTTGGTCAGGGCGAAGAGCTTGAGCCGGCACGCGCCAAGGCCGAGCTTTTGGGGATCAAGCCCGAAAACATTTATATCGAAGATGTCCGCGAAGAGTTTGTCCGCGATTTTGTGTTCCCGATGTTTCGCGCGAATGCTCAATACGAAGGTGTTTACCTGCTGGGCACATCGATTGCCCGCCCGTTGATCTCAAAGCGTCTGATCGAGATTGCCGAAGAAACCGGTGCCGACGCTGTCGCGCATGGTGCCACAGGAAAAGGCAACGATCAGGTACGCTTTGAACTTGCTGCGTATGCGCTGAACCCGGACATCAAGGTGATCGCACCCTGGCGGGAATGGGATCTGTCGTCGCGTACGAAGCTGCTTGAGTTCGCCGAACAAAACCAGATTCCGGTCGCCAAGGATAAACGCGGTGAAGCACCGTTTTCGGTCGACGCAAACCTTCTGCACACTTCGTCCGAGGGCAAAGTACTGGAAGACCCGGCTGTTCAGGCCCCCGATTATGTCTATCAGCGCACCGTCAACCCCGAGGACGCCCCGAACGAGGCCGAATATATCGAGATCGGGTTTCTAAAAGGCGACGCGGTCAGCATCAATGGTGAGGCGATGTCACCTGCAACCATCCTGACCAAACTGAATGAACTGGGCGGCAAACACGGCATCGGTCGACTTGACCTTGTCGAAGGCCGTTTTGTTGGCATGAAATCGCGCGGTATCTACGAAACTCCGGGTGGAACCGTCCTGCTTGAGGCGCATCGGGGCATCGAATCGATCACCATGGATCGCGGCGCAATGCACCTGAAAGACCAGCTGATGCCGCAATATGCCGAGCTGATCTATAACGGGTTCTGGTACAGCCCCGAACGCGAGATGCTGCAGGCCGCCATCGACAAAAGCCAGGAACATGTCACCGGAACCGTCCGCGTGCGTTTGTACAAAGGGCTGGCCTCGACCGTTGGACGTTGGTCCGAACACTCGCTCTATTCTGAAGAGCATGTGACTTTCGAAGACGATGCAGGCGCCTATGATCAGAAGGACGCTGCGGGGTTCATTCAGCTGAACGCTTTGCGCCTGAAATTGATCGCCGCCAGAAACCGTCGGCTGAAGTAAGGGATTGGGCAGCTTAACGCTGCCCGTCCATACAGATCTTCTGGGCTGACAGCTTTTCATAAAACGGCAAAGCCGCTTCCAGAACAGACGTCAGGTGGTCGGGCACCTTAGGCAACGGCCCCTCAGGATCGGCAAATCCAGTGCTTTGCCAAACAGCCCCGTACCAATGCTTAGCCCAGATACCGTCGTTGGGATGTCCGCCCATGGTCCAACTCAGCATCTTCGGCGTGAACTCCAGTTCGATGGCCGTGCAAAGCCGACGCAAAGCGGCTTCGGGGTCGGCCCGAATATCGTGGCTGTCAATCACCACCGGCTCCCCACCCCAATTGAGTACCTCGTCAAACAGCTCAGCTTGTTGCTGAAACCCGATGTCGTCCAGAGTCGGGTTTTCACGCTTGGCCGCATATGAAGAAATCACTCGTGCTGGATGGCGGATCAGAAACACATTGCGCATTTCGCGTATCCAGTCTCGTGGGATGTCATCCAGCATATGTTGGGTCATATGCTTTTGATAGAAATGCCTGTTTTGATCCGAGTTAGAGCCACATAACTGCTCTATTACCGTGTTCGGATCTTGCGATTGCGATTGCAGGATCTCGGCCCGCATCGGGTGCTCTAGTCCGGTCAACGCAAGATAGGCTGCGTAAAAAGGCTCATCGACGACTTCACAGTCATCCCGGGCGGCGAAACTGTACATCATCGCTGTCGACAGGTTTCGCGGCCCGGACCACATCGCTATCCGCATCAGACGCTTTCCTGCACGTACTGCGCGTTGCAAAGGCTGCGGATCTTGTTGGTCATCTGAGTCTCCTTTTCCCGCACGCTAGAACCGGGATACGTCAACGCCAAGCGGTAAAATCCAGTCACCAGGCCGTGAGATCACATGTCAGCCGATTGCCCGTTCCCGAACGGCAATGCAACGTAAGGTCAAGGAGACTTGCCATGACCCGTCTTGATACCTTCAAACCTGTGGTGCTGACCCTTTTGATCGGCCTTGCCGTTCTGTTGCGCGGCGTTCCTGCCCATGCAGGAAACAACGAAACCCTGACTGTTGCAGGAGGGTGCTTCTGGTGCGTCGAATCTGATTTTGAAAGTGTTCCGGGTGTAATCGAGGCCGTATCGGGTTACACTGGCGGCACAACGGAAAACCCGACGTACAAGCAGGTCACACGTGGTGGCACCGGTCACTATGAGGCTGTTGAGATTACTTTTGATCCCACAATAGTCACGCGCGAGGCGTTGTTGACCTTATTCTTGCGCTCTGTTGATCCGACCGACGCCGGGGGTCAGTTTTGTGATCGTGGGGATAGCTATAAAACCGCCATTTTTGTCTCTAACTCTGAAGAAAAGAACATTGCTGAGAAGGTGGTGTCCGACGCTCAAAGTGAGTTAGGCCAAAAGATTGTCACCCCGGTTCTGGGCGAAAAACCATTCTACCCTGCCGAGGCGTATCATCAGGATTATTATAAAGGAACGAAATTGGTACTGACCCGTTTCGGGCCAAAGAAACAGTCAGAAGCCTACAAAGCCTATCGCAAAGCCTGCAAACGCGACGCTATTGTGAAACAGCTTTGGGGCGACGCAGCGCCGTTTATCGGAAGCTGAGCTAGCGCATCCGAAATTCTTGCACGTCCCGAAGGTCCGGGATGACATCCGCCGTGCCGTACCGCGTGACCATGATTGCGGCAGCAAGGCTGGCCTGAGCAATGGCCTGAGGCATCGGCATACCGCGATCAAGTCCGGCCAGCACATAACCCGTGAAAGTGTCCCCGGCGCCCGTGGTATCCACGGGCTGTACAGAAATCGCCGGATAATCGCGGGAATGCCCGTGCCTGATGTCAAAATGTCGGGCGCCTCTTGCGCCAAGCGTCACAATCACATCAGCGATTGGAAGTTGGTCCGGAGTCAATCCCGTGGCCTGTTCCAGTTGAATGGCTTCGACCTCATTCAAAAACAACATATCCAGGTCCTGAAGAACGGCTTTGACCGCTGACGCCTCAAATGGCGCGGCCGCATAGCCCACCCGCAAACCCATATCGGCACCGCGACGCGCGGCATGGCACTGTGCATTGGTTTCATTCTGCAAAATCAGGATGTCACCAGTTTCGGCGGACGACAGTGCGTGATCAACCTGATCTGTTGATATCACCCGGTTTGCGCCAGGATAGATAATGATCTGGTTTTCACCATCTGGGTCGACCGCGATTATCGCGTGCCCGGTCGGAACGTCAATCGACGCAATGTGGCGGGTATCAACGCCATACTCCAAAAGGCGTTCAATCGCCCAGCCGCCGTCTGGCCCCACAGCGCCGATATGGCACACATGCGCGGCCGCCCGCGCAGCGGCAACCGACATGTTCGTGCCCTTACCGCCCAGGAACCGCTTCAGATCGTGCGCGGCCAAAGTTTCACCCGGGCCGGGCAAGTGCGGCACGGCATAGACCATGTCCGCATTGATCGAACCAAGGTTCCAGATTGTCATCAGGCGATATCACAGGCCGCAAGGATGGCCATGTTGAGGATGTCATTCGCCGTCGCCTGCGTAGAACAGATCTGGATCGGCTTGTTGACCCCGGTCAGGATCGGACCGATCACGGTTGCACCGCCCATCTCTTGCATCAGTTTGGTCGAAATGCTCGCTGAATGCCGCGCCGGTACGATCAGGATATTGGCGGGGCCGGTCAGTCGTTGAAACGGATAGGCCGATTGGGCCTGCGCATTCAGCGCGACATCGACGGTCATTTCGCCTTCGTACTCGAAATCCACGCCACGCCGGTCGAGTACTGACGGGGCAATATGCATTTTTTCCGCTCGCTCCGAGACCGGGTAACCGAAAGTTGAGAACGACACAAAGGCCACGCGCGGTTCAAGACCAAGATGGCGGGCAACGACGGCGGCATGTTCAGCGATATTGGCCAAATCTTCCTCATCTGGCCATTCGTGGACCAGTGTATCGCCAATCAGAACGATCCGTCCCTTATGCAAAAGCGCGGTGATACCGGCTGCGCCGTTCTTGGCATCCGCATCAAAGACATGATTGATCCGGTCCAGCGCATAGGCGGATTTACGGGTTGCCCCAGTGACCAACCCGTCGCCGTGGCCATGCGCTAGCATCAACGAAGCAAAGACGTGCCGGTCACGCGCGGCAAGACGGTGAACGTCTTTCATATCGTGACCACTACGCTGAAGTCGCCGATACAGAAACTCTTTGTACGTATCGAGATGCTTGGAATTGGCGGCATTCACGATCTCAAGTTCGCGTACGGCATCGCCAAGACCGGCGGCGTCTAGTTTTTGCTTCACATCATCCGAGCGCCCGACAACCAGCGCCTTGCCAAAGCCAGATCGCTGATAGGATACGGCAGCACGCAAAACGCGAGGATCGTCGCCCTCGGCAAAGATCATGCGGGCCTGCGCTGCGCGGGCGCGGGCGTTCATCCCGCGCAGAATATTGGCAGTTGGATCCATCCGCGATTTCAGACCAACCTCATAGGCATCCATGTCGATGATCGGACGGCGGGCAGCGCCTGTGTCCATTCCTGCCCTTGCCACTGCGGGGGGAATCCGATGGATCAAACGCGGGTCGAACGGGGTTGGTATAATGTAATCCCGGCCAAAGGTCAGGTTTTTACCGTAGGCCAAAGCAACTTCGTCCGGCACATCTTCGCGTGCCAGAGCTGCAAGAGCGTGCGCGCAAGCGATTTTCATTTCATCGTTGATCGCACGGGCGTGGATATCCAACGCGCCACGGAACAAGTAAGGAAAGCCCAGAACGTTGTTGACCTGGTTTGGGTAATCAGACCGGCCTGTGGCCACAATCGCATCGGGCCGTACTTCGTGCGCGTCCTCTGGCGTAATCTCGGGATCGGGGTTCGCCATTGCGAAAATAACCGGGTTGTCGGCCATGCCTTCAACCATCTCCGGCGTCAACGCGCCCTTCACCGATACGCCCAGAAACACGTCTGCGTCTTTCATTGCGTCTTCAAGGGACCGTAGATCGGTGTTCACCGCATGGGCCGATTTCCACTGGTTCATACCTTCGGTGCGGCCCTGATAGATCACACCCTTGGTATCGCACACGATGCAGTTTTCGTGCCGTGCACCCATATGCTTTAGCAGTTCGATACAGGCGATACCCGCCGCGCCCGCGCCGTTCAGGACGATCTTGACGTCCTCGATCTTTTTGCCCGACAAGTGCAAGGCATTGATAAGACCAGCGGCACAGATCACAGCCGTACCGTGCTGGTCGTCGTGGAAGACCGGGATATCCATCTCTTCTTTCAGGCGCTGCTCGATGATGAAACATTCGGGTGCCTTGATATCTTCCAGATTGATCCCGCCAAAAGTCGGGCCCATCAGGCGAACCGCGTTGCAGAACGCGTCCGGATCTTCGGTATCCAGTTCGATATCAATGGAGTTCACGTCGGCAAAGCGTTTGAACAGAACTGCCTTGCCTTCCATCACGGGCTTACTGCCCAACGCCCCCAGATTACCAAGCCCCAATACCGCTGTCCCGTTTGAAATCACGGCCACAAGGTTGCCTTTGTTGGTGTAATCATAGGCCAGTTCGGGGTTTTCAGCGATCGCTTCACACGGAACCGCGACACCCGGAGAATACGCCAGCGACAAATCCCGCTGTGTGGTCATCGGCACAGTGGCCTGAATCTCGAACTTGCCCGGTGTCGGTTCCAGGTGAAAGGCGAGTGCCTCTTCTTTTGTGATTTTGGCTTTGGGCATCGGTCCGGTGTCTCCTCAGGTCGGCCCCGGCGTCTTACATGACCCGGCAAGAGGTCTCAACGCCCAAGCGTTTTCGTCTTTCGCCGCAGGCCAGCGATTTGTAAGGTCGCCGCGCATCCGAAGCCCGGGAGAATACCAGTTGGCCACAGTCACGCCCATGATGGCGCAGTTTCTCGAAATCAAGGCCGCGCACGCGGATGCCCTGCTGTTTTACCGCATGGGCGACTTTTACGAGATGTTCTTTGATGATGCCGTCGCAGCCGCCCAAGCGCTGGATATTGCCCTAACGAAACGTGGAAAACACGATGGCGCCGATATCCCGATGTGCGGCGTCCCGGTCCACGCCGCCGAAGGTTATCTGCTGACGTTGATCCGCAAGGGGTTCCGCGTTGCCGTCTGCGAACAGCTGGAAAGCCCGGCCGAGGCCAAGAAGCGCGGATACAAATCGGTGGTGAAGCGAGGCGTCGTTCGGCTGGTCACGCCGGGTACTCTGACTGAAGATGCTTTGCTGAACGCGCGCAGCCACAACTTTCTGGCCGCATACATCGAAATCAGGGATGATGCTGCGTTGGCGTGGTGCGATATTTCTACCGGCGCGTTTCATGTTCTTTCGATGACTCCTGTCCGGTTAAGCCCTGAACTTGCCCGCCTTGCCCCGTCTGAGCTGATCACCACCGAAGCAATCGAGACTGAAAGGCACGAATTGGTCTCTGATCTGGGGATTTCGACAACCCCGCTGGCGCGGTCCAGCTTTGACAGTACCGCAGCCGAAAAACGTATTTGTTCCCTGTTTGGTGTTAGCGCGCTTGATGCCTTTGGCTCTTTCACCCGCGCCGAAGTTTCGGCTATGGGCGCCCTGATCGATTATCTGGACCTGACCCAAAAGGGCAAATTGCCACTCTTGCGCACGCCGCAACGCGAGGCGGTCGATCATGTGGTTCAGATCGACGCCGCAACCCGCCGCAACCTCGAACTGACCCGATCTCTGTCTGGTGGACGGCCCGGTTCATTGTTGTCGGTCATCGACCGGACAGTCACGCCCGGAGGCGCCCGCCTTCTGGAACAGCGACTGTCCAGTCCCTCGCGCCATTTGCCCACGATCAATGGGCGGCTTGAGGCCATCAGTTTCTGCATCGATAACTCGCGCCTGTCCGAAGATCTGCGGTCTGCGTTGCGGAAAACACCCGATCTGGACCGCGCGCTGTCGCGACTGTCCCTTGACCGGGGCGGTCCTCGTGATCTGGCCGCGATCCGAAACGGTTTAATTCAGGCGCAGGACATTGCCGAACTCTGCGCACAACAAGATCTGCCCGAAGCTTTGGCGGACGCCACTCGCGTCCTGACCGGTTTTGACGACCTTTGCGATCTGCTTGATTCAGCTCTTGTCGCCGAACCGCCGCTTTTGGCCCGCGATGGCGGATTCATCGCCCCCGGATACAATGCTGAGCTGGACGACGCCCGTGCTTTGCGCGACGACGGCCGGTCGGTTGTGGCGGCTTTTCAGAAGCAATATGCCGAACATTCCGGCATCGCCTCTCTGAAAATCAAACACAACAACGTGCTGGGCTACTTCATCGAAACCACAGCAACCCATGCAGAAAAGATGTTGTCGCAACCGCTGTCTGACACCTACATTCACCGCCAGACCACTGCCAATCAAGTGCGGTTTACCACCGTTGAACTCAGCGAAATCGAAACCCGGATTTTGAACGCGGGAAACCTAGCGTTAGAGATTGAAAAGCGTCTCTATTCAGCGCTTTCCGAAGCTATTCTGGCAACCGCCGCCCGCCTGAACGCCGCTGCGCGCGGATTGGCCGTCCTTGATCTTGCGTCTGCGCTGGCGGACCTTGCCCGCTCTGAGAACTGGTGCCGACCAAAGGTAACCGACAATCGCGCATTCCAGATCATCGGGGGCAGACATCCCGTTGTCGAACATGCCCTGCGTCAACAGTCAGGCAACAGTTTTGTCGCCAATGATTGCGATCTGAGTGCCGACAAAGGCGCAGAAATATGGTTGCTGACCGGCCCGAACATGGCTGGTAAATCGACATTCCTGCGCCAGAATGCGCTGATTGCTCTTCTGGCGCAAATGGGCAGCTACGTACCTGCAGATCAGGCCGAAATCGGGATCGTTAGCCAGTTGTTCAGCCGGGTCGGGGCTTCGGACGATCTGGCCCGCGGTCGATCAACCTTCATGGTGGAAATGGTCGAAACTGCCGCCATTCTGAACCAGGCTGATGACCGCGCACTTGTGATCCTGGATGAAATCGGACGCGGCACGGCAACCTATGATGGTCTTTCCATTGCGTGGGCCACTCTGGAACATCTGCACGAAACCAACCGTTGCCGCGCCTTATTTGCCACCCACTACCACGAACTCACAACTCTGGCCGGAAAGCTCGCAGGGGTAGAGAACGCGACTGTCGCGGTCAAAGACTGGGATGGCGAGATCATTTTTCTGCACGAAGTCCGCAAAGGCGCGGCTGACCGGTCTTATGGTGTGCAAGTCGCGCAACTCGCCGGATTGCCTACTTCGGTTGTTGAGCGGGCCCGCGTGGTGCTGGACGCACTTGAAAAAGGCGAACGCGAGGGCGGATCGACCCAAAAGGCATTGATTGACGATCTACCGCTGTTTTCGATCCAGTCCACCGCGCCGCCGCCGCCACCGGCAAAACCATCCGCCGTTGTTTCACTATTGGATGATGTTCATCCTGACGAACTCACGCCACGCGCAGCGTTGGAAATGCTTTACAAACTGAAAGAGGCGGCCAGATCCTGACCGCCCCTGCTTCTTTCTTGTTCCAAATACCCTTGCCGAAGGCACTTGTCCTTCAGCGCAGGCTCATCACGATGCCGGGGTTGAAGAGACGCCGACCTGCGCCGGGCGCAACAATCTGTCGTGCAACATGAACCCTTCGGCCGCAACTTGGATAATTTCACCCGCCACCGTACCGGGAACAGGGGCCTCGAACATTGCCTGATGAAACTGTGGGTCAAACTTGTCGCCGATTTGGGGCGAAATAACCTCAACTCCATGCTTTCCGAACACGTTCAAAAGCTCGCGCATTGTCAGCTCGATCCCTTCGATCAACGCCCCGGCGACTTCTTTCTGTTCATCTGAAGCTGCTTCCAGAGCACGCTTCATGTTGTCATAGACCGGCAGCACGTCTCGCGCCAGTTTCGATCCACCATACTGCTCAGCATCCCGGCGCGATTTGTCGGCCCGTTTGCGTGCGTTTTCGGCGTCGGCCAATGCGCGCATAAACCGGTCCTTCAACTCATCCCGCTCGGCGCGGAGAGCATCCAGTTCCAGTTCGTCGTCGCTGAACTCTTCCAGTTCATCGGCCATTTCTTCCGCCTCGGCGTCAGAAATATCATCCAGGAAATCGTTTTCTTTCCGCTCTGCCATCTTTCTACCTCTAGCTCCGGTCAGAGATCAACTTTCCGACCAGCTGTGCCGTATAATCCACGATCGGCACGATCTTTCCATAATTCAGCCGGGTCGGGCCAATGACCCCGATCGCACCGACAATCTTTCGATCAGCGTTCATATAAGGAGACACGACCAAAGAGGAACCCGAAAGTGAAAAAAGTTTGTTCTCTGAGCCGATAAAAATCCGCACACCATCGCCGTCTTCGGTCAGATCCAGGAACTCGGCAATATCCTGCTTGCGCTCAAGGTCGTCAAAAAGACTACGGATCCGTTCCAGTTCTTCTTCGCCCGACTCATTTGCTCCAAGCAGATTCGACCGCCCCCGGACAATCAAACGCGCCGAGTCGGATTCTTCGTCCTCCCAGGCCGCCATTCCGCTTTCGACCATCTGCTGTGCCAACGTATCTATTTCCTGACGACGGTTTGCGATCTCGCGCTGTATCACGCCGCGGATTTCACTTAGCGTCCGTCCTTCGATCAGTGCATTCAGGAAATTCGCGGCTTCGCGCATCGAACTGGGAGTTTGCCCAGGCGGAGGTGTAAAAAGACGGTTTTCGACATGGCCGTCGGAAAAAACCAGAACAACCAACGCACGATCCTGGGCCAGAGACACAAATTCGATATGCCTGATTTCAGCTTCGTGCTTGGGTGTCAGAACCAAAGACGCTCCTTGGGTCACACCTGACAAGGCAGCACCAACCCGGTCCAGCATACCGCCCACGTCGGCCGTGTTGCTGCCAAGTGTGGCGTCTATTCTTTGGCGATCGCTGTCGTCAAGATCGCCAACCTCAAGCAATCCATCCACAAACATCCGCAAGCCCATCTGAGTCGGAATGCGTCCGGCACTAATGTGCGGACTGTTCAAAAGGCCAAGAAACTCAAGATCCTGCATCACATTGCGGATCGTCGCGGCACTGACCTTTTCGCTCATCGCACGGGTCAAAGTACGGCTGCCCACAGGATCACCGCTATCCAGATACGATTCAACCACGCGCCGGAAAACCTCGCGCGAGCGATCGTTCATTTCATCCAATAGTTTCGTCGCATCGTTCATATGCGCTACCCTTGGCGGAACTGCCATTAAAGACCACGTCGCACAAAGGTCAATCGGGGTTGCATCATCGCCTGACCCAACTGTATCCCCCCCGCAAGCAACAAAGGATTTCCAATGCGACCTTCAGGACGAGAATTAAGCGAAATGCGCTCGGTTTCAATCGAGACTGGTGTGACCAAACATGCCGAAGGGTCGTGCATGATTAAGGTCGGCGACACCCATGTGTTGTGCACCGCCACTCTGGAAGAGCGTGTACCGCCCTTTATCAAGGGATCAGGCCTTGGCTGGGTCACGGCGGAATACGGGATGCTTCCACGCGCAACCAACACACGGATGCGGCGCGAAGCCGCAGCAGGCAAGCAAGGCGGCCGCACTGTTGAAATTCAGCGCCTGATCGGACGGTCATTGCGTGCTGGCGTTGATCGCGTCGCCTTGGGCGAGCGTCAAATCACGATCGACTGCGATGTGATTCAGGCCGACGGTGGAACACGGTGCGCAGCGATCACAGGCGGATGGGTTGCTTTGCGGTTGGCTGTAAACAAGCTGATGAAGGCCGGAGTCGTTATCTCGGACCCGCTTCTTGATCCTGTCGCCGCCGTAAGCTGTGGTATCTATGCGGGTCAGCCAGTTCTGGATCTCGATTACCCAGAAGACAGTGAAGCCGGCGTTGACGGAAACTTCATCATGACCGGATCCAAGCAGCTGATCGAAGTTCAGATGTCAGCCGAAGGGTCGATTTTCTCTCGTGATCAGATGAATCAACTGATGGATCTTGCCGAAAAAGGCGTTGGTGAACTGGTCGGCGCGCAAAAGGCAGCAACGGCATGACCCGAAAATTCTCGGGCGACCGGCTTTTGATCGCCACGCACAACAAAGGCAAGCTTGAGGAGATGGAGCATCTTCTCAAGCCCTTTGGCGTGTCAGTTGTCGGGGCAGCCGAGATGGATTTGCCCGAGCCGGAAGAAACCGAAGACACATTTGTCGGCAATGCCCGGATCAAGGCCCATGCTGCCGCAAAAGCAACGGGATTGCCCGCGCTGTCAGATGATTCCGGGATCACCATTGACGCTTTGGGCGGTGCCCCTGGCGTTTACACGGCAGATTGGGCCGAAACCCCCAACGGTCGCGACTTTGTCATGGCGATGACCCGCGCACATGATGAGCTTGAGGCAAAAAACGCGCCGCACCCTCGGTTCGCCCAATTCCGATGCACCTTGGTGTTGGCATGGCCCGATGGGCACGACGAAGCATTTGAAGGCGTGATGCCTGGCCACTTGGTCTGGCCCATGCGCGGTGACAACGGGTTTGGGTATGATCCGATGTTTGTTCCCGAAGGCTTTGACATTACGTTCGCCGAGATGGACCGCTGGGAAAAAAACAAGATCAGTCACCGGGCTCGCGCGGTGAAGCAGTTCATAGCAGGCTGTTTTGGCTGAAGATTGGAAAAACGGAGGCTTCGGCCTTTATGTGCATTGGCCATTCTGTCAGGCCAAATGCCCCTATTGTGATTTCAACAGCCACGTCGCTCGCGAAATCGATGAAACTGTCTGGATTAGAGCCTATTTGTCCGAAATAGAGCGTGTTGCAGGCGAGACACCCGACCGCCTTTTGAACTCGATCTTCTTTGGTGGCGGCACGCCAAGTCTGATGCACCCGGACACAGTTGCGGCGGTCATCGAAGCCGCGCGGCTGCACTGGACCTTTGCCAATGACATCGAGATCACATTAGAGGCCAACCCGGGATCAGCCGAAGCTGGTCGTTTTCTGGGGTACCGGGACGCAGGCGTTAACCGTGTGTCGATGGGCTTTCAGGCGATGAACGATGCAGATCTAAAGCGGTTAGGTCGAATTCACTCGGTGAACGACGCATTGTCGGCTTTCGATGTTGCTCGTAGCTGCTTTGATAGGGTCAGTTTCGACCTGATTTATGCTCGGCAAGACCAGACTCTACAGGCATGGGAATCCGAGCTTGAAAAGGCTCTAAACCTGTCTGTTGACCATCTTTCACTTTATCAGCTGACTGTCGAAGATGGCACCGCTTTTGGTGATCGTTACGCCGCGGGTAAACTGCGCGGCCTACCCGATGACGATCGTGCCGCAGACATGTATCTTCTTACCCAAGACATCTGCGACTCCTACGATATGCCTGCTTATGAGATATCAAACCACGCCCGGCTCGGCACGGAGTCCCGGCACAACCTGATCTATTGGAAATACGGCGACTACGCAGGCATCGGGCCCGGCGCACATGGGCGGTTAACCTTGAACGGAAAACGTTTCGCGACAGAGTGCCCTAAGCTTCCGGCGGCCTGGATCGAACGTACATCTGCAGGAAACGGAGAATCCGTAAGGACCCAAGTTAGCCCTTCGGAGCAATCCGAAGAATACATTATGATGGGTCTAAGGCTTGCTGAGGGACTAGATATCGATAGGTACACGCAACTTTCGGGAAAACCTTTGCCGAATGACAAACTGATCTATCTTCAGGATTTGGGAATGGTTTCTCTGAGCGGCGCAACAATGAAAGCCACACGGAAAGGACAACCCGTTTTGAATGCGATTATTCGTGAACTATTGGCGGATTAACCAATGAAATATCTGTGGGCCACGCTGGGGTTGTTGTGTGTCGCACTTGCCTTGATCGGCGTGGTCTTACCGCTTTTGCCCACGGTTCCGTTTCTTTTGCTTGCATCTTTTTTCTTCGCACGATCTTCCAGCCGACTGCACAACTGGCTGTTATCTCATCAAACTTTTGGACCAATGATCAACGAGTGGAACACCTCGGGCGCCATCCGTCCTTCCGCCAAAAGGCTGGCGACCCTATCCATTGCCGCTGTTTTTGGGATTTCTTTGCTATTCGGAGTCCCGCAACATGTTCTGATCATTCAGGCGGTGGTGCTAAGCGCCGTACTAGTCTTTATCTGGTCGCGACCTAACGGCTGATCCTGCCACACAAATCGTCCAGTTCATCCAAGGTATCGTACTTGATCACCATCTGGCCGGCTTCTCCTCCAGGTTTATGGTCAAGGGTTACCTTCAGACCCAATGCGGCTGAAAGATCGTCTTCCAGTGCTTTGGTATCTGCATCTTTTTCGGCAGACCTGCGGGGTTTTGGGGAAGTCCCTGAGTGATCTTCCTGCTTGACCTTTTTCTTGACCAAAGCCTCGGTCTCACGAACGGACATACCTTTTCCGACAACACTCTTTGCCAAAACCGAAGCGTTGTCAGATGTGATTAACGCACGTGCGTGCCCTGCCGACAGCTTTCCATCACGAACATATTCTTGCACGTCGTCCGGCAAATTTAGCAAACGCAACAGGTTGGCAATATGGCTCCGGCTTTTTCCCAAAGCTTCTGCCATGCGCTCCTGAGTATGTCCAAACCGTTCCATCAGCTGGCGATAACCAGCAGCCTCCTCCATCGCGTTCAAATCAGCGCGCTGAATATTCTCGATTATTGCGATTTCCAGAACTTCGGTATCATCCAAATCGCGCACAAGGACCGGCACTTCATGCAATTGTGCCCTTTGCGCAGCGCGCCAACGGCGTTCCCCCGCTACAATTTCGTATTTTTCATCATCCGCCGGGCGAACGATCAACGGCTGGAGAATACCTTTTTCTTTGATCGAAGCCGTCAGATCCGCCAGATCTTCTTCGACAAACTGACGCCGTGGTTGATTTGGATTTGCTATCAGCCGCTCGATTGGCACCGACGCATCCGAGCGGCTAACCGCGACCTCGGATGACGGCGCCGGTTCGGCTGTAACATCCGCCATAAGGGCCGACAGGCCCCGGCCCAGCCCTCGCGGTTTTGATTTCTTGTCAGCCAAAACGCGCCTCCTCGTGGTTTACGCTGCTAGTTTACCGTTTTTCTGCATAACTTCCCGCGCCAATGCCCGGTATGCAACAGCACCTTGTGAGTTCGGATCATAGCTGAGCACGGGCATCGCATAGGATGGCGCCTCGCTGACCCGAACATTTCGCGGAATGATCGTGTCAAAAACCAGGTCTCCCAGGTTTGCCCGCGCATCCTGCTCTACCTGCTGCGAAAGGTTATTTCTCCGATCAAACATGGTCAGAATAACGCCTTCGATCCGGAGATCAGGGTTTGCAGTTTGCCGAACTTCGCGGATTGTAAGCATAAGTTGGGACAAACCTTCCAAAGCGAAAAACTCACTTTGCAGAGGAATCAAAACCGAGTGCGCAGAAACCATTGCGTTTACCGTCAAAAGGCTCAGCGACGGTGGGCAATCAATCAGGATATAGTCAAATCCATAGCGATCCATCGCCGTCTGCCTCAACGCATCGTGCAAAAGAAAGCTGCGCTTTTCGTTAGAGATCAGTTCAATATCAGCAGAGCTTAGATCAACGGTGGCAGGCACAATGTGCAGTCCTGCGATCTCAGTTTCTTGTATGACGTCATCAAGCGGCGCATCGTCGACCAACAACTCATAGGTTGTCATATCGCGTTCAGAGGGATCGATTCCCAGCCCGGTTGAAGCATTCCCCTGAGGGTCCAGATCAACCACGAGCACTGTTTTTTCAAGCTCGACCAAAGCCGCGGCCAGATTGATCGCGGTCGTCGTCTTACCGACTCCACCCTTTTGGTTTGCCACAGCTATGATTTTCGGTCCTGGTGGACGGGAAAGATCAGCCACGTGACACTCCTTTGATCTTCAAGATTACTGCTTCTGACTCCGTCAGACTCTTAACCGGAGTGGCTTCAAACTGCCAGTGTCGGCGCGCCTCTGCTAGCTCTTTTTCCCATGTCGCGCCCTTGGGAAACAGCGCTATTCCGTTTTCGTCTAAATGTTGTTCAGCAAAACCAAGAAGTGTTGTTAGATCAGCCAGGGCCCGCGCCGACAAAACTTGGGCCTTCAACTCAGGAACTTGCTCGATACGCTTGGAAATCACCTGGCAACCCACGCCAGTTTCTCGAGCCGCTGTTCTTAGGAAAGCTGATTTCCGCTGATCGCTTTCCACCAGAGTAACTTTCAGGCGTGGGGCCTCGGATGCAGCCATGATCGCAACGATGGTACCAGGGAACCCGCCCCCACTGCCAAGATCAACCCAATGGCCTATTGACTGAACACATCGGAAGACCTGAACGGAATCTTTGATGTGCCTGATCCAAAGGTCCGACATACTGTTCCGAGAAACCAAGTTTATCTTGGGATTCCACTTTTGCAGAAGATCTGCAAAGATCTCCATTCGCTCGAATGTTTCACGTGAAACATTCAAGTCAGACAGGGCTTCGAATTTATCGCTCATAAAGCACGACGAACGCGTTGACCCTTGCGTAATGTTGCCAATAGCAACGACAAGGCCGCAGGGGTCATGCCATCCAATCTCGCGGCCTGCGCCAGATTCCCAGGCCTTGTATGAGACAGTTTTGCCTTCAATTCGTTCGATAGACCTTGGATGGGTTCATAATCAAAATCCAATGGAATAATTTGGTTTTCATCTCGTTTAAGCGCGTCAACATCTTTTTGTTGTCGAGCGATGTAATTCGCATACAACGCGTCCCGTTCTGCCTGCCGACGCGTCTCTGATTCGACCTTGTCCAATTCTGGATCAAGCATCACAAGATCCTCAAAAGTCACGTCGGGAAACGCCAAAACATCCAATGCACGACGCCGTGAACCATCCTGATTGACACGAATCCCCGCGTTAGAAATCTGCTTGGGAGTGTAGCTTTGCGCGTTCAGACGATCCATGGCCGATTCTAGCCTGTCCATCTTAGCCAAAAAGGCCGCCTTTCGCTTTTCTGCCACACATCCAAGTTCCAAACCCAACGGAGTCAGTCGCTGGTCAGCGTTGTCTGCACGCAGTGACAACCGAAATTCTGCCCGCGAGGTGAACATACGATAGGGTTCTGCGACACCACGTGTTGTCAGATCGTCGATCATCACACCAATATAGCTGTTGGCCCGACTGAATGTCAGCGGGTCTTTCCCCTGGACAGCAAGGGCTGCGTTCAAACCAGCTGCCAACCCTTGAGCAGCTGCTTCTTCGTAGCCGGTTGTCCCGTTGATTTGGCCCGCAAGATACAAGCCCGGCACATCTTTTACGGACAATTGTCCTGAAAGAGCCCGTGGGTCCACATAATCATACTCAATCGCATACCCAGCTTGGAGAATTTCGGCCTTCTCTAATCCCTTGATAGACCGCACATAGTCAAGCTGCACATCTTCAGGCAAGGACGTCGATATACCGTTTGGGTACACAGTGTGGTCGTTGGCCCCTTCCGGCTCAAGAAATATCTGGTGTGAGTCTTTGTCCTTGAACCGGACGATCTTATCTTCGATCGACGGACAATACCTAGGCCCGATACCATCGATATGTCCGCCATACATGGCAGACCGCGACAGGTTCCTTTCGATGATCTCGTGCGTTTTAGAATTGGTATACGTTATTCCGCAGGAGATCTGGGGCGCCTCGACTTTGGTGGACATGAAGGAAAACAGTGTGGGGTCTTCGTCTCCTGGCTGGCTTTCCAAAATCACCCAGTCGATTGTTCGGCTATCAAGACGCGGCGGTGTTCCGGTCTTCAGCCGCCCAAGTGGCAGGCCGAATTCATCAATTCGCTCAGCAAGCTTCACAGAAGGCTTGTCGCCCATCCTCCCGCCTGGCCGCTGCACATCGCCTATGTGTATGATCCCGCGCAAAAAGGTACCGGATGTCAGAACAACGGATTGGCTCGATATTTCCGATCCATCCTCCAGACGCACCCCGGAAACCCTTCCATTTTGCATCAGGAAATCAATCACTTCGCCAATGACGATATCAAGATGGCGCTGGTTTTGCGTTTCCGACAGCATGGCAGACTGATAGATAGCTCTGTCGGCTTGTGCCCGGGGGCCTTGAACTGCAGGACCTTTGCGACGGTTCAGCAAACGAAACTGGATACCGGCCTTGTCCGCCACACGACCCATTACGCCATCCATGGCGTCGATTTCCCGTACCAAGTGGCCTTTGCCGAGCCCGCCGATAGCTGGGTTGCATGACATTACGCCTATACCTTCACGCGACAAGGTTACCAGCGCAACATTGACACCGATACGCGCCGCTGCATGCGCGGCCTCGGTTCCCGCGTGTCCACCGCCAACAACTATCACGTCATAATCCGAATGTTTCACGTGAAACACTCCTCACTTACCCAGACAGAAACTCGAGAAAATCTCGTCCAAAAGGTTTTCAACATCGATACGGCCTACCAAAGCTTCCAGCGCACGAATCGCGGTCCGCAGTTCTTCTGCAGCTATATCATACTGATCTGGGCCGGTTTCCAGAACCCTCCGGGTACCTTCCAACGCGTCTCCAGATTTTTTCATTGCCAGCCTGTGCCGTTCACGCGTCGCCAAACCCGCGCCGGAACATCTGTCGGACAAAACTGCGCCAATCCGCTCTATAAGCTGATCGACACCCTGACCCGTTTTTCCAGAGATGGAGGCATCTGTATCTGGGCGTTGATCTGCCTTGGGCCGCAAGACAATATCATCTGATTGAATGGAAATACCAAGCGTATCATCATCCTCAACAAGGAACACTCGCAAATCAGCTTGCGACGCCCTTGTCCGGGCCAGCGCAATTCCCAATCCTTCGACCATGTCATCAGTCTCCCGAACCCCCGCTGTATCCAGCAATGTAACCGGCAGTCCCGCCAGATCCATTCGGACTTCGATGATGTCGCGGGTGGTTCCGGCAAACTCAGACGTGATCGCAGCGTCCCGTCCGGCCAGCGCATTTAACAAGGTGGATTTACCGACATTGGGTGCACCAACAATCGCCACTTCAAACCCATCGCGGATACGTTCTGCGATGGCCACGCCCCGTGTTTCCTTGATCAACTGTGCCTCAACACGTGAAATCAAGGTGTTCACTTCTGGTGTGACATCTGTTGGGACTTCTTCGTCAGCAAAATCTATAACCGCTTCCAACAGCGATGCCGCTCGGATCAAATCCCGACGCCAGCTTTCAGCCAGATCACCAAGCTTTCCAGCCAACAGTGCTTGCGCCTGCGTACGTTGCGCCTCTGTTTCAGCATCAATCAGATCTGCAAGTCCTTCGACCTGAGCAAGGTCCAGCTTACCATTTTCGAGAGCTCGCCGGGTGAATTCTCCGGGTTCAGCTATTCGAAGCTCTGGTTGACGGCTCAGAACATCCAGCGCCTTTGAAATCACGGCCGTGCTGCCATGAATCTGCAATTCCACAACGTCTTCGCCTGTAAAGCTCGCAGGCGCAGCGAAAGTCAGGACCAGTGCATCATCCAATATGTCACCAGCATCGTCGCGAAGCCGACACAACTTCATTCCGCGCAGGTCAAGATCTATCCCCGCCATTCTGCCCGCGAC
The DNA here is from genome assembly GCF_007923355.1 of Falsiphaeobacter marinintestinus. GTDB lineage: Bacteria > Pseudomonadota > Alphaproteobacteria > Rhodobacterales > Rhodobacteraceae > Phaeobacter_A > Phaeobacter_A marinintestinus. The sequence goes on from NZ_VOGO01000010.1 coordinate 132,058, forward strand.
TTTATGCGCGGACGGGCCGGAGATCCGGATAACAGCAACACCAGCTTTGCCCCGCGCGCTAGCCAGCGCGAAGATCGTGTCCATACCCTGGCCTCACGCGTTGGATTGAAATCAGGTGTTCATCGAATCGAAGAAATCGGAATTCGACTTGGTCTGTTTCAGTTTGGACAACAGGAACTCGATCGCATCCGTCGTCCCCATAGGATTCAGGATCCGTCGCAGAACAAAGGTCTTCTGCAGATCGATTTTGTTGATCAACAGGTCCTCTTTCCGGGTGCCCGATTTGAGGATGTCGATAGCCGGGAACACGCGCTTGTCCGCAATCTTGCGATCCAGCACGAGTTCTGAGTTACCGGTACCTTTGAATTCTTCGAAGATAACTTCGTCCATACGGCTGCCGGTATCGATCAGAGCGGTTGCAATAATAGTCAGAGACCCGCCTTCTTCGATATTCCGGGCGGCACCGAAGAACCGTTTCGGCCGCTGCAACGCGTTTGCGTCTACACCACCGGTCAGAACTTTGCCCGAAGATGGCACGACAGTGTTAAATGCCCTACCAAGTCTTGTTATAGAATCGAGAAGAATAACAACATCTCGTTTATGTTCGACCAGACGCTTTGCCTTTTCGATCACCATTTCAGAAACGGCAACGTGACGCGTCGCGGGTTCGTCAAAAGTTGAAGACACAACTTCACCCTTAACGGATCGCTGCATGTCCGTGACTTCTTCCGGACGTTCGTCGATCAAAAGAACGATCAAATAGCACTCAGGATGATTCCGTTCGATCGAATGCGCAATGTTTTGCAGGATAACTGTTTTACCAGTCCGCGGCGGCGCGACGATCAGTGAGCGTTGACCTTTGCCGATTGGGGCAACCAGATCGATGACGCGAGCTGATTTATCCTTGATGGTGGGATCTTCGATCTCCATCTTCAGTCGTTCATCTGGATACAGCGGCGTTAGGTTGTCGAACGCAACCTTGTGCCGGGCACGCTCCGGATCTTCGAAATTGATCTGCGTAACGCTTGTCAGCGCGAAGTACCGTTCATTGTCACCCGGTGCTTTCATGACACCGTCGATGGTGTCACCAGTGCGCAGCGAATACTGCCGGATCATGTCGGGCGAGACATAGATATCGTCCGGACCAGGCAGATAGTTCGCCTCAGGCGACCGCAAGAAGCCAAACCCATCCTGAAGAACCTCAAGCACACCATCGCCGGAAATGATCCAACCTTCGTCCGCGCGTTCACGCAGAATCTGGAACATCATTTCGCCCTTGCGCATGGTCGACGCGTTTTCAATCTCAAGCTCTTCGGCCATCGCCAAAAGGTCTTTGGGACTTTGCGCCTTGAGATTGGCAAGTTTCAGGGATTCTGATTCTGTTGTCATGGGACAGTACAACTTTCGACGCCAGCGATCAGCCAGAGTGCAATTTCAAGAGAATGGAAGACACGCCACCCGGACGGGCAGGTTGGAAGGCTACATAGGCAACCAAAGGCGCCGAGTCAAACCTTGGATCAGAATTTCACGACTACCGAGATCACGATGACAACCATAAGTACCGTCGGAACCTCGTTCATCATGCGATATTGGCGGCCGGTAAGCGTGTTTTGACCTGCAAGAAAGTCCTTCTGGCGCATCACCAGCCAATAATGGAACCAGGTCATCGCAATCACCCCAGCACCCTTTGTCCAGGGCCACACCCAGCTCCAATCAACAATGCCAGGAGTCATCATCATAATCAAACCGCAGATCCACGCTGTGATCATGGCAGGCCGCATGATGAAACGCAGCAGCTTGTGCTCCATCACGTCAAAGATAGCAGATGCCCCATCGACATCATTTGCCTGTTCTACGTGATAGACGAACAGTCTGGGCAAATAGAACAACCCTGCCATCCAGGACAGAACCGCCATGATGTGCAGCGACTTGACCCATGGGTACACGGTAAACAGGATGTCTGTCATCTTGATCTCGTTTCTCGGCTTAGCCTTCCTAATAATAAATATAAGAATAAGAAAGGTTGATGATTATGTAGGCAGCCTCAGAACAGTGGATTATTCAGTTGTGCTCGGCGTTATCCACGGGTGGATGAAGTAGTTCACACAAAACTAATAAACTGAAGAATAGTAAGAAACCATATATATAACAAATACTTAAGACAAATTTACCCCCTTTGATAATGTGGATAACTGGCTTACAAGTCCGACACGCTAGGCTTTTCCCAACCCGAGAAGTTATCCTTATCCCGCATGTAGAAAATCTGCGCTTGTGAGGACAAGATGACGTTTTGATGACAGGCTTGCATGTCATCCCCGAATGACGGCAAATCATCAGGATCCCTTCAACCAGTTGTTCGCATAGTTTTCCACATGTCTATACCCATCCTCCTTGCCTCGGGCTCATCGGTTCGCGCCACTCTGTTGCAAAACGCAGGGCTTGCGTTCTCTGTTTCCGTCCCTCGCGTGGACGAAGACGCGATCAAGCAATCCCTGATAGCAGAAGGCGCTTCGCCCCGGGATATTGCTGACGCTCTGGCCGAAGCAAAAGCCCGCAAGGTCAGCGCCAAAAACCCCGGAAGCCTCGTTGTTGGCTGTGATCAGGTGTTGGATTTTGAGGGACAGTTGCTGTCGAAACCGGTTTCGAAGGACGACGCACTATCCCAGCTGTTACGAATGCGCGGGAAACGGCATATGCTGTTGGCTGCGGCCGTCGTGTATGAAGATGGCAAACCGGTTTGGCGTCACGTTGGTCAAGTCCGGCTGCGGATGCGTTTAGCGTCAGATGCGTATCTCGCCGACTATGTTTCTCGTAACTGGGATAGCATTCAACACGCAGTTGGTGCTTATAAACTGGAAGAAGAAGGCGTAAGGCTGTTTGCAACCATTGACGGCGACTATTTTAACGTTTTGGGTATGCCCTTGTTAGAGCTACTCAATTACTTGGCGGTGAGGGGAGTTATCGCGCAATGACGGACATGCGGATACCATTGGCCGGGGTCATCGGAAGCCCGATCGCCCACTCGAAGTCACCTCGTTTGCAAAGGTACTGGCTGAATACATACGGTATTCCAGGCTATTACGTGCCGATGGATGTGAGCAGCGAAGATCTTGAGCAGGTTCTGCACACCTTGCCAAAAGCCGGGTTTGTCGGGGTGAACGTGACGCTCCCGCATAAAGAGGCTGTGCTGGGACTTGCAGATCAGATTACTGATCGTGCGACGCTGATCGGAGCGGCAAACACGCTGACTTTCCGCAACGACGGATCGATCATCGCTGACAACACGGACGGTTATGGCTTTTTGGAGAACCTGAAAACCGGCGCGCCGGATTGGGTCCCTTCATCCGGGCCGGCAGCAGTTTTGGGCGCCGGTGGTGCAGCGCGGGCAGTAATCGCCGCGCTGATCGAAGCCGGCGTTCCCGAAATCTTGCTGACAAATCGTACCCGTGTGCGGGCTGAAAAGCTGCGTGAGGATTTCGGCAATCGTGTTCAAGTGGTCGATTGGGTTCAGGCGGGCAATATCATTGAAGATGCATCTTTGGTGGTGAACACGACCTCGCTTGGCATGGTCGGAAAGCCCGAGTTGCGAATTCCATTGGATGGCTTCCGCAAAGGCACCGTTGTAACCGACTTGGTTTATACGCCTTTGAAAACACGTCTGTTACAAGAAGCTGAAGAGGCGGAATGTATCACCGTGGATGGCCTGGGTATGCTGTTGCATCAGGCGGTTCCGGGGTTCGAGCGTTGGTTTGGAACCCGCCCTGCCGTTGATACAGCAACCCGCGCCGCCGCCCTGAGATGAGCTTTGTTCTGGGCCTGACCGGGTCTATCGGCATGGGTAAAAGCACGACGGCAAAGCTGTTTGCCGAGGCAGGCTGTGATGTCTGGGATGCGGACGCGGCGGTACATCGGCTATACGAAGCTGGCGGTGCGGCGGTTGAACCATTGCGGGCTGTGTTTCCTGACGCAATTCGCGATGGCGCGGTCAGTAGGGACGCTTTGAAACAGATCATTGGTCAGGACCCGCAAGCGTTGAAACGCATTGAACAGATCGTACATCCACTTGTTGGGCTTGACCGTGCTGAATTTCGCAAATCCGCGACCAGTGATATCCTGGTTTTCGACATACCGCTGCTGTTTGAAACCGGTGGAAACCTGGCTGTTGACGCTGTTGCCTGTGTGTCTGTCCCGCCCGAGGTTCAGGAACAACGTGTTCTTGCCCGTGGGACAATGACCCGCGATCAATTTCTTCAGATCAGTGACAAGCAATTGCCAGACGCCGAAAAGCGAGCGCAATCAGACTATGTGATCATCACTGATACGATAGATCACGCGCGCCGACAGGTCCATGATATCATTGCGAAAATCCGAGAGGGGCTGGCACTTGCGTGAGATCGTTCTGGATACGGAAACCACCGGATTTGACCCCGAAAGCGGTGACCGGATCGTCGAAATCGGTTGCCTGGAACTCCATAATCACATGCCGACGGGCAATACATACCACCAGTATATCAACCCGGAACGGATGATGCCCGAAGAGGCATTTGGCGTGCACGGGATCGGGCCTGATCTTCTCCAGCCGCCGCAGCCAGCCAAACCCGGGGCTATCACGTTGCGCGACAAACCGGTTTTCAAACAGGTCGGGCAGGCGTTTTTCGATTTCGTGGGCGATGCCAGGCTGGTGATCCACAACGCGGCCTTCGATATGAAGTTTCTGAATGCCGAATTGAAGTGGATCGGGATGCCACAGATCCCCTTTGAGCGGGCCATTGATACACTGGCCATTGCCCGCAAGCGGTTTCCCGGATCACCCGCATCGCTGGATGCGCTGTGCCGACGGTTTGGTATCAATAACTCTGACCGTATCTTGCACGGCGCCCTGCTTGACTCGGAAATTCTTGCCGAAGTGTATTTAGAGCTGATTGGTGGGCGGCAACCAGATTTTGGTTTGTCGGCAACGCAATCAAGTGCCGGAACAACTGTTTCCGATACTTGGCGTCCGACCAAGCGCCCAAGCCCCCTGCCCGCGCGCACAACGCCCGAAGAACGCGCAGCGCATCACGATTTCATTGAAAAACTGGGGGAAGATGCAGTGTGGAAACGCGCCTGATATAATCAGGCGCGTTATCAAATTTAGATCAGTTGGTGGTGGCCTGAGCCGCCTCAGCAGCCTGTCGGCGCGTCAGTTCGTTGCGATAGATCCCGACAAAGTCGATATTGTCCAGATTCAGCGGCGGGAAACCACCGTCGCGGGTAACGTCGCTGACGATCCGGCGCAGGAACGGGAACAGCATCCGCGGGCATTCGATCAACAGAAAGGGGTGCATTTGTTGTTCTGGCACACCTTCGATGTGGAAGATGCCGGCGTATTCAAGCTCAAGCAGGAACAGAACATCGTCTGAACCCTTCACCTTGGATTCGATAGTGGTTTTGATCATCACTTCGAACTGATGATCGGCTGCACGCTTTTTCGCATCCAAATTGACTTGCACATTGACGTCCGGCTGAACGTCGGTGCCCAGGCCCTTTTGTGCCATCACGTTTTCAAAGGACATGTCGCGAATGTACTGGCCCAGAATACGCATCTGAATCTGCTGGCCTGCCTGCGCTTCAGCGCCTTCGGTTGCACCGTTTTCGGTCATAAAAATACTCCTGATACTCGGTTATTCGCTGCTTATCAGCTTGGTCAGGTTAGCTCAATCCCGGTCAGGGCCTTCGACCCAACCGGAAGGTGGCGCATTGGGATCGGACTTGGGCCGAACTTCGGTAAACTCACCGTCGATAATGTCACCCTGCCCTCCCCGATGTCGGGTATAGGTTGTTCTGGACCCCATTTGGAAACTGGCGACAGTCACCCGTGATCTCAGATACCGAAACACCGCTACCCGTACAGGAGGCATCAACAGTGCAAAGCCAAACGCGTCGGTGAAAAACCCGGGGGTTAACAACAGGGCACCCGCGACCAGGATCAGCGCACCATGCGCCAAAGGCTCAGTCGGGTCATTGAGTTCAGAAAATGAACGCTGCAATTGCCCCATTGCCAATCGCCCCTGCGATCTGACCAGCCAGGTGCCCAGCATCGCGGTCAGGATCACGATGGCAAGCGTTGGCCACAGCCCAATCATGCCGCCCACCTGGATAAACAGGGCGATCTCGATGATAGGGACCAGCAAAAAGGCCAGAAACAGGTACATTCAAGGTTCCTCTCAATAGCGTCAGAACGGTGGACTTGCCCCCGCCTGTCACCTACATAAGGACCAACGGCGCTCCATACAAAGCCCATGTTCTGATATTGAGGACCAAATGAACTCATCCCTGATCTCGCTTCTGGTGTTGGCCGGTATCGCGGTCTTCCTGATCTTGCGTTTGAAAAACGTATTGGGAACGCGCGAAGGCTTTGAAAAGCCACCACTTCCTCAGCCTGGCGTGAAACAGTCACGGCCCGAATTCGAAGTCATCGAAGGCGGCCCCGACCGCGACATTACGGATCATGTCGCCGAAGACAGCCCGCAGGCCCAGGAACTGGCCGCAATGAAACGGGTAGAACCCTCGTTTTCGCTTGGCGAATTCGTGCAAGGCGCACGTGGTGCTTATGAAATGATCCTGATGGGCTTCGAACAGGGAAACCTTGACGAAATCCAGCCGTTTCTTGCCGAAGATGTGTTTGACAGCTTTGTCGCAGGCGTATCTGCCCGCGAAGACCAGGGCCTGACCATCGAGGCTGAATTCGTCGGTGTGCGCGAAACGTCGATCTCGGACGTACATTTCGACAAAGACACCAACGTTGCCGAACTTTCGGTTCGCTTCGTTGGCGAACTGACATCGGTGGTCCGCGATCGCGGTGGCGATATCATCGAAGGCAGCCCGACAGCAATCAAACGCCAAAAAGACACGTGGACCTTTGCTCGGACCATGGCCAGCAACGACCCGAACTGGATACTGGTCGCCACGGACGCATGATTGCCGCACTTCGGTCCCTGTTTCTGGCGAGTGCCATGATGTCTGCTGCGGGGGCCGGGGCGGAAACAAGCCACGAGGTCTTGAGTTTCGATCAGCTGGATGGCTGGGCGGCTGACGATCATCAGGCCGCCCTGTCTGCATTTTTGATCACCTGCATGGATATGGACGACCCGGATTGGAGCGCTCTATGCGCCGTTGCACAGTCTCAGAAACCCGAAAACGCGCGGGCCTTCTTCGAGTTGTTCTTTCGGCCGGTGCTGATCCGGGACGGAAAAGATCCATTGTTTACCGGGTATTTTGAACCCGAACTGGATGGGTCCCGCTATCCGACGGATCGGTTCAGGTACCCACTTTACAAACAGCCACGAGAATCCCGGGCCAAGGGGGCATGGCTTAGCAGGCGTGAAATTTTGACCACAGACGTCATGAAAAACCGTGGGCTGGAAATTGCCTGGGTTGATGATCCTGTGGAGTTGTTTTTCCTTCAAATTCAGGGGTCTGGCCGAATTCGTTTGCAAAATGGCCGGACCTTGCGGGTAGGGTATGGTGGGGCCAACGGGCAACCATATAGATCCATAGGTGTCGAAATGGTTCGACGCGGGATCTATAATGCGCATCAGGTCAGCGCACAGGTCATCAAGAACTGGGTGCGCCGCAATCCCGTTGCCGGCCAAGAGTTGCTTTTTCACAATCCATCCTACGTGTTCTTTCGCGAAATCCGCCACATCAAGGATCGTGACGGTCCGCTGGGTGCCATGAACCGCCCGATCAGCACGCTTCGCACAGTCGCGGTTGATCCGGCCTATACAACCCTTGGCTCTCCGGTTTGGCTTGAGAAAGACGGAGCTGACCCCATGCGGCGGCTTATGATCGCGCAAGATACCGGCTCGGCGATTAAGGGCGCACAACGTGCTGACATATTTTACGGAACCGGGGACGCGGCAGGTCAAGCCGCCGGGCGGTTGCGTGATCCGGGTCGGATGATGGTCCTGATGCCGATCCAAAGGGCCTATGCCCTTTTGCCCGAGGGCATGTGATGACCCGTCGTCGTCTGACATCTGACGAGATCGATTTGTGGCGCAAGGTGGTCGAAAAGGCTGAAAGGCTGCATCCAGAAAGCACCAGCAGTTCAGACGCGCGCCCTTTGCCGATGCCCAAGCCGAAACCGGTGAAAGCACCGAAACCTAGGGTCGAACCCTTCAGTCTGGGACAGACTGCCAAGGCACACCCTGTACGTCATGACCTGAAACCAGCTTTGGCCGAAAGCCTGGAATCGGCAAAAGTTCAGATGGATCGCAAAGCATTCACTCGGATGAAGCGCGGTAAGCTGAAACCAGACGCGCGCATTGATCTGCACGGCATGCGCGTGGATACGGCGCACCCCGCACTGACCCGGTTTATCCTTAGCGCGCAGGCCTCCGGTCACCGGCTGGTTCTTGTGATCACGGGAAAAGGCAAAACCAAGCCAGATGATGGCCCGATCCCGACTCCACGGGGTGTTTTGAAACACCAGGTCCCACAATGGCTCAGGATGCCACCTCTGGCGCAGGCGGTTCTCCAGATCTCAAGCGCGCATATCAGCCACGGCGGCGATGGCGCGTATTATGTTTACCTGCGACGTACCCGCTGATTAGCCCGGAGCCGCGGGAACAGGGGTAGTAAGGCGTATGGCCGTCGCTTTTTGAGTGCGAACCACGTCACCGGGCAACAGTTTGTCGCGAATGATTTTTTCGTCGCCGAACGTGTCAACCAGACGCTGCGCCTCACCGAAAATCGCCAACAAAGCTGGCGAGGTCCCAGCAACAAAATGCGGAGAGCTGGCTGACTTTGAATACGCCGTCGTATCAACGACTTGCACCGGAAGATCCGCGATTTGGTCGATGCTGTTGATATTCCCCAATCTCTTTCTGTCCCGGTCCCCGCGAAGAAGCGCTGAGAGACCCAGAACGGGGTCTTTGCCCGACGTCATGATAATGAATGGGTCGGGCACCTCGGCGAACCGGTCCATCTGAATGTGGAACAGATCGACATCCAGATCGGGTGAGATCAGAACAACGCCGTTTATAGATCTCTTTGACCAGCCCGGATCTTCGATTTCTATCTGACGAAGCGTTTCCATGATCAGCGCGGACCCCATCGAATGGCCAATCAAGTTAAGTTTCTTGATACCGGACCCCCGGATCCGTCGCAGGACTTTTTCCAGCCCGTCGCGCGCAAACAACATGCTTTCCGAGTCATACGCATATCCCAGAAGTTTGCCCTGACTTGGCCAGGAATAGATCATCAAAGCGCCTGGCAAATTGACGTCATAGGCAAATTGGGCCGCACGAAAAGCAGTTTCCGCCTGCGTCGTGTTATAGCCGTGAACGAAAAGCACGATTTCGTCCGAGGTTGTGGGATCTTGTTTCAGGGTTTCACGCACCCGATTCAAGAACGCATCTGAACTGGTGAATTCGGTCTGCCCGGCCAGTGTAAACTGTGTTTCAGGCTCGGGTTTGGCATATGCGAAATCGAGCTCTCCCGCCATCCGGTCAGGTGGGATCGATACAGTCAGCTCCAAAAGCTGCAAGCTGGTCGTGCGCTCATACCCATAGCTGCCATCGGCCTGTTTTGCGCGGTTCGTGGCGGTGAAGACGGTGAAGGGCGTTCCGATATCCAAGGCTTGTGGTGTGATCGGTGTATACGAGCGGTCGGTACACGACCCAAGCAGCGCAACCATACAAAACACTGCGATAAAACGCATTACACGCTCCGATACTCGTTAAGAAAAGCCTATCCGAAATGGGCAGACTGTCTAGAGGACGTACCGGCTCAGATCCGCCGATCGGGTCAGTTCGCCAAGGTTTGCGTCAACAAAACCGGCATCAACCGTGATCTCGTCGCCTGAACGGTCTGGAGCTGTGAAAGACAACTCTTCGAACACCCGCTCCATCACCGTGTAAAGCCGACGCGCGCCGATGTTCTCGATAGTCTGGTTCACGTCGGCGGCTATCTTGGCCAGCGCGGCAATGCCATCTTCTGTGAAACTGACGGTGACCTCTTCGGTGCCCATTAACGCAGTATACTGCAGGGTCAGCGCATTGTCGGTTTCGGTCAGGATCCGCACAAAGTCTTCTTCCGTCAACGCGCGCAGCTCAACCCGGATCGGCAAGCGACCCTGCAGCTCAGGCAACAGATCAGACGGTTTTGCGATGTGGAACGCACCCGATGCGATGAACAGGATATGGTCTGTCTTTACAGGGCCATGTTTGGTGCTGACCGTAGTGCCTTCGATCAAGGGCAGCAAATCGCGCTGCACGCCTTCGCGACTGACATCGCCGCCGCGCGCTTCCTTTCGGGCACAGACTTTGTCTATCTCGTCCAGAAACACGATGCCGTTTTGCTCAACCGCTTCCATGGCAGTGCGGGCAATCGTTTCATCGTCCAGCAATTTATCAGCTTCTTCGCCGATCAGGATGTCATAGCTTTCCGCCACGGTCATCTTGCGCCGAACGGTACGTCCGCCAAAGGCTTTGCCGAAAATATCGCCCAGGTTCATCATTCCCATCGATGATCCGGGCTGACCGGGAACGTCCATCATAGGCATCGGGTTGGACGTATCTGCGATGTCCAATTCGATCATCGTATCGTCCAGTTCGCCCGACTTCAGCTTCTTGCGGAACATGTCCAGCGTTGCTTCACGCGCGTTTTCACCGGCGATGACGGCCAGAACACGGTCTTCAGCAGCCTCGCGGGCATTCGCCCTGACTTCATCCCGCATGTGCTCGCGGGTTTGGGCGATGGCATTGTCGACCAGATCGCGAATGATCTGCTCAACGTCCCGTCCAACATACCCAACTTCAGTGAATTTGGTCGCTTCGACCTTGATGAACGGCGCGCGCGCCAGCTTGGCCAACCGGCGGCTGATTTCAGTCTTACCAACACCGGTGGGCCCGATCATAAGAATGTTTTTTGGATAAACCTCGTCTCGCAGATCATCAGATAACTGCTTGCGCCGCCACCGGTTACGCAAAGCAACAGCCACAGCACGCTTTGCATCGTTCTGACCGATGATGAACCGGTCCAGTTCCGAGACGATTTCCCGAGGGGTGAGGTCTGTCATGTTCGGTCCTTTTGAAGGTCCAGGAGCTCGTGTCGAGTACTTATCCTGAGATGGTTTCGATGGTCAGGTTGCCATTGGTGTAGACGCAGATATCCGCCGCGATCGCCATCGCATCGCGTGCGACGCCTTCTGCGGATTTCTCTGTGTCCATCATCGCGCGCGCGGCGGCCAGGGCATAGTTTCCACCAGATCCAATGGCAGCCACGTCATGTTCGGGCTCAAGAACATCGCCCGCGCCGGTGATCACAAAGATGTCTTTGCCGTCACTGACAATCAGCATGGCTTCCAGCTTTTGCAGATATTTGTCGGTTCGCCAGTCTTTGGCCAATTCAACACTTGCCCGCGCCAGTTGGCCTGGGGTTGCTTCCAACTTGGCCTCTAACCGTTCGAGCAGCGTGAACGCATCTGCGGTTGATCCGGCAAACCCGGCAACCACATCAAATCCGCCGGGGCTGATCTTGCGCACTTTTCGGGCTGTGCCCTTGATCACGGTATCGCCCAACGACACCTGACCGTCGCCTGCAATCACCACAATGCCGCCCTTGCGGACCCCGATGATCGTCGTGCCGTGCCAGCCGGGAAAGCTGTCTTTGCTCATGTCCGCCTCCGTTTTCGTTCCGCTCTATATGGAGGCCGCGACCCAAAGGCACAAGGGCAGCATCTTGCTCTGTTCCACCGGCGCGTCTAGCCTGCCGAAATGGCTGAACCTCGCATCCTAAGATTTTATCTCGACGATGATTTGCGGCAAAGTGCACAGGATGGAAAGCACAATTTCATAAATAAAATCAGACTGGTGGCCGAGAACTCAGGGTATCAGGTAGAATTTCTGAAAAACTCTATCGAGGCCCGCCAAAAGTCGGCAAGCCTTGGCGGGTTTGCGCTGTTTCACATGGATGACCCGACGCATGATCGGGCGCTGACGATCCGGCGCGTGTATCATTATCCATTCTGGGCGATTGAACACACGGCAAAGCGCTGGGACTGGCGGGTCGCCCGCACAGAGTTTCCGGCAGACGATGTCACGAGCAAGGAAGCCGGCCGGTTCTATCGTTTCTGGCAAAAACGTCTGTTTGGCGACGTTCCGGCCCGAACACGGCGCGACGGATTTGTCTATGTGCCGTTGCAGGGCCGCTTGCTAGATCACCGATCGTTTCAATCGTGTTCGCCTATCCAGATGTTGCGTGAGGTTCTTAAACACGAGCCGCATCGCCCGGTGATCGCCGCCCTGCACCCGAAAGAAACCTATGACGCGCTTGAACTAGCAGAGCTGGAAAAGCTTGAGGCCGGCAATGCTCGGCTGACCCTGCAACTTGGCGGGATGGAGGATCTGTTGGAAAGATGCGATTATGTCGTCACCCAGAACTCAAGCGCTGCCTTCAACGGATTCTTTTTTGGCAAACCAGCCGTTCTGTTCGGGCAGTCAGACTTTCATCACATAGCGGCGGACGTAACCAAGATAGGCGCTGCACAGGCCATCAGGACAGCGCCGGACATGGCACCGGATTATGCCGGGTTCATTCACTGGTTCTGGCAGCGTATGTCGATCAATGCTGGCCGGGATGAGGCGACAGATCAGATCCGTGCGGCCTTCGAAAGGGCAGGGTGGCCCGTGTAAAAAGGGCGCCCGCAATAGGACGCCCTTTTGAAACTTAGAGAATGATCTGAAATCAGATCGCTTCGTCGATCCAGCTTTGCAGCGCGGCCTTCGGCGCAGCGCCAGCGCGGTTCGAAACAACCTCACCGTCTTTGAAAATGAACAGCGCCGGGATACCGCGCACGCCCATGGCGGCGGCGGCGTTCGGGTTGCTGTCAACGTCGACCTTGGCGATTTTGACTTTGTCGCCGTATTCAGCCGAAAGCTCTTCCAGAGCCGGGCCGATCTGTTTGCACGGGCCGCACCACTCGGCCCAGAAATCCACCACAACGGGGACTTCGGAATTCTTCACTTCTTCATCGAACGTGGCGTCGGTAACTGCAACGGTGGCCATTGGCCTGTCTCCCGGAATGTCATCTTTGTTGGATCACGAACCTAAGTAGACCCATGGACATCGTCAAGAGATCTAGCGCGAAGCAACGCCCCTGTCACAAGATCGTGCGGTAATCGCATCAGAACCGAGTCCCGAGTCCACAAGATCGCAACCTCCACCGACCTATCGGGATAGATCTGGCGAAGCGCTTCGGCATAAGCGCCCATTTGACGTAACAGACCATCCGGTGTGTCCTCGGCGCGGGCTGGAACCGTCGCGTTGGTTTTGAAATCGATGGCCAGAACGCTGTCATCGGTCACGATCAAACGGTCGATCACCCCATGAATGCGCTGGTGTCGGAGGGTTGCTGTTATCGGTACTTCGGCCAACGCCTCGGGTGAGAAAACGTGACTGAACTCCGGGTCCGTGAGAACCCTCTGTGCCTCGTTCTGCAAATCAACGCGCACATCGGTGTCGCAGTCTGGAAGCAGACGATCTACAAGACCCGACCACTCTGACGGCGGCATGGCCGGGAGGTGTTCCAACAGCAGATGCACCCGTGTGCCACGCAGTTTCGCGGCGTCCTCATCCTGACCTGCGTCGCCGGGAAGCGCCTTGGCACCACCCAATTCCGACGGGCTGACCGTTGCCGGAACCGGAATACCCGGTTCAACCGCGTGGCGAAAATACACTGGCAAAGCGACTCTATGGCGAACGTCCTGATGCGTTGTGACAAGGTCTGGCGCGCTCCAGTCACCATGCTGCAGACGCAGTCCAACCCCTGTCGCAAACTCCTGATCCACCGCCCCTCCTTGGCGCATTGCGGCTTCGGTCATCTGATACCAACTGTCTCCGGATTTATCCAAATCCCCGGCGGCAGCCACAATCAACCATTTTTCCGCCCGGGTCAGAGCCACATATAGCAGCCGAAGGCGTTCGTTCATTTGCTTGTCTCGGGCAGCATCGCGGGCTTCGGTCAGGACCGGCGGCATTCGGTCCGATGCGGTGCGCCACAAAGCGGTGTCACTGGCCAGCATGATCTCATCGTCCCGTGGGGCACGGCGTTTACCCGTGTCCGGCAGGATGACGATTGGCGCCTCGAGGCCCTTGGCCCCATGGACTGTCATCACCCGGATCATGTTACCGGCACTGCCCATCTGACGTTTGATTTCAAGGTCGTCGGTTTCCATCCAGACCAGAAAGCCGGTCAGACTGGGAATATCCGAGCGTTCATAAGCCAGAGCCTGTGACAGCAGCGCATTGATCCCGTCTTCGGCCTCTGGCCCCAACCGCGCCAGCAAGCGGCGGCGACCATCATGACGGGTCAGGATACGCTCGATCAGGTCATAGGGGCGCAGAAAATCGGTTTGTCCGCGCAGGTCATTCAGGAAGCCCAACGTATCGGGATAGGTTTCAACGCGACCACGCAAAGACTGCCACAAATACCGTTCCTCACGACCCTGAGCGAGCGTATAAAGATCCTGCTCAGTCCAGCCAAACAGTGGCGATTTCAGGACAGTTGCGAGTGAAAGGTCATCTTCCGGCGTCGCTAGAAATCGTAACAGCGCAGCAAGATCCCGCACCGCCAACTCTGCGCCAACCTTCAACCGGTCGGCCCCCGCGATAGGCAGCTTGGCTTGCTTACAAGCGCGAATGATCTCGGAAAACAGATCGGACCGACGCTGAACCAGGATCAGAACGTCACCGGGCTGGACCTTTCGGCGCACAAACGTCCCCGGTGTGTTCCCATCTTCAGGTATCGTTTCTTCATCGTCGATCATGCGGCGAATGCCCTGAGCGATCTGTTCGGCCAAGATCACCGCATGGTGGCGGGCGCTGGGCCGGTCGACGGGATCCGTCCAATGACGGTCGTCTTCATCATCAACCTTTTCAACCACAGGCCACAGATCAACACGCCCAGGCAGGTCAGACTTAAAGGCACGGTGAATTGCATCCTTGCGAAACCCGGCCTGTTCACGACCCTCAAACACCAGATCTACCAGTCGCAGGATCGCGTCGGATGACCGGAATGAGAACTCCAATGTGAGGTCCTCTAGGCTTCGACCCGAATCCTTTAGCCGGGCACCAAATTCATTCTGCATGCGGTCAAAGGCATCGGGGTCCGCCCCCTGAAACGAATAGATCGACTGTTTCTTGTCACCGACCACAAAAATCGTACGTTCCGCATCCGGTCGTGCTCCAAGACCGCTGGTGAACTCCTGTGCCAGTTTTTCAACCACGTCCCACTGATCCGGGCTGGTGTCTTGTGCTTCGTCCACAAGAATATGATCAATCCCGCCGTCCAACCGGTACAACACCCAAGCGGCAACACCGGGATCGTTCAACAGCTGTCGCGCCTTCAGGATCAGGTCATCGAAATCCAGCCACCCGCGCAACTGCTTGCGACGTTCGTATTCTGGCAGGAAAGCCCCGGCAAAACGATGCAAAGCCAGCGATTTGCGGGCCGCTTCCAGCCCCAATCGACGCGGACGCGCGTCTTCGACCCGTAACATCAACGGCTCTAACCTTGCCATAAGATCGGGGTGATCGGCCTGAAGCGCTTTGGTCGGGAATGATCCGATCTTGGCAGCAAAGGGCGACTTAGCGCTGGCTCCGGTCAGGAACACCTTTTCCAACACATCAAGGTCATTGTGCGAGGGCCGATTCACCACAGACAGGGCACGCGCGGCTTTCTGGTCGGTGGATTTGCCACCAGCCAACACCGTGCTAAGGTCGGCCAAAAGCTCGGTCTCGCCACCCAGAAAAACCTCAGCCTCAAGTCTTGCTTCATCATACCCGTCTGGCAGATTGAACACACCCAAAAGATCAGACCACCCCGGATGACCTGCAAACGCTTGTCGTTTTTGGGTAATCGCAGCCGTCAGATCTTCCAAACCGGTATCGGTGGTGTATCGCGCGATCGCCTCGATAAGACCGGCCTCTTTTCCGTCCGAAAAACCTTCGACAATCTCCGCGCGCAGCAAGGCAGCAGCCCGATCTTCCATCTCGGAAAACTGCGGGCTTACACCGGCCTCAAGCGGGAAGCGGCGCAAAAGCGACGAGCAGAACGAATGGATCGTCTGGATTTTCAGCCCGCCCGGTGTTTCGATGGCGCGGGCGAACAGGGTTCGCGCATGAGCCAGCTTTTCATCGGCAATTGGCCCCGGAACGCCCAGATCATCCAACGCTTGCCGCAACAGATCATCGCCCAGCATCGCCCAGGCGCCAAGCCGCTTGAACAGCCTGTTCTGCATCTCGCTGGCGGCAGCCTTGGTATAGGTCAGGCACAAGATGTGCTGCGGTTGCACGTCATTCAGCAACAGCCGGGCGACCCGGTCGGTCAGAACCCGGGTCTTTCCTGACCCTGCATTCGCCGCCAGCCAGGTCGAATCGTTCGGGCTGGCCGCCTGAACCTGACGTTCGGTGGCTTCGCTGCGGCGGCTCATTCCATATCCTCCGGCACAGGCTCGGCACTGCGATCCCATTCACCAAATCGCGCAAGCTGGTCATAGTCACCGATATCAGTGTCCTTGTGCAGCATCCGGCGCGAGGTGAAGCCTTGTTCCGGATCCAGATACGCCGCCAAAAGCTGCGTCAGATCGGCCAGCACCTTCGTCGGCGGTTCGTCATTCAAGGGTGCCGGAACCTCTCTGTAACTGGTGCCGACACCCAGAAAAATGGCCTCGGACACGGGTGCGGCGGCCAGGTCACCGAACCCGCCTTGTTCGGCCATGGCCGCTTCGATTAGCAATTGCTTGTCGAACTTGGCCTGTTGATCCCGGGTAGGAGGAGCGCCGGTTTTATAGTCATAGATCCTGAGCGCGCCATCCAGTGCCCGGTCGATACGATCTGCGCGGCCAACGATTTCGAAATCTGGATCTGTGAGGGTCAGTTTGGCGGATTGTTCAAATCGCGCCGGGCCACCATCGTCATGGCGGCGGCGTTCAGCAGACAGAAAGTCGCTTGCGACGCGCTCTAAACGGGCCAGCCACAGAACGCGGGCGGTTGGCCAGGGGACCTGTTTTTCCAGCTCTTCGCGCGCCATGGTCAGAAAAACATCCCGCTCAAGCGTCGCGGTGCCGTCGCGTACCGCCTTGATGAACGCCTCAAGCACATCATGCACGACATTGCCACGCAGCAAGGCGTCTGCCGATTGCACCAGCGGGTCAAGCGCGCGAAGCTTCAGAACATCGCGGGCATAGATGGCGTAAGGGTCGCGGATCAGGCGTTTTATGTCTGTCACCCGCAATCTGCGCGGTCGCGCGTCAACTGGCGGGCGTGGTGCAGGGCGTACAGCAGGCGTTGTCGGTGTGATGTCTTCCAGCGCACCCGCCCAACTCAGCCAGGTTTCTCCGCGTGCGCGCATATCGGCCAGCACGCCGGGGCCGTTTTGGTCTGGCAGGCCCTCAAGAAGGTTGGTCAAACGGTTCAGCCACCTTGACGCGACGGTTTCAGCGTCTTCCGACCGTGTCGCTCGTGTCAGCCAAACCTCGGGCGCAGCCACGGCCTGCTGAAAATCATGCGCCGACAACCCGATGCGCCGCTCTGGCAACAACAACCCGGCACGGTCGCGCATCTGACGGTTCAGCCAGGGATCAGGGCGCGCTGGTTCGGGCCAACTGCCTTCGTTCAGACCGCCAAGGATCAACAGATCAGCGCCCTGAACCCTCGCCTCTAACGTCCCCCAGATCATGATATTGCCAATCGGTGCATCGCGGTCGCGCACCTCTTCGCCGGACAACAAGGCACCCAGCAGATCGGCGAAATCATGGGCGGACATCTCGCCGCCATACCGAGCTTCGTCTTCAAGCGAGGTCATGACAGACAATGCTTTTTGTCCAGCATTCTTGTCCCACAGACCGCCGCTGCCCGTTTCCAGACTTCCCGCAGCGATCTGTTCGGCCAGGGTGCGCAGACGGCTTACCCAATCTGCCAGAGGCAAAGCATCAAGGACGTGTTGATCGCAGAAATGCGTCGCAAGCCAGCCGATCCAATCCTCGGGAGGGGTGGTTTTGCAGCGGACGGTGAATGCTGTGATGCTATCCGGATCGGGATAGGGCGGGCCGTTGCGACGCAGGTCCAACTCCAGGTCCCGGGTGTGCAGCAAGTGGTCGTTGCGACCGGCACCGCTGTGGCACAGCGGGTGCTTGAGCAGCGTCAACAGCATTTCACCAGACAGCTTCTGGGTGAACAATCCAGCGACATGACGCAAAAACCGCCCCGGAGGTGACAGGTGCAGCGGCTGACCGGCGCTGTCATCGGCCACAATATCCCAACGATCCAAAGCGGCGCTGACTTGCCGGGTCAACATCCGGTCAGGCGTGATCAACGCGGCGGTTTGGCCGGTTTCGGCGGCTTCACGCAGACGCAAGGCGATGGCCAGCGCCTCAGCCCGGGGCGAGGGCGCCTCGATCAGGGTCACGCCCGACACGGCGGTGTCCAGATCGGTCAGATGCGGCCCCTCTGTCATCCAGGCATCGGTTACAGGTGCTGGGCGCAAGGCAAGCGATATCAGCCGGTTGCGGGCAGGGGCCGGGGCCAGGGTTTCGGTCCAGGGCATGACATCGCCCGGCGTCAGATCAAGCGCCCGCATCAGTTTCCAAAACCGGAACTGAGGGTGATCTTCCGACAAAAGCGCATCGCCCAGACTGTGCCAAACCGCATCAGGCTGGTCGAAATCAAAACCCGGCAGCACGACTGCACCCTGCGGCAGACGGGCAATCGCCTCCATCAGCATCAACGTGGTCCCGCGCGATCCGGTAGACCCGGCAAGAATGACAGGATGTTGGGGCGGTTCTGCCTGCCATCGCTCGATCAGACTCTCGACGACTTTACGCTGTCGGGCCTGGGCATCCAGATTGTCATGATCGGTTTCGATGAATGTGTCGGCAATGTTGATGAACGTCTGCGCACGTGCCCAGTGCCCTGACAGATCACTAACATCCAGATCCCGGATCACTTGCGCCGGAACCCCTTCGCCCTGCATTTCGTCGATCAGGTCGGCAAGGCTGTCGGCCAGATCAAACAGCGACGATCGCGCCGCCAGATCGGGTTGCTGATCCAGCAAACGCGCAACCAGCTGGGTCAGTTCCAGTCGCCGTCGCAAGGGCGGGATGGCGGGGGGTAAACGGTCAAACGCGGCCTTTTCGCCAAGGTCGGTCAAAAGCGAGATCTGCGGCAACAGACGCGGCGGCCCGGCATCGAAAATATCGCGGATGCGACGGGCCATCCGGCGGGTGTTCACCACCAGTTCGAGCCGAGCCATTGCCTCGGGGGGATGGCCGCTCAGGCGGTTGACCAGACCCTCGATCAACGCGTTTGGGAAATCCACGCCGGGCGGAACAGCAAAGACCCGCGCGGCATCGCCAGAGTCAAACATTGGCGGCATTCAGAAGGTTTTCGGCCATGCTGATCCCTTCTGGATGACCAACATCGCACCAACGTCCGGGATAGGTCGCGGCGAACAGGCGACCCTCTTTCTCCATCTGGTTCCAAAGCAGGTTTAGCGAAAACGCGGGCTGGTCAAAATCCGGCAGCGCATCGGTTTTCAGGATCTGAACACCGCCATAAACCACATCCGGCCCTCGGCTTATCCGCCCCTGATCGTCGACCGAAAAATCTCCGGCTCCGACGCGGCCCACGGTTTGTGCGACTGGCACGCACATTAAAAGCGCGTCCATCCGGGCCGGATCCCAGGCTTGGCGAAGCAGGTCCAGTGGATTTGGCCCGGCCCAGATTGCATCGGTGTTCATCGTGAAAACCGGCCCTTTCCCCAAAAGCGGCAATGCCGCGCGCAAACCGCCACCGGTATCAAGGATATCAGGCTCTTCCCGCGACAACAAAACACCCAAAGGCTCAAGGTGGGCGGCAAGGATGTCGGGTTTGTAATGCAGGTTCGCCACCACCTGTTTGGGGTGGACCTGCCGGGCCAGATCCAGCGCGTGATCGATCAAAGGCCGCCCGGCAACGTCGATCATCGGTTTGGGACGATCTTGGGTCAACTCTCGCATGCGGGTGCCGAAGCCAGCGGCAAACAGCATGACTGACGTGGGATGATCGCTCATTTTGCTTTTAGCTTTTGCAGGTTCTCTCGCGACGGCATCGGCAGTGCATCAATGACCATGCTGGCGATTGGGGCCAGTGCGGGATGATCCAGGTCGCGCATCAGATGCGCCCAGACTTTGGGGATCATGTCGACATAATCGGGTTTGCCATACTCCATCCCCAGACGCGCAAAAACGCCAAGAATGCGCAGGTTGCGTTGTGCGCCAAGGGCGGAATAGGCGACGCGAAAGGCGTGATCGTCAAACCCGGTTTTTTCGATGAACCGCGTGATCATGGCAAGCTCGACGCCAGCCGGCACATCCCGGCGGATATCCTGCAGCAACGACACCAGATCATAGGCCGGATGCCCGATCATGGCGTCTTGAAAATCCAGAAGACCGACACGCGCAACGCCGTCTCGGTCGGGCAGCCACAGCAGGTTTTCGGCGTGATAGTCGCGTTGGACCACCATTTTTCGACCCTGTGTCAGAGTCTGCAACAGGGTTTCAAAGCGAATGCGAAAGCGGCTGACAATTTCGGGGTTCTGCTTGCCGGTGATCCCGGCTGCATATTTGGTGAAAGCCAGACTGGCGAGTTCTGCCATCAGGCTGGGGCCATAACTGTCAAGCCGCGGGGTGGGCGCATCATACAACGCAACCAGCAAGTCTGTTGCCGACTCGTAAAGCGTGGTTTCCAGTTCGGGATGCTCGGGGATCACACGCGCAAACAGCGCATCGCCCAGATCTTCGAGCAGAAGAAAGCCGTGATCGGCGTCCTCAGCATAAATCTCCGGGGCACTCAGGCCCTGATCCCGCAAATAGGCGGCGACCTTAACGAAGGGACGAACGTCTTCTCCCTTTTCCGGGGGCGCGTCCATCAGAACGGCTGTCTTGCCTGTGTCCGGATCGGTCAGGCGTTCGTATCTGCGGTTCGATGCATCCCCAGCCAGAGGGCGGCGTTCGGCATTGGCCCAGGGCGTGCAGGCAAGAAGCGCGGTTGCGACCACGTCGCGGTTAATGGTCATTTGGGAAGAGCCTTTACGATCGGGGTCCATTTCGGGTCGGTCCAGCCAAGCGTCAAAATCCGGGTTTCTTCATCTGCCGGGTCTGGCTGAAAAGTAAGGGTCAGTGCGTTTCGGGGCGTCAGAGGGCCCAGCTTTTCGGGCCACTCTACAAGGCAAATCGCTGTCTCAAACGCTTCGCTCAGGCCCAGTTCTTCGACCTCATCGACCGAACTCAACCGATAGAGGTCAGCATGCCAGATTTCGGCAGTGCC
This sequence comes from Falsiphaeobacter marinintestinus, assembly GCF_007923355.1. Classification (GTDB taxonomy): domain Bacteria; phylum Pseudomonadota; class Alphaproteobacteria; order Rhodobacterales; family Rhodobacteraceae; genus Phaeobacter_A; species Phaeobacter_A marinintestinus. The sequence continues at coordinate 153,406 of NZ_VOGO01000010.1, forward strand.
AGCCTGATATGTCTGGACCAGGGTAAATGTCGGCGAAGGCACGTCTTCTGGGGTATCCAGGCGAGACTGGATCAGATGCCGGGAAAAATGCGTCTTTCCAGCGCCAATCGGCCCGTTCAGCAGCAGGCAATCCCCGGCCCCAAGGGCGCGTCCAAGCGTCTGGGCCAATGCTGCCGTGTCGTCGGGTGAGGTCAGCGTCAATGTCACGGGTGTCGTCGTCATGCCGCCAACATGACCCCGCTACACGCGGGCTGCAAGGCGGTTCAGACGTCCCCGGCCAAGGTCTTTTGACCGGGCGGGCCTTTAGATGGCGTGTCGCGCTGGCGGCGGAAGCTGACCATAGTTGCGCCGCTGGGAATCGGGTGGATCGTGCACACCAGCATATCGCCGGTGCGCCGATGTGCTTCAGCCCACCAACCGGCCCGGTTTTCCCGGCTGTCGACAAAGTCGCGGATCTCACCCCACAGCGGCGTTGCAATACAGCGATCCTGCCAGCTGCGGGTGGCATCGACAACGGTAACCTGAGCGAAACTGCGGTCCGGGTCGACCTCCCACATCTGGTTGTAGGCCTCATTCGAAAAGGCCAGCGCCCCGTCCGGAGAAAACACAACGATGGCGTCATCCAGAGTATCCATCACGGACTGACCCAGCTCCAGCTCAGACCGGAACCGCCGCGTCAGGGTGATTTCTGCAGTTATATCTTCGAACAGAAAGGCGACGGCACCGTCAGGATGTGGTCGCCCGCTGACCGAGTACACAGACCCGGATGGTAAGGTCCATGTTTCCTGATAGTTGCCGACGGCGGCAGCTTCGACCAATCCCGTCATTCGGTCGCGCCACGAGCGATAGTTCTTTGGCTCGGGCATCATGCTTCGATCGCGAAGCCGGTCAAAGAAGGTCAACAGGTTGGGCCGGGCACTCAGAAAGTCGGCCGGCAGGGAGGTCAGGTCGATCAGCGCCGGATTGAACAGGGCTAGCTGCCGGTTCCGGTCAAAGATCGCCAACCCGATCGATAATTGTGCAAAGGTCTTGGCCAGGGTCTGAACAAAGTTGCGCTGGGCGATTTCGGCATCGACGACCGCGTTGATATCAACGGCGTAGCACAGAAACCCTTCGGGCTGCTCCACCACGGTTACATCATACCACAGCTTCTTGTCGCACGTCGGATCAGGGATCGACACTCGCCTTTTCAGGCCTTTGTCCTGCGCGTCTTGGGTAAGTTTGAAAAGCGATGTGGTCGTATCAGACCCTTTGCCGTGGATCCTGCTGGCCAGCGCGGCATAGGCCGCGTTGCACCAATGGACGTTGCCTTGGGCATCGGCGCGCCAGACAGGGTAAGGGGCTGAGTCCATCGCCACCCTCAAAATCTCAAGCTCGGGCGAAAACGCCGTGTCTGTCTCCGCGCGGTTCTTCCGCAATTCTACACGCGCTATGCCATCGATCCATTCGCAGATCGCGTCCTTGGCCAGCTTGGTGTCAATCGCGGGAATCAGGATCCGGCCTTTGATACGGATATCGTCGGGATCGGCGGGAAAGCCAGGAAAGTTCTGCATCAACTTGCGCCGCAGCGTTGTCCAGTCTGCCGGGTCCTTGCCAGACTCCAACATGCGATGCCCGGCGGTTGTTGCATCGATCAGGTCAACGCCGTCGAACAGAAAGACCATGTCAGACGTCAGGGCAGAGGCGCGAATTTGCGGTGCCGGGGGCCTGCGCGGCGAAAGCCAAAGCACCGCTGCAACCGATGATCCAATGCAGATCACCGCAAGTATGGCTAAGTCCGAAAGCGAAAGAAACTCCATGATCGCGGCCCCGTTGTCACTGTCTGCCACTTTGGCAGGGCCGGAGTTAACGGAAGTTTAATCTCTGGCGTAAATTCAAGCCTCGAACGGCTGGTTCAGTCCGACAGGAATCGCATTTTCGCCGTGTTGCGCATCGATCAGACTGCGATCCCAGACAACCTGAACAATGGCACCGCGCTGTTCGGCCCGGGTCGAAATGGTCTGGTATGGATCCGATCCGTTGACAAAGGTCAGCTGCGCACCAGTGCGCTCAAGCAGCGTTTTGGCGATGAACAATCCAAGACCCATGCCCTCGTACTCTGGTCGTGCTTTGCGGTCGGATTCCGTGCGCCGTCGCCGCATGAACGGATCGCCGATCCGGCCAATCATCTGGGGCGGATATCCCCGCCCGTCATCAATAATCCGAACTGCAATCATGTCGTCAGTCCACATTGATTCGACCCAGACATTGGCGCGGGCAAAATCCACGCCATTCTGAACCAGATTGCGCAGGCCGTGGATAATTTCCGGTTTCCGCAACACGGAAGGTTGCTGCATTTCGCCACCATCGGCCGGGCCTTCGTCGAAATGTACGTATTTGCCGCGATGCGTGTGTGGCTCGGCGGCCTCATGCACAATGGTGCTGAGAGGGGCTTGTCTCAGGTGAAGATCGTCCTTTCCGGCGCGCCCCATGTCACGCAGGATATCGCGGCAACGATCAGCTTGTTGGCGGATCAGCGCGGCGTCTTCGCGCAGCTCCGGCCTGTCATCAAGCTCTTCCATCAATTCGGCGCTGGTCAGTTTTATGGTGGCCAGCGGCGTGCCCAGTTCATGGGCTGCAGCGGCAACAACTCCGCCAAGATCGGTGAGTTTCTGCTCCCTCGAAAGCGCCATATGGGTGGCCGCCAAAGCCTGCGCCATCGAACGCATTTCAGAACTGATCCGTTGTGAATACGCGCCCATGAACACGACGGCGATAATGATGGCAGCCCAGTTTCCGAAGACGAACACATCCGGGATCCGCAGGATAAACCCCTGTTCGGTGCGCAGCGGCAGGTGGTATTCGGCCAACAGGGTGACAAGGATGATCGCGGTTCCACCGATGAACATCGTCGGCCTGAGCCCCATCACGTTGGCGGAAATAACCACGGGCCCCAGCAAAAGCAAAGCGAACGGGTTGTGCAGCCCTCCGGTCAGGTAAATCAGGAACGCCAGCTGCAGCAGGTCAAACAGCACCATCAGGAAGTTCTCGAACTCGGACAGTCGTTTGTTTTCCGGGAACACGAAGATCGCGACAAGGTTGCCGATCACCGACACGCCGATCGCCAGGTAACACAGGCCCAGCTCAAGCTGGAGGTGATACATCCGCTGCGCGACGGTGATGGCGGTTATCTGACCTGCGATGGCGACCCAACGCAGCAGGATCAGTGTGCGAAGGCGGATCCACGAGCTGCGCTCTTCATCCCGCAAAAAACCAAAGGTGGATTCTGACATAAGTATCCCGAGTCAGTTGCAACGGCTGGCTGAATTGTTAGGTGTCCTGCAGGAAACCTTCAACATCCCTCGCATATCCGGGCTTGCCATGACCAGACTAATTGCTATCGCCGCCGCACTCGTTGTTGCCGCCGTACTCGGCGGCATTTGGTACGTTTCGCGTCCTGCGGGTGACGCCGACCAGTTTGCCCAGTGCCGGGCCAGCCAGATCGCCGGAGGGACAAGCCAGATTGGCGGACCATTTGAACTGATCAATGCCAAGGGCGAAACCGTGACTGACAAGGACGTAATCACCGAGCCGTCAATTCTGTATTTCGGATATACATTTTGTCCCGATGTCTGCCCGTTGGATAATTCACGCAATGTCGAAGCTGTCGAAATTCTGGAAGACCGCGGGATGACCGTGACGCCGGTTTTCATTTCCATCGACCCGAACCGCGACACGCCCGAGGTTGTTGGCGATTTCGCCTATAACCACCATGACCGCATGATCGGGCTGACCGGATCGCCTGAACAGGTCAAGGCTGCCAGCAAGGCCTACAAGACCTACTACAAAGCCCATCCAGAAGAAGACGGGTTTTATCTGGTCGATCATTCGACTTTCAGCTACCTGGTTTTGCCCGAACAGGGCTTTGTCGAATACTACAAGCGGGGCACGACGCCCGAAGAAATGGCCGACAGCGTCGAATGCTTTATCAAGAACATGTAACAGTCTTGTTTGACGTTTTAACTTGCGTCGTGAATACTCGCCCGCACTGATAACAATAAATAAACACTACGCTGCGGAGGAGTACGTATGGCCGAACCTGCCCTGCGAGAAATCGGACCTGACAAGTCGCTGTTGCTGGTTGATGATGATGAACCGTTTTTGCGACGACTTGCAAAGGCGATGGAAAAGCGCGGGTTCGAGATTGAAACAGCGTCTTCCGTCGCTGCCGGTCGTGCCATCGCAACTGCAAGGCCACCCGCCTTTGCGGTCGTTGATCTTCGTTTGGAAGACGGCAACGGGCTGGATGTGGTCGAAGTGCTGCGTGAAAAACGCCCTGACAGCCGCGTTGTTGTTCTGACCGGCTACGGCGCGATTGCAACTGCCGTTGCTGCGGTCAAGATCGGTGCCACGGATTACCTCTCCAAACCGGCGGATGCGACGGACATCACCAACGCATTGTTGGCCATGCCCGACGAACTGCCGCCACCGCCGGAAAACCCGATGAGCGCGGACCGCGTGCGTTGGGAACATATCCAAAGGGTTTACGAGTTATGCGACCGCAATGTGAGCGAAACCGCAAGGCGTCTGAATATGCATCGGCGCACCTTGCAGCGGATTCTGGCCAAACGCAGCCCGCGCTAGGGGGACCTGCGCATGGCTGAAGAACAGTCATTTGGCCCTGATGTGCAGCCTTGGCCGGAAGGTGGCTGGTCAGAGGAAATTGTGACTCTGTCGGGTGCGACCGTGGTCCCGCCCATCGAAAGCGGTTTTGTTCAGGAAGGCGGCGTTCTGGACGCTGAAGGGGCCTATTGTCCGCACGGCGCGCTTTGGCGTCGCTATCGTCCGATCACCACCGAACCGAAACCGCCGGCAAAAGTTGTTGAAACCCTCGAGGGGCGCTGGCTTTGGGGTGGTGTGCTGTGGGTGCATTTCGGCCATTTTCTGGTGGAAAGCACTTCGCGTCTTTGGGGGCTGGAATACCTCGACAAACCTGTCGACGGGATCCTGTTCATGCCCAAGCGACCCAAAGTTGGCGATACGGTCCACGGATTTCAGTCTGATTTCATTCATATGATGTCGCCGGACCTGCCGATCCGGGTGCTCACGGACCCGACCCAGGTCGAAGAACTCGTGGTGCCCGGTCAGGGGTTTGGCCTTGGCAAAATCGCGTCCGGGACGGGCAAGTTCCGCGATGCAGCCCACAAAGCATTCGCCAAGGATATCAAGCCCGAAGGCCCCGAGAAAATCTATATCTCACGCTCAAAACTTGGCCTTGGCAAAGGCGGGTTGTTGGGCGAAGAACACTTGGAAGACCTTCTGCGCGCTGAAGGGTACGAGATCTTTCACCCGCAAAACCACGATCTGCGCACCCAAGTCGCCCACTACAAGGCGGCCAAAAAGGTGATCGCTGCGGATGGATCGGCCCTGCACCTTTACGCCATGGTTGGGACACCCGATCAGCCCGTGGCGATGATCCTGCGCCGCACCTCTGGGGCCAACACGCACCTGTCCAATAACATCGCCAGCTTTTGCGGACGCGAGCCGTTGATCATCAACGCGCTGCGGACCGAATGGCTGAAGGCGAACACAGGCAAGTCCGATCGCCATTCGTTCGGTGAGCTTGATCACGCCATGATCGGTCAGGCGCTGGGCGCAGACGGGTTCGTGCGCGAAGGGCTGAACTGGCCGGTACTGACAGACGATCAGCGTAAAAAGATCCTGACCGACAAGGGGCTTGATACCGACAAATTCGTAGAAAGCCCCGAATTCGTTCGCAAACGTAAACGGGCGGCAAGGCAAGCAAAACGCGCATTGAAAGCAGCAGAATAGCCTCTAGCCCATTTGCTTCAAAAGCGCCTCATGCCGGGCTGTAAACGCGTTGCGCACCTCGACTGGGGGGCGCAAATGAATGTCGAACCCATCGATCAAAGCCGCATCAGGGCGACCAAAGAATTTTGTCGCCTCGCTTTCGGAAAACCCGGCGATCCGTATCGCCTCCATCCATGCACTGACCCGGTCTGCCTTTTTTATCTGGCGCTTCACGGTTGCTGGAATTGCTGCGGGCAGGCCAAACCGGATGTGAATGGCGGCTGTCAGCCTGGCGTCCAGTTCGCCATATCCCGGCCCGACCGATGCCTTCACCGGCGAAATCATGTCACCAATCACGTATTCCGGGGCGTCATGCAGCAGGGCGGCCAAACGCCATTTGATCGGCGCCCCGGGAACGATCCGTCCAAAGATGTCTTCGACGAGCAAGGAATGCTCAGCCACCGAATACGCAAAATCGCCCCGTGTTTGACCGTTCCAGCGGGCGACAAAGGCCAGACCATGCGCGATATCCTCGATCTCGATATCGACCGGTGTGGGATCCAGCAGATCCAGCCTGCGGCCCGACAGCATTCTCTGCCATGCGCGGGGTTGTTTGGCCATTTCGATGCGCCCTTTCTGGCTTTGCCATGCTTTTGCCACATTTGCGGCGCATTCTGAACGTCATCAAGATCACCTGCTGCCAGCACACACCATCGCCAGTGTTTCTTACACGGCGCGGGCGATCTCGATATAAGGCCGGAGGGGGGCGTGTACTCCTCCCAGCGCGCGCCTCTTCCGGTTCTTACCTGTACCGAAACCCGCTTGTTCTGTTCAAGCGCTTGTTGGCGCGGCTCCGGGCGCGCAGCTATGGTGCCACAACTGGGCTACCCGGCCGCATTTCCGCTCCTCAACACCCCAACTAGCCTCTTGTTTTGCACCTGCGGCGATCCACATTGCGAGCAGGGCAAAGGAATGCTAGGTGCAGCCCGATCTTATACTCTAACCGGAACGGAGCTGACCATGGCCGGGGATTACATCGTCAAGGATATTTCGCTGGCCGACTTTGGCCGCAAGGAACTGACTATTGCCGAAACCGAGATGCCGGGCCTGATGGCCCTGCGCGAGGAATATGGTGATAGCAAGCCGCTGAAAGGCGCACGCATCGCTGGATCGCTGCACATGACGATCCAGACCGCTGTTTTGATCGAAACACTGGTTGCCCTCGGCGCCGATGTGCGCTGGGCATCGTGCAACATCTTCTCGACCCAGGATCACGCCGCCGCCGCCATCGCGGCCAGCGGCACACCGGTCTTCGCCATCAAGGGCGAAACGCTGGAAGAATATTGGGACTACGCCGACAAAATCTTCCACTTCGAAGAAGGCGGCTGCAACATGATCCTGGATGATGGTGGCGACGCCACCATGTACATCCTGATCGGTGCCCGCGTCGAAGAAGGCGAAACCGACCTGATCGAAACGCCGCAATCCGAAGAAGAAATCTATTTCTTCAAGCAGATCAAAAAGCGCATGGCGGAAAGCCCCGGCTGGTTCGTCAAACAGCGCCACATGATTCAGGGCGTTTCGGAAGAAACCACCACCGGTGTGCACCGCCTTTATCAGCTGATGGAAAAAGGCCACCTGCCGTTCCCTGCCATCAACGTGAACGACAGTGTCACCAAGTCGAAGTTTGACAATAAATACGGCTGTAAGGAATCGCTGGTCGATGGCATCCGACGCGCCACTGACACCATGATGGCCGGTAAAACCGCCGTGGTCATGGGCTATGGCGACGTTGGCAAAGGCTCGGCTGCGTCCCTGCGTGGTGCTGGTGCCCGCGTGAAAGTCACCGAAGTCGACCCGATCTGCGCCCTGCAGGCCGCCATGGACGGCTTCGAAGTCGTGACGCTGGAAGATGCCGTTTCGACCGCTGATATCTTCATCACGACAACCGGCAACAAAGACGTGATCCGCATCGAGCATATGCGCGAGATGAAGGACATGGCCATCGTCGGGAACATTGGCCACTTTGATAACGAAATTCAGGTCGCTAACCTGAAGAACCACAAGTGGACCAACATCAAAGAGCAGGTCGACATGATCGAAATGCCTTCGGGCAACCGCCTGATCCTGTTGTCCGAAGGTCGCTTGCTGAACCTTGGCAACGCCACTGGCCATCCGTCTTTTGTGATGTCAGCATCGTTCACCAACCAGGTTCTGGCCCAGATCGAACTGTTCACCAAGGGCGACCAGTACGGCAACGAAGTCTATGTGCTGCCCAAGCATCTGGACGAAAAAGTCGCCCGTCTGCATCTGGCGAAAATCGGCGTAAAGCTTTCCGAGCTTAGCGCGGAACAGGCCGATTACATCGGCGTAAAGCCCGATGGCCCGTTCAAGCCTGAACACTATCGCTACTGATCTCGCGACCCATGAAAAAGAAAGCCCGGACCTTGATTGGCCCGGGCTTTTTTACTTGAACACTCGTTACTGAACTCGAAAACAGTCGGCCATAACCTTGGCGAAGTATCTCTTTCGCCGAACACGCCGGAAACAACACCTGCTTATTGCCACACGACCCCGGGGTGACTTCAGGGGAAACCTGCTGCCAAATTTCCCTTTGTTTCGGCCAGATTGGTGGCTAACGTGCCTTCACATAAAATCAACAAGGCGACCAACAGGAGAATTTGATGGGAAAGCGGGACGACTTGATCGCGCAATATGCGGACGATCTGAAGAACAAATGCGGTATGGACCCGGACATGGGTTTGCTGACCAAGGTCACCATCGGCTGTGGCCCGGCGATCTATAACGCCGACGCATCGACCGTTGCGGCGACGCAAAAGGACGAACTTGAAACCGTCAAGAACAACTTCCTGATCAAGAAGCTGGGCCTTGCCGACGGGCCAGAGCTGATGGATGCGATCAACACAGTGATCGAAACCTATGGCCGCTCCGAGCGCAACAAGTACCGCGCCGTCGTCTACTACATGCTGACCAAGCATTTCGGCAAAGAGTCGGTCTACGGCTGACCTTTGTGAATTGAGACAAATCCACCGGGCTTTTGATTTGCACAATCGCAGTCCGGTGCGATACACCTTTATCAACGACCAGGATGGTCAAGACCTTTAAAATCAGAACACGTGTGGTGAGTAGGTGACACGTGGGGTGAGGGGAAGGTCCGAAGCTATCCGGACCTTCCCCATTTTTCTTCAGAACAGGGTCAGAACCAGCCCCATGACGCCGCACGCCAGCGTCGCATATCCGCCATCGATAAACGTCAGCTTGGCCGGTCGGCCACCGTACAGGTTGTTGATCCCGATCCACGGCGAAATAAAGAACAGCCCAATCCCGACCCCGGCAACGATACCTTTGCCAACCGTGTCGATTCCGGCCAGCTCAAACACATGACGCATCATGCCGGCTACAACCAACTGCAAAACAAATGTCATGGCAAACAGCTTCGGGTCCTGCCCGCCTTCCGGCTTCCCGTCCGGTCCGCGCTTGATATTGGCGGCGTCCATCCACGGTTCGGCTAGTGCCATGTACCACACCGCGCCCAACGCGAACCCGGCAATTGCCGCGACGATCACATTCAGAATTTCCATATCCGACCCCTCAACGATTCACAGGCCAAGTTTGCCTGATAACCACACCTTTGGGGAACACGGTTTTGCGATGGGCTGTCGAAGGGCGCTAAAAGTCAGTTCAGCGCAAGCGTGCAGCAGCCAGTCAGAAGGGCAAGTCCGGGGGCCAGCGAGACCAGATTGGCCTCTATCCCGAACTGGCGATCCGACATTCCGTCATTACAGGCCATCCGAGACACGATAAGCACCGCATCCTGCCCCAGGCCAACAACAAAACGATCTGTCCTGTTACCACTGGTGGACAACAATCCGGCGGGCATGGCCTTGGGGGCCTCGCTCATTCGAGAGAACGTGGCCCGTTGCCCCTGCACCAGATCAAGCGTCCAGAATGGTTCGGTTCCGAAACACTGCAAGTCTTGCGCCAAAGCATAATCGCCGGGGTCCGGGCGCGGCTGAAGATACCGTAAGCTGGCCCAGCCTGCTGCTTCACCGACGTTGACCAACCCCCATTTCCCGGATGGGTCCGTATCCAGAACCTCGACACCGGTCTGGTCAAACGCCAGCGTTCCGACAATCGGCGCACCCGAAGACGGGGCGGCCCGCACGTTCAACACATCATTGGCAGCCACGCCGGACACGTCATGCAACACCGGAAACAAGTCTCGCGCGCCAAGTGGTGCCGAAACCACAAGCAGGATCGAAAGAACCAGACCAACCAGCCTCATCTGCGGGCCTTCCAGCTGAGCGACACATGTTTGCGGGTATAAAATTCGCCCATCAGCCCAATCATGAACAGGATAATGCCAACCCAAAGCGCGTATTCCCAACTGGTCACGCGCGGATAATAGTTGATGAATACATAGCCCCGCGCCTGATCGATGGTGTGAAACAGCGGGTTCCAGATGAACATCGGCAGCATGAAGGACGGCAGAGAGTTCGCAAGGAACATCTTTCCCGACGCGATCATGTTGGCCCGCTGATAAATCGTGCTGCCAATGCCGGCAAACGTCGGAAACCAAGGCCGGATTGACAGGAACAGCAGCCCGACGCCACAGCCGGTGAACCACGACAGCAGGACCATCCCCATGGCGCCAATGGGATCGTCGATGGTGATCGGGTTCATCACGACGTGATAGAAAAACAGGATGATCAGCATCGTCAGGACCTGGATGTACAGCGACGCGACAGCAGATGCAGAGATCGCAATCGCCGTGTTCATCGGCGCGTGCTTCATCATCGGGCTGGTCGGCCCCTCGGCTGCCATGATCGCCGCCACCGCTTTGGTGTGGCACATGAACAGAAAGATCCCCGACATCACATACAACAGGAAATCGCCGCGCACGGCCGACGCCCGCAGGCCCAGAACCGAAAACATGAAGTAGAACACGATGACGAACAGGGCCGTTTGCAGGATATTCTTGGCCAAAGCGACAAAGGCGTTCGTGTGCGATGACCGCACGCTGCGCGCGGCGGCGTGGAAAATCAGTTCAAGCGTCGTAATGGCGTTCGCAAAGCTTGAGGTGTTGGTACGATGCTGAAACATTAACCTGTGGTCCTGTGACGCTGCACGATGTCGCACGGAATTCTTGCTGTTCCGTTATCCACACACCATAAGAGGCTCCGCGACCATATTCAACAAATCACAAAAATGGAGCCATTTTGTGACATATGACGATTTGATCCCGTTGATCCGCAAGTTGGCGATCGAGGCAGGCGAAAAGATCATGGAGATCTACAACGCCGATGATTTTGATGTGAAAGTCAAATCAGACGATAGCCCGGTCACCGAAGCAGACGAAGCCGCCGACGCCATTATTTCGGCTGGCCTGCGCGCGGCTTTCCCGGATGTCACGCTGGTGACAGAAGAACAGTCCGACTCGCATTCCGAGATGGCGGACACTTTCCTGATCGTCGATCCTTTGGACGGCACCAAAGAATTCATCAACCGTCGTGGTGACTTCACCGTGAACATCGCGTTGGTGGAAAACGGCGTTCCGACTCGTGGCGTGGTTTATGCCCCGGCCAAGAACCGCATGTTCTTCACCCAGGCCGATGGTCAGACCGTGGAAGAAACCGGCGCGTTCGATCCTGCAACCGTTGGCGATGTTGCCCCGATTTCGGTTGCTGACAGCGACAACGCGGCGCTGATGGTCGTGGCCTCCAAATCGCACCGCGATCAGGCCACCGACGACTACATCAACAAATACGCGGTCAAAGACATGAAAAGCGCGGGATCCTCGCTCAAGTTCTGTCTGATTGCGACCGGTGAGGCGGATATCTATCCGCGTTTGGGACGGACCATGGAGTGGGACACGGCAGCAGGCCATGCCGTACTGCTGGGTGCTGGCGGTCAGGTTGTGCGGTTCGACGACCACACCCCGTTGACTTACGGCAAGGAAGGCTATGCCAATACCTTCTTCATCGCGTATGCTCCGGGCGTTGAACTGAAAGACGCCTGAAAGACATAAGATGTCCGTACTTGTGGCCATTCCGGCCCGTTATGCCTCGACCCGGTATCCGGGTAAGCCGCTTGTGCCGTTGACCGGCGCAAGCGGAATGTCGAAATCCCTGATCCAACGCAGCTGGGAAGCGGCCAGTGAAGTGAATGGGGTCGACCGCGTCGTGGTCGCCACCGATGACGACCGGATCAAGGCCGAGGCCGAAGGGTTCGGGGCCGAAGTCGTGATGACATCCTCCGACTGCGTCAATGGTACCGAGCGCTGCGCCGAAGCGTTCGACAATCTTGGCGGCGGCTTTGACATCGTCGTCAACCTGCAGGGCGATGCGCCCCTGACCCCAGCGTGGTTTATCGAAGATCTGATTACCGGTCTGCGCGCCGATCCGATGGCCGAAGTTGCAACACCCGTGTTGCGTTGTGACGGGCGCGCGTTGAACGGATTTCTGGATGATCGCAAGGCAGGCCGCGTTGGCGGCACGACTGCGGTGTTCACCAAGAACAGCCATGCTCTGTATTTCTCGAAAGAAGTGATCCCGTTCACGTCCAAAACCTATGCAGATGACGCGGAAACGCCTGTGTTTCACCATGTCGGCGTCTATGCCTATCGCCCGTCCGCACTGGGCGCCTATCCGCGTTGGTCACCCGGGCCGCTGGAACAGCTTGAAGGGTTGGAACAGTTGCGCTTCATGGAGCACGGTCACACGGTTCTGTGCGTCGAAGTCGAAGCCCGCGGTCGCCAGTTCTGGGAGCTGAACAACCCCGAAGACGTGCCCCGGATTCAGTCGATGATGGCCGAGATGGGATTGGAATGAGTGGCGCACTGACGGTCAGTATCGTGATCGTCAGTCGGCATCGTCCGGATGCATTGCGACGGTGCTTGATGGGCGTGTCACAACTGGCCTACACCCCGTTCGAAGTCATAATCGTCGCCGATCCCGCCAGCTGTGCCGGATTACGCAGTGTGCCAACTGCAGCCCACGTTAAACTATTGCCCTTTGACCAAGCCAACATCTCAGCCGCCCGAAATGCCGGGGTCGGACTTGCTGCTGGTGAAATCATCGCATTTATCGATGATGATGCCGTGCCTGAACCGACGTGGCTTGACCATCTTGCGGCCCCCTTTGCAGATCCGACGGTTATGGCTGCAGGCGGTTTTGTTCGTGGGCGCAATGGTATCTCGTGGCAATCCCGGGCCAACTCCGTTGACTGGACAGGGCAGGAAACGCCCCTCGATATCCCAGAAAGCAGCCCAACCGTTCTGACACCGCCAACAGGGCGCGCCATCAAGACCGAAGGCACGAACATGGCCCTGCGCCACTCAGCGTTGGTTGCGTTGGGCGGTTTCGACCCGAGCTATCGGTTTTTTCTGGATGAAACCGATCTGAATTTGCGATTGGCCGCCCATGGGTGGTCAACGGCCCTTGTTCCTCTGGCCCAGGTTCATCACGGATATCTTGAAAGCGCACGCCGGCGGGCGGATCGGGTGCCCACGGATCTGACCGAAATCGGGGCCAGCTGGGGTGTTTTTCTGACAAGGCATTGTCCGCCGGATCAGGTCGCATCGGCCTGGGCGCGTGTTCAAACCGACGAACGGGCGCGCCTGCTGCGCCACATGGTAACCGGCGCGCTTGAACCACGGGACGTTGGGCGGCTGATGTCAGAGCTGATCAGTGGATACGAAAACGGATTGAAACGCAAATCTGCGGTGCCGGTCCCGCTTCCCACCACTGGGCACCCGTTTCTGCTGTACCCCGGATCATTCAAAGCCCCCAACAAAGTGTTTTCCGGTCGGATCTGGGCGCTGGGTCGCCTGCGCCGCAAAGCACGGCTTGCCGTCCAGACAGGGCATCGCGCAAGCTTGTTCAGTTTTTCCCATACCGCACTTTATCATCGCGTCCGGTTCACATCAGATGGGGTCTGGGAACAAACCGGGGGTCTGTTCGGTCGCAGTGTGCGCGATCAGAAGGCGTTTCGATTGTGGACATTTCGTCGCCGTGTCGACTTTGAAACGGAACGCGTGGCAAAAGTGAGATCAATCACGGGCTAAATCGCCGTTTTCGAACCACATCGGCAAAAAACCGCCATCAACTTTACGTGCAAGTCCCCTTTAAGCTGTTAATATATCTAAGATCCCTTTGGGTGCCTGTGCCATCAGGTAAATTTGTTTCAGTATTGAGGACGATCATGCGCAAGAAGGTGACGAAAGCGATTTTTCCGGTTGCGGGTTTGGGGACGCGGTTCCTGCCG
>NZ_VOGO01000011.1 GCF_007923355.1 Falsiphaeobacter marinintestinus
GCGCGACGACCTTGCCCGCTACCTCGAAGACATCGTCCACATCGACAAGGCCGCGCAGTAAGGCAAAACATGAAGGCGGGACGCTGACCACCGCGAAGATACCGCCTCCGGCACGGCTGCTGGATCTGACCCGGTTGATCAGCCGGGCAGGGCGCGTTCCGACGGGGGTAGACCGGGTTGAACGGGCCTATCTGGCCCATCTGTCTGATTCCAAAGTACCTTTGTTCGCGGTCCTGCGGACGACATTGGGGTACGTCTTACTTTCCCCTGACGGAGTCGCAGCGATCCGGAACCGTCTTGAGGGCACCGTGCCTTGGGGGCCTGCCGACCGGCTTTCGCGGCTTGCCCGCCGCAAGGATGCGGCTGTGCGACAGGCGGAATCGGATCTGCGCCGGGTTGCTTTGGATCGATGCCGCCCCAACAGGCTCAGCCGGATGCTCAAGCGGCATTTGCCGCAAGGCGTGTCCTATCTGAATGTCGGGCACAGCAATCTGACCGATCGCATGTTGCAGGCGGTGCGCGTCGGCGTTCAGGGCAGTGTCTCGGTTTTGATCCACGATGTCATCCCATTGGAATACCCACAGTATCAGCGCCCCGGCACGCCTGAGCGGTTCCGCCAGATTTTGAAACGCGTGCGCGCCTTGTCAGACCTGATCATCTATAACACCGAAGACACACGACAGAGGGCCGAGCGCGCCATGTCCGAATGGGGCGCCACTCCCCATGGCATCGTTGCCCACCTCGGAGTTGATCTGATCACGCCGGGGCCTGTCCCTACAAATGTGAAACCCGACACCCCCTATTTTATCACCATCGGAACCATCGAGCCACGCAAGGGGCATGATCTTTTGCTGAACGTCTGGGACAAGATGGGTCCGGATGCGCCGGGCCTGCTAATTTGTGGCAACCGGGGCTGGAACAATCAGACGGTGTTTGACCGGTTGGATGCTCTGCCAAAGAACGGCCCCATCCAGGAACGAAATGGGCTGGACGACAAGACTCTCGCAGGCCTTTTGGCGGGCGCGCAAGCCTTGTTGTTTCCCAGCCGAGCCGAGGGATACGGGTTGCCGCCTGTCGAAGCCGCAGCGCTGGGTGTTCCGGTGATCTCAACTGATTTGCCAGCAGTGCGGGAAATATTGGGCGATATTCCCGTTTACGTAAAAGAAACAGATTGTTATCAATGGTTACACAGCATCGAGAGCCTGGGAACAGGCCGGGAGGCAAAAACCAGCAAGGGTAACAGGGCAGTTTTCATTCCGCCAAACTGGCAGGACCACTTCAAGATCGTTATGAGGTCTTGCTGATATGTGTGTTTGGGGGATCGGTCCAATGATGAGTAAAGGGGTAGATATTGGGCGTATGGCAATCATACCGCCTAAGGCTTCAGCGGAAACGCTGGCTTATTCGCGCGTTTCGTAAACGCCGCGAACTGACTTCTATTGCCGACCGAACAGACCAGATCAAACCCGACGACATCCTGCTGTTTTCGACCCTGCGCAACGAAAAGATCCGCCTGCCGTATTTTCTGGATCACTATCGTCGGATGGGGGTCACCCATTTTATAATTGTCGACAATGACAGTTCGGACGGATCGCTGGACTATCTGGCGAACCAGAAAGACGTGTCGGTCTGGCACACCACCGCCAGCTACAAGCGGTCACGGTTCGGGGTTGACTGGCTGAACTGGCTGCAACGCAAATACGGCCACGGTCATTGGTGCCTTGTGGTCGATCCCGACGAATTCCTGATCTATCCATTCTGCGACACGCGCCCCTTGCGGGCGCTGACAGACTGGCTGGATGCGTCCTCGATCAAATCCTTCAGTGCGATGCTTCTGGATATGTACCCCAAAGGGCGACTGGATCAGCAGCCATATCGCGAGGGGCAGGACCCGATCGAAATCGCAAGCTGGTTCGACAGTGGAAATTATACGATCCAGAAGAACAAGAAATTCGGAAACCTGTGGATACAGGGCGGGCCGCGTGGCCGCGTGTTCTTCCCGGATACGCCGGAGAAGGCGCCTGCGCTGAACAAGATCCCATTGGTGAAATGGCACCGAAAATACGCCTATGTCAGTTCCACCCACATGCTTTTGCCACGCGGGTTGAACCAGGTTTATGACGAATGGGGCGGTGAAAAAGCCAGCGGCATCCTGCTGCACGCAAAGTTCCTTGATACATTTACGGCCAAGGCTGCCGAAGAACTGGAACGCGGGCAGCATTATGCTGCCTCCGTCGAATACAAGGCCTATGCCGACAGCCTGCGGGACGATCCCGAACTGTGGTGCAAATGGTCGGAAAAATACATCAACTGGCGACAGCTTGAGATTCTGGGGCTGATGTCCAAAGGCAACTGGGCATGACAGTTGGAATTGTCATGCTGGTCCATACCGCTCTGAACCGCGCCGAACAGGTGGCACGCCACTGGCGGGCGTCAGGTTGCCCGGTGGTTATTCACGTTGACCGAAATGTACCACGCAAGGTTTTCAAGGCGTTTCAAGCGACCGTTGCAGACGACCCACAAATCCTGTTCAGCCGGCGCCATCGCTGCGAATGGGGCACATGGGGAATCGTCAAGGCATCGCAATCGGCGTCCGAGATGATGTTGGAAAGCTTTCCGGACGTGCGCCATGTGTATCTCGCCTCAGGGTCGTGCCTGCCCCTGCGTCCGGTGCAAGAGTTGATCGATTACCTCGCCGCCCGTCCGCAAACCGATTTCATCGAAAGCGCGACCACGGCGGATGTGCCCTGGACGGTTGGCGGTCTGGACAGTGAACGGTTCACCATGCGGTTCCCGTTTTCGTGGAAGAAGAACCGCTTTATGTTCGACCAGTATGTCGCCCTGCAACGGCGTCTGGGGTTAAAGCGAACGATCCCGAACGGGTTGGTGCCTCATATGGGGTCGCAATGGTGGTGCCTGACCCGTCAGACCCTGTCAGCCATTCTGCAAGATCCGCAACGAAAGACGTATGATCGGTACTTCAGCCGGGTCTGGATACCGGACGAAAGCTTTTATCAGACTCTGGCACGGCTGTATTCGCGCAAGATCGAAAGCCGGTCTCTGACGCTCTCGAAGTTCGATTTTCAGGGCAAGCCACATATTTTCTATGACGACCACATGCAACTTTTGCGCCGGTCCGATTGTTTCGTTGCCCGCAAGATCTGGCCGCGCGCCAACCGGCTGTATGACGTGTTCCTGACCGACGGCTCGGGCGCGATGAAAAGGACCGAACCGAACCCGGGCAAGATCGACCGGATCTTTGCCAAGGCGGTCGAACGTCGAACCCGCGGTCGGGCGGGGTTGTTCATGCAAAGCCGGTGGCCCAACCCCGGTTGGGAAAACGGCGTGACGTCGAATCCTTATTCGATGTTCCAGGGATTTACGGAACTGTTCGAAGACTTTGAAACCTGGTTGAAAAAGACCACCGGCACACGGGTGCACGGCCACTTGTTCGCGCCTGACAGGGTCGAACTCGAAGGCGGGCAGACGCTGATCAATGGCGCGCTAAGCGACAGCGCAATTTCGCGCGACTATGTTCCGCGCGCCTTTCTGAGCAACCTGATCTGGAACACACGTGGTGAACGCCAGTGTTTCCAGCATGGCCCAGCCGATAACCAGGACATCAACTGGTTCCTGTCGTGCGATCCCAACGCACAGATTTCGGTGATCACGGGCGCCTGGGCCGTTCCGCTGTTCCGGTCAAACCGAAACTTCGCCGATCTCAGGGCCGAAGCGGCAGACCTGCAAAAGATCGAAAGCGAATTCCTCGACGTCCTGCGTTCGACCCATACCAAGGCCCGCGTTCGGATATGGACGATGGCCGAATTCGTCGAGTCACCCATGGAACCTATCCAGACCATCATCGATGAGATCGGCCCGGTGCATCCGCGACACCTTGCCGAAGCGCCCACCATGGTGGATCTGGTCGGGTTCGGCCAGTTTCTGCAAAACCTCAAAAATCAGGGAATGCACCCGTACTTGATGGGCGATTTTCCGGTGGAACCGGGGGCGTCGGATGTTCTTCGGCCTGCCCGTAAACCCTATCTTGTGCGATAAGGCCGAATGACAGCATCTTTCGACTATTACATCATTTTCGCTGAAATGCGGACCGGCTCCAACTTCCTGGAGACGAACCTGAATGCCATGAGCGGCGTCCATTGCTATGGCGAAGCGTTCAACCCGCACTTTATCGGGTACCCGAACAAAACCGAAATCCTTGGCATAACCCAAGCCATGCGCGACGCCGATCCGCTCAGGCTGATCGGTGCCATCCGGGACAATCCGGGTGAAATGGCCGGGTTCCGGTATTTCCACGATCATGATCCGCGCGTTCTGGACATCGCCCTGAAAGACCGGCGCTGCGCCAAGATCATCCTGACGCGCAATCCGCTGGAAAGCTATGTGTCGTGGAAGATCGCGCAGGAAACCGGGCAGTGGAAGCTGACTGATGTGAAACGCCGCCGCGACGCGCAGGTCAAGTTCGAGCCGGAAGAATTCACACGCCATGTCGAAGCGTTGCAGGACTTTCAGGTTCTGTTGCTGAACCAACTGCAGAAACTGGGCCAGACCGCCTTTTACCTGGCGTACGAAGACCTTCAGGATCTGGCCGTCATGAACGGGTTGGCCGACTGGCTTGAGCTTGAGACCCAACTGGATTCGCTCGACAAAAGCCTGAAACCACAGAACCCGCGCCCGATCACGGCCAAGGTTCGCAATCCTGACGAAATGCTCAGTTCGCTGAGCGGGCTGGATCGTTTCAACCTGTCGCGCACCCCGAATTTCGAACCGCGCCGCGGGCCTGTCGTGCCCAGCTATGTTGTGGCGGCACAGGCTCCGCTGTTGTACCTGCCGATACGTGGCGGGCCGGAAACCGAAGTCGTGCAATGGATGGCAGCGCTTGATGGGGTCGACCCCGACGCTCTGGAAAGCGGTTTGAACCAGAAACAGCTGCGCAAATGGAAGCGCGAAAACCCGGGCCACCGCAGCTTTACCGTCCTGCGTCATCCCTTGGCGCGGGCGCATGCGGTGTTTTGCTCCAAAATTCTGGGCATGAAAGCGGGCAGCTACAAGCAGATCCGGGAAAAACTGCGCAAGCAGTTCAAAGTTCCGATTCCGAAGGACGAGCCAGATGACAGGTACACGCTGACAGACCATCGGGCCGCGTTTGAGGGGTTTCTGGAATTTGTCAGGGTCAATCTGGCTGGCCAGACCGGCATTCGGGTCGAACCCAGTTGGGGCACCCAGTCACAAGCGATGAGCGGATTTGGCGACTTCGCGCCGCCCGATTTTGTGATACGCGAGTCCGAGCTTGAAACCATGCTGCCCATCATCGCAAATGCGATCGGTCGCGATGGCATTTCCGTACCCGAAACAGCCGCGCCGGATACGCCTTATGAACTGCACGAGATTTATGACGACCAGCTCGAAAAGCTGGCCGCTGACATCTATCAACGTGACTATATGATGTTCGGGTTCGGGCCCTGGCAGTCGGCCTAGGCGGCCACGGACTGCGCTTCGGTCAGAATGGCATACAGCGTGGTTGGGTCCGGATTGGCCCTTAGCTTGGCGCACATGGTTGCATCGCGCAGGGTGCGCGATACCAGCGCCAGCGCCTTCAGGTGTTCTACGCCTGCATCTTCTGGCGCAAACAGCGCAAACGCGATGTCGACCGGCTGACGATCAACCGAATCAAAATCAATGGGCTTTTCCATGATCAGGAACGATCCGACTACGCCAGTCAGGCCCGGCATCCGCGCGTGCGGCAATGCCACGCCGTGCCCAACGCCGGTCGGGCCAAGGCTTTCGCGGTCAAGCAAAGCCTCGACTGTGGCCTGGGCATCCATGCCATAGGCACTGGCCGCGACCTCTCCAATTTCCTGGAACAGGCGCTTTTTACTTGATGCGGCAGACAAAACCTTAACCGCCTCAGGTTTGAGGATACTAGACAGATCCATTGTTGCTTGCTCCGCTTTGGTGCCCCTTTAGCAGGGGCACCGAAAGATTGATATCAGTTACGGATCGATCCAGCCAATGTTGCCGTCTTCGCGGCGATACACGACGTTCAATCCGTCCTTGCCTTCGTTCCGGAACACCAGCACCGGGGCTCCTGCTAATTCCATTTGCATCACGGCTTCACCGACCGACAGCGACTGGATCTTGGTTTCCATCTCGGCCACGATAATGGGCTGCAGCGATTCGGGCTCTGCGTCCTCGGATTGCGCCTCCGCGGCGAGGATATACGAGGGCGCTCCGTAAAGTTCAACCGGTTCTGCACGTTCGCGGTGATGGTCCTTCAACCGACGCTTGTACCGGCGCAGCTGTTTTTCCATTTTGGCGCTGCACGCATCGAAAGCAGCATAGATTTCGTTTGCATGGGCCTTCGCAGTCGCGGTCAGCCCGGTCGACAGGTGAACCGTTGCTTCGCACACATATTCGTGTGCCGAGCGCGAAAAGATGACATTGGCGTCGGTTGGTCGTTCGGCGTATTTCTTCACGACCTCGCTCAGCTCGGTCTCAACATGCACCTGCAGGGCGTTGCCGATGTCGATCTGCTTTCCGGTTATCTGATAACGCATATGTTCTCCTTCACATTATTCACCCGAAATCCCGCCAGTGGTGACTGGCCTGCGTTAACTGCATCGGGTTTTGGAAACTGGCCTTGGCATGTGTTCAATAGTTCTTCGCCCTTCATTGAAGGCCGGACCAGGAACTGCATCGAAACGCGTGCGAGCCATAGAACCATTTGAGGCGAAGCGGGCCGTCGGTGTCAACCGAAAGCGTCTGTTCAGGCATGATGCCGCACAACAGGTTTCCAAAAAATTGACGCAGTTTACGAAATGCGGAAATTATCGCCCAGATACACACGGCGGACATTTTCGTTCTCGACCACCTCGCTGGGTGTGCCCGACATCAGCACCTGACCGTCGTGCAAAATATAGGCCCGATCGACAATTTCGAGCGTCTCGCGCACGTTATGGTCGGTGATCAGAACGCCGATGCCGCGTTTTTTCAGATCGGCCACCAGATGGCGGATATCGCCGACCGAAATCGGATCGACCCCCGCAAAAGGTTCGTCCAGCAACAGGTAATTCGGTTCAGCAGCCAGACAGCGCGCAATTTCGACCCGGCGCCGCTCACCGCCCGACAACGCCAGCGCCGGCGCACGGCGCAGATGTTCAATCGAGAAATCAGACAGCAACTCTTCCAGCCGTTCGCGGCGCTTGTGCGGATCGCTTTGCGAGATATCGAGAACGGCAAGAATGTTGTCTTCGACGCTCAGACCCCGAAAGATCGACATTTCCTGCGGCAGATATCCGATTCCCATCCGGGCACGTCGATACATGGGCAGGGTGGTTACGTTCTGCCCATCCAGCGTAACGGTGCCGGCCTCGGGGAAAATAAGACCCGCGATGGCATAAAAACTGGTGGTCTTGCCGGATCCGTTCGGTCCAAGCAGTGCAACAACCTCGCCCCTGGCAAGCTCCATGGTAACGTCGCGGATCACAACGCGCTTGCGATACGATTTCCGCAGGCGTTCGATTTTCAGCCCGGCCGAGCCTTCGGCGATCTTCAGGTCAGGTTTGGCCATCAGTTCTGGCTGTCCGGATTGATGATGGTCTTGACCCGCCCGGTCATTTGCGCCGTGCCATCGGTCAGGTTCACGACCATGCGTTCAGACGTCAGCGCATTGGGGCCCTGTGTCAACAGAACATCGCCCGTCATGACCACAACGCCGGTATCAATCGTGTAATCGGCGCGCTGCGCCTCGGCCGCGTCCGGTCCACTGACCAGCACGACGTCCCCGGTGGCTTCCAGACGGTCGATACCGCCAACGTCCTGATTATAGATGACAAGCACGCGGTTGGCTGACAGGCGCATCTCGCCCTGACCGACCAGAACATTTCCGACAAATTCGGCGGATCCGCTCGCCTGATTAACATCCAGATTGTCGGCTGTGACTTCCACAGGCAGCGATGGATCGGCCTTGATCGACCCAAACGCGACGTTCGCACCCTGTGCGCTGGCCACAATTCCGGCCAGCAAAAGTGGCACGCAGATTATGAGAGTGCGAAAAATTAACATGATATCATTCCGGTCTTTGCGGCTCGTATACCAGCTTGACACCGTTCTTGAAAAGTAAATGGAGCGGACCGTCTTCATTTTCTGACCGAAGCTCCATGTTTCCGGCCGTAAAGTGACCCATGGGGCTGGTTCCATCGATCCTGCCCGGCGTCGATCCGGCGACCACACTCAGCGATGCGTTCAGGGTATCCGTGGTGATTTCATAGCCATTTGTCGACACGATCACGACATTGCCTTCGAAGGTGACAACATCCTTGTCCATCGCAACCGTGCCGGTGTCCGAGGTCAGGACAATCTGAATGCCGTCCTTGGTCGTGATGCGGGCATTCAGCCATTCGGCATGCGCCGGTTCGCCTGGTACGCCGGGTGACGCCGTCTGGGCCGAAATCAAGATTTCGTCGCCCGATGCCGTAACCCCGGAAAAATGTGGGCCAGTGATCTGCTGCCCCGCCATGCGGGATTCGACTTCGTTCTCGGCAAAGGGAATGGTCGCGGTGGGTGTTTTGCTGCGCGACAACAGGAACAAGGTGGACAGGATCGCAAGCGCCGCCAACGGAAGAAAGACCTTCAGAATGGCCACGGTGCGCGAATAGCGGTCCACTTTGGCGTGTCCCCCTCAGCCCAGCCCGACGCGCAGGCAATCGTGGATATGCAACAGACCCTGCGCAACTGCCGGCCCGGCGGGATCGACCACAAACAAACAGGTGATCTTGCGCTGGTTCATGATCGCCACCGCCTCTTCGGCCAGCGCCTCGGGGCCAATGGTTGTCGGATCGGCTGTCATCACGTCAGCAGCTTTGTGGCTTAGCAAATCGGCCATATGGCGACGCAGGTCACCATCGGTGATGATCCCGGCCAGATGTCCATCAGCATTCGTGACGCCCGCAACACCAAACCCCTTTTTCGAGATTTCGATCAAGGCATCCGTCATTTGAGTGTCAGATGTCAGCAACGGCAGCGCGTCGCCAGTGTGCATCAGATCGCGCACCTTGCTCAGGCGGGCGCCCAGCTTGCCGCCGGGATGGAACTGGCGAAAGTTCTCGGGGGTAAAGGCCCGATGTTCCATCAGGGCCACGGCCAGGGCGTCACCCAGCGCCAGCGTCATCGTCGTCGACGTGGTCGGGACAATGCCTGACCCACAGGCCTCTTCGGCTTGCGGCAGGATAAGTCCGACATCGGATTGGCGGATCAGGGTCGAAGACTTGCGGCTTGCGACGCCGATCAGCGGAATGCCAAAGCGGCGGGTATAGGCGACCAAATCGGCCAGTTCAGGTGTTTCGCCGGAATTCGACAAAACCAGTGCCACGTCGCCCTGTGCCATCATTCCCAGATCGCCATGGCTGGCCTCGGCGGGGTGCACGAAATGCGCCGGTGTTCCGGTGCTGGCAAAGGTCGCTGCCATCTTGCGCGCGATATGGCCCGATTTGCCCATTCCGCTGATGATCACACGACCCGTTGCGTTCAGCAGGGTGTCAACCGCGCGGTCAAAGCTGTCATCCAGCCCGTCCGACAATTGCCGCAACCCGTCCACTTCGACCGCGATCACGCGGCGGGCGATATCCTGAAATGATCCGCTCATGAATGCGCAAAGATGTCGGTTTCGGGCCAACCGGCCAGATCAAGTTTGGCCCGCATCGGCAGGAAGTCGAAACAGGCCTGCGCCATCTCGGTCCGCCCTTCACGCGCCAGCCGTTCGTTCAGCTTTTCGCGCAACTGGTGCAGATACAAAACATCCGACGCTGCATACTCCAGCTGCGCGTTGGTCAGCTTTTCCGCACCCCAGTCGCTCATCTGCTGTTGCTTCGAAATATCCACACCGATCAGTTCCGAGGTCAGGTTCTTCAATCCGTGCCGATCCGTATAGGTGCGCACCAGTCGGCTGGCGATTTTTGTACAATAAACCGGCGCGGTCAGCGCACCGTACGTATTGTACAAAGCGGCAATATCGAAGCGTCCAAAATGGAACAATTTCAGGACATCCGGGTTTTCCAGCATCGCACACAGGTTCGGCGCCTCGGTGCTGCCCTTGGCCACCTGCACGATATGCGCGTTGCCATCCCCGCCCGACATCTGGATCACGCACAACCGGTCACGATGCGGGTTCAACCCCATGGTTTCGCAATCGATAGCCACCACAGGGCCAAGGTCCAGCCCATCGGGCAAATCATTCTCATAAAGGTGGTTCGCCAACGGAGTTTCCTTTGCCGGTTGCGGTATTTCGGGACGTGCAGTCGAGATAGGCGCTTTGCCCGGCAAACTCAACTCTGCGTCCGTACCCCGCAAATGGAAACGAGGCGGCCAGTGTTCGCAATCTGGCCGCCCCGTGATCCGAAGGAGTGATAGCTGACTGTGATTAATTTCTGCGGCGATATTAGGGGCAAATGAAGGCCAAAACCGCTCAATTCCGACGATTGCATGTCTGAAAGGCGATAATCCTTCGCGCCATCAGCACGCGTGGCAAGACACCAAATCGGGCAGCGACACTCAGATCTGCGTCAAAAGCTGATATCCCGGCGCCGTCGTGGCCCCGACGGTGGTGATCGGTTTCAGCCCCGCCCAGGTGGTCCGGTCAATCACCAGCAATGCTTCGCCCACGGGAATCTCCATCACCTCGGCAATGCGCGCATCTGCTTTTTCGGCATAGACCCGCAGGTCGCAGCGGCTCCACGGACGATTATGAACCAGCCATTCATTGGCGTTTTCGCGGGACAGGTCGATATCCATGATCTCAGGCACAGTATCGATGCTGACCCAGCGATCTTCGAACACGAAGGGCCGATTGTCAGCAAGATGCAGCGCTTCGACCCTGAGCAGTCTGGCAGACGACCCCAGCCCCAGACCGGCAAGCACCGATGGTGGTGGCGTTGCCACTTCCCGCCGGATCAGGTGATAGCCGTATTTCCGGCCGCTGTTTTCGACCTCGTTGCGGATCACGGGGATATCCAACGTGGCGCGTGTGACCGGTTCGGCGCGCACCCGGGTTCCGCCCTTGCGGCGGCGTTCCAGGATTCCGCTGTCAGACAGATCTTGCATGGCGCGCTGCACGGTACTGCGTGCGCACCCCATATCGCGGGCGATGTCTTCGTCGCGGGGCAGCTTGTCTCCGGCCATCAAAGTACCGTCAAGGATCTGCTGATGGATGGCGTCGCGGACAATTTTCCACGTCAAACGATTTGCCATGTCACAGATCCCCTGAAAGGTCGGCCATCGTTGCCATGAATGCGCGTTCCACGGCGTCGCGTTTCAGGTGTCGGCCATCCTGCACAACATGACGTCCGGCGCTCCAAACGTCAGTGATGCAGTCTCGCCCGTGGCCTGCAAAGATCAGGCTGTCGAGCGCGGTGTCGCCCCTCCGTCCGCAGACCCACGGGTTGTTGGTCGACAGCCCAACGATATCCGCCAGTTGCCCGACGGCAAGCGTGCCCGAGTCGCGCCCGGCAGCTTGCGACCCACCATGGGCTAAGCGATCGAACAGGGTGCGGCCAACCGACTTGCCGGGCAGTGCCATCGCCGCACGGCTGCGATCCCGCAGGCGTTGAGAATACTCCAGCGTGGCCAGTTCTTCGAACAGCCCGATATGCACATTTGAATCTGACCCGACGCCAAATGACCCGCCTTTAGACAGATACGCAGTGCCATTAAAGATCCCGTCGCCCAGATTTGATTCTGTGATTGGGCACAGGCCAACCACCGCGCCACTCTTCGCCAGATCCGCTGTTTCTTGCGGTGTCATTTGGGTTGCATGGATCAGGCACCAGCGGTCGTCAACGTCATGGTTGCTCAAAAGCCAGCCTGCCGGGCGCGCACCCAGATGGGCCTGCACGTCTTCGACCTCGGCGATCTGTTCGGCCAGATGCATGTGAATCGGGCCGTTTGCACCCATTTCAACCACATCGGACAGCGCCGCCGGTGATACCGCGCGCAGCGAATGTGGTGCCACGCCAATGGTCCAATCCGACGGACCGTCCGATATGATCCGGGCCGAGGCGTCATGCAAACGCGCATAGGCCTCTGGACCATTGCCAAACCTCTGTTGTCCGCCGCCCAGTGCACGCCCGTCGCACCCGCCCTGATGATACAGAACCGGAAGTAATGTCAGACCAATTCCGGCCTGCCCAGCCGCAGTGGCAACACGGGCCGCCAGTTCGGCCGGATTGTCGTAAGCCACGCCACCGGGGCCATGGTGAAGGTAATGAAATTCGCCGACAGCACCGTATCCGGCTTCCAACATCTCTACAAAAACCATGGCTGCGATTGCTTCAACGTGGTCAGGCGTCAACTGGTCCAGAAACCGGTACATCAGTTTACGCCATGTCCAGAACGAATCTGTCGGATCGTCTCCGCGCCGTTCGGTCAGTCCGGCCATGGCACGCTGAAAGCTGTGGCTGTGCAAGTTCACCGGGGCCGGAAGCACCAGATCAACACGGGTATCCGGGGGTTGGTCAATCGGTCCGATGGCCGCGATTCGTCCGTCCGAACCAATCGAAATCGTGATGTCATCCTGCCATCCGGCCGCGGTAAGCGCCTGTTGCGCGTGAAGGATTTGCATGGCCGTCTTCCCGATTGACAAAATAAGTATGTACATAATAGTTTTAAACTGCAGCTTAATCAAGGAAACGCAATGTCGGATCTGACGCTTCTTACCGACGCAACGGTTGCTACGATGGATTCCAAGTCTGGTGGCTATGGCGTGATCCATGATGCCGGGATCGTCATCAGCCAAGACCGTATTCTTTGGGTTGGCGCAGTGGCCGACTGTCCGCCCGACTATGCTGACGCGCATCAAATACCCTGTGCGGGACGTTTGATTACGCCAGCTTTGATCGATTGCCACACACATATCGTTCACGGCGGCCACCGCGCCCGCGAATTCGAGATGCGGCTCGAAGGCGCAAGTTATCAGGAAATCGCAAAGGCCGGCGGCGGTATCGTTTCGACGGTGTCGGCAACGCGCGCTGCCAGCGACGCCGATCTGCTGCACCATGCGCTGCGCCGTGCGGATACCCTGATTGCCGAAGGCGTTTCGACCATCGAAATCAAATCGGGTTACGGGCTCGACATCGATACCGAACTCAGGATGCTGCGTGTCGCGCGTCAGGTTGGACAACAACGACAGGTGCGGGTGGTGACAAGCTTCCTTGGCGCCCATGCCGTTCCGGCAGGAATGGATGCTGACGACTATATCGACACCGTTTGCATCCCCGCACTCAAGGCCGCGCATGCCGGGGGGCTGGTGGACGCTGTAGACGGGTTCTGCGAAGGGATTGCGTTCTCGACCGATCAGATCGCCCGCGTGTTTGACACGGCAAAGGCGCTGGGCCTTCCGATCAAGCTTCATGCCGAGCAATTGTCAAACATTGGCGGCACGGCGCTTGCCGCCCGGTATTGCGCGCAATCGGTGGACCATGTCGAATACGCAACTGAACAGGATGCCCGCGCCTTGGCTGATGCCGGGTCTGTCGCCGTTTTGCTGCCCGGGGCGTTTTACACACTGCGCGAAACGCAGGCGCCTCCGGTTAACGCCTTTCGAACGCATAACGTGCCGATGGCGGTCGCCACCGACTGGAACCCGGGATCGTCGCCGATGGGCTCGCTGCTGCTGGCGATGAACATGGCTTGCACCTTGTTTGGTCTCACCCCCGCCGAGGCGCTGGCAGGCACAACGCGAAACGCCGCCCGCGCTTTGGGTCTGACCGATTGTGGTGTGATTGCCCCGGGCAAACGGGCTGATCTTGCGGTCTGGGATGTCTCGGACCCGGCGGAACTGTCTTATCGGATTGGCGTCAATCCGCTGCACAAACGCATCTTTGGAGGTCAGGCATGACCGTCACTCTGATCCCTGGCAGCACCGATGTTGCCACCCTTGAACGCATCTGGCGCACGGGCGAAGCGGCGATGCTGGACCGATCCGTCATGCCCTCCGTTCAGGCCGCCGCCGATGTCGTGAAGGCGGCAGCAAATGGCGACGTGCCGGTCTATGGGGTGAACACCGGCTTCGGCAAACTTGCTTCGGTCCGCATCCCGGCGCACGACACGGAAACGTTGCAACGCAACCTGATCCTCAGCCATTGCTGCGGCGTGGGCGATCCTTTGGATGACCCGACCGTGCGGTTGATGATGGTCCTCAAACTGTTGTCTCTGGGTCGGGGCGCTTCTGGTGTAAGGTGGGAGATCTGCACCCAGATCGAAGACATGCTGGAACGGGGCGTGACCCCGGTGATCCCGTCGCAAGGATCTGTTGGTGCATCCGGCGATCTGGCGCCGCTGGCCCATATGGCAGCGGTGATGATCGGGTCGGGCAGCGCGACGTTCAATGGCAAGACCCTTGCCGGAGCCGAGGCGCTGTTGCAAGCCGGGTTAGAGCCTGTTGTGCTTGGCCCAAAAGAAGGGCTGGCGCTAATCAACGGCACCCAGTTTTCAACCGCCTGCGCCCTGACCGGCCTGTACGACGCCTGGCAACTGGCGCGTGGGTGTGTGGTGACTGCGGCGCTTTCGACGGATGCGATCATGGGATCAACCGCACCGCTGCGTCCCGAGATCCACGCCTTACGCGGCCATCGCGGGCAGATCGATGTTGCGGGCGCGATGTCGACCCTGATGCAGGGCAGCGAAATCCGGGAAAGCCATCGTGATGACGATACACGCGTCCAGGATCCGTATTGCATTCGCTGTCAGCCTCAGGTCGTTGGCGCGGCGATGGATCTGTTACGCTTTGTGGCTGGCACGTTGGAGGTCGAGGCAAATGCTGTCACGGACAACCCTTTGGTTATCGCGCAAGGCGGGCACATCCTGTCTGGCGGCAATTTTCACGCCGAACCGGTTGCTTTTGCCGCCGACCAGATCGCGCTGGCCCTTGCAGAAATCGGTGCCATTGCCCAACGCCGTGTCGCCTTGATGGTCGACCCGACGCTCAGCTTCGACCTGCCGCCGTTCCTGACGCCCGAACCGGGCCTGAATTCGGGCCTGATGATCGCCGAAGTGACTACAGCTGCTTTGATGAGCGAAAACAAGCATCTGGCCAATCCCTGTTCCACCGATTCCACCCCGACCTCGGCCAATCAGGAAGATCACGTCAGCATGGCCGCCCAC
Organism: Falsiphaeobacter marinintestinus; assembly: GCF_007923355.1. GTDB lineage: Bacteria > Pseudomonadota > Alphaproteobacteria > Rhodobacterales > Rhodobacteraceae > Phaeobacter_A > Phaeobacter_A marinintestinus. The sequence continues at coordinate 15,172 of NZ_VOGO01000011.1, forward strand.
GCCGCCCGCAGGCTGGGACGGATGAATGCCAATCTGGCCGTGATCCTTGGCGTCGAAGCGATCTGTGCCGCACAAGGCATCGAAGCGCGCGCGCCTCTGGTAACGTCAGACCGGCTTCAGGCGGCTGTCAAAGCGCTGCGCGCCCAGGTTCCCTCGCTGGCCGAAGATCGCTATCTGGCTGGTGACATCGAAACCGCAGCTAAACTGATGCGCGATGATGCGCTTGCGTCGGCGGCCGGGTTGGAGTTGTCGCTATGACCGCTTTGCAGGTTGTCCGGGGCGACAGCCCGGTTGTTCTGGGCCTTCCCCATACCGGAACCGACGTACCCGCCGACTGCTTGGCAGGGTTGAACGACACCGGGCAGGCGTTGGCCGATACCGACTGGCACATCCACGACCTGTATGCTGACCTTGTACCGGGCATGACCACGGTGCGTACGCCTATTCATCGCTATGTGATCGACGTGAACAGGGACCCATCCGGTGCCAGCCTGTACCCCGGGCAGAACACGACCGGGCTGTGTCCGCTGACCGACTTTGAAGGACAGCCGATTTACCGGCCCGGCTTTGAACCCGATCCTGAAGACGTCGAGCGTCGGCGGCTGACCTACCACGCACCTTATCACGACACCCTTGCCGCTGAACTGGAACGGGTGAAGACACGGCACGGGTTTGCCATTCTGTACGATTGCCACTCGATCAGGTCGCGGATTTCGTACCTTTTTGACGGCAAACTGCCCGATTTGAACATCGGGACCAATGGCGGCACCACATGCCCGCCGTCCATCGAAGATGCTGTTTTTGAAACGTGCAGCAAAGCCAGCGGATATACCACGGTCTTGAACGGCCGTTTTCGCGGCGGCTGGACAACGCGTCACTATGGGCGGCCAGATCAAGGGGTCCATGCGATCCAGATGGAGTTGGCACAATCGACGTACCTCAGCGCCGAAACAGCGCCTTGGACTATGGACCCAGACAAGGCCTACGCCTTGCGCACACACCTCAAAACTATCCTCGAAACTCTGTCCGACTGGAGACCCGCATGAGCGATCCCCGCAAGAACACCCGCGATGTTTTTCCACCCACCGGAACCAAGCTGAACGCCAAAAGCTGGCTGACCGAAGCGCCCCTGCGGATGCTGATGAACAACCTGCATCCGGACGTGGCCGAAAACCCGCACGAACTGGTGGTCTATGGCGGGATCGGGCGCGCGGCGCGGACATGGGATGACTTCGACCGGATCGTGGCCGGGTTGAAGGACCTTGAAGACGACGAAACGCTGATCGTTCAATCCGGCAAACCCATCGCCATCATCAAGACCCATACCGACGCACCGCGCGTGCTGATCGCCAATTCCAATCTGGTGCCGCACTGGGCGACCTGGGATCATTTCAACGAACTCGACCGCAAAGGGCTGGCAATGTACGGCCAGATGACGGCCGGATCATGGATCTATATCGGTACGCAGGGGATCGTTCAGGGTACCTATGAAACCTTCGCCGAAGCCGGTCGTCAGCACTATGACGGCGACCTCAAGGGCCGGTGGATCCTGACGGGCGGGCTGGGTGGTATGGGCGGCGCCCAACCGCTTGCGGCGGCCTTTGCCGGGGCGTGCTGTCTGGCGGTCGAATGCAATCCTGAGTCCATCGATTTCCGTCTTCGCACCGGATATCTGGACGAAAAGGCCGAAACCCTTGATGACGCTTTGGCGATGATCGACCGCTGGACCAAAGCGGGCGAGGCGAAATCTGTCGGGCTTCTGGGCAATGCGGCAGACATCTTCCCTGAAATCTATGCCCGTGGCGTGCGCCCCGATATCGTCACCGATCAAACCAGCGCGCACGATCCGACAAACGGATATCTGCCGCAGGGCTGGTCCATGGCGCAATGGCGCGATCAACGGGAAACCGATCCTAAAGCGGTGGAAAAGGCCGCACGTGCGTCGATGAAGATCCATGTCGCGGCGATGGTTGATTTCTGGAACGCAGGCGTGCCGGTGTTGGATTATGGCAACAACATCAGGCAGGTAGCGCTGGAAGAAGGGCTGGAAAACGCCTTTGCCTTCCCGGGTTTTGTACCGGCCTATATCCGACCGCTGTTTTGTCGAGGGATTGGCCCGTTCCGCTGGTGTGCGTTGTCGGGCGATCCGGAAGATATCTATAAGACGGACGCGGCGATGAAAAAGCTGTTTCCGGAGAACACGCATCTGCACAACTGGCTCGATATGGCGCGCGAGAGGATCAGCTTTCAGGGTCTGCCCGCCCGTATCTGCTGGATCGGTCTGGGTGATCGTCACAGGGCGGGTCTGATGTTCAACGAAATGGTTGCCAGTGGCGAGCTGAAGGCCCCAATCGTTATCGGCCGCGATCATCTGGATGCGGGGTCGGTCGCGTCGCCCAACCGTGAAACTGAAGCAATGAAAGACGGGTCGGACGCCGTTAGCGACTGGCCGCTGCTAAACGCGTTGATCAACACGGCCAGTGGCGCGACCTGGGTGTCGCTGCATCATGGTGGTGGCGTCGGAATGGGGTTTTCGCAGCATTCCGGCGTTGTCATCGTAGCGGATGGCACGCCCGAGGCGGCAAAACGGTTGGAGCGGGTCTTGTGGAACGACCCCGCATCCGGTGTCTGGCGTCATGCCGACGCGGGGTATGAAGCGGCGATTGACTGTGCAAAGGAACATGGGCTGAGATTGCCCGGAATTCTGGGCTAACCGAAAGAAACGCGACGGCCCGGACCTCTGATCAGGTAAGCCCGGCATCCTTGGCGAACTCTTTCAAGAGGTTGATGAATTCGTCGACCTCAAATGTTCCGCGTTTGTCGGGCTGCGTCCAGATTGCAACGTCGCGGGTTGGAAGTTTGACGGACATGTTCAGCGGCACGATGCCGTAAATGTCTCCCAGATAGCCGCACAGTTTGACCGGAAAGATGCAAAGACTTTGAGTGGCTGCCAGAAACCGGCCAGCCGACGTCACCTCGCCGGTCATTTCAAAGGCTGGCAGAACGTCAGACAGGCCCAACTGATCCAACACATCTTCGGTGGTGCCCATCAGCCCTGATGATGCTGCGGTCGAGATCCATGTTTTGTCGCGAAGGTCTTCCGGGGTCACCAAAGACCGTTTGGTGAGCGGGTCATTGACGCTGCAGTACACCGCAAGGCGGTCGGTAAAAAAGGTTTCCTGCATCAGTTTGTCAGAATGCATGTTGATCTGCGAGGGCAGCAGCGCCAGATCAAGGTCGTCTTTGATCAGGCTATCGATCAGCCGGTTCGCCGGTTCAGAGTGAATCTTTGTTGCATATCCAAGATCCTTTCGATGCAGCCCGATCAGAAAGTCCCCAAAGAACGTGGACGCCAGCATCGGTCCTACACCAATCCGCAACTCTCCTCTCAAGCCCTCTTTCCACTCTTTGACGGCCCTTTTCGCACGGTTTGTGCGGTTTCGGATTTCCTGCCCCTCAAGCGCAAGGCGAGACCCGATTGCGGTCGGTTCGACCCCATACCGACCGCGACGCAACACGGGGCCACCGACCCTGTCTTCGATCACTTTCACGATCCGCGACAAAGTCGGCTGAGTGACGTTCAATCTGCGCGCGGCCTTTGTGACAGAGCCCAATTCAACGATGGTTGCGAATTGCGCGAGGTGCTTTGGATCCATGAGAGATAGAATTTTTCTATGTTTAAGGCGATTTATTCAATTTTACATCACAACTGGTTGCCGACAAGCTTGCATTACAGATTCAGGGAGGAGTCATGAAACCAATCGTCAAGTTGGGTCTCGGCATTGCTGCGGCCTCGATGTACGCGTCAGCGTCTTTTGCGCAGGCAACACTGACCGCTGAAACCGCCGGAGCAGGGGGAGCCCCGGGAACAATGGTCCTGACCATGGCCGAAACGGCGTCGGCCAGCGGCACAGCCAACTTGCAGGTGGCAACAGGTCAAACCCTGACCAACAGCCTGCAAAACCTGGCCGAAGGCAAAACCGATATTGCTGCCGCTCCGTTCATTCTGCCGTTCCTGATGTCGAAAGGCGCCGGTCCCTATGCCAAACTTGGCAAAGAGGAAGGCGCCAAGCTGATCGATAATGTGCGGATCCTGTATACGTATCGTTTCGGAATTTTCTCGTTGTATGCCTATGACAGTTCGCCCGTGAAAGGCTGGGATGATATCGAAGGCAAGCGTGTTCTGAACGGGCCGCCCCGTGGTGGAGCGTTAAGCAACGCGCGTCAGATCATCAAACTGGCGACCGGGCTGGACGATGGCAAGGGCTATGAAGGTGTTCAGATGAACTGGGATCAAATGCCCCAGGCCATCACTGAAAACGCAGCTGACGCCATGGTTCTTCCAACCTATTTCCCGGATACACGCGTTACCCGCGCCTTGTCGGCGGGCAACGTAACGCTTTGGGGGGTCCCGCAGGACAAGTTTGAGGGTGAAGGCTTTACCAAGTATTCGCGCGCACCGGGCTCAGCCCCGATGACGCTCGAAGTGTCCGCGATTACCCCGCAAGAAGGGCTGAAAATCATCGGTGATGCCGACGGCAACATTCGGTCGATCGCGACAGTTGGCGGGGATCTGGTCCACAAGGACATGGATTTCGAAACCGCCAAGGCCCTGACTGCCGGTCAGATCGCTGCTTTTGACGCGATCACCAAGAAAGCGCCCTTCATGGCCTATGCAGGCCTGGGCGTTCTTGATCCGGCCTTGTCCAGTACCTGTGGTCCGAACCCGCTAAAGTACCACCCCGGTGCCATTGCCGCGTGGGAAGAAGCTGGTGTTACCGTTCCGGATTGCGCCAGACCCTGATCGGGCCTGACCAAAACAGGCCGGTGCCCTTGGGGCGCCGGCCAAACCCCTTTCACGAAAGCGACCGATGTCCGATATCCCCCTAAAAGGCGGCTTTGCTGCGCGCCTGCTCTATGGTTTGGCCTTCGTGCTGGTCGTTGTCGGGTTGGTTAATGCCATGCCGTCGATCCCCGGTTTTGAACCGGCTGTCCGCGATCTGATCGGCAATGACAGTTTCAAGATCCGGCGGTTTACACCCGAATACTTCTATCCGCTGGCTTTCGTCACCATGATGCTGATCGTGGCTCTCAAGCATTCGATCTGGCGCACATGGGCGGGGCGGAGCCCGCTGCGCAGCAAACTTGGGTTGTTTCTGGACATCGCACTGGTCGTTGCAGCCATGGCGATTGCGCTGACCTATACGGTAGAATTGCAATCGATCTGCCTGATTGACCAGTTTACCGGCGAACGCGCCCGGCTGATCGCCGAGGCGATGGAGGCCGAGCGCGAGACGGCCGAACTGTTTGGCCTGCCCGAACCGACGACGGTCGATGATCCGAACTGTGTCGCCAATACGGGCGGTTGGCTGGTCGCAATTGTCGGCGTTTCGACCGTCATTTTCCTGGCCTATAACATCAAGGTCTGGGGACTGCCGCTGGTTCTGGTCGCGATTTTGGTCGTGTCTTATACGTTTTTCACCGTCGGCATGTGGTACTTCTTTGGGGCCGAGGAACTGAACAAGTACCTGGTCACCAAACTGGGTGGCGAACCCAGAATGCTGATCGACGGGCGCCCCCGCGTGCATGACATTTTGACCAACACCTCCAGCGGGTACCTGGGGCGGTTCATGAGTATTATTCTGAACACGATCTTTCCGTACCTGATTCTGGGGTCGCTGTTTGGCGTCTCGGCAGGGGGTCAGTCACTGATAAAACTGGCCTTCCGTTGGACCCGCAACTTGCGGGGTGGCCCGGCCCATGCCGCGATTGTCAGCTCGGCCATGTTTGGCACAATCTCGGGCGGGCCTGTTGTTAACGTTTTGTCGACCGGTGTTCTGACCATCCCGATGATGATAAAGCGCGGGTTTTCCAAGGTATTCGCAGGCGGGATGGAGGCTGCGGCGTCGTCCGGAGGGTCGATCATGCCGCCCGTGATGGGGGTTGCCGCCTTTATTCTCGCCGCACTGACCGGTGTCCCGTACAGTCTGGTGATCATCGCGGCCGTCATCCCGGCCATTGCCTATTTCGGCTGTCTGTTCCTGTCGGTCGTGTTCCAATCGCGCAAGCAGGGGATCGAGGCGATTGGCGAATTGACCGAAGACATGATGCTGGACCGTCAGGACAGGCTGAACCTGACGATGATTTTTGCGCCGATCTTTCTGATCTTGGTGCTCTTGCTGACCAAGAAGCAGGATGTCGGGTGCGGCCTGCTGGGCGGTATTTTCGGTGCGGATCGTACGTTTACGGACGGAAATTGTAGTATCAACAGCCTGTCCTGGTTCCTGCAACTGGTTCAAAACAGTGCGGGCGATGCGGGCAGCGCGGGCTGGTGGGCGGTTATGCTGCTGATGGGATTGTTGTTCCTTGATCCCGAAATGCGGGCCAAACCCCGCAAGCTGATTGACGCGCTGTCGAATGCGGGCGTCATGATTTCGACGCTGTATCTGATGTTCCTGGCTGTCACGATCATCGATTTCTGCCTTCAGTTCACCGGTTTGCCCAGCTTCATCTCGCTGGATGTATTGGAGTGGTTGCGCGGGTTCGACCTGGGTTCGGGCGGATCCATCCTGTTCCAGTTCCTTGCTCTTGCTGCAACGATGGGGCTGGCCATTCTGTTGGGCATGGGGATGCCTGCGGTACCGGCCTATATCAATGTGACCTTGCTGATGGGGCCGGTTTTGGCGGGACTGGGGATTTCGATCTTCACCGCGAACATGTTCATCTTCTACTTTGCGGTGGCCAGTGCCATCACGCCACCTGTGGCCTTGGCCGCGTTTGCGGCGGCATCGATAACCAAGCAGGATCCGATGCGCACGGGTTTGTCTGCGGTGCGATCTGGCATCGTGATGTTCGTGATCCCGTTCGTGTTCGCCATGTATCCCGAACTGTTGCTGATCGAGCAGGCGCAGATCGACCCGAATTCGATCGGGGGGCAAATCACCTATCTGCCGGGGTATGACGGATCGATCGATATGCTCGGCCTTGGCGTATTGCTGCTTCGGTTGATGCTTGCGCTTTACCTGCTGGCCAGCGCGCTGGCGCGGTATGATGCGCAGGCACTTGCGTCCTGGAACTGGCCGCTGCGGCTGGCGCTGTGTGTGCTGATCCTGTTCTCGAACCCGCTGATCTTCCTGCCAGCAGCTGCGGCAGGGATCGGGTTGATCCTGCTCAGCCGGATGCAGACCAGAGGAGTGGCCCTGGGATGAACGGGAAACCGAATTTCCTGTTCATCATCACAGATCAGCACCGGGCCGATTGGTTGGGGTGCATGGGGCACCCGGTGGTCAAGACCCCGAACATTGACGCCATAGCGGCGCAGGGTACCAAGTTCACCGATTTTCATGTGGCGTCCCCGGTTTGCATGCCAAATCGGGCCGCGCTGATGACCGGACGGATGCCGGGCGTGAACGGGCTGCGGTATAATGGCTGTGTGCTACCGGATCGTGCCAATACCTTCGCAGATGTGTTGCTGGCAGATGGGTATTCCACGGCCCTGATCGGCAAAAGTCACCATCAACCGTTCAGCGACGTGGCTCCGTTTCACGGGCCGGCACCCAAAGGCCGCCTGATTGAAGAAGCATGGAAGCCGGACGGGGCTGATTATGGCAAGGAACAGCCCGAAAGATATGCCGGCACCGACCGATATGACATTCCGAAACCGTACTATGGGTTCGAACATGTGGAATTGGTAACTGGCCATGGTGACCAATGCGGCGGGCATTATGAACAGTGGTTTCGTGCGGCTTGCCCGGATTGGCGGGCCTTGCGAGACCCGGCAAACGAGGTTGCGCACACCTATGGTTGCCCGCAGGCTTATCGCACGCCGATCCCCGAGGAACTTTATCCCACAACCTGGATTGCGGATCGTGCAATCGACTATCTGAACACTCAAGACGATCAGACGGACCCGTTCTTTGCGTTTGTGTCCTTTCCCGACCCGCACCATCCGTTCAACCCGCCGGGTAAATACTGGGATATGTATTCGCCCGACGACTTTGATCTGCCTCTGCCGTATTCGGCGCATAAAAACCCGACGCAGGGCATGGCGTATCTGAATGGGCGTCACGAACAGGGGTTGGGGGCCGAGACCAAGCAATCATCATTCTGTGCCGACCCGCAGCATCTGAAAGAGGCGATGGCGTTGACGGCGGGCATGATTACCATGATTGATGATCAGATTGGCCGGATCATCACGACGCTGAAAGAGACCGGCCTGTTCGACAACACGGTGATTATCTTCACCTCGGATCATGGTGATTATCTTGGCGATTTCGGGATGTTGCTGAAAGGCCCGCTTCCGTTCCGGTCGATCACACGCGTTCCCATGATCTGGTCCGACCCGTCGTCGCGGGAAAGCCAGACTTGCGAAGTGCTGGCCAGTACGCTCGACATTTCGGCCACGGTTCTCGAACGCGCCGGATTGGTGCCCTACAACGGCATTCAGGGCCAAAGCTTTCTGTCCTGCATCGGTGGCGCGGACAGCCACCGGGATGAATTGTATGTAGAACACAACGACGCGCTGCCACGGGTTGGGTTTTCGACTGCTGCGCGGGTTCGAACGCTGATCACCAAGGATCACCGGCTGACCTGCTACAAGGGTCAGGATTGGGGCGAATTGTACGATCTTCGGGCCGATCCGTACGAAACCCGAAACCTGTGGGACGACCCGGCCTTTGCCAGCCAAAAGGCACACCTGTCTTTGCGCCTTATCGACCACCTTGCCGACCAGATGGATACCAGCCCACTTTCAAACAGGCTTGCCTGAGTCCGGCCAATCTCGCGCGCAGAAGATCTGTGCAGTTGCCGGTTGGCAAACGTCGCAATAGTCTGAATTTCATAACAGGATGTCCTGCGGGTTGGAGACGTGAATGCCGGTCAGAAAATACAGCATCGCCAAGGATATCCTCCGCTTCGAAGGGCTGGACAAAACCGCTTACTGGAAGCGCTTCACGATGCTGCTGTCGCTGGCCGTGATCGTGTCGACCATGGGGCTGTTGCGCGATTCCGGCGCCGTCGTGATCGCGGCAATGCTGATCGCGCCTTTGATGGCACCGATTCTTGGGATCGCCTCGGCCATGGTGATTGGACGCACGAAGCGAGCATTCAGGCTTTTGCTGATCGTGTGTCTGGCTTCGGTCGCCAGCGTTTTGCTGGCATGGCTCCTGGTTTTCATGGCTGACATTCCACGCGGGGTGATCATTCCCGGGCAGGTGTTGGCCCGGACCGACCCCGGAATAGAAGAACTGATCGTGGCGCTGGCCGCCGGTGTGGCGGGTGCCTATGTCCAGATCCAGCGCGCCGAAATAAGCCTGCTTCCCGGGGCGGCAATTGGCGTTTCGCTGGTGCCGCCGTTGTCTGCTGCAGGCATCCTGATGTATTTTGGTCAATGGGCAGATGCGTATGAGGCTGCGTTGCTGTTTACCACCAACCTTGGGGCAATCATCTTGGCTGCCAGCCTTGTGTACATGTTTTCCGGTGGGTTCCGCAGTGTCGTCAAAAAGGCCCGCCGGGTCGCCAGCTTTTCCCTGAGCTTTTTGCTGACTTCTGCTGTCATGGTGGTCATCCTGATGCAGCTTAGCTCTGCAACGATTGAAAGATACCGCGAAAAGCGGAACGAAGCGGTTCTGGCCGATCATATTCTGGAATGGGCCGATCCTGTGTCGATCGAGATCATTCGGCTTAACGTCAAACCCCGTCGCAAGCTTGCGGATATCTGGCTGATCGTGGATCTGCCGGTTGAATCGCAATACACACTGGGGTCGGTCGCAGATCTTTTACCTTCCGAGTTGCGCCAAAAACCGCTGAGCGATGTGATTCAGAACGTGTTGGGGTCAGAATACACCGTTGCCGTCCGGTATCAGACCCGCATTGCCGGGCTGATCAACCTGACAACGGATCAAACAAATGACGCGCCGTCGCCAGATGATTTGATTGGCGAAGAATAGCCACCTACGCCTTCACCTGGCCAGAAACGACCCTGCTTTTGCGTTCAGCCGGGCAAGGGTCGCGTCAATCTCTGCAAAATGCTCGGTCGCGTCTGCCAGACGGGACTGTTGCATTGATTGAGGAGCATGTCCAAGTTTTGCTTTTTGATCACATGGTGGATTCACAAACGAAGTGCAAATCCTGTATCAAAACAGAAGCTTGAATCGAGGATGCTAAATGGGAAACCGCTCCTCTCACCTTCGTTTGGAACAACGTCGCAAGATTGCGGAGTGGCTTGAAGCTAAAATGCCTGTTGCTGAGGTTGCGGATCGACGGGGTCGTGATGCCTCACCGATCTATCGCGACATCAAGCGAAATCGAGACATCGACACCGAACTGCCCGAACTGAACGGCGACTACGCGATAAGTGCTCAGGCGATACTTGCGTAACAGGACACGGCGGGTTTTTTTGCCCGCCGATTTTCGTTTCGCTGGCAGCAACTCAGCGCGAAAGTGTTTTCGCGATCTGTTCGGCCAGCGTCAGCAAGGCATCGCTGTTGGCCTGTGCAATCGCGCCCGGGGTTTGGTCGGCCATAGGCTGCTGGATATCAAAACGATTGATCGTTTCCCGCACTGCCCCATAGGGCGCCGCGACCGAATACTGTCCTGCCATCTGGAATTTCCCGTCGGGGCGGGCGACCATCCGGTCTATTCGCACGTCGATGCGAACCTGGGCCGGTGCGTCCAGAGGCCAGGGCTCGGCAGCGGCCGTGGCAGTTGTCGCGGAGTCCAGGTTTCGGGCCAGTGACTGGGTGACTGACCGTACCGGATCATCAGCCCAGACGGCTTTGGGAACCGGTCGCACCGCACCATCATCTTGCAGTAGCACGATTTCGGATGCAGCTGCATAGGCTGGAAGGGTGACTTCGCGCACCTCGATCGACGAGACCCGAACGCTGACACGCTCGGAAGGTTCCGGCATATCCAGCAGGTAACGGGGGGAATTGTCGCCGCATCCCGCAGCAACGAGGAGGGCGGCAAAAAGCCAGGATCGCGGCAGCATGATCTGGTTACCTTCCGAACAGAATTGAATTTGGGCTACGTTCAAGCGTGCGGGCCAGTGACGAAACGGTGCGTGCAGCGGCGCGGACCTCGCGCAGCATCTGGAGCGTTTCCGTGTTGAACTCGGATCGCGCACCATAAGCCGCCACCAGTGTTTCGGCGCGGGCGATCAACTGATCCAACCGGCTGGTCAGTTCCGGCAGGCCGGCCATCGCCTTGTCCAGCGATTGTGCTGCATCGCGGGCCGAGGCCAACGCCGTATTGACGTTTTCGGCGGCGCCGCCTTTGCGCAGTTCGGACAGGATCGAGCGCAGTTCAAGCAAGGCGTCGTTCAGGGCGGCGGGCAGTTCCTGGGCGTCTTGGGTTGCAAGGATCTTGTCGGCGCTGTCCACCAGCGCGGTTGTGGATGTGATTAGCTCTTCGACGTTCAGGTCACGGGCTTTTTCGGCCACGGCCTTGAAGTCATCGATCAGGGCCGGAACTTTCTCGGATGCGGTCGACACGTTGGCCAGTGTCGTGTCGGCGCTGTCCAGCGTGGTCACCAGTTTGTCGGCAGCGTCCCGCGCCGAGGCCAGCGCGGCGTTTACATTTGCTGCGGCTCCGCCTTCGCGCAGTTCGGCCAGAATGTCCCGCACTTCGGTCAACGTGTTGTTCAGCGAGGCGGGCAGTTCCTTGGCTTCGGGCGCGGCCAGGATCGTGTCGGCCTTGCTGACCAGGCCGGTGGCCGAGGTGATCAGGTCTTCGACATCCAGATTGCGGGCTTTTTCAGCGACCGCGCGCAGATCTTCGACAAGTCCGGGCACGTCCTTGGACGCGGTAGAAATGTTTGCGAGCGCCGTGTCCGCGCTTTCAAGTGTCGTCACCAGCTTGGCCACGGCGCCTTGCGTGTTGAAGTCATCAATCGCGGTGCGCAGGTCGGCCAGTGTGGCCTTAAGTTCGGCGGGAAGGGCACGCGTGTCTTCGGACCCGATCACATCTTCGGCGCTGGTCAGGAACGTATTGGCCGATCCGATCAGGGTTTCGATCTCAAGCTTGTCGACCTTTTCGACCAAAGCCCGCAGATCAGTGACAAGCGCCGGAACCTTGTCCGAGGCCCCGGTGACCCCGACAAGCGCCTTGTCGGCTTGTTCCAGTGTCGTGGCCAGTTTTTCAACGACTCCTTGAGTCTTGATGGCCTGAATCGTGTCGCGCATTTCCTTCAACACGGCCTGCAAATCACCAGGTATGGCTTTTGCCTCATCACTTGAAATCAACCCATCGGCATTTCGCAGCAGTTCGGTAAAGGCTTTGGGCGCTTCGCGCAGGTCGCTGTCGGTTGCGACGGATTCGATGCTTTGCATCGTGCTGATCGCCTGTTCGATCACACCTTCGATGTTCAATGCATTTACGCGCTCCAAAACGCCTTCGACAGATGCGTTCATGTCCGGCAGGTCTGACGGTTCGCTTGGGATCAAGGGATAAGGTTCGGCGTTCCGGTCGATCTTGGCTGGCTTGGGATCTTCGGCTGTCACGAAATCCACGATAAGCGATGTACCCAGAAAATTGCCCCGGTCCAGCTGAGCGCGGACACCGTTTGCCACAGCCGTGTCGAGCAGGTTCAGAACATCATCCAGACCGGCGTCAGGCTTCAACCCGAGTTTGTCGGGATCGATTTCCAATATGGCGGTCTGATTGACCTGCACCTTCTTGTTATTTCGGCTTACGAATGCAGAAATGGCCGCCACTTCACCAATCTTGAGCCCCTTGAACTTGACGGCAGAGCCTGCGGTAAGCCCGGCGGCCCCGCCCTCAAAGATTGTTGATACCTTGACGATGTTGTCAGCCGCGCGGGAGATGGCGTTTTCCCGCGCCTGCGTTTCGTCCTTGTACAGATCGAACTGTTGATCGGCACCGACGGGTTTGCCACCGGCGAAGAACGTGTTGAAGGCGACCCCGCCATTGATCAGTGCAGCCAGGCTTTTGACGTCCAGCTTCAACCCCTCGGGGCCAAAAGACACGTTGAACCCGGACGTGTCCCAGAACCGGGAAGCGGTGGTCAGCAGTTTGTCATGCGGTGCCGCGATATAGGCGCGGATTTCAACGCTTGCCCCAGTTGGGTCAAGTGTGGGCGCCTGCGTCTGGCCGACTTTTACGCCGCGATAAAAGACAGGCGCGCCTGCGGCCATGATGCTGCCATCCGTTGTGCGCAGGGTGATCCAGGTGCCTTTCTTGTCGTTTTGATCGACAAGCGGGCGACTTTCGAGACCTTTGAAATGGGTCTGCGCGACGCCGGGCGTTTTGTCCCACGATCCTTCGATGTAGACTCCGGACAGAACAGTCGAGAGACCGGAAATACCCGAGGTCGTCACTTCCGGATGTACGACCCAAAACTGCGCGCTACTGTCGAGGTAGGGCGCGATTTCGGTGTTTACACGGACGGATACGACCACGTTTTCCAGATCGTCCGAAAACGCCAGCTTTTCAACATGGCCGATGGTGACATCGCGATAGTGGAGGGTGGTTTCACCCTCTTTCACACCAGCAGCGTTGGCAAATGAAATGTGGATCAGAACCCCGCGATCCGAATAGCTACGCCATGCGATCCCAAGCGAGACGATCAGGGCAAGAATAGGCACCAGCCAGACAACTGACAGATTACGCCACCAGGATGTGGTGGGCGGACGCACGTCCAGCTTTGCCGGTTCGGCCGGATCCGTCATGGCTGGCTGGCCTCGTCTGCGTCCCAAATCAGTCTTGGATCAAAGCTTTGCGCCGAAAGCATCGTGAACGCAACCGACAAGGCAAAGCATATCGCGGCAATACCCGGATGGATCGCCAGGACGATATTGAACTGAACAAGTGCTGTCAGGATGGCCACCACAAAAACATCCATCATTGACCAGCGCCCGATGAATTCGACCACTTCGTACAGATGCTGGCGGGCCTTGTTGTGCATCGTGTCGGGCCGATGCACGCTAAAGGCCAGATAAGCGATCGCAAAGAATTTGCCGACCGGGACAATGACCGAGGCCAGAAACACGATCCCGCCAACACCATAGTCTCCGTGTTTGACCAGTTCGATCACGCCGCCGACGATTGTGTTGCTGGTATCCTTGCCCAGCGTCGTGGTGCGCAGCATGGGGTACAGATTGGCCGGAATGTACATGATCAGCCCGGCGACCCACCAGGCCATCACCCGTTGCAGGCTGGTCGTATCCCGGCTTTTCAAAACCGAACCGCACCGCCGGCATTCAGCCGTTTCGGCGTCATGCACCCGCCCGCACTGGGTGCAGGCAACCAGACCAGCCGCACGCGCGGTCAGCGGGGGCTGCGATGTTCCAGCGTTTTCCATACAGTCAACTTGCACATGAAGGTGTCTTTAAGCGCGGTCACGATGACCAGCGCCGCGAAGGCCCAGAAGGCCGGGCCAAGTTTCAGGGTCGCCAAACCGCCGATTTTCACCAGTGCCACGGCTACGCCGACGATAAAGATTTCGGCCATGGACCAGGGCTGCAGGCTTTCGGCTAACCTGAACGCCGCCTTGGCATGGGGCCAGGGTTTGTACGCAATCGCCATCGGGGTGACAGTGTACAGTATCGCTACCAACCGCAGAGTTGGCAGAACCACGATCAGGGCGGCCACCGCGAAGGACAGCGGCATCAAAAGGCCAGTCGAAAACGCCAGGATCGTGTCCATCACTGAACTGTGCCGTTCCAGCCCGGCTGCCGTCACGTCGAGAAAGGGAAAGAAAACGGCGGCGACCATCAGGATCAAGGACGTTGTGGCCAGCATCACGATATGCGTCATTGCCTGAGACCGGGGGGTCATCAGAACTGTATGACAGCGATGACACCGGGCCTGACTGCCGACCGGAATGACGGCATCCGTGTGCAACAGGTCACAGACCGGGCAAGCGATCAGAGAGTCGAGATCAAGGGGTTCATCAGGTTTCATCACCTCCTGAATACGCTTTGCATAGACCGATTGCCAAGCGACCTGTGCATTTGGCCCGAAACATCAGCGGTGCGCCTGAAAGTGGTGCATCGAAGCCCAATATGGATATCTCTGCAAGTTCTTGCAAATCTGCAAGATACAACTTAGCCTGACCCAATGACCGCGCCATCCGAAACGATTTTGCCTGACGGGCAAGCTATGGGGCCTAAGCTTCGCCAGATGCGGCGATCCAAAGGAATGTCGCTTGCCGATGTTGCGGCAAAAACAGGCGTGTCCGAGGCAACGATGTCGCGTATCGAAACCGGTCGCAGCGACATTTCTGCGCCCCATCTGTTTCGCCTGTCAGTTCTATTTGGCGTTGATGTTGGCGGCTTCTTTCACGATGCCGGTCCCGAACATGTTTCGGGCATTCGAAGCGTCGAGCGAAAGGGGCAGGGGCGCGTGTTTGAGACCGACCGGCTGCGCTCGACCTTGCTGTGTACCGATCTGCGGTCCAAAAAAATGCATCCATTCCTGAACCACGTCCGGGGCAGAACTGTTCAAGACGTCGGCGGGCTGGCTGGCCATGATGGTGAAGAATACCTGCTGGTGCAGCGTGGCCGTTTGGTGCTGCACACGTCTGCTTATGCACCTTTGCTGCTTGATACAGGTGACTCGATCTATTTCGATGCGACCATGCCACATGCCTATGTCAGCGCCGATGCAGAAGGCGTGGAGTTTCTGGTGATCTGCACCTCTGACCAACATAGCGAACAAAAGGATTTGCCCGATGGAGACTAAGGACATTCGTGCCGAAGTTCTGCTGCCCACCAAGGAACTGCGCGACGATCTGCCGTTCTATACCAAGACGTTAGGGATGCGCATGGAGTCGATCTTTCCGGCGGATGATCCGACGACGGCCAGTTTTTCCGGACATGGTCTGAATATCCGCATCGAAAAGGGCGCGTTGGTGCCGCCGGGCGTGCTGCGTATCCTGACCGACGATGTGGCAGGCTTTGCCGAGGGTGCCACAGAACTGACGGCCCCAAATGGCACTCGCATCAATATTGTTCCGCTGACACCGACCGCCGAAATGCCGACAACGCAACATGAATTTGTTGTGCGCCGTCTGCGCGACGAGGCGCCTTGGGTGATCGGGCGTGCTGGGATGCATTACCGCGACCTGATCCCCTCGCGTCTCGGCGGAACAATTATCGCCAGCCACATCCGCATTCCCGATGGCGGGCCAGTGCCGGACATGGTGCATTATCACATCGTCGGATTTCAGCTGATCTATTGTTACAAGGGCTGGGTCGATGTGCTGTACGAGGACCAGGGCGATATGATCCGGCTTGAGGCGGGCGATTGCGTGATCCAGCCGCCACAGATCCGGCACCGGGTTTGCTATGCCTCACCCGACATCGAAGTGATCGAGATCGGCGTTCCGGCAGAACATGTCACGACCATCGACCACGACATGACCTTGCCGAACGGGACCGGAGAGCCGGATCGCGAATGGGACGGGCAGAAGTTCGTGCATCACGTGAAATCCAAAGCGGTCTGGCAGCCGCACCGGATCCCGGGTTTTGTCAGCGGGGACACGGGCATTGCTGTTGGCACCAAAGGCGTGGCTGGCATTCAGGTGGCGCGATTTGACGGTGGAACTCCTCCCAAAACGCGGCATGACGCCGACATCTTCTTTACGTTTGTGATGGAAGGGTCGGTCACGTTGACGGCCGAAGGCCAGCCTGCGCGCGATCTTCAGGCCGGTGACGCGTTTGTGGTACCGCCCGGGATGGTGACACAGCTGACGAAGTGTTCGGACGATCTTGAATTGCTTGAGGCGGCGTTGCGCGGGGATGGCACGACCACTGTGGTGGCCTGATCGGGTGCCGTTTCGACAGCACCAGGACCCATACTTCGGGTTCAAAAAGCTGTGGGCGATTCGCTAGGTCCCGGTTTGAGTGGTTTTGTCGCATTCAGACGGATGAGGTCGGGGTTTTTGGTACTTTGCCGGAAAGCGGACCCGAAAATTGCGCCCAAGTATGCGTAACACATAGCAAACACAGGGTCCCGCACGGTCGGAGATCAGAATCTTCCAGCGATTCACGTTGCGCAGACTTTGATCTTGTCGGGCAGTTGGGTAGCCGTTTCTGGCCATCGGCCCAAGGATCGGTTGTGTTTCGCTCAGAAAACGGCAAAATCCCGGCCATTGAACCAAAATCCTCAAATATATGAACGTGGATGATATGACCGACAACGAAAACGAAACCCCCGCCCAAGAACGCAAGCGTGCCCCTCGTGCCCGGGCAGAAGGCGAACGCCCGACGGGTGACAAGGTTGAGCGTGATCCAAAGAAGGCAGCGTTGTACCAGACACTGGCGCGCGCGATTTTCCAGGCCGAGAACAACCGTCCCGACGAAGAGTTCGAAGTTCAGGAATTGCGCGGACAGCGCAAGGAAGAATGGGAAGCCGTCAAGGCCGACAAGATGCGCGTCGCGCGTCGTATGGTCCGCCTGCTGGAAAAACGTGGCCGGGTGAAGATCGAATTCATCGGCGAGCCGCGCCAAAAAGGCACCGGGCGCCGGGCGCAAAGCGAAGAATAAGCTGCCAGCTTAGTGACAAAAGAAAAGCGCCCGGAGTGATCCGGGCGCTTTTTTCGTTTTAGGTAGGTCGATGTCAGCCGAAGATGGCGTTCAGGGTTGCGCTGGGGCGCATCGCTTTGGCCTTGAGGTCGGCATTGGGGTGATAGTACCCGCCAATATCGGTAGCCGGACCTTGCACAGCGGCCAGTTCTGACACGATCTGAGCTTCTTTGTCTGCCAGTTCTTTCGCGATGGGCGCGAAGTGGGCCGCCAGATCGGCATCGTCAGACTGCGCTGCCAAGGCTTCGGCCCAGTAGCGTGCAAACCAATAGTGGCTGTCGCGATTGTCAGGCTCTCCCACTTTTCGCGACGGTGACCGGTTGTGGTCAAGGATGCCTTGGGTTGCTTCCTCGGCGGCGCGGCCCAGAACACCGGCCTTGGCGTTGCCCTTGGCATCGGCCAGGAAGTTCAGCGACTCGCCCAATGCGCAGAATTCGCCCATTGAATCCCAGCGCAGGTGGTTTTGTTCGACCAACTGCTGAACGTGCTTGGGGGCGGACCCACCGGCACCGGTTTCAAACAGACCGCCACCGTTCATCAGCTTCACGATAGACAGCATCTTGGCCGAAGTGCCCAGTTCCAGGATTGGGAACAGGTCGGTCAGATAGTCACGCAGCACGTTGCCCGTGATGGCGATGCTGTCATTGCCTGCTGTGATGGTTTTCAGCGACTGCGCCGTGGCTTCGCGCGGGGCCATGATCTGGAACTTGTCTGCAACGCCAGCCGCCTCAAGCGCGGGTGTGACGTATTTGATCAACTCGGCGTCATGGGCGCGGTTTGCGTCCAGCCAGAAGATTGCTTCGGACCCGGTCAGGCGCTGACGGTCAAGAGCAAGCTCGATCCAGTTCAGGATCGGGGCTTTTTTGGCGGTACAGGCCCGCCAGATGTCACCGGCTTCGACGTCGTGGCTGTGCAGCGTTTCGCCATTGGCCAGAACGACGCGGATGGTACCGTCTGCAGGGGCTTGGAACGTGGTCGGGTGCGATCCGTATTCTTCCGCCTTCTGAGCCATCAGACCGACGTTGGCGACCGACCCAGCCGTGGTCACATCCAGTGCGCCATTGGCTTTGAAGAAGTTGATCGATTCGTCATAGATCGTGGCATAGCAGCGGTCGGGGATCACGCAGTTGGTGTCGCCCTTGTCGCCATTTTCGTCCCAGCCCTTGCCACCTGCGCGGATCACGGCAGGCATCGAAGCGTCGATGATAACGTCCGACGGCACGTGCAGGTTGGTGATGCCCTTGTCGCTGTCGACCATGTACATGGACGGACGGTCACCTGCGACGGCTTCGATTGCAGCCATGATGTCGGCATTATCTTTGACGCGGTCCAGCAGGTCGCCCATGCCAGAATTCGGGTTCACACCCAGCGCGGCCAATTCATCGCCGAACTTGTCAAAAACCGGGGCCAACCAGGCTTTGACAGCATAGCCGAAGATGATCGGGTCCGAGACCTTCATCATCGTGGCTTTCATGTGCAACGAGAACATGGTGCCGTCTGCTTTGGTATCCGCGATGGCATCGGCAAGGAACGCGGACAGAGCTTTGACCGACATGAATGTCGCGTCGGCAACAGTGCCTTCTTCCAGCGGCCAGCCGTCTTTCAGAACGGTGACCGAACCGTCTTTGCCGACGAATTCGATCTTGGCGTCACCCGCCTGTGCAGCGGTGATTGTGGCCGATTTCTCGTTCGCGTAGAAATCATTGCCTGGCATCGAGCTGACCTTGGTCTTGCTGTCAGCGGCCCATTTGCCCATCGAATGCGGGTTCTTCTGGGCATAGTTCTTGACGGCCCTGGCTGAACGACGGTCCGAGTTGCCTTCGCGCAGAACCGGGTTCACAGCTGAACCCTTTATGGCGTCATAACGGGCGCGGATCGCCTTTTCTTCGTCGGTCGACGGCTCTTCGGGGTAATCCGGCAGGGCGTAACCCTGACCCTGCAGTTCTTCGACAGCAGCGACCAGCTGCGGCACCGAAGCCGAGATGTTCGGCAGCTTGATCACGTTGGCGTCGGGGGTCTTCACCAGTTCGCCCAGTTCGGCCAGATCGTCGGACTGGCGCTGCTCTTCCGTCAGGAAATCGGGGAAGGTCGAAATGATCCGGCCCGCCAGCGAAATGTCCTTGGTGCCGACGGTCACGCCAGCCGCATCCGCGAAGCTGCGGATGATCGGAAGAAACGACGCGCTGGCCAATTCGGGCGCTTCGTCTACGATGGTATACAATATGTCTGGCTTGGATGTATCTGCCATGTTCTTCGACCTTTCAAAGTTCCTGGAAGCGTTGATACCTAATCCGCGGTACGCGGGTGGGAGCAGGCCCAGCCACTCGGCGGAACCGTTGGCGTCCGTTTAGAAGGATCAACCCGAAAACTCAACCACACGCAGGCGGGGCATGGTGGCGCAGGGGCAGCCGGCGCGTGGCGATCACATCGCAAGGATCCCGTAAATGCGGTACCGCACCTTGAACAGTCTTGGCCTTGGACGGATTTAGGCGTCAGAATGCAGGACGTCATGACCTGAAAGGTATACCGGCGATGCTTCCAACACTCGGTCTTCTTCTGTCCTGCCAACTGATCGGAGAAGTCGCAGTGCGTGCGCTGGGCTTGCCGGTACCCGGGCCGGTTCTGGCCTTTTCGCTGCTCATTCTTTTGCTGTGGGTTTGGCCTGCCCTTGCCGACAAGCTTCGACCGACTGTCGGGGTCATCCTTGCAAATCTGTCGCTTATGTTTGTTCCGGCGGGTGTGGGTGTGATTGGAAATCTGGATGTACTGTCCGAGGATTGGCTCGTACTGTTGTTCATCCTTGTCGTTTCGACGCTATTGGCCATGCTGGCCGCTGTTTTCACCTTCATCGGTGTGGGGCGCCTGACCAGGAACCGTATAACATGACCGGCGTCGAAAATCTGTGGAGCTATCTGTCCACCACGCCTCTCTTATGGCTGACGGCAACCCTGCTGGCGTATCTTGCAGCAGATGCGCTGGCACGGCGGTTGAGCAACCCGCCCTGGGCAAACACAGTGCTGATGTCGGTTCTTTTGATTGCGCCGGTTCTTTGGTTCACGCAGACGACCTATGCCACTTATTTCGAGGGTGCACAGTTCATCCATTTCCTGCTGGGTCCCGCAACGGTCGCGTTGGCTTTGCCCCTGTGGGACAATCGTGAGACCATTCGCAACTCGGTTGCCCCGATCCTTTTGGCATTGCTGGTAGGGTCGGTCGTGGCGGCGGGCTCGGCCATTCTGATGGCCCGCGCGTTTGACCTGCCGACCGAGGTTATCCTGTCGCTTGCCCCGAAATCGACGACAGCACCCGTGGCGCTTGGGGTATCCGAGGCCATTGGCGGCCTGCCGACTCTGACGGCTGTTCTGGTCATTCTGACCGGGATCATCGGAGCAATCATCGTAACGCCCCTGATGAATGTGCTGAACATCCAGGACTGGCGGGCCCGGGGGTTTGCCGTCGGTGTGGCGGCGCATGGGATCGGAACGGCACGCGCATTTCAGGTTAATCCGGTCGCCGGGGCCTATGCCGGTATTGCGATGGCCCTGAATGCCCTGCTGACAAGCCTGACAGTACCGTTTCTTGTCAAATGGCTGATCTAGCTGTTTTGCGCCGCGGGCCCGAGACTTAGCTGGCTGTATCGGTGGCCCGTTTGTACCAATCGCGGATCAAGGCGCGTTCTTCTGGCTCCATCCACGACAGGTTGGCGGGCGGCATCGCCTTGCTGACCCCGGATTGCAGATAGATCTGCTGCGCTGCGCGGGCGATTTCATTCGGGGTTTCCAGCAGGATGTTCTTGGGCGCGTGGGCGATGCCATCCCATCCCGGTTCGCGGGCATGGCACATGGAACAGCGGCCCAGAACGATATCGGTCACGTCCTCAAACCCGTCGGCCTGCGCAAACTGCGCTTCGAACGCTGTGGGGGCGCGGGCCTCTTCGGCGTCATAATCGGCCTGCTCGGGCCCACCGATGATCGACAGCCAGATGATCGCCAGAAACAGCAAAACGGTGGCGGGCCAGGTCCAGATCGGATTTCCGCCACGCGCGTGCATCGTGTTGAAATAATGCCGGATCGTGACGCCCATCAGGAACACCAGCGCCGCAATGATCCAATTGTACTGGGTCGCGAAGGCTAGCGGATAGTGGTTGGACAGCATCAGGAAGATGACCGGCAGGGTCAGATAGTTGTTATGAAGGGAGCGCAGCTTGGCGATCTTGCCGTATTTCGCATCCGGCGTGCGCCCGGCCTGCAGATCGGCCACGACGATCTTCTGGTTCGGGATGATGATGAAGAACACATTCGCAGTCATGATCGTCGCCGTAAAGGCACCCAGATGCAGCATCATGGCGCGCCCGGTAAAGATTTGGTTGTACCCCCAGCCCATGATCACCAGCAGCACGAACAGCAGCACCATCAACAGCGTCGGACGTTCTGCCAGCCCGGATTTGCACAGCCGGTCATAGACCAGCCAACCGATGGTCAGAGAGGCTGCGGAAATGGCGATACCCTGCCACAAGGTCAGGTCGGCCTTGTGCTGGTCGATCAAGTACAACTCACCACCCGCCCAATAGACGATCATCAGCAGCGCCGCACCTGACAACCAGGTCGAATAGCTTTCCCATTTGAACCACGTCAGGTGCTCGGGCATGTTTTCGGGGGCCACCAGATATTTCTGGATGTGATAAAAGCCGCCGCCGTGCACCTGCCATTCTTCGCCATGCGCACCGACGGGCAGATGGGGCACCTTGCGCAGGCCCAGATCAAGAGCAATGAAATAGAAGGATGATCCGATCCACGCGATCGCCGTGATCACATGCAGCCAGCGCACGGCAAAGGCCAGCCAGTCCCAGATGATGACCACATCAAGCATGTCAGCTTCCTTTTCCCGCGGGTTTCCAGACTCCTAGCGGAGAGAGGCATTGTCTTGTATTAGAGAAAAAAGCCAAGAAGCTTCAAACAAAAACGAAGAATGAGCGTGCATGGCGTATCTCGACAACATCCGGACCTTTGTTCGTGTCTATGAATTGGGCAGCATGTCTGCTGCTGCGCGTGATCAGAGGATTTCGGCAGCCGTGGCCTCGGCCCGGATCTCGCAGTTGGAAGAACACCTGACGGTGCGTTTGTTTCAGCGAACGACGCGGACACTGAAGGCGACCGAACAGGGCAACATCTTTTATCGCGGTGCGTGCAAGATCCTTGAAGCGGTGGACGAGGCCGAGGCCGAAATATCGGACGTCACGCAAACCCCGCGCGGGTCTTTGTACATCGCGGCCCCGCTGGGGATTGGACGGAGGTTGATCGCACCGGCGATTCCGAAGTTCAAAGACCAGTATCCGCTGATCGATATTCGCCTGCGCCTGTCAGACCGAAAGTTGGACTTGGCGGCCGAAGGGCTGGATGCGTCGTTCTTTCTTGGCGTGCCCGAGGATTCCACTCTGCGCATTCGCAAGATCGCGGATTGCCCGCGTGTCTTATGTGCTGCGCCCGACTATATCGCGCGGCGTGGCCATCCCGACAGCGGCGAAGCACTGGTGCGCGACAAGCATGATTGCCTGAACCTGCGATATCCCGGCGCGCCCGAATTTCAGTGGCCGTTGCAGACTGCCGATGGGGTCCAGAAATTCTCGGTCCGTGGGCCGTTTGAATCCGATGATGGCGATGTGTTAACCAATTGGGCGCTGGACGGACTGGGAATTATTCTGAAGCCGGTTTTTGACGTTGCCGATCACCTGACCTCGGGCGCATTGGTGCCGGTGGCCGAGTCTGAGCCACCGGTGCCAATTCAGATGGCCTGCCTTTATATGCACCGTCGCCGACAGGATCCGAAAACAAGGCTATTAATCGACTTTATTTCCGAACGTATCATCTCGGATTTGACAAAACTGCAAACAACGTAAGGTGAATCGCCAAGCAATTTTGGTCAATCTGGCCTCAATACTCAACTATTCGTGTCACTGCATCCCAAAGACCGCCGATTAGAAGAACGCTATATCATCTGCGAGCAACGATTTATCCGTGTATCCCTCGATGACGATCAGGTCTCCATTTCCGAAGTCGAACACAATATCGCCCCCTACGACAGACGCATACGTTAAATAGTGCTCGGCGGTTTTGGGGTCACTGCTTCCAACAAGGTCTTCGGAAAATAGCAAAATATCGGTGTCATCCTGAAAATCCTTGACGGTATCGACGCCATTGCTGCCCGCGAAGACAAAAGTGTCTGATGCGTTTCCGCCGAACAGATCGTCATTGCCGCCACCGCCGATCAACTGGTCGCTTCCACCGCCACCATACAGGGTATCATTGCCACTGCCGCCATAAAGTTTGTCGTCTTCTTGATTGCCTTTTAACACATCATCGTCTTTACCGCCGAGAAGAGTATCCTCACCAGCCCCGCCATTCAGTTCGTCGTCGCCAGCCTCGCCCTCAAGCCTGTCATCGCCCGAACCGCCGTTCAGGATGTCATCACCGGTTCCGCCTTCCAGTGTATCGTGGTTACTTCCGCCGTTCAGCGTGTCATTGGCCCCTCCACCCAACAGGATGTCCTGGCCGGCCCCGCCGCTCAGAAAATCGTTTCCGCCGCCCCCGTCAAGTTGGTCATTTCCGTCCTCGCCCCAGAGATTGTCAAAACCGCCAGCGCCCTCAATAATATCATCCCCCTGCCCACCATGCAGAATGTCTGCACCGGCTTCGCCATAGAGTTCGTCAGCTCCGCGACCGCCCCAGATCTCATCATGTCCACTGCCGCCATACAGTGTGTCATGCCCGGTTCCGCCCCAGATCATATCATCTCCACCATGCGCATCCACGGTGTCGTCGTTCAGTCCGGCAGCGATTGCGTCTCTGCCCCCATCGCCTTCAATCAGATGAAAGACTTCGCCAGCGTTGTCGTCATCATCCACGACAAAATCAAAGATCGCATTGTCGACCCCATCCGGAACTGTGTTTTGCGGGTCCACCCACGCCACATCCTGCAGACTAGCGAAGTTCGGGGCGCTCTGCAGGAAATGGTACTCCTGATTATCGCTGTTGGATCCACCGTTCCCAGTCATGTCAACACGGGCGCCTTCAAGGGCGTAAAAGATATACCCACCAGTTGAGGTTTCGATTAACAGCCATTGCTGAGTTTGTGGATTGGAATCGTTGTGCTCACCTACATATTTGACAATCCTCACATTGCTTGGCAGGTCTTCAAAATCAAGAAAATCCCCTTCAATGTTGATGTCGTCTCTCGTGGAATCGAAATCTTCCAGCCGACCGACAACAACGCCACCTGAAACAACATTATTGATGTTGTTAAAGTGGATTTCATCATTGCCCAGATTGGTTCCTTTGGATGCCTCAGCTCTCACATGGTGACCATGAGTGAATTTGCTGATCGGGTTTTGAACCTCTGTGCTGCCGCTGTTTGAAAAGTCCAAATTAATTACATCATCGCCGCCCAGTGCATAGACATGGATTTGCCCACCTTCTTCATTGTGCAGAATGTTGACGATGCCGGTTAAATTGTCTGCTTGACCAGACCCAGCCAGCTTTTTTTCTGTGACAACGACTGTAACCATGTTTGTTCTCCACGCTTTTGTTCGTCGAGAGAGCACAGTCTTGTTTTGCAATCAAGGGTTGAGTTGTATTGAATTTTACTAAATCTAGACATGTGCACCAAAAAGGTCATCGCCGAAAATGCACGCGACCGCCTATCCAGAACCAGATTTCGAAAAACTTGTTCATACATTGATTGGTCAGACATCCGGGGTCTGCACGACGGCACCCCTTCAATGTCGCATCAAGGTAGTTCATAGCCGTGCGCTAAGCGACGTTAATCTGGCGCCAACATGTATCCCGCCCCACGCACCGTTTGCAGATAGCGGGGTTGTTTGGGGTCGGGTTCGATCTTGCGACGCAACCGGGTGATTTGAACGTCCACAGCGCGTTCCTGCGCCTGACCCCGGTCGCGGCCAAGGTCTTCGACCAGCTTGTTGCGACTGACGGGTTCGCCGGGGCAGGCCGAGAAGATTTTCATCAACTGGCTTTCCGTGGCGGTCAGGCGAACAAGGTCTTCGCCCTGCCACAGTTCACCCCGTTCGATGTCATAACGGATTGGGCCAAGTTGCAGGATCTTGGGCACGGTCTCTTCGACCGGCGTTTCGGGCATCCGTCGCAGGATTGCGTTGATCCTGAGCAGAAGCTCTTTGGGTTCAAACGGCTTGGCCAGATAATCGTCGGCACCGGCCTCGAGTCCGGCGATACGGTGTTCGGTTTCGCCACGCGCGGTCAGCAACAGGATTGGTGTCTGCATGGTTTCACGCAGGGCGCGGGTCAGGCTGACTCCATCTTCGCCGGGCATCATCACGTCCATGACGATCAGATCGAAATCAAGGCCAGACAGCACGCGCCGGGCATGGGCGGCGTCGCGGGCGGATGTCACCAGAAATCCGTTACGGACAAGAAACTTCTTCAGCAAGTCCCGGATCCGTTCGTCGTCATCCACGATCAGCAGATGTGCATCCAGCGCGCTCATGATGTTCCATCCCGGAGTTTTGAGTGAGCACGGCGCATGTCGACGTCCATCATCGCTTCCAGCACCTGACGAAACCCTGT
Organism: Falsiphaeobacter marinintestinus; assembly: GCF_007923355.1. Taxonomy (GTDB): domain Bacteria; phylum Pseudomonadota; class Alphaproteobacteria; order Rhodobacterales; family Rhodobacteraceae; genus Phaeobacter_A; species Phaeobacter_A marinintestinus. The sequence continues at coordinate 41,315 of NZ_VOGO01000011.1, forward strand.
GACCGCCTCGGGGCCTGCTTCTTTATAGGCCGCGCGCATCCGTGCGCGCTGGGCATCGGACAATTTCGATTCAAGCTCGCGCCCCGCTTCTGTCAGGAACAAATGCCGCTCCCGTTTATCGGCCTTCCCGACCCGGCTTTCGACCAGACCATCGGCGATCAACGTGCGTAGAACGCGGTTCAGCGATTGCTTGGTGACGCCAAGGATCGCGAGAAGGTTGTTGACCGTTGTGCCAGGCGCGCGGTTTATGAAGTGGATCGCGCGGTGATGCGCCCGGCCATAAGCCAGCTCGGCCAGGATCCGATCGGGATCGGCGGTGAACCCACGATAGGCAAAGAACATCGCTTCGATGCCTTGCCGCAATTGTTCATCGGTCAGAAACAGCAGGCTGTCGCCGCTGAACCCGGACCCGGTTCGTCCGTCTGCCATGACGCCCTCATCCCTTTGCGTTTTTTTCAGTTTAAGTCAGCCTTGTTGACATTCCAAGACCAAAGCGGTATCGAATCGCAGTTTTAGCGCAACTTTATGACCGTTTCGGACATATGGAGCGCAACATTTGAAAAGCGTGACACAGGAGAGAGCGCAATGTCGGGTTATGACGACCGTGATGGTCAGATCTGGATGGATGGTAAGCTGATCGACTGGCGGGATGCGAACGTCCACATTCTGACCCATGCCATGCACTATGCCAGTTCGGTGTTTGAAGGCGAGCGTGCCTATAACGGCAAGATCTTCAAATCGCGCCAGCATTCAGAGCGTCTTAAGAAATCGGCCAATATGATCGACTTCGATATCCCCTGGACCGTTGACGAGATCGAAGCCGCCAAGGCGGAAGTCATGGCCGCCAGTGGCTTGACGGACGCCTATGTCCGGGCCGTTGCCTGGCGCGGAGCCGGTGAAGATATGGGTGTCGCGTCGGCGCGCAATCCGGTCCGGATGGCAATCGCCGCCTGGGAGTGGGGCGCCTATTATGGCGACGCCAAGATGAAGGGCGCGAAACTGGACATTTCCAAATGGAAACGCCCCAGCCCGGAAACCATCCCGAGCCACGCCAAGGCCGCCGGTCTTTACATGATCTGCACCATGTCCAAGCACGCGGCCGAGGCCAAAGGGTGTTCGGACGCCATGATGTTCGACTATCGCGGCTATGTGGCCGAAGCGACCGGGGCGAATATCTTTTTCGTCAAGGATGGTGAGGTGCACACGCCCGATCCCGATTGCTTCCTGAACGGGATCACGCGTCAGACCGTGATCGGTATGCTGAAGGATCGCCAGATCAAGGTGCACGAGCGCCACATCATGCCGGAAGAGCTGGAAGGCTTTGAACAGTGCTGGCTGACCGGAACCGCCGCAGAAGTGACCCCGGTGGGCCAGATCGGCGACTATAACTTCGAAGTCGGCTCTCTAACCCGCGATATTGCCGCGGGATATGAGAAACTGGTGCGTCTCTAACGCACGATATCACCTGAAAGAAACGGCGCGAAGCGGGATCTTCGCGCCGTTTTTCGTGTGTCAGACGCACCCTTGACGTGACAAGGGCTTAGGCGACGACCGTTCGGCCCAGCCGTTCCAACATATCCAGACAAGACTGCAGTTGATCGACGCTGACGAATTCGTCGGGCTTATGGGCCTGCTCGATAAACCCCGGCCCGCAGACCACGACCGACATGCCCATCTGTTGAAACAACCCGGCCTCGGTTCCGAACGGAACAACATCAGCCCCGTTTGCGCCGATCAGCCCGGCAATCAGATCGCGTGCGGCGTTGGTGTCCATCGGCTCCAGCCCGGCGACTTCGCCAATAATCTCGGTGTCGATCGCAGCATCTGGGCAGATGGCCTGCATCATTGGCAGCAAATCGTCGCGTACATAGGCATCGATCCGGTCTTTGACGTGCGCGTGATCACTGTCCTGCACTGGACGCATTTCCCAGTCGACCTCGGCCTTTCCCGCAATGACGTTATGCGCCACGCCGCCGGCGATGCGGCCTATGTTGATCGTGGACCAGGGGGGATCGAAACGGCTTTCGCGGGATGCGCGCAACATCAGATCGCCGCGCAGCTCGATCAGCCGCGAGACATAGCGGACGGCATATTCGGCTGCGTTCACTCCGCGTTCGGGGGCGGATCCGTGGCCTTCCAGCCCGTTGAAGCGGACCGTATATTCGCAGCAGCCCTTGTGCCCTTCGATCAGGCGCATTCCAGTGGGTTCGCCGATCAGTGCCATGGCAGGCTTGATCCCGCGCTTTTCCAGTTCGGGCACAAGGGCGCGGGCACCAAGGCATCCGACCTCTTCATCATAGGTAAATGCAAAGTGGATCGGTCGACGCAGCGGCAGTTTTGCCCAGTCATCGGCCATCACGGTCGCGGCGGCGATAAACCCCTTCATGTCACAGGTGCCGCGCCCGAAAAGCTGGCCATCGTTTTCATGAAGCGCGAAAGGGTCGCTGGCCCAGTCCTGATCGGTAACCGGCACGACATCGGTATGACCCGATAGCAGGATGCCACCGGGTGCGTCGGGGCCAATCGTGGCGAAAAGGTTTGCCTTGGCCGCTGTGCGATCCTGAAACACATCAACCTGCGCCCCGGCGGTTTCCAGAACACCGGCAAGATCGGCAATCATGTCGAGATTGCTGTCAGACGACACCGTCGGGTAGGCGACCAACCGCCTCAGCAGGGCGACAGTACCGTCCAGATGCGCGGTCATGACTTTACGAACATTTTCCGGGGTCGGTTGCAGAAGGTTTCAGCCGGACCTTCATCGCGGATCAGGATGCTTTCGGTGATCTCAAGCCCCCAGTCCTGCATCCAGAGGCCGGGCATGAAGTGAAAGGTCATGCCGGGTTCCAGCACGGTTTCATCCTCGGCGCGCAAAGACACTGTGCGTTCCCCCCAATCGGGCGGATAGCTGAGCCCGATCGGATAGCCGCAGCGCGCGCCGCGTTCGATCCCGGCGCGTTCAAGCGGGGCCGCCAAAGCATTGGCGATGTCACAGGCGCGATTGCCTGCGCGGGCAACATCAAGGCCTGCTTCCAGACCTTCGGCCAGCGCAGCTTCGGCGCGTTTAAGGAAATCTGGCGGATCGCCCAAAAACAAGGTCCGGCACAACGGCGCGTGATAGCGGCGATAGCAGCCCGAGATTTCGAAGAACGTGGCCTCGCCAGTTGCAAAGGGGCGGCCATCCCAGGTCAAGTGCGGTGCGGCGGCGTCGCTGCCTGACGGCAGCAGCGGCACGATGGCCGGATAATCCCCCCACGCCCCGTCGACCCCGCGGATTGCATCTCGATAGATTTCGGCCACGACCTCGTTTTTTGGCACACCGGGTTCGACCCGTTCCAGAAGTCCATCGACGACCTTTTCCGAGATCGCTGCCGCCTTGCGCATAAACGCGATCTCGGCATCGGATTTTATCCCACGCTGCCAATTGACCAAAGCGGTGGCGTCCGGAAAGACGGCATTTGGCAAAGTCTCTTGCAACGACTGCATCGCCTTTGCAGAGAAATAGTAGTTGTCTGCTTCGACCCCGATGCGAGCGGTTTGCAGCCCCAGATCGGCCAGATGGCGGCCAAGATCCTGCATCGGGTGGCGTTCGGTCGATTGTACGAAATTATCCGCATAACCCCGGACCCGGTCGTTGCCCATCCACACCGTGCGCACCGCACCGTTGGTATCCTGATTGCGGCCCCACCAGATCGGATCGGCGTCCGGAAGCACGATGACCCCCTGATGGACGTAGAACGACCAGCCATCATAACCGGTCAGCCAGGCCTGATTCGATGGGTCTGTGACAAACAATGCATCCAGCCCACGCACCGCCATTTCGGCACGAGTGCGGGCCAGACGGCCTTGGTATTCATCAAGCGAAAACGGAAGATCAATCGCGGTCATCGGGCCCTCACCGTCATGGTTCGGTTCTCATCTGCGCACAGGCACCGTTGTCTTACAAAGTCTTTTTTGGCCTGTGGACTAAGGTTTCAGCCAAATTTTCCGAATCGTTTCCAGACAGGGTTCGGTGCCTTTCCAGCCAGTCGCCACCAGATATGCCCTCAAATTATGCGAGTAACGCATTATGCCCGGAAAAGTCGCAAAGCGGTTGCAACCTGACGTCATGCACGGTTTAGTCGGACTCTAGAAAAATGCGGCACCAGACCGCGCTAGAATACGGGGAGCCAATTTTGGCTGATACATCAAGCACCGATGCGTTCGTTGAATTCGAGCGTGTTCAAAAAAGCTATGATGGCGAAATACTGGTCGTCAAAGATCTGAACCTATCCATGCCCAGAGGTGAGTTTCTCACGATGCTTGGGCCGTCAGGGTCCGGAAAGACCACCACACTGATGATGCTGGCCGGGTTTGAAACGGCAACCCATGGCGACATCCGGCTTGGTGGCATTTCGATCAACAACATCCCCCCGCACAAACGCGGCATTGGTATGGTGTTCCAGAACTATGCCCTGTTCCCGCATATGACGGTGGCTGAAAACCTGTCCTTTCCGCTGGAAGTCCGCAAGATGGGCAAGTCCGAACGCGAGGCCAAGGTCAAGCGCGCGTTGGACATGGTGCAGATGGGCGACTTTGGCGGACGCCGTCCGGCGCAACTGTCTGGCGGTCAGCAGCAGCGGATCGCTTTGGCCCGTGCGCTGGTGTTCGAAGCCGAACTCGTTTTGATGGACGAACCACTGGGCGCGCTCGACAAACAGCTGCGCGAACACATGCAGTTTGAAATCAAGCGCATCGCCGACAATCTGGGCATCACCGTGGTCTATGTGACCCATGACCAGACCGAGGCGCTGACCATGTCGGACCGCGTCGCCGTGTTTGACGATGGCCGCATTCAGCAGCTGGCACCGCCGGATCAGCTGTATGAAGCGCCTGAAAACAGCTTCGTTGCGCAGTTCATTGGCGAAAACAACACGCTGGAAGGTGTGATCAAAGAGATTAGCGGCGGTCGTGCTCTTGTTGAGCTGGACGATGGTGAGCTGATTGACTGCAAGCCGGTCAATGTCAGCAAGCCGGGCGAACGTACCCGCGTTTCAATCCGTCCGGAGCGTGTCGAATATAACAAAAGCCGCCTTCAGGAAGGCGCGCATACTCTGAAAGCCGAAGTGCTGGAGTTCATCTATATGGGTGACATTTTCCGGACGCGGCTGCGGGTAGCGGGCAATGATGAGTTCATCATCAAAACCCGGAACGCACCTGACGTAGAACGACTGGTACCCGGCCAACAGATCGAAATTGGCTGGTTGCCCGACGATTGCCGCGCTCTGGACGCCTGATCCAAAGCGTATGCAACTCCGGCGACAGATCGGAGAAACAACAACGTAAATACCACAAGGAGAGTACCAACATGAACTTCAAATCACTGTCCGCATTGGCCGTCACCACGGCCCTGTGCGCACCGTCGGTTTTTGCGGCAGACATGGCCGACGAACTGACAATCGTCAGCTGGGGCGGCGCCTATTCCAAGTCGCAGCTGCGTGCCTATCACGAGCCCTATTCGGAAAAGACCGGCACCAACATCATCAACGATGACAGCTCGGCTGAGGCCGTCGCAAAGCTGCGCGCGATGAACGAAGCGGGTAACATCACCTGGGACGTCGTTGACGTTGTTGCTGCTGACGCGATCCGTCTGTGTGACGAAGGTCTGGCGATGGAAATCGACCCGGCGACCATGCTGGCTGCCGCACCTGATGGCACATCGGCTGCTGATGACTTCGGTGACCTGCTGGTGTCCGAATGCTTCATCCCGCAGATCGTGTATTCGACCACATTCGGCTATCGCACCGATCTGGTTGGCGACACTGCACCGACCGACATCTGCGCCGTATTCGACCTGGAAGCGTATCCGGGCAAGCGCGCGCTGGAAAAGCGCCCGATCAACAACATGGAATGGGCTCTGCTGTGTGACGGCGTTGCCAAAGCCGACGTTTATGACGTTCTGGCCACTCCGGAAGGTCAGGACAAGGCTCTGGCCAAGCTCGACACCATTAAGGACAGCGTTGTCTGGTGGTCGGCGGGTGCCGATACGCCGCAGCTTTTGGCCGATGGCGAAGTCATCATGGGGTCGACCTATAACGGTCGTCTGTTCAGCGTGATCGAAGAGCAGAAACAGCCCGTCGCCATGCTGTGGGACGCACAGGTGTTTGACCTTGACGGCTGGATCATCCCGGCTGGCCTGAGCCCCGAGCGTCAGGCTCGTGCGCTGGACTATATCATGTTCGCCACTGACACTCAGCGTCTGGCAGATCAGGCCAAGTACATCTCGTACGGTCCTGCGCGTGCATCGTCCGCTCCGCTGGTTGGCAAGCACGCCGACATGGGCATCGAAATGGCGCCGCACATGCCGACAGACCCGGAAAACGCCAAGAACACGTTCCTCTACAACTACGAGTTCTGGGCTGACTATCGCGACGACATCGACGCGAAGTTCCAGGCTTGGCTCGCCAAGTAATCGATTTCGGGCCGGGGTTTGACCCCGCCCGGACATGACATTGCGCGGACCGGGAAAACCCGGTCCCGCACCCAAAAATGAAAGTCAGGATCGACGATGCCCAAAGGTTACATCATTGCGCATGTCACTGTGACAAACCCCGAAGCATATGCAGTGTACGCAGCCGCCAATAACCGGATCTTTTCGCGTTACGGCGGCGTGTATCTGGTGCGCGGAGGTGAGGCAATTGCCCCGGAAGGGCCAATGAAAGCCCGTCATGTGATCATCGAATTTCCTGACTATGAAACCGCCAAGGCGGCTTACAATGACCCGGAATATCAGGAAAACCTGAAAATCCGCTTGGACAATTCCGAAAGCGACGCTGTCATCGTGGAAGGCATGGAATGACCGACACCACCGATACTGGCCCTGTTCTTGCTGCTGACGGCACCCCGCTAAAGCGTAGCCTTGCCCGCGCGCTGCGCATGCAAAAGATGCGCGCACTGGCGCTGATTGCTCCGTTGCTGCTGTTTGTCCTGATCACATTTGTTGTGCCGATCGGGCAGATGCTGTGGCGGTCGGTCGAAAACGATATCGTCGCAGATACCTTGCCGCTGACTGTCGTGGCGCTGGCCTCGTGGGACGGAAACTCGGGTGAGCTGCCCTCGGAAGAGGTCTATGACGCCTTCGCCCGTGACATGATCGTCGCCGTGAATGCCAAGCAGCATACGCGACTGGGCACGCGCCTGAACTATGAAAAAACCGGCATTTCGTCGTTGTTCCGCAAATCCGGGCGCAAGATCAAGAAATGGGATCCGGTCGAAGACGCTCCGTTCAAGGAAAAGCTGATCGAAGTGCATGATGGCTGGGGCGACATCGAAACCTGGCGCACCATTCAAGCCCATTCAAGCAGGGTGACTGGCGGCTATTTCCTGAACGCCATCGATATGCAGAAGACACCGGATGGCCCTGCGGCCCAGCCGGAAGACAAACGGATCCTGATCAAACTGTTCACCCGAACGCTGATCATGTCGATGATCATCACCTGCTCTTGTATCGTGCTGGGCTATCCCGTCGCGTGGATCTTGGCCAACCTGCCGATGCGGTCGGCCAACATGCTGATGATCTTGGTTCTGCTGCCGTTCTGGACGTCGCTGCTGGTGCGCACCAGCGCATGGAAGGTGATGCTGCAGCAACAGGGTGTCATCAATGACGTTCTGGTCTGGCTGGGGCTGGTCAGTGACAGTGCCCGTCTGATCATGATCAACAATCAGTTCGGTACCATTGTGGCGATGACCCACATCCTGCTGCCGTTCATGATTCTGCCGATGTATTCGGTGATGCAGACCATTCCGCCAACGTATCTGCGCGCTGCAAAATCACTGGGTGCCACCAACTGGACAGCGTTCTGGCGGGTATACTTCCCGCAATCGGTGCCGGGCATCGGCGCGGGGTCGATCCTGGTCTTCATCCTGTCCATCGGGTACTATATCACGCCGGAAATCGTTGGCGGCACCAAGGGTGTCTTCATCTCGAACCGGATCGCTTATCACATCTCGTCGTCGCTGAACTGGGGACTGGCCGCCGCGCTTGGGACCATTCTGCTGGCTGTCGTTCTGCTCCTTTACTGGTGCTACGACAGGATCGTCGGCATCGACAACGTGAAGCTGGGGTAACGTCATGAGCATCGAACTTGCCCAGAAAAAAGACCCCAGTTTCGTCGCCCCCATCGTGGCAGGCGCTGGCGCTGTTGCTGGCCTTCTGGTCGGAACCGCGCAAGGGTCATCGATCATCGGCATTCTGGCCGGAGCGGCAATATTGGGCGCGCTCGCGTGGATTGTGCTGAGCTATTTTAATCACGAACGACCGGCCCGCCGGATCATCATGGCCGCCTTCGGTGTTGCCGGGTATCTGGTAGGAGCCATTCCGGGCGCCGTTGTCGGGCTGTTGTTCGGCTGGTTCTTTGGGTGGTTTATCTTCTGGCTTGGATCAGGCCGGTACCGCGCATGGCTGGCACCCTATCTGACCCCGGGTCAGGTGCTGTGGCACTATACGTTCCGTGTGATCTGCGGCGCGGTCTTTGTGTTTCTAATTACGCCGATTCTTGTGGTCCTGCCGCTTAGCTTCAACGCTCAGGATTTCTTTACCTTTACGCCGGAAATGCTGCGTTTTGATCCGGAAGGGTATTCGCTGAAGCATTACCGCGACTTCTTTACCAACAATGAATGGCAGCGGTCGTTCAAGAACTCGCTGATCATCGCACCGATCGCGACGATCATTTCGGTCAGCCTTGGCACACTGGCCGCCATCGGCCTGAGCCAAAGCCACGTTCCGGCCCGTCGCACCATCATGGCCATCCTGATTTCGCCGATGATCGTTCCGCTGATCATTTCCGCGACCGGCATGTTCTTCTTTTATTCCAGCATCGGCAACTGGATGGAAGGCACGCTTGGACTGGACAAAAACTTTGTCGGCTACATCAAGGTGATCCTGGCCCACGCCGTTTTGGGTATTCCCTTTGTGATCATCACTGTCACGGCGACGCTGGTTGGCTTTGACACATCGCTGACCCGCGCGGCTGCCAACATGGGTGCGAACCCGGTGACGACCTTCTTCCGGGTTCAGATGCCGCTGATCCTGCCGGGCGTGATTTCCGGCGGTCTGTTCGCCTTTATCACCTCGTTCGACGAAGTGGTCGTGGTGCTGTTCGTCGGCTCTGCCGGTCAAAAGACGCTGCCCTGGCAGATGTTCACTGGCCTGCGTGAGCAGATATCGCCCACAATCCTCGCGGTTGCGACGATCCTTGTCGTGATCTCAATTGGATTGTTGACGGTTGTCGAGCTTCTGCGCCGCCGCTCTGAACGACTGCGGGGTTTGTCGCCCGGGTGACACTTCCAAATGTTGAAAAGACAAAGCGCCAGAGAGACCCTCTGGCGCTTTGTTCATATCAGTCGTAACCAACGACAGGTGCATGGTCCGCAAAGATCGGACGCCGCCCTTGCATCGCCCGGCGGGCTTCGTCGCGCAGGCCCAACCGCAGCAGCAGGTTCACATAAGTCAGTTCCAGCAGATCGCGTTGCGCGCGGCTGCCACCAAAACGGACATGATCTGCCATAACCGGGGTAAGTCGGCGCAACGCCTCGGCCCATTGCTGAGCCGCGATTGCCTTCCACGCATGCGCCACCGGCCCCACCAGATCGGCAGCATACCCCTTGGTGCCTTCCATCAGTTTCTCCAGCCGTTCGGATTCTCCTGCCATGGCGTGGCACAATGCGCTGTGCATATCGGCAAAGCTTTGACCGGACGCCGGGAAGAATTTGGCCGCGAAATCGCTGATTGCCTGCCAGCGTTCAGACGACACGCTGACGCCTGCAAGCTCGGCCCGGTGATAGATCGCGGCTGTATCGGTCACGATGTTGATCGGCAGACCCTGCGAGCCGCCCGGGGCGATCCCGGCGTCAATCAGCGCCCACATCCGGTCGATTTGACCCAACTCCAGTGCCCAGAGCGCCATGTGCCAGCTAAGGTGACCATGCAAAACGCCCCGGGAATCGTACCCTTCCATCCAGGTTTCCAGAAACCCCAGACCGGCGTCGGTTTCCCCCGCCTCGTACTGGGCATGGGCTTTGAAGTGAGAACCGTTGGCATTCTCCGGGTTCAGGGCCAACGCCCGGTCCATCAACTCCAACGATGCGGCAACCTCTCCGACCTCGCACAGCGACAGGGCATGCATGCTGAGCATCCACCAGTCTTCGCCGTAATGCGGCAGCAAGCGTGTGGTATAGGCCAGCAACTCGGCCTCGCGTGCAACATGGCCGGAAAATCCGATCAGACCAAAGACATTGGTGCAGATCTGAGCGCAGAACGCATCGCGCGGAAAGTCCTGAACATGGGAAAGAACCAGATCCCGCGCCGCGCCCGCCTGACCCGACAGCAACAGCGACAGGGTTTCAACGTGCTGGCGTTCGCGCGATGTGGTGTCTGCTGACAACTCGGACGCGCGCGCGATGGCCGACTTGGCCCCGGCCATGTCGCCTTCATACATCCGGGCGCGTGCCAGACCTGCATGGCCCAGCGCAAATCCCGGATCGGCAGCAACCGTTGCCTCAAACGACTGAACCCCGCCATAAGTGGCCGCCAACACATGGTCGACGCCTTCAACATAGCGGTCGCGGGCAGCGTCTGACGACGTGCTCAGCGTGTTTCCGTACCGGTCATCAAATGGCATGCGGTCCCCTTTTCAGTTGGCGTTTCAACCAGACTGACACGGGGGCCCGCTTTTTCCCAAGCGAATTACCGAAGCCGTTGCAACAGTCGCAGCGATGCGTACCCGTCCGGTAATAGTCCCTCGGCCACCTGATACGCTCGAACCGCATTCACCGTCAGGGGACCGATCTTGCCGTCGATCTTCTGCGTATCGAATCCCTTCGCCGTCAGACGCTGTTGCAATTCTTTGCGTTCGGCGAAGGTCAGCGCACGATCTTCACGCGGCCAGTCGGCCTGAATGGGTGTGCCACCCGCGATCCGGTCAGCCAAATGCCCGACCCCGATGACATAGGCATCAGCCGTGTTGTAATGTTCGATCACCTCAAAATTGTCGAACACCATAAAGGCCGCACCGCGCCCGCCCGCCGGTAACAAAATCGCGCCTTTGCCGTGGTTTGGCACAGGTTTTCCGGTCACGCCAGTGACGCCCAGCGCAGCCCAGTCGGAAGGGGGTTTGGTGATTTCGCGCGACGCAAGGCGATAGTCAAAGCTTTTGGGCAAGGTGACTTCGACGCCCCATGGCTGCCCATGGGTCCAGCCAAAATGCTTGAGATACGCGGCGGCCGAGGCCAATGCGTCTGTCGGATCATCTGACCAGATGTCCCGCTTACCATCGCCGGTGAAATCAACCGCGTGTTCCTGATACGAGGTCGGCATGAACTGGGTATGGCCCATCGCCCCGGCCCAGCTGCCGTTCATTTTTGCGGCTGTGACGTCACCATTTTGCAGGATTTTCAGCGCGGCGATCAACTGATCTTCGAAGAACGCGGGCCGTCGGGGATCAAAGGCCAAAGTGGCAAGTGATTGGATCGTGCTGTTGGATCCACGAAACCCGCCATACGCACTTTCCAGCCCCCAGATCGCCACAACGACCTCTTTGTCGACGCCATACTTCTTCTCGATCTTGTCCAATGTGCTGCGGTGTTTGGAAAGCGCAGCCTGACCATTGTTGATCCGGGCGTCGGATACGGCGGTGTCCAGATAATCCCAGATCGTCTTGGTGAATTCCGATTGATTACGGTCGCGGCGGACCACGTCCGGGTCATAGCTGACCCCCTTGAAGGCCTGCGTCAGTGTGTTTCGGTCGATGCCCTGCGCCTGTGCGCGATCATAGAACGCCCGCACCCACAGGTCAAAACGGGCATTGTCGCTGGCCAAGATCGGTTCCACCCTATTGTTCAGGTCTGCCGGGCGCGCCATCGGTCGGGCAACGCCAGAGCCGGCGGCTGCGGTCTTCACGACCAATTCCGGCCGGATTTCTGGCCGGATCGGCGGTTTGGTCGTGGTTTCGACCGGTCCCGCCACCAAGGCCGAGACCCAAAGCCCGGCGCATGCCGTGGCAAGGATAAGGGTACGCATGAACATTTGTCCTGATTAACTGTTTACTGCTCAGAAACAGTTTAGCGCGAAGGTGATCCGCGACAAAGCGATCATTCCCGATGGTCGCGGTCGGTTGCCGATCGGGCCTTCAAAGCCGTCAATGCATCGCGCAAGCGCGGGATGCGGTTGGGGCGAAAGCTGGGGCCTGTGACCTCCAGATCTGTCATACGGTCCAGTCGGAATGGGCGGAAATCTTGCCGCAGATGACACCAGGACACCAGAACGGTGGTCTGGTCGAAGAACACGATACCCAGCGGATCGACAGTGCGGGTTGTGTTGGCCCCATTGGCATCACGATAGGCGAAGGTTACGGCCATCTCGTCCCACGTCGCCCGCCTGAGCTGATCAACGGGTATCCCGGGCGGATCGGCACGATAAAATCGATGAGCCGTCAGTGTGGCATGTTTCAAACGATGCGACTGGCTGGGAGGAAGGCGGCCCTGTAGCTTGCGCAGGGCCTGAGTGGCGGCGGCTGACAGTTCTGGGTCGCCGATCTGCTCCGCCTCGCGCAGACCCAGAACCAGCGCTTCGATCTCGGCGTCGGTGAAGCCAAGCGGTGGCAAAGTCGCGTCTTCGATCAGCGTAAATCCATATCCCGCTGCCCCGTCAATGATCGCGCCCAACCCGCGCAGCGCATCAATGTCGCGATGGATGGTGCGTGCGGATACACCCATATCCTGCGCCAACGCATCGGCGGTATGAGGCGGAGCACCAAGGCGCAGGGCCTGCATCAGTTTGAACAATCGTTCGGTACGGGTCATGGGACGAACCTGCGCTTGGTTCATGACAAAAACTGTCATGAAGGCCGTCTATCACGTCAGCATCACACATCTAAGGAGAATCCCGATGCTGACCCTTCTTTCTTTCCCCGGTTCTGACGGTTTTGCCAGTCACAGCCCGTTCTGCCTCAAGGCCATGTGCCTGCTTGAAATGAGCGGACGCGACTGGGACGTCGAAATCATTCAGGACCTGTCGGCTATGCCGCTTGGTCGTGTGCCTGTGTTGCGGGTCGGGGATGACCTTATCCCCGATAGTCATAACATTCAGGCGTACCTTGAAACGCAGGGGGCTGACTTTGATGGCGCTTTGACAGCTTGGCAGCGCTCACAGTCGCACGCCATTATACGCGTGGTTGAAGAAAGCCTGCGCATGGGGCTGGTGCATGATCGGTGGTTGAACCCTCAGGTCTGGCCGATCATGTCCGATGCGTTCTTTGCGGCTGTTCCCGCGCCCGCCCGCGCACAGGTGGCTGAAGTGGCACAAGAACAGGTCCGCCAAGGGCTGATGTCCCACGGAATCGCACAATTTGACGAATCGGATCGCCTGATGCGCATGGAAAAGGATCTGGACACCGTTACAGCGGTTTTGACTGACCAGTCATTCCTGTTTGGCGCGCACCCAACGGCGGCAGATGCGGCTGTGGCCCCGGTGATCGACATGATCTTGCGGCTGCCCGCTGCGACGGGTTTGCGAAAACTGGCCCAAGCGCGCCCGACGTTGGCACCCTATGTTGGCAGAGTTCGCTCTGCGATCTATCCGACCGACGTGCAAATAGCCTCGGTAGCGGCGTGATACTTACCGCCGCCGGGTGACCTTGCGCTTGATCTTGTCGGCCTTGCGTTTCGATTTCGCCGGCTTGCGCCGGGGGGAGCCGCGTCCAGACGGGCGCGGCCCTTTTGGCAGGGCCTCGTCGTTGATCGTAAGCAGTTCCAGTTCCAGCCCGCCGGTCATTGGCGCCGCTTCGACCAGACGCACGGTGACGCGCTGTCCGATTCCGATAGTCAGCCCGGTTTCCGAGCCCATGAGGGTTCCGGCCTCGCGGTCGAAATTGAAATACTCGCGCCCCAATGTGCGCACAGGGATCAGCCCGTCGGCCCCGGTTTCGTCCAGTTTCACAAAGGCGCCGAACTTGGCGATGCCACTGATCCGGCCGGTGAACTCAGTGCCCTTACGTTCGGACAGATAGGCAGCCAGATAGCGATCAGTGGTGTCGCGTTCGGCCATCATCGACCGGCGCTCGGTCTCGGAAATATGGATGCCGGTCTGTTCCAGCCGCTCGATCTCGTCCGGTTGTAGGCCGTCCTTTCCCCAGCCATGCGCGGTGATCAGCGCGCGGTGCACGATCAGGTCGGCATAGCGCCGGATGGGCGAGGTGAAATGCGCGTAGTTCGCCAGAGCCAACCCGAAATGGCCGAAATTTTCGGGGGAATAATAGGCCTGTGTCATCGACCGCAGCGTCGACATGTTGATCAGCTCGGCATCATCTGATCCAGCCGCCTGATTTAGTAGCGCGTTCAGGTGCCGGGTCTGCAAGACCTGTCCCTTGGCCAGCGAATAGCCTGCGGTTTGGGCGGTTTCGCGCAGGGCGTCCAGTTTTTCAGGCGACGGCTCTTCGTGCACCCGAAACAGCAAAGGCGAACGTTTCTTGATCAGCGTTTCGGCCGCCGAAACATTGGCGAGGACCATGAATTCTTCGATCAGGCGGTGGGCATCCAACCGGTCGCGGAAGTTGACCGAGGCCACGGTGCCATCATCGTCCAGAATTATCTTGCGCTCGGGCAGATCAAGATCCAAGGGCTGGCGGTCATCGCGCGCGCGCACCAACGCCTCATAGGCCGCATAAAGTGGCTTGAGAACCGTTTCCAGCAGCGGGCCAGTCCGGTCGTTCGGCTCACCATCGATGGCGGCCTGAACCTCGTCATAATGCAGCGACGCAGCCGAACGCATCAGGCCGCGAACGAACCGGTGGTTTAGCTTCTGGCCTTCCGCGTCCAGCTGCATCCGAACGGCGATACAGGCGCGCGGCACGCCTTCGTGCAGCGAACACAGATCGCCAGACAGACGGTCCGGCAGCATTGGCACAACCCGGTCGGGAAAATAGGATGAGTTGCCACGATTGCGCGCCTCGCGGTCCAACGCGGTGCCAGGGCGGACATAGGTCGCGACATCGGCGATGGCGACCCAGACGATATGGCCGCCCGGGTTCTTGGGATCATCATCGGCATGGGCATAACAGGCGTCATCATGATCGCGCGCATCGCTTGGGTCGATGGTGATCAGCGGCATGTCCCGCAGGTCGTCGCGGCCAGACAGGCCAACAGGCTTGCATCCGTCGGCTTCGGCAATCACGGCGTCAGGAAAGCTGTCGGGGATGCCGTGCTGGTGAATGGCAATCAGGGAAACGGCTTTGGGCGCACTGGGGTCGCCCAGCCGTTCGACAATGCGCGCGCGGGCAAGGCCCATGCGGGACTTTGGCCCGGCTTGTTCAGCCTCGACCAACTCTCCGTCTTTTGCGCCGTGGCTGGCATCTGCCGACACCATCCATTCGGAACTGCCCGCCTTGTCGATGGGCACGATACGCCCACCTTCGGCCCCTTTGCGGAACACGCCAAGAATGCGTTTGGGGTTGGTGCCGATCTTGCGGATCAGACGCGCTTCATAGTTGTGGTCTTCTTCCTGCACCACACTCAGCCGCGCCAGAATGCGGTCACCTTCGCCCAACGCCGGGTCGCTGGCGCGCAAAATCATCAGAACGACGGGTTCGATGCCGTCGCCATGCCATTCCAACGGACGCGCGAACAGGTCGCCATCGGCGTTCGGCGCTTTGACCTGAAGGATCGACACAGGCGGCAGGCGGTCTGGGTCGCGATAGGTCTTCTTCCGCTTTTCCAGATGACCTTCGGATTCGAGCTCTTTCAGAACCCGTTTCAGGTCGATCCGGTCCGCGCCCTTGATGCCAAAGGCTTTGGAGATGTCCCGTTTGGAACTGAGGGTGGGATTGGCGGAGATCCAGTCAAGGATTTCCTGCTTGGAAGGAATACGCGTCATACTCTTCGCGTAGCACGGTCGGCAGGTGCCGTCATGGGCAAAAATAGGCAAGATGCGTCAGGGCGCGAGGTCAGCCGCAGTATCGACATCCGACAGAGTGTCGGTGAGCGCGACACGGCACGCTTTCAGGGCGGCAAGGCTGTCGGATAAGGCATGTTCGGAAGACCAGCGCACGCTTGCCAACGGCGGCAGGTGCATACCGGCCTTCGATCCGATCAGCCAGTATCCGCCATCACTCGCAGGGCCAAACACAGCCTGGTGCGCGCCCAGCGCCGAAAAGGCCCGCGCGATATGGGTCCGCGTGACTCCGGGTATGTCCGACCCGATCAGGCAGGCCGGGCCGGGGGCTGCGTTCAGCAACCCTGTCATACGTTGGCCCAGATCACCCTGACCTTGTGGGACCCGCGGTAAATCAGCGGGCCAGACGCGGATGGTGAGCCCATCGATGTCAGGCGACACGGCCAAAACGATCTGCCAGCGCGGATCGCGCAGGCGACGCAACAGCCGCTTTACCTGATGGCGATACCACCATGCTGCCGGGATCATCCCGACGTCCCGCCCAAGCCGGGTTTTGACGCGACCGGGGCGCGGGAGCTTGACCATGATGATCAGCGTTGGGCGGCTCATGCCGCGAAATAGTCTTTCAGGATACGGGTATAGATTGCTTTCAGTTGGTGGATCTGAGTGATTTCGACCCGCTCATCGACCTGATGCATCGTCCGGCCCACCAATCCGAATTCGACCACCGGGCAATGGTTCTTGACGAACCGCGCGTCTGACGTTCCGCCAGTTGTCGAAAGTTCCGGCGTGATGCCGGTTTCAGCAGCAACGGATTTCGATACCAAAGCAGACAGATCGCCCGGCGGTGTCAGAAAGCTTTCGCCAGAAATTTTGACCTTCATGTCGATGGTCACACCGAAGTCTTCTGCCACCTTATCAGCTTCTTGCCGCATCCAGCCCGTCAGGGACGCACCGGAATGAGTGTCATTGAACCGGATGTTTGCGGCTCCTGAACACTGCGCCGGGATCACATTTGTGGCCGGATTGCCGGTGTCGATGGTGACAACGGCCAGCGTCGAGGGGTCGAAGTGGTCTGTTCCGCTGTCCAATTCGTACGATGCAAGCCGATCCATCAGGCGCGCCATGGCCGGAAGCGGGTTGCGCGCCCGGTGCGGATAGGCCGAATGGCCCTGCACGCCGGTCACTGTGAACCACGCCGTCATCGATCCGCGACGCCCAATCTTGATCATCTCGCCCATGTGGTCGGGACAGGTCGGTTCACCAACCAGACAGACTGACATCGCCTCGCCCGCTTGATCCATGTAATCCAACAACGCGGTCGTTCCGTCCAGCGCGTCGCCTTCCTCATCCCCTGTGATGGTCAGAATGATGGCCCCATCTGGCGGCGTGTCCCGGACCAGATCGATTGCGGCAGCGGCAAAGGCTGCAACGCCCGATTTCATGTCGGTCGCGCCGCGTCCATAGAGGAACCCGTCTTTTTGTTCGGCCCCAAAGGGCAATACAGTCCAGGCCGCTTCGTCACCGACCGGAACCACGTCTGTATGGCCGTTGAACCCAAAGGTTTTGGCATGCCCCTTGTCGCCCCAGCGGGCAAAAAGGTTGGACACGCCCCCCCGGTCGGCCCGTGTGCATGAAAAGCCCGCCGCGGACAGTTCCTGTTCCAACAGGACCAGTGCTCCGCCTTCTTCCGGGGTGACCGATGGACAGCGGATCAGGTCGGCTGTCAGACGAACAGGATCGGTTGACGACATAGTGGGCTCCTTCGGCGGGATAACAGCGACTAAGGTTCTTTTGCCACACATGCGGCGAAAACTGGGCAATGCCAAGCCTTTAGACTTTGATTCAACTTAACAGGGTACGCAGGCGCATGTTAGCAATATAAAAAAATCGACCCGAGGCAGGGCGAGCAGGACATAAGGCCGTAAAAAAACAGGCCACCCATATCCGACATGCGGGAAAACCCGTGGTCGTGATATTCCGTGTGAACGCTTGTTCACGCGGTTGCATCTGTCTCAGGCATGAGAATTGAGGCAGAGCATGGTTGCAGCGGCAGAGCTGACATACAATACGGGTGCGAACGCCACTCAGATGGCGCAAGAGATCTTTGGTGATGGCGTTACAGTTGTCAGTGCCACGTACTATGGCGACAACGATTCCTCGGCGATTTATTCAAATGGCGACAGTCTGGCCCCGGGGGCGACGCCCGGAGATACTGGCGTTATCCTGTCGACCGGAGACGCCGACGATTTTACGAATTCTACGGGTTCGTCGAACCAGAGTAACAGCACCTCGACAAACACCAGCGGTGTCAACAACAACTCTCAGTTCAACTCGGCGGCTGGCACGCGGACCTATGATGCCTCGTATCTGGATGTGACGTTCATCCCGGATTCGGACGTCATGACCATGCAGTTCGTGTTTTCGTCGGATGAATACCCGGAATACACGAACTCGGTTTATCAGGATTTTGTCGGGGTCTGGGTGAACGGCACTTTCGTAGACCTTGCCATCGGCAACGGCGATGCCGATCCGGGCAACATTAACTCATCCGATAACCAGAACCTTTATCTCGACAATACCAGTGACGCCTATAACACCGAGATGGATGGCCTGACGGTCACCATGACGCTGACGATGAATGTCAACGCCGGTGACCAGAACACAATCCGCATCGGCATCGCGGACGTGTCTGACAGCAGCTATGACTCGAACCTGTTGATCGCAGGCGACAGTGTTCAGACCAAAGTCGTGGCGCTGGAGGATTCAACAACAGTCTACCCGTCCGGATCCAAAGTACTGGACGTGATGGCCAACGATGTGTCGGCCAGCACTCTGACGATCACCCATATCAACGGGCAGGCTGTTACTGTCGGTTCCTCGGTTCTCTTGAACACCGGACAGACTGTGGTTCTGAACGCGGATGGCACGATCACCATCAACGGGGATGGGGATACCGAAGACTTCAACTTTACCTATACGATAACCGATGGCACCAACGAGGACACCGGGTTTGTCAATGTCAGTTCGGTGCCGTGCTTTGTGGCAGGCACTCTGATCCGGACGCCGCATGGTGAGCGGCTGGTCGAAGACCTGATGCCGGGCGATCTTGTAGACACACGCGATGACGGCCCGCAACCGATCCGCTGGATTGGCAGCCGATCGGTCGAGGCCGCTGACGACATGGCGCCTATCGTGATCCGGGAAAACACGTTTGGTCGGCACGGGCAGGTGATGGTGTCTCCGCAGCACCGCATATTGGTGCGCGACAGCCTGGCAGAATTGCTGTTTGGCGAAGGTGAAGTGCTGGTCGCGGCCAAGGATCTGGTCAACGACCATTCCGTGCGGCGCTGTCCCGGTGGCGAAGTCACGTATGTGCATTTGATGTTCGACCGACACCAGCTGATCTTTTCGGATGGATTGGAAACCGAAAGCTTTCTGCCCGGGCCTCAGACAACCAGCGTTCTGGAACAGCCTGTAGTTGAGGAAATCTGCAAGATATTCCCTGAATTGGACCCGCTGACCGGTGAAGGTTACAGCCCCGCCGCGCGTCTGACGCTGAAACGATACGAAGCGCAATTGCTGACCACCGGGGTGGCTGCCTGATGACCGCCTGGATCGGCATATCAGATCACGACGGATTTTGTTTCAATCCTGCCGGGCTGACCGATGCTGATACCGACGGGACTGATCAAAAGCTGGATCTCGACGCGCTTATGGTGCGCGGATCTCTGGTTATCGAAACCCGGTTGCCGCAAAGCCCGAAACCTCAGCCCTTGCTGAATGTCGAACGGGGCGGCGGCTGGCCATTTCATCTGTCGTTTCAGGCAATCCCCGGCGGCGGGCTGACATTTTTGTTGAATCAGGGGGCGGGCTGTCACCATTGCACCACCAACTCGGCCGAGGTGGGGCGCACGGATATCCTGCGGTTGACCTACAGTTGGGACGCGCCCGCGCGGTTCGGTCAATTGACCGTCGAACGCTTGGACCGGGGTCATTTGACAATTTTACCCGTAAAGGCGCCCAACCCCTTCCGGCTGGCTGACATTCAGGCCTTGCTGAACCGTGGTTCGCAGGATTTTTTGTCTCCGGAAGTTCTGTTTGTCGCCGTGTCCCGCGACGTCGAACCGGTTGGCCCGATGCCGTCCATGACCCCCGATACGCCGATTGCAACGCCGCACGGGTACCGTCTGATCGGATCATTGCAGCGTGGAGATACCGTGATCACGCAGGATGGTCAGGTTGTACCGGTTTTGCACCGGGTCTCACGCACGGTTCCGGCGCGCGGCTGCTTTCGCCCGATCCGCTTGCGGGCACCGTTCTTCGGGCTTCAACACGACATCATTGTGGCCCCGACACAAAGGCTGGTCCTGACCGGGTCCGAGGTCGAATACCTGTTCGGTCAGGAAGCCGTTTTGGTCGAATTACGCCATCTTGTCGGAGAACCATCGGTTCAGCCTGTGTCGTGCGGGCCGACTGTCACCTATGACCAACTGATCCTGCCCGGCCACGAAGCGGTGATCGCGGCAGGCACCGCAGCCGAGACGTTGTATCTGGGCCGAATGCGCCGCAAGAAAGACCTGCTGCGCTCCAGCTTGCTGGCGAACGTCGCCCGGCAAAGCCTGCCCGAGCATGGGCGGTCGATCTATCCGGTTCTGAACGCGTTTGATGCTGTCGTTTTGGCCGAACAGCGCGCTGCATGACCTAAGGGGCGCCTTGCCAAAACGTATATACATGCGCTAAAGACAGCTTACCTTTAAGCACTGAACGCATGACCAGATACCTCGCTTCGTTTCTTCTGTTCTGTCTGACGCTGACTCAACCGCTGTTTGCACAGACATTGACCGTCACTACCGTGACACGTCCTCCGTTCTCGTTGGTCGAGGATGGCACCGATACCGGCTTTTCAATTGAACTGCTGCAAGCCTTGGCGCAAAAGCTGGACCTGGACTATACCATCGACCGAAAAGACCAGTTCGGCGAAATGCTCGACTCGGTCAGCTCGGGAACGGCTGATATGGCAATCGCCAACATCTCGATCACCGCATCGCGCGAAGCGACAATGGATTTTAGCCATCCGATCTTTGAGTCCGGGCTGCAATTGATGATTCCCGCGGGACAATCCGGGTCGCCATCGCTGTTTGGGGCTTTGATGTCCTCTGATCTGCTGCTCGCATTGGGCGCCGCCTTTATCATTCTGTTTGGGGGCGGCATGCTGATGTGGGTGTTTGAACGACGCGCACAGCCCTATTTCGAACGTCCGCTGAGGGAAGCATGGTTTCCGTCGTTCTGGTGGGCCTTGAACGTGGTGGTCAATGGCGGCTTTGAAGAACGTATGCCCCGCACGCCGTTCGGTCGCGTATTCGGAGTCATCCTTGTCGTGTCGTCGCTGTTCATTGTGTCGCTGTTTGTCGCCAAGATCACCGCTGTGATGACAGTTGAGGCCATCAACGCCTCCGTTCAGTCGGTCAATGACCTTTATGGCAAGCGGGTCGGTACAGTCAGTAATTCAACCGCCGCCGGATTTTTGGAACGGCGCGATATCGAATTCTTCGACTATGCTGGCCTTGAAGGGCTGATTGATGCGTTTGAATCCGGGTCACTCGACGCGGTCGTGTTCGATGCCCCGATCTTGTCCTATTACACATCGCATGAGGGCAAGACCATTGGCACCATAGCTGGTCCGGCGTTCCTGCAAGAAAACTATGGCATCGTGTTTCCAACCGGCAGCCCGCTGCTGGAAGATGTCAATCAGGCCCTGCTCGCCCTGCGCGAGGACGGGACCTATGACGCGATTTATCGCAAATGGTTCGGCAGGCGCGACTGACGCTGGTCAGCTTTCGTCCCCGTCATAGAACGGGGTCATCTGGGCCACGATAACCGCATTTTCCTCAAGCGCGCGCTGCATTAGCCCACGTTCGTCATCACCGATTTCGTGACCTTCGGCCTCACGCTCTGCCAATGTGCCATAGCCGGTCACATCAAGCGGAGCGGTATCGGCCTGTTTCAGGATCGCGACGGTTTCGCGCACGGCTTCGGCTTCGTCCACGCCCGAGGCAAAGCACATCAGCGCGGCCCCGGTTGCGCCCTCGGGCAGGCCGTCGCCGTCTTTGCGGCCGATCTGAACCAACAAGGTGTAAACCTGCTGGCGTGATGTCTTCTTCTTTTCCATGCGCAGCCCTTACAGGCCGGGCCGGACCCCGGTCAAGCGATGACCGGGCGATCCTTGAGTCGCGTGTCAGGGCCGCCCCAAAAAGCCCCGGCTGACCGTGCCTTTGAAACACCGTGGGAAGAACGGATAGGAATCGGTGGCGAAATAGACATATTGCCCGTCGATCATCGCACCATTGCAGTTGTCCAGATTGCCGCTGCCCGGCACATGTTGCCAATCTTCGACAAAGGTCCCGTCGTGGTTACCGTGGGGAGCGGTAGAGCGCTGCCCCGGTTTCAACTGCCACGATGACACTGCCTGAGTACCTGCAAAGTGGATCGGGAATCCATCCGCTGCATAGCCGATCATCGTGCCATCCAGCGCATCGGTCAGTGTATCGGGTACAGCGTGGTAGTGATACAGACCACGGTGATCAACGTGGGCATGGTTTTGATCCATGCCAAGCTGATCTGCGGCCCCCATCCCTTCCAATCTCCACCCGCTGGACGGATCCCGCGAGAACCCGCGCGGCGAGGTGGGGTCATAGAAATCCGCCGTGCCGGGACGGAACAGAATACCGGTCAGCGACACGCCCGAAGAGTGGGTTTTGCCGGTTACCGTTCCGGTTTGTTCGGGCGTTGCATCAAAGCAAACCGTTTGATCCTGAGCACGGAAGCGGTTTGGATTCCCGGAATTCGGGAATCGACCGATGCTGTGGGTGGGTGTGGCGTTCGAGGTCACGCATCGCTGATCCCCCGACAGTGTGATGCTGACCTGATTGTCAGCAAAAGCAGCTGAGGCACAAAGCGCGGCAATGACAAGGGTCCATGATTTCACCGGGTCTCTCCAAATGTGAGGGTCCCAAATGAAACGCAGCCGCGGCGGAGGTCCGTCGCGGCTGCGTCAAAAATTGCAATGTGTCGGCAGATCAGTCGCGCAGCAAATCGTTGATACCGGTTTTTGAGCGGGTCTTTTCGTCAACGCGTTTGACGATCACGGCGCAATACAGGTTCACGCCGTTCTTGGATGGCATCGAGCCCGCGACGACCACCGAATAGGGGGGGACTTCGCCATACATGACTTCGCCGGTTTCGCGATCGACGATCTTGGTTGACTGACCAAGGAACACGCCCATGCCGAGAACCGAACCTTCGCGAACGATCACGCCTTCGACCACCTCCGAGCGCGCCCCGATAAAGCAGTTGTCTTCGATGATGGTCGGGCCAGCCTGCATTGGTTCGAGCACACCGCCGATACCGACGCCGCCGGACAGGTGCACGTTCTTGCCGATCTGCGCGCAGGAACCGACAGTGGCCCATGTATCAACCATGGTGCCTTCGTCGACATAGGCGCCAAGATTCACGAAAGACGGCATCAGCACCACGCCGGGCGCGATGAAGGCAGATTTGCGCACGATACAGTTGGGGACAGCGCGGAAACCCGCAGCTTTCCATTCGTTGTCGCCCCAGCCTTTGAACTTGCTGTCGACCTTGTCCCACCAGTGACCACCCTGCGGGCCGCCATCCTGTTGTTCCATGTCCTTCAGACGGAAGCCCAGAAGAACGGCCTTTTTGGCCCACTGGTTCACGTGCCAGTCGCCGCTGTCCATTTTCTCGGCCACGCGCAACGTGCCGCTATCCAGCGCGTTCAGCGTGTCTTCGATGGCTTCGCGGGTTTCACCGCCGGTGGATGGGGTGATTGTATCGCGCGCCTCCCAGGCGGCTTCGATGGCGGCTTCCAGCTGGGCGTTGGACATGAGGATCTCCCGTGAACGTAAGTTTGTGGCCCTATACAGGCGTGAGCCGTTGGAAACAATGCGCAAGGGGCGCTTGGAGGGCAGGGGGCAAGGGGCGCTGCCCCTCTTGCTCCTGCGGAGCAATTCACCCCGGGGTGTTTTGAACAAGAAAGAAGCAGCGGGTCAGGTATCGAACGGATCGGGCGCGGGATTGGCACCGCAGACGAGCACTGCAACCCGTTCTTGTGGGGCGGGTTGATAGGCCCCTGACATCAACGCGGCAAGGGCCGTGGCGCCCGCAGGTTCGACCAGCACACGACGGTCTTGCCAGAGTGCGCGCTGGGCGGACGCGATGGCATGGTCGTTGACAAGGACAGATTGGCCGAGATGGGTCTGGGCGAGATCGAAACAGATCGACCCGATCCGGCGCGCGCCAAGCGCGTTTGCGGCAATGCCCGAGACATCGACATCAACCGGTGTTCCGGCCTGCAATGCGGCGTGCAGCGCGCAGGACGTTTCGGGTTCGACCGCGACGACTTTGCGTGCGCCTTGCAACCACGCCAGTGACCCCGCGATCAGGCCTCCGCCTCCGACGGCGATCAGAACGGTATCGGCGGCGAGGCCCTGTGCGTCCCACTCGGCCATACAGGTGCCTTGCCCGATCACCGTGGGTTTGGCGTCATAGGCGTGGATCTGCATTGCGCCGGTTTTTGCCTCATAAGCTTGCGCCGCTTGCAGGGCATTGGCGTATTCGCCGGGCACAACGGTCAGATCAGCACCCGTGCGTTCGATCAGTGCGATTTTCGAGGCACCGGCCAGTTCCGGCACAAACACCTTGGCCTTGTGCCCCAGCGCCTGCGCCGCATAAGCCACTGCGGCCCCATGGTTGCCCCCCGATGCGGCGACCACTCCGGCTTTGGGTACGTCGGCGCTGAGCAGAGTGTTGAACGCCCCGCGGGCCTTGAAGCTGCCGGTGTGCTGTAACTGCTCAAGCTTGATCTCGACAGGATAGGTCAGGCCAAAGTCTTGCGTGATGAGTGTGGGCGTGACCTGAACATGCGCAGAGATGCGTGCCCGGGCGGTTTCGATGTCAGATGTCCAGGTCATACATGCGTCTCCTGTTTGCGCGCTGGTCGGACCCTAACCGGTCCTGCAGCCGGTCGCCAAGCCGCAGTTCAACGTGCAAAATCGGACAGGATCGCATCCAGTTGCCCGGCGTCGTGAAGCCATTTGGCGATTCCATGCTGATCAGCATCATGTGCTATCAGTTGAACGCAGCTTTCCGAAGCAAGATGCTTTGCGTGCTTTTGGTCGACCGCGTTTCTGTCGCCATAGTGGATGTCGATCTGGCCGCCAAAATCAGGGAACTGGTCGAAGATGTTCAGCAAATCCGCGTCCCCACCGTTAAAGTCGACATCCTGCTTCTTGCTGTCAGGCGAAGCGAACTGGGCGAAAACCCGGGGTTGAAGTTGGGTCTGGGGCGCGAAAGCCAGTATGCGATCAGCGTTCAGCCGCAATCCAAACTGGATCGCCGCGTAGGCCCCCGCGCTGGCCCCTATGGTTCGGATCGATGTCGTGCCTTCGGGAACTGTACGGCGCAAAAAGGTGGCGGTCGATTCAATGTCGGTGCTGAGGGTCAACAACCCTCGCAAATACCAGCATTGGCGAAAGTCCTTTATGAACAATATGTTGCACTTGTGTTGCGAGAGGGATCGGAAGAATTCGCGCGGGGGCATGCCAAAGGCCGTAGCGAGGCCCGAAAACGCCAGAATGGTAGTCGTGGCGCCGGGTTCGGTGTGCAATTCAACCGGGGCGATTTCGGCCAGATCACTGTTGGGCGCTACGATGCTTTGCCCGGTGAACCGCAAAAGCGTCTCTTGCAGGTTGAACGATTTTTCTTGCAGTTGCGCAATTTGCTTCGTGTGTCTTTTCAGGATCAGGTCGTCTCGGTTCGGTGTGTTCGGACGCGGCATTTTCTAATAACTTTCGTGCTGGAAATGATTAGGTTAAAGAAAGCACGTTCATACATCCGGTTCCAAGGCCCGCATCGCATTTTTTAGGGGACCCGATTGGTCCGACCCGACAAGCGGACCAGAGAACCGGCAACAGGCCAGGAAAACCCTTGATGAGAGACGACCGCAACAGCGCGTTCCGCGATGCACATACTGACCGCGATACGGCGCAGCATGTTCCAACCACGCCACAGACACAGTCCCCAACCTATCGGCTGGCCTTTGCGGATGATGATTTCATGTACCGTGATGAGTTGCGTCCGGTCCGGTTGCAGCTTGAACTGTTGAAACCCCAGTTGTTGCTGGACGAACACAACATCGAAAGCACCATTGTGTTGTTTGGCGGGGCGCGTATTCCGTCGCCAGCCAATAAAGACACTGCGCGCACAAAGACCTTGGCAGATCTGTCCTCCTTTTATGACGAAGCCCGCGAGTTTGCACAGCTGATGACCAAAAGGTCGCTGGAAACCGGGTCGCGTGAATTTGTCATTGCGACCGGCGGTGGCCCGGGCGTGATGGAGGCTGGCAACAAAGGTGCACATGAGGCTGGCGGGATCTCGATCGGGTTGTCGATCGTTTTGCCACACGAGCAAGCGCCAAACGGGTACGTGACGCCCGAATTAAGCTTCAACTTCCACTATTTCGCGATCCGCAAGATGCATTTCCTGATGCGCGCACGGGCGATCTGTGTGTTTCCGGGCGGATTCGGGACGATGGATGAGATGTTTGAAGCTTTGACCCTGATCCAGACCGGTCGCATGGAACGGGTGCCGTTCCTGCTGTTTGGTCGTGAGTTTTGGGAAAAGGTGATCAATTGGGAGGCTCTGGCCGATGCCGGAACGATCTCTCCCGAGGATCTGGATCTGTTTCGCTTTGTTGATAGCGCTCAGCAAGCGGCTGAGGTAATCGAAAACTGGGAACCTGCCCCACCAAGGGACGTGATTCCGGGCCGCTAGACGCGGAGTCTCTGGCGTCTTGGGAAAGTGGCTTTGGACCTCGCTGGGCGAAATCAAACGCAGCAAAGTCAATGCCGGAGTCAGAACGCCATTCAGTGGGGCGCTCAAACAGACACGCACGGGGCCGTTTTTCAGGAAACAGCCCCGTGGGCTGGGCGCATCAAACCAGATAGCCCGGAAGAAGACCCAGCTCTGTGTTCTGCGGCAGCTTGGTCAGCATCTTTGCGTCACCGACATCCTTGATGCCATAGCCATAGCCAGCCAACCGGAACTTCCATTCCCGCGCTGACAGCGCCTTGGTGCGTTCTTTCTGGATGATGTCCAGTGTTGGGGCGTCGATCATTGTGCCTGCGTATTCTGCAATTGCCATCGTCTTGGTTCTCCTGCGATCTGTGTTGTTCACAATATGGAAACTGACTGTTGATGAGGGCTGAATTGGTTCCGGATTGTGAAAACAATAAGGCAAGCTGGTCTGATTGGTTAAAGAACCGTTAACGCCCTGCGTAGGTGTGTGATCACCGGCCAAGTGCATGGCGCGAAGTTCGACATGGGTATCAATACGGTGTGAGGAATGATTTTTAGAACGCCTGAGCAGTGACGCCAGCCGGACGCACAGTGCGGTGCCAACCCTGACCGTTGTTTTGTCAGTCTGCGTATTCAGTCAAAGACTCACGCATCTGAAGCGAGGTTTCGATCAGCACTTTTCCGTTTGGACGATCCGAGCCGACCAGATTGATCAACAACCTTGCCGCTTCTTTGCCCATTCGCCGATGCGGGACGTGCACGGTCGTCAGGGGCGGAGACGAGATCTTGGCGATTTCGATATCATCAAAGCCGGTCACGGACAGATCTGCGGGAACGTTTAATCCCAGTTCTTGCGCCTTGGCGATCACTCCGACCGCCAGAACGTCGTTGCCGCACATCACCACCGAGGGACGATCCGGCAGGGTCATCAGGTGCTCCAGTGCGGCCCCGCCTTCGTCTATTCCATAGGTCGTCTCGACGATGGACAAGTCGGTTTCAGGGATCCCGGCCTCAACCATAGCCGCCAGAATACCCGCTAGACGTTCGCTGGCCCTGTCATTGTCATGGGTCGATGCGGTGATCGTGGCGATACGGCGATGCCCCATGCCAATGACCTTTCCCGCGAGCGATTTCATGGCGGCGAAATTATCGAACCCAACTGTTGGGACCTGGGCCTTGGGGTCGTACCCCCAGGCGATCACGACGGGTACACCCTGACGCTTAAGAAACTCGTAAATCCTGGGGTCGCGGCGATACCCGATCAGCAGCAGTCCATCTGCGCCGCGCGAGACCAGCGTGCGGATTTGTTCTTCTTCAAGATCGCTCTGATAGGATGACGATGCGACCAACATGGTGATACCGTTGCGCCCAAGCTCTTCCTGAAACGCTTGCAGACCCCGTGCGAAGATCGCGTTTTCCATCGTTGGGATGATCGCCCCGATGGTGTTGGTCCGTTTTGCCGCCAATGCGCGCGCATTGAAGTTTGGCGCGTAGCCCAGTTCACGTACGGCTTTCATTACCTTGTTCCGGGTGTCTTCGATGACCCGGTCGGGCGAATTCAGGCAGCGCGACACGGTCGCGGTCGAGACACTGGCAAGGCGCGCAACGTCGGCGAGGGTCGGGGTTCGATCTGAGCGAGGGTCGTCTGTTTGCATTTCAGGAATCTTTATCCTGTTTTTCAAATTGCTGCACTTGCTTTCCAAAATGCGTCATGAACATCGAGCCGTCAATGTAAGCGCTTGCATACCTGCTATGCAAGCGCTTACATTGATCGGGCGAATCGGACCATTCGCAGAACTTTCCGGAGGAACCAATGTTTCTGATCCTTGCCTTACTGCTGTTTGCCGTCTTCGGCGCCAACGTGGTTTTGGGGTCATTGGGCATGGGGGGATTTCTGGGGGACGTGTCCGAAATGCTGATAATGCTTGCTGCTTCGATCGCCTTCGTGGTGGCCATTTTGCAAAAAGAGACCGCTGAAAAAAAGTCAAAAGAACAACAGCGCTGACTTGTCCAAACGGAGGAATACATGGACCAGAATCACAAAAAGCCGGAGTCGGCCAGCCGCCGGAACTTTCTGAAACTTGCCGGAACGGGCAGCTTTACAGCGGCCATGGTCGCGGGGGCTGCGGGTACTCTCTGGTCCACCGAGGCCGCCGCGCAAACTGCCAAGGAAGAGAAAGATCGCGAGAAGGCCGCAGCGCACGTGATGACACTGGCCACCGCCTATGTGCTGGGGGCATCGCGCAGCTATCCGATCATGCAGCTCGACCTTAAAGAAAACATTCAGAACGCCACCAACGGCAAGGTCTATGTCAAATTGGCCCCCGGTGGACAGCTTGGCGCAGGCGGTGCGCTGGTTCAGAAAGTGCAGGGCGGTACCATTCAGGCTGCCCAGCATTCGCTGTCGAACTTTGCCCCTTTTGCAGCCACCGTTGACCTGATCAACATGCCTTATCTGTGTGGCTCCAATCAGCGGTTCACCAACCTTGTGAACTCGGATCACTGGAAAACCGAGGTTCATCCCAAGGTCGAAGCCGCAGGGTTCAAAGCGCTGTTCTATGTCAATATCGACCCACGTGTGGTTGCTGTCCGCAAGGGCGGCGCTGGGGCGGTGATCAGCCCGTCGGATCTGTCTGGCGTAAAGTTTCGCGTGCCCGGGTCGAAGATGCTTCAGCAGTATTACCGTATGGTCGGTGCAAATCCGACGCCGGTTGCATGGGGCGAAACACCTTCAGCGATCAAGCAAGGCGTGGCCGACGCGCTTGATCCGTCGGTCGGGGCGCTTTACGTCTTTGGCTTCAAGGACATTCTCAGCCATGTGACCTTCACCCAGGCCGTGCCGGACAGCCAAGTGTATTCCTGCAACCTGGAATGGTTCAACAGCCTGCCGGCTGATGTGCAGGAAGGTGTCATGTGGGGGTCGGAAATGACCGCTCACCAGAACCTGTCCAAAGTTCCGTCTGCCCGCGCCCACGCGATGTCTGAGCTGGCGAAATCCGGTGTGCAATTCCATTCGCTTAGCGACGATCAGCTGGCAGAATGGCAAGCCGCAGGCGGGTATCAGCGCCCCGAGTGGGATGCGTTCAAGACCGAGCTTGCCGGATCGATGGAAGCCTTTGCCAAGCTTGAAGAAGCGGCCGGTACGCAGGGCAAATACTACGTCCACGACGCATAATCACACTGCTGGGGCCCCTCATATGGAGGGCCTCAGTTTCCTTCGTTTCCAGATCGGCGCGCAACGTGCCGTCGGTCTTTCCATCCTTTGACGACGGGGCGTGTGATGACTTTCCTAAAACAATTGGATCAGAATGCCGAACGCTGGCTTCTTCTGGTGTTCTACGTGATGCTTGTTGGCACCATGGCCGTCGAAGTGCTGCGCCGTGAGGTGTTCGCCTATTCCTCGCTCTGGGGCGAAGAAATCGTGCGCTATTCCTTTATCTATCTTGCCTGGATCGGGGCCGCGGCTGCGGTCAAGGAACGCGCCCACATACGCATTGATGTCTTGCTGCACTACCTTGGCCCAAGGCCGAAGGCGATGATCTATATCTTTGGCGATCTCGTGATGTTTACGGTCGCGATTATCGCGCTTTACTGGTCGTTCGAAACTGTGCTGGTGTCGGCCAAGTTCGGGTCGGTCACAGATGGTCTGCGTATTTCCAAGGTTTGGTTCCTTGCAGCTGTCCCGTTGGGTTTTACGCTGATGATCTTTCGGCTCGGACAATCCTTCGTACGAGATTTCAGATCCCTTCGAGACGGCACCCCCGTCTACGAAGGCGATAAGCTGTTTGACTGAAGGAACCCGCAATGCTTTGGAACACCCTTCAACATTCGGTCGAACTGGGCTGGGATTTCTACCTGCCGGTTATCCTTTTTGTCGGCCTCATCGCCCTGGCTGTCCCGGTCTGGGCCGCGATCGGATCTGCCGCCATCCTCATGCTGGTCATGTCCGGCGACCTGCCGCTGAGTCTGGTGGGCGAAAGCCTGTTCGCAGGCATTGATGCTTTTGCCCTGACCGCTGTCCCGCTTTTCATCCTGACCGGAGACGTGCTTGTGCGGACCGGCTTGAGCCGCAAGTTCCTTGACGTGGCCGAGGCGCTGACCTGCTGGGCGAAAGGCGGCTTTGGCTCGGCGACGGTTCTGGTGTGCGGGATGTTTGCTGCCATCTCGGGATCGGACGCGGCTGGGGCTGCTGCGGTGGGCCGGATGACAATCGACCGGTTGGTCGAAAGTGGTTATCCCCGCCCCTATGCCTGCGCGCTGGTCGCTGCGGGTGCCTGTACGGGCATCCTGATCCCGCCATCCATCGCCTATATCATCATCGGCCTTGTGCTGGGTATATCCGCCTCGACCCTGTTTCTGGCTGCCCTGATCCCGGGTCTGGCCATTCTGACATCGATCCTGATCACGAATATCGTGGTGAACCGGATCTATAACTACGAAGGCGGCGGGCTGATGACCTTTGGCGAATGGTTCGCCAACCTGCGTCGGGCGCTGGCCTCGGGCTGGTATGCCTTCATCGTGCCGGGCATTATCTTTTATGGCATCTTTTCCGGTCGGCTCACCCCGACCGAAGCTGGCGCAACGGCGGTGGTGGTTACCATCATCATGGGCTTTATCCTGGGCACTCTGAAGCTGGCGGACTTCCCGGCGATGCTGGTCAGTTCAGCCAAAGTGAACGGGATAATCCTGCCGATCATCGCGTTTTCAGCCCCGCTTGCCGAAGCTTTGGCCATTATGGGCGTGCCGCAGGGGTTTGTCGCGTCGGTGACCTCGCTAACCGACGATCCTTACTTGCTGATCCTGATGATGATCGGCATTTTGATTGCGGCGGGATGTGTGATGGAAACCACGCCCAACATCGTGATCCTCGCGCCGATTCTAAAGCCATTGGCGGATAATATTGGCATGAACGAGATTCAGTTCTGTATCATGATGATCACCGCGCTGGGCGTCGGTTTCATCACGCCGCCGCTTGGATTGAACTTGTTTGTGGTCTCGGGCATCACAGGTGAATCGATCCTCAAGATTGCGGCGCGTGCCGTGCCTTTCGTCTTCTTCATGCTTCTGGTTGTCCTGCTGATCGCCTTTGTGCCTGCGGTTTCGACAACCCTGCTCCCAGAAATATACAAATAGGACCAAACAAATATGGCTCGTGACTACCTGAAAAAGGCAACCCTGACGTCAAGGTCGGATGCAACGGACGTTCATGATACCGTGGTCAAGATCCTGTCGGACATCGAAGCCGGAGGGGATGCCGTGGCGTTGGAGTATGCCGCGAAGTTCGACAAGTACGACGGCAACGTTCTGCTGACCGCAGAAGAAATCGAAGCCGCCTGCGCCTTGGTTCCGGACAAGCTGAAAGCGGACATCCAGTTTGCCCATGACAACGTCAAACGCTTTGCCGAGATGCAGAAAACGACGGTGGCCGAGGTTGAATTCGAAGTCGTGCCAGGGTTGATCGCCGGTCAAAAGGCGATTCCGGTCGATGCTGCTGGCTGTTACGCGCCGGGGGGCCGGTATAGCCATGTCGCCAGCGCGATCATGACCGTGACCACTGCCAAGGTGGCGGGTTGCAGACACATCACGGCCTGCTCACCTCCGCGCCCCGGTGTCGGGGTCGCTCCGGCGATTGTCTATGCCGCACATATCAGCGGGGCCGACCAAATCATGGCGATGGGCGGCGTGCAGGGCGTTGCCGCCATGACATTCGGGCTGTTTGGACTGCCCAAGGCGAACATCCTTGTTGGTCCCGGCAATCAGTTTGTTGCCGAAGCCAAACGCATCCTGTTTGGCCGCGTCGGCATCGACATGATCGCCGGTCCGACCGACAGTCTGATATTGGCCGACACAACCGCTGACCCGCATATCGTGGCGACCGATCTCGTCAGTCAGGCAGAACATGGGTACAATTCACCGGTCTGGCTGGTTACGGATGACCGTGCTCTGGCTGAAGACGTCATGGCCCGCGTGCCCGGATTGATCGACGATCTACCGGACCTAAACCGGGAAAATGCCTTTGCGGCATGGCGCGATTATGCCGAAGTGATCGTCTGCGATGATCGCGAAGAAATGGCCGCAACCTCCGACGACTATGCGCCAGAGCATCTGACGGTTCAGGCCGAGGATCTGGATTGGTGGCTCGACCGTCTGACCTGCTATGGATCGTTGTTTCTGGGCGAAGAGACAACCGTGTCGTATGGCGACAAGGCGGCAGGCACCAACCATGTACTGCCAACATCGGGCGCGGCCAATTACACCGGCGGTCTGTCTGTGCACAAATACATGAAGATCGTCACATGGCAGCGCGCAACCCGTGAAGGCGCAAAACCCGTTGCCGAAGCTACGGCGCGGATTTCGCGGCTGGAAGGTATGGAAGGGCATGCGCGTGCCGCCGATGTGCGTCTGGCCAAATATTTCCCGGATGAAACCTTTGACCTGACTGCCAATGGCTGACCCAAGCGATCTCTTTTCTGTGCGTGGAAAGGTTGCCTGTGTCACCGGGGCCAGTTCTGGCCTTGGTCGGCGCGCGGCAACGGTTCTGGCGCAGGCTGGCGCGCAAGTGATCGGAATTGCCCGTGGCGCTGAAGCGTTGACCGACTGGCAAGCCGAGGCCGGTGGCGACACAAGCGCCGTGGCTTTCGATGTCTCAGATCGCGACGCGCTGGGCGATCTGGCACAAGAGGTGTCGAAACCCTTTGGGTCGCCCGACATCGTGATTCATGCAGCGGGTATCAACACGCGACAAACAGCGGATGATGTCACACCCGAAGGCTGGGACATTACCTTGGGTCTGAACCTGTCTGCGCCCTTTTTCCTGAGCCAGCATTTGGTGCCGGGGATGAAAGCCAAGGGCTGGGGCCGGATCGTCAACTTTGCGTCGCTGCAGACCACCCGCGCGTTTCCCGGTGGCATTGCCTATGGGGCCTCAAAGGCCGGAATTGCCCAGTTGACCCGTGCAATGGCCGAAGCGTGGTCCTCGCATGGCATCACCGCAAACGCTGTCGGACCGGGTTTTTTCCGCACCAAACTGACAGCCGCCGTGTTCAACGACCCTGAACGCGCTGCGGCCAACGCCGCGCAGACCTGCATTGGCCGCAACGGAGAACCCGAAGATCTGGACGGCCCGTTGCTGTTCTTATGCTCTGACGCCTCGGCCTTTGTGACGGGTCAGGTGCTGATGGTCGATGGAGGCTTCACAGCGAAATGAAAGCATTGGTGTACACTGGCCCCAAGGGTCTGGATTATCGTGATGTGCCCGATCCGACAGTTGGTGCCGGAGATCACTTGATCCGGATTGCCCAGGTGGGAATCTGTGGATCAGACATGCACGCCTACCTTGGCCATGACGCCCGCCGTCCGGCCCCGCTTATTCTGGGTCACGAGGCTGCTGGCCTGATCGAAGGCGGCCCACGTGACGGTGCGCGGGTGACAATCAATCCGCTGGTCACCTGCGGCACCTGTCCGGCGTGCCGCGAAGGTCGTGACAATCTTTGTCCGACACGGCAGATCATCTCGATGCCCCCCCGCGAAGGCGGGTTTGCGGAGCTGGTGACTATGCCGGAAAGCAATCTGATTGCCGTGCCGGATAATGTGCCGCTGACCAAGGCGGCGCTGGCCGAACCCATCGCCTGCGGCTGGCACACTGTGCGGTTGTCGCTTGAGACGCTGATCGGCGCGCGCGACACGGCACTGGTGCTCGGCGGTGGCGCTATCGGTCTGGGGGCCGCACTTAGCCTGAAAGCGCAGGGCGTCAGCAATGTCACGATAGTCGAACCCAATCCGGTCCGGCGCGCGCATCTGATCGACCAGTGTGGCCAGCCCGCGATTGCCGAAACGCCCGACGGCACTCTGTACGATCTGGTCATTGATGGGGTCGGTTATGCGGCCACCCGCGCGGTTGCTTCGGCTGCGACCCGGCCCGGCGGGGTGATTGGACATATTGGATTGGGTGAGGATACCGGTGGCCTCGATATCCGCCGGCTGACCCTGCAAGAGATCACGTTCATCGGCACGTATACCTATACCGCCGAAGATTTCCGCCAGACCGCCCAAGCGATCTTTGATGGGCGTCTTGGCCCGCTTGACTGGGCCGAGGTCCGGCCTTTGTCCGAAGGGGCAGCAGCGTTCTCTGACATCCGCAGCGGGGCTGTCGCTGCCCCGAAGATCCTGCTGCAACCCGAAACCGCACCGGAAAGGAGCTGACCGATGTATGATAAGATTATCCTCGCCCTGTCGCTTGAACACGGCATAGGCGCGCAGGCGTTGGAAACCGCTCGCCGTTTGGGGGGCGACAGCGCCGAAATCATTGCCGTACATGTTTACGAGCCGCCGAACGCGTCAGTCAGCGCCTATCTGGACGATGATCTGGTTCAGAAAGCGTATGAAAATGCCAAGCAAACACTCACTACACGGTTCGACGACGTCGCGAATGTGAAGCCTGTGATCCTGAAAGGGCATTCCAGCCGCATGATCACGCAATACGCCACAGAAATCGGCGCGGACGCCATCATTGTCGGGTCTCACAAACCCGGCCTGGCCGATTATTTCCTGGGCACAACGGCTGCCCGGATTGTTCGCCACGCGCCCTGCGCTGTCATCGTGCTGCGCTAAGCATTCATCCCAAAGGAGACCTCTTTTGTCTATCAACACCAAAATCGTTGATGATCTGGTTGCCAACGACATCAGTTTCGTCACCACCGTTCCGTGCAAACAGCTGGCCGGTGTCATTGACGAGATCGACACCCGGCCCGGAGTTCTTCATGTCCCTTCAAACAAAGAAGATGAGGGCATGGGTCTGTGCGCCGGAGCATGGATGGGGGGCAAACGGCCCGCCATCATCATGCAGAACACGGCAATCGGGGTAACCATCAACACGCTGGCGACGTTGATCCAGTACTACAGGATGCCGTTGCCCATGCTGATCTCATATCGGGGTGAGTTGCGCGAACCGGTTGCCTGTCAGGTCGAGATGGCATTGCACACCAAGGCATTGCTCGCTCAGATGAACATCCCGACCTATCATTTTCACAAACAGTCGGACGCCCAGGAACTCGACATGATCCTGAAGTACACTTTCATGTGCAACAAGCCGGTCGCCATTCTGACCGATGCCAATTTCTGGGGAGGCTACGGCGACCAATGATCCGTTCTGACATTTTGAAAGACATCGCACCCATCCTGCGGGATCAACTTGTGGTCTGCAACATCGGCCTGCCCAGCCAGGAATTGCATATGATCGACGATCAGCCGACCAATTTCTATATGCTTGGCACAATGGGATTGTCGTCTTCGATCGGGTTCGGTCTGGCGCTGGCGCAAGACAAGAAAGTCATCTCGATCGATGGGGACGGGTCGGTTCTGACCAATTTTGGTACCTTGCCGACAATTGCCAACAACGTGGCGGACAACTTCATTCTGCTGATTATCGACAACGGCAGTTATGGCTCGACAGGCGATCAGCCTACCTATGCCGGTAAAAGAACGTCACTGGCGGCTGTTGCACGGGCCTGCGGCTGCGAAAACGTGGTCGAAGTGCCCGCAGCCGACACCAAAGACGCGCTGCAAGCGGCCATTGATGGCGACAAGATGACGATCATCGTGTCCAAGTGCGAAAGCGGCAACATCAAGGTTCCTGTGATCACGATGGACCCGGTTGTGATCCGCGACCGGTTCATGAAAGCGGTTCAGGCATAATGCGTGACCATGCTCTTTGACGCGGGCATTCATTCCACGGCGGATGCGCGCCGATTGGCGCAAAAGCGTCTGCCGTGGATGGTGTTTGACTATATTGATGGCGCGGCTGGACAGGAACATGGTGCTGCCCTCAGCGCTCAGGCGATGCAGGACATCCGACTGACACCAAGGGTTCTGCGCAATGTCGCCGCCCGGGACCTTTCTGTATCCCTGTTTGATAAACCGGCCCTGCGCCCCTTCGGCATCAGCCCCATGGGGATGTGCAACTTGTCCGCACCCGGGGCCGATCTGATGCTGGCAAAAATCGCGCAGGAACACCGGGTTCCGCATGGCGTGTCGACGGTGGCCTCGACCAACCTGGAAACCTTGCTGAAGGCGTCTGGCGGCACCGCATGGTTTCAGCTTTATTTCACCGGTGATGGCAGCGGCACCCTGAAGCTTGTCGAGCGCGCCAAGACGGCTGGATATGACACGCTGGTGCTCACCCTGGATGTTCCCGAGGTCGGCCGCCGTCCGCGCGAGCTGCGGCACGGGTTCAAAATGCCCTTCCGTATCGGGCCACGGCAGTTTGTGGATTTTGCCCTGCATCCGCGCTGGTCGCTGGCTGCTTTGGTCGGGGGTAGCCCCAAAATGGCGAATTTCGACGGCAAGGACTATGTCTTTGATCGTACCGAAAGCCGGGCGGCTGCGGATTGGAGCTATTTCGATAAATTGCGTACGATCTGGCCTGGAAAACTGGTCGTCAAAGGCGTCCTGAACCCCGAAGACGCGCTGCGTTTGCGAGAGGCCGGAGCCGATGCAATCCAGGTTTCAAGCCACGGCTGCCGTCAGCTGGACAGTGCCCCGCCTGCCATTCTGGCTTTGCGCGACATTCGTGCGGCTGTTGGCCCTGATTTCCCTCTGTTCTTTGATTCCGGAATTCGATCTGGCGAGGATATCGTCAAAGCCTATGTCATGGGGGCAGATTTTGTCTTTCTTGGCCGGATTCTGTTGTTCGCCATGGCCGCCAGCGGGGTCAGCGGGCTGAACATTGTGTGGAATCTTCTGAGCCAGGAGGTCAGTCTGACCATGGCGCAGCTTGGAGTGACAACAATCGCAGACCTGAAAACCCAGGATCACCTGTGGACCTGTTCGGCATCAAACTGAGTGCAGATGTCGGGACGTGAATGTCTGCACACGGTCTGTGTTTGAGGCCGATTGTGACAATTGCCCCAGGACAATCCCGCAGCAACTTTCGCGCATCGGCCAGCCCAGAGGCGCAGGTCATATTGGCGAATTTGCCGATCTGCTGTTGAGCAAAGCGGGCGGTCTTATCTATTTGATCTGGCGTCAGAATATCGATGGCGAAATGCGTGGTATCTATTCTGTCTGGCGGGGCCCGAAGGGCCGCTTGGCTTTCCCCGACCTCAGTTTTCCTTAGCCGTCGCGGCGCGCGATTGAACGAATTGCTTCAAGTTTCAAGGACCGAACCCGGCACGGTAGGCCGTGTCAGGCGATCAGGTCCATCGGAAGGCAAACCAACAAACTGCATTCTAGTATACTAGTATACATTTTGTTGACTCCCGTTTCGAAACATGTTTCGTTTTCGATGCAAGACAGCAAGGAACCTGCACAGTTATTGGCGCCGAACGGGCGCCAAATATGCAGTTGGGAGGATAGATATGACTAAATTTTCAAGCGGACTTCAGCTTTTCAAAGGAGCGGTTCTAGCCGCTTCGCTGGTCGCCTCGGCGACTGCGGTATCCGCAGCCGACATGACGTTGCGCGGCGCAAGCCTGTTCGACAACGACCACGCCTACAGCAAGACCCTCATCCGGTTTGGTGAGTTGGTGAACGAATACTCCGGCAAAGAGGTCGAGTTCGATCTGCGCGGCAACAGTGAGCTGGGCATTGAGCCTGACTATGTGAATTTCCTGGTTCAGGGTTCGGCGATCGATTACGCGATTATCGCGCCGTCGAACCTGGCTCGTTTCGCACCGTCCGTGCCGTTGATGGACATGCCGTTTGTGTTCCGCGATCTGGATCACTGGAATGCGGTTCTGTCCAGCGACGTGCTGGCCCCGCTGGAAGAGATTTTGCTGGAAAAGGCAGATCTGGTCGTTGTCGGCTATGCCGGTGGCGGTACACGTAACCTGATTTCAAACAAAGCCATCTCGAACATGGATGAGCTTGCCGGTCACAAAATGCGTGTGATGGGTGCCCCTATTCAGGCGCGCGTGTTTCAGGCTCTGACGGCTGCCCCTTCGGCCATCGCATATTCAGAAGTCTATAACGCCATTCAGACCGGTGTTGTCGACGGGCTTGAGAACGAAGCGGCCTCGCTGCTGCAGTACAAGTTCTACGAAGTTGCGCCACACGTCACGCTGACAGGCCATTCAATCACCGTTCGCCCGATCATCATGAGCAACAAGACATTCTCGGGCCTTGATGCCGATATGCAGGCGGCGATCCTGAAGGCCGGCAAAGACGCCGGTGCCTATGGTCGCG
This sequence comes from Falsiphaeobacter marinintestinus, assembly GCF_007923355.1. Taxonomy (GTDB): domain Bacteria; phylum Pseudomonadota; class Alphaproteobacteria; order Rhodobacterales; family Rhodobacteraceae; genus Phaeobacter_A; species Phaeobacter_A marinintestinus. The sequence goes on from NZ_VOGO01000011.1 coordinate 80,292, forward strand.
AACTTGAGTCCCGTGAAGACGGAGAAAAGCTTCAGCAAATGGTTGATGCTGGCAATATCACGGCGCACGAGTTTGCCGACCGTGCCACTTTGCTTGAGCTGGTCGCCCCGGTTCAGGACGCTTACGCAGCCGAGTTGGGTGCCGAGGATCTGCTTTCGGCCATTCGCGCCAAGTAATCCCAGGCCTCTGAACGACCCCTCGCCACTCCTCGGGCCTGGGGTCGTTTCATTTTCATAGAACTCTGGTCAGCACTCATGATAAAACGCATTCTGGAAGGCTTTTGCCAACTCCTGCGCATCGCGGTCGGCACATTGATGGCCGTTTTGATCGTGCCGGTGACGATGCAGGTGGTGGCCCGCTATACCGGCATCATTCCCGTGTATCTGTGGACCGAAGAGCTGGCCACGTTCATTTTCATCTGGATCGTGATGCTGGGGTCGATGATTGCCGTTTGGGAAGGCACGCATTTTGACGTGCGAGTAATCCCGGATGCATGGTCACCTTTGGGCAAGCTGATCCAGAACGGCGTGGTTCTGCTGCTGATAACGGTCTTTGCGATCCTGTTTGGCTGGTACGGAATCGGATACGCAAAATTCGGATCGATCCAGCAATCCGTGATGATGCAGGTCAACTTGCTGGTCACCTATATCACCGTACCCATCGCTGGATTTGGCTGGGCGGCCTTTGCGCTCTATCGGTTTTATGAGCTGGTTCAAACCTATCGGACCCGAAACGAGGTGCCATCGTGATTGTTTCAACTGGCTTGGCCTGCATCATTCTGGTGGGCTGTTTTGTCGTGCTTGTGGCCATTCGTGTGCCGGTCTCGTTCGCCCTTGGGTTGGCCACGATCCCGGTTGTGGCGATGGATTTGCGCCTGACCCCGTTTCTAATCATGGACCGGGTGTTCCAGTCTTATAACTCTTTCATTCTTCTGGCCGTTCCGTTCTTTCTGCTGGCTGCGAACCTGATGAATTCGGGCAAGATCACCGACAGGCTGATTGAACTGGCCCGGGTCCTGACAGGCTGGCTTCCCGGTGGGCTGGGGCAGGTCAACGTTGCCGTATCGATGCTGTTCGCAGGCATCTCGGGGTCGTCTACGGCCGATGCGGCGGGCTGCGGGAAAATCCTGATCCCCGCCATGGTGCGCCAAGGCTATGATACGCGATTTGCGGTTGCGATTACGGCCTGTTCGTCGGTGATGGGGGTGATCATTCCGCCCAGCATCCTGATGGTCGTCTGGGGTGGGGTCATGTCGATTTCCGTCGGCGCCCTGTTTCTGGCAGGCGCAATTCCCGGTATCATGATCGCTGGTGCTTTGATGGCGACCGTCTATGGCTATGCCAAGGTGTATGGTTATCCGACTGCCGGCAAGCCGACGCTGGCCGAGTTCTGGAGCGCCTTCAAGGGCGCGGGACTGGCGATGCTTACCCCGGTGTTTGTGATTGGCGGAATCGTCGGCGGGATCGTGACGCCGACAGAAAGCGCGATCATTGCGGCGTTCTATTCGTTTATCTTGGGCGCATTTGTCTATCGCACGATCACGGCGCGCGAGCTTGTGACAATCCTTTATGACACCGGACGTTTTGCATCGATTTCGCTGTTTGCCATCGGTACGGCGTCGGCTTTTGGCTGGATGCTGGCCTTTTTCGACGTGCCCCGCCTGATTGTCGGATTGCTGACCAGCTTTGAGATGGGATCGTTCGGCACCGCGATTGTCATTGCCGCCCTGTTCCTGCTGTTTGGCCTGTTCATCGACGCCATCCCGACAATCATCATTCTGGGCACCGTCCTGTTTCCGGTCGCCACGGCTGCCGACATTCACGCTGTCAACTTTGCGATCATCGGGATCGTCAGCCTGGCCTTCGGACTGGTTACACCGCCTTACGGCCTATGCCTTCTCATCTCCGCCTCTATCGGCGGGCTGAACGTGGTTCAGGTGGTTCGCGATGTTGCAATCATTCTGATACCGATGCTGGTTATCCTGATCCTGCTGATCACGTTCCCTGAAATCGCACTGTGGTTGCCCAAGACGCTAATGCCCAAGAGCGTCCTTTGACGATTTCGCGGCAGTATCGAGCAAACTCACCAAACTCGCTTGGTTTGGCTATGCCGCGCTGCACACCTTGCTGTACCTGACCGACACGGCCCGCTAGTTGGCAATCAGCCCGTCAGAGCGCCAGGCATCAAAAATTTTCAGAGCATATTCCGCAAAAAGGGCGTCGTTGATATGGGCGTCAATCAGATGAACCTCAACATTTGCGGGCTTTGTAGCCTGGATCTCTAGCAGGAACTTCTCAAGACCCATTTTGTCGTGCAAATCGGCACCTTCCCGGTCCCATTCGCCTAACCCGTGTTCAGGCAGTAGCAGCGCAACTGGCCCTTTGGCCTTCGCCAATTGCGCGGAGTGCGCCTGGGCCACCAACTTGCGCTCGTCATCGTTTAACACGATCGAGGTCAGAAGACGGTTGTGACTGTGTTTCGGATGCTCCGCCCATTTGTCCGGCAGCGGTTGCCACCCAACAATATCAACAAGGTCATAACAGCCCGGTGCCACGACCTGCGGTGTTCCATGCAGGCCCGCGTTGGTCAGCCGGTCCGCACCCGCCGAGATGTTTGAGCCGTGGACGAAGTTCCCCAATTCTTGCGTGCAGAAATCGAAGACGCAGGCAAAAGCGCCTTGTTCAGCAAGGTTTTCAAAGGCGCGCCCGCCCATGCCCGTGGCATGAAATACGGCAACCTCGTAACCGCGTTCTTCCAGTGCGGGTTTCAGCGGCACCATGTATCTAAGGGCCGACTTTCCAAGCGATGTCATGCCGATCAACGGTTTGTTCAGCTCAGGTTTTTCAACGGCCCTCGCCGCCCCAAGAACCGCCCCGGCCGCCTGGCTCAACGACGCCTTGCAAACAGAGTTCAACCCATACAACCCACCTGCCCAAAGGATCATCTGGGTATCGGCCGCCAACCGTTCAGGTGGTATCAGAGGAGAGAACGCGACAGTAGAAACGATGTATTTCGGCACGCCAAGCGGCAGGGCTGAACAAACATCCAACGCCAGATCTGTGCCCATCGTCCCCCCGAGAACGATCATCCCGTCGAATTTGCCCTCTGCATAAAGCCGCGAAGTCAAAAGTGCGGCGCCGTTGGCCATGATTTGCATGGCGTGGTTTTCGTCGCCCGACGCAATGGCAGCTGCGATCGAGCTTCCGCCCTCTTCAGCAACAGTGTGCTTGGAATAGTCGGTCGGCTTGGACGGGTCACCCAAAACGGACACATCCATCGTGACGACCTGCCCGCCTTGATTGCGGACAACACCGGCGAGATACCCCAACTCATCGTCTTTGGTGTCATACGTTCCGATCACCAGAATGCTCTTGTCAGACATGGAACGCCCTCTTTCGATGTTTGATGCTACAGCTTGATCCATGCTGTTTTGAGATTGATGTATTTCTCTATTGCGTGCAGTGATTTGTCGTGCCCGTTGCCGGACTGGCCAACGCCGCCAAGTGGTACTGTGCCATCTGCCCCGCCATAGGTGTTCACGTGCATCACGCCGGTTCGCACATTCTTGACCATGCGGTGCGCGCGCGACAGGTTTGACGTCCAAACGGCGCCGGCCAATCCGTAAACTGTGGAATTCGCGATGCGAACTGCATCGTCGTCACTTTCAAATGCAGTCACACCCAGAACCGGTCCAAATACTTCCTTCTGGGCCAGAGTCGCGTCAGGCTTGACCTCTGTCACAACCGTCGGTGCCATGAAGTAACCCCCGGTTTCTTGCAGGATACGGTCGCCACCCGTCACCACCTGGCCGCCTTCGGCGCGGGCCGTTTCCACAAAGCCAAGGTTCTGCTTAAGCTGAGTTTCAGAATTTACAGCTCCGATGGCAGTCTCAAGACTAAGTGGATCGCCCACGCGCATCGCCTCGGCGGCTTTGACCACCTTGGCCACGAAATCGTCGTGGATCGGCGCTTCGACCAAAAGACGCGATCCGGCCACGCAAACTTGCCCGGCGTTGCGGAAAATACCTGCGGCTGCGACCTTGGCGGCCTCGTCAAGGTTGGGCGCGTCTGCAAAAACGATGTTGGGGGATTTTCCACCCAGTTCCAGATAAACTCGTTTCAGGTTAGAGCGCGCTGAGTATTCCAAAAGCCGCCGACCCGTGCCGCCTGATCCGGTAAACACCAACACATCGACGTCCATCGACAGGCCCATCGCTTCGCCAACGACGGCCCCTTCACCTGTCACGGCATTCAAAACACCGGGCGGTAAACCGGCGTCAAGCGCCAGTTCTGCCATCCGCATGAGCGAAAGGGATGCCGTTTCTGAGGGCTTCAACACAACCGAATTACCCATCGCCAGTGCTGGCCCCAGCTTCCAGGCACCAATCATCAACGGGAAGTTCCACGGGATGATTGCTCCGACAACGCCGACCGGTTCTTTCTGGATCAAGCCCAAAACGTCCGACGGCGTTGCGGCGATCTCGCCGTAAAGTTTGTCCAGCGCTTCGGCATAATAGCGGATCGTGCCGGCGGCCGATCCCGGCTCGGCCTTGATCGCCATGCCGATCTCGGTGCCATTGTCTCGCACGCCCAGGACAGCCAGTTCCAGCGCATTTGCTTCGATCAGATCCGCCCATTTGTGCAGCACTTTTTTGCGTGCGGCAGGCGGTTGTCCTGCCCAACGCCCGTCCTCAAACGCTGCGCGTGCAGAGGCGATGGCGGCGTTCATATCGGCAGCCGTACCTTTGGCCATCCGGGTTAAAACCTGCCCGTCGATCGGCGACAGGATATCCATCAATCCGCCATCAGAGGCAGGTACCTGCTGGCCGTCGATCACATGCAGACGCTGTGGAACCACCTGCGCCCGTAGCGCGTCGATTGAGCTCTGATCCATCGGGATTACCTCATTTGGCTGTCGTGGAGATTGTGATCTTCATCCGTTTGATGCGCCCGATATTCCTTGATCAGCGTGCGTATATGCAGGGCCAGTACCAAGAGGATCATCAAAAACAGAATGAAAGAAATTGGGCGGTCGATCATGTCAAACGGTGTCTTAAGGCGGGGCATCGCAGAGCGCAGTTTGATCTCCATAATCCCACCAAGCACCATCCCAAGGATGATGGGAACAATCGGCAAATTCAGCCGCTTCAGGATCAGACCCAGAACCCCAAATCCGGCAGCGATCATGCAATCGGTCAGAGAATTGCGCAGTGAGTACACGCCAACGAAGGACAAAATCAGGACAATCACCCCAAGGAACCGTGTTGGCACCCGAATGATCTTGGTCAGCAGATTTGTCGAAAACAAAAGGAACACCATCACGATGATGTTCAGCAGGATAAGTGCCAGATAGAGACCGTAGACCAGATCAAGGTTGTTTTGAAACAGCTGGGGCCCCGGAATCACGTTGTGAACGTAAAAGACCGACAGCATCATTGCTGTCAGTGCTTCGCCCGGGATGCCCAGTGCCAAAAGCGGGATCATCGCAGCGGCGGGCACGGCATTGTTAGCGGCCTCGGACGCGATAAGCCCTTCGGGAGATCCTTTGCCAAATGCCTCGGGGTTTTTGGACGTCTTCTGGGCGTAGGTATAGCTCATGAATTGCGCGGTGAATTCGCCCGTACCCGGGATCATGCCGAGAATAACACCAAACCCTGACGCGACAGTGGCCACCCGTTTGTGCTTCAACAGCTCTTTGAAGCCCACTGTCATGCGTCCTTTGACAGGCTTGGCGTCGGGGCTGTCGTCAGGTGCCGTCAAAAGATAAAATGCCTGGCTGAGTGCAAAAAGGCCAAGCACGACAACAATCAGGTTTACGCCAGAACTCAGGAACGAATAACCAAATGTGTACCGTTGGGTATAGGTGACCGCATCCAATCCAATGGTCTGAAGAAATATCCCGAACATCGCGAGCAGACCTGCTGCAAAAATTTGCCCCCGATGTGCCAGGATAACCAAAATGATCCCCAGAAGGGCGGCCAGAAAAATCTCTCGGCTACCGAACATCGGGGCAATCAGCGCCAAGACAGGCGACAGCAATATCAGACAGAGAATTCCGAAAATACCGCCCCAGAACGACGCGCTGTAAGCCAAGGACACCGCGCGATGGGCCTCGCCCCTCTGGGTCATCGGATACCCGTCATAAGATGTCAGGGCATTTACCGCTGTGCCCGGTGTATTGATCAACACCGCAGGGATCGCCCCCCCGTACATGGAAGAGCCATAGATCCCCAAAAGCATGGTCAATCCAACAATCGGGTCCAGCGAAAACGTCGCGGGCAACAAAATGGCGATCGCCACTGCCGGCCCAACGCCAGGGATTGCGCCAATTATCACGCCGCCAATGGACCCAATAAAAAGCGCTACAATGACATCCCAGCGGGCCAGCATCTCGGCCCCGGCAAGTAGGTTTTCCATGGAGTGTCCGATCAGAAATAGGTTAGCATTATCATGCGCAGCCCGTCAGGCAGGTATTCATAGATGGCGCCAGAGGGCAGTTTGACCTGCAAAAACGTCTTGAATAGCAAGACGATTACCAGCGCGCATCCGACCGCAGACAGCAGCGCCGTGCGCGACCGATAGCCAGCGCGAAAAACCAGTGCCACTGCGAAGACAACGGTTGTTGGCAGGTAGCCGGTGTAGGGCACCAACATCGCATAGCCGATGAACCAGGCCGCGTACTCAAGTGAAGAGCACCAAAGCAAGACCTCGCGCCAGCGGCCATCTATCCGCTCGGACAGAAGCGAGCCGATCACATGAAACGCTGCAAACGCGCTCATTAATGTCAGCGAGACCGCAGGCCAAAATCGCGGCTGCGCAAACAGTTTCGCGCCCTTTTTGTAAACCGTCTGATCAAACAGTTGCGACAGCAAGAACAGTGAAACAGCCAAAAGCACCCAGGCGAAAACGATGTCTCCGGGGCGACGGTACCGCTTAAAAAGAGCCTGAAGTGTTTTTACGCGCGACATTCAATAGAATCCTGTTTGACGCCTGCCAATGACGAGGTCGGGCAGCCAAACCGCCCGACCAGATGGTTTTTGGATCAGTTGGCCAGCAGATTGCCGATGTTGCCCAGTGTCTCAATATCTTTTTCGATCTGAGCCGTGACTTCATCAGCAGATTGCCAATAGACCGAAGCACCGGTTTCGGCGGCCAGCTTCTGTGCGCGCTCTGACATCACCGTTTTTTGCGCAACCGCGATGATCTTTTCGCGGACGTCCTGTGGGGTGTCCTTATGAACAAACAGACCATTCCACAGTGCGATGTCCAACGACGGGATCAGTTCAGCGACTGTTGGTGTGTCTGGCGTAAGCGGAATGCGCTCAGACCCAACAGAGGCCAGGACTTTCACATCATCCAGACAAGGCAGGATCAGCTGCAATGTCGTGTTGATAACATCGACATCACCTGATGCCAGCGTGTTGCAGTCCAAGGCGTCGAATGCGGCGTCTGATGCAAAGGAAAAGCCCATCTCTTTGGCCAGTCCAAAAGTCACCTGCGTGGGGACCAGAGGTGCACCAAAGTGGCCAAGCACCACATCGTTGCTTGTCGCATGTGCGGCCAAACCTGCCATATCATCATAGGGCGCATTGCCGCCTGCGGCGATGACAAACGGATACGTCAGAAAGTTGCCCAAAGGCTCAAAGGGGTCGGGGTTCAGTTCCGGAATGCCGATCTGTGGCCCAACAACCGGAATGGCGATGATGAACGATCCAACCGTGTATCCGTCAGCCGGGGCCGTCGCGACGCCGATAGCACCGGGAAAGGGGCCACCGCCGCCGCCGGGCTTGTTCACAACGGCCGCGGGCACGCCATAGGCTGCCTGAAAATCTTCGGCAATCATCCGCGTCAGAACATCTTCCAGATCACCCGGAGGCCACGGCACGATAAACTCGACAGGTTTTTCGGGGTATTCGGCATGAGCTGACCCAGTGAAAGCGACCATCGCAAGAGCCATCGCTGTAAGTGATTTTTTGAGTACTGGCATTTTGTTCTCCCTAGGGGGTTCATATTTTGAACCGGTATTTCATAAAAGGTTGTCTTGTTAAGAGGCATATGTCAAACTTTTTCTAAAAATTCGATGATCGGCGAAGAAGCGAACACACGTTGCATCATAACTCTTGAGCTGCCGACGTGCTTTCCGGCCGCATGCCTAGAGATTGCCCAGCTAAAGCACGTGGGCCTTCATCGACATTCAGACATACCCTTTGCTTGCGACCGCTTCTGGTCTGTGTGCACGCGCGTTTTGCCCGAAGAAATCTGCGGCGGCTTCCGGGCCCGAAGGGCCTGCAAAATCCGGGCCGGTTCCGACAATTCAGAGCGTCCAAAGCCCGCGTTTGATCCGGTCGTCAGGAATTGCTTTGAATTCCCTCAGGATTGTTGACCCTGCGTAACGTAGGATGGTCAAGAACCACTTTGCCCAAACCACGTCCACCCATGTGAGGGCTGGTACCAAAACGAATTTAAATCAGCACTTTAGCCCAAAGTTTTCCGGGCTTTTGACGACCATTCTCTGCCAATTTCAGGACTTCTTAAGGGGCCCGTTATGACAACCGTTAATGATTTCTCCGATGCGATCACTTCCTTCTTTCAAGATCTGGAAACACTGGCTCTGACCGAACTGGCAAACCGCGAGGCGGCCCTGATCGGGGCTCTTGATCCGCATCTCGACGATCTTGCCAGCCCCTTGCGCACAGTGCGCGACAGCCTGCTGGACGCGGTTGATGGGCTGAACGTTGCGGATGAAGAGGCGCTTGCGGCGGCGCTTGTCGACGCGATTTCAGGTGCCGGGATCGACGGCATCAGTGCTACGGTCGTCGATGGATCCGTTCGGTTGGTTCTGACGTCCGAGGTGTCACAGGATCTGGATGGAACGGCCAGTCTGGCCAATCTGCAAACTGCCGGTCTGGGACTGGCGCTGGATGGTGTACTGGACCTGACGGCGACCGCCAATCTGGATCTGGTGCTTTTGTTCGACCCGTCAGACGGCGCGACCGGGTCACTGACCATCGAAGACAACGCCACAATCGATGATGTGCGACTGGGGCTTGAGGCCACATTGGACGGAAGCAGCCTGCCCGACACGGTCTCGTTGGGCTTTATTCAAGCGGACACCAGTTTGGGCGAAGGGACGAACGGGGCCACCGTTTCTGTTGGTCTGGACCTCGACGGCGGAACCTTGGACGATCAAACCCCCGAGGTCGATATCGACGCCGCAGCCCGCCTGGCGATTGGTCTGGATGTCGGCTTCGAAAGCCCGTTCCTGCCCAGCATCGAAGGCACGTTGGTGATCGACTATGGCAGCGTCGACAGCGACGGGGTGCTGGGAACCCTTGGTGGGATCAGCCTGCAAGAGATCACGCTTGGCATCGATGCGATAGATGATCTGTTGGATAGTGTTCTGGGACCGCTGGACGATATCGCCAGCGCCTTCCCGTTGGGTCCGGTGATCAACCTGCTCAGCGCGCCATTGCCGGTAATCAACGATCTGGCCGGGTTTCTGGATCAGAACGGCGACGACGACGTAACACTGGTGGATTTGCTGACCGCTTTCAGCAGCGGCGATCAGGACTATGCCTTTGTCGAGACGGTTGTCACAATCGCCGAGGTTTTGGGCACATTGGGCGACATCGCAGATCAGGATGGCGTGCTGCTGGGCGAAATCACATTCAGTGCCGATGCCATTCAGGCCTTGTTGGGTGGTGAAAACGGCAGTGATCTAGGTCAGATTTTCGAATTCTCCGATTTCGACTCGACCGTGTTCGACGACTTGTTCGGCGAACTGACGGACAGCTTTGGGGATCTGGAAGATGGCGGGTTGGTCTTCCCGCTATTGTCCGACCGCGCGCCCGAGCTTGTGGGGCAGATCCTGTTTTCGGAATTCGCACAGGTCCCGACTCCGTTGATCGAATTCATTCTGCCCGAGTTCGGGTTGGACCGCGAACAGGCCAGTTTTGAGATCACAATCCCGGTCGGCCCTTTTGCTGCTGTGATCGAAGGTGGGTTCGATGCAACCTTTCGGATCGGCATGGGCATTTCAACCAACGGGTTGTTGCAGGGAGGTGAACTGGGGGATTCACTGTACCTGACAACAACCCGTGACGAGGATGACAATCTTCAGGCTTTGGCCGAATTCAACGCTTCTCTGGCGGCGGGTTTCGGTGTCAGCGTGCCCGGCGTTCGGGTCACGGTCGGCGGCGGTATACTGGGCGAGATCGACGCGTTTCTCAGCGATAATGACGGTGTCAGCGGTGATGGGATGTCACATGTCAGCGACAATCTGTTCCCCTGCCTTTTCGACCCCTTAACCGGGGCGTTAAGCGCTGGTCTGAACTTTACATTCGCCGTGGGTATTCGCCCGCTTGAATGGAAGCGAACCGTGTCGGTTGCCGAAATCCAGATCGTCGATTTTTCGATCTCGTGCAGCGAACTGGACAATCATGTCGAACCGATTGTCGACGACAGTGGTCTGGCATCGCTGGTGGGGGCCAGCCAACTTGTGCTGAACTCAGGCAGCCGGGCCAGTTTGCGCGACGTTCCGGGCGATGGGGACACATCGATCCACGAAGTCTTTCATGTGCGCCGGATGACGCAAATCCCGGCCGAGGGAGACTCTGGCCCGCCCTTCCTGGACGTTAACGGCGACCCCTATGACCAGACAGCTCTTCAGGTCGACGCGTTCGGGATTTCGGAAATCTTTGACGGGTCGGGTGTGACGCTGTTGCGGGCCGACGGAGGTACCGGAGACGACACGTTGAGCATCGCGGCGGGCATCGATGTGAATGTGCGGTTCTTTGGCGGCGCGGGCGAAGACCTGTTGATCACCGGCGACGGCGATGACGTGGTCGAAGGCGGCGCAGGCAATGACATCATCAGCACGGGCGATGGCGACGATATCGTGCGCGCGGGGGGCGGGGACGACGTGATCCGGGCCAGCGAAGGGGCTGACAGGATTGATGGCGACACCGGCCAGGGCAGCGGCGATGGCATTGATCAGGTGGACTATTCGCGATCTGACGTAGGTGTTCAGCTGCTGCGTGACGGGGATGCGGTCTTTGGCTTTGGCGGGCTGGCCCAAGGCGATGTGCTGACCAATATCGAATACCTGATCGGCACGCAGTATGACGACATCCTGTCAGGCGACGATCTGACCTCCAGCACGCTGGACGGTGAGGGCGGCAATGACCAGTTGGTCGGCAGCGAAGACAACGATCTGTTGATCGGCGGGGCAGGCGGCGACATCATGAATGGTCGCGGTGGCGACGATATCGCCAGCTATGTCAACAGCTTTGGCGGCGTGCAGGTTAATCTGACCACGGGCTTTGCCTTTGGCTCGGACGCCACCGGGGATATTCTTGACCGGATCGAAAGCCTGCATGGATCGATGCATGGCGACACCCTGATCGGGGACGAAGGAGCGAACTTCATCGACGGTTTTGCCGGGGATGATGTGCTGGAAGGACGCGCCGGGCAAGACGACATTCGCGGCGGTGGGGGTGATGACACGATTTTGGCTCTTGGCGATGGCGATACGCTGGATGGCGGGGGCGCCATTACCGTCGAACGGGATCGCGATCTGCTAAGCTATGAACTGGCCGCGATTGGCGTGGTCGCCCGGCTGGCGCCGACTCTGTACGATGACGGGGTCGAAAACGACGACAATATCCAAGGTGGACAATACAACCCCGAAAGCCTGACCCGGTCGCTGGAAATCAGCTCATTCGAAGATCTGCGTGGATCGGATCACGCTGATGATCTGGGTGGAGACTACGGGAACAACCGGATCGAAGGCGGCGACGGCGTCGATATCATCCGCGCCTTTGCCGGGAATGACGTGGTCGCGGGCGGCGATGACGCTGACGACATGTATGGCGGATTGGGGCAGGATTGGCTGGATTATTCGGCGTCCGATGCTGGCGTGATCGTGTCTTTGGAACCCGACGAAATCGGACAGGGTGGCGATGCCGACGGAGACACATTTACTGAATTCGAAAACATCATCGGATCACAGTTTGCAGACACGCTGACCGGGGATGACGGCGACAATGTTTTTGACCCACTGGGCGTGAGCGAAGGTGCGGGCCAGGATGACGTGCATGGCGGGAACGGGCAGGATGTTCTGCGCCTGAACTATAGCTCTCTGTTCACGAACGTTGGTTTGATTGGCGGGATTGAAGAGGGCAATCCGCAGTCCGGATTGTTCAGTCTGGGCGATGGCGGGTTCAACCCGCAAGTGTCCTTTACCGGGATTGAACGGTTTGAAATCCATGGCACGATCCAAGGCGACATTCTGGTTCTGGGCGATGGCGATGATCGCATCTGGGCCGGGGCGGGCGATGATATCGTCGCGGGTGGTTTGGGCGGAGATGTCATTTTTGCCGATGATGGCGATGACCTTGTCTTTTCCCAGATCGGAGAGGTTCTGGGCGATGGTGGCGGCGGCGCGTTCTTCTATCTGAACGGTGGTGACGGGTATGATGGGCTGTCTGTCGATCTGGGCGACGCGCCCAACGGCGTCAGCCTGATCATGCAAGGCGGCACCGACCAGCAGGATGATCAGATCGCCACGTTCACCCATGGCGGTGTCATCACCGGTTTTGAGTTCATCGGGCGCGTGGGCGGCACCGCATTTGCGGATGAGCTTTGGCAACCGGGACGCATTGCCAACGAATTCCGAACTGGCGGAGGCGATGATATCATCGCACCGGGGTTAGGCTTTGATGCGATTGACGGGGGCGAAACGCCGACCGATCCCAGCCTGCTGACCGACGCGGATCTGCTGATCCTGGATTATTCGGTTCTGGACACGGGCACGGGCGTTTTGATGCTTCCTGCGGGTGAAGGCAACGTCAGCGCAAGCCGGACGGCAGGGCCGTCACCAGAAGACCCGATCGTGGATCTGATCGGGGCCGTGAACATCGAATATGCCCATATCACGGGCACCAATTATGCGGATGTCCTGTTTGGTATCCTTGACCCATTCTATGACGCGCAAGGCGACATTCTGCGCGGGTTGGATGGCGACGACCTGATGCAGACCTTCAACGGGAATGACTCACTGTTCGGCGGGGCCGGGTCTGACAATCTGGGCGGTGGCGCTGATGATGATCGGCTGCAAGGCGGGCTGGCGGGCCGCGATGATGGCATTGACCGCCTGCGGGGGGAGTCCGGATCTGACCTGTTCATTCTGGGCGACAGGACCGGCCAGCATTATGGCGAGACGGTCGAAGGCGCCACAACCGCAGATCTGGCCGTTGTCGAGGATTTCGTATCAGGCCAGGATCGGGTTCAGCTTGTCGGATCGGCAGAAGATTACAATCTGATTGCCTTTGGCGGCGATACGTTCATCCAGCACATTGATGGGGCCAACCTGCAGATCATTGCCAGACTTGACGGCGTAACCGGCCTTGATCTGGACAGCGATGACTTCACTTACGTGTCGGATATTGGAGATGTCACCACGTTTGTGGCCGATGGCGCGGATGGGTCAGAGATGGCCGATACGGCCGCCAGCAGCATCCCGGATGACCTGACAGATACCCCCGATGCTATCGACCCGAATTCGCCTGCATTCGAAGTCACGCAAGGCGAACCTGACACCAACATGGCGCTGATAATCATGCAGTCCCTGTCACAACAGGGGTACTTTATCAGCGACGCCAGTATTACTGTCGAACGCAGCGGCGATGCCCGGGCCTTTGGCAATTTTGAGAACGGTCTCGGTTTGACAAGCGGCATGGTCATGTCGACAGGCGATGTCGTTGATTTGGCCGGCCTGAACGAAGATGACGGCGGCGTGATTTCTCACCTGTTCGGAGGTCTGACGGTTGATCTGCACTTTGAACAGATCGGCGTTATCGGTGTCGATGGATCCCCGATGACGTTCTACCGGGCCAATTTGGCGGATGTCCCGTTCCCCATTGCCTCGCTTGTGTTGCGCGACGACGATGATGGCATCGGTGGTGCTGCAGGGCCGCGATCGGGCGCAGATATTGCCGGACTCGCACTGACCACGGCGGACTTCACGGATATCGTGGCGTTGACGGGCGGCGACCTTGGCGCCCTGAACGACCCGTCCATCTTCCCCACGCTGGATCTGTTCGATTTCTCGGCGCTTGGGACATTCTTCACCCAAGGGTCAATGCGCAGTTTCAACCCCAACGATCTGCCCGGCGCGGTCGAGGCATGGGGCGATACCGATGGGGCCGTCGCCGGATATGTCGACAACGGGCGGGCCACGTTGGGACAATTCGACTATAATGCTGGATCCAACAGCGGCTATCTGTCCCTTGGGGATGGCGGTCAGCTGGGCCTTAACCTGACCGGCGAGATTGGCACGAATGACCCTGTCTGGTTGATCGTGGCGGAAGCTGGCGGTTCAGAAAGCTTTGATGGCACGTTTACAGCGTCGCCCATGGGGCTGATCCCGGCAGGGGATCTGTCCACCGATTTCGGCGCGACCGGGGCCGAGGATGATACCATCACGTATTCGGTCGAATTTTCGGTCGATCTTGGCAGCGGTGGCCCGGGGCCAATCGGCAATTTGGCGAATTCTGCATACGTCAAATTGTTCGATGCCGTTCTGGCGTCGGAAGAGCTGCGCGAATTCTCCGCGACCGAGTTGCAGGACAGCCTGTCGATCAAACTGAACGGGGTCGAAATCGGATATCTCAGCGATGGGGCTGCGGCCACATTGGAACGATTGTCTTTGTCACCCGTTGGCCCCTATCACGACGATCTGGTGCTGAACCTTGCCGAAGATGCCGTGGATTCGCCTGCCGCTACGCGCGCGGATGGGTATTCGCTGCCGTTTTCGGTCGAAGGCTTTATTGTTGACGGGGTAAACCGTCTGGAAATCACGCTGAAAGACACCCGGGACGGATACCTGGACACCGCTTTGTTGATGGCCGCAGCCGAAGATGGCCCCGATCAAACCCCGGAATTGCCCACGACCTTTGGCTATTCCACGCAGGAAGACGGTGTTCTGAACGCAAGCCTGCCCAACAGTCTTGAAGCCCCCGCGACCTATAGCCTGCCCTTTGGGGCAGAGCCGTCGTACGGCACGCTGGATCTGTCACCCAACGGGGACTTTACCTATACGCCCGACGCTGATTTTGCCGGGCAGGACAGCTTTCTCTACCTCCGGGTCGAGGCGGACGGAACCGAAGTATACAATGTTGTCGAGATCAACGTGTCAGGCGTGGACGACGCCCCTGTGATTGATGACAGCGCGTCCTATTCGGTACTCGAAAACGAAACGGATGTTGGCATGATCGCCGCAAGCGATGTCGACGGGGATGCGTTGACCTATACCATCGTGGGCGGTGCCGATGCGGCATTGTTCTCGCTGGACCCATCAAGTGGGGCGCTTTCATTTCTGACCGCTCCGGACTTCGAGGCACCGACTGATGCCGATGGCGATAACAACTATCAGGTTCAGGTCTCGGTCAGCGATGGTGAGACCCCTGTGCAGGCCCTGATCGAAGTGGCCGTACAAGACGCACCAGACACAGATGGCATCACTCTGATCGGAGATGGCATGGCCAACACCCTGATCGGAACCGTCGGTGATGACACGATCTTTGGTCGTGGAAACAATGACGTCCTGATCGGGGGGCTGGGGGACGATGATCTGTTTGGCGAAGCTGGAAACGACCTCCTTTCCGGCGACGCGGGCGATGATCTGATAGATGGTGGCGAAGGGCGTGACACGGTGACGTATGAAAGCGCGGCAGGCCGCGTCGTTGTCTTCCTGAATCGCCCGCCTTCAGACATCGGCGGCGGGCAGGGTACGGATACATTTGTAAGCATTGAAAACGTCACTGGGTCCAATTTCAACGACCGCATCCATGGCGACACGAGCGACAATGTGATCATCGGCCTGAGTGGTAACGACGTTCTGAATGGGCTTGCCGGTGATGACCGTTTGAATGGTGCAGAGGGCGACGACGCGCTGACAGGGGCTGGCGGCAACGATACCTTGCTGGGCGGCGATGGCGACGACACCATTCAGGCTGGCCTTGGACAGGATATCATCCAGGGCGGAGCGGGTGCAGATCAGGCCTTTGGAAACGCAGGCGCAGACGAAATCAATGGCGGTGCTGGCAATGACATGCTTGTCGGAGGTAACGGCCGCGACATCCTGTTTGGGGGGCGAGGCAACGACATCTACTTTGGAGGAGACGATGGCGCAGCCGGGGACGGAATGCGCGACGTGTTCGTCTTTAAGTCGGCGGCAAATGGCGGCGGCGGCCTGGACATCATCCGGGACTTCGAAGACACCATCGACAAGATCGATCTCAGCGAAAGCGTGTACACCAACTTTGCAGATGTGTTCGCCGACGCGGTCCAGATCGGCGCCAACGTGGTGATCAATTTCGACGGGGCCGGGGTCTTGCGGATCGAAAACACCCTGCTGGCCGACCTGACACCGGGTGACTTCCTGTTCTAACCTGCCCCGCATGTGCACTGACCTGAATGCAAAAGACGTTCAACAGGCGAAACTTACTGCGCCGGTGCACGCAGTTCTGTGAGTGTCAGACTGATAGGTGTTGCCGGATTGCCGGACAGTCAGAGATCATGGGCGGCGACCTACGCCCCAAGTCTCGCTCATTGATATCGAAAGCTTGCGGGGGGGGGCAGAGCCGTTCTGCCCCCGCCGCATGAAACTCCAAACGCCCTAGACTTCAGATGTTAGAGTTCTCGTAACGCTGAAACTTGCCACGTTTTCGCGACAAGACGACGTCAGGCACAAACAACGCTTCAAGCAGCGCCTCGCACAGACCAACGCAATCGGCACATCCGACACATGGCCCCTGAAGCTGATCAAGGTCGACGGACAATGCACTTAGTCGCGGCGTTACGGCCTTGCTTCTGCTGATATCCATCTTCATCGCCTCGCTTCACCGGCTAAATGGTGAATTTAAAAGGTTCTTTTGGGCACCCGGTGCGATGCCTTACCGACTCGCACCCTAGCATAACTTGCGAAAGCTTCGCAAAATCTTGTGATCCTGACGCGGCCCACGGACCGAACCGCGTCAGAAAAACGGTTACGCCATGTGCAGTTTGACGTATTCAAAATCGCCCGGCTTGTTGTCGATGCCTACCTTGGGCGGCGCAATCCAGCTGGCATAAACACCCGGTTCGTGGATCGGCTTCATCAGCGACTGGATGAAATCGCCATCGGCATGGGTCGGCAACCATTCGGTCAAACCCTGATCATAGGCCGCGCCCGACACAAGGTTGCCATCCGGGTCAAAGTTTTTGCCCGAGAACACGCCGATTTTACGGTTGAACGCCTGATGCGGCAGCTTCATCTCGTACTCGATCCCGTGTTTGTCGATGATCTTGTTCCAACGGCCAACACCGCCAGCGGCGTCTTTCACATAGTCGTCGCGCAGACGCATGTTCAGCGCGGTAAGGGCTGGCACCTCTTTTTCGATGATCTTGTCGCCGTCCAGATCCAGCACATTGTACGTGTCATTGATCAGCCTGTGATCGTCCTTCAGACGCATTTCCATGTACCGCCCCTTGATGCCCTGGTTAAAGGCATTGGCAGCGTTGGTCGAAATCTCCTGACCAAACAGATCCAGAGACAGCGTATAGTGCAGGTTCAGCTTTTTTTGGATCGTCGGCAGGTCGATGACGCCCAGATCGCGCACTTTGTTGATGTCATAAGGGTCAGAGATGCCCGCGGTCTTCATCGCCTCGCAGGTTGCCTGAATGGTCCGGCCAACGCCGGTTTCGCCGACAAACATGTGGTGCGCTTCTTCGGTCAGCATGAACCGGCAGGTGCGCGACAGCGGATCGAATCCCGATTGCGCCAGCGACTCAAGCTGCATTTTGCCATCACGGTCGGTGAAATAGGTGAACATGAAGAAGGACAGCCAGTCCGGCGTCTCCTCA
Organism: Falsiphaeobacter marinintestinus; assembly: GCF_007923355.1. Lineage (GTDB taxonomy): Bacteria > Pseudomonadota > Alphaproteobacteria > Rhodobacterales > Rhodobacteraceae > Phaeobacter_A > Phaeobacter_A marinintestinus. The sequence goes on from NZ_VOGO01000011.1 coordinate 98,195, forward strand.
TTAAACGCACCCAGCATACGCGGCGCTTCTTCGGACCCAGAGGACCGGATCAGCAGATCATTCGCTTCTTCACGACCGTCGCGGCCAAAGTACTTTTGCAGCAGATAGACCATTGCCCACAGGTGGCGGCCTTCTTCCACGTTCACCTGAAACAGGTTGCGCATGTCGTAAAGCGACGGTGCAGTCAGGCCCAGGAACCGCTGTTGTTCGACCGACCCCGGCTCGGTATCACCCTGAATCACGATCAGGCGTTTCAGCAGGTTGCGGTATTCACCGGGAACTTCCTGCCACGCGGGTTCGCCCAGATGCTCGCCCATCGGGATGCGGCGATCTTCGACTTGCGGGGCCAGCAACACGCCCCAGCGGTATTCCGGCATCTTCACATAGTCGAACTTGGCCCAACCCTTGGGATCAACACTGACCGCAGTGCGCAGATAGACCATCGATTCCTGAAAATTCTGCGGGATCAGATCGTTCCACCAGTTGATGTATCCGGGGTGCCATTTTTCCAGCGCCTTCAGAACCCGCTTGTCCGAGCTGAGCCCGACATTGTTGGGGATCTGGGTGTCATAACTGACATTGATAAGATCTAGCATTACTTCCTCCGTTTGGTCCGCAAGGGCAGGGGGTGACCCTGCCGATCGGTTCAGACACGTTCCATGTTGTACTTGCCGCGAATGCCGGTGCCATAGCGCTGCAGCGCGCCTTCTTCACCAACTGCGTTGGGGCGTTGGAAAATCCAGTTTTGCCACGCCGTCAGACGGCCAAAAATCCGGGTTTCCATTGTTTCGGGTCCGGCAAAGCGCAGATTGGCTTCCATTCCGGTCATCGCATCCGGCGAGAACGAAGCGCGTTCTTCAAGGAAGATCCGCAGCTCGTCCTCCCAGTCGATGTCATCATAAATGAAAGTGACAAGGCCGACGTCATCTGCAGCGTCTGCATCCAATGCCTCGCCCTTTTGCGCCTCAAGCCTGTCGACGGCCTCAGGGTCCCCCAGGAACCGGGTCTGCAGCCGGGTCAGGCCGTTGCCCATCAGGTAGCGTCCGAAATTGCCCGCCGTCAGGGTTACGGTGGCCAGTGGGCGGTTATCGCCTTCAAATTCGTCCTGCATCATGTACGACCGGTCGCAGGACCAAAGCAGCTCGGCCAGTGGACCCGCAAAGCAGGAGCCATGTTCGACAACGGCCACCAGACTGCGCGCGGTCATGTCGACCCGTTTCAGAACCCGTTTCCAGTATTGCAGGATCTCATTCGCCAACCAGAAATCGGCATTATCCAGCAACATCGCCTCATGCGCCACCACAGCAGCCGGATCGCCCTGACTGCGGAACACCAGAACGCCGACCTCGCGCTCATTCGTGCGCAGGTGCAGGATCGCATCATCCAGTTCGCGGGCGAGTTTCAGAAGGTAATTGTCTGCCCCTTCGGCCTGAAGCGCGTCAGTCGAGGCCGGTGGAGCGGTATCCGGTCCGTTCAGCGTGATTGTGGCAAGGCCTTTGTCGCGCTCGATTGCGACCTCGACCAGATCATAGCTGATCGACCCATCTTCGGCGATCTTGCGCGGCAGCGGGGTCAATTTGATGCCTGTCAGCCCGTTTGCTTTGAGCGAGGCAGCGGCAAATTCCGCCGCACGCGCCGTTACGACGTCGTCGAACTTCGAATTTGGGACAATTTCGTCCACCAACTGCCAGTCGACAGCACGCTGACCGCGCACGCCTTCTTCCATGGCGCAAAACACATCCGCCAGATCGCGGCGGACCTTGCGCTTGTCCGTGACCCGGGTCAGACCGCCCGTGCCCGGCAAAACCGCCAGCAATGGGACCTCGGGCAATGCCACTGACGACGTGCTGTCATTGGTGAGGATGATGTGGTTGCACGCCAAAGCCAGTTCATAGCCGCCGCCCGCGCACGACCCTTTGACCGCGGCAATCCACTTCTGCCCCGAATCCTCTTCTGCGGCTTCAAAGGTGTTGCGGGTTTCGTTGGTGAACTTGCAGAAATTGACCTTGTGGGCATGGGTTGCGCCCCCCAACATCCGGATGTTGGCGCCAGCACAAAATACCCGGTCTTTGCCAGACTGCATGATGACAACCTTGACCTCGGGGTGTTCAAATCGCATCCGCTGGACCACGTCGGCCAGTTCGATATCAACGCCCAGATCATAGGAATTCAGCTTAAGCTGATAGCCCTCCATCAACCCGCCGTCTTCGTCCACATCCATGATAACCCGGGCGATGTCGCCTTCGTATTCGACACGCCAGTGGCGGTATGACTCCGGGAAGACTTCGAAATTGATAGGAGACATGCACACGTCCTCGGTCAGATTTGGTTGCAGGAACTTTAGGGCACCTTACTGTGTGCGTAAACACATTTTGTGCACAATAATGCCAAGTTAAATTTTCATTCAATAACAGTATATTGTGAGTTGACGCCCTGAAGTTTGCTCGGATCTCCTGAAAAAAGTGCACTTTAGTGCACTGCTCTCAGGCTTCAGAAGTCTTTCGATTCGCCGTTTCCCGCTGCGTGACGATCAGATCCTGCAAATCCTGCATCCGAACCCCCATCGTCAAACAACCAGCCTGACCATCGGCCAGCAAGGCCTCTGCTATCGCGCAAAGACGCAAAACAGCCCCGGGACGTTCCATCTTTTGCTTCAGGCTGGCGTTTGCGATCTGGATCACGGCCTGCACCACCAAACGCTCGGGGGCACCATCAGGAATCGCCATCCAGACGGGTTCGATTACCTCGTGCGCTTCCCAGAAAAACCCCCGGTCCAGATACTGCAATCCCGCAAGCCAGGCGTCTGTCTGCGAAAGCTCACGGGCCGTCATGTCCGGGCGGGCAGTGTCACACAGCACTTCAAAGGTGCCGTCGGGGTGACGCGATGTCCGGCCCGGAACATACGCCCAGGCCGGATCGGGATACGGCGGACCTGACGATCCGCCGCGTATCATAAAAACCTCTCCCGTAGGACGCAGGCTGGCCCCGGCGTCATGTCACCAGAAACAGCGTGATCGCGGGGAAGGCCACCAGAATGATCACCCGCACGATGTCAGATGCGACGAAGAACATCACGGCTTTATAGGTTTCGACAATCGGCGTGGTGCGGTCCATCGCGTTGATGATGAACAGGTTCATCCCAACCGGCGGTGTGATCAGACCGGTTTCGACAACGATCAGAACCAGAATGCCGAACCAGATCGCGACCTGTTCGACCTCCATCCGGTCGACCATGCCTTTGGTCACGCGAATATCCAGCGCCTTCATCTGATCACGGGTCAGTTCGACGCCACTGGCGATAGACGTCTTGATCGACTCCAGCATATCGGCCGCCATGCCCTGCGGCACGCCGTTCTTCAGAACCTCCATCGCGGCATCAGCCTGCATGTCGACCAGCGACAGGAAGCCGAAATCCATCGACGAGATGACCGGATAGAAGATCGGAATCGTCAGCAGGATCATCGACAATGAATCCATCAGGCAGCCGAACAGAAGATAGAAGATAAGGATCAACGACAGGACCATCCAGGGGCTGAACCCCTGACTCACCACAAAGTTCGACAATTCCTGCGGGACCTGCGTCAACGCAAGGAAGCCGTTATAGAACCCGGCCCCCAGCACGATGAAAAAGATCATTGCGGTTGAACGGGCCGTGACCATGAAACTTTCGATCAGGCTGTCGCGGCCAAGACCGCCGTTCAGCCACGCAATCAGGCCTGTGCCTGCCGCACCAACAGCCGCACCTTCGGTCGGCGTGAACCAACCAAGGTAAATGCCGCCAACCACAGCGCCGAAGACCAGAAGCACTGGCCAAACATGGAACAGGGCCGCGAACCGCTCGGCGTATGGAACACGCGGGCGGGTACCGGCGGATTCAGGGTAAAGCCGCACATAGATCGAAATCGCGATCACATAGCCAAGCGCTGCCAAAATACCGGGAATGAAGGCGGCAAGGAACAGTTTGGCAATATTCTGCTCGGTCAGGATCGCATAGATCACCAACACCACCGACGGTGGGATCAGGATGCCCAGCGTTCCGCCAGCCGCCAGCGTCGCAGTCGAAAATCCCCCGGCATACCCGTACCGTTTCAGTTCGGGCAAAGCGACCCGGCCCATCGTGGCCGCGGTCGCCAAGGAAGATCCGCAAATCGCGCCAAATCCGGCACAGGCCCCGATCGACGCCATGGCGACACCGCCCTTGCGGTGGCCCAGCCAGCCTTCGGCGGCCTTGAACAGCGCGTTCGACATGCCGCCCAGCGTTGCGAAATGCCCCATCAGCAGAAACATCGGCACGATGGTCAGCGAATAGCTGGAGAAGGTCGAATAGGTTTCGCTTTTCAGTCGCGCAAAGGCAACGGTGGTTCCGTCGGTCACGATGGTCAACCCGATTAGACCAACGAGGAACATGGCAAGGCCAATCGGAACCCGCAGAAAGATCAGGATCATCAGGGCCGGGAAAGACGCGATGCCAATTTCAAGCGTGCTCATTGTTCGGCCTCCACGCCGTCCCAGACCAGAATGCGGTCGGTAAAGAATTCAACGGTTCGGACGCAGGCCATATAGATGCCGACGATGGCGGCGACGATGGCGCCGAACAGGCTGGCCGCATAGGCCCACCACAACGGGAACTGCAAAAGGAACGACGTTTCGCCATAAGACTTCTTCGACAACGTGCCCTCGAACAGCCTCCAGGCGATCAGGATCAGAACCAGCGCAAACAGGATCTCGATGACCATACGAAGGAACGCGTTGAACCGGCGCGGGAAAAAGTTGGCAAAGATATCCACCGAGGCATGGCCCGATGTGATCTGGCACAGCGGTAGAAAGGCGAAGATGGCAAAGGCAACACCCGCTTCGACCAGTTCGAAGTCGCCGTTGACCGGGCCAACCCCGATCGCAATCAGCCAGTTCGCAAACCCCGGTGCCACCGCCTGCATGATATCGCCATGCATGATGCCGTTTAACGACCGTCCCAGGATCGACACGCAGGTCAGAATGATCAACAGGCTCAGAACAAGTCCGCCTGCAATGGCCATGAACCTTGAAAGGCTCATCATCTTGCTATGCATCAGCATGCCTCCCCCTTAATAGAAAAGCCGCGGCGATCTCCCGCCGCGGCTTCGTTAAGCAATCGCTCGATTACTTCTGGTACATTGGTGTGTACTTGTCGATCAGCATGCGGGCTTCGTCGATCAGCGCTTGCGGGTTTTTACCCTTGCTGTCCATGTCCGCGATCCATGCATCATAGATCGGCTGGGCGGCTTCGGCCCAGACAGCTGTCTGATCCGCGTCCAGCGTGATGATGTTGTTGCCCAGATCATAGGCCACTTCGCGCGACGGACCATCCGAGTCAGCCTGCGTGCCACCAGCGAATACCGAGAATTCCAGTCCCGAATTGTCGTCGATCACCTTCTTCAGGTCATCGGGCAGGCTTTCATACTTGGCCTTGTTCATCGCCAGAACAAAAGTCAGCGTGTACAGCGCCTTGCCCGTGAACTCGGTGTGGTTCTCGACCAGTTCCGGCACTTTCAGCGCGGTGGTGACTTCCCACGGGATGGTGGTGCCATCGATCACGCCTTTGGACAGACCTTCGGATACGGCCGGAACCGGCATGCCGACAGGGGTCGCGCCCAGTTCGGTCAGCAAAGCGTTCACAGACCGCGAACCGCCGCGGATTTTCATGCCCTGCAGGTCAGCCGGCGTTTCGACCGGATCCTTGGTGTGGATCATGCCGGGGCCGTGCACCCATGTTCCAAGGATGTGGACATCCTTGAATTCGGTGTCTTTCCAGTGCTTGTCGAACATATCCCAATAGGCGTGGCTAACAGCCCGCGCATTGGTCATCATGAACGGCAGTTCGAACACTTCGGTCGACGGGAAACGTCCGGGGGTATAGCCCACAACGGTCCAGACGATATCGGCGACGCCATCAATGGCCTGGTCCATCAGCTCTGGCGGCTTACCACCCAGCTGCATCGACGGATACCGCTCGACCTTGATACGGCCATCGGAATCTTTTTCGACATTGTCTGCCCAGACGTCCAGAATCAGCTTTGGCACGTTGGCCTGCGCTGGCAGGAACTGGTGCAACTTCAATGTCACTTCCTGCGCCATGGCCGTGGTTGCGGTAAAGCCGGTTGCCAGAGCGGCAATTGCGGCGCCCCCGACAAAGCCCAGAATACTTCTGCGTTTGGTCATCTGATTCCTCCCTTAAGTCTTCACATGGCAATATAATGCCGAACTGATCGTCAGTTGCAATATATTGCCTCTAAGATTGTGCTGCCGCGACGCGACGCCGCGCAACAACACACTGTCTTCTGCGCTAAGGGGTGCCCAGCAAAGCCGTTCAGCGCAAGACCGGTTTGCTGCCATTGGTATTCAATATTGTTATAGCCCATTACAATCTGCCGAGGTGGTCCGGGTGTTTGATCGACACAGATCAAAAAAGGCCCGGACATTTGCCCGGGCCTTTCAAGTTCAGATTTCGAGGTAAGCCTTTATGGCATGTCTCTTAAGGCTTTTGGCGAGACAGCTCTTTCCAGTTGCCACCTTCGACGACCGAAATCACGACATCATCAGCGCCTTTGTGATCGCCAGGACCATAGGTGATCTGTGCATCGGACAAGTCGTCAAAGTAGTCCAGAGACTCCATTGCCTTGATAAAGCTTTCATGTGTCAGGTCCGGACCCGCCACTTCCATGGCACGGATCATGGTGTCTGCAGCTGAATACCCCAGCATGGAAAAGCCACCCGCTGGCTGACCGAACTTGGCTTCATAATCCGCCATGAACTTCGCCGGAGCTTCTTCTCCCGCGCGTGCGATCAGATCGACCCAGCCAGACGCAGCATACAGCCCGTCGGTAACACCGCCCGGAACAGCTGCAATCACTTCGTGGAAACCAGCCGAAGAGTTCAGGAAGGCCACGTCGGTCCAGCCAAGTTTCTTGGCCGTGCCAACCACGGTGATCCCCTGACGAATGCCCAAAGCCATCGTCACGATGTCACAGCCTGCGGCTTTCATCTTGGTGACCGAGCCGACAAAATCCTGCTCGTCCGGTTTATGCGTTGTTTCCGCGCCAAAGGTCAGGCCCAGTGTTGCGGTAACATCCTTGGTGCTTTCGGCGATCTCTTTGCCGAAATCCGACGGGATGTACATCGAACAGACGGTTTTTGCGTCCTTTTCGCCGACCAGATAGGTCACGCCGACCTGCATCTGATCCCAATAGCTTGAGAACCCGGTGAACTTGTTGTCGATAGGCTCGCTCAGCATTTCGCGCGCTGCAGACAGCGGGCCGATATTCGGGATGCCTTTGGGGTCCAGCAACTTGAAGCCCGCGATGTTCATCGGCGTGCCCAGCGACAGCAGCATGGCGAACACTTTGTCTTTGTTCAGCAGCTTGTTATAGCCCTGCATCGCGCGCGGGATCTGATAGCCATTGTCTTCGACAACAAACCGGATCTGGCGACCATGTACACCGCCAGCGGCGTTCTGCTCTTCAATCCGCAGGTTGGCACCGTTTACGGCGGGCACGCCAACAGCAGCAAAGATGCCGCTCAGATCGTTGACCGACCCGATCAGAACTTCGCTGTCTGTGACGCCCTGCTCGGCGGCGATGGCCGAGGTGCCCAGACCGGCGGTCAGTGCGGTTACCGCCAGAGCGGCTGTAAGTTTCTTCATGGTTTCCTCCCTAAGAAATATGATCGTTATCGTAAGCTCGGTTCTCAGTACATCTCGTCGATCAGTGCTTTGTGCTTCTTCTCGACGAAGCTGCGCTTGAGTTTCATTGTGGCCGTCAGTTCGTCATCTTCGGCGGTCAACAGAACATTGATCAAGCGGAAATCCTTGATCTGTTCGACGCGGGCGAATTCTTTGTTGACCTCTTCGACTTCCTTGCGGATCAGCCCGACCACCTCAGAGGCAGCACAGAGCGATGCAAAGTCACTAAACGGGACTTTGTGATCCTGCGCAAATTTTTCCACGTTTTCCTGATCAATCATGATCAGGCAGGTCAGGAACTTGCGCTTGTCACCGATAATCACCGCGTCCGAGATATAGTGGCTGAACTTCAACCGGCTTTCGATTTCTGCCGGGGTGATGTTCTTGCCGCCCGCCGTGATGATGATGTCCTTGATCCGGCCCGTGATGGTCAGATATCCATCGTCATCCATCCGCCCGACATCGCCGGTTCTAAGCCAGCCGTCATCCGTAAAGGTCTCGGCCGTCTTTTCGTTATTGCGCCAGTAGCCCTGGAAATTGTTCGCGCCCAACGACTGGATCTCACCATCTTCGGCAATCCGGATCTTGACGCCGTTCAACGCCTTGCCGACCGTGCCGGGGCGGTTTTCCTCGATGGTATTGATGGTCGCCAGACCGGTGTTCTCGGTCATGCCATAGCCCTCGATCAATGGCACCCCAATTGACCAATACCACTTCAGCAACTCGGGTGAGATTGGCGCGGCACCGGTACCGCCCCGGCGCATCTTGTCCATACCCAGCATCCGACGCAGGTTGCGCAGCACAAGGAAATCCCAGACTGCATACCGCATGGCGACGCCGCCCGGTACCGGTTTGCCCTGCATGGCGTAATCGGCGCGGGCCTCACCGGCCCTGACCGCCTGACGGAAGGCCAATCGCCCAATTGGCGTGGCCTCCTGCGCCAGAACCAGAACACGCGAGAACATCTTTTCCCAAACGCGGGGGACGGCAAAGAAGGTCGAAGGCGACACTTCCTGCATGTTGTCGAACACCGTTTCCGGGCTTTCGGCAAAATTCACCGTGCTGCGCGCTGCGAGCGGGAAATAGACCGAGACGTTGCGCTCAAGAATGTGGCACAGCGGCAGGAAGCACAGCTGTTCATCGCCGCTGTAAACCGCCAGCCCCCGGGCCCCGGATTCGATCGTACCAAGGATGTTTTCATTGCTGATCATCGCGCCCTTGGGCATGCCCGTGGTGCCCGAGGTGTAGATCAGCAGGGCCGTATCTCCGGGATTGGATTTTTCAATCTCGGCTTCGAACGCTCCGTGATGTTCGGCGTCATAAGCCCGGCCTGTGTCGTACAGCTCATCAAGGAACACGCATTTGTCGTGCCGCAAATCGTGCAGCCCTTCGCGATCCATGATGATGACCTTCGACAGGCCCGGCACCTGATCTTCGATCTCAAGATACTTATCCAGCTGTTCATCGTTTTCGACAAACAGGAACCGGCTGTCGCTGTCATTGATCAGATAGGCCAACTGGCTGGCCGCATCCGTGGTATAAACGCCCGAGGCAATGCCACCGACGCCCTGAATGCCCATATCGGCGTACAGCCATTCCTTGTTGTCTTCGCTCAGGATCGACACGACTTCGCCGCGCTTCAGACCCAGCGCCACAAGCCCCAGTCCGATCCATTTGGCATGGTCCCAGTAGTCGCGCCAGGAATAGCTTTTCCAGATCCCCATGTCCTTTTCGCGATGCGCCGTCTGGGTGCCCAGAGTTGTGCAGCGATGCGCGAAAAGTTTGGGAATCGTGGTGCAACCATCCACGGTCAGCGGGCGCTGGCCGGGTGTTGCGTTATAGGTCACCCCATCAATTTCGATTGTTGGTTGGGCGTGCATGTTCATTGTCATCCCTCCCCGTTACCGCCAGGTTTTCTTGCGCTTCCAGCGCCGTTCGCCGCGCTGGCCTTCTTCCTGATGACCCAGGTAGAACGCTTTGATATCGTCGCTTTCCATCAACCGATCCGCCGAGCCATCCATCACGATCCGGCCAATCTCCATGACGTACCCGATATCGGCCAGCTCCAGCGCCACTCTGGCGTTCTGTTCGACCAGCATCATGGTGACACCTTCATCCTTGTTGAGCCGGTTCAGGATCGCAAAGATCTCTTGCACCAGCAATGGCGACAGGCCCAGGCTGGGTTCGTCCAGCAGCATGATCTTGGGTCGCAGCATCAGCCCGCGTCCGATGGCCAGCATCTGCTGCTGCCCCCCCGAAAGCGTTCCGGCCTCTTGATTGCGACGTTCCGCCAAAATCGGGAAATAGCTGAACACCATCTCGCGGTCGCGCTCGATCTCGGCCTTGTCGCTGCGGGTATAGGCCCCCAGCGACAGGTTTTCATCGACCGTCAACAGCGGAAACACCTCGCGCCCTTCCGGGACATGCACGATGCCACGGTTGACGATCTGATGCGGTTCCATCCCCTGGATTTCTTCGCCTTCAAAAACGATATGACCCTTTTCCGGGTCCATGATCCCGGAAATGGTCTTCATCAGGGTCGATTTGCCAGCCCCGTTGGCGCCCAGCACAGTGACCACCTGGCCCTGTTCGACCTTCAGACTAACACCCCGGATCGCCATGATCGGGCCATAGAAGCTTTCGAGGTTCTTGACCTCAAGAACGGTCTCTCCCATTACGCAGCCCCCGTTCCAAGATAGGCTTCGATCACCTTCGGATCCGACTGAACCTCGGCAGGTGTGCCTTCGGCCAGTTTCGCGCCGTCCGCCAGCGCCAGAACCCGGTCGGACACGCCCGACACCAGCCCCATGTCATGTTCCACCATCAGCACGGTGATCCCCATCTGCTTGCGGATGTCATCAATCCACCAGCGCATGTCCTGCGTTTCTTCCACCGACAGACCCGAAGCCGGTTCATCCAGCAACAAAAGCCGGGGCCCCGAGGCCAGTGCGCGGCCCAGTTCCACAACCTTACGCACGCCATACGGCAAGCCCGCGATCATCTTGTTGCGATATGGCTGAAGGTCGAGGAAATCGATCACCTCTTCCACAGCGGCGCGGTGCTTCTTCTCTTCGCGCCGAACGCGCGGGGTGAACAGCATCTCTTCCAACACATTCGTCTTACGATGCCGGTGACGACCCACAAGCAGGTTCTGCAAAACCGTCGCGTGATCGAACAGTTCGATGTTCTGAAACGTCCGCGCAATGCCCATGTCGGCAACCTTGTCGGCGCTGTTGGACAACAGGTCCTTGCCATCAAACTTGAACGAGCCCGCAAACGGGTCGTAGAACCGCGAAATCAGGTTGAACACAGTCGACTTGCCAGCCCCGTTTGGCCCGACAATGGCATACACTTCACCCTCATCGACCGAGAAACTCAGGTCGTTGACAGCCACCACACCGCCGAATTTCAGCGTGGCATTGTTGATCTCAAGCAGGCTCATCTCAGCCGCTCCGTTTTCAGATAGGATTTCTGGCGGCGGAACATGTCCTTGCGGGCGAACGGAAACAGTTCGAACCACGTCCTGATTTTCAGCCAGCGGCCATAAATGCCCATTGGTTCGAACATGATGAACAGGATCAGGATCAACCCGAACACACCCGATTCAAGCCCGGGGATGGCAACACCACCGCCGCCGACCGCGTTTTTCAGGATCGACAAAGCTTGGGGCAAGAAGGCAACGACGATAGCGCCAAAAAAGGCCCCGTGAATCGACCCAAGACCACCAATCACGATCATCATAAGCAGGTTGATCGAGATCACGATCGAGAAGGTCTCATTCGTGACCGCCCCTGCGTAAAACCCCATCAGCGCACCGGCCAAACCGGTGATAGCGCAGGACAGACCAAAGGCGAGCGCCTTGGTAAAAGCAATATGCACCCCCATTGCAGTGGCCGAAACTTCACTGTCCCGGACCGCGGCAAAGGCCCGGCCCAACGGAGCCCGCAGCAGGTTGCGATATGCCAAAGTGCACAGGATTGTCACAGCCAACACCAACCAATAGAAATCTCTGATGTTGACCCAGCGGTTGATTTCATAACCAAAGATGTCGATTGACGACGGGTATTTCCCCGCAACTCCACCGGTCCAGGGTTCCAGAAGAACGATGATGTCATCGGCAAGGATCGACAAAGCGATGGTCGCAATTGCCAGATAGATCCCGTGCAGACGCACCGCCGGGATTGCAAACAACATGCCGAACACACCGGTGATGATCCCGCAGGCTGGAAAGGCCAACAGGAACGGCCAGCCTTGTTCCATCAGAATGATGCAGGAATAACAGCCGACGGCCAGAAACGCTGCATGTCCCAGACTGGCTTGCCCGGTCTGCCCGGTCAGCAACATCAATCCCAGACCCGCGATGGCCCAGATCAGAACGTTTGTGACTTCGCCCAGATAGAACTCACCCATCAGAAACGGCAGCAACACGGCAATGACAATCAGCGCGGCATAGACGCAAAAGCTCCACAGGTCCGGAAACAGCCGGATGTCGTGGTCATAGGATGTTTTAAAATGAATGCGCATATCGTCAGACCTTCTTCGTGCGGACCTGGCTGAACAGGCCGTGCGGGCGGAAGACCAGAACGAACAGCAGCAAGGCGTAAGGTGCGATCTGCGAATACCCAGCCGCAAGATAGCGCGCGGCAAAGGGTTCGATCACCCCGACGATCAGCCCACCAATCAGGGCTCCGGGTAGCGACCCGAACCCGCCGATGACGGCTGCGGCAAACGCCTTGATGCCCATCAGACCCGCGTTCGGATCGATCGCGCCTTTCGAGGCATACAGGATACCGGCAATCGCTGCCGTGGCACCCGCAAGACCCCAGATCAGACCCTGTATGCGCTTCACGGGAATACCCATGTAATACGCGGCCATCTGGTTCTGCGACGCGGCCTGCATCGCCAGACCCAGCTTGGTGCGCTGAAAGAACTGAAACAGGAAAAACGTCAGCAACACGGTCACGACGATAATCGCAACATCGGCCATGCCCAGAACCAGCCCACCCAGATGGACATCGCCCAAGGCAAGTGGACTTTCCAGCGACTGAGGCTCGTGGCCCCAGATTGCCCCGGCGACAAAGCGGATAACAAAGCCCAAAGCGATGGTCAGGATAACGATGGCGGTCTGGCTTTGGCCGAACAGGTGGCGCAGCACCAGATAATCCAGCGCATACCCCAGAACGGCCATGATGCCGATGGACAAGACCGCCGCCAGCGCGAACGGAAGATCCATGTATTCGGCGTTGGTCAGGCCCAGGGCGATGAACGCGCCCAGCATCATGAAATCGCCCTGGGCGAAGTTCACAGCTTCGGTCGCTTTATAGATCAGCACGAATCCAAGCGCGATCAGACCGTATACACAGCCGTTCGCAAGACCGCTGACCAGCAGTTGCAAAAATTCCAAATTTTCCTCCCTCGCATTTCGGCAGATCGACCCCTTCGGCGGCGATTGCCGCGCTCCCTCCCGGGGTCTGCCATGCGTCGCTCCGGTTGATTCCCACCCGAAGCACGTTCGACATACCACGCAGTATGTCGCTGTATTGCCAAATCCTGTTTCGTGACGTTACGTTCCCGCACAAGGGGCCAGATTGAAGACGAAAGTGCAACAGAAAATATTTTCGCAGTGCGGAATTTGTGCAAAATTTCCGCATATGATTGATGATGCGCCAGACTGAAAAGATCTCCAGCTTCCTGCCACGTCACTTCCCTTGGAGTGCATATCGGCCCCCTGATATGTGCCCGAACCGGATCGGAACGCAGCCATGGATATTATGAACACAGACACATCCGCATCAAAGACCGAAATACTGGATGCCGCAGCGCGGTGTTTCATGGAGCTTGGAGTCAATGTCGCATCCATTGATGATGTGGCGCATAGACTGGGATCGACCAAGGGCCGTATCTATCATCACTTCCGATCCAAAGATGCTCTGGTGTCAGCGGTGCGTTTATGCGCGGTGCAGTTTACCCATCAGGCCGTTGGCCCGGTCAAAGACAACACGCTGCCTGCGGACGAGAATTTCCGCAACATGGCCCGCGCCCATATCGCGGCCGTCCTGAGCCACTTTGCGTACTGCAAAGTGTTCATCAACACCTTGTCCGGTGTGACCACCAAGTCGCTGACGCCTCAGGAACAGGTCCTGCAGCAAGAGATCCGGCAGGCCACCAGCGCGTATGAGAACCTGTATCGCGACGTTCTGCGCGCCGGGATGGATGCAGGCCTGTTTCAGGATCGCAATGTCTCGATCACCTTGCACAGCGTCGTTACGATGCTGAACGCTCCTGCGCAGTGGTATGTGCCCGGTCGTCCGGACAACGAAGAATTCCAACAAACCCTGATCGATCAACTGGCCGACATGGCCCTTGGATCCCTGCGCTAAACGCAGATCAGCTAAACTGACGGTACGGCACTCTGCCTGATCGCAGTTTGCGACCCGCCCCGGCCCATGCCAACATCGCGCCAACGAAAAGAGGCGCCTTTCATGACAGTCCAATCATTGTTGATCGCCAACCGGGGCGAAATTGCCATTCGTATTGCCCAGGCGGCCGCAGATCTTGGTATGCGCACGGTCGCGGTTCACACCCCTGATGACGCGGACAATCTGCATGTCTCGCTTTGTGATGCGGCCGTGGCCCTGCCGAAAACCGGGCCGCGCGGATATCTGGATGAACAGGCCATTATCGACGCCGCGCTGGCACAAGGCTGCGATGCGATCCACCCCGGATATGGCTTTCTCAGCGAGACTGCCGGGTTTGCCCAACGGGTCGAAGCGGCCGGGCTGATCTTTGTCGGACCGACACCCGAAACGATCAATCACTGCGGCAACAAGCTGTCCGCACGGACACTGGCCCAGGACAAGGAAGTGCCTGTGGTGCCGGGGATCGGTCAGATTACCAAAGCCGCAGACGCACATGCGTTTCTTGCCAGCCTTCCCGACGGGGCGGCTATGATGATCAAAGCTGCAGCTGGCGGCGGTGGTCGTGGGATGCGGGTTGTCCGCGACGCTGCTGACCTTGATGCCGCGCTGAACGCCTGCCGGGCGGAAGCCTTGCAAGCCTTTGGCGACGACGCGCTCTATGCCGAACGTTTGATCGAAACCGCCCGTCACATCGAAGTGCAGGTGATTGGTGACGGAACCGGGGCCGTGGCGCATTTGGGCGAGCGGGAATGCTCCCTGCAACGACGCCACCAGAAGATCATCGAAATCGCCCCCAGCCCATCTCTTTCCCAGACCACCCGCGATAATCTGTGCGCCGCTGCCCTGCGTATGGCACAGGCCGTCCGGTATCGCGGGCTTGGCACGTTTGAATTCCTGGTCGATCAAAACAGCGATGAGTTCTTTTTCATCGAAGTGAACCCGCGGCTTCAGGTCGAACACACCGTGACCGAAGACCTCTTTGGCGTCGATCTTGTCCAGACCCAGCTCAAAATTGCGGGCGGCGCCACCTTGTCAGACCTAAACCTCGACCAACCGAAACCGGCACCAACGGGCTACGCGCTGCAATGTCGGATCACGCTGGAAGACATCGACGACACAGGCATTGTCCGCCCGTCGTCCGGAACCGTGTCACACTATGAACCTCCCACCGGCCCCGGGTTTCGCGTCGATGGGTTCGCCTATGGCGGTTACCGCGTGCACACCGGGTTCGACCCGTTGCTGGCCAAGCTGATCGTCCGGTCGAAAGCCGCTGATTATTCAGCCGCGCTGCGCAAGGCCGATCGCGGTCTGGCCCGGTTCCGCATAGACGGCGTCACAACGAATATGCCGTTCCTGCGTGCTTTGGTGAATGATTCACAGGTGCAGACAAACGCCGTTTCGACACGCTGGGTCGAAGATCATATGCAGACACTGGCCCAATCCCAGACCAACTACCGGCCTGCGCCCACCGAAACGGCACAGGATCAGAACCAACCGTCCGAACCACCTTTGGCCGACGACGAAGCCGCAATCCGCGCCCCGATTCAAGGAACCCTGTCCGAGATCACGATTGCCGCCAATGATTACATCGCGCCGGGCCAGACCATCGCCATACTGGAAGCCATGAAGATGGAGCATCTGGTGACCGCTCAGCACACAGGGCAGGTGCTCAGGCTGGCCGCCAAAGTGGGCGACACGTTGGATCAATCCGGGCTGATTGCGACGATCCTGCCCGAGGACACCGATCATAGCGAACAGACCGACGAAAAGGTGACCGACCCTGACGCCATCCGGCCCGAACTGGGCGAGTTGCGTCAACGGCTGTCCATGGGGCAGGACGCGGCCCGCCTTACCCGTGTCGCCAAACGCAAAGCCTTGGGCAAAAGCACTGCGCGCGAAAACTTGGCGCGGTTATGTGACCCCGACAATTTTGATGAATACGGCGCGCTGGCGCTGGCTGCTCAACGCCGCCGCCGCGACCTGAGCGATCTGATCGCCAACACCACCGGCGATGGCATCATCACCGGCATAGGCGACGTCAACGCAGACTTGTTTGCCCCTGCGCAGACCCGCTGCGCCCTGGCGATTTATGATTATCTGGTTCTGGCAGGCACCCAGGGCGTGCAGAACCATGCCAAACAAGATCGTCTGTTCGCCGTGGCCCGCGATGCATCGCTTCCCGTGATCCTGTTCGCAGAAGGCGGCGGAGGGCGTCCGGGGGATAGCGACACGGGCGCGATCAGCGGGCTGGATGTCCCGACCTTCGCGACCTTCGCAACCCTAGCCGACAAGGTGCCGCTGATCGGCGTGGCGTCAGGCCGGTGTTTCGCCGGGAACGCCGCGCTGTTGGGGTGCTGCGACGTGATCATCGCCACCGAAGACGCCAACATCGGCATGGCCGGACCGGCCATGATCGAGGGCGGCGGGCTGGGCCGGTTCAAACCCGAAGACATCGGGCCGATTGATGTTCAGACCCAAAACGGCGTCGTCGATATCCGCGCAAAAGATGAGGAAGCCGCCTGTGACATTGCCAAAAAGGTGCTGTCTTACACGCAGGGCGATCTGAATGGTTGGTCCATCCCAGATCAAGCCAACCTGCGACACGCAATCCCGGAAAACCGAAAACGCGTCCATGACGTCCGGCAGGTGATCGATGGGCTTGCGGATGAAGGCTCAGTTCTGGAGCTTCGGGCCGATTATGGCATCGGCATCCGAACGGCATTTATCCGGGTGGAAGGGCGTGCATTCGGCCTGATGGCGAACAACGCGATGCATCTGGGCGGCGCCATCGACGGACCTGCCGCGCTGAAAGCCGCGCGGTTCATGGACCTGTGCAACAAATACGGCCTTCCGATCCTGTCGCTCTGCGATACGCCGGGATTCATCGTTGGCCCCGAGGCCGAAGAAACCGGACTGGTTCGCGACGTGTGTCAGATGTTCCTGTCAGCCGCAAAACTCACGGTGCCGGTTTTTGGCGTTGTCCTGCGCAAGGGATATGGGCTGGGTGCGATGGCCATGGTCGGCGGCGGCTTCCATGAAAACGCCTTCACAATCTCATGGCCCACGGGTGAATTCGGCGGCATGGGGCTGGAAGGCGCGGTTCAGCTTGGGTTTCGCAAAGAACTCGACGCGCTTACCGATCCGGACGAGAAACAGGCGCTGTTCGATAAGCTGGTCGCCAAGTTTTACGAACACGGCAAGGCACTATCGATTGGCGCTGTGTTTGAGGTCGACGCGGTCATCGACCCGGCCGACACACGCCGATGGGTCGTCAACGGTGCACGCAGTTTCAAACCTCAGGGTTGAAACGGTTCAATCTTGTCCGCCGACAACGCGTACCCCACCTCGGCCAGTTGCGTGGTGGTTCCGGCGGTGCCGAACATGCCGGTCACGTAAACCGGTTCAAAAACCCCTTCGCTTTGATAGGGCGGTTCGGCCGTGACCAGCACAAGCTGGTTCGCAGGCGGCGGCGGTACGTGGATGCAGGCCCCGACATAGGGCACAAGGATGAAGGCCGTCACGCCGTCCCCGGAGTAATCCAAGGGTACGACATAGCCCGGCAATCGTACGGTTTGTCCATTCCAGTCGGTTCGCACACCCGACGAGATCGGTTGATCCATCGCCGGACCTGAACCGTCATGTTGCACGAACCCCCGCAGTTGTTGGCTTAGAGAGTTGCCATCATTTGGCAGCAAATCGTCCCATGTCAGATCGACCACAGCCTCTGCGAAGGCGGGTACTCCGAACGCAGGAAGAGCCGCGATCCCCAATAACGTATCGCGCCGACTTAGCGAAATCCCAGACATCCGACTACTCTGCATTTGCATCATCCTCCGTTCGTCAGTGCCCCGGCCGCGCGGGCCTGCGCCACATAAACTGCAACCGATATCAGACCCATAGGCGTTGTCTGTTTGCGGTCCTCAAGCACAGTTTCCAAAAGCCGCGCCTGGGTCCAGTCATTTCTGGTCAAAAACTGGCGAGCAATCAATTCGGCACCATCAGCGCGCGTTTCGGCCAGTCTTTGCAGGGCCTTAGCGATTTGCGCCTGAACCTTGTCGTCGGTCAATCCATTGTGAATTGCCAGCGCTTCTACCACCTGCTCCAGTTTGTCCGCCGGTTGGCGGGGATCAGACAGAAACACCCGGTCTAGCTTGTCGACTCCGTCCGCGCCGTCCAACTCAACAAGCGCCGTGGCGAACGCGCCTAGATTGTTGGCCCAGTCCCAATCGGCGACACGGTCTATGAAATCGTGAACTTCCTTCCGCGCGACCGGCGACCCATCGATCCCCAGAAGCAGGACTCGAATTGACTGATACGTATACCCATCTCGGGTCCAGATCTGACGCACGAGATCCTCGCCGGAAAGCCGCAGATCCATCCCGCGCAACAGCGCATAGGGCGCCTTGTCGATTTCCTGCAACGCCAGTTGTCGCAGCGCAGGATCCGGATGGTCCTGCAGGTCTTCGAAAACTGCAAAGCGGTCTTTGGTATAGCTCAGACTCCATTCTGACGCGTTCGACAAAGCAACTGCGATGACCGGCCGGAACACCGAGCTGACATATGCTGCCCGAATCCAGGCGCCTTCTGCATCGCGGGCAAACAGTACAGCATCTGACCGGTTTGCCGCCATCTTGCGGCGCGTCACTGAATCGACAAGGAAAGGCGGCGCTTCAACGGTTTCAGTACCGCGCAACGTCTCGATCACGGCAAAGGCAAACGGGTTTTCGGGGTCGGGGCGCGCCAGTACCACGTGGTCACCACCTACCAGCCAGTCAACAGCCGTACGTTCAGGTTTTGTGTAGTGAAAGGAACAGGCGAAAGCCCCGGCGCCATATAGCGCCACGCCGCCGATCAACACCAGGCGCCACAGCCAAACCCGCATTATTCGTACCGCTCAATCGAGTCGGCTGTCATGTGATACCCTGCTTCGGCGATCTCGGTTGTGCTGGATTTTGCCAGCAGTTTCCCGGTGACCCACACGGCGTCCCACATGGAGTCCGATGGCCAGGCAATTTCCGACGTAACCAGAACCAGTTGATTCGGTGGCGGCGGCGGGACGTGGACGCAGGCCCCGACATAGGGCACCAACAGGAAAACGGTCGTGCTGCTGCCTTCCAGTTCCAGTGGTACGATATAGCCCGGCATTCTGACGACAAGACCGTCCAGTTCCATGTTCAGTTTGGCAGCATTTTCGTCGTATTCCGGCAACCAGGTATCGTTTTCCTGGTCAATCTCGCCAGCGCCGATGATTTCACCGTAAGGGGTGCCTGGCGGGATCAGATCGTCCCACGTGATCTCGCGCGATTGCGCGGAAAGGGCGGCACCGGGTAACAAAACTCCCGCCGCACCGATTTGCAGCAGCCCCCTGCGTGACAGGTTTACCGTCATCTCAGCCCTCCTTCAGATCCGCACCATCATACCATCGGCCAGCGATAGCCGATAGGCCCGCAAGGCTGGCAGCAAACTGACCAGCGTCGCGGCGCCGATCACTGCGCCCAGCACCTTTAGCTCACCTAAACTTGGGGCTTCGATTGGCAACCACAAGCCAAATGCCTGATCGATCAGCGGCTGAGCGATCATCAACCCAATGTATAGCAGCACAATCCCAAGTACGGCCCCGATGGCTGCCATCAGCGCGGCCTCGAACACCAACAAGCCCAGGATCGTCGCGGGTCGCGCGCCCATTGCACGCCAGATTGCCATTTCGCGGCGACGTTCATTCAGGCTGGAAAAAATCATCGCCATCATCCCGATCAGCGCGGTGAACACAACCATGCCCGACACCCCGATCAACGCGGTTTCGGCAACGCCGACGATCTGCCAAAGTTCTTGCAGGGCAACACCCGGAAGCACTGCCATGATTGGCTCTTGCTTGTATTCGTTGATCCACCGTTGCAGTCGAAACACCTGCAGGCGGGATTTCACACCAATCAGCGCCGAGGTGATTGCCGTTGGCCTCAGGTCCATGTCGCGAATGACCTCGACCGGAGTCGTCTGCGTCGATGTCTTGGCACCGCTTTGCCAGTCGACATGGATCGCTTCGATCGCTTGCAGGCTGACGATCACTGTGCGGTCCACCGGCGTGCCGGTCTTGGCCAGAATCCCCGTCACCCGAAACGGTTGGTCATCATGGCTGGTGAAAGACGCCAACCCATGTGCAACCACGATGGGGTCGCCAACCGCATAGCCCAAAGTGGTCGCCACGTCGGCGCCGATGACCGTGTCATAAAGGTCGTTCAGACCGGCGCCATCTTTGAATTCCAAACCCCGTCCGGCCCGGTATTTGTAACGGTCAAAAAACTCGGCCGTGGTCCCCATCACGCGAAACTGTTTATGACTGTCGCCAAGCGAGATCGGCACAATCCAGTCGACTTCGGGGCGGGCCGCAATATCCTGATAGCTGTCCCACGTCACATTGTTGGTCGCATTGCCGATGCGGAACACCGAATAGAGTAGCAATTGCACCGATCCTGACCGTGCGCCGACGATCAGATCTGTATTCGAAATCGTGTCGGCAAAACTGGCACGCGCCCCGGTCCGCACTTTTTCGACGCCCAGGAACAGGGCGACTGAAAGCGCTATCGACAGCACGGTCATGCCGACAGTCAGCGCCCGCGCCCGTAAGGAGCCAAGGATCAGACGCAGGATCATGCAAGTTGCCTTTCGGTCGTGGCGATGTCTTCCAGTCGCAGCACCCGGTCAAATCGGTGGCCCAGCCTTTCGTCATGGCTGACCATCAGCAGCGATGTTCCCGTGGCCTGCACCTGATCGAACAGAAGCCCCAGAAACGCGTCCTGCGTGTTTGCATCCAAAGCCGAGGTCGGTTCGTCTGCCACGATCAAAGGCGGCTGACCGATCAGGGCCCGCGCGACGGAAACCCGTTGCTGTTGACCGACGCTCAGACGCCCGGCCTGGGTCGACATCGAGCCGTCCGGCAACCCAAGAGCGGTACAAAGCCGGGCCGCCGTGGCAAGCGCATCCCCAGCCCGCTTTCGCCGGTCAGGCGCAAACTGCAGAGGCAGCAGGATGTTGTCGGCCACGGTGGCATAGGGCAGCAGGTTGAACTGTTGGAAAATCACTCCAATACGCTCGGCGCGAAACCGGTCGCGCGCGCCGGGTCGCAGGCTGGCCAGATCGGTTCCGTCCACGGCAACCAGCCCGGACTGGGCGACGACGATGCCGCAAATCAGAGACAGCAGAGTTGATTTGCCGGACCCGCTTTCGCCCAGCAATAAAACAGATTCCCCGCGTTCGACATTGAACGCGGGGACGCTTAGTTCGAAGGATGAGCGCCCCGGCCAACGGAACCGGACCTTGTTCAGAACAAGAGGAGGTGCGCTTTGTGTCAATGTCAGAGGTGTCCGCTCAGGTCCAAAACCGGCGCATCCCGTTCAACTTCGAACGCAGTGGCACCCTTGTCGGACACAAGCTGTACTTCGACCTCGCGGGCGTTTTCGAAAATCTTGAAATAGGTAAAGGCGATGCTTGTGGCTTCGGCGGGGCTGGTACAGGTCACAAGATATTCGGCGTGAAACTCGGTATGGTCTGCGTCGCCGTCTTCTTCATGTGCATGCTCAGCATGATCGTCATCATGATCATCGTGGTCTTTATGATCTGCGTTATCATGGTCTTTGTGATCCGCATCATCTTGATCGTCGTGCTCATCCCCTTCCAACCCAGCATGGGCTTCCGTGACCGAACATCCGGCAGCAGTGGGCAGAACGAACAGATCCAACGGCCCTGACAAAACCTCGATCGCGGCCTTGATTGCAAGCTTGTCCTCATCGGACGTGGCGGGATGCTCAAATCCGACGATATCCGCACCGGGGGCGTGGAACTCCATCGCGATCTGGGTACCGTCGATCGCGATATCCAGGACGCCAACTCCATGTTCGTGCGAGTCGGCATGGCGTTGGTTTTCCGCCATCAAAGGCGATGCAGTCAGCAAGGCAATTGTGGTCATCTGGAAAAGTTTCATTGTGGGGCCTCTCCCGGTTGTTCTCGATTTAATCAGGGATCACGGCAGAATGCGACAGGGTTTGGCATCACATTCGCCGGATGATTAACTTTGTAATGTTATAACATTGTGATCTCAAGCTGTCATTTGACGCCTCCGGATCATGACCTGCAAACCATCACAAATTGTCGCAAAAGGGCGGCAAATTGCCGGTCTTTGTGAACAGGCTCTTTACACCGGCTCAATCTGTGCGCTCACTATGTATGCCGTCGTACACGAAGGCCATGGCACCGAGGGGGGAGAGACTTGAAGCCAACGAATACAAACGATCCCGAGTATTTTCATAAAGTTGTTGATTGTCAGTATGCTTGTCCCGCGCACACGCCGGTGCCTGAATACATCCGCCTTATCGCACAGGAACGATATAGCGACGCCTATATGATCAACTGGGAAAGCAACGTTTTTCCTGGAGTTCTGGGCCGCACATGCGACCGTCCCTGCGAGCCCGCGTGCCGACGTGGCCGGGTCGAGGAAGAGCCCGTTGCAATCTGCCGGTTGAAACGTGTGGCCGCCGATTTCAAAGATGATGTCAGCAACCGGATGCCCAAAGCAGGCCCGAAGAACGGCAAGAAAATCGCTCTGATCGGAGGCGGGCCAGCCTCGCTCACAGTAGCGCGTGATCTTGCGCCTTTGGGGTATGAAATGCACCTCTTTGATGCGCAGGTCAAAGGCGGCGGGTTCATGCGTTCCGAAATCCCGTCTTTCCGTCTGCCCGAAAGCGTGCTGGATGAGGAAGTCGGCTATGTGCTCGACATGGGGGTACACGCACAGTTCGACACCTACATCGACAGCCTGCAGAGCATCCTCGACAAGGAATACGACGCGGTCTTTGTCGGCTGTGGCGCGCCGCGTGGTCGCGACCTGCCGAAGCTTCCGGGCCGTGCTGAGGCCGATGCCAATATCCATATCGGGCTCGACTGGCTGGCCAACGTCGCTTTCGATCACACCCAGACCATCGGCAAGCGGGTGATCGTACTGGGGGGGGGCAACACCGCAATGGATTGCTGCCGGACATCACGTCGACTGGGCGGGGAGGACGTCAAGGTGATCGTCCGGTCGCCGTTTGACTCGATGAAAGCCAGCCCTTGGGAAAAAGAGGATGCCATTCACGAAGGTATCCCGATCATCGACAACCATGTGCCCAAGGAATTCGTGCTGGAAAACGGCAAGTTGGTTGGTATGACCTTTGAAAAGGTCGAAGCTGTTTTTGACAAGGATGGCAAACGCAATCTGGTCCCCACAGGGGAAGAACCAGCCTTCTATCCCTGCGACGACGTGCTGATCGCCATCGGACAGGAAAACGCCTTTCCGTGGATCGAAGAGTCCACTGGCGTGCGCTTCACCAGTTGGGGCACGCCGATCATCAATGACGATGAAACGTTCCAGTCGACCCGCAAAGAGGTGTTTTTTGGCGGGGACGCTGCCTTTGGGCCGTCGAACATCATCACTGCCGTGGCCCATGGCCACAAGGCAGCGGTCTCAATTGATCTCTATTGTCAGGGCAAGGACCTTTCGGTGCGTCCGCCGCCGCATGTGACGCTTGTCAGCCAGAAGATGGGTATTCACGAGTGGAGCTATGACAGCATCCCCGTCGATGACAAACGCGAGGCGGTGCCTCTGGTCGATCTGAAAGCGGCGCTGAAAAGCAGGACGCTTGAAGTCGAACTTGGCTTTGATCTGGACACCGCGTTTGTTCAGGCCGAGCGATGTTTGAACTGCGACGCCCAGACCGTGTTTACCGAGGCAAACTGTATAGAATGTGATGCCTGCACCGATATCTGTCCTACCAGCTGCATCAGTTTTGTCGAAAACGCGCCCGAGGCCGAACTGAGGCAATCGCTGCTGGTGCCTGCCGAGACTCTGGATCAGGACATTTATGTCTCTGACACACTGGAAACCGGCAGGGTTCTGGTCAAGGACGAAGATGTCTGCCTGCATTGCGGGCTGTGTGCCGAACGCTGCCCGACAGCGGCATGGGACATGCAGATGTTCGCCTATAACCTTGCCAAGGCCGCGCCTATTCTGACGGAGGTCACATGAAACAGATCAAGGGCGTCAACGACTTTGTCGTCAAGTTCGCAAACGTAAACGGCACCGGGTCAGCCAGTGCCAACCATCTGTTCGCCAAGGCGATTTTTCGGATGGGCATCCCGGTCAGCCCGCGCAACATCTTTCCCTCGAATATTCAGGGTCTGCCGACGTGGTACGAAGTGCGCGTAAGCTCGAAGGGCTATCTTGGACGGCGCGGCGGCGTCGACATGATGGTTTGCGTCAATCCGCAAAGCATGGAGCAGGATGTGGCCAGCGTCGAACCCGGCGGCTATTTTCTGTATGACAACACCAAGCCTCTGGCCCAGCACCTGAAACGGGGCGACATCAGTTATTTCGGCGTTCCGCTGACCGAGATGTGCATGCGCGAGTTTCCGGTGCCCCGCTTGCAGCAACTGCTGAAAAACATGGTGTATGTCGGGGCGATGGCCGCACTTTTGGACATCAATTTTTCGATCCTCAAAGATCTGCTGAACGATCAGTTCAAGGGCAAGGAAAAACTGATTTCCTCAAACGTGCACGCGCTGGAAATGGGCTATCAATACGCCACCGAGACGTTCAAGTGTCCGCTGCCGATCCGGCTGGAGCAGGGCGGCAACGTTGCTCCGCACATTCTGGAAAGCGAACACATCCTGATGAACGGCAATACTGCTGCCGCTTTGGGGGCGATTTACGGTGGCGCGACAGTCGCGGCCTGGTACCCGATCACGCCTTCGACCTCGGTTGTTGACGCGTTCAGCAAATATGCCAAACGCATGCGGATTGATGCGGGCACCGGAAAAAAGAACTTTGCCATCGTTCAGGCCGAAGACGAACTGGCCGCAATGGGTATGGTTGTCGGCGCGGGCTGGAACGGTGCGCGGGCTTTTACTGCAACATCTGGCCCCGGATTGTCACTGATGAGCGAATTTCTGGGCCTTGCCTATTTCGCCGAAGTCCCGGTGGTTCTGATCAACGTGCAACGCTCGGGCCCATCGACCGGCATGCCGACGCGGTCACAGCAATCCGACATTCTGGCCGGGGCCTATGCCAGCCACGGCGATACCAAACAGGTGCTGTTGTTCCCGGCCACGCCACGCGAGTGTTTCGAAATGACGGTTCAGGCTTTTGATCTGGCCGACCGGTTGCAAACGCCGATCATCATGATGTCTGATCTGGACCTTGGCATGAACGACTGGATGTCGCCGCCGCTGGAATGGGACGACACCTATGAAATGGATCGCGGTAAGGTTTTGAACGCCGAAGAACTAGACAAGGCCGAAACCTGGGGCCGCTATCTGGATGTTGACGGCGATGGCATCTGCTATCGTACGCTGCCCGGTGCGCACCCATCAAAAGGAGCGTACTTCACGCGCGGGTCCTCGAAAAACGAAATGGCCGTCTATTCCGAACTGGGCGAGGATTACGTGCAAAACGTCGACCGCTTGCTGCGCAAGTTCGACACGGCCAAGTCTTATGTCCCACGGCCCAAGACTCACCCGCCGATTGAGGTGAAGAAACCCAAAACCGATCTGAAGCTGGGCGCGCTGTTCTTCGGTACTTCAGCCTCGCCATCGTATGAGGCGGTCGAGATTCTGGCGACCGAGGGCTATTCCATCAACACCATGCGGATCCGGGCCTTTCCGTTCCACGAAAGCCTCGATCAGTTCATTCACGATCATGATGTGGTCTTTGTGATCGAACAGAACCGCGACGGCCAGATGCGGCAGTTGATCATGAACGAATGTCAGATCGCGCCCAGCAAGCTGACCTCGGTGCTGAATTATTCGGGCACGCCGATCACGGCACGGGCCATTGCCGGAAAGATCCGCGAAACCCTGAGCACCCAACCCGAAAACGTTGTGCCCCTGCATCCGGAGACCGCCTGATGTCCTATATTAAGCCGAAATTCCGCCATCCCAACCTGCCCACCAACCGGCTGGGGTATACGGTTGCCGATTATGACGGCGCGGTCTCGACGCTGTGCGCTGGCTGCGGTCATGACAGTATTTCAGCCGCGATCCGCAACGCCTGTTTCGCCAGCGCCTTGGAACCCCACCGGATCGCCAAGATCTCGGGCATTGGGTGTTCGTCCAAGATGCCGACCTATTTCCTTGGCAAATCGCATGGTTTCAATTCAGTTCATGGCCGGATGCCGTCGGTTGCGACCGGGGCAAGCCTGGCCAACCGCGACCTGACCTATGTCGGAGTGTCGGGCGATGGTGACACCGCGTCTATCGGGATGGGCCAGTTCATCCACCTGATCCGACGCAATCTGAACATGACCTATATCGTGGCAAATAACGGCTGTTATGGTCTGACCAAGGGGCAAGACAGTGCGACGGCCGACCTCGGATCGGTTAGCAAAGCGGGCGACGCCAATCCGTTTGACGGCATCGATCTGGCCAGCCTTGCCATCCTGCAAGGTGCCAGTTTTGTCGGGCGCAGCTTTTCGGGTGACAAGACCCAGCTTGAGCCGCTGATCCGTGCCGCTATGGCCCACAAGGGCTTTGCGTTTATCGATGTGGTCAGCCCCTGTGTCACCTTCAACAACCATGCCGGGTCGACCAAAAGCTATTCGGAAACGCGCGATCATCTTGATGTGATGCCGCTGGATTTTGTGCCAATGCGCGAAGAGATCCGCACCCAATATGCCGAAGGCACCACGCAAAGCGTAACCCTGCATGACGGGTCGGTTATCCACCTGCACAAGGCCGACACAAGCTATCGTTCAGACGACCGCAAAAGTGCGATGCATGCGGTTCAGACCGCCGAAGACGAAGGCCGCATCCTGACCGGCCTGCTGTATCTGGACCCGGATTCACAGGATCTGCACCAGAACATCCAACTGGCGTCGCGTCCGCTGAATGAACTGGGCAAGGACGAACTTTGCCCCGGTAGCAAGGTTCTGAACAGCATCAACGAGGGCCTGCGCTGACTGGCGCTGGCTTTCTGCACACTGAATTTCGGCGACGCGCTTTCAGTGCTTTTGGCACAAACAGCGCTGCTGTCGAAATCCTGCCAAAACTGAACTTCAGCCCATCTGGCCCCTTGCACGGGCCAGATTCACGGCATAAATGACGGCCCGCAACGCCGCATTAGCTCAGCTGGTAGAGCAATCGCTTCGTAAGCGATGGGTCGGGGGTTCAAGTCCCTCATGCGGCACCATATTTTTTGTAAAATTTTATTTCTATCAATGAGTTGCGTGATTTTTATTAAATCGCATCCCCCAAAATATCCCCCGCGATAGCTTAGGTGCACGATTGACTGGCGTCTTCAAATTTGTCTGCGGTCTAGCTGCAGTTCTTTTCGTTTCAAGCGTTGATATCTCCCACAGCCAAGCCAGAAGGTAATCCCTCTGTTGGTCCGGCTATATTGCGGCATACATTTCTCGACGGTCGTGTTCGTTTTGTTGTGTCTAACAACTGTATTTCTAAGGCAGGTTGAAAGGCCCATTTCTGGCGAGCTTTGCACAGGGCGTTTGCGATTGTGACAAGCTTGCGAGCGACCGTTGTGATGACGACCTTGTGCGGTTTCCCGGCGGCACGCAGACGATCAGCGAAGACCTTGAGGACTGGATTGTGATGGCTGGCAACGAGAGCCGCCTGGAACATCACATGTCGCAATAGGCGCCGCCCGCCTGCAATGGCGCGCTTGCCGCGCATGGCTCCACTGTCATGTGCAATTGGTGCAAGACCCGTAAGCGCAGCGGCTTGCTCTCCGGTGATCTGGCCGAGTTCTGGCATTTCAGCGATCAGCATCGTGCTGGCGACAGGTCCGATCCCGGGGACGGATTGCAAGATGTCGGCAGTCTTGGCCATGCATTCATCTTTCGCGATGATCTGTTCAATCTGAGCTTCAAGCCCAGCAATTTGACAGTCTAGCAAGCCTTTGAGATCTTCGTCCATGTCCGCGAACATCTCGGCTGATCCGAGCTTTCCATGCGCCTTGATCTGCGCGAGAAGACGTTTTCGGGTCTCGACCAACTGGCCCCGCTTTGAGGTTAGGGCTCTGAGAAGACGCAATTTAGTATGTGGAAGGGTCCGCCCTGCATCTGGCCTGAACGCCATGAAGTGCGCAATGAGTTCCGCGTCGATCCGATCCGTTTTGGCCCGTGTGCCCCGGCTGGCAGCGAAGGCTTTGATCTGAGCTGGCGGCAATTGCCGCGTAACGATCCCTGCGGCATCCAGTATAGCCCATAGCCTCCATTTCTGGCCGCCGGTCGCCTCAAAACACACCAAGGCACTTTGTGAGAGAGCCATCTCGCTCAAACGCTCATGCCCTTCAGCCGTGTTGGGCAATCGAAGTCTTTGGTTGTCTGGCAAACAGTGAATATCCAACCAATCGCGGCTGACGTCTATGCCGATGATTGCAGACCGTGCTACCGTATCCATGGTCTCTTCCTTCTGATCCGTGGTCCTCGATGGCCACATGCAACTGTTCGAGATGATGAGGAGAGACGGTGCTGGCTCGCTAGCAAACGTGGTCAGGCCACCAGGCTCAGACGCCATACACCATCCCGCCAGCGACCTCGGCCAAGGTCGTTGACGGGCGCAACATAGCAAAGCGGAGATACAGAAGGCTCAGGATTCATAACCAAAACATGACGACAGCGGCCAGGGCACAGGCTGACAGGAAGACCTTGGGGCATCTGTCTTAG
>NZ_VOGO01000012.1 GCF_007923355.1 Falsiphaeobacter marinintestinus
ATCGTCCGTTCTTCATTCAAAATCTCCTCAGATATCTTGCCGAGAAAATTCTACTTTTGAACACCACTATTTTTAGGGGGGATTACCGAACCACCGACACGAGGATTTTCAATTTTCTTAGGTTCCCATTCAACCCTCACCAAAGGGCTTCAGTCTGACGCTAAAAGACTTTGGCTTCAATGCTCTGCAATCTTCAACCCATCGCAAGACGAACCAGATCCAGTCTTTCTAGCCCGCCGCTTTGAACACCCAGATGGCACCCCAAGCACACTCTGGTGGGCACAATTCCTGCCGCTCTACATATCCGACAACATAATATTTTTGCTTGTTTCATTCGTCCTCCACCAAATGACTGAAACATAACGCTTTCCTATCGGAGAGCTGTTTTTGTTATGTTGCCACCTGGCGAGGGGAGCGACCGTTTTTTGATTATCAAGGAAACGAAGTTGGTAGGGCAAAGGTACGGCAAATTTGTATTTTTGTATGTTGCTGAAGAGCAATTCAGCTGGGAAAATGATTCAGGCAGGATGACAAGAGGTTTCTGCAAAAAAGACCCTAAGATTTTCTTGAAGGTCAGAAATTAGCGGGTGATCAGGAATACTCGGCACTTCCTCAAGTGACTTAACAAGTGCCAGAAGAATTAGACGCATTCTGGCAATGTGGTCGCTGACTATAAGGGTATCGCTGGACGAACGCATCTGCTCCTCAGCAACTTGAATTCCCATCTCAACGTACTCTTCGCGCATTTCCCAAACCGCACTCAACATTGCATCATATGCCTGAGCGTTCATTCCAGCTGAACCATGTCGTGTAAGAGACTTTAGGACATAGTGAATGCGGCGAGTCTTTGAAACCACTTTAAGAATCACATCTTCAAATTCAGAGACTCCTGGATGAAAATATGTATACTCAAAACTCAACGTGTCGCGATCGTAATCTTCTTGAACCAACTTTATTCCATTCTTCTCCTCATATCTTTGCACTTCAGTGAGAAGTCGGGACTCTGTTTGCAATCGCAATTTATTAAAAATGAATGATACACTATGTTCAAGTTTGTGGTCTCTTAAAAATAATAGACTTTCGTGAATTTCTTTCAAAGAAACAAAGGGATCGAATAGAATCCACCCAACATCAACCTCAAAGCCAAATTTTATCAAAAAATGAGCGACCTCCGAGGCGATCCTAGGGTTATGAGATTTTCTAAATCTTTTGAGTTGATCCTCTGAACCTGACTCAATTCCTAAAAAGACCTTCCTTAGCCCTGAGGCTTTTAGGGAAACTAGGGCCATGGAGCGGGCTTCCAAAGAGTCTTCTGACATATCAGAAAAGCTCAACGACCCCGGCAAGGCGCTCACATCAAAAGAAAATGCGCTTTCTCCAAATTCTGAAATTATCGCCATCGAAAGCTCATGTACATCTGTCCAATCACTTTCACCCCTTCCAACGAAATCCTCATCGGCAAATGTGAACTCTCGAATACCAAGCGCAGCCAGTTTTTTAAGGTCCTCTAAGACTCGGCTGTGAGTGAACCGTCTATATTCCTTCTTGGTTCCCTTGATATCGAGTAAACCTCGCAGGCAGAAGCTGCATGCTGCCCAAGAGCATCCGCGAGAGTATTCTGCAAATATCTGTGGGGCATTTCCCAGGTAAGGGCGAATGTGTTCCCGGTGGGGAGACTTGGATAACGGTGCAACCGTCAGACGTCTGTCTGTGCGAACAATATCGCCATCTCTGAAAAAACAAATATTATCAAAACTGCTCCACTTGCTTCTGTCTTCTTTGTTTGAAAACAAGTCGACAATTGAGTTTTCGCCCTCCCCTACAACGACTACACCTTGTTGATCTATCTCAGTAAGAATATCTTTCCAACAGTAAGTCGCGGTAGCACCACCGTATAATCTTAGTGCATTGGGGTAGGATTCTAACAAGATCTGCCGAACATAAGCCAGTTTACTGAACGTCCCGTAACCGGTCGACACCCCCACCAGATGGTAATCTCCCTTTGAGGAAAAACTCGAAATTTTTTCATAGCTTTCACGTGCCTCTAGGCTCATATCCAGAATATCAATTGATGCCGGGTCAACTCCGGCATGGATAAGCTCGCCAGCGAGAACAGACAGTGCATGTGTTTCGCCGACTGCTGGATAGTGACGGCTGAAAAGGCCCAGCAGAAGTACGCGCGGTTTGACATTGTTGTGGTGTATCATTCGAGGCCCCAAAAATTGGTCGGATTAGGAAGCGCATGATTCATTTAGTCATAGTGGCTCTTGCACTTTGATTGATGTCAAAATTTCCTTAGTCGTCGCAGAAACAAGACCATTTCGTCCCGTAGTTGCTTCGGTTGCATGAGAAAGATCTCTTAATATTTTCCCTTCCCGCGAAGTAAGTTTCGATTCTGCACGGCTGAAGAGAAAAGAACGAACGGTTTCAATATCCCACAACCTAAGCCTTCGCGCACGCGTGTCTGTTTCGGAAAGACGCTTGAATGTTGCTTTGCGCGTTTTGTCCCACGTGATCCCCGTATCATCAGAAAATGCGAACAATCTGTGACCTACATCACCAAAATACTGCAGTTGGATACTACGATTGATCGCGGCCTTTGCTTCGTTTGATCGAATTTCCGAAATAAAATCTACTTCTAGCTCTTCGTTTGCAAATAATATCGCGCCCAATGCGGCAGATCTCCTGATCTGGAAATCGACATTGTCATCGTAAAATATTGCCTTAAGAACTTGGGGCTCAACCATGCTGTCAGTGCGGCCGAGAAAATACACGGATTGTTCGCTGACTAAGAAATTATTTGCGATGGACGCCTTTTCAAACACTCTCTCGAGCCTGCCAACCACGGAGACCCTAACCTTGGGATCAACCTGACTCAACCAAGCGCGTATGAAGACGTTTACTGCATTTGTTGTTTCGGTTTGCAACATCTCATAAGTAAGCTCGTCTGACTTAAGAAACCCCTGTATATAGGCACGGGCGGCCAGAAAATTTCCTAGTGAATCGTCCAAAAACCCTTCAATGACACCTGCTTCGCTTGGACCACGCTTCCGCACATCCAAAATGCTAAATGTTGCATTTTCAACCAGGATTGGAAAAACCTTTGAGCCGTTATCAAGGTCTGGAATTTTTAGCGAATGACCGAAACTCTTGAGAAGCGAAAGGGCGATGCTATCATGCGCCATTGAGACTTCAGACTTCATCACTTCTAACGCGGCACTCTCAATTTCAGTTTGTCTTGTCAGCTCGGTGTGCACCCAGGTTTCGTAGAAGAATGAAAACAGGTCGTAGATAGTAACGTGATCATCGCCAACGCGTTGGCTCCGGCTCCCAGATTTTAGAGCATAAATTGCAACTTGAATAAAAAACGGCCTGGTCATGACCGTTTGGTAATCCTGAATTTTCTTGGCCAATTCCATGAAACGAGCAGTCAGTGCCTGATCGCCGATGCGTACCGAAACGTTTCTGACATAATCCACTACGTCGGATTCATAAGACCATTCTTGAATTTCAAATATTTCAGATACTCGAGAATAAATTTTGGGATCCTCGATAATAATCCTCTCAAAAACATTGCGGCGACATGATATAATAAAGCTGCAGTTAGTAGAGGCGGTCTCGAAGAGACGCGCCAACAATGCTCGCTGACTTGCTGCATCGATTTCATCTAGTCCGTCAATAAGGAGGCAAACGGGACTTTCCGTAACCGTCTTTTGTAGGGTACTCACCCTTTCAAATATCGGCTCACAATTCCGGGCTGTTCCGAATATGGGTACTGCATGGCCAGTTTGGTCAACAAGGGAACGTGCCATGTCGATACCAATGGTCCTAAGAAATGTCGATTTCCCTCGCCCGTCGTCAGCGATAACCACATTCGCGCCCGATAATTGGAAATTGGCCCGGACGCTCGGATCAATTTCCAAGGTACTTTGTTTCTTAAGTGTTTTGATCTTGAAGTCGTTGAGTGCGTTGTCTCGCATCCAACCAAACGAACCCGCATCGTACAACGTTGGTGCAAAGGCAGGTAATGCCGATATTTCCGCTTCAGCTTCTGCGGAAAACTCTGTTTCCAAGATGCTATAAGCATACTTTTCCGTTCTGTCATGGAAATGATAGGTTTCAGCACCTACAATTTTTCGTTGAGCTATATCGAGTTCCCATCCCAAACCACTCAGTATTCTTTGAACATTATCGGCACCGACAAGCTCCAAACGCCCCTGCTCGCAACGTCTTAACGTAGATAACGAAACTCCAGCTCCATTCTTTTGTAAGTCGTGATGCAAGAGTTCTTGGGTGTATTTTCGAAGAAACTTTCCATTCTCTTGAACGCCCTTTTTCCGATGATTCTTAACCAATGTGGCAACGGTTTCACAGAATTCCAGATTAGTTTTTAAGGACTCCCAGTCACTCGATTTGTGCATTTTTACGACAGCTCGCCTTAATCCGCAGGGTAACGCTGCAAAGAAGCATTCATCTCAGACACCCAAATTTCAGAGGCCGCTTTACCAGCCTTATAAAGGCTGATGTCCTCTCGAATTCCCGGAACGTTAATTAGCTCAAGTGCCTCATCTGGGCCAACCCATCTAAATTCAGAGTGTTCAGCACTTAGAATTGGCTCATTGGTTTCCGTCTCGCAAACAAAAGTTATTCCAATTATCTCGTTGGCTGCACTGTTTGGCCCTCTATAAAAATGCCAAATACGAAGTGCACTTCCAACAACTAGGTTTTCAATCCCGATTTCTTCTTTTGCTTCACGATGCAAAGCGTCTACAATGCCTTCGTGTTCGTTTTTTCTGCCGAAGAGCAATTCCCACTTTTCTTGATTGAAATCTGAGTGAGTTGACGATCGCTTCAATACCAGTATTTTCCTGGTCTTGGCGTTAACAATCAGGCCGCCTACACCGAACATTACTCGTGCTATTTCTTCCATTTTCCACCTCATATTTTGGTTTTGTCATGGTCGCACAACTTCTCTTTCACTTCAACGCTGTCGCGTGTAAACCAGACGTGCCTCCCACTATCTCGCTGGTCAATGAGGGCCTCATAGTATGTTGCCAGTGGTGACGCTTACTTGGCTACCTTACCATTTTGAAAATGTTGACGATAATGAGGCAAGCGATGCAGTAGTGGAATGGGTTAAGATTTGAAATGCCATAGTTGACAATAACATAGCTCAGCTCGCCGATTGCAAGTGCAATGTGCAGTTTGTGAAACATAGTCGACCTCCTTGGTTTATGGTCGACTCTCAAATATCTCCAATGCTATGTTCACTGTTGACCAGTGATTGACCTGAAAGTGCGCAGCGGTTTTTCGTTCGCGCTGGTTACTTTTGGCCAAGAAGACCTTTCATGAGCATCTGGTTGGATCTCAGCCCAGAAGTGTAAACGTTGTCATCCAAACCAAGTGATACGCGTGTCTATGCTCAAATCTAGCACAGGCCCAGAACAGCTCGTTTTGGTTTCTATGTTATCAATAGCTTAACCCACCATGACGCGCATTGAAAACCCACTCCTCTATGGTCTTGTGGCGTTTTTTCTGATTAACTCGCGGCTCATGTTGCTCCATGCGGCAACAGGCTCATTCACGCCTTTGCGGAGTATTCCAGATCATACCCTGACACGCGGATTCTGGGTGTCTTACGATGTCTGCATGAAACAGATGCTGACAACCAAATCTCTCGATGCGATGCCACCGGCGACCACAAAACGGTACGAGGTGCGCGACCAGAAAGTAAACGGCCTGCATGTTCGCGTGTCGACCACAGGTGCCAAAGTGTTCTACACGATGGTGCGCCCGAACGGATCACGCAAGCGTATCAAAATCGGCCCTTACCCTGTGGTCTCCCTCGCCGACGCTAGACGCCGCGCCATGGAAATCGCCCGTGACGTCGAGTTGGGCGAGTTTGATAAGGCCCCTGAGGCTTCAGAGGCATCCACGTCGACGCTGGGTGAGACAATCCCCAAGTTCATTGAGCTTCATGCAAAGCCTAACACCAAGGATTGGAAACGCACCGAAAGCGTTCTGCGCAAGTTCGACGGATTGAAAGATCGGCCCATCGACCAGATCAAACGGCAGGATGTTAGCAAAGTGCTAGACGGCATTATCGCCAACGGGACGCCAACACGCGCAAACCGGGCGCTCTCAGCGATCAAAAAGCTCATGAACTGGTGTGTTATGCGTGGCGACATCGAAACATCGCCTGTGGCTCTCCTCAGGCCGCCTACGCGCGAAATTCCGCGTGATCGTGTACTTAGTGATGATGAAATTCGAACGATCTGGCATCAGAGCGATGTCGAGGGCTATCCCTTTGGCCCATTTCTCAAGCTGCTGATGATGACGGGGCAGCGACGGGCAGAAGTGTCTGACATGCGCTGGTCTGAACTCATTCTTGATGAGGGAGTTTGGGAGCTTCCAGCGAGCCGTGTGAAAAACGCGCGCCTGCATATCGTGCCTCTGCCTCCACAGGCCGTGGACATACTGCGATCCCTGCACAGGTTCTTCGACAGCGACTTCGTGTTCACGACGACTGGGCGCTCAGCGATATCTGGGTTCGGACGCCTCAAGGAACGTATCGAGGCGACGCTGCCAGAGAACACACCCGATTGGCGTTTCCATGACTTCAGACGCACGGCCTCGACGGGAATGGCAAAGATCGGCGTGGCACCTCATGTGATCGATGCTGTGACCAACCACAAATCAGGAGTCGTCTCAGGCGTCGGTGCAACCTACAATCGCTATACGTACTTGAACGAAAAACGCGATGCGCTGGAGCAATGGGCTAACCATGTCGAAAAAATCACTGCATCCTCATCTTCCTAGGGTTGAACAAAAGCAACGTTCTCGGGATCGGCTTATCAATTTATTGCTGACTGCAATTATCAGGGCTAATCCACACCACGACCCGACAGTAAAAGATGAAACGCGCCTTGCACGAGCCCGAGAGGCGTTGCTCGGAGAACCAAACTCACGTGGAAGAAAATCCATAAAAGATGACCTGCAGCTATTTCCTGTCTATCAAGCTGCATTTCGGGCTGAGCACGACATCATGAAACGCGTACTTCTCGCTGTCCAAGATTATGAAATCCAAGAAGAATGGAAGGAACAGCTTGAAGAGGGATACGCTTCTGAGACTGGAATAGCGAAGAAATTTGCACCTAAATTCTCCCGAGAAATGACCG
Organism: Falsiphaeobacter marinintestinus; assembly: GCF_007923355.1. Classification (GTDB taxonomy): domain Bacteria; phylum Pseudomonadota; class Alphaproteobacteria; order Rhodobacterales; family Rhodobacteraceae; genus Phaeobacter_A; species Phaeobacter_A marinintestinus. The sequence continues at coordinate 7,179 of NZ_VOGO01000012.1, forward strand.
AACAAAAAAGCATAGAAGATTGGTTGCGAAAGATCATTGGGGGATTGTCCTTCACTTCAACTGACATGGCTGACCTCGAAGGTTTAGTTTCTGGAGACTCTCCAAAAGCTGAACGCTTGCAACGTATTCTCGCCGATTTAGAAGCCATTGGAATTCCTTCAAAATCACTGTTCAGGACCGAAATGGACGATTTAAATCCCGATACGGACTGACATTTTCAGTATAGATGAGAGGCCTCTTTCGCAACTTTAGGAGGCCAAAATGGCACAGGAACCCACTCCCAACGATAAGAACGCAGCCAGCGCTCAAGCAAAGATTCTGCTCACCCGCACGGACCTACAATGCATGGGCATCAAGCTCTCAAATAGCAGTTTACTTCGTGCCGAAGCGCGTGGTGCATTCCCTCGCAGATTAAGAATTTCGGCAGCAACTGTTTGTTGGGATCGAGCAGAAGTAAACGCGTGGCTCCAAGCTAGAAAATCCGAGCGTGCGACTTGGCAGTATGCGGACCCAAGCTGATGAAACCCATAATTCTTCGGCCCGGATATACTTATGAAAACCTTGTTTGCATGGGCGTTTACTATGAATACCATGAGTTAATTGAGCTTGGAGAACTTGGCCTCTTCCCCAAACAACCAGTCCCTTTGCTTTGGGACGCTGATGAAATCGTAGACTGGTTGGCACTCTATCGCTGGCGCTTGCCGCCCAAACCTCGAGAGCACTGAAGTTTGGGCAGGGGCGTTAAGCGCCCCGTCACCGTCATTAGACATTTTGAAAGGACACAACATGCGAAATCGCGTGAGTAAACCAGTACGTCCAAATGAACGGCATACAGATGCCTTCACGGACTACAATGACGACAAAAACATCCGCCGCAGTATGGTGGGTTTCCTTTGCTGCATCTGGGATGACGCACCCAAAGACAGTTTCTTGTTTCTGGCCACGACCAGCCCAGATGGCAGTAAATGGCGTGAACATGTTGTGCGCACTAGCAAGGTGAAGGCTGACGTGAACAGGTTTTTGCGCAAGTATTCGCGTTGGGATCACAACTTGTACTTTGGCGTGAACCCATTTTCGCAGGATCGACGCTTGAAAGAACATGCGCTGCCTTCATCGCTAGGTTGGTGCGATATGGATGACAGCGATCCAGACGCATATCTACCACAGCCCAATCTTCTATGGGAAACGTCGCCTGATAGATTTCAAGCGTTGTGGTTATGGGACTCCAAGTATGAAGTCGAAGACGCCGAGCGGTTTTCCCGTTCACTGGCTGACAATCATGGCGGCGACTCGGGTTGGACCGTCACCAAAATGTTGCGCATTCCCGGTTCAATCAATCACAAGCCGCACTACGAGGAACCCTTCGTCAGGATGGTGTCGCAAGACTGGAAAAGAACAGCCAAGCGTCCAAAGCTCGTTTCAGAAAAGCGGCGATTACATGATATGGCAACGCTGTCGCTGGACATGAACCCGAACGCCCACAAGCGCTTAGATGTTTGGCGCAAGTATCGTTCGAAACTGAGCGTTTCGGCGCGGACAGTGATCCGTCATAGTCGTGTGCTGGCACCAGATCGGTCAAAGTGGATATTCGTCATGGTCACTGAACTTTGCGAGACCGGTGCGACGCTAGACGAGATCGCCAGCGTAATTTGGGATAGCCCATATTTTCTCGACAAATATGGTCAGAACCGAAAGGCGCTGGAACGGCAGATATCTAACATCATCAATAAGACTGGAGGCTGACATGGATGATAAACCAACATTTGTAACCCTGTCATCCGTGAAGGCACGGAAGGTCCAGTGGCTCTGGGAGCCATATATTCCCTTCGGGATGATCACGATTTTGGAGGGCGACCCCGGCTTGGGGAAATCCTTCTTGTCCATGTTCTTGGCGTCCGAGATTTCGCGCGGTGGTCATCTACCGGACGGGGGCGACCTCGACCAAGGCAATGTTCTATACATCAGCGCCGAAGATGATCCGTCGTACACGACACGCCCGCGCATTGACGCGATGGGGGGCGATCCTGAGAGAATCCGAGTCCTCAATGGCCGACTTGCCTTTGATGACGAGGGCTTGAAGGTGCTACGGGCCGAATTGGATGAGTATGAACCGGACCTGATCATAATTGACCCGTGGGTTTCGTTCATCCCGCCTGATACCCGTGTAAAGGACTCCAATTCGATCCGAGCGTTGATCGACAAAGTGGAAAGCGTTGCTAAAGACTATGGCTGTGCGGTTGTTTTGATCCGACACCTGACGAAGATGAAGCAGGATAATGCCCTCTATCAAGGCGGTGGGACCGTGGACATGATTGCAGCAGCGCGTTCAGCGATCCGCATCGGCCAGCATCCCGACAATCCAGACCACAGGGTTATGGCTCACCTGAAACACAACGTCGGCCCCAAAGGTCCAAGCTGGGTTTACATGATGCAAATCCCAACCAAGGAAGGAGGCGTGCCGCGTTTGGAATTTATTGGAGAAGAAGAAATCTCGGTCAATGAACTGAATGCCGCAGTCGGAAATACGAACGCGCGGCCAAAAGATGCTGCCGAGGAATTCCTAAAACGCGAACTGCGCGATGGCCCACGTAAAGCTCAAGAAATGCTGGTACTGGCTAAACAAGTAGGCATCAGTGAACGCACACTAGCAAGGGCGCGAACTCGGTTGAAGGTCAAAGCAGAACAGAAGCGTGGGCACTGGGTTTGGTCACGACCACCGACATGACCCAGATTGCCACAATGCCACTTTGCCATATATCATGTTGGCGTTCTGGCGCATTTCTCAGGATGCCACGGTTCAATATGACATTGTGGCGTTGTGGCATTCTGACATTGCTGGCAGCGGCGCAAAATCGGCTCAGGACCCAAAAACTTGGAAGTCAGTATTACCGCTTGCCTGCCGATTGGGCGCAACGTGTTAAAAAAACACCTCCCCCCATCCCCCTGTGGTCGCCCGGTGTATGTCCTGACCATATCGTCCGAGACCGACACGCGGACTATTGATCAGGCTGTTGGAGGCAAGGCGGACCCAAATATCTGAGTCTTTTCAATTGGTCCGCATTCAGCGCTGTCTGCATTCGCCGATTTGGGTGACGTGTGGGTGGGTTTACTCATCGGCTAGAGTGTCCATTGTGCCGTTTTCTCATCGGTCCGTTCATATGGATGGGCCAAGCGGCGTTGGCTCTTATTGACGTTAGATCACCATCAAGGTTTTGGGTGCCGCTTGGGTGAACGGATGTCGCCTTGTTGCGCGCTTGCGGCATCAGTTTTGCTCCCAACCTTTGCGATAGAAGTGGCGCATTACGATGGCGCGGTTGTACAGGGGAAAGCCGATCCACAGGCCGTTGGCCGTAATCAGCGACAAGATGGCCCACAACCACATCCCCTTGAACAAATAATACAGCGGCCCGAATAGCAGACACCACAATCGGTGCCAGTTTCCGAGTATGACTTTCTCCTGCCCATTGAATTTCCATGTTGCCCGAATGACCATTGTGGTCTCCTTTGCTGGTTGCGGTTGCAACAGCGCAATAAGATCGTGCAGTTGTGGGCGTCAGGGTAATTCCTAGATCAATGAGCGTCTGCGCAGCCCACAGGGGCCAGCACTGGCGTCAACGGCGCTTTCGTCGCAACACGTCGTTCGTGACGGCCACATGGCCTTCTGGCTCAATGTAACGCGGCCACGCGCGCTTAACGCCCTATGCTCTAGGGATTTGTTGTGGGTTTGTCCCTGACATGCTTGCAGCCATCGTCTTATCGATCTGCATCAGAAACCTAGGAGAGCAACATGTCCGACATCATCACGCTGAAATCCCTGTGCGAAGAACTCAAGATCGACCCACGCGAGGCCCGCGAGAAGCTACGCGCCGCTATCGGTGACGCAAAGGTGAACCCAGAACTTGCTATGGCCCGCAAGCCACGCACACCATGGCAATGGGTAAAAGGTTCGAGCGCTGAGAAGGAAGCTAGGCGTGCCTTGTCCAATTAGGCAATTACATCAAGTGTAAGGTGTGAACGCTGTGTAGCTTTTTCCTTTTGCACACGCAGTCCTTGCTCCAATCCGGTGCAAATCGTAGACTCAACTTATGGATGAAAAGGCGCCGCAAATACGCCGTGGGAAATGGTCCCAATCTGGGGTGCCCCACAAGGGGTGGTTGTGCATTTCTACACGCGACCTTCGCGAAGAAGAAGAAGAATACGTGACTTGTGAGATGTGTGAGGCACAGACCATTCGTTTTGTTCATACGATGAGGCACCCAGACTACCATAAAGAATTAGACTGTGGGTGCGACTGTGCCGGTTACATGGAAGGAAACAAGAAGCGGGCACAAGAGCGCGACTCCAGTATGAAAAGAAGGGCCGCACGGCGGCAGAAATTCCCAGATCGAAAGGGCTGGAAAGTTTCAGCCAAAGGCAATCCCCATATCAAAGTGGAAGGGTATCACTGCATTGTCTCAAATCGCAGGTCCGGTTTTACAGTCGGGATCACCGCTCCTTGGTCAGCCGACCCGACTTGGGGCAAGAAAACATACAAGACGCTACGAGAAGCCAAAGAAGGCTGTTTTGATGCTATTGAGTACATGAAACAGTCCAGTCGATAACGGCAGCGCAGCATTACTCGTCCACTAGTGCGCGAGCCTTCTTCGGGCGAACGAGCACAACAAAACTTCGGGCGCGTGAAATACCTACGCGAAGCAGTCTCCTAGAAGCCGCATAAGCTGGTGCTTCATGTGCCATAAAGAAGGGACTAGAATGCAACCCTTCGACTAGCACGACACCATCAAATTCTTTTCCTTTCGACTTGTGAATGGTCATGAGCGTGACGCCTTCTGGATCACGATCCATTCCCATCAAGCGCTCTTGATCCAACACAACTTTCAAAACACGTGCAGCGCCAACATAGTTTGCTTGAGACACCCAAAGATTTGACAACGAAGAAGATAGCGCGTCGGATGCGCGATACAATCGAACCATTCTAGCATCTTGGAAAATGCCCCTTAGGTCAGCGTGTGAGCTAAACGCCGCCCGAACGAGTTTCCAATCTGCCACCGGGTCACCAATCAGGGTAGCTGCATCAAACAGCGCTTGCTCAAGAGTTTTCGGTGAGCCAGCGCGCAGAGCTTTTCCTTCATCCGAGCAAGCTATCGCACGCTCAAAACGACTGACACGATCACCTGCTGTTGAAGCGCCCCGCCCTCCATAGCGTTCGCAAAAGTCTTTCTTAACGAGAAAGTAGGCCCTAATTTTGAAGTGCATCATGCGACGAGTCGCTTGGTTCGGCTCCGATTTGAATTCAAGCGCCGATGCAATTGCCTCTCCCGCTGTCGCAGATAGGACCTGATCCCACACGATATCATGTGGAATAGGTTTCCATTCTCGACCCTTGAAATTGTGGGAAACTTGGAGTGAGTCAGAAATTTCCGCTATTAATTCGTTGCCACGGGCGAGAACCGCTACAGTCGGTTGTTCTTTGCCTCGCTTTCGAAGTTCTCCCAACGTCGCAGCAACTGCGAAGTGGACCGATGATCTGAAATTTTCGCCAGCATAAGAATATAAGAGTCTTTTAACGTCGCTTGTTTTTGGAAGCGGACCGTTCCCGGACAAGACTGCATTGGCATATGCAAGGATCTCGCTGTCTGCGCTACGATAATTATCATCGATTAAATCGACCTCTTTAATTGCGACATCGGACTTGAGAATGTCGAGGCGATCAGCCCTTACGCCGGGTCGGAAAGAACCTTCAAAAATGCGTTGTTCAGTGTCAGCCAAGAAAAGGGTCTGCGTAACATCGCAAAGCTGGCGCACAAATCCCCACTGTTCGTCGTCTGAATCTTGAAACTCGTCTAGAATAACGAGGGGAAAGAGGCGCCCCATCCAGTCGCGAAGATGATTACTACGCTCAAACAGGTCCTTCACGGCCGAAGCAAACAAATCGAAACACACGCGGCCGTCTTGTTCGAGGAGGCGATGACTTTCATCGGTCCAGTTCCCATCGAATTGCGTACGTAATGCCCCTTCGTCTGAAGGAGACATCATCAGCAATCGCTTGCCTCCTAGCAATCCGCCGTGACTGTGAAGGACATCCCAACAAAATGAGTGATACGTTCGGACGTCGATGCACTTCATTTCTTCTTTTGAAAGAATTTCCCTACAGCGCCGCAGAATCTGTTGGACAGCCGCCCTTGAGAAACTGAGAAACAGGATACCTTGTCCAGGCGTTAGTTCTGGGATCAATGCCTTGCATTTCAAAAGGGCGAGTGTCGTTTTGCCGGACCCCGGCCCACCGACCACCAAGGCGTGCTCCCGAGCATCAATAACGGATTGGCGCTTTTCGCAAATCTCGAACGCCATAGCTATAGAATATCGTCTAGGTCGATGTCAGCCAATGGGTCGTCATCTCCTTCGCCATCGCCTTCCTCTATGTCGTCACTCTCTGGTTCAGTATCCAGACTGGGCAGGGCCATTGTTGCCCCGACCTGATCCAAAAACTCCTTTATCGTAACTGGCAATTCGTCGAGCGCTTGGCATTGCTCAATCGCCAGCGCGGCAAACCCAGACCCCTTTTTGTGAAACAAAACCTTCCTAGCTAGTTCTGAGACCTCCGCTTCACTAGGTTCATTGCTGAGGTAGCCCTTGTCGGTTGGATACTCAGCATGAGAAGCCGCTGCTTCAAGGAACCTTTTCAAAACATGGTTCGGCAGTTCTGCAACCAACAATTCTTCCGAACCGGAATAGTCGCTCTCAAAATTTATTTGATATGTTCCCAAGGCCTCTTGCTGACTTTCAGTCCATGCCTTCTTCGGTTTGTCATGAAATGCGAAGCTCACTTTGTTCAGCGTCTCAAAAAACGGACCCCACTTAGGGACACTCGATTGGCTAGTAGCATCAAAAACGCTCACACCTATTAAATCTAAGGGAACGTACTTTCCCGTCGTATCCACAGCCTCGTACACGTAGCTGGCCGCGAGCAACATCTTCGCTTCGGTATCCCCCTCTGCGACCACTACCCCTCGCGCCAAGACAGCTTCTGCTAGCTGCCTGCGGTTCATTCTCAGCGCGCTAGCCTTCACTTTGTCGACGTCTATGCGGTCGGATGAAAGTTCACCATCTTTCCGAGTAATTGATGTCACTGCCTTTAAATCAAACTCTTCAATCACGTATGGCGAGTGGGAAGTTATGATGGCCTGTCCCATGTTACGGAGAAGGTATTTGGCAATTCTGCGTTGAGCGTGAGGGGGAAGAGCGATCTCTGGTTCTTCCATGGCAAAAATGATCGCGTTGCTACCGCGTAGATCAGCAATGTGAGTCAGAAGCGCAAAAACGAGCGCATTCACTGAACCTGTTCCGAGTCTGTCAAACGGAACTGGATGATTGCTTTCGGAGGATTTCAGAAAGAGTTGGACAACCTCGCGCAGATTATCCCGTGTAAGATCAGAAGCAAAGAAACCGGTGGCATCATCGTCGTGTGACAACCCGACGAAACGACCCATCCTATCCCGAACCTGATCCTGAATGCTCTCCAATTGAGGGATGTCACCGATTGCTGGGTCTAGCGAGCTTAATTGCTTCAAGGTGCTTTCCCACATGGACTCTTTCCCTGTGTCACCTAAGCGAAGAATTGTATCCAGTAGAGAGCCACGCTGGAGGCTAAGTGCACGCCGCCCAGTACGAAGAGTTCGCAGATATATGAAACCACACCGCAGTTTCCACTCCCGATTGAAGAATGTCAGTCCAGTTTGGGGTTTGCCGAAATTCTCGTCGTCCTCAGCAACTTCCTCGACAGGGTGAGAAAAGTAGGTAGCCCCAACGAAATCATCTTCCTGTCTGTCGTAATAACCCACGAACTTTAGAGGAAGTGCGCGACAGACATCATCAACGTCAGTGTCCTCTGGGACCGCGCCGTCAACGTCTAGAAAGCCACCCTTAGTGTCGCTCCAAGGTCGTGTCTTGGAAAATAGCTTCTTTTCCATTTCGTCTGGCAAATTCAGCAACACAACATCGATCAAGATTGGTTGTGGATTTCCTTCATCATCCAAATATCGCCCAGCATGAAAGTCATGCTCGTTTACAATCGGCCTGCGGTATCCACGCTCAGGGCCAAGGACGAGTTCTAACGCCTCACATATCGTAGACTTACCCGCATTATTGCCGCCGACTAAAAGCGTATCTCCGTGAAATTCGACCGTTCCCTTCTTAACCCCGCGAAAGTTGGTAATTTCCAACCGTCGAACAACAAGTGGCTTGATCGGTTCTTCTTGCTCGGGGGGGGCAGCATCCGTCATTAAAATATTCCCAAAATACAATTGCCTGAACAATTGCAGCGTAGGCCACGCCATCGCCGCAACGCAAGGTTGAATGAGGTGCGTGCTGTACAGTGTCCACTAGGTTGGGCGACCTAATCGCTAGCAAACTAGCAATCATGTCCTTAAACCAGTGCTAAACACAGCCTAACTGGCATTGGACACCCATACGGAACCCAATCAACAGACGTGCTTTGTCCGCAGAACGCTGAAAGCAAAAAGTATTAAATATTTCCAGTAAGTTAAATGGTGCCCGGGGGCGGAATCGAACCACCGACACGAGGATTTTCAATCCGGCGCTATTCAAGGCAACGCAAGCACTTACGGGATCACGGCACGTCAAACCCCTGACGGCGGATCAAATACTTACGCGGAAAATGTCAAACCGGCACGGGCCGATCTGACAAACGAAAACCCCGGCGCGACGGCAATCGCAACCGGGGCTAAAGACGTTGTGGAAGGCGTCTGTTCGTTGCCCGAGTATACCGCACTTTTCCCGATCTTGGCAATGCATTGGGGGGCGCTGGTATGAGCAAGAAAACATCGTTTTCCGCGCTCATGCACCGGCCCCACCTCAAGGTGGTGCGGATGCTGGGCTATGTCCTGACCTTGGGGACGCAAGATGCATGGTGGGGCCTTGTCCCCGTGCTCATGGCCCGATTGACTGTCGAGGAACGCGCGGCACTGGCCTTCATGGGCCTCAAGGCTCTGGACCGCGATGACGCCATGATGACGGCTGAGGCGGCGCTTTGTGCGGGCGCTGGACAACCTCAAGCCCCGCTCTTTGGCTTCATGGATCAGGCGGCGTTCTGGGCCGATATGGCTGACCCGGAGGAACTGGAAGCCTATTGCCTTGCGAGCTTCAACGCCATGCCGCGCGGTCGGCAGGCGGCTTTCCTTGACCATGTGCAGCGGAGGCAAGCGGCGTGATGCGTGATTTTTCTGACATGGCGATGCAGCTTGACGCGCACCGGGCCGAGTTTCCCCGTGATCGGGGGGACCGCTTGCCAACCGAATTTGTCTGGCGTGACCCGTCCAGCATTCCCCCGCGCCCTTGGGTCTATGGGCGTCACCTGATCCGCAAGCAAGTATCGGTGACGGTTGCCCCCGGCGGCGTCGGCAAATCCTCTCTGACTATCTGTGAGGCGCTGGCGATGGCATCCGGGCGGGAACTGCTGGGCGACTGGACCGCCAAGGGCCTCAAGCTCTGGCTATACAACCTGGAAGACCCGCGCGACGAAATGGATCGTCGCATCATCGCGGCGATGCAGCACCACCACGTCAGCCCCGAGGAAATCGCGGGGCGGCTCTATGTGGACACGGGCCGGGAACGCGCCCTGAGCACGGCCATTCAAACCCGTGAAGGCGTCCAGATCATCAAGCCGGAACTGGACGCGCTGGCCAATGAGATCGAGGCGCGTGAAATCGACGTGCTGGTGATCGACCCTTTCGTGTCATCGCATCAAGCGTCCGAAAACGACAACGGCGCAATCGACCTGGTGGCGAAGGAATGGGCGCGTCTGGCGGATCGGTGCAACTGCGCAATCGAACTGGTCCACCACACTCGCAAGACAAATGGCGAGGAAGCGACGACCGAAAGCGGGCGCGGCGCATCTGCCCTGCTGGCGGCGGCGCGTTCCGGTCGAGTGCTTAACAAGATGAGCGACGATCTGAAAGCTGAGGCTGGGGTGCAGGATGACCCCGCCACCTACTTTGCCATAACCCGCGACAAGGCAAACCTAGCCCCCGTGGGGGAACGTGTCTGGCGGCGAATGGCATCGGTGCATCTGGCCAACGGCGATAGCGTGGGCGTGGCCGAGGTCTGGGAATGGCCCGACACTTTCGACGGCGTATCGGTCGATGATCTTTTGGCGGTGCAACGCGCTCTGGACGGCAAAGACACGCTGTCTTGTCGCTATTCCGATCAGGCGGGTGACGATTGGGCAGGCGTGACCGTGGCTGAGACGCTGGGGCTGGACGCCACGGCGGACCGAAAGCGCATCAAGAAAATGATCGAGGCGTGGTTGAAATCCGGGGCTTTGAACAAGGTCAAGATACCGGACGCAAAGCGCATGGAACGCCCGTGTTTGGAGGTAGGCGAATGGGCAAACCAATGAGCGCCACACCTACCCCTGAAAGCATGGTGTGGCAGGGTGGGGCAAACACCCTTGAAAACAGGTGCCACACCACCCCGCCCCTAAAGGGGGGGCGGGGGTGGTGGGGCGTGCATCACCTGTTTGGCGTGGGGTGGGGCAACGATCTGGTCCCAATGCCCCCTTTTCGAGGCCGGGGGGGTGTCGCGGGGCGGGGTTATCTCTGCTCACTCACAGGGTCTGGGGGTGGAGCATGAAGGCATCCACCAAGGCAATCCGCTTCCTCGAAAGCCTGAAAGTCCCCGAGGGTCCGAACGCTGGGAAGCCGATCAAGCTGGCCCCGTTCCAGAAGCAATTTATCAAGGGCGCTCTGGCGGACGGGATCAACGTGGCGGCGCTGAGCATGGGGCGAGGTGGGGGCAAGTCCGCGCTGTCGGCTGGCATCGCCCTGGGTGCGGTCATGGGCGTCTGGGACGATCAGCCCCGGCGGGAAATCATCATCGCGGCCCGGACGCGCGACCAAGGGCGGATCGCGTTCAACTTCGTGACCGGGTTCATTGAGCACCTGGCCGAGGAAGAACAGGAAAGATTCACGATCCGGCGCAATCCCCGGCTCGAAATCGAGTATGGCGACGGGCACCTGATTAAGGTGATCGCGGCGGACGGCAAATCGGCTCTCGGGTCTGCGCCCACGCTGGTCCTGATGGACGAACGCGGCCACTGGCAGGCGGATCAGGGGGACGCGCTGGAACACGCGCTGCTGTCCGGTCTGGGCAAGCGGGCCGGTCGCGCCTTGATTATCTCGACCAGTGCGGCGGACGATGCGCACCCGTTCTCTGTCTGGCTCGATGAGGATCAGGAGGGCGTCTATCGTCAGGAGCACCGGCCCGCCCCCGGCCTTCCTGCGGACGATCTGGAATCGCTCAAGCAGGCGAACCCCGGCGCGGCGCATGGCATCGGGTCCAGCCTCGAATGGCTGCAAGGTCAGGCGCGGCGGGCGATTGCGCGGGGCGGGGCAACGCTCACGTCCTTCCGGCTCTACAACCGGAATGAGCGTGTCAGCGGCGAAACCCGCGACCTGCTGCTTACCGTGGACGAATGGCTGTCCTGCGAGACGGCGGACGTGCCGCCCCGGCAAGGTCAGGTGGTGGTCGGGATCGACCTGGGCGGATCGGCCAGCATGACGGCGGCGTCCTTCTACTGGCCCGAGACCGGGCGGCTTGAGGCTCTGGGCACCTTCCCCAGCAAGCCGTCGCTTCTGGATCGCGGCCAGAATGACGGGGTGTCCGGGCGGTATGTCGAGATGCAGGACCGGGGCGAACTCTCGACACTGGGCGATCAGACGGTGCCGGTGGCCCCGTGGTTGATGGAAGTCATGGCCCATATCGAGGGGGTGCCCGTCGCGGCGCTCACGATGGACCGATACAAGCAAGCCGAACTTGGCGAGGCAATCGACAAGGCGGGCATCCGTGCCCCGCTGGTCTGGCGCGGCCAAGGGTTCCGGGACGGCGGGGAAGACTGCGAACGGTTCCGGCGCGCGGCCTATGACGGCAAGGTGAAAACCGCTCCGTCGCTGCTGCTGCGATCCGCCTTCGCGGATGCGGTCTGCCTGCGCGACCCGGCGAACAATCTGAAACTGGCAAAGGCCCGATCCACGGGCCGGATCGACGCGGCTGCGGCAACCGTTCTGGCGGTCGCAGAGGGTGCCCGAATGATGGGCCGCCCCGCGTATAGAGGAGGTCGCATCGCATGGGGATGATTGAAACGGCATCGCGGATCATCGCGCGGTTCGGGCAGGCAGGCACCTTTGAGCGCCCCGGCCCGTCCGGTGGCGATCCGTGGAACCCGACGCCGGGGGAACCGACCTACCATGACGCCACGGTGGGCGTCGTAACCTATGACAACGAACACCGCGACGGAACGCTGATCCAGATGAATGACCTGCGGGTGCTGGTGTCGGTCGAGGGGCTGGACATTGCCCCGAACGTCTCCGACCGGCTGCACATCGGGTCCGCCGAATATTCCATCGTCAGGGTGTCCCCGCTGGGGCCTGACGGGGTGCCGCGCTTCTATGACTTGCAGGTGCGGCAATGAACCGGCGGCGCGAATATGCGCGGCACTCCGCGAAGGTCACGCGCGGCCAGCGGTGGAAGGCTCTGCGGATGCAGGCGCTCGACCGCGACGATTGGGCTTGCGTCCAATGCGGGGACCGGCGGCGGCTGGAAATCGACCATATCGAGCCGGTCAAGGATCGGCCCGACTTGGCCTATTCGCTGGCCAATCTCCAAACACTCTGCGGGCGGTGTCACGCCCGGAAGACGCGAATTGAGGTTGGCATGGGCCAGCCCAATCCCGCCCGCGAGGCGTGGAAACGACTGGTCCGCGAAACGGGCCGCAACCCTATCGAGCACGAAAGGAAATCAGATGCTTGATTCAGTAAAGATCGCACGGAGGCAAAGCGAAATCCGCCAGACCCTTTCCGGCATTGTCGGCAAGGATCAACCGACCGAGGACGAGACGCGCCAGATGGACGAACTCGACCGCGAATATCGGTCGAACGAAACCCGGTATCGCGCCGCGCTGATCGCGGAAGACGAGGAACGCCGGGAAGCCGGGGCCGATCTGGAAACCCGGTCGGATCGGGAATGGGCCGAGATCATGGCCGGTTTCGAGATGCGGCAGGTGGCCCTTGCCCTGGACGAGGGGCGCACCCTCGATGGCCGCACGGGTGAGATCGTCACCGAACTGCGGTCGCGCGGCGGCTATCGCGGGGTGCCGGTGCCGTGGGAGGCGCTGGAAATCCGAGCCGGTGAGACCGTCGCCAGCGGCACCCCGAACCCGCTGCGCACGGCTCCGATCATCGAAAGGCTGTTCGCCGGGTCCGTCGCGGCGCGCATGGGTGGCCAGATGGTCAACGTGGGCGTGGGTGAACAGGAATACCCCGTCGCCACTTCTGCCGTCACGGCGGGCTGGGCTGCATCCGAGACCGGCAACGTGACCGGTCCGAGCGCCTACACAACCGTGGACCGGCCCCTGAAACCGGATCACAACTTGGGTGTTCAGATGCGCATCACGCGCAAGACGCTCAAGCAATCCGGCACCGGGCTGGAACAGGCGGTGCGCCGGGACATGAACGGCGCGATCGAGGAAGCCCTTGACCGGGCCGTGTTCCTGGGCAGCGGATCGGCCGGCGAACCCACGGGCCTTTTCGCGGGTGCGTCCGCCTGGGGCATCAACGAGGAAGACGTTGCGGCGGCTCCGACCTGGGGCGCGTTCCGTTCCGAGGTGGTCAGCTTCATCACCGGCAACGCGGCCAGCGGCCCCGGCGACGTGCGCCTGCTGATCCGCCCGGAAATCTGGGACACGATGGACGCGGACATCTGGGACGCGGGCAGCGGGATCACCGAATGGGACCGGCTGACCAGCGCTCTGGGCAGCGTGACCATGAGCCACAACGCCTTGGCCGATCCGACCGGCTCGCCCGAGGCTACCAGTGCCGTGATGACGACCACGGCGGGCGGGGTGCCCCCGTTCTTCGTGGGCACCTGGGGCGCAATCGACCTGATCCGCGATCCGTATTCGGACGCGCAATCGGGCGGTCTGCGGCTGACCGCGCTGGCCACGATGGACGTGACCATTTCCCGCGCGGTGCAGACCCGCATCCTGACGGGGCTGCAATAATGCTCTGCGGCGGTCATGAAGGCGGCCTAGAGCTGCGCAAGCGGGCGTCGGGCGCATTGGCGCTTCATGGCCGCTTCCCCTACAACAAGCGCGCGGTCCTGTCCGATGGGGGCAGGACCGGGCGTCCCCGGAAAGAGGTGATTGCACCGCGGGCGTTCTCCTATCGGGTGGAGCGTCCCGAGGAAGACATTCACCTGCTGATCGGCCACAGCTATGACCGGCCCCTTGCATCGCGCGGGGCCGGGACGCTGGAACTGACGGACAGTGACGACGCGCTGTCCTTCGCGGCCACGATCACCGACGAAATGCAGGAGGTCAGCTATGTGCGCGACTTCCTAGCGGCGATGCGCGCGGGCCTGATTATCGGGATCAGCCCCGGTTTCCGCATCCCGCCGGAACGGGCGGTGCCGAACGCTGAGAAGGTCGAGGAAGAAGACCCGGCGGAAGGCATGGCCCTGATCCGCACGATCTTCGCGGCCTTGCTCTATGAACTGAGCGTCGTGACCCGGCCCGCCTATGACGAAACCCAAATTGAGGAACGGAACTGGAAGCCCGAGCCGCAAGCGCAGGTGTTCCTTTCCAGCCAGACGCGGGGGGCACTGAAATGGCGGTGACACTGAAAGAGGTCGAGGAAACCCCGGCCAGCTATCCCGCGTCACCCGGCAGTCTTTCGACGGCTGCGGCGGCGCTCAATGCGGATGCGATCTGGCAGCGGCTGGAAGCCTATTGCCGGGTGCGCTGGACCACGCGCGAAATCGTCTGGACGGTCGAGGGGGAAGGCGCATGGGAAGCCCCCTTGTCGCCTGCCACGCTGAACACGGTCGAGGTCTGGGAAGGCGGCGCATGGGCCGAATGCACCCCGGCGGCGTCCCCTTGGGGCGGCTATGACCTTCCCGGTGACGGGCCGTATCGGATCACGGCGGACGTGGGAGGCGGTGACGTGCCTGCGGCTGTCATGGAAGCGTTCCGGCGGTTGGCCGAATACTTGGCGGACGAGACCGACCGCGCGGGCGTGGCCAGCTACAGCGTGAACATGGGCGGGGCAATCGAGGAAAGCTATGACCGTAACCCCGCGTGGATGGGTCGAGCACTGGAATACAGCGGGGCGGCGGACCTTCTGCGCCCCTACAAACGGAGGGCCTGAGATGGGTATTCTCGACTTGTTCAAGCGGCGGGCCGAACCTGCCGAAACCCGGTCCAGCGGATCGGGATACACTGCCGCGATCATGGCGGCGCGCGAGGCGTATATCTCGGGCGCGTCCGGGCTGGCCGAACTGACTTCCACGGCGCAGGCGGCGGTCACGCTCTGGGAGGGCGGCTTGGGGCTGGCGGACGTAGAAGGCACCGACCTGCTGGACCAGCGGTCCCTGACGCTTGCGGCCCGGTCCCTGGCGCTGCGGGGGGAGGCGCTGTTCCTGATCCGCGAGACGGGCCTTGTCCCGTGCTCCGATTGGGATCTGCGCACCCGCGACGGCAAGCCCACGGCCTACCGGGTGTCCGTCTCCGAGGCGGGCGGCGGGCGCTCCGAAACCGCGCTGTCTGCGGAGGTGCTGCACTTTCGGATCGGCTGCGACGTGGCCGCGCCCTACTACGGCACGGCCCCGCTCAAGCGGTCGCAGTTGACGGCTGGCCTGCTGAACGCGGTCGAGAAGGCGCTTGCCGAGGTCTATGAAACCGCCCCGCTGGCCAGCATGATCGTGCCCTTTCCCGAGGCTCCGCAAACTGACTTGGAACAGATGGCGCGGGGCTTCCGGGGAAACCGGGGCAAGGTGCTGATCCGGGAATCGGTCAACGTCGCGGCGGCGGGCGGGCCTGCCCCGGTGCAGGACTGGAAGCCGCACGACCTGTCCCCCGACCTGTCCAAGAGCATGACGCGCGAGACGCTGGCTGCGGCGCGGGATGGCATCAACATGGCGTTCGGTATCCTGCCGGGTCTGACGGCACCGGCCACGACCGGGCCGCTGGTCAGAGAGGCGCAACGCCACCTCGCCCAATGGGTGCTGCAACCCATCGCTACCATGATCGCGGAGGAAGCATCCGAGAAATTCGGACTGGCCATAAAAATGGACGTGATGCGGCCCCTACAAGCCTTCGACGCTGGCGGACGGGCACGGGCGCTTGGCGCGGTGGTGCAGACCTTGGCCCTGGCGAAAGAGGTGGGCGTTGATCCGTCCGACGCGCTGCGGCTGGTAGATTGGGGACAACGCTAATCGCCTGAGGCGGGCCGCACCTATTATTCGTAGTGCGGCCCGTCTACCTCCACGCCTTCTAGGGAAAGGTCTTTCTGCGTCATCACGAGGTCAAACCTCTTGAAGAATGAAAAGAACTTTGCCGCCGTCATCGAAACTTCTACTGCCCTGACGATACGCGAGGGATCATCAAAGCTACCCTCTTGCAGGTAGATGACGACACCGGGGGTTTCGATTTCAGCCCCGTGGTTTCCGCCGAAAGCGATTCGATAACCAATCACTCGCTCTGTATCGTTTGCAATGCCTTCTTCGATCAGGAAGTCGCGCATCGAAATTTCGTCGGCTCTGTCTGCTGCGACCGTGCCCTTGAAGTCATTGTATTGAACGCCAGCATTGAAAATCGACATGGAATCCCTCTCAAGTTGTCTTCGACCACCTATCACACGGCGGCGCGCTATTCGAGATCACTTTCCCGCACGTCCAGTCGGGCAATGTCGAAAGTCGGGACTTCATCCGAGGAACGGTGCCCTTCCACGTATTTCTTCCAGTTGTCAGAGGAATACGGGCTGGTCGCGGGCTCGCACTCGATCATGATTTCATGGACGGTTCCAGCCTTGGGTTGCTCGGTCGAGAAGCCGCCGGTTTCCGGGTGGTCGAGCCGCCACCAGATTTCGCGGACGATCATGTCTTCGCCCCACGGGCGCGGCTTGTCCGGGCGCTGAACCGAAATGTAGTCGCCCTTGCGCGGCAAGGTAGGGAGGCTGAAATCAAGCGAGTAGTCCGGATTCGTTCGTCCCGGTTCGCGGATGACGATGCAAACCTTGATCATGTGTTCTGTCCTTCTGTCTGATGGCGTCTCTGCTTCTTAACGTATGCCATGCATTAAGGCTAGACAACCCGCTTAATGCATGGCATACGGAAAGACATGAAGCACAAGGCGTTCACTGAAATCGTCGCTCATTCGACGCAGATTCCCGAAAAGACCGTAGGTGTCTACGTTCGGTTCCTGAAGGCTGCGGGTCTGCTGACTTCGGGCGCTAGGGGTGTGAATGCCCCAGAGATGACCACGCGCGACCTTGCCCGCATACTGATCGCCCTGTGCTCGACCGACCGTCCGTCCGATGCGGTCGAGGCGGTCAACTGGTATCGTGAACTCCCCTGCGCCAAGGGCGGCACGATCACCACGGGGAAACACCCCGTAGACCGCACCGGCAAAGTGTCGGAACCCATCGAACTGTTCACGGTCGATGCTGGCGACCCGCTGGAAGCGATCATGGAAGGCGTGTTCGGCGCGCCGCCGATCATCATCACGCTTCTCGGGATGAACTTTGAAATCATCGAACCGAACCGCGTTGCGATCCTGACGCTTGGCGATACCGCCCTGCACTTCACGAACCCGGAATATCTGGAAGAGCGCGGCAAGGACGGGGGGCTGTCGCGCGGCATCAAGACGGCGCGAAGCCTCACCGACCACGCTCTGACCGAGATGGCGTTGCCATTTGGGCTGGAACAGTCCGATGGCTCGACCTGGGAGGAAATGACGGCTGAGGAAGGGCGCGCGGCCAAGGTCGCGGCGCGTCACATCTTCGGGGTGAAGGACGATGGGGATGCCGATGGCTAGCGCGAGCCTGAATATCACCGTGACGGAAAAGCGGATGCTGAACCAGTCCGAGGCGGCTGGTTACACGGGCTTGCCGGTCAAGCATTTCAAGGCGACCTGCCCGGTGCAGCCGGTCGAGATGCGCCCCGGCTCAATCCTTTGGGACAAGCGCGACCTGGACCAGTGGATTGACGCAATGAAGGAAGGGGCTGAGATGGCAACGCAAGACGCCATTCTTGGCAAGCTGTAATGACGCGGATCAGGGTAAAGGGCTTCAAGATATTCGATGACCGGCACGGGAAACCGCGCTGCTATCATCGCGCCACGGGGCACAAGATCGACCTTGAAAAGACCCCGCTGGGATCGGCCGAGTTTTTCGCGGAATGCGCCCGCATTGCGGCCATTGCTGAGGCGAAGAAGGCGCAAGCCCCCAAGCCCGGAACGCTTGGCGGGCTGGTCAACGCCTATTTCCAGACTGAGCACTTTGGCAATTTGGCGGACGCGACGAAGCGCGACTATCGCAAGTGTGCTGACTTCCTGCAACCGATCCGCGACACGCCCGTGTCCGCGATCACGACGCCCCTTGTTTCTGGCATCCATGACAAGGCGGCGGGCAAGATCGGCTGGCGGCGGGCCAACATGGTGCGCACCTTCATGAGCCAAGTTTTCCGCTACGCTATTCCGAAAGGTTTGATCGACCGGGACTATGCGGCGGGCGTCATTCCCAAACCGCGCCCGAAAGATCGGCCCTATGCCAACCGGCCTTGGACGGTCGAGGAATGCGCCGTTGTGCTGGATCGGGCCGCGCCCCACGTCCGGGTGGCGGTCGCGCTGATTATGAACACCGGCCTTGATCCGTCCGATGCGCTCAAGCTGACCCGTCGCCAGATCGACGGCAACACGATCTGGGGCGTCCGGGGTAAGACTGGGCACGAGGTCGCCATTCCTATCGGCCCGACGCTGCAAAAGGCTCTGGACGCTGCACCGGGCCACGACGCGGTGACGATCCTTGCCACGTCCAGCGGGAAGCCCTGGACCTACAACGGCTTTTCGACGGTCTGGCACCGCTTCAAGAAGAAGTTGGAAGCGGAGGAAGCCGTGCAACCCGGTCTGACCCTCAAGGGGCTGCGGCATACCGTGGCCACGACGCTACGCGAGGCGGGGCTTGAGGAACGCCAGATTGCGGACCTGCTGGGGCAGAAAACCCCGTCGATGGCCCGCCACTATTCCCGGTCTGCCAACTTGGCGGACCGCAACCGGATCACGATGGAAACACTGGAAAAGGAGAACGAACGCCGATCAAAAGTTGTCAAACCCTTCAAGAAAACTGTCAAACCCTGAAAGGCTCAAGAATGAATATCGAGCAATATCAAGCGTTTGAATGGTGCCCGGGGGCGGAATCGAACCACCGACACGAGGATTTTCAATCCACTGCTCTACCCCTGAGCTACCCGGGCACGGGTCAGGCGCTAGCCTTTGGGTGGGGGCGTTCTAGGCGCATCGGGCGTGGGTGTCCAGAGGCTTTTTCGCACTCATGCCCTTAATGCAGGCGGGGCGGCGTGGGCTCTGTGGCTTCCTGAACCTTTTCAGCATCTTCGGGGTCATCCGATGGGACAGAATAGCGTTCGCCGAACCAGTTCCCGAGGTCAATATCAGCGCATCGCTTCGAGCAGAACGGGCGCCAGTCGGGCATGGTCGGCTTCTTGCAGATCGGGCAGCTCATGTCCGGTCGTCCGGCAGCGGTGCGCGGCCCCGTTTGCGTTGCAATTCAAAATGACCAAGCGGCGTCCACCCGGCCAGAACCGTCTCTTCGCTGTCCCCCCGAAACGCTGCTTTCACAACAGTTTCGAACCCGCGGCGGTCCTTTTTGGGCATCGGAGCCAGATCTAGCGTTATCTGTCCGCCAAGACCCCGCAGGCGCAATTGGCGAGGCAGATCCCGGGCCAGCGCCGTATTGGCCTTGAGACCGGCAGCCAGAGAGGTGTCCGGACCGGTATTGACGTCGACAGCGACAAGAGCGCGCGTCGGTTCGATATAGGCGAAGGCCCCGCCTGCAAGCGCCACCCGCGGGCTGCGTACTTCGTCCAGTGCGTCCAGGACGCCGCAGTCAT
This sequence comes from Falsiphaeobacter marinintestinus, assembly GCF_007923355.1. GTDB lineage: Bacteria > Pseudomonadota > Alphaproteobacteria > Rhodobacterales > Rhodobacteraceae > Phaeobacter_A > Phaeobacter_A marinintestinus. The sequence goes on from NZ_VOGO01000012.1 coordinate 27,153, forward strand.
CGAACCCGCCGGGGTCGGTGATCACATCTGCCGGATCGCTCCATTCCCGCCAGGCGAAAAGGTGCGGTGTATCGCCTTCGGTGAGAGTCTCGGCCGGGCCCTCGACGTCAGCCATCACATTGGCGGCCAGATCCAGCATGGTATCGACATCGGCTGCGATTTCATCATCGGGCGCGCCAGCGCAGGCTGATCGCAGGATCAGACCATAGCCCAGTGCTTCGGCCTGTTCGGTTTCGGCGGCCGACAGAATGCGGATGCGTTCTTCGTCGTCTTTGATCTGGCGGGACAAATTGATGCCAGGCGCTTCGGGCGTGACGATGGCATAGCGGCTTTTGAACAGCAGCTTACCGGTGACCGGGATGGCCTTGCCCGGCTCGGCAAAGCCTGTGACCTGTACCAGTAACGGTTGGCCGGCCGAAACACCTTTGATGTGCCGCAGGAAGGCGGTGCCATCGGGGGTGTCCAAAAACATCCCCCCCTGCCCTTTCATCGGGCGCTGCGCGATCGCGCGGTAGATCGTGCCCGGCGCCGGGCCGTCACTGCTGATCAGGAAATCGTCCAACCGACCGTCGACCATCAGCGCTGCGGCTTCACGGTCGCCGATGTGGTCAAGAATAATCTGTGTACCCTTCATGACGTCACCTGATACAGCGGATAGCCTGCGGCCTGCAACAATCCAGCTGTTTCCGACAACGGCAGACCGACAATTCCGGTGAAAGACCCGCTGATCCAGGGAATGAATGCACCGGCCGGGCCTTGTATTGCATAACCGCCCGCCTTGCCCTGCCAGTCGCCTGTGGACAGATAGAAATTCACTTCGGCATCGGACAGGGTCTTCATCTTGACCGAGCTCACGACATCCTTTTCCCACACCCGGTCACCGCGCCGAACAGCCACAGCTGTGATGACGCGATGGCGTCGACCGGACAAGGCAAACAGGAATTCCGCCGCTTCGGACGCATCTGCAGGTTTGCCCAGAATACGACGCCCCAGCGCAACCGTGGTATCGGCGCACAGGACAATGTCGTCGGCTTCGGCCTGAACGGCCCGCACTTTTTCCCGCGCGATCCGTTGGCAATACGGGCGCGGGATTTCGGCCTTGTGGGGGTCTTCATCGATATCGGGTGGACGCACGGCATCCGGCACCACACCAAGCTGAGCCAGCAGGTCCAGCCGCCGCGGGCTGCCCGATCCGAGGATAAACGCCATAAGCGGACGTTACTTGAAACGGTAGTTGATCCGGCCTTTGGTCAGATCATAGGGCGTCATTTCAACCTGAACACGGTCGCCTGCCAGAACGCGGATGCGGTTCTTGCGCATTTTTCCTGCCGTGTGTGCGATGATCTCATGGCCGTTTTCCAGCTCGACCCGAAACGTCGCATTAGGCAGGAGTTCCTTAACGACACCGGGAAATTCGAGCGTATCTTCCTTGGCCATGTTGTCTCCATCGTGGTTTCGCCTGCCATATGTGCAGGCCGTGCGCATAGATGGGCGCATTATTTCAGATTTTCAAGGGGGGCTGCCAGCAAAGACCGGCATATGTGGTCGAAAAATCAAGCCCAACGGGGGATATGGTCTGTTGCCGTCAGAGATCATGAATTCAATAGGGCAGCGGCGCCTGGGTTTTGTATGATTTTTCGGTACTCTTGCATGAGAATCAGATCATCATACCCAAGACCGGCTTGGTATTTGGATATCGCCAGACCGACCAACTGTTTGCGATACGCGCCGCTCACATGATCGCAGACCGCTGCGAAATGGGCGTGACTGATCGCTCACTTACCCTCGTCCGGCGCGCCCCAACGCTCGGTCAGCTTGTCCACAATCTGGTCGCGCGTTCTACGATAGGCGTCAAGCTTGGCGGCACGGTTTTCCCCGAACCCTGACGGATCCATGATCGGCCAGTACTCGACATCCAGATGATAAAAACGGCTCAACTCCAAGGCCCGCTGCCGACTCGCCGGGGATAGGGCGACAACAAGATCAAATGACGAAAGATCTTCGCCCAACTCTTCCATCTCACCGAAACTGCGGGATCGGTGGCGGCTTAATTCGACCCCGATTTCCTTGCAGACGGCAATACTGAACCCATCGATCTCCAGATCGTTGTTCACGCCAACAGACTGAACATATGCATCAAAGCCATAGAGCTTCTTCATGATGGCTTCGGCCATCGGAGACCGGATCGCATTGTGGTCGCAACAAAACAGAACGGATTGTGGCAGAGCGTCCACCACGTCAGCCCCCAAAATGCAGAACGCAGATCAACGTGAACAGACGCCGGGCGGTATCGGTGTCGATGTCTGCCTTGCCTTCCAAACGCTCTTGCAAAACCCGGCTGCCTTCGTTGTGAATCCCGCGCCGCGCCATGTCGATGGTTTCGATCTGGCTGGGCGGCATGGTTTTCACCGCATTGAAATAGCTTTCGCAGATCTGGAAGTAATCCTTCACGACCTGGCGAAACGGCCCCAGCGACAGATGAAATTCAGCCGCTTTCTGACTGTCTTCAGTCTCGACATCGAAAACCAACCGTTTCTCGCGGATCGACAGCTTGACCCGATACGGACCTTCCGGCACCAAACGGTCGTCGCGCTTGGGCAGATCAAAGCTGTTTTCTTCCAAAAGGTCGAAAATCGCGACTTTGCGTTCTTGTTCGATCTCGGGCGTCGGGGCGGGAAGCCCTGAATCATCCAGAGCGATATCCATGATATGTGACATCGGCGTTTTACCTGTTCAGATGGTCAAGACGGGCCCGAACCGACAGCCCATGCGCTTCCAGACTTTCCGATTGCGCAAGAGTTTCGGCAGAGGGGCCAATAGCACGCAGCGCGTCAGGAGTCATCCGCGCGAGTGTCGTCCGCTTCAAAAAGTCCATGACAGACAGCCCCGACGAAAACCGTGCCGACCGCGCGGTGGGCAATACGTGGTTCGGCCCGCCGACGTAATCGCCAATGGCTTCGGGGGTGTACTGGCCAAGAAAAATTGCGCCCGCATGGACGCACTTGTGTAACGTTGCATCCGGATCAGCCACGCAGATTTCCAGATGCTCGGGGGCGATCCGATTGGACAAGTCGGCGGCCTCGTCCAGATCTCGCACCGTGATCACGGCCCCGAAATCCTGCCAACTGACGGCTGCGATGTCGCGCCGTGCAAGCGTTTCCAAACGCTTTGCCACCGCTTCGGCCACCTTCTGGCCAAAAGCCTCGTTATCCGTGATCAGGATCGACTGGGCGCTTTGGTCGTGTTCGGCCTGGCTCATCAAATCCAGTGCCAGCCAATCCGGGTCGTTATCCTGATCGGCGATCACCAGAATTTCGGACGGGCCCGCAATCATGTCGATCCCGACCTTGCCAAACACCCGCCGTTTCGCGGCTGCAACAAACGCGTTGCCGGGGCCGGTGATCTTGTCGACCGGGGCAATTGTGTCTGTGCCATAGGCAAGTGCCGCGATCGCCTGAGCCCCACCGATGCGGTAAATCTCATCGACTCCGGCGATTTTCGCGGCCAGCAGCACAAGCGGATTGATCACCCCATCCGGTGTTGGCACGGCGACCACCAGCCGCTCGACGCCAGCGACCCTGGCGGGCACTGCGTTCATCAGAACCGATGATGGGTACGAGGCCAATCCACCAGGCACATAAAGACCAGCCGCCGAAACAGGTGTCCAGCGCCAGCCCAAGGTCGCCCCCTCAGAATCGGTCCACATCTGATCTTCCGGCATCTGACGGACGTGATAGGCGCGGATGCGGTCAGCGGCCAATTCCAAAGCCGCCCGCTCCGCATCCGGGACCGTTTTGATCGCCGCGCTGATTTCGTCAGACGAGATCGCCAACTGATCCGCGGTCAGTGTCATCCGGTCAAATTTTTCTGTCAGTTCCAGTACCGCAGCGTCGCCCCGGCGCTGAACCTCTGCAATGATCTCGGCCACCACGTCGTCAACATCCGGGCTGTCCTCGCGCTTGGCGGACAGAAGCGCCGTGAACCGGTCTTCAAAGTCGGCGGAACGGGTATCCAGAAACTGCGGCATCGGGCTCTCCTTACTTCCCGGTGACATAGCCGGGGCATCGCGAAGCCTCAAGGTTTATGAGATGCAATGCACGACACACACAACTTACACAGCCGACCGGTCCAGAAATTTGACATAATAATAGTCGTCCTGCGGCTCACCTTCGAAAATGATGGCGCGGGGCTGTGTCCCGAACCGCTCGAACCCGTTACGCTCGTAGAACCGGATGGCGCGGGCATTATCCGCAGCAACCGAAAGCTCTAGTTGCAAGGCGCCATGCGACGCGGCCTCACCCTCCAAAGCCTCAAGCAGAATCTGGGCCGCACCTGCGCCCTGATGGTCAGGGGTCACATAAAACCCACCGATCTCCATCCGATGGCGCGCCGCTGCATAGGCCATGGGAAGCAATGCAGCTTGACCAATCAGGTCACGGCCAGAAAACAAGCCGCGCCACGCCCGCTGCTCCAGCATTGCAATGTCAGCCGCCGAACTGCGGGCTCGCTGTTCCGCGCCAGTGGTCAGAAAAGCGGTCGGGAACCGATCCAGCGCCTCAATCCTCAGCGCGCGCCAGACGGGTTGATCCCCGGCCCCCAGCACACGTACGGACAAGGTCACGCTTCGTGCTTGGGCGTCTGGCGCGATGGTGCGATATACGGGCGTGTGACGTCTCTCAGAGAAACCTCAAGCGCCTCAACCGACAGGCGGATCGCGCCGTCACCGGCAAGCGTCAACAACACATATCCGGCGCCATCTTCGCCCTCTTCGAACGCCACTGACAACAGCGACAGGATCAGATCGCTGTCCTTCCGATCGATGCCCTGAGACGCCACGTTCAGCACGTTGTCAACGGCCAGCACCGACTGCACCCGTTCCACGTTGCGACCCCGTTGCCGCGCCGCGTCGGCATCTTCCCAGCGGAACCGGTTCAACAACAGCGCAAACCGCCGGTCTCCGGCGATCCAGCGCATTTCAGATACCGGAAACACCGCGTCCTGGATCAGCGTTGAGACGACCTGCAGATCGTCACCGTCCTCGGCCCCAAGATACAGGGGCGCCTCGCGGCCGTCCTCAAATGTTGCGTCTTGTGTCACTGGCTTTTGATCCGTTCGATTTTCGCGCCCACGGCCTGCAGTTTTTCTTCCACATGCTCGTATCCGCGGTCCAGATGATAGACCCGGTTGACGATGGTTTCACCTTCCGCAGCCAGACCGGCAAGAATCAGCGATACGCTGGCCCGCAGATCCGTTGCCATGACAGGCGCGCCTTTCAAACGCTCGACACCCGTCACCGTGGCCGTGCCGCCATGAACGTCAATATTCGCGCCCATGCGGGTCAGTTCCGGCGCGTGCATAAAGCGGTTTTCAAAGATCTTCTCTTCAAGAACACTGACGCCATCGGCCGTCGCCAGCAAGGCCATCATTTGCGCCTGCAAGTCGGTCGGAAAGCCGGGAAACGGCTCGGTCGTCACATCCACAGCGCGCACACGGTCATTTCTGCGCGACACTTTCAGACCATTTGGTGTTTCCTGAACGTCGATGCCGGCCGCATCCAGCTTTTCGCAAAACGTTCCAACCAGATCCAAACGACCGCCCAGCAGTTCGACCTCACCCCCACAAATCGCCGGGGCCAGCATATATGTGCCCAGTTCGATCCGGTCTGTGACAACCTGATGAGTGGCGCCATGCAACCGGTCGACCCCCTCTATGGTGATGGTCGAGGTCCCTTCACCCTCGATCTGGGCCCCCATCTTGCGCAGGCAATGAACCAAATCGACAATCTCGGGCTCTCGCGCCGCGTTCTTCAGGACCGTCGTGCCTTTGGCCAATGTGGCCGCCATCACCACGTTCTCGGTCGCCCCGACCGACGCAAACCGCATCTCGTGAACCGCGCCTTTCAGACCGCCCGGCGCTTCGGCATGCAAATATCCGTCCTTCAGTTCGATCTGCGCCCCAAGCGCTTCAAGCGCCTCAACATGCAAATCCATCGGGCGCGCGCCAATGGCACAACCGCCCGGCAGCGACACCACTGCCTTGCCCATGCGCGCCAGAAGCGGGCCAAGCACCAGGTTCGACGCGCGCATCTTACGCACGATCTCGTAATCCGCGGTATGGCTGTTCAGCCCGTGGCTGGTGAGCGCGATGACCTTGCCATCCTGCATCTCTGTCACCTCGGCGCCAACCGACTGCAGCAACATCGTCATGGTCTTGATGTCTGAAAGCCGCGGTGCATTGGTCAAGGTCAGCGGTTCATCGCTGAGCAATGTCACCGGCATCAATGCGAGACAGGCATTTTTTGCGCCTGCAATCGGGATCTGGCCGTGCAGCGGCCCGTTTCCCGTTACCAATATCGAATCCATAGTTACTAGTCCCCGGACTTGCCTGTTTTATCTGTTTCGCCCCCCGCACGTGCCTTCGCCTGCGCTTTGCGTCGGGAAAGGTTGGCCTTCAACTGGGCCTTAAGCCGATCTTCGCGGCTTTGTGCGGGTTTCTTGGTCTTATCTGCCATGTCTTTCTGTACATGAGGCGAAATGGGGCGTCCAGAATAACGCGGGTTCCCGGCTTAGGATCAGTGACCGTTGGCGCGCCAAGTGTCCCACTACGGCCACAACCCGCGTGCAGGACCGAGGATTCACCCGTCACAGGCCCGCCCCGCCTCGCCCCACGTCGAAACGTTTCACGGTCCCGGACCGGTCAATACACCGCGCACAGCCAGTGTTCTAAAAAATCATTCACAACGCCCTTGCATGGACCGGCAATAGCCTCTAATGACCCGCGCACGGCGCTGCTGTAGCTCAGAGGTAGAGCACTCCCTTGGTAAGGGAGAGGTCGAGAGTTCGATTCTCTCCAGCAGCACCACGGCATCTGCAAAAATCAATGTAATCTTTGATTACCTGCAATGCTCATCCTCCATTGCGTCCAGCATAAAAGATACCCCTTACATAGTTTTGGGCAACTCGCGACCGGCATTGATGTCGGGATTCATCCTGTATTGGCCGGCAGGCTCACTTAGCACTTTCGAAGGTTCGAAGGTTCGAAGTTCGTGTTCAGACTCAAAAATGACGCGTCCAGCTTCATCTCCATCGCATGCCTAGAAGATGTCAGGGCTTAACCGGCCGCCCCGATCTTCGAGAGAAGGTGTTGAAAGAAACGGGCGCAACACCTTACATTCCGCAGAAATCGGGGCGTGTTTCACGGATCACCCGTACATGAAGGATCGTGGATGACGCGCAGTATTGCGATATGGCAATTGGTGTTTCTGCAGGGTGTGATCAGTGCCGCGTCTCTTGTGGTTGAGATCGTGGCCGGACGCATGCTGGCGCCCCACGTGGGAATGTCACTTTACACTTGGACAGCTGTGATTGCGGTGGTTCTTGCGGGGTTTTCTGCCGGTCACTGGTGGGGTGGGCGGCTGGCTGAGAAACCCGTAGGCGCGTCGCTTGGCTGGACCGGCGGCGCCCTTCTTGCGGGTGCTGTGACCACGTCAGGTGCGGTACTTCTGTTGCCTGCATTGGCGGGGCCGGTGCTGGCAACCCTGTCTGATCCGGTCTGGTCAATTACCGGTCTGACGGCTTTGGTCTTCTTTCTGCCCTCGTTTTTTGCCGGGATGCCCGCTCCGGTCCTTACAAAAATCGCGGTGACCAGCGCCGAGCGCACGGGTCAGGCGCTTGGGGCGATGTTTGCCGCCGGGGCGATCGGGGCCATCGTGGGAACACTTCTGGCGGGGTTTTTCTTCATTTCCTGGCTTGGATCGGCGATGACGCTTGTCGTGGTCTCGGGCGTCTATGCCGCGACAGGGCTGTATTTCTTATGGCTTGGACAGATGGCAGGGCGGTGGATCGCGCTTCTGGTCACCTTGCTGGTGGCAGGGATTTCCGGACTGGCACTTGCTGCCCCATCACCTTGCGATGTGGAAAGCCGGTACTTCTGCCTGCGCCAGGACGACGTGTCAGCCGACCCGGACCAGCCGGTGCACCTTATGGTGATCGATCATCTGGCGCACGGCATCAGCGCCCGGGATTTGCCCGAGGTCCAGTTCACCGAACACACGGCGATGCTTGACCAGTTGTCGATGCTGCGGGCCCCTCGCCCGGACTTCACCAGTTTCCATATCGGCGGCGGCAATTATGCGGTGCCCCGGGCGTTTGCGGCGCGGGGTAGCGGCGCGATCACCGTTGCCGAGATTGACCCGGCGGTCACAGCGCTTGCCATCAAGGGGTTTTGGTTCGATCCCGCAACCGCCAATGTTCTGCACGAAGATGGACGGCGCGCGCTGTTGACCCGGCCTGAGCTGCGCTATGACACGATCATCGGTGATGCGTTTACCGACGTGGTGGTTCCTGTGCATCTCGTCACGCAAGAGTTCTTTCGCCTCGCTTCCACGAGGTTGACGCCTGATGGAACATTCATGATGAATGTGATCGACCATGAAGATCGGTTGCGCGCGTTGTCCTCGATCGTGGCGACGATGCGAACGGTTTTCCCGGTCGTCGAGGTCTGGACCCAGCAGGTGCAACCCGCTCCGGGTCAGCGCATGGTGTTTGTCGTTGTTGGCGGCAAATCTGAAACACACGTCAATTCCTTCACCGTGCCCGCCCCGGACCTGACACGCTTTGGGGCCCTTTCGAACGGCATCGTGTCACAACTCGCCGATGCGCGCGGTCAAATTCTGACCGACGACTATGCCCCGATCGACCGGCTGATGGGGCGGCCCGATTAAGACGTTCCCTTGATGTCATTGAGACTGAACACTTGAATTGCCGTGCGGACTAATCTGCCCCTCGCACCGATCATCAAGAAAAGCTGCCTGCTCATTTGCTCTGCATGCCCTTCACGTATCGCCAACACAAACGCAACGACATCGTGAAAAAACGACTGTCGTCCTCAATTCTGGGCGGCATCATGGTGTGATCCCCAGTTGCAGCCCGACCGACAAATGGCATCGGGCCGCGGTCTTGAAGTCGTTACACCCGCACGACCTTGAGTTTTGTTTTCAGGTCGGTGCGGCAGAAAGCGTGCAGGAAACAGGTTTGCTCGGATATATCCAGCATCTCTTGCGCGGTCTCGTCGCTTTCACCTGTCTCCAGATAGACATGCGTTTCAATCGGGTCGGCCCCGCCCGCCTTGCCGGTTCCGCCCGACGCGCCACCAAGGCTGAAATGCGTGTCCTGCACAATGCGATAGTCCGGCAGATCCAGTTTCAGCATCGACACGAAGCGCCCGAACTGGGTCATAAAGCAAAACCCGATGCCCGCGCTGATCAGCGTGTTGGCGTCGGGCGCACGTCCGTCTTCCGCGCTGAGAAATCGGAACGACGTGCCATAGGGCGAATATTGCATCTGCTGGATGTCCTTCAGACCATCCTCGCGCAATACCGCAACCGCCCCGATGTTCAGCCGCCGGTCCTGTTCATCCGACAGCGACGACCCGCCGGTTGCGGTGCCCTTGGCAACCTCTTTCCTGGGCGTCGGGCCAACCGGCTGCATCAACGTCAAATCGCTGGGTTCGGGCGTGGCCGTTGCAAAATGGTTCCCCGGATCGGGAAACAGAGCGGCGTTCAGCTCGGATACCTTGGCGGTGGGCAATTCGACCCCGTTCTTGCCCAGCTTGAACAGGCTGTCCAACTGACCGCGCATCAGGCCGTTCAACGGCGACGCATAGGTGGCATTGATCAGGAATTCGTTCAGCGCGGCATCCTCCAGATCGCAATCAATCTGAACCTCAAGTTCGATATTCTCGGCTCCGCCGATCATGGTGCGCTTCGGCATCGACCCTTTCATTGTGTAATAGTTGTTCTGGATCAGCTTCAGCTTGCGGATCTCAATGCCGTGTTGGTCGGCCAGTGCGATGATTTCATTCATAAAGCTGGCGACCATCCCGGTCGACAGAAACGCCAGCGGGCACGGCGCGGCGTCATGGCCGTTCAGATAGGGGCCCTCGTCGCTGACCAGACGCCACGTGTCGCCGGTCTTGGCCGACCGCACCAGCGCCTCTTTCTGAAACCCGCTGAAACTGCGCACCCAGGTGCGCAACGCGTCGCCTTTGCGGTTCTCTGGCGCGTCGATACCCACCTCATCCGCATTTGCCACCTTGAAGAAAGGCGGCAACCCGCTGGTGCCGATGATGTCCTGGCCAAGTTTTGCCATGGTGTTGTCTCCAGTCGAGGGTAAGTTGGGACCGGTGGATCACCCCGCCGGGCGATCCGGCACCGGCCCGATATTGATGATGTCGTATCTCTGGTTCAGCGCGTCCATTTTGGCGCTGTCTTCGAAATCGGCATCGGTCATCTGCCCCAGTTCGGCCAGATACTGATCAAACCCTGACGGCTGATAGATCATCAGCATCCGACCGGCCGTGCAGCCCTGCGTCAGGACACAGGCGTGTTCAACGCCGGGCGGAATGTGCAGGCACGTGCCCGGCTGGGCCGTCATCCAGTCGCCATCGACATAGAAATCAACCGACCCCTCAAGGATATAAAACGTCTCGGCATGATAGCGGTGCAGGTGAAGACCCAACCTGAAATTGGCTTTCAGGTTGTCCTCCATCAACGTGTACTGCCCGCCGGTGTCGGCGGCCGAAACCTTGACGTAAGTATGATCCGCCGACCAGTCGTAATCCTGACCTCCGCCTGCGGGCACATAGGAATAGCGTTTGGCCATTGTCCGATCCTTGTTCAGAGGTTCACCTTGCCGCCATCCACGTTCAGCGTCTGGCCGGTCATGAAATCGCTGTCGGGCGTGATCAGGAACATCAACGACCCCAGAAGATCCTCGGGCACCATTTCGCGCTTGATCGAGCGGGATTGAACGGTCGGGCCGCGCGCCGGGTCGAACCCTGTATGCCCCTGAAGCGCTTCGCTTTCGGTCAGACCGGGGGCGATTGCGTTGACCTGAATGTTCTTGTCGCCCAGTTCACGCCCGTGGCAGCGCGTCAGGGCGATCACGGCCCCCTTGGAGGCCGTATAATGCGACAGGCCCGGCGGACCATAATAGAACGTGCCGGATGCAATGTTGACGATCTTGCCGCCGCCTGCCTTCATCATCGCCGGGACAACCGCTTTGGTGGCCTGATGCACCCCGCGTGTATTGACGGTCATGACCTTGTCGAATTCGTCATTGTCGATCTGCATGAATGGCTTGGGGTCCAGCGCCGCAAAGATCGACGCGTTGTTGACCAGAATATCCAGGCTGCCGAATGCCGTTTCCGTTGCTTCGACCATGGTCGCCAGATCCTCATCCGAGGTGATGTTCACAGCCACGCCAATCGCCGATCCGCCGGCGGCCTTGATCGCGTCCACTGTTGCGGTCGTGTCCAGCACATCCGTGACCACAACATTGGCCCCCTCCTGCGCCATCCGCTTGGCCATCACGGCCCCGATACCGCGTGCCGCTCCGGTTATGACGGCAGTCTTTCCTTCCAATCGTCCCATTGGGCGCTCCTCCACTCAGATTTCGATTTCAAGAATTTTGGCGACTTCCGGCCAGCTTTTGGCCCCGTTTTCGCGCAGATCATTGGTCAGATCTTCTGGCACCCAGTCAATGAAGCACTTTTTAAAGTTGGGCAGCGCCTCGATCCGGGTGAACCATTTTTCCACATTGGGCAGGCGTCCGTTTTCCCACATCCCGCGCATCGACATCATGGCAAGCCGGTTGACGTAAGGCGTCATCGCCACATCGGCGATCGAGAACTTGTTGCCGACCAGCCAGTCATGGCCCTCCAGCGCCTTTTCCATCTTTTGCAGGTAGCTGTCGTAAAGCTTGACCTTTTCCGGAGCCTCAGGCGCGTCAAAACCGTCCCGCACAAAGATTTTCTTCTTGGTATTCCAGTCTGCGGTGACCGAGAATTCCGGCGTGGAGGCCAGAAATTCCTTCACCCCCTCAGGCCCAAGGTTCTTTGCAACCGTATGCCGGTGCGAACAGACAAAGGTCACTGCGCCGCACGCCGGGTGCAGGTCTTCGTCCACGGCCTTGGTCCAATACCGCACCTGCGCACGTTCCCATGGGTCGGTTGGGTGCAGGCTGGTCTCCGGGTCCAGCATGTCGAGGTATTCGCAGATCACCGTGCTGTCGGTGATCACTGTGCCGTCATGTACCAGCGTCGGGACCACTGATTTGGGGTTCAGTTTCTGGTATTCCGGATCGAACTGTTCGCCCTTCAGGATGTCGATATAGACCCCATCCCAATCGAGGTCTTTTTCGGCCATGGCGAACCGCACCTTGGCAGCACAAACCGACGATCCATGATGATAAAGCGTGAATGTCATAGCTGCACCGTAACCCATTTCAGTTCTGTCATGGCTTCCATATCGGCGTCGGTGCCTTCGCGCCCGACACCGGACTCCCCATTGCCGCCAAACGGCACATGGGCTTCGTCATGGATGGTTGGCCCGTTGATGTGGCACATCCCGGCGTCAATGTTGCGGGCAAAGTGAAACGCCTTGTCGATGTCCTTGGTAAAGATCGACGACGACAGGCCAAAGTCAGTGTCGTTGGCCTTTTCCAGCCCTTCCTCATAACTATCGATCGGATAGATCGCCGTCACGGGGCCGAAAGTCTCGGACCTGCAGACCGCCATATCTTCTGAAACATCCGTCAACAGCGTCGGCTGGCACCGGTTGCCCTCCCACGCGCCCCCGGCGACCACCTTGGCCCCCTTGGCCACCGCGTCGGCAATGTGATCCTTGACCCGCTCGCGTTGACGATCCGAGATGATCGGGGCAATCACCGTGCCGGGGTCACGCAGATCGCCCATTCCCACCTTGCCCGCAATCATCGTGAACCGCTTGACGAATTCGTCATACAGCGGACGTTCGACATAGAACCGACTGGACCCGATACAGGCCTGCCCCGCGAACATGAAGATCGACCGCGCCGCCAGCGGCACAACCGTGTCAAGATCGGCGTCCGCCAGTATGACGGTCGGGCTTTTGCCTCCCAACTCCAGCGTGTTGGGCGTCTTGTTGCGTGCGCAGATCTCGTTGATGTGCTGCCCGACAACCGATGACCCTGTGAAGGTAACGAAATCAACATCCCGATGCCCGGTCAGATCATCGCCGATCTCGGCCCCGATCCCGGTTACGACGTTATAGGCCCCCGCCGGAAATCCTGCCTCGGCGATGATGTCAGCAAAGATCAGGCTCAGATGCGGTGCCATTTCAGATGGCAGATGCACCACGGTGTTGCCCACCGCCAGCGCGTTGGCGACCAGCCGTGTGGTCTTGATCAGCGGCACATTGAACGGGGTGATCACCGCAACCACGCCCAGCGGTTCGCGGATCGACATCGAAAATGTCCCCGGTCGGTCGGACGGGATGGTTTCGCCGCGCACGTTGCGACACAGGCCCGCCGCCGCGCGCATCATCGTCAGACCCTTGGTGAATTCGAACATCGCCTTCTGAATGGGCGATCCGATTTCGTCGATCAGACAATCCACCAGTTCGGCCTGACGCGCCTCCATGATCTCGGCAACGCGCAACAGCCAGCGTTCACGCTGGGTTGGCGTGGTTTCTTTATAGGCCGGGAACGCCGCCCGGGCCGCAGCAACCGCCCTCTGCATGTCAGCGCCCGTGCCCTTGGCCGCATGGGCATAAAGGCTGTCGTCCAGTGGGTTCAGCACCTCGAACGTGGCACCATTTTCGGCGTCGACCCAGTCCCCGCCGATAAACTGCTGAAGCGTTCTGATATCTGTTTTGCCGTCCATGCGACCTCTCCTGTTTTCTAACCACCGACAACTTTTTGCGGGAGGTACAGTGCGATTTGTGGGAATAGGATGAGCAGCCCGATCATCGCCGCCATGGCGAACCAGAAGGGCCAGATGCCGCGGAAAATCGTGGCCATCGGAACATCTTTGGCGATGGATTTCACGATGAACACGTTGATGCCGACCGGCGGGCTGATCATCCCCATTTCAAGCACGATCACCACGATGATGCCGAACCAGATCAGATCCCAATCCAGCGCGATGGCAATCGGGATCACGACCGGGATGGTCAGCACCAGCATCGCCATCGCCTCAAGAAACATGCCCAGGAACATGTAGATCAGGACGATGACCAACAGGATGCCGATATCCCCGATGGGCAACGACGTCAGGATCGTCACCAATTGTGCCGGCAGTTCGGTCAACGACATGAACGGGATGAACACAAAGGCCCCGATGATGATCATGAACACCGTCGCCGTCGCATTCATCGTCTCCAAAATCACCGCCTTCGAGGCCTGCCAGTTCAGCGACCGGCGCCAAACGGCAACCAGGAAGGTGAAAAACGCGCCAACTGATGATGCCTCGACCGGGGTGAAGAACCCGGTGTACATCCCGCCGATGGTGGCCAGCACCACGCCAAGGATCGGCAACGCCCGCCACAACGATGCGAGTCTCTCGCGGCGCGGAAAGCGTTCTCCACGCGGCCCGGCATCGGGATTGCGCAACACAACCCAGTAGATCGCGATAATGAACAACAAGGTCAGGATGATGCCGGGAAAGACACCCGCCATGAAAAGCCGCCCGATGGATTGTTCGGTCAGCACCGCATAGATGATCATCCCACCCGACGGCGGAATCAGAAAGCCCAGCGTGCCCCCGGCCGCCACCGACCCGGTAGCAAGGCTGTCGGCATAGTTGTATTTCTTCATCTCGGGCAGTGCGACACGGCCCATGGTAACAGCCGAAGCCAGCGACGACCCCGACAGGGCCGCAAACCCGGCACAGGCCGCAATGGTGGCCGACGCCAGCCCGCCGCGCAAATGCCCCATCCACCGGTACGCTGCGGCGAACAGGTCGTTGGACATGCCTGACACCCCGGCAAGGTTGCCCATCAGAACAAACATCGGGATCACCAGCAGGTTATAGTTTGACGCCGCCTCGAACGTTTCACCGGCGATGTTGGAATAGGCGACCTTCCACCCCCGTGCCCAGGCCTGATCTTCGGCCATGCCGATCAGCATAAACTTGTTGGCATTGGCAATCACCGTGCCAACAAACCCAACGCCCAGCATCGACAGCGCCACCGGCATCCGCAGGGCCAGAAGAATGAACAGTGCCAGCAGGCCCAAAAGGCCCAGAGCCGTCATGCTGATCATAGCTGGCCTCCTCCTACGCGGAGCAGAACAACCTTGTCCCCTTGCAGCAGCTGCCAGATATCCAGCACCACAACCACGCCATAAATAGCCGCCGAAACCGACAGAAGGTAATAGAACGGCTCATAGGAAATCAGCAATTGCTGCGTGGTCTCGCCAAACTTGCTTGCCGTTCCCCCCGCATGCCACAGCCGCCACGCCATGAACCCAAGCAGCACCACCGCAAGACACTTGATCACGATCATCGACCATTTGGCAAAGCCAGCCGACATGCGCGATTCCAGTGCTTCGATTTCGATATGCGCCCCGGTGCGCGCACCCAGTGGAATCGACAAGGCCACAATCACCACAAGCGCCAGGATCAAAAGATCTTCGGCCCCGGTGATGGGCGCATTCAACGCCTTGCGCATGACCAGAACGTTCCAGACGGAAAACCCGGTCATGAACACCAGGGTCACTCCACCACAGATCAGCGCAACCCATGTCAGCACCGTATCCAGACGTCGGATAATTCCGGGCAATTCAGTTCTGTCCGACAAATTGATCAGTCCTTTTCCTTGGTGTTTCAGACTTTCGAAAAGTCCGGGCACCATTGCAGAACGCCCTGCTGATAGCTGTCTTTGCCGTCAAAGGCTGCGGCCCAGCGTCGAATGTTGGGATAGGGTTCAAACGAAAACCCACAGCCATCAATCACGAAGAAAAGCGGGATCCACGAGATATCGGCCAGGGTGAACTGATCCCCCATGATCCAGTCGCGCCCCTCCAAAGTGACCTCCAGCTTGGTAAAACAAGCCCCAAGGATCGCCTTGGCCTTGTCAAAGTCGCTGGTGCTGAACGCGTTGCCGCCTGCATGCTTGGAGTGGAATTTCTTCAACTCCTCGTTCTTTTGCAGGGTGTCGTATTTGTCCTGCTCTTCCGCGGTCTTCTTGATCTTTGCGGCGATCTTGGTCGCATAGACATACGGCTTGCAGGCCGGGACGTGGATGGCAGCGGCCAGATGCAGCCACTCCATCATTTCGTCGTTGTCGGCAGCCCGCAAAGACGGCTCGGGATAGGTCTCGTCGAGGTAATCGATGATGTCATTGGATTCGATATGAACGACGCCGTTATCAATTAACGTCGGAACAAGACCGTTCGGGTTGATCCCGAAATAGTCGTCCGTGATGTTCTCTTTCTTTTTCAGATCGATGTGATGGCTGGTCCAGTCCAGCCCCTTTTCGATCAACGTCATGCGCACCCGCATCGAACAATTCGAAATCGCACCGTGATACAGATGAAGCCCTTCGAGGGATTCGACTGATTTATTTGTTGGGACAATGACGACCACGTTAACTTCCCTGTGCTTGATGGCTTGAAAACGGTTGGAGATTGGGTCGACCGGCGACCGAATTTCGAAGCGCTTTGAAAATGCGCCCCGGACACGTGCTGGACGTTACGCCTGCACAAAGCCTCCGGGGCGCGTGGGAGTCAGCGGTTCAAAGCACCATAGATGTCGCGCACGTTCGCAATGCCACGCCCTTCGTAGTCCGCAAAAATCGCGTCCAGACCCTGAGCAACAGCAGCGTCCATCTTGGCGCGTTCTTCGTCCGAAACAACGATCCACTCATAGTTTTTGTCGGTGGTTTCGGCGATGATCTTCTTGGATCTTTCGTCAGCACCATCAAATGACTTTGCGAGTTCCAGCGACATCGGCAAACCCGCCACTTCGTCGATGATGGCGCGATGTTCGTCCGACAGGCTCATGTAACGCTCTTTGTTCATGACAGCGTAGGTCACGGCAAACGTCGACGGAACATTCTCGACGATGTAGGTGGACACATCCCAAAAGTTCCACGGTTGCGTGATGTTGTTGTAAGACGCCGTGGTTGCATCAATCGTGCCGGTCGACAGACCGGTATACATTTCGGTCACCGGCATCTGCACTGGCACCGCGCCCAGCGCTTCGATGATCGGCGTAGTCATGGCCGCGAACGGGACGATCTTGACCCCCTTCATGCCTTCCATTGTCGACACGTCACGGGTTGCCGCAAACAGGTTGCCAGCAACGGTGCCCACCGCCAGAACCTTCACGTCCTCATATTCGTCGGCAAGGTGGTCTTCGTAGATATCCCAGATCGCGCGCGTCGACTGATCGGCCGTTTCCGACGTGCCCGGAAGGATCGCCAGCATCGTCTTGGGGAACAAGGCGGGCGTGTAACCGGACACACCAAATGTGATGTCAGCAACGCCTTCAACCGCGCGCTTGTACTGCTGCACCGGGCCTGCGCCCAGCTGGCCTGCCGGGTAAAGCTTCATGGTCAACGATCCGCCCGAGCGTTTTTCGATTTCTTCGGCAAACCATGTGAACATCCCGGTATTGGTGTGATGCTGCGGCGGCAGGAACGTCGCAACGCTCAGCTCTTCGCTGGTCGCGGTATGTGCGGAAACGCCAAGCCCGAGTGCGAGCGCGGCGGTTAGAGTGAAACGCGTGAATTTCATGGTGTCCTCCCAAGCATTTAACGCGGCCCTCGCCATTGGGATCCCATTCCCAAGGCTGGCAAGCCAAGCTCGCTGGCCGAGTCGCTGATATGAAAATGTTGACCATATATGGGATCCCAAAGCAAGATAATAGTTGAACGAACGGGGCCTTATCGCACTCCAAATCAACTTTGGGATCCAAACCCACAGTGATACGCGCCTCAATTTCGACGCCTCCTGTCTTCTTGACTTTGGGATCCCATGCGTGATCAATGAAGAAATGGAATCCATCGACACCGAACTCGCCGCACAAATCCGACAGGACATCATCATGGGGGCCTTCAAAGAAGGAGAGCGCCTGTCCGAGGCGCGGCTTTGCGAAATTTACGAGGTATCGCGCACCCCGATCCGACTGGCCCTGCGCCTGCTGGAGCGCGAACGGATCATTCGCCGTGGCGAAGGGCGCGGCTATGTCGTTTTCAGCCCCACGGTCGACGAAATCCTCCAGGCCGTTCAGGTCCGCGGCCACCTGGAAAGCCTTGCGGCGCGGCTTATGGCGCAATCTGAAACACGCGCGCAGCATCTGCCGCACATGGCCCGTGCAATCGAAACCATCAGCAAGGTGTTGAAGGCTGGCAAGCTGGATGACGCCGCTAAACGCGAAGCACAAGCCGCCAACAAGGTGTTCCATTCGACGATTTTGGCAGCCTGTGGCAATGACTATGTCGGCTTCACCTGCGACCAGATCAGCCATTTACCCATGCTGGCCGCCGGTTCGATGGTGTTTGATCGATCGATCACCGACTCGTCCAATTCAATGGAGCGCGGCTTGTTCCGCCTGCACCTTGGAAACGCCCAGCATCAGGTAATTTACGAAGCCATCGAAAAGGGCGATCAGGTCCGGGCAGAGGGCATGATGCGCGAACATTCGCATACCATGGTCGATTACATCCGAACCTTCGAGCGTAAAGACGACAGCCTGACGGTGGCCGACCTGATCGCCTATTCCGGGGCCGAACCGATGGTAATGGGCGAATAGCGCGGCCCTCGCCGCGCCCCCCACCTCACACGCCCTAACGCATCAGATCAGGCAACCATGTCGCGATCTCGGGCACCAGAAACAGCAGCAACAGCCCAAGCAGCATCGAAAATATGAACGGCGTCACGCCGATGAACATCTTGGCAAGGTCCACGTCACTGATGACGGCCTTAACCGTGAACACATTCATGCCGATGGGCGGGGTGATCAGACCAAGTTCAACAACAAGTATGATGATGATCCCGAACCAGATCATATCCACGTTCAAAGCCGCCAAAGATGGCAGAAACACCGGCACGACCAGCAGCAAGATGCCAAGAGATTCAAAGATCATGCCCAGCAGGACACAGATTACGCAGATCCCCAAAACCAGTTGAGTGGCGGAAATGGCGCCGTCGCCTTCAACCATATCGACCAGCTCAAATGGCATGCCGGTGATATTCACGAACTGGGCCAGCATCATGCCGCAAAACACGATGGTAAAGATCATCCCGGTCGTTTTCACAGTATCGGCAAAGACATGCAAAAGTTCAGGCCAGCTGCGCAACCGCCCACGGGAAATCGCGAAAATGAACGCAAAGAATGCCCCGACAGCCGCCGATTCCGTCGGTGTGAAAATACCGGTATAGATACCGCCAAGAACAACGATGAACAGCAAGACAATGGGCCAGGTCGCCTTTGAGGCGCTTAGCTTTTCGGCCCAGGTCGTTGCCGCCCCCGGAGGGCCGGAGTTCGGAAACAGCCGCACGACAATGGCGATACCAAGCAGAAACAGCAAGACCAGCATCAGGCCCGGAACGATCCCGGCGATGAACAGCTTGCCGATATCCTCGCCCACGATGATCCCATAGATCACCATGGGAACCGACGGCGGGATCATGATACCAAGCGTGCCGCCCGCCGCGATGGTGCCGGTCGACAGCGCGTCATTATACCCAAAGCGCCGCATGGGGGGCATGGCAACCCGGCTCATGGTTGCGGCCGTGGCCAGCGATGACCCGCTGACCGCCGCGAACCCGGCGCAGGCAAAAACGGTGGCCATCGCAACTCCGCCCTTTAACCGCCCCAACCAGGCATAAGAGGCCTCGTAAAGTTCGTCCGATATTCCGGCGCGATGGATGAATGTGCCCATCAGGATGAACAGCGGCACAACGGACAGGCCAAGATTCATGGTCATTTCCATGATCCACTGCCCCGACACTGCAATCGATGCATCCAGTCCGCGGTAAGCCGCAAACCCGACAACGCCGACTGCAAGCGTCGCAAAGCCCAGCGGCACGCCGATAAAGCTCAGAAACAGCACAACTGCCAATCCGATAAGTGCGTTGGTCATGGGTGCCCCTAATCCGCTGAATCGTGGCCCATCTGGCCACTGGTAAACACCCTGATCCCGGCCACCAGTGAGACGGCAACAAAGAGGACAAGCGCGGAAATGATATAGAAATATGGGATTTCCAGACCCTCGGTCACGTCTTCGTAGATGTAAGAATCCCGGGCCGCCATGATCAGAACCCACAGCAGAAAGGCCGTCCCCACCGTGTTGCTGACCGCATAGACCAGACGGTATAGGTTGGGCGAAAACCGGCTGATAACCGGTTCGAAAATCGAGACGACTACATGGCTGCCATCACGGCTGACCAGAATGAAGCCGGCAAAAACCGTCAGCGTCAAAAGGATCTGTGTCATTTCGGCGCTTCCCGAAATCGGGGCGGAAAACACATAGCGCATGAACACATCGACAACGGTAATCAGCATCATCAGGGCAAGAAACACCGACCCGACGATCAGCCCGATCCGGCTGAGAAAATCCACGACTTTGTCGAACATGTGTCGTCCCCTAAAGTGTCAAACGGGCCGGGCCCCGTTAGCTGGGCCCCGGCCCGTTCCATTAATTGGCGTTTATGGTGCTCAGGCGTTCGACCTCGGCACGCATGAAATCAAGCGCGGCCTGACCATCGACGCCCATGCCACCCACCTTTGCGATCCAGGCCTCAGCAACCGGAGTCGAGTTTTCCTGAAGCGCAGCCATCAGAGCATCTGATGGCGGATGGTATTCAACCGTCTTGGCAAGTTCGTCCCGGCCATGCAAAGCGCGTTCATTCACCTTGGCCCCCATCATGCGGGCCAGATGCTCACCCGACAGATCTGTCAGAACCTGCTGATCTTCTGGCGACAGGCCGTCCCAAACCCGCTGATTGATGAAGTGGCTGAAGTTGATCGAAAACAGCGACTTTTCAAGCTGAACGCAGGACTTGGTATAGCCGTCGATTTTGAACTGACGCACCGAGTCATAAGTGATGCCGGTATAGGCATCGACGACATTGCGCGACACGATTTCATGGATCTGGACCGCCGGGCCATTGACCGTCGCAACACCCATGTTCTTGAGGATCTTGTCAAGGTTGCCCTTAAGCGACCAGACCTTGCGCGATGTCAGATCATCGGCAGTTTCAATCTTTTCGTCAGTGACAGAACACAATGCGCCACCGCCAAAATGATACAGGCCCAAAAGGTGAACCCCACGCCAGTCTTCGGCGTCGGCAAAGTACTTCTGATAGGTGTTCCACAGCGCGACCGATGTCGCCTCTGAATCGCCCTGATGCATCCATGGCATCATGCCGACATGCGCACCGGGGTTTTTGGGGCCAAGATAGATATTGGCAAGGAACCCGGCATCCGCTGCCCCCTTGCGGACCGCATCCATGACTTTAGGCGGCGGCGCCACCGATTTCGGGGTGAATTCGATGGTCAGGCGACCTTCGGACTTGTCGTGAACCTGACCGGCCCAGTCTCTCATCACGTCCCAGTAAAAGTGGCTGGGCGGCACAAAAATGTTGAACAGGATTTTCGTTTCTGCCGCCGCCGACAGCGGTGACAGGACTGCGCAGGTCAGGCCCGCCAGCACCGCGTTTTTCAGGGTCTTCAAAGACATTTCTTCTCCTCCGGTTGGTAGTTTGGATCCGTTGGCGCAGGTCAGCGCGGGTCCAACGGCCGTCGCACAGGCAAGATCTTCGGGTCCTTTCCTTGCGCGTCACTTTCATCCCAATATCCAATCAACACGCCCAGCTTCTCCTCCATGCCGGTCATCTTGATATTGTGGTCTTCGCTCCATGTTTCCCGCTGTCGGTATTGCAGTGACCATCCGGCCAAATGGTTGAACATGGCCTGGCAGACATCCGCATGGTCGGGACTGCGCCCAAGATCGATCAGCTCATCAGGGTCGTTGATAAGATCGAACAAAACCGGCGGGTATCCCGGCGCATGGACGTATTTCCACTGGTCGTTGGCCACCATGTAAGACCGGCAATCCAATGGCATTTTTTCGGTCTCGGGGCGGAAAACCTGGCAGGAATAGTCGTATTCGCTGATCACATAATCACGCCACGCGACCGTTTCGCCGTGGATCTTCGGCATCAGAGATCGCCCGTCCAGAATGTTCTGCTGAACATCGCCGCCGCAGAATTCAACAAAGGTCGGCAAGAGATCAATCGCCTCGACCAGCGACTCGTCAACGGTTCCGCGGGTGCCGTCTGCGCGGCTGTCCGGATCGACAACAATCAGCGGGATCTTCACCGACGGATCATGGAAATAGTCCTTGTCGCCCATCCAATGGTCACCAAGGTAATCGCCGTGATCCGACGTGAACACAATCATCGTGTCCTCAAGCAAACCGCGCTTGTCCATGAAGTCGAACAAATTGCCAAGTTGATCATCGATTTGCGTGATCAGCCCCATGTAGACAGGGATGACCGTTTCGCGGGCCTCGTCCTGGGAAAATGTCTTACCCGCAACACGGTCCATGAAATGCTTCACAAGCGGGTTCGGGTCATCCCGTTCACTGTCCGAGCGCACCGCAGGAATGACATCCTTGGCCCCGTACATGTCATTGTAAGGTGCTGGCGCGACATAGGGCCAATGCGGCTTGATATAGGACAGATGCAGCAGCCAGGGTGTTTCACCATCGTCCTCGGCCAGAAAATCCATGGCACGCCGGGTCATGTAAGGCGTTTCAGAATCCTCGTCTGGGACTCTGGCAGGCAAATCGACCCGGTCATTGAAGAACCCGGACCGCACCCCTGTCTCGGTGTCGACCGCATTGGCGGCCCAATGCCAGGGGTTGTCATCCTGTGTATAACCTTTTGACTTCAGATATTCGTTATACGCCAATCCGGGACGTACCATCGTGTCCGGGTGAATGCCGTCATCCCGCTCATACGGAACAAATCCGGCCTGCGCGTGATGAACCCCGATTTCGCCATCGGGATCGACCCCAAGGCGCTCCATACCTTCTGTATCCGCCTTCATATGCGTTTTGCCGACCAGCACGGTCTTCACGCCAAGCGGGTTCAGGTGATGGCCAATGTTCTGCTCGCCAATGCGCAGCGGGCCAAAGTTCGAATGTGACCCATGCGACGACACGTACCGCCCGGTATAGGTGCTCATCCGTGAGGGCCCGCAAATCGGCGACTGGCAATATGTGTTAGCGAACCGAACGCCGCGCGCGGCCAATGCGTCGATGTTCGGAGTCTTGATCGTGGGGTGCCCGGTACATCCCAAATAGTCGAACCGCAGCTGGTCGCACATGATGAAAAGGATGTTTTTGCGTGACATTCTCCGAACTCCGCTCAGCCAGCTGTCGACATGTTAGTCAGGCAACCCAAGCACAGACGGGGTCCGCCTTTGTCCGATGCGCGGCCCGACTGCCGTGAAGCGCGCGACCCGCTCCCTGTGCATATTTCATGCGTCATCTGTCCCCCCAAGTGCGAGAGCCGAAGGTCATGTTCCGCCCCCTCCCCGGGGCGAGCATCATGAATCCATGCGATTTCCTAGAATCAGCTACGCATCACCATACTGCACAAATGGGATCCCAAATCAAAATATATTTGATCAAGGTTCCGAAAATTCGGATAAGTCTTGATTTTGGGATCCCGTTTATGCCAAGTCTTGAGCAACTCGATCGACGGCGCGTGCTTGATCACAGCACCAACAGACCGTCGCTGTTATCCACGGCCATGACCCGACTGGCGGCACACACCAGCACAAAGAGGAGGACCCGCAAATGCACCCGGAATTGAAGGCCCACCCTGAATACTTCCAAAAGGAAATCGTTCAGCTCGCTGACAACGTCTATCAGGCCTTTGGTTTTGCAGCCTCCAATGTGTACATGATCGTCGGCGACGATGGCGTGATCATTGTCGATACGACAGAGACGACGACAGCTGCAGAAAACATACTGGCAGAGTTCCGCAAGATTACGGATTTGCCGGTCAAGACGATCATCCTCACCCATTCGCATCGCGATCACGTTTCAGGCGCCAGCGTTTTTGCCGAAGGTGGAACTCCGCAGGTTCTGGCCAGTGACAGGTCATCCGAAGACCCCCTGATCGTGCAGACGAAACACCCAAGAGCGGCCAAAGCCATGCAGGCACGCACCAAGCGCCAGTTCGGCATCGGGCTGTCTTATCCGGACGAGATCATCGGCATCGGTGTCGGCCCCGGAAATCGCCCACTAAAGGGGATGGGGGCCGGTATTCTGCCCCCGACCCGCAGAATTACCGGCGAGGGCGAGAAAATCACCCTGCACGGGGTTGATCTGGAATTGGCAATGGCACCGGGTGAAACTCCGGATCACATGGTCGTCTGGTACCCAGAAAAGAAGGTCCTGTTTTCGGGCGACAATTTCTACCGCTCGTTCCCGAACCTCTATGCCATTCGCGGAACCGAATACCGCGATTTCGACACCTGGGCAGACACGATGGACCAGCTTATGGCCTTTGACCCCGAGGTTCTTGCCCCGGGCCACACAAAGGCTGTCATCGGTGGCGATCAGATCAAAGAGCTTCTGACCGACTATCGTGACGCCATTCGCCATGTCGTGACTGAAACCCGCGCCGGGATGGATGCCGGGCGGACCATCGATCAACTGGCCCATAGCGTCAAACTCCCCCCGGACATGGCCGCGAAACCACATTTGCGCGAATACTATGGCCGTGTGGATTTTGCGGTGCGGGCCTATTTCGTTGGGACGATGGGCTGGTTTGACGGCAACCCGACCTCGTTGGGTGCGCTGGCGCCTGATGACGAAGCGCAACGCTTTATTGATCTGGCCGGTGGCGCGGATGCCGTATTTCAGGCCGTGCACAAAGCACGCGCGGATGCTGACCACCAGTGGGCGCTGCAATTGATCGACCGTTTGATCTATGCTGGCCACGATGTCGCGAAGGCCAAGTCACTGAAGGCAGACGTCCTGAGGGACCATGCCGAAGATCAGATCAATTGCCCAACGCGCCATTACTATCTGCAATGCGCGAAAGAGCTTTCGACCCCAACAGGCTGACGCCCGGGCCATCAGATCAGATAGGTCTCCAGGTCTTCTACAATCGCACTTTCCCCGGCAAAGCCCGCCTCCAGAACGCCAAGGGCCGCCGCGTGGCGTTCGGGGGCGTCCATGTGAATGCGGAAGTGGCTTAACAGCAGCCGCTTCACATCGGCCCGGGTTGCCATAGCAGCAATTTCAGAAGGCGTCGGGGTCAGCGGCACCATCATTGGGTGTGCTTCTTCACCATCCAGCCGATAGCACCAGTGCAACAAAAGATCGGCCCCACGACACAAGGTTTCGATCCCGTCACAAAGCCCGGTATCGCCGGAATAGACAAATTTGCGACCCTCCGCGTTCAGGGCAAATCCAAGACAATCCAGAACCGGTTGAGCATGCGGTGCCGTGCAGGATGAAAGGTGCCACCCCTCTCCTTCGAATGCAAAGCCACCGGTGATTTCGGTCACATCGGGAGCAGGCCATGGTCGTGGCAAGGTCCCGCCACGGGCTTTCCAGACCTCCTGGCTTGGCAACAATTCGGTTCTGGCGCGCAGATCATGCGACAAGACCCCGTCGAGACCAAAGAAACCCTCGGTTATGCCCGCAATCGGCGCGGGGCCGAAAACTTTTAAGGGCGGCGCACCTTCGTCCCATGCCGCATGCACCAACCGGGCATAATCCATCATGTGATCGGTATGCAGATGGGTGAAAAACAGATGCGTGATGTCCGATGGTTTTCGCCCCGATCGAACAAGGTTGTCGAACACGCCCCCTCCGCAGTCAAACAAGATGACATCGTCGCCTGTCTCAACAAGATAACCGCTTGAGGCACGCCGGACATAAGCTTCGGGCGAACCGGACCCAAGGATCGTAAGCTTCATGATTTGGCCTCCGGTGGGGGGGTTGCGCCGGGCGCGCCCAGTTTCAAAGCGGCCTCACGCCCGCCATGTCGGGCAATCAGCGCGGCTTGGTCAGCAAACGCCTGACGGTCGGCGCGTTCGGGATCAACAATCAACCGCAAGGCCTGTTCCATATCCGCCAGATCACTTTCATGATCCGGATGTCCCGCAAGGTCCACAAGTTCTTCGGGGTCATCAACCATGTCAAAAAGCTCGGACGGAAATCCGACGTAATAGTTCAGCTTCCAACGCCCTTTTCGCAGCATGAAAGCCCCCGAAACAGCGCCCGCCGCGTGATATTCACTCAGGATCGGGCGTTCAGGGTCGACAGGTGCATCGGCAATTGCGGTAAGCGGCGCACCATCTCCGGAAAACGCGATGCCAAAATGATCCGGAATCGTGGCCGACAGATCAAGAAGTGACACCGGGGTGTCGCAAGTGCCTGTGCCCACCGTCGGCCCGGCCATGATCATCGGCACAGACACACTTTCCTGATAGAGGTTCGATTTCCCCCAAAGCCCACGCGCACCCAGATTATCGCCATGGTCCGACGTATAAATCACCGTGGTGGTGTCGCCAAAACCGGACGCTTCAAGCGACGTCAGGATTTGCCCGACATTATGGTCAAGACAACTGCAAAGCCCGTAATAACTGGCCATCGCGCTCAGCCGTTCCTCGGCATTGTGGAACCGTCCTTCGCTGTCCATCCCGGCGTTTTGCTTTTCGACCCACGGGTGACGGGCGTGGCCGTCCTTGGGGTGCAATTTCACCGGTGGCAAGCTGTCCAGCGGGTAGAGATCATAGAATTCCTGCGGTACGACCAGCGGGAAATGCGGCGCCACCAGCCCGACATAAAGACACCAGGGCCGATCATCATCAGACGCCGCGCGGTCAGCAAACCACTGACCAGTTCGGTCTGTCACGGCTCGATCATATTCGGTGTATTTCGACTGACCCGGGCCGATGTAGTCTCCCAACATACGGCCACCGCCAGGCGGCGGGACGCGCTCGTCTTCCTTGCGGATCGACGCCCAGACCATGCCGACCCCATTAACCACCTGCATCGGCATATGCTCGACATCAAAGCCAGCCGGATCTTCGTCAGACCGGTAATGCAGCTTGCCGATGCTTTCGACCGGCACACCCGCCCCCTGCAGACGATGCCCCCAGCCCTTGGGTGTGCCGATATAGGGCATCGCATTGTCCCACAATCGGTTCACATGGACATGGCGGCCCGAGGCAAAACTGGCACGCGCAGGAACGCAAATAGGTGACGGCGTATAGGCGTCGGTAAAACGAATCCCCCTCGCGGCCAGCCCATCCAGATGCGGGGTTTGCACAAACGGATGTCCAGCACATCCCATCGCCCGTGCCTGATGTTCGTCTGACATGATGATCAGAAGGTTGGATTGGCTCATTCGGAAAAATCCTGCTTTTCGGCGGCAATCTCAAGTTTGTCGAGCACTCGGCGAAACAGCGTGATTTCATCGTCGGTCAACCCGGCACGTAGCCAGTTCTGCCGCTTGCGTGTCACTGGCAGGGCACGGTCAAAGATGTCCTGCCCTTTTGGGCTTAGCGATAGATGCTGAACCCGGTGATCGACCTCATCCGGAGTACTGATGACAACCCCCTGTTCAACAAGGGTTTTCACGTTTCGGCTCAGTAACCCTTTGTCCAATGCAGCGTCGCGCGCCAGGTCCGACAGCCGGGTTTCCCCGGCCGCGCCCACAAGGGCGACGACCCGCCATTGCGTCAACGTAAGCCCCACAGCTTTCATCAGAACGCGCGCGCCCTGAGCATTCAGCTTGGCCTGCACCCGCGACAGGCGAAAGGTCAGGTATTGATGCAATGGCAAGTCACCCACTGCTGCGGACACGTCTGCTGACGGTTCTGGCGATGCGGTCATATCGGTCTCCTTGCCCCCACCATTCCGCTAGAAAGTTGTCGCGTCAACTTTTTTGTTGACCGATCAACAAAACTGTGGCTGACTTTGGGAAAATATAAGGGAGGATACCATGAAACGCTTTCTCAGGGCCGCCGTGACGGCTGTTGGACTGACGGCACTTGCCACTGGCGCGCTCGCGTCCGATTGGACCCCACCCGGCCCAATCAAACTCATGATCGCATTCAAAGCCGGGGGCGGGGCCGACACGCAGGCCCGACTGATTGCCGAAGATCTGGAAGCCAAGCTGGGTTGGAAATTCATCCCCGAACAGGTCACCGGCAAGGGCGGTATGAACCTCGCCATGGCGATCAAGGATCAGCCTAACGATGGCTCTGTTATTGGCATCGTTGTGACCGAAACGCTGGGCTATAACATGAAAGTGGCCAACGCCGGGGTGGCCCCGTCGGATTTCACTGCAATAACCACCACCGCCGGATTTCAGATGGGCGTCGTCTCACTCAGCTCGAAAGGCTGGGCAACATTCGATGATATGATCGCCGCAGCCAAAGCAGGATCGCTGCGCTTTGGCGCGATGAGCCCCAAACTGGCCGACCTGGCCTATCTGTTGGGCAAGGCGCAGGGCGTAGATTTCAACATCGTCAACGTCAAAGGCGGCAAGGGCGTGATGAACGGCGTCAACGCCGGAGATCTGGATCTTGGCTTTATGGCCGGCATTCAAGGCAAAGGCGTTGCCGCAGGCGACCTGGTGAACCTTGCTTCAGCCCTGTCAGAGCCATTGAAACAAACCCCGGACGCACCGACATTTGCCGATCTGGGCGTACCATTCAGCGCCGACGGCTATTTCCTGATCATCGGCCCGGGCGGCATGCCCACCGAAGCCCGCGATGCTCTGGCGGCCGCCGTGGGTGAGGTTGTCTCGACCGAAGGCACGAAGTCAAACGGCATGATTTCCAAGGCTTTCGGCGGTGCTGCCGTGATCGCCGGTGATGATGCCCAGGCGCTTGTCCAAAGTGATTTCGAAGCCGCTGGCGCTTTGTTGCAAGCCGCGTCTGAGTAACTCCGAAATCAAAGGCCCCGCGCACCTGTTGCGGGGCCTTTCTCTTTTGCGAAAGACGCGGGGTCCCCCATGCGTTCCTTTGAGCGTGCAAATCTGATCCTTGGACTGGGTGCAGTTGGTATGGCGGTGCTGGTGGCCTGTGTCTGGGTACCGGCGGACGTCACCACCGGCATGATCGAAAAGGTCCGCCGCCAGATCACGATTGGCGATGCGCTTGCCCCGACTCTGGCCGCCGGGTTCATCGGGTTTGGCGGTCTGATTGTGGCGGTGTTTGAACGGCCCGAGAATGCCCGCCGCATATCAGCCCGAAACCTTCAGTTTCTCGCGATCTTTCTGATCATCGTCGCAATTGGCTTTGCAGTGATGCGCTGGCTCGGCCCGGCCGTGGCGGGTTTGCTCACGGATCAAGGGTATCGTGCGCTGCGTGATACAGCCCCGTGGAAATACATCGGATTTCTGGTGGGGGCCGCAGGGATCGTCGCCGCACTGATCGGTCTGGTCGAAGGTCGCCTAACCCTGCGCGGCATTCTTGTTGGTCTGGCCGCAGCCATCGGGCTGATCGTGGTCTATGACCTGCCGTTCGAAGATCTGCTTTTGCCCCCCAACGGGGACGTGTGATGGGCTGGTTCGACTATGTCTGGATGGGCATTCTGGCAGTCTTTCAGGGCCCCGAGATGTTTTCCATTCTGGGGCTGGCCATCCCGGTGACCATCGTGATGATCCTGATGGGGTTCTTGATGGGCGTGGCCGTGGGCGCGACCCCCGGGCTTGCCGGGCCGATGGCCATGGCCGTGGCCCTGCCGATCCTGATTTCGATCTTTGGCTTCACGCCGGACGCGCTGTTGCCGGTCATGGGTTTTCTCTTGGGGATCATGAAAG
The DNA here is from genome assembly GCF_007923355.1 of Falsiphaeobacter marinintestinus. GTDB lineage: Bacteria > Pseudomonadota > Alphaproteobacteria > Rhodobacterales > Rhodobacteraceae > Phaeobacter_A > Phaeobacter_A marinintestinus. The sequence continues at coordinate 56,783 of NZ_VOGO01000012.1, forward strand.
GCGCCACCATCGGAGGTGCGGTGCCCGCGATCCTGTTCAACACGCCGGGCACGCCGGACGCCTTCATGACCACCCTTGACGGATATCCGATGACCAAGGCCGGTCAGGCGCGCAAGGCGCTGCGGGTGGCCCATTTTTCCTCAGCCTCGGGGGATACGTTTTCCGATATTGTGCTGATCTTCTGCGCCCCGTTTCTGGCTGTTGTGGTCGAAAGGTATCTCGACCTGCCGGAAAAGACCGCGCTTCTGATCCTGTCGCTTGCCTTCATCGCCGCCGTGATTGGCGGCTCGGTCGGCAAAGGTCTGATCTCGCTCGGGCTGGGTCTTTTGGCGGCCTACGTCGGCACGGGAGAAGACTTCTATCCACGGCTCAGCATGGGGTCGCAAACCCTTGCCCAAGGGTTTCCCATCGCAGCTGTTGTGCTGGGCGTGCTGATCCTGGGCGAAGTGTTCAAAAGCATTGAGGAGCTTTGGCAGGAAAACCGCAAAAGCGGTGCGCTTGCGGTTGTCGAACAATCCGGCGATCAACGCCTGCACTGGGCAGACATCAAACGCCTGCTCCCCTACATCTCGCGATCCGCCGTGATTGGCACCGCCATCGGCGCTCTTCCGGGCATCGGTTCGACCCTGGCCGCGACGCTGGGCTATACCACCGGTCGTGCCGCCCACGCCCGCAAAGGGCGCAGCCCGGCGTTTGGGCAAGGTGCCCCCGAAGGCATTGCCGCAACCGAAGCGGCGAACTCCTCGGTTTCAGGTGCCAACTTGATCCCGGTGTTATCGCTTGGCATTCCCGGCAATGCGGCGGCGGTGTTCCTGATCCTTGCGGCGGATTCAATCGGTGGGTTCAACCCCGGCCCATCCGTCTTTCGCTTTACCGGTGATCAGGTGAACCCCGAGATGGTGATCGCCTTTGGCCTGTTCACCTGCATGATGATCGCAAACCTGCTGAACTGGACCATCGGCGGCGCCTTTATGCGCTCAATGGGGTTCATGAGCCGCATTCCGAAACACATCCTGTTGCCGGTCGTGCTTTTGCTGACACTGACCTCAATCTACGTGCAGGAAACCCGCATGGTGGCGATCTGGTTCACGATCGGGTTTGGCGTTCTGGGCTATCTCATGCGCCGTCTTGGCATTTCGCCCTTGCCATTTGTCATCGCCTACATACTCGGCGGCAAGCTGGAAGAAAGCGCGCGCCAGGCCTTTGCCGCCACAGGTGGCGATGCGTGGTTCCTGTTCTCCAGCTCTGTTTCCATCGCCTTCATGGCGCTCACCGTTCTGGTGGTCACCTTATCCCTTCGCAAACCGAAAGAGGCCCGTACATGACCCGCCCCAATATCCTTCTGATCTCTGCGGACCAGCAACGCGCCGATTGCTTTGGCTTCATGGGGCGCAAGGTGAAAACGCCGCACTTGGATCAACTGGCCGCCGATGGCACCCATTTTACCGCCTGCATCACCCCTTCGGTCGTATGCCAGCCGGCGCGGGCCTCAATCCTGACCGGGCAGCTCTGCCGCACACATGGGGTGCACGACAATGGCATCGATCTGACCCCCGAGGTCGGCGAAAAAGGCTGGGCGGGGGCGCTGGCTGAAACCGGGTATCAGACCAGCTTTTTTGGCAAGGCGCATTTCTCGACCTACCACACGTACGAACCCACAGGCTCGCCCGAATGCCTGCGCTCATCGGCGCAATACCCTGCCGACTGGAACGGACCTTACATGGGGTTTCAGCATCTCGAACTGATGCTTGTCGGCCATAACTGGTGGGCGCCGGAAAAACCACCCGGAGGGCAGCATTACGAACGGTTCTACCATGCCGACGGGCGCGGAGATGAACGCACGGAATTGATGTGGGAAAACGCAGGAGACACCAAGGGCGCGGCCCAGGTCTGGCACTCAAAACTGCCCACCGCGTATCACAACACCAGTTGGACCTCGGACAGGTTCATCGAATGGATGAACCACGGTCGCGACCCAGACAAACCCTTTGCCACATGGGTCAGCTTTCCCGATCCTCACCACCCGTTCGACTGCCCCGAACCATGGTCGCGCCTGCATGACCCGGCCGAGGTTGACCTGCCCGAAAACCGCACCCGGTCTTTCGAAGGCAAACCATGGTGGCATCAGGCAGCGCTCGAAGGCGAACCCTCAGACCCGAAATTCGCCGAAATCCGAAAGCAATACAGCCGCATTCAACCGCAAACGGATGAGCAACTGCGCGAGATCATCGCCAATACCTATGGCCAGATCGCCTATATTGACCACGAGGTCGGGCGAATGCTGATCGCGCTGCAACAGGCGGGGTTGGATGAAAACACCATCGTCATATACATCTCGGATCACGGCGATTGGCTGGGCGATCACGGCCTGATCCTCAAAGGCCCCATGCATTATGAAGGCCTATTGCGGGTTCCGATGATCGTGCGCGGCCCCGGCGTGCGCAAAGGGGTGGCGGTCGATGAACCCATCTCAACCCTCGATCTTGGGCCGACCTTTTTCGACTATGGCGCGGCACAGCCATTGCAGACCCAGCACGGGTCCAGCCTGCGCCCGCTTTTGGAAACCGCGGACGCAAAACGCGATTTTGCGCTGAACGAATGGGGCTTGGGGCCAGGTCGGGTCGGCGTCGCGCTGGAACTGCGCACCGTCCGCACACGGACCCATAAGATGACAATCGATCTCAACTCCGGCGCCGGAGAGCTATACGATCTTGTGGCGGACCCCGGCGAACTTACCAATCTGTTCGATGCGCCAGACGCCGCAGAAATCCGGACCGAATTGGAGCGCCACATCGCCAGTCGCCCGGATGATGTTGTCCCGGATCGAACACCGGTTGGCACAGCCTAGCCCCCTCTCATGCTCAGCCGCCAGTCATGGCGCGCTGAGCATATTTCAAGTATGACTAACCACTGGAAGGGACTGCACAAACCGCCTGATCTGCTCGGGATCAAAAAGCACCATATGATGGTGCGGAAGATCACCAGCCGCGCCAAGCTGACGCTCCAGATCGTCCGCAAGCGACATCAGATCATCGCGCAACCTGCCAAGCTGCTCCAGATCCGATGCGGCCCCACGCGCGGCAAAGAAGGTCGCTTTTGTGGCAAGTTCAAATTGTCGGGCAAAGACCGGCACCCAGGCAAACGTCTTGAACAATTGGGCAAGGTCATTCGGCAACTGGGCGGACAGGGTCCGGGCATCGCTCGCCAGCTGATCGGCAAGGACAACCACCGCGTCCTTGGCCGCAAAAAGGGAAACACGCGCCGCTTCGGACAACTCCGGATCGTCGGGCAGGATCGCAAGATCACGGTCGCGCCGCCCCATGCCCGAGGATGCCATCGACAACCAGCCCTCCTGCCAGGTTGACGGCAAACACGAATGACGCGGGAAAACCTTGCTGTTCCAATACGCGGCCGCCGGGATATGCCAGCTTTGCAGCAGCAGATCGACCGCCTGATCGGCAACATTCCCGTCGACCCCAAACCCGTCTTTCAACCACCCGGAAATCAAAACACGCGCGTCCACGTCTGTCTCGACCAGCTTCGGCAAGACAAACACGTTCACCGCGCTCAGCGAATCCAGGGCGTTGGCCCCCGTAATGGCCTCCCAACTGGTGCGCATCAGAAACCCAGAGGCACCAATCTCACGATAACCCACCATGCGACGGCAGAACTCTTCGACCCGACAATTGGGGATCACGCCCCACCCGGTATGCTCGCCAAACGCCTCGAACTCCAGAATAACCGGCGCCTGCACCGTTCGTGCGACGGGATTTTCCGGAAACTCGGGAAAATAATCATGCGCGGTGATCTTCACACTTGCACCAACCTGCCCCGCGCACCGGTCAACCGCCGCAAGAACGCCTGACTGCATGTCGGTCGTGTAGGAAAAGTCGCGCACATACAGATCCTTGTCAGCCGCCGCCAAGGGGCCGTGAAACGCTTCGATCATATCGTCAAACCATCGCTCCCCATCAAACCCAACAGCGCTTTGCGCAAGGTGATCGGGCAACGACACACGCGATTCAGGCGAGGACAGATTGATGATAAACCCACCAATCCCCGGCACCCGCGCCAGCAGGTCTGCGGTTTTCCTCCGACAGAACTCGACCCAGCGCGGCAGCGTTGGATCAGGTGCGCCGTCAGACCCAAGAAGATCGGGATACAGCTCCAGCGCATAGTCCTGAAAAGACGGCTCCTTGATCTCAAGAAACAGCCGCGCATCGAACCGGTCCAGCCGGTCAACCAGCGTGTTCAGCCACGCCGCAGTGTTGCGCACTTTCTTCAGCCGCAGATCTGAAACACCGTAGTTCGCCGTCAATCCCAGCTGCGTGCAGGAATCCAGCAGATCGTTCTGGTGCAGCACAAGGGCGTTGTACCCCCACTGCTCCATCGTCTCGACAACAGGCAAAACACGCGATGGTTCGGCAATCGATACATCGTGAATTTCCAGGGCAATCAGAGGCTTTTGGTTCATCGGGGTCCCTTTGGCAGCACTGCACGCAGTCTGGCTACGCCCCTGCCATTAACAGGAAAACCCGATCTGACCGCCAGCCCCAATTGGCCACGGGCCCCCTTACCCTCTCAGATTGACCCACGCTGCATTGCGCGCCGAAGACCGCACGCAAGCGTCAACAAATTCGACACCGCGCAAGCCATCGTGAACCGTGGGGAACAGCACCTCGGCATCGACCGGCCGACCGTCCCGATGTGCCTCAATCGCCTCCGCAGCTTCGCTGTAGATATTGGCGAACCCTTCCAGATACCCTTCGGGGTGCCCGGGCGGGATCCGGCTCATCCGTGCCGCTGCGTCCCCTGCCCCGGCCCCGTTGCGCGTGATAAGGCGCTTGGGTTCATCCAGCGGCGTGTGCCACAGATAATTGGGATCTTCCTGTGCCCATTCCAGCCCGCCGGTTTCGCCATAGACGCGGATGCGCAGGGCGTTTTCGTTGCCCGGCGCGACCTGACTGCACCACAACATCCCCTTTGCGCCGCCCTCAAACCGCAGCATCACATGACCGTTGTCGTCCACCCGACGTCCCGGAACAAACGCATCCAGATCAGCCGCCAGACTTTCGACCTCAAGACCAGTAATGAACCGCGCCAGATTATGGGCATGCGTGCCGATGTCGCCGGTCGATCCGCCCGCACCAGACCGTTCCGGATCTGTCCGCCATTCAGCCTGCTTAAAGTCCTGCTCAACCGTCAGCCAATCCTGCGGATACTCAACCTGCACCACACGGATCTTGCCAATCGCGCCGTTGGCCACCATTTCACGCGCCTGCCGCACCATCGGATAGCCCGTGTAATTATGCGTCAGGATGAACAATGCCCCCGAATTTTCCGCCGCCTTCACCAGCTTCTTGGCATCCGAAAGGTTCGAGGTCAGCGGCTTATCGCAAATTACGTGAATCCCACGCTTCAGAAACTCGCGCGCGGCGGCATAATGCACGTGGTTTGGAGTCACGATCGACACCGCCTCGATCCCGTTCTTCAACCGCGCCTCGCGGATCGCCATCTGCTTGAAGTCGTCATAGATGCGCGGCAATCCCAACGCCTCGCCCGAGGCCTGCGCCTTTTCCGGAGTCGACGACAGCGCGCCCGCCACCAGTTCATACCGATCATCAATGCGCGACGCGATCCGGTGCACCCCGCCGATAAAGGCGTCATTGCCGCCGCCCACCATGCCAAGTCTGATCCGCGTCATCTTATGAAATCCCCAGCATCTTGCGATTGGCAGCCTCATCCGTGCCACCATCGGCAAAATCGTCAAACGCCCGCTCGGTCACCCGGATGATATGGTCCTTGACGAACTGCGCGCCCTCGCGCGCCCCGTCTTCAGGGTGCTTCAGGCAGCATTCCCATTCGACCACGGCCCAGCCGTCAAAATCCATCGCTGCCATCTTGGAAAACACAGCCCCGAAATCGACCTGGCCATCGCCCAACGACCGGAACCGCCCAGCGCGGTCGACCCAAGGTTGATAACCCGAATAAACCCCCTGCCGCCCCGTCGGATTGAACTCGGCATCCTTGACGTGGAACATCTTGATCCGGTCTTTGTAGATGTCGATATTGTCCAGATAATCCAGACATTGCAGTACGTAATGCGACGGATCATACAGCATGTTGCAGCGCGCATGATTGTCGACCCGCTCCAAAAACATCTCGAACGTTACGCCGTCATGCAGATCTTCTCCGGGATGGATTTCATAGCAGATGTTGACGTCGTTTTCATCCGCATGATCCAAGATCGGACGCCACCGACGCGCCAGTTCGTCAAACGCGGTTTCGATCAACCCGGCAGGGCGCTGCGGCCACGGATAAACATAGGGCCAGGCCAGCGCGCCCGAGAAAGACACATGGTTCTTGATCCCCATGTTGGCCGAGGCCGAAATCGCTTTCATCACCTGATCCACGGCCCATTCCTGCCGCGCCGCCGGGTTGCCATGCACCGACGGATCCGCGAACCCGTCAAATGCCGTGTCATACGCCGGGTGCACCGCCACCAGCTGGCCCTGCAAATGCGTCGAAAGCTCGGTCACCTCAACGCCGTTCGCTGCGGCCTGCCCTTTGAATTCGTCGCAATAATCCTTGCTCTCAGCCGCCTTGGCCAGATCGAACAATCGTCCGTCCCAGCTGGGCACCTGCACCCCCTTATAGCCACAGTCGGCTGCCCATTTCGTGATCGCATCCCACGAATTGAACGGCGCCTCGTCACCAGCAAATTGCGCAAGAAACAGCGCCGGGCCTTTGATCGTCTTCATGGTATCCTCCGACTTTTCAAATGGGGTTTGGGTCATGCCGCTTGGGCAGGTTCTCGCGGATCAAAATCTCGATCCGGATATGTTCTTGCGAGGCAATCACCGGGGCATCGTCGCATATGGCGCGCATCACCCGCAGCGCGCTTCGCGCCAGATGGCCGGTGTTCTGGTTGATCACCGCGTCCAGCACGCCATCCTCAAGCAGATCGCGCGAATTGTCGGTCAATTCGTGGTCAACGCAGATCAGACGTTTGTCCGACACATGTGATGTCAGCGCATCCGCCACCCCCCGGACACTTGCCCCGACAGAATATACCGCGACCACATTGTCATTTTCGCGCAAACACCGGGTGGTCAGCCGTTCCGCCAGTTCCGGGTCATCATAGGCTTCGATGCTGGGCAGCGGCTTCAGGTTCGGGAACTGTTCGGCCATCACACTGTCAAACCCAAGCCGCCGTTCAATCATGTCACGCGCCTGCATCGAGGTCACGACCACGGCGACCCTTCCGGGGCGATCTCCGACAAACCGTCCCAGCAACGTGCCCGCCGTGCGCCCTGCCGAGACGTTGTCGAACCCGACAAAATGATCGCGATCCGAATTCGGCTGGTCCGATACGATCGACACAACGGCCACGCCCTGCTTTTTCAGCCGCGCAATCGTATCGCGCACAATCGGCGTTTCATTCGCCATGATCGCCAGGCCGTCAATCTCATCCGGATCCAGCGCCATCAGCTTTTGAACCAGATCCGTGTTATTCCGGCTTGAGATCAAAACCTTGCGCGCTTCGACCCGGTCATACAGCTGGCCTTCAACGGCTTCGTCAATGGATTGCCGCAAGCCGGTCAGAAACTGCCCCTTGCCGTCCGGCAGGACAAACACGAACCGATAGGTGCGCCGCCGCGCCAGATTGGCCGCTGACAGATCGCGCACATATCCAAGCTTTTCGATCGCCGTGCGGACCCTTTTAACCGTTGCCTCACGCACGCCCTCGCGATTGTTCAAAACCCGGTCAACCGTGGCCAGACTGACACGCGCCTCGCGCGCAACATCCCGGACGGTCGGCTTGGATTTCGTATCTTGGTTCGAGGGCATTTTGGTCCTTTTCCTATCTACGCAAGGTGCGCAAACAACCGTGCCACGGCTTCCGCGCCCGGGTCATTGAACCCGATCAAGTTTTCTTCGGGCACATACGCGGCACGTCCGGCTTTAGCACGGGTCATTTTCGCCGTCGCGTCCGCGCCATTCCGGGCCGCACCCGACGCGGCAGACAACCCGTCCGGCAGCGCTTTCAAGGCCGGGGCCAACGCGTCAATCATGGTGCGATCCCCTTCAGACGCGCCGCCCACTTCGCTGATCCGGTTCAACCCGGCCAACAACGCTTTGGGCATCGGCAGACCGCTGGCGCAGGCATCCCCCGTCGCTTCAAAAAAGATCGCCAGGATCACGCCCGATGACCCGCCCATGGTCTGGCTCAGCTCGATGCCAATGGCCCGAAACAGTTGCGTGGGATCCGCAAGCGGCAGATCATCCAGCCGCGCTTTCAACGCACGGGACGCCGTCGCCAACGTACTGCCGGTGTCGCCATCGCCAGATTTCGCATCCAGCTCATTCAGCTCCTGCTCGGCCCCCAGCAACAGATCGCAACAACGTTCCAGCAAATCCCGCGTCTCTGGGTTGGACGACGGGATCGGCTTGATCGGGCTTAACCCATCCGGCAACGGACGTGTCTGAACCGGTGCAATCGCATTCATCCCCGGCCAGGCTGCCGGACCAACCGGCGCCTCAAGCTGCGCCTTGTTGCTGTCATCAACAGCCAAAACAGAGACCGAAAACCCGTGCATATCCAGCGAGGTCATCAAGGGCGCTGGCCCGATAACGTATTTGATGTTCGCGGCCCTTGGCGACGTTGCCAGTTCATGCGCCAAAACCGACATCTCAAGCGGTGTCGTCGATCCAAGATTGTTCAGGATCGCAACATGCGGCCCCGATCCGATCCTTGATTCCAGCTTTTCCAACACCAGATCCATGGCGTTCTTCGCATCCTTGAACGCAACCTGCTGAACGCCTGCCTCGCCGTGAATCCCCAGACCCAGTTCCGCCATACCGGGCGCAATGCGTTCTTCCTTGGCCGATCCCGGCACCGTACAGGTATCCAGCGACTTCCCGATCGACGCCATACCTGTAATCGCAGCGCTCGCCGCCGCTGTGACAGTGTCCAGATCCGCCCCGGTTTCCGCCAATGCCCCTGCGATCTTGTGCACGAACAACGTCCCGGCCACGCCACGCGGCTGAGGCAGATCCGGCAAGGCGATGTCGTCATCCACCACGACCATCGACACCTTCAGGCCGAAGGCGCGCGCGCGTTCTGCGGCCAGTCCGAAATTCAGCCGGTCCCCGGTGTAGTTCTTGACGATCAGCAAACAGCCCGCATCGCCCGTCACGGCCAGAATACCCGCCAGCACCGCATCAACCGAAGGCGAGGCAAACACCTCCCCACACACCGCGGCCGTCAGCATCCCGGCACCGACAAACCCCGCATGGGCCGGTTCATGCCCCGATCCGCCCCCCGAGATCAGCGCGACATTGGATTTGTCCCAATCTGTCCGACACACCACCTTGATATGAGGATACCCATCCAGCCGCGTCAGCGCGCCGCCGGTGGTTTCAAGCAGCCCGTCGATCGCATCGGTAACAAGTGTTTCTTTTTCATTGATGAACTGGTTCATACTAGGGTCTCCTCATCGAATGCGATTGCCATCGGCGTCAAAACACAGCGGGTTCTTCGGCGCGATCTTGATATGCGCGCCCGGTTCATAATCGGTCGACGGGTCGGCAATCGTCGTAATGGCATGGCCTTTCAGGGTCAGATGCAGACGGTTCTGATCGCCCAGATGTTCAACCCGCATCACTTCCGCGTCCTGCCCGTCACCCTGCCGGATATGCTCGGGCCGCATCCCGATCTGGGTGGTGCCGGGCGGTACGCCGCCAAACACATCCGCTGGCAAAACATTGATCCGGGGCAGGCCCAGCCGACTGGCCACATACAGCGAATCCGGATCTTCATAGATCTCGCGCGGGGTGCCGAACTGCACCAGCCGCCCCTGATCCAGAACCCCGACATGGGTCGCCATCGTCATGGCTTCGATCTGGTCATGCGTCACGTATAACAACGTCGCGCCAAGGCTGCCCTGAATGCGCTTCAACTCGACCCGCAGATCGGTGCGCAGCTTGGCATCCAGCGAACTCAGCGGTTCATCCATCAGGTACACCGCCGGTTCGCGCACCAGGGCGCGCCCGATCGACACCCGCTGCATTTCGCCCCCCGACAGCTCGGTCGCTTTGTTGTCCAGCTTGTGACTGATCTGCAGAACCTCGGCGACCTCGGCAACCTTGCGATCAATCTCGGCCTGAGGCGTCTTCAGGATCGGCGATTTCAGCGGAAACGCCAGATTGTCCTTCACCGTCAGATGCGGATAAAGCGAGTATTGCTGGAACACCATCGCGACATCGCGCTGCGCCGGGGTCTCGCCCGATACGTTACGCCCGCCAATCCAGATCTCTCCGCTGTCTTCCTTTTCCAGCCCCGAAATCAGTCGCAATGTCGTCGTCTTGCCCGCGCCCGTTGGCCCCAGCAGAACCACGAACGCCCCATCCGGGATCGTCATCGAAACATCATCGACCGCAACATCCTCGCCAAAGGACTTGCACAGGTTTTTCAGAGTCACCTCAGCCATGCGCCAACACCTCGTGGTTCAATTCCGACCGCAACGCCTGACCGCTGGCCTTGTCAAACAAGGTGACTTTCGACGCCTCGAACCCCAGACCAACGGTTTCACCCACCGTCGCCAGCTGCGCACTGTCCAGCCGCGCCTTCAGTTCTCCGTTCGGCGTGTCCAGCGTGACGATTTGCGTGGTGCCCAGATACTCGGTCGCCAGCACCTTGCCGCGATACCCGCCACTGTCCGAAAACCCGATATGTTCCGGGCGCACCCCGAACACCAGCTCACCTGCCGCGCCCTGCATCTGCCGTGGCACGCCGATGGTCTGCCCGTTCAGTTCAATCGCCCCGGCGCCCTCGGCCACCTTGCCGTCAAAGCCCAGAAAATTCATTGACGGCGAGCCAATGAAATCTGCCACGAACATCGTTGCGGGCTTGTCATAGATTTCCTGCGGGGTGCCGAATTGTTCGACCACCGCATTGTTCATCACCACGATCTTGTCACCCATCTGCATGGCTTCAAGCTGATCATGGGTCACATAGACCGTGGTCGCGTTCATCCGGTCATGCAGCGCCCGCAGCTCTTCGGCCATGTGTTCGCGAAACTCTGCATCCAGCGCCCCCAGCGGTTCATCCATCATGAACGCCTTGGGATCACGCACAATCGCGCGGCCCAGCGCCACGCGCTGACGATCCCCGCCCGACAGGCCCCCGACAGGCCGGTTCAGGATATCCTCGATCCCCAGAATACCGGCAACTTCGGCGACCTTGGACTTGACCTGCGCCCTCGGCATCCCTTGCGATACCAAGGGATAGCTCAGGTTCTTGCGCACATTCAGATGCGGATACAGCGCGAACATCTGAAACACGAAAGCAATGTCACGCTGTGACGGAGGTTTCTGGCTGATCTCTTCGCCGTCCAGATAAATCTCACCCGAGGTCGGCAATTCCAGCCCGGCAATCATCCGCAACGTCGTGGTCTTGCCACACCCCGAAGGCCCAAGCAGCATGAAAAATTCGCCATCCTCGATGGTAAAGCTCGACTCCCTGACCGCAACGAAATCTCCGAATTCCTTGCGCACGTTTTTGATTTCAATCTTAGCCATCTAGGAATTGCCCAATACGCAGAAGGTTGCCATTACAATCGATCACAACTGCCTCGCGCATGCCCCAATCCTTGTCTTCAGCCGGACGAAAGCACGGCCGGCCCGTGACGGGTAAGCCAGCTTGGCTGGCCGCATCACTAAAGCTGTCCACATCGGACGAGCGGATATAGGCGCCATGATCGCAAGTCGCCGGATCATGGTCCTTATGCCCGAAAAAGTGAATTTCGACCTTATCGCGCACAAGGATCAGATACTGTTGTTCGTCCCAGCGCCCGGTCTCGCGGAACCCAAGCCGCGCATAGAATGCGACTGTTTCATCAAAATCCCTGGCCGGTAGAATGGCAGCTGTTGTTTCCAGCATCCCGCTATTCCTTGAAGTGCGAGACGACGATAAACATCACCGTCCCAATCAGAGTTGTGATGAACGAATAGGTGAACCCCCACAGCACGAAGGGTTGCATCAGCATGAACACCCCAAGGCCGATCAGGATGGTTGCGACCATCTCCCATGGGCCACGGCGCAGTTGCAGAAGTCCGGTGAAGAAGTTGCTCATTTGCGCACCGCTCCGAATGTGATCCCGCGCAACAGGTGTTTACGCAGCAGGATTGTGAAGACCATGACCGGCAGCAAAAAGATCGTCGCCCCCGCCGCAACCGCAGGCCAGTCAAGCCCGCCGACGCCAATGATGGTCGGGATGAACGGCGGCGCGGTCTGCGCCGTGCCGGATGTCAGCAACACTGCAAAGGCGTATTCGTTCCAGGCAAAGATCAGACAGAAGATCGCGGTCGATGCGATGCCCGTCGCCGCCTGCGGCAGCACTACTTTGTAAAACGCCTGAAACCTTGTGTAGCCATCAATCAACGCCGCCTCTTCATATTCGCGCGGGATCTCGTCGATGAACCCTTTCAGCAGCCACACCGCCAGCGAGATATTGACCGCCGTGTACAGCAGGATCATCCCAAGATGCGTATCGCTTAGGCCAAGGGTCCGGTACATCAGGAAAATAGGGATCGCGACCGCAATCGGCGGCATCATCCGCGTACTCAGTATAAAGAACAGCAGATCGTCCGCCAGCGGGATCTTGAACCGCGAGAACGCATAGGCCGCCAATGTCCCCAGCACGATACTCAGAAACGTCGACCCAAAGCCGATGATAACCGAATTCATGAACCGCTCGCCAAATTTCGACGGGCCAGCGATGACCATATCGTATTCGCGCACGATCTCTTCGTACCAGGTCTCGGGCGGGTTCGCCTCAAGGTACTCTTCGGTCTGCCGCGTGCGGGTCGTGAACAGGTTGACGTATCCCTCAAGCGTCGGCTCAAACACCACCTTGGGCGGATAAGAAATCGCATCCGAGGGCGACTTGAACCCGGTCAGCATGATCCATGCAAGCGGCATCATGGTGATCAACGCATAGACGATGACCAGCGTGCCAGCGAACCACTTGGACCGGTCTGACGGCTCTGTGACTGAGAAACTGCTCATCTTTCCTTAACCTTATTCAGGGCTTTGACATAGATCGAGGCAAGGCCGAACACCGTCACGAACAGGATGATCGCATAGGCTGAGGCATAGCCGGTGCGCCACTTCTCAAACGCCTCGCGTTTCAGGTTGATCGAGGTGAGTTCCGTCGTGGAGCCAGGCCCGCCGCCGGTCAGCTGCACCACCAGATCGAACATCTTGAAGTTCTCGATCCCGCGGAACAGCACCGCCAGCATCAAAAACGGCAGCACCATCGGGATGGTGATCGTAAAAAACTGGCGCAGCTTCGACGCGCGGTCCACTTCGGCCGCTTCATAGATATAATCCGGGATCGACCGCAGCCCCGCCAGACAGATCAGCATCACAAACGGCGTCCACATCCAGGTGTCCACAATCACAATCGACCATGGCGCCAGTTGCACACTGCCCAGCATCTCGAAACTGGACGGATCCTTGCCCGTGAAGAACGCGACGACATAGTTAAACAGGCCGATTTGCGGCTGATACAGGAACTTCCAAAAGTTCCCGACCACCGCCGGCGACAGCATCATTGGCAGAACGATGATCGTCGTCCAAAGATCGTTGCCCTTGAATTTCTTGTTAATCAGATAGGCCAGCGTGAACCCGATCAGCACCTGAAAGAAGATCGTCCAGAACAGAAAATGCGCCGTGGCCTGCATGTTCAGCCAGATGTCGCTGTCCGTCAGGATCCGTTCGTAATTGCGAAACCCGATGTTCTTGACCTCGCGCCCGATGCGGTTGGCCTTGAAGTTCGTGAAGGACAGTTTGATCGTCCAGATCAGCGGAAAGATGTTGATCGCCAACAGCAGGAAGATCGTCGGGCCAACAAAGATCCACGCAATGGCGCGGTCGCTCAGGCCTTTGATCTTGCGCGCCACACGGGGTGGCGTGGCTGTTGCAGCACGGTCGACAGGAGTGTCGGACATAGTGGTGAACCCGGTCGTGAGAGTACAGGGAAGGCATGCCCCGGAAATGTTCCGGGGCAGACCGTCTTGGTCGGAAGCGGCCCCTCAGGGCCACCGACGGGAGATTGCTTAAAGCTTGCCTTCGTCTTCGAAGACTTCAGTCCAGTCCTCGATCAGCTTATCCAGCGCCTCTTGCGCTGTGCCCTGATCGGCGACCACATAGTCGTGGATACGCTTTTGCATGGCCAGCAGCAGTTCGGCATATGCCGGCTCCTGCCAGAAATCCTGCACCGCGCCCATCGCCATCAGGAAGTCACCGGCAAACGGAGCACTGTCCTTAAAGTCAGGTGCATTCAGAACATCGTTGTGGGCCGAATATCCACCCAGTTCCCACCACTTTGCCTGCACATCGGGGTTCGCAAACCACTTGATGTACTCCAGCGCGGCGTCCTTCTTGTCCGAATAGGACACAACCGAAATGCCCTGACCGCCCAGCGTCGAACCAGCCTGATTTTGCGGCGGGTTGACGAAAAAATCGATCTTGTCACCACCGGTATTCGGATCAGCATAAAGCCCCGGGAAGAACGCAAACCAGTTCATCGCCATCGCGACCTGACCGGATTTGAACGCATCGAGGCTCTCACCCATGTACGAGTTCGTGTATCCCGGAGGCGTCGCGGTCTTATAGAATTCCTTATAGAATTCCAGCGCTTCGACGGCTTCGGGCGAATTCACAGCGCCTTCCATGTCATAAGATCCCGGCGTGTTCTCGTATTTGAACCCCCACGGGTACAGCGCTGATGTCACGCCCATCGTGATCCCTTCGGATCCGCGCTCGGTAAAGATTGCGGCCCCGTAAACCTTCTTGCCGTCAATCTCGCGGCCCTGAAAGAACTGCGCGATTTCCAGCATTTCTTTCTGGGTCTTTGGTTCACCCAGTTCCCGGCCCGTCGCTTCCTTGAACGCGGCGCGGATGTCATCGCGTGCGAACCAGTCCTTGCGATAGAACCAGCCGTTCGCATCACCCATCGCGGGCAGCGCATAATAATTCGGCGTGCCCTTGGGCCACGTCGAATAGGCATAGACCGTCGCATCAGCGAAGTCCGACATCGAAATACCTTCGGCGTCAAAGAAGTCGTTCAGCTTGACGTAATGACCATTCTCGGCGCCGCCACCGATCCACTGGCTGTCGCCAATCAGCAGGTCACACAGCTTCCCGCCCGAGTTCAACTCGTTCAGCATCCGGTCCGCAAAATTCGGCCACGGGATGAACTCAAAGCTCATGTTGTGCCCCGACTGGGCTTCAAATTCCTTGCTCAGTTCGACCAGTGCGTTGGCCGGGTCCCATGCGGCCCAGCACAGCGTCAGGTCATCGGCTTGCGCGCTGCTTGCGAATGCGGTTGCCGCCAGGCTCAAGGCACTGACGGACGCCAATCCAAATTTCTTCATGTGTTCCTCCCAGAATAAATCCGGCGACTCTTTGAGGCCGTCGAATCGTCAATCAGACACCTGAAACGCTATTTGAGGTACGCACCTCAAGTCTAGAATTTATTTGAGGTACGCACCTCATTTGAGCGTAAAAACACCTAACGCATTGAATTAAAACAATACAAACAGGCGCGCGCAGAAGGTCACCAATACTGACATGTATTTCCGGAGTTTTACGGGCCAAAATCGCAAAAATCGCAACTGAACCAAAGCGTTCAGGCAAATCCGGGCCCCTTCAGATCAGCCAAAGCCGATCTGGCGCAAAACACCCGCGCCCCCGCCAAGGGGCGCGGGACAATCCCTCAAAGCGTGTCGAAATACCCGATCAGATCCGCCGCGGTGATCCCTTCAAAGGTGATCGTGCCTTCGCTCAGGGTCAGCACCGCATCGCCGTCGCCGTTCGATGTCACATCCGAAGATGTGTCCACGCTTTCGGCCAGCAACAACCGGTCCACACCCAATTCGAAATCGGTGATCACATCCGTGCCAAAGTCCGTCCCGCGGAACATAAACACATCGGCCCCGGCCCCGCCGGTCTGCACGTCATCGCCCTTGCCGCCGACCATCCGATCCTGCCCGGCCCCGCCAAACAGCGTGTCATCGTTCAGATCCCCGCGCAGCAGGTCATCGTCGTCACCGCCCTCCAACCAATCGTCACGCACACCGCCGATCAGCGTGTCGTTGCCACCCAGCCCGATCAGTGTGTCACCACCGTTATAGCCATAGATCACGTTGACATCGTCACTGCCGACAAGGGTGTTGGCCGTGTTGTCGCCCTTGATCCGGTACAGGGTCACCACATCGGATGCGTCAGACACGATGGCCTCGATCGTTCCCTGACCGTCGGTATAGGTCACCGTCACGGTCAGGGTGCTGCCGACATCGTCTTCGCCGACAATGTATCGCGCCCGGGTCTGACCGACCACATCCTCTCCATCGCGTTGCCACTGATAGCTGAAGTCACCCAAGCCATCCAGATCGGCAATCGACGATGTGTCCACCGTCAACGGTACGCCCGTCCCCGCGTTCCCGACGAGGATCGGATCGCCGGTCGAAACTGCGTTCACCGAGAAAACCTGCCCGAACACCCCTTGATCGTCGCCATCCTGATGTTCGCTTTCCCAGGTGACAACGAAATCACCATTCTCCAGCGTCTCAATCACCGGATCAAACTGGCGATAATCAACCGTGGTGTTAACCAGCATTTCGTCGCCAACCTTTGTGCCATCGGCGTCAAAGGCCTGCATGTAGATGCCATAGTCATAGCCGTCTTCGTCATACGTCGAAGACCACGTCACAATGAACCCACCATTGTCCAACGCAGCAACGCTCTGGCCGGTCTGCGATCCTTCGGTCTGTGCATTCACAGCGATCTCGCCCCCCACGGGCGATCCCGATGCGTCAAAGACCTGGGCGTGAATATCGCCACTGCCATCATCCGTCGAAAGCCAGGTCGCCACGAACCCACCATCAACCAATGCTGCAACATCAAACAGATACTGCAAGCTCTCGACAGTCGTATTGACTTGCATTTCGGGTGTCGTCGGCGTGCCTGCACTGTCAAAGACCCGTGTATGAACGCTCGTACTGCTTCCGTCCCTTCCGTAGGTGATCCAGGTGACGGTATAGCCCCCACCGGTTAATGCCGTCACAACAGGTTCCGACGGACGGTAGTCACCATCCTGTGTGACCTGCGCATTGACCGACAACGGCGTGCCATCGGCACTGAAGGTCACAGATCGGATCCCGGCGTTATAGGTCTCCCACGCGACGACATATCCGCCATCCGTCAGGGTCGCGGCACTTGTGGCGCCTTGAAACAGCCCTGCATTCAACTCCACAATATACTCTTCGCCAACTGGCACACCATCCGCATCAAACGTCTGGACCATCGTGCGGTCTTCTTTCGCACTCCACGCCGCCAGAAACCCGCCGCCCGGCAGCGCTGTCAGCGACATGTCATTTGTGAACGCCAACCTGTCGCCCGGATCATTTGCGACAAATTCGCCCGTGACCGGCGTTCCATCCGCCGCATAAACACGCAACGAAACATCATAATAATCCGGCGTGCTGGGGCTGCCGTCGTTCAACGACGTATCGTACCAGCCAACCACAAAACCGCCCCCTTCCAAGGCGATCACACGGGGATCATACTGATAACCTGTTGTCGTTTCGTTAACGGCGATTTCCGCCCCGATAGCCGCTCCGGTTGCGTCGTACACCTGCGCAATCACGCCAAGGTTTTCGCCGTCCTGACCTTCGGATTCCCAGCTGACGACAAAGCCACCGCCGACCAAAGCCGTCACAACCTGATCAAACTGGTCGTCCGGAGTGTAGGTGTTGATCTGAAATTCACCGCCAATGGCGATGGTGGTTTGAGATGATGTTCTTGTTGGCATAATGGACCTGTTTTGAGTTATTTCTCATTGATCGAACACAACCACAAAAATGATTACCACCGGCCGACCCGTTTGCCCGGATCAAGGTTCAAACTGGGCAGTCTGCAAAGTTGACTCGCAAATGAGCTTTTTGCCCGTGCAACAATTTATGACCGAAGGATCAAAGCGTCGTCCAGAGTCGAAATCGAAGGGCCGAAACAGATGACGCAACGGCACAATTTGCATGACCTGACGTCAGCCTCAGGGGGTCAACAAGGCATCGAGGTACCCGATGAGCCGATATTCAGGTGTGTACAAAACGGACAATCGTCCAGAAGCAGGCGTTACAAATCGGACAAAACCCGGTCCAGCATTGCATCGCACGCGGTCAGATCTGACAGGTCCAAACCCTCATCCGGTTTATGCCCATCCCGCGTCATGTCGCCAGGTCCCATGACCACAACCGGTAAACCAAGTTCATCAAACACCCCGGCTTCGGTTCCGAACGCAACCTTGGTTATGCCCGTTTCGCCTGCCATATGATTGGCCCAAGACACGATATCCGCCTCTCGAGGCGTGTCCAAACCGGGATATCGGTTGACCTCTTCGATAACGATTTTTGCTGCCGAAGTTTTGAAACCGGCTTCGACCCGGCGGGCCGCAGCATCGATCATGGCGCGAATTTCATCCACCGGTGTTAGCGCAAGGTGGCGGATCTCAAAATCCACAACAGACTGATCTGGAACGATATTCAACGCCTCTCCGCCGCGAATTTTTCCAACATGAACGGTTGAATACGAGATCGCATAGGCCTTATCCTGCGCTCCATTTGCAAGATCCGTCTGGACCTTTCTCAGCCCCTGAACGAAATCCGCAGCCACGTGGATCGCGTTCACAAAGTTCGGCGCCTGGGCGCTGTGCCCGGATTCACCATGACAGGTCGCGCGCAACGCCGCCTTGCCTTTGTGACCAATGGCCACCTGCATCGACGTCGGCTCGCCAACGATCACCGCACACGGCTTACCGATCAACCCTCTGATATCCGGCATCATTTCGCGAATACCAACACAGCCGATCTCTTCGTCATACGAGATCACAAGGCTCAAAGGTTCGCTTAGATCCGCCGCGCCAGACCGCTCGGCCATCGCCAAAACCGACGCAAGAAACCCCTTCATATCGGTCGTGCCACGACCATGCACACGGCCATCTTTGCGGGTCAATTTGAATGGGGGCACAGTCCAAGTCTGGTGCCCGACCGGAACGACATCGGTGTGCGCAGACAGGCAAACTCCGCCTTGTATTGCAGGGCCAATACGCGCAAAAAGCCCGGCTTTCTGACGGCAAGGCGACGGGATGCGGGTCACATCAAACCCCACTTTCACCAACACATCCTGCACATAATCGATCAGCGCCAAATTGCTGTCCGCGCTGACCGTCGGAAAGGCGATCAAACGCTCAAGAATGTCCAAAGTTCGTGTCATGTCACCCTGCCCGGCAGAAACCCGTCTGTATTTGCGAAAGAAAACAAGTGGATAGTCAATCCGCAGCCAATTCGGTTATCTCCCGCCGGAATGGCAAAGCGTCGCCAATGTCCGGCATATCCAGTTCGCGCGCATAGCGATGTCCGGCGTAAGTTGCCCACGCAATCGGGCCCGGCGCATTGGCGTCTCCGATCAATTGCACCGACCTGATACCAGCATCGGCCCAATCCGCTTCGCGCGCTTTGAGGTCTCTGTAAACCTGATTGTTTTCCAACTTCGACGTCACCAAAAGCACGCCGTCGCATGCGATCTGGGTACGCTGATCCGTGAACGTGCAATTGGTTTCAACGTGATCCCTTCCAATCCCAATGACACCCCGGTTCAGTTCAATCCGAACGCCCATACCCGCCAGACGGCGGTGAATTTCGTGCTGTTCCAACGTGTTAACTGTCCATTCGCTGACATAGGCCGCGGGTGTGACCAGTGTGACTGTGCATCCCTTTTGCACCAGAAGTTCAGCCATCACCCCGCCCATGTAATAGTGATCATCATCATAGATCACGACGTGCCCAGACGGCTCGGTCCCATTCATCAGATCGTCAGGCGTGAACAGCGGCATCCCCGGATCAGTGGCAAAGGGCACGACATGCTGCCGCGAAACACCGTCTCTACGCCAGTTGGCACCAGTCGCGATGCAGACGTTCTGAAACCCGAAGTCCAGCACCTCATCCGCCGACAAGTGACTGTCAAAATAGGTCTCGACATTCGGTTTCTGACCGATCTGATACGCGCGATAATCCGCAACCCGTCCCCAGGCCGACAACCCCGGCAGCACCCGTTCACGGGCGACGCGACCGCCCAGAATGGTCCCCGACTCGGCCAAGGCAACATCATATCCGCGTTCAGCCAAGGCGCGCGTCGCCTCCAGCCCGGCAGGTCCGGCGCCCACAACCAACACGTTTGAACTGTCGCCCTTGACGTTCATCCGTTCCGGATGCCAGCCTTTGCGCCATTCCTCCATAAAGGTCGGGTTCTGGGTACAGCGGCTGATCGACATGGTCATGTCACCCGTGATGCAGATGTTGCAGCCGATGCATTCCCGAATATCCTCGGTCCTGCCTTCTTCGATCTTTTTCGGCAGAAACGGGTCAGCGATGGAAGGCCGCGCGCACCCAATGAAATCAAGCGTCCCGGATCGGATCATCCGGGCCATCACATCCGGGCTGGTAAAGCGACCAACCCCGACGACAGGTTTGTCGGTCAGGTCGCGGATGCCCTTGACCAACAGCTCTTGCGCCGCTTCATCCTTGAACCGGGATGGGCCGGAACAGTCTTCCCAGGTCCCCTGCGCAAGATCCCAGAGATCGGGCAAATTGCGGTTCATTTCGATGAATTCGCGCACTTCGGCGTTGGAAAAACCAAGGTCCCCGACGGTTTCGTCCAGGCTGACCCGCATTGTGATCGCCATCGTGTCGCCAACGGCGTCACGGATATCGCCAATCACTTCGTTCGCAAAGCGCGACCGGTTTTCGAGGCTGCCGCCGTACTCGTCGGTCCGGTGGTTGGTGGCACGGGACAGGAAGTGCTGGAAAATCCCGAACCCATGTGCCCCGTAAAGACAGATCAGATCAAACCCGGCACCTTTTGAGCGTTTGGCCGCGTTCACGAACCAACGGCGCAGATCACGGATGTCTCTTTTGTCCAAGGCACGCGCCTGAACCGGATCATTGGTGAACGTGCGGATCGGTTGCGCGCTGACCGCAAGCGGAACTTCCTTGGTATACAGGTTCGGCCCGTTCACCCCCGAATACGCCAGTTGGATCCCCGCCAGTGCGCCGTATTCTTTCATCCGTTCCGACATCTTTCGCAGTTGCGGGATGTCCCTGTCTTCCCACAAACGCAACTCGATATAGGGCGTGATTTCCGAGGTGTGGTGCATCTCGGTCTGTTCGGTGAAAATCACACCCCAGCCGCCTTCGGCCTTTGATCCACGCATGGCGGCTGCAGCAGAGGGATCGCGATATCCTCCGCCATTGCAATGGGGCACCTGATAAAACCGGTTCTTGGCCGTCAGCGGGCCAATGTCCATCGGTTCAAAAAGGATATCATAGCGGGGATCGCGCATGTTTAGTCTCCTGCCGGGATCGAATTGCCAAAAAGACCGTCGCAGATTGCCCGGTTAGGCTAAAGTCATGGTTGCGAAAGCATGGCTTAGGACTTGGTTAAGCTCAATGCGGGATGGCCTTGCCCGGATATCCCCAATCCGAAATAACCTCTTGTGCGTGTTCGATGAAGGCGTTCACGGTCAGCACGTTGCGAGCACCTTCGGGGATAATCAACCCAAGCCGCATCGGGCGTTGGTCGCCTTTCAGCGGAATGAAGCACAGTTTTCGGCCATCCGGGGACAGGTCTGAAATGGGCCGGATATTGGCGATGGCATAGCCGAAACCATTGGCAACCAGCGACCGCATGACCGCCATGTCGCGTGTGCGTTCAACGATTTTTGGCTTGCGCCCAATTGCACTGAAGAAGCCCAAGAAATAGTCACTGCTGATCGGCAGATCCAACAGAACCATAGGATAGTCCAAAAGCTCCTCAACTGAGACACCGTTGGACCGCGCAAGGGGGTGCCCCTCGGGCACCATGGCGTAGGGCGGCAGGCTGCGCAAAGGCGTAAACTCCAGATCTGGCGGGATCTCCAGATCATAGGATAGCGCGACGTCAATTTCGGCCCGCCGCAGACGTTCGATCAGCGCGACCTGATCCAACTCGAATTGCTGAACCCGGGTGTCTGGGTATTTCAGTTCGAACTGACGGCGGATCGACGGCAACAACACCTGTGCAAAGGTCAGCAGACACCCGATGTTCAGCGGCCCCTGCACATTGCCGGATATGTCGCCGGCCAGCCGGTTCAGCGCCTCGGCCTCGCGCAGAACCTGCTGGGCCTGGATCAGGAATTGCCGCCCGGCCTGTGTCAGGCTTAACCCATGCGCATGTTTTCGCACGAACAGCGGCAGGCTGAATTCACTTTCAAGCTGCGAAATCGCCGCCGAGATCGATGGAGATGACACGTTCACCCGTTCGCTGGCCTGCGCAATCGAACCTTCTTCGCCAACCGCAACGAAGTATTCCAACTGCCTGAGGGTGAACCGTAACGCCATGTGCCTTTATCCTGCGCGCGACATTGCGCTGCAAGAGTGATGACAGCCCCGACCCGGCTTATTCGTCTCCGGGGACACCGTAAGACGGCGCTTCCCGCGGGTCGAGCGCGCGCTGGACGTAGGCGTCCAACTGAGGTTTATAGACATCCCAAGCCGTCGCAATCGCATTGATCGGGCAATCTTCGGTCCAGTCACAGCGCAGATCGGCAACTGGCCATGCCACCTTATCGACCAGCATCATGCCCGCTGAATGCACCGGACCAGCCTCACCACCTGCGGCCAGACCGGACCGCATGGCCGCAATCAAACGGTCGCCAAGGTGGCCAGAACTTGCCAGAAACCCATCCACGATGGCTTGCGGAACGGTATCATTCGCCAAAAGATTTCCGCCCGAAGCAACGCCTGCGCCCTCGGCCTGCGTCCAGATACCAAGGCTGTTAGGGCCTGAATGAATGGCCGTTTTTCCGGTCGCATCAACCGCAAGCACCTGCCGGTATTCGATGAACTTACCCAACTCTTTCACGCGGGCAATGGCATCGCCCGCATTCAACCCTTGCTGCATCAGATCCAATGTCAAAGGTCCCAGCGTTGGGTCCGTCACGTTCTGGGATGCAACGGCGCCCACCCCGGCACGGGCATAGGCACACCGGGCAGCAACAGCTGGTGACGAAGACGCGATGGCAACCCCGAACATCCCGGTCTCGGGACAGCGTGCAACAAGCGAAAAGGTCATTGTATCACTCCGGAATCACGGCGGTGCCATCGATTTCGACCAGCCATTCAGGACGCGCCAGTGCCTGCACGACCAAGCCGGTCGACACCGGATGAACGCCTTTGATGTATTCGCCCATCGTGCGGTACACCGCTTCGCGGTGGCGCACGTCCGTGATATAGACAACGACCTTGACCAGATGCTCCATCGACCCGCCCGCTTCTTCGATCAACTGCTGGATGTTCTGCATGACCTTGTGGGTCTGTTCGACAGGATCATGGCTGTCGAGATTAACCGCATCGTCCAGATTTTGCGGGCACTGCCCGCGCAACCAGACTGTTTTACCGCCCTGAGTGACCACGGCCTGACACAGATCATTATCGAGGTTCTGTTCAGGATAGGTGTCGCTGGTGTTAAATTTGCGAAGGCGAGTATGGGCCATTTGGGCTCCTGTTCGTGGTCCGGGTAAGTCAGAGCGACGCAGCAGCGCGCCCTTGTTCGATCTTGGCCATCAGATACTGGGCAAAGTCATAATTCGGACGTTCAAGATGGCTAAGATGCCCCGGAACGGCACGGTCTGAACACAAGCCGTTGTAGACCTTTTCCGTGCACCCGCGGTCTTCAACATTCACTTCGTCCAGCAGCGTCTTGAGAGCCTCGAAATTCTTCTGTGCATCGGCATCGTCTGCATAGTCATCCGACATTCCACCGCCAAACCGGATATGGACCTGCCCCGGACCTTTGGGATGCAGACTGAGGTACCAGAAATAACCGGGCGTGAGCGTGATCATCAGGCTGGGATAGATTGCCAGCAAAAAGGTCGTGCGGCGCTCCTCGCCCTTCAGACGGTCATTGCTGGGATGCGCCATCGCAATGCGAAGCTGATCATCCTTGAGGATCGTGTGATAGTTGAAGGCAGGCAAACCCGGCGGGCAAACCATATCTTCCAGCTTGGACAACCCTCCAATCGTGCCCGCATGGCAGACCGGCAGGTGATAGCTTTCCATAAAGTTCTCGGCCAGAACCTTCCAATTGGTGTCCCAGACGTGTTCTTCGTAAAACGTCTCGGCATAGTTGGTCATATCGTATCCGGCGACCATGTCTTCGACCTGCGCCAGCTGTGTCGCCACCGGGGGTACATCTTCGCTCAGGGTGACAAAAACCCAACCCAGCCATTCTTCACAGCGAACCTTGGGCAACTGGTACTGATCTTTGCAGAACCCCTCGTTCAGGGTCATCGCGGGCGCACCGCGCAGGGAGCCGTCCAGATTGTACGTCCAGGCGTGATACGGGCAGACAATCGAGCGGGCGGTGCCGCGACCGTGCAACAGGGTCGACATCCGGTGCAAACAGACATTGGACAGGGCGCGCAGTTCGCCGTCGCGATCGCGGATCACCAGAATGGGTTGGCCGGCCAGTTCGCAGGTCGTGTAATCGCCCGCATTGGCCAGTGAATCCGAACGCCCGACGCAGAACCAGTCTTTGGAAAAAACATGCTCCAGTTCCTCCTTCAGGAACGCATCAGACGTATAGACGGACGGCGGCATTGCATGGGCGCGTTCAAAAGGTTGCGCCGTGTTCTGGCGCAATTCATCAACCGGGTCGACAAGGTCTTTAGCCATGTGTTCGGGTCCTTTCAGGCGTCTGTTTTTTCGCAATCGGCAGGACTGCGATAGGATAGGTAAATTCGTTGGGTGGCAATATGGTCGGCCACATGTTTTGCATCATGCCAGACCCCCCAGATAAAGGTCGACCCCCGTCGTGATTGCCAGGGCAGACCGAGAAAATAGATACCCGGCTCTGACGACACACCGCGCTGATGCCGGGGCTTTCCAGCATCATCAAAGGCGTCGACCTCAAGCCAGTCGAAATCCTGTGAAAATCCGGTGGCCCAGAGGATCGTGCTGACACCGGCCTTGGCCAAATCCAGATCCAGCATTGGGGTCGTCACGCATTCGGGGGCTGGCCCCAAATCCCAGGCTGCGGGCTCTTCCGGCAAATCCAGCCCGTTCCGATCGATATAAGCGTCGGCCATTTTCAGCATCGACAGGTAATTGGCATCGCCCGCCGCGATGTTTTGCGCCAGATCCGGGGCAAAGTGCATTGTGCCATCTTCATAGCTTTGGGTCATACCGACAAGTGTCATACCCTCGGACGCCAGATTGCGGAAATCGATGGTTTTGCCACCATAAGCCCCGCTGACCGAGATCGTTACGTGTTCGGTGCCCGGCTTCATTGCTGCAACATCCCACAGGCCCAAAACGCCCAGCCACCACACGAAATCACGCCCACGATAGCTGCGTGGCGGGCGGTCATGCGGACCGACGGACAGGTACACTTTGCGACCAGACCGCATCAGTTCATCTGCGATCTGCGCGCCGGATGACCCGGCCCCGACAACCAGAACCGCGCCGTCGGGCAACTGATCGGGATTGCGATAATTGAACGAATGGATCTGCGTTATGTCTGCGGATTCAGGCACAAGAGGCGGGATTACCGGATGCTGAAACGCACCCGTTGCGGCCACAATATTGCGCGCCTCAATCGTTCCGTCCGAGGTCTTGACCACAAATCCAGCGCGGCCTTCGTTGCGTTTCGCGCTTAACACCTCGACCCCGCACCGCACGGGGGCGTCGATCATTTTGACATAATCAACAAAGTAATCTGCCACGCATTCCTTGTCGGGAAATCCATCCGGGTCAACGCCCTTGAACTCCTGATTTGGAAAGCGATCATGCCAGGCCGGGCCGTTGGCAACCAGTGAATCCCAGCGTCCTGTCCGCCAGCGTTCGGCGATCCGTTCGCGTTCAAGAACCAGATGGGACACGCCATTGTTTGTCAGGTGCTCACTCATCGCGATACCGGCCTGACCCGCACCAACAACAAGCGTATCTACTTTCTCAACTGACATGTTCGTGTCCCTTTCAGGTGGCCCCAATGAATGATTGTCGGTGCCAGCGACTCTGTGCGCCCAATCTGGGTTGGACCTAAATGTGCCACGCGGCCGGGTATGGAAAAGAACAGTCTGCGTCAGCTTTGATTAGGCCTGCCCTAAGCTGACGCAGCCCAACTAGCATTTTTTCAAGTCACATTCGCACATCGCATTGGTCGGCTTGGTCCATAGTGAGCGCGCAGGCAGATCGTTTTATGTCCTCAGCGAAACCGGAACGTGATCATTTCCAGACAGCGCTCCCATTGCCATGCCGTAAAATCACAGGCATCCTTTTGAGGTATCCAATTCAGTGCCCGGAGATGAAGCTGTGCCGTTCAAACACAACTCAGCCAGCCGTTGTCGCAAACCGACTTCGCACACGCGGTGGGTCGCCCGACTGGCTGCAACCGCTTGTTTTCTGGGACCGGCACCTCTTGCCGCGCAAGAGATCGCAATCTCGTATAGCATTGATATAACGTCAAATTACTTGGCCAAAGGATTCACTCAGACCGAAGACAGACCGGCTATTCAGCCCTATATTGAATTTGCCTATGGTTCGGTTTATCTGAGCCTTTTTGCGTCGAATGCACGGTTTGGCGGTGTGAATGACACCGAATACGACGTCGGCGTCGGCGTCAGGCCGTCGGTCGGTAAGCTAGACCTTGATATCGGGTTTGTTCAGTATTTTTACCGCGTCGACAAGGCCGACTATGGCGAGGCATATGTCTATGCGAATTATGACTTTTCTGACGACGGCCATGTCGGCCTGAAGGTCTGGCACGAAGTCTATGCTGACTACACCACCGTCTATCTGCACGGCGGAATTGGCGGTCTGCCCTGGGACATGGTTTTGTCCGGTGGGGTCGGATCTGACTTTGGCTCGCGCGATCTGAGCGAGGATGCCGTTTATGCAGATATCGGCCTGACCAAGGGCATCACGGACTTTGCAGCGATTGATCTGCGCGCAATCCATAGTGCCATTGAAGGCGGCCGTATTCTAGCGACTTTGTCGTTTTTCTTCTGACCTCGCCCAGTCACGGCGTTTAGGTCTTTGCCAAATTGGTCCCGTCAGCCGGGATCATGCGAAACCCGGCATAGGCGAAGGTGATTGTGATCAGCGGGTTGAGAATATTGAAGATTGCAAATGGCAAATAGGAAATCGTGGCCACGCCAAGTGTTGCGGCCATGTAGGCGCCACAGCTGTTCCAGGGAACAAGCGCGCTGGTCACGGTCGCTGAATCCCCGACCGCGCGTGACAGAACCACGGGGCTGAGGCCCATTTTCCGGAACGCCTTTTGAAACAGCTTTCCTGGCAGGACGATGGCAATGTATTGATCCGAGGCCAGCAGATTGGTGCTGATTGCCGCGACAACCAGCGATGTCACAAGGCGACCGGTGGTCTTGGCTGCGGCAAGAATTGGGGCAATCAACCGATCCAGAACGCCGATCCGATCAATGATCCCGCCGAACGCCAGCGCTGTCAGGATCAGCCAGATCGTGACCAGCATGCTGGACATACCACCGCGACTTAGAAACTGATCCAGAACCGGCGCGCCGGTGTCCGAGACATACCCGTTGGCCATCGCAGACCAGACTCCCTTGAGAAGTCCAAGGCCATTAGGAAGCTCAGGATCCGCTGCGAGCGACAGCACGTTTTCCGGCGACAGGGTGACAGCCACAATACCACCAGCCAATGCCCCGACGAAAATAGTCAAAAACGGCGGGAACCGAAGGATCGCCAAAACCAATACGACAACGAGCGGCAGAAACGGGATAAAGGACACATTGAAATGTTGCCTCAAGCCCGCAGTCATGTCCGTAGCGTCAAAGTCACTTGGCTGCCCCAGAAACCAGAAGAACAGCAGGGTCAGCACAAGCGTGGGTACCGAGGTCCACAGTGTTTCGATGATGTGTTGATAAAGATCCGCCCCTGCTGCCGCCGTGGCAAGGTTGGTCGCGTCTGACAAGGGCGAGGATTTGTCGCCAAAATAGGACCCCGAAATAATGGCGCCCGCCGTGATGGCCGGGTTCAGCCCCATCTGAAAGGACACCCCCATCAGGCCAATTCCAAGAGTCCCGGCAACTGTCCAGGAACTGCCGACACAAAGGGCAACAACCGCACAGATAAGAACCACGGTGAAATAGAAATAATCGGGCGACAACACCTGAAGGCCCCAATAGACCATGGCGATCAATGTGCCGCTCATCGCCCAGGTTCCGATCAGAGATCCGACCGCCAACAGGATAAACACGGCCCCAATTCCGGTCGTAACACTTTCGGTTGCGGCTTCGCCCATTTCCTTGAAAGACCAGCCAAATCTGCGCCCGACCATCGCCGCGACCAAGGCCGAGAACAACAAGGCGATCTGGTTCGGGCCGCTGGCGGCCTCATCTTCGAACAGATAATAGGCAAACCCCAAAAGGATCATCAGCACAAAAATCGGCACCAATGCAGCCGTTGTGCCCGGCTGTCTGTTCTGTTCGTCCGAATTAGCCTGTTCACTCATGTCCTTGGCTATCCCTTGTCAGATTTGATGGGGGTGCTGTCGGGTTCCAATTGCGACCGTTCTAATTGCCGGACTTCCTGATCCAGGAAAAAGGCCAGTATCACGCGGATTACGACAGTTCCCGCGAGAAACGCCAATTGGTCCAGCGTGCGATGCGCGATGCTGTGCAGGATGTCGGAAACGATCAGCACTTCAAGCGCAACGAGAATCCACTGGCCCAACGTCATTCGGAAGGATCGCAGGATCGATGCTGAGAGGTGCAGACGCGACCCGCTTTCTGCGGCCCAAGCTGCTCTGCACGCAAGGGTCATTGCGGTGATCAATCCGAAGATCAGTAGACCGATTGCAAAGAAATCGATCCAGTCCGCAAGTTGCTCTATCGCATGCAAAAGCATGGCTTTGATTTTCTCCTGATGCCGGTCACGTGTCTGGACTTGCACCAACCCTAACCCGGAAGGTCAGTTGGCCCTGTACAGATCATCCGCGCCCCGGACACTCGGGAACGAATCTTGCAAAACAACTGTGGCGGTGCAAGGCTTGTGTCGAGGCAGGACATGATTTCGTGCTTCGTGCTTGCCGGACGGATTTGATTTCATGAACAAGTTCAAGTTCCCCACCGCGTTCACAATTCTATTTGCGCTGATCGCCTTCGTCGCGCTGATGACATGGGTCATACCCGCAGGCGAATATGATCGCGCCATGAACGACGCGCTTGGAAGCGAAGCGCCGATTCCCGGCAGCTACCACCGTGTTGATGCCAATCCACAGGGATTGACCGCCGTTCTGCTGGCCCCGATCGCGGGCATGTACGATCCGGGGTTACTGGGGTCTTCGTCCAGTGCGGCCATTGATGTCGCCCTGTTTGTTCTCATCATCGGCGGCTTCCTGATGGTGGTCACCCGCACAGGTGCCATCGATGCGGGAATCGGCTGGCTGCTTCACAAGCTTGAAGGCCGCGAGATCCTCATGATCCCGATCCTGATGATCGTCTTCGGCCTTGGCGGTACCAGCTATGGCATGGCCGAGGAATCACTGGCGTTTTACGCGCTGATCATCCCGGTGTTCATGCGTGCCGGGTATGACGCGCTGACCGGCGTGGCTGTGATCATGCTGGGGGCAGGCATTGGCACGATGGGATCGACCTTTAACGCCTTTGCAACGGTCGTGGCGTCACAGGGCGCGGGTATCCCGTTTACCGACGGGATCGTTCTGCGGTTTGTCGTGTTGGCGCTCAGCATGGCTGCGGGGATCGTCTTTGTCATGCGATACGCCACCAAGATCAAAGCCGATCCCTCCAAGTCAGTTGTCGCAGATCAGGCTGACGAAAACCGCGCACATTTCCTGCAGCATGCTGATGCAACGGATGGTGAGTTTCCCGACTTCACGCGCGTCCGCTCCATCATTCTGATCCTGTTTGGGCTGACATTTGCCGTCATGATCTATGGCGTGGTCGCATTGGATTGGTGGATGGGCGAAATGTCCGGCTTGTTCCTTGCCATGTCAATTGTCGTCTGGGGCGTCGGCAAGTTTGACGAAGGCTCGCGCATGGACGAAGCGACCTTTGTCGAAACCTTCATCAACGGCGCACGCGACCTTTTGGGTGTCGCGCTGATCATTGGGGTGGCACGCGGCGTGGTTGTCATCATGGATGCTGGCAGGATCACCGATACAATCCTGGCCAGTGCCGAGGGCCTCGTGTCGGGGCTGAGCGAATACATGTTCATCAATGCGATGTTCGGCATCCAGATCCTGATGTCTTTCCTGGTGCCGTCGTCTTCCGGGCTGGCAACCCTGTCTATGCCGATCATGGCGCCGCTGGCCGATTTTGCAGGCGTCGGGCGGGATCTGGTCGTAACCGCGTATCAATCGGCGAATGGCTGGGTGAATCTGTTCAACCCGACCTTTGCGGTTGTCATGGGCGGGTTGGCGATTGGCCGGGTGTCCTATGACCGCTGGCTAAAGTTCATCGCACCGCTGCTGTTGGTTCTTGCGGTTATTATCGTTGCTGTTCTGAGTGTCGGGGCGGCCATGTCCTGAGATGTTGCCGGGGTTGGCCGTGCGGGTCACGCCCAACACAAACCCGATATTATGAAGTGAAACAGAACTATTAGAGGTTGGCCATGAGACTTGGTGTTCATTCCGAAGTTGGAAAACTGCGAAAGGTCATGGTTTCCCGTCCGTCGCTGGCACATGATCGCCTGACACCGGGAAACTGCGAGGAACTGCTGTTCGATGATGTGCTTTGGGTCGAACAGGCCCGCAAGGATCACGCAGAATTTGTACAAGTCATGGAAGCACGCGGTGTCGAGGTTTTTGATATTCAGGACCTGTTGGCCGAGGCAATTGATCAGACCCCTGAAACAAGGGCCTTCCTGCTTGATCGACTGATCACCCCAAATTCGGTCGGGCCCGGCATGGCACAAGGCATGCGCCCCTGGCTGGGTGAATTGGACGGCGCCGCTTTGGCGCGGCAGCTAATGGGGGGCATCGTCGTCGAAGATGTCCCAACAGGCGAACTGACGGAACTGGTCAAACAGGAGTTGCCAGGCAGCGAATTTCTTTCGCCTGCTGTTCCGAACGCCCTGTTCCAGCGCGACCCGTCTTGCTGGATTTACGGCGGGGTCACCTGCAATCCGATGTACTGGCCTGCCCGCAAGCCCGAAACTCTGTTCCAGCGCGCGGTGTATAAATTTCACCCGATGTTCATGCAGGCCGAGTTTGAATTCTGGTGGGGAAACAGCGACGAACACTTCCAGAATGCCAGCCTCGAAGGTGGCGATGTGATGCCGATCGGGCATGGCACAGTCTTAATCGGAATGGGCGAACGAACCACGCGGCAGGCGGTGGCCCAGGTTGCTCAAAGCCTTTTTGCCCGAGGCGGGGCAACCCGCGTGGTGGCCTGCGCCATGCCAAAATCGCGCGCCGCGATGCATCTGGACACCGTGTTTACCTGTTTGGAACAAGACAAGGTCACGGCGTTTATGGAAGTCGCCGAGGCGATCACATGCTTTTCCCTGCGCCCCGACGACGACGGCGGCATAGTCACCCATAAGGACAGCGGGTCTATTTTTGACGTCTATAAAGAAGCGCAAGATTTGTCCGACCTGATCGTTATCCCGACAGGTGGCAACGATTTCCAATCCCAACGGGAACAATGGGATGACGGCAACAATGTCGTCGCTCTCGAACCCGGCGTTGTCGTCGGATACGAACGCAACACCTTTACCAACAACAGAATGCGCGACGCGGGCGTCGAAGTCATCGAGATCAGCGGTCAGGAACTGGGCCGCGGACGTGGCGGCGGCCACTGCATGACCTGCCCCATCCTGCGCGACCCTGTTTACTGAACTCATTTTTCCAGGAGACACTTCAATGGCTTTCAACCTTTCCAGCCGCAGCTTTCTGAAAATCGCCGACTTCACCCAACGCGAGATGCTGTTCCTTCTGGATCTGGCACGCGATCTGAAGCGGGCGAAATACTCACATTCCGAACAGCAATCCCTGAAGGGCAAGAACATTTGCCTGATCTTCGAAAAGACATCGACCCGGACCCGCTGTGCCTTTGAAGTCGCCGCCTACGATCAGGGCGCAAACATCACCTATCTGGATCCGTCGGGGTCGCAGATCGGCCACAAGGAATCGATGAAAGATACCGCCCGTGTTCTGGGCAGGATGTTCGACGGTATCGAGTTTCGCGGGGCCGGACAGGATATGGTTGAAGAACTGTCGGATTATGCCGGCGTGCCGGTTTACAATGGTCTGACCGACGAATGGCATCCGACCCAGATGCTGGCCGACATGATGACAATGATTGAACATGCCGACAAACCGCGTCGCGACATCGCTTATGCGTATACCGGCGACTGCCACTCGAACATGGGCAACTCGCTTTTGATGCTGGGGGCGATCATGGGGTGTGACGTTCGGATGATATCTCCCAAGCAGACTCAGCCGCATGACGACGTTCGCGATCTGGCCATGGAACGCGCCGCAAAGTCGGGCGCCCGCATCACCATTACTGACGATCTGGCCGCTGTCGAAGGCGTTGATTTCATCCATACCGATGTCTGGGTGTCGATGGGGGAACCGCAAGAGGTCTGGGCCGAGCGGATCAAGTTGCTGTCGCCGTATCAGGTGAACATGGATCTGATGAAGCGATCTGGAAACCCGGCCGTCAAGTTCATGCATTGCCTACCGGCATTCCACAACACCGACACCCAGGTCGGCAAGGACATCCATGAAAAATTCGGGATTACCGAAATGGAAGTCACGGACGAGGTATTCGAAAGCGATATGAACATCGCGTTCGAACAGGCGGAAAACCGGTTGCACACGATCAAGGCGATCCTCGTGGCCACGTTAGGGAACTGAGCCATGCGCATCGTGGTGGCTTTGGGCGGCAACGCGTTGTTACGCCGCGGGCAGGCAATGACTGCGGACAACCAACGTGGAAACGTACGGATTGCGGCTGCAACGCTGGCCCCGTTGGCGATGGAGAATGATCTGGTCATTACCCATGGCAACGGTCCGCAGGTTGGCCTTCTGGCATTGCAGGAGGCCGCTTATACAGCCGTCGACGAATACCCGCTGGATGTGCTGGTTGGGGAAACCATGGGTATGATCGGTTACATGATCGAGCAGGAGATGGGTAATCTTTTGCCGTTCGACAAACCGTTGGCCACGGTTCTGACCATGGTCGAGGTCGATCCGAAGGATGCAGCCTTTGCCGATCCGACCAAGTTTATCGGGCCAGTGTATACCGAAGCAGACGCCAAAGCCAATGCCACCGAAAAGGGATGGGTCGTCAAACAGGATGGCGACATGTGGCGCCGTGTGGTGCCATCGCCTGCCCCCAAGCGTATCTTTCAGGTCCGCCCCATCCGTTGGCTTCTCGACAAAGGCTCGATCGTGATTGCTGCCGGCGGGGGTGGCATCCCGACAATGTACGATTCCGAAGGAAATCTGGAAGGTGTCGAATGCGTAATCGACAAAGACCATTGTTCGTCGATGTTGGCGCGCGAAATCGAGGCTGATGCGTTTGTCGTCGCAACAGATACGGACTCCGTTTACATCGACTGGGGTACGCTTGACCAGTTGGCTATCCGACGTGCGTCCCCCGATCAGATGGACAACTACGACTTCCCTGCCGGTTCGATGGGGCCAAAGGTCAAGTCAGCACAGGATTTTGCACGCGCAACCGGCAAACCCGCCGTTATCTGTGCGTTGGCTGACATTCCGGATGCTTTGCGCGGGGAAAAAGGCACGACGATCGATCCTGATACGGTCGATTTGATAACGCTGTAACAGATGCCCGGCAGATACAGCCAGACCTATGGGAGAATGTGATGAGTACGGACCCTCACCAAAATGCTAGCGAAACACAGTCTGGCGACGCTCCCTGGATGCAATCGGCAGAAGTCGTCGCCGCGGATCTGAATACATCTCTTGAAACGGGCCTGACGGCAGTTGCCGCCACGTCTGTCTTGCAGCGCGTCGGGCAGAACCGCCTGACCGAGTCCGCCAGTGTGTCGCCCTTCATGTTGTTCCTGAACCAATTCCGCAATCCGCTTCTGGTTATCCTGATCATTGGTGCCCTGATCTCGGGGTATACCGGCCATATCGTCGATGCGGTCGCAATCCTGGTGATTGTTATCATCAACGCACTGATCAGCTTTTTGCAGGAAAACCGGGCAGCGCAATCGTTGGCTGCACTTAAGGACATGGCTGCTCCGCTGGCCTTCGTACGACGGGATGGCCCGTGGCAAGAGATCCCGGCTACCGATATTGTGCCGGGCGACATCATCCGGTGCAAAGCTGGCGATATTCTTGCTGCGGATGTCCGGTTCGGCGAAGCCAACAGTCTGCAAATCGACGAAGCCGCGCTCACCGGCGAGTCCGAACCAGTCGACAAACACACTCTGGCAATCCAGGCCGAGGACGTAACGCTGGCCGACCGCCTGAACATGGGTTTCATGAGCACAAAGGTCACAAACGGTACAGGGCTGGGGATCGTGACGGCCACAGGCATGAAGACCGAAGTGGGCCATATCGCGCACCTGATGGCCACGGCGGAAGAACCCAAGACACCGCTGCAACAAAGGATCGAACACCTTTCCAAGATACTGATCGGGGCCGCTTTGGCAGTTGTTGCCGTGGTCATTGGCATCGGCGTATTTCAGGGCATGGACCTGACCGAGATGCTGAATACCGGTATCTCTTTGTCGGTTGCGGCCATCCCGGAAGGTCTGCCGACAGTGGTGACCATCGTGCTGACGCTCGGGTCGCAACGCATGGCCCAGAACAACGCGTTGGCACGACGGTTAAGTTCAGTCGAAACGCTGGGCACAACGTCGGTGATCTGTTCGGACAAGACCGGGACGCTGACCCAGAACCAGATGCAGGTGATGCGGCTTTGGGCCGGTGGAAAGGTCTGGACCGTTACTGGCGAGGGGTTTGATCCAAATGGCGAGTTCATCGACCCGGACGGCAACGCGGCCAATATCCGTAAAGAGTTCGATCTGCGCCAGATGCTCAACATCTCGGCCTATTGCAACGATGCTGAACTGACCGAAATGGATGGTCGGCCCGGTGTTCAGGGCAACCCGACAGAAGGGGCGCTGGTCGTCGCGGCAGCCAAGGTCGGATTGTCACGGCAACGGTTGCACGAAAAAAAGGTCGCAACGCTTCAGACGTTTCCGTTCGACAGCACCCGCAAGATGATGAGCCTTCATGTCAAACTGCCAGCGGGTGAGAATTTCCTTGTCGCCAAAGGCGCGCCGGATGTCATCCTGGCCCGCGCCAAAGGTGTCTGGATCAACGGCGAACAGCACGACCTGACAGATGACCGCCGCGCCCAGATCGAGGCCGTCATCGACGACTTTGGCAGCAAAGCCCTGCGCACACTGGCTGTGGCTTACCGACAAACCGATGACGGCACATTCGATCCGAACAACCCGGAACAGAACATCATCCTGATCGGGATCCACGGTATTATGGATCCACCGCGTCCCGAGGTGAAAGTCGCCGTTGCAGACGCAACCGAAGCTGGCATCCGCACCGTCATGATCACCGGCGACCACGCCGTGACCGCGCAAGCCATCGCCGAACAGATCGGCATCAAGACACGGGACGATCAGACCGTTCATACGGGCTCAGAGCTGGACCTGATGACGGAAGACGATCTTGAACAGGTGGTTGACCACGCAGCCGTCTTTGCCCGCGTGACCCCCGAACACAAACTGCGCATTGTGAGCGCACTGCAACGCCGGGGCGAAGTCGCCGCGATGACCGGAGATGGCGTCAACGATGCCCCGGCCCTTCGGACAGCCGACATTGGCATCGCGATGGGCATCACGGGCACCTCTGTGGCCAAAGACAGTGCCGCCCTGATTTTGCTGGACGACAATTTTTCGACCATTGTCAAAGCCGTGCGGGAAGGACGCCGGATCTATGACAACCTGCTCAAGTTCGTGCGCCAGGCCCTGACCGCGAACGTGGCCGAAGTGTCGACGATCCTGTTCGCCTTTATCCTTATGGGGTCTGACCCTTTGATGCCATTGACGCCATTGATGATCCTCTGGGTCAATCTGGTGTCCGACGGTATTCCTGCCTTGGCGTTGGGGTTTGAGGAAGCTGAAGACGATGTCATGCAGCGCAAGCCCAGACATAGGGACGAAGACATTTTTGCCGGCGGGATGAAAGAACGGATCCTGTTGCGCGGACTGGCTGTGGGTGGCGTGACCTTCTACGTCTTCAGCACGGCATTGACGCAAGGGTTGGACCTGCAGGCCGCCCAGACCATGGCCTTTGTGACGTTGATGTTTGCCCAGATCTGGCACGTGTTCGATGCGCGATCAACCTCGACCCTGTTTCGC
Organism: Falsiphaeobacter marinintestinus; assembly: GCF_007923355.1. Lineage (GTDB taxonomy): Bacteria > Pseudomonadota > Alphaproteobacteria > Rhodobacterales > Rhodobacteraceae > Phaeobacter_A > Phaeobacter_A marinintestinus. The sequence goes on from NZ_VOGO01000012.1 coordinate 93,311, forward strand.
AAATCTCCGATCGGAAACCCGAAGCTGCTGATGGCCGTGGCGCTGTCACTGTGCCTCTCCGCCATAGCCGTGTTCACGCCACTGGGGCATTTCGTGCTCGGCACCACCAGCCTGTCCGGCTACACGCTGATCGGATGCGCCAGCATCGCGGCCTTGCCCACACTGGTTCTGTCCGGACTAAAAGAAATCTTCGGCTTCCGGTTTTTGTGAGGACAAGAAAACCAATATGACAACCCATTTGAAGTCCAGCCCCGAAACCTGTGCCTGGGGTTTCTTTGATGCCGCGATGCAGCCTGTCGTAGAAGTTCAAAGCGGCGATACAGTGGTCATCGAAACAGTTTCCGGGGGGCCAGATCAATTACCACCACAAGATGGCGGGTTCGACATTCCCGCAGAGCTTCTTGATATTCATGACCGTTCCGAGCGCCAGTTGCCAGGGCATATCCTGACCGGCCCTGTTGCGATTGCCGGGGCCAAGCCGGGGCATGTGCTTGAGGTTCAGATCATCGGCGTGAAGCTGCGCCAGAACTGGGGTTGGAACATTATCCGTCCGCTGTCCGGGACGTTGCCGGGGGAGTTCACGACCGCCCGAACCGAGATCATTCCGCTTGACCTCAAAGCCATGACCGCGCGACTTTCCTGGGGGCTGGAGTTACCCTTGAAGCCGTTCTTTGGCGTCATGGGTGTTGCGCCGCCGCAGAATTGGGGACGTATTTCGACAATCCAGCCCCGAGCACATGGCGGTAATCTCGACAACAAGGAACTGGGCGCCGGGTCTACGCTGTACCTGCCAGTCTTCGCCGAGGGTGCGCTGTTTTCCTGCGGCGACGGGCACGGAGCCCAAGGGGACGGTGAAGTCTGTGTTACAGCCATCGAGACCGCACTGGAAGGCACCTTCAAGCTGGTACTGCGCGATGATCTGGACTGGGATTACCCCCGGGCAGAAACTCCGACACATCTTATCACGATGGGAATGCACGAAGACCTTGATCGGTGTGCCGAAATGGCGTTGAGGGACATGATCGCGTGGATTGTCGCACGGACCGGGTTAAGCCGGGAAGACGCCTATATGCTGTGTTCGCTCGCCGGGGATCTGCGGATCACGCAGACTGTCAACGGAAACAAAGGCGTTCACATGATGATGGAAACCAATTTGCTAAACCCGCAAGCGGATTAAATGAAGGACAAAACGGATGACCGTATCAGTGGCAGTTATTGGCCTTGGAATCATGGGACGCAGGTTGCTTGAGCATATGGTGCTGCATCCCGGCTATACGCCTGTCGCCCTGTGGGACCCCGACGCCGAGGCTTGTCGCGCTGCGGCGGGCGTGGCACCGGACGCCCGGGTCACCGCCTCGCCACAAGCGGCTATCGCAGCTGCGGATCTTGTTTACCTTGCCTGCCCGCCTGTGCCGCGCAAAGCCTATGCTTTGGAGGCGGCCGCCGCTGGCAAGGCCGTCTTCCTGGAAAAGCCGCTGGGCGTGGACATCTCGCAAAGCGAAGAGCTCGTCGCGGGTCTCGCCGCGCATGGTGTTCCGGCTGCGGTCAATTTCACCCAAGCTGCAGGAAGTGCCCTGACCGGAGTGGCTGACGCGGCCCAATCGGGCGGGTTGGGAAATCTGGTCGGGGCCGACATCGTCGTCACCTATGCGGCCTGGCCCCGCGCTTGGCAAAAGACGGCGGATTGGCTTCGGTTTCGTGACGAGGGTGGTCTGACACGGGAAGTGATTTCACACTTCCTGTTCTTTTCTGAACGCATCCTCGGCCCGCTTTCGGTGGTCTGGGCGCGCCCGTCTTATCCGACGGATCCAGCGCTTTGCGAAACACAAATGCTTGCCCGGCTTGAGAACGCAGATGGGTTGCCGGTAACTGTCATGGCCAGCGTTGGCGGGGCTCAACCGGATCGCCAGGAACTTACGATCAAAGGAGAAGCTGCCAGTCGGCGTATCTCCGAATTCTACATCGACGCTGTTTCGCACGGTGGCCCATTTGACGAGCTTGCAGCACGGCCCACAGATCCGCGGGCGAACAGTCTGAAAGCACAACTGGACGACCTTCTGTTGTGCATCGCGGGACAACCGAACCGCCTTGCAACACCTCACGAAGCTTTGCGGGTCCAAAAGCTGGTCGAAACGATGTTGAAAGGAAAGCCCTGATTGCGGCGGCACTAACGCCCCTCTGAACGCACCCGCACGCAACACGGGCTTGACCTATGACTGGACCTGCTGAACAGGTTAAGGTTATCCAAGATATGGCAGAGGCCTTGGCATCAGACGTGTCAAAGACCTTTGCGAGGGGAAACATGCAATGTCGGATAGATACGCATCGGGCAAACACGCGGCTCTGCACATGTGGAGCAGACAAACGCCCGTGATGCGTGGTGTCGTGCTGATGTGTATGTCGACCGTAGCCTTTGCCATAATGCATGCGTCCGTTCGCTTCGTCTCGGCAGAACTGCCACCGTTTCAAATCGCGTTCTTTCGAAACCTCTTTGGACTGGCTTTTCTTGTGCCCTTACTGGTTGGAGCGGGCTTCGCACAAATGCGTACCCGACGTATCGGCCTGCACGCCCTGCGTGGTTTGATCAACATCTGCGCGATGCTGATGTTCTTTACCGCCCTCTCGATCACGCCGCTGGCAAAGGTCACCGCGCTGAGCTTCGCAGCGCCGATTTTCGCTGCTGTCCTCAGCGTCGTCTTTCTGGGGGAACGGTTCAGACTGTATCGCTGGATCGCTATTCTTTTCGGATTTCTGGGCGTGCTTATCATCCTGCGCCCGGGCTTTGTAACGCTTGAACCCGGTGCCCTTCTGGCTGCGGGTGCGGCAGCACTTTGGGCGGTGGCAATGATCCTCATTAAAATTTTGTCGCGGACAGAAAGCAGCGTGGCAATTGTCGCCTGGATGGGGATTTTCCTGTGCTCTTTTTCGGTCGGCCCCGCGCTTTGGGTCTGGCAGACTCCGACGGTTTGGAATTTGATATGGCTGGCGTTTATTGGTCTGTGCGGATCAATCGCTCAGGTCACTTTAAGCCAGTCATTCAAGGAAACTGACCCGACGGCTGTGTTACCGCTGGATTTTCTGAAACTGATCTGGACAACCATTCTGGGTGCATGGTTCTTTGGCGAATTTCCTGACGCTCTGACATGGATCGGAGCGATGGTCATTTTCTCAGCTGGCCTGTTCATTGCACATCGTGAAAGACGGCAGAAGACCGGCCAAACAGGCCTTGCGGATACAGGGTCTTAGACCGCACCGAAATGATGCACAGTTGGGTCAAGCGCGAAATTAGATGTGCCGCGGGCAGAAGCCGCAATACCCACCAGAAACTTGCCAGATACAACTCTAAATTGCATTGTTGACGCATATTTGGCTAACGGGGAATTGCTACCTGCTCCGCAAAAGCGCCCTCGCCGCCCTCCTGGCACTTACGTTTGCAGGAGCCACCTTGGTGCAATCCGAAAGCGCCAATCTGCCGCTTCCCTCGGCACTCCCGCTTCTGGATTATGAGGCTCAGCTTTACCCTTTCATCGCTGCCCGCACGTTCGCGACAGACGACTGGATACGCGACAAAAGCTGGCGCGATACGGGGCCGTTCATTCTTGACACGTCTTACGGTGTTCATCCTGCCGTGCGGATCTATTATGCACCCCAGATCCTGGCCTGGCTGAAAGCCGAAAGAAAGGGCCCCATTCCCGACGGTGCGATGGTGGTCAAGGAAATGGCGTCCCCTCCGACCGCGCGCTATGTTGAGTATCAGCAAACTCTGGAAGCCAAGTATCCTGATGACCCTGCACAGGTCGAGACAGAGATGCTTGGCTTTCTTCGTACGATCCGTGGCTTGAACTGGACAGTTATGGTCAAAGGCAGTGCTTCGTCTCATGGGAGCTGGTTCTTTGTATCGGTCGGACAATCAGCCGCCGTGGACAATATCGACGCGCCATTTTCACCTCCGTCCGGGCAGGCAGGCGATGTCATGTGCATGCGGTGCCATGCCTCTGCCGCCGAAGAACTGATCTTTTCCACCCTCGAAAACATCGAAGGCTTCCCCGTTGAACCGTTGATTTTCCGAGCCGACGAAAGCTGGCGTGACATGGATGCCTTTCCCCCCGGCCCATTCAACCTGCCCACAGTGCAGCGCCCGGGGATGGGCAAAGGCGAAGCCGCGTTGATCCAGGACTTTTCCACGACGAAACCGCACTTGCGGACTCCAATGCAAAGGCAGCGCCGTCACCGACGCATGTGAACCCGGTTTTGACGGCTATGTTTCCGCCCATGGATGGCATCGCAATCCCCCCGAGGATGTGCAGACGCTGCCCAGCGAATGGCTTGATCATGCCCCAGCCCGCCCCGACGGACCGCAGCATTTTCTGACGTCAGACAATTGCATCGGCTGTCATGGCGGGCTGGGGCAATGGGGCAATGGGGCAATGGCGCAAAAAAGCATGCGATTGACGCCCATGCCAACCCGGATGCCGGCTTGGACCCCAATGGTTTCAAAGTGGCATACACACTTTTGCATGCGCCCCTGACCGAAGCCGAAGAAGAGGCGCAGAAAGCTAACGGCACTTATCCATATCATCAGTATGGCAACCTCGCCCGCGAAGGCATCTCTTGCGCGGTCTGCCACCATATCGCCCCGCCATAGCGCGCCGAAGGGCAACCGGACTATAATACACTCGACACCTATCTGATGAACGGCACGACGGGCGCTTACCGGCTGACTCAGGCGGATCGTCTGATCGGACCTTTCGACGGCGTGCGGCAGAAACCTATGCAGAATGCGATGGGCGTCACGCCAATCTACGACGATTGTGTCAAAGAGGCCGAATTGTGCGGCGCGTGCCATACCATCAACTTGCCCAATGTGGATGCAGACAAAAACCAGCCACTGGAAGGCTATACAGAAGCAGATCAGGCGGTCTTTAATCAGGCGGCCCGGAACGGGTCAGCGACGCTTCAATGACGGCAGGCAACAGCTGACTGCTTTGCAGTCGTCGCCTCAGACACAAGCAGCAAGACAGTTACAGGATTTCCAGCCTCTAAACCTTTTCGAACAGGACAATCAGTGCCTGATCATCCTTGTGCTCTCCAGCAGCAAGATCACCATAAATCCGCGTTTCGGACAGTGTCAGGTTGTGGATCTTGCCCTTCTTCAGAGCGTCAAACTTGGCCCTGAATCCAGCAGAGTCGAAATGGCGCGCGTTGATCGACAAGGCAAATTGCGCCCCCGACCGGGAAATGCGCAAAAGCCCGTCGATGGCATCCGGCCCGACGTGCCCGGTGGTGAAGGTGCCCGAGGATACGATGCCAGCATAGCTTTCCGGTAGCACTGGGATACCTTCGTTCAGATCGGCCTCGATCGCGTCGCGATAGATGTCTTTGCGCATCGCCTGATCCAGCATTTCGGCGCTGATATCCGTGGCATCAATCGGGCCAACACCCAAATCGCTTAACACCGCACCGCAAAGCCCGGTGCCCGCGCCGACATCCAGAACCGGTCCCTGCCCGCCCGCGCCGACAAAAGCGCGCGCGGTGTGGATATGCAGTTGATAGTCCTCACGCGCGGCAAAGGTCTGGTCATAATCCCCGGCCCACTCGGCATAGAGCCGGCGAGAATCATCGGGTGTGTCCAGCGCATAGGCGGTTTCAAGATCGGGTTTGTCGGTTGTCATGCCCCATCAAACCCACCGGAAGCGATTCGGATCAAGCGGTCTGTGGTCTTGCATCCGCGATGCGTGCAGATCATGTAGTCTGCATGGACAAGGTTTTGATCTCATTCGGGCATGGGTATTCTGCCCAGGCGCTGGCGAAACGGCTACTTCCGCGGGGCTGGCGGATCATTGGCACCACACGGTCTGCCGACAAGGCTGACGCGATGCGGATGGCCGGGGTCGAGCCGGTTTTGTGGCCCGATGCGTTGGGTGATCTCCCGCTGGATCAGGCATCGCATTTGTTGGTCTCGGCTGGGCCCACCGCTGATGGGGACCCGGTTCTGGCCATTCTGGGCGACCGGATCGCCGCCAATGCTGATCGGTTGGACTGGGTCGGATATCTGTCAACCACGGCCGTTTATGGCGATCATCAGGGCAGTTGGGTTGATGAAACCACGCCCCTGACCCCTGCCAGCCGACGCGGCGAATGGCGGGTCGCCGCCGAACAGGCATGGGGAGCAATCCCGAACTTGCCCCTGCATGTGTTCCGACTGGCCGGGATCTATGGGCCCGGGCGCGGGCCGTTTGCCAAGGTGCGCGCAGGCACCGCGCGCCGGATCATCAAGCCCGGTCAGGTGTTTTCCCGCACCCATGTCGAGGATATCGCGCAGGTGCTGGACGCCTCGATGCTGCATCCCGAACCGGGCGCGGCCTATAACGTTTGCGACGACCTGCCCGCCCCGCCGCAGGACGTCATCGCCCTGGCAGCTGAACTGCTGGGCCTTCCAGTGCCGCCCGAGATCCCGTTTGAAACGGCCGAGATGACGCCGATGGCGCGCAGTTTTTATGGTGAAAGCAAGCGGGTGTGGAATGACCGGATCAAGTCGGATCTGGGTGTGCGTCTGCTTTATCCCGACTATCGCACCGGTCTGGCAGCCCTGCTGGAGCAGGAATGACCGACGATGATCCCCCGGCCCCATCCAGCCTGGGCGACTTGCTGGATGCGTTGGAAAATGCCGCAAGCGGCCCACATGTCAGCACACGCGACATCCTGAACCAGATCGGTGAACGCAGCTATACACCGATCATTCTGGCCTTTGCGGTGCTGTTGGTGTCGCCCCTGTCGGGCATCCCAGGCGTGCCAACGCTATCGGCGATCCTGATGGTGATGATCAGCGTGCAGGGCGTCATCGGACGCCAGCAGTTGTGGCTGCCCGGGTTCATCCTGCGCCGTCGGGTCAATGCCGACCGGTTCCGCAAGGCAGTTTCTTGGCTGCGCAAACCGGGCGCCTGGATCGACCGCCATTCCCACCCACGGCTGCGTGGGCTGACCACAGGCCCGGCGCGCGGCGTGGCGTTTCTGCTGTGTATGATAATCCCGATCCTCTGGCCCGCACTAGAACTTTTGCCGATGGTCACGTCTATCGGGGCCGGAGCCGTCGCACTTCTGGCCTTCGGCCTGCTGACGCATGACGGGCTCTACGTCCTGTTGGGATACCTGATGGCCGGCGGCCTGGCCGGGATCCTGCTCTGGCTGATCTGAGATCCGCCCTGCCAAGGCAAACGACCGCGCCGCGCGCCAGCGCGGCGCCCGGCCCAACCAGAGGACGGGCCGTCAGGCCTGGGAGATGCGCGGGAGCCCCTACCTCAGGCGCGTTTGTCGGTGAGCGAGGCCACCCCCAGAACGTCCAGCACTTTTGCTTCGATCTGCTCGGCATTCATACCTGCAATGGCGTACATGTCATCCGGGCTGGATTGATCGATGAAGATGTCGGGCAGCACCATCGAGCGATATTTCAATCCACGATCGAAAACGCCTTCGTCTGCCAGCAACTGGGCAACGTGGCTGCCAAAGCCGCCAATCGCACCCTCTTCGATGGTGATCAGCGCGTCGTGCTCGGCCGCCAGAGACAGGATCAGGTCGCGGTCCAGCGGTTTGGCAAAACGGGCATCTGCGATGGTCGGGGAAATACCCCGCGCGCTCAACGCCTCGGCGGCTTTCTGAACTTCTGCAAGGCGCGTGCCAAAAGATAAGATCGCCACACCTGATCCTTTGCGGACCATGCGGCCTTTGCCGATCTCCAAAGGTTCCGGGTTTTCAGGGATCTCGACCCCGACCCCTTCGCCTCGCGGATAGCGGAACGCGATGGGGCCATCGTCATGGGCGGCGGCGGTCGTCACCATGCGGGCCAGTTCAGCCTCATCAGCGGCGGCCATCACCACCATGCCCGGCAAGTTGGACAGATAGGCAACGTCGAATGCCCCGGCATGGGTTGCGCCGTCGGCCCCGACCAATCCGGCACGGTCGATGGCAAAACGCACCGGCAGCCGCTGGATCGCTACATCATGCACAACCTGATCATAGCCACGCTGCAAAAAGGTCGAATACATCGTACAGAACGGCTTCATCCCGCCCGCCGCCAATGCAGCGCAAAAAGTTACGCCGTGCTGTTCGGCGATGCTGACGTCGAAACAGCGTGACGGATAGCGTTCCGCCATCAAATTCAGGCCCGTCCCATCGGGCATGGCCGCAGTGACAGCGACGATCTTGTCATCAGCGGCGGCCAAATCGACCAGTGTTTTCCCAAAGACCGACGTATAGGACGGCGCGTTTGAGGGTGTTTTCGTCTGCTCGCCCGTCACAACATCGAACTTGGCCGTGGCGTGGCCTTTGTCGCGGGCGGCTTCGGCCGGAGCATAGCCTTTACCCTTCTTGGTCAGCACATGGATCAGGATCGGACCAGTCGCCCGGGCCTTGACCGTGCGCAACACCGGCAACAACTGGTACATGTCGTGCCCATCGATAGGTCCAAGATAGGAAAACCCGAGTTCTTCGAACAGCGTCCCGCCCACGGCCATGCCTTTCAGCATTTCCTTGGCGCGTTTGGCGCCTTCGCGGAACGGTTCAGGCAGCAGCGACACCGCGCCTTTGGCAGCGGCTTTGAACTCTTGAAACGGCTCTTCGGCATACAGGCGCGACAGATAGGACGACAGCGCACCAACCGGCGGGGCAATCGACATCTCGTTGTCGTTCAGGATCACAATCAGCCGCTTTTTCAAATGGCCTGCGTTGTTCATCGCTTCGAACGCCATGCCCGCGCTCATCGACCCATCGCCGATGACGGCGATAGCGTCGCCCAGACCCTCAGGGGTCACACCGCCCAGATCGCGCGCCACCGCAAAGCCCAACGCGGCCGAAATCGAGGTTGAACTATGGGCCGCCCCGAACGGATCGTAGGGCGATTCACTGCGTTTGGTGAACCCGCTCAGCCCGCCTTTCTGGCGGAGCGTGCGGATGCGGTCGCGTCGCCCGGTCAGGATCTTGTGCGGATAGCATTGATGCCCAACGTCCCAAACCACCTTGTCGCGCGGTGTGTCGAAGACCGCATGCAACGCCACGGTCAGTTCGACGACGCCCAGCCCAGCGCCCAGATGGCCCCCGGTGACCGACACGGCGGAGATGGTTTCGGCCCGCAATTCTTGTGCCAGCTGAGTCAGTTTAGCATCGGACAGACCTTTCATATCCGCAGGGCGGTTGATCTGGTCCAGCAGCGGGGTCTCGGGTCGGATTGGCATCTGCGCCTCCTTGCGGCAGCAGGGTTAGCTTTCGCGCGAGATAACGAAGCGGGCGGCATCCCGCAAGGTTTCGGCGCGATCACCGTAAACATCAACTGCGGTACACGCCTGATCGACAAGGTCTGCGGCCCGGGATTTAGCAGCCTCCAACCCCAACAACGACACAAACGTCGCTTTGCCGGCATCGGCATCCTTGCGCAGGCGTTTGCCGGCTTTTTCAGCGTCACCTTCTTCATCCAAGATGTCGTCAGCGATCTGGAAAGCAAGGCCCAATGCCTGGGCGTATTGGCGCAGGGGCTCGGGTTCGGCCTGCGCCAGAACAGCCCCGGCGCAGGCCGACCACGTGATCAGCGCTCCGGTTTTGCCCGCTTGCAGGTGGGTGATCTGCTCCAACGTCAGCGGCGTGTCAGTGCTTTCAGCGGCAATATCCAATGCTTGCCCCAGCACCATGCCCTGGGCCCCGCTGGCCTGCGCAAGGCTCAATGCCAGATCGGCACGGACCTGAGCCGGGCCGCAGTCGGGATGGGCCGCCAGCTCAAAGGCCAGCGTCTGCAACGCATCCCCGGCCAAAACGGCGGTGGTTTCGTCGAATGCAACGTGCACCGTCGGGCGCCCCCGCCGCAGGTCGTCATCATCCATACAAGGCAGATCGTCATGCACCAAAGAATAGGCGTGCAACGCTTCGATGGCGCAGGCGGGCCAGATGGCGGTGGCTGGCGCCACGTCATGCAGCCGCGCGCTTTCCAATACCAGAAAACCGCGCAGGCGTTTTCCCCCGGTGGTGGCATAGGCCATGGCGCGGGTCACCGGAAGGTCATCGAGCCGGTTGAAAACAGTATCAAAATGGGTGACAATCAGCCCCCCGTCTTCGGTCAGCCTTTGGGCGAACATTCACATGCCTTCGACAGGAGTCGTGCCCGTAGCGGTGCCGTCGCCATCCAGCGTGATTGCGGCGACCTTTTCTTCAGCGCGCTTCAGTTCGTCTTCGCAGCGTTTCTTTAGCGCCGCACCGCGTTCGTAAAGGTTGATCGACGCATCCAGCGCGACGTCGCCACGCTCAAGCTGATCCACCACGGTTTCCAGCTCTTTCATGGCCTGTTCGAAGGTCATTTCGTTCACGGGCGTGTCGGTCATGTCGCGGCCTTTATCAGTTCTTCCACATGTGCCTTCGCCGAGGCAGCTAGCGCGGTCAGATCATATCCGCCTTCTAAAGTCGAGACCACGCGACCGTCACAAACCTCGTCGGCAATCTTGCACAATTCGGCGGTGATCCAGGCGAAATCTTCGGTGCTCCAGTTCAGCTGGGCCAGCGGATCGTCCTGATGTGCGTCGAACCCGGCTGAAATGATGATCAACTCGGGCCGGAAGCTGCGCAGGCGGGGGAATGCCTGATCGCGCCATGCACTGCGCATTTCGGCCCCACCGGTGTCGGGGCCCAACGGGATGTTCAGCACGTTGCCATGCACGCCGGTTTCATCGGCGCGCCCGGTGCCAGGCCAAAGTGGCATTTGCTGGCTGGTGATGGTCAACGCGCGGGCATCGTCCCACAACAAGTCTTGCGTGCCGTTGCCATGGTGCACGTCGAAATCGACCACGGCGACGCGGGACAGGCCGTGATGATCCAACGCGTGTTTCGCCGCGAGCGCCGCATTACCAAACAGACAAAAGCCCATGGCGGTGTCGGTTTCCGCGTGGTGCCCCGGTGGGCGAATTGCGCAGAACGCATTCGGGGCTTCGCCGCCCAGCACCATATCGACGGCTTTCACGCAGGCCCCGGCGGCGCGGAACGCCGCATCCAGTGAGCCGGGCGAAGTAAAGGTATCGCCATCGATCTGGTAATATCCATCCGCTGGCAGGGTGCGGCGCAGTTCCTCAAGATGGGATTTCGGGTGGACACGCAGGATGTCATCCTCGGCGGCCAAGGGCGCGGTCACGCGGGTCAGATCCAAAGGCTCCAACGCGTGCAGGACGTGCTCCAACCTGGCAACCCGCTCGGGGTGGCCGGTGGGCGTGACATGGGACAGGCAGTCGGCGTGTGTCAGAAGAGCTGTTTTCATGATCTGCACGCTAGCAATGCCGGATCGGGGCGGCAACCGAATCCCGTACATTACACGCAATCGCGACTTGACCCGGCGCGGGTTGGCCGCAGGATAAGGGAAGATGCTTTTTACAGGAGATCCATGATGCCATTGACCCGCCGCCGGTTACTTGCTGGATCTGCCGCAATCCCATTTTTGGGGACTGTGCCTGGACAAGCCGCAACCCCTGCCGAAATCCTGACGGCGCAGGCCGCACTCGTGCAGATCGCGCCGCCAGAGTATCCGAAAACCGGCGTCTGGGCCTATGACGACCAGGTTCCGGGGCGGACGCTCCGGTATCGTCAAGGGGACATGGTTGATGTGCGGTTGATGAACGGGCTGGATCAGCCGACGACCGTCCATTGGCACGGTCTTCGCCTGCCAAATGCAATGGACGGGGTGCCCGGGATGACTCAGCCTCCCGTCGCGGCGGGCTCATCCTTTGATTATCGGTTCGAGGCCCGCGATGCGGGGACGTTCTGGTATCACCCGCATTCCAATTCTCTTGAACAGGTGTCGCGCGGGTTGGCCGGGGTTTTGATCATAGATGAACCCGATCACCCGGACGTGGATGCAGATGAGGTGATCGTGCTGGATGACTGGCGGATGACCGAAGAAGCGCAAATTCACGACTCGTTCGACAACCGGCATGACTTGTCGCATGCGGGTCGACTGGGCAATTACATCACCGTGAACGGACGATCCGAAGCCGTCTATGACGTTGAATCCGGACAGCGGCTGCGGTTGCGGTTGATCAACACGGCCACGGCCCGGATCTTTGATTTGCGGGTGCGCGGATTGCGGGCGTGGATTGTGGCTTTGGACGGGATGCCCCTGCCCGCTCCAGTCGAAACGACCGAGGTCGTCATTGCCCCCGCCCAGCGCGTCGACCTGTTTGTTGATGTGATTGCAGAGGCCGGCGAAGAAGCCATTTTGGGATCGGTTGAACGGGACGGAACATATGCTTTGGCAGGGTTCAGGGTGTCAGGATCTTCTGCAGCGGCAAGGCCGGCACCCGTTGCCTTGCCACCCAACACACTCCCCGAGGTCCGGCTGGACAGCGCCCGAACTGTACCCTTGCGCATGGAAGGCGGCGCGATGCGCGGGCTGCCTGACGGCGCCGTTTGGAAAGGCAACCGCATGGATATGCGGGAATTGGCGATGATGGACCAGTTCTGGGCTTTCAACGGGATGGCGGGCATGACTGACGAGCCGCTGGTCGATGCCGGTCTGGGCGAAACCGTGCGCATCCCGATAACCAATGACACCGCGTTTCCGCACGCCATGCATCTGCACGGCATGCACTTTCGCGAAGTCCGTGCCGACGGTACGTTCGGGCCATGGCGCGACACGCTTCTGGTCAATTCCGGACAGACCCGCGAGATCGCGTTTGTCGCCGAGAACCCCGGTAGCTGGATGTTCCATTGCCACATGCTGTCGCATCAGATGGCTGGAATGATGAATTGGATCCGCGTGACCTGATTGGGTTCAGGATCAGCTGGCCGATTGTCAACGAAGACCGCACTGCCTGACATCACGGTCAGACATGAATACTCTCTCGTTTTGGACTGGCCTGCACGCAGCCTGCGCATTCCTCCAGTGAATCATAAAACCTTACCGTGTTTTTTGCTAGCCATTATGCAATCCATGATTGACTGCACCTCCCTTTGCGGGAAAGCTTTGTTCCAGTTTCATTGAAAACGAAATTTGAGGCCAAGAATGTCAGATCGGACCCCATCAAGTTCTCGCCGCCAATTTCTTACAATGGCATCAAGTGCTGCGTTGATTGCTGGCGCGCCCTGGCCTGCGCGGGCGAATGTGACGCCGCAAAGCGCCTATGAGCTTGCACCGCCTGATGCCCCCGTTGCCAAAGTACGGATCTACCCGGCGCTCGGGATCAGTCGGGTCGGTGGATCTGAGAAATGGTTCTATGCACCCGAGGTGCCGGGACTGCCCGCAGACCCCGGCCAAGGAGGCTTCAAAGACGGGCTTGAAAAGATCAAGAAGCAGGTTCAACGCTTCCGGGTATACGCCTTTGACGCCGACAACCGGGTGATCGGCGAGGTCACTGGCCAGGGCATCACCTGGGGCGTACATTTGGCCAACACCAAGGCCGGTTGGTATGGGTTTAACAACGCCCTCGACAATGGCGACTTGGCCCCCGGATTGCCGTCTCAGAAACGCAACCAGTACTTTGTCACTGACGCCGACCGTGAAGAAAACCTGATGATCGACGGCAGGCTTCTTGAGATATCCGGCCCTGGTGTCAATGCCGACGGGACAGAGGCCGCTTACACCTTCGAAGGCACGTTCTGGGGAGGGCAGCCAGATGCGATCTCGGTCGGCCTTGGGCAACTGCGTACCGACGACGCGGGCCGCCTGATGGTGGTGCCGCCAGACGGCGTGTCCAACTCGCCCAGCGACGCCGCGATTACCAGCTTTGCCGACAACAATGCCTGGCACGACGATTGGTGCGATGGCCCGGTCACAGCGTCGGTGGAGATTGGGGGGAAGGTCTTTGAGGCCGAACCTTCCTGGGTCGCCTGCGTGGGGCCGAACTTTGCACCCGAAATTCCGCCGATCACCACGCTTTACGACGTGATCCAGGACATGAATGTTGAACATGGATGGACCCAGCCGCCCGAACTGCCGCTGTCGTTCATGACATACATTTATCCGACGTTCCGCCGGGTTGCCTTGATGGCGTGGGTCACCCAAGCCGCCAACCTTCGACAGGGCTGGATGGCAATCGGCGATCTGAGAGACCCTGATTATGTGGCCCAGCTGGCCGACCCCGATCCCGGCAATGCAGAGTTCAGACAACAGATATTTGCACTGTTCCGTGACCCCTACAATCTAAGCGATACGGCCTATCTCGAGGAACGGCTCAAAATCCCTTACATGCTGGGCGACGGGGTGAACTATGACGGCAGCCCACTGCAGTGGTTCCAGTTCCCGAAACTGCAATATAGCTATCTTGAGGCCTGGGCCGCTGGTGATTTCGTCAATGACTACGAAGGCGCAGTCGCCGAAGACGTAGTCACGGACTTCGGGGCTTTCGAAGACATCCCGCTGGAATTGCAACCGGGCGCGCTGACTCAAGCCGCATTGGAGCCGTGTTCGGGGGGCGCGTTCCATCCAGGGGTCGAATTGACCTATTATCTGCGCCTCAAGGAAATGTATGCCCGCAACATGGATCCCGAAGCTGAGCCCTTCCGGATCGCCCATGGGGATCGCCCGAACCTGAACCAGAACCTGGGTCGTCTTTTGACACCCGAAGTTGCGTTTGACGGGTTCGACGGGACACCGCCACCGATTGGCCCGCAGATGGCGGGGGATCTGACGCGCTGGATGGGACTGCCCTGGCAATGCGATGCCTTCAGCTGCCAGCAGGTTCTGATGCAACAGAATTATCCGACGGCAGTTTGGTGGCCCGCCCTGCTGCCCATCGATGTGCTGCCAGAGGCCTATTACGCCGCTGGCATGGATGACACGCTGTCAGAGGAAGAGCGCGCGAAGTTCTTTGCCAACCGGGTAAGCTGGTCGCGTGGCGTGGCCGGGATCGGTTATCATGCAAATGGCAGCTATTGGGACGGGATCACCAACATGATCACGCTATGGCAACGCATGGGATTTGTCGTCCGGATGCCCTCGCCCGGCGGCGATGTCTTCGTGGAGCGTGGCCATGCCGACAACATGGAGACGCGGTTCAGTTGGACCCCCGACCAGGGAATGCTGCCGAATTGACCCACGACGTTGCCGTTCTGGGCGGTGGGATCGCGGGCGCGACGGCGGCCCTGCGCCTGGCGCAGGCCGGAGCGTCGCCTCTCTGGATATCACGTAACCCGCGCACAGGTTTCAAACCCGGCGAGCATCTCAGCGCAGCGGCCCTCCCGCTTCTCAAGGTGCTTGGGTCCGACGCCTTGCTGCGGGCAGAAGTCCATCGCCATGCCCATAGCACCTATTCCGCATGGGGCAGCGCGCTCTTGACTGAACGCAACGCGATTGTTCAGCTTGAAGGCCCACCGACAGTTCTGGATCGCATCAGCTTTGAAAAAGCCCTTTCAACGCAGGCCATCGCTGCGGGCGCTGAGCGGATCGAGCGCGATGTGGTGGATGTCCGGATCACGGGGCAAACCTGGGAACTGAAGCTTGAAGACACGATACAAAAAGCGCGGTTTCTGTTTGATGCCACAGGACGCAAGGCTATCGTTGCATCGAAATTCGCGCCTCGGTTTCAGGCTGATCGGCTGACTTGCCAATTTGCAATTTTCAAATGCCCGGAAAAAAGCACACCCAGACCCGTTACCCTGATCGAAGCCGAAGAGCGTGGTTGGTGGTATTTGTCCGTCCTGGCAGACCGGCGGGTGGTGGTAAATTTTTATACCGATGCGGATTTGCACGGCTTTGCAAATCCAAAACTGGATCGCAATGCACGCCAATCCAAGACCATATCCGCTTTTCTGTCAGATTACGGCTATGAAATATGCAGCGAAGTTAAGCGCATCGCCTGCAATAGCACCTGGTTGGCGCCTGCCATCGGGCCGGGTTGGGTGGCGATTGGCGATGCCTCTGCGGCCTTTGATCCGTTGTCCTCGCACGGGATAACCACCGCGCTGTGGTCCGCCATCCAGGCCGCCGACGCGTTCCTCGCCCAAGACCGCCAGAAGATGCAGGCCTATGCCGACGGCGTGGCACAGGGCGTGCAGACCTATCTGGACGCAAGATCACGGATCTATGGCCAGGAACAGCGCTGGAAAAACAGCCCCTTCTGGGCGCGGCGCGCCGCGGTGGCATAAATCGCTTCACAAGAGTCGCTCCGAGAATTCGGAACGACAATGACCTGCCCCAAAGGCGCTCTCATTCATTACAAGAGTTTGTGGGATCACAGTAGTCCGTGGCGCACCACTTTTTTGTACCGTGGCCCTCGATACCAGACATTCGCCGCAATCGAACCCACTAACTTCCCAGCGATGTACGCGGCGTGGCAGAAAACGAATGCTTGGAACTTCACCGAGTTCTGACCCAGACGTGATTGGCCGGAAGTGGCGCATCCGTGGCAGAGTTGGATCAAACTTCTAAGGCGTCAGACCGGTCCTTCACCCGCTGAACCCATATGATTCAGATTGCACGCGAAAGGCTTGAACATGCTCGTGGCCCTCCTCTCTCGTTCGCGGCGTGTTCTTGTTGCGAGCCTGGTCATTATATCGATTGGGTTGGTTAGTGCCGCGCGCGCGCAGGACGCGCGCGCTCTACCCGACTACGTCATCGCGGAATTTGGATCACCGCCGCCTGTGCCTCAAGGCCCGCTCTCCGATGGGCTTCAGTCGGCAGTGCAGGCTGCGTTTGTTGACGGCATGGCGGATCGGTCTTGGGGCGACGAACAGACGCGCGCGTTGCGTTCGATTGCGGAATCGGGCGACCCTCGACTCGCTTGGCCGATTAGCGACCTGATGCGCTTTGCCGCCAATCCGCAACTTAACTCGATCCTCGCAACGGCGGCGTCAGACCTGCTCGGCATCGACGTGCCACTTCAAAACGCCTGGGCCGTTGTCACCGATCGTCTTGTCGCTTGGGATGTTCCTGCGCCCCCCGACTACTTGCCCGTCAAACGCGCGATCTTCACCAGCATCATACCAGGATGGGAGCGGATCTTCGTCGAAGGCGATATCGACTGGCGCCTCGTTTCCTGGGGAGGTGTGCTGATCGATGATCGCCCCTTTGACACAACCGATGAGCCCTGCAATTGCATCCCAGCCGCTGACAATCCCGACGTCACGAGCGCGGAAGACGCCAGTTGGCTTAGGGACGAGGACATCGTTTTTGGTGTCGAGGTGAATGGAGAATACCGTGCCTATCCGCGCCGAATCATGGAGGTGCGGGAGATGGTCAATGACACACTCGGCGGGCGCAATCTGGGCATCCCTTACTGTACGCTTTGCGGCGCGGCACAGGCCTATTTCACCGACAAGCTCCCCGAGGGTGTGAAACGCCCGGTCCTGCGGACCTCGGGTCTGCTCAGCCGCTCCAATAAGGTGATGTTCGACCTCGAAACCTATTCGGTCTTCGACACGTTTCTCGGGATCGCTGTCACGGGGCCTCTCGCCACGAGGGGTGTGCGGCTCAAGCAAGCGACAGTCGTTACCACCGATTGGGGCACCTGGAAACGCAGCCACCCTGAAACCACCGTGCTGGTCGAAGCGCTGGCTCTCGGCCGGGATCACGATTTCCGAAACACGCGCGACGCCAACGGCCCAATCTTTCCGGTAGGCGATGTCGATCCGCGTCTACCTGTGCACGAAGACGTTATCGGTGCGATCACTGCGTCCGGCAAACCCATTGCCTTTCAGCGTAGCAAAGCCTTCCTCGCGTTGAAAAATGGCGAAGAGATCGCATACGAAAATATTCGCTTGGTACTTGACGCTGGCGGCGTCCGAGCCGTCAATGAAAGCGGCACCGATCTCGGCAGCCATCAAGCCTTCTGGTTCGCCTGGTCGCAGTTTTACCCCGGAACGGAGGTGTGGCCACAGTAGGGCGGCTTGCCTGCCGCTCAGCGGCCCAGTATGCAAACTCGAGTTCAAAGCATCCAGATTGCGCGTGCGGTAAACCCAGCCAAGCCATTTCCTCAACCATGGCACGCGACTCAGTCCTGCCTTTAGCAACAGGGACTGCCAATGCAGCCCAGCTTCACCAGATCAGCTATTCGTGCATTGTGCAGCCTTTTCGAAAGGCGAACGACCGGAACGCGGACTTTCCAGACCTTTACGGTGATCAATCGGTAATCCCCCCTTCTTAATGGTGTCCAGCCGTAGAACTCAGGTGGCTGTTTTCAATTTCATTGTGGGTGTGATGCCGCCGATGCCCCTGTTGGGTCATTTTGTCGTAAGTCCAGAGCCATTCAGTTGCCTGGTCTTGTACCTCCTGTATGATTTCAAAGATGGATTGGCCCAGCCATTCGCCACGAACGGTGCGAGTGTATCGTTCGATATAGGCATTCTGTTGGGGCTTGCCCGGCTGGATGTATTCAAGCCGGATGTTGCGCTTGTCGGCCCATTCCATAAGCGTGCCACTGACATATTCAGGCCCATTATCGGCACGTATCGCTTGCGGCCGTCCACGCCATTCAATGCACAAAATCAGCGTTTTGCGTATTTTCCTCGGACTTTTCCTTCCCCAAAGGGAAATTGCGGAAGCCGAGACTCACACCTTCATGTCGCATGACGTCAATCGCGCGAGCCCTTGCCTCTGGAGTGGCCTCACTCAATGCCACCGGGATAGCCTAAGGCAGCAAAGCTCAGGTTCGTTGATGTGAATTGTCCACATGCTGGATCCACTACCTGATCCGCGATGTGACGAATTGCGACCACGTGCTCATCAACGCGCGGCGCCTTTTCAAGAGATCTGAGCGCGCATATGGTCATCCAAATAACAACAAATCATACCACTCAAGAAATGAGTACAGGCATCATCGAAAGAAACTCAAGACAACCGACTAAGCAGGTTAAATTCAACGATAGAAAGAGAAAAGGCCGCCCAAGGCGGCCAGATCAAATCGTAGAAAATGTGGTAGTGGCGGAGACGAAGTCCGTATAATCAGCGTTTAGATGAGTGTGCCATCGTTCACCCCTGCTCACAATACAACAATAAAACCAATAAGATAAGCTTGCACACCCTCATTGACGTTCGCACGGGTTCGCCCTAAATCAGGAAAATGTGTGGGAACAAGTGTGGGAACGATATGGCTCTCAGTGCTCAAAAGGTTAAGGCGGCTAAGCCGGGGCGGCATGGTGATGGGCGCGGGCTTTTCCTGTATGTAAAACCCTCCGGCGCGCGCTCTTGGGTATTGCGCTATCAGGTTCAAGGACGGCGGCGTGATCTGGGCCTTGGACCGTATCCAGACGTGAGCCTCGCCATGGCCCGGGAGCGTGCGTCTGAGGCGCGGCGGCTCATTGTTATGGGTGATGACCCGATCACCAAGAAACAGCAAGCCAAGCCCAAAACGTTCAGAGACGCCGCGCTTGAGTTGATTGAAAGCAAGCGCCCCGGCTGGAAAAATGCCAAGCACGCTGCACAATGGACATCAACCCTCGAAGCATATGCCTTTCCGAAGCTGGGTGAAATGCAGGTGGCAAAGATCGAGACGGCGGATGTGATCGCGGCGCTAAAACCGATCTGGGCAAAGAAACCCGAAACCGCTAACCGTGTGCGCCAGCGGATCGAAGCGGTTGTAGACTACGCTTCGGCGTTAGGCATAAGGGCGGGCGACAACCCGGCTCGGTGGCGCGGGCATTTGGATAATCTCCTGCCGAAGCCGACCAAGATGCGGGCGGTCAAACATCACCCGGCCCTGCCCCACGCGGAGATCGCGGCTTTCATGGCAACGCTTGAGCAGCGGTCCGGTGTTGCTGCCCGCGCATTGGCGTACACCATCTTAACGGCGGCGCGGTCGGGCGAGACGCGCGGCATGACTTGGGCCGAAATTGATCTGGAGGCAGGAATTTGGACCATCCCCGCCCAACGTATGAAGGCGGGCAAAGAGCACCGCGTTCCACTGACTGATGCGGCCATCGCTTTGCTTGGAAACATGCGCGACGCGGATTCTCTTGTTTTTGAAAGTGAAGCCAAGAAGGGTAAGCCGATTTCCGACATGACCATGACGGCGGTTCTTCGACGCATGGGGCGCAACGACATCACGGTTCATGGCTTTCGCTCCACTTTCCGTGATTGGGCGGGCGAAACAACCGGATTCCCCCGCGAGGTGATCGAAGCAGCGTTGGCGCATGGGATAAAGGATAAGGCCGAGGCTGCCTATGCTCGTTCGGATTTGTTCGATAAACGACGCAATCTGTTGGAGGCTTGGTCGGCAAAAGCCATAGGATTCAGACCCATTTGTTAGGTTGCCGTTATCCAGGCTACGTGATTCAAACCGCTGGTTTTAAGAGGATGTATCATCAGCAACTTATTCTGGCTGACTGACGTGCAGATGGATCATCTTCTGCCGTACTTCCCGAATAGCCACGGTAAGCCGAGAGCCAACGATCCACAACCCGGCCGTTGATTGCAAATCAAACCAATGAGAGGGGGCGTGTGCTAAGCGGGATTGTGTTTATCAATTGTAAGGGGTTGCGGTGGTCTGATGTCTCTCGTGAGTATAGGCCACCAAAGAGCTTGTACAACCGCTGGAAGTGGTGGCGCGACATGGGGGTGTTTGCTCGGATTATGGCCGTGACGGTACGCGCCAGGATGGGAGCCGACGATGTTCTGGAAGCGCTTTATCCGCTGCTCCTGAGGCACGGCACCCCAGAGTACATCCGATCTGACAACGTCCTATGTCGGGAAGATCTGGCCATTTAGGTCAGCTGGTCTTGGGGCATTCGAGGGAT
>NZ_VOGO01000013.1 GCF_007923355.1 Falsiphaeobacter marinintestinus
GGGAAGTGTGTTCACATGGGTCAATTCTCAGTGACAATTCAGGGCGATACCGGGTCAGTTCTCAGTGACATTCAACACGTCCCTACAAATTCGTCAGAAGTCCAGATTTTCGACGCTCAGGGCGTTTTTCTGGATGAACTCCCGGCGGGGTTCGACGATGTCGCCCATCAACTTGGTGAACAGATCATCTGCCTCGACCATGTCATCGACGCGCACCTGCAACAGGGTTCGTGCGTCCGGATCCAGCGTCGTTTCCCAAAGCTGGCCAGGGTTCATTTCACCAAGACCCTTGTAGCGTTGCAGAGACAGGCCCTTGGCCCCTTCCTCCAGGATCGCCTCAAGCAATCCGACCGGGCCATAGATGATCTGGCTGCGGTCGCGGCGGACCAGTGAGCAGGCGTTGGAATAGATCTCTTGCAGGTTCTGGGTGAAGCTGCCGGTTTTGCGGGCTTCGCCCGAACGCAGCATCGGACCATCCAAGGTCCGCACCTCTTCCACGCCGCGCAGGATACGGGTCAGGCGGATGCCTTTGTCCTGGGTGATGCGACCCTGCCAGCCCCGCTCGTATTCCTGTGCGATCAGGTCAAGACGAGCAGCAACTTTGTCAGCGACGCCTTGCAGGTCGGCATCCACCGCGCCGGGAACAAACGCTCCGGCAATGGCGGCTTGCTCCAGAATGTGGCGCGGGTAATGCGTCGGAAAGGCGTCCAGAACGCGCTTTAGCTGCCGGGCTTCATCGACAACACGCTTCAGGTCCTGTCCGACGATTTCTTCGCCCGAGTTCATCCTAAGCGCGGCGCCGTCGATGCCCTGGTTGACCAGATAATCATCCATCTCGGCCTGATCTTTCAGATAGACCTCGGACTTGCCCCGGCTGACTTTGTAAAGCGGCGGCTGCGCGATATAGAGATACCCGCCTTCGATCAGCTCGGGCATCTGGCGATAGAAGAATGTCAGCAGCAGGGTACGGATATGCGCACCGTCCACATCGGCATCAGTCATGATGACGATCTTGTGGTACCGAAGCTTGGTGATGTCGAATTCATCGCGCCCGATGCCGGTGCCTAGCGCCATCACCATGTTGCCGATTTCCTGAGAGCCAAGCATCCGGTCAAAGCGGGCCCGTTCCACGTTCAGGATTTTACCCTTAAGCGGCAGAATTGCCTGGGTTTTCCGGTCACGCCCGGTTTGCGCCGACCCACCGGCGCTATCGCCCTCGACCAGAAAAATTTCGGTGTTGGCCGGGTCTTTGTCCGAACAATCCTTCAGCTTGCTGCTTAGAAAGTTCATGTCCATAGGGTTCTTGCGCCGCGTCAGTTCACGGGCCTTGCGCGCGGCTTCGCGAGCCATGGCGGCTTCGATGATCTTGCCGACGACGATCTTGGCGGCGTTCGGGTTTTCTTCGAACCATTCGGCCAGCTTTTCGTTCACAAGGCTTTCGACCACAGGCCGCACCTCGGATGACACCAGTTTGTCCTTGGTCTGGGACGAGAACTTGGGATCCGGCACCTTGACCGACAGAACGCAGGTCAGGCCCTCGCGGGCGTCATCGCCGGTAAAGCTGATTTTCTCACGCTTGGCGATCCCGCTGGACTGGGCATAGTTATTGATGGTCCGCGTCAGCGCGCCACGAAAGCCCGCGATATGGGTGCCGCCATCGCGCTGCGGGATGTTGTTGGTGAACGGCAAAACCGTCTCGTGATAGCTGTCATTCCACCACATCGCGACTTCGACGGTGATGTCGTCCTTTTCGCCGATGATATAGATCGGTTCAGGCATGGCGGGAGATTTCGACCGGTCGAGGTATTTCACAAACTCTTTCACGCCACCTTCGTAAAACAGCTCGGTTTCAAGCCGTTCGGCGGGGCGTTCATCGATCAGGATGATCCGCACGCCCGAGTTTAGAAAGGCCAGTTCGCGGAGGCGTTTTTCCAGGGTTTCAAAGGAGTATTCCAAGTTCGAAAACGTATCGGTCGACGCCATAAACCGCACTTCGGTCCCAGTCTGATCACCGCACTCACCGACCACCTTTAGGTGTTCAACTGTCTCGCCACCTTCGAACCGGGCAACATGTTCCTTGCCGTTCCGCCAGACCCGCAATTCAAGCCAGTCGGACAGCGCGTTCACAACCGACACGCCCACTCCGTGCAATCCGCCGGACACTTTGTACGAATTGCTGTCAAACTTCCCGCCTGCGTGCAGTTGGGTCATGATAACCTCGGCCGCAGACACGCCTTCTTCGGGGTGGATATCAACCGGAATTCCGCGCCCGTTGTCATGCACGGAAACGCTGGAATCTGCGTGGATCTTGACGGTCACATGATCGGCATGACCGGCCAGTGCTTCGTCGATACCATTATCAACAACCTCGTACACCATATGGTGCAGACCCGACCCGTCGTCCGTGTCCCCGATATACATGCCGGGACGTTTGCGAACGGCTTCTAAGCCTTTGAGAACTTTAATTGAATCGGCACCGTATTCTTCGGTAGTCTTTTTGTCTTCGGACATCCGATATAATCCTTCATCTCTTTGTCATTTTATACGTTTTCTTGGGGGGGATGTCACGCCGATCCCCCAGATTTTGTGTTACGTAAATGGGATGACAAGCCCCACGAGGATCAGCAGCGCGCCAGCCACCTGATTGGTCCGTTTCAGCGCCGCGGGAGAGCTCAGGATCGTCCGCAACTGGGCAATCATCCCGGCCAGCGCAAGGTTGCCAATAAGCGGCACGATCAGCGACACGGAAACGATGGCAGCAATGTCCCAGCGGGTCAGCCGGGTCAGGTCAAAGAACCCCGGCAACAGCCCCATATAAAACAGGATCGCTTTGGGGTTACTCAGAATCACCACAACGCCTGCGACAAACCCGGCCCACATGCCTGGGCGTGTCAGGCGAGAGTCTGCTGAGATCTTGCGCCCTGCATTTCGAAGGGTCTGTACGCCCAAAGCGACGAACATGACCACGGCAACGCCTTTCAGCACTATCGCCAGTTGATCGAACGCTCCGACCGCCCAGCTTACCCCAAGGATCGCCAGCAAGGGCCAGATCATGTCGCCAACCACGACCCCCAGCGCCAAAGGCCATGCGGCGCGGAACCCGCCTGACAGCGACCGGGCCGCCAGTGCCATCCAGACCGGACCCGGTGTCAGAAACAGGATGAACACCGCACCGGCATACAGCGCGAGATCCCAAGGTGACAGTGTCACGCCACGACCTCGACCTGCGAAATGCCATCCTGTTCAGTGACCAGAACCCGCATTGCGCGATCATTCAGCTCGGCAAACAATTCCGGACCTGTGCCGGTCATCCAGGCATGAGCACCAAGCGCGCTGATTTCATCATACAACGCAGCACGCCGCCCCGCATCCAGATGCGCCGCCACCTCGTCCAAAAGAACAATCGGTGGCATTCCGATCTGCTCAGACAACGCGCGGGCGTTGGCCAGGATCAAGGAAATCAGCAACGCCTTTTGCTCACCTGTCGAGCAATCCTTGGCCGGGACACCCTTGGCCGCATAAACGCCATACAAATCCGAGCGATGCGGTCCGACCAACGCCCGCCCCGCCGCCAGGTCCCGAAATCGGCTTTCGGCCAGTGCGTCGCGCAAATCGGCCTCAGATCCGGGCATTTCACCTTCGCTTTGCACCAGATCCAGCTGGGCGACGGGAAAGGCGGTTTCGGCGCGCATCTGCGCATCCGACAAGTACTCCAGCGCCATGACCCGTCCCTGATGCAGTTTATACCCCGACTGCGCCATCTGCGCTTCCAGTGCGCCATACCAGCCCGCATCCCGCACCTGATCCTTCAGCAACCGGTTGCGCTCACGCATCGCCTTTTCATAGGCCAGCGCCGCTTCGGCATGAGAAGGATCAAAGCTCAGCGCCATCCGGTCCAAAAATCGCCGCCGCCCCTCGGCCCCTTCGATCCACAGACGGTCCATCGCGGGGATCAACCAGACAACTCGCGCGATCCGGCCCAAAGCGATCTGGCTCGCCGCCTTGTCGTCGATCTGAACTTGCCGTGCTGCGCCGCTGTCCGAGGTGATCGCCACCTCGTGCACCCGTCCCAGCGATGCAATCACTCCGGTCAGCTTCCAGCCCAAAGCTTCCGGCCGGCGCGCCATGTCGGCTGCACTGGCCCCGCGCAATCCACGCCCGGGGGAAAACAATGATACCGCTTCCAGGATATTGGTCTTGCCGGCCCCGTTCGGCCCATAGATCGCAACGGGGCGTCCGTCTAACTCAAGCGCGGCCCGCTTGTGCGACCGGAAATGCGACAGAGTGAGCGCGGTCAGTGCCAGGCTCATCCCCAATCCCTTCTTCTCTTGTCAAATACTCCTGCCGGAGGCATCGCGCGTCAGCGCGATCTCAGACGCGCATCGGCATAACCACATAGACGGCGCTTTGGTCATTGCCTTCGCGCATCAGCGTCGGATCTCCGGACGAGTTGAACATGAAAACGGCGTTCTCACGGTCGACCTGGCTGGCAATCTCCAGCAGGTATTTCGCGTTGAACCCGATTTCCAGATGCTCGTCGGCATAGGCCACAGCCAGTTCCTCTTCGGCGGCACCACTGTCGGGTGCATTAACCGACAGGACCAACCGGTCTTCGTCCAGCTGCAATTTCACCGCACGCGACCGCTCGGACGACACGGTGGCGACCCTGTCCACCGCTTGGGCGAATTCAGCCGCGTCCACTTCCAGACGCCGCGTGTTGCCCTGCGGGATCACCCGCGTGTAGTCGGGGAAGGTCCCGTCGATGACTTTTGAGGTTAGTGTGATGTCAGGTGTTGCAAAGCGCACTTTGGTTTCACTGACAGACACGGCAATTGCCATATCGTCATCATCCAAAAGCTTGCGCAGTTCGCCCACGGTCTTGCGCGGAACGATCACGCCCGGCATGTCGGCTGCACCTTCAGGCAGGTCGGCGTCGATCCGGGCCAGACGGTGACCATCGGTGGCCACACAGCGCAGCACCTTGCCGCCATCCGATTCCGAGACGTGCATGTAGACGCCATTCAGGTAATATCGTGTCTCTTCGGTCGAGATCGCGAATTTCGACTTGTCAAACAACCGCCGCAGCATTCCGGCGGGGGCTGAGAAGTTCGACTGGTATTCCGACGATGCCATGACAGGAAAGTCTTCCTTGGGCAGGGTCGCCAGAGAAAAATTCGATCGGCCCGCTTCAACCGTCAATCGGCCCGCCGCGCTATCCGCAATCAGGGTCACCAAAGCCCCATCGGGCAGTTTACGTACGATTTCGTGCAGCGTTGTCGCTGATACCGTGGTCGCCCCGGCACGCTCGACCTGAGCGAGGGCCTTGTCGACCACTTCGATATCAAGGTCCGTGGCGCGGAACTGAACGGTCTCACCCTCGGCTTCGATCAGCACATTGGCCAGGATCGGTATGGTGTTGCGCCGCTCAACGACGGACTGCGCTTGGGCCACGGCTTTCAGCAATGTGCCGCGTTCGATGCTGATCTTCATATCCCTACATCCTCCGAATGGCCCGGGAAGGGAAAACTACCGGTTTCCCCCTGCGGCACAAGGCTTTTATGGATTTCTGGTTGTTAAAGAGAAAGTCGTCAAGAGAACGACCGTGTTCACGGTGGCCTAATTGACACAATTGCCCGCTGCGCTGACGTCTTGGTCGGCCCGAAATGCTGATTTGGTCCTGTTGCGGGGTTCGGAGACGGCAAATCAGGCAGAACATGTATGTCGCCCATCGAAAGCGTGACGTCACACCAGCCGCTCCCGTCAAATCAGGGGCCTCTCCGATACTGACGTGCACCCGCCCAGCCGCAATCGCCGGACTTTCAAAACACCAAAGGGCGGTCCAAAACCGCCCTTTCGTCTTTTCTTCCAGTCTTATCCGGGTCCAGCCTTAGGCCTCCAACGCCCGGCGCAGGATTTCGACGTCTTCCGCGATTTGCCCGTCGGTGGTCTTAAGCTCTTCGATCCGGCGCACCCCATGCATGACCGTGGTATGGTCGCGGCCCCCAAAACGGCGACCAATCTCGGGCAGAGACCGCGATGTCAGCTGCTTGCAGAGATACATCGCCACCTGGCGCGGGCGCGCGTAAGACCGCAGTCGCTTGGGCCCGATGATGTCGCTGAGGCGGATATTGTAATAGTCGGACACTTTCCGCTGAATCTCTTCGACGGTGATCTTGCGCTCGGACGCGCGCAAGACGTCGGCCAGACAATCCTGTGTCAGATCCATGTCGATCGGGCGACCAACAAGCGACGCAAAGGCAAACAGCCGGGTCAACGCACCTTCAAGAACCCGCACATTGGTCGAAATGCGCTGCGCAAGGAATTCCAGAACGCCATCGCAAATTTCCAGACCGGGATAGGTGCTGCGGTATTGCTGAATCTTGCTTTGAAGGATGCCCAGACGAAGTTCGTAATCGGTGGGATGCAGATCGACGACCAAACCGCATTGCAGACGCGATTTTACCCGGTCTTCCAGATCCTTGATCTCGCCCGGGGCGCGATCGGCCGAGATGATAATCTGTTTGTTTTGGTCTACCAGTGCGTTGAACGTATGAAAGAATTCTTCCTGTGTACCGTCCTTGCCCGCAATGAACTGAACGTCATCGACCATCAAAACATCGACTGATCGGAACAGGTGTTTGAAATCCATCGTACGTCGTTCGCGCAGGGCTTGAACGAAGCGGTACATGAACTGTTCGGCAGACAGATACAGCACGTTCAGTTCCGGCTTTCGCGCCCCTAACTCCCAGGCGATGGCGTGCATCAGGTGGGTCTTACCAAGACCAACACCGCCATACAGGACCAGCGGATTGAACGTCACCGGACCACCTTCGCTGACACGGCGCGCGGCGGCATGGGCCAGTTCGTTCGGCTTGCCCACGACAAAGGAGTCAAATGTGAAACGGGAATCCAGCGGGGCGGTCTGCAACTGATCAGCGGTGTTCCGCGCGGTCGCGGTTTCGGCCCGAGCTGGTGCAGGTTTGGCTTCGGCGGTTTGCGCGGGTTTTGACGATTTCGACACCGGGCGCGTTGTCGAATTCGCGGCAACGCCAAAGGACAGGCTCTGCACTTTCTCGCCGGCTGTGCTCAGTTCGTGCAGAATCAAATCGGCATAGTTCTGGCTGACATAGTTGCCCATGAAAATCGTCGGCACGGTGAATTTGGCAACACCATCTTCCAACGCCGCAAACTCAAGCGGTTCTATCCAGGTCTTATAGTTGTTCTGCCCGACCGTATTGAGCAGTTTCTCTTTGAGAATTCCCCATTTCTCTTGTGTCATGCAGCGCCTCACGCATCCCATTTAGAAGGCCATTTTCTGGCCTGTTTCTGTCGTTGACCGGGTCGACCCGGTGGGATTCACGGCAAAGGGATACTGTGCGCCGACACCATGTGCCGGACAGCAAGCAGACCTGATATGATGGTAGTACCCGAACGAAATCCCACTGACCCGTGCAAAGGTTGCACAGCCCGTCCTGATCGAACACTACACACTCATATTTTGACAGGGTTGCGGAACTGCATTCGTTCTACAACGTGTTGAGTCTGCCGAATGATACCGGTTTTCTCAACTTAGCCCCAAATTCGTCCTGATGCCCGTCAGTCCGACTCGGTGCGCCTGTCCCCCCAGCGAGTGAATCGCATGGAAAGGGATAGCAACTTCGCTCGCGAACCGGCAACGAAACTATGCTGTTGACTCGGACTTTGATGACAAAGAATCTCTCGCACCTGCAAAAAGGTGACGGGTATGTGACACATGAAAAAAGGCGCTGCACAGTGCAACGCCTTCATAACATTCGACTTTTACGATCTGAGAAATCAGATCACGCCATCGCTTTGACGCGCGACGACAGGCGGGACATTTTCCGGGCGGCTGTGTTCTTGTGAAACACGCCTTTGGTCACGCCACGCATCAGCTCGGGCTGAGCTTCGCGCAGCGCGGCTGTTGCGACGTCTTTGTCACCTGAAGCAATGGCTTCTTCAACTTTACGGAGTTGGGTGCGGATGCGCGAACGGCGGGCTTTGTTTACGGCGTAGCGGGCTTCGTTCTGACGGGCGCGCTTCTTGGACTGCGGCGAATTTGCCATTTTGTACTGACCTCGGTTCGGGTTTCGTTCGTTTTGTACACGTGCTTCAAACCCGGATCCTGTCCGTTCACCAAAGTGATTCTAGCCAGAGCGGGCCGCACGCGCATGTATGACGGCGCTGATTAGACAAACCCGCCCCATTTGGCAAACAGAAAGTTCCACTGACAGGTGCTGCTGCCAAACGGGAGGTGACCGCTTAGTTGCCTGTTGCGATGGATGTGAACCGTTCCAGAGCGCCGCGCATTTTCGCAACAGCCGGATTATCAGCTGCCAGACCATACGACGGCGCGACAGTCGTGGGGTCGGTATAAGTTGCCCAGGTCTGTCCGTTTGCATCTTCGTGAAAGAGAATCCTCAACGGCAGCTCAAGCGCCATGGTCTGACCTTGTTGCAGCGCCGTGCTGCCGATTTTCGGGCTGCCGAAGATCACCACGGTTGTCGGCCGCAGGGTTTCACCCACGGATGCGGCGCCTTTGGCGAAATCGACGGTCGTGAAGACCTGCGCCCCGGCGGCTTCAACAGCCTGCGTCAACCGGTCGACGGATTGGCCAACGTCTGCGTTGCTGGCGACATTGATGCGTTCAGCCATGGCGGTGTTCGCGGCAAATGTGATGAGACATGCAGATACCAGTGTCTTGAAGTTTCCCATGATGACCTCCTGTGTCGGGTTTCATGGCTCGATAAATGCATCGGTCAGGGGCATAGTGCTTGAGGGGCCTTGGGCGTTTTTGGGAGGATTCTGGGAGGATGGCCGATTTGGCCACTGGACGCGGCGATATCTGGCGGTTTGGTCCGTTCTTGTTCAACCCGGCAGCTTTCGAGCTGACCCGGAACGATGAGAGCGTGAGCATCGAACCTCAGAGTCTGCGCCTTCTGGACTATCTGATCCGGCATCGTGACCGCGTTGTCAGCCGTGAGGATCTGGTTGATGCGATCTGGCAGGGACGCGCGATCAGCGACTGGGCAATCTCGGCCGCGATCAAGGCGCTGCGTGTGTCCTTGAGCGATCAGCAGAAGGACAGGCAATATGTCCGGACCGTTCACTCCCGTGGATATCGGTTTGTGGCTGACGTCAGAATCGAAGGCGCGCGCCCCCCGGTGGCTGACGAGAAAGACCCGCCCATCGTTCTGGTGCGCCTGTTTCGTGCGCCGTCGGGCACGACGGATACCGGGTATCTGGCTGACGGTCTGACCGACGATCTGATTACCAGCCTCTCACGTCAGACCGGGTTAAGGGTGTTGTCGTACAACGCCTCGCGCGCGATGGCGGCGGGTGGGCCGCCTGCGAACGTGGCAGTTGATCACATCGTTGATGGCAGCGTGCGGCAACTGGACGAAACGATCCGCATCAACGTCGCGATTCTTGAACCTACGGGGACGCAGCAGATCTGGGCCGAACGGTTCGATCTGACCCGGGCCAGCCTGCTTGCCGGACATGACCGCATCGGAGATCGATTGGTCGATGTGTTGTTGCCGGGGCATGAGTCCCGCAGATTGGAGCCGCGCGGGACAAGAAACAGTGCGGCGTATGACGCCTATCTGAAAGGGCGCTATGCCTATTTTCGATACGAGCCTGCTGCATTTGCCGAAGCGCTGACCCATTTCACCCAGGCCGCAGACCTGGATCCGGGGTTTGCGGATGCCTATGCGCAGCAAGCATATTGCCGGACCACCTTGTTTGTCTTTGGCTTGCCGGGGGCGGATAAAACTCTGGACCGTGCCGAGGCTTTGGCGCGCAAGGCGATTGATCTGGATGAACGTTCCGCATTGGGTCACGCGCGACTGGGGTGGGTGCTGGGGTACCTGGGGCAACCCGAGGCGGTCACAGCAGCGTTTGACACGGCCATTGCCTGTGATCCCCATGATCCCGAAGTCTTGCTGGCTTATGGGGAAACGATGAATCGTCTGGCCCGTCCGCGCCGCGCCGAACCCTTGTTGCAGGCGGCGTTTGCCAAGGACAGTTACCATCCGCCGAGTTGGGAGTTCCCGAAAGGCCACACAAAGGTTTTGCTGGAAGATTTTGACAGCGCAATTGCGCATTTCCTGTCCGTGCTGGACCGGGTGGACCGGTTTATCCCGGCCCGTGTGCAACTTGCCCGCGCCTATTGGGAGGCCGGACAACAAGACGACGCCATCAAAATGGTCGAAGAGATCAGATTGAGGGCCCCCAAGTATAGTCTGGCCCATGCCGAGCGGATGTTTCCTTACCCGGTCGCGCATGAACGCAACCGTCTGCTAGAGGCGCTGTCCGGGGCGGGCATGCCGATGGTCCGGCATGACCCGTGATATCGTCAGCCCGACACCGCTTGGGCCGTCGGGCTGGTTTGATTTATTGATGTCAGAAGATGAAGTCTGACACTGCGAGATCCTCCAGAGCGGTGTCTTGCAGGATGATCACGTTTTCGCCATCCCGACCCAGATCGTAGACGACATTGTCGCCGCGCTGAGTCGAAGCTGCCATGAACTCGGCATAGGTTGTTGCCTCGTCTGTGAGGTTGGAAAAGTCGATGTCATCCTGGCGAGAGGTGAAGTCGACAATCACGTCCCGTCCGAAATTATCAGTGAAGACAAAGTCGTCGAATCCGTCGCCACCTGTCAGCCTGTCGTTGTCCGCGCCGCCATTCAGCGTGTCGTTATGCGCGCCACCGTTCAGCCTGTCGACGCCGCTGCCACCGTTCAGGTCATCCTCGCCCCGGCTGCCGCGAAGTGTATCCGCCCCTGCATCGCCAAGCAGCGTATCGGCGCCTCGGCCGCCGTTCAGATCGTCATTGCCGGCCTTGCCGTCCAGAACGTCACTGCCCTGAAAGCTGCGGAACACGTCGTTGCCGTCATTGCCGAAAAACACCACGTCATCTTCCTTGATCATCTGTTCGATGACGCCGGTTCTGTCGTTGGGATCAATGGATCCCAGCATGCTATAGATCAGCTCGACGGCGGCATCGTCGGCGACGATTGGGTCGAATGAGATCGTATAGTCAAGCTGGGCCAGATCGATGTCGTACAACCCGTCAGAGTTCAGGATGGCCGTGGCACCTGCGCCCAGATCGACCGAGGTGACGGTTCCGGACAGTGTGTGGGTTGTGAGGCTGTACTGAATGTTGTCACGCAGAACATAGGCCAGCGAGTCCAGGTTCGCGGTTTCCCCGATATCGGTTTCGGCCGAGGCATAGTCGCCTTCGATCCCGGCAGAAAACACGCCGCGGCCAGAAGATGCGAAGCTTGCATCAAACGCGTTGATGTAGGCGAAAAAGTTGGTGGCAGCGCTGCTGCCGGTTTGGATGGTGATGGTCATGTCGTCTCCTGTGCGGTCATGATCCGGACCCCTGTGGGGCACGCGGGCGCGATGACCGGGTGGTTTCTTGCGAGCGGCGCAATCAGTTTGAAGGAGGCTGGGTCACGGGGGGCGGCGTTCGATATCCGCTCATCCGACAGGCTGCGGTGTGAACAGCGGTTGCCTAGCCGGGTCTGGTTATAAATTTTGAGTAAAATAGTCAAGAATAGGATTTGGCGTGCCGCATACGTGCGGTCG
Organism: Falsiphaeobacter marinintestinus; assembly: GCF_007923355.1. Classification (GTDB taxonomy): domain Bacteria; phylum Pseudomonadota; class Alphaproteobacteria; order Rhodobacterales; family Rhodobacteraceae; genus Phaeobacter_A; species Phaeobacter_A marinintestinus. Next base: position 11,614 of record NZ_VOGO01000013.1, read on the forward strand.
ACGGATCGCGTGAGGGGCGCAAGACGCAAAAAAGGCAGACCGCGAGGCCTGCCTTTGTGACTTTGATAAATTGGTTCTGTTTACTTGTCGCGGAACTGGGGCTGGCGCTTTTCAAGGAAGGCGCCCATGCCTTCTTTCTGGTCCTCGGTCGCAAACAGCGAATGGAACACGCGGCGTTCGAACAACATGCCTTCGGCCAGCGTGACCTCATAGCTGCGGTTCACGGCCTCTTTCGCGGCCATCGTGCTGGGGGCCGATTTCTCGGCGATCTTCTGCGCCGCGCCCATCGCCTCATCCATCAGCTTTTTGGCCGGGACAACGCGGCTGACAAGCCCGCTGCGCTCGGCCTCTTCGGCGTCCATGAAACGACCTGTCAGGTTCATGTCCATCGCCTTGGACTTGCCGACAAAGCGCGTCAGGCGCTGGCTGCCGCCCATACCGGCGATGACGCCAAGGTTGATTTCGGGCTGGCCGAATTTGGCGGTGTCGGCGGCGATAATGAAATCGCACATCATCGCCAGTTCACAGCCGCCACCCAGCGCGTAACCGGATACGGCGGCGATGATCGGTTTGCGAATCGCTGTGATCCGGTCGTTGGCATCAGCGAACATGTTCTCAGCAAAGACTTCGACGAAGCTTTTTGAGGACATTTCCTTGATGTCGGCCCCGGCGGCAAACGCCTTTTCCGAGCCGGTGATGACGATGCAGCGCGCCTTGTCATTGGCGTCGGCCTCTTCCAGCGCCTGACACAGTTCACCCAGAAGTTGGGTGTTCAGCGCGTTCAGGGCATCGGGGCGGTTCAGCTTGATTAGGGCAACGTGGTCTTCCACTACGACGTTGATCGTCTCAAAGGCCATGTTTTGAGCTTTCGTTTGTTCCGTTCAAGAACGATTCCTTACCACGCGCACACAGCGGTTCAAGTTATCTTTGACACGAGGGGCAATAGAAGCTGGATCGCCCGGATTGCACGATGCGCCGGATCGGGGTCGCGCAGGCTGCCGTGCGGCAGGGGTCGCCTTCGCGCCCGTAGACGTCAAAGCTGTGTTGAAAATATCCAAGCTCTCCATCGGCTTGGCGGAAATCCTTGAGCGATGACCCGCCCGCTTCGATCGCGTCCTGCAGAACTTGGCGGATAATCGGCACCAGTGATGCAACCCGGTCACTGGCGATGCGTCCAGCTTTGCGTGTCGGTGAGATTCCGCCACGGAACAGGGCCTCGCAGACATAGATATTGCCCAATCCCGCGACGATTCTCTGATCAAGCAACGCAGATTTGACCGGCGTGTTTCGACCTTTGAACGCGTCAATCAGGTGGTCCGAGGTGAATGTGTTGCCCAGCGGTTCGGGCCCGATGTCGGCCAGCAGCTTGTGGGTTTCCCAGCCATCGGTGGGCAGCAGATCCATCGCGCCGAACCGGCGGGGGTCGTTAAAGGTGACACGCGCGCCGTTGGCCATATCGAACACCACATGGTCGTGTTTTTCGGGGCTAGGGTGATCGTGCACGAAACGGCCCAGCGGATCGCCCGAAACCGTCATTCGCCCTGACATGCCAAGGTGAATCAGCAACGTCTCGCCCGAGCTGAGATCGGCAAGGATGTATTTTGACCGCCGTCTGAGTTGCAGAACGGTTTGCCCGCTCAGACGTTCAGCCATCCGGTCGGGAAACGGCCAGCGCAGATCGGGGCGGTTCACATGCGCCTGCGCAATCACCGTGCCCTCCATCGACGGCGCCAACCCGCGACGTACCGTCTCGACCTCGGGAAGTTCGGGCATATGGTGCTCCTTCATGCAACGGGCCGCATTGTACCCGCCCGGGATCACCCTATAACAGGGACGAAACGCAAGTAGGGCAACCGGTCATGGCTGACAACACTGACTCCACCACCCATTTCGGCTTTGAAACCGTGCCCGAAGGCGAAAAGGCCGGGCGCGTGCAGGGCGTGTTCAATTCGGTTGCGTCGAAATACGACATCATGAACGACGTCATGTCGATGGGAATTCACCGGGTCTGGAAAGACGCGATGATGGATTGGCTGGCGCCGCGCCCGGGGCAAAAGCTGTTGGATGTGGCGGGCGGGACCGGCGATATCTCGTTCAAGTTTCTCAAGCGTGCCGGATCTGGCCACGCCACGGTGCTGGACCTGACCGAACCGATGCTGGTCGAAGGCCGTCAGCGGGCCGAAGCGGCACAGATGGCCGACAGTCTGGATTGGGTGACGGGCGATGCCATGGCGCTGCCATTCAAGGACAACACCTTCGATGTCTACACGATCTCGTTTGGCATCCGGAACGTGACGCGCCCGCAAGAGGCATTGAACGAAGCGTTCCGCGTGCTGAAACCCGGGGGCCGCCTGATGGTGCTGGAATTCAGCCAGTTACCGAACGAAGGGATGCAGAAACTGTACGATCTGTACAGTTTCAACGTGATCCCGCGTATGGGCAAACTGATCGCCAATGACCGCGACAGTTATCAGTATCTGGTCGAATCGATTCGCAAGTTTCCGGATCAGGACACGTTCCTGAGCATGGTGCGCAAGGCGGGGTTCGAAAACGCCAAATACCGCAATCTGAGCCTAGGCATCGCCGCCCTGCATTCTGGCTGGAAGATCTGACAGATGCGCGGCCCTCATAATATCTGGCGCCTGATCCGAACAGGCGCCACGTTGGAACGCACCGGCGCGATGAACGTCGTGCTGGATGCCTTCGAAGCCCCACCTGCGCTGCGCTTTGTCGCCCACGCGCTGGGCAAACCGTTCCAGTGGCTGGGGTACAAGGGTGATCCCGCCATGCCGCCCGCGACCCGTGCGCTGACCGCGCTTGGCCCGGCATACATCAAATTCGGACAGGTTCTGTCGACACGACCGGATGTGGTGGGCGATGAACTGGCCGAACAGCTGCGCGTGTTGCAGGACAAGCTGCCACCGTTTCCCCGCAGCGTCGCCAAAGCCGAGGTCGAAAGCGAACTGGGTGTGCAGGTCGATGGCGTGTTTGCCGAGTTCAGCGAACCCATCGCCGCCGCCTCGATCGCGCAGGTGCATCGGGCGCGGATTGCTGACACCGGTGAATACGTCGCCGTGAAAGTGTTGCGCCCGGGGATCGAGCGCGCCTTTCGCAAGGACGTTGATGCGTTCTATTTCGCTGCCAGCATCGTCGATTTTTTCGCCCCCGGCGCGCGACGCCTGCGCCCGATGGAGGTGATCGAGCATTTCGACGGGGTGGTGCGCGGTGAACTGGATTTGCGGCTGGAAAGTTCGGCTGCGTCCGAGTTCGCCGATAACACAGCCGACGATGCAGGGTTCACGCTGCCCGCGATCAAATGGCACCTGTCGGCGCGGCGCGTGATGACGCTGGGCTGGGCAGATGGGGTTACACTGGGCGACAATGCAGCACTGGACGCGGCAGGCCATGACCGGCGGGCGCTGGGCGAACGGGTGCTGTCACTGTTCCTGAACCACGCGCTGCGCGACGGATTCTTTCATGCTGACATGCATCAGGGCAACCTGAAGGTCGCGGCGAATGGCGATATCATTGCCTATGACTTCGGGATCATGGGCCATATCGACGAATACACCCGCCGGGTCTATGCCGAGATCCTGTTCGGTTTTATCAAACGCGACTACAAGCGCGTGGCCGAGGTGCATTTCGAAGCTGGCTATGTGCCTGCTGATCAGGATGTCGACGAATTCGCCCGTGCCCTGCGCGCCGTGGGGGAACCGATCTTTGGCATGGACGCGTCGCATATCTCGATGGGGCGTTTGCTGGCGTATCTGTTCGAAGTGACCGAGCGTTTTGGCATGGAAACCCGGACCGAACTGATCCTGCTGCAGCGCACCATGGTTGTGGTCGAAGGCGTCGCGCGGTCGCTCAGCCCGCATGTTAACATCTGGGAAGTCGCCCGACCCGTGGTCGAAGATTACATCAAAGGTTCGATTGGCCCGCGTGCCGTCGCGTCGGATCTGATGAAAACAGCCCGCGTTCTGGCTCGGTTCGGCCCGCGTCTGCCCGCTTTGGTCGAATCCGCGCTGATCGCGCAGGCCCACCGGGAAGACCCGCCAAAAGCCTCGTGGTTCAATATGCGCACCCTTTTGACCGTGATGGTCGGCGCGTTGATTGGCGGCGGATTGATTGCCGTGCTGGAATGGCTGTTCTGACTCTCATTCGTGGTATGGTCTGGTATGGCCCGTACGAATCCATACCGCCCGTTTACACCTGATCCTGAACAGCTGGCATTGGTGCCCCCGGTCAGTGGCAATGATGTCAACGGGTTGGGGGAAACCGAAAAACGCCGACCCACCATGGTTTACTGGGCACCTGATCCCAGCAGCATCCCGCATGGGGACCTGCAACGCTATTTCGGTGGCCGCGCGTCACAGAACCCTGCTTTCCTTGAAAAGCGGGCCATCCGTCAAAAGATAAACGACGCGCCCTTGCCACCTGTTGCAGATGCCCCGGTGCAACGATCACCAGACGATTGGACGGCTGCACTGGACGGGTTCGTGACCCGTGGTGATTGCGAAAAGCTCGGTGTTGCAGACATGCGACCCGACTGGGTGTTTCAGGACCATGAGATCGAGCAATCCAAGGTCATTGTGATCGGCGTTCAGCACGAGTACGACGCGATCAAAGCCGCGCCCGAGAGCAGGGCGGGCCTTGAGGTCATCAGCCAATACACCCGCGCCGCAGCGGCCTCGAAAAAAATCGCAGGCTGGTTGCATGAACAGGGATGGCAGGCCGAGGCCGTGACTGGCCCGATGACCGGCGCATTGGCGATGATCCCGCCCGCGCTGGCCTGCGGCTTTGGCGAACTCGGTAAACATGGATCGATCATCAACCCGGAACTGGGTGCGTCTTTCCGATTGTCCGCCGTGCTGACCGATGCGCCTTTTGCGCCCACCCCGTCACAGGATCACGGCATCGATGGGTTCTGCCAGAATTGCCGCATCTGCGAAGACGCCTGTCCGCCCGAGGCGTTGTTTCAGGTAAAACAGACCGTGCGGGGCGACACCAAATGGTATGTCGATTTTGACAAATGCCTGCCCTTCTTCAACGAAACCCAGGGCTGCGCGATCTGTATCGCTGTTTGCCCATGGTCCCGTCCGGGCATTGGTCCGAACCTTGCCGCGAAACTGGCCCGTAAACGTGAAAGAGACGCCATCGGCTAAAAAGGCGCCTCTCGTCTTCCTCTTGCGAGAAATATCCTCGGGGGGTCTGGGGGGCAGACAGCCCCCCAGCCTTGCCACTCAGATCAGTTCGATGGCCAGTGCGATACCCTGACCGCCGCCGATGCACATGGTGATCAGGCCCTTCTTGCCGCCAATGCGCTCCAGTTCATAAATCGTTTTGACGGTGATGATCGCACCTGTGGCACCAACCGGGTGGCCCAGGGCGATTGCGCCGCCATTTGGGTTCACCTTGGCCGGATCCAGGCCCAGTTCCTTGTTCACCGCCAGCGCCTGTGCGGCAAAGGCTTCGTTGGATTCGATCACGTCGAAATCGCTGACCGACAGGCCGGTTTTCTTCAGCAGGTTCTGCACAGCAGGGATCGGGCCAATACCCATTACTTCAGGGCGCACACCGGCATGGGCATAGCCCAGCACGCGGGCTTTAGGCTTCAGCCCGGCCTTTTCAGCCGCCTCCGCGGTTGCCAGAACAATGGCGGCCGCGCCGTCATTGATGCCCGACGCATTGCCTGCCGTGACGCTGCCGTCTTTCTTGAAAGCCGGGCGCAGACCCGCCAGTGCTTCGGCCGAAGTCGCCTTGGGGTGCTCATCGACCTTGAAGTCAACCATGTCGCGGCGCACTTTGACCTGCACCGGCGTGATCTGGTCGTCGAACAGGCCGGCGTCGATGGCAGCGGCGGCGCGGGTCTGGCTGGTCAGGGCGAAGTCGTCCATCTGTTCGCGGGTCACCTGATGCTCGGTCGCGACGTTTTCTGCCGTCACGCCCATGTGACCTGTGCCAAAGGGGCAGTTCAGCGCGCCCAACATCATGTCGAGCGATTTGATATCGCCCATCTTGGCGCCAAACCGGGCTTGCTGCATGATGAACGGCGAGCGCGACATGCTTTCAGCACCACCGGCCACGGCAAACTGCGCGTCACCCAGCATCAGCGACTGAACCGCCGACACGATGGCTTGTGCGCCGGATCCGCACAGGCGGTTCACGTTCATCGCAGGGGCGGTATCGGGAATGCCTGCCTGAATCGCGGCGGCGCGCGACAGGTACATATCGCGGGGTTCGGTGTTGATCACATGACCAAAGACCACGTTTTCGATCTGCCCGCCTTCGACGCCCGACCGTTCCAACGCGGCTTCGGTCACAACGGTTGCAAGGTCGATGGGCGCGGTGCTGGCCAGCGCTCCGCCAAAGGTTCCGATGGCTGTCCGTGCGCCGTCCAGAATTACGATATCGGTCATGTATGTGTTCCTCCGTGGTCATGTTTGGACGGTATTATGCGGGTGCAGCATGATTCTGTCGCTGGAAACGTTCCGTAAGTACCGGTGGCAAATGGTCCCTGCGGCGGGATTGACAACTGCGGTGCGCTTGCCCATCACTTCCGTCATGACGGAAACTTCTGACGATATCCTGTCCCGCTTGCCTGCCCGCCTGAAAGAGGCGCGCCGGGCGCAGGGGCTGTCGCTTGAGGCTGTGGCCAACCTGTCGGGCGTGTCCCGGTCGATGGTCAGCCAGATCGAACGCGGCGAAAGCAGCCCGACGATTGCGACCTTGTGGAACCTGACCCGTGCTTTGCAGGTCGATTTCGCGGGGCTTTTGGACGCCCCGACCGGCGCGGACCGGATCGAGGTTCTGCGCGACGTCGAAACTCCGGTGATTGATGTACGTGGCGAAGGCTGCCGAATTCGTATCCTGTCGCCGCCCGAAGATGCAGGTGGGCATGAGGTTTATGACATCCGGTTTGCCGCCAACGGGGCTTTGCGCAGCGACCCGCACACCCGTGGTGCGCGTGAACAGCTGACTGTTGTTGAGGGGCGCGTCGAGGTGACCTCGGGCACGCGGTCCGAGACATTCGAGACCGGGGACACAGCGCGCTATGCCGCCGATGTAACACACGCGATTGTTGCGGGTGTCGACGGCGCGCGGGTGTTTCTGATCGTGAAAGCGGCCTGAGGACGCTGAAATTCCTGATTAACGGAAAAAATCCGCTATATCGAATTTCCCCTATTTTGGAAACGTGTCCTTTATGGTAGACGTGTTTCCAACATGGAGGAAATCATGTCGACTCAGTTTTTGTCCCATATCTCGGAAACCTTGCGCAGCATCGAAGCCGAAGGCCTGTATAAACGCGAACGCATGATCACCTCGCCCCAAGGGGGGGAGATCACGGTTGCGGGCCGTGAGGTCATCAACCTGTGCGCCAACAACTATCTGGGGCTTGCCGATCATCCGGCGTTGATCGATGCGGCCACTGGGGCGATGGGCCCCAAGGGGTTCGGGATGGCCAGCGTGCGGTTCATTTGCGGGACGCAAGACATTCACCGAGAGCTGGAACAACGGTTGGCCGACTTCCTTGGCAAGGATGACTCGATCCTGTTTGCCGCCTGTTTCGATGCCAATGGCGGGTTGTTCGAACCCTTGCTGGGCCCCGAGGACGCGGTGATTTCGGACAGTCTGAACCATGCGTCGATCATCGACGGGGTGCGGTTGTGCAAGGCCAAGCGGTACCGGTATCTGAACAACGACATGAATGACCTTGAGGCGTGGTTGAAACAGGCCCGCGCCGATGGCGCGCGGCACATCATGATTGCCACCGATGGCGTGTTTTCGATGGATGGATACCTTGCCAATCTGCCCGAGATCACCCGGCTGGCCAAAGAATACGATGGAATTGTCATGGTGGATGATTGCCACGCCACCGGGTTCATGGGGCCGCGCGGGGCCGGCACTCCGGACCATTTCGGGGTGGATGTCGACATTCTGACCGGGACATTGGGCAAGGCACTTGGGGGGGCGATCGGCGGTTACATCGCCGGGCCGCAGCCAGTGATCGACCTGCTGCGGCAGCGGGCGCGGCCCTATCTGTTCTCGAATTCGCTGCCGCCTGCCATTGTCGCTGCCGGGATCGAGGCGATCCGCCTGGTTGAAGAGGGCGCGGATATGCGCGCGCAACTGTTTGAAAACGCGCGGTACTGGCGCGCGGGGTTGGAGGCATTGGGATTTGATCTGCTGCCGGGCGAACATCCAATCATTCCGGTGATGCTGGGCAAGGCGCAGGTGGCGCAGGACATGGCATCGCGCTTGTTTGACGAAGGCGTCTATGTGTCAGGCTTTTTCTTTCCGGTGGTGCCACGCGGGCAGGCGCGGATTCGCACGCAGATGAACGCGGCGTTGACGCGGGATGAGTTGGATCGCGCTTTGGCGGCGTTTGGCAAAGTCGGGCGGGACATTGGGGTGATCTCATGACACGGCCCAACACGATGATGGCGCTTGAGAAATCGAGGGCCGAGGAAGGGCTGTGGATGGTGCAGGCACCGGTGCCCGAGATCGGGCCGGATGATGTGCTGATCCGGGTGAAAAAGACCGGGATCTGCGGCACGGATGTGCATATCTGGCAGTGGGATGACTGGGCGCAAAAGACGGTGCCGGTGCCGATGATCACGGGGCATGAATTTGCCGGTGAGATTGTCGAACTTGGTCGTGATGTGGACGATTTGCAGATCGGTCAGCGGTGCAGCGGCGAAGGGCATCTGATCGGGCATCACTCGCGTCAGGTCCGGGCGGGCAAGTTTCATCTGGATCCCGAAACCAAGGGAATCGGCGTGAACGTGCGGGGCGCGTTTGCCGAATACCTGCGACTGCCTGCGTTCAACGTGGTGCCGCTGCCGGATGAAATCCCGGATAAGATCGGCGCGATTCTGGATCCGCTGGGGAACGCGGTGCACACGGCGCTGAGTTTCGATCTGATCGGCGAGGATGGGCTGATCACCGGGGCCGGGCCGATCGGGATCATGGCGGCGGCGGTGGCGCGCCATGTTGGCGCGCGAAACGTGGCGATCACGGATGTGAACCCGGACCGGCTGGCGTTGGCCGCTCGGGTCGCGGATGTGCGGACTGTGGATGTCGGGCGCGAAGATCTGCGTGATGTGATCGCTGAACTGGGTATGAAACAGGGGTTTGACGTCGGGCTGGAGATGTCAGGCAATGCCCGCGCGTTCGATCAGATGGTCGAGGCGTTGGTGATGGGCGGGCGGATCGCGATGCTGGGCATTCCGCCGGGAAAGACCCCGGTCGACTGGACCCGGATCGTGTTCAAGGCGCTGACGATCAAGGGTGTCTATGGGCGTGAGATTTTTGAGACCTGGTACAAGATGATCGCGATGTTGCAGAACGGGCTGGACGTGTCGGCGGTGATTACGCATGAATTTCCGGCAGTGGATTTTGCCGATGGGTTTGCGGCGATGATGTCGGGAAAAAGCGGCAAGGTTGTTTTGGATTGGGGCGGGTGAGGGGGCGCTGCCCCCTCTTGGCCGGTGGCCAATTCACCCCCGGGATATTTTGAGCAAGAGGAAATGGGTATGGCGTCAGCGGCGGGATCTGTTCTTGAGGTGATTGGCGGGACACCGTCCGTCTGGCTGGATCGGATGGTGGCGCGGCGCGGCCTGGAGGGGCGGATTCTGGCCAAGCTGGATTATCTGAACCCCGGGTTTTCCAAAAAGGACCGGGCCGCGCTGGGGATTATCGAAGCGGCCGAGTCGGACGGGTCGTTGGCGCCGGGCCAGACGGTTGTCGAGTTGACCAGCGGAAACATGGGCACCGGGCTGGCGATTGTTTGCGGGGTCAAGGGGTATCCGTTTGTTGCCGTCATGAGCCGCGGGAATTCAGTAGAGCGCGCGCGGATGATGGCGGCGCTGGGCGCCGAAGTGGTTCTGGTGGAGCAGGCGCCGGGGAGTGTTCCCGGTGAAGTGTCGGGCGCGGATTTGGCGCTGGTGGAGATTGAAGCCCGACAAATCACCGCAGAGCGGGGCGCGTTCAGGGCAGACCAGTTTCGCCATCCGGGCAATCCGGCGGCGCACGCGCAAACCACAGGGCCGGAATTGTGGGCGGAGTCTGGCGGCAAGCTGACGGCATTTGTCGACTTCGCCGGGTCGGGCGGGACCTATGCCGGGACAATACGGGCGTTGAAAAGGGTGAACCCGGGCTTGCGCGGTTATGTTCTGGAGCCTGCGGGGGCAGCGGTGCTGTCGGGGCAGGTTGCATCAGACATGGCGCATCCGATTCAGGGGGGCGGTTATGCGATGCCGGAGTTGGATTTGATGGCGGATGTTCCGGTCGATGGGTATCTGCAGATCGGCGGGGACGTGGCGCGGGATACTGCGCGGGCGTTGGCGCGCGAAGAGGGGATCTTTGCCGGGTTTTCTGCCGGGGCCAATGTGGCAGCGGCACTGGAGTTGCTGACCGGGCCCGAAAGGGGGGGCTGCATTGGCGTGATTATTTGCGATAGCGGGCTGAAATACCTGTCGACCGATCTTTGGGCTTAGGGCGTCAGCGGCGACCGACCGTCGTCTTTCAGCAACCAGCAATCTGTGCCTTCGAATACAGCCGGGTGTAGTGGGCGACCATAGCCTGCGCCGCCATCCAGATCGATCCGGTTGCCGAAATGTTGCGGGTGGTCCAGCGCAGTGTGGCCGTGGATGATAAGCCTTGGGTGTTGGGTGGTGTCGTCAAGGAAAGGCTCGCGGATCCAGACGAGGTCGTTTTCGGATTGCTCGTCCAGCGGGATACCGGGGCGGATGCCAGCGTGAACGAACAGCAAATCGCCGGCCTCGTGACTGAGGGACAGACCGCGCAGAAAATCGACATGCGTTTGCGGGACGGCCTGTTTCGCGATCTGGTGCACGTCTTCCAACCGGGTTCGCTCGGGGAAGGTGACACCGTATGAGGCCAGAGTTTCGATGCCGCCGATCCGGTCGTGAAGCCAGTGATAGCCAACCAGCATGTGAGGGTCGTGGCGCGGCGTGTCCTGCATGAACCATTCAAACATTCGGTCATGGTTGCCTTTCAGGAAGGTCCACGGCTTACCGGCAGATTGCCCGGCAATCAGGCGGTCTATCACCCCTTTGCTGTCTGGTCCGCGATCTGTGTAATCGCCCATGAACACGATGTGTGCGTCGGGGCCGCCATCGGCAGCGATCAGCTCCAGCGCGCGGTCAAGCATTTGGGTTTGTCCGTGGATATCGCCCACGGCGTAAATTGGATCGGTCATGATGAAATCGCCTGTTGAGTCGCCCCTGTCATGCCTGAGACGCGGGATCAGGAAAAGGGGCTATGCCGGATGGGTCATCGATTTTTTCGAGGGCATCGACGATCTGCTGCCGCAACCAGCAATGAACCGGGTTTTGACTGCTGCGTTTGTGCCAGACGAGGACCAGATTGACGGCAGGCACCAGGACAGGTGGATCATAGATGCTGAGGCCGATACGAGGCGCCATGAAGGCGGCGATCTGCGCAGGTACCAGAGCGATCATGTTGCTGGACGCAACACAGAGACAGACACCGGCGAACGTGGGCAAGGTCATGGCGACGTTTCTGCGACGTCCGATGCGGGCGAGTGCGGCATCGCCCATCATGTGAAGCTGACCCTCGGGCGAATGAGCGACATGGGGCAGACCGCAGAACAGATCGAGCGGGATCTGATCGCCCTTGCCAGTGTGTATATGGGTCAGGTCAGGATGGTCAGGGCGGGCAATGGCGACAAAGGTTGATCTGTGCGCGGTTTGGTGGTCGATCCAGTCCGGAAAATCACCTTCGGGAAGGATCGCCATATCGACGTTGTGCTGATCGATAGACCGGATGTGGCTGTCCGGAACAAGGTCTACCTGCTGAAGCCGGATGCCGGGTGCACTCCGGGACACCCTGTCCGCCAGATGCGGCATAAGCAAAACGCTGTAGAAATCGCTCCCCGAGATCCGGATGGTCATGGATGCTTTCTGCGGATCAAACGTTGCGTTGCCCGATAGCAGTTGTTCGGTCTGCTCCAATACGGCACGCAAAGGGTCGCGCAACGCTCCGGCATAATCTGTGGCAACCATCTTGCGGCCCTGACGGATCAGGATCGGGTCACCCAGCGCATCCCTGAGGCGGGCGAGTGCAGCGGATACCGCCGGTTGAGACAGGCCGACACGCTGACCGGCACGCGTGGTCGACCGGGTTTCAAGCAGGGCATCCAAGACCTGAAGCAAGTTGAGGTCGAAGCTTGATAAATTCACAGGACAAATTCCAGAGATATCAACAATCTATTTTCAGTATGAGTAATCTCATGCCAGTTTTTCAAGAAATATATCGCTCGCCGGCTGGGCGGGTGTTTCAGAAGAAAGGGAACATCATGACCGGAGTTGCACGTTATTTCATGATTACAGGCGTTTTGTCGGTTCTGGCAGGCATGATCTGGGGGATCCAGATGTCGGCCAGCGGAGATCACGGTCTGTCACCTGCGCATGCGCACCTGAACCTGTTGGGCTGGGTCACCTGTGCCATTTATGCGGTCTATTATCATGTGGTGCCGACGGCGTCCGACGGCCCCGTGCCGGTTGTGCATTTGGCAGTGACAGTATCCGGGCTGATCCTGATTGTGCCTGGGATTGTCATGGCATTGACCGGGCAGGGCGAAACACTGGCCAAGCTTGGGTCGGTGTTGTGTTTGCTATCGATGGTGATCTTTAGCTTTGTTGTTCTGAAAGGGGCACCATCGCGGGTCAGTAGTCAGGCGGCAAAGGCGTCCTGACCGTCGTGGATACGATAGGAGTCGGTGCCGATATCCCCGCTCCAGCGCCATAGGGCGATGACGCCTTCGGGGCCGGTCTGGCAGGCGTGGGGCAGATAGGTTGAATGATGTACTGCGTCGCCCGGGCCCAGCAATTTGCGCGTGTCGCCTGCTGTCCACAGCGCGCTGCCGGCAACGATGACATAGGTTTCAGCGGCGGCGTGAGAATGCAGGGCATAGCGCAGATTGGGGCGCTGGTAATAAATTCCCGCCCGCAAATGCCCTGAATAGACAGGAGAGTCCGGCCCCATCAGGTCGCACACGGCATAGATTTCCAAGTCCTTGGTGCGCGCTTTTCGGGCCACGGGGTTGACGCCCCAAGGGAGCTTGTCATGCGCCGCCAACATGGATGCGGCGCAGGGGTGAGGCGAGGCGAAAAGAAGCGTTCGGATCGCTTCGGAATCAGAAAAGTCAGCGGGGGCGGTGCCGGCAAATGCCGCGCTGGCCAGAGTTTGGGCGGTTTCTTGCGCTTCAGTGCGGTCTTCAGTGCGAAAGGCATCAGCCATTTCGTTCAGAAATGATCGAATCACGTCGGACATACGGTTTCTCCCTGCTGAAACCCGATTCCGCATGATCTAAGAAGCAAAAGGCCGCCGCAGCTAGCTGCGCGGCGACCTTTCAGATGTCGTTTTTCAGAGGTGCGATCAGGCCACGTCGAACTGGAGCGGGCGCACTTGCTGGAACATGCCGGTCTTGCACAGCTTTTCGATAATCGGCGCAGGCACCACGGCATCGACATACAGCAGCGCGATGGCGTCACCGCCTTGGGCGTTCCGGCCCAGCGTGAAGTTCGCGATGTTGACGCCGTTCTCACCCATCGTCTGGCCCAGCATACCGATGATGCCGGGGACATCTTCGTTGGTGGTGTACAGCATATGCGAGCCGATCTCGGCATCGATATTGATGCCCTTGATCTGGATGAAGCGCGGTTTGCCATCGCTGAACACAGTACCCGCAATCGAACGTTCGCGCGATTCGGTGACAACGGTCAGCTTGATATAGCCGTCAAAGGCGCCCGACTTGTCCTGATTTGTGGTCGAGATCTTGATGCCGCGTTCTTTGGCGATTACCGGCGCCGAGACCATGTTTACGTCCGGGTTCACGGCTTTCATGATCCCTGCCACGACCGAACAGTTCAGCGCGTCTAGGTTCATTTCGGACACCGAACCATCATAGAGGATGTTGATCGCCTTGATCGGCTCATCCGTCATCTGGCCGATGAAGCTGCCGAGATGGCCGGCCAGTTGAACCCAGGGGCCCATGACTTTGGCTTCTTCGGCAGTCACCGATGGCATATTCAGGGCGTTCTCAACGGCACCGGTCAGCAGATAGTTCGACATCTGTTCGGCGACCTGAAGGGCGACGTTTTCCTGGGCTTCCGAAGTTGCCGCGCCCAAATGCGGGGTACACACCACGTTGGGCAGGCCGAACAGAACGTTTTCCTTGGCCGGTTCAACACTGAACACGTCAAAGGCGGCGCCCGCAACGTGGCCGGATTTCAGCATGTCTGCCAGCGCCTCTTCGTCAACCAGACCGCCGCGGGCACAGTTGATAATGCGCACGCCTTTCTTGGTCTTGGCCAGATTTTCACGGCTCAGGATATTTGCTGTCTGCTCGGTAAACGGAACGTGCAGGGTTATGAAATCGGCGCGTTTCAGCAGGTCGTCGAGTTCAACTTTTTCAACGCCCATCTTGTTGGCCTTCTCTTCGCTCAGGAAGGGGTCATAAGCGATGACTTTCATGCGCAGGCCGCGGGCCCGGTCGCAGACAATCGATCCGATGTTGCCGGCACCGATGACACCAAGGGTTTTGGCGGTCAGTTCAACCCCCATGAACTTGGACTTTTCCCATTTGCCGGCGTGGGTCGAGGCACTCGCCTCGGGGATCTGGCGGGCAACGGCGAACATCATCGCAACGGCATGTTCTGCCGTGGTGATGGTGTTACCGAAAGGCGTGTTCATCACGATCACGCCTTTTTTCGACGCGGCGGGCTTGTCGATATTGTCGGTTCCGATCCCGGCGCGGCCAATGACCTTCAGGTTGGTTGCGTTTTCGAGGATCTTTTCGGTCACCTTGGTGGCCGAGCGGATGGCCAGACCGTCATACTGGCCAATGATTTCGGCCAGCTTGTCTTTGTCCTTGCCCAGATCGGGCTGGAAATCGACGTCGATTCCGCGATCACGGAATATCTGAACGGCGGCTTCGGAGAGTTTGTCAGAGATGAGTACTTTGGGGGCCATGGGTTTGGTCCTTGTTCGAAAGTGCAGGATAGGGGCGGAACGCAAAAATCTTCGCCGAAGATTTTTTGGGGGAGAATTTTCGACGAAAATTCTGTGTCCGCCCCGTTTTGAGCTTGTGGGTGGTGATCAGGCTGCGATCTCGGCCTCGAAGGCGTGCGCCAACCAGGGCAGCAGGGCTTCGATATCCGAGGTTTCAACAGTCCCGCCGCACCAGATCCGCAAGCCAGCAGGGGCGTCACGATAGGCTCCGATGTCGTATGCGACGCCTTCGGTTTCCAGGCGTTTGGCGATGGCCTTGGCAAAGGCGGCGCCATCGGTGATGCGGTCATCGGTGAATTTCAGGCAGACGCTGGTATTTGACCGAGTGGCGTCGTCCTCGGCAAGGTTCGCGATCCAGTCATGGGTGTCGCAGAAGTCAAAAATCGCCTGTGCATTGGCGTCCGCGCGAGCCATCAGGCCTTGCAACCCACCGACCGAACGCGCCCAGTCTAGCGCGAACAAGTAATCCTCGACTGCCAGCATCGAGGGCGTGTTGATGGTTGCGCCGGTAAAGATACCGTCGATCAGCTTACCGCCTTTGGTCAGGCGAAAGATCTTGGGCAGGGGCCACGCTGGGGTATAGCTTTCCAGGCGTTCAACGGCGCGTGGGCTGAGCACGATCACACCGTGGGCCGCTTCGCCGCCCAGAACCTTTTGCCAGCTGAAAGTCGTCACATCCAGCTTGTCCCATGGCAGATCCATGGCAAAAGCAGCCGATGTGGCGTCGCAGATGGTCAGGCCCGCGCGGTCATCGGCAATCCAGTCGCCGTTCGGCACGCGGACGCCCGAGGTGGTGCCGTTCCATGTGAACACGACATCATTGTTGAAATCGACTGAGGCCAGATCAACAAGATCGCCATAATCTGCGGTTTTCACGTCGGCGTCGATTTTTAGCTGTTTGACCACGTCAGTGACCCAGCCCGCGCCAAAGCTTTCCCAAGCCAGAAGCTCGGCCTTGCGTGCGCCCAGCATGGACCACAGCGCCATTTCCACAGCGCCGGTATCAGAGGCCGGGACGATTCCGATCTTGTAATCAGCGGGGATGCCCAGGATTTCGCGGGTACCTTCAATGGCGGCCTTCAGCTTGTCCTTGCCAACAGCGGCACGGTGCGAACGGCCCAAAGCGGCATCAGCCAGCTTGTCCAGGGTGAATGTGGGGGGTTTGGCACAGGGGCCAGAGGAAAAACGCGGGTTTGCCGGCCGCGTGGCCGGAGCTTGGTTTGCCATCGGTGTTATCCTTACAGATATATGCCCTTCGTTGGGGAAGGGTGTCCCACCGCCGGACCTAAAGGGCGCACCTGCGAACCGCAAGACCGAAAATGTCAAAGAACCGCCGCCCTAAGCGACAATTGCGACATCCTTGTCGCCTATCGGAAACTTGGGCTCAACATCCCCCAGGCCTGACCGCACAAGAGAAAGTGTGAATTCTTACACAGTTTGGGATAAGGTTAATGTGTTAGGTTCATTGGAAAAGGGAGGACGAACACATGATCAAAACTGCATTCTGGATGGCCCTGATCCTCGGAGCTGGCCTTGGCGCACCGGGGCAGGCCCAAAGCCTTCTTGAGGAGCGCGGCGCCTATCTGGTCGAAGGTCCGGCAGCCTGTGGCAATTGCCACACGTCGCCAGCGCCGGGATCGCTTGCGTACGGCGGATGGGATATCGTTGAACCCGGCTTTGTTGCGCATGCGCCAAACATCACTCCGGGCGGACGGATCGCGGATTGGAGCGATGCCGAGCTGGCCCGGGCCATTCGTGAAGGCATCCGCCCCGACGGCTCGGTGATCGGCCCGCCAATGCCGATGGGGCTGTATCGTGGTCTGTCGGATTCCGACCTGGATGCGATCGTGGCCTATATCCGCACGCTGCCTGCGGTGGAAACGGAGTTCAAGCTGTCAGAATACCCGTTTGATCTGCCGCCCGCGTATGGGCCGCCCATCGAAAGCGTTGCCGATATTCCGCGTGGCGCAACGGTTGAATACGGCGCCTATCTGGCTGGTCCTGTGGCCCATTGCACCGAATGCCATTCACTGACGCCCAAAGGCCCCGATTATGAAACGAATTTCGGCGGCGGAGGCTATGAATGGCTTGGCCCATGGGGCAAATCGATCGCGGATAATATCACCAGCCATAATGACGGTCTGGCCAACTATACCGACAACGAGATCAAAACCATGATCGCCTACGGAGTCCGCCCGGGTGGCTCGCAAATGAAGCCGCCAATGCCCTATCGCCACTATGAACGAATGACACAGAAAGACATGAGCGCCATCGTGATGTATCTGCGCACCATACCCCCGTTGCCGGGCAACTGATCAGGCTGGCCCTTTGTGTGTGAGCGTGGTTTATGCGCGCCAAACAACCGCGATCAACCGCGCGAGGGCCCATGTTTATCGTTACTCTGCTGACCAATCCCGAAACCAAGGCGCTTGAACCGTCGATGGCGATGTCTTTGACCAACGCCTGGGGCGGAGGTGATCTGCGCTGGCTGGCGATGAACGAAGCCGCCGAATTCGCGATCGATGCGGTACCAGACAATCAGTGGGTGGTCTGGGACGACCTCCAGAAACTGGGTGTCGATCTGATCGTTCAACCGGCTGAAGGGCG
The DNA here is from genome assembly GCF_007923355.1 of Falsiphaeobacter marinintestinus. Lineage (GTDB taxonomy): Bacteria > Pseudomonadota > Alphaproteobacteria > Rhodobacterales > Rhodobacteraceae > Phaeobacter_A > Phaeobacter_A marinintestinus. Next base: position 29,278 of record NZ_VOGO01000013.1, read on the forward strand.
ACGCAAGACCATGCTGCTGGCCGATATGGACAGCACCATGATCCAGCAGGAATGCATCGACGAACTGGCTGATTTGGCCGGGGTCGGCGACCGGGTGAAAGAAATCACGGCGCGGACCATGAATGGTGAGCTGGACTTTGAAGGGGCGCTGACCGAACGCGTCGGCCTTCTCAAGGGTCTCCCGGTCAGTGTGATCGACCAGGTTCTAGCCGAACGGATCACCCTGATGCCGGGCGGTACGGCGCTGGTCGCAACGATGAAGGCCAACGGGTGTTACGCAGGGCTGGTTTCGGGTGGGTTCACGGCCTTTACCCAGGCGGTGGCCGCCCTGATCGGCTTTGACGAAAACCGCGCCAATACGCTGCTGGCCGAAAACGGCGTGCTGACCGGCGACGTACAGCGCCCCATTCTTGGACGTCAGGCCAAAATCGAGGCGTTGGAACAAATCACGGCCCGGCTGGGTATCTCTGAACAGGACGTGATTGCCGTGGGCGACGGTGCCAACGATCTGGGCATGTTGGAGCGGGCCGGAACCGGTGTGGCCCTGCACGCCAAGCCATCCGTCGCGGCACAATGCGACGTGCGGGTGAACCACGGCGACCTGACGGCCCTACTGTATCTTCAGGGCTATGCACGGAGCGATTTTACCGTCTGATTTACCGTCTGACATAATTTAGCGTTTCAGTTAATTAACATTTATGTTAATTATTGGGTATGACCCCATTGATTCGATCCTTCGCGGCCCTCGCCGACCCGACCCGCCTGAATATCATCGAACAGTTGATGCAATCGGGTGAACTTCCTGCCGGTGATCTGGTCAAGGATGCGGGCATGACCGCACCAGCCGTATCACGCCACCTCAAGGTGCTGCGCGAGGCTGGCTTGGTGCGTCAACGTATCGACGGAACGCGCCGCCTTTATTCTGCCAACCCCGACGGGCTCCGGCTGATCTCTGACTGGGCGATATCGCGTCGTGCCTTCTGGGAACAAAGTCTCGACAGGCTCGAAACCGCCATTCTGACCGAGGAGCGCCGCCCACAATGACTGACCTGCGCCTTGAACGTACATTTCCAGTGACACCCGAACACCTGTTCGACTGGATGACAAAGCCGGAAAACCTGACCGCATGGTGGGGGCCCGAAGGCATGCATGTGACCAACAGCCAACTGGATTTCACCCGAACCGGTCCGTGGTTCGCCGTGATCGTCAGCGATGAAGGCGGGCGATACAAAGTATCCGGACAGGTCACCCGCGTTGATCCGCCAAATACGATTGGTTTCACCTGGGGCTGGCATGACGAAAACGACAAGCGTGGGCCGGACAGCCATGTGACCTTTACAATTCTGCCCGACAGCGGTGGCGCCAAACTGGTCGTGGATCACCGCGATCTGGTCGATGCGGAAATGGCCGCCAGCCACGAACGCGGCTGGGTGTCCAGCCTCAACAGCCTTGCTGCAACAATGACCTGACCATCACCTTTGCCCCTAAAGGAGGAAACCTGAATGCCCCAGTATATGTTTGCCTATCACGGCGGAAAAACCCCCGAATCGGAAGAAGAAGGCGCAAAAGTCATGGCCGCCTGGCAGGCCTGGATGGGCGGTATGGGCGATGCCCTGACCATCCCGGGCGCGCCTGTGGGCATGTCCAAAACCATCAGCGCCAGCGGCATCACGGATGATGGCGGTGCCAACCCGGTGTCCGGGTATTCTGTGATCACCGCCGCCTCGATGGAGGCCGCCTGCGACATGGCCAAAGGCTGCCCGATGGTCGTTGATGGTTCTGGCTCGGTCGAAGTCGCCGAAGTCATGGAAATGTAAGCGCAGACCTGCTGCTTCTTTCTTGTTTCAAATACCCAAGTTCCGGCGTTGGCCGCGCAGAACGCGGCCCGCCGGGTCAGGTCAGACAAATCCCGCAGCCGGACGCACCGACCCGGTTTCGACATCACGTCTGTTGCGGATGGATGTGTTCATTCGCGTGCGTGTCGCCGGATGATCGGGGTCCAGCACACCAAGGCTACACAGGATTGCCGCAATGGCGCATTCGCTGGCCCGCGTCGCTCCATCCGTGATCTTCAGTGCCACACCCAGCTTCTGCTCGGGCAGAATCGCCACGAACACCGCCTCGGCCCCGGTCTTGATCGCCACCTTACCCCCCATCGCCCGCATCAGCTCGGTACAGGCGCGGCCTTCACCGGCGACCAGATCAGGGTGGGCCGTCATCGCATCGACCAGTTGCACGGCCGCCTGGCTTTGCCGGTCAGACCGGTCGCCCGCACTGGCAAACCATGCCATCGCGCGGGCCAGCCCATGCAGCGAAGTTTGAAAGTTTGGCGCCGAACATCCGTCAGGTGCATAGCCCGGGCTGTCCATGCCGGTGACGTCTTCGAACGCGGCGCGCACCGATTGCTGCACCGGGTGGTCAATGTCGATGTATTCAGACCCCGCGCCCATATACTGCGACAGGGTCAGGAACCCTGCATGCTTGCCTGAACAGTTGTTGTGGACCTGACAGGGGGCTTCATACCCCCGGATCAATGCATCCCGCGCATCGCGGTCGTCGGGTTCCTGCGGGCCGCAGCGGAAATCGTCATCGCCCAACCCCAGATCGGCCAGCCACCTGTTGACCCGGTCGGTATGGATCGCCGCGCCGTTGTGGGACGCACAGGACAACGCCAGTTGTTCCTTGGTCAGCCCCTGCCGGGCTGCTGCGCCGGATGTGATCAGCGGCAGCGCCTGAACCATCTTGCACGAGCTGCGCGGGTAAATCAGCGCGTCGGAATCGCCCCATGCCTGTACGATCTGGCCGGTGTCATCGCAGACAACACCATGCCCAAGATGGACGCTTTCCAGTAAATTTCCGCGCCAAATTTCCGCCATTGGAATGGGTGATGTCATGTCGTTCCCTCACAACTTGGCGAATTCCTGCCAATCGCTCTTTAATCAGAGGCGGAAGTTACGTTAATGTGTGTATGTCGGCAACCAAAGGATGTGCACAGCAGACGGCTGGGAAAGTCGCGCCGCGCGCTTTTGAAATTGAGGTTTAGATCAGTCTAGGAGGCTGCTCAAATGGGAACGCAACTTGCCCGTATCTGCGCGGGCCTGTGCATGGCGGCTTTGGCCACCACTGCATTTGCTCAGGAACAAAGTACCAATCGCGTCGCTGCAAAGACCGATTGGAGCGTCTTCGTCGAAGACGATCCGACCGAATGCTGGAGTGTCTCGACGCCAAAAGAGACGGTGAACACCCGTGACGGTCGCGTCGTGGCGGTGAAACGCAGTGATATTTTGCTGTTCGTGTTCTATCGGCCCGGGGCCGGTGTTCAGGGGCAGGTCACCTTTACCGGTGGTTATCCTTTCGCACCGGGATCGACCGTCGGACTGAATATCGGTGGCACCGAATTTGATTTGTTCACCGATGGCGAATGGGCCTGGCCCGAATCGGCTGAGGTCGATGGCAAGATCATCGCGGCGATGAAAAAAGGGACTTCTGCGATTCTGACCGCGCGCTCGGCGCGGGGCACGCAGACCAAGGACACGTTTTCGCTGTTGGGTGTGACGGCTGCAATCGAAGATGCCGCCAAACGCTGCACCAAGTAACATAAACAGGGCCGAATTCTTTTGATTTCGGCCCGGCATCCTATATAGAGGCACATCCCTGACTTGCCGGATGACCCTGCTATGACTGCCACCGCGCCGATCACTCAAGATGTTATGACCTTTCCCCGGAAATTGCCCGAGGGGCCGGTCAACCTTATCGGGCTGACCCGTGATCAGATGCGTGATGCGTTGATCGCGCATGGTACACCCGAAAAACAGGCCAGGATGCGGGTCAACCAGATCTGGCAGTGGATCTATCAGTGGGGCAAACGCGACTTCGCTGACATGACCAATCTGGCCAAGGCGTATCGCGCCGATCTGGCCGAGAATTTCGTTCTCGAAATCCCTGAACTGGTCACCCGTCAGGTGTCCGAGGATGGCACCCGCAAATATCTGGTGCGCATCGCCGGCGGTCACGAGGTCGAGGTGGTGTACATCCCCGAGGACGGTCGTGGCACGTTGTGCGTGTCATCTCAGGTCGGCTGCACACTGACCTGTTCGTTCTGCCATACAGGTACACAGAAACTGGTGCGCAACCTGACAGCGGCAGAGATCATCGGTCAGGTGATGATGGCGCGGGACGATCTGGGCGAATGGCCGGTGCCGGGTGAGAAGAATGTTGAAACACGGTTGTTGTCCAACATCGTTCTGATGGGCATGGGCGAACCGCTGTATAACTTCGACAATGTGCGCGACGCGATGAAGATCGCGATGGACCCCGAAGGCATCCAGCTGTCGCGCCGCCGCATCACCCTGTCGACCAGCGGCGTGGTGCCTGAAATTGCCCGCACCGCCGACGAGATCGGCTGCCAACTGGCGATTTCTTTCCATGCCACAACTGATGACATCCGCGACAAGCTGGTGCCGATCAACAAGAAATGGAACATCGAAGCACTGCTGAACGCGCTGGCCAATTATCCCAAAGTCTCCAATTCCGAGCGGATAACGTTTGAATACGTGATGCTGGCCGGGGTCAATGACAGCGATGCCGATGCGCACCGTCTGATCAAGCTGATCCGCGACTATAACATCCCGGCCAAAATCAACCTGATCCCGTTCAACGAATGGCCCGGCGCGCCGTACAAACGCAGCTCGAACAACCGCATCCGTGCCTTTGCAGATATCGTCTATGAGGCCGGATATGCCTCGCCTGTCCGCAAACCACGCGGCGAAGACATCATGGCTGCCTGCGGTCAGTTGAAATCGGCCACCGAACGCGCCCGCAAGTCGCGCCGTCAGATTGAGGCAGAGGCAGGGGTGCGTAACTAACCACCCGGATCTAACGCAGATCGGCTGCGGCCGAAGGGCAACCTATTGATGAAATTTTCTTGATAGAGTGACGCGCTGAAGATTAGGCTTGTTGCATTGACTATTTTGGACATTTGCAACGAGGTTTTTCATGGCCCTTATTTCATTTATCGACGTTCAGCTGACTCTGCCTCCAACCGTGTTATTCGATCCAAGCACTCAGGCGGGCGATACGATCTTTGTTTCGGCCGGCTCGACACTGGTGGCACAGACGGCTTCGCCTGTGCCGTTCTCGATGTTCAATATGTTCCATGATGATCTGACATACCTTCTGAATGGCGAGACTTTTGGAAGTTTGTCTGCATACGCTGACAACCTTAGCATCATCATCGGCGAAACCGGTTATCATACGGAAGATTTGTATATGGCTCTTGGTCAGTTGTCGCTGACCAACCACGGCACAATGCAGGCGACCAGCAATTCCCTGATTCAAAAGTTCACGGACCCGGCGCTGAGCAATACGTTGACCATCTATAACACTGGGAACATGTATGGCGTCGCGAACGGAGAGTATCCCGGCAAAGGCCTGATTGACTCTGCCGCCTTGCACACAGTGATTACCAATTTCGGGTTCATTGGCGGCACAGATCTGGCGATTCACACCTATGACACGGCCAGTGATGATGGCGACACGTTTATCGAAAACTACGGCATTATTGATGGAGATGTCGACGTGAACACGTCGACCGATGACCGCATCGAGAATTACGGCTCGATTCTGGGCGATGTGTCCATGGGGGACGGTAATGACGTCTATCGCGGCAGCGGAGAGGTCACAGGCACGATCAACGGTGATAACGGCAATGACACAATTCTGGGCGGTGCTGGTGGCGATGAGATTCTGGGCGGCTTTGGTATTGACCGGCTGAACGGGCGCGGAGGAGACGACGTCATTGATGGTGGATCTCAGAACGACGTGATCCATGGAAACGCTGGTGATGACAACATCATTGGCGGCGGCGGGCAGGACAATTTGTTCGGCGACGCGGGCGATGACACGATGGACGGCGGGTTTGGCAATGACACGATGCTTGGCGGTGCCGGTCGCGACTCGATGAATGGTGGCGGTGGCAACGACCGCCTGACCGGAGGTCTGGGCGATGACGATCTGACCGGGGGCGCTGGAAATGACACCTTTGTCATGACCCGCCATTCGGGGAACGACACGATTACTGATTTTGCCGATGGCGCGGATCGGATCGATATTTCGGCCTTCGGGATCCTGATTGGCGACTTTGCCACCGAAGTGGCACCGGGCCTGTCAGGGATCCCTGGGGGATCGACCCTTTTGGACCTGTCGGCATTAGGCGGCACCGGCAGCGTGGTGATCGAAGGCGTAGCCTTGGCTGACATCACCGCAGCGGATTTCATTTTCTGATCGAAACTATGGGCATGCCATGTGCAGTTCGTGCTGCACGGGGCAAGAATGCTTGAGCTCTGATACCGCGACCCAAGTCTTGAGGTGATCTGCTTAACAAATCAGTCTATCGTTACAGCAACCCGCAACCCGGTTCTGACTGAAAAGGGGACCACATTGAAAAAACACGCTCTGTCCGCACTTGTGCATCTTATCGGCAATTCGGTTGGTCTGCTTCTGGCGGTTCTTCTTCTGCCCGGCTTTTCGATTGATTTCGGGGCTTTCATCATCGTTGTGCTGTTGTTCACTGTGGTTGAGGTGGCCGCCTTGCCACTGCTGCGCAAGCTGTCGGAAAAGAACATTCCCCAACTTATGGGCGGCATTTCTCTCGCCACCACGTTTGTCGGGTTGATGGTGACCAATTTGCTGGTGCCACGGTTTACCATCGGGGGCATATCGAACTTGCTGGCCTCGACCCTGCTGGTCTGGCTCGGGGCGTTGATCGCCGGGGTTTTGTTGACGCATTACGTCTTTCCCAGCCTCAAGGCGTCCGCGACGAAGTAACAGCTGTGCCGTTAGGCGCTGAGGTTTGACGGGCGATACAGGCGTCGCATCAGCATGGGCGTCAGGTACATCGGGATCTGGTAACAGCCGATGAACACCATGATCGGTTCAGTCACCGCAAGCGGCAGCGAGATCAGGAACAGGGCAATGTTGCGGTTCCCCGAGATGATCGACACCGACACAGCCTCGTCCCGGGGCAGTCGGTCGCGCGTGGCGCGATAGGTTAGCGTCTGCAGGCCAAGATTAGCCGCGCAGGCGATTGCCAGCCAAAAGATCAGGGTTGTGGGCGATGTCAGCGCGACCTCCCTGACGGCAGGCATCAATCCGATAACGAAGGCGGACAGGGCAAGCGCCGACGCGCCCTCCATGCTGCGTAAGGTTTCGGCCGAGGGCTTGGGAAACAACATGCGGCGCGTTGCTATGGCGGCAAGCGAGACGACGACAACCGTCGCCAACAGACGAAGCGCGGCAAAAATCACCGTCCGGCTGTCTTCTATGGTTGGTAACAGCCACAGGATCGGCGTGACAGTCAGCGGCAACAGCAAGGTTCCGGTCACCATCAGCCGCATCGCGACGCCGGGTTGAACGCCCATCATCATGGAAATGTTCGGGCTGCCGACGATGGATGGGGCGGCTGTCATCAGGACCAGCGCCAACACGATGGGCGAATGTTGCCAGCCGGCGATAAACGCGGTGCACAGGATCAGCATTGGCAGACCGAATTGCAGAACTGCGACGGTCAGGGCGACGGTGGGCAGCTTGCCAAGGGATCCCAGAACCGAAGACGGCTCCATCCTGAGGACCGAGACGAACAGCAGCAGGACGACCATTTCCCGCGTGAACGGGCGCATGGCATCGGCCAGTGGCGGCGCGAACAAGCCCAGCAGAAGACCGCCCACCAGAACCATCGGTCCATGGCGGGCCGCCAGCGCGAGGGGGTTCATAGGTCAGCCGGGCCCTTGCCGTATGTTGTTGGGCAGCCATGTGGCCAGTTCCGGAAAGGTGATCAGCACGAACACCATCAGCACCATGATCAGGAACATCGGAAACCCGGCGCGCGCGATAAAACCCATCTCATGCTGGGTCATGCCTTGCAGAACAAACAGGTTAAAGCCGATCGGCGGCGTGATTTGGGCCATCTCGACGACCACGACGATGAAGATGCCGAACCAGATCAGATCAATCCCGGCCTCGCGCACCATCGGTTCGACGACTGCCATGGTCAGCACCACGGATGAAATCCCGTCAAGGAACATGCCCAGAATGATGTAGAACACCAAAAGCACCATCAACAGTTCGAACCGGGTCAGCTCCATCCCTGCTATCAGATCGGCCAGACCACGCGGCAGCCCGGTAAAGCCCATCGATAGAGACAGGAACGCCGCGCCCGCCAGGATCAGCGCGATCATCGCGCTGGTCCGGGTCGCGCCCATCAGGCTTTCTGTGAAGGTCTTCCAGGACAGCGACCCTTGGGTGGCCGCCAGAACCAGCCCGCCGATCACACCAAAGGCGGCGGCTTCGGTTGCGGTGGCATAGCCCAGGTACATTGACCCGATGACCACAAGGATCAGGCAGAACACCGGGATCAGGAAGCGGGAGTTCGCTACCTTCTCCCCAAAGCTCATCGGAGGTTCGGGGTCAGGGTTCCAGGATTTGGACACCCGGCTGCTGATCGCCACAAAGGCCATGAACATCGCGGCGAGCACCAAGCCGGGCATGATGCCCGCAAAGAATAGCTTCGAGATACTTTCGTTGATCGTCACACCATAGACGATCAGAGTCAGCGAGGGCGGGATCATCAGGCCCAGCGTGGCCGCACCGGCCAGCGTTCCGATGATCATCGGTTCGGGATAGTTGCGCTTGCGCAGTTCCGGGATCGACATTTTGCCCACGGTCGTCAGCGTGGCGGCAGATGAGCCCGAGACAGCAGCGAACACAGTGCAGCCGACGATATTTGTGTGGACCAACCCGCCGGGCAGCCCCGCCATCCACGGCGACAGACCCTTGAACATGTCTTCGGATAATCGGGTTCGGTACAGGATTTCGCCCATCCAGATGAACAGCGGCAAGGCGGTCAGCGTCCACGAGGACGAGGACGACCAGATCGTGGTCAGCATCACGTCGCCGACGGGGCGCGAGGTGAACAGCTCCATCCCGACCCAGGCGACACCCATCAGGGCAAGTCCGATCCAGACCCCGGTGCCCAACAGCAGGAAAAGGACAAAGAGGAACAGAATGATGATTGAAAGGTCTTCCATCGTGTCTACTCCCCAAAGCTCTGATCGACCAGATCGCGCTTGATCCGGTGGTCACCGGAAAACAGAACGTGGATCAGGTGATCGGTCAGCGCGATGGCCAGGATGGTGGCGCCCAGCAGGACAAAACTTTGCGGGATCCACAGTGCGGTACGGTCCTGACCCTGGCTGATGTCGTTGAATTTCCACGACCAGTAGACGAATTTCTGCCCGTAGTAGACAAAATACCACGCGATGGCGGTGCCGACCGCAAAGCACCATGTTTCCAATACGCGTCGCGTGACAGGTCCGACCGCATTGATCAGGATCGACACCCGGATGTGGCTGCCATGGTTCAGCGCGTTGGCAAAGGCCAGAAAGGATGCGGCGGCCATGAAGTACCCGGCATATTCCGGGATTCCCGGCGCGACTTCACCGGTCCAGCGGGCCAGCATCTGCAACACGATCAGAACAAGGATCATGATCAGGCAGAGCGCGGCAAGCACGCCAGAGGCAAAGTAAAGAAAGTCGAGTCCTGAGCGAATGGCCTTGAGCACGCGCATACTGTTCCCCGGATTATTGTTCGTTATGGCGCACCGCCCCGGGGTGCCCCGGGGCGGCGTCATGATCCGTCAGAGGTCAGCTGTGAAACCGACATTCCAACGGGTCGCGTCATTCCATCGCTTTGTAAGACTCGATGATCGCCGCGCCTTCGGGACCAGCCGCTTCAAGCCATTCTTCCACCATGGTGGCCCCGACTTCGTTCAGCTCGTTCACCAGCGTTTCGCCAGCGGGTTCGACCGTCATACCACCGGCACGCAGACCGTTCAGCGTAAAGTCGGTGTACTGAACCGCACGCCAGAAACCGGCGTATTCTGCGATGTCGGCGCAGGCCTGAACAACAGCCTTGTTAGCGTCCGATGTCGCGTTCCAGGTGTCTTTGTTCACCATGATCGAGTTGCGCGGCATCCAGGCGTCAACTTCGTAGAAATGCGTCAGGCTTTCCCAGACCTTGCGGTCATAGCCCGTTGCGCCCGACGAGATCATCGATTCCGCGACACCGGTGGCAAAAGCCTGGCTGATTTCAGCCGCTTCAATGGTCACCGGAAGCATGCCGGTCAGTTCGGCCAGACGTGATGTCGCGTTGTTATAGCTGCGGAACTTGACGCCCTTCATATCCTCGACCGAATTTACTTCTTTCTTGAAGTAAAGCCCCTGTGGTGGCCACGGCACGGCATACAGCAGGTGCAGGTTCTGTTCGTCCAGAATTTTGGCGATTGTCGGCTCAGCCGCTTTCCAAAGCTTGTTCGAATCGTCGAAGTTCGTCGCCAGGAACGGGATCGAGTCGATGGCAAAGATCGCGTTTTCGTTCTGGTGGCCCGACAGCAGGCGTTCGCCGATTGGAACCTGTCCGGTCTGGATCGCACGCTTGATCTGCGCACCCGGGAACAGCGACCCCGATGGGTGGGTGACGATTTCAATGTCGCCGCCGGTGCCTGTTGTCACGCAATTGGCGAACTCGGCACCGGTGGCCGAATGATAGTTGCTGGCCGAATAGGCCATCGGCATGTCCCATTTCTCGGCCATGGCCGGGGCGGCGGCTGCCGTAGTGAGGGCCGTAGCGGCCAGAAGGGTTGTCAGTTTTTTCATGTCAGTCTCCCTGATTATGATTTGACCCGTTTTCGGGCTCTATAAGTGGTCTTGGTAACGCGACGGAGCATAGACGCTCATATCGGTATTCGGTGTTCTGCCCGAAATCATTTGCGCCAGAAGGCGTCCTGTTTTGGGTCCGCCTGTCAGGCCCACGTGATGATGACCGAACCCAAGATAGGCACCGGTTATCCCCGGAACCTCTCCGATCACCGGGATCGAGTCGGCAGGCGCAGGGCGATGGCCCATCCATTCGACCTCTTTGCGCCAGCTTATCCCCGGAAGGGCTGCCAGCACATTCTTTTTTAGCAACGCATAAGGTGCACGTGATGGCGGCGCGTCGATGCCGCCAAATTCAACAATTCCAGCAAGGCGCAAACGGCCATCCATCGGTGTGGCCACGAACTTGCCCGACGCAATCATGACGGGGGTTTTCGGCATCATCGATGGCTCCCACAGTTCAAGGTGATAGCCGCGCTCGGCCTCAAGCGGGACATTGATGCCCAACTTTTGGGCTAGCGGTTTTGACCAGACACCGGTTGCAATGACGACCGCGTCGCAAGGGATGGTATCCCCCCCGGCGCGCACGCCGGTAACCTGTCCGTTGTCACGCACGACATCTTCGACTTCGGCCTTGATGAATCTGCCGCCACGGGATTCCACGTGCCGCGCCAGATCCTTCACATAGCGGCCGGGATCGGTGATGCGCCCGTGATTGCCCATCTTAACGGCAAAGCCGAGCGCATCGGAAAAGATCGGGTCAAAGGCTTTGAAAGCGGCACCTTCAAGCTCCTCCCATTCAAACCCGTTCTGACGGCGTACTTCCCAGCCAAAAGCATCGCTCTGAAAATGCGCACGGTCGTTATAGACGTACAGGTAATCACCGGGATGCACCCATTTCTCGGCCCCGGTGCCTTCGCTCAGCGCAAGGTGATCGGCCACGCTGTCGCCGATAATCGGCGTCAGGGCCGAAGCAATGCGGCGGGTGTCGTCGGCATTGGCGTTTTTCAGGTATTTTATCAACCAGGGCGCAAGCTTGGGCAGGTAGGACCATTTCAGAAACAGCGGTTGATCCGGGTCCATCAGCATTTTCGGGGCTTTGCCCAGCAAACCCGGCGTTGTCACCGGAACCACCGCACAGGATGCCAGCACGCCGCCATTGCCATGGCTGGCACCTTCTGCGGGGCCCGCCTTGTCAATCAGGATCACGTCATGCCCATCGCGTTGCAGCCAGACGGCTGTTGAAACGCCGACGATGCCTGCGCCGACGATTGCGATTGTCTTTTTCTGGCCGGTCATGCTGCCACCGCCTTTGTCACCGAAAACCGGTCGAGTTTGGTCACGTCGGGACGGATGCCCAACCCCGGTCCATCGGGCACGACGACCTGCCCATCTTTCACGTCGAAGGGTGTTTCCAGAATATCTTCCTTCAGGAAATATGAGGCCTGATAAAACTCGCAGCCCAGCGTGATTTCGGGGGTAGCCGCGATCATATGAGTGCCCGCAAGATGGGCCAGCCCGGCTTCAAACATGTCACCGCCATAGGCTGTCAGCCCATTCGCGGCGGCGATGCGGGCGACAGACTGGCCACGCACAGCGCCGCCGGATTTCATGATCTTGATCGACACGCCGTCGCAGATGCCTTCACGCGCGGCGCGGGTCATGTCCTCGGGGCCAAACACGCTTTCGTCGGCCAGAAGCAGTACGTCGATCATCGCCCGAAGCTGGGCCATCATACCGAAGTGATGGGCACGGACCGGTTGTTCGATGAAATCGGGTTTGAAGCTGGCCACGTCGCGCACGCAAGCCGGAGCATCGTCAATCGACAGTCCCTGATTATAGTCGACGCGCACACCGAATTCGGGAAAGTCACTGGCGATGCGCTCAAGCCGCATGATGTCGAATGCGTGATCCTTGAACCCGGTCTTCAGCTTGATCAGCCGCACGCCGTCGTCGCGCAATCGCTGCAGCAGCGCGATATCTTGACTAAAGTCCGGATTGGCGATGGAGCAACTTAGCGGGATTGTATCGCGGCATTTCCCGCCCAGCAGTGCCCAGACGGGCAGGCTGCTGATCTGACCAGTCAGATCCAGCAAGGCTGTTTCCAGCGCGGCCTTGGCCTCGGTACAATGCGCAACGGCGCGTTCGGCTTTTGACATGATCAGGGCGCGGTCGGCGACGCGGGCACCGATGACCAGTGGACGCAGGTATCTGTCGAGCGCGGCATAGGTGGCTTCGGGCGTGCCGGTGAACACCGACCACGGCGATGCCTCGCCAAAACCATTGGCACCGCCTTCGGCAGTCAGGCGAACGATCACGACCTCGCAACTGCCTTCGACCGACCCGATTCCATGATCGCGGCGCGACACCACAGGCAGTTCCAGATGCCAAAGATCCATCCCGATAATTCTTTGGTTCAGGTCAGACATGCAGTTTCCTTGCTAGCCCCGAGACCCTGCCCCTCATATTTCATCATTTCAAATACGAATAATTTGCCATACGATCACAAAAAGTGATGGAGGCCCCAAATGTCCCTGCGTTTTCGGCAACTTCAGGCCTTTCACGCGATTGTCGAAACCGGCACTGTGACCCGCGCCGCTGAACAATTGGGCATTTCGCAGCCCGGAATATCGAATTTGCTGGCGCAGCTTGAGCGGGAAACACGGTTCAAGCTGTTCGAACGCTCCAAGGGGCGGCTGATTCCCACACCCGAAGCGGGCGTTCTTTATCAGGAAGTCGACACCGTGGTACGCGGCCTTGATCACGTCGCGCAGGCGGTCAGCGATCTTCAGAACAAGCAGGTCGGGCAGCTGCAGGTCGCATCGCAACATTCGATGTCATTCGGGTTCATGCCCCGGCTGATCGCACGGTTTGCCAAGGACCGCCCGGACATGTCGATCAGCTTTCAGTCGCAGTATTCGTCCAAGATTCAGGAATGGGTCATGGCGGGCCTGTTCGAGATCGGCATCTGCGAATACCCTATCCTGCACGACGCCTTTGATCTGCATCCGCTGCATGTCGAAACCTTCATTGCCTTGCCCGAAGGCCATCCGCTGGCCAAGCACGAAATCCTGACGCCCGAGTTGCTAGAGAATGAACCGTTCATCGTCATGGGGCCGGATCACATGACGCACCGGCGCACGCGCGAGGCGTTTCACAACGCCAGGGTGCCGTGGAAAACGAGGGTGCATGCGCATTTGTTCAAGAACCTGCTCAGTTTTGTGAAAGAGGGGATGGGGGTGGCCATCCTTGACCCATTTGCACTGGAATATGACTTTGAGGGCGGGTTCTGCACACGTAAGTTCCGCCCTGCCATCATGATGGATATGGCCGTGATCACATCGCGCACCCGGCCCTTGTCGACATTGGGGCAAGAGTTTCTTGAGATCCTGCTAAAAGAGCTCAAACCCTTTTCCTCCGAGCAAGTTTAGCCCATCCAGCGCATCACAGGGGCCGCCGCCTCTTCCAACGGTTGGGTCACGATATCGATCAGGGTCGGTCCGTCATGGGCCATCGCCTGTGCCATGACATCGTCAAGCTCAGCCGGGTCTTCAACCCGCCATGCCTTTACCCCGAACCCTTCGGCCACTTTCGCCTGATTGGTGCGGTTGAAATCGACGTTGTAATATCGTGCGTCCTTGTCGGCGTATTGGCTCGCCTTGATCCAGCCGAAGCTGGCGTTCGAAAACACGATATAGGTGATCGGCGCATTACACCGAACAACGGTTTCAAGCTCACCACAACTGAAGGCGAACGACCCGTCGCCCATCATGGCAACAACCTTGCTGTCAGGGCGTCCATACCAGGCCCCCAAAGCGGCCCCCATCGAATACCCCAACGCGCCATGCGCCCGGTTGGTGATATAGTACCGGCCCGGGTTCTTCTGCTGAGAATACGCGTTGTAATAGGGGCAGCTGGTGCCGGGGTCGCTGACCACGATGGCGTCATCTGGCAGATGACGGTTTACCGTGTCGATGACCCGCTCTGGGCGGATCGGGGTTTCGGTGCTGGCGGAAAGCGTGTTGAACCGGGCGAATTTGCGCGTCTTGATATCGGCCACACTGGCGGCACCATCAAAGGTTTTGCGCGTGTCCTTCTGGTCCAGAATGCGGTTCGCCTGTTCAAGGGAAAGCCGCAGATCGCCGACCACGCCGACTTCGGTGGGATAATTCGCGCCGATGGTCATCGGGTCGCTGTCGAAATGCACGATCCGTGCGCCGGGCTTTGGGGCCTCCCACCGCGAAGTGGTGGTGGACCCGGCACGGCAACCCATGAACACCACCAAATCGGCGGCCTGCATCATCTCCCAAGTCTCATCCGTGCCGCCGTTCGACCCGACCACGCCCAGCGATTGCGGATGGTCATCGGCCAGCGACCCTTTGCCCGAGATCGATGTGGCCACGGCAATGTCCAACCGGCTTGCCAACTGGTCAAGTTCTTGCATCGCGCCCGATATGACAATGCCGCCCCCGCACACGATCAGCGGATTATTGGCCGACAGAATCGCGTCAACCGCAGCCTCAACCGAAGCTTCCTCGGGGCCTGTGCGATAGGCGGGATAGCTTGCGTGGTTGGGGTCAGACCAGATGTCGGCGGTGTCGACCGGTTCGTACTGAATGTCATAGGGCAGCCCCAGATGCGCGGCACCTGACCGCCCGGTGGTCATCGCCCGGAACGCGGCGCGTACCATGCGGGGGATGTGATCGGATTTCTTGATCACCGTGTTGAACTTGGTCAGCGGGCGCATCAGCGCGTCCTGATCGACTTCGGTCAACGGGTATTTCCCGTATGATGCAACCGAGATATCGGTGGTGATCGCCAGCACGGCGTACGAGCTTTCGTTGGCCTCGATCAACCCCGGCAGGATATAAGTCGCACCACCACCCGACGGCCCTTCGCACACGCCGACCCGGCCGGTCACGCGGGAATAGCCATCGGCCATGTAGGCGGCGCAGCGTTCATCGCGGGTCAGAATGTGTGTGATATTGTGGTCCAGTCGCAGCATCGCGTCATAAAAGGGCAGGGTGGTGTCACCGCACAGGCCGAAAATATGCGTCACGCCGTGTGATTCCAGCATGCGCACCATCGCCTCGGCACCGTTCAGTTGATTGGGGATATCCTGGGCCATCACGTGTTCCTTCGACTCTGCACTCACTGCTGTATACAGATCTGCATATTGATTTGAAAGTATCGATGTGTCACATCCTTGTTCGACAAAAGGAGACGACCATGGCCGAAGGGCGTGTCGAGGACATTTATGATCGGGTCAAACAGATGGCGGTCACCTATCGGTTGCGTCCCGGTGATCGCCTGAACGAGGTCGCATTGTCGCGCGAACTGGGCGTCAGCCGGACTCCGTTGCGCGAAGCGTTGAACCGTCTGGTGGCCGAAAAGATGTTCGACTTTCAGCCCGGCACGGGGTTCTTCTGCCGACAGTTGGACGCTCAAACCGTGTTCGATCTGTACGAATTGCGCGACATCACTGAAATCGCCGCCGCCCGGTTGGCCTGCGCCCGCGCGACGGATGCTCAGCTGGCTGCGTTGAAGGACGAGTTATACGCCACGGGGATCACAGTTGACGGGCTGACCGTCGCCGAGGCTTGCGCCCGGGACGAGGCTTTCCACATCGGAATCGCGCGCTTGTCGGGCAACGCGGTGTTGGTAGCTCAGCTTGAGCGGATCAACGAACGCATCCGTTATGTCCGGTGGGTCAGCCTGTCGATGGGCCAGATCCGAAAGTCCAAGGACGAGCATATCCGAGTGATCGAGGCTTTGATCGCACGCGATGCCGATACGGCTGTGGCAGTTTTAGGCGACCATATTTCGAAACGTATGGACGAAGTCATCGATGTGGTCCGGCAAGGTATTTCGACCATCTACATGAACACGATTGATGATCTGTCCGAAATGGTTCTGCTAGAGGAAAACGCATGATCGCAACAGGTGGCAAGTCGATATACGGCGCTTCGGTCGGTATCCTGATGCTGGACGCCCGCTTCCCGCGGATTCCCGGCGACATGGGCAATGCGCAAAGCTGGCCGTTCCCAGTGCACTACAAAATCGTGCACGATGCGACGCCCGACCGGGTGGTGCGGCAGGGGGGTGACGGGTTACTGGGCCACTTCATTGATGCCGCTCGCGACTTGGTGGCAGATGGCGTCGACGGGATCACCACCAATTGCGGGTTCCTGTCGCTGTTTCAGAATGAACTGGCAGAAGCGGTGCCTGTCCCAGTGGTGACATCGTCACTGATGCAGGTCGAAATGGTCAACCGTGTCTTGCCCGCGGGCAAGCGGGCTGGCGTGCTGACAATCTCGGCCTCGACGCTGACAGAGGCCCATCTTGTCAAGGCGCGCGTCCCGGAGGGCACGCCAATTGGAACGACGGAAGGCGGGCAGGAATTCACTCGCGCGATCCTGAAGAACGAGCTTCAGCTGAACGTCGAAATGGCCCGGCAGGACAATGTCGCGGCAGCGTTAGCCTTGCAGAAATCCAACTCAGATTTGGGCGCCATCGTGCTGGAATGCACCAACATGTGCCCTTACGCTGCGGATATCTCGGAAGCGACAGGCTTGCCGGTGTATTCCATCCTCAGCCTTGTGACATGGTTCCAGTCCGGGTTGCAGCCCCCAAGGTGGTAATCGGCTCAGCGCGGTGTCGGACTTACCCGCGCCACGCTGAACCGTTGGGTCGTGAAACCTGCGCAGGGTTTCTCAGGCCCGTCTTGAACGATCAGACAGCGGCAAAACCGGCGTCCAGGGCAGACAGGATCGTGGCCGCGTCCTGCTCACCCAACACAAGGGGAGGCGACAGGATGATGTTCGGCCCCGAAACCCGGACCATGGCCCCGGATTGATAGGCGGTTTCCTGAATGACAGCGGCTGTTTCGCCGTCGATGGGCTTTTTCGTGGCGCGGTCACTGACCACCTCAATCGCGGTCATGAGACCATGCCCGCCCCGAACGTCGCCGATGATGTCGTATTTTGCCATCAGGTCCTTGCAGCCCTGGAAAAGCTGATCGCCGCGGGCGGCCGCATTGTCCACAACATTCAACCGTTTCGTTTCTGCCAAACAGGCAAGCGCGGCCGCCGCACCTACCGGATGCCCGGAATAGGTATAGCCATGGCCGATCTTGGCGGCAGGATTATCTTCGAATGCTTCGACCATTCTTTCGCCAATCATCAGGGCGCCAAACGGGAAATAGCCGTTGGTGATCGCCTTGGCCGTCGCAATCATGTCAGGCTGGATGCCCCAAAGCCGCGCGCCTGACCATGCTCCAGTGCGCCCGTATCCCGTGATAACCTCATCCGTGATCAGCAAAATGCCGTTCCGGTTACAGATCTCCTGAACCATCGGTGCAAAGGATTTGTGTGGAGGGATGACACCACCTGCGCCCAGGATCGGCTCCATGATCATCGCCGCAATGGTATTCGCACCCTGAAACGCAATCTCATCCTCAAGTGCCGCCACACACAGGTGCGCCAGTTTTTCGGGGTCAGTTTCATTGAAGGGATTGCGATAGGTATAAGGGGCGGGGATGTGAAAACACCCGGCCAGAAGCGGCTCATAGGCGGTGCGGAAATTGGCATTGCCGTTGACGCTTGCCCCCCCGAAGTGGGTGCCGTGATACCCTTTCTTGAGGCTCAGAAACTTGGTGCGCCCGGTCTCGCCGCGCAGTTTGTGATATTGCCGCGCCAACCGCAGTGCGGTTTCAACCGAATCCGAGCCGCCCGAGGTAAAGAACGACCGTTGCATTCCATCGGGGGCAAAGAAGTCCTGCAATTCATAAGACAATTCGATCACGGCATCATTTGTCGTGCCGCGAAAGGTCGAATAATAGGGCAGCTTGTTCAGCTGATCTGCAATTGCGTCTTTGACGGGTTGGCAGGAATAACCAAGGTTGACGTTCCAAAGACCGCCGACCGCATCAACAACCTTATGCCCGTCAATATCGGTAATGCTGACACCGCTCGAGTCGGTGATGATCTTTGGCGGATTTTCGATACTGTCCTGAGGTGACGTCATCGGATGCCACATTTGGCGGGCGTTGTTTTCTTTCAGGAAATTCGAATCTTTCATGATGCAGGTTCCAATGTGGGGTGTAGGTTTAAGGATCTGGCCCAACTGGCCTCGATGCTGTCTGGGATTGTGCCACCCCAGTTCCGGGTGATGTCGCGACTGGCCTGCATCAGGTTTTCCTGGATGCGACGCACCAGATAAGAAGTGCAGCGACTTGCCACGCTTGCCACGGACACGCATCCGGCCAGGCGGCCCGTCTGGTCGAAAACAGGCGCGGCAAGGCTGTGAACATCTTGCTCAAAACTGCTGTTGGTATGTCCAAAGCCCGTGTCGCCCACGCTTTCGACGGTACGGGCCAGTTCGTCGACCGTTTTCACGGTGGTCGACGTAAACACCTGCAGTCTGCTTGCTGCAACGTCGATCAGGTCTGGCGGGCCAAAGGCCAGCGCACAAAGGCCCGAGG
Source organism: Falsiphaeobacter marinintestinus (assembly GCF_007923355.1). Lineage (GTDB taxonomy): Bacteria > Pseudomonadota > Alphaproteobacteria > Rhodobacterales > Rhodobacteraceae > Phaeobacter_A > Phaeobacter_A marinintestinus. The sequence goes on from NZ_VOGO01000013.1 coordinate 48,469, forward strand.
CCGTCGCGTGAAGCGGAAACGTCTGAATGTCGATGATGACCCGGGTGCTGTGCATCGACGATTCGCACGAGGCGAGCGCGTACAAAGTTGTGCCCGACAATTCCGACACATGCGCCGTTTCACCTGTTTCGATGGCAAGACGTGACAGCGCCGGCATCGCGCTTTCCTTGCGCGGAACTGTCAACTCGCGGGTCTGGGCCAGTTGCAGAACGGCCGGACCAAGACGATAGCGTTTGGTTTCCGGCGTCTGCTCAACAAACCCGGCCTCTTCAAGCACTTGTAAATGCCGATAGGTTGTCGCCTTGTCCCGACCCGCGAGCCGACACAGCTCTGACAAGCCGATTTCAGGGCGCTTGGTTGAGAACAGCGATAAAAGCGCAAGAGTTTTGGCCGCCGAAGACATAGGTCCACCATCTGAGTTCGGCCAAAGGGTGGCACAGCTTGTTTAACAAGGCAATCGATTTTTGCAAATGATGGTTTGATATGCGAACCGGCGCAGAGCAACTAAGATGATACGGTGTGTTCCGCTCAGGCCCCCGGTTTCCGCACGTTTGATTTTGATGGCAACCCCGTCAACCGGCGCCGAAACAGGTCACTGGCCGGGATACATTGTACAATTCAACCTCGCCCAGCGGGCGCAGGCCGGAACAACAGCTTGCAATAGCATCCGACATCACGATCCGCTGGCCCGCAACCTTCCCGTAGTCCGACAACCGCGCGGCGATATTGGCGGCCTGACCGATCACAGTGAAATCCAGGCGTTCGCGCGATCCGACATTGCCATAGGTGACGCGCCCGTAATCCAACCCGATGGCGGTATCACATTTGTGCACGGGGTCCTTCGCATTGATCGCATCCAGCTGCGCAAGGATTTCCTTGGCCGTGTCCAGCGCATGGCTGCTGGCCTTCTGTGCGTCTTCACCTTCCGGAAAGACCGCCAGAACAGCGTCGCCAATGAACTTCAGCACTTCACCGCCATTCGCGTGAACCACGTCCGACACGGTATCAAAGAACTGGTTCAGCAACGCTATATAGTCCCGCCGGCTGAGCTGTTCTTCCAAAACCGTCGAATTGCGCAGATCGCAGAACATGATTGCGGCGTCGATCTCATCCCCGTCACCGCGACGGATCTCACCGCCCAGTACCCGCGCGCCTGTGCGCTTGCCGACATAGGTCTCAAGCAGGGTCTGTGCGTTCGATCGTTGGGCAAACACCTCGTAAAACCGGCTGATCACGAAAACGCACTCAAACACCGTTCCCAGATCCCCGGTCGAAAACCCGTCCGGGTGATCGCTGGTCAGGGTCAGCACGTTGGTCCGCCCGTCCGAAAATGGCAAAGGCATCGCCACATAGTCTGTCGCGCCCTGCTGTTTCAGATCTTCCATGATCGGGAAACTGGCTTCGAAATGCGCCGCGTCCAGCCGCTGACGCACTCCGCCCAACCCGTTCGACACATGCCTGAGAGGGCTGTTGATATAGGATTCGTGGTCATGCAGTTCATAGGTCGGCGCATAGGTGGTCAGTTCATCTTCGCCGCGTTTCCAGATGATGTTGCGGGCCACAATCAACGGGTGCAAAGACCAGATCAGCACGCTCATCCGCGAAATCGGAATACCGTGTTCGACCAGTTTCTCGCCCAGCGCCCGGGTGAGATCTTCGGACGATGGCAGCGTTGACGCCTCGCGCATCAGCCAGTCGATCAGCGGGCCGCTAATGCTTGATGGCTTGGCGGCCTGCAGTTCGTTGTCGCCCAGATCGATATGCGTATAGGTATCGGGCATGAACGCGGCAAAGCCCTGGACATCGCGGCTTTCGGGCAGGGCGACCTCATAGCTCCAGACGGCATTCTTGATCGCCTGATCGCCGATGTGCAGATCGCGATAGCTCGCCGTGCCCTTGAAAGGGCAAAAGGTCTGCAATGCGGAGGGTGCGCTCATATCAACCAAAATGTCTTCGACCGGGACATAGATCGCCGGGTTCAGCCGGGTTTCATACATCACCTTGGCGCGACTGGAACTGGCCAGTATGACATCCCCGCGAGAGATGGTGACGCGGCCCTGAAGCGGTCGGATTTCGATATCATAGGCAGCGACCGGAGGCGAGCTTTGTACGTTCATGCCGATTGCGTCCTTTGCCTATCATCAAGCTTATTATAATATGGGAACGATGGTTGGGTTTTCAAAGCCAACCACGAAGGGGTGAAGCTGGATGGTGGGACAAATGCTGCGCGTGTTTCGCTTTATGCTGATGCCAGTGATGATTATTCTGTGCGTGCAAACCGGACATGCTGAAGGCGAATTTGATTATCGCCGTTCAGATTCGCAGGTTTTGCCGGGGCCGTGGTGTCTTTGCGGACAAGTTTGCTCTCTGACAAAAGAGAACGGTATGACCCGCGATGATGTGCGGCGCTTGCGGCAGATGGTGCGCTCTTGTCCACCTGTTCATGACGAATTGATTTATCAGTCTTTTGGAACCTGCGATTGTTCTGCGTTCGCCCAGTCACCCGGATCACAGACGCCGCAATATCCGGGGCCCTGATAGAAACTGTCCGACCACCTGGACACCGTCCTTTTCTACTGCAAGCATAACCGTATCACGATAAATCGCGACCCTGTGCGACAGGGGTTGACCCTTGATCCTGCAAGCTGACGCGACAGCGGGAAATATCTGACCGTTCCTTGCATGTGGCCTGCCGATTGCCGTGTCACCGTTATCAATTGCTGGCTGTCTCTATAACCATTATTGATAACCCATGACCTTTGATCAGATCCGAACGTTTTTGTGGGTGGCCCGGTTGGGCGGCTTTCGCAAGGCGGCAGAGCGGTTGCATCTTTCGCAACCGGCAGTGTCGACGCGGATCTCAAATCTGGAACAGGAACTGCGTGTTCCGCTGTTCGAACGCGGCCCCGGTGAACTTGTTCTGACCAAGCATGGCACCCTGTTGCTGTCCTATGCCGAGCAAATGTTGTTTGTCGAAGAAGAAATCAAACAGCGTGTCGCCAACCCGTCCGAGGCCGAAGGTCTGTTTCGTGTCGGCGCAGCGGAAACCATCGCGCAGGCGTGGTTGCCAGAGTTTCTGAAGGCGTTTAGCCAACAATATCCGCGGGTGAATGTCGATCTTACGGTCGATATTTCCCTGAACCTGCGCGCGGCCGTTCTTGAGCGTAAGCTGGACCTCGCCTTTTTGATGGGTCCGGTGTCCGAGTATTCCGTCGAAAACGTCGCCTTGCCGCCGTTCGACCTGCATTGGTATCGCTCGACCGCGAATCCGCAAACCGATTTAAGCGAAATTCCGATCATCTCATATTCCAGCAAGACCCGCCCTTACCGCGAACTGATGTCCGAACTGTCACGCCGGGTTGGTCCCAAGCTGCGCGTCTACGCATCCGCTTCGCTGTCAGCCAGCCTCAAGATGATTGCAGCGGGAATCGCTGTCGGGCCGTACCCGCGCGCTTTGGCCACCGAGTTTCTGGAAGCCGGGAAAATCGTCGAATTCGATCCGGGGTTTAGACCGCAACCACTGGCGTTTACAGCGTCCTACCTGTCTGAACCTCGCAGCTTTCTTGTTGAAAACAGTGCCGAAATTGCCCGTGACGTGGCCTTGTTCTGGGATCAGCAACTCCTTACCTGAATTCAAAAAATCTATCAGTAATGAAATAAAATGATAATTGGCATGAAAGTCCGTGCTCGTGTGATGATTTCGGCACGTCACAAGGGCTGCCATCATGACATCTGCACGGGTTTCTCACGCTGACTTGGTATCCGCTTCGGCGGCGGAAGTGCGGGCGGCGATCCGGACCGGGTCGTATGATGGCCATACAGCTGGGCTGGCCGCCGGAAAGCTGCAATGCAACCTCGCCATCCTGCCCGAGCGGTTTGCGCTGGATTTCCTGCGCTTTTGCCAACGCAACCCAAAACCATGCCCAATCGTCGGTGTCAGTGATACCGGTGACCCCAGCCTACCAACCTTGGGGCGCGACATTGATATCCGTACCGACGTCTCGAAATACCGCGTGTTTCGGAACGGAACGTTCAGCGAGGAAGTCACCGACATCCGTGGCGTCTGGTCTGATGATCTGGTCACCATCGCCCTTGGATGTTCGTTCACCTTCGAAAACGCCCTTCTGCGCAACGGCATACCGGTCCGGCATATCGAAACCGGTAGGAATGTCCCGATGTTCCGATCCAACATCGACCTTGTTCCAGCGGGCAAGTTTGGCGGGCAGATGGTCGTGACCATGCGCCCGATCCCCGAACATCAGGTCGCGCAGGCCAAAGACATCAGCAGTCGTTTCCCGCAGGCACACGGCGCACCGATCGCGGTCGGCGACCCTACGCAGATCGGCATTGCCGACCTGTCCCGGCCTGATTGGGGCGATGCAGTCGATATCAAACCCGGCGAAGTGCCTGTCTATTGGGCTTGCGGTGTGACTCCGCAAAACGTGCTTCTGGATGCCGCCCTGCCCATCTGCATCACCCATTCCCCCGGTCACATGCTGATCGCCGACGTCGCAGAAGACGCTGAAACACCAATCCTGATAACAAGCTGACCCTGTCCAACTAGGAGACCTGAACAATGAAAAAAATCCTGTCCATTCTCGCCGCAAGCACCGCGCTTGCCACACCTGTCCTTGCTGAAAACCTGTCTGTCGTCGGCAGCTGGTCCAGCCTGCCCTTGCACAAACAGTATGAAACACCGTTCTGGAGCACGACATTGCCCGATGCCTCCGGCGGCAACATCACGGTCGAGCTGACAACACACAACCAGATGAGCCTTGGGCTGGGCGATATTTACCCTCTGCTGGGTCAGGGCGTCTATGACGTCGCCATGACCGTTGCGGATTACGCCGTTGCCGATGCGCCCGAGTTGGAAGGCCTTGATGTTCCGCTTCTGGCCCTGACCGCCGACGAAGCTCGCGCAATGGTCGATGCCGCGCGGCCCATGGTGTCCGACATTTACCGTGACCGTTTCAACGCGCATGTCTTGGCCATTGCGCCTTACCCACCGCAGGTCGTTTTCTGTAATCATGAGATCGCGGGCCTTGGCGATCTGGAAGGCCTGAAAGTACGCGCCTCGGGTCGCATGACCGCCAAACTGCTCGAGGCGTTGGGCGCCGAAGGTGTGAACGTGTCATTCTCAGAGGTGCCGGGCGCGTTGCAGAACGGCGTGGTCGATTGTGCCGTCACCGGTGCTGGTTCGGGTTACAGCGCGGGCTGGTGGGAAGTTTCGACCCATCTGCTGCCGATCCCGCTGGGCGGCTGGGATTCTGTCGTCACCGCGATGAACATGGACAAGTGGAACAGCCTGGATGCCGACACGCAGGCCCTGATCACCAGCGAAATTTCGAGTGGCTTTGAAGAGCCCGCCTGGGCCAGCGCGCAGGACGCTTTAGCCAATGACATCTCGTGTCTGACCGGCAATGGCGATTGCCCATCGGGTGAGTCCCGTTCGATGACACTGGTCGAAGTCAGCCCGGAAGATTTCAGTCATGCGCGGGACATTCTCACAAGCAAAGTTCTTCCCGATTGGGCCGAACGCGCTGGAGGAGATTGGGCGACACGCTGGAATGACAGCGTTGGCCAGGTTGTCGGCGTGACGATCAACTAAAGCAAAAATCAGGGGACGTGCCGGGCATGGAACTCAGGATGATACATAACCTGCGGGTGATCAACAAAGGGGTCGCCCTTGTGGTTGGCTTTGGCTTGTTGGTGTGCGCAGCGTTTGTGCTGACAGATATCATCATGCGCCGGTTCGGCACGTCCCTTGGTGGCACAGAAGAAATAGCCGGCTATGCCATGGCGCTGGCGACGTCGTGGGGCATGTCATACACGCTGATTGAACTGGGGCACGTCCGGATCGACCTTTTGCGCAGCCGTGGGGGCAGCTTTGTCCGGGCCTTGTTCGACGTCTTTTCGATGATCGTGATGTCAGGCGTGGTAGTCACAATCGCCATCAAGGCATGGCCGGTTCTTGAACGATCCCTCGTCAATGGCTCGCGGGCCAATACGCCGCTGGAAACCCCGCTGGCCTGGGTCCAGTTGCCATGGTTTGCTGGGTGGGTCTGGTTTGCCCTGATGTCGTCATTGACGACACTCGCCGCGCTCAGTTTGCTCCTGAAACGCCGGCACGCCGAAACCGAAAGCTTTGTCGGTGCGTTTGCCGAACAGGAGACGCTGCAATGATCGGCTATGTCTCGATCGGATTGCTGGCCCTGTTGGCCCTGTCCATTCCCGTTGGCATCGTGCTGTTTCTGTTGGGATTTGGCGTTGATATCTTCTTTTCCAGCTTCCCGCTGACACGCGGGTTGGGCAACATGGTCTGGTCGTCGTCCAATTCGGCCACTTTGATCGCCATCCCGTTCTTTGTCTTGCTGGGTGAAATCCTTGTGCGCAGCGGTGTCGCGACACGCACCTATGCGGCGTTGGATCGTTGGGTGTCGTGGTTGCCCGGCGGTTTGGTCCACGCCAATGTCGCCACGGCCACGATGTTTTCGGCGACCTCCGGATCTTCGGTAGCCACGGCTGCCACGGTTGCAACCGTTGCCATGCCACAGGCCGAAAAACTGGGCTATGATCCGAAACTGTTTTCAGGTGCCATAGCCGCCGGGGGCACGCTGGGCATCATGATCCCGCCGTCGATCAACCTGATCGTTTATGGCTTTCTCACGCAATCTTCGATCCCGCAATTGTTCCTTGCTGGTCTGATACCGGGCCTGGCACTCGCCATTGCCTTTATGGCCGTCACGGCCATCATCTGCATCATCCGCCCCGATCTGGGTGGCGTGCGACGTACATTCCCGTTGCCACAGATGCTGCGGGCTTTGATCGATCTGATCCCCATTCTGATCCTGTTCGGCCTGATCGTCGGGTCGATCTATCGCGGCTGGGCCACACCGACCGAAGCGGCGGCTGTTGGCGTCGCAGGCGCATTTGTTATCGCATTGGCCTTTGGCGGTGTCTCGTGGTCGATGCTCAGCCAAAGCCTGACTGGCACCGTCAAAATCACCTCGATGATCATGCTGATCGTCATCGGGGCCTCGTTCCTGAACTTCACACTTGCCTCGGCCGGGCTTGGGCGCGAACTGACTGCATTCATGACCGGGCTTGGCCTGACCCCGCTCAAAACAATTATGGTGGTTGTGGTCCTTTACATTGTGCTTGGGTTTTTCATCGAAACGCTGTCGCTGATGGTTGTCACCATTCCGATCATCGTGCCGCTGGTCATCGCGCAGGGGTACGACGTGATCTGGTTCGGCATTCTGATGATCGTGTTGATCGAAATGGCCCTGATTACCCCACCGGTCGGCTTGAACCTTTATGTAGTCCAGGGCGCGCGAAAATCCGGCAGCTTAAACGAGGTGATGCTGGGGGCTTTGCCTTACTGCCTGACGATGCTGGCAATGGCCTTCCTGCTGATCGCGTTTCCGGGCATCGCTTTGTTCCTGCCAAACGCCTTGCAGTGATAGATCGCTGTCGCCGCCACATCATCGCAGGCCAAAGGCCGACTGCGTAAACTTAGACACACAGGAATAACTCATGCAGTTTTTGGTTGGATCAGAACACATCGATTTCGCAATCGACCGGCTTGTCGTCGCTGGCTGGACAGGCCGCAACGCAAAAGCCGTGCAGCATCACATTGATGAACTGGCCGCCCTTGGCGTTGCGCCCCCGTCGACCACGCCCCTGTTCTATCAGGTTTCCAATACCCTGCTGACGCAAGACGCGGCGATTCAGGTGCTTGGCAGCGCCACATCGGGCGAGGCCGAGCCGCTGTTGATTGCTCAGGACGGCAAACTCTGGCTTGGGTTGGCGTCTGATCACACGGACCGCGATCTTGAAGCGACCTCGGTCGCGGCGTCAAAGCAAGCCTGCTCCAAAGCCTGCGCATCCACGCTGTGGGATTTTGATTCGGTTCTGGACCACATCGACCAGTTGAAACTGCGGTCCTGGATCCAGGAAGGCGGCGACTGGACGCTGTATCAGAACGGCAGTCTTGATCAGATCATGCCCCTCGAAGCGCTGTCCAGACATCTTGATGGGATGGGAGTCGCGGCGATGTTGTGCGGCACACTTCCCGCCATCGGTGGTGTCCGCGCAGCGAACGATTTCCGGGCCGAACTCAGCGACCCCGTTCTGGAAAGAACACTGACACTGCAGTATCAGACCAATCCCTTGCAGATCGTCGCCTAAGCCCCGCCGACCGTACCCAAGGCAGGTGCGGCATTCACACCATCTGGATCACGTCTTTTTCCACCGCCAGCATGTACCCACGCCGGGCGATGTTCTTGACCAGCAACTCACTCACCATCTGGTTGCCCAAGGTATCGCGCAGCCGTTTGATGCGTGTGGCCCCGGCCGCTTCTTCGCAATCGGCCGAGTTCTTGCCCGAGACCATCGCCTCAATCTCGATCCCCGACAGCACGTCGTCATCCATCCGCGCCTCGGCCAGAACCGACAGAGTCTCCATCGCTGCGGCGGTCAGCTTGAAATCCATGTTGTTCAGGTAAACCGTGTTTTCCTCGCGGCTGATCAACAGCGAATTCACCTGAATCCCGGCGCGTTCGATCTGGGCCATGCGGCGGTTGAACGCCACCAGAAGCACCAGAAACACCAGCGCCGCGACCATCATCGCGGTGGCAAAGACCAACAGCACAAAAATCACCATCCGGTAACTGGCCAGGGTATCGGAAAATGCAGTGCCCGATTGCGCCAGAATCTCAAGCAGCTTGATCTCGGCCTGGGTGGTTAGATCGTTCTCGACAAACACCTGTTCGACTCGCGCGTTGAACGCGTTGGCGTCTGGCAGGGTCAGCAACAGCACGGTTCCGGCCACAACCAGAATAGCGACAATCGCGCCGATCCCGAGGCCGACCATCCGGGTGCCCGACCGGCGGGCGTCAGAAGCGGAGATAATATTGTCCGGCATCAGCCTTCCTTTGCTGCAAACCTTCGGGACCAAACACCGAGAGGACGTTCAGCAACGTCCACCCGTTCTGCTGCAACCGCTGCGCCGCTTCGCTGCGGGCGGCAGCCTTGTCACAGGATTGGGCTAACTGGATCACGCCATAATGCAGGCGCAGCGGGTTGTCGCGCTTGGCTTTGTAATCGGCATAACACTCGGCAGAAAACGCCGGTGCCGCCAACATCAGGCCCGCGATCAGGGCAAGGATATGGGTTCTGAGTCTCATGCCCCCACCCTGCTGTGAAACGCTTGGTTATTCAATGACAACAGGGGCCTGAACGGTGCGTTATCCAATAACAGGGGGGTGATATTGCCTGTCTTTCGGGGTCGGGGCCAGTGTTGGGTCATCAACCGTCCACACAATCGGACACCCCATCACACCGACCCCGAAAGGACCCTCGACATGCACCGCAAATTCATCGCCATGATCTGTGCCTCCGCCCTTGCCGTTACGGCCTTTACCGCTCCCGCCCGCGCCGACGATGATGTCGCCAAGATGATCGCGGGCCTTGCCGTTCTCGCCATCATCGGTGCGGCAATCAACGATCACAATGACAACGACACCGTGGTCGTCCAGCGCCGCGCCCAGCCATATTACCCGCCGCAGAACCCCGGGCATTCTTATTCGGTCCGTCCGCCGCAGGTGGTCCAGCCCAAGCCGCTGCCGCGTCAGATCACCCGGTATGACCTGCCGAGAAGCTGTCTCAAGACCGTGCGCCGTGGCCGGGACGAGTTCAAGATTTTGGGCGGCAATTGCCTGCAGAACAACTATCGCCTGACCGACTCGCTGCCGAAGGCCTGCAAGGTTCAGGTGCAGGGCAACAAGGGCACTCGCGCCGGGTACAAGCCCCATTGCCTGCGGGAACGCGGCTATAACCTCAGCCGCAAGTAACCCGACAATCGAGCAGAAGAGGGGCAGCCAAGCCCCCACTGACCAAGGTCGCGCCGTTCGGGAAACCGGGCGGCGCGATTTTTTGTCCGCAACCGGACTTTCCACTTGCAACCACCCAATCAGAGGCGCAGCTTGCCAGTGAATGCGCCGCACCGGTCAATTTCGGGCCCCCATGTGCCACGCATCGATCCTGTCATCTGGCTTACGGACCCAACCATGAAGCCGAAGATTCTGACCTCTATGGGCGATTATTCGTCCGAGGCGCTGCGCGCCGATGTCCTTGCGGGCATCACTGTTGGTATGGTTGCACTGCCGCTCAGCCTTGCCATCGCAATTGCCTCTGGCGCTCCCCCAGAAACCGGGCTGGTCACGGCGATCATCGCGGGCCTGCTGATTTCTTTGTTCGGCGGCAGCCGTGTGCAGATCGGCGGCCCGACCGGAGCCTTCATCGTCGTGGTTTATGGCGTGGTTCAGGATCACGGGTATCAAGGATTGGTTCTGGCGACGTTCATGGCCGGGCTGATCCTGCTGGTCGCCGGGTTTCTGCGCTTGGGTAAACTGATCCGGTACGTCCCCGAACCGGTGATCAACGGGTTCACCATTGGCATCGCCGTGATCATCGCCACCAGCCAGCTCAAGGACATTCTGGGCCTCGACATGGCGCAGGTGCCTGCGGATTTCATCGAAAAGGTTCCGGCGTTATGGGCGGCCCGGGCGACCTTTGATACCAGCAGCGTAATCCTCGGGCTGATCACCATTGTGGCCATCGTTGCGCTGCGCCGACTGTTCCCCAAGTTTCCGGGCCTGATCTTTGCGGTCGCGGGCACTTCCGCCCTTGCGGCTTGGCTGCACCTGCCTGCCGATACCATCTTCTCTCGCTTCGGTGCGCTGCCATCTCACTTGCCGACGCCTGCCTTCCCACAGATGTCGATGGCCACTGTGACCGAATTGCTGCCCTCGGCCATCGTCATTGCGTTCCTTGCGGGCATTGAATCGCTGCTGTCCGCCATCGTTGCCGACCGCATGATCGGTGGCCACCATCGCTCAAACGCCGAACTGCTGGCCCAAGGGGCCGCCAATCTGGGCTCGGCCCTGTTCGGCGGCCTGCCTGCAACCGGGGCCATTGCCCGCACCGCGACCAACGTGCGGGCGGGCGGGCGCACACCCGTGGCGGGCATCGTTCATGCGCTGACTGTCTTGTTGGTGATGATGCTGGCGGCGCCGCTGGCCGGATACCTGGCCATGCCAGCGCTTGCGGGCCTGCTGATCCTGACCGCCTGGAACATGAGCGAACCGCAAAACTGGAAAACCTATGTCTCGGGTCGGCGGTCTGATGCCATTTTGATGCTGCTGACGCTGGTCCTGACGGTTCTGGCCGACCTGACCGTTGCAATCGGGGTCGGCGTTGCCGTCGGACTGGCCCTGCGCCTGATACGGCGTGACGTTCCACCAGAAGACTGGACGCCGCCTCAACACTGATCAAAGCCCCTTGCATCCTATCGCGCGCGCAGGCAGCACAGGAGGATGACAACGCCCGATGACAGCCTTGAATGCGCCGCCCAAGCGCGGGGATTCCTGCGGATCGCAGGAGTAGACGAAGTCGGCCGCGGCCCGCTGGCCGGGCCGGTGACCGCCGCCGCCGTGGTTTTGGATCTTGAACAGGTGCCCGAGGGCCTGAACGACTCCAAGCAGCTCAGCCTCAAACGCCGCACTCTGCTTGAGCCTTTGATCGCGGAAAAGGCCCAGGTCTCAATCGCCCACGCCAGCGTCGCCGAGATCGACCAGATCAATATCCTGCGCGCCAGCCACCTTGCCATGGAGCGCGCAATCGCCGCGCTGGATCCGCCGCCTGATTTCGCCCTGATTGATGGCAATCGCATCCCGCGCGAATTGATGATCCCGGCGCAGGCGGTGGTCAAAGGTGACACCCGTTCCGTGTCGATTGCAGCGGCCTCAATTATGGCCAAAATGTGTCGCGATCGGCTCATGGTGGATTTGGCGCAACAGCATCCCGGTTATGGCTGGGAAACCAACGCCGGGTATCCGTCAAAAAGCCACAAAGCGGCGCTGGTCAAATTCGGTGTAACCCCACACCATAGACGTTCGTTCAAACCGGTCCACAATATCTTGTATCAAGAATAATTTGTAACCTACTGATTCAAAAAGAATTTGACCGCGAATCGCCTTTGACTCATCCTATGAGCAACCAACGAGCGTGAAAATGCGCCGGGACAGAGGCAGAGAATGACCAAGACTAAAACCAAGGGCGCTGCGGCGCTCCCGCTCAATACGATTTTGTCTGGCGACTGCATCGAGCTGATGAACAGTCTTCCAGAAGAGTCCGTGGACCTTATTTTTGCGGATCCACCCTATAACCTGCAGCTGAAGGGCGATCTGCATCGCCCCGACAATTCCAAAGTCGACGCGGTTGACGACGAATGGGACCAGTTTTCGTCCTTCGCCGTCTATGACCGCTTCACGCGGGCATGGTTGAAGGCCGCAAAACGCCTGCTCAAGCCCAACGGCGCGATCTGGGTGATCGGATCTTACCACAACATCTTCCGTCTGGGAGCCGAGCTGCAGAACCAGGGATACTGGATCCTGAACGATGTGGTCTGGCGCAAGTCGAACCCGATGCCGAACTTCCGTGGCAAACGGTTCACCAACGCTCATGAAACCATGATCTGGGCGTCCAAGGCCGAAGGCGGCAAATATACCTTCAACTACGAAGCGCTGAAGGCGCTGAACGAAGGCATCCAGATGCGGTCAGACTGGGTGATCCCGATCTGCACCGGCCACGAACGCCTGAAAGACGATAACGGCGACAAGGCCCATCCGACGCAAAAACCCGAAGCGTTGCTGCACCGGATCATGGTCGGGTCGACCAATCCGGGCGATGTGGTCCTTGACCCATTCTTTGGCACCGGCACGACCGGCGCCGTTGCCAAGATGCTGGGCCGTGAGTTCATCGGGATCGAGCGCGAAGAAGCCTATCGCAAGGTTGCCGAGAAACGCATCGCCAAGGTCCGCAAGTTTGATCGCGAGACGCTGCAGGTCAGCGCATCGAAACGCGCCGAACCGCGCGTGCCCTTCGGCCAATTGGTCGAACGCGGCATGTTGCGCCCGGGCGAACAGCTGTTGTCGATGAATGGCCGTCACAAGGCCAAGATCCGGGCCGATGGCACGCTGATCGGCGACGACATCAAAGGCTCGATCCATCAGGTCGGTGCCGCGCTGGAAGGCGCGCCCAGCTGTAATGGATGGACCTATTGGTGCTTCAAGCGCGACGGCAAAACCGTGCCGATTGACGTGCTGCGCCAGCAGATCCGTTCGGAAATGCAGAACTAACCCACACCTCGACTTATCAAAGTTACCGCCGGTGCCTGTGGCCTGACACAAGGCACTCAACTTGACCCCGCCATTCTATGGCGGGGTCTTTTTCATGTTTGCAAAGACCGCGTCTAAGCCGCGTCTTGTTCTGAGATCAACTGTCGAACTGATGCTGGCAACTGCCGTGCACTCATCGCGCGCGGATAGGGCAGTTCCTTGATGTCGCCAGCTTTGTCGTAGAAGGCTTCGTACTCGCCATGATTCTGGAAAGTCCGACGCGAGACGTTGTCGATGAAGGTCTCTGAGGGCGAGCCATTTGCCAGGATGATCTCATGGTTCTCGGTTTCGATGTGATAGACCGTGAAAGTGTCGCCAAGTTCCGCAAGTGGAACACGGATGATCGTGGTGCCATTCACCATAGCGCCAGCATGGCACAGAACACTGTCCAGCAGCATCGCGTGATTGTTGGTCACAGTCAGATCCGAATGTGGCAGGCCGTCGCCAAGCGATCCGGCAGTCATCCGAATTGGGCGCAGATGTTCCGCTGGATGAAAGATTTTCGCCATCGTTTTGGCACCCAACCATCTGACAGCCACTTCTTTTCCGTCTGCGGTCAACACCAAGTCGCCCGCTTTCAAAGTCTCGACGGCGCGCTCTCCGTTTGGCGTTGCGATCAGCGTACCGGCCGCAAAACAAACAGGGTAGGGGTTCGTATCGAAGTCACCGCTGTCAATAACATTGGGTAGATCGGCCGTAGCGGCTGCTTCGTCCAATGTACTAAAAATATATGCTTGGTCTGTGTCTGGGTCACCGTCAGAATCTTCCTGATAGATTACGAGGTAAAGTTCACCTGACGAAGACGTGTAGGTTCCTGCGAACTCTCCAAAATAGTCGGTGCCGCCAACGTTAATCGTCAGAGTTTCACCGACTGTGAATTCACTACTCCCGGCATCGTTGTCGGATACAACTCCATCGACGTCGGTATGGTTGCCTGAATCCTTGTAGTTGTGACTGTTCCCATTTCGTTCATATTCTAAAACGGAACTGTAAGACCAATCTGCCATGTATCCCTCCCTGGACCAGTTTGACCCCGATAGTCGAAACAACGACCAACGCGAGGGCTATATAAAAATACAAACCGCAAAAAAAATTGGCGGCCTTCGAAAATGCGACCCCACCATTTTTTGGTGGGGTCTGTATTCATATTCGTTGTTGTTGAGCTTAAGCCGCGTCTTCCCTTGAGATCAACTGGCGAACTGATGCTGGCAACTGCCGGGCACTCATCGCGCGAGGATAGGGCAGTTCTGCCATGTCGCGGACCTCGCCGTACATTTTCTCGAACTCGGAAAAGTTGTGGAAAATTCGGCGCGAAACATTGTCGATGAAGGTTTCAGTGGGCGCCCCGTTTGCCAGGATGATCTCATGGTTCTCGGTTTCGACATGATAGGTCGTAAAGGTCTGCCCCATTTCTTCCAACGGAACCCGGACTATGGTCGACCCATTGACCAAAGCGCTGGCATGGCACAGGACGCCATCCAGAAGCATCGCGTGATTGGCTGTCACCGTCAGATCCGAATGCGGAAGACCCTTGCCAAGCGACCCGGCAGCAAAGCGCACGGGGCTCAGTTCTTCTGCCGGACGGAAGATAGCTGCGATGGTCCGCCGTCCCAACCATTTCACTGGCACCGGCTGGCCTTCGCTATTCAGAACCAGGTCTCCGGCATCCAGCGATTCCACGGGTTTCTCGCCATCTGGAGTTGCGATCAGACTGCCAATCAGAAAACAGGGCGTGTATGCGCCAGCGTCAAACTCGGGGTCTCCTGTGTTGATGACGTTTGGAAGGGCTGCATTGGTCGAAGCCGCGTCTGCAGGGCTGAACACGAAGCCAATATTTGGATCGCTTTGATCTTCAAGAACGATGCCGGTGACGCCATTGATCGTGTAGGTGCCCACATAGTCCAACGTGACGATGTCCCCGGAATTATAATCCGGAAAGTCGTCAGCAATAGCTGGGGTAACGTTGAACGTGAAGGAATCCCCGGACTCAAAGGTATCGCCAACCGCTCCGTCGTCAGCAAAAGTCTCCCCGTCATCCAGTGTGCCGCTTTGCGTTGAGAAGTCGCCGGTGTTCTTGAAATTGATGCTGTTTCCGGTGCGGTCGTACTGAATAACCGATAAAAAATCGAATGATGCCATGATCTACTCCTGAAGGCGTTTCGAAAATCGATTTAGGAGGCTGAAGCGATTCGGCCAGAAAAACCTTAGAAACAGTACATCCGCGCGACGTTCAGGCAACCAAGCCAGAGTCACGGTACTGGCCTGCCCAAAAATGATGCACACACAATTTGCTTTGGATAAGTCCATAACGCACTGGTTTTGCGATTGGCGCCCACAGGGCTTATGTACCGACCTGAAACGATAAGGACAGTACCATGGCAGATGCCGCAATTCCGCTGGCGCAGGCGGATCAGACCACCCCCGAGGTGGAAGAGCTGAACAAATACACCCGCGCCACGCTGGAACGGCACAAACGCGAAGGTCTGGATCTTGCGATCAAGGCGCGCTGGATCACCATGGCGGTGGTTGGCGTGCTTATCGCGTTTCTGCGGCAGGACTGGGACGTGCTGTATTACGAAGGGATCCTGGCCCTGATCGCTCTGAACGGCTGGTTCCAGCGTCGCGCGGGCCGGGTCGGCCAGTCGCGTGTCGAACTGGCTTTGCTGTTCGTCGACCTTCTGATCATGACCGTGGGCATGATCGCGCCAAACCCGCTCAGCAGCGACAGCCTGCCGCTGGCCATGCAGATGCGGTTCGAAAACTTCCTGTATTTCTTTATTATCCTTGCCGCAGGCACGATGGCCTATTCCTGGCGCACCGTGATGGCCATCGGCACCTGGACGGCGGGCATGTGGGCCATTGGCATCGGGCTGGCCTGGTGGTTCGCGACCCCGGTTCCCGGTCTTACCGAAGCTGCCGAACAGGCTTTTGGCGACTATCCTCGCCTGGCCGAGATCATGGACCCGAACAGCTTCCAGCTGGATCTGCGCTTTCAGGAAATCGTCGTCTTCCTTCTTGTCGCGCTAACCTTGGGCTTTTCGGCGCGCCGCTTTGACCAATTGCTGCTCAGCAACGCGGGGCTTGAACGTGAACGGGCCAACCTGTCGCGCTATTTCTCGCCCAACGTGGTCGAAGAACTGTCAAACAATGACGAACCGCTGAAACAAGTGCGCCAGCAGAACATCGGTGTGCTGTTCATCGACATCGTCGGCTTTACGAGCTTTGCTGCCGGTCGCGATCCTTACGAGGTGATCGAAGTATTGCGCGGGTTCCATGCCCGGATGGAGGCCGAGGTGTTTCGCCATAACGGCACGCTCGACAAATATCTTGGCGACGGCCTTATGGCGACCTTCGGAACCCCATTGGCAGGGGATCGCGACGCCACCAACGCCTTGGAATGCGCGCGGTCTATGATCGAAGTGATCGACCGCTGGAACACCGATCGTCGCCGGGCTGGCGAGCCCGAGATTTGTGCCGGGATCGGCATCCACTATGGCTCAGCCGTATTGGGCGATATCGGTGCGAACCAGCTGGAATTCGCGGTCATCGGCACGGCGGTCAATGTCTCAAGCCGGCTTGAGGCTCTGACGCGCACCCACCAGTGCCGCCTTGTCATGAGCGATGAACTCCGCTCCCGGGTTCAGGAAGAAGGTGAAGCCGCACCCGAATTGCTGGAGGGTTTCAAGCAAATGCCCTATCAGGAAATCCGCGGCATCGAAGGTCGCCGCACGATCTGGACCCTTGGCTAAGGCATACTCCACCGGCGATGCACCTGATCCGGGGGCAGCACATGCCGGGTCAGGACGTCTGTGCGCAAAACCCTTAATCTGGGTTTGGAACCTTCAGATAGTCTTCCTTTGGTATCTTCACGATCCCCCTGATCCCAAGCAGCAGCCTGTCGTCATCTTGCAGATCCGCGATCGCCTTTGTGACCGCCTCGAAAATGGCGTCGGCATCGTTGCCCGGTGCCGTGATCAGCGGCAAGCCGGGCGTGGGTTTTGTCCACTCCAGAACACGCAGCTCTTTCGTAAAAGGTTCATACCTTTCGATATTGCGCCAGGTCACGGCATCCAGTGATGCAATGTCCGCCCGTCCATCGGCCACGGCCTTGGCGGATTCAAGATGTGCTTCGGTTTGCAGGCGATCTTCGAACCAAAAGCCCCTCGGCGTCACATGCCAATACGGCGCGGCATATCCCGATTGCGAGAACGTTTGATTATACGCAAACCGGGCACCCATGAACGCATCCATGTCGGTTTGAGGGGCGTTTGCCCGGACAACCAGCGCGCTACGGTAATACCCGGGCGGGCAACCGGCTATGCCAAAATCCGGCGTGCCCACCAGTTCAACCTTGTCATGCAACCACGTTCGATAAGGCATCCCACAGGTTTGGCTTAGAACCAGTTCAGGATGGTTCCAGACAAAAAACTCTTCGCTGTCCTGTGACAGCGTTTCGGGGCTGTCGATACCCGCATCCCGCAGTGCGGTACGGATCAACTGCCAATAGCGGTCATGCGCGCCTGCTAGTTCGGGGCGCCGATACATCATCAGATTGGCAATCATCGAACAGGATTTCCTTTCACGGGTCGCTGCAAATTGAAGTTTCAGTGACGGTTTGGCACGGGTCTTAAACACGGAAAACCGGCACTTCGCCCGGCAACCCTTTGAGCGCATGATCCCCAACCTTGATCACTGGTTCGTTCAGGCGGTCAGCAAAGGCTTGGGAAAACAGCACTGGCTGATCCAGGGCCACGCACAGGCTTTCGATCCGTGCGACCATGTTCACGGATGGCCCCAGCACGGTGAAATCGATCCGCGTCCGGGACCCGATATTGCCATACAGAACCTCGCCAAAATGCAGCCCGATCCCAAACGCAACGCCGGCAACACCTTCGGCCCTATGCGCCTGACGCGCAGCCGACAAGGCCCGCGCGCAAGCATCATCTGCCCCCGCTTCGGTCGGGAAAATGGCCAGCAATCCGTCGCCCAGAAACTTCAGGATCTCGCCACCATGGCCTTCGATGGCGTCGGCCAGCAGTTCGAAATACTGGTTGGCCCGCTCCATCGCGTCACGCGGTGACAGTTCGCGATTCAGCTGGGTCCAGCCGCGAATGTCGCTGATCAAAATCGCCGCTTCGATGGTTTCGATATCGCCACGCGTGATCTGCCCGTCCAGCACACGCCGTCCGGTGCGTGGCCCAAGATACGCCTCGGCCACGGCCAAAGCGGTCTGGCGCGCACTCAACGCTTCGACCACTGGCGCGAAGGAGTCTGCCAGGGTCGCCAACTTTTGGATGTCGGTGTCATCAAAGCCCCCCTGACATTCAGTGCTGAAAATCAAACTTGCCCGCCCACCAGAAGAAAACACCAGCGGCAAAGCCAGATAATCGGTCATGCCCTGAGCCTGCAATTCGTGCAGAGACACGTGATCTTCCGGTGTCAAAGGGCTTTCTAACCGTTTCCGGACCGACTTTCCCGTCTCGATCACAATCTGGATCGGACTTCCGGTAACGGCAGACTTGTTCTCGAACCCATGCGGAGATTTGACAATGGGCGTGGCGTGTTGCCCTTTCAGCCATGTGGATGTGACCGCACGCAAAAGCGGATGCAACGTGCGCACAGACAGACGAACCCGGTGCACTGGCGCGCCCGCTGCATCCATTTGTTCACCCAGTGCCGTGATCATCGCATCCTGATGCGCCAGCATCCGCCCGTCGCGCATCAGCCAGCCGATCACGGCATGATGGTCCCAGTTGATGTGCTCCGAACCTGACATGATCCCAATCCTAGCCGACCGGGCCAGCAAGCACAGCCCTCAGCGTCCGGTCCAGACCGGATCCCGCTTTTCGGCAAAGGCCCGTGCCCCTTCTTTCTGATCTTCTGAGGCATACAGCACATCGACCGACCGCAACTGGCGCTGCGTGATCCGGTTCATTGCGTCCTGAAACTTGGAATCCTCGGCGTCTCGCACAATCTCTTTGATCGCGGCATAAACCAACGGCGGCCCGCTCGCCAAAACCCGGGCAAGCTCCCATGCGCGGTCCATCAGCTGATCGGCGGGCAGGATCTCATTCACCAACCCCCAGCGATGCGCCTCTTCCGCATCAAACCAGCGCCCGGTCAGCAGCAATTCCATCGCGATATGGTACGGAATGCGCTTGGGCAGCTTGACGCTGGCCGCATCCGCCACGGTGCCAGACCGTATTTCAGGCAGGGCGAACGTTGCGTGATCGGCGCTCAGGATCATGTCGGCGGACAGGGCAAGCTCCAGCCCGCCGCCACAGGCGATTCCGTTCACGGCGGCGATCACCGGCTTGTTCATGTCGCGCATTTCTTGCAACCCGCCAAAGCCTCCGACGCCATAATCGCCGTCAACCGCGTCGCCGTCATTGGCCGCCTTCAGATCCCAGCCGGGGCAAAAGAACTTGTCGCCGCCACCGGTCAGGATCGCCACCCGCAATTCGGGGTCATCACGGAAATCAGCAAAGACATCGCCCATGATCCGGCTGGTGGCGAGATCGATGGCATTGGCCTTGGGCCGGTCCAATGTCACTTCAAGGATCGGCCCGTCGCGCCGTGTCTTGACTGGGGTATCGGTCATCAGGAATCTCCTGCTGCAAAAGGATCATTATCGGGGTCGCGTATCGCGATGTATTCGGTCCAGAATGCGGCGTTTGTGGCGGCCTCATCGCCCAGCACCCGGGCAACCACGGCCAACCCCATGTCGATCCCCGCAGACAGACCCGACGAGGTAAAGAATTTGCCGTCTTCCACCCAACGTGCACTGCGCTGCCAGTCGACCTGATCAGACTGCCCCGACACCCAGTCATAGGCGCGCTTGTTGGTGGTGGCCTTCCGCCCGTCCAGAATGCCGGCCTTTGCCAGCAACACCGATCCGGTGCACACACTTGTCACTAGGTCTGCCTGCGCGCTGGCCTGCCGCAGCCAGTCCAGCATCACAGTGTTCTCGATCTCACGCCGCGTTCCCATGCCGCCGGGCACCAGCAAGATGTCATAATCGGCCCCATCGGCGAACACCCGGTCCGGCACCACCTGCGGCCCGCCCGAGGGTCGTACGGGAGCAGCGTTTTCCGCCACAGCAACAATCTCAAACGTATCTGGGTAGGCTGCGAACATCTCCAGTGGCCCGAAATAGTCCAGCATTTCGAACCCGTCGAACAATACCGCGCCAATGCGTTTCATATCTCTATCCCGTCCTGATCAGTGCATCGACGGCAACGGCCCGGTCAGCCGTACAGACGAGCGGATTGATTTCCACCTCGGACACCCGGTCGCTATGCTCCAGAACATAGTCCTGCACACCCAGCACGGCCTCCACAACCCCACGCATGTCGACACCCGGCTTGCCACGGTACCCCGCCAGCACCGGGGCGCAACGCAAATGCGCCAAAGCCGCTTCGATGTCGTCCCCGGACACCGGCAGCAACAGGCTGACCGTATCGCGCAAAAGCTCGGTCATCACCCCACCGGCCCCCAGTGTCAGCACGAACCCATGTGCGGGATCACGCAAGACCCCGATCAGCAGTTCGACCACGGTACCAGACACCATCTCTTCGACCAGAAAATGATTGCCGCCGATCTCGTCAACGGCAGATGCAACCTCATCTGCGGCCAGACCCAGCCGAACCGCCCCCGCTTCGGTTTTATGTGCATGTCCAAGACCCTTGACCACGAGGGGCGGCTGCAAAGTCGCGGTGATCGCAGCCGCTTCGCTAGCACGTCGCGCCACCGCGCTTTTCGGCACGGCCACACCATGGGCGGCCAATGCTGCCTTGGCTTCGGCTTCGCTCAAAACTCTGTCAGCCGCGCGCGTTCCCGGAACAGCGACTGGCACCAACGCAGGCGCCTGAACCCGCGCCGCCGCCTCTGCCGCCGCCAAAGCCGTATCCAACCCATGCAGCGGAACAACCCCGCCCGCCATCAACTGCTCAGCCACATCCAGCGGCATCAATTCCGGCAAAGACGCGACCATGGCAAAGTTCCGCCCGGTTTCTGCCCGCACCCGCAGCGCCGCTTGCGTCGCACAGGTCCAGTCGGTTGGATCGGTATGTGGATAATCGACAATGCTCAGCGTCAGCCCGATATCATCCCCCGTCATCGCGCCCCAGGCGGTTGCCATCGCGTCCGTGTCACGCCAGATATAGGTGTGATAATCCAATGGGTTGGCCAAGGCGACCATCGGCCCCAACGCCACGCGCAAGGCCTGTTTTCGCGCCTCTGGCAAGGTGGGCATCTCCAGATCACGCGCCACCGCCAGATCCGCAATCAGACTGGCCTCACCCCCCGAACAACTGATCGACGCGATCCGGTTTGACTGCAATGGCCCAACACTATGCAACAGCTTCAGCGTCTCCAGAAACTCGGCCAGATCTTGCACCGCCGGAATTCCCAAGCGCCGCATGAACGCCTGTGCCCCGGCATCGCTGCCGGCCAAAGACGCGGTATGAGACACCGTGGCTTGTTGCGCCTGCGCGGATTTGCCGACCTTCAGCGCGACGATGGGCACACCCTTGTTCCATGCAGCTTGCGCCAAAGCTTCCCAGTGGTGCAGGTCCCCGAACCCTTCGATATGCACTCCGATGGCCGTGACCCGATCATCGCCCAGCAAAGATGTGGCGATTTCGGCCTGGCTGGTCTGCGCCATGTTCCCGCAGGTCACCATATAGGCAATCGGCAGGCCCCGAGTCTGCATGGTCATGTTGATCGCGATGTTCGAAGATTGCGTCAGGATCGCAACGCCGCGTTCCACCGGCACCATTCCGTGCTGATCGGGCCATATCGCAGCTCCGTCCACCGCATTGACGAACCCATAGCAATTCGGCCCCAGCACAGGCATGTCACCTGCCGCCGCCACCAACTGCGCCTGCAGATCTGCGCCGTTGTCATCCTCAGCCTGTGCTTCGGTAAAGCCCGAGGCAAAGCAGACGGCGCCACCCGCACCCAGCGCTTGCAACGCGTCAACCGCCTCAATCGTGGCATGGCGGTTGATCCCGATAAATGCTGCATCAATTGCGCCCGGCCAGTCTTCCAGGCGCTTGTACGCCTTTAGCCCGGCAATATTCTTGCCCGACGGATGCACAGGAAAGATTTCGCCCGAATACCCGATCCGCCGCGCCGCCCCGATGATGGCCGCACACCACGCGCCACCACCGATCACAGCGATGGTGCGTGGACGAAACAAACGGTCCAAATCGCGCTTCATCTGCAAGCCGCCTTTTGGATATCAACGACAGAAGCCTCCGGCGGGGATATTTTCAGCAAGAGGAAGACACAAAGTATTAACTTCGATCGGCCAATGTTGTGCCACGGTACAGGCGGGGACGCCGATGACCGTGCAAGGGGAAGAGGGATCGCCTTCTTCGTCGGGGAGGCCGGGTAAGCCTCCCCATTTCCTCTTGCTCCAAATATCCCGGGGAGCGCGAGGGGCTGGCCCCTCGCTTCTGAAGTCGACGTTACGCGCCGTCGTTCAAAAGTCATTCGGCACCTCGATGAAATCCGCCTGTTGAAAGCATGCGCAGGTTCATCCCCCCAAAGCCCTCAGCATTTCACGGCTGATGATATGGCGCTGAATTTCCGAGGTGCCTTCCCAGATCCGCTCAACCCGCGCGTCGCGCCAGATCCGCTCCAAAGGCAGTTCGTCCATCAGCCCCATGCCGCCATGGATCTGGATTGCTTCATCGGCAACAAAGGCCAGCATTTCGGTTGCTTTCAGCTTGGCCATGGACATGTCCGATTCAGTCACCGTGCCCTGATCGAATTTCCAACCGGCGTCCCAGGTCAGCAGGTTCGCCGCCTTCAGTTCAAGCGCCATGTCGGCCAGCTTGAACGACACGCCCTGGAATTTGCCGATCTGCTGGCCAAATTGTTTTCGTTCAGCGGCATAAGCCACGGCGTGATCCAACGCGCGCTCAGCCCGACCCAGACAGGTTGCGGCGACTTGCAGGCGCGTTGCCCCCAGCCAGGTGTTCGCAACGTCGAACCCTTTGTCGACGTCGCCCAACACGGCTGAGGCAGGCAGGCGGCAATCGTCGAATTCCAGCACCGCGTTGGTGTATCCGCGATGGCTGACATTGCCATACCCGTCCCGCACCGCGAATCCGGGCGTGTCTTTGTCGACAAAGAACGCGGTGATCTTTTTCTTCGGTCCGCGCGGGGTGTCTTCGACTCCGGTCGCCATGAAGCAGATTGCGAAATCGGCAATATCGGCGTGCGAAATGAAATGCTTGGTGCCGTTCAGGATCCAGTCATCGCCGTCCTTGCGCGCAGTTGCCTTCATCCCGCGTAGGTCTGACCCGGCATCGGGTTCGGTCATCGCAAGGCAGTCCCATTTTTCACCCTTCATGCAGGGGTACAGGTACTGTTCCTTCTGGTCCTGCGTGCCCGCCAAAAGGATGTTCGAGGGGCGCGCCACGGCTGTCCAGTGCAGCGCATAATTCGCGCGGCCCAGCTCTTTTTCGTACATCAGCCATGTCAGCGTATCGAGACCCGCGCCACCGACCTCTTCGGGCATGTTGGCGGCATACAAACCGGCTTCCATCGCCTTCTTCTGGATGTCGCGTACCACATCCATGTCCAGCACGCCGGTGCGTTCAATTTCGGCCTCGTGAGGGTAAAGTTCGTTCTCGACAAAGGCACGCGTCGTTTCGACGATCATCACCTGTTCTTCGGTCATCCCGAAATTCATTATACCTGGTCTCCGTGATTACCTATGATTGGCCGGTGTCTTTTTGTGGGTGAATGGGTGTCTCAGACGGCCGTGCCCTTACTGGCGCAAGGCAGCGCCCCTTGGCAAAGCGTCTGTCATGGGCGCCGCCGCTCTTTCAGCCTTTGACGCATCATCGCCTGACCTTCGTCGGTTCCGTCATGGAATGTGCCAAACGCCGTGTCCCACGGCATATCAAGCGTGCCATAGTTCACTTCGAAATACCGGTGATGCAGCTGGTGGTGAAAGTTCCCCAGGTGCAGCCGCTTGCGCCCACTGGCCCAGAACCCTTCGAAACCGGTATGCGTGGTTACCGCGTAGATCGCATAGAACATCAGATGAAAGATCAGATGCACCGGGTGCGTCGGGACCACGAAGTGAATGATTACGGTGCCGAAATACATGACATGTTCAACCGGGTGCATGCTGAGCCCCGACCAAGGCCCGATATCGGTGTTACGATGGTGCAGGGCGTGAAACCGGTACAGAACGCGCGAATGCAGAGCCCGGTGAATCCAGTAGAAGTAAAAGCTTTCCCAGATCGGGATCAGGAGGAATACCGCGATAAACCAGACCGGGCTGTCGGCCCAGACCATCGTCGGCGCATATCCGTTGGCCATTGCCCACCAGATCAGCGCCTCCCATCCCGACCAGATGGTCACGCCTGACGCCAGCGTCCAGACCATGTTGTCGCGCAACTGATGGCCAAAGGTGAACATCCGCCCCGCACGCGGGAAGGGGCGCGGGTCATACTTGTGCTCTGTGCCCTGCATCTGGTGACCGTGAAACACCAGATGCAGCCCATGCGCGACCAGCGTGATCAGCACTAGGTTGCGCAGCCAGATCTCGGCAATCCACCACCCCGGGCGGGCGGCCTGCTCTAAGGTTGGCGATGCCCAGGCATACGAGGCAAAGGCCAATCCCACGATCACCAGATGGATACTGATCGGGAACCAGCTGTCCCAATACCAGCGCAGGACGGCCAGTGGTTTGGGCGGCCATTGCCACAAGGGCATCACCCGAATGGGAAGGTCAGGTTTATGGTTCCATTCGGTTCGGCTCATCGTGTGTACATCTGCTTTTTGAACGCGCGCGTGCGCTTGGTCGCTTCGGCGCTGCCGTCGTGAAAAGTGCCGAACCACGTATCGAACGGGATTTCCGAGGTGCCATAGTTGCACTCGAAATACCGGTGATGCAGCTGGTGAAAGAAATCCCCCGACTTGGCGATTTGTGTGTCGTTGGCAATGAGCTTTTCGAACCCCGAATGCGACAGCACCGGGCTGACCTGCTGAAAGAACGCATGAAACAGCAAGTGCAGCGGATGCGACGGGATAATCAGGTGAATGAAATAGGTCGTGAAATACATCATGTTCTCAAACCAGTGGTTCGAGATCCCTGACCACGGCCCGACATTCACGTTGCGATGATGCACCGCGTGCACATGCGGATATAGAAACGGCTGATGCTCCAGCCGGTGTACCCAATAGAAATGCAGCCCTGACCACATCGGGATCAGCGCCATCCACGCCACAAACCACACCGGGTGTTTTGCAAAGCTCACCACCGGCACCCATCCGTTCGCCATCACCCACAGGATTACGGATTGATACACCGTCGCCACCGTGATGGCGCTGCCAAGGGTCCACCACATGTTGTCCCAAACCTGATTGCGAAAGGTGAATATCCCGTTGTCGCGCGCCAGATTACGAGGATCGAACTTGGTCTGCATCCCCTGACCCTTGCGCTGGTACAACCACCAGTGCAGCCCGCCTGCCACAATGATCTGCGGCACAAGGTTCATCAACCAGACCCGGATGATCCACCCCGGCCGCACCGTCGCCATCTGCTCCAGCGGCGGCAGGGCCACCACATAGGCCAGCACCGCAATCGCGAAACACACCGTCAGGGCGGTAACCTGCAACCACGCTCCGCTATACCAATCCAGCACCGCACGCGGGCGCGGCGGCCATGAAAACAACGGGTTCAACCCCAGGGGGCTGGGCGGGCAATAATGCCAGCGCCCCGCCTCGGGGTCTTGCGCGGTATCAGGGGCCAGTGTCACGACCGGTCCTTAAGACGCGTAATCCGACCCTTCCGAGTCGAGGATCGCCTTCAACTCGGTCAGGTGACGGATGTCCTGCTCGGGGTACTCTTCAATCTCTTGCGCGGTCTTTTCCGCGATATCATCCGGAAGCACCCGCAGCGGTTGGCCGGTCTGCAACGCCCGGATATAGGTCTCGGCGGCGCGTTCGAAATAATAAAGACGGTTGAAGGTTTCGGCGACCGTATCGCCGATAATCATGACCCCGTGGTTGCCCATGATCATGACCTTCTGCTTTGGGTCGGTCAGCAGCGCCGCACAGCGCTCGCCCTCATCCTCAAACGCCAGCCCGCCATAGCCATCGTCGATGACATAGCGGTTGTAGAAAATAGCACAATTCTGATCGATCGGCGGCAACCTGGAATCTGCCAAAGACGCCAGCACCGTGGCAAAGATCGAATGCACATGCATCGCACAGCGGGCATGGCCGCAATGGCGATGAATACCGCCATGCAGCCCCCAAGCCGTCGGATCCGGCGCATCCGGGCCTTCCAAAGTTTTGGGATCATTGGCATCGACCACGATCAGATCGCTTGCCTTGACCCGCGCGAAATGCACCTGATTGGGATTCATCAGAAACCGCGTGCCGTCGTCGTTGATCGACAGGCTGAAATGATTGGCCACGGCTTCATGCATGTTGAGCCGCGCGGTCCACCGAAATGCGGCGGCCAGATCCACCCGTTCCTGCCAGTGTTCCATGTTCGGACGCAGATTCGTGACGGTCATCGTCGGTCTCCCCTGTTTCGCCACAGCCTGCCTGCGCGGCTTGCGTCTGACCAACAAAAAAAACGCAGGCTTCCCATTAGCTCAGCTTATGCATAGTTTATGCACATGCAGCCCAACCTTCCCCCGCTTGGCTGGCTCCGCACGTTCGAGGCCGCCGCCCGCCACCTGTCGTTCACCGGGGCCGCGCGGGATCTGCACATGACGCAAAGCGCCGTCAGCCAACAGATCAAATCGCTTGAACACCACCTGGGCAAGCCGCTGTTCCACCGCCGTCCCCGCGCGCTTGAACTGACCGAGACCGGAATCACCTATCTCCCCGTGGTGTGCGATGCCTTCCGCACGCTCAGTCGCGGCACCCGCGCCGTCACCGGCAACACGACCCATGCCGTACAAGTCCAGTGCAACCTGTCCTTCGCGGTCCACTGGCTGGCCCCGCGCCTTGCCCGATTTCGCGAAGCCCGCCCCGACATCCAGCTGAACCTCTCGACCGAGATTTGGGAGCCGCGCGAAGTGGCCGAGGGCGCGGATATCGAAATCCGCTATGCCCTGCGCCCCGCCGATACCGTCCGGGCCGAGCTTTTGCATAGTGATCATTATTACCCGGTCTGCGCGCCCGACTATCCTGTGACGCTTGAAACGCTCGCCGATCAGCCGCTCTATGATTGCACCAACCTGTTGTGCACATGGGCTGGCTGGGCCGAAGATCAGGGCCTGCCCTGGCCAGATCCACCCGTGACCTATGCCACAACCTTCACCGTCACCCTCGCCGTTGCTGCCGCAGGGGGCGGCATGGCGCTGGGCCATGATGTTGTCACCGCGCGGATGATCGAAACCGGCCAGCTGATCGCCCCCTTCGCCCACCGCGCCGCGATGCAAGAGGCATACTATCTG
Source organism: Falsiphaeobacter marinintestinus (assembly GCF_007923355.1). Classification (GTDB taxonomy): domain Bacteria; phylum Pseudomonadota; class Alphaproteobacteria; order Rhodobacterales; family Rhodobacteraceae; genus Phaeobacter_A; species Phaeobacter_A marinintestinus. The sequence continues at coordinate 76,151 of NZ_VOGO01000013.1, forward strand.
ATCCTGTCACCCCAGGCCGAACAAAACCCCGACGCCGTGGCCTTTACCACCTGGCTCAGGGCGGAAATTCGAACGGCGTCCGAAACGATGACCATGTCGGCCATGGCCAGCCCCGCTGGCCCCTGAAAGAACACCATACACAATGCCTTGAAGTACGCGTCGCAATGCGGGACGGAGCTACCGTCGCCTCGGTTGCATACCTGATCACTTCCCTAAGCTAACAGGCGCTTGCAAGTCAGTTGTTCAAATTTAGGAGGTTTTTGAGCTTTTCGACCGTGAGCCATGGTCTTATACTGTGGATGGCTCGATGACACGTTGGGCAGACCATTCGCAGGTCGGAAACCTTGGTCTCTCCGTCGTGCTTGTTGTCAGAAAGTGGTATGTCGTGATGGGCTTCGATGATCCGGTTGCGCATTTTGGTCGAACCAAAGCGCTTCTCTGGGTTCAGGGAGCAGGCTTCGCAAAAGAGCCGCCCGTTCCTTTCAATGAACAGCTTCTTTGCCCTTTCGACAACACGCCGACTCCGTTCGCGCGACCTGTGCAGCCTTTCGACCAATAGCCCTTCGGGAAAGCTCGCCTCTTCCTCCTGATCAACGGAGTCCGTTGCATCTTTCGAGAGCACCAGCTCCCTAAGTGAGTAATACTGATCTGCCGTCATAAGAAGCGCGCGGTAACCTGGATGGGAAACCCTATAGATTGTTGGCGGCATAGGAACGGGCTGCGCCAAAATATGCAGATCCTGCGGCGAAACCGAGACTCGATAGTCGCCCACCTCCTGTCTTAGACGATTTGCAATTTGCTCAACGCTCCGGCTCCCATAAGCCGATCCGAGGCTGTTGTCTTCGCTGAGCGCGAAAACCTCTTGAGCGCGCCTGAGCACCACCGGTTCTGGCAATTCTGACAAGCCATAGGTTGCATTCTCGACAAAGCCGACAATCATTGGAACCGGACTTGCATGCGCTCCAAGAACAAAATTAAATTGCCTCTTATCAAAGCCTGCCGGTGTTGCCCTAAGGTAGAGATGGTAACGACCATCCTCCCAGACGTCCTTGGCGAAATTCCAGTCCTCATGCCCAAGGCCTTGCTTCCCGACATAGTCATCACCACCTTTCCGGCCGCCATGAGGGCGGTTCCAGCCTTGTTCATTTCCAGCCATCCGAATGTATCTAAAATTGGTCATGCGAGGCGTCCCGGTTATTTCTTGTAGCTCGGCCACCTGGAGCGGCGATGTCAATACTTCTTGAAGGAAACGTAAAGTCCATGAGGGGCTTAAAGCTGACGACTGCTGAGGGCCGTGTAGAGGTTTACTCACGGAATACAGACAAGATCTGAACTCGCAATCTGGACCTGAACAGATGATCGGCGTGGGGCTAGCCCAATGGGCGGCTGGGCACCCAGGCATAGCCGTCTGCGCAGAGGATATAGGCCTCGCGCAGCCCGTGGGGTTTCTCGCTCGCCGCTTGCAACACCATCGCGCCAAAGCTTTCGGCCCGGAGAACGGCCTCATCCGGGTCGGTGTCATACAGCCTGATCTCGATCCCACTTCCACGCGGCGGGTGTTCGGGCACCAGACCCAGCAGCGGGTTGGAATGATACGTGCTGTCGCTGTGCAGCTGGAACACCTGATCGCCATAAGTGACAATGGCGAAATCTGCTGTCGCCTGATGCGTCGCCATCCCGAACACGTCGCGCAAGAACGTGCAGGTCGCGGGGACGTTCCGCACCAGCAGGTTCAGTCCAATGCCTCGCAACGACCGTCCGAAATCTCCGGCAGAAACTGTTTCGTATTCCATGAAACCACCCTGACCGCGCTGGGTCTTCCGGGCAAGCCCTTCTGACGGCAGATATCGTGACAGTTTCACGATGCCCCGACGCTAGGCCTTGCGCTTGGCGCACCTTATGCAACACTCTGGCGCATGACACATATACCTTTCCCAAGCTGGCCCGATGTTGCCCCTCGTTTGATCGCCGTTGCTGCAGGGCGAGACCCTACCGATCTGGTGATCCGAGGCGGAACCTGGGTCAATGTCCACACCCGCGAAACGCTGCCCGGCCATGATATCGCCATTGCCGAGGGGCGCATCGCCTATGTCGGCCCCGATGCGTCTTACTGCATCGGCCCCGAGACGCAGGTGGTTGACGCCAACGGGCGCTATATGATCCCCGGCTTGTGCGATGCGCATATGCATATCGAATCCGGCATGCTGACCCCAGCTGAATTCGCCCGCGCCATCATCCCGCATGGCACCACCAGCATTTTCACCGACCCGCATGAAATCGCCAATGTTCTGGGCCTGCCCGGTGTCCGCATGATGCATGACGAGGCGCTTTTGCAGCCGATCAATATCTTCACGCAAATGCCATCCTGCGCCCCGTCCGCCCCGGGTCTGGAAACCACCGGGTACGAAATCAGCGCCGAGGATGTTGCCGAAGCGATGGCATGGCCCGGTATCATTGGTCTGGGTGAGATGATGAACTTCCCCGGTGTTGCCAACGCCGACCCCAAGATGCTGGCCGAGATTGCCGCGACCCAGCGGGCCGGAAAGACGGTGGGCGGGCACTATGCCTCGCCCGACCTTGGCCCCGATTTTGCCGCCTATGTCGCGGGCGGCCCGGCAGATGATCACGAAGGCACCTGCGAGGCGGACGCCATCGCCCGCGTCCGTCAGGGCATGCGCAGTATGATGCGGCTGGGCAGTGCGTGGTACGATGTCGAAAGCCAGATCACCGCCGTGACCGAAAAGGGGCTCGATCCGCGCAACTTCATCCTGTGCACCGATGACTGCCATTCCGGCACGCTGGTCAACGAGGGCCACATGAACCGCGTCGTCCGTCATGCGATTGCCTGCGGTTGCGATCCGCTGATCGCGCTGCAAATGGCCACGATCAACACAGCCACCCATTTCGGGCTGGAGCGCGAGCTTGGATCGCTCACCCCCGGTCGGCGCGCCGATGTGATCCTGACCTCGGACCTGACCACGCTGCCGATCGAACAGGTCTGGGCGCGTGGTCAGCTGATCGCTGAAAATGGCGAATGCCTGGTCGATTGCCCGCATTTCGACTGGCCGGACAGTGCCCGCAACACGGTGCATATGGGCCATACGCTGACGGATCAGGATTTCGAGATCAAAGCTCCCGATGGGGCCAACTCTGTCCGAGCCAACGTGATCGGCGTAGTTGAAAATCAGGCTCCGACCAAGGCGCTCAAGGCCGATCTTCCCGTTGTTGACGGTCTGGTCGAAGGGCAGGGCGGTACCTGCCAGATCGCGCTGGTCGAACGCCACCGGGCCACCGGCGGCGTGACCAACGCTTTTGTCAGCGGTTTTAACTATACCGGCAAGATGGCCATGGCCTCGACCGTGGCGCACGACAGCCACCACATGATCGTTGTCGGCACCGACCGCGCCCAGATGGCGTTGGCCGCAAACCGGCTGGCCGAGGTTGGCGGCGGCATCACCATCTTCCGCGACGGTCAGGAACTGGCGCTTGTCGAACTGCCCATTGCCGGGCTGATGTCCGATGACCCGGCAACCGCAGTTGCGGCAAAGGCGCAGAAGATGGTCGAGGCAATGGAGGCCTGTGGCTGCACCCTGAACAACGCTTACATGCAGCACTCGCTGCTGGCGCTGGTGGTGATCCCGGAACTGCGCATCTCTGACCTTGGACTTGTCGATGTCCGCACCTTCGAAATGATCCCATTGTTCGAGGGGGCCGAATGACCAGCCTGCACACCCCAACGGCCCCACTGCCCGAAGCGTTCACCGATGCCCGGGCGGCCGTCGCCCGTCTGGAACAGCTTTATGAACAGGCCACAGACTTTCTCTGTGACAATTTCGGGGCCGCGATGACCTCGGGCGCGCCCGAAGGCCGCTACCGCGCCTATTATCCCGAGATCCGCCTGAAAACGACCAGCTTTGCGCAGGTCGACAGCCGGCTCAGTTTTGGCCACGTCGCCCAGCCCGGCACCCATGCCACCACGGTGACCCGACCCGATCTGTTCCGCAACTACCTGACACAGCAAATCGGGCTGTTGATCCGCAATCATGGCCAGCCGGTTATGATCGGCCTGTCAGACACGCCGATCCCGGTGCATTTCGCCGTTGCCGCGCGCGGTGGCGTCACTGTCCCGCAGGAAGGGGCCGCCGACTTCACCCTGCGCGATGTGTTCGATGTGCCGGACCTGTCGACCACCAATGATGACATCGTCAACGGCACCTATGTGCAAACTGACGGCACCGGCCCACTGTCGCTGTTCACCGCGCAACGCATCGACTATTCGCTGGCCCGCCTTGCGCATTACACCGCGACCGCCCCTGAACATTTTCAGAACCACATCCTGTTCACCAACTACCAGTTCTATGTGTCCGAATTCGAAGCCTTCGCGCGCATCCAGCTGGCCGATCCCGACAGCGGCTATACCAGCTTCGTCAGCACCGGAAATACCGAGATCACAGACCCCGAAACCCCGATCGAGGCGCCGCTGAAGCTGCCGCAGATGCCGACCTATCACCTGAAACGCGCTGACGGGTCGGGGATCACGCTTGTCAATATCGGGGTCGGCCCGTCCAACGCCAAAACCGCCACCGACCACATCGCCGTCCTGCGCCCGCATGCCTGGTTGATGGTTGGCCACTGCGCCGGTCTCCGAAACACGCAGGCGCTGGGCGACTTTGTTCTGGCGCATGCGTACCTGCGCGAAGATCACGTGCTTGACGATGACCTGCCCACCTGGATCCCGATTCCGGCGCTGGCCGAAGTTCAGATCGCGCTGGAACAGGCAGTGGCCGAGATCACCCAGTTCGAAGGTTTCGACCTCAAACGCATCATGCGCACCGGCACGGTCGCAACCATTGACAACCGCAACTGGGAACTGCGCGAACACAGCGGCCCGGTGCAGCGGCTCAGCCAGTCTCGCGCCATCGCGCTGGACATGGAAAGCGCCACAATCGCCGCCAACGGCTATCGCTTCCGGGTGCCCTATGGCACGCTTCTTTGTGTCAGCGACAAGCCGTTGCATGGCGAATTGAAGCTTCCCGGCATGGCCTCAGACTTCTATACGACGCAGGTCGCGCGCCATCTGGCCATCGGTATCCGCGCCATGGAAGTCTTGCGCACAATGCCGCTTGAACGCCTTCACAGCCGGAAATTGCGTTGCTTTGACGAAACAGCCTTCCTCTGAAGGCATAAAACTGCCGGAAAATGCGCGATTTACCCTTGTTTTGTTACACAATCCGTTGTGTTGCTTCACAATATACCGTTAAAGTTACGCGATGAGGCCCAAGATCGGGCACACGAAGGAGACCATGAAATGGCAAAACCAATGACAAAGACCCAACTTGTGGCCGCTTTGGCTGAAGAAATGGGCACGGACAAAAAAGCCGCCGGCACCGCTCTGGACGCCGTGGCAGCGATCATCACCAAGGAAGTGTCCGGCGGCGGTGCCGTGACCATCCCAGGCGTCGGCAAAATCTATTGCCGTGAACGCCCCGAGCGCGAAGTGCGTAACCCAGCCACCGGCGAAAAATTCATGAAAGAGGCCGACAAGGTCGTCAAGATGACCATCGCCAAGGCGCTCAAAGACAGCGTCAACGAATAATCCTTTCACTCTGCGAACGGATCAAAAGGGTCGCCCCAGTGGCGGCCCTTTTTGTATGCGGGCTGTACCCAATCGCTTGGGCGCTGTTTCAGCAGGCGGGCTTGCGCCCTCGCGGCGCCTCGATCATATTCAGCCCATGCGCAATTCCAGATTTCTTATGACGCTTGTTGGTGCGGTCGTCGCGGGCCTTTTTGCAGTGTCGCCTGCCGCGCACGCGGGCACAGAAACCCGGACGCTTGTGGTCCGGGAAGGTGCGACTGCCAGTCTTCTCAACGGCGCGTTTACCTTCAAGGTGCTCAAGCTGAACGGGTATTCGATCCGGGTAAAGGTTGCCGATCAGATCCTCGTGCTGAAAACGGATCAGTCATTTGCCCCGACAGATACAGGTTGCACCGTTGTTTTCGAAGAAGTCGCAACAGAAACACGTCTGGCCCGGTTTTTGACCAACTGCTCATAAGCTTTCCGACACAGCGACCTTCAGCGAAGCGCAAACGCCAGAAGAACAAGGCACACTATGATGTTCAGCGCCCAGATCACCAAAGCAACACGTCGGCGCAAGCTCATGTGTTTGAACGAGTCAGTCATATTCAAAACGCTCCGACAAAATGCGGTTGTTTGGCGTGCCGCGCTGTAACAGGTGGCCCTCAACGATATCCATCATAATGGCAGGACCGCACATCACAAACACCCAGTCTCTCATCTCATCAGGCGAAAACACCCGGTCCATCAGGGCCGCATCAATGAACCCGGTCTCTCCTCGCCAGTCGGTGGGTGGTTCCGACAGCACATAGGTCACGTCTACGGCGTCCAGTTCGTCGCGAAACGCGATCTGATCAATCCGCCGGTTGCCATAGATAACCTTCACCTTCCGGCGATCCCCAGTCAGGCGCATCTGCCGGATGATCCCCAGCAACGGTGCAAGCCCCACACCGCCTGCGATCAAGGCAACACCGGGTTCATCGCGGCCATCGACTGACAGGCTGCCATATGGGCCGTCAAGATAGGCGGCCGTTCCCGGCTTGATCTGACCAATGGTCCGCGTGAAATCGCCCAGCTCTTTGATCAGAAACGATACCTCCGGCCCGCCCGCCGGGGCCGAGGAAATCGAAAATGGGTTTTCCTTCAGCGAGAACGCACTGTGCCCGACATTTAGCCAGGCAAACTGACCCGCCCTGTAGTCAAAACCGTCATGGCATTCGGGCGTGACAATCAACTCCCACTGCTTGGGCGTCACACGGGTGACGGACACCACGCGCCAGGGGCGCGCTTTGTCCCGCAGCGGGACAATCAGGAACACATACAGCAGCGACCCCACCGCGATCCCCGTCATGCCCAGCCAAAGCCACGTCATGACAGGCTGCGACCCATAGCGCCCGGCATAAACGGTGTGATGCAACAAAAGCAGCGCGATCAACAGCGCACCGACCCCATGCATCAAGCGCCACGTTTCATACCTGTACCCCAGCTGAGTGCGCCCGATGGCCAGCAGAACAAGGGTTGGAAGCAGCAGAAACGCGGCAATACCCGTCGACAGATAAGTCAGATCCGTTGTGATTGTCAGTTGCCGCGTAAGGTCCCATGGGCGATGACCGCCCGCCGGCGTCCCTTGGTACAGAAATGGGTGCACCATCGCGAAAACCAGCGCCGTGCGCGCCATCACCTGATGAAACCGCATCGTCAGATCCATGCCGATGCCATTGGAAACGCTCTTGAACCGGCCCGACAGGACAAACTCCATCAGGATCATCGCAAACGCCAGTATTCCAAGACCGGATGCCAATTCCTGATGGACCGGGCGTGGCGGCCCCCCGAACAGCCAGGACAGGACCAGCGGCAAAAGGACGGCGAAAAGATACACGACAATCAGAGAAAGCTGTTTCATAGCCTCATTCTGACCACCTTCCACGGAAGGTACAATTTCGATTCCATCCAAATGCCCGATTAGGGCTGTTCATGTCACCCGTCCAACCTCAGTGACAAGAGCGGCAACCGGGGAGCACCGCGCTTTCAACGTCAGGCAAGGTGATCCCTTGGCTTGGCGGCTTGGTTTATCGATTGTCGCACTCTCGATCTCAAAATCGTGCTATAATAATTCTTTGGCTTTGGCCATTTTTGAGAATTTTCAAGAACATTTTAAACGACTCCGACACACAACATATTCAGCAAAAGGAAATGAACGTCATGAGACACATTTTTCTAAAAGCCGCCCTCGTCTTGGCAGTCCTCGTTATCGCTCTCACGGTTGAGGCACCTGCGGCTCTTGCACTGCAAAAAGGGTTGGTGGAAGATTTCAATGGCTGCTCCAAGGAAGCGGACAAAGCCAAAAGAGAGATTTGTTGTGAATCCGTTGAAGAAGATTGCACCCAAACATGCAGCGACCAGTTTGGCCGTGATGGGAAACCCGGTGGACTTATAACATGTGAGTGGGATTGTGACACCGGGGTGGACAGTTGCAAAGACGGCGACTTGTTTCCAGAGGTCACGACAACGCACATCTGCCGCTTTGATCAAAGCAAAGACAAAACGATTGTGGAATTGAATTGTATGTTCGAGTTCACACCAAATGAGGGCTTCGAACTGCCTGAATTGCCAAATTACAAAAAGTGACGGGGTTTTGACCCAGCGAACACCGCTATCTCGGTCATCACTTTAAACCCCAGGCGGCAAGGATACCTGTCGCCATACGTCACGCCGGGATCCGGAAACCCTGGCCCGTTCCAAACCGGAACGGACCAGGCAGATATCAGTGCCAGCTATCGAACACCTCACGGGTCTCGATACTTTCGGGGCGCAGGTTCTCAATCCCGCCATAGGGTATTCCCTTCCCGATCGGCAGATGCGGATACTTGGCGATCATGTTCAGGTGGCGCTTGGTCATGTCCTGAAACGATGCGCCGGCCCACAACGCGATGCCGATGATCGGGTTCATCTCGCGCGGATCACGCAGCAAGTTAAAGACCGGAGCAGCGGCCCCCGGCAGCCCGGGTGCAGGCATGTGCATCTTGATGTCCTGCTTCACGATCGACCGCAGCAGCGGGCCCTCATAGACATACACATAGTCACGTCGCGAATTGCCTTCACCTTCGATGAACAACGCCGTCTGATCCACACCATCAATCACCCGGTCACGCGGAATGTAATCCATGCCACCAGCGATGCGGGCAAATGTTGTGAACAGATCGGACACGTGAATGATGTCACCTGCAGCACTGCCCGCAGGGATGACGCCGGGCCAGCGCACAAAGGCGTCTGTGCGTACGCCGCCTTCCAGATGCTGGGTCTTACCCCCACGATAAATCAGTTCCATCATGCCCGAATTGGGCGAGTAATAGTTGAAGATCCCATTGTCAGACATAAGAACGACAATCGTGTTGTCCGCTTTCCCAGTGCTGTCCACGGCGGCAAAAAAATCGCCCAGCCAATCATCCAGCAGTTCCATCTTTTCTGCCATATAGCCGCCGTTGCGCGATTTTTGCTGGTCTTGGTCATAGACAAAGTTCAGCGGATACAACGGCCAGTACTGCATGAAAAAGGGTTCGTCTTTGGCAGCCAGGGTGTTGAGCTGTTCAATGGCCTGCTCTTGATACCGCACGTTCATGTCGTGGTATTTCGCCTGCGTCCAGACTTCGCCGGCTTCCATATGCACTTCGCGTGCCAGCTTGCCGACCTCGGCTTCAAGGCCGGTGACCAGACCATATGGCCTGAACCGCTGGTCGATCGCATAGGGGTTTGTTTCCCCGGAAGGATCAAACCCAACCATGTTGTTTGCCTGCATCGCGTCGCGGGTCATCAGCGACAGTTGCACCTGCTGGTGAACCGGAAAAGCCGCCCAGTCAAACCCCTGATTGTGTGGGAAAGACTGTTCGATGTCTCCTTGGTGCCACTTGCCAACGTGCGCAGTGTTATACCCCACTTCCTTCAGGATTTCGGCGATTGTGACCTCTTCTGCGGCCAGACCTTCGCCGACAAGAGCCACTTTGACCTCTTCCTGCCCGGCACGCACGGGATGGCGTCCTGTCAACATCGCGGTACGGGTCGGAGTGCAGGATGGCTCGGTGTACATCCGCATCAGGCTCATGCCCTGATCGGCAAAGTCATTGATGTTCGGCGTGTCGATCCCGGTCACATAGTTCATAGCCCGGTTTCCAAGGATACCAAAGCTGACATCATCGATCAGGACATAGACGAAGTTAGGGGGGTTGCCGCCATTGGCGTCCCGGATTTCTGCCAGTTTGGCGTCAATGGCCTTGTCCTGAGCGCTCCATTTTTCTTGGTGCTGAGCTTCTAGGTAAAGGTATTCCCCATCACGAATGATGTCACCACTCTGCGCATGAACTGACGTGCCCAGTATTAGCGACACGGCAATCGCTAGTGTTCGTTTCATGTTTGTCCCCCTCTATTTGTCGTTATTAGGCTTCAATGTGTCTACGTGGCCCAAGCTCATCCAGATCTACCTTTTCAGATCAAAAGGCGCCGTCTTGGGCGCAAGAACTGCCACTGGTTGAAACCTGCCTTCGGTCGCGATGTATATCAAGGCCGGGTTAGTGTCGTTCGCGGCCAATAGAGTCGGCAAAGCCGCCTAACGCGCTGTCAAATCGCCAAAACAGGGTGCGAAGCACTCAACCCTGTGATCATGCTCAGACATGCAAGCCGTCTTGGCGGGCCTTGCGCTCGGCCCTGAATTTTGTCGGGCTCATACCTTCCTCCCGGGCAAAGGCCCGCGCGAAATTAGACGGATTGGTGTACCCAAGGTTTGACGCTATTTCTTCGACGCTCAGGCCCGATCCCTCAAGGGCGTCTTTGGCATATTCGACCTTGGCCCGCGCGAGCTCTCTGGAAATGTTCGTGTCCCAGACTGCCAACCGCCGTGCCAGCGACCGGGGCGCCATATGCACAAGGTCAGCGGCCTTGCTGGCATTCATATCCTTGTCGAGGATTTTCTGACGCAGTAACTTGCGAAACCCCGTCAGAAAGTGGCTGTGCTGTTTTTCCCTGCGGTCAGATATAGTGCCTGTTTCCGGAACGCCTTCAGTAATCGAACGTGACAGCCACTCTGAAGGAAATTGAATCCGGGGCCCCATGTCGTTGCCCTTCAGCGTCTGGTTCCGGTCAAAAGACGCGGGCAACACTGAAGGATCGCACAGCACCAAAAGAACACGCTCAAGGTCCTCCAGATCACCCAATGCTCTTTTCAGGATGGCCATTTTCAGGCCAATCATGAAACCGTCGTTTTGCGCCGGTTTGATCAACGGTTTGAAGGTGCGGGCTTCACCGAAGGTTGCCGTTTCTCCGCGCACCTCAAGATAGGGGGTCGCAGATGATGCGTATTTGTGTGCGTTTGCCACATAGATGTTCAGGAAATCGCCAAGCGTCGTCGCATCCTCAAAGGCCTGGCGAACCATCGGCCATCCGGAAGGGTCCAAATGCGACCCGATTTCCGCGCAGAAGGTTTGATCATCAACGGCTGTCGCGCAGCTTTCAACGAATTGATGCATGACCATGACGTGCACCGAAATATCGTCTTGATCGACGGCGGCCACTGTCAGTCCGACACTTTCCAGAACCGGCTCAGGGTCGACGCCGCGGTTCCTCAACCCGGTCAGAAGCGGGGCTAAAAGATGGAGCCTTACCAATGGCAATGATCTTGACATAGCGATCCTCGCAGACCAACAAAGATCGGAAATCTAGACTGATCTCAGCTCATCGGTCAAATCGATCTATCATTTAGCGTCAAAAACCGTACTGCACTGTCCAAAAATGATGCGCGCTTGGCGGTCAGATTTGCGATGCTGACACCGGGGACCCCAATGGGGGGCTTTGGTTCTAAAAGGAGATCTGAAGTGAGATTAGCGAAACTACATTCGACAACGCTGGCCATCGGGTTTTTGGCGTTTGGTACGGTGGCAGCTTTGGCGCAGGATGATCCGGCGCAAGTGTTGTTCACAAATTGCGCCGTATTCGACGGCAAGGCAACGGAACTGACCGACGCCCAGAACGTTCTGGTCACGGGCAATCTGATCGAAGCCATCGGGGACGCGTCTTTGACGGCCGAGGGCGCGACGACCGTTGATTGCGACGGGCGCACGCTTATGCCGGGCCTGATCGAAGGCCATGCGCACCTTATGCTGATGGGGCCGTCTCTTCCGGCCATGGAAGCCAATTCAACCTGGGAAGACTTCGCCATCCATGGCACCCGGATGTCCGAGATGTACCTGATGCAAGGCTTCACGACGGTTCGCGATGCGGGTGGCGCAAATGCCGGACTGCAACGGGCCATCAATTCCGGGGCGATCATCGGGCCACGCGTCTATCCGTCCGCCGCCTTTATTGGCACCCGCGGGGGGCACGCAGATTTTGCAAACTTCACGTCACCCGTGGGCGAGTCCACCAATATGGGCCGCCTGAACATGGCGCAGGAAGCCGACAGTGTCGCAGATGTTCACAAGTTCGGACGCAACAACTTTCGAATGGGTGCAAGTCAGCTGAAATACATGCAATCGGGCGGTGCCGTGTCGGCATTTGATCCTTGGCAACTCCTTGCCGGCTCCCAAGCCGAGATCGAAGCCGTGGTTCAGGTTGCAAACGAATATGGTAGCTATGTGATGGCCCACTCTTACCGGAAAGAGGCCATCATGACCGCACTGAATGCAGGTGTAAGGTCAATCGAACATGGGTTCATGTTTGACTGCGAGATCGCCGAACTCATGAAGGAAAAAGACGCCTATATCACGACAAACCTGACGGCCTTCGATCCCGGTTTGCTGGAGATTCCTGCCGTCAAGAATGTGGCTTCAAGCCTGCGCAAGGCAACATCTGCGTCAGCGGCCTTCGTAAACTACATCCCCAACATGAAAAAATGCCCTGTCAAACGCGCGTTTCAGACCGATTGCGTGGGGGATGTTCCATCGTGCAGCAAACAGATTGCCTACGAGAAATACCTGAACGCTGACTTCTTTGATCCGCACACGGCGTTGGTTGTCATGACCTCCACCGGGGGCGAACTTGTCGCCCTGTCTGGCGACTTTATGAACCCTTACCCGGACGGCAAGCTGGGTGTGATCGAAGCAGGCGCTTATGCCGACATCCTTCTGGTTGATGGCAACCCGCTGGAAGATTTCTCGGTGCTGGGAACCTCGGACAAATGGTTTGACGGCCCCGAACGCCCAGACAGCCCCGAGACGATCCGGGTGATCATGAAGGATGGTGTATTCTACAAGAATACGCTGAATTGACATGGGCGGGCGGCCCTCCCTCGGGCTGCCCGCAACGCCCACGCTCTGAAAGGTTGTCTTCATGCGCCTCGGTTCTCTGGCCTTGTGCCTTCTGGCCACGTTTGCGCTGAGCACGACGAGTTACGCTCAGGGCCTTGGCGGTCCGTCCTCGGTTCAGGCCGAACTTGAACCGGGGGACGGTCTGACCGACCCTCAGTTTCGCTCGGATTTCCCCAGAAATACCGCGCCGGGGTACTTCGCCTGGGCTGATAAACTGGCCAAGGATCACGGTCTCAGGTTCAACTTTGACTACCTGGCACTCGGGCAATCCTCGAACGCTGATATTGGCGCAGGCAATGCCAGTGGCGGGATCGCCCGGTTCTACGGAAGCTGGCAAGCGACCGAGACCGGATCGTTGACATTCAAAATTGAAAACCGCCATGCCTATGGCGCCGTGGCCCCCCAGTTCCTTGGGTTTGACGGCGGCGCTGTGTCGATCACCGGCACCGCCTTCAACGACAATGGCACGATGTTGACCAACCTGTTCTGGACCCAGCGCGCGGCGGACGGGGCGTGGTCGGTGCAGGTCGGGCAGATTGACGTCACCGATTTTGTCGACATCTACGGTCTGGTCAGCCCCTATACCGGCTTTCAGAACCTCGCATTCAACACCAACCCAACGATCAATGCCCCCAATCCAGGGCTTGGCATCGCCGGAGGTGTCAAGCTTGGTGGCAACTTCTACATGACGGGCAGCATTGCCGATGCCAATGCCGACCCATCCAGCCCGGATCTGGACGTGTTTTCCGATGGCAACCTCTTCAAAAGTCTGGAAATTGGCTACACCAGCGATTTCGGGCGTCTCTATTTCGACAATATTCACCTGACCTTATGGCACAGCGATGCCGCCAATGATGGCAGTCGCGCCGAAGATTATGGAGCCGCATTCTCCGCAGCGTGGTTCATTGACAACAAATGGATGCCCTTCCTGCGGGCCGGTGTGTCCAAGGGCACCGCCGCGCTTTACGAAAAATCGGTGTCCGGCGGCGTTGGGTTTTACATGCGCAACACGGATATGGCCGGGATTGGCCTGAATTGGGCACAGGCAAATGGCCTGCCCGGAAACCAGGCAACGCTGGAAGCCTTCTATCGCTTTTCCATCTCGCCGGGGCTCCAGATCACGCCATCCATTCAATACATCAAAAACCCGCTCCTGAACCCGGCGCAATCCAGCATCACAGTTCTGGGCCTTCGGGCCCGCGCGGTCTTCTGATCTCAACCTGCACCGCGCCCTGCAATCCGCTCACAAAGCTGCCCAAACCGCCTTTGAAACTGAGCGAACAGGTTAGATCACTGCTCCGCGTCCGAAACAACCATCAAGGTCAAGCGCCGCATTTTGCATATTCGGCGGGTTGCGGTCCTTCGTTGCGCCCGGCACCGACAACTGCACTGCGGACAAAGCGGTCTCTGCTATCAGTGGACGCCCATGGCCCAAAAAAACAAGACTAGGTCAGCTTTGCTGGCCTGCCTAGACAGCTTGGGTGATATTGATCCACCTCAAAGCCATGTGTTCTCGGCAATTTAAACTTGAGCGAAGCGTGCCTCGCAACGTTTCGTTGCAGTTAAGGTAAAAGGCTAAGCATTTGCGGCGGGGTCGCAGAGAAGGAGGTTTCCGATGTCAAACAGTGAAACGCAGTCTTGTCCGGCGCTGAAATGCCTCGCAGATTGGCTGGGCACCATTGTTGTCGTGTTTTTTCTGGCGGGCTCAGCGGTGCCCGCTTTGGCGCAGGCGCAATCATCGGAAGCGGTTGCCGATAGCGCAGGATTTCCAGCTCAGATCGAACCGTTGCGCCGCGCCGACGTTAACGCGGCTGTCGAAAGCACAATCGAAAAGATCCATTTCGAGGCAGGACAAACTATTGCGGCCGGCGACATCGTCGTCACTCTGGACAACCGGAAATATCAACTGGCGGTAAAGAATGCCGAGGCAAATTACAGGCGCGCCGAAAAGGTTCTGGAGGGGGCAAGGAGTGAATTCGAACGTACTCAAAAGCTGAAGGATCGTGGCACCGTCAGCGGTGTTCAAATGTTGAAAGCGAAAGTTTCCGTTGTTCTCTCAGAAGCCGTACTGGACCAGGCCCAGGCGACCTTGGAAACGGAGCAGACGAATCTTAACCGGACTGTGCTGCGGGCCCCAATCACGGGAATTATTAGCCGCCCCAAACTTGACGTGGGCGGGCTTGTTTCACCCGGCTTCTCTCCGCCACTGGCGCATATCGTTCAGATGGATCCAATCCTGGTAGCTTACAAAATCCCGTATCTGGAGCGTTTGAACCAATTGGGAGTTGAGCAGCTTACTGATTTGGACGACATGCTTTCCCAGGTCGAGTTGACCATAAAGGTTTCCGACACATGGACGTATGAACACAAGGCCAGACCGAAACATGGATCTGCAGGTGTGGATCCCGAGACCGGTGAAATGACAATCTGGGCCGAAGTTCCAAACCCGCGTTATTTGCTGCGGCCCGGTTTGCGCGTCACCGTGTTTTCCAATCTCAGACTAGGCGATCTGGACCAATAGACGGAACCGAAACACTATTTCTGAAGCGAGCCGAACCGTGGAAGGCCGCAGGGACCCTTTTGCGGCATTCTGCCCGCGCAACAGGTTGGGAAGAGCCGTTTGTAGCCACAGGGTACGCGACGGCAACCGGCTGTTTTGAGTTCGCAACGGCCATTGTCGTACCACTCAAGCTAGGCTGGTAGGAGCGGTTTGTAACAAACGACCCATGAAGCAGAGCGAAAATGTCAGATCACTGCCCCGCGCCCGCAGCAACCGTCAGGGCCGCGCAACATTTGGGACTTTGGGCGGAAAGTGCGAATTCGTTGCACTCGGCATACATGCCTGCTGTGCAGGACGAAGCCGCCATTGCGGGCGACACTTTCTTTCTTTATCGATGATCCCTGTTGCGGCCGCAATGGAATGGTCAAATACATGACTGTTTTCAATTAGACTTCAGACAGGCTGGGATCGGTGCATCACTATAGGTTAGGTTTGCTGAAGTCCACGATGGCCTGCCTGACGGCTTCGCCTCCCACGCCATCTCCGCGTCAAACCAGATCGACAGTGAACCACGCTGCTTCAGGGCTCGATTATAGTGTGACCAGTGTTTGGCCTTGTAATTCGTAGGGGTCCGGCTGCTCATGGACGCCAGCTATCACGATGGATTCATCTGGTGAAATCTCGGGGAACGATTGGTGCAACAAAGCCGTTGCAGTTCAATAATTGTAAAATTCCAGCCAAGTTTTTGGGCAGCAGGTCAATCACCGCCAGCTAATAGACCGTGCTGAGATATAACCGGTCCCATCCCTGAGCCTAAGTCTTATACACTGCCCGGCAGATGGTTGTTTCAATCACCGAGAGGGGCAAATCAAGCGTTGACGACGAGTGTGTTCTGAGGGGAGTTATATTCGATACATAAATGGAAGTGGATCAAATATCGGTGCAAATACCGGGTCAGTTCTCAGTAGCGTTCAACGGTACTGTAACCTGTTTCCACTTAAGTCATGCCATTACTGTCGTTGCCATACTGACGGCCCAACTCATCTTCCTGAGTGCGATCTCCAAACAAAACGTGGCCAATATCCTATCCGAAAGGATAGGTCATTACTTCTTTTGAGCGATCTGGTGTCCTTTATTCCGCATGGTTCATATGCGGAAATGTGCAATTATCCCCGTGAAGAAACGGAGTAAACGGTAGTGTTTTTTGACAAGTTCCCATATCGGCTTCTTGACAGCCTCAGAGTCAAAGTTGCCCGACGTGTTTTGGCTGGTTCGTCGCGAAGCACATCGCTGACGATCGGGGCAACTGCGGGTTTTAGCGGCGTGACCCTACGGCGACACCTTCGGCACAATTTGTCCAAATTTGTCACAGTTTCTTCACACTGGCGACAACCGGCGCATAGAGACACATAAAAACATCACAATACATGAATGGCATTGGGCGCACATAGGCCCGCCGTTTAAAAGATAATACGCAGGGGCAGTCCCATGTTGAAAGCATTGTTGAAGCGTTCCCTCTCTGGGGGGCGGTGGTCGCGTCTGGCGGCATTTGCAGCCACGATGCTTTTGATCGCAACGTCGCAGGCACATGCGCAGGCGGCCTGTTCGCCGAGTGAAATGGTGGCTTATTCATCAGTATACTACGAAGATTTTGGTAGTATCGATGGCCGCAGCACTGACTCGAATGTGCTGAACCATTCATTTAGCAGTAACGGCTCTATTTTTGATGATTTCTACGCTGTTGGTCGCTCATCGAACCTAGCCGGCGCTTGGATGCGGACCGCTGGGGATGTTGATGCTGATGGTCTGACGACTGGCCGTTACCTTGCGATCAACATGCGTGGCAAGAATGAGCCGACTAGGTCGTGGGAAGGTGAGTTTTACCGTCAAAATGGGATCTCGATTGTTCCCTCGGGCTTGCCGGCAGGTGCAACTGTCGGTGGGTTCCGGTTTTCAACAGCGCTGTCTGGAACATCTGTTGGGGCTCCAGACGTGCCGAACTTCACCCTGATTGTTGAAGACGGCTCAACCAACACCGAGTTGGATAGGGCTACAAGTAGCGCTGTGGGTGTTGTGAATGATGGCCTGTGGCGGACTGCCACGCTGACGGTCGCTCCGGTTTCAAGTTCTGTGACGTCCGCCAACATTGTTCTGTACAACTCTCAACCTGAAGGCGACGATGGCAATGACGTGGGCGTCGACAACATTGCATTGCTCCCATTGGTTTGTGTGCCACCAGCGTTGGATTTCACGAAATCCGCGGTTTTGATCAACAATATCGTCGGCGACGCAAATAAGACTGATGTTGGTGATGCGATCCGCTACACGTTTTCGATCACGAATAACAGTACAACGACAGCCTACAATGTCAGCCTAACCGAGACGACCTTTACCGGTACCGGCACTGCGCCGGCACCGTTTGTTGTTAGCGGTGGTGCAGATTTGGATGGTGGGGCCGGTACCAACACAGACATCGCTCCAGGCCAAACGCTTGTTTTCCAAGCGGATTACACGATCACGCAAGATGACTTTTATGCTGAAAAGGTCGACAATCAGGCGCGTGCCGACTTTGAAGACCTTACCGGTACGACCTTCTCAATACTCTCGGATGGAAATGCTGGCGTCTCTGGTCAACAGGCTACATCGGTGCCTTTGCCAAAGTTGATCGTAGCGGCGAATGACACGCCGGCGGCGGTGAATGGCGCCTCTGGGGGCGACAGCTCGGTGACGGTGCTGCAGGGCGATACGCTGAATGGCGTGGCGGCGACCCTGGCCAGCGTGGCGATCACGGCGCCGGTTGCGGGCGATTATACCGATGCGGTGAGCGGCGATCCGGTGACAGGTCTGAGCCTGAACCCGGCGGATGGGGTTGTGACGGTTGCGGCCGGCACGCCGGCGGGCACCTATGAGGTGGCCTATGAGATCTGCGAACAGCTGAACGCGCTGAACTGTTCTGAGGCGGTGATGACGGTTGTGGTTGACGCCGCGCCGATTGCCTCTGTGGATGACACGCCGGCGGCGGTGAATGGCGC
>NZ_VOGO01000014.1 GCF_007923355.1 Falsiphaeobacter marinintestinus
CCTGCAGAAAGGGTCGTCCGAAGTCTGAACCAGATCATTGAATGGCGCGGACAACCGCAGGCAATTCGTGTCGATAATGGACCCGAATATGTCAGTGGCACGCTCATGGCATGGGCCCAAAAGCGCAACATTCGGCTTGAATACATCCAGCCGGGCAAGCCCCAGCAGAACGCCTACATTGAGCGTTACAATCGCACCGTTCGCGGCGAGTGGTTGGGTCAGTACATCTTTGAAACCATCGAGGAGGCACAGGACCAGGCAACGGAATGGCTCTGGACTTACAACAACGAGCGACCCAACATGGGCATCGGCGGCATCACACCCGCAATGAAACTGAAAGCAGCCGCCTGAATTCTACGGCTGGACCCCATTAAAAATGGGGGGATTACCGTCGGGCGCATTTACCATAACCTGAGCGTTCGAAGCTATTACGATGCCGATGTATATCACTGCAAGGATTAGACCGATTAGCAATCCGTGTATCTGCCACCCAAATGCGCCGACCGCCAGTGGGAATAGCTTGGTCAACGGATTTGGTTCGAAGCCCTGCATAACATACTCCCAAATAAAGCTCCCAAATAAAGATTTAGCATTGGCCTAGCGCTCATCATTTTGCCAAATTGGCACCAATTTAAACGCTGTTGTGTTCGCACTCAAGCCATTGATCGCCTAGGATGCAGTAAGATAGGTGAGTGTCCGCTCTGGTGAAGCTGCACCGCGGCGATCAAGAATGAGTCGAAGTTCCGGTTTGGGCCGGAAGCGGTAGTAGCGTGTTCGCAGATAAACGGCATTTTGTCCCACGTTTCTGCCGTTGTTGAGTCGGTGAATGAATGTCCTGTCAAAGTCATCCCCTGCATGTCGGTCAGGTTGCCCGCACGTTGGACATCCTGTTTTTGAACCATGCCTGTTACGATCAAGACGGGGATGTCGGATGGGGCGTCGTCTGCGGTGAATCGCCCCGCGTTAACCAAATTTTGCGCCGCAGCCTGCGCAATCGGGTCAAATCGTACGAAACCGGGTGCAGAGTCCCCAATCCGGGATATAGGCGCATTTCATGTATCCCGATTTCGTACGAAAGCGGCGGGAAACCCTCCGATTTGCATGCGTCCTTAAGTGGCGCAGCCCTGCATAACCCGTCCCGAATTGTGGATTAACCGGGCGAACGCTCCTAGGCGCGGTAGAACAGATATCGGTCTGGCGCGATGGTGTCAGGTCCTTTGATCTGCTCGAATCCGACCAGCGGCTGGCCCGACACAAGGTATCCGCCGGGTTGCATGATCGCCGCGATCAGCGGGCTCAGACGGGCCGATTCAGCCACGTCGTTGTCTTTGATCCCAGATCCGAAATCGTAATGCGCCAGGGCGATTTTTACCCCTGTTTCCCGCAGTTTACGCAACATCGGTTCGGCTTCACCCTGCAGGAAATCCTCGGCCGGGGGGGTGCAGGACGGATGGCATTGCAGCACCCGGTCCATCACCCAGATGCGGCGGTCCGGCAGGATTTCACGCAGATGGTCATAGGTGCGCCCGTTGCCCAGCCCGAAATCGACCACGTCGCCCTCGATCCCGGTAATCTGGTCCGCCATCCAGTTCAGCCCATCCCGCTGAGCAGCCAGACGGCGAAGCATAGAATCCAATCGACTCATAGGGTTAGATCCTTTTTGGTTGCAGCAATCCACGGACGCACGGGCCCGGCCATCAGTCGGGTCACAAGCGCTGCCATGAACTCCCAGATCGCGTCGTCATGTGCAAGGTGATGCGTCAACAGGCCATAAGGTTCCGCGTTGTCCGCCCGCCCTTCGCGTCGGTCCGCCAGTTGTCCAGCGATCTGCGCGATCAGCCGATCAGGTGCCACCAGCGACCGGCTGCCCTTCCAGTCAATCGGATCCAGATGCGTGTTGATACAGGCCAGACCCGGCGCCGCCATCGCCGCCTTGCGCGGCGTGAAAGTCGACATTGCGGTATACCCCAGCGCTGGCAATCCGATCACAACCTCGGGCGCGATGCGGTTCCAGGGGGGCACGAACATTTGCCTCAGACTATCACCGAACAACGACGTCAATCGCTCAAGCCCAGCCCTCGCATCTTCCAACGCCGCCGCCGTTGGCCTGTGCGCTCCGAACTCAGCTTTCTTCTCGCCCAGAGGCGCATGGTTGCGATGCGCCCAACCGTGCACAACCGGGATCAACGTCGGGTTGGCCCGTACTGCCGCCACCAGAGCGGGCGTCGCGCCCGATGGAATGATGGCCAGATGAACGTTCAGCCCGGTCTGGTCGGACAGAGCGGTCAAGCGACCAAGCGCCGCCGTCGGCGCTACGGCATCGTCGTCGCGCCACCAGACGGGCAAGGTCAGGCCCTGCTCGGTCCACATTGCCAGTTCGGCATCCAGAGAAGACCAATCAAGTGTCATGACCGTGCCCTAACCATCCTGCAAGCGATTGAAACGGATTGCTCTGCCCCGTCGAAACCCAGCGAAAGATCCTGCCGAGGCCCTTGCTCAAGCACCTGAGTGACCGCCAGGCGCAAGGCATCCGGTGTCATTTGTGCACTTCGCAGAACCGAAAACCCGGTCAGGGCGGCGAGGCTTTCGGCGCGCAGCCCCTGTTCGACCTCGTTGCCTGCGTCAAAGGGGATCAAAACCGACGGCGTTCCGGCCTGCAACAGATCCAACGCCGTATTGTACCCGCACATGCTGACCGATGCCGCCGCGTGTTTCAGCATCTGGCGAAAATCGGGCCGGGCCGGTTCGATGATCGTTGCTGTGCCTTGCGCCTGCTCACGCAACGCCGCAATCCGGTCGCCAGCATCGCTTCCTCCGACCAAAAGCCGCCAGCGCGCGTCGGGCATCAGTCGGGCCGCATCGACAGCGGTTTGAAACAATCGTGTCCCGACTGAGCCGCCCCCGGCACTGACAAGGATCTCGCTGTCGCCCGCGCGGTCCGGATGCACGCCAGCCGCCGGAGGGGCGACATATCCGGTATACCGCAGCTTGTCCCGCAGCATCTCTGACACTGGCCAACTGCGCTCCAGCCGGGTGGTCTGAGGATCAGAATGCACCAGCACAGCATCA
This sequence comes from Falsiphaeobacter marinintestinus, assembly GCF_007923355.1. Taxonomy (GTDB): domain Bacteria; phylum Pseudomonadota; class Alphaproteobacteria; order Rhodobacterales; family Rhodobacteraceae; genus Phaeobacter_A; species Phaeobacter_A marinintestinus. The sequence continues at coordinate 3,070 of NZ_VOGO01000014.1, forward strand.
TAAAGCTGTTCGATAATCTGGTCAGCCCGCTCGGCCTTGGCCGGTTTCGATGGCGGGGCAAGGATGTCCCGGATCGATGACAGAACAATGGGCCGGTGTGCCATTGCGTGGGCGGCGTTGAGCACATCCAGAAACTCTTCCGACAGGATGCGGCGGCCAAAGGGGAACAGTTCGGTGATCAGGATATCGGGCTGAAAGCTGGTCAGAGTGGCCTTTTGCACGGCCTGCCGTTCAGCCAACAGGGCGTCGTTTACCCGCCCGCCATGTTGGTCCAGCAACGTCGTGAAATTGGTCCCATCGGATCGCAAAGGCGGCAACTGGATGATTTCCACACCTGAATGATCAAGCTGCGGCGCGGGCATTCCCCCCGAACACAGCTTTACAATGTGCCCATCAGCGGCAAAGGCCCGGGCAAGGGTCAGCGCGCGGCTTAGATGGCCGGTTCCCAAAAGATGCGTGACGCTGATCAGAACCTTCACGATGCAGCCGTTTCTCGGATCAGGCGAACAGGGTCCGGTTCAGCGCTCAGGCGTGTCCCGTCGACGTGCAAAACGAACAACCGGTTGCGTTTGATGCGGAACGGGGCGGGTCCGTCGAAATCCCATCCATGGGCGCGGGCCAGCAGAATGCGCATGATCCCGATATGGCAAACGACAACCGCGTCGGATTGCAATGACGCCACCCATGGCTGCAGGCGGGACCACAGATCAGCGGGGCTTTCGCCGCCGGGCGCATGATAGTCCCAGCCCCAATCTTCGATATGCCGGAACCCGCTGTTAGGTGTTTCCAGCAGGTCGACACCGCGCTGGCCTTCCCATTCACCCCAGTTCATCTCGGTCAGTTCAGGCGCGATGCGAGGGGCACGGCCGCTGACAATCCGTGCGGTTTCTTCGGCGCGGCCCAACGGGCTGGACCACAGATCGGCTGAATCCCATGGCGCTGGCAAATGGTACTGTGCCAACTCGGTGCGCGCATCGTCATCCAGAGGGATATCACTTGCGCCCTGAATGCGTCCGGCGCGGTTCCATGCGGTGTGGCCGTGGCGCAGCATTGCCAATCTTATCATGCGTGATCCTCCAGAAGCGGCGCGACGACGGCCCAGAACCGGTCCGTTGCAGCGGGGCGCAGATGGCTGGCCTGCACCATGTCCCGCGCGGCGGCCCCGGTTTTGCGGCGCAGGGCCGGGTCGGTCAAAAGCGTATCAATCTTTGCGGCAAGGGCAACCGGCCCATCTTCGGGCGCTGGATATGAACCGGGCAGGATCACGTCGCGCACTCCGGGGCGGTCCTGCGCGATCACAGGAACTCCGGCGGCCTGCGCTTCCAGATAGACCATGCCGAAGCCTTCATTGACACCGGGCCACAGGAAAGCTCCCGCGTTTGCATAAACATGCTTCAGCGCCGGGCGATCAAGTTGGCCAAGGAACTGCACGCGCTTGCCAAACTGGGCCATCATCGCTTCGACCTCGGACCGGGCAGAGCCATCGCCGACGATGTCCAGCCGCCAATCGGGCGCGGTCAAGTGCGGCAGCGTGTCGGCGATCACCCGGTACGACGCCAACTTATCCCCGTCGCGCATCATCCCAACGGTCAGCATTGGACCCGTGCAATCTGATGGTTTGGGCAGATCTTCATCGGGCAGAAACGGTGGCAAATGCGCCAGGGTCTGATGCGCCAACCGGTCTCGTTCTAATGCGAGGCGATCATGGGCCGTCAGGTAGAACACCACATCGGCGGCATCGCAGGCCTCTTCAGCCGATTTGGCAAACCCGGCCCAACGCCCGGTCAGGCGGCTTTTGGCGCGCGAGGCTTCGATTTGTACATAAGGTAATCCCCGCGCCTTGCAGACGGCGGGGCCAATCAGATCGGGGACCTTGTAATAGTTGTGATAGGTGACCCACAGGTCGGTGTTGGCAGGCAAGGTTTCGATCAGACGGGCGACCTCGGCCTTGGCAGCCTCGCGCAAGGCGTCCTGTTTGACGGCATCGCCTTTGGAATCCCGCAGGCGCAGGTTTGACACCAGATCGACCTGCGCGCGGTTTGCGCCAATGGCAGTGATCAGATTGCGGGCCATTTCGCGGTCGCCAGACGGGACAGGGTCATCGGGCGGCTTCATGGGGGCGAAAAAGGCGACCCGCGTCATGGTTTAACCGTCCAGCAATGCTGTCAGACGGGATGACAGCCGCGCGATGCCGGGGTCCATGCCGAAGTCTGCGATCAGCCGGTCATAAGCGGCGTCGGCCATGCGCGCAGAGCCTGCAGGGTCGTGGGCGATCTGGGTCATGGCGGCGGCCAGCGCGTCGGGTGCGTCATCCGCCAACAGCCCATGCGTGCCGCTATCGATAAACTCGGGGATCGCGGCGACAGCGGTCGACAGGATCGCCAGTTTTTGCGAGGCCGCTTCCATCAGCACATTCGGCAACCCGTCGCGATCGCCATCCGATGCAATCCGGCTGGGCAGGGCGAACAGATCGGCGCTGCGCATGGCATCGATCACCTCGGGCTGATTGCAGGCGCCGCGCCATGTAATGCGGTCGCCAATCCCAAGGTCAGCGGCCAGAGCCTCCAGCGCCGTGCCAAGCGTGCCGCCGCCGATATGGATCCAGTGCCAATCCACGTCGTCGGGCAACATGGACAGCGCCGCGACAAGCCTGTCAAAGCCCTTCTTTTCGACCAGTCGGCCAACCGAAACGATGCGAAACGGGTCATTGACCTGTCGCGCAACGCGCGTGGGTGGTGCCGGAAACCGGGTCAGATCCAACCCGTGATAGATCAGATCAACACGACCCGGATCATCCGCCAAAGATTGCAGGTGTTCGGCGCCATAGGCTGTGCAGGTCGCCCCAAAGGCCGCGCCATGGGTCGTGGCGGTCAGCTTTTCGCGTTTTTCCCACTCGGGCGAGGTCCAGATGTCTTTGGCATGGGCCGAAAAGCTCCATGGCAGGCCGCGCATGATCGCAGCATATCGCGCGACCGAGGACGGCGTGTGCATGAAATGCGCATATAACGCTCGGGCGTCGCCGGTCAGCTCTGCGGCCAGAACACAGGCCTGCCCGAACCGGCGAATGCGGTTGTGGGTCAGATCGCGGCGCAGATCTGCGCGCCAAACACGATACGCCTCGGCATATCCCGGCAAGGTCTGCGCGACAGAACGGGCGGCCCAGACACGCTGCGGTTCATCGTACAGATACTCGGGCAGGTAAAACACCCGCGCATTCAAGCGGTCATGCAACGGATGGCGCTTGGTGTCCGTCGGGTGGCGCAGGGACCAGATATCGAACCGGTGTCCGGCGTCTTCCAGCGCAACAAGTTCCTGCGCGATAAAGGTTTCGGACAAGCGAGGCCAGCCCTTGACCAGAACGGCAAGCGGGGGATCGGTGGGTGTCATGAGGGGTTTGACGTCTCGTCCTGGCCCAGAAGGGCGGCAATGCGGCGGGTCACGCAGTCGAGCCCGTCAAGCAATCCGTCGCTGCCCGATTCCGAGGGCAGTTGTTGATCGGGCAGGGCACGAATGGCACGGATCATCGATTGCGGGGACAACCCGTCGCGGGTTTCTTCCAGCATGCGGACAAGGCCAAGATCTTCGGCGCGGCTGGCGCGTATCCACTGTTCAAGGCGCGGGACGGTGCGGGGCACGATCACGGCGCGTTTGTCGAACGACAGCACCTCGCAGAAGGTGTTATAGCCGCCCATGCACACAACGCTTTCGGCGCCGGCAAACAAGGTCTCAATACGGGATTCGAACCCGACAGCCGTGACACGGCCATTCAGCTTCTCAACCCGCGTTTCAAAATCATCCCGGGTTTCGCCCGACAGGAACGGTCCGTAAACCAGCACCGCACGTGGCGACAGATCCGGGTCTTGCTCATAAGCTGACAACACCAGATCAACCATTGCGCGGCCATCTCCACCGCCACCAGGTGTAATCAGCACGTAAGGTTGTTCAGGCGGATCCCCGACATCGCCCAGATCGCGGCGCAAATAGCCGGTCCAGCGGATACGTTTCTGCGCAGCCTCCGTCAGATCAAGCCCGGCGGTCGGATCATAGATCGACCGTTGTCCGTAAACCCAGATTTCATCGTAGTAGGTTTCGGTTGCCTGCAGCGCGCCCTTGCGTTCCCACTCGACAGCCAGAACCTCGGGTTCATCCAGCACGTCGCGCAGCCCCAGGACAATCTTGGTGCGTCCGGTTTCGCGGAAATGATCCAGCGTCGGGATCAGCTCACCACGAAACCCGGTCGGTTCCTTGTCGACGATCAGCACATCCGGGTCGTATTGTTTGGCCGATGTCAGGATCAGTTCCGACCGCAGTTCGGTGACGTCTTCGATGTCCAGCCCGATCGCTTGCGATGCATAGCTTCCGTCGCTCAGCTTGGTGACACCGGGCAGTCGGATATGGTCGACTCTGTCGGCAAAAGCAAAACGCCCGGCGACGGGCGACCCGGTCAGGATCAAGGCGGACGCGTCCGGGATGGCATCCGTAATCGCGGCCGCCAACGCGCGCGAGCGTCTGAGATGGCCCAGCCCGAACGTGTCATGGCTGTACAGCATAATGCGCGGCGCGCGCGCTTTGACAGGGGCATTTGGCTGAGAGGATGCGGGCAGGGTCATGAAGTTCACAGTCTGAGGTCCGAGCCCGCCTTGCCAAAAATTCCCTTGATATCGTAGAGAACCGCACCCGGTTTGCCCAAGGCCCGAATGGCGTCGCTGCCCATTTTCACGAACTCGTTATGCGCAACGGCAACGATTATGGCGTCATATGCCCCGGTATCTGGCGCAATGATGGGCGAAATCCCATATTCCGCCTGCACGGCTGCATCATCCACCCAAGGGTCAAACACATCAGCCGCGACTGAATATTCGGTCAATTCGCTGACGATATCGGCAACCCGCGTGTTGCGCGTATCGGCGCAGTTTTCCTTGAAGGTAAAGCCCATCACCAGCACGCGCGCCTTGCTGGGATCAATCCCGGCCTTCAGCAACGCCTTGATCAGTTCTTGCGTCACATGCACACCCATCTGGTCATTGATGCGCCGCCCGGCCAGAATCACCTGCGGGTGATATCCCATCTGTTCGGCGCGATAGGTCAGGTAATATGGATCAACTCCGATGCAATGACCGCCGACAAGGCCCGGCTTGAACGGCAGGAAATTCCACTTGGTTCCGGCGGCTTCCAACACTTCCAACGTGTCCAGCCCAAGGCGCGAAAAGATCAACGAGAATTCGTTGACCAAAGCAATATTCAGATCGCGTTGGGTGTTTTCGATCACCTTGGCGGCTTCGGCTGTCATGATCGAACTGGCACGGTGCAACCCGGCTTTGACCACAGGGGCATAGATCGCATCGACCCGATCCAGCGTGGCGTCGTCCTGCGCCGAGATGATCTTGACCACGTTTTCCATCGAGTGTTCGGCATCGCCCGGGTTCACACGTTCGGGCGAATAGGCCAGCCGGATATCGTCATACAGCGCCAGTCCGCTTTCGGTTGCCAGAACCGGTCCGCAGACGTCTTCGGTCACGCCGGGATAGACCGTGGATTCCACGATCACCAAGGCGCCGGGGGTCAGATATGGCGCAATCATCCGGCAGGCCGCCTGCAATGGGGTCAGATCCGGTGTCTTGGCATCGGTGATCGGCGTTGGCACGGCGATGATAAACACAGTGCAGCCTGTTAGCGCTTCAGGATCAGCGGCAAAACGAACCGAACTGGCCTTCAACGACGCTTCTGACACTTCGCCGTTCTTGTCCTGCCCATCCTGCAACGCCGCAACGTGGTCGGTGTCTGTGTCAAACCCCAGCGTCGAAAACCCGGCGCGCGCCAGAGCGACGGCCAGCGGCAACCCGACATAGCCCAGTCCGAGAACCGCAATCGATTCCTGCCCGGTTTGCGTTGCCATGGCCTGCCTCCCGTCCTGCCCCGTCTTGCGGGTTGCGCGCAGGTAAAGGGGTGCCTGCTGTGGGTGTCTATTGGATGCGCCCGGCCCCATCGGGCCGCGCTAGCGCCCAAATAGTGAAATCAGGGCAGGATGAAAACCTGTTTTTGACATGTGTATGATCTTGAAGGTGGGGCAATTGCGCCGGTATTGCGTGTCGAGTAGCGTGGGGCGAACGCCTGTCACGGGCTCTGGACGGAACGAATGATGAAAAGACTTCTGAGCCTGTGGATGTTGACGCTGGTTTTGCTTTTGCCAGCAGGCCAGATTTCGGCCCAATTGGCCCAACTGACGGGCAGCAAAAGCAAAGACACCAGCACCTTAAGTGATGCGATCCAGCAGGCGGCCGATGCCGGTGTCGGGGTGATCGTGATCGATGCCAACGGCCAGGTCATCACCACCAGTCCGACCAAACCGGCGCCAGCGGCTGGCGACGACCACAAAGATGGCGCGTCCCCGCTGATGGAAGCGCAGTCGCGCATGCATGAGTTTAACGAAACTTTGGATGAAAGGCTGGCTTCGCTGCCCGATTCGATTACCGAAGTTTCCTATATCCTGCGCGCCACCAGCCCTGACGGTCGGATTATGACCTATGCCTGGGTGCTGTTCATCAATCTGGTTCTGCTTGCGGTGTCGCGATACATCACGTTTCGGCTGTTCAGTATGCGGTTTGCCAGACAAATCGTCGAACCACGCATCCTGGAAGACCCGCAAGGCTATTCCGGAAAGATGCCGTTTTTGATCTTTCGGTTCATGCTCGGCGTTGCTGCCACGCTGATCTGCATCGTGCTAACCGCGCTTCTTGGTTTGATATTCTTTGGTCAGGTTGAAGATATCTCGGTCCGGTTCACGGTCACCGCGATTCTCGTCGCCTTTTTCGTGATCCGGGTCATATCGGATCTGTGGCGGATGATCCTGTCGCCGTTTCTGTCGCAATACCGGATTCCGAAGTTCACTGACCGTGAAGCGCTGCGGCTGTATCGCTGGGCCTGGATCCTTGCCACCTTTGACATTTCGGCGTTGGTGTTCAGCACGTGGATCGCAGATTTCGGACTGAACTATAACGTATATGCCCTTCTGTACGGCGTACTCTCGCTGATTGGAGCGGTGGGCACAGCGTTGCTTATCCTGTTCAATGCCGGGCCGATCTCTCGCGCCATCCGCAACGGTAAAGATGCCGATCAGGTTGGCTGGCTCACCCGCTTTGTGTCGTTTGCCTGGGCCCCTCTCGGGTTGATCTATGTGGTGTTCAGCTGGCTTGAACTCAGCTTTGATCTGGTCACCGAGAATGACATTTCCCTGCCGCTGGTCGCCGGATCTTATGGGATCCTGCTGCCGATTGTTGTTGTCTATGGCGTGATCAATTTCGTGATCGAGCGGTATTTTGACCGCGCCCGCGAGGTCAATCGCCTGAAGTCTGAACATGACGCCCAAGAGGTGGCGGACGGACTGATGCCTGTCACCGTCCGGCGGCACGATTTGTCCACCTTCGAAGACCTTGCGCGCCGGGTTGCTGGCATTCTGGCCTTCGTTGCCGGATCACGGGTGCTGATCTTTCTCTGGATGCCAGATATCGATCTGTCTGACGACACGTTGCTCAGCCGCATGATGGATGTGTCGATCGTGCTGTTTCTCGGCTATATCGTTTACCATGCCTTCCGCATCTGGATCGACACCAAGATTGACGATGAACTGGTCGACGGCCAACCAGCCGAAATGGGCGACGAAGGCGGCGAGGTCACTGTCAGTCGTCTGGCGACCCTTTTGCCCCTGTTTCGGGGTGCGATCCTGTCGGTGGTCGTCGTTTCGATCAGCCTGATTATTCTGATGGAGCTGGGTATCAATGTCAGCCCGCTGTTCGCAGGTGCTGGTGTTGTCGGTCTGGCCGTCGGCTTTGGTGCGCAGACCCTTGTGCGCGATATCTTCTCGGGTGCGTTCTTCCTGATCGATGATGCGTTCCGCAAGGGCGAATACATCGATATTGGCGATGTTAAGGGCACGGTCGAAAAGATCTCGGTCCGTTCGTTCCAGCTGCGCCACCACCTTGGCGCGCTGAATACGATCCCGTTTGGTGAGATCAAGGTTCTGACCAACTATTCGCGCGACTGGGTGATCATGAAACTGCCGCTGCGGGTCACTTATGACACTGACGTTGAAAAAGTACGCAAGCTGATCAAGAAGTTGGGGCAGCAGTTGCTGGAAGACCCGGTGATCGGAGAGAACTTTATCCAGCCGCTGAAATCGCAAGGCGTGATCGAAATGCAGGACAGCGCCATGATCATCCGGGTCAAGTTCATGACCAAACCCGGCGATCAATGGCTGGTGCGCAAGAAAGTCTATCAGGACATTCGTGAACTGTTTGCCAAGGAAGGCATCAAATTTGCGCATCGCGAAGTCACCGTAAGGCTGGCCGATGGGGCCGAAACGGAAAATCTGACACAGAGTCAGCGCAACGCCATCACCGGCGCGGTCGAGGCCGCGATTGACGAAGATTATCTGGATGACATCGGGCCGGGCGGGGATGACCGATAGCCTGAGGGGGTTTTGATTGCCTAAACCCGCCTGCATTGATACCTAAGCGACGAAATTGGCAAGCCAGACACGGGTGACAGCAGAGTGCGTCTGTTCAAGAAGCGCCGGAAAGACCGGGAAGATCCAATTCAGCTGGAAGAAAGCGAAATCATCCGGCGCTGCATTCAGTCTGGTGATGTGGTTTTTGACGTCGGCGCGCATCACGGAGCGTGGTCCGAGGCGGTGCTGAAGCACCAAACACGGGCCGAACTGCACGTGTTCGAAGCCTCTGGCGCATCCCACATCGAAGTGGCGGACCGCCTGTCGGACCGTGCACAGGTCAACCACTTGGCCGTGTCCAACCACGTGGGTGAGACCACATTTCACACCTGCCGAGACGATGCGCGGCTTAGCTCGATCTATCGACCCAAGAACGCTGAAGAACAGATCCCGCCATCCGGGTACGCGGAAGAAACCGTGCCCTGCACGTCGCTGGATGCCTATTGGGGCGACGAACGCCGCCAGATCAACTTTCTAAAGCTTGATGTCAAAGGCGCTGAATACGATGCGCTGCGCGGGGCGAACCGCCTGCTCAGGCGCGGCCAGATCGACTATATACAATTCGAATACGGCGGCACGTTTCAGGATGCCGGTGTCACGTTGGAAAACGTCTGGTCGTTGCTGCGTCGCGCGGGCTACCGGATGTTTCTGGTCAAGGGCCCCAAGTTTAGCGAGCTCAAGACCTTTCAGAAATCAGACGAAACCTACCAGTTTTCGAATGTCTTGGCCGTGCATGGCCGTCTGGCCCCCATGTTTGCCGGAGAGCCCGGGGATATCACCCTGCGCACCGACGAAATCGTGCGCCACGGGATCGAACCGCGCGGTGTTTTGCGGGTCGGTGCCCATCAGGGGCAAGAAGTCGATGCGTTCCGCAAGCTGGGTCTTAGCCCTATCGTGTTGGTCGAGGCTGACCCGGCTCTGGCTCAGGGGCTGCGCGACACATACAGCGACGATTCCAACATAATCGTCATCGAAGGTGCCGCGTCGGACAGAGATGGCACGGCAGAGTTCAATCTAGCCAGTAGTGATCAGCCCGGACTGCCCGTCGCGTCGACCATGCCGGAAGAGAAAACCACGGTTCAAACCTTCAGGCTGGACAAGGCGCTGGCCGACGCAGGCGTTGATGCATCGCGCCTAAATCTGGTCGTGATGGACAATCAAGGCGCTGAACTGAAGGCGCTGCGTGGCGCGTCCGATCTGTTGCAGCATGTCGACGCAATCCAGCTTGGAGTATGCTATGACGCGCCGACTGATGGCCGCGCGCTGATTTATGACATCGACGACTTTCTGGCCGAGGCTGGCATGGAGCGCGTGCTGACCATGACGCCCGACTGCCGCGAGCGGGGCGATGGTCTATATGTCCGGCGTCCGATGGTCACTGACAGCCGTCTGGGCGAAATGGGTCGATTTGCCAATCAGGTATACCAGTACATGTTCCTGCGCTGCTATGCTGAAGAACACGGCTACGATTTTGCCAACCCGCCGTGGATCGGTGATCAGCTGTTTCATGTTCAGCCGGGCACGCCTGATGTGGCCAAGATGGCGTTCTCGGTCGAACAACAGGGATTGCGGCTGAACGATTGTAACATCGCCAATGCGCCGGTGACCTTTCCGAACACTGATATTCTGGGCTATTTCCAGTACGACATGCGGTACTACGCGCCCTACAAGGATATCGTCCTGCAGGACCTTGCGTGGCGTGCGCCCTATGCAGCACGGGCTGCACAAATCCGCGCTGCTTTTGATGCAGCACCCGGTCCGGTTGCGGCCATTCACCTGCGGCGCGGTGATTATGGGTACAAATATTTCTTCATTACGCCCAATGAATGGTACGTCGATTGGCTGCGCGACCTGCGTACAGAACACCCCGATCTGTCGGTCTATATTGCCACGGATGACCCTGAAGCGGCGGCGACGGATTTTGCCGAATTCAACGTGATCTCGGCGACCGATCTTGGCCTGAGCGATCATGAGCCCGAGTTCTTTGCTGATTTCACCGCACTGTCCTGTGCGGATTATGTCGGTGTGGCCAACAGCAGCTTTTCGTTCCTTGCGTCACTGTTGAACGGGCAGGCGCAGGGCTTTGCGCGGCCATCGCTGCTTGAGCGTAAGATGATCCCGTTTGATCCCTGGACCTCTGAGCCGCTGCTTTATGACACCACTGCCGAAAAAGCGGGCGACGAATTCATGAGCGACAAGGAAAAATCCCGCTCCAAGCATCGCATCCGCAAGTTTTTTCGCGGCCGAAAATGACGGCGGATCTGCCGATCTTTGTGATCAATCTGGACCGCGTCCCTGACCGGATCGAAGAAGTGCGCGCACAATTCGACGCGGTCGGGCTGGCGGATCACGTCCGGCGTTTTTCTGCGGTTGATGCCAGCGCGGCTGAGTTCACGGCGCCTGGATATGCGCCCGCATCGTGGCATGACCGGTGGAGCCTGCTTGCCTCAGAACAGGCCATCTTCGAAAGCCACCGGGCGGTCTGGCAGAGGGTGATCGACGACGGGCTGCCGGGGGCCGTGATATGCGAGGACGACATCCTTGTTTCGGACAGCTTTCCAACCTCGCTCGCTTCGCTGGAGCTGGAACGGTTTGGTATCGTAAAGCTTGATGGGTTCTATGCGGCCCGCCGGTATGGGCCACCAGAAGCCATGGAGACCGTGTCGGTCCGCCCAATCTGCGAACATGTTCCCAGCGCGGCTTGTTATGCGATCTCGCGCACGGCTGCTGCGGCGTTGCTAAGCGACAGCCAGCAGTACTGCATGACGCTTGATGACTTCGCGTTTATGCCCCGCGCTGGCATCCACCCAGCCCAGATTTTCCCGGCCGTGGCTGTTCAGGCGATGTGTGTGGCCGATGCAGGCGTGGTTCGGGTGATGGCCAGCAGCGAACGCGGGGGGGATGCCATGCGGGCAGGGGGCAAGGCCAACAAGGGGCCGGTTCTGTTCCGCCTGCGCAAGGAACTGACCCGATTGAAGACACGGCTATCCCGCAAGATGGGGGGCGACACCGCCCTGCTGGCGGCAGGCGGTATTATCGCGCGGCCCGACCTTGCGCCGGACCTGCCACCATACCGGCAATAACTCAGCTTTGATACGGGTCCAGCGAATCCCGCAGACCGTCGCCCAAAAAGTTGAACGCCAAAACGATAATGATGATCGGCAGCATCGGAATTGCGGTCCAGGGATAGATCTCGATCGACGCCAGGTTTTGCGCGTCGTTCAGCATGACCCCCCAACTGACCGCCGGCGCCCGCAGGCCCAGCCCCAGAAACGATAGTGCCGTTTCCCCAAGTATCATCGCCGGAATCGACAAAGTGGCCGACGCGATCAGATGCGACATGAAGTTCGGCAACAAATGCTTGCGGATTACCCGGCTGGAACTTGCGCCCATCATCTCGGCCGCGCGCACGAATTCTTCTTCCCGAAGGCTTAGGAACTTGGCGCGTACGGCACGGGCAAGCCCCGGCCAGTCAAGGATTCCCAGAATGATCGAGATGATGAAGAACACCGACACCGGCCCCCAGTTGGACGGCACAGCGGCTGACAATGCCAGCCACAATGGAAGCTCGGGCAAGGATCGCAGAATTTCGATGACACGGTTGATGACCCAGTCGATCCGGCCGCCGAAATACCCGGCGATAGATCCGAACAGGATGCCAAGGAAGAACGACACTGAGATCCCGATCAAACCCACGGTCAGCGACAGTTGCGCGCCATACAGGATACGGCTGAACACATCGCGACCCAGCCTGTCAGATCCCCACAGGAACAGCGTCGCGCCGTCGGGCGGGCAGAACAGATGCGTGTCCGATTTGATCAGCCCGGCCAGCCGGTATTCGCCGCCTTTACAGAAGAACTCCAGCTTCAGCGGGTTCGACAAGTCAGGCACGAATTTCCACTGGAACGTCTCAAGATCCGCCTCAGCCGTCATCGGATAAACAAACGGCCCCAGGAATTCACCTTCGTGCCAATAGTTCACTGATTGCGGCGGGGAATAGAGGTGCTCAGACTGACGCTCATTCGGCGTATAGGGCGCGATGAAGCCCGCGACGGGCAGCATCAGATAACACAGCAGCAGGAAGACGCCCGAGATCAGCCCCAGTTTGTGTTGCTTGAACTTGCGCCACACCAACAGCCAGTTCGGCGCGTCCAGATCGGCGCGTTCAAGGGTCTGAATGCTGGCTTGCGGGTCATAAGGCGCGTCATCGACATAGCGACCATCGGGCAACTGGGTCATGACTCGCGCCCCTCGTACCGTATTCGGGGATCAAGCAGTACCAGCAGAATGTCCGAAATCATCGTGCCGATCAGGGTCAGCAAGGCGACAAACATCAGCACGAAACCGGACAGAAACTGATCCTGCGTTTTCAACGCGGTCAGCAGGGTCGGCCCAATGGTTTGCAGGCCCATCACAACCGACACCAGAACCGATCCCGATACCATCGACGGCAGCAGGTTCCCGATGTCCGCGACAAAGGGGTTGAACGCCACCCGCAAGGGGTACTTGGCCAGCATCCGGCTCGGCGACATGCCCTTGGCGATGGCGGTTTCGACGTATGGTTTGCCCAGTTCATCCAGCATGTTGGCGCGTAGGCGCTGCATCATGGCAGACGCGCCAGCCGTGCCGATCACGATGGTCGGCACGATCATGTGGACCGAGATCGATTTGATCTTTTCCCAACTCAGCGGCTGACCCTCGAAAATCGGGTCCATCAGGCCGCCGATCGGGATGTTGAGGTATTTTCGTCCGTAATAATACAAGATCAGCGCCAGCAGAAAGTTCGGTGTGGCAAGTCCCAGATACCCGACAAAGGCCGAGGTATAATCGATCCACGTCCGCGACTTCGCCGCAGCAATCACGCCCAAAGGCAAGGCTACGGCATAAACAAAGATGATGGCGGCCACGTTAACCAGCACAGTCAGCCACAGGCTGTCGCCGACGATATCGCGCACCGGGCGGTCAAATTCGAACGACCAGCCGAAATTGCCCTGAACCAGCCCCGAAAACCCATGCGGCCCCGGCAAAAAGCCGATCCAGATCATGTATTGTTCCCACAGCGCGCGGTCCAACGCGTATTCCTTGCGCAGGAATTCGGCCTTGGCCACCCCGGCAGACTGACCCGAGGCGCGCAGCTCGGCGATCTGATTGCTCAGGTAATCGCCGGGCGGCAGGTTGATGATGAGAAACACCAGCGCCGACACCGCCCACAGGGTGAGCAGCATGGTCCCGAAACGGAAGATGGTATAGCGCAGAATGCTCATCGGTTGGTCTGGTTACCCGCCATTTTCAAAGAAGAACTCGTCGGGACGGTGAATCCCGAAATGCGCACCCGGATCCCAGGCCCACATGCCTTTTTCCGGAACGTTGCGCAATTGGCGGTTCACCACGATCGGCTGCGGAGCCTCGGCCAATGTTCCGATGCCATATACCTGATCGGCGTGAATCTCTAACATCTCGCGCCACGCGGCGGCACGTTGATCATCTGTTGTTGCGTGCTCCCATTCAGAGACCAGTTCCATCAGGCGCTGGGCTTCGGGAAGATCAGGCGGTTCGCCTGCTTCGCCGCCAGTCTGATAATACTGTCCCCATTTCGGCCAGGCGAAAAACACCTGATCTGTCGGGGCAAGGTAGGCGGGCGAGGTATAGACCTGCGGGATACCGTTGTCCCATCCGAACCAGACGGCGGCCATCGTGGTACCGCTGTACACCCGGTTGCGCAGAATATCGCGGTCCAGCGGGCGCATCACCAGTTTGACACCGATTTCGGCCCAGTTGTCGGTGATGATCTGCAACGCATTTTCGACTTCCTGACGTTCACCTGCGGTTTCGATCACGATTTCCATGATGCGACCATCGGGCAGAGTGCGATAGCCATCCTTGGTGCGCCCGTCCAAACCGGCCTTGTCCAGCAAGGCGTTGGCCTGTTCGATATCATACTGAGACCAGGCTTCGCGCAGTTTCTGGTCGAAGAACGGGCTTTGCGGTAGCACCGTCATTGCGCCCGGTTTGGCCAGCTTGAAATACAGCGCCTGATTGATCGTCTGACGGTCAATGGCCAGCGACAGCGCCCGGCGCACCCGCACATCGCGCAGAACGGCGCGCCACGCGTCATCTTCATAGTTCAGGTTCGGATAAATCGCGATCTGCGACGCAACACCTGTGGGCCACAGCAAGGTGCGATAATTGCCGCCCTCGCTTTCACCCTTTTTCAGGATCGACGTATTGCGGAAATCCAGACCACGCCCCTGAAGATCGCTTTCGCCAGCGTTGGATTTGGCTGCGACCAGACCGGCTGCCACAATCTCCATCTCGACGACGTCGATATAGGGCAACTGAACGCCCTCGCTATCGATGCGGTGATAGTATGGGTTGCGCACAAAAATGTGGCGGATCTTCTTGCCCGACGTCGCGTTCATCCACGGCTGCAGTGTCGGCAGTTCGTGATTGTCGTATTTGTACATATTGTCGAGCTTGTTGTGCAGCGCTGCCCAGCTTTTCACCCGCGCATCATCGACCAACGCCGCGATGGACGCAGGATCTGCGTATTTCTCGTGGTATTTCTTCAGAAAGGTCGAGGGGCGATAGATAAAGGGCGGGCGGGCCTGCGCCAGCGTCTGCAAAAAGCTGGGGTTCGGGGTGGTCCATTCCAGCACCACAGTGGTGTCGTCCGGGAACGTGATGACCGGCGGCTGACCATCGACAAGCAGGAAGTCAGGCGGACCAGCGGGGCTTAGCGATGGATTGTTGGCGACATCTTCCCACCAGTACCGGAAATCTTCGGCCGTGAACGGGGTGCCGTCCGACCATTTGTGGCCGGGCCGCAGACGCAGGGTGAACTTGCGGTTGTCTTCGTTCTCGAACGACTCCAGCAAATCGGCTTTCAGCTCATAGTTCTCGTCATACCCGATCAGCCGGGAATAGCCGTAAACGACCATCTGGCGGATATCTTTGCTGCGGGTGACCATGGTGCTTAACGTTCCGCCGGGGGTGCCCAGCACACGGCCCTTCGCCTCAAGATCGACAACCAAAGGCATGTCGGGCAGGCGCTCATCGATCGGGGGCAGATTGCCGCTGTCGACCTCTTCTTTCCAGAAAATGCTCTCCTGCAGCGTGTTCGCGGCCGCGGCGGCCAGTGGCGACAGGGTCATGGCCAAAACGGTCATGGCGGCGGGGATCAGGGATCGGGTCGTGTCAAACATGGCTGCGTACCTTGTGACCGGGTTCAAGTTCGATAAGCGACGGTATCACCTCTCCCGAGAAACGGAAGGCTTCCGGCCAACTGTCGGGGGAACCTGCCCCCTGAGCGACCAGTTTAAGGTTGATGGGCCGTTCGATATCCGGCGTGGGTTGAGCGGCGATCAACGCCTTGGTATAGGGGTGTTTTGGGTTGTAAAACAGGGTCTCGGGCGGGGCTTGTTCCACCACCAGCCCCTGACGCATCACGGCCACTTCGTCGGCGATCCGCGCGACAACGGCCAGATCATGCGAGATGAACAGATAAGACAGGTTCATCTCGTCGCGAATATCTTCCAGCAGCTGCAAAATTTGCTCCTGCACGCTGACATCCAGCGCCGACGTCGGTTCGTCACACACGATCAACCGCGGGTCCAGCATCATCGCCCGCGCAATCGACAGGCGCTGACGCTGACCACCGGAAAACGCATGTGGAAAGCGTTTCAGCATGTCGGGGTTCAGACCGACCTGCTTAAGCATTTCGGTTGCGCGGTCACGCTGTTCAGCACGGGTGCCGATGCCATGCACCTCAAGCGGTTCAGTCATCGTATCCAGAATCCGCATCCGGGGGCTCAGCGACGAATAGGGGTCTTGAAACACCATCTGCGCTTCGCGTTGAAACGCGGTGCGGACAGATCGGGACATGTTGTGGACCGCAATCGGTTCACGGGCCGGATCCGGGCGAAACCAGACTTCTCCACCGGGATCTGGTGGCTCGGCACCCAAAGCGATTCGCGCAGCCGTGGTTTTCCCCGATCCGCTTTCCCCGACAATAGCCAGCGTCTTGCCGCGTGGCAGGTTCAGGTCGATCCCGCGACAGGCGTGGATCAGGACATCAGGCCGCCAGGCCGACCCGGCCCGCATCTTGTAGGTCTTCGAGACATTCTTGATCTCGAGAATAAGGTCTTCTTCGGGCAGCGGCGGCGCAAGTTTGGGATTGGCGGGTATCGTCGGGGCGGCGTCAAACAACTGTCGGGTATAAGGGTGCGCCGGAGATTTCAGCAGCGGTTCAGCGGCGCCGGATTCCATGACCCGACCCTTGTGCATCACCACGACTTTTTCGGCCATGTTCGCCACGACGCCCAGATCGTGGGTTACCAGGATCATCGCCATCCCGGTTTCTTTCTGCAATTCCTTGATCAGGCCCAGAACCTGCGCCTGCGTGGTTACGTCCAGCGCGGTGGTTGGTTCGTCCGCGATCAGCAGATCGGGTTTCGCCACCATCGCCATGGCGATCATGGCACGCTGACGCATGCCGCCGGACAATTCGAACGGGTAAGATCTGTAAGCGCGTTCGGGGTCAGGAAAGCCAACGCGATCAAAGGTCTCAAGCACCAGACGCTTGGCCTCGCTTTCGCTGTTGCCACGGTGCAGCCACAGGACTTCGCTGACCTGATTGCCGATCCGGTGCAGTGGCGACAGGGATCGCATCGGTTCCTGAAAGATCATCGACACCTGATTGCCGCGCACGTCACGCAACTGACGTTCGCTCAGCTTGGTCAGATCATACACACCGTCATCGGTGTTCAGCGTGACCGATCCGGTACGGATTTGAGCGGTGCGGGGAAGAATACGCAGGACCGCGCGGCAGGTCACGGTTTTGCCGGATCCGGATTCCCCAACAATTGCAAGGGTCTCACCCGGATTGACGTCAAAACTGACGTCGCGCACCACCGCGTCACCTTTACCAAACCCAATGCTTAGGTTTTCAACAGACAACAACGGACGCATTCAGCCACGCTCACCCTGCCGACCAAACGAGTTCGTCAATTCACATCCCCATCAATATTGTTCGATTACCATCGCTTGCCCGCCATCCATTAGTCAAACCCCAATTCCGGAGAATCTCAAAGGTTTGAAGATTTCCGGTCGAGTGTGGCCTACACATTACCCCCGGTATTTGGCATGAGGGGGCAGCTAGCCAGTCAACCCAAGGAGGACGCCGCGTGAGCCGTCTGGATGTTTTTATTGACCGAATGGTGTCGCAGCGCGCCAGCCTCGACTTTGGGATCGCCGAAACGGCGGCGATGGACGGACCTGTCTTCGAGCTGGGTCTGGGCAACGGGCGCACTTATCACCACATGCGCGAAACCATCGAGGGGCGTGACATCTATGTGTTCGAACGCGCCGTGGCCTCGCATCCTGATTCGACACCTGACGATGCGTTTCTTCTTCTGGGTGAAGTCACCGATACCCTGCCGCAGGCGCTTGAACAGTTTGGCCCGACGGCCAGCCTGATCCATGCTGATCTGGGCGGTCATAACCTTGCCAAAAACGATATCTTTGCCCGCAAGGTGTCTCCGCTGATCGAACCTTTGCTGGCCCCGGGCGGTCTGATGGTGTCCAGCGACCGGATGTATTTCGAAAACCTGACCGAGTTGCCGCTGGCCCCCGGAGCGGTCGAAGGCCGCTGCTTTATCTATCGCAAGTGAGTCCGGTCTCAAGCGACAGCCAGGTCCAGGTGACCCCGGCCCGCTGATTGCCGGGCTGGATCGACTGGGTATCGACCCGGTCGCGCAAGGCCATCCCGGCCTTGGCCGCCGTGGACAACGTGCGGTCCAAAGAAATCGGCAGCACCGGGCGGCCCTGTACCCCGGGACCATGGCGCAGCGACAAAACCATACCCGCAGACGGTGCAAGCATGCTGGCAATTCGGGGCAGAGCAATGGCGCGCTCTGGATCCGTCAGATGCTGCCACACGCCGTTTATCAGGCAAAATCCGAACCCGGTCGCCGTGGTCTTTGCCAGATCCGGCAGGCAATCGTCGATCCAGTCGACACCGTCGCAGCGTCTGGCCTGACCTGCCGCGCGAAACGCATCAACCGGTTCGATTGCCGTCACACGGTGTCCCAGTGATGCCAGCCACCGCGCATCCCGCCCGGTCCCTGCGCCAATATCGATGATGTGGGTGGGGCTTGCCGGAAACATATGCCGGACAGGGGCGAACAGGTGATCGCAGTCAATCGCATCATAGGGCGCAATCAGGTTGTCCGCCGCGTTGGCATACCCGGCCCGTACCTTCAGCCCAAATTCCTCAACGTCACCCATGCAAACGGGGTTCATTCAGATCAAAAAGACAGCGTCGAGATTGCGACATATCATCCGGTGTAATGGCAATGTTGCAGTGCCGGAAGAGCGCCGCGTGCGAAACTACGAAAAAAATGGCAAAGGTGGGCGGTCAGTTCCATCCTGCAAGAACGGAGTCGAATTCTAATGAGTGAGCGCATGCAAAATGTCCCCTTTGACCAACTTGAGGTCGGGATGGTGGCCGAACGCACCCGAACGCTGAAGGCCGAAGACCTGTACGTGTATGCCAATTCGTCGGGCAACGTGAACCCGATGCACCTGCCCAAGGAAGACGGAGATGGCGACGGCCAACCCGAATCGGTCGCACCGGGCATGTGGATTGCCTCGTTGATCTCGGCAGTGCTGGGTTGCAAGCTGCCGGGGCCCGGCACGCTGTATCATGCCCAAACCCTGCGTTTTGTCGGGCGCGCCCATGCCGGTGATGAGCTGACCTGCAAAGTGCGCCTGACCGAAAAGGGTGATGACCGTCTGGTCAAGTTCGACACATGGGTCGAAGACGGCGATGGCACCCGTATACTTGAGGGCGAGGCCGAAGTTTTTGCGCCCGATAAATCGATGAGTTTCGAGGCCAGCGACGTGCCGGGTCTCACCGTTCAGCAACACGTCCACTTTGATCGCCTTCTGACACTGGCCGAACCCCTGCCGCCGATCCCCACTGCCGTGGTCGCCCCCGAATCCCCGGATGCGCTGGCCGGGGCAATCTTGGGGGCCAGGCACACGCTGATCGATCCGATCCTGATCGGCCATGCCGACCGGATTGGAGAAGCTGCCGAGGCCGAGGGTATCGACCTGAGCCCCTATCGCATCGTCGATATGCGCGATCATCGTCTGGCCGCACAAGAAGCCGTTCGGATGGTACTTGATAAAGAGGCCGCCGCCGTGATGAAGGGGCATCTGCACACCGACATCCTGCTGGGCGAAATCGTCAAACGCGAGGGCGGGTTGCGCAAGGGTGGCCGCCGTCTCAGCCATGTGTTTGTGATGGATGTACCCGGGTTGGATCATTTGCTGATGGTCACGGACGCCGCGATCAACATCGCGCCAGATCTGCACACCAAAGCTGACATCGTACAGAACGCCATCGACCTCGCCATCGCGCTGGGCATCGAACAACCCAAAGTCGGCGTTTTGTCCGCGGTCGAGGTCGTGAACCCGGCGATTCCGTCCACACTTGATGCGGCGGCTCTGTCGAAAATGGCGGATCGGGGCCAGATCACCGGCGGTCTGGTCGACGGCCCGCTAGCGATGGACAACGCCATCAACCTTGCCGCTGCGGCGACCAAGGGCATCACATCGCTGGTCGCGGGTCGTGCCGAAATTCTGGTCGCGCCCAACCTTGAATCCGGCAATATGCTGGCAAAAGAGCTGACCTTTCTGGCCCATGCCGAGGCCGGTGGCATTGTCATGGGGGCGAAATGCCCGGTGATCCTGACCAGCCGGGCCGATGACGATCAGGCGCGTCTGGCCTCCTGCGCCATCGCGGCCTTGGTTGCGGAACGGGGGGCAAAATGACAACAATCCTGACGCTGAACGCTGGCAGTTCCTCGATCAAGTTCGGGGTCTATCGGGCCGGTGCCGAACCTGACCTGATCTGTACGGGGCAGGTCGAAAACCTTGGTCCCGTTGCCCGGTTGATCCTGAAAGGCGACACGCGGCAGGAAACCGATATCGGCCCTGCTGATCATGCGGCTGGCGTGCGGGCCATTTTGACAGCGATTGAACCCTATCTTGAGGGCGAGCAGGTTTCCGGCGTTGGTCACCGCATCGTCCACGGCGGCAAAACCTTTGGTGCGCCGGTTGAACTGACCGATGATGTGCTGGACCAACTCCGCGCTTTGTCGCCACTTGCCCCATTGCATCAGCCGCACAATCTGGCTGCCGTCGACGCCGCCCGAACCGCCTTTCCACAGGCAATCCAGATCGGGTGTTTCGACACCGCCTTTCACAAGGGCCATCCCTTTGTGAACGACACTTTCGCCCTGCCGCGTCGTTTTTATGACCAAGGCGTGCGTCGCTATGGGTTTCACGGGCTTAGCTATGATTACATCACCTCCTGCCTGAAACGCGACTGGCCCGAGCTTGCCAAGGGCCGCGTCGTGGTTGCGCATCTGGGCAACGGGGCGTCGATGTGCGCAATCAAGGACGGGCACAGCATCGGATCGACCATGGGGTTTTCCGCGCTTGATGGCCTGCCGATGGGCACGCGCTGCGGCCAGCTGGATCCGGGCGTTCTGCTGTACCTGATGGATCAGGGTATGGGTCCCGAGGAAATGACCCGTATCCTGTACAAGGAAAGTGGCCTGAAAGGCCTGTCCGAACTTAGCCACGACATGCGCACTCTGTTGGCCAGCGATGATCCCAAGGCGGGCGAGGCGATTGACTATTATGTCTTCCGCATCCGGCGTGAACTGGGCGCGATGACGGCTGTTCTGGGCGGTCTGGACGGCATGGTGTTTTGCGGCGGCATCGGTGAAAACGCGGCAGAAGTCCGCGCGCGGGTGATCGATGGCATGGGTTATCTGGGTCTGACCTTGAATGCCGCCGCCAACGCGCAGAACGACACGGATATCGGGGCGGGTCCGGCCGAGGTCCTCGTGATCCGAACCGACGAAGAACGGGTTATTGCGCGCTCGGTCGCAGACGCATTGGCCTAAGCCACCCTGATCGACGTGGCGTTACCAGATCCGGCGCAGATCGGGTCTGGGCGAACCCCGGCTTTTCTGTATCCTGCCGTTAAATGATCGGGAGGATCTTTCATGCTGTTCTACGACTGCTCTACGGCCCCCAGCCCGCGCCGGGCTCGCATGTTCATCGCTGAAAAAGGGCTTGCAATCGAAACCCGCGAAGTGTCGATCATGAAGGGCGAACAATTGTCAGCCGACTTTCTGGCCGTAAACCCACGCGCCACCGTGCCCGTGCTGATCACCGAAACCGGCACCGTTCTGGGCGAAAACCTTGGCATTGCCGCCTATCTCGAAGCGGCGTTTCCCGAACCTCCCCTGATGGGCGAAACCCCAGACGAAAAGGGGTTGGTGCTGATGTGGAACGCCATGGTCGAACAGAACGGCGGCCTGCCGATTGCCGAAACCCTGCGCAACTCCAACCCCCACATGAAAGGCCGCGCCATTCCGGGTCCTGAGAATTATGAACAGATCCCCGAACTGGCCGCCCGTGGCCGCGCCCGTGTCGCCAAGTTCTTCGATCTGCTGGAAGAGCGGCTGCAAGACAGCCCGTATCTGGCCTGTGACCGGTTCACGCTGGCCGACATCACCGGGTTCGTGATGGTCGACTTTGCCCGCGTCATCAAGGAACGCATCCCCGAAGCCAACACTGCGACGCAAGACTGGTTCGACCGGATCAAGCAACGCCCTAGCGCATCGCTGTAAGCCGTGCCAACCTGACCCTGACAGAAGGCTGTACATGAGCGTTATCGGTTTCATCGGCACGGGACACATAGCGGCCCCCATGGCGCGGTTTTTGTCAGGCAAGGGGCATCGGATCAACGTGTCCGACCGCAACGCCAACGTCGCGCAGTCTTTGGTAAACAGCATCGGGGCCAGGGTTCTGGACAATCAGGCGGTTCTGGACGCCAGCGATATCGTGTTCCTTTGCCTGCGCCCACACGTGGCCCAAGCTGTTTTACGCGATCTGACCTTTCGCGCTGATCATCGCATCGTATCGGTCATGGCCGGTGTCCCGCTTGCCACGCTGACCACGCTCTGCGCCCCGGCCTCGGACTTTACACTGACGATCCCGATCGGGTTTCTGGAACAAGGCGGCTGCCCTTTGCCCGCCTGTCCCCAGCCCGATCTTCTGGCCAGCCTTTTCGCCCCGGAAAACCCGGTGATCGGGGTGGCAACCGAAACCGGTCTGAACGCTCATTTCGCGATCTGCACCATGGTGCCGGGGATGCTGGACCTGATGGCCACCGCCGCATCCTGGCTGGGTGACCAGACCGGCGACCAGAACGGGGCTGCCGCTTATACCACGCAACTGATCGCCGGTTTTCTGGTGGCCGTTCAGGGGCGTGACGACAAAGTACTGGCCCGCGAGCGGGACGCACTTGCCACGGATGGCACGATCAGCCTGCAAATGGTCGAGGCATTGCGCGACGACGGCGTGCACGACGTTTTATGCGATGCATTACAGGCGATCAGCGCGCGACTGGGCGACTAAGCCACGGCGATTGTCCCGCCAAGGGAAACAAAGTGGTCCCGACACAGCTTTTGAAAATTGGTTAACACCCGTGCATACTGGCATGGAGCGCATATCGCGAATTTTCTTGCCGGACGAGCGGCCAGAGACAAACATGAGTCTAATTAAGACTAAAAGTAATGTTTTACATCGCAAGGGTTACCGCGTGACAGGGCTCCGAGCCAACCTCAGGACATTTGCGAAAACCACCGGTGCGGTGGCTGTCTTTGCGTGGGCGTGGACTGTGCCGCTGATGCCCCCAATTCAGGCCGAGACCGATCCGTTAGATGCGCCGCTGGAGCGGGTCGAGTTCGGCGAAGATGACACCATTCGCGGCATCGTCGGTCAGTACCTGCGCGACCCGGACCTGTGGCCAACCGTGCTGGCACTGAACAACATCGCATCCCCCGCCGATCTGGTGCCCGGGATCGAACTGTACCTGCCGGTTCGTCAGGTATTCGCTGCTGATGACGCGCTGCTGCGGTCCCTGACCGCGATCCAGAAAGCCACCGCTGAAGGGGCCCGGATCTTTGCGCCACGCGAAATCGGAAACGCCATTACCACCCGCGACACGGCGATGGTGCGGCGCGAGGAAGGCGAATGGCGTCAGGTGGTTAGCTATGCCGGAGAGGCCACGGGCTACGCCAATCAGGCACTTGATATCTCGGTCGCGCAACGCGACCGCGCTGCCGAAGCGGTGGTTTCGGACGTGCATGGAACCGTGGAAGGGCGTGCCCCCGCAGAACCCAGCTGGTCGAACCGCAGTCTGGATGACATTCTGATCGAATTCGAACGCCTGCGCACTCTGTCCAACAGCACGACCCAGATCACATTCCGCGATCTCTCCCGCTTGCGGCTGAACCCCAATTCCAATGCCACGATCCAACGCATGCGGTCCGATCCGCTGACCGGGGGCGAGGTTACGAAAGTGTCGCTGGCCAACGGTGACTTCTACGCGCTCCTGAACCAGCTCACCGAAAAAAACGCGTTCGAGATCGAGGTGCCGGGGATCGAATCCACGACCAATTCGTCCGACTTCTGGATCAAGAATGACCAGTCTGGCGCCCGATTTGTGAACTATGACGATTCGGACCTTGCGATTGAGCGCGACGGTCAAAAGATCATGCTTGGCGAGAACGAAGGCGTCGTTCTGGCAGGCAAGACAGCCCAGCGCGCGCAGGTTCTGGACAGCCCGCTTTTGCTGACACCCGAAGTGGGCGATGTCATTTACACCGGCCTTGCGCCCCTGAGTTGGGAGCCGTTCGGCGAGGCGGCGGGCTATTGGCTTGAAGTTGCGCTGGATCCGGCCTTCAACCAGATGCAGATCTCTGAGTGGGGTATCCGTGAAACGGCGTTTCTGGCCGACAGCTTGCCACCCGCCAAATACCACTGGCGCGTCGCCGCGCTTGATCAGCTCGGCCTGCCCGGACAATGGAGCACCGCGCAGGACTTCACCCTTCGGATCGACAATACGCCGCCCTACCTGACCTTGTTGTCGCCGGCATCGGGCAGCATCGTGACACAGCCTGAGGTCGAAATTCTGGGCGCGTCCGAGATTGATGCCGTGCTCAAGCTGAACGGCGCGCCACTGGTCATCGGATCGGACGGCAGCTTTGTCACCACGTTGCCGCTGACCGAAGGAACGAACACAATCACGGTTCAGGCCATCGATCCGGCAGGCAACACCAGCGACCGCAGCCTGACGGTGGTGTACCGCCCCACGGTTGCTGTCGAGATCTCGCTGAACAATCAGATTCCGCGCGTCGAAGGCGCGCTTGCAACACGGTCCGAAGTCTTGTCGCTGACTGGTCAGACCTCGGCGACAGTCGATGCCCCCGTGGCTGTCCGCGATGCCAGCGGAGCGATTGTTCTGCAGACCCGGGTCGCCCCGGACGGCGGGCTCAGCTTCACGGTGCCGGTCGATGCTGCACCGCGGGCGTATTCCATCGAAATTCTTTCGCCAAATGGCACACCCGAAGGAACGCTCGAATTCACGGCCATACGCGACCGGATCGCGCCCGAAATCCTGCTGGATCTGCCGCCACCGCGCGCGACGGGGGACCAAGAGATGCAACTGGCGGGCAGCGCTGGCGACGCGATCCGGCTGGAACTTGGCGGAACCCAAGTGCCGCTGGTGAATGGCCGGTTTGACCTGTCCATGACACTTGCACCGGGTCTCAACAGCTTTGATCTGGCGGCGACGGACGCCGTTGGCAATATCAGCGTCACGCAGTTCAGCACCTTGCTGGACATCGACCCGCCCGAGATCCTGAACGTCGATCTGGGCCGCCCGCAGGGTGACACCGGCCCGATTGAACTTTTGGTCGAGGCCAGTGACGAAAGCGGTCTGCGGCAGGCAGCACCTTTCGTGATTTCAATTGATGGGCTCGAAGTCGATGGATTCCTGCGCTGCGACACGGAAAGCGGTGTTTGTCGTGGCAGCCTGCCACCGGAAGCTGGCGATCTGGAACTGATCGAACTGATTATCGAAGACTACGCCGGCAACGCGGCATTTTACTGATGAGGACCGGTTTGGGGCGAACCGGCTACGGAGGACGACACATGGCGATCGTACGCAAATGGACAGCCGCGCTGCTCGGCCTCGCCCTGTTGGCGCAGGGCGGCACGGTCCATGCTCAGGCCGCAGACGGGCAACAGGGCCTGTTGGTGGTCTATGGCAAATCCGCCGCCAGCCGCGAGGGCGATACCGACCGGCGTGAACAGATCTTTTTCAGCGTCCCGGCAGACCTCAAGGATCGTGTGTATGTTCGCCTGTTTGACCCCGAAACCTCGGGCGACAACGATTTCACCTATGGTGGCCCGCGCGATTCCATCACCACATTCCGCCTGTTCGGCGGCGATGGCGCCTTTTCAGACGCTGACCGCCCGCAACCCGTGGCCGACGGTGCACGTGAGCCGCGTCTTGCCGAGGTCACAGCCGTTACAGGCCCCGGCAAACTGCTTAAGGAAAGCGCCTGGACCAGCGACAAGAAAACCGATGGGCGCTGGGTCAACCTGTCCGCCGTGCGCGCCCGGCAGGGCGAAATCGTCGGCGACCGCGCCTATTTCCGCCTCGATGTGCAGGGCACGGCGGGCAATGACGGCAACGGGTTTTCGGTTGGCGTCAGCCTGTCACGCGATCGCGCGCGGTCTCCGGAAGGGCTGGAAATGTTCTCGTACCGCCCGACGGTGCGGTGGGCCGCTCAGAATCCGCCAACACAGGTCTGGTTCACAAACACGGCCCCCGATGGCAATCTGACCGTGCAAAGCTTTGATGGCGCCAACGGCGAACTGGCTGTTGTGACCGACTTTGCCGATCTGGGCGTGCGGATTTCGGGGCAGGATTTCTGGACCTCGGACACCGTCCAGACCGACGACACAAATGTTGCGCTCAGCCTTCTGGGCGGATTTGAAACTCCGAACGATGTCACACTGGCGGTGTTCGACGACACTGGTGCGCCTGTCCCGCTGCAAATGCCCCCGACCCGCGCCCTGCAACCTGCACGTCCCTTTGTCACCGGCACGGCCCGTCCCCTGGCCGATTGCCGGGCCGTTGCTTTTGATGCCAGCGCCTCGCGCGGGCGCATCCCACTGGGCGTGACCTGGGATTTCGGCGATGGCACGACCTCGTCCGAGCCGGTCATCGCGCATCGTTATGCAGCGCCGGGTCGTTACTCCGCCCGGCTTGAGATCCTCGAAAGCGGCACGCGTCCGGGTCGTGGCGGTGCGGTCGACGTGCCTGTCCACGTGCGCAACGCCCCGATTGCTGTGCCCGGTGCAAAGATCGTCGTGGCCCCCGGTCAACCGGTCAGCTTTGATGGCACCCTGTCGCAACCGTCCGACAGCCCGATCACCCGCTATAAGTGGAGCTTTGGTGACGGCGCCATTTCCGAAGGTCCGATGGCGTCGCATGTCTATGGCAGCCCCGGCCAGTTCCGCGCTGTGCTGAGGGTCGAAGACGACAGCCTGCACCCCTGCAACTTTGGCGTTGAAACCCGCAACGTCGTGGTGAACTTCCCACCCGTCGCCGAGGCTGGCACCAGCCAGTCTGCGGTTGTGGGCCAGCCCGTCGTGTTCAGTGGCGCGGCCAGCTATGACATTGATGGTCTGATTGAAAGCTACAGCTGGGATATGGGCGACGGCACCGTGCTGACCGGCCCGACGGTGTCGCACACCTTCCAGACCTCCGGGTATTACCCGGTGGCCCTGACCGTGACCGACGATAGCGGCGTCGCCAACAACATGGCGGTGGATCGCATGTTTGTGGGCGTCAACAGCCCGCCGGAACCCAGCTTTGAAATCCCGCCCCGTGCAATATCCGTGTCCGAAGTCGGCCTGCTGGATGCCAGCGCCTCGACCGACGCAGACGGGCAGATCCTGTCTTACCTATGGGACTTTGGCGATGGCGCGTCTGGCGAAGGCCAGGTGGTCGATTATGCCTGGACCCAACCCGGCACCTTCTCCGTCACGCTGACCGTCACGGACGACAGCGGCACGGCCTCGGCGATGCAAAGCACATCGCGCCTTGTCCGCGTCGATGCGGCCCCCGTGGCCGATGCTGGCGCGGATCAATATGTGACTGCAAGCGTGGTGTCCTTTGACGGCGGCGGGTCGCGTGATCCCGATGGGTCGGTGACCGAATGGGTCTGGGACTTTGGCGATGGCGGCACCGCCACCGGCAAGACCGTCGATCACGCCTATCTGCGCTCGGGCATTTTCGAGGTTGCCGTGGTGGTCCGCGATGACAGTGGCGCACCGCTGAACACCGACCGCGACACCATGCTGGTGACCGTGAACGCGACGCCGATCGCCGATGCAGGCCCGCCACAAACCGTGGCCCCGGGTGAAGAGTTCATCGTGTCAGGTCGCGCTTCGGTCGATCCGGATGGCGAGATCAGCCAATATGTCTGGACCTTCCCGGACGGGACCGAGGCCACCGGCCAGCGCGCATCGCATGTGCTGTCAGAACCCGGCCTGCACCGGATCGGTCTGACCGTCTATGACAATTTCGCTGGCGGCGCGGCACAGGATCAATCCGAAGTGTTGATCACCGTCAACGCCCCGCCCGTCGCCGTGGCCGGATCAGACCATCTGATCGCACCGGGCGACAGCGTGGTGTTTGATGCCATGCAGTCCTATGACACAGACGGCAAGATGTCGGCCTTCCGGTGGGAGTTTGATGATCTCGGAGCACCGCTCGACTCTCCGCGCGTGGAACGGGCGTATGTTACGCCCGGTGTCTGGTCGGCGCAGCTGGTCGTGACCGATGACAGCGGCGTATTGAATGCCACGGCATCTGACGACGTGACGATCCGCGTCAACAATGCCCCGGTGGCCGAAGCTGGCGCAGCGATCACCACAGACAGCCTCTATGTCGAATTCGATGGTACAGCTTCGGCGGATGCCGATGGCGACGCACTGATCTATCGCTGGGATTTCGGCGACGGATCGCTGCCCGCTTATGGCGAGAAAGTCACCCACGTCTTCCCCCGCTCGGGCATCTTCCCGGTTACGTTGCGGGTCGATGACGGAACCGGCCTGTCGAACGCGCGCGCCATCGACGCAACCACAGTCACCATTCAGACTCGGCCCATGGCAGATGCGGGCGGTAATCGCGACGTCTGTTCGGGCGAACCGATCCTGTTTGATGCGTCGGCCAGCGTCGATCCCGATGGCGGTCTGCTGCTGTACACCTGGGATTTCGGAGACGAGACCGGCTCAGACCTGATCAACCCGACCAAGACCTATGAATTCCCGGGCGTTTACCCCGTGACCCTGCGGGTCCGCAACGAAACCGGCACCGAACATGGCTCTGACATCGACCGGATCGCCGCACTGGTCCGCGAAGGCCCGATTTCCAATGCGGGTGAGGATCTGACCGTCTGTTCGAACCAGCAGGTGCGTTTTGACGGGTCAGGATCGACAGATGCCGACGGCGCTGTGAACGCATTCGACTGGACGTTCGGCGATGGCGCGACTGGCAATGGCGAACAGCCGGTGCACGTCTTTACGCGTCCCGGCACCTATACCGTGACATTGACCATCACCGGCGAAGCGCGTGGCGCCTGTAGCCCGCTGGACAGCGATACGGCGAAGGTCACCGTCATCGCCGCGCCGGAACTGATGATCATCGGGCCGGAACGTGTCGGATCAGACATCTCGACACTGTACACGGCCGAGATTGCCAGCACCGGTTCTGGCACCATCGATCGCGTCAGCTGGGACTTCGGCGATGGCACCACGATGGACGGAGACGAGGTCGAACACAGCTTTGCACAGCCCGGCGAATACCTTGTCACCCTGCGCGCCAGCATCATTGGCGGCAACGCCAGCTGTAGTGAGCTTGAAACCGTGCGCAAGGTGATCGTCAATTCGGCCCCGGAACCGGTTATCGCTGGCCCCGAAATGGTCGCGGTCGGCCAATCGGTCACCTATGACGCCAGCCAAAGCCGTGACAGCGATGGCGCGATCATTGGCTATCTCTGGGACTTTGGCGATGGCACCACGGGGCAGGGCGTCATTGTAGCACACCGCTATGACACCCCCGGCACCTACACCCTGCGTCTGGCCGCCTTGGACGACGCGGGCGTGGACAACAGCGAAGTGATCCTGGAAAAGACCGTGACCGTCAAACCGGCTCCGATTGCTGGCCTGCAGGCCCCCAAATCGGTCTGCCCGGCACAGGACGTTCCGTGGACCGTCGCAGTTGACAACGGAACGCAAGTGGACTGGCGGTTTGGTGACGGCGCATCCAAAACGGGATCGACCGTGTCACACGCCTTTGAACGGGCCGGGTTGTTCCCGGTTCTGGTCGCCATGGATGACGGTGCGGGGCTGTTGTCCAGCCGCCGCAGCGAAGAGGTTTATGTGCGTGTGAACCGCGCCCCAACCGCCTTGGCCGGACCCGACCGGATCGTGTGCCCGGGCGATCAGGTTACCTTTGATGCCGGTGCCTCTGGCGATCTGGACGGAGAGCTGTCGCAATGGATCTGGGATTTCAGCGATGGCCAGACGCTGGAAGGCCCCATCGTGACCCGCAGCTTTGACACCGCCGCTGATTTGCGCGTGCGCCTGACCGTGCGGGATGACAGCGGGGCAGAGGGCTGTGACATCGGCACCGACGCCGCACGCATTCTGGTCAATGCCCAGCCTCAGGTCGACGCCGGCCCGGATCAATCCGTTCCTGTGGGTGCCGCCCACGATATCGTCCGCTTTGACGGCAGCAATGCCAGCGACCCCGACGGGCAGGGGCTGCGCGTGTCCTGGGACTTTGGCGATGGCGCGCGCACTGCGGGCGCGGTGGCAACACACCGCTTTACCCAGCCGGGGGAATACACCGTGACCGTGCAGGCGCGTGACACCACAGGCCTTGTCTGCGGCATCGGCAGCGACACGGCCATCATCACCGCCGTCCCGCGCGAGTAAGCGAAACACACGCCAGAGGCGCTCGCACCGGGCGCCTCTGACCGCTCTGGTTGGGCGGGCTCAGCGCTTTTTGCCAAATTCAACCCTGGTGTTGATTTCAATATCGTTTGTACACAAACCATCGTATTATTCCGGCAATGAGATTTCCGCTTCGCTCCAAATTTTTTCTGTTTGCTGTTCTGCTCGCCATCGCGCCCCTTGCGCTTGTCGGGCAGAATCTGACGCGCCTTGCGCGGGACGAACTGAAAAGTGCGGCCAACGAAGATCTGACCACCGTCGCCGCCGAACTGCGGGCGGCTTTTGACAACACGTTTCAGGGCCGCTGGCTGACCCCTTTGATGGTCATCCGCAATGGCATCGACAGCGCGGAACTGGGCGTGCCGCAAAAGGTGTCTCTGCTGACGCTGGGTCTTGAAGAGCTGCCGCAGGTCGTCGCGTTGCAACTGTCGGTGCAAGGGTCTGATCTGCCGATCCTTGTTACCAACGAAGGCTTTGCCAGCAAGATGGTGCAGGCGGGTCTGGAACCGATCAAAGTGCTGTCGACCCCGCCCGACCTGATCAAGGCCATTCAGGAAACCGGGCAGTTTGGCCGCCCTTTGGTGTCGCGTCTGGAAGAAACCGGGCACTGGATGGCGACGCTGGCTCTGCCGCTGACCACCAAGATCGCAGGTCGTCAGGTGACCATGGCCGCCAAGATCAACCTTGCCCCGCTGGGGGAAATGGTTGAACGCCATCCCTTTGCCCAACGCGGCGAGATCACGGTGATCGACCAATCCGGGCGCACCGTTCTGGAAGACGACGCACGGCAACTGATCGAACGCGACATCGTCGCCTCGACCCTGCCGCTGATCGTGGCCGGGGCGCGCGCCGATGCGCTTGAACCCTATGTTCGCCCCGACGGCACCGCGTTTCTGGGGGCCTATGCCTTTCCGGACTCGTTTCAGTGGGCGGTCATCACAGAACTAAGCGAAGACAAGGCGTACGCCGTCGTCAACGCAATCACCCGCCAGATCCTGATCGTCGGGCTGGTCGGCTTCCTTTTGGCCGGTGTCGGTGCGCTGGTCTTTGCCCGCGCGCTCAGCCGACCGATCCTGAAGATCGGCGAAGTCGCAGCATTGGTCGGCGAGGGCGATTTTTCGGCCCGGGTTGAAAACGTCCGGTCACGCGATGAAATCGGCGATCTGGCCGATCGTTTCAATAACATGATCGCGCATCTGGGCGAACGGCTGGAACTGATGAAGTTCGTTTCACGTGGGACCATGTCCGCGATCCAGAGTGCGGATGAAACCGGCATGCATCGCGGCGGTGAACGACGCCGCGTCTCGGTCATCTTCACCGACATTCGCGGCTATACTGAGTTTTCCGAACGCGTTCCGCCCGAAACGGTGATCGAGGCGCTGAACAGTTACTTCGACGTACAAACCGACATCGTTGAACAGCACGGCGGCGACGTCGACAAGTTTGTCGGCGATGCGCTGGTTGCCGTGTTCGAAGGCGACGACATGGAAAGCCGCGCGGTGGCCTGCAGTGTTGAAATCACGCAGGCGATGATCAAGCTGCTGGAAAAGTTCCCCGAATACGATCTGCACGTCGGCATCGGCGTCGCCTCGGGCGAGGTCGTGATGGGTGCCATGGGCGCGAAGGAACGTATGGATTTCACCGTTCTCGGTTCAACCGTCAACCGCTCGGCCCGCCTGTGTTCCGAAGCTGCCCCTGGGCAGGTTCTGATCGATCAGGAAACCCGCACTGCTGCGGCCGAAGTGAAAGATGTGACCTTCCAGACGCTCGACCCGATCCGCCTGAAAGGCTATGCCGATCCGGTTCTGGCCTTTGCCGCCTCGCAGGCCTGATCAGTACGTAAACACCGCCCAAGCCCAGGCCATCGCGACATAGGTCAACTGATGCAGCGCTTGATCGACTCCTGCCGCGCGCCAGAACAATGCCTGTGTCGGGTTCAGGTCCTTGTCGTCCGAATACCGGGCCTTACAATAGTCGATGTTGAAATGGATGACCCATTCAAGCGCGACGATCACCAGAGTGAACAGAACCGGCGCGCCCATGATCACGAAGACGATGATCGATCCGACCACATGAACCCCGGCGTGCTGGGCCCGCCCCATGTGCCAGTATTCGCCGCGACCAGACAGCATTTTCGGAGTCTGCAGGAAATAGTCGGCAAACATATGCTTGACTTGCAGCAGGCAGATCAGAAGCAAAACGGTGCTTATGGTGGGTAACAATGCCGTCTCCCCAATGGCTCTCTTAAAGAAACTTAGGCACTAATGTGCGTTGCTGCAAACAGCCTGCGCAGATTGCGGCCAAACTTAACGGATTGCCAGCATGGTTGTTGCCTTGTTACCCTTTGAGACCAACCCGTGAGATGGCCAAGTAGATCGGGCAAGAAATTTTGATTTAACGGGCGACTCTCATGGAACGCACCCTTTTCGGTTTCATCTGGAAATACTCCAAACGTGACCAACTGATTCTGTTGATGGTGACCACGACCTTATTCCCGTTGTTGTACCTGACACTGGAACTGCCCAAGCGTATCATCAATGACGCCATCGGCTCGCAGAGCGCGACGATTGATTTGTTCGGCTACAGCTTTGATCAGGTTACGTTTCTGGGCATTCTGTGTATCGCCTTCCTGCTGGCGGTTCTGGCCCACGGCCTGATGAAGATGCGCATCAACACGATGAAAGGCGTGCTGTCCGAACGGATGCTGCGTCGTTTCCGTTATCTTCTGATCGCGCGCATTCTGCGGTTTCCGCAGCCCTATTTCGAACGGGTCAGCCAGGCTGAACTGGTGTCGATGATCACGGCTGAATCCGAACCGATGGGCGGGTTGATGGGCGATGCGATCAGCCAGCCTGTGCTGCAGGCCGGTCAGATGCTGACCATCCTTGGCTTTTTGTTTCTGCAAAGCTTCTGGTTCGGTCTTGCGGCCTGTGCGCTGATCCCGCTGCAGGCGTGGCTGATTCCGAAGCTGCAAAAGCAGATCAACCTGCTGAACAAGAAGCGCATTCAGGAAGTCCGCGTTTTGTCCGCCAAGATCGGTGAAAGTGCCGCCGGGGCCAGCGCCTTGCGGGTCAATGGTGGGTATCGTCATCGCCTGTCCGCGATCACCGACCAACTGGGTCGCCTGTTCGAAATCCGGTTCGAGATCTATCAGAAGAAATTCTTCATGAAGTTCCTCAACAACTTCATCTCGCAACTGACCCCGTTTTTCTTCTTTTCGATCGGTGGCTATCTGGTGTTGCAAGGCTCGGTTTCGCTGGGCGCTCTGGTCGCCGCCCTTGCCGCCTACAAGGATCTGTCGAGCCCGTGGAAAGAACTGCTGGCCTATTACAATCAGACGCAGGACATGGCCCTGCGCTGGGAGGTGATTACCGAACGCTTTGCGCCTGCGGGCATGGTCGACGAAACCCTGTTCGACGGTGAGGTCAGCGGCAACCCGCATCTGGACGGCGATATCCGGCTTGAAAACGTGTCGGTGCGCGATGTCGATGGCAACGTGGTGCTTGAGGACCTGAATGCGACCATCGCCAAGGGCAGCGTTGTCGGCATCGCCGCGCCCAGCGAAGAAGACCGGCGTGCCATGGCCGAACTACTGACCCGCGAACTGCTGCCCACCAGCGGCAAGGTGTTCGTTGGCGATGCTGACCTTTCATCGCTGCATCAGTCCATCATCGCCGCCCGCATTGGTCATGCCACGTCACGGCCTGTGATGTTCCAGGGCACCTTTGGCGAAAACGTGATGATGCCGATGCGCTACGGGCCGCTGACCGACCAGTCCAAAGACGACAGTTTTGCCGAAGCCCAGCGGGCCGGAAACAGCGCCGATCCCTTCGATGCCGAATGGCTCGACCCCCGCATCGCGGGCCTTGAAACCGCAGATGAGCTGCGCGACTGGTGGCTGACCCTGATCGAAGGTATGGGGTCCGGCACAGCTCTGTTCCGGCGCGGGCTGGAACAGAAGTTCGAAGCCGAAGATCATCCGGTTCTGGCCGCCAAACTGGTCGAATTGCGCCCCATTGTGCAACAGGCCGTGCGCGACGCGGGGCTGCGCCAGCACGCTTTTTTCCTGAAGCCCGATCTTTACAACACCGCGCTTCCGGTTGCTGAAAACCTGCTTTACGCCTCGCCCCGGCATCCAATCACCCAGCAGGTGTTGGCCGCCCAGACAGAATTCATGGCCGAACTGCGCCATCTGGGTCTGGAAGAAACGCTGGTGCAGCTGACCCGCGATGTGATCGATATGCTGCGCCAGATCTTTGGCCTTGATGGCACCGATCACCCGCTGTTCCGCAAGCTGGGGCTAAACGTCGACACCTATGAAACAGCCGTCGATCTGGTCGAAAAAACCCGATCCGGCAACGCGTCAGACCTCAGCGCCGATGACATGGCCAGCCTGCTGATCGTGCCGTTCCTGATTTCGGCCGATCAGATCGGGGCCGGTTTCACGGATGAGCTGAAAGATCGCATTGTCGAGTTGCGTCAAAGCCACGCGGCCGACCTGCTGCAAAGCCTTGGTGATCTGTTTGTGCCCTTCGACGAAGACGTGTTTACACCCGGTATGACCGTGCTTGAGAACGCCATGTTCGGTAAGATCTCTGATGCCTCGGGTGGTCGCGCCGATGAACTCCGCCGCCTGGTCGGTGACGTTCTGGCCGAAAACGGCGCGCAGCAACTGGTGATCGAGCTGATCTATGACATCCCGATCGCGCTTCAGGGGCAAAACCTGCCCGGCGTATTCGCCGAGCCGCTGTCCTTCTCGCGCGCGACGGTGAAAAAGCCCGATATCCTTATTCTGGATCAGGCGCTGGCCAGCTATGACATGGAGACGCAGAAGTCAGTTTATCGTAACCTGCGCGCGCTGCTGCCTGACACCACGGTCATTTACCTGAACGACAGTTTCGAAAACCCGGACGTGTTCGAGACCTATTTCGAGATGCAACAGGGCCGGATTGTCAGCGATGAAAGTGCGACCGATGTCGAAGAAGACAGCGCCGCCAGCGCCGACCTCAACCGCAAACTGCGGGCATTGGAACAGACGCCGCTGTTCTCGGGCCTCAGCCGCAAGCAATTGCGCCTGCTGGCCTTTGGGGCTCGCTGGTACACGGCCCCGAAGGGCGAGGTGGTGTTTCTGAAAGGTGACGAACCGACCGATGGCGCGTACATGGTGCTCGACGGCGAGGCTGGCCTGTATCTGCCCAAGGACGACGGCGACGATCAGCTGATCGCCAAAGTCGGCGCGGGCACATTGGTCGGTGAACTGGGTCTGATCCGTCAGGTTCCACGCGCGCTGAGTATGGTTGCTGAAAGTGAGCTGACCTGTCTGCGCATCGGCGAAGAAGAATTTCTTGCCGTCGTCGAAAATGACGCCGCCACGGCGTTCAAATTGCTACAGGTGGTGGCGGGCTACGTATCCAGCTGAACCGGGTTCAGTCGTCGCCGCAAAACAGCGAATACAGCAGCGCGATGACCTGTTCGGTGTTAGAGTCCGCCAGCGAATAGAAGATCGTCTTGCCGTCGCGGCGCGTCGTCACAAGACCTTCTTCGCGAAGACGTGCCAACATCTGGCTGACAGCAGCCTGCCGGATGTCCAGCAGGCCTTCAAGTTCGCCCACCGATTTCTCGCTGGTGCCAAGATGGCACAGGATCATCAGCCGACCCTCATGCGCCAGGGTCTTCAGATAGGCCGCAGCCTCGCTTGCGCGGCTAGCCATATCGGTCGGCGTTTCAGGCATGGTCTTTTCGATAGCTTCGATCGTCACAGCGTGTTCACAGTTTGTTTTTTGCTCACTCAAGATAATGTATCAAAAGATCAGTTCAAGTCACCCCTTTGAGATGGGTGCACCACCCTGAAATGCGTTCCCGTGCACATAATCGCAACTTTTTTCCTGCATTTCTAAGTGCAGACCGCCTCCGGTGAACGGATTCGCGCGTGCAAGCTCTTCATCGACCTCGATTCCAAGGCCCGGAGCTTCGGGTGCAGGAATGAACCCGTTGTCGACCCGGATCGTCCCTTTGATCAACGCATCGTGGAACGGGGTTTCAATCGATTCCGCCATCAGGATGTTCGGGATCGACACCGCAAGGTGGATATTGGCGGCCCATTCAATAGGTCCGGCATAAAGATGCGGCGCCATCTGTGCATTAAAGGCCTCGGCCATCGCCGCGACCTTTTTCATCTCCCAGATGCCGCCCGCACGTCCCAAAGCCGGTTGCAGGATGGTCGCCGCGCCTGCGCGTAATACGGCCCCAAACTCGGCCTTGGTGGTCAATCGCTCGCCGGTGGCCAGCGGGATGCGTACGGCCTGCGCGACCTTGGCCATCTCGTCATAGTTATCGGGCGGGATCGGCTCTTCGTACCAAAGTGGAGAAAACTCTTCCAACGCCTGGCCCAGCCGGATCGCGCCCGCAGTGGTAAATTGCCCATGCGTGCCAAACAGCAGGTCCGCCCGTGTTCCGACGGCCTTGCGGATTTGGCGGCAGAAATCGACCGACGTCGCAATGTCCGACATCGCCGGCATATGCCCGCCGCGCAACGTATACGGGCCTGCGGGGTCGAACTTTACCGCCGTATAGCCCTGCCGGACCATTTCGGCAGCCGTATCTGCAGCCAGCTCGGCCGAGGTCCAGAATTTTGCCATGTCGTGATGGGGCAGGGGGTAAAGATAGGTATAGGCCCTGATCCGCTCGTTCATCTTGCCGCCCAGCAAAGCCCAGACGGGCCGGTCACGATCTTTGCCCAGAATATCCCAACAGGCGATCTCAAGCCCCGAAAACGCGCCCATCACCGTCAGGTCAGGGCGTTGGGTGAACCCGCTGGAATAGGCCCGGCGAAACATCAGTTCGATGTTCTCCGGGTTTTCGCCCTGCATGTGGCGTTCGAACACGTCGCGAATGACATGCGTCATCGCCTCCGGCCCGACGGACGAGGCATAGCATTCGCCCCAGCCGGTGATCCCGGTATCGGTCGTCACCTTGACCAGTATCCAGTACCGGCCGCCCCAACCCGGCGCCGGTGGGGCCGTCACGATAATGTCGAGGTCCTGAAGCTTCATGGGGCGAATTCCTGTCATGCAAAAGGCGGCACCCGACCGGGTTTTACCGGTCGAACAGAATCACATTGCGCTTGGCGCTGCCAGATTTGGTGTCGACTATCGCCTCGTTGATCTGATCCAGCGACCAACGTCCCGAGATCAGCTCGTCCAGCTTCAGGCGGCCCTGCTGGTACAGGTCGATCATCCACGGGATGTCCCGCTGGATCACCACGTCGCCCATTTTTGATCCGATCATGCCTTGTCCGACCGCCGCCATCATGACGGGCTCATAGCTGGCCATCGCGCCGGAATGCGGCATGCCAATCATGATCACACGACCTCCGCGCCCCAGATAGCGGGGGGCTTGTTCATAGGCCGGGATCGCGCCGACCGTGACCAGAACCAGATCGGCCCCGCGCCGGCCCAGTGCTTTGTAAGACGCCTTCCATGGCGCATCCAGAGACCCCAGAACCCCATGGGTCGCACCAAATTCCTTGGCGACCTCCAGCTTTTCCTCGCTCAGGTCGACGGCAACGATACGGCGGGCTCCGGCAATCCTGGCCCCCTGAATCGCGTTTAGGCCAACACCGCCCGCGCCAATGACAACCACGTCCTGACCCGGACGCAATCCGCCCGCGTTCACCGCGGCCCCAACACCGGTGATCACACCGCAGGACAACAGGCAAGCGGCCTCCATCGACATATCCGCAGGGATCTTGACGATCTGGCTGTGATCAACCACGACCTTTTCGGCAAAGGCACCACAGGCCATCGCCTGTTCGATCGGCCCGCCATCGGCGGTCTGGATTGGCCCCTTGGTGCCATTGATCGGCGTTTCGCAGATCGTCGGCTTGCCCGACGCACAACTGGGGCAGCTGCCACAGGCGCGGATCAGGGTCACGACAACGGTATCGCCCTCGGCAAAGCCCCCCGCACCGGCGCCAACGCCCGTCACAACACCAGCAGCCTCATGGCCATAGACCGCAGGCAAGAACCCGCCCCATGCGCCTTCTGCAAACGAAATGTCAGAATGGCAAATCGCCACGGCGTTCAGCGTCACCTCGACCTGGCCAAAACCCGGCTTATCAATAAGGATCTCCTCGACAACCAGAGGGGCTCCGAATTCGTGGCATACGGCGGCTTTGATCTTCTGCATCTCTATCTCCCAAAATCCTGCGCTCCAGTTGCACTGCGAGCTTTCAGGAATGCAAGTCTTATGTCCGCTCTGCGGTTGGTAATTTCGCTATTCGGAAAGGGGCTTGCGCATGAACAACACCAGCCCCACAGCCAGCAGAACCATCGACAGGATAAACGGGGCGCCCGGCAAGTAAAAAGACGACTCTCGTTGTGCAAAAACGGCAAAAACTGACGTCATCAGCATCGGCGACACCACCATCGACAAGGCATGCACGCTGCCCAGCACCCCCTGAAGCTCGCCCTGCGCATTATCGGGCACCGCTTTTGACATGATCCCCTGCAACGCAGGCGACACGACGGCGCCCAACGCGGCAATCGGGGTCAGCACCAGCGCCAGCATGCCGTTTCGGACCACAGCCAATAGCCCAAAGGTAACAAAGTCAAAGCCTAGGCCAAAGATCACCGTGTTCCGCTCGCCCCACCAGCGCAAGACAAGCCGGATCAGAACCGCCTGCACCAAAGCGGCGGTGATCCCGAACAGGCCCAGCGATATACCGATCATTTGCGGCGACCAGCCAAAGCTTTCCTGCGTGAAATAGGCCCAGATCGCCGGATAAACGTACAGCGCCACGGAATAGATGAAATAGACCCACAACAGTCGGCTGATCCCGGGCAGACGCGACACCGCGCGAAACGCCCCCAACGGGTTGGCGCGGGTCCAGGTAAAGGGGCGGCGGATCGCATCTGTGACGGTCTCTTTCAGAACCATCGCGCCCAGCAGAAAGTTCAGCATCGACAACGCCGCCGCCGCATAGAACGGCGCGCGGGTGCCCAGCGTGCCCAGCATCCCGCCGATCATCGGGCCCAATACAAACCCCAACCCAAAAGCCGCCCCGATAAGACCAAAGTTCGCAGCTTTCTCTTCGGGTTTCGAAATGTCGGCCATATACGCATTGGCCGTCGAATGGGTTGCCGCCGTGATCCCGCCCAAAATGCGGCCCACCAGCAACAGCCAGATTGATCCGGCAAACGCCATGATCAGGTAATCGATGGCCATCGCGAACAAGGACACCAACATCACCGGTCGCCGCCCGAACCGGTCCGACAGATTGCCGACAACCGGGCTGAACAGGAATTGCATCACCGCAAAGGCCGAGGCCAATACCCCGCCCCACAGCGCCGCATTGGCCAGCGATCCGCCCTGAACCTCGCGGATCAGGTCCGGCATGATCGGCAGGATCAGCCCGATGCCCATCGCATCCAGCATAACAGTGATCAGAATGAACACGATCGGCAGAGATTTTTTCATCGTCACGGGCACGCGTCTAGTGAATCGCTGCACGCTAGCGGGACCACCGTTCACATGAAAGGGCGAAAGCCTAAGTCTGAGATTGCCGTTGCGTTCGAACCGCTGCGGCAAAGGCGCGGGCTTCGGCCGGGGCCTGTCCCAATTGACGCGCAGGCGTGAAAAGACAGGCCGTGTCCAGACCGGGCCAGTCGCGTTTGACCAGAGTTTCAAGCGATGCATCGGTCTCAAACGCCTCGCGGCACAGGGCCTTCACCGCCGCCTGGGCCTCGGGGCGTGGCATATGATCGGTCATCGCAAAGCTCAGCGCCTCGGCATGAATCAACCCCAGACCATCGACCAAAGCCGCGGCCATAACCCCACCGCGCGGTTCAAGTGCCGTGCAATAGTCGCGTGCAATGGTCAACGCCGACGCTGTGCCCAACACAATCTGCGGCAGGCACATCCATTCGGTAAACCACGCCGCCCCGTCGCGCTGATTTCGCGGCATCGCGGCCCCCTGCAGCACCGCATTCAGCCCCACCGACTGCCGCGCCAGTGCCACCAGAGTCGACGGGGCAATCGGGTTCTGCTTTTGCGGCATGGTCGAGGATGACCCAACTCCCCCCGGATCGATTTCCCCAATCCCGGTCTGCACCATCTGAACTGCATCTTCGCCTAGCTTCCCCAAGGCAACCGTCACGCGGGTCATCCATCCGGTCAGCCGCAAAACCGCCCCGCGATCGGTGTGCCAACTGCGCTTGGGGTCGTTCAGTCCCAGTCCCTTGGCCAAAGCCGCCCGCACGTCGGGGGCATCCGGCCCAAGTTCCGACGCGGTTCCAGCAGCCCCGGACAGGGACACAAAAAGCGATCTGTCCCGCAAGCCGGGCATCTCGCGCAAAAGATCCAGCAACGGCGCGCCCCAACTGGCCGCCACCGCGCCGAAACTTGTGACCGTCGCGTGCTGCCCAAAGGTCCGGGCGGGCATCGGCAGCTCGGCATGGTCGTCCGCCAG
Source organism: Falsiphaeobacter marinintestinus (assembly GCF_007923355.1). Lineage (GTDB taxonomy): Bacteria > Pseudomonadota > Alphaproteobacteria > Rhodobacterales > Rhodobacteraceae > Phaeobacter_A > Phaeobacter_A marinintestinus. The sequence goes on from NZ_VOGO01000014.1 coordinate 44,001, forward strand.
ATTGGCCAGCCGGTCAAGCACATGCGCCAGATCGGCCTCCATCAGCGTCAAAGCCTGCCGCAGACGCAGCATCAGCCCGGTGTCGATGATATCCTGTGACGTCGCCCCCCAATGCACATATTGCGCGTGTTCCGGTGCCTGCATCTCTGTGCGAAACGCGGCCACCAACCCGGGTACGCTCACCCCGTTCTGCCCCGTCGGTTGCGCCAACGCGCCGGGATCCAGCTGGATTTCCATTGCAGCCCGGGTGATCGCCTGCGCGCTGTCTTGCGGGATCAAACCCATGTCACCCTGCGTGCGGGCCAGAACGCCTTCGACCAACAACATGGCGCGAATTTCGGCCGCGTCGGTGAACAACCGACCCACGTCAGCGGTGGGGAACAGGCGGGAAAACAAGGCGCTGTCAAAAACGGAACCGGCCATGGGATGTGCCTTTCGGAAAAGTCAGATATGTCCGATGTCGCGCAGGAACCGGGTCAGGATATCGGCATAGGCATCGGGCTGATCGACGCATGGTAAATGCCCGGCTTTGCGGATCAGTTCAAACTGCGACCCGGGGATCAATGCAACCGTTTCGCGGACCAGATCGGGCGGGGTCGAGCCGTCTTCGGATCCGGCAATGCCCAAAGCGGGCAGACGCAATCCACTGGTCGGCGTATAAAAATCCGTGCCCGAAATCGCAGCCGCGCAACCCAGATACCCCTCGACCGGTTGGCGACTGAACATGTTGCGCCACAGGGTGACCTCGGGGCTTTCGCGAAACGCCTTGCCGAACCAGCGCTCCATGGTCGAATCCGTCAGCGCGCCAAGCCCATGTTCTTTCACCGTCGCAATGCGGTCAGCCCACATTTCCGGCGTCCCGATCTTGGCTCCGGTGTTGGACAACACCAAACCCCGCACCAGATCCAGGCGTTTTACGGCCAGCCCCTGACCGATCATGCCGCCAACCGACAGCCCGACGAACACCGCATCGCGCACCTCAAGCAGGTCCATCAACCGTTCGACATCCCGCACCAGCGTACCCATCGAATAGGGCGCGGCGGGCGCAGACGACAGCCCGTGCCCGCGCATATCGTACCGGATGATCTTCAGCCCCTTGGGCAGGCGCGCCAAAACACCATTCCACAGCCGTAAATCCGTGTTCAATGAGTTCGAGAATACCACAGGCGCGCCATCGGCATCGCCGCTGACATCGTAATGCAACTGTACATCACCCAAATCCGCGATCTGCATTTTGTCTCCTCCGTTTGTGAGGGGCCAAGAATTTTCGACGAAAATTCTCGGTTGCGCCCGGATCAGCCGATCCGCATATGCGCCATGATCTGACCGTGGTCCGACGCCAGCTTGTTATACGGAGCCTCCGCATGGCTGCCATCCGTCAGGTGGTCGTTGAACACGCTGAAATACTCCATCTCGCCGAGTGCCTTTTCATAGGTTTCGTCAAAATGGCGCGACATATAGATCTGGTCGATGCTTTCATACACACCCCCAAACGCCGCCGTATAGACCATGTCGCGCAGCGATTTGCGCACGAACATTTTCTCGGCCGCCCGCAGGCGCACCCGGTCGACGGCTTCGGTGATTTGTTTGTTCTCTTCTTCCGAATACCGATCTGAGGGAGATTTGGCATCGTGCCGCAACATCCAGGAATAGTTGCGAAACGGCATCTCGCCGCTGATGATCTCATTGCTGACCGCATGTTCGCCATCGTTGAAATCGCCCAGCATCATAACGGGGCGGCCCTTGTCCAGCTCGGCCACGATCAGCTTGCGCAACACCCAGGCCTCGGCCATGCGGCGCAGGGCGGATCGCAGTGATCCCATCGCCCGTCCCACCGGATCATAAGATGTCAAAACGGCCTCGCGGGCGAACGCCGCCCCGTCAGGCCGGATGTATTCGCCCAGCTTGGATTTCAGATGGCAGTTGAACACGCTGATCACCATGTTCCCGACCGGAATGCGCGCCATCTGGATCGGGCGCGACAGGCGGCGCAACGTGTATTGCCCTGCACCTGCTTCCCCCCCCAGCGCCGACATCGGGATGGTCAGCGGCTCGTCCAGGTCCTGAATGACGACAGGCGGTTCGGCAAACCCAAAGCGCGACACGATGGCCAGCCCGGGCCTGCGTTTACCGGGGCCACCATCCGACGCGTTAGGCGCAAAAGCCAAGGCGGAATCGCCGTAGGGCGTGTATTCCAGTTTGCGGAAAATCGCCTTGCGGTGATAGCGTTTCGACGGGCCCGGCACGCTCGCCGCATTCGATGCCTCACCGCGACGATCTGCTTCGGTGATGACATCGCGCAACGCGTCTTCTTCAAAGATCTCCTGAAACCCGACGATATCGGCGTCCAGCGACAGCACCTGATCGGCCATCCAGTCCAGCTTCCAGGCGTATTCTTCGGGCGTGTATTTTAGGAACTTATAGAACTCTTTATCTGGTCCGATCAGGTTCTTGACGTTGAACGTCGCGATGGTGAAGCGGGTCATGCGCCTAGTCCTTCAGCGTCGCCAAAGCCCGGGCAAACAGGTCCGGATCGACATTGCCACCGGTGGCCACAACAACGACCTCCTGCGCGTCGATCTGATCACCGTGAAACAGCGCGGCGGCCAGCGACACGGCACCGCCGGGTTCCAGCACGATTTTCAACCGCAGGAACGCCAGCGCCATGGCCCGCAAGGCTTCGTCCTCGCTCACCACGATACCGGGGCCGCACAGGCGTTTCAAAATCGGAAAGGTCTTTTCACCCGGTGCCGGTGTCAGGATTGCATCGCAGATCGACCCTGACATCCGGTCGTTGTGCTCGATCCGCCCCGAAACCAGCGAACGCGCTGTATCGTCAAACCCTTCGGGCTCGCAGGGGCGCACCCGCAACCCGGGCGCATCGACCTCAAGCGCCAGAGCAATCCCGGCCGTCAGGCCACCGCCGCCGCAGTTGACCAAAACGTCGCCCTGTTCAATTCCGACTTCGCGCGCCTGTTCGGCGATCTCCAGACCACAGGTGCCCTGACCGGCAATGACCTGCGGTTCATCATAGGGTTTGATCAATGTCAGGCTGCGTTCCTTGGCCAGCCGCGCCCCGATCTCTTCGCGCGGTTCGCTGGCCCGGTCGTACAGCACAACCTCGGCCCCCAGCGCGCGGGTGTTCTCGATCTTCAGCTGTGGCGCATCTGATGGCATCACAATGACCGAAGGCGCACCGTGCAACGTGGCCGCATGGGCCACGCCCTGTGCGTGGTTGCCGCTGGAATAGGCCAGCACGCCGCGTTTGCGCGTGGCGTCATCCATCGCCGACAACGCCGCCCAACCACCTCGAAACTTGAAGCTGCCGGTATGTTGCAGGCATTCGGCCTTGACCATCACGCGCCGCCCGGCGATCTCGTCGATGAACGGAGAGCCGAGAAGCGGGGTGCGCCGTGCATGGCCGTCCAGCCGCTCTGCGGCGGCCTTGATCATCTCATACGTGCTCACGTGTGCGCTCCAATATCTTGTGGATCAGGGTCAGCGACTCGGGTTCATCCAGAAATGGCACATGGCCGCGATCCGGCACCTCGGTCCAGATCAGGTCGGGATGGCGACCGGCCATGTCGTCCAACGTCTCACGGGTCAGAATGTCCGAATTGGCCCCGCGCAGAACCCCCACCGGAACCGGCTTCAACGCGTCGAACAAAGGCCACAGATCCGGCGCAGGGCCGGATGCGGCCTGTTCCACCAGCGCCGTGTGCAGCTTTGCATCATAGCGCAAATCCAGCCCGTCCGGGGTTTCGGCGTACTGAAACTCAACCTGTTTGCGCCAGATATCGATCGACACACCAGGAAACTCATGCCCCATCGCGTGCTTCATCGCAGCAGCCGCTTCGTCATAGGTGCGGGCCGCCGGTTTCTTTCCGACATACTCCATGATCCGCTCAATGCCCTGCGGGCTGACCTCGGGGCCGATATCGTTCAGAATGACGCCGGACAGACGCCCGGGGTGATTGGCCGCCATGACCATGGCATTCAATCCGCCACGCGAGGTGCCCAGAACCGTGACCTGCGGCAGTTCCAGATGGTCCAGCAGTTCAATCACGTCCTGACTTTCGCGCAGGACGTTGTAGGTCATGTAATCACCGACATAATCCGACTGTCCGCGCCCCCGATAATCCATTTTGATCAAGCGCAGATCGGTGACATGCGGCGCAAGGAATGAAAAATCACGACCATTCCGGGTTAGACCCGCCAGACACAACAGCGGCTGGCCGCTGCCGGTGTCCTCAAAATGAATGCGATGATTGTCCGAGGTCGTGAAAAAGCTCATCAGGCACCTGCAAGATCAGGGATTGTTGTGAGGTCAGACAGGACATGGGCCGGAGTCCACGGCAAACGGTCAAGCGGTTCACCCGCGCGATTCACCCAGGCGGTTTGAAACCCGTACCCGGTGGCGCATCCAGCGTCCCACCCATTGGACGACACGAACAGAACTTCGTCCGTGGCGCAGTGGAACCGCTGCCCGACAAGGTCATAGACCCGCGCATCGGGCTTGAAGACCCCGACGCTTTCCACCGACAGCACATCATCCAGCACATCGCCAACCCCGGCCGATTGCACAGCCCCGTCCAGCATGGCGGGCGACCCGTTCGACAGGATTGCGGTGTTGTACCCGGCAGCCTTCAGCGCAGTCAGCATTGCAGGCACCTCAGGGTAAGCTGCCAGTTCCCAATAGAGATCCAGCAGACGCTGGCGCAGGGCAGCATCCCCATCCAGACCGGTCGACTCAAGCGCCCAGTCCAGACCGTTTTGGGTGACGTCCCAGAAATCGGCATGGGCATCGACCACTGCGCGCAGCCATGTGTATTGCAATTGCTTCAGCCGCCACTGTGTCGCGACATCCATCCACTTGTCTTTCAGCGCTGGAAACGCGGGTTCGCCAGCGGCTTGCCGGGCAGCGGCAGTGACGTCGAACAGCGTGCCATACGCATCAAATACGCAAGTCGTGATTGCCATGGGATCCTCCTGAATTCGGGGCACAGTTGCACAAGGTGTGACGGGGGGGAAGGGGACATGCATCGGCGGTCTGGCCAACACCGGGTTTACATCGTCGTCAGGGGCTCTAGGGTGCGCCGCTCAACTTTGTACAAAACGGAACGGAGCCTTTATGACCCAGGTACAAAACGGCGATAACGTGCATCTGCACTATACAGGCACGCTGCGCGACGGCACGACATTCGATTCTTCCGACGGGCGTGATCCGCTTGCGTTTGAGGTCGGCTCGGGCCAGATTATCCCGGGTCTCGACACCGCAATCCCCGGCATGGTTGTTGGCGATAAGAAGACCGTCGAAGTTGCCTGTACCGACGCCTATGGCCCGATCAACCCCGAAGCGCGTCAGGCGATTCCGCGCGAAGGTATCCCCGACGACATCCCGCTCGAACTCGGCACGCAACTGCAGATGCAAGGCCCCGACGGTCAGGTGCTTCCGGTTGTGATTGTCGAAGTCGACGAGGCAACCGTGACGCTGGATGCCAATCATCCGTTGGCCGGGCAGGACCTGTTCTTCGCCATAGAGCTGGTTGCAATTAACCCCTAAGACATTGAATATGCTTTGAAATCGGCTTGTCTTGCAGGTGGTCTGCGGGACATGCCCTCAGCCCGGTATATCTCCGGCAGCGCGTCGCACCGGGATGCGGCTGGTCGGCATATAGCGCACGGCAGGCTTGCCGCCGGTGGCTTCCGGCGCAGCGACTGGATCCTGTTCGGAGGATGCGGCAGTCTCTTCCCCGGACAGGCGCTCACCCAGACTTGTCGCCATCGCTTCGACCTGAGCGGCCACGCGCGGATCGGACAACAAGACCGCCGACATCATCGAGCCGAGCAGGCCAAAACAGACAAGGATCACGAAACGCAACCGCCGCTTGCGGCGGTTCGCGTGGATCATTGCTTCTCGAAGTTGGGTGTCATCATATGCCATGATGCAAACTTGCCCCACAACTGTGGCGTGTGCAGGGCAAGTCTGTGAAAACTTGACGATAACTTACAGGTTTTCCTGCTTGGGCATGCCCAGAACGTGATACCCGCCATCGACTCGGATGATTTCGCCCGATGTGAAGGCGCCTGCATCCGACGCCAGATAAACAGCGGTTCCACCAACGGCTTCCAGTGTCGCATTGCTGCCCAAAGGCGTGTTCTGATCGGTGAACTTGTACGTCTTGCGCGCCCCGCCGATGGCCGCCCCGGCTAGTGTTTTCATCGGACCGGGCGAGATCGCGTTGACCCGAATCCCATCCGGACCCAGATCGGCAGCCAGATACCGCGTCGCCGATTCCAGCGCGGCCTTGGCAACGCCCATGACGTTGTAATTGGGCACAACCCGGTTCGACCCCTGATAGGTCATGGTCATCAGCGTTCCGCCATTTTCTTTCATCATCGGATAGGCGCGGCGCGCGACGTCGATGAAGGAAAAGGCACTGATATCCATCGAGTTTTTGAAGTTCGCCCGCGAGGTATCAAGGATACGACCCGTCAGTTCGGATTTGTCCGAAAAAGCGATGGCGTGGACCAGAAAATCGATGGTTGGCCAACGTTTCTGCAGCTCGCCAAAACCCACGTCCAGAGACGCATCGTCGGTCACATCCATGTCCACCATGAAGTCGGATCCGACTGATTCCGCCAACGGTTTCAGGCGCTTGCCGAAGGCTTCGCCCTGATAGGAAAAGGCCAGTTCGGCCCCGGCTTCGTGCATGGCCTTGGCGATGCCCCACGCGATGGAGCGATCATTGGCGACACCCATGATCAGCCCGCGTTTGCCTTTGAGAAGGTCTGACATCTTGTGCATTACCCGTTGTATTTGGAAAGGATCATGGATCCGTTGGTGCCACCAAAGCCGAAGCTGTTGGTCATGACGCTGTCGAGACCGGCATTCAGCACGGTTTCGGTCGCGATCTCGGCCGGATCCAGTTCAGGGTCCAGCGTGTCCACATTAATCGATGGCGTGATGAAATCATTGTCCAGCATCAGCAGGCAAAAGATCGCCTCCAACGCGCCTGCTGCCCCTTGGGCGTGACCTGTCATCGATTTGGTCGAACTGATCGGCGGGGTAGTGCCCTGACCGAACACCCGGCGCACCGCTTCAACTTCGCCTACATCGCCGACCGGTGTCGAGGTGCCATGCGCGTTGATATAGCTGACCTTGCGGCCTTCGGGCAGGGTCGACAGGGCAAGACGCATCGCGCGTTCACCGCCTTCGCCTGATGGGGCGACCATGTCGTGACCGTCCGATGTTGCGGCATATCCCGTGACTTCGGCATAGATCTTGGCTCCACGCGCCTTGGCGTGTTCCAGTTCTTCCAGAACAACGATGCCACCGCCGCCCGAAATCACGAACCCGTCGCGATCCGCGTCAAATGCGCGGCTGGCCTTGGTTGGATCATCGTTGAACTTGGAAGACATCGCGCCCATCGCGTCGAACAGACAGGATAGCGTCCAGTCAAGCTCTTCGCCGCCGCCAGCAAACATCACATCCTGCTTGCCCATCATGATCTGCTCGGCCGCATTGCCGATGCAATGCAGCGAGGTCGAACAGGCCGAGGTGATCGAATAGTTGATGCCCTTGATCTTGAACGCGGTCGACAGGTTGGCCGACACGGTCGAACACATCGCCTTGGGTACCGCAAAGGGACCGATCCGCTTGGTTGCGCCGGTTTTCAGCACCGTCTGATGCGCCGCCAGCATGGCACTGGTCGACGGCCCGCCCGATCCGGCCACCAGCCCGGTGCGGGGGTTCACCACGTCGCTTTCCTCAAGCCCGGAATCAGCAATCGCCTGCTGCATCGCGATATGCGCATAAGCGGCGCCCGGTCCCATGAACCGCAGCGTGCGTTTTTCGACGTGATCTTTCACATCGATATTCAGCGTGCCTGCGATCTGGCTGCGAAAGCCGTGTTCGACCATCTCGGCACTGGCCTCAATTCCGGACGTTCCGGACTTCAGCGATGCAAGAACCTCTTCCGCGGTGTTGCCAATCGAGGAAACGACTCCCAGACCGGTGACGACGACTCGCCTCATGGCGCTCTCCTAAATAATCAGCGGTCAGCCTTCGCTGAGCACAACTCTCATGTCCTTGACTTCGTAGATAACGTCGCCATCAGCTTCTACAATGCCGTCCGCGACACCCATGGTCAGACGGCGTGTCTGCATCGCTTTCCTGAAATCAATTTTGTAGGTCAGCATCTTACGGTCAGGCCGCACCATGCCCTTCAGTTTGACTTCCCCCACACCCACGGCCATGCCGCGCCCGGGCCATCCGCGCCAACCCAGGTTGAAACCGGTCAGCTGCCACAGCCCATCCAGACCAAGGCAGCCGGGCATGATCGGGTTGCCGGGAAAATGACATTCAAAGAACCACAGGTCGGGTGTGATATCGAATTCAGCGCGGATATGGCCTTTGCCATGGGCTCCGCCATCTGCGCTCACCTCGGTGATGCGGTCCATCATCAGCATGGGTGGGGCCGGCAACTGCGCATTCCCCGGGCCGAACAGATCCCCCTGTGCGCACTTCAGCAGTGCCTCTTTGTCAAAGCTGCTGGGATATTGAGCCATGCTGCCGCATCTCCTGCTTATCGAAACCTTTGTTACTGGGCGGGTCTATCATCGGCCCGCCGGGTCCTGCAAGGGCAGCGCGTTTGCGGGTGCATCCGCGCAACAGGTTCGCGTGCGCATGAAATTCAATTGAAATTACCACTCTGAGCGCTTTATATATAACCTAGCGAGCCAAGCGGGATACGCGAATGAAACCTGACACCACAAAAAACGCCTCGGATTGGCTGGCCCGCGCCGGTTTGCGCCCGACTCGCCAGCGTGTGTCGCTTGCTGAACTGCTGGTCGGGGACGGTAAGCATCGGCACGTCACAGCTGAAAGTCTGTTTGACGCAGCCAAGGATCGGGGCGCTGCGGTGTCGCTGGCCACTGTGTACAACACATTACGCGCGTTCTGTGATGCCGGGGTGCTGCAAGAGATCACTGTTGACGGCACCAAAAGCTATTTCGATACGAATACGCATGACCACCCGCATTTCTATTGGGAAGGTGCCGGTCGTGTCAGCGATGCGCCCTCCGAAGAACTGGTGATCAACCGCTTGCCCGAGGCCCCCGAAGGCATGGAGATCGCGTCGGTCGACGTTGTGATCCGTCTACGCCCCAAGGCTTGACCTTGCGCACGCAAGTCTGATTGTGTCCGCCCGGTAGACCGGCGCGGGAGCATGACGATGACCAATCCACTGATTTCATCCAGCGACATCGAAACCTATCAGCGTGATGGCGTTGTGCTGGTGCGTGGACTGTTCGCGCACCATGTCGAGGCCTTGCGCCGTGGCATCGAACGCAACATGGCCGATCCCGGGCCTTATGCCTCGGAAAACCAGAAAAGCGGGGAAACCGGGCGTTTCTTTGACGATTATTGCAACTGGACCCGGATTCCAGAGTTTCAGGAGGTCGTGCATGATCCGGACGTGGCCGACGTTGCGGGCGATCTGATGCGCTCGGACCGGGTTCAGATGTTCCACGACCATGTGCTGGTCAAGGAACCCGGAACCTCGATGGCGACGCCCTGGCATCAGGACGGGCCGTATTACTTTGTCGAGGGGCAGCAAAACGTCAGCTTCTGGTCGCCTCTGGACCCGGTACGCGAGGCAACGTTGCGCTGTGTGGCGGGGTCTCACCGTTGGGAAAAAGAAGTGCTGCCGACCCGCTGGGTCAGCGAAGAGGGGTTCTTTCCGGATGAAGGCCAATACATGGCGATCCCCGATCCGGACAAAGAAGGTCTGCGCGTTGTCGAGTTCGACATGGAACCCGGCGATGCCTTGGCGTTCAATTTTCGCACACTGCACGGCGCGCGCGGTAACACGTCAGACGCCCGCCGCCGCGCGTTTTCGCTGCGGTTGATCGGGGATGACGCGCGCTATGTTGAACGGCCGGGGCGCACGTCGCCGCCGTTTCCTGACCATGACATGGCGGCCGGGCAAATGCTGCGCGAAGACTGGTTTCCAGTCTTGCGGTAATGAAGGCCTTTAACTGAGGCTTAAAACCACTGCCCCGGTTCCATCAATCCCAGATCCAGCAACTGGCGTGAATGCCACTCGAACGGGGTCGAGTTGTGCCAGCGGAACGTGTGGATATCAAACGTTGATCCCGGATTGCGCTTTAGCGCCTTGGCGGTGCGGAACGAACAGATCGCCGCCGTCAGGTTGTGGTGCCAGGGGCAGGCATAGGTGTTGTATTCTTCGTCGTTGAACGTGTGATCGGCCCGTATTTTCAGCCCCGGCGCGGATTTGAACAGCGCAATACGGTCGATCTTGCGACTGGTGCTGGGGATATGTTCTTCATACCGCCAACGCAAACCGCCGAAGAAATTCAGCTGACGCTCTTTCGGGTGATTGTTGTTTTCCGGGTCGTTGCGGGCCAGAGCGTAATATCCGGACCGGTCCAGATGCGCACTGTCCAGCGACACGGCGTCGGGGCATTTGTCCAGATCATCGGCGTACAGGTCGATCACGTAAGTCAGCATCGCGCTGCGCCGTTCTTCTGTATGAAAGGCCAGCATTTCGCCCACCGTGCGGCTTTCGCAGAAGGGATAGAACAGGTATTCGGCGTTGTAGCAGTAATAAAACCAGATCCCCGGTGCGGCTTCGATCACCTGATTGATGGCATCGACGACGGCACCTTCGGGGCCGCAGTTGAACGGCACCCGGTGCACTTGTGCGGCGACGTCTTGGGGCAGGGCAAAGGCATCTGGCATCAGCGCCACGACGACCGGAAAACCGCAAGTCATGTAATGGCGCAGCGTTGTCGACACTTCGGTGTCGTCCTCGACAAAAACCAGCGCGACCGGCCCTTTGGCCAGCGCGTCGCTACCATGTTTCAGGAAATCGTTCAGTGAAGAATAGTCCATGGCTTGCCTGCTGCACCGTGTTTCTGGCGTTTTGCCCCAAAGTCGGTTAATTGCGCGTGCATTGCAAGGCGTCGCCAAACACTCTAAAGCACGCTGCCGATCCCCAACCCGAAGGTTGATCCGATGACTGCGCCCAAAAAGCTATTTATCAAGACCTATGGCTGCCAGATGAACGTCTATGACAGTGAACGCATGGCCGAGGCGCTGGGCGGGCAGGGGTATGTTGAAACCAAAACCGCAGATGATGCGGACATGATCCTGTTGAACACCTGCCATATCCGCGAAAAAGCGGCCGAAAAGGTCTATTCAGAACTTGGCCGGTTCAAGGGGCTGAAGGCCGAAAAACCGGATCTGAAGATCGGTGTTGCCGGCTGCGTTGCACAGGCCGAGGGCGAAGAAATCATGCGCCGCCAGCCTTTGGTCGATCTGGTCGTCGGCCCGCAAAGCTATCATCGCCTGCCCGAGCTTGAGGCCAAAACGCGCACTGGTGAAAAGGCGCTGGATACCGATTTTCCGGAAGAAGACAAATTCGAAAAGTTGAAGAGCCGCCCCAAGGCGAAACGCGGACCGACCGCGTTTCTGACCGTGCAGGAAGGCTGTGACAAGTTCTGCGCCTTCTGCGTCGTGCCCTATACGCGCGGGGCCGAGGTCAGCCGGCCCGTTGACCGGATTCTGACCGAGGCGCGCGATCTGGTTGAACGCGGTGTGCGGGAAATCACGCTGCTGGGTCAGAACGTCAACGCCTATCACGGGGCCGGAGCGGATGGCAGCGACTGGTCGCTGGCGCAACTGATTTGGGCCCTGGACAAGGTCGACGGGTTGGAACGGATCCGCTTCACCACCTCGCACCCCAACGACATGACCGATGATCTGATCGAAGCGCACGGCGCATGCGCCAAACTGATGCCGTATCTGCATCTGCCGGTGCAGTCCGGGTCGGACAAGATTCTGAAACGCATGAACCGGTCGCACACGGCCGAAAGCTATCTGCGCGTGATCGAACGTATTCGCGCGGCCCGGCCTGACATCCTGTTGTCGGGCGATTTCATTGTCGGATTCCCCGAAGAGACAGAAGCCGATTTCCAAGCCACTTTGGATTTGGTCGAAGAGGTTAACTATGGCTATGCCTATTCGTTCAAGTATTCGACCCGCCCCGGCACCCCGGCGGCGGAACGGGCGCAGGTCGATGAGGCCGAATCGTCCGAGCGATTGCAGCGTCTGCAAGCCCTGATTACGCGCCAGCAGCGTGCCATTCAGGATGCTATGGTCGGACGGGACGTCAGCGTGTTGTTCGAAAAGCCGGGGCGCATCGATGGCCAAATGGTCGGCAAGTCCGATTATCTGCACTCGGTGCATGTCCGGGATGCGGGCAAGGAGATTGGCGAAATCGCCCGGGTCCGCATTGTCGAGTCGGTCACGAATTCACTGGCCGGTGTAATTCTCAAGTGAGTCTCCACAACTGCGCCGTTCTACCAATGAGTGTGCGCAGGTGGTCCGGTCATTTCCAAAGTTGCGACAATCTGACATTTTTTTAGTGAGTGTCGCAAACTGTGGCACAATATATGGTGGTTTTTTCTTCCCTAAACGCTGACATTTTAATAGTTTACTCTCATTATGAAGTGGGGGGCTCCCACCTGTTCCCGGTGGGCTGCTACTTTCGGGGGAACTGGGTAAAGGATAACGACGGTGATCGATTTCAAGATAAGACGCATGGCTGCTGTGCTGATGGCCGTTGCGGCATTGGTTTGGATGGCCGCAGAGCCTGCCTCGGCGCAGTCCAGTGGACAGAAGACAGTTATTGGAGAACGTTATGTTCCAACCATCTGGGTCGATCCGGACGGGTGCGAACATTGGGTTATGGATGATGGCGCCGAAGGCTACATGACGCCTCATGTACGCCGCGATGGCACCCCGGTCTGCCGCCGGGGGAGCTTGTGCGGTACGATGCCGACGGATCAGTTCTTTGCAACGGATCGGTATTCGATCAGTTCGGCTGGCAAAGAACGCCTGATGCAGTTTTTTCGCGAAACCAACGCACGTGGCTATATCATCACCGGGCATACCGACAGCCGGGCTTCGGACGCGTACAATCTGCGCCTGTCCGAAAATCGCGCGAATTCGGTGGCCAAGGTTGGCCGCTCCACTGGGGCAACAATCGTCGAGATTCGCGGCTATGGTGAACGGAACCCACGGGTGCCCAACACCAGTGCAGCCAACATGGCGCAGAATCGCCGTGTCGAAATCATCTGCGTGAACTGAGGAGACAGGACATGAAAATCGTCAAAGGTATTGTTCTCCTTGTCGCGATTGGCGGGCTTGCCGCTTGCGAGAAGTATGACAAGACTGTCGATCGTGGCATCGACAGCAAAGATCTGAGCACGCTCAAGGCGGGCATCTGGGTGGATCCGACGGGGTGTGACCACTGGATCATCGATGATGGTCTGGAAGGGTATCTGTCGCAGCGTCTGGATTCCAAAGGTAAGCCAGTGTGTTCGGGCGCTGCCCCTCCTGGCGTGGCCACCGGCCCGTTCAAGGAAGGATCGGGTATCGTCGACGCGATCTGATTACAATCGGACCAAGAATTGGCCGTCCCTGCCGGGGGCGGCCTTTTTTGTTTCAGTTTGGTGAAAAACCGTGTCACAGAGCTTGCGCGCAAAGCCCGAACTTGGCACGCTAAGGTCACAACGTCAGACGAGGAGAGTGGATTGGCCATTGGCGCCCTGACCCCACCGCAAGTTGAAGCCGCACCCCACGAGGTGCTTATCGAATTTCCTGACAATCGGCTGTTGATCGACCTGTGTGGCGAATATGATCGCAACCTGGCCGTCATCGAACAGAAACTCTCAGTCCAGATCGTCCGCCGAGGCAATCAGTTGTCCATCATGGGCGAAGAGGCCGTTCAAAAGCGGGCGTCGGAGGTGTTGCAGGCGCTGTATACGCGGCTGGAAACCGGAAAACCTGTCGAACTGCCCGATATCGATCGTGAGCTGCGGATGGGGCCAAGCGCGGATCCCTCTTCGGAAACGGGCGACCAGCTTGAGATGTTCAAAGGTGGCCCGGTTGAGATCAAGACCCGTAAGAAGCTGGTCGAACCGCGCACCGATGCTCAAAAAGCCTATGTTCAGTCGCTGTTCAAAAGTGAACTCGCCTTTGGTATCGGTCCGGCGGGCACCGGCAAGACGTATCTTGCAGTCGCCGTGGGCGTTTCGATGTTTCTTGGCGGGCATGTTGACAAGATCATTCTGTCGCGTCCGGCCGTCGAAGCGGGCGAAAAACTGGGCTATCTGCCCGGCGACATGAAGGACAAGGTCGATCCGTACATGCAGCCGTTGTATGACGCGCTGAACGACTTCCTGCCGGGTAAACAGCTGGCCAAGCTGATCGAAGAAAAGAACATCGAAATTGCACCGCTGGCCTTTATGCGCGGACGCACGCTGGCCAACGCCTTTGTGGTTCTGGACGAAGCGCAGAACGCGACAACGATGCAGATGAAGATGTTTCTGACGCGACTGGGCGAAGGGTCGCGCATGGTGATCACGGGGGATCGGACGCAGATCGATCTGCCGCGTGGCGTGCCGTCGGGGTTGGCCGATGCGGAACGTTTGCTGACAAAGGTCAAAGGCGTCAGCTTTAACTACTTCACGGCCAAGGACGTGGTGCGCCATCCGCTGGTGGCGGCCATCATCGAAGCTTATGATGCAGATGGCGCATGAAGTCGGGCTCGTGTCCCGGTGATGGACATATCGATTGAAGACGAACGGTGGGTCGATGTTGATTTTGAGGCTCTGTCGTCCAAGGCAATCACCGGCGCGCTGCTGCATCAGGGTATTGATGCGGATGAGTGCGACCTAAGTGTGTTGGCCTGCGATGACGCGCGCATCGCGGATCTGAACGCCGAATTTCGTGGCAAGCCGACCCCGACCAATGTGCTGAGCTGGCCCGCCGAGGATCTGGCGGCAGACTCCCCCGGTGCGGTTCCGGCAAAACCGGAACCCGATTTCACCGGTGAAATCGTGCTGGGCGACATCGCGATTGCCTGGGAAACCTGCGTGCGAGAAGCCAAAGAACAGGGCAAATCCATGCACGATCATGTGACGCATCTGATCGTACATGGGCTGCTGCATCTTCTGGGGTATGATCATATCCGTGACGCGGATGCCACTTCGATGGAACGACTTGAGGTCGAGATACTTGGCAAACTGGGTATCGATGACCCATATAACGTTGAACACGCGCCGTAACAGTTATTTCGGACAAGTAAAAACAAGTAGGAAAATGGGCGATTCAGAAGACAGTTCTAACGCAGCGCAACGCGCGCTGCTTCAGGACGATACATTAGAAACCGGTGAAAGACCGGGTTTGTTCAGCCGGATCATCGAGGCGTTCAGCCCCGAAGACGCGCCGGAAACCCCTCAGGAAAATGGCACCCCTGTCCCGGAAGCCTTGGCGCATGGGATGATCAACCTGCGCCGTATGCGGGTTGAAGATGTGGCCATTCCGTCAGCCGAGATCGTATCGGTCCCGAACACGGTTTCGCTGGATGAACTGGTGCAGGTGTTCCGCGAAAGCGGCATGACCCGGATTCCGGTCTATGAGGGCACGCTTGATACACCGCTTGGGTTTGCGCACCTCAAGGACCTGTCGTTGCTCTATGGCTTTAACGGCGATCATCGCAAAGATTTCGATTTGAAAAAGATCATGCGGCCTTTGCTGTTCGTGCCACCTTCGATGCCGATTGGTGTTTTGCTGGCCAAGATGCAGACCGAGCGCCGCCACATGGCGCTGGTGATCGACGAATACGGCGGTGTCGATGGGTTGTTGACGATCGAGGATCTGATCGAACAGGTCGTGGGCGAAATCGAAGACGAGCATGACACCGACGAAGATCAGCTTTGGGTGATGGAAAAGCCGGGCGTCTATGTCGCTCAGGCCAAAGCTCCGCTGCCCGAATTTGAGGCCGAAGTTGGCCGATCCCTGACCAGCCACGAAGACGTCGACGAAGAAGAGATCGGCACATTGGGCGGGCTGGTGTTTATGCTGTCGGGCCGGGTTCCGACACGGGGCGAGGTTGTTCTGCACCCCGACGGGCCGGAATTTGAAGTTATGGACGCCGATCCACGTCGCATCAAGCGCTTGCGGGTCCGGTTGCCGGACAGCGAGGAATGATCCAATCGCCGTGGTTGCGGGTGGCGTTCGCCGCTTTGGCCGGGGCTGTTGGTGCCTGTGGGTTGGCACCGCTTGAATTATGGCCGCTTTCCGGTCTTGCGCTTTTGGTCCTGTCGGCTCTGTTTGTCGCGGCGACCAATACCCGGCAGGCAGCGTGGATCGGGTGGGCATTCGGGACGGGATGGTTCGGTCACGGGCTGATCTGGATCATCGAACCGTTCATGGTCGACCCCGAACGACATGCCTGGATGGCACCTTTTGCGCTGGTTTTTCTGGCCGGTGGATTGGCGCTGTTCTGGGCTTTTGCCTTTTGGGCGGCCAAAGCGCTGGGGCGGAACTGGATCTGGGAGGTCTTTCTTCTGATTGCGTTCTGGTCGCTGGCTGAATTCGCGCGGGCCTATGTCCTGACCGGATTTCCCTGGGCCGCGCTGGGACAGATCTGGGCTGGGGCGCCCACATTTCAGCTGTTGGCGCTGATCGGGCCGCAGGGTTTGGCGCTGGTGACATTGCTGGCAACGCTGCCATTGGGCGCGGCGGTGGTGGCGCGGTCGCGCACGGGCATTCTGATGGGCTTGGTCCCTGCCATTCTTCTGAGTGTTGCAAGTGTGGCGGTTGCCCCACCCAAGACACCGGTGCTGACGACCGGGCAAGTGGTGCGGGTGATCCAGCCCAATGCCCCACAGCATCAGAAATGGGACCCGAACTTTATCCCGACCTTCTTCAATCGCCAGCTTGATTATACCTCGGCTGCACCGCCCGTGGATCTGATCATCTGGCCGGAAAGCGCGGTTCCGGTGCTTTTCGAAAACGCAGGGCCAACATTTGACCGCATCGCCAAGGCGGCGAATGGGGCTTCGGTTGTTCTCGGCATCCAAAGGTTCGATGGCGCGAAGGCCTATAACTCGCTCGCGTTTCTTGATGCGCAAGGGCAATTGGCGGCGCAATATGACAAGCATCATCTGGTCCCGTTTGGCGAATACATCCCGCTTGCCGGTCTTGCCGCCCGGTTCGGCCTGTTCGGGCTCGCCTCTACCGGGAACGTCGGATACAGCGCGGGGCCCGGGCCTCGGGTGCTGGATTTGGGCAAGCTCGGACTGGCACTCCCGCTGATCTGTTACGAGGCGGTGTTTCCGCAGGATGTGAACGGTGCGTCTGAACGGCCCGACTATCTGTTGCAGATCACCAATGATGCGTGGTTTGGCACCCGTTCCGGACCATATCAGCATCTGGTTCAGGCCCGAATGCGCGCGGTCGAACAGGGGCTGCCGATGCTGAGATCGGCAAACACCGGCATTTCGGCGGTCATTGATCCCTTGGGCCGGATCACAAAGTCGATCCCGTTGGGCACGGCCGGATATGCCGACGCGCCGTTGCCACAAGCTTTGCCAGCCACACTTTATGCGCGCACCGGCGACTGGCCTGTATTTCTATTGCTTTTGGTCGCCCTTGCGGCGGGCCTTGCCAGCCAATCCCGGATCACGCGCCAGAATAACCATTGACCCGCCGGGGCAGGGCAAGTATCCGAAATGTCAACCTGCCACAACGGCTTCCTGACGTGGCACGGCAATCACATTGGAGCACTTTTCATGTCCCGTCAGAACTATACGTTTACTTCGGAATCCGTTTCCGAGGGCCACCCCGACAAGGTTTGTGACCGCATTTCCGATGCCGTCCTTGACGCCTTCCTGGCTGAAGAACCCGAAGCCCGCGTTGCCTGCGAAACATTTGCCACCACCAACCGCGTTGTTATCGGCGGTGAGGTCGGGCTGTCCGATCAGGACAAGCTGAAAGATTACATGGGGCGCATCGACGCCATCACGCGCGCCTGTATCAAGGATATCGGATACGAGCAGGACAAGTTTCACCACGAAACGGTCGAAATCACCAACCTGTTGCACGAACAGTCGGCCCATATCGCGCAAGGCGTCGATGCGGCAGGCAACAAGGACGAAGGCGCGGGCGATCAGGGCATCATGTTCGGATACGCCACGACCGAAACCGACGCGCTGATGCCGGCCCCGATCCAATACAGCCACGCGATCCTGCGTCGTTTGGCTGAGGTCCGCAAAGATGGCACCGAACCTGCGCTGGGCCCGGATGCCAAGTCGCAGCTGTCGGTCCTGTATGAAAACGGCAAGCCGGTTGGTGTCAGTTCAATCGTGCTGTCGACACAGCATCTGGACGAGGCACTGACCAGCGCTGACATTCAGGCGATTGTCGAACCCTATATTCGCGAAGTTCTGCCCGAAGGCTGGGTCACCGACGGAACCGTCTGGCACGTCAATCCGACAGGCAAGTTCGTCATTGGCGGCCCCGATGGCGATGCTGGCCTGACCGGGCGCAAGATCATTGTCGACACCTATGGCGGTGCGGCCCCGCATGGCGGCGGTGCGTTCTCGGGCAAAGACCCGACCAAGGTTGACCGTTCGGCCGCTTATGCCGCGCGCTATCTGGCGAAGAATGTTGTGGCCGCAGGCATGGCAGATCGCTGCACAATCCAGCTCAGCTATGCCATTGGTGTCAGTCAGCCTTTGTCGGTTTATGCCGACACGCATGGCACCGGTGAAGTTGAACCGGCAGCCATCGAAGCGGCAATCGCCCAAGTCATGGATCTGTCGCCCCGCGGCATCCGCACGCGTCTGCAACTGAACAAACCGATCTATGAACGCACGGCAGCTTATGGCCATTTCGGTCGTGAGCCCGATGCCGATGGCGGGTTCAGCTGGGAAAAAACGGATCTGGTAGAAGCGTTGAAAAACGCAGTCTGATCCAGATGCATTTGTTCGGTAACGGGCGGCCCAGGGGCCGCCCTTTCCATTTTCGGTACAGGCAATAAACTGGCGTCAAAGACCAAACCACCGGAGCCGCCATGCGTCCTTGCCTTTTCGCCATTCTGATCTGTGCCTTTGCCAGCCCTGTACTGGCTTTGGAAATGGATGGCACCAGCAAATTCCAGATCGATGACACGACGCTGATCTATGATACCGAGATCACGATCGAAGGGGATGAAGCCGAAATCACCAACACGGACGTCGATCGCTTGCTCAAGCTTTTGCGCGGCAATCCGCAGATCACGCAACTTGAACTGAACAGCTCGGGTGGCAGCGTTTTTGCCGGGAATGAAATGGCGCGGATCGTCATCGATTTTGAATTGGATACGCTGGTGTCCGGCGAATGCAGCAGTTCATGCGTAACAATTTTTCTGGGGGGGACCTCGCGGCGGATGCTGCTGGGCTCAAAGATCGGGTTTCATCAAAGGCAATGGCCTGCTGACGCAATGGAATCGTACTACACGCGATGGAGCGACGACAGCGGCTGGAACACACCGTTCGATTTTGCATCCTGGGTGTACGAAGACACGCAATCGGAAATGCACACCGAACTGATGTACCTGATCGAACGCGGTGTCGATCCTGTGTTTGCCATCAAAACCAAAGGCGTGCTGAATGCAGATGAATGGTTCCCCAGTCGGCTGGAACTGACTCGCGCCGGTGTTCTTCGGGAATGACCCAGGGTTGACGCCTCGCGGCCCTTGCGGCACACGGACACCCTTGCAACTGATGGCCTTTTGAACATGTCCGACGATCCACAAGACACCAACGATCAGCACGCTTCTGGCGCGCCGTGGCGGAATTTCTATGGCCGGTTCAAGGGCAAGAAACTGAAGCCCAATCAGCAGACCTATATGAAAGAGGATCTCGCGGCGTTGTCGCCCGGTGCCGTCGACTGGGATGTGAACCCGGATCGTACGAAACTGGACCTGAATGAGAGATTTGGTGGAAAACCTGTCTGGCTTGAGATTGGCTTTGGCGGAGGTGAGCACCTGGTGCATCAGGCGGCGCGCAATCCCGACATCGGCATCATCGGGGCCGAACCCTATATCAACGGTGTTGCCATGCTGCTGGGCAAAATCCGGGCATCCGGCGTTCAGAACCTTGCGGTGCACCCCGGCGATGCGCGCGATCTGTTCGATGTGCTGCCTGCCCAATCCATTTCGCGCGCGTTTCTGCTGTATCCTGACCCGTGGCCAAAGAAACGCCACCATCGTCGCCGGTTCGTGACGCAAGAGCATCTGGAACCGTTGGCAGAGGTCTTGCAGCCCGGAGCCATTTTCCGCGTCGCGACCGACATCAAGGATTATGTGCGCCAGACGCTGGAAGAAGTGCCAAAAGCCGGTTTTGAATGGCTGGCCGAACGCCCGTCTGACTGGCGAGAGCCTTGGGATGACTGGATTTCGACCCGGTACGAGCAAAAGGCAATCCGTGAAGGACGGCCCCAACACTACCTGACATTCAGACGGCTTTGAGAAATCGGGAAATGAACGCATAATTGGGTCATTCGTTTAGAAAGGACTCAATTCATGGCCGATATTCGAATCACCAATTGCCATATTCATGTCTTTACCGACCAGCATGCACCGGTTGATTTCCCGTTTCCGGCTGCGCGTATTCTGCGCAAGTCCCCAATGCTGATCCTTGCCGTCGCCAGTCTTTTGCGCTTGCTTGGGCGCGAAAATCTGGCGGATCAGGTTGACCGACTTTATCAGTTTCAGCAGCAAGGCGCGCGTGGGTCGCAGGACGCAATCCTGAGGGACGTGAAAGAGCATTGTCCCGGCGATACCCGGTTCGTGGTTCTGCCGATGGAGATGAATGGTGCCGGGTATGGCGACGTTCCCATTTCACTGCGCGATCAGCATGATGATCTGGCGCGGCTCAGGCTGCACCCCGATCACCTTGGCACGGTTCTGCCCTTTGCCACCGTCGATCCGCGCGTGCCGGGCAGCGTCGAAGAATGCCTGCGCGCAATCACCGAACTGGGGTTTGCCGGGTTGAAAATCTATCCTCGGCTTGGTTTTGCCCCGGATCACCCAAGGCTGATGGAGGAGGTTTATCCTGTCCTTGCCGAACGCAATTTGCCGGTGATGACCCATTGTTCGCGCGGCGGCGTTCAGGGCCGCGATGTTGATGACTATCAGGCTGACGGTCTGACCCGCCCCGCCGCCTATCTGCCGGTGCTGCGCGCGTTTCCCGAAATGCGCATCTGTCTGGCGCATTTTGGCGGTGCCCGCGATTGGGAGGCTTACATGAACGCCAAACCAACCAGCGGCGGCGAAAACTGGATGACCCAGACCCGCGAGATGATTTGCTCGGGCGAATTCCCAAACCTCTGGACCGACATTTCCTATACCCTGTTCCGTTTCGCCGATTATGCCCCCATTTTGCGGTTGCTGTTGAAGGGCAACCTGGACAGCGACAAACGATTGCGCCGCCGGGTGCTGTTCGGGTCGGATTTCTATATGACGCGGCAAGAAAAGTTGAGCGAGCGGGCCGTGTGCATCCGGCTGCGCGACACATTGGGCGAGGCGCTTTTTCAGCAACTGGCCGAAACCAATCCGGCAATCTGGCTGGGAGAGGCATCCGAAGTCGACAGATCGCTCTGGACCAGTTTGGGGTGATTGGGTAGGGATCGGCTAACATTCCCTCAAGTAAGGAAACCGCGCGCATGTCTGGCCACGGCACCCCGATCCCGATGACCTCAACCCCTTGCGGGCCGCTGACCGGCGTGGCTGACGTGCCGGGGGACAAGTCGATTTCACATCGCTCGCTTATTCTGGGCGCGATGGCGGTGGGCGAAACCAGGATCACCGGCTTGCTGGAAGGCGAAGACGTGATCGACACGGCCAAAGCTATGCGCGCCTTTGGGGCCGAGGTGACGGACCATGGCGGAGGCAACTGGACAGTCAACGGCGTCGGTGTCGGCGGGTTTGCCGAACCCGACAACGTGATCGATTGCGGCAATTCGGGCACCGGCGTGCGTCTGATCATGGGCACCATGGCGACGTCTCCAATCACCGCGACGTTCACTGGCGATGCCAGCCTGAACAAACGCCCCATGGCCCGCGTCACTGATCCGATTGCGCTGTTTGGCGCGCAAGCCGTTGGGCGGTCCGGTGGACGTCTGCCGATGACGATTGTCGGTGCGGCGAACCCGGTGCCGGTGCGTTATGTCGTCCCGATGCCTTCGGCGCAGGTGAAATCTGCTGTGCTGCTGGCGGGCCTGAATGCGCCGGGCCAGACGGTTGTGATCGAAAAGGAAGCCACCCGTGATCATACCGAGCGGATGCTGGAAGGCTTTGGGGCCGAAATTTCGGTCGAAGACACGGATGAGGGCCGGGTTATCACCCTCACCGGGCGTCCCGAGCTGAAACCCCAAACCATCGCAGTACCGCGTGACCCGTCTTCAGCGGCGTTTCCGGTGTGCGCGGCGTTGATCACACCGGGATCGGATGTGTTGGTGCCGGGTATCGGGCTGAACCCAACCCGCGCTGGCCTGTTCACCACTCTGCGCGATATGGGCGCGGATCTGACCTATGAGAACGAGCGCGAAGAGGGCGGCGAACCCGTTGCAGATCTGCGCGCAAGGTTTTCGCCCAATATGAAGGGCATCGATGTGCCGCCCGAACGCGCAGCCAGCATGATCGACGAATACCCGGTGCTGTCTGTCGTGGCCGCCAATGCAACCGGCGTCACCATGATGCGCGAGGTCAAGGAATTGCGCGTGAAGGAAAGCGACCGGATCGACGCGATGGCCACCGGGCTGCGCGCCTGCGGTGTTGCGGTCGAAGACGGCCCCGACTGGTGGTCGGTCACGGGCCATGGTCCGGGCACCGTGACAGGTGGCGCGATCTGTGAAAGCCATCTGGATCACCGCATCGCCATGTCGTTCATGGTGCTGGGCATATCCACGAAACAGCCGGTGTCCGTCGATGATGGCGGCCCGATCGCCACATCCTTCCCGATCTTTGAGCCTTTGATGGCTAGTTTGGGCGCATCGGTGGAACGCAAAGCCGGATGATGCTGCGCCGGGCATACTGGTTTGTATTTGCTCTGACCTTGGCAGTTTATGCCACCATGCTGGGCTGGACCCTGCCGGCAATAACTGATGCGGCCGGTGGGCTGGCTCCGTTTGATATGCGTCTGGCGGGCTATACCCCTGACGACGCGCACGCCTTCTTGGGGGCGATCAGCGTGCAAGGGCGCGAGGTCTATCTTGGACCACAGCACGCTCTGGACCGCTTTTATCCCGCTTTGCTTGCCGTTGTGCTGGCCGGAGCGGTGTGGAGCCTGATCCCGTCACGCCCTTTGCGGCTGTTGCTTGTGGTTGCGGCCTTTGCCGGCGCCACTGCCGATTATGTCGAAAACGCCCGTGTTGCGGCTATGCTGACTACTTCTGGGACAGTTCCGGATGAGCTTATTCTGGCCGCAAGCCGCGCCACGGTTGCGAAATCGGCGCTGACAACCTTGGCGATGGTTGCGGTCATCTTAGGACTGCTGCGCGCCGCCTGGATCAAATGGATAACCCGATGACCGAGCCGTTTACTGTTGCCATTGATGGTCCTGCCGCTGCTGGAAAGGGCACCATATCGCGTGCAGTTGCTGATCATTTCGGGTTTGCGCATCTGGACACCGGGCTGCTTTACCGCGCAGTCGGGGCCCGGATGCTGGACGGTGTCGATCCTGTTACGGCGGCGATGGCATTGCAGGCGAATGATCTGCAAGCCCGCGACCTGCGCACAGCCGAGGTTGCACAAGCCGCCAGCAAAGTCGCCGTAATCCCCGAGGTGCGCGCCGCCCTGATCGATTTCCAGCGCGCCTTTGCCCGCCGTGCGGGCGGAGCCGTTCTGGACGGGCGCGATATCGGGACGGTAATCTGCCCGCAGGCCGAGGCCAAGCTATTTGTGACCGCCAGTGTCGAGGTGCGTGCCCAACGCCGGTATCAAGAACTTGTCGACAAAGGCACCGTCACGTCTTTTGAAACGGTACTGGCCGACGTGAAGGCCCGCGATGCCCGCGACAGTGGGCGTGTGACCGCGCCCATGACGGCTGCACAGGACGCGATTTTGATCGACACATCCGAACTCAGCATCGAACAGGCGGTTGCCACAGCCATCGCAGCTGTGAAAGACTGCCATTAACAGGTTAATGGAGGGTCCCATGCAAAAACGTGAACTCGGACGGGGCGGCACCCGGATTTCGCCCATCGGGATCGGCGCCATGTCGTTCACCAGCTTTTACGGGCCTACGAGTGTGGCGGAGAGCCACGCCATTCTGGACGTGGCGCGCGAGCTGGGTGTCAGCCATATCGACACCTCCAATGTCTATGGCATGGGCAAATCGGAAAACGCGATTGGCAGCTACCTTGCCGCAAACCCGGCTGCGCGGGACGATTTCACCATCGCGACCAAGGCCGGGATCGCCCGCGATTCTGACGGCAATCGGTACTACAATAATACCGCCGATTATTTTGAGGCCGAACTGGACGGGTCGCTTCAAAAGCTGGGCGTCGATTGCGTGGATTTGTTCTATGCGCACCGCCGTGATGCGGACATGCCCATCGAAGAGGCCGCCGGCAACCTTGCCCGGCTGGTAGAAAAAGGCAAAACCCGCGCCATCGGTTTCTCCGAGATTGCACCCTCCAGCCTGCGCCGCGCCGTAGCCGAACATCCCGTCGCTGCCGTTCAATCCGAATATTCGTTGTCTACGCGCGCGCCCGAACTTGGGCTGGTGCAGACATGCGCCGAACTGGGCACCGCGCTGGTCGCGTTTTCACCGGTAGGGCGGTCGTTGCTGACGGACAACCCGCTGCCTGCCGAGGCTATTGCGGATTTGCCGTTCCTGTCCGGAAACCCGCGGTTCATGGAGCCGAACTTCAGCGCCAACATAAAGATCACCGACGCATACCGAGCCCTTGCGGCCGATATGGGCGTCAGCACAGCGGCCCTGTCGATGGCATGGTTGCTGCATCAGGGCGACCATGTAATCCCGATCCCGGGCACTCGGTCAGTCAGCCATTTCCGCGAACTGGCTGCGGGTATGGATATAGCACTGAGTGCTGACGATCTTGCGGCAATCGAACAGGTGCTGCCGGTGGGTTGGGCGCATGGCGACCGATACAATGCTGATCAGTGGGTCGGCCCGGAACGGTTCTGCTAGGTCCGGGTACAGCTGCCAACGTTCCCGAAAACGAAAAGGGCCGTCGCCTGATTTGTCAGATGACGGCCTTGTCTATTCTATGGTCATAAACACATACAAAGTGCGTGCAGCTGTCAGGCGGTTCCCCGGACGGGTCGATTGTTGTCGATGTTGAACTTCATTCCATCCAACAGCTCTTCCAGATCAGGCCGCGCGGCGGGGCCATTGGAAATTTCGACAAGCATCAGCGTCCCATCTGGCCGAATTCCAAAAGCGCCGGGCTCAGCAAACAAACCGGTTGTTTCTGCCTCGGAAAGCGGTTCCGAAACGTAAAGACCAAGGGATCGCATCTGCGCTTCGGTCATGCCATGGCAAAGGTCAAAGTCCCACCCGAACTCTTCCTTGTCTGCCTGGGCTTTCTCTTTGGTATCGGCCGAGACAACCACGACATCCATCGCGTCAAGCCAAGCAGGCAATACGGCGTTAAGCTTGTTCAGAAACCGCTTGCACCGGGGGCAGTGCCGTCCGCGATATACAAACAACATAGTCCAGCGATCTTTGGGCTGGCCGACCGAAATCGATCTCTGGCAATCGGCGATGGGAAAGCTCAGCGTATCGACCGGCGCGCCGACCCGAGGTTTTGTTGCGGTCATGTGGTATCCTAACTGTGTTCACAAATCATCTTGCACGGGTGAGAGTTGGAAAAACCCCGACATCCACGCTTGTATAGCGGTCCATGTGGTAAGTCACAAAAGCAACGCGATCACGCGCTTTTCTTCTGCGCCTCGGTCTGTTCGTCATAAGCGGCGCGGGCGGTGTCGATGTTGGGCAGGTTGTCCAGCGCCCACATCCCGATGGCCTTAACCGGTTCGCGAAACGATTCACCCAGCGGGGTCAGCGCATATTCGACCTTGGGCGGAATTGTCGGATAATACGTGCGGCTGACCAGCCCGTCGCGTTCCAGTTCGCGCAAGGTCAGGCTGAGCATCCGTTGCGAAATCCCCAGATGGCGTTTCAATTCGTTGAACCGCAGCACGCCGTATTGCGCCAAGGATATCACGATCAGCACGCTCCACCGGTCGCCGACGCGCGACAGGACTTCGTTGATTCGTTTGCAATCGGGGCAGCTGGCGGTATCGGGCATGGTGGTTCCTGTTCTGTAACCGGGTCTCAGAAATGTGCCTTCTTGCGGCCATTTAAGTATCGCTTATATCTCCGGTTACAAATCTATACCACCTATTTGGCGATCTGCCTTGAAAGGACCACCGATGTCGCAAAGCACCCTGATGGAAAAGCTGAGCTGGCGCTATGCCACCAAGAAAATGGACCCCGAACAGGTCGTCCCGCAGGATAAGGTCGATCAGATCGTAGAGGCCGTTCGGATGGCTCCGACATCCAGCGGCACACAGCCGTTCGAACTGTTCGTGATCACCAACCCCGGTATTCGCGCCGAGATTCGCAAAGTGGCCTGGGATCAGTCGCCAATCACCGAAGGGTCGCATCTGCTGGTGTTTGCAGCATGGGACAATTATTCGGCTGATCGCATTGATGCCGTGACGGCGCAGATGACGGACGAGCGCGGTGAAATCCCGATGTTGAACCAGTATTACGACAACCTGAAGGCCAAGTATCTGCCGCGCGATGAAACCGTGAACCATGATCACGCGGCCCGTCAGGCCTATATCGCGCTGGGCTTTGCCCTTGCTGCGGCGGCAGAACTGGGCGTCGACAGCACCCCGATGGAAGGCTTCGACCCGGCCAAGGTCGACGAGATCCTGGGCCTGAAAGACCGTGGCCTGAGGTCGGTTCTGCTGTTGCCGCTTGGATATCGTCAGGCCGATGGCGATTGGCTGCTGCCGATGAAGAAGGTGCGCAAAGCCAGCGAAACCATGGTCACCTTGATTGACTAAATAGCACTGTTGCAGTCGCGCGGAGGACAAATCCCGCGCGACTGGTTTCTGTTGATTTTCGGCTTGCGTCCCATAGGTATTGTTATGTTATAACATTGCTTAATAAGGATGGAGAACACTATGGCGGCGGTTTGGGCCAAGGTCGAAAACCCTCAACGCGTATCACGAGACACTGGCCTTATAGTTCGGTGTCTCATCAGCAGGCTCGCCCGCCTGACCCAATGCGATCCGGGGATGCCCCGATAGCGGGGGTGGGGCTGATGACGATGCGGAACATAAAATCAGGTCTGCCGCGTCGGAGGCGGTTTGGGAATGCGATGCGAGACTACGACGCGCTTCCATCTGACTTGCGTCACTGGCTATCGTCGGCCAGCCTGCCGTGGAGCCCGGCCTCGGCCCTGCGGATCTGGTCGAAAGCTGGCGGGTCGTCTGACCCGTCGCAGGCAATCGAGCGCTTGAATGCGGTGGAAAAAACCATGTTGGACAAAGATCGTGGAATCTGGCGTTGCGGCTGAAATCCCTTGCTTTCCACGCAAACCGTGACTATACGGCCTCCGTCGACAAGGCGGGTAACGCCAATAAACATAAGAGACGAGCAGGGTCGGGGAATACCGGCCCTCTTTGTGTTATCGGACCGTCTGACCAACGAAATCTCGAAGACCGGCGGAGACAACCGCACGGCCAGTCAAACACTTGTAAAGGAAACCTGAGACCACATGGCTCAAAACGTATCAATGGAGGACTTCGAAGCCCTTCTGAATGAAAGCTTCGAAATGGACACACCGACCGAAGGGTCGGTTGTCAAAGGCAAGGTCATCGCAATCGAAGCGGGACAAGCCATCATCGACGTCGGCTATAAAATGGAAGGCCGCGTTGATCTGAAAGAATTCGCAAATCCTGGCGAAGCCCCTGATATCGCTGCTGGCGACGAGGTAGAAGTCTATCTGCGCTCAGCCGAAAACGCGCGTGGCGAAGCTGTCATCTCGCGCGAGATGGCCCGCCGCGAAGAAGCATGGGACCGCCTGGAAAAAGCATATGCCGACGACCAGCGTGTCGAAGGTGCGATCTTTGGCCGTGTCAAAGGTGGTTTCACCGTCGATCTGGGCGGCGCAGTTGCGTTCCTTCCCGGCTCGCAGGTCGATGTGCGCCCCGTGCGCGACGCTGGCCCGCTGATGGGGCTGAAGCAGCCGTTCCAGATTTTGAAAATGGACCGTCGCCGTGGCAACATCGTTGTATCGCGTCGTGCCATCCTTGAAGAATCACGTGCCGAACAGCGTGCCGAAGTTATCGGCAACCTGACCGAAGGTCAGGCAGTTGACGGTGTGGTCAAGAACATCACCGAATACGGTGCGTTTGTTGATCTGGGCGGCGTTGACGGGCTGTTGCACGTCACCGACATGGCATGGCGCCGTGTGAACCATCCTTCGGAAATCCTGTCGATCGGTGAAACCGTTAAGGTTCAGGTCATCAAGATCAACAAGGAAACCCACCGCATCAGCCTGGGCATGAAGCAGTTGCAGGAAGATCCGTGGGATCTGGTGGCCGTCAAGTACCCGCTGGCGTCGGTCCACAAGGGTCGCGTCACCAACATCACCGATTACGGCGCATTCGTCGAATTGGAAGCTGGTGTCGAAGGTCTGGTGCACGTTTCGGAAATGTCCTGGACCAAGAAAAACGTCCACCCTGGCAAGATCGTTTCGACCAGCCAGGAAGTCGACGTCATGGTGCTGGAAATCGATCCCGCCAAACGCCGCGTGTCGCTTGGTCTCAAGCAAACTCAGCGCAACCCGTGGGAAGTGTTCGCCGAAACCCATCCGATGGGCACCGAGGTCGAAGGCGAAGTCAAGAACATCACCGAATTCGGTCTGTTTGTTGGCCTGCCGGGGGATATCGACGGCATGGTTCACCTGTCCGACCTGTCATGGGACGAGCGCGGTGAAGACGCCATCCAGAACTATCGCAAGGGCGACATGGTCCATGCAGTGGTTTCGGAAGTCGACACCGACAAGGAACGCATCTCGCTGTCGATCAAGAACGTCGGTGGCGACAAGTTCGCTGAAGCCGTTGGTGGCGTGAAGCGTGGCTCGATCATCACCGTTGGCGTTACCGCGATCGAAGATGGCGGCATCGAGGTGGAATTCGAAGGCATGAAATCCTTCATCCGCCGTTCGGACCTCTCGCGCGACCGTGCAGAGCAGCGTCCTGAGCGTTTCTCGGTTGGCGATAAGGTCGACGTGCGGGTCACAAACGTGGACAGCAAAACACGCCGTCTGGGTCTGTCGATCAAAGCACGCGAGATCGCCGAAGAGAAGGAAGCCGTTCAGCAGTACGGTTCGTCCGACTCGGGTGCGTCGCTGGGCGACATCCTGGGCGCTGCCCTGAAAACGGGCGACGAATAAGCGTCGCGCCATCGAAACGAAGATTTGGAAAAGCCCCGTGCACTGCGCGGGGCTTTTTCTTTTGGCCGAATCATCGCCCCGTGTACAGGACGCAAAACGTTTCGCAGTTGCCTGCTATCGCGGCGCTGGCTGGGGGGCAGGGTCTAACCATCAAAAATTTTGGGGGTTCTCCGGCGGAAAACCCCCGATATTGATATTCTTTCTGTTTTAAGGAATTGATTTTGTTCCTATAGTCTTTGGAACTGTTGCTCGCCGCCTTGGCCTTGGGAGGGGTACACGCATGATCCGTTCGGAACTGATCCAGAAAATCGCCGACGAAAATCCTCACCTGTACCAGCGGGATGTCGAGCGCATTGTGAATACGGTCTTCGAAGAAGTGACCGACGCCATGGCGCGCGGCGACCGGGTGGAACTGCGCGGGTTCGGCGCGTTCTCGGTCAAACAGCGCGACGCGCGGATTGGTCGCAATCCCAGAACCGGCGAAACAGTGCATGTCGAAGAGAAGCATGTGCCGTTCTTCAAGACCGGTAAGTTGTTGCGAGACCGTCTGAACGGAAAGTAAATTGATGCGCTACATTCGCTATGCGTTCCTGGC
This sequence comes from Falsiphaeobacter marinintestinus, assembly GCF_007923355.1. GTDB lineage: Bacteria > Pseudomonadota > Alphaproteobacteria > Rhodobacterales > Rhodobacteraceae > Phaeobacter_A > Phaeobacter_A marinintestinus. Next base: position 73,961 of record NZ_VOGO01000014.1, read on the forward strand.
AGCACTTGGGATCATTCTGATCTCGGTGTCACTGGCGAACCGTGAACTTGTCACTCTGAAACTTATGCCTGCTGATTTGGCCGGATTGGCTGGATTTAATTTCACCATCGCCATGCCATTGTTCGTGGTTGTTCTTGGCGGTATCGCGCTTGGGCTGGTAATCGGTTTCCTGTGGGAATGGATGCGCGAGCATCATCTGCGCCGCGAGGCCACGAAGAAAACCCGCGAAGTCCGCAAGCTGGAACGGGAAGTCTCACGCCTTAAGGATCAGAAGAACGAAGGCAAAGACGACGTTCTGGCGATCCTCGACGAAGCCAGCTGAGTCTGTGATGTCTTCCAAGGTCCAGGTGAAAATCTGTGGCTTGAGCACGGCTGCAGATATCGACGCTGCGGTTGGTGCCGGGGCTCGGTATTTCGGGTTTGTATTCTTCTCAAAATCCCCCCGAAACGTGTCGGTTGAAGACGCAAGGCCGTTGGCGCTGTTGGTGCCCGAGGGCATTTGCAAGGTTGCCCTCACCGTGAATGCCGATGATGCGTTCCTTGATCGCCTGACCGGATCCGTGGCGCTGGACATGCTGCAATTGCATGGCAGCGAATCGCCTGAACGGGTGGCCGAGGTTCGGTCGCGCTATGGCTTGCCTGTGATGAAAGCCGTGGGTGTTGCCGGGGCAGAGGATCTTGAAAACCTTGACCGGTACCTTGGCGTGGCCGACCAAATTTTGATCGATGCCAAACCGCCTAAAGGTGCTGCGCTTCCGGGCGGCAATGGCCTTGCCTTCGAGTGGCGCCTGATTGCCGGTCGACGCTGGCCGATCCCATGGATGCTTGCCGGGGGCCTGACACCCGCTAATGTCGGCGAGGCTATTCGATGCACGGGTGCGGTTCAGGTCGACGTCAGTTCAGGTGTCGAATCCGCTCCGGGTATCAAGGATGCTGCGAAAATTGCGGAATTTGTGCGCGCGACACAGGTGCCGAACTTACGAATTGCTTAAAACACCAAAGATACCGTCGGTGATCGATCTTTTGTCCCGGCCCCTGTAAGGAAACCAAATGAGCGGTCCAGATACACTTATCCTGCATGTCGGATACGGCAAAACCGGGAGCAGTGCGTTGCAGTCATCTTTTGCACTCAGCCAGCAGGCCCTCGAAGCTGCGGGGATCTATTATCCATCTTCCGAACGGACCGATGCGGCGCGTCAGGGGCAGATTACCAGCGGGAATGTTCCGGTCGACAAGGTGCTGCAGAAGTTCGATGAGGCTGCCGCCGAACGCCCCGGCGCCCGGGCTGTTCTGATGTCCAATGAAGGATTGTTTCAAGCCCTGCTGGCAAACGCGGGCTTGATCACCCAGCTCAAGCAACGCGGCGTGCGCACCAAGATCGTCCTCTACATCCGTGATCCGCTGAAGCATGCGATCTCTCTTTATGGTCAGGGTATCAAGCGTGGTGGCGAAACCGGGGATCTCGCCAATGCGGTGCTATCTTACCGGATGCCCCTGTTGGTGGGCCAGTTTCTGACGCGGATGGAACAGGTCGGCGCTGAAGTGTCGGTGTTGAATTACAGCCGGTGCAAAAAACAGCTGCTGTCCAGTTTCGCCAATGCCATCGGGGTGCCGGAAAGCGTGCTTGCGAAACCGCCGGTCGGTAACGTCAACCGATCTCTGACCCCAAGCGAATTGTTCGTTCAGCGGTGCTTTAACGAATTCTGGGGCGCCAGCAGCAGCAAGTTCGTGTCGGATGTACTGTGCAACAAACTGCCCGATCACAAGCCCGAGTCCCAGCCTTACATAAGTCGTGAGGTGTATCAGGCCTTCAAGGCCCAGATTCTGCCAATCTTGGCCGATCAAAATCGCCACCTTCCCCCTGAACAAGCCTATGTATTGGAAACCTATGAAGAGGTTTTTGGCGACGCGCCCAGTGATGAAGACCGGTTTTCGTTCACTGCAGATCAACTGAGGCTTTTGGTTCAATCCGTGTCGAATGAATTTCCTGATCATGCGGCGGTCGGGCCATTCGGGGAACTCGTAGCCAAGGCAAAGCCAGGTTACGCACTAACCCGGGAAGATATGATTGTTCTGCGCCAACTGCGCGGCACGCTAAAGCCCAACCGCCTTCCAGGGGCCCCAAAACCGAACCCGGGCGACCGGGGCCCGCGTCGTCCAAGGCCGGGTGGCCCGGGGCCGCGGGCTGGTGGCCCTATGCAGCGGGCGGCGGGACGCAACCGTCCGGGGCAATAGGACCGGTCGGTTGACCGTGTGAAATTCGCTGTGCTCTGCTTTACCCCGACCTAGTTTGCTCTTAAACGCAATGTGATCCTTCAGGAGGTTTCCATGGCCAACGACCTTTTTAATTCTTTCATGTCCGGCCCGGATGAAAACGGACGGTTCGGTATTTTTGGCGGGCGGTTCGTCAGTGAAACCCTGATGCCGCTAATCTTGGAGCTGCAAGAGGAATACGAAAAGGCCAAGACCGATCAGACCTTTTGGGACGAGATGAATGATCTCTGGACCCATTATGTCGGTCGCCCGTCGCCGCTGTATTTTGCGGAACGCCTGACGGAGCGTCTGGGCGGGGCAAAGGTTTATCTGAAGCGCGATGAACTGAATCACACCGGTGCTCACAAGATCAACAACGTGTTGGGCCAGATCATTCTGGCGCGCCGCATGGGCAAGACCCGGATCATCGCCGAAACCGGGGCTGGCCAACACGGTGTGGCAACCGCAACGGTTTGTGCCAAATTCGGGTTGAAGTGCATTGTCTACATGGGCGCGCATGACGTTCAGCGTCAGGCCCCGAACGTGTTCCGCATGCGCCTGCTGGGCGCCGAGGTGATTCCGGTCACCAGCGGGCGCGGCACGTTGAAAGACGCGATGAACGACGCGCTGCGCGACTGGGTCACCAATGTGCGCGACACGTTCTATTGCATCGGAACCGTGGCTGGTCCGCATCCCTATCCGGCTATGGTCCGCGACTTTCAGTCGATCATCGGCAAGGAAGCCAAGGAACAAATGATGGCCGCCGAAGGCCGTTTGCCGGACACTCTGATCGCTGCGATTGGTGGTGGATCGAACGCGATGGGTCTGTTTTATCCGTTTCTGGATGACAAATCGGTCAACATCATCGGGGTCGAAGCCGGTGGTCGCGGCGTGAACGAAAAGATGGAACATTGCGCCTCACTGACCGGCGGGCGTCCGGGCGTGTTGCATGGCAATCGCACCTATCTGTTGCAGGACGACGATGGCCAGATCCTCGAAGGCTATTCGATCTCGGCGGGTCTGGATTATCCGGGTATCGGGCCCGAACACTCATGGCTGCACGAAGTCGGTCGGGCGCAATATGTCTCGATCACCGACAAAGAAGCGCTTGAGGCGTTTCAGCTGAGTTGTGAGTGCGAAGGCATCATTCCCGCGCTCGAACCCTCGCATGCGCTGGCGCATGTAATGAAGATCGCGCCCGAGCTGCCGAAGGATCACCTTATCTGCATGAACATGTGTGGGCGCGGCGACAAAGACATCTTCACCGTGGCTAAGCACCTTGGGTTTGACATGTCAGATACCGAAGGGCGCACGGCCGACTGAAACCAAGATCCGCGTGTTCCTGATACCTGCAGCCATCAACAGCTGCAGGTATTCGTTTGTCTGGTGCCGTCCTTGGCGCAGACTTCGGCTTGTCCGACTATTGCGTGTTTTTCCGTGATCAAGAATTTGACCAACATCAAATACAGAAAATGGAATGTTTGCTAAACTATTATCATGGCTCGAAAACTACAGAGCCTGGTGAAAGAGGAGGAAAGCAAATGTTGAAATTTTTCAGTGCAGGGTTAGTGGCTGCGGCTTTGGTGACGGGCGCTGGCATGGCATCTGCTCAGGCCATGCAAGGGTTCGGAGATCGTGATCAGGCACATGAAACCGATAACAGGGGACCTGATCGCGCTCACAAGGATGACGGCGAGAAATATGGCGACCGTGATCGGGATCAAGGGGCCGGTTTTGGGCGCGGAGGCGGTGACCGCGACTCTGTCGGAGCTCACGAACGTGGTGATGGCAACGGTGGTGGTCAAGGCGGGCCGATGGGTCCAAGTCGATAAGAACACGACGCCTGATGGCGACTGCCTTTAACAAGTAAGACTTGGTTGGAAACGCGTGCTGCCCCGATCATGTTTTTGGGGCAGCCTTCTTTTCGGCACCACCTTAAGTCCCATGGGCATGCTCCTGCAAAACGTGCAACGGCACGATGTCCAGCGCCCTTTGATGAGTCGACGTCAGATCGACCTGTGGCGCGCAGCCTTCGTCATGGGCCTGCAGAAAACGCGCGGCGCACAAGCACCATTTGTCGCCCGCATTTAGCCCGGAAAACCCGAACTCGGGTCGGGGCGTGCTCAGATCGTTGCCGACATATTTCGAAAATGCCAGGAATTCGGCTGTCATCACGGCGCAGACCGTGTGACTTCCGGCGTCCTGCGCGCAGGTGTTGCACTGCCCATCGCGAAAGAACCCAGTGAGCGGGTCGATTGAACACAAGCCCAGCGGGCCGCCAAGTACATTGATGCTGTCATCCGGTTTCATGAGGGATAGCTTACAGGCTTTCTGCGATCTTGCGGAACATTTCGATGTTACCGTCATGCACGCCGTCACCCCGGAACCCGCGATCTGCCCCGGTCGTGACAATCAGAACCCCGCGCGGCTGATCGAAATACAGGTATTGGCCATAAACGCCGCGTCCCAGAAACTCACCCGGGCGGGCATCGGCCTGGATCCACCATTGATAGCCATAGCCGATCTTGCCAGGCTCGGTCGGGGCCGAGGCCTGGGTCGACTCCGCGATCCAATCGGCGGGTACGATCTGCTGACCGTCGAGGGTGCCGTTTTGCAAGATCATCTGGCCAAACCGGGCGAAGTCGCGGGTCGTGAAATTCAGCCCACCCAGAACAAAGGCCACGCCGGCCCCATCGGTGACGTAGTACCCGTCATATTCCAGTCCCAGCGGGTGCAGGATCTTTTCGGCCAGCAATTCGGCAATCCCGCGGCCCGTCGCGCCACGGATCACCATGCCGATGACATGCGTATCGATAGATACATATTGCCACTTGTCGCCGGGGGCGGCGAAGCGGCCGGTGAAACTGGCCGTGAAATCATCCAGCGTTCCCCCCAGGGCAACAACCCGGCCCATTCGGTTGATGTCGGATTTGGGGTCAAAATAATCCTCGTCAAAGGTCACGCCGCTGGCCATGTTCAGCACGTTGCGGATGGTGGCGCCATCATAGGCGCTTCCAGTCAGTTGGGGCGCATATTTCACCACCGGGTCGTCGATGCTGTCGATTGCGCCCTCATCCAGCAGGACGCCGAACAATGCTGAGAGATAGCTTTTGGCGACCGACCATGAAATGCGCCGATCCTCTGGTCCGGTCCCCTGAAAGTACTCCTCGTACCGGATTTGACCGTCCTTCATCACCAGAAGCGACGTCACTTTGCGGTCAGTAATCCAGGCTTCGGTCCCGTCGGGCAGCGTAGTTTCAGCGCCATAGTCCAGTGGGCTGGTTGGGCCATTGCCACGATCCAGAGGTGCGGTCAGAAATGCCGATCCCATGTTCGAGAAGTTGTGCACGATCCGGTCTTCGTCAAACAGCGTATTGACAGTCCACAGGCGTTCGATCTGTTCACGTTTCCAGACACCAACGACGACAGCGGCCAGAACAATGGCCAGTATGATCCGGCCCAGCCATTTCCCGATTACACGCATGGATTCCCCCCTAAGCTTGGCGCAGCAGACTACGTGCAGCGTGTTGGTGCAATGCTAACCTGACGGCAAAGCTCAGGGCGCGTCCCACTGAACCCAGCGGCCGTGGAAATCCACCCGGCCCAGCGTGACGGTCTGATCCCCCGGCCACAGCCGCACCGTCAGCCCAGCACCGCCAGTGATCTCATCCGCTTCCATGCGCAACCACGCCAGAGGGCGGTCCGGGGTCGCCTGCGTTCCGGCGGTTTCGATCAGGGCGGTTCCGCGTTTCTGGCTTTCGGTCGGAAAATACTGCCACGCGATGGTGTGATAGATCAGGTGCACCTGGCCTTGGGGTTGTTGCGCCAGACGGCCTTCCAGCCAATCGATGGCATCGCCTTGGTCAACGATAGCGTCCTGCGCGGCGATAGCGGCACGGGTCAGTTGCATCCGGTGTGGTTGATCGGGCCAGAGGTAAGAAAACAATCGTAGCCCCTGATCAGGGGCTTTGGCGTTCAGCGGATTCAGATCGACTCCACGCCGCTCGGCCACTGTGATTTCGGCCTGCGCGGGCAAGGGGCCCGCCCAGTCGGGTTCCAGAACCAAAGCCGCGTCATCGGGGCCCAGCCGCCCGCCTGCCGTCTGCAGGGCAAATTTGTCCCATATCAGGTTCAGGCCAGCGCTTGCCCCCAGTTCCGAGACCATGAAGGGCAAATCATGGCGGACCGCAATCCAGTGTGCCGCCGGGATCAGTGCAGCACTCCGGCGAACTTCGTTGGTCTGCGGTGCGTTTTGCATCCAGTCGATCATGAAATCCTGATTTCGCTCCAACGCGGCCAGAACCTGTTTGGTCAGTTCGGCATCTGTCGGGTTTGCAGGGGGATAGACCGTCGCGAGATCCGGGTCACGTTCGGTCAGCACCAATGCATGCAGGCCGCCTGCAATCCGCAAGGGCAGGGACGCGCCGCCGGGGCCAATATCTCCGTTCCAGCTGGCGCAAAGCTGGCCCAAAGCGGTCTCTGTGGGCCACACATCGGCAAGGCTGGTCAGCAACCTTCCCATGAATGGGGATCCAAGCGCGGTGCAGGATCCGGCCTGAGACAAGAACGCGTCGGTCAGGGTCATTTGAATTTATCCACCAGTTTTTGAAACGCGTTGCGATCATCTGCGGGTGCAGGGTCAGGCTCGGCTTTGGGCGCCTTGGGCGCTGGCTTGGCCGGTTTCGGCGTGGTGGATGACCGGGGCGGGGCCGTACGCAAGGACACGGCATTCATGAACTTCCCGCCATCCCCGGCGGCAAGATGTGCGGCCCCATCGGAAATGCCGCGCAGTACATTTTCCAGCCAGTCTTCGTCGGCCTTGGCAAAGTCGTGCAGCACATAGGCCGACACCAGCTCTTTGCGACCCGGATGCCCGATCCCCAGCCGCACCCGACCATAGGTGTCGCCAAGATGCGAATGGAGCGACCGCAACCCATTATGCCCCGCATGTCCGCCGCCCTGTTTGACCCGGACCTTGCCGGGGGCAAGATCCAGTTCATCATGCAGTACGATGACGTCCTTGGGCGATAGCTTGTAAAACCGCATGGCTTCGCCAACGGATTGCCCTGACAGGTTCATGAACGTCTGCGGTTTAAGCAACAGCACCTTTTCCGAACCCAGCCGCCCTTCGCTGATCTCGGCCTGAAACTTGGCTTTCCACGGGCCAAACCCGTGATCGCTGGCGATCCGGTCCAGGGCCATGAAACCAATGTTATGCCGGTTGCGTTCGTATTTTCCGCCGGGGTTTCCCAGTCCGACCAAAAGCTTCATGCCATGTCCTGCGCTGATCAATAGGTGCACCATAGATGCACGGAAACCCGCGCGAACGCCAGTGCAGCCACAGCATTGTCAGCCATAATGTCCGAGTCAAACAGTCAGGTGCAAAGCAAGCCAAAAGCGATTTTTTCTTGAGTTTTTGCAGGTTTGCGGCAAACTCAGCGGTCTAAAGCAAAAAATGCAAAAAGCTGCAAGGCAGCGCCTCGCGCCCGTGTTGCAGGCCAAGCCAAGGCAGCGAAATTGGGAGGTTTCAATGCTCAGTCGACTGTCCATAGCTGCGTTTTTAACTATTTCGGCAAGTGTTCTTAATGCCCAGGTTGTTCCAACTCATGAAGCCGCCGAAGGCTCATTCGCGGATAAACCGTATTCACCTTATGCCAACCGAACGTTTCCCGAACGCCCCCTGTGGGGTGAGACGCACCTGCATACAGGGCTGTCATTGGATGCCGGAGCCTTCGGCAATATCCTGAGACCGGATGACGCCTGGCGTTTTGCCAAAGGCGAGCAGGTAGTGTCTTCGACAGGGCAACCGGTCCGATTGAGCCGGCCACTGGATTGGATGGTTCTGACCGACCACACCGATTTGATGGGGTTTGCGCCGGATCTGCAGACCGGCAAGCCTGAAATTCTGGCCGACCCTAAGGGGCGGGAATGGTACGAAGGCTATTCTGAAGGTGGCGAAGCGGCGGGCAAGTCGGCCTTCGATCTTATCACAAACTTTTCGCAGATGACGCTGCCCAAAGCGATCGTCGATGCATACAGCCCGGGGTCAGATGCGTTCTCTTATATTTGGGAAGAGATCGTTCTGGCTGCCGAGCAGCATAATGACCCGGGCCGGTTCACGGCGTTCATCGGGTTTGAATGGACCTCGGTTCCCAAAGGGTTCAATCTGCACCGTAATGTGATGCTGCGCGACGGCCCGATGCGTGCCCTTCAGGTGGTGCCACCGGTGACGCAGCCGCCGCTGGGCGATACTGACCCGCATTCGTTGTATCGATGGCTCGAGGCGTATCAGGACAAAACCGGCGGGCGCGCCGTCGCGTTTTCGCACAATGGCAACCTGTCGAACGGGTGGATGTTCCCAACGGAAGATACCTATCACGGCGGCAAGGTTGATGCTGAGTATGTCGAGCTGCGTGCAAAATGGGAGCCCCACTACGAAATCACCCAGATCAAAGGCGATGGCGAGGCACACCCCGTTCTTAGCCCCGAAGATGAATTCGCCGACTATGAAAACTGGGACGTCGGCAATCTTGATCTAACCGAACTGAAGACGCCGGACATGTTGGGCCGTGAATATGCCCGCGAGGCGTTGAAACAGGGTTTGGCGTTGGAAGCCAAGCTGGGCACGAACCCCTACAAGTTCGGAGTGGGCGGGGCGACGGACAGCCATACATCCCTGACCACCGCCGAAGAAGATAACTTCTTCAGCAAATCCGTGAGTGTTGAACCCTCGCCAACCCGCATCGAACACCCGTTCATTGCCAGTGATCTTGGACGGATCGAAGGTCACAAGCTGGTCGCGTCGGGCTATACCGGTGTCTGGGCGCAAGAAAACACCCGCGCCGCGATCTTTGATGCGTTCAAGCGGCGGGAAACCTATGCCACGACAGGCCCCCGGATTGGTTTGCGGTTCTTTGGGGGCTGGCAGTACACCGACAATGATTTGCGTACCCGGTCAGTGGCTGAGTCAGGGTATACCAAGGGCGTGCCCATGGGGTCAGATTTGCGACCGCGTGAAGGCGACGGCGCTCCGACCTTCCTAATTGCCGCTTTGCGGGATCCGATCGGGGCCAATCTGGACCGTATTCAAGTCATCAAGGGCTGGATGGATGCAGACGGGGCCTTGCATGAAAAGGTCTTCGATGTGGCTTGGTCTGGTGATCGTGAGGTTGGTGCTGACGGCAAGTTGCCCGAGGTTGGCAACACCGTCGATATTGAAACCGCAAGCTGGCAAAACTCGATCGGCGCTTCGGAATTGACCGCGGTCTGGACGGACCCCGAGTTCGATCCCGAAGAGCGGGCGTTCTATTACACCCGGGTTCTTGAAATCCCGACACCGCGCTGGGTCGTTTATGACAAGCTGCGCTTTGGGATCGAGCTTCCAGAGGAGGCTCAGTTGATCCATCAGGAACGGGCGTATTCGTCGCCGATCTGGTACACGCCAGCCAGCTAAGCGAACCACGCAAACGAAAAACGGGGCCCGCAAGGGCCCCGTTTCATATGAATACCTGTCGCGAAGATTACTCTTCTGCAGCGGTCTCGACTTCGGCGTCGGCTTCGGCCTCTTCGTCGTCGCTTGATCCAAGCCCAGCAGGGGCCGCGAGGTTGGCAACCACAAAATCACGGTCGATGGTCGGCTTGCTGCCGGAAGGCAATGTGATCGACGAAATGGTCACCGTATCACCGATTTCCAGACCGGCCAGATCGACGGTCAGTTTTTCGGGGATGTCACCGGCGGTCACGATCAGTTCGATCTCGGGGCGGACAACGGTCAGCATGCCACCCTTTTTGATGCCGGGGGCTTCTTCTTCGTTGATGAACTCAACCGGGATGAACAGGTTGATCTTGGTGTTGCGGCGCAGGCGCATCAGGTCCAGGTGCGTCGGCAGGTCTTTGACCACGTCGCGCTGAACGTCGCGGCAAATGACACGGACGTCATCGTGGCCTTCAACCTTCAGGTTGAACAATGTCGACTTGAAGCGGCCTGCTTTCAGGCGCTTGAACAGAACATTGAACGGGATGTTAATCGGGAGCGGATCAACGTCGCCACCAAAAACAATCCCTGGAACCATGCCGTCGCGGCGTGCCTGACGAGCGGCGCCCTTGCCTGTCCCCGTCCGTTCCAGAGCTTCGAGATCAGGAATCTCACCAGCCATGTGTATATCTCCAAAGTTAGGGCGGGCATCCTCCAAGGCTGTATGCCCGCGTGAAGCTTGGCCGTATAAATCCTTTGGATGGAAATGCAAGGCGATTCCGGTGACCATGATAAGCGCGATCAGATCTGGTTGACCAGATGCCCGCCAGCAGCGACGACCTTTTCATACAATGCATATTCGTCGCAGCGTTCGGCTTTAAGCCGGGCACGCAGATCGTCACTTAACGGCGCGTCCACAGGCGGTGAAACATTCTTGCGCTTGAGGGAGAATGTCTCGCCAAATCTGTCTTGCAAGAACGCGGCCAGTTTTTCTGGCTGCTCATAGGCAAACAGGTGGTGGACCAACAGCGCCTTTCGGGCGGATGTCAGGATGCGGAACTGGCTCCCGATCCGGGCGTGACGGGGGGACTGATCGCTAAGAACGTCTTGTACAAACTGGTCAAAGCTCAGGAAATGGGTTGTCCGTTTCGGGTCTTTTAGACTGTCGCGCATCCGGTATCGATACCAACTGCGTAACTGTTCTTCGGGGTGGCGAATCACGGCGAAGCGGTCTGGCGTCGCTCCGAATGTCTTATCCAGAAACGGAGCAATCTGGCGATGGAACCGCTGCGCGGTCAGGTGTTTGCGATCACGCGCTAAAATGATGTCGGCCTTGCGCGACAACGCCGTTTCGATCGCCGTGGTCCCGGTTTTGGGCACGGCGATGAACACAAGGGACTGCTTCAGAAAAATCAACATGATCCGGACCATCGTTTTTGTCACCCGCCGTGTCGAATCTTCGGAAATACCGGCAGGGCAGGGAATGTGTCAGTCTTGCCATGATCCTTCGAAGTTTCGGGGAATCAAAAGGTTATGGCGACCCAGATCTGTTACTGATTTCTCGCCGCATAACGCCATCGTGGTGTCCAGTTCCTTGTGGATCACGTCCAGAGCCGTTGTCACACCCTGCTTGCCCATCGCCCCAAGCCCATAAACGAACGCACGACCGATCATCGTCCCCTTGGCGCCCAATGCGACGGCCTTGAGCACGTCCTGACCCGACCGGATACCGCTATCCAGGTGCACTTCGATTTCGTCGCCGACGGCATCCATGATCTGCGGCAGCATCCGGATCGAGCTGAGCGCGCCATCCAACTGCCGACCGCCATGGTTTGAAACAACAATAGCATCGGCGCCAACTTTGGCCGCCATCTTGGCATCTTCGGCGTCAAGAATGCCCTTGATGATCATCTTGCCGCCCCACATCTCTTTAAGCTGCGCGATCCGCGCCCAGTCAAGCGACTGGTCAAACGCTCCCGCTGTCCATGAAGACAACGACGACGCATCATCTACTCCGGCGGCATGGCCGACGATGTTGCCAAAGAACCGGCGCTTGGTCCCAAGCATTTCCAGCCCCCATGGCACCTTGGTCATCATGTTGGCGATTGATTTCGGGGTCAGCTTTGGCGGGGCGGACAGGCCGTTCTTCAGATCCTTGTGCCGCTGGCCCATGATCTGAAGATCGACGGTTACAACGATGGCCGAACACTTGGCAGCGCGCGCGCGTTCCAGCAAACGGCGCATGAAATCATCATCCTTCAGTGTATAGACCTGAAACCAGAATGGTTTCTTGGTGTGCTCGGCCACGTCTTCGATCGAACAGATTGACATGGTCGACAAAGTGAAGGGAACACCGAATTCCTCGGCGGCCTGCGCTGCTTTGATTTCACCATCTGCATTCTGCATGCCGGTTAGCCCAACAGGGGCCAGTGCCACCGGCATCGAGACATCTTCGCCGATCATCTGGCTGTTTGTTGTGCGCCCGGTCATGTCCACCGCCACGCGTTGACGCAGGCGGATCTGGTCAAAATCGGTGGTGTTTTCGCGGAAGGTCTGTTCGGTCCAGCTGCCGCTTTCGGCATAGTCATAGAACATGCGTGGCACGCGGCGCTCATAGATCCGCTTTAGGTCCTGAATGTTGGTGATCACGGGCATGACGGACGGGCTCCTTCGACTGGTAAGAATTGATTACCAATCGAGGGGTGCATTGTCTATGCGCCAGATTGGCCTGTCAGATCGTCTCAACCGCGCCCTTGTAGACTTCGACGATGTGCTTGTCGGCTGCTGCTGCAAGGGTTGCGATCTCTTTGCGTTGATCGGCTGAAAGAACACCTTCTTCAGGTGCGGCATCAATGGCGGCCAGATCGTGATCGCGCGCGACATTGAAAGCGGTTCGTCTGCCCGACTCCTCGTAATCGTCCCGACCAACACGTGGGCAAATTTCGGGCACCTGCTTGTCGCGACAGCCGTGGACGGTGTGGTCGCTGTCCAGGAAATGACCGCCGACCGAGACATTCAGCATTTCCTGCCAGTTCAGGCTGGCCTCGTCGATTTGCGGTGGTCGGGTGAAGCGGCGCATCATTGTGCCCATTTCCTTGTCCAGAACCGCCTGCACCGGGCAGAACACGGTGGCGCATTCCAGCTGGCCGACGCCGCCAAGGATGTCAGCCCCGGCCAAGGCCCCGGTCTGCATCAGGAACGCCCGGTCGGCCATCGACTGGTGATCGCTGTCTGGCGTATCCGCCCCTGAGCCATAGGTGCGCGCGACAAGGCCAAAGCCCTGTTTGACCAATTGAATCGACAGGCTGGCGGCCTGAATGGCCTCGACGCTGGATTGCAGGGCGCTGCCGGTGGGCATGTCCAGCGCGAACATCAGCGGCGTTGCGATGACCGGGGTGCCGGGGGCCAGAACATGTGCCATTGTCACCATTCCGACCACTTCGGCGGGGGCCATCAGGGCGGCGGCAGAGGGGAAAAGAGGCCCGGTTCCACCTGCGCTGGGCAGCGAGCAGGCGTGGACGGGAACACCGTAGTGGCCTGCCTGAATGATCACCTCGGTATCCACGAACTTGAACTCAAGCGGAGAGAACGGGCAGGTGATAACGCTGGTTGACGGATTGCCGCGCAACGCGTCTTCGCCACCCGCAGCCGCGGCGGCGATTTTCATCAGATATTCAACGTTATTCTCTTGATAGGGCTGCATCCAGACGTGTTTGTGGGTGTTCGCCGAGATCCGTCCATAAGAATGGATATCGGCGGTGATTTCGGGCACGCCATGCACACAGGGGTGCGCGATGAACCCGACCTTATCCAGCGTGTTGGCTACGGCGGCTATTTCGCCTGCAGCGGTCAGATCCATGTTGTAATAAGACGCATCGCGCGGGTTCACATAGCCATGCGCGCCGGTACCGGTGCGCAGAATAAAACTGCCATCCGTGCGCGGTAGTTCCATGTCGAGCGCGCGGGTTTTGTCGCTGAGGCGAATGGATTTTGGCGCATTGGCCAAAGCCTCGGCCACCAGTTCGCGCGGAAAGCGCAGGCGCCCGGCTTCGGTTCCTTCGCAGGCTCCGGCGCGCAGCAAGGCTGCTTTGACCGTCGGATGCACGATCATCACGCCGTAATCTTCCGGCAGGGACAGAACCCAATTCTACATGAAATCCAGGCGGTCGGCATCCAGAAAGCCGAACGTGGCTCGGAATGTCATCATCGGATCAAGGGTAAAGGCATCCGCAGCGCCACGGGTGACAGGCGGATTATTTCGTCCACGGCGTTTGTGTGGGGCAGGGGGCGTGTTCGGTCATGTCGGCACCTCAGTTTGACGCGAAGAACGTGGCACACACCTATTTGGCTCACTGCCTGCCGACTTGAGCTTTGATTTTGATAGCAGAAAGCGTCTTCAGCTCAAAGAAATATCAGGCCGAGTGCGCGCCGTCGGACAGAGTCTTGACGAAAGCAAGCACTTCTTCGACCGGTTTGCCCGCGCCGATCTGACTGACGATGGCAGAGCCGACGACTGCGCCATCTGCGACCGAAGCGATGGCGCGCGACTTTTCGGGCGTGTTTATTCCAAAGCCGACGATGACGGGCAGGTCGGTCTTGGACTTGATCCGGGACACTTCGGGGGCAACATCAACCGAATCCGCTTCGCCTGCGCCAGTGATGCCGGTGATCGAGACATAGTACACAAAGCCAGATGTGTTCTGCAGCACACGCGGCAGGCGTTTGTCATCCGTCGTCGGCGTGGCCAGACGGATAAAGTTAAGGCCTGCTGCCTGCGCCGGGATACACAATTCTTCGTCTTCTTCGGGCGGCAGGTCGACCACAATCAGCCCGTCAATCCCGGCGGCCTTGGCATCAACCAGAAACGTGTCGACACCTCGGTTATAGATCGGGTTGTAGTATCCCATCAGCACGATTGGCGTGGTGTCATCAGTTTCGCGGAACCTGCGGGCAAGGTCCAGCGTGCGCTCAAGCGTCATGCCTGCATCCAATGCGCGCTGTCCGGCCAACTGGATTGTCGGGCCGTCTGCCATCGGATCGGTAAAGGGTAACCCCAGTTCGATAACATCGACCCCGGCACTAGGCAGGCCTTTGACCACGTCCAGTGAAGTATCGAAATCCGGATCGCCGGCCATGACATAGGCAACGAACGCCTTGCGGCCTGCGGTGTTAAGGGCGGCGAACTTGGCGTCAATCCGGGTCATCGTGGAATCCTTTGCAAAAACCATCCGCCCTGATGTGCAGAAACTGACCGGGAAAATCAATCCCACGATCTGTTCTGGTGCTTTGATTCTCTTCACACCCTGGATATGAATTTTTTTCGACAACTTTCCCCTTTGTTCATAATTAACACCCCCATAATGATTACGGCGGGATGCAGCGGGATCTGTTTGTAATGGTGCAGTATGTGGTTTGGGCTCTCACTGAGAGCGATGTTTTGTTTTCCGGCAGTGCCGAGCGTGATGGCGTGATGCAGGGCAATGGCAGCCATCGCGTTGGACAAACCATGACGGTTGATTCTTCGCAATGGACCCCGATTGACATAACTGGGGCTGAATTCGCGTTTCAAGGCTGCGACAACCGGACCCTGACGACGGCACAAACATTCGGCGGGGTGACCTACGGGGCCGGAACGCGCGTCGAAGCTGAGTATTCTTTCGTCGTGTCTCAAGGGGCAGAAAACTGGACGGTGACATCGTTCAATTTTGTCACGACATCGCCAGAATTTCGGGCCGCCGAAGGCATCGCGATTGCTGGCACGGCCCCGCCCCCCACGGGCGTTCCGCTGCGCATCGTCAACGCTCAGGAAGGCCCCGGTGTTTTTGCGTCTTCCCATTTTACCCCTCCCTGTTTCGTCGCCGGATCGCGTATTGCCACGGATCGTGGTCTGAAATCTGTGGAAACCCTGGTTGAGGGGGATCGCGTTTTGACGCGGGACAGTGGCTATCAACCGGTTCTGAGTGCAATCCGGCGCAAGTTCTGGGCCGTTGGGAAATGCGCCCCGATCGAGATCGCAGCCGGTGTTCTGGGGGCCGAAAGTGCTGTTCGGGTTTCGCAGCGTCATCGTCTTCTGGTGGGGGACCGGACAGGACCAAGCTTCGCCGGGTTGCCCGAAGCGTTTGCAATGGCCGGTGATCTGGAGAATGGCACAACGATCCGCAAGATCGAGGGCGGGCGGGTCGAATATGTTCATCTGCTTTTGCCACAGCATTCTGTTATCTTGTCGGACGGCATGTGGAGCGAAAGCTTTTTCCCGGGCGATGTCGCGCAGGGCGAGCTTACATCGTCGCATCAGGCCGAGATCCAATCCTGTATGGATCAGTATGGAATCGACACCTTCGGATCTCTTGCCCGGCCTATGGTGCACAAGTCCGAAGCCCTCGCGGCGGCCTGATTTCTGGCCCGCCTTGCGTGCGCCCGCTCAAAGCCCTAGAACGCGCCACATCGATAGTGGGAGGCCGGTATGGGCTTTAAGATGGGGATTGTGGGTCTGCCGAATGTGGGCAAATCCACGCTGTTCAATGCGTTGACGAAAACCGCTGCGGCGCAAGCGGCGAATTTCCCGTTCTGCACCATAGAACCCAACGTGGGCGAAGTCGGCGTGCCCGACGCCCGGTTGGACAAGCTGGCCGCAATCGCCCAGTCCAAACAGATTATTCCGACCCGGATGACATTTGTCGACATCGCAGGGCTGGTCAAGGGCGCCTCAAAAGGCGAGGGGCTTGGAAACCAGTTTTTGGCCAATATCCGCGAGGTCGATGCGATCGCGCATGTGCTGCGCTGCTTTGAGGACGGCGACGTGACCCATGTCGAGGGGCGTGTGGACCCGGTGGCCGACGCTGAAACCATCGAAACCGAATTGATGCTGGCCGATCTGGAATCGATCGAAAAGCGCCGCGCCAATCTGGTGCGCAAGCTCAAAGGCAACGACAAGGAAGCCCAACAGCAGGACCGATTGTTGGCCGAAGCGCTGGCGATGCTGGAAGAAGGTAAGCCCGCGCGTCTGGTCGAAGTGGATGCCGAAGACGCCAAAGCATGGCAGATGCTGCAACTGCTGACGACCAAACCGGTGCTTTATGTCTGCAACGTCGCCGAAGATGAAGCCGCCGAAGGCAACGCGCATTCTGCCCGTGTGGCCGAGATGGCAGCCGCCGAAGGCAACTCGCATGTCGTTATCTCGGCGCAGATCGAAGAAGAGATCAGCCAGCTTGAAGATGACGAGGCGCAGATGTTCCTTGAAGAAATGGGGCTGGAAGAAGCTGGGTTGGACCGATTGATCCGGGCCGGATACGAGCTTTTGCATCTTGAAACCTATTTCACCGTTGGCCCGAAAGAGGCCCGCGCCTGGACCATCCGCCAAGGAACCTCGGCCCCGCAGGCGGCGGGTGTCATCCATGGTGATTTCGAAAAGGGTTTCATCCGCGCCGAAACGATCGCTTTTGACGATTTTATCGCCTGCAATGGCGAACAGGGAGCGAAAGAAGCCGGAAAAATGCGCGCGGAAGGCAAAGCGTACATTGTCAAGGACGGGGACGTGTTGCACTTTTTGTTCAACACCTGACCCTGACGATGACCTGCTTTGCTGTCAGGTCAGAACCAACTTTATGGCAAAGCCCACACCGGCTAGCACCGCAACGCCTGCCAGCCAAAGGCCGAGAAACCATAACAACTGAGTGGAACCGGGTTTCGGGGCCATCAGTGGTATCCCTTGTTCGCGTCGATCCTGCCGCAAAAAAAACCAATACGCGTATGCCGTATAGCTCAGGATCAGTGGGACCAGTATGGCCGCGCCAACCAAGACGAAAGCCAAGCTTTTGTCGGGCGCCGCAGCTTGCACAATGGTGATATCAGGGGACCCGATCATCGGGTAAAACCCAACGCCGATTCCAATGAAAGAGATACGAACAGGCCAAGCGTCGAAAAGAACGGTTGCACGTCGCGGCCAGATCTCAGCCCAGAGAACAGAAACACGGCAAGCCCCAATACCAGCACCGGAACACTGAATGTGAACAGAAATTGCGGAAAGGCCCGCCATCGATCCAGATAGGCCGATACCAGCAATGGGGTCACGATGGTGACGGCAGTGATAAAGGTCAACGTGGCGACCGCCAAAACCCTGGCAAAGGCGCGCATCTAGGCTTGCAGATCTCCCTCGGTTTTGAGGATCAGCCATGTCGCCCCCAACAGCCCATATCCCACCACAACTGCCAGCCCGGTGAACACCGAAAATAGTGTTGTCAGCCAGTCAAGCCATCCACCGGAATAGGCCCGCCCTTCGACTTCAATACCCTGCAGCAAGGCGCCCAAAGCCATTCCCTGACACATCGCGGCGACAGTTGAGTCGCCACAAACAGCGGCGTCCCAGACGGACCTCCATTCGGTGGTCCGCCAGCGGAATTCAAAGGACACGCCGGGAAACACCAATCCAAGCAGCATCAGCATGATCGGCATATAGAATGCGGGCATGACAATTGCGCAAGCCAAAGGGAACGTTGCGAACAACCCGCCGCGGCCAAGCAGAAGCCAGGTCTCGTTTCCGTCCCAGACCGGGGCCACTGAATTCATCATCGTGTTGCGATTCTGCTCTGTCCGGGCAAATGGAAACAGAATGCCCAGCCCCAGATCAAAGCCGTCCAGAATGACATAGGTCAGAACCGCAAAGGCAATCAGCTCGGCCCAGATGTTTGCCAGATCAAAGACCAAGGTGTCCGCCCCCGTTTGCCCGATCAGCCTCAGCCCCGCCCGATGATCTATGTGCGCTGCCGGTGGCGCGCAGCAGGCCATCTCGCAACCCCGGTCAAGGAGTGGAAGGGCGGTGGTTCATCAGGCGCAAGATGTAAACTGTTCCGGCCCCTAAAACGAAGAAATAGACAACAATGAAGGCGATCAGAGAGGCCGCCACTGCAGGAGCCTTAACCGGAGCCAGAGACTCGGATGTGCGCAGCAATTCGTACACCGTATAGGGTTGTCGCCCAACTTTGGTTGTGATCCACCCGGCAAGCACGGCAATAAATCCCGACGGGCCCATGACAACGGCTGCGCGCAACAGCCAGGGCCAGTCAAACAATCGCAACCTGTAACGAGCCCAGGCACTGACCGGCGCCAACGCCAGCATCGCCATCCCAACGGCGACCATCACGCGGAAACTGAAAAAGACGATTGCCACCGGTGGCCATTCGGTTTTCGGAAATTCATTCAATCCCCGGATCTGATCGTGCAGCGTGTGCGTCAGGATCAAAGACGCCAGATAAGGAATTTCTATTGCATAATCCAACCGGCCATCGGTCGTGTTTGGGATACCGAACAGCGCCAAAGGTTGATTGCCGCTTGAGTGATGTTCAAAATGCCCTTCCATCGCAGCCACCTTGATCGGCTGATGCTCGAGCGTATTGAGGCCGTGTTGGTCGCCCGCCAACATCTGAAGCGGGGCAAACAGAACTGCAGTCCACATCGCCATCGAAAAAGACCGACGTGACTCGGGGTCTGTCCTGTCGCGCAACAAATGCAATGCGCTGACGGCGCCGACGACAAACGCCACCGTAAGGTAGGCAGCCAGAACCATGTGGACCAGCCGATACAGAAACGACGGATTGAAAATGATTGCCAGCCAATCATCGGGCATGAACTGGCCGTTTTCATTTATCACATACCCGGCTGGTGTCTGCATCCAGCTGTTGACGCTCAAAATCCATGTGGCCGACACAAAAGTTCCAATCGCAACCATCGTCGTGGCGGCCATATGCAGTTTGTTACCGACCCGGTCACGCCCGAACAACATGATGCCAAGAAGCCCGGCCTCCAGAAAAAAAGGGCCGACATCACTTCATAGGCCATTAAAGGCCCTAGGGTCAGGACTCGTTCTTGTCTCTGAGCCTCCCCCTTTGAAGTGGTCCGCCCCTATGATTAGGAAAGCTGAGGATCAGAGATGGCCATTAAAAGACCCAAGCCCGAAGAGATTGTCGTGAAGTTGCGGCAGGTTGAAGTTCTGATGGGGCAAGGGATGCCCCGGATTGATGCGATCAGACAGATCGGAGTGACGGAACAAACCTATTACC
>NZ_VOGO01000015.1 GCF_007923355.1 Falsiphaeobacter marinintestinus
GATGGTACTGCATCTTAAGGTGTGGGAGAGTAGGTCACTGCCAAACCTAAAAAGAACTCCATATCTCTCAATACGATTGCCTCCTCCTCATATTCAAAACTGATTTTTGTGCAGCTTGACAACCGTCAATGTGCGCGTAACTTCTGGTTCAATTCGGAAAATCGGGTCAAAAGCGTGATGCGACTGTTCAATCGTCTGTCAGCGGCAAAAGCCGACCACACAAGCACCCGTCTAAACCCGGTTGCATCGATCCAACGTGACGCCTCGGCTACAGCATTTACTCTGCTGGACGCGGTTTTGGCCCGTCGTATCGAGCGGGATGGTCCGAAGGGGATCATGAAATCGGCCGTTCGTATGTATTCCCAGAGTTTTGAAGACTCTATCCTGTCCGAAATCTTTCATCGCATCCATCCACAGCCACAGACCTTCGTGGAAATTGGGGTTGAAGACGGCAACGAATGCAACACACGCCTTCTTCTGGAGTTGGGGTGGACCGGATTGTGGGTCGAAGGAGATCCGACATCAGCAGCCGCCGCCCGGCAGAATTTCGCCCGGGAAATTGGTGCTGGCAAGTTGAAAGTGATCGAGGCGTTTGTGTCGCCCGAAAACATCAATGAGGTTCTGATAGACGGAAATGTAGGTGACAACATCGGCTTTCTGTCAGTGGATGTCGATATGCACACTCATCACATATGGCGTGCCATCAAAACAAAAGCTGAAGTGACCTGTATCGAGTACAATGCCGGAGTACCACCGGAGGTCGACTGGTGTGTTCCATTAGATGGACCGGAAATATGGGCGGGGGATAACTATTTCGGTGCGTCTTTGAAGCATCTGGAAACACTGGGACGGAGCAAATCGCAGCGCCTCGTGGGATGTGATCTGATGGGTGTTAATGCTTTCTTTGTCGATCAAGACAAAGCCGGAGACCATTTCCATGAACGGGATGACGCAGCGTTTCACCATGAGCCGCCGCGGTTTCCCTTGGCGGCTATGCCTTGCGGCCATCCAAGGGCTATTCGCCGCTGAAACGGTGTCTGACTAATCGATCAAATGTCGTATTTTTGGAATAAAACTGGGGCACATACCCTTGCAGTCCGGTTCCAAACGACTTAGTTCATTACGCGAATTGGCGCGGGATGGAGCAGCCCGGTAGCTCGTCAGGCTCATAACCTGAAGGTCGTAGGTTCAAATCCTACTCCCGCAACCAAAAAAACGCCCGCAGCAGAAATGCAGCGGGCGATTTTCTTTTGGGAAACGCCTAAAGATACTGACTGAAGCTGCAACGACGCAACCGCAGAACGTGTGAAACACGTTCCGGCTGACACCGAACTCGCTGCAGCAAAGCTCTGTTTGAGCTTCAATGTTCCCTACTTACATTCTTCGCTGAAACGGCTTCTCTTCATCGCTTGTCGCGTCAAGTCGAGAACAGAGCGACCCTTTGGTTACGGTCTCGCACGGGAGCAGGTCAGACGCCGGATTGTCGGCCTGACGGCTCACCTGTTGCGGGTCACGCTTTCACCACAGCTATACAGGAAACAGTCATTTTACCCACCGCAATGCAAAATCCATCCGAATTTGCTTTTGGTTACCTGAGTTTTCCGGTCAAGTTAGCCGATAACGTCACAAGTAATTTGCGAGCTTATTTCATGACCCGTCATATTCGGCTTCAACACCGCATCGGTACTTCTGTTTCAACATACTCGGAGAAGCCTCTTCAGCGTCAGATAGGCATGCTGACGTCGGTTTCGCTTTTGGCTCTTTGTGTGTCTTCACCGGCGTTCGGGCAGTGCGCATCAGTGGTCAGCGGCGGGTCTGTGACCTGCACAGTCACGGATGCGGATGGTGTATCGAACATCTCGGTCTCAGACACCACGACGTCGTCACAAGCAACCTATACGATCAACAACGACGCAGCGCTTACACCCAACAGCGACCTGTCTTACGGGAACTACGGAATTCTGTTGGATGTTTACGGGGATGACGGGACGGGAAGTAATCCCGATGGCATCGCGGGCGGGAACCTGACGGTTGATAACAGCGGCAGCATTACAATGACGGGGACCACTGCGCAGGATGCCAGCCAGGGCGAAGCCACGGGAATTCGCGTGTGGAGCCAGGGCGGCGATGGCACCGAGCCTGACAAGAACGGCACGGATGGTGGCCGCGGCGGTGACGGAGGTCAGGTGACGGTAACGAACTCGGGCGTCATCAATATTGAAAGCAGCGCGACGATCGACCTGGATGTCGGGGTGTATGGGATCAACGCCCGCAGCTATGCCGGAAACGGCGGCGATCAGAGCGGGGGGGTCGGTGACGAAAAAGGCGGCAGTTCTGGCGATGCCAAACAAATGACCATCACGAACTCTGGTGCGATCAGCCTTGGCTCTTCGGACAGCGCGATCAGGGGGGCCAATGTCGGACGGGCAATCAACGTGCAAGGCATCGGCAAAACCGGTGGTGACGACAACGGAAACGGCGGATCCGGGAGCACCATCGACCTCACCAACACCGGCGATTTGTCTGTGTACTATGACGAAGTATCCTCCGGGTCTTACGGCGTGCACGGCATTTTTGCAAAAAGCGAGGGCGGCGCAGGCACCAAGTCATACGACAACAGCGACAATGGCGGCAAAGGCGAAGAAGGACGCGTTGTTACCGTGACCAACAACGCGGATATTACGATTGTTCAGACCGGGAGCAGCGAACCGGGCGAATCTGCCGGGATCAAGGCTTTGTCAATTGGCGGCCAAGGCGGGGAATCCAGTGATAAAGCGTCCGGAGGCGTTGGCGGTGGCGCCAGCGTCAACACGGATGGCAATGCCGGCGTTCTGACGGTCAACATGCAGGGCGGCACGATTTCAACCTCGGGCGAGGGTATTTCAGGTATCGTGGCCCGCAGCGAAGGGGGCGTTGGCGGCAACGGCAATGGAGACTCGCGGTCCAGCGGTGGCAATGGTGGGTACGGCGGGCAAATCCAGGTCGATTTTACAGGGACATCCCGAATTGAAACGCAGAATGACACCGCGTATGGCATTTTGGCCCAATCCGTGGGCGGCATCGGCGGAAGCAATGCCGGATCTGCGGGCACAGGCGGAAATGCGGGCGCCGTTGGAGTATATGCGACCGAAGGGACGCAAATCACCACGCAGGGTGATTATGCAATCGGCATGACGTTCCACTCAATCGGTGGCGGCGGCGGCACCGGCGAAGACTTTACTGGTGTTCTGTCCGGGTCAGGCGGCAACGGCGGCAATGGCGGCAACGCGAACACCGCGACTTTGACAACCGGAGCTCAGATCACCACGAGCGGAGATCACGCCTATGGTCTGCTTGGCCAGTCCATCGGCGGGTCAGGTGGTACCGGTGGTATCGGTGCCGGTCTGACATTGGAACTGGGCGGCGATGGCGGCGGCGGTGGTGCGGGCGGTGTGGTTTCGATCAACAACACCGGCGAGATCGATACCACCGGAGATTATGCGGTCGGCATCCTTGCACAATCGCTGTCAGGTGGCGGCGGCGCGGCAGGGACAGCAGACGGCGTTCTGGCCGTGGGCGGGACTGCAGGCAGTGGCAGTAACAATACAGCTTCGTCGTATGTGACCAATTCGGGCGACATCACCACAACAGGTGCATCGTCGATTGGCATTACGATGCAGTCGATTGGCGGCGGCGGCGGCACCGGCGGCGGGGCCGACGGGATCTTTACCATTGGCGGCAGCGGCAGCACCGGTGGCAATGGCGGCACAGCGCAGGTCTTTGCCGTGGGGGGCGACATCCAGACGGCAGGTGACCATGCTTATGGCATCGTATCACAGTCCATTGGCGGCGGTGGCGGTAACGGCGGCGATGTTATCGACGTCTCTGCCGGAGTTGGCGTTGGCGTTGGCGGCAGCGGGTCTGGCGGCGGCAACGGTGGCGTTGCCTGTATCGCGAACACTTATGACGGGTGCCCGACAGAACCAACGGATACAGGCTCGATCGCGCCCCAACAGGCCAGCAGCGGCATTGCAACGACCGGAGACTTTGCGCATGGAGCCGTTGTTCAGTCCATCGGTGGCGGTGGCGGCAATGGTGGCGATGTTCAGTCGGGGGGCGCTGTTGAAGTGGTCTCGATCCAGATCGGTGGCTCGGCTGGCGGCGGTGGCAACGGTAGCACAGCCTTGGCGGCGTTTGACTCGCTGACCCTTTCGACAACTGGCGGAAATGCCAAAGGCATCGTTGCGCAGTCCATAGGCGGTGGCGGCGGAAATGGCGGCAATTCGACGGCGCTGGATGGCGAAGTGCCGGTTTCCATCGTCGTGGGCGGCACCGCAGGTGGCGGATTGAACGGCGGCTCAAGCACAGTTCAGCTGACGGACAGCACAATCACGACCAGTGGTGCTTCGGCCGGGGCAATCCTTGTGCAATCCATCGGCGGGGGCGGTGGTACAGGTGGTGCAGCCAGCGGGTATGACGCTGCAATCGGATTTACCGAGGTCATCGCAATTGGCGGCGGCGCGGGCAGCGGCGGCAATGCCGAAGCCGCCACAGCAACGCTCAGCGGGACCGCGGTGCAAACCGGTTACGACACGACCGGCCTGGCGTTGGGCGCGAGCGCAAGTTCATCGCACGGAATTTCGGTTCAGTCGATTGGCGGAGGCGGCGGCACAGGCGGCAGTTCGACGGCTGATGCCATGACCCTGGCGGTTCCAACCGGCGAGGGGGAATCCGTTGCCGTCTCGGGCTCGTTCGCGATCGGCGGGTCCAGCGGCACCGGTGGCTATGGCGGGGCGTCCGAAGTCGAGCTGTCGAACGGATCGACTGTTGCGACGGGCGGGGATGGTGCACATGGCATTCTGGCCCAGTCCGTTGGTGGCGGTGGGGGCGATGGCGGCTCGGGCGATGCGTTTTCTGGCAGCATTGGCGTGCCCAATACCGTGTCTGCCGATATCTCGGCCTCATTGGGGCGGGCTGGCGGCTCGGGCGGGGCCGGGAGCACGGTCACGGTTTCTGTTGATGGCACGTCTTCGGTGTCTACGGCGGGCGCCAATGCCAACGGTATCGTGGCCCAATCCATTGGCGGCGGTGGCGGCGATGGCGGGACCGGCAATGCGACAAATGACAAGATCGGTCGCGGGCTGAACGTCAGTGCAGATGTCGGGTTGGGCGGCAAAGGCGGCAGCGGCGGCACGGGGTCGACAGTCGAAGTCGATCTGGCAAAAGACAGCGTGATCAGCACCACAGGGTCCGGTGCACGCGGTGTCGTGGCACAGTCCATCGGTGGCGGCGGTGGCACGGGCCAGGGCAGCACCATCGGTTTGAAAGCGTCAGGCTTTACCCTGGCAGAAGCGCTGAACATCCAAAAGAAGGAAGGCGCAGACCCGAATAATGTCCTGAAATTCAATGCCTCCGGATCGGTCACCCTGAACCTTGGGGCAACGGCGGGCGACGGCAACACAGGTGGAGCAGTGAACCTGACCACGGGCGGCTTTATCAACACAACGGGCAATGACGCGGACGGGGTCGTTGCACAATCCATCGGTGGTGGTGGTGGTCTGGGCGGCTCGGCTGGCAATGAGTCCGCCAATGAGTCGGGACCCAGCCTGCCGCGATACGCACTCGCAGTTGACGCAACGATTGGTATTTCGGCGTCGATTGGCGGCTCGGGCGGAACTGGCGGCAACGCCAGTGCGGTCGACCTGACCCATGCCGGGAAAATTACGACGCTGGGTGACTTTTCCGACGGCATCCTCGCCCAATCGATTGGCGGCGGCGGCGGGGCTGGCGGAACGGCGACAGCCGGGGACGGCAACCAGACAGTTGCGATAAACTATGCAATCGGCGGCAGCGGCGGTGCCGGTGGCAATGGCGGCGCAGTGGATGTGTTCTTCAACGATGCAACCGGCATCGGAACGGCCATTTCCACAGGCGGGACTGCGGCGCATGGCGCAATGTTGCAATCCATCGGCGGCGGCGGCGGGCAAGGCGCGACAGCCACGGCCGCCGGTGCCAAGGGCGTGTCCATCGGTGCCGGAGGCCTGATCTCGATCGGTCTTTCGGGGGGGATCTCGGTCGGTGGTGGTTATGGCGGTAGCGGCGGGTCTGCAGGCAATGGCGGCAATGTCACGGTTGATGACGCCAGCTATGTCGATATCACCACGACAGGAGATGATGCCTATGCCCTGATGGCGCAATCCATTGGCGGCGGCGGTGGGTATGGCGGTGTCGGTGCTGCGGCAGAAACGGACACCGTCATTGACGTCGATCTGGATCTGGACCTTGAAGTTACAGTTGGCGGAACAGGTGGCTCCGCGGGCAACGGCGGCACCGTTGACATCAGCACTGGCGGCCTCTTTTCGACCTCGGGCGACCGCGCCTTTGGGATTGTCGCCCAGTCCATCGGTGGCGGTGGCGGGATCGCTGGCACAACCGACTCGTCCAGCATTGCCAGCGTCGAATTCAACGCGGATGATGGCGCTGGCGGAGATGGCGGCAGTGTCTCGGTCGAACTGTCGAGCGGCTCGCTCACGACCCATGGGAATGGATCGCACGCAATCATTGCACAGTCTATTGGCGGTGGCGGGGGCATCGCAGGCGATCTGTCTGGCCCGACGCTGGATACAACCTATCCCGGTTATGAGACGACCAACGGGTCAGGAAGCGGGGAAGCCGTTGATGTGACCGTATCGGCCAATATCACAACCCACGGCGACGCAGCTTACGGGGTCATCGCACAGTCTATTGGTGGCGGCGGTGGACTGTCTGGTAACGACGGAGTTCTGTACGCCGGAACGGCAGGCGGAACCAACGGCAACGGTGGAACCGTGACAGTCACGCAAAGCAACACCCTGACGGTGAATGGCGAAAATTCGATCGGTATTTTTGGGCAGTCGGTGGGTGTTGAAAGCGATCAGAAGGTTGAGATCAACGTCAACGGTGCGGTGACAGGCGGGACAGACGAAGGGGCTGGCGTCTTTGTGTCTTTTGGAGATGAAAACGTTCTCAACATTTCTGAAACAGGATCAGTGTCTGCAGGCGGATCGACCGACGACGGAACGCGCGGTTACGCGGTGCGATACAACTCTGATTTTTCGGGAACGTATGGATCTTATTTGACAGTCAACAATTCAGGAACACTTAACGGCGATGTTCTTTTCGTAAACGAAGACGGCTCCACCGGTGGTACAGTCAATAACCAAGCTGGCGGCACGTGGAATGTTGACGCAACGGTCGGTGCAGATGTGGTGAACGCGGGCGATATCGTCGTGTCAGGCGCTGTGCCGACCACTTCGGCACTGTCCGCCAGGATGCAGTTGGCTGCCGCCGGTTCCGACAATGTTGTACGATTCCTGGGCGATTTCTCGCAATCCTCGACCGGGGCATTGGTATTTGCGTCTGATTTCAGCAATGGAATGACAAACCGGGTCGAGATCGCTGGCGATGCCGAATTGTCTGGGTCGATCAGGATTGACCCGGTGACGCTTGCGCCACGGCGGAAACTTACGCTTTTGTCCGTGACCGGTAATCTGAGCGGGGAGGTGGATGTAGAAGACACCCCAACCGTGGATTACGATCTCACGTTTGTCGGCAATCAGGCATCGGTGTCCGTCAACAAGACCCGCTTTGGAACTGCCTTTGGTTCGATGAATTCCAATCAACGGCAAGTGGGGCGGCATCTGGATGAAATCTTTGAGCTGGGAGCAGCGAATTTCGAAACCTTCCTGGCCGATTTCAGCAGTCTTTCGGCCACGGAAAATGGTGAGGCGAGTTATTCGGCGGGGCTGACGTCGCTGGCGCCGGGCGGGGCCGAGGCTGCGGCTGCGGCCCAGACCACCTTGGCCCAAACCCGGATGGACGGTGCGTTGTTCTGCCAGGGTAGAACGCGATCAACCTTCCGAAACGGTGAGGATGATTGTGCATGGTTCGATATCCGCGGCACTGATTTCAATCAGGACGGTTTGGGCGGATATAGCGGTGACCAGTATGTCATCAACGCGGGCGCGCGCACCAATCTGCCGTCAGACTGGACCATCGGCGTCGCCGTTGGGTATGAACGCAGCTCGTATGATGCCAATGATGGTCTATCCACCGCTGATG
This sequence comes from Falsiphaeobacter marinintestinus, assembly GCF_007923355.1. Classification (GTDB taxonomy): domain Bacteria; phylum Pseudomonadota; class Alphaproteobacteria; order Rhodobacterales; family Rhodobacteraceae; genus Phaeobacter_A; species Phaeobacter_A marinintestinus. Next base: position 8,080 of record NZ_VOGO01000015.1, read on the forward strand.
GGGATACCGGCTATCTGGCCGCTGCCGCAGGCAAGGCATTCGGCAACTTCGCGCTGTCCGGTGCGGTGACCGCGAGCTATGGCGACTATGATCTGAAGCGTACGGTCAACATTCCGTCCTATGTTTCGACGGCGCAAGGGCGCACACATATCGAAACCTACGGCGCGCGCATCAGGGGCAGTTACACCTTTGAAAACCCATGGGGATATATTCGCCCGGCTGTGGATTTGGATCTGGTTCGAACCATGGCCTCGGGATACACGGAAACGGGGGCGGGCATCTTCAACCTTCAGGTGTACGACCAATCCCAAACCACGGCCACGATCACACCCTCGGTTGAATTTGGCCGCGATGTGACGCTGGCCAATTCCATGCAGATGCTGATGTTCATGAATGTCGGCGTCAGCCTGTCGGATGCGGATAGCTGGACAACGCATTCACGGCTGGATCTGGCACCCGTCGGAGCCGGTCAGTTTTCGACCACTGTCCCGATGGCCGACCAGTTGGGGCGCATTGCTCTGGGTGTTTCCTTGTCGCGGTCAGAAACGTTCGAAGCACGGATCGAATACAATGGCGCGTTCGGGGGCGGCTTTGACAGTCATGCGCTGGCATTTGGACTGACCACCCGGTTCTGAACCTGCGCCACGCCAGATTGCGGCCTGAAACACGACAGCCCATGTACCAAAGGTGCGTGGGCTGTTTGCGTTGAGCTGCTCGCCAGCTTGGACCGCCGGAAAGTGCGTCTTCCCTGCCTGTTTCACTCAGGTTTGGTATGGGCTGAACTTTGCCGACAACCATAAGCCGAGCTCGGAATCCTTGACGATGACGCAAGTTGGCGTCAGCTATCAAAGATAGACATTCTGATTCCGGAATGCTTTCTGAAGCTGGAGGGTCTTTCAATGGCTGATTTTATCGTAACGACGATTGACGACACAGTGGCGGATGACGGCGTCACGAGCTTGCGCGAGGCGCTTGTGCTGGCGGACGCATCGGCGGGTGCGGACACGATTACCTTTGATGCAGGGCTTTCGGGGCAAACGATCACCTTGGATGGGAACGAACTTTTTCTTACAAGCGACGTGATCATTGATGGAGATATCGACGGGGACGATGTGGCGGACATCACGATCTCTGGCAACAGCATGTCGCGGGTGTTCAATGCAGTCAGCGGCATGTCGACTCTGAACGCTCTGACGATCACCGAGGGGGATGATAGCGGCTTTTATGTTGCCAGTGGTGCCACAGTTGATCTGACCAACAGCACGGTCAGCGGCAATTCGGAGTATTTTGACGGCGGCGGGATACACAACAGGGGCACCTTATCGGTCACCAACAGCACGATCAGTGGCAATTCGGCATGGTATGGGGGCGGGATAGGCAACCATGGCACCTTGGTGGTCGAGAACAGCACCATCAGCAACAATTTTTCGCTTACCGGGGGCGGGATATTCAACAATGGCACCATGGCGCTGACCAACAGCACCATCAGCGGCAATACAGCATTTTTCTATTTTGGCGGCGGGATAGACAACAGGGGCACCATGACGCTGGCAAACAGTACGCTCAGCGGCAATGACGCTATGTACGGTGGCGGGATATACAACAGGGGCTCCGCGACCATGACCAACAGTATCGTGCTGGGGAACTACGCCTATTTGGGGGCAGAGGTATTTGGAGGGGTTTCCGCAGCCAACTCGCTCACCGGAGCGGGCGGCGAGACGGCGGCGGATGTGTTCGCGGCGCTGGATGGGTCGGGCGGGCTGTTGGCTGACAATGGCGGGCCGGTTCAGACCATTGCGCTAAGGGCCGACCTGTTGAACCCGGCATTGGACGCCGGGGATGACACGGCGGCCCCGGCGACGGATGCGGCGGGCCAGGCACGGCTTGATATTCTGGATATTGCGAACAACGGCGCGAATATCAGCGACCTCGGGGCGCTGGAACTGCAATCCAGCAGTAGCCCCGGAAGCAATGGCCCGGATCTGATCATCGGCACCAATGTGGCTGAGACTCTGACAGGCAACGGCGGCAACGATATCATCTATGGGCTTGGTGGCCGCGATACCATCAACGGCAACCTCGGCAACGACCAGTTGTTTGGCGGCAATGGTCGCGATGTCATGCTTGGCGGGTCCGGAGCCGACAGGATCGACGGTGGTCTTCAGGATGACGACCTGCAGGGCGGATCAGGAAACGATGTACTTCTGGGTGGAAACGGAGTTGATCTGATACAGGGTGGTGATGGCAATGACAGGGTCGCCGGAGGCCTTGGCGCAGATCTTCTGTATGGCGGGGCGGACAACGACACGTTCATCTATCAGTCTTCCGACGACAGCCTGACGGGGACCGGGGCGGACAGGATTTACGACTTCGTTCAGGGCGAAGACCTGCTCAATTTCCGGGCCGTCAGCCCTGCGATTTTTGATTTCGTCGGAACGTCGGTCTTTACCGGAGACGGCCCCGAGATCCGCATCATCGAGACCGCAAACGGAAACACCTCGATATTCGCCGATGTGGACGGGGACACAATAGCTGACATGCGCGTGGTCGTGATTGGCGTCACAGGGCTGACCGAAAGCGACTTTTTGTTGTGAAGCGCGGGTTTTGACGTCCCCAACAGCCTAGCTTGGAAGAGCCTTCGCCAAGGCAGGGCGCCCAGCACGTTTCGATCTGGTGATTGACCGAAAGCGAATTGGTGGCGGCACCTGCCAAAACTGGGCCGCTGTGCGGATCAGGGTTTCGCGCTGGCCTCTTGCGGTTTGGCAACGATGCGAAACGCCGCGCAGTTCTGCAGGTCTTGCCAGAACGACAGCCCGGCGTATTTCTCGAACACATCGGGCGGCAGGATGGTCTTGCGCGGGCTCGGCTCGACCTTGGCGCGCACCCGGTGCAGCCCGTCCAGGCCAAGCTGTTCGTCAAAGGCGGGCGCATCATAGGTGACTGCGTTGAAATCATGCGCGAACCGCTCTTCGCCGACAAAGTCATAGATCAGCCCCATCACGTCGGCGGGGCGGGCCACCAGCATGTCGTAATCGACAATCACGACACGGTTGGCATAGTCGCCCCAACAGGCCTCGCGCAGCGCCTGGTAGCCGAAACCCACCAAGCGGTTCGGCGAGGCCAGCGCCTCGGTCCTTGTATACACCGTCGCGCGTTCGGCAGGGTTGGAAAACAGGCCGGTATTCTCAAACGTCTTGCTGCGGAATTGGCGTTCAAGTGAATCCATCACCCAGGCCACATTGCGCACACAGCAGATGAACTTTGCCTCTGGATAGAGGGCCATCAGTTCCGGGATCTTGGCCGTCCAGGCCCGGTTGGTGTCAAAGATCACCTCGGAGGGGTTGTCGGCATAATAGCTATCGAACAGCCCCCGCAACAGCCGCTCACGCTGCGGCCCGTCAACCATGCGCGACAGTTCGGTCCCGGCTGAGACCTGGCTGACGATCCCTTCGAACAGGCTGGCAATCGGGCTGGACATGCCGGCCGAAAACCGCGGGTTCTGACGCAGGATCGCCCCCAGCAACGTCGAGCCGGACCGTGGAAGACCAGAGATAAAGTGATAGGTCTTGGTGGTCATTTGTGTTTTTCCAATACTTCACGGAGGTGATTTATAACCAGATCCGTCTGAGCAGATCTATCTGACGGATGAACCCGCACGCGCGGTGTAGACTTATACTGTGGGGGTTCCCCCGGTTTTGCAAATGGTAACAGGTTTTTAGAGCCCAGCCCCTTGGCGGCAACCCACCCGGAGTTGATCAATGTCTGATCCCCCAAAGTAGGGGGGCGTCTTTCGATGAAACCAAAGCGACAACCGGTAGCCCGTATCATGGTTTTGAGCGTCTGATGGCCCGGCAGGCAGAACCGGCTGCATATCCTGCAAGAGATATCGTGTTTCCACGTCTCGTCCGTCATCGAGCTCGTGCCAAGCTGGCCTCAATTGCTGATGCCAGGTGGAAACGCGATCAATGGTCAGTGGGAATCCGGTTTGTTAACACGACCTAGTGACTTGCGGGACTTGCGGTATTCTCTTGGATCAACTGTTTGTAGATGGCTTGGATTTTCGCCATGACGGGGCGATCACCCGTGCCGATGGGCTTGCCGTCAATTTCGGCCACCGGTGTTTGCGCACCAAATGTACCGGTTAGAAACGCCTCGTCCGCACCGTAGGCTTCGTACAGCGAATAGTTTTTCTCAAACACCGGAATGCCATTTGCACGGCATAGGTCGATCACCTTTTGCCGTGTGACGCCGTTCATGCAGTAATCCCCGGTTGAGGTCCAAACCTCACCCCGGCGCACGATGAAGAAATTGCAGGCATTGGTGGTGTTCACAAATCCATGCGGGTCCAGCATCAACCCTTCGTCTGCCCCGGCCTGTTCGGCTTGAAGGCAGGCAACCACGCAGTTGAGTTTGGAATGAGAGTTGTATTTCGCATCTTGCGACATCGGCAATCCGCGCACTTGTGGAACGGTCGCCAGCCGAATGCCCTTTTTGTGCAGCCCGTCCACGGGTTTGGAGTGTTCCATAATGATGACCAGCGTCGGCCCTGTGCGGCTGAGTGACGGGTGTTGAAACGGCTTCACCTTGACGCCGCGCGTCAGCATCAGGCGACAATGCACATCCGTGGTCATCCCGTTGGCCTTGGCAGTTTGGGTCAAGGCGTCAAGAATGCCTGCCTTGTCCATGCCGACATCAAGAGACACGGCTTTGCAGGAGTTAAAGAGCCGGTCCATATGTTCGTCAAAGAACGCCCATACACCATCATACAGACGCATGCCTTCCCACATTCCATCGCCCAACATGAAGCCACTGTCATAGACCGACACCTTGGCATCATCGCGATGTACGATATCGCCGTTCACATAGATTTTGATATCGCGGTTGCGCACGTCTTCGTCGGAATCATGGGTTGTGAGTGGGGTATCTTGGGTCATGGGGCTATTGGCTTTGCTTTTGGCGACAAGGGCGTACTTTCGTATAGATAATTCAAACATGCCAGAGCTGTTTCCAACGCTGGTATGTGCATCCGCAAGACGCTGCAGAGAGGGGCATTGATGCCGGCGCTATCGATGAGGAGAGTCTGCGGGGCCTTGATTTCGCGAAACGACGGGCTTGCGTTCAGTGTTCAGTGGCTGCGATTTAAGGTTCCAAAATCCAGCATTGCCCAAAACATACGCCAAGCAAGCTGATCGGTTTAAGCTTCTTTTGGCACGGTACCGGCTGGATGTTGCAATCATGTCGCCCCGGGGCAATTGCACTGTTCGTCGTCGCTTCTGCTGGAAAGGGGATTGCGTAGCGGCTTGGAATACTTAGTGATGCGATGAGTTGCACAGGTGGCTGGATGAGCATCAGACGAAGAATTGCGGACAGTGCGTGGTTGAATCGTAGTGTCGAAGCCGTTTTGGCCGCATGGATCAGCATCGCGTACAAAACGTCAAAATGGGACCGCACCGGGTTCGAAGAGATGGAAAACGCTGTGCGTCAGAACGAGCCGGTCATTGTTGTGCTTTGGCACCAGCGACTGATGATGGCCCCCTTCTTATTTGATCCGAAACTTGGGCCAATATGCACGTTTACATCCACGGGCCGAGCCGGACAACTCGCCGGTCGCGTGGTGGAACGATTTGGTCTTGGGACAATTTCCATGTCGTCGCACAAGCGCCACATCGCGCTGACCCGCGAAGTGATGGGCAAGATACGACAGGGTGTTTCCATCGGGATCACCGCCGATGGCCCGCGAGGCCCGGCGCGGGTCGCCTCTGACGTTCCACTTTTGTGGGCCCGTGCATCTCAGAAACGAGTTTTTCTGGTCAGCTTTTCAGCCCGCCGCGTTCACGCCTTGCCGACCTGGGATCAGATGTGGGTGCCCGCCTTGTGGACACGCGGCGTGTTCCGCTGTCAGGAATGGACCGTAAGCATCCCGCGTTCAATCGATGAAACGGAAGCTGAAACACTGCGCGCGAACCTCCAATCCGCGCTAGATGCCGTAACGGATGAAACAGACCGTGCGACGGGGCGACTTTGCTCGGCGGAGTGACCTCTCTGTGCGCTGCGTCGGAACGTCCATTGAACCCGCGCCAGTTTTCGAGCAAGCTCGATTGGATTTTGGATCGCAGGGCAAAGACCACACCACATGAATTTCATCTGGCCAGAAAACTTCAGATTTGTTGGAAAATCCTGTCCTGAAGGTCGGGAAGTTCCCGGTAGGATCATCGCTGGACGCAGCGCTCTGATCGCTGAACTTCTGAAAGCACAGGGCGTTTTACCCGGTGATCGCGTTGCAATGTGGTTGACCGAAGGGGAAAACCAAGTTGCCGCGATGTTCGGGTGCTGGGCCGCAGGGGCCACGTTCTGTGTTCTTCCCTCCTTTGCCGGGCGCTCGAACACCGAGCGATCGCAGCTTAGGGTCGATGATGTCTGGTCGGTTCTGCAGCCAAAGCTTTTGCTCAAAGGGGCTGGCGCTGAGTTGCCCGACGTTCTGGCTGGCACAGTCGACGTTCTGGAACTACCCGCGTTGGACGCAGAGGTAGATGAAACCAGCGACCCTGACGCATTGATCGCTGGGCGCGGTCCGGACGATATGGCCTTTATCCAGTTCACGTCCGGCAGCACCGGAGGCGCCAAGGGCGCAGTCGTTCGATTTGGCCAGCTGATGGCCAATCTGAATGCCATCGCCGAGCGAACGGAATTGACCAGCGCTGACTGTATGGTGTCCTGGGCACCGCTGTACCACGACATGGGATTGATGGCGGTTCTGCTGCCGCTCAGCCGTGGCGCCGATATTGTTCTGATGGAAACGGATCATTTCGTGCGCCGCCCGACTGCGTGGCTGGAAACGATCTCGCGGTTTGGCGGCACGATTTCGACCGCCCCCCCGACCGCTCTCAAACTGCTGTCCCGCAGGAAAGCGCAGAACATTGACCTCAGTTCTTGGCGCTATGCCTGGATCGGCGGCGAAATGGTGTTCCCCACGATCCTCAAGGGATTTGAGGACACTTACGCCGATGCAGGGTTGGCCCAAGGCGTTCTGCAACCCACGTATGGCATGGCGGAAACCGTGGTCGGCATTTCATGCGGCATTCCGGGCGAGCCTTGGTCAGAGCAGAACGGATTCATTTCTTGCGGCCCACCCTTGCCCGACATGGAATTGCAGATCGTGGATGAGGCTGGATCACCTGTTGCGACCGGGACCCAAGGTCAGATCATGGTGCGGGGGCCGTCGGTGATGCAAGGGTATCTGGGTTTGGATAGTTTTGCGCCGGAGGCCTGGTTTGACACCGGCGATCTGGGATTTGAAACGGCCGGGCGGATCTATATCACGGGACGTACGAAAGACGTGCTGAAACGCGGTGCCGAGAGCTTTCCCGCCACTGTTGTCGAAGCCATCGCCGAGGATGCTTTGGGCCTTAGAACCGGCCGGGCGGCAGCGTTTGCCAGTCAACGCCCGGATATCGGCAAAGAAGAAATTGTCCTGCTTGTTGAATCCCGCGACTGGGGCGATGAACAGGTCCGAAGCGTGGCCGCTGCGGTCACCAAGGAACTGGGCCTGCAGGTCGATGTCATAAGAAACGTGAAAGGGGGGCGCCTGCCGCGCACCTCAAGCGGGAAACTCATGCGCCAGAAGGCGGCGGCGCTTTACAGGGAAGGATTGGTTTGATGACTCAGCAGAGCAGTGCGAATTGGACCGAAGAACGTGTGATTGGCGTTCTGCGCGAACTGGCCAAGAACGAAGAACTGCCTGCACATCTGGTGACAGGCACGATCACGGGCGCTGATACGGTGGAAACACTGGGTATAGATTCGATTGGTGGAGTTGCCCTTATCGATCAGCTGGAGACCGAGTCAGGTATCCCGTTACCCGATGATTTTCTGGATTTCGACACGACCGTTGCGAGTATCACGCAGCAAATGAACGCGCTGGCCTAAGGGGAGGTTCTTATGACCGAAACGAATTCCGGCGCTTCTCGCGACGCCATCGAGTTTCACTATGACATGCCGGCCGATTTCTTCGCGCTGTGGCTTGGCAAAAGCATGACCTACACTGCGGCCCGGTTTACCCGCTCCGACATGACACTGGACGAGGCGCAGGCCGATAAGATCAATTACCATCTGGATGCTGCAGGGGTCGAAAAGGGCCACCGGATGCTTGATATCGGATGCGGCTGGGGCACGCTTCTGAAATCCGCAGTTGAACTGCGCGGTGCAGGTTCGGCGCATGGTCTCACGCTTAGCCCGCTTCAGCAGAAATACATCTCGTCACTCGGGCTTCCCAATGTGTCCGCGGCTCTGGAAAGCTATGAGCACCACCACCCCGAGGAACCTTACGATTCAATCGTCAGTGTCGGCGCTTTTGAGCATTTTGTTAAACCGGGCATGACTCGGGAAGAGCGGTTGGACGTCTATTCCGAGCTGTTTCGGCGGTGTGCCGAATGGTTGACGCGCGACGGACGGCTGTCGCTGCAGACGATGACCTGGGGCGATGCCGGGCAAGTCGAACGGGACATGAACCGCATCCACGAGATTTTTCCCGAAAGCGATTTGCCCGAAATCGCCGAAGTGGTCGAAGCAGCGCATCCGCATCTGGAACTGATGTCGATGGAGAACCGCCCCGAAGATTATGGCACCACGCTGGCCGAATGGGCCAAAGGGCTGAGGGCCAACCGGGAACAGGCCATCGATATTGTCGGTGAGGAAAGGTTCAAGTTCTATCTCGACAGTTGTGTCGGCGGGTCGCTGCTGTATCGGCGTCGCCGGTTTTACCTGTGCCGGTTCGTGTTTCGGCGTCGGGGCCGATAGGGTTCTTGGGGGGTGACATCATAGCGACCCGCTCAAAACACGTCCCCGAGTAGGGTTCTGAACATGCGGCCGTCCTTTGTTCTGTGATTTGAGAATAAGCTGTTTCAGGCAACGCAGGTTTCATTGGCCTCGATCACTTTGGCACCGTCAGTGAAGTTGGTGCCTTCGATAAATGAAATCGGAATTCAGGCTGGCGGCAGTTTTCTTTTGTGCACGCTTATCAACAATCCAACGGTCAAGAGCACCAGCGCCGAGATGCTGATCAGGCCAAGGCTCTCGCTCAGGATCAGAGCGCCCAAAATGGCGCCCACACCCGGCACCGCGGCAAGGATGGCAGAGGTGTTGCCATTTCCGATCGTCCGCGAGGCATGGGCGATGAAGAGAAGACCAAGAAGATTTGGCACAAAGCCTTGATAAACAGCCTGCAGCAATAACGGACCCAAAGGCGCATCAGACAGACCCGAGGGCAGCCAAAGCGCCCAGACTGGCAGATACAGGACGGCGTTAACGATTGTCCCGCAAAAGATGATTTGCATCGCGCTCAGCTTCCAACGCTCTGACAAGATGATGTAAGACGAGAAAAAGATTGCCCCGATCACAAAGAGCAGATCACCGATCCATGCATCCTGATGGTTGGTCACGCTCGTGTCCCATGCCAGCACGATTGCAGAGACAAGGATCAGGGCCGCGCCCAGAACCTGCTGAAACCTGGGCAGCGCGCGAAACAGGAGAAGCCCGAAAAGGATACTGATCAGAGGCAGCACCCCGTTCATGAATATCCCCCCATGAGCTGCGGGCGCATAGAGAAACCCTGAAAACACAGTGAGGATATAGACCGGCCCCAAAATGAACGAGAGCAGGGCGACCTGCGTCAGGCGAAGCCCCCGCCAAGGCTTGTAGTAAAGGCAAAGGGGCAATGCCACCACCGACGCCAGACCATAGCGCATCGCGGCCAGATCATAGATCGTCAGCCCACTTTGATTGGCAACACGGCTTACGATCAGCCAGAACGACCAGACCAACACGATGGTCCATGCAGCAGCATAGCCCGTGACATTTGAAGGGGAGCTGGTGGGCATCTAAGCTTCGCTCGGTCTCATGCTAACTTCGGAAATTCCGACACCCCAGCACTAGGCACTTACCTGCCGAGAGACAAGCCAATGCAAAAAAGGATTCCAAGCCAACAGGCCTGATAACCGAGGGGGTGCTGCGCGCCGCAAATCCTGCGCCAATCAGGCACAGTAGTTGACTGGGGTCTGGGGGCACGAGTTACTCAGATTTGCCCCTGAACGCATTGGGCGCAGTTGGGATATATGATTTGTGAACAGCTAATCGTAGGTTTTGGCTTTGCGAGCCGTTTCGAACTAACCAGTCTGCGCCATGATTTCCTGTCTAAAATAAAAATATATTCAAATTGCATCATTTGGACCGTTCTTAGCGGTGTTGACCGATGCATTTCTTGGCTGCCACTTCCGTCAGTCTGAAGGCCAAGCGTCAAATGGAGACCAAGTATAAGGCGCACCTGAAGCTTTCAGCCGAAGACAGAAGAAGCCCAGTTTTAACAAAACACGATCAGCAGATTCCTAAGAAAATTCTGACTTTGAACAAATCGATTGGTTTGCTACTCTCGCATAGAGGGATTGTGTCTTCGCTTTTTCATCTTCCCGTATGAGGACAATATGACATTTTCAAAACTGAATTACATAAATGTAGGCCCACGAGGCACGTTCAAACCAAGCGGCAACCTTCATACGACGCCTGCCGATATCGACGCTTTGTTCGAACATCTTTCCGAAACGGGTGCCAGCAAGCTTGCCGTGCATTTTCATGGAGGGCTCGTGAACGAGGGCAAGGGGGCGACCATCGCGCGCTCAATGCAGCCGGTTTTTGAAGCGGGCGGCGCGCATGCTGTTACGTTTATCTGGGAAACTGGTCTTATTGAGACCCTGAGCCGCAATCTGTTGCGAATTAACGAAACGAAACTGTTTCAAAAGCTCGTCCGCTATGCCTTTCGCCAGCTCACCAAGCGTCTGGGCGCCGACATCTCGGGCCGTGGCCCGGGCGAACCCATGACGATGGTCGAGATCGAGGCCGAACTGTCGCGTATCGAGAAGTTCGAAGACTTCGATGCCACTGCCCGCGATGGTGCTGCCGCGCTGGATGAGGCGGATCTTGAATTCGCCCTCGGTGAGATGGAAATGGAATACCTGCTTGAGCTTCAAGGTGATGCCGAGCTTGCCGACTCGGACTTCTCCGAGCTTGCGGGTGACACCCATCTTGAACCTGAGGTGGATCAGGAACTGCGCGACGAAGACGGGCGGGGCCTTTCGCTTTACCAGGTCGCGAAATATCTGGCCAAGATCACGTACCACGTGATCAAGCGCTATATGCAAAAGCGCGATCATGGGCTTTACCCCACCGTCATCGAAGAGATTTTGCGCGAATTCTATTTGGCTGATTTCGGTGCCTGGACATGGAGCCGGATGAAAGATGTTGCCGCCGAAATGTGGCTGCCCAACGGGCCGGTAATCGGCGAAAGTTCGCATCCGGGCACGTATTTTCTGGAACGGCTCGCGGCGCATCAGGCCGCAAATCCTGATTTCAAGGTTGATCTTGTCGGGCACAGCGCTGGTTCGATCGCGATTTGTCACATGCTGAGGGCTTCGGCTGCCGCGGGTACGCTGCCGAAGATCCGGAACATTGCCTTTCTGGCGCCTGCCTGTGTCACGCAGCTTATGTATGTTGAGATTGTGAAACACCCCGATCGGTTCGAGGCTTTTCGCATGTTCACGATGAGCAACCCCTTCGAAGAGGGCGACCACCTTGTGAAAATGGTTTACACCCGCTCGCTGCTTTACCTGATTTCCGGCGTGCTCGAAGACGAGGCCGACATGCCCATCGCGGGCATGCAGCGTTTCTGGACAGGCACAGCGCCTTTCGGTGCTGCTTTCCTGGTCGAAACGGCAGGCTGGCTTATGGCTGCGGGTGAAGATCGCGTGGTGCTTTCGGTCACCGCGTCAGGTGCTTCAGAGGGCCTCAAGAGCACATCGAAAAAACACGGCGATTTCGACAATGACGATTTGACCCGCGCGTCTCTCACCCATCTTGTCAGCACTGCTTAGGATCGTTCGTGACCAATCCGCAACCCAGAGATTATGCCATCGTGGTGGGGATCGACGACTATCCCCGCTATGGCAAGAACGGGCGCAATCTTAGGGGGGCGGTGCGTGATGCCAAACTGTTTCACGCCTGGCTGATTGATCAGGAAACCGGAGGAGGGCTGGACCCCGATCACTGCCGGTTGATCACGTCTCAGGGCGACCCGATGGCGCTGACCCAGATGACTGTCGATCTTGTTCTGGATGAGCTGTGGACGATGGCGCGCGATGCTGGCGGTGGAAGGCGGTTCTATTTCTTCTTTTCAGGTCATGGCCAGTCGGTTGTTGGTGCGGATGCGGTCACATACGATCAATCGCTTTGCCTGCCGCAATGGTCGCAGACGATGCCCCACGCTGCGCTGAATGCAGACAGTTATCCGAATGTGGTACAGACCTGTATGCCGTTCCAGGAAATCGTGATGTTCCTCGATTGCTGCCGGGTCCCTGCGATCAAGGTGCGGGCGATAAATAGCACCGTGGGGTGCACCACGCCGCTCGATGGGTTCGACCACGTCAACAAGATGGTCTATTTCGCAGCCGAGCCCATGCGCCGCGCCTTTGAAGGACAACTGGATGACGCCCCTGAGGATGCCGAACCCGAAGTGCATGGCTATTTCACCACTGCGCTGCTTGAAGGGCTGCAGAAGGGGTCGGGCAGGGCAGGCGGAGGAGTCGGTGCTGAAACGCTCTGGGATCATCTGGAATACCGGGTTCCGCAACTGGCCGACGGCAAGAGCCGCCGCCAGATTCCGCGCCGCTCGCCGACTCTCTTCTCGGACGATGTGGTCTTTGGGGCGGCGGGTGGCGATACCAAGCCGATCAGCCCCGCCGCTGGTGACCAGACCAATTTTGAGATCCGTTTCAGTGACGCGCGCGTCGGCCCTGTCCGGTTGGTTGATGCCGATGCCAATCCCCTTCGGGATGGCGACACATCTACCGGGCCGTGGAAGGTGAACCTTGAACCGAATGCGATGTACCTGCTGATCGACGACGGAAACGACCAGCAGCGGGCTTTCGTTTTTCTTCCGGCGATGGAGGGTAAACATGACACATTCTGACAACCTCCTGCTGCCGCCCAAGATCGAACTGAAGGCCGTCGACGATTATGTCGGCGGCTGCGATTATGACACCCGGCTTACAGTCTTTGACGGCCACGGTCTTAAGGTCGGTCAGGCTTTTGGCAAGATAACACTGGGTTTGCCGCCCGGGATTTACTCGGTGCGGGCTGAACGACTGGGCGAGATCGGCGATGATATCGTGTTCCTGCACGAAAAGGACGACGAGAAGGAAATCCCGATCCCGCGACGTCATTCCGCCATGCCGTCAAGTGATACCGCAAACACTCATGAATTCCTTCAGGCTGCAGGCTATGAATTCAGCCGTCGCGCGACATGGGACAATCCCGCCGCCGGTCCTGATGATCCGCTTCTGATGATCCTTGTTCGCTCGACCGGTGACGGCGATCAGTCAGGTATTCGGCCGGCCCAATCCCTCGCGCTGTTCAAAGAAGATGGTACGCTGGTCACCCGGTTCGAACCCGACAGGGTTCAGGGTAATACCTCTGAAGGCTGGGTCGTTTTTTCAGCCAGGCTTGATCCCGGAAACTATATCCTTTCCCATTTCGAAGACACGCACGCGGTGTCGTTGCCCATCTTGCTGGCCCGAAAGAAGTTCGACACTCTGGTCTTCGTGCCGTATGAGACCCGGCCCAGGCTGTCCGCCGCAAGCGTCGATATGTGCCGCCGCAACGAGGGGTACAATCCGGATGACAAGTTCACTCAGCATATTGACGCTGCGATTCAGGGTCTGGGCATGCGGCTGGATCTTCTGTCTGATGATCTTCGACGCGAGGCAATCTATGGTAAGTTCGGGCATCCGTTTCATGGATTGATTGGCGCGCATGCGCATTTTCTTGGCCCGAAGAAAAGCGAAAGACTCGAACGGCAGGTGCTGAAGAACCTGTGGCGGCTGCTTGAAGGGTCGGTTGACGTCATCGCCCTTCTGCTTCTGGCACAGGAACGCGAAGAAGGCGGCATGCCTAAATCCATCGATGATTTGAACGCGGCGGCGTCCAGGGCTTTTGGCACAACGCTTGAGGGGTATCTTCCTTTGAGCTTCCCGCCGATGCTGCGGAGCGGGCTGAACAGCCTTGTCCGGGCCAGTCTTGACCTGCCCGAGCTTATCGCGCCGGGTTCATGGCTCGAGTCTGCGGCCAATTCATCATATGCCGATGGGGCGTGGTCGGTCTGGGATCAGGACGTCGCCAGTTTGGTGAACAAGGACGCGCCCGCGCTCGGGGTTGAGGCAGCCCCAAGCCGACAGAAGCTCTATCCCGCCATCAAACGGGCAATTGCCCGCCAAATCGCGCGCAGTACCAATTCGATTACTGCGGATGATAGTCTGGGCGATTTGCTTGGGGGGCAGACCAAGAGCTTTCCGGTCATCCTGGAGTCGATTGCCAGGGACATGCCCGAGTTCGAAATACAGCTTCAACCGCAGATCATAGACCTTCGTGACCAAGTTCGTGATCTCGCACACAGGTTAAGGCGCGGGTCGCAGCCGCGGACGCCGGAACCACAGGTGATGGAACCCGACACAAGCATCCCCAGCTGGTTGGTGGCGATGGTTCAGGATCAAATGAAGTCTGATGGCGATGACTTTGACCCCAAGGCGGTCGCGCGCGCTGCCAGTGTCCCACTTGCCAGCGTCAAACGCGCAACTGACCTCGTCAATCGTTCATAGCCGTTGGACGTGTTGTGGTTTGGTGCCGTTCGTTTGTTCGTATTTGCGGCACCAAAAGAGACAAGACATGGGATCGAAACGGACGGATGAGGTTCGCAAAGATGCGGTGCATATAGCTGCCGTCAGGCCGATCGTCGCGCCATCGTGACAATACCTTTTTTGAAAATCCATTCGCGCACTGGCTAAGATCTGCATCCCGCCCAAAGAGGGGGCGTAACGCTTTAGCGTTGGCGCTCGGCCAAGGCGCGCAGGGCGGCCAGCTTTTCCTGTGCTTCGGCGATGGATTTACTGAACCGCTCGGCGCGATCCTTACCCTCTTCGGCGCGTTTGCCCAGCGTCTCGCGCGTCTTGGGCAGGATAGCGGCCGTCTCGGGCAGGGCTTTTTGCAGTTTCTGGACAAAGGTGCGGTCTGCAATTTTCTCTAGTTTGGCCGCGTCTCCGCGCCCGGCGGTGTCAAAGCGCTGGGCAAACGCCTTGCTTGCCAGATCAAGTCGCACACCCGTTTCATCAAGCAATCCCGACGCGCTTTCCCGGGCTTTTTCAATCCGGTCGGTTGCCGCCAGTCCAATATCGCCCGGCACGACCACTGGCTTGCCCGAGGAAAACCCGTCGGCTTTTGCAAGATCCGGATTGGCGCGCAAGAGCGCTGCTTCGGCGTGACGGAGTTTTGCGGTCGCGTCCGGCCCGTCGATCACGAAAAGGCGCTGGGCCAGCGTCTGCAGGCTGCGTTCGCGTCCAAGTTTTGCAATTTTGTCTGCCATTTCTCGTTCCCTCCTGTTGCGGGTCAGGCATTCAAGATGTTCAGCGCATCGAATGGCGGCTGAAGCCCGCCCGGCGCGATGTGGATATTGCCAGATGTGATGTTGCCGATGGGCGTCGTAGCGCCCGCGAACAGCAGCAGCGACAGCCCGTCGTCGCGCCGGTGGCGGATCGAGTTGGAACTGGCGGTGATCCTGTTGCACGACACCGCGACTTGCGCGGCCAAGTTGGACCCGCCCATCAGATCAAGCTGGTTGTGACTGAGATCGACGGCGGCTGTCCCGCGCACCGCGATGGCGACGGGTGGCGCAAGGGAAGGGGCAAAGTGCATCACCTGATTGCCAGTGACCGACACCTGGACCGGGCGCGACGGCACGACCGCGCGGGCATCCACCCGCGAGATCGCATAGAGGGTGCCGTCGACCTCGGCAAAGGCCATCGCTTCGGCGCCTGCTCCGGGAATCGAGGTTTCGACCCCGGTGAACGAGCTGGGCAGGTCCGCGCCCTCGCCAAGCGCCTCGATATCCTCGGCAAGACCGATCTCGATCGCCTGCCACGCGTTGGCTTCGTCGGTCTGCGTCGCGGCGCCGTCGATCCGATTGCCGGTCACCCCCAGTTGGAACAGGGGCGGGCGCACAACGACACCCCATGCCTGGGCTTCGGGGCTGTCTGGGCCGATTTGGTAGATCGCGTTGCCTTCGATGGCCATGGCGACGATCCCCTGCATGGCGATCCCGGCATTCAAGGACCCGTCGGGCATCTGGGCGCCGATCAGGCTGATCGAGTTGCCGCGCGCCTGACCTTCGAGAACGCCAAGGATGGCGATGCCCGCAGCCCCCGCACCGTTCGGCGCGCCCGGGATGTTGTTGATCACATTGTCCTCAAGGGAAAGGTGACGCCCCAGATATCCTTCTTCGGATTTGATACCCGCCAGAGCGCAATTGCGGATCATGTTCCGCTTGATCAGCAAGCGGTCGTAATTGGCACTGATCCGCAGCCCCACGCCCCCCAGATCCGAGATGCGGTTGCCGATCACCTGCGCCGAAAGGGGCGCTTGGGGCACGACGTTCGGGATCAGCAAAAGTCCGTCGCCGCCTGTCGGGCCGCCGCTGAGCGTGTTGTTCTCTACCCGCAATTCGTTGACGCCGACGATCGCGGCGTGGCCGCTGGACAAGATGCTGTTGCTGTCCAGTGATGTGCCGCCGGTGGGCATCTCGGCCCAGTCCAGGGCGACACCGGATTCGATACCCGTCAGCAGATTGCAGGCGATGATCGTCGGTGACATCCCAAAGGCAAGCCCGCCCAGGCGGACGGCGGTGCGTCCGGAAAAGAACACGTTGTCGAGCAGGCGTACCTCGCCCAGGGCCAGCCATCCCGGTAGGTCATCCGCTTCTGCGGCGGCGGCGCTTTTGGACAGCCCTTCGATTGCGGCAAGTGAGCCCAGCGCAAAAGGCGCGGCCACCAGGCATTCTTCGATCTTGGCGGCAAGAACCAAACCTTCGAGCTCGATCCCGTGATCCTGCCGTTCGTCCCCGGTAGCGCCGATAACGATGGCGAGGCGCCGCAGCGCCAGAGTGGCGGTGTGGCGCGCGGTCAGACCATGGGCTGGTGCCGGGCCCGCGGCGGTCGATCCGGCACTTTCCGGTTCGACAAGGATGGCAAGATCCACGATGCGGACGTCGATGCTGGTTGTGATCTCGATCGCGCTGTCTGTTGCGCCGCGATAGTCCAGCACAGTGGTGATGCCATGACCTTTGAGCGTCACGCCATAGAGGTTTTCCATCGTGATCGTTTGGCTCAGACTGTAGCGACCGGGATCCAGGCAGACGGTCCCGCCGCCCTGTTCGGCCACTTGGTCGATACCGTCCTGAATGGTGAGGCTGCCGGAATTGTGTGACACGGGCGTGATACAGACCGAACAGGCGCACCCCTCGCCAGGCACGATTTCCGGGGGCCAGAAGGTGCGGCAATCGTCTACCGGCACATCCGGGAAGGTGACAATCCCCAGCGGGGTGTAATGGCGCTGAACGGCATCGGGGGGCGCGTTGGACAGCGGTTCTATCTGGGTGCCTGCGGTACGGGCCCAGAAACTCCAGGCGTCCATCTCTCTGTAACGGCCCGGACCTGTGCCCGTCGAAAACTCTACTGTGATCCCCGATTCCAACAGCAGGACCGTGCCAGCGGGCGGGGCCGGGATCACCCCGTCGGGCGCGCTGCCGTTATCAGCGTCGAGATCCCACCAGGGGATCCAGTTCCCGGCGGCGTCCTGCTGCCGGATCGTCCCATGCTGGTCCCACCGGATCAGCCTTGAATGACGCGTTCTGGTGGTGTCGCCACCGGCATCGGTTGGGATCAGGTCGGCATCAATCGTGCCCGAAAGCTCGATCTCGCGGGTATCCTCGTTGACCTTGGTGACTTTCAGCATCTGCCCCGATTGATGGTTGAATTCGCGGTGATCGTCGGTGATCTCGACCCAACTGCCTTCATGGAACCGCAACAGATCGTCCCGGCCAAGCGTGCGCACGATGATCGTGTTCGCCGGGCTGCCAAAGCTTTCGATGGCTGCTGCGACCGACGCATTTTCACGCGAATACTTGAACCATGCGTCCTCTTGAGTGCCGAGCTGGCCGACGCTGTGGATTTCGACCCGGTAAAACTGGTTCTCAAGCCCGGTATAGCCGTCGGTCGGGGGGACCAGGCAGGGGTCTTCGGGCGTGTCTACATCGGCCGTGTTCGTGGTCAGACGCGCGGTCGAGGGGGCCATGACCGCATCCCAGCCGATAAGGTCTTCTTCGGGGGTCGCGCAGGTCGCGCCGTCGCCGATGCCGCCCAGCAGGCGCACCTGCCAGACCGTCTGCCAGCGCGTCGCGCTGTCGACGCCGCCAAGTGCGGGGTCAAGCAGCGACGGATCCTTGACCGGCGTCACCTCGCGCTGCCAGCCGACAAGATAGGCAAGGTACGGCCCGCCGTCCTCGGGCAGGGTTTCGGGTGTCGGCCAATAGGGCTGGGCCTCATAGGCAAGATAGCCTTCAAGCGGCGAAACCATTTCGTCGAACACGCCCAGAGGATCGGTGATCTCGTCTCCGGTGCCGCGATCAAAGACCGGCGCGTCCAGCCCAGCCTCGCCGCTGGCGGCGAAATCGGCTGGCCCGTGGTTTTCGACCAGCATCCCATGAAGGTAAATCCGCCCGAGCCCAATTTCGAGCCCGTCCGTTCCGTGACGAATATGAAAGCCGTTTTCCGTTTCCAGCGGCACCACCGCCCGGCCGATGGTGTCCACGGTGCCCGCGCGGATGCGCCGCTCAAGCAGCTTCACCATCTCGTTCCAGTCCGAGTCCAGCACCGGGCGACCCTGCTGCAGGAATACCCCGGCAAAGTCTCGCAGCGCTTCAAAACTGTCCTTGCTGTAGTCGCCGCTCATCTTTGGTTCCCTCCTGGTTCAGGTTTCGAAGATCGGCCCCGCCTCGAGGCCGAATCTGAGGTATTCATCAAGCCGGATGCGCAGGTTCGTTTCGCGCTGTGGCTCGTACAACATGTGATAGACGCCCATTTCGCTCTCGTCCGAGGCACCCTTGCGGATCTGCGCGGGTGCGCTGCGCCTCAGTTGGCCATAGGCGGGTGCGCTTGCCGACAGCGCGGTAAAGGACGGCACCAGCCAAGGTAAAATGCGGGCGCGGATCAGCTCGCGTTCAACCTGTGGCACCGGGCCGCCAAGATCAGCCTCGCGGGCTGCGATGGCGTCGTCGATGGCCAGCTGTGGCTGGCATCGGAACCGCCGCGGCGTGATCGAACCATGGGGCACATAGGAAAACCGCAGGCATCCTTCCTGACGCCGCTGCACGCGGATCGGTGCCGCATCGGGGCTTGCCGGTCTGGCAAACAGGATCGCATCCGAAACCAGCGGCAGCGCTCGCGCAAAGACGCGCCCGATCACTGTCGAGGTGAGTATGGTCAGCGCACCAGCGGCGGTGTCCTCGCCGCCAAGCCCGGCAATGGCCAGCCCTTCGGCGCTGTCGGCGGGATCATCCAAGGCGGCGTCCACGATGCTGTCTTCCATTTCAAGGTTTGTCGTGTCCGTCATCCGGATCGGGCCCAGGATCGATCGGTAGATGCCCAATTCCACGCCCGTTGTTTCCAGTCGCAGGCTCTCGGCGCCGGGGGTGGCGGGCCGTCCGGCGGCGGTAAAGGACAGTCCCGGGATCAGCGTGACATGGGCAAGGTCGACCGAGGCAAGCGAAACGTCGTCACCATCAGGCAGCACATGCAGCGGGCATCCGTCCAGAACCAGACCATTCAGCGTGACACGGCTGTCCT
This sequence comes from Falsiphaeobacter marinintestinus, assembly GCF_007923355.1. Classification (GTDB taxonomy): domain Bacteria; phylum Pseudomonadota; class Alphaproteobacteria; order Rhodobacterales; family Rhodobacteraceae; genus Phaeobacter_A; species Phaeobacter_A marinintestinus. The sequence goes on from NZ_VOGO01000015.1 coordinate 27,849, forward strand.
CTGCCCCGCTGATTTCGATGGGGGCGGACCCACGCAGGATGGCGCGGACCCCGTCAGCGGCGCGCAACCCGATCTCGGCGCCCTCGGTGGCGGTGATCGTGGCGGGCGCGGTGTAAATGTCGTTCTCGGTGATCTCGACAATGCCGCCTTCGGGGCCGATGGCGTTCAGCGCGGCCTGCAAGTTCGCGTGCGTGCCATTGGGATAGGAGATCAGAGTGCCTGCGCCGTCAGGCGGGGGCAGGCTGTTTGCGCGGTTGTATTCGCCGCTGCCGATGGGGGCGGGAAAGGCGGTGTGGAAACTTACCCGCACCTCGCCGTCGGGCGGCTCTGGAAAGGCGATCCGCCCCAGCTCCGGGTCGACGCGCACCGGTCGGTTGCTTCCGACCGGATCGGCGGCGTGGGGCGAATGGTTCCAGCCCGCTCCGTCATCGGACAGGTCACAGGCCACGATGTCGTCACTGCTCAGCGCCGCGCCATCGATGAAAATGTCAAAGGCTTTGAGCCCGCCCGGCTCCGTGCCCCGGACCCACGCAGATGGGCGCGCGTTCAGCATGCGACGGGTCACTGCGCCGGGCACGTTCACAGGTCCGGCAAGCGCAGTGATCTCACGTTCGGCCTCTTGCCGGTTTGTTAGTTGTCGGGGCGCTCCAAGCGGATCAAACAGATACCGCCGACCATCTGCCCCCACCGGGGTCGTCGGCACATCCGTTTGCCGCATCGCCTGCAAACGCCAGAGATGGATCCCGATATTGGGCAGGTTATGCCGCCCGCCGATGCTTTGGCGTCCGGGGCTTTGGGTGATCGAACGCACGTCTGCCGACCGGGCGACCATGTCGAACGCCGTGCCCAGCTTTTCCAGGTCCAGCGGGTTGTGCAGATCAGCGGTGGTCCGGACCTCGGGCCGGGTGACATTCATGTGCTGGCAGCAGGCCACGCGCTGGAAGTATTCTACCACGCTGGCGGGCCAGCCGGTCACGTCGCGGGCCAGTTGTTCCAACACTGCGGCGGTGCCCTTGCGGCGGCGATAAGCGATGGTGTTGGCGACTTCGGCCCGGCTGCCCGCAGTCAGCCCCTCGACGGAATGAAGCGGCTTGTACCCGACGATCCCGCCGATATAGGGCACCGCCCAAGGGGCGCAGGTCTCGATGAAAAGGTCATCGAGAAGCTGCTCGATATTCTCTTCGACCACCGCGCCTTCGCGGGCGAGAACCGAGACCAGGGCGTGCAGGGGTTCGCCCTCGTTGGCGTCCTTGATCCGGTAGATCGCAGGCATGAGCCCATAGAGCGCCTCGGGTGTGATCCGGGTCATGACATTACCTCCAACAGATCGAAGGGCGCATCCGAAAGGGTCAGGATCTCGGCCGCGAACAGAGTCCCTTCGGAGTTCGAACGGCCTGTACGGGATTCAAGCAACATATGGTCGGTGACCTCGGATTGCGGGCCCGTTTCGCGGTAAAGCCGGTCTATATCCACTGCAACGACGCCTGCCACCTCATGGGCTTTGGCCGCGACATCAGCCAGCGCGACCGGCTGGGCGAAATCCCGGTTGCCAAATGCATAGGCCGCGCGCAGGGCGGTTTCGACCGCTTCGAGCACCGTTTCAGTCTCATACGCGGGGTCCACGGCAACCTTGAACCCAAGGCGGAATTTGGCGGACTGAAAGGACAGCAGGTCAAACTCCACCAGCGGATCGCCATATTCGCGATAGGCATCCCTGAGCGCCTTGAACAAGGGGCCGGTCTGGGGCACCGCAGCACCGTCATCTCCTGCAACGGTCACCACGATGCGGCGGGTCTCGCCCTGCCAGATCCAGCGTGCGTCGGCGCGTGCGATCCCCGGATAGCCAAGCGCGAAATCCCGGTAATCGGTGATCGACACCACGCGCCCCAGCGTCAGGGTATAGATTGGCGCGTTGCGCCGGGCGGCGTCTTCGGTTTCGGCATCCGACCCGCCCGTTGCGGCGAAGGGGTTCACGACCTCCTTGAGGCCCAATGGCTTGTCGATGGCAAGCGAAAGCTGACCGGCGCGCAGATTGCCAGCCCTTCCCAGCCCCTTGCGGTATTCTGCCTCGATGTTGTCGCGGCCTGCAGGCGGGCGTGCACCCGATACCCCGTCGCCAAAGCGCACCGTCGTGTCGCCGGTATCTGACAAGGTCGTTGCAAACACCCGCGCGGTCGCGCCGCGCTGATAGAGATCCGGCACCTCCTGCCATTCCACCCCGTCGATCCGGAGTTTCAATGTCGAGGCCACACCGTTTTCGGTCGAAGCCACCAGATGCGTAACCGGCGCTTGTTTAAGGGCGAACCGCTGGAACGGCTGGGCTGGGTTGCCCGCGCCAACAATTTCCGATGCGCTTTCGCCGTGCGAGGCACGGGCGACATTGCCGTGGATCACCGTGCTGGCCCGATCCAAAGGTTGGAAGATGGTGGATTTGAGAGTCAGCACCGTACGCAGGGGATCGGATTGATCGATTTCCGCCACCTCGTTTCGCAGGGTGATCGTCGGCGTGTTGGCATCCGCAGGAACGATGCGGAAATCCCAGACCCAGGACCAGGCAAAAGCAAGCTTTCCGTCAGGATCGGTCATCAGCCAACCTCCGAAGAACGGAAACAGCGGGAAGAACAGGACCAGCAGAACGGTCATCCGGGTGTCTCGGGGCAGGTCATCCGTGCTGCCATCAAGGCGCTGAACCGTCAGTTCGGATGCAGCGATCTCGACTTGCGCACGGCGCCCCTTGAGGGACACCACCCGGTCTTCGGGCAGATCGGGGATCTTCGTGTCGAGCGCGACTGTCGTACCGACGAGGAATGTACGCTCGGGCGCATCGGCCAACTCCAGTTCTTCGCTGCCGCCATAGATCGTGACCCGGCGGTATGTCCCAGCGAACTCCGCGACCCAGCCAGAAAGATCGGGGTCGAATGCGGTGGCACGCCCGCTGATCCCATAGCGTGCCTCGGCATCCGTTTCGGAACTGTCGATCTGATAAAGCTGGGGTGCGACGCCAGGGGCGGTCATCACCGCCCAGCCGGTCTTGACGAATTCCTTGTGGACCGTGTCGAGAACGATCCGGGCATCTGATTGCTGATAGGAAAAATCCCAGTCGCCGAAATCACCAATGTCACCGATGATCGGAGAGGGCGTATTGGCAGGTACACCACCGGTTGCGTCCGTATAGCCAAAGGCTTCGCGGGTGTCCTCGTGCAGCATTGCCGGAAGGGGCGCGTTATACCCAAAGAGCGAGGCCTGCCGTCTGAGCGCAAAGACCTTGTGGACGGGCGCGGGTTCGCCAACAGGGCTTATCCCGCTCACCGCATCCTCCCACTCGATCCGGGTGCGGTCGAGATCGGCATCGGGTTCGACCCTGGTCAGGCGTCGGAACGCCCATAGATCTGACGCAGCAACCAACCGGTCCGGATGGACGATTACGACCGCGTCCCCCGGCACCAACCCCGTGGCCTGACCAGCAAGCCAGGTTCCTTTTGCGGTGCCCGCATCCACCGCAACACGCCTGTTCTGGCGTGGCCGCATCCTGTTCCAGGCAACGCGGGCGTTCAGATCGGCCAGCGTTTCGAACACCTGCGCGTCTTCATCGGGGCCGGGCAGGCTTTGGATCCGGGTGCCTTCGGGAATGGTCAGTTTTTCCACATCCGGCTCGGCGCCCGGCGGGTCCTCCATCTGGAACACGACATCGGTTTCGGCGGCCGATCCCGGATGCAGGCGATACCCGATCAACCGCGCTATTTCGTTGATCGAAAAGCGTTCGGTCGCGGTTCCGATATAGGCCTCGGTCGCATGCCTTTCCTGGTAGAAAGTCAGCACGTCAAGCACCGTCGCCCAGCCGTCGATCAGCGCGAGCGAGAAATCATCGTTGTCGCGGGTGCCCAGCCGGGCCAGTGCGGGCAGTGACGACGACGCCAGTCGCGCCATCATGGAAGCCTTGAAACTTGCATGGTCCCCGGAGCGATAGGAAATCGCGCTCAGGCTTGGCCGGTTGGTGACGGGCCGGGTCGTGGACAGAGTCACGCCCTCGCAACAACCGCAGCTGTCCTGCTTGTCTGCGGCGCGGTCCGGGTTTCCGATGCGGATCGGTGGCTCGCTCATTTGCCTCCTCCTATGGTGACCGCGACAGAGCCGCGTTCAGGAAAATTCCGGTTGTTCTCGCACTGGACGATCTCAAGCCGGCCCATTTCTATGACCCCGTCTGCTAGGGGTGTCGTTGCGGTGGTGCCACGGCTGCGGAAGGTTGTGGCCTTGACCGAGGTGACACCCTCGACACCCATCACCGCCGCATAAACCCGGCTTAGCCACAAGGAATCGCCAAAGCTGAAATTGTCGGGATGGAACAGCCCGGCGCGACCGTCGCGCAGACGTGCGGTGCCCAGCACCTCCAGCACTTCGCGTTTGATCTGGCTGCGGAAATGATCAGGACCGGCGCAGACGAACAGGGCAAGTTCCAGCGCGACGAAGCGGGGCGCGTCGACCCGAAGGTCGTATCCGGTCATGCGGAACCGATCGAGGAATTCGACCAGTTCCGCGCGGAATTCTGGCGTGACCGGGCGATTGCCGAAGCGGTCCACGGTGACAAAGACCGTGTGTCCATGCCCGTTCCAGCGAAACGTGGCGACCGCGCGCTGAACGTCGGGGTGACGGCGGGCCATCTCGCCATAGTCAGCTTCGGTCACGGCGCGTTCCTGACGGCGATAGGCAAAGGGCGCCGCCGCGCGCACCTCTTCCATGCTCTCGGGGGCGATCCCCCCGGTTGCAGGCATCGGGTTGGTGATTGTGTCGATCCCGCCCTTGTCGGTGATGACATGGGTGATGGCGCCCGCTCCGACGTTACCAACCGTCCCGTTGCCGACGCGGTAAGCGACGGTAAAACCGGTGCCGGCGTTTGGTCGCCGCCCGTTCACGTCATCGCCAAAGCGCAATCTTGCGCGCCCGTCGCGCTCGGTCTCGACGACGAAATGCCGACTTTCGGGATAGGAGTTCAAAAGGTCCGCCCGTGCCTGCCAACTGTCACCGGCCGCACTATCATCGGTCAGCGACATAGCTGGCGCGCGCGCCTCAAGCGGTTGAGCAAGGGCGGAATAGGCTGATCGAGCCACCAGCGGGTCATAAGGCACCGTGTCGCCTGTGTCGGCATCGCGGGTGACGGTTGTCTGAGTGACCGGGCCCAGGGCCAGCAGTGGGGCATAGCGGGGCGGCACCGGCACCGGATCGGGACGATCACAAGGGTCGCCGGTGGCGTCGGGGACGACGCTAAGGTGCGGCTGGGGCACAGGGGCGAGCAGCTCGCCCGTCACGCCGCGCCCGTGATCGGCAAGTACGATGTTGCCAAGCGCATGCGAGACTTCGGTCACCGTCCCACCGCCTGCCGCATCGTCCAGCGTGGCCGACAGGCAAAACGGGAAAGGTAGTGCATCCTCGGCAGCCCAGCGGATTTCCGTGATCGGTGCGGGCAGGGCGCCGGGTTCCAGCGGCAGATCATCGGTCAGTCCTGCCTGCACGGCGGTCAGCATGACTGCATGGCGGCGCATCGGGTCAGCGTCTGCCGCCCGACCGGTCCTTGGGCCGACACGTTCGGCAAAGACGAGAATGTCGCCAGGTGCAAGGTCGGGGTAGTCCCCGGCAAGCGTGGCGCGCGTGGCTCCGGATGCAAGGCAGCACTCGCCACTGCCCCAGGTATAGAAATCGAGCGTGTTATGTCCGGGATAGAAGGTACTCCCATGCAGCGGCTCGAACACTTCGGGGGCGCGATCAAAGGCACGGTCGCGAAGATCCGGGGCCAGCACCGGATCAAAGCCCGGGATGCGGGTGAGAAACTGCAGCTCGCTGGCCGTGGCCGTCACCTCGGCGGATACGCGCAGCTGAACCCAGACCCGTGCATTGCCGCCATCGTGCATCCTGTAGTCGACAAGACGCGCGTGCCGCCGGATCGAGGATCGCCGCCGCGCCGTGGTCAGATAGCTTTCCGTCGCCACCGCATCCTGAGCATAGCTCAGCCGGTCGCCAGTGTAAGACAGCAGTTCAACCATCGCGATGCCCAGATCGGCGGGGCTGCGTTCTTTCCAGTCGGGCATGATCTGCGCCATCCGTCCCAGCATCAGCCGGCGGAAACTGTGGTAATCCTTGGCCAGATAGCTGATGACCGGGCGTTCGCCCGGCTCTTCTGGGCAGTCGATCCGCGGGGCGCAGTCGAATTCGGTCTCGCATTCGACCTTGAAGGAAAAGTCGATCTGCGACAGCAATCGGTCGATTCCATCAGGGGGCGACAGCGTGTCGGTCGGTTTCACCAATCTCAGCGTATAGGTCGCGTGATCGCCATGAGACTCGGTGCGGATGACCAGCGTATTGGCCTGGGCCTCGGCGGTCATCTTGTTCAGCAGGTCTTCGAGCCAATTTTCGGTCAGAGTGGTGTCAGGGACGTCCGCCGGGGTGACCCAGGAGATGTCGACATCGGTGATCCGTTCGCCGCCTTCCAGCTCAAGGTTTTCGACGCCAAGCGCGGGGGGCGGGCGCAGAAAGCGCAACAACAGCGTGCGTTGGCGGAGCGTTGTGTCGGGCACGTCGCCATCCAGAACCTCGAGAAAGTCGATGCCGTTGTGCGGCGGGTTCGCCAGAACCAGTTCGCGTCGGCGGGGATCGCAGCAATGATAGATCATGTTCCCGTCTCCAACTCGAATTCGGCCTGTTCGCTCGCCTCGTTGCCGAGCAACCGATAGGAAATTCGGATCCTCAGCAGGGCGTCTCCGGCCTCGATGGCGACGGTGTGAATCTCGATCCGCTGGCCCAGATGCTGTTGCAGCGCACCGCGGATCATGAATTCGGCGGTGGGCGCCACTTCGGGGCTTGCAGCGGCAAAGACCAGTTGCAGAATTCCGGCCCCAAATTCGGGCCGGTTCACCCGCTCGCCCGGATTGGTGAACAGAATCTGTTCGATCATGTCGCGGATATGCTTGGCCTCGCTCGCCCGCGCCGTGCGTTCGGAGCCGTCAAAATGATATGGGAAATCAATCTGCATTTCTCTCAGCTCCCCACCACACGTGTTTGCGCCTGCACCGGGATCAGCGGCGTGCCAGTCGGTGAACAGGTCGCCATGCTGTCCATCAAAAGCACCGGTTGCCCCCCGGCAAGAACCCGGGTGGCCGCCGTGACATAGGTGCCGGTCACGCAAGGCCCGTTTCCGCCAGGCGGTACAAAGGCACAGCCCGCCACGACCCAGGGTGCGGCCTGCGTCGCAACCGGCTGACCCGACACCAGCACGCGGGCAAAGGGGGCCGTTGGCACCGCCTGACCTCCATGGGAACAGGTGACGGTTGCGCCGAGATGCAGAATGGGTCCGGGCATGTGTGGTCTCCTTTCCTCAGATCACTGTCAGCGCGCCGTTGTTGACGGTGACAGTGGGGCCAACCAGCGTGATTGACGCCCCGCGACCGTTCTGGATGTAGATGCCGGTGTCGTTCACGATCAGTGACGCGCCGCCGGGGGTCTTGATCACGATGCCGCCCGTCGGGCCGGGCAGGTCCGTCACCGTGACCCCGTTTCGAAGCATCGTCTGCAGCGTGACCGCCGAAACCCCGGGCGGCGTTAGTTGGTGCAAAGCCGGCATCTCGGCGGCAGAGCCGAAAAAGCCACCGGTCCAGATCGGATAGTCGGGATCGCCGCGTTCGAATTCGATCCACACACCGGCGCCGATAGGCGGGATCGCGACAGCGCCGGTCTGGATTCCGGCCATCGGCAGGCAGGGCATGGCCCAACTGGTCAGAGACACCGACGACACATCCGGCACGATCGCCTGAATGCGGCCTGTCACCATCGGGTCCACATTGTTCACCACCACTCCGCGGTATTTGCCGTAGTATTGTTCCGTCATGCCGACACCGATGCCTGTGTGGGCAAGAGCCCGTTGCGTTTCAGGGTGAAGCTTTGGGTATAGTTGCCGCGCCGTATCTCGTGGGTGACGCTGTCCACATAATGCACCCCGTCGAATGCCGCGCCCGCGCCACGCACCCCGATCAGCGCTCGCGCCCTCAGGATGCGGCCATAGCGTAGAACGTCGATCCGTCCGCTGCCCGAAACCGCATCGGAATGCTGCGCGGCATGCGCAAACCCACGGACCAGCGCCTGCATCGGATCAAGCCGCGCGGTATCGCGCAGCCGTGCGATGTTTGGGGGAAGGGGCGGAACAAGTCCCAAGGGCGGCATGAAGGGGATTGTGCCGGGGATCGGGATCGGGATCGGCGCGCGGGTTTGCGGGTTCTGGATGAACACGATCGGAATTTCGGTGCTGTCCTTGTTGAACGTGAAACTCAGCTCTTCGGCATTGGTCGGGCTGCCCGACTCCACGGTCAGCGCGGGCTGCACCTCGCCGACCCGGATATCCGGTCCCCAATAGGCAAAGCTGGTCGCGGGCGCGGGCCCCGGTTTCATGAAAAACGTATAGCCCGCCTCGCGCGCCAGCATCCGGATATAGGCAAGATCGGTATCCTGATGGCGCGGCATCCGGTCGGTGGGCAGGGGCGGTCCCTCCAGCGACGGGATGACCTGCGGAATGATCCCGAGCCAGGCGTATTTCGCCAGGATCAGACCAACGCGCGCAAAGGGCGGCATGGCAGCATAGGGCAGGCCTGAGAAATCCGCGATGGTCAACGCTGCGGTCAAATCCTTACCCTGAACGCGCAATTGCGCAGGTGATCCGGCGGACCCCGGTGACATCTGCGTGCGCGTGACCACGCCGTTGATCAGGGGCGTTGCGCGTCCGTTGATCGTCGCGATCAGTGCCACGCGCATGATCGGCAGGGCCGCACCGCCCGATAGCAGAAAGATGGTGTTGAGCGGTGAGTCCTTTTCGACCGAAAAAGTGAGATCAAAGCCGCTTTGGGTCTCGCCCGTGTTCTCTTCGATGGAAACCGATTGCAGGGCTTCGACCACTGAGGCCGGAGCCGGGACAGGGATGCCCGGACCGAACAGCACAGTAAGGTCGATGCCCTTGATCATGCCTGTGTCACTCCTCTTCGGCGGCGGGTACGCCGCGGGGCAACGTGATCCGGACCTCGGTGTCGGGGGCCTCCAGATCTTCGGCCCAGAGCGCGCCATTCGCGTCCAGAAGCATCCAGAACATGTCGGGGCTGCCGATTTCGGCGGCCGAGATTTGATCCAGCCGTTCGCCCTGTTTCGTGCGCCTCACATGGCGCAGGGCAAAGTCTTCGGGTGGCGGAGAGAAGCGGCGTTTCAGAAATGGAATCGGCACGCCATCCGCCCCGGTGAATTGCGTGCGCCGGATCCCGTGATAGCGGCTTTCGGGTGGGAAATCGGTCTGCTCAACCACGCCCGCCTCGAACATGGCCTGAATCGGATTTTTCATGATGGCACTCCTTCCAGCCCCAGGTCACCCAGCTGCCCGGACGTCGCACGGGCGGCCAATGCTTCCTTGCCTTGCAGATAGGCCATGAACAGCCCGCCGCCCCTATGATCAAAGCCCAGGTCGTCCACGCTCAGCACCCTCAGTGACAGGCTCACCTTGGCCCGTATCGGGTTCAGCGCCGGGTCAAAGAACTCTTCGGTGATCGATATCTCAGAAAGCCGGACCGGCACGACGCGACTGCGGCTCCAGACAAACAGCGCCAGTGGGGTCTCGGCAGGCGTTATGCTGAAACTGCCGTTTTTGCGCTGCGTGTTCTGGCGTTCAAGTTGGGCAACGGTGGGTTGCACCAGGCACTCGAGCGCCGAAAGCGCCGGCAGCAGTCCGGTTTCAACCGCCGCCCGGTGTTGATCGGGGAATTCCAGCTGATCGGTGGCGTCCATTTCGGCGTCAAAGCTGATCGTTTCGACCGCAGGTCCGGTCAGCCGCAAGGGCTGCGAGCGGTCGCCTTCGGACTCGACTGCCTGCGCCTTGACTGACCGGGTCAGCGTTTCGGCAGCGTATTGCAGGGCAATGGTGCGGGTCATCGCGCCGCTTTCAGGCTCGATCAGGACAAGTCCTGCCCGGGTCAGCTTCGGAGATCGGGGAAAGCCGGTCATCGGGTTCTATGCTCCTCGTTCATCCTCATCAAAACCAGAACTCCTCAAACTCGGTCTGGAAATTGACCCTGAGCCGGGTCTCCACTTGCGACGTTTCGGGGGCGCCGCGATAGATCGTGCTGCGGACCACGATTTCGCCGCGCTCGGTGCCGTCTTCGGCCATCTCGCGCAGCCGTGCCTTGGTGGCTTCCGGCACCGTGGCGGCGTTATAAATAGTCGCGAAGGTGCCGGCGTTACCCAGGTTGGTGGTGGTTTCCGTGAGTGGAAGGGTCTCACCTCCTGCGTGAAGCGACCATTCATGCGAAAAGCCGCTGTTCTCGGGCTCGCCCATCAAAACGATGGTCTCGGATGCTTCATCATTCGCCAGATAGATAGTGTGCCCGACGTCGATAAGGGCGCCGGGATAATGAACCCGAAGACCAAGGTTCCCGCCCCGAAGCGCCTCGGCACGTTGTTCCAGCGTTTCGCCTTCTTCGGCGGTGTCTTCCTCTTCCTCACGTTCCTGTCCGGGCTGGCCGAGATCAGCCAGACGGGCGAGGTAGTGCACGAAACAGGCATAGGAGTCGGCGTTGTCGAACCGGTCGTCCGGCCCGCGCCCGGAGGTGCCGCAGTTTTCCTGCGTGCCGTTCAGACAGGTCATGGCGAAATCCGTCTCGTGGCAGGTGTCGGTGAAATAGCCGTTGTCGTCGACATTCAGATAGAAATGCGCCGCCTCGTGGGTGATCAGCATGCTACGCACGGCGTCGTTCTGTTCGGCGGCAAGGTTGAACCGGTCTTCTTCACGGCTCGGCTCTTCGGTCTCTGCGCTGTCCGCTTGGGCGGCCTCGCCGGTGGGAGTCGCTTGGGACATGAAGCAGAGCCCGATCCCGCGCCCGCCTGGCCCGACCGAGGAATAGCCCCGGGCACGGCGGTGGCACATGCTCGAGGTTTCCTCGCCATGATCGCAGATGTAATGCGCGTTTTCGGTGCCTTGGCGAACGGCCCGAAGCTTTGCGGTCATCTCTGAAATCTGGTCGCCGGATGGCGTGTCCACGCGGAAGGCCAGAAAGAAACTGTGCCGGACCTGCGAGGCCTGGGGCGAGTTTTGCAAGTGCCCGATGGCCGCGTCGATATCAGTCTGGCTCAGCCTGATCGATTGCCGGACAGCAGTGCGTTCGTCCGGCGTGCAGTTTTCGTCGGCGGCACGGTCTTCCAGCCCTTCGGCGGACAGGCCCATCGCATTCAGGAACATGTCGAGCGTCTCCTGATTGTCGCCATCGATATCCGAGCGCAGGTCTTCGACGCTGAGCGCGTTCTGGCCGCGGAAAAGCTCCATCACCTCAAGCGCGTCAAGTGAGGTCAGCAGGCCAAGGATCGCCCTTTCTTCATCGCCCAGCGTCGCGCCGTCCTGCATGTCCAGGATCAGTATCTTGCGCAGATCTACCGTGTCTTCGTGGCCATAAAGCGGGAAGTCCTGATTGATGCGTTTGGCGATTTCCAGAGCCTTGTTGTCACTGTCGTAATCAAGCGCAGGCCCGCCAAGTTCGGTGATTTGGTCCAGATAGGCTTCCAGGTCTTCGTCCGAGAAATACGCACCGATCGAAAAAGCCGCCCCGATATTGCGCCAGAACCCGCCCCAGGTGCCACCCGCTTCAGTCCGCTGGAGAGAGAGGGCGGGTGCGCCCGCCTGCTGGATGGTGTGGGTGATCTCATGCGCCATCAACTGGCGGCCCGCGTGGCTTTCGGGGTGATACTGGCCCGGGGCGAACGCGATATTGCGGCCCAGAGCATAGGCCCGGGCGCCGATGCCGCGCGCCGCCGCCCCGGCCCGGGCGCCTTCGTGCAGGCGGACCGCCGACAGGTCTCGCCCGAAACGCGGTTCGAAATAGCCTCGCTCATCGTGCGACAAGGGCCGCCCACCACCTGCGACTGCGGCGGAGGCGGATGTGATCGCCGCCCATGTGGGGGTGCCCGAGCCGGTTGATTTGGTCTGCAGGGTTTCCTCTTCTTCCTCTTCCACAGGCTGGCGCTGGATCAGTGGTGTCACTGGCAAGGGCCCGGTTAGCGGCGTCGGGCGCGCGGCGGTCACGGTCTCGGCGATCCGGTCGGCCTCTTGTTCATACCGGTCGCCCGGACGCCCAAGCGCCAGTTTGGGCTGGATCGGCAGGCGGTCCTCGCTGGCGCAACTGGGACAGGGGGTATCCTTGCCCGCGCAGGCGCAGGCCCGCTGGATCGTCGCGGTGGCGGGCAGGGCCTCGGGGGCCGGTATGGGGGCCGCGCGGGTCATGCCGGATGAACCCCGTACAAATTGGCGAAATGGGGCGCATTTCGTACGGTTCGCGACCTGACCGATCCAATGAAGCGCCTACAGGGTGACATTGCGTCTGAGCCTCCATTGCCGTTCGGCCACTTGCCGAGATGCGCCTTGATGTTGCTGGATGATCTCGCCGCGAAAACGCAGGTCGAAGCGATAGGTGTGCCCGATAAAGGCGGCAAGACTGATGTTGCGCAGGCCGACCACATCATACCCGCGATACTCGCACCCGTTGGCGCGGTTCGGCAGATAACGGTCATTGGACCCTTGGCCCTGAGTGCGGTGGCCGTAATTCGGCCCGACTCCGGACCCTGCACTCGTGTCTCCGTCCTCGTGGGTGATCGCCCCTCCACAGCGCGGCAAACGTCCACCCGGAATGCGCGAGAACGCTCCGTTCATAGGGGTGGGGGTCTGCACCGCCGGACCCCCCATCGCCACTGGCGGTGGTTGGCGGGAAACGGTGCCGCAGATGTATTGGCGGTATTGGAAATCCTGGCACCGGCACCGCGGTTCAAACCGGGCCTGCACGATGAACCGGGCAAGGATGTCCCGTACTACCGGGTTGGAGGTATATTCCGCCTGGAAATTGTTCACCGTCGCCACGCTGAACCGGGTGAGGCAATCGCCTGGCCCGGTCGGTGCGCTGCTGGCCCCGTTAAGACGGCTGATCAGCGCAAAGGTTCGGGGGCCGACCTGGCCATTCTGCGGCAGGCCGAAATCCCGCTGCAGGATCGCGATGGCCCTCACGATACTTTCGGTCATTGCGCCCTGTGGTGTCGCATCGCCGCCAACCACTTGCTGGATCAGCCTGATGCTGTCGGGATCGTACCGGTTGGTGTTGAACCGGATCGCCCGGCGCACCTGGCCGGCTGACAGTCGCCTCTGCGGGTCTGCCCGATGCGTCGGTTCGATGGAAAGATCACGCTGAACGACGCGATGAACGGTTCCGGCGGTGCTGGCCTGTTGGACAGTATGGGTCAACTCATGTGCAAGCAGGCGGCGGCCAGTGTGCGTGTCGGGCGCATATTGCCCGGCGGCAAAGGCGATATCAGAGCCAAGCGTGTAGGCCCGCGCGCCGATGTTCCGGGCCGCCTCTGCCGCGCGCGGGCCATCATGCAGGCGCACGCGCGAAAAATCGCGCCCGAACCTTGGTTCGAAAAACGCGCGTTCGGCTGGTGTCATTCGCCGTCCGCCGGACGCAACTGCTGCTGCGGCATGGCCCAAAGCCCCGGAGTTGCGCACGCCGCCTGCGGGCTTTGCCTGCAGCGTTTCCTGCTCCTCTTCGTCCTCTTCTGCAGGCTGGCGTTGTAGCAGAGGAGAGACCGGCAAAGGCCCTGTCAGCGGCATCGGCCGCGTTGAAACAACCCTTTCGGCAATACGGTCGGCCTCCTGTTCATAGGAGTCGCCCGGGCGGGACAGCGTCAATTTGGGCTGAATGGCCATGCGGTCCTCGGTGGTGCATGCGGGACAGGCGGCGCGCTGGATCGGGGCGGGATGCGCAGGCGTGACGTCGAAAACCGACTGGAGGGCGGAACGGGTCATGGCCCACCTCCATCGACAAGGAACATATCCACCCGCCGGTTCATCGCGCGCGTGATCGGGTCAGTATCGGTTTCTGTGACGCTGGGACGGGCCTCGCCGAAATGGGGCGGGTTGTCCGCATCGGCCAGCCGGGCCCAGGGCAACCCGACCCGCTGCGCCATGCGATAGAATGCGACCGAGCGCCGTTCGGACAGGGCGTTGTTATGTGCCTCGCTGCCGGGCCCGGATGCATGGCCCACAAACCGAACCCTGCGCGCAGGCTCAAGGTCAAGATGATCGCGCTTCACCTCGCGGAACGCTTCGACATGGCGTGTTTTGGGGCGGGCTTCATCCACGCCAAGCTTGATAAAGCGATAGTGGTTCTGGGGCCTTACAGTCTGAAAATAGCCACCCGAGCTGCGCGAGGCCGAGATTTCCTGCGCGCGCGTCCCGCCGGCGGAAATTCCCGTCTGTGTCCTGAAAGCCGATCGCGCCTCATCGCTGCGCGTTTCCAGACGCCAGACCTCGCCCCGGAAAAAGGCACGTGCGATCCCATCCTCGGACACATGTTGCGCGATCTGCGACTGCACAGTGTTCACGCGCGCGTCATAACTGCTGGATCCGCGCTGGGCCAACTGAGCGGCTGTCATGGCGCGACGTGTCAGCCATTCTGTCAGCCCTTCATTATAGTGGAGTTCGTCCAGAGAGGCGTCCACCCAGGTCTGATAAGCGTCGTGCCGGTACACATGGATGATTTCGTGGATCAGGGTCAGCTGGCGACGCGTCGCGCTGACCCTTGGGTGCACAAAGATCGAGCGGCCCAGCCCGGTGCCCATGGCGAACCCGGCATGGTGCGCCAGACGCGCCGCTATCCGAGGCCGGGTGTCGGCGTCAGTGATCAGGTCGGTGACCATTGCGCGGTAATCACTGTCAGAAAAGTTGATCTGATACTGATTGGCCGATGTCGAAAGCGTGCCGATGAAATTGTTGGTCCAGTCCCGCAAACCCGTATTACTGCCTGTGGCTGCAGTTGAAGTGGTCAGGTGCACGCGGTTCTGCAGATCCGTGTCGGACATCGGCGTGGGAATCTGGGGGAAGTAATCCAGAACCTGACGATGCATGATCAGGGCATCCGCATCCAGGTTCGTATCGTTGGTCGGCCCGCCGCTGGAAGTGGGGCTCGGGCGCGACATCAGGTGTTGGCGGGCTTCGGTATGGATCAGATGCGCAGTGCTGCCGGCGGTGTTGAAATCTCCGGCCACCCAGGCAAGCCGGGGTGCCGTCGCGCCCGAGGATGTCCTGCGTGACGGCCCTTCGACACGGACACCGCGATGCACGTCTTCAAGCCGTCCGGGGCTGACCCGGTCGCGCCCCAGAAACGGGGCATGTCCGCCGCGGACAGCTCCGCGGCCAGCGGCGGCAGATCGGGCCTCTGTTTCGGCAGGGGCCGTGGTGGGAAGGATCGGGACCGTTCCGCGCGGTTCGGCCATGTTCTGTTGAAGAGCGTGGGCGGCTTCGTGCGCCAGGGTTTCGGGCGCGGCACGCGACGCAAGAACCGCATGACGTCCCACGGCAAAGCCGCGTGCGCCAAGCTGGTCGGCGGCATGGTCGGCTTCGGGGCCTTGATGAACCGACAAACGGCCCAGATCACCCCCCAGCCGCGTTTCCAGCGCGCGGCGCGTGTCCTGTGCCGGGCTGCGCCCCGGCGTGGCGAGCGCTGCGCGGACTGCAGAGCCGACCGGGTCGGCGATATCGGGAATGCGCGCCCTCATCGTTTCAGCACCCCATGTGCGGCTGCCGCCACCGCGCGACCGATGGCAGGCTCGGGATGGAGGTCTTGCGGGGCAGGGTGCGCGCTGGCATCGACACGTTCCAGCGCCCCGCCTTCGGGCCGCAAGGGCGTCGTGGCATTCGCCAGCCGTTCTGCCAGAGCCGTTTCGATGGCGTGGGCAAGCGCGCGCTGAGACATCCGCCCGCCTTCGACGGTCAGCGCATCAATCGTCAGGCGGAGACGCTGGCGGGTCATGCGATCGTCCTCCGTTCGGCTGCGGTAAAGGGCTTTTCAAGCTTGGCGTATTCCCGCTCTACGGCGGCGAGCAGATGCTCCATGCTGACCGGCCCGTTTGTCTCGGCTGCAAGGTAACTTGCGTTCAGCGCAACCGATCTGATCGCACCGCCGGACAGGTTCAGCTGTGCCAGCCGCTGTGGATCAAGGCCCGAGGTCGGCGTGGCGGCAGGAAAGATGCGCGCCCAGATTTCGGCCCGGGCCTGCGCATCGGGGAAGGGGAAGGTCACGACAAAGCGCAACCTGCGCAGGAACGCCTGATCCAGCGCGCTTTTCTGGTTGGTCGTCAAGATCGCAAGGCCGCGATAGGCCTCCATCTGCTGGAGCAGATAGCTCACTTCGATATTGGCATAGCGGTCATGGCTGTCCTTGACTTCGGAGCGTTTCCCGAAGAGGGCGTCAGCCTCGTCAAACAGCAGGATCGCGCCGCTTTCCTCGGCGGCGCGGAAGACACGGGCAAGGTTCTTTTCGGTCTCGCCGATATACTTGCTGACCACCTGGCTCAGATCGATGCGGTAGAGATCCAGCGCCAGTTCGCCCGCGATCACTTCGGCGGCCAGCGTCTTGCCGGTGCCCGACGCCCCGGCAAAAAGCGCTGCCGCCCCCAGGCCACGCGGACTTTTTTCGCGCCATCCCCAAACCTCGCCCACCTGCCATGAGTTGCGGACATGCATGGCCAATGTGCGGAGCTGCGCCAGAAGCGGTGCGGGCAGCACAAGGTCATGCCAGGTGGCACGTGACTCGATGCGCTGGGCAAGCCCGTCAAGCCGCCTGCGCCCCTGAACGCGCGCAGCCTGCCAAAGCGCGGGTGACAGCGTGTCAGGCGCTGCATCCGGTGGCACCATGTCGGCCGCCGCCAGCACGCCCGAGCGATCCAGGCCGAACTGGCCTGCCAGCCTCTCGAGCGTCGGGCCAAGCGCTGCGGCCTTGGGGGAGCCCAGCACGTCGTGCCAGATCGCACGCCGCTCGGCGACATCGGGGGTGGGGGTCTCGATCCGCAAGCGCGGTGCCCGCTCGGGCGGCTCGGGATCCTCGCCTGCGATTACGGTGGGGCCGCGCAGCAGGTCGGCCAGCGCCCGTGCCGCCTCGGTGCCGGTCTCGCCGGTTTCGATCAGAATGGCTCCGTCTGAAAACACAAGCTCGCGGTCGAGATAAAGGGCTAGGGCGTGGCGTTCGGCCCAATCGGTTGGGATGTCGCACGCCGCGATCCGGAAAAGGAAAAGGCCCAGGTTCGCCGCCGCTGCGGCCAGCGCCGCCCGGATGGTCGCAGGGTCAGACCCGGCCAGCAAGAGTACCGGAATTCTGCCGGTGTTGTCCCATGCGCGGGTGATTTCGTGCGCGGCTTTTTCAGCTGCGCCGACCGGCGCGGCAGTGGGTCGAGGCATCGGATGAATCAGCCCTTCGAGCCGTGAATCCAGATAGGTCAGCCCCATCAGGAAATGCAGCACGCGCTCGTCCACGCTTAGCCCCGCGCGCAACATCGGCGTGGTGCCCTCGACCGTCAGCAGGCGGTGGCTGCGCAGGGGCGCCGCAGGGCAAAGCGCGGTCCAGGCCGCTGCGCCGAACAGCGCCATTGCGAGAGAGACATCTGCCCGCACCCCGCCCGTTACCTTGGCGACGGCGTCGGCCAGCCCGGCATGAAGGTCGGGACCGGCGGCAAGGCACAGCAGATCACGCTCGACCGGAGTCAGCCGGAAAAGTCCGGACGCAGCTTCCAGCGCCGAACCTTTGGCCGTCTCGCGTGGCAGGGCACCGCAGAGCGCCGAAGGGTCGGCCACGCGGTCGGCAAGCGCTGTGCAATGGCGGGCCAATGCGGTGCGCATTGCTTGGGTTGCGGCCTCGACCGTGTCGGGGATGGGGGTTTCAAGCGTCATGGGATCGTCACCGTTTCAAGAACCGGCGGTTCCGCCATCCGGTCGATCACCGGGCTGTCAATGCCGTCGATGCGCAGCCGGACAGGCACTGCATCGCCCGAAGAAAACCCGGCGAATTCAGCCTCGGCCGAACTGACCGGGCTGGCCGGGGATGGGACCAGTTCCATGTCCTGACCGAGCAGGATCGCAATGCTTTGGCCCGGTTGGATCTGCGGTGCGCAGGTCATCGTGATCGTCGTTCCGCCCGCGCTTGGAGCGGCGACGGCGGTCGCGGCAGGCGCCAGCGCAATCGGTAGCGCATTCGTCGCCATTTCGCGCCCATCGGCGTTCAGCACATGCAGCGCAACGGAATACGCCCCGATCCGCCATGCGCCCGGATCGTTTCCAGTGTTTTCCAGCGGATCACCCGGCGCACGCGGCGGCCCCAAGGGCAACTCGAACACGACCCGGTTGGGCTGGGACGGGGCAAGCGGAGCAAGCCGAAGGACGCGGCCGGTATCGGTCTCGGTGAAATGAACCGTGGCCGTGCCCCTGTCGAGCGCGGTGCCATTCAGCGCGACCCGCCCGCCAAGCCGCATCACCTGCTGGCCATCCAACGGCTCGACCTCTAACAAGGTGGGGACACCTGAGAACAGGTCGGGGAGTACCGTCACACCGGGATCGCGCAGTGTCTCCGAATCACGCAACCCGCCGCGGCTGAGCACCGGCAGGGCGGGCCGTGTGGGGATTTCACGTTCGATCAGCACCAGCGAAACGTCATAGGCGACGGTGGTGCGATAACTGGTCTGAAGCGCGGTCCAGATACGCGACATGTCATCCATCGACAGGGTACGCGGTGTGATCTTGATCAACTCAAGCTGATCGGCAAGGCGAACGGCATCTTCGAACCAGGCGGCCGGTGGGCTGGCGTCGCCGGCCACCGTTGCCGACAATGCATTGCGCACCACGGCGCGGGGGATGATCGCCGTCTCGTGGAACAGCTGCATTGCATAGCCAAGCAGCATCTCGGCATTCAGTTGATCGCCCGAGATCGAGGTCAGAAGGTAGTGCAGGTCAAGTGCCAGCCGTGGGCACCGGGACAAACGGCCACCGGAATCGCGCGTCGGCAGATCGGTGTTTCGCAGCGCCGCGTTTGGCGTGACCCGATGCAGAAAGAGGTTCAGCTGGTTACCTTGCGCTTCGCCGGCTTCGACCACCACCCGGTCCGGGGGCAGGGCGGTGACCGAGAAATCCGCCCCAAGCATCTGGCTCGCGTCGCCTTCGATCAGCGCGTCGTGGATCAGGCTCTTGAGGAGCTGGGTCACGGCCGAGATGGCAAGCACGTTGCTCATGACGCATCCCCTTTGCCACGCAGGTAGTCCCCAAGCGTTGCGGTGGCGCGACGCTGTTGGGGGCGCTCGGGCGCGGTGCGGGGTTTGGCCGGTTGGGCGACCACGTGAAGGCGACCGATATGGACGGTGATGTCGGGTGGGGCATGGGCAGCGGTGTCGGCGCTGGCGCGTCGCCGGGTGGGTCCTGGCATCGCCTGATCAAAATGCACGTCATGGGGGGCGGGTTGCGGGTCTGCCGGGGCCACGGGTTGAAGCCGTTCGGGTGGCGGGCCGAGTGTCGGGGCGATGGTCCGGCGATGCTGTGGCGGCGGATCGGGAAGCTCGGCTGGTGTGGTCGGCGCATGGTTTTCACTGGCGGGTGTCGTGTCAGGTGGTGACATCGCCGATTGCGAGTCCCGGCGGATCGCGGTTTCCGGCAAAAGCGGCGATGGCGGTTCCGTGTGCGGCGCGGGTTCGGGATCAGACGCCAACCGTGGCGACCTGTCAGGCGCGGGGGTCGGGCGGCGGTTTAATGGCCCGGCGTCGGGGGGCGCTGATGTCTGCGGCGTTGGCATTTCGACTTGCTGGACGGATGTATCGGCGGGCGCTGAAGGCGCTGCTGTAACCGCAGGGTTGGCCATGGTTTCTTCGGTGATGGTCTCAAAGCCGCCGGTGACACCGCCTGCGCCCGTCTCGAACCGTGCGGGCAGGCGCGGGCGTAGCCCGGCGGCGGAATGTCCGGTCGCCCGGGCCAGGAGGCGGGTGAGCGCGGTCATGATCCGTCGCGCGCAAGGCGCAGGTAGATCGACCGCCGCGCGGGCGAGAGGGCCAGGACTTCGGGCTCGCTCCAGCCATAGGCACGGGCAAGTTCGGCGACTTCGCCAAGCGTCCGAAATGCGGCAGCTTCGACTTCGGACCAGAAATGCGTGGCGATATCGAACGCTTCGCGCCACTTGTTGCCACAGTCCGGGCAGGACAGCTGGCACAGCGTCTCGGCCGCAGCGGCCTGCGCTTCGATCTCGGCATCCAGCGCTGTGGCTTCAGTCTCGGCAAGGGGGCCGCTGTCGGGGGCCAGCCGAGCGCGGAGAAACCCCGGCAACGCTGCGGACTCAACACGCTGCGCGGCGGCGAGGTCCCGGCTGGTCAACGGGCGTAGTGTGATATCACGCTCTCCGATCCTGACGGCGGATCCCTTGGGCGCGGCCAGCGCACCGGCCAGCGCACCGGCCAGCATCGCGGCGTCCAGCGACAACTCAACTTCGACACCGCACTCCGGGCAGGTGGCCATGCAGTCGAGCCCCGGACCAAAGGTTGCCGTGCGCAGCTCAAGCAGCCGCCGGTCCCTTTCGGTCAGGGGCAGGTCGGCGGCGACCTTGCCCTGGCCACCAGCCCACAAAAGGGTCAGGGCCTGATCGAGCGGCCCACAGCGCAGGCCCGCTTCCCAGGCGGCGACAACGGCCTCTGCGCTTAGTCCACGTTCCATCCATTTGATCCTTTAGGGCGCGTTCAACCGCCCGCGAAGGAGGGCTCTGACGGTTCCACCACTTCGACGTCGCGGACCCAGCCCTCGTTTTCCAGCTTGATTGTCTGGATCGCGACCGCGTTGGCGTTGGCATCCAGTTCAGGCATGGCTTGGAATTCCGAAACCCAACAACGGAACACCTTGTAGGCGATCGCCAGTTGACCAGCTTCGTTGTACATCTCGATGATGATGTCCTTGCGGAAATCCTTGAGCGATACTTCGGCGCCAAGACCCGCCTCGACGTTCCAGACCAGGTTGGCCCAGGCCTCGAAATCGGTATCATGCGTGACCCCGCGTTCCAGCGTGATTGCCTCAAACTTGGAACGGCCAGGTGATTTGCGGCTGGTGGAACTATCGCCGCCGACCCTGTGTTCGACGACCTCGGTCGAGCGTTTCAATGCGCCGACCTTGCTGATGCCCGCAACATAGCGGCCGTCCCATTTCACCCGGAACTTGAAGTTCTTGTACGGGTCAAAGCGCTGCGGATTGACACTGAATTCTACCATTTATCGGCCTCCCTTGGCTCAGTTCTGGCTCTGCCCGGCGAGCTGCTGGATCTGAATGACGACGAATTCGGCCGGTTTGAGCGGCGCGAAGCCCACGACGATATTGACGATCCCGAGGTCGATATCGGCCTGGGTCGTGGTCGAGCTGTCGCAGCGCACCAAATACGCCTCTTGCGGGGTCGCCCCCTGAAAGGCACCCTGCCGGAACAGGTTGTTCATGAAGGATCCGACCGACAGCCTGATCTGAGCCCAGAGCGGCTCGTCATTGGGTTCGAACACGACGAACTGCGTGCCGCGATAGAGGCTTTCCTCGATGAACAGCGCCAGCCGTCGCACGGGGACGTATTTCCATTCGCTGGCAAGCGCATCGGCGCCCACCATCGTTCGCGCCCCCCAGCTGACCGATCCAAAGACCGGGAAAGTGCGCAGGCAGTTAAGCCCGAGCGGGTTCAGCACGCCGTTCTCCGGGTCCGACAGCACATAGTCGAGCGAGGTGACGCCGCGCAGCCGCGCCTCGATCCCGGCGGGCGCCTTCCAGACCCCGCGCGAGGCGTCGGTGCGTGCATAAAGCCCGGCCATCAGCCCGGAATTGGCGAAAGACCGCGGGCGGTTTCCCTGCAGCGGATCAGGCATCGAAACCCGCGGGAAATAGACCACGGCGTTCTTGTGGCGCAGACCTGAATTGGCCGGATCGTTTATCCACGCCCGGGCTTTTTCGAAATCATTGTCCGAGTCGTCAATGTCGATCAGGATCATTGCGCGGCGGTCTTCGGCATAGGTGATCGCATTGGCCAAAACCCCCGCGTCATAGACCTCGGGGAGGTTGATGATGTTGAGGTCGCGCACATCCTCAAGCGCATAAAGCCCGCTCTTCTGCGCGAGCGATCCCTGGATTTCGGTGTCTGAGGGTACGGTGCCATCGTCACCGCCAACCGCGCCCTGCTGGAATGCCACCGTCGGTCCGATGCCCATCTGATACCCTGCGACGTTCTCGGCGGCGCCCGATCCCGCGTCCAGCAGCAGGCTTGTGGCGCCAGCACCCGACAATTGCAGCCGCAGCGAGGCGTCCGGCCCGCCTGCACGCAGCGACAGAGCGCCGTCCACCGTGCCAACCGAGGCAGACGAAATCGCCTCGTGGCTGGCCCCACGCAAGGCCGTTTCGATCAGGCTGCGGGCCCCGGCAAGGCTGGTGGGCGCGTCGACCACGGGCGCGGCGGTGCGGTTGAGGGTGACGGTTTCCGTATCTACCGTGGCCCCGGCGGAATCCACCAGTGTAACAGTCATCTGTTCGGGGTCCGCGAAGACCACCGCTGCGAAATCGTCGATCCGCTCGCCCAGTGTTCCGCTTGCGGCTGGCCGGGTCGGGGACGAGCCGTGAATCTCACGCCCACCAAAGGCCAGACCCAGCTTAAGCAGGGCGGTGGCGCTGCGTATCGATGCCCGACGGAACCGGACCGAACTATCCCGCGAGGTTGATCCTGATGTCGCGACCAGCGAGCCGCTGTCGATGGTGCAGGCAAACCCCGAAAAGGCGGGGTTTGCCGGCTCTAGCGCTGGGACGATCGTGTCGATCGCGTTTCGGATCGCATCCAGATCGGCAAGGCCGCCGCCTTGGGCGAACAGGTCGAATTCATAGAATGGCCCGCCGTCGATCGAAACCGCAAGGCGGCGCGCATCATCATCAAGATCGCCTGCGACCGCGTCGGTCAGCGGCCCTGAACGGGATTCACCCTGGATTGCGCCCAAAACATTTTCATCGCGCACCGTGATCAGGTTTGAGTCCGCCTCTATGATCGTGGGGGCATAAGTTGCGGCATTGGGGGACATCGAAAGGTTCCGATGCGCCTCGGTCCGGGCAGGGACCATCCGGCCGCCACGTTCGACAAACTCGGTCACGGAGAGGTTGAAGCTTTCGTTGGGGTTTGCGGTGTCATAATCCACGGTCAGGACCAGCGCGTTGGCCCATGTCCCTTCGCTCGCGGCAATGGCGGTCAGAGTCAGCGCGCCACCTGTCGTTTGCATTGCGATTTCCGCGGGCGCCGCCCCCGAGGCCACCCGCACGACCCAAGTTGTGGCGCCGCCGTTCAGAAAGAAATGGTTGACCGCATAGCTGAGCGGGCTGTCCAGATGAAGACCGCCGAATTGTCGCTCGAAATCGGCGTAACTGAACAATTGCACCGGATCGTTGACCGGCCCGCGGGCAGTATAGCCCACGAAGGCTGCAATCGAGGTGGAAACGCCCGCGATCGCCCGCGAGCCAGAGGGGACTTCCTGGATATAGACGCCGGGATAGGACAGTGCGACAGCCATTGGATGCTCCTTGCATCAAGGACGCGCAGAAACTCCGATATACTAGATTCTGGTCGCAAAGGGCAAAGGCGCCCACGCGAGTCCACCGTAAAACGGAACTTGCTGAAACAACGATGACCCGTCTCTGCCAAAGACGTCGGGACAGCGCCGATACACACGAAAAAGCATTCCCGTATGCGCCAGCGGCATTGCCAGCAACACTTCTAAACACGTCTCGATTTCTATCTAATTCCAAAACGTTCCGCGAAACCCGGATTCGAGTCAAGGGGAGCACAGGACCGGTTTAGTACAACCATAGCGAGATAAGCGAATAATGGCCGGAAGGGGGGGGCGAAGCGGGTTTTCGTCGCTATAGCTGGCAATTATCCGCTGATCGTTAGGACAGGTCAGGTCAAGATGCCGTTCCCAAGCGCCGCAAATTGGGAAGAGTCGCGTTTGGTCTTGGTGCCGTCGTTTCGACCTGCCTGTTGAACCGTAGCTTCCGAGGGTCGGATGTCCCGGAGGTGTCAGAGGACAGTTGCATAGCCCTGCTGAATGCTGCATTCGACCCTTTCAGGGTGGAAATTCCCTTTCCATCAGGGTCCGTGAGGCAAAATCATGAACATAGTCGTCGTCGGAGCAGGCCTGTCGGGACTAACAGTCGCGGCAACGCTTATCGGGGCGGGGGCCAACGTCCAGATTGTCGAAGCCGATACGCAGATTGGCGGTCGCATTCGGGCTGTGCGGGACCCTGTCAGCAATCGTGTTTTGGCTGATCTAGGTCCGACGTGGGTTTGGCCAAAGTACCAACCTGTGGTTGCGCGGTGGTTAAAGCGGCTTGGCTTGCAGATTTTTGAACAATTCAACGATGGGGATGCTGTCATCACAGGTTACGGGCCTGTACCGCTGCGCCAGTCTTTGCCCGGACAAGATGGTATTGTGCGCATCGTCGGTGGACCTTCGGCCTTGATCGACGCTCTTGTCACCCGAATTGGTCATGCAAACATACGAACGTCGGCCCCGGTCAGCGCGATCATCAAGGATGGAGACCAGAACATTGTCGTTCGTCTTGCCTCGGGCGAGGCCATCCGGGCTGACAAGGTGATCCTTTCGGTTCCAATGCGCGTGGCTGCCACGACCATTCACTTGCCGTGGGCTCCCAAGGCGCTGCTTGATGCCATGCTGGGCACGCCAACATGGATGGCCACCCAGGCCAAGGCCGTCGTGTTGTACGATCACCCCTTTTGGCGCGAACAAGGGCTGTCCGGCAGGATTGCCAGCCGCACGGGGCCGTTGGTGGAAGCGCATGATCACACTGGAATTGAGGGGGCGCCGGGCGCGGTTTTCGGCTTTGTGGGCTGGTCGCCCGAGCAGCGGAGCAATGACCCGCAAGGGCTGAGGCGCGCGATTGTTGATCAGCTTGCGCATTGCTTTGGCACAGCTGCCGCGTCCCCGCTGGATCTGGTGGTTCAGGACTGGGCGGTGAACCCTCGCATCGCAACTGATCTCGACCTCTCGCAGCCGGCAGATCATCCGACCGTCGGTCCGGGTATGTTAAGGCAATCTTATCTCGACGGTCGCCTTCGGTTTGCCGTGTCCGAGGCATCGGATCTGAGCCCCGGCCTTATCGAAGGTGCACTTTCAATCGGCGAGCGGGCTGCTTCGGACATGCTTTGATCGGCCACATCTGCGAAACCCGGTTTTGTTGGCAGACGGTGGTTGCATCGCCAAGAGGACGTAAAAATCTCCTGCGTTCATCTCATGTTTTCATATGAGGATGTCAGTACCGAAACCTGCAGAAAAGCGAATCGATTGGTCTGTTCAGGTGTTTGCCGATCAAACCGAAAGTCGGGGAAATCCAGCTGCCGAGACGGAAAATCTTCCTGATTTACGCGCCGAATGCCTGGACTTAGGCAAGGCAGGCCCAAGAAGCTTGATTGGTATACCAAGTGACGGCACCATAGTGGACTTGGCGTTCCGTTAGCGGAATGTCGGTCAAGAGAACAAGTGGCTTTCCGGCCGATGCGGATACCGGACACAAAGCGGACGGGTCTCCATTTTGCAGAAAGGCTGTTTTGGTCCTCTTGAGAATTAGCTTGGGAGGAAAGCTGGAATGACAAAGCTAAACATTAATGGAACCGACATTGATGTCGCGGCAGATGGCGACATGCCGCTTCTTTGGGCGGTACGCGACATCGCCGGTATGACCGGAACGAAATATGGCTGTGGGGTCGGACTGTGTGGTGCGTGTACTGTCCACGTTGACGGAGTCGCCAAACGGTCGTGCCAGATGACTGTGAAAGAAGCCATGGGAACGTCGGTGACGACGATCGAAGGGCTGGATCAGAATGGTGAGCATCGTGTTCAGCAGGCGTGGCGTGATTTGAACGTTCCGCAATGTGGTTTCTGTCAATCAGGGCAGATCATGCAGGCCGCTTCACTGCTTGCCGAAAACCCCAAGCCAACGGATGACGAAATTCTGGAAGCCATGTCAGGCAATGTGTGCCGGTGTGGGTGCTATCAGCGTATCGTTGCCGCCGTTCGGCTGGCCAGCACAGGGAGCTGAAGACATGTTGAAGTATCTGGATCAAATTCACACTCCAATTGCAAAGACGCTGTCTGTTCAGAAGGTCAGCCGCCGCGCGTTTCTGGGAACCAGTGCGGCCTTTGCCGTGGCCGTTTTTGCGGCGCCGCGTGCCGATGCCTTCCCGACATGGGAAACCGGTGGGACGGCCATGCCAAATGGTCTTGTTGATGACCCGATGGTTTTTGTTTCGATCGATGAGGACGGAACTGTAAACCTTGTGGCCCACCGCTCGGAAATGGGAACCGGATCACGGACCACGTTGCCGATGATCATGGCCGACGAAATGGAAGCCGACTGGGCGCGCGTCAACATCATTCAGGCGGAAGGGGACGAACCAAAGTACGGCAATCAGAACACCGACGGGTCGCGCAGCCTGCGCCACCATATTCAGGCCGCTCGCAAGATTGGCGGATCAGTTCGCACAATGCTGGCGCAAGCTGCCGCAGCTGAATGGGGCGTTCCGGTGGATCAGGTTGTCGTGTCGAACCACATGGTGAGCCATGGCAGCAAATCATTGGGGTTTGGCGATCTTGCGGCCAAAGCCATGGCACTGCCGGTCCCGGCCCATGAAGACATCGCCTATAAACCCGAAGACGCATTTCGCTATATCGGAAAGGGCGAAGTTCAGATCACCGATCTGCGCGATATTACCACTGGTGAAGCCGTGTATGGTGCGGACGTCACGCTGCCCGGCATGAAGGTTGCAACCGTTGCGCGCCCGCCCGTCGTTGGTGGCAAAGCTATCAGTTTTGACGCAGATGCAGCGATGGCTGTCCCGGGAGTGGTCGCGGTTCATGAACTGCCCTATTCCATTCCACCGGCCGGGTTTGCGCCGTTGGGCGGTATCGCGGTTGTCGCCGACAACACGTATGCCGCGATACAGGGGCGCGACGCGTTGAAGGTGACATGGGAGGGTGGTCCGCACGCGGGGTACAATACCGAAACGTTCATGGCCGACATGGTTGCCGAAACTGAAAAGCCGGGCGTGGTTCTTCGGGAACAGGGTGACCCTGACGCTGCCTTTGCCAAGGCCGCAAAGGTGTTCACGCGCACTTATACTCAGGATCACATGGCGCATATTCCGATGGAACCGCCTGCGGCGCTGGCTAATTTCACGGGCAATGCGATGGAAATCTGGGCTCCGGTGCAAAGCCCGTATCAGGCGCGTCAGGACGCGGCAAAAGCTGTCGGGCTGGACGAAGCGAATGTACGTGTCAATGTCACCCTTTTGGGTGGTGGGTTTGGGCGGAAGTCCAAAGCCGACTATGTGACCGAAGCCGCGTTGCTGTCACAAGCGGTCAAGGCTCCGGTCCGGGTGCAGTGGACGCGGGAGGATGATATTCATCACTCGTTCTATCACACGGCATCCGCTGAACGCATCGAAGCGGCTTTGGACGATGCAGGCAAGGTGATCGGGTGGCGTCACAACTCGGTCGCGCCATCAATCCTGTCAACATTTGCACCTGACGGCGGCAATCAGTTCTTCATCGAGACTGGTATGGGACATGTCGATTTGCCTTTCGATATTCCCAATGTGCGCATGGACAATGGTAAAGCCCTGGCACACACTCGGATTGGGTGGTTCAGGGCGGTTTCCAATGTACCGCGCGCCTGGGCGATCGGATCGTTTGTCGGGGAACTGGCCCATGATCAGGGCAAGGATCAGCGGACAATGTGGCTGGATCTGATTGGTACACCACGCACCGTTGACCCCGTCGCCGAGGGGTATCCTGAAAACTTCTGGGACTATGGAGAACCCTATGCCGAATTCCCAATTCGAACCGGCAAGCTGATCAATGTCTTGAACATGGCGGCTGATGGCATCGGGTATGGTAAATCACTGCCCGATTGGGAAGGCATCGGTCTGGCTGTGCACCGCAGTTTTGTCAGCTATGTCGCTGTCGCGGCACGCGTCAAAATCATCAATGGCAAAGTCACGGTGCCAGAAATGCATATGGCGATTGACTGTGGTTACGCGGCGAACCCTGAGAGGATCGAAAGCCAGTTACAGGGCGCTGCCGTGATGGGCATGACCGTCGCTCAGCATTCGGGCATTACGTTCAAAGACGGGGCTGTCGAACAGTCGAACTTTTATGACTATGACGTTGCACGATCAACGAATTATCCAAACAACGTTCATGTTCATATCGTTCCTTATGGCTTTGACGAACATCCGACAGGTGTGGGTGAACCCGGCTTGCCACCAGTGTCCCCGGCGATTGCAAATGCAATTTTCGAGGCGCAAGGCAAACGACTGCGCCACATCCCAATGGGCGAAACGATCTGACGCTGCCCTTTTACTTACTTGTGTCGAGCGGCCCCACTTTGGGGCCGTTCGTTTTCCGATGATCCAAGTGGTGTTCCCCCAACGGTGTGCCATTTTGCTTTTGGCCAAACCCATCATCCTGACTGAAGTTGACGGTCTCTGACAGACACGGGGCGCTTCAATGGGTCGTAAAACGGATATCTAGGAACTGATCATGATGGCGCGCGCCAGAATTCGACAGCTCTGTTGAACTCAGTCTCATGGAACACCGCGGCTTCTGGTCCCAAAGGGTCTCCTTGGAAGCGTCCAACGCGTTTGGCGCTCTCGAAAAAGCCGGGCGCGGGCAATCCACCTCTTGTCTTGCTGATCACCAGCGCTGCGATCAATGGGCGAGCGGCACTGGCATCTTCTTCTATCAGGCATTCGAGGGCTATTGTGAGCTGCTGGATCGTATTTGGTGGCGAAAGTTCAAGGGCCTTCGCGAGTGCCTGATAGGTTACGGGTTGCGCGGTCACTGCAACGTCGCAAAGAAGCTCCCGTATGCGGTCTCGTAACATTCTGGGGTCCTTTCGCGAGGTTCCTTGAGGACTGCACTAGCCTTTGATGGCCCGGATTTCCAACCCTAAAACCCGTCCCACAGGCTCCAACGTCAGACACAATGCGCTGGGCGACTTGCTGAGGCAGTGGATCGACTGGGTTGACCAACGCGAACCACCTAAGTGGATCACGCTGTATTTGGATAGCTCGGTCAGCCTGATCCACGAGGCACAAGACGACGCGGCCTAAAAGGGCTAATCCGGTTTCATGGGTTATCTGCAGATGTCAGAACACAAAGTCGCGAAACGACAGGTCGGAAATATCGACCTCTAGCAATGTGATGACCATGCCATTGCCGTCATCGATCACCACATTGTCGCCAGAGACCGACAAGTGATTGCGGTACAGATCTCTGAAGTTGACGATCTCTGTAACCTCGGAAAGATCAATATCCTCGCGGTTATTGTTTGCGTCAAAGTCGAGGATCTGATGGTCGCCGATACCGTCCTGGAAAAAGAACACATCCCACCCGCGACCGCCCGTAAGCTGGTCCTGACCTTCGTTCCCCATCAGGAAATCCGCGCCATTGCCGCCGTCTAGAACATCATTTCCGAGGCCCCCATCAAGATAGTCGACGCCGTCGCCTCCGAACAGGTTGTCATCTCCGGCGCCGCCAATGATCATATCGCTGCCCGCCCCCCCGTCGACAATGTCATCGCCGCGCGCTTGTTCCGGCGTATCCCCCGGCGTGTCGAAGAAAACGTCTGACACGGTGATCTCGGATGCGTCGGTGCCGTCCTGGGTAAAGATGATCTTTACATGATCTACCGGCCCTGCAATTTGTACCAGCAGTGAATGCGCAGCATCCGTGCTGTCGCTGACCCCGCCGTTGCCGACGGCTGTGTCGTCGCCTTCGATCCAGTCATTGTCTATCAATCCGACGTTGCCACCTGCTGTCAGAGTCACGTCGATCTGATTGCCGTCCGCGTCCCACGCCCAGATCGTGACATTGTCGAGATGATCGATATCGTTCACGCGGAATTCGACATTGTCGACGTTCTCAGAGAAATCGATGCGATAAAGCACATCCGTTCCTGGGCCGGTAGCTGCCGACTCCAAACTGCTGTTGGGGTTCGCGACGAGGGTTCCGGTGTCCAGCCCGTCGATGTGGTTTTCGGTACTACTGAATTCGGTTGTGGCGTCATCCTGCTGCAGGACCGTGAAATCCACCGTGACAAGCCCGGTGTCCTGAGAGAACCCCCAAGTCAGGTCGTCACCCTCATCGATTTCACTGCCATCATCCGGATCAGGCGCCTGACTCCATCTGAAAACGCTGCGTGCGGGGCCTTCGGTCGGTTCACCTTCGGCTCCATCGGCATAGATAATGTCATTTCCGCCGCCGCCATTGATCGTGTCGGATCCGTCGCCCCCGTTGATCATGTCAGCGCCGTTGCCGCCATCAATGGTGTCGACACCTGTACCGCCCAACAGGATTTCGTCTCCGGCGCCCCCTTTCAGAACATCATCGCCGATGCCACCGGACAAAACGGAATCTCCCAGACCACCCTGCAGGTAGTCATTGCCGGCATCACCGGTCATGACATCCGCGCCGCCGCCGCTGAAGATGCTGTCATCTCCGTCACCGCCCGACAGGGTGTCGGTGTTGTATCCGCCGTGAATATTGTCGTTGCCGTTTTCGCCGTAGATCGTAGTGCGGATGCTGGTGGAATGGATGATATCATCCCCGTCACCGCCGTAGGCCACCTGGTCATGGCCATCTAGTTTGATGTAGTTGTTCAGACCGTTGCCCCATATGGTGAGCGGCCCTGCGACATAGTCTTTGACATGCACGTCTTCGATATTGTCCGACATGGCATAACTGACACTTGTGAACACGGTATCGGTGCCTTCGCCAGCGTTTTCGGTGATCACGACGTCAGAGTTGTTGACAAAATAGAGGTCATTTCCAAGCCCACCGGATGCGGAGTCCCCGGCTTCGGACAGAACGAACGAGTCATGTCCGGAACTGCCATCGGCGTGCCCTTCGACATGGACAAGCGGTACAGTGTCAAACAGTATCATCCGCTGTTCCGCGACCGTCGCAGCATATGCCGGATCCAGCGCAAGGTTCACCGTTTGACCCGGATCCACAATCATGTCGTACAACTCTTCCGAGCCGTCTTCGTACAGGATATAGGCAAAGTCATCGCTGCGTAGCAAAGCCGATCCGTACATCCAGGTGATCGACAACCCGTCACCTTCGGCCGGACCGCTCCCGGTGACCAGGGACAACAAAGAGTCGCCATCCAGATTGTCGGGCGGAGTCAGACCTGCCATTTCAGCGATTGTCGGGTAAACATCGACGAGGTTCACGATATCGTCGACCTGGGTTCCACCATTCACATTGCCAGCGGCCTTTATGATCAGCGGGACTTTGGCAGCTTCTTCCCACAAGGTGAATTTGCCCCAGGTATTGTCATGGTCGCCCAGATGGAACCCATGATCGCTGAACAACACAATGTTGGTGTCGTCGAACAAGCCGTCTTCTTCCAACGCGTCCAGAAGTCGGCCAAGTTGTGCATCGACATAGGAAACACTGGCCAGATAGCCCTGCATGAACTCTTTGGCGGTTTCGATGGTCTCGGGTACGGTGCCGCGCTCTGGCAACTGGTCCAGAATGAAGGCCGGCACACCGCTCAGGTCGTCGCCATCCAGACCGGGGACAACGATATCTTCGATTGGATACAGATCGAAATATTTTTGAGGCACGACCCAACTGAGATGAGGCTTAAACAAACCGACATTCAGCAGGAAATCGTCTCCTCCGTTTTCCTCCAGAAACTCAATCGCATAGTCGATCGTGATGGTGTCGGCCATGTCGGATTCGTCCAACGTATCCGGCAAAGGCTGCGCCAGAGACGTCGCCGGATGGCCGTTTTTGTATCCTTCGAAACGCTGGTAGTCCGAAAACATCACCTGCACCAAGGACGGGGCGATCTGGTTGTCGTGAAGCAATTTTCCAAAACCGCCGACTTCATAGCCTTCGGCCAAAAAGACGGCAGGCCATGTCTGTTCGGGCGTGACATGGTCGGCCCAGTGCTGAAGGTTTGAATGGACACCCGTGTTGTGCGGCATGAGTCCGCTGAGTGTGGCCGTGCGGGCCGCGTTGCAGATGGCTTCCGGAGTATAGGCGTTGGAAAAATTAACCCCGGCATCAAGAAGCCGATCTATGTTGGGGGTTAGCACTTGGGAGGAATAGGCACTGGAAGGGCCAGCCCACTGGGCCAGATCGTCGACGCTGATCACAATAATTTTTGACATATCAATCCTGTAAAAATGAACTTGTTTAAAGACGTTAACCTAATGTTAACACATAAATGGGTGGATCCGCGGACCGCTCACTGAAATGTGCTCAGGACCAGCGTTTTGCTGCTCAAACGTTCTTGTTGTCGACACAACGCTGCAACACTGCCAAAACTGTCGCGGCTCATGCAACCAACCCCGACCGAACCTGTTGAACCCGGAGTAATATGGGGCAGATTCGCAAAGCGATGCCGCCCCGTTTTCGGTTAGAGTTGCGTCTTCGTGCGAGTGCTTTCGAGATAGCTGAGGCACGCCACGGCACGCTGGTCGAAGGCCAGTTCTTCGGTCATCCCTTTGACTTCAGTTTTGGGCGTTACGGCTGAGGCACAGTCGACAAATGGTATGTCGGAGGTGATGATGAATCCGTGCTTGTAGCGTTCAGATTTACTGTCGCCGTCGACACGGGCTCGTATGCGTCAGAAAGCAACTTTCGACACAAGATACCCCGTTGCGAGGGCAAGCGTGGCGATCTGGGGATAGTCCTGTTCCGGAATATCCACACCCAATCTTTGATGCAACGCGGTCACCAGGTTCAGAACATCCATCGAGTCGAGCTCCAGATCATCCTGTATATGATCATCGTCGCCAACGTCCTCGGGGGCAATATCGGGGGCAACTTTGGTCAGTTCTTCGATAAAGGCGGTTCGGATTTCATTCTCTGTCATAGGTTCTGGGGATCCATTATCCGAGTTTCGAATTCTGCGATGAACTTCGCGGCCTGCCGACCATCACTGACGCGGTGATCGGCTGACAAGGTGAGTGTCACAACGTTGCGCGGGACGACGGTGCCATCGACCACCCACGGTCGAATTTGCGGTGCGCCGAGACACACAAGGGCCACTTGCGGCGGGAAAATCACGCCGGCCATTGCCTCTGCACCGGTTTCGCCAAGGCCCGATATCGTGATGGTACCTTGTGTCATCTCGGAATTTCGCAATCGTCCGGCGCGCGCGCGGCTGACGAGGTCCCGCATTCCGGCCATGGTCTGGGCAAGGGTCATTTGGTCCGCATTGATCAGCGCCGGTGCAACCAACCCGCCGCCGCGCAGGGCGACCGCAACACCGGCGTTGACGTGGTCGCATGGCGTAAAGGCGCCATCCGCGAAATGACCGTTCATCACGGTCAGCTTCTCGGCGGCGCACACAGCCGCGCGCACGAACAGCGCGCCTAGCAAAATGCGATCGGCTGGCGCCGAGTTCTGGTTGTGTGCGTCCAACCAATCCAATGCAGGTTGAATGTCGAGTGTGTGAGACAGGTAAAAATGCGGGATCGTCTGTTTCGACCGTGACATCGCTGCTGCGATGGCCTTGCGCATCTCGTCCATCGGCGAGGCTGGTTTTGCGCGTTCCGGTCGGACCCGGCCAGCGGCGGCATTCACATCTGCCAGCACGATACCGCCGCCCGGAAAGGTGCCTTTGAGCGTTGACAGATCAATACCCATTTCATGCGCCCGGACGCGAGCCGCCGGAGAAGCAGGTACCACAGCGGCAGGTGGGGTGGTGGCCAACACAGGCTTGGGCTGCCTGGCTTGTGTTTCCAGCGTTGGGGCAGGGAAGTCCGGAACAGAGGCAACCACAGGTTCGGGAAGGAGTTCTCCTTGTGCAACAATCGAGGCAAGCGGCGTCCCCACGGGCAACTCTGCGCCGACCTCCGCCAAAAGGGCATGGACGGTGCCTTCCTCGAAGCACTCGATTTCGATCGCGCCCTTCTGGGTTTCAATGACAGCTACGATATCGCCGCGATGCACGGTATCGCCCGGGGCGACAAGCCACTCGACCAGCGTTCCGGCCTCCATGTCTGACCCCAGTGATGGGAGGGTGAAAACGCCCATCAGCCCTTCCCCAAAACGGCTTTGGCGGCGTCAACGATCTTCTCGACCTGTGGAATTGCCGCGTCTTCCAGGTGTTTGGGATAGGGGATCGGCACCTCTTCCGAGCAAACCCGGCCAACTGGCGCGTCCAGTGTCCAGAAAACCTGCTCCATGATCCGGGCCGAGATTTCAGCCGCAAGCGATCCGCTGCGCCAGCCTTCGTCGACGATGACAGCACGGCGTGTTTTGGCGACCGAGGCCATGATCGTGGCGTCATCCAGCGGACGCAGAGAGCGCAGGTCGATCACTTCGGCCTCTATCCCGTCTTGCGAGAGCTCTTCCGCCGCGTCGAGCGTTTTGTACAGTGATCCGCCATAGGTTATGAGGCTCAGATCCTTTCCCTCGCGCCTGACCGCCGCGCGCGAGATTTCGACAGGTCCTGCATTGGTGTCGATCATCGCCGACCTGTTGTAGAGCATAACATTTTCGAAGATCAGAACAGGATCAGGGTCTTGCAGCGCCGTCCACAGCATGCCACGCGCGTCTTCCAGCGTGGCGGGGGCCAGAACCTTCAGGCCAGGAATGTGGGCATACCAGCCCTCAAGGCTGTGCGAATGCTGGGCGGCAAGTTGTTTGCCTGCGCCCGTAGCCATGCGGATCACCAGCGGTATGCCGAATTGCCCGCCCGACATATGACGGATCGTGGCGGCGGTGTTCATGATCTGATCAAGGGCAAGCAGCGAGAAATTGACTGTCATCAACTCGACAATCGGGCGCATTCCGGCTGCTGCCGCCCCGATCCCGGCCCCGGTGAAACCGCTTTCAGAAAGCGGCGTGTCACGGATCCGGTCTTCGCCGAATTCATCCAGCAGGCCCATGGACACGGCATAGCAACCGCCATATGCGCCCACATCCTCGCCCATCAGAAAGATCCGCTCGTCACGGATCATCGCATCGCGAATGCCTTGTTTCACAGCCTCGCGATAGGTCATCTCCAGTGTTTCGCCCGAGTGCTTCCACAGGGCGGGCGGTTCGGGCTGCGGCCCAAGCGTGTTGACCGACAGCTGATCCACAGGTTCCCACGTGCCGGCCTCGGCAAAGGCCACAGCATCGCCAATTTCGGCGTCGATCCCGGCCTCGATTTCCGTCACATCCTGATCGTGGATCAGCCCGTTTTCCAAGAGCCAGCCCTGGAACTTGACGATGGGTCCCTTCTGTCGCCATTTTTCGACCTCGGCCTTTTCGCGATAAAGCTGGGCGTCGAACATGGAATGGGCCCGAAAGCGGTAGGTTTTGCATTCCAGAAAGACGGGCTTTCCGGTTTCGCGGATGGTATGTACGGCTTTCCGAGCAGCGGCTTCGACCGCAACAACGTCCATGCCGTCAACCTGATGCGCCTCGATCTGATAGGCTGCGGCCTTTGCCTGGATGTCGGTCTCGGACTCGGTCCGCGACAAGGCGCTGCCCATGGCATAGCCGTTGTTTTCGCACACGAACAGCACCGGCAAGCCCCAAAGCGCTGCCAGATTCATCGCCTCGTGAAATTCGCCTTCCGCCACGGCGCCTTCGCCAAAAAAGCAGGCTGTCACGCTGTCTTGTCCACGCATACGATCTGCCAGCGCCAGACCCGCCGAAAGCGGCAGCCCGCCACCGACAATCGCGTTGCCGCCATAGAAATGCGTGCCCGCATCGAACAAATGCATAGAGCCGCCGCGCCCGCCGGAACACCCTTCGGCCTTGCCATACATCTCGGCCATGAGTGTGGTCATCGGCACACCACGGACCAGCGCATGACCGTGTTCACGATAAGTGGCAACAATTCGGTCGCGGGGGTTCAGAACCGGGATTATGCCTGCGGCAATCGCCTCTTCCCCATCATAGAGATGCAGGAACCCCCGGATCTTTTCCTGAGTGTAAAGTTCGGCACATTTGTCCTCGAACTTTCTGATCCGGACCATGTCGCGCAGAAGCGACAGAACGTGCGCCCGGTCGAGCTTGGGTTTGTCTGTGGTGCTCATGTCTCATCGGTCTCCAGCGTGGAAATGTCGCCCTCGGGCAGACCCAGTTCGCGGGCCTTCAAAAGACGTCGCATGATTTTGCCCGACCGTGTCTTGGGCAGGGTATTGCGGAATATCACCTCGCGCGGGGCAACGGCGGGTCCCAATGTCTTTCGTGCATGACCGCGGATGTCGCGTTCCAGTTCCTCGCTTGGAGTGTATCCGGGATTCAGCGTGACGTAGGCTTTTACGATTTCGCCCGCTGTTTCATCGGGCAGGCCGATCACCCCGGCCTCGGCCACCGCTTGGTGTTCGATAAGCGCGCTTTCCACTTCGAACGGGCCAACAAGGTGTCCGGAGGTCTTGATAAGATCGTCGGCCCGTCCCACGAACCAGAAATAGCCGTCTGTATCCCGCATCGCGAGATCGCCTGACAGGTACCAGCCATCCTCAAAACACCTGTCGTAGCGCGCTTGCTCGTGCAGGTAGGCGCGCATCATCGACGGCCAGCCAGGGCGCAGGGCAAGTTCCCCCACTTTGCCATCGGCGAGTGCGCGCAAGCCGTCACCGTCGCGCTCCACGATCGCCGCTTCGATTCCGGGCATGGCTTTGCCCATCGACCCGGGTTTGACCGTCATGCCGGGTCGGTTCGCGATCATGATGCCACCGGTTTCAGTCTGCCACCAATTGTCGTGAAACGGCTGACCAAAGACCTGTTCGCTCCAGAGGACCGCTTCCGGATTAAGGGGTTCCCCAACGCTGGCAAGAAATCGCAGGGAAGAGAAGTCATAGGCAGAGGCGGCTTTTGCGTCAGAGCGCATCATCATGCGGATCGCCGTCGGGGCTGAATACCAGACCTCGACCTTTTCTTGTTCGACGGTTCGGTACCAGCGGTCCAGATCGAATTCCGCTTCGTCCACGATCATGCAGACCCGGTTAACGAGCGGCGCGATGATGCCGTAGGAGGTGCCGGTCACCCAGCCGGGATCTGCAGTGCACCAATAGATGGTGCCGGGTGTCAGATCGAGCGCCTCGCGCCCGGAAAAGGCGTGATAGAGGACCGCATTGTGCACATGTACGACGCCCTTTGGTTTCCCCGTGGTGCCCGAGGTGAAATGAACCAGGGCAGGGGAGTCGGGTTCCGTTTTGGCGGTTACGAACTCGGGGGATGCATTGGCCATCGCGGGGCCAAGCGCGACGCAGCCTTCCGGCGCGGTGTCACCCACGATGAGAACAAGCTTGAGCGACGGAAGCTCACTGCGCCAAGCGGCGATTTTGCGTTTGTAAAGCTGAGCCGTGGTGATCAGTACTCTGGCACTACCGATCTCCATCCGGGTCCGGATTGGTTCCGGCCCGAAGGCAGAAAATAAGGGTGTAAATACCAATCCGGCCTTGAGTGTACCCAAGGCTGCAAAATAAAGATCCGGAACGCGGCCCATCAGGCTGAAGACAGCGTCACCGGGTTCAAGCCCGTGTGCCAGCAGGACATTGGAAAAACGGGCGGTGGCTTGGGCCAGATCGCCATAGGTGAGATCCTGGCGCGAACCATCCTTGCCAAGCCAGATGATCGCCGTGTCGTCGCCATGTCCGTGCTGCACATGCCGGTCGACGGCTTCGTAAGCGATATTGATTGCCCCTTTCGGGGCATCGATCAGCTTATACGCGGCCGCCCAAGTGTCTTTGTCGGATCGGGTGGCTGCGGCTTTGGTTGCCTTCCGGCTGCGGGATGTATCGGTTTTCGCCATAACACTCCTCCAAAAGACAAGCTTCCTTCACATAAGTCCGATTGCATATGATATGCATCAAGGACCTATAGATTGGATGGCCGCAGGTTTTTTTGAGAGAACGGGTTTTGATAATCCTTGACTGAGATCATTCTGCCAGAGGCGGAAAGGCAGCAAGATGCCCTGTGTTCAACGAGGTCCGATACCAACGTCAAAGAAGGTTTCGCAATGAAAACACTTCCTGCCGAAGCTCTGCGCCAGCGCTGTGATCCGCAACTTCTCGGGTTTCAAACGACAGCCGAAGCGAGCGAGGTTTCAGGTTTGATCGGGCAGGATCGGGCGATGGATGCCATATCCCTGTCATCCGGCATGACACATCGCGATTTCAATTTGTTTGTCGTAGGACCTACGGGCACGGGACGACATACGGCCATCAACAAGATTCTAAAGGAAGATGCGGCCAAGCGGCGGCAACCCTATGACTGGGCCTATGTGAACAACTTTGAAGAAGCCCACAAACCCAAAGCACTCCAGCTGCCTTCGGGCACCGCAAAAACTCTTCAGCACGCAATGCAGAACCTGGTGGATGATCTGGCGAACGATATCCCTAGCCTGTTTGAGTCCGAAGAGTATCAGACCCAACGTCGGGCGATCGAAGAGGAATACGGCGAAAAACACGAAACGGCCCTGGCCGACTTTTCAGAGCGCGCCAAGGCGGAAAGCATTGCCTTGGTCAGAACGCCGGTGGGCTTCATGCTGACCGCCATCCGGGACGAAAAGCTGGTTAAAACCGAAGATTTCGAAAATCTGGATGAAGCCGAACAGGAACAAATCCAGGAACAGATATCGCGATTGCAAGATGATCTGGCCGAGGTGCTGCGTGAAGGCCCCAAGCTTGAACGGGAACACCGCAAAAAAGTGGAAGAACTGCATGCTGCGATGGCCGAGCGCGCCGTATCGGCGCGCGTGAACGAGGTTCGTTTGGAATTCGGTGAAATCGAGCCGATCTCCCTTTATTTGGATGATGTTCACAAGGACATCATCGCGAATGCGGAATTGTTCCTGGCGGTCGCTGAGAACTCCCAAAATGGTGCGTTTCCAGAGGCGATCAGGAAGTTTCATCGCGAACCGGAATTCAACCGCTACGTCGTCAACGTGATGGTGTCTCAGGATGCAGAAGTCCTTGCCGGAGCCCCCTTGGAGACTGAGGATTTGCCATCCTTTGATCGTTTGATCGGTAGGATCGAACACGTGTCTCAAATGGGCTCGCTCGTGACAAATTTCACGATGATCAAGCCCGGAGCGTTGCACCGGGCGAATGGCGGTTATCTGGTGCTGGATGCGAGACGGGTTCTGAGCGAACCCTTTGCTTGGGAGGCGCTGAAACAATCAATACGCAACCAGTCGATCACGATTACATCCCTGTCCGACCGTCTCAATCTGGTATCCACGACGTCTTTGCAGCCCGATCCAATCCAGCTTGATCTCCGCGTCGTACTTGTTGGCGATCCTTTTCTCTACATGCTGCTTGTCACCCTGGACCCTGACTTCAAGGACCTTTTCAAGGTGCAGGCCGATTTTGAGGATGTCATTGAGCGAACAGACGAAAATCTGGCCCGGTTCGGCCAGTTGATTGCGGCCTTTGTTTGCCACGAAAAGCTTTTGCCAATGACAGCGAAGGGAGTCGCAAGAGTTCTGGATGAAGCGACAAGAGCGGCCGAGGACTCGCGCAAACTGTCCCTACGCATAGGCGCGCTGGGTGACCTGATGCGCGAGGCCGAGCATTACGCCCGTGCGCGCGACAGCCGCCATATCGATGAGGTCGATATCGCACGGGCAGTGCAGGAGAAAGAAAGACGAGCCTCGCGCATCCGGGACCGAATGCAGGAAGCCCTGGAGCGCAGGATCATCATGATCGATACCAGCGGGTCAAAAGTCGGCCAGATCAACGGGCTGTCTGTGACCGGTATTGGTGATTATCGTTTTGGCCGACCATCACGCATCACCGCGCGGGTGCGTATGGGGGCCGGAAAACTCGTCGATATCGAACGCGAGGTTGAACTGGGCGGCCCGCTGCACTCAAAGGGTGTCATGATCCTGTCGGGATACCTCACCTCGACCTACGCACTGGACGTCCCGTTTTCCCTTCATGCCAGCCTTGTGTTTGAGCAAAGCTATGGCGGCGTTGACGGCGACAGCGCTTCGTCTGCCGAGCTTTATGCACTGCTGTCAGCCTTGTCAGGTTTACCGATTGATCAAGGGCTGGCGGTAACAGGCTCGGTCAATCAGCTTGGCGAGGTGCAGGCGATTGGAGGCGTCAATGAAAAGATTGAAGGCTTTTTCGAGGTTTGCAAGGCACATGGCCTGACCGGAAAGCAGGGTGTCTTGATTCCGAAGGCCAATATTGAATACTTGATGCTGCGAGACGAGGTCGTGGATGCCGCGCGCAAAGGGCAGTTCCGGATTATTCCGATTGAAACCATTGATGAAGGAATTGAGATCCTGACAGGCACCACGGCGGGCAAACGCGGTGCTGATGGCCGTTTCGCGCCGGATACGGTCAACGCAAAAGTTGAGGACCGCCTGAAGCTATTCGCCAACACCCGCAAAGCCTTTGCGCGCAGCGCGGAAGACGGAACCAGCAAGGACGAGACGTGATGGCCGATTCCGGTACCTATACGCGGATCATGATCGGTGCGGGGTGCTTTGCGGACGCCCAAGCGGCCATGCGACTTGCTGACCAGATCCTGGCGACCCTTCCGGCTGAATTGGGCGGCATTTTGATTGAAGAAGACGTCATGGCCGACATCGTTCAATTGCCGGGGCAGAGAGTTGTCACATCGGGCGGGTCACTGATGGTTCCCCCGTCGGCCCGCCAAATCCAGATCCTGGCCGATAGCGACGCCCGCGCGTTTCGCGACAAGCTGTCCAAAATCGCGCGCGCGCGATCCGCAAAATGGTATTTCGAGCGGCGTGTCGGCGAACTGATCCACGGTCTCTTCGAGGCATCGAAGGGGTGGGACATCCTGTTGTTGGGATACCGCGAGATGCACAAACGTCCCGGCCAGGTTGTTGTTGTAACGACCGCTTCTCGGGGCTCGGCAAGAGCGGAAAAGCTGGCCGGAGAACTGGCGCAGGTGTTGGAGACCGAGCTTCTGGTGCTTGCGACGGAGGAGAGTGAGG
Organism: Falsiphaeobacter marinintestinus; assembly: GCF_007923355.1. GTDB lineage: Bacteria > Pseudomonadota > Alphaproteobacteria > Rhodobacterales > Rhodobacteraceae > Phaeobacter_A > Phaeobacter_A marinintestinus. The sequence continues at coordinate 68,716 of NZ_VOGO01000015.1, forward strand.
CAACCCCGTCCGAACCAAGCCGCGTCACGATGGACAATGAACCCAAACTGCTTGCCCAACTGAGCCGGATCAATGCGTCGGCAGTTGTTGTCGATCTGGCGGCCTGTCCGTTGCAAACGGAAAACCAGATCCGCCAACTCTTGGAAGCTGCGCGGTGCCCGGTCGTTGTTCTTGGAGCGGAACAGGGTCAGCGCTGGATCGAGCACTCCACCATTATACCTCCAGTCGCAAATGACCAGAACACGAAAGAGGGACTGGAATGATCGCACTGATCGTAGGTAGACGCCTTTCGGATCGCCCTTGCGGTACGGCAGGGCGCACGAATGACAGGGCCCAGAACAGAAAACAGGCCCATCGCGTTCAGGTCCCTCGACCTGGTGCTGTCTGCAATCAAAGAGATGTCCATCCTGAGCTCTGAGGTTCCGGGCGCCGCGTCGCTTGGCTGAGGTTTGAACGCTTGTCGCCCAATCCTGCGCAGCGCTCTGATGGCGGATCTCGCGCGGTTGCGGTGGAGTTTTAGGCTCACGACCCATTGATTGCAAAGCAATCAATGGGAGGGCGCGCGTTCTGAGCGGGATTATCTTCATCAATCGCAATGGCTTGCGATGGCGCGACGCGCCGAAGGAATATGGCCCGAACAAGGTTCTCTACAACCGCTGGAAACGATGGAGCGATAAGGGCGTCTTTGCCCGAATGATGGCCGGAAAATGCTCCGAAGCTTGGCTAAGTCCCTGAATCCTGCGCCCTACGACCGCGTTGCATTAATGCAACTTACGGCGCATCTGGAATCCTGCGTATGTTAACCATTGGGGGCGGCTCGATGAGGTCGCGGGAGGCACTGCACGCCTTGCAGCGCGAAATTTTCAGATCGGAACAATTAAAATGCCAGATCCACTAGGTTCAGTCGCGAGCGGTATTGAAGTCTACAACTTTATCAAAGGGATCACAGAGCCAGATCCGTTTGTCGAACTGAACGCCAAACTGGATCAGATACGGGAGCAGCTTGACGATCTTAAGGGCATTTCCCTTGAGATTCTGGAAGGGGTCGATGCGCTTCTTATTCAGGCGGTTGAAGAAAAGCTGAATGACGTGCAGGGCAAAATGGATCTGGCGATGATCTATTGGGACAGTTTCGATCGCACCGGAGACCCCGATGATGCGCGGGATGCTGTCCGCTACGCCAACGAAGCACTGGTCGAAGCGCAGAACGATTTTAACGATACATCGATTGATCAGACGGCCTTTATTCCGATGATGTTGGCGGCCGCCTCATTGCGGCTGCAGATCGCAAGGCAGGTCGAAGACGGCGCGTTTGCCGACACCGAAAAACTGATTGCCGAGAACCTTAAGGACGCGCTGCTGTCTGTCTTGCCGGATCTCGAGAAAGAGGCATTAGACAATGTAACGATACAGGCCGTTCGTGTTGAGGTCTTAGACAACTCCAACGAAGCGCATGTTGAGAGAATAACATTTATCGGGTCAACATCGACCGCTCCGGGATATTCAAACGGCGAAGTGGTCAATGTCATACAGCTTGTCATTAATCCATTCAATAATTCAGGTAGAGAATCTGAGCTCATACCGGGCCTGAACCAACCAGGTATTCCTTACTCTTCGCCTCTTTATATTCCCCCAATCGGTCGCATTGATCAAATATACATTCCCCTCAACACCCCAGAGTACAACAACACCCCAGATTTTCTGGACTATCTGCGCACATTTGGTGAGCGCGGGCAGGACGCAATCGACCGGGCATTTCTGCCGCAGGCAACGATGGACTACAATTTCATTGCTGAACCGATCCTTGACCTGGCGCGCGACCTGACGATCCTGACCAATGGCTACCATTATGAAGGTGATGGTGAAGACAATTATTATATGTCTGACGATTATACCCTGCCCGATACGCTGGACGGGTTTGGCGGTGATGACATTCTGGAAGGCGCTGGCGGCGATGACACGTTGCGCGGCGGTGCGGATAACGATTTTCTCTTTGGACATGGCGGCAACGACGTCATTCTGGGCGGCACCGAAGACGACAAGATGTGGGGCGGCACGGGCACCAACAGGATCGATGGCGAAGACGGCAATGACACGGTGTCGTATTCTCTGTCCGACTATGGTGTCTATGTCGATCTGGGCGTCACAGGCTGGCAGTACACCGGTTGGGGCACTGACAAGCTGATCAACGTCGAGAACATCGATGGTTCAGGATTTGGCAATGATGAGTTGTTTGGCAACGGAAAGGACAACATCCTTGATGGCAAGGGTGGCAACGACATTCTGTGGGGGCGCAGCGGTGATGACCTGCTGGAAGGCGGCAATGACAACGACGAATTGTACGGCGAGAATGATGACGACACGCTGGACGGCGGCACAGGCGACAACCTGTTGGATGGCGGCAGCGGGATAGACACGGCGCTGTATTCGGGCGGGCTGGATTATTATGTAAACCTGAGCAATCTGGGCGAACAATACACCGCCGTGGGTTGGGACACGTTGGTCAGCATCGAAAACGTCACCACCAGCGGCGGCAATGACCTGTTGTTTGGCGATGATGGCAATAACCACCTGCAAGGCATGGGCGGGGATGACAGTTTCTCGGGTGCGCTGGGCGATGACATTCTGGATGGCGGTGACGGGCTGGACCTGGCCTATTATACCGGCAGCACCAATATCGTGGTCGATCTGTCGCTTGAGACCGGGCAGGACATCGATGGCCACGGCACCGACACGCTGATCAGTATTGAAAACATCAGTTCAGGCTCGGGCAATGACACGCTAACCGGCAACGATCAGGACAACGTCCTGTCCAGCGGCGCAGGCAGTGACACGCTTGAGGGCAAAGGTGGCGACGACTATCTGAATGGCGGTGATGACGTGGATACTGCGCTGTTCCTTGGATCTGACGCGGCGACGGTCGATCTGAGCGAACTTGGTGCGCAGGACACCGGGTATGGCAACGACACGCTGGTAAACATCGAAAACATCACCTCGGGCACCGGCAATGACAATCTGACGGGCGATGCCGGCAACAACCGTCTTGCAGGCAATGGCGGCAACGACAGGCTGGATGGTGGCGATGGCCGCGATACACTGGCTGGCGGCCAGGGTGACGATACGTTGATCGGTGGCGCTGGCGTAGACCGGCTGATTGGCAGCGGTGGCGATGACACTCTGAACGGTGGTGAGGATAACGACGTTCTGGGCGGCGGCGGTGGAGTCGACACGATGAATGGCGGCGACGGTGATGACCGGCTGAACGGCAATGGCGGCGCGGATACCCTGCTTGGTGGAAACGGTGAAGACACGCTGGATGGCGGCTCCGGTGACGACGTGGTGTCGGGCGGCGGAGATGACGACATCGTCAAAGGGGCCAACGGCAACGATACGCTCGAAGGCGGCACCGGGAATGACACGGTAGAAGGCGGTCGCGGTGGTGACACGCTGGAAGGCGGCACAGGAGACGACACGCTGGAAGGTGGCATTGGCAACGACGTACTGAACGGTGGCAATGACAACGACACGCTGGATGGCGGCAACAACAATGACACGATGGACGGAGGCCGTGGCAATGACATTCTGCTGGGTGGTGCTGGCGTCGACACGCTGGATGGCGGGATCGGCGACGACACGATGGATGGCGGCACCGGCAATGACATCCTGCAGGATCAGGCCGGTGACGATATTCTGATTGGCGGCGGCGGATCGGACATTTTCGTGTTCAGTAACAACGGGGGCAATAACCAGATCCTTGACTTCAATGCGGCCAACAACCGGGAAGACATCGATCTATCGGCTGTCACGGGCATCACGGATTTCACCGATCTTCAGGATAATCACATGGTGGCCTCGGGTGGCGACGTCGTCATTGACGATGGCAACGGCACAGTGATCACTTTGGTCGGGGTCAATCTCGCAGGCTTGGGAGAAGCCGACTTTATCTTCTAAGCTGGACATTAGGAGTCATGGCCGGTGGTCCTGAAGGGCAGGCCATGACCAGCGCTACAAACTGAGCCCTCACAAGCATCTATACAAAGAAACTCTCGTGGAGATGTATAGATGCTTCCCACCTTCACACTGCTTGCTGCGGTTGGGGTTTGCTTCCGGCTGGCCCTGTCTTGGGCTCTGAAACGACGCTTCAACCTTTACCTGTCCGTTCCTCAGGCGTTTGCGGGTGCTGTTCTCGTACTGGCTGGCTTACCTGACTGGGTGAAGCCCCTCCCGTATCCTCTGCCGCTCAGCTTAACCCTCGGGGCTTTGTTGCCCGACTTCCTCACTCGGAGGGGTTAGGTGTGGCGCAGGAACACGACAGCCAACCCAAGCTGGCCCCCGGTGATCACGTCATCATCCGGGCCTTCGACGATATCCCGGAGCATGTGTTCGAGATCGATGAGGTCTTCGAGGACTGCGTCACCGGGTACGCCCTCACAGGTCCTCTGGCTGGCGCATACGGTGAGCCTGAACGGGACCTGATCCTCAGGGTCATCGACCAGTAACCCATCCCCCAAAATCAATCTGCTGTGAAAGGAGGAGACCGATGTCTTCTGCTCACGTTCGCTATGCCTACCTGAAGGGCCAGACGTGGCTCTATAGGCGGAACTACCCCAAGTGTCCGTCGTCAGGGATTTTGGGACAGATGGCTGCGTGCTCGATATTTTGTTTGGTCTCAGGTCAGCAATTCACTGCGTTGCGAAGGTCTCTGGAACTGTCAAAGAGCCAATGGCTGGTTCGAAAAAGCTGCAGCGCATCGTGGGATGGACTGACTAGGCCGTGTTGACAAAAGGGCTTCCCACCGACGCCTGCTCGTGAATCAAGCTGGTATCTGCAATGGAGACCAACTTGGCACGAGACCTCATGTCGAACGAGGAGTGGAAGTTCTTTGAACACTTCATCCTGGCTGTCCGCGCCCCGAGCGGGCGCAAACCCACCAACCACCGTCTTGTTCTTGATGGGATTTTCTGGATTGCCCGCACAGTCGCCCCTTGGCGGGACCTACCGGAAGAATTTGGCAAATGGTCAAGCGTCTACCGGCAGTTCCGACGCTGGACGCTGGCAGGGGTATGGGAGGACATCATGGGCGCACTGAACCAAAGCGGGGACGCCCTGCAGATGATCGACAGCACCGTGATCCGAGCCCATCATCAGGCAGCGGGCGCAAAAGGGGGACACCGCGACAGGGTTTTGGCCGTTCGAGAGGTGGCTTCACGACCAAGATCCACCTCCGCGTCAACGCAGCAGGCCTGCCCATGAGAACCGAGATCACGTCTGGTCAGACATCCGACTACATAGGGTTCGATCTGGTCATGGCCGACAACCTTCCCGCGCCGACCGTTTTGTTGGCCGACAGAGGCTATGATTCTGACAGAATTCGGAAAAAGATGGAGGCTCGGGACGTATTCACCCAAATTGCCATGCGCAAATCACGAAAGATGCGCGTCGGAGTGGATCACTCGCTGTATTCATTGCGTAACCTGGTCGAACGGTGCTTCAACCTCGTCACCAGATGGTACGACCGAAGCGCTGACATCAGATACGCTGCAAACGAAGGACCGCGAAATTGCCTGGCCACCTCAAATATGGCACGGTGTTCACAACCAATGCTTTGGAAGAGAATATGCACGCTCAATCCGATCTGCCCGGGCGTACCCGCGTCTGTCAAAACCATCACTTGGACAGCACCCGGTGGGACATGGTTGAGCCTCGGGATGGAGACATCGTCATTGCAACGTCTCTTAAAGCTGGAACGACTTGGACCCAGGCAATTGTGTCTAATCTACTCTATCCAAATAAAAGTTTTCCTGCGCCTGTCTGGACCCTAAATCCTTGGATAGATTTCCGAGGCATTCCATGGGAAGTCATCGCCGAAGGCCTTGAGCAACCCGTTCCCCGCCGGACCCTCAAGACGCATCTACCGCTGGAGAGCTTGCGGTTCTTTCGCCAAGCCAAATACTTGTACGTCAGCCGTGATGGTCGAGACGTCGCACTGTCGCTGTGGAACCACCACGCAAAGTATAGCGCCCAGGCCTATGCCGAAGCAAACGACACACCAGGCTTGGTAGGCGCAAAATTCCCTTACCCGCCAAAAGATTTTCATGCTTATTGGAAGGAGTGGTGCACTCGGGGCTGGTTCGATTGGGAAAGCGATGGCTACCCCTTTTGGTCCCACCTTCACAATGTCCAATCTTGGTGGCCCTACAGGCATTTACCAAACATTATGTTCATGCACTACGCGGACATGAAGCACGATACGCCAGGTGCCATTCGAAAAATTGCGGATTTCCTCGGAATTCCCGCCGACGATGACGCGGTTCAAGCTGTCGCGCAGGAGGTCACCATTGAAAGCATGCGCTCAGACGCGGACAACTATGTTCCGGACGGAGGCAGTAGTTGGGTCGGCGGCGCCCAGACCTTTTTGCACAAAGGCATCAATGGCCGCTGGAAGGACATCTTGTCAGATCAGGAATTGGCTTTTTACGAACAAGCTTGCGACAGAGTCCTGACGGACGATTGCCGCCGTTGGTTGGAGCATGGCGGGCCTGTTTAAAGTCCGGCGACGTGAACACGTTTTCGGATACCGCCAGACAAATGCACCATGTTCCGTCGCCCAATAGTTTGAGACAGACGTTGTTTTGCCGCTTTGGAGATACTGCTCATCTGGTTTGAATTCTTTTGATGCGCTGGCCAAAGACAGCGGCCAGTTACCGGACGAGGGTTCATCGGAGGAGGGAGGTCACTGCTTTTTCGGTGTACGGTCGCATTGTCTGATTTACGACAATGAGACTGTGGCCGAGACGGCGCTCAGGATACAACTGTTCTTATTCGCTCGTTTTCGGATTCCGCAGGACCATCACCCCAATTTGCGCCGTCTGACAGAGGGCCCGTGAACTGTGGAAGGCGCCAAAATTTGTTTTTGTCGTCAAAGCGGTACAATTCATTGCTCTCATCCTCTCAAGTACTATTTCGAATGGGATGACAGACACACATTGTTCCCCGCGCAAATTGATCCTCGTACTGGGGGACCAGCTTAGCGTTGATATCTGTTCGCTCCGCGCGGGAAATCCCGGCACTGATACCGTTTTGATCGCCGAAGTGGCCGAAGAGGCGGGGTATGTGGCGCATCACAAGAAAAAGATCGCGTTCGTGTTTTCCGCCATGCGTCACTTCGCGACCGAACTGGTCGAGGCCGGGTGGCAGGTGCGGTATGTCAAACTGGATGATCCTGACAATTCTGGCAGTTTGAGCGGTGAGGTTGCACGTGCGTTACGCGACACGCCTGCGGACCGCGTGTTGGTTGCAGAGCCGGGGGAGTATCGGTTGAAAACCGCGCTGTTGGACTGGGCCGATCAAAGTGGTGTTGATCTGCAGATGCTGGACGACGACCGCTTTATTGCCAGTCACCAAGAGTTCCGCGATTGGGCTGCGGGGCGCAAGCAGTTGCGGATGGAGTATTTCTATCGCGAGATGCGTCGCAAAACCGGCCTGCTGATGTCAGGCAATGAACCGGAAGGCGGGCAGTGGAATTATGACAGCGACAACCGCAAGCCCGCCAAGGGCAGCCTGTTCATGCCGACCCAGCGTCACACCTTGCCAGATGCCACGACCGAAGAGGTTCTGAAGCTGGTAGAGGCCCGCTTCAGCGAAAATTTCGGTATGCTGCGCCCCTTCTGGTTCGCCGTCACGCGGGCAGGGGCGCTGGATGCGTTGGAGCAGTTTGTCGATCAGGCCTTGCCTCAGTTCGGGGATTATCAAGACGCGATGTTGACGGGTGAGCCGTTCCTGTATCACTCGGTTTTGGCGCAATACATCAATGCGGGCCTTCTGGACCCGATAGAGGTCTGTCGGCGGGTCGAGCGGGCCTATTATGACGGGTGGGCACCGCTGAATGCGGTTGAGGGATATATTCGCCAGATCATCGGCTGGCGCGAATACATGCGCGGGATCTATTGGTTGAATATGCCGGGTTACACCGATCAGAATTTCTTTGGGGCGACCCGACCTTTGCCCGGGTTGTATTGGACAGGCAAGACGGACATGGCCTGCATGGCCGCTGCGATTGGACAAACCCGGGACGAGGCTTATGCCCACCATATCCAGCGGCTGATGGTGACAGGCAACTTTGCCATGCTGGCGGGCATTGATCCGCATCAGGTGCATGAATGGTATCTGGCCGTCTATGCCGATGCTTATGAGTGGGTCGAGGCGCCAAATGTGATCGGGATGAGCCAGTTTGCCGATGGTGGGTTTCTGGGCTCCAAACCCTACGCGGCCAGCGGCAACTACATCAACAAGATGTCAGATCACTGCGCCGGGTGTCGCTATGATGTGAAGCAGAAAACCGGGGCCGAGGCCTGTCCTTTCAATCCACTCTATTGGGATTTCCTGATCCGCAACGAAGACAAACTGCGCGGCAACCCCCGGCTTGGGCAAACCTATCGAACCTGGGACAAGATGGATGATGCGAAGAAAGCATCATACCGCGAGACGGCGCAAAAAGTGCTGAATGCGCTTTGAGGCGTTTCGGCTTTAACAAGGTGAACGGCTAAAGTTATTGGGTCAATCAGAGCACATCCCGGTACGCTAAAACCTAACTCATCCTGATCCTGGCCTGACGGCCAATGCGCCTTGGAACGTGTTTGCTATATGACGGTCGTCTTTCGTTGCTTTCTCCCTGGGATGCACGCGCATATCCCCTATTCTTTCAACGCTTCTCTGAACCAACCTGCGTCGTAGCCGCGATCCCCCAACAGCCAATCAACCTTTTGCAAGCTGCCAACCAGGGAGCGTGCGCCGAAATGATCACTTACCTGACCCGCTGTGACGAACCGGTGCAATGGAAGCTGTTGAATGTCACTGAGAACTGACCCGGTATTTTCACCGAGATTTGACCCACCGTTAGTTATGCGTTGCGGTTTATGACGCGGTCAATGTTGCGGTCTCCTTTTCTGTTTTCTTTGCGGCCTTAGCACTGGCCTTAAATCGGTAGC
>NZ_VOGO01000016.1 GCF_007923355.1 Falsiphaeobacter marinintestinus
CGCCAGAGACCGTGATGTCAGCGACATCATCGCCATCGACATCACCATCGATGGTCACATCCGAGGTCAGCAACAAGTGTCCTGTCAACGTGATGGTTTGGCCGGCCAAGCTTGCGTCAAAAGTAATCGCGCTGGCATCTGCGTTGGAATTGGCTAAGGCCAACGCCTCGCGAAGGGAGGTTTCGCCATCACGACTATCGACAACATCCGAAGTGGTGTTGACAATCAGGCTCGGTGCTTCGGTAAGCCCTTCCAACGCTCCAAGATCACTGATATTGGCCCCGTTGTTTGCGACCGCCGCGTCATCGATGCGCGTTGCGCCGGATGCGTCGGTCGCAGGTGCAATGCTGTCATCGCCCGCATCCAGCGCGGGGTTTGCCGCGTCAAGCTTCAATGCAATCGTCTGCACCGGTCCGCCATTGTCTGCCAGCAAACCGCCAGTCCCATCCAATGTCGCAAAGACGTCTGCTGCCACCACGCCGCCGCCACCGGTCAGCGATGTCGTGGCCGAAACAGCACCGCTGATCTCGGCTCCACTGGTACCTGCCGTATTGCCAAGAACGATGCTGTTGGTCAGATCGATTGCGTTGGGGCTGCCATTTGAAAGCCCGCCGCCGAACCGTCCGGCAGAGTTGCCGCTGACCGTGCTGTTGGTGAGTGTCGTCGTCGCGTAGTCACCCGCGCGTATCCCACCGCCATCGTCGACGGCAGTATTACCGTTCAGCGTACTGCTCACCAATGTGGCCGAGCCAAGGTTGTGTATCCCACCTCCGGCAATCGCAGAATTGTCGTGCAGTGTGCTGTTGGTCAGCGACACAGTGCCAGAGTTCGCGATCGCGCCGCCGTAGGATCCGAAGTTGTTGCTGAGCGTGCTGTTGGCAATGTTCACATTGGCGCCGCTGGTGACATATAAACCGCCGCCACGCCCGCCAGTGTTTCCGCTAATCGTAGCGTTGGTCAGCGTTGCCGTACCGGTGTTATAAATGCCAGCACCCGAATGAACCGCGTTATTCCCGCTGACCGTGCTGTTGGTCAGTGTCACCGTGCCTTCGTTGCGGATACCCCCCCCGCGATAGGCGCTGTTTCCACTGATCGTGCTGTTGATCAGATGAACGTCAGAGCCACTTGTGATCTTCAGGCCGCCGCCGTTGTCGGATCCCGCATCGCCGTTGATGAGTGTCAGCGATTGAAGCGTTGCGTCGCTGCTCACAGACAACACGCGCGATGCATCATTGCCCGAGATCGTGATGTCCGCGATATCGTCGCCGTTGAGATCACCGTCAATGATCATGTCACTTGAGATGCTCAACTGTGTTCCACCCAGAACAATGGTCTGGCCAGACAGGCTTGCATCAAACGTAATCGTGCTGAGATCAGCATCCGAATTGGCCAAAGCCAGAGCTTCGCGCAGTGAGGTTAATCCATCATAACTATCTACAACATCCAAATTGGTGGTCACGTGCAGGCTGTCGGCTTCCGGCGCTTCAACAGCCCCCAGATCGCTGAAATTCGCGCCGTTGTTGGCAACATCCAGGTCAACACGCACGTTACCGGCAGCATCCGTCACCGGCGCCGCACTGTCATCCCCCGCATCCAGCGCCGGATTGGTCGCGCTTGTATTGAGAGCGATCGTCAGAACCGGCCCGCCATTGTTGGCCAGAAATCCGCCGCCAATGCCGTCCAGAGCGGCAAATACATCTGCCGCTATTCCGGAGGTGATAGAGTTGGTTGCGGTCACCGAGCCAGAAACATCATCGTCCCCTTCCCAAGCAGAATTGCCCAATACGATACTGTTGGTCAGCGCCGCCAGGCCATAGTTGTAAATCCCGCCGCCATGTCTCGCCGTATTGCCGCTGAGCGTGCTGTTGGTCAGCGCCGCCAGGCCATCGTTTAAAATCCCGCCGCCATATCGCGCATAATTCCCGCTGAGCGTGCTGTTCGTCACGTACAGAATCGCCGTGCTAGTGTTGTCAATCCCGCCCCCTTCCCATTCCGCCCAATTCCCGCTGAGCGTGCTGTTGGTTAGCGTCGCCGTGCCCTCGTTGATGATCCCGCCGCCATATCCCGCATAATTCCCGCTGAGCGTGCTGTTGGTTAGCGTCGCCGTGCCCTCGTTGATGATCCCGCCGCCATGGCGGCTCGCGCCATTCCCGCTGAGTGTGCTGTTGATAAGCGTCGCCGTGCCCTCGTTGAAGATCCCGCCGCCGTTGTACGCGCCATTCAAGCTGAGCGTGCTGTTGATAAGCGTCGCCGTGCCCTCGTTGAAGATCCCGCCGCCGAAGTCCGCGTCATTCAAGCTGAGCGTGCTGTTGGTCAGCGTCGCGGTGCCAGCAGCGCCATTGAAGAACCCGCCGCCGTAGTTCGCTTCATTCCCGCTGATCGTGCTGTTGGTCAGCGTCGCGGTGCCAGTGTTCACGATCGCGCCGCCGTAGGCCGCTTCATTCCCGCTGAGCGTGCTGTTGGTCAGCGTCGCGGTGCCACGATTGAAAATCCCGCCGCCGAAGTCCGCGACATTCCCGCTGAGCGTGCAGTTGGCCAGATCGACTGTGGCGCCGGAGACAACGAAAACGCCACCACCGGCCCCGGCGTAGCCATCCGTGATCGTCAGGGCGTGCAGGGTCGATGTTCCACCAGTCGCACTGAACACGCGGGAGGCATCGTTGCCCGAGATCGTGATGTCGGCCACATCGTCCCCGTCGATATCGCCGTCGATGGTCACATCAGTGGACAGAACCAGCTCGGTTCCGCCCAGCGTGATCGTCTGACCGGATAACGCGGCATCAAAGGTGATCGTGTCAACTCCGGCAACCGCATCAGCAAGGGCAATCGCTTCTCTCAGCGAAGTAACACCGTCAGCTGCATCCACGACATCCGAAGTTGTATCAACTATGAAATTGGCCATCAGGATACCTCTCCAAAAATGAAGGCATCCCCAGATCGGCATTGCTGCGCCCGGTACGGGCCATCAACAAGCGAATGCTATTTAAACTTGAAGAAGGTTAACGGAGCAGTGTTAACAAGGCAAAGAATATTTTGACAACAATGTCAGCACCTTAATCCTTGATCAAGATTGGCCCGTCGCGCTGATCACCCTTTCACAGTTGTCTCAGCGGCTTCCTGCGGTTTGGCAACAATACGGAAGGCGGCGCAGTTCTGCAGGTCCTGCCAGAACGACAGCCCGGCGTATTTCTCGAACACGTCGGGCGGCAGGATGGTCTTGCGCGGGCTCGGCTCGACCTTGGCACGCACCCGGTGCAGGCCGTCCAGCCCCAGTTGTTCGTCAAAGGCGGGCGCATCATGGGTCACCGCTTCGAAATCATGCGCGAACCGGGGCTCGCCGATATTGAGCGCGATATAAAAATTGTATCAGCCCATCCGCGCAGGGGGCGGCAGGGGCGTCAATCGAGAAAGCCCGGACAAGTGTGTGAAGCCGAAACGCACAGAGCACCGACAAGGATACCCCGTTGGACGCGAAAGTCGACTGATCTGGGATTGAAGTGGTAGCGGAGGAGGGACTTGAACCCCCGACACGCGGATTATGATTCCGCTGCTCTAACCACCTGAGCTACTCCGCCACGGTGAGAGGCGATTTAGGGGAGTCGGCAGGGAGGGTCAAGAGGGTATCTGGACTTAAGCGCGGATTGTTGGTCCACCTGTAATCCCGCACGATCTCAGGTGGTCCGTCCGACGCATCTTCTGGCGCAGGATGCGGCCATGCGACGGATGAAAGCCTCGCATCCGTCTGAAGCTGTGATCGGGATCATGTGGCCGGTACCGGGCAGCGTTTCATAAACCATTCCGTAGGCCGCCATAGGATCGCCATGCTTGGCCGGGGACAGCACGTTATCGTCGCCGCCAAACAGGACCCCGCCGGGGATCTTGAGTTCAGCGCCATAGCGGGGGGCCAGTCGTCGGATCGAACTGTCAGCCGCCACAAAATCTCCTGACGCTGTGATAAACGCTTTCGGCTTAAGGCCCAGGGCAGCGCCGCCACGGATCATGAAATCATCGGGGCAGGTATCGGGCCGAAACACCATCTGAAGCACTGCGGGGGCTGTACGTTTGGCCATCGGCACCGCAATTGTGTTGCCGATCAAGCGGCGCAAGAATGGTGATGTGACGGCCAGCCCCTTGAACGCGTCGGACGGGCTGTCTTCGGGATGTGTCAGCGGGCAGATCAGAGCCAGTCCGGCGGTTTTTTCGGGCCGGTTCAGCGCCATGGCAAGTGACACGCCACCACCCAGCGAATGGCCGACCAGAACCGGCTTGTCGACCTTTAGCTGATCCAGCAATTCGCCGATCATCCGCCCCTGATCTTCCAGATCTGCCAGCGCGTCACTGTCTCGTTCAGAGTATCCGCAGCCGGGTCTGTCCACCGCGATGACGCGGTAATCCTTGGCCAGTGCGTCGCTCAGGGCATAGGTCATATGCTGCATCTGCCCGGAGAGCCCATGGATCAGCACCAAAACCTGCCCGTCGCGGGGGCCGGTATCGATATAGTGCAGGGTGCCGCCATCAACCTTGGCAAGCTGGCCGAGTTGCGGCACCAGTGTCTCGGCATCTCGCCCCAGATATCGGGTCCACAGAAACGCGGCGGCCAGCAACAACAGAACGGCGAAGATCAGATAAAGCAGTACGGTCATAACCTAAAAACCTCTCATCAGGGCTCGATTTCGACAGGGCGGTATTGCTCTATCCCGGCGGCCCGCATGCGTTTGCGGTATTCACCAACAGTTCCGGGCCACAGCACCGGAGTATGACCGCTGGCATCCTGATACCAGGATGCACATCCCCCATTTTGCCAGACCGACTCTGACAGCCTGTCTGACATTTCACCAGCAAAGTCAGCCTGGGCGCTTTCCAGCGGTTCAATCGCAGCTGTGCCGCTTTGTTTCATCTGATCCAACAGACGGCAGATGTGTTCCACCTGCGCCTCGATCATCAGCACGACCGAATTGTGGCCCAGCCCGGTATTAGGCCCCAGCAGAAAGAACAGGTTCGGAAACCCGGCTACACTGACACCCAGATGGGCTGAAACGCCATCTTTCCAGGTCTCGGCCAGACTGTGCCCGCCGTCGCCCGTGATATCCAGACGTTCAAGGGCATCCGTGACCTGAAACCCCGTGCCCCAGATCAGAACGTCGGCTTCAATGCTTTCACCGGTTGCGGCGATCACGCGGGTCCGATCAATCCTGGCTACCCCGCTGGGGATCAGATCGACGTTGTCGCGTGCCAGCGCCTTGTACCAGGCGTTCGAACTCAGGATGCGTTTGCAGCCAATGCGATAATCCGGCGTCAGCGCGTTGCGCATCTCCGGGTCTGTGATCGACCGCTCCATTCCCTTGCGCCACAGGTTCATCGCGAAATTGACGGCCTTTTCCTTGCCCATGAAGACGCCATGGCGCATCTCCATCATGTGATAGATCGATTGCCGCCGCAGCTGACGCGTGAAGGGCAGGGCGCGGTAAAGCGTGCGCCAAATGGGCGAAATCGGGCCGTCAGGCCGCGGGATCACATAGGGCGCAGAGCGCTGGAACACACTGACCCGGCCAGCAGTCTTGGCGATCTCGGGCACGAACTGGATGACCGAAGCACCGCTACCGACAACGGCCACCCGTTTGCCCGTCAGATCGACGTCGTGATCCCATTGTGCCGAATGGAAGCACGGCCCTAAAAAACTGTCAGCCCCGGGGAGGGCAGGGATCTGCGGCACATGCAACGGGCCAAGGGCCGATACGAACACCTTCGCCGACCAGCGTTCGCCGCCTTCGGTGTCGATTTGCCATTGTGCGCCGTCCCATTTCGCTGATTTGAACGTCCGCTTGAACCTGCAAAGATCATACAAGCCCTCGTCCTGTGCGACGCGCTGGATATAGGCCTGAATTTCGCCGCCACCGGCATAGGCCGTCGTCCAGTCAGGATTGGGATGTGACGCCATCGAATACAGATGTGAAGGCACATCACAGGCGACGCCGGGATAGGTGTTCTCACGCCAGGTGCCACCAACCTCGTCAGCTTTCTCAAGGATGACAATGTCCCGGATCCCACGTTTTCGCGCTTCGATCGCCATGATCAACCCGCCAAAGCCTGCGCCCACGATCAAAAGGTCGGTCGTATTCTGGCCGGGCATGTCAGGGTCCTCGGATCGCGCAAAGATTGAATCAGTTTAGGCAATCTGCAGAGCAATGAAAGAGCGCATACCCGTGGTGACCCAACGTTGCCGGGGCTCAGGATGCGCCATCGGTTTCCAGCTGATCCAACGCGGGCCGAGGCAAAAGATCCAGCAGTTCGAACACCCGCGCGCGGCAGGTGGCTTCTGGCCAGTCCGGCGGGAAATAGTCGGCAGGCAAGTTCGGATGACGCAAAACAACCCGGCGCCAGCGATGTACGATCAACGCCCGCAACGTCGCGACCTGGCTGGGCGTCAGGGTGTGAGGGGCAGGGTGCAAGGCCAATACATGCTCAACATCCGCCAGCAATTGCGCGCATGCCCGCCTCAGGTCAGGTGGGCACAATCTGTTGCGCAACCACTCGGGAACCGACAGCGCCGTCACGTTCAGAACCAGAAGGTCGTCACAATTGTCGGGAATGGCGCCATGACCCAGGGCCGCGTTGCGCCCGACACTGACATAGTCGGCGGACAGCAATAGGTCGTCCAGCGTGGATTGTCCGGTCGCCTCATCCGCGATCAGAACGTGCCAGGATTTCGGAGTTTCGGGGTTTCGGTCATAGATGCGGGGTGTGACCCCGGCACTTTGCGCCCGGCCAAAGGCGGTCAGGAAATGCCTGCTGGTCCGACCGCGGCGCATGCTTTCGATCCAGCTGTCCTTGCGCAATCGATGCAGCGCCACGCGGATTGCATCCGGTTTCAGACCCATCGGCATCATGATGCGGGTCAAAGCGCCGCCGCTCAGCGTGTCACCGTCGCCTTGCGCCAGATCCCCAAACACCGACACGATCACCGACCAGACCCGCTGGTTCTGCGGGTCAGACAGGGTGCGTGCGGCCAACGTGAACCAATCTGGCGGGGCGTCGTTCATCGCGCGAACTTAAGTCGGAACCGGCGGCATTGCCATATGCGCATCCGCGTCGCGCGGGCACCGTGCGACGCCCGGCCCAACCAAAGGCGCGGCCCGTCAGGGCCGCAACGATGGGCGGGAGCGCTCACGTGCCCGGAACAAGGCCCAGCCTAATCAAAATCGCCCCGGTTTCATTTTCCCAACGGGCGCGCAACGCAGCGTTTTCCGTCTTGCGCAACCCCATGGATTTCAGGCTGTCTGCCCGCGACGACGCTGCAGACCCGAACGAGGCTGCCACCCGTGGCCACCAATAGTCGACACTGGCCTGCACGGCTTCAGGGTCGCTTTGCATCAACCGCTCGAAACCTTCTTGCGCCAACTCGGCATGGCGGGCTTCGAGCGGGATAACCGCGCGAAATGCTTCGGCCAACGGCTGATAGGACACCTGCGAAAACTCGGACAGTTGCACTCCAACAGCACGGCCCATCAGCAGGTTCATCACCACAGCATCGGTCCAGCCCTGCAATGGATAGTTGAACACGGCCAGCCGCATGTCATGTTCCGACCGGGTGGCCCCAATATCAGCGTCCCGCGCCAACCGGGCGGTCCAGGGGTGATGCGTGGCATAGCGCGCTGTATCGGCCCCGAAGTCGCCCATGATCTGCAAAACACGATCGGCATTGTCGGTCTTTTCCAGAACGATTTTGGCGGCCGCGATGCGTTCCTTGATGCCGGGACCCTGATTGATGATGTCGGCAAACCCGGCAGCCCCTGCCAGCTCACTGTCGACAAAGGTTGCCATCAGCTTCATCAGCTCAGCACGATAGCGTGGCGGCACATTGGTCGGGTTGGTCAGAACGCCGCCCGCAGCCAGATAGCTTTCAATGCTCATGTCTTCGGCCATGATCGGTCCCCCTCTATTGGTCGTAATCCACGACGACTTTGTCGGTCAGCGGGAAGGACTGGCACGACAGGACATAGCCCTGCGATACCTCATAGTCCTCCAGCGCGTGGTTTGCGACCATTTCGACCTCGCCCTCCAACACCTTGCAGCGGCAGGTCGAACAAACCCCGGCCTTGCAGGCATAGGGCGCGTCCATCGCGTTCTGCAATGCGGCATCCAGGATTGACACATCCTTGGGGCTGGTCACGGTCTGGGTCGCCCCATCCAACGTGATCGCTGCCGTCGTCTGATTGGCGCTGCTCGCAGCATCCACCGACACGACCTTGCGCTTCAGCCGACCAGGTTGGGCACTTGCGAACAGTTCGAACTTGATCTGGCTGTCGCTCAGACCTGCCGTACGCAACGCCGCCGCGATGCCCAACATCATCGGTTCCGGCCCACAGATGAACGCGGTGTCGACACTCTTGATATCAATCCAGTGTTCAAACAGCTGCGCGCATTTCTCTTCCGTCACCAACCCGGTGAACAGTTCGATATCCTGCGCATCGGATTCCAGCACATGGATCACGTTCAACCGTCCCATAAACTGGTTCTTCAGATCCTCCAGCTCTTCGCGGAACATGATCGTGTTCACACCCTTGTTGGCATAAACCAGCGTGAAACTCGACTTTGGTTCTCGTGCCAACGTCGTCTTCAGGATCGACAGGACCGGCGTCACGCCTGACCCTCCGGCAAACCCCAGATACTGCCGGGCAATGCCCGGATTGATCTCGGTAAAGAACGATCCCATCGGTGACATCGCCTGAAGCGTATCGCCGACCTGCAGATGCTCGTTCGCCCAGGTCGAAAACGCGCCGCCCTCGACCCGTTTTATGCCGACCTGCAGGATGCCGTCATCCTTGCCCGCACAGATCGAATAGGACCGGCGCAGTTCTTCTCCGTCGAAATCCCGACGGAAGGTCAGGTATTGGCCTTGGGTGAAATCGAACGCGTCTGCCGCGCCGTTTTCGGGCTTTAAAGTCACCACCACCGCATCGCGAATTGTCTTGTGGACGTCGGTGACGGTCAGGTCATGAAAGCGCGCCATGAGTGCTCCTTCCTCAGATGCACTTGAAATAATCAAAGGGTTCCAGACAGTCCTGACAACGCCAATGCGCCTTGCAGGGGGTCGAGCCAAACTGGCTGACCTTCTGGAGGTTCTTGCTGCCGCAATTGGGGCATTTCGCGGGCCCACCCGCCGGTTGCGGCGGGGCGATGCCATAGTCTTCCAGCTTTTTGCGGCCCTTCTGCGATAGCCAGTCGGTGGTCCACGCGGGCGACAACTGACGCCGCAACTCCAACTTGTCGATCCCATGGCCGCGCAAAGCGGTTTCGATGTCCAGGTTGATCACGCTGGTCGCCGGGCACCCGGAATAGGTGGGTGTGACCGATACGACCAGCGTGTCCTCCTCCCAGCGGACATCCCGGATGATGCCCAGATCGACAAGGCTGATCACCGGGATTTCTGGGTCGGGGACGTCATCCAGCCAGTCCCAGACCTGTTCTGTGCTTACCTGCGCCATGTTGCGTATGTGTCCATCCCGGTCTCAACGCCAAAGATTTTTCGACGAAAAATCTCGGCACCCAGTATTTAGGTTCTACCAGCTTGCGCCCGGATAGGCGCGTTGCAGCCACTGCATCTGCGTCAGCAGATGGCCCAGATGCTCGGTATGCATCCGACCGTCGCGTCCGCCCTTGTGGGTGAACCGGCCATCCGGCAGGGTCAGCGTCGCTGTGTCCACAATGCGGCCAACCAAAGCGTCATACTCATCACGCAATCCGGCTGGATCCGGGGCAATCCCCGCGGCGACCATTTCGGCGTCGGTGGCATCGCTCAGAAACATCTCACCCACGTAGGGGTACAGATAGTCCAGCGCTGCCTGCATCCGGGCATGGCTTTCTTCGGTTCCATCAGCCAGACCGACAACCGTGTCGCCGGAGCGTTCCAGATGGTACGCAACCTCTTTGGACGCCTTTTCGGCAATCTCGGCCACTCGCGGGTCGGACGACGTGATCAACCGGCCCAGCATGATTGAATGCCAGGCATCAAACAGGAACTGACGCATCAGGGTCTGACCGAAATCGCCATTCGGCATTTCCACCAGGAGCACGTTGCGAAAATCCCAGGCGTCGCGCAGAAACGCCATGTCATCGGCGGTCTTGCCGTCGCCTTGCACGTCGGCCGCAAGGCCCAGCCACAGCTGAGTCTGACCGATCAGATCCAGCGCCGTGTTGGCCAGCGCGATGTCTTCTTCCAGCACCGGCGCATGGCCACACCATTCGCTGACCCGGTGGCCAAGGATCAGGGTGTTGTCGCCCATCCGCAGCAAGAACTGCAGCAATGCTTCGTCGTGGGTCATCACATCGCCCCCACGTCGTCGGGAATGTCGAAGAATGTCGGGTGCCGATACACTTTGGACTCGGACGGCTCGTACAGTGGCCCTTTTTGCGATGGTGACGACGCTGCGATGTTGGCGGCCTCCACCACCCAGATCGACACGCCTTCGTTGCGGCGGGTGTACACGTCGCGGGCGTTCTTGATCGCCATCTCGGCGTCGGGCGCATGCAGCGACCCGACATGCCGGTGGCTCATGCCATGCTGGCCACGAATAAAGACTTCCCACAGGGGCCATTCATTGTTCATCAGGGGTCCTCCTCCTGGTCCCGTGCCTGCGGATGCTGGCCGGGTTTGGGTCGTTCGGGGCGGCAGGCAGAGTTACTCAGCCGCCATCCGGGATACGTTTTTCTTGCGAGCGTGGGCAAGCAGGCCGTCCCGGACCCATTTGCCATCGTCCCAGGCTGTGTTGCGGGCCGCCATGCGGTCTTTGTTGCAGGGGCCATTGCCGCGCAGCACATCAAAGAACTCGTCCCAATCGGGTTCCGAAAAATCGTAATGCCCGCGTGCGTCGTTCCACTTCAGGTGCTCATCGGGAACGGTCAGGCCCAGATATTCGGCCTGCGGCACGGTCTGGTCGACGAATTTCTGGCGCAGCTCGTCATTGGTGTTGATCTTGATGCCCCAGGCCATCGACTGGGTCGAATGCACGGATTCCTTGTCAGAGGGTCCAAACATCATCAGCGACGGGAACCACAGCCGATTCAGCGCGTCCTGCGCCATCGCTTTTTGCGCGGCAGTGCCCTGCGCCATCTTCATCATGATGTCATAGCCCTGCCGCTGGTGAAACGACTCTTCCTTGCAGATGCGGATCATCGCGCGGGAATAGGGGCCATAGGATGTGCGCTGCAGCGGCACCTGATTCATGATTGCGGCACCATCAACCAGCCAGCCAACCGCGCCGATATCGGCCCAGTTCAGCGTTGGATAATTGAAGATCGACGAATACTTCATGCGGCCGTCCAGCAGCATCTCGGTCAGCTCATCCCGCGACACACCCAAGGTTTCGGCGGCGCAGTACAGGTACAACCCATGCCCGGCTTCGTCCTGTACTTTGGCCAGCAGGATCGCCTTGCGCTCCAAAGTGGGCGCGCGGGTGATCCAGTTGCCTTCCGGCAACTGACCGACGATCTCGGAATGGGCGTGCTGACCGATCTGGCGGATCAGCGTCGCGCGATAATCTTCGGGCATCCAATCCTTGGGCTCGATCTTTTCGCCGGCGTCGATCCGGTCCTGAAAATGGCGTTCTTGTTCGGTCATCTCGGACGAGTCTTTCACGCCGGTTCCGGCGGTCTTGATCATCTGTGCATACATTTCAGGTTCCTCCCGACACATGTTGCAGGGTTAAAGCCGGGGGTCCCGACGCATGCAGCCTAGCACGACTGCCGCGCATTGCGCAGCGTTAAGACCCGGTTTCATATCCTGCGCAGCCCACCATAAGGCGACCGCTTGGTCGGGTTTTATGCCTGGCGCCGATTCGGATCAAGAGAAATGTTACCGAAAATGTCAGATCAATAAAATTCAGTAACGTATCGTCTCCATCATCCCGCCCCCACAATCGCAAACGCGGCCCAGTAAGACGGATGATGATGAAACGCAGGGCGCGCAGGATCGTCCAGCACAGACAGCACAGAGGCCCGCAACGCTGCAGCATGACTTTTGCCCGGATCGCGGGCCAAACTGTCGAACAGTCCGGTCGTGATATCGACGGCAGCTGCGGAATAGACCGACCAATGCGTCACCAACAACGACTGCGCCCCGGCCTGAAAGAACGCCCGCGCCAGCCCGGACAGCCCATCCGCATCCCGCCCGTCCCCGGCAGCCGTGTTGCAGGCGGACAGGACGACCAGCCCGGCATTCAGATCCAGCGTCGCGATCTCGCTGGCGCTTAACAACCCGTCATCCGCACCCGTCGCAACGGTTGGCGGGGTCAACACCAAACCCGGGCTGGCCGCGCCAGTTTCACCCGCCGTCAGGCCATGGGTGGCAAACACCAGAACGTCATATTCTGCCAAAGCGCCCGAGGCGTCCAAAGTCTTGACTTCGGTCTCGGTGGCGGCATCGCCCAGCACCACGCGGGACGTGTCATCAAACGCGGTCCGGATCGCCTTCAATTCGCATCGCGAATCCGCCAACCGGGGCAGGCTGGTTAGAAATCCGACATCGGCAAGGGGCAAGCCATCTGGTGTCGCCTGATCCGACAAAGGTGTCTCCAAAGGCGGGATTCCACGCAGCGCGGCCACCTCGATGCCGCCGCAGTCGACCGACCCACCTGTTCCAATCACCGGGTCGCCGAATCCCAGCATCGATGTGAGCGCCCGGTCCGGTCTGTCCCCGCCCCGCAACGCCCGCAGGCTTGCGATTGACGGAAGAACCGACACCGAATTGCGACGGATCAGCCAATCGACGTCAGAAAGAGCATCAACCGGTTTGTCCGAGGTCACCAACGCCTCGTACGGCAGACGCAGCATGTCGGAAGGGGGCACGATGATCAGATGCGGATGATCGGCCAGCACCGCGTCGACACCTTGGAACAGATTGGAATACAACTCAAAAGCCGCGTCCAGATCGAAAAAACCACCCGGCAGAACATCGTCTTCCCCGCCCAGCATCGCGCCGCGTAGCCCCACGGCGCCACCATTTGCACACCCCGGGTCACTGATCGCCACGTCACACCGAAACGCATTGATGCGCTCGTTTAACCGGCGACGGCTGATTTCACCCATTTGCGCCACGTGAACTGCGCTCCGGGTCACCACCAGAACGTGGTTTGATGACCCGTCGACCCCCGGGATCACGTCAGGGTTCAGGCTGGGCAGCAGAAAGGTCACCAGCACTTCGTCCGGGGCCAGCAACGCCTGCGCGTCGGCCAATGCCAGCGGATCGACCTGACCGACCCCGCTGGTATCCAACCCCAGGGCGTCCAGCGTCGAATTCACCTCTGCCAGCTGGTTGTCGATCCCGGTCAATTGGGCGGATAAATCCTGAGCCGCAGGTTCTGCCCCCCCAGTGCGCGTCGCAGCCAGTCGGGATTGGACGTCTTCGAACGCGGCCACCAGATCCTGCCTCCGGCGCAACAAAGCCCCGCGCCCCGGATCATCAATCGCCAGCCGGGTTTCCAGAACGCCAAGCGCTTCGGCGGATCGGGTGATCTGGGTCCATTGCAACGCTTCAAAGGCCTCGGCGACACGCGCCTCAGTGCGGGTGTCGGGATCGGCCAGAAGCGCCCAGGCGAACAGCTCAAAATCCCAAGACACTTCCGGCAAACGATCGCGATAGGCCGGGGACTGTCGGGCAGCCGTCAGGGTCCGCAAGTTCTCGATTGTGGCCTCGTGATCCCCCAGCAACAGGTTCAACTGTTGCAGCATGGCAAATGCGTCCAAGGCCGCAGGCGTTGTTGCGGGCAGGGTCGTCGTGTTGATTGCGACGGCCTCTTGCACCAAAACGCGGGCGTCTTCAAACGCGCCGGCCATCGCCAGAGAGTTGGCCGCGTTTGCAAGATTCAGCGCGAACTCGGCATCCATCCCGCCGCCCAGCCGACGTTGATCGTCCAGGGCGGCCATCAGCTTGTCGCGGTCAATGCCGGGCTCACCCAGATCAGCGTTAAGCAGCGCCTGCAAGTTCAAGTATCGGATCTTCAGGGCCGATTGGCGTCTCGACACCGGGTCTGCCGCCAACAAGCGCCCAGCCTTGGCCATCCAGATCCGGGCCGAGACCAACTCGCCCAGATCAATGTGAAACTGCGCACGGTCAAGAGCCGATCCAGCGGCATCAAGTGGGGACATCGACAGGGCAGGGGCAGCATCACTTTGGGCAAACAGGACAGCCGCCTGATCCGATTGACCCAGAAGGTGCAGGTACCAGGCAAGTTCGGCCTGTGCTTGCGACAGGTCGGCCTGGCCTGCCTCACTGCGTGCCAGGATCGCCACCGCATCGCTCAAGTAATCAACGGCGCGCTCATACTGCCCAAATCGCGCTTCAGCGAGGGCCACAGCCCGCAAGGCTTGGCCCAGATCAACGTCCTCGGGCGCCTCGACCCCGCGCAACATGGTGATTGCAGTGCGTGCGGTTTCTAATTCGTCGAGGGTCCGAATTTCGGCCCCGTCGGCAAAGGCTTTGGCGGTGGACAAAATGCTGGTCACAAAGTCCTGTTCATCCGCGCTTAATGGCCCGGATGTAAGCCAAGCCGTCAACGCGTCCCGGGCGCGATCATGCTGGCCGGCCTGATGCAGTGCGAAGTACCGCTGGAACCGCAGGTTGCGGATGGCGCTATCCCTGTCTTCGGGCGCCACAAAGATGCGGGCGATGATGATCTTGGCTTCGATCAGCGCCGCCAGATCGCTTGCCCGGCCTTCGGTCTCGGCGTCTTCGATCAACTGGCTTAGCTTCACATAGGCGTCACCATAGGAGTTCCGGATCAGCTCAGGGTCCAGAAGCGCCATCTCCGAAAACGCGACAACGGCATCCTGATAGGCGCCCATGTCCAGCAATTGTGTGGCAGCGGCCCCAGCCACTGGGGCCTGAAATTGCGTTCCACGCGCGTCGCTCAAAGCCAGCGCAATCCGCTCCGCGGCAACTGCAGTCCGCCCTTGCCGGGCGTCCAGTGCGGCCAGTTGCATGGCCACGGTCAGCCCCGCCTGCGACGCGCGCAGATCGCGGGCGGTCAGAAACGCCAGCGCTTCCGCCCAAAGCGCTTCGGCTTCTGCGGTGTCCTTGCCTGCAGCAACCAGCAGAAACGCCACATTGTTCAACGCAAACGCATAGGCCTCCGGTTCCGGAGCCTCTATCCGGCGCGCAGTCTCCAGCGCGGCGCGCGCCCGGTCCATCGCCAGTTCCGCATCGCCCGACTGAAACGCCTCAAGCGTCGCGTCGTGCATCGCCTGAAGGTCGGTTTGCGCCGCCGCTGTGAATGCCGATAGTGCGAGGGCCAGTATCGGCCCGGCCCACCGCATCAGCATTGGCTCAGAACCCAGAGGGTTCTAAGCGCAACCCGGCCATCTGCCAGGCCTGCAAACCGCCGCGATACCAATAGACGTTGGTGAACCCAGCCGCCACCGTGCGCAGAACGGCGTTGTAACTCAGCCAGCAATACGGGTCGGCGCAATAGAGGATGATCGGGTAATCCGTGTCGCCTCGGGTGATCTCGCCCAGCCAGGTCTTGGCTTGCTGCTGCAGTCGGTCATTGAAGTGACCGGGGGTCGACAACGCCGGGGCCATCAGTGCACCGGGCAACCTGTAATCGCCGCCCAGCACATCGACCAGCACCAGGTCGATGCCGTCATTCATTGCCTGAACCAGACCCGAGGTGCTGACCACGGACGCGCCCGGCACAGTGCTGGGGGTCGGCGCGTGCATCTGACCCGACCGCAGTTGCGATGTTGGCGGCACACCGAAATCACGCCCTTCGAAATGGGCAATTGAATCGTCCACAGGTGGGCGTTGCGGCGGTGTGGGCTCTGGTTCTGGCTGAGCTTGTTGTTCAGGCTCTTGGCCGGGTCTGGGCGGGACAAAATCAGATTCAAAGCCGCCGCCCGAAAACCCGCTTCCACCGCCAGCATCGGGCTGAGACGGCGCCCCATTGTCAAAGCTGCCGCCAAACCCGTCATTCGTGCCTTGCGGAGGCGACTGCGGCACCGGTTGCGTGGTTGGCGGGGTAAAGCTTTCGTCAAAGCTCCCGCCGAACGCGGATTGTGCGCTAACGCTTCCAGAGATCAGCACAAAAGCAAGGGCCAGTTGCGCGGCCCGGGCGCTTGCCTTACCCCCGGACATGGCCGGAAATCCAGTCAAAGTACTGCGATACGCGTGTGTAAACACCATACAGGCTTTCGTGGCCGCATTTCCGGTCCGACCCGATCGGCGACCGGTTCCAGCTGACCACTCCAACCTGCACCCAGTTCCCGTTTGGCGCCTTGACCATCAGCGGCCCGCCACTGTCGCCGTTGCACATGGTGCGCTGACCCGATGATGTCCCGGCGCAGATCATGTTCTCGGTCAGTGAGTTTCCAAGGTTTTGGGACAGGATGGCAAAGGCCTGCTCCAGCGTTTCCAGCGGGATCCGGTTGACCTCGCCCATGCCCAGAAGAAAACCGCCCATGTCGCGCCGGGTCTGTTCTGCCATGCCCTGATTGCAGGTTCCGTTCGGCACGATGTCGATATCTGTTTCCATCAGTTGAATGGGAAACTTGCCGTCTTCCATCCGGCCCCACCCGATCACTGTCGCAGGTCCGACCGGGGGCTGTTCGCCCTGGCTCTGGACGTTGATCGCCCCCACCGGCCCCGAACTTTGCGTGATCGGTTCGGCCAGCTGAACCAACGCGATGTCATTATCGATGGTGACCGGATTGT
The DNA here is from genome assembly GCF_007923355.1 of Falsiphaeobacter marinintestinus. GTDB lineage: Bacteria > Pseudomonadota > Alphaproteobacteria > Rhodobacterales > Rhodobacteraceae > Phaeobacter_A > Phaeobacter_A marinintestinus. The sequence continues at coordinate 16,703 of NZ_VOGO01000016.1, forward strand.
AATCCTCATGCGGGATCACGCGACTGACTTTACGAAAATCGCCGTTGCGCATGTCAACCGCGCCCGACCGGATCAGGATGCTTTCGGGGGCCGAGGGCCGTCCGTCATCACCAACGACGCAGTGCGCCGCCGTCAGCACCCACTGGCGCGCAATGATCGTGCCACCACAGAACTGCGACTGAAACCGGCCTTCGGGCGACCCATCCACGGCCTCGGCCGAATGCAGCGAAACCTGTGCGGGCCATGTCCCGTCTTGCGCTGCGCGACCACCGAAGATCCGGGTGACGTCGTCTTGCATGCCGGCTTGCTGTTTCAGCGCCAGAACATGGGCGCGGACCTGAACCTCATTCGCGCCTTGTGGGATTGCAATGTCCTTAAGCCCACCATCCTGTGCCTCAGCACTGAACGCCAGACACCCCAGCAACAGACCAAGGACAAGTCGCTTGGGTTTGGCAAATCCGGTTCCGGTCATAAGATCCTCCACTTTATTCTGATATTCTAATCTTACCTGTCATTTGTTCAGGGCGATCCCGGCACGGGCAAACGCCTCGGGTTTGGGCAAGACCCGCCAGTCAAAACGGCTGACCCAGATGTTTTCCACCCCGACCGATCCGAAATTGCCGCGTGTGCCGGGCCGCTCGGATAGCTTGGCAAGAAAATCAACCACGTCGTTCTGCGCCGCACTGCGGGTTGTCCGGCCAAGCTCTCCGCAGGTTTCGACCAGACCCTGCAGGTTCAGGGCCTCGGCATTGGGTTTGGCTTCGGTGACGATCACGAACATGCGTTCTTCCCCGGCGGAATACCCGTCAGGGCAGTCCGAACACAGCGTCATATCCGTCCCCAGACGCCGCGCGGCGTTGGCATCTTCGATTTGTTCATAAGCCGCGTGCACGCAGAACTTGGCATCAATATGCACCCGGTTCACATCCCGCGCACCAGAAACGACCCCCCGGGCCAGAACCGTGACCTGATCACATTGCTTCAGATCGGCGCTGGGCGGCAGCGGGCCCGATTGCCCCTCAACGGCGCGCAGAGCCGCGCGACATTCGCGGCGCGGTGACACACCCGCATCGGGCAGCGCCAGATCGGCGGCATTGACCTGCACCAAATCCACGTCAATTTCGACCGGATTGGGGTTCAACAGCGATCCGCCGCCCGACACCGACCCCAATAGCCGGGCCAAATCTTCGGCCCGACCAATCCGGGTCAAGGCCACAACAAGCGTGCTGGCCTCGGGCGCGACGTTCAGACCGACCGGCTGGCCGCCAATCTCAGCCCGTGGACCGAACCATAATTCAGTGCCATCCCAGATGCTTTCGATATCGAAAGTCGCGCCGTCCAGTTCGATTTGTGCGGCCCCCGAGGCATTGACGGTTTCGACCGCCTCGCGCAGCGCTTGAACCGGCGCAGATCCTGGATCCAGCAATGCTCCATCCATCAGTCCGCGGGGTGGGGCAACGCGGATCACAAGGTCGACAGGCCGGGCGACAACCTGTGCATATGTCGCCGCAACCGGCAGCGCGCCGTCCAGCGGGCAGGGTGTGGCCTGCGTAGGTACACAATCGCCGGACACCGGGCGCAGAAACGCGCGGGTGGCTTCGGTGTCTTCCATCTGGGCATAGCCGATGATCGCATCCGGCGCATCGGCGGCGTCGGCCACAAGGCCCAAAACCGTCCCGTCGCCCATGCCATGCACCAGCCCGGCCATGACCTCATCCCCTTGAACCGCAAACCGGCGCACACCTTTGGTCGCCCGTCCGCCGAAGACAGCGGCATCAATCATCGATCCTTCCCACAAGGGGGTCTGCAACCGCGCCCCGCCGGGAAGGCCGGTGTCATTCATGTCGCTCAGCACCGCCTGGAACAGCTGCCGGTACGACAGCCCCGAGGTCTCGGCCAGTCGCGCAGCCAGTTTGGCCGTGAACAGGCCGTACCAGGCGGCATCATCGCCTTCTCCGGCAAAATCGATCTCACGCGCCACTTCTGACGACCGCGCGGCATAAAACGCCAGCAATCCACCGGGTGGTTCCGGCCCGTCGGTCTCGATAATCTCGGCCTCGGTCTGGCGGCTGGCATCGACATCCACGCCCAGAACCTTTGGATCGACAAAGCGTGACGCAGTGCGCGGGCTGGCCGCGCGCAGGCCGGACCCCGAATGACAACTGTCCAGCACCAGCCAGACATCCGCCCCGGTTTGCCGGATCGCAGTGACCGCGCGGCCCAGTTCATCATCGACAATGGCGTTGGGGATCATGTTGCTGCCCGCTTCGGCCCGGGCCGTGTCGGCGGGCAGGAACACTTCGTCCAACCCGTCGGTCTCATCGCCTTCGCGATCCGCCTGCCGGGTGCCATGACCGGACATGTGGATATAAACCAGATCGCCCGCACCGGCGCGCCCGGCCATGTCGGCGAACGCCCCCAAGATCGCGTCACGGGTCGGTCTGGTGCCGCCGTCAACGGCATCCGCCAGAACCGTCAGGTCGCTTACACCCCGCTCGGTCAGGATAGTTTGCAGCAGGCGCACGTCATTTGCCGGACCCTGAAGATCTGCCAGATTGATGGTGTCATCATAGTCGGACACCCCGATAAGAATCGCGCGGGTCTCGGCCGAAACGGGCGTAGAAAACGCGGCCATCACGGTGATCAAAAAGGCCAGAACCGGCACAAAAAAGCGTTTTTCACACATAGTCATCGTCATAAATCAATTCTTATGTTCAAGATCATGGCACAGAAAACTGCTCTGTGCATATTGATTCGAATTGTCATTGAGCATGACATGGGACAGCGGGAATCCTGAAAAATTTTTCGGAAAGGGTGCAAAGTATCGTGAACAGAGCATTTTTCGGAGCCATTCTGGCCTGCGGGCTGGTCCTTGGATCGGGCGTAGACGTCAAAGCCCAGGAAGATCCCGGTTTTGCCACGCTGGCTTATCTTGTCGATGCCGACCCCGACGCAGCACTGGACCGGATCAGCGATTTACTGGACGCCGCACAGGCCGAGGCAGACGCTGACCCGCGGGTGATTTTTGACCTCTACCGGCTTGCCGCCGACCTTCTGATCGAAGGCGCCCAGATCGAACAGGCCGCGCAGATCATCGCACAACTTGCCGCTTTTGCGGTCCGGTTCCGGGACACGCTTGACGTCGACCCGGTGCCCTTGTTCGCCGAAGCTGCTGCTCTGATGGAAAGCGAAGATAACCAACGCGGCGCGCGGGACGTTTTGATCACAATGCTGGACCAGCAGCGTGACGGGGCTGAACCTGCCACGGCAATCGCCGACACCATCCGCGACATCACCCGCCTGTCCGAGGCGTTGAACCTGCCGCTGCCTCCGTCCGCACAGATAGCAGCAGAAGGGGCCATTGACGGCACGCGCAGCGATGGCACAGGCGGCTTTCGCGAGGTCGATGTGTATTACGCCACCGACCGGGCGCAGTCTGGCAAGGACAGGCCCTCCGAATTTTACGGCAACGGCCGGGGCGATCTGGAACTGGGCGTCGCAACCGTAACCGTGCCCGAGATCCACACCCCCGGCGTGCTAGAGGCTCCGTCGATCTGGCGGTTGGAATTCCGGGCCGACCCGGCCAAGCATGTGGTTTTGCAAAGCATCGAACCGCTGGACCCGGACAGCTTTTATGGCCGCTTGCAGGGGGAATTCACCGACCGCCCCGAACGCGAGGCGTTCGTGTTCATCCACGGCTACAACGTGCGTTTTGATCAGGCCGCCCGCCGGGCCGCGCAGATGGCCTATGACATGAACTATGATGGCGTGCCGGTTCTGTATTCCTGGCCGTCGTTCGGATCGACCGTGAAATACGTTGCCGACACCGCCGTCGTGCGTCTCAGCGGGCGTCGGCTTTCGACATTCCTGGAAGAGTTGCTTGAACGGTCAGGGGCCGAAACCATCCACGTGGTGGCGCACAGCATGGGCAATCGCGCCCTGACCGATGCGCTTGAACTGATGGCGCTGCGCATGGGCATCAAGGAAGGCGACGAGCCGCTGCTGGGGCAGGTGGTGTTTGCGGCACCTGACGTCGACGCCGGGCTGTTTCAAGAGATGTTGCCGACCATCCACCCGCTGGCCGAACGGCTGACGCTTTATGCGTCCGATCAGGACTGGGCGCTGACCGCGTCACGCAAACTGCATGGCAACGCCTTGCGGGCCGGTCTGGGTGGGCCGTTTACGCTGACCAATCCTGTTGTCGACAGCGTGGACATGTCCCAGCTGGGCGATGACATGCTGGCGCACAGCTATTTTGCCGACGACAGTTCAGCGCTGGCCGACATGATGACCCTGTTCTGGCAAAACGCAGATCCGATCGAGCGTTGCGGCATGCAGGAAGACCGCGATACTGACGATGGCCTGCCAATCTGGCGCTATCAAAGCGGTGTCTGCGCCGACCGCAACTTGCTGAGCGTTCTCGCCCATCTCAGGCGCGCGCAGGTGACGTCGCCGCTGGAAGTGCACGAGATCATTCTGGACACGGTTCTGGACGTTGACCTGGCTCAGAAATTGGAAAGCGTCGTGTCGGGCATTTTGGGCGAATAGTCCCCATAGATCAGGTCCAGATCCCCAAACAGCGGATACAGCACCAGATAGCTGATCACGCACCACAGCACGATCAGAATGGCAGCGCGCCGCTTCAGGTGCCACGAAAAGTTGCGGGTCTCAAGCCAGCGGCGCACCTGTCCTTCTGATCCGCCCATGGCACGGACATCCTCGACCGCAGCGCGCAGCCCCTGAAACGCCTCGTTAAAGGCGACAAAGGTGATCACCGTGTTCATCGAATAAAAGAACATCACCAGCAGGCGCGGAATGGTAAACGGATAATCGTTGTTCGGGTCGGCAAAGAACACCAGAACGCCAACCATGATCGCATGGGCATAAACGACCCGATGCCACAGCGTGTCGATCCTCAGGTTCAGCTGCATCGCAAGCGTCAGCAGGTCTTTCAGCTCAAGGCCGGGCTGATAGGCTCCAGCGCCTTGTACATCGTCCTGTGACGCGTCTTTCATCCCCAAACCTCCGCTGGCTTCTGGCCCGAGCTTATCAAAAACCCGCGCCCGAACCAATCGGGCTCAAAGTTCGCCGGCTTCTTCCAGAACCTTGCGGGCGGCGCGGAAGCATTCCAGCCCCTGCGGCACCCCGCAATAGATCGCGACGACGTGGATGATGGCGCGGATTTCCTCTTTCGAGACGCCGTTGTTCAGGGCACCCCGGCAATGGATCTCCCATTCGTTCATCTTTCCAAGCGCGCCCAGCATCGCCAGATTCATCATCGAGCGAGTCTTGGGTTCGATCACATCGTCGCCCCAGCCAAACCCCCAGCACCAGGCTGTCATCGCTTCCTGAAACGGGCGGCTGAAATCGTCGGCTGCGTTCAGCGATTTCTGGACGTATTCATCGCCCAATGTCCCTTTGCGCTGCTCCAGCCCCTTCATGAACAGGTCTTCGTTGAACAGATCGGCCATGGCGCATCTCCTCTTGCGTTGCGTTTGATATTCCATTCAGAGCCATTCCGCGCATTTGGAAAGCGCGAAACCGTGGCTTGTCCATGGTTCGCATCCGATGATGCACAATCGCAACCCTGTTGCCTTTGCACTTGCAGCATGACTAAATCGAACCATGACCAGTGACTTACCCGAACCAGACCATCAATGACGCGTCCCGACCTGATCGTGTTTTCCGACCTTGATGGCACCCTGCTGGATCACGACACCTATTCCTTTGACGCCGCAAAACCGATGCTGATCCGACTAAAACATCTGGGATTCCCGGTTGTCCTTGCCAGTTCCAAAACCGCGCCCGAGATGGTTCCGATCCGTCAGGCCATGGCGCTGGGACCGGTCCCGATGATCTGCGAAAACGGCGCGGGGTTGGTTGACGCAGATGTCCAAACCGTACGAACCGGCCCGGAATATGTACGGTTGCGGTCCGGTTTGGACGCCATCGACGCCCGCCTGCGCGCCATGTTCGAAGGGTTCGGCGATATGGGCGCTGAGCGGATCGCGGACGTGACCGGCCTGACCCGACAACAGGCCGACCTGGCCGGGCAACGCAGCTTTTCCGAACCCGGGCTGTGGCACGGATCAGCCGACCAGCAGGACCGTTTTGTTGACGCGTTGCGCGGACAGGGCATAGCCGCGCGCATGGGTGGGCGGTTCCTGACCCTCAGCTTTGGCGCAACCAAGGCGGACCGGATGCACAATATCGCGGCAGACTATCAAAATCCGCCAAGTGTCGCGCTGGGCGACGCTCCGAATGATCTTGAGATGCTGAACACCGCCGATTATGGCATCATCATCGCCAACCCGCACCGGCCCCCGCTGCCAGAGCAACCGGGCGAGGCGCAGGGGCGAATCTGCCGCACAACCCAAGCTGGCCCCGCCGGTTGGACCGAAGGTCTGACCGCGTTACTGTCAAAACTGAACATCGAAGATTAGGAGCGCTTGCCGTGGCAGACTTTCAACAGAACGGGAATATCGCGACCCTGCACAACCTGCGCTCAACCTCGCCCGATGCGATGACCCACGCGGTGTCGACCTTTGCACAGTTTCGCAAGATCACGCTGATCCTGCCATCGCTGTACTCGGAACTTGAAGCACCGGCTTTGTCGCATATCGTCGACGAGCTGTCCCAGGTGCCTTACCTGCACCGCATCATTATCGGGTTGGACCGGGCTGATCTGGATCAGTACCGCCACGCAGTCGACTATTTCAGCCGCCTGCCGCAGGATCATGTGGTGATCTGGAACGACAGTCCGCGCCAGAAAGAGATCGGCAAACGCCTTGAACAGATGGGTCTGGGCCCAACTGAGCCCGGCAAGGGCAAGAACGTCTGGGGGTGCCTTGGCTATCTGATGGCGTGTCAGGACAGCGCCGTGGTCGCGATCCATGATTGCGACATCACCACCTATAACCGCGATATGCTGACCCGGCTGGTCTATCCGGTGACCAACCCGAATTTCCCCTATCAGCTGTCCAAGGGCTATTACCCCCGCATTGGCAACGGGTCGATGAACGGGCGGGTCACGCGCCTTCTGGTCAGCCCGTTGCTGATCGCCCTGAAAAAGGTGATCGGAGATCGGGATTACATCGATTACCTGCGCAGCTTCCGCTATCCGCTGTCAGGTGAATTCGCCATGCGCACGTCGATCCTGCCGGATCTGCGGATGCCGTCCGACTGGGGGCTGGAGATTGGCGTGCTGTCCGAAGCATGGCGCAACCTTGCGCCGAAAACGGTCTGTCAGGTCGAAATTTCGGACGCCTATGATCACAAGCATCAGGATCTGAGCCCCGAAGACAAGGATGCCGGGCTGAACCGTATGTCGACGGACATCTGCAAGTCGATCTTCCGCAAGCTGGCCGCCGATGGCACCGTGTTCACCACCCATGTGTTCCGCACGCTGAAAGCAACGTATTACCGCTCGGCGCTGGATCTTCTGGAAAGCTATTACAACGATGCTGCGATGAATGGTCTGACGATTGATCGACATAAAGAAGAGCAAACGATCGAGCTGTTTGCCGAAAACATCATGCGCGCCGGAGAAGTGTTCCTGTCGAATCCGTCCGAAACCCCGTTCATCCCGACCTGGAGCCGTGTGCACGCGGCCGATCCTGACCTGATGCGCGACATGCTGAAAGCCGTGGCGGACGACTACGACGATCTGGGGTAGGGGCCGGCCGGCGGGCCGGTTGGGGCGCTGCCCCAAACCCCGGAGTATTTGCAAAGAGAAGAAAGGGATCAGGTCCGGTTGGTGATCCACCGGCACTGGTAGGGGCTAAAGCGGATCGGCGTATCGATCGGGTTCACGCGCTCGCCGCTTAGCAGATCTGTCCATGTATCGCCATCGATCATGTTCAGCGCCACCGGGTCGATCTCGATCTCTTGATCCGACACATTGTGCAGGGCAAAGATCGACTGATCACGATCCAGGCTTTGCCGCCAGACACCAAAGATCCGGTGATCGACCTGCAGCGTGAACTGCGTGGCATTCGGGTGGAAGGCGGGTTGTTTGCTGCGCAATTGCAGGCGGGCTTTCAGGGCGCCGAGCACCTTTGAGGTATTGCTTTCAGGATCGGCCAGCCGCGCGCGCAGCGTCGGGTAATCCCAGTTGTGCCGGTTCAGAGCCCGCTTCATGCCGGTCTTTTCGAACTTGTCGTGATCGTTCGGCGTCGCCAGCAGGGCGTGGATGTAAAAGGCCGGGATGCCTTCAAGCGACATCACGATGGTTTGCGAGGTCAGAAAACGCGGGATGTGCCAGTCATCCTCGCCGTGCAACGTGCCTTTCATCGCCTCGAAATAGGTGATGTTCAGCTCATAAGGTTTTTCCTTGCCGCCCCCCAGGGCGCGCATCGACACCTCGCCGCCGAAACGTCGGACAGCATCAATCATCGCGTCCTGTTCCGCGTCGGGCAGGATGCCTTCGGCGGGGCGCATGCCGACACCGTCATGGCTGGCCGAGAAATTCAGATAGGCACAGCCCAGTTGCGCAGGGGGCATTGTGGCCTGCCACCGGTTCAGATATCGCGCCGTGCCTGACAGCATCGCATGCAGGATCAGCGGTGGCAGCGGGAAGTTATAGACCACATGCGCCTCATTCCGGTTGCCGAAGTAGCTCAGGTTCTCAGCGCTGGGCACGTTGGTTTCGGTCAGCAGGATGACCGGTTCCGTTGCATAGTCACACAGCAGCCGCATCAGGCGCACAACCGCGTGGGTCTGGGGCAGGTGGATGCAATTGGTGCCGATTTCTTTCCATAGGAACGCCACCGCATCCAGCCGCAGGATCCGCACGCCATTGTCGATGTGCAGCCGCATGATCGCCAGAAATTCCAGCAGCACATCGGGGTTGCGGAAATCCAGATCGACCTGATCGTGGCTGAACGTGCACCAGACATGGCGTGGTCCGTTCACCGTTTCGGCTTCGCGCAACAGGGGGTGGGTGCGGGGGCGCACAACCTCGCTCAGGTCATCCTCGGGCGAGGCCTCGAAAAAGAACTGGTCATAGGGTTCATGGCCCTGCAGGTATGCGTTGAACCAGTGGCTTTGGCTGCTGACATGATTCAGCACCAGATCCGACATCAGCTTGAATTCATCCGCGATCCGGCTGATGTCGGGCCAGTCGCCCAGCACCGGGTTCACCGCGCGATAGTCGCTGACGGCAAATCCGTCATCCGAGGTGAACGGGAAAAACGGCAGGATATGCACGCCGTTCACGGTGCCGCGCAGATTGTCGTGCAGGAAATCGCGCAGCAGATCCAGCGGCTTATGCTGTCCATCAACAATTGAATCGCCATAGGTGATGACCAGTGCATCATGTTCGGACCAGAAATTGTTGCCTGGCGGGCGGGCGCGTTTGCGGCGCGGTGCGTTGTCGGGCCAGAAGGCATCGACGATCTGGCTGGCCAGAATGTCGGCGGGCAGATCAGGATAGATCGCACTGACCAGCTCGGTCAGCCTTTGGGAGAACACATCGCGCATGACCGTCAGAGGGCCGCAGCTTTGGCCGGGCGCGACAGGCCGCCCAAGGCAAGGATGTGATCGACAACCGTGTCGACGCTTTGGCCGGATTTCAGCGCGGCAAAGACGAAAGGCCGTGCGCCCCGCATCCTTTTGGCGTCCCGATCCATGACGTCAAGCGAGGCGCCGACATAAGGCGCCAGATCGGTCTTGTTAATGATCAGCAGGTCCGATTTGGTGATCGCCGGGCCGCCTTTGCGCGGGATTTCCTCACCCGCAGCCGTGTCGATCACATAGAGCGTAATGTCGGCCAGTTCCGGGCTGAACGTCGCACTCAGATTGTCGCCACCGGATTCGATCAATACGATGTCCAGATCCGGGATTTGAGCGTTCAGCTCGGCGATTGCGGCCAGATTGATCGACGCGTCTTCGCGGATGGCGGTATGCGGGCAACCGCCGGTTTCCACGCCTTTGATCCGCTCCAGCGGCAGGGCCTGCATCCGCATCAAGGCTTCGGCGTCTTCCTGCGTGTAAATATCGTTGGTGATCGCCGCGACCGAGAAATCGTTGCGCAGCGCGCGGCACAGGGCAGCCGTCAGTGTGGTTTTGCCAGCACCGACAGGGCCGCCGATTCCGATGCGCAAGGGTCCGTTGGGTGAGCTCATGACTGGAACAGCCTCGAATATTGGGTTTCATGTTTCATGGATGCGACGTCGGCCATCATGCAGGCACTGCCGAGATCCTCAACCGTCAGCGTTTGCACATCGGCGGCCAAATCGGCGCACAACGGGGCAAGGGCGGCCAGAATGGTCTGGCCTTCGGTCTGCCCCAGAGGCACCAGCCGGATCGATGCCGAGGTCAGATTGGCGGCAAAGGCATGGGTGTACAGCAAGACCGTTTCGGGCAACGGCAGGTTCAGCATCCGCGCCGCCCAGCCCACCGCCACCGGATAGGTATAGGCAGGCAGGGGCAGGGACCAGACGTCAGCCGTGACCCGTGCAAAAGACTGGCCTTGCTGTTCGGTTTCCAACGCGCGTTCACGCGACGGCGCCAAAGCGCGGGCCAGATCGTCAATGTCGTGGCAGCTCTGATCATCCGGTGCGCGCCACGCCTCGGCCAGCAAAATCGCATCCGTGCGTCCGGCCCCATGGATCAGGATCTGTTCCAGCCAGGCCTGAAAGCTTGGCCCGTCATGGATCTCACCCACCTCGACCGCCCATTCCAGCCCGTGCGAATAGCTGAACGCGCCCACCGGATAGGCAGGTGACAGCCATTGCGCGAGCGTCAGAAGCGGGGCGGGGTCAATGGGCATGGGCATGCCCGTTGCCATGATCATGGGAATGCGTGCGCCCGTGGCCATATGCGCCGCCTTCGGGCGTGAATGGCTCAACCACCTCGCGGGTTGTTGCGCCCAGCAGCTTCAGCATGTCGCTAATGACATGATCGCGCTGGATCAGCAGGCGCGTGGGTTCGATCTGGCAGGGGGTGTGACGGTTGCCGACGTGCCAGGCGATGCGGATCAGATCGTCGGCCGTGACCTCAAGCAGCGGCTCGGGGGCTGCCACAATCGCGATCTCGTCGCCGTTCTCAAGGATCAGCACGCCGCCGTCATCCAGCGATGTGGTCTTGGGCAGGTCGACAAGAACCGATCGTCCATCGTCAAGCCGCAGAACCTTGCGGCGCAGGAAACGGCCGTCATAGTCCAGAGAAACGCGCCCTACCGGCGTGGGCCGGTGGGCGTGCGCGTCGTACTTAAGGGTGGTCAGAGACGGGGTGCTCATACGCTGCCCCCATCGTTTGCCGCATTGGCCCTGTGACGGGCCGTGCTGTTGGTCAGACCCAGTAGCAGTTCTGGAACACGTAACGTGCGATATCTTCGCGCTTCAGGCCGCGTGCTTCCAGCTCGGCGTCGCTCAGTTCCATCAGAGCGTTGATCTGACGGGCTTTGGCGCTGCTTTCGCCAAGGCGAACCAGAACCGAAAAGAACGAGTTGAAAACCCGGCTGATGCTGTCGAGAACCGATGCAGAAGCCGGAGCGTTTACAGTGGTATGTGCCATTGGACATGTATCCTTGTTTGTACAGTCGCTCCCAATGACAGGGAAGATATGCTGCACCTGCAGCATAAACCAGACCCATGGCGGAATACCCGCTGTGCGTTTGGTGCAAGTCTAGGTCAGTCATGATTACCTTTTGGTTCCTCAAAACAGAAAATAGCGCTGCGCCATCGGCAGAACTTCTGCCGGTTCGCAGGTCAGCAGTTCGCCATCGGCGCGCACGTCATAGGTTTCCGGGTTCACTTCGATCTCGGGCGTGGCGTCGTTCAGGATCAGATCGGACTTGCCGATGTTGCGGGTGTTGGTCACCGCCACGGTCTGCTTGGCCAGCCCCAGCGATTTGCCGATGCCTTCGGCCTGCGCCGCCTCAGAGACGAACACCACGGCTGAGTTTTCCACTGACCGACCAAAAGCCCCGAACATCGGGCGCGAATACACCGGTTGCGGCGTCGGGATCGACGCATTCGGGTCGCCCATCTGCGCGCAGGCGATGGTACCGCCGATCAGCACCATTTCGGGTTTCACGCCGAAAAACGCAGGGTTCCACAATACCAGATCGGCGCGCTTGCCTTCCTCGATGCTGCCGATCTCCTGGCTCATCCCGTGGGCAATCGCCGGGTTGATGGTGTATTTCGCGATGTACCGACGCACCCGGAAATTGTCGTTCTCTCCGGTTTCTTCCGCCAGCCGTCCGCGCTGTTTCTTCATCTTGTCGGCCGTCTGCCACGTGCGGATCAAAACCTCGCCGACGCGTCCCATGGCCTGACTGTCCGACGCGATGATCGAAAACGCGCCCATGTCGTGCAGGATATCTTCGGCGGCGATGGTTTCGCGCCGGATGCGGGATTCGGCAAAGGCCACGTCCTCGGGGATGGATTTGTCCAGATGATGGCAGACCATCAGCATATCCAGATGCTCTTCCAGCGTGTTCACGGTGAAGGGGCGCGTCGGGTTGGTTGACGAGGGCAGCACGTGCTGCTCACCGCAGATCTTGATGATGTCCGGTGCATGGCCGCCGCCCGCCCCTTCGGTGTGAAAGGCGTGGATGGTGCGGCCCTTCATGGCGGCCACGGTGTTTTCCACAAATCCGGATTCGTTCAGCGTATCGGTGTGGATCATCACCTGCACGTCCATCGCATCCGCAACGCTCAGACAGCAATCGATGGCTGCCGGGGTGGTGCCCCAATCCTCGTGCAACTTTAGCGAACAGGCGCCTGCCTTGACCTGTTCCTCCAAAGCGGCGGGGACCGATGCATTCCCCTTGCCTGCAAACGCCAGGTTCATGGGGAACGCATCTGCGGCCTGCAACATACGGCCAAGGTGCCAGGCACCGGGGGTACAGGTGGTGGCCAAGGTTCCGTGGGCTGGCCCGGTGCCTCCGCCCAGCATGGTGGTCAGGCCCGAATGCAACGCGTCTTCGATCTGTTGCGGGCAGATAAAATGGATGTGGCTGTCAAACCCGCCTGCGGTCAGAATGCGCCCTTCACCGGCAATCGCTTCGGTGCCGGGACCGACGATGATATCCACGCCGGGCTGTGTATCGGGGTTGCCTGCCTTGCCGATCTTGGCAATGCGCCCGTCCTTCAGTCCGACGTCTGCCTTGTAGATGCCTGAATGATCGACGATCAGAGCGTTGGTGATGACCGTATCCACAGCCCCCGCCGCCCGCGTGGTCTGAGCCTGCCCCATCCCGTCGCGGATCACCTTGCCACCGCCAAACTTGACCTCTTCGCCATAGATCGCGGCGTTGTCCCCGCTGCCGCCTGTCGTGGCCGCTCCAACAGCCAAAGCTGTCAGATCCTTTTCGACCTCAATGATCAGGTCCGTATCGGCAAGCCGCAGCTTGTCCCCGGTGGTGGGGCCGAACATGGCCGCATAATCGGCACGGGAAATGGTTGCGGGCATTGATCAGTCCTTGTTCAGTCCAAGTAGGGTTCGTCGGGGCGTGTCGCGATGGCGATACAGTTTGCGCGCCCACCATGCGTAGGCGAAAGTCAGCACGCCTGCGTCGATCTCGATCCGGTCCGTCAGGCGGGAACCGTTTTCTGTTTCGGTCACGGTGATGGTGTGATTCCAACTGCGCACGCCAGAGCCGCTCTCGGTGGTCTGGGCCAACATGGTGTCGTCATCGCAGGTTAAGACCTCGATCCGATAGGGCTGGGATGGCAGGACACCATAAACTGAAACGCGCGTTTCAATCACCAGACCGGTGCGCAGACGACCATCGGGCAGTGTAGAAAACCTGATCAAAGGGGCATTCATCGTTTCAAGGTGATCCAGATTCGTTGCCAGAGCCCAAAGTTGCTTGGCCGGAACGGGGTAATCATGGGTTTCCTCTACAACTTGCACGCCGATTACTCCTTGAACGCATCATCGACAGGCGTCTGCAGCCCAGTGACCAGCGCGTTTGTTTGAGCGGCCATGCCGATCACGGCCAGCAATTCGCCATGCATCTCGGGTGTCATGCCCTTGGCCCGCGCTGCGGCCGTGTGCGAATGCACGCAGTATTCGCAGCCATTGGCCGTTGATACCGCGACATACAGCATCTCTTTGACCAGCGGATCCAAGGCTCCGGGGGCCATCACGACTTTCAGCCGGTCCCATGTCGCGCGCAACAGGGCCGGGTCATGCGCCAGCGAACGCCAGAAATTGTTGATGAAATCCGTCTGGCGGACTTCGCGGATTTCGGTGAAGACGGCCAGCGCGTCTGCGCTGACCTCTTCATCCGACAAAAGCGGAACAGTTCCCATATCTTACACCATCGCAAAGATGCGTGCTGGCCCGCCCGAGCCGCCGCGATGATTGGGGGCACCGACGACCAGTGTCGCGCCCGCCGCCGGAACCTTGTCGAGCCCGGTCAGGTTTTCGATGCCATAGCGGTTGGTCGGCAACCAGGCATAATGCGTTGCGAAATCCGCCGACGGTCCGTGATCCAGTGACAGAGTGTCCACTGCAAGCGCCACGGCGCCGGTGTCTTCCATCAGCATCTTGGCGGCTTCGACATGGAAGCCGGGGAAATGCATCGCCTCATCCGCGCCGACATTGCGAAAGCCTTCACTGCCAACCTTGGGCGCCCAGCCGGAATGCATCGCGATACAGGCCCCATCCGGGATCGGGCCGTTGGCATCGGTCCAGGCCTTGATGTCATCCGGGGTGACTTGGGCATCGGCGTTCTCGGCAGCCTTCGCCGCAATGTCGATCACCGCCAGCGGGCAGACCAGATTGGACACCGGGATCTCATCCACCGACTGACCGTCGGCCGAGAAATGCAGCGGCGCATCAATATGCGTGCCGGTGTGTTCATTGATCGCAAGGTTGAACAGGTTGAACCCGCTCTCCTTGAAGTTAAAGGCCTGTGTGGCCTCAAAGCCGGGCACACCGAAATAAGTTGGGAAGTCGGCGTCCAGCACATGGGTCATGTCCACCACGCCGCCATGTCCGGCGGCCATCGCCGGAGTTGTCGCCCCAGTCGCCAAAGCGGCGGCCCCGGCGGTCGCCGCAGCAGCCGACGCAAAAAAGGCACGCCGACTTAGCATGCGGTCTTTCACGGAATTTATTACACAGATATCACACATAGAATTCACTCCCTGAAGTTGTCGTTATCCTGCGCTTCGGCAGGTTTCGCCTGTTTCTGCCAAACCTGAGCGTAGCACCGGAGCGACCCTTGAGGGGTATTTTTCCCTAGTCGAGCGGTCCCATGACCTTTTGATTGAATCCGAACACCTGACGCGCCCCTGTCAGCGGGATCAACTGGACCTCGCGGCGCTGACCGGGTTCGAACCGCACAGCAGTGCCCGCTGCAATGTCCAGACGGTGCCCCATCGCGGCATCACGATCAAAGTCCAGCGCGCTGTTGGATTCGGCGAAATGATAATGCGAGCCCACTTGCACCGGGCGATCCCCGGTATTGGCGACCATCAGGGTGATTGCCACGCGCCCCGCGTTCAGGGTCAGCTCACCCTCGGCCGGAAACAGCTCTCCGGGTATCATTTCTTGCGCACCCGCATCAACGCAGCGGCCCCGGCGCCAATGCCGATCAGAGAAAAGCCCAGCAACAGGGTCATGCCATCCGTTTCGTGGAAATGGGCGTGGCCAGCCGAATGGGCAAAGGCCGGTCCGGCGGTCAGGGTAGCAGGGATAAGGGCCAGTCGGGTCATAGCGGTGTGCTCCTTGGGATAAATGTCAGCGGATTGGGTTGTGGACGGTCACCAGCTTGGTTCCGTCCGGAAAGGTGGCTTCGACCTGCACTTCGTGGATCATCTCGGCCACGCCTTCCATGCATTGATCGCGGGTGATGATCTGGGCGCCGGCCTGCATCATCTCGGCGACAGAGCGCCCGTCGCGCGCGCCTTCGACCACCGCGTCTGTGATCAAGGCAATCGCCTCGGGGTAATTCAGGCTCACGCCGCGGGCCAGCCGCTTGCGGGCCACTTCGGCGGCCATCGCAATCAGCAGTTTGTCTTTCTCGCGGGGGGTCAGTTGCATGGTCAGATCATCCAGGTTCTTGGGATTTGGTCACCGCTTAACAGTTGGATCAGCGGTTGAAGGGTACGGCGCAATTCAAAGGAATCGGTCGCCAGAAGACGGGCAAACAAAAGGCCGGTCCGGATCAGGCTGACGCCACCAGTTGCAGGCATCAATGCTTGCGCCGGGGCCAGAAAACGATCCGCATCCGGCGCGGCCAACAGAACGCTGGCCATCGCGGCACAGTCTTTGGCGGTGGCAAGGCCACGCAGCGTTTCGGCAATCTGCCCATCCAGACGGGTACGATCGGCAAACAAAAGTCGCCCGCCCCGGTAAAGATCAACACGGTCCCGAAACGCGCCCCGCGCCACGGTTTCGCCCATCGCGACACGTCCAAACACCACGGGTTCACACATCACGAACCGGGCGGTGTCGGCCATATCAATGGTCAACTGCCGATCCAGCGCGCTGTGATCATAAAGAAGGGTTTCCTGCGGCAGCCAGTCGATTCGGGCCCCTTCATCCACTGTAAGTCTGGTCGACACACGCCCGGTTTCGCCGGGTTGCGCGCGATAGGCACGCTCGGCGGCTTGCGTGGTCAGGATCAGGTGGCAATCGGTCCGGGCATGGGCGTTAATGTCAAAGCGGTCACCGCCAGTGATACCGCCTGCCGTGTTCAGAAGCACACCTGTCATGCTGTTGCCGGACGTGCGCGGAAACAGCACTTTCATCGACCCCTTAAGGTACATCTCGTCCAGAACCGTCAGATTGCCACGCGCCTTTACACTCAGACGCGCCTCGCCACGGGCACGGGGCTGCAGCGGGGCAACAGGCCGGGGCGTGATATGTGCGGCAATTGAAATGAAGTTCTCCGGATTCGCGCTGTGTCGATGCCCATCATTTGACCGTCAGCGGCTTCGGACAACAGAGCAACCGCCCCAAATGCCCAATCTCACGGCGCTTGCGGATTAATTATTGTGCAGTTGTGGGGTTTTCGGTCAAAATTTGTGCAAGCGATCAGTTGTTCACGGCCAATTCGGGCCGTTCGGTTGCGATCAAAGGGCCTGTCCCCCCTGAATGCACCTGCTTGATCACGTCGCCGCACTGCAGCGTGCCGGATTGGGTGTGTGACGACCACCAGATGTGGGAATCGAAACGGCCGTCACACGGTTTGCAACTTAACGTCGCAAGACGTACCTAGGTCGGCTTTGTGTTCCGCACAAGGTGTCCACAGCGTGCGCTTGCCCTGGAGGATCTCCATGACTTTCACCAAAACAGCCCTGGCCGCATCGCTGGCATTCAGCGCCCTCGCGGCACCGGCCTTCGCTGAAGACCCGATCAAGGTCGGCGTCCTGCACTCGCTGTCCGGCACCATGGCCATTTCAGAAACCACTCTGAAAGACACCATGCTGATGCTGATCGAAGAACAGAACAAAGCGGGTGGCATCAATGGCCGCATGCTGGAAGCCGTCGTGGTCGACCCGGCATCCGACTGGCCCCTGTTCGCTGAAAAGGCCCGTGAACTGCTGACCGTCGAAGATGTCGACGTGATCTTTGGATCCTGGACCTCGGTCAGCCGCAAATCGGCGCTTCCGGTTCTGGAAGAACTGAACGGCCTGATGTTCTATCCGGTTCAATACGAAGGCGAAGAATCGTCCAAGAACGTGTTCTACACCGGCGCCGCGCCCAACCAGCAGGCGATCCCGGCCACCGACTATTTCCTGGATGAACTGGGCGTCGAGAAATTCGCGCTGCTGGGTACCGACTATGTCTATCCCCGCACCACGAACAACATCCTCGAAAGCTATCTTCAGCAAAAAGGCATCGCGGCCGAAGACATCTTCGTCAACTACACGCCATTCGGCCACTCTGACTGGTCCAAGATCGTGGCTGACGTTGTCGCGCTGGGCGCAGACGGCAAGAAAGTCGGCGTGATCAGCACCATCAACGGTGACGCGAACATCGGCTTTTATAAAGAACTGGCTGCTGCAGGCGTGTCGGCTGACGACATCCCCGTTGTTGCCTTCTCGGTTGGCGAAGAAGAACTCTCCGGTCTCGACACCACCAACCTTGTTGGCCACCTTGCTGCCTGGAACTATTTCCAGTCCGCAGACAGCGAACTGAACGATGAATTCATCGCCAAGTGGAAAGCCTTTGCTGGCGAAGATCGTGTGACCAACGACCCGATGGAAGCCCACGTGATTGGTTTCAACATGTACGTCAAAGCGGTCGAGGCTGCGGGCACCACCGATGTCGATGCAGTGCGCGAGGCGATGTACGGTCTTGAGGTTCCAAACCTGACCGGCGGCACTGCCGTGATGCTGCCGAACCACCACCTGGCCAAGCCGGTTCTGATTGGCGAAATCCAGGATGACGGTCAGTTCGACATCATCAGCCAGACCACCGAAGTCCCGGGCGACGCCTGGACCGATTTCCTGCCGGAATCGGCTGTGCTCAAGTCCGATTGGAAAGAACTGGGTTGCGGTATGTACAACACCGACACCAACACCTGCGTTCAGATCCAGTCCAACTACTGATCCAGACCCGAAAGGGGGCTTTGGCCCCCTTTCATCCAAGGAAAACCCCAACATGCGGCATCTACTTGCGGCCCTGGTCGCCCTCGCCCTGCTGATCCCAGTCCCCGCCTTCGCTGGCCCCGTGCAGGATCTGTTGCAGGCCCACGGGTCCGCGATTATCAAAAGCTCGCGAAAGACCATCCAGCCGACGATTGACGCCATGGCCGCCAGCGGCTTGCCCGAGGTCCAGCTGATCCTGCAAAAATGGCAGGCCCGCGAGATTTGGCAACGCAAGGAAGACGGCCAGTTCTTTATCGGCGAAGAAGTCGAAAAGCGCGTCTATCGCCTGACCGATTTCGATACCGGCGAACGCGTCGGGGATTATCCCAAGAAAGAGCTCAAACAGGTCAAACCCAACAGCGGCGTGCAGGCAATGATCGGCACTGCTCTGGTCCAGTTCCAGCTGACCGACCCGGATCCGTCACTGCGCGCCGCGGCGCTCGATTCGATCCAGCGTGACCCCGCGCCGGAATTGCTGCCCCCCCTGCGCGCTTCGATCGAAAGCGAAACCGATCCCACGCTGAAAGCGCAGAAGGATCGTCTGAACACGCTTCTGACCATCAGCTACGGCGCGGATGATGCCGAACGCATCGTCGCCATCGACAGCATGGCCGGCGATCTTGGTGTTGACGTGCGCGCCACGCTGAACCCGCTCTTGGATACAACTCGCAAGATCGCCGATGGCGATACCCCGGGCACAGAAAATGTCGCCAAAGTTCTGGTCCCCGGCACCGACCTGACCGAAACCGAGGCCTATGATCTGATCGTGGCCGCCTGGCTGGCCCCGGCCCGGATCGAACCCGACGATATCCGCAACGCTTTGGCCGCCCATATTGACGGCGGCACCGTCGGCAGCATTCCGGTCGCCACCCTAAGTGATCCGGCAAAACGCGTACTGGCCTATGATGCGCTGGCCGCAAACGGGACGGTGCCGCCTCGCGTCACACCCGCCGATCAGCAGGCCGCGCTGGCACAATTCACCATCTATGATGCCTATCTGGAACCGTCCCAACAGGTCACCGACGCCGCGCAGGATGCGCTGACTGATATCGAACTGAACGTCAGCCTGTACCAGACTCTCGACCTCAGCCTTGATGCGCTCTCGCTTGCCTCGATCTATTTTCTCGCCGCCATCGGCCTTGCTATCACCTTCGGCGTGATGGGGGTGATCAACATGGCACACGGTGAATTCATCATGATGGGCGCCTATACCGGCTATGTGATCCAGCAGATCATCCCCGACTACACGCTCTCGATCATCGTCGCGATCCCGGTGGCCTTTCTGGTCACCTTCGGGGCAGGGGTGGCGATGGAGCGTCTGGTCATCCGCTGGCTCTATCACCGCCCGCTGGAAACCCTGCTGGCCACCTTCGGGATTTCCATTGCCCTGCAACAGATCGCCAAGAACATCTTTGGCACACAGGCCCGCCCGCTGACGTCACCAGCATGGCTGGACGGGGCGTGGGTGATGAACGACGTGGTCTCAATCTCCTACATCCGCATCGCGATCTTCTGCCTGGCAATGATCTTCCTCGCCGTGTTCCTGTTCATCATGAACCGCACCCGCCTTGGCCTCGAAACCCGCGCCGTTACGCAAAACCCGCGCATGGCGGGCTCTATGGGCATCAACCCGGATAAGGTGAACATGCTGACCTTCGGCCTTGGGTCGGGGATTGCCGGCATCGCGGGCGTCGCCATCGGGCTCTATGCCAAGGTCACCTCCGAACTCGGATCCGATTACATCGTGCAAAGCTTCATGACCGTGGTTGTGGGCGGTGTTGGCAATATCTGGGGCACGCTTCTGGGCGCGGGCATGATCGGCTTCCTGCAAAAGGGCATCGAATGGATGAACCCGTCCAACACGCTCGCGGCGCAAACCTATATGATCATCTTCATCATCATCTTCATCCAGTTCCGGCCAAGGGGCATCATCGCCCTCAAAGGCCGTGCGGCAGGGGACTAAGCCGATGCAACACGTATGCACAACTGCTTTTCCTCTTGCTCAAAATATCCCGGGGGGTCTGGGGGGCTGGCCCCCCAGCCACCGGATCGGAGGCACCACATGAGCCGTTCATTCTTCCTTAAAAACCCCTCCGTTCTGGTCTTCATCGCCTGCCTTGCGCTGTTCACGCTGGGCGCGACCATCCTCAGCGACGGTTTTGGCGTCGGACTGATCTCGACCAGCTTCATCAAGACGCTGGGTAAAACGCTCTGCCTCTGCCTCGTCGCTATCGCGATGGATCTGGTCTGGGGCTATGCCGGTATCCTCAGCCTTGGCCACATGGCGTTTTTCGGGCTTGGTGGCTATATGATCGGCATGTGGCTGATGTATGAGCGCACGCGCCTGATCATCACCGAAAGCATGTCCAACGCCGCCATCCCCCCCACCGATCAAGAGGTCGTGGATGCCATCGGCACCCAGATCTTTGGGGTCGTCGGCAGTTCTGATTTCCCGACGATCTGGCTGTTCTCGGCCAGCCTGCCGATGCAACTGGCGCTGGTTGTTCTGGTCCCGGGCCTGCTGGCGCTGATTTTCGGCTGGCTGGCGTTTCGCAGCCGCGTCACCGGTGTGTATCTTTCGATCCTGACACAGGCCATGACACTGGCGCTGGCGCTCTATCTCTTCCAGAACGACAGCGGGTTGCGCGGCAACAATGGCCTTTCGGGCCTGCAAAACCTGCCCGGCCTCGACGCCGTGCCGCAATCCACCCTGTCGGTCTGGTTCCTCTGGGCCTCGGCCCTCGCCCTTGGCCTTGGCTATGTGCTGATCGCCTGGGTCGTGTCGGGCAAATTCGGCAGTGTCATCCGCGGCATCCGCGATGACGAGGCGCGGGTGCGCTTCCTTGGGTATTCGGTCGAAGGCTACAAGCTGTTCGTCTTTGTCCTCACCGCCATCATCGCCGGGATCGCAGGCGCGCTGTATTATCCGCAGGCGGGCATCATCAACCCGGCCGAAATGGCCCCCATCGCGTCGATCTATCTGGCGGTCTGGGTGGCCATCGGCGGGCGTGGCCGGATCTATGGCGCAGTCATCGGTGCTGCCTTGGTCAGCCTGGTCTCGACATGGTTCACCTCTGGTCAGGTGCCATCGATCAACCTTGGCGTCTACACGGTCAACTGGGTCGACTGGTGGCAGGTGGTTCTGGGCCTCAGCTTCGTGCTGGTCACACTCTACGCGCCCAAAGGCATCGGCGGTCTGTTCGACCTGATTTCGGGGCGCACCCCACCCAACCGCCACGGCAAGGATCTCGGCCCCGATGCCGGATCGCTTCAGGAACAGGAGGCCGAGCAATGAGCACCCTGTTGGAAGTCTCCGGCGTTTCAGTCTCGTTTGACGGGTTCAGGGCGATCAATAATCTCAGCTTCAAGATTGGCCCGGCAGAAATGCGCGCCATCATCGGCCCGAACGGCGCAGGCAAGACCACCTTCATGGATATCGTCACCGGCAAGACCCGCCCTGACGAGGGCCGGGTGATCTGGGGCGACAAATCCGTGAACCTTCTGAAAATGTCCGAGGCCAAGATCGCCCAGGCTGGGGTGGGCCGCAAATTCCAGCGCCCGACGGTGTTCGAAGACCAAAGCGTGTTCGACAACCTGATGATGGCCATCAAGAACGACCGCACCCCATGGGGCGTGCTGTTTTTCAAACCGAAATCCAGCGACAATGCCCGGGCTGAAGAACTGGCCAGCGAAATCGGCCTTGCCGACCAGCTGCACCGCAAATCAGGCGAGCTCAGCCACGGCCAGAAACAATGGCTCGAAATCGGCATGTTGCTGGCGCAGGACCCCCAGCTTTTGCTGGTCGATGAACCCGCCGCCGGGATGACGCTGGAAGAACGCGAACACACCACCGCGCTTTTGGCCGAAGCTGCCAAAACCCGCGCCGTCGTGGTCGTGGAACACGATATGGAGTTCGTGCGCCGTCTTGAGTGCAAAGTCACCGTCCTGCACGAAGGCTCGGTTCTGGCCGAAGGATCGCTGGATCACGTCACACAAAATCAGGACGTCATCGACGTCTATCTGGGGCGCTAACCCATGCTTAAGATCAACGACCTCACCCTGCATTACGGTGGATCACAGATCCTCTATGACATCTCGATGCAGGCCGCCCTTGGCCGCGTTACCTGTGTCATGGGCACCAATGGCGTCGGCAAAACCAGCCTGCTCAAGGCGATTTCCGGCACCCATCCCCGGTCTGGCGGACAGATCAGCTTTGACGGACAAGAGATCGGCAAACTGCCCGCGCACGCAATGGCACAAATGGGCGTCGGATACGTCCCGCAGGGCCGCGACATCTTTCAGTTGCTGACGGTGACTGAAAACCTTGAAACCGGCTTTGCCTGCCTGCCGAAATCCGAACATGTCATCCCGGATGAGATTTACGACCTTTTCCCCGTGCTCAAAGACATGTCTGGCCGTCGCGGCGGTGATCTGTCGGGCGGGCAACAGCAGCAACTTGCCATTGCGCGCGCCCTGATCACCAAGCCGAAACTCCTGCTGCTGGATGAGCCGACCGAAGGCATCCAGCCCAATATCATCCAGCAAATCGGGCGCGTCATCGACTACCTGCGCGATCGCGGCGACATGGCGATTGTTTTGGTCGAACAGTATTTCGACTTTGCCTATGACCATGCCGACGACTTCGTCATCCTGCGCCGGGGGCAGGTGATCTCGAAAGGGGACAAGCAGACCCTCAGCCGCGACGATCTGGTCGCCGCCGTGTCTGTCTGAATGCGTCCAGACCGCGAGGGGTACCCATGTGCCGAGCGATCAACCGACCACACTGCGCTGTACCCCTACAACCTGCGCCCGAGGCCAGAGTCGAATTGTGAGTATTTAAAAAGAGAAGATATGGGCGTAACCGCTATGTCTTCTCTTTCCGAAATACTCTTGCCAGAGGCATCCGCCGCAGGCGGATTTCAGGTTTTGGGCTGAGCGGACTCAAAAAACTGGGCAAGGCCCTCGGCAAATCTCGCCTGATCTGACCGTGTTTTGAGCGTTTGGAAGGCCTGCGCCGTCCTTTCGGGGCCCAGCAGATCGCTCATCTCTTCGGTCAGCGCATGTATGAACGTGGGAGACATTTCCGGATGATGCTGGGTCGTCATCACGCTGTCTCCGATCAGCATTCCACTGGCAGGGCAGCCGGGGCCACTGGCCCACACGCGCGCGCCCTCGGGCAAGCGGGTCACTTGTTCTGCGTGGCTGCCATACAGATGAACCGGATCGGGCAGACCGACCGCCCAGTCGGGGCGTGCTTCCAACCGGTTTTCGGTCAATCCGTGCACCCACCCATCCGGATTGCGCCCGACCTCTCCGCCCAAAGCCAGCGCAATGACCTGATGGCCGAAGCAGGCACCAAACACGGGCACACGGGCCCAAACCATCTGCCGGATCAACTCCTGCAACTGGTCCACCCACGCCTCACCGCAATGAACCGACGTCGGGCTTCCGGTGATCATGGCCCCGTCACATCGCGAAAGGTCCGCGGGAAACACACCGTCTTTGACCGGGAATACGTCAGTTGTCCAACCCGGTCGTGCCATCTGGATCAGCGCAGTGAACTTCTCACCATCCTTGGGGTGTTGCTGCGCAAATTCGCTTTCGTCGGTGTTGGTCATGAGTATTGTCAGGCGCATGTGCTTTTTCACCAGGCTTCCGTCTGCAAAACGATAGGGCTGATCATTGTTCGAAACACCCGGCAAGGATAGCCTGATTTTGATCAGACCAGCGGCCTTCAAGGGCAATATCAATCTCACCTGCCCAAAAAAACCTGTGCTGCGTTTTTGTCGGTTTGCCCGGAACGGACCAGATGGCTGTGACCGGTCGGTTTCAATCACCGGCAAATTGGCGCTTCGGTGGCTGACTTGCGCTTGCTTTTCGCTCGACGGCTCCGCAGGATGCGCGCAGCAAGAGCAGAACAAGAGGATCGGCAATGACCGAGCAATCCCAATCCCCGGAAATCGCCGCCGAATGCCTGGGCGTCAAGGTTCCGGCTTCCGACTTCCTGAACGACAAGCGGATCGAACGGATCAATGCCGCGCGCTATGAAGGTCAGGAAATCGCCGGTGCGCTGCATGTGGTGTGCGAAGACGATGTGGTGCTTGAAATCGGCGCCGGGATCGGCGTAGTGGGTGCCGTGGTTGCGCTCAACCGCTCCCCCAAATCGGTGCATTCCTACGAGGCAAACCCGAACCTCATTCCGACAATCCGCGCGCTGTATGCCGCCAACAGTCTCGAAGACCGTATCAGCGTGCAAAACACGGTTCTGATCAGTGGTACGGACCGGCCGGACACGATCCCGTTCTATGTACATAACAGCTATCTTGGCTCATCGCTTGACGGCGACCCGGATCGCGCCATGGAAAAGGTCGACATCGCCACAGCCGATTTCGCCACGGTTTGCGACGACCTCAAACCCACCGTCCTGATCATGGACATCGAAGGTGGAGAACTTGAGCTGCTGCGTCACGCCGACCTGGCCGCCTTCCGCGCCATCGTGCTTGAATTCCATCCCGGTGCTTACGGCAAGGAAGGCGTGGCTGAATGCAAGACTATCCTGAAATCAGCGGGATTTGCCAAGGTTGACAAAAAATCCACCCGCTTTGTCTGGACCTGCGAACGCGCCGCTCAAAGCGAAGAAAGCGCCGCCTGACAGCCGCGCCTTTCCTTCTTCTCTTTGATAAATACTCCGGGGGAGTCGCACGCATGTGCGACGGGGGCAGCGCCCCCGCCCGGCCGGTTGGCCCTGGCTGAACGTCTCCCGCTTGCACACCAATGACGCAGCGTTTTACGGCGTGGTGCCGGATCTGTTTGACGGATCGGTCCGGAACGGTATCGTCAATCCCGACTGAAACGCCGGCATGTCCCGGCACTGCGCTGCTGTCATTCGGTCGCGGCGTTCCAGTGTGCGCGGCGGGAATGTGGCTTGATCTTTGATCTGAGTCGCGAATAGTGTCGCGCAGGTTTTGCGGAAAGTTATTCTGCAATGTGAAATGCGCGGATCTGGGAGGAGGACCCCGGGCCCGCGCAAAGCTTGCACTGTGACAGGGGGCCATCCCCTGCGCCACAGTCGGGAAATGGTCTGATCGCGCCGCAATTCAAACGGCCACGATCAAGAAACAGGGGAGGACGGACCAGATGTCTCAGGTCATCCAATACGAACGCGTCGGTGATATTGCCGTACTGGCGTCAAACAATCCGCCGGTCAACGCGCTGGGCTATGATGTGCGCATCGGCCTTGTCGAAGGTATCGAACGCGCCGAACAGGATGGGGCCAAAGCGGTCCTGATCTATGGCGAAGGGCGCACCTTCTTTGCCGGTGCCGACATCCGCGAATTCGGTAAGCCGCCGAAAGAACCCTTCCTGCCTGACGTCTGTTCGCGCATCGAAGCGTCACACCTGATCGTTGTGTCGTCATTGCATGGCACCGCGCTGGGGGGCGGGCTTGAGATCGCTCTGGGCTCGCATTACCGCATCGCGGTCCCGTCGGCCCGCGTTGGCCTGCCCGAAGTGCTGATTGGCGTGATGCCCGGCGCTGGGGGTACCCAGCGTCTGCCGCGTCTGATCGGCATCGACGGATCGCTTGATATCATCACTTCCGGTCGTCAGGTCGGTGCGAAAGAGGCGCTGGATCTGGGGATCCTCGACAAGGTTGCCGAAGGCACCCCGCGCGAGATCGGTCTGGCCTATGCGCAAGAGCTGCTCGATAGCGGTGCTGGGCGTCGCCCGATCCGTGACATGGATGCCCCTGCCGCGGTGGATTTCGACGCGCTCTACGAGGCTGTTTTGAAAAAATCGCGCGGCCAGCTGGCTCCGGCGGTCGCCGTGCGCGGCATTCAGGCCGCCTGTGAATTGCCCTTTGACAAAGGCATGAAGCGCGAGCGCGATTTGTTTATGGAACTGATGGCCACCGACCAGCGTCAGGGCCTGATCCACGCGTTCTTTGCGGAACGCACCGTGGGCAAACTGCCGGAAATCGACGGCATCGCCCCACGCGATCTGAACGCCCTTGGCGTAATCGGAGGCGGCACCATGGGCGCGGGCATCGCGACCTCGGCGCTGCTGTCTGGCCTGAACGTCACCATGCTTGAAATGACCCCCGAGGCCGCAGCCGCTGCCAAGGGGCGCATCCAGAAAAATCTTGGTGGAGCCTTGAAGCGCGGCAAAATCAGCCAGGACAAATACGAAGACCTGACCGAAAAAGCGCTGTCCCTGACCACCAGCTATGATGATCTGGGCGATGTCGATCTGGTGATCGAAGCCGTGTTCGAAGACATGGACGTGAAGAAAACCGTCTTCACCCAGTTGGACGCCGTCTGCAAGCCGGGCGCAATCCTGGCCTCGAACACGTCGTATCTGAACGTGGACGAGATTGCCGCCGTCACCAAACGTCCGCAAGACGTGATCGGGCTGCACTTCTTTTCGCCCGCACATGTGATGAAGCTGCTGGAGGTTGTCGTTGCCGACAAGACGGCCCCCGACGTTGTCGCCACAGGGTTCGCTCTGGGCAAAAAGATGGGCAAGGTCTCGGTTCGGGCCGGTGTCTGCGACGGGTTCATCGGCAACCGGATCCTGTCGACTTATCGCACCTGTGCTGACCACATGATCCTGGACGGCGCCTCGCCCTATCAGATCGACGTGGCGCTTGAGAAATTCGGCTTTGCCATGGGGCCTTACGCGGTCGCCGATCTGGCCGGACTGGACATCGGCTGGGCTGTGCGCAAACGCAAACGGGCCGAAGGGCTTGATCCGGCGGCGCGGGATTCGACCTATGCCGACAAGATTTGCGAAGACGGGCATTTTGGTCAGAAAACCGGCATGGGGTATTATGATTATTCCGCCGGACCAAAGTCGCGCGTGCCAAACCCTCAGGTCATCCCGCTGATCGAAGGCGACCGCGATGCGCAAGGCATCAGCCCCCGCGAATTCACCGAAGACGAAATCGTGCGCCGGTATATGGCGTCGATGGTGAACGAAGCGGCCAAGGTTGTGGGCGAAGGCATCGCGCTGCGCCCGCTCGATGTTGATGTGACGCTGCTCTATGGCTATGGCTTCCCGCGCTATCGCGGCGGGCCGATGAAATGGGCCGACATGGTTGGCCTGCCAGAGCTGCTGGCCGATATTCAGAAATGGGCCAAGGACGATCCCTATTTCTGGCAGGCCGCCCCGCTTCTGGAACAACTCGTGGCCGAAGGCCGCACCTTTGACGATCTCAACAAGGAGGCCTCATGATGAGACAGGCTGTTATCGTATCCACCGCCCGCACCGGGCTGGCGAAATCTTTCCGCGGGTCGTTCAACATGACCCACGGCGCGACCATGGGCGGCTCCGCTGTTGCGGCGGCAGTTGCGCGTTCGGGCCTTGACGCGGGCGAGATCGAAGATTGCATCATGGGCTGCGGCGCCCCCGAAGCCGAAACCGGCAGCAACATCGCGCGCCAGATCGCGATCCGCGCCGGCCTGCCGACCAGCGTGTCGGGCATGACCGTGAACCGGTTCTGTTCGTCCGGTTTGCAAACCATCGCCCTGGCCGCAAACGCGATCATGGCGGGCGGCAGTGGGCCGATCGTGGCAGGCGGCGTTGAAAGCATTTCGATGGTGCAGCCCAAAGCACGCCATGCACCCGACGCCTGGCTCATGGAGCATTACCCGTCGATCTACATGACGATGATCGAAACCGCCGACATCGTCGCCGAACGCTATAACGTCAGCCGCGAATACCAGGATGAATATTCGCTGCGCAGTCAGCAGTTGATCGCTGCGGCGCAACAGGCCGGGAAGTTCGCGGATGAGATCGTGCCGACCGAAACCGTAATGGCGGTCAAGGACAAGGAAACCGGTGAGATTTCGACGAAAGCCGTCACCGTGGATCGTGACGAATGCAACCGCCCGACCACCACGCTGGAAGGGCTTGCCAGCCTGACTCCGGTCCGGGGCGAAGGCAATTATGTGACTGCCGGTAACGCCTCGCAACTGTCCGATGGTGCGGCCGCCGTGGTCGTGATGGAGGCCAGTGAGGCCGAAAAACGCGGGCTGGAACCGCTGGGCGCGTTCAAGGGATTTGCCGTTGCAGGCTGTGAAGCCGACGAAATGGGCATCGGCCCGGTCTTTGCCGTGCCGCGCCTGCTGGAACGTCAGGGCCTGACGGTCGATGACATTGACCTGTGGGAGCTGAACGAAGCCTTCGCCAGCCAGTGCCTGTACAGCCGTGACCGTCTGGGCATCGATCCGGAAAAATACAACGTCAACGGCGGTTCCATCGCCATCGGCCACCCGTTCGGCATGACCGGAGCCCGCACAACCGGCCATCTGTTGCTGGAAGGCAAACGTCGCGGTGCCAAGCTGGGCGTTGTCACGATGTGCATCGGCGGCGGCATGGGTGCCGCTGGCCTGTTCGAAATCTACTGAAGCCAAACGGCGCGGGCCCTGCCCATCGAGGGCAGGGCCCGCGCGGCCCGGTTTCCCGGGCCCCCCCTGGCATGACCGTTGCAAGAAAGGATCGCCGGTATGGATCTGGCATATACAGCCGAGGAACAGGCATTTCGCGAAGAGGTGCGGGTGTTCCTGGATGAAAAGGTTTCGGACGAACTGCGCGCCAAGGCCCGCGGCGAGGCCTCGCTGTCCAAACAGGACATGGAAGACTGGCACGCCACTCTGAACGAAAAGGGATGGTTGGCTCAGAACTGGCCGAAGAAATTCGGTGGCGCCGAGTGGAACGCCGTGCAGCGTCACATCTTTGAAGAAGAGGCGGCGATGGCCAATGCGCCACGCATTATTCCTTTTGGGCTGGCGATGCTGGCGCCTGTGCTGCAGAAATTCGGCTCGAAAGAGCAGCAGGATCATTACCTGCCGCGCATCCTGAGCGGCGAAGACTGGTGGTGCCAGGGATATTCCGAGCCCGGCGCCGGATCGGACCTTGCGTCGCTGAAAACCAAAGCCGTGCGCGATGGCGATCACTATGTGGTCAACGGTCAGAAAACCTGGACCACACTGGGCCAGCACGCCAACTGGATCTTCTGCCTTGTGCGCACGGATTCGGACGTCAAACAACAGGAAGGCATTTCCTTCCTGCTGATCGACATGGACACCCCCGGCATCGAAGTGCGCCCGATCATCCTGCTGGATGGCACGCACGAGGTGAACGAGGTGTTCTTTGACGACGTGCGCGTGCCCGTCGAAAACCTTGTCGGCGAAGAAAACAAGGGCTGGACCTATGCCAAGTACCTGCTGACCCATGAGCGCACGAACATCGCGGGTGTTGGCTTTAGTCAGGCGGGTCTGGACACGGTCAAGCGGATGGCGCGGGCCGAGATGTCGGGCGGTCGCCCACTGATCGAAAACCCGCATTTCATGGCGCGTGTCGCACAGGTCGAAATCGACCTGATGGCGATGTCCACGACCAATCTGCGCATCGTGTCGCAAGCGGCCGCAGGCAGTGCGCCGGGCGTCGAGGCCTCGATGCTGAAAGTCAAAGGCACGATCATCCGTCAGGAAATCAACGACCTTGCCCGCCGCGCGGCAGGCCCTTACGCGATGCCGTTCGCCTCGGAAGCGATTGAGGGCGACAACGATCCGATCGGGCCGGACTATGCCACCGCCGTATCGCCGCACTATTTCAACAACCGAAAACTGTCGATCTTTGGCGGATCGAACGAGATCCAGCGCGGGATCATCGCCAAAGTTAAGATGGGAGGCTGAGCCATGGATTTTCAACTGACCGAAGAACGTCAGATGCTGCAGGACACATTGCGGCGCTTTCTGTCTGATCGCTACACAACGACCGTGCGCAACGAGATCATCGAATCCGACACCGGCCTCAGCGCCGATATCTGGAGCGAACTGGCCGAACTGGGCGTCATCGGCGCGCTGTTTTCGGAAGACGATGGCGGATTTGGCGGCGCCGGGTTCGATCTGACCACCGTGTTCGAAGAACTGGGCCGCGCAGGCGTGGTCGAACCCATCCTTGATACGGCGATCCTGGGCGGCGGGCTGCTTGTGGCTCTGGGCAATGACGCACAGAAGGCGCTTGTCGAGGACATCGTAGGCGGCGGTCTGCACCTGGCGTTTGCGCATGGTGAACCGACCAGCCGCTATGACCTGAACCGGGTCGAAACCACGGCGAAACAGCAGGGCGACCAGATCGTCCTGAACGGTCGCAAAGCGGTTGTCGTCAATGCCGAAGCCGCCGGTCAGCTGATCGTCTCGGCCCGCGAAAGCGGCGCTGCTGGCGACGAAAGCGGGATCTCGCTGTTTTTGGTGCCTGCGGACGCTGCCGGTGTTTCGATGCGCGGGTATCCCCTGCTGGCAGGGGGCCGCGCTGCCGAGATTGTTCTGGACGAGGTCAAAGTTGGCCCAGACGCGCGTCTGGGCGCGGCGGGCGATGCCTACCCGGCCATTCTGGATGTCGTGGCGCGGGCCAATGTGGCGCTGTCTGCCGAAGCATTGGGCGCGATGGAAACCGCAACCGAACTGACCCGGGAATACCTGATGACCCGCAAACAGTTCGGGCGTCCGATCGGCACCTTTCAGGCGCTGGCGCATCGGTTCTCGGATATGCTGATCGAACTGGAGCAGGCCCGTTCTGCCGTGATCAACGCCGCCGGTCATCTGGCCGAAGGCGCAACCCTGCGCGACCGCCACATCGCCTCCACGCGCAACCTGATTGGCCGCGTGGGGCGTCTGGTCGCCGAGGAATCGATCCAGATGCATGGTGGCATCGCGATGACGCAGGAATATGAACTGGCCCATATCGCCAAGCGGATCGTGATGACCGATCACCGGTTCGGAGATACCGATTACCATCTGGAGCGGTTCATTGCCCTCAGCGCCGCCTGAATACGCGTCGCTGAACGACATCCCCGGTGCGCGTGAACTTGTCGGGTACCGGATCAACGCAGGCGCACCGGAGGAGCCGGTGCGCGTCACGCTTGATGTCGATCCCAAGCATGCCAACCGCGTCGGGATGCTGCATGGTGGCATCATCGCCATGATGCTGGACGCGGCCTGCGGGTTTGCCGCGTCCAAACATTTTGGCAAGGGCGAAGCTCTGACCCCGCTTGTGACCCTGACGCTGACCACCAGCTTTGTGGCCGGGGCCAAGATCGGAAGCCGGGTCACTGCGGTTGGTACGGTCACAGGCGGTGGTCGCAAGATCGCCTATGCCTCGGGTGAACTGCGCGACGATGCGGGCCAGATTCTTGCCACGGCACAGGGGTCATTCCGCGCAATCAAGTATGAGGTCGAAATATGACGCTTGCCCGGTTCGACGTTCAGGGTGATCGCGTGGTGATCGTCAACATGAACACCACACGGCGCGGGGCGCTGTCGGATGACCTCTATGAGGCAATTCAGGACGGGATTGCAGCGGCGAACGCGCCCGAGATCCGCTCGGTTATTGTGACCGCAGAAGGCGGCTATTTCTGCGCCGGTGGCAACCTGAACCTGCTGCGTGAACGCCGCACCATGACGGAACAGGCGCGCCGTCAAGCCGTCGATGATGGCTTGCATGCCTCGATCCGGGCGATCCGGTCCAGCCCGGTTCCGGTGATCGCCGCTGTCGAAGGCGGCGCTGCCGGGGCAGGGCTGTCCATCGCTCTCGCCTGCGACATGATCGTGGCGGCCGAGGATGCGCAGTTTCTGGCGGCCTATGTCCGCGCCGGGCTGGTCCCGGATGGGGGGCTGACGGCATCAATGGCCCGCATTCTGCCGCGTCCCATCGCCATGGAAATGTGCGTTATGGGTCGGTCCGTCGGGGCGTCTCGCATGGCAGATCTGGGCGCGATCAATCAGGTTGTCGCCAAGGGCGCGGCTGAGGCTGCGGCGCATAGATATGCCGATGCTCTGGCCAAAGGCCCGCGTCAGGCGCAAGGCGTGATCCGCGCCATGGTAAACGATGCCTATGGCACATCGGAAGAGGCTCAGCTTGACCGCGAACGTGACGCCATGGCCCATGCTGCTGGGGGCGGCGAAGCCGCAGAAGGCATCGCCGCGTTTCTGGAAAAGCGCAAACCGGATTTCTCCTGATCAGGCGCCGCGCGGTTTTGCGAGAAAGAGTTTTGAGTATTTAAGAAAGAGAAGAATTAGGGGCTTTGGGGCTTCTTCTCTTTCCAAATACTCAAAAAACACCCTCAGAAACGGGCGCGGGGCCGTCAATTTGAGTGCGCCGGATCAAGACGACTAGACGTAGATGCCTTCCGCCGCGGTGCGGATGGCGCGGATGTTTTCGCCATAGACGTCGGGGTTGGATACAGATCCGCCACGGAACACGGCTGAGCCTGCAACCAGCACATCGGCCCCTGCATCCGCCACCAGCGGCGCGGTTGTCGGGTCGACGCCGCCATCGATCTCGATGTGGATCGGGCGGGTGCCGATCATCCGACGCAGTTCTTTGACCTTCTCGACCTGGCTGTGGATGAACTTCTGCCCGCCAAATCCGGGGTTCACGGTCATCACGCAGATCAGGTCCACCATATCCAGCAGATATTCGACCGATGCGGCGGGCGTTCCCGGGTTCAGGGCAAGGCCCGCCTTGGCCCCTGCCGCGCGGATCGCCTGGAGCGTGCGATGGGTGTGCGGTCCGGCTTCGATATGGGCGGTGATGACATCGGCCCCAGCCTTGGCGAAGGCCTCGATATAGGGATCGACGGGCGCGATCATCAGGTGCACATCCATCACGCCTTTGATATGCGGGCGGATCGCGGCGCAGGTGGCCGGGCCGAAGGTGATGTTGGGCACAAAATGCCCGTCCATCACATCCACATGCACCCAATCCGCGCCTTGCGCTTCGATCGCCTCGCATTCAGCGCCGAAATTGGCGAAATCGGCGGACAGGATCGACGGGGCAATTTTGATCTTGCGGTCAAAGGACATGGTGGCCTCCTACTGGGGTGAGTCGGCGCTGATCTACACCGATCCAATAGTCGCGAACAGGGGTCAGGCGGGAATCAGCCGCAGGGGAAGCCGGTCCAGCGGGTGCATGGCGTTGTTGGGCCGCCAGACCGCCTCTGCGGTTGGTTCGATACGGGCGACCTTGCGGGCCAGGGCCGACAGAAACGCCTGACCTTCGGCGCGGGCCAGGTTCTGACCGACGCAACTGTGGATACCGGCCCCAAGCGCCAGATGGCCGGCCACCTTGCGGGTGATGTCAAATCGGTCGGCGTTTTCCCACTGTCCGGGGTCCAGATTTGCGGCCCCCAACACGCACAGGATCTTGGCGCCTTCGGGGATGGCGACCCCTGCGACCTCGGTATCGGCATTGGCTGTGCGGCAAAACGCCGACACCGGCGAGGTATAGCGCAGGGTTTCCTCGAACGCGTTGGTGGCAAGGCTCGGTTCGGCGCGCAACGCATCGAACTGATCGGGGTTTTGGGACAGGCACCACAGCGCATTGCCAATACCGGTCACGGTCGTATCGACGCCCGCAGACAACAGCGAACGCACCAGAAGACCCGCTTCGCCCTCGGTAATGTCACCCGCATCTGCGGCCTTGTAGATCGTCATCGCCATCCCGTTGGGGGCGAGGTTGGCGCGTTCGCATTGCGCGGCGATCCGTGGAACGATGTCACCTGCATGAGCCATTGCGGCGCGGCGAGTTTCATTGTCGGGGCCCAGCGCGTTGAACACCATCGATCCGTAATCGATCAACACCTGCCGGTCGACCGTCAGCAATCCCATGGCCTTGGGGAAAACGGTTGTGGGAAACGTCTCGGCCAATGCCGATACCGCCTCGATCTCGGGCGTCTCTATCACCTCATCCAGCAACGCGTCCGCAGCGATTTGAAAGCTGTCGCGCATCTCGGCCACGGCCTTGGGCGACAGCGCCCGCATCAACGCCCGCCGGGCCTTTCCATGCTCGGGCGGGTCGACTTCCAGCACGATCGAGGGCGGGCGCCAAGGTGAGTCCAACTGGAAATCCTGCAGGCCAACGCCCCGCGATGACACGAACCGGCTGTGGTCGGAAAATACCTCGCGGGTTTCAGCATAGCGGCCACAAGCCAGCATGCCATAGCGGCTGAGATACACAAATGGGCCTTTGGCGCGCAACGCGGCATAGAAGGCGCTCGGAGATCTTTGAACATCCGGATCGTAAGGGTCGATGTCCCAGATTTCGACGCCCGGTGGTGCGTCAATCGCGCGATGACCTTCGATCAGTGCCACGATGGAGCCCTCCCCTGCCGCCAATCCTTAAGGCATCCTGCCCCAAGACAGGGTGTCGAGACAATGACCGGTATGCGCAAAGATGCGCCTTGAAAACCGCTCACCGCATCGACACCTGTCGTTTTGAGGACAAGCCTCGGTCATCCTTGGCATCCCCTTGGCGATCCTGGCCTCTGTAGTCCCTGACGCGCCGCCTCCGGCGGGAGTATTTGACCAAGAGAAGAATGAGGTGCGTCTTGCTTTCTTCTCTTTTCAAATACTCAAACTGAAAGCCCAAAACAAAAAGAAACCGGCCCGCTCTTGCGGCGGGTCCTGCGTCGGGCTAGCTCGACTGACATGACTGATACGCCTCTCTCCCTTGGTACCCGCGATGGTCTGCCCGAAGCCTTGCGCGTACTGGTAAATGAAATCCCGCGCGATGTGTGGAGCGCGCATCCGGATTTCGGCGGGATGGTCGCCTTCTGGCTGGACCGTCACATGATGTTTCGCAAGCTCCTTGGTATTCTGGAAACCGATGCAAAGGCGCTGGTCGGACAGACCATCAGCTTTGAGGAGTATGCCCCACGCCTGTCGCGGTATGGTGGCATGTTCCTCAATGAATTGCATGGTCATCACCAGATCGAGGACACGCAGTATTTCCCGCGCCTGTCAAAACTCGACCCGCGGATCGAAGCCGGCTTTGCCCTTCTGGAAGCCGATCACGAGGCGATGGATGGGTTGCTGCACGATATGGCCGGGGCCGCGAACGCGGTTCTGCAGGGTGGCACGCCGGAACGCTTTACCGATCACCTGATCCCGTTTCACCGGATGTTGGACCGGCATTTGCTGGACGAAGAGGATATTATCGTTCCGGTGATCCTGAAATCGGGGTTCACCGGCTGAGCGCCTGATTCATGTCCTCGGCGTTTACGGTCAGGGTCACACGGTCGCCTGCGAACCACGTGCGCCCGAACTCGATAGGCTGACCATCTGCATCGATATTGATGCCTTCGGTGCGCAAAATCGGGGCGCCCTCGGCGATCCGAAGTTGACCGGCCTGCGTTGCATTGGCGTGTTTGGCGGTGATCCGGGTCGACTGGCGCGTGAAATCAGGCACGCCGCAATCCTGCAGGGCTTGTGTCACCGACTGGCTGTTTTGTAGCGCGCTCAGCAAACCGGGCAGGCGTTCGGCCGGGAAAATGCTCTGGAACCGGGCCAGCGGCAGCCCATCCGCGAGTGATATCCCGTCATAGACATGCACCGGGCTGCCGGGGTCCAGCCCAAGCGCCTCGGCTTCGCGGGGGTCAGCGGCGCGGGTGTCCAGCGCGAGGATCTGCTTGGCGGGGGTTTGTCCGACGGCTGTGATGTTCTGGTGATACCGCACGCGGTTGCCAATCGGATAGTCGGTGGGTGTTGCGGCCACGAACACGCCCGCGCCACGCCGCGCATGGACCAGCCCCTGACCGGCCATTTCGGACAGGGCGCGCCGCACCGTGTGCCGGTTCACGCCGAAGGTTGCAGCCAGATGCGCTTCGGTCGGCAATTGATCCCCCGTGACATACCGGCCCTCGGCAATATCCGTGGTCAGCGAGATCGAGATCGATTTCCAAAGTGGTGTGCGGGCCATGTTGTCAAACTTTCCCCAATGAACAATTGCGTCCAAAGGATTGCGGGGTTATTATTTGTCTAGTTGTATAGAATATGCCGACAACTCAGACAACTCGAAAACCCCGGCCAAGAGGCAATTATGGAAAACCCTGGCGAACCCGTTGACCCGGCCCGCAAAACCTGGATGAGCCTGCTGGCAACAGCCCCGGGCGCGCGTCTGTTGCAGCTGTGGCAGGCCTACGGCGGTCAGCCGGACTTCAACTGGCTGCGCCCGCCCGAAATCGGCGGTGTGATGGTGCGGGGTCGGATGGGGGGCACCGGGGCGCCGTTCAACCTGGGCGAAATGACCGTTACACGCTGTTCGGTTGTACTGAACGATGGCACGGTCGGGCATGGATATGTACAGGGGCGGGATAAGCCACGGGCCCAGGCCGCCGCCGTGATCGACGCCCTGATGCAGACATCCGCGGCCCCAGCTGTTCGCCGCGCCATTCTGGAGCCGTTGACCACCGCCCGGCAGGCCTCCCGTCAGGATCGCGCGGCCAAGGCCGCAGCGACCAAGGTCGAATTTTTCACGATGGTGCGGGGGGAAGATTGATGAACACGGCGACCCGATCAGTCTTTGACGGTGGGTTTCAGGATCCGCCAAAAGACGCGGCCCGTGCGTTTCGTGCCGCGATGCGGGCGATGGCGCGCCCCGGTGATCTCAACACCCTCACCGGGGCCACGCCGCCCGCGCCGTTGTCTCAGGCGGCTGCCATTCTGCTGCTGACGCTGTGTGATCCGGACACCGGTGTCTATCTGGCCGGACCCTGCGATTGCGAGGCCGTCCGGGGCTGGTTGCGCTTTCACACGGGCGCGCCGTTTGTTGGTCCGGCGCAGGCGGACTTTGCTGTGGGGGCTTGGGATGATCTGTTGCCGATAGACCGGTTTCGCATCGGTACGCCGGAGTACCCTGACCGCTCGACAACTTTGATCGTCGAGATGCCCTTGCTTGACGCCCAAGGTGCCGTCCTGCGCGGCCCAGGTATCAAAGACAGGGCAACCCTGTCGCTTCCAGATGTCCGGGCGATGCAAGACAACAGCGTGCTCTACCCGCTGGGGCTGGATTTCTTCCTGACGTGCGCAGACAGGGTCGCAGCCCTGCCACGCAGCACGCAAATCACCGAGGTCTGACAGATGTATGTCGCAACCAAAGGCGGTGAGCGCGCAATCGAAAATGCCCATGCGTGGCTGGCCGAAGAACGCCGGGGCGATCCGGATGTCGCCGAACTGGGGCTGGAACAGATCCAGCAACAACTCAGCCTTGCTGTGACCCGGGTGATGGCCGAGGGGTCGCTATATGATCCGGACCTCGCGGCGCTGGCCATCAAACAGGCGCGTGGCGATCTGATCGAGGCGATCTTTCTGATCCGCGCCTATCGCACGACCCTGCCAAGGTTCGGGCTGACCAACCCGGTTGAAACCGCTGATATGGCCTGTGACCGGCGGATTTCGGCGACCTTCAAGGATGCACCGGGCGGGCAGGTGCTGGGCCCGACTTTTGATTACACGCATCGGCTGCTGGATTTCAAACTGGCGGCTGACGGCGATGTGCCCGACGCGCCGCGCGCCGACCCCCGAATGGAACCGACGCCACATATCACCACATTCCTGCAGCGCGAAGATATCATTCAACCCGAACCCGGCAGCGACGAAACCCCCGGCGATCTGACCCGCGAACCGATGGCCTTTCCGGCAGATCGTGACATCCGCCTGCAATCACTGGCGCGCGGGGACGAGGGGTTCTTGCTGGGCATGGCCTATTCCACCCAGCGTGGATATGCTCGCACCCATGCGTTTGTTGGTGAGCTGCGGATCGGAAAGGTGCCGGTCGAAATGGAGATCCCCGAGTTGGGTTTTGCCATCGAGATTGGCGAGATCGACCTGACCGAATGCGAAACCATCAACCAGTTCAACGGCTCAAAAACCCAACCGCCACAGTTTACCCGGGGCTACGGGCTGGTGTTTGGGCAATCCGAACGCAAGGCCATCGCCGTGGCCCTGGTCGACCGGGCGCTGCGCTGGCGCGAGCTGGGCGAAGATAACCTGGGCGCCCCCGCACAGGACGAGGAATTTGTGCTCAGCCATTGCGATAACATTCAGGCCACCGGATTTCTCGAACATATCAAACTGCCGCATTACGTGGACTTTCAGGCCGAGCTTGAACTGGTCCGCAAATTGCGCCGCGAGACGATGGGCGACCCGCAGGAGGCTGCGGAATGAGCGCGTACAACTTCGCCTATCTCGACGAACAGACCAAACGGATGATCCGCCGCGCCATCCTGAAAGGGCTTGCAATCCCGGGTTATCAGGTGCCCTTTGCCAGCCGCGAAATGCCAATGCCCTATGGCTGGGGCACCGGCGGCGTGCAGGTCAGCGCGGCGACGCTGACGCCTGAGGATACGTTGAAAGTGATCGATCAGGGGGCTGATGACACAACCAACGCCGTATCGCTCCGCAAGTTCTTTGAACGCACGGCAGGCGTGCCGACCACAGAAGAAACCACCAAAGCCACCGTTATCCAGACCCGCCACCGCATCCCCGAGGTGGAACTGGGCGAAGACCAGATCCTTGTCTATCAGGTGCCGATCCCGGAACCGTTGCGCTTTCTGGAGCCACGCGAAACCGAGACCCGCAAGATGCACAGTCTTGAGGAATACGGGCTGATGCATGTGAAACTCTACGAAGACATCAGCCAGCACGGCGCGATTGCGACGTCTTATGCCTATCCCGTCAAGGTGGCCGGGCGTTACGTGATGGACCCGTCCCCGATCCCGAAATTCGACAACCCCAAGATGGAGATGGCCGCGATCCAGCTGTTTGGCGCGGGACGCGAACAGCGCATTTATGCGGTGCCACCCTATACGCAGGTGGTCAGCCTTGATTTTGATGATTACCCGTTCGAGCCGACCAAAGCCGATCACCCGTGTGACCTGTGCGGGGCCGAAGACAGCTATCTGGACGAGGTGATCATGGATGACGCAGGCACGCGCATGTTTGTGTGTTCCGACGCCGATTACTGCCGATCCCGGCGCGACACCGGGCACACCGTTACGGCAATTGGGGGGACGGTCTGATGGGGGCGGTGGAAAAATTTTCGACGAAAATTTTTGGCGCAAGAGGTGAGCGATGACTCCTTTGCTTCAGGTCCGGGACATTTCGCGGCGCTATGGGGCCCGGATCGGATGCTCGGACGTCTCTTTCGACCTGTTCCCGGGCGAAGTCATGGGGATTGTCGGGGAAAGTGGCTCGGGCAAATCGACGTTGTTGAACTGTCTTGCCGGACATCTGGCCCCTGATACCGGTCAGGTCATCTTTGACACCCGGGCCGATGGTCCGGTGGATACCGTCATCATGTCAGAACCCGCCCGCCGGATGCTGGGGCGCACGGATTGGGCATTTGTGCACCAGCATGCCCGCGACGGGCTGCGGATGGGCGTCAGTGCTGGGGGCAATATCGGTGAACGTCTGATGGCTGTCGGTGCGCGCCATTATGGAGACATCCGGGCTCAGGCCTCCGATTGGCTGGGTCGGGTCGAGATTGCCGAGGACCGTATCGATGACCGGCCAACGGCGTATTCCGGTGGCATGCAGCAGCGCTTGCAGATTGCGCGCAATCTGGTGACAGACCCGCGTCTGGTGTTCATGGATGAGCCGACCGGCGGACTGGATGTCAGCGTGCAGGCCCGTTTGCTGGATTTGCTGCGCGGTCTGGTGCGCCAGATGGGGCTTAGCGCGTTGATCGTGACCCATGATCTGGCCGTTGTGCGTTTGTTGGCGGACCGGCTGATGGTCATGAAAGACGGCCATGTGGTCGAAGCCGGGCTGACCGATCAGGTGCTGGACGATCCGCAACATGCCTATACGCAACTGCTTGTGTCGTCGGTTCTGCAGGTTTGAGTATTTGGAAAGAGAAGATGAGATGATCAGGGTAACCGACGTTTCCAAGACATTCACGCTGCACAATCAGGGCGGTGCGGTCATTCCGGTGATGCTGGGCGCGAAAGTGTCAGTGGAGGCGGGTGAATGCGTCGCGCTGACCGGTGCGTCAGGGGCCGGGAAATCGACGCTGATGCGGCTGATCTATGGCAACTACCTTGCCACTTCCGGGCAGATCCGGGTCGGTGATCTGGATGTGGCAACAGCCGCCCCGCGCGAGATTCTTCAGCTCAGGCGCGACACGCTGGGGTATGTCAGCCAGTTTCTGCGGGTTGTGCCCAGGGTGGCAACGCTGGACGTGGTCGCCGAGCCGCTTCTGACCCTTGGTGTTGACGTTGAACAGGCCCGGGACCGGGCTGCCGGTTTGCTGACGCAACTCAACATTCCCGAGCGGCTCTGGTCTCTTAGCCCGACCACGTTTTCCGGTGGCGAACAGCAGCGCGTGAACATCGCGCGCGGGTTTGTGCATGATTATCCGGCCTTGCTGCTTGATGAACCGACCGCCAGTCTGGATCCGCAAAACCGTGAGGTCGTGTTGTCGCTGATTGAGACCGCCAAGAGGCGCGGGGCGGCGATTGTCGGTATCTTTCACGATGTCGCGGCGCGCGATCGGGTGTGCGACCATGAGGTTGATGTGTCGGGTTTTGCACCAAAGGAGGCTGCATGATCCGCGCGCCCGTCATTGCTGTGGTCGGCCCGTCAGGCGTTGGCAAGGACAGCGTGATGCACGCTCTGGCGGCGCATGATGACGGGTTCCGTCTGGTTCAGCGGGTGATCACCCGCGACGCGATGGCGGGTGGTGAACGCTTCGAGGCGGCCAGCGAGGCAGACTTTCTGCAGCGCGATGCGGACGGGGACTTTGTTCTCAGCTGGCAGGCTCATGACTTGCACTATGGCATCCTCCAAACCATCGAAGACCTTCGGGTTGGCGCGCGGGCGCTGTTGGTGAACCTGTCACGCTCGGTTCTGCTGGACGCGCAGGCGCGTCTTGCCCCCTTCGTCGTGGTGTCGCTGACGGCGGATCCCGGGCTTTTGGCACGGCGACTGGCCAACCGCGGGCGCGAGGATGCGACCGATCAGGCGCGGCGGTTGACGCGTGCGTCGGCCGCCTTGCCGGACGGGCTGAACACGGTGATCACTATCGACAACAGCGGGCCGCTCGACGCGACGGTCACCGCGATTCTGGCGCGGCTTCAGCCGGAAAGCGTGTAACGATGGATCAGATGAAACTGCCCGTCTTCGTCTTCGCCGACCAAGGCCAGGTCGTGCATCACCAAAGGCGTGGGCAACAACGGGCAAAGCTGCGCTTCAAGGGCGGCGATCACCGGGGGCAGCTCGGCTTTCGGCAGTTTCCCGGACAGGGTGATGTGAAAGCGGAAATCATCCATCACGTATGGATAGCCCCATTGCACAAAGTTGGCCTCTTGCGTCTTGCTCAG
Source organism: Falsiphaeobacter marinintestinus (assembly GCF_007923355.1). Lineage (GTDB taxonomy): Bacteria > Pseudomonadota > Alphaproteobacteria > Rhodobacterales > Rhodobacteraceae > Phaeobacter_A > Phaeobacter_A marinintestinus. The sequence goes on from NZ_VOGO01000016.1 coordinate 58,418, forward strand.
TGCGGAAGAGCGTCGCTTAGCCAGTTCAGCCTCGCTTGCCGGGGCACGAAACCGGTCAAGTTCGCGGACACAGCGGGCGGCCAATGCGCCGAACGCCGGGTCTTGCGGGGGGCACAATGCCAGAAACCGGCCCAGCCGTGTCAGGGTCAGCCCCTGCAGGCGCACCGGGGCCAGACTGGCGCACAGACGCTCCATCGCGACTTCAAGATCGCCCAGACTCGTGCCTTCAGCCAGCCGGAATGGCGGTTTGATCGTCCCGTGCAGCCCGTATTTGCGCGGCGTCCGGGTGATCTGATCCACCGGCGCGGGCAACCCGGCAATATCGGGGTGCGCAATGGCGCATCCGGCTTCCATATCCCACCCCAGCCAGGCGGTCGCCCAGCGGGTCCAATCCGCCCCGGCAGGTGGCGCATAATAGATTGCAAAGCGTTTGAACGTCATGCGGGCTCCGGTCGGCTGATGCAGTTCCAAAAGGTGTGACCCCAGATGACAGATGAGTTGATTCTTGCCAATGCGACCCTCGTTCTTCCCACCGAAACCCGCGTGGGCAGCATCAGGGTCGCCAACGGGCATATCGCCGCCATCGACAGCGGAGCGTCGATCCCGCCGGGCGCAATCGATTGCAACAAGGATTACCTCAGCCCCGGCCTGATCGAGCTGCATACCGACAATCTTGAACGTCATATCGAACCGCGTCCCAAGGTCGACTGGCCGCATGCCCCGGCCATTCTGGCCCATGACGCCGAACTGGCGGGCACCGGCATCACCACCGTGTTCGATGCCATGCGGGTCGGGTCGATCCCGTCCGGCAAGGGGCGTTACAAACGATATGCCCGCGCCCTGTCGCGCGAACTGTGGGAGCTGCGCGATGCGGATGCGTTGAAAATCAGCCACTTCCTGCACCTGCGCGCCGAAGTGTGTTCTGAAACCCTGATCGAAGAGATGGACGAATTCGGCCCCGATGACCGCGTCGGGTTGGTCAGCCTGATGGACCATACCCCCGGGCAACGTCAGTTTCGCGATATGGTCAAGCTTGAGGCCTATCTGAAAGGCAAACTGGCGTTGACCGGGGATGACTTCCTGCAGCATGTCGCCAGTCTCAAGGCGCTGCGCGACCGGGTCGGGGATCATCACGAGATCGCAGCCGTGACGGCGGCGAACAGGTACGGCGCGGTGCTGGCCAGCCATGACGACACGACGCAGGAACAGGTCTCGGTATCCGCAGCCCACGGCATCCGGCTGGCTGAATTTCCAACCACGGTCGAGGCCGCACAGGCCTGCAACGCCAATGGCATCGCCGTCATGATGGGCGCGCCGAACCTGATCCGGGGCGCATCGCATTCGGGCAACGTCGCCGCCGGTGATCTGGCACAGCTTGACCTGCTCGACATCCTGTCGTCCGATTATGTCCCGGCGGCCCTGCTGCTTGCTGCGGTTCAGTTGGGCCAGCTTTGGGGTGACATGGCGCGCGGGATCTCGACCGTGACGATGGCCCCGGCCCGCGCCGTGGCGTTATCTGATCGCGGAGTGATCGAGGTCGGCAAACGCGCCGACCTGATCCGCTTCGGGCTGCAAAAAGACGTGCCCGCCCTGCGCGCAGTCTGGTCGCGGGGCGCGCGCGTCGCCTGACGTCTATTCAGTTCGGATCTGGCGTTGCCCGTCGGCAAAGACCTGTGTCCACGACAGGATCTGATACGAGGCCCGCAACCCGGTCGGCCAGAACGGATCGGCTTTGACCAACGCGTCGGCGGCGTCTGCCGTTGGCGTGTTGACGATCCAGATGCCTCCGGCACCGATGCCATCTGCATCCGTCAACGGGCCAGCGGACACGACCGTTTCGGCATGGGCCTCCAGAAACGCAAGATGCGCGTCCATATGGCGGGGTCGGATGGCTGGGTCAGCGTCGGGGTTGTCCTGAAACAGAATGACAAAGGGCATGGGGGATCTCCTGATGAGGTGCCCGCTCAGAATGACCCGGCAAAGATATAGGTTGAATACGCATCAATGCCGATGGAAACTGCAAAAATGCAGGACTTGGATTGGGATGATCTGAAACACGCCCTTGCCGTGGCCCGGGCCGGATCACTGGCCGAAGCCGCGCGCACGCTTGGCGTCAATGAAACGACGGTGGCCCGCCGCATTCGGGCGCTAGAGGCACAGGTCGGCGCCCCGCTGTTCGTGCCCGGCGCCAGAAATACGCGCCACCCCACGGAAACCGGCGCAGCGGTGATCCGTGCCGCGGAACGGGTGGAACAGGCCTGCTTATCCATGCGCGATGACATCGGCCTTGCCCGGGGTCAGTTGTCGGGGGTGGTCCGCATCACCTCGGTGCCGATGATCGTCAACCGGATCCTGGTGCCGCATCTGCCCGCGTTCCTGCACCGCTACCCCGGCCTGAACATCGAACTGGTACCTGACTCCCGCAACCTCAGCCTGACCCGGCGCGAGGCGGATCTGGCGCTGCGGCTGGGCCGTCCGCAAACCGGCGGGATGGATCTCAAAACCCGCAAGCTGGGACAACTCCGATACGATGCCTATGGCCGCGCCGATGCGCCGTGTTTGTGGATTACCTATGACGACGCGCACGCCCACCTGCCACAGGCGCGCTGGCTGGCTGCCCGGCCCGCCAATGAAAAATCGGCCGTGCGGGTGTGTGACATCGAAACAGCGTATGAGGCGGTCGCCGAGGGTCTTGGCAAAACCCTTCTGCCCAGCCTGATTGGCGATGCCGACCCGCGATTGCAGAAGATTGCGGATCAGCCAGACCTTCCAACGCGCGAGGTCTGGCTTGTGTCGCACGCCGACCCCGACCCAACCCGCGCCATAACTGCCGCCAAATCATGGCTCGCCAGCATCACCTGGGCGGACGCTCCGCCGCGCTAGAACGCGCCCTCAGCTACGCCCCAAGCAGACCCGGAAACCGGTGCTGCAGGTTCCAACACGTGCCCTCCCCGGTGCCTCGAAAAATGGGCCCCAAGACTCCCTTTGGTACAATTGACCCGGAACTGGCTTGCAACGACCATGACAGCCCGATGCAAAATTTTGGTCAGCGCGGATCTTGCCGCACAACCGACGGCGCCCATCCATTGGGAGCCGCACCAAAGACGTCCTAACCGACAGGGGGAATGAACCAATGCTCAACAGACTGTCTTCCGCAACACTGGTAGCCCTGATTGCCGGATCAATGACCGCAGTCGCCCAAACCGCTGACGATGATCCAATCGGTATGGTCCCAAACGAGGCTGACAGCGGCGCTCTGCCGGGTGGGCGCAGTTACTCTCCCTATGCGCAGCGCAACTATCCGACGCGGGTGTATTGGGCGATACCCACGTGCACACGGACAATTCTCTTGATGCACGCGGCTTTGGCGTGACGCTTGATGTGGCCGATGCCTACCGATTTGCGCGCGGCGAAGAAGTCGTCACCAGCCACGGCATACCTTTCAAGCTGAGGGCGCCGCTCGACTGGCTGGTGGTGGCCGATCACTCCGACGGTATGGGCGCGATGAAACAGATCATTGCCGGCAACCCGACCCTGCTGGCCGACCCGACCGTCCGGGGCTGGAGCCGGGCCATGAACGCAGGTGGCGAGGCCGCGTTTCAGGCGACCATGGACGTGATCAACGCCTTTGCCCTTGGCCAGACGCCCGATGTCGTGCTGGACAAATCGTTCCAGCAGACGGTTTGGGATGACTATCTGGTCACGGCCGAGAACTTTAACGACCCCGGCGTGTTCACCACGATGATCGGATACGAATGGACCTCGACCGAAAACGGCAACAACCTGCACCGAAACGTTCTGTATCGCGATGGTCCGATCCGGGCGAGCATGATGCGCCCCTACACCACAGCCGAAAGCTTTAACCCCGAAGACCTGTGGCGCTGGATGGAGGCTTACGAAGAAAGAACCTCGGGCCGGGTTCTTGCGATTGCCCACAACGGCAACATGTCCAACGGCATCATGTTCCCGGTCGAAACCAACCCCGCCACCGGCGAGCCGCTGACCGGTGACTATGCCGAGATGCGTGCCGCCTGGGAGCCATTGTATGAGGTGACCCAGATCAAGGGGGATGGCGAAACCCACCCAATGCTGTCGCCCACCGATGAATTTGCCGATTTCGAGACCCTGGAACTGGGCAACCTGAACCTCACGGTCCCGAAAGAACCGGACATGATCAAATACGAATATGCCCGCCAGGCGCTGCGCGATGGCATGGCGATGGAAGACAAACTGGGCACAAACCCCTACAAGTTCGGTATGGTGGGGTCCTCGGACACACATACCGCCCTCGCGGCAGTGGCTGAAGAAAACTACATCGGCAAACACGCCGGAACCGAACCATCCGCCGACCGTATCGATCACCCGATGGCCAAGTTCGAAGGCCGGCAATACGAAGGCTGGTCAATGTCTGCGTCAGGGTATGCCGCCGTCTGGGCCACAGGCAACACACGCAAGGAAATCTGGGACGCAATGGCCCGCAAAGAGGTCTATGCCACGACCGGCCCGCGCATGACGGTTCGCTTCTTCGGCGGCTGGGATTTTGACGAGGCCGATGTTGCCAATCGCCTGCCCGCAGAAGCCGGCTATGCCAAGGGTGTCCCCATGGGCGGCACATTGTCCGACCCGTCCGAGGGTGCCACGGCTCCCACATTCATTGTCGGTGCCATGCGCGATCCCAACAGCGGTAACCTTGACCGGGTGCAGATCATCAAAGGCTGGCTGAACCAGGATGGCAGCACCAGTGAGCAGGTCTATGATGTGATCTGGAGCGACATGGACACACGTCCCTTGGGCAGCGACGGAAAGGTGCCGCCGGTCGGCAACACGGTTGACGTGGCCAGCGCGACCTGGACCAACAGCATCGGCGAACCGGAATTGCTGGCGCTCTGGCAGGACCCGGATTTCGATCCGGCACAAAAGGCATTCTACTATGCGCGCGTGCTCGAAATTCCCACACCCCGTTGGACCGCCTATGACGCCAAACGGTTCGGCCTGACCCCGGGCCCGGAAGTTCCGATGACCATCCAGGAACGCGCCTACACCTCGCCAATCTGGTACGACCAGTAACCTGTGACTGACTTGGCCTGCCAAAAAGCGACGCCGCCATTGAGCCTTTCAATCGGCGGCGTCGTCCCGCTCTCCAGAAGGTCATATGCCTCGCGGAAAACGGCAGTTCCGAGCCCAGCGCGGACCTCAAGCCCAAACGCAGAATCGGTCACAAACGGCGGAGACCGGCCATTCGCTGCGGTCGCGAACCTGAAATTTTGATGCATTGGAAGCCGACATTCAGATGGCTTGGAGCTGGACTTTCCTCGACAAAACCGCGGACCGAATCAGAGGAAAAATCCCCAAGTTCAAATATTCGGCGGTGCGGGCGACGGCTGGCCAAAGATCAAAGCGCCCCGGTTCACCGGGGCGCGCGCAGATCACAATCTGACCACTTGTTCCTTCAAACTGTACAAAATGTACAAGACCTCTTCTTTTTCACGTTGCCCGACATTGTTGGCCTCCATCGCATTCATGGCATCGTCCAGAACGGCGACAAATTCATCCCCACTTATGTTCATATGCCGGTGCGCGCTGATCATGTCTTTGCCGGAATAAATCTCAGGTCCTCCGGAGCCAGCTACGAAAAAGTCGCCGGCCATCTTCTTTAGGTTCCCCAAATCGCTTCCAGAGAAGCGAGTCGAGACGACCGGGTTGCTGGCATGATTATCAACAAGCACATCCACAATTTTTCGAATGCCATCATCACCTCCAAGGCGGTCAAAAAGGGCTTCTGACATAATAGATCTCCTTGATTAAGTTTGGTGAAATCAATGTATGTGAACTCGCAGGACGCAATCTAGTGCAGAAACTGTACTATCAAAAAGCTTTGCATCCTGTACCATTGAGTTGGTTTTCTGACTCTGGGGAGGGATGAAGAACAACATGTCAAACGTTGGCTACAAGCAATTTTGCCCGCTCGCTATGGCCGCTGAGGTGCTCTGCACGCGATGGACCATGGTTCTTTTACGCGAACTGATGGCCGGATCGACGCGTTTCAATGATCTGCGGCGCGGGGTGCCCAAAATGTCTCCGACACTGCTGTCACAACGGCTTAAGGATCTTGATGCAGCAGGGATTATTGAACGCCGTCCGGTCCCGGCTGATAGAAACGGATTTGAGTATCACCTGACCGAGTCCGGTCGGGATCTGCACGAAACGGTTATTGCGATGGGCATGTGGGGTCAGAAATGGGTTGAGTCTTCGCTGTCCCTTGAAAACCTCGACCCCTCTTTGTTGATGTGGGACATGCGCAGAAACCTGGACCCTCAAACGCTGCCGAAACATCGAACCGTGGTCCAGTTTCACTATCATGATCTGCCATCCAGCAAATGCGACTGGTGGTTGGTGATCGAGCCGGAAGGCGACGTTGATCTGTGTTGGGCCGATCCCGGGTTCGAAGTCGATCTGTATGTTTCAACTGACTTACGCACCATGACAGCGATCTGGATGGGCGTGACCGACGTTAAATCTGAAGCAGATAAGTTCGAATTCACGGGCTCAAAGAAAATTGCGCGCGACATTCAGATTTGGCTTGGACTGAGCCCGTTTGCGGTTCAGAAAAAACGGGTGCCTTGATCGGGCTATGCGATCACATTTATCATATCAACGGCGGCGCAAAATCCTACCATTGAGGCGGAGCAAAAGTCGGCCATTTGGTGCGCGCGCCTTGGAGCTTGCTAATGGTTAGATGCCGGCAATCTAACAGAATTCCTTTTGGTGTCGTCAATAATGTCAAAATTGGCCGCGCCCCATTTCCAAAATGGCAATGACAACACTATCCGTTCCCCGATCATTGCCCCAATGGAAATGCTGCGCGATATGTGAGCGGCAGCAATGCGAAAGCCGCAACGCAGCGGTGAAGTGTGTGGCGAAAAGCAGGAATGCGCCGTCCGTAAAGACGGCCCAAATTCTTAGATTTCTATGGCCTCTGCAATCGCAAGGGCATCCTCAAGCTCGACGCCGAGATATCTTACGGTGCTGTCCATCTTAGTATGGCCCAAAAGCAGCTGCACTGCGCGAAGGTTGCCCGTCTTTTTGTAGATTTGCGTCACTTTGGTCCTTCGCATCGAATGCGTACCGTATGCGCTGACCTCTAGGCCAATCGAAGTTACCCAGTCACGGACAATCCGCGCATATTGGCGGGTCGAGATATGAAGGCGTTCGTGAAGCCGACCGGGCCATAGGTATTCGGATCCAACCATCAGTGGGCCTTGCATCCACCTTTCGAGCGAGGCACGGGTGCCTTCCGAGATTTCGAAGCGGACAGGTTTCTGCGTCTTGCTTTGCAGAACCGACGCGCGTTCCTTGATCCGGCCGGATGCCATGACGTCGACGACCTTCAATTTGACCAGATCGCAGCCGCGCAGCTTGCTATCAATGGCCAGATTAAAGAGCGCCAAGTCGCGATGGTTCTCGGCCAGCTCCAGCCGAACTCTGATCGCCCAGACGTGTTTGGGCTTGAGCGGTCGCTTCTGTCCAACGATCCGACCCTTGTTCCAGGCAGGGCGAAGCGCGCGGGTAATCCCCCCTAAAAATAGTGGTGTTCAAAAGTAGAATTTTCTCGGCAAGATATCTGAGGAGATTTTGAATGAAGAACGGACGAT
>NZ_VOGO01000017.1 GCF_007923355.1 Falsiphaeobacter marinintestinus
CATAAACCACAACGCATAACTAACGGTGGGTCAAATCTCGGTGAAAATACCGGGTCAGTTCTCAGTGACATTCAACAGGTAATGACAAAGGCAATGTCGAAGGGGTGATCGGCTACGGGCGGCGGAACTTCCTCGTGCCCGCTCCCCGGTTCAACAGCTTCGATGATCTCAACGCACCGCTGGAAGAACGATGCCTGAAGCGTCAGGAAGATACCGTCCGTGGCCACGCCGAGCCCATCGACGATCGCCTGATGCGCGACCTGGATGCGCTGATGGCTCTGCCGCCCACGCCTTATGATGCCTGCGACAAGGTCAGTACCCGGGCGACGTCAATCTCGATGGTCCGATACCGCAACAACGATTATTCCGTCCCGGTCGCCTACGCACACCACGAGGTTCAGGTCCGGGGCTATGTCCATGAGGTGGTCATCGGCTGCGGCGCAGAGGTGATCGCCCGCCACAACCGGTGCTACGAGAAGGCCGACATGGTCTTCGATCCGATGCATTACCTGCCTTTGCTGGAGCAGAAGGTCGGGGCATTGGATCAGGCGGCGCCGCTACAGGGCTGGGAGCTGCCAGATGAGTTCGCCACCCTGCACCGGTTGCTGGAAGCGCGGATGGGAAAGAAGGGCAAGCGGGAGTACGTGCAGGTTCTGCGCCTGCTGGAGACCTTTGAGATGGCCCATGTCCATGGTGCCATCAAACAGGCGCTCGATCTCGGCGCCATCGGCTACGACGCGGTCAAGCATCTTGTGCTGTGCCGGATCGAGAAGCGGCCACCGCGGCTTGATCTCGACATCTATCCCTATCTGCCCAGGGCACAGGTCAAGACGACGGACCCGGCCAGCTACAAGGTGCTGATGTCCGGGGCAGCGTCATGACAGATACCCCACAGGTCCTGTTGCAGCATCATCTCAAGAAGCTGCGGCTGCCGACCTTCAACAGCGAGTACGACAAGCTGGCCCGGCAGTGCGCGGCAGAGAACAAAGATCATGTGCAGTATCTGCTGCGGCTCTGCGAACTGGAACTGATCGAACGCGAACGCCGGATGATCGAACGCCGGATAAAAGCCGCGAAGTTCCCGGCGACCAAAAGTCTTGACAGCTTTGACTTCAAGGTCATCGCCTCTCTCAACAAGACCCTGCCTATGGAACTGGCCCGCTGCGCCTTTGTGGAACGGCGCGAGAACGTCATCGCTCTGGGTCCAAGCGGCACCGGCAAGACCCATGTCGCTCTGGGGCTCGGACTGGCGGCCTGCCAGAAGGGTCTGAAAGTGCGTTGCACGACAGCTGCCGCCCTGGTCCACGAACTGATCGAAGCTGCCGACGAACGGCGCCTTCAGCGTATTCAAAAACTACTGGCCAGTCAGGACCTTCTGATCATCGATGAACTGGGCTTCGTTCCCCTCAGCAAAACCGGCGCCGAGTTACTGTTCGAGGTCATCTCCCAGAGATACGAGCGTGGTTCAATCATCATTACCTCGAATTTGCCATTTGACGAATGGACAGAGGTCTTTGGCTCAGAACGTCTCACGGGGGCCATTCTCGACCGTCTGACCCACCATGTGCACATCCTGGAGATGAACGGCGAAAGCTTTCGTCTACGACAGAGCCGCAAAGCCCAAAACTGAAATCCCCGAAAATACGGCAGACGTGCCGGCCTCCGGCCAGCGCGCCTTGGCACGCGTCAGCTCTATGGAAAGCACGCGCGCAAAGGCGCGGCTCAAACTGAAAACTGGCCAATATCTCTCCGGGAAACTGACCGATTTTATACCGGGATTGACATATCCCGTCAACAGCTTTTCAAAATGAGGGGGGCGCCAGATCCTGAAATCTGGCGCCCCCTCATATCATTTAAAAACAAAGACTTAGGGACTCATGGGCACTAATGACCTTGTTTTTGGGCGTTAAAACCGCCCAAATGGGTCTCAATTACCTTGCGGATCACACACAAACACACCCGGTCCAATCACCCACACTTGGAATGTCCGCAACTGGCGCAGGTCATGCAACCTTCGATCATCCGCATCTCGAACTGACCACAACTGGGGCACGCTTTACCGAGCGGCACATCCAGATTCACCACTTGCGCTTTCGGGTCAGATTTCAATCCCATGCCTTCCCCCTCGATGAAGTCAATGGCGATCATGTGCTGTTCGATCACCCCGCCGATGGCGGCAAGAATTGACGGGATGTACTTCCCTTTCATCCAGGCGCCGCCGCGCGGATCAAACACGGCTTTGAGCTCTTCGACGACGAAAGACACATCGCCCCCGCGCCGGAAAACTGCCGAGATCATGCGGGTCAACGCCAGCGTCCACGCATAGTGTTCCATGTTCTTGGAATTGATGAACACTTCGAACGGGCGCCGATGCCCGCCCATGACGATGTCATTGATCGTCAGATAAATCGCATGTTCACTGTCCGGCCATTTCAACTTGTAGGTATTGCCTTCCAGCGATTGCGGCCGGTCCAGCGGTTCGGACATATACACCACCTCGGCCCCGTTTCCAGCCTCGGTCGCGATGTGCTCGGGCGGCACGCTCTCTGTCTCACTCACACTCAGCACCGACCCGGTCACGTCATTGGGGCGATAGGTTGTGCAGCCTTTGCAGCCCAGATCCCAGGCTTGCATGTACACATTCTTGAAATCGTCGAACGAGATATCCTCGGGGCAGTTGATGGTCTTGGAAATCGAACTGTCGACCCATTTCTGGGCGGCCGCCTGCATCTTGACGTGATCTGAGGCCGGCAAAGTCTGCGCGTTGACGAAGTAGTCCGGCAGGTCGACGTCACCAAACTTGTCGCGCCACATCTGAACCGCGTAATCCACGACTTCTTCTTCGGTCCGCGATCCGTCTTTCTGCAAAACCTTGCGCGTATACGCATAGGCAAACACCGGTTCGATCCCGGACGACACGTTCCCGGCATACAGCGAAATGGTGCCCGTCGGCGCGATTGACGTCAAAAGCGCATTGCGGATTCCATGTTCTGCAATGGCGTCGCGCACATCGGCGTCCATCTCGCGCATGGTGCCGCTGTCCAGGAATTTCTCGGCGTCGAACAACGGGAACGCCCCCTTTTCCCTGGCCAGTTGAGCCGACGCCAGATACGCGGCGCGGGCGATCGCGTGCAGCCAGTCTTCGGTTTGACGCGCCGCCCGGTCGGACCCATAGCGCAGCCCCAACATCAACAGCGCATCCGCCAGCCCGGTCACTCCCAGCCCGATGCGTCGCTTGGCCTGCGCTTCGGCCGCCTGTTCCGGCAGCGGGAATTGCGAGGTGTCGACGACGTTGTCCATCATGCGCACCGAAGTGGCGACCAGTTTGTTCAGCACATCCAGATCCAGTGCTGCCTCAGCACCAAACGGGTCTGTGACCAGCCGGGCCAGGTTGATCGACCCCAGCAGGCAGGCGCCATAGGGTGGCAACGGTTGTTCCCCGCAGGGGTTCGTCGCGGCAATGGTCTCGCAATAGCTGAGGTTGTTCAGCTGGTTGATCCGATCGATAAAGATCACACCCGGTTCGGCGTAATCATAGGTCGCCTGCATGATCTTGTTCCACAAGGTCCGTGCATCAACCGTGTGATAGACCTTTCCATCAAAGACCAGTTCCCATGGGGCATCGGCCTTGACCGCATCCATGAACGCATCCGTCACCAGCACCGACATGTTGAACATGCGCAGGCGGGCGGCGTCGGATTTGGCCGTGATGAACTCTTCGATATCGGGATGATCGCAGCGCATCGTCGCCATCATGGCCCCCCGGCGCGAGCCCGCCGACATGATCGTGCGGCACATTGCATCCCAGACATCCATAAAGCTCAGCGGGCCGGACGCATCCGCCGCAACGCCAAGCACATCCGCGCCGCGCGGTCTGATGGTTGAGAAATCATAGCCGATGCCGCCACCCTGCTGCATGGTCAGCGCCGCTTCTTTCAGCATCTCGAAAATGCCGCCCATGCTGTCGGGGATCGTGCCCATGACAAAACAATTGAACAGTGTCACCCGCCGTGCCGTCCCTGCCCCGGCCGTAATCCGACCCGCTGGCAGGAACTTGAAATCCTCAAGGGCGTGATAAAACGCCTCTTCCCAAACCGATGGATCGTCCTCGACCTGCGCCAGATCACGGGCGATGCGCCGCCAGCTGTCTTCGACCGTCAGGTCAATGGGTGTTCCATCCGCTTCCTTGAAACGGTATTTCATATCCCAGATCTGTTCAGCAATCGGGGCAGCAAAGCGGGTCATGGCGCGATTCCTCGGATCAATGCGGATCACCACAATACCTTGAAGCTTGCTCCATTTCCACTACCATATGGGCCTCAATTTCGGGGGTGAGTCCGTGAGCACGTTTGTACATCTGATCAAGCTGAGCGTCGGGTCGGAAAGCATCGAAACGCTGGCCGAGTGGCAGGAAACCGGTGCTGTGAGAACGGCGGACGGCTATCCCAGTCATGTCACCCGGATGTGGCCCAAGCGCGAACCCGAGATCATCAATGGCGGTTCGATTTATTGGGTGATCAAGGGCAGCATCCAATGCCGCCAGCGTATCATTCGACTGGACGAAGTATTCGGGTCAGACGGCATCCGCCGTTGTGCCATCGTGCTGGACCCCGACGTGCATCGTACACAAAACGCCCTGAAACGTCCGTTTCAGGGCTGGCGGTATCTCAAACCAGAAGACGCGCCCCGCGACCTGCCGAAAGGCCGGGTACAGGACGACGCGATCCCGGATGAGCTGAACCAGGCCTTGGCTGAAATCGGGGTCCTCTGACCCGCCAGACAGGGTCTCAGGCCAGCCTGTCCAGCAGGTCTCTGAGCGTCGCCTTTTCGTCACTGTCACAATCAGCCACCCGGCTGCGCCACAGGGTGGCCTGTGATTTCAGGATCAGACCGTCGCTCAGGATCTTCAGGTGGTTGGCGCGCAGGGTTTCCCCGGTCGACGTGATATCGGCGATGGCCTCGGCCGTTTCGTTCTTGACCGTGCCCTCGGTCGCGCCCTGACTGTCGACCAATTGGTAATCCGCCACGCCGCCATAAGTCAGAAATTCGCGCACCAGCCGATGATACTTGGTCGCAATCCGCAAGCGGTGGCCGTGGCGCGCCCGAAACGCCGCCGCCGCCGCGTCCAGATCGTCAAGCACATCGACATCAACCCAGAATTGCGGCACGGCAAGGATCAGATCGGCCTGACCAAACCCCATCAGCGCAACTTCCTCGACCTGTTGTTCCCAGCGCGGCAGCTTTTCCTGCACCAGATCGGTTCCGGTGACGCCAAGGTGAATGCGCCCGGCGGCCAGTTCCCGCGGAATTTCACCCGCAGACAGCAACACCAGCGACACGCCGTCGATCCCGGCGACAGCGCCGGAATACTCCCGGTCAGACCCGGTGCGCGCAAGCTGAATGCCGCGCTTGCCGAACCAGTCAAAGGTCTTTTCCATCAACCGGCCTTTGGACGGAACTCCAAGTTTCAGGCTCATTGCGCGGCCTCCAGTTCCAGCATAAGGCCCGGACGCAGCACGCCACCAACAGCCGGAATTTCGACCCCGCGCCCCAGTTCGCGGGTCAACGCATCGTATCGCCCGCCCGTCGCTACGGGCGGCAGATCGGCGCGCGAGGCTGCATAGAATCCGAACACGAACCCATCGTAATACTCCATCGATGTGCGGCCATAACTGGTTTCAAACTCAACGTTCTCAACGTCGACGCCACGCGCCGCAAGCGCGTCAATCCGATCATTCAAACGATCCACCGCCGGAGCGATCTGTGGCAAGTCCACGGCCACGTCCTTCAATTGCTCCAAGGCAAAAGGTAACGTCTCGCGCACCGCCAACAACGTATCCAGCCCGACCATTTCGTGATCCGAAATCGGAGGGGTTTCTGCATCCGCACGCAAAGCCTCAATCCGGGCCGCAATCTCGGCCCGGCTGCGCACTCCGATTTCGGTTGCTGTGGTGGCCAGAGGGTCAGCTGACGCCAGCAAAGCCGTGCGTGTGGCCGGGACCGGAGTCCGCCCCGCAAACCGATCCAGCAAAACCCGGAACCGGCGCGGGCGCCAGATATGGCGCATCAGGGCCGCCTTGCGACGCTCGGTCGTTTTCAATCCCCGCACCGCGGCCATCAGAATGCCGATATCTCCGGTCGAGGACCGCACATGCAGCCCGGACAGGATCTCTGCGATCAGGGCATAGACCTCGGCGTCGGCAGCGGCCGGGTTTTCGCGGTCAAACACCTCGTACCCGACTTGCAGGTATTCGTTGGCGCGGTCCGGATCGTGTTCCTGACGGCGAAACACTTCACCGGAATAGGTATAGCGGGCGGGTTCAGCCCCCTGTTCCATATGCATCTGGACAACCGGAACCGTGAAATCCGGGCGCAGCACCTGTTCACCGCGCAGCGCGTCCGAGGTGACATAGGCGCGGCCCCGGATGTCTTCACCGTAGAGGTCCAGCAACGTGTCGGCGGGTTGCAGAATGGGCGTTTCAACGGGGATAGCCCCCTGCCCTTCGAAGAAGCCCCGCAGCCTTGCGGCGCGGGCAAGAATGTCAGCGCGTGTTGGCATCAGCTTTGGCTTTCAAGGATGGCCCGCACACGCGCAACCAGATCACCGCGCGGCACTTCAAACTGATTGGTGCGCTCTTTCCACTCTTCAAGCGTGGCGTTTTCAGCGATCTTCGCACCCAGGATCAAATCCTTGATCTGCACGATCCCGTTGGCTTTTTCGTCACCACCTTCGATGACGGCCATCGGGCTGTTGCGGCGGTCCGCATATTTCAGCTGATTGCCGAAGTTCTTGGGATTGCCCAGATAAACCTCGGCCCGGATCCCGGCATTGCGCAGCTCGGCCACCATCGCCTGATAATCTGCCATGCGGTCGCGATCCATCACCGTAACCACGACGGGGCCATGTTCGTGCGCGGTCAGACGGCCCTTTTCGCGCAAAGCCGCCAACAGCCGATCAACGCCAATAGACACACCTGTCGCAGGCACTTCCTGACCGGTAAAGCGTTTGACCAGATCGTCATAACGCCCACCACCGGCAACCGATCCGAACTGCCGCTTGCGGCCTTTTTCGTCAAAGATTTCAAAGGTAAGCTCGGCCTCATAAACCGGGCCAGTGTAATACCCAAGGCCGCGTACTACGGAGGGATCCAGTTCGATCCGATCCGCGCCATAGCCCTGCGCGCTTAGCAGAGCCGCGATCTGTTCCAGTTCGTCGATACCCTTGCCGCCAATGTCGGACGTGCCGACCGCGTCGCGCAGGTTGGTCAGGGTCGCCGTCGCATCAGCCCCTTTTGAGGTCAGAAAGGCGACCACGGGGTCGGCCTGGGTATCGGTCAGACCAATGCCGTCGATAAATGCGCCCGACGCGTCCAGCCGACCCTTGGTCAACAACTCGCGCACGCCAGCCTCGCCGACTTTGTCGAACTTGTCGATCGTGCGCAAAACGTCGTGGCGCTGCGCCTCATCGGCCAGCCTCATTGCTTCGAGCACCCCATTCAGAACCTTGCGGTTGTTGACGCGGATCAGATAATCGCCGCGCGGGATACCGACCTCTTCCAGAGTGTCGCTCAGCAAGGCACAAATCTCGGAATCTGCGGCCATAGACGCGCTGCCGACAGTGTCTGCATCACATTGATAAAACTGACGATATCGTCCCGGACCCGGCTTTTCATTGCGCCAGACCGGCCCCATCGCATAGCGGCGATACGGCGTGGGAAGGTCGTTGCGATGCTGCGCAAACACCCGCGCCAGCGGGGCTGTCAGGTCATAACGCAGCGCCAGCCAGTCGCTTTCATCCTCTTGCCAGGCGAACACACCTTCGTTGGGGCGATCGACATCCGGCAGGTATTTTCCCAGTGCCTCCACCGTCTCCACGGCGCTGCTGTCCAAGGCGTCAAAGCCATAACGATGATAGACCCCGGCGATGGTGTGCAGCATTTCGTTGCGTTGGGTGACTTCTGCACCGAAATAATCGCGGAAGCCCTTTGGCGTCTCGGCCTTGGGGCGGGGTTGTTTTTTGACTTTGGCCATGGCGGCCTCCTGGGGGAACGGGGTTCGCGGCGGGGTCTAGCCCAAGGCCGCCGCCGGGGCAAGCAAAGCCATGGTTAACGCGAGGCCTTCTGCCTTAAATCTCGGAGAAATCACCGGAGCGACCTTTGCCAGCGGCAAAGCGCGCGGCACCCTCGCGGCCTTCTTTCACAAACGCCGAGGCCGAGACCCATTCGCGGCGCAAACCGGCGGCCAAATCGGAGGGTGCGGGTCGGGCCGAAAGATGATCCGCGCGCATACAGGCTTGTGGAAACCGTGTCAGGTCGCGGGCTAAACTTTGTGCCATTGCAAGGGCTTGCCCCTCGACGCTGATCCGGTCGGCAAAGCCCATCTGCTGTGCTTCGGACGCGTCCACGGGGCGGCCTGTGAGGATCAGATCATTGGCGCGACCCTGTCCAAGGATGCGCGGAAGTCGCACGGTTCCGCCATCAATCAATGGAACGCCCCAACGGCGGCAAAAGACGCCTGTGACGGCGGTTTCAGCCATAACGCGCATGTCGCACCAGGCTGCAAGTTCCATCCCGCCTGCGACGGCGTGACCTTCGATCGCAGCGATAACAGGCTTGGACAGCATCAACCGGCTTGGCCCCATCGGGCCGGGAATCGGCTGTGTTATCGGGTCGGTCCAATCGTCCGGTATGGCGACCTCCTGAAACCAGCCGTCCGCTGTCCCTGCGCCCGCTGCTTTCAGATCGAACCCGGCGCAGAAATAGCCATCTGCCCCGGTCAGGACCGCAACCGAGGATGCACTATCTGCCTCAAACGACTGAAAAGCCTTGAAAAGTTGGCGTGCTGCTTCCGGATCAACGGCATTGCGCGCGTCGGGCCGGTTGATGGTGATCGTGGTCACGGCATCAACGGTCTGTGATGTAACGGACATGACAAATCCTCCCTTAACTCCAGTCTGCGACGGTGGCCGTCGTCGTCGCAACCCGGTTGGCGCGGTGACGTAACGACGATATGAGCGCAGGAAAGGAGACCGAACATGCAGGTTCTGGAAGAACGCATCGCGCATCTTGTGCGCACCGTGGACGAGTTGAGCGACGTAGTTGCCCAGCAGCAAACCGAGATCGACACTTTGACGCGTCGGGTCCACATGCTGATGCAGCGCGAGGGAGAGCGCGAGCAGTCGGGTACTGGCGGTGTGGTGCTGGGCGACGAAACGCCCCCCCATTACTGAGAGCGGGTTGTGAATTGTCCGTTTTGTACAGACCGTTTCAGCCCCTTTGTCCGTTTTGTACATCGCTGAACAAGGCGGAAACAGGCGGTGACCGGTGCTGTTCTTCACAAGGCATTCCCGAGCGGGTCACAGACCTTGCGGTCCAAACTCCACGTTGGCCTGACAGCCCCTGAACGGCGGCTTAGTCGCCAGTAAAAAGCGCGTCTTGGACGTCATCAAACGCTCGTGACTGTGTGAGATTTGTAGTTTCCGACTTTATCATTTATAAACCTATGCATCAGATAAACAATTTAAGTGGAATGTTGATGAGCGTTGCCCTTCAAACAATCTGGGAGTCCTTCTTAGGACCCCTGCTAAGTCGCCCCAAAAGACTGCAGATGGCTGCCCTGTGCCATCGTGGCGAGGGGGACGGAAGGGAATACCTGCTTGTCACCAGTCGCGGCACCGCGCGGTGGATCATTCCCAAGGGGTGGCCAATCCGTGGGTTGAAGGCCAACGAAACGGCGTTGCGAGAAGCCTGGGAAGAGGCTGGCGTCAAAAAGGGCAAGGCGACACGTGATCCTGTCGGAACCTATACCTATCAGAAACGACAGGATTCCGGGTGGGAATTTCCTGTCGAAACTCTGGTCTATTCGGTTGCCGTCAATGACCTGTCGGATGACTTTCCCGAAGCCCATGAACGCACCCGCAGATGGGTCAAGGCGGATACCGCTGCCGAGCTGGTCAATGAACCCGAACTGAAGTCTATTTTCCGCAGTCAGTAAGTAAATTCTGTCGACCTGTATTGTATGGTTGATTTTATCGTCATGAGGGCTGTAGTCGTCTTCCCCGAATTGGGGGACGACACATATGACTGACCAAAAGGGCGATCCAAGCCATCTTGAAACGCTGGATCGCGATCTGGCACGGTATTCTACGCTTGAAATGGCGACCAGTTATGTGTCGAGACCGATGGTCGGTCCGGGCATTTCGCTTGTCTTTGTTGTGCTGGCCGGCCTGAGCGCAATGCTGTTTTTCGGACAGACCAGCAATTCCATGATCGTGGTCGTGGCGGCCTGTCTTGGCGCGTACATGGCGCTGAACATCGGCGCCAATGACGTGGCCAACAATATGGGCCCTGCGGTTGGAGCAAATGCACTGACCATGGGCGGGGCGATTGCCATTGCGGTGGTCTTTGAAAGCGCCGGGGCGCTGATCGCGGGCGGAGACGTGGTTTCGACCATCGCCAAGGGCATCATTGCGCCCGAAAGCATGGGCACCGCTTCGGTCTTTGTCTGGGCGATGATGGCAGCCCTTTTGTCTGCTGCGCTTTGGGTCAACCTTGCCACCTGGATCGGCGCGCCGGTTTCAACGACGCATTCGGTTGTTGGCGGTGTCATGGGGGCCGGTATCGCTGCGGCGGGGTTCGCGGCTGTCAGCTGGCCCACCATGGGCAAGATCGCGGCCAGCTGGGTGATTTCGCCCGTTCTGGGCGGGGCCATCGCTGCCGCCTTTTTGTGGCTGATCAAATCCCGGATCATCTATCGCGATGACAAGATTGCCGCTGCGCGCGTCTGGGTGCCCGTGCTGGTGGGCATCATGGCAGGCGCGTTCGCCTCATATCTGGCGTTGAAAGGCTTGAAAAAGATCATCAAGATCGACCTGCCGACAGCGTTGATGATCGGTGCCTTTATCGGTGGGCTGGTCTGGCTTGTGATGATCCCGGCGATCCGCAAGCAATCGCAGGGGCTGGAAAACCGCAACAAGTCGCTGAAAATCCTGTTCGGTATTCCGCTGGTGGTTTCCGCCGCGTTGCTGAGCTTTGCGCATGGTGCCAATGACGTCGCCAATGCTGTTGGTCCGCTGGCCGCGATTGTTCAGGCGTCGCAATCGGGCAGCTTTACCGATGCTGTCAGCATCCCGTTCTGGGTTATGGTGATCGGCGCCTTCGGGATTTCGTTTGGCCTGTTCCTTTTCGGCCCCAAGCTGATCCGGATGGTTGGTGGCCAGATCACCAAGCTGAACCCGATGCGGGCCTATTGCGTGGCTTTGTCTGCGGCGATCACGGTGATCATCGCAAGCTGGCTTGGCCTGCCCGTCAGTTCGACCCACATCGCAGTTGGCGGTGTTTTCGGGGTCGGGTTCTTTCGCGAGTGGGACGCCGAGCGGCGGATCCGCCTGGCCCGTCTGGAGATGCCGGATCGCGCAATCTATGCCCCCGAAGAACGTCGGCGTCGCAAGCTGGTCCGGCGGTCGCATTTCATGACGATCATTGCCGCATGGATCATAACCGTCCCTGCTGCGGCGATCTTGTCCGGGGTGATCTTCTTCCTGATCAATTCGGCCATGGGCTAGGCCATCGTCACGCAACATGAATGCGCCCTCATCCGATGGATAAGGGCGCATTCACAGGTCCGATGTATTTCGATCCTGAAAGGTTAGTCCAGCACACCGTTGCCGTCGGTATCCGCGCTTTGGAAATCGCGAACCATCTGCGCTGAGTATTCAGACGACGAAATCATGCCGTTGCCGTTGGTGTCTGTGGCATCGAATGTCTCAGGATCAAGAAAGGTTTCGACCTCGGCAGGGTCAAGTTGACCATTGCCGTTCGTGTCCATCGGAGCGAAGAACACGCCCATCTGCTGGACGAACTCATCCTGGGTCACCTGAGAATTTGCGTCGACATCCAGATGGATCAGTGCCGATCCCGGCATCGTATCTGACAAGGCCAGCGTTGCGGTGCAGGTCAACGCGGCGGCGCAGAGAAGGGTATGTTTCATGGCGACTACCTCACACAGTTCATGGATGTGGCTGCGGTGACCGCACCAGTTCCGGCACCGGCGGCTGTCATGATCGTATTGCCCCGACCGCCGCCGAACTGATTTCCGATTGCAGCCCCGATAACCGCGCCTGCGAGCGTGCCGCCGACACAGGCGACTTCATGCTGCGCTTCGGGGGTCGCGGTGCAGGCACCGAAACCCAGAAGAAGGGGAAGAAGGCTTAACTTTGCCAGCTTGATCATTGCAGACCTCATGTTTTTCTAACTGAAAGTTATGCGGATCAGCTGCCCGTCTGTCCAGATAGACAGCCACGGGGAAAGCGGAAGTTGGCCGAGCGATTGCTGCGCGGTGCATCACAGCTCTTCTACGGCCAGAACCCCATCCAGCGATTTGATGGCGCCCTTGATTTGCGGATTGATGGCGAAATCCTGGCCCAGATCCATCTCGACCTCGCCCGGGAGTTCGGGGTTCAACAGGCACAACTGTATCGGCCCCTTGCCTGCCCCGCGCACCGCCGTTGCGGCGTCTTCCAGAACGCGGCCCACCAGATCGACGGTGTTCAGGTCGTCAAGGAAGATGCGCAGGCCGGTGGCACCAGCTTCGGCAACGGTCAGATCGACCGGCCCGACCGAACGGCCCAGCAGTTTCAGCTGATCGCTTTCCATCGCGGCCTCTGCCATGATGACGACCTTGGCCCCGGTTTCCAGAAAGTCGCGGCTTTTCTCAAGCGCTTCCGAGAACAGGGTGACTTCGAACGCGCCGGTCGTGTCCGACATCTGCACAAAGGCGAACCGGTTGCCACGGGCCGATTTACGTTCCTGACGGCCTGCCACGACGCCGGCCAGTTTGGCCAGAAACGGTCCGCGCCGGGCTTTTTCAGTGACCTCGTCCAGTGTCAGCACGCCCTTGCGCTTGAGCGCTGTCATATAGTCATCCAGCGGATGCCCGGAGAGGTAAAAACCGATGGCGCGGAATTCTTCGGCCAGACGTTCGGCGGGCAGCCAGTCGGCAACGGGCGAGAGGCGCGGTTCGGGCAGGTCTTCACCTGCGTCGCCGAACAGCGACACCTGCGCGCTGGCTTTTTGTTCGTGGATCGCCGAGGAATAATTGACCAGCGGATCAAGGCTTTCGAACATGCGGCGGCGGTTGGGGTCAAGCTGATCGAACGCCCCGGCGCGGGCCAGCATTTCGAGAGGGCGTTTGCCGACGCGTTTCAGATCGACCCGGCGGGCCAGATCGAACACCGTGGCAAAGGGTTTGTCGACACCATCGATCTTGCGCCCTTCGGTGATCAACCGCATCGCTTCGACGCCAACGTTCTTGAGCGCGCCCAGCGCATAGACCAGCGCACCATCGACCACTTTGAAGGTCGCATCCGAGCGGTTCACGCAAGGTGGAACATAGGGCAGGCTGAGCCCTTTCCGGACCTCTTCGAAATAGGTGGCAAGCTTGTCAGTAAGGTGGATATCGCAGTTCATCACACCGGCCATGAATTCGACCGGGTGGTTCGCTTTCAGCCAGGCGGTCTGATAGCTGACCACGGCATAGGCGGCGGCGTGGGATTTGTTGAAGCCGTAGTTGGCGAATTTTTCCAGAAGATCGAAAACCTCGGTCGCCTTTTTCTTGTCGACGCCGTTTTCCTTGGCGCCTTTTTCGAACTTCGGGCGTTCGGCGTCCATCGCCTCTTTGATCTTTTTACCCATGGCGCGGCGCAACAGGTCGGCGCCGCCAAGCGAATAGCCCGCCATGACCTGCGCGATCTGCATCACCTGTTCCTGATAGACGATGATGCCCTGGGTTTCGGCCAGAATATGGTCGATGGACGGGTGAACGGATGTGATTTCCTTGAGGCCGTTCTTGACCTCGCAATAGGTCGGGATGTTCTCCATCGGGCCCGGACGATAAAGCGCCACTAGGGCCACGATGTCTTCGATACAGGTGGGTTTCATGCGCTTGAGCGCATCCATCATGCCCGAACTTTCCACCTGGAACACGGCGACAGTCTTGGCTGCGGCGTAGAGCTTGTATGACTTTTCATCATCCAGCGGGATCGCGTTGATCTGGTTGGTCGCGCCTTCGGCGGGTTCGTACAACTGTGTGCCATCGGCCGCGATATGCAGATCGCGCCCGGATTTGAAAATCTGATCCATGGCGTTCTGGATCACGGTCAGGGTCTTCAGGCCAAGGAAGTCGAACTTGACCAGCCCAGCCTGTTCCACCCACTTCATGTTGAACTGGGTCGCGGGCATATCGGATCGCGGATCCTGATAGAGCGGCACAAGCGCGTCCAGCGGCCGGTCCCCGATGACCACACCGGCGGCGTGGGTCGAAGCGTTTCTGAGCAGCCCTTCGACCTGCTGGCCATAGGTCAGCAGGCGTTCCACCACCTCTTCTTCGCGGGCGGCGTCGCGCAGGCGCGGTTCGTCTTTCAGCGCCTTTTCGATCGAGACCGGTTTGACGCCTTCCACCGGGATCATCTTGGACAAACGATCCACCTGGCCATAGGGCATTTGCAGCACCCGGCCCACATCGCGCACCGCGGCCTTGGACAGAAGCGCACCAAAGGTAATGATCTGCCCGACCTTGTCGGTCCCGTATTTGTCTTGCACATATCGGATCACCTCTTCGCGGCGATCCATGCAAAAGTCGATGTCAAAGTCAGGCATCGAGACCCGTTCGGGGTTCAGGAACCGTTCGAACAGCAGCGAATAGCGCAGCGGGTCAAGGTCGGTGATCAAAAGCGCATAGGCCACAAGGCTGCCCGCGCCCGAGCCCCGCCCGGGGCCAACCGGGATTTCGTGATCCTTGGCCCATTTGATAAAATCGGCAACGATCAGGAAGTAACCGGGGAAGCCCATCCCTTCGATAATGCCCAGTTCGAAATCCAACCGCTCCTGATATTCTTCCACCGGTACGGCGTGCGGAATCATCGACAGACGATATTCCAGCCCCTCTTGCGCCTGCCGACGCAGTTCAGCGACCTCGTCATCGGCGAATTTCGGCAGGATCGGGTCGCGCCGATACGTCATGAAGGCGCAGCGTTTGGCGATTTCAACCGTGTTTTCAATCGCCTCGGGCAAGTCGGCGAACAGCGTGACCATTTCCTGCTGGGATTTGAAATAATGCTGCGCGGTCAGGCGGCGGCGGTCTTCCTGTTGATCGACATAGGCCCCGTCAGCGATGCAGATCAGCGCATCATGCGCCTCGTACATCTCGGTTTTGGGGAAATAGACATCGTTGGTGGCCACCAGCGGCAGGTTCATGTCATAGGCGATTTCGACATGGCCGCGTTCGGTCAGACGCTCGGCCTCGGGCTGGCCGTCTTCGCCCGGATGGCGCTGCAGTTCGATATAGAGACGGTCGGGAAACGCGGTTGCGAGGCGTCGCACCAGTGTTTCAGCGTCGTCCCGCTTGCCCGATTGCAGGTGGCGCCCCACGGGGCCGTCCGGCCCGCCGGTCAGGCAAATCAGGCCATCGGCGTGTTGCTCCAACTCGGGCAGCGTGACATGGGGTGGCTTGCCGTCCTTGCGCAGATAGAGGCACGAGTTCAGCTTCATCAGGTTTTCATACCCGGCCTCGGTCTGCGCCAGCAGCACCAGACCCGCAATCGGCGGCACATAGGTCCGGCCCGGCGCGGCGACGGTCTCTTCCTCGAACATCAGATCGACCTGACAGCCGACGATGGGCTGGATGCCTGCATCGCTGGCCGTGACACTGAATTCCAGCGCCGCGAACATGTTGTTGGTATCCGTGATGGCGACGGCGGGCATATCCGCATTGGCGCACAGACCGGGCAGCTTCTTGAGGCGCATGGCACCTTCCAGAAGCGAATACTCGGTGTGGACGCGAAGGTGGATGAATCGGGGGTCACTGCTCATCCCGGCACCCTATCCTGCGGCCGGGGGCCTTCGCAATCGGGGCCAGACCCGGCACGACAAATTCAGCGGATCCACGTTTCACCTGATCGTTTGCACAGAAACTGGTCACGATTGTTCGTAAAAACCGAAAGGACCTTCTGTGGACTGAATCGGGCAAAATGGACTTACCATATTGTTAATACACGTTTTTTAAGGTCACCGAGACGGATGACCCAAAACGGAACGCCCAAAAACACCGCACTCGTCGTGTAGTTTCGCTTGCCACAGGCAAGCCGGTCTTTCTAACCTCTGGGGCGGAATGACGGCCTGCTCCTCTTTCTACGTCGCATCGAAGGGGGACATCAAAGGGCACAACGGGGTAACGCGACGGGTTTCAAAATATGGACATCACGTTTCTTCTGAATGGAGAGACCGTGGACCTGACGGGGGTCGCACCGACGGTGACCCTGCTGGACTGGCTGCGCGAAGACCGTGGGCTGACCGGAACCAAGGAAGGGTGCAACGAAGGCGATTGCGGTGCCTGTACGGTCATGGTGACGGATCAGGGCGGGCCAAAGGCGTTGAACGCCTGCATCCTGTTCCTGCCACAACTGCACGGCAAGGCGATCCGCACGGTCGAAGGTGTCAGTGGGCCAGAGGGAGATCTTCACCCGGTCCAACAGGCGATGATTGATCATCACGGGTCGCAATGCGGGTTCTGCACGCCGGGGTTCATCATGTCGATGGCCGTGGGGCACCAGACCGGTGCGACCGATCATGACACCCAACTGGCCGGGAACCTGTGCCGCTGCACGGGATATGCGCCGATCATCCGGGCCGCGAAGGCTGCGGCGGATGTTCCGGCACCCGATTGGCTGAGGGACGCCCCGGAGGCGCGAGCCGACGCGAGTGCGGAGGCGGGCCGGGCTTTGCCCGGCTCCTCCGACGCGCTCGCCCGTGCCTATGAACAGCATCCCAATGCGACGCTGGTGGCGGGGGCGACGGATGTGGGGCTCTGGGTTACCAAACAACTGCGCGATCTGGATCCGGTGATCTTCCTCAACCGCTGCGATGATCTGAAAGGTGTCGAGATCGACGCAGACTGCGTGAGGATCGGGGCCATGACCGACATGGAAGATCTGCGCGCCGTGATGGCGGATCTGCATCCGTCTTACGGCGAAATGATCCGCCGCTATGCCAGCGTGCAGGTGCGCAATGCCGCAACCATTGGCGGCAATATCGCCAATGGATCGCCCATCGGAGACAACCCGCCCGCCCTGATCGCCCTTGGTGCCAGCCTGCATTTGCGCAAGGGCGACACGCGGCGCGAAATGCCGTTGGAGGCGTTCTTTCTGGACTATGGCAAACAGGACCGCCTGCCCGGCGAATTTGTCGAGGCCATCAGTTTTCCGCGCCAGCCCGACCGGCTGAAATGTTACAAGCTGTCCAAACGGTTCGATCAGGACATCTCGGCCGTGTGTGGATGTTTCAACATCACCGTGACCGATGGCACCGTGGCTGAGGCGCGGGTCGCCTTTGGCGGCATGGCCGGCATCCCGAAACGCGCGCGCCACGTCGAGGTCGCCTTGGAAGGACAACCATGGGAGGCCGCGACAATCACCATGGCGCAGGCCGGGTTTGAACAGGATTTCACCCCCCTTGGCGACATGCGCGCCTCGGCCGCCTACCGGTTGGAGACAGCAAAGGCGATGCTGGAGCGTTACTTTGCCGAAGACATCGGCGGCGCACAATCTGTGCTGGAGATAGCCCCATGAGCGTCACCATCCCCCTGCCCCATGACGCCGCGCGCATGCATGTCACCGGGACTGCGCGCTATGTTGACGATATTCCGACACCTGCGGGGAGTTTGCATCTGGCGTTCGGGTTAAGCCCGATCGCACGAGGGCGGATTACGGGTCTTGATCTGGACGCGGTGCGCGCAGCCCCCGGGGTTGTCGCGGTGATGACCGCCAAGGATCTGCCCTTTGCCAACGATGTCTCCCCTTCTGCGCACGACGAACCGCTGTTGGCCGAGGACGAGGTGTTTTATGCCGGTCAGCCGGTGTTTCTGGTGGTCGCCACATCGCATCTGGCCGCGCGCAAGGCCGCGCGGTTGGGAGATATGCGCTTTGAAGACCTTCCCGCGATCCTGACAATCGAACAGGCGCTGGCCGCCGACAGCCGGTTCGAGGACGGGCCGCGCGTCTATGGCCGTGGCGATGTCGGCCCGGCAATTGCAGCGGCCCCCCGGCAGGTTGAAGGTGAGTTCGAGCTGGGCGGACAGGAGCACTTTTACCTTGAGGGTCAGGTGGCCCTAGCGCTGCCGCAGGAAGGTGGCGATATGGTCGTGCATTCCTCGACCCAGCATCCGACCGAGATTCAGCACAAGGTGGCCGAGGCGCTGGGTGTGCCGATGCACGGTGTGCGGGTTGAAATCCGGCGCATGGGCGGCGGGTTTGGTGGCAAGGAAAGCCAGGGCAATGCGCTGGCGGTGGCCTGTGCGGTGGCAGCGCGGGCGACGGGCCGGACCTGCAAGATGCGCTATGACCGCGACGATGACATGACTATCACCGGCAAACGGCACGCGTTTCGCATCGCGTATCGCGCCGGGTTCGAGGACGACGGGCGGCTGATCGGGGTCGATTTCACGCATTACGCCATCTGCGGCTGGGCGATGGATTTGTCGCTGCCGGTGGCGGATCGCGCGATGCTGCATGCCGATAACGCCTATTACCTGCCAACAGTGCGGATCGAGAGCCATCGGCTGAAGACCAATACCCAAAGCGCCACCGCCTATCGCGGGTTTGGCGGGCCGCAAGGCATGGTCGGGATCGAACGGGTGATGGACCATATCGCGCATGATCTGGGGCTGGACCCAGTTTTAGTGCGACAGCGGAATTATTATGCGGCTCCCGTCGGGGGGGGCGCTGCCCCCCGGCCTTCGGCCTCCCCCCGGGGTATTTCGAACAAGAAAGAAGCAGGGCGCGTGACGCCTTACGGGATGGAGGTCGAGGATTTCGAGCTGCAAGGGATGACCAACGCTTTGATGGAGTCTTCGGGCTATGCGGCACGGCGCGCGGCCATTGCGGCGTGGAATGCCGACAATGCGGTGATCAAGAAGGGAATCGCATTTTCGCCGGTGAAGTTCGGGATTTCCTTTACCCTGACCCATCTAAATCAGGCGGGCGCCCTGGTGCATGTGTATCAGGATGGGTCGGTTCATTTGAACCACGGTGGCACCGAGATGGGGCAAGGCTTGTTCCAGAAGGTGGCGCAGGTGGCGGCAGATCGGTTCGGGATTGGATTGGAGGCGGTGAAGATCACCGCCACGGACACAGGCAAGGTGCCCAATACCTCGGCCACGGCGGCGTCGTCCGGGTCGGATCTGAACGGGATGGCGGTGAAGGCCGCGTGCGATACAATCCGCGACCGCATGGCGGCGTTTCTGGCCGAGCGGGCGCAGGCGGATGTGAGCGATGTGCGCTTTGCAGATGGTCGCGTATTTGTCGGGGCGGATGAGATGAGCTTTGCCGAGGCGGCAGCGGCGGCCTATCAGGGCCGGATCAGCCTGTCGGCCACCGGGTTCTATAAAACACCCAAGGTGGCATGGGACCGGATCAAGGGTGAGGGTCGGCCGTTTTTCTATTTCGCCTATGGCTGCGCGGTGACCGAGGTGGCCATTGATACGCGCACCGGGGAAAACCGGATTCTGCGGGCCGATCTGTTGCATGATGCAGGCGCGTCATTGAACCCGGCTTTGGACATCGGACAGGTTGAAGGCGCTTATGTTCAGGGGGCCGGGTGGCTGACGACCGAAGAGCTGGTCTGGGACGACGCGGGACGGCTGCGCACCCATGCGCCGTCGACCTATAAGATCCCCGCCTGTTCGGATCGCCCCGACGTGTTCAACGTGGGTTTGTGGGGCGCTGTTAACCGGGAAGATACGATTTACCGGTCAAAAGCCGTGGGAGAGCCGCCGTTCATGCTGGGGATCTCGGCGTGGTTGGCGTTGAGCGATGCCGTGGCAGCCTGTGGCACGGCGTACCCGGCCATGGATGCGCCCGCGACAGCGGAAGAAGTCTGGCGCGCGGTTCGGAGGGTTCGGGATGGGGTTTGACCTGACCGCCTTGCGCGCGGCTGTGGCCGCGCATGGTCGCGTGGTTCGAATCGTTGTGGCCTCGGTCCAGGGATCGACACCGCGTGAGGTCGGCGCGGCGATGCTGGTCTGGGCGGACGGGCAATCGGGCACGATTGGCGGTGGCACGCTAGAGTTTGAGGCGGTTGGAACCGCACGATCGGGGGTTTTGGGGCTGTCGCGCCATGCCTTGGGGCCGGATCTGGGACAATGCTGTGGCGGTGCGGTGCAGGTGTTGAGCGAAGCCTATGACGCCGACGCGGTGGCCAGGTTGACGGGGGACGTTGTGGCCCGATCTGTGACCGGCGCGGCGGAGATGCCATTGTCGGTCAGGCGCCTGATGGCAGAGGCGCGCGGTCAGGGCGTGCGGCCCCCTTCCCGGCTGATTGAGGGTTGGATGGTGGAACCCGTGGCGCGGGCCGAGCGGCCCCTTTGGGTCTGGGGCGCGGGTCATGTTGGGCGCGCATTGGTTGATGTGCTGGCGCCGTTGCCTGATCTGGCGATCACCTGGGTCGATACCGGGTTTGATCGGTTTCCGGCGGATGTGGCGGAGGATGTGACGGTGTTGCCCGCAGCCAACCCGGCGGATCTGGTGCGCCATGCCCCTGCAGGGGCCGAACATCTGATCGTCACCTATTCTCATGCGCTGGATCTGGAGTTGTGTCATCGGCTTTTGTCGCATGGCTTTGATTTTGCCGGGTTGATCGGGTCGGCGACAAAATGGGCGCGGTTCCGGTCGCGTCTGGCAGCCCTTGGCCATGGGCCGGAACAGATTGCCCGGATCACCTGCCCGATTGGCGATCCGTCTTTGGGGAAACACCCCCGGGCAATCGCCCTTGGCGTTGGGGCTGCATTATTGCAGGGTGCCCGCGCCGCTGAAAACAGAAAGGACCGTCACGCGTGACAGATACGCTTTTGAGCATCCGGGGGCTGACCAAAGCTTATCCCGGGGTCGTCGCCAACAACGACGTGTCCTTTGATATCGGCGTCGGCGAAGTACATGCCTTGCTGGGTGAAAATGGCGCCGGCAAGTCGACGCTGGTCAAAATGATCTATGGGCTGGTCAAACCCGACACCGGCGAGATGGTGTTGCGTGGTCAGCCCTTTGCCCCGCCCGAGCCCCGTGCGGCGCGGGCTGACGGGATCGCGATGGTGTTTCAGCATTTCTCGCTGTTTGACGCGCTGAACGTGGCCGAAAATATTGCGCTGGGAATGGAGACTCCGCCCCCGATGCGGGATCTGGCGGCGCGCATTCGTGAGGTGTCAGAGACCTATGGCCTGCCCTTGGACCCGTTTCGCACGGTTGGCGATCTGAGTGCCGGCGAACGCCAGCGGGTCGAGATTATTCGCTGTCTGCTGCAGGACCCCAAGCTGCTGATCATGGACGAACCGACCAGCGTGCTGACCCCGCAAGAAGTCGAGATCCTGTTTCAGACGCTGAACAAGCTGCGCTCGGAAGGGACGTCGATCTTGTATATCAGTCACAAGCTGGAAGAGATCCGCACGCTGTGTGACACCGCGACGATCCTGCGGCTGGGTCAGAAGGTCGGTACCTGTGTGCCTGCTAAGACCACGGCGCGCGACATGGCTGAGATGATGGTGGGATCGACCCTGCACACCCCGGAACGCGCCGGGCGCGATCTGGGCGAGGTGGCGTTGGACGTCAGCGGGCTGTCGGTGCCCTCCCCGTCGGCCTTTGGTACGGCGTTGAAAAATGTGCATCTGGTGGTGCGGCAGGGCGAAGTGTTGGGCATTGGCGGCGTGGCCGGGAACGGGCAGGACGAATTGCTGAACGCGCTGTCCGGCGAAGTGCGTTCGGAAAACGGTGCGATCAAGATGCTGGGTGATCCAATCGGGAAACTGGGTCCAAAGGCGCGGCGCGGCTTGGGCCTGCTGACCGCGCCTGAAGAACGTCTGGGCCATGCGGCGGCACCGGATATGAGCCTGACCGAGAACGCCTTGCTGACCGGGTCTGTGCGCGAAAACCTGGAAACACGTGGCTTTCTGAAATGGGGCGCGGCGCAGGATTTTGCAGAGCGGATCATCAATGCGTTTGACGTGCGCACGCCGGGTCCGTCAAATGTGGCACGGTCGCTGTCGGGGGGGAATTTGCAGAAATTCGTCATCGGCCGGGAGGTGTTGCAAAACCCGAAAGTTCTGGTGGTGAACCAGCCGACTTGGGGCGTGGATGCCTCTGCGGCGGCGTCAATCCGGCAGGCCATTCTGGATCTGGCGGCTGAGGGCTGTGCGGTGGTCTGCATCAGTCAGGACCTGGACGAATTGATGGAAATCTCGGACCGGTTTGCGGCCTTGAACGAGGGCCGATTGAGCGCGCCCAAGCCGACGCAGGGGCTGTCGGTGGATGAAATCGGGTTGATGATGGGCGGCGCCCACGGGATGGAAGTGGCACATGTTTGATATGGTGCATCGCCTGCGGCGCGAGTATTTGGAAAGAGAAGAACGGGGGGCGGCATCATGATCGTGATGGAGAAGCGCCCTCAACCATCGCGCGCCTGGTCTCTGGCCACGCCTGTGGTGGCCGTGCTGGCGACCATGGTGTTTGGCGGGTTGTTGTTCGGGGTTCTCGGGACCAACCCGTTTGTGGCGATCAAGACGATCTTCTGGGATCCGATCTTTGGGGAGTTCGCGTTTTATTACCGACCGCAATTGCTGGTCAAAGGCGCGCCTTTGGTGCTGATTGCGATTGGCTTGTCGCTGGGCTTCAAGGCCGGGATCTGGAACATCGGCGCGGAAGGCCAGTACATCATGGGCGCGCTTGTGGGGGCGGGTGTCGGGCTGGCATTTTACCCGCTGGACGCCTGGTACATCTTTCCGCTGATGGTGATCGCCGGTGCCTTTGGCGGCTGGATCTGGGCGATGATCCCGGCGGTGTTGAAGGTCAAGTTCGGCACCAATGAGATCTTGGTGTCTTTGATGCTGGTCTATGTGGCCGAACAGCTTTTGGCGTCTATGTCGTTGGGGTTGCTGAAAAACCCGGAAGGATTTGGATTTCCCGGCAGCCGGAACCTGAATGAATATGCCAGCGCCAACAGCTGGATTTTACAGGATGCGGGCATGCATTGGGGCGTTGTCGCAGCGCTGATCGCGGTGATCTTTGCCTATGTGCTGCTGAACCGGCACATGCTGGGCTTTCAGATCCGCCTGACCGGTGAGGCCCCGCGCGCGGCACGGTTCGCCGGTGTCAATCCGGCGCGGCTGATCCTGTTTTGCCTGGGCACATCGGGGATGCTGGCCGGGCTAGCGGGCATGTTCGAAGTGGCGGGCCCGTCGGGTCAGGTGAGCATCGATTTCAACGTCGGCTATGGCTTTACCGCGATTATCGTGGCGTTCCTGGGCCGCTTGCATCCGGTTGGCATTTTGCTGGCCGGGGGGCTGATGGCATTGACATACATTGGTGGCGAGATCGCGCAGGGCAATCTGGGTCTGCCGGCAGCGGCGATCCAGGTGTTTCAGGGGATGTTGCTGTTTTTCCTGTTGGCGTTGGATTTGCTGACCAGCTATCGCATTCGGTTTGCCAAGAAAGAGGTGGCTTGAGATGGATCTGAGCGCAATCAATCCGATCCTTCTGATCGCTTCGCTGATGGTGGCGGCGACTCCGTTGTTGCTGGCCGCCGTGGGCGAGCTGGTCGTTGAAAAGGCCGGTGTGCTGAACCTGGGCGTCGAAGGCATGATGATCGTGGGCGCGATCAGCGGTTTCTCCATTGCGGTTGAGACCGGGTCGCCGTGGCTGGGGTTTCTGGCCTCGGCCGTGGGCGGCGCGGTGCTGTCGCTGCTGTTCGTGATTCTGACGCAGGTGGCGCTGGCCAATCAGGTGGCGAGCGGGCTGGCGCTGACGCTGTTCGGGTTGGGAATCAGTTCGCTGATGGGGCAAAGCTATGTCGGGGTGAAACCGCCTGCGACGCCCGATCTGTACATCCCGATCTTAAGCGATATTCCGGTGATCGGGCCGATCGTGTTTTCGCATGATCTGATTCTCTATCTTGGGATAATGATTGTCGCGGCGGTCTGGGCCACGCTGAAATACACGCGGGTGGGCCTGATCCTGCGCGCTGTGGGGGAAAACCACGATGCCGCCCATGCGCTGGGGTACAAGGTGGTGCGAATCCGGATCATGGCGATCATGTTTGGCGGGGCCTGTGCGGGGCTGGGTGGTGCCTATATCAGCCTGATCCGGGTGCCGCAGTGGACCGAAGGCATGACGGCCGGAATCGGCTGGATCGCGTTGGCGCTGGTGGTGTTTGCCAGCTGGAAGCCATGGCGCGTCCTGCTGGGTGCCTATCTTTTTGGCGGTATTACCGTTTTGCAGCTTAACCTTCAGGCAGCGGGCGTTGCCATTCCGGTCGAGTATCTGGCAATGTCGCCCTACATTATCACCATCCTCGTGCTGGTGATCCTGTCTGCAGATAAAAGCAGCGCACCGGCCTCGCTGGGGCGCATATTCCATGCCTCGCACTAGGGGCCAAAGAAACCAACAAAGGGGATCTTAATGAAACGCACTTCTCTTCTTGCCGGCGTCGCGCTGGCGCTGGGTCTGGCCACCGGGGCCATGGCTGACACGACCAAGGTCGGCTTTGTCTATGTCGGGCCCGTCGGCGATGGCGGCTGGACCTATGAGCACGATCAGGGCCGCAAGGCCGTTGTCGAAGAATTCGGTGACAAGGTCGAAACCGTCTATGTCGAAAACGTCGCCGAAGGCCCCGACGCCGAGCGCGTGATCACACAGATGGCGCTGCAGGGCGCGGACCTGATTTTCACCACCTCGTTCGGATACATGGATCAGACGGTCAACGTCGCTAAGAAATTTCCGAAAGTGAAATTTGAGCACGCCACCGGGTACAAGACTGCCGACAACGTGTCGGTCTATTCGGCACGCTTTTATGAAGGCCGCGCCGTTCAGGGCCATATCGCCGGAAAAATGACCAAGTCGAACATCGTCGGCTATATCGCGTCGTTCCCGATTCCCGAAGTGATCCGGGGCATCAATTCGGCCTATATCCATGCCAAGAAGGTGAACCCTGACGTTCAGTTCAAGATCATCTGGGCCTACACATGGTTTGATCCGGCCAAAGAGGCTGACGCAGCCAAGGCGTTGATCGAACAGGGCGCGGATGTCGTTCTGCAACACACTGACTCGACCGCACCACAGGCAGCGGCCAAGGCTGCGGGCAATGTCATCACATTCGGTCAGGCATCGGACATGTCCGAATACGCGCCGTTCCCGCGGGTAAGCTCGATCATTGACGACTGGGCCCCCTATTATATCGCGCGCACCAAGGCCGTCATGGATGGCACCTGGACCAGCACGAACACATGGGACGGCATCGGCGCTGGCATGGTTGGCATCGGCGAGATTTCGGATGCGGTGCCCGCAGACGTCAAAGCCGAGGCGCTGGCCCTGAAAGACGCGATTGCGTCGGGTGAGTACAGCCCGTTCACCGGCCCCCTGAAAAAGCAGGACGGCAGCGACTGGCTGGGCGACGGCGAGACCGCAGATGACGGCACGCTGGCTGGCATGAACTTCTATGTTGAAGGCCTTGAAGGCGACATCCCGCAGTAAGCTTCGGGACTGTGGAAACGAAAAAGCCCGGCGATTGCCGGGCTTTTTTTATGGGTCCGTGAGTGGTGGTGTCAGGCCGAGAACCCGGAGGGGTCGAACGTCGTCTGGTCTTTGTGCAGCCACAACAGGTCTGGTGTGCCGTCGATGGCATGGAACGCCGCAAGGTCTGGCACCGGGCCAAGGGTCAGCCGATGACCGGTCAGTGTGCTGTGAGTGGTGGCGACGTCCCAGGCTTGGTAACCGCGATCCTGCAGCCATGTGAACAAGTCGCGAACCGACGTACCGGCGCGTTTCAGATAGCGGTCTTCGACTTCCAGCAGGATGGCGGGTTTGTGGCGGGTGATGGTGTCACTCATCCCCATCATTGCAAACAATTCAAAGCCTTCGACATCGATCTTCAGCAGCACGTCGCCCGACAGATGCTGCGGCAGGACATCATCGCCCCGTGCAACCGGCACTTCGATGGTTTCGCGTATGTTGGTGTCGACTTCCGGGTCAATGGCCAGCGTTGCCATGATCGACCCTCCGCCCAGCACGTGAAGCTCAAGGCTGCCGGGCATGGCGCCAAGTGCGAGGTTGTGCAGATCGACATTGCTCAGATCGTTGATGGCAATGTGGCGGTCAATCTTGCGGCAACAGTCGGGCTGCGGTTCAAAGGCGATCACATGGCCCGTTGAGCCGACGCAGTGCACGGCATACATCGCGAAATTGCCGATATTGGCCCCCACATCGATGCAGGTGTCGCCAGGTTTCAGAAGCACGTCCAAAAGCATCTGGATTTCGATGTCGTAATAGCGGCCCAGAAAATAGGACTCGCGTTCGACGTCATCGCTCAGATCCAGTTCCATCAACATCCCGGTCCGCTTGTTGCGGGTCTGGCGGGTTCCGGCCTGACGCCATTGCGGGTCCGTGTTGTCGACGCCCAGAATCCCAAGGCTGTGCGACAAGGGCCCCCAACCGGGGAATTCGTGGCGCACATAGGGGCGGAAGAGGAAGGGCAGTATTGGCTGTGTCATGGTTCAATCGGGTCTGGCTGTTGGCAAAATCAAATTGGCGACAGGCCGACGCGTGCAGGTGTCAGATTTAACATGGTCGCCACCGAACAAAATACTTCATCAGACAAATTTGGACGAACAGATCCGGCACACAACAAGGTGACGCCTCAAAAACTGCGTCGACTTAACGAGGTGTTAACACATTTGGGCGGCTTGTAGTTGATTCGTTTCTACGATTTGACCGCGAAACACACTGTTGTGTACCCATCGAGCGCTGAAACCGGCAGTTTCACGCTATAGTTGCGCGCCAATCCCGTTTAACGAGATTGGCGCACATAAGATTAATGACTGCCAGAGAACACCAATGTCGTCACTGGCAGCAGCAGCATACGCAAGCGCAGGCCAGCAGCGTGCACCACGCCAATGGTGTCGATCACATGCAGGAAAATTCGCCGACCCCCACTGACATCGCCGCTTTCAAGCAGCTCATAATTTGAGGTATAGGCGTTGGCGATACAGGTGCTGCCGGGTGGCAGATGGCCGATGCCGTCTTTGTAGAGCGGCTCAAGAAACGCGGTGATTGACCCCGGCTGGACGTTATTCTGCGGATCCAGCAGGCGGTCGCTGGGGCGGAACTGGCCCGACGGGATCACGTCTTGTACGGCCACCACGATCATCGGAATGATCTGATAGGGTTTGGCAAGGCAGCCCATCTCGGCCACCATTCCGGGCTTCAGAACCCCCGCGGCAAGCTGGTTGAACCCGGCCTGAAACCTTTGATGCCCGGATTCGGTCGGCACAAGGATGCCCGCCGGGCGCAGGACCGGGCTGACAAAGTCGCCGACCTGCAGGTTGAACTGCTCAACACGCCCCGTAACACCGGCGACCACCAGGGTTTTATCCAACTCGGCCTGAGCCTGCTCCAGTGTGGCTTCGGCGCTGGCCTTTTGTGCAGGCAACAGGATTTCAATGTTCTCTTGCACCGCTTCCAGATTGGCGTTGGCAGCATCAAGCTGGCCTTCGCGTTCCTGCAGGCGGCTGGCCTGACGATCCACCTCGGCCGGGTTGGCGGCGGGCGAGTTCCGGTCAAGAAGTTCCTTGTTGCGTTTGTAATCGGCTTCGACCAGATCATAGGCCGCCTGCGCCTGATCCACCGCCGCCTGCGCCGCAGTGATCTGGGAATCCGAGATTTCGATCGACGCTTCGACCTCTTCCACCTTGCGCTGAGCGGCATCCACCGCCGCTTGCTGACTTGAGGCATCGAGGCGGAAGATCTTATCGCCCGCCTGAACGACCTGATTGTTGATGATATAGACTTCGTCCACGCGCCCCCCCGCCTGCGGCAGGATGGTGACGGTCCGGAAATAGGACGCAACCGACGTGGTAGAGGGGTGGAAGTAGAACAACAATGTGATGACCGTGGTCGTGGCCATGAAACAGGTCACAAGGCCCCAGCGCAGTTCGTACCACATGGTAAAGAAGGTGATTTCATGCCCGATGCGTTTGCCCTGCCCATAGCGGCGGAACAAATAGTCGGGCAACAGCGTGAAGCAGGCACAGATCAGGGTCTCAAGCATCGGAGCGTGCCTCCGTTTCGGTCTCGGATTCTGTGGCAGGCGTTGGCGCTGGTGGTTCCTCCACTGGCATGGATTTCGCAACAGGCTCCATCGGGGTGGTCAGTCGTCCGGCCATGGAGGCCAGCGATTGCGAAATCGACGTGAGCGGTGTCATGAAGTCCGGCGCGCGGAAGGCCGCGACCAGAATTGCGATGATCCAGAACATGTTATTATGGGTAAACAGCGCCAGCAGCGCGAGAATACCCACCACCTGCATCTGGGAATGGTTGGAGTCATGCGCCATCCGTTCGGGCATCGCATGCAGAGTCATGTAAAGAATACCGATCCCCAGGATCAGGGCGATGGTGAACACCGTCATGAAGGTGAACAGATGATCGCTGCCGTCTGCGGCAGCAATGTAGCTGGGTAAGTGCTCGGGCGCGAGCGGGTGGATGGTTGTGCTGTCCACTGGGGTCTCCCTGCGATGTGCCGCAGCGCGAAATATGCGCGGGCTTTCCTCTGGCGTAGGAAGTTTGGCGCGACTTGGCAACATGGCAATTCCCCGGCGGGCCAAGTTCCGGTCTTTCCGGTTCTGCAGTGGCATGGCACAGTGCCGGAACTTCCAAAGGAATGACCCGATGACCGATGCCCCCAAGACCGAAATCGCCAGCCTTGCCCTGCCCGGTGAGGGCGTCAAACTGGTCGCGCCATCAGCGGAACGGAACATGGTGCCGATCTGTGACCTGATCGCCGATGTGGCCCCCGCCGGGGGCCGCGCGCTGGAAATCGCCAGCGGCACAGGGCAGCATATCGTTGAATACGCGCGGCGCTTGCCCGGCGTTCATTGGCAGCCCACCGAACTGGCCGCAGACCGGCGCGCCAGCATCGACGCCTATGTGGCCGAGTCCGGTTTGAGCAACCTGTCGCCCGCCGTGGCGCTGAATGCCGCCCGTCCGGGATGGGCCAATGACCTTGGGCCGCGTGATCTGATCGTGCTGGTCAACCTGCTGCACCTGATCCCGATGGCGGATGTGCAAAGCCTGATCGCCGAGGCCGCACAGGCCCTGACCCCTGAAGGACGGTTCGTTGTCTATGGGCCGTTCATGCGCGGCGGTGAGCTGACCAGTGATGGCGATGCGCGGTTCCATGCCAGCCTGTCCGCCAGTGACCCTGCCATCGGGTACAAGGATGATTTCGACATCATGGATCTGATGCAGGCGGCCGGGTTGGATATGGTCGAAGTGATCGAAATGCCGGCAAACAATCTGGCGCTGATCGCGAAAAAACCGGGTTTCTGATCAGGATCAAAGTCTCGTCCGCGGTTGCGTGGTCTTTAACCTGCAAATAACTGAATATTTGCAGGACAAGGATCTGACGATGAGCTGGAAAGACAAGCTGGACACCACGCGGGCCGGGTTGAAAAATCTGAACGGGGCCATCCCCGACACGGCCCGCGCCTTTGGTGGTCTGGGCAAGGCCGTCAAGGACGGCGGCACGCTGGACCTTAAGACCAAGGAATTTGTGGCGTTGGGCATTGCGGTCGCAGATCGCTGCGAACCCTGTATCACGTTGCATATCGCGACGCTGATCAAGGTCGGCGCCACCCGCGAAGAGATCGCTGATGTGCTGGGTATGTGCATCCAGATGGGCGGTGGCCCGTCGATGATGTATGCGGCCAAGGCGTTGGAATGCTTTGATGAACTGACGCAGGCCTGATTGCCCCCAGCCCCGCTGCCGTTTTGGAGGATGACCGAATGAAGACTTTGCTTATCACCACCGCTGCGCTTGCCTTTGGTGCTAGTGTTGCCCTTGCCGACAGCCATGGCGCTGGAAAACCCGGCGCGCATTTTGTCGAAAACTGGGATCTTGACGGGGATGGTCAGGTGACCCTGGCCGAGGCCGAAGAAAAGCGCGCGGATATCTTCTATATGTTCGATCAGGATGAAAACGACACGCTGGACAGTGCCGAATACGACCGGTTTGACGAAACCCGCAAAGCCGATATGGACGCCAATGCCGGTGGTCATGGGGCGGGACATATGAAGACGGTCGGCGCGGGCTTGCAGCGTGGCTTCAATGACGTAGACGGCGACGGAGCAGTCTCAAAAGCTGAATTCGTTGAAAGGACCGCCGATTGGTTTGCGACAATCGACACAACCGGCGACGGCGCGATCTCGACGGATGATTTCGGGCGCAAGTAACAGCTGGGGCGGGCGACCTTTGATCGCCCGCCTGCGCTAGCGTGACGTGTCCTGCCCGGCGAAGAACCGCGCCGCGATGAAGAAGGCGCCGGTCAGCAAGAGCGGTAAAACCATGATCTTGAACAGAAATACCGCAAGGATGGCGATATAGCTGCCGATCAATGCGTCGGCCCGTTCATAGATATTTTTGGCCAACTCGCGATAGTCGTCAGCGGTTTCGACAACCTGCCAAAGCCCGCTGGTTGCGTCCGCGTCCTCTAGATCAATCGGGGCCGTGATCTCTTGGATGATGACGTTATTCTCGGCCCAGACTTGCTGGGTCAGGCTGTCCGCCACCAATGAGCTGAGCAGGAAGGCACCGGGCAAGGCAATCGCCAGAAATGCCCCGTACCAGCTGAGCCGTCGCGCCATCACAACGATCAAATCCTTCCGCCCGATCAGCCGGTCTGCAATCCACAGGGTCAGAGCCCCGAAAATAAGCGCTGCCCCCACTGCGGACACCGGCCCCATCGCCACGGCCAGCAAGCCGGTGAAGACCATGGTCGTGAACACCAGCGAAGCGATGCGTTCGATTGTGTCGTCAATGGGTTCCAACGTTTTGAGCGGCTGCACGGTGCCCGAAACCACCAGTGATCCCCCCACTTCGACCTCTTGCGCGGCAGAGAGGAAAGCGTTCACCGTGCGCAGGGATACATAGATACCCGCGCTTGCGGTGGCGACTTGCCGGGCATAATCCGCCGCCTTTTCAGGCAGCGGATTGGTGCGCCATGATACCGTGGCGGCCAGCGCCAGCCCTGCGATCAGGGCCAGCAGCAAGACGCCAAGGCCGCGCCGGTCAACCGTCTTTTCGGATGGTTTCGTTCTTTGGATCATAGGGGCTGTCCTGCACGATTTCGGCGTCCCAAAGCTGATTCAGCATTTTGACTTTCAGCTTTGTACCCGGTTCGGCGAGGTCAGGCGAGACATAGCCCATCCCAATCGATTTCCCGAAATGCACCGAATACCCGCCCGAGGTCAGCCGGCCAACTTTGGTGTCACCATCATACAGCGCCTCGCGGCCCCACGGGTCGGCATCGTCCGGCCCATCGATCAGCAGGGTGACGCATTTTGAGCGCACGCCTTGCGCCTGCATTGCGTCTTTGCCGTGAAACTCTTTGGACAGGTCGATAAAGCGCGGCAGGTCGGCTTCGACCGGGGTGGCGTCGCGGCCCAGTTCGGTGCCAAAGGCGCGATAGGATTTTTCCTGGCGCAGCCAGTTCTGGGCGCGGGCCCCGACCAGTTTCATACCGTGTTTTTCGCCGGCAGCGGTCAGTTGGTCCCACAGGTAATTCTGCATCTCGATCGGGTGGTGCAGTTCCCAACCCAGCTCACCTGTATAGGCCACACGGATGGCGCGCACCGGGCACATGCCCAGTTCGATGTTGCGCATGGTCAGCCATGGGAACCGCTTGTTCGACAGCACGGTGGATGGGTCGGCATCCTTGACGATCTCGTTCAGCACGTCGCGCGATTTTGGCCCGGCGATGGCAAAGACGCCCCATTGGGTGGTGACGTCCTGAATCTCGATATAACCGAATTCGCCAGCCTTATCTGCAGCCGCCTTCTTAAGGAAATCTGCATCGTAAGCCGTCCACGCACCGGCCGAGACAAGGTAATACTCATCCTCATCCAGACGCACGATGGTGTATTCGGTGCGCGTGGTGCCAGCGGCGGTCAGCGCATATGTCAGGTTGATCCGGCCCACTTTCGGCAGCTTGTTGCAGGTGAACCAATCCAGAAACGCAGTCGCGCCGGGGCCTTTGACCACATGTTTGGTAAAGGCGGTGGCGTCGATCAGGCCGACGTTTTCGCGGATCGCCTTGGCCTCGTCCACGGCGTATTGCCACCAGCCGCCACGGCGGAAGCTGCGGCTGTCGTGGTCGTTAAAGCCCATGGGCGCGTAATAGTTCGGACGTTCCCAGCCGTTGACCAGACCGAATTGCGCGCCCAGCGCCTTTTGGCGGCCATAGGCGGGGGCAGTGCGCAGCGGTCGGCAGGCGGGGCGTTCTTCGTCCGGGTGGTGCAGGATATAGACGTGGTCATAACATTCTTCGTTCTTGCGCGCGGCGTATTCGGTGGTCATCCAATCGCCGTAGCGCTTGGGATCAAGCGACGCCATGTCGATCTCGGCCTCGCCATCGACCATCATCTGGGCGAGGTAATAGCCGGTGCCGCCCGCCGCCGTGATGCCAAACGAAAACCCTTCGGCCAGCCACATGTTACGCAGGCCCGGAGCCGGGCCAACCAGCGGGTTGCCGTCAGGCGTATAGCAGATCGGGCCGTTAAAGTCGTCCTTTAGGCCGCTTTCCTCGCAGGAGGGCACGCGGTGGATCATCGCCATGTACTGGCTTTCGATCCGTTCCAGATCCAGCGGGAACAGATCGGCGCGGAAGCTGTCGGGCACGCCATACTCAAAGCAGGCAGGTGCGTTTTTCTCATATACACCCAGAATCCAGCCGCCGCGTTCTTCGCGCACGTAAGATTGCGCATCGGCATCACGGACAACGGGATGTTCGATGCCACCTTCGGCGCGGTATTTGATCAGCTCGGGGTCCTGATCCATGACGATGAACTGATGTTCGACCGGGATCGCGGGCATCTTGATGCCCAGCATCTTGGCGGTGCGCTGCGCGTGGTTTCCGGATGCGGTAACAACATGTTCTGCCGTGATGACGATCTGTTCGTCACTGGCCACAAGGTTGCCGCCCTTTTCGACCATCTTGGAACAGGTGACCTCCCACGCAGAGCCATTCCAGTGGAAGGCATCGGCCTGCCATTTGCGTTCGATCATCACGCCGCGCTGGCGCGCGCCCTTGGCCATCGCCTGCGTCACATCGGCGGGGTTAATATAGCCATCGGTGTGGTGATACAGTGCACCCTTCAGGTCATCGGTGCGGATCAGCGGCCAGCGTTCCTTGATCTGATCCGGGGTCAGCCATTCATAAGGCACTTCGCAGGTTTCGGCGGTCGAGGCATAGAGCATGTATTCATCCATACGCTCGTCCGTCTGCGCCATGCGCAGGTTGCCGACAACGGCGAAGCCGGCGTTCAGACCGGTTTCTTCTTCCAGCGATTTGTAGAAATCGACCGAGTATTTGTGAATGTGCGTGGTCGCAAACGACATGTTGAACAGCGGCAGCAGACCGGCGGCGTGCCATGTCGACCCCGAGGTCAGCTCGTCCCGCTCCAGCAGCATCACATCGTCCCAGCCAGCTTTGGCCAGATGATAGGCAATCGACGTACCAACGGCACCGCCGCCGACAACAAGCGCTTTGACTTGGGTTTTCATGGGGCCGCTCTCCGGTCTTTGAGTCTCTTTTGAAAGCTTTATGACAAAGGCGCGCTTTTCGGCCCAAGGTCATCCGACGCAATTGGGAACAAAACCGACCTGCGCCAGAGTTTGGCGTCGGGCCAGACCAGATCGGCACGCCGCGCCTGCGCGGATCAGATTGACAGGTGGCCCCTGTAGTGCACCAGATTTGACCGCAGGATCGGCAATCCGATGGCGACATCAAACCGATAGGCCCCACCTTGCCCGCGTTCGGTGGCACGCACCCGGGGTGCCGCTGCAAAGGGGATTGGGCAGCCCAAAGCCTGAAAACGCCTCAGTTGCAGAGCCAACCCGCCGTCAGGCGTGATCAGGAGCGCTGAGATCGCTGTGACCGCACCCATTTTCTCTGCAAGCAGACCGTCATCGGTGATCCACAATCGCGAGGTCATGACGGTTGCTCCGATCTGGCGGGTCCAGATATCGGCTTTCCCGTCGGGATGCGTCGAAAAGACAAACGGTGCATCGTCCGTGGCGGGCGGAAACCCGGCCAGCCCGGCGGCGTGACGCAGTACCGGGTTCTGCGAAACCGACACGGTGATGCGCCCGCAAAAGCGTCCGTGCGTCATGTGAACGGCTTGCAGGTCATCCGACAGCTGTGCCAGCCGCGTGCCCAACAATCGGGCATAGACCGTGGTCATTCGATCAGCCGATGCCTGAGGTCGGCGTCTGGCAGGGCGCACAGATCGGCCTTGCCGAACAGTCGATAACGGTTACGGGCCAGCCGGGTATACAGCCAGTCTTGAACCGGCAGCGGAAGTATCCGCATGACCTTCATCACCCCGAGCGCAGGATGCAATTGGCCACCCAGCCGTATCATGGCGTCCAATGACCCGAAGGCGCGCCCGTCGCGGATCATGAGCCAGCTTTCCGGGTCGTCCGGGTCCAGGCCATAGTGAACAAGCAACGCCCGACCCAAAATACTGTTGGCCGGGGTGATGCGTATCTGATCCTCGCGGTCCATTGCGGCGATCCGGCGTGCCGCACCGGAACATAAGGCACATGCACCATCCATGACCAGCAGGATACGTGCATCATCAAAAGTCGGCACCGAAGTATCGTCGTGAAAGGAGTAGTCGGACTTTTTGTCAGGTCGCATGGCCAGAGTCCCAGATATGATGTCAGACTGTATGCCTGTGACCAGGCCGGTCAATGTGGCGGATCGATACAACAACAAATAGGGCGACCCACGGATGGGCCGCCCGATGTGTTGAAAAGCCCGAATTCAGGCGTTGGTGACAATTCATAAGTGACCGGCACAGGGCGGTGGCTGCCGATCATTGCAAAATTTTTCGAGAAGCTTTCAACCTGAATGTTGGCTTTGCAGTACGCCTCCAACGTTTCAAATTTGTGACGGTTTATTAGACCCTTGATGACGCGTCTGGCCCCGCTGATGCGCCTTGATCATGGCCTGGAGGCGGGTCATGGGTGACGCCGGTTTCAAAAAATGCTCAAAAAATGCACTCAAAGTGATCCGCGCCTCAAAAGCCCGCGTACCACCACCAATCAGGGGTGTAGCACCACCAGGACAACAGGGTTTTCGGGCCGCGTTATCGCCTTTGGTTTGGGGAAAATTCAAAAGCACTCCGGCGTTGTGCACACGCCCGGCGACAGTCGGGTGCGCAAGGTTGGATGTCGGTAAGAGTACGAGGGCAGAGCATGGCCGATCCGAACGAAGTCAAAATTTACATATTCGCGGGACAGTCGAACATGTACGGCAAGCAGGTTGCCGAGACATTCCAAGACAGCGCCGAGGTCAAGGAAAGCATCTATTACAGTTATACCCGGCCGGCCAATCGGGCCGAAATGGGGGTGGATGTTGAAAATGAGGCCAACTTTGGCCCCGAATACGGGTTCATCAAGACCCTGCAGGCCAATGGAGTCGATAACTTTGTGGTTCTGAAAACCGCATGGGCCGGATCTTCGATCACTCAGGAACGTGAATTCGACTTCCCCGACTGGCATCCCGACTCCGAAGGTGAATTGTTCGAAGCCATGGTCAATGATTACTGGGCTTTGGCCGAGTCGATCATCGCCGACGGCGGCGTACCGGTGCTTGAAGCAATCATGTGGTCCCAAGGCGGTGGCGATCGCAAGTATCTGGACACCTACGAGGCCAACCTGAACTATTTCTACGATCAGTTGCAGGTCGAACTGCAACAGCAGATCGACATGTATTTCCTTGACGAAACCCATGCCACGGAAGAGCACCTGATCGAAGAACTGGATGGCGTGCGCGAGATCCAGCACAAGTTCTCGGAAGAACGCGACACCGTCACTTTGGTCCGCACCAAGCCCTATACCTTTGTCGACGGCCTGCATTTTGATGCCTCCAGCCAGTATGACATGGGCAACAAGCTGGCGCTTGATGTCCTGCAAAAGGCCCACGGTGAAGATGGCGACATGATGCTGGAGTCACCCGAAAACATCTTTTTCGATGGCGACAATGACAACGTTTTTGTTGGCACCGATGAGAACGAACTGGCGCTGGGGTTTGAAGGCGATGACGTTCTGGACGGGCATGGCGGCGATGATCACTTGATCGGCGACGGTGGCAACGACACCCTGTATGGCCGCGGCGGCAACGATTATCTGGACGGTGGCGTAGGACAGAACACGCTGTATGGCGGGTTTGGCGATGACACGCTGATTGGCCGGTTCGGATCGATCACGGGCAACGGTGGTGCGGGAAATGACGTTCTTGTCGGTTGGAGCCTTGACGACGTGTTGAACGGTGGGATCGGCGCGGATGACATTTCGGGCGGCGACGGAAATGACACGCTGCGCGGCGGTCTGGGCAACGATGCCATCAATGCCGGTTCTGGTGATGATTTCATCTTTGGTGCGGGCGGCAACGACACGATCCGCACCGGCAGCGGCGACGATTATGTCCGTGGCGGCGCAGGCAGTGAC
Source organism: Falsiphaeobacter marinintestinus (assembly GCF_007923355.1). Lineage (GTDB taxonomy): Bacteria > Pseudomonadota > Alphaproteobacteria > Rhodobacterales > Rhodobacteraceae > Phaeobacter_A > Phaeobacter_A marinintestinus. Next base: position 36,591 of record NZ_VOGO01000017.1, read on the forward strand.
ACGATTATCCTGGGCGATGGCGCGGATCGGGTCGCGATCCACACGAACGATATCGCGTTTGGCACGGACAGGGTGAACGCCTTCGACATGTCCGAAGACAGCATCGTCTTCATTAAAGGAGCCGCGTCGACAGACAGCGACGATGATCTGCTTGGCCGCATCACGACGCAGTCAGTGGATGGCGATCTTGAGTTCCACCTGCAGACCGATACCGGCGCTGTCCATTTCCTGACGCTTGGAAATATCGACCTGGATCTGTCAATCGCCGACATGTATGCGGACGGAACTTTCGTCTTTCTGTGATGCGCGCGCGCGCGGTGCCGGGCAGACCTGCACCGCGCGTTCTGCTTATTCCGCAGCCGCGTCGGTGCACGACACGTCTTGGTCAGCCATCCATGTTCTGAATGTTTCGATCTGATCATCGGACATGTGCAGACCCAGCTTGCTGCGCCGCCACAGAACATCGTCGGCCTGGGTCACGAATTCTGTGTCGATCAGCCACCGCACTTCGCGTTCGGTCAGCGAGGCACCAAACTCCGTTCCCATGTCCAGCGCCGACGCCGCATCGCCCAGCATGCTATGCGCCTCGGTCCCATAGGCGCGAACCAGACGAAGCGCCCAGCGTGGGGTCAGGAACGGATAGCTGGCAGACAGCTCGGCCACCAGATCATGCACCCCATCGACTTCGAAATCGCCGCCCGGAAGCGGAACACCTGCGGTCCAGTTGCCCGGCAGACCATCGAATACCGCGCCCAGTTCGCGCAACGCGCCCTCGGCAAGGCGACGATAGGTGGTGATCTTGCCGCCAAAGACGTTGAGCACCGGGGACCCGCTGCTTTGGTTCAGCTTCAGCACATAGTCCCGCGTCGCCGCCGTGGCGCTGCTGGCACCGTCATCATACAGCGGGCGCACGCCGGAATAAGTCCACACAACATCCTCTGCGGTGATGGGCGCTTTGAAATACTGGTTCACGAAATCGATCAGGTAATCGCGCTCGGCCGGGGTGCATTCGGGTTTGACGGATGGATCGTGATGTTCGGCATCGGTGGTGCCGATCAGAGTGAAATCGGTCTCGTAGGGAATTGCAAATGTGATGCGGCCATCGGTGCCCTGAAAGAAATAGCATTTGTCATGCGGGTACTGGCGTTTGACAACGATATGGCTGCCGCGCACCAGACGAACCTGCGCCTGATGTGTCACGTCCAGAGCTTCGTCCATCACGTCGGCCACCCAAGGACCGGCGGCGTTAACCAGCGCCTTGGCGGTGAGAGTGGTCCGATCACCGGTCTGCGTGTTTTCGATATCAACTGTCCAACCGCCCTGCCCCGGCGTGGCTTTGACAACCTTGTTGCGGGTCAGGATGGTCGCGCCGCGCGCCTGCGCATCGCGGGCGTTCAGAACAACCAGCCGGGAATCCTCGACCCAGCAGTCAGAGTATTCATAGGCCTTTTCGTATTTGTCCTTTAGCGGTGCGCCCTCGGCGCTGGTGCGCAAATCAAGGCTGGAGGTGCCCGGCAGAATGTCACGCCCGCCCAGGTGGTCATACAGGAACAGGCCCAGACGGATCAGCCAGTCAGGTCGCCGCCCTTTCATCCATGGCATGACCATGCTTAGCAACCGCGAGGTCGGCGTGGTGGTTTCGAACCGCATGTCCTGATGCAGGGGCAGCACAAAGCGCATCGGCCACGAGATATGCGGCATCGCTTTGAGCAGCGTTTCACGCTCGATCAAGGCCTCGCGAACCAGACGGAACTCAAAAAACTCAAGATAGCGCAGGCCGCCGTGGAACAGTTTTGTCGATGACGACGACGTTGCGCTGGCAAGATCGTTCATTTCGACCAGCGCCACCGACAGCCCGCGCCCGGCGGCGTCGCGGGCAATACCGCAGCCATTGATACCGCCACCGATGATCAGCAGGTCATAATCCGTTTGCATTTGAATCTCCCGAACGCGGCGCGTGTTTGGGCGGAAAATCGCAGAAATGGCGCCCAAACGAAAGCGAATATGTTCATTTATTTTCGTTATCGAATACTGCATTGATATAATAGGTGATTTCAGATCGACACAGCGTCTCAACTGGCACTTTATCGCACATCCAGGGCTTGCAAACTGGTATCCAGATTCGCATAACCATCTTCAACGCACGCTGTGCGAGTGCGAATTTTCGCAAACGAACCTACAGACAGGGCCACCCAGGATGAGCCAGACCCTTCGCAAACCCGAGATCATCCGCCTTGCGCGGCGCGAGGGGCGTGTCACGGTCGACGGGCTGGTCGCACATTTCGGGGTGACCCCCCAAACGATCCGCCGCGACCTGTCCGAGCTGGCGGAACAGGGCAAGCTTGAGCGGATGCATGGCGGCGCGGTGCTGCCATCGGGCACCACGAATATCATCTATGACGAACGGCGCGCGCTGATGCATGACGTAAAGGCCGACATTGCCCGCGCCTGTGCGCGCCACATCCCGAACGACTGTTCGCTGTTTCTGAACATCGGCACCACGACCGAGGCTATTGCCGCTGAATTGCTTGGCCATACCGGGTTGCTGGTGGTGACCAACAACATCAACATCGCCACCACTCTGGCCGACAACCCCGATATCGACGTGATCGTGACGGGTGGCACCTTGCGCCGGTCTGATGGCGGGCTGATCGGGTATCTCGCGACCAAAACCATCGAACAGTTCCGGTTCGATTTCGGCATCATCGGCTGTTCGGCGTTAAACACGCAGGGCGACATTCTGGATTTCGACCTGCAAGAGGTCGAGGTCAGCCACGCCATCATCCGGCAAAGCGACACGGTATGTCTGGCCGCCGATTCATCCAAGTTCAAACGTTCGGCCCCGGCCCGGATCGGGTCGATATCGGACGTCGATCTGTTCTTTACGGATGCGACCTGTGCGCCCGGATTCGAGACCGTTTGTGCGCAGGGTGGGACACGGATCATCCGCACCTGAACACGGCCTTTTTGGCCCACAACCAGCGCACGATTCGCACCAGACGATTCGCCCCCTCTGGGTCGAGCAAATTTCAGTCAACTTCATCGATAATCGACACCAAAGGGGAATCCACCCCCTTGGCCTTTGGGACGAGGCATTGGGCGGAAGAGCGCCGCTGACGTAATAATGCACTGATTTAAATACATATTTAGAATTCGAAAGTATGAATATAAAAACTTGACCTATGTCAAATAAGACATTCTATTTAACCGATACATTCACCTTGAGAATGTTGCTGTTGGAAGGGCGTACCAGATTTTTAGGTGCCGTTTCTTGCAACAGTTTGGTGTACGAGAGGAGATCCCCATGGCGATACAATTTCAATCACTGCTGCATACTTTCAGCCTTGACGACATAACGGCGACGTTTGAAGGGCTGACATATGCAGATGACCCGTCATTCATTGATACAGACGGGGCCGTTGTCGAACAGATGGTGGACAAGGACGGCAACGTCCTGTCGGGAATCGACAGCGAATTCGGCTTTTACGTGTCTGACTTCCTGGGGGCCGAAGACAAGGTTCTGGACGGCGATTTCGGCGAAGGCTTTGCAGGCAACATTTTTAGCACAGAAAATCCGGATGAAGTTGTCGGTCTGGCGTTGTCGAATGCTGCAACTGATGTGTTCCTGTCCGGCCTGCCGTTGGGCACATGGTCATTGGGTCTTGGCGGCGCGACCGTGAAAGCGTCGACCGAACATTATGTGACGATGGCAAGCGTTCTGTCCGACCAGATGTATCCTGGCGACCCGGATGCCCTGGGATCTTTGGATGACGAACTTCGCCTGCGCGACCTGCATCTGAGCGAGGTTGACGGGTCTTTGGTCGAAGGCGTCAAGCACGACCTTTATGTCGAAGAAGTGACCGAAGCGCTGCAGCGGGCCATCGACAACAACGAAGCCGGCACCAACCCCGCCATTTATGGCGATATCGATTTTGACCGCGACGGCACAACGGACTCGTTCCGCACCCTGTCCGTTGGCGTCGAGTATGACGCAGACGGCGACGGTGTTGCCGAGACCATTCAGGTCGGTGCAATCGATCTGGACATGGATGGACAGGCCGACATCGTTGATGGCTGGCTGAACGGATATGGCGGCGAAGCCGATCTTACAGACCTGATGGCCCCCAATGAATCAACCGTGCTGAGCGACATCGCCTATAGCTCGGATTATTCGGTGACGGTCAAGGACGACGGCAAACTGCTGTATCGCTGGGGCACAGCCGTGAAGCGGCCCAATGACATCCGCATGGAAGTGCATCTGGACCTGCCGGAAGAGTGGACAGCCGATGCTGACGACAATGGCATCGCAGACAGCCTGGAAGGCGACGCCGAAGGCTTTATCGTCACCAAGGCGCATCTGGTCATCACCCACGACATCACCAACAACCCGAACGATCAGGTTCGTCCCGAAGATTATGAAAACGAAGCCGCGATTGGCCGGTTGCCGTCCTATTATATCGTGACCGACCCCGATGATGCCGAAAACACACTTTGGGTGTCGATCCGGGATTCTTACAATGGGGAAGGCGATGCGCTGCCCAGCTATTTCAAGCTGACCGAAGCTGGCGAAGTCGACATGGCCGCCGGTGGCATCGCGGTGTTCAACCCGGACGGTGTTCTTGTCGGGTATCGCAACGAAGACGCAGACGGCAATCCGATTGGCACGGTCTTTAAAGATGAATCGCTGGCCGAACTGAATGCAGCCGCCGATCTGCCATTTGACACTGCAGACTTGGCCGAAGGCTATACCGTCGATTGGTACACCACCATTGATCGTGAGCCCTTCGAATGGTCCTATGACAAGTATTCGGATGATCCATACAAGCAGGACTTCGTCAGCTTCCGCAGCGCAGAAGAAGCCGCGCAAGAAGGTTATCACGAATCCGATCTGGTCTCGGGCCCGCGCTGGCGCCTGACGCCGAACAAGTTCGGTCAGGATCTGCCCGGTCTTGAAGTGCCGCTGATTGAGAACAGCCAACCGCCGTTCCAGCACGACAACATCAAGTATGAAACCGGTGAGTTCATCACCACCACCCTGAACCTGCTGGACTGGGAAGGCGATTCACCGCTGGCCAACAGCATGGGCTGGATGTCGATTGACCCGACGCGTCTGGACGAGAACGCCGATGGCATCATCGACGAAGGCTGGTCCGACGTGAACGGCATGTACGGCTCTGGCGATGCGATGCCCACAGGTCTGATCCTGTCCGCTGTATCGCCAAATGGCGTGAACCTGACACAGGATTATTTCGATACATCGGTCTATCTGAAAGGCGACCGCAGCGACTCGGCCAAGATCTATGACATCCAACTCGTGATCGAATACATCTCGGACTATATCGGCACGGTTCAGCAGGTTGACGGCGTCAGCAGCAATGGCGTGACGGTCGGCTTCCAGGATGGCGCGACCTTCAGCAACGCTGTGGTCTTTGCGTCACCGATCTCGATGAACGGGAACGATGTGGCAACCGTGACGATCACCAATGTCACAAGCTCTGAAGTCTCGATGTATGCCGAAGAGGCCGACTATCTTGATGGCGGACACGTTCCGGAATCTGTCAGCCTGTTGACCTTCGAAGAAGGCAACTGGACGCTGGATGACGGCACCCGTGTTGAAGTCGGTGAAGTTGATGTCACAGCCGGTGCAACCAGCCGTGTGCATACCGTTACGTTCGATCAGGAATTCGACGAAATCCCGAACGTTATGGTGCAGCTCCAAACCGCAAACGGCATGGACTGGGCAATTGTCCGGGCTCGTAACGTCACCTCGACCGGGTTTGAATTCGCGGTTCAGGAAGAAGAAGCCAGCGACGGCTTCCATGACGCCGAAGTGGTTGGCTGGGTGGCCATTGACGCCGCCAGTGCTGACAACCTGATCGACTGGGGCGGCGTTGCTTCGCAAGCCTTCTCGATGGAAGACGCGGTTGGCCATAATGGCGACTCGTTCACGTTCGACGCAAGCCTGGGCACCGATGTGCTGGTCTCGGCTTCGATGAACACCATGAACGGTCGGGACCCTGCCGTGCTGCGGATCACAGAAATGTCGGACGACGGCACCTCGGCAACTGTGGAATTCGTCGCACAGGAAGAACAAAGCCTGGACGACGAAGTTTGGCACAAGGCTGAAACCGTCGCCGGTCTGGCATTCGGTGGTGCCGGGATCCTGATTGGAAGCGAAACTGTTGCGGCCCCCATGTCGCCTTTCGATTTCCCGCTGGCAAGCGCAAGCGAACCTGCATCAGCGCCGGAACTTACATTCTATCAGGACGAACTGCTTTTCGCCTGATCCCTTTACCATGCTAACTTTGGGCCGGTCCTGTTTCAGGGCCGGCCCAATGCGTTTAAACCTTCCCCGATATGTCAGACGTCACATGAACACGTCCGGCCGCCATGCCGTCGCGCTGACAGGCAGGGCTGAATGCTCACCACGTCTGGTCCACGATCACGGCAGCGGCGCTTCGCCTGCGTTCAGGGGCAGCAGCAGATCAAACACACGGTTGCGCATCCAGGCGTGGAACGGCGCGTTGCTGACCCGTTTGTGCCAGCACGCGATGATCAGCGGCGGTTCAAGCGGTATCGGGGGAAGATACGTATCGATCCCGAATTGTATGCAGACCCGCTCGGCCAGTTGGCGCGGGATCAGACCTATCAGATCGCTGTTGCTGACCACCCGGCAGACCCCGGAAAACACCGGCAGGGTGACCGACACATGGCGCGCCCGGCCAACCTGTTCCAGCGCCGCATCGCCCATCGCGCCCAGATTGCCTTCGGGGGAAAACAAAACGTGGCCAAGGTCGCAGAACAGATCCAGCGGTAGTGTCGCACCCGGTTTGATGCCGCTTTCGGCGATCTGTGGATTTCCACGCCGGGCGATGGTGACAAAGGTTGAGTGAAACAACGGGCAACTGTCGATCCAGTCGGGCAACGTCTGATCCGGGATCAACGCCAGATCCGCACTATAGCGTTCAAGGCTGCTCAGGTAATCATTGGGGACAAGATCAACCAGTTGCACCCGCACATCCGGCGCGACCTGCCCGATCTCTGCGGCAAGATCCGGCATCAGAAGATCGGCGAAAAAATCGCTGCCGGTGATTTTGAAGTTTCCGGATTCCGTCGCCGGATCAAAGGGTTGCGCCGGGGACAGCAGAGACTGCAGGCGGTTTAGTTCGTCCTCTAGCGGGCGAGCAATGTTCCGGGCAAAGTCTGTGGCCACCAGCCGGTTGCCCTGACGCACGAACAACGGATCCTGCAAAGCGTGCCGCAATCTCGCCAGCGCACCGGACACTGCCGACTGCGACAGGCCCAGCCGTTCGCCCGCTTTCACAGTCGATCCCTCACGCAAAAGCATGTCGAGCACACGCAGCAGATTCAGGTCAAAGGTCGCGAAATTCATTTTAACGATACCCTATATCACAAATAACGTTTTGATAGATCTGGCAATCACATTTCTAAAGAGCAACATATTTACCCATTCTTGAGACTCGCAAGGCTGTTTGAAAAAAAGGGGGAGTAAAATAAGTGCCTTATGCTTCACCTTGGGCCATGGATCACGATCAGATCAAGTCACGGAAACGTGATTTCAACTGTTGTGGTTCCATGCCATCTTCTGCCGTCATGGCCGCCAGTGCCAGACGTCCAACATGTCAGACCGACACTGAGTTTCTCATGATGGGTTGTAAGGTCGCTTTGTCGACAGGAACATCGGGCCGTACTCGTATCCCCAGCGAGCCCCTGTTCCAGATGTTTGCATCGCACCCCAGCCCGTCCTTCACCAGTCCCCCCATGGACTAAGGTGATGCCCGGCCATCGCGCATACAGGATTGTCCGGTAGGTCCAAATGTGCGGTGGTCGGGACTTAAAGTCTCACCGCCCCCGCGCTGTCCCTTCGGATTCTCAGGGTTGATAGGTAACCTCGCCCGCACAAATCGTGGCCAGCGGCCGGGCGTTTGACAGGGTGTCGGCATCGGCCTGAAACAGATCGCAATCCATCACAGCGATATCGGCGAAATAGCCCGGGATCAGGGCGCCCTTGCAGCCTTCGTTAAACTCAACCCATGCGTTGTCATGGGTATAGGACGCCAGCGTGTCGTGCAGCGACTGGCGGTTGTCCAGCCAGGGCGCGGGAAGGTCGGCGCCGAACACCGCGCCTGCGACGGATGGCATCACATCAACGGGCACAACCGGCCAGTCCGTCGAGAAACACATGCGAGCGCCGCTGTCGCGAATGGCGCGCCACGCAAAGGCGCGGGCGATCTGGTCTTCGGTCAGGATATCGCCTGCGGCATAGGGGTCGAACAGCCCCCCGGCAGGCGAGTGCAAAGGCTGCATGGACGCAACAGCGCCCAGTGCGGCGATGCGAGGCAGATCGGCAGGGTCGATCACTTCGACATGTTCGATCCGATGGCGACTGTCGCGCGGCCCGTTGGCGTTGCGCGCGGCCTCATAACCGTCGAGCGTCCGACGCACGGCCCCGTCTCCGATGGCATGCACGCTGATCTGCAGACCCATCGCATCGGCGCGGATGCAGGCTTCGTTGAAATGATCGGCCTCGAACACGGCATCGCCAAGCGACTCCGGTTTGCCGGGATACGGTGTCAGCATCAGGGCGGTATAGCTGTCCAGAACGCCGTCCATGAACATCTTGACCCGGCCCGACCAGACCTTGTCCGAGGTGAAGCGCCGCCGCATTTCATCTGCTTCTGCAAGCCGGTCCAGCGGGTCGAAATTCTTCAGATGCATCGGCACCTGCACGCGCATTGGCAGACGACCGTCGGCCTCAAGTTCGGCCAGCAGTTCCAGCTGATAGAAATTGCCATCCATGTTGTGCAGGCCGGTGATACCATGCGCGGCGCAATGGTTCAGCCCGCGCAGGATGACCTCTTTGTCATGGGCGCGTTCTTTGGCGGTGGCCGCCGGTTCGGGATCGGCCCCGGTCACATAGCCCAGCAGATCACGCCCGCCCATCGCGGACAGCGACAGGACGGGGCCGAACGCGCCTGCCTCGTTCAGTTGTCCATTGGCGGTGCCATCAGCAGCCATAACGATCTCGGCCCCTTCGGGCACGTCGCCACCCTGCAGGATGCCGGCCTTTTCCAGGGCAGCCGTATTGGCCCAGACCGTGTGATGATCCGACGCCATCAGCGCCAGGGGGCGGTCGGGCATAACCCGGTCCAGATCGTGACGGGTGGCGGCAACGCCGGGTTCCATGATGTCATAATAGGCCGCGACGCACATGATCAGCGGATCATCCGGGCGGCCAGCCGCGTATTCGCGCACCGCGGCTTGCAGGCGGTCCGCGCCGCGCAAGCCCATAAGGTCAAGCATCTCAAGTTCGGCCGCGCCGCCGAACAGATGCACATGGCTGTCGATGAACCCGGGCAGAACCGTGCCACCGGCAGCATCAATGACCTGCGTGTCCGGACCTGAAAGCGCGCGAATGTCAGACGTGTCGCCCAGCGCCATAATGCGCCCGCCGGATATGGCCAGCGCCTGGGCCGAGGGCCGGGTTGGGTCAAAGGTCAGCAGCGATCCGTTCAGGATCACGAGGTCGGGCGCGATGGTCACGGGGCAGGCTCCTGTCAAGGTGGCAGCGGCCCCGGGTACCCCGAGGCCGCTGCGGTCGGTCTTTACTTCTGAAGTTCCAGCCAGATCTTGGTGTAGATCTTGGTCACCTCAGGCGGGCAGGTCTTGCCAACTTCGCCAGCGGCAGCAAACTCGGCCGGGATTACCACTTCGGGTGCCGTGCCCATGTCGGCTGGCATGAAGTCTTCCGACCCGGTGATGCCGTTGGCATAACGCGCAAAGGACGAAATCAGCGCGGCGTTTTCAGGCGTCATGATGAAGTTCTGGAACAGCTTGGCGTTCTCGACGTTTTTGGCGTCGGCCAGCACCACGACGTTGTCCATCCAGATCGGAAAGCCCTCTTTCGGATAGCCAAACGCGATGTCTTCGTTTTGCAGGCGCGAGCGGAAGGACGATCCGTTCCAGTTCACACCGGCGGCCAGATCGCCCTTGGCGTATTTCTCGACCGTGCCATAATCCAGCGAAATCCAGTGCTCTTTCGCGGCGACCAGCGTGTCGCGCACCTGGCGCAGAATGGTCTTGTCAGTCGTACACTGCTCGCCCCCGGCGTATTTGATCGCCAGGAACATGACGTCCGACATCTCGGGCACCACGTTGACCTTGCCCTTCAGTTCATCCGGTGGATCAAGGAAGATCGCCGAGGTGTTGATATCGCCGCCATAAACGCTGGTGTTCACAGTCAGACCCACCGTGCCCCACTGCCACGGCACCGAGTATTTGCGACCCGGATCGAAGTCCACATCAACCCAGTTTGGCGCGACGTTGGAAAAATTCGACATCTCGTCCGGGCGGGTCTCCATCAACAGACCTTCGCCGATCCAGATCGGAATATAGGTGGCCGATGGCACCACGATGTCAAAGCCGTGGCCGCCCGCGCGCACCTTGGCCAGCGCGGTATCGTTGCTGTCATAATCGGTGATCGTGACGGCAACGTCGTGTTCTTTTTCGAACTTTTCGATCAGCTCAGGGTTGGTGTAGTTGCCCCAGTTATAGATGTTCAGCGTGCCTTCGGCGAAAGCTGGGGCCGCGACGGCCATTGCCAGCGCGGTCAGGGTTCCGGTTGCAGTTTTCTTCATGGGAAATCCTCTGTTGGATGGGTGGAGGTTGGTCAGTTCTTGCGCTGACTAAGGATGAAATAGATGACGACCATCGTGACCGAGATCGCCAGAAGAACGGTTGAAATGGCATTCACCTCGGGCGTGACCGACCGTCGAAGCTGGCCCAGCATATAGGTCGGCAGTGTATCCTGACCGGCAGCTTTTACAAATTCGGTGATGACCACGTCATCCAGCGAGATCACAAACGCCAGCATCGCCCCGGCCAGAATACCCGGCCACAGCAGCGGCAGCGTCACCTTGCGAAACACCCGCAGCGGGGTTCCGTAAAGGTCCGCCGCAGCCTGTTCCAGCGTCAGATCCATCCCCTGCAGACGGGCGCGGATCGGCATATAGGCAAAGGGGATACAGAAGGCCGAATGGGCGACAAACAGAAACGCGCCGCCGGTATAGCCGGTGAAGGATTTGATCAGCGCAAAGAAGATCAGCAACGCCACCGCCGTCACGATCTCGGGCACCATCAGGGGCTGGTTGATGATGGCAAAGACCACGGTTTGACCCCGGTATGCCGGGCGGCGCGTGGTGGCCAGTGCCGCCAAAACGGCGGCCGAGGTCGCCACGAAAGACGCGACGACCGCCAGATAGAGCGAGCGCAAAGCCGCCACCTTGACCTGTTCGTTTTCCCAGGCCGAGACGTACCAGCGCCACGAAAACCCCTCCCAGATCGCGATCGAGGTGCCGACGTTGAACGAATACATCACCAGCAGCACGATGGGGGTGTACAGCAGCACGAAACAGGCCAACGCAATGGTGGTAAAGCCGCGCTGTTTCTGAACGTCAAACCCGCGATCAGCCATGCCCGGCCCCTTCTTTTCCGGCGGCCCGAACGTAATAGATCATCGAGGCCGTCACGATGATCAGCAACACGATGGCCAGTGCGGCCCCAAGCGGCCAGTTGCGCCCCTGCCCGAACTGCAATTCGATCAGGTTGCCCAGCATCATCCGCTTGCCACCGCCCAATACGCGCGGGGTCACATAAGCCCCCAGCGCCGGGATCATCACAAGGATCGACCCGGCGATAATGCCCGGTTTGGTTACCGGCAGGATCACCCGCCACAGCACCCGCAACCGGTTGGCGTACAAATCATAGGCCGCTTCGACCAAGGCAAAATCGAACCGTTCAAGCGAGGCATAGATCGGCAGCACCATCAGCGGCAGATACACGTACAGCATTCCGATCATGATCGCGAAGTCGGTGTACAGCATCTGGATCGGTTCATTGATCACGCCCATCGCCATAAGCAGCGAATTCACGACACCTTCGTTGCGGATCAGCTCCATGATCGCAAAGGTGCGGATCAGCAGGTTGGTCCAGAACGGCACCATGATCAGCAGCATCCACAGGTTGCGCTGCTTTGGCGGTCGGGTCGCAATGAAATAGGCCGTGGGAAAACCGAATATCAGCGCCACCACCGTGGTCACGGCGGCCAATCGGAACGACCGCCAGAAAATCGCCAGATGGGCATCGGCAAAGCCAAGCGTGTCGTCGAACATGTCGCGTTCGGCGAAGACGTTGAACCACGCGTCGGTCGAAAAGCTCCAGACGACGCCGCCATAGTCACCAGCTGTCAGGAAGCTATAGATCAGGACGATGAACAGCGGGCCAAAGGCCGCGACAAACAGGATCAGCAGCGCCGGTGACAGCAAGATCCAATGTGAATACCGTTCACTGAAGGGTCGGGTATACGTCGCGTCGGCCATCCCTTAATCCTTCAGAACCTGCGCGACACCGGGCGCGATTGCGATGCCGATGCGGTCGCCGACCTTTTGCTGAACCGAATTGTCCGGCGTGTTCTGAAGCCGCAGGGCAAAGGGATTGCCATCATCCAACGTCAGGTGAAAATGCGTGTCGGTGCCAAGGTACACAACGTTCGACACCGTGCCCGATACGGTCGCCTCACCGCTGTCAGGCGCGCAGAACGTCGCCTGCTCGGGCCGAACGGCAACGGTCACCTGCCCCATGCCGCCTTCACCTTGCGGCAGACGGGCCACAATATTGCCTCCTGCGTCCAGCGCGACACTGCCTTGCGTCTCATCTGCTTGTGTCACCGTGCCGATCAGGAAATTGGTTTCCCCGATGAATTCGGCCACAAAGCGTTCCGAGGGATGTTCGTAAATCTCATGCGGGCTGCCGACCTGCAGGATCTGCGCGTGGTTCATCACGGCGATCCGGTCGGACATCGACAGTGCCTCTTCCTGATCATGGGTGACGAACACAAAGGTGATGCCGGTTTCGTTCTGCAACCGCTTCAGTTCGACCTGCATCCCCTTGCGCAGCTTGTAATCCAGCGCCGACAGCGGTTCGTCCAGCAACAGGACCTTGGGCCGGGGCGCCAGCGCACGGGCCAGAGCAACGCGTTGTTGCTGACCACCCGAGATTTCAGACGTGCGCCGCCCGGCCATCGCGGTCATCTGCACCAGATCCAGCATCTGATCCACGGTCGATGAAATCTCGGCCTTTGGCCGGTTCAGCATCTCAAGCCCGAAGCCGATGTTTTCAGCCACGGTCATATGTGGAAACAGCGCATAATTCTGGAAAACCGTATTCACCGGGCGCTTGTAGGGCGGCAACGAGACCAGATCCTGCCCGTCCAGCCGCACCGCGCCATTGGTCGGGGCATTGAACCCGGCAATCGTGCGCAGCAGCGTGGTCTTGCCACAGCCTGACGGCCCAAGCAGCGTAAAGAATTCGTTTTCGCGGATCGTGACACTGACATTGTCCAGCGCGGTAAAGGCCTGAACCCCCGATCCGAAGACCTTGGAAACGCCATCAATTTCGATCATGTCTTGCTATCCCGAAAGGAATCCCACGCTGAAAGCCTACGGTCGGCGCGAATTCAGTCAACATAATTTTTTATTCCAGTAAAAACTTTACTTCGTGCTCAAGAAAAATATCCTTGATCCATGGCAGCCGTTGAAAGCACCCCAACCGGACTACGCGAACGTCAAAAATCACGCCGTCGGCGCGAGATTCTGGATGCTGCGAAAGATCTATTTGAAACAGATGGTTACGAAGAAACGACCGTCGCCAAGATCGCCGAAATGGCCGAAGTTTCGGCGCCAACCGTGTTCAATTATTTCGGTTCAAAAGACGAACTGATCGTGGCGTTGGTGTTGGAGATTCATGAAGACGGCCGGGTGTTCATGCAGTCGTGGCGCCCCGAACCAGGCGTCGGCGTGGGTGAATTGTTGGGCGATATGCTGTGCATCTACGCTGAGCTGACAATGAAACTGGCCGGGAAACGGATCTGGCGGTACGCCGAGGCGACGAATATCCGCAACCCCGACAGCCCGGTTGTCAGGATGTTCGCCGAAATCGAAGCCTATCATGTGGATGAGATCGGCAAGTTTCTGTGTGCCGCCATCGGGGCCGACACAGCCGAGACCCAGCGCAACTGCGCGTTCCTTGCCAGTGTCGCCTACAGGTGTTGGAACGCCCGTTTTCACGACTATATCCGGGACAGCGACATGTCGCTTGAGACCCACAAACAGCGGGTGCGCGCAGAAATGCGTAAGCTTGGCGATCTGGTGTCATTGACCCCGGGCACATGACCCAAAGGCTTTTGACCTGTGATCAGTCGCCCCCGGCGACCTCTCCGGCCCATGGCGGATTTGCCCCGGCGCGCGATACGGTGACCGCAGCAACCCGCGCGCCAAAACCCAATGCGGCGCTGGCGTCCTGAGCCGACAGGCCAGACAGCGCAGGCTTGGACAACAGCCCCAGTTCGGACAGTTTCGCCATCACCCCGGCATTAAAGGTATCGCCAGCCCCGACCGTGTCGACGATCTCAACCCGCTGGGCGGATACATTGACTTCGGTCCCGTCCGACAGGAAACCGGTTGCCCCTGCCCCGCCGCGCGTCAGGATCAACAGCGCGGGGCCCATCTCAAGCATCTTCTCGACTTTTTCGTTCAGGGACAGCGGCTCGGACACGATCCAGTTCAGATCCTCATCCGACATTTTCAGAATGTCGCTCTTGCGGATCATCCGGTCCAACCGTGCGCGATATCGCGGTTCGTCGGCGATGAAGCCGGGTCGGATGTTCGGATCGATCATGACAACCCGGGTATCGCCTTCGCGTTCCAGCAGCGCCAGATAGGCGTCGGCACCCGGCTCGCATGCCAGGCTGATCCCGCCGAAATACAGCGCCGAAACCTCGGATGACAGCTCTGGCATGTCATCTGGCGCCAGCATCCGCCCGGCCGAGTTTTCGTCGAAAAACGAATAGGTTGCGTGCCCGTCGGTCAGTTGCACAAAAGCCAGCGTCGTGGGTCGGTCAGACGTGATGATATGCGCCGTGTCCACATGGCTGGCCGCCAAAGCCGCAGACAGCTGTTGACCAAACACGTCTGTCGATACGCCGGTCAGCATCCCGGTCCGCACGCCCAACCGACCCAAAGCGATGGCCGTGTTGAACACCGCTCCGCCCGAATGCGGCACGAACCCGTCGCGCCCGCTGTCGGTGGGGGACGGGATCATGTCAATCAGGGCTTCTCCACAGCACAAAATCATTGCGCTATCCTTTCAGAATGGCGTTTCGGTTGACCAGAAAACGGTCAGACAAGGGCAGGCTGGCCGCACCAAGGCACCGGGCATCGCTGCCGATTGTGCCTTCGCGCATGTCCGGCACTTCAATTCCGGCAACCTGGGTCTGGTCCAGCATCCGGGCCGTGCGCGCGGTAAGTTCGGCCCGCACATCGGCAGGCATCCAGCCGTCGATCACCACACATTCGAAATCGATCAGACAGGATGAAGACACGATGGCGCTGGCCAACCCCGTGGCGGCGTTGGTCAGCCAGATGTCCAGAATGGCATCGGGAATTGCCCAGTCCGTCGGTCCGCCCCAGATCAGTTTGGCTGGAAGCCCGTGTTCGATCAGTGATTTTTCCAGCACCGCCAAAGACGCGACATCGACAAGTTGCTGCATCCCTGCCCCCAACCCGCCAATCGGCATCGACCCCAGCGCCGCCGCGTTTCCGGTGCGCCCCGAGTACAGCGTGTTGTCAAGCACCAGACCGCCCCCGACAAAGAACCCGACATAAAGATACAGAAAATCCTCGGGCTTGTTCTGATCTCCGAACACCAGTTCGGCCCCGCAGGCAGCCGAGGCATCGTTGCGCATGTAGACCGGGAAATTCCAGCTCTGTGCGATCTCGGCGGCGATGTCGCAATCGCGCCAGCCTTCCATGTTTGACGTCTCGACGCTCAGCATGGCAGGCCAGTCCCACAACCGGAACGGCAGCGCGATGCCAAGACCTGCGACCCGCGCCTGTTGCTTGGGCAACAGTTGGCCCGTCAGTTCGGTGATGGCCGCATTTGCAAACTGTACGACATCGTCCGGCGACGGAAACCGAAGCGCGTTGCGCACACGCCCGATGACGTCGCCAAGGAAGTTGGTCAGAACCAGTTCAAGACTGCCGCGCCCGATCTTCAGTCCAAGGAAATAGGCCCCGTCCGGCGACAGATCCATCGGGATCGACGGCTGCCCGATCTTGCCGCGGATCGGAGCGCCTTTCTTAAGCAACCCATCGGCCTCCAACGCGCGCATAATGACAGACACCGTCTGTGCTGACAGCCCGGTCAGCCGCGCAATTTCAGCCTTGGCCAAAGGGCCCATCCGGCGGATCAGCGTCAGAACCAGACGTTCGTTATGGGCCCGCAATCCGCTTTGGTTCGATCCCCGCGCCGAGTCGGTCGAAACGTGGATTTCGTCCCAAGCGCTGTGTCGTTGATCATGTATCATTGGACGTCCGGAGGGTTGGGGTGATGGGGTAATCCCGTCTCTCGCCGAGATTGGCCCCTTTTGTCAATAATAAATCACTTTAATTGATTTAGTCGACTGATTTTCTGATCGTGCCTTAGTGACAGGGTCTCTATCCGCCATAGAACAGGCACCAAGCCTGATGAACAGACTTGGACCTAGTTGGGCATGGTTTGCCCTGATATCAAGGGGTGAGCCGGTGCTGCGGCTTACTGCGAGCCCATGAAAGTGCCGGTGGCGCTATAGCCGCCGCTTCCGACGTTGAACGTGCCCAGAACGCCTTGCGCCACGCTGGCCGGGCCGCGTGCAAACGATCCGGCGGCCTGCCCGGCCAATCCTGATCCGGACAATGCACCGCCGAACCGGTTGTCGGCAGCGGCCCCTGTCATGGTGCCCGAGAAGCTTCGATTGTCGAAGTTGTCGATACTCAGCAAGCCGGTGCGCTCTCCGAAATCATAGGTCATCGCCAGATCGCCGACCGCGACATACTGCGCAACGCCGCCTTCCGTAGATCTGGCGACATTGCCGATGGCATGGCCCTGGAACGTGCCCGACCCTGTTGTCGGCAACTCGGCCGCAGTCGGAATGTCACCGGTGGCCCATGTTCCCAGATGTACGAAATCTGTCCGGCTGCCCCCCGGAAGCGAGGCATCCTGGAACTGGGTCTGCGTGCCCCACCAGCCCCAGTTCATGTAGTCACAGTTGCAGGGCGTGACATCCGCCGCGCTGAACAGTTCGGGCTGCGGGGCAAGCCCGGACGACACCACATATGTGCCCGGATCGGCCGGTGTGAGCGAGGTTGTCGGCTGATGCGATATGGCCGGGCCATCTTCGGTGAACAGAAGGGTGGTATTGCCCCCCTGGCTGTTCCCCGGACCGGTCGAGTTCGCAGCGAACCGGTCATCGTCCAGATAGACCGCGCGACCGGATGCGGCTTCGAAGAAAGTGTCAGTCACATCAAACCCGAACGCATACTGATAGCCAGCGACCAACGGATCTGCATTTGTGACGTCCGCCGTCGCGATAAGACCGCCGAATTCGGAACTTGCGGCGTCAAACTGCATTTCAACATCGGTATAGGTACGCGAGCGGAACGGAGTGATCGATCCGTCAGCAGATTCCGTCATTCCAGCGGCATAGCCAAAACGTGTTTGGTTGTCCAGTTGCCGGTCAAAGCCTGACAGGGCCTCTTGGCTGGACAGAATGGTCGGCACCATCATTGAACTGTATTGATCGCCAAACGTCGGTGCCAAAAGCGGATCCGACAAGGTCACATCAATAAATTCTCTTTCGTCCCGGAAACTGTTGCGCGCAAGACCAATGCTGATACCCGAAGAATACACGAAAACTTCGGCATTCGTACCGGTGATCGCGGTCGTGATGTCGGCATTGTCAACCAGAACTGATCCGGTGCCGCCGCGCATGAAAACGGACTCGTCGGTCGAGGACAACCGGTAAGATCCACGGCGCGTCCCGCCAACGCCCAGGGCATCTTCACCGGTATTGGCAAGGCTTCCGAACACAATGCCTGCGTCGCTCACGATCATCGACCGCTGCGCGGCCCCCTGCCCCTCAATGCGCAAGGCACCATACAGGGTATGTGTCGACGTCGTCACATTGGTTTTTTCGACCATATAAAACGGCGTCTCAGCCGCAGCAGACAAAAACGCATTGCCAAAGCTCAGCGCCACCTCGGGATTGAGCAAAGCCACATCCGACACGATTCCACGGGTGGTCCGGGCATAATCTTCACCCAAGGTATATGTTCTGACTTGGGCGGCACGCGAATTCGCGGTGGCAGGGTAAAACACTTCGCGCGAGGTTGGCGTGCCGACGACAACATACAGTGATGACGGATCTTCGGTCTCAACGTCGTCCAACGCCAGATAATACAGGGCAAAACCGCTTGGTCCGCGCAGGATGGTGCCACCATTCACGTTGACCTGATATTCTTCCGAGAACGTCGGTTCGATCGGTGTTTCGCCCTCGGCGGTCGGATAGGAAAATGTCAGATCCCCGATCTCGACCGCAACCGGATTCCCGGCCGAGGTTTCCAACAGTGTGACCGGCAAAACGGAGTCAGCCACACGCGTCACGATGCTTGCCGACCATGGTGAGCCGACCGTCGCTACACCATTGTCGGTCGTATAAAACGGAGGCGTCCCGAAGACGCCAGACAACGTGCCCCGTTCAAGGATCGGCTCTTCCGGATCCACCGGTTCACCCATTTCGATCTGACCCCGCACAAAATCGTTCTGCGCCTGTTCGGTCACAATTACCCCCAACGCCAGCGTCAGATCACCGATGCCCGGTGTGTCCTGATCGGGGGCCAGCGCGGTGGCCACAACCTCGGGCCGGGGACGGGGGCGGATCACAAACGGAGCACGCCCCGAGTTCTTCTCGGGGATCCGGCTTTTGACCACATCCTCTTCGGTCGGAATCCGGACCGCGCCGCCGCTCTGATTGGGATCACCGGCCAGACGACGCTGGACATTGCCGCGTTTCAGCGAAGCCAGCGGCACAATCTTGGATTTGCCGTTCTTGTAAACGACGATGGCATAACCCGCCTGATAGACCCGGCGCTTGCGCCCGTTGGTCTGGGTCAGCGTCATTTCATTGCCGAAAATCAGGCTTGCGATCATGACCGGACAATCTTTGCCAGACAGGCAATCCGGGCTCAGATCGATCTCGGAAATGGCGCCGCGCACACCCAGAATGCCCACCGGCGTCTTGAACTGCACGGGGGCCTTGCTCTTGCTCAGCTTGCCGCCAACGAACCGCAGCGCGCCGCGCGTTACTTCTGTGACCAACGACCCGCTGCCATTGGCCGGATTATAGACAAACTCATCGATCACAACGCGCGAATTGGACCCGACGGTAAAGGTCGATCCGTCGACAAACAACACCTGCGTCAACCCGGCCTTGCTGGTGATGATCTTGTCCTTGTGGTTGATATTGTCGCCCACAACGATGGTCCGCTGGGCCGACCCGCGTTCCAGTGTGGACGCGCGGTTCACCGCAGATGACACGCCAACCCGGGTTTCAGCCATGGCCGTCCCAAAGGCGGTGCAGGCGATCAGACCGGCCAGAATGATCGGATGAGCGGGGGATGTGGGGATCAATTTGAACATGTGTCAGAACCGCTTTGAAACGCCGAACGTCAGGATCGCACCTTCGTAATCCCGCGTTGCGTAGTTTGAATTTTGCCCAAGGTACTGGCCTGTAATATAAGCTGAAAAATCTTTCTCCAGCGGGATGCCAAGGCTGGCTTCTATCCAATAGGCATTGTCATCCTGCCGGTTCATTGGATCAATAAAAGGGTCCGGTCCGTCATAGTCGCGCATCAATCCGCCGGCGGCAAACGACAGGGTCCAGGGCGCGTTATCCGCCAGAATCCCGCCGGAATACCCGGTGAAGTAATAATTCGCCCGCGCCGACATCGCATAGGCCGCATAGCTTTTGAAATCCTGCTCGCCGTCGACAAGCCGGGCCTCCAGAGTGAACAAGGTCAACAGGTTGGTATTCAGAAGCGCCGTGAACTGCGCCTGAGCGCGATAGGCTTCGCCGGATTGCAAAGATGCTGTCGGATAATTCGGACCGTTCTTGTAATCGACGGACCGTCCTTCCAGCAGCACATCAAGGAACACACGCTCATTGATCTGCGACCGCAACCGTGTGCCCAGCCCCAGCGTGCTGCTGTAATGATGACCATCCAGCGTTGACGCGCCGAAGATGCCATAAACACCCAGGCGAGAGTTGTCCCAGCCGTACCGGCCCAGACTAAATGACGGGCCAGCGGCGACTTCGATCAGGTTCATGTCAAGCCGGTTAATGTCGAAGTAATTTGTCGTGTATAGCGTGGTGTCGACTTCAAACAGGCTGCCCTGCCCCGGAAGGTCATGGGTGAAATGCAGCTGGGCAAGCGCGAAGAAATTGGTGTCGGACTGACCTGATGCACCGGGGCCCAGCGTGATCGGCACGCCACCGATGATGATCGCTTCCTGGTTGGGGGCCAGATTGGCATTGGAATGCCCCTGAAACCCGGCCTGCACGGTGCCGCTGAACCGGTAAGGCCGCGACTGCTTGCCAATGATCGTTGCAAACTCGTCCACGCGGCCCCGCACCGATGGCGGCAATTCCTGCTGGCTGACCGCGTCCAGATAATACTGCGCCGTGTCCGTCGCGCCGATCCGATAATACAGAACCGCCAGTTCCAGCTGAACCCGCGGCAACCCCGGCGCAAAAACCAGCATTCGTTCCAGCGTGGAAATCGCCGCCTCGTAATCGCCGACTTCGGCCGATAACATCGCGTATTCAAACGCGATATCCAGATTGGTGGGGTCATTCAGTGTGGCGTCAAACAGGACGTCACGCCGCGCCTGAATCGCGGCGAATGAGGTCTCGTCTGCCTCGTTTGCGGTTGCCGGCACGGGGCTGAGCACCTGCAGGAAAACAACAGTGCAAAACACCAACGGGGCGACAAAAAAACCGAACGAAGTGCGGCCATTCAATATGTGCATTTATCTACCGTGAAAGGATTCGGAGCAAAGTAATTGCGGCCAAGTATTTACGGCTTTTCGAATATATCAATCCTTTTTCTGAGGGCCAAATGCTCAAATACCTAGCTTTTGCACCCCTCTGTGGCATATTCGACCCACGGTCCTGCAAGCGAATCTCGCGGCGCGGAGCATCTGAAAAAACCATTTTTACCAAGGATCTACGCTTCGATGACGGACCCGGCTGACGCCTCTGCGACCCGCAGCGCACGACGGTCCCGCAGGGCGGCGCGTTGGAAACGCATCCTGAAGCGCGGCCTGCCTTTGACCGCCTCGACCGTCTTCTTTTTGCTGTTTGGCGCGCTACTCAGGTTCAGCGACCCGGTGGTTCTGGTGCAGTTCCGCAGCCTTGTGTTTGACGAATTTCAATCCTGGCACCCGCGCGACTTCGACCCGGATCTGCCGGTGCGCATCGTCGCCATCGACGAAGGGTCTCTGGACCGGATCGGCCAGTGGCCGTGGCCCCGCCACAAGCTGGCCGAGCTTCTTGACCGCCTTACCGCACTTGGCGCCGCGTCGATCTCGCTCGACTTTGTGTTTTCCGAACCGGACCGCATGTCGGGCGAACAGATCGCCAAGTTGATCCCCAAAGGCCCAGACCGGCAAAAACTGCTGGACGCTCTGGACGGCATGCCCGACGGCGATGCGCTGTTCGAACAGGCCTTGGGTCAGTCTGCATCGGTTCTGGGGGTCGTGCTGAGCAACAGCGAACCCGACCTAACGACCGACGCGACCGACATCCTGCGTGACAAGGTCGGCTTTGCGTTTGCGGGCGACAGTCCGCAGGACTTTCTGCCGGGTTTTACCGGGTCCGAACAACCGCTTCCGGCGCTGGCACAGGCGGCCAGCGGGCTTGGGGCGCTGAACTGGATTCCCAGCCGCGACCAGATCGTTCGAGAGGTTCCGTTGCTGTTCCGCCTGGCGGATGGCACCTTTGCCCCCAGCCTTGCCGCCGAAGCCTTGCGGGTCGCCCAGGGCGCCAGCACCTATGTGGTGCGCAGTTCGAACGCGAGCGGCCAGCAGGCCTTTGATGAAAGCACCGGCGTCAACGCCATCCGCATCGGCGCTTTCGATATACCAACCACAGCCACCGGATCGGTGCTGTTGCACTACAGCCCGGCGTCGCTCGAACGACATATTCCGGCCTGGAAGGTCCTTGACGGCACTGTCGACCCAGATCAGGTCGCTGGGCGCATCATGCTGGTCGGGGCCACGGCGCCGGGGCTGTTCGATTTACAGGCCACCCCGATCGATCCGGCCATCACCGGGATCGAAATCAACGCCCAGTTGATCGAACATATCCTGACGCAAACCTTCCTGCAGCGCCCGGACTGGGCGCTTGGGCTTGAGTTCGTGGTCTTTGCCGCGCTGGTCATCCTGTTTGGTGTTTTCGCAGCCGCGTTCTCGCCACTGGTCTCGGTGCTGCTGGGCACTGCGACCCTCGGCCTGGTGTTTGGCGGCAGCTACATGCTGTTCGTGCGCCAGGGTTTGTTTCTGGACCCCGGCTTTCCGATCTTCGGCAGCGCTTTGTCGTTGTTCGCGGCCACCAGTTGGCTGGCCATCCGCGAACGTGCAGACCGGCGTTGGGTGCGGGACGCCTTCGGGCACTATGTGTCTGGCGATCTGGTCAAACAGATCGTCAGCGATCCCGACATGCTCAGCCTTGGTGGCGAACTGCGCACGATGACGGTTCTGTTCTCGGACATCCGCAACTTCACGACCCGGGCCGAAGGCATGGATGCGCAGGAATTGACCAGCTATGTCAACGCTTTCCTCACCGATCTGACAGCCGTGATCGACCACCACGGTGGCACCATCGACAAGTATATGGGCGACGCCATCATGGCATTCTGGAACGCACCTTTGGAAGACCCCGATCACGCCGCGCACGCCTGCCAGACCGCGCTTGATATGCTGGATGCGCTGAAGGCGTTCAACCGCAACAACGAAGGCAAATACCCGGCAACCGAGATTGGCATCGGCCTGAACACGGGCATCTGCTGTGTCGGCAATCTGGGGTCAGAGCAGCGCTTTGATTATTCGGTCATCGGGGATGAGGTGAACGTTGGCGCGCGGCTGGAAAGCCAGACCAAGACCTATGGCCTGTCGATCCTTGTGGGCGGCGAAACAGCGCGGGACGCGGCGGCCAAGGGCTTTGTCTTCGCGCCAGTCGATTACGTGCGCGTCAAAGGCAAAGACGAAAAGATCGACATCCTGATGCTACTGGGCGGGCCGGATCACCCCGTAGCGCCTGACACCCTGCGCGCCATCGCCCCGGTCACCGCCATGGTCGAAGCATGTAAGATCAGCGACTGGGCCAAGGTCAGCCACCACCTCGGGGCCGCGCAGGCGATCAACGCGCCAGAGTTCAAAAGCCTGCTCAACTACTACAGCGAACTGGTGAAGGCAGCCAAGATGGCCACCTGAACGGATCGACAGATGCCCGGCTGCCAGCGGCTGCAGGCCTGCACCGGCTGGTCAAAGAAAAAGCCCACCAAAAGGCGGGCTTTCTTCATCTGTCACAGATTTGATCAAGGTACCCTTCGTGCCCAGAAAACAGCCTGAACACCTCAGGTTATGAACCCCTAGGGATCCGGTGTGATCGCTGGCGGCTGATCTGCCCCACCCGGGACCGCGCTGCAATCGGGAGTACCACCGAAGCAGCCGTATTTTTCACCCTGCAGCGATCCTGCATAGTTCACCCCTGCGCCGGGTGCCGGTTCAGCCAAAGTATCGACGGTCAGGACAAAATCCGCTTTCTTCTCGAAAATCACCACAAAATCAGAGCCGCCGAAGGCGAAGTTGGCAAACTCCTGCCCCTTGAAGGCTTGGGCGTTTTCCTGCACCCAATTGCGTTTCTGGATGGCCGAGACCTGCGCCATGCCCATAGGTGAAATCACCACCACACCATAAGGTTCCCCGGTATCAATCCCGATGACCATGCGGGTCTGGCCGAACTGCCAATCCGCTGTATCGCGCGGATCATAAAACGAAATTTCGCCTTCGCTGATGGCCGCAGACCAACCGGATTTCATCCGCTCTCCGGCCCGCAAATGGTTGAGATAGACGACTTTCCCGGACACGGGCACATGCAAGCGGTGGTAGTTGTTCACGTTCAGAAACTGATGCGTCCACGTCCCATTGTCAAACAATGTCGGATCAATCGCGCCGAAGGTTTCCAGAACCGTTTCGCCTTCGCCGCCCAGAACGAACTCATGCACGTCGCTATACAGCTTGCCCTTGATCACCCGGCCCGACTGGGCAACGCCATCATAGGTGGTCACCAGTTTACCGTCATTGGTGATCGGCCAATACCCGGCCGAGGTTGAATCCCCGATGGACACAACGGTTTTCGGGTCATCGTAGCCCTGGACAGGCCGGGACCCATTGGGAAAGGTCGCCGCGCAAAGCTCGCGCGTGAAAAACGCCTGAAATGTTCCGTATCCGCCCTCTGGCGGGCAATACCACGGGCTTGTCCCGGGGTCGCTGGCCGAGGTCCATGACGAGAAATTCGGGTCGCTGGTAAAATCGGGAACATGCACCGCCGAAGGTGGCGTTTCCAGGTAATTGCCCCATTCCACGGCGATATCCCGCATCCATTCGCTGAAAGTATCGTTGCTGAACTGGATCTGCCCGCGCGGGTCGGTGGTAAGCTGGCGATCAACAAGGAAATAGCTATAGGCCAGAATGTCGAGGATATTCCAGTTGCAGTAATTCTTGCCGTCCATCGAGACCCTGGTTTGGTCATTCATCGTCCCGGTCATGATGTTTTGCGGATTGTAGGTCACCAAAGCGTCGATGAAATCGTAATAATCATCCAGACTGGCCACAGGGTTGGTCATCGGGTCGTCATTGATCCGCTGACCCAGGGCGATTGATTGCTCAAGCTGGAATTTCAGCACCGTATCACTCTGAACCAGGTTGATCAGCTTGTCCGTGGCTGGCTGTCGCCCTGGCGCGGCGCAGTCTTCAGCCAAAGCGGTGTTCGCAATACAAAGGGCACTGGTTAATACTGTCACAGCGGTAAGAACTTGTTTCACATCGATCTCCCCAGTTTTAATCTTAAAGTTGTATTTACTAGAATCACTTCACTTAAAGATGATAACGCGCTCCACGGCTTAACACCAAGCCTCATCCATAAAAAACGAATTTCAATAACAACCCGTAAAGACGCGCTTCCGTCAGGAAGGCCCGATTGAGCGATCAAGACGCCCAAAACCCTCCCCCGCGTCGCAAGGGCCAAACCAGACGGTCCAACCCGACCATTAAACTCTAACCGATAATGCCGCGGCCCGGTCTGTCATTTCGGACATTTCCTAAGGTTGAAATATTTTACATATTCCCAAGCGCGAAGGAGCGGAACAAAACCTTTTCCTGAATGGAAATCCTGCAAGACCGCTTTCAGAGACACGCGATCAGTCTTGACGGTCCACGGTAACACGTAGTCAACTTGAAGATGCAATACTGTGCTGTTCACAATCCACATTTCAAACCCAGAGATTGCCATGCCCTTTTACCATGACCTGAAAGACTATGACTCGGACCCGATCTATCCAAACAAGGCCGATTGGATCGCCCGCCGCCTCCTGACCCTGCGCTATGACCTTGCGCAATCGATCACCAAGGCGCGACGCCCCAATTCGCTGATCATCGGTTCCTGGAACATCCGTGCCTTTGATGGCGGGATGCCCCGGCTGGACGAGAGTTTCCATTACATTGCCGAAATCGTCTCGACCTTCGATATCTGCGCGATCCAGGAACTGCGCGACGATCTCGGACCGCTCAAGCGGCTCATGAGGCTGCTTGGACCGAACTGGGATTACTTCGTCACCGATGTTGGCACCCACGAGGGCGCAAATTACGAGCGTATTGGCTTTGTCTACAACAAGGACAAAGTCTTCTTTCGCAATGTCATCGGCGAAATCGTGATCCGCTCGGATGCCTTAAGCGATGGCGGCCAGATCGCCCGCACACCTTTCTTCGCCGCCTTCCAGTCCGGCTGGTTCCGCTTCACGCTATGTGCCAGCCATATCATCTATGGCGACGACCTCGACATGCGCGCGCAAGAGATCACGGCCATCACCAAAGCCCTCACCAAACGCGCCAGGAAAGAAGACCAGGTCTTTGTTTTTCTCGGCGACATGAACATTGAAAACCGTGACGATGAAGTCTGGAAGGCGCTTGTCGACAGCGACATGAAAGTCCCACATTTCGAGGCGACCAACATGAAGGGCGACAAGTTCTACGATCAGATCGCATATACCGAAAAAGGCGCCTCTACCCGCAAAACCCGGCTTTTGCGCCACGATGTGTTCGACTGGCGAAATGCGGTCTTCGGCCCTGCGCAAGATCGCGACCCGGCAGCACCCGATGACCCTGAATTCGTCACCCGGATAACCGATGCCGAGAACCGCGCGCACTATGCGCCCATCAACGCCGCGATGCGTTCGGCCTATGGCAAAACCCCGTATGCCGATTTCGCATCGCAATATGCCACCAACTTCATGACCTTCGAGATGTCGGACCACCTGCCGATCTGGGTCGAGCTTGAAGTCGACTATTCCGACGACTACCTCGCCCGTTTTCTCTCAGATACCTAGTGTGTTGAATGTCACTGAGAACTGACCCGGTATTTTCACCGAGATTTGACCCACCGTTAGTTATGCGTTGTGGTTTATG
>NZ_VOGO01000018.1 GCF_007923355.1 Falsiphaeobacter marinintestinus
GCATCACACCCGCAATGAAACTGAAAGCAGCCGCCTGAATTCTACGGCTGGACCCCATTAAAAATGGGGGGATTACCCGCCCAGACCTTGGCCTGGGCACCATGAAGTTACGGGCTTAGGATCGCCAGCTGTCCAACCACCGGCGAAACCGGCCACGTCTTTCAGAAATGGCATCGCCAGCCGCATCAAAGCTGTCGCCGACATCTTCCAGAACCGGATCGATCCGCTTTTCGCGAAACCGACGCCAACGCACCCAGATCGCATAAATAAGCGCCGCCAGAATCGTCAGAACGATGATATTGAACCAGTTGATCACGCGATGATCCGGCCCGTCGACCGACTTGATCCGCACGGCGTTGGGATAGATCGTCAGGTACGGAATGCGCCAGCCATAATGCGTCACGACCACCCAGTTCGGATCGCTTTCGGTCGACCGCAACTTGGACGCCTCGGTCTGCAGGTTGTCAGTGTCAAACTTGAAATAGGGCGGCCATCCCCACCCGGTATCCTCGTTGCGGTAGACAAACGGCTTGCCATTCGGGCGCACCGTGCGAATGAACTGGACATCGCGGTTGACCGTCCCCGGCGTTTCTCCGGTGTCAGGATGCGCCCAGAAGATCGAGTTTTCGCCAAAATCCACTCGCCGGACTTCAGTGTCCGTCACCCAAGCCACGTCATGTTGTGGCAAAGTGTAATGCAGGACGGTTCCGAACATCAGCCAGAAGATCAGGATAATTGCCCATTTGAGGTAAACCATGATGTGGCCTTTACGTGTAATTGATGAAGTAGACGATACTGGCGATCACCACAAAGGGCACGACATATACGCCAAGGATCAGCTTGCGCTTCAAGGACCGGTCATACTTATCCAACCCCCGTTTGACAAACGCCTCGCGATCCCCCGTCAGCCGCTTCTTGTCCCAATGCGCCTCAAGTTTGGTTTTGCGAACCCATCGCGAATACAGCGAAATCCCGACATAGACGACCGTCAGTACGACAAGCAGCGGGATCAGCAGACGAAACAAAGCCATTATGTGGACCTCCGGATAGCGCCCCATGGACCGACCCGCTGGATCAGATCCTTTTGAGGGCGCGGCGACTCTTGCGGCTCAGTCCCGGACATATCCGGCTCGTGCCCGAACAAAGCCGCCCGCGCCCCGGCCTTGTCCACCTGATACTCCCGCCGCAAGAATTCGGCAACATAGGCTTTCTTGACGTCAGGCCAGCGCGCATAGGTGCGATAGAACAGTTCTTTATGGCAAATGAACATCTGCCGGAAATCCAGCGGCGTGAGTTCGGCCAGCAGCATGTTGACCAGATCGCGGTCCGGTGTATCCGCCGCGCGCAACGCATAGAAATACGCCGGGTGCTCGGACCCGATGCGCGGCCACGTCCCACCGGATTGAGCCCAGTTCAGCAGCCGCCGCAGACCGTGGTATTCCTCTGGCAAAACCTCGGCATTGGTGCGGGCCAGCCGGCGCATATCGCTCCGGTCAAGGTTTCTCAGATCCAGCCCGGCGTTGGCGGCAGCATCGATCACGATAAAGTCCATCTTTTGCTGCAGGATCGCCGAGACATCGACGCCGCGCGCCTTGACGATGGGTTCGACCAGATCGTTGTACTCAAGGAATTTCGCGATCCGGTTGCTCTCTTTCAGACCGAATACATATTTGATCGGCAAGTCACCTTCGGGCTTGTCCCGCGAAGCGATAACCGCCGGGTGTTCGACATCCTGAAACAAGTACAACCCGCCAAAATGCGAGGTCCAGAAGTTGCCTTGCTCATAATCAACGGTTTTCAGACGCACCGGATTGCGGGTCAGGTCGCCAGATTTGCCAACCAGATCGATCATCTCGGCGATCAGCACATCATCGAACCAGGCGTCTTCCTGTTCCTTGAACTGATCAACCAGCGTGGCAAGGTGATCGGCATGTTTCAGCGTGCCGCTAGTCGTATCCGCCTCGATCGTGATCTGGCGGATATCGAACAGCCGGATCGGATCCCTGACCGAGAATACCGAATTCACCAGCTCGCCCGCCACCGCATCCGTGGCGGTCAGGGCAAACAGCTGGCTTTCGTTGTCCTGGATAAAGTCGCGCAGAATATCCCGGCTGGTCGAGAATTTTGCGTTCAGCAACGGCGCGCGTTTTTGTTCGGTCGTCAGCAGGATAAACTGCCGGTTCACCCCGCCGTGGTTCAGGTACAGATGATCGTCCAGTTCATCCCCAACCTCGGGCGAATACCCCGAGATATCGATGTGGAAATCACTGAGCGCAGTCTGCTTGCCCGCCAAATGCTCCAGCGCCCTGTTATAGCGGTCGATCAACACGGGGCTTTCCACGTGGATCAGGTTGCCGAACATCAGGCCGTTTTCGATGAGGCGTTTCATGGTTGGATCACCTCCGGCTCCCCCCAAATGTGCATCTTGATTAGCTTTTTTAGATTTGTCGAAAAGCCATGTAGGCCGATCTTTTCTAGTCGCTCTTTTTGATCTTCCGACAGCTTTCCTTCAAGCTCCAGAACATTGTTGACTAAAGCCTCGAGCAACAACGGCAAGTTGGATGGTGGACGCTTGTCTGGAGTAATCTCAACTTCGGCAGATTGAAGGTACTCTGTTTGTCGCTTCACCTCCAAAAACTGTTTCCAGAAATACTCATCTGTAGGCAGTTCACCCAATTTAGAATCCCTTGAAAACAGAGGGTATGGATGCAATTGCGGCACAATAGAATTTGGCTCTTCAACGTACCACCAACCCAAGTTCTCGCATTCAGTCTCGATGAAGTTTCGCAATAATCCCAAACGTTGTTCGAGAACGAGTTTTTCTCTTTCCTCTTGTCTTTGTCGTTGTTCATCTCGAAAAACATCCGCTTGTGCTTCCAGGGCCGTCGCCATTCGTGACGATTCTTTCCTTGACAGTTGCAGCTCCTTTCTTTGAGCTGCAAGCTCTTTGCCCTGCAACATTACTGTCACAATCAACCAAAGGAAGGCCAAGGATCCAGCAACACCAGCCAGTGTGTCACCTACTTCATTGGGGCTAGCACTCCAAAAGTAGGAAAATCCCGAACTTTCACAGCTCGACCCTGAAGGGCATCCTTTTGAGAAAGCAAAAACGAATAACACTACAAAAAAAGAAAATGTCGCAAACAAAGCAAGTTGAATTGCTCTATCGATCTGCGCCCAAATCAGCCGCGCAGCTCTAAACCTTTTCTTGAGAGGCAGCCCCCTAAACCTTTCCGGAAGAAATGGAATGAAAAGTGTACAGGCGATGTACTTACCCATCATCTCCCTCCACATACCGCCGCTTCGCCTCTTCCTGACGACCGAACTCGCGGACCATCGTTTCAATCGCCACCTCATCGGACTTGTCGGCATAGCGGAATTCGCTGTCGGCGTAGCGGTTGATTTCCTGCACAACCATCTCGGTTGTGATCGGCACGCGCAGTTCTTCGATCATCGCCTTTTTGGTGTCATAGTCACGGAACAAGAACAGCTCGGGGTCTTCCATCCACTCATCGGGCAGTTCGAAATCCATCGCCCGCACTTTGACCGCGTCGGTGATGTTCTTGATCGCCCGGCCCGTGAACCGTTCGTCCGCCTGCTGGATCGCCTTGAGATAGGTGCCCATCTTGGCAATCGTGTTCAGCGTGCCGACCTGATCATGCACCCGCTCGAACACTTTTATCAGCCCCTCTTCATGCGGGCGCGAATGGCTGTCAAAGCTGGCAGCGACCGCCTTTTTGATCTCTTGGGCGGAAAACAGATCATGATCGCCCAACGGGATGTCATGGTTCTTACCCATCAACAGGGCAAGGATATCGACATAGTCATCCCGCGTTTGCGGCCCGTCGACCAGAAACCGCGCACCCGCCCGCTGGCGCAACGCATCATCGACGTTCTCGGGATAGTTCGAAAACATCCCGAACGTGCAATTCCCACGCACCACGGTATTGGCCCCGGCAAAGCTCTCCATCAGCACGGCGGTGATCTCCAGCTGCCCGGCTGACGACTGCCGGTCACCCCGCTTGCCCGCCAGCTGGTCGATGTCGTCGATGGTACCAAACCCGATCACGCCGGGGTCGAGGATCGTGTTGATAAACGCCTTAGCATTCTGGCCGGATTTGCCCTGATAGCTGTCGATATTATCGGTGCTGAGGTTCTGATAGCGGAACGGATAGCCCGCGTTTTGGCAATAATCATTGATCAGCCCCGCCATCATCTGAATCAACGTGGTCTTGCCGGTGCCCGGCTTGCCATCGCCCATGAAGGTAAAGATGAACCCGCCCAGTTCGGCAAACGGGTTCAGACGGCGGTCGAAATCATAGGCCATCAGCATCTTGGACAGCTTCATCGCCTGGTACTTGGCGATATGGTTGCCAACCACCTCGTTCGGTTTCTTGAACGTCATGGTCAGCGTGGTGGACTTCGCCTTGGTCGCGGGGGTGAAGCCGCGAATGGTCAGATCATCTGCCTCAATCCGCCATGAGGCCCCGTTGAACGGGCCAAGCTGCGAGGCGGATTGCGCCCGCATGGAGGCCTTGTCCATCAGTTGTTCAGCATAGGCGCTGGTGGCCGCGATCAGGCGAGCATCGTCGCCGGCGTGCTGGGCGATCTTCTGGTCCAGTTCCCACAGCGCGCCATGTAGTGCAAGCAGACCATTGTCGGTCAGAACCTCTTCGGCTTCCCCCACCTCGACCGTGGTTTCGCTCATGTGCGAGGACAGCAGGTAAGCCAGCGCATTGCCAAAGACATGCAGGGTTATCAAAGCTTCGGCGGCCAGCAGTTCGGAAAACTCGGTCTTACGCGCCGATGGAAGATCACCCGCCAAATTGGCGCGTTTAAGGTCGGCAAGCGCCGTCTGTTCGCCAAAGGTGTCGCTGACGGCCAGCGCAATTGAAAGAGCGCGGCGCAGAACATTCATCGTGACAGCCTGGGCCGGGGAAACGAGTGGGTCATCGCCATCCGCAGCTTCGATCCGGGCGATCAGCTGGACCCCCTCTGGCCGCACTGTCTGCCGTGTCACAAGACCTGGCGTGGTCGAGCGGAACCGGCGGCGAGTACCTATGCCGGAAGACCGTTCTTCGGTCTTCTCGGGCGCCGCGGCCTTGCCAATGCGGGGCGCATGGTCGAACCCGGCCAGCATTGCTTCGGCCGCAGTATAATGCTTGACGATATCCGCTTCGCGGAGTTCCATTTGATCGGCAGATTGCGTCATTGGATCAACCTTTGCTGGGTGTTTGCGGATATTTTGGTTCCAGAAATCGGGAAAGCTTCGTGCCAGTCTTGCGAACGGTGCGGCTGCTGGAGAACGATCACATCGCCCTTTTGATCGAAGCATACTCGGACCAAAGCCGACCCGAATTGCGCCACTGTGTAAAGCGATGGATCAAAATCTTCCCGACATTCCCCCCCTGCGAGCCGAGGCCCCCGCGCCTCCGGGTGCAACTGACGAAAGCCCTTACTTTGTAGCCAGATTTCAGCGTCATATCTTTCCATCGGCGCGATTTTGCCGGCGACGGAACCAGCATTTGGGTCCACACCGAAGGTGCAGCCTGAACCATGCAGCAGGGTGGATAAGGTCAAGACATAACTCCCAAATTCGAATACAGACTTCATCTCTTTCCAAATACTCCCGCCGGAGGCATCCGTCATGACCCAACGCGCCATCAGATTATCACAGATAATCTACGCCAGACGCTGGGCGGCGGCGCAGGCGGGCGGGTGCTCAGTACCTGAGCACCCGCCCGCCTGCGCCCACCACGAATTTCCGAACGTCCGCGAAGCCTGATGGGTTCTTTTCGGCCAGCACCTGAAACTGGCTTTGCGGCAAAATGATCGATCGTTGGGTCCGGGTCGCACCGGTTTCCCCGCCTCTGCCTCCGAATGGATCAAGTGCGAAAATCTCCCGCTCCACTGTTCCGAACCACCCGGAACGTTCATCCACCGTGCGTTCGCTTTCCAATTCTTCGGTCGACCAGACCAATGCCCAATCCTGCCCCTGCGGCGCCCGGGCTTCGGCCAGCACATCCCGCAACGGACCGGATTGTTCGGTGTATTCGTGTGAATACATCGGGCCGACATGAATCCGGCGCAGGCGTTTGGGATGCAGGTCGTCAAAATCCTCGTCAAACCCTTTGGCAATGGTCACGAGTTTCAGCGCGCCCAACGATTGCGCCATCAGATGCGCCTGGGCCTCGGGCCAGCGGCGTTCGTCTTTGGGCAAGGCCACGCGACCGGTATCCTCAACCTCCATCATGTAGATGACCGGCAGGTTGATCTGGCTGTCATAGACCGCCCAATGCACCATGAACCGCCGCCTGTTTTCGCCCAGATTACCCAACCAGTTGCAGACAGGGTCGTTCTGCGCCCAAAACAGATCCCCCTTGGCCAGTTCCTCGTAGTAGAGCCGCTGGGACAGGGCGAATTGCAGACGGGTCGGGGTTGACCGTTCGCCAATGATCTCGCGGACCATATCGTCTTTGTATTGCTCCACGCTCGGCATATTGGCCAGATGCGTCTGCGCTTGCTGGGCGTCATTGGCCATGGTCAAAAGCTCGGCCGCCACCGGGAAACCGCTGTCGCGTTTATCCATCGCAAGGCTGCCAAAGAACCGTCCGGTGTCGCGCCCGACCAGCAGGTACTTCATGCTGAGTGCCCGGAACGAATAAGTCAGCGCCATCAGGTAACCGGTGATCACGCGCACCTCGTCCTTGGTGATCGCGCCTTCGCCCTGCATGGTCGCGGCTACCCGGGTCAGATGCCCGGTAATCGTCTCGAACTTGCGAAAATACCGGCGCGAGGCATAGGTATCGATCAGGCCGACGTGATCTTCTGTTGGATCAGTCATGCCGGACACGTTGTTTGCGCTTGAAAATCCACAGAGGGACGATCCCAGCGCTTGCCGCGACGGTCGCCGTCAGCAGTGGGTGGTTTGCTCCCATCGCCAAACCGGCCAAGTATCCGGCTACCGTGCCGACCAACAACCCTAAGAAAAGACCACCAACATCTTTAAGCATGATCGACGTCACCCGCCGTACAAGTTCTTGTCATGCTTCTCGACAATCTCGCTGAACCGACGGGCAAAGCGTTCATCCGCCTTGGCTTTCTTCTCTAGCACGTCGCGGGCAAAAACCATGTGGTCTTCGTGGGCTTCCAGCATGTCGGCCATTTTCTGGTTGGTCGCGGTGCCGATGGCGGCCATCGCCGTCTGCGCCTCTTGATCAGTCTTGACCCCGATCTCGTTGATGCGGTGCGCCACATCCTGCTGCTGTGCCGTTTTCAACGATTTCGACAGCGCATCGTACAAAACAACCCGCTGTTGCGTGTCTGTCTGCAGTTTGTTGATCAGCACCATTTGCGTCGCGGCCTGGTTTTGCAGCGAGTCGACCCAGGATTTGCCTTTTTCGATATAGCGCTCCAGCGTCTGCGATTTGGCCAGCTTGACCTGCTCGTCCTGGACCATGGCGTTATAGGCCTTGTTCAGATCGGCCAGTTCGGTTTCCAGCTTGGTGCGCTCGGCAGCGTCCTGTTCGACCGAGATCTTGTTCTCCAGTTCAATAATCTTGGGGTCCATCCCAAGGATATCAGCCCGCACACCCTCCAGTTCACCGACCGTGAATTCGCGCTCATCCAGCGTCGACGTCAGGTTGGTTTCAACCTTTGTGCGCTGTTCTTCCAACACCGACAACTGACCTTGCAAAAGCTGAACAATCACGTCCGACTTCGCGATCAAATCCTGAAGCTTGTCGTCGATATTTGCGGTGCGCATACGCTCTTGGCGCAGCGATTCCGATTTGCCGCGTGAGAAAATGCCAACAAAGCTTTCCCAGCCGGTTTTGGTCCGCATTTCGTCGAAGTCTTTGGAAAACGCGCTGGTGACATCGTCCAGTCCCATGATCAGTTCGGCGATGTTGGAATTCATCACCTCGGTATGGGCATGCACGTCGTCCAGAGTGGCGTTTTCGATGTCGATGCTGGCGTCTTCCCCGGCTTCGATCTTGGCCCGCGCGGATTCAATCCGCGATGTCAGCGCCTGAATCTCGGACTGTGATTTGGCCACCTGGTCCTGACTTTCACGCACCAACGCATCAAAATTCGCCATCAAATTCATCCCTTCGCTCAATCATACCAGTTATATAGGTGATGTTAACGCCATTTACATCACCGATCCCGCAATTTTCAGCGACAGTCTTACAAAAGACACGAGCCTTGGGAAGCACGCGTTTGCCAGACGCTGCGAATTGCCGCCGGTTTCCAAGCCGCTTGCGTCGCACCGGGCCAACAGTACAATCTTACCACATTAAGGGTTACGTATTGAAAAGGAGAATTCCATGTTCCGTTTTGCCCTGACCGCTGCAGTGCTGTCGCTGACGGCGGTCTCTGTTCAGGCCGACGATGTCACCGATGCCCTGTCCAGCGCAATCGAGGCATATCAGGATGGCGACATCAAATATGCGCTGGAAGAACTGGAATACGCCAAACAGCTGCTGAAATCGATGAAAACAGATGAACTGGTGCTGTTTCTGCCCGAAGCGCCCGACGGTTGGACCCGCGAGGTCAACACCGAGATGAACGCAAGCCTGACGATGATGGGCGGCGGAACCGGGGCCGAGGCCGAATATTCCAAATCCGGTGCAGAGTCGTTCAAAATCACCTTCATGGCTGACAATCCCATGGTCGGCGCCATGTCAGGGCTGCTTGGCAATGCAGCTGTGATTGGCGCAAAGATCGAACGCGTGGGGCGGCAGAAATTCATGGTTCAGGACGGCGAACTGACCGGTCTGGTCGACAGCCGCATACTGGTCAAAGCGTCCGGTGGCGACACTGAAACGATGCTTGAAACGCTGAAAATGATCGACTTCAAAGCACTCGCCGATTTCGGCCGCTAGGTCACACCGCTTTTCGCCCGGTCGGCGCGTACGTTTTCCCTGCGATTTGTGGGAAAGACGTTTGACAGCGCATTCTTCGATACAGCCCTGAATTCACAGAATTGTTGATGTGTGGGCAACATACCGCATAATTGTTTTTTGGCATTTTTTTGAAAAGTGATTCGATTGATGGACCGCCGTCTCACCACGATCCTGGCGGCAGATCTGGTAGGATACTCCCGCCTTGTCGCTGAGGATGAAGAAGGCATTATCCGCAGGCTTCGTGCTTTGCGCAAAGAACTGATAGCGCCGGAAATTGACGCGGCGTCCGGTCGGATCATCAAGCTTTTGGGTGATGGATTGCTGGCCGAGTTCGACTCGCCCGTGGCAGCCGTGCGATTTGCCTTGACCGTTCAGGATGCGATCGCCAAACGCGAAGCCGGGTTGGAAGCAAACCAGATGATCTTTCGCATCGGGATCAATCTGGGTGATATCGTGGCCGAGCAAGGCGACATTCTGGGCGATGCCGTAAACGTCGCCGCGAGGATCGAACCATTGGCCACACCGGGGGGCATCTGCATTACGCGGGCGGTCTGTGACCAGTTGCGCGGTAAGGTCGATGCCCGCCTGACCCTTGTCGGCCCACAAAAGCTTAAGAACCTACCTGATCCGGTTGAGGTTTGGCGCGTCGAACGGGACACTCCGATTGTCATAGTCAACGACGTCGAAACCCAGCACCCCAAAAATCCATCAATCGTGGTCCTGCCCTTTCAGAACATGTCATCTGACCCTGATCAGAGCTTCTTTTGCGATGGGCTGGTCGAAGATATCATCACTGCGCTCAGTCGGTTTCCCGCATTGTTCGTGATCGCCAGGAACACGGCGTTTACGTATCAGGGCAAATCTGTTGACGTACGCAGTATCGGGCGTGAATTGGGCGTTCGATACGTCCTTGAAGGGTCGGTCCGACGGGCGGGCGATCGCGTGCGCGCCACAGCCCAATTGATCGATGCTGTGCATGACCGCCACGTTTGGGCCGAAAAATACGATCGGGATCTGACTGATATCTTTGCAATACAAGACGAAATAACCCAAGCCATCGTTATGGCGGTCGCGCCCGAAGTGACGGCTGCCGAAATGGAAAGGGTCAGCCTCGAACCGACGGATGATCTAAAGGCCTGGGAGGCCTTCGCACGGGCGTCCTGGCACATGCGACGCTTTACAGAAGCCGACAATCTGACCTGCCAGAACATCTTGCGCGGAGCACTTACAGCGACCCCGGAATACGTGCCTGCTTTGGGCCACTTGGCGATGTCATACATGTTCGACGCGCTCTATTCTTGGAACCGCCCTGCAGGAGAGTCGACCCGAAAGGTCATCCAGTACGCCAAACAGGCAATCCGCCTGGATCCAAACGATCCTGATGCACTGACCTTATATGCCCTGATCCTTGGATTTCAGCGCCGTCACGCCGAAGCTGTGCGCCATGTTCGGGCGGCGCTTGAGATCAATCCGAATTCTTCTTTTTCGCACGGCATCCTTGGAATGACGCTGACCTGGATGCATCAATTCGATCAGGCCGAACAGCACCTGTCACTGGCGGCGCGGCTTAGTCCCCGCGACATTCTTCTGCCAATCTATTTGGCCCACCGGGGCGGCATCGACTGGCTGGAACGGAGATACGACGCCTCTATCGACAAGTATGAACAAGCGCTGCGCGCGGGCCCTGGCCACCCCACGCCCTTGCGCGGACTGGCCGTTGTTCTGGCCGAGATGGGCGACCTTGACCGGGCCAGCACCATCAACGGCAGAATCAGGAAAAACCTGCCCAACGCGACAGTGTCGTCATCGGCGCGCACGATGAGCTTTGCCTATCCCGAAGACGAAGAACGATACCGCGCTGGTCTGCGTCTGGCTGGCATGCCCGAATGACCCGGCCGCCGTCACATGGCAGCCCTGTGCCAGCTTACCCGGACGCGCTGATCTTTTCGGGTTTGGCCATCCACTCCTTACCGCGCAACATCGCCTGCCAATAAACCGGCGGCAGCATCTTTTCCTTCAGCAACCACGCAGCCCGCGACGGCTTGGTTCCGTCGATCAGCCACTTCGGGAAAGACGGCTTCATCGCCCCGCCATAGCCGAACTCTGCCAGAACGATCTTGCCGCGCTCAACAGTCAGCGGGCACGAGCCATAGCCATCATACTGTGCGTGCGGTGACAGGCCGTCGATATCGGCCGCGACATTCTCGGCCACAACCGGTGCCTGAATTCTGGCAGCTGCTGCTGTTTTGGCATTCGGCGCGTTCATCACGTCCCCCAAGCTCCAGACATTGTCGAAGGCTATATGGCGCAAAGTTGCCTGATCGACATCGACCCATCCGGCTGCATCCGCCAAGGGCGATACTTTCACGAAATCTGGGGCAGTTTGCGGCGGGCAGACATGCATCATGTCAAATTCCATTTCGACACGGCACGGGTCGGTATCCGGTGCCTTGACCTCGAACACCGCTTTTTTGGCAGGGCCGTCGACTGAAATCAGATTGTGGAAGAAATTCAGCGAGGCATCGTATTTCTGGATGTATTCCATCAAAGCCGGGACATAATCCTTGACCCCGAACAGCACGCCGCCTGCATTGTTGAACTGAATATCGATGTCTTTCAGAACGCCACGGCGATGCCACGCATCCCCCGACAGATACATAGCTTTTTGCGGTGCGCCAGCGCATTTGATCGGCATCGGCGGCTGGGTAAAGATGGCCCGGCCCTTGGACAACCCCTGAACCAATTCCCACGTATACGGAGCCAGATCATAGCGATAATTCGACGTCACCCCGTTACGGCCCAGCGTGTCTTCCAGACCTTCGACAGCGGCCCAGTCGAGTTTCAGACCCGGACACACAATCAACCGGTCGTATTTCACCACCCGACATCCGTCCAGCACCACGGCGTTGTCTTTCGGCTCGAACGCCGCGACGGCGGATTTGATCCAGTGCACGCCTTTGGGGATCAAGCTGCCCATGGTTTTGGCCGTCGATTGCGGGTCGAAGATGCCTCCGCCAACCATGGTCCAGCCGGGCTGATAGTAATGGATATCGGCCGGATCAATCAGCGCGATGTCCAGATCGGGTTTGCGCGCTGTCAGGCTGGCTGCAACCGCAATGCCCCCGGCCCCGGCGCCCACGATCACAACATCAAACTTTGCATCGCCGGTATCGGTTGGTGTCTTGCCTCCATTTGCGATCCGACGCGCGACGCCGCTCATGTCATACCCGGCCGCCTTGGTCGCCGCGAGGATCTCGGGCAGCGACCGGACATTGGCCTGACTTAACGACCACAGCGTGGCCGAGCGTGTGCCGGTGCGGCAATACGCCAGCACCGGACCGGGGAGTTCGGTCATCGCCACGCCGAATCCATCGGCAGTTTCATCTGTCACAATTCCGGGCGTAACAGGCAGAAACCGGAACTCCAGACCTTCTGCCGCCGCTGCGTCCTGTATTTCCTCGTGCCCGGGCTGGTCTGCCGCTTCGGCATCGGGGCGATTGCAAATGATCGACCGGAATCCCGCCGCCTTGATCGCTGACAAATCTGCCGCTGTGATCTGGGGGCTGACCGAAAGGCCGTCGGTAATTTTCTTGATGTCCATCGCGCGTCTCCTCACTACGAAAGGACCTGTCCGGTGGCCCCGTGGTTTCGAAGACTCGACATATTCATAAATTACAATTTGTGCAACAATGACCAGCCCGACTGCTCCGGAATGTCGCAATCCGCGCAGGCG
Source organism: Falsiphaeobacter marinintestinus (assembly GCF_007923355.1). Lineage (GTDB taxonomy): Bacteria > Pseudomonadota > Alphaproteobacteria > Rhodobacterales > Rhodobacteraceae > Phaeobacter_A > Phaeobacter_A marinintestinus. The sequence continues at coordinate 12,640 of NZ_VOGO01000018.1, forward strand.
TCGTCAATTTCAGGGGGCAGCTTTGCCCCCTGATCCAGAGATACCGTCTGGCCTATCCAACCACGTTGAAGTCAGGCCCATAGGGATAGCCGGTGATGTTTTCGTTGCCGTCTTCGGTGATCAGCAGGATGTCGTGTTCGCGATAACCACCGGCGCCGGGTTCGCCATCGGCGATGGTCAGCATCGGCTCCATCGAGATCACCATGCCGGGCCGCAGGATCGTGTCGATGTCTTCGCGCAGTTCCAGCCCGGCCTCGCGTCCATAGTAATGAGACAGCACGCCGAAGGAATGGCCATAGCCAAAGGTGCGATACTTCAGCAGATCGCGTTCCTGAAGGAACGCGTTGACGCCGTGAGTCACCTCGGCACAGTTTACGCCGGGCTTCAGCAGGCTCATACCAAGCTCATGGGCGGCGACATTAGCGTTCCAGATCTCAAGCGAGGCATCGTCGACCTCTTCCACAAACAGCGTGCGTTCCAACGCCGTGTAATACCCCGAAATCATCGGGAAGGTGTTCATCGACAGGATATCGCCACGTTCCAGCACGCGCCCCGTTACCGGATTGTGCGCCCCATCGGTGTTGAGGCCCGACTGAAACCAGACCCAGGTATCTCGGTATTCTGCATCCGGGAACCGTTTGGCGATCTCGATCTCCATCGCATCACGACCGGCCATGGCCACGTCAACCTCGCGCACGCCAGCCTTGATGGCATCCCGGATCGCGTATCCGCCAACGTCGGCCACCTGCGCACCATGCCGGATCAGCGCTATTTCGGCAGGGGATTTCATCAGCCGCTGACGCATCGTGGCGGGGGCGATATCGACCATGGTCAGCGGCGACAGGAAATCTTCCAGTTTGTCGCGCAGGCTCAGCGTCAGGTGATCGCCTTCGTACCCGACAATCCGCCCCTCGCCCGTGACCGATTTGATCGCGCGCCAGAAATTGTCGCGCTGCCAGTCAGTATAGGTGATGTTGTCACAAAAACTGCGCCGCCAGGGCTGGCCAGCGTCGATGCCCGCGCTGATCGTAACGGCCTCGGTTTCGGTGACGACCATCGCATAGGGCCGTCCGAACGCGCAGTACAGAAACCCCGAGTAATAGGCGACATTGTGCATCGAGGTCAGAACCACAGCGTTCGCGCCCGAGTCCTCCATAGACTGGCGCAACCCGTTCAGGCGGGCCTGATACTCGGTATCGGCAAACGGCAATCGCGCCTTCTGGCCATTGTGGTAACGATAAAATTCCGGACGTGCCGTAGGTGTGGCGGTCATGTGACCCTCCTTTTCAGAAAGGTCCTGGCGTTCAGGACGGGAACAGGCACATGTGTCATCACATGCGGCGACGCCATCGCCGGATGCCCGGCGCGACCATGCCGGGTTTCGATTGACCCGGCAAGCCATCGTGGCCAGAAACGCACTGCGTGTTTGCGTTTTGCCGGGAAGTTGCACTAGTAATTTGATCAAATGCCTGCGGACTCGACTCCATTGGGCGCAAATGTTACTTCACATGTTAAAGACAAGGGGAGACTGTCCATGCTCGATTCAATGACTGACCTGAAATCGCTTCTGAAAGACCCCAGCCTGCTGGCCACTCAAGCTTACATCGGTGGCCAATGGGTTGATGGCGATGGCGGTACCTTTGCCGTCACCAACCCGGCCCGTGGCGATGTGATTGCCGATGTGGCTGACCTGAGCCGTGCACAAGTCGCAGGCGCCATTGCCCAGGCCGAAGCCGCGCAGAAAGACTGGGCCTCGTGGACCGGCAAAGAACGCGCTGCAGTCTTGCGCAAATGGTTCGATCTGATGATCGAAAACGCTGACGATCTGGCCACGATCCTGACTGCTGAACAGGGGAAACCCCATGCCGAAGCCAAGGGCGAGATCGTCTATGGCGCGTCTTTCGTTGAATTTTTCGGGGAAGAGGCCAAGCGGGTCTACGGCGAAACCATTCCCGGCCACCAACGCGACAAACGTATCACTGTGATCAAGCAGCCGATTGGCGTCGCCGCGTCGATCACCCCGTGGAACTTCCCCAACGCGATGATCACCCGCAAGGCAGCCCCAGCGCTGGCGGTCGGCTGCTCCTTCGTCGCGCGCCCGGCCGCTGAAACGCCGCTTTCAGCGCTGGTTCTGGGCGTTCTGGCCGAGCGCGCCGGTATTCCGGCGGGCGTGCTGAACATCGTGCCGTCGTCGCGATCATCTGATATCGGCAAGGAATTCTGCGAAAACCCAGCCGTGCGCAAACTGACCTTCACCGGATCGACCGAAGTTGGCCGCATCCTGCTGAAGCAGGCCGCTGACCAGATCATGAAGTGTTCCATGGAACTGGGTGGCAACGCCCCGTTCATCGTGTTCGATGATGCCGATCTGGATGCTGCCGTCGAAGGCGCGATGATGTGCAAGTTCCGCAACAACGGCCAGACCTGCGTCTGCGCCAACCGGATCTACGTGCAGGCCGGTGTCTATGACGCTTTCGCCGAGAAACTGAAAGCTGCCGTTGAAAAGCTGACCATAGGCGATGGTCTGGATGACGGCATCACCACGGGACCCCTGATCAATCAGGATGCCGTGGACAAAGTGCTTGAACACTTGGGCGATGTCACCGCCAAAGGTGGCGCGGTTCTGACAGGTGGTCAGCGCCACGCGCTTGGTGGAACGTTCTTTGAACCGACTGTCGTGACGGGCGTCACACAGGATATGGCCGTCGCGCAGGAAGAGACCTTTGGCCCGTTGGCCCCGTTGTTCAAGTTCGACGACGTGGACGAAGTCATCGCCATGGCCAATGATACGATCTTTGGCCTTGCGGCGTATTTCTATGCCAAGGATCTGTCGCGAGTCTATAAAGTGGCAGAAGCGTTGGAATATGGCATCGTCGGCGTCAACACCGGGATCATCTCGACAGAGTTGGGCCCGTTTGGTGGCGTCAAACAATCCGGTCTTGGCCGCGAAGGCAGCCATCACGGGATAGAGGATTATCTTGAAATGAAATACATCTGCATGAGCGTCTGACGGCACGTCATGAAAACTGAGTAATGAACGCGGCGGTGGACCTTGTTCGCCGCCGCATTTCGTTCGGAACCGGGTTGCGCGCCTGCCGCTGAAGTGACGCAAAGTCAGGTGCAAATCGTCAACATTTAGGTGCTAGCCTTGCCTCGCAAGCCGGGAGGAGCCGCATGGGCCTGACTTATCGAGACATTCCACCGTTCCCCGACTATATCGAAGGTGAAACGGATCACGAATACATGGCCAAGTCGCGCGCGGTTGGCCCATTGGTCAAAGACCGTCTTGGCATCGTCAGCGCCTTTTCCCTCGCCGACATGCTTGAGTTCAATGATGACCGCTGGACCCGCCAGATCGAACTGGAAGGTATGTTCGCCAGCGGGGTCAGTGGCGGGCCAATGTTCGATTTCGTCAGCAATGTTCTGCTGTTTGCCAACGGTGCGACGCACAAGAACCGCCGAACTCCGCTGACCCGCACCTTTGCCCATCCAGTTGTCGCAGCCCTGCGCCCCGAAATCCGCCGCCGCGCCGATGCACTGATCAAACCGCTTGTCGGGACCGGGCAGATCGAATTTGTCGATGCCATCGCAAGCCCCCTGCCCGCCAAGATCATTGCCTCGATCGTTGGTGCCCCGGAAGATGACGCTGAACGGTTTGGTGCATATGTCTATTCGGCCATTCGCGGCTTGTCCCTGGTGTCTGAACAGGTCCGCGCCGAATCTGATCGCGACATGGCCGCCCTTACGGATTATGTCGGAGGCTTGCTGGAAGATCGCCGCCAGACCCCGCAAGAAGATTTCATGACCTCCTATCTGGAAAAGGTCGCGGACGGTCCGCTGGACGACACCGAAATCCGCGCACAGATGGTCGGGCTTGTCCTCGCCGGATCGGACACAACGCGCGGGGCGCTCACCGCAACTGTGTCGCAACTGATGCAGCACCCCGATCAATGGGCGTTGCTGGTGAGTGATCCCGACACCCACGCACCCGGTGCCGTGTCAGAAGGGCTGCGCTTTGATCCGGTGATCGGATCGCTGGCCCGGATTACAACTGAACCGCGCGACGTTCACGGATACCGCTTGCCCGCCAGCACGTTTGTGTCCGGATCCATGCTGACAGCCCTGCGTGATCCCGAGGTTTACGCCAACCCCGACCAGTTCGACATCACCCGGCAGGATCACCCGCGCTGGCACCCGGTATTCGGCGGCGGCCCACACCGGTGTCTGGGCGAGGCTTTGGCAAGGATCGAGCTGGAAGAAGCGCTGAAGGCGTTGGCGACACTCGCGCCAGACATGCAGCTGATCGGACCGCCCACACGTCTACGCGGTTACGGCGCTGTCCGGACCCTTACCCCGATGACCGTCTCGATCTAGATCATTTGCTCGTCGATCGGGGCCGCGTGAACACCATCTTCTGATTGGAAAGCTTGTCGCGGTCTCCGACCCACGCATAGCACAGCAAGGCCGGGTTACGGTCGGCCACCGTAATCCTGTGCAAATGGCTTGGCGGGTTAAAGATCAGCGACCCGGGCGCATAAACGCCCTGATCATTCTCGGACACGGCCCCCGACAAACAGATATAGCTTTCGGCAATGCCATCATGCGCATGAGCAGGATAGGTACACCCCGGCGCGAACAGAACCAGACCAAGGATGATCTCATCTGTCACAACCGGCCCCGTTGGCCCCGCCAGTTCGGCATAGGCATAATTGCGTTCCAACCCACGCGGAACCTTTTCATAGCCATACTGCCAGACCAAATGCTCTCGAACCGTTTCAAGCGCGCGGATGAAAGGCGCGTGGCGTTCCAGCCGTCCGTTGTCCAGCCCGCGCTGCAGATGCGCCGTGACCGGCTTGGACACACCTTCGGTTTCGCGCACTTCGGCATTGGATTTGATGACACGACTGATCCGCTCGCGCACAGTTTTCTGATGACTGCGGATCGCGGCGCTGCCGCCCGCCGACAGGAACCGATAGAATTCGTAATAATCGCGCAGCAAATAGCCCCACGCGGGTCGGTCCTGAAGGCGTACAGGTTGTGTCATAGTCCGTCACTCACACTCAAATCTGCAGCCTGTTTCCTTCGACACTTTTGCAAACGCAAGTCAAAACAAAACAACTGGCGTTATCTGGAAACGAAAAACCCCGCACCTGACAAGGTGCGGGGCAATGCCTGAGCAAGTCCGAGGGAGGTTACGAAACTCAGGTCGTGATCGTTTAGGGATCAAGCTGGTTTCAGTTGACCTGCTTGGCCGTTTCCACCTGGCTTTCAATCGCCTTCGAGCCACTGATCTGAATCCGGCGCGGTTTCAACGCTTCGGGGATTTCGCGCTGCAGATCGATATGCAGCATGCCGTCTTCGTGGCTGGCACCCGATACGCGGACATGATCGGCCAGCGTGAAGCGGCGCTCGAACGCGCGGGTTGCAATACCACGGTGCAGATAGGACCGTTCGGCATCATCGCCAGCTTTGCGGCCAGACACCACAAGCGCGTTTTCCTTCACTTCAACCGACAGGTCGGCTTCGGAAAAACCGGCCACGGCGATCGAGATCCGATACGCGTCGGCGGCAGTCTTTTCGATGTTATACGGGGGGTAGCTGGACTGGCTGACATCATTGGTCAGGGCGCGGTCCATAAGGTCGGCGATTTGGTCGAAACCAACAGTTGCACGGTGCAGCGGTGCAAAATCAAAAGTACGCATAGGTCGTTATCCTCATCTTCAGAGCGATTTACCAAAGACCCTCCGAAACGGACGGGCCATTCTGTTGTCAGAACCCAGATTTGGCGTCCCGACTGCTCTGAAATGGGTAGACCCCGTTTGCGTTTCAACCCCCGTTGGGGCGGACAAATTTTGCTCCGGACGACGGTCGACCCTGACCAACCCTGAGCCGTTTGACCGCGCGGTCCGGTGCGGCTGTCGGGTTTCGGCGCAGCATCGCTCTCAATTCCGCAACTCGCTCGGGCAAGGCCATGCCCACGGCGACCTTCTGCCCGTTGACGCTGGCCATTCCGGAAATCACAGACAATATGCGCCCCCGCGACCCGCTGCGTGCAAACACCGGGGACCCGGACGATCCATATGTGACATCGCAGTCAAAAATCATCAGGTTGCTCATGCTGTCCAGCAGGCTGCATTGCCTTTGACGGGACACCGCCTCCGACCGCCCCCGTCCATAGGACGCCACGCTGACCGTTTTATCGTCAACCGGACCAGAGTGCAGGACAAAAGGATCAGCATCGACGGTCGAAATCGGCTGATCCAACCGGACCAGAGCCACATCATGTCGGGCATTCTCAGCGTTGAACCCCTGACCGGGGCTATAGCCTGGGTGCGCCACGATCTGGAGCGCAACACGTTCAGCAATCGTTGCGCCATCCCGCAGACCTGCGCGGAACCTCACGGAACCCGTCTCGATCGCGGCTCCGGTTTGCCGATCATACACGCAATGTGCAGCGGTCAGCACCAGGTCTGTTTCGATCAGAGTACCCGTACAATATCCGGCACGCCCAAGATCAAGCCGACCCACGGCCTCCCATCCCAACTGAGCGGCCCGGGATCCTTGCCGTTGTAATGCAGTGCCATCGGCACCGGCCTGACCAGCGAACACCAGTCCAAGAAGCAATATTAGCAGTTTGTTCCGCATGACTTGATAAACTTCGCCCCAGTATCGTTGCGCTCGTTGCCCACCATGACCCGCGACACGCCCGGAGGCGGAGCCTGGAGAAACCCATGGCCCGACGCCATTTCGAGGTGAAGAAGCTTCAGTTGATCCTCAAGTGCGGCGCCCAGCGCGACACGTTCGCCCCGGACTTCGGCCTTGGCGGACACCACCGACACGATCCGCGGCTCGTCCCCGTCGAAGGAGAAGATCGGCGCTCCGGACGATCCGAAGTCCACATCGCACGACATCACCAGAACACCTTCCTGCCGGGCCATAACCGAACAGACCTCTTGCAAAGACGGTGCTTCGGCACGGTCCTTGGCATAAGAAACGACACCAACCTGTGCGCCCTTTTGCGGGCGGGCTGCGATTTGGAACGGCACAACGGTTGTGTTGCGGATGGGGCGTTGCAATTCAAGCAGGGCAACATCGTTGCTGACCCGCTCAGACGTGACCTCGCCACCAAATTCATAATCCGGGTGCACCAAGGCACGACGGACAAAGCGATAGGCCGACGCGCGGCCATTACGCCATCCCGCCAGAAACTCGATGCTTTCAGGATCGATACGGGCCTTGGTCTTTTTATCGAACAGGCAATGCGCTGCGGTCAGCACAAGATCCGGAGCAATCAGGGCACCTGTGCAGAACCCCATGCCGTTAATATCAAGACGACCGACAGCTTCCCAATCACGTCCGGCATCCGTGGTGTCCAGCCTTTCCAGACGCGAATCGCTGGCGACTGCACAAACTGGCAGCAGATACAGCATTACTCCAAGAACCCAACCGCGCACGCGCCTCTCCTTCGTGATCGTCGTTCCCAAAGAGGTATCGATCCGAATGGGCGAAATTGCGGCAAATACCGGGCATCATCTTAGTAGTGGAATGGCCGGTGCCTTATTTCCCTTCGCGGTCAGCGCCGGCGGCTGCGGCCCCCCGGTTGCCCAATCCAACAGTTCGACGGTGTGCATGATCGGCACTTGAGTCGCGCTGCCGATCTGCATCATGCACCCAATGTTGCCTGCCGCGATGATGTCAGGTGATTTGGCTTCAAGCGTGCGCACCTTGCGGTCTTTCAGCTGTCCCGAGATCTCGGGTTGCATCAGATTGTATGTCCCGGCCGATCCACAGCACAAATGGCTGTCAGCCGGTTCCACGACCTTAAACCCGGCCCGTTTCAGCAAATCCTTCGGATAGGTCTTGATCTTCTGGCCGTGCTGCAGCGAACAAGCCGCGTGATAGGCGACCGTCAGCCCCTTGGCTTCACCTTCCGGCAAGTCCAGCTTCATCAACAGTTCGCTGATATCCATCGCGATCTTCGACACCCGCCCCGCGTCTTCGGCAAGCGGGTCATTGCGAAACATGAACCCATAATCCTTTACGGTGGTGCCACACCCACTCGTGTTGATCACAATCGCATCAAGCCCATCACCGTCCATCTCGCGCGTCCAGGCCTGGATATTTCTGGCCGCCGTGTCGTGGCTTTCCTGTTCGCGCCCCATATGGTGTGTCAGTGCTCCGCAGCATCCGGCCCCTTCGGCCACCACCACTTCGCACCCCAGCCGCCGCAGCAGCCGGATTGTGGCATCGTTGATGTCGGTATTCAGCGCTTTCTGAGCGCAGCCAGTCATCAGCGCCACCCGCATCTTTTTCGCAGCCGCGGGGGCAAAGCTTTGCGGTTTGTCATTCGGGCTGACCGGAGGGATCCGTTTCGGCGCCATCTCAAGCATGGCCCGCAGGCGCGGATCGGGCATCAGACGCGCAAAGGGCCGCCCAACTTTAGCGCCAAGCAGTGCCAGCCTGAATCGACCCGGATAGGGCAAAACCCGCGACAACACCCAACGCAGGGCCCGGTCGCTGAACGGCCGTTTGTAGTTTTTTTCAATATAGGCCCGCGCGTGATCTACCAGATGCATATAATGCACCCCGGACGGACACGTGGTCATACAGGCCAGGCAGCTCAGGCATCGATCGATATGCTTGACCGTCTTCTCATCAGGAACCCGCTCGTTCTCCAGCATATCCTTGATCAGATAGATACGGCCCCGCGGGCTGTCCAATTCATCGCCCAGAACCTGATAGGTCGGGCAGGTCGCAGTACAAAACCCGCAATGCACACAGGACCGCAGGATTTGATTGGCCCGCTGAATGCCCGGGTCCTGCATCTGGCTTTCACTGAAATTCGTCTGCATTTCTCAGGCCTCTACCACTTGGTCCATCAGTCCGGGATTGAAGACCCCCCGTGGATCAAACCGGTCCCGCAAGCCTCGGCTTAGCGCCGCCAATGCTGGTTGTTCGGGGTGAAACATCCCCAGACGTGCACGGGTTTCGGCGCTTGCCCGGACCAGCGTCGCGTGCCCCGAAAAACTGCCGACCCGGGCGCGCAGGTCCGTCCCCGCGGGCACCCGGGCCCAGATCAGACCACCACCCCAGTCAAACAACAAATCATCTGCCTCCAAGCGCGCGGCAATTCCGGGCGCGTCGGTGGGCTTCACAGACATCCGCCAGACGTCGCCCGCCTGTCCATGAAACGGCGCGACATCCCGGATGTTCACCCAGATGCGTTCCGATTTTTCACCATACTCCACTGTGTCCGGAGCCCCGATCTGCCCCAACACATCGCGCAATTTCCCAACGCGATATGCGACTTGTTCGGCAAACCCTTCAATCCGAACCAAAGCCTCGCCCGCGACCGGATCATAGGCCGCCCCCGATACTTCGAAAGGTGAGCCCAATCCAGCCGACAAGACCTGAACACCTGTTGCCGCATCCGGCACACCTATGCGCAGGGTTGCTTCGGTTTCCACCTGCGGCAGGACTTTCAGGGAAACTTCGCTCAGAACACCCAAAGTGCCCCAGCTTCCGGCCATCAGCTTTACAAGATCATACCCGGTAACATTCTTCATCACCCGCCCGCCATTTCGAATAACCGTGCCTTGCCCATCGACGAATCGCACGCCCAGCAGAAAATCCCGGCAAGCACCCGACTGCACCCGGCGCGGTCCGCTGACGTTTGCGGCCACGACACCGCCAATGGTCGGCGCTCCATCGCTCCCAAGCAGAGCCCTGTGGTCCATGGGTTCAAAAGCCAGGCGTTGATTTTCAGCAGCCAGACCCGCGACGATATCCTCAAGCGGCGTCCCGGCCTGCGCGACCAACGTCAGCGCTCCGGGCTCATACAGGGTCACACCGGACAATCCGGTCGTGCTTAACACGTCGCCCGGCCCATTGACCCCACGCGTGCCCCCGCCCTGAACCTGCACTGGCGTCTTAAGCTCGCTCACACATCCCGCAAGCTCGGCCTCGCTCGTCGGTTTCATCATTTTCTTCTCTTTCCAAATACTCTGGGGGTTCGGGGGCAAAGCCCCCGTAACTTGCCCCCCAGTTCAGGCCCGCTACTCGGCCGCCATCTGCGCCGCACGCCGGTTTCGTGTCACCGATAGAGGAAACACCTTGGCCGGGTTTAGCAGCCAACTCGGATCGAACACGTCCTTCACCGCCAACTGCGCCTCCAGGTCTGCTGCCGAATACTGGTGCAGCATCAGATCGCGCTTCTCGATTCCGACCCCATGTTCCCCGGTCAGACAGCCGCCAACCTCGACACAAAGCTTCAGAATTTCGGCCCCGAAGGCTTCACAGGTTTCAAGATCACCCGGCTTGTTCGCATCAAACAGGATAAGCGGATGCATATTGCCATCCCCGGCATGAAACACATTCGCAACGTCCAGCCCAAACTCTTTCGACATCTCGGCAATTCGACGCAGGACAAACGGCAAAGCCGTCACCGGGATCGTTCCATCCAGACACATATAGTCGTTGATTTGCCCCATGGCACCAAACGCCGACTTCCGTCCCAGCCAGATCCGACCAGCCTCATCTGCATCTTTTGCTTCGCGCAGTTCCACCGGATCATGACTAAGCGCAATCCCCTTGATGACCGCCAACTGCGCATCAATCTCAGCCGGGCTGCCCTCAACCTCGACGATCAGCAGCGCCTCACAATCGGGATACCCGGCCCCGGCAAACGCTTCGCAAGCCCGGATACAGGGCCGGTCCATGAACTCAATCGCAACCGGCAGAACGCCTGCCTTGATGATATCGCTGACACAGGCCCCGGCCACTTCGTTCGAATCATACCCGATCAACACGGGCCGCGCGCCCTCGGGCTTGCGCAAAATGCGCAACGTCGCCTCGGTCACCACCCCCAGCTGCCCCTCGGACCCACAAATCAGCCCCAACAGATCCAATCCGCTGGCATCCAGATGCGCCCCGCCAATCTCAACCACGGTGCCATCCATAATCACCATGGTAACGCCCAGCAGATTGTTGGTCGTCACCCCGTATTTCAGGCAATGCGCCCCACCCGAATTCATCGCGATGTTCCCGGCGATGGCGCAAGCCAGTTGCGACGACGGGTCGGGGGCATAAAAAAAGTCGTGCTCTTCGACGGCCCCGCTGACGCTCAAATTCGTGCGTCCGGTCTGTACGCGAATGATCCGGTTGGCATAATCAGTCTCAAGCACATCATTCATCCGCGCCACACCAAGAATAACACAATCCGCTGTCGGCAAGGCTCCACCAGCCAGAGACGTTCCGGACCCGCGCGGGACCACCGGCACGCCTTCTTCGTGACAAATGCGCAGAACGTCCGATACCTCTTGCGTTGAAGAGGGCAAGACCGCCACAAGCGGTGGGCAACGATAGGCCGTCAGTGCGTCGCACTCATACGCGCGTGTTTCGACTTCGTCGTGAATCACGGACTCGACAGGCAAGACCTGCAGCAGCCGCTCAACCAAGCGGGCCTTACGGCTCAGAATCGCCGGGTTCGGTGTTGGCATCTCCATAGCGCGCCTCCTTTGGTAAACTAATATTACCAATAACCCCCTCTGGCAAGAGCAATGGATTGCCCCTAGTGTCGCAGATATGACCTGGATCGATCGTTTGGCCCTTTTTTCCTATTTCGACGCTGCGGCTTTGATCTTCCTGCTTGGCGCATGGATCTGGATCAGCTGGCGTATTGAGACCCCGCACCCCGACAAACCGTCCGTCTCGCTGTTGATGAACAAGTATCGCAGCGACTGGATGGTCCAGATGGTCACGCGCCAGCCCCGCATGTTTGACGCTCAGGTGGTCAACCTCATGCGGCAGGGCACCGCGTTCTTTGCGTCCGCCACGATGCTGGCCATCGGCGGCGGTCTGGCCTTGGTTGGCAACCCGGCACCGCTTCAGGGCATTGCAAGTGACCTGACACTGTCCATCGCCCCCGAAATCGTGTGGGAGATCAAACTCATCCTGATCATCACGTTTCTCGCCAGCGCCTTCCTCAAGTTCGTCTGGTCGCATCGTTTGTTCGGCTATTGTGCGATCATGATGGCTGCAGTTCCAAACGAACCCGAAGATCCGATGGCATATCCCCGCGCGGAACAAGCTGCCGAGGTCAGCATCACCGCAGCGCGCAGCTTCAACAAAGCAATGCGCGCCACCTACTTCTCACTGGCCTCGACGGCCTGGCTACTGGGCGCACTACCGCTGATGATCGCGACGGCTGCAACGCTCGCCATGCTATACCGGCGTGAATTCACCTCGCAATCGCGGGAAATCCTGTTGCAATCTCCGCCAGGCACGCAGACGTGACCACCAGACACCATCCAAACGGATAAACTATCTCCATGAAATACCTGCTTCCTCTGCTCGTCCTCGCTGCGCCGGCCTTTGCCGACCCACCCGTCGTCGAAAACGTGTCCGCCCAGAAAACGGGCTCTGGCTGGAGGTTCGATGTCACCCTGTCCCATCCGGATACGGGCTGGGATCACTATGCCGACGGGTGGCGGGTTTTGGACATGCAAGGCAATGAACTCGGCATGCGTGTACTTGCGCACCCCCACGAAACCGAACAACCATTTACTCGTTCATTGTCTGGCGTGGCTCTGCCTGAAGGCACGACACAAGTGCAGATTCAAGCCCGGTGCAACGTCGACGGCTGGAATACAGAAACAACCACATTCTCCCTGCGCTAATCTGCGCTTCTTTCTTGTTAAAAATACCCTCGCCGAAGGCCGCGCCCCTGAAAGGCGCGCCAAACACACTGTGGCGGGCTTGCCCGCCTCAATTCAACCGATCAAACCCGGTGATACGGCCCGCCAGAAAGGATCGTTGCAGCCCGATACAACTGCTCGGCCAGCATCACTCGCACAAGCATATGCGGCCACACCATCTTACCGAATGACAGGCTGAAATCCGCACCGGCCCGCAATGACGGGTCAATCCCGTCCGCGCCCCCGATCACCAACGCCAGATCTCCACGTCCCGAATCGCGCCAGTCCGCCAGCTTTCCGGCAAAGTCTGGCGAAGACAAAACCTTGCCCCGTTCATCCAGTGTACAAATCAAAGCTCCCGCCGGGATGGCCTTGCGCAGCAGCCCGGCTTCTGCCGCCATGCCACCGCCCTTGCGATCATCAACTTCAACGATTTCAGCCGGGCCAAGGCTCAGTGCCCGCCCCGTTCGGTCAAACCGTTTGAGATAGTCGTCGATCAGAGTTTTTTCGGGTCCGGCCCGCAATCGACCGACCGCACAAATCCGCACGCGCATTCGCGTTCAGTCCATTCCTCCGCAAAAAAGAACGCTCGGCCTTCAGGTAGGGGCGTCGGCTCCCTGCGGCATCCACATTTTTTCCAGCTGATAGAATTCGCGCACTTCAGGGCGGAAGATATGGACAATCACGTCGCCCGTATCGATCAGCACCCAATCGCCGGCATCCTTGCCTTCGATCTTGCAAGACATCCCGAACTCATGCTTGAGCTTTTCCACCAGCTTTTCCGACATCGCCGCCACCTGGCGGGTTGATCGGCCTGACGCGACAACCATATAGTCGCCAATCGACGATTTGCCCTGCAAATCAATCTGCACGACATCTTCGGCTTTGTCTTCGTCAAGTGAGGTTAGAATCCGCTCAAGCAGCTCTTCGCTGGTTGGCTGGAACTGGGCGGCCATCACACCGGCCCGATCATCAGCGGCCAGTGCCGCCTCTGCTTGGATTGACAGGACATTGTCCTCCTTCTGGCACGCCTCATGTCCCCGGCGCTGGGGTACTTAGAAAGTAGCAAGTGCGGCATCACATTTCAATGAATGCGGGCACATTGTCGGCGAATGGCCGCCTTCAGTGCCCTTCTTGCTGCACTTGCACACTTACCGCGTCGTTGACAACCCGTACTTCGCGTTGCGGGAACGGGATCGAAATACCGTTGTCTTTGAACGCATCCCACAGCGAAAGAAAGACATCGCCGCGCACATTCGTCAGGCCCGCCGTTGGATCAATGATCCAGAATCGCAGTACATAATCCACGCTGCTGTCTCCATACCCCACGATATGGCACACAGGATTGTATTTGTCCGACAAGACCCGCGGCACACGTTTGGCCGCTTCGATCGCGACACGGCGCACGACGTGGGGATCGTCCTGATAGGCCGCTCCGAAAGAGATATCCAGCCGGACACGGTCGTTCGAATACGTCCAGTTGACGACCTGCCCCGTGATCAGATCTTCATTCGGGATCAGATATTCGCGCCCGTCCCGGGTCACCACCGACACATACCGGGCCCCCAGCGAATCGATCCATCCAAAGGTTTCGCCCAGCGAAATCACATCCCCGGGCTTGATCGACCGGTCCAGCAGGATAATGATCCCCGACACCAGGTTCGACACGACTTTTTGCAGACCGAAACCGATACCGACACCGATGGCACCCGACAGGATCGCCAGTCCCGACAAATCAAAGCCCAGCGCCTGCACACCGAACAGAAAGATGAACCCGTAAAGCACGACCTGAACTGTCTTGATGCCCAGCACCTGCATCGATGGCGAGATATCTTCGTTGCGCCTGAGCGTGTTCCGGACACCTTGGGTGATCAGTCGCGCCACGGTCATCATCAAGGCGATCAGCAGCACGGCCTCGATCAAGGTCAGCAGTGACAGGCGCAGCGTTCCGACACCAATTGCAATGGTATCCAAAAACACTGTGGCTTCGTCCAGCAAGCCCAGTGCCAGAAATGTTGCATAGGCCCAGAGCGACCATTTGACGACACTGCGCAGGGCCCGATTTCGAACCAGGCGCGTCCCCAGTCCGATAACAAGCCAGGCCGCCGCCATCGTCGCGAACACGCCGATGATGCGGCTTCGCGACGGCCAGGTAACTTCTTGCATGATCAGATATACAGACCAGGACAGGATCACGAAGTAGAGCAGGGTCAGCCGGTTCCGAACTTGAACCAGCGTCCGCAACCGCCATTTCGGCCACTTGGCGCGGGCCCGCATCCAGTCGTCGAACCGGCGCTCGGTCAGGTACCGCAACACATACGACACGCCAACAAGTGCCACCAGGATCAGCAACTGGTATTGCCTCCAACCCGGAGTGGTGGCGACATCCCAAAGCCCGCTCAGCCAGTCAGTCAGCGATTGTGCGGCCTCTTGCGGAGTCATCGGAAGAGTCGTTTCCACAACGGTCCCGCTTTTGGTCGCTGCGGTTGCCGTCTGCGGTGCTTGCGAGACTGAATCCTGGTCCATACATCGTCCTGACCTGCAAATTCCGGCTGGAACGATGACGTGGCGGCCGGGGTAACGGCGATTAAGTCACGTTTCGCTGCTTGATTGCAACACGGCACACGCGTATCTGATCCGGCATGATACCTGTTCTGGCACCAAGACTCGACATTCAGGACCGCGCCCGCTTGCGCGAGCGGTTTTTCGGGGCTGCCCGCTCGGTGTTGGCGCGCCTATAAGCGCCGTCCGCCCCTCGCCAGCCAATTTCACGACAAACGGGAGAGAACCGATGTCCCCCAAAACACTGTACGACAAGATCTGGGACGCGCATGTGGCGCACGAAGCCGAAGACGGCACCAGCCTGCTTTATATCGACCGCCATCTGGTCCACGAAGTGACCAGCCCGCAAGCCTTTGAAGGCCTGCGCATGGCCGGTCGCCCGGTTCACGCTCCGGACAAGACCATCGCCGTTCCGGACCACAACGTGCCCACCACGCCCGGTCGCGAAGATCCGTCAAACATGACTGCAGACAGCGCAATTCAGGTCGCTGCGCTGGATAAGAACGCCAAGGATTTTGGCATTCACTATTATCCCGTGTCCGACGTCCGTCAGGGCATCGTGCATATCGTTGGCCCCGAACAGGGCTGGACGCTGCCCGGCATGACCGTCGTCTGCGGTGACTCGCATACTGCGACCCATGGCGCGTTCGGCGCGCTGGCCCATGGTATTGGAACGTCAGAAGTTGAACACGTTCTGGCCACCCAGACGCTGATCCAGAAGAAATCCAAGAACATGAAGGTCGAAATCACCGGCAAATTGCAGCCCGGTGTGACCGCCAAGGACATCACTTTGGCCGTGATCGGTGAAACCGGTACAGCTGGCGGCACCGGTTATGTGATCGAATACTGCGGCGAAGCGATCCGCGATCTGTCGATGGAAGGCCGCATGACCGTCTGTAATATGGCGATCGAAGGCGGCGCACGTGCGGGCCTGATCGCACCGGACGAAAAAACCTTTGAATACGTCAAGGGCCGCCCCCACGCGCCGAAAGGCGCACAATGGGAAGCGGCGCTGGCATGGTGGAAGACGCTTTATTCCGATGACGACGCACATTGGGACAAGGTCGTTACCCTGAAGGGTGAAGACATCGCGCCTGTCGTCACCTGGGGCACCTCGCCCGAAGACGTGCTGCCGATCACCGCAAATGTGCCCAGCCCCGAAGACTTCGAAGGCGGCAAAGTCGAAGCCGCTGCTCGGTCGTTGGAGTATATGGGCCTCAAGCCCGGCACACCGCTGAGCGAAGTCGAAATCGACACTGTCTTTATCGGATCTTGTACGAATGGCCGGATCGAAGATCTGCGTGCTGCCGCTGAGATCGTGAAGGGCAAAAAGATCAAGGAAGGCATGCGCGCCATGGTCGTTCCGGGCTCGGGTCTTGTCCGCGCGCAGGCCGAAGAAGAAGGTCTGGCTGACATCTTTAAAGACGCCGGGTTTGAATGGCGTCTGGCCGGATGTTCGATGTGTCTGGCGATGAACCCCGACCAGTTGCAGCCGGGCGAACGCTGTGCATCGACTTCGAACCGCAACTTCGAAGGTCGTCAGGGTCGTGGAGGCCGCACCCACCTGCTCAGCCCCGCAATGGCAGCAGCCGCAGCCGTAACCGGCAAGCTGACCGACATTCGCGATCTGACCTGACCCGGTCAGCGGGCTCATCAGGCAGCGATGTGAATTGGGGATGGGGGATCGGCACAGCCGGTCCCCCCATTGTTTTTAAACAAGGACTGACAAGTTGCCGCAGTCTGTTATAGTGCCTCCGAAACTTACCATCACAAGGACTGGTGAAATGAAGGAATGGGTAAAGTGGCTCTTATTGGGCCTGCTTTCGATAGTGTTCGGCGTATTTGTTCTGGGCGCTCCGGTAGTGGCTTCGATTGCCGTGACCGTTACCGCGGGGGTCCTGCTTTTGATCAGCGGTGCCGTTCAAGCTGTTGCCGGCTTTACGGCTGAAGGAACCGGGAACAAGATTCTGACCATCCTGATGGGTCTGTTGATGCTGTTTCTGGGTTGGTCGTTTCTGGCACACCCGTTGCAGGGCACAATTTCGCTGTCGATGCTGGTTCTGATCTTGTTTCTGGCCAACGGCATCTTGCGGATTGTCTTTTCCTTCCAGATGCGCGGAACCCAATACTTCTGGCCAACGCTGCTTTCCGGTGTTCTGACGCTGGTTCTGGCCGGAATCATCTGGAACTATGCCGCTGCCGATCCGGCCTGGTTGCTGCAGCTGCTGGGCATCCTGCTGGGGATCGAGTTGATCTTTAATGGGGTCGGGTTGGTCTTCCTGGCGTTGTTCTTGCGCAATGCGGGCGACGACATCCGCGAAGCACTGTCAGAGTAAACCCGACGGCAAAAAGGCGGGACCAGCCCCTGGTCCCGCCACGCAACTGGACCCGTCCAGCGCGCCAGATCCAAAGCCCAGTTTTTGATCGCTCTATGACAATCCAACACCTTGTTTTCGGCCATGCGACGTGATTAAAACCGTCAACTCGAAAAGGAGCGTCCGATGGACAAGTTCGAAAAACTGACTGGCGTCGCGGCGCCGATGCCCATGATCAACGTCGATACGGACATGATCATCCCCAAGCAGTTTCTGAAAACCATCAAACGGTCGGGCCTTGGTGTAAACCTGTTCGACGAAATGCGCTTTGACGATGATGGCAACGAGATCCCCGATTTCGTGCTGAACCAGCCTGCCTATCGCAATGCCGAAATCCTTGTCGCCGGTGACAATTTCGGCTGCGGATCATCGCGCGAACACGCCCCCTGGGCAATCAAGGACTTTGGCATCCGTTGCGTGATTGCACCCAGCTTTGCCGACATCTTCTTTAACAACTGCTTCAAGAATGGCATCCTGCCGATCGTGTTGCCACAGGAAGACGTCGATAAGCTGATGGACGACGCCCAGCGCGGCTCGAACGCGGTGCTGACAATTGATCTGGAAAACCAGACGATCAGCGGACCCGACGGTGGCGAGATCGCCTTTGAAGTCGATGCTTTCCGCAAGCATTGCCTTCTGAACGGTCTGGACGATATTGGCCTGACTCTGGAAAAAGCCGGCGCCATCCAAAGCTTTGAAACCAAAGCTGCGCAAGAGCGCCCCTGGGTCTGATTCCTCTGGCCATCTCCTATGAAAAAGCCGCGCCTATGCGCGGCTTTTTTGGTTTTGGCGCATGACCTAGCTCCCATTTCGAAAGATTTACGACCCGCGAAATTTGCAAATTAGTTAAGCATTCGGGCCAAGCCACAACATCTTGTGAACATGTGAAAAATTGCGCAGTGCCATTAACCAAATGATGCAAAGAGGCACCAGTCTCACCACGTTTTCGCCTTAAATCAATCGTTTGCTGACCGGCGTCTTGAGCGACGGAGCAAATGGCGGCACAAATAAGGCCAAAATGAGGCAACCCGCTCGCTCAAAGAGTGGAAATCAAGTTGGAACAAAGGCACGGCAACGAACCGGCCTGTCCAAGTTGAAGGGAACGGACAGTGTTTGCACGCTTCGTCGGCGCCGCGATGCGCGGATTTTCAGTGGCAGTATTGGTGGCAGCACCCTCTTTATTGCTGCCAGCGCATGCCGTGGGCTCGGCGGAAGTCATCGTACTTCTGGCGCTGCTGGCGGGTGGTCTGACCTTCGCTGAATACAGCTCGACCTACCCTAGTATTGTTGAGTTCCGGGATGCTCCGCCACTGAATCGCATGCGCTTTATCGCTTTGACGGTTATGGTCTTGTCGCTGACACTGATCCTGAAACATCGCCATGAGCCCAGCAACCTGACCGAGTTGTTCGCCGGACTTGGTTATTTGGCCACCGGGGCGATCGATTTCCCGTATTCGCCTGTCCGTCTGATGGTTCTGACTCTGCCACCCGATGCGTCGGACTATACGCTGGCCTCTGTCAGGGTCACGGCCGGGGTGTCCTATCTGATCGCGCTTGTCACGGTCGGCGCGTTTATGTTCCACGTTCGCGCCTTGAACTGGCCTTTGGCAAACGGCGCGTTCAACGTCTGGATCAACCTGCCTTTGTTCGACCCCACAACCGGAGGTGATGTTGTCCGCCGCTTGCAACGTGATGGGCGCGTCAACACCATCCTTGGCCTTTTGTTACCATTTCTGATTCCGGCTGTCGTCAAAGCCGGTTCTGACATTATCGATCCGCTGACCTTGACCAACCCGCATACATTGGTCTGGACGATGGCCGCTTGGGCCTTCCTCCCCGCCAGCATGATCATGCGCGGCACCGCGATGCTTCGCGTTGCAGAACTGATCGCGGCCAAACGGCAGCGCGCCTATGCCAACGCCGAGTCTGCCCAGACCGTATGATTCAGCTGCGCGTAGCTGCGGTTCTGATCCTTCTCAGCATTGCGCCCACCTATGCTGACTCGGTTCGTATCGCCACATTCAATGTAGAACTGCAACGCGCCGGTCCGGGGCTACTGCTGCGCGACATCCTGAAAGGCAAAGATTCACAGATCAATGCCGCCGCAAACGTGATTGTCCGGAACCGTCCCGACATTCTGGCGCTGCAGGGCTTTGATTGGGACTATGACACCGTCGCACTGAAGGCGTTTAACACCCGACTAAAGGCAGACGGACACGGCTTTGCACACCTACTGGCGCTGCAACCCAATTCCGGGTTTGCGACCGATCTGGACCTGAACGAAGACGGTCGGCTGGGACATGCCGCCGATGCACAGGGGTTCGGAGAATTCACCGGACAGGGCGGTATCGCTGTTCTGTCTCGTTTCCCAATCGACGTGGGCGGTGTGCAGGATTTCTCAGATGTCCTTTGGCGCGACCTGCCGGAGGCCCTGCTGCCGGAAACACCGGTCAAAACCCCCTTTCCGTCCGAAGATGCGCTGGCCATTCAGCGTCTTTCCAGCACAGGCCACTGGGCCGTTCCCATTCAGATCGCCAAGGACCAGCACATCACGCTCTTGACCTTTCAGGCCGGGCCGCCGGTTTTTGACGGCCCCGAAGACCGCAATGGCCGACGCAACCATGACGAGGTTCTGTTCTGGCGACATTTTCTGGACGGGCACATCGGAACGCCCCCAGCCGGGCCTTTTGTACTGGCTGGGGGTGCCAATCAGGATCCGCATGATGGCGACGGGTTGCATAATGCGATCCGGTCCCTGATCGAAGATCCACGCTTGCAAGATCCAAGGCCCGACAGCCTGGGCGCGTCCATGGCACCGGATCAGGGCCACGCCGGCCCCAATGCGCTGGACACCGTAGATTGGCCGGGACCGGGACGCATGCGCGTAGATCACATCCTGCCCTCTGCCCATTGGACTGTTACCGATGCGGGCGTGTTCTGGCCCGCACCGGACAACCCTGACAGCGCGATGGCCCTAGACGCCAGCCGCCACCGGTTGGTTTGGGTCGACCTGCGTCTGGACAAGTGACTTCGGGATTGCAGACGCAATAGCCAGATGCAGAGGCGTATGGTCGAACCCCGGCAGCAGACCCTCGAACAATGCGCCGTCCAGATGGTGCGGCGTATTCCAGAGATAACGCATTTCCATCAAACACCGCCCCGTCGGCCAAACCGCCCCGGCCAGCCGAATGGGCAGCCAGTTCATCTGCTTAAGGCGAACCGGGGCTTGCGTCGCGGCCTGCACTCCCGCCCGGAGATCCTCGCTCGTTAATGTATACCCCGGGAACGGGATGTCACAGAACACTGGGAGCTCTACACGTTTCTCAGCCAGTTCAACCGCCGCGCGGCAAAGGTCGGGCAAATATGTCCAAGCATGTGGGATATTCGGATTGCCCGGATAGGTGAAGACGCCTTTTTTCAACCCCTTGATCATGATCATGTCAAACCAGTTGCCCGACGTCTGGGTATCAAGAAAATCTCCGGTCCGCAGGATGATCGTGCGCACACCGGACCGGCGATATGCCTCTTCCATATCGATCCGTATCCGACCCAGCGGGTTCCTTGCCTGATAGGGCGAACGTTCTGACCACGGCGCAGGCGTGTCTTCGCCAAAAACATAGACGTTCCCCGGTATGATCACGGTCGCCCGCGCCTGGCGGGCCGCTTCTATCACCTTCGCATGCAAGGCGGGCACCTGCGCCGCCCAGTCGGGGTACTCCGGGTTCCAGGCATTGACGATCACATCAGCACCCTGTGCGGCGGTCATCAGGGTATCCGTGGCCCGGTCGAACCTGCGCACGGTCCACCCGGCCTTGGCAAACTGCTCCGCAGCATTTCGCCCGAACCGGCCCGAGGCCCCGAGAATGAGAACCGTTTGTGACATGTCTAACCTCCTGCAGCATATATCTCTGTACGATTGACAATTAGACGCCATGCACGGGCATTCATATTGCATTAGAAGTTTCATGTGGTATTCAATATTGAATGGATATGCCACTTTCCTTGTCTGACTGGTCCCTGATCCCCAGCTTTCTGGCCGTGGCCGAAACCGGATCTTTGTCCGGGGCCGCGCGAAAAATGGGCCGCAGCCAACCGTCGCTGGGCCGCGACATCCGGCTGCTGGAAGCCTCGCTGGGCGTCACCTTGTTCGAACGTCACGCACGGGGCCTGACGTTAAGCGACGTTGGCACCAGCCTTCTGCCTATGGCGCATCAGATGCGCGACACCATGAACGCGCTGGAACTCACCGCTGCCGGTCGGTCGCAGGATACCGGTGGCACCGTGCGGATCACCGCCAGCGTGTTCGCCTCGCACTTCATCCTGCCCCCGATCCTGGCCCGGATCCGTGAAGAAGCCCCTGAAATTCAGCTTGACCTGATGCCATCCGACGCCACCGAAAACCTGCTGTTTCACGAAGCCGACATAGCCGTGCGCATGTACCGCCCAACCCAATTGGATATCGTCACCCGCCAGATCGTCACCCTGAACATGGGCGTCTATGCCGCCCGCAGTTATCTGGACCACAAGGGCTGGCCCCAAACCCCCATCGAAATGATGCAGCACGATCTGGTCGGATTTGACGCCAACGATCTGATCCTCACGCGGATGCGCGAACAGGGCTGGCCCGTGACACGGGATGATTTTGCGGTGCGGTGTGATGATCAGGCGGCCTATTGGCACCTGATCCGCGCAGGGTGCGGCATCGGGTTCAGCCAGCGGGTGGTTGGCAATGCAGATCCGGGCGTGGTTGAACTTGACCTTGGTGTCGACGTCGGACATCTCGAAGTCTGGCTGGCCGCGCACCGCACCATGCGCCAGACCCCGCGCATCCGCCGGGTTTGGGATTTACTGGCCCGGGAACTAGCAGATCTGGACCAATAACACCGCCCCTTGTTGACCCGACGGACGCCAAAGGGTACGCCCGCTGCGATCAATGAACAGGAGACGTCCATGTCCAACCCTTCGCTTCTCATCCTGCCCGGTGACGGGATCGGCCCCGAAGTCATGGCCGAAGTCCGCAAGATCATCGACTGGTACGGCGCCAAGCGCGACCTGACGTTCGATGTCAGCGAAGATCTGGTCGGCGGCTGTGCCTATGACAAGCACGGCACCCCGCTGCACGACGACACCATGGCCAAAGCGCAAGAGGTCGACGCAGTTCTTCTGGGCGCAGTTGGCGGCCCGAAATACGACGATCTGGATTTCTCGGTCAAACCCGAGCGCGGCCTGCTGCGCCTGCGCAAGGAAATGGACCTGTTTTCAAACCTGCGCCCAGCGCAGTGCTTTGACGCTCTGGCCGATTTCTCGTCATTGAAAAAGGACGTGGTCGCCGGTCTGGACATCATGATTGTGCGCGAACTGACGTCCGGCATCTACTTTGGTGAGCCGCGCGGCATCATCAAGGAAGGCAACGAACGCGTCGGCATCAACACCCAGCGGTACACCGAATCTGAAATCGCCCGTGTGGCCCGGTCGGCCTTTGAACTGGCGCGGCGTCGCGGCAACAAGGTCTGCTCGATGGAGAAGGCCAACGTGATGGAATCCGGCATCCTCTGGCGTGACGTGGTGACCGAAATCCACGAAGCTGAATATCCAGATGTTGAACTGTCTCACATGTACGCCGATGCCGGTGCGATGCAGCTGTGCCGCTGGCCCAAGCAGTTCGACGTGATCGTCACAGACAACCTGTTCGGCGACCTGCTGTCAGACGCCGCCGCCATGCTGACCGGATCGCTGGGCATGCTGCCGTCTGCGTCGCTGGGCGCCCCGATGGACAATGGCCGCCCCAAGGCGCTGTACGAACCGGTACATGGCTCGGCACCTGACATTGCCGGACAAGGCAAAGCCAATCCCATCGCCTGCGTGCTCAGCTTTGCCATGGCGCTGCGGTACAGCTTTGACAACGGGGACGAAGCCGACCGTCTGGAACAGGCCGTCGAAACGGTACTGGCCGATGGTCTGCGCACCGCAGATCTTCTGGGCGAAGATGGCGCGACGCCAGTCACAACCTCGGAAATGGGCGATGCCATCATCGCCGCGCTGGACGCCAGCCTTTAATCGATCCTGTCTGCGGCGGTTGTGCCCGCCGCAGGCAACCCTTTGGCGGCCACCTGGTGATAATGGATCATCCGATCCACGTGGTGCAACATCCGGTCCAGCCAGCGCATCGCGTCGGTATGGGCAAACACTTCTGTCACCGAATAGATCCCGGCATGTTCCGCCAGCAACAACGACCGCCGATGTTGATGCCGCCGGTGACTGACGATCTTGTACAGGCGATGCGGGCGCATCATATCCTGGTCTGAAACCGGCTCGACCGAGAGGCGCGCCAAAGACGCGCCAACTGCCAAGGCCGGTCGCCGAAGCATCCGATCCTCCAGCAACGGTTCAATGTGACCTGTCTGATGCGCGCGGGCACTCAGCCGCAGCAGGTGATCGATCTGAAACAGCAGCGCAGAGTAAATCCCTTCCTCTTGCGGCCTGTCATCAGGCAGCCGGATGTCCGACACGAACCCTCGCAGTTCTTCGATCGCCTCGTCGCAGGCTCCGACAGTTGCCAGGCCCCGGTAATCCGGGACGCGCTGCAGCCCCAGTCCGAGGGCATCGAACAAATGACACCCGATGTCCCACGCCGCCGTCTGTGCAGCAAGCAACGCCGAATGCGGATCCTTCAGCAAAACGCGGTCCAGCGTGATCAAGGCAGCCGGACGATGATCGGGGATCAACCTTTCAATGAGACGGGCAAAGGCCGGTGTTGCAGGCAGAAACAACGCTGTCCCCACCAGATTAAAGCCGGTATGAAATACCAACAGCGCCGTTATCTCATCAGTAGCGTCGGCCAGATCCCCAAGCGCCCCGCGCCCCAGAATAAGCAGCGGAAATGCAATCAGCGACGTCACGATGTTGAACAACAGGTTCGCCAGGGCCGTCTGACGCATCGACCGTGATCCACCCAGTGACGCCAGAATGGCGGTGAAGGTGGTGCCGATATTCATCCCGATCACGATCATGCCGGCCTGCGTCAGCGAAATCGATCCGGCCTGAAGCATCACCAACGCCAAAGCCATCGCAGCACTGGACGATTGCATCAGGATCGTGATTCCGACCCCAATGCCAGCCAGTGCGAGAAACCCGAAAAACGTGGGTCCCGGCAGCAGATCGGGCGTGATCACATCACTGACCTCAGACATCCCCGTCTGCATCAGCTCAAGTCCGATCAGCAGCAGGAACAGCCCCGCAAGAACCCGACCGACGCGCGCCACAGCCCCGCGTCCCAACAAATCGGCCATGGCAGCGGGAAACAGCCCGACCATTGCTACTGTTCCCAGCTTCAGCTTGAAACCAAGGATCGACACCAGCCACCCGGTCGCTGTCGTTCCAATATTGGCGCCATACAGAATGCCCAGCGCCTGCGTCATCGAGATCAGACCCGCCCCGACAAACCCGACCGTCATAACTGTCGTGGCGCTGGACGATTGAATGATCATGGTCGACATCGTGCCGGTGGCAACCCCCCGCGCAGGTGTCGTGGTGAACCCCGCCAGCAAATTTCGCAGGTTGCTGCCCGCAGAATCCTTCAGCGCAGCCGTCATGATTTCCATGCCCAGAAGGAACATACCGATGCCACCGAGCAGCAGAAAGATATTGTCATCCATGACATCAACTCCTGCCCGAAGGTGTCCCGCCTGAAACCGGCTTTCAAGCCCTGATTTGCATGGCATCCTGCGCCTGAAACCACTTGCAAAGCGCCACCCACGCGTATAATCCACCCGCCACGGTCGGAGTGTAGCTCAGCCTGGTAGAGCACTGTCTTCGGGAGGCAGGGGTCGGAGGTTCGAATCCTCTCACTCCGACCAAGTCTTAGAGCGAAGTGGCAAATTCGCCGACGTCAATCGAACGTTGTTCGAAACCGCGTGCGAAAACGCTTACTTGGCAGCCGTGACCCCTGAATGCATCATGCACTCAATACGGTTTCTTGGTCGATCTTGCAGCCAATCTTTTTCAAACGACTCATAATGGCTTTGAGCACCTGGCGCGGACTCATGGCACGGGGCAGGGGCAGCTCCTGCATTGCCGGCACAGCGCCATAAAGGGTGTCGAATTCGGCAAAGTTGTCGAACACCCGCCGGCTGACATTATCGACAAAGGTCTCGGTCGGTGCACCATTGGCAAAGATAATCTCGTGGGCGTCGGTTTCGATATGGAAGACGGTATAGCGCTCGCCCATCTCTGCCAATGGCACGCGCGTGATGGTCGTGCCATTCACAAGCGCGCTTGCGTTGCAAAGGACACCCTCTACCAGAATGGCATGATCTGCCGTCACGGTAAGATCTGTATGAGGCAGGTTATCCCCCAGTGATCCCCTAGCAAACCGAACGGGCATCAGGCGCTCCGAAGGCCCAAACAATGCCGAGACCACTTTGCGACCGACCCACTTGACCGGCACGATTGAACCCCCAGAGGTCAAAATAGTTTCGCCTAATGTCAATTCTTCGACCCGTTTTTAACCAAACCCTGTATCAATCCGTGTTCCTTCCAGAAAACAGACAATACCTTGCCCCGGTTGCTAGTGCAGGCAGAGTGGCGGTGACCTGAGCCCCAGAATCTCCTCCAGCTTTGTGTAGAGTCCGCCCAACCAAAGGACGGACCAATGAAGACGAGATTCACCGACGAACAGATCATTCAGATGATCAAGGAACAGGAAGCTGGCGAGAAGACCTCGGACGTGTGCAGGCGCTACGGGATCAGCCAGGGCACTTTCTACAAATACAAATCGAAGTATGGCGGTATGGAACCGTCCGATGCGAAGAAGCTGCGTGCTCTGGAAGCCGAGAACGCCAAGCTGAAGAAGTTGCTGGCCGAGCAGATGCTCGACAACGCAATGCTGCGGGATGTGAACTCAAAAAAGTGGTGACGCCCGATGCCAAGCGGAAGGCGGTGGTTCATCTGATGGACGTTCATCAGGTGAGCCAGCGTCGGGCGTGCTCTGCGCTGGATGTGGATCGTTCGACGGTGCGATATCAATCTCGCCGGGCCGATGATGGTGAGCTACGCGATGCCATGAAGGCTGTGGCCAAGGATCGCCGCCGGTTTGGCTATCGGCGATTGCATGTGATGGTCGAACGACAGGGTTGGCACGTGAACCACAAGAAGTTCCGGCGGATCTATCGCGAAGAGAAGCTCCAAGTGCGCCGCAGGGGCGGTAGAAAGCGGGCTCTGGACACGAGGAAGCCGATGGTGGTGCCAGATGGAGCGAACCAGCGCTGGTCGCTCGACTTCGTCTCTGACGCGCTGACGGACGGCCGCAGGTTTCGTATCCTGACCGTCGTGGATGACCACACGCGGGAGAACCTGGTGCTGGTCGCCGATACATCGCTATCGGGCCTCCGGGTCACGAGGGAGTTGGATCGACTGATTGCCGAGAGGGGCGCACCGAACACCATCGTTTCGGACAATGGCACCGAGTTCACCAGCATGGCCGTGCTCAGATGGGTGCAGGAAACCGGCATCGACTGGCACTACATTGCGCCAGGGAAACCGACCCAGAACGCTTTCATCGAAAGCTTTAACGGCAAGCTGCGTGACGAATGCTTGAACGAGACACTTTTCAGCTCACTGGCCGAGGCTCGCGAGACACTGGAAGCATGGCAAGAGGACTACAACACCCACAGACCACACTCGGCGCTCGGAAATCTGACGCCGAGGGAATTTGCAGAGAAAATGAACATGGACAAACTGGCCGCGTAAGGCCATCAAACCAACCCCAAGGACTCTCCGTGAGGTGGAGGACACTTGGGGCTCAGGTCAGTCAAGGTCCCTGATTCAAAAAAACTGGGGTGAAGTTGTTTAAAATTAGGTCATTCCCTTGAAGGATAACCCCTGAAACCACAGAGTTTCCGATCAAAATTCCGTTTGCGCAAATTTCCACGGAATTAAGAGCATAGGAAGCAAATGGCATCGCGTTCTTCCCGGTTTCGCCCCTCGGGCGTTCATCTATCCAGGCGGCTGTTCAATCAAAGACAACCATCAAACTGTATATAAGTCCACCGACATACCTTAAGCAGATTACCGTCTTCAGAATTCTGCTCTTTAAGGTACCGATCAAGCCTATTGGGTACCCGGTGCAGATGTCTCGGCTTCCGGTGCGCGAGTTGAGCGTGATTGCTGGTTTTGGATGTTTTGATGCAGAGGGCTTTGTTCAAGACAATCGCCGGAGGGACCCTGACGGCCGCCGAGCCACTGGCCATCCCACTGGCCGAAGCGGCCCGGGCCGACGGTATCCCTATAAGCGAAACCGGCGGCGCGACGTTTATGCGGTCCTATAGCAAAACGGTTTCCGCAACACTTCAGGACTTGATAAAACCGGTCGGTGTTCTGCAATGCCAGCGTTGCAGCACCTCTGCGAAATTCCAAATTGATGTCTCCAATACCTGGTGTCCTGATCACAGACGCGCGTTCAAAGGACCGGGCCAACAATGGCCAGCGCGTTGTTCCACAGCCGTTTTGTCCACGGCCAGGCCTGCACCTCCTGCAAGCTGACAGCGGTGCACTCCGCCAGATACTCTTGCTGACGCGCGCGCATGTCGGCGGTCAGGGCCGGATCATGCAGCAGGATGTTGTTCTCATAGTTCAGATCAAAGCTCCGCCTATCCATGTTGGCGGACCCGATCAGCGTGATATCCCCGTCCAGCGTCAGGGATTTGGTGTGTAGAATGCCCTTTTGGTATTCATAGATCTTCACTCCGGCTGTCAGCAGATCAAGGTAATAGCTTTTGCTGGTCGCGCCGACCGCAAAATCATCGTTTCGGGCCGGGAAAATGATTGATGTATCGACCCCGCGATTGGCGGCCGCGCAAAGTGCCGCCTGCATCGAGCCATTCGGAACATAATAGGGCGTCGTGATGAACAATTCGCGGCGCGCGGCGTACATCAGGGTTTCGAACATCTCGGGCATCGCCGAATTGCGCACTGTCGGGCCGGTGCCAACCGCCTGCGCCGTGAACCCGGCTTGAGCGGCGGGCATTGGCTGGAGCAAAACGTCGCTGATGTCTTCGTCGCAATTGGCCATCCAATCAC
The DNA here is from genome assembly GCF_007923355.1 of Falsiphaeobacter marinintestinus. GTDB lineage: Bacteria > Pseudomonadota > Alphaproteobacteria > Rhodobacterales > Rhodobacteraceae > Phaeobacter_A > Phaeobacter_A marinintestinus. The sequence goes on from NZ_VOGO01000018.1 coordinate 41,348, forward strand.
TTGCAAACAGGTGCTGGTTCTGGCGCACCACCGGGCCTTCGAAGCGCATCACCGCGTCCACCCAGGGCGCAAATTTCTTCTTGGGCAAGAATGCCGGGTCGGCGCAATTCTGGCTGCCGCAATAGGTGACGCGGTTGTCGATCACCAAAATCTTGCGGTGATCGCGCAAGTCGACCCGGCCATCAAACATCCGCACCAGCGGGTTGCCGATTTTCAACGCACTTGCCGTGCGCACACCTGCCGCCGCCATATCCTTCCATTGCTGGCTGTGCACCAGGTCGCGCGATCCAAGATCGTCGACCATCGCCCTGCAGGTCACTCCACGTGCTGCCGCCCGTTTCAGGGCTTCGATCATTTTAGTGCCGTTATTGTCGGTCAGCCAGATATAGAACATCAGATGCACGTGGTCTGTCGCCGCGTCGACATCAGCCACCATTTCGTCAATTGTTGCGTCCGAGTCTTTCATCAGACGCGCACGGTTGCCCCCGGTGGCCTGGTACCCGTTGATGGACCCTGCGACGTTGAACAAAGGCGCCACAAGCTCTGGAAGCGCGGGCTGGTTTTCTATGGCGTCCCAACCCGATGCGTCTTCGGGACGGGGCAAGTCATCAAAGACCTTCTTTAGCCGGGAAACTCGTTTGGTCCCAATATTGGTCTCGCCAAGCAGCAGATAGGCAAGCGCGCCAGCGAAGGGCACCGCCAGAACAACCACCATCCATGCCAGCCGCGATGTCGGATCCCTATGCGGGCGCAGGAGAATACGCGCAAGACAGGCGGAAACGACAACAACATGGGCGATCAGCAAGAACATCGCATTTTCTCCTCAATAGCCCCACGACCGACAGCGCGCGCCGCGTCTTTGGTTTTCAACTTGGTGTTTGGTCTTCCAGAGTGTTTAACGCTTTGTGCGCTGTTCGTTTGCCATCGAAAACACCTGCACCAAATCCATGCCTAACATCTCTCGATCTGAGCTTTTCACTTTGCAGACAGTCGATCAAGAGAGGTGTTTTCCCGTGATCACCGGGTCATTCCAATGATGCCCCCCCATTCTTTCGACCCGCGCACCCGCTGTGTTGGCGCGGCATGGATCAAGGCGCTGCCGCCCATACCTCGATTTCGACCTTGAACTCGGGCCGAGTAAATCCAGAAACGATGATCAGGGTTGAAGATGGCAGGTCATCGTCGGCTCGGTCCTGCAAGAACTGATCACGCGCCCGCATATATCCCTCCATATGCGCCCGGTCGGTGACATAAGCGCTGACATGGATGACATCCCCGGCCCCCATCCCGGCACTGGCGAGGATTTGTGTGATGTTGGCAAAGCAAAGCTGCGCCTGATCGTACGATTCTTCCGGAATTTTCCCATTTTTGGCCACCCCCAATTGCCCTGAGGTCCTGACAATCCGGTGCGTGGGTGGAATTTCCACCCCATGGGCATAACGAGCGAAGGGCGGGGCGATTGTATCTGGGGTCAGGGATTTCATTGGATCTTCCTTTGGTCCTCAAGACCCACTCTTGCCCGACTCGGTCATTTTTGACAGAAAGATACGCAATCTCTGGCACAGATCGAACCTTAGGGCCACGCAACGCATCTTTAGCGAAAGGACGCGGCTTGATCATATGTACGCCAAGGGCCCGATCAGGGCATGAACCGGAACGTGACCGGAGTGTCACCGGCCCAAAGTCGACTGACTGTCAAACAAATCCCCTCGGGCTTTTTTCTGGGCTGAATGATCAATGTACCCGATCCCCGACACACACTTTTGATGCGGGCTCGGCGCTATGACCGATCAATACATCGTCTCAAATATCAGGGTCCCTGCCGCATTTACGGACTCAGGTCAGGAATTTCATGGCGACCTCGTGATCGGCGGGGGCCATGTGGTCTCCCTTCGGTCAGCGCCCACATCAGATCCACGGCTTGTCATCCCGGCGCTGGTCGACGCGCATTGCCATTTGGACAAGTGCCACACGATTGACCGCCTGCCGGATGTGGGGGGCGACCTTGCCCATGCGATTACCGCCCAAGCCCGTGACAAGGCAAACTGGACCGTTACTGACCTTCGTGCCCGGGCGTCGCGCGGGGTGAACGAACTTGTCACTTCAGGGTGCCGCATCGCCCGGTCGCATTTGGACTGGGGTGATACAGCGGCCCCTCCTCTGGCTTGGTCCGTTCTGTCTGAACTGGCGCAAGACACCGCGCCGGACATCGACCTGACGCTTTGCCCGCTTGTAGACTGCGATCTGTGGCAGGACCCGGTCGCCGGATCATCGATTGCACGCACTGCGGCCAGCCGAAATAGCGCGCTGGGGTGTTTTCTGTTCAATCAGCCAAACCGGCGCATCGCGGTCAAGGCAATGTTTGCCCTTGCCGAACAGTTTGGAACACCCCTTGATTTCCATGTCGACGAAGGGTTGTCCGATGGGCTGGACGGATTGAAAATTATTGCCGACGCTGCGATTGAAACCGGGTTTCAGGGGCCCGTTCTATGCGGTCATGCCTGCAGTTTGATGAACCTGCACGGCAATGATCTTGGTAGGCTTCTGGACAAGCTGTTGGCCGCCAATATCACGGTTGCTGCACTGCCGACGACCAACCTCTACCTGCAGGGCCGCACCAATGGCACGCCAGACCGACGTGGGCTGACCCGACTAAGGGAACTGCGTGATGCAGGCGTCCCGATTGTACTGGCCTCGGACAACGTTGCTGACGCGTTTTGCCCGGTCGGGCAACATGATCCGATGGCCGCCCTGCATCTGGCCATTCTGGCAGGCCACCTCGACCCGCCCCTTGACCGTTGGCTGAGTACAATCACCACAGATGCAGCCCGCGCATTGGGGCGAGACCCGATCACGGTTCTTGGGGCTGACATTCGCGACCTTAGGGTGTCAGACGCCAGGTCTCTGCCCAGTCTTGTCTCGGGCAGCATGCCCCTGACGGCCTTTCCGAAAGGAGACACAGCATGACATCAATCTCAGGAAAAACAGACATCGATTGGGAGGCGTTCGCCAAAGCCCTAGCCCCGGTTGAGATCATCACCGATACCGTTCTGGTCAAGAAACGGTCACGCGACTTCTTCTGGTACAGCCCGATCCTGAACGCAGAGCTAAAAAAGTGCTTCGGGGATCTCGTGGCGCGCCCCAAGACCACCGAAGAACTCGCGCATGTCTTGAAGGTCGCCTATGCCCACAACGCGCCAATCGTTCTGCGCGGCGGTGGCACCGGAAATTACGGCCAGGCGGTACCGGTGGATGGCGGGTTGATCGTTGAAACCACGGCAATGAATCGCATTCTGGAAATCGGGGATGGGTTTGTGCGCTGCGAGGGCGGCGCGATCATTGCAAACGTAAACGCCGCTTTGAAGGAACAAGGTTGGGAGTTGGCCATGTTCCCGTCAACTCAGGACATCGCCACCATTGGCGGTTTTGTCGCCGGAGGGTCGTCGGGGATCGGGTCTGTTGCGCATGGGATGCTGCGCAGCGATGGCAACCTGATCGCGCTTAAGGCGATGTCAGTCGTTGACGACCCGCAAGAACACCTGTTCGAAGGCGAGGACGCTTTGCAGATCCATCACGCCTGGGGCATGAACGGTGCCATCACCGAAGTCACACTGCGCACCGTGCCAGCCCGAAACTGGATCGGGTGCATGGCGACATTCGATGCGTATGAACAGGCCTATGCTGCTGGCTGCGCGCTGACCACGGCCCCCGATGTTTCGCCCAAGCTGGTCAGCACCGTCGATGCCCGCATCACTGCTTACTTCCCCAAGCTTGCCGGGCATATCCGCCCAAACCGGCACTTACTGGTTTCACTGATCCCGCAAGAGGATGTAGACGCGTTCAGGGGGCTGATCGAAACCGAAGGTGGCCATGTCGATCTGATCATGGACGATGCTGAACGGCAGGCAAAAAACCTGCCACATGTCTTCGAATTTTCCTACAATCACACGACGCTCCAAGTGCTGAAGGCCGACAGGTCGGCCACCTATCAGCAAATCGGCTGCCCGATTCCCCCTGACCCGGCAAAAATCGCGGCTGTCAGGCCGGAACTTGGCGATGATGTCTGGATGCATCACGAGTTCGCGAGGCTGGATGGACAGGTCGTGACATTTGATCTGCCGATCATCTGGTATTCGACCACAGAGCGTCTGAACAAGATCAACACGATCTATGAGGCCCATCAACACAGTGTTTACGACGCGCATACATGGCACGTCGAAGGCGCCGGATTGAAGAATACAGACTATCGCCATCTTGCCTGGAAGAAGCGTATGGACCCGAAAGGGCTGTTAAACAGTGCCAAATCGCAGGTTTGGCAACAGATCTGCCATCTGGAGCCTGATCAGATCGAAAAGTTGGGAACGACATGATTTGGTGCCGAAAGCGACTTGCCCTGTTTCGGATGCGTCAATCCGGGGATGAAACCGCATAAAAACGACATATGTCAGATATGCGCACTGGAATGTCGGAGTCAGGCTTGTGCAACCCCTCGTGAGCGTTGTTGCATCTTTGCGGGGGTTGCAAGTACGATGAGCAACGCAAACCGGGAAAGACTGGCGCACCGGAGCAATCCGGGGAACGTGCTGAAGGAGAGACCGATTTTGCCAAAAAATGGCTCAAGATGCCCAAAATCACTCAAGGGCCGACACTGTTAAAAAGTGCCCGATAAGTTCAACAGAGAGGAAGACTATGACATTCACCACCAGCACCGGAAAACCGATGCCCAAAACAATCGTCGATTCGGCCAAGAACGTCGGCGACGATCCTGTTAACCGCCGCGAATTCCTTGCACTGGCCAGCGCATTCGGCGCAACGGCCGCAACGGCCTATTCGATGCTGGGCATGGCAACTCCGGCTCAGGCGGCGGGTCATGCCAAGATGGGCGGCACCGTTCGCATTCAGACCGAAGTGCGCGCGTTGAAAGACCCCCGCACGTATGACTGGAGCCAGATCGCCAACTTCTCGCGTGGGTGGCTGGAATATCTGGTGAGCTATGAGAACGATGGTACCTTCCAGCCTCAGCTGCTGGAAAGCTGGGAAATCAACGACGACGCCACCGTATATACCCTGAACGTCCGCAAGGGCGTAAAGTGGAACAACGGCGACGATTTCACCGCCGAAGATGTTGCACGCAACATCGCCGGTTGGTGCGAAAAAGCTGTCGAAGGCAACTCAATGGCCGGTCGTTTTGCGACACTGATCGACGCCGATACCGGCATGGCAATTGACGGCTCGATCCAGGTCGTCGACAGCCACACGGTCAAGCTGATGCTGCCCAAGCCCGACATCTCGCTGATCCCGGGCATGGCCGATTATCCGGCCGCCATCACGCACAGCTCACACACTGCTGAAACCATGATGACCAATCCGGTCGGAACCGGCCCCTACCTGCCAGAGTCGCTGGAAGTCGGCGTCAAATCCGTTCTGGTCCGCAACCCGGATCACACGTGGTGGAACGAAGGCAACGGTGCCTATATGGACCGGATCGAAAACATCGACTACGGCACAGACCCGTCGGCATGGGTTGCGGCGGCAGAAGCTGACGAAGTCGACATGATGTATTCGATTGATGGCGATTACATCGACATCATGGGCGTGCAGGACGGCTGGGATCAGCATGAAATCGTCACAGCTGCGACCATTCTGATCCGTCCCAACCAGTTGGCCGAAGTTGATGGCATGAAGCCATACGCTGACGTCCGCGTGCGTCGTGCCTTGCAGATGGCCGTGGACAACTCGGTTCTTCTGGAACTGGGCTATGGTGACCGTGGCGTTCCTGCCGAAAACCACCATGTCGCGCCGGTGCACCCGGAATATGCTGAACTTCCCCCGCAGAAAGTCGACCCTGCCGGTGCCATGGCACTGATGGAAGAAGCTGGCATGGCGGACTACGAGCACGTTCTGCTGTCGATCGACGATGCATGGCGCAAAGACACGACCGATGCTGTGGCCGCTCAGCTGCGCGACGCTGGTATCAAGGTCAAGCGCGAGGTTCTGCCGGGTTCAACCTTCTGGAACGACTGGGCGAAATACCCGTTCAGCTCGACCAACTGGAACCACCGTCCTCTGGGCGTCCAGATCTGGGCCCTGGCCTATCGTTCGGGCGAAGCCTGGAACGAAATGGGTTGGGCAAACGCTGATTTCGACGCGATCTTGGAAAAGGCGCTGGCCACTCCAGACGTAGAAAAGCGCCGCGCGTTAATGGCTCAGGGTGAAAAGCTGATCCAGGACGAAGGTGTGACGATCCAGCCGTACTGGCGGTCGCTCTATAACCACACCAAGTCGAACCTGTTGAATGGTGGTCACCACATCAGCTTTGAAATCCGTCCCGAGCGTCTGGCCTGGAGCTGATTTCTGAATGCTAAAAGGGGCCGCCATTGTGCGGCCCCTTTTTTTTGCATGTGTGTGACAATGCTCGACTCAGCTATTCTTCTGTCCCAAACCCTGATGCTTGCGCTGATCGCCGCATGGCTGACGGTCGGGGTACGCGACAACATTCTGTATCCGAACCAGAATGAGACCTTCACCACCGAAGTTCTGACGATGAGCCGACTTAAGGTCGAGTATCCGAATTTCTACGATCAGATCGCCCATCGCGTCGTTTCAGACCGACGCCATCAGATCGCTCTGTTTCGCCTTGCGGTTTTGATCGAACTTGTCGTCACTGTGCTGCTTTGGATCGGAGTGCTGATGATGGCGACCAGCCCGTTGGGTTGGGTTGCCGATGACACCGCTCGCAGCGTCGCCATTCTGGGCACCACCGGGTTTACGGCAATCTGGGCCGGTTTCCTCGTTATTGGCAATCATTTTGCCTATTGGTTTGGGCACGAAGGTGCGCAAAATACGCATTACCAAATGACGCTTTGGGGCATCGGAGTGCTGATCTTCCTGTGCCTGACCTGACCGGAGGATCGACATGAGCACCCATGGATATGAACGAGGCCGCCTGAACCTGCCGTTCGTCGGCATCTGCACGTTCGGCAAGTACCCCTATGTCGAAGACTGGGACGCAATCGATGCCGATGCGGCCGTCATGGGGGCACCGTTCGATTCCGGCACTCAATGGCGGTCAGGCGCGCGCATGGGGCCACGCGGCATTCGCGAGGCATCGACGCTGTTTTCTTTCGGTCATGCCGGGGCCTATGATTTTGAAGACGACATTACCTATCTGGATCCGGCCAAGGTCAGTATCGTCGATATCGGGGACGCGGATATCGTTCACACGAACACCGAAAGAAGCCACGAAAACATAGAATACGGCGTGCGCAAAATGTTGGCCGCTGGCGCGCTTCCCGTGGTTCTGGGCGGCGATCATTCGATCAACATTCCGTGCATCAACGCCTTTGACGATCAGGAGCCGATCCACATTGTTCAGATCGATGCGCATCTGGACTTTGTCGATGAACGTCACGGCGTGCGCTTTGGCCACGGCAACCCGATGCGCCGCGCCGCCGAAAAGCCCTATGTCACCGGGCTGACGCAGATAGGCATTCGCAATGTCTCTTCCACCGCACGCGACGGATATATGGATGCAATCGCGCTTGGGTCCGACATCCAGTCTGTGCGACAGTTCCGTCAGATGGGCGTGGAAACGATGCTGCGCCGTATTCCTGAAGGTGAGCGGTATTACCTGACGGTCGACATTGACGCCTTCGATCCCTCGATTGCCCCGGGTACCGGAACCCCCAGTCACGGCGGCTTTTTGTACTACGAAGTGCTTGAGCTGATCGACGGCTTGGCCAGACGGGGTGAAATCGTCGGCATGGATCTTGTTGAAGTGGCCCCGGATTACGACCAAACCGGATCGACGACCACATTGGCCGCGCAATTGCTGATGAACGCCATCGGTCGAATTCTGCACCACCGGTCAGACGATCTGTAAGGCACTTACATTGCGTTTGGTGCGCTGTTTTAGGGCCCGTCAGATCAGGTGATCAGCCCTGGTTGGCTTAGAAATGCCTCAGAACGGGTCTAGCTCATCTGGCCATCGGCGCGGATGCTCGCTGATGATCAGAATAACATCCGCACCCGACAATGCTTCCCGAACATCGTGGATCATACGCAAATTCAGTTGATCTGCTTCCCCGGCATCTATCGGTCGTTGCGGGTTGTAATAGACGCTGACAAGGTGCGTTCGTCCAAGCTTCATCACCGACAGATCAGTCACAACTCCGCCATCGTCGGCAACGCTGGGCCGGATCGCGCGACGGGCCGCGGCAACCGCTTTGGGGTTTGCTGTCGCCCCCACCAATTCCCCCATGCCGGAAACAAGGTTGCGCCGATACTGACCAATCGCGGTTAAGCACAGAATAAGGACAACGATAGAATCCCCGATTGGGGCAATCGGGGCAAGGAATCCGTCCTGGAAAAAGTAAACCGCGCCCAGTCCAGCCCCCGCCGCTGCAGTGATTATGCCATCAAACAAGGAAGCTTTTGCTTCGAGGCGAAGAATTTCGCTAACCTTTCCGGTGCGCGACCACGTGTATCGATGCAACGCCCAAAGCAAAAAAGAGGTCCCGCCAATCACCACAAAATAGACGAACAGCGGGCCGAAACTGAGCTCTGGCGTCGCCTCACCTTGCAAATACTTGTAGATATTCACCCCTGCCGAAGTCATGGCGAACATGACAAGGCCCAGCAACGACAAGGCCCGAAAGGTCGAGAACAGCGCCTCGTCAGCGGCGTACCCCATAGGGCGAAGCCGATCCGGCCCGGCATCCACCCTGCGGCTGATCTTGCGCCCCAAGAAGGCGGCTGTGAAACCGACCAGAGAGAACAGACCGTCCATCATGATCGCGGTAGAATTTGAAAGGACAGCCGCCAGAATGCCTGCCGCCCCCATGAAGAGGTTGCCCCACATGGCGATCAAAAGCGAACGGCTTTCCAGCTGTTTGATGCGCTGTGTGTCCATATGCAGGCCCTTCATTCTGAATGTGACTAACGGATAGACGGGGCAATTGTCCACAACGGCAATCGATGGGTCGGTCTTATCCATGCTCGTTATTGGACCCGGTTCCGAACGATGTGATAGGCTTACCGGTACATGGAAGGATCAATCATGAAGAAACTTATGCTGATCGCGGTGCTTGGCACCGTCGCCACCGGGGCATTTGCCAGTGACTTGGCGAAATGGGGAGAGACAGGCAAGTGGATCATCCGCGTAGACCCCGAGGCCGGGAATGGGTGCTTTATGGAAAGCCAGCTTGAGGACGGAACGCTTATTCAATTTGGGAATGTTCCAAATCGCGAGGGTGGCTTTTTCGCTGTCTATAATCCGGACTGGACTGACATCAAGGATGGCGAGATCAGCACGGTGAAATTCGATTTCGAAAAATTGCGCTTCTCAGGCGAGGCACTGGGCGTCGTGCGCGGGGACTTGTTTGGCGGCTATGCCTTTTTTGACAATCCAAATGTTCCGATGGAATTCGCAAAGAACAGATCCATGACCGTCATCGGCGGAAAGGGGCGGGTCGTCGAAGTTGATCTGTCGGGCACATCCAAGGCGATTTCCGCCGTGCAAAAATGTCAGGACGAACAGACAAAGTAATGCCGCCTTCCTGACTGCGAGCTACTGAAGCTGACGCGCATCTGGTTTGCATGGGGTACGGTTGGCTGGCATCTGTCGCGCTCCGCCTTTCGGCGCGGGTCGGGACCCTGTTCCAAGCAATTGAAGATCTGGCTTTCTCAGGCTTCCGGTGATGTTGATCGGCCAGGCACTGCGGGCCAGTGGCCGACCGACCGGCCTGGGTTCGGCCCGCATCGAAATGGTTTCGTTTTTCCAGTCCAGATTACCCGCGATAACCATTTGTACGCGTTCAGTTTCGATAACTGTTGAATTGGACGACACTTTGCCGGACTGGATTTTCAGCGGGGCGACAGCGCAGACGATATTGGTGTACCCCCGGTTCAGTTCGGCCGAAAATAACCAGGGGAAAACACCCAGTCCGGCCAGTTCCAACAGGCTGCTGGCAATCGCACCGCCTGACATCGACACCGTTGCTGACCCGTTCATCGAATTGACAAAGGCCTTGGCCGACGTCCGGGTGCCGGTCAGATTAAAATCGGCGCGCAGCTTCCCGCGGGCATCAAGATTCACCCCGACATTTTTCAGGATTTCTCCCAAATCCCAACCTTGGGTGGCGCCCGAGACGGTGACATGATCCGGGCTTTGCGCGATGTCCATAGCCGCGCTGACGTTGAAATACCCGCCACCATAGTTGAATTCCAATGGGCCGAACTGGGCCTTGGCGTCTTTGACGGTCAGTGTGCTGGCAACGGCAGATACGCCCTGCTGGCCCCTGATACTGGCGATTTCGATGCCAATCTGCAGATCCAGTTTACCCATAAAGCCAACCAGGTCGAAAAAATCTGTCGGTTCTTCCACTCCGGCGGCCCCGACCACTCCACCGTTCATGACCAAAGGTTCCTCCGGTTTTTCGGTGACAAGCGATTCTTCTTCTTTTTCAACGACCAGGGGTTCTTCGGGTCTTTTTGCATCAGCGGAGCTTAAGGAAGCAATCTGGATAGCACTTGCCACCGCGTTTTTCAGATCATCAATTTCAAGGAGATCACTGGCGATCCGCCCGCGAACAATGGGGATGGTTTGATTGCGTGTACTGTCCAGCGTCACATCAAGACGTGATTGGCTGACGGCAAAGGAACTTTTGATGGCCGTTTCGTCGCCCTGCCGTGTCGCACTGACAGAAAGCCCAACAGCCCCAGTATCAATGGGCTTAAGGTCCAATGCGGTCAGAAACGATTTTCCATCCGGAAGCGCCAAAACCATATTGAAATCCAACCCCTCAAGATCAGCCACACTGGCAACCGACATCTTGCTTTCAAGAGACCAGAGTGTCGTGTCCCTGGTCGAGGCGTGCAGTTTGGACAAGGTAAGCTGCCCGGTGGAATCCGTTACCGAAAAATCGGCGTGCACCCGCCCGAAGTCAGCTGCGTTGGCGTATTCGGACGGTGGAAGGATCATCGTGGCCGATGCGGCCAACACACCGTCAAAATCAATCCCCTTCAGTTGCAAGAGGTCCTGCATATCGCCCTTGGCCACCACATATGGAGCTTCTGCGGGGCCTATCTGAACCGCGATGTCCTGCATGCTGAGCTGCCCTGTTTCTGAGCGCATGATACGGCCGATCGAAACCGGACCCAGTTGACTGAACTCTTGGTCAAACGCGTTGGTTGCGAACTCAAGGCTTTCGAATTTCAAAGCCTGATCTTCGCTGACGATGTGCGCAGAAATCCCGGTCAGTTTCAGATCTGCAAGTTCGTGCGCACGGGCAGGTAAATTGTCTTCCGGATACAGACGCGCCTCGACAGACAGATCCAGACCTGTTGCCTCAAGAAGATTCATAACATCTCCGGTGGCCCGGATGCTCTGTCCGTCTGCCAAATCGATGTTGGTTTCGAAGTCTGACATTGCCAGTGTGCCTGACCGCCCCGAAATCCTCGCCGATAATTGCCCGCGCCCTTCCAGAACACGCTCCAGCCGAAGAATGTCCAACACCTCGCCGAATTCACCGGTATCCAGAGACAATTCGGCGGTATACCCGTTCCCCTGCCCGGCAGGCAGTGGTGACCCATCCAAGGCCATGGTCAACTGCCCGAAAGACGCCCGCGTCGTGAAGTCCTTGCCACGAGGGTAGTCTCCCTTTATCGCAAACGGCTCTCCGTTTACGGCCCCGTCGCCGGTCACTGCAACCCGTTGCCCGTCTTCCAATTGATCCAAATGCAGACTGTTCAGGTCGAAGTCGAAGACAAAGCCGGACTTTTCATTCTCGATCAACAAGTTAATCTCGGTGATCGACGCCGTCTTGTCGTGAAGAAAGTCCAGGACCCCACCATTTTCTGGGGCGGTATCCTCTGGCTTGGGTGTGGTCAGCTGGTCTTGGTCTGACCAGCTTTTGGCGCCTTCCAAATTCCTCAGAAGATTCACGGTCAGACCATGAACCGCCAGATTATCGATGTTGATCGCGCCTTTCAGCAAGGCAAGAAGGTCGACATCCAGTTCGAAAGTTTCCAGTTCGGCCAATGCGACATTCGTGATGTTTTCGCTTGGTATCCGAACCCCTGACACGTGAATGCGGCTTATTGGCCCAAGGTCGACCCTAACATCCTGATCGATAATCAGGGCCTGCCCGATTTGTTTTGACAGCACGTTTTCGACAACCGAGCGCCGGAAATCCACGAAAAACGGGCCGTTCAGAACCGCCCACGCGACGACAACAACCGTGGCGAGCAAACCCACCACCCCAACCACAATTATGGTCAAGCGCCTACGCATCAAAAATTCCTGAATATCCCAAAACGCACCTCCGTCTGGGCCTTCACCTGTCTGGGTCGAACACCCTCGTCGTCGGAAACCCAGTGACGATCTGCTTGGCTCCTGACGGTACCAAACTGCAACCTGGCTGATCTCAAGTGTGTAAGGGGCGTCATTTTGCGTCAACCCTCCCTTCGGTACAATACCGCGCGACACCCAATCTGTGCATCCTGCCTTGGTGCAAACCGTGGAGGCACATCATGTCCTCACATGTTCGGAACGTCTGTGTCATCGAAGATGATCGCAGCTTCCTGTCGGCCATCATGCGGTTGATCCGAATGGACGGATATTCAGTCTTGGGTGTCTCATCGCTGGAAGAGTTTCGAAACCTGCTGCCCCTCAAGGAAGAAACCTGTGTCGTCACTGACATAATGCTGTCCGGTGAAAGCGGTTTGGACGTGCCTGCGATTCTGCACGAAGCGCGGCAGGTTGCCCCTGTGATATTCATTTCGGCCACGGATGACCGATCCCTGATCAAGGCCGTATCGGCGCTTAGCAGGTCACCTGTTTTGCGAAAGCCGATCGAGGCTGAAAAGCTTTTCGACGCCCTGCGACAGGCCAAGCCAATTGACAGGCAGGTGAAGATTCAAAGCGATCCCTAACCCAATGATGAAACAAGACTGAAAGACGCGATAATGAGACTTCGAAACATTTTGGGCGGTAAAACCGGGTCTTTGAACCTCAGCCACATGGACCAGAGCCTACGACGCTTAAAAATACCCAACATCGACCAACGGATGGAAGTCACCCCAAAAGGTGCCAAGCGGGCCTTGTCGCCGCTCACCACAGTTCCCCTTTCAGGCGTTGCGCGTCACCGCCCCAACCACTCAACACTTGACCGAACACGATGTATCTTGAAGGATCATAACATGATCAAATCCGGACTTTTTTGCTTGGCTATGCTGTTAACTGCTTCTCAGAGTATGGCGCAGGATGATGGCGGCGATCTTCAGGCAGCTGTGCAAAACCCGATCAGTTCGCTTATCAGCCTGCCATTCAAGTTCACTTTCGACAACGGCGCCCCAAACGGGAAAGCGAACGTACTAAGCATCAATCCCGTGATCCCGGTCACCGTTGGCAATTGGAACTTGATCAACCGGCTTATCATCCCACTTTATGATGCGCCCGGAGGGATTGCCGGTTTGCCGGGGAACCCCGGAGTTGGCGACCCAAGCGTACCGGGCCGGACCACCGGGTTGGGCGACATCAATTACACATTGTTCTTCAGTCCAACTGAACCCGTTGGCGGTTGGATACTGGGGGCCGGTCCCTCAATCACCGCCCCGACAGCGACCGATGACAGACTGGGCTCCGGGAAGTGGAGCGGCGGCTTTTCTGCAGTGGCGCTTGCGCAACCAAGCTGGGGTACTTTTGGCGGGCTTGTGAGGCACTTGTGGTCCTTCGCCGGGGACAGCAACCGGGGGAAGGTAAACCAGACGCTGATTGAGCCCTTCCTCAACTACAACCTCAACAACGGTTGGTATCTGATTACCGACATGGTCATCACATATGACTGGGAAGGAACATCTGGAAACAAGTTGCTGCTTCCTGTTGGCGGCGGAATTGGCAAAATCACCAAATGGGGCGAACAACCGGTCAATATTCGCGCCGAGGCGTATTACAACGTAGAACGACCGGCGTCCGCACCCGAATGGTCTGTTGGCTTTACGGTGCAGTTCCTGTTCCCGAAGTAACAGACAGTTTGGAAGGGCAATTGCAGAAAAAGCGTAATCTCATGACCTTGGTCAAAACCACGCTTATCGGTGGGTTGTTTTTCCTGGTCCCGTTTGGCGTCTTGCTGCTGATTGCCCAGGAACTTGTAGATTTGGCCATGCTTGTGGCCGGACCTATTGCCGATCTGTTTCCAACAAGTGACACATTTGGAATCATACTGTCCCATATCATCGCCTGGCTCCTGATCCTGATCGCATGTTTTGTTGCCGGGCTGCTGGCACGGGTATCTGTTGTTGCCGGCATATCAGACCGGGCAGACGAAACATTGGCGAGCATTGTGCCTGGATATGCTTTGATTAAGGCCAAGATCTCGGGCATCGTTGCCAAATCCGACACCCCGTCGGATTTGCGTCCGGTCATGGTTCGGTTCGGGGCAGCCCTGCAATATGGATTCGAAACCAACCGCGACCCCGAACGTAACCTTGTCACTGTGTTTCTGCCCGATGCACCCAATCCCGAAAGCGGAAGGGTCATGGTCTTTCCCGCCGAGGATGTTGAGACTTCTGACTATCCTGCCCTCAGCATTCTGAATTCCCTGAGGTATTACGGACGTGAGGTATAGTCGGCTGAAATTCTTTGTCGGCCTTACCGGGATTCTTCAAAATCTGATACTTGCGGTGTGGCTGGTGTCTGGCACGGCCGATGCACAAGCCTTGGTCAGCCCAACCCTGCAAGAATTCACGACCACTCTGGAAGAACCGCTGCAGGTAGAGATCGGCATCAAGATTGATCAGGTCACAGACATCAATCAGAAAGCCGAAAACTTTACTGTTGTTGCTGGCATCCGGATGCGTTGGCAGGACCCCCTTCTGGCCTTCGACGACCAGGCGGGATCAAAGCTGATGACCTCGGGCGAATTCGTTGCGCATGCAAGGTCGATCCCGACGCACCTTCCGTTGTTTCTGTTTCAGAACCAACAAGCGCAGCGGTGGGAACAAGAGGCCTTTGTCTCTATCTCGGCTGACGGCACTGCAAATTTCTTTGAGCGCTCGACCCTGACCCTACAAGCCCCCTATTTCGACTTTGAAAAATACCCCTTCGACACACAGAAATTCTCACTTGATATCGTGTCGATTCCGCCGCTCGATATGATCGAATTTGTCCCGTTCGACGAGGTTTCCGGGCTGGGCGAAACCCTCGGTGAAGAGGCATGGATCCTTGAAAACCCGACCCTTACGATTGGAACCACCAGAGGGATCAC
Organism: Falsiphaeobacter marinintestinus; assembly: GCF_007923355.1. Lineage (GTDB taxonomy): Bacteria > Pseudomonadota > Alphaproteobacteria > Rhodobacterales > Rhodobacteraceae > Phaeobacter_A > Phaeobacter_A marinintestinus. The sequence goes on from NZ_VOGO01000018.1 coordinate 56,614, forward strand.
GGGAATGGACAGCGCCACCGCTTCGCTGACCTTTTCCGGGCGACGGCATCTTCAATACTATGTCATCCGTATCTTCATCCCGATGCTGATATTGATCGCGGTGTCCTGGGTATCATTTTTCCTGGAGGATCTGCGCAAACGCATCGATATGGCCAGCGCCAACCTTCTGGTGTTTGTAGCCTTCAATTTTGCGGTATCGGAAAGTCTGCCGCATTTGGGTTACATCACTTTTCTGGATTTCGTTCTGCAATCGATGTTCATGGTCACCGCAACAGTCATCATAATGAATGTCGTTTTGAGGCGATTGAAGCTAAGGGGAAGGGAGTCGCTGGCTATTTCGATCGACAACTACATCGTCAAATGGGTTTTCCCGCTTGGGTATCTGGGCGTGATTGCCTACGCCTCCTATCGGTTCCTGCTGTCTTAAGCGTCACTCTCTGGCTGACCAGACGGTGCCTCTGGCGCAACCAGCCCCAGTTGATTTGCCAGATTTACCAAGTCCGGAAGCGTGCGGGCCTCTAGCCTCTGCATCAGGCCATGACGATGGGCCTTGACCGTGCGCTCGCTGATGCGCAGATCGCGTGCAATTTCTTTGTTGCTCAGCCCGGTGACCACTGCATCAAACACTTCACGTTGTCGTACTGTCAAACGTGACAGGCGCCCGGCAAGGGCAGTCTGGGCATCCATTGCGGCCGACAACTCGGCATACTTCACAAATGCCGCGTCTATGGCGCGCACCAGTTCAGTCACTTCCACCGGTTTTTCCAGAAAGTCGATCGCACCACCCCGCATGGCTTGTACGGTAGACCGAACATCGCCCTGCCCACTTAGAAAAACCACCGGCAAGGGCCGGTCACCCTCCGCCACACGCAACTGCAGATCAAGGCCGGACATACCTGGCATATTGAGATCCACCAGCAGGCACTGCCCACCACCTGAGCGCAGATAGAGCAGCGCATCATTTGCATCCTTGAACGGGCATGCGACATAACCAGAGACCGACACCTGCCGCGTCAAAGCCCGCAGCACGGAAGGATCGTCATCAACGATAACGACCTCGCGATGTGCTTCAGGCGCGCTCAAGTCTGATCTCCTGCGCGGCAATCGGCAATCGAACCTCAAACCGGGCGCCTCCCAACGGGCTCGCCCCGACTTTCATAACGCCATTATGGCGCTCGACTATACGCCGGGAAACCGCAAGCCCGATGCCTGTACCGGTTGGCTTGGACGTCACGAAAGGGGCAAAGATTTCATGTCCCAGATCTTGTCGGATGCCAGACCCGGAATCATCCACAGTCAGAACAATCATCGTCCCTGCTTCCTTTTCAATCTCGATTTTGACTTCGCCCGGGCCATGTCCCGCATCCCGGATCGACTGGATCGCGTTGAGAACCAGATTCATCAGAACCTGTTGCAGTTCCAGCTTGGTGGCATGCACGATAATCTCGGGGTCTTGAGGCGGAGCCTGAATTTGGACATCAGACTTATCCGCCTCATTTGAAATCATGGCGATGACCTCATTTATTGCGTCTGGCATCGAGAATTCGCTGTAATCCGGGCTGGTTTCGAACATGAAGCTTCTGACCCGATCCATCAAGTCCCTGGCGCGGCGTGTGTCATGCAGGATGTCACTAAGGATTTCATCAGTTTCATCGGCCGGCTTGCCAGCACGGTCCCGCATGATCTCAAGTGTTTGTGCATTACTGAGAACTGCCGCAATCGGCTGGCTCAATTCATGGGCAAAGGTCGATGCCAACTCACCCAGCATGACGGCACGGGTCAACTTTTCGATCTCTTTGCGGGTCTGATCCAGTTCGCCCTGAACCTTACGCCGGTCGGTAATATCTTCACCAATTGAAATCAATCCGTCCTGCTTTCCGTCCAAACCACGTAAAGAAACGCTGAACCAGACAAAGTCGCGCAAAGCCCCCGAGGCCGTCCGGATCTTCCGGTGTTTTTCGGATCGGGTTTTCCACTCGCTTGCCTGGTCTATCGTGCGCCGGACAGTTTGTTTGTCAGTATCTTGGATAAGATCAAGCGGGTCGCTGCCTGTCAATTCCTCAGCACTGCGCCCGATCATTCGCTCCACAAAGGGGTTCGCATATGCAATCCGTCCCTTTGCATCCGTGCGGATCACCGCCATTTCAATTCCGTCCGCAAGCGCATTCCACCGCCGTTTTTCTATGATCAGGGAATGGTTTAGGCTAGCTGCCTTGGCCACATCATCGACCAACGAAATTGACAACGCCACACAGATGGCAACGAAAAACAAGCTGATCAAAAATGGCGTTTGCACGATTCCTGCATCGACCAAAGGCGTGTGAACACCCGCAACTATGATGAAAAACAGGATCGATCCGCCGACGACTGTGGCGTCTCTCCGCTGTCCTCGCCGAAAGGCAACAATGGTGGCATCCGTCACAAACACCACAATGATCAGACTGGCCATGTCTGCGACGAATTTCAGCGGATGCAGAGTACCCGTGGGATTTGCAAAACTTTCGCCCCAAGGGGTCAAACCCGTCGATATGCCCTGAATGCTTTGGAAGGTAATGTTTCCGGCACCGAACAGGCTGACCACCATACAAAGGGCCCAGATAACTGTGACCGCCCAAGCCAACCAGACACGTCCAGCCGAAAGGCGCAAACGCACGAACCAGACCATTGAAATCAACATGAACCCGATCGCCAGATTCAGCGTCTCAAGGGCGTCCTGAAATTGGCTTGCGGTTTGAACACCAAGCAGACGGAATTCAGACAAGGCCGCCGTCGCAGCGGACAGCGCCATCAAAGCGGCAAAGAAGAACTCAGCCCGCCGATCAAGCCGCAGCCAGACCAGAAAGTGAATGGCACCCAACAAAATGGCAAAGCCGGCCGCTATCGGATAGATGATGCCTAGTACTGACATGTCGCAACCTTCACATGTCGAATGGAAAACTGGTAATTCTTGAGCCTCAAAAGATCGTACAACCTAAGGCTTGCGGTGCAAGCGGGTTCTCTGGAAGGCCGGTTTCCCGCACACCAGCGAACTTGGTGGCAACGTGCCGAGATGAACGGCGCATAGTTTTTGGGCGGAGTCCTGCGGTCTTGTTTGTGGCCATAAGAGGCGTTTCCCAAATCAAAATCGCCCGCTGCATTTCTGCTGCGGGCGTTTTTTTGGTTGCGGGAGTAGGATTTGAACCTACGACCTTCAGGTTATGAGCCTGACGAGCTACCGGGCTGCTCCATCCCGCGCCATGTTTATTGATTGATCGTATTGAGAGATATGGAGTTCTTTTTAGGTTTGGCAGTGACCTACTCTCCCACACCTTAAGATGCAGTACCATC
>NZ_VOGO01000019.1 GCF_007923355.1 Falsiphaeobacter marinintestinus
CGGCAGGAACCGCGTCCCCAAACCCGCAACCGGAAAAATCGCTTTCGTCACCTTCTTGCGCATGATCGTCCTCAATAAAATTCTGTTTGTATGTCTAACGTATCGGCGGGTCGGTTCGCTACTGGCACAGGGTATGACATGCGACAATGATTCTGATGTGAAGCCGATTGCAGACCCCGGCACAAAATTTCAGCAGTCTTCAAACCGGACCGCCAAGAGACGGAGCACGACATTGCATCTGCCCGGCCCCGCAACCGCGTTATCCGCCAAACGCGTCAAACAAGCTGCGCGCCAGATTGCTTTCCGGGGTGAACGCAATGGGGTGTCCGTTCTCGGCCTTTGCCACCGCATCGCCCTGCGCGCCGATGTCGAAGGCATAGACCGGTAGCCCGGTCGCCAGCGCCTCGTGCGTGGTATAGGAAAATGTCTCGGGCCAGATCGACGGCACCAGCCAGTCAGTGATGCCATAGCGCGCAACCAGTCCCGGCAGATCTTCCAGCCGGTAATTGCCATGCACCGGCACCGATGCCGGGGGCATATAGGCCGGATCCACATTGCCGATCAGCACCAGTTTCCGGTCCGGCACGCCTTCTATCATCCGGCCCAGTTCGCTGACCACGGCGGCGCCTTTCTGATAGCCGATATTGCCCAGAACCGCGATCACGCGGGTCTCCCCCTCGGGCCGCATGATTTGGGGCACCGCCCCCAAAAGCGTATGTGGCTGCATCACGATGCGCTTGGTCAGGCCCGGAAAGGCGGTCAAAACCTGGGTGCGGCTGTCTTCGCTGAAGACCACGATGTCCTGCGCGGCCCGCAAAAGACCGCCCCATGCCTTGCGCCAGCCCTGCAGCGTGACCAGCTTGCCCCCGGGACGCGCGCCCTGATGCGCCTTGTCCTGGCGGGTGCTTTCGACCGGGCCGCGATACGTGCCATCCTGGTCCAGCAGCGTATAGGACGGGCTCAGCATGAAGAAATCATGCACCAGAACTTCGAGCGTATCGCCCTCGCGCTTCAGCCGCAGCAGATAGTCGGGCAATTCCACAGGATCGGGGTCCCCGACCCCGCAGGAATAGACGATGTGGCGCCGGGTCACGGGCTCCAGCAATTTTTCGACAAAGTCGAAATCATCCGTCATCCCGGCGGTGGTGCCGTGATCGCTGACCAGTTCGACCTGCCAGCGCCCCATGCCGCCGCCGACACGCAGCACGATCGCAGGCCGTCCGGTGGTTTCGATGTCTTCGCGAATGCGGCGCTCCAGATATTTGTCCGCCCCGCCGCCCAGAGAATGGGCCATGTAGATCGGCAAGGCCCCGTCCGTCCGCGACGCAGCCCAGGCCATGGCCAGCGCAATCCGGGCGGTGACCATCGGGTCCGCTGACAGAAACTGCTGCACCTCGGCGTCATAATCGGGATAGCGCGACGCAATCATGTCGTTGTTCTTGGCGACCAGTTTCAGCTTTTCTTCCGAGCCAAAGCTGGTGCCGCCGCGATGTTCGACAAACAGCCCCGGCACGCCCAGATGCCGCCCGCCAAGGGCGCGCACCTTCTGGCACCAGTCGACCTCTTCGCCGTAGCCGCGCCCGAACACCGTATCCAGCTGCGGCACCTTTTGCAGATAGTCGGGGTTCATCCCCATGCAAAAGCCCACACCCGTGGGGGTCACGGTCAGCAACGCATCGGGGTGAAACTGTTGTGCCGTTGCATCGATCACATCGCCCTGTCCGGAGTCCAGCGGCATGCGCTGGCAGATCGCGGGCACCGAAAAGATCTCGGCGTCGTTCGACATCGGCGTGGTGCTGGCGACATTGTCGTGCAGCAGCATCGGACGGATCAGGCGGCTGGCCCAGCCCGACGGTACAAACGCATCCGAATTCAGCAGGATCACGTGATGGCCGATCTCGGCCGCGCGCACCAGCCCGGCATTGACCGAGCCGATGAAGCCCCGGTTTTCGTCATTCAGGATCAGTTCGACCTGACCGGGGCTGACCTTGTCCCGGGCCGCAACCCAGTCGGTCAGCCAGGGCCGGACATTTTCATCCGGCGAACAATCCTCGATCACGATCATCCGCCAGGGCAGATCGGTATTGTCGACCACCCGCTTCAGCACTTCGGGCAGCAGATCGAGGGCATTATAGACCGGCAGGATCAGGGTGACCGGAGCCGGATCGGGCATTTTCGCCGGGTCGCCGTCCGTCGCAAAGATCCGGGTTTCCATCGGTCCGGCCTCAAACGCCGCGTTCAGCCCAAGCGCCGTCTTTACGGCGGCACGCGCGGCCGGGTCGCTGTTGCGGATCGCCTTCAGGATCAAGGGCGATACTTTCAGCGCGGTCCACAAGAACCGCAGTGCCAGATCCCGACGGCTGCGTTTCAGGTTTCGCACCGAAATCGGCGCGACATCGTGGCGGTGATTGACCCCGCCGGTGTCCACGGTCAGCGAAAACCGTCCGTTGCCATAGGGTTGCGAAATCTCGAATCCGACCCGGGGCGGCACGCCGATCGCGTTGGCCACATCCTGACGGGGGATGTCGGGGCGGGTCGTGGATTCTCCGTCGGCCCCGGACAGCAAGATCCGGTCGGCGGTGCTCCAGCCGATGAAGGTCACCCGCGTGCCGGCCATCACGACCCGGTCGACATAGCCCTGCAGCGGCTCAGAGCCGCTGGTCAGTTGAAATCCGGGGGCTTCGATATAGCGATGCGTCTGGGCATAGCGCTGAAACAGGCCTCGAAGTCGGTTAATCACGCGTCCCGCGCTCCTCAAGAATTTCCGGTGCCCCACTGCGTGGGCGAGATCGTGTAAACCGTTTTTGCCGACAGGACGCAATGCGACCCGACCGCAATCTCCACGGCCTGTAACCGGATCACAGTAACTTGTCTATCATCGCGGGCAGGATCGCCCTTGTCAGGTCAGGTTTTCCGGCGGAACAGGTTGCCGATGGTCTGGAACACCAGATCAAAATCATAGCAGGTGTTCTGATGGCGCTGATAGATCAGATCCAGCCGCGCCTTGGCCGGGACACAAATCCTTGTATAGACCGCATCCGTCTCTTCCGGGGTGGCGCAGCGGTCCAGCAGCGCGGCTTCGTGGCGGTGATAGACGATTGACGCCAGCCCGGTGACGCCGGGGCGCGATTTCAGAACCTCACCGTAAAGCTCGGGGTCCTGTTCGACATATTGCCTCAGCGGCGGGCGCGGACCGACAAAACTCAGATCCCCCTTCAGGATGTTCCACAGCTGCGGAAACTCATCCAGCCGCTTGGCGCGCAGCCAGGCCCCGGTAGAGGTGATCCGTGCGGTTTTATCGCCGCCCGACACGCCGCTGTCTTCGTCCACGACCGACATGGTCCTGAGCTTCCACAGCATAAACGGCTGATCCACCCCTTTCATCCGCTCGGCCACGTAGAACACCGGGCGGCCTTCCTTCACCAGAAGCCAGATCAGCAGACCCAGCAGGATGGGTCCGAGGATCACGATCAGCAGCGTGACAAAGAACAGGTCGAACAGGCGTTTGCGCCAGGTCATCGTGGGGGCGGCTCCGTCTTGGGGCTAAAGGCTGCGCCATTCGGCCACCATGGCCGCCGGCGTGCTGTCGGCATCGGCAAAGCTTGTGACCGCTTCCAGCGCAGTTGTCGACAGACAGACCTGCGCGATGGCGGTTTGTGGCGCATCCCTTGGGGTCCAGGCCAGACCGGCGGCGTCCAGCAAGGCACCCATTTCCACCACGCCCGGCGCGGCGACATTCAGGATCGGCGGCAGATTGGGAACAGCGGCCAGATCGCCCAGCACCCGGGCCAGCGTCACCGGCCCGATATAGCTGCGCCGGGGCGTGCGCCCGTCCGCGAACCGGTCCAGCGCAAACCCGGGTCGCCAGCCGCCCAGAATGGCATCCACACCCGCCACGTTGCCAATCCGCAGCGCGGTAACAGGGACGCCTGATTTTTCACCAAGGCCGAGGCCCTCTGCCTCCATCCGGGCCTTGGCGCGGCCATAGTCTGACAGCGGCGTGGGGGCCAGATCTTCGGTCAGCACCCCCGTCTGGCTGCCATAAACCGCCGCCGACGAGGCCAGCAACACTCGGGTCCCGGTCGCCGCAGCGGCCCGGATTGTCGCCAAAGCCAGCCCGGTGTTGTCATCCATATGGCCGCCACGCGCCGCCCCCGCAGGGGTCACGCCCGCAAGGCACAGCACAGAATCGACGCCTTTTGTGGCCTCTGCCAGCGCCTGAGGGTCGCCGAGCGGATCCAGCACGGTCCAGCCCGCACCGGCCTGTTCTGCGCGGCTTTGCCACTGGATCTGGCCCGCAGGCCAGCACCTGCGCAAGATCCCGCCGATCCGGCCTGTTGCACCAATGACCAAAATCCGGGGAAATCTCATCATTATGCTCCTGTCCGCTGACCGCCACTTGACCACCACCCCCCTGCCAGTATCTTTCGGACGTAAAATTGCAACGGCTTTCGCCGTGTATTCTTCAGAGCATAGGCAGACCGGTTCATGCACATCGTGATCAAATTTCTGACATTCCTGGGGCTGACCGTTCTTCTGGCCACCTGTGGGCGCCTGCCGTCGGGCGGCCCGGTCGCCGAGCAGGTGACAAAACAGGCCGGCAACGAGACGCTCGATTTTTCGGTCTACCCGGTGACCCGGGCGTTTCTGCCCACGGTGTCGCAATGGCCCCCGACCGGCGCGCAGGAACGGCTGAACTGGATCGGCAAAAGCACCGGCGCGCGGACCCAGATCATCCAGCCCGGCGATATGCTTGATATCCAGATCTGGGACAGCTCGGACAATTCGCTGCTGACGGCCGCAGAACAGCGCACCGCCACGCTGGGCGAAGTCGAAGTCGCCTCGAACGGATCGATCTTCGTGCCTTACGTGGGCGATATCAGCGTGATCGGCCTGACCCCGGATCTGGCCCGCAAGGAACTGCAAAGTTCGCTTGAGGCGATCGTGCCTTCAGCGCAGGTCCAGCTTGCCATGACCGAAGGCCCCAACAACTCGGTCGATCTGGTCGGTGGCGTCGGCCAGCCCGGCACCTATGCGATGCCAGACCGCAACTTTTCCGTGCTCGGGCTGCTGGCCCAGGGTGGCGGCGTCAAGGAAGGTCTGAACAACGCCCAGATCCGCCTGATGCGCGGCAATTCGATCTATGGCACCTCGGTCGACAACCTGCTCGACAGCCCGTCGCGTGATACGCTGCTGCGGGGCGGCGACCGGGTCTTTATCGAAGAAGACGAACGCTATTTCCTGTCCTTCGGGGCCGCCGGCAAAGAAGCCGTCAACATCTTCACCAAAGACCAGATGTCGGCGATGGACGCCGTGGCCGTCATGGGCGGCATCGACAACAAGACCGCTGACCCGCAAGGCCTGCTGATCATCCGCGAATACAGCCCCTCGGCGGTACAGCCCGGGGTGCGCGGCCCGCGCCAGACCCGGGTGGTGTTCACCATCGACCTGACCTCGACCGACGGGTTGTTCTCGGCCCGCAAGTTCCAGATCAATCCCGAAGATCTTGTCGTGGCCACGGAATCGCCGATCAACGATGCGCTGACCATCTCGAACATCATCGGTAACTTCTTCGGTGTCTTCAACGCTGCCGGGGTCATCTAAACCGGCGCTTGCCTGACCCGAACTGAACCTCCAGACCGGGCCGCCTGACAGGCGGCCCGTCGCGGCGACAAAGGATAACAAGATGAACATCACCGTCGTCGGACTGGGATATGTGGGACTTGCCAATGCGGTGCTGCTGGCGCAAAGGCACAGCGTCACCGGGGTGGATCTGTCAGACGACAAGATCGCACAGCTGAGCGCCGGGATCAGCCCGATCGTCGATGACGAGATTTCCGAATTCCTGGATCGGGGCGGGCTGGATCTGACCGCCACCACCGACGCGGATGCCGCCTTTGCGCAGGCCGATCTGATCCTGATCGCCACGCCCACCAATTACGACCCCGACACCAACCATTTCGACACCTCGTCGGTCGAGGCGGTGATCCGCGCGGTCAATGCCAGCGGTTCGGACGCGCTGATGGTGATCAAATCGACGATCCCCGTGGGCTTTGTCGACCAGATCCGCGGCGAAACCGGGCGCGACAACGTGATCTTCAGCCCCGAATTCCTGCGCGAAGGCCGCGCGCTCTATGACAACCTGCACCCGTCGCGCATCGTGGTGGGCGAACGCTCGGACCGGGCTCGCGATTTTGCCAGCCTGCTGCTCGAGGGCGCGCTGGAAACAGACGTCCCCGTGCTGTTGACCGATCCGGCCGAGGCCGAGGCGATCAAGCTGTTTTCCAACACCTACCTTGCCATGCGCGTGGCCTATTTCAACGAATTGGATACCTATGCCCATCACAAGGGCATGGACCCGCGCCAGATCATCGAAGGCGTCGGCCTGGATCCGCGGATCGGGGCGCATTACAACAACCCCTCGTTCGGTTATGGCGGCTATTGCCTGCCCAAGGACAGCAAGCAGCTTCTGGCGAATTATTCCGAGGTGCCGCAGAACCTGATCCGCGCCATTGTCGACGCCAACCGCACCCGCAAGGATTATATCGCCGACATGATCATCGACCGGGCGCCCAAATCCCTGGGCATCTATCGGCTGACCATGAAGGCAGGGTCGGACAATTTCCGGTCCAGTTCAGTTCAGGGCATCATGAAGCGGGTCAAATCCAAGGGCATTCCGGTGACGGTCTATGAACCCAGCCTGGACGCGCCGGAATTCTTTCTGTCGCCCGTGACTCATGATCTTGAGGCGTTCAAACGCGACTGCGACCTGATCGTCGCCAACCGCATGGAGCCCGATCTGGAAGACGTTCGCGACAAGGTCTTTACCCGCGACCTGTTCCAGTCGGACTAAGTCAATCAAGACAACCCGCTGATTTATAACGATAATCAGCGCATCTGCTGAAAAATCAGCCCCCCCTTAAAGGTGCGTCAACTGGGGTGGTGCGCCGTCACGAATTCGATAGAACATCTCTTGGGTGCCCGTTATAAACCGTCTAACTGTGTCACATTACCGAAGAGTAAATTTAGCATGTCACAACTTGGAAAATCTGATAAATATGTCAGTAATTTAGAAGAAATTTTTGATTTGGATTTACTAGATCAGCTGACGCTGGCTTTTGACAGGGTTTTTTATACAACCAAGTACCCCGATGTCGTCGAGGCCGGTTTCGAACCGCTAGAGCATTATCTCCAGTTTGGCTGGCGGGAGGGCCGCAATCCCAGCCCGGATTTCTCGACCGATTACTATCTGGGGGCAAACCCCGACATTACGGACGCTGACACACACCCGTTCATCCATTACGTCACCCGGGGCAAAGCCGAAGGGCGGCCGGGCGTGCCGAGCGCGGAGGGGGCCAGCGAAATTGGCCTTGCGCCCGGAATGGATTTTGAAATGGCCGCCGAGATGGACGCAATTCGCGACAGTTTTGACGCTGACTTCTACCTGTCCCAATACCCCGGTGTCGCCGAAGCCGGACTCGACCCGCTGAAGCACTACGTGCAGCTTGGCTGGCGGGAGGGCCGCAATCCCAGCCCGGATTTCTCGACCGATTATTATTTGGGGGCACACCCCGACATCGCGCAGGCCGACATCAACCCATTCATGCATTATGTCACCCAGGGCAAAGCCAAAGGCTGGTCGGGCAGGCCCGCCGCCGACGCCGTGACAGAACCACAGCTTCCGCCCGAGCTTGTTGCTGACATGGACGCAATTCGCGACAGCTTTGACGCTGACTTCTACCTGTCCCAATACCCCGGTGTCGCCGAAGCCGGGCTCGACCCACTGGAGCACTACGTGCAACTTGGCTGGCGGGAGGGTCGCGATCCCAGCCCGGATTTCTCAACCAGACACTATCTGGAAGCAAATCTCGACGTCGCCATCTCGGGGGTGAACCCGTTTGTGCATTTCCTGACCCAGCAACAAACCGAAGCAGCAGACGTGCCCGACCCGGAGCCGATCAAAGCTCCGGTTGAGATCGACGCGGGCGCATCAGAAGCGCGACATGAAGATTGCTGGGCAATCGAAGAGGACTTCGACAAAGAATTCTACTTGTCCTCCTTCCTTCTGGAAGACCGGCCCGAAGACCCTGTCGACCATTATCTCAAAGTTGGCTGGAAGGAAGGCCGCGATCCGACGCCGTGGTTCTCATCCCGTCACTATCTGAGTGAAAACGCAGATGTTGCCGCTGTCGGGATGAATCCCTTCATGCATTATTGCATCGTCGGCAAGAACGAAGGCCGCCCGGTCACCAAATTGGGCCGTCAGGCCGACGGTGATGTCTATGAGGCGCATGCCCTTGCTGTTGCGCCCGGTCCTGACTTCGAAGACTTCGACCCCAAGATCGGTATCGGTCGCCGCAAGCGCGCCAAGGTTCTTGCGTATTACCTGCCGCAATTCCACCCCATCAAGGTAAACGACGAAAACTGGGGCACCGGCTTTACCGAATGGCGCAACCTGCCGCGGGCGATGCCACGGTTCATGGGGCATATCCAGCCGCGTATTCCCCGCGATCTGGGATGTTACGATCTGGTCGAAAGCGACGTGATGCGCAGCCAGATCGAGATGGCCAAGGCCGCTGGTATCCACGGATTCTGTTTCTATCACTACTGGTTCGACGGTGAGCGGGTTCTTGAGGCACCGATGGAACGGATGCTGGCAGATCCGAGTCTTGATTTCCCCTTCTGTCTGATGTGGGCCAATGAGAACTGGACCCGCACCTGGGATGGTTCTGAAAAGGAAGTGATCCTGGGGCAGAAATACCGCGAAGAGGATGACATCCCTCTGATCGACGATCTGGCCCGCCACATGAAAGACCCCCGCTATATCCGGATCGGCGACCGACCGTTGTTCTTCCTCTATCGCCCCGGCCACATTCCCGGCGCCCGTGAGCGCATGGACACATGGCGCGACGTGTTCCGTGACCGTCACGGTCTGGATCCGCTGATCTTCAATGCCCAAGCCTTTGGTGACAACGACCCGCGCGAATTCGATCTGGACGGCGCGATCGAATTCCCGCCGCATAAGATCCTGTCGGACGCGCCGGACGTCTCAAGCTCGATGGCCTTCTTTGATACGAAATACACCGGTAACGTCCGGGAATACGACGCCGTTGTGCAAGTGGCCTGCGAAGATCCGACCCCGGACTTTCCGCTGATCCGCACGGTATTTCCGTCATGGGATAATGAAGCCCGCCGCCCGGGCCGGGGCACCATCGTCGCCCATTCAACCCCGGACAAATTTGCAGAATGGCTGGACTGGGCCATCACGTACAGCGAAACAAACCCGATCTATGGCGAACCCATTGTCTGTATCAACGCCTGGAACGAATGGGCCGAAGGCGCCTATCTTGAGCCTGACGTGCATTTTGGGTCGGCTTATCTGAACACCGTATCGCGTGTGGTGCATGGCACCTATGGGGCCGAGTTTACCGAAACGGCCTCCAACAAGCCCAAAATGCTGCTGGTGGGCCATGACACCCTGGCTTTTGGCGCGCAGAAACTAATCACCCGGATTGGTGAAACCCTGACGCGTCACTTCGGCTACGAGGTCACCTTTGTGATTCTCGACTCCAACACGCATGGTGACTCGTTCGAGACAACAACCGCCACTATGAGTAAAATCGGCTCGGTCATCTTTGCCGACCAGTTCGAGGGCGATGATGCGGCGCTGGCTCAGTCGCTTGCAGCGCAGGGATACAGCGCGGCAATCACCAACACCACGCCATCGGGCAAACTCGCACCCGCCCTGAGAGCGGCCGGTTTCCGGATCGCATCACTGATCCACGAACTGCCCAATCTTCTCAAAAGCTATAATCTGGAACATCCCGCCCGGATGATCGCAGAAAACTCGGACCATGTGATCTTTCCTGCCGAAATCGTTCAGCAAGGGTTTGAAGACATTGCCAGCGATATAGCAAATGTCGCGGAAATCTTCCCGCAGGGGCTCTACAACACCAGCGTGCTCGACATCGCACCGGGTGACGGCGGGTTGCGCGCCGAGCTGGGGCTGAAAGCCAAGACCAAGATCATACTGGGTGTCGGGTTCGCCGACCTGCGCAAAGGGATTGATCGTTTCATCTCGGCTGGCCTGTCGCTCTGTGATGCCCATGACGATATCGCCTTTCTCTGGGTCGGCTCCCCCGGTGGTGAAGCCACCACCTGGTTCCAGCCGGAAATCGATGCCTCGGGTCTGGGCGATCGTGTCCGCATTCTTGGCCACCGCGAAGACATAGCGCGCTTTTTTGCCGCTGCGGATGCGTTTTACCTGTCCTCGCGCGAAGATCCGTTCCCATCCGTAGTCCTCGAAGCGCTGGCCTGCGGCCTGCCGGTCATTGGCCACGAAGGCTGCGGTGGATGTGACACGCTGATCCGCACTCATGGGGTTCTGGTGCCACACAACAACCCTATGGGCATCACGGACGCCATCCTGTCCGCGATTTCCCGACGCAACCGTCGCGCTGCCGATGCCCGCCGGGCCGAGATCGAACAGAACTACAATTTCTCGAACTACGTGTTCGGGCTGGCCCAACGACTTGCCCCGAACCTGCCGAAGATCTCGGCTGTCGTTCCGAACTACAAGTACGAGGACTATATCGGGGCACGCCTGCACACTGTTTTTGAACAGACCACGCCGCTCTACGAGGTAATTGTCCTTGACGATTGCTCGCCCGATGGCAGCGTCGCCGAAATCGAACGCACGGCCGAAGCCGCCGGTCGCCTGATCGATCTGCACATCAACGAAACAAACAGCGGATCCCCCTTCCCGCAATGGCGCAAGGGGGTCGAGCTTGCCAAGGGTGACTATGTCTGGATCGGCGAGGCGGACGATTTGGCCGACCCGACCTTTGTGGCCCGGGTGATCGACCAGATGCAGCAGGCCGGCAGTGTTCTGGGCTTTACCGACAGCAATCAGATCGACGAACACAGCCTGCCGATGGGTGACAGTTACAAGCCCTACGTGAACCAGATCGAAGACGGGGCCTTTGACCGCGCCTTTGACATGGACGGCCCGGAGTTCCTGGCCCGCTTCCTTGCGGTCAAGAATGTGATCCTGAACGTGTCGGGCGTCATCTTCCACCGCGAAACGCTATTGGAGGCCTTCGACGCCGTGGGCGACGAGCTGTATACGTACAACGTTGCCGGAGACTGGCGTCTCTACGCCGAGATCTGCGCCCGAAAGGACAGCCGTGTCAGCTATATCCCCGACGCCCTGAACACGCACCGCCGCCACCGCATCAGCGTCACCCACGCACTGAAGGTAGAAAAGCACCTTGCCGAGATCGACACCATGCACAAGCTGGTTGGATCGTTGGTCAAGCTGGACAGAAAAACGCTGGAAAAACAAGCAGAAAATTACAATGCTGCGATGCAGCATCTCACGCAAGGAACAAACTCATGATTGTTGGGTCGGATTGGATTTGGCTGCACTTTCCCAAGTGTGGCGGAACGTCTGCTCAGGCACTGTTGAAGAAGAATTTCAGCAATGATAATTCTGTACAATTCGACAAACTCGATCAGGATAATGTAATTTGGCATGAAAATATCCCGCAACGGCAATCGAGACTGCCAGAATTCTCGGTCGATGGAAAAAAGATCGTCGTAATCTTTCGGCGGCTTCCTGATTGGTTATTAAGCAGGGTACATTACGAAGCATCAAGGCCGCCGCACCACACCGTCACGAGAGAGCAACTTTGCCGAGGCCAGTTTCTCGAAAATTCTGGCGTTTTGAATTCAGCTGAGGCCGTATTCAATCGCTTCAATAACCCGCCCGTAGATACCTGGGTTAAAGTAGAATCTATTCATGATGATTTCGAAAAGTTCTTTGGAAAGCGACTTGAACCACTCGGTAGACGTCTGAATGAAAACAAGTTTGGGTATATCCGGGATCATAGCTTCTGGTTTACCAAAACGGATCTTGAAGAGATGTACCAGGCCTCTCCGAACTGGGCGGCTGCCGAAAAGGCAGTATACGGGGATTTGTTGGCTTAGGATTGAAGCCCACCAATAGGAAATACAGGAACTAGGCGGAGTTATATGAAAGTCTTACTCAACCCCGAAGTCGAAGACATGCTCCTTTCGCCGAAAAATCGGATCCTGTTTGCGCATGTAGGGAAATGTGGTGGGTCTGCGGCGTCGATTTTTTTACACAGGGTCCTCGATGACAACTACATCCTGTTCGAGATGCATGTTCAAGACGCAGATAAGAAGATATCTGAAATATCTAAATCTCACCCTGACGATTTCATATTTCTGATTGCCCGCCGCGATCCGATTACACGATTTGTTTCGGCTTTTAACTGGGATAAGCACAACCTTTTCTTAAAGGGAGCAATCAAGTCTGGGGATATCAATGCCCTGTACGAAGAGTTTCCTACTGTGGAGGCTGTGGCGTTAGGATTGATATCGACTGATCCGGAAACGAAACGGAGGGCAAAGAAATTTTCCAGGTTTGCCCATATGGGCATGGGTCAGTCATTCTATACTCCACTTGACGTCCTGGAGCGTATTCCTTCTGAAAGCATGCATGTCTTTGATATGGAGACTCTGGAAAAAGATCTTCACGACATCGTTGAAGCCCTCACAGGTGAGCGGCCTGATTTGCCCATTCAGGACGTGGACAGCAAAGCTGGCGTTCGTATCAAGGCAAACTACAAGAGCCAATATGAGGATGCCGCAACCCTATTTCCGACACATCTGTCACAAGAGGCGAAAGCTGCTCTAAAAACCAACCTCGCAGACGATTTTGCTGTTTATAACCGGCTTGGGAATACCTGAAATCAGTATGTTGAAGATTACCTTGTGGTGAGCGTACTCGAAAAGAATGGCCTTATTTCTAGAGGTTATCCGAGTGAGTAAATTCTAGTGGATTGCATTGAAAGCGGGAAATAAGAAAATCCAGTGCGCGGATGCCGCAGATAATTGGAAAGGAATTGGCCTTATGGCACGCAAGAAAACATCCACGAGAAGCTCCAAACGGCCCAATGTCTTTGTTATTGGCCCGACAGAGGGTGGCACGTCATCGCTGCATCAGGTCCTCACGACGCACGGCAAAATCAGCGGTGGACGCGAGGAAGAGATCAACTATTTCTCGCTCTTTCATAAAGAAAAACGCAACTGGTATCTCGACTATTTCAAAGACAGCGAAACGGCTGATTTCTATGTCGATGCCAGCCCGACATATTTTGACATGTGTCTGAATGTTCCAACTGCGGAGCGGATCAAAAAGTTTTCCTCCAAGGCCAAGATCATCATCCTCATCCGCAACCCGGTCGAACGCGCCGTCTCGCATTTCAATCATCTGAAAAACACAATAAAGACACCTGCCCTCAAGGATATAAATTTCGACGACCTGATGGCGCGCAACTGGGATGCCGCTGATACAAAGGAACTGGAAACGATCCGCGAGCGGATCATTGCCTTTTCCAGATACGAGCAGAAGATCGAAAAATTCGTTTCGGTCTTTGGCCATGACAACGTCATCGTCGTGCATAATGACGACCTGCGCGCACATGGAGCCATAGTCGTCGGGCAGATTTTTGATTTCCTTGGGCTTGATACACCAGACGATGTCGATTTCTCCCAACAACGCTGGGTACATGGCAGCGAAGCGATTGGCGTCTCTGAGCAGCATTATTTTGAGTTGATAAAAGAGTTCGGCGAAGATTATTATCGCTCTTGTAAAGTGGTTGACGTCAAACGTCCTGTTGCCCCTGACGGCACCGCAGAGTTCAACCAGCCCGTTGGGGCCCTTGTCGGTGACGTGGCCATCGGTGCTGATGGCTGGCTGTTCCTTTCTGGTGGGTCGAACAACGTCCTGAATATGTATCTTGAGGACGAAGCGGACCATTTGGCCGTGTGCGCCCGCTGGCATGCCATTGCCCAAGAGCGTGCTGACCGCCTGAAAGCGATCAACGCACAATTCAGGCAGGTGATGATCCCCGAAAAGATGACCGTCCTCGGAGACAAGCTGGGATGGCCCATCGCATTCGACCGCAGCCGTGGAGCATCTTTCTTCAAAACCGCCCCTGCCCCGCTGCGCCAGAATATCATTGATGCCGTTGGTTATTTCACCACAAAGCTGAAAAACCCCGAACGTCTTTACCTGAAAACCGACAGCCACTGGAGCCATGTAGGAGCCTTTGTCGCTTATCAGCTGATCTGTTCCACAATGGGTCTGAAAGTCAGGGCAGATCTTTTGTCGCGCCCGACAAGAGAAGTCGATCTGGTTCTGGATCTGGGCTCAAAGCTTCCCATCCCCGTGACTGAAAAGGCCCAGTTTGCAAAGTTTCTCAGCGACGCCAAAATCGTGAATGACGAAGGGCTTATCCGGTATAAACGCGATCACAACCTCCTCAACGAGGGCAAGCTGCATGTCGGCTCAAAAATCGTATTCGAGAACGAAACGGCCCCCAACGATCAGACCGTCATCCTGTTTGGAGATTCATTCTCCGAGTATCGCGACAATCTCCTTACCGGATTGATGTCCGAAACGTTCCGCAAGGTGATCTTCGTCTGGTCAACAAGCGTCGATTATACGCTGTGCGAAACCGTAAAGCCCGACATCGTGCTGTGTGTCATGACCGAGCGGTTCATGAACCTCTTTCCCAATGACGCGTTCAATGTTGAAGAACACGCGCAAAAGCGCATTGAGGATTACGAACGCCGTCAGACATCGTGATCCAAGGGCCTACCATCCACCTAAGCGCTCAGACCCGCGAACCTAGCGGTTCTGAATGTTTTCTGTTACTCAACATCTTGGAATCTTGAGGAACCTTATCGTGGACAGGATGGGATGCTGCGCATGCAATTGTCGAAATCGGGGGATACATGACTGAACAAAAACCCATTGTCATTTTGGGGACAGGGCGCTGTGGCTCCACCTTTCTTCAAACCTCTCTTTGCGGCGCGTCCAATATCTGGATCTGGGGCGAACATGACGGCATCCTGCGCAGCCTGTTCAACTGGTCAAGACAGGCGCGCAACAGCAAGGCGTTGCAGGACTTCAGCTTTCCCTTCGTCGACGAAGACCCATACGTCACCCTGAAACGGGATGGCACGCGCGCCGCGTGGTTGTCACCATTCGATGCCAAAGCCATCACGGAAGAAGAGCGCGCCGTCATCACCAACCTGTTCAGCCGCCGCCTGCCAGAGGGCAAAACGCGGTGGGGGTTCAAGGAAATCCGCTATGGGGCGGATTCCCATGTGCCCGAGCGCATGCTTGAACTTTTCCCCGCGACCAAGTTCATCCATGTCGTACGCCATCCGCGCGGCACCGTATCCAGTTCGATCCGGGCCTGGAAACCAAAAATATTTGCCGCAGACATCGACGAAACCACATTGCACGACATGATCACACAACTGGTCAACGACAATATGCAGCGGTGGAAGCGCACAACAGCCTATCTAGAGAGCTTCAGCGCGGCCAATCCCGGAGTGGTCATGACCGTGAAGATCGAAAAGGCCAAAGATCAGTTGCCCCAGATCCTGGAATTCCTCGAAGCGGACACCTCAACCAGCCCGGTCGAGGTCGCAAGTGAAATGAACCCGGCTCGGAACGAACAGCATATTTCAGACATGATCGACGCGGCTTATGATGCCACGCTGGCCGAGGACCCCGATTTTGCCGTAGTCGCTGAAAGGGTCGGCTACACCGCATGAGACGGCGCCTCACCGTCGTGCTGGGCGTGCACCGTTCCGGCACATCGCTTCTGACCAATGCGCTGGTTGCAATGGGGGCGGATGCCGGCGCGTTTGACGACATCCACGATGATCACAACCCCGACGGCTATGCCGAACACCCCGCCATACGCAACTTCAATGACCGGCTGCTTGCTCATCTCGGAGCCTCATGGGACAATTGGGGGTTCCGGGCCAGCACTGTCGATTTCGATACCCCTGCCCTGTCGGAATGGCATGATGAGGCCACAACCCTGTTGCAAGATGCGTTTCCCGGATCCGGGCCCTTCGTGCTCAAGGATCCAAGAATAGGAACGCTCGCGCCGTTCTGGGAACGCGTGATCCCGGCTGCGGGGTTCGACTTGCGTAGAATTCTGATCCTGCGCAACCCGTCAGAGGTCGCCAAAAGCCAACGGCAGCGGGTCGAACGGTCCCCTGAGAGTTTTGCTGCGATCGCGGATTCCGAACCCATGGCCGCTCTTTGGGCGGTGACCATGTTTGAGACGCTGATAGCGCTTGCAGACGACAACACGCTGATGATCACGCACGGCGATATTCTGACAGATCCCAATCCCACGCTGAAGGCGGCGGCAGACTTCGCCGGGCTGCATCCGGATCCTGAGGCTATCGCCCATTTCAGTCGAGACGGCGTAAAGCCAGCGCTGTACCGCGCGCACGCCGGGCATGACACCACAGACCCCTGGATGACTGCGGCCTGCGCATTGTTCGATGCCTTGCGCGCCCCCGGTACGCGCCATGTCTTGCCAGCAAATGAAGCGCGAGACATCGCCCTGAGCCAGACCGCACTCAAAGCTTTGCTGCCCGGTTTGCCTGCCGTACGACAAAGCATCGCCAGGCTACAAAACGTACGGGAAAGAAACCAAGCGCGTCTGGTGTCGATGAACACGGGCTTGAATCGCATGTTCTGGATTCTGACACCGCTGGCCCAGTATACACCTAAAGCACAGTTGGAAGCGGCCACCGAAAAAGCTCTGGCTCTGGCAGCCTCATCTGACCTCGCCCGCCACAGCTTTTCTTTTGCCCATGGCGTCATCCGATTGCTGAGCTATGCAGACCGGCACGCTGATGCCTTGACCCTTCTGAACAGCATTCGCCCCGAGTTCGGGAATATACCTGCCTTTGCCAAGTTAGAGGATCAGCTACACCGGCGGCCTTCGGATTGAGTGAAACCTCCGGCATCTGGGGATTCTGACATTTTCATCCCACACCGATTGTCTCGCCATCGTTCATCCGGCAACCTTGCTATTCAAATAGGGTGTCGGGCGCAATTTCGCTTGCAGAAAATCTGTGCACGAAGCGCCCGACTCATAAATCAGCCCAACAAGGCTGCCAGATATTGCCCATAGTTGTTCTTCTTGAACAGATCGGCCCGTTCAGCCAGCTGCTCTGAAGTGATCCAGCCCTGGTCAAATGCGATCTCTTCGGGACAGCCGGTTTGCAGGCCCTGGCGTTTTTCCAGCGTGCGCACGAAATTGCCCGCATCCAGCAGGCTGCCATGCGTACCAGTATCAAGCCAGGCATAGCCACGCCCCATACGTTTCATGGTCAGCAGGCCGTCACCCAGATACATTTCCAGAAGTGAGGTGATCTCAAGCTCGCCCCGGTCCGACGGCTGCACCGCCCGCGCCCGTTCCGGCGCGGTGCCATCCAGGAAATAAAGCCCGGTCACCGCATAGTTGCTGGGCGGCACTTCGGGTTTCTCGATGATCGCCTTGACCGACCCGGCGCTGTCAAATTCGGCCACGCCATAGCGTTCCGGGTCGGACACGTGATAGCCAAATACCGTGCCGCCGCCGGTCTGGCGGTCGGCCTCGGCCATCAGGTCGGGCAACCCGTGGCCAAAGAAGATGTTATCGCCCAGCACCATCGCCGATGGCGCGCCATCCAGAAAATCCTCGGCCAGAATATAGGCCTGCGCCAGCCCGTCGGGGCTGGGCTGGATGACATAGGTGATCTCGACACCCCATTGGCTGCCATCGCCCAGGGTGCGCTGAAACTGGGCCTGATCCTCTGGCGTGGTGATCATGCAGATCTCGCGGATACCGGCCAGCATCAGCACCGAGATCGGGTAATAGATCATCGGCTTGTCATAGATCGGCAGTAGCTGTTTCGATACGCCGATGGTAATCGGATACAGCCGCGTGCCCGAGCCGCCGGCCAGAATGATACCCTTGCGATTGGTCATTGTGATGTCCTTCTGGAATCTTCGTCTTCTAATTCGATATCGGGGAAACTCAGGCCCGCCGCACCGCAGCGGTCCCGGTAGAGGGTGATGTCCTCGGCATAGGCCTTGGCCACCCGGGTTGCCAGCTTGTCGTCATAGAGCGCGCCGTGGGCCGGCAGGTGTCCGCCGCGCCGCATCCCGGCCAGTTCCAGACAGGGGGTGTCGGCAAAACAGCCCTGCTCCAGCAGCGCCACCTGATCGGTGCCGTGGCGGCTGAGGCCGCGGGCGTCAATGATCGGAAAAGCACGGGTCTCGATCCCGGCTGCAGCGGCGGCAAACGCTTCGACCGTGTACCAGGCGTCATAGTCATCATAGACCAGAAAATCGATCTGCGGGCGCCAGTGGATGTTCGACCGCAGCCGCCCGGGTTTCAGCATCAGCGTCACAAAATCGCGAAAGGTCAGCGTGTCGTGATCGAGCTGGTCGTTTTCAGCATGGAACAGATCCCAGTATTCGGCGCCGCGCATCAGGATCTTGTCCAGAAACACACTGGCCAGCCGGGCATGCGGGCAGCGCAGCACCGTAAAGGTGAACGCCGCCGCCGCCAGATCCCGCAGATCGGCCTGAAACGTGCCGTTGTTCTGGTGGATCCAGGTCCAGTCGTCCAGATCGCTGACACAGCCATTGGCCACAGCCAGACTCAGGCGCAGCGTGGTGCAGGCGTTCTTGGGAATAAAGCTATAGACCGTGCCCGAGCCGTAATGCACCAGCGCATGGGACGCGGCACGCTGATGCGAAATGTTGCGCCCCAGCACAACCGGCTTTTCCGCCGCATATCTCAGCTGCCGCACGCCCATGGCTCAGACCTCGCCCAGATCCTTCAGGATGTCATTCAGACCCTGTTTCCAGTCCGGGCGCGGCACGCCAAAGGCGGCTTCGGTTGCCGAATTGTCCATGCGCGAATTGAACGGGCGCTTGGCCGGAGTCGGATAGGCGCTGGACGGGATGTCTTCGACCTCACAGGTGATCCCGGCCTGGGCAAAGATCTCGCGGGCGAAATCGGCCCAGCTGACATCGGGGCCGCCCGAGACGTGATAGGTGCCGGTCTTGGACGGATCTGCCACCAGTGTCGTTGCCGCCGCCAGACAGGCATCGGCCAGCGCCGCCGCCGGGGTTGGCCCACCGATCTGATCGGCAACAATGGTCAGCTTGTCGCGCTCGCGGCCCAGCTTCAGCATGGTCTTGATAAAGTTGTGCCCGTGGGATGAAACCACCCACGAGGTCCGCAGGATCGCGTGCGGCCCACCGGCCTCGCGGACGGCAATCTCGCCATTCAGCTTGGTGCGGCCATAGACGCCCAGGGGGCCGGTGGGATGGTCCACCGCAAAGGGCTGATCGCCCGAGCCATCGAACACGTAATCGGTCGACACCTGCACAAAGGGCAGCCCCCGTGCGGCGGCCGCGCGGGCCAGTGCACCCGCAGTGGTGGCGTTGATCACCTCGGCCAGATCTTCTTGTTCTTCGGCCTTGTCGACAGCCGTATAGGCCACCGCATTGATCACCGCATCCGCGTCAGTCGCATCGACAAAGGCGGTGCAGCTGTCGGGTGCAGTAAAATCTGCCTCGTCCAGCCCGCGCACTTCCAGTTCGATATAACCGGCCCGGCGCATCAGTTCCTGGCCAAGCTGGCCAATTTCTCCGAAAACAAGAACTTTCATCTCAAGGCTCCCTGTCGGGGCGGGGGTCCCCCCTCCCCTTCATCTCTTTTCAAATACGCCCGCCGCAGACACGATTTTTCGACGAAAAATCACCCCCACGACCGGATTACATCCCGATTACGCCTTGGTTCCCAATCGTTGACCAACGCCGTGACGCTCCTGCAGGGGGCGCCACCAGGCTTCGTTATCCAGATACCATTGCACGGTCTTGGTCAGGCCTTCCTCGACCGTGACCGAAGGCCGCCAGCCCAGTTCCTCGCGGATGCGGGTGGGGTCGATGGCATAACGCGCATCATGCCCGGGGCGGTCGGTGACAAAGGTGATCTGCTCGGCGTAGGCCTTGCCATCGGCCCGCGGGCTCAGCTCGTCCAGAATGCCGCACAGCGTCTTGACCAGTTCCAGATTGGTGCGCTCGTTCTCGCCACCGATATTATAGGACCGGCCCAGTTCACCCTTTTGCACCACCACCAGCAGCGCATCGGCGTGATCCTCGACATAGAGCCAATCGCGGATGTTGGATCCGTCGCCATAGATCGGCAGCTCTTTGCCCGCCAAAGCGTTCAGGATGATCACCGGGATCAGCTTTTCGGGGAAATGGAAGGGGCCGTAATTGTTCGAACAATTGGTCAGCACCACCGGCAGGCCATAGGTCTCGGCCCAGGCCCGCACCAGATGGTCACTGCTGGCCTTGGACGCCGAATAGGGCGAACGCGGATCATAAGGCGTGTCTTCGGTGAACAGCACGTCCGGATCATTGGGCAGTGAGCCGAACACCTCATCGGTCGAGATATGGTGAAACCGGAAGCCCTCGGGCTTGCCCTGCGCCATCCAATAGCTGCGCGCCGCTTCCAGCATGTTGTAGGTGCCGGTGATATTGGTCTCGATGAAATCGCCGGGGCCATCGATTGACCGATCAACATGGGATTCCGCGGCCAGATGCATCACCATATCGGGCTTATGCGTGGCAAAGGCCGCGTCCAGCGCGGCCCGATCCCGGATGTCGGCCTGCACGAAGGCATAGTTCGGGCTGTTGGATACGCCCGCCACGTTTTCCAGGCAGGCCGCATAGGTCAGCGCATCCAGGTTCACCACCTGATGGCCATCGCGGATCGCCTGACGCACCACGGCCGAGCCGATGAATCCGGCGCCGCCGGTTACGAGAAGTTTCATTGTCTTATCCTTCCCAGCTGAACGGGCTGTCGAAATCGGCCAGCAGCGGTGCGACCGCATCCTTGGCCGACAGAACCGCGTCCCCGCTCAGACCCCAATCGATGCCGATACCCGGATCATCAAAGCGCACGGCGCCATCGCATTCGGGCGAATAGTAATCGGTGCATTTATAGATGATCTCGGTGTTGGGCGCGCGGGTCGAAAACCCGTGCAGGAACCCTTTGGGCACCAGCAGCTGTTTGCCGTTTGTTGCCGTCAGTTCGATCCCGAACCACTCACCATAGGTAGGTGACCCTTTGCGCACATCGACAGCAACGTCGAACAGCGCGCCCTGGCCACAGCGCACCAGCTTGTCCTGGGCGTGGGGCGGTGACTGGAAATGCAGGCCGCGCACGGTATTCACCGCCGCCGAAACCGAATGGTTGTCCTGCACGAACTCCAGGTCGATTCCGTGATCGGCCAACAGCTTGCGATTCCAGCTTTCGCTGAAAAAGCCGCGGTCATCGCCAAATCTCTTGGGGGTCAGGATCTTTACACCGGGAAGGGACGTTTCTTCGATCTGCATCTATCCAAATACTCTAAGTTCAAACCATATCCAAATGATCCAATAACAAGCACTTGAAGTGCTGTCACTGCATCACGATGCGACATACAGTTCAAACACAACAAACAGGAGATAAAATGCCGATGTTGGCAAATTATGCGCCAAACCTGTGCCAAACCGGTCGCGTGTATCGCCGATCCGCTCAGCCGGTTTCAGCCCGCTTACGCAGCCAGCCCAAAAAGGCAGCATCCGGTTTATAAAGCCGGGGCGCGCCGCTGCGCTGCCAGACCGCGTGCCATTCGGCCTCCAGCCCATAAACGTCCCACCCCGGCAGGATCGCGCGCGCGGCATCATAGGTATCGGGTTTCAGCATCGGCAGCCCCTGCGGCGGGGTTTCGACAACCCGGCTGCGCGAGGTGAAGCGAATCAAATCCCCCGGCTCTTCGCTCATCTCGTAATCGGGCAGATGATCGGCCGCGATCATGTCGCGGATCATCTTGCGGAACACCCGCCGCGGCGAGGCCGAGCCGGATTTCTTCAGCAGCGTATCGACCGAGATCCGCCAGCTGTCCTGTTTGCCGCAATGTTTGCGCGCCAGTTCATAGATCCGCCGCTCCAGCGGTTTCCTGAGCCGAAAGTAATCCCGGCTCAGCGTCAGCACAGATTTGCTCAGCACCGCGCGATACAGCCAGTCCGACAAAGTCACCGACACGCTGACCATGCGCCCGCCGCGGGTCTTGCGCACGATCTCCCAGGATTCGATCAGCCCAAAGCCGCTGGTCGTCTCGGTCTCGCCGGTGACAATATTGGTGGTGATCCGGGTCCCGGCCAGTCGCTCGAACGCCTCGCGCAATCGTCGGTACGCATCGCCACTGGTTTCGCGGTTGGTCGCCAGCAACAGATCATGCGCCTTCAGATGCAGTGTGCGGCTGACCTGCCGCCCCATGTTGATCGCCGCCATCAGCTGACTAATACAAAAGATCAGAATGTCCTTGTCGTGGATCGTCGCCAGCCCCTTGACCGACGGCGTCACCGTGATCGCAACCCCATTGTGATCATAGCTCAGGATCCGGCGATCCGGACGGGTGGCAAGCGAGAACAGCGGATGCTCCATGCTGGCCATGTCATCTTTTGGAATCGCGTCAAAAACATCGCAGAGAAAAAAATCGCCCTGCCGTGTTCGGTCGGGAAGAAGCCCCCCCGCCCCGGTACCTACCCCTGTCATTGCCTCACGTCCTGCTCGTGCCCTGGTCGGTCCTCGGTGGGTGTCCGACTCATTATCGTGGTTTTAGTGACACCCACCCTAGAGTTATCCACAGCCTGTCGCAACGCTGATCCATCGGGGGTTCGGAGTCACATCATCGGGGGATCAGAGTCGGTCTTTCGGGGGATCAGAGTCACCCTGCTCTGGAATACTTCCAAAATCTCCTTGTTATTCAAAGGCTTCCAAAACCCAAAGATCTTCCTTAACTAAAACATAACTCATATATAACAGATAAAAAAATCGACACCGCTACAGATGATGAGGCACAGCATCCCCCTCACCTGTCGGATTTGCTTAGAAAAAATCGCTTTTGTGCGCGTTATGCTTCCATGTCACACGTTTCGTGCTATCATGCGAAAAACACGGCACATCGAGCTATTTCCTTCATGGCAAAAGACAACGCTGGCAATCCCCTGCCCCCGTATTTCAATATCGATCCGGATCAGGCTCTTGCCGATCTGGATACACCGACAACGACGGGCGGCTTTGCTGCCATCGCCGAAGCCTGCGCCCGGGGCCGGTCTGATCTGGCCAGCCGCGGTCTGGACGATGCCGGACGCAAATCCCTGCGCCTGTTTTCAACCTGGGAAATCACCCGTTATCTGATCCCCGTTGCCCCTGCCCATTTCCGGCGCGTGCTGAAACAGAACCCGGATCTGCCCCAGGGTACAAGCGAAACAGACGGCGGCGCAAAATGGTTCACTCTGGACGAGGTGCTGCGCCTGCGCGCCTTTTTCGGAGCACAAGGGTCCAAGGCCAAGAATTACCTGCCTTACCGGCCCGAAGGTCTGCCGGCAAAACTTGTCGCCGTGGCCAACTTCAAGGGCGGCGTGGGCAAGACCTCGACAGCGGCGCACCTGGCCATGTCGGCGGCCCTTGATGGTTATCGCGTTCTGGTGATCGATCTCGACAGTCAGGGCTCGATGACCTCGATCTTTGGCGGCAAGGTGGACGATGAATGGGGCACCGCGTTCCCGTTGCTGGCGCGCCATTACGGCGAACATCTGCGGGCCGACAACCAGCGCCGGCTGGACCGGGGCGAAGCGCCTCAGCCATTGGACGAATCCTTGACCGCCGCGCTCGACATGTCCGCCCGGGACGTCATCCAATCCACCCACTGGCCCAATATCGATCTGATCGGGGCGCAGCTGAACCTCTACTGGGCCGAATTCCAGATCCCGGTCTGGCGCATGGCGGCCCGCACCTGGAAGCTGTGGGATGCGCTGACCGACCGGCTTGAGGCCGACGGGGTGCTGAACGACTATGACCTTGTCTTCATCGATACCCCCCCTGCCCTTGGCTATCTCACCATCAACGGGCTGGCGGCGGCTGACATCCTACTGGTGCCGTTCGGCGCCTCTTTCCTTGAATTTGACAGCACGGGCCGGTTCTTTGACATGCTGCATTCGACTTTCGCCAGCATCGAAGAGGGGGAAAACATGGCCGCCCGCGCCCTGGGCCGTCCGGGCATGGCGTTCGAATGGGATGCGGTGCGCGCCGTGATCACCCGCTATGACGGCGCCCAGCAGGGCGAACTGGCGGCTTTGGTGCAGGCCTATCTGGGCCAGACCCTGTCGCCGCACCGTCAGGATTTCACCGCGCTGATCGGTCAGGCGGGCGAACAGGTCAGCGGGATCTACGAAGCCGATTACCGCGATTTCAACCGCGAGACCTATGCCCGCGGGCGCGAAACCTTTGACGAAACCTATGCTGCCTTCAAACGCCTGCTCTTGGGGATCTGGCGCCGGGAAGAGCGCGAAGCCAAGGGCGAACTGGCGGTTTAGAGACTGATATTGCGCCGGACCGCGCGGCGCAGAGGAGAGTGAGCAGATGGCTAAACGCAAACGACTGACCCCGGCACAGGGCGAATATCTGAGCGGCCCCGATGCGGGTCAACGCGCCCCGGAAACCAAATCCATGCCGATGACGTCGGCTCCGATTGCTCAGGTGGCAGGCGAGGCCTCGGCCCGGGCCGCCCTCGAAGATCTGGCCGACGTAGTGAAAGCGGCCCGCGCATCGGGGCGGATGATCGAAGAGATCCCGCTGGATCAGATTGATGAGAATTATCTGGTCCGGGACCGTCTGGTGCAGGACGAAGACGAAATGACGGCGCTGATGGATTCCTTGCGCGCCCGTGGTCAGCAGATGCCGATCGAGGTCGTGCGCCTGCCCGATCCGGTCGACGGGCGGGCCTATGGCCTGATCTCGGGCTGGCGGCGTCTGACGGCTCTGAAACGTCTCTATTCCGCAGGGTCAGAGCCTAATTTCGGCTCCGTTCGCGCCTTGGTCATCGCCCCCGACACCGCGCAGGATGCCTATGTCGCGATGGTCGAGGAAAACGAGATCCGCGTAAATCTCAGCCATTATGAACGCGCCCGGATCGCGGTGCGGGCGATGCGCCAAGGGGTCTATGACACCCAGCGCGCCGCCTTGCAGGGGCTTTATGCCTCCACCACGCGGTCCAAACGCTCCAAGATTGGCAGCTTCATCGCGCTGGTCGAGTCGCTGGATGACACGCTGCGCCATCCCACGGCGATCTCGGAAAAGCTCGGGCTGGATCTGGTGCGCGAACTGGTGCGCGACCCCGGTCTTGCAGACCGGTTGAAAGCCCGGCTGGCCAAAATCCCGCGCGACACGCCGGGGCCTGAATTGCAGGTGCTGAGAGAGGCCGTGCAAGAGACGCAAACCCCCGTTCCCGTGCCAGGTGCCGATGTCGCCGCCCCTGCCCCGCCGACCAAGACGGATGCCTCAAAAGCTCCGTCCGATCGGGCCAGTCGCGTGACCCGCCAGATTGCCGACGGTCTGCGGATGAGCAGCGGCTCTGGCAAGGTGGAACTGACCGGGGATGCGGTTGATGAGGCCTTGATCGAGGCGCTGGAGCAGTGGTTGCGAGGTCGCCTCTGATAGGTCATAGAGTGTGACCTAATGTTTCGCACGCGAAACATTTCTCCCCTGCACTGTGCTTCCGAAATGTTTTGTACAAAACCGCATAAAAGGTGAATTTAATCCGTACAAAACGTCCAATTTCCGCCACAGAACCTTTCATCCGCGTTAACACCCCTCCCCGATCCTGACCCTGCCGTGGGGGCGGTGGGAAAAGGATGCGGGGCATGGCCGTGCTTTCCATACACTCGGTTTTGCTTGGCACGTCAGCGGAACCGGTCGGGGTTTTGAGCGATCTGGATGTCGGAGTCAGTGCCGATGGATCGACGGTGCTGTATGCTACCAGCCGCGAAGGACTGTCGATTTCAGCCTTCGATCTGGACGCGGTCAACACGCCGTTGCTGGATTGGCAAAGCCTGCCTGGCGGGCTGTCCCCACTGGGCAGTTACGGTCTGGAACTGATCGATTTCGGCAGTGGTTTGCAAGCGGTAACCATGGCTGCAGCAGCGGGTGGTTTGCCAGCCTTCACGCTGGAAGCCGACGGCTGCCTGCCGACCGCGATCACCTATCTGGATGATGCGGGGGGGAGTGGAGAGGCTGTGGCGCTGGCCGCAGTCACCTCGGGCGATACGCAATACGTTTATGCTGTGGGGAACGGGGGCGACATGCTGAACCGCTATGTGGCTGACCCGACACAGGCGCTGGCGGCTGAAGGTGGCAGCCCGATTACCTTGCCCGGCGGGGCATCCGGGATCACCGCGATGATCTCAGGGACCATCGACGATCAGGCATATCTCTTTGCCGCAGATGGCACCGGCGACCGGGTCGGGGTCTATAAGGTCAAGACCAATGGGGAGCTGAAGCAGATCGACGAAATTGGCGCCGCTGAAGGGCTTGGAATCGACGCGCCTTCGGCGTTGACGATGGTCGAACTGGGCGGGCAAAGCTTTCTGATCCTGGCTGCGCGGGGCTCATCGTCGTTGTCGGTGCTGTTGGTGGCTGCGGACGGATCGCTCAGCGCCACCGATCATCTGGTCGATGACCTGACCAGCCGGTTCCAGAACGTTACCGCGCTGGATGCGGTCATGGTCGACGGTCGGGCCTATGTCACGGCGGGCGGGGCCGATGACGGGGTGTCGTTGTTCGAACTGCTGCCCGGCGGGCGGCTGCGGCTGCTGGATAGTGTCGAGGACGGGCTGACCAGCAGCCTTCAGAATATCTCGGGTCTGGCCATGGCGGCGGGCAAGGATGGGGTCGAAATCTATGCCGGATCGGCCACCGAAGCAGGGGCCACGCGGATCACCGTGGATCTGGACGCGGGGCAGGTGCTTAAGGCCAGTGCGGCAACCAGCATGGTGCAGGGTGGGTCGGGCGATGACCTGCTGAGCGATAGCGCAGGCAATGACGATCTGCGCGGTGGCGGTGGCGACGACGTGATCAGCGGGGGCCAGGGCGCGGACTGGCTGGAAGGTGGGGCCGGGGCCGATACCTTTGTGCTGAGCGCTGACGGACAAAAGGATCGGATCCGGGATTTTAACCCGAACGAAGACCGGCTGGACCTGTCGTTCTGGCCGATGCTGCGCAGTACGGCGCAACTGACGGTTATCAGCCTGTCGGACGGGGCCGAGATCGCGTTCGGAAACGAGAGTTTGCGGATCTATTCCAGCAGTGGTGATGCCCTGAGCGTGACCCAGGTGCTGAACGCGATCACCGGCGGGTTCCTGCATTTCGATGTGACCTGGATCGGGGCCGAGGATGACACGCTGCTGGGCACCGACGGGGATGACATCCTGCTGGGCGGATCCGGCGATGATACGCTGACGGGCGAGGGCGGGGATGATCGGCTGGAGGGCGGGGCAGGAGACGATGACCTGTCCGGAGGAACCGGAGCGGATGAGTTGGACGGGGGCGACGGCGCTGACAGTCTGATCGGCGGCGACGGGGATGATACATTGCGGGGCGATGCCGGCGATGATGATCTGGAGGGGGGAGGCGGGGCTGACCTGCTGGATGGCGGTGATGGGGCCGACACGTTGCGTGGCAATGGGGGGCGGGACAAGCTTTTTGGCCGGGGTGGGAACGATGTTCTGGAGGGTGGCGACGGCGATGACGGGCTGATCGGAGGCGGGGGGGATGACCGGCTGGCAGGCGGCGACGGCAATGACAAGCTGTCGGCTGGTGCTGGCGCGGATTTGCTGACTGGCGGCGAGGGCGACGATGTTCTCAGGGGCCGCAGCGGGGCCGATACGATGCAGGGCGACGATGGCAATGACCGACTCTATGGCAATGGTGGGGCCGATTGGCTTGAGGGAGGCGCCAATGAGGATGTCCTGGATGGTGGGGGCGGGGCCGACACGCTGAAAGGCGGTGGCGGGGCTGACCTGTTGTCGGGACAGAACGGCAAGGATGACTTGCAAGGCGAAGGCGGGGCCGACCTATTGCACGGTGGGGCTGGCGACGACACGCTGGACGGCGGAGGTGGTTCAGATACCCTCGACGGTGGTGGTGGTGCAGATACCCTGGACGGTGGTGGCGGCGACGATGCGCTGCAAGGCAATGGCGGCCCGGATCATCTGGAGGGCGGGGCAGGTGACGATGATCTGACGGGCGGCCAGGGCGCGGATACGTTCCTGTTTACTGAAGGACAGGACGTGATCACTGATTTCCAGAACGACATCGATACGATTGAACTGGATGATGCGTTGTGGGGCGGGGGCAGAACCGTGGAGCAGGTTCTGGATCTGGCGCGGGTGACGAATGGTGATCTGGTGTTCGACTTCGGCGATGGAAACATCCTGCGGATCATCGGAGTCCGCAATCCGGATACGTTGTCAGACGATCTGGTCATCGTCTGAGCGGGGTCGGGGCACCGTACGGTCTGGTCGGGGGGCCTTAACCTCTTGGTCCTAACTCTGGGGGCCGTTCTGAACCGTGTTTCGATCCGTCATGCGAGGGCCCCGATGCCTGATACTTCTCCGACTTTGTCCCTGCCGTATCTGCTGCCGTCCCAGGCGCAGAAACATGTCACCCATAACGAAGCGCTGCAGGTGCTGGATGTGGCTGTGCAAACCGCGGTCATCGATCGCGACAGGACCGAGCCGCCGGGCTCTCCGGCGTTTGGCGATTGTCATATCGTGGCGGCCGGGGCCAGTGGAGGCTGGGCCGGGCAGGGCGGCATGATCGCCCAGTATAACGGCTCTGACTGGGGGTTTTTCGCCGCCAAACAGGGCTGGCGGGCGCAGGTGCTGGCCGAGGGCAAGGCGGTGGTGTTCGACGGAGCCGACTGGGCTGCGCAGACATCTGTGCCGGATACGCTCGACAATCTGGATGGTGTCGGGGTCGGCACCACACCGGACGCCACAAACCGGCTGTCGGTGGCCGCTGCGGCAACGTTGCTAAGCCATGAGGGCGCGGGTCATCAGTTGAAAATCAACAAGGCCGGGGCAGGGGATACGGCAAGCCTGTTGTTCCAGACCGGCTGGTCGGGCCGGGCGGAAATGGGCACCGCAGGCGCGGATGATTTCGCCATCAAGGTCAGCGCGGATGGCGCGGTCTGGGCCACAGGGCTGTCGTTTGACGCCGCGACCGGGCAGGCGGCGTTGCCGCAAGGCGTGCAGGTCGATGGGGCGATGACCGGGACAGCGGTGCAGCAAAGCGCTGATGACGTGACGCCGGGCCGTTTGATGCGGGCAGATTACGGATACGGGCCCGGCACCCTTCTGGGCCCGGTATCGCAAAGCGGCGGGGTGCCTGCCGGGGCGGTGATCGAACGCGGTAGTAACGCCAATGGCGACTATGTGCGCTTTGCAGATGGTATGCTGGTTTGCACCAAGGCGGGTTACTCTGTGCCCTACAACGGCCCAGCCATCCTGTACGGAACGTGGATATTCCCCGCCGTGTTTGTAACTGGGTCAGAGACCGTGGTCAGTGTTCTGCCTGACTGGGCTTCGATTGGGGCTACCGGGCCCGGGCGGGCAGGAGTTTCGACATTTGCAGCAGCAAACGTACTCACGGGCTCTTGCCATATTGGGGTTACGCGTGCGACCGGCGTAACCAACTTCTCTGCAACAGACGCTTGTGACGTCTATTTGACCGCCATTGGCCGTTGGTTCTAAGGAGTAGCCTCATGCAAATTTCATTTTCTCCCTGTCGCCGGGACGAGCCGCTGACACTCAGTAAAAGCGGCGATGTTCTCACGATCAATGGCGAGGCGTTCGATTTCTCGGGCATTCCGGATGGGGCGTCCCTGCCGCGCGAGGCCGTGTCTTGTGAGTTTCTGGCCTCAGACGTGGAGCGGGTCGACGGTGTGATTCACCTGACCATGATCCTGCCCCATGGTGCAACCGCGCCACAGGAAACGCTGTTCCCCGAGCCGATCAGCGCCGGGGACGGCGACATGGAGTTGCCGATCTATGAAACACCCGCACTGGCCCCCGAGTCTGAGGAAACCCCATGAGAAATATTGACCTTTCCAGGCTGATTACGACCGAGGCCAAGGCCGCCGCCGCTGTGGCTGCCGCCGGGTTTGCAGCCAAAGCAGAATGCCGCGCCCGTATCTTCGCTGTGGTGGACGAGATCGCACAAATCAATCTGGCTGCCGCAGCAGCTGCGGACCGGTTGAACCCGGTTGACCTGGCGACCTATCGTGCCGGACTGGACTGGATTCAGGCGATGCGGGTCGCCTATCTGACGCAGGAGCCGGGAGCGGATGTCAATTGGCCACCGGTGCCCGAAGGGATGGCCGAGCTGGCGGCGCAGTTCTGAAATGCAGGTATTTTCCGGTTGATCGGAACCGCGTTTCGCCGCATTGGAGGCGCATGACGCAAGACCAGCCCCCACGCACAGCTTTGGTTACCGGCTCGGCCGGGTTCATCGGTTTTCACGTCGCACAGCGGTTGCTGGCGCAGGGCTGGCGGGTGGTCGGGCTGGACGCGCTGAGTGACTACTATTCAGTGTCGCTGAAACAGTCCAGACACGCCTTATTAGAGCCTGATATGGGTTTCACCCCAGTGATTGGCCGGGTCGAAGATCCGGGGCGCCTGCTGGACATTTTCGCGACGCATAAGCCTGACCTCGTGGTGCATCTGGCCGCGCAGGCAGGCGTGCGTCATTCGATTGAACAGCCGCGCGACTATGTTGAGGCGAACCTGATCGGCACATTCGAACTGCTTGAAGCGGCCCGCACCCATCCGCCCGCGCATATGCTGCTGGCGTCGACCAGTTCGGTCTATGGCGCGAATACCCAGATGCCCTATGGCGAGCGCGACAAGGCCGACAGCCAGATGTCGTTCTATGCCGCCACCAAGAAGGCGATCGAGGCGATGGCGCATTCTTATGCGCACCTCTATGGGCTGCCTGTAACCATGTTTCGCTTCTTCACCGTTTACGGACCGTGGGGGCGGCCGGACATGGCACCATTCCTGTTTACGGACGCAATTATGAACGGCCGACCGATCAACGTGTTCAATCACGGCGACCTGAGGCGGGACTTTACCTATATCGATGATCTGATCGACGGAATTTTCGGTTTGATCGACACTGTTCCAGGCAAAAATGCTGTTTCCGAGCAAGATTCTCTCAGCCCGGTGGCACCGTTCCGGGTGGTTAATATTGGCAACAGCCAGCCCATTCAGTTGATGGATTTCATTCGCGCCGTCGAACGGGCCTGTGGGCGCGAGGCGGAAAAGATCATGCACCCGATGCAAGCCGGTGACGTGCACGCAACCTGGGCGGATACCGGGCTTTTGACGGAGCTCACGGGATACGCTCCAAAGGTCGACCTGCAAACCGGCGTTCAGCGGTTTGTCGAGTGGTATAGAGCCTATTACAGGTTCTAGTCCGACAATCCGGATGTTATCCACCTGCGGCTATGCCGTTCACCTTTCTTTCTGATCGCCCCGGGGGCACGCCACATAATCATGATTTGGATCATATTGGCGACCGCGCAAATGTGGGAAAATTGGGTTGGGAGAGAACGCCAGCAGGCACTGCTGGAACCATTTAATGCCTCTATTTCGCCCGGGTCGCGTGCGGCTCGCACTGCATGTGTTCAGGCGCATGATGGCAGGATCGGTCTGTGCTGTCCCGGACAAGTTAAACAGGAGAGGACACACCAATGGCTGATTTTGTGGCAAATACCCATTCGACGATTATCGGCACCACCGGGGAAGACCGTCTGACAGTGACGTGGAGTCTTGGGGCGCTTTCTTTCCTGGGGAGCCTCACCCCCAATCCGATCAGCGGCTATGATGGCCATTTTTCGACCGGATATGCCGGTGAAGGTGTCTATTTCAGTGGGATTGAGCATTTCACCTTTGAGGATCTCGCTGGGGCGAGCAATCGTATCTATACCGGATCTGGCGATGACGTGCTGCTTGGCGGCGGCGGGGATGACACGCTGGATGTAGGCAGTGGCGACGACCACGCTGACGGCGGTGCCGGAATCGATATGTTTGGCGCAGACCTGTCGGGGTGGACGGATGCTGCGGTGATCGACCTGAACGGGGTCTCGACCCTGATCAGTGGCACGGTCAGCAACATGGAGGGGTTTTACGATCTGGTGACCGGGGCGGGTGACGATGTCATCACCGGACATAACAGCAGTTATATGTCCGACACGATTGCAACCGGGTCGGGGGATGACCTGATCCAGTTGTGGACAAGCACAGACAAGGATGTTGTCGATGGCGGTGAAGGGCAGGATCGCCTGTCAATCGTTGCCGACTGGCACCTGTCGTTTATCTACAGCCCGACGCCCAATCCTGTCGGCGGCTATGATGGCCATTTTTCGACCGGATATGCCGGTGAAGGTGTCTATTTCAGCGGGATTGAGCATTTCAGTTTCGAAGACCGGGCCGGAACGAACAATGTCATCCTGACCGGATCCGGCGATGATGTGCTGCTTGGCGGCGGTGGGGATGACAGGTTGCTGGTGGGCAGTGGTGATGACCACGCTGATGGCGGCGCCGGAACCGATATGTTCGGGGCAGACTTGTCGGGGTGGACTGATACGGCCGTGATCAACCTGAACAGGGTTTCGACCCTGATCAACGGGACTGTCAGCAATATGGAAGGGTTCGAGGCCATGGTGACCGGCGCCGGGGATGACACTGTCATCGGGCATCGGTTCAGTTTTGTATCGGATGAGATCGACACCGGCGCGGGCAATGACCGGATCCGGTTGTGGTGGAACGGTGAGGCTGACACGGTCGTTGCGGGCGAAGGATCTGACCGGCTGACGGTGGTGGCCAGTGACTTCATGTATCTGGGCGGCCTGACCGAGGATATAGGGGGCGGTTACAGCGGATCCTTTTCGACCGGATATGCTGGCGAAGGTGTCTATTTCAGCGGGATCGAGCACTTTACCTTCACCGACCGAGCCGCTGCCGATAACACGATCACGACAGGTGCAGGGATCGATGTCATCCGCGCCGGTGGTGGCGACGATGTGCTGGATGGGGGCGGCGGTAATGACCCCCTGAACGGCGGCCCGGGGCGCGACCATTTGATGGGCGGGGTTGGAAATGACCGGCTTGATGGTGGTGCGATGAATGATATTCTTGACGGGGGGGCAGGCCGGGACGAGCTGACCGGAGGCCAGGGCAATGACCGGCTGATCGGTGGCGAGCATGCGGACCAATTCATCTTCAACGCGGGCGACGGCAGTGATGTGATCGTCGACTTCGGGATTGGTGCCGATCTTATCGTCATTGGGGACGGGGCTGAAGGGTTCAGTGACGTGACTGTCGCGGATGCCGGTGCAGACACGATTGTGCAGTTCGAAGACGTGACGATCCGGCTGATCGCTGTTGATCACCTGACGGTGGATGCGGATGATTTCCTGTTCGTCTGATTGACTTGACCCTCAATGAGGATTTTTGAGCCAATATTAGACTGATAATAAGGCAGTTCTTGAGTTCTCTCTGTCTGAGACCGAACTGGATAGGTACGGCAGCTGGCTGTGAAACGCCACCTGCTGCGGTTCGTTTGTTCTTAGCCCCCATAATCGGGGAGTGAGGTGACTGGTCAGGTGCCCCTTGTATAGTGTGTTCCCTATTTCCAACGACAGGATCACATTCGCCACACGTTGCCGTGTTCGCTTTCAGGCCTGCCGTACCGGGTCAGGGTGTCTATAGCCCTGCGGCTTTGGTGAGGTTGACGCGGAATCTATCCCGGCGGCGTTGGTAGCGGCGGGTCATTTCGGCCGAGGCGTGGCCGAGGTGTTTCTGGACATAGCGTTCGTCGACTTCGGCCGAGCTGGCCAGCCCGGCGCGCAGGCTGTGGCCCGAGAACAGCGCCAGCCGTTCGTTCTCGGGCAGGTCATCGCGCAGACCGGCGTCGCGCACGGTCTGTTTGATCAGGCGGGCGACATGTTTGTCACTCAGGCGGGCCGCCAACGCGCGTTCGCAATCGCGTGACGTGCGCACGAACACCGGCCCGAAATCGATCTTTGCGAAGTGCAGCCATTGATCAAGCGCATGCACCGGGCAGGTCTGGTCGCGGGACCCGCGCCCGATTTCGACCTCGCGCCAGCCGGTCTTGGCGTTGAGCGTCAGCAGGGCGCCCTGGTCCATGATCTCGACCCAGCCGCCGGACTCTGGCGTGTCGTCCTTGTGGACGTCCAGGGCGACGATTTCGCTGCGCCGCAATCCGCCTGCGTACCCCAACAGCAGGATCGCCCGATCACGCAGGCCCCGCAGATCAAAGGGCAGGGTGGCGACCATGGCCAGGATATCCTCGGCCATGATCGCTTCTTTCTGCACCGGCGGGCGCGCGTGCTTGCGTTTGATCCCGGCCAGCACGCTGGCGATATGGCGGTTCTTGCGATCCAGGGTGAAGCCGCGCTGCGCATAGGTCCAGGCCAGGCCCGAAAGGCGCCGGTCTATTGTCGACACCGAGAGGGCCGGGGCGGGGCCCGTCGGGGCTGCCAGATCCGTCAAGTAGAGCCCGATGATCTCGGGTGAGGGCGGCAGGGGCTCGGCGCCCTTCATGCGGCACCAGCGCGCAAAATGCGCCCAGTCTTTCGCATAGGCTTTCAGCGTGTTGTCCGACGCCGCAGCCCGGGCATAGGTTTGGGCCGTCTCGACAAGCCGATCCAGCGAGCCAGATCCCGCAACATGCGACGGCAGGGCGATCTCATCGCGTCTTGCGTCGACCTGAGAGTCATTGGACGGATCAGAGTTTGATGGCGTCGGTTTTTCGTTCTCTGAGTCCATCTTTCCCCAAAAACCCACCGATTTTGCGCTGGTTTTGCAGCGTATGCATAAATATCCGATAATGTAAACTTATTGGACATTAATGATGCCGGAAAGGCGGGGCGGTTATGCGATATATTTCTGGAAAAAAGCGCCGCTAACCGGTAAGTTCCGGCCATGACATTTACCCGCCTCACGCCCAATGACGATGCGATCACGCTAGCCCGGATGCCGTCCTGGGTCACCTCTGCGCGCGCCGAAACCCCTGAAGATGTTGCGTTTTTGTCGGGTGCTGCCCTGAGCAATCTGCATGTTGTGCTTGCGGGCGATCAGGTTCCCAAGCCCTTGCTGCGGGATCGCCTTGCCTTGCGGGCGGCAGAGGCCTGCATGGTGTTCTCGGGGCGACAAGAACGGGCCGGGGATTTGCGTGACACCTTTCACCTGCTGCGTCCCGGTGATCTGCCCGGCCCGGCCGGGGAAACCTATCTGCAATGGCGGCGAGCGGCGGAGAGAACGGTGTCCGTCAAGTCGCTGCACGGCGCGTTGGCCAACGTCGATGCGACGCAAATCGCAGCGTGGCTGGATACGGGGCAAGGGGGGCCGGTCACGCGGGCGGCGGCGGTATTCGAAACCGTTGTGTCAGACGCACCCCGGTCGGAAGGTGCCGCATTGATCCTGGCGGATGCGGTGCTGGCGCGGGCCTTGGGATGGGGCCACATGGTGCCCATTCTGGCGGCGGGCCTGAAGCGCGCGGACCTCGGCAAGCGCAGAGCAGATTTGCGGCAGGCCTGCCACCGTGCGGTGACCGCCTCGGCCGCCGAGGTTGTGCGCCAGGCCTCTGATCTGGCACGACGCGCCGCGCATTTGAACGCAGTCGCGCCGAAATTGCGCGCGAAGGGGGCAGGGGAGGCGGTCGAAATCTTTTTGTCCCAAGACGCGGTGGCCCCGTCGGCCCTGCCGCTGCCGGATCGGGCCGCGCGCCGGCTGTGCGATCGGCTGGTCGACCTTGGCGCGGTGCGCGAGTTGACCGGGCGTGACACGTTTCGGCTGTACGGGCTTTAGAGATGGCGAAGGGTCGAACTGAACCGGGACTTGACCGAGAGCTGTCTCACCTGCCGCCCGAGGGGCGCTGGCGCGAATGGATGCGGCGGATTGAGGCGGTTCTGTTTGCCAGCGCGTCGCCCGTCGCGCGGGATGATCTGGCGCGTGTGGTCGGGCAGGGGGCGTCGGTTGACCTTCTGATCGAAGACCTCGCCGCTGATCTGGAGGGGCGATCTTTTGAGGTGGCGCAGGTCTCGGACGGGTGGATATTGCGCACCCGGCCCACCTATGCCCCGGCGATCCGGGCGGCGGCGGATGTGGACGACCAGCTGCTGGACCTGAATGAGTTCGACGTCGCGGTGCTGGCCGCCATCGCCTATTCCCAGCCGATCACCCGCGACGGGTTGAAGGGGATTTTCGGCAAGGACATCAGCCGCGACCTGATCGGGCGATTGCATGCCCGTGGCTTGATCGGGACCGGCCCGCGCAGCCCCCGCCGCGGCGCGCCCTATACCTTTGTCACCACCGAGGCGTTCCTTGTCGCATTCGGGTTGCAAAGCCTGCGCGACCTGCCGGATCGCGAGCACCTGGAAGACGCGGGCCTGGGCGCCGCTTAGGGCCCCCCTCCGTCGCCTGACGCCGGGGTCGTCCGACAAGGCCGCCGAAAGAGATGCGTCAGACTGGACTGGATCACGCCAGAATGTTCGTCGCCAGTTGAAATCGATTTCTTGCCGGCTCCTCCCATTACTCCTTCCAAAAGAAATCAAAACCTGAGGTTTGGTAACCAAATTTCAGACCATTGAGATAACGAGAATCTTGCGCTTGGTAACCACTTTCCAAGCCGGGGAGATCAAAAAAAGCCAGAATTGGGCTGTTCCATTAACTTGAAGATACAGCTGCTAGATAGTCCTCTTCATCCCGTAGCTTGCCAATTCAACTGGGTTTGTTTGTAGGGGAACGGGCAGTTTGTCGCGAGGCGTTTCAGTATCTCGGATGCGGCGAGGATGTGAATGCCTTCCGGTAAACGGGCATGTCCTGAGCGTGCCATGTGTCGCACGACGGAACGCGATAGCGCCCCCGGACCTGTTCGCAGCCATAGAGATTCCGAGGCCCCGCTCAGAATGTCTCTGGTCGCTTCTTCTGCCACCTGTTGCAGGATCGGGCTGGCGGGTGCAGCTGCGATAAAATTGTTCGCTGTGCTGCCCAACCATTCTTGAAACAGAACGAGTTTGCTATTCCGGGGCAGAAGCCCGGACAGATCCTCGCGGCAGATATCGTCGGCATCGATCCAGATGCCGCCCTCGTGTCCAAGAACGACAAGACGCAGCAGGTCGGCCCGCTCTGCCGGATGGCGGGCCAGCATGAACGCCCGGGCCATTTCGGGACTGCCATGAGCCCGGACATAGGCCCGGCCGCTGTCACC
The DNA here is from genome assembly GCF_007923355.1 of Falsiphaeobacter marinintestinus. Taxonomy (GTDB): domain Bacteria; phylum Pseudomonadota; class Alphaproteobacteria; order Rhodobacterales; family Rhodobacteraceae; genus Phaeobacter_A; species Phaeobacter_A marinintestinus. The sequence goes on from NZ_VOGO01000019.1 coordinate 37,098, forward strand.
ATCGAAACGGTGATATTCAGCCCAGGGATTTCGCCCGGCGACCTGATCCATTGCGGCCTTGAGACCTGCTGTTGGGGGGGCGCCTTCCCAGTACTGAAAAATCTTTGGCGGGATGAATTTGGAGGACCCCTGATTCGGGTGTTCCGGCGCTTGGGCATCAAGCCGGTTTCCTTGCCGCATCGCGATCAGGATACCAATGGCCAGCATTGTGTTGCCATCGTTTTCGGCAAAAAGCTTCAGAAGGGTTTCAGGCGCATCTTCAGTCTGCCGGGCCAGACTCGCGGCTTCGGTCATCTGCGGGGCCAGCAACAGTTCGTTGATTAGCTGGCCTTGAATCCCATCCCGGGCTCTCCACGGTCTGGTTCCGTAAGCACGTTTCAGATGGCTCTCCTTGTTGAGATCATCCGTGGCATGCTGGGGGGCGAAGCGAAACAGATGTGCGACGGCCCGTTTGGAATAGGCCATCGCAAAGTTTGGGTCGGCCTGAATGGATTGGTCAAACTCAGCGATAGCGTTGTCGGGATCAAACCGGGCCAAGCTGACGCAGCCTTTGACATAGGAGACCCTGGCCATCTCATGAGTGGAGCTGGGTGTTAAGGTTGTCAGAAACTCCTGGGCCTCATCGACGTTTTCCATGTGACAAAGGAATTCGACATACGAACATTTGGCCTTCAAGGTCCCTTCCAGTGCAAGGGCTTTCAGGGTCTGTCGGGCGGTTGTGAAATCTCCGATTGCCCGGGCAGCCCTGAAGCGGCAATCGATAATGACCTCAGAGTGTGTGATGGAATCTGGAACCGTATCCAGGATCTTGAGAACTGCGTGCCCCTCGCCGTTCCGTATCATGGCGTCGGATTCCAATTTCCAGGCGCTTAGCATGTCCGGGGCGTCGATGCGGGCGGCTCGGGCCAGGCGCGCCGACGCGGACATGTCGTCGGCAAAGTTGGCTGCGGCTGCTGCAATGATCAGACGGTTGGGAGACGTGGGAGCCGTTGACAGCTCTTCGATCATTTTTTCCAGACCCGCGCGTTCTCTAAGGGCGCGCAAGGCTTTTGCGCGCACCATAAAGTGCTTGTGGTGCAGGGTTTGGTCCTCGGGGGTCTGGTCGGTCAGGGCGAGGGCCTGTTTCGCGTTGCCTTGGGCCAGAGCCATCTCGGCCCGTTCGACGGCCGCTCTTTCGGGCCACTCGGTGTCGAGCCGGAGCAGCATTTTGTCCCTGTAGGAACTATTGTCTGTTGCTTGCGCCCAGGACAGCGCAAGACCAAAGGCAAAGGGTTTGTTTTGCGCAATCGTGATGAAATCATCAAGCGCGGCCTGATTCAGCTGTTCGGGTGCGTCCTGAATGACCAACGATAGAAGGGTGCCTCGTACCTGTGGGACACCGGGGGCCACGTTCCAACTGTTTTCCAGAATTTTCCTGGCCTGTGCCCGATCACCTTTCGCGGCAAGAAGCTTGGACAGTTCAATAGCCGCACCGGAATGATCGGGCTTCAGATCCAGAATTTTGCGATAACTATCGGCGGCGCCTTCGAGGTCTTGTTGTATTTTTGCCATAGACGCCGCAGCCTCGAATTTTTTGATCCCATCGGGCAGGGCGTCAACATGTTGTGCGGCAATATCAAGTCCTTGGGTATGCTGGGCATCAATACAGATATTGATCCATTTCAGCAGGAAATTCGGATCGGCCTTGTGGGTGTCTGGCAGCGCGGCGAAAATCTCTATGGCAGCGTCAAAGTCATTCTGAGCCAGATTTATTTCCACTGGCCAAAGTTTGCGCAGCGGATGTTGGGGAAAGCGTGATGCAAGTTGGTTCAAGGCCAGTTCTGCACCCTCGATAATTCCCAAGTGCATGGCCGCATTGTAATGCAGAACAACACTGCGCAGGGTTTCTGTGTCTAAAATGCTGTTTTCTTGAATCTGTTCAAAAACTTCAGCGGATGGAGCCTGCCAGAACCGCTGCGCGAGCGAATTGACGTGGTCGGTCAAGAAAAGACACTCCTGGTGAAATTAATGTGATCCCAAAGCGGCGAGAAAAACGCCTGCCCCCGGCAGGCTATACCGGGCCGCGTTGAGCTTCCATGCAAAAGATGGATCAGATATTCTCTGTTGTCTGCGATGCGGCATAGGGGGCAGGCTTGGGCTCCCGAACAGATTATCGAGCCGTCAGGGCGCGGGTGTTTTCCCGCAGGCGGGGGTGGTGCAGACTACAGACTTTCAAGATAATGCGCATAGGCATGCGCGATGCCGTCTTTCAGCGGTCGTGCATCATTCCAGCCCAGATCATGCAGGCGGGCTGAATCCATCAGCTTGCGTGGGGTGCCGTCGGGTTTGGTGGCGTCAAAGGTCAGATCGGCCTGATAACCGACAACCTCGGCGATGGTTTCGGCCAGTTCGCGGATCGTGACTTCGACTCCTGATCCGACGTTCAGCGGGATCTCGTCGGAATAGTCTTTCAGCAAGAACACCAGCGCATCGGCCAGATCGTCGACATGCAGGAATTCGCGCAGCGGCGTGCCTGACCCCCAGAGTTCGACCGACGGCGCGCCCGCCTCTTTTGCCTCGTGAAACTTTCGGATCAGGGCGGGCAGCACGTGAGAGGTCTGCAGATCGTAATTGTCGCCGGGGCCATACAGGTTCGTGGGCTGGGCCGAGATGAAATCGGCGCCGTATTGTTTGCGATAGGCCTGACACAGCTTGATGCCGGCGATCTTGGCGATCGCGTACCATTCATTGGTGGGCTCCAGCGGGCCGGTCAAAAGCGCATCTTCTGAAATCGGCTGATCGGCCAGCTTGGGATAGATGCAGGACGACCCAAGGAACAACAGCTTTTCCACGCCCACGTCATGGGCCGCGCGGATGATGTTGGCCTCGATCATCAGGTTGTCATAAAGAAAATCGACCGGATAGCTGTTGTTGGCCAGAATGCCGCCAACGCGGGCGGCGCAGAGCACCACCGCGTCGGGCTTTTCCGCCGCCATCCAGTCGGCCACGGCCTGCTGGTTGATCAGATCGACCACGTCGCGTCCGGCCGTGATCACGTCGCAGGGCTCTCGTTCCAGTCGGCGTACCACGGCACCGCCCACCATGCCGCGATGGCCCGCGACCCAGACGCGTTTGCCGGTCAGATCATAGCTCATGGCCTTACCCCTCGCGATCGCGGCGCTGACGTTCCTGCGCCACCACGCCCAGATCCGAGCGGACCATTTCCGACACCATGTCGGCCAGCGACGCGGTATGGGTCCAGCCCAGCTTTTCGCGCGCCTTGCTGGGATCCCCGATCAGCAGGTCGACTTCAGTGGGGCGGAAATAACGTGGATCAACTTCGACGAGGCTGCGGTTGGTGCCGACCTCATATCCCTTTTCATCGGCCCCCTCGCCTTTCCAGTCGAGCTTGATCCCAACCTCGGCAAAGGCGGCATCGACAAAGCTGCGCACGGTGTGGGTTTCGCCGGTGGCCAGCACAAAATCATCCGGGGTATCGTGCTGGACGATGCGCCACATGCCTTCGACATAGTCCCGTGCATGGCCCCAGTCGCGCCGCGCATCCAGATTACCCAGATAAAGGGTGTCCTGCAGGCCAAGGCTGATCGCGGCGGCCGCGCGGGTGATCTTGCGGGTGACAAAGGTTTCGCCGCGCAGCGGGCTTTCATGGTTGAACAGGATGCCGTTGGAGGCATGCATGCCGTACGCTTCGCGATAGTTCACCGTGATCCAATAGGCATAAAGCTTGGCGGCGGCATAGGGCGAGCGTGGATAGAACGGCGTGGTTTCGGATTGTGGCACTTCCTGCACCAAACCGTACAATTCCGAGGTCGAGGCCTGATAGAACCGGGTGGTCTTTTCCAGCCCCAGAATACGGATCGCCTCCAACATGCGCAGCGTGCCGATGCCATCGGCATTGGCGGTGTATTCGGGCGTGTCGAAACTGACCTGCACGTGGCTTTGCGCGGCCAGGTTATACAGTTCGTCAGGCTGCACTTCCTGGATCAGGCGGATCAGGTTGGTGCTGTCGCTCAGATCGCCATAATGCAGATGGAAGCGACGACCGGTTTCATGCGGGTCCTGATACAGATGGTCGATCCGCGCGGTATTGAACGAGGACGAGCGCCGCTTGATCCCGTGTACCTCGTACCCTTTGGCCAGCAGAAGTTCGGCCAGATAAGCTCCGTCCTGTCCCGTGATCCCTGAAATCAATGCCCGTTTCATGAAATGCCTACTCTCTTCATTCCTGTCACCCTGTTGGGATTGGGGGCATTTCGAAGGAAATACAAGGACCAAGCAAGGGGCTTTGATCGGGAAACTGAATGTTTTCTTCGGTATGACAGAAGACGTATCGGTTCTGGCGGTGCGGTCCCGCGCCTTTTGAACCAGTCTGATGAGCTTGAGAAGGGCATCTTTGAGCCGTCCTTCGAGCGTCGTCATCAACGCTGGTCTCATGAGCTTTGATGTTTTAGATCGAACAGGTGGGCTGCAGCCCGAACACCAAGACTTAAGTGAAGAGGTTGCAATGCTGCTTCTAGATAAACTGGAAATTCTTACTGAGATGCCAGATGACGCATCTCGGTTGCGTTTTCTTGAAACGCTTCAAGCGCATTTTGATGCTGAATTCTATCTGGACAAATACCCGGATGTTCTGGCGGCCGGGCTGGATCCGATGGGGCATTATGTCAGGTCGGGTTGGCGGGAAGGCCGCGAGCCAAACCCGGAGTTCTCGACGCGTTCCTATCTGGACGCAAATCCGGATGTGGCCGAGGCCGGCGTCAACCCGTTCCTGCACTATGTCTCAATGATCTGCTCGAACACTGATGTTACAGCATCTTCTGACGAGACAGGCCCGGTGGTCGAGACCTCCGATCCTCTGGAGGTTTCTCCTTCCAGCGCAGACGCCTCACCTGAAGCGCCCGTTTCTGCAGCGGGGGCCTTATCCGGGGACGTCCTGCTTAATGATGATATGGCTGAAGAAATCGAGCGGATCCGCAGCGCCTTTGACGCCAAATTCTACCTGTTCAAGAACCCTGGCGTGGCCGAGGCCGGGGGGGACCCGGTCGAGCATTATGCCCGGTTCGGTTGGAAGGAAGGCCGCGATCCGAGCCCGGATTTTTCGACGCGCGCTTATCTGGAGGCCAATCCGGATGTGGCCGAGGCCGGTGTCAATCCGCTCCTGCACTATGTTCTCATGGTCTGGTCACCAGACGAAGCCACCACACCCTCCGAAGCTGAAGAGCCCATGCTTGCAAGCGTCGCGCATGAGGCGCCCGCTTCTGTTGATATGGACATCTCAGCTGAGGCCGCGCAGGATGATAATATGATTGCGGAAATCGACCGGATCCGCAGCGCATTCGACACCGAATTCTATCTGTTCAAGAACCCCGGCGTGGCCGAGGCCGGGGGGGATCCGGTCGAGCATTATGCCCGGTTCGGTTGGAAGGAAGGCCGCGATCCGAGCCCGGAGTTTTCGACCCTGTATTATTTGCAAGCTAACCCGGATGTGGCCGCGACAGGGCGAAACCCGTTCCTGCATTATGTTGTGAACGGTCAAAAGGAAGGGCGCAGGGGCAAGGCGGACGGCTGATGGGCCTGAGTGCCCGGTAGGGTGGCACACAACAGGCACATGTTTCCAAAACAGACATGCGTGTCATCGTGACCAGAGCGTGATATCGCCTTTCCACGCAATTTTGCCCCGGATACCATGTGTTCCGGTATCGAGTGATTAGGACATGACCCGCACCATTCTTTTGCATTATCATCTGTTCAAGAATGCCGGAAGTTCTCTGGATTACATTCTGAAGGCCAACTTTGGGGATCTTTGGGTCACACGGGAATTTTCGACAGAAACCCGGGACAATTCCGCCCAGATAGCGGCCTGGATCGAGGCCACGCCCGAGGCGGTGGCCTATTCCACCCATACGGCCGTGGGGCCGATCCCGCAGATTCCCGGCGTGCGGGTACTGACCGTGATGATGTTGCGTGATCCGGTGGCGCGGATCCGCTCTGCCTATCGGTTCGAGGTGACCCAGCAATCTGACAGCTGGGGCGCGCAACTGGCCAAGGCACATGACCTTGAGGGCTATGTCGAGGCGCGACTGGCCCGCACGGGTGACCGGCAATGTCGCAATTTTCAGACCAACCGCCTGGCAATGATGATACCGGATCTGGGTGGTGAGCGGGTTCGGGCGTTGGTCGCATTGCGATGCTTGTCGGTGATTGGCATGGTCGAGGATTTCGAGGGTACGCTCAGGCGGCTTGAAGCCGTGATGTGTCCCTATTTCCCGGAATTTCACGCCGAAACCGTTCGGACCAACACCACGCAGACCCGCCCCGAAACCGACGCGGATGCGCGGGTGAATGCGCGACTGGAAGAGGCCAATCGGGACGATCTGGCCATTCTGGATGCTGCGCGGATCCTGATCGCGCGTCAGGCGTCCCGGTCGCAGGCCGCCGGAGGTTAGGACCCCCCTTGGGATCCGGGTGCTGGACAAGCCCGGGCAGAGCGGGCAAACCTGCCTCCAACAGGTTCAGGATATTTGCACAGAATGGATCAGGCGCCTCAGCCTCCAATGGATCAGCCCCGCCCGTCATCGCTGGTTGTGATGATCGGTCCGCCGCGCAGCGGCACCACGCTGATCGCCAACACCTTCATGTCGCATTCGAAAGTGGCCGGATTGATCGAACCCTGGCACCGCCGCCGCGACGAAGATTATGCGACCACAGATCCGGCCCGGCTGATGGCTGAGAATGGGCTGACCCCGTCGCTCGGCCAGCCGCATCTGGCGATCAAGGAGACCACGACGCGGGGCGTCAATGTCGATCTGTCGCTGAAACTGTTACAGACGGCGGCGGATCAGGGCATCTATCCGGCCCTGATCGTGATCCTGCGCTGCCCATTCGCCGCCTTCCTGTCGCAGGTCGAAGCCTCGCGCCAGATGTGGCGCGAACAAAAGCTGACCGAGGCGTCGCAAGACACATTGGGGCGCTGGGTCAACGCACAGAGCCGGGCGCTGAAAAAGATCACCGACAACGCCCGGGTCCAGCACTTTCGCCTGATCAGCTATGAAGCCTTCTGTGCCCATCCCGCTTCCGAGATGGCGCGGCTGATGGCACTGATCCCCGAACGGCTGGAAGCCGACCAGATGCAACTGCGTCCTCCGGCCGGTCTGGCGGCAGGCGACCCCAAAACACGGGCCAAGGCGGGTCGGATCGAACTGACCGACCGCAGCCCTGCGATTGCCGAGCTGATCGAAACCGTGGGCCCCGGCAAGCCGCTCGATTTCTGCCAGCAGTTGCGCAAGATCGTGCTGGATCATGTCTGCCACGAACCCGACGCTGTGACGCTGGACCGGCTGTCGCGGCTGGTGGCGTAGGGGGCAGATATGGGCATCGGATATCAGGGAACCGACCGCAACGTCATAGATTATGACCTGTGGTATGCCGACGGTAACACACGGCTGGCCTTTCGCGGGCCGCGCGGAGATTTGTCGGCCCCCGGAGCGATCTGCTGCATCGGCGCGGCGCAGACCTTTGGCCGGTTTGTGCCCCGTCCTTTTGCGCAGCAGATCGGGGAGATCCTTGGCCGACCCGTGCTGAACCTTGGGTTTTCCGGGGCGGGGCCTGAATTCTATCTGGGCAAGCCGCCGCTGATGACCTGCCTTGCAGGTGCCGAGATGGTTGTGGTGCAGTCGATGTCAGCCCGGTCTGTCAGCGCCGGTGTTTTTGAGACCCGGGGCAATAACGGGGTGCTGAGGTTTCTGGACGGCCCGCGCAAGGGACAGGTTCTCAAGGCACAGAAAGCCTATCGAACCCTGCGCGAAGAGTATGGCGAAGACGCGTTTCGCGCTCAGGTCGCCGCCGTGCAGGCCGCGTGGCTGGACCGGCATCAGGATCTGGCGGCCCGGATCCCGGGGCGCAAGATTTTCCTGTGGCTGTCCTCCGAAGCACCGGGGGACAATGTGAAACTCGATAAATCCGCCGTCGGTACGTTCCCGCATTTCGTCGATGCAGAGATGGTGGAAAAGGTGGCCGGCATGGGGTTCGAGGTGGTGACCTGCGTGCTCAAGGACATGCCCCCTCAGGTGCTGGTCAACGATCGCACCGGCGTGGTCGAACAGGTGTATAACGCGCGCGATTTTCCAGATCGGCCTGACCGGACCCGCGCGCTGAACGGGTATTATGCCACGCCCGATCTGCACGATTTGGCGGCGCGCAAGCTGATCCGGCAGATCCTGTCGGTTTGATCCGGGTTTGTTTGGCGCTCGGACACGTGCCTCAAACCTGAAGGCAGGCTCCGCCTGGGTCGAGGAACTCGGTTCGAATCATCTGGTAAAGCGGCTGATCGGCCCAGCTGGCGTTCCGCATCGCGACCGCATCGGCCTCGGTCATCGTCTCCTTGCTCAGCGCAATGGTTTTGTTGCGGTTTTCTCGCTTGGGGGCGGGCAGATCGCGGTTCAGCAGTGTGCCGAGGTCGGCAATGAACCGGGGCAGACGCGGGGTGCAGCCGATCAGGTCGAACTGCTTTAGATTCTCGCGTGCGACCGTCAGCATCTCGGTTACGCGGGCGGCGCGGGGTCGCCGTCCAGCATGGCAGATATCGAGATAGGCGTCATGGCCCAGAATGTATTTGGCCTGAGTGTTGTGCAGGCTCCCATTGTCATTCATCAGGCTGGCAAAGTCGGCTTCGGCGGCATTGGCGGCGGCATGCAGGGCGTGGGCGGGGCGGCTGGCGATGTGGTTGTACAACGACAGATGCAGATCCTGCGGCGGTCGCACCACGGTGATTTTTTTGTATCCGGGGGCAGCGTGGCCAGGAAATCCACCCGCAAATGCCCCTGATAAAAGTCATAACCCGGGAGATCGGCATGGGTTGTCCCGCGATAGTCGGGCGCGTGATAGGCCGGACAGACCGTAAGAGCCTCGCCATAGGCCTGCAGAATGACCCGCTCGGTCGAAATGCCCCCCGGTCTTGGGTATATGCATGAAGGCCAGTTTCACCATATGCTCATGCCTGCCACTGTGCCGCGCAGGCGGATTCATAGATCTCAAGCAGCTGCGGGTAGGTCTTGCAGATATGGGCGCGGGTGTCCGGGTCGATGTCGTCCGGGCGTTGCCCCCCATGCGACCGGTTCTGATGGCTCAGACTGACCGCAGCGTAATTCCGGGTCCGGGCAAAGCGGAGCTCAAGAAACTCACTGATCCGCTGCAGCGGCACCACGTCCAGCCGGTCAAAGCCCGAAGGGTCGAAAAAGGCCGCCGCCCCGTCATCATCCAGTGCATAAAACCGGGACTGGCGGGCAAAGTCCGCAAAGTCGTTTTCCATGGCCACCTTGACCTGCCCGCGCAGCGTGTCGCGGGTCATGCCACGATGGGTCCAGACATGCGGTTTCTGCAGGTGCTTATAAAGCGACAGCATCAGATCGACAGGATGGCGGATCATGACAAAGGCCCAGGGCGGCATGGTCAGGCCGTTCTCGTGGATCAGGTCCACCGCGCGGGCGACATTGGCGTGGCGCGGGCCGCTGAGGCAGGTCAGCTTTGCGGCGCTGTCCGGCGCTGTGGCCATCGCGTGGGTCTGCGGGTGTGATTTTGGTTCCGAAAATGCATGCACCGGGCCATCGGCAACATTGACCAGATACCGGGTCAGCGACATGCCACCGGTCTTCATGAAGTGGATAAAGGCGAAATCGTCGGTGTGGATCATGTGTTGGCCCTTGGCTCTTAGCCTTTTGCACCCTGGCCGCGCGCATACATATCCTCGTAGCGGATGATGTCATCTTCGCCCAGATACGACCCGGTCTGGACCTCGATCAGCACCATGTCGATCTTGCCGGGGTTTTCCATCCGGTGCACCGCGCCCAGCGGGATATAGACCGACTGGTTCTCGGCCAGCAGATGCACGGTGTCATCGACGGTGACCCTGGCGGTGCCTTCAACCACGATCCAGTGTTCAGACCGGTGGTGGTGGCTTTGCAGGGACAGCGAGGCACCGGGTTTCACCACGATGCGCTTGACCTGGAACCTGTTGGCCAGGATCAGGGTCTCGAAATGGCCCCAGGGGCGGAAATCGACAGGCAGCGCGGTGGCCTGAGACGCCCCCTTGGCCTTCAGCGCCGTGACCGCCAGCTTGACGTCCTGCGACCGCGACATATCCGCAACCAGCACCGCATCCTTCATGGCCACGGCGACGATGTTCTCAAGCCCCAGCCCGACCAGTTGCTGATCATCGCTTTCCGCGCGCAGCAGCGTGTTGCGGCAGTCGATGGCGGTGACCGGGCCAGTGGTGGCCAGCCCGTTTTCATCGGGGCCGATAAGGTCGCGTACGGCCGTCCAGCTGCCCAGATCAGACCAGCCTGCCGAGAACGGCACGACAGACAGGTTCGTTGCCCGTTCCATCACCGCATAGTCGATCGAGATTTCTTCGGCTGCGTCCCAGGCTTCGGGGTCCAGCCGCAGAAAGCCAAGGTCGACCTGGGCCTGATCAACGGCGGCCTTGACGGGCGGGATCAGATCGGGGGCATGTTGTTCAAAGGCGGCCAGAATATCGCGGGCGGCAAACAGGAAGATGCCCGAATTCCACAGATAGCTGCCATCGGCCAGCATCGCCTGTGCCGTCTCAAGATCGGGTTTTTCGACGAACCGGGTCAAAGGTACGGCGGCCCCCGACCCGTCGGGGCGGGCGGACAGCTGCAGATACCCATATCCGGTTTCGGGCTGGTCCGGGGTAATGCCAAAGGTGATCAGATCACCGCGCGCCTCGATCGCGGCAACACCTGTCGCGACGGCGGCACGGAACGCCTCAGCATCGGGCACCACATGATCCGAAGGCGCCACTAGCAGGATCGCATCCGGATCGCGCGCCGCCAGATACAGCGCGGCGGCCAGAACGGCAGGCGCCGTGTTGCGCCCGTCGGGTTCGATCATCACCGGGCCGGGATCGATGCCGATCTCATGCAGCTGTTCGGTGACGATGAACCGGAAGTCGGCATTGGTCAGGATCGTGGGGGCGGCATAGTCGACAGTGCCATCGGTGCCGGTCATCCGCTGGGCGCAGGTCTGAAACAGAGAGGTTTCTCCGACCAGCGGGACGAACTGCTTGGGATAGCTTTTGCGCGACAAAGGCCACAGACGGGTGCCGACACCGCCACACAGGATCACGGGATGAACAATAGCCAAAGTGATACCCTTTTGTTCAGTTTTTGCGAGGACTTACCTGAAATAACCGCCCGATCATACAGGCTGGATCGGGTTCGGCCAGAGGGGTTTTCGGATAATCTGTGCTGTGGCCCATATCGGTACTCGTATTGGGGCCCATGCCGCGGGGTGGTCTGCGGCGCTTTTACGAAACACCTCAAGGGTTTCTATGCTCTGCAGGGTCGCGTTCTGCCCGCTTTGAGGTATGGTGCGGCAATGGCCCGCGCATGGCGGGGGCCTGTCATGACAGAAACGGGAGGACGCTGTGCCGGTCAGGCTGGCGCATGGCAGGTTTCCCGCAAAAGCAAAGAGTAAGACCGATGGATACGAGCGCGCCAAAGACCACAGATCTGCCCGAAGGCGTGGCCCAGATCATCATCTCGGACGGCACTGTTCTGGCCGAAGTCGCGCCGGCTCTGGCTGCACGGGGGCTGGCGCTTGAGCTTGGGACCGACAAGGTGCCTTTTGCCAAAGACGGAGCCGAACCGCCCGTGGGCGGGGTGGATTACCGCCCGTTCCTTGAACAGCCGTTGCTGGTGAACGTTCCGGACGGCACCTGTACTGCCCTGCTGAATGCCAGCGCGCAATGGACCCTGGCGGGGCGTCAGACGCTTCAGGTCGAATTCAACAACCACGACCAGCACACCCGGGTGCAACTGGCCGCGCCGATCCGCCTGCCCGCCCATGACACGCCGCTGACCTTCCGGGTCTATCTGGCGTCGCATCGTGGTGGCGGCCATCTTGAGCTGCGCCGGATCCGCCGGGACGGCGCCGGGGCGGAAACCGTCACCATGTCTGCTGAGCTTGCCTTTGATCCGGCCTGCGCGGGGGGGCACGAGACGGACTCTTATGCGGCCCGCGACTGTACCTTAGGCGCGTCCGAGCATCCGACCGAGCTGGTGATGACGATCGCCTATGACAAGTATCAGGGCGGCGACAGTGAATTGCCCCCGGTGTTGTTCGTCGCTGACCCACGGGTTGAAAGCGACGCCGCGGATTCAGACCGGCTGGAACGGTTCGTTCTGTCGGGGACACCGGTGCCGGGCGCCGTCTGGTTGCGCGCCGCGCTGCCCGGTCAGGCCGAGCCCGAAGAACCGCTGGTTCTGACCCTGGGGGACGACCGGCATGTGCTGATCGAAGGCCGCCCCCGCGACCTTGAGATTCTGGACGATCATGGCAACAGCCTGCGGGTGCGGGCCTCGGAACAGGCGGTGTACCGGGTGCTGCTGGACGGCAAATTTGCCTTTTACCGGTCGCTGGGCCCGAATGGCGACTGGATCGACGTCCCGCAAGAGTACCAGACTGGCCATTACCGCAGTCTGACCGTGACGGATGAGGCCGGGGTGCACCGGTTGCTGCACACCTATGTCCTGCCGCCCCGGCTGCTGACGCGGATAGAGATCATGCAACGCGAAAGCCGCGCGCCCTTCCCCGGGTCGCTGGCGGTGCAGGCCGAACATCGCTATGGCGCGCTGCGCGCGCATCTGACCGCAGGCAGCCCGCCCGAAACGCTGGCCCAGATCGGCCATGCGCTGCAGGTGGTTGAAGGCGGGCATGACAACGTCAAGCTTGAGCCGCTGGCCTTCCCGGTGGTGGAAAATCCCGATGTATCGGTGGTGATGCCAGCGCATGACAAGGTTGAGCTGACCTATCTGGCGCTGGCCAGCTTGCTGCTGGCCCATAACACCACCACCTTCGAGGTGATCTTGGTCGATGATGCGTCGGAAGATGACACCGCCCGGCTTGAGGATATCGTGGCCGGCATCACCGTGGTGCGCAACGACACCCCGCAGCGGTTCATCCGGGCCTGCAATGCCGGTGTGGCAGCGGCGCGGGGCACCTATGTGGCGTTGCTGAACAATGATGTCGAGGTCACGGTCGGCTGGTTAGACGCGCTGGTTGACGGGTTTTTGCGCTTTGACAATGTCGGCGCGGTGGGGGCCAAGCTGCTCTATCCCGATGGCAAGCTGCAGGATGCCGGTGGCATCGTCTGGGGCAATGGCAACCCGTGGAACTATGGCAATCGCGCCAACCCCTGGGATCCGCGGTTCTGTTATGCCCGGCAGGTCGATTACCTGACCGGCGCGGCGCTGCTGACCAAAAAGACGATCTGGGACGAGGTCGGCGGCCTGTCGTCTTACCTTGAGCCGATGTATTTCGACGACACCGATTTTTCGTTCAAGCTGCGCGAAGCGGGCTATAGCACCTGGTTCATCCCGTCATCGGTCGTCTACCATTTTGAAGGCAAGACCAGCGGCACCGACACCGGGTCAGGCTTCAAGCGGTATCAAGAGATCAACCGACCCAAGTTCAAGCGCCGCTGGGCCAAAGCGTATATCGGGCATGGGGCCGAAGGCGTGACCCCGGATCTGGAAAAGGACCGCGGCATCATCGGCCGGGTGCTGTTCATCGATCAGGGCATTCCCCGCCCCGATCGCGATGCGGGCAGCTTTGCTGCTGTGCAGGAAATCCGGCTGGTCCAAAGCCTAGGGTACAAGGTGACCTTCCTGCCCGCCAACCTGTCGCACCTGGGATCATATGTGGACGATCTGGAAAAGATGGGGGTCGAGGTGATCCGCGCGCCTTTCGCCCGGTCGGTGACAGATTACCTGACCCGCCACGTCGCCGATTTCGACGCGGTCTATATCACGCGCTATTACGTGGCCGAAAAAGTAATCAACAAGATCCGCGCGCTGGCGCCGCGGGCCAAGATCCTGTTCAACAACGCCGATCTGCATTTCCTGCGTGAATTGCGCGCCGGTCTGGTGGCCGACGACAAGAAGATGTTGGCCAAGGCCCGCAAGACCCGCAAGAAAGAAGTCGCGGTGATGGGCAAGGCGGATGTTGTGCTCAGCTATAATGACGTCGAACACTCGGTGATCCAGTCCCATACCGGTGGTCAGGTGCAGGTTGCCAAATGCCCCTGGGTGGTCGAGATGCCCGACGAGGTGCCGCCGCTGGATGGGCGCTCGGGCCTGTCTTTCCTTGGCAATTACAATCACGCGCCCAATGCCGAAGCGGTAGAGTGGTTTGCCGGTCACGTCATGCCGCTTCTGGAAACCGAGCTGCCCGGTGTGGGGTTCCACATCTATGGCTCGGGTATGCCGGATGAGATCCAGGAACTCGACTCTGCTGAAACCGGCGGCGCGATCCATGCCATCGGCTATATCGCCGATCTGGCGGATGCCTATGACCGGCGCCGGATTTTTGTGGCACCACTGCTGTCTGGGGCCGGGATCAAGGGCAAGGTGCTGGCCGCTCTTGCCCATGGTGTGCCCTGCGTGTTGACGCCGACGGCGGCCGAAGGCATCGGTGTGCGGCATGGCCACGACTGCCTGATTGCCACCACCCCGTCCGAATGGTGCGCCGCGATTGCACAGCTGCAGACCGATGACGCCCTGTGGCACGAGATTTCGGGCAATGCCCGGGCCTATGTGCAGCAGAATTTCTCGTTTGAAACCGGGCGGGCGTTGATGCGCGCCGCCTTTGAAAGCGTCGATCTGTATTCACCAAGGGGCTGAGGCCTGGGGTCAGATGCTCAGAGCGCAGGATCCGCCGGAGTGTCCGATCCTGAAGCGTAAAAGTCATTCAGACATAAAAAAGCAGGCCCCTGAAGGGCCTGCTTTAAAACTTGAGTCGAACCAGACGATTTAGTTGGTGGTCGTCGTGGTCGTGGTTGTTGTTGTGCCGCTGGTGCTGTCATCGCTGCCTGCGATCGCAACAATCGCGGCCAGGCCGAGAACACCGGCTGCGATTGCGCCGCCACCGGCCAGAGCTGTGCCGCCCAAGGCGCCAGCTGCACCCGCGGTGCTGCCCGCAATGGTGCTACCTGCAGCGGCTGCGGCCGCGCCGGAACCCGGAGGGCACACAGCCGAGAGACGGCCATCGGCCAGATACTCTGCTGAAATCGGTTCAAAACCGACACCGCAGACGCCGCGTTCACGCGCGTCATCAAGCGCATCGGCATAAGCTGCGCCGGCCAGACCGGCGATTGTCAGGGCCGTAACGGCAAACACTTTTTTCATAATCCAAAACCCCTTTGGCTATACTTGAGATAGGTTGTAGCGCAGATTCCCGTCATTTTCAACGAGAGCCAGCACTGGTTTCCATGTATTTCGGCGTTTTTTCGCTGCGCTGCAATATGATACAGCATCTGGCGCGCCGGAATTGCAGTTTCACAGGCCATGCCGGCCTGATTATTCGACCAGACGCCGCAGCCGGATATACCCCAGTTGCGGCCCGGCCCATTGTCGCGACTTCCAGACAATTCCACGCCCCGAATCAACCCAGTAGTCGTTTATGACCACGCCTTCGGTTTCGTTGGCCCGGGCTTCGCAGACCTGACGCAGGTGCCGTGTGCCATATTTCAGTTCGACAATTTCCAGCGTCTCGGGCCCCATATCGACCAGATCGCAGGTCAGCGTCGCGGGCCAGACCTTTTCGGCGCCCGCGCGGATCTGCAGCACCTGGGCCCCGCTATGCGAAGGCCCCGCACCGGTCCCGGTGACCGGCACCGTGGCCGACATCACGTCGCCGCCCAGCCCGCGGGTATTGATGATGATGCCATTGCGGGTGCTGATCTGGGCGCCATCCTGAGACCGCCAGACCTGAATCTGGCCGGGGCTGCTGTCGCGCAGTGTCTTGTCGAGGAACACATAGGCCAGGGTATCGGTGTGCTCGATGATGACCTCCAGCGCCGCAACCTGAACTGTTCCCAGGGCGGCCCGGGTCAGGGGCGGACGCTCTTCCTCGGGGGCGGTGCGGCGGGCGATATTCTGGAACCCCGCCTCGAAAACCTGATTCGAGGCCGGGGTGATTTCGTTGCCGCCGGTGCAGGCCGCAAGTCCCAGCCCGCAGATCATCGTCAGGACTGTGGCGCGCAACAATTGTGTCGGGCGTGTCGGACGGGTCAGATACATCATTCCCAGATCCTCGGCCATTGTTTGGTAAGCGCCTCGCGATGTGCATCCTGGACCTGACTGAACAGTCGGCCCGGCACGTATACGCGCTGGCCACCATCCCGCTGGGTCGGACGGATGACAGTGCCGACACCCTTCTGGCTGGGCTTGCCCAGGAACCAGCCAAGCGGCATCCGGAACCGGATGCCCTTGTCAAATGACCCTTCGCCGAAATCTTCTGCCGATACGTTGGTCAGCGTGAAGAAGGCGCCGACCGACCAGCCATTGTCGAACCGCCGGTCCAGGCTGAAGGTCGCGCCATAGTCGCCGGCCAGATACCGGCCAACGTCCACCTGGCCCTCATAACCGCCGCCGAAATCGTAATAGGCCGAGGCATGGCTGGTGACGACCGAATAGTCGAGAAAGCCAAAGAGCTGGTCATATTCGCGCTGCTTGACCCAGTTGGCTTCAACCCCCAATGCGAGTCGGCTGTTCACCGGTTTCCACAGGACTTCGCCCGAGATCCCGCCATACATGGTTTCCAGATAGCCGCCGGTGATGCGGGCATACAGATCGTTGCGCGGTTGCCAGTATTTGGCGGCATACAGGTTGTTCATCGTGGTGTCGTACTGGGCATACTTCACCTGATCGGTCCGCACATGCGGCAGGACCGAGTTCGACACCCGCCCATCCTTGACGTTTCCGGCGATGCGCTGGCGGATCGCGCCCGAAACGATCCAGCCCGGTGCCGGGCGCCAGGTGCCGCGCAGCGTCACGCCGACATCCAGGCGGAAAGGCTGATCCGGATCGAAATAGGCCGGCGAGAAATACGGTGATACCGCCCAGCCGTAATCGGGATACAGATCGGGATCTCTGATTGCGGTGTCACTGGGGGCACCGACGTCGGTAAAGCCCGCCACCGCCAGCAGGGCATCGGCGCTGAGCGCGTCAAATTCAAGCGCTTCCAGATCCGACCGGCGCAAGACTGTGGCCGACAGGCCCATACCATCGCGGACGGGCACCAGGCGGAAGGTTTCGACCGAGGCCGGCATCACCAGTGCCAGTGCCCGCGCGGCACGGCCAACCGCGTTGGTCATCGCGCCATAGCGCAGGTTACGGAACCGCAGCTCGGCTTCATGCGCGCTGACATCCAGCGATTCCAGCACCAGGCCACTTTCTTTCATCAGCGGTCGCAGACGCTGGACATAGGTCAGTGCGGCGTCCTGGCTGTCAGCCCAGCCGGTGTTCCAGGCATTGGGGCTGGTTTTGCGGTCGGGGCGGCGGGTGATCGGCTGAGGCGATGGCGCCACGATCATTGGGGACGGCGGGTGATTCGGGTTCAGCTGGAACTGCACCGTGAGGCCGAATTCCGAGCCGTACATAAAATAGGCCCCGACCCGGGTCCGGTCGGTCCACTGGTATTCAACGCCGAAGTTGAACGGTGACTTCTTGGTGAACACATTGGTGGTCTGGGTCTCGGTGACATAGTCGTCCGAGGAATACTCCACCTTGAACCCCAGGCGATCATTGGGGCGATATTCCACCCCGCCAAACAGTGCAGCAGGGCCGCGGAACCACTGGTCCCAGGCGACCTGACCACCGGTCGAATTGGGATCGAAGGACGGACGTTCTCCATAGCCGCCAAAGCTGTTGTAGCTGCCAAGCCGGCCCCAACCGATGCCGCCGGTGACCTTCAGGTGTCCGGGCAGTCTGTAGGCACCCCAGCCGGGGGTCTTGAAGTTCTTGCTCGCCACGAAATATTCCGCAGCATAAATCCCGGTGCCGACGAAATCCTGCAGGCCCATCGTGATCTCGGGCCGATAGCGGCCTTCCTTCAGCAGCCGGAACCGAACATCGAACCCACGGTCATAATAGGTTTCGAACCCGCCAAGGTTCCAGTTTTCGATCCCGTTATAGCGGAAGCTGGCCGACATCCACGGGGTGGCCTGGAAGGTCAGCGTATAGCGGCTGTTGCCCCCAAAATACGAGATCCCGGTGGTGAACTGCCCGTCGGGCAGCATCGCGGACGATGGCATGTCCATAAGACCGGGCGAGCCATAAAAGTTCAGGCTGGGTGGCGGCAGCGGTGTGAACACCGGTGCGGCTTCGGCGCTGCCGGGTGTGGACCCGGGAATCCGCACTTTGGTGTCCAGACCGCTCAGATCGACAGGGGCCACCGTCACCTGATTGCCGGATTGGGCCAGCACGGCCCCGGTCGTCAGGGTCGTCAGGCCCCATCCGGCCACAACCGCTGCACCGGCCCAGGCACAGGGGCGGGCAAGGGTCCAGGCAGTGTGCGGGAGCTTTTTGGACACGGGGATTTTGGGCCTTCTTGCCAGGGCTGCAATTCTGATGCGTTTAGATCATAAAGCGGCGAAGCGGATCAACGCTACAGTGCTGGACTGTGCTGCAAACGACGTCATTTGGATGACAGGGTGATGCGGATTTACCCATCACAGAGTCCGGGAGGGGGGTGAGGTGCGGTGGGGGCCAAAAAATGCGCCGAATCCAAGGCCACGTATCAGGAGGTTTTGCGCCCCGCCTTGCTCTGACTATAGCCTTCGACCCAGCGGATGATGATCGCGCGGGCGGCTTCGGGGTCACTGGCGGCCAGCGCTTCGCGCAGGCCTCGCAGCACCGAGGCCACTTCGATCTCGGACAGCGCCTCTTCGCGGGCGCAAAAGATCTTCTGATAGCGGGTCCCGATCAGGTCGCCCGACAGCGTCAGCTCTTCTTCAAGCTTTTCACCCGGGCGCAGGCCGATGATGTCGATCTCGATATCACCCTCCGGATTGGCGGCGTCGCGCACCGTATAACCCGCGCTTTCGATGACCTGACGGGCCAGTTGCATGATCGGGACCGACTTGCCCATGTCGAGCACAAAGACCTCGCCGCCACGCGCTTCGGAACCGGCCTTCAGCACCAGTTGCACGGCTTCGCGGATGGTCATGAAGAACCGTTTCACCCGTGGGTCGGTCACGGTGACCGGGCCGCCGCGACTGACCTGTTCCTGAAACAGTGGCACGACAGAGCCGGACGACCCCAGCACGTTGCCGAAGCGGACCATGGTGAAGATGGTGTTGGGATGCCGTGTGGCCAGATCCTGAACCACCAGTTCGGCCAGACGCTTGGACGCGCCCATCACATTGGTCGGGCGCACGGCCTTGTCCGAGGAAATCAGGATGAAGCGTTCGACCCCGGATTCGGCGGCCGCGCGGGCCAGAGTCTGGGTGCCGAACACGTTGTTGGTCAGCCCGGCCAGCGGGTTCGCTTCGACCAGCGGCACGTGCTTGTAAGCTGCGGCATGCAGAACCACCTGGACCTTGTGCTGCGCCAGGATCTGACGCACCTGGCGCGGATCCGTGACCGATCCCAGCACCGGGACGATTTCAATCTTGGTGCCTTCGATCAGCTGAGCCAGTTCCTGATGCACGGTATAAAGCGCCAGTTCGCTGAGTTCATACAGGATGATCCGGGTCGGCCGGCAGCCCAGCAGCTGGCGGCAGAGTTCAGATCCGATCGATCCGCCCGCCCCCGAGACCAGAACCGTGCGGCCCTCGTAGCTGGAACAGGCATCGCCCAGGTTGCCGTCGGTGGATTTGCGCGGCAGGAAATACTGTGCCTGCAGCGGGGTCAGTTTGTCGATCAGGGCCTCTTCGCCGATCAGCTGCGCAAACGAGGGCAGCGCCTGCACCTCAAGCCGCATCTTTTGCAGGCGGCGCGCGATCTGGGCCTGTTTCGGCTGGCTGAGGGACGGCATCGCCAGCAACACCCGCTTGATGTCGCGGTCGCGGACCAGTTCGGCGATGCGGGCTGGCGGATAGACCGGCAGCCCCGCCAGCAGCAGACCCTGCAGCGAGGTGTTGTCGTCGACAAAGGCAACGGGGTCGATGCTGTCATGCGCGCGCAGCGCCTGAGCCAGCTGGGTGCCGGTGGTGCCAGCGCCATAAATCAGCACCCGGCAGCGTGGCTGCGCCCGGCGATAGACGGCTGTGACGATCTGGTACAGCACCGCGCGGCTGGCCACCGAGAACAGGAAATACCCGATGCCAAAGATCACATGGGTGCCCGCCGGCAGGTTCAGCCCGGCAAAGCCCGACAGCAGCGCCGACGCACCGGCCAGCAGCATCGCAAAGATCGCTGTCAGCCCCACCGCGTGGTGCTCATAGGCTTTTAACTGGATATGCGGGATGCCCAGCCACATCGACAGGCCAGCCCCGATCAGCATCAAATAAGGCAGAACGGGCAGCGTCTGAATCAGCGTGTCATAGGCAGAGTTGGGCAGGGACTGCACAGAATAGGTAAACAGCAGCGCAGCCGGAATAAGGGCAAGGTCGACAGCCAGCAGGACATAAACCTTCTGCGACCGCGACAGAGCGTGGATTAATTTGAGCATTTTAAATCGTTTCCCCCAGAAAACAGGATCTGCCAAAATTGGCAGGCCAGCGGGATGCCGGGTCAAAAGAAGAGGTCGTTCACGTCGCGTTGAATGCAGAAAAAACAGGCGGTTGACCAGTAGGCACGCAAAATACCCTACTGTAAGTTCGCACGCGCGCCAAACGGAAAACAGGTGCTGTGCAGCATTCCGCCGGTTTGCTGTGTGACGTTGCCAGGGGTTTGCCCGAGAACCGGGCACCATCGAAAAATATTACACGGTCAAAATTATTACACGGCGCGGGTAACATTTCGTTGTTTTTTACGTGCGCCTAATTATTAGAGACCCAAAAATTATGAAGAGCCAAAAAACCAGGCAAGAGCAGTCTTCCTTAACATGAATACCGGTCGCTGTGCCCCGCTGGGGCAGGGATGGCCAAGGTGTCTTCTGTATCGTGACGAGTACCTCTTTTTTAAGGGTTTTGAGCACAGGATTGTCCAACCCTTGTCCCGACCTTCGCCATAATTCACGGCCAAAAACGCGCTGAAACACGAAAAGGCTCCAAATTACATGTGCACCATTTGCTCCGCTTTCCGCCCCTATACGCCCGACTGTGACTATGAAGGCCTGGCCCAAACCAGCAGTTCCGCAACGACGTCGGCGACCTCATCCGCCCCCATCGCCAGTCTGGACGAAATGGCCGATTACCTGACGGATGGCTTCTGGGAGGATCTTGGTGTCGTCGGGCATGGGTATGACACGTCGTCAAGCAACCAGATCACCGTGAACATCACCGGGCTGACAGCCGATGGCCAACAACTGGCCCGCTGGGCGTTCGAGGCGTGGGAATCGGTGGCCGATATCGACTTTGTCGAAGTCAGCGACGCCGACGCCCAGATCGTCATTAATGACAACGACCCTGGCGCGGTCACCGGGTACATGGCGATCGAAGACGTTGTCGAATCCTCCACGATCAACATTGGCCCGGACTGGCTGGAGGTTTTTGGCACCCAGCTGGGCAGCTATGCCTTCCAGAGTTACATGCACGAGATCGGCCATACGCTGGGTCTGGGGCATCAGGGCAATTACAACAATGACGCCAGCTATGGCACGACCGAACTTTTTGCCAATGACAGCTGGCAGTTGTCAGTGATGTCCTATTTCGATCAGCAACAGAACACGATGGTCGACGACACCCGGGCCGAAACTGTGACGCCGATGATGGTCGATATCATCGCGATCCAGTCGATCTATGGCGCGCCCGGGACCGACAGTCTGACTGCAGGCGACACCACCTATGGTAAGGATCATACGCTGGGTGACAGCTGGATGGGTCAGCTGACCGATGCGGCGCTCGGCACCGGGTCGGCCGAGGTCTGGGACGGCACGCCGTTCTCGCTCACCGTTTATGATCACAGCGGCTATGACGTCATCGATTTCTCGACCGATACCGAGGATCAGATTGTCGACCTGAACGGCGAAGGGATCTCGAATGTTTTCGGGGCCGAGGGCACCATGGCAATTGCCCGCGACACCGTGATCGAGGAATACCGCGCCGGCAAGGGCGACGATAAAGTGATCGGCAATGACGCGGACAATGTCATCCTGGGCGGCGGCGGCGACGATGATATGGACGGCGGCGACGGCAAGGACAAGCTGAACGGCGGGGGCGGTAATGACACTCTGATTGGTGGCGGCGATAATGAC
>NZ_VOGO01000002.1 GCF_007923355.1 Falsiphaeobacter marinintestinus
TGGGTCTTTTAATGGCCATCTCTGATCCTCCGCTTTCCTAATCATAGGGGCGGACCACTTCAAAGGGGGAGGCTCAAGGAGTCGGAACCTCCGGCGAACCCGGCGCGGTTCACTCTGGCTCATCTCGTGGGTTAGATTATTCGGCGCGCTGGCTGTGAAGCAGAGAACGCCAAAAGCGCGCCAATAAGGCCTGAGTCCCCCTTACAGGCCACTCTTCCTTGGTTATTGATGAGCCAAGAACACCCGCTTATCAAATTGCCTTATTGGGCTCCATAAGCGCTGACCTCAGACATTTTTGTTTTGCGGAAAGCGGATTGCCTGAATTAGTTGCAGTCGCTACCGTGACCGCACACCCCGCAGGCCGGGGCTGTGTATCGGCTCGTCCCGGCCCGAAATAACAACAACCGCCATTCCGCAGGCGGGTCACGTCGGAAGGGCTGAAACGTTGACTCACCTAAGCGCGCGCGCATATTCACACACGTTTTTCGGCTTCATAATTGCTTTGCCAGGTCTATTTGTTGCGATGGTCCTTTTTGCGCCGTCATCGGCACGTGCGCTAGATCTTGACAGTTACTTGACCGAGATTCGAAACGACTACGGCTTACCCGCGCTTGCAGCGGCGGTCGTTAAGGATGGCCACATTATTTCCGCCGCAGCGGTTGGCAGCCGTGTTTTGGGCAAAAACATTCCTGTCACGATCGACGACCGTTTTCACATCGGGTCGAACACAAAATCCATGACCGCGACCCTGGCCGGGATGTTAGTGGAAGAAGGCAAACTGAGGTGGGACTCACGTGTCGGCGAGGTTCTTGAGGACGAGGTTGCCGGAATGAGCGCAAGTCTTGCCGCTGCCACCCTGGAGCAACTTCTTTCCCACTCAAGCGGGATTCCAAGTGACGATGAAACTATTCTCGACCTTTATTTCAGCGTTGATGCTTTTGACTACAACCTGACGGACTTACGCCTGAACCTTCTTAACCAGTGGAAGGAAAACGAGGTTTCCTTGCCTGAAGGCTCGCCGTTTCAATACTCTAACCTTGGATATGTCATTGCAGGGATGATGATTGAAAAGGTTACGGGGCTGGCATGGGAACAGGTCATTTACGAACATATCTTTACACCTCTGGAAATGAAAACAGCCGGGCTTGGTGTGCAGGCAACCTATGGATTGATCGATGCACCTGTTGGGCACCGACTTGAGGCTGACGGCACCGCAACGCCAATGCTCTGGGGGGCGGCAGCGGATGTGCCACAAGTGATCGCTCCGGCTGGCAACGCGCATATGTCCATTTTGGACTATTCAAAATGGGCGAGCTGGAATGCTGGAAAAGGCATGCGAGCGCCGGCGATCGTTTCACCTGAGACGCTGCAGTACATCCAATCTACAAAAGTCGACACGCCCGTCCGAGACAATCCGCCACCAGGAACGCCTAGCACAGGTGGCTATGGGTTGGGCTGGGGTATCGTGAGCTTTGATTGGGCCGACGGCCCACTGCTGACGCACAACGGTTCGAATTCGATGAACATGGCGCGGATCGTCATAGACCCTGCGCAGGATCTCGCCGTCGTCGTTGCCACAAACTTTCCCGGAACCGACGCCAATGTGGCGGCGGGCAAAGTTCTGGAACATCTTTACACGGTTTACGGTCGTTAAATGGTCAACCGCACCGGCAATATCGCTTCCCAGTCATTCGTTTAATTCCGCGACAACCTTAAAAGAATTACAGCAAGGATATACCATCATGTGTACTGACAATTCGAATGAAACGATCAGTCGCCGGGGGCTTTTTGCCGGTGGTCTGGCTTTGACCTTGGCCGGGGCATCTGCGCCCCAAGCATTTGCCCAATCAAATGATGCGCCACCGGCCACACCCGCTGACGCGCTGGAACGCCTGATCGCGGGCAATGCGCGTTACGTGGCAAATGCACCGATCAACACGGATCATTCCGTCGCCCGGTCTGCCCGCGCACTGGGGCAGCAACCATTCGCTGCCATCGTTGCATGCGCCGACTCGAGAGTGGTGCCTGAGTTGATCTTTGATCAGGGCCCTGGCGATCTTTTTGTTGTTCGGGTTGCGGGAAACTTTATCAACGATGATGGGCTGGCCAGCCTTGAGTTTGGGGCCGCTGTTCTTGGCGTCAAAACAATCATCGTTCTTGGCCACACGTCGTGCGGAGCGGTTGACGCAACGATCAAATCGATACAGGACAAGGCCCTTCCGCCCGGGCACCTTCCGCATCTGGTTAACGCGATCCGGCCTGCTGTCTATGACGTCATGGACGGCAACCCCACCGATCTGCTGGCCGCAGCGACCGCAAGGAATGCCGTGCTCAATGCTGAAAGAGCGGCCACGGCAGATCCGATCCTATCCGAAATGCATGCCTCGGGGAAAATCAGCTCGGTCGGTGGAGTTTATGACATAGCCACCGGAAAAGTGAGCTTGCTCTAGCAAAACTCTTTTGCAAGTCCGGTGACCGCGGCGCTCAAGAGCTTGGACCGAAAGCGCGCGGTCTGACGACTGGAGGGAAAGGTCTGGCAGTGAGGCAGTCATAGGCGCCCTCAACGTATCGATCAGAAACTGGCACGACAGTATTCAGTTATTCATTGACGGGCAGCGGGTTTTTAAACACCGCCTGAACAAAACGCATTCGAAATCGAAACGATCTGAGTGCGGATCAAGGCCGTTAACATCCTGCTTCGGCCTTATAGGGTGTATCTTGCTCGGCCACTGGCAGAGTCATCTCTGACATTCTGCTGAAGGCGGGCTGTTTCTTTGAGGCGGAACCAGAGAAGCGCCAGTCAAAGGGTAGTGGGGGATGTAGCCGAAAAGTTGCCAAAGCCGTCTGCCCATGCATTCATGTTAAAAAATCAGCCCTCCAACAGAGTCTTCGGAGTTTGCTATGGACGATGACAAACAAGTCAAAAACCTGGCGATGTTCGAACAGCTCTACAAACTCCCGGCAAACCTACAGGCTCGCCTGCGGATCGTTCAATCCGTGCAGAACCGGCAATATCAGTTGGGGTCGGTTTTCGGCAACGTGGCAATGGTACTTCTCATTTTTACCATAGGGACCGAGGAAATCATGTCCGGTCCTGTAAAATTCCTTCTGGCCGCAAAGTTGCTTTTCACCGTGCCAATCCTGCGCGCGCATCTTCGGCTCAGGAAGCGCCCAAGACCCCAGTCTGTCGATCAGCGGCATATCCGGCTTGTCGAAGTTCAAGCGGTGATTATGGCGGTGATCTGGGCGGGCGTTGCCCTTTTGTTGATGCCCGTGCTTGGGCAAGCAGACGCGATCGTCCTATTTTGGGCTATGATCTTCACCTGCACTGCAGCTGTCGCAATGTCAGCTTCGCTGCCAAAGGTCTCGATCAGCTACAGCACCATCATTCTGGTACCGACGTTTTTCATGGCGTATGCGCATCATGTTTTACCGGGTCTGCCTCTCACAATCATAATGGTGGGGATAGTTGTTGGATTGGGGTATCTGGCCTTGCAAGGCTGGCGCAATACCATTTCCGAAGTACAGGTTTCTCTGCAAACCCTTGAGACTGAAGCGAAGAGGTCCAAGGTGATGGAAAACCTATCCGCCCAGCTTGGTAAATTCCTTTCACCTCAACTGGTTCAGTCGATTATTCGCGGGAATGAACTGGCTGTGATATCGTCTCGACGGCGCAAATTGACCGTGTTTTTTAGCGATATTGTTGGGTTTTCCGAGATAACCGAGCAAATGGAATCTGAAGAGCTTACGACGCTGCTCAACAGTTATCTGACCGAGATGTCCAGTATAGCAATGGCCCATGGCGGCACGATCGACAAATTTATTGGGGACGCGATTGTTGTCTACTTCGGAGATCCAGAGAGCCGCGGAGCAAAAGAGGATGCCGAACAATGCGTGCGCATGGCGTTAACGATGCAACGGCGGGCACGCCAACTTCACAAGGAATGGCTGGACGTGGGTCTGGAACGCGGTTTTGAACTGCGTGTCGGGATCAACACTGGCTATTGCACTGTCGGCAACTTCGGATCCGAGCAGCGGATGGATTATACAATCATTGGCTCCCCGGTTAATCTGGCGGCACGACTGGAGAGAGCTGCGGATGCTGGCAGCATTCTCCTTGCAAACGAAACCTATTCTCTGGTCAAAGATTTGGTGCTGGGTGACGAAGCAGCGCAGATCAACGTCAAAGGATTTCAACGTCCTGTCAGGACGTTTCGGGTGCATGGCCTTCGAGAAAAAGAAGAGCAATCAGGCGGCCATATGCGACATCAAAATATCGGTCTGACCCTCGAACTCGACCCGTCAAAAATGGATGCCGATGAGTTGAAAAGTGCTGAAGGAGTCCTTGAAGCTGCGCTCGGGCGGATAAGAAATTCACAACTCTAGAGTGGCGTGTTGACCATTCGCCAATTGGGATCGTTCCGACAATTGTGTTTTGTCAACATGGTCTAGTCCAGTGTATTTGGCCCGGCCATGTAGACCGCAACCCTAGAGAACCGGTCATCCCGGATCTCAAAGAAATTGCAGTTGGATTTCCTGATGACGCTCTGGTCATGCTCGGTGTTCTCGACCTTGAAGCGGGCAGCAATTCTATCCGTTTCTGGATCAGACACAAAGACGAACTCGAAATGGCGCACTGCTGCATGATTGGCCCAAAGCCTTTGAAACATGCCTGTAACTTCGCCGTGCCCTTCAAGCCGAACGTTATGGGTTTCAACAGAAAAGACGCAATCTTGGGTCAGTGTTGAAAGAACGCCCTTGAGGTCTTCGCAGTCCACCGCCGCGAAGTAACGCTGTACCAGTTCGATTTGCTCGTTCTTCGTCATCTTCGCTCCGGTTTCCTCCCAAATGACGTGTGCCGCCATTTGAAATGCTCAAAGAACTCTTTCTCACTGTTACTCCGCTCACCCAGCCCAGTCAGGATCGATACTGGCACCCCGGTATGCAAGGCATGTCGCCAAGCCGAGGCTTCTCGGCAATCCATTCCAGATTGCTGGGCTGAACGGTGACGGAGAGGCGCGGATTTGTCCGACCCTAACCGGT
The DNA here is from genome assembly GCF_007923355.1 of Falsiphaeobacter marinintestinus. Classification (GTDB taxonomy): domain Bacteria; phylum Pseudomonadota; class Alphaproteobacteria; order Rhodobacterales; family Rhodobacteraceae; genus Phaeobacter_A; species Phaeobacter_A marinintestinus. The sequence continues at coordinate 5,044 of NZ_VOGO01000002.1, forward strand.
GGTATTTGCTGGTCAGTGATTAGACGATCACCATTCTGACGGCTCCAACTGAAAAAGCAGCCCCAACTGTTCATAAAGCGCTGGTTCATTGTGTTTGAGGGCCACCGGCCGTTCAAAAAAGACCTCGACCGCCACCGCGAAAAACTCTTCAAGCCCTTCCGCGCCGTAGGCATCAATTACGGTCTTGCGTCCGGCGTGAACGTTTTGGACGTGGCTTTCATATGCCTTGACGAACACCTGCCCCCATTCTGCGAAACTCTGGCTTTTGTTAAGGATGGGGATGCCGTTGGTGCGTCCGGACAGGTCGTCGATCTGGTGGGCGAATTCGTGAAACACGACATTGTGGCCGTCACTTTCGTCGATGGCGCCCTGTTTGGCGTGCGCCCAGGACAGTACAACCGGACCTCGCGACCAACTCTCGCCTGTGCGCACAATTTCTCGGTCGGTTATGACATAACCGTTGTGCTCTGACTGCCGCGATTTGAAGGCACCCGGATAGATGAGAATTGTAGTAAGGCGATTGTACCACGTGTCGCTGTTTACAATAAGAAGGCAGGCTTGCGCGGCAATGGAAAGCTGCATCTCCTCGTTAACCTCCAACCCGTTGCACCCGATGAACTCGACTTGGTTCAGAAAGACGTTGATCTTGCCCTCAAGCTTGGCGCGAAACTTTTCTGGCAGCTTCTTCGTCAGGGGCACTTGCTGCGCAACGATGGCGCGCTGACGATCTGACAACTCTGTCACGAGAAGGCTCTTGCGGACCTGCCTTTTCGACCAGTTTCGAAAACCAAACCAACCTGCGGCAACGACCACGACGATTAAAAAGATTAGAAACACTGTCATGGGGCATCATTGTTGGAGTGAGCGAGGCGAGACAAGTCCTGAACGCCCGGAAAATGACTGGTTATGGTTGTCAGCCGTCAGACAGATGGTCTGCGCCACCTTCCAATATCAACCAACAAAACTGACACACCACGCGTGAGCTCCAGAAATCGCAATCAAGCCGCGCGTCGACCGATCAGACACTGGCACTGTGTGCCCACCAAGCTTGATCGGTGTGCGAACTTGCGTCACCATTATCAGTGCGGTGTTCCATTCGGGGAATGACGGTTAAAGGACCCCCCTCATGACCACTGAGCCGTTGATCGTACATCCAAACGAGGGCGTTACGATCCCGTTGGGAACCAGCAACCTGACCATCAAGCTCGACGCTGCGACGACCGGTGAACGCTTTGCCCTTCTGGAATATGATGTCGCTCCCAACTTCGTGCCACCGCAAGTACCGCATGGCCATACCAAAGAGTCGCAAACCATCTATCTATTGGAAGGCGAACTTCGTTTCGAGTTCAAGGACCGCACGGTCGATGTCGCCACAGGAACGGTTCTTCATATCCCGGAGAATGCTACCTTTACCTGGCGCAACTGCACGTCCAGTCGTGCCCGAATGCTATACATTTTTGCTCCGGCGGGATTGGAGCAGTACTTTGTTGATGTGCAGGATGTCTTTAAGGCGCGCTCTGGCTCAACTCCGGCTGACATTGCACCTTATGTGGAAGCCCTGTGGACGCAATACGGCATCTTCTCAGATCCCCACGAGGACGAGTGATAGAGTTACATCACATTGGCGCATCACGATGCCGGCAGGGTGGGGGCATCCACGCCATCCACAAAGCCTGTTTGCACAAAAAGCCTGTCAAACCGTATTGACAACGGGCTGGTCGATCCATGTTCTGCGCAGGTGAAACTCGACGGTTCAGGCCGGACTGTGTGTGGGGCTGCGCCAAAGGATTTGGGCTTCCGTTCATACAGATAGCCTGAGTCTGATTGACGAACTTAAAAAGGGTTACCGATGAACATTGATCAGGCCATAAAAGACCGCCGCTCCATTCGCGGGTTCACTGATGAACCTGTTTCGCAGGAACTGCTGGAAGAGATCATTGAACTGGCCAACCGGGCACCATCTTCGATGAACACCCAGCCCTGGCACCTGCATGTCCTGACAGGCGAGCCGCTTGAACAGGTGCGGCGTGGCAATACGGAACGCATGCTTGGCGGCGTGCCGCCCAGTCGTGAGATCGAAGACTATGCAGCTTATGAAGGCGAACATCGCGACCGGCAGATCGAAATTGCCGTTCAACTGTTCGAAGCCATGGGCATAGAGCGTCATGACAAAGAGCGCCGACAGGATTGGGTCATGCGGGGCTTTCGCCAGTTTGATGCGCCGGTCTCGGTTGTCGTCTGTTTCGACCGATCCCTTCTGACCAATACGATTGCCCATTTCGATACCGGGGCGATGACCTATGGATTGGTGCTGGCCGCCTGGAGCCGCGGCCTTGGGGCCGTGATAAACGGGCAGGGAATCATGCAAAGCCCGGTGGTCCGTGAGGTCGCGAACATTCCCGATGATCAGGTGATCTTGACCTGTGTCGCGCTGGGCTGGCCGGATGACAACTTTGTTGCGAACTCGGTGGTCTCCCGTCGGCGTCCCACTGCAAATACGGCTCGTTTCCTGGGATTTGATGGGTGACGTGACGCCCTCCGTCCTAAAGCCCAATGTTATACCAACCCATCCGTGAAGTCGTCTATCATTGGGTCAGATCAAGGGTCTACTGCGGTGGATTCGGCCTCGGCTCAATGTGTGCACCCAAGCCCAACAGAAGGACAGATCACCATGGATATTTCACTTCTTGGCATACCGATGGAAGAAGGGGCCGGGCGCCGTGGCTGCGTTATGGGGCCCGCTGCGTATCGAACGGCAGGGTTGGAGGATGAGCTTAAGGCGCTTGGCCACACTGTGCGGGACCTTGGCGATGCTCGTCCTGATGCCGTTGACACTGTCGAGACGCAGCATGACCATTTGAAACACCTGCCAAAAGTGGCCGGTTGGACGCGGAGCCTGCATCGTCACGCAGCGCGCCTTGCACAGGAACCTACGTTGCCAATTTACATGGGCGGTGATCACGCGCTGTCTTTGGGAACCGTTACCGGGCACGTTGCTGCGGCGGCTGCGCAGGGGCGGAAACAATATGTGCTTTGGCTGGACGCGCATTCCGATTTTAACACACCTGCGACATCCCCAAGCGGAAATCTGCACGGAACGCCCTTGGCTTATGCCTGCGGTCTGGACGGGTTTCCCGAAATGTTGGGGCAACCACTCGAACACACACTCGATCCGACCAATCTGTGCATCATGGGCTTGCGATCTGTAGATGCGCAGGAGCGCGCCTTGCTGGCGAAATCAGGGGCGCGGGCCTTCGATATGCGCGCCATCGACGAAACCGGAGTGCAGAAGCTTCTGATGCCCTTCGTCGAAGAGGTCGCCCGGGAAAATGGAATGCTGCATGTCAGCCTCGACGTCGATTTCATCGAACCCGATATCGCGCCTGCCGTCGGCACAACTGTGCCCGGCGGCGCGACGTTTCGCGAGGCGCATCTGATCATGGAGATCCTGCATGATGCGGGTCTTGTCACCTCGCTTGATCTGGTCGAACTGAACCCGTTTCTGGACGATCGGGGCCGCACTGCCCGACTGATGGTCGATCTGACGGCCAGCCTTTTCGGCCGCAGCATTCTGGATCGCCCGACGATCAGCTACTGATCATCGCCGGGCAGTCCGTTTCAGATAAGCGACGCAATCAACGCCCGTGTGTTGGCTGCGGTCAACTCGATCGGGTTGCCGCCACAGGATGGATCCTTCAGCGCGCCTTGCAGTATGGCTTCGGCGTCAGGGTCTGTCACGCCAAGGGCGGCAAGGCTTTCGGGGATATTCAACTGCGTATTGAGTTGACCGACAAAGTCATAGAACCCGTCGAACCCACCTTCGATGCCCAGATAGTTGGCTGCCATGTTCAGCCGGTCTTCGATGGCCGCGCGATTGAACCTGAGCACGGCCTGCATCACCACCGCATTCGTTGTGCCGTGATGCGTGTTATAGATCGCGCCGATCGGGTGGGACACGGCATGGATCGCACCCAACCCTTTTTGAAACGCCGTCGCGCCCATCATTGCCGCCGACATCATATGCGAGCGCGCATCCAGATCTGTTGGCGTGGTGTAAGCGACAGGCAGGTTTTCTTTGACCAGGCGCAGACCTTCCAGCGCGATCCCCTGACTCATGGGATGATAATTCGGCGAACAGAACGCCTCAAGGCAATGGGCAAAGGCGTCCATTCCGGTGCCTGCCGTGATTGCGGCGGGCATACCCACGGTCAGTTCCGGGTCGGCGATCACCACCGATGGCAATACCTTGGGATGGAAGATGATCTTTTTCTCATGGGTCTGAGAATTGGTCAGCACGCTGGCCCGGCCGACCTCTGATCCGGTGCCAGCCGTGGTGGGCACCGCGATGTTGGGAAAGATCGCCTCGGCATCGGCGCGGGTCCACCAGTCGCCAACATCCTCAAAATCCCAGACCGGGCGGGTCTGACCCGCCATAAAGGCCACCATCTTGCCCAGGTCCAGCCCCGATCCGCCGCCAAAGGCGATGACACCGTCATGGTTGCCAGCCTTGAAGGCCGCGACCCCCGCCGTCAGGTTCTGCTCGTTGGGGTTCGGGTCGACGTCGGAAAACAGCGCGCGGCCTAGCCCGGCGGCTTCCAGCAGATCAAGCGTGCCAGTGGTGATAGGCAGTCCAGCCAACCCACGATCAGTCACCAACAGGGGGTTCTTGATCCCGGCGGCGGCGCAAGCCTCGGAGATTTCCGTGATACGTCCGGCGCCAAAGCGGATGGCGGTGGGGTAGGACCAGTTTGCAGTTGGGCTCATGTCGTCACCTTTTTCAGATGGTAGGATTTGGGGCGGGTCAGGTTGTGGTATCCGATCACCGACAACCCGCCGCCGCGACCAGTTTGTTTGCATCCGGTCCAGCACAGGCCCGGATCCAGATAATCGGCGCGGTTCATGAACACGGTGCCGGTTTCGATACGGTCGCCGACAGCCGCCGCCCGGTCGATGTCGCGGGTCCACAGGCTCGCAGTCAAACCGAAATCACTGTCATTCATCAGCCGGATCGCCTCATCATCATCCTTGACCGGCATGATGCCGACCACGGGGCCAAAGCTTTCTTCGCGCATCACCCGCATGTCGTGGCTGACATTGGTCAGGATCTGCGGTGTCAGATACGTCCCGCCATCGTCTTCGGCAAAGGTCTCGATATGAGCGACGGCACCGTCGGCCAGGGCTTCGGCGACTTGCATCCGGACCATATCAGCGAACCGCAAACTCGCCATCGGTCCCAGAGTGGTGTCCGGATCCAGTGGATTGCCCAGCTTGTATCCCTTCACAATGGCAACCGCTTTTGCCACGAAGGCCTCAAACAGGCTTTCATGCACATAGATCCGCTCAATGCCGCAGCAGCACTGACCCGAATTGAACATCGCCCCGTCGATCAGCGTCTCAACCGCGGCATCCAGATCCGCGTCCTCCATGACATAACCGGGGTCCTTGCCGCCCAACTCGGTGCCCACCCCGGTAAACGTCCCGGCTGCGGCGCGTTCCATCGCTTGCCCGCCACTGACCGAGCCCGTGAAGTTCACGAAATCAAACGCATTGCCCGCGATCAGAGCGCTGGTGGTGTCATGATCCAGAAACAGGTTCTGGAACACATCTGCCGGAATGCCCACAGACTGAAACGCCCGCGCCATCCGCTCGCCCACCAGCAACGTCTGAGTGGCGTGTTTCAAAACCACTGTGTTGCCCGCGATCAGCGCAGGAGCCACAGTATTGATCGCGGTCATGTAAGGATAATTCCAGGGCGCGACCACCAGAACCACGCCCAACGGTACCCGTCTGATATAGCGCCGAAACGTCTCATCCTCGCCTACTGCGATGTCGGCCAATGCGGTTTCCGCAATTCCGGCCATATGGCTGGCGCGTTCGTTGAACCCGCCAAATTCACCGCCATAGCGCACCGGGCGTCCCATCATGCCCGCAAGCTCGGGCACAATATCGTCATTCATCTCGCCCACGGCGGCGACACCGGCCTGCACCAAGGCAACCCGTTCTGCCAGAGGGCGCGCGGCCCATTCGGCCTGCGCGGCGCACGCCCGGGCAACTGACTCAAACGCTACAGCTTGCGACACCGCTTCGCGCTCGGCAAACACCGACCCGTCAATCGGCGAGACACATGTCAGGATCTGACCCATCCCATTCCTTCCATTCTCGGACTACGTCGCCGCAGTCCTGCTTCTTTCTTGTTTCCAATACCCCGGGGAGCGCGAGGGGCGGCGCCCCTCGTTTCGTGCCTTCAGGCTTTTTCAAACCCCCGGGCGATTTCGTAATCCGTCACGACACGGTTGAACTCTTCGATTTCCCATGCGGCGGCGCGGGCATAGTGCACCACGACCTCTTCTCCGAAAGCCTCGCGAAGCATCTCTGATCCCAGCAAAGCGTCGCGCGCATCGCGCAGGGTACGCGGGATATGATGCGTCGCATCGTCAGAATAGGCGTCACCGGCATAAGGATCGGGCAACACCAATTTCTCCTCGATACCTTTCAGCCCGGCGGCCAACATCGCGGCGCAGGCCAGATAGGGGTTCATGTCGGACCCAGGCGTGCGGCACTCAACCCGCACGGCCTTGGTTCCGTCGCCGCACAACCGGAAGGCAGCGGTGCGGTTGTCGACCGACCACACGGTCTGGGTCGGGGCGAAACTGCCCCGCGCAAACCGTTTGTAACTGTTTATGTAGGGCGCCAGAAAGCAGGTGTACTCCGAGGCATAGGTCAGCAACCCAGCCATGTAGTGATCCATCAATGCCGATTTGCCCAACGGTCGATGCGGGTCAAAGAAAGCGTTTTTGCCGTCCTTCCACAAGGACTGATGCACATGCGCCGCGGAACCCACGCGGTCATGGTGCCATTTCGGCAAAAAGGTCGCGGCATAGCCTTGCTGGTGCGCGATTTCCTTGATGCCGTGCTTGGCCAGCGTGTGGTGATCTGCTGTGGCCAGTGCTTCGGCATAGCGAACATTCAGCTCTTCCTGACCGGCTTCGGCTTCGCCCTTGGAGCCTTCCACCGGGATGCCCATGGACCGCAGATGGTTGCGGATCGGGCGCATGACCGGTTCTTCCTTCGACGTCTGGAAGATGTGGTAATCTTCGTTGTAGGTCGAAATCGGCTGCAGATCGCGGAACCCGCACCGGGCGATGTCGTCATGGGTGCCTGTGAACAGAAAGAACTCAAGCTCCGTCGCCATGATCGGAGTCAGCCCCATTGCTTCGGCACGGGCAATCTGACGCTTCAGGATTTCGCGTGGGGCATGTGGCACCGGTTCATGGGTGTGGTGATCCAGCACATCGCACAACACCATCGCGGTGCCTTCCAGCCACGGTACAGGCCGTAGGGTGGACAGGTCGGGACGCATGACATAATCACCATAGCCGCGTTCCCAACTGGTCGAGGCATAGCCATCCGGTGTCGCCATATCCAGATCTGTCGCCAGCAGGTAGTTGCAGCAATGGGTTTCGCCCTCGGCGATATCCAGGAAGGCTTCGGCATGAAACCGTTTGCCCATCAGGCGGCCCTGCATGTCGATCATGCAGACCAGAATCGTATCCACCGATCCGTCCGCGATCTGTGTCTTAAGGGTCTCATATGACAGCATGCGCTACCTCCGCGTTCAGCGCCCAAAATTTTTCGTCGAAAAATTTGGCCCGCGCTCAATTGCGGGCCAAATCCTGTTCTCGTCAGCCGTAGCGATAGGGCCGACCGGCCTTGACCATGTCGGCGTTGTAGCGCTTGAAGATCTCGACAACCTTCGCCTTGGTTTCCGACTCCGCAGCGATTTCGTCCCAGAACTTGACTGCGGCATCTTCGACGACGGCCCATTCGGCATCGGGGATTGTGGTCAGCTCCATCTTGGGGCCATTGACCCGCAATGCGGCTTCGCCACCCCAGTACCACCACTGACGATAGTAATGTGACTGATCACAGCAGACGCGGAACAGGGCCTGCAGGTCTTCCGGCAGTTCGTTCCAACGATCCATGTTGGCAAAGAACGACCCGGCCCATGCACCCGAGATGTTGTTGGTCAGGAAATAGTTGGTCACGTCGGCCCAACCCACGGTGTAATCTTCGGTGATGCCCGACCAGGCGATCCCGTCAAGTTCGCCGGTCTGCACGGCCACTTCGATGTCTTCCCAAGGCAACGTCACCGGCACCACGCCGAACTGCGCCAGGAAGCGACCAGCCGTCGGGAAGGTGAAGACTCGCTTGCCTTTGAGGTCTTCAAGCGAGCGGATCGGATCTTTGGTTGCGAAATGGCACGGATCCCAGGCACCAGCGCTGATGTGTTTCACGCCGACTTTGGAATACTCTTCGTCCCAGATCTCGTTCAGGCCGTACTGGTTGAACAACACCGGCACGTCCAGAGAATAGCGCGACGCAAATGGGAAATAGCCGCCGAACACGGTGACGTCCGTAGGCGACGCCATCGAGTCATCGTCCGATTGGACAGCGTCGATTGTGCCGCGTTGCATGGCGCGAAACAGCTCCCCCGTCGGGACCAGCTGATCAGCATAGAACAGTTCGATCTGCATCCGGTCGCCAGCGATCATGTTGAACATCTTGATCGCCGGATCAATGACATGCTCGGCCAGGGCAGCACCGGCATAGGTCTGCATCCGCCACTTGATAGTGGATTGCGCCAGTGCCGGAGTCGCCAGCGGTGCGGCCGCCGCGCCAAGCGCGGTGGTGGTCAGGAATGAACGTCTTGTTGTCATTTTTCTTTCCTCTCTGTCGGGGTTCAAGTCACGTGCCCTTTGCGGGCATTCTCGTTAATTTCCATATACGTACTGTGGCAACCACAGGGCGATCTGCGGGAACATCATGATGATGCCCAGCGCCACAACCATGATGATTACAAACGGTACGATCGACCGATAGATATCCATCAACCCGATCTCGGGCGGGGCCATGGCGCGCATCAGAAACAGGTTATAGCCAAAGGGCGGCGTCATATAGGCGATCTGGGTGGTGATCGTGTACAGCACACCATACCAGATCAGATCAAATCCCAGCACCTTGACCAGCGGTACATACAGCGGCGCAACAATGACCAGCATGGCGGTGTCATCCAGAAACGTGCCCATCAGGATAAAGCTGAGCTGCATCAGGATCAGGATCGTCCACGGATCCAACCCCATTTTTTCGGTGAACAGATTGTCGATAGCACGCACCGCACCCAGCCCATCGAACACGGCACCAAAACCAAGGGCGGCCAGAATGATCCACATGAACATGCATGAAATCGCCATCGTCTGCCGCGTGCAGATTTTGAAGACTTTCCACGTCATTCGCCGTTTCAGGACAGACGCCACCAAAGCGGCAAGCGCTCCGATGGCCGAGCTTTCGACAAGCGACGTCCAGCCGTTGACGAAGGGCACCATCATCGCGGCAAAGATCGCCAGCGGCAGCAGACCTGCGCCCAGCAGGCGCAGCTTTTCGGATCGGCTGACCTCATGTGCGTCTTCCATTGCCGGCCCAAGTTCCGGCTGGATGCGGCACCGCAGCCAGATGTAGAGAATGAACAGCCCGGCCATCATTAGCCCAGGAACAACCCCCGCCAGCCATAATTGCCCGACCGGCTGGCGCGCGATCATTGCATAAAGCACCAGCACGACCGAAGGCGGTACAAGGATACCCAGACTGGATCCGGCCTGAATTACCCCCGTCACCATGATCTTGTCATAGCCGCGGCGCAAAAGCTCGGGCAGGGCGATGGTGGCGCCAATGGCCATTCCGGCCACCGACAGCCCGTTCATTGCTGATACCAGAACCATCAATCCGATGGTGCCGATAGCCAAACCACCATTCAGCGACCCCATCCAGACATGGAACATCCGGTACAGGTCGTCTGCCAGCCGGCTTTCGCTTAGCACGTAGCCCATGAAGATGAACATCGGCAGTGTCAGCAGCGGATACCATTTCATCAGCTTCATGGCAGCGGCAAACGGGATGTCATACCCACCCGTGCCCCACAGTGCCAAAGCCGCAATGGCCCCGACAGCGCCGATGGCGCCAAAAACGCGCTGACCGGTCAGCAGCATCAGCATCATGGACGCAAACATGAAGATGGCGATGTATTCTTGGCTCATGCCCGCGCATCCTCTGGAAGGGGTATTTCGATCTCGTGCCCGTTTATCCGGGCGATATCCTTCAGCAATTCCGAAATCGCTTGCAGCAGCATCAGGAAAAAGCCCAGCACCATGATCGACTTGATGGGCCAGATGAACGGACGCCACGCGGTTGAAGACCGCTCAAGCCGTCCGACTTCCTCGCTGCCGGTCAAAAGCCCGGTGAAATAGGCGATTGGGTCGGTGCCCCAATAGCCCAGGGAATAGGCGCTTGAGCCCAGCCCGCCATACAGCAGAATGCCAAGATAGAAGATCAGGAACAGGACGGTGAAGGCATCGAACCAGGCTTTCCGCCGGTCGCTCCACGCGTGATAAAACAGATCCATCCGCACGTTCGACCCCAGCTGGATCGAATACGGCCCGCCCAGAATGTAATAGGTCACCATGGCGAATTGAGCCATTTCCAGCGTCCACATCGATGGCAGCAAAAACGTCTTCGAGATCGAGGACCACAGCAGGATCCCCATCATGACAAACAGGCCCCACATCATCACCAGTCCGATGCGCCGGTTCATACCGTCGACAATCCGGACATAGAGGGCCATCGCGCCGATCATTCCATGTCCCCTTCAGCGAACCCGGCCAGCGTCGCATGCAGCCATGGAGCCAACACCGTAGCCCATGCGGTTTGGTCATCGGCCGTCGTGATTAGATCGTTGCGGATTTCCAGCATCACGTTCAGAAGCCCGTTGTTCACACCCTGTATGTCCAGAGTATGCGCGACTCCGTCCGATGCGGCATAGGGTTCATTCAACCGGACGTCATATTCAAACTCTGCAGGCTTGGCCGCCAACATGGCCTGCGCAAACCGGTCGTCTCGCCCGTGCAGAATGCCCAGTTCCACCGGGCGCGGAGCCCCGTGGTAAACGGGTGTAAAACTATGAACGGTCACCATCAGATCCAGATGCCCGCGACGGGCGGTGATTTCGCCAGACAAATGGTCGCGAAACGGGACGTACACCTGATCGATACGGGCCTGCCGTTCCGCATCAGACAGATCGGCATTCCCCGGTATATCGTGAACTTCGCTGCGGGCCGGGATCGAATCATGGGCCTCAGGAGGGCGGTTGCAGTCATAGACCAGACGCGAGATCTGGCCATGCACCAATGGGGCATCCATGATTTTTGCCAGTTCAAAAGCCACACCCAAAGCGCCCGGATCCCACGCGATATGGCTGCACAGAACGTCCGAGGGCAATCCGAGATCACCCAAACTTGCCGGAATGCGGCACGACGCGTGCTCGCAAACGATCAGAGTCCGGGCATCCGGTGACGCTTCCGTCACCTGAACAGCCTGACCAAACGTCGAATCTTTTGGCATCCCCATCATGTGAAAACATTTCTACCGAAGAGCACGGCCCGTCAATAATTTTTCTGTAAGACTTTCGTCAGGCGTCATCGCTGTGTAATGATTTGTTCAGAAACTGATCGGACCGTTTGCCCATGGCCACAATTGCCGAGATCCTGAAAGCCCGTGATACCGACATGACCCGGGCAGAGCGGCAGTTGGCCAGCGCGATCCTCGACAATTATCCGATCCCCGGATTGGGCAGTATTACCGAACTGGCCGAAATGGCTGGCGTGTCGTCGCCCACTGTGGCGCGCATGGTGCAAAAGATCGGGTTCTCGGGATATCCCGAGTTTCAGGCCGCCCTGCGCGATGAACTGAGCGAGATTATCTCAAGCCCGGTCGACAAGCACCCTCATCAGGTTCCCGATTTGCCGGCTGAACACATGCTGAACCGCTATGCCCAGGCCGCAGCCGACAACATGCGCGCCACGCTTGATCGGATCGATCCGGCGGATTTTGATGCGTTGTGCCAGCAAATCGTCGACCCCGACCGCCGGATTCAGATTGCGGGTGGGCGGCTTAGCGGAACATTGGCGCAAACCCTGTACCTGCACCTACAGATGATCCGGCCCGATGTGTTCCTGATTCCCCAGCAGGCGTCATGGCCGCATTACGTGCTGGACCTTGGCCCGCGCGACACGCTGATCCTGTTCGATATTCGACGCTATGAAAATGCCACGTTGTTGCTGGCCGAGATGGCGCATGAAAAGGGCGCCGAGGTCATTTTGTTCACCGATCAGTGGCGCTCTCCGGTGCAGCGGGTTGCCAAACACACCTTCGCGGCGCGCATCACGGTCCCGTCAGCGTGGGATTCGATGCTGGGCCTGCTGCTGCTGGTCGAAAGCGTCATCGCGGCCACGCAAGAGGCGCAGTGGGAAACCGTCAAGGCCCGCACGGACGAACTTGAAACGGCATTCGACCGGACTCGGTTGTTTCGCAAGTTCACTTGACTGGCGGGCGACTGCAGTGATCGATTCGAAGGCGACTTTTGGCGCGTTACACCGTAAACTGCTCAAAACAATTGCACTTGTTCCGGGGTTGCAAGATTGTAACCGGGAGCGATTTCAAAACAAGGGATTCCAAATTCATGGATTCTAAATACGAACCCGTCATTTTACATCTCAGCGAAACTCTTCTGACAACGTTCAGTGTGACAGCCGCGCTGCAGGTCTGGTGCGAGATGCGCGGATTGGGTCATGGCGACCTCTACGCCGATCTTCACGATACATCGGGCCAGTTAGAACTGCCGCCGTTGGGCGTGAACATGCTGTTGCCGAAAGACGGCGAAACCATTCGCCACCGCGCCATCACCCTGATGCGCGGGGACGTGCCGTTGCACAATGCGGACAACTGGTACATCCCCGACCGTCTGCCGGAACATGCCCGGGTGTTGTTGGAAACCACCGACACCCCGTTCGGCAAGGCGCTGGAAGGCACGATGCAAAACCGCGAAACGTTCAGCATCCTGCTGCCGCCCTACGTACGCGCACGGTTTTCCGAACGCGACCGTATCCGCAACACGATTTTGCATGCCGATGAAAACGTGCCCGTCCTGACAATCCGTGGCATCGTCACAGTCGACACGATCCCGGTGTCCTTCGTCGAAGAACGGCTGCGACCGGAACTGGTCGAAATGTCAGCAGGTCTGATTTAGGATCCGGCAAAGGGCGGCTCTGACAGACGCCCGACCTTCAGACCAAAACGATGTCGGGAGGGGCATCCACGTCATCTAAAGAGCCGGTGCGATGCCTTGATGTCAATTTTGGTGTGCCAAAAGAAAAAGGCAGCTCAAAATGAGCTGCCTTCGACATGACGATTTGATATCTGTCACACCAACCGCGATGTTTCTTTCGCGGCGCGGACGAAATCCTTGAACAGCGGGTGCGGGGCAAAGGGTTTCGATTTCAGTTCGGGATGGAACTGGACCCCGATAAACCAGGGATGATCGGTCCATTCTACGATTTCGGGCAAACGGCCATCGGGCGACATGCCCGAGAATCGCAGCCCACAATCTTCCAACTGTTCGCGGTACTTGATGTCGACCTCATACCTGTGGCGGTGACGTTCTTCGATTTGCCTGCTGCCATAGACATCAGCCACTTTCGACCCTTCGGTCAGCATCGCGTCATAGGCTCCAAGGCGCATGGTGCCGCCTTTGTCGTCGCCCACACCGCGCTTGACCTTGTAATTGCCCTGCACCCACTCTTTCAGGTGATAGACAACCGGTTCAAAGCGTTTCTTGCCAGCCTCGTGGTCGAATTCTTCTGATCCGGCCGTTTTGACCCCGGCGACATTGCGCGCGGCTTCGATCACGGCCATCTGCATGCCCAGGCAGATCCCCAGATAGGGCACCTTGCGTTCCCGGGCGAATTGCGCCGCCTTGATCTTGCCTTCAGTCCCGCGTTCGCCAAAGCCACCGGGCACCAGGATCGCGTTAAAGCCTTCCAGATAGGGGGCAGGGTCTTCGGTGTCGAAAATCTCGGCATCGACCCACTCAACCTTGACCTTGACCCGGTTGGCCATACCGCCATGGGTCAGCGCCTCGGCGATTGACTTGTAAGCATCTTCCAACTGCGTGTACTTGCCCACGATGGCGATTTTCACGTCACCCTCGGGATTATGCACGCGGTCGGATACGTCTTCCCACTTTGTCAGATCGGGGCGGGGGGCCGGGCTGATCTGAAAGGCGTCCAGGACGGCCTGATCCAGACCTTCACGGTGATAGGCCAGCGGTGCGTCATAGATAGATGACAGATCCTGCGCGGCAATCACCGACTCGGGGCGCACGTTGCAGAACAGGGCCAGCTTGGCACGTTCCTTTTCCGGGATCGGCCCTTCGGAGCGGCAGACAAGAATATCTGGCGCCAGACCGATCGAGCGCATTTCTTTCACACTGTGCTGGGTCGGCTTGGTCTTCAACTCACCACTGGCTTTGATGAACGGCAGCAGGGTCAGGTGCATGTACAGGCACTGGCCACGGGGTTTGTCCTGCCCGAACTGGCGAATGGCTTCGAAGAACGGAAGACCCTCGATGTCGCCAACTGTGCCGCCAATTTCACACAGCATGAAATCGACGTCGTCTTCGCCAATCCGGATGAAATCCTTGATCTGGTTGGTGACGTGGGGGATCACCTGAATCGTCTTGCCCAGATAGTCGCCGCGCCGTTCTTTTTCGAGCACGTCGGAATAGATCCGCCCCGAACTGACCGAGTCTGTCTTGCAGGCTGGGACACCGGTGAACCGTTCATAATGGCCAAGGTCCAGATCGGTTTCGGCGCCGTCATCGGTGACAAACACTTCGCCGTGCTCAAACGGGCTCATCGTGCCGGGGTCGACGTTCAGATACGGATCCAATTTTCGCAGTCGGACTGAATAGCCCCGTGCCTGCAGCAAAGCGCCCAAAGCGGCCGATGCAAGGCCTTTGCCCAAAGACGAAACAACGCCGCCGGTAATGAAAATAAAACGCGCCATGAGTGTTCGGCAGCCCCCGTGAGTCACAAGTATTGATGGTGCCCAGAACGGTTAAAAAACCGCAGCATCACGGGACTTCACACATAAAGGATTCGCGCGCTCAGCGCAAGAGAACCGCAAGATGCTGTTGCGGTTCTTTTTTGTCATCCAAGGTCTAGTGGATTAGTCGGCGCGCGGCACCAGCGGCGCGTTGTCATCCGCAGACGGAGGCAACAGGCCCTCACCCGTGGGCAACGCCGGTGCGCCGGTGTCGGTTTCTTCCTGCGTCGGAACGCCAAGACGGTCGATGACCGAGGTTCCGGCCGACTTCTGAGCGGTTACGATGGTCAGCGCGATCGAAGTGCAGATAAAGGCCGCAGCCAACACCCATGTCACTTTTCCAAGCGCCGTCGCAGCTGCGCGGCCCGTCATGGCCCCGCCACCGCCGCCGCCCATACCCAGGCCGCCGCCTTCAGACCGCTGCATCAGAACGATAGCGATCAGGCCAAGAGCCAGAAGAAGGTGGACGATGAGAATGACGTTTTCCATGGAACCCTGCGACGTTTGGCGTGTACCGCGCGGTATGTAGGGAAGTTTGCGCCGGTGGGCAAGACATGACTTTGCGACTGGACAAACCGGCCCCTGACCGCCCAGAGTTCACTTATGCCACATGACCACCACGATCACGACGACCCGCACGCCCTTTTGCCGCCCGAGCCCGCGCTCAGGGTCAAGGCTTTGGAAACCATCCTGACGAAAAAGGGCCTGATTGACCCGGCTGCGTTGGATGAAATCATCGACGCCTATCAGAATCGCATTGGCCCGCGAAACGGGGCCATGGTGGTGGCCCGCGCATGGTCTGACCCGGCGTTTCACGCCGCGCTGATGAAAGACGCGACCGAAGTTGTGGCCGATCTGGGGTTCTTTGGCCGCCAGGGCGAACACATCATTGCCGTCGAAAACACCGACGAGACTCACAACATGGTCGTCTGCACCTTGTGCAGTTGCTATCCGTGGCCGCTGTTGGGGATTCCGCCGGGGTGGTACAAATCCGACGCCTATCGCGCCCGCGCGGTGCGCGAACCGCGTAAGGTTCTGGCCAACTTCGGGGTCAATTTGCCCCCCGAATCCTCGGTACGTGTCTGGGATTCGACGGCCGAGGTGCGCTATTTGGTGATCCCGCAACGGCCCACAGGCACGGACGGTATGGATGTCGATGCGCTGGCTGCGCTGGTTACCCGCGACAGCATGATCGGCACCGGCCTGGCAAAGGCACCGTCATGACCCGCGTGCATGACATGGGCGGGCGATATGGCGACGGGCCGGTTGATCCCGGAGGGCCAGACGATCCGGTTTTCGCACAAGACTGGCACGCGCGCGCCCTTGCGGTGACGCTGGCCTGCGGATCGCTGGGCCAATGGAACCTCGACATGTCGCGCCACGCCCGTGAATGCCTGTCGCCCAAGGATTACACCCGGTTTTCGTATTATGAAAAGTGGATGGCCGGTCTGGCCGATCTGCTGGTCGGGAACGGAGTTCTCACCAAAGCCGATCTGGCGGGGCAGGGCGATGACATGCCACACCCCTTGGCGACCCGCTCGATGAAGCCCGAGGCCGTGGCGGGCATCATCGCCAAAGGCGGACCTGCCGACCGACCTTATAGTGAACAGCCTCTTTTCCAACCCGGACAAACCGTCCGCACCCGACGCCCGGCTGACAACAGGCTGACCGATGGCGGTCACACGCGCCTGCCAGCCTATGCCGCTGGGGCCACAGGCCGGATCCTGCGCCATCACGGTGCGCACGTCCTGCCCGACAGCAATGCGCACACGCTGGGCGAAGCACCCGAGCCGCTTTATACTGTCGTGTTCAAAGCGGAAGAGCTGTGGGCCAATCCCGAACATCCGCGAGACGAGGTCACTCTGGACCTCTGGCAATCGTATCTGAGGCCCGCATGACCGCCCCTGAACCGGTTTTCACCCACCCCTGGCATGGGCAGGTTTTTGCCCTGACCGTGCATCTGAACGAAGCCGGATATTTTGCCTGGCCTGACTGGGCCACGCGATTCTCGCAAACCCTTGCGACGCATGGCCTTGCGAAAGAACTGGATGGTGGCGACGATTATTTCACGGCCTGGCTTGAAACTCTTGAAACGCTGCTGGCCGATCTCGGGCAGGCTGCCCCGGCTGACGTCGAACAGATGCGGGCGGCTTGGGAATCGGCTTATCTGACCACGCCGCATGGCGACCCGGTGCACCTGAAAACCTAAAAAGGCGACGGCTATTCGTCGACGTTGTCCACATCCGACTGGCCTGACAGGGCGCGGCGTACATGGCTCCAGCTTAGCCCGATGCCCAGAACCACGGACATCGCAAAGATGCCCAGCCAGACGTTGATATCGGTGTTCTCAAGATCCAGCAGCCCCAGATCATACAGCACCCACAGCAACGCGCCGATCACTGCCAGCACCAGCAACATGCCGAACGCCCCGATCGAACGGATCGTGGCGCGCAGGTAGATGATATAGCCGATGATCAGAACCAGCCCCAGCAGCACCGTCATAGACAGAAACTGCTCATAGTTCTCCAGCGCCCAGCGAACATAGTTCCAGTCCGTCGGGTTGTAGGTCAGCATCAGCAGCAGGAATGCAAACAGCCACCGCAGGAAAACACCCATCTTGAAATTTCCGCCTCGTGCCTTTTGCAGCACAGAATCGCGCATTTTCCGGGGCGCTGTCCACCCCTTCACCAGGGCTGCGTCGAAATTCCGGTTTCACTGTTGCAGCGGCATCGGTATATGAGGTCCGGTTTGACATATCTCTGATGCAAAAGGACCTGAAATGGCCAATGTCGTCGTGGTCGGCGCCCAATGGGGCGACGAAGGAAAAGGCAAGATCGTGGACTGGCTCAGTGAGCGGGCAGATGTAATCGCCCGCTTTCAGGGGGGGCACAACGCCGGGCATACGCTGGTGATCGACGGCAAAGTCTATAAATTGCATGCGCTGCCTTCGGGTGTTGTGCGTGGCGGCAAGCTGTCTGTCATCGGCAACGGTGTGGTGCTGGACCCGTGGCACCTGCTGAACGAAATCGCCACCGTGCGCGAGCAAGGGGTCGAGATTTCGCCCGAAACTCTGATGATCGCCGAAAACACCCCGCTGATCCTGCCGATTCACGGAGAGCTGGATCGCGCCCGCGAAGAAGCGGCCTCGAAAGGCACTAAGATCGGCACCACAGGTCGCGGTATCGGCCCGGCCTATGAAGACAAGGTGGGCCGCCGTTCGATCCGTGTTGCAGATCTGGCGGATGAGGCAACGCTGATCGCCCGCGTTGACCGCGCGCTGCAGCACCATGACCCTCTGCGCAAGGGTTTGGGCTTTGATCCGGTCGACCGCGATGCCCTGATCGCGCAACTGAAAGAGATCGCGCCGCAGATCCTGCCCTTCGCGGCGCCGGTCTGGAAGGTGCTGAACGAAAAGCGCAAGTCGGGCAAACGTATCCTGTTCGAAGGGGCGCAAGGCGCGTTGCTGGACATCGATTTTGGCACGTATCCCTTCGTGACATCGTCCAACGTGATCTCGGGACAAGCGGCCACGGGGGTCGGTATCGGCCCGAATTCGATCGATTTCGTACTGGGCATCGTCAAGGCCTATACCACCCGTGTTGGCGAAGGTCCGTTCCCAACCGAGCTGGACGATGCAGACGGTCAGCGTTTGGGCGAGCGTGGTCATGAATTCGGCACCACCACCGGGCGCAAACGACGCTGTGGTTGGTTTGATGCAGCCCTGCTGCGTCAGACCTGCGCGACATCCGGTGTCAGTGGCATTGCCCTGACCAAGCTTGACGTTCTGGACGGATTCGAGACGCTGAAGATCTGTGTTGGCTATGACCTGGATGGAGACCGGCTGGACTATCTGCCGACAGCCGCCGACCAGCAGGCGCGCTGTGTGCCGATCTACGAAGAGGTTCCGGGGTGGAGCGAATCGACCGAGGGCGCACGCAGCTGGGCTGACCTGCCTGCAAACGCGATCAAATACGTGCGCCGGGTCGAAGAACTGATCGACTGTCCGGTCGCGATGCTGTCCACCAGCCCCGAGCGCGAGGATACCATCCTTGTCACCGACCCGTTTGCTGACTGATGGCGCTGTCGCACAAAGCCCGCCGCCGCTGGTCGCTGGTGATCCTGCTGGTTGGCCTGCCGCTGTATGTGGTGGTCGCGGTGACTGTGGTGAACTGGCTTGGGGTCAAGTTCGGGCGGCCACCGATTCTTTTGGAGCTGGCAGTATATGTCGGTCTGGGTATCCTGTGGGCCTTCCCGTTCAAATACGTGTTTCGGGGCGTCGGACAGGCTGATCCGGATCAGGACGCAAAGTGAGTTGATCACTGGCTTCCTGTCTCTGAACAAAAAAAGAACGGCAGCCACAAAGGCTGCCGTTTTTCGTATTCCTGTTGCGCGGGCCGTTAACCTGCGGCGCGGGCCTGTGGCTGATATCCAATGTCGCCCGAAGCGGCAAAGCGGCCACCGCCAGCCTTTTCGATCTTGCCTTCGCGAAGCAACTGGCCAAACGCGCGCAGCCCGTCTTCGCGATTGAAATCGTCGTTATGGACAAGCCGCACCTTGCTCATCAGCTGCGGGCGCGAAAACTGCTCACGGCCTTCGGCAAAGCTCATGTAAGACGCTGTGGCTTCCAGTAGCTCGGCCAGGCTGTGGACATCCATTTCTTCGATAAAGGCCGAAAACTCGGTCTCGTTCTCGATGCTTTCCGCAGTTTCCAGCGGCGTTGCAATCCGACGTGGACGGACGGGCGAGGCTGGCTTGGCGTCACCAATGTCATCGACGCGCTGTTCGGCCACTAGTTTCAGCGGCGCAGGTTTGCTGACCTCTGTGCGCGGCCGCGGCGAAGCCGTGGTGCTGGCCGACGGGCGGCGCGGCTTGACCACTTGTGCCAGGTCGGCGCGATATTCATTGTCCTTGGTTGTAGCGCCCGGATCACCGCCGGTGTCGCGGTCAGCCTGAGTCGCGGCAACGGCGGCGCGCAGGTTCTGAAAGGCTTCGGCTTTTGACGTCGTTTCGGGATCGTCCAGCTTTTCCTCGGCGGCAGCCATCAGGCGCGTCAGATCCCCGTCCTGATCGGCCTCGGCCAACAGATTGGAAGTGCCGTGGTCGTCATCGTCTTCTTCAAATGCGTCATCGGTATCAACGTCGTCATCTTCAAAAATGTCGAAATCGATATCGTCATCGACGTCTTCATCCAGATTGACCTCGGCAACGGTGTCAGCCGTTTCGGTCGGGGTCGAAAATTCAGCTTCGACTTCTGCCAGCTCGCGCATCAGGTCGGCTTCGGCTTCAGCCGTCAATGAGCTTTTGCGCTCCGCAGAGACTTCGGGAGCGGCTTCGGGGGCTTCGGGCGCCGGGGTGGTTGTCGGCGCGGTGACCGATTCGATCTCACCCGAGGCAATGGCCCGTTCCAAGTCAGCACGCTTGATCGCTTTGACGCGCACACGGCGGATCTTGCGGGCGGGCTTGGGGTCTTCAACCGACACGTCCGGTTCGGACGACACCGCGTCGAGGATGTTGGCAACCTCAGCCTCATCCTGATCTGCTACTGCAATGGCCTCGGGGGCCGTTTCCAGACCGGCAAACAGGCTGGCGTCTTCGGCAACTTCGGTCTCGACAACTTCAGCTTCGGCACCGTCGATCTCAGCCACGTCGACTTCGGCAACGTCAACCTCAGCAACCTCGGCTTCGGCAACCTCAACCTCAGCAACTTCAGCTTCGGCAACCTCGACTTCGGCAACCTCAACGACGTCAGCCTCGTCCTCTACGTCGTCTTCAGACACGTCGACGGCAGTATCCAACTGGCCCAGAATGGCGCTGATCGCGTCGCCATCTTCTCCATCCTCGTCGTCATGGCCGTGGTCTTCAACATCCAGAACGTCGCTGATATCAGCTGCTGCGCTGGCAACGAAGGCCTCTGTTTGCAGGTCTTCGGTGAACTCTTCATCGTCGGTCAGCGTTTCGTTGCGGGCCACAACGGCACGGATGCGCTGCAACTTGGCCGCGATGCTGTCGACCGATGGCTGCACGTCTGACACCGGGTCAGCTTGAACGGGTGCATCGATAATCTCGGCATCGGCAACCGTTTCAACCTCGACTTCAGATTCAGCGTTCTCGATGGCTGCTTCCACCATGGTCGCAAGGTCGAAGTCTTCAGCAATGTCTTCAGCGATATCCGCAACAGAGGGCTCTTCTTCGGCGACGGCAGCCTCTTGCGGGGCCACTTCAAGTGTCTCTTCTGTTGCGTCGGAATCGCTTTCTACAACCGGATCAGTGGCTACATCTTCGACCGCGTTTTCGATGGCAGCATTCGTCGACGTGTGTTCATCGATGACGTCTTCCACCTCAACCGGTTCATCTGTCGGGGCATCGTCCATCTCGACGGCTTCTTCAACAGCTGCGGTATCCACTGCGGTTTCGGCGATGACCGGTTCGGCCGCGATCTGGGATGCTGGCACGGCAAGAGAAACGGCAGCTGCAGCAACCGGAGCAGAGGCGACCGGCGCGCGCTCCGATGACACACCTTCCGATGCACGCAGCACAATTCCCGATTCGTCGTGGTGGGCTTCGACCTTGCGGGTGATTTCGCGCTGGGCAATGCGCGCCAGCATGTCCGCGTCAGGTTGCGGCGGTTCGGCTCCGAAATACCGATCATCCGACGCCAGATCGCGGAAGTACTCTGCAATCGCTTTCATTGTATCAAATGAGTCTTCGAACCCTTCAAGGGTACAGGAAAACGTGCCGTATGATACGGTCAATACTTTGTTGTTGTTAACCATAGGATGCTCGTCCTCTCAACTATTATTGACCAGTGTTTACCATGGACGGATCGTCATTTTCGGCCCGATTCTGTGCCGCTCAGCGTATCATTTTGTGGCGACATTGTGGTCTGTTTCCAAAACGGCCATTAATACGACCATGAATTCAGCGATTGTTCAAACATCCGATCCAGTGACGCTTGTTGGCGGCGGCGACCTGGCCCTGACCGACCTGAACGAAGCTTTGGGCCTCGCCCCTTTGCTTGTGGCTGCCGACGGCGGGGCGGACGCGGTACTGGCGCATGGCCATATGCCCGATGCCGTCATCGGCGACTTTGATTCACTCAGTGATGCTGCCCGAACCCGTATTCCGCAAGCGCGGCTGCACCAGATCGATGAGCAGGATAGCACGGATTTTGACAAGGCGTTAAGGAATATCAAGGCACCGTTAATCCTGGCACTCGGCTTTCTGGGCGCCCGGATCGATCATCAGCTTGCTGCGCTGAGTGCGTTGGTGCGCCGGGCCGACACGCCCTGCATCCTGTTGGGACAGCATGAGATCCTGTTGCATGTGCCTGCCAAACTGTCTCTGGATCTGCAGCCCGGAGACGTGGTATCTCTGTTTCCGATGCGCCTGGTGACGGGGCGGTCGACCGGGCTGAAATGGCCGATTGACGGGCTGAAGCTCGCCCCGGACGGGCGCGTCGGCACCTCGAACCGCGCGGTTGGGCCGATCACGCTAGATGTTGACGGTCATGGGATGTTGCTGATCCTGCCGCGTACGGCGTTGCGCGCCGCTATGCAGGCGATCGCGCCTTTTCCCGGTTCGCCCGGGCCATCTGCCGCGCCACGGTCTGTTCGCGGATCACAATATACAAACCCGCACTGATCGTTATACAGATCCCGACCGAGGCCAGAGTGTTGGGCAGATCGCGGAAGATCAGCCACCCCAACAAGGTCGCCACCGGGATCTCCAGATATTGCATCGGGGCCAGCGTCGCCGACGGCGCATAGCGCAGCGACCATGTCATCAGCAAATGTGCCAGCGTTCCCAAAACGCCAATGGCCAGCAGCAGGCCCCACTCTTGTTGGTTCGGAACTACGATTTGCAGAACCGGAACCTCGGCCATACCGCCGATCAGCAGAACAGGCACCAGCACAACGCAAGCCATCACACCACTCACGGCCTGCAGGCCGATCGGGTCGGTTTCCTTGGCGATCTGGCGGGTGACTAGCATGAACAGTGAAAACACCACCGCAACGATCAACGGCAGCAGGGCGGGCCAACCGACTTCGGCAAAGCTGGGCTGGATGACCAGCAGCGTGCCGATGAACCCCACAACGCAAGCCAGAATGCGCCGGATCCCGACTTCTTCGCCCAGCACGTATTTGCCCAGCAGCAGCATCAGGAATGGCATCACAAAGGCGATGGCGACGGCATCGGCCAGCGGCAGGAACTTCAGCGCGGAAAACATCGCGCCAATCCCGGCGATGTGCAGGCCCGTGCGGATCGCCGCCAGCCACAACACCCGCCCACGCATCCGCCAATGCCGCCGTGTGGCGATGACCAGCGGAATCAGGATGATCGCCTGAACAGCAAAGCGCACGAACAGCAGTTGTGCGAGTGGAATCAATGGCCCAAGCAGTTTTGCGACCGCATCCCCCATCGGGGCAACGATGCAAAAACCCAACATCAGACTGATGCCCAGAACTGGCCTATCCATTGACATGGGGTGACGCTAGAGCGAGCCAGTTACCGGATGCAAGCGGCGGTTTTGCATGACCTAAGGTAAATTATCCCTCAAACGGTCAACAATTCGGAACATTTACCGCCAATCCGCCCAGTGACGTTTCCTTGTATTTCTCGCTCATATCCACCCCGGTCTGGCGCATGGTTTCGATACAGGCGTCCAGTGGAACAAAATGATCTCCGTCGCCGCGCAAGGCCAGTGACGCCGCCGAAACCGCCTTGATTGCGCCCAGCCCGTTACGTTCGATACATGGAACCTGCACCAGCCCTTTGACCGGATCACAGGTCATGCCCAGATGGTGCTCCAGCGCGATTTCAGCTGCGTTTTCAACTTGTTCCGGGGTGCCGCCCAACACAGCGCACAGACCGGCGGCAGCCATCGCGCTGGCGCTGCCGACCTCGGCCTGACACCCGGCCTCGGCTCCACTGATCGAGGCGTTGAATTTGACCAACCCGCCGATGGCGGCAGCGGTCAGCAGGAACTCTTCGATGCGGGTCGTGGAGGCGCCCGGCACATGGTCCAGATAGTACCGCAAAGTCGCGGGCAGAACGCCCGCCGCGCCATTGGTCGGGGCGGTGACCACCTGACCACCGGCGGCGTTCTCTTCGTTTACAGCCATGGCATAAACACTGATCCAGTCGTTGATTGTATGCGGCGGCGTCAGGTTCAAACCCTGTTCTGCCAACAACGCCTGGTGGATGCGATGGGCGCGGCGCCGGACGTTCAGACCGCCGGGCAGGATGCCATCCACGGCCAGCCCGTTGTTGATGCAGTCGTTCATGACCTCCCAGATCCGCGCGGTGCCTTTGCGAAAATCAACGTGTCCATGACGGGACACTTCATTGTCCAGTTTCATCTCTGCAATGGTCTTGCCGCTGGCCTTTGCCATCTCCAGCATCTCGGCGGCGGATTTGAACGGAAAAGGCACCGGCGCGCCTTCATCCGTGGCCTTGCCGCTGTCCAGTTCTTCCTCGGTCAACACGAAGCCGCCGCCAATCGAATAATATACCTGCTGCAGGATCACGTCGCCCTGCGCATCCGTGGCCATCAAGATCATGCCATTGGCATGGCCGGGCAGGGCGCGGTCATAGTCGAAGATCAGGTCGGCCTTGGGATCGAAACGCAGGCTATCAAACCCGTGCGGCTGAACCAGACCGGCCTCGTGGATCAGCGTCAGCGCAGCTTCGGCCTTTGCCGCGTCATAGGTGTCCGGGCGAAACCCCGCGAGGCCCAGGATCGTAGCCCGGTCGGTGGCGTGCCCGACCCCGGTAAAGGCCAGAGACCCGTGCAGGCTGGCCTTCACCCCGTCAAATTCAAAAGGCGAGGCGCGCATCAGATCCAGGAACCGGGCGGCTGCCACCATTGGACCCATCGTATGCGATGAAGACGGCCCAACGCCAACTTTGAACATGTCGAATACAGACAAAAACATGATTAGAATGCGCTCCCTTCCGGGGGGGTACAGAGTTGTGGGGCGGTGAATGGGGTCGGGCCAAGCCCCTCGGCCAATTGCGCCGTGGCGACGGCGGGGCGCTGCTCCAGTTGCAAGGCAAGAGCGGCGAGGTTTGGATAATCGCTCAGTTGGAACCAGCCCGGGCCGGTATCAGGATACAACGCAGACCAGCGCAGGCAGCAGGCAATATGGTAATCCAGAACCGAAGGCTCCACGCTGCCGAACCAGTCATGGCCTTCGTTCGCCAACTGTTCCAACAGCGTCAGATGCGTGGGTAAAACCGTCTGCATCTGCGCCCGCAACGCCGCCTGATGATTGGCCTCGGCCCCGACATACTTCTCAGGATAAAAGTTCAGCCGCAGGCCAACCTGCAACGTGTTCGATGCAAAGAACAGCCACTTCAGAAACACGCCACGACCGGGCGCGTTGACTGATGGGGCCATCTGTCCGTGACGGTCGGCCAACCACAACAGGATCGCGGCCGTTTCCGAAACAGGCCCGTCCGGCGTTATCAACGTCGGGATATGCCCGGCCGGGTTCAGCGCCAGATAGGCCGCCGACCCTTGTGCGCCAACGCTGCGATCCACCAGACAGGTGTCATAGTGCAGCGCCATCTCTTCCAGCACCAGCCGAACGATCAGCGAGGCATTGTCAGGAGCATAGTACAGGCGATACGTCGGGTTCATGATCGCCTTGTACCAGCCGCCACCGGGCAGGGTGGCCCCAAAGCGACCAAATGGACTGGAAAAGCGCGGCGCCCCGTACTGCCAGCCACATTTTCCAACCCTTTCCAAAAGGGCACGCCACAAGACTCTCGCAGTTGTCGCGGCTTCGGCTTATAAGGCCCCAAAACACCCAAGGAGTCACTGCCATGACCGGAGACCTGTCACCCATCGATAAGGCCAAATTTGTTGCCGCCAAGCGGGCTGCCGATTTCGTCGAAGACGGGATGCGGGTTGGTCTGGGCACGGGCAGCACGGCGGCCTGGCTGGTGCGCTGTCTGGGTGAAATGGTGCGCGACGAGGGGCTTAAGTTTCGCGGCGTGCCGACCTCGACCCGGACGGCCGAACTGGCCCGCGATGTCGGTATTCAAGTGGTGTCGCTGGATGAAGCGAAATGGCTTGATCTGACCATTGACGGGGCTGATGAATTTGACTCCGATCTGAACCTGATCAAGGGCGGCGGCGGGGCACTGCTGCAGGAAAAGATCGTCGCGACCGCCAGCGACCAGATGATCGTCATCGCCGATGTGGGCAAAGAGGTCGAAAGCCTCGGCACTTTCCCATTGCCGGTCGAGGTGATTCCCTTTGGCTGGCAGACCACGCAGGCGCTGATCGAAGAAACCCTGATCTCGATGGATGTTCTGGGCCGCAATTCGACCATGCGGATGAATGGCGAGGTGCCGTTCATCACGGATGAAGGCAATCATATCCTTGATCTGCATCTGGGCCGCATCGGCAACCCGCGCCAGATGGCGATGGTGCTGAACCAGATGCCCGGTGTTGTGGAAAACGGGTTGTTCATCGACATCTGTGACATGGTCATTCTGGGCTATGGCGACGGTCGCGTCGAACTGCGCGACATCAACGAAGGGACGGTCGAACACGACAAGCTGGACTTTGTCGAAAGCGACAACCTGTTCACGGATCTCGCGGACTGAGCTATGGCGACCCAGCCGGAGATCGAGTTTCGGGAAGATCCCAGAGCATTCAGAAAACGGATGTTGGGACCAGCGCAGTTTGCACTAGCTGGATCGGTCGCATTCTTCATCTTTCTCATCGTATTCGAAATGAATGGACTGTTTGAGAGCGAAGAAACGTTTCCCATACTCACTATCCTTCTAGCGTTCTATAGCTTTGTATGGATCTGCATTTGGGTCATTAAGAAGTCGGCCACGATACGCGATCTGCCCGCTCTTATATGCCGCGTTGACGCGCAGGGTATGACGATACGCAGCACGGCTTGTGGCTTGTTGGGGATTGATTGGAAAAACGTCCGTTACGTTGATCGTTGGGACGCCCAGACCCGATCCCTCAGGTCTATGCCATATGTCAGTTATCTCTCTCCGGATCACGAAAAAGCGAACGCTCAGATGCCTTTCGAGGCAATGCCCCAGGGTCTATCTGATCGTTTCATTGATACGATGCGCCACTATAGGCCCGATCTGGACGACCCATGGCAGGATCAGGTGAACCGGCGGCAGCTGGATAGTGGCGCGGGATAGGTCACACTTCTCCGGGCATAAGAAAAGGCAGAATAGACAAGCTTCGACAATGATCTGTTAGTCGTCGGTGGCCGCTGGCGAGACTGGCGCAAAGGTAGCTCTGGTCAAGAAAACCCTCGATAAGTTGGGCTTTTTCGAAAGCGGCAACCTGTTCGCGGGTCTGTCGGACTGAGCTTCGCTCAGAGAGTTTCAAAAGACGTGATCAACGTCACAGACGGGATACAGCGCGGTTCCTAAGGTCAACTTAGAATTCGAAAGAATTTTGTTTTGATAAGGGGTTAGAACCATGCGACCGAAATTGCACAACGTATTCATTACATCCTTCGATGTGGGCGGTTCCGCCGAAAGCGAAGAATCATTCATTTTCAAGACAGCCGAGCCCACAGGTGGCGTCGGATCTCGATCCGAGGATGACGACCTGAGGATCGCCACAGGCGCGTCACGGGGCGAAGACTCTGACCGCAAAACAGACTTGCGCGATACCCCGGCAGAGGACCACGGCCTAATGATGTTCGAAAGCGCGGTTCTCGACTTTCAATTAACGGGCGATGACAGCTTTTGAAGACTCTAGCCATCGGGCAAGTGTCTGGTGGCTTTTTATGGCCCAACCTCTGGTTTTTTCGCAAGTGACATGACATATCCCCTTGCACACTGGCAAGGGGGCTCCGATGAGCGACTTCGACTATGATCTGTTTGTCATCGGTGGCGGCTCCGGTGGTGTACGCGCCGCGCGAGTGGCTGCCGGAGAAACCGGTGCCAAGGTCGCCCTGGCCGAAGAAGACCGCTATGGCGGCACCTGCGTAATCCGGGGCTGTGTGCCCAAGAAACTGATGGTTTTTGCCAGTGAATACGCCGACATGGTCGATGATGCGCAGGCCTATGGCTGGGACATTCAGCCCGGGGCCTTCAACTGGCCGACCTTCCGCACCAAGCTTGAGGACGAACTTGACCGGCTGGAAGGGATCTATCGCAACCTGCTGAAAAATTCCGGCGTCGAAAGCTTTGATCAGCGTGCCAGACTGGTCGACCCGCATACCGTGGAACTGGCCGACGGCACTCGCAAAACGGCCAAACATATCCTGATCGCCACTGGCGGACGCCCTGTGAAGCCTGAAATTCCGGGCGCCGAGCTTGGTATCACCTCGAACGACATTTTCCATCTCGATACGCTGCCCGACAGCATCCTGATCGTCGGCGGCGGCTATATTGCCAGCGAATTTGCCGGCATCCTGAACGGGCTGGGCGTTCAGACCACCCAATTCTATCGCGGCGCACAGATCCTGCGTGGCTTTGACGACGAAGCGCGCGGGCTGGTCTGCGAAGAGATGTGCCAGAACGGCGTCGATGTGCATCTGGGCACCAACGTGCTTGAGATGCGCAAAGAGGGCGACAAGATCTGGGTCAAGGCCACCAATGGCGACGAACGCCTGTTTGATCAGGTGATGTTCGCCACCGGACGCGTGCCCAACGCTGACGATATGGGGCTGGAAGCGCTTGAAATCGCACGTGGCCGCAAAGGTGAAATCGTGGTTGACCAATACAGCCAGACCGGCGTGCCATCAGTCTATGCGATTGGCGACGTGACGGATCGGGTCAACCTGACGCCGGTCGCGATCCGAGAAGGCATGGCTTTTGTCGAAACCGTGTTTAAGGGCAACCCGACCGCTCCGGATCACGACTTGATTCCGACAGCGATCTTCACCCAGCCTGAAATGGGCACCGTGGGTCTGTCCGAAGAAGACGCCGCCGAACAAGAGCCGATCGAGGTTTATGCGACATCGTTCAAGCCGATGCAGCAAAGTTTCGCGGGGCGCGCGGCCCGGGTGCTGATGAAGCTTGTGGTCAGCCAGAAAACCCGCAAGGTTCTGGGCTGCCACATCGTTGCACCCGGCGCGGGTGAAATGATCCAATTGGCGGGCATCGCAGTGAAAATGGGCGCGACCAAAGAAGACTTCGACCGGACCGTGGCGGTGCATCCGACCATGTCCGAAGAAATGGTGACAATGAAAGCACCGGTCCGAACGGCTTGATTTGCGCTCACGCGCACACAAGTTATGACTGGTGCCGCTGAAAAGCGGTTAAAAAGGGGAAAAGGACGTATGGCGGGTAACAGCGGCGGTCCCTGGGGGGGCGGAGGCTCTTCTGGTGGCGGAGATAACCGGGGCGAAAACAACGGTGGAGGCGGCGGTGGCCGTCGGCCGGATGACGACGGCCCGCAGATCCCCGAGATCGATGAGCTGGTCAAGAAAGGCCAGGAACAGCTGCGCGTCCTGATGGGCGGTCGTGGCGGCAACGGCGGCGATGGTGGTCGCGGCGGTTCTGGCGGCTCGGGTGGCGGATCGCCGATCTTCACCAAAGGCACCATCGGTCTGGGCGTTGTCGCCGCAGTCGTACTGTGGGGCATGGCCAGCTTTTACACCGTCAAACCCGAAGAACAGTCGGTTGAACTGTTCCTGGGCGAGTTTTCCTCGATCGGCAATCCGGGCCTGAATTTCGCACCCTGGCCGCTGGTCACTGCCGAAGTTATCCCGGTCACGACAGAACAGCGCGAAGACATCGGCACGGGCCGGGGTCAGGACGCGGGTCTGATGCTGACGGGCGACGAAAACATCGTCGACATCGACTTCCAGGTGGTCTGGAACATCTCGAACCCGGCAGATTACCTGTTCAACCTGCGCGATCCGCGCCAGACCATTCAGGCGGTATCTGAATCGGCGATGCGTGAAATCATCGCCCAGTCCGAACTGGCACCGATCCTGAACCGGGACCGGGGCATCATTGCCCAACGGCTCGAAGAACTGATCCAGCTGACGCTCGACAGCTATTCTTCGGGTGTGCAAATCATCCGGGTGAACTTTGACGGTGCCGATCCGCCGGAATCGGTTAAGGACTCGTTCCGCGAGGTGCAGTCCGCCGGTCAGGAACGTGACCGTCTGCAGAAACAGGCCGATGCGTACGCCAACCAGGTTTTGGCCGGCGCCCGTGGTGAGGCCGCCCAGACACTGGAAGAAGCCGAAGGTTATCGTGCCCGTGTCGTCAACGAAGCCGAAGGTGAAGCCAGCCGCTTTAGTGCGGTTCTGGAAGAATACCTGAAGGCACCTGAAGTGACGCGCAAGCGTCTGTACCTGGAAACCATGGAAGAGGTTCTGGGACGGGTCGACAAGATCATCATCGATCCTTCCACGTCAGGTGACGGGCAGGGGATCGTTCCCTACCTGCCGCTCAACGAACTGCGCCGTTCCGGGGGAGATCAGTAAATGCGGAAAACAACTTTCATCCTGCCCTTAGTGGTCGTGGCGGTCGCTGCCGTGCTGTCGTCTGTGTTCATCGTCGATGAACGCGAAAAGGCGCTCGTGCTGCAATTCGGCCGTGTCGTCGACGTCAAAGAAAACCCGGGTCTGGCGGTCAAGATCCCGCTGATCCAGGACGTTGTGTATTATGACGACCGGATTCTCAGCCGCGAGGTTGGCCCGCTGGAAATCACGCCTCTGGATGATCGCCGGCTGGTGGTTGACGCTTTCGCCCGCTATCGCATCGTTGATGTGCGTCAGTTCCGTCAGGCCGTTGGTGCCGGCGGTGTGACCACTGCGGAAGCGCGACTTGATTCCATCCTGCGTGCCCAAACACGTGAAGTGTTGGGCTCGGTCAGTTCCAACGACATCCTCAGCTCTGATCGGGCCGCTCTGATGCTGCGCATCCGCGAGGCTGCGCGCAACGAAGCAAACGCGCTGGGTCTTGAGGTCATTGACGTGCGGCTGATGCGCACCGATCTGCCGCAAGCCAACCTTGAAGCCACATTCGCAAGAATGCGGGCCGAGCGGGAACGGGAAGCTGCTGACGAAATCGCCCGTGGTAAAGAGGCCGCGCAGCGGGTTCGGGCTCAGGCCGAACGGACTGTGGTCGAACTGGTGTCTGAAGCCAAACGCGAGGCCGAAGTGATCCGGGGTGAATCTGACGCCAAACGGAACGGGATCTTCGCCGAAGCCTTTGGAGCTGACCCTGAGTTCTTTGAATTCTATCGCTCGCTGACCGCCTATTCCCGCGCCCTGCAGGAAGGCAATTCGTCCATGGTCATGTCGCCCGACTCCGAATTCTTCAACTATCTGAAATCGGCTGACGGTGTGCCCAACTGATGGCGACCATCTTTCTGGCCCTCGGGCTGGTATTGATTGTGGAGGGGCTGGTCTGGGTGCTGGCCCCTTCTTTACTTGAGCAACTGCTTGAAATGTTGCGGGATTTACCGCACTCCGCCCGCCGTCAAGTGGGCGCACTGGCGGTTGTCACGGGGTTGATCCTGCTTTGGATCGCGCATCAGTTTGGCGCCTGATGCGACCGTCCGGCGAAACCTTGCCAACGCTTCGGGAAACAGTGTTTTGCCTTACGTCAAGACACTTCACACCTCTTTCACATCGCGTTGATTTCATGCAACACTCGTTGCAGGCGCTGCCCCAGCGCTTACATTGAGCGCAGTTTCCCGGACCCCTTCATTCTGTCGGTTGGTCCGATCATTACAGGCTTTGACAAGGAGATCTCCATTGCAGCCACTTGTACGTTTTGCCCCCCCGGAACACGGCATGGCCACACGCGCCCGCATCACCGGGCTGGCCATTCTGGCCACGATCCTGTTGCTGGCTCAGGCCGTCATGGCGCAGGCCCGCCCTGAAAGCCTGGCCCCTCTGGCCGAAAAAATCAGCCCCGCCGTGGTCAACATCACCACATCCACCATCGTCGAAGGCCGCACCGGCCCACAGGGTATCGTCCCCGAAGGATCCCCGTTCGAGGATTTCTTCCGCGATTTCCAGGACCGCAATCAGGACCAGAACCAGAACCGTCCCCGCCGGTCCTCGGCGCTTGGCTCGGGTTTTGTGATTTCTGAAGACGGCTTTGTGGTCACAAACAACCATGTGATCGACGGCGCTGACGAAATCATGATCGAATTCTTCTCGGGCGAAGAGCTGCCCGCGAAGCTGATTGGCACCGACCCCAAGACCGACATTGCCCTGTTGAAGGTCGAAACCGATGAACCGCTGGTTTTCGTGACCTTCGGCGACAGCGACATGTCCCGGGTCGGTGACTGGGTGCTTGCCATGGGTAACCCGCTGGGTCAGGGCTTTTCAGCCTCGGTCGGCATCGTGTCCGCCCGCAACCGCGCCCTGTCAGGCAGCTATGACGATTACATCCAGACCGACGCTGCCATCAACCGTGGCAACTCGGGTGGTCCGCTGTTCAACATGGATGGCGACGTGGTTGGCGTGAACACCGCGATCCTGTCGCCCAATGGCGGGTCGATCGGCATCGGGTTCTCGATGGCATCGAACGTGGTCAGCAAAGTCGTCGACCAGTTGAAGGAATTCGGCGAAACCCGTCGCGGCTGGCTGGGTGTGCGCATTCAGGACGTCACCGATGATGTGGCCGAAGCGATTGGCCTTGAAGACGCAAAAGGCGCACTGATCACTGACGTGCCAGAGGGACCTGCAAAAGAGGCCGGATTACTGGCTGGCGATGTGATCACCAGCTTTGATGGGGTCGAGGTCGAAGACACCCGCGCGCTGGTCCGTCAGGTAGGCAACACCACCGTCGGCAAAGCTGTCCGTGTCGTTGTGTACCGCGAAGGTGGTACGAAGACCCTTCTGGTCACCCTTGGCCGTCGCGAAGATGCCGAGCGTCCGATTCAGACTGCCATGCCGGGCGAAGATACCCCGGATGTCAGCGAGAAAGAGATCCTTGGTCTGACTCTGACCCTGCCCACACCCGAGATGCTGTCTGAACTGGGTTTGGCCGAAGACATGACCGGTCTGGTTGTGGTCAACGTCGACGAAGCCAGCGAAGCCTTTGAAAAGGGCCTGCGCGCCGGTGACTTTATCACCGAAGCGGGTCAGCAAAAGGTAGCATCGCTGTCTGACCTGGATGACCGCATCGAAGAGGCTAAAGAGGCAGGCCGCAAGTCGCTGCTCTTGCTGATCCGTCGTGGCGGTGAACCCCGCTTTGTGGCGCTGAGCCTGGAAGACAAATAAGCCTTCCGACCAAGTAGAATCAGGAAAAGGCCGGGTTTGTCCCGGCCTTTTTCGTTGCCGGGGAAACGGCTGTTTTTGATACCCAGACCTGCGACACGCAAGGCGCCTGTTTTGAACGATGCTGCGAGGTATCTGGATGGCAGTATTTGAAATGGTGGGAGGTGGCTGATTCTCAGCGTTCAAACCGCAAGATTTGGGTCAAAGCTTCGAATACTCATCCATAAGCATCTGCAGTTCTTCGAGAGACTCCGGATGTCGGGCATAACTGTGAACGGCAGGAACACGTGCCCAAGGCATTTTCTCGTCCGTCATCAATTCAATAAACGGTTCAAACGAAGCCGCGTCGCTGAGAAGCGATGTGCGCAGGTTAATCCGGTGATCTGCTCCTGCAACCTGAGAAAAGACGAAGTTCAGGCATGATTTGCAAAAGTAGTGCGTCCGCTCCTCTGACCCGAGACCGCCTTTGATCAGGTCCCCCGTATAGGAAAACCCGTCACTTGCGACCATTGTGGTCAGGGAATAGGCGCTTGCAGTGAACTTCTGACAGTCGCGACAATGGCATGCAAAAGTCAGAAGCGGCGGTGTTGTCACGGTGACCTGCACAGATCCACACAGGCAAGCCCCCGTCAGGGGCGGCTTGGGAAGTACCATTAGGAGTCTGCCTCCTTTTTTGACCTCGCTAAACGATAGCAGATGTTTGAGGCCGAGAGCCATATGGTAAATGATACCCGATAGCTAAAGCGCAACAAGCCATTGGAACCCTGGCATAAATTAAGGGCCATGTGCGGGACAGCACATGGCCCTTAGGGCGGTCGGTCCGGGACGGTTGCGGGATGGGATTGGACCGACCTTGGGGAGACTGGCTTATTTAAAAATGGTCCGCCGTGGCATCGACCCGCTTTTGTGCCTGGCGAAATTGCCGGTCGCTGACAGCGACCCAATGCAGCACAGTTGCGATGATCGAGTTGGTCTTGGGGGTGGGAGCGTAGGTCACGGCGCGGTTATGAATGGATTGAATATAGGTCATGGGAGCTGGTTCCGTTTGCTTTGAGTTTCGATTTCCTTGTCTGCTACTTGTCACTCGTCGTGCATCCAATATGCCCACGACTCGCTTTTCGATCTGTGACCTGCTTCACAGTCGATCAGAATTTTGGAAAAGTTTTTTGAAACGGGGGGCCGCCGGTCAGATCAAAGTCAGATCTCGTCCGGTTCGGCCAAAGCTTCCAGTCCGGAAACATCTATAATTGTCAGACCCTTGCGGGTGGCTTCGATCACTCCGGCCTTTTTCCAGCTGGACAGGGTTTTTGACACGGCTTCGCGCGTTGCGCCCACGTGTTCGGCCAGTTCCGCTTGCGACAGGGACAGCGATTCGGGGTTTTGGCCGCTGGCATTGGCCAGATACAGCAGCTTGCGCGCCAACCGGGTCGGCATCGGCAGGAACACCTGTTCGTTCGTTTGACTGCCCATCCAGCGCATGCGCTTGCCCGCCAGGCGGATCAGGTCATTGGCCATCTCTGGCTGACTCTGAACCCGTTGCAGAACGTCCGAATTGCGCACCCGCAACAGGCGGCTTTCGCGCAGAGCGATCACGGTTGCAGTGCGACAGCCGGGATCAAACAATGCGATCTCACCAAAAACCGCGCCCGGACCCATCATATCCAGCGACAGTTTGCGCCCGCTGACCGACAGGATCGAAAACTCCAGAGATCCCGACAGGATGGCATATAGCGCATCGCCCTCGTCCCCCTGTTCGAACAGAATCTCGCCGGGTTTCAACACGATTTCACTGGCCTGATCGGCCAGCATCTCTTTGAGCTTGTCGGACGCATCCGACAGGAAGCCCTTGTCAGGCAATGGGGTCTTGGCCACTTTTTCTCACTCCCGCAATTGTGCAGATAGTAACAAAAGCAAAGCCTTCCGCATAGCTGCTGTGGCTTAAAGTCCCTATTCGGGGTCGATCAGATATTTCTGCAGGCTCACAACCTGCCACCACAGATACAGGAACAGCACGATGGGAAAGGCAAAGGTTTCGATCTTGACCCAGAGGTCGGTCGACATGGTGCGCCAGACGAATTCATTTGCTATGCCCAGAACTGCAAAACCCAGACACAGGCGGCGGGTCAGGATCATCCAGCCCTCGTCTTCCATCGGCAACATCTCGGCCATGACATAGGCCAGATAAGACCGGCCCTGCAGCAACCCGATGCCAAGGATCGTCGCGAAGGTGCCATAGACCAGCGTCGTTTTCATTTTGAAGAACCGCTCGTCATTGAACCACGCGGTCAGGCCGCCAAAGAAAATCACCATGAATGCGGTGAAGATCTGCATGCGGCTGAGCTTGCCGGTCAGGTGCCACAGGATCGCCATCGCAGCCAGCATGATCGGAACGAACAGAATGGTTGAAACGATAAATCCCGAGTACTCGGTGCCACCCCAGTCGAATGTCTGATCGCGCAGCTTCAGGTACATCACGAAAAACGCGATTGGCGGGCCCAGTTCAAGAACCTGCCGCAGGATCGGGTTGACGGTTTTATGCTCAGCGTTCTGCTCTGTCATGGTGTCTTGTCTTGCCTTCCTGTTCAGCCGCCCAATTCAACTATCACTGCGCCAAGCGCGATCAAGGACATAAGTGCAATTCGGCGCGGTCCAACCGTTTCTTTCAACACCAGCCAGCCAATCAGGGCGGCAAACACCGTTGATGTCTCGCGCAGAACTGCGGCCTCGCCGACCTTGTCCAGCCGGGTTGCCAGCATGATCGCGCCAAAGCTGAGAAAGGCGATGACCCCGCCGATCACGCCGCGCACCATCAGCGGGCCGGGACGGGGACGGTCAATCATGGAGCGCCAGCGCAGATATGCAAAGGGCGGAATCGCCAGGCCGTCGATCAGAAAGAACCACGCCAGAAAGGTGAATGGATCAGCCGTGGCGCGGATCCCGTA
The DNA here is from genome assembly GCF_007923355.1 of Falsiphaeobacter marinintestinus. GTDB lineage: Bacteria > Pseudomonadota > Alphaproteobacteria > Rhodobacterales > Rhodobacteraceae > Phaeobacter_A > Phaeobacter_A marinintestinus. Next base: position 41,168 of record NZ_VOGO01000002.1, read on the forward strand.
TGCGTCATAGGTTGTGTACAGCGCAACGAACAAGCCGGTTACCACGGCAAGCCCAAGCGCGACGGCCAGTGTGTCCCGCTCGGTTTCCAGATAGGCCAGGTTATACAGCGCGAGGCCAAATATCCCCGCCAGCAACACCCCGACGCCCACCCACTGCACAAGCGTAAAGGTCTCGTTGAACAGCAGATAGGCGCCAACGACGGCAAACAGCGGCCCGGTGCCGCGCACCACCGGATACACCACGGTATAGGCGCCCTTGGTATACGCCATCGCCTGCAGCACTTTATACGCGACGTGAATGACCCAGGCGCCGGCGAAGATCGGCCACATATGCGGTTCGGGCCAGGGCACGACGAACAGCGCAAAGGGCAGGGCCATGGTGGCATAAGACGCATCAATCGCGCCCCGGGTCAGCCAGGGATCATACCGGCCCTTTTGCAGGGCCCCGAACACCGCATGCAGGAAGGCGGCCATAAGCGCCAGAACCAGTGCCAGCGAATGGCCGTCAGCAGTGCCTTCCAGCGAAACCAGCCAGGCGCTCATCCTGTAATGCACGCGGAGCGGGGGGGCGTCTGCCCCCCACTGCCTGCGGCAGCCCCCCCGAGGGTACTTTTCACAAGAAAGAAGCTGGAAGGGGGCAAGGCGATCAGGCCGCCTCGAGCCCGGTCAGGGCGGCGGCGAATTCCTCGGGGTCAAACGGGGACAAGTCGTCGATCTGTTCGCCAACCCCAATGGCGTGGATCGGCAGGCCGAATTTATCGGCCAGAGCCACCAGCACGCCACCTTTGGCTGTGCCGTCAAGCTTGGTCATGATCAGACCTGAAACGTCGGAGATCTTGCGGAAGGTTTCAACCTGGCTGAGCGCGTTTTGCCCGGTTGTGGCATCAAGCACCAGCAGCGTGTTATGCGGCGCGGTTTCATCCTTTTTGCGGATCACGCGGACGATCTTGGCCAGTTCCTCCATCAGGTCGGCGCGATTTTGCAAACGGCCTGCGGTGTCGATCAGCAGCAGATCTGCGCCGTCTTCCTGGGCACGGGTCATGGCGTCATAGGCAAGGCTGGCCGGGTCCGATCCTTCGGGGGCGGTCAGCACCGGCACGCCGGCGCGGTCACCCCAGACCTGCAGCTGTTCGACAGCGGCGGCGCGGAACGTGTCGCCGGCGGCGATGACCACTTTTTTACCCGCCGCTTTGAACTGGCTGGCCAGCTTGCCGATGGTCGTGGTCTTGCCCGAGCCGTTGACGCCCACGACCAGGACCACTTGCGGGCGTTTGGGATAGATCGGCAGCGGGCGGGCGACAGGGTCCATCACGCGGGCGATTTCCGAGGCAAGTAATTGCTTGATTTCGCCGGTGGACAGTTTCTTGCCAAAGCGGCCCTCGGCCATGTTCGCGGTGACACGCAGCGCGGTGTCAACGCCCATGTCGGCCGAAATCAACAGTTCTTCAAGCTGTTCGAGCATGTCATCGTCCAGAGTGCGGCGCAGGACGGTTTCGCCATTGCCGCGTCGGAACAGGCGTCCGATCAGGCCGGGATTGACGGGCGGCACTTCGCTGGGTGGTGCGGGCTCTTCGGGCGGCGGTGCGACAGGTGTCGGATCAGCCGGGGCCGGGATCGGGGCCGGTTCGGGAATGGGCTGAGGTTCGGGCTCGGGCTGTGGAACGGGTTCGGGATCGGGGGGCGGGGCCGCTGTTACCGCCTCTTCTTCGCCGCCATCCTCGATGATCGCATCCAGCCCCTCTTCGAGTTTCGATGAGGATTTGAACAGCCGGTCTTTGAGTTTTGTGAAAAACGCCATTGAGATCTCCGCCAAAGGGTCCCTTCCACCTAATGTGGATTGGCCCGGGTTGCAAAGGGCGAGGTGGCGCGCATCAGCTGAACGCCATCCAGAACCCTGCCTGTGCAAGCCAGTAGAGCGGCCAGACTGCATAGGGCGTCCAGCGCCGGGCGGGATGATCATCGGCCAGCAGGAACTTTTCCGTGGCCAGAACTGTGTCGGATGCAACGAAGGCCAGCGCCGCAGGCAGCACAAGTGTGCCCAGCGGCAGGGTGAGCGCGACAAACCCCATCGACAGGATGATCGGGATATAGGCCAGCACCGCGCCGCGCAGATCTTTGGCGCGCGGGGCAATTCGGCTTGCCATGATCACGCCCAGCACAACCAGTGCCAGCGCAATCCAAAGCTGCGGGTTTGCGGACAGATGCGATGGATCCATGTCGGGGCGGGTCAGGAACAGGGCGACATAGGCCAGATGACCCGCAGCAAAGGCGCCGATCCCGGCCATGAATGCCCGGTCACCGGGGCGCGACAACAGCCAGTCCCCCAGTGCACACAGGGCCAGAGCAAGGGTCAGGAGGATCGGTGCCTGAGCAAGGCCCGCTGCCAACGCCAGCAGTGCGACAGACGCTGTCTTGATCGCCGAGCGGATCAGGGTTTCCGTGCGCGGCGACAAGGGCAGATAGGCCAGCGCGCAAAGACCTGCGGCAATTGGCAGAACGGTTTGCAACATCAGGGCCCCCTTGATTTGGCGCATAACCGCGCGGAACTGCAGCATTGCGTATTTGACACCGTCGCGCCAGCAGCACAGGGTCCGCTCATCCGCGTGACGTAACGCCAAAGGAGGATTTCGCGCGATGTTCTGGTTTGCAATCGCGACCCTGTCCCCGGCTTTGTTGATCGCGGGGGCGAGCCTTTGGGGCGGTCTGTTGTCCTATGCCGCGCTGGCCATGGTCACGCTGGTTGTTATGGTGCTGGATCGCTGGACCGATGTGGACGTGCCCGAACTGGATGAGGCCCGCGCCGAGGTTTCCGGCACGCGCCTTTCGGTGGCGCTGGGGGGCGCGCATTTCATCATTCTGCCGCTGGGGGTGTGGGCCATTGCAGCCTCACCCCTGTTGACGCTGCCCCAGGCGATTGCCTTGGCCCTGGCGCTGGGGTTGTTCCTGGGCCAGATCTCGCATCCCAATGCGCATGAGCTGATCCACCGCCCCGGGCGGCGGCTGCGGATGTTGGGGCGCGCGATTTATACCTCGATGTTGTTCGGGCATCATGCCTCGGCGCATCTGAGGGTGCATCACGTGCATGTGGCGACACAGCAGGATCCGAACTCTCCCCGGCCGGGCGAAGGGTTCTACCGGTTCTGGCCACGGGCCTGGATCGGGTCGTTTCGGGCCGGGCTGGCGGCTGAAACACGGGTTCGGGCAGGGCGGGCAGGCTGGCAACACCCCTATGTCGGATATTGCTGTGGGGCGGCTGGCGCTTTGGCGATTGCGGCGATGCTGGCGGGGGTGCGCGGGGTCGTGGTTTTTGTGTTGGTGGCAGCCTATGCACAGATGCAACTGCTGCTGGCCGATTATGTGCAGCATTACGGGCTGCGGCGTGCGCGACGTGCAGACGGGCGGGTCGAACCGGTTGGGCCGCAGCATTCGTGGAATGCGCCGCAGTGGTATTCATCCGCGATGTTGCTGAACGCGCCACGCCATTCTGATCACCATCTGCATCCCGGGCGCTGTTTTCCGGCGCTGAAGCTGGACGGCGACACCATGCCGGTTTTGCCGCGTTCGATGCCGGTCATGTGCATGATCGCGCTGATCCCGCCGCTGTGGCGACAGATCATGGATCCGCGTGCAGCCCGATGGCGCCAGCGTGAGTGGCAAGATGCGCCCTGATCTGGCAGACTGATCGTATGATCCGCCGCTTTTTGATTCCCCTGAGCCTTGTTGCCACCTCTGTCATGGCGGATACCCAGATGTCAGCCGAAGCATTTGACGCCTATACCCGGGGCAAGACGCTGTTCTACGGCTTTGACGGCGTTGCCTATGGGGTTGAGCGGTATCTGAAGAACCGGCGGGTGATTTGGTCTTTTCTGGATGGCGACTGCAAATACGGCACCTGGTACGAAGACAGCGGGCTGATCTGTTTCGTCTATGATGACCGGCCAGACCCACAATGCTGGCGATTCAGCGAAGGACCGGGGGGCCTTACAGCTCGGTTCGAGGATGATCCCGAAGCAACTCAACTGTACGAAGCCGAAGATATCGACGAAGAGATGATTTGTTATGGGCCGGACGTTGGCGTGTGATCGGTGATCTTTGCGGTTCGGGCAGGCCGTCGGAATTTGGGTATTTGAAACAAGAAAGAAGCAGGGTCGGGAGCCGTTGCCGGATTGCGATGACCCATGGCCCCGAGGAATGGCCTGTACAAATTCTGATTTGTGAATAGCATGGCGATGTACTCGGGGAGGAGACACCATGCTGAAACAGAGTTTGATGGCCGCCATGCTGGCCACGATGCCACTTTGCGCCGTTGCAGAAGGCGCGATGCACCACGTTGCGATTCATGTGGACGAGAATGATCCCAAGGTCATGAACATGGCGCTGAACAACGCCGCAAATGTTGAGAAATATTATACCTCCCAAGGCGATAGCGTAATGATCGAGCTTGTGGCCTATGGTCCCGGGCTGAACATGTTCATCCCCGGAAAAAGTCCGGTCGAGGATCGGATTTCCACAATGTCGCTGGAAATGGAGAACCTGTCTTTCTCGGCCTGTGGCAACACCCATCGCAAGATGAGCGAAAAGGCCGGGAAAGAAATCACCCTTGTGTCAGAGGCCGACATGGTGCCCTCAGGCGTCGTGCGCCTGATCGAACTGCAAGAGCAGGGGTACGCTTACATCCGGCCCTGAACCCGACTTTGGATCAGAACAGTGACCCCTGATCCGGCGCGTCTTTCGCCGGCGCGGATTTGCGTGCCGGTTTGCCACCCACCGTCAGGCGCCCATCACGGAACTGAATCTCCAGGGCGGTGGCTTTTGACGCCGCAGCCTTGGTGGTAACAACGTCGCCTTCGGCCCGGACCACGGCAAAACCACGCTCCAGCGTCGCTTCGTAGCCAAGCGAGGCAAGCAGCCTGTCTTGTCCGGCAATCTGCGCTTTCAGGCGATCGACCTGAGTTCGGCCAGCGGTTGCAAACCGGTGTGTAAGGCGGTCAAGTTCGGCGCTTTTGCGTTTCAGGTCGGCCTGCAGGCGATCCGGTGACAGGCGGTCGGCCCGGTTTTCAAAGCGTTCGCGCCGGGCAGAGATCAGCCGGGTCAGCGCCGGGGTCAGGCGGCGTGATGTCCGGGCCAGCGCATTGGTTTCACTTGTCAGCCGCCGGGCCAGCGTCGCCGGGCGCAATGGAGCAGAGGTTTCCGACAGGTGCAGGCGACGGGTCTGCACACCGCGGATCAGCGCGTTTGGCAGACGATCCGTGGCCTGATCCAGCCGCTGGCGCGGGCTGTCCAGCAGGCTGTCGGCACGGGGCAGGGCGCGGGCCAGATCGCCAAGGCGCTGGCGGCGCTGGGTGACCGCCTGCGTGGCCGCGCGGCTGAGCCGGGCGCCCATGCTGTCGGCCCAGGCCAAAAGCTCCAGCCGCACGGGCACGGCCAGTTCGGCGGCGGCCGTCGGTGTCGGTGCGCGCATGTCCGAGACGAAATCGATCAGCGTGGTGTCGGTTTCATGACCCACCGCCGAAATCAGCGGGATCTGTGACGCCGCTGTCGCGCGGGCGACGATTTCTTCGTTAAAGCCCCAGAGGTCTTCGACCGATCCGCCGCCGCGCGCCACGATGATCAGGTCGGGCCGGGGCAGGGCGCCGCCTGGTGTCAACTGGTTGAACCCGTCGATGGCGCGCGCCACCTCGGGGGCACAATTGGCCCCCTGCACGGCCACCGGCCAGATCAGAACCTTGCGCGGGAACCGGTCGCGCAACCGGTGAAGGATGTCCTTGATCACAGCGCCCGAGGGCGAGGTCACGACCCCGATGATCTGTGGGAGGAACGGCAGCTTCTGTTTGCGCGACGCATCAAACAGGCCTTCGGCGGCCAGCAGTTTCTTGCGTTTTTCCAGCAACGCCATCAGCGCGCCTTGCCCGGCAACCGCGACCTCATCGACGTTCATGTTGTATTTCGATTGCGCACCAAAGGCGGTCAGCCGCCCGGTCACGACGACTTCCAACCCTTCTTCAGGCACCACCGAAAGCCCCGAAACCTGCCCCTTCCACGTGGTGCAGGCCAACACGTTTCGATCATCCTTGACGTCATAATACAGATGCCCTGAGCGCGCCGTGAACACGCGCCCGACCTCACCCTTGACCCGAATACGCCCGAACTGGCTTTCGAGCGTTTTCTTCACCTCGCCCGAGATTTCAGAGACGGTATATTCGGGCATATTTTGCCCCGGAATGGGATCATCGATCAGGTCGGACATTGGGTGGCCTTGTTCTGCTGCGCTTGCCAGCTTAGAACGCCGCAACCTCAAGGCCAAGCAGATCGGAGCGGACCTTATGAACATTCTCATCCTCGGCAGCGGTGGACGCGAACACAGTCTGGCCTGGGCCGTGCTGCAGAACCCGAAATGTGACAAGCTGATCGTGGCGCCGGGCAATGCCGGGATCGCCCAGATTGCCGAATGCGCAGCGCTTGATATCGAAAACGGCGGCGCGGTGGTCAGTTTCGCCCATGACAACTCGATCGATTTTATCATCGTGGGCCCCGAAGCACCTTTGGCCGCCGGTGTCGCAGACCGCTTGCGCGAAGCAGGGATGCTGGTCTTTGGCCCCTCTGCGGCGGCGGCAAAACTGGAAGCGTCCAAAAGCTTCACCAAGGAAATCTGTGATGCGGCCAACGCCCCGACAGCCGCCTATGGCCATTTCACCGATGCCGATTCCGCTAAAGCTTATGTTCGCGAACAGGGCGCGCCGATCGTGGTCAAGGCCGACGGACTGGCGGCAGGCAAGGGCGTGATCGTGGCGATGGACGAGCAGACCGCGCTGGACGCCATCGACGACATGTTTGGCGGCGCGTTTGGCGGGGCCGGGGCCGAGGTGGTTATCGAAGAATTCATGGAGGGCGAAGAGGCGTCGTTCTTCGTGCTGTGTGATGGGGAAACCGTGCTGCCTATCGGCACCGCACAAGACCACAAGCGCGTCGGCGAAGGCGATACCGGCCCCAACACGGGCGGCATGGGCGCGTATTCTCCCGCGCCGGTTCTGACCGACGAGATCGCGCAGATCGCGCTGGACCAGATCGTGCAGCCCACGGTCGACGAAATGGCCCGCCGGGGGACACCCTATCAGGGCGTGCTCTATGTCGGTCTGATGATCAAGGACGGTCAGCCCCGGCTGGTCGAATACAACGTTCGCTTTGGCGACCCTGAATGTCAGGTGCTGATGATGCGGCTGGGCGCGCAGGCAATGGATCTGATGCACGCCGCCGCCGAAGGGCGTTTGGCAGACGCACAGGTGAATTGGGCCGATGATCACGCAGTTACTGTTGTCATGGCGGCCAAAGGATATCCGGGATCATACGAAAAAGGCAGCGTGATCAACGGGCTGGAGGCGCTTCCTGAGACAAGTTTCGAGATGTGCTTTCACGCCGGAACCTCGGAAAGCACCGGTCAGGTTATCGCTACCGGCGGCAGGGTTCTGAACGCCACCGCACGCGGGGCCACCTTGCAAGAGGCCCGTGACCGCGCCTATGCCATGATCGACACCATCGACTGGCCCGACGGGTTCTGCCGTCGCGACATCGGCTGGCGCGCGCTCGGCGGATGATAGTCAGATGACCACCTTCCGGTTCCGCCCCGCGCCGGTCCGCCCTGAACAGAGGTATACTCTGCAGGACGGGCACCTGTCGGGGCCGGACTGGGATCTGACGCTGGACGATCTGACCGATCTGGGGTTCACCAGCTATCGGGCCCATGGCCGAATGATCTGGCGGCTGGACCTCACGCAGGGCAAAACCCGGCATCGCATCAACGCCAACCTGCCCGTAACCGGCGCAGCGACGACGGATGATTTCGCAGCCTTTCATAGTCTCGCCTCGGCCCTTGTCGATGATCTGTCCCGCCGCAATCCAGACCTGCAAATCGGTTTCGGCGAACGCGGCACCGCGCGCCACGCGATTTTCGCCATGGGCGTCGTCTCGGCGCTGGGCGGCCTTGGCATCGGTCTGGGCGCATCCGCCAATGGCCGCCTTGTCGAAGCTGCGATACCCGCACTCCTCCTGATCCTCTTCGGTGCCGGACTGATCCTTTCAAACGCGCCCTGGGCCAAACCGCCCCGCATCGACCCCGCCAGCCTGCCCGCGATATTGACCCGTCTGGCCGGGGGTTAAGACCGCACCCAAAGCAATTGCCTCTTTCCGGCGGGCTTTCTATGGTGCGCGTCAACGACGCAGCAACGGATCCACCGCTCCATGGCCTTGTCCATTGACGACTGTTTCGAAACCCGCACCCTGTCCGAGCTGGCCTTTACCTTCGCGCCTGTCGGGCTGGTGGTGACGGAAAGCCGCGTGATTCGCGATTGCAACCCGACCTTTGCCCAGATGTTCGGCTATACCCGCGAAGAATTGCAGGACGCGACCTTTGCGATTCTCTATCCCAGCCAGGAAGAATACGTGAATATCCGCAACCGGGGCGTCAACACCCTGCGCGACAGCGGACAGTACTGGGATGAACGGGTGATGATGCGCTCGAACGGCGATCTGTTCTGGTGCCGGGTGCGCGGCCACACCTTCACGCCCGATGACCCGCTGCGTCGCGCCGTTTGGAGCTTTGCCGACCTTGCCGACACGCGCCCCTATCAGGCCATGACGCGGCGGGAACGCGAAGTGTTCTCACTGCTGGGCGAAGGCAAAACCAGCAAGGAAATCGCCCGGATCCTGCAGCTCAGCTATCGCACGGTCGAAGTCCACCGCGCCCGGCTGCTGAAGAAGTTCGGCGTCAGCAACACGGCCGGCCTGTTCCAATCCATCGGCGACATCGGCGGCGATCACGTGGTCAGCAACAGTTAAAGGAGTTTCCATGACCCTACCGGACAGACTCCCAGCCCTGTTCAAGCCCCTGTTTGATCAGGATTATCTAACTGACCCCTATGCCGTCTACGACACGCTGCGCACCGCAACACCCGTCGTCTGGAACGAACCGCTCAACGCGTGGATCGTCACCCGGGCCGATGATGTGCGCCATGTCTTTCAAACGCCCACGGTGTTTTCCTCCAATCGTGTCCCGCTTGGCCGGGCGCGGTTTCCGCAGCCAGAATTGACACCGCTTTTCGACATGGTCGAACTTTTGATGCTGCAGCGCGACGACCCTCAGCACACGCGTCTGCGCCGTCTGGTGGCCAAGGCCTTCGGCAAAACCGCCATCGCCAGCTATTCCGGCATGATCTGTGATCGCATCGATGCTTTGACCGCCTCGGCGCGGGACAGCGGTGACATCGAATTTCTCCACGATTTTGCCGTACCGCTTCCTGTCCTCGTGATCTCCGAAATCGTCGGCATCCCGGCCAAAGATCGCGAACAGGTCAAGGCATGGTGCGATGCGTTCTCTTTCGTGGCCCTGAACTTCTACGCCAGGATCACCGATGAACAGCTGACCAACGGGCTCACGGCAATCACCACCTTCCGGGCCTATCTTGCTGACCTCGTCGAAGACCGCCGGCACAGCCCGCGCGACGACCTGCTATCGGCACTGGTGGCTGCAGAAGAAGACGGCGACCGGCTCAGCTTTGATGAACTCCTCGCCAATACCATCCTGCTGTTGAACGCCGGGAACGAAACCACGACCGTGTTGCTGACCCATCTGGCCTATCAACTGGCCACGTCACCCGATGTGCAAACCCGGCTGCGGGCTGACCCGACCCTGATCGCTGAGGCCGTCGAAGAAAGCCTGCGCCACCGCCCGCCTGTGCAGTTCCTTGGACGGATCGCGACCCAGACCACAGATCTGGCCGGGCAGACAATCGCAAAAGGGGATTTGGTACTGATCTTCCTCGGCGCTGCGGGGCGCGATCCTGATCTGTTCACCGACCCGAATGCATTCTCGATCGACCGGGGCAAAATCCACCACCTGTCCTTCGGCAGCGGCCCGCATGTCTGTGCCGGCTTGCAACTGGCACGGCTTGAGGCAGTGGAAACCGTCACACGACTGTTGCAGACGTTCAGCGATATCCGGTTGGCGAACACCGATCTCGGCATCGGCCCCAACCTGAACCTGCGCAACTTTGCCCGGCTACCGCTGACCCTGACGCCGAAATAAAGCCTCTACCGGCAGGCCACCGCATCCGCGAGGCTTTGACGCCCCCGGAACGGGCCAATATCGCGGGTCACGATCTGTCCCGCCGAAAGGGTCGACACCATGATCCGCTGCCACTGCGCATCTGCCGTCACGATTTCAGGCCCATCGCCGCAATCGCGAATCCCGCCCGAGATGAAATCCTGTCCGATCCGATGATTGGTCAGCCCCGCCTTGTCGGCCACCGGCGTCAGTTCACCATCGCGATACCGCCAGATCCGCAAGGTCTTGGCCAGATGCGGACGGTCGATATAGGCCAGCTCGACATATCCGTCGCCATCCAGATCCGCCGCGCCCAAAGGCGCAAGCCAGCGGTTCGACTGCCCGATATGCGGCGTCTCGGCGATCTTTCCGGATGCATTGTAAAGCGCAAGCGCGGCCCCTCGGGCCATATCGGTCTCAACCACCATGACCGCATCCGGGTGGCCGTCCAGTGTCAGATCGATCAGACGAGGCTCAAGATCTTCAAAGACATGATCTGTGGGGAGCGGGATTTCCGTGGTCCACCGTTTTCCACCCGACTCTTGTGAACCGATGATCAACCGGCCCCATTCGATCTCATCGCCCAAAACACCATGGGCATAGCGATCCGTCGGATCGTCAAAACGCGCGTTTTTGATCTGACCCGTTTGTGCTGCGCTGACGACGCCACAGGCACCGGCCAGCCACAGACCAAACGCCAGCCCGGCGCCGCGGGCGAACCCGGCGGACAAGCGCAACGGGCGGCGCGGTGCCGCCGACGCCATCAAATCTGTTTTTCGGGCAGTTGCACAACCAGACCGTTCAGATCGTCAGTCACCTTGATCTGGCAGGTCAGGCGCGACCGGTCGGGGTCGGGCTCATAGGCAAAGTCCAGCATGTCTTCTTCCATGTCTTCCTTACCCGGGATCTTGTCGACCCAGGCAGGGTCCACATAGACATGGCAGGTCGAACAGGCACAGGCGCCGCCGCAATCGGCTTCGATGCCCGGAATGTTGTTGTCACGCGCGCCTTCCATGACGGTCAGCCCATTGGCGACCTCCACGACATGTTCGGTGCCGTTGTGCTCGATATAGGTGATCTTTGCCATCGCGCAGGTTCCTCTGAAAACGTCCCGGGATTCCCTAGACGAGGGGGGCGGGGGATTCCAGCCCATTTCGGCAGGGATGGACTTCTATCGCATATGTTCTATCTTTGTTCTTATGCATGATGCTCCTGCCCGCACCCCAATCCGCACGCCCACCCGTTCGGGCCCCGACTGGCCGCGCCCGCCGTCCTGCCTGCCGGCCGCCTGTCTGGGCGATCCGCCTGAGGGCGCATTGATCACGGTGGCGGGGCTGGTGATCCTGCGCCAGCGCCCCGGCACCGCCAAGGGCGTGATCTTTGTCACGCTTGAGGACGAGACCGGCGTGGTCAATGTGATTGTCTGGCGCAAGATGTATGAACGCTTCCGCCGCGCGGTGATCTCGGGCCGGTTGTTGCGGGTCACCGGGCGGCTGCAGCGCGCCCATTCCGTCACCCATGTGATCGCAGAACAGATCGAAGATATCTCGCCGATGCTTGACCTGCTGCTGGCCGGGGACACGCCACCAGACCGGCCCGGACCGGCAGAGATCCGCAACTGACTGACTCGCCAGCGCAACAGGGGGCCAAACGGCTGCGGCTTCCCCCTAGGCGGGTACTCTGATCTCGGCTATCAACGCGCGACCCGCACCTGAAAAGGCCCAGTCCGCCCCGATGTCAGTTTTTCGCACCGTTTTGTGCATGTTGGCCGTTGTTGGCCTGGGCGCATGTGAGCCACCCGTGTTGCTCCCCGAGGATCTGTCCGAGGACGAGACCGCACAGACGGACGCCACGGTGTCCGACGTCTGCTGGGACAAGACCATAACCCCCGCCGTCATCGAAACCGTGACCGAACAGGTCATGGTGAAGCCCGCCGAACTTTATGCCGATGGTACGGTGAAAACCCCCGCCACGCATGAAACCCAGACCATTCAGAAGATCGTGCAAGAGCGTCAGGAAACCCGGTTCGAAATCCCGTGCCCGGACGTGATGACACCCGATTTCATCATGAGCGTGCAGCGCGCGCTCAAGGCACGGGGTTACTATTCGGGCCCGATCAGCGGGCAGATGTCCTCAGCCACCCAGTCCGCCATCCGCGACTATCAGAAAAAACAGGGGTTGGATTCCAGCACCCTGTCCGTCGATGCCGCGCGCAAACTGGGATTGATTATGGTGGAACGGTCGTAGGGCCAGACACCCAAGTGATCTCACCCAGGTGCCATGTCTTGTCGAACCACGGCTCAAGTGGGCCATACAGCCTCAGAATCGTGTTCCATCCCTGACCGGTTCCGGTGGTCTGCACCCACTTGGCCTCTTTTGCCCTCGGGCGGGTTGTCAGCTTGCGACAACACCAAAGCTTACCGCCTTTTCCTCTGTCCGGTCCCGGACCACCGGAACCGCTGGATCAAGGATGCACGACTTAGCATAGCACCCAGGACAGCTGACCGTTTTCCTTGCCCATGTGCCACCCCTGAACGGCAACACATCGGCTATAAAACCGACCCCCGACAAGAGAAACGCGCCCGCCCGCAACAGAACGAAAGGTTAATATTTCGTTAATTCTGGACTCACGCGCATCCATACCCAATAGTTAACACTACGTTTGCCGTATTTTTGGTAACACGATCTGCCTCAATTCAAGTGACGATTTTTAACTCGGTGACGTGAAAAATTTAAATAAATGGCAGCAATGCTGCCGCTATTCCGTGGGGGAATTACAATGGCATTTTCGTTCTCTGGCCTTCCGGCCATTTTTGTCGGCACCGAAAACTCTGACACATTTTCACTTTTGGATGGCGACGGCCTCGCCTGGATTTTCGGCTTTGCGTCCGATGAGGATTTTGTCGAAATCGACGGCGTGATCGTCAATCCCGATCCGCCCTATACCGGGATCCTCCTTTTTGAGTTTCTGGGGAACACCATCATCCAGTACGGCGAAGATGACTATGCCATCCTTTGGGGCGTCGATCTGGACGACTGGATCGCAGATACGCCGCCAGTGGTTGTCGACGGGTCCGGCAACGCAGATGTCATCGATGCGGCTTATGTCGATCTCGATGGCGATATGATCACCGACAAGGGCCAGATCATTCTTGGCGAAGGCGGCAATGACATCATTCACGATGGCGCTGGCGCAGACGAGGTTCATGGCGGCAGCGGATCAGACATGTTTTTCAGTGGCGGCGGGGCCGACCAATACTTTGGCGGCACCGGCAGCGACAGCGTGCTTTATACCGGGTCAGCCATCGGTCTGACCATTGACCTGTCCGATACTGCCAACAGCACCGGCATCGCAGCGGGCGACGCCTATACCGACATCAAGGCGGTGCACGGCTCCGATTTCGCGGACATCATTATCGCCGGGGCAGGCGTCTCGAACATCCACGGCGAAGATGGCGACGATGTGATCACCGACGGCGCGGGCACCCAGCGCCTGTACGGTGGAAGCGGCGGCGACGTGTTCCAGCTGATAGACGGCGATGGCGCACAAGACCGCATCATGGATTTCGAACTGGGCGTTGACCAGCTTGACCTGTCCCTGTGGGGCGTCACCTCGCTCAGCGAAGCAGGCCTTGTGATTGCCGAACACGTCAACGGCGGCGGCGTTGGGCAAGGCTTTGTCAAAGTGTCCTATAACGGCAACGAAGTCCGCATCGATGGGTTGGTTCAGGCAGATGTGGCCAGCCTGACCAGCAGCAGTTTCATATTTGCCAGCCTCGATTTCGCCGGGGCAACGATCAACGGCACCTCGGGCAGCGATCTGATCGATGCCAGCTTTATCGATGCCGACGGCGAAAAGATCTGGTCCGGCGGGCAGACCATCCTGGGCGAAGATGGCGCAGACATCATTCACGACGGGTCCGGCGATGATATTGTTGATGGGGGTGCCGGGAACGATCTGTTCTATGGCGGCGATGGCGCAGACCAGTATTTTGGTGGCACCGGCAGCAACAGCATCCTGTACAGCAATGCGACCGCTGGCCTTGTCATCGACATGACAAACACGGCCAACAGCACCGGCATCGCCACCGGAGACAGCTATACGGACGTCAAATTTGCGTACGGATCTGACTATGGCGACATCATTACCGCCAACGCGGACATTACCCGAGTCTATGGTGAAGACGGTGATGATGTGATCACCGACGCGGCGGGCACCCAGCGCCTCTATGGCGGCGATGGTAGCGACGTGTTCCAGTTCATCGATGGCGATGGCGCGCAAGACCGCATCATGGACTTCGAACTGGGCGTTGACACGCTTGACCTGTCCTTGTGGGGTGTCACCTCGCTCAGCGATCCCGGGTTGACGATTGCGGAACAGGTCAATGGCAGCGGGGTCGGGCAGGGCTTTGTCAAAGTGTCCTACAACGGCAATGAAATCCGCATCGACGGCCTCGTCCAAGCAGATGTAGCCAGCCTCACCAGCGGCGATTTCCTGTTCGCCTAGATCAGATCACCGGAAAAAACTCAGCGGGCTGATCCGGCCCGCTGAGGCACGGAAAGGTGGAATTATCGTTAATTCTGGACACTGATCTCAACGTTGTTAATACTTTTTGAGACGACAATCGCCACTCTAAGGCCTGATTGTCGCGATATTTGTGACTTGGTTGTGTGGTCAAAACTTTAACCAGTAAGCTGCCATAGCTCAGTGGAGAATAAAAATGACAAGTGCTCCGACCACCTTTCTGACCCTGACCGGTACCGATGGGTTTGAGATTTTCTCATTTGCGGATGGCGACGCCCTGAGTTTCGTCTCCGGGTTCAATTTTGCCGTCGATTTGATCACCATCGACGGCGTTGTCGTTTTCCCTCAGACGCTCCCTGTCGGCGTCACGATGTCTCAATCCGAAGATAACACCATCATCCAATACGGTGGCGGTGACGATTTTGTGGTGCTTGAGGATGTCGATCTGGCGGCCTGGATTGCCGCCCCCCTGCGCGAGATTGTCTACGGAACCGAAAGCGTGGACATAATCGATGGATCCTACAGCGATATCAACGGCCTAAGCGTTGCTGACACCGGTCAGACACTGCTTGGCCAGGGCGGCAATGACATCATTTATGATGGCGCGGGCGATGATCTTGTCTTTGGCGGCAGCGGCAACGACGTGTTTTTTGCAGGCGACGGCCAGGATGCATACTTCGGCGGCTCCGGCCGCGATACTGTGAACTATACAACCTCTCTGGTCGGGCTGACCATCGACATGGTGGATTCGTCCAACAGCACCGGAATCGCAACCGGCGACAGCTATACCGATATCAAGTTCGTACACGGCTCGGACTTCGCAGATACGATCATCGGCGGGGAAGGCGTGACCAACCTCAACGGCGAAGGCGGCGACGACGTGATAACCGATGCCGCAGGCACCCAGCGCATGTTTGGCGGCGCGGGCAGCGATGTGTTCCGGTTTATCGATGGCGACAACACGCAAGACCGCGTCATGGATTTCGAGGTCGGCGTTGACAAACTTGACCTCTCGCTATGGGGCGTCACCTCCCTGACCGAGCCCGGCCTGACCCTGACCGAACAGGTCGACAGCAATGGTATTCCGCAAGGCTTCCTGAAACTCTCCTACAATGGCAACGAGGTTCGCATCGATGGTCTGGTTCAGGCCGACGTCGCCAGCTTTTCAGACAGCGATTTCGTGTTTGCCACGCTTGATTTCACAGGCGCGACCATCAACGGAACGTCTGATGCTGATGTGATCGATGCGATGTTCCGGGATGTTGACGGCGAACGGATCTGGTCAGGCGGTCAAACCATTCTGGGCGAGGGCGGGGCTGACGTCATTTACGATGGCTCTGGCGACGATATGGTTTACGGCGGCGCCGGGAACGATCTGTTCATCGGTGGCGACGGGGCCGACCAGTATTTCGGTGGCTCAGGCAGCAACAGTGTCAGCTACGCCAATGCAACCGAAGGCCTCAGGATCGATCTGACCGATACGTCCAACAGCTCGGGCATTGCGACCGGCGACAGCTATACCAACATCAAAAGCATCTATGGATCCGAATTTGGCGACGTCATCATCGCCGACGCCGCGACCAAACGTCTGTACGGCGGCGACGGCAACGATGAGATTATGGATGGTGCGGGCGTGCAGCGTATGTACGGCGGCAGCGGTATCGATATCTTCATGTTCGTCGAAGGCGATGGCGCCCGTGACCGCATCATGGATTTCGAACTGAGGGTCGATCAGATCAACCTGTCCGAATGGGGCATCTTCTCGCTTGACGATCCCCGTCTGACCATCGCCGAACAGGTCGACAGCAACGGCGTCGGCAAGGGCTTTGTGACGCTGTCCTATAACGGCAACGAAATCCGCATCGATGATCTGGTCGAGGCCGATATCCCCGATCTGATCAGCAGCGATTATATCATCAGCTAAAGATCATCAGCTAAAGGCTGTGGCTGGCGTTCATGCCGGCCACACCGCCACACGCAAGGTCGCCACCACGTCGGGCGCTGTAACCAGACGCATCAGAACCGGCGCGCTCAGACGCCTCACAAGACACTGTGGATATGCCACGGCTGAATCTTTGCCCCCCCGAATGAAGCTTTGCTTAGGCCTGCGTGACGCTGCATGTCGCGGACATGGCATCTTGGCTTGACTGCGCTTGCGCCGGGGCGTAACTCAACCGCAGGAACACCGTGGCGATTTGTTACCGGATTGCGGGCCACGTAAATCAACCGCTAAAAGGTCAGGATGAAAGACCCCTTTCGCTTGACCGCGTCTGGGGTTTTTTTGTCGCCGCGTGGCCTGTGTTCCTGGCCACGCCGCAGGAGAACAGAAAATTATGAGCGAGAACTGGAACAAACGCACCAATGCCGTCCACGGTGGCACCCGCCGCAGCCAATATGGCGAAGTCAGCGAAGCGATCTTCATGACGCAGGGCTTTGTCTATGACAGCGCCGAAGCCGCAGAAGCCCGGTTTATCGAAAGTGGCGATGACGAATTCATCTATGCCCGCTACGGCAATCCGACCGTGCGCATGTTCGAAGAACGCATTGCCCTGCTTGAGGGTGCCGAAGACGGCTTTGCCACCGCGTCTGGCATGGCGGCCGTTTCCGGTGCGCTGACAGCGATGCTGAAGGCGGGCGATCACGTCGTGTCCTCGCGCGCGCTGTTCGGGTCATGTCTTTACATCCTCGAAGAGGTTCTGACCCGTTACGGAGTCGAGGTCACCTTTGTCGATGGCACCGATCTGACCCAGTGGGAGGCCGCCCTGCGCCCCGACACCCGCGCCGTATTCTTTGAATCCGTGTCCAACCCGACGCTTGAAGTCATCGACATTCGCGCCGTGTCGGCCCTTGCGCACAAGGTCGGCGCGACGGTCGTGGTCGATAACGTCTTTGCAACCCCGGTGTTTTCCACTGCCATCGAACAGGGCGCCGACGTGGTGGTCTATTCCGCAACCAAACACATCGACGGGCAGGGCCGCGCGCTGGGCGGGATCATCCTTGGCACCAAGGAGTTTATCCGCAAAACCGTTGAGCCCTACATGAAACACACCGGCGGCTCGATGAGCCCGTTTACCGCGTGGGTCATGCTCAAAGGGCTCGAAACGCTCAGCCTCCGGGTCAATGCACAGGCCGACAACGCGCTCAAGGTGATCGAGGCAGTGCGCGATCACCCCGCTCTGGCCCGCGCGCTTTATCCCGGCCACCCCAGCCATCCGCAGCATAACCTGTCGATGGGGCAGATGGAAAAGGGCGGCACCGTTCTGTCGCTGGACCTCAAGGGCGGCCAACCGGCGGCCTTTACCTTCCTCAACACGCTGCAAGTGGCCGTTATCTCGAACAATCTGGGCGACGCCAAAAGCATCGTGACCCACCCGGCGACCACCACCCACCAGCGCCTCAGCGAAGAGCAGCGCGCCGAGCTGGGCATTACACCCGGCCTTGTGCGCCTGTCGATGGGCATCGAAGACGCGGCGGACCTGATCGCCGATGTCACAGCCGGTCTGGACGCCGCCCTCTGATCCACTGGCCGCGCTTAACCCGCGCGGCCATAAAACCCGATCCGCTCGTCGTCAGTAAACCGCACGCCGGGCGTGTCGAAAAAGCTGAACACCGAAATTACCCGCGCCCTGTCGCCCATGACAGGCGTCACCCGGTGTGGCGTGTTCTTGCCTCGAAACACGTTCAGCGTGCCGGGTTTCAGCCTGAGAACCTGCACCTGATCATCCTCGCCCCGCAACAACCGCGCGACCCCTTCATAATTGGGGTCATCGTCGCGGCGCAGATCGGTCCGATACACAAAGTCGCCACCCTCGGCCGGGGCCTGCAACAGCAGTGTCGTGGTGAATTCAGACCGGTCGAAATGCCAGTTCAACGCCTGACCCTCGCCGTAAGACATCACATTCAGCCCGGCCAACGGATCGTCCATCGGGAACAACGCGGGCTTGCCCATCGTCGCGGCCAGAAACCGCGCGAACATCGGCCAGTGATACAACCGGTCCGCCGCGCTGCCCGCCACCTGATCGCCACACAGCGTATCGTTCGAGGTATGAAACCGCGTCAGGGCAGGGTGGTCGTCCGCCAGCCCCGGAACAGACTTGCGGAAATAGATGTTGTGATCGCGCTGATGCCGAAAGCTTTCGGTTGCAAACGCAGCCTGCAACCCGACTGCCATATCCGCGGCCACGTCCGGGTCCATCAACCCGTCCAGACTGAACATCCCGCCTGCGTCCAGATCCGCGCGGCAGGATGTCACCAATGCCTGCCACTCCGGTGTATCGGGGCGATCCAGCGGATAGCGCTCCAGATCAAGGATATCGTGCATGCAAACCTCTCTTGCGTCCAAATCCAACCTATCAGCCCCAAAAACCCCGAACTGGCCGGTTTTGGCCAAATATCTGTCTCTCTGCGCCATTCCTGAAACGCCGCCCCGCGATAATCCGCCACTCAGGGTGATCCGCAACGTCTTTTGGAACGTATTGAATTTGTCTATTGGAAACAGCCTGTGGGAATGACTATCTTTGGGTCTGGACCGCTTTGACGGGGGAATTGGGACATGAACATTCATTCGCGCGCGCTGGATGGCGCACCGGACAAGGACGAAGCCGCCGCCGCGCTCAAGGTTTTGCGCGCTTGGGCGACCACCGCGTCCCGGACGGAAATTGCCGACCTGCACCCCTCGATCGCCCGGCTTCTGCCCGAGGCCGCGCCGGTCAGCTATCCTGACCTGGCACGTGAATACCCGGCGGATTTCAAAGTTGATCCGGCTTACAAAGCCTCGCTGCCCGATCTGCAGAACGGCCCCACCAGCCTGATCCGTGGCGCGCAGCAGCAGATCCAGCATGTCGGCATCTCGAACTTCCGCCTGCCTATCCGCTATCACAGCCGCGATGGTGCAGATCTGACGCTGGAAACCAGCGTCACTGGCACTGTCAGTCTGGATGCCGACAAGAAGGGCATCAACATGTCCCGCATCATGCGGTCGTTCTATCGCCACGCCGAACGCACTTTCAGCTTCGAAGTGATGGAAGCCGCGCTGGATGATTACAAATCCGATCTCGACAGCTTTGGCGCCCGCCTGCAGATGCGCCTGTCCTTCCCGATGAAGGTCGAAAGCCTGCGCTCGGGCCTGTCGGGCTATCAGTATTACGACATTGCGCTTGAACTGGTCGAAACCGACGGGGTCCGCCAAAAGGTGATGCACCTCGATTACGTCTATTCCTCGACATGTCCGTGTTCGCTTGAGCTCAGCGAACATGCCCGTCAGCAGCGCGGCCAGCTTGCCACGCCGCATTCACAACGGTCGGTGGCCCGGATCTCGGTGGTTCTGGATTGCGACGCCAATTGCCTGTGGTTCGAAGACCTGATCGACGCCTGCCGCCGCGCCGTGCCGACCGAAACACAGGTCATGGTCAAACGCGAAGACGAACAGGCCTTTGCCGAACTCAACGCCGCCAACCCGATCTTTGTCGAAGACGCGGTGCGCCTGTTCTGCAAGGAACTGCAGGCCGACCACCGCGTTGGCGACTTCCGTATCATCGCCAGCCATCAGGAAAGCCTGCACAGCCATGACGCCGTCAGCATCCTGACCGAAGGTCCGACATTTCAGTCTGCCTCGCTTGATCCGCGCCTGTTCGGAACGCTGGTGCACCCCGGCTAAGCCCCTTCACGGCCTGAAATGTCATCCACGCACCGGCGGATTGTCGCGTTATTGCCGCAGTGCAGCATTTTATGCTGCGCGCGCAAAACAATTCGGGTAAGGTATGCTTACGTACGAGTTCCTGCACCTTATTTTCGGAGACATGCATGCTGCATGACGCCATTGACCGCGCCAACGATATGACCCGCCTGTGGTGGGATTGTACCCAAATGGTTGCGGATGTTCCCCTCATAATTACCATGCGGCTGATGGGCCTGTCCGGTATCTGGTCGGTGCCAGACAACGAACATCACGACATGGTTCACGAAAAAGCACCCGCTTTTACCGAATCCTTCATTTCGGGCACGCTGGCTGTGTGGTCCGGGCATGGCCCCGACCGTGTGATGCAGGCCGCGATTGAACCGATCTCCCGCATAACCCGCGACAACCGGGCGCGGCTGGCAGGTGGAGGGCCGCGTATGGCGGACCAACAACCTGTTCTGGCCGAGGCGACCGGATCCCTCTAACGGAGTTCTAGACACATGACCCCAATGACCAACCCGATTCAAATGCATGCCGCCGCCGTCAAAATGGCCAGCAACGCGTTTGCCACACAGATCAAACTGTTCGAAGCCTTTGCGTCCTCTGCGATGGAACTGCCATTGATCCAGATTCGCGCAATGAACAGCGCGATTTCTCTGCCGTCTGACATCGCCCAGTCCTTGATGCCAGCAAGCGGCACTGCCCCCGCTGCCAAAGCGGCGCCAGTGGCCAAGCCCGCCGCCAAACCGACACCCAAGGCGACGGCAAAACCGGTTGCCAAACCTGCGGCCAAGGTAGCCGCCAAACCCGCCCCCAAAGCGGCCAAGCCTGCCGCGAAACCTGTTGCAAAGACCGCCACAAAGCCGACCGCAACGCCAGCGGCCAAACCGGTTGCCAAGGCCCAGGCCGAAGCTGCACCCGTTGCCAAGCCTGTTGCCAAAGCCGCCGCGACGCCGGTCGCCAAGCCCAAGCCTGCAGCAAAACCCGCTGCACCAAAGCCCGCAGTTGTGAAGGCTCAGCCAAAGCCAGCGGCCAAAACCGCCGAAACGCCCAAAGCACCGGCTGCTGCAGCCCCTGCGCCTAAGCCTGCTGCACGTAAAACTGCACCTGCAAAGGCAGCAGCCCCAAAAGCGGCTCCAAAAGCAGCCCCCGCACCCAAGGCCGCCGCCCAGCCTGCGGACACAGCACCAGCCCCGGCTGACAAAAAGCCGGTAACCCGTGCGCGTCGCACACCGGCCAAACCGACGCAAATGCCCGGTTCCAAGGCATAAGACGCAAAACCACGCATTGTCTGATGAAAAGGCCCGCCATTTGCGCGGGCCTTTTTTGTGCCCGTGTCCCCCGGGCGACAAATCCGGCACCAAAGCGCTCACGTTGCTGCGATGCAGCATTTTCGTGACGAATCCCTGCTATACTGGTGATGGGAGGACCCTCTGAAGATCCAACAAGAGGACGTCCAATGCAACACGACCACGTCGACATCAGCAGTCTGCGGCCCGGGCTCAGGGCACGGGTTGATCTGTATCTTGTCTCTCTCGGACTGGGGTTCAACGCGGGTCTGGCCTATCGTGATCGCCTGCATGACCTCATAGCGCTTGATTCCCTGTCGGACGCGCAGCTGATCGCCATGGGTCTTGACCGAACCCAGATCCCGGCCTTCGTCTTCAGTGATCTGCTCGCGCCCCCTCAACGCCCGGTCTGATCTTGACACGGCCTGCCGGTCGCGCCAACGCTGCCGCCATGTTGGACCTGCGCCCCGTCGGATATGTCATCGGCCTGCTCGTCGCCATGCTTGGCGCCGTGATGGTGCTGCCGATGCTGGTCGACCTCTATGAAGGGCGGGGCGAATGGCACGTCTTTCTGGAAAGCGGCATCGTCACCGTGCTGATCGGCAGCCTGATCGCCATCAGTTGTCAGAACGGCGTGCGCGAAGGCCTGACAATCCAGCAAACCTTTATCCTGACCACCGGGGTCTGGGTCGCCCTGCCGATCTTCGGCGCGATCCCCTTTATCCTGGGCGAAACCGAACTACGGGTGGTCGACGCAATATTCGAAGCCATGTCCGGTCTCACCACCACCGGCTCCACGGTGATCTCGGGCCTTGATACACTGCCCGACGGGCTGCTGCTGTGGCGCGGTATCCTGCAATGGCTGGGCGGCGTCGGCATCATTGTCGTCGCCATGGTGTTCCTGCCCGAACTCAGGGTTGGAGGGATGCAGATCTTCCGCTCGGAAGGCTTTGATACCATGGGAAAAATCCTGCCCCGTGCCACCCAGATCGCGGGCCAGATCTCGACCATCTACGTCGCCATCACCATCGCCTGCATCCTAACCTACCTGGTGCTTGGACTGTCCTGGTTCGACGCAATCGTGCACGCCCTGACAACCGTCTCAACAGGCGGCTTTTCCAACTATGATGCCTCCTTTGGCACGTTCTCCGGCGCCCCCGAATATGCCGCCTCGATCTTCATGATCGCCGCCGCGCTGCCCTTTGTACGCTACGTCCAGCTGATCAACGGCCATGGCCGCCCGCTGCTGCGCGACAGTCAGGTCCGCGCTTTCGTGCTGACCATCCTGATCCTCGTCCTTGTTACCACTGCCGTCCTCACCTCGACCTTCCCACATCACTGGGAACGGGCGTTTCGTGAGGCCCTGTTCAATATCACCTCGATCATCTCGGGCACCGGCTATGCCAGCGTGGATTACATGCAATGGGGCAGTTTCCTGATCATGGTGTTCTTCTTCATCGGCCTGATTGGCGGTTGCGCCGGATCAACCGCCTGTTCGGTCAAGATCTTCCGCTACCAGATCCTGTTCTCGTCGATCCGCGCCCAGATCCGACTGATCCGCAACCCGTCCGGCATCTTCACCCCCAGGTTCGAAGGCCGCCCCGTTGGCCCCGACGTGCTCAGCTCGGTGATTTCGTTCTTCATGTTCTTCGTCGTCTCCCTGGGCGCGCTCAGCTGGGGCCTGTCCCTGACCGGTCTCGACATGATCACCTCGATCTCGGGCGCGGCCACGGCACTGGCCAACATTGGCCCCGGCCTTGGCGACATCATCGGCCCGGCGGGCAATTTCAGCACCCTCAACGACACCGCCAAATGGATGCTCACAGCCGCGATGCTGATTGGCCGGCTTGAACTGATGGTCGTCTTCGCCCTGTTCACAATTCATTTCTGGAGGGCCTGATGCCTGACACAGACCGCCCCCTTGGCGTACAGATTTCGCGCATGTTGAAAGATCGCGGCGTCGACACGATCTTCGGCATCCCGGGTGTCCACAATCAAGAGCTGTATCGCGGCATCGAACAAGCCGGCATCACCCATGTTCTGGCCCGCCACGAACAGGGCGCCGGCTTCATGGCCGACGGATACGCCCGTGCCAGCGGTCGCCCGGGCGTGTGCTATGTGATCACCGGACCAGGGCTCACCAACATCATGACCCCGATGGGGCAGGCCTATTCCGACAGCATCCCGATGTTGGTGATCTCAAGCTGCCTTGACGAAACGGCCGCTCGCAAAGGCCAGCTTCACCAGATGAAAGACCAGCGCGCCGCAGCTGAAACCGTCAGCGACTGGGCGGTTGAGGCCCGTAGCGCCCAGGCGGCCTACCAG
Organism: Falsiphaeobacter marinintestinus; assembly: GCF_007923355.1. Lineage (GTDB taxonomy): Bacteria > Pseudomonadota > Alphaproteobacteria > Rhodobacterales > Rhodobacteraceae > Phaeobacter_A > Phaeobacter_A marinintestinus. The sequence continues at coordinate 65,080 of NZ_VOGO01000002.1, forward strand.
CTGATCGACCGGGCATTGCTTGAGCTCGACCATGCCACCCGCCCACGGCCAAAATCGATCTCGGTTCCCATCGCCGTTCTCGAAGCAAATGCAGAACCGGCCCCGACCGCGCATCAGATCCGCCGATCCCGGCTGCGCGACAGCGATCTTGCGCCGGTTCAAACCCTGTTGCGCACGGCCAAACGTCCGATGTTCATTTTTGGCGGCGGCGTGCGCGACGCATCCGCTGTCGCAGATCTCCTGCAAGACACGCAAGCCGCGTCCTTCGTGACCTATGCCGGGCGCGGACTCGTGGCACCTGACGCGCGCCATTTCTTCGGCTCAAATCTGGCCCGCCCGGGCAGCGCCGATGTCATCGCCAGCGCCGATCTCGTGATTGCCGTCGGCACCGAACTGGCCGAGGTCGATCTCTGGCGCGCCAAACTGGGCCAGTCCGCGCCGCTGGTGCGTGTCGATATTGATGCCGACCCGCTTGGCGATCAGAACGGCGCCGACCTCAAGATCCGCTACGACGCCGACCTGTTCCTCAGCGATCTGCGCGACATGGGCGTTGCCCGCGCATCCTCGGGATGGACGCAGGCCGAGGTCGCTCAGGCCCGCGCCCAGTGGCGCGCCGAGGTTGACGCCGACTATCCCCATATCCGACCGGTCGCCGGCGCCCTGCGCGCCTGCTTGCCCGAAGACACCATGATCTATTCCGACATGACCCAATTCGCCTATGCCGCGAAAGAGGTCTGGGATATGGACCGTCCCGGCCACTGGCACCACCCCACCGGCTTTGGCACATTGGGATATGGGCTGCCCGCTGCCATTGGCGGCGCCGTTGCGCGCGCAGGCAAGCCGACGATGGCCATCGCCGGGGATTATGGCTTTCAATACACCTGCAACGAACTCGCAACGGCGGTGGAACTGCAACTGCCTTTGCCGATTATCCTTTGGGACAATGGCAAACTCGGCGCCATCGAATCCAGTATGGTCGCCGCCCAGATTGCGCCCAATGCAGTGATCCAGAAAAACCCCGATTTCGACCTGCTGGCGCGCGCCTATGGTGCAGGTTACGAAGCCCCCGAAACGCTCGACGACATGCAGAAAACCGTTCGCGCTGCCTTTGACGCAGACAAACCCACGCTGATCCGGCTCACGCCCGCGCTCGTGGCATAGCCTCTAATTCTTCTCTTTCAAAATACTCCGGGGGAAGTCCCCGATTTAATCGGGGACGGGGGCAGCGCCCCCCTCTAATCAAACCGCCCGCCGGGAATTGCGATCCGCCGACCCGCGCGCTCGGGATGGGGCAGGGCGGAATGCTCTTTCAGCATCGCGGCCAGCTTGTCCTGCACATCATCCGGCATCGCGGCAACGCGCGGCCCGCTCTGATCGATGTGCAACCCCAACCCCTCGCCAGTGGCCGACAGCCATCCGTCTTCGTGGTAGAGTTCCTGATAAAAATGAAACCGCTTGGCGTCAAAATCCAGCAATTGCGTCGTCACATAAACCGCATCGCCTTCATGCAGTTCGCGCAGGTAACAGACGTGAAACTCGGCCGAAAACGTCGTGAACCCACGGGTCTCGCGATACTCCTTGCCGAAAATGCCGGTGTGAAACATCGCCTCAGCGCCCTGATCAAACAGCACGCTGTAATAGGCCATGTTCAGATGGCCATTATAATCGATCCAGTCGGGCAGAACCCGCATCGGGGCTGAGGTAAAGGGCGCGGTCATGACACCTCCAAAGTGTTGCACGACCGGCTTAGCCCGACGACCCGGTACCGTCCAGAGCACCCCGCAAAGGGCGCGCCGTGACCTTACATCAAAACCGCCCGGATCCCGTCGCGCAACGTCGTGGCGGTGTCGTGAACCGCAGGCAGGTAATCCGAGTCATAAACCCCCAGGGCCGCCTCGACATGCTGAAGCGCCGCGCTCAGATGGGGGCGCGGATCGGGGTTGGCGTCATGCATCGCAATTGCCTGTTCCGCAATTGCCATGTTTTCCTGGGTCATCGCCCAGCCGACAGCATTGTCATCCCGCGTCCGCACCGACAGCGCGGCACGATAGGCCTCAACCGCCTGTTCCAGCACCGCCACACCATCGGCGCCTTCCGTCTGGGTGCCTTGCTCCTGCAACGCCGCGCCCAGATTGTTCTGCGCCATCGCCCATTCGGTCGGGTGATCGGCGCGGGTGTAAACTTCCAGCGCCGCGCGATAGGCGTCCACCGCCTCGGCCAGCAACGCCGCGCCTTCCGGGTCCTCGGTGCGCTCGCCCTGGTCCGACAACGCCGTGCCCAGATTGTTCTGCGCCATCGCCCATTCCACCGGGTAATCGGCTTGCGTATAAACCGACAACGCCGCGCGATAGGCCACGACAGCCTCCCCGATCAGCTCGGTTCCCGGCGCGCCATCCAGCCGCCCGCCCTGATCCGACAGCACCACGGCCAGCGCGTTCTGCCCCGCCGCCCACAGCCAGCTGTTCAGGTCCTTCAGATCATCCGTCAGCACCATCCGCAGCATCGCTTTTGATCGCGTCAGCCCGTCGCCGCCAAACCGCAACCCGTGATCCCACAGAATATCCACGTATCTAAAGATCTTGCGCCGCGCCGGTTCCTGCGGATCTACGCTTGAAAAGCTCTCCGCCGCGCTCGACAACAGCGACTGCGCCTGACGGACCTTGCCCTGCAACAACGCAATCGCGGCCTGCCGTTCCATCAGCTTGGCAGTGATCTCCAGCGTCTCGACGCTCGCATCCGCCGCGCCTTCGCGCGCCTCCACCAGCAACCCCTTGGCCGCCTCAAAGTCACCGCACTCCAACGCCGTCTCGATCGCCGCATGCACCGCATCGATCCGCGCCGACACCCCGGCCAGATCCGCCACCCGCCGCCGTAGACTGCGATACGCCTGCGCCTTCAGCGTCAGGAACGACCGCAACTCGTTTTCGCTCTGATCATGCGCCCGCTCCGCGCCAAAATGAAACGCCAGCAGGTCCAGCTCGTCCCGGTCCAGCGCCGGGATCTGGTTCAATTGCGTCACCAGCCGGAAATTGCGGATCTCGGCCATCTCGGCCTCACTGATCTCCAGCACCGCACACAGTTTCTGAACCGTCTCGGGGTCGGGCAGCACCAGCGCGTTTTCGATCTTCGCAAGATGACGCCGCCGTTTGGGGTCGCCAAACACGTCTTCCGCCAGATTGATCGATAAAAGTTTCTTTTCGCCACGCTTTCGTTTCACCAAAGCGCCAAAAGCCACGTGATCTAACACCTGTCGATCCCCCACTCGTTACTACACACATCCGGCGAAAAACACTCCGCCGGCCGTCAAAGCCTGTTCCAACGGCCGGTCCAAAGCAGCGTCACAGGACCGGGTGTCACAGGTATACTGTCATCCCGATGCTCGCAGAAAACGGTGAATTTGCGGCGAATTACGTCAGAATTGGGAAAATACATTCCAAAAACAGGGGTCGAACCGGCCCTGCGCCACGGAACGTAACGTCACGAGTCTACGCCTCGCCGCCCGCGTCCCCCGACGCCGACCCACCATGCCCGTCCAACGCCGCCTGAATCCACTCGCGCAACGCCAAGGCCTTGTCGTGATTATACGGCATGTGCACGGGGTCAAAGACCTCCAGCGCGGCCTCTACATGACCCAACGCCGCCCGCAATTGCGGTTCAGGGTCTTCACAACTGTCATGCTGCGCAATCCCTTGTTCGGCAATCGCAAGGTTAAACTGCGTCATCGCCCATTGCACCGGATGCGCTGCGCGGGTGTACACGGTCAGCGCATCGCGATAGGCGTCAATGGCCTGTCCCAACAAAGCTGCCCCCTCTGCACCACCTGTGCGGATGCCTTGCGCCTGAAGCGCGACGGCGAGGTTGTTCTGCGTCCCCGCCCAGTGCACCGGATGCTCTGCGCGGGTGCGCACGGTGAGCGCATCGCGATAGGCCTCAACGGCCTGTCCCAACAAAACCGCCCCCTCTGCACCGCCTGTGCGGGTACCTTGCGCCTCAAGCGCGCCGCCAAGGTTGTTCTGCGTCATCGCCCAGTCCACCGGATGCTCTGCGCGGGTGTAAACGGTCAGCGCGGCGCGATAGGCCTCAACAGCCTGTCCCAACAAAACCGCCCCCGCTGCACCACCCGTGCGGGTGCCTTGATTCCTGAGCGCGATGGCGAGGTTGTTCTGCGTCATCGCCCAGTCCACCGGATGCTCTGCGCGGGTGTAAACGGTCAGCGCTGCGTTATAGGCGTCAACGGCCTGTCCCAACAAAACCGCCCCCTCTGCACCGCCCGTGCGGATGCCTTGCTGCACAAGCGCGTTGGCGAGGTTGTTCTGCGTCATCGCCCAGTCCACCGGATGCTCAGCGCGGGTGTACACGGTGAGCGCATCGCGATAGGCGTCAACGGCCTGTCCCAACAACGCCACCCCTTCTGCCCCACCCGTGCGGATACCTTGCTCTTGAAGCGCGGCGGCGAGGGTATTTTGCCCGGCGGCCCACAGCCACCCATCTGCGGACAGCAGGTCGTCTGTCAAAATCGGGCGCACCAACGCCTCTGCCCGCGCCAACCCGTCGCCCCCGTAACGCAAGCCGTGCTTCCACAGAATTTCAAAGTATCTCAAAATCTTTCGCCGCGCCGGGTCCAGTGGATCAATCCCGGCAAAACTGTCGGCAGCGGCCTTGAATAGGACATAGGCCTGCTCGGCATCGCCTTGCAGCAAGGCAATATCTGCCTGACGCTCCATCAAAGTCGCATTGATTTCCAACGGTTCGCGAATCTGATCTTGGATGATTTCCCGCGCGTCCTGTAAAAGCGATTTGGCCCCGTCGAAATCGCCGTTATCAAGCGCACCCTCCGCCGTCCCGCGCACATTATCGATTCGCGCTGAAAGACCTTTCAGCTCTGCAATCTGGCCGCGCAGCTTTCGATACTCCTGCGCTTTTGACGTCAGAAACTCCCGTAACTGACCATCACTTTGATCATGCGGGGTTTCCGCCCCAAATCGCGAGGCCAGCAATTCCAGATCATCGCGGCTTAGCGTCGGGATCTGATCCAGTTGGGCAGCCGGGCGAAAGCTGCGGATCGGGGCCATCTCGGCTTCAGATATGCCCAGCACCTTGCACAATTTCTGAATGGTCGCTTCCTGCGGCTCAACCTTGGCGTTTTCAATTCGGGAGATATCGGCCTTTCGCGACGAATCGCCAAACACATCTTCTGCCAATGTCTGTTGCGTCAGGCGTTTTTGACCGCGCTTTCGCTTTACCAATGCGCCAAAGGCCACGCGGTCCAACAACTTTCCACAACCTTTCGCAATTCGCCACAACCGGAATGCTGCAACAATTGCACAACGCAATTGCCCCGCCAAGTCGCCAGATTGATCTCATCAATTGAGGCCGAAGCAGACCTTCGGTGGGGCCCCACTCAGTTTAACGGAAAGGACTTCCGATGAAAGAGTGGATTACAAAACAGATCAGCATCCTCTGGTCGCACAAGACAATCTATGCCGGGCTTGCCGGTGCCTATGGCGCATCGTGCCTTGGGCTCGACAAGGAACTGGTCAATCAGATCGTCACGGCGCTGTATGTGGCCATGGTTTTGAAGGCCGGTCACTGACCGTGATCTTTCCGGACTGACCGGGGATCGCAGGAAACAGCGCAGACCCCGGATCAGCTCCGGGGTCTGCGCTGTTTTCAGAGTGTACAAAACGGACAAACCCCCTCTCAGGGTCTGTACAAAACGGTCAAATCACTGTGCCAGCTTCTGCGCGACCAGTTGATTGACCGCCTTGGGATTGGCCTTGCCACCCGTCGCTTTCATCACCTGCCCAACGAACCATCCAGCCAGCTTGGGATTGACCTTGGCCTTCTCAACCTGCGCCGGATTATCAGCGATGATCTGGTCCAAAGCGGCCTCGATCGCGCCCGTATCCGTGACCTGCTTCATTCCACGTTCTTCAACGATTACAGCAGGATCACCGCCTTCATTAAACACGATTTCAAACAGGTCCTTGGCGATTTTGCCCGAGATCGTCTCGGCCGAAATCAGCTCGATAATCCCACCCAGCTGCGCCGGTGACACCGGGCTGTCGGTGATATCAAGGTCGTCTTTCTTCAGCCGCCCAAACAGCTCATTGATCACCCAGTTCGCCGCCAGTTTCCCATCGCGCCCTTCCGCAACGGACTCAAAATATTCCGCACTTTCAGCCTCGGCTGTCAGCACCGATGCATCATAATCAGACAGAGAGAAGTCATTGATAAAGCGTGATTTTTTCTCATCCGGAAGCTCAGGCAAGCTGGCCTGAATGTCATCCACCCAGCCCTGTTCGATCTCCAGCGGCATCAGATCGGGGTCGGGGAAATAGCGATAATCATGCGCTTCTTCCTTGGACCGCATCGACCGCGTTTCGTTCTTGTCCGGATCATACAGGCGGGTTTCCTGATCGACTTTTCCACCCGCTTCGACAATCGCAATCTGGCGCCGCGCCTCGATTTCAATCGCCGCCTGAATGAACCGCATCGAGTTCATGTTCTTGATTTCGCACCGCGTGCCCAGATGCGAAAAGTCCTGTGTTTCCTGATACTTCTCGTACGCTCCTGGCAGGCAGATCGACACGTTCACATCTGCGCGCATGTTGCCGTTCTGCATGTTGCCATCGCACGTCCCAAGATACCTGAGGATCTGCCGCAGCTTGGTCACGTAAGCCGCAGCTTCTTCCGGTCCGCGAATGTCAGGCCGCGACACGATCTCCATCAGCGCCACACCAGTCCGGTTGAGGTCAACAAAGGACATGTGCGGATCCATGTCGTGAATGGATTTTCCGGCATCCTGCTCCAAGTGGATGCGTTCGATCCGCACCTGACGTGCGGTTCCGTCGCCCAGTTCCACCAGCACTTCGCCTTCGCCCACGATGGGGTGGTACAGCTGCGAAATCTGATAGCCCTGCGGCAGGTCGGGATAGAAATAGTTCTTGCGATCAAAGGCACTTACAAGGTTGATGTCGGCCTTCAGGCCCAACCCGGTGCGCACCGCTTGTTCGACGCAATACTCGTTGATCACGGGCAACATGCCGGGCATGGCAGCGTCCACAAACGAGACGTTGGAGTTCGGTTCGGCTCCGAATGCAGTCGAGGCGCCCGAAAACAGTTTCGCGTTCGAACTGACCTGCGCGTGGACCTCTAAGCCGATCACCAGTTCCCAATCGTGCTTGGCTCCGGCGATGATTTTGGGTTTTGGCATGTCGTAAGTCAGGTCAAGCATGGGCGTGCCTTCTTGTATATCTGGATCCCGAGCGTTCTAGGCGCGGTGGCGCGGCTGGGCAAGAGGCAATGAAATGCAGTCGGGCCCTGAGGGCGTCAATTGGTTTGATTATGCAGGCCCGACCTGTGGGCCATCCGGTGTGAAGGTCACGCGCAACCCGCGATCAATATCGTCCCGGAACTGTTCAGCGATGGCCATCAGCCCGTGCGACCTGCCGCGCGCGGCGAACCGGCTGGGGGACATGATGCGGGCATTGTTGTCAAAGCCTTCCGAAGCGTGCGCCCAGATCAGCGGATGCAGCTCGGTCAGGTGGTCGCGGATCAACCATGACGCACAGTCGGCAATCTGAAAGCGGGCGAGATCTGAATTGATATCAAGGCCTTCCTGGGATCTGAGCGTTACGGCACAGAACGCGGCAAGCAGATTGACGGTTTCCTGATCGGGGCGTGCTTTTACGATATCGCGCAGTCCTTCGATGAAGAACTCGGTGTCGATCACTTCACAGACGCGTTCATCCTGTGCCATGGCATCAAAACAGACCCATGTGTATCCTCCGGCCCCCCAGATATCTTGCGTGCGGGCAGCGGTGCGGCGGGCTTCCAGATCAAGGGCGCCATAAGTCCCGAACCATTGCGGCAGCATGTGGTTGCCAAGGGCGCGCATCGGGCGGTGATTTTCAGGGTCGAGGTCGATCAGATCCTCATAGTCATCGGCCAGACGCGGCAACGGATCGCGGCTTCCTGCAAGAAGCGCGCAGCGTGTGCTGGCAATTAGTGGGCTGTTCAATTCGATACCGCAGAAGGGGTTCAGAATTTCGAAAGCGCGGTCGAAATGGGCAACGCAGCGGTCGCGGTTCAGTTGCGGAAGTACGCTGTTCTGACCACTGCCGCGCCATGTCCAACCTATGTCGACATGTGTCATTGCGACAATGGCGGTGATATACGGGTCATCTGAAAACTCACTGCGGATCTGTTCCAACGCAGCGATGCCGTCGACCAGCGGGGTGTCATTGGCGGGGCGTTCTTCGAACAGTGCATGCTCGGCAGCCTGAACCACGTCCGCCCGGGCTCCGTAGGCCATCAGATCAGCGATCGGCATACCGGCAGGGGTTTTCTGACGGTCGGCGTCAGCACTCATGATTTCGCCTGACAAGTCTTCCCACCGGTCCTGACGCGCCAGGAACTGACCACGGGCAAAGGCGGCGCGGGCTGCGGCGCCGTCGCTGCTGAGATCGCGGATCGGGATGTCCAGTAAGCTCAGGTCTGGTAGTGTGCTGCGCTGCGGTTTCGGGGCAGGCAGCGCCAGCACGGCTGCAGGTCGCTGAACGAAAGCCCGCCGGAAACTGGCAAGTTTCGGGAAAAGGGTACTCAAGGATCGGTTTATCATCGAAAGACCCGGCTACTGGTAAAATCATGTGCAGTCATCATTGCCTGCGTATTGGGCCTAAAGATGGCTTTCCCGAGAAGAATACCAAAGACAAATTGGGCAAATTAGCAGCAATCCGCCAAAGTCTGGCCGACGTTGTCGCCAATCCCGGTCTGGTGGCTGCATTGTTCTCAAATCACCAGGTAATAAGGGCGGATCACTGCTTAGAACACGCGGAAGTGGTGTCGTTCGACCCTGATTCCGCGGTCCTGGAACGCCTGCTCCAAAGACAGATGTGGCGGCATGCAGGGCTGCGGCAGGCGTTGTTTGGTTTTGTTGCTCAGAATGGCCGTGGCACGCACCGAGAAATCCCAACGGGTGTCGAACCGCATGTGGTCGATGTCAGCAAGGTTCAGGCTGCCGTGACGCCTGCCATTGGCCCAGTCCAATGTCGTTGCGCCCAAGGTCAGCGTGGACACGGGGTTGGTATAGAGGTCGAACAACGCCGGAAGTGTCGGCAGGATCAGCAGCGCGATGACCCAGAATGCGGCGTCATAGACATAGACCAGCACCGTCAGCACGGCATAAATCGCGATCAAAGCGAACTGGAGGCCCGGCGTGCGGGCCTCGCGCTGAAACGTCAGGGGGGCAACCACTATCGTCCGCCTGTCACATCCAGAGTTGTGCCGGTGACGTAAGATGCGTCATCGGACAGCAGGAACAGGATGGCGCGCGCCACTTCTTCGGGGCTGCCGGTGCGCTGGATCGGGACGTTGTGCGCCAGCCGCGCGGCGCGATCCGGATCGCCGCCCTTAGCATGGATTTCGGTATCGATCAGGCCGGGGCGCAGGGAACAGACGCGGATGTTGTCGGCCGCAACCTCGTCGCTCAGCCCCTTGGTAAAGGTATCGACAGCGGCCTTGGACGCGGCGTAGTCGACGTATTGATTGGCGGACCCAAGCCGGGCCGCAGCGGACGAGATGTTGACGATGGCACCGCCATCACCCTGAGCCTGCATCCGTAGCACGGCTTCTTTTGCGACCAGCATCGCGCCGATCACATTGACATCGAACATGCGCCGCAACCGGTCGTGGGTCAGGTCGGTTACCTTGGCCGCCTGATCTACAATGCCCGCGTTGTTCACCAAGGCATCAAGCCGTCCGAACTCGGCATCGATCTGGGCGTACATCGCCGCGATCTGGTCGGGGTCGGCAACATCCGCCTGCAGGATCAGCGTCCGCGCACCAGCCGCTTCGCAGTCTACCGCAACGGCCTGCATGCCTTTTGTGTCGCTGCGGTAATTCAGGGCCAGATCATAACCGCGTTTGGCCGCAAGCCGTGCTGTTGCCGCGCCGATACCAGCGCTGGCGCCGGTGATGAGAAGAGTTTTTCTGTCTGTCATGCGGGCAGGCTATCGCAGTGTTGCCCGCATGGAAAGGCCGGTTCAGACGTGCCAACATGGTGCGGGGCGGGGCCCCCATTTGCCGAAGGCGCGTCACCCTTATTGATGGGTTTGCCCGAAAGCCCGCCGTTGTACCTGTTGCGACAGGGCGTGGCTTTCGGGACTGGCATATGGCTATCAAACGACTTGGTTATGCTCCGCGAATCCGTGTTATCATTTCTGCAACGTCCCGGGACAGGTCCGGCGTGTCGGCAATCCGGTCCAGCTGGACCTTGATCAGCGCCTGACGGTCGGCATCGTATCGCCGCCAGGTTTGGAACGCCGAACACATGCGCGCCGTGGTTTGCGGGTTCACCGGGTTGAGCTTGATCAACCAGTCCGCCAGCAGGGCATAGCCCGACCCATCCGCATTATGAAAACCGGCGTGGTTCATCGACAGGGCACCAAACACCGCGCGGAACCGGTTCGGGTTCTTCCAGTTGAAATCGGCATGTTCCGTCAGCCTCCGGGCTGTCTCAACAGCCGCGTCGGGGCTGGCTTGGGTGATCTGCAACATGAACCATTTGTCGATCACCAGCCGGTCATCCTGCCACTGATCATAGAACGCCGCCAGTTGATCGGCGCCTTTGCCTGCACTCAGCAAGCAGGCCAGCGCCGACAGTTGCTGGGTCATGTTGTCGGCCTGACCATATTGCGCTGCCGCCTGCGCCCCGCCATCCTGCCGCGACATCAGCGCCAAAGCCCCACCGGACAAAGCGCGCTTGCCGGATTGCTCGGCATCCGGGCGGTATTCTCCGTCGATCTGCATATCGGCATAAATCCGCGGCAGGGTGTCTTGCGCGGTCTGGGCCATGGCCTGTTTCATCGTTTCGATCGCCTGCCAGATCGCCATCGGGTCAGGCGTGATGCCGCGCTCATGCAGCGCCCCGGCCAGTTCGGACTGACCCGGCAAGCCCAGCATCAACGCGCGATAGGCCGGATCCAAACCGTCATCGCGCAGAACGGCAAGAATGCCATCCAGATAGGCGGCATCTGGTGCGGCGTCTTCGGTTGCCATGGCGATCAGGGTCTCGCTGGCAAGGCTGCGGCCCGCTTCCCAGCGGTTGAACGGGTCGGTGTCATGCGCCAGCAGGAACGCGCGTTCTGCGGCTTGGGTCGATCGTTCAAGGATTACAGGGGCTGAAAACCCGCGCAGGATCGATGCAACCGGTTTGCTGGGCAGGTTTTCAAAGGTGAACGACTGCGTGGCCTCGGTCATCTCGAGCACCTGTGTCGGCACAACTTCGTCGCCGTTCTGACCCAACAACCCGACGGCAACAGGGATCACCTGAGGCGCTTTGTCGGGCTGGCCCGGAGTGGATGGTGTCGATTGCGTAAAGGTCAGCGTATAGGTGCCATCGGCAAAGGACTCTTCGACCGCCAACCGGGGCGTGCCCGATTGCGAATACCAGCGCTTGAACTGCGTCAGGTCGCGCCCGGTGACATCCTGAAACACAGCGAGCCAGTCTTCGATGGTGCAGGCCTGACCGTCATGGCGCGCGAAATACAGCTCCAGCGCTTCGGCATAGGCAGCATCGCCGACCAGACGTTTCAGCATGCCGATCACCTCGGCGCCTTTCTCATAGACGGTCGCGGTGTAGAAGTTGTTGATTTCCTGAAAGCTTTCGGGTCGCACTGGATGCGACAAAGGCCCATTGTCTTCCGGAAACTGACGCCCGCGCAAATCGATCACGTCCTGTATGCGCTTGACGGGTTCTGAGCGCACGTCCGACGTGAACTGGGCATCGCGGAAAACGGTCAGCCCCTCTTTCAGGCACAACTGAAACCAGTCGCGGCAGGTGATGCGGTTGCCTGTCCAGTTGTGGAAATACTCGTGCGCAATGATCGCTTCGATCCGCTGGAAATTGACATCGGTCGAGGTTTCGGGGCTGGCAAGAACCGCAGAGGAGTTGAAGATGTTCAGCCCCTTGTTTTCCATCGCGCCCATATTGAAGTCATCGACAGCAACGATGTTGAACGTGTTCAGATCGTATTCGCGCCCATAGACCTCTTCGTCCCATGACATCGACTTCTTGAGCGCTTCCATCCCGAAGGCACATTTGTTTTCGTCGCCGGGGCGCACCCAGATGTTCAGGCTGACATCAGTGCCGGAACTTGTGGTGAACTGATCCGGGTGGGCCACCAAATCGCCTGCGACCAGAGCGAACAGATATGCGGGCTTTGGCCAGGGGTCGGACCATTCGGCAAAACCCTCACCGACGGTGCCCGGATTGCCATTGGACAGCATCACCGGAAGATCGCTTTCGATCCGCACGTCGAAGGTGGCCATCACATCGGGGCGGTCCGGGTAGTAGGTGATCTTGCGAAAGCCTTCGGGCTCACACTGGGTGCAGTACATGCCGTTGGACATGTACAGCCCTTCCAGCGCTGTGTTGGCCTGCGGATTGATCTCGACCTCGGCCTCCCACACGAAGGGGGCATCGGGCACATCGGCTTCGATCCCGTCATCGACCGCGCGCAGGTCGACGGGGTTGCCGTCGATGGTGGCCGAAATCAGCTTCAGGTTTTCCCCATAGAGGAAAAACCGGTTATCGCTTGCGTCCGGGTTGGGGCGAAACGCGATGCGGCTCAGGACACGGGTGGCGGTGGGATCAAGGCGAAAGGTCAGTTCGACCGCGTCGATCATATAGCCAAAGGGTGTGTAGTCTTTCAGATAGATCGTCTTCGGTGCAGCGTCGCGCATGGCATGTCCTTGAAGCTTTGAACCGGTGTTGATGCGGACCGTAGAGGTCGCGCGCGAAGGCTGCAAGGGACCGGATTTTGCAGCATCGCTTGCATGGATTTCGCGCCTTCTGCCAAAGGTTCGGACAATCTTGAAAGTGCGCCTTGGAGAATTGGTAAACCTTTTTGACCACCGTGTTGCCTATCGGAAACTTTTGTTCTAATCAGGGCGAGATTGGTTGCCGTTCTAGGCAGGGGTAGTTCGAAGAGGAGGCCGCGATGACGGATCGGGTGGAAAAGCAAGGGTTGCAGGTGGCGACCGAGCTGGTGGATTTCATCGAAACGCAGGCTTTGCCGGGAACAGGCGTGTCAGCGGATGATTTCTGGGCCGGCCTGGCGCAGATGACAACGGAACTAGGGCCAAAGAACCGCGCGTTTCTGGCCGCTCGCGCAGACATCCAGAGCCGGGTCGATGCCTGGCATATGGCGCGTCAAGGGCAGGACCATGATGCGGCGGCCTATGAAGCCTTCCTGCGCGAGATCGGGTATCTTGTGCCGGAAGATGCGGATTTTGAGATTGAGACAACAGGTGTTGATCCCGAGATCGCCCATGTGCCCGGTCCTCAGCTTGTTGTGCCGATCACCAATGCGCGTTTTGCGCTGAACGCTGCGAATGCGCGGTGGGGATCGCTGTATGATGCGCTTTACGGAACGGACGCGCTGGGTGATTTGCCAGCGGGGGGCGGATATGATTCGGCGCGGGGCGCGCGGGTTGTGGCCTGGGCCAAGGCCCATCTGGACAAAGCGGTGCCTCTGAACGGGGCCAGCTGGACGGACGTAAATGGTCTTCAAGTGGATGCGGACGGGCCTGTATTTTCGACGACGTCGGGGGCTGTGCGGTTGGCTGATCCGGCGCAGTATGCCGGGCACCGTGGCGACATCGACGAACTTTTGTTTGTTTGCAATGGCCTGCATCTGCGCGTCATCCTTGACGCAAGCCATGCGATCGGCAAGGACGACCCGGCCCATATCGCGGATGTGGTTCTGGAATCCGCCATGTCGACCATCATGGATTGCGAAGACAGCGTCGCGGCTGTCGATGCCGAAGACAAGGTGCTGGCCTATACCAACTGGCTGGGCCTGATGCGCGGCGATCTGAAGGAAAGCGTGTCCAAGGGCGGCAAGACCTTTGACCGGGTGCTGGCCGATGATCTGACGTTTACCGCTCCGGATGGCAGTGCGCTGACGCTGAAGGGTCGGTCGCTGATGTTGGTGCGCAATGTCGGCCATCTGATGACCAACCCGGCTGTATTGGACGCCGAGGGGCTTGAAATTGGCGAAGGGCTGCTGGATGCGCTCTGCACCGCGATGATCGCAATGCATGATCTGCAGCGGGATGGTGGCAATTCCCTGCATGGCTCGGTCTATGTTGTGAAACCAAAGATGCACGGCCCCGAAGAAGTCGCCTTTGCGGTTGAGATATTCGATATGGTCGAAGACATCCTTGGTCTCCCACGCAACACCGTGAAACTGGGCATCATGGACGAAGAACGTCGCACCAGTGTGAACCTGAAAGAATGCATCCGCTCCGCCAAAGACCGGGTTGCATTTATCAACACCGGCTTTCTGGACCGCACCGGGGATGAAATCCATACCTCGATGGAGGCCGGGCCGATGCTGCCCAAAGGTGAAATGAAATCGACGCCGTGGATCACGTCTTATGAGGATCGCAATGTCGATATCGGACTGGCCTGCGGGTTGCAGGGCAAGGCGCAGATTGGCAAGGGCATGTGGGCCATGCCGGATCTGATGGCGAATATGCTGGAGGCCAAGATTGGTCATCCGCAAGCGGGGGCGAACTGTGCCTGGGTTCCGTCACCGACGGCCGCAACACTGCACGCGACGCATTATCATGAGGTTGACGTGTTTGCCCGGCAGAATGAGATCAAGGCCGGCGGCGCGCGTGGGTCGCTGGGTGATCTGCTGACCATCCCGGTCATGGTCGGGCGCAATCTGAGCGACGATGAAATCGCGCAGGAGATTGAGAACAACGCCCAAGGCATCCTTGGGTATGTCGTGCGCTGGGTCGATCAGGGCGTTGGCTGTTCGAAAGTGCCGGACATTCACGATGTCGGGCTGATGGAAGACCGCGCGACCTGCCGGATCTCGTCCCAGGCGCTGGCCAATTGGCTGCACCATGGTGTGGTTGATGACGGTCAGGTGATGACAGCGATGCGAAAAATGGCGGCTGTGGTCGATCGTCAGAATGACGGCGATGCGTCCTATGTGCCAATGGCGCCGGGGTTCGACGGCGTGGCGTTTCAGGCGGCCAGTGATCTGGTGTTCAAAGGTCGCGTGCAGCCGTCGGGATATACGGAACCAGTGCTGCACGCCCGGCGTCTGGAATGGAAAGCAACACATCAAGGGTAAAGGGGAGGGGGCTGTCTGCCCCCTCTTGCGCCTGAGGCGCAATTCACCCCCGAGAGTATTTTGAAAGAGAAGAAAGGGACTAGGATGGCAATTTCACTGGAACAGGCACGCACCACCGTGCGCGAAGCATTGGCCCATGGCGTCGCGCAGGACATGAAGCCGCTGTCGGTGGTCGTTCTGGATGCGGGGGGGCACGTGAAAGCCTTTGAGCGGTCAGACGGGGCGTCGCCGGGGCGGTTTCAGATTGCATTCGGCAAGGCTTATGGATCGGTCATGCTGGGCATGGCGGGCGGGGCGCAGATGGCGCGGGCCGAATCTCAGCACTATTTCATGACGGCTATGAACGGGCTTTTTGACGGCAAGGTCGTTCCTGTACCGGGGGGCGTTCTGGTGCGCGATGAAGACGGAGCAGTGATCGGGGCTGTCGGGGTGACCGGGGACTCGTCGGACAATGATGCCAATGCTGCATTGGCGGGGTTGGCGGCCGCAGGATTGACCGGCGAAGCCTGACGCAAACGCCTGCTGTTTGTGCAATCGGGCACACGCAGCTGCGCCGTGACGCAGGGGATGGGTGTTGCGGCGGCGGGCCTGTCCCTATATTTTGTGTGAAACAACGCAAAAGAAGAGCGGTTCATGACGCGCCCCATCGTCGGCATCATCGGAAATTCCCATCTGATCAACGACAGCTATCCGACCCATGCGGGCGGCACTATGAATACCGAGGCGGTGTCGGAGGTCTCGAACTGCCTGCCGCTGCTGATCCCGGCGGATCCGCGCTATGTCGGTGTCGATGAGTTGTTGGAGACATGTGACGGGTTCGTGCTGACGGGCGGTCGCCCGAATGTGCATCCCGAAGAATATGGTGAAGCGGAAACCGATGCGCATGGGACCTTTGACCGGGCGCGGGACGCGATCACGTTGCCGTTGGTGCGCCAATGCGTCGACCGGGGGCAGCCGTTTCTTGGCATCTGCCGCGGGTTTCAGGAGGTCAATGTGGCCATGGGCGGAACGCTGTATCCCGAGATCCGGGATCTGCCGGGCCGTCTGAACCACAGAATGCCGCCTGAGGGCACCCTGGAAGAGAAGTTTGCGCTGCGCCACAAGGTGACGTTTTCGCAAAGCGGCGTGTTTCACACGCTGATGGGCGCGCAAGAGGTGATGACCAACACCTTGCATGGGCAGGGCATCAAGACTGCGGGCGCGCGGGTTGTGATTGATGGCTATGCGCCCGATGGCACGCCCGAGGCGATTTTCATTAAGGATGCGCCAGGCTTTACCTTGTCGGTGCAGTGGCATCCGGAATGGGATGCGGCGAATGACCCGGTCTCGCGCCCACTGTTTGCAGCCTTTGGCGCGGCTGTGCTGCAATGGTCTTTGGCCCGCCAAGGCGCGCCGCTTCAAAAAACCGCGTAACGGTAAGACAGGATTATGCCGCCAGCACCTGGGCCTCGTGGGGTTTCAGGCAAAGCCGCGCGGTGTCTCCGAAGGCGGCGCTGTGGCTGCGAAGGTCTGGAAACACCGAAAACATCTGTTCGCGGGATTGGCGGGTCAGGGCGCTGAGGGCATTGTCGCCGGGAAAAAAGCTCTCGGTTGGGGCACCGTTGGCATAGATGACCTCGTGACGGTCAAACATCAGATGCATGTAAGTTACGGTTTGACTGGGCACGCGGGACACTGCGGGGTGGTCCAGAAGATGTCGGGCTGCAACCAGCACCTCGGACTCACCGAACATCATCTGGGCGCGATACCCACTCCATAACATCCGGTGCTGAGGTGACACGAGTACCGGGGCATCGGCATCCTGCAGCAGCGATGGGTCGAGCGAGATCGGCGCGAAACGTCCGATACCAGAAACCGTGCGCTGCCCGATCCAGCGCAGTGGCTGAAGCCCGTTGTCGCGTGTCACGATCAGATCGCCGACCTGCAGTGTTTCAATCAGGCGCGCACCGTGGGCCGTCGAAATATACGTGCCTGGGGTGAAACAGATGATGTTTTCGATATTGGTGAAGCTGACCAGCGTGCCGTCCAGCAGCTCAACCGTACCTTCCTTTTCGTCCGGCGTATCCACCGTCAGGTTCAGCGTGCTGTAGTCAACAACATCGCCCAACGCCAGCGTGTCCCCCAGCGTTTCGCCGCCTTCGTTGCCGGTGATGAAAATCGCGTCGGTGCCGGCCTCGGCCAGATCGGTCAGGATAAAGGTGTCATCGCCTGCGCCGCCATAGGCGGAATCGCCCTGCGCCACGTAAAGCGTGTCATCGTCGTCTTGGCCATACATCTCGTCGGCCCCGACATTGCCGATCAGGATGTCGTCGCCGCCCCCGCCGTACAGTTCGTCATCGCCTTCTTCGCCATCAATCGTGTCGTTGCCATCCTGTGCCGCCACTGTGTCAAAGAAGATATCGGACACCCAGATTGCCTGAGTGCCGCCGAGCCCGTTGGCATAAGAAATCACGATTTCTTGCACCGGGCCGTCGATTTCGACAAGGATCGACCCTGCCGCATCCAGTTCGCTTTCGGATGAGTTGCCCGCGGTGACAGTGTTGCCTGAAACGGTGTCGGTATTCGCGCCATTGGGCGACACGGTAAAGGTTACGTCAACCGGGTCGCCGTTGGCATCGGTTGCTGTGACCGAGACCAGATCAAGGTGATTGCCGCTGGCAAAGTCCACATCGTTGATGCGGAACATGACGTTTTCAACCTCGTCTTCGACATCGGCGCCTGTCGCGGCTGCAAATTCGATGGTGGTCGTCGATGTGGCCCCGCCGCCGTTTCCAAAGAGATACAATGCGGAGTATTCGGTTTGCGATTCACCAGTGCCCACATAGGTTTGTGACTCGGTGCGCAGTTCAAAGTCGGGATTGTTGTTGCCGTCGTTGGTGAAGCTGACACTGACATCGATGTCGCCGGTGTTTTGGTCGACTCCGGCGCTCAGGTCTGCACCGTCGGTTCCGGCGGCAAACCAGTTAAAGCTTTCGGTTGAACTGGCCTGGCCATCGCCCAGCAATATGTCGTTGCCGGTGCCGCCATAAATCTCATCGTTGCCGGATCCGCCTTCGACTGTGTCATCGCCAAGACCGGAATAGATCTCGTCATCGCCCTTCTTGCCGAACACATCATCGCCGAAACCGCCCGGACCGGTGCCTTCACCGCTATCGACCGAGTCGCCGTTATTGTCGACATAGGTGTCATCAATCAGGTCGTCGTTGTTGGTGCCCTGTACCTTGTTCAAGGGGGAATATTCCGGGGCAGTGACCACTTCGGCCGAGATGATGGCCGTGACCGGGCCCAGATCCGGAACGAAATAGATATTGCCGTCGGTCGCAAGAAAATATTCGCCGGGTTCGGTTTCGTTGTAATAGTCTGTGGTGAAATAGTTTCCGGTCCAGGCCCATTCACCCGATCCCAGCGCTTGATCGGTCGTGAACGCTGTATATGCGCCGCCAATGCTAAGCTCTTGTGTCAGATCGCCATCGACGCCCGGCGTGACCAGATACCCTGTAGGCATAAAACTCTTCCTCGGTTCCGGCGGGATTTTGAACCCACCGATCTTCGTGGGGTTTGCCCCCTTGAGGAAAAGGTTAACGGATCATCGCGGTCAGAATGAGGAACGATAAGGTCCCAATAATGGCAAATTTGGAAACAATGGTCACAAATGAACAAGAGTGTTCGGCCCGCAATGCCTGCGGGCCGAAACGGTGATCAGACCAAGAGGTCGAAGTCATGCATCAGGGGCAGGCTGCGGGCGCGCTTGCCGGTCAGATCAAAGATCGCGTTGCCAAGGGCTGGCATGGACGGCGGTGTGCCGGGTTCGCCGACACCGGTGATATGCGTCTGGTTTTCCAGAATCGCGACCTCGGTGACAGGCGTGTTGTGGATCCTGAGCGCGTCATAATCCGGGAAGTTCTGCTGTTCGACCGCGCCGTCAGCAAAAGTGATCTCGCCAAAGCAGGCCGCAGACAGGCCATAGACCATGCCTCCGATCATCTGGGCCTCGATGGTACCGGGATCCAGCGCGATGCCAGGGTCACAGGCGATCCACGCCCGTGTCATGGCGATCTCGCCATCGCGGTCTTCGACCTCGATCACTGTCGCGGTGGGCGTGCCGAAGCTATAGCAGAACCCGACGCCGCGCCCGATGCCGTCCGGGGTTTTGCCGGTCCAGCCAGACATGTCCCGCACAGCTTCCAGAACCTTGGCCGAGGGCATGTGTTCGTCCTGCATCAGCTCTAGCCGGAACTCCAGCGGGTCACGTCCAGCAGCATGGGCCAGTTCATCCATGAACGTGTCGTGGAAGAACCCGTTGAAGGATGCACCGACTGACCGCCAGAAGCCGACCGGCACGGTCAGATCCGCCAGATGCCCGGCAATCCGGTAATTCGGGATCGCATAGGGCTGGTTGAACGCGCCATCGACATGGGCTTTGTCAGGGCCACCCGGGGCAAATCCCATCCAGCGGTTCAATGCCTGCTGCGCACAGGACTGACCCGATACAGCGCCATCCAGAAGAACCGCCTTGCCGTCTTTGACGCCACCGCGGAACCGGGCAATCGCGCCGGGGCGGTAGAAGTCATGTGTCATGTCCTCTTCGCGGCTCCAGGTCACCTGAACAGGCGTCCCTTTCATCGCGATTGCAACCTTGGTGGCGTAGGCCGAGAAATCCAGTTCGCCGCGACGACCAAATCCTCCGCCCATCAACGGCGTGTGCACGGTGACGGCTTCTTGGTCCAATCCGGCCACGTCGGCGCAGGTTTTTTGCGTGAACACCGGAGCCTGGTTACCGCTCCAGAGTTCCAGCGCATCACCGGTGTACACCGCTGTTGCGTTCATCGGTTCCATCGTTGCGTGGGCCAGATAGGGCAGGCGGTATTCGGCGGTCACTTCGGTGGCGCCATCGGGCAGCGTGTCTGCATCGCCCTCATCGCGCATGGTCGAGTTCGGTTTGTCCGAAAACGCGGCCTCGATCTTGGAAAAGATGCCGTCCGTGTCGGCGGGATAGCTGGCTGCTTCCCACTCAATCTCAACGGCGTCAGCCGCCTGCATGGCAAGCCAGGTGTTGCGGGCGATCACAGCAATGCCGTCACCCAGATCAACAATCGCCTCGACGCCAGCCATGTCCTTGGCCGCGCTGTCATCATAGCTGACCATACCGGAACGACCCGGGTTGACCTTGATCGTCGCGAATTTCATCCCCGGCATGCGGGTATCGATGGCGAATTCTGCGGTACCGGTGGATTTGCCGACCATATCGATGCGGGGTTGCGTATTGCCCAAGAGTTTCCAGTCAGAACTGGGGCGCAGCTTGACCTTGGGCGGGTCGATGTCTGCCGCTTCAGCTGCAAGTTCGGCATAGGTAAGGGCGGTGCCGTCGGGTGCCAGAACCTGACCGTTTTCTGTCTTAAGCTGCCGTGCGTCCAAACCCAGACGTTCGGCAGCGGCCAGTTTCAGCGTCTCACGGGCCGAGGCGCCCGCCTCGCGCATGCGGGTGAACCCATCACGCATCGAGGTCGATCCGCCGGTCACCTGCATATCCATCAGCTTGCCAGCCATGCCCAGAGACTCGGCAAGGCTGTGCATGAATTCAGATTGGTCATAGCCTTTGCCGGGCAATGCCTCGCCCAGCATGGCTGTGTTGTAATAGGCCTTGGCTGGTGGGCCGTGCAAAACCCGGACATCGTCAAGGTTCACGTCCAGTTCTTCGGCGATCAAGGCGGCCCATGTGGTGCTGACGCCTTGTCCCATTTCGGCGCGCGGCGCGATCAGGGTCACGCCTTGCGGGTCAATGAAAACGAATGGGTTCAGAGCGGCCTCACCAGCGTCCGCCGTCAGCGGGTTGGGGGCGGTCTTGCGGATCGAGTAAACCCCGAAGGCCACGCCACCAACAATGGCGGCCGAGCCGATCAGGAATGTACGTCGGGCGATTTTACCTGCTCGGGACATCTTTATGCCTCCTGCATTTGTTTTGCGGCGGTATGAATGGCGGCCCGGATCCGGGGATAGGTGCCACAGCGGCACAGATTGCCCTGCATGGCATCATCGATGTCCTGATCGTTGGGCTCAGGATTTTCAGCCAGAAGGGCTGCGGCCTGCATGATCTGACCAGACTGGCAATAACCACACTGCGCGACCTGATGATCGACCCAGGCTTGTTGGATTGCGGCCATGGCTGCGGGGGTTCCGACGCCTTCGATCGTTGTGATGTCGCCGTCAACATCCGACAAAGAGACCTGGCAACTTCGTACGGCTTCGCCGCCAATATGTACGGTGCAGGCACCACAGGCCGCCACGCCACACCCGAATTTGGTGCCGGTCATGTTCAGTTCGTCTCGCAGGACCCAAAGCAAGGGGACGTCATCGGGCAAGTCCACCTGATGGGCTTTGCCGTTTACGGTTAGGGTGGTTGGCATGGGGGCTCTCCCTGAATCTCCGACGCATCTGACAAAATTAGCATATTGTGTCAGTATGTCAATTGACATTATTGGCCTGAAACGTCAGAACGCTAGTATGGAGCCAATAAGCGATGATCCCAAACAGAACGCGATCCTGACATCCGCCTGGGATGCCTTTGCAAATTATGGTTTTCGCAAGACCTCGATGGATGACATAGCCCGCGGGGCCGGAATGTCGCGGCCTGCGCTGTATCTGTATTACAAGAACAAAGAAGACATCTTTCGCTCACTCTCCCAGTTTCACTATGATCTGGCCGCGTCCAATGTGGCCGAAGCGTTGGGCGGGCAGGGGCCGGTCGAGGATGTTCTGGCGGCTGCATTCATGGCCCAATACGACAAAATCGTCGAAGCAATGATGTCGTCGCCGCATGGGGCCGAACTGATGGATACCGGGTTCAAGGCATGTGCGGATATCGCGGAAATTGGCGAAAACCGGTTCGCCGTTCTGTATGGTGAATGGCTGGAAAGCGCGGCACAGACCGGGCGGGTCCGCCTGCTTGGGGATGCCATGCAGATGGCTTTGACCATGACGGGCGCCCTGAAGGGGCTGAAGATGACAGCGCCGGATTATCCCGAATTCCAAGCAAGGGTCAGGATGCTGGCGCGTCTGATTGCGCGCGGATTAAGCATAGGCTGATCATTCGTCGCACCTTGACGGGCAGAAATGCAGGCCAAATGTCTGGTTCGATTTGACATTCATCTGCTAGTTTATGGGGAAATCCCGTATTGAGTGGAGAGTGACTTGATTATTCATTCTGTTGCCGAAATCCTCGGCCAGCGAAAGCTTCCCCAAACCACGCCCACGTCGACTGTCCGCGAGGCCTGCCATGTTATGGACGCCTTTGACGTCGGATCGGTGGCTGTTCTGGAAGACGGCGCACTCGTCGGAATCCTGTGCGAGCGGGACGTCATCCGCAAATGTGTTTGCGGATCGCTGCACACGGCAGACACCATGGTGAAAGACATCATGACCCACGACCCTGCTGTCGTGACCCTGAACGCCGGGGTGGCCGAAGCCTTGCGGATCATGATGGACGGTGAATTCCGCCATTTGCCGGTTGTGGACGGCGCGGAAACCGTCGGGATGCTGTCGATCCGCGATGTGCCGACAGAATACCGGATGATGCTTGAACGCTACGAGGAATTTGTGGCCGGAAAGGCGTCGGATTAGTCGTCAGATCGACCGGACAGGCAGCGCGGCGCCTGTCCAACCCGAAACAATCGCTACATCTGACCACCGGCGATTTCGATGGCCTGACCGTTTACACTTCCTGATCCCGGACCGACAAGCCACAGCGCAGCCGCAGCGATTTCTTCCGGAGCAATCAAACGCTTGTGGCGGTTTACGTTGACCATCGACGCTCTCGCCTCTTCTTCGCTGATGCCAGCCCGTTTTGAAATGTTGTCAGTATTGCGGGTCACGATCGGTGTATCGACAAAAGCTGGGCACAATGCGTTGAAGGTAAAGTTCTGGCCAAGGTAGTCTTCGGACAGCGACCGGGTCAGACCGATGACGCCGTGTTTTGTGGCTGAGTAACAGGCTCCGCTTGGCATGCCTTTGACACCCGCAATCGAAGAAATCGTGATGACCCGGCCCCAATCCGTCTGGGTCATGGATTTCATGCTTTCCCGCAGTGTCAGGAACACGCCGTCCAGATTGGTGGCGACCATGTTGCGCCAGAACTCCATCGACATTTTGTGAAACGCCTTGCCCTCGGCGATCCCTGCGTTGGCGACGCAAATCTGGATCGGTCCACGTGCGGCAACGGCGGCTTCGACCTTGGCAACCACGTCGTCTTCGTCGCGCACATCCATGGCCATTCCGAACAGGCCTTTCCCGGCGACGTCGTCCAGCACCTCTTGCCGGCGGCCGGTGATGGTGACCTGCGCGCCCTCGGCGGCCAGCGCACGGGCGATGGCCAGCCCGATTCCAGTACCACCGCCAGTGACCAAAGCGTGTTTTCCATTCAGTGACATGTTCAAATCCTCCCTCATTTCGGACACCCTATCGGTTGGCCGCGCCGTGACAAGACGCGCCGTTTCGTCACTTTACTTACCCATTCACACATGTGAATTTGTTGCCGAATTCAGGGAGAGACTCATGAAACGCATTTTGATCGCTTTCACCCTTGCTGGTATTGGGGCCGGGGCCGCCACCGCAAGCGAAGACATTGCCGACCAGTACCCCCAGTCCGAGCTGTACTCAAAACCGGTCGAAGTCATTCCGCATGTGTTTTCGGCAATTGGGGCCACCGCGCCGCCGACCTATGAGAATTCGGGCCATAACAACAACCTCAGCTTCATCGTGACGGATGAGGGCGTGATCGTGGTCAACGCAGGTGCGTCCAGCCGGTTGGCGGCGGCCCTGCATGATGAGATCAAGGCGGTGACCGATCAGCCCGTGGTTTTGGTCATCAACGAGAACGGACAGGGCCATGCGATGCTCGGGAACGGATACTGGCGCGATCAGGGTGTCGATGTTCTGGCCCATGTCGACGCTATTGCCGAGACCACCGAAAACGGCGATTTCATATTTCAGGGGATGCAGCGGTATAACCGTGACAAAGCCGAAGGCAGTCGGGTCGAACATGCCAACCTCAGCTTTGAAGACCAGTATGAGGTCACTTTAGGCGGGGTGGACATTAAGGTGCTGCATCTGGGACCGGCCCACGATCCGGGCGATATTCAGGTCTGGATCCCGGAGTGGGAGATCATGATCGCAGGCGATATCGCGTTTCACGAACGGATGCTGCCGATCTTTGACTACACCTGCACAAGTTGCTGGATCGAAACCTGGGAAACCGCGCTGGAGCCTCTGGCACCGACCTATGTGATCCCCGGTCATGGGCACCCAACGAATCTGGCGCAGGTGCGCCGCTATACGCTTGATTATCTGGTTGACCTTAGGGAAAAGATCGGTGCCCATATCGATGAGGGCGGCGATCTGGCTGGTTCTTACTATGTCGATCAGGACCGGTGGCGGAACCTTGATACGTTTGATGAGCTGGCCACCAAGAACGCCGGTCGGGTGTTTGCCGAAATGGAGTGGGAATGACCGCAGCATGGAAACCTGAACTATGAAATGGATCGATCTCCCGCCTGTCTGGCTGATCGGCTTTATCATAGCGGCGTGGCTGCAAGTGACATATTTCCCCATGGGTCTCAGCTTTGGCGGCTACTGGGCTGATTTTGCTGGCGGATTACTGGTTGGGGGCGGTGTGGTTCTGATGCTGCTGGCGGTCTATGAGCTCAATCGCAACCGCACCACGGTCGTTCCGCACAAGACGCCAAGCGCGCTTGTGCAAAGCGGCATCTTCAGCCGCACGCGAAACCCGATCTACCTTGGGGACGGTCTGGTTCTCGCCGGGCTGATTCTCAGGTTCGACGCGGTGCTGGCGCTGCCGTTGATTCCGATCTTCGTATACGTGATCGAGAAACGGTTCATCCTGTCCGAAGAAGACAGAATGAGGCGCAAATACCGCATGGACTTTGCCCGCTATGAAAGCAAGGTGCGCCGATGGGTGTAGCGGGCAATCAATAGAACGTGGCGTCCTACTTATGCTGCACTTGCGAAATTTTCTTGCGCAGGGTAGGTCCAGAATTTGCAAACTGTACCGAGGTTCGTCCTGTTCCGGGGCGGTAAAGGGGGACATAAAGGGTGAAAATAGGCACACCGAAAGAGATTTTTGACGGCGAAGCGCGAGTCGCGATGACGCCGGATTCAGCCAAGCAACTGCAAAAGCTGGGGTATGACTGCGCCATCGAAAGTGGTGCGGGCGCGGCGGCCGGGTTCTCGGATGACGCATATGCCGATGCTGGCGTGGAAATCATCAAGACACCGGCGGCTTTGTGGAAATCGGTCGACATCGTCGCCAAAGTCCGCCAGCCGACAGACACCGAGCTGAAGCGCATGACCGGTGGCAAGACGTTGATTTCCTTCTTCAATCCTGCGGGGAACGAAGAAGGCATGGAACTGGCCAAATCCAAGGGCGCGAATGTGATCGCCATGGAAATGGTGCCGCGTATCAGCCGTGCCCAAAAGATGGATGCGCTGTCGTCGATGGCCAACATCGCCGGGTATCGCGCCGTGATCGAGGCGGGCAACAACTTTGGCCGCTTCTTTACCGGTCAGATCACCGCCGCTGGCAAAGTGCCCCCGGCCAAGGTTCTGGTTGTTGGTGCTGGTGTTGCCGGTCTGGCCGCCATCGGGACCTCGACCTCGCTGGGTGCGATCACTCTGGCGTTCGACGTGCGGCCCGAAGTGGCTGAACAGGTCGAATCGATGGGTGCCGAGTTCGTTTACCTCGACTTCGAAGAAGATCAGCAGGATGGCGCGGCCACCGGTGGTTATGCTGCGGTGTCCAGCCCTGAGTTCCGCGAGGCCCAGCTGGCCAAGTTCCGCGAACTGGCGCCCGAGGTCGATATCGTCATCACCACGGCGCTGATCCCGAACCGCGAAGCGCCCGAGCTGTGGACCGAAGACATGGTCGCCGCGATGAAGCCGGGCTCGGTCATCGTTGACCTTGCAGCGGAAAAGGGCGGCAACTGCAAGCTGACCGTCCCGGATGAGAAGATCGTGACCGACAATGGCGTGACCATCATCGGCTATACCGACTTCCCCAGCCGTATGGCGTCGCAGGCCTCGACACTCTATGCGACCAACATTCGCCACATGATGACCGACCTGACTCCCGAAAAGGACGGTCAGATCAATCATGACATGGAAGATGACGTGATCCGCGGCGCGACCGTGACATTCAATCACGAAATCACCTTCCCGCCGCCGCCGCCAAAAATCAAAGCCATCGCCGCGCAACCGAAGGAAAAGCCAAAAGAGCTGACCCCGGAAGAAAAACGCGCGCTGGAAACGGCGGCGTTCAAGGCGCAAACCAAACAGCAGGTGACTTTGCTGGCTGTTGGCGGCGCGTTGCTGCTGGCCGTCGGTCTGGTGGCTCCGGCCAGCTTCATGCAGCACTTCATCGTGTTCGTTCTGGCCGTGTTCGTCGGGTTCCAGGTGATCTGGAACGTGTCGCACAGCTTGCACACGCCGCTGATGGCCGTGACCAACGCAATCTCGTCGATCATCATTCTGGGGGCCCTGATGCAGATTGGATCAGGCTCGTGGCTGGTGGTTCTCCTTGCCGCGCTTTCGGTCTTTATGGCCGGGATCAACATCTTCGGCGGCTTCCTCGTGACACGGCGCATGCTCGCCATGTTCCAGAAATCGTAAGGAGTAGGGGATAATGGAATTCGGATTTACAACGGCGGCCTATGTCGTCGCGGCTGTCCTCTTCATCCTCAGCCTTGGCGGACTGTCAGGCCAGGAAAGCGCCAAGCGCGCGGTGTGGTACGGGATCGTTGGCATGGCGCTGGCGGTTGTGGCGACCCTGATCGGACCGGGTGCCGGTCTGTGGTGGTTGTCGGTTCTTCTGATCGCTGGCGGTGGTGCCATCGGCTATGTCGTGGCGACGCGCGTGCAGATGACAGAAATGCCTCAGCTGGTTGCGGCGATGCATTCGCTGGTTGGTCTGGCGGCTGTGTTCGTTGGCTATAACGCGCATATCGAACTGGGCAATGTTCTGGCCATGGGTCATGACGAACGCGAGGCTCTGGACGGGTTTGCGGCGTTGCTGGCGCATAAGACACCTGTCGAACAGACGATCCTGCGGGTCGAGGTGTTCCTGGGCGTCTTTATTGGTGCTGTGACCTTTACCGGATCGGTCATTGCCTATGGCAAGCTGGCGGGCAAAGTGTCTTCGGCAGCGACCAAGCTTCCGGGCGGTCATATGCTGAATGCGGGTGCTGCGGCGCTCTCGTTCATCTGCCTGATCTGGTACATGAACTCTGGCGGGTTCTTCCCGCTATTCATCATGACCTTGGCAGCGCTGTTCATCGGCTATCACCTGATCATGGGTATCGGCGGTGCTGATATGCCGGTGGTTGTATCGATGTTGAACTCGTACTCGGGTTGGGCCGCGGCGGCGATTGGCTTTAGCCTTGGCAACGACCTTCTGATCGTTGTTGGTGCGCTGGTTGGTTCGTCTGGTGCGATCCTGTCCTATATCATGTGCAAGGCGATGAACCGGTCGTTCATCAGCGTGATCCTGGGCGGCTTTGGCGGCACCACGGGTCCTGCAATGGAAGTCGAAGGCGAGATGATCGCAATCGAAGCCGACGGTGTCGCAGCCGCTTTGAACGACGCGGACAGCGTCATCATCATCCCGGGCTACGGCATGGCCGTGGCGCAGGCACAATCGGCGGTGAGTGATCTGACCAAGAAGCTTCGGGCGCAGGGCAAGAACGTGCGCTTTGCGATCCACCCCGTTGCCGGTCGTTTGCCGGGGCACATGAACGTGCTGCTGGCCGAAGCCAAGGTTCCGTACGATATCGTCATGGAAATGGACGAAATCAACGATGACTTCCCGGAAACGGACGTCGCCATCGTGATCGGGTCAAACGACATCGTGAACCCGGCCGCTCAGGAAGATCCGAATTCGCCCATCGCGGGCATGCCGGTTCTTGAGTGCTGGAAGGCCAAGCAGGTGTTTGTGTCCAAGCGCGGTCAGGGGACCGGGTATTCGGGCATCGAAAACCCGCTGTTCTACAAAGAGAACACGCGCATGTTCTACGGCGACGCCAAGGCATCGCTGGATAAACTGCTGCCAATGATCGACTGACCGACGCCACGTCGTCTTTGACGGCGTCGCAAGGAAAGCGTTTGCTCCGTCCCATGTATTGGGGCGGAGTTTTTTTATGTCGGACATGATGGCATTCGGGCGCAAGATCCTGTCTGAACAACCGTTCAGCGTGGCCCTTGGGGCCGAATTGACTGTCTTTGAAGAAAGTAAGGCCGAGCTGACATTGGCTTTGCGCGAGGATCATCTGCAGCAGAACGGTTTTGCCCATGGCGGGGTTGTCAGCTATCTGGCGGACAACGCGCTGACCTTTGCAGGCGGTTCCGTTCTGGGGCCTGTCCTGACGCTTGAGATGAAGATCAACTATGTCCGCCCCGCGACCGGGGACCGGTTGGTCGCGCGGGCCGAGGTGCTGTCTGCGGGCCGCACACAGGCCGTTTGCCAGTGCAAAGTCTTTGCTGTGTCCAAGGACAGCGAAAAGCTGTGTGCCGTCGCACAAGGCACTGTGATGATCGCATCGCGCTAAACTGAAGAAATCGCTTGAGCTGGAGTGTACTCCAGCCCGTAAGCTGATGGCGACTCGGATGAAATGGAGATCGCCAGTGAAGATTTCGGACGTGGCCGCGCAAAGCGGTCTCAGCATCGACACCCTGCGCTTTTATGAAAAAATCGGTCTGATTGATCCGCCACCCCGCGATGGGGCAGGCCGGCGCGACTATGACCCTCAGGTTTTGGGATGGATCCGGTTTCTGGATCAGCTGAATGCCACTGGCATGAAACAGGCTGACCGCATCCGGTATGCCCGGCTTAGGGCGGAGGGCCCGCAGACCTGCGCACAGCGGCGCGAGATGCTGGAAGCCCATCGTGAGCAGGTGGCCTTGCAACTGGAACAGGTCAAAAACACGCTGGCGCTGATGGACCGCAAGGTAGCGTTGTACCGTGACATGGAACAGGAGATGATTGAAAATGTCTGATGCATTGGAAAAAGGCCGGGACCTGCTGAAAGGCATGAATCCGGGTCTCGAAGACATTCTGGTCGATCGCTATGATGATCTGATCCCCGAAATGGCAGAAACGTTGGTCGAATGGGCCTATGGTCGCCACTATGCCCGCGACGGGGTCGACCTGAAGACCCGCCAGTTGTGCACGATTGCGGCGCTTACCGCATTGGGCGGACAGACCGGCCCGCAACTGAAGATCAACATCGAACATACGCTGGCCGCCGGAGCTGATCGTCGCGAGATCGTGGAAGTTATCTGGCAGATCGCGGTCTATGGCGGCCTGCCCGCTGCGATCAACGGCTTGAATGCGGCCAGAGACGTGTTTGACGCGCGCGATGCCGCGTGATTGGCCCATGGGTTTGGCGGGGCAGATAACGGTTGGCGGTTCGGTATACCTTGGTATCCATTTAAGGTATTGAAATAGAAGGATTTACTTTTTTAAAGTGCATGGCTAAAAGTCACGCAGACCCCCGAAGGACACCTTATGCCGCCGATCCCGGATCATCCGCTGCGCTATCAACTGGCTAACGAATTGCATGCGCGCCCGTTTCCCCCGATGCAAAGCTCTTGCACGGTGGTTCAACTGGCGATCAAGCAACCCAGCCAGGCCGTCAGTCGGGACCGTACGGCGGATCTTGAGCATCTGAAATCACTGCTGGACCGGCACGGGGCACCTTACCCACAGCCCGGCGCGACACATCACTCGGCGCAGCTTGGTCGGCATGTCCTGAAATGGGAACAGCATACCGAGTTTGTGACGTATACGGCGTTTTCCGACGGGCTCAGCGCACGGGCGTTTGATCCGGCAGATTTTGAGGTCTTCCCAGGCGATTGGCTGGATGAGGCCCCCGGTGTCAGAATGACTTCGATTTCCTTGCGCGTGTGTCCGCGTCCGGACGAGGCCGGGATTAACGCGGCGCTGGCGGACTGGTTCGTTCCCGAAAGTCTGGCGGTTGCGCACGTGCTGGACGATGCCGCTGTCGCCGCCGGAGACTTCCGGATCGACCCGGCGGGCCACATGCGGTTTGCCGTGTTCGCTGGCCCCGAGACCGGTCAACGCCGGATCGGTCGGGTTGTGCAGAGGTTGCTTGAGATCGAAACCTATAAATCGATGTCGATGCTGGGCTTTTCCCGGGCGCGTGAATTGTCGGGGCCTCTGGGCGAGCTGGATAACCATCTGAGCGAATTGATGGTGCGGATGACCGGGAATACCTCGGATGCTGCGGTTACCCTGACCAGCCTGCTGTCGATCTCGGCCGAGCTTGAGACGATGGGGGCCCGCGCCTCGTTCCGTTTTGGGGCGACCGGGGCGTATGAAGCCATTGTCGCGCAGCGCATCGGATCGTTACGCGAAACCCGGTTTCATGGCCGTCAGACGTTCGCAGATTTCATGGTTCGGCGGTACGAGCCTGCCATGCGGACTGTGAAATCGACCGAGGGCCGTCTTCAGGCGCTGGCAGACCGCGCCATGCGGGCCGGGGATTTGTTGCGCACCCGGGTCGATGTGGAGCGCAGCGCCCAAAACCAGGCATTACTGGAAAGCATGGACCGCCGCGCCGATCTGGCATTGCGATTGCAGCATACGGTCGAAGGTCTGTCTGTGGTGGCGATCAGCTATTACGCCGTGTCCTTGGCGTCTTATGCGCTGTATCCCCTCGCCAAGATCTTTGACCTCAGCAAGGGGATGCTGACTGCGGTGGTCACTCTGCCGGTTGTGGCATTGGTGTGGTGGTCTGTTCGCCGGATTCGGAAACGCCTCGACTGATCAGGGCGTTGGTGCCAAGCACGCCGACGATGATCGAAACCAGCGCCAACACCGCCGAGATGCCCAGCGACGGAACCCCGGCAAGACCGGCGCCGATGGTGCAGCCCCCGGCCAGAACCGCGCCTGTGCCCATCAGAACGGCCCCGGACAAGTAGCGCAGGGTCTGTTGCGGGGTTTCAAAGCTTTGCAGACGGAACTGGCCGAACACCAGCGCGGCAATCAGGCTTCCGCCCAGCACACCCGCCATCAGGCCCGTGCCAAAGCCCGGAGCGACTGCCGTGGCCGCAATGACATAGAACAGGCTTTCGGCGCTGGGGGAGGCGAAGGACAGGCTTTCCATTGCAATCGGGTCAAAGTCGTCAAACAGGACAAAACCGGTGCCAACCCAGCCCAGCGGAACCAGCAGGCCCAGGGCGATGGCCCCGATCAGGACGATGGGCCGGTTGCCCGAGCGAACGGCAGCCCACAGACCAGCAGCGACCAGCAGTCCGGTCCACAGCATCGGAGCGCCGGGCAGGGTGCCACTGTCGAGCGACAGGGTTTGAGATTGCAGCGCGGTGCGCAGGGGCGCCAGAACGCCTTTGAGTGTTGCGTGGGTGACAATGGCGGCAACCACGATCACGGTCAGTGCCCGCAGATTCCCCGTGCCGCTCAGCACCCAAAGCCGACCGATGCAGCCCCGGGCCAGAACCATACCGATGCCGAACAGAACGCCACCAAGGGCAATCGCCAGAACGGGGATGTCGGTGGTGACAAAACGGTGGCCATCAAAGCTGATGAGGTCCTGTCCGATGGCCAGTTGTGTGCCAAGGATTGCGACGGCCAAAGCCAGCAACCAGACGCCCCCGGCCTGACGTCTGTCGTCGCCGATCAATGCGCGTCTCAGGCAGAAACCCGTCAGCAGGCCCAAGGCGCCGAACGCCAGGCCAAGAGCAAGGCCGAACCAGGCCGAGGCGGCCTGAGGGGTAAGATCGAGGGCAAGGGATTCATACATGGGGCAGCTCCACGTTTTCTGGAATTTTTTCCCAGATGTCGGTAAAAGCTGGCCAAATCAACCTATTCAGACGTGTGATTGTGTTTGCTTGGGGGAACAGTGTTCTCAATTGGGTCGCGTGATGCAAACGAATACACCAAGGGCGCGGCCATTTTGGAACCGCGCCCTTTGAATGCCAGACATGACGACTGGAGTGTTCTTATTTGACGTTCAGCGTCCGCGGATCCGTGGGTCCAATGCGTCGCGCAGGCCATCGCCCAGATAGTTCACGCTGAGCACGGTGAGCGAGATCATGATGCCCGGAAGGATTGACCGCTCGGGATAGCTGGCCACCCGGTCAACTCCGTCGTTCAGAAGACGACCCCAAGTCGGGAAGTCGGGTGGAAAGCCGAAGCCTAGGAAGGACAGCGCGCTTTCGGTGATGATCGCGGTTGCGATACCCAAAGTTGCCGACACCATGATCGGAGACAGCACATTCGGCAGTACATGGCGCAGGATCAGATGTCTGTTATTGGTGCCGATCGACCGGGCGGCCAGCACGAATTCACGCTCTTTCAGGGCCAGAACGTCGCCCCGGACGATCCGCGCAGTCGGCATCCATGAGGTCACGCCGATCAGCATCACGATCAGGATGAATGTCCCGCCTTCGGGGCCGAACATCGCCGACAGCGGATCACGAAACAACAACGACGCGACAAGGATCAGGGGCAGCAGCGGCAACGCCAGAAACAGGTCGGTCAGACGCATCAGAATGCCGTCCAGTTTTTTCACATACCCGGCCAGAACTCCGACCAGCGTGCCAAGAAACAGCGCCAGCAGCATCGCGGTCAAACCCACGGCGATGGACACCTGGCCGCCGAACATCAGGCGGGCCAGCATGTCGCGGCCCAGATTGTCGGTGCCCAAGGGGTGCGACCAGTCGACTTTGGCATCCGCATCAAACAAGCCAACCCAGATCGGCCGCGTGTCGCGCAGATTGATGAAATCGCGACCCTGCGGCAGGAACTGCGGGTCAATGCCCCACAGCAGCGGGCCGATATAGACCGACGAGATGATGAAGATGAACACGAACGAGCCAAACAGCGCGCCCTTGTGGGTCTTGAACTGGTCCCAGACATCCATCCACTGACTGCGCGCTGGGGTCGACAGGTCTTGCAGGGGGCCAGCAGCGGCGGGCAGGATCGTCGATGCGGGGGCGAGGCCTTCGTCTGGTACGAAGTTGTCCTTATCAGTCATAGCGGATCCTCGGGTCCATGAGGCCATAGAGCACGTCGGCGATCAGATTGAACACGACGATCAGCACTGCGAAAATGAAGGTAAGCGTTTGCACCATCGGCAGGTCATTGGCCTGAATGGCACCGATCAGCAACTGGCCGATGCCGTTCACCTTGAACACCTGCTCGGTGATGATGGCGCCGCCAAAGATCGCAGGGATCCCCAGCGCGATTACTGTGATGACGGGGATCATCGAGTTGCGCAGAACATGCGTCATGACAACCGTGTATTCGCGCAGGCCCTTGGCACGGGCGGTGCGCACATAGTCCTGGGTGAGGTTGTCGAGCATCGAGGCGCGCATGAACCGGCTGGTTTGTGCGGTGATCTGCAGTGCCAGCACCATGACCGGCATGATCATCTGTTGCAGCTGTTTTAAGAAGCTCTCCCAGTCTGTGACCTTCAGCGTCGTATCATAGATCGACGGGAACCAGCCCAGATTGACCGAGAAGATGACGATCACCAGAACGCCCGAAAAGAACGGCGGGACCGAAAAGCCGATCATCGACACAAACGTGCCCAACTGATCAAACCAGCTGTACTGGCGATACGCGGAATAGATGCCGATCGGGATCGCGATGATGGTGGCCAGCACATAGGCGGTTCCGACCACCCAAAGGGTCTGGGGCAGGCGCTGAACGACGATGTCCATCACCGGCGAGCGGGTCTGCCACGAAATCACGCGCAGATCGCCTTCGGAGAACGTGGTGCCGATCATCCAGTCGATCAGCACCTGCGGTTCGATCCAGAAGAACTGCACCAGCCATTTCCAGAACCGGATATGCATCGGCTGGCCAAGGCCAAGCGCCTCGCGCATCTTTTCCTTGACCTCGGGCGGCACGGTCAGCGGGACCTGTGCCATCGGGTCTCCGGGAGCGAGTTCGAGAAGCAGGAAGATCACGAGACTGATGAACAAAAGCGTCGGGACAGCGAGAACCAATCGACGAATGGTGAATGTCAGCATTCAGGGCGCCTTTGCAGCATAGTCTTTTTGTTGTTGGGCGAGGTCGGAAGTACCCCACCCCGATACATGACCGGGGTGGGGCAGGTCGGTTTACGACCCTTTCTTACGGTACCAGTCGGCTGCATTCCACAGCTCACTGTCCCAAACGTTCAGGATAACGCCACCCAGCGAATTCGCATGGGCTGACAGACGTCCACGGTGCACCAGCGGGATCATGCCGCCACCTTCGACAATCATGTCGTTCAGCTGCTTGGCGATTGCCGAGCGGGCTTCCAGACCTGCGGTCTTGGCCAGTTCTGCGTGCAGTGCGTCAAACTCTTCGCTGCAGAAGCGCGAGATGTTTTCACCTTGCCACTGGGTTGCCGGGCTTGGGGCTTTGTCGCACAGGCCGTTGCCCATGTAAGACTGCGGATCTGTGCCATTGAAGGTGTTGGCATACATTTCCACGTCAGCATAGAACTTCTGGAAGGTGTCAGGCGAACCGGGGTCACCACCAAAGAACACAGACGCGTTCAGGTTACGCAGCTCTGTTTCGATGCCGATCTGGCTCCACCACTCCTTGATCAGCGCCTGGAAATCCTGACGGACGGCGTTGGTCGAGGTTTGGTACAGAATGCTCATCTTGACGCCATCCGGGGTCTCGCGGACGCCGTCACCGTTGGTGTCCTTGTAACCGGCGGCTTCCAGCATCGCCTTGGCGCCTTCGATGTCCTGTGTCGAACAATCGAATGTGTCCGAATTGAACGCCGCCGGGGCGGGCACCCAGTTGCAGGTCACTTTACCGGCTTTGCCATAGCCGACTTCGACCAGAAGCGGACGGTCGATGGCCATCGACATTGCCTTGTACACGGCAGGATCACCCAGGAACGGGTGCGGGCGAACAACGGACCTTTCGTCCGGGCCAAGTGCCGGATCGGGGTTCGTGTT
Source organism: Falsiphaeobacter marinintestinus (assembly GCF_007923355.1). Lineage (GTDB taxonomy): Bacteria > Pseudomonadota > Alphaproteobacteria > Rhodobacterales > Rhodobacteraceae > Phaeobacter_A > Phaeobacter_A marinintestinus. The sequence goes on from NZ_VOGO01000002.1 coordinate 100,239, forward strand.
GTTCAGCATGATTCGCTCGACCAGAGGACCGAAGCCCGCGACCGGCGTGCCTTTGCCGCCTTCTTCCATCTTGGCGATGACGTCGGGTGCCAGCTGCAGGTTCCACGCATAGTCGAATTCGCCGGTTTCCATAACCGCGCGACCAGCTGCGGTTGCGTCGCCGCCACCTTTGAAGGTCAGTGTTGCGAAGGCTGGTTTGGCCGGATCGCGATAGTTCGGGTTGGCGGCCATCGTGATCACGTCATTCGGTTTGAATTCGGTAACCATGAACGGGCCAGTGCCGATCGGATTAAAGTTCTGCTGGGTGCATTCGGGGGCCTTGGCGCCCATGCAGTCAGCAAACTGCGCGGCCTGAATAATCGGGTTTTCACCGCCCACAAACGGGCCGTAAGGGAACGGCGTCGGCTTGTCGAAGCTGACTTTGACTGTCAGATCATCCAGTGCTTCAACCGAGGTCACACCATTGAACTTGGTCAGCTGGGCACAGCCGCCATCCGGGTCCATGCAGTAGTCGGCGGTGAATTTCACGTCGGCCGAGGTAAACGGCGTGCCGTCTGACCACAGGATACCGGGGGCAATTTTCCAGGTAATCGACGTCAGGTCGGCGCTGACGCCGCCGTTTTCTACCGTGGGGATCTCGGTTGCGAGAAACGGAACCATCTCGCCGTTTTCGTCATAGCGGGCCAGCGGCTCCACGATGAGCGATGCGGATTCGACGTCTTTGGTGCCGCCCGAAAGGAATGGGTTCAGAATCGACGGGGCTTGCCAGTAAATAATGCTGACATTTCCGTCCGATCCGCGTTCCGCCATGGCCATCGGGGCCAGTGCCGTTGACGCAATCGCACCAAGCAGTAGCGCTTTCAGTTTCATACTACACTCCATGTTTGACACATACGTGCCTTGTTATCATTGCGCGGCGTGGACCGCGCGGAATATGCGGTTCTTGGGGGTAAGTATTTGTACGAGTGGAAAACACTGAACGTGACACATTGTGCCCCGATCCCCCCGAACCGGATACTGCGACCATCGAAACAGAGTTTTCGGAAATTGCAAGCCTTGCCGTCGGAAATTGGCCATCGGGGTTTGACACTTTACCCGCCACAGTCTTAGCGTTCGGCATCACGTTCAGGGAGCGCACAAGTGCTGGATCAGCCGATTGCCCAAATCCAAGGCCTACGGGTCGAGTTTCAAACAAAAGATGGACCCGTAGTGGGCGTCGAGGATGTTTCTTTCGACGTCAATCCGGGGGAAACCGTTTGTATCGTTGGCGAATCCGGGTCAGGGAAATCGGTCTCTTCGCTGTCTTTGATGCGACTTGTCGAGTTCGGAGGTGGTGAAATTTCAGGCGGCCGCCTGCTTTTTGATCGAAAAGATGGCGGCGTGCTGGATCTGGCGCAAACCGATCAGGATCTGATGCAAAAGATCCGCGGCAACGAAATCGGGATGATTTTTCAGGAACCGATGACGGCCCTGAACCCGGTTTTCACGGTCGGCCGCCAGTTGACCGAAGGATTGCGTGTGCACAAAGGCATGACCAAGCCCGAGGCAGAGGCCCGGGCGTTGGAGCTTTTGAAGCATGTCCGCATTCCGGAACCCGAGCGCCGTCTGACCCAGTATCCGCACGAATTGTCGGGTGGAATGCGCCAGCGGGTCGTGATTGCCATGGCGATGGCGTGTGAACCGCGTCTTCTGATCGCGGACGAACCCACCACTGCATTGGATGTGACCATTCAGGCTGAAATTCTGGCGTTGATGGACCGGCTGAAACGGGAAACCGGCACGGCGGTCATGTTCATCACGCATGACATGGCCGTTGTCGCCCAGATGGCGGACCGTGTTGTTGTCATGTTCCGTGGCAACAAGGTGGAAGAAGGCCCTGTTGAAGAGATTTTCGCCAACCCAAGGCACGCGTACACCAAGTCTTTGCTGGCGGCAGTGCCCAAACTGGGTGAGATGCGCGGCAAAGCGGCCCCCGAACCGATGAAGTTGATGGGCGTCGAAAACCAGAATCTGGATCCGATTCCGGGAACTGACCAGGTACTGCTGCGGGTCAAAGGGCTGACAACCCGGTTCCCCGTCAAAGGCGGGTTCTTTCGCCGCACGCTTGCCAACGTCCATGCCGTCGAAGACCTGTCGTTCACCGTCAACAAGGGGCAAACCCTCAGCCTTGTTGGCGAATCTGGCTGTGGCAAATCGACGGCGGGTCGGTCGATCCTGCGACTGGTCGAACCGATGGCAGGCGAAGTCGATCTGGACGGGGTCGATATCATGAAGCTGGACGAACGCGGCCTGCGCGAGGCGCGGCTTGACATGCAGATGATCTTTCAGGACCCGTTTGCATCTCTGAACCCCAAGATGAAGCTAGAGGATCAGGTCGCCGAACCGATGCGCAACTATGGCACTGCCAGCGGAACGGATCTGGCCGACCGCGTTGCAAACCTGTTCGACCGGGTGGAATTGCCGCGCAGTTTCATGCGGCGCTATCCGCACGAGATGTCCGGCGGCCAGCGCCAGCGTATCGCCATTGCCCGCGCATTGGCGCTGAATCCCAAGCTGATCATCGCGGATGAAGCGGTGTCGGCGCTGGATGTGTCAGTGCAGGCGCAAGTGCTGAACCTGATGATGGAGTTGCAATCAGAGCTTGGCATCAGCTTCCTGTTCATCAGCCATGACATGGCCGTGGTCGAACGCGTCAGCCATCATGTCGGCGTGATGTATCTGGGCCGGATTGTTGAGATGGGGCCGCGTTCCCGAGTGTTCGAAAACCCGCAGCACGCCTATACCCAGACCTTGATGAAGGCGGTTCCGATTGCTGATCCGCATCGGCGAAAATCAGAAAAAGACTTGAATTTCAAGCCCATCCCATCGCCAATTCACAATCTGGATTATGATCCAGCACCATCCGAATACAAAGAGGTTGAACCGGGTCACTTCGTGCTGACCACTGACAGCGGGTACTGAGCGTGGCTGATCCGCAGTCGCCCCCAGTCCTTAAGCAGATCACACCCTTTGTTCCCTGTACGTCGCTAGACACGCAGGTGGCGTTCTACCGGGATGTGCTGGGATTCGAGATCGGATTTCTGGCGGAAAATTACGCATTTCTGCACAGGGACTCCGTCGCCATCAGGCTGGTCGAAGTCTCGGGCCACGTCGATCTCAAGCATCCTGAGCGGGAAAACTCTTTCTATATCGACGTCAACGGGCTGGACGCGCTGTATGAAACCATGAAACCCGCGCTGGACAGTTTGCCGGCTGAGCGTGTGCGTGCGCCGTTTGATCAGGACTACGGCCAACGCGAGTTCCATGTGGCAGACGAAGATTGTACTTTGGTGTTCTTTGGCGAACCGGTGAAAATGTGACGATGAAACTTACGCCACTCGAATTGATGACCAAACTCATCAGCTTTCCCACTGTCAGCCGGGATACCAATCTGCCGCTGATCGACTGGGTCGAAGGCTATCTTGGGTCGCACGGGATCAAAGCGTACCGCTGGCCGGACCCGGACCAACCGCACAAGGCGGCCTTGTTCGCCCATGTCGGCCCATGGGAAGAAGGGGCCGTAGTGCTGTCGGGTCATACCGATGTGGTGCCCATTGATGGGCAGGACTGGAGCAGCGATCCGTTCACCGTGACCGAACGGGACGGCAAATATTACGGGCGCGGCACCTGTGACATGAAAGGCTTTGACGCGCTGGCGATCTGGGCCTTGGTCGAAGCCCAGACGCGCGGTGTCAAACACCCTCTGCAACTGGCGCTCAGCTTTGACGAAGAAGTCGGGTGCACCGGGGCACCGCCAATGATCGAGGCCATGCAACCCGTTCTGCCAAAGGGCGGGCCGGTGATCGTCGGGGAACCGTCGATGATGAAGACAGTGACCGGACACAAGGGCGGGCAGGGGTTGAGAACCCATGTCATCGGACATGAAGTTCACAGCTCGCTTCTGCATATCGGGGTCAATGCGATCATGGCCAGCGCACCGCTAATCACGTGGGTCAACGATACCAATGTTGCCAACCGCGACAAAGAACCGGGCCCGCTGGCGGCGATGTTTGACCCGCCATACACCACGGCGCATATCGGCATGATCTCGGGCGGGACGGCGCATAACATCACAGCTGGTGAATGCGACTTCGCGGTCAGTTTCCGGGTCGTGCCCGGCGAAGACCCGCAAGCCTGGTGCGACGCCTACACCGAAGCTGCGTTGCAGGTGCAAAGCGATATTCAGGCCATCCACCCCGATACCCGGGTCGAGCTTAGCCCATGGTTTCGCGTGCCCGCCCTGGTGCCTGAAGACAATGGCGCAGCCGAAGCGCTGACCCGGCAACTGACCGGTGACAACGAAACCCATGTGGTCAGCTATGGCACCGAAGCCGGGCAGTTTCAGGAAGCCGGGTATTCCGCCGTGGTTTGCGGTCCGGGCGATATCGCGCAGGCCCACCAGCCCGACGAATTCATCACCATAGAACAGTTCAACGCCGGCCATGCCTTCATGGAAAAACTTTTGGCGCGTTTGCAACAAGGATAACCCGATGCCGATCAAGAACCGCCTTGCCGAAACTCACGACGAAATCACCGGCTGGCGCCGGCATCTGCACGAAAACCCCGAACTGATGTTCGACGTTCACGAAACCGCGGCCTTTGTGGTCGACCGGCTGAAAGAATTCGGTGTTGATGGCATCACCACCGGCATCGGCAAGACCGGTGTCGTGGCGACCATCAAGGGCAAAACCAATACCAGTGGCCGGGTGATTGGGCTGCGTGCGGATATGGATGCCCTGCCGATTGTTGAGGCGACCGGGCTGGACTATGCGTCAAAAGTGGCGGGCAAGATGCATGCCTGTGGCCATGACGGGCACACCTCGATTCTGTTGGGGGCGGCGCAATACCTTGCTGAAACCCGCAATTTCGACGGCACTGTTGTGCTGATCTTTCAACCTGCCGAAGAAGGCGGCGGGGGTGGGCGCGAGATGTGCAAGGACGGTCTGATGGACCGATGGAACATTCAGGAAGTGTATGGCCTGCACAACATGCCGGGGCTTCCGGTCGGTGAATTCGCCATCCGGCCCGGACCGCTTCTGGCGTCGGCGGATGAATTCGAAATCGTGGTGACCGGCAAGGGCGGGCATGCCGCTGCGCCGCACGAGGCGATTGATACCACGCTTGCTGCGGCTCAGATCGTGGTGTCGATGCAATCTATCGTGGCCCGCAACGTGAACCCGGTGAAACGGGTGGTCGTGACCATCGCGACGTTTGAAACCGACAGTAACGCGTCAAACGTCATTGCTCACACCGTGCGCATGACCGGCACCGTGCGCACGCTGGACCCGGACGAACGCGCAATGGCCGAAGACCGCGTACGCCGTGTGGCGCTGAACACAGCCGAAGCCTTTGGCGCAACGGCCGAGGTGCACTGGGAAGAGGGGTATCCGGTGACCGTCAATTCCGAACAGGAAACCGAATACGCGATTCAGGCTGCGCGGCGGGTGACCGACAAGGTCGATACCGAAACCGATCCGATCATGCCGGCAGAAGATTTTTCATTCATGCTGGAAGAACGGCCCGGGGCCTATATCTTCTTGGGCAACGGGGACACGGCGATGTGTCATCATCCGGCGTATCAGTTTGATGATGATGCGATCCCGATGGGCTGCAGCTGGTTTGTCGAACTGGTCGAAGCGCGGATGCCCGCAAGCTAAGGAGCCAAACATGCCCATCAAGAACCGTCTGGCCGAGCTGCTGCCCGAAATCGCCGCATGGCGTCAGGATATTCACGCGCATCCGGAACTGGGCACCGAAGAACACCGCACAGCAGCCCTGGTAGCTGACAAACTGGCAGCCTTCGGGTGCGATGAAATCGTTCCGGGCGTCGGGGGCACCGGCGTGGTCGGCGTGATCCGGGGCAAGGCCAACACGTCAGGGCGAGTGATCGGGTTGCGGGGCGACATGGACGCCTTGCCGATTCTGGAAGCCTCGGGCGTAGACTATCCCTCGCGGAACGAAGGCGTCATGCATGCATGCGGCCATGATGGCCATACCGCGATGCTGCTGGGGGCTGCCAAATATCTGGCCGAGACCCGCAATTTCGATGGTACCGTGGTGCTGTTGTTCCAACCGGCCGAAGAGGTCGCTTTGGGGGCCAAAGGCATGATCGACGACGGTGTGATGGACCGGTTTGGCGTCGATGAGGTGTATGGCATTCACAACATGCCCGGCCTGCCGGTTGGTCAATTCGCGATTCGCCCGGGGCCTTTGCTGGCAGCGACAGATGAGTTTTTCATCACGGTTGGGGGCAAGGGCGGGCACGCCGCCGAGCCTCACACGTCGATCGATCCGACCGTGATCGCAAGCCATATCGTGATCGCGCTGCAAACCATCATCAGCCGAAATGCCGACCCGATTGTGCAGGGCGTGGTGTCGGTGACATCCGTTGACACCTCGTCACATGCGTTCAATGTGATCCCACAATCGGTAAAACTGCGCGGCACGGTCCGCACTCATTCTGCCGACTTGCAGGATCTGATTGAACAGCGGTTGTCAGATGTCGCGACAGGGATCGCTGCCAGTTTTGGCGGGCAGGCGCAGGTTGAATATCTGCGCCACGTTCCGATCACGATCAATACGGATGAAAACACCGCGTTTGCTGAAGGTATCGCGCGCAGCATTGCGGGCGATTGCAGCGAAGCATCCCTGATCATGGGCGGCGAAGATTTTGCCTTTATGCTGCAGGAACGCCCCGGCGCCTTCATTTTCCTTGGAAATGGAGACAGCGCGTCCTTGCATCACCCCGAATACAACTTCAACGATGAGACGATCCCGGCCGGGTGCAGCTGGTTTGCTGAACTGGTCGAACGCCGGATGCCGGCGGCCTGATCCAAGCGACACTACAGGAAGAGAGCAAGCACATGCCCGTAAAGAACCGTTTTGCAGAATTGCAGGGTGAAATCACCGAATGGCGGCGTGACATCCACGAAAACCCCGAAATCTTGTTCGATACGCATCGCACCTCTGCGCTGGTTGCGGAAAAGCTGCAAGAGTTCGGCGCGGATGAAGTTGTCACTGGCATCGGCCGAACCGGTGTTGTCGGGGTGATCAAGGGCAAATCCGACAGCAAGGGTAAGGTGATTGGCCTGCGGGCGGACATGGATGCGCTGCCGATCCTGGAAGCGACCGGGTTGGACTATGCCTCAAAAACGCCGGGTGCGATGCACGCCTGCGGTCATGACGGTCATACGGCGATGTTGCTGGGGGCGGCCAAGTACCTGTCCGAGACGCGCAATTTTGACGGCACAGTTGTTGTGATTTTTCAGCCTGCCGAAGAAGGCGGTGCCGGCGGGAAAGAGATGTGCGATGACGACATGATGGCGCGGTGGGGAATCGACGAAGTCTATGGCATGCACAATTGGCCGGGTCAGCCGACGGGGTCTTTCGCCATTCGCTCGGGCGCCTTCTTTGCCGCTACCGACCAGTTTGACATCACATTGGAAGGTCGAGGCGGCCACGCCGCAAAACCGCATGAAACTGTGGATACGACGGTGATGGCGGCCCAGGCCGTGCTGGCTCTGCAAACCATCGCCAGCCGGAACGCGGACCCGATTGACCGGGTTGTAGTGTCGGTCACGTCGTTCGAAACCTCGTCGAAGGCCTTCAACGTGATTCCGCAGAAAGTGCAGTTGAAGGGCACTGTGCGGACGATGACAAAAGAGATGCGCGAACTGGCCGAAACCCGGATCAAAGAAATCTGTGACGGTATCGCGGCAACCTTTGGCGGAACCGCAGATGTCACATACATCCGTGGCTATCCCGTCATGGTGAATTCGGAAGAACAGACCGAATTTGCCGCCGAGGTCGCGCGCAAGGTGTCGGGTGACTGTGTCGAGGCACCGCTGGTGATGGGCGGCGAGGATTTTGCCTTTATGCTGGAAGAACGCCCGGGGGCCTACATTCTTGTGGGCAATGGCGATACGGCCATGGTTCATCACCCGGAATACAACTTCAACGATGAAGCGATCCCGGCAGGGTGTTCGTGGTATGCCGAGCTGGTCGAACAGCGGATGCCGTCTGCCTGATTGTGATGGCGGGAGGGGGCTGTCTGCCCCCTCTTGAGCCTCTGGCTCAATTCACCCCCGAGGGGATTTGAGACAAGAAAGAAGCCAAGGGGCGGTTTTAGCAAAAAGGGCAGGTCATGCTGAATCTGGATCATGTTGCCGTCGCGGGGACGGTTCTGGCAGATGCGGTCGAGGCCGTGGAGGTCGCACTAGGGGTCAAAATGCAGCCGGGCGGGCAGCATGATGTGTTTTTTACACATAATCGGCTGCTTGGGCTGGCTGATGGGCTGTATCTGGAAGCGATCGCGATTGATCCGGCAGCGCCGAACCCGGATCGCCCCCGCTGGTTTGATCTGGATCGATTTGAGGGTTCGGCCCGGTTGACCAACTGGATTTGCCGAAGCGGTGATCTGGCGGCTGAGCTGAAGGGCTTGCCGGTTGATGCAGGGCAACCCGTGGCTTTGCAGCGGGGGGATCTGCTCTGGCAGATGGCGGTGCCGCAATCCGGGATCTTGCCGTTTGACAACATGTTTCCCGCGCTGATCGAGTGGCAGACGGATCGGCATCCGGCGCAGATGTTAGCGCCTACGGGCTGTGCCTTGCGTCGCCTTATCGTGAGCCATCCTGATGCGGCAGGCTTAAGCGCGGTGTTGTCGGACCGATTGGCGGATGGGCGGGTTGTCATTGAGCCCGGTCCTGCCGGGGCGATGGCCGAGTTTGATACGCCGCACGGGCGGCGCTTGTTGCGGTGATTGTGCGGCCTGCAATCGCGGCGGATGCCCGGTCGATCTGTGCCATCACCAACCCGATCATTCGCGATACCCTGATCACGTTCACAACGCGCGAACGCCTTGAGAGCGAGGTTGCTGAAGAGATTTTCGAGAAAGGCGCGCGGTTTCTGGTGGCTGAAGATCAGGGCGCGGTTCTTGGATTTGCCAGTTATGGCCCGTTCCGGTCTGGTCCGGGCTATGTCCATACGGCTGAACATAGTATCCAGCTGTCTGCGCAGGCGCGCGGCAAGGGTGTCGGGCGCGAACTGATGAGCCGGTTAGAGGATGTCGCGCGCCAAGACCGTATCCATGTCCTGATTGCAGGGGTCAGCGCGGCCAACTTTGACGGCATCGCATTTCATGAAGCGATGGGGTTTTCCGAGGTCGGGCGCATGTCGCAGGTTGGGCGCAAATTCGACCAATGGCTGGATCTTGTGCTGATGCAGAAAAAACTGGCCTGATCCCTTTTGGCCGCACCTGACTTTACGTGAGAGGCAGGTTAGGTTGGCGGCATGTCGATCTGGACTCGTATATCTGATGCGCTGGGCGCTCTGACCAGCGGTGAAAGCCTGACCGAGGTTTTTGAACGGCTGCGCACGCCGCCGCAGCGCAGCGTGGCCTTTGCCATTGCCGTGATCGCGCTGGGGGCCAAGATGGCCAAGGCGGATGGGCAGGTCACCCGGGACGAGGTCATGGCGTTTCGCGAGGTCTTTCAGATCGCGCAGGAGGATGAAGCTGGGGCCGCGCGGGTGTTCAACATGGCGCGTCAGGACGTGGCCGGATACCAGGATTATGCCCGACAGATCGGGCGGATGTTCGAATCTGATCCCGATGCCCTGTTGGATCTTGTGGAAGGGTTGTTTCACATCGCAATGGCCGATGGGTTCTATCATCCGGGTGAGAATGCCTTTCTTGAGGACGTTGCGACGATTTTCGGGATGAACCCGGCGCAATTCGGCACGATCAGGGCGCGTTTTGTGCCTGATTCCAAACCCGATCCCTATAAGGTTCTGGGAGTGTCGTCGGATATGCCACTGGCCGATATCCGCAAAGCCTGGCGCCAGCAGGTCCGCGATAGCCATCCCGACAAGATGATTGCGCGCGGTGTGCCGGAAGAAGCCGTGCGGCTGGCAGAAAAGCGTCTGATTGCGATCAATCAGGCATGGGAAGACATCAACAAAAAGGCCGTCTGATGCGGCTTGCAACGTATAACGTTGAATGGTTCGCGAACCTGTTTGACAACCAGGATCAACTGATCGTCGATGATGGCTGGTCCGGGCGTCAGGATGTGACGCGGGCGCAGCAGATCGAGGCCTTGGGCAAGGTGTTTGTCGCGTTGGACGCGGATGCCATAATGGTGATCGAAGCCCCGAACACGGGTCGCAAGCAGAATACAGTCAAAGCGCTTGAGGGGTTTGCCAAAGCGTTCGATTTGCGCCAGCGCCGCGCCGTGATTGGCTTTGCCAACGACACGCATCAGGAAATCGCTCTGATGTACGACCCGGATGCAATCAGCGTCGTTCACGACCCGATCGGAGAGGTTACGGGGCGCAAGGGCAGCCCCGACGCGCCGCGGTTTGATGGGACTTTCCGGATCGATCTTGATGTCGATGCGACCGAGGATCTGGTGCGGTTTTCCAAACCGCCGCTGGAACTGGGCGCGACCACTGCCGGGGGAACCCGGCTGCGCCTGATCGGCGCGCATCTGAAATCAAAGGCTCCGCATGGCGAGCGGACCCGCAACGGGATCATGCGCGCTTCGATCGCGAACCGGCGCAAGCAGATGGCGCAGGCGGTCTGGTTGCGGGCCCGGATCGACAGGCATCTTGCAGACGGCCAAAGCGTGATCTTGCTGGGGGACATGAATGACGGGCCCGGATTGGATGAATTCGAACATCTGTTCGGGCGGTCTTCGGTCGAAATCCTGCTGGGCGAAAATTTGTATGATCCGCACGCCCGCAAGGTTAGCCAACCGCGTCCCGGGGCTGTTCCGACATCGGCGCGGTTCAAGATTTCAGGCGATGGCAGGTATCTGCAGGCACTTCTGGATTACATCATGATCTCTCAGGATCTGATGGCAAAAAATCCGGTCTGGCGCATTTGGAACCCGTTCGAAGACGAAGCATGTTGGTCGATTCCTGAATTGCGTGACGCGTTGCTGACGGCGTCAGATCACTTCCCTGTGACGCTCGACATTGACATATAGCCCTTATCAGACGGGGTTGGCGCGATTATATATTCGGGTATGAAACAGATTTCTGCCGTCCTGATCGTTGCTGCCCTGTCGGTGTCTCCGGCATATGCGGAAGACCCTAAATCCGACTTGGAACAAGGGCTTGAGCTTTTGTTTGACGGGCTCCGCGAGGAGATGGCGCCCGCCATTATCGAGCTTGGGGATCTGGCCCGCCAGTTCGGACCATCCATGCGCAGCTTCTTTGAAGAGATGGGCCCGGCCCTTGCCGAGATGATGACCGAGGTGCAGGATTGGAGCCGGTATGAGATGCCCGAGATGTTGCCGAACGGTGACATCATCATCCGCCGCAAGCCAGATCCGGCCCCCGAAGAACCGGAAGCAGAGCCTCAGGAAGACACCGCACCCGACAGGGCTATTGATATCTGACGGTCAGCGCCGGACGCGGATATTGACTTCGGCTTCAAGCGATTGCACCAGTGACATCAGCCGGGCTTCGGCGACCTCACCGAACAGCGGCTGCGCTTCTTTGGTCAGGGTCAGATCCAACACTTTCTTCTTCGGGTACCATTTGAACTGCGCCATTTCGGCGTCCGGCTGCATCCATAGCATGGCGCCAAAACGCATTGCTTTGCCAAGGATTTCGGCCTGTTTGATTTCGGCCTGAGGGATCAGGTCGTACAGTGGTTCAAAGCGTGTTCCGTCGCGTTTGTTGCGATAGCGGTGAAGCAAGGCGAGGCCCATGAACACGCGTTCTGAATGGCGGATGCCGCCCAGGTTGGCACGGGTCGCGTTGTCAAAGCAGGTTTCGGCCCGGTAATCCGGATGCGCCCGCCAGCTGACGTCATGCAACAGGCACGCAGCCTTGATCAGGCGCAGCCGGGCGTGCGGAACCGAGGAAAACAAGGGCCGCACAAAGTTGAACAGCGTTTTTCCAAACCCGGGCAGGCGGGCATCTTTGGCTTCGGCGAAATAGCAGGCCTCGATCAGCGGATCGCGTTCACGCAAGCGTTGCGGCATCTGTTCGTACAACAGCCCCTCGCGGATCCCATAGCTTGAGATTGCGATATCTTTGGGCCTGAACGTCCGATTCAGCCGGTGCAGGACTTCGATGGCATAGGGCACCAGCGCGGCCCGCGCAGAGGACACCCCGGCCCGTGATCGGATGTCGTCCAGATCTCCGGACTCGATAAAGGCGATGGTGTCGCGCACCGCCTGCGCATTCATCCGGTACTCATGCAGAACCGTCAGCGGATAGCCCCGGCGCAACATGTCGATCCGGGCAATCGCACGCCAGCTGCCGCCGACCAGAAACAAGCGATCCGGTTGCGGGCCCATCCGGTCGTGAAGATCTTCCATGACCGTCTTGATATGCGCCTTGCGCCCGCTCTTGCCGCCCTTGACGTCGCGCAGTTTCAGCGGCCCGAGGGGCGAGGTGACGCGCTTGCCAACCCGGCCATCGTGAATTTCGGCCAGCTCCATCGACGACCCACCAATATCGCAGACCAACCCATAGGAACCGGGCCAGCCAAGCAAAACACCCTGGGCTGACAGCCGCGCTTCTTCTTCGCCGTCTATCACCCAGATCTTCAACCCGGTTTCGCGCTGAACTTCGGCGCAGAATTCGGGGCCGTCTTCGGCATCGCGCACGGCGGCGGTGGCAACGGCGGTCAGGGGCGGCAGATTCATGCCTTCGGCCAGACGCTGGAACCGGCGCATGGCTGCAAGGGCGCGGTCGCGGCCCTTGGGATTCAGGCGACCGGATTCCGACAGGCCGGCCCCCAGGGCGCACATGATTTTTTCGTTGTAGAAATAGGCAGGCGAGCGTGCCGCGCCATCAAACACCACCAGCCGGACCGAGTTCGATCCGACGTCAATCACGCCGACCCGTGATAGGGCACGGGCCGAAGGGTCATCAAACAAGGGGCGGCCAAAAATGCCCCAGTCGGGGGTCTCGGTGTTTTGCGGCAGAGTCATCTTATCCCCCGATAGCTGGCCCCAAGATGAGCGATACCGGGCGTCCGGTCAATCTTGGCTGGCTGTGTCGCCGTGGCGCAGGGTGGCTCATTTCGGGTTCAGAACCCGGGCGACGAATTGGCGTGACAGGTTCTTCTTTTCGGTCAGCGCGGTCCGGTCCAGCCGTTCGACCAGCAACGTTGCCTCGGCAAAAGACCGGTCCATATGCGCGACCATGTAAGGAATGACATCGGGTTTCGGCACGATGCCGCGATCGGTGAACAGCTTTGCCAAGATTACGCTTAGCAAGGCATCGTCAGGCGGGTCCAGCAGCGCAGTCTGCGTGCCCTGCAGCCGGCTTTGCAGATCCGGCAGCGAAAACGGCTGATGCGCAGGAGTGCCTTGCCCGGTCAGCAACAAGGGCTGGCGTTCGGCAAGGATCAGGTTGTGCAGATGAAACAACGCGTTTTGCGCCTCGGCATCCTCTGCGATCTGGTGGACGTCTTCGACCACCAGCGGGCCGGTAACCAGTTCTGGAACCAATGCCTCGTTCAGGGCAGTTGCGGCGATGATCCTTGCACCGGTTGCCCCGGCCCAGACATGGGCCAGATGGGTTTTCCCCGAGCCGACTGGTCCCGAAATCATCAGCTTGCCGCCTGGCCAGTTTTGCCAGATGTCCAGCAAAGCGACCGCCATAGCATTGGACGGGGCGACAAAAAAATCTTCCCGTCCCAGCGCCGTTCTCGCCGGGAGCTCAAAACTCAGCTGTTCATGCATGTTATTCAGCGTCCTTGTGGGACACACCCTGATACAATTGGCTGCTCAGATACTGATCAACCCCAAACCGCGCAACGACCCCCATGGCCGCAGCCACCGGAACGGCCACCAGCATCCCGACAAAGCCGAACAGGGCGCCAAAAACCGACAGAGCCAACAGCAACCAAACGGGGTGCAGCCCGACCGAGCTGCCAACCAGTTTCGGTGTCAGGAAATTGCCTTCGATGACCTGACCCACGGCAAAAATGCCGGCGATCAACCCGATCTGAGCCCAATCGCCCCAGAACTGAAACAGCGCCAGCCCGATGGCCAGCGCGCCACCGATCAGGGCACCAAGATAGGGAATGAACGTCACCAAACCGGCAATGAACCCGACGATCAGCCCGAATTGCAGCCCGGCCAGCATCAGCGCAACGGCATAATAGGTTCCGAGAATCAGGCACACCGTGCCCATCCCACGGATGAACGACGCCAGCGTCTGGTCGATCTCGGACGCCAGTTTGCGGATGACCGGGGCGTGGTCACGTGGCAACAGGCCATCGATCTTGGCGATCATGCGGTCCCAGTCCAGCAGCAGATAAACCGACACAACGGGTACGATGACCAGAAGGATCACGATATTCAAGGCGGACAGGGCCGACCCCAGAACGGTCTGCAACACTTCGACCGCGCGGCTTTTCAGTGTATCGATGATGGTCAGCAAGGTCTGATGAGCACTTGAATCGCGTTCCATCAAAGACGGGAACCGCTGATCTACAAAGGCACGCAGATCTTTGAAAAGTTGTGGAAGGACGTCGAGCAAATCGATCAACTGATTGATCAGGGCCGGCACCACCAGAAGCATCATCAGCACAAACAGCAGGATGGCAACGACCGTGATCAGTGCGGTGGCCGCAGCCCTGGTCAGCCCCCAGTCTTCCAGCTTATCGGCCACTGGGTCGATAAAATACGCAATCGCTGCCCCCAAAACAAAGGGCATCAGCACATCGCCCAGGAACCATAACACCACTACGAGTCCGGCCAAAGCGAGGCCCCAGTATCTAAGCTGGTCTTTTGCCGGAAGTGCCATGATCTGCCCGCTGGTAAGAATGCCCCTACATTGCCGGTTCACCGGGTGGGTTCAAGGGCCGTTTCGCGTGTATTGGGCGCCGCGGTCTCGGATATCAGCCCGTCATAGGCAGCAAGTCGCGCGAATGGGCGGCAATGGTCCGGGCCATGCTGGGATGGCCCGGACCGAAGCAGATCAAACCTCGATCGCCTGCATCAGCACGGGTTCGATGACATCGACGCCGGGCAAGCCGTCGATCAATACCTGGGCAGACTGTTCGAGGATCGGGAAGGTCTTGTAGTGGGCAGGGATCACGGTCTTGAAATTGAAGTATCGTTTGGCCGCATAGGCGGCCCCGGCCATGTCCATCGTGAAGTGGCCGCCGGCGCTGAGGATGCCGATGTCGGGTTTATAATAATCGCCCATCCAGTCCATATCAGCCATGATGTCGGTGTCACCGCTGCAATACAGTGTTTTGCCTTCGGCGCGGATCATGAAGCCGGTTTCCGTGCCACCCGGTGCCAGGCCGTCAGGAGTGCGGAAGGTCGATGAATGCTCGGCCTTGACCATCGACACTTTGACGCCGTTCAGATCGACCGTGCCGCCTTTGTTGAACCCGATGGTTTCGATGCCTTCGGTTTCGGCCCACAGCCCCATGACATCATACTGACCCACAACCGGCACGTTCAGCTTGTTCGCGAGCGGAATCGCATCCGCTGAATGATCAAAATGCGCATGGGTCATCAGGATATGGGTCGCGCCAGCAGTTGCAGTGTCATGGCTTTTCTCGGGCAAGACCGGGTTGCCGGTCAGCCATGGGTCAAGCAATAGCACCGCATCCCCGGTTTCAATTCGGAAAGAGCCGTGGCCAAGCCAGATAATCTTCATGGTGTCCTCCATTTACGTTTGGTCCAAGCCTAACACCGGCTATGTAAATTTCCATGGACTGGTTTGCCGAAATTGATGCCTATTGCGAACGACTTGGCCCCGGGTATTGGGCCGAGCCGCTGAATGCGGTCACCAACCTTGCCTTCATCCTCTCAGCCTTGCTGATGTGGCGGCGGGCCGATGGCGTTCCGATGGGGCGTGTGCTGGCGGTGATCCTGTTCGCAATTGGGGTCGGCAGCGCTCTTTGGCACACGTATGCGCAGGGCTGGGCAGGGGCGGCGGATACAGTACCGATTCTGATGTTTATCCTTGTATATATCTTCACGATCAATCGGGATGTGTGGGGGCTGACCTTGTGGCCTGCTGTGGGGCTGACGGCATTGTTCATTCCTTACACCGCTGCACTGGTGCCAGTCTTCTCGCGCGTTCCCGGTTTGGGCGATTCTGCAGGATACGCTCCGGTGCCTTTACTGATCCTGATTTATGCGGGTCTGTTGCGCAATCGCGCGGCCAGAACGGCGCGCGGTTTGGCCATCGGCGCGATCTTATTGATCCTGTCGATCATGTTCCGCGCGCTAGACGATCCGATTTGTGGCGTCTGGCCGACAGGAACGCATTTCCTGTGGCACATCCTGAACGCGATTATGCTCGGTTGGATGATTGAGGTCTTTTGCCGTCACCAGCGCGACGCTGCGGCGTGATGGACCTGCACCTGAGGTTCCGTTAGCATGTGAAGTGCATCGTGGGAGGATGACATGGGATCGCGTTTTTGGGTCGTCTTCGGAGCTTGCCTGACACAGTTCACGATCATCGGCATATTTGTGTCATCGGGCCTTTTCTTCAAAATCTTCGAAGTTGAATTCGGCTGGTCGCGCACTGTCCTGTCCTCGGCATCTGCGCTGGGCGTGTTGATGATGGGCGTGCTGGCGATGGTGTCAGGGCGGCTGAGCGACCGGTATGGGCCGCGCCGGGTGCTGGCGTTCAACGGCGTGGCCTTTGGACTTGGTTATATCCTGTTGTCGCAAATGACGGCTGAATGGCAATTGTTCGTGATTTTTGGCGTGTTCCTGGGGCTTGGCTTCGGCTCACACGACGTGGTGACATTGTCGACGGTGGCGCGCTGGTTCGAGGCGCGGCGAGGTATGATGACAGCCGTGGTCAAAGTCGGAACAGCGGTCGGGCAGGTGGCCGTGCCGCCCATCGTTGCGATCATGATCGCAGGTATGGGGTGGCGACCTGCGGTTTTGACGCTGGGCATTATCGCGACGGGCCTGTTGCTGATCGCGGCCATGTCGATGAAAGCGCCTCCGGTGCGCACCGGAGCCACACCAACCGCTGCGGCGACTGGTGTCGAGTTCGTCGAGGCCCAGCGCACGCGCATCTTCTGGACGCTATGTGCGGTTCAGTTCCTGTTCTTCCCGACCATGATGACCCTGCCGCTGCACCTACCGGCGCATGGGATGGATCTTGGAATGACACCGACTTTGGCCGCCGGTCTGATCTCGGTCATGGGGGCGTCCAGCATTGCCGGGCGGCTGGTCATCGGACGTCTGCTGGACATGATTGGCGGGCGCAACTGCTATCTGGTCAGCCTTGCCTGTTTGATCGCGGCGCTGGGGCCGATCTCGTTTCTGACGGCGCACCTGCCGCTGTTTGCCATGGTCGCCGTCTACGGGTTCGCGCACGGGGCGCTGTTCGTCGTGGTATCACCCACAGTGGCCGAATACTTTGGGATGCGCGCGCATGGGGCTATTTTCGGCGTCGTGGTGTTCTTTGGCACAATCGGCGGGTCGATTGGCCCGATCCTGGCGGGGGTGCTGTTCGATATGACGGGCACCTACACGATCGCTTTCCTGACACTGATGGCAATGGCGGCGCTGGCGTTCATTCTGATCCTGACCTTGCCACGACCAAGGCGCGAAGCAGCCTGATCCGGACCTGTGGCCTCAATCCACCTGATGCACTTCGATGACATTGCCGTCCGGGTCATAGAAAAAGATCTGGCTCCACCCCGCGACAGCGGCATTGCCCCAATCGGAATAGGGGATGCCCTGATCCTCTAGCTGTTTCTTGAACGCCGCCAGATCGTCGGTGCGATAGGCAATATGCCCATGGCTGACCGGGTTGACGATCTGGCCTGTGTTGAACCCCGCGTGAACATCCTTTTGGGCCAGATGCATCTGGATGTCGCCATCGGTGACAAAAGCCACATCCCCCGCATAGCCCTTTTTCTTTTCCAGGGTCGGCAACCCGCCACTTTCCGCATCCAACCCAAGAACATCGCGATAGAACCGGTCCATGCGATCGACGTTTTCGGTACACAAATTGATATGATGCAGTTTCAGTTTCATGGTGTGCCCCTCCCGGCCTTGCGCCACCATGCCCGTGGTTCGGCGCAAGGTGCAAGCCTGCGGTCTGCCAGCCGCCCGCATCCAGACATTCCACTATCTGAACGTGTTGTTGCCCAATTCCCGCCTTCAAATCCGACAATACAAAAAGTAGTTAATAGTTATGTGGAGTAATCAATGTCCCTTTCCTATGATTTTGATATGTTCTCGATCATCCCGGACGACGTTCAGCAAGGCTTTCAAACCATGTTCAATGAACTTCGCGTGTCCTCGCAGATGTCTCAGCAAGTGGCCTTGTTTCGGGATCCAAAAGTGCCTCAGGCATTGAAAACGGCCGATGAGCAGATCAAGCAACTGTTTCTCAACTCAGGCTTTGGCCTGAACATTTATTCTAGCGGCGCGCCTGCCAATCGGTTCCCGGCGATGGACGAAAACGCCCGAAACGCCTGCATGTCGCGATTTGCGCGAAACCTGAAAGCGCTTGAAAACCCGAAATCGCTGAATTGGGGCGGGTTCGAACCGCTGCCATTCATCGACTACTTTGAACAAGCCGAGGCCATGGACGAAGCAGACATCGACGCGTATCGCGAAGCGCAAATGAAAGTGTCCCAACGTCTGGCTGCGCGGCGCAAGCTGGCCACCGCCGGTCTTGCGACAGGCGGTGTTCTTATGAGCGTCGCGGCATTCGGTGTTCTTTTCTAGACGCAAACTGGCTTGGCAGAGGCGACATTCTCTGCCAACCGGGGTCGCGCCCCTTGCGACCGGTAATCGCGGGCGGTAAATGCCTTCTATCGGAAATGAGGGCTCCTATGTCGATTGACCAAAACACCGCCGCCAAGGTGGCCAAACTGGCCCGGATCAAGGTCGAGGATGATGCGCTGCCGGCGCTGGCCTCGGAATTCAACACGATCCTGGGATTCATCGAACAGCTGAACGAAGTCGATGTCGAAGGCGTTGAACCGATGGTTTCGGTCACGCCGTTGCGACTCAAGCGACGTCAGGATGTGGTGACCGATGGCAACCAGCAGGACAAGGTTTTGTCGAATGCGCCCGATGCGCGTGAAGGGTTCTTTGCCGTCCCGAAGGTGGTGGAATAATGTCTGATCTGAACAAACTGGGCCTGGCCGAGGCGCGTGATGCGCTGCGCAAAGGCGATGTCACATCCGTGGACCTGACCAACGCATGCCTGTCGGCGATCGAAGCCGCCGGTGCCCTGAACGCTTTTGTCCACAAAACCCCCGAGATCGCGCTGGAGCAGGCTAAAGCCGCCGACGCGCGGATCGCGACAGGGGATGCGCCTGCCATGTGTGGCCTGCCGCTGGGCATCAAGGATCTGTTCTGCACCAAGGGAGTCGCCAGCCAGGCTGGGTCAGGCATCCTGGAAGGGTTCAAGCCAGAGTACGAATCCACAGTCACCCAAAACCTGTTCGATGCGGGTGCGGTGATGCTGGGCAAGCTCAACATGGACGAGTTTGCGATGGGATCGTCCAACGAAACATCCGTTTATGGCAATGCCGTCAGCCCATGGCGTCGTGGCAATGATGACGCCCAACTTACGCCCGGCGGATCGTCTGGTGGGTCGGCGTCAGCGGTGTCGGCCGATCTGTGTCTGGCCGCAACTGGCACGGACACTGGCGGTTCAATTCGCCAGCCAGCCGCCTTCACCGGCATCACCGGGATCAAGCCGACCTATGGCCGGTGTTCGCGTTGGGGCGTTGTCGCCTTTGCGTCTTCGCTGGACCAGGCGGGACCGATGACCAAATCGGTGCGCGATGCCGCGATCATGCTGGAAACCATGTGCAGCCACGATCCCAAGGATTCGACCAGCGTCGACATGGCCGTGCCGAATTTTGAGGCGATGCTGACCGGCGATATCAAGGGCAAGAAAATCGGCATCCCGCGTGAGTACCGCATGGATGGTATGCCCGCCGAGATCGAAAAGCTTTGGGGTGACGGAGCCGACATGTTGCGCGCTGCAGGGGCCGAGATTGTCGACATTTCGCTGCCGCACACGAAGTACGCCTTGCCGGCATATTATGTGATCGCTCCGGCTGAGGCGTCCTCGAACCTCGCCCGCTATGATGGCGTGCGCTATGGTCACCGCGCCCAACTGGCACAGGGCGATGGAATCACCGAGATGTACGAAAAGACCCGCGCCGAAGGCTTCGGTCACGAAGTGCAGCGCCGGGTCATGATCGGAACCTACGTTTTGTCGGCCGGATTTTACGATGCGTACTATAACCGCGCCCGCAAGGTCCGCACGCTGATCAAGAAAGATTTCGAGGACGTCTTTGCCGCTGGCATCGACGCGATCCTGACCCCGGCAACCCCGTCTGCGGCGTTTGGTCTGGGCGAAATGACCGATGCCGATCCGGTGCAGATGTATCTGAATGACGTGTTTACCGTCACCGTTAACCTTGCCGGCTTGCCGGGCATTTCGGTCCCCACCGGTCTGGATGCACAGGGTTTGCCGCTGGGCTTGCAGTTGATCGGACGCCCATGGGACGAAGGTGATCTGCTGAACACCGCATTTGCGCTGGAAACCGCTGCCGGATTTGTGGCCAAACCGGGCAAATGGTGGTAAAAAGGTCGCCAACAAGACCAAGAATGGCAGGACGGCAGATATGCGTGTGATCTATGTGGCTTTGGGCCTCGTGGTGCTGGGCGCTTGTAGCCCGGAAATTCCGGACAGCGGGGCCGGTTTCAACAATTCCATCGACGCGCAACGCGCCCGTGAAGCGGCGTTGGCGAATGCGGGCACCATACAACCCCTGACCGCGCCGCTGGCGGTGTCAGACGAGACACTGGAACCCGCGGCCGTCAGTTCCGGGGTGGTGCCGCATTCTGCCCCCGTCACGGCGGTGCCGTTGCCTTCGTCGATTACCACGCAGCCCAATACGACGACCGCCAATTCCTCCAGCGCCGAGGATATCGCGAACGATACCGCAGCCGCATTGGCTCTGGCGAGTTCAAATTCGGGTCAAGCTCCTGTTCAGGCCAGCCCATCGAACCCTGCGCCGCAATCCTATTCCAATCCGGGCATTTCGGATGAAAACGACTTCGCGGCCGTGTCGAGCAGGCAGTCGATCGAAAGCGATGCGGATCGCATTGCCAAGAACAAGTCCCAGTACCAGCTGATTGCCCCGACGGCTGTGCCGACGCGTGATGGAGCATCCTCCCCCAACATCGTTCAATACGCTCTGGCGACGTCGAACCCGGTCGGCGCGCGAGTGTACAGCCGTTCGGGGATGAACCTGGAGTCCAAGGCCGTGCGCAACTGCGCCACCTTCCCATCGCCCGATCAGGCCCAGATCGCCTTTCTTGAAGCGGGCGGTCCGCAGAAAGATCGGCGCGCGCTGGACCCGGACGGCGATGGCTATGCCTGTGCCTGGGATCCGACTCCGTTCCGCCGGGCTGTGCAGAACTAAATCGCGTGTCGCCAATCTGGCATCCGTCCCCGAACTTCGGACCGCGCCGCGACGGGCTGCGCCCCGAACTTGTCGTCCTCCACTATACGGCCATGGACAGCGCCGAGGCCGCATTGGCCCGGCTGTGCGACCCCAGTGTTGAGGTGTCAGCCCACTACCTGATCGGGGCAGATGGCACCGTCTGGCAGATGGTGGATGAAACGGCGCGCGCCTGGCACGCCGGGGCCGGCGAATGGCGAGGGCAGGGCGACGTGAACTCCCGCTCAATCGGCATTGAACTCGACAATCGCGGCGACCATCCGTTTTCCGAACCGCAAATGTCTGCACTGGAAAACCTGTTGCCTGGTATTCTGGCGCGCTGGCATATTCCGGCGACCGGCGTCATTGGCCATTCCGACATGGCACCGGGACGAAAACGCGATCCCGGCCCGCATTTTGACTGGTTGCGGCTGGAACGTGCGCAGCTGGCCCGACACCGTGGAGCTGGCCATGGCTCTCAGGACGCGCCACCTGACGTGTTCCGGGCCCTTGCGCAGAACCTTGGCTATTCAGCCGACGTCGATGACCAAACTTTGCTCAGCGCCGTTCGCCTGCGCTTTCGGCCCTGGGCGACAGGTCCGCTGTCTGCCCGTGATTTTGCGCCTTTAACCCATCCGGCCCTTTGGACCTGACGGTCGGGAACCCGCCATAAAACTGGCTTCCTCTTGCGAAAAATATCCCGGGGTGACTTGGCCGCAGGCCAAGAGGGGCAGCGCCCCTGCAGACGCGCAGCGCCTTGACGCACGCCCGCGCACCGCATAACTGCTGCCCTGCGCGGAGGGCTGGATGGCCGCGGGGCAGCAATGTTCCGAGGAAAGTCCGGACTCCCTGAAGCAACGGTGCCGGGTAACGCCCGGGCGGGGTAACCCGACGGAAAGCGCCACAGAAAACAGACCGCCCCCGTTCGGGGGTAAGGGTGAAACGGTGGGGTAAAAGCCCACCGCGCGTCTGGCAACAGAGGCGGCACGGCAAGCCCCACCGGGAGCAATGCCGAATAGGACCCCCGCGCGGGCAGGTCCCCGCAAGGGGAAACCGCCGCTAGGCTCGCTTCAGCCGAGAGGGGTCGGGTTGGCAGCTAAAGGTGCATGGCAACATGTACCGTAGAGGAATGGTCATCCAGCGGCGGTGCAGATCGTCGTGGACAAAATCCGGCTTACAGGCCCTCCGCGCAAACCTTCTGGTCAACCCTGTTGATACCCGTGTCACAATCTTGGCATAGTGGGCCTGACGTTCACGAGGAGGATCATCTGATGAGTTTCATGAAAACACTGGCCACGGTGGCGGTTGGATTTGCGGCGGCCAAGGGGCTGGACAAGTACAAAGAGATGGGTGGCATGGCTGGCATGAAAGACATGCTGGGCGGGGCAGCCGACAATCCTGCCGCTGATCAACTGGGTCAGCTGGCTGAACAGTTCGGGTTTCCCGGCGGGGCCGACAAGATCAAAGACATGATGGGCCAGATGGGTGGATCGGGTGCGGCAGCAGCCGCTGCCGGTACAGCGGGGCTGGGTGGTCTGATGAATGCGATGCGCGGCGCGACCCAAGTGGGCAGCGCCCAGTCGGCAGATATGATGAGCGCATTGTTCGCGGGCACGCCGGCCGAAGATATGGTCGAAGCACAGGCCAAACTGATGTTGCGGGCAATGATCCAGGCGGCCAAAGCCGATGGCGAAATCGATCAGGACGAACAGGCGGCAATTCTTGATCAGCTGGGTGACGATATCAGTGCGGATGAACGCGCGTTTGTGCAGGAACAGATGCAGGCACCGCTGGACATACAGGCGTTGGCCGAAGACACGACGGCCCATATGCGTGAACAGGTTTATGCCACGTCACTATCCTCGATTCGCGTCGATAGCTTTGGCGAATCCGCCTACCTGAAGCAGCTTGCAACCGCGCTGGGGCTGAGCGACGAAGCCAGAGACGCGATCCATCGCCAAATGGGTCTGCCGCCCCTGGGCTGACGCTGTTTTACGATGTCGTGCAGCGTTGGCAGGGCAGCTCCGGGCACTCAGAACCTGTGTCTGCCCGGCCCGGCCGACATGATCGCAGGGATTTGCCACAGGAAGCGCAAATGCCGGTTGACTCGGTGCCAGCCATCGTTACAAGGCAGCTTCATGAGAATTTCACAGACGCCGCTGCGTCTGGTGCAGGAGATGTAACATGGCGAAGCCGACGACAATCA
Source organism: Falsiphaeobacter marinintestinus (assembly GCF_007923355.1). GTDB lineage: Bacteria > Pseudomonadota > Alphaproteobacteria > Rhodobacterales > Rhodobacteraceae > Phaeobacter_A > Phaeobacter_A marinintestinus. The sequence goes on from NZ_VOGO01000002.1 coordinate 123,914, forward strand.
AAATCCGTCTGAATTCGACCGCAGACACCGGCCACTTCTATGTGACCAAGAAAAACGCTCGCACCATGACCGAAAAAATGGTCGTGCGGAAGTATGACCCGGTTGCCCGCAAGCACGTCGAATACAAAGAAGGCAAGATCAAGTAGATCTGACCGACTGGACATTCTGAAAAGGGTCGCGCTTCGTGCGCGGCCCTTTTTCTTTGTGCGGGTTTCTGATTTCAAAGCTTGTCTTTTACCGTAAGGACTCGCTAGCCTTGCAAAAAAAAGGCTGCCGCTATGACCAAACTCACATTACTAATGACTGCCTCGGTGGTTCTTCTGGCCGCGTGCGACTTCGGGTACCACCGTGGGGTCGGCTTCACCGGCATCGACGGAGAGCCAAGCTCGGTTGCGCAAGCGGATGCAGAACAAGGCATCGTGAGCCGGGCTGCGTCTTCGTCTGCCGCTTTGGCGAGTTTGCCGTCAATTGTGCTTCAGGCCGACGGGACATCAGTGGATAAGCTTGCGGGGGCCGCCATCAGCCACGGAGGGCGCAACTTTAACGACGCCTTGCCGGTAAAACTTGCAGGGCAAGACCACATGCTGAGCACCGTTCAGGTCAACAGCGTCCTGTTTGCTGTGCTGCGCCAGCCGGCAGGCAATCCGAGTCGGATGGGCAGTGGTGCAGGTCCTGCGTTTCTTGCAGCCGTTCCGCAGCTGACCGGGTGCCTCGCAGCATCCGAGGCTTTCGCCAGCGGGAGTGCAGAGAACCCATTGGGGCTGGCCGTGCCGCTCGACTGCTCCTGATCTTTTCAACGACCAGACATGAAAAAAGGCGGATCCGCTTGGATCCGCCTTTTGTCGTTTTGAACTGATTGATCCGTTATTCGCGGTTGCCGAACAACTGCAGCAGGAACATGAACATGTTGATAAAGTCCAGATACAGGTTCAGGGCACCCATGATCGCGGCCTTGCCCAACCATTCGCTGTCACCCGAATGGGCGTGCTCCAGGTAGGTGTTCTTAATCTTCTGCGTATCATACGCCGTCAGACCGGCAAAGATCAGCACCCCAATCACCGAAATGGCGAATGTCAGAGCGTCGCTCGCCAGGAAGATGTTGACAATCATCGCGACGATCAGGCCGATCAGGCCCATCATCAGGAAGGTGCCCATCGCAGACAGGTCTTTCTTGGTCACATAGCCGTACAGCGACAGACCGGCAAAGGCGATCGATGTGATCAGAAACACCTGAGCAATCGACGCCGAGGTATAAACGATGAAAATCGAGCTGAGCGACAAGCCCATCATAAACGCAAAGGCATAGAACACCAGTTGCGCGGCAGCGGCAGACAGACGGTTGATCGCGGCGCTAAAGCCGAAGACGAACAGCAATGGGGCGAACATGATTACCCATTTCAGAGGCGACATGTAGATCGTCGCACCGAATGAGGTCAGGTACTTGGACGTCCCGATTTGCGCCGCAGCAGCGGACGGGTCGGCGGTTACGGCCAATGTCGAAATGGCCCATGCTGCCAGAAAGGTGATCAGCATGCCCACGGACATCGTGCCGTAGACCTTGTTCATGTGGGCCCGAAGGCCTTCATCAATCTGGGCAGCGCTGGTTCCGGCAGCTGTCCGGATCGTGTCGAATTGTGCCATAAATGGTCTCCATTCAGAAACAGGTTACTCCGCCGGGCCAAGCCAAGCGGTGTTCCCTGCAAATATCGGAGACTCCGGGCCTTTTTTCAAGGTTTTCCGCGAGGAAATCGGCTGAAATCGCTTCAAAAGCAAAACGGGCCCTCTCTCACAGAGACGGCCCGCAGCAAAACTTCATAATTCCGGATGGTTTAGCAGCGCCAGGTTTCAGGCGCGTCCCAGATCATGCGGCGGGCTTCAGCGTCTGCCTCGCTGCGGCTGAGGCCAAGATCATTCAGACGGGCTTGATCCAGTTTCTTCAGGGCCTGACGCTGACGCCACACGTCCAGGTGGCGAACCAGGGTCGCTGTGAAAGAAAACGCCGAGGGGCGGCCTGCGGGGCGGGAGGAAGTCATAAGGGTCATATCGTGCGTCCTTTCGTCATTCTGTGATGTTTGGTTGTCGTTGTATCAATTTCCTTGATTTATATGAGGCATTGTGATCCATTTGGAAAACGAATGTTTTTGATCTTATGCATCAAGGAATGTGATCATGCGAAACCTCGACATCACGACGCTCCGGTCCTTTGTCGCTGTGGCCGACAGCGGCGGCGTTACCCGGGCTGCGGGATTTCTTCATTTGACGCAATCTGCTGTGTCGATGCAGCTGAAACGGCTGGAAGAATTGCTGGGGCTTGAATTGCTGGATCGGTCGGGGCGGACCATCGCGTTGACCGCGTCAGGCGAACAGCTTTTGGCCTACGCGCGGCGCATGGTGGCGTTGAATGACGAGGTGATCGGACGTCTGACTGATCAGGCTTTCGAAGGCGAAGTTCTGCTGGGGGTGCCGCATGACATTGTTTATCCGGTGATCCCGCGTGTTCTGCAACGGTTTAATGCGAGCTTCCCAAGGGTGAACGTCAATCTGGTGACATCCAACACCCGGCAACTGAAATCCGAATTTGCCCGGGGCGCATTCGATCTGATCCTGACAACGGAATCCGGATCCGGCGAAGGCGGCGACACGATCCACAGCATGCCGTTGCGCTGGGTCGGTGCACCAAACGGTTCGGCGTGGCGGCAACGTCCCCTACGGTTGGGGTTCTGCCGGAATTGTATCTTCCGGGCCTCTTCCATCGCGGCTTTGGATGATGCGGGCATCGCTTGGGAAATGGCGCTGGACAGTGAATCTGACCGCACGGTCGAAGCAACCGTCAGCGCTGATCTTGTCGTTGGTGTTTTGCTGGAAGGCACACAGCCCTCGCATCAGGAACTGGTCGATCACGGTGGCGCGTTGCCACCGCTGCCGGTTCAGCAGATCAATCTTTATGGCGCTGAAAGAGTCCGGGCCGAGTATGTGTCCGAACTGGCCGGTATGATCCGGCAAGGCTTTGAAGGGCTGAAAGGCATGCGCATGGCCGGTTGACCTAGATCGTGATGACGACCTTGCCGGTGGACTTGCGGCTGCGCAAAAGCTCCAGCCCCTCGGCAGCACGATCCAGCGGCAATACGTTGCTGACATGGGGGTGCAGACGGCCCTCTTCGAACCAACCGAGCAGGGTTTTGAAGCTGTCGGTCACTGCTTTGGGGCGAAATTTCAGGTAGCCGCCGATGTAAAATCCGATCACTGTCAGGTTCTTGACCAACAGGTGATTGGCCGGGATCTGCGGCACATCCCCCCCGGCAAAACCGATCGGTAAAAGGCGGCCTTCGGGGTTGGTGGCGCGAAACGCGGCTTTCCAGACATCGCCGCCAATGGCGTCATAGACCACGTCGGCACCGCCGAGCTCCTTGACCCGCATCCGCAGATCTTCGGAATCGTCGATCAAGTGATCTGCCCCGGCGTCCTTGGCAACGGCCAGTTTCTCGGCCCCGCGGGCATGAGCGATCACGGTAGCACCCATCAGCTTGCCGATTTCGACCGCCGTCAGCCCGACGCCGCCGGCAGCACCAGTTACCAAAAGCGTCTCACCGGGTTGCATCCTTGCCCGATGGTCCAGCGCCATGTGTGAGGTGCCATAGGCGATTGGAAATGCGGCGGCCTGTTCAAAGCTCATGCTGTCGGGGATCGGCACAACGCGATCCGCATCGAACACACCGTATTCGGCGAGCCCACCATGTCCGCAATAGACGACGACGCGGTCACCGACGCTCAAGTGTGTTACACCGTCTCCCAGACTGGCAACAACGCCTGACACTTCCAGGCCAAGGGTGAAGGGCGTTTCCGGGGTGTCCTGATATGTGCCCTTCTGCATCAGCAAGTCGGCAAAATTCAGGCCGCAAGCCCGGATTTCTATCAAAGCCTGACCGGGGCCGGGGGCGGGTTTCGGAATAGTCGTCAGGGCAGCGGGTTCTCCGACTGCGGCGATTCGATATGCACGCATTGTATTTTCCAGTTGCCGTTAGGGCAAAGCACGGGTCGCGGCACCCGTCTTTGAAGCGATACAGAATGGCCCGCGATGTTTGTCGTTGTCGTATCGTGTTCATACTTATCAGAAAAGCATAATTCACCATACAACCGCAGGCGTCACAGGCGCGGTTATTAATCAACTGACTTGTTTTCGACACAAAACTGCGTACTATCCAGCACGTAGCGCGGTTCGGGTCTCATCGGTGGGAGATGGACTTTTGCGGCACTAATTCAGGACATGTGTCAGGGCTGTTTGCATGCGCCCGAGCGATAATTAGTAAAAAAATCAAGGAGAACCCCATGACCCATCCCGTCGACGTCCATGTGGGCAAGCGAGTCCGACATCGTCGCTGGTTGATTGGTATGACCCAACAACAACTGGCGGGGAAAGTCGGAATCAAGTTCCAACAGATCCAGAAATACGAAACCGGCGCCAACCGTGTCAGCGCATCTCGGCTTTGGGATATTGCCGATGCACTGGACGTTCCGGTCAGCTTTTTCTTCGAAGGCCTGGAGGAGGCCGAAAAGAACGAAGCCGAACGCAGCATGGTTCCGACCGACCTTATGGGCGACAAGGAAGCACTTGACCTTGTTCGGTCTTACTATGCGATCCCGGAAAACCAGCGTCGCCGTCTGTTCGAACTGGCCCGTGTTCTAAGCGACGTCGCCTGAACCCGGACCGACAAGGCTTGCAAACATCGCAGTGGAGTGGCACCGACCGCTCATGACCATGACCTCTGCGCTAAGCGATCTTGATATCGCCAACAGGATGGCCGACGCCGCGCGTCTGGCCATTTTGCCGTATTTCAGACACCCAGATCTGGACACCCAAAACAAGGATGCGGGCGGGTTCGACCCGGTCACCGCAGCGGACCGCGCCGGCGAAGAAGCTATGCGCGCCATTTTGGGTCAATTGCGTCCCGAGGATGGAATTCTGGGTGAAGAGTTTGGTGAAAAACCCGGCACCTCTGGTCGCGTCTGGGTGTTGGACCCAATCGACGGCACCCGGGGGTTCATCAGCGGCACACCGACCTGGGGTGTGTTGATCGCCTTGTCGACCGACACCGGGCCTGTACTCGGCGTGATCGACCAACCTTATATCGGAGAACGGTTCTGGGGCACAGGCAGCGCCGCGCGGATGTCCGGGCCGCACGGGTCCATGACGCTCAAAACGCGCGCAACATTCGAACTGTCGCAGGCCGTTGTCTTCACCACGTTCCCCGAGGTCGGAACCGAGGCGGATTGCGCAGGATTTCAGGCGGTCGCAGCACAGGCCCGGCTGGCGCGCTATGGCATGGATTGTTACGCTTATGCGCTGTTGGCGGCAGGACAGGTGGATCTTGTGATTGAGGCCGGATTGAACGCGTACGACATTCAGGCTCCTATCGCGGTGATCCAGGCGGCAGGCGGGATCGTGACGGATTGGCAGGGTGGGCCAGCCCACAATGGCGGCCGTGCCGTGGCGGCAGCGAACCCGCACATTCACGCAGCCGCGTTGGACATCCTCAGGGGGTTCTGAGCCGCTTGAACCGGGGCGGAGCGGTTGCTAGATTGTGTCGACTGGTTCTTGCGCCCGTTTTCCGCCGGTCATAGCACATTCCATGAAGCGGGCTGTTTGATGGGGTGTGTGTATGTCTGAAATTCTTCTGAAACACGCGGATTGCATTCTGACCATGGATGGGGAGCGGCGGGAGCTGTCCGGCGCCGACATCCTGATCCGCGATGGCGTGATTGCTGCGATTGGGCCGGGATTGGTCAGCGACGGACCTGCGGTGTCCGCCAAAGGCTGTGTCGTGACGCCCGGTTTGGTGAACACACATCACCATCTCTATCAAAGCCTGACCCGCGCCGTGCCGGGCGGGCAGGATGCGCTGTTGTTCGGATGGCTGCAAACGCTCTATCCGATCTGGGCGCGGTTCGGACCGGAAGAGATGTACGTGTCCGCCCTGACCGGTTTGGCCGAACTGGCCTTGTCAGGCTGCACGCTGACGTCCGACCATCTGTATCTCTATCCCAACGGTGCGCGGCTGGACGATACCATTGCCGCCGCGGCCGCAATCGGAATGCGGTTCCACCCGACACGGGGCGCGATGAGCATCGGGGAAAGCGATGGCGGTCTGCCACCCGACGCGCTGGTCGAACGCGAAGCGGCTATCCTGAAGGACAGCATCCGGGTCATCGATGCGTTTCACGACCCGTCCGAAGGCTCTATGTGCCGGGTGGGTCTGGCGCCGTGCTCACCGTTTTCGGTCAGCCGTGATCTGATGCGCGATGCCGCGCTTCTGGCCCGCGACAAAGGTGTGATGTTGCACACCCACTTGGCTGAAAATGACGAAGACATCGCTTATTCTCAGGCCAAGTTCGGCTGCCGCCCCGGGCAATATGCCGAAGATCTGGGCTGGACGGGCCCGGATGTGTGGCACGCGCATTGCGTCAAGCTGGACACGTCCGAGATCAACCTGTTCGCTCGAACCCGCACCGGTGTCGCGCATTGCCCCTGTTCGAATTGTCGGCTTGGGTCAGGGATCGCGCCGGTACGCGCGATGCGGGATGCGGGCGTTCCGGTTGGATTGGGCGTGGACGGGTCGGCCAGCAATGACGCCGGAAATCTGGTCGCCGAGGCGCGCCAGACCATGTTGCTGCAACGGGTCGCAAACGGGGCCGATGCGATGAGCGCCCGTGAAGCGCTTGAGATCGCCACACGTGGCGGCGCGGATGTGCTGGGGCGGCCTGATTGCGGTCGGCTGGAACCCGGCAAACGCGCCGATATTGCCGTGTGGGATGTGACTGGCATCGACAGTGCCGGCAGCTGGGATCCGGCGGCGCTGTTGCTGGCGGGGCCAACCCGCGTCAAGCACCTGTTTGTTGAAGGACGTCAGGTGGTTGCGGATGGGTGTGTCACCACCATCGACATGGCACGCGTTCTGTCAGACCAGTCGCGGCTGGTACGCAAGTTGATTGCAGGCTGATCGCGGTCAGTTGTCGAGGGTCTTGGACATCCGGGCAATCCGTTCGTTCATTTTGACCGGGCGGGTCCATCCAAAGGTCTGCAACCGTTTGCTTAGTCTTTCGATACCCTGAAACTGCCGTTTTGCCTGGGTGTTGCGCCCCCCTAGAATAAGGCGCTCGGTGTCAGACAGGGCGCGGTACAGGTTCTGCAACGTCATCTGTCGCGCCATGTCGTGCAAAAGCAGCGCGGTTTGGCCGTCGTGAACCGCCGTGGCGTCCAAAATGTCGAGATTGCCGGTTTCGGGATACCGGCTCCAATCCGGGTCAAGATCGCCGGGCTCAAGATCGGTGCGCCGGTCGATCAGGCGGGCGTTTTGCTCGGTGAAATGGGCCTGAATGTCTTGCGCATGAGCGCGACTTGGCCGCAGCGGTGTTTCGACCGGCAGATCGTCCAGTATCGGGTTCAAAACCGGGCGCATTGCTTTTTGCTGATCGGCGGACAAGTGCGCCAGCGTATTGACGATGGCAAACGTGCGCGCATCAAAGGCCGAGTTGGTGCGGGGAGGGCTGACAAACCCGTCCGGATCCAGCCCGAACCGGGATACCACATGATCGATCACGCTTTTCCCGCGCGTATAGGCGATGAAAGTCACGTTGTCGGACCCAAATGCAGCTGACCAGCGGCCATTCAGAACCTCGAAGTTGAAATAGAGGTTGTGGGGGCGGATTTGGTCAAGGGCCGCTGGGGTGATCGGTGACCAGCCCCGCGCAGCTGTCGACAGCAACGACAGCCCCATGTCGATCTGCGGTCGCACCGCGCACAAAACCTGGATCCGATCAAACAGTGGTGCCAGCATGCCCCGCAGGCGCTGCACCTGTTCGGGGCGCACAAGACGCGAATGGCAGTGTTCGCTTGAGATCACAAAGCTATGGCAACCGGCGTCCCGCGCCGCCGCAATTTCGCGGGCCAGATCGGCTGGCACCTCTTGCTGCAAGCGCAGGTATCCGGCCTGATCGGTGATGCCAATGTGGCCAAACCCGTCATCGGGGCCGAACCCGTCCAGCGCCCACACATAAATGCGCTGATGGTTTCGTTCGCCCAGGGACCGGCTGTAATAAATTCCGCTGTCCATAAGGGCCTGGCGGTTTTCAGCACCCCACCATTGAAAACTGGTCGAGCCGGTTTTCTCTGTTCCGATGTGTAAGATCAAATCCATGTGGTGCGCCATTGTTCCCAAACTGCCCGACATCGGTCTACAGGACCGTTGGCGACGCAGAAAGGGGGCTTAACCTGAGACTTGGGTTCCACCGATCCAGACGCTGTCGATGGCGCGGTCGTCGCCCATCATGATGGTGGGGAAAATGGCGTCCCACAGATCATCCGCGCAGTCCGACCGCTGCGCGATGGCGGGGGTCGAGGCAAGATCAAGGATCACAAGATCGGCCTCCATCCCTGGGGCAATGTTGCCGATCTTGTCAGCCATGTTCAGGCTTTGCGCCGATCCCACGGTGGCAAGCCAGATCAGTTGCGCCGGATGCAGGGCCGTTCCGCGCAGTTGCCCGACCTCATAAGCCGCAGCCATGGTCCGCAGCATCGAAAAACTTGACCCGCCGCCGGTATCGGTGGCCAGCCCGATACGGTGACCGTCTGCCACCAGCCCGGCCATGTCGAACAGGCCCGACCCGATGAAGGTGTTGGACGTGGGGCAATGCACCAAGGCGGCATCGACTTCGCGCAGGCGGTCGCGTTCGCGTGGCTCCAGATGGATGGCATGGCCGTACATGCCATTCGCGCCCAACAGGCCAAATGCCTCATAGGTATCCAGGTAATCCCGCGCATCGGGAAACAGCGACCGGACCCACTCAATTTCGTCAGTTTGTTCACTCAGGTGGGTTTGCATCAGGCAATCGGGGTGCTCGGCCCAAAGCGCGCCTAATGCTTCAAGTTGCTCAGGCGTTGATGTCGGCGAAAAGCGTGGCGTGATGGCATAGCTTAGCCGATCAACGCCATGCCAGCGGCGCAGCAGGGCTTTGCTGTCGTCATAAGCGGACTGTGCCGTGTCCCTCAGCCCGTCAGGCGCGTTTCGATCCATGCAGGTCTTTCCCGCGACGATGCGCTGCCCACGGGCTTGGGCCTCGCGCATCAAAGCATCAACGCTCTCGGAGTGAATTGTGCAGAAGCTGGACATGGTGGTGGTGCCCTGCGCTGTGGTCAGATCCAGATATCGCGCGGCGATCCGGGCAGCATAGTCCGGGTCACAGAACTTCATTTCCTCAGGGAAGGTATAGGTGTTCAGCCAGTCGATCAGCCGCTTGCCCCAGCTCGCGATCATGGCGGTCTGCGGGTAATGCACATGCGGGTCGATAAACCCCGCCAGGATCACCTTGTCACGGTAATCGTGCAAAGCCGCTTCCGGATGCCTTGCCCGCAATTCAGCCGCGTTCCCAATTGCCAGAATCACGCCGTCAGAAATCACAACAGCCTCGTCAAGCCGGGCGGCATCTTTTGGGTCGCCGGTAAATGGCGACCGCGTAAAGGACAGAATCTGCCCGGTCAGGATAGTGGTCTGGGCCATAGATGTGCGCCTTGCAGATAAAACATGCCGCCGAACAGAATAGCCGCACCAGTTGGACAGGTAAATTCAGCCATTGTCATTGTTTTCCGGTGGCACCTTCTTCTATTTTGCAGCCAACAGCGGAAGGGGCAAAAAATGAGCACTGGCACCGACGACGCCGACACCACCACGCCCCGGGACGACGCGGATTACACGCTGGACCGCAAGACGGTCTCCGCGATTCTCTATGCTGTTGATATCAATGACCGCGACAAGTTGATCGAGCTGATGGAACCGCTGCACGCGGCCGACATCGCCGACCTTCTGGAACAGATCAACGCCTATGACCGGGGCCGTCTTATCCGGCTGTATGACCGTGCATTCGACGGCGAGATCCTGTCGGAACTTGACGAAAGCATCCGCGAAGACGTGATTCGGATGCTGTCGCCCCAGACGCTTGCCGAAGCTGTGCGCGATCTGGAAAGCGACGATGTAGTCGATCTGGTCGAGGATCTGGAAGAACCGCAACAAGAGGCGATTCTGGATGCGTTGCCCGACGTTGACCGGATCGCGGTTGAACAGGCGCTGGCCTATCCGGAAAACTCGGCCGGGCGCCTGATGCAGCGCGAAGTGGTGATGGCCCCTGAGCACTGGAACGTGGGCCAGACCATTGATTTTCTGCGCGGGTCTGACACGCTTCCTGAACAGTTCTACCACGTGGTTCTGATCGACCCGCGCATGCATCCGACAGCAAACGTCACATTAGGCAAACTGATGGGATCGCGCCGCGAGGTGCCGTTGAAAGATATCACCGAAGACGTGTTTCAGGTGATTCCGGCCGAGCAGGACGAAGGCGAAGTCGCCTATGCCTTTAACCAGTATCACCTGATTTCGGCGCCCGTTGTTGACGACGACAACCGGTTGGTCGGTGTGATCACGATCGACGATGCGATGGCGGTTCTGGATGAAGAACACGAAGAAGACATTCTGCGCCTTGCCGGTGTGGCCGAAGAAAGCTCATTGGCGGATTCGGTTCTGGCGACCAGCAAGCGGCGGTTGCCGTGGCTGGCCGTCAACATGGTGTCGGCGATCTGCGCCTCGCTGGTCATCTCTCAGTTTCAGGACACGATCTCCGCTTTGGTATCGCTGGCGATCCTGATGCCGATTGTGGCCTCAATGGGTGGCAATGCAGGCACGCAGTCGCTGACGGTCGCGGTGCGGGCGCTGGCGACCAAGGATTTGACCAGATCCAACGCCTGGCGGGTGATCCGGCGTGAATTGCTGGTCGGGCTTTTGAACGGGCTCTGTTTCGCGGTGGTGTTGGGCGGTGTCGAATTGTTTTGGTTCGGGTCTGTCGAATTGGCGCTCGTCATGGCGGCGGCGCTGGTTTGCAACATGGTGATCGCTGGGTTTGCCGGAACGCTGGTGCCTTTGGTGCTTGAAAAGCTGGGTGTTGATCCGGCGCTGGCCTCGGGTACGTTTGTCACGACCACCACAGACGTGATGGGGTTCTTCATCTTCCTTGGGCTGGCGACGGTGGTGCTGCTATGACTGATATGACTGAACGCAAGGCCCAGGCGCGTAAAGCCGCGTTTGCCAGACGCAAAGCAGCGCACGCATCGGCAGGCCCCGGGCCTGCCGGATTGCTGAGTGAGGTACTGGCCGGGCATCGCGGTGTCCCGTTGTCAGGCTACGTGCCGATCCGGACCGAGATCGATCCGCTGCCCGCCATGGCCGAGGCGGCGGCCTGGGGGCCGGTTGGCGTTCCGGTGATCCAGGGGGCGGGCTTGCCATTGAAGTTCAGCCGATGGTCCCCGGATTGCGAGATGATAGACGGCCCGTTCGGCGCGCAGATCCCGGCACGGGATGCCTTTTTCGAACCAGAGATCCTGATCGTGCCATTGGTGGCATTCGATAGCAAAGGAGGGCGGCTTGGCTATGGCGGGGGGTTCTATGACCGCACGTTGGAATTGCTGCGGTCAAAGCGCGCCACGCTGGCCGTCGGGTTCGCTTATGACGGACAAGAGACCACAGGCCTGCCGATGGAGCCAACCGATCAGCCGCTGGACATGGTGATTACAGACCGTCGCGTTCTGACGTTTCCCTGATAACCGGCCCCTCAGAACCCCAGTTTTTCCAGACGCCACGCGACTTTGCGGTGAATGATTGGCGGCAGCAGATCCTGTAGCAGTTGACGGCGCGCCACCACGTTGTCGCGCTTGTCCACAGTGCCGGGGCGCGGCTTGAACAGGGTGGTATGCGACTTGCGCGTGCTGTCCCAGGTCGCCGTGTAATAATACAGCGCAATGGACATGCGGGGTTCCCCATCGGGGTGATTGACCGGCTCGGGGTTGCCATGCCAGCTTTCCGAACTGGTCGAAAAGATGCACATCCGGTTGAACAGCGGAACATAGCTTTCCAGTTGTTCGGTCATCCCTTCATTCCAGACCTCAAAAGACCCGCCATATTCCTTCTTCCAGTCTTTGTTCAGGTAAATCAGCAGGTTCACCCGGCGCTCAAGGTTCAGGGCGGCGTGGTGATTGAAGTCGGCGTGAATATCCAGATGCCCGCCATTGGACACGACATGCACGCCGCCACCGGCAAAATACGGGTCGGGGATCAAACCTTTGATGCCAGTCAACTCTTCCAGAAAGGTCAGAACCGGTCGCGAATTCAGGGCATAAAACAGTCGTCGCGTATAGTCAGGCAGGCGTTCGGGGATATAACTGGTTTTCAGCCGTTCCTGAGGGCGGTCAAAGCTGGTTTCGGCAGCGGGCAGTGATTTCAGTTCTTCCCGAACATGCTCCAGAATTGCCGGGTCCAGGAAGTTGTCATAGCCGCCATAGTTATATGGGGCGCGCGATTGATAGGTTTCTGCCAAAGGGGTGGCTGCAGCGCGGGCCTCTTTGGTGGATATCAGCAATGTTTCCGGGTCGAGGGCCAGAACGGGCGTGGTCATAATCAAAGTCTCCTGAACTGCCGCGACGCGTCCGCGCGGGTCGGTTACCGGGATTGTCCGGAACCCGGCGCAGAAGATCAACAGTTTTACGTGATGGCGGCCTCAGAGACGTGCCGCACCGCCGTGTCACCGCACAATTGTCAGTGCCCGGCCATATTGTGCCGGGAACGGCGACGTGACGATGCTGTTCTCAAGGCTTGTTCTTCACGCCGTCGCGACCTAGGACCAAGGAATGAAAGTTTTGTTCTTAGGAGATGTGATGGGGCGCTCTGGCCGTAAGGCCGTGGCCGACCATCTTCCACGGTTGCGCAGCGAATGGCGGCTCGATTTCGTGGTGGTAAACGGTGAAAACGCGACCAATGGCATGGGGCTGAGTGGCGACCATGCCAAGGGCCTGCTTGAGGCGGGTGCAGACTGCGTGACGCTGGGCGACCATGCTTTTGATCAGAAGGACATGATGCAGGCGATCGAACAGGATCAGCGTATCATCCGCCCGATCAATTTCGCCAAAGGCGCGCCGGGGCGCGGGTATCGGTTGTTCGATGCGCCGGGCGGTCGCAAGATCCTTGTGGCGCAGGTGCTGGGGCAGGTGTTCATGAAACGGCCTTTTGATGATCCATTTTCGGCCATTGAACCGGTGTTGAAATCACATCCCCCCGGTGGCCGCGCACAGGCCATCATCGTGGATATGCATTGCGAAGCGACCTCGGAAAAGATGGCGATGGGCCATTACTGTGATGGGCGGGCCAGCCTTGTGGTGGGCACGCATACGCATGTCCCAACGGCAGATGCGCAGGTTTTGCCGAAGGGTACAGGGTATCTGACCGATGCAGGCATGTGTGGCGATTACGATTCGGTCATTGGTATGGACAAGGCCGAACCAATGCGCCGGTTTATCACCGGCATGCCAAAATCGCGGTTCACGCCTGCGCTGGGCGAGGCGACCCTGTCGGGTATCTATCTGGAGACAGATGACCGGACCGGTAAAGCCACCCGCACCAAAATGATCCGGGTTGGCGGACGACTGGAACAGGCCGGGCCGTGAACAACCGCGCCATTGCCTTTGCGCTGCTTGTTGTTTTGGGGGCGGGTTGGGGGCTGACCCAACCCCTGTCCAAGATTGCCGTGAGTGAAGGCTATCGGCATTTCGGGCTGATCTTCTGGCAGATGGCGATTGCGTCGGTCATCTTGTTTGCGATCAACCGTGCGCGGGGCAAATCCATCCCGCTCGCGCCCCGGAACATCGGGCTGTATGCCGTGATCGCCCTGGTCGGGACGCTGTTGCCCAACGCCGCCAGCTATGAGGCAGCGCGCCACCTTCCGGCGGGCGTTCTGTCGGTCGCAATCGCCACGGTTCCTATCTTTGCCTTTCCGATCGCGCTGCTGATGGGCAATGACACATTCCGCTGGCGGCCCTTCTTCGGCGTGATCTGCGGAATGATCGGCGTTTTGCTTCTGGTCGGCCCCGAGGCAAGCCTGCCGGATCCGGCCATGGCGCTGTTCATCCCGCTCGCCCTGATCGCACCGGCGTTTTATGGGTTCGAAGGCAACTATGTCGCCCGGTTCGGCACGCAAGGGCTTGATCCGATTCAGGTGCTGTTGGGGGCGTCAGTTCTGGGAACCATCGTTGCCTTGCCGCTGGCGCTGGGGTCGGGCCATTGGATAGATCCGCGCCCGCCTTGGGGGGCTGCAGATATCGCCCTGATCGCAAGTTCGCTGATCCATGCGCTTGTGTATACAAGCTATGTCTGGTTGATCGGACGGACCGGAGCGGTCTTTGCTTCACTCGTGTCCTATCTGGTGACAGGCTTTGGAGTTTTCTGGGCAATGTTGATCCTGAACGAGCAGTATTCAGGCTATTTTTGGGTCGCGATGGCAATGATGGTGGCAGGTATGGCCCTTGTGCAACCGCGACACAGTGAAACGGTTGCACCCGTTGACGGGTGAGGTCAGGATAGAGCGCGCAGAAGCGCGATTAATGTCGGACAGATTATGAATATTTTTGCTTTATCGGAAACCGGCGAGGCGTTGTTGACGCTGGCAGTCGTTCTAGTGATGTTCGCGCTTTTCGTGCGTGAGAAATACCCGGCCGAGGTTGTGGCCATCGGCGGGGCGGCCGCCATGATGGCGCTGGGTCTGTTGCCTTACAAAGACGCGCTGCACGTTCTGTCGAACGCAGCACCCTGGACCATCGCGGCCATGTTCATCGTGATGGGCGCGCTGGTGCGCACCGGGGCGTTGGACTGGTTCACCCAGATCGCCGAGGCGCAGGCCGATTCACGTCCCGCCGTGGCCATCGGCGCGTTGATGCTCTTTGTTGTCCTCGCATCGGCCTTCGTCAACAATACGCCGGTTGTCGTGGTAATGATCCCAGTGTTTGTGCAACTGTCTCACAGACTCGGAATATCGCCCAGTAAGCTTTTGATTCCGCTCAGCTATGCGGCCATCCTGGGCGGTACGATGACACTGATCGGGACCTCGACCAACTTGCTGGTCGACGGTGTCGCCAAGGCGCGCGGGCTGGAACCGTTCACAATCTTCGAAGTCACCCCGCTGGCCGTCATTCTGGTCGCATGGGGAGGGATTTATCTGCGCTTTATCGCGCCACGTCTGTTGCCGGATCGGGCCAGCATGGCGTCAATGCTGTCCAACAAGAAGTCGATGAAATTCTTCACCGAAGCGGTGATCCCGCCTGACAGCAACCTGATCGGGCGCGAAGTGACCGGTGTCCAGTTGTTCAAACGTCCGGGTGTGCGGCTGATCGATGTTATTCGCGGTGACCTGTCCCTCAGACGTGAACTTCAGGGCGTGCAACTTGAGGTCGGGGACCGCGTGGTTTTACGCACGCAGATGACCGAATTGCTCAGCCTCCAGCGCGACAAATCGCTTAAGCGCGTTGATCAGGTGTCGGCGGTTGAAACCTCGACCGTTGAAGTCCTGATTACCCCGGGGTGCAAGATGATCGGGCGCAAACTGGGCGATATGCGTCTGCGCCGCCGCTACGGTGTATATGTGCTGGCCGCGCATCGGCGAGACCAGAACATTGGCATGCAACTGGACGCGCTGAATGTGCAGATCGGCGATACCTTGCTTCTGGAAGGGTCGCCCGAAGACATCAATCGTCTGTCAAAAGACATGAACATGCTGGACGTCTCAAAGCCATCCGACCGCGAATTCCGGCGCAGCCACGCTCCGATCGCATTGGGCGCTTTGGCCAGTATCGTCTTGCTGGCCGCGTTTGGCGTGGCCCCGATCCTGATGCTTGCGGTGATCGCCATGGCCGTGGTCCTGCTGACCCGCTGCATCGACTCGGACGAGGCGTTTTCGTTTGTCGATGGTCGCTTGCTGGCGCTGATCTTTGCCATGCTTGCCGTCGCAACTGCGTTGGAAACCTCGGGCGCCATTGACCTGATCGTCGAACATTCCGCGCCGCTGATCGCCGGATTGCCACCGTTCTTCATCGTCTGGGCGATCTACCTTCTGACGTCGGTCTTGTCCGAGCT
Organism: Falsiphaeobacter marinintestinus; assembly: GCF_007923355.1. Lineage (GTDB taxonomy): Bacteria > Pseudomonadota > Alphaproteobacteria > Rhodobacterales > Rhodobacteraceae > Phaeobacter_A > Phaeobacter_A marinintestinus. The sequence continues at coordinate 139,906 of NZ_VOGO01000002.1, forward strand.
TATCAACCATGCGGTTGCCGTCGTTCTGACGCCTGTGGCCATCGGGCTGGCGGTGTCGCTGGGCGTGGATCCCAGGCCGCTGGTGATCGCGGTCATGATTGCGGCCAGCGCGACGTTCGCCACGCCGATCAGCTATCAAACCAACATGATGGTCTATGGTCCGGGCGGATATCGGTTCACCGACTTCCTGAGGGTCGGCATCCCGCTGAACCTGACGGTTGGATTGCTGGCGTCGGCGTTGATCCCGGTTCTGTGGCCTCTGTATCCTTAGAAACGGGCAGGGCAGGCGGGGCAAGAATTTGCAGCGCAGGGCTTGAAGGACGCAGGCCCGCGCCGCATCTAAAGCGTGTGTCCACATTTAGCGAAAGAGCCCACATGCCTGTTTTGCGAACCCTGATGGTGCTGTGTCTTACCATCACAAGCACGGCGGCTTGGGCCGGTGTGATCCAAGGTTCGGCCAGCTATCGCGAACGAATTGCAGTGCCGCCGGATGCCACGCTGGACGTTTCACTTGTTGATGTGTCGCGCCAGGACGTTGCCGCAACGATTGTTTCGACGCAAACCTATGCGCTGGACCGGGTGCCCTATGATTTTGAACTGCCCTTCGATGATGGTTTGATCGACTCGCGTCTGACCTATTCGATCTCAGCGAAGGTCATGCAGAATGGCGTTGTTCTGTACCGGTCAACCTCGGCCTATCCGGTTCTGACACGAGGCGCAGGCGCGAAGGTCGATATCATGATGGAACGTATGCAGCAGGCCAAGGCCGGGCCTGAGATCTGGACCGTGGTTGAACTGCGCGGACGGCTATTGATCACCGACAGGCTGCCAACACTCGAATTTGGACCGGACGGAAAGATCGGCGGAACGGCAGGCTGCAACCGCTACTTCGGCCAGGTGGAAAAAACCCAGACCGATATGACCTTTGGCGAAGCCATCGGTGCGACCAGAATGGCGTGCCCGCCACCTTATGATAAGCTAGAGCGCGATTTCTTCGAGGTGCTGCCAGACGTGGCCACTTACGTCGTAACCGGTGATCAGATGGCTTTGGTCAACAGCGCGGGCGTCACTGTCATGCGCCTGTCCCGGTAAACCACGCAGTCCTGGCGGTGCCGCTTAGGCCACCGCCCGCGACCGCCCGGCATTGCGCCCCGAAAAGATGCATCCGCCCAGGAACGTCCCTTCAAGCGCGTTGTAACCGTGATATCCGCCACCGCCAAAGCCCGCGACTTCACCGGCTGCAAACAGGCCCGGCACCGGTTCGCCATCAACTCCGATCATTTGTGAATCAAGGTTGGTCTGCAGCCCGCCCAACGTCTTGCGGGTCAGCACATTCAGTTTAACGGCGATCAACGGTCCGTTGGCCTGATCCAGAAACTTGTGTGGCTTGGCTGTGCGGATCAGCCGATCTCCGCGATAGTTGCGCGCGGCATGAACCGCCATCAACTGCGCATCCTTGGTGAACGGGTTGTCGATCTGCAAGTCCCGCGCGACGATCTGATCGCGGATCCTGGCTTCGTCGACTAGCCCGCCACCGATCCGGTTCATTCCGGCGACCAGTTCGCCCAGTGACCCGGCAACGACGAAATCCTCACCATGGGTTTTGAACGCTTCGACCGGCTTGGGGGCACCGCCGCCAGACAGCAACCGGGCCTTGATGACCTCAATCCAGCTTTTGGACGTCAGATCCGGATTTTGTTCCGATCCTGACAGGGCAAATTCCTTTTCGATGACCTTTTGGGTCAGCACGAACCAGCTGTAGTCATAGCCCGTCTTCAGGATCTCGCGCAGCGTCGTCAGCGTGTCAAAGCCCGGCAGGCAGGGCGGCAGCAGACGGTTTCCGGTGGCGTCGAACCACATTGACGATGGCCCGGGCAGGATCCGGATGCCGTGATCGGGCCAGATCGGATCCCAGTTGCGCACGCCTTCAGTGTAATGCCACATCCGGTCGCCATTGATGACGTGCCCGCCTGCCGCTTCGGAAATCGCAACCATGCGGCCGTCGACATGGGCCGGCACACCCGCGACCATCGTGCGCGGCGGCGGTCCTAACCGGTCGCGTGGCCAGGCCTTACGCACCATCTCAAAGTTACCACCGATACCGCCGGACGAGACGATGACAGAGGGCGCATAGAATTCGAATTCGCCGATTTCTTCGCGGTTGGTTTTCTTGCCCCGATCGGCGCTGTCATCGGCCAAAACCTCGCCCGACACACCGCGCGCGGTACCGTTCTGCATGATGATATGGCTGACCTGATGGCGAAACTTTAGCTCGATCCGGCCAGCGGCGACATGTTCGCGAACGCGGCGTTCAAAATGTTCAACAACGCCGGGGCCAGTGCCCCAGGTCAGGTGAAACCGTGGGACAGAATTGCCGTGATCGGTGGCGTAAGACCCGCCTCGTTCGGCCCAGCCGACGATCGGAAACCAGCGCAGCCCCATTTCACGCAGCCACGGGCGCATTTCGCCAGCCGCGAAAGACACATACGCTTCGGCCCATTTGCGCGGCCATGCGTCTTCGTCCCGGTCAAATTGGGCACTGCCCATCCAGTCCCGCATGGCAAGTTCGTGACTGTCGCGAATGCCCATCCGGCGTTGTTCGGGCGTGTCGACCATGAACAGGCCACCCAGTGACCAGAAAGCCTGACCACCCAGAAACCGCTCGGGTTCCTGATCAACAATGATGACAGACTTGCCCCGATCGCCCAGTTCGGCAGCGGCCGCAAGGCCAGCCAAGCCGCCGCCGACGACGATCACATCCGCATTGTTCATATATGGTTCCTCCCCCCGAACGCACGACCTCCGCGCATCCAGAGGATGAAGGGCACGGCCACGACGTACATGGTGATGCCGTAAACCGCCGAGGGCAAGGCCAGAGCGCTAAAACCAAACGTCACCCCGGTTATCAGCCCGGCCATTGTAATGCCAAGGGTGGAGTTCTGGATGCCGATCTCAAGCGTGATGGTCTTGATCTGCGCCGTCCCCAGACCGGCAAGCCGGGCAACGCCAAAGCCGATGCCCAGCAGAACAAGGTTCACGATCAGCAGCATGGCACCCAGACTGGGCAGGTTCTCAAGGAACAAGGCCCAGTTGTCGGCCAGCGCCGCCGCGATGACCAGAACGACCAAAACAACCGCAACACGTGACAGAATGGGGTCGATCACGATGGCAGCGCCGCGAAAATACTGCCGGATCGTGACCCCAACTGCCACCGGCAGCGTGGTGATCAGAAACATCGCAATGGCCAGCGAGGTGACATTCAGTTCAGGCGCCGTTGAGCCCAGAAAGTACGGGATTGCCCAGGCCGACAACATCGGCACGGTCAGGATGGACGTCAGGCTGACCATGGCCGTCAGCGAAATTGACAGCGCCACATCTCCGCCCGCCAGTTTGGACAGGATGTTGCTGGTCACGCCGCCCGGGCAAAACGCCAAAAGCATCACCCCGGCTGCAATACCCGGCGGCGGCGCAAAGACCGAAACAACAAAAAATGCTGTCAGCGGCAGCAAGATAATCTGGCTGAGCGCGCCGATCACAAAAGCATGGCCATTCAGCGCGACCCGTCGAAAGTCGCTGACCTCAAGTCCGATGCCCAAAGACAACATGATCACAGCCAGGGCCAATGGCAGGCCCACGCCGATCAGTTCTTCCAAAACAAGTCCCTCCCAAGACTGGTTTTGACGGCACGTTAATCAGAGTGGCGGGCAAGCGCCAAAGGGCGGATCGCCGCATGTCGGATTGGCCTAGCCATAGCGGGCAGCAAACCGTTTCAGGATCAGGCCGGGCACGGTCACATCCGCCGCGTGACACTGTGCGATCAGCGGGTCCGCCTGTTCGGGCGGGAAGTATCCATGGTTGCGATAAATGCGAATGCGCTGTTCGAAATCCGCCGCGTCGGCTTCGGGGTGGAACTGCGTTGCATAGACGTTCTGACCCCAGCGGATCATCTGAAACGGGCAGGGGGCCGAGCTGATCAGATGTACGCAGCCCTGTGGCAGGGACTGAACCGCCTCTTTGTGGCCGACGAACGATTGGAAGGCTGATGGCAAACCCTGGGTTAGTGGATCAGAGGTTGCTTCGGCAGTCAGCACGCAGTCGGACGGGCCAACAGGCTCTCCAAAGCGCCGCTTGCTGACGTCGCCGCCCAGATGTGCCGTCAGAATGCCCAGACCATAGCAACATCCCATGTAAGGGTGGTCCGTTTCCGTGATCTGAGGCATCAGCCCCATGATCGCGTGTTCGATCCGGGCCTCTTCGGCGGGCTTGGTGTCCGCCGGATCACTCACGCAGCCTGGCCCGCCGCCAACTATCACACCGGCGTAATCGGTCACATCCAAGCCATCAGGCAGATCCTGACAATCCAGCCGGATCCGATGCGTGCGATCCTTGGTCAGGCCGGATCGGTTCAGGATCGAAGCAAATTCGGCATCCGCCGCATCAGTTTCAGGGCGAAGCTGCAGGATCAAAAATCGTTTCATGCGCGCGGTCTATCCCGGCTCCGTGCTCTGCCGCAAGCGCCAGAGCGTCGCGGTGGGTCAAGATTTTTCGACGAAAAATCTCGCGCAATGCGGCGTCCGTTGCGTCGTTTGGGAGAGGTCACATTGGCCAGAACACAAGTATTGCCGGGATCGAAACGGCGACGATCAGGATTTCAAGCGGCAGGCCCATACGCCAGTAGTCTCCGAACCGATAACCGCCGGGCCCCAGGATCAGGGTGTTGTTCTTGTGTCCGATGGGGGTCAGAAACGCCGCGGACGCCGCAATTGCGACCGCCATCAGGAACGGGTCAGGTGACACGTTCAACGCCTGCGCCATCTGGATGCCGACGGGGGCCGCGACAATGGTCGTGGCGGTGTTGTTCAATACATCAGACAGGGTCATCGTTACCACCATCAGCACCGTCAGGATCGCCCAGGACGGCAATCCAGTGGTCAGAGACACAAGCGAAGATGCGATCAGTTCGGTCCCGCCGGAACTGTCCAGCGCCGCACCCAACGGGATCATCGAGCCCAGAAGCACGACAACCGGCCACTCGATATGGTCATAGATTTCGGCAATTGGCAGGATTTTTGTCAGGACGAAAGCCACCACGACCAGTCCAAGCGCAACCGGCAGATAAATAAGCCCAAGGCTTGCCGCCAGAACTGCCGCTGCAAACAGACCGATCGACAGCCAGGTTTTATCGTTGGCGGTCACACTCAGACCGCGCTCGGCCAGCGGCAGGCATCCCAGCCATTCGGTCACATCCGGACCATGATCGCGTGGGCACAGCAACAACAGGATATCGCCGGGTTCGACAATGGTGTTGCGCACCTGTTTTGTGATTTGCTTGCCCTGACGGGAAATGCCCATCAGAATCGTCTGTTGTCGCCAGGCCAGCCCCAGAGTCTGCGCGGTTTTTCTGGCGATGCGCGAGGTTTCGGGAACGACAACTTCGATCACGTCCAGACCGTCACCAGCGGCTGTCAGTTTCTCTTGCCGCGCTGCATCTGAAAACGCGAGGTCCGTTGTTGCGCGAAATTCGTCCAGCGCTTCGGGGACGGCTTCCAGAACCAGAACATCATTGGCGCGAAGTATCGTGTTTGTTGCCCGCCCATAGCGGCGTTTGCCGTCCCGGATCAGCCCCAGAATCGCAACATCTGCCTTTTCGGCCGTCTCTTCCAGTTCGGCCAACCGTTTCCCAATATGCTTGGATTCGTCGGGAATGGTCAGTTCCGCGATATACTGGGTCAGCCCCGACATGCCGGTCTGTTCGTTCTCGCGGGTCGGGATTAGGCGCCATCCGATCAGGGCCACGAAGATCAGGCCCGCCAGGGCGGCGATTCCGCCCACGGGGGCAAAGTCGAACATGGTGAACGGTGTGCCCAGCGTTTCGCCCCGGATCGAGGCGATGATGATGTTGGGCGGGGTCCCGATCAGGGTGACCATGCCGCCCAGAATAGTTGCAAACCCCAGTGGCATAAGGGTCAGCCCGGGGCTGCGTCCGGCTTTGCGCGCAGTCTGAATGTCGACCGGCATCAGCAGCGCCAGGGCGGCCACGTTGTTCATAAAGGCCGACAGAACCGCGCCGATGCCGCCCATGACGGCGATATGCGCCCCCAAGCCCCGGGATGTATCGACCAGCGTGCGGGTGATCAGGAACACCGCGCCCGACCGGACCAGACCGGCCGATACGATCAGAACCAGGGCCACCACCAGTGTCGCGGGGTGACCGAACCCGGTAAAGGCGTCCTTGACCGGCACGACGCCCAGAACCACCCCCGCCAATAGCGCTGAAAAGGCGACAAGGTCATACCGAAACCGCCCCCACAGCAGTAAACCGAAGACGGCAAGGAACAGCGAGAAGAGGATGGTCTGATCTAATGTCATGGCTGCACATTACCTGTTGCAGCGGGGGGAACAAGGCGCTGCTTGAACAGGAGCCGCTCAAAGCGCTATATGACCGACAACCGCGAATTCTGAACGAGGACGATCAATGGCCGGCCACTCCAAATGGGCGAATATCCAGCACCGCAAGGGACGGCAGGACGCTGCGCGCTCCAAGCTGTTTTCGAAACTATCCAAGGAAATCACTGTTGCCGCCAAGATGGGCGACCCTGACCCGGAAAAGAACCCGCGTCTGCGTCTGGCCGTCAAGGAAGCCAAATCGCAATCGGTTCCCAAGGATGTGATCGACCGCGCCATCAAGAAGTCGGTTGCTGGCGAGGGCGACGAATACGAAGAAATCCGCTATGAAGGCTATGGCCCGAACGGCGTGGCGGTGATCGTCGAAGCGATGACTGACAACCGCAACCGTACCGCATCCAACGTGCGCTCGACCTTTTCGAAGAACGGCGGAAATCTGGGTGAAACCGGGTCGGTTGGTTTCATGTTCGATCGCAAGGGCGAAGTCAGCTATCCCGCTTCCGCTGGTGATGCCGATGCCGTTTTCGAAGCGGCCATCGAAGCAGGCGCCGAAGACGTTGAATCAAGCGAAGAGGGTCATATCATCTGGTGCGAAGACACCGATCTGAACGACGTTTCCGGTGCGCTGGAAGCTGCGTTGGGCGAGTCGACTTCGACCAAACTGATCTGGAAGCCGACCACCACAACCGAAATGGATCTGGACGGCATGGAAAAGCTGATGAAGCTGGTGGATGCGCTGGAGGACGATGACGACGTTCAGCGTGTGACGACCAATTTCGAAGCCTCTGATGAGGTTATGGAACAGCTTTGATCCTTTAGAATGGCCTGAAACCCTGCCTATTCGGGTTTCACCAACCCTTTGCTTGCCGCCTTTTTGACGGCGTTTGTCAAAGGCTCCAGCGCCGGGGCCATAACGCGGCTGATCTGCCAGTTCAGGGGCACATCCAGCGGCGCGTTCTTCAACAACGGCACCAGTTTGCCATTGCGCACCGGTCCACGTACCAGCGCGACCGGGTTCATGCCCCAGCCGATCCCGGCCCGGGCCGCATCGACAAAGGCATGCGTCGAGGGCAGATAATGACTGGGCGGCGCGATCCGTGGGCCGACATATTCGGCGATCCACTGGCGTTGCAAGCCGTCCTTGGCATTGAAGACCATGCATGGCGCGCGGGACAGGGTGGCGGGTGTCACCCCATCGGGGAACCATTTTCGCATATACCCGGGGCTTGCTGTCGCGACATAGCGCAAGGCCCCAAGCGGATGCATGTCACACCCCGCAACCGGTTTGTCGCCGGCACAGATCGCGGCGCTGACGTCACCGCGTTTCAGCCAGTCGGCGCTATGATCCTGATCGTCGATCACCAGATCGAACAGCAAGTCGGGCAGCATCACCATCGCGTTCACAAACCACGTGGCCAGACTGTCGGCGTTCACCGCGATACGGATGCGGGTCGGCCCGGGCGTGGTTTCCAGCGACAGCTCGCGGCTTAGCTGGGACTCCAGCAGGCCCACATCCTCGGCATGTTTGGCTATGCGCGCGCCCTGTGGGGTTCCGGTGCAAGGTGTGCCGCGATTGATCAGTGACGCTCCGACCTTTTCCTCAAGCGCCTTGATCCGCTGAGAGATCGCCGAGGGCGTCACGCTAAGATCGGCGGCCGCCGCCTCGAAGCTGCCCAGCCGCAGCACAGCGGCAAGGGCGGACAGGTGATGGGGGTCAAACTGCATTAGACATCCTTCACTGGGCTTATCATCTTTAATTGGACTATTGCGATTTGCGGAATTAGTCAAACCGGACGACTGTTAAAGGATTGCCATAATGCCCTCTGCCTTTTTGCCCGGCTTCGCCCTTGGGTTCAGCCTGATCCTTGCCATCGGGGCGCAGAACGCTTTCGTGCTGCGGCAGGGCTTGCGCAAAGAGCATGTGTTCTGGATCTGCCTGACCTGCGCTGTGTCCGATGCATTTCTGATCGCTGCGGGGGTGGCCGGGGCAGGGGCCCTGGCGCAGGCGGCCCCCTGGTTCGGCGTGGCCATGCGGTTTGGCGGTGCTGCGTTCCTGTTCTGGTACGGAGCCCGCAGCCTTTGGTCCGCATGGCAGGGCGGGGCCGCGATGGATCTGACACGTGATACGCCTGCACCCCTGGGCAAAACGCTGGCGATCGTGCTGGCGCTGACATGGCTGAACCCGCACGTCTATCTGGACACAGTGGTGCTGATCGGATCGATCTCGGCGCAATACGAAGATCGGCTGGGGTTTGCTCTGGGGGCGATGACATCGAGCCTGGTTTTCTTCTTTTCCCTTGGCTATGGCGCAGCCTTTCTGGCGCCGCTTTTTGCCCGGCCCTCGGCCTGGCGGATACTGGATGCGCTGATCGGAATCGTCATGTGGGGCATCGCGCTAAAACTAATTGCCATGTGAAGGGTTGTATCGCCCGGGGAATGGGTGTTGAACAATGGCATGGCTCAACTCGACTCGCCCGGTTCAAATCCCGTGCTAGGCTCCTTCTGGATGCTGGTCACCGGGCTTTGTTTTGTTGCTGTGACCGCTCTGGTCAAATACCTCGGACCAGCCGTGCCACCACAAGAGGCCGCATTTCTGCGCTATCTTCTGGGGCTTGTATTCCTGATCCCGATGATCCGGCCCATGCTGAACACCACGATCACCCCGCGCCTGTGGGGGCTGTTCGCGACGCGCGGCCTGTTCCACGCGGGTGGGGTAATGCTGTGGTTCTATGCGATGACCCAGATCCCAATCGCCGAAGTCACGGCGATGAACTACCTCTCGCCGGTTTATGTCACCATCGGTGCCGCGATTTTTCTGGGCGAAAGACTGGCCCTGCGCCGGATCGCGGCCATTTTCGTGGCCTTGCTGGGGGTTCTGGTGATCCTGCGCCCCGGATTTCGCGAGGTCGGCCCGGGCCATCTGGCCATGTTGATCGCCGCACTGATCTTTGGAGGCTCCTATCTGCTGGCCAAGATCTGCGCCGATGAGGTCAGCCCGCTGGTCGTGGTGGGGATGCTTTCGGGGTGGGTGACACTGGGGCTTGCGCCCTTCGCTTGGGCCGTCTGGGTGCCCCCGACACTGTATGATCTGGGGATGCTGTTTACCGTCGCCTGTTTCGCAACCGCCGGGCATTACACCATGACGCTCGCGTTCAGGGCTGCACCAGTGACGGTCACCCAGCCGGTGACCTTTCTGCAGCTGATCTGGGCCGTGCTGGTCGGGGCCGTGTTCTTTGGCGAAGCCATCGACATCTGGGTGGTGATCGGCGGTACGATGATCCTGACAGCGATCAGCTTTATCACATGGCGCGAAGCGGTTTTGAAACGCCGCGCCATTACACCACCAACCCCGGCCACCAAGGTCTGAACCCCAATCTTGTTCGTGCACGCCTTAACCGTTTAGGCTGGCGAAAAAGGGATGAGGGACCGATGAAAGTAACAGCTTCAGTGATGGCGACCCTGATCGGCCTGCCGTCGATGGGCATGGCTGGCCTTGAAATCTGCAATGACACCGAAACCCGAAAAACGGTGGCTATCGGGTATAAGGACGACGGGAACTGGGTTTCAGAAGGGTGGTGGAACATCCAACCCGACGACTGCGTCACGCCAATCAAGGGCGTTCTGAAGAGCCGGTACTACTACATGCTCGCGAAGTCCAAGGGCTGGACCTTTGCAGACGACAACATTGCCTTTTGCACCACGCCCGAGGCCTTCACCATCATCGGCGACGAATCCTGTGAAGATCGCGGGTATGACAAGGGGCTGTTCAGACAGATCGACACCGGCAAGACCGCTGAAGAATTCAGTGTCGCGCTCGCGCCCTATATACGTCGTGACAAGGTCGAAGATGCCAAATCACCAACAAAAGCCCCCGAACCCAAGGCCGGCACCTATGGTGAACCCTATACAAACGCGGCCACGTTCCAGCATTGCGATTTCGATATCGAGCCCGGGTATTGCGTGTTCTATGCCGACGGATTTCGCCTTTTGGTCTCAGATGACGGACGCTCTGACCCATACGCCTTTCCGCTGTTGGCCGACATTGCTCCCGGCACTCCGATGCAGATCTCGGGGGATCTGGCTGCGATCCATGACTCGACAGCCGAATTGGTACTTTACGACGTCGACACGCGTCCCTGGACCGACAACGACCGGATGCTCGATCAGTTGCAGGGCTATTGGTATGCCGTCACCGACTCGGCTGACCAGTTCAACATATTGGGCTCCGAACGTATCGGATATTATGACGGTAATTACTCCGGTACCGATGCGATCTCGGTGCAAGACTGGTGTGATCGGTTTTCGGGGGATGGCCCCTATTTGTCATCCCGCGACCAGGAAACCGGCGACATCTATTGCTATCAGATCTGGTATGTTGATGCGCTTGAACTGCAGCTGATGTACCTGCCACGCGGCAACGTCCTGGAGTACCGCAAACTGGATTGAGTTTTTATTGATTGACGAGTCAATAACCAAAAACTAGCGTCTCCCCACCTGAGGGAGATGCTGGATGCCCAAGCTAGGAATGGAACCGATCCGGCGCGATGCGCTGGTCAAGGCCACGATTGCCGAGATCGGCGCCGCCGGATCTCTGGACGTGACGGTCAGCCAGATCGCTCGCCGCGCTGGCATGTCCAGCGCTTTGGCGCATCACTACTTTGGTGGAAAAGATCAGATCTTTCTGGCGGCCATGCGCCGTATCCTCAGCGATTTCGGGGCCGAGGTGCGTCGGGAACTTGCCGCCGCCGCCCCGCACCACCGGGCCGAGGCGATCATTCGCGCCAGTTTCGCCTCCTCCAGTTTCTCGCGGGAAGCGATCAGCGCCTGGATGACCTTCTACGTGCTGGCCCAGACCAACACGCAGGCACTGCGGCTATGGCATATCTATCAAAACCGCATCCGATCAAACCTGATCCACGCCTTGCGCCCTCTGACGGACCAGCCTGAAAGAACCGCAGATACAATCGTGGCGCTGATCGACGGGCTCTACATCCGCGCAGCGCTCAACCCGGTGGAAACCCCGGATGCAGCCGCCGGGCACGCATTGTCCGTGTTGAACCAACTGTGCGAGGCCCGGCCATGACGTCCCCCAACATCCTGATCCTGATGGTTGACCAACTGAACGGCACGCTGTTCCCGGATGGCCCTGTCGACTGGCTGCATGCGCCCAACCTGAAACGATTGGCCGCGCAATCTGTGCGGTTTGCCAACGCCTATACCGCCTCGCCGCTGTGTGCGCCCGGGCGCGCCAGCTTTATGTCGGGGCAATTGCCCAGCCGCACGGGTGTTTTTGACAACGCCGCCGAATTCGCCTCGGACATTCCCACCTATGCCCATCACCTGCGGCGCGCGGGCTATTACACCTGCCTCAGTGGCAAGATGCATTTCGTCGGCCCTGATCAGTTGCACGGGTTCGAAGACCGCCTGACCACCGACATCTATCCGGCCGATTTCGGCTGGACTCCGGATTACCGCAAACCGGGTGAACGGATCGACTGGTGGTATCACAACATGGGCTCGGTCACGGGGGCCGGGGTGGCCGAAACCTCCAATCAGATGGAGTATGACGACGAGGTTGCGTACAATGCCACGGCAAAACTGTACGATCTGTCGCGCGGCAAGGATGATCGGCCCTGGTGCCTGACGGCCAGTTTTACCCATCCGCATGACCCCTATGTGGCGCGCCGCAAATACTGGGATCTCTACGAAGATTGCGACCAACTGCTGCCGCAGGTTCCGGCGATGGACTATGACGACCACGATCCCCATGCGCAGCGGATCTTTGATGCCAATGACTGGCGTAATTTCGACATCACCGAAGACAACATCCGCCGCGCGCGCCGGGCGTATTTCGCCAACATTTCTTATCTCGACGACAAGATTGGTGAAATCCTGCAAGTGCTTGAAGACACACGGCAAGAGGCCGTGATCCTGTTCGTGTCAGACCATGGCGATATGCTGGGCGAACGCGGTTTGTGGTTCAAGATGAACTTCTATGACGGCTCGGCGCGCGTGCCGCTGATGATCTCGGCTCCCGGACTTGATCCGCAACGCATCGACGCGCCGGTTTCGACGCTGGACGTCACCCCGACCCTTGGCGCGCTGGCCGGAGTGCCCATGGACGACATTGCGCCCTGGACTGACGGAGAAGACCTGACGCCACTGGCAACAGGCGCCGAGCGCACCAGCCCGGTCGCGATGGAATACGCCGCCGAAGGCTCTTACGCACCGCTGGTATCGCTGCGTTATGGCAAGTGGAAACACAACCGCTGCGCGCTTGATCCGGATCAGCTTTTCAATCTTGACGAAGACCCGCATGAGTTGATCAACCTTGCAGACCACCCGGACCATCAGGGCACCCTGCAAACCCTGCGCGCCAAATCCGAAGCCCGCTGGGATCTCGACAGCTTCGACAAGAATGTCCGCGCCAGTCAGGCGCGCCGCTGGATCGTTTACGAAGCCTTGCGTCAGGGCGGCTATTTCCCGTGGGATTACCAACCACTGCAGAAAGCCTCCGAACGCTACATGCGCAACCATATGGATCTGAACACTCTGGAAGAGAACCAACGCTTTCCGCGCGGAGAGTAAGGCTTCTTTCTTGTTCCAAATACCCAAAAGCAACGACCACCATGCAGAACGACGGTGACAGATCATGACCATGGAAGCGGATTTCATCATCATCGGCGCAGGCAGCGCCGGCTGCGCCATGGCCTATCGGCTGTCCGCATCCGGGGCCTCGGTTCTGGTCATTGAATACGGCGGAACAGATGCCGGGCCGTTGATCCAGATGCCCGCCGCGCTCAGCTATCCAATGAACATGTCGCGCTATGACTGGGGCTATCAGTCTGAACCCGAACCGCATCTGAACAACCGTCGTCTGGCTTGTCCACGCGGCAAGGTGATCGGGGGCTCAAGCTCGATCAACGGTATGGTCTATGTGCGCGGACATGCGATGGATTATGATCACTGGGCCGAAAGTGGTGCCGATGGCTGGGCCTACGCCGATGTGCTGCCCTATTTCCGGCGCATGGAGAACTGGCATGACAGCGGCCACGGCGGTGATGCTGACTGGCGCGGCAAAGACGGCCCGTTACACGTGATGCGCGGCCCCCGCGACAACCCGCTGTTTTCGGCTTTTGTAGAGGCGGGCAAGCAAGCGGGCTATGAGGCCACGGATGATTACAACGGACAAAAGCAGGAAGGCTTTGGTCCGATGGACCAGACGGTCTGGAAAGGCCAGCGCTGGTCGGCGGCAAATGCCTATCTGAAACCGGCCTTGAAGCGGGCAAATTGCAGCATCGTGCGCGGGTTGGCGCAAAAAATCGTGATTGAAGACGGCCGTGCCGCAGGTGTCGAAATCAAACGGGGTGCCAATACCGAAATTCTGAAAGCCCGCCGCGAGGTGATCGTGGCGGCTTCGGCGATCAATTCGCCCAAGCTGCTGATGCTGTCAGGGATTGGTCCGGCGGCTCATATTGCCTCGCATGGGGTCGACATCGTCGCTGACCGGCCCGGCGTCGGGCAAAACCTGCAGGATCATCTGGAGCTTTACATCCAGATGGCGGCGATCCAGCCCATCACGCTGTTCAAACACTGGAACCTGTTGGGCAAAGCCATGATCGGGGCGCAATGGCTGTTTACCGGCACAGGGCTCGGGGCCTCGAACCAGTTTGAAAGTGCGGCTTTCATCCGCTCACGCGCAGGCGTGCCATACCCGGATATCCAATATCATTTTCTACCTATCGCCGTGCGATATGATGGCAAGGTGGCAGCCGAAGGGCATGGGTTTCAGGCCCATGTTGGCCCGATGCGGTCGCAAAGTCGGGGCAGCGTCACGCTGGGGTCAAACAACCCGGACGAAGCACCGATTATCCGTTTCAACTATATGTCTCACCCGCAAGACTGGGAAGAATTCCGCACCTGCATCCGCCTCACCCGTGAGATTTTTGCGCAAGAGGCATTTGCGCCATTTGCCGGCCACGAGATTCAGCCGGGCGACGCAGTGCAAAGCGACGCCGAACTGGATGCGTTTATCGCCGAACATGCCGAAAGCGCGTACCATCCTTGCGGGACCTGCCGGATGGGTCGCGTGGACGATCCCAACGCGGTGGTCGATCCGCAAGGTCGGGTGATCGGGGTCGATGGGCTGCGTGTTGCCGACAGCTCGGTCTTCCCGCGGATTACCAATGGCAACCTGAACGGGCCGTCGATTCTGGTGGGCGAGAAAATGGCCGATCACATTCTGGGGCACGACCCGCTTCCGGCGGCAAATGATGTCCCTTGGGTGCATCCGGATTGGGAAACCTCGCAGCGTTGACGTGAGGATCTGAAAAGCCTGGAAAAACGTACGAAAAAGCGCGCATTTCAGACGACTTATTGATCCGGGTCAAAGTTGAGGCTACGGACCGCGCACTAATCTGAACCGAAATCAAAAAAGAAGGAGCGAACAGATGTCCCATACGCCGCACGAACTGGCCGAAGAATTCCCCGACAAGGTGCAGGTGATGAGCACGCTCAAGCAGGATGACGCGCATTTTGCGCGGCTGTTTGACGAATACCACGAGATCAACCGCGCCGTGCACCGTGCTGAAACCAATGTCGAGCCGGTCGAAGAGCTGGCCGAAGTTGACATGCGCAAGAAACGCGCCGCTCTGAAGGATGAGATCTGGGCGATCCTGTCCAAACACTAATGCAAAAAACACGTGACCCGGCTGCCTTGAGAAGGCAGCCGGGCCGCGCTTTGGTCAATTGACCTGATAGGGCAGAACCCCCCGTTCATTCGCATCAATTGTAAGTCGCCGTTCAAGCGGTGGCACAGAGCGTTGGTGGCAGGTCTGACGTTCGCAGATTCGGCACGAGATGCCGATAGGTTCGAACGCGCTGGCATTGTTGACATCCAGATTGTCCGCATACACCAGCGACCCCGCGTGACGCACTTCGCACCCCAAGGCAATCGCATAGCGGCGCACTGGCGCACCGTAAGATCCACCGGGTTTGGACACATCGCGGGCCAGTGAGATATAGCGCACGCCGTCTGGCGTTTCGGCTAGCTGGCGCAGGAACCGGCCGGGCGTTTCAAACGCGCGGTGCACATTCCACAACGGGCAGGCCCCACCGAACCGGGCAAATTGCAGTCGCGTGGCGCTGTGGCGCTTGGTGATCGTTCCCGCCTGATCGACGCGGACGAAGAAAAACGGAATGCCCTTGGCACCGGGGCGCTGCATGGTCGACAGCCGGTGCGCCACCTGCTCAATGGATGCGCCAAACCGGGCACTCAGCAGTTCCAGATCGTGCCGACACGCCTGCGCCGCCTCAAGAAACACGCCATAAGGCATCAATGCGGCCCCGGCGAAATAGTTCGCCAGTCCGATCTTGGCAATGGCGCGGGCTTCATCGTTGTGGAACCGGGCGAAATCCAGCGTGGCCTCCAGCAGTTGATCTTGTTTCAGCAGCGCCAGTTGCAGCAACAACTGAAACACTTGGGTCTGCGGCGAAGCCCGCGAAGACAACTGTAAAGTTCGTGTTTGGGGGTCGTAGCGACGCAGTGTTGCGGTATCGCTGATCTCGATCCGCACGCCCAGATCATTCAGCGCCTTTTGCGCTGTTGCGCGGATCTGCCCCGGTTCACCGCCCTGCCGGGCAAAGGTTTCGGCCGAGCGATCCACCGCGTCTATATAGTTGTCACAGTAGTGGAAGAAATCGCGCACCTCTTCCCAGGGGCTGGCTTGTATCCGCGCGTCCTCGCGCCCCAAAGCCTCGTCAAGGGACGCCAGCCGTTCGTGGGTCTGCCGGTAACTGCGGTGCAGGGCGATAAAGGCACGCGCCAGGGCAGGGGCATTTGACGCGGTCAGTCGCAAATCCGCCAGCGGAGGAACGGTGTCCGCAAACACCGGATCGGCCAGCGCCTCGCGCATGTCGCTGACCAACCGCTCGCTGTCGCCGGTGGACAGTTCGGTGACGTCCAGCCCGAATTCCTGTGCCAAAGCCAGCACCACCGTGGTCGACACAGGGCGGTTGTTGTTCTCCATCTGGTTCAGATAGGGCAGCGACACGCCAAGTTTGGCGGCGAAATCTTTTTGGGTCAGCCCAAGACGGTTCCGGATTTCGCGCAGTTTGGCACCGGCATACAGTTTTTGAGTCGGCATGGGCGTCCTTTGCAGATTTACCTTTTTGGCAAGGTATGTTTGCAAAGTCCTGTGAGCAAGGGGTTACAAGCCCAGTTGGCGCTCGCGCAGGATAACCAGAATGATCGCGCCGACCGACAACGTCGATGTGATGATCATCAGCCACAAAAGCGGTTCTGCCCCGGTTTCCGGAGTCAGAAGGCTGCCGGCCAGCGCGCTTAATACGGCGCCCAGCCCCAGCATGATCGCGCCACTCAAGCCCGAGGCAGTGGCGGCCAGATGAGGGCGCACCGACAGCGCGCCCGAGGTTGCGTTGGGGATCGCCATGCCATTGCCCAGCCCGATCAGTACCATCAGGCCAAAGAAGGTATTCGGTGTGCCATACCCAAGCGCCATGATCAGGACATTGGGCAGGACTCCGGCCAAACAGACAAGGCAGCCCCAGAACACCATCCGGTTGATGCCGTATCGCATTGAATAGCGCCCCGACAGAAAGTTGCCGATGACATAACCGATGGCCGGTGCCCCAAAGTAAAAGCCCAACGTGGCAGGCGTCATGCCGAAAATCACGGTGCCGACAAAGGGCGCGCCGCCCAGATAGGAAAAGAACGAGCCAGATGTCAGGCCACAGGCCAAAGCGTAGCCCCAGAAGCGTGGCGATCGCAAAAGTTCGGGGTATTCCCGGAATTGCTGGCCCAGGGTCAGACCGCTTTTCATCTTGGTTTCGCCGAAGTCGTAATACGCAAGGGCAGCCGCCATCAGCGCGGTGACGAACAGCAACCAAAAGTTCGCCGTCCACCCAAACAATTCGTCCAGAACACCGCCGACCGCGGGGCCGATCATCGGAACGACAGCCATGCCCATGGTGACATAGCCGATCATGCTGGCGGCCTGATCTGCGTCATATCGGTCGCGCACGGAGGCGCGGCTGATGACCATCGCCACAACCACGGCAGATTGCGCCATGCGAAAGACAAGGAAGACCCAGGCGGATTGTGCAAAGATGCAGCCCAATGTGGCGAGCGCAAATACAACCAGCCCCCACAAGATCACAGGGCGGCGCCCAACCTTGTCTGAAATCGGGCCGATCAGGATCTGGGTAAAAGCGTTCACGCCAAGATACAGTGACACCGACAATTGCAGCACCGAATAGTCTGCCTGAAAATACTCAGCCATGCGGGGCAGGCTGGGCAGGAAGATATTCATTGCCAAAGCCGACAGTCCGGAAAGCAGGATCAGCGTGGCGATATGAGGGGGGCTGCGGTGGTCCGAAGATCCGGCAGATGGGGAAGCACTCATGCCCAATCTGGTATTCCCGTGCCGCGCCAGTGTCCATCGGAAAAGAATTCCGCAGAGGGGATTATGAGGTGGTTAGCAAATTTGCATTTAGCTAGTCATCGTTTCACGACAATTTGCAAATTTGCCGAATTTTGCTTTAGCCGGGATAGCAGTGCCTATATGGTTCGCCGAAATTCAAGAGGGGATACGCACCATGAAGGATATTCTTTCCGAGCTCAGCGACCGCCGTAACGAAGCACGTTTGGGCGGCGGTCAGCGCCGGATCGACGCGCAGCATGCGCGTGGCAAGCTGACGGCACGCGAGCGGATTGAACTGCTGCTCGACGAGGACAGCTTTGAAGAGTTCGACATGTTCGTCGCGCATCGCTGCACCGATTTTGGCATGGAAGAACAAAGGCCTGCCGGTGATGGCGTGGTTACGGGCTGGGGCACGGTCAATGGCCGGATGGTCTATGTGTTCAGTCAGGATTTCACCGTGTTCGGCGGCTCCCTTTCAGAAACACACGCCCAGAAGATCTGCAAGATCATGGATATGGCGGTGCAGAATGGTGCCCCTGTCATCGGCCTGAACGACTCGGGCGGGGCGCGAATCCAGGAAGGCGTGGCATCGCTTGCGGGCTATGCGGACGTGTTCCAGCGCAACATCATGGCCAGCGGCGTGGTGCCGCAGATCAGCGTGATCATGGGCCCGTGCGCCGGTGGTGCGGTGTATTCGCCCGCGATGACCGACTTTATCTTCATGGTCAAAGACACCTCTTACATGTTCGTGACCGGCCCTGACGTGGTCAAGACCGTGACCAACGAAGTGGTGACGGCCGAAGAGCTGGGCGGGGCATCGACCCACACCAAGAAATCCTCGGTTGCGGATGGTGCGTTTGAAAACGACGTCGAAGCGATGGCCGAAGTGCGCCGTCTGGTCGACTTCCTGCCGCTCAACAACCGCGAAAAGCCGCCCGTGCGCCCGTTCTTTGATGAACCGGGTCGGGTCGAAAGCTCGCTTGATACGCTGATCCCCGAAAACCCGAACCAGCCCTATGACATGAAAGAGCTGATCGTGAAGGTCGCGGATGAAGGAGATTTTTACGAAATTCAGGCCGATTTTGCAGCCAACATCATCACGGGTTTCATCCGGATGGAGGGGCAGACCGTTGGCGTCGTCGCCAACCAACCGATGGTGCTGGCAGGATGTCTGGATATCGACAGCTCGCGCAAGGCGGCCCGGTTTGTGCGGTTCTGCGACGCTTTCGAAATCCCGATCCTGACGTTGGTCGACGTGCCCGGCTTCCTGCCAGGCACCAGTCAAGAATATGGCGGCGTTATCAAGCATGGTGCGAAGCTGCTGTTTGCTTATGGCGAAGCCACCGTGCCTAAGGTCACCGTAATTACCCGCAAAGCCTATGGTGGGGCCTATGACGTGATGGCGTCCAAGCATCTGCGCGGTGATTTCAACTATGCGTGGCCGACCGCCGAAATCGCGGTGATGGGTGCCAAAGGCGCGACCGAGATTATCCATCGCGCCGATCTGGGCGATGCCGACAAGATCGCGGCCCATGCCGCCGATTACGAAGATCGCTTTGCTAACCCCTTCGTGGCCGCCGAGCGTGGTTTTATTGATGAGGTGATCCAGCCGAAATCAACCCGCAAACGGGTGGCCCGGGCCTTTGCCTCGCTTCGTAACAAGAAGCTGCAAAACCCGTGGAAAAAGCACGACAACATTCCGTTGTGACGGCGAGGGGCGGTAAGCCCCTCCCCTCAGGAGCAAGACATGGCTTGTGATCCCATCTTTCACATGATTTCGGGCGGCCCCCGCCCGGTTGCCCCGTTTTCGCACGCGGTCGAGACGGATGGCTGGGTCATGCTGACTGGGCAGATGCCAACTGATCCCGCCGCGCCGGATGCGCCGCTGCCCGACGGGATCGAGGCGCAGACCCGCCGGGTCATGGACAATCTTGGTCTTGTTCTGCGGGGCGTTGGGTTAGACTATAGTCATGTCCTGCAGTGTCGTTGCTATCTGACCGAGTTCGAACGAGATTATGCGACCTTCAACACCACGTACCAAAGCTATTTCCCGGCTGATCGCCGCCCTGCGCGCACAACGATCGGAGTGACAGCTTTGGCGGTTGGGGCTTTGGTCGAAGTGGACTGTCTGGCGCGACGGCCATGACACAGCGTGGCTGGCATATCTTGCAGGAAACGGACGGGCTGACGTTGGCCCGGCACCTGCCGCCGCGCTTTGACGTGCAGGCTGAGACAGTTCTGGCCAAGGCCGATCCGCTAAGGCTGGCGCATCAGATCCGGCAGGATATGTGGCGGGCACTCCAGAACATGCGGGGATTTTCGCCGGTCGTGCGGGTGGAGACACGGGCCGAAGATGTGAAAATCACCGCAGGGGGACGCGTTGAGGGGCGCGTCCCCACAAATGCAGCCGAAGGGATCGCCGAGGTACTGGAGAACCCCGGCAACCGCGCCCGTTGGCTGCGCCATGCACGTCTGAGGGGAGGGCAGACATGACACAGTTTTGGAACGATCAGGCGTTCAGCATCAGCCATGCCGATGACAGTCCGTTTGTCGGGCAGGGGTTGCGGGCGTTTTTTGAGTACCGCGATCTGGGTATTCAGGATGGCACGAAAGGCAAATTCGGGGCGCACGTCATTCGTGCCGTGCCGGGCATGGAAAGCCCCGGAAGCTGGCATAGCCACGATCTGGAGTTCCAGATGGTTTACGTGACTAAAGGCTGGGTGGTGTTCGATTACGAAGGACAGGGCGAACAGCTTTTGCGCGCCGGGTCCTGCGTGCTGCAACCTCCGGGCATCAAGCACCGCGAGGTCCGGCATTCGGACGATATGGAACTAATTGAGATCATTTCTCCGGCAAAGTTTGACACACAGGACGAATCGGTCCCATGATCCGCGCGATCCGAACAAGAACAGCGCACGCCGCTGGCGTCGCGCCCGCAACCCCGACAGGAGGAGCTCACCAGAAATGGCGGGGTCGGGGTTGCGGCCTTTTCTTGTCTCTGACGCTGGGCCACGGGGCCATAGCGTCTGCGGATAGCAATCTGGTGGATGTGCCGTCCGGCCAGAAGATCCAATTTACCGAAGTTCTGGTTGATGACGCGCTGGGGGAAACCTGGATCAGGTTCCGGTTTCTGGCGCCGCAGATCGGGCGCAATGCGGGCGATATCGGATATGACGTCAGCGCCCCTGACATGGATCATTTATGCGAAGCCTTTGCCCTGCCATACCTTGCCCGGCATGGGCTGGACGCGGTGCGGGTGGTGATTTCGCTGTCTGACGAGAAGATCGAATTTGGCGTGTCCGATCCCGCAGTCACCCAGTTTTTCGAAGCTTATCGGCCAGAAGACGCCCGCTGTATCTGGGAGGAATTTTAACGATGCTACAATATCTTGCGGCGCAAAGCTCACACCGCTCAGCTTTTGAGGCTTTGGAGTCACAGGCCATCGTCTTGACCCGATCCGGATATATTTGCGACCTGTTTTCCGCTATGGTGCACAGCGGCTACGTACGCGTGGCCGATACCTTGAGGTTGAGGCAGGCAGGGCTTTTGGGCCCTGTTGGTTTCATGAAATCATACTGGAGAAACAGATGTCGAAGAGCATCAAATTCATCGCAATGGTCGCCTTTGTCGGCGCTGTTGCAGCCTGTGACAACTCTCCGAAAGAAGAGTTTGTCGTGGTCACACCCGAACCGATCTCGACTGAGCCGACGTACACCGGCAAGTACAAGTAAGATCAGCGCGGGACCGGCCTTGCGGTCGGTCCCGTCTGCGCCCCCATCTGCTTCATGGCGCCCTCAGCCGGAGGTGTGCTCATGCTGAAGCATCGCGGTTTCCCTGGCCGTCTTCCCGGCACCGACTTCCAGTTCACCCTACGCCGCGCCAATCCGCGCGGTGTCACGCCGATCACGCGGCGCGAACGATTTGCCGACCGCAAGCCGGCTGATCGGCGCGCGGACGCCGCCTTTTTTCGGGCATTGTGGGAAAACTTTGGCGACCAGCCCTTTGAACGTGGCAATCTGGATGCCGGTCGGCTGAGCTGGCTTTTCGGGCGCGAAGTGTTGCCCGCAGAAGATCCCTTTGATCCTGCCAGCTATGAAGCCTTGCTGGTCCTTGATCTGACGGCGGCGCGTGTTTCTTTCCCGGATGAGGTCGACAGATGATCGGCGGGATTTCGCATATCCTAGCGCGAAACCGGCAGGTTCCGGCCCAATTGGCGGGCGGGTTTCCTACGGGCTTGGCGCTGGTCGGAAATGGCGGCAACGTCCCTCTTGTCGGCATCGTGACACACCCTGCCACTGTGCCGACGCATCTATTCCGTACCCCTTCCTCAGGCGGGCAGGCGCGCATCCCTAATGCGACCCTGCCCGTATTTTTTCGCGCCGAACCGATTCGGCGCGGTTTCGCCCATTGCATGGTGTTTCTGGCTTTTTTCTTGCTCTTGGAACGGCCTGCAGCTTTTGTGGCCGCACAAAAAGAAGAGCAGAAAAAGGGAGATGCAGGATGCTTAAACTACGGGTTTTTGCAGTTATTGCAGTGTGTTCAGGGCTTGCAGCCTGTGGCGACACGATCGGTGAGCAAGCGCTTATCGGCAGCGGTGCAGGCGCCGTCACTGCGCTGGCGGTCAATGCCAACCCGCTCTTGGGGGTTGCGGCTGGCGCAGCGGGAAATGTGCTTTTTTGCCAGCAGTTCCCGGAACGGTGCTGATCAGCTAAGCAGTCCAGTCAGGACGGGGCCGGTTGACCGGCGCCGTCTGCACGCTGCGGGGTCGGCCGCACACAGAAATTCGACGACCCGGGTTATATCCGGGCTCACTTCAGACATGCAAAACACCGCGTCGGGCCAGTCTGCCCGGGGCGGTGTTTTGCGTTCGACACAACCCAAGACGAAGGACAACAGATGTTCAACAAGATCCTGATCGCCAACCGGGGCGAGATCGCCTGCCGTGTCATCAAGACGGCCCGCAAGATGGGGATTCCGACCGTCGCGATTTATTCGGACGCAGACAAGCAGGCCCTGCACGTGAAAATGGCGGATGAGGCTGTTCACATCGGCCCGCCGCCCGCGAACCAGTCCTATATCGTCATCGACAAGGTGATGGACGCAATCCGCCAGACAGGCGCTCAGGCGGTGCATCCCGGGTATGGTTTCTTGTCCGAGAATTCCAAATTTGCCGAGGCGCTGGCCGCCGAAGGCGTCGCATTTGTTGGCCCTCCTGTGGGCGCAATTGAAAGCATGGGCGACAAGATTACGTCCAAGAAGATCGCCCAAGAAGCCAAAGTGTCGACCGTGCCCGGCTATATGGGCCTGATCGAAGATGCTGAAGACGCTGTTAAAATCTCGAACGAGGTTGGTTATCCGGTGATGATCAAGGCCAGCGCGGGCGGCGGCGGCAAGGGCATGCGAATTGCCTGGAACGACCAGGAAGCCCGCGAAGGGTTTGAGTCATCCAAGAACGAAGCGGCGAACTCGTTTGGCGATGACCGGATCTTTATCGAAAAGTTTGTGACGCAACCGCGTCATATCGAAATTCAGGTGCTGTGCGACACCCATGGCAACGGCATCTATCTGGGCGAACGTGAATGTTCGATCCAGCGCCGTAACCAAAAGGTCGTCGAAGAAGCGCCGTCGCCCTTCCTGGACGAAGCGACCCGCAAGGCGATGGGCGAACAGGCTGTCGCGTTGGCCAAGGCTGTTGGCTATGCCAGTGCGGGGACCGTGGAATTCATCGTCGATGGCGACAAGAACTTCTATTTCCTCGAAATGAACACCCGTCTGCAGGTTGAACACCCGGTGACCGAATTGATCACCGGTGTCGATCTGGTTGAGCAGATGATCCGCGTTGCGGCGGGCGAACCGCTGAGCATCACGCAGGACGACGTCACGCTGACGGGCTGGGCGATTGAAAATCGGCTTTACGCAGAAGATCCGTATCGTGGGTTTCTGCCGTCGATTGGCCGCCTGACCACATATCGCCCCCCGGCCGAGGTGGCCGCTGGCCCGCTGTTGGTCAACGACAAGTGGCAGGGTGATGCGCCGTCTGGCGAGGCCGCTGTGCGCAATGATACCGGCGTCTATGAGGGCGGCGAGATCAGCATGTACTACGACCCGATGATCGCCAAGCTGTGCACATGGGCCCCGACCCGCGAGGCGGCGATTGAGGCGATGCGCGTGGCGCTGGACAGCTTCGAGGTCGAAGGTATCGGCCACAACTTGCCGTTCCTGAGCGCTGTAATGGATCACCCGATCTTCATCGCGGGCGACATGACCACCGCTTTCATCGAAGAGCAGTACCCGGATGGCTTCGAAGGCGTCGAACTTGGCGAAGGCGATCTGCGGCGCGTTGCGGCCGCTGCGTCTGCCATGCATCGGGTCGCCGAAATCCGCCGCACTCGTGTGTCGGGCCGGATGGACAATCATGAACGTCGCGTGGGCACTGATTGGGTCGTGTCGGTGCAGGGTACCGACTACAATGTGCATATTGATGCGGATCATGACGGATCAACCGTTACGTTCAGCGATGGCCCCAAAATGCGCGTGGCGTCCGACTGGACCCCAGGCGACCAACTGGCCAAGCTGGATGTCGACGGCAGCCCGCTGGTCCTGAAGGTTGGTAAAATCTCGGGCGGGTTCCGCATGCGGACACGCGGCGCAGATCTGAAAGTGCATGTGCGCAGCCAGCGTCAGGCTGAACTGGCCAAGCTGATGCCGGAAAAACTGCCGCCCGATACCTCCAAGCTGCTGCTTTGCCCGATGCCCGGCCTGATCGTGAAGATCAATGTCGAAGTCGGGGATGAAATCCAGGACGGTCAGGCGCTGTGCTCGGTCGAGGCGATGAAGATGGAAAACATCCTTCGCGCCGAGAAAAAGGGCGTGGTGGCCAAGATCAACGCCGGCCCGGGCGACAGCCTTGCGGTCGACGAAGTGATCATGGAGTTCGAATAAGACAATGCCCGTGGCGCATCCCCATTGCATGCCGCGCGTGGCCTTGGCTATTGCAGCCATCGCCACGCTGGCCGGATGCGCCATGGACAGCGAAGCCAAGGTCCGCACCCAGCTGGGGGCGTGGGTCAATCTGGGCGAAACCGTCTATTTTGAATCGCGCATGGACTGTACGGCGGCACTGTTCAAAACCCGCAGCACAACAGCGCGGGCATCGGTGAGCATGGTCCGGACCCTGCCGGACGGTCTGCGGTTGATCAGTGCTGGTGAAACGGTCGGGTTCGATCTGCCAGCGCAAAGCCCCAACGCGATCTCGCAGCAGGTGATGAGTGCGGATCTGCCCAACGGTCTGGGCCTTGTATCGTCGGGTATATCCGGCAAAAACTGTATGAGCGACACGGTTCAGCGGGCCTATCTGACGGCTTTGACGTCAGACAATTCAATCATGATCTATGCGCCGTCCACCAATGCACTGGCCGTTCTGGACGTGCAGCAGGGGCAGGTGTTTTTTGCGCGGGGCGATGTGTGATGGCCTACGGGACGCGCCGGTCTTCGACCTCTTGCAACCGCATTGGCATCTTGTCGATGCTGCGTGAAATTTCGCGCACGGTCCACGGCAGCGGTTTGCGCAACTTCACACCGCCATCCTTGCCAATCAGCACCATCATGAACCCACGGGGGCGCAGTTTCTGGCGAATTGGCGATTGCGCGGCCGGGTCCGTGTCGGTCAGCACGACCACATCACGATCCAGAAGCATGTCTTTGCCATCCATCAAAAACTGGATCTGTTGTTTGAATCTGGGGTCTGCGGGCGAGTCCGCGAAGATGACCACCGGGCGATTTATCCATAAAAATTCGCTCAAATCGCTGTCACCCGCCGGGCGGATCAGCGGATCTGGCGATGTTTCGGACAATCCGGTGGCCAGTGCCGTTACCGGAAGAAATGCAGTCAGAACAAGGGCTAGGATGCGGGTCATGCGGTCTCCTGTCTGCATGAATATAGGCATGTACCAGACGATTGCGAATGAACAATCGGTGTGGGGGCACGAAAATTCTAACGTTAAGCGCTTTGTGAGGGGTTTGGCATGACTGTCAGTCCATTCCCCGCATACCGGCCGGTTGGGGCGGCCCTAACCCCAAGGACGGGCAAAGCCATGGACGTAACCCTGCATATCGGCGCGCATCGCTGTGCGACGACGACTTTTCAGCACTATCTGCGCATGAACGGCGAGCGCCTGACGACAACCGGACTCGGGTTCTGGGGCCCACGTCGCACCCGAGCGGGCCTGTTCAGCGGATTGACGCCCGGCCCACGGGCCGCGACCGGGCGCAATCCTCAGCGACGGGCCACGGGGCGGGTACAGATGAACCTTGCCCGCAGTGCACAAGCCGGTGTTCCGCGCCTGATTGTGACGGACGAAAACATGATGGGCTCGGTCCGCGAAAACCTGCGCCTGTGCGATCTGTATTGCGGGGTCGGTGAACGTGTCGCGCGCTTTGCGGCCGCTTTTGATGGGTATCTGAGTAGCGTGACGCTGAATATCCGGTCGCTGGAGATGTATTGGGCCTCGGCGCTGGCCTATAGCGTGACACGCAGGGCGGGCCTGCCCAACCGGCTGGCCATTGCCCGGATCGTAAGCCGCGCCCGAAGTTGGCGGGATGTGATTACTGATGTCGCCTGCGCGGCACCGGGTGTGCGGCTTCAGGTCCTGCCTTTTGAAACATTCGCCGGGCGGCCCGAGGCGCAGTTGTTCGCCATGACTGGCCAACCCGGCCCAAAAGAGCACGCGCGCGAATGGCTGAACGCCGCGCCACGCCTGCCAGAGATGCGCGCGTGGCTGGGCGATACCTCGGACCTGCCGATGGGCGATGGCCGTTGGCTGCCGTTTGACAGGTCCGAGGCGGCGACCCTGCGCGAGGCGTATGAAGACGATTTGATGTGGCTGACCGCGGGGGCCGATGGCCTGGCGCAACTGGCCACTGATCCCGACAAGAAACAGGCGGGGCCAACCCTGCCGTTCCAAAATATGACAAGAGGAAGACGCTATGACGCAGAACAACGACGACTGGCGGGCGCTGGCTGAAAAAGAGCTGCGCGGCAAGCCACTGGACGATCTCAACTGGCAGACGCTGGAAGGGATCGAGGTCAAGCCGCTGTACACCGCCGACGACACCGCAGACTTACCGCATATGGATACGATGCCCGGTTTCGGCCCGTTTACGCGCGGCGTAAAGGCAACGATGTATGCAGGCCGCCCGTGGACCATCCGGCAATATGCCGGGTTTTCGACGGCTGAGGAATCCAACGCCTTCTATCGCCGCAACCTTGCCGCCGGTCAGCAGGGCGTGTCGGTGGCCTTTGATCTGGCCACGCACCGGGGCTACGACAGCGACCATCCGCGCGTAGTCGGAGATGTTGGCAAGGCCGGCGTGGCCATTGACAGCGTCGAAGACATGAAAGTGCTGTTTGACGGCATCCCGCTCGACAAAGTGTCGGTCTCGATGACCATGAACGGCGCGGTGATCCCGATCCTTGCCAATTTCATCGTCGCAGGCGAAGAGCAGGGCCATGACAAAAGTCTTCTGGCGGGCACCATTCAGAACGACATTCTGAAAGAATTCATGGTCCGCAACACCTATATCTATCCGCCTGAACCGTCGATGCGCATCATTGCGGACATTATCGAATACACCAGCAACGAGATGCCGAAATTCAACTCGATCTCGATTTCGGGCTATCACATGCAAGAGGCTGGCGCGAACCTTGTGCAAGAGCTTGCCTATACCCTGGCCGATGGCCGCGAATACGTGCGCGCCGCCATGGACGCAGGGATGGATGTCGATAAATTCGCCGGCCGTCTGTCGTTCTTCTTTGCAATCGGCATGAACTTTTTCATGGAAATCGCCAAGCTGCGCGCCGCGCGGACCCTGTGGCATCGCATCATGACCGAGTTCGGGGCCAAATCCGAACGCTCAAAAATGCTGCGCACGCATTGCCAGACTTCGGGCGTATCGCTGCAGGAACAAGACCCGTATAACAACGTGGTCCGCACCGCGTATGAGGCGATGAGCGCGGTTCTGGGTGGTACCCAGTCGTTGCACACCAACGCGCTGGACGAAGCCATCGCGCTGCCCACCGAATTTTCGGCCCGGATTGCGCGCAACACGCAGCTGGTGCTGCAGGAAGAAACCGGCGTGACCAATGTGGTCGATCCGCTGGCGGGATCCTACTATGTCGAAAGCCTGACCAACGACCTGATCGACCAGGCCTGGGCGCTGATCGAAGAGGTCGAAGAGATGGGTGGCATGACCAAGGCTGTTGCCAGCGGCATGCCAAAACTGCGGATCGAGGAATCTGCTGCCCGCCGTCAGGCGATGATCGACCGCGGTCAGGAAGTCATCGTCGGCGTCAACAAGTACCGCAAGGACAAGGAAGACCCGATCGACATTCTGGACGTCGACAATGTCGCCGTCCGGGAAAGCCAGATCGCGCGTCTTGAAAAGATGCGGGCGGATCGCGACGAAGCGGCCTGTCAGGCGGCATTGGCTGAACTGACCCGCCGTGCCAAAGAAGGTGGCAACCTGCTTGAAGCGGCTGTTGAAGCCGCGCGTACCCGCGCCTCGGTTGGAGAAATCAGCATGGCAATGGAAAACGAATTTGGCCGCCACCGCGCCGAAGTGAAGACCCTCGCCGGGGTCTATGGCGCGGCGTACGAAGGCGACGAAGGCTTTGCCGCGATCCAGGCGGATGTTGAGAAATTCGCCGAAACCGAAGGCCGTCGCCCGCGCATGCTGGTGGTCAAGATGGGGCAGGACGGGCATGATCGTGGTGCCAAGGTGATTGCCACCGCCTTCGCCGACATCGGCTTTGACGTCGACGTCGGTCCGCTGTTCCAGACCCCTGCCGAAGCGGCGCAGGACGCGGTGGATAACGACGTGCATGTCGTCGGAATCTCGTCTCAGGCAGCAGGTCACAAGACATTGGCCCCGCAACTGGTTGCCGCGCTGAAAGAAGCCGGAGCCGAAGATATCATCGTGATTTGCGGTGGGGTAATTCCGCAGCAGGACTATGATTTCCTGTACAAAAACGGTGTGAAAGCGATCTTTGGGCCGGGCACCAACATCCCTGAAGCGGCACGCGATATCCTGCGTCTGATCGGGACCGCGCCCGCGTAACCGGCGTTGGGCAAGCGCCGCATCGTTTTGATCAGCATGGCCATCGGCGTCCTTTGGGCGCTGGTGGTTATCTGGGTGCCGCAGCAGCTGGATCTGCCGTTTCTGCCGCCGCCGGTGGCCTTGCCGGTTGCGTTTCTTGCGCCGGGCTTTGTTCTGGCCGCCATGATCGGGCGACTGGCGCAGCGCCGGTTCTTTGATACTGAAATCATCGACGGACAAGTCTTTGCGCCCGGGTCCGGGGCCGCGACGGATCAGAAGGTTCTGACGAACACTGTCGAACAATTGGTTCTGGCCTTGGTGACCTGGCCCTTTGTGGCCATGTCGCTGGGCGGGGCGGCTGTGATCGTGCTTGGGTTAAGCTTTGCGCTGATGCGGGGGCTGTTCTGGGTCGGCTATCATATGTCGCCCCCATTGCGTGGGGTCGGTTTTGCCGGAACCTTCTATCCGACGGTTCTGTCCGGGTTTTGGGCCTTGGTGGCTTGGTTTGTCTGACGATGCTGTGACGCGGTATGGGGGGCTGTCTGCCCCCTCTTGCGCCTTCGGCCCAATTCACCCCCGAGGGGATTTGAGACAAGAAAGAAGCCCTAAATCATGGGGCCGTCCAGAGTGCGTCGTAAACAGCTGCAATGCCCTGGGCTTCGTGGGTGATGCTGAAGGTGGATTCTGCGATCTCGCGCGCGGCTTGGCCTGCGCTGTCAACAGAGCCGAGCAGGGTACGCGCGGCGTCTGCGGCAAGGCCTGCGTGGTCGATAGGGACCACTGTGCCTGCGCGCCCCTGGGCCGAAAAGGCGGCGTAATACCCGGTGTCGCTGCCGACGAAGGGCACGCCGCTGGCCATGCCTTCGAGCGGGACCATGCCATAGCCTTCGTAGCGGGGCAGTTGTACCACCAGTGACAGGCCGCGCATCAGGGCGGGCAGGTCCGCGGCGGGAACTTCTCCGATAAAACGCACCCTTTCGATCAGCCCGGCTCGTTGCACCCGGCCTTTGAGGTCGAGGTCGAATTTTTGATGTTCGCGGGCGGCGCGCCCGATGACAAGCGCTGTGGCACCAGGCAGTTCGGGTAGCAGTTTCAGCATGGCATCGACAAAAACATCGGTGCCCTTTTCGGGTCGCACACGTCCGATCGTGGCAATACCCATGGTGCCGCCATATCCCAGCGCCGCCCAAGCCGAAGCGCGATCCGGGGCGGGGGTGAAGAGGCCGGTGTCCACGCCATGTGGGACGACGCCCCGGACATGGGGGACATAGTCAGCTGCCGCTTCGGTCGTGGCAATCACCGCATCCATTTTTGAGATCAGCCAGCGCGGGAAGGCCGAATGTCTGCGTTGCGCGGCCGAGGTAAAGACAATCCGGATCGGCAACTTCAGGACATCCCGCGCCCAGAGGGCTGCGCGCATTTCGGTGTTGCGCCGAACATGCCAGATCGGGAAGGGGCGGCCCGGTGGGGCGGTGCGCGACAGGGTGCGGGCATCGGACACGGTGATTGGATCGGGACACCCGGGCAGCGGGTGGCCGACCAGTTTCAGGTCGAAGTCTTTGATCTGTTGGCGGATCACATTGGCGGCGGTGGCCGACACGCCGGTAAAATTGCGATTGAAATTAGTCACGAACAGCTCAGCCATGGTCAAGATCCAGCGCAGCGCAGAGCCGGTTGACCACATCGTCAAGCGCCCGGTTTTGGGTTTCGGCATAGCTTTGCGCAGCGGTACGCGTGGTTTCAAGGTCAGCCGGGTTGTTCAGCCAATGACCGACCTGTGCGGCGAGATCACGGGCGGTTTCGATCTGGGTCATCCCCCCGGCGGCATCGAGACCTGCATAGGCATCCGCTGCATTGTCGACATGAGGTCCGGCGACGACAGCGACACCGGCCAAGGCCGGTTCGAACGGGTTGTGCCCGCCTTTGGGCACCAGCGTTGCCCCCAGAAAAGCAATGGGGGACAGGGCATACCAGGTTCCGGTCTCGCCCAATGTGTCGGCGAGGTACACTTGTGTTTCAGGCGTGACAGGTGTTTCGGACGTGCGCCGGGCATAGGTCAGGCCACTGGCGTGAAGCAGGGCTTCGACTTCGTCGCCGCGTTCGGGGTGACGCGGGACAAGGATCAGGCAAAGATCGGGATGGGCCGTCAAAAGCTGGCGATGCGCCTCTAGAACGATTTCTTCCTCGCCGGCATGGGTCGAACTGCCGGTCCAGACCGGACGATCACCCAAGCGTCCGCGCAGTTCTTCAAGCACATCCGACTGAACCGGCGGCGCGGCGGAACTGGCCTTTAGGTTGCTGCCGGCATGAACCCGAGCGGGATCAGCCCCCATGGCGATCAGGTCATCGGCAATGGTTTGATTCTGGGCGATCAGCAGGTCGAACTGGCTCAGAATGAACCGGGCTGTATCGGGCCGTTTTTTCCAGCCGTCGACGGATTTTCGCGACAAACGTGCGTTCAGCAAGGCCAGTCGTGTTCCGGCCTCGCGACCTTTGACCAGCATCAACGGCCAAAGTTCGCTTTCGACAAACAGCCCGGCGGCGGGGCGCCAATGCGCATAAAAACGCGCGACCGGACCACTTGCATCCAAAGGCGCGTACTGATGACGGGTGCGGGGTGGCATACGCTGGGCCACAAGCGCGGCCGAGGTGGGCGTACCCGACGTGATCAGAAACTGCGCCCCGGGCACACGGTCGCCCAACCGCTTGATCAGCGACAAGACTGACAGGCTTTCGCCGACACTGGCAGCGTGGAACCAGATCAGCTGACCGGGAGGGCGCGGCAGGCTGGCATTTCCCAGCCGCTCTTGCATGCGCTCGGGGGGGACACCGGCAGCTGCCAACCGGCGTGACACCTTGCGCCACGCGAAGGGCACAAGCATCGTGGTTGCAGCGCGGTAGATCCGGAACAGCGGCGTCGGCGCACTGCTGGGGGCTGACATGTCAGCCGCCCGTATGGCTCATGTGACGCGACATCTGGCCGTCGGCACGCTGTCTGGAATAGTCGAAATCATGGCCCTTTGGTTTCAGCGAAATGGCGGCGCGGATCGCTTCTTCCAAGGCGCGAGGGTCACCGGGGTGATCGCGCAGGGGTTTGCGCAGGTCAGCCATGTCTTCCTGACCAAGGCACATGTACAGCTCACCGGTGCAGGTCAGGCGCACGCGGTTGCAGCTTTCGCAGAAATTATGGCTGAGCGGCGTGATAAAGCCGATCTTCTGGTCGCTTTCCTCAAGCCGCACATACCGGGCCGGTCCGCCCGACCGTTCGGCCAGATCGGTGACCGTATAATGCTGCTCATAGGTACTGCGCACATCTTCGAGAGACCAATATTGATCCAGCCGGTCTTCGTTACCGATATCCCCCATCGGCATGACTTCGATCCAGGTCAGGTCCATGTCCCGCTCGGCGCACCATTCGGTAATGCGCGGCAGTTCTTCTTCGTTGAACCCTTTCAGCGCGACGGCGTTGATCTTGATCCGCAAGCCAGCCCGCTGAGCCGCATCAATGCCTTTCAGCACCTGGGCCAACCGGCCCCACCGTGTCACGTCGGCGAATTTCTTGTCGTCCAGCGTATCCAGCGACACGTTCACCCGGCGCACGCCAGCGGCATAAAGCGCATCGGCAAATCGTTCCAACTGAGATCCGTTTGTCGTCAGCGTCAGTTCCTTCAGCGCCCCGCTGTCCAGATGGCGGGTCATGGATTGGAAAAACGTCATGATCTCGCGCCGGACCAGTGGTTCGCCGCCTGTGATCCGCAGTTTTTCGACGCCCAGTCCAACAAAGGTCGAACACATCTTGTCCAGTTCTTCGAGCGTCAACAGCTCTTTCTTGGGCAGAAAGGTCATATTTTCCGACATGCAATACACACAGCGGAAATCGCACCGGTCGGTGACGGAGACACGCAGGTATGTGATGGCGCGGGCGAAAGGATCGATCAAAGGTGCTGTCATGTGGACATAGGTAAAGCGCGCGCACCCGCCCGGCAAGGGGGGCCTTCGTATTGGGTCTGGCGGGATTGCATCCGCAGGGGTAGAAAGCAGATATGCGGTATCTGGTTCTTGTCTCTATTCTTGTTGCGTCGTCCTGTAGTGTTACGGATCAGCTGTTCCAAACGGATACGGCCACCAAGCCTTCTCAGGCCGATGCGACGCTGGAAGACGCATCTTTGACCCAAGAAACAACCGATTTGGACGACACTAACGCCGACATCGATCCAGGCACGGACGCGGCCACTGACACGGGGCAAGACTCTGTTCCTGCCCAAAGTGCAGGTCCGAAATCCACCGTTGCAGCACTTGGCGATCCGACAAAACCAGGCTTATGGCTTGAAACGCCTTTGGTCTCGGATCAGCGATCGGGTCGGATCACCCTTGCCGCGACCGGTAAAAGCGCCGAGGTCACACTGATTCCCATTGAAGGCGAAGATACCGCAGGTAGCCGTTTGTCCCTGCAAGGGTTTCAGGCGCTTGGTGCCCCGCTGACCGAATTGATCGACCTGACTGTTCAGCCGCTCTGATCGGGCAGGTATTTGGCGGCTTCCTTGCGGGCAAACGGCTTAAGATCGTCACCATGCGCGCTCAAAAACGCAATTACGCGGGGGGCGTCATGCTTTGACAGATCGCGCAGCCACCAGCCGATTGCCTTTTGAATAAACCAGTTGCGGTCGGGCACATAGGTGGCCACCCAGCCCAAAATCCGGTCACGTTGTGCCAGTTCTTCGGGTTTCGGATGGTTTTGCTTGGTCCAGGGGAGGGTTGCGACCAGTGCTGCCCGCCGGGTCCACATGAGGTCGGATGTTGTCCAACCTTCGACGGTGTCCAGGCGGGTCGGGTCCGCGACCAGCCGTTTCTGGGCCGCCATGCAGGCATGATCCGCCACGGCCCAGGCATCGAAATCGGGCACCCAGTTGCAGAGCAACTCCCAAACCGCCTGATCCGGGCGAATGCGGGCCTGGGTCAGCAGCTTGGCGGCTGCCAGTCGGGCCTCGTGAATATCGGTGCGCCACAGGTCATCCGCCAGTTTCACCCGGTCTTCAACCGTTAGGGACCGGCGCCAGTCCTTGGTCAGATCGTTCAACACCGGGTTCGCGACGCCCAGATAAACGCGCGCTGCCTTGTGATACCGCGCCATATCTGCAGCCTTGGTCGCATCGGCCCGCGCCCTGATCTGATCCAGATAGTCTTTGCACATGATCCGACCCCTTTTGCCGCACAGACTATGCTGTGCTTTTCGCAGTGCAAGGGGGCTGATAAAAAACGGTGAAATCGTGAGAATGCGGGCGGGAGGCAGGATGCAATTCCTCAAAGGTGTCGAACGAACAGCAAAGGAACTGGTCCCGCAAAGCTGGCGCATGTTTTTTCGAGCGTCCAAGTATGAACTTCTGATGGGACGCCGCGCTCCATTTCACTGAAAACGCACTTGTTTCCGCCGACACGGGTACGGAACTGGCTTTTGACCGGTTCGCGGGTGATGGCGCGCCGTCATCCGTCTATCGGTCAACCGAAACGTACCGCGACCGCTTTCCCGGCAGCCACGAAACCGGTGAAGTGCTGACGATGACAACGCCTTCGCTGCCTGAAATCCTGGCGCGCCATGCCATCGACGTTCGGTCGGCAAGGCGTGGGATGCTGTCGATTGACGTACAGGGCCACGAATTGGAGGTCCTGCGCGAGATGGGCGAGGCTGTCAAAGAGTTCGCGCAGGTAAGTACAAGTGCCGCGTCGTGGTGACGTTTTGTACATCCGCGACTAGGCGGGCCGGAAAGGCGCGAGCGGCCAGCCCCTCGTCGCCCTTTTGTCACCGGGTTCAATGGCGCAACCAACGACGCCCGCCCGAGTATTTTTAAAGAGAAGAAACGGCAGGGCGCGCGTTATTCCACGGTCACCGATTTTGCCAGATTGCGCGGTTGGTCCACATCCGTACCTTTGGCAACGGCGGTGTGATAGGCCAGTAATTGCGCTGGAATGGCGTATAAGATCGGTGCCAGCGTGGGGTGCACATGCGGCATCCGGATGGTCGACCAGACACCGTCCTGTGCTTCGGCCAGCCCGTCATCGTCCGAAATCAACAGCACCTGACCCTTACGCGCCATGACCTCTTGCATGTTCGAAACGGTCTTGTCGAAGACCGCGTCGCGCGGCGCCATGACGATCACCGGCATGTTCTTGTCGATCAGGGCAATCGGGCCGTGTTTCAGTTCACCTGACGCATAACCTTCGGCATGTATATAACTGATTTCTTTCAGTTTAAGAGCACCTTCAAGCGCCATCGGATACATCGGCCCACGCCCCAGAAACAACACATCCCGGGCTTCGCTAAGTTTGATTGCGGCCTGTCGGATCGCTTCGTTCTGATCCAGCGCGGCATTCAGCAGCGACGGCAACCCACGCACCGCCGAGATGTGATCGGCCAGCGTTTCCTGATCTATCTGTCCTTTGTCCGCAGCCGCCTTCAGCGCAAGCAGAACCAGCACAACAAGCTGGCAGGTGAACGCCTTGGTCGACGCCACGCCGACCTCGACCCCGGCATGGATCGGCAGTGCCAGATCGCTTTCGCGGGCGATCGAGCTTTCGGGGACATTGACCACCGACACGATCTTGTCGGCCTTGCCCTCGCAATAACGCAGGGCGGCCAGCGTATCGGCAGTTTCGCCAGACTGGCTGACGAATACTGCCAGCGTGCCGGGGCTGACGGGAGGCTCGCGATAGCGAAATTCTGAGGCGATATCGACCTCGACCGGGATACGGGCCAGCTGTTCGAACCAGTATTTCGCCGTGAGGCAGGCGTAATAGGCCGTGCCACAGGCGACCATGGTCACACGTTCGATCTTGGTAAAGTCGATACCCTTGCCCGGCAGTTGTACGGTGTCTTGCCCGGCCGGCAGATAGTGGCCAAGCGCGTCGCCGATCACCAGCGGCTGTTCAGCGATTTCCTTTGCCATGAAATGCTTGTGACCCGCCTTGTCGATCTGGGTGGACTGGATCTGAACCGTGCGGATTTCGCGATTGGCCAGTTCGCCCTGAGCATCGCGGATCTCCAGCGAGGTCCGGGTCAGAACGGCGCGGTCGCCTTCTTCAAGATAGGTGATCCGATCAGTCAGCGGCCCCAGCGCGATGGCATCGCTGCCAACATACATCTCGCCCTCGCCATGGCCGATGGCCAGCGGTGATCCCTTGCGGGCGGCGACAATCAGATCTTCTTCGCCATCGAACAGAAATGCCAAGGCGAAAGCGCCCTCAAGCCGATCAAGCGCCTGGAACGCGGCATCGACGGGGGATGCGCCCTGATCCAGATAGTGTTGCGTCAAAAGAGCGACGGTTTCGGTATCGGTTTCCGTTTGCGGCAGGATGCCGTGTTCGGCCAGTTCGGCGCGCAGATCGCGAAAGTTTTCGATGATCCCGTTGTGCACCACGGCGACTGGCCCTGCCTGATGCGGATGGGCATTGCTGACCGACGGCTCGCCATGTGTGGCCCAGCGGGTATGACCGATCCCGGCCTTGCCCGGCAAGGGGTCATGCACCAGCAAATCGCCCAGATTGACCAGCTTGCCGACGGCGCGGCGGCGATCCAGTTTGCCGTGGTTCACGGTGGCGATTCCGGCGCTGTCATAGCCCCGGTATTCCAGTCGTTTCAGCGCTTCAACAAGGATCGGCGCTGCTTCATGGTCGCCAAGTACCCCTACAATACCGCACATTATTCGGCCTCCTTGTTACGTCTTGCTTTCTTCGCCTTTAACAAATCGAACAATTTGCGGGCCCGGCCCAGTTTGTTCTCCTGCGGTGTGCGGGCCAGTGCCAGCGCCTCGGGTTCAACGTCTCTGGTGATCACCGATCCGGTCGCTGTCATCGCATCGTTGCCGATTGAGACAGGCGCGACCAGCATGGTGTTCGACCCGATAAATACCCGCGCCCCGATTGTGGTCTGATGCTTCATGACGCCATCATAATTGCAGGTGATGGTGCCTGCCCCGATGTTCGTGTTGGTTCCAACCGTGGCGTCGCCGATATAGCTCAGGTGATTGACCTTGGCGCCTTCGGAGATCACGGCATTCTTGATCTCGACAAAGTTGCCGACCCTGGTGTGTTCGGCCAGTTCGGCACCGGGGCGGAGCCGGGCATAAGGACCAACCACCGCGCCACGGCTGACATGGCAGCCTTCCAGATGCGAAAACGCGCGGATCGTGGCCCCGGATTCCACCGTGACGTCGGGGCCGAATACCACATTGGGTTCGATCACGGCATCCCGCCCGATGACCGTGTCGATGGCCAGATAGACCGTGTCGGGGGCCATCAGGGTCACACCGTCTTCCAGCAGTTCCGCGCGGGCGCGGGCCTGAAACACGGCATCCGCGTTGACCAGATCAGCGCGGGAATTGACCCCCATGGTCTGGTCTTCGTCGCAAGACACTGCCGTCACGCTCAGATCGCGGGCGCGGGCCAGTTCGACGACATCGGTCAGATAGTATTCTTCCGAAGCGTTCTGATTGCCGACCTGTGCGATCAGATCAAACAACGTCTTGGCATCGCAGGCCATCAGCCCGCTGTTGCAAAAGGTAATCGCGCGCTCGGCGTCTGAGGCGTCCTTGAATTCCACGATCTTTTCCAGCGTGTCGCCATCCATGACCAGACGGCCATAGCGGGCGGGATCAGGGGCCTCAAATCCAAGTATGACCAGATCATGGGTCTTGCGTGCGGCGATCATGCGCTCAAGCGTGTCAGGCTGCAAAAACGGCGTGTCACCATAGAGCACGACAACATCGCCATCGAAACCGGCCAGCGCCTCGCGGGCCATATCGACAGCATGAGCGGTGCCCAACTGGTCTTCTTGCAAGACGACCTCGGCCCGGTCATTGATCTGCTGCGCGGCTTTTGCGACCAGATCGGCACCATGGCCGGCCACGACAACCAGACGTTCAGGCTCTAGCGCGGCACCGGTGCGCATGGCATGAGCCAGCATGGGGGCTTGTGCGATGGGGTGCAGAACCTTGGGAAGGTCCGAGTTCATCCGTGTGCCTTTGCCTGCGGCGAGGATGACGAGGGCTGTGCTCATCTGGTTTTCTCTTTGTGTTTTGCTTTGAGCCGTTTTATCCGCTGATAGCGGTCACGCAAGCGAAACGGTGATCAAACAAGGTTGCGGGATGCAACAACTGGTGCGGAAAAGCGCCGAAAGGGGGCAGGCATGAAAACGGTAATCTTCGATCTGGACGGCACACTGGCCGATACATCCGGTGATCTGATCGCCGCTGCGAACGTCTGTTTTCGCCAGATGGGCGACGGCGATGTGCTGGACCCGGCGCGCGATCAGGGAATCGCCCTGCGCGGCGGCAAGAAGATGCTGACCTGCGGGCTTGAGCGGTTGGGCCGGTTCGATGCCAGCGTCGTCGAAACCTTTTATCCTGTTCTGCTTGAGGCCTACGGCGCCGCGATTGACGTTCATACGGTGCTGTATCCCGGTGCGATGGACGCGGTAGAGGCGTTAAAGGCTGACGGATTCGGCGTCGGGATCTGTACCAACAAGCCACAAGCGCTGGCCGATCAGTTGCTGATCAGCCTTGGCATTCGCGACGCTTTTGCATCGATGGTCGGAGCCGACACGTTGCCAGTACGCAAACCCGACCCGGAGCCGCTGCGCGAAGCTGCCCGCCGGGCAGGCGGCGACCCGGCAAAATGTGTTCTGATCGGCGATTCAGATACGGACCGCAACACGGCGCGGGCCGCCGGTGTGCCTTCGGTTCTGGTGACGTTTGGGCCTTCTGGCGATGATATGGCCGCTTTAGAGCCCGAAGCGCTGCTGCATCGGTTCGATGATCTGCCGGGTGTCGTGCGTCAGTTGATCGGCTGATACAAAAGATCTGTCAGGGGCCGCAGTCCGGTATTCGCAAGATCCGCCAATGCGGCTTCAATGGCATCGGCCCGATCGGCTCCCAATACCGGATCGGCGAGGCCGTGAAACTTGGCGCGCAGTTCAGCTTCTGTTGGTGGCGCGACCGGGTCCCAGCGCGGCTGGAGGTATTCGCCTTTCAAAACGGTGCCATCGGTTTGCACCAGATCCACCCGCGACAGACGCGTCGCGGGAAAGGCAGCATTGGCGCTGTCGGATTCCTGCATCACCAGGTTGTCCGACAGACGCAGGATTTCAGGGTCGCTTAAAGCGTCCCCGGTGATACCCGCAGGTCCGACATCGCCGCGCACCATCGCCACCGCACTGGGGAACGAAGTCGAATATTGCGCCTCTTCCGTATTGCGTGGGCGGCGTGTGGCCAGCCGCACGGATTCATGGAACGTCGTG
Source organism: Falsiphaeobacter marinintestinus (assembly GCF_007923355.1). Taxonomy (GTDB): domain Bacteria; phylum Pseudomonadota; class Alphaproteobacteria; order Rhodobacterales; family Rhodobacteraceae; genus Phaeobacter_A; species Phaeobacter_A marinintestinus. The sequence goes on from NZ_VOGO01000002.1 coordinate 179,134, forward strand.
ACTTCGATCCGCGCGACCTGAGCCGCACTCACATTGTGATCACGGGCCAGTTTCAGAACCCCGTCAATTGGGCCATGCGCCCAGCGACATACTGGATAAGGCTTAAAGTACTGATCCAAAATCAGCCAGTTGGTTCCAAGATCAGTCCAGAACGTCGGAGTCGATTCGACCGTGATCGCCGGAGCCCCTGTAAACCCGCGTCGCGCCAGTTGCGCGGCCGACACCCCGGCCATCGCCCCCCAGCCTGACCCATCCTTGACCATTGTCGGATGATCGATGCAGCGCATCATCTGGCTGCGCGGACCATGGTATTCGGCAATCCCCAACGCTTCTCGGGTCCGCTGGTGATCAAGTCGCAGCAAACGCGCTCCCGCTGCTGCCGCCACGACAGCCCCCCAACTGCCAGACGTGTGATAATCTGGTGTTGTTGCGTGTTGCGCCACGGACAGGCGTGACCCGAATTCATATCCCATGACGATGGTGGCCAGAAACTCGGACCCATCGGCGCCGGTTTGTTCAGCAAACGCCAGAACAGCGGGCAGCAAAGCGCAGCCGACATGGCCCTTGGCCGCATTAAACCCATCATGCCCGTCCAGCGCATCAATCGTCATCGCGCCTGCCAATGCAGCCCCCGGCGCACTGGCCGTGCGACCGTCAAACAGGATCGGCACGGTGCCCCCGAACGTTTCGACCGCGTGATCCCGGATAATGGCGCTCAGGTCTGTGCCCATTGCGCCAGCAGCGACCCCGATCAGGTCCAGAATGCACAGCTCGGCCCGGGTTTGCACAGGGGCAGGGCAGTCCGACCAGTGCAGATCATGGATCAACTCATAAGGTGTCATGAGGTTACGCTAGGGCAGGTGCGTCGCGATTCTGTCCCGTTTGCGACGCGACCCGGCGCAATGTTTCAGCTTTGTGAATTCGCCAAGGCGGATCTTGACCGCTGACGTTACCCAGATCACAACCAGCACATGACAGAAAAATTCACCGGAAACTTCACCCAGCAAGAGCCGATCCCCGATGCCGGGATCGCCGCCGCGTTGGCGGTTCTGCAAAGTGGTCGTCTGCACCGTTATAACGTCGCTGCGGGCGAACTGGGCGAAACCGCGCTTCTGGAGCAGGAATTTGCCGCCTATACCGGCGCGAAATATTGCTTGGCCGTGGCCTCTGGGGGCTATGCGATGGCCACTGCGCTCAGGGCCATCGGGGTGAAGCCGGGGGAGCCGGTTTTGACCAATGCCTTCACGCTGGCCCCGGTGCCGGGTGCGATTGCGTCGGTTGGGGCAAAACCGGTGTTTGTCGGGGTCACTGAAAGCCTGACCATCGACCTTGACGATCTGGCGCAAAAAGTGACCGACGCCAAGGTGCTGATGCTCAGCCACATGCGCGGCCACCTGTGTGACATGGATCGTCTGATGAAGATCTGCGATGACGCGGGCGTCACCGTGATCGAGGACTGTGCGCATACCATGGGCGCGTCTTGGAAAGGTGTGCCGTCGGGCCGCGCGGGTCTGATCGGCTGTTATTCAAACCAGACGTACAAGCATATGAATTCGGGTGAGGGCGGGTTCCTGATCACCGATGATGAAGAAGTCGCCGCCCGCGCCACGATCCTTTCTGGCAGCTATATGCTGTATGAACGCCATCTCGCCGCCCCGTCTCCCGAGGTCTTCGAACGCGTGAAATACGACACCCCCAACGTGTCCGGTCGCATGGACAACCTGCGCGCCGCGATTCTGCGCCCGCAATTGCGGGATCTGGACACACAGGTACAACGCTGGAACGACCGTTATCGCGTGCTGGAAGACGGGCTGCGTAACACCCCCGGCCTGACCGTGATCAACCGCCCCGAACAAGAGGTTTATGTCGGCTCGTCCATCCAGTTCCTGCTGCTCGACTGGGACCCGGACAAGGTGCAAGAGGCGCTCAGTCGATGTGCCGCGCGTGGGGTCGAGTTGAAATGGTTCGGCGGTGCAGAACCCGTCGCCTTTACCTCGCGCTATGACAGCTGGCGCTATGCCGACAGTGTGCCGATGCCCAAAACCGACCGCATCCTTGCCGGCATCGTCGACATGCGCGTGCCGCTGACCTTCAGCCTCGACGACTGCGCCCTTATCGCCCGCATCGTCCGGGCCGAGGTTGGGGCGGTGTGGCAGGGCGCATGATTTAGCGTCCCGCCGTGCTTTCGAGACCATACAAAACAGGTCGTGATCGCCGATATCAAAAACATATGAGTTTTGGAACTTTGTAAGCGGAACTGATCCGAACGACGCCTGTTTCACCGTCCGGGCTGGCAGCAATCCAGTCTATACTGGGATCAGTCAGAAGCGGTTTCCTTCATCTGGATTAACTGAATGAGGTTTCCGCAAGTGTCGTCAAAAACGGCCATGTGAACTGCGCCCGCGTCCATAGGTTCAGTTACGAATTTCACACCCCCGTCGCTCAGCTTTTTCCATTCGGTGTCAAGGTTTTGCACCTGGAATGAATGTGCGACGATGCCATCGGCGACAAGCGCCTTCTTGTAAGGTCCAATGGCTGGATGGTCGCTCGGTTCAAGCAACAGTTCTGTGCCTTCCGGGGTCTTCCTTGGACACGACCGTCAGCCATCGGGTATCGCCCAATGGGATAATGTGCTTCACTATGAAGCCGAGCATTTCGGTGTAGAACTTTTCGGCCTTGTCTTGATCATCGACGAAGACGCTTGTGACCTAGATTTTCATGTTTTGGGTCCGTTCGTTTTGAAGTTGACGAGCCATGATGCCGTTGCGACGTGCTGTTCGTCGACACTCAAAGAATGCGCCTTCGTGCGCCCCTTCCATTCGATCTCAAACAAGCCAGCCTTCTCCAGAACATGGCAAGTGCAGTAATTTTACTGCATAAGGTTTGTTTCGAAATCAGGTCTCGCGTAAGGCAGAGCAGAATTTCGGTTCGCCCGGCACATCGGACAATAACCCCGTGTCAAAACCTGTGCGGCAGAAACGGTCTTTTTGGCATGCTTTGCCGGGCCTTCATATCTCAATTGTTTAACTGTGTCACAAACCCGCGGCACAAATGAAGTCGGTTTTGACCGGGCGCTGACACGCCGTCGGCAGCCCAACACTTGACCCGACTCACAAACCTCGTCTATGAAATGAACACTTGTTCATTAAACGCAGGGGGAGGGCGCTATGTTCAATGCGACCATGACATTCGATCTGGGCGAAGACACGAACGCGTTGCGCGATATGGTGCATCGCTGGGCGCAGGAGCGCGTCAAGCCGATGGCCGCCGAAATTGACCAGACCAACGACTTCCCGGCCGCGCTGTGGAAAGAAATGGGCGATCTGGGGTTGCTGGGCATCACCGTGTCCGAGGAATACGGCGGGGCAGGCATGTCCTATCTGGCCCATACCGTGGCGGTGGAAGAAATCGCGCGGGCCAGTGCGTCGGTGTCTCTCTCTTATGGCGCGCATTCCAATCTGTGTGTGAACCAGATCAAGCTGAACGGCACGCCCGAACAGAAACAGAAATACCTGCCGGGTCTGATCTCGGGGGATCATGTCGGTGCTTTGGCCATGTCCGAACCCTCAGCCGGGTCCGACGTGGTGTCGATGAAGCTGCGGGCGGAAAAGCGCAATGACCGCTATATCCTGAACGGCAACAAATACTGGATCACCAATGGTCCCGATGCCGACACACTGGTGGTCTATGCCAAGACCGATCCCGACGCGGGCAGCCGGGGCATCACGGCGTTCCTGATCGAGAAAGAGTTCAAAGGCTTCTCGACCTCGCCGCATTTTGACAAGCTGGGCATGCGCGGATCAAACACCGCCGAGCTAATCTTTGACGATTGCGAAGTGCCGTTTGAAAACGTGCTGGGTGAAGAGGGCAAGGGCGTGCGCGTCCTGATGTCGGGGCTTGATTATGAACGCGTCGTGCTGGCCGGCATCGGAACCGGCATCATGGCCGCCTGCCTGGACGAGGTCATGCCGTATGTGTCCACCCGCGAACAATTTGGTCAGCCGATCGGGAACTTTCAGCTGATGCAGGGCAAGATTGCCGACATGTATACGGCGATGAACTCGGCCCGGGCTTATGTGTACGAGGTCGCTAAAGCTTGCGACCGGGGCGATGTGACCCGTCAGGATGCGGCTGCCTGCTGCCTTTATGCCAGCGAACAGGCCATGGTGCAGGCGCATCAGGCAGTTCAGGCGTTGGGTGGGGCCGGGTATCTGAATGACAACCCGGTCGGACGCATTTTCCGCGATGCCAAGCTTATGGAAATCGGGGCCGGAACCTCTGAAATCCGCCGGATGCTGGTGGGCCGCGAATTGATGGGATCGATGGGCTGAAACGACACCGGCCCGCGCAAAAACGCGGGCCGAAACGGGCAGGCCTTGTCAGGCCCGCCATATCTTGGGAGGGATCAGAACCGGTGGATGTACGAGAATCCCACGATGAACGGGTCGATCTCGACATCGGCCAGCGCCACGCCGTTCAAGGTGGCGTCGGTGTTGATGTCGATCCAGCGCACGTCAAAGCGCAACGATCCGTTCTGGGAAACCTGGTAATCCGCACCGGCGTGCAAGGCAACGCCCCAGCTATCGCTCAAGTTAAGCGTACCAAGCGAGGTCTGTTCGTCGAAGAAGGTTGTATAGTTCACACCAATCCCGACAAACGGCTTGAACTTGGTCTGCGTCGGGAAGTGATAGTTCAGCGACAGGGTGGGCGGCAGGTGCTTGGTCGATGCGATGTTCGTTCCGCCCAGCGAAATGTCATGCTGAAACGGCGTAGCGGCCAGCAGTTCAATCCCCAGATTGTCGCGGAAAAAATACTCGACTGTGAAGGTCGGTCGGACGTCTTCATCGACGCTCAACGGCAACCCGGCAACTGTGGCGCTGGTCGATTTCGGATTGACCCAGCCAACACCGATACCAAAGGTCCAGTCCCCCTGCGACTGCGCCGCCAGCGGCGCGGCAATGGCTCCCAATGCGGTGGTGAGGGCGAGTGTGGCGATCAGATGTTTCATTGTCCTGTCCAATCTGCTTTTGATATACCAAAAGTGGCATATTTTGCAGACCGGGGCGCTGATCTGGATCAAGGTGCGCGCATGAGATTTCTAAGAAGTCGCCGTCAAGACTTAGAAAACACAAGGCAAACCAAATGAGTGCTGCCCGACGCATACCCGGATTGCGCCCTGATGGAGGCTGGGACATCCCCCACCGTCTGAATATGGCGCGCCAATGCCTGCAGGGGCCGCAGACCGGACCTGCCATTATCGATCTGACGGGTGAGTCGCGCCGCGATGTGACCATGGCGGAGCTGTCAGCGATGACTGACGGGCTGGCCCATCGGTTGCTGGAACAGATCAAACCGGGGGAGCGTGTCGGCGTCCTGCTCAGCCAGTCGCCCTGGTGCGCGGCAGCGCATCTGGCGATCTGGAAGATCGGTGCAATCTCGGTCCCGCTGTTCAAACTCTTCAAACATGATGCGCTGCACTCCCGGATCAGCGATGCCGGGCTGACCCGTGTCGTTACCGATGACGACGGCGCGCGACTGCTGGGCGACCTTGCGGCTCCGCTTATCGCTGCGAACACCAAGGTGACGGGGGGGCCGCTGCCTTTTGCAGATACCGGCCCCGACGATCCTGCGGTTCTGATTTATACCTCTGGCACAACCGGCAGCCCCAAGGGGGCCTTGCATGGCCACCGGATGTTGACGGGCCATCTGCCTGGCGTGTCGATCAGCCATGATCATCTGCAGAGTGGTGATTGCCTGTGGACCCCGGCCGATTGGGCGTGGATCGGGGGCCTTTTTGATGTGCTTATGCCCGGTCTGGCGTTGGGCATCCCGGTGGTCGCGGCCCGGATGGACAAATTCTCGGCCCGGGGTTGCGCTGACATCATAGAACGAGGCGGGGTGCGCAACGTGTTCTTTCCGCCCACCGCGCTCAGGATGCTGAAAGCTGCCGATACATCACTTCCCGGCCTGCGCTCGGTCGCCAGTGGTGGTGAACCCCTGGGTGCTGAAATGCTGGCTTGGGGGCAGGGTGCTTTTGGTCTGCAGATCAACGAATTCTACGGCCAGACGGAATGCAACATGATCGTCTCAAACTGCGGCGCTGATTTCCCGGCACAACCCGGTTGCATCGGGAAACCGGTGCCAGGGCACGAGGTGGCCGTGCTGGATGCGGATGGAGAACCGACCAACGATGAGGGCGATATCGGTGTGCACCGCGGCTCGGCCTCGATGATGATCGAATACTGGAACAAACCCGACCAAACCGCTGAGAAGTTTCGCGGCGACTGGCTGATCACCGGAGACCGGGGCATCTGGGAGGGTCAGTATCTGCGTTTCGTGGGGCGCGAGGATGACGTGATCACCAGTTCAGGCTATCGCATTGGCCCCGCCGAGATCGAAGACTGCCTGCTGACCCATCCCGCCGTCGCCACCGCGGGTGTCATCGGCAAACCCGATCCGCTTAGAACCGAAATCGTCAAGGCCTATGTGGTGCTCAAACCCGATGCACTGGCCACGCCGGAAGATCTTCAGGCGTGGGTCAAGGGTCGCCTTGCAAGTTATTCCTATCCAAGGGAAATCTCTCTTGTGAAAGATCTGCCCATGACTGTGACCGGTAAGGTTATCCGTAAAGAACTCAAACGCCGCGCGGCGGCTGAACTGGAGGTTCATGAATGAAACTCACATCCAAGGCCATGGCCGGATCCGAAGGTTTCAAAGCAAACCGGGCGGCGCATCTTGATGCGTTGGCGCAGATCTCGGACGCAGCAGCAGCAGCCCGGCTGGGCGGCGGCGAACGTTCCCGCGCACGACATGAAAGCCGGGGCAAAATGTTGCCGCGTCGTCGGGTGGCAAACCTGCTGGATCCCGGCTCACCCTTTCTGGAAATCGGCGCCACGGCGGCGCATGACATGTATGGCGATGCCGCCCCTTGCGCCGGAGTGATCGCAGGCATTGGCCGTGTGCATGGGCAAGATGTCATGGTGGTCTGTAACGATGCCACCGTGAAGGGCGGCACCTATTACCCGATGACGGTTAAGAAACACCTGCGCGCTCAGGAAATCGCGGCGGAATGCAACTTGCCCTGCATCTATCTGGTGGACTCGGGCGGGGCCAACCTGCCCAATCAGGACGAGGTGTTCCCCGACCGCGACCATTTTGGCCGCATCTTTTATAATCAGGCCAACATGTCGGCGCGCGGCATCCCGCAGATCGCCGTGGTCATGGGGTCTTGTACCGCTGGCGGCGCTTACGTGCCTGCGATGTCGGATGTCACCATCATTGTGAAGGAACAGGGCACCATCTTTCTTGCTGGCCCGCCGCTGGTAAAGGCCGCGACTGGCGAAATCGTAACGGCCGAAGACCTTGGTGGCGGTGACGTCCATACACGCCTGTCCGGTGTGGCCGACTATCTGGCCGAGGATGACGCCCATGCGCTGGCATTGGCCCGACGCGCCGTGGAATCCCTTAACCGGGGCAAACCAAAAACCGTGCAATGGCAAAACCCGGAAGAGCCCGCCTATGACCCCGAGGAAATCCTTGGCGTTGTACCCGCCGATCTGCGCACGCCCTATGACATTCGCGAGGTCATCGCGCGCCTGGTCGATGGCTCGCGCTTTGACGAATTCAAACCCCGCTTTGGCGAAACCATTGTCTGCGGCTTTGCCCATGTCAAAGGTTGCCCGGTTGGCATCATCGCCAACAATGGTGTGCTGTTTTCCGAAAGTGCGCAGAAGGCGGCGCATTTCGTCGAACTCTGCTCGCAACGCCATATCCCGCTGGTGTTCCTGCAAAACATCACCGGGTTCATGGTGGGGCGGAAGTACGAAAACGAAGGCATCGCGCGGCACGGGGCCAAGATGGTCACCGCCGTGGCCACCACCAAGGTCCCCAAGATCACCATGCTGGTCGGCGGGTCGTTCGGGGCCGGGAACTATGGCATGTCAGGCCGCGCCTATCAGCCACGGTTCCTGTGGAGCTGGCCGAACTCGCGGATCAGCGTCATGGGCGGCGAACAGGCAGCCGGCGTGCTGGCCACCGTCAAACGCGACGGGATCGAACGGCAGGGCGGGCAGTGGTCGGCCGAAGAGGAGGCCGAATTCAAACGCCCGACGCTGGAGATGTTCGAACACCAGTCGCACCCGCTTTATGCATCGGCCCGGTTGTGGGATGACGGTATCATCGATCCGCGAAAATCGCGCGATGTTCTGTCGTTGTCTTTGAGTGCCGCGCTGAATGCGCCCATCGAGGAGACGCGGTTTGGCTTGTTCCGGATGTAAGGGGGCGCTGCCCCCGCCGCCCTGTCGGGCGACTCCCCCGGGGTATTTGAAACAAGAAAGAAGCATCAAGGCAGGAGAGCCTTCCCATGTTTGACAAGATTCTGATTGCGAACCGCGGGGAAATTGCCTGTCGGGTTATGGAAACGGCGCAGGCCATGGGCGTGCGGTGTGTGGCGGTGCATTCCGATGTCGATGCTGGTGCCAAACATGTGGCCATGGCGGATGAAGCGGTGCACATCGGCGGGCCGGCCCCGGCGGACAGCTACCTGAAGGGCGATGTGATCATTCAGGCTGCGCTGGACACGGGCGCGCAGGCGATTCACCCCGGATATGGGTTTTTATCGGAGAATCCCGAGTTCGTGGACGCGGTCGAAGCCGCGGGTTTGACCTTTATCGGGCCGTCTGCTGATGCGATCCGGGCGATGGGACTTAAGGACGCGGCCAAGGTGCTGATGGACAAGGCCGGGGTGCCGGTCGTGCCCGGCTATCACGGTGAAAACCAGGATCCCGAGCATCTGAGCGGGGCCGCCGACACGATTGGCTATCCTGTGCTGATCAAGGCCGTTGCGGGTGGCGGTGGTAAGGGTATGCGGCTGGTCGAGAGGTCTGAGGATTTCGCCGATGCTCTGGACAGTGCGCGCAGCGAAGCGAAGACCGCGTTTGGTAATGATGCGGTGTTGGTTGAAAAATTCGTCTCCAAACCCCGTCATATCGAAATACAGATCTTTGGCGACGGAACCCATGCGGTGCATCTGTTTGAGCGCGATTGCTCGTTGCAGCGCCGTCATCAGAAGGTGATCGAAGAGGCCCCGGCGCCGGGCATGACCGAAGACATGCGCACCGCGATGGGGCAGGCAGGCGTGCGCGCCGCCGAAGCCATCGGGTATAAAGGCGCAGGCACGGTCGAATTCATCGTGGATGCCTCGGATGGGCTGCGGGCGGATCGGTTCTGGTTCATGGAGATGAACACGCGGTTGCAGGTGGAACATCCGGTAACCGAGGCGATCACCGGCGTCGATCTGGTCGAGTGGCAGTTGCGCGTGGCTGCGGGCGAAAGCCTGCCCAAACGGCAACAGGACCTGTCGATCAACGGCCATTCCTTTGAAGCGCGGCTGTATGCTGAAGACGTGCCTAAAGGGTTCCTGCCCGCGACGGGCACCCTGACGCATCTGACCTTTCCGACCGGGGTTCGCGCCGACAGTGGTGTGCGCAGCGGCGATACGATCAGCCCATGGTACGACCCGATGATCTCGAAAGTCATCGTGCACGGGCCGACGCGGGACGTGGCGCTGGCCCGGTTGTCGCGGGCGCTGGAGCAGACGCAGGTGGCGGGGACTGTGACGAATCTTGCCTTCCTTGGCGCACTTGCCACCCATGCGGGTTTTGCGGCAGGCGACGTTGATACGGGGCTTATCGGTCGTGATCTGGACGATCTGGTGCAGCAACCCGAGGTTCAGCCGCACCACGTGGTGGCCGCAGGCATGGCAGCATTGGGTCTGGATACGTGCGAGACCGCCGATGGATTTTCGCTTTGGGAGCCTCTTGTTCAGAGCGTCACGCTGGATTGGACCGGAGAGCCGGAGCGGATTGACCTTAGGGTCGATACTGCAGACCGGCAACGCTGGACCGTTCAGGGTCATGACCTGACCGTTGAACGCCGTGGCGGCGCATGGCGGACCGACGGAAACGCGTTACCAATGACGTCAATTGCGGATTCGGTGGTGACGGTGTTCGATGGGTATGGTCTTGTGGTTCATGTGCAGGACCCGCTGGACCGCGATACCAGCGCCGGCGGGGATAGCAACGTGATCGTGGCGCCAATGCCGGGACTGGTGAAAGCCGTGTTCGCGACAGCGGGGCAGGCGGTGAGCGAGGGGGATCGGTTGGCTGTGCTTGAGGCGATGAAGATGGAACATGCCCTTCTGGCTGCCCGTGACGGGATCGTGGCCGAGGTGCTGACCGAAGCAGGCGCGCAGGTTGAAGCTGGCGCAGCTTTGGTCCGGCTTGAAGACGACTGATCGGTTGCCTGATCCTGCGCGGTGGGATCTGGGTATTTGGAACAAGAAAGAAGCAGGAGAGCAGCGATGTCAGACCGGGTCGAGATCTTTGAAGTGGGCCCGCGCGACGGGCTGCAGAATGAACAGCGCGATATTCCGGTAGCGGAAAAGATTGCGCTGATCGATTGCCTGAGCCAGGCCGGGTTTTCCCGTATCGAATGCGCCAGCTTCGTCAGCCCGAAATGGGTCCCGCAAATGGCCGGTTCGGCGGAGGTCCTGGCCGGCATCACCCGCGCACCAGGGGTCCGCTATGCGGCACTGACACCCAACATGCGCGGTTATGAGGATGCGCTGGCAGCAAAGGCTGATGAGATCGCGGTGTTTACCTCGGCCAGCGAAGGGTTTTCCAAGGCCAATGTGAACGCGACGATTGCCGAGACGATTGAACGGTTCAAACCGATTTTGGCGGCGGCCCGGCATATCGACCTGCCGGTGCGCGGTTATGTGTCATGTGTGACCGACTGCCCCTATGATGGGCCGACCCCGCCGGACAAGGTCGCCGAAGTGGCCGATCTCCTGTTCGGTCTTGGCTGTTACGAGATCTCGCTGGGCGACACGCTGGGCCATGCAACACCTGACAGTGTGGCACGGATGTTGCTTGCAGTGCGCGAGCGAATGCCCGCGACGCGGTTGGCCGGGCATTTTCACAATACTGCGGGACGGGCGCTGGCCAATATTGATGCCTCGCTCAGCCTTGGTGTGCGGGTGTTTGATGCGGCTGTTGGCGGTCTGGGCGGGTGTCCCTATGCGCCGGGGGCGGCGGGCAATGTTGCGACCGAAGCCGTACAGGCACATCTGGAGCGGTTGGGCTATGAGACCGGGTTGGACGCCAGTGTTCTGGAAGAGGCTGCCGGAATGGCCCGGGCCATGCGCGCGGGATAAACCCGCTAGCCGGACAAGAGATCAAAGAGAGAAGAGCTATGTTTGAGACACTGACCGTCGAAACGGACACCCGTGGCGTGGCCACCCTGTCGATGAACCGGCCCGATAAGCACAACGCGATGTCCGCACAGATGATTGCCGATCTTGCGGCTGCGGCGGCGCAACTGGGCGCGGATGATGCCGTACGTGTGGTCGTCTTGACCGGCATCGGCAAAAGCTTTTGTGCCGGGGGCGATCTGGCCTGGATGAAGGATCAGATGCAGGTCGATCCGCGCACCCGGGCCCGCGAGGCTGGCGGGTTAGCGCGCGCCTTGCAGGCATTGAACACCCTGCCCAAGCCCGTGATCGGCGCAATTCAGGGCAACGCCTTTGGCGGTGGTATCGGGCTGGTCAGTATTTGCGATGTGGCCATCGGAGCGGATCACCTGAAGATGGGCCTGACCGAAACCCGGCTGGGTTTGATCCCGGCAACCATCGGGCCCTATGTCATTGCTCGTATGGGCGAGGCCAAGGCGCGGCGCGTGTTCATGTCGGCGCGTCTGTTCGGGGCGGAAGAGGCTGTGAAACTGGACCTGCTGGCGGGAATCGTTCCAGCAGAGCAACTTGCCGACGCGATCGAGGCCGAAGTCGTGCCATATCTGTCCTGCGCCCCTGGGGCCGTGGCCGCTGCCAAAGCGCTGACCCGGCGGTTGGGCCCAGTTATCGACGACGCGACAATCGAACACACGATCGGCGAACTTGTGGCCCGCTGGGAAGGCGATGAAGCGCCCGAAGGGATTGATGCTTTCTTTGCTAAACGCAAGCCTGTGTGGCAGCGGGAAAGCTGAAAACAGCGGAATCAGGGCGGCCCGTAAAACATAGACACATTCGCATGTGTTTTCATGGGCCTCCTGCGGCGATTCAACCGGGATTCAATGGGCTTGGCTTGGTTGACGCTCTGTTATGTCGAGAGTAGAGATCACCTTAGTCAACACGCCAATTGACGGCGTGCGGGGGTCCGTGCGCAAGAAAGGAGCCACTCGTGGAAGAGCTGTTGCGGGAGTATCTCCCGATTCTGGTGTTTCTGGCCGTTGCCATTGGTCTTGGGGCCGTTCTGATTTTGGCCGCCGTGATCGTGGCGGTGCGCAATCCGGATCCTGAGAAGGTAAGTGCCTATGAATGCGGCTTCAATGCCTTCGATGACGCGCGCATGAAGTTCGATGTTCGCTTTTATCTGGTCGCGATTCTGTTCATCATCTTTGATCTTGAGATCGCGATGCTGTTTCCCTGGGCCGTCGGGTTCAAGGATCTCAGCGCCGTCGGCTTTTGGTCGATGATGGTATTCCTGGGTGTGCTGACCATCGGCTTTGCCTATGAATGGAAGAAAGGGGCGCTCGAATGGGAGTGATCACCGGAGCCAATACGGCCGGGGCCGATAAAGAAGTCGCGACTCAGGCGCTGAACGCCGAGCTGCAGGACAAAGGGTTCCTGCTGACCTCTTCCGAAGACATCATCAACTGGGCACGCACCGGTAGCCTGCACTGGATGACATTTGGTCTGGCTTGTTGTGCGGTTGAAATGATGCACACCTCGATGCCGCGCTATGACGCCGAACGCTTCGGGATCGCACCGCGCGCGTCTCCGCGTCAGTCGGACGTGATGATTGTGGCTGGCACCCTGACCAACAAGATGGCCCCGGCCTTGCGCAAGGTTTACGATCAGATGCCCGAGCCGCGGTATGTGATCTCGATGGGGTCCTGCGCCAATGGTGGGGGGTACTATCACTACAGCTATTCCGTGGTGCGTGGCTGTGACCGCATCGTGCCGGTTGATATTTATGTCCCGGGCTGCCCGCCGACTGCCGAAGCATTGCTGTATGGCCTGATGCAATTGCAGCGTAAAATGCGCCGGACCGGCACAATCGTGCGCTGAGGAGAGACCAGAAGATGAGCGAAGCACTCAAAGAACTGGGCACGCATATCGAACTCAAGCGCCCTGATTGCGTTCTGGGCTGGGATGTCACCCATGGCGAGCTGAACGTCGATGTGGCGCTGGGCAATATTGCCGGGTTCATCGAATTTCTGAAAACCGATGCGACCTGCAAGTTTTCGTCCCTGGTGGACATCACCGCCGTCGATTACCCTGAACGTGCCAAGCGTTTTGATGTCGTCTATCATTTTCTGTCGATGTATCAGAACCACCGCATCCGCCTGCGGGTGGCCGTGCGCGAAGAAGACATGGTGCCGTCGATCACCGATATTCATCCCTCGGCCAACTGGTTCGAACGCGAAGTGTTCGACATGTTCGGCATCCTGTTCTCGGGTCACCCTGACCTGCGTCGTTTGCTGACCGATTACGGATTTCGCGGCTACCCGTTGCGCAAGGATTTCCCGACCACCGGCTATACCGAAGTACGCTATGACGAAGTTGAAAAACGCGTCGTGTATGAACCGGTCAACCTGGTTCAGGAATATCGTCAGTTCGACTTCATGAGCCCGTGGGAAGGGGCCGAATACATCCTTCCCGGTGACGAGAAAACCGACGAGAAATCGGGGGCGAAGTAATGGAAATGCTGATCTGGCTTATCGTTGCGGCTGCCACGATCATTCCGATGCTGAAACTGCTTCCGCATTTCGGCATCAATAAATACTGGGCCATTGGCTGTGTCCTTCCGGTTATCACAATTGTGCTGATCTGGATGATGGCCATGAAGCTGCAAGAGATGGAGACACGGTGATGGACGGCTCGAAATTCGATGACGGCAGCTCCGACGCCCTGAGCGGCGAACAGAAGATCCGCAACTTCAACATCAACTTCGGGCCTCAGCACCCGGCAGCCCACGGCGTGCTGCGCATGGTGCTTGAGCTTGATGGCGAAATCGTCGAACGCGCTGACCCGCATATTGGCCTGCTGCACCGTGGCACCGAAAAGCTGATGGAAAGCCGCACGTACCTGCAGAACCTGCCGTATTTCGACCGTCTCGACTATGTGGCGCCGATGAATCAGGAACATGCCTGGTGTCTGGCCATCGAACGGCTGACAGGGGTCGAAGTGCCCCGCCGTGCATCGCTGATCCGCGTGCTCTACAGCGAAATCGGCCGCATTCTGAACCACCTTTTGAACGTCACCACGCAGGCCATGGACGTGGGCGCGCTGACCCCGCCGCTCTGGGGCTTTGAAGAGCGTGAAAAGCTGATGATCTTTTACGAACGCGCCTGTGGCGCGCGTCTGCACGCGGCTTATTTCCGACCCGGCGGTGTCCATCAGGATCTGCCGCCCGACCTGCTGGACGATATCGAAACGTGGAGCCACGAGTTCCCGACCGTTCTGGACGACATTGACGGGCTGCTGACCGAAAACCGGATCTTCAAACAGCGCAACGCCCTGATCGGCGTCGTGACCGAAGAAGAAATCCTTGAATACGGCTTCTCGGGCGTCATGGTGCGCGGATCGGGCTTGGCGTGGGATCTGCGTCGCGCGCAGCCTTACGAATGCTACGACGAATTCGACTTTGAAATTCCGATCGGCAAGAACGGCGACTGCTATGATCGCTATCTGGTCCGCATGGAAGAAATGCGCCAGTCACTGCTGATCATCCGTCAAGCCATCGCCAAGATCCGCGATTGCCCCGGTGACGTTCTGGCGCGCGGCAAGATCACACCGCCCAAGCGCGGCGACATGAAGACCTCGATGGAAAGCCTGATCCACCACTTCAAGCTCTACACCGAAGGCTTTCATGTTCCGGCGGGCGAAGTTTATGCTGCGGTCGAGGCTCCGAAGGGCGAATTTGGCGTCTATCTGGTGGCCGACGGCACCAACAAACCTTACCGCGCCAAACTGCGCGCGCCGGGCTATCTGCACCTGCAGGCGATGGATCACGTCGCCAAGGGGCACCAGCTGGCCGACGTTGCCGCGATTATCGGAACCATGGACATCGTTTTCGGAGAAGTTGACAGGTGACCACACTGCGCGTGACAGGCCAGATGCTTGCGCGTGAAACAACGCAATTCACGATCATTTTGGCCGGCATTCGGCCAGAACCGGGTACGAGACGTAATCCATGAAAAAAGACTTCATCTTTCATATTGGTTTCCACAAGACCGGATCGTCCTCGATCCAGGAAACCTTCAAGAACCTTGATGACGATCAGTACGAGTTCCTGAAAACCCGTGGATCGAACCACTCATGGTATGTCAGCCGCTTGTTTCGCCCGTCGCGCGAAGAACGCCGTGGCCCGGGTCGTGGACGTGGTGATGTTGCGAATCTGAGCGCCGAAGACCGTGAACGCCGCGAAGCGATCAAGGAACGCCGGGCGCAACGCCCCGAAGGCGCGCCACGTGGCGGCAACCGTCCGCAACGTGCTGGCCGGATGCCGCGCGATGGTCACCCCGGTGACACGCCTGAAATGCGCGCCCGCGCTCATGAACAACTTGTTCAGGCGATAGAAGACTGCACCAAACCCAAGCTGATCTTTTCTGCAGAAGCGCTGTGCATGCTGGGCAGCGAAGAAAGCGGTCGCAAGATCACGGAGTTCTTTGAGCCCTACGCGGCAACGTCCCGCTATCTGGGGTATGTCCGTCCGTTGTTGTCGGGTCTGACCAGTGGCGTGCAGCAGCGCATCAAGACCGGCGTGAACATCAACACCGCAGACGAACGCGCCACTATGATGGCCAAACAGGTCCATGTGGAAATGCTGGATCGCTGCTTTGGGCGGGACAATGTGGAACTCTACCGGTTCGTGCGCTCGGACTTCCCGGATGGAAACGTCGTCAAGGACTTCGCCAGACATCTGGGCGTAACGCTTAACGATGATCAGATCTCGATGACAAACGAAGGTCTGACGCTGGACACGATGGCCTATCTCTATGCCTTCAATGAACTGGGTGAGCACACCAAGATTGAGGGCGCGTTGATCATCCGCAACCGGTTCCTTGAGATCATGGACGGGTTCGGTGAAGGCAAATTCCGCATGTCGCCCAGCATGCTTCCGTCGAACTATGACCAGGAGCGGGCGTATCTGGAACAGCGCATGGGCGTTGAGTTGGAAGAAGATCTTTCAGACAAACCCGGTGATATCCGCCAGATGAGCGACCTGTTCGAAGTCGCGATGGCGAGTAAGGACGAATTTATCAAGCGCGTCGAAAAGATCGCTGAACTGGGTGATGCCGTTGCCGATGTGGTCGAGCCGGAACTGGCTAAGGCCAAGGCGGAAACCGACGGTCCCAAACAGGTCGCGCGTCTTGTCGACGCCGCGATGCTGGGCCTGAAGGCTGAACAAGACCAATACGCGCACCTCGCGCCGCGTGATCGTCCCGGACCGCCGTCCAGCCGCATGGGAGCAGGGCGTCCCGAACGCACCGGTCGCCCAGACCGCCCCGAAGGTGCCCCGCGCGGCGAACGCCCCGAAGGTGGCCCCCGACGTGAACGTCCCGAAGGTGGACCACGCCGCGAACGCGCCGAAGGTGCGCCCCGTCGTGAACGTCCTGAAGGCGGCCCGCGTCGTGAACGTCCCGAAGGCGGCCCGCGCCGTGAACGCGCCGAAGGTGCGCCCCGTCGTGAACGCCCCGAAGGCGGCCCGCGCCGTGAACGTCCCGAAGGTGGACCACGCCGCGAACGCGCCGAAGGTGGCCCACGCCGTGAGCGTCCGGCAGGTGGCCCGCGCCGCCGTCCCGGTGCCCCGGACCAGACCGAGACCTGAAAGAGTAGACCGCCAAAATGACCAAACCGCTTCCATCGCATTTCACCACAGCGCCGCACCCTTTTGGGTGCGCAATGTGTGACGGTGCGCGCGGATCAAAGGTCATTTTGGCCAAGCAGTATGACTATCCGGTTGCGCATGGGGCTGACGCCCTCTGTCGTCCGGTTGCGGAAGGAACAGCCTGATGTTGCGTCGTCTTCATCCTGAACAACCCGAGAGTTTTGAATTCACGCCCACCAACCAGGATTGGGCGCGGGCGCAGATCTCGAAATACCCCGAAGGCCGGCAGGCCAGTGCCGTGATCCCACTGCTGTGGCGCGCGCAGGAACAGGAAGGCTGGTTGACGAAACCGGCGCTTGAACGTGTCGGCGACATGCTGGGCATGGCCTATATCCGGGTGCTGGAAGTGGCGTCGTTCTACTTCATGTTCCAGCTGAAACCCGTTGGATCTGTTGCGAATATCCAGATCTGTGGCACCACGACCTGCATGATCTGTGGCGCCGAAGACCTTATGGCCGTCTGCAAGGAAAAGATCGCGCCCAAGCCACATATGCTGTCTGATGATGGCAAGTTCAGCTGGGAAGAGGTCGAATGCCTCGGGTCTTGTGCCAACGCGCCGATGGCCCAGATCGGCAAGGATTACTACGAAGACCTGACGGTCGAGAGTTTCTCTCGGATCCTCGATGATCTGGCAGCGGGCAAGGTGCCGTTGCCGGGTCCGCAGAATGGCCGGTTCTCCAGTGAACCGCTGGCCGGACTGTCCAGTCTGAAAGAATACGAAAGTGGGCGCACGCAGTATAACGCCAGCGTTGCTTTGGCGAACGACATCGGCGACACGATCAAGCGCATTGACGGCACAGAAGTTCCGATCCTGACGCCATGGTTGAGTGACGGGGTTACCCCCTCGAAACCGCAAGAGCCGGCCCCGGTTGAGCCGGCCCCGGTTCGGTCGGAACCCAAGGCCGAAGTACAGCCGGCACCAGTCGCCGCAGCTGCACCCGCAGCGACCTCAGATCCGGTCGAGCTGATCAAACCATCGACAGCGCTGGCCGGACAGGACGAACTGTCCAGCCGCAAGGGCACGTGGAAATACGAAGCCCCCGTTGCCGCCGCTCCCGCCAAAGCCAAACCGGCAACGCCCGCCAAACCTGCAGCGTCCGCAAAGGCCGCAGACCCGGCAGACACGTCGGACGTTCAGGAACAGCAGCCGCTGACCCTGACTGCTCCCCGTGACGGCAAGGCTGACGACCTGAAACTGCTGAAAGGTGTCGGGCCAAAGCTGGAAAACCTGCTGCACGAGATGGGCTTTTATCATTTTGACCAGGTCGCGGCTTGGACACCGGCCGAAGTGTCGTGGGTCGACAATCGGCTGACGTTCAAGGGTCGGATCGAACGGGACGGATGGATCGAGCAGGCCAAAAAACTGGCCTCGGGCGAAGAAACCGACTTTGCCAAGAAAGCAAAAGACAAAGGGCTCTACGACTAATCAACATCAAGGGAAGGGACACGATCATGAGCAACGAAAACAACACAAATAACGGCCTGAGCCGACACTGGAAACTTGCCGGTGTTGGAGGTGTCGTCGTGGCTGTGGTCTATTCTGTCCTGACCGGAGCGGGAATCGGATCTTCCGTGCTGATCGGTGCCCTGTTCACCGGGGTTGCGGGTTTCGTGATGGGGCGCAACAGCGAAGGTGCGGCCGAGACACCGGCGGCTCCACAAGCTGCAGCCCCGCAGGCTGAGCCGGTTGAAACCATCGTGGACGCCGTTGTGGAAACTGTCGAAGACGTGGCCGACGACGTTGCCGAAACGGTAGCAACTGCGGCACCCGCCACACAGTCCCTGATCAAACCCTCCACCGCTCTGCCGGGGCAGGCCGAACTGGCCGAACGCAAAGGCAGCTGGCGGTACGACGCAAACAACGCATCCGCATAAGCGGGCGCAAAACGACAAAGAGCTGATGAACGTCAAACAGGACAAGCCCATCGCGCAAGACGACCGCGACGAACTGCAGGCCCGCAAGGGTCGGCATATCGCCGTCGTGATTGCGGGCACCATGGTGCTTTGGGTGGTTCTGTCCCTGTGGGTGGGCCCTGCCTTCCTGCCGGGGCGCTATGCCTTCCTGTTCGATTTCGCAGCTCTGGCGGCGCTGATCTATGCGTTCGTCAACATCTATCAACTCTGGCGAATGCGCCAGGACAGCTGAAGGTAAACCCATGCTGCAAGACCAGGACCGGATCTTTACCAACCTCTACGGGATGCATGACCGCACGCTGAAAGGCGCGCAGGCCCGTGGCCATTGGGACGGCACAGCCGGGATCATCGAAAAGGGACGTGACTGGATCATCCAGCAGGTCAAGGACAGCGGCCTGCGCGGACGCGGCGGGGCGGGTTTCCCGACCGGTCTGAAATGGTCCTTCATGCCCAAGGAAAGCGATGGCCGCCCGGCCTATCTGGTGATCAACGCGGATGAATCCGAACCGGCAACGTGCAAAGACCGTGAAATCATGCGTCACGATCCGCACACGCTGATCGAAGGCGCGTTGATTGCCTCCTTCGCGATGAACGCACATGCGTCCTATATCTATATTCGCGGCGAATACATCCGCGAAAAAGAAGCCCTGCAAAACGCCATCGACGAAGCCTATGACGCTGGCATGCTGGGCAAAAACGCCTGCGGTTCGGGTTGGGATTTCGATCTCTATCTGCACCACGGGGCAGGCGCCTATATCTGCGGCGAAGAAACCGCGCTTCTGGAAAGCCTTGAGGGCCGCAAAGGCATGCCGCGAATGAAGCCACCGTTCCCGGCGGGCGCGGGTCTTTATGGCTGCCCGACCACGGTGAATAACGTTGAATCCATTGCCGTTGTACCGACCATCCTGCGGCGCGGGCCAGACTGGTTCAGCTCGTTCGGGCGTCCCAACAACCATGGCACCAAGCTGATGGCGCTGACCGGCCACGTGAACAACCCATGTGTGTTCGAAGAAGCGATGTCGATGCCCGTGCGTGAGATCATTGAACGTCACGGCGGCGGTATTCGCGGTGGTTGGGATAATCTCAAGGCCATCATCCCCGGTGGGGCCTCTTGCCCGGTTCTGCCCAAGGATGCGCTGGAAGACGCCATCATGGATTTTGACTGGATGCGCGAAAACAAATCGTCGTTCGGCACCGGCTGCATGATCGTGATGGATCAGAACACCGACGTCGTGAAAGCGATCTGGCGTCTGGCCAAATTCTTTAAACACGAAAGCTGTGGCCAATGTACGCCCTGCCGCGAAGGCACTGGCTGGATGATGCGCGTGATGGATCGTCTGGTCACCGGCGACGCAGAACCCGAAGAGATCGACATGCTGCTGGACGTGACCAAACAGGTCGAAGGCCACACCATCTGCGCCCTTGGCGACGCGGCCGCCTGGCCGATCCAGGGTCTGATCCGTCATTTCCGCGAAGAAATCGAAGACCGCATCAAAGCCAAGCGCACCGGGCGCATGGGCGCGATGGCGGCGGAATAGAGCGGGACCGGAACGGCTGACATGACCACGACCATGCATCTTGCGGAACTCAACATCGGACGGCTCCTTGCGCCGACCGATGATCCGCGCGTGGCCGATTTCATGGACAATCTCGACCGCATCAACGGGCTGGGCAAACGCATGCCCGGATTCGTCTGGATGATGGAAGGTTCGGGTGAGCCGGGCACCGGCAATACCGAGAACGCCATCGGCGGCGATCCGCAGTTCGTGTCCAACCTGACGGTCTGGGAAGACGTTGCAAGCCTTGAGAAATTCGTCTGGGGCACGATCCACAAACAGTTCTATGAACGCCGTCAGGACTGGTTCGAAATCATGGGCCAGCAGCATTTCGTGATGTGGTGGGTGCCTGCCGGGCACAAACCCACGCTCGAAGAGGCGCTGGACCGACTGGACCATCTCAACAAAAACGGTCCTTCCGAGCAGGCATTTGGCTGGGCCGATCTGAAAGACGCGCAGATGTGGCAAAGCCATGGCTGTTCGCATGTGGCTGCAGAGTAGAGGGTAAGAATGCGAAAGTACCGGTTCGACGAAGGCGCTGACGTTGCCGAAGACATCCGTACAAAATACGGGTTCGACGGCGACTTGCTTGACCTCTACGCAGGCAACAAGGGTGTGCAGGTGCACAAATGGCACCACTATATTCCGATCTATGACCGTTATTTTGGCCCCTACCGCAACACCCCGGTCCGGTTTCTGGAAATCGGCGTGAACAAGGGCGGCAGCCTGCAGATGTGGCGCAACTATTTCGGCCCGGATGCGACGCTGTTTGGTATCGATATCAACGAAGACTGCGCTCAATATAACGGTCAGGCCGGTCAGGTCCGCATTGGCAGTCAGGCCGATCCCAATTTCCTGAACAAGGTGATCGACGAAATGGGTGGTGTCGACGTGGTGCTGGATGATGGCAGCCACGTCATGTCACATGTTCGCACATCCTTCGAAACCTTGTACCCGCGGCTTGAAACCGGTGGCACCTACATGATCGAAGACCTGCATACGGCTTATAAGCACAAATACGGTGGCGGTTATCGCCACCCCGACAACTTCTTTGGCTTCATGCGCGAACTGATCGACGATATGCACCATTGGTATCATGACAAGAAACTGCACCATCCCGGGTTGGAAGCGCATTTCACCGGTCTGCATATCCACGATTCCATCGCCGTCATCGATAAAGAACCAGTGCACGCGCCGGTTCACTCGCGGGTCAGCTGATATGCACGCAAGGATCCTGATCTCTCGCCTTCCTCTGCTGCTGGCCGCGATTGCGCTGGCGGGGATGTCGGCGTGCAATTCGTCCATGTCGAACATTGATCGGGTGGCGTTCGACGGGATCGAATTCAAGACCAAGGCCGCTGCGACCGACAAGAAGGTCTCACGCGAAAACTTTACCGTCACGGTAAAACGGGCGCTGCAGTCGCTGGAGGGTGCCAAGGAAGCCGGGCGCTATGAAGGCATCAAGTACTGCATCGCCACCTTTGGCAGTTCCAAAATCGTCTGGACCTCGGGTCCGGACGTCGAAAACAACCAACTGGTGTTGGACGGCGATACACTGATCCTGCAGGGGATATGTCAGAAAACATGGTGACGGCATCGGCACATATCGGCGGATTTCCCGCGCTGTTATTGCATAACAGCCGGATTCTGGGCTGTTTTGATCTCTCCCAAAAGGAGAGTTCTGTTATGACCCGTTTCCGCACTGCTATCTGTGCCATCACCCTTGCAATGACCGTCCCGGCGGCTGCGCAATCTTCCAAACCACCGCTGCGCGAAGTTCCCGAGATCTCGAATGGTATCTTTACGCTTGTGGTTGCCAACCAGATCCGCCGCATTTGCGATGACATCGATGGCCGCCTGTTCAAAGGGATCGGCCAGGCGCGCAAACTCAGGGCGCGGGCCAACGATCTGGGGTATCCCGACGATGAAATTCGGTCATTGCTGAACTCCGACGCCGAAAAGGCCCGGATGATTGATCGCGGCAAGACGTATATGGCCAATAAAGGCCTGAACTATGACACTCCGGGCGACCTGTGCCAGCTGGGTCATATCGAAATGAAGAACAACAGCGCGATCGGCGCGCTACTGAGGGCGAAATAGATCATGTCTGACCTCCGAAAGATCATTATCGACGGAAACGAAGTGGAAGTAGACGGGGCGATGACCCTGATCCAGGCCTGCGAACAAGCCGGGATCGAGGTTCCGCGCTTTTGTTATCACGAACGTCTGTCGATTGCTGGCAACTGCCGCATGTGTCTGGTTGAGGTCGTTGGCGGCCCCCCGAAACCCGCCGCCTCCTGCGCCATGCAGGTCCGTGATCTGCGCCCGGGCCCCGAGGGCGCGCCGCCCGTCGTCAAAACCAACTCGCCCATGGTCAAAAAGGCCCGCGAAGGCGTGATGGAATTCCTGCTGATCAACCACCCGCTGGATTGCCCGATCTGCGATCAAGGCGGCGAATGCGATCTGCAGGATCAGGCCGTGGCCTATGGCGTTGATTTCTCACGCTTCCGCGAAGCCAAGCGCGCTGTCGATGATCTTGATCTCGGCCCGCTGGTTGGCACCGCCATGACCCGCTGCATCAGCTGCACCCGCTGCGTGCGCTTCACAACCGAGGTCGCCGGTATCACCCAGATGGGCCAGACCGGGCGTGGCGAAGATTCCGAGATTACGTCTTACTTGGGCGAAACGCTCGATTCCAACCTGCAGGGCAACATCATCGACCTGTGCCCGGTGGGCGCGCTGACGTCGAAACCCTATGCCTTTACCGCCCGCCCGTGGGAGCTGACCAAAACCGAATCCATCGACGTGATGGATGCGTTGGGCTCCAACATCCGGGTCGATACCAAGGGCCGCGAAGTCATGCGGATCCTGCCGCGCAACCATGACGGCGTAAACGAAGAATGGATCAGCGACAAAACCCGCTTTGTCTGGGATGGCTTGCGCCGCCAGCGTCTGGACCGGCCCTATATCCGCGTCGATGGCAAGCTCAAGCCTGCCACATGGGGCGAAGCCCTTGGCAAAGCATCGGACGCGATCAAAGGCGCCAGCAAAGTTGCCGGTCTGGTCGGTGATCTCGCGCCGGTTGAAGCCGCGTTTGCCCTGAAGCAGCTGGTCGAAGGGCAGGGCGGCTCGGTCGAATGCCGCACTGATAACGCCAAGCTGTCCGCCGGGAACCGCTCGGGCTATGCCGGTAACGCGGCGATTGAAGACATCGATTCAGCCGAGATGATTCTGCTGATCGGCACCAACCCGCGCGACGAAGCACCGGTGTTGAACGCCCGCATCCGCAAGGCATGGCTGAACGGTGCCAAGGTTGCTCTGATCGGCGAAGCTGTTGATCTGACGTATGATTACCATCACATCGGCACCGACCGCGCGACACTGGCTCAGCTGGCCGCCATGGACCACGCCGACAAGCAGGACGTGCCCGGCGTTGTCATTTTGGGTCAGGGCGCCCTGACCGAAGCTGACGGTGCCAGCGTTCTGGGCACCGTGATGACCATGACCGAGGCTGCCAATTCCAAGCTGCTGGTCCTGCACACCGCCGCGTCCCGCGTCGGCGCGATGGACATCGACGCCACCACCGAAGGTGGGCTTGACGCTGCCATCGACGGGGCCGATGTGGTTTACAACCTCGGCGCGGACGAGGTCGACATCGGTGACGGTGCCTTTGTGATCTATCAGGGCAGCCACGGCGACCGCGGTGCGCATCGCGCCGACGTCATCCTGCCGGGGGCCGCCTATACCGAAGAACAAGGGTTGTTCGTCAACACCGAAGGCCGCCCCCAACTGGCGCTGCGTGCCGGGTTCGCTCCGGGCGAGGCCAAGGAAAACTGGGCCATCCTGCGTGCACTGTCGGGCGAAATGGGCGCAACCCTGCCGTTCGATTCGCTGGCGCAACTGCGTCAGGCGATGGTCGCCGACGCTCCTCATTTGACCCAGATCGACACGGTTCCGGAAAACGACTGGCAGCCGCTGGATCCGGGCAAACTGGGCGATGCGACCTTCCGCAACGCAGTCAAGGATTTCTATCTGACCAACCCGGTTGCACGGGCGTCGCAACTCATGGCCGAACTCTCGGCCGGGGCCGCGGCCCGCACCAGCGGAGCACTTGCCGCAGAATGATCCGCGCCGCACTCATATCGCCTCTGCTGCTGGCCGCTTGCGACACCAGCGTCGCCAGCGACACGCCGGTGGCCGAACCCGAATATCGCGGGGTCGAGACCAATTTGCTGGATGGCGATCTGGTTCAATTCAACGTGTCCATGATCAACCCTCGGGCAAAATCAGATCTGGACGATTATGCGGAATGCGCCGCCGCGCAATACACCCTGATTCGGGGTTACGGATTCGCGCGGCATTTGCGCACAAATGTACACGAAGAGGGTGGCGTATGGACGGCAGATGCTGTTTACACCATCTCGCCATCGCTGCCCCGTGGTTTGCTGACTGTCGACGCTGAAGTCGCTGTGGCCAACTGCGCGGAAAATGGAATACCCACGGTGTGAGGACCTATGGCTGAATTCTTTACCACCACGACACTTGGCATCCTGCTTCTGACTGTTGGGCAGATCCTTTTGGTCGTCGTTCCGCTGCTGGTCGCACTGGCCTTCCTGATGTATGCCGACCGCAAGATCTGGGCCGCTGTCCAGATGCGGCGCGGACCCAACGTTGTTGGTTTTTACGGTCTGCTGCAAAGCTTTGCGGACTTCATCAAATACATCGTCAAAGAGGTCGTGTTTCCCGCCGGGGCCGACCGGGTCGTGTTCCTGCTGGCCCCGATGGTCAGCCTGGTCATGGCGCTCATCGCCTGGGCGGTGATCCCGTTCAACGATGGCTGGGTGCTCAGCAACATCAACGTTGCCATCCTCTACGTCTTCGCTGTGTCCTCGCTTGAGGTGTATGGCGTGATCATGGGGGGCTGGGCGTCGAACTCGAAGTACCCGTTCCTCGGCTCACTGCGGTCCGCCGCTCAGATGATCTCATACGAGGTCTCGATCGGCCTGATCATCATCGGTGTGATCTTGTCCACCGGGTCGATGAACTTCAGTGATATCGTCGGTGCGCAGGATGGCAAATACGGCCTGTTCAGCTGGTACTGGCTGCCGCACTTCCCGATGTTGTTCCTGTTCTTCATCTCGGCGCTGGCCGAAACCAACCGCCCGCCCTTTGACTTGCCCGAGGCTGAATCCGAACTGGTTGCAGGCTATCAGGTCGAATACTCATCGACCCCGTTCCTGCTGTTTATGATCGGTGAACTGGTCGCGGTCGTGCTGATGTGCGCTCTGGTTTCGTTGCTGTTCTTTGGCGGCTGGCTGTCGCCCATTCCGGGCCTGCCTGACGGCATCCTGTGGATGGTCGCGAAGATGCTGTTCGTCTTCTTCTTCTTCTCGATGGTCAAGGCAATCACGCCTCGCTATCGCTATGACCAGTTGATGCGCCTGGGTTGGAAAGTCTTCCTGCCGATGTCGCTGTTCTGGGTGGTTTTCGTGGCCTTCGCCGCACGGTTCGACTGGTTCTGGGGCGTCTACGCGCGCTGGACAATAGGGGGTTAAGCATGACGCAGATCGATTACACCCGCGCCGCCAAATACTTCCTGCTGCAGGATTTCTGGGTCGGTTTCAAACTGGGGATGAAGTACTTCTTCGCCCCCAAGGCCACCATCAACTATCCGCACGAAAAGGGCCCGCTGTCCCCGCGGTTTCGCGGCGAACACGCGCTGCGTCGCTATCCCAACGGCGAAGAACGCTGCATTGCCTGCAAACTCTGCGAAGCGATCTGCCCGGCGCAGGCCATAACCATTGATGCCGAACCGCGCGAAGACGGCTCCCGCCGCACAACGCGTTATGACATCGACATGACGAAATGCATCTACTGCGGCTTCTGCCAAGAGGCCTGCCCGGTTGATGCCATCGTTGAAGGGCCGAATTTCGAATTCGCCACCGAAACCCGCGAAGAGCTGTTCTATGACAAGGAAAAGCTCCTTGAGAACGGGGATCGCTGGGAGGCCGAAATAGCCCGCAACCTGGAAATGGATGCGCCCTACAGATGACCGACAATCCCGTAAACCCGTTCGAACAGATGCTGGCTCAGGCCCATGAAATGGCCAAAGCTTTCAACCCCGCCATGGAGAGCTTTTCTCCAAAAGGGTTCGAAGCGTTGTGGCCGACCATGCCGAAAGAGGCGATGGAAATGTGGTTCGGGAACGCGATGAACAAGGACGGTCTGGATGCCAAGACGCGGCTGTTGCTGACGCTGGCCGGGCTGACCATGCAGGGCGCGCAGGCCGACTCGGCCGTGCGCCAGACCGTGCGCCACGCCATCGCGGCGGGGGCCAGAAATCAAGAGATCGTTGAAACGATCGGTCAGATGTCGGTGTTTGCCGGCATTCCGGCCATGAGCCGCGCGCTGGAACTCGCGAAAGAGGCCATGGACGACAACGGGGACGATGAAACATGAGCGTGTTTGCCTTTTACCTCTTCGCGATCAGCACAATCATTGGCGGGCTGTTCACGGTGATCAGCCGCCAGCCTGTGCACTCGGTGCTGTGGCTGATCCTGGCCTTCATCTCGTCAGCCGGGCTGTTCGTCCTGCTGGGGGCTGAATTCGTCGCGATGTTGCTGATCATTGTCTACGTGGGCGCGGTCGCTGTGCTGTTCCTCTTCGTTGTGATGATGCTGGATGTCGACTTTGCCGAACTCAAAGCTGAAATGGCGCGCTATATGCCGCTGGCGCTGCTGATCGGGGTCATCATCCTGATGCAGTTCGTCACCGCCTTTGGCGCATGGGAAAGCGCCGCGGCTGCCGAAGGGCTGCGGGCTCAGCCCACACCCACCGACATGCACAACACTCAGGCGCTTGGCGCGATCATCTATGATCAGTACTTCCTGATCTTCCAACTGTCGGGTCTGATCCTTCTGGTTGCCATGATCGGCGCCATTGTTCTGACCCTGCGCCATCGCACCGACATCAAGCGTCAGGACATCCTTGCCCAGATCTATCGCGATCCGGCCAAAGCGATGGAACTGAAAGACGTGAAACCGGGGCAGGGGCTCTGATGCAGGGCCTCACCCAAAATACATTATCTCAGGTCAGGTTGGCCGGGGTTGCCACCATGTGCGTCGTTTCGGTTCTGGCCGTAAGCGCACAGGCGTCCGAGACCAACATCAAGAACCGGCAAGACCAGGTGAACAAATACTTCGAACACGCCAGCAAGGATTTCGGCGGTGGCGCGGTTCAGTTGCACGCGCGCAAGGATGGCGCAGACGGCAGCACGCACTCGATCTACCACTTCGACTGCGTAAACAAGAAGTATGACGTTCTGTTTTCTGGCCCGGCCATGCCCGGTGAATTCCCTTTCGACTCCGCAGACCCTGCTGCGACCTCATTCGACCAAAACGCTGACGTTGCGCCCCTTGCGCAGCATACTTGTACTAAGCACGGCTACCCGTTGCTGGAATGGTGAAACATGATCGGACTTGAACATTATCTGACAGTCGCGGCGACGCTGTTCGTCATTGGGATCTTCGGGCTCTTCCTGAACCGCAAGAACGTGATCATCCTGCTGATGAGCATCGAACTCATGCTCTTGGCGGTGAATATCAACCTTGTGGCGTTCTCGTCCTTTCTGGGCGATCTGGTCGGGCAGGTCTTTACGCTGTTCGTGCTGACAGTTGCCGCCGCCGAGGCCGCCATCGGCCTTGCCATTCTGGTCTGCTTCTTCCGCAACCGCGGCACCATCGCGGTCGAAGACGTCAACGTGATGAAGGGCTAAGTCACAATGGAAACCATTATCCTCTTCGCCCCTCTGGTTGGCGCCCTGATCTGTGGGTTCGGCTGGAAATACATCGGCGAAACCGCTGCCCTTTGGGTGTCGACGGGCCTGTTGTTCCTGGCCTGCCTGCTCAGCTGGATCGTGTTCTTCTCGTTCGACGGTATCACCCAGTCGATCCCGGTTCTGCGCTTTATCGAAAGCGGCACACTGGCGACCGAATGGGCGATCCGTCTGGACCGACTGACAGCCATCATGCTGATCGTGGTGACAACCGTATCCGCCTTGGTCCACCTCTACAGCTTTGGCTACATGGACAAAGATCCGCAGTGGAAAGAGGGCGAGGTCTATAAGCCGCGCTTCTTTGCCTATCTGTCCTTCTTCACCTTCGCCATGCTGTCGCTGGTCACCTCGGACAACCTTGTTCAGATGTTCTTCGGCTGGGAAGGCGTCGGCGTTGCCTCGTACCTGCTGATCGGCTTTTACTACCGTAAACCAAGCGCCAACGCCGCAGCGATGAAAGCCTTCATCGTCAACCGTGTCGGAGACTTTGGCTTTGCCCTTGGCATCTTTGCGCTGTTCTTCCTTGTCGACAGCATCAGCTTTGATGACATCTTTGCGTCGGTGTCGACGCTGGCGGAAACCAATGTCACCTTCCTGTGGAGCGACTGGAACGCGGCCGAACTGATTGGCGTACTGTTGTTCATCGGCGCGATGGGCAAGTCGGCCCAGCTGATCCTGCACACCTGGCTGCCCGACGCGATGGAAGGCCCGACACCTGTGTCGGCCCTGATCCACGCTGCGACCATGGTCACCGCCGGTGTGTTCCTGGTCTGCCGCATGTCGCCGCTGTATGAATTCGCACCCGGAGCCGCCGCGTTCATCACCGTACTTGGTGCAACGACCGCATTCTTCGCCGCGACCGTGGGTCTGGTTCAGACCGACATCAAGCGCGTCATCGCCTATTCGACCTGTTCGCAGCTGGGCTATATGTTCGTCGCCGCAGGCGTCGGCATGTATTCGGCGGCGATGTTCCACCTGTTCACGCATGCCTTCTTCAAGGCGCTGTTGTTCCTTGGGGCCGGTTCGGTCATCCACGCGATGCATCACGAGCAGGACATGATGAACTATGGCAACCTGCGCAAAAAGATCCCCTATACCTTTGCCGCCATGATGATCGGCACGCTGGCCATCACCGGTGTCGGCATCCCGCTGACCACCATCGGCTTTGCCGGGTTCCTGTCCAAAGACGCCGTCATCGAAAGCGCCTATGCAGGCGGATCGGGTTATGGCTTCTGGCTTCTGGTCATCGCGGCGGGCATGACGTCATTCTATTCCTGGCGTCTGATCTTCCTGACCTTTTATGGCAAGGAACGTGGCGACAAGCACACGCATGAGCACGCGCACGAAAGCCCGATGACCATGCTGGTCCCACTGGGTGTCCTGTCCCTTGGCGCGGTCTTTGCCGGCATGATCTGGTATTCGAACTTCTTCGGTCACGCGGATCAGGTTGGCAAATTCTACGGCATCCCGGTGTCCGAGATGTCGGCTGATGGCGATGACGCCTCGCATGGCGCGTCCGGCGAAGACAAAGTCAGCGACAGCCATGACACCCACGCAAATGCTGAAACCAGCCACGCGGCAGGTGATGACGGCCACGGTGACGACGCAGCCCATGGCGGAGAGCATCACGCAGCCTTTATCGGCAAACCGGGCGAGGGCGCTTTGTACTTTGCCCCCGACAACCATGTTTTGGACGACGCGCACGCGGCGCCAAAATGGGTCAAGGTTTCGCCCTTCATCGCCATGCTGATCGGTCTGGGGCTGTCATACCTGTTCTACATCGTGAATCCCGAACTGCCCAAGAAGCTCGCCGAGAACCAGCGTCCGCTGTACCTGTTCTTCAAGAACAAGTGGTACTTTGACGAACTCTATGACGCGATCTTTGTGAAGCCCGCGCTGGCCCTTGGCCGCTTCCTGTGGAAACGCGGCGACGGCAATGTCATCGACGGCTTCCTGAATGGCGTCGCGATGGGGGTTGTTCCGTTCTTTACCCGCCTCGCTGGCAAGGCCCAGTCCGGATTTATCTTTACGTACGCCTTCTGGATGGTGCTGGGCATAGCTGCCCTTGTGACCTGGATGACGATCGGCGGAGGAGCGCACTAATGGACAATCTTCTTTCCATTGTCACCTTCATCCCGCTGATTGCGGCGGCGATCCTCGCCGTGTTCCTGCGCGGCGAAGATGAAGCCGCGCAGCGCAATGCCAAATGGGTGGCGATGTTCGCCACCACCGTGACCTTCCTTGTGTCGATCGGCATCTATACCGGCTTTGACCCTGCCGACACCGGCTTTCAGATGGTGGAAGAGGGCGATTGGCTGCTGGGCCTGAAATACAAGATGGGCGTTGATGGCATCAGCGTTCTGTTTGTCCTGCTGACCACCTTCATCATGCCGCTGACCATTCTGGCCAGCTGGAATGTAACCGACCGCGTCAAGGAATACATGATCGCCTTCCTGATCCTGGAAACTCTGATGCTGGGCGTGTTCATGGCGCTGGATCTCGTGCTGTTCTACCTGTTCTTCGAAGCAGGCCTGATCCCGATGTTCCTGATCATCGGCATCTGGGGCGGCGCCAACCGCATCTATGCGTCGTTCAAGTTCTTCCTCTACACCTTCCTCGGCTCGGTTCTGATGCTGGTGGCGATGGTGGCGATGTTCGCCGATGCGGGCACCACGGATATCACACAGCTGATGACGCATGAATTTGCCTCTGACAGCTTTAGTGTTCTGGGTATCCACATCGTCGGCGGGATGCAGACGCTGATGTTCATCGCCTTCTTCGCCAGCTTCGCGGTGAAGATGCCGATGTGGCCGGTGCACACCTGGTTGCCTGACGCCCACGTTCAGGCGCCGACCGCTGGTTCTGTCGTTCTGGCCGCGATCCTCTTGAAGATGGGTGGCTATGGATTCCTGCGGTTCTCGTTGCCGATGTTCCCTGTCGGGTCCGAGGTTTTGACCCCGCTGATCCTGTGGATGTCGGCCATCGCCATCGTCTACACCTCGCTGGTCGCGCTGGTGCAGGAAGATATGAAAAAGCTGATCGCCTATTCCTCGGTGGCGCATATGGGCTTTGTCACCATGGGCATCTTTGCGGCCAACCAGCAGGGTGTGGATGGCGCGATCTTCCAGATGCTCAGCCACGGTTTCATCTCGGCCGCGCTCTTCCTCTGTGTCGGCGTGATCTATGACCGGATGCACACGCGTGAGATTGACGCCTATGGCGGCCTCGTGAACCGGATGCCCGCCTATGCGCTGGTCTTCATGCTGTTCACCATGGCCAATGTCGGCCTGCCGGGCACCTCGGGCTTCGTTGGCGAATTCCTGACCCTGATGGGTATCTTCCAGGTCAACACCTGGGTGGCCGCCGTTGCCACAACCGGCGTGATCTTCAGCGCATGTTATGCGCTGTGGCTCTATCGCCGGGTGGTGTTTGGCGATCTGATCAAGGAAAGCCTGAAAACCATCTCCGACATAACCCCGCGCGAACGTCTGATTTTTGCGCCGCTGATTGTCATGACCCTGCTGTTGGGTGTTTACCCATCACTGATCACCGACATCATCGGCCCGTCCACGGCGGCACTGGTTGACAACTATGATAGCGCACTGGCCGCGGCGAAATCCGCGACCCAGGTCGCCACGCATTAAGGGAGCCGGACATGATCCAGGCTGATCTGAACATTATCCTCCCCGAGATCGTACTGTCGGTCTATGCCATGCTGGCGCTGGTCGGGGCGGTTTACACCTCCAAGGATGGCCTTGCGCCGGTCCTGACCTGGGTGACCGCTGCCCTGATGTTCGTCCTGGGCATCTGGATCGCGACCGGTTCTTCCGGAACCGAAACCGCGTTCAACGGCATGTTCATCAATGACGGGTTCGCCCGGTTCTCAAAGGTCACGATCCTGTTCTCGGCCGCTGCCATCCTGATCATGAGTCAGGAATACATGTCGCGTCGCGGCTTGCTGCGATTCGAATACCCGGTCCTGGTGGCGCTGGCCGCCGTTGGTATGATGATGATGGTCAGCTCGGGCGACCTGATCGCGCTGTACATGGGGCTGGAACTGCAGTCGCTGGCGCTCTACGTCGTTGCCGCCTTGCGCCGTGACAGTGTGAAATCGACCGAAGCCGGTCTGAAATATTTTGTCCTTGGCGCGCTGTCCTCGGGTCTGCTGCTGTATGGTGCCTCGCTGGTCTATGGCTTTGCCGGAACCACCGCCTTTGCCGGCATCATCCAGACCGCCCATCACGGAGAGCTGTCTCTGGGGCTGCTGTTCGGCCTTGTGTTCCTGATCTCGGGCCTTGCGTTCAAGGTCTCGGCCGTGCCGTTCCACATGTGGACCCCGGATGTCTACGAAGGTTCGCCCACACCGGTCACCGCGTTCTTTGCCACCGCGCCGAAAATGGCTGCCATGGCGCTGTTCGCCCGTGTCATGCATGACGCCTTTGGAAATGCCGTTGCCGACTGGCAGCAGGTCATCGCCCTGCTGGCGCTGCTCAGCATGTTCCTTGGCGCCTTTGCCGCCATCGGCCAGCGCGACATCAAACGCCTGATGGCCTATTCATCGATTGCCCACATGGGCTATGCGCTGATGGGTCTGGCGGCGGGCACGGTTCTGGGGGTGCAGGCGCTGCTGGTCTACATGGCGATCTATGTCACCATGAATGTCGGCACCTTTGCCTTTATCCTGATGATGGAAAAAGACGGACAGCCCGTCACGGATATCACCGCGCTGAACATGTATTCCAAGCGCGAACCGGGCAAGGCGCTGGCCCTGCTGATCCTGATGTTCAGCCTTGCGGGTGTCCCGCCGATGCTGGGCTTCTTTGGCAAGCTATACGTGCTGCGCGCCGCCTACGAGGCTGGCCTTGCATGGCTGGCCGTTGCCGGTGTGATCGCCTCGGTGATCGGTGCGTTCTATTACCTGCGTATCGTCTACTACATGTACTTCGGTGAAGAAGGCGACGCGCTGGACGAAAACAGCTCACCCGTGCTCTGGGGCTTCCTGATGGCCTCGGCTGCCGTGATGGTTCTGGGGGTCATCAATATGTTCGGTATCGAAGGCGCAGCCGCTGCTGCTGCTGTCACGCTTGTCAACTGATCCCACCCAACCCACGAAAAGCCGCCGGATCACTCCGGCGGCTTTTTCCGTTTCAGGACCCTGCACATGACAGACTGGCCCGCAGGTTACGGCCTGCACATCCTCGACACCGTCGACAGCACGTTGAACGAGGCTGCGCGCATTGCGCCCACCCTGACCGGACCGGTCTGGATCATGGCGCATATGCAAACCGCGGCCCGTGGCCGACGTGGCCGTGCATGGAAAAACCCAAAGGGCAATCTGGCCGCCACGCTGGTCCTGCGCCCGCAGGACGGCCCCGAGCGTGCCGCGTTGCGCAGCTTTGTCGCGGCACTGGCCCTGTTTGACGCTTGTGTGGCTGTGACCGGACGCACCGAAGGTCTGTCGCTGAAATGGCCCAACGACGTGTTGCTGAACGGCGGTAAGCTGGCTGGCATCCTGCTGGAAAGCGCCGGGCAGGGGCCCAACCTCAGCTACCTGTCCATCGGGATCGGCGTGAACCTTGCCGAGGCTCCGGGCCAAAACGACGTCGAAGACCGCGCTTTGCGCCCGGTGTCCTTGTTGTCCGAGACCGGCGTCACCATATCTGCCGAGGATTTCCTGACCGAACTCGCCGCCGCCTTTGCACGGTACGAGACGCAGTTTTCCACCTATGGTTTTGATCCCATCCGCACCGCATGGCTTGACCGGGCTGCGCGTCTGGGGCAGGTGATCACCGCCCGTACCGCAACGTCCGAGACCTCTGGCACCTTCGAGACGGTGGACGCCAGTGGCAACCTTGTCCTACACACCGCCAAGGGCCGCGTCAGCATTCCGGCGGCTGAGGTCTTTTTCTAAGAGGGGGCGCAGATGCTTCTGGCCATCGACTGCGGCAACACCAACACCGTGTTCTCGATCTGGGACGGAGAGAAATTTCTCTGCACCCTGCGCACATCGACCCACCATGCCCGTACAGCGGACGCCTATTTCACGTGGTTCACCACGCTGATCAAACATTACGAGATTCAGGCCGACATCACCGATGTCATCATCTCGTCCACCGTGCCGCGTGTGGTGTTCAACCTGCGCGTTTTTGCCGACCGTTTCTTCAATTGCCGCCCGCTGGTCGTGGGCAAACCCGAATGCGCGCTGCCGCATCAGCCGCGCGTTGATGAAGGCACGCAAGTCGGCCCCGACCGGCTGGTAAATACCGCTGGAGCGTTTGATCGCCACGGAGGCGACCTGATCGTGGTCGATTTCGGCACCGCGACCACCTTCGATGTGGTGGATTTTGACGGCTCTTACATCGGCGGCGTCATTGCGCCGGGCGTGAACCTGTCGCTCGAAGCGTTGCACATGGCCGCCGCCGCGCTGCCACATGTCGACATTTCGAAACCTCAAAAGGTGATCGGCACCAACACCGTCACCTGCATGCAATCCGGCGTGTTCTGGGGCTATGTCGGGCTGGTCAAGGAAATCTGCAGCCGCATTCAAGGCGAACGCGAGCGCCCGATGCGCATCGTGTCGACTGGCGGACTGGCCCCTCTCTTTCAACAGACCGAAGACCTGTTTGATGTCTTCGAAGATGATTTGACGATGCACGGGCTGACCGTGATTCATCGCTATAACAAGGAAAATGGAATCGCATGAGCGGTGAAAGACTAATCTACCTGCCATTGGGCGGCGCCGGTGAAATCGGCATGAACGCCTATGTCTATGGCTATGGCAAACCCGGGAAAGAGCGCCTGATCCTTGTCGATCTGGGCGTCGCATTCCCTGACATGGACAGCACCCCGGGCGTCGACCTGATTTTTGCCGACATGACCTGGCTGAAAGAGCGCGTTGACCGGCTTGAGGCTGTGTTTATCACCCACGCCCACGAAGATCACATCGGTGGCATCGCGCAGTTCTACGATGACTTGCGCGTGCCGGTCTATGCCCGCGCCTTCACCGCCAATCTGGCCCGCCGCAAGATGGTGGAAAAAGGCCAGCCCGAACAGGCGGTGCACACCGTTTCGCCCTGGCCCGAAACGGTTCAGGCGGGCCCTTTCAGCGTCGGTTTCCTTCCAATGTCGCATTCGATCCCCGAAAGCGCCGCCCTGATCATCGACAGCCCGGTGGGCCGCGTGATCCACTCAGGCGACTTCAAGCTTGATCCACAGCCCATCGTCGGCGAACCCTTCGATCCGGTCCTGTGGCATGAGGTCAGCAAGGACGGCGTCAAAGCCTTCGTGTGTGATTCCACAAACGTGTTCTCGCCCGACCCCGGCCGCAGCGAATCCGAAATCGGCCCGGCAATCGAACATCTGGTCGGCGAAGCCACCGGCATGGTTGTCGCGACCACCTTCGCCAGCAACGTCGCACGGCTCAAGACACTGGCCGAGGCCGGTCAGCGGGCAGGGCGCTCTATCGTGCTGCTGGGCCGCGCAATGCAGCGGATGGTCGAAGCGTCGGTTGAAACCGGCGTCCTGACGGATTTCCCTACCGTCACCAGCCCCGAAAATGCGCTGGAAATGCCGCGCGACAACATCATGCTTCTGGTCACCGGCAGCCAGGGCGAACGCCGCGCCGCCAGCGCCCAGCTGGCCCGTGGCAAGTATCGTGGCATCACGCTGAAAGAGGGCGACCTGTTCCTGTTCTCGTCCAAGACCATTCCGGGCAATGAACGCGGCGTGATCAACATCATGAACCAGCTCAGCGAAATCGGCGTTGATATCGTTGATGATTCCACCGGTCGGTATCACGTTTCCGGTCACGCCAACCGCCCCGATCTGCAAAAGATGCATTCCATCGTGCAGCCGCAGATGGTGATTCCGATGCATGGCGAACACCGTCACCTGCGCGAACATGCCAAGCTGGCTGATGAGGCCGGGTTTCAATCGGCAGTCGCGGTCAACGGCACCATGCTGGACCTGTCCGGCAATACACCGAAGGTCGCGGAATATGTCGAAACCGGGCGGACCTATCTGGACGGCTCGATCAAGATCGGCGCGCTGGACGGCATCGTGCGCGACCGGATCCGCATGGCGTTGAACGGTCATGTCGTCGTCAACGTCATTCTGGACGAAGACGATGAACCGCTGGGCGAGGCCTGGTGCGAGATCATGGGCCTGCCGCACACTGGCCGCTCCAACGCGTCGCTCGTCGATGTGATGGAAGAGGATTTGACCCAGTTCCTGGGCCGCGCCGATGCCAAAACCCGCGCCAATGACGACAAGCTGGAAGAGGCGCTGAAACGCATCGCCCGCAAGGTTGGTCACGACGAGATCGGCAAAAAGCCAGAAGTCACGGTGATCGTCAGCCGGATGAGCTGACCTGGCGCGCCAATAACGCGACACGGGGGCGTCGAAAACACGACAGATCGGCCCCCCTGCATGGTGTTCGCTTGACCTGACAGCATCAGGAAAGGGCGACACCATGACCGGAATTGATTTCGACCGCTATCCAATCGCCGGTGACAGCGCCGCGCGCGACGCCATTTTGGCGCAGGTCCGGGCCGATCTGTCCCGACAGGGGTGCGCTGTTCTCAAAGGCTTCCTGACGCCTCAGGGCGTCGCTGCCGCAGTTGCCGAGGCCGACGCGGTCGCAGACAAAGGCCACCGCAGCTTTTCGCGCACCAACGCCTATTTCACCGCCGAAGATCCCAGCTTGCCCGAGGCCGATCCAAGGCGGATGTTCTTTGATCGCTCGAACGCCTTTGTCGCGGCCGACAATTTCGCCCCGAACGGACCGTTGCGCCGTGTGTTCGACAGCGACGGCTTCGATGACTTCATCCGCGACTGCCTGCAGGAACCTGAAGACAAGTTCTTCCGCTACGCCGACCCTTTGGCCGACGTCATCGTGAATGCCGCGCAAGAGGGCAACGGCTTTCCCTGGCATTTTGACACCAACAATTTCACGGTGACCCTCGCGCTGCAAAACGCTGATAGCGGAGGCGAGTTCGAATATGTCCCGATGATCCGCGATTCGCAGAACGAGCAATTCGACGACGTTGCAAGCGTGCTGAACGGCACCTCAGACCGGGTAGTGTCCCTGACGCTGGAACCGGGCGACCTGCAACTGTTCAAGGGGCGGTATGCGCTGCATCGCGTCGCGCCGCTGGCCGGGCCAACGCCGCGCTATGTGGCGATCTTTTCCTATGTCGAAGCCCCCGGCATGGTCGGAAGCGTCGAACGCACACGTCAGTTATATGGCCGAACCCTGCCAATCCATCATGAACGGGCAGGGCACCGCGCCGACGCTTTGATCGACTGAGGCACGGTCGCAAAAGAATTTTCGTCGAAAATTCTTGGCCCGCGTGTCAGCTGGCGTAGCGGTCTTCAAAACTCAGCGCGATGAAGCTGGGCATATGATCGCCCATGCCAACCACCTTGCCGCCACGTGCGTTGCGATCCGAATAGGATTTGCTGGATTTGCTTTTTGACGCGCTGCTGCTGGAAGAGGACGAGGTGCTTTTTGACGACGTGCTGCGTGATGACGTGGTCTTGGGCTCTGCAGCCTTCGGTTCAGCGTCTTTCGATGCGCTGCTTGTCGAGCGGCTCGAAGATTTCGACGACGACGATTTGGACGACGTTGTCGAACTGCTCTTGCTGCTTGTGCTCTTCGTCGCAGGTTTGGCCGCTTCGGACTTCAGCGGGTTTTCCAGACGCGGGATCTCGTTCTGAACCAGCCGTTCGACGGCTTCGAGATATTTTTCATCGCGCGGCGTGCAGATGGTGATCGCCTTGCCTTCACGTCCGGCGCGGCCGGTCCGGCCAATGCGGTGCACGTAATCTTCGGCGTGCGACGGTACGTCGAAGTTGATCACATGGCTCACGCTGGGCACGTCCAGACCACGGGCCGCGACATCAGACGCCACCAGGATCCGCAGCTTGCCTTCACGGAAGCCGTCCAACGTGCGGGTCCGCTGGCTCTGGTCCAGATCGCCATGGATCGGTTCGGCGTTATAGCCGTATTTCTTCAGCGATTTCGCGCAGACATCCACATCCGTCTTACGGTTGCAGAATACGATCGCGTTGGTCAGCTTGTCGCCTTCCGCGTCGATAAGGGCACGCAGAACATTGCGCTTTTCGCTGCCTTCGCGGTCCTTGCGCGATGGCTTGAACTGTACGATGGCCTGTTTGATGGTTTCGCTGGTCGTTGCCTGACGGGCCACTTCGATCCGTGCCGGGGCACTCAGGAAGGTATCGGTGATACGCTCGATCTCGGGCGCCATGGTGGCCGAGAAGAACAGCGTCTGACGGGTGAAGGGCGTCAGCGAAAAAATGCGCTCGATGTCGGGGATGAACCCCATGTCCAGCATACGGTCGGCTTCATCCACCACCATGATCTGAACACCGGTCAACAACAGTTTGCCGCGCTCAAAATGGTCCAGCAAACGGCCCGGAGTCGCAATCAGAACGTCGACGCCCCGATCGATCAGCGCGTCCTGCTCTTTAAAGCTGACCCCACCGATCAACAGCGCCTTGGTCAGTTTGACATGTTTGGCGTAGGTGTCGAAATTCTCGGCAACCTGCGCGGCCAATTCACGGGTCGGGCACAGCACCAGGCTGCGCGGCATCCGCGCACGGGCGCGGCCACGGGCCAGCATCGTGATCATCGGCAGCGTAAAGCTGGCCGTTTTTCCGGTGCCGGTCTGGGCGATCCCCAAAACGTCGCGACCTTCCAGGGCAGGTGGGATGGCACCTGCCTGAATAGGGGTTGGGGTTTCATATCCGGCCTCTTCGATGGCCTGCATTACTTTCGGGTTCAGATTTAGATCAGAGAACTTTGTCATGGGTATCCGCAGTTTGCGGACACTGTCTGGGCCCGCACGTATGATGAGCCAGACCCTGTTGGTCTTGCGCCCTTGCGCATCACGGCTCGTGCGGCGACATAACAAAAAGCAGGGCGTTGGTCAAATGAACTCGCGGGGTTTGGCCGATTGGATCCGATTGTTCAAAAAATCGAAACAATTCAGGTACAATCGGGGAACTGCGCTGCCAAAACATGGCTCAATTGCAGGTCGCAGTGCCGCAGCAATCCCTCGCGCGACAAAGCTTCGCGCAGTCGTGGGGTATCGGCGCATAATTCGTCATGAAATGCACGAATCCCGGCCTCGCCATCTTCGGCTTCGATCATGCTCAGCAATTCATGCATCGAAAGCCCGCCCTTGTCGCGCGGGCGGGACGGCGCCAGTTCGGCGCGATACGACCCTTTGAGCAGCCGATACCGATAGGCGGCAAACCACTGGTCCCACGACGTTGCATGGCAATGGCACAGCGCAACATCGCTCAGTTCGACCTGGCCGGGGTTCATGTCGTCGCCGCGAAACGCGTTGTGAATCTTGATCGTCACCGCGCCAAGCCCGGTTCGCACGAACAGCTTTCCGGCGACATGGCTCAGAAACCCGCCTTTTACATAGGGCCCAAAAGTCGGGTACAGCCGCTCCACAATCCGGTCGCGGTCGGGTCCGGAGGGGATGAAAGCCTTGAAGTACCCATCAGTCCCGGCCAAGGCCTCCATCGGGCGAACCCGGGCGCACAGTGCGCTGTCGGGCAGGGCCTCCAGATGATCACCGACACGGGTATCGGGCCACAAAAACTCATCCACATCGATGTGGATCAGCCAGTCGACCTCGGCCTTGCGCGTATAGGCATGGGTCGCGTTTGCGGTCTGGCGCAGCTGATGCTTGCCGGGGCGGTTGCGGCCCAGCTTGCGCCAATAGGCGTCGTCACACACGGTCACCCGGATCTTGGGGTGCGCGTTCAGCGCCGCCTCGGCGTCGGCCGATGGTTCATCCAGATAGATGTACAAACGGTGCGCGCCCTGTTCGATATGATAACCGGCGAATTCAAGGATCTCCCGCGCCGGGGCCCTAATTGTTGCCACAAGGCCCCAACGTGTCATGCGTCCTCCGGCATTGGTCCGAACCAGCGCGTCACTTTCTCATCCAGATCCAGCGTCGCTGTCAGCAGCATATCATGCGCGGCCAGCCGGTCCAGCAAGTGTGGCGTGGCCAGGTTGATCTGATCATAGAACCGGCGCAGGCCAGCGCGGCCTTCGGTGTCGCGGATAACTTTTACAATGTCCTCAACCTTCATGGAATCATTCGGTTTTCTTCGATACGATCCCTTTGTCATCCGAAACTCAAGATGCCGCTCAAACGCCTCGAACGACGGCGCATGCGCATGTCCGACATGAACATCCGCCAAATCAAGACCACCGCCCAGCACCTGACCACCCTGTTTCAGTGCGTGAATTCCGAAATGGAGGTCACTCACCCCCGTGCGCGCAACGATCTTGCCGCCGACATACCCCAGAAAACCCTCGGTAAGATAAGCACCGAACTCAGGGTAAATATCCACCAACGCCGCTTTCCCGTCATCCCAATCCGGGCGCGGCAGTTTGAAATGCGCAGGCCCCCGAAAGGCATCGCTTTGCGCCAGTAACTCGGCCGGACGCATCCGGGCGTGGGTCACATTCTGGGGCACAGCGCCCAGTGCATGTACCAAAGGGCGGGAAGAGAGCAAAAACTCGTCCACATCAATATGGGCCAACCAGTCTAGCGCGCACTCGCGATAGCACCGCGACGCATTGTATGCCTGCCGTCTTTGATGCGT
Organism: Falsiphaeobacter marinintestinus; assembly: GCF_007923355.1. Taxonomy (GTDB): domain Bacteria; phylum Pseudomonadota; class Alphaproteobacteria; order Rhodobacterales; family Rhodobacteraceae; genus Phaeobacter_A; species Phaeobacter_A marinintestinus. Next base: position 220,044 of record NZ_VOGO01000002.1, read on the forward strand.
GGACCGCTTCGCATCTGGCACGCCCCGCCAGTACGCAGCGTTGCACTGCGTGATGTAAACCTTTGGATACGCTTCGAAAAACGCGTCCACTGCGTCTGAGGGTTCATCCAGAAAGATATGAACTTCCGCCGCGCCCAGATCCAGATGATAGGCGGCAAACCGGGCAATGTCGCGCAATGGGGCGCGGATTGTCGAAACCGTGCCCCAGCGCGCTGTATCCCGGTCGGCCAGACTCAGATCATCATTTCCTTGGTCGCGGTCAGCTTCAGATCGGGATAATCCCGCTCAATCCGGTCGATATCCCATTGCAGACGCGTCAGATATACAATGTCGCCGTCATGGTCGTACGCGATGTGCTGTTGGTTGACGTTCACGAACTTGTCGATCGCCTGCTTGTCACCACTGACCCAGCGCGCGCTGGTGAACTGACTGGCGTCAAACCGCACCGGCAGCCCGTATTCCATTTCAATCCGCGAGGCGAGCACTTCGAACTGCAAAGGCCCGACGACGCCCACGATGAACCCCGATCCGATTGACGGTTTGAACACTTTTGCCGCGCCTTCTTCGGCAAATTGCATCAACGCTTTTTCCAGATGCTTGGCTTTCAGCGGGTCGCCGGCGCGCACATTCTGCAACAATTCCGGTGCAAAGCTGGGGATGCCGGACACCCGCAACGCCTCGCCTTCGGTCAGCGTGTCGCCGATGCGCAGCTGCCCGTGGTTCGGAATCCCGATGATATCCCCGGCCCAGGCCTCTTCCGCCAGTTCCCGGTCCGACGCCAGAAACAGCACAGGGTTTGAAACCGACATCGGTTTCTTGGTCCGTACATGGGTCAGCTTCATCCCACGTTTGAAATGCCCGCTGGCCATCCGCACAAACGCAACCCGGTCGCGGTGTTTGGGATCCATGTTGGCCTGAACCTTGAAGACAAAGCCGGAGACCTTTGTTTCTTCAGGAGAAATCTGACGTGGTAGCGCCGATTGAATCTGTGGCTCGGGGCCGTATTCGGCGATCCCGTCCATCAATTCCTTGACCCCGAACGAATTGATTGCAGACCCGAACCAGATTGGCGTCAGCGTACCATCCAGCAACGCCTGAGGGTCCAGCGGCGGCAGCAATTCGCGCGCCATCTCAAGCTCTTCGAGGAACTTTTCCAACAGATGCGCAGGCACATGCTCAACCAACGCCGGGTCATCAATCCCTTTGATTTCAATGCTTTCCGCGACGCGGTTACGGTCGGCGCGGTCCATCAATTCAAGCCGGTCGTGCAGGATGTCGTAACACCCGACAAAATCCGCGCCCTGACCGATGGGCCAGCTGGCCGGTGTCACGTCAATCGCAAGGTTTTCCTGGATTTCGTCAATGATCTCAAAGACGTCACGGCTTTCGCGGTCCATCTTGTTACAGAAGGTCAGGATCGGCAGGTCGCGCAACCGGCAGACCTCGAACAGCTTGCGGGTCTGGCTTTCCACCCCCTTGGCGCCATCGATCACCATTACGGCCGCATCCACCGCCGTCAGCGTGCGATAGGTGTCTTCCGAAAAATCCGAGTGTCCGGGCGTGTCGACAAGATTGAACCGAAAGTCCTTGTAATCAAACGACATTGCCGAGGCTGACACCGAAATGCCCCGGTCCTTTTCCATCTGCATAAAATCCGACCGCGTCCGGCGGGCTTCGCCCTTGGCGCGCACCTGACCAGCCATCTGAATAGCGCCGCCGAACAGCAGAAACTTTTCAGTCAGCGTGGTTTTGCCCGCATCCGGATGCGAAATGATAGCAAAGGTGCGACGCCGCGCAATTTCAGGCGGCAGATCGGGGCGGTTCGAAGAGGTGTCCAACATGTGCGGGCATATAGGTAAGGTTGCGGGGGCACGCAAGGAAAACAGGGCGCCCGCTGCGCCAAGGCCGCTTACTTGGTCGACGCGCGTCGCAACAGTTCTGCCGCGTCGGGGCGGTCCAGCAGGGATTTCTGCACCTCCAGCCCATGACTGCCGTCGCGTTGCGATGATACCAACCCGCCCAGTTCGTCCAACACGCCGTCCGGCAAAGCCGACTTTGTGCGCGGGTCAATCAGCATGGATTCGGCAGCGATCCCTTCGGCATAGATGATGTGGTGCCGGTCAAACAGGATCTGGAAGTATTCGACAAATCCGCCTTCCTGCACATACACCGTGTCGTCGTTCACCAGATGCCGGGCCTTGACCAGCACCTCGGGTTGGCCGGCGCCAATTTCGTCGCTGCGCTGATAGACGAACAGCCGGTGGTCCGGGCTGACCACCAGATCGCCTTCGTTGTTCATGGTTCCGGCGGTAATCACAATCGGGGCCAGCGCCCCCACCGCGCGAACCGTGGATTGCCCGATCCACCGCACCGCACGCGGACCGTCATCGCGGGTCAGCACGCGGTCGCCGACCTTCAGGTCTTCGATCGGGATCAGTGCGCCATTGGCCATGGTGATCCGGGTGCCGCGCGTGAACGACACACAGGCCACCTCGGCCAGTTTGCGCCGCGCGCTGTCGTGATCGCCACCAACCAGCGCGTAATCCTTGCCCGGGACCAGCGGCGCCAGAGGCAGCAGGTACACAGCGTCGATATGCGCATCGTCGTCAAGTTCGACCAGGATCAGAATATCCAGCGACTTTCCGTCGGGCGACATGAAATGCAGGGCGCTGTCCAGATGCAGATCTGCGCCGGGCCGACCGGTTTCGCTGCCTTCGCCGATGCGAAACGTGCCGTTGGGTCGCGCGATCACCCCCAGCCGCAAACGCGGGGCGTGGGGATCCAGCCGATAGATGTCATCGAAAACCAATTCGTCCAAAGGCATGATTTCATCGCCAAGATTGGCACCATCGGTCACCGCGAACGCTTCGGCGCGGTAGACAGGAATGGACTGGGTCGGAACTCGGAAATATGTCACGGCAGTATTGTCATCCATGTCGAAGGCTCGGGAACACAAGCATAGATTGAATTAGTGCTTAGCACTGAAAATGCAATCTGATTGTGTCATATCTCGGACGAATGCCCGGTCAAATACTGGCAATGTATCCGCCGATGATGATAAACGATCACTAAACAAGCTCAACAGGAGAACCAGAATGGATCTTGGAATCGCGGGAAAACGCGCATTGGTCTGTGCCAGCAGCAAGGGATTGGGGCTGGGCTGTGCCAGGGCACTGGCCGCCGAAGGCGTCGATCTGATCATGAACGCGCGTGGGGCTGACGCTTTGGAGGCCAGCGCCGAACAGATCCGCGCCGATTTCGGTGTTACGGTCACCACCGTGGCCATCGACGTCACCACCGCCGACGGTCAGGCCGCGATGCTGGAGGCCGCAGGGGCGGCTGATATCCTTGTGAACAACGCGGGCGGCCCACCTCCGGGCATGTGGACCGATTGGGATCGCGACGATTTCATCAAGGCGCTTGATGCCAACATGCTGACCCCCATTGCCCTGATCAAAGGGCTGGTGCCGGGCATGATGGAGCGTGGCTGGGGCCGTGTGGTCAACATCACCAGTCAGGCGGTACGCGCACCGATCCCGGTGCTGGGTCTGTCAAATGCCGCCCGAACCGGGCTGACCGGCTATGTCGCAGGCACCTCGCGTCAGGTCGCCGCCAGCGGCGTGACCATCAACAACCTGCTGCCAGGCCTGCATGACACGGATCGCGCCGCCTCGCTGGATAACACGGTCGTTCAGAACGAAGGCATCACAATTGATGAGGCCCGCGCCCGTCGTCAGGCCACGATTCCGGTGCAACGCTATGGCACGATTGAAGAATTCGGCGCCGCCTGCGCGTTCCTATGCTCGCAAAACGCCGGGTTCATTGTCGGGCAAAACTGGCTGCTGGATGGCGGTGCTACCAATCTGACCATGTAAGGCAGCGCTGGAATGGCTCAGGGGTTTTCCCTCAAAGACCAACTGTTCAACGCCGAAAAGGTCCGCTATCTGGCGGGCCTTTTCCAATCCGCGGCGCCTGAGTTTGACGCAAACGGGTTCTCGGCGACAGTCATGACCCGGTTGCCCGATCTGGAATTGAAACAGCGCATCGTCTGGATTGCCGAGTGTCTGGGTCAACACCTGCCAGGGCCTTTGCCGGACATCGCTCCAACCCTTGTTACCGCGCTGCCACCGCCGCTGGACCCGACACTGACGGATGATGATTTTGGCGATTTCATTTTCGCGCCGCTTGGCGAACTGGTGGTTCTGCGTGGGCTGGACGACCATCCGGACCTGACACTGGACCTTCTCAGTCAGATCACCCAACGGTTCTCGATGGAATGGGCGCTGCGCCCGATGCTGAACCGCTGGCCCGACCTGACACTGGCGCAATTGCATGTGTGGACCGACCATCCCAACTACCATGTGCGCCGGCTGGTCAGCGAAGGCACCCGGCCGCGCCTGCCATGGGGGCAGGGCATCGCGCTGGACCCGCTGGTGCCGCTTGCTCTGCTGGACAGGTTGCATGCTGACCCGACGCGCTATGTCACCCGGTCCATCGCCAACCACCTGAACGACATCGCCAAGAGCGCGCCGGATACTGTCATCGACAGATTGCAGGGCTGGACCGACGAGGGCCGTCAAACCCCCGCCGAACTGAACTGGATGACCCGCCACGCCCTGCGCAGCCTTGTGAAATCCGGCACACCACGGGCCTTGCAGGTTCTGGGCTATGATCCCGTAGCTGACATTCAGGCTGACGTGACCATCCGGACAGATCCGGTCCGGATCGGAGAGGTGCTTGAGTTCGAGTGCCAGATCACGGCACCGACCGACACGCCGGTGCTGGTGGATTATGTCCTTCATTTTCAACGCCCGGGTGGCAAAGTGTCGGCCAAAGTCTTCAAACTGAAGCAAACGACTGCACAGCCCGGTACGCCGCTGGTGTTGACCAAGCGCCACCGCATGAAAGGCGATGCAACCACATTTCAGCTGGTACCGGGGGCGCATCGGCTGGAAATTCAGATCAACGGACAGGTCCGCGCGGCGACCGGGTTCATGTTAGAGCCCGCGTTGCCCACGTGATCGGGCGATGGACTCTTGCAGTGATCCGGCGGGGTTGCTATCTGCCCGTTCAGCCTGATGATTTTTATCGGGAATGCCAGTGAGGCCCATCTGTCCGTGACCTTGCCACAGACGAAACGACCACCTCAGCCGCCGCGGCTGGAAATCAAGAACCTGAAGTGTTCGTTCGACGGGCGTCAGGTGGTGGATGACGTGTCTCTGACGATCAGCGCGGGGCAGGTGACCTGCCTTCTGGGGCCATCCGGGTGCGGCAAATCCACGACATTGCGGATCATCGCCGGGGTCGAAATGCAGGATTCGGGCGAAATCTGGGTTGATGGCAAACTGGTCTGCGACACGATCTTTCGCGTCCCGCCCGAGCGACGCGAAATCGGCCTGATGTTTCAGGACTTCGCGCTGTTCCCGCATCTCAGCGTTGCCGACAACGTCGCCTTTGGCCTGCGCAAGGGCACCCGCGCCGAAAAGCGCGCTCGCGTCGAAGCCTTGCTTGAGCGTGTCGATCTGATGCGCCACATCGATGGCTATCCGCACCAGCTTTCGGGGGGGGAGCAACAGCGCGTTGCGCTGGCCCGTGCATTGGCCCCGCGCCCCCGGATCATGCTGATGGACGAACCGTTTTCCGGTCTCGACAATCGCCTGCGCGACGGCATCCGCGACGAAACGCTTAGCTTGTTGAAAGACGAAGACACGGCCGTTCTGCTGGTCACGCACGAGCCGGAAGAGGCGATGCGCATGGCCGATGAGATTGCCTTGATGCGCGACGGCCAGATCGTTCAGCGCGGCGCGCCTTATAACGTCTATACCCGCCCGGCGGATCGTGCTGCGGTCGCGTTTTTCAGCGATATCAATGTATTGCAGTCCGAGGTGAATGGCGCATTGGCCCAGACCGCGTTTGGCCAGTTCCTTGCCCCGGGCTTTCCCGATGGCACCAAGGTCGACATCGTGTTCCGCCCCCAGCATGTGAAGCTGGACTTTGACCGCAATGGATCAGGACCCTTGCCAACCCCATCCGACGGGGTCGCCGCGCGCGGCGTGGTCGAACGGGCCCGATTTCTGGGCCACGAAAGCCTTGTCGAATTCCGCATGGATCATGACGGGTCACTCCTGAAAGCCACGGTGCCCAACGTGTTTCTGCCCGAAAAGGGCCGGGTCATGTGGTTGACCGTGCGGCGCAATCGCTGTTTCGTGTTCCCGACCTGAGCCTTGCTGAACGCCGCTGACGCGGCGGGCCTGCGGCGCGGGTATTTGGAACAAGAAAGAAGCAGGAGCGCGCGATGTATCGGACCGGAGTGATGACGCCAACGGATCGGGTGCAAGCTGTGGACTGGGCCGCGTCCGAAGGCTGGAACCCCGGCATCCGCGATATGGACTGCTTTGAACGTGTCGATCCGGACGGGTTCTGGGGCGGGTGGCTGGATGACCGGCTGGTCGCGTCGATCTCGGTTGTGAATTATGATCCGACTTTCGCGTTTCTTGGGTTTTATATCGTCACGCCAGGCGAACGCGGGCAGGGAATGGGGTACCGTTTGTGGCAGGATGCGCTGGCCCATGCCGGGGACCGGGTTGTCGGGCTGGACGGGGTGGTCGATCAGCAGGACAATTACCGCAAATCCGGGTTCGATCTGGCGTACCGCAACATACGGTTCGGCGGGCGCGCAGGTCGCATGGACAGCCCGGCAATGGATGTCAGGCCTGCCGACGCACCCTTTGCCGCGTTAGAACAGATGGATCGTCGCGTGTTTCCCGCGCCGCGACCCACATTCTGGAAGGCGTGGCTGGGGGCCGAGGGGCACAGGACTGTTGCCGCCTTTGAGGGCGAGCGGCTGACGGGGTTTGCCACGCTGCGACCCTGCCGGGCCGGACACAAGATCGGGCCTTTGGTTGCGGCCTCGGACCGCGTCGCGCGGGCGGTGCTGGCCGCGTTGACCAAGGATCTTGACCCAGATGACGAGGTGTTTCTGGATGTGCCGGAGCCGAATGCGCCTGCTGTGGCCCTGGCCGAACATCTGGGTCTGTCACCGGTCTTTGAAACCGCCCGCATGTATCGCGGGCCAGCGCCCGAAGTTGATCTGGAGCATATCTTTGGCGTGACCAGCTTCGAACTGGGCTGACGCGCCTTACTGTTGCACGACGTCTTCCAGCCAGTGCACGGCGGCTTTGGCAGCCGCCAATGCGCCTTCTGCCTCTTCAAACACCTGCGGGCTGAACATGCCGATTGGGTACCAGCCGCGCATGTCTTCGGGATCGCGGCGGAATTCTTCAAAGCCAAAGCTGCCGTCGGGGCGGTGAAACACATCGACGCATACCGACTCACCGGGCAGGTTGAAACTGTGGATCACCGTGTTGTCATGGGCCATCGGCCGCTCCCGTCACTGTGGTTTTCTGCCAGGCCAGATAGTCGTCATAGGTTTTGCCGGGGTCATCGACGAACAATTCCGGCAACGCCGTCGAGTCTTCGACCAGATCAACCCGAAACACCCGGAAATCGGACCGCAATTCGCACCATGCGGTCAGAGTCCAGACGCGCCCCCAGTACTCCATGTGCAAAGGCCGGATCACCCGGTCGGTCAGGGTGCCATCGATCCGACGATACGACAGGCGCAGCTTCTGGCGACCCTTGATGGCGCTGCGCAGGGTCGCCATATGCGCGAACCCGCGCGCCGCGTCTGCAAACGGATACACCGCGAATTTCCACGCCTCGGCCTCGGCTATGGTCTGGGTGGGCAACACGGCATCGACCTTGTCAGCCAGCGACTGCGCGGCGGCTTTCAGATCCGGGTCGGCAGCCTCGGCGACAATCGCCATACCAAGGTTCAAAGCTTCAAGTTCAGCCGGGGTCAGCGTCAGCGGGGGCAGGGTGATCGCCTCGCGCACCATATAGCCGACGCCGCGTTCACCTTCGACCGGGATGCCGCTGGCCGCCAGCGTATCCATGTCGCGGTAGATCGTGCGCACCGAGACTTCCAGCCGGTCGGCAATGTCCTGCGCGCGGTGCAGCTGACCGTCGCGCAGGATCTGGATAATGTCGAACAGGCGATCGGTGCGGCGCATGGGCCGACCCTGCCATTAAGTGCTGGTTTCGTCCATCCGCCGCGCGATGGTGCCATGGCTCATCTGGACACTGTCCGGGTCGATCAACGACATGAAGGGCGCACAGGCCGGGCTTTGCATGACTTCTGTTGCCGCAGCGCGGGCTGCTGCTTCATCTGACCAGACAATATGATCACTCCACGTTCCGTCCGGGGATTTTGACAGGGTGCGCGCCAGCATCTGGCCAGACGTGGTCAGCATGGTTTCCACGCTGGCGGCGGCCTCGACAAAGGCAGCTTCGCCAGCGCCTGCCGCCAGACGGAAGGTGACGATTTCCGCGATTTGGGGTGAGGTGGTCATGGGTCTCTCCTTGATTTGGCTCCATGTGGCTGTCATAGAGATCATCAACTGACATAAACCTGTCAGTTGATGTCAGGCGCATCCGCCCAAACCGCAAAACGGGCCGGAATCGCCCCGGTGCAAGCCCATTGCCGCTTTCGCGCCATGCGTCACGGGGCTAGACCAAAGACCGAAAATTTATCGCGCGGGGCCGTCCGCGCGCGTCATCAAGGAGAAAGACATGCTCAACAATATCGGCCTTCCCGGCATCCTTCTGATCGCCGTCGTCGTTCTGGTCCTGTTTGGCCGGGGCAAAATCAGCTCGCTCATGGGCGAAGTCGGCAAAGGCATCACATCCTTCAAAAAGGGCATCAACGAAGGCGCGCAAGAGCTGGAAGACGATGCCTCGGAAACCGCCAAAGACATCACACCTGACGCCGAAATCGTCTCCGAGACTGACAAAGACAAGGTGTAATCACACATGTTCGATCTGGGGTGGACCGAACTTTTGGTCATCGGCATCGTGGCGTTGATCGTCGTGGGGCCGAAGGATCTGCCGGTGTTGTTTCGCAATATCGGGCGCTGGGTCGGCAAGGCCCGCGGTATGGCGCGCGAATTCAGCCGTGCCATGCATGACGCGGCCGACGAGGCGGGTGTCAGCGACATCCAGAAGGGCCTGAAAACGGCCACCAATCCTGTCGGCAGCGCAATGGACAGCGTCAAGAAGGCTGCCAGCGATCTGACCAAGGATCTGGATCCGACCAAGTTTGATCCCGACAGTGAAACCGGCAAGCTGGCCGCCCAGCGGGCCGAAGACACCAAGAAGATCCAGGCCGCCACCGCCCGCGCCGCCGCCGAACGCAAGGCGAAAGAAGCCGCCGATGCGCTGGCCAAGGCGGATGAGGCCGAAGCCGCGCTCACGACTCCAGACAGCGAGACCAAGACATGAGCCAAATCGAAGACGAGATCGACGACAGCTCGGCCCCGCTGATCGAGCATCTGGCCGAACTGCGCACCCGGCTGATCCACTGCGTCGTGGCCTTTCTGGTCGGCATGATCATCTGTTTCACGGTCGCAACGCCGATCTTCAACTTTCTGACCGACCCGCTGTGCCAGGTTCTGTCCGAGCGCGGACAGGACTGCGACCTGATCTTTATCTCGCCGCAGGAAGGCTTCTTTGTCGCGATCAAAGTCTCGCTTCTGGGCGGTCTGATCCTGTCGTTCCCCTACCTTGCGATGCAGATGTGGCGGTTCGTGGCCCCCGGGCTCTACAAGAACGAAAAGGGTGCGTTCCTGCCGTTCATGATTGCCTCGCCCTTCATGTTCCTGCTGGGCGCCAGCTTTGCCTTCTACGTTGTCACGCCGCTGGCCTATGACTTCTTCCTTGGCTTCCAGCAATTCGGGGCCGAAGGCGAGGTTCTGGCGGATGGGTCAATGAACGCCGCGCCGCTTTCGGTGGTGTTCCAGGGCTCTGCGCAGGAATATCTGAACCTGACGATCAAATTCATCGTGGCCTTCGGCCTGTGCTTCCAGCTACCGGTTCTGCTGACCCTGATGGGCAAGGCCGGGCTGGTTAGCGCCGAAGGGCTGGGCGCGGTGCGAAAATACGCTGTGGTCGCGATCCTTGTTCTGGCGGCCCTTGTGACCCCACCGGACGTCATTACTCAGGTGATCCTGTTCGTCGTGGTTTACGGCCTTTACGAGGTCTCGATCTTCCTTGTCAGACGCGTCGAAACCAAGCGCGAAGCAAAGCTTCGGGCCGAAGGGTACTATGACGACGAAGATGAAGACTTCGATGATCCGCTGATGGACGAATTCGACGAAGACACCAAGTAAACCCCCTTCATCCCCGCGCAAGCGGGCGGCACATTCCAAAGGCGCGCCCTCACAGGCGCGCCTTTCTTGTCTTTCAGAACACCCGCCTCAATCCGCCTTGTACCGCGAATGGCAGGCCTTGCAGGCCCCTGCCAATGCGCCGGCCGCCCCGCGCAGATCGTCATAGCTGCCTATCGTACCGGCCTGTGTCCGGGCGACAGTCTCCAGATCCGAGGCTTTGGTCGAGAAATCGGCAAAATCCTCCCAGATCGCGGGCAGGGCCTCGGATTTGGGATCGGTCGCCGGGTCTTCGAATTTCGCGACCGTAAGGCTGGCTGCCGCCGCAATATTGCCCGCCGCAACCTGCGCGGCCACAGCATCAAACGGGATTTCCTTTTTCATCATCTGACCGATGACTTTCATGTTCTCTCCGATGGTGCCCATGTTCTGCATGCGCGCCATCACGGTCGGATCCTTCACGCCTGAATGGGCAAACACGGCGGTCGCCGCGATAATTGGCACGATGCAAAGATACGTTGCTGGGCGCATGGCCAGGTCTCCTGTCTGTTAGATGCTGGTGTCGCGAAACGGTTCAGTTGATCCCGTTGGCGCGCTGAAGTTCCCGGATGTAGGCGACAATCTGCGTGACATCACCCCGTGTCAGCCCCTCGATCGGCCTCATGTTCCCAAACCGCCAGTGATGGCTTTTCACGCCCATCGCCACGGCCCGCTGAAACGATTCGTTGCCATGGTGCGAAGGTTCGTAAATCTTGTGAACCAGCGGCGGCGCAGCGCCGTTGCGACCAACGGCATTGATACCATGACAGGCCGCGCATTTCGCCTCGAACATGGTTTTCCCGACCTGTGCACTGGTGGTCAAAGACGCGGGCAGCGAGATGTCTACCAAGGCATCGGCCACCTGCGCGGGCTCTTTTTCCTGCGGCAACAAGGCCCAGCCCCCAACGCCCAGTCCGACCACAGCAGCGGCACCCCACCAGATCTGTTTCTTCATACCAAAACCCCTTTTTCCCAAGGTGTAAGGTTTCCACCAGATGGAAGGTCAAGCCATTCTGCCTTGATCACGCCTGCCGTTGCGTCAATGCTGTGACAGGCAGGTCCGATACCGCCTGACATGAGAGGCTCACATGAAAATACGACCACTGACCGGGGCACTCGGCGCAGAAATCCTTGATGCAGATCTGACCGACCCTGATCAGTTCGACGCGATCCGGCAGGCGTTTATCGACCACTCCGTGATCACGATCCGCGCCCAAAGCCTCACGCCCGACGACCACCTGCGCTTTGCGCGGCGCTGGGGGGACATCAACGTGAACCGCTTTTTTGCCGCGCTCGACACCCATCCTGAAATCGCCATCGTTCTGAAAGAACCTGACCAGACCGGCGCCATTGGCGAGGTCTGGCACACCGATCACGCCTATGATCAGGAACCGGCCATGGGCTCGATCCTTTATGGCATCGAAATCCCCGAAGTTGGTGGCGATACGGTGTTCTGTTCGATGGCTGCGGCCTATGACGCGCTGTCAGATCGCTTCAAAAGCCTGCTCGACGGGTTGCACGCGTGGCATTCGTCGCGCCATGTGTTCGGCGCCAGTCAGTCCAAATCCGATGCGTCCAGAACCGGCCGGGTCGGCAACGCCGACAACGCCACCCAAGACGCCCTGCATCCGGTCGTGATCAAACACCCGCTTTCAGGCCGCCCCGGATTGTTCGTGAACCCGCAATTCACCACGCAGATCGACGGGCTGACCCAACCTGAATCCGACGCCATCCTGAATATGCTCTATGACCACTGCCAGAAACCCGAATTCCAGTGCCGGGTGCGCTGGAAGACGGGCGACGTCACCATGTGGGACAACCGCGCGACGTGGCACAAGGCAATCAACGATTACCACGGCCATCGCCGCTATATGAACCGGATCACGGTTCAGGGCGGCCCGCTGGAATCCGCCTAAACCGGCAAACGACCCTCAGCCTGCAACTGCCGAAACGCCCTCAGGGTCTGGCGGATACCCTCCTCGGGCGTCACCGACGGGTACGCGCCCACATGTGCCCGGATCGGTGCGTCATCCAGATCCCCGGGGATCGGCAACAGGGTGCCCGTCGTGGTCACCTGATGATCGGGCATCAGACCTGTCAGGATCTCAATCCCGTCTTCTATCGTCATGCACGCCCCGTTCAGATCAAACACCGGCGCGTCCGCGCCATCCTGGCTGATCGCGGCGATAAACGCAGCGGCGGCCTCACCCGCGTAAAGCCAGCTGATCGGACCACCAAGACCGATCTCGAACGCCTCGCCGCGCACCGCATGGGCCAGACCAGCACTGAACCCCGATGTCAGCCCCTGATCCCGCGCTACGCCATAAACCACGTTGGGTCGGATCCCGACCGAAGGCACGCCCCAGTCCAGCCAGAACACCTTGGCCGAGTATTCGTTGGCCAGCTTATAGGCCCCATACAGCGTCGACAGACGACCTTCGCCCGGGGGCATCCCGTAAATCGCCGAACTGCTGGCATAGGCCAACCGCTTCAACTCTAACCGGCGCGCCGTTTCCAGAACGTTAATGGTCCCTTCGACATTCACCCGCGCCCCGGCGGCAGGGTTCGCCTTGCAAAACGGAACCTGCAATCCGGCCAAATGAATGATGGAGCGAACACCATGGCGGTCGCAGATCTCGTTCAGCCCGTCGGCATCGGTGATGTCGCCAGCCTCCCAGGTCAGGGTCCGGGCCAGATCTTCCCCCATCACCAGCGCAGGGCGGGTCCGGTCATCGCGAAGATCAAAGGCGACAACCTCGACACCCGACCGCGCAAGAACCGCAACAGTCCACGAACCGATGCAGCCTCCGGCACCGGTCACAAGAACGGGCCCCTCGATTCGGGACGGGTCCACTAGGAACGGGTCAGTCAGAAAATCCATACGCGCCTCCCAACGCTGAAGTTGCCGTCACTCTGACTTGAAATCACGAACCAGTCGAGCTTTGTGATGCCGATCCGGGCACGCCGTCTTCGCGCCTTGTCTCCGGCAGGCCGCAAAGCCGATGTACAAAACGGACAATCCCGGTTTTGAAGGCGGTACAAAACGGTCAAAAACAGATGACAACCCAAACGCCGGGGCCTTGCCGCCCGGGTCAGAAAATGCTTTGAAACGCGTCGCAACAGACAAGGATCAGAACATGGATCAGGACGCGTTGGCCCGCATTGCTTCAGCTTTGGAGCGGATGGCCCCGGCACCGATGGCCGCCCCCGATTTCAATTCGGCCACGGCTTTTGTCTGGCACGTCGAACCCGACCGGCTTGTACCGGTTCCCGAGGTCAACCGCGTTGGGCTGGATCTTCTCGTCGGGATCGACAGATCGCGCGATACGCTGCTGGATAACACCCGCAGGTTCGCCTCGGGATTTGCCGCCAACAACGCCCTTCTCTGGGGGTCGCGCGGGATGGGAAAATCGAGCCTTGTCAAAGCAATACATGCCGAGGTTGAGGCAGATCACCCGAACCTGAAACTGGTCGAACTCCAGCGTGAAGACCTGCCGTCAGTGGGGCGTCTGCTGAACCACCTGCGCGCAGCTCCGCACCAGTTTGTGCTGTTTTGCGACGACCTGTCGTTCACCCATGACGACCAGCATTACAAGTCGCTCAAAGCGGTGCTGGACGGTGGCATCGAAGGGCGTCCCGACAACGTTGTGTTCTATGCAACGTCCAACCGCCGCCACCTGATGCCGCGTGACATGATCGAAAACGAACGCTCAAGCGCGATTAACCCCTCCGAAGCCGTGGAAGAAAAGGTCTCACTGTCCGACAGGTTTGGATTGTGGCTGGGCTTTCATCCGTGTTCGCAAGATGAGTATCTTGCGATGATCGACCGCTATTGCACAGCATATGGTGTGAAAGTCGCTGCCAAGACCCTGCGCGCTGAAGCGATCGAATGGCAGGCAACACGCGGCGCAAGATCGGGCCGGGTTGCCTGGCAGTTCTTTGTCGATCTGGCGGGACGCCAAGGCATTAGCCTGACAAGCTAACCACCTGTCATTGAGTGTTTATTTCGGATCGACGTGCAGGCGTGTGGTGACGCCGGGGCCGTTGAAATCCACGATCTTGCCTTTGGTCTGGAAGGTCGTTGTCACCCCGTGCATTTCGGAATCCCAGCCATACTTGCCAGGCACCATCGCGAAATCTTCTGGCGTATCAGGGGGTTGGAAACCTGCGCTGCCGGTAGACTGAAATGAAACCATCGTGCAATCCGCGTTGACGGTGAATTCGACTGTGACCTGATTGTTGTTGCCCTCAAAAGTGCCGCCGGCCCAAGGGCAGGCCATGGCACCGGCGGTACTTGCGACAAAAAACAGGGCGGTCAAAGGGGTGAAAGGTTTCAAAACAAAGTCTCCTGACAAGGGTTCAAACCCATTCTCCGCCAAATCCAGTGGCCGTCAACTCAAGGCTTCGTCAGAAGCGGTCTATTGCAGGTAAGGCATTGGATCGACGCTATCAAATCCGTCCCTGACTTCGAAGTGGACGTAAGCGTCATCGCCGCTGCGCAAGCTGGCGATCTTCTGCCCGCGTTTCACGCTATCACCTTTGTTTACAGTGATATTTTCAACATTGGCATAGACTGTCAGAAGGCCGGTATCATGCTTTAGCACGATAATCGGGATCTGATCTGCATCTTTGGTGATCGCCGCTACCGAACCGGACTCGGCGGCCGAAACACTACCACCAGCTGACCCGGCAATGTCGATCCCGTCGTTTTTGCCCTTGGAATAGGTGCTGATGATCTTGCCTTGCACCGGCAAAGACATCGCAGCGCTGCTGGCCTTGCTCGGTTCGCCCACCGACACGTCCGGGGTTTCAGGCGGTTCTGCGTCCACGACCTCATCCGGCAAAGGCTGCGTCGCGCTTGGTGGCGTCGGCGTCGGCGACCCTGCACCGGGCTGGGTCACAGCGGCGGCCTCGACCGGAGCAGCGGTCGTAGGGGCAGGCTGGTTCTTGATCGGGATCAGCAAATACTGACCTTCACGTACGGCAAAGTCCGACCCAAGCCCGTTCCATTCGGCCAGCGATTCCACCGGCACCTGATAGAGACGCGAGATGGTATATGCGGTTTCACCCCGGTCGACCTTATGGCGCACCGGTTCGGCCGCCTTCAAGACCTCGGCAGACACAGGCTCCAACGTGGTGGTGGTCACCGGAGTGGTGTCCGGTGCGCTGTCGATGGCGTCACCGGCCAGCGAGGCAATATCAATCGATCCCGGCGTTCCGGCTGCTGGCTCAGACACTCGACGGGGCAGGGCAAGGATCTCGCCCTCGCGCAGTTTGTCAGTGACTTCCATACCGTTATACCGCGCCAACTCGTCTGCGGGCAGTCCGATCCGGGCAGCAACATCCGCCACACTGTCCTCGCGCCGGGATACGGCGACCTGATAGCTGGGGTACGAAATGATACCACGATCGTCGGCTTCCGGGCGGTCGGTTGTCGACACCGCCAGCGCGGCAGGCGCGGTTGAAAACCCGCCGACTTTGCCGCGCAGATCGAAATCCAGCGGTTCGTTACAGGCTGCCATCAGGGCAAAGGCGGAAACCGCTGCACATAGGCGGATAGAGGGCGTCCGAACGGGGATCTGCATTGCTGTTCCTCAAAACTCGCCCCCTGTTGACCGGGGGCTTACGTGTTACTCAGATGTCCTTGCCCAGCCCTTCAAGCAGCGGCACAAACCGCACGGGCCGGATTTCATCATACTCAAATCTGTCCTCGCCACGCCGCACCCGGATCAGGGTTTGAACGGTGTCGGACTGGCCGACTGGCACGACCATGATACCGCCAATCTTAAGCTGCGCCAAGAGAGGCCCCGGTGGGTCTTCGGCGGCTGCGGTGACAATAATCCGGTCAAATGGGGCCTGATCGGGCAATCCATGCGATCCGTCGGCAACCATCGTGGTGATGTTGACCAGGCCCAGCGTCTCAAAAATCTCACGGGATTCGCGCACCAGCCGGGTGTGGCGTTCGACGGTATAGACCCGGCGGGCCAACCGACTGAGGATCGCGGCCTGATATCCCGACCCCGTGCCGACCTCGAGCACCTTGTCACGCGGCTGCACGTCCAGCGCCTGAGTCATGATGCCCACAACCGATGGCTGGCTGATGGTCTGCCCGCAGGCGATGGGCAGGGGCATGTCCTCATAGGCGCGCTCGGAAAAGATGCCACGCACGAACGGGCCGCGATCGATCTCTTCCATGGCGTTCAGCACGCGTGTGTCCGTCACACCCTTTGAGCGGAGCGCGAACAGGAACTGCATCTTGGTTTCGGGTGGGGGTCCGGTCATTCGATGGCCTTCAACGGCCCCAAAAGGTCATGCGCTGTCAGATCGGCACGCATCGGCGTGACCGAGGTATAGCCATCCAGATTGGCCGCCGCATCGGTTCCGGGGGCTGTGGGGTCATGCTGCTGCGAGCCCTTGATCCAGACAAACTGACGGCCTGACGGCGATGAATGAGGTTCCGTCAGGAACCGCCCGTGTCCGCGATAGCCCTGCGGCGCGATCCGGTTGCCTTTGACCTCAGTTGCCGGAACTGGTGGGAAGTTGATGTTGTAGAACACCTGATAGCTGTCGTCCTGAGCAGGGTGGGCCGCAAGGATCCGTCGGATCAGATCGGCACCATGCTGTTCGGCGGCCTCAAACGGGTTCTCCAGTGTCAGATTGCGCGGGCCATAATACTGCGACAGCGCCATTGACGGGATGCCCTGCAACGCACCCTCCATGGCGCCGCCCAAGGTGCCTGAATACAACGCGTTCTCGGCCGAGTTGTTACCCCGGTTCACACCGGACAGAACCAGATCGGGTCGATCACCGCCCATGACGTCATGCAGCCCGGCCAGAACGCAATCAGCCGGGCTGCCTTCGGCGGCATAGCGGCGGTCGTCCAGCTTGGCGATCATCATCGGGTGGGTATAACTGATGCAGTGTCCAACCCCGGACTGTTCAAAGGCCGGTGCGCAGACCCAGACGTCACCGTCGGGGCCCGCCAGATCTGCGGCAATCTTTTCCAGCACGGTTAAACCCGGTGCATTGATGCCGTCATCGTTGGTCACTAATATACGCATGAAATCCCGCCTTGTTTGAGCTTTGATAGACGCCGTTGACAGGCTGGGCAAGCAAGCGCGTTTCTTCTCTTTCAAAATACTCTTGCCAACGGCATGGCCCGTCAGGGCCATTTCCGTGCGTCAGAGCTGCGCCAGCAAGCGTGCGGCCTCACTGGCGGGGGTCGCCAGCGCGCTGCGATCTTCGCCCGGATGCACCCGCGCACGGATGGCTGTGGCCATCGGCCGGGGCTGCAGCACATGTACGCGGGGGCCTGTCTTCACAGTCTCGGCCTGCCAACTGCGCGCCAGTGCGATCTGCGCTGCCTTGGTGGCGCCATAGATGCCATGAAACTTCTCACCTGCGTGGGGGTCATCAAAAAACACGGCCTGACCGTCATCGCCCAGCAAAGGCGCAACATAGGGGATCAGCACCGACACGGCGGTTGTGTTGATCGCGTTGCATTTTTCCCAGTCCTTGGCATCGATGAAAACGGCGGGTGTCAGGTGGGTGATATGGATCGCGGTATGCAGCCACAGATCCAGCTTGCCCCAGCGGTCATGAATGCCACGGCACAGCGTGGCCATGGCATCAGGCACCGTGATGTCCATTGGTGCAAGGGTGGCGCTGCCGCCTTTGGCCTGGATGCGGTCATCCAGTTCTTCCAAAGCGCCGGTGGTGCGAGCCACGGCGACGATATGATGGGTTTCGCACAGCGCTTCGGCCAGAGCAGCACCAAGGCCGCGCGACGCGCCAGTGATCAGGGCAACAGGAGTATCGGTCATGCCGGGCGGTTTGGCCTTGCCGGTGACCGGGGTCAAGCCCCTATCAGGATCCGGGCATCTCTACCCGCCGGGTGCGGCCATTTTTTTCCAGAATCAGGCCGTTTTCGTCGATGGCGACGATTTTCCCGGCCGTCAGTCGGGTGCCCGCTGTAACCTGTTTGATCCGCCCACCGGGCATCCGCACAAGCGCTTTATAGGCCCCGGATGCGCCATTCAGCCCGATCAGCGTGACGCTGGACAGATCGGCGGCTTTTTCCTGTGTCGCGGTTGCGGCGACGTTAGCGGGTGTTTTGCCCGAACTTGCCTTGCTACTCATGATCCCCTTCAACGGGTGGCCATCGCCCGGCCCGTTCATCGTTACGTTCAGAAGGTGGTGACATAAGTGCTGCGAAGCAGCGATGGAAGCTGAAGATTGTGCTTCGGGCGATCCTTTGCCGGTGACCGCGGGTCACCGGCAACGCCCTGCCGATCTTATTCGGCGGCTTCCTTCATTTCGAACCCTTTGGCCAGCATGTCGGACGGTTTGACGGGGTATTCCCCCGAGAAACAGGCATCGCAATACTGCGGTGTTGCCGGATTACGACCGCCAGCCTCGCCAACCGCACGGTAAAGCCCGTCCAGAGTAATGAACTTCAGGCTGTCCACGCCCAGATGCGAGCGCATTTCTTCTTCCGACATGGTTGCGGCCAACAGCTTTTCGCGCTGAGGCGTGTCGACACCATAGAAACAGGGCCATGCAGTGGGCGGAGAGGCGATGCGGAAATGCACTTCCTTCGCGCCCGCATCCAAGATCATTTCCTTGATCTTTCGGCTGGTTGTGCCACGCACCACGGAATCGTCGACCAGAATAACCCGTTTGCCCCGGATCAAGGCCCGGTTCACGTTCAGCTTCAGTCGCACGCCCATGTTGCGGATCTGTTCGGTCGGCTCGATGAAGGTTCGACCCATGTACTGGTTCCGGATAATCCCCATTGCATAAGGGATGCCCGATTCCAGCGAATAGCCAATCGCCGCAGGGGTGCCGCTATCAGGAACAGGGCAGACCAGATCGGCGTCCACCGGGTTTTCCTTGGCCAGTTCGCGGCCAATGCTTTCGCGGGTTTCATAAACCGACCGGCCGCCCAGGATCGAATCGGGGCGCGAGAAATAGACATGTTCGAAGATGCAGAACCGGGGCTTTTGTTTGCGGAACGGGAAATGGCTTTGCACACCGTGCTCGGGTGTGATGACAACCATTTCGCCGGGCTCGATCTCGCGGATAAACTCGGAACCGATAATGTCGAGCGCACAGGTTTCGGAACTCAGCACCCAGCCGTCCCCGATCTTACCCAGCACAAGCGGGCGCACACCCAGCGGGTCGCGTACACCGATCAGTTTGGTCCGCGTCATGGCCACGATCGAAAACGCGCCTTCGACACGTCGCAGCGCGTCTTCCATCCGCTCGGGGATGTTGCGCTGGAGCGACCGTGCCATCAGATGAATGATGCATTCACTGTCAGACGAGCTCTGGAAAATCGAACCGCGTTCAATCAGTTCACGGCGCAGGGCATCGGCATTGGTGATGTTGCCGTTATGGGCAATCGCCGCGCCCCCCATCGAGAATTCGCCAAAGAACGGCTGAACATCGCGAATCGCGGTCTGCCCTTTGGATCCGGCAGTGGAATAGCGCACATGCCCTATGGCCAGCGGCCCGGGCAGGGTTTCCATGATGTCGGTCGAGGTGAAATTGTCCCGGACATATCCAAAGCGGCGGGCCGAATTGAACCCTTGCGTCGGGTCGTGCGTCACAATCCCCCCGGCTTCCTGGCCACGGTGCTGCAGGGCGTGCAGGCCAAGGGCGACAAAACTGGAGGCGTCTTTGACGCCGGAGACTCCGAATATGCCGCACTCTTCGCGCAGTTTATCATCGTCAAACGGGTGGGCGGGAGGCATTTGCGTCATCGGCACGGGTGAGGGGCTCCGAATCCGTGGGCTGTATCATTTACCCACATAAAGGCACCGGCGGTCAGTGTCACGAAAGGATCACAAAATGTTGCGGAAGTATCCGAAAAAATAATCTTCAAACTGCAACCCTCCGCCGACGGAGGACTGCAGCGCTATATTTTTGCGGGTTTATCCGAGGTATTATTGGGCCGAGCCGCAGCTGCCGACCAGACCTTCGTATTGTTGGGTGATCCAGCCAAGCGCCTCTTCCGGGCTTTGCTGTTCGATTTTGTCACTGAACCGCGAGAACACCTGGGCCGAACGGCTTTCATCAACGATGGTGAAATTCTGCGCAGTAATCACGGTGTCATAGACAAAGAAGGCCACCGCAACCAGAAGGATGCCGCGCGCCACGCCAAACAGGAACCCCAGACCCTGGTCCAGCCCGCCAAGCGCCGAGCGTTGCACGAGCGTCGAAAACAGCGGTGTGAAAAAGCTGACGACGATCAGGGCAACAGCAAACACTGCCGCAAAGGCCGCGATAATGCTAAGTTCGCAACTGTCGGCGATGAAATCGCTTAGCACCGGGACCTCTTTGATCAGCGGTTCGGCCTGCGGTGCGAAGATGAATGCCAGAACCGCAGCGGCCACCCAGCCGGCGATTGCCATGACTTCGCGAACGATACCGCGCGAATACGCCAACAGTGCCGAGAGCACGATGACCACGGCCACGATGCCGTCGATGATGGTGAAACCTTCCATGTCTCTCGCCTGTCCCGATCGCTACTTCGTTGTTATCCGGCCCCGAAGATGTCGCCGACAAATCCTACCAGGTCGGCAGGTCGTGTCATTGACATCCCGCCGCCCGGTCCGGTTTTGCCGCCAGCCGGAGCAATGGCTGCGGTGAAACCAAGTTTTTGCGCTTCTTTCAACCTGTTTTCGGTCTGAGGGGCCGGACGAAGGGCACCAGACAGGCTGATTTCCCCGAAAACAACGGTATCTGCGGGAAGCGCTGTGTCTTCGCGGGCACTTATTAGAGCGGCCGCCACGGCCAGATCTGCGGCCGGTTCACTGATCTTCATACCGCCTGCGACGTTCAGATAGACATCGAGCCCGGCAAACGGGATGCCGCAGCGGGCTTCGAGAACCGCAAGAATCATCGCCAGCCGCCCTCCGTCCCAGCCGACGACCGACCGGCGCGCCTGTGAATGCGGGGAGGGCGCAACAAGCGCCTGGATTTCGGTCAGGACGGGCCGGGTGCCTTCGATCCCGGCAAACACGGCCGATCCCGGATTGGGTTCGCCGCGTTCCGACAGGAACAGGGCCGAGGGGTTGGAAACTTCGGCAAGCCCGCCACCGGTCATTTCAAACACGCCGATTTCGTCGGCGGGGCCGAAGCGGTTTTTCACGGCGCGCAGGATGCGGAACTGGTGGCCGCGTTCGCCTTCGAAATAAAGGACCGTGTCGACCATATGTTCGACCACGCGGGGGCCAGCGATCTGTCCGTCCTTGGTGACATGGCCGACCATCACAACGCTGACGCCATTGCGCTTGGCAAAAGTGGTCAGCTCATGCGCAGCGGCGCGGACTTGAGACACGCTGCCCGGCGCGCTTTCGACATTGTCCGCCCACATCGTCTGAATCGAATCGATGATCACCAGCTGGGGCTTTTCGGCCTCCAACGTGGTCAGGATATCGCGCAGGTTGGTTTCGGCACCCAGTTTAACCGGGGCGTCGGCCAGATTCAGGCGTCGGGCGCGCATCCGGACCTGCGCGCTGGCTTCCTCGCCTGAAATATAAAGCACTTTCAGACCATTGCGCGCGAACCTTGCAGCGGCTTGCAACAGCAAAGTGGATTTGCCGATCCCCGGATCGCCCCCAACCAGAATGGCAGATGCCGCGACAAGACCGCCGCCCAGAACCCGGTCCAGTTCGGCAACGCCGCTCATCGTGCGGGGCGGCGGGGCTTCTTCAGTCGAAAGATCGGTCAGCGCCACGCTGCGCCCGCGCTTGGCGCCCAGCGATTTTGAAGACGGCCCGGCGGACAGCGGGGCCTCTTCGGCGATGGAATTCCATTCGCCGCAGCCGTCGCACCGGCCCGACCATTTTGAAGTGACTGCCCCACACGAGGCGCAGACGAAGGATTTCTGTTTTGCCATTCTGCGTTACTGCACGAGCGGCTGCTTCGGCTCAACCCCAGATTGGCCCATTGCTCAGGCCTTTGAACCGTTTGCTGAAGGCTGCGTGCGCATGTTGCGTTCGATCAATATCCCCAGAATGATCGACGCCAGTATACAGGCCGTGAACAGATACAAACCCCATGCGATCTCGATCCGTGCATAAGACACGCCCTTGACGATGGTGATGTACAGCGCGATCAGGAAAATGTCTGCCATAGCAAGCTTTCCAAGGATATGCATTGCTGGCATGGCGCGCACGTCAAGCAGGTTCCATTGCACCAGCGCAAGCCCGATGCATTTCATAAACGGAGCAAACAGCGCAAAGGTCGAAACGATTAATGCAAGCACCGGGTCAGTCTGCCAAAGCGACTGCAAACCGGTCATGACCGTGATTTCGCTCATCCCGAACAGAGGCAGCAGGCTGGCACGCAAAAGCGGCGCAAACCAGGCGATTGGATACAGGATAAGCAGGGCCAGCGTGGCGAGGCGGAATAAGATCGAACTGTCCCCTTAAATGGATGCGCCGGTGCGCGTTCGATCAGAGTTGGGTTGCGTCAGCGCGGTTTGAAAGGTCTTGCAGTCTTCAAAGCCGATCAAAACCGGCTTTGCGTGGCGCATCAGACACGCCTGATTTTGAACAATCGCGGGGCGGTCAGTCGCGATACCAGGATTTGGTTTGCAGATCCGGACGGCGGGGGGCGCCGAACAGGGGCACGAAAATCCGCTCCAGCCCACGCCAGAACCCCAGCTTGTCCAACCAGGGATTCAGCCATGGGGTCAGCACGCAATAATGTGTGACGTGCGGGTCGATATGATGCTTCCAGTGATGCGGTGCGTTTTGAAGGACCCCGATTTTCTGGAGACGCTTGATGATCTTGGGCAGACGGTGTCGCGGTGCGTGCGTGAATCGGTGGGCCTGTTGGTTGAAGCCGCCGAATGCGGCGAAGACCAACAATTGCCATGACATTGCGTCGGCAAAGTAGGCGACGATCAAAACCAGCGCCGTAAAGGACAGGATCGGGATGTTGTTCTTGAGCCAGTGGATTTTCATCATATCAGCCGGGCGGTCATGATGCGTCTGGTTGGGCTGAACAAATACCTTGCCCCAGATCGGGTCATCAACGTCGCCCAACGTATCTTCGGCCCAGTGAAAAATGCCGCCAACCAGATCGGCCAGAAGGTACAGGCCGACGACCTGAACCGCGATAATCAATATGTCAAACATGGATAGAAACCCTTTTTCCCCAATCAAAAGTCGCAAACCGGGCCTGTGTAGTGGCCCGTCTTTCGTCCCATCGCGTTAATATTAAACGATGATTAATTAAACTTACCTTGAATTTAACCGTTGATCAATATACGATGGAAAACAGTGAAATAGTGTTTTTTTGGAGTGTGTTAGGTGGGAAGAAGATCAGATCACACTCGGGATCAGCTGCGCGAGATGATTCTAAAATCCACCTGCCAGCTGATCGAAGACGGCGGGCTTCGCGGTCTTAGTATCCGCAAGATTGCCGCAGAAATCGGGTACACGTCGGGCACGATTTATCAGGTTTTTGAAAACCTGGATGACCTGATTGTCGAGACACATGTTCTGACGCTGAAAGACCTGCATGCGACACTGGCCGACGTCGAAATTGGCGACGATCCTGAAACCTCGCTGTTTGAATTGGCCAAAACCTGTCTCCAATTCGCAAACGCGCATCAGAACCGTTGGAACGCCGTGTTTTTTCATATGCTTCCCGAACAGCGAACTCTTCCGGATCACTATGTTGAACAGGTGACGCAGTTGCTGGCTTATGGCGTCAAAGCGATCGATCCGCTGTTTTCGCAACAGGGGAGCGCAGAGGCCTGGCTGTCTGCGCGGGTGCTGTGGTCAAGCCTGTATGGGATCGTGTCACTGGAAACGACGTCAAAACTGTCCCGCGAAGAAGAGGCGGATGTGTTTATCCGGACGCTGCTGCGCAACTTTTTGGCCGGCCTGAAAATGGAACTGGCCCAACCGGACAGCGCGGACGCCTGACTTAACGCACAGCCTCAATCGGACCTTCAGCGCGCCCGTTGATGAACTGATCCAGATAGGGATCGCCGCTGTCATCCATCTTGCTGACCGGCCCGGTCCACTGGATCACGCCGTCATGCAACATCGCGATGTTGTCGGCGATAGCACGGACCGAGGTCATGTCATGGGTGATAGTCATCGCTGTGGCACCCATTTCGACGACGATTTCACGGATCAATTCGTTGATGACCCCTGCCATGATCGGGTCAAGACCAGTGGTGGGTTCGTCAAAAAAGATGATCTCGGGATCGGCGGCAATCGCACGGGCCAGGCCCACGCGTTTTTGCATGCCCCCTGACAATTCAGCCGGAAAAAGATCTGCGACCTCGGCTTTCAAACCCACGCGGCGCAGCTTTTCGATGGCGATCTCGCGCGCTTCGGCTTGCGGGCGTTTCAGCGATCCACGCAGCAGCCGGAACGCCACATTTTGCCAGACGGGGAGAGAGTCAAACAACGCGCCGCCCTGAAACAGCATGCCGAACTTGGCCAGAAACGCGTCGCGGTCGCCAGTCGATGCATCTTTGCCGTCGACAAGAATTTTGCCGGAATCAGGCTGGATCAGTCCCAGAATGCACTTCAGGGCCACTGATTTTCCCGTGCCCGAACCACCGATGATGACCATCGACGTCCCGCTTTTGATTTCCAGGGTCATACCGCGCAGCACACGGTTGTTGCCAAAGGCCTTTTGGACGTTCTCAAGCTGGATCATACCGAGAAAAACACCCCCGTCAGCAGGAAGTTGGCAGCAAGGATAAGAACGGCGGCGGCTTCGACGCTGCCCTTGGTCGCACGGCCAACACCCTGAGCCCCGCGGCCGGAATTCATGCCGAAATAGCACCCCATCACGGCGGAAATCCCGCCAAAGACGGTGCCCTTGACCAACGATGAAATGATGTCGAGCGGTTCAAGAAAATCGACAGTATTCTTGAGGTAAGTTGCTGAATTAAAACCAAGGCTTTGCACCGAAACCGTATACCCACCTGCGATCCCGATGATGTCACCAATGCCGACAAGCAGCGGCACGGTGATCAACGCGGCCAGCACGCGCGGCGCGACAAGGTACTGCATCGGATTGGTGGACAGCGTCACCAAAGCGTCGATCTGCTCGGTCACCTTCATCGTGGCAATTTCTGCCGCGATAGAAGACGTGACGCGTGCGGCGATCATCAGGCCGACCAACACGGGGCCAAGTTCGCGCACAATACCGATGGCGACGATCTGGGGCACGACGGCTTCGGCATCGAACCTCGCGCCGCCTGAATAGATCTGCAGGGCAAGCGCGCCGCCCGTGAAGATTGCAGTCATACCCACCACCGGCAAGGACAGCCAGCCGATCTGCAACAGTGAAATTGCCAGTTCGCGCGGATAGTAAGGCGGGCGGAAAATATGGGTGATTGCAGACCACGCAAATATCGATGCCCGACCGACTTCTGCCAATGTCACCAGAACCATGCGGCCAAGTTGCGCAAGAAGCGTGAGGGGGTTCATCCCTTGTACACCCGCTTGTATCGCGCACCCAGAGAGGTCAGGATCTCGTAGCCAATTGTGCCCGCAGCGTCAGCCAGATCATCAACACCTTGTTCGGTGTTCATCAGCGCCAGAGATTCAGGCTCTTGCGCCAGATCCGTGATGTCGACAGTGATCAGGTCCATCGATACGCGTCCGATCAAAGGGCACGACGTATCCTGGGTGAACAGGTGGACGTTGTCACTTCCAATAGCGCGCAAAAGACCATCGGCATAGCCCGCAGCGACAGTTGCGATGCGTGACGGGCGCTTGGCCGTCCAATTGTTGCCATAACCGACCGTTTCACCAGCTCTCAGATCGCGGATCTGGATGACGGGCAGGTCAAGGGACACAACCGGAACGGCCTCGTCAAATGGCAGGCCGCCATAGAGGCCGACGCCAGGGCGGGTGATGTCAAAGTGATAATCAGGGCCCAACAGGATACCACCCGTTGCTGCCAGCGATCGCGACACGTCGATACCTTCCGTAAGTTCGTGAAACACGCGCAACTGATGGGCGTTCATCGGGTGGTCGGGGTCATCCGCGCAGGCCAGATGTGACATGATCAGCACCGGCATCTGTCTGAGTGCGATGTCTTTCAGCGCGACCCATTCATCGGGTTCCATGCCCAGACGGTTCATCCCGGTGTCCAGCTGAATGCCAAACGCGCGATGCGGCAGGCTTTCAACGTGGCGCAACAACTGGTCAACCGAATTCAGCATCGGAACCAGATCATGATTGCGGATCAGACCGGTGTCGCCGTCCATATGCCCGGAAAACACGCAGATCATCGGGCCGGGGCCAACGGCCTCGCGCACGGCGGCACCTTCTTCGGCAGCGGCGACAAAGAACCGCCGCGCACCCGTTTGGGCCAGTTTGTGGGCCACAACGCCTGCCCCAAGCCCATAACCGTCGGCTTTGACGACAGCGGCGGTTTCACAGGACGTGCGCGCGTCCAGGGCGCGCCAGTTGGCGGCCAACGCGTCAAGGTCGATGGAAAGGGTCGCGGTGCTCATGGGGCGTTCATGCCATGGGGACGTCTGGCGTCAAGGGGATTCGCAGTGTCGTCAGGTGGCAGGATGCATCTTCGAATGCCACCAGATCCGAACGGCCCGGGCAAGGCCGCTATCGTCGAACTCGGCAACCAGCGTGCCATCCAGTTCCAGCCGGGGCAGGGGATCGCCGGGCTGGCGATCAGGCAGGCCGGTTCCGGTGGACTTGGCCCAGATCGCAAACAGCTCCTCCGAGGCGACTTGATAGGTTACGTTCCAATGCCCGATGCCACCGTTTGGCGTTTCGGCCAACACTTCGTAATTCAGTTCGATATCGTCCTGCAGCTTGATACGATCCCAATACGCCGCCCGTTCCTGTGGTGTCTTTTGCACCTGAAACGGCGTGTTCCAGTATTGGCCGTCCTCAAGAAAAAGGGCCGCAAAGCCTTCGGAATCCTGACCTTCCCAGACCCGTTTGTAAGCTGCCATGAAGTCGTGAATGGTCATAGTACCCTCCGCTTGGTTCCGCGCAGGGTTTCGCCTGCGCGGGCGAAGGTCAAGTCCATTCAGGGTTCCGGGAAATCGCCCATGTTGCGTTGCCAGATTTTTTCTCCGACCAGACAGTCATATGTGGTGGCGGGTATGACCTGGGGGGCAGCCTGTGGAACAAGGCCTGCGATTTCCAGCACCAGCTTTCTACGGACAGCCTTTGCAAACTGATCCCACGTCAATACTGGGATCACAAAAGCGCCGGGACCACCGATCACGCAATTCTGGTAATAGATATCAAGATCGGGGATGCCCCACCGGTCAGAAAACGCGTCGCGCGTCATCAACGGCAAACCGTTGATCGTAATCCCACGGGCCAAAACCTGACTGCGGGCGTCAAGCACGAGCGCGCCCGAATTGTTAGGGCCATCCCCCGAGACATCGATGACGCGTCGCAATCCGACAAATTCGTTCAGCTCAAAACTGTCGGCACCATACAGCAACGCGCCCGAAATCGACGTGCGCCGCATCCCGTCGTTGAACCACGAGGTCAGCCGGTCGGCCAAAGCCTGCGCATCGTCGCGCGTTTCGATCAGGGTCCATGGGATGACAACGGTTTGGGACGCTGATCCGGCCCATTCTACGTAAGTCACCGCGATCCGCCCAATCATGCCTTTGCCGATGGTTTTGAAAACTTCGTCGCTGGAAAGGGCTTCGGCATAGCCGCGACGCTGGATTTCCAGCTCGGCAGGGGTCATCGACCGCGAAACGTCCACTGCCAGAACCAATTCGACATCAACCTCGGTTTGGGCCTTGGCCGGTGCAGCCAACACCAAAAGGAATATGAGCAGGACACGCATAGCCACATTGCGCCCCAGTGCCGGGCGCAAGTCCAGTCACGAATGCGTCACGCGAAGCGGGTTCAGAATTGCTGGTCGTCGGTTTGCCAGGTTTTCGCAAGGTTCCCAAATCGCGTGAACTGAGCTTCGAACGACAGCTCGACCGTGCCAATAGGGCCGTGCCGCTGCTTGCCAACAATGACCTCGGCCTTGCCGTGCAGGCTCTCCATCTCTTCGATCCACTGGGCCATGGCCTCGACATTGTCTTCGCCGGGTTTTTCCCGCTCTTTATAGTATTCGCCGCGATAGACGAACATCACCACGTCAGCATCCTGTTCGATGGAACCTGATTCCCGAAGGTCAGACAGCTGCGGGCGTTTATCGTCGCGGCTTTCAACCTGACGCGACAGCTGGGACAAGGCGATCACCGGAATGTCGAGTTCCTTGGCGATGGCCTTCATGCCCATTGAAATCTCGCCGATTTCGTTCACGCGGTTGTCTGCCGTGCCGCGGCACAGCTGCAGATAGTCGATGATCAGCAGATCCAGCCCATGGGTCCGTTTCAGACGCCGAGCGCGGGCTGCCAACTGACTGATCGGCAGGGCCGGAGTGTCGTCGATATAAAGAGGGCAGGCTTCCAGATCTTTGGCGGCTTCAACAAAGCGGCGAAACTCGCCCTCGGTCAGATCGCCCTGACGGATTTTGTGCGACGAAATTTCGGACGCCTCGGACAAAATCCGTCCGGCCAGCTGTTCGGCGCTCATTTCAAGGCTGAAAAACCCGACGACGCCGCCGTCAATCGTGCCTTCGGAACCGTCCGGTTTCAGCCCGCGTTTGTACGCTTTGGCAACATTGAACGCGATGTTTGTGGCGAGCGAGGTTTTGCCCATCGATGGGCGTCCGGCAAGAATCAGAAGGTCGGAGGGATGCAGGCCGCCCAGTTTTTTGTCGAGATCTGTCAGTGCGGTCGGTACACCGGCCATGCCGCCACCGCGTTGATAGGCTGCGTTGGCCACGTTGACCGCGTCGGTGGCGGCCTTGAGAAAACTCTGAAACCCGGTTTCGGTCTGGCCCTGTTCGGACAGCTTGTACAGCGCCTGTTCAGCTTCGACGATCTGTTCTTTCGGCTCGCTTGCGACTTCAACCCGGGCGGCCTTGTCCGAGATGTCTTTGCCCAGCCCGATCAGTTCGCGCCGGATCGCCAGATCATAGATCATCTGAGCATAGTCACGCGCTGCAAACGCACTGATCGCGGCACCGGCCAGACGGGCCAGATAGGCGGGGCCGCCCAGTTCTTTCAGGCCGTCGTCATCTTCCATAAAAGCCTTCAGCGTCACCGGAGACGCAAGTGCGTTCTTGGCAATACGGGCCGAGGCGATTTCATAGATTCGCTGATGCACAGGGTCGAAAAAATGCTCGGCCTTGATGATCGCGGCGATGCGGTCAAAGACATCGTTATTGGTCAGAATCGCGCCTAAAAGCTGCTGTTCGGCCTCGACCGAGTGCGGCATGGTCGTTTCTTCTGCTGCTTGCGTCTGTGCTGTGTCGAAATTCGAGATCTCGTTCATTGTCTGCCCCACTGCCCCTTAGGCTGACCGTCATAAAGGATGCGCTGCGGGCATGGCAAATTGTATGTTTCTGTGGATAGCCTGTGCATGGCCTGCAACCCCTTCATATTGACGCACCGGGATACCTTACGTCAACATTTAGCGTGTTTTGCGACGCAGCAGGGTCGCGACGTCAGGTCCAACACTGTGTTTTGCAACAAGTTCAAAGGCCTGTCAGCGGTTCGGGCCCAAGTCGAGAAAACCCACTCAACGAAGCGCTTTGGTCTTGGGCCGCCCCGATGTAGCATGATGGCAAAAGACCCTGCAGCATGACGAGGAGACGACGGATGCGATTGAACCCGATTCCGACAATGGCCGCGGCTTTTTGCGTGACGGCCTTGACGCTGACCGGGGGACGCCCGGCATTGGCAGTTTCCGATTGCAGCGTCGACGCGATGGTCGTTTTTGACGGATCGGGATCGATGGCCGAAATGGGGTTCAACCATCTGGGCGAGCCGCGAATCATCGAAGCCCGCCGGGCCGTCCGCGATGTCATGCCGTATATCTCGCCGTATCGACGGATGGGGCTGATCGTCTATGGACCGGGAAACGAAGATCAATGCGCCAATATCGATTTGCGATTCGCGCCTGTGCCATCGGCAGGCCCCGATGTTGTACGCGCGGTTGATGGGCTGGAACCGTCGGGCGAAACGCCCCTCACCGAAGCCGTGGAACGCGCCGCACAGGTGCTGGAGTATCGCATCAAACCCGGCGTCGTGGTTCTGGTCACGGATGGGCGTG
This sequence comes from Falsiphaeobacter marinintestinus, assembly GCF_007923355.1. Taxonomy (GTDB): domain Bacteria; phylum Pseudomonadota; class Alphaproteobacteria; order Rhodobacterales; family Rhodobacteraceae; genus Phaeobacter_A; species Phaeobacter_A marinintestinus. Next base: position 250,465 of record NZ_VOGO01000002.1, read on the forward strand.
AAACCTGTGGCGGTGCGCCGTGTCAACTGGCAGCAGAACTGGTTGCAGATTCGGTGGACCTGACTGTGCACGTCATTGGCTTCAAGATCCGCGGCGATTTTTTCGGCTGGCAGGGTAAGGAACGTGAAGCCTATGAGAACGCCGGCACTGTCGCGCGCTGTCTGGCCGACCGGACGGGTGGCGAGTACCGATCGACCGAAACAGCCGAGGAATTGGCCAAGGCGTTGGATGAAACGCTGGGTTGCCCGGTAATCAGCCGGGCAGATGCCCGGCGCCGACAGACCGCCGGTTAGCTTTTATTGGCTTCCTGCCATTCGCGAGGGGCGTTCAGGAACGCTTCGACCCCGGTCAGGGTTTCCGCGTCGAAGGCACCGGATGACTTGGCCTCGGCCAACACGTCCCACCATGTGCACAGGTGATGCAGCGCGACGCCATGATCGCCCAGCGTCTTTTCGGTCTCGGGGAAGATGCCGTAGTAAAAGATCACCGCCGTGTGCCCGCAGGTCGCGCCGGTGTCGCGGATTGCATCGACAAAGCTGAGCTTTGAGCCGCCATCGGTGGTCAGGTCTTCGACAAGCAGAACCCGCTGGCCTTCGGTCATATCACCTTCGATGCGGGCGTTGCGACCATAGCCTTTGGGTTTCTTGCGCACATAGGTCATCGGCAGCGCCATGCGTTCGGCCACCAGTGCCGCAAACGGGATGCCAGCCGTTTCACCGCCTGCGATGTTGTCAAACGCCTCAAACCCGGCATTGCGCATGATCGTGACGGTCAGAAAATCCATCAGGGTGGACCGGATGCGCGGGTACGAAATCAACTTGCGGCAGTCGATGTAAGTCGGGCTGGGCAGCCCCGACGCCAGCGTGAACGGCTCTTTCGCGTTCAGATGAACAGCTTTGATTTCAAGCAGCATCCGGGCGGTGAGGCGGGCCATTTCCTCGGCTGAGGGGTATGAACTGGGGATCATGCGGGCATCCTTTCGGCAGCGATTGGCTGTCCATAAACGCAAAGCGAACAGGATTGAAGCCTCAGACATGAAAACGCCCGGCCTGTGAGGAGATACAGGTCGGGCGTTCAGGAAATCTTAAGTGTCGAACTCAGAAAATGAAATCGGGCAGGCCAAGATCAACCAGGTCCACGCCTTCCAGCGTGATCGTGTTGCTGCCGGCCTGGATCACGACATCATCGCCGACCTGGGTCATATGATTGTTGATCAGGTCCAGCATGCCAACAATCGACGTGACGCCGCTGAGGTCGATTTTCTCTGATGCGGTTCGGGCATTGAAATCCGTAATCACGTCGTTGCCGAACTGGCCTTCGAACACAAAAGTGTCGCCGCCATTGCCGCCGGTCAGGATATCGTCGTCCAGACCGCCATTCAGGATGTCAGTGCCGCTGCCGCCGTTCAGCGTATCGTCACCGTTACCGCCCAACAGGGTGTCGACACCGTCCTCGCCATCAAGCTCATCGTTGCCACGTCCACCGTCCAGCAGGTCGTTGCCCTCACCACCATCCAGATCGTCATCGCCGTTTTCGCCGAACAGGTCGTCGTCACCCGCCAGCCCACGCAAGTGGTTGTCAGAAATGGACCCGGTCAGGCTGTCATCCTGTTCCGTGCCCATGGCGTTTTCGACGCTGGACAGTGTATCGGTATCGCCAAAGCCATCGGTTGCGGTTCCGGTACCCAGATTGACCGTCACGCCAGCGGTGCCGCCATGTTCGGCATCTTTGTCGTAACGAACGGTATCAGTACCGCCGCCGCCGTTGAACGTATCATCCCCGGCCAGCAATCGAACCTGATTATTCTCAATATTCCCGGTCACCGTGTCGGCAAACATCGACGTGCGCGCCATTTCGATGGACAGGATAACATCGGTGTCGCCCCAACCGTCTGTGGCCCGCCGGGCGGCAAAGTTGACGTCTACGCCGCTTGGATCGCCCGAGAAATGCAACTCGTCCCATCCGCCGCCGCCGTTATAGAAATCGTCACCCTGCGAGCTGTAGATTTCATCGTCACCTGCACCGGTTCGCACCACATCATCGCCCGGCGTGCCATAGACTTCGTCAACCTGACTGACATCCGGACTGCCGACGCTGGCCCAGGGAATGAACTCTCCTGCGGCATAGTCACCGGTGGCCGTGGTCGCCGAGGTTATAGAAGCGTCGAATGCTTCAAAAGCGGCGACCGAGGTGACAGAGGGCAGGGGGTCACCGACCAGCGATATGAAGTACCGGGTGCCGTGAAATTTTCCCTCGGCGTTGTCGCCTTTTTCATGATCCAGAACGAGAACGATGGCGGTTTTCTGGATGCCTCCTTCGACCCATTCAATGTCAACGATTTCGGATTCTATGTCGATTGTATCGGCATCAAAGCCACCCAGAGTAATCGAAAAATACGATCCCGGATCGATGTCCACATCGAACTCTTCAGCGTCGGGTTCACTACTGAAGGTGTAGGTGAAACCGGCCCCTGTAGGGGCAGAGACTGAGAACAGGGAGCCAGAATGAAACTGGGTGTAAACGTCATCGGTGTGATCGTCGTTGTCTTCGTAGTCCAAGCTAAAACAGGAGAATGCATAGGTAGTCATTTCGGAAAGGGCCTCTGTCAAATGATGTCTGATCATTTCGCACTTTTAGCGAGTCGTTAAATGCTGCCAGACTGCTTTCATTGAACCAAGTAGGGCATTGAAAAATATGTACCTTACGTTGGGTTAATTTGAAGGTTTTGACCTGTTCCTAAGCCACATGTTGCCCGAAACAGTGCGTCGAAACCATTTCAGGTCGAGATCCGAAAAAAACCGGAAGTAGCCTGCAGTTAAAGCGGTCAACGATCCGTCGTGTGACTTGATTGTTCGATCCTAACCCGTCCCAGGCAGCGCGGCTGACTTAGAACATCAGGGCGTCCGACATGGCCAGAGCCGCAATATCGTTTTCCAATGCGCCAAGATCAGTGTGCCCTTCAACGGTCAAAGTATTTCCGTTGTCGAAATCAAAGACGATGTTCCCGCCCGTGATGCTGGCATAGTCAAGGATCTGAGCTGCCGTCAGAGCGTCGCCACCCCAAAGGTCTGAATGAAAGATGAGGGTGTCGACATCGTCCTCGAACCCAAGGATCCGGTCATGGCCAGCGCTGAACCCAAGCAAATCCTTGCCAGGGCCGCCGTCCAGGACGTCGTTGCCTTGACCGCCATTCATGGTATCGAGCCCGCCGCCGCCACGCAGATTGTCGTTTCCGTCTTCGCCAAGAACCGTGTCGTTGCCTGCACCGCCCCGAAGCACATCTTGGCCCGCCCCGCCAAGCATCCAGTCCGCGCCCTGTGCCCCCATTAGCAGGTCGTCCCCATCCGAACCTTTCAGGACGTCATCCCCGGACCCGGCCCACAACTGGTCATTGCCCTTCAGGCCGACAAGCAAGTCGTCGCCGTCGTTGCCCTGAAGGCGATTGTCATTCAAATCCCCGACCAGCTTGTCGTCCAGTTTGGTTCCGATGACCCGTTCGATGTCCTGTAGAGAATCCTGAGCTCCGAAGCCGTCAATGGCAAAGCCCAGTTTGAGGTTTACAAAAACGCTGTTCAGCCCGGTCTGGGAATAGTCCTTGTCGTACCGCACCGTATCGATACCGCCACCGCCTAGAAACGTGTCGGCTCCACCCATTCCACGAAACTGGTTCGGGTTGTCATCTCCGATGAATGTATCGTCCTGATGGGTTCCCCAGAAAAGTTCGAAATTGGTGAAATAATAAGACGTGTCATAGGACCCTGACATGAAGTTGTAAAAACCGGTCGCTTCTCCGGCGGCGACATCAATGGTTGCGCCCGCTGGCCCATATGTCGACAAGGGGATAACCAGTTGATCGAAGGCAGCGCCGCCATCGATCACAGCGTCGTCTTCCCCCATAACTCTGCGAAACAAGGAAGCGTCGGCTAGGGCCACGAAATCGTTGTCCTTGGACTTATCGGAGAGGGTTGATCCCCATGGTATCAGCACACCTTCGCCGAACGCGCCGGTTGACTGAGACGTGCCGGTTGTTTGCGACAGAAAGGCCTGAAATTCATCCAGATCGTTTATGGGTGGCAGATCATCGCCAGAAATTTCGACAAAGTATCGCCGATACAGTGGTGTACCGAACCCGTCGGGGCCAAGATCCATGTCCAAGGAAAGCAAGGTCGTTGTGCGTGTCGTTCCGCCGTCGTCCCAGCTCAGATCGTATACGTATGCCTGCTCCAAATCGATGACGATGTAATGTAGAAAGTCGAACTTGATCAAATAGGTGTCGTGGAAATCCAAGGAGACCAAGGCCGTGCCATTCTGTGCCACAGAGTCAATGGTGTAAGAAAAGCCGGTTCCATCTTTTGCACCGATTTCAATCTGGGTTTGGAAAAAGTCTGAGTAAGTGACACCCGACGGGCCGTCCTGAATACGAAGGCTAAATGTGTCATAGGAATAAGTGCTCATGGCATGAGTCCTTTTCTTGCAAAAATAGTCCGGTAAGCCGGCGGAACGTGAGAATGAGTAGTCAAATGAATTGCGCACACCTTATCATAGATAAGGAGCGCGCCAAAACAGTATTCGGTTTTGCCGGGACGGCGTCAGTCGCGCTGAACGGCCCAATGAAGCGGGTAACCGGGGTCGAAGACGGTGATTGGGCCATCATCGCAAGCGATTTTCTCGGGATAAGTGACCGGCTCGCCTTTGGTGAGGGTTATCGACGCTTCGTTCACCGGCAGCCGGTAAAAGGCCGGACCGTTGAGCGAGGTAAAGCCCTCTAACTTGTCCAGTGCGCCGTCCTGTTCGAACACTTCGGCCAGAACGGACATGGTATTGGTCGCGGTGAAGCACCCGGCGCAGCCGCAGCTGTTTTCCTTCAGCGGGTCGACATGCGGCGCGCTGTCAGTGCCCAGAAAGAAACGCGGGTGACCGGACGTGGCCGCGTCGCGCAGGGCCAGCCGGTGGGTTTCACGTTTGGCGACCGGCAAGCAGTAGTAATGCGGCTTGATCCCGCCGACCAGAATATGGTTGCGGTTGATTACAAGGTGATGCGTGGTGATCGTCGCGGCCAGATCGTCATTGCCAGCTTTGACATAGTCGACGGCGTCTGAGGTGGTGACGTGTTCCATCACCACGCGCAGGCCGGGCGTGGCGCGCCGGATCGGATCCAGAACCCGGTCGATGAAAACAGCTTCACGATCAAAGATGTCGATCTCGGGGTCGGTGACTTCGCCATGGACGCACAGCGGCAGGCCAATCTCGGCCATGCGTTCCAGCACCGCGCGGACGTTGTCGAAGTCGCGCACGCCACTGTTCGAGTTTGTGGTGGCCCCGGCGGGGTAAAGCTTTACCGCCGTCACCAGCCCGGACGCCGCAGCCGCCGCCACATCGTCAGGATCGGTGTCTTCTGTCAGATAGAGCGTCATCAAGGGCTCGAACGACATGCCTTGGGGCAAGGCCGCCAGAATACGGTCGCGATAGGCGGCAGCCTGATCCCCCGTGATCACTGGCGGAACCAGATTCGGCATGATGATCGCCCGGGCGAAATCGCGGGCGGTTTCAGGCAGGACGGCGGTCAGCACGGCACCATCGCGCAGGTGCAAGTGCCAGTCATCGGGGCGACGAAGCGTGAGCGTATTGGTCATAAGGCCGGGCTAGCACAGGTGCGGCGATCCGACCAGAGGGGGAGGCAATTTGCGCTGTTCCAGCCGAGGTGCTGCTGCGGCAGATTTGGGGGGGAGGAAAGCCCCTGATGACCCGAGTCCTTGCATTTGAACATCACTATCCCGTGCCGCCTGACCGGTTGTTCGCGTTGGTTACGGATCTTGATACGCTTGAAGCCGTGACCAAACCTTGGGTGCAGTTTCATCATCTGCCGTCCGGGCCAGTGCACGAAGGGCAGGTCATCGACGTTGCGCTGTCTCTGTTTGGGCTTTTTCCGGTGCGCCCTTATCAGATGCGCGTGATGAAATGCGATCCTGTGGCGCGTGTGATGCGGTCGGAAGAGGATGGGATGGGCATTCACAAGCTGACGCACGAATTGCACGTTCAGGCCGAAGACACTGGGGCGGTCCTGACGGACAGAATCGAGATCGACGCCGGATGGATGACGCCGTTTGTCGCGATCTGGGCGCATATTATCTATCGCAGGCGACACCCGATTCGGCTGCGGCTTTTGGGGATTACTCCGCCGGGGGCGGCGGGGCCTTAAATGCACCTGATTCGGCTTCTTCCAGCAAAGAACTCAGCTTTTGCCGAAAGATCGGGGCGCCCATGCGCGTGATCACATTTCGGCACAGCATGATATTCAGATACGGTCGATCGTTGTCGTCAAGATAGGTCATCAGGCTGCGCAGGTAGTTCTTGTTGTTGCGCCGGGCGCGATACAATTTGTGAAAGGCCTCACCGTTCAGTTTGCCCGCACCGGCCAGCGACAAGGTCTGATACAGAATGTCCATGTTAATCAGGCGGGTCTGCAGCGCTGAACCCATGAACGGCATCCGAAGACGTGTGACGTTGGAACGTTCGAACAGGGTCGCATGCATCGCGTCCAGCTGTTGACGGGGATCGTACATCACATAGGCCTGTTCGGCGGCATCCAGCATGTCGGGCGCATAGCCATAGCGATCTGAGAACGAAGTCCGGCGCATTTCGACAAAACGGTCGTCCCATTCCGTCATCCGGGCATCCAGCGTGGCTTGCGGCTGAACCGCGATCACGGTCGATCCGGGGGCCGAAACAGAAAACGCGGCTGCCGCATAGCCACAAGGCCCGGCACCGTAAAAGATCACCTGATCGAAATCTTCGAAGAACCCGTCATCGATCAGCTGATCGAACAGGCCATACACGCGGTTATCCCGGAACCATGTATCGCCATCCGAAATGACGCACAGATGCGACCAGCCCTGCGCCTTGACCATGTCAAAGCCAAAGGGTTGCGCGGTTTCGGACAAGGTCCGGATGCCCTGGATCGTTTCGAATGTGACCAGAAGCGTGCTTTGCTGATCAATGAAGGTTGCGAAATGCTTGTCGCCAAGATCCTGCCACATGCCGAACTCTTCGGCTTGTGCCACCAATTTGGCCTTCCACTCATCCTGCGGAAGATCCGCAAGAGAGATGTCCAAGTTGCTTTCAACTTCCTGCATTCAACTGATCCTCAAAACATCGACCGCTTTTTGGGTCGTTAATTGAGCCTGAATTTAGACAGGGAATGCGGCAAAATTGGGAAAAGTCCCAGCCGGTTTTGCGACGCTTGCGTTGAAAATAAGGACCCGGGCCTGTGTCTGCAGGGGAGACTTACCCTGATTTGATGCGGCCCAGATTTGCGAATCCTGCCAGTGTGCGGGCGGCTTGGGCAGAAATCGGGCGGGATTGCGGGGTCATCAGCAGACGGGCGAACAGCGCCCGAAACGGTTCTTTTTCCATCAGGGCGAGGAACCGGGTGCGACGCCAGTCCACCGCGCGTTCGTGCAGGCGGGCCAGTTTGGTGTCTTTCAGCAGCTCAGATCGCAGGTGATCGCGCGCCGGGGCGGTTGCGGAAATTGTCGTATCGGTGTCGGTGTTGAAATTGCGTTCAACCCAGTAATCCATATCCAGCATGTGATCAGAATGCACAGCGCGGCCCCGGTCGGCTTTCAGCACATAGCTTTCCATCGCGCCCAGCGGATAATGGTTCAGTTGCACCAGATCATAGTTTGGTCGGCCATAGTTGTTGAATATGCGCTTGACCTTGAACTGGTCCTCCAGCAACCGGCCTTGTCCGTCGAACCAGCGGGCTTTGTCCAGTCGGCTTTGATCCGGGCTGCGTGGGCGGTGTACGCCCAGCTTGGCATAGGTCCCGTCATTGCGATACAGCGTCTTGAACATCGCAGACCGCCAGGGCCAGTACATGATTTCAGGCGCGCATCTGGTGAAGCTTTCGGTAACAGGCGTGTCTTCGTACCGCACGACACCGGCATTGCCGAACAACCGCCAGGTCAGCGTGATTGCGGTGGCGTCGGGCAGGGCGGCCAGCAGCGCGGGAACCGTATGATCGCCGGTGTGGATGTTGACAAATTCATCGACATCCATCGGCAGGATCCAATCTGCCTTTTTGACCTGCCGGGTCTTATCGGCCATTTTCAGCGCCGTGAACTGGATCCCGCCCTTGTCATAGGGGCCGTCGTTGCGCACATGCGTCAGCCAACCCAATTGATCCAGACGGTCCAGCATCTTGTCGGTGCCGTCCGTGCAATCGTTAGAAAAAACAAGAAAATCGGTGAACCCAACTGCCTTGTGATGGGCCAGCCACTCAAGCAGGAAAGCAGCTTCGTTGCGGACGGTCAAAACCGCGAGAATGCGGGGGCCGTCTGCCATCGCTCAGCTTTCCAGATCCAAGGCCAGCGCATAAGCAACGCGCTCGGTCTCGTTCAGGTTGATGGTCAGCGCCTGTTTGTACAGGTCCTCGAATTCGGGCATTCCGTGCAGTTCTTCGGCTTTGGCCTTGTGCCAGTCAAATCCGTAGTCATGCCAATGCTTGAGCTTTTCATCGGCCATCAGGTTTTCATATTCGGCAGTCATGCGCGGCAGGTTCCGTTTGATGGTGATGTCGCGATAATCGCTCCAGTCCATCCGGATCCAATAGTTCAGCCCGATCGAGCGATCCACGTGCAGCGCCCGGCCGCGTTGTCGTTTGATCAGATAGCTTTCGGCGCTGCGCAGGGCATAGTGATTCAGCTGAATAAGGTCGTAACCAATTGATTTCTTTGAGCTGCGCCAGCCATTGTCGGCGGCTTCGCCGGTCATGTCCTTGCCCGACCCGTTGACCCATTTGATCTTGTCGCGAAACCCGTCATCCAACTTGTTGGGGCGATGGCACGAGATCTTTTCATATGCGCCGATGTTTTTGAACATCGTCTTGAAGCCCCAGACCGTGTGCGGCTTGGGGCAGAATTTGGGCGCACACCCGTCGAACTGATCGATCACAAATTCATCCGCCAGATGCGTCACCCCGTTATATCCGAACAACCGCCATGTCATGGCGACATTGGTGGCATCGGGAACGGCAGCAAGGAAGTCCTGCAACGTCCCATTGCCGCAGCGCACGTTCATGAATTCATCAACGTCGATATGGATGATCCAGTCGGCATTCTTGATAACCGGCTCTTTCAATGACTGGTTCAGAGCATACTGCTGGGGGGAATTGCCCTTCCACTCATCGTTGTTGCGATGTTGCAAAACGCCCATTTCCTGCAACCGGTCAAGGATCTCGCTGGTCCCGTCCGAACAGTCATTGGTGTAGATCAGGAAATGATCGACGCCCATCGCCCGGTGATAGGCGACCCATTCGACGATATAGGGCGCTTCGTTCTTCATACAGCCGACAATGACGTTGCCTGACGACCCTTTGGGCAGGTCACGCGGTGTCAGTGGCGTATAGGCGGCGGCCAGTTCTTCCTCGTTGACGCGACCCAATCGGTTATGTGGCGCATAAGGCGACCCTTTGAGGCCTTCGAACTTTTCGACCGCCAGCGGCGGCAGAATCCGGCGGGCTTCTTCGCTGAGCTCTCCAACAGCTGGCTTGGCTGGAGTTTTTGGGGCGACAGGGGCAGGGACCGTGACGGGCGCCGCGGCGGGCGCAGAAACGTCGGCTTGACCATTCATGGCGGCCAGATCGGCCCCCATGCTTTTGCGGGCTTCCTTTGTGGCCTTGTCGATGCGGTGCATGAAGGCCAGCATGTATTGCGAGGCGCGGTATCCATTGCCGGGATCGGTTTCGGCCCAGTCTTTTCGCGGATGGGCCTTTTTGAACGTCGACGTGCTAAGCGCCGGATGCGCTTTGATCAGCGCCTTGTTCATACTATCGAAATGTCGCGCGACCGGCGCCAATGCGCCGGGCGCAATCGGATCACCGTCGATCGCGATCTCGGACAGAAACGTGCGCCACAGGGTGCGGGGCAAAACCTTGCGACGGCTTTCCAGCACTTTCAGGATCAGCGTGTTCAACTGCCGTCCACGGGCCATCCAGGCCGCCGAGGGTTCATCGGGGATCGGTTTGTCCACCGCCCGCCCAATCGTGCCTTCGATCCCAAAGGCCGCGCGGATCTCTTCTGTCGTGTCCGAGCCATAGAACAAGTCGGCGTCATAGGGGCGCAACGTCACCGACCCGGCCCCAAACACGCTTTCCCAAAAGGTCTGCAACCCGGCAAAATCCAGCCAGAAAGGCGGCGCCTGGGTTTCCAGAAACTGACCGGCCTGCGGGTCGATCCTGGGCCCTGCATCAAGGCTCGCTTGCCACCAGTCTGTCGTGCCCGCCAACTCTAACTCCTGTGTCAGGGGGGCAGAGCGGCCTTCCATCACTTGCCCGGCATAAACCCGGGTCAGCAGATGCGCCTGTTCATCGACATGCGCCACAATCCGAATGTCGTCCGACAGCGGGGTCAACAGCGCCTTCAGACGCTCCAATTCAGACACGCGGCACAGCGATGCCCCAAGCTGTGAGGCTGACAGGATCATGATCTCAGGCTTGGCCTGATCCGCATCGCGCGCCAGTTCCATACCCAGCGAGTTATACAACGCCTGCTGTTTTTCCGCCGTCATATGCCCGCGGTTAAAGCGCAGCGGGTCGATATGATCGGGGTCCGTGACGGCCATGTACAGACGGGTGTGATTTTTGCCCCCCGGACTACGCGGATACAAAACCCCCTTCGACGAAAGTTGTTCGCGCTTGTCCGACAGCACGTTTTGCAGACGGTCGGCACCGACATGTTCGGGGCCAATATGCAGGTAAATACGCATTCGTTAACAGATCCTCGTCTGCAGATCAGGAGGCCAGACCAAGGTCGATCAGCATCGCCTCTTCCTGCGGGGGGAGTTTTGATGCCGTGCGCAACTGCGCCTGCATCTGTCGATAGACCGGGCTTTCCAACAGCTGATCGCGCCGGGCGATGTGCAGGGCAACTGCTTCGTCATGCAGCGCGCCGATCTCGGGGTCAGATTTCAGGTCAGCCAGCGCCACTTTCAGATCCGGCAAGTAGCGCCGGATCGATGTGTCCTCAAAGGCAGGATCATTCCGTTCGCGCCAATACGTATCGTCAAACGCGCGGTGTTCACGGTTCACATCACCCCGGTCGTTCTTGACCAGGTAACTATCCAGCGAACGCAGCGCGTAATGGTTCAGCGTCGCAAAATCCCGCGACCCTTTTGCGGGAAACTTGCGGATCCGGCGCGGGTTGGCGGCCGTCAGGAACGGTTTGGGCACCTTGCGGCCCGACGCGTCAGTCCACTTGGGGTACCGTTTTTCCGGCAGTTTCTTTTTAAAGAACGGCCGGTGTGCGCCAAAGTACTGCAGCGGGAAATCGTGGCGCATCAGGGACTTAACCTCATGGGCGGTCTCTCCGCACCACAGGTCCGGATTGTGAGACCGGTTGAACTGCCCGATCACCGGGACGTCCTCAAAGCCGTCAACATCGTCATTGGCAAAAAACTGGAACGGGATAGAAATCGCCTGAGGGTTGCCGCACGCCTCGATCAGACCGGGGATTGTATGATCACCGACATGGATATTCAGAAACTCGTCCACATCTGCGATCCAGACCCAGTCTGCATTCTGAACGATCTCTTGTTTTGAGGCGTGTTTCAGCGCCTCCATCTGATAATTACGCCCCTCTGCCGGGTTGGGCAGATGCTGCACAATGCCCCGGACCTCTAACGCATCCAGCATGCGGTCGGTCGCATCCGTGCAATCGTTTGAATAAAAGAGGAAATCAGTGACGCCAATCAACCGGTTGAAGGCGATCCATTCCAACAGAAAAGGACCTTCGTTTTTGACGCAGGTTACTGCGGTGATCCGCATGTCACCTCCATCTCGGTGCCGTATCCGTTGCTGATCATGTTGTGTCTGCCCGCTGTGGTTCGACCCTGAGCCGGTCGAATGCCATTTATTGTTTCCTGAAACATGACATTTCAGGGCGAAATCGTCAACATTCAGTCCATTAGCCTGTCGCCCGGTTGCGCCGATTTGTCCGACCTTAGCAGTGCTTGACCCGCGCGCGCGCGCATGACCTTTTGGGCGCAAGAGGAGAGATCATGCAGATACCGCCATCTATCGATGCCGTTCAGGCCATGCTGGCCGAACAGGGCTATGTCTGCGGCCGCGCGCTGGGCACGGTCGTTTACCTTTCACTGAAACTGGGCCGTCCGCTGTTTCTTGAGGGCGAGGCCGGTGTCGGCAAGACCGAGATCGCCAAGGCCTTGTCCGCCGGTTTGAACCGCCGTCTGATCCGCCTGCAGTGTTACGAGGGGCTTGATGCGTCCAGTGCGGTCTATGAATGGAATTTTCCAGCCCAGATGGTGGCAATCCGCACCGCCGAAGCCAGCGGTGGCGCTGATCGCAAGACATTGCAAAACGAATTGTTCAGCCCTGAATACCTGACCGAGCGCCCGTTGCTGCAGGCCATGCGCCCGGATGAAAACGGCGCGCCGGTGCTGTTGATCGACGAACTGGATCGCACAGACGAACCGTTCGAGGCGTTCCTTCTGGAAGCCCTGTCTGATTTCCAGGTGACGATCCCGGAACTCGGCACCATCAAGGCGCCCGAACCGCCTATCGTCATTCTAACGTCGAACCGTACCCGCGAAGTGCATGACGCCTTGAAGCGCCGGTGCCTCTATCATTGGGTCGACTATCCGACGTTCCCGCGCGAGGTCGAGATCCTGCAATCGCGCGCGCCCGAAGCCGCTGACGCCCTGAGCCGCGAAGTGGTTGCGTTCGTTCAGAAATTGCGCACCGAAGATCTGTTCAAAAAGCCCGGCGTTGCCGAAACCATCGACTGGGCCAAGTGCCTTCTGGCCCTTGATGTGGTCAGCCTTAGCCCCGAAGTCATCGCCGATACGCTGGGCGCAATCCTGAAGTATCAGGATGATATCCAGAAACTGCAGGGGTCCGAGGCCAAGCGCATATTGGATGAGGTCAAATCGACGCTCGAACCGGTCTGATGCATCTTCTCTTTGAAAATACTCCCGGGGGGTGCGGGGGGCGGGCAGCCCCCCGTTGTGCACCGCATGACTGAATACGCGCCGCTCGATCTGCCCGAGAACCCGAAACTCTCGCATAACATTATCCATTTCGCCCGGGCGTTGCGCAAAGCCGGGTTGCCGATCGGGCCGGGGCGGGTGATCGATGCGATCCGCGCGGTCGAGGCCGCCGGGTTCACCGAAAAGGCGGATTTTTACTGGACGTTGCACGCCTGTTTCGTGAACCGGCCCGAACATCGCGCAGTCTTTGGACAGATTTTCCGGCTGTACTGGCGCGATCCGCGGTTCATGGAACACATGATGGCGATGATGCTGCCCGCCGTCCGCGGCGTGCAGGAAGAACGCACGGCACAGGCCGCTGAAAAACGCGCGGCCGAGGCTTTGTTGGATGGTGCGGACCTCGACATTCCCGAAGAGGGGCCCGAGCGCGAAGAAGAGACAATGATCGAGGTCGACGCCTCGATGACCATGTCGACCGAAGAACGCCTGCGCAGTCTTGATTTCGAACAGATGAGCACGGATGAGGTCGCCCGGGCCAAACGGATGCTGGCGAAGCTGACCTTGCCGGTCAAACCGATCCCGTCGCGGCGCGGGCAGGCCAGCCATCTTGGCAACCGGCTGGACTGGCGCAAAACCCTGCGCGGCGCGATGCGGCAGGGGGGCGAACTGCACGACCTGCACAAGTTAGAGCCGAAACCCCGCTGGCCCAACCTGGTGGTAATTTGCGATATTTCCGGCTCGATGAGCCAATACAGCCGCATCATCCTGCATTTTCTCCATGCCGTGTCTAACGCCAAAGGCGCGGGCTGGGCCAAGGTGCATGCCTTCACCTTCGGCACACAGTTGACCAACATCACCCGCCATTTACGTCAGCGCGATGTCGATGCCGCGCTGGCGGCTGCTGGCGCCGAGGCGCAAGATTGGGAAGGCGGCACGCGGATTGGGCAATGTCTGCACAGTTTCAACCGCGACTGGTCGCGGCGTGTGATGGGGCAGGGCGCCGTCGTGCTGCTGATCACCGACGGGCTGGACCGGGACGATCCCGGCGCGCTGGAAAAAGAGATGGAGCGGCTGCACCTGTCGGCCCGCCGCCTGATCTGGCTGAATCCATTGTTGCGTTGGGAAGGGTTTGCCCCGAAAGCCCAAGGCATCCGCGCCATGCTGCCTCATGTCGACAGCTTCCGCGCCGGTCATTCGATCGCGTCGTTGGAAGATCTGGCAGGCGTGATCTCGCGCCCTGATGACGTCGGCGAAAAGGCCCGTTTGATGGCTTTGTTAGAAAGCTGAGCGTTCAAAAAACTCAATAACGTCAGGTTATCCGAGACAGGCCACGGGGCCATAAGGCATCCTTTGAGCAACCGGGCTGGGCCCTGAGTCGCAATGGAGAGCATCATGAAAACTGCCAGACGCATTCTTGTGGCGGGGTTGTTCCTGTTGGTGGCACTGGCCGCCGTTCTGACGATCAACACGATGCGGTACAAACCGGCGACGGTCTCCGAGGCACAATTGACCGATCTGGGGGCCGACATTGGCAATGCGACCGACAACTTGTCCAAAGCGATCCGGTTCGCGACAGTTTCGGACGATTTGACCCGCCCCGATTTCGATGGGTTCCTAAGCTTTTTGGATGAAACCTATCCGACGTTCGCGGCCAATACCGAGCGTATGGTTCTGGACGCCAAGACGCCGCTCTATGTCTGGAAAGGCAGTGACGAAAGCCTGCAACCGGTGCTGTTGGCCGCGCATTACGATGTCGTGCCCATCCCGCCGGGATCGCTTGAGAAATGGGATCATGACCCCTTCGCAGGCACCATCGATGACGGGTTCGTCTGGGGGCGCGGTACGCTTGACAACAAGGGCGCGCTGATCGCCATGGTTACAGCAACCGAACATCTGATGCTGGCGGGTTTCACGCCGAAACGTACGATTTACTTCAGTTTTGGTGGCGATGAAGAGATTGGCGGCGACGGAGCCAAGTCGGTTGCCAAATACCTGCATGACAACGGAATTCAACTGGCCTGGGCACTCGATGAAGGCTCATTCGTGCTCGACAAGATCATTCCAGGGCTGGACCAGCCTGTGGCCAGCATCAACCTGTCCGAAAAGGGATACCTGACGCTGAAACTGATCGCGACGTCTCCGGGCGGGCATTCTTCGATGCCGCCGCGCCAGACAGCGGTCGGGCAATTGGCCCGTGCAATTGACCGGTTGCAGAACAAGCCTGTTCCCGGAGGTCTGACCGGTGTGTCCGAAGACTTCTTTGACGGTCTCGGCCGGCATTTCTCGATCGAACAACGCGTGGTGTTTGCAAACCGCTGGTTGTTCAATCCGTTGCTCGAAAGCATCCTGTCCGGCGCGCCGTCAACTGATGCCATGCTGCGCACGACCACCGCGCCGACGATGCTGTCCGGGTCCAGCAAGGAAAACGTGTTGGCAGCCGAGGCAACGGCAACAGTCAACTTTCGGCTTCACCCTCGCGACACGGTTGACGATGTCATCGCGCATGTTCGCGCCGTTGTGGATGACGAAGGGATCGAGATCCGCGTGAACGATGGGTTCGCGACACCAGCCTCTCCGGTCTCAAGCACCGATACGGCCGGGTATCGCGACATCGAAGGATCGATCCGCGCGGCGTTCGGCCCGTTGGCGACCGTGCCGGGGTTGACCATCGCCGCCACCGATGCCCGCCATTATGCGACAGCGGCTGACGCGGCATATCGGATCAACCCGTTCAAGATCACCTCGGACGATCTGCTCAGATTTCACGGTATCAACGAACGGCTGTCGATCGAAAACCTTGAGCGCGGGATCAATTTCTACGGATCCTTGATTCAGAAGCAATAACCGGGTCGCGGACCGTTACGGCGCGCGACCTGCGATCCAGTCCTGCGCTGGGGGCGTGAAGGGCTTGCCAAGCCGGGGCCCGTCGGTCAAAACCCCTGAACGCTACGCAAACGAGGGACCCCCGATGCGCCTGACCCGTTATTTCCTGCCTGTCCTCAAAGAAAACCCGTCCGAGGCGCAGATCGTCAGCCACCGGCTGATGCTGCGGGCCGGGATGATCAAACAAGCCAGCGCGGGGATCTATTCGTGGTTGCCGTTGGGCTTTAAGGTCCTGCGCAAGCTGGAAAACATCGTCCACCAGGAACAGGCCCGCGCCGGTCACATCGCGATCCAGATGCCGGTCATGCAATCCGCAGACTTGTGGCGCGAATCCGGACGTTACGATGACTATGGTCAGGAAATGCTGCGGATGAAGGATCGGCACGACCGCGACCTACTGTTCACGCCGACAGCCGAGGAACTGGTCACCGACATCTTCCGCGGCCACGTCAGCAGCTACAAGGATTTGCCGCTGACCCTCTACCAGATCCAGTGGAAATTCCGGGATGAGATCCGCCCGCGGTTTGGCGTTATGCGGGGCCGTGAATTCCTGATGAAGGACGGGTACAACTTCGACCTGACCAAAGAAGACGCGTTGCACGCCTATAACCGCCATCTGGTCAGCTATCTGCGCACTTACGAACGTATGGGCCTGCAGGCCATTCCGATGCGGGCCGACAGTGGTCCGATTGGCGGCGACGATACGCATGAATTCCTTGTGCTGGCTGAAACCGGTGAGTCGGAAGTGTTCTATGACAGCGCTGTGACCGACATTCGCATGGGGGAACGGGACATCGACTATGACGACAAAGCCCAGTGCCAGGCCGTCATGGAAGAATTCACGACGCTCTATGCGCGCACAGACGAAACCCACGACGCGGCCTTGTTCGATCAGGTCCCTGAAGAGCGTCGCCGTGTGGCGCGCGGGATCGAAGTTGGGCAGATCTTTTACTTCGGCACCAAGTACTCAGAACCGATGGGCGCCACCGTTCAGGGACCCGATGGCAAACCCGTACCAGTGCATATGGGCAGCCACGGGATTGGCGTCAGCCGCCTGATCGGCGCCATTATTGAGGCAAGCCATGACGAAAACGGGATCATCTGGCCCGAAGGCGTGACGCCATTCCATTGCGGTATCGTCAACCTGAAACAGGGCGACGAAGCCGCCGATGGCGCCTGTGAAACGATCTATAAGGCATTGACGGCTATCGGGTTGGAACCGCTGTATGATGACCGCAAGGAACGCGCAGGCGGCAAGTTCGCGACTATGGATCTGATTGGTTTGCCGTGGCGGATCACGGTCGGACCGCGCGGGTTGAAGAACGGTGTTGTCGAACTGACCTCGCGCCGCACGGGCGAAAGCGTTGAAATGACGCCTGAGGACGCGGTGAAGAAAATCGCTGAAATCTATGCCCCGCATCACGGTGGCGCGGCCCAACACGTTGAGCCGATGGCCAACCGGTCGTTCCATACCTGGATCTGACACCATGCGGGGTCTGTTCTGTGTGCTGTTGTTCTGGCTGACTGCGGTCAACGCCGCAGCTCAGGACATTCCTGACCGGATCATTGCCGGGTTCAAAGGGTGGATGGATGGGGCAGGCGTCGAAACCGGCGCGATTGCGATCACCCGCAAGGGGCAGTTGGTCACGACGCACGGCTGGGGCATGGATGCCAGCGACCCTGTTGAAATGGCCAGCCTGAGCAAAGCCATCACAGGGGCCTGTATCCGCGCATTGGTGGGCGAGGGCGTTGTGAGCTATGACACGGCGCTGGTCGATGTGCTGCCCGAAACTCCGGATGCCCTGCGTGACCTGACCCTCAGCGATCTTTTGACTCACACCGGCGGCGTGCATCGCGACAGCACGCAGAAAACGATGCCGGATTGGCTGGGCCATCCAGCGCCTCAACACGGCACCGTCACAGATGATGTGTTCCGACGCAACAAGCTGAAACGATCCGGACAATTCCAGTACACCAACGAAAACTATGCGCTTTTGGGCGAAGTGATCGCGCGTGTTACGCAAACCCTGTACCGAACCGCCTGTGCGGATCGCGTGGTGCCCGGGGCCTCAACCTCGCCAGTTGCCGGAGCGTTTGACTCCTGGGGCGGGTGGTACATGCCTGTGGCAGACTATGCGGCGTTTCATGCCCGTGCTTTCGCGAATGGGCCAGTGCCCTCGGGTGACCCCAGTGTCGATCTGGGGGGCGGTGTGCATTATGGGCTTGGCACGTTCTGGCGCAGCTTTCGCGGCAGTCACAATTTCTGGCACATGGGTGCATTGTGTTTCCCAACCATGGGGGCCGGATCATATGCCGTGTCCTGGGAAGGCGATTGGGGGATGGTTGCCGCGTGGCAGGCCTGTATTGATTTCGACGTCATGACACAGCTGGATGGTGTGATGATCGAGGCCGTGTTCAAACCCTGAGACGATAACCGCGCAACGGGACCGGACCCCGCCAAAGCGGAATCCGGTAGATGGTCATACGGATCAGACGAAGTCGAAGTTTGACGCGCTCAGCTCGTCAAAGGATGTGCCGTTCAGGATCAGCACGTCGCCGTCGCCAAAGTCGAACACTGTGTTGTTCGGAACTTGCGAATACAGGCCGGCCAGATCGTCGAAGTTATCTACGCCGTCGATGTCCAGAATGATCACGTCTTCTGTGGCATCGAAGTTCTCGACCCGGTCGCGCGAATAGTTTTCAGCAAACACGAAAACATCCTGGCCGCGCCCACCGTCCAGCATGTCGCGCCCGCGACCACCGTCGAGCACGTCATTGCCGATGCCGCCCGACAGGGTGTCATTTCCACCGCCGCCCAGCAAAACATCCCACCCGGCACGGCCGATCAGAGTGTCACGACCGGCGCCACCGTCGACCAGATCATCGGCTTCAGATCCACCAACAAAATCATGTCCGTTGGTTCCGTCTGTGATGACCGCAACGTTGATGTGAACCGATGCGATCTGAGCGCCGGGCTGCGTGAAATCCGCTGCAACCGGATCAATGAATGCCCCCGCTGCGTTGGTGCCGCCAAGAATGTTGCCATCCCCTTCCGGCAGGAAGCCGACGTGATAATCCACGACGCCATTCTCATCGACACCGGTGTCCGGTGCGGCCTGGTTCAGAAATGCTGCGTCTTCTTCGGTGTTCTCTTCGGTTCCGGCATCCAGCACATCACTTCCGGCAAACTCGATGGTCTGCTCGCCCAGGAAGTCGCCGTAGTAGTCAAACAGGGCGATAGAGTCGCCGGTGCCGACAAAGGCATCGTTCGACGGCAGGATCATCGCCGCCAGCGACAGATAGCCATTCGATGCGCCATCGACCTCGACCAAAACCGACGCCGTTTCGCCGGTCGCGATCGGCCCGCCTGCGCCGACGACAGCCCCTGTAACGGCGTCTGCGTCACCTGCCGTGACTTCGCCATTGATCGGAGCGAAATTACCGTCCTCGGCCAGCGCTTCCAGGCCTGCCGAAGCGGCCTCACCCATATTATAGAGGTCAAAGCTGCCATCATGGGCCGCGAACCAGAGCGGTGTCAGAAAGGTGCCGCCGTCTGCGGATGTGTTGGTTGCCACGATACGGATCTGAGTCATGGGAGTCTCCTGTAATAAAGTTTCAATGCCGTGACCCTGTCCGATATTAATCTTTCGCAACAGGCCACTAAACTTCACAAAAGTTCACCCCATCGCGTGTTCTCCGTGAGCGCACCGGAACGTCATTTGCCGTGTTCAAATGTTTCATTGATTCTGATGATCTTCGGACAGGTCAGGGCAGGAGCGGTGGCATTGCTTGACCGGCCCCAGCCCCGCCCATAGGGTGCGCCCACCTTATGAAGCGGCAAAAGACCGGAGCAGACATGGCCAGTGCCCCACCGCCCTTTGCGCGGTTTGAATGGATGATTGCCTGGCGGTACCTGCGGGCGCGCCGCGCCGACGGCGGTGTCAGCGTGATGACCTGGATCAGTTTGATCGGCATCACGCTGGCGGTGTTCGCATTGATCGCGACTCTGGCTGTGCGGGCTGGGCTGCGCGCGGATATCATCGAAGCGATGCTGGGCGCCAATGCCCACATCGACGTGCATTATCAACGCGATCTGACGGGGGATATCCCGCTTGATCATCTGATCCGCGACTACGCCGACGTCTCCGACCGTCTGGAAGCACTACCCGGAGTTGAAGACGCGGCCCCGCTGGTGCGCAAGCAGGTGATGGGGAGTTACCGGGGTCAGAACGCGCCGGTCGACGTTTATGGCATCTCGTATGATGACCTGCTGGATTACCCGATGATTGCTGACCCGGATCAATCCTGGGGCAGCTTAGCGCGTTTTGACGACGGCATAGCCCTTGGCGCTCTGTTGGCGCGTCAGCTGGGTGTGGCCACCGGTGATCGGATCAAACTGATCTCTCCGGATGGCGTGAAAACCCCGATGGGGACATCTCCACGTGTGTCAGCCTATGAGGTGGTGTTCATCTTTTCGTCCGGGCAGGGGTTCATCGATCAAAGCCGGGCCTATTTGCCGCTTGGCAAGGCACAGGAGTTCTTCAATCGCGACGGGGCGGTTGATCAGATCGATCTGCGGGTCGAAGACCCCTTGTCTGTGGACCGTATGGTCATCCCGGTAACCGCAGCCAGCGGGGACCGTGCTTATGCCTATACATGGCAGGACCGAACGGGCGGCATGATCCGGGCGTTGAAAATGCAGGACAATGCGATCTTCGTGGTTCTGTCGATCCTTGTACTGATCGCGGCACTCAACATCGTGTCGGGGTTGATCATGCTGGTCAAAAACAAGGGGCGCGACATCGGCATTCTGCGCACCATGGGGCTAAGTCAAGGGTCCATCCTGAGGGTGTTTTTTTTGTGTGGAGCCGTTGTGGGCACGGTTGGCACGATCCTTGGTGTGATACTTGGCGTGGTCTTTGCCTGGAATATCGACAGTGTGTACGGGCTGGTCGATTGGATCACCGGCAGTGGTGTCCGTGACCTTGAAGCCAATGGGTTCTTCTTTCCGTCTGCCGTCGTGACCATGGGCGATGTGCTGGCGGCGGCAGGGCTAAGCCTTGGCCTGAGCTGGCTGATCACGCTGTTCCCGGCCCGTCGCGCAGCGCGGATGAACCCGGTCGAGGCGTTGCGCTATGAGTGACACGTTAAAGCTGACCGGGATCACCAAGGTCTATAAACGCGGAACCCCGGCAGAGGTCCAGGTTTTGCGGGGTATTGATCTGACAGTTGCCAAAGGTGAGGTCGTCGCACTGGTCGCTCCGTCGGGGGCGGGCAAGTCCACTTTGCTGCACATCGCCGGATTGCTGGACACGGCCGATGGCGGTCAAATCGAGATCGCAGGTCAGGACATGACCGGCAAGGGCGACAGCGCCCGTACTGCGGTACGGCGGCGCGATGTTGGCTTTATCTATCAGTTCCATCATCTGCTGCCCGAATTCACGGCGGCCGAAAACGTCGTTCTGCCGCAACTGGCCAATGGCGTACCCCGCGGCGAGGCCAATGCCCGCGCGCGGAAGTTGCTTGAGGATGTCGGGCTTGCCAGCCGTGTCGATCATCGCCCGGCGGCTTTGTCCGGTGGCGAACAGCAGCGTGTCGCGTTTTGCCGGTCTCTGGCAAACGCACCGCAGCTTTTGCTGGCGGATGAACCCACCGGCAACCTTGACCCGGCGACCTCGGATCAGGTGTTTTCCGCCTTGATGCAACTGGTGACCGGCACCGGCCTGTCTGCCGTGATCGCCACGCACAACCTGGAGCTGGCGGCCCGCATGGATCGCATCGTGCGACTGGACGGCGGGGTTCTGACCTAGGCCAGCTGCGTCACCCAGGCGCCCGCTGCCATCAATGCCAAACCGCCGGCTCGCATCGCATTCAAAGGCTGCGCCTGCGCGCCGAACAATCCGAAGTGATCGATCATGGCGGCACTGATCAACTGGCCGATCAACACGAAAAAGACGGCGTTTCCGACCCCGAAATGCGGTGCAACATGGGTAATCGTCAGCACATAGAACGCGATAAGACACCCGGCCAGAAACAGGTGTTTGGGGGCCTCGCCCAACCGCGACAGGGGCTGCAGTCCCGTGAACATCACGGCGATTGCGCTGACTGTGAAGGCCACCGAGAACAAAACCACGGCCGCCGCAGTCGGTGAGCCGATGACCCGTCCCAGGGCTGCATTCAGCGCGGCCAAAATCGGAATCCCGATCCCCGCTGCCAGCATGATCAGGGCATAGTGGGTCATCAACAGCTTCCTCTTGTGCATTTCAGCTTGATGTGGATCATTGCGGGGAAAGACACCCTGAACAAGGCTGAACATGCACAGCAGGGACAAGGCGCAGAGCGGGATCGAACAAAATGCGTAAAGCAAAACGCGCCATTCTTATTGGTCTGAGCGTCATAGTGGCGGGATGCGCCCCGGATGCCGGACCCTCCGGAGCCATGCTGTACCAGCAAAACTGTGTGGCATGCCATGGGGTTAGCGGCGCAGGTGATGGACCATTGGCAGGTGACTTGCCGGTCACACCAGCGAATCTGCGCGGGTTGGCGGCAGCGAATGATGGCGTGTTTCCGGCCGAGGACGTGATGGCGAAGGTCTATGGCTATCGCGGGCGCGATTTTGATGCCCTGATGCCAGAGTTCGGGCCGGTTCTGGACGGGCCGACCGTGATCTGGACAACGCCTGACGGGCGCGAACTTGAAACGCCCCAAGCGCTGGTGGCGCTGACCGACTATGTGGAAACTCTGCAGGATCCGTGATCCTGCACGACCCGAAATAAAGGAGAACAGCGATGCAGACGACAAGATGGGTGACATGGGCCGTTCTGGCGACGCTGGCGATGCCAGCCGTGGCGCAGGACGTCAAAGAAGGGGCCGAGCTTTACCGGGTCCATTGCGCGACCTGTCATGGGATAGAAGGCACCGGACAGGGACCAATGGCGGGCGTTCTGCTGATCAAACCGACAGATATGACGCAACTGAAAGCTGGAAACGACGGGGTCTTTCCTGTCGAACGGGTCGTCAAGCGTATCGACGGGCGCGACCCGCTGGTCAGCCACGGCAGCCCAATGCCGGTCTACGGATACTTCTTTGAGGGGCGCGACAAGGCGCTCAAAGCCCCTAACGGCCAGCCCATCATGACCAGCGCACCGATCGTCGATCTGTTAAGCTATATCGAAACGTTGCAGACACAATGAGCCAGCGTATCGTGAATCTGGGCCTGATGGCCTTGCCTTTGGCCGGGCTGCTTGCCGCCTGCGCCACCAGTGAAATGATGCCGACTCCCACCGAAGGCGAACAATACTACGCCGAGTATTGTACGGCCTGCCACGACTATTCGGGTGAGGGCGGGGATCTGATCGGAGGGCAGGCGGCGCCGGATCTGACCCGTATCTCGGCGCGCAATGACGGCGTGTTCCCAAGGGCCGCTGTTTTGAGCAAGGTTGACGGCTATGGTCACGGCAAGGTGTCTGCGGATGTCATGCCTGAATTTGGCAAACTGCTGGAAGGCGATCTGGTGCCGGTCGACATTGACGGCACGCTGACCCCGACGCCACGGCCACTGGCCGCTTTGATGGTCTATCTGGAAAGCATTCAGGTCACTGACTAGTCGCAAATGCCTGTCAGTTCAGCGTCTTTCCACGGCAAATAGACGTCGTTTTCCCGGCTTTGCGGCAGGTCCGACACCGGGAAGGCGTCTTGAAGCATCGCATGCAGCCTGCGTGTCCGTGACGCCTGAGGCGCCAGAGCGCGGCAACAGACATATTCTTCGACGATGGCCCCCTGTTGTTCGTACCCATAGCTCAGGAAATCGGGCGAGTTTTCCAGATCGAACAGATAGGGATCGTCCGATTGACCGTGTTCCGCAGCGGCACGCAGCGGATGGTAGCCGGTTTTTTTCCGGTTTTGCCACTGCCAGACATGGGTCAGTTCATGGGCCAGCAACATGGATTCGACCAAATACAGCCGGTCGGGATAGGACGGAAGATAGTTTTCGATGTACCAGTCCTTGCTGAAATAGACCTTGTTGAACAGGGTGACAGCGGCGGGGCGGGTTGTAACGATTTCTTCCTTGGCCGGGGGCAGGATGCGCTCGCGGCAGGTCACGCGTGGTCGGACCTTGCGTTTGAAAGTCACGCTGCCGACCGGGGCACCTTTGACAAGCCGCACGCGTTTCACGTTCAGTTCGTCACCTTGTATCTTCTGGGCAAAGGCGAGTTCGGTGTCGGTCAAGGGGCGACCGCAGGCGGACACAAGCAGCAGAACGAGGAAAATACGCAGGATCATGATCGGCACGCTAGCGGCTTTGCCGGCAAGACGGTAGGCCCTTTGAGGCGCGGTCGTGCGTCACACGCTCATCGCCAGAACGCGGCTGATTTCGGTCAGGGACCGGCCCGATTGATCCATCCATGTATTGAACGCCGTCTGGATCTTTTTCATCGCGGTTTTCGAGGTGCCGGGCTTGTCAATCACCCCCTCGGCAACCAGACGGGCGGTCACGTCGCGCGACAGGATAAAACTGTCGCGGCCTGCAAATCGCATGGCATATTGCCCTGTTGTGCCGCCCAACCGGGCGCCTTCTTTTTTCAGAAGGTCCAAAAGGCCGACATAATCGGTCGATGGCCAGCCACCCAGGACTTTTCCGGCACCGCCCTGATCGCGCAGGGTAAGCAAAAAGGCGGCGTTGTCGCGAATTGTGGCGATTTTCATGCCGTTTCGTACGATCCGTTCGTCGCGCAGCAGGGCGTCGAATTTGTCGTCATCCATGAAAGCGCAGCGCCCGACGTCGAACTGGTCAAAGGCAGTTTCAAACCCGTCCCATTTGTTTTCGATGACCTTCCAGTTGAACCCGGCCTGGAACACGCATTTTGTCATGATTGACAACCAGCGGTCGTCGGGCATCGCGCTCAGGTCGGCCACCGGAACCGGCGGGGATAACTTGTCCTCCAAAGCGGCGGCACCCCCATGACGTCCGGCGGAGATTTCGAAGATCTCATCAAAGCTGCGCATTGCGATTATCCTTGGGGCGGTGCAGCAAAGAACGTCGCCGTTGCCGTCGCGACCATTTTACCGCTGTCTTCTTCCGTCATCTCGGCGCGGGCAAAGACCAGTGCTTTGCCAGCACGCACCACCATCGCGCGACACAGTATGGCGGTCCCGACGCCGGGACGCAGAAATTGCGTGTGCAGGTCAGTTGTTGCAAACATCCGGAATTCGCCAGCTTGCGCCAGCGCGGCCAGCACCATCGAGGTGTCGGCCAGAGCGGCAAGGGCCTGCCCCGACACGATGCCTCCGACGCGGGCCAGATGATCGCCCAGAGGCATTCGCACCAACGCATGCTCGGCGTCGATTTCGGTCACGGTCAGGTCAAGCGCCTGCACCCAGTCAGCAAAGTTGTCGGCAAGGATCGCCTGTGCGGTTTCCGGGGTCATGTCGTGCCTTTCCTGTGGCTTGCGCGTCAGGTTAGCCAGCCGGTGTCAGCCCGTCGAGGGGGCAGGTCGTTCAATTCTGCGTTGCGGGTTTGCGTTTTTGCATGGCGAAGGCGGCCAACACACTGTCCAGCCGTTTTGCTTGTGCGGTACTTAGCGTAAAGGCAGTCACCCGATCCCGGATCGAAGCAAGGTCGTCATCACCAAGATGAAATCGTTTTGGCACATCTTTGGTTTCGTTCGGAATGGCCAACCCGGTCAAACGCTCGACCTCGGCCAGATCCGGTGTCACGACGGTTTCGAGATATGCGAGACAGGAATTGCGCGCGAAGGGAAAGGACGGCCCCTGCCAGATTTTGCGGGTTTTGTCCTGTCGCAAACCTTTGAACAGGGTCTTCAGATCCTCAGGTGACAGACCGACCATGCGCCCGGCAAGAAGCGTCAGCAGGGCATAACCGCTGATCGACTGGTTGTGGGTTTTCTCGGGCAGTTTTCCGTCTTCGGGCAAGTGGCCTATGGTCTCAAAGAAACGGTGTACCAGCGTTGCAGACGGGTGATAATTCAGGAAAGTGACCGGCACGGGCATGGTTTTCCACGCCCGGACCAATGGGGCAAGGCGCAAGCTCAACGCGCTGGTTTCAAGATAAGGCTTTGGCATTTGAACAGTCGTCAAAGCCATGTCCTTGATGTTCTGATTATAGGCTGATGCGGCGCGTTCCAGCGGATGACGCAGCACGACAATAACCTGCATGCCGTCGAAGGGCCGTTCCAGACGCCGGTTCAGATGGTCGAGAAAAACCTCGAAATCCTGCGTGCCAAATGACTCGCTGCTGATCACAACGTCGGTTTCGGCGGCATCCAATTCAGCACATAAATCAGACATGAGGTCTTCGAACGGCGGGATGTCGATGTCGCCTCGTTTGGTTTTTCCACGCATGGCAAACAGTATCTTATGGTGGGCGCCGTCAGGCCACTGACCTGTTGTCGGGTAGAGCAAACCCGGCGGAGTCGCGTCGCGCAAGACCGCCTGTATCGCGCTGGTTCCGGTTTTGCCGGGGCCAGAATGCAGGAAAAGGGTTCTTGGCATGACGGTGACTCTCTATTGCGAACGACAACCTCAGGCAGGGTTAGCGGGCGTCGGTCGTACTGGCAACAGGTTCACTGGAATCGGGTCAGTCCGACACTGGCGCAGTGTCTTTGGGCGCAGTGTCTTCAGACACAGCCTCTTCGGGTACGATCTCTTCGGGCGCGGTCGCTGCCGGCACGGGTTTTAACGAATGATCAGCATTCTGGCAGGCGAGAACTTCATCAAACGCTTTCAATGACCCGCGCAAGGTCAGCCGGGCCAGGGCAATGTCATCTACCGTCCAGGCCATTTCTGTTTCTTCGCGAAACTCGCGAACAAATTGCTCGGCTTCGTCGCTGTCAGAATTGATGTGGATGCTCAGTGCCGGATACCCGTTCATCACCCGCCCATCCATGGCCAGTGTCCATGTCGGGTTGGGGCCAAACTGAACCTGAACGGGGTATTCTTCGCCGTCTTCGATATTCGTCCAGGACTGGTCGATCAGGGTCACGTTCAGCGATCTGCGCCCATCGGTATCGTCAAATCCGATGAAGAATGCAGTGTCGTGTTCGAAAAGCGCAAAGGCCTGACACCCCTTGGCGTCCGGGTAGAACGAGATATCCCAGCCGCCGACAACACCCCAGCGCACTGTCTCGGGTGCGGCAAACCCCTGAAGCGGCAGGCAAAGGCCGACAATGGCCGCAACATGGCCAACCTTGGTAAAACGTTTCAGCACGTGTCTCCCCCCGAAGATTGCACAGAAGAATATGGGGCTTTTTTCTGCCTGCCAATTGTTCTGGCAAACTGGATCGCAGGATGCGGTGTTTCGATCACATGTCTCTGGAATGGGCCTGCGTTTTGCGATGCGGGCACCATGCCAGCCAAAGTTCAATTGATCGCGTGACAGTCGGCAGGATTTGCCGAATACTCGCACCAAAATCAAAACAGGGAGTATCAGATATGAAGCACGTCAAACTCGCCATTGTGGCGACCCTTCTGTCATCGACAGCCTATGCCGCCGACATGGGCGATGTGGGGACGCCGATCAAACTGGCGGTCAACGAATGGACCGGACAGCATGTGTCGACCTATGTGGCAGGCGAAATGCTGAAAGTCGCGGGATATGAAGTCGAATATGTCACCGCTGGATACATGAACATGTATCAGGCGATGGCGGATGGCGAGATCCACGGCGCGATGGAAATCTGGTCGTCAAATGTGTCGGACGACTATGCCAAGAAGGTTGAGGCCGGCGGTGTTGTCGAACTGGGTGATCTTGGGCTCGATGCCAAGGAAGGTATCGCATACCCTGCGCATGTCGCGGACATGTGCCCGGGTTTGCCAGCGTGGGAAGCGCTGAAAGACTGCGCGCAGGCGTTTGCCACGGCTGAAACCATCCCGATGGGTCGTCTTGTGGACTATCCGGCTGACTGGGGCACCCCGGGGGCTGACCGGATGACCGGATTGGCTCTGCCGTTCAAGGCGGTTCCGGCCGGGTCCGAAGGCGCTTTGATCGCTGAACTGCGCGCATCAACTGAACGCAAGTCACCGCTGCTGATCACGTTCTGGCAGCCGCATTGGGCGATGTCGGCCTATGACGTGCAGTTCGTTGATCTGCCCGTTGGCGAAGAGGCATGTTTCAACGATCCGGCATGGGGTCCGAACCCGAATGCGGTGAACGACTGTGACTTTGCGCCGTCGCGCATTTTCAAAGCCGGGTGGTCGGGTATCGAGGAAACCTGGCCTGCGGCCTACGAGATCCTGACGAACTATACCCTCAGCGTAGAGGCACAGCAGCCGATGATGGGGGCCGTGGACGTTGACGGTGGCAAGGTCCAAGAGGTCGTCGCCGCATGGATGGCTGAAAATGAGTCCAGCTGGCGCCCGATTGTGGACGCGGCCACTCGGTGAGTGACGTAAACGCTCCGGCGATCGCCTGCCGCCACGTGTGGCAGGTGTTCGGGGAAGGGGCCGACAAAGCCCTGACTGCCGCACTGGACAGGTCAGGGCAGGATGCGGACGCGGCCTCACAACACCTTCGTGCGACCGGGTTTATCCCGGCCGTGCAGAATGCCACGTTCGACGTGGCCGAAGGTGAGCTGTTCGTGATCATGGGGCTGAGCGGATCGGGGAAATCTACCCTGATCCGTTGCATCTCGCACCTGTTGCATGCAACTGCGGGCGAAATCCGGATTGATGATGAAAACATCGTCGAGGCCAGCAAGCAGCGTTTGATCGAACTGCGCCGCAAAAAGCTGGGCATGGTGTTTCAGCATTTCGGTCTGTTCCCGCATATGACGGTTGCCGACAATGTGGCCTATCCGCTGAAAGTTCAGGGTATTGGGCGCAAAGAGCGGTTGGCCAAGGCGAGCGAAGTCATCGATCTGGTCGGGCTGGCCGGTCGCGAAGCAAATTACCCGCGCGAATTGTCCGGCGGGCAACGTCAGCGCGTCGGGATTGCCCGGTCGCTGGTCGCCGATTGCGAGGTCTGGTTTCTGGACGAGCCGTTTTCGGCCCTGGATCCGCTGATCCGACGCCAATTGCAGGACGAGTTCCTGCAAATTCAGGCCAAGCTGAAGACGACCATCGTGTTCATTACCCATGACATCAACGAGGCGCTGAAACTTGCCGATCGCATCGCCATCATGCGCGATGGCAAGATTGTGCAGATCGGCACGCCTGCCGAAATTGTTCTGCACCCGGTTGATGACTATGTGCGCGAATTCTCAAAAGACGTCGCCAAGGGGCGGCATGCCCATGTGGCGTCGGTCATGCGAGGGGCAGGGGGCGGTATCGAACCCGGGCCTGACGATCCTGGCTTGCGGACCAATATGACGCTGGACGCAGCCCTGGCCAAATGCATGTCGCTGTATGAACCTGTGCCCGTATGGGACGATGCAGGTGCTTGTGTCGGTGTCGTAGATCCGGCTGATCTGGCTGCTGCGCTGCAGGTCGAGGACGCATGACTGCGATCCCGGATACTTCACCGGCATTGCCAAACCGCCTGTCACCGGGTGCCCTTGCCGCGCTGATCACATTGCTTGTCGGCGCGGCCTGTATCGCACTGGAGCCCGCGTTTGCGTGGTTGGTCAAATGGCCTGCCGCGTGGACCTTTCCGGCGACCGATTGGGTCGGTGCAGTTCTGGAAGCCGTGTTAGGCGCGCTTAAGCCCTTTGCGCGTATGTTAGCATCTCTGTTGCGATACCCGATGGATGGCGCGCATTTTGTTCTGACCCGAACACCATGGCCGCTGGTGATTGGCGTTACCACGGCGCTGGGCTGGTATCTGGGCGGGCTGCGCATGGCGTTGCTGGGCGCTTTGGGATTGGGGTTTGTCCTGGCCTCGGGTTATTGGATCGAAAGCATGACGACGCTGTCTCTGGTGGCTGTATCGGTGCCTTTGGCCCTGATGATGGGCGGCGCGATCGGGATTCTGGCAAACGAAGTCCCCCGGGTGAAATCCGCCGTGCAGGTGCTGCTGGACGTGATGCAGACCGTTCCGACCTTTGCCTATCTTACACCGCTGTTGTTGTTGTTCGGGTTTGGCCCCGTCGTGGGCTTGATCGCCTCGGCGATCTATGCGGCCCCACCGATGGCCCGCAATGTGATGCTGGGGCTTGAACGCGTCGAACCCGAGATCAAAGAAGCTGCCGTGATGGCTGGTGGCACCCGCTTTCAACAGTTGTTTCAGGTCGAGATCCCCTCGGCCGCATCACAGATCATGGTTGGCGTGAACCAATGTCTGATGGCCGCCCTGTCGATGGTGATCATCGCCGCCGTGATCGGCGGATTCAACGATATCGGCTGGGAAGTTCTGCTGACCATGCGCAAGGCGCAGTTCGGTGCCGCGCTGTTGGCGGGGTTGGTGATCGTCGTATTCGCCATCGTCATCGACCGGATGAGCGGCGCACTGGCCATTGAACGCAAACGCCATGATCCACGTATCGCCTATGGCGTGCTGGCGGTGTCTGTGCTTGTGACCCTGGTGTTCTGGGGCCGCCTGCCAGATCCATCAGGATTTGCCCTGCTGGACCCAACCGCCGATGCTGTGGACGCGGGCCTGACGGCCTTTACCGTGGCGAGTGGGGCCTGGCTGGACAGTGTCAAGAATGGTGCAATGTTCTATGTGCTTCTGCCGCTTCGCATCGGGCTGGATCAGGCGGTTCTGCCATTCACCTGGGGCTTCATGTGGACCCCGACGATGAGCCTTTGGCTGTTCGCTGCCGGGGCTGCTGCCGGGTTGGTCCTGATTGCGCGTGGATCGGTGGTTGGTGGTCTGTTGTTGATGATCGCAGTCGGAATTCTGGAAACCGGGATTGCCAATCTGCCCTGGCCCTTTGTGTTGACCGGTACGGCGGCGCTGTGCTGGATCGCAGGCGGACGCAAACTGGCGCTGATTTCAGTGCTGTTGCTACTGACCATTCTGTTGTCGGGGCTGTGGGAGAGGGCGCTGTTGTCGTTGTACCTGTCGGGGGCGGCTGTGTTTGCCTGCGCCGTGCTGGGGGGTGCGATTGGGCTGCTGTGTGCGGTCAGCCCGTGGGCGTGGCGCATTGTGCGACCGATATGCGATATGCTGCAGACGATCCCTTTGTTTGTCTTTCTGATCCCGGTTTTGATGTTCTTTCAGATCGGTGAGTTCTCGGCCTTTCTGGCGATCTGCGCCTATGCCATCGTCCCGATGATCCGCTATACGCGGTTCGGGTTGGTTTCGACCCCCGATGACCTGATCGAGGCGGCGACCGCTTCGGGCGCGACGTCGGTGCAGATAATGAAAGACATCCGCATTCCATACGCCACGCCCAGTCTTTTGCTCGGGTTGAACCAGACCATCCTCTATGCGTTCTCGATGCTGGTGATCGCCGCACTGATCGGTACCACAGGGTTGGGGCAGTCTATCTATCTTGCACTGGGGCAGGCGGATGTAGGGCTGGGCGTGTCTGCCGGGGCGGCCATGGCGATTTTGGCGATGATTGCCGACCGTATCGTGCAAGGCTTTGCCGAGGAACGGCGCAAGGCGCTGGGGCTCTGAGCCGGGATGAGCTCATGCCGGTTGCGCTGGCCTTTGTCGCGGCGGCGATCTGGGGCCTGTGGTGGGTGCCGATCCGGGTTCTGGAAGCGCAGGGTCTGACCGGAGCCATGGCGGGCGTTGCGATGAATGCGGGCGCATTGGCGGGCAGCCTGATCTGGATGGCGCTGCGCAGGTCACCGCTGCGGCTGGACAGGCTGGCCATTGTCGGGACCGTGCTGGTCGGGGCTGCGGTTTCAACCTATTCCGTGGCTCTGACAACGACGGATGTTGTGCGTGCGGTTTTGCTGTTTTACATGGCGCCGGCCTGGGCAAAGATCATCGAATGGGCCTTTCTGGGCTTGCCGTGGCGCTGGACATCGACCTTTGCATTGGTCGCCGCCCTGACGGGCGCGGTTCTGTTTCTGGGGGGCGATGTCACGCTGGATGACATCCGGTTGGGTGACATGCTGGCAATCGTTTCAGGCGTGGCATGGGCGGCGGGCGCAACGCTGGTGTTCACGCGCGGCGGGCCGACCCTGTCACTGACGATGGTCACATCGGCCAGCGCCGTGGGCTTTGGGTTGCTCTTTGGCTTGCTCACGACCGGCGGGCTAGCATTGAACGCGCCCGGCGCATTTGCGGCGGGCATGGGCACCGGCGCATTGTACGTGTTGCCAATGCTGCTGTTGACCCTGTGGAGCGCGCGCAAGCTGCCGCCTGCCACGCTGACCTTTCTTCTGACGGCCGAGATATTGACCGGTGTGATTTCCGGTGTGGTGTTTCTGGGCGAACCATTTGGACCATTGCAGGTCGCCGGGGCGATCCTGATTGTTCTGGGCGCCATTGCCGAAGTGTTGCCGACGCTGATGCGACTTAGGAACCAGAACACGACTTAGCAGGACAGGGTTCGGGGCGCAGCCGCGTTGCTCCCCATTGGTAATCCGGGATCAGGACTCCCAGATCACCTGCGGCGCAAACCGGGGGCGGGTATAGACAAAGTTGCTAAGCTTCTTGTTCTCCATTCCGACATTATACAGCGGAACAAAGGTGTTGCCGGTCTCGACCAGAATCAGACGGTCCTGATCCGACATGATGGGCAGCTTTGCTTCGATCTTGTCGACGTTGTCATCCGTCCAGGTGTCTTCCATGTTGCGCGCCTCGGACCACGACACATAGTACCTGTCGTCTTCCTCGTCCCACCGCAGCACGCTGATGCGAAGTTCGGTCTGTGACGTGGCGCGGGTCATCAGCTCAAGCAAATTGTGCATGCTGTCGATGTATTCGTCATTAATCGCGTTGGTTTCGCGCGAGATCAGATCACTGATCGTGAACGCCGCTTTCAGATTGGTTGCGCTCTGCCGGTACCCGTCGAAATAGACATAGCTGGCCATGAAGGCCCAGAACAGAAAGGGCATTACCATAACGAATTCAATGGTGACGCCGCCAGAGTTGTCCTTGGCGAAGACCTTCAGAAATCGGGTTAGACGATGGCCAATCATGTCGTTGCTCACATCTTCTCTGGTCGCTGTCGGCGCGGACCAACAGCGGGATTAACATTTAAAATCCGGGTTGCATTGCGGGGCAGGGACGGTGTCTGGCCTCACGATGCGGGACAAATCCTATATGGGACGTGTTTTGCGAAATTTGTCGAAAATTCGCTAAATCGGGCAAAACTAAGGTAAATTGGACCCTTTATGGGAAACACTGTCATAGCTGCAGTCTCGACCGTTTCCAGTCCAGAGATAACAGACAAGAATCGTGCCACAGTTTTGCCGTATAGCTGTGCCGACCCTCGGACCGATACACGGTCCTTTATTCGTTTGCGGTTCTGTGGTCTGATCACGATGGCCATGTCGGAACCACGACACAGCGACGGTCGACTCTGAAGAGACATTTGAATCCAAATAGATGAACAGGAGAGGCCGATGTCAGTCGCCGATCAAGTCCCAATTCAGTCTGGTTTTCACGCCAAATCAACTGGCGCTGAGGTTCTTTCAGGCATCGATCTGTCCGGGAAAACCGCGATTGTCACTGGGGGGTATAGCGGCCTTGGTCTGGAAACTGTGCGGGGCCTTGCAAGCCGGGGCGCAACCGTTGTTGTGCCGGTGCGGTCACCCGACAAAGCGCGCGAGACACTGGCCAGTATAGCAGGGGACGTGCAAACAGCGCCAATGGATTTGGCCGATCTGTCGACTGTGAGGCAGTTCGCGGCCTCGATCCTCGAATCCGTTTCACAATTGGATTTGCTGATCAACAATGCGGGGATCATGGCCTGCCCCGAGGCGCGGGTTGGCCCAGAGTGGGAATCGCAGTTCGGCGTCAATCACATGGGCCATTTTGCTTTGTGCCAAGGCTTGCTTCCGCTTCTGAAGGCGACGGCTGGAACACGCGTGGTCGCGTTGTCGTCGACGGGTCACAAGTTATCTGACATCCAGTGGGACGACATTCAGTTTGAGAGAACCGATTACGATAAGTGGAAAGCTTATGGCCAGTCCAAGACGGCCGACGCGCTTTTTGCCAATGGCCTGTCCAGACGCCTGCGTGAC
Organism: Falsiphaeobacter marinintestinus; assembly: GCF_007923355.1. GTDB lineage: Bacteria > Pseudomonadota > Alphaproteobacteria > Rhodobacterales > Rhodobacteraceae > Phaeobacter_A > Phaeobacter_A marinintestinus. The sequence goes on from NZ_VOGO01000002.1 coordinate 284,395, forward strand.
AGCGGCGGGCTTGCGTTTTCGGTGCATCCCGGCGGGATCTTTACGCCGCTTCAGAGGCATCTGCCCAAGGAAGAAATGATCGCGCTGGGATGGCTTGGTGACGATGGCGAGCCCTCTGAGCTTGCCAAGCAAGGGTTCAAGACCCCGGAACAAGGCGCGTCGACAACGCTATGGGCCGCAACATCGCCTCAGCTTGACGGCAAACCCGGCGTGTATTGTGAGAACTGCGATATCGCGGCGGCCACAGACCCCGACAGCCCGTTTGCACGCTATATGGGGGTCGATCCCCATGCATGCAGTGACGACTCTGCAGATCGACTGTGGTCGGTCAGTGAAAAATTGTTGGCGGAGGCCTGAGATTCAGGTGGCGAATTGGCAAGCATCAATGCCCAACCCAATGTAGCGCTTGGCACCGCAACAGCGGTGGAAAGCAAGTGGAAGGTCTTGGTTTTGAAGTGGTGGTGGAGCCAGTCTCCAGCGAACCGGTCTCAGGCTGACTTTCCCTGCATTACAGGGAAAGAACAGGTCAATCGGCCGAGTATTATGTCAAAATGGGATTTTCAGAAGCCGTTCCACTCAACAAAATAGGGCCCAAACGCGCCAATTTCCCTAAACCCAGGAACAGGGAATACCAGTCGAATTTCTGCGAATTTCCAGCGCCCGATCAGGGATTGCGTATCAAACGTGTATTCGATCGCGCGCAGCTGTGGCGCTGTCTGGAAGCCGTTTTGAGTTCACAGCAATTTCCCATGCCAAGAAATCTATAGTGCATTGAAAACACGTATCTTATCTGCGCACCCGAGTGCGGAGGTTTAAAGTGTTTAACAGTGCAATGTCTGATAACCCGGCAACCTTGCATCTCTTGTTGTTCCGCCGGGTTTTATGCGCATCATAAGAGGCCAGTTTAATCTGAAAGGAACTGGCGATGATCCAGCCAAAACAACTAGAACGCGCCCGGAGATGCCGGATCAGGGCTGTAAAGAACGCGAAGACACGTCATCCGGAAATGACGATGATGGCGCCGTCTGAGCTTGTACCATACGATGACAATGCACGTGAACACTCTCCGGGACAGATCGCTCAGATCAAAAGTTCGCTCGAAGCTTTTTGGTTCATGAACCCGATCTTGGTGGGGGCGTGCAATGAAGTGATCGTTGGCCATGGCAAGCTCATTGCGGCAACAGAGTTGGGCTTGCGTCATGTCCCCGTCATTCAAACGACGCACCTTTGAGAAACGGAAATTTGAGCCTAGCGACTGGCGGACAACAAACTTGCCGAAAACTCAACCTGGAACACTGAACTTCTACAGGTGGAAATCGCATTGGTCTTCCGCCACTGAAGTGGTCCTCCGCTATGTTTGGGAAGACGGAGGAGATACATGGCCAACAAGCGACCGAAACCGGAAGAGATTGTCACGAAGTTACGGCAGGTTGAGATCCTGACGGGGCAAGGCATGGCGCGTCTGGATGCGATCCGGCAGATTGGCGTGACTGAACAAACGTTCTGCCGCTGGAAGATCGAAGCGTCGCAGCGCCATTGGTCCGAGCGCGATGCTGAGGGTACGGTGGAATGGGCACGGACCAATTGAAGGAGCTGAAGCGTCTTCAGAAAGAGAACGAGCGGCTTCGCAAAGCTGTTTCAGATCTGACGCTGGACAAGCTGATCTTGGCCGAAGCCGCAAAGGGAAACTTTTTAGCCCCGCTCGTCGTCCATTGCCCGGCAGGCGACTGCACAGCAATCTGCCGAGAGGGGGCCAGCCTGCCTCTCTGAGTAAAGCTGCGACCCGACGATAGCCGTAGCGGCCAAACTGTCTGGCCAGCTCGATCATGTCGGCAACCAAGCGATCCTCATCTGCACGGCCTTTCGGGATATGCCTTTGTGTGGAGCGATGCTGCCCAAGAACCCGACAGGCCCTGCGTTCTGACACCTTGAACTGGCTTCGGACGTGATCGATACAAGCGCGACGACGAACGGGGCTTAGAAGTTTCCCCGAGCAGCTTCCTTCAGGATCACTTTATCCAATGTCAGATCGGAGACAGCTCTCCTCAGTTGCTCGTTTTCTTTCTGCAGCCGCTTCAGTTCCTTCAATTGATCTAACCCATTCCACCATATTGCTTGCGCCAGCGGTAATAGGTCTGTTCAACAACGCCGATCTGGCGGATCGCATCGAGGCGGGACATTCCTTGACCCATCAGAACTTCAACCTGCCGTAACTTCGAGGCAATCTCTTCGGGCTTCAGTCCGCTTCGCTACATCTTGTTTGCCATTCTCGGCCCTCCGTTTCCTAAACATAGCGGTGGACCAGTTCAGTGGGGGAGGCTCAAGCGATCTCGCGGTTGCGGACGTCCGGCGTGACAATTGAACTTGATCGGTGCGGTAAAGTTGCTCGCTATCGAGCCATGTCCGCAGACGTGGATAAATGAGCATGGCCATGGAACAACTGGATCTCAGACATCTGCAAGAGGCCGATGCGGCCACGCTTCGACGGCTTTGGACTAAATCCAGAGGGTTGCACCACCGAAGACTTTCACGGCCCGCTTGATGCGCCTGGTGCTGGCATGGGACGCGCAAGCCGCCAGTGAGGGCTGTGAGACGACAGAGGTCCGGCGAGACTGGAACCGGATTGTGAAGGGAAGAGACGGAGGCGGACCCTTCCAACAGGCCGGAATCGCGCCACACTCAACGGCCGGTGTCGGCACTCGTCTGCTAAAGGAATGGGGCGGTGCTACCCATGAGGTGATAGTCATTGAGTGTGCCGCCACCTGGAATGGCGAGAGCTATTCCTCCCTATCAGCTGTAGCACGAGCGATGACGGGCACAAACCGGAACGGTCCGAAGTTCTTCGGTTTGCGGGAGGGCGTCACACCTTGATCCGCCAGCGTTGTGCCATTTACACCCGCAAGTCGACCGAGGAGGGGCTTGAGCAGAGCTTCAACACGCTTGATGCGCGACGGGAAGCTTGTGCGGCCTATATTCTTAGTCAGAAACACGAAGGCTGGGCAGAACTTACTGAGCTGTACGATGACGGCGGGTTCTCTGGTGGATCCATGGAACGGCCAGGGCTTAAGGCGCTGCTGGACGATGTGCAGGCCGGGCGCGTTGATGTCATTGTTGTCTACAAAGTCGACCGGTTGACGCGGTCGCTGGTGGACTTCGCGAAGATGGTCGATGTGTTCGATGAGGCAGGGGTGTGATTTGTGTCGGTCACACAGGCGTTCAATACCACTTCGTCGATGGGGCGCCTGACTCTGAATGTGCTGCTGTCTTTCGCGCAGTTCGAGCGCGGGGTGACGGCCGAACGCATCCGCGAAAAGGTCGCCGCCTCCAAACGAAAAGGCATGTGGATGGGAGTGCCATTCCCTTTGGCTACGACGTGGAAAACAAAGCGCTGGTCGTGCACGCTGGAGAAGCCGCCGCGATCCGGACAATCTTCGCTGAGTATCTCGCGTTTGGGTCAGTGCGCCAATTGTCCGCGCAGCTCGACGCGTTGGGTGTTGTCAGCAAACGGCGGACCAATCGGCATGGGCGTGTCAGTGGAGGCGCATCCTTCTCGCGTGGCGCACTCTACAACATTCTGCGCAATCCGATCTACATCGGCAAGGTGCGCCACAAAGAGGAGCTGTACGAGGGGCTACACGACGCGATCATAGACGATGCAACTTGGCAGATGGCTCAAGCACAATTGGCGGATCATGGCGGCAAGAAGATCAGATCGGTTCGGCGACTTGCCAAGCGTCTTCTGGATGGCGTTCTGTTTGATTCAAAGGGCCGGGCGATGCGTACGACCTACGCCAACAAGTCAGTGCGCAGGGACGGGACACCCCGTACGAAGCGATATTGGTACTGCGCAACGAGGGTGCCCGGTTCAAAAGATGGAACCTGGGTCGAGCGATTATCGGCGGATGAGATCGAACGCGTTGTTCTGAACGGGCTCAAAAAGCGGTTGGCCAACACGTCCTGGTTGGCAGATCAGATCAGAGCGCACAAGAGAAACGCAACTAAGGTCGCCGACATCCTACAGGCAATTGAAAGGCGTTCGGTTGATGCGGATAAATCTGGCGATGACGCACTGGTCCCAATCTTCGCCATTATCATTGATCGTATTGATGCGAAGGCGGACCGATTGCGCATCTCGGTAAATCTCGCTGGGATGTTGGAGCCGGATGCAGCCGACAATCCAACATTGGCAGCCTTCGAAATCCCTTTCCAAAGGCGTCAGAACGGTCGCACCAAGCCGATCATCATCACGGCAGAAAATGCTCCGCAACAAGATCCGGGTCTGATCGCACTGGTTGCGGATGCAAGACGATGGGTGAACGAACTCCTTTTGGGGAAAGCCTCGTCCGTCCAACAGATTACTGAACGAGAAGGTCTGCGCAGCGGTACTGTCAGCCGCATCCTTCCGCTCGCCAGGCTGGCCCCGGACATATCCAGGGCCATCCTCGAAGGCCGTCAACCGCCGCAACTTAGCTCGAAAACCCTGCGCAGCCTTCCTGAGCTTCCACTGGATTGGGTGAAGCAGCGTCAGATCCTTGGATTTGCACATCATTGAGATCGCTGAGAGCGGCCCAAGACCTCATACGCAGTTACGCTGCTGAGACTTTACTCGAACCAGCCCCGAAATGGCTAAGTTCAGAGACCAATTGAGAGGTCTTTAGCGCTCTGTATTCCCGTAACCAGCGGAAACATCGACACTATTCAATTCGTGTGTACTGTCAGTGGTTTTAGGAAGACTGAGTGGTGGGCGACCCTGGAATCGAACCAGGCGTGCGTCTCCGCGAGGGAGTTACAGTCCCCTGCCACACCTTGCGGCCTGTCGCCCACTGACAGGCACTGTTGCGCCTGACGTGGAGGCGTGATTACTAGCGCGCCAAAGGGGCGTCAACAGGAAAAACTGTTGTTTGTGTCCGACAGACAAGATCCGTGCGAAAGGCATCTGCCATGAAGAAACCCAAATGGGTGGTTGAGAAAGAGCAGGCTCGAAAAACGACCGCGTCCGAAACGGTTTGGCTGTTCGGTCTGCACGCGGTGCGGGATGCTCTTTTGAACCCGAATCGTGAAAAACTGCGCCTGTTGGTGACCCGTAATGCACAGGACAAGCTGGCCGACGCGATTGCAGAAGCCGGGATAGAGCCTGAGATGCAGGATACCCGGAAGTTTGCAGCCCCTCTCGATCCGAGCTCGGTCCACCAGGGCGCGGCTCTTGAGGTCAAACCGTTGCATTGGGGCAGTCTGAGCGATGTGTGTATCGGAGCGGAAACCCCTCGGGTGATTCTACTGGACCGGGTGACGGATCCGCATAACGTGGGTGCTATCCTGCGGTCTGCCGAGGTGTTGGGGGCAAGTGCCGTGATCGGAACGCGCCATCATTCGGCGCCCGAAACCGGCGCATTGGCAAAAACCGCCAGCGGCGCGTTGGAACGTCAGCCGTATCTTCGGATGCGCAATCTGGCGGATACCATCGTCGAGTTAAAGAACATGGGGTATCTTGTGCTTGGACTGGACGGTGAGGCCGAGCGGACGGTTGAGGCCGCATTGGAGGGGCGAAAGGACCAACCTGTGGCTTTGGTCTTAGGGGCAGAGGGGCCGGGGTTGCGGCAGAAAACGCGTGAAACTGTTGATGAACTGGTTAAAATCGACAGTGCGGGCGCTTTTGGATCTCTTAACGTTTCGAATGCGGCTGCGATCTCGCTCTATGCATCTTTGCCGCGCTCGGTCGGTCCCGATTGACGGGGCTGACGGTCGGCGAGGGTTGTATTTGGGAGTACAGGTCGCCCCGTTAACGGGACGCAAAGGTTCCTGTCGTAGGATTTGGGCTATCGATCCGAAGTTTCGATCACATCCGCGTCAGAGGACTTAACAAAACCCACCAAGACAGGGCATTTTGAACAGGTTAACTTTTGAAAGTCCTGACTCCATCATGCGCCTTCTGTTTGCCACTGCCATTTTGATGTTCGCTGTGTTGGGGCCCGTGCGGGCCGATACGCCGATATTTCACGCCCGCGACGGCGCTGCCATTGGCGGATATGACACCGTGGCCTATTTCACGACCGGCGCGGCCGTACCGGGCACGCCTGAGATCGTTGTCATGTGGAAGGGTGTGGTCTGGCAGTTTGCGTCGCAAAGCCACCGCGATGCGTTTGAGGCCAACCCACGGGCCTATGCGCCGCAGTATGGCGGCTATTGTGCCTTTGCGGTGTCGCAGGGGTACACAGTTGGAACCGATCCCGAAATCTGGCGGATCATTGATGGCAAGCTGTACCTGATCCACAACGCTTCGGTGCTGTCGCGCTGGTTGACGGATCTGGATGGAAACCTGGTGATGAGCGAGACGAACTGGCCGTCTGTTCTGTTCGACTGAAGAGTGCGAGCGATTTCCCGCCGGTTTTTCACAAACGCGCGATCAGCCCCTTTAATGACATGAAAACGTGCCTAAATCTTATGGTGACCGCGGCCCGGAACTGCCGTGGGTCATTTCACTGTCCCTCGTTCCATACCTGCGCTCAGGGCTTCGTGTCCTGAGCGCTTTTTTCTTTCAGGGACAGCGGTTAGGGTGCCGGCATGACCAATTATTCCGACGACTTCCTGAAACGCATTCTAACCCGGACACGCACGGTGGCCGTGGTCGGAGTGTCACCGAATCCAGTGCGCCCCAGCTATTACGTCGCGCGGTATCTGACGCTGAAAGGGTACACGGTTTTTCCAGTGAATCCCGGGCATGCGGGCAAAGAGCTGTTCGGGCGCAAGGTTGTGGCATCCTTGTCTGATATCGACGGTCCGGTGGACATGGTCGATATTTTTCGACGCTCCGAGGCTGTGCCGCCGATTGTCGATGAGGCGTTAGATCTGTTTCCTGACCTTGGCACGATCTGGATGCAAATCGGGGTCGAACATCCGGACGCTGCGGCCAAGGCCGAAGCGCGTGGGGTGGATGTGGTGATGAACCGCTGTCCGAAGATCGAATACCAGCGCCTGTTTGGCGAACTTCGGATGGGCGGATTTGCCACCGGGGTTATCTCATCCAAGCTGTGATTCCCCGTATCGCAACAAGGGGGCGCCCGTTGCGTTAAGGCAGGGTGAATTTCGGTGCCTGTCCTTGATGGTATGTCCCGGTGCAGTTTTTGGGCCGGGATCATCCGTTCGGATCGGACAGTTTATCCGCCTCTTTGTACGGATGTGGTTGCCTGAAGCAGGTGCCTTTTACCCGCAATGGCTCGTTTGCATGCGATTTCGTACGATTGATCCCTGGCAAGCGGGCGAGGCACCGCGCGTGCCGTTAACATGGGTTACCCAGAGCATGCCATTTCTGCGGGACTTCAGGTCCGATGTCATGTGCTCCGCAACCGCCAGCCGGACGTCGATCCCCACCTGATCCTGATCAAAGTGTCCGGATGATCCTGGCAGCATGAAAGTTGGGAACATGGACGATGGTTAGCGTAGTACGGAGGTCAGAGAATAATGACAGACGCGAGTAATGAGCAAAAAGTCACGATCATCAAAGTGCCCGAAGCCGTCGGCGTTTTTGATACGTTCGAAGCCTTGCAGGCGGCGTTCTACGACCTGCGGAGTGTAGGATTTCATCATTCCGACATCAGCCTTCTGGGGAGCCAGGAGGCGCTTGAAGGCAAGCTTGGCAAGGCCTATTGGCGCGCACCCGATCTGGAAGACGATCCCAGAGCACCCAGAGCGCACTTTGTGTCAGAAGAGGCGATGGGGGAACTTGAGGGGGCCATTGCGGGCGGATTTTTCTTTGTTGGGTCTTATATCGCGATGGCGGCGATGCTGACTCCGGTAAGCACCGTGGCGGCTTCGATTGCTGCGATTGCAATTGGCGGAGGCCCAGCGGCCGTGATCGGCACATTGCTGGCGCGCCGTGCAGACCAAAAGCACAAGGAATATTACGATAACCAGATCCGTCACGGCGGTATCCTGATGTGGGTGCGTACACGTGACAAAGACCACGAGGATCTGGCCGTGAAGATCATGAAGGGCCATTCGGGGCATGACGTGCACGTGCACCCCTGGAGCGAATAGCGCGGGCAATCCGTTACATTGTTGGCTGACGGGCATGAACGGGGATCTGTAGATGCAAGATCCCTGTTTGTGCGAGTATGATCGGGAAGTCGGGATTGGAATCAGGCACTGGCTGCGGCGGTGAATGCCGTGTCGCGCAGTATTTCAGCCGACTTTTGGAAACCTGACCAGGGCAGCAAGGGCAACATGATGAAACATTTCTTACCGGCGGTTCTGCTTGGGCTTGCGGTGACGGGCGTGAGTGTGACCCAAGCGTGGGCAGACAACACGTTGATCAGGTCGGTTGGCGGAACGATTTACGTCCCGGCATTTTCGACTGCGTTTGTCAGCGAAAGCAACAAGCAGCCGCTGGCGACGATCCTTGTGGTTCACAATGTTGATCCAAAGAGCAGCATTTCACTGACGTCTGTCCGTTACTATGGCAGCGACGGGGGGTTGATCCGCACGTTTGAGGATACCCCGATTGATCTGACGACGTTTCAGTCCAGCGATTTTGCCATCGGACTTCGTGAGAACGTCGGCGGCGCGGGCGCGAATTTCATTGTCGAATGGAGTGCTGAGGTGCCGGTTGTCGAACCGGTTGCCAATGCCTTGATGACGGGCGGGACAGGGACACAGGGTTTGTCCTTTCGGACCGATGGCTACGTCATCGATCGGATCACCGAGCCTGCCCAATAAGGGCGCGGCTGTCGCGGAAGAGCCGCCTGGTTAAAGCCGACCCTGTTTGGCGACATATCACTGAGTTTTCGGGAGCGACAGGCTAGCCGGGTTATACTTCTGGATAGATTGCGTAATGCTTCCGCCATTCAATCTATTCGCCCTAGTTGCTGCGAAGGGTCCCGTTATGGGCCACGTTTATCGGAGGAGACAGGACAGGGGGAAACAATGTCGCTGATTGAAATAGCTCGCCGTAATCGCCTGAGAGCACTCGCAACGCTTGCGGAGCGCAAATTCTCTGACGAGCTTTTTGAAAAAGCTGAATATGCGTGGGGCGAAAAGGCCAGTCATCAGCGACAGTGGAACTCGTCGAGCATTGATCTGCGCGGTGTCTCCTGACCTGGCTCTGCCGTGTCAGTCCTTGGGGGGCAAAAAGGCAATCCCCGAGGCAGGCCCTCGGGGATTGTTGGTCGAGCGATCACCGCGTTTGCAGCGATGACATGGGGCTTTGTCGCGTAAGCCGAGAGCCTTAGGCGCCCATCGAGGCTGTGAGGGCGGTGTCGAGCAGGGTTTTGATGTCAGCTTCGGAGGTGCCGGCGACGATGCGGCCCAGTTCTTTGTCGCCTTTCAGTACGATCAGGGTCGAGCGGCGCGGGATCTTGCGCGAGGTGCTGACGGGGGCGTTGCCGTATGCATCCCAGTCGACGCGGACGAACAGGATGTTGGCGTCATATTTCGGGTTCTGATCGCGCAGGGCATTGATGACGCGTTCCTGCTTGGCGCAGGTTGAGCACCAATCGGCGGCGTAATCGACGAATACGGTCTTGCCTTCGGCCAGCGCGGTTTCGATCAGGCCGGGTGTGTAATCGGTGCCAGTTGCCAGGGCGGGCAGGGACAGGGCCGGCAGGGCGGCAAGGCTGGCGAGGACGGTTCTGCGTTTCATGGGAAACTCCTTTTTTGGATCAGATCGCGATGGACAGGTCGTTGAACCAAGTGGGCAGATTGCGCACGGCCCAGGCCTCTAACATGTGGTGGACTTTGAACAGGATGGCGACGCCGACAATCACGAAGGTGGCGCCGAGGATGGGTTTGGAGCGCGCGGCGAGGCCTCTGAGCTGGGTGGCGCGCTGGCGGATCAGATGTTGCCCGCCAAGGCCAAGACCCAGGATCAGGGTTGAGACGCCAGCGGCGAAGAAGCACATGACCAGAAACGACCAGAACAGGTTCTGTCCCTGACTGGCGAGGGCGATGGCGCTGCCCAGAGTTGGACCGATACAGGGGCTCCAGACCGCGCCAAGCAGCAGGCCGCCAAGAAACTGGCCGGACAGGCCGCCTGTGTCAGCGCGGGTGATGGTGCTGTCGGCGTGCGCGGCGACACCGGAAAAGGCCAGTTCGAACCGGGTGGCAAAGGCCGGGACCAGAAGGATCAGACCGAACACGATCATCAGGGTCGCGCCGACTTGTGCGAGCCGTTCCTGCGTGAGGCCGATGGAGTATCCAACGGTCGAGATCAGCATCCCGAACAGAACGAAAGACACGCTCATGCCCAAGGCAAGCGCAAGGGGGCCACGACGATCTGCCTGCAGCGCGGTGCCCAGAACGATGGGCAAGACCGGCAGAACGCAGGGATTGATCAGGGTCAGCAGACCGGCAATGTAGGCAAGTAACAAATCCATAGCCGCTGTGTAGCGCAACCGGCTGATGTCAGGAATAAAGTCCCGTTCACGTCGTTGCGAGGCAACTGTAATCTAAATCAGCTGCTGCCGGAGTGGGATAAAAACTCGGGAACTGAAAAACTGTCTGGCAGAATTTCGAGTTCCCATACCGGCGGGGCCGGGCAGGCGGGCAAGCGACGCTCGGCCAATGCTTCGAAAACCGGCCCCGGATCACCGGGAAACTGAACAAAATGTGCAGCACCGTCCCGGACGATCTGGATCAGGGCCAGGTCGAAGTCCATCAAGGCCAGCGCCAGAGGATCGGTTTCGCCGTCGGACCTCAGCCAGCCGGCAAAGGCGCGGGCTTCGAGCGGGGCGAACATTTGCGGCGCGATGGATCCGAAATACCGTTTGAGCCGACCATCGACAGCATGACGGTCGCGCAACAACAGATACCGCAGCAGTCGTGGGAACACACGGGTGATCATCGAGCCGCGAAAGCTGCGGGCCAGCTTGGCGTACAGCGCAAGCGGGTCCTTGTCGTCAGGGTCCAAGACAAGATCGGGCCGCGCGCGCCAGACGGCCGATACCATCGCCTGTTCCCAGTCTTCGGGCGTCGGAGGCAGGGGGCGGGTCGGTTCGGGCGCGGTTTTCAGGGGAGGGGCATCGGACACCGAATGGCCAGCCTGGGTCCAGAAATCGCGCAGCTGGTCGGTGATCCGATCATAAGAGGCCAGAGACATGTCGGCGAGGAAAGTGTCGTAGATCTCGAAATTCAGCGCGCCGAGATTGGGCAGAGACTGTATGATTTCGCGGCTTAGTCCGGCTATGTCGTCGGTCATTTCGCCGGAATGGGCATCCAGCCAATAGCCGTCCATTTCCATGCCGCCCGCAAGGTGGACTTCCCAGACGCCGTCGAGTGGGATTTGTGACAGGAAGTCGTCAAGATCGACCCGACCATTGCGCATGTTGCAATAGAGGTTGTGGATGTCGAGCAGGATGCCGCAATCGGCCTCTTGCACGACGCGGGCAAGGAACGTCCCGTCGGGCATTTCAAACGGTTTGCGGGCCAGATAGGCGACGCCGGTTTCAATGGCGACCGGTCGGTTCACCCCGTCCTTGAAGCTGCGGATGTTGCGCACGGCGTTTTCCTGCCCGGCCTCGGTCTGGAGCGGGGGCAGCAGGAAACCGGCGGATTCATGCGGCGTTCCGGCGATGCTGAGATGCTCGCTGACCCAGGGCGCGTTCAGCCGTTCGGCAGTCGCACATACAATCTTAAGCTGTGCAGAGTCCGGCGCGCGGGTTCCGGCCAGCGGCATCCCGACAGAGTGCACCAGCTTGTGTCCGGGGAGGTCTGCAAAATAGTCCATCGCCGGAGTGAGTTCAAAGAACGGACCCGCATACGGGCTGTCCGCGATCCACAGGGTTTGTGGTTCAAGTTCAAGCACGTCAATGGCATCTGGCCGCCGCTCGAGAAAGGGTTTGAGCGACGGTGAGAAGATCATTCCGGTGCCCAGCTTTGGCGGGCGGAATGCGGACATGTCAGCCGACGCGCAGAACCGTTTCGCGCAGGTTCAGTTTTGCGTCCAGAACCATGTTGCGCTCCATTCGAAGCCACAGGTCGTGGCCAGAACAGCAGGTATTACAACCGGTTAGTTCGGCAATGCGGTCTATGGCGGAGAATACGTCGTCGATTTTCGCACCCAATTCGGGATGCAGTCCGGCCACGGTTGTCGGGGTGGTTTTGGTCATCTTCACCATGGGGGCAAGTTCGGCCCGGGCTGACAGTTTTTCCGGCAGCATGATGTCGCGCTGAAGTTCGAAATAAAGATCATGTCCCGAACAACAGGCACCGCACCCGAGCTTGTCGAGAATGGACGTGACAGACTTGCGGAATGAGCCGATGTCGGCGGCAACCGAGGCAGGGATGGACACCCGAACAGGGACAGAAGTGCTTTCGTGATCAAGCATGAGGTCGTCTCCTCTAAATGTTTACTTCAATGCGGCAACTATATCACAGGTTGTGCTGAGTCGCCAACGCATGCGCCCCGGCTGCGCGAAAACCTGCGCGCCGTTGGGCGGGGCCAGGCGGCCCTAAGACGGTTGTGGCGGGGGAAGTTGGTGGTCGGGCTGGGCGCAGTCCGGTGTTAGCGCGCGGCTTTTTCGGCGATGCCGCTGGTGCCCTGACGGCGGGCAAGTTCGCTTAGCACGTCATCCAGCGGGACGTCGCGGGCGGCAAGCATGACGAGCAGGTGATAGAGCACATCGGCAGCTTCGGACGTCAGTTTTTCGGTATCGCCCTTGACCGCTTCGATGATGGCTTCGATGGCTTCTTCGCCAAATTTCTCGGCGCATTTTTCAGGGCCCTTGGCCAGCAGCTTGGCGGTCCAGCTGCTGTCGGGATCAGCCGATTTGCGGTCTTCGATTGTGGCGGCAAGGTCGTGCAGGATGGTCATTCAAGCCTCATCGGGATGCCAGCGGCGGCCATATGTTCCTTGGCCTCGCGGATTGTGTAGTCGCCGAAATGGAAGATCGAGGCGGCAAGCACGGCGCTGGCGCCGCCCTTGGTGACGCCTTCGACCAGATGGTCAAGCGTGCCGACACCGCCGCTGGCGATGACGGGGACATTGACGGCGTCCGAGATGGCCTTGGTCAGCGGCAGGTTGAAACCGGCGCGGGTACCGTCGCGATCCATCGAGGTCAGCAGAATTTCTCCGGCGCCTTTTGCGGTCACGGTCTTGGCGAAGTCCACGGCGTCGATGCCGGTGGACTTGCGCCCACCGTGGGTAAAGATCTCCCACTTGCCCGGAGAAACGGTTTTGGCATCGATGGCGCAGACGATGCATTGGCTGCCGAACTGGTCAGCGGCCTGGGCGATGACATCGGGGTTGGCGACGGCCGCGGAGTTGAAGCTGACCTTGTCGGCCCCGGCCAGCAGCAGATCCCGCACGTCTTCCTTTGTGCGCACGCCGCCGCCGACGGTGAGCGGGATATAGCATTGCTCGGCCGTGCGTTGGACCACGTCATACATGGTGCCGCGGTTTTCGTGGGTCGCGTGGATATCGAGAAAACACAGCTCATCCGCGCCGGCGGCGTCATAGGCCTTGGCGGATTCGACCGGATCGCCTGCATCGACAAGATCGACAAAATTCACGCCTTTGACCACGCGGCCATCAGCGACATCAAGGCAGGGGATGATGCGGGTCTTCAGCATGGGAGCTCCGGTACTTTTGGCGTTGTCCTAGCGGCAAACTCGCGCCGATGCCAGAGATGTGATTGGCACAAGGGGGGTCTGTGTGGCGATTTGTCGGAAAACAACCGAGGAGACTTTGATATGAAATCACTTATTCTTGCAGGTGCTGTTGCGCTCAGCGGTGCCCTTCCTGCTTTTGCGGACGATATCATCAGGGTCAAAACCGACAAGTCCGTGGCCGAGGCGCTGGACGCACTGGAAGCCGTGGCAGGCAAGGCCGGGGCGACGGTGTTTGCGCGTGTGGATCATGCCGCCGGGGCAAAGGCGATTGGCGATGAGATCCCCGACAATGAGGTGCTGATCTTTGGCAACCCCAAGCTGGGCACGCCTGCGATGAAGGTCGACCCGCTGGCAGGTCTGTTTCTGCCGTTGAAGGTTCAGGCCTATGAGGATGCAAATGGTCAGGTCTGGCTGGCGTATGAAGACCCTGAAGAAACGCTGGATGAGTTGGACGGTCTTGATGACAATCCGATCATTGGCAAGATGCAGGGCGCGTTAAAGAAACTGACGGAAGCAGCCGCCAATTAAGCGTTGCTTGGGGCGTGGCGCGGGTCGGTCTGGCTGACCCGCGCCAGCGCATTGCGTGCGATCAGGATGTGAAACGGCAGGATCAGCATCAGATACAGCCGACCGCCGATGTTGTTGCGATGCACCCAGGTAGCCAGTGACACCCGGCCATTGCGCGACAGGACGGACACGCGGAAATCAAGGTGACGGTCGTTGAAACCCGCGATGATCTCGTGATCGGTTTCGTGAACGACCGGGAAAATGCCGATCACGTCTTTGTGTTTCGGCCCTTCGGTTTCAAGGCCGAAGGGGCGCACGATCAGGTTGCGAAGGGAAACCAGCCCGCGAGCCCATCTTGGGAACGTGGTTATGATTTCAGCAGCTTGCCGTGCGGGCATATCGGATGTGACAGCAAAGCAGTCCAGGAAATCGCCGTCTTTGACATAGTCCTGCAACGCGCTGTCGCTGGCCAGGTCCTGTCGTTCCACGCCATTGGTCATGTGCGGGCCCCTTTCGGTTGATGGCGCCGACACTAGATCACCGTCGGGATGGTCTGGACATGAGACCGGCTGTCACGCCTTGAGCGTTTTGAGGGCCTGAACCAGATCCAGCGCCCCGTCATAAAGCGCGCGCCCCGAGATCGCGCCGTCCAGCGCCACGCCGCAGTCGCGCAGGGCAATCAGGTCGTCCAGCGAAGACACGCCGCCGCTGGCAATCACCGGGATCGACACGGCGCGGGCCAGCGCTGCTGTGGCCTCGACGTTCGGGCCCTGCATGGCCCCGTCACGGTTGATGTCGGTGTAGATGATCGCCGCCACGCCAGCGTCTTCAAACGATTTTGCCAGATCAGTGGCATCAACATTGGTTTCTTCGGCCCAGCCTTTGGTCGCGACCTTGCCACCGCGGGCATCGATACCGACGGCAACCTTGCCGGGAAATTCATGCGCGGCTTCGCGCACAAGATCGGGGTTTTCGACGGCCACGGTGCCAAGGATCACACGGGCGAGGCCCTTTTCGATCCAGGTGGCGATGGTGTTCATATCGCGGATGCCGCCGCCCAGCTGGGCGGGAACAGGGCAGGCGGCCAGGATCGCCTCGACCGGGGCGGCATTGACGGGTTCGCCGGCAAACGCGCCGTTCAGGTCAACCAGATGCAGCCATTCGCAACCAGCCTCGACAAAGGCGCGGGCTTGGGCTGCGGGGTCGTCGTTGAACACGGTGGCTTTTTCCATTTCGCCGCGCAGCAGGCGCACGGCCTGGCCGTCTTTCAAATCGATGGCAGGATAAAGGATCATGGGGCGCGGCCTTTTGCTGGTTCGGTCGCGGTCTTTTGCATGGGCCGGGCCGGAAATGCAACGCGACCTCAAGTCAACCTTGATCGAGTCGTCAGAGCGCTTCAAGGTGTGTGCAAAATAGGGAGAACAAGTCATGAAACATTATATTATCGGCGCGGCCCTTGGATTGGGCCTTGCGGGCGCGGCGTTGGCCGATCCGGTCGATGGCACATGGAAAACAGCCGAAGGTGAAGATGGCGGATATCTTCACGTGTCAATCGCGGCTTGTGGCAGTGCGATTTGCGGCACCATCGTTTCGGCCTATGATGCGGATGGCGCAGGGTCGCCGGACTATGAACATCTGGGCAAAAAGCTGCTCTGGGATATGAATGCGGAGGGCGGCGGCGCTTATGGCGGCGGCAAGATCTGGGCTCCGGACAGCGGCAAGACCTATAAATCCAAAATGAGCCTCAGCGGCAGTACGCTGGAGGTCAAAGGCTGTGTTGCTGGCGGGATGATCTGCCGGGGACAGAACTGGAAGCGGGTCAACTAGGGGTTCATTCCCAATGCGGGCGCATATTTTTGGGGGCCGTTTCGGGCCGCTCAGGTCAGTTTTCTGGGGGCTGCTGGCCCTCAGTCTGACCGGGATTGCAGGTCCGGTTGCAGCTGATCCCCTTGAAGGAACCTGGAAAACCGGGATGGATACGGGCACCAGTGGACTGGCGTCATCCAAAGCCTATGTGCATGTGCACATCGCCCCGTGCGGGGCGGCGCTGTGCGGAAAGATGACGCGGGCCTTTGGGTTTAACGGCGAATACACATCCCCCAACATCGGTAAAACGATGTTGGTTGACTTTGTTCCGGATGGGAAAGGGGCATATGCAGGGACCCTCTGGCGCCCCAGCAACGGTAAAACCTATCCGGCGACGGTTCGCTTGAAGAAAAACGGAAAGCTTCAACTGAAAGCGTGTATTGAAGGCACGCCGCTTTGCCAGAAGCAAACGTGGAAGCGGGTGGACTAGGCCTGATCTAGGGCGCCCACTTCAGGAAGTTTCCAATCAGCCGGAGCCCGGTGCTTTGGCTTTTTTCGGGATGGAACTGCATCCCCAGCATTGTGCCTTTGCCGATGATCGCGGTGACGTCGCCGCCATAATCGACATGCGCCAGCCGGTCATCAGGGTTGATCACGTGGAACTGGTAGGAGTGCACGAAATAGGCGTGATCGCCGGTTTTCACTCCGTCGAACACCGGGTGATCATGGTCGATCACCAGATCATTCCAGCCCATGTGCGGGACTTTCATCGCAGGATCGTTCGGGATGATTTTGACAACCTCGCCATCGACCCAGTCAAGCCCTCGGGTGTCTTCGTACTCGCGCCCCCAGCTGGCCATCAGCTGCATGCCGACACAGATGCCCAGAAAGGGGCGACCGCGGGTTTCGACCGCTTCGACAAGCGCGTCGAACAGGCCGGAATGACCGCGCAACGCGGCTGAACAGGCCGGAAAGGCGCCGTCGCCGGGCAGGACCACCCGGTCGGCTTTCGCCACGACGTCCGCGTCGCCTGTGACCACAACGGTGCCACCATCCACCTCGCGGGCCATGCGTTGGAACGCTTTTTCAGCCGAATGCAGATTGCCGCTTTCGTAATCGATGATCGCTGTCAGCATCTCAGAGCGCGCCTTTGGTCGACGGGATCGCATCGGCTTTGCGCGGGTCGGTTTCGACCGCCAGCCTTAATGCGCGGGCGACGGCCTTGAAGGCGGCCTCGGCAATGTGGTGGCTGTTGAAGCCGTGGATCTGATCGACGTGCAGCGTGATGCCGCCATGAGTCGCGAAGGCCTGAAAGAATTCGCGCACCAGTTCGGTGTCGAACGCGCCGATCTTTTGGGTTGGCAGATCGACGTTCCAGATCAGGAACGGGCGGGCAGACAGGTCCAGTGCGCAACGCACCTGGGCGTCGTCCATCGGCAGATGACATTCGCCATAGCGCCGAATACCCTTTTTGTCGCCAAGGGCGGCCGTCAGCGCCTGACCCAGCGCAATGCCGGTGTCTTCGACGGTGTGGTGATCATCGATGTGATAATCACCGGTCGCACGAATCGTCATGTCGATCAGCGAGTGCCGGGCCAGTTGGTCCAGCATGTGATCAAAGAACCCGACACCGGTCCGGTTGTCATAGATCCCGGAGCCATCAAGGTTGATGGTTACCGAAATGTCGGTCTCTGCCGTCTTGCGGGTAATCTGGGCCTGTCGCATCTTGTCCGATCCTTTGTCGCCGCCCTTATAGGCGGGCACTGCGTCAAGGCCAAGCCGCTGTGCCGTTCGCATGCAGGCGCGTTGCAGATCTGCCCAGGCGGTTGCGGGATTGCGCGCCCGGTCCGGTTGTGACAGCCTGCGTGAAAAGACATCGGGAACCCCAAACAATGACCACCTGCGTGTTCGTCCAGATCCGCTGCAAACCCGGCACCACCTATAAGGTCGCCGAAGAGATTGCATTGCACGAAATTCATTCAGAACTCTATTCCACGAGTGGTGACTTCGACCTGTTGATGAAGTTGTACATTCCGGACGGAGAAGATGTTGGGAAGTACATCAACGACCATCTGCTGATCATCGACGGGATAGAGCGGTCTTTGACGACGATGACGTTCAAAGTCTTCTGAGCCGAGCGCTGTTCTAAGGTGCGCCTGCGGCGCATGCGATACTTTGGATGAGGGACGCTGTCCCTCAAACTCCCTTGGGTATTTTGGAACAAGAAAGAAGCATAGCCAATTTGCTGCTTCTTTCTTGTTTATAAAAACCCCGGGGGTGAATGGCCAAAGGCCAGAGGGGGCTGGCCCCCATTCTCTCTCTCTCGGCTTAGTGAAAGCGTCAAAGCGGCATGGCCGTGTCTTCGATCACGGCTTCCATCGCAACGAAACTTGACGTCGAGCTGACATGCGGCAGCGTCGACAGTGTTTCACCCATGATGCGTCTGTAATCCGAGATATCATGGGAGCGCACTTTCAACAGGTAATCAAACCCGCCTGCGATCATATAGCATTCTTCGATCTCGGGGATCTGGCGCACAGCCGCATTGAAAGCGGTCAGCGATTTTTCCCGCGTGTCGTCCAATCGGATCTGGACATAGGTGACATGGCTGAGACCAAGTTTCAGCGGCGACAGGATCGCCCGGTACCCGGTGATCAGGCCCGTGTCTTCCATTTGGCGGATGCGGGCGGCCACGGGTGTCTTTGACAAACCAACACGGCGCGCGAGTTCCGAGATCGCCACACGGGCGTTGCTGGTCAGTTCGGCGAGGATTTTTCGGTCGATATCATCAATTTGTACGCGCATGGCCTGAAGAACTCCAGAAATTTGGACGTTTGCACTATCAATTTGCCAAGTTTTGGGCGCACGGACCAGCCTTAGTTAGATAAAATGATCGAATGAGACCTCTGACATGATGGATACCGTGAGAAATGGCCACGCTTTCGTTTGACCGCTTTACGCCTGACGCCAAATTTGCGCCTGAGGGCGAGATCCTGAAGACGCTGGTGGCCGAGGCCGATCTGGACGCTGAGGTCAGAAAACGGATGTCGGCCCGTGCGGCGACGCTGGTTGCGCGGATAAGGACCGAGGCGAACCCCAGTCTGATGGAGCATTTTCTGGCCGAGTACGGGTTGTCGACCCGCGAGGGTGTGGCGCTGATGTGTCTGGCCGAGGCGATGTTACGGGTGCCGGATACGGACACCATTGATGCGTTGATCGAGGATAAGATTGCGCCATCAGACTGGGGGCGGCATCTGGGCGAAGCATCGTCGTCTTTGGTCAATGCGTCGACCTGGGCGCTGATGTTGACTGGCCGAGTGTTGGACGACACGCCGCCGGGAGTGGCCGGGTTGCTGCGCGGCGCGGTCAAGCGGCTGGGCGAGCCGGTGATCCGCGCGGCGGTGAGCCGGGCGATGAAAGAGATGGGACGCCAGTTTGTCTTGGGCGAAACCATTCGCAAGGCTATGGACCGGGCGGCGGGCATGGAAGCCAAGGGATATACCTATAGCTATGACATGCTGGGCGAGGCGGCGATGACGCGCGCTGACGCGGATCGGTATGCCAGATCGTATGCGGATGCGATTAAGGCGATTGCCAGGGGCTGTACCCACGGATCCGTAGAAGCGAACCCAGGGATTTCGATCAAGCTGTCGGCGCTGCACCCGCGCTATGAAGTGGCGCAGGAAGACCGGGTGATGGCCGAGATCGTCCCGGTGGTGCGTGATCTGGCGCGTCAGGCCAAGGCGTCGGGGATGGGGCTGAATGTTGATGCCGAGGAACAGGATCGTCTGGTGCTGTCGCTGAAGGTCATTGAGGCTGTTTTGTCTGACCCTGAGTTGGCCGGGTGGGACGGGTTTGGTGTTGTCGTACAGGCCTATGGCAAGCGGGCCGGGTTGGTCATTGACTGGCTGCATGGGCTGGCGACGCGATTGGATCGGCGGATCATGGTGCGGCTGGTCAAGGGCGCGTATTGGGACACCGAGATCAAGCTTGCTCAGGTCGAAGGGTTATCGGATTTCACGCTGTTCACGTCAAAGACGGCGACGGACGTCAGCTATATCGCCAATGCCAGAAAGCTGCTGGATTGTTCCGACCGGATTTATCCGCAGTTTGCCACGCATAATGCGCATACGGTTGCGGCCATTCTGGAGATCGCCGGGGGTCGTCGGTTTGAATTTCAGCGCTTGCATGGCATGGGGGAACGTCTGCACGACATCGTTCTGGCTGATACCAATGGCCGGTGCCGGATTTATGCGCCGGTGGGCGCGCATCGTGATCTGTTGGCGTATCTGGTCCGGCGGTTGCTGGAGAACGGGGCAAATTCATCCTTTGTGCATCAGATCGTCGATGAAAGCGTATCGCCAGAGGAAGTTGCACAAGATCCGTTTGATGCGCTTGCCACGGCTTCGGCGCCATCGGGGTTGCATGCGCCTGCTGCGATCTTCGGGGCGGGGCGTGTTAATTCGAAAGGTTTCGATCTGAGCGATGAAGCCACGCTTGTTCAGATCGATATGGCCCGGGATGTGGCATTGCCGGATGCGGCCCCGATCACGGTAAGCCCTGCCAGCGGCAAGACAGGTCCGGTTCGCAACCCCGCGACGGGTGCAATCGTCGGACATGTGACCGAGGCCGATGCCGACACCGCGCGCCAAGCGATTGGCGACGCGCAGGTTTGGGGAGCCGATGTTGGCGACCGGGCAGCAGTGTTGCGTCGGGCGGCGGATCTGTATGAAGCGAACTTTGGCGTGATCTTTGCAGCCCTTGCGCGTGAAGCGGGCAAGACGTTGCCGGATGCGGTGGGGGAACTTCGCGAGGCCGTCGATTTCCTGCGCTATTATGCGGATGAGGCCGAGCGGTCGAAACCTCAGCCGCGCGGCACGTTTGTGGCGATTTCGCCATGGAACTTTCCGCTGGCGATTTTTACTGGCCAGATCGCGGCGACACTGGCCGCGGGAAATGCTGTGCTTGCCAAACCGGCCGAGCAGACTCCGATCATTTCGGCCATTGCTGTCAGGTTGTTGCATGAGGCCGGTGTGCCGGTGTCGGCGTTGCAATTGCTGACCGGTCGGGGCGGCACGGTGGGTGCGGCGCTGACGTCGGATGCGCGGGTGTCGGGTGTTGTGTTCACGGGATCGACCGAGACGGCGCTGGTCATCCGGCGGGCCATGGCAGATCACATGTCGCCCTCGGCTCCGCTGATTGCGGAAACTGGCGGGCTGAATGCGATGATCGTGGATTCGACAGCGCTGCCGGAACAGGCGGTGCGCGATATCGTGGCCTCGGCTTTCCAGTCGGCGGGGCAACGGTGTTCGGCTTTGCGGTGCCTGTATGTGCAGGAGGATGTTGCGCCGCATTTGATCGATATGATCCGGGGGGCGATGGATGAGCTGTCTGTGGGGGACCCGTGGCGTTTGTCCACTGATGTGGGCCCGGTCATCGACGGGGACGCGCGGGCGGGGATTGCCGGATACATTGAAACTGCGCGGGCGCGCAGGAAGATCCTGCATCAGGTGGCAGCGCCTGATGCTGGGACGTTCATTGCGCCGACCCTGATCGCGGTGCCGGGGATCGAAGCGCTGGAACGCGAGGTGTTTGGGCCGGTTTTGCATGTTGCGACGTTCAGGGGCACCGAGATCGACAAGGTCATCGGGGCGGTGAATGCGACGGGCTTTGGTCTGACCTTTGGTCTGCACACGCGGATTGACAACCGCGTGCAAGAGATTGCCGACGGTATCCATGCAGGCAACATCTATGTGAACCGCAACCAGATTGGCGCGGTGGTGGGCAGTCAGCCGTTTGGCGGAGAAGGGTTGTCGGGCACAGGTCCCAAGGCGGGCGGGCCGCTGTATCTGAGCCGGTTTGCGGCTTCACAACCGGGGGGGGCGGCCGGGGCGTGGCAAGAGCGATGCGATCTGGCCGGGCTTGAGGCGCGGATTGCGCAGGTGTCACTTCCGGGTCGGCTGTCGCAGATCGAATTGCCGGGCCCGACAGGCGAGGCAAACACTCTGACCACTCTGGCCCGGGGTCCGATCCTGTGCATGGGGCCGGGCGACGCGGCGATGCGCGCTCAGATCGCACAAGTCCAGGCGCTGGGCGGTGTTGCGATTGGTGTCGAAGGCCGGCTTCGCCCGGCGGCGCTGTCGGATCTTAAGGGGATCAAGGGAGCCATCTGGTGGGGGGATGATGCAAGGCCCTATGCGCAGGCGCTGGCGGCCCGCTCAGGGGCCATTCTGCCCCTGATTGCCGATATGCCGGATCTGGGGCATGTGGCGCATGAGCGGCACCTGTGTATCGATACGACAGCAGCGGGTGGGAATGCGAAACTGCTGGCGGGCTGATATGGCGTCACGGCACAACGACGATGTTTCCCGTATGCTGTTTGGCGATAAAGCTGGCCTGCGCGGCGTGAAGCTCGCTTAGCGGATAGGTGGCTGCCAGCGCCGGCTTGATCTCGCCTGCCTCGATATAGCGGACAAGGTTTTGCATCACCTCGGGGTCGATGACGGTCGAGCCGGTGAAGGTCAGGTCGCGCAGATAAAACGTGCGCAGGTCGAAGTTGACCATTGGTCCGGCAATCGCACCCGAACAGGTATAGCGCCCGCCACGTTCGAGGCTGTCGATCAGGTTAGGCCAGTCGTCGCCGCCCACCACATCGGCGACAACGGTGATTTTCTCATCCCCCAGTGCCTTGCGCAGATCTTCGGGCGCGCGAGGCAGGATACGGTCGGGACCAAGTTTGGCAACGTCCGGGTGCTTTGCCTCGGACGCCAGCGCGATCACCCGTGCGCCACGGCGTTTGGCCAGTTGCACGAGGGCGCCGCCGACGCCGCCCGATGCGCCGGGCACCAGAACCGTATCGGCGGCTGTTACGCGGGCGCGGGTCAGCATGCCTTCGGCGGTGGAATACGAGCAGGAAAACGTGGCGAGTTCAGCATCCGAGAAGTCCGAGACCACCGGAACCGCGTTTTGCGCGGGCAGGGTGGTGAATTGTGCAAACCCGCCATCGCGTTCGGATCCGTAATACCCGGTCTTGTCCTTGTTCTGGGGATCGTCCGGGTCGCGCAGCCAGTTATCGGAAATGATCCGCTCTCCGATTCGTTTGGCATCGACGCCGGGACCAACAGCGACGATTTCACCGCAGACATCCGCGCCTTGAATGCGCGGGAAGGTCAGCGGCTTGCCGCCCCATGTCGGGTCTTCTTCACCGACGCCCTCAAAGGCCTCTCCGGTGGTGCGGTCGGTGACGGTTTTCGAATACCAGCCGGTGCGCGTGTTGACGTCGGTGTTGTTCAGCCCGCAGGCAAGAACACGCACCAGAACCTCACCTGCGGCAGGGTCGGGACGGGGCCAGTTTTCATGGAGCACGATCTGGTCAAGGTCTCCGTGGCCCATCGTGACCATGGCGCGCATTGTTGACGGGAGGGACATAGGGCGGTCTCCGGTTGGCTGGTGATCTGCAAGGGTCGCAATCTGCGTCCATACACAGGCAAGGCTGGGCCATCGTCAAGGTCTTGTGCGGCAAGCTTGCTGGTTGGACCCCGGGGGTTTGTGGGAGGAGGCCCAGGGTGGCAGGTTCGGAGTAACTTTACAATCTCTGTGCCCGGCCCCATCGTGATCGGACCGGGACAAGCCGGATCTTGACTTAACAAGTCGAACACAAGGGGAGATGACATCATGACGGACAAGGTTTGCCTGATCATCGGCGGTGGCCGTGGCATGGGGGCTGCGACAGCGCGGGAGATGCATGGGCGTGGCTACAAGCTGGCCCTGATGTCGCCTTCGGAAAGCTGTGAGGCCCTTGCGGCGGAACTGGGCAGTGTCGCCCATCGTGGTGTGGCCGAGAATGGTGATGACGTTCAGGCGGTGTTCGATCTGACGATGAAGACCTATGGGCGCATCGATGCGGTGCTGATCCATGTCGGCGGTCCGCCCAAGGGCGATCTGCTGGAGATATCAGAAGACGATTGGGACAAGGCCAACGCGATGGTGGTGAAGCCGGTGATCCGTGTGGCCAAGCTGGTCACACCGGTGATGGAGGCGCAGGGGGGCGGGTCGATCGTCAACATCACGACCTTCTCGGCGTTTGAACCGTCGCTGACATTCCCGACGTCCAGCGTCTATCGTGTCGCGGTGTCCTCGTTTACCAAGCTGTTCTCGGATCGTTACGGTCCGGCCAACATCCGCATGAACTGCCTGTTGCCGGGCTTTACCGACAGTCTGGACCTGCCGCAGAAGTTCGCTGACATGTCTGCGCTGGGCCGTCTTGCCCGGGCCGAGGAACAGGCCAAGGCGGCGGCGTTTTTGCTGACGGATGATTCCAGCTTTATCACCGGGCAAAGCCTGCGCGCTGATGGCGGTGTGACACGGGCTATGTGACGGGCGGCGTTACTCAAGCCTGGCCACATTCACCAGCGCCGTGTGGGCGCTGCACCCCTGACCCAGCCGGGACGTGCCGACATCCAGCGTCAGAACGTTCGGGTTGCCGTCAGGGTCGATATTGTCGCCGGTGGCACCATACCATGCGCCTGTGGGCAGGGCGACGACTCCGGTCAGGATGTCATCCGTCACAAGGGCGCGGGCCCGGACGGCTCCACGGGTGTTGAAGACGCGCACCAGATCGCCCGAGGCGATGCCGCGCGCGGCCGCGTCGGTGGGGTTGATCACAAGCGATTCCGGCCGCGCGCCTTCGACATCGGCAAGCGCGCATTCCAGTTGGCTGTGCAGCTTGTCGCCGGGTTGGGGCGAGGTCAGGTGCAAAGGCGTGTCGGGTGTGGCGGTTCCCTTCCATTCCTGCGGCGGCAGCCAGACCGGGTGGCCGGGACAGTCGGGATAGCCAAAGCTGTCGATGGTTTCCGAGAAAATCTCGATCCGGCCTGAGGGCGTGGTCAGAGGTTTGCCTTCGGGATCTGCGCGGAAGTCGCGCAGGAACAGATTTTTTGGGGTGTCGGATTTGACCGGCAACTGCACCCAGTTCTGTACGCGCAATGCGTCGAAATCGGGAACGTCGATGCCCATCGCAACGCCGCGATCCCGGTATCCGTCATACAGATGGCGCAACCAGCCTTCGGCGTCGCGCCCTTCGGTAAACGTGTCACCGATGCCCATGCGCTGGGCGAGGCCGCTGAAGATGTCATAGTCATTGCGCGCCTCGCCGACCGGCGGGATCAGCTGTGGCATGTTGAACAGGTAGTCATCCAGATCCGAGCGTCCGATATCCTCGCGTTCGTACGGCGTCGTGGCCGGGAACACGATATCGGCGCGCTGGGCGGTGGCGGTCCACCAGGGTTCGTTGACGATGATGGTTTCGGGGCGTTTGAACGCCGCGTCCAGCCGGCCCAGATCCTGATGGTGGTGAAACGGGTTGCCACCGGCCCAATAGACCAGCCGGATATCGGCATAGGGTTCGCGGCGACCGTTGAAGTCATACTCCATCCCAGGGTTCAGCAGCATGTCGGAAATGCGGGCCACCGGGATCATCTTTTTCACCGGGTTGCGGCCCTGATCGAAGGTCACGCCGCCCAGCGGTTTCATCGGCTTTCCGACCCCGCCGATGGCGCCATAGCCATATCCGACACCGCCGCCCGGTAGGCCGATCTGGCCCAGCATCGCGGCCAGAACGGCGGACATCCAATAGGGTTGTTCGCCATGTTCGGCGCGCTGGATCGACCAGGACACCGTGATCAGCGTCCGGGTCGAGGCCATGCGGCGGGCAAGAGCTGTGATCTCTTCCGCAGGAACGCCGCAAAGCGGGCTGGCCCAGTCGGGTGATTTTGGCTGGCCGTCGGCGTCGCCCATCAGGTAGGGGCGGAAGCGGTCAAAGCCGGTGGTGTAGCGGTTCAGAAACGCGTGATCAGTCAGCCCTTCGGTTTCCAGCACATAGGCCAGCGCCAGCATCAGCGCCGTGTCCGAAGCTGGCGTCACGGGAAGCCATTCGCAGGTCGGGGAGGCGTCGGTTTTCTGGGGGCCGATGTTGATACAGCGCATGCCTTTGCTGTGGAACCGGTCAAACCATGTTGCGGTCTGGTGTTCGGTGATGCCGCCCATGCTGACCATCGAGTTCTTGGGGTTGATCCCGCCGAACATGATCAGCGTTTCGGTATTGTCGTGGATGGTCTGCCAGCCGTCCTGCGCGGTATATACATAGGACAGAAACGGTTCGCCAAAAACATGTGGCATGATCGATTGCGCGCAACCGGTCGAATAGCTGCCGAAGGACGCGACATAGCCGCCGATCTGGTTCAGGAACCGGTGCACCTGGCTTTGTGCATGGTGAAACCGACCGGCTGAGGCCCAGCCATAAGATCCGCCAAAGATCGCTTCGTTGCCGTGGGTCTTGCAGATACGGTCGATTTCGGCGGCGGCGATGTCCAGTGCTTCGTCCCAGGGCAGTTCGACGAAGTCATCTGTTCCACGACCGTCGCGGTCGCGGTTTTCCAGCCAGCCGCGCCGGATGGCGGGCCGGGCGACCCGGTTCTTGTGGTGCACCGCCTGGGGCAGGATATCGGGCAGGGTGGTCGGTTCGGGATCATGGGCAAAGGGGCGGGTCTTGATGATGCGGTCGCCTTCGGTCACAACCTCAAACGCGCCCCAATGGCTGGTGGTCACCCGGATCTGGCGGTCTGTGTGGTCGTGCATGATCGTCCCCTGCATCACTGAGTCGGCCGCGGTGGCACCCGGCCCGACCGCAGCAGTGTTACCCGTTGCATCCCGATTGTCATCACTTGTCGAAAGGGCATTTGCGTTACCAGACAGGCGGATCTGGCGGATTGGGTATTCGTTGTGTCGATAGCAGATTGCGAAGTTTCGGCTTTTCTTTTGGGCAGTGTCACGTCACCCTTTGCGGGAACTCATCTGTCCTGCAACTTGTCTGTCGAGGAAGCCATGTCTGAACATCCGACGTTGAAGCCGTTCAATTTCAAGAAATGGGTGGAAGACAACGCCGACAAGCTGCGTCCTCCGGTGGGGAACCAGTTGCTCCACAAGGAAGGCGACATGATCGTCATGGTGGTTGGCGGGCCCAATACGCGGATGGATTTCCACGATGATCCGGTCGAGGAATGGTTCTTTCAGCAGAAGGGCGACATGATGCTGAAGATCGCGGACGGCGGTAAAATCTATGATGTGCCGGTGCGCGAAGGCGAAGTGTTTCTGTTGCCGCCCCACGTGCGTCACGCCCCGCAAAGGCCGCAGGAAGGGTCGATTGGCATCGTGGTGGAAGCGCCGCGCCAGCCGGGCATGAAAGAAGGCTTTGAGTGGTACTGCTTTGACTGTGAAGGTCTGGTGCATCGGGCCGAGGTCAGTCTTGACGGGGCCGAGGGGATCGTTTCGCAACTGCCAAAGATCTATGACGCGTTTCACGCGGATATCGAAGCCCGGACCTGCCCGAACTGCGGGACAGTGCATCCCGGCAAGGGGCAGGCGCCCGAGGGCTGGGTTCAACTCTGACCGCGATTCCGGTAGGGTCCGTTTCGAGAGACACCACATCAGACCGTCCTGTCCAAAGGGCGGTTTCTTTTCATGCAAAATGAGGCCGGGATGACCGACTTTTCCAAGACCCGCGGGATGTTCGATATCCCGGACGGGATGATCTATCTGAACGGCAACTCGCTGGGGCCAATGCCAAAGGCCGCGCCCGAGGCGATCAACCGGTTCCTGAATGACGAATGGAAGACCGAACTGATCAAGGGGTGGAACACCTGCAACTGGTTCATGCAGACCAATTCGCTTGGCGACCGGGTCGGGCGGCTGATCGGGGCCGCGCCGGGCACGACCGTGGTTGGCGATACCCTGTCGATCAAGGTGTTTCAGGCGGTGGCTGCCGGGCTGGCGCTGGTGCCGGATCGCAAGGTGATCTTGTCGGACAACGGCAATTTCCCGACCGATCTTTACATGGTCGAAGGGTTGATGAAGCTGAAGGATGACGGGTATGACCTGCGTCTCCCAGACCCCGAGGATGTGATGGCGGGCATCACGGATGAGGTCGCGGTGGTTATGCTGACCGAGGTCGATTACCGCACGGGGCGCAAGCACGACATGAAGGCGATCATCGATAAGGCGCATGCGGTCGGGGCCATTGTTGTCTGGGATCTGGCGCATTCGGCAGGCGCGATCCCGGTGGATGTGGCCGGGTGTGACGCGGATTTCGCGATTGGCTGTACCTATAAGTACCTGAATGGCGGCCCCGGAGCGCCTGCGTTCATCTATGTTGCGCCGCGTCTGTTGGAGACGGTCGAACCGGTTCTGTCGGGCTGGTATGGGCACGCGGCGCCGTTTGCCTTTGATACCGATTACCGCCCGATGCCGGGCAAGATTGAACGGATGCGGATCGGGACACCGTCGGTTGCGGCGTTTTCATTGCTGAGCGCGGCTTTGGATGTCTGGGATGGGGTCGACATGGACGAACTGCGCGCCCGGTCGGTGGAATTGTCCGAGTTGTTCATCGCCGAGGTCGAGCGGCGCTGTCCGGGCGTGCGTTTTGCCGGTCCGCGCGCGGCGAGTGAACGGGGCAGCCATGTGTCGTTCCGGTTCGAACATGGCTATCCCTGCATGCAGGCGTTGATCGCGCGTGACGTGATCGGCGACTTCCGCGCGCCCGATATCATGCGGTTCGGCATCACGCCGTTGTTCATCGGTGAAGCCGACATCATGGCGGCGGTTGATGCGCTGGAAGACATTCTGACCAATGAGACGTGGAAAGAGGCGCGGTTTCAGAACCGCGCCGCCGTCACCTAGGTTACAGTTTCAAACCGCAGCTTTCAAAGGCCGCCCGCGTGGCGGCCTTTTCGCTGTCGGTCAGTTCCAGCATCGGGTGACGGACGCGGCCACCGACCTGACCCAACAGATCCTGCCAGTATTTGCCATGCGCCGTGGGTTTGCCGCCGGGCTTGGTGGATTTGATCGCCTCGCGCACCGGGGTCAGGCTGTCGCGGACACGGCGGGCGGCGTCGAATTTTCCGGCAAAAGCCAGTTCGGTGTATTCGTTCATGCGCTGGTCGTTTGTGGTCTGCAATTGGTAAGGCGGCGAAGAACAGAGGTAGAGCTGCCAACCCAGCTCTTCGATGTTATCCAGCCAGTCATCTTCGGCCGAGGTGGAGACCTGGATCTTGTCACCGACCAGATGGGTCAGACGGACATACATCTCGCGCGGGACCGAGTATTTGATTGCAACAATGTTGGGCAGGTCGGCAATGCGGGCGCAGGTGTCAGGTTGCATGAGATACCCGCTGTCAGGATGGCTCCACATCGCGATACCGATATCAAGTCTGTCGCACAGGTAGCTGTAATAATTATACAAAACCTCGTCCCGGTCATGGCAGAAGCTGAGCATGGGCGCGTGCACGACAACGTAATCCGCACCGCAGGCCTGCGCGTGCAGACCAAGCTCAAGCACGGTATTCGCGTTCTGATCCGAGATCGACATGATCGTGCCCGCCTTGTCGCCGCATTCCTGCGCGGCAAGGGTCATGTTGCGTTTGCGTTCGTCCAGCGACATTGACCAGAATTCGCCCTGCTTGCCGGCGATGAACAGGCCCTGAATGCCCAGATCGTCGATCCAGTGGCGGATGTTGCTGCGCAAACCGGCTTCATCCAGCGATCCGTTGTCTGCGAAAGGGTTCAGCGCCGCTGCCCAGATGCCGCGCATGTGGTCGCGGGCGTATTCCTTGGCTTGGGATTTGGTGTATTTCATTGGTCTGTTCCCTGTTCATGTCCCGGTTCGGCGGTGCGGATTGCGCGCCAGAGCGTTTCGCTGGTGAGTGGCATTTGCAAGTCGGTCACGCCCAAGGGGCTGAGGGCGTCGATGGCGGCATTCAGGATCGCGGCAGGCGCGCCAATTGTGCCAGCTTCGCCAACACCCTTGGCCCCCAAAATGTTGGTCGGGCTTGGTATTTCAAAGCTGTGCAGTGCGGTCGGGGCCATATCTGTGGCGCGGGGCATGGCGTAATCCATGAACGACCCGGTCAGCAACTGGCCGTCCGCGTCATAAACCACGTTTTCCAGCATCGCCTCACCGATCCCTTGCGCGATACCGCCAAGGATCTGGCCCTTGACCAGTTGCGGGTTCACGATGGTTCCGGTGTCATCCACACAGATGATCCGCTCCAAGGTTGGCACACCGGTGTCGCGGTCGATGGACAGGGTGACAAGATAGGCCCCATACCCCCAGGCCTGACCGGTGTTTTCGTAACAAACACTAGCGGTTATCGGCAAACCTTCACCTTTTGCGCGGCGTTTGGCGATGTCCGTGCAGGCTGCCAGCACCGCACTGCCGCCGATGGGGGTAGAACGGCTGGCCAAAGCGCCGATGCCTTCGGGCGCGGTTGCCGTATCGCCAAACCGGACGGCGACCTGATTCATGTCAACATCCAGGGCATCGGCGGCGATCTGGGCAAAGGCGGTTTCGCGCCCGTGCCCTTGCGAAGAACTGCCGCTGGCAACTGTCACAGCGCCTGTTTCGTGCAGCGTGACAGTCGCGCTTTCCCAGCCGCTGCCGGACGGTTCGACATAAAAGGCAATGCCAAGACCCGCCAGCTCACCTGCGGCCTGTCGCCGGTCACGTTCAGCTGTTTGCGCGGCATAGTCAGCCTTGTCCCGCAGCAGGGTCAGCGCCCGGGCATAATCGCCTGAATCCAAAGTGTTGCCAGTGGCCGTGTCATGCGGCAGATCGGTGGCGCTGTGCAAGTTGGCGCACCGGAACGCGACGGGATCCTGCGCCACTGCCCGGGCGGCTTTGTCCACCAGCCGTTCCATCAGGCAATTGGCTTCTGGGCGGCCTGCGCCGCGGTAAATTCCGGTTGGGGCATGATTTGTCTGAATGGCTCTGGTCGAGATCTCCAAAGACGCAACGCGATAGCCGGATGGTAAAACCCGTGCTGCGTTCCAGGCAGTGACCAGCCCACTATTGGGGACCCAGGCCCCCAGCGGGGCGTGTATATCCGCTTTCAGGGCAAGAATGGCCCCGGTGTTATCGACTGCCAGGGTTCCATGGCTGACAACGCCCCGACCATGTGTGGCCGACAGGAACTCTTCGGAACGAGAGGCCGTCCATTTCACGTCCCGTTTGTGCCGGAACGCCGCCCAGACCGCAAATACGTCTTCTGGGTACAGCGACGCTTTCATACCGAAGGCCCCGCCGACATGGGGCGCGATCACCCGGATACGATCTGCGTTGACGTTCAGGATCGCGGCCAGCTCGGACCGGGTCCGGTGGGGAGTCTGGGTCGAATGCCACACCGTGACTGTATCTGTGTCCGGGGCATAGGCCACCGCGATGGCGCGCGGCTCCATGGGCGAGGGGGCCAGACGGGGATGGCGGATCGAACAGGTGACCACATGTGCAGCCGTGGCGATTGCGGTGTCAAAATCGCCGGTGCTCCAGCATTGGCTGGCGACCAGAACGTCGCGTGCGGTTTGATCATCGATGCTAAGGTCGACCAGATCGGCGCCATCCTGTGCCAGATCCCGCGTGTCGGCCAGAACCGCTGCAACCGGCTGACCTGTCGCGCGTATCGTCTTGTGGGCCAGAACCGGGAAGTCGGGCACGGTATCGACCGGGATGACCGGGTTCACCGACAAGTTTCCCAGATGCGCGACGTCGACGCCTGTGTGCACCGCCACGACACCGGGCTGGTGCTGCGCATCGGTGCAATCGACATGGCTGATGTCACCGGTCGCCACGGGGCTGCGGACAAAGCAGATGTGCAAGGGATCGGTTAGGGCGACATCATCGGTAAAACAGCCCTTGCCTGTGACAAGAACCCGGTCTTCCCGCTTGGCAGGGGATGTCCCCATGTGACCCTGTTTCCGTCGCACCACTGATGACCTGCCTGACGCCTGCACTGCCGTTACATGATCAAGGTTTGAGTTGAAATCCAACCCGAAACACCGCATCCAGATATAACACAGGGGAATACCAGTGGCGGTTTTGGTTGTTGATACCTTGGCTCAAGGGGGGGAGCGTATGAAATTTGGTCTGATCGGAAATGGTGCTATCGCGACGTATGTGCGGCACGGGTTGGAACAGCGAGGGCATCAGTTGGGCGCGCTTCTTCTAAGGCCCGAAAGAGTGGCCGAACCTGATGCTGAGCAATCGGTGCCGCGTGTGGCGGCCATATCCGACCTGCCGGCGGATCTTGATCTGATGATCGACTGCGCGGGTCATGTCGCATTGCGCGATCACGGGCCCGGTCTTTTGCGATCTGGTCGGGATCTGGTCACCGTTTCGATTGGGGCAATGGCGGATCAGCAGGTGGCAGACGAATTGCTTCAGGCCGCAGGTGAGGGCGGGGCAACTCTGCATCTGGCTAGCGGAGCGATTGGCGGTCTGGATGTTTTGCGGGCGGCGAATGCCGGAACCCTGACGTCTGTTCGCTATGTCGGGCGCAAACCACCCAAGGGGTGGGTCGGATCGCGGGCTGAAGATCTGCTTGATCTGGCTGCCATCACGGATCGGCCCGAGACGCATTTCACCGGATCCGCGCGGCAGGCCGCGTTGGCGTATCCCAAAAACGCCAATGTCGCCGCTGCGGTGGCTTTGGCCGGGATCGGGTTTGACAGAACGCAGGTGGAATTGATCGCGGATCCCGGGGTGTCTGCGAATATCCATGAGGTTCAGGCGACGGGTGATTTTGGCAGGTTTGACATTCGCATCGCCGGGCAGGCGCTGCCGGGAAACCCGCGCAGTTCGGCGCTGGCTGCGATGAGTGTTATCAGCACGGTTGAACAGATCGTCAGCCCGATGCGGTTCTAGCGCCGTGACTGTCCCGTCCAGACATACGCGTATCATCGACCGGGTCATCACGCGGCTGAAGTTCAAGCAGCTTCGGTTGCTGGTGGCGGTAGGCGATCACGGAAATATCCAGAACGCGGCGCGTGAGATGAACGTGTCGCAACCGGCGGCGACCAAGATGATCAAGGATCTTGAGCTTGATTTCGAGGTTCAGTTGTTTGAACGCACCAATCGCGGCGTGATCCCGACGGCGTTTGGTGACGCGCTGATCCGGCATGGCAAACTGATCTTTGCCCAAGTGTCGAATGCAGCACAGGAACTGGACGATCTGGTCGAGGGCAACAGCGGGCGGGTGGTGATTGGCACATTGCTGGCTGCGTCATCCCGGTTGCTGCCGATGGCCATTGAACGTGTACTGACAGACCGGCCCCGGATTGCGATCAAGGTTGTCGAAGGCACCAACGACGTGCTGATGCCGGATCTGCACGCAGGCGACATCGACCTTGTGGTCGGGCGGCTCTCGACGCATCGGCATCGCAGCAATCTTGTGCAGGAAAAGCTGTTTGACGAACGCATTGTTGCGGTTGTCGGACCGGATCATCCGCTGGTTGGTGTCTTGGATGTCTCGTTTCAGATGCTGCAGCCTTTTGGCTGGATTTTACCTCCAACCGAAACCAGCCTGCGCCGTGAGATTGACCGGTTCTTTCTGGCGCAGGACCAATACGTGCCGCCATCAGCCCTGGAATCCGTGTCTTATCTGACCAACAGGCGTCTTCTGCAATCGCGGAACTTTATCGGGGTGATGCCTGCGCATGTGGCGGCGCAGGATATCTCTGGCGGGGCCTTGCAGCGGCTTGACTGGTCGGTGCCCTTTGGCGAGGGGCCCGTTGGCGTTTCGTATCGCCAACAGGGTCAATTGTCGCCTGCAGGACTGGCGGTTTTGCAAGCGTTGCGAGACACGTCGAAGGTGATGTAACGGCTGTTTAGCCGTTTTTCGGTGCCGCGTGTTCGACCGGGCCGCCCTGCTTTTCCCAGGTTGAAAACCCTTCCTTCAGATGTGCGGCGTCAAACCCCATGTCTTGCAGCAAGGCCACCGACAACGCCGACCGCCAGCCGCTGGCGCAATGGAAGACGAACCTTTTGTCCTGGCCAAAGACGTCTTTGTAATAGGGGCTTTGCGGATCGACCCAGAATTCGAGCATGCCGCGCGGGCAGTGAAAACTGCCGGGGATGAACCCTGTCCGCTGACGTTCGCGCACGTCACGCAGATCGACGATGACCACGTTTGGGTCACCGACCATGGCGATGGCGTCAGGTGTTTCCACTTCTTCGATGCGGGCGCGTGCGGTAGCGACCATGTCTTTGACCGAGGTATTCAGTTTGGGCATCAGAGGTGTCCCCGTTGATATGTGAAGGATGCATATTGATAACTGGCGCAAATTGGAGTGTGCTTCAATCTTTCTGGTGGCTCTAGATTGAGGGAAGTCGAAAATGACTCAGAAGATTGCGCTTGTGACCGGGGCGGCTCAGGGCATCGGCTATGCCTGCGCCAAGGCGCTGGCTGACGACGGCTTTCGCGTCGTGTTGTCGGATGTGAATGCCGAAGGTGTTGCCAAGGCCGCCGAAACTCTGGGCGGGACCGCCGTGGCGATTGCCTGTGACATGAGCGACGGTGATCAGATCACGGCGCTGTTTGACCAGATCGAAACCGAGGTTGGTCCGGTTCATACCTTGGTCAACAATGCCGGGATCGCACTGCCGGGTCGTTTCCTGGACTATAGCCCGGACGATTTTCGCAAAGTGCTGGATGTGAATGTGGTTGGCGTGTTTCTTGCCACGCAGCGGGCGGCCCGCACCATGGTCGATAAGGGCCTCAAGGGGGCCATCATCAACATGTCTTCGATCAATGCGGTGGTGGCGATTCCGACGATTCCGGCTTATTGCGCATCCAAAGGCGGGGTGAACCAACTGACCAAATCGGCGTCGCTGGCGCTGGCGCCGCATGGTATCCGGGTGAACGCGGTTGGCCCCGGGTCAATCGATACCGAGATGATGGCGGGCGTCAACGCCGACCCGCAAGCCATGAAGATCGCCATGTCACGCACACCGTTGCAACGGTTGGGCAGCGCAACTGAGATCGCCAATACGGTCGCGTTTCTGGCGTCGGACAAAGCCAGCTATATTACCGGTGAAACCATCTATGTTGATGGGGGACGTCTGGGGCAGAACTATACCTGCTGACCCGATGCGGACCGCCGCTTCACCACAAGGCTTCTGTCTGGACCATAATTCGGCCACGCGAAAGTAACGCAGCGTTTGCGGTGTCTGGACCGGGCCAAGTTCGTATGAGTGCGCCAACACAATCGTTTACGGAGGAGATCCCCATGATCACAGGCAAAATGATGCACCAACAGCTGACTGTTGGATCGATCATCACACACGCAGGCAAGTTTCACGGCGATACCGAAATCGCGTCGGTTGAAACCTCGGGCGGGGTCCGCCGGTCGACCTGGAAAGGTGTTGAGCAAAACGCCCGCCGTCTGGCCTCGGCGCTGAGCAAGCTGGGCATTGAAGAAGGGGATCGCTGCGCCACCATCGCATGGAACAACATCCGCCATCTTGAAATCTATTTCGGTGTCTCAAGCGGTGGCATGGTCTGCCACACGATCAACCCGCGCCTGCACCCTGAACAGCTGGCGTATATCATCAACCACGCGCAAGACCGGGTCCTGTTTCTGGACAAGACGTTTTTGCCGGTCGCCGCGATGCTGGGGTCCAAGCTGGAAAGCGTCAAGGCCGTGGTCCTGATGGGTCCGCGCGATGAAGAGGCCGCTGCCGCCGTGCCGGGGCTGGTGTTCTATGACGAGCTTTTGGAAACCGGAGATCCGGATTTCGACTGGCCCGAGATCGATGAAAACAGCCCGGCCAGCCTGTGCTATACATCCGGTACAACGGGGTACCCGAAGGGCGTGCAGTATACCCATCGTTCGATCATGTTGCACGCTTTGGCGGGCAACAATCCGGACGGGATGAACCTGTCGGCGCGCGATTGTGTGATGCCGGTGGTGCCGATGTTCCACGTCTCTGCCTGGGGTGTGCCCTATATTGCCGCTATCATGGGGTCGAAACTGGTGCTGCCGGGTCCGGGTATGGACGGGGCCAGCCTTGTCGATCTGATCGACGGTGAAAAAGTGTCGATCTCGCTTGGCGTGCCGACCATCTGGCTGGGCCTGCTTGCCGAGTTGAAAAAACGCGGCACCCATGCGCCGACCATGCGCCGCACCATCGTTGGTGGCTCGGCCATGCCACCCAGCATGTTCGCCGAATTCCGCGATGCACATGGGATCGAACTGATCCACGCCTGGGGCATGACCGAGACGTCGCCTTTGGGAACGTTGAACCAACCCAAGACCAAGCATGCCGATCTGTCACCCGAAGATATGTCGGCCTTGCGTCTTGGGCAGGGACGTCCGCCGATGGGTGTTGATTTGCGGATTGTCGATGAAGAGGGCAAACCGTTGCCGCATGATGGCGAAACCCAAGGTGAGCTGCATATTCGCGGCCATTGGATTGTGGATACCTATTTCGGTCAGGACGAACCTGCCCTGACGGATGATGGCTGGTTCGACACTGGCGACGTGGCGACCATCGATCCGGACGGGTATATGGTGATCCGCGACCGCTCCAAAGACATCATCAAATCGGGCGGTGAGTGGATTTCAACGGTTGAGCTGGAAAACATCGCCATTGGCCATCCGGCGATTGCCAACGCCGCCGTGATCGCGGCGCGTCATGCCAAATGGGATGAACGCCCGGTTCTGATCGCGGTGAAGGCGGGTGAGGTCAGCGAAGGCGAGTTGATTGAATGGTACGACGGCAAGATCGCCAAGTGGCAAACCCCGGATCTGGTCATTTTTGTCGATGAACTGCCGCTGGGGGCGACCGGCAAGGTTCTGAAAAACAAGCTGCGCGAGGTCCATGGCGACTGCCTGATGGGTTAAACCAGTGGGCTGTGTGACCGGATCTGGTCATAGAGCCATAAAATAGCGGCATCGCCGTCGCTGCGGCGGTGCCGATAGAGGTAGGTCGCCAATGGGTCGACCGGCAGGGGCAGGGGCTTGAGCAACAGGCCGTGGCCTGCCGCCCAGGCCGATGGGGCCGTTATCAGGTAGTCCGAGGATTGTACCAGAGCGGGCGCCGCGACATGGCTTTGCAGTTGCGCCGTGATCCGGCGTTTCAACCCTTTGCGCCTGAGCGCAATGTCGACCGGGCCGCCGCCATTCTTGCGGCCAGAGACGTGGATATGGGCGGCCGCCAGATAGGCCTCTAACGTCAGCGGCTGGTCGGCCAAAGGGTGATCAGGGCGCATGGCACAGACAAACTGATCGACTGCATAAGGGGTTCTGACCAAAGCCCCGGTTTCGGGCAATGCAATGTCGACTGCAACGTCGATTTCGCCCGATGACAGGGCCCCGAGGATCTCTTTCCGGTTCAGTCTGAAGCTGCGGAACCCCAGCGTGGTCTGCGGGTCAGTGAGATAGGTCAGAAACGATAGAACCGGCGCGTCCAGCAGATCGATGATCGACATCCGGAACACGCGTTTGGATCGGGCGGTGTCAAACTGCGCGGTTTCCTGAACCGATGTGGTCAGCAGCCTCAAGGCCTCGCTGACGCTGTCACGGATGCTTTCGGCATAAGCGGTCGGGCGCATCCCGGTCTGGGTTTTGACAAAAAGCGGATCGTCCAGCGTTTTGCGAAGCCGCGCCAAGGCATTGCTGACCGTTGGCTGGGACAGCGCCAGTTGTTCGGCCGCGCGGGTCAGATTGCGCTCGGAATAGATCCTGTCGAAAATGACAAACAGGTTGAGATCGATTTGGGTGAGTTTTTCGATCATGTCATATCCGAATGATAGATATTCTTAATATAAAGTTTGTAAATGACTTTTCCTGCGCTAGCAACGGCTGCGAAGACGCGCGCCCGAAGCGAAGAAAGGATACGTCCATGCAATTTGCCTATTCCCAACACACCGAGGACATGCGCCAGAAGCTGTTGGCCTTCATGGACGCGCATATCATCCCGCGCATTGGGCAGTACAATCGTGAGATCCATGAAGGGACGTTTCCGGTGTCTTTCATGGAAGATCTGAAAGCACTGGCGCGCGAAGAAGAGCTGTGGAATCTGTTCCTTCCATCGCTGGCAGACGACGAACCCGGGCAGGGGATGAGC
This sequence comes from Falsiphaeobacter marinintestinus, assembly GCF_007923355.1. Taxonomy (GTDB): domain Bacteria; phylum Pseudomonadota; class Alphaproteobacteria; order Rhodobacterales; family Rhodobacteraceae; genus Phaeobacter_A; species Phaeobacter_A marinintestinus. The sequence continues at coordinate 322,259 of NZ_VOGO01000002.1, forward strand.
AATCTGGAATACGCGCCACTGGCCGAGATCATGGGCCGCGTGCATTGGGCACCCGAAGTGTTCAATTGCAACGCGCCCGACACCGGCAACATGGAACTTCTGCACATGTTCGCGTCACCCGAACAGCGCGAAGCCTGGCTGATGCCGCTGCTGAACGGTGAAATCCGGTCGGCCTTTGCGATGACCGAACCCGATGTGGCGTCATCGGATGCGACCAATATCACCACGTCGATCCGGATTGATGGCAATGAATACGTGGTGAACGGGCGCAAATGGTTCATCACGAATGCCTGCCACCCGAACTGCAAGGTGTTCATCGTGATGGGCAAGACCGACCCCGACGCGGACCGGCACCAGCAGCAAAGCATGATCATCGTGCCCAAGGACACGCCGGGGGTCGAAATCGTGCGTAACCCCACGGTGCTGAACCACACGGCCCCTGAAGGGCACGCCGAGATCGTGTTCAAGAACGTGCGGGTACCGACCACCAATCTTCTGGGCGAAGAAGGCTCGGGCTTTGCCCTGGCCCAGGCGCGGCTTGGGCCGGGACGGATCCATCACTGCATGCGGTCGATCGGGGCCGCCGAACTTGCGCTGGAACTGATGGTCGAGCGGGTGCAGGAGCGCAAAACGTTTGGCAAGTTTCTGGCCGAACAGGGGGTGATCCGCGAATGGATCGCCAAATCCCGGATCGAAATCGAACAGACACGTTTGCTGGTTCTGAAAGCCGCGTGGATGATTGATGAGGTCGGGGCGCAGGCGGCGCGCAAGGAAATCTCGATGATCAAGGTGATTGCGCCGCAATTGCACACGCGGGTGACGGACCGCGCCATTCAGGCGTTCGGGGCGATGGGGCTGACGCCGGACACGCCGTTGGCCGACATTTATTCCTGGGGGCGGGCGCTGCGGTTTGCGGACGGTCCGGACGAGGTGCATCTGCAGGCCATCGGGCGGCTGGAGCTGCGCGACCACACGCCGGGCACGTCGCTGGCCTATCTGACGCCACCGGATCGGTGATTTCCGAAACTTGGCGCTAGTCCGGTCGTGGTATCTGGCAAGTAAAATCGTTTTTACAGCTTTTCTGCATGGTTTTGTTGAAAAGTTGTAAAAACTCGATATTTTCAGGTGTATGGATCATATCACTAAGCAAGCAGCTGAGCCGCTGCCGGTCACCCCGTCATCTGCCACTCACAAAGCTTATGCTGCCCTGCGTCGCATGATCCTGATTGGGGAGTTTTCGCCCGGCGAAAAGCTTAAGATCGACACGCTGCGCAAAGTGCTGGATACCGGTGCTTCGCCGGTGCGCGAGGCGCTGAGCCTGCTGACGTCAGACCAGTTGGTCGAACGCATTGATCAACGCGGGTTTCGCGCGGCGGCCACCAGCAAGGCCAATTTCGAAGAGATCCTTGGACTGCGTTGCCATCTGGAAGACATGGCGCTGCGCAAGAGCGTCGCGAACGGGGATGATGCATGGGAAGAACGGCTGGTGCTGGCCCATCATCGGATGGTGCGTGAAGGGCGGGACAATGACGAAGCGTTTGAAGAACGCCACAAGGCGTTTCACATGGCGTTGCTGGACAATTGCGATTCACCCGTTCTGATGAAGTTCTGCAATCAGCTGTATGATCTTAACATTCGCTATCGGTATCTGGCCGGCAGGGCGCTTGGGTATCAGAAACGCGATATCGCCAGGGAACACGCCGACATTCTGGCTGCCGCGATTGAACGGGATGCTGATCTGGCCGCGCGGCGTTTGATCGACCACTATCGCCAGACAGGGGCCTTTCTGACCGACCTGCTGGATGACAACGGCCAGCCGCGCGACTGATCCGGATCAGGCCTTGGCCAGAACCAGATCGAAATCGACGCGCGAATAGGGTCCGTCCACCTTACCCGACAGGTCGAACCCGTCCGGGAAGCTGCCCGCCGGTTCTTCGACATAGGTCATGACCAGATCGTCACGCACCCCGAACACCGTGTCCTGATCCAGATAGGGATCGTCATCGGGAAAGACCTCGGTCACGAGGGTTTTATGACCGTCTGCCGAGGCGATGTAATGCAGGTGCGAGGGGCGCCATGGGTGGCGTCCGGCGGCGCGCAGGATATCGCCAACGGGTCCGTCATCGGGCACGGTGTAGCTGACCGGACGCACGGTGGTAAACGCATAGCGCCCGTTTTCGTCTGTTGTCATCAAGCCGTGGAAGGAATGGATGTGCTGATTTTCGTCCTGGCTGGAATAGAGGCCGTTGGGCGCGGTTTGCCAGATGTCGAGCTTGGCCCCGGCGATGGGGGCACCGTCAGTATCGCGCACGGTGCCTTCGACCAGCAGAACTTCGCCTTCGAAATCGCCCTTCATATCGCCACCAATTGCAAGCGGCGGCGGATTTGACACGTGGAACGGGCCCAGCACGGATGAGCTGGTCGCCTCGGGGGTGGAATGCAGCATGTCGACCAGTGACGACAGGCCCATGACGTCTGACAACAGAACGAATTCCTGCCGTTCTGGCGTGGTGATGTCGCCTGCGCGGGTCAGGAAGTCGATGCCGACGTTCCATTCCTCATGGGTCAGGTTCACCTCGCGGGCGAAGTCATGGATGTGGCGGGCAAGGGCGGCCAGAACCTCGCGCACGCGCGGGTCAGTGTCGTCCCCGAAATAGGCGGTGAAGACGTCGGTGATGTTGTCTTTGGTGACGGTGCGCATGGGGTGTGCCTCTTAGTTCAGAATGGCAAGGCTGAGCGCGGGGTAGCGGATCAGCAGGATAAGGACGATCAGCATCACGCCTGCAAAGGGCAGGGCGCCAAGGAACACGTCCTTAAGCGAGATGCGGTCATCGTTCAGCGTAGCCTTGATGACAAAGCACGAGATGCCCAAGGGCGGCGTCAGCAGTCCGATTTCGGCGCCAACCACGGTGATGATGCCAAACCAGACAAGGCTGAGGCCCATCGGTTCGATCAGGGGCAGGAACAGCGGCACGACGATCAGGATGATCGAGGCGGTGTCCAGCAAGGTACCAAGGAACAGCATCATCAGCACGTAAAGCAGCATGATGATAAAGAAGCTGGCGTTGGATCCGGCCAGCAGATCACCCAGTTCATTGGGCAGACCGGCAAGGCCCAGCATCCGGCTGTAAATCGAGGCGGCTGTGATCAGGAACAGGATCGAGGCCGTGATATGACCAGTTTCCAGCAACGCTTCCCAGAACGAATGCAGTGTCATGCGGCGGCGCACCAGCGCGATCAGCAGGGCGACGACAGAACCGGTTGCGCCCGCTTCGACCGGGGTCAGCCAGCCGGTATAGATGCCGCCCAGAACCACGACGATCAGACCGATGATGGGGAGGGTTTTGGACGCGATTTCGCCCCATGGCAGCATTTCGTAATCCGACGCCGGGCGACCGCCGACAAAGTCCGGGAAAAACCGGCCCATGAACCAGATCGCGGCGACATAGGCAAAGGCCAGCATCAGGCCTGGAACGACCCCGGCCAGGAACATCTCGCCCACCGATTGTTCGGCAACAAAGCTATAGATGATCAGCATCGCAGAGGGCGGAATGATCATGCCCAGAACCGAGGACCCGGCGACCACGCCCACGGCAAAGCGCGGGTTATAGTCGTATTGCAGCATCTGCGGCACCGAGACCTTGGAAAACACCGAAGCCGAAGCGATGGATGACCCTGTCACGGCGGCAAACACCGCGTTTGCGCCCACGGTTGCCATGCCGATCCCGCCTTTGACACGGCGGAAGCCCGAGCTCATGACCTCGTACACATCGCTGCCAAGACCGGCCTTGGAGACCACCAACCCCATGAAGGTGAACAGGGGGACCGTGGCAAAGGTGTATTCCATGACGCTGTCGCCGACAGCGATCTTTAGCAGGTTCATCGCAAGGTCGAAATTGTCCCGCATCAGCCAGATGGAAACGAACGAAACGACCCCAAGCGCGATGGGGATATAGACCCCCATATAGATCAGGAAGACGATGGCCCCGACGGACCACATGCCAAGTTCAAAGGGGCTCATGTGGCGTCGTCCTCATGTTCAGGCACCCGCACAAGTTCGGGTTTTTCAGCGCGGGTCAGAACCTTGAGCGAAAAGATCACCACACACAGGGCGGCGCTCAGGAAAATGACCAGCTTGATCGGCCACCAGGGCGCGGTGAACACGCCCGGCACGCCAAAGTAATCTTTGGTATCCCACATATCGAGAAACTCGGGCCAGATCGCGACGGCGATCAGCGCCATGAATACGGCCGAGATACTGTCGATGACATGCCGCAAACCTGCCGCCACGCGTGGATACCGGGTTCCGATGACCACCAAAAACCCATCCGACCGGGTCAGGCGGTTGACCCGCACGACATCCGGCAATTGCAGAAACACGATAAGGACCATCGAGAACTGGACGACCTCGACCGCGCCCAGAAATGGAGCATTGAACACACCGCGCGCGACAACGTCGAAGTTCACGATGGCGACCAGCCCCAGAACAACAAGGGTGCCAATGGCGTTTGCGCCGATGGCAACCCCGTTGCTTAGTCTGGAGAGGGCCAGAACAGTTTTCTTAAGTGCAGAAATCATCCCGATCCGGCCCTTTCACGTAGTGATTATTCGGCAGTCCAGTCGCGCACACCAGTGTATCCGGCGGCTTCCAGCTTGCTCAGATAGGCTTGCAGCATCTCGGTGCCGGGTTCCCCCTTGGCATCCAGGTTGGCAGCCCATTCGGCGGCGATGTTGGGCATCGCTGCAGCCCAGGCTGCGCGGTCTTCGGCGCTGGCTTCGGTGATGGTGCCACCGGCTGCGACAAACGCCTCGCGGCTAGCCGCTGCGCGGTCCATGGCCAGTCCGGCCACGTGATCACGGTACATTACGGCGACCTCTTGCAAGGCGTCTTTGACCTCATCGGGCAGTTTCTTCCAGAAGTCCGCGTTGACTGTCACGGTCTTGGAGTTCACAGCACCCAGATCGACGCTCAGCATATGCGGCGCAACTTCAGCGATCTTGAAGGTCTTGGCGGCTTCGGGCCACAGCATGGCTTTGTCGACCAGACCGGTCTGCAGCATGTTGTAGAAGTCGGTCAGACCACCACGCACACCAGCCGCCCCATCGATGCCTTCAAGATAGCGCAGGTTCATGCCCGCACCGGCAACCTTGGCGCCTTCCATGTCCTTGGGCGAGGTGATCGGGGCTGTCGAGAACACCTGATAGGTGTCCAGCACAACGCCGGTCGCCAGATAGACCTGGTTTTGCTTTTCGAATTCCTTCTGCATGGTCGGGAATTCTTTGGCGATTTCATCCACCGCTTTGGCCACGGCGCGTGAATCAGCAGCGACAAACGGGGTCACAGCGGAAATTGCCTGGCTTGGCAGTTTGGACGAGTGGAAGATCGTAGTGACGATGCCGATGTCGCCAAGGCCCAGTTTCACGCCTTCCAGCACGCCCTTGGGTTTGACGATGGAACCGCCATAGCTTTCTTGCCAGTCCATCTTGTAGTTGCCGGTTTCGGCTAGCTTCTTGTCGACTTCGGGGATGAAGAATTCCGAGAATTCCTTGACCCAAAGTGCGCGTGCCGGATAGCCGTCGATGACCACGGCCTTGATGGTTTCGGTGGCATAGGCGGGTATGGCGGTCAGTGTCGCCAACAGCGCGCCAAACGCCAGTCCTTTTGAAAATACAGCCATCGTTTCCTCCCTTGGATGGTTGATGTGTGGCTCACGCTTTGCGCCAGTGAACCTCCAGTTTCGTGCCCGCTGCTTCGAACAGCTTGGAAATGGCACAGTATTTCGCGGTTTCGGCCGCCACTTGTTCGATTTCCTCGGCGCTGGCGGGGCCATGTACGGTGACCAGCAATCGAATGGCGGGGAACGGTACGTCGACTTCTTCCATCAGCAACACGCCACGGCGGTCGAAATCGACCTCCATCTCGTAGCTGAGTTTGCCGATATCGACGCCCAACGCCTTGGCGCATTTGTTGCCGATGGACGTGGTGCAACCCATCAACGCCACATAAGCGTATTCGGTTGGCGCGGCGCCCAGATTGGTGCCGCCGCGTTCCACGGGTTCGTCGATGATCACGGTCAGATCGCGGACCGCGACATCGGTGCGGGCGTGGCCGGATGTTTCTCCGGTGGTTTTGATCGTTACCTTGGATTTTTGTCTAATTGCCATGATGCCCTCACGCGAAACTGCAAACTTTGTCGAACGGGAAGCGCGGCAGTTTTTGAAACAGCGCGGACTCGTCAGCATAGCCAAGGTTACACAAAAAATTCGACTTGAGCGTTGTGCCGGCAAAAAATTCCTGATCGACGATCTCGTTCGAAAAGCCGCTCATCGCGCCGACATCCAGACCAAGCGCCCGGGCGGCGATCATGAAGTATGCGCCTTGCAGGGTGCCATTGCGAAACGCAGTGGTTTCGGAATGCTCGGGCTTGCCTTCGAAATGCGGGCGGCGGTCTTCGTGCGGGAACAGGAACGGCAGGTCGCGCCAGAATTCCAGATCATGCGCGATGATCGCCGTGACCGGCGCATCCATCATCTTGTCGATGTTCTTGGCCTTGAGCGATTTGGCCAGCCGTTGCTTGCCTGCGTCCGAGGTCACAAAGATGAACCGGGCCGGGCAGGTGTTCATGCTGGTCGGGCCACCGGCGGTGATTTCGTACAAACGGTGCAGCAATTCGGTCGAAACCGGCTTGTCCTGCCAGGCATAGTGCGACCGGGCATTGGTCAGGATCACGTCAATCGACAGATCGTCCAGAGTGGGGCGCTGTTCACGCAATCTGCGCACGGCTTCTTGCGCTTCTGCACGCACCCGTTCCAGGTCTTTGCCGACAGGCGCGGTCATTCTGCGGCACCCGATGCAAGATCTGCTTCGTCCACGATGGGGCTGGCGCAGATGCCAATACCTTCGATCTCGACCTCGACAGTTTCGCCGGGGCGCAACCAGCGCGGCGGGGTTTTGGCGTGACCCACACCCGGAGGCGTGCCCATGGCGATCAGGTCGCCGGGTTCCAGCGTGGTGTATTCGGAAATCGTCGCGATGGTGCGCGCGACCGACCACATCATGTCGCCGGTGTTTGCGCTTTGCAGGATCTCGTCACCGACGCGGCTTTCGATCTTCAGACCTGTCGCGCCTTCGGGTAACTCATCCGGGGTCACGACGACCGGGCCAACGGCGCCGGTATCGTCGAAGTTCTTCCCCGGAGTCCATTGATGCGTCTTGCGCTGGTAGTCGCGCACCGACCCGTCGTTGAACAGGGTATAGCCGAACACATGGTCCAGTGCGTCTTCTTCTTTGATATGACGCCCGCCCTTGCCGACGATCAACATCAGTTCGACTTCGTAATCCAGCTTTTCCGAGCAGGTCGGGCGCACCATCGGTGCACCGGCTGGCATGATCGAATGGCGCCCGCGCATGAACAGGGCAGGGTAGTCCGGAATGTCGTATCCGCCTTCCTTGATATGGTCGACATAGTTCAGACCAAGGCAGATGATTGTGCCGGGACGTTCAACCGGCAGGGCGGGCACGATGTCACTGACCGCAATCTCGGGTCCAGCCACATCGGCATACTCCGCGACCGGGCCGTACTCGCCCGTGATAAGTGGCATCAAGTCCTGGGCATCGCCCGGAAGCCGCTTTGCGACTTCATTTTTCACCAGAAACACGCCTGTGTTTCCATCCACGCTTCCAACTATGAATCGCATGCTGTCCCCCAGAAATTTTTACCATCTTTGCCGATTATTCTGTAGAGTGTCAATTAATATCGATTTTTTTGGAGGAAAACCGCCATGCCCAGATGGGACGACTATAAACAACACGCCAAAGAGCGCGGCGCGCTGGCATTAGAGCTTTATGCGGTGGAAAGCACACCGTCCGAATCGGGGCCTGCGGTTCCGGATGTTCTGGCCGACCATCTGGCGTATCAGCGCGATCTGGAAATCACAGGCAAGCTGGTTCTGGCCGGCCCGATGTCGGATCTGAGCGGCGAGATGATGGAAGGGGCGGGGTTGATGATTTATCGCGCGGCGTCGTTTGAAGAAGCTCAGGCCATCGCAAAAGCCGATCCGATGCACGCGCGGGGCGCACGCACCTATGTGCTGCGTCGTTGGTTGGTCAACGAAGGGTCGGTGCACCTGTCGGTGGGGCTGTCGACCGGGACAGTCGATCTCAGCTGATGTGAAAATCACGGATCGGGGCAGGCCCGATCCGTAATCTATCACTTTACGTAGGTCTGAATGGCGGCTTCGCAGCCCTCGGACCAGATCAGGGCCAGCCAGCTTTCAAAGGCTTCGGCAAAAGGTTGGGCCGTGCTCAGATCGCCGTAGATCTGTTTTTGTGACAACCAGTCGGCGGGATAGTCCCGCGCGGACAAGGCGTGCCGGTTCAGGTCATCCCAGAACGGATCGTTCGGAACAATCACGGCCCCGTTTTCGCGGGTCCCTGCGCACATCCGCGCCCAAAGCGCTTCGACCAGCGCCAGCCCCTGAACGGATCCGCCTGCGGCAAGCTGATCGCGCAGGATTGGCAAGACAAAACCGGTGTGGCGGGACGAGCCGTCAAAGGCGACACGCCGGGTGGTGTCAACGATCTTGGGGTTGGCAAAGCGCCGTTCGATCAGATCGACATAGGCATGTGGTGTCATTCCGGGAACCGGGTCGACTGTTGGCGCGATTTCTTCGCGTTCAACCTTTTGAAACAGCCGTGATACCAGCGGATGCGCCATGCAATCGGCAATTGTGTCCAGCCCCAGGATTTCTCCGACGTTGGCAATGACCTGATGACCGGCATTCAGGATGCGGATCTTCATGGTTTCATAAGCATGCACGTCGTCCGAGAACGTCGCGCCCACCTTGTCCCAGTCAGGGCGTCCGGCACAGAAACTGTCTTCGATCACCCACTGGCGAAAGCGTTCATGCGTCACCGGGGCGGCGTCGTTGATGCCGAGGTCATGCACCAGAGCCATTTCAACCGGGCCAGTCGACGGGGCAATGCTGTCGACCATTGAGTTGGGAAACGCACCTTGCGTATCGATCCACTCGGCAAGGCCCGGATCACTCATCCGGGCCAAGGACACCACGGCCTGACGCAGGATCTTGCCGTTGCCTTGCAGGTTGTCACAGCTCATCCCGGTGAAGGGGGCGTGACCTGCTGCGCGGCGCTGGCGCAGGGCTGCGACCATGGCACCGAATGCGGTGCAGGGCGTATCCGGGTGCGCCGCATCGTGCTGGATGTCGGGGTGGTGGGCATCAAAGGATTTGTCAACCGGGTCGATATAGTATCCGCCCTCGGTGACAGTCAGCGAGACAATGCGGATCGCAGGGTTGGCCATTTGCCGGATCAGGGACGCATTGTCCGTGTCAATCGGCAGGTAGTCGATCATCGATCCGATCACCTCGGCCGAGGTTGAATCGGGGTCAAGTTCGATCAGGGTCGTCAGGCAATCCTGCGCCAACAGTTTTTCGCGCATTGCGGCGTCGTAAGGGCGCACGCCTGCGCCGATGATGGCCCAATCCTGTGCCAGCCCGTCCTGCATCAGCCGGTGCAGATACCAGGCCTGATGCGCGCGATGAAAATTTCCGACGCCGATATGCACGATACCCGGGCTCAGTCGCGACCGGTCATAGCGCGGATGCTCGACTGCGAGTTGATCCAGCGTTGCGTTGGAAAGGGAGATCAGCTCATCCATTGTCCGCCATCCACGTTATAGCATTGAGAAACGATGTAGTTGGACTCGTCACTGGCCAGAAACACGGCCATTCCGGTCAGGTCTTCGGGGCGGCCCATGCGCCCATAGGGGACGGCATCTCCGACTTCCTGTTTTTTCTGGCCTGGTTCTTTGTCTTCGTATTCGGCAAAGAACGCATCGACGCCGTCCCAGTGTTCGCCATCCACCACACCGGGTGCGATGGCGTTGACGTTGATGCCGTGTTGGATCAGGTCCAGCCCGGCAGACTGGGTCAGGCTGATCACGGCGGCCTTGGTGGCGCAGTAAACCGCGACCAGCGGTTCGCCCCGCCGACCAGCCTGGCTGGCCATGTTGATGATCTTGCCCCGGATGCCCGAGGTGATCATGTGACGCGCGACAGCCTGAAGGGTGAACAGCGTGCCGGTCACGTTGACGTCAAAGGCCCGGTCATAGTCTTCGCGGGTGATTTCGACGATGGGGGAGGCAGTGAACACCGCCGCGTTGTTGATCAGAATGTCGATCTGCCCGTGGCATGCGACGGTCTCGGCAACGGCGAGGTCGATGCTGTCCTGATCGGTCACATCAAGCCTGACGGCCATCGCCCCCGCGCGCAGTTCGGACGCGGTTGTCTGGGCGCGGTCGAAATCGATATCGCCAATCGCCACCCGCGCGCCTTCGCGCAGGTAAGATTCGGCAAAGGCGCGCCCGATTCCTCGGGCGGCGCCAGTGATAAGGGCTGATTTACCCGCCAATCGCATCAGGCGATCCTCAGGCCCTTGTCGTCGAACCTGTGCATCTGATCGAGCTGCGGCGTGAGGTACACGGTATCGCCATGCTTGGCTTCGATATCGCCGATGATGCGCACGGTGATCATGTCAGCAAGGCCGGTGTCGTGAACGTGGATGAACGTGTCCGATCCAAGGTGTTCGGCAACCCCGACGACGCCTTTCCAGGTGCCTTCCGTCTTGCTGACGTCGATGTGTTCAGGGCGGATCCCGATTGTATGCGCCTCATGCTTGGCGGCTTCGGGGCCCTCGATGAGGTTCATTTTCGGCGAGCCGATGAACCCGGCCACGAACTTGTTGCGCGGGGCATGATACAGGTCCAGAGGCGAGCCAACCTGTTCGATGTAGCCAGAGCGCAGGACCACGATCTTGTCGGCCATTGTCATAGCTTCGACCTGATCATGAGTCACATAGATCATCGTGGTCTGCAGACGTTCGTGCAGTTCGCTGATCTCAAGGCGCATACCGACCCGCAATGCCGCATCCAGGTTCGACAGCGGTTCGTCGAACAGGAAGGCGTCCGGTTCGCGAACGATCGAGCGGCCAATGGCGACCCGCTGACGCTGACCACCCGAAAGCTGGCCCGGTTTACGGTCCAGATAGTCGGTCAGGTTCAGCGCCGTCGCAGCGGCATCGATCCGGCGTTTCTGTTCGTCTTCAGACATGCCGGCCATTTTCATCGGAAACGCGATGTTCTTGCGTACCGTCATATGCGGGTAAAGCGCATAGGACTGAAACACCATTGCCAGGCCGCGTTTGGCCGGCGGTGTCATGGTCGCATCTTTTCCGTTGATGGCAATATGGCCCGAGCTCACATCCTCAAGCCCGGCAATCAGGCGCAGAAGGGTGGACTTGCCGCAGCCCGAGGGGCCAACGAAGACGCAGAATTCACCGTCTTCAATGGTCAGGTCCAAAGGCGGGATGACCTGAACATCGCCGAAGCTTTTGGTCACCTGGTTCAGTTGAATTTGTCCCATAGTTCAGTTCCCTTACTTAACAGCGCCGAAAGTCAGGCCGCTGACGAGTTGTTTCTGGCTGAACCAGCCAAGGATGAGGATCGGTGCAATCGCCATGGTCGAAGCCGCGCTGAGCTTGGCGTAGAACAGACCTTCGGGCGAAGAGTAGCTGGCAATGAAAGCTGTCAGCGGGGCTGCGTTGACGGACGTCAGGTTCAAGGTCCAGAACGCTTCGTTCCAGGCGAGAATGAAGTTCAGCAGGACAGTCGATGCAATCCCGGGAATGGCCATCGGTGTCAGGACATGGATGATCTCGTCCTTCAGGGTCGCGCCATCCATCCGGGCGGCCTCAAGGATCTCGCTCGGGATTTCCTTGAAGTAGGTGTACAGCATCCAGACGATGATCGGCAGGTTGATCAGCATCATGATGATGACCAAGCCGACCCGGCTGTCCAGAATTCCCATCCGAACAAACAGCAGGTAGATCGGGTAGAGAACACCAACTGCCGGCAGCATCTTGGTTGAGAGCATCCAAAGCAGGATGTCCTTGGTCCATTTGCCGGGGACAAAAGCCATCGACCAGGCGGCAGGAACCGCGATGACGATCCCCAGCAGGGTGGACCCGCCAGCGATGATCACCGAGTTCCACAGGAACCGCATATAGTTCGACCGCTCTTGAACGATCGCATAGTTTTCCAGTGTCCAGTCAAAGTTCAGGAAGATCGGAGGGCTGGCAATGGCCTGTCCTTCGGTCTTGAAGCTGGTGAGGATTGTCCACAGGATCGGGAAGAAAATCAGCAAACCAATGGCCCAAGCAATGGCCGTGTTGATCGCTTTACGTTGTGTTGTAACTGAGCGTGCCATGATCGTTCCCTTATGCGTCCAGGTTTTTGCCGACGATGCGCATCAGGAAGATCGCAACGATATTGGCAAGGATGATGGCATAGACCCCACCGGCGGATCCGAGCCCCACGTTCTGGCTTTCCAGCACACGCTGGAAGATCAGGTAGGACAACGTCCGGGTTCCAAACGCACCGCCTGTGGTCACGAAGATCTCGGCAAAGATCGCCAGCAGAAAGATGGTCTGGATCAGGATCACGATGGTAATCGCGCGACCCAGATGCGGAAGGATGATGTACCAGAACCGTTTCAGCACCGGGGCGCCATCCATTTCAGCGGCTTCCAGCTGTTCGCCGTCCAGCGATTGAATCGCGGTCAGCAAGATCAGCGTCGCAAAGGGCAGCCACTGCCAGCTGACGATCAGGATGATCGACGGCATGGCGGCCTCGGACAGGAAGGATATCGGTTCGGCACCGAAGAACCTCCACAGATGCGAAAACAGCCCGTTGTTGGGATCCATGAACATGTTCTTCCACACCAGCGCCGAAACGGTGGGCATGACAAAGAACGGGGCGATTACCAGAATTCGGACAAAGCCCTGGCCCCACATCGGCTGGTTCAGCAAGATCGCCAGCAAGATGCCAAAAACAACGGTCACAATCAGCACGCCACCGACAAGGATCAGCGTGGTGCTGACAGCGGGCCAGAAGGCGCTGGAGCTTACAAAACGGCCATAGTTGGCGAACCCGACCCAATCGAGACTGGGAAAGAAGGTAACCCAATCCCAACCGCTTTCGATTTGGTCGCCGCGCAGCGGCAGAAATTTCTTGAATGAGAAGATCAGTGTCAGACTAAGTGGCACCAGCATCCATACAAGCAGTAGGAAAACGGCAGGTGCCATCATCAATCGGGCAGCAGATCGGGAATGCTGAGTAGCCATTGGATACAACTTTCCTGTTGACGGCACCGCCGTCTTGGATCGACCGATAGTGATTAGGGAACTGTCTAGACAGTGAAGAGACAAGAGGCGGCGCGTGGGCCGCCTCTTGAATTGAAGCGCTTAGCGGTAGCCAGCGGCTTCCATTGCGTCGTTGGTCAGGGCTTGTGCCTTGGCCAGAGCTTCTTCGATGGTCTGCTGACCGGCGTAAGCTGCAGAGAACTCCTGGCTCACTTCAGTCGCGATGCCTGCAAACTCGGGGATCGCAGCGAACTGAACGCCAACGTAGGGGCTTTCGTTCACGGTCGAGTCGTTCGGATCAGCCGACAGGATCGAATCCAGGGTCATCTGAGCGAACGGCACCTTCTGGTACTCGGGGTTTTCGTACAGCGAAGTCCGGGCACCGGGAGGAACGTTTGCCCAACCTTCGCTGGCAGCAACCAGGTCGATATAGTCCGTGGATGTGGCCCATTCGATGAACTGCTTGGCTTCTGCTTCTTTCTGAGTGCCAGCTGGAACGGCCAGTGCCCATGCCCACAGCCAGTTGGAGTTTTTGCCCATGCCGGTGTTCGGCGCCAGAGCAAAGCCAACTTTGTCAGCAACAGTCGAATCGTCGGGGTTGGTCACGAACGAGGCCGCCACGGTGGCGTCGATCCACATGCCGCATTTGCCCTGCTGGAACAGCGACAGGTTTTCGTTGAAACCGTTGGTGGCGTAACCGGCCGGGCCGGATTCATCCATCATGCCCTTGAAGAAGGTCAGAGTGTTCTTCCACGGCTCCTGGTCAAAGGTCGCGCCCCAGTCCATGTCGAACCACTGTGCGCCGAACGAGTTGGACATCGCGGTGATGAACGCGCCGCCTTCACCCCAGCCGGCCTTGCCACGCAGGCAGATGCCGTTGATTTCCGCGTCACGATCGGTCATCGCCGCAGCCGCTTGACGGATGAAGTCCCAGGTCGGGGATTTTGGCATCTCAAGACCTGCTTTTTCCATCAGGTCGGTGCGATACATGATCATCGAGCTTTCGCCATAGAACGGAGCCGCATACAGCGTGCCGTCGTGGCTCAGGCCGCCTGCCATGGCAGGCAGGATGTCAGCCGCGTTGTACTCGGCGGACAGGTCATCCAGAGCAACGAGCCAACCATTGGCGCCCCAGATCGGGGTTTCGTACATACCGATGGTCATGATGTCGAACTGGCCACCCTTGGTGGTGATGTCCGTCGTCACGCGCTGACGCAGCACGTTTTCTTCGAGGGTGACCCACTCGACATCAATGCCGGTCGCGGCAGTGAATTTGTCGGTGTAGCCCTGCATACGGATCATGTCGCCGTTGTTCACGGTGGCAATGGTGATGGTTTCAGCAACTGCGCCGAACGCCCCCACCAACGACAACGCCGTCGCGGCATAAAGTGTGTTCTTAAGAGACATACCAGTCCTCCCTAGTATCTGGATGATGTGGTCCAGCGTACTGATCAGGGATACTCGAAGTCAAATAAAATTTAACGCGCGCAAAGAAAATCTTATTTTTTAAATAGTGCCAGATATTTAGGCGGAGTCCCTCATGACCAGTCTGCCGTCAAACAGGGTTTCTTCGCGCGCTGAAAGGCGTTCTTCCGATTCCATAACCCGGAAAAGCGTGTTCACAGCCCGGTCCGCAATCGATGTATAATCCTGTGCAATGGTCGTCAGCGGCGGGCAGGTAAACCGCGAAAACGGGTGGTCGTCATGCCCGGCTATCCGCATGGCGCAGTCTGCACCATGTCCGACCCGAATGCCCAAACCGTATGCCGCCGACAGCATCCCGATCGCCAGACGGTCGTTGCTGCACAGGATCGTGTTGGTCGGGAACACCTTTTCAGCCAGCATCCGCCCGCCTTCCTGGCTGCCGATTTCTTCAAAGTTCCAGCCTTCACCATCGGCCTGAAAGATATGCGCCTCATGCCCCTGACGGGCCATGCTGTCCAGATAGGCCTGACGGCGTTTGTTGGCGTTCGGATTTGATGGTGATTTCATTTCAAACAGGCAGGGCGGTTCGCCGCTGCGGCAGAGATAGTCGACCATCAGGTCAATGCTTTGGAAATTGTTCGTTCCAATGAACGCCTCGCCCGCGTCTTCGATATTGGCGTCAAACAACACCAAAGGCACGTCTTTGCCGAACGCGCAGATGGCGTCTTTGTCAGAGGCCCGCCCGAACGGTGCCAAAAGAACGCCTGCCGGTTTCAGCGAGCGCAGAGACTCAAGATTGTCGGTCTCATGCTCAAGCGATCCATGTGAGCTTAGCAGGATCGGGCTGTACCCGGCGTCGATACAGGCCAGCTCAACCGCGCGACCGATCTCGGTGAAAAACGGGTCGGCAAGGAACGGAACAACGATGCCGATGTTCTTGGTCTTCCGCCGGTTCTGGTTCATCGCATAGACGTTCGGGCGATAGTCGTGCTGTTCCAGCGCCATTTCGATACGTTGACGGGTCGTGCGCCGAACGCTGTCGGGATCATTGAAGAACTTGGACAACGTCGGTCGGGATATCCCGCTCACCGACGCGAATTCTTCCATGTTTCGGATCTTTCGTTGACTCATTCTTTCCCCGTGATGCCAAAACAATACGCGCGCCAATCATTCAAACTTTACGCTAGCGAAACTGTCAATCCGACGTCAACCCCAAGGTCACTATTGAGTGCCCCAGAAGTGCGTGGCGTAACGGTCGGGCCGTATGTGGTTCGAATGGAAGCAATAACTGGGTGCGGCTGTCAGATTTGCAACGTCCCGACACTGGCGCCGCCGCATACATACAAAGTCTGCCCGGTGACAAAGCCGTTGTCAGGATGACAGAAGAACAGGAAGGCGTTGGTCACGTCGCGCACTTCACCCAGTCGTTTGACCGGGATACGGGCGGCGAGCGCGGCTTCTGCGTCGCTGTCTTTTTCGACGATACCCCAGAAATTGTCAGTTCGGACAGGGCCGGGGGCGACGACGTTTACTGTGATGCCATGCGGTGCCAGCTCCAGCGACCAGGTTCGGGCCATGCCGATGATCCCGGCCTTGGTCGCGGAATAGGCGGTGCGCGTCGGCACACCCAGTGCGGCGCGGGAGGAATTGAACAAGACGCGGCCAAACTGACGTTCTTTCATCGCCGGTAGAAACGCCTGCAACAACAGCAAAGGCGCGCCCAAGTGCAGTTGCGCCAGACCGGTGATATCCTCGGGCTTGGCCTGTTCCAGCAGGTTCGGCCAGATCAGCCCGGCATTGTTGATCAGGTGCGTCACCTGGTGGCGGCTGGCAATGTCGGCTGCTGCTGCTGTGACCTCATCGGGTTTCAAAAGGTCAGCTTCGACGCTTTCCAACATCGGATGCGCAAATTCGGGCGCATGGCGCGCGACCGAGATCACGCGATACCCGTTATCCAGCAGTGCCCGCGCCAGATCTGCGCCAATGCCCTTGTTTCCGCCGGTGATCACGGCTGTCAGATCGGTCATGTCGCGTCCTTTCCGACCATGGCGAGCACGCGAAGCGGGCTGCCAGTGCCGTTCTTGATTTTCAAAGGCGCCGCCATCAGTACAGCGCCGGTCGGCGGCAGCTGGTCCAGATTGCTGAGGCACTGCAGCCCGTATTTTCCCGCGCCATGCAGGGTGAAATGCGCCGGGTAGGGCGGCGACAAATGCATGCCCTGACCGGCATCCGTGCCAACCGTTTCCGTGCCGAACCCGCGAATGTTGCGCTCTTCCACCAGAAAACGGATGCCATCGCCGGATGGCCCGGGAGAATGCGCGCCGTCTTCGCGCATGTTCAGATAGGGCGCGCCGCTGCGTTTGGACCAGTCCGTACGCATCAACACCCACGCGTCTTCGGGGATCCGGCCATGTTGATCTTCCCATGCCCGGATGAAATCGGGGTCCATCGTGAAATCTTCGTCTTCGGTGGCTTCGGCAGAGCAATCGATGACAACAACCGGGCCGACAAACATATCGACCGGTATTTCATCCACCGCGTTCAGCGGTACGTCGCGGCCGGAAATCCAGTGGTTGGGCGCGTCAAAATGGGTGCCGGTGTGTTCGGACATGGTGATGTTGTGCCATTTCCACGCCGGACCGCGATGATCATAGGCGCTGATTTCTTCCATCCGGAACCGGGCGCACTGGCCAAATTCGGGTGGCAGGATGATGACAGGAAAATCGGGGTCCAGCGTGTGGGTCAGGTCAACGACCTTGACCGAGCCATCGGCCAAAGCCTGCGCCAGTTGTATCAGAGCATCGGACATCAGCCTTGCCCTCCGCCGGTCATTTCGCGTTCCAGGATCTTGGGATTCTGCAAAAACCGCTCGTGCATGTCCTTGGCAACGTCACCGCACCAGACATCTTCCAGACCGTCGCGCAGGCCGCCGATGACGGACCGCGCGATGGCCTGCGGCGTGACCTTGGGCGGTGGGACGGGTTGAAACCAGCTGTCTTCGGTGGGGCCGGTAAAGACGTTCATCACGCGCAGCCCCGACGGGCGAAACTCGGCCCGCAGGTTCTGGCTGAGCGAATAGGCGGCCGCATTTGACGCCGAGAAACAGCCGAATTCGGCATTGTTGGACAAAGACCAGGCCGAGAGGATGTTGACCCATGCCACAGCCGAGTTCACGCCATCCGCCGCGCGTCCGCACATGGCCGGGCCAAAGGCCTGCGCAAGTCGCAACAGGCCCAGATAGTTCACTTCCATCTCGTCCCGGGCAAAGGCCACGTCGCCCCGTGCCAAGGCACCGCCGGGGCGGATGAAGCGGGCGTTGTTGATCAGAATGTCGGTCTTACCGCCGTATTCCCCCGCCATCCGCTGGACCGAGCTTGTGTCCGTCACGTCCATCTGCAGAAACTCGATCCCGCCGATGCCCTCCAGCGCCTTGCGCCCGGGGTAGGGGCGCCAGCTTTCGGCTTCGGCCACGAAGATCATCGAAGCGCCGGCCTGTTTCAACGCCGCCGCCAACGCAGGCGCGTTGGGGTTGCGGGCATCGGTGATCAGGGCGCGTCGATGTTTCGGATCGCTGGTCATGGCGCGCAGTTGCGGGTCGTCTTCCATAACGGGTGTCCTTTCTTCGGGGACGGCCAGCAGGACAGCCTGACCCGAGCGGTCCAACCTGTTCCAGATCACCACTCGGCCATTGCGGTCGCAATCGTTGTGCACGTGGCACAGGATCACCGGGCCTGCGTCCAGTTGCACAGATCCGGTCCGCCACGGCGCGCGTTCGCGGAAATAGAGGTTCACCGAGGTCCGGATGGTGGTTTCGGCCAGCAACGTGCCGGATGGCGACACATCGCGCCACGGCAGGTCGGTCGACAAGCAGCCCGAACAGGCATCGCGTGGCGGATACTGAACCTTGCCGCATTCGGCGCAGGCTTGCAGGGCAAAGCGGCCTTCAGCGGCAGCGGCACTGAGCCCCAGACTGGCGCGGCTGCGCATCCCCGGTGGCTGCGTCGGGCTGACGGTGCGTTTCTGCGGATCCTTGCGGGGTGGGGGCGTGAGCGGCGTGGTCATGCGGTCTCCGACGTGATGATGGCAGCCGAAGAACAGACGCCGCGGTCATAATTGATCATGCCGAACCCGGACACCATGGTGCGGCGCGCGTCCGCCACCTGCGTCGGGCCAGCGGTGCCGGTGACCTGCCGGATGGCTTCGACCAAACCGATGAACCCGCCCGCAGCGCCTGCCT
The DNA here is from genome assembly GCF_007923355.1 of Falsiphaeobacter marinintestinus. Taxonomy (GTDB): domain Bacteria; phylum Pseudomonadota; class Alphaproteobacteria; order Rhodobacterales; family Rhodobacteraceae; genus Phaeobacter_A; species Phaeobacter_A marinintestinus. The sequence goes on from NZ_VOGO01000002.1 coordinate 341,140, forward strand.
GACCTGCGGAGAGCTGACCTCCGGACGTGTTATGCGGGAAGTCCCCGGTGATGGTCAGATCATGGGCGCGGACAAATGCGGCGGCGTCGCCTTTGGCGCAGAACCCCAGGTCTTCGATCTGCATCATCGAGATCACCGGGTAGTCGTCATAGGTTTGTAGCAGGTCAATGGTGTCAGGGGTCGTGCGCGCCTGTTCATAGAGTTCGTCGATGTCCATAACCCAGCCGCCGCGCAACTGGATCGGGTCGTCCGGAAACGCATTGTGCCGCTCGATCGCGCCTGCGATGCGGGCAAAGGGCAGGTTGCGTTTCACGGCCTCATCCTCGGTCATGACCAGAAACGCTTCGGACCCGGCGCAGGGCATGACACAGTCAAACAGGGCGATCGGGTCGGCGATGGGGCGGGCTGCCATGTAGTCGTCCAACGACAGCGGTTTCTTCATCACCGCGCCCGGATTTTTCAAAGCATTGGCCCGTTGGGCGATGCAGATCCGCCCGAAATCTTCGCGGGTTGCGCCATAGGTCTGCATGTAACGGTCTGTCAGCAGGGCGAAGTTCGCGTTCGGCCCGCCATAGCCATAGGGGTAAGACGCATCCATCGCAAAACGCGAAAAGCTGGACAGCATATTGCGGAAACTGTCGATGTGGTTGGTATCACCGGCGACGCAAGCCACGATATCGGCGTCTCCGGCCTGAACTGCGCGGGCGGCTCGACGCAGGGCCACCACGCCCGAAGCACCACCCATCGGGATATGGTCCAGCCAACGCGGGCATAGGCCCAGATGCTGGGTCAGGCCGACAGCGGTGTCGGGAAACAGGGTAAAGCTGGCCACGCTGAACCCGTCGAGATCGCCGGGTTTCAAACCTGCCGACTGCAGTGACCCCCGCAGCGCACGCGCGATCCACCAATGGGCGGTTTCGATAGAATAGCGCTGATAGGGTTCGGAATAGGGCGCGACCAGTACGACGCCGTCATAGGACTGACGGCGGCTCATGCGGTTTGCCGTTTCTTGAAGCGCGTCATGTCATGGGCGCACCCGTCTTCCAGAAGCGATTTTGCCAGGGTTTTCATCGAGGCGCGCTGGATCTTTTGCGTGGCCGTCAGCGGCAGTTCATCGACAAAGGCGATGTACCCCGGAACCTTGTAATAGGCCATTTGCTCCAGTCCCCATCGGGCGATCTGCTCTGCCAGTTTGGCCGAAGGATCATCAACAATCAGGCAGGCAAACACTTCGTCACCGCGCAGGGCGTCAGGCACCGGGGCCACGGCGGCGGCTTTGATCCTGGGGTGTTTCATCAGCACGGATTCCACGTCAACGGCAGCGATGTTTTCGCCAGACCGCCGGATCATGTTTTTCTTGCGGTCGACAAAATAGAGGCGGCCCTGATCATCGGCGCGCACCAGATCGCCTGTATGAAACCAGCCGCCCTCCCAAGCCTCAGCTGTGGCGTCCGGGTTCTTGTAGTAATGCGAAAAGAAGCCCCGGCGCGGATCATCTCCGGCGCGGCGCACCAACAATTCGCCGGGCGTGTCTGTCTGGGCATCGTTGCCTGCGTCATCAATGATGCGGGTTTCAACTTCGGGCTCGGGCTTGCCGAGGCAGGCTTTGCCAATCAGCCGGTCAGGTGTATGGGCCGAAACAACGGCGCCCGCGCCGGTTTCGGTCATCGCCCAGCCTTCGATCACCGGAAATCCGAAGCGGGTCTCAAACGCGGCCTGCAATTTTGGGTCGATCCCTGCGCCAAATCCGAACCGAATGGAATGTGTGCGATCTTGCGGGTCTGCAGGGGCCGTCATAAGCATGGAGGGCATGACGCCCAGATAGTGCAGACAGGTCGCGCCAGAGTCCCGCACGCTGGCCCACCATGTGCTCGGATGGAACCGGTCCAGCGGGATCAGGCAGCCGCCGACCGCAATCATTGCCATGAAAGAACAGGCCATCGCGTTCATGTGGAAGATCGGCAAGGGGGTGATCATCCGCTCGCCATCGGTGTTGAGCGCACCGATACCACCCATCTGGGCATACCATTCGCCAGCCATCAGAAAGTACGTGTTGGCCAACACGCAGCCCTTGGGCTTGCCGGTGGTTCCCGAGGTATAAAGCACGGCCGCTTCCAGCGCGGGGCCGTCCTGAGCCTCGCCAACACCAGCATCAGAACGCGGGGCAGGCGGGGTTTCCTCCGGGCCAACGACAGTCAGGTCGATGCCCGCCGCTTTGGCCGCCGTGCGCAATTCAGCCTGACGAGCCGGGATTGCGATGATCAGCGCGGGTTCGGAGTGCCCGATCAGATACTCCAGCTCGCTTGCGCGCAGATCCGGGTTGATCGGCACCACAGATGCGCCCAACCGGTTGAACGCCAGCCAGATCAGGAAGAAGTCAGGCCGGTTTTCCATCAACAGGGCGATCCGCATTCGCGGGCCGTACCCTGCCGCCTGATACCTGTCGCTGAGTGCGTTGACCCGCGTCAGGGCTTCGCCATAGGTCAGCTCCATGGACGGGATGCCGTAGATATCGGCGGTTTCCTCTAACGTGCACAGCATCGGCCGGTCAGGCCAGGTTTGCGCCGTGGCTTCAAACGCCGCGTAAACTGTTGGGTGCTGTGTCAGGGTCATGGCAGTAACTGGATGTTTCCGAAGGCCGCGTCCGAGTTCAGCAAGTCGACCCGCTTGTTGGCGATCTTCAACTGCCCGTCGACCAGATTCAATTCGTGGGTTGCGGTCAGCGCCAGCAGGAACTGCTCATCCAGCCGGGTTTCGACGTAGTGCATTGACGTGTTGGTGACGAACCGACCCGCCTCTGGATCGAACTCATCAACAAACGGGCGCTGGATCACATGGTGGCAGCGGCTTTTGGGTTTCTGGCTGAAGGTGCGTTCCCCGTTCAAGCGTTCGACCCGTAACCGGCGCATGAAATCGTCCTCATGCAGAAGCGAGGTCATGTCATGCGGATTGTCCTGCTTGTAATCCAGCGGCATCCAGTAAAACCCGTCGGCCAACCAAAGGTCCAGCCATTCGGTAAACCGGCCTTCGTCCAGCATCCGGGCTTCGTCATAGATGAAATCGATGACGTCGTCGCGTGTGACAGTCATTCTGCGGCCTCCTGCGAGGAGGTCATCGACATGGTCATGAACTTGGACCACGCGTGCATCTGGTTGCGCATCTGGCGTTCGGTGGTGCCGTTTTCGACCGCTTCTTCGTCAAAATCCTCATCCTCGACATGCAGGCGCTGGATGTTGATCCATTCGAGACCGTCCACATGCAGACCTTCCTGCGCGCGTTCGTACATTTCCAGATCGTCATGGCCGACGATAGAGGTTGGCGCATTGATCAACCGGTTATACATCGCCGTGCGTTCCAGCAGGATGTCGGGCGCGCCCACCAGACGATAGATATAGCTTTCGACCAGCGTCTTGTCGGGCCCCATCGGGATGAAATTGCGCAACTGCTGGATCGGGCCCTTGATCATGATGTTGGGCCAATAGACCGTGTTGTGCCGGCTTTCGCCAAGGATCTGACCCGCGCGTTCTTCGCCATAGGTTTCGACCATCGCATCCCAGTATTCAGGCGCCATCGAGTAATCGGAATGGATCGAATGATGCACGCCGGTGTGTCCGTGCCCGTTGGGCCATGTGCGGATGCCCATTTCTTCGAAGAATTCGTAGGGTGACATGAAGGGCGCGATGATCTCCATCGCCATCGGTTTTGGCTTATCCTCGGGCCAGTTCGCCTGTTCGAACAACCGCACGGCGGTCCCGGCCGAGCTTTCATGCGCAACCATCGGGTGGCAAGTGTCGGTCTGGTTGTCGACCAGCATCTTCCAGTTGCAGTTGTGCATATAGCGCAGCGGAGGACCGGCAACTTCAAGCCGCCCTTCGGGTGAGCGGTCGACCATATTATCGAGTGAGCTCAGCGAATTGCCAAAGTATTCGTCAAATCCGATCCCGTCTTGGGCCAGCCGTGCAAAGACAAACCCGCGATGGTTCTTGACCGCACCGACGGGCTTCATGCCGTGGCTGGCTTCGCCCTCTTTGAAATCAGTCTCGGCATAGCCTTTTTTGAGCGGGATGGCGAGCAGGCAGCCGTTGGTCTTGAAGCTCCACGCGTGATAGGGGCAGCGAAAGAACTTGCCGGTGTTGCCTGACCGATCGATGGCGATTTTGGTGCCCTTGTGCGGGCAGCGATTGAGCAGAACGTAGATTTCGTTATCCGAATGGCGCACCATGATGACCGGCTGGGTGCCGATCTGTGTGGTGATATAGTCGCCCTTTTTTGGCGTCTGGCTGTCATGGCCGACGAACACCCACGTGTTGGCAAACAGGTGCTTCATCTCAAGGTCAAAGATTTCCCGATCGACATAGGTGTCGCGATGTACCTGATGAGGCTGCACAAGCGCTGCCACGGCGGCGGGGTTGTCGGTGTATCGTCCCATATCCAGCCTTTCTAAAGATCCAGTACAAGCCGCGCCGATTTGGCCCGGCTGACGCAGATTTGCATGACCTTGCCTGACGCCCGCTCGGCATCAGACAGGACCACGTCGCGATGGTCGGGCGTGCCGCTGATCACATCGGTCTGACAGATGCCGCAATCGCCCCGGGCGCAATCATACATAACATCGACGCCTTCGGCTTCGAGAACTTCGATGATGGTTTTATCCGCCGGGATGGTAAACACCTGCCCACTGTCGGCGATTTCGACTTCGAACGGGGTGTCGCCGACGTGGGTGGCGGGCGAGGTGAACAATTCAAAGTGAATCTGATCCTTTGCGAACCCAGCGGATTCGGCCCGCTCGCGCACGGCTTCGATCATGCCTTTGGGGCCGCAGCAGAAAATGTGGGTCTCCGGCGTGGCAGAGGCGATCAGGGTCTGAAGGTCGATCTGATTGGTGTCGTCGAACCAGAAGGTGAGGTGGGGGCCAAACGTGGTCTCCAAAGTTTCTCGGAACGGGCAGATACCGGCGCTGCGCGCGGCAACATGAAACTGGAAGGGCGCGTTCCGTGCGGCCAGTTGCGTGGCAAAGGAAATGATCGGAGTCACGCCGATGCCGCCCGCGATCAGCAGGCGTGGTGTGTCACCCTCATTCAGCTTGAAATCGTTGATCGGGCCGCTGGCCTTAAGTGTGTCGCCGACGGTCAGCCCGTGCATTGCCTGCGATCCGCCATCGCCGTCGTCTTCGCGTTGCACGGCGATTGTGAAGGTGTCCGTGTTCCCGGGCCAGTCGATCAGTGAATAGGATCGCTCACCAACATTGGGGATCTGGAAATCGAGATGCGCGCCGGGATCATGCGCGGGAAGCGGGGTATTGTCGGCCACCAACAGGTCAAACTGGCGCACGCGGTCTGTCACGTCGGTGATGCTGGTTATCTTGTACGTCTGCATATTACACTCCCACCGGCATAAGCTTGCATTTGCATGTACATGCCGTCAAGGCTGCGCTTTCATTCAAATGAGAAACATCATTTACCAACGGTCACAGTGTTTGATGCCCGGCCAGGTTGTCGACACCGCATCACTAAATAACTTGCAAATGCATGTAAAAGAGTCAGTATTGCAAAAGGCGTCATCCGATGCGCCGTTGTTCAGGGAACAGATGTTTCATGGCTCAATCGCTCTCAAATGCTGCAAATGACGGGGTCGATCCAGTCACCGAACTGCCGATTCAGGAACTGGGTGAGATCGGCCTGAATACCTTTGCGCCGTATCTGATGAACCGGATCATGGGGCGGTATAATGACGATTTGCGGCGCCAGATGTCGTCGCTGGGGCTGTCCACGCCCAAGATGCGCGCGCTCGCGATCCTGTCTGTGATTGGCGGTCTGCAAATGTCGCGTCTCAGCGTGTATGCCGTGGTCGAACAATCAACCCTGTCACGTTCGCTGGACGCGTTGGAAGCAGACGGGCTGGTGCGGCGGGAAACCGACCCGGACGACCAGCGGGTCAGCCGGATTTTCATCACCCGCGAGGGGCGCGAAACCTTTGCGCAGATCTGGCCACATATGGAGGCCGGGTATCAGGCGATGTTTGATGGCGTTTCGGATGCCGAGCGCAGCGTGTTCGTCGCCACCCTGCAAAAGATCCTGACCAACGTGCGCCAGCACGACTTCTGAAAGGAACCCGGAACAGATGGCCGAACGGTCTTTCACAAAAGAAGTTCAGCAACTGCGCATGGGGGCCGGTGAGACGTTCACCGGCGAGGGTATTCTTGCGATCACCAAGGCTTTGCTGGAAAGCGGCGTCGGATATGTCGGAGGCTATCAGGGCGCGCCGATTTCGCATCTGATGGATGTGCTCGCCGATGCCGAGGACATCCTGGGCGAACTGGGCGTTCGGTTCGAGGCCAACGCGTCTGAAGCCGCTGCAGGGGCCACTCTGGCGGCGTCAGTCCACTATCCAATCCGTGGGGCTGTGACCTTCAAAGGGCCCGTCGGGGTTAACGTGGCCTCGGACGCTTTGGCCAACCTCGCGTCGTCGGGTGTGACAGGCGGGGCAATGGTGATCCTGGGCGAAGACTACGGCGAAGGATCTTCGATCATGCAGGAGCGCAGCCACGGTTTTGCGATGAAGTCGCAGATCTGGCTGCTGGATCCGCGCCCGAACCTACCGTCCATCGTCGACATGGTGAAACAGGGTTTTGAGCTGTCCGAGGCGTCGAATACGCCCGTCATGCTGATGGTGCGCATCCGTGCCTGCCATGTCACCGGGGCGTTCGAGGCCAGCGACAATCAGCGGCCCACCTTGTCAGTGGCCGACGCTTTGGCCAACCCGCAGCGTAATTTTGAACGGGTTGTGCTGCCGCCATATTCCTACATCCACGAACAGGAAAAAATCACCAAACGTCTGCCTGCGGCACGGGCCTATATCCGCGACCACGGGCTGAACGAACGCTTTGGTCCCGAAACCGGCAAGGTCGGTCTGGTCATTCAGGGCGGCATGTACAATGGCGTGATCCGTGCGCTTCAGCGACTTGGGCTGGCAGATATCAGCGGCCAGACCGCCATCCCGCTATACGTGATGAACGTCACCTATCCGGTTGTTCCGGATGAGTTTCTGGACTTTGCCAACGGTGTTTCGTCGCTTCTGATCGTCGAAGAAGGCCAGCCTGAATTCATCGAACAGGCTTTTTCGGCTGAACTGTTTCGCGCCGGTCGAACCCTGCCGGTGCATGGCAAAGACGTGTTCCCGATGGCGGGCGAATATACGGGCGCGGTCATGCTGGATGCGATCACCGAATGCCTGAAACTGGAAGCCCCCGAACTGTTGCCGGGCCCGGTTCGCGCGCCCAATGCAGAACTGCCCCAGATCCCTGATCTGACCCCCATAGTGCCGGTGCGCCCGCCCGGATTTTGTACCGGATGCCCGGAACGCCCGATCTTTGCCGCCATGAAGCTTGTCGAAGAAGATCTGGGTCAACATCAGATCTCTGGTGATATCGGGTGCAATCTGTTCTCGGCCCTGCCGCCGTTCGAGATCGGGGGGCAGACCATGGGGTATGGGCTTGGCCCGGCGTCAAACGCAGCGTTCAGCGGCGGCGGCGAAAAGCGCGCGATTTCGTTTCTGGGCGATGGCGGGTTCTGGCACAACGGGTTGACCAGTTCGATCGGCAACATGGTTTACAACAAATCCGACGCGGTCGCGGTTATCATCGACAACTATTATTCCGCCGCCACAGGTGGGCAGGATGTGTTGTCGTCGCGGGCTGACAATGCGTCCCGATCCACCAACAACTCTATTGCTGACGCGGTGCGCGGCATCGGCGTGAAATGGGTGCGCGAGCTGGACGATACCTATGACGTCGGCAAGATGCGCGCCACGCTGAACGAGGCTTTGACGACGCCTTATGACGGACCCAAGGTGATCATCGCGTCCTCGGAATGCATGCTGAACAAACAGCGCCGCGAGCGCCCGTTGCGCAATGCTGCGATCCGGGATGGGCGGCGGGTCGATGTGCCAAGGTTTGGCGTTGATGAGGACGTTTGCACCGGAGATCACGCCTGTATGCGCCTGTCGGGCTGTCCTTCTCTCAGTCTTAAAACACTGGACGATCCGCTGCGCGACGACCCGGTTGCCAGTATTGATCACACCTGTGTCGGATGCGGAAACTGCGGCGAAGTTGCCGATGCGGCGATCCTGTGCCCGTCTTTTTATCGCGCTGATGTGGTGCATAATCCGAGCGGTCTGGAACGCTGGATGGCCGACCGACGGGCCGGGGTGCGCAGCTGGCTGCAAGCCCGCCGTGATCGCAAGCGGCTCAGTTTTTCGGGGGCCACAGAATGAACGTGCAATCGCTTGGCATCGCGCCCGCCGACGCCGATACATCGCGGGCCATTCTGAAAGTGGTCATCATGGCCGTAGGCGGGCAGGGCGGCGGTGTGCTGAGCGGCTGGATCGAGGCTGCGGCCCGTCTGGATGGGCGCGCGGTGCAGATGACTTCGGTTGCCGGTGTCGCGCAACGCACGGGTGCCACGATCTATTACATCGAAATCGCGCCGGAAGGGTCGGACATCCCGGTCTTTTCGCTTGCTCCGGCGGCGGGTGACGTCGACGTGCTGATTGCGGCGGAAATGATGGAAGCCGGACGGGCGATCCAACGCGGTTTCGTCACCCCGGACCGGACCACTCTGATTGCCTCGACACACCGGGCGCTGGCCGTGTCGGAAAAGGTCGTGCCGGGGGATGGGGTTGCGCAGTCGGATGCGGTGCGCGGCGCCGCCGAAATCGCCTCCGCCCGGTTGATCATGGCGGATATGGAGGGGCTGGCCGTGTCGGCGGGGTCGGTGATCTCGGCCAGCTTGCTGGGCGCTTTGGCGGCCTCAGGCGCGCTGCCTTTCGCGCGCGAGACCTATGAAACCGCCATCAGGAACGCGCAAAAAGGCGTCGACGCGAGCCTTGCGGCATTCGCAGCAGGGTTTGATGCGGCGCTGGCCGATCCGGACGGTACACTGGCGTCACCAAAGCCAAGTGCCAGCACACAGCCACAGGGCCCGGATGCGCTGATTGACAAATGGCAGGCGTTGGTTGCGCGTGTGGCCGGGTATCCCGGACCAATCCAAGACATCACAATGGCCGGGCTTAGAAAGGTCGTTGAATTTCAGGACGCAGACTATGGGGCGACCTATCTGGACCGGTTTGAAACGATCCTGGCTTTGGAGGGCGCGCACGCAGACCCGGTTCTGAGTCAGGAGGCCGCCAAACACATCGCGAACGCCATGGCCTATGATGATGTCATCGGCGTGGCCGACAAAAAGACCCGGCAATCCCGGTTCGACCGGATTGACACCGAAATGCGCCAGACCAACACCCAGGTGATGCAGTTGACCGAATACATGCACCCACGTGCCGAGGAAATCGTCGGCCTGATGCCGGCGCGGCTGGGACACTGGGCCGGGGCACGCCCAAAGGTGATGGGTGGTGTCGACTGGCTGTTCAACCGGGGGCGGCGGATCCGTTCTGACGGCATCATCGGGTTTGGCATGCTTTATGCCGTCGCGGGGCTGCGCCGGTTTCGCCTTGGCTCGCTCCGACACGCGATAGAGGTTGAGCATATCGAAAGCTGGCTGGAGCGGGTGCGCGAAACCGCAGACCGCGACTATGCGCTGGCGGTCGAAATCGTCAAATGCCGTCGGCTGATCAAGGGCTATTCCGATACACATGCGCGTGGGCTGTCCAAGTTTGACCGCGTTCTGGCGGGGGCCGATCTGGTTAATGGCCGGGATGACGCCGCCGACTGGGTTCGCCGCCTGCGCGAGGCCGCGCTTCAGGATGAAGCGGGGACAGCCTTGGATGGTGCGATGGAGACCGTGCACAGTTTTACTGAGACATCTGACCTGTAAACCGACGCAGGGCGTGACCAAAGCTGCCCCACATACCGGTCTTTGGTTAGATGGTTCTGATGGTCCGGACTGAGGGATAAAGCCGGCTTATGCATTTGCAGCCATTGCTGACGCAGCATTTCGTTGCAATCGCAGAAAGTTTACCACTGCAATGGAGCCCGTGTCGTCCAAGCAATCGTTCGATGCGCCCAAACCCGGTGGACTGCAAGCCAACCTTTCGCCGCGCTAGACATCAGCGCCGCGCTGTCCGCTCAGTATCGTGGTTGAACAAGTGACTGATGTCTGACGGCATGTACCTCTGGAATCGCCGTAGATGCACTGGGCTGGTCTGAGCTCAAGCCAACAGATTGCTGCAATGCGACCCATGTCAGTTTCAGGGAGGAGCCTTGGTAGCGGCATCGCTCTTGGTCAGATCAAAGCTTCCAGTCAAACCCGGTTGCTCCTTCGGATGCTTGCCACAGCTTCGTCATGACCGGCTTGTCATAAGCGTGGGGGTTCAGTGTGCCCTTGCCGACCGGACCGACAGCTTCCATCCGACCTGTCGGTCCATAGAGGGCGCGTTGATCCGTCAAGGCCTCTTCGGTCGCGCACATGACCTCGGGATAAGATCCTTGCTCTGCGGTCTGAACCATCGGTGTCTTGGTCATAAGCCACCAGATGAACCTCATCGTCCGGCTGCCGCTGGTTGTGATGAGGGACGTCGCTGAGGAGCCGGGGTGGCAGACATAGACTTCGACATCGGTTCGCCCGGCGGCTGCCAGCCTATCCTGCAATTCGTAAGCGAACATCATTTGCGCAAGCTTGCTTTGTGAATAGGCGGTGTTCGGGCTATAGCCCTCATTCCAGTTCATGTCGTCGAACTTGATCGTCTTCAGCCCCATGTTGTAGCCTAGGCTGGCCACGACAACGATCCGGCCCTTGGATTTCGCGATCCGGTCAAACAGCAGACCGCAAAGCAGGAAATGACCGTAATGGTTCGTGCCAAGCTGGCTTTCGAACCCATCAACAGTCAGTTTGCGCGTCGGCACCTGGGCTATAGCGGCGTTGCAGATCAGCGCGTCGATCCGGAGGAAATTCTGCAGCACCTCTGATGCAGCTTCGCGCACGCTGGCGAGAGCGGCGAGGTCCATGCGAACGAAACTCACATCGGCCCGGTCCCCGAATTCTGTCTTCAGTTGCGCGACCGCCGCCTTGGACTTCTCAACCGAGCGGTTCAGCATTACCACCTTCGCACCTTTTTTGAGCAGCGTCCGCGCCGCCTGAAATCCGGCGCCTGAATTGGCGCCTGTGATCAGGTAGGTCTTGCCATCAAGCTTGCCTAGGCGGTCGGGGGTCCAGCCTTTCGATCCGAAAGTGGTGTCTGGCATTGTCATTCTCCGGTTGGCATCGGCATACAAGCCGCACGATATGTGTTTCCTTTGAGGTTTTGCAGATAACTCTCATCGCCGCACTCGCACAGGCGAGATCGTCGCGAATACTTGCCTGATCGTCTCAAGGTGGTTGCCAAGGCCGTTTGTTGGTCCTTAGATCGCTTAGATGAGCAAGGATCAGATCATACGTCTTATCGCAACCCGAACCGAAACGGACGGCCTGACGGAGACGGGAATCAAGGGCGTGCGCCTGTTTCGCGCCACGCATGCAATTCCGTGCGTCCCGGCCGTCTATGATCCTTGCGTTGTAGCCATCGCAAGTGGGGCAAAAGAAGCGATTTTGGATGGACAGAGATATATCTACGATGACAGCCAATACCTGTGCTGCCCGATGTCGATGCCGGTCAAAGCGGGCGCGCCCTATTCATCCCCCGAAAATCCTCTCTATGGCGTGTTAATTTCTTTGGACCCGCGTGTGATGTCGCAAATGACGATGGAGATGGAAAACGCGGGAGGCGATCGGCCAACGGTCAAAGGCGACTTGCGAACGCAGGGGATCAGGCTCGCCCGTTGGGACGAAAGTTTCACCGAAGCGCTGCTGCGGCTGTTGCAGCTTGGGGCCAGCAATACGGATACGGCGGTCCTTGGGGAAGCACGGTTGCGGGAGGTGTGTTACGCGATCCTGAAGGGCGAGGCGGGTATCTTTGCAAGGCAAGCCTTTGGTGCCGGAAATGCCATTGCGCGGTCCATCGCGCATGTGTCTTCAAATCTTGATGTACCGATCTCCGTTGACGACATGGCAAACCGCGCAGGCATGAGCCGGGCCGTCTTTCATCGCAAGTTCAAGCAGGTCACAACGATGGCTCCAATCCAGTTCGTGAAATCCATGCGTCTCAACAACGCTGCGATGAAGATCGCGGGCGGCATGCCAGTCAACGAAGCCGCGATCGACGTCGGCTATGTAAGCCCGTCCCAATTCAGCCGCGAGTTCAAACGCATGTATGGCCAGTCGCCAAGGCAATGGGGCGAAGCTCAGCACCGTCCGATGGGAGTTGTTTGAGACTGTTCTTGCGGGCCGGGTCGGCCAGAAGTCGGACAATTATGTGGAAATGCCGAACGGCAGGGTGAGCGGGCCATTGGGTGTTTTGTCTTTGGTTCAACCCTGACCTCAGATATCCTTTACGCGATACATCTTCGGGAGTCGTAACTTTGCTTCCACTATGCGATCATGCAGAGCGTCCGAGATAAAAACATTTGGCGACCTAAGCTTCTTTTCGCGCCAAAGATGGGCAGAGTTGTCGGTTCTCAATGCGAGGCCTGAAATATACTTTTTCGTATCGTCCCGGACGTTGAAGCGTCCTCTGCGTTCGTGCCACACCTCTTTGTCACTTGCATCTGGATCAAACGCGTTCAGATGCTTTCCTATGACAAGACCAAAGAAGTTCTTTTCATAGGGATCACCATTTTTGTACTGAAGCCGAATGGGCCACATCTGGTGTTTATCCGGTTCTATCGTCTCGATGATCGTCTTCAATGCCTGATCCACGGCCAAAAGACGGCTTGTCAATTTGATCAATGACCCCAAAAGCTTGCGCGGTGGGCTGCCCTGAAACCCAAACGTCTTGGGCTGTTCTTGCGGCGTAAGAGGCCCCAGATCTTTGGTAAATTTCTCTGAAGGGTAAGACGGCATCATCCGCCCGCCAAAGGTGACCGCCTCACGTTCAGCGTCGCTCATGTCGGTATCATAATGATGCTGAAGGGCTTCTTCCCAGCCGACATAGTCGCCATTTGCCCAAAACTCACCTTCACCTTTCGGCTCGTTGATTGCCCATGTCATTGCGACGTCCCTAGCTTTCGCGCCATTTCATTTTCAGAAAAGCGGACATTCATTCAGATAGCAACTGCGGTCAATTCGCGCTCAAACCTGTCGTCCGGCTCGGGGGGGGTTGTGGGCGCGTTGAGCGGCTGTTGTGTCATCCGGACCAGCCCCTGAACGCCCTTAACCAACCCCGTCGATGATCTTGTTGAGCGTGGCCAGCAAAGCCTGTTGTTCGGCGCTGTCCAGACCTTCAAGCAGGGCATTGGCCGCAATTTGTGCGCGTGGCTTGATCGTGTTCAGCGTGGTCTGCCCCTCGGGCGTCAGGCCAACGCATTTCTTGCGTGTGTCGCGGGGATGCCCCCAGCGGGCGATCAGGCCTTTTTCCTCAAGTATCCCGATAACCAGCGCATTGGTCGAACGGTCAATGTCCAGAAGCTGCGACAGCTCTCCCTGGGTCATCTCGCCGACTTGTCCCAGCACGAACAGAACATCGTACTGGCGCAGGGTGATTCCGGTGTCCGCGCAGGCGTCTTCGAACAGGCTGGATGTGTTCTGCAGGCAGCGTCGCAACAGATACCCGGGGCGACTGCGCAGGCTTTGCTTGGCCTTGGCCAGATGCCGCGCGTGATCGGCCCTGACTGGATTATCTTTTGTTTTCATCCGGTTTTCCTGCATGGCTCACCCTGTTGCTTCGCCATTTCAGCACAGTCGCGCGATCGCGACCAGCAAATTCGTTTGACATATGACGATATATTGTTTGATGTCTGACGATATTCAGGCACCAGACCAAATCTCTGACCAGTTTAGGAGGACACCCAGATGAGCCTTGATCAGCTTGCCCCGATGACAGACCACGCAAACTGGACAGGGGCCGATATCGCGTCGGGCGGCGGGTGGCTGTTCGCTCTGGACGACGCCGAAATCCAAGGGTTAACGCGCATGGCGGCCAAGGTTCGCCCCGTGCTGAACGGTGACCCCAATGCGTTGCTGGCAATGACCCGCGATCAGTTCGACCTTGGGCCTTTTGGGGACACGCTGGCCCGGGTCTACACCGAATTGAAATCCGGGCTGGGCATCGCTTTGATCCGCGGGCTGCCGATTGAAACGCTCGACCCGCTTGATGCGGCGATCATCTATTGGGGTGTCGGATGTCACTTGGGCGCTGCCACGCCGAACAACCCCGAAGGTGACATGCTGGGGCACATCACCGATCTGGGCAAAACCCAGAAGGACGCGAACAGCCGCGGATACCAAACCCGCGAGCTGATGGATTACCATTGTGACCAATGCGATATTGTCGGCCTGCTGTGCATCCGCACCGCCAAATCAGGCGGCGTGTCGATGGTTTCAAGTTCGGTCGCGATGTATAACGAATTGCTGGATCGCCACCCTCAGGCAGCCAGGGCGCTGACCGAACCGCTGTGCTGGTCGAAACATGGTGAACATGGCGAGCGGGAGCTTCCCTATTACCAAAGCCCGGTGTTCAACTTCTTTGACGGGCAGATCTGCACATCCTTCGGACCCAAGCACATCGAGAAGGGGCACAAGTTGCCCGGAACACCGCCTTTGAGTGACGTTCAGCGTGACGCCATCCGCAAGGCCGAAGAGATCGCCCATGAGCAGCGCTATGAGATGACAATGGAAGCGGGCGATATGCAGTTCGTGAACAACTATGTCGCTCTGCACACGCGATCCGAATATCAGGATCACAACGATCCGGCCCGGAAACGACTGCTGTGGCGGCTCTGGCTGATGAACCCGGATCTGCGCCATCGCACGGCCTATTCGATGCAATGGCAGGGCGGCGTCAAGTTGGGGGCCGGCAAGACACAGATCCGGTTGTGACCGCCGGGACCCGCAATGGCACGCACCACCATGTGGTGATCGGTGACGGGTTGGTGGCGCTAGAGTTCGTGTCCAACCTGTCCTTACGTCGGGGCGATCGCCTGAGCGTGATCGGCCCGCAGGTGGTGCAACTGGGGCGGGGCATCGCCTATGCGCAGGCGCCCAAGGATGCGGCCTGGCGGTATGCGTTTTTGCTGAACTCCCCTTCAGATGGGCTGGACCCGGAGTTTACCGACTGGATGCGCGACCGCTGGGGTGACATTCAGGATACAATGCACGGTCGCCGTCCGGATTGGCTGGCCTCGGCCAAACCGTACCTTGCCCGCGATGACATCGGCGCACTCAATCCACCGCGAGAGATCTATGGCGATTATCTGAGGCAACAGGCGCAGGGTGTTTTGGACCGGCTGAAAAGGACCGGAGTGCAAGTCAGTCAGGTCTCGGAAACTGTCGTTGATCTGAAGGTCTCACCGTACGGCTTTGACGTGCTGCTGCACAGCGGCGACGTGCTGAGCGCGGAAACGGTTGATGTGGCAATCGGCGGGCCGTCCAACCAGCGCTTTCAGGGCGACGATGGGCCAAACCGCTATCCGCAGCTTTCGGGCAATGAACAAGACATCGCTGACCGTCTGCGCCCCGGGCTGTCGGTCTGCTGCATCGGGTCCAACGCAACAATGCTCGACGCGCTGCGTCTGTGTCAGGCGGTGCTGGACGAACCTGACATCCGGTTCACCGCCCTGTCGACTTCAGGCCAGTTGCCCGCCGCACTTTACGCGCCTTATCCGCGTCGGATGATGACCGAACCAGATCTGGGCGGGCCATATGAAACGGCCAAAGGCTTTCTGGCGGCCGTCCGGGGCGAAATGCAAAAGGCCGAAAGGGCCGGTGACCGGATGGCCGAAATGCGCGCAGGGTTTCGCAAGGTGTTCATGGAACAGGGGCTGGCGACGTTTCTGCCCGATCACGATGAGGCCCGCAAAGCCATCGGTCCAATCTCAACCTGGCTGTTGGGCGGCACCCGCGACGCCATCGAAGATTTCGACAGGCTGACAAAAACCGGTCAGACCCGGATCATCACGGCCCGTGTGCATCAGATCGAAACGGGACGAGACGGGGCTGTGGTGCACTATGAAGACGCGACAGGGGCGCCTTTGACGCATAAGGCCGACATCGTCCTCAACTGCGCGGGTCCGGGGCGAGGTTTCAATTTCGATCCCCTGACGACATCTCTGATCAACCGGGGTTGGGTATCGATCTGTCCGGTCAGCAATGGGCAAGGCGTAAGCGCCTGAGGTGTTGAAAACACACAGATTTCCCTAATCAATCAACGGCTTGCCTGTGTCTCGTCTGGGTCTGGCTGTAGTCTGAATGTGGCCTGAATTGCAGTCGCTGGGATCTGGATTGCAAGCAATGTGCAAGCAGAGTATCAATTTGCAAGCGCCCCGCCTGCGTTATCGCCGCAAAACAATGCCGCAAGCGGGGCCATCCAACGATGAAAGAAGGACACCCGATTTATGGCCAGTGTTTACCCAGCCCGCAACGGAAAATGGACCGCCCAAGTCAATGCAGGCGGCAAGCGCCGATCCAAAACATTCCCGACCAAGATCGAGGCCCGCCGGTGGGCGCGGCATCTGGAAACCCAGATCGACGAAGGTGCAAAGCCGACCACCAACATGACCTTTGGCGCACTGACCGCCGAGTACATCAGCGCAATCAGCGAGACCAAAGAAGTCGGGCGCGGCAAGATCAGCGCGCTTGCGGTTATCAATAAGCTGATTGGCCGGGTGCCTGTCGCCGAGATCGACGTCGCGCTGATACGCGACTTTGTGACCAAGCGGCGCAACAGCGAGACGACGCCCGGCCCGAATACAATCGGCATGGACCTAACACACATCCAGACCGTTCTGACCCATGGTGGCCCGCTTGCCGGTGTGGACACGTCAGCGGCGATTGCAGCGGTCAAACAGGCCCGAACCATCCTGAGTGCAGCCGACGCCATCAGACCCTCGGCAGAGCGCCACAGACGCCCCACAGATGCCGAGTTGATCACCTTGCGGGACGCATGGGCAGGCCCGCGCCGGGCCGTCCCGCTGTGGAATCTGACTCAGTTTGCGATCTGCACAGCGATGCGCCTTGGTGAGATCTGCCGCATCCGGTGGCACGATCTGGACGCCGATGCGCGCACCGTCGTCATACGCGACCGGAAACACCCGCGCGCCAAGGCAGGCAACAACCAGACCGTTCCGCTATTGCGCGGGCCTGTCGTGATCGCTGGCGAGACAATCGACCCTATGCACCTGATCGCGAGTATGCCGCGCGAGGCTGACCAGATCTTTCCGTTCGATCCGGGATCGGTTTCGACGTTGTTCACTAGAAGCGTGAAGAAGGCCGGGATCGATGATCTGAGGTTTCACGATCTGCGGCATGACGGCGTCAGTCGCTTGTTTGAAGCCGGTTACCAGATTGAGCAAGTGGCGCTGGTTTCCGGCCACCGTGACTGGAACATGCTGCGGCGATACACGCAGCTTTCACCGGAGGCGCTGCACCGTGACTGACCTCGACGAAACCCTGCGGTTTCTGCCTGAGCTGCCGTTCATGATCCAGCTACGGATCACCGGGTTTTTGCGCGCCAAAGGATCGGACGTCGGGCAAGATCCGGCCCCGATTGGCAAGACCGGGTATTCCGCGATCCGGGACGCCAATGGCGCGTTGCGTGTCGTGACCGCCGACGATGTCGCGACCTTTGGCGAGTGGCTACCTGCCTTGCTGGCCCTGTGGGCAGAGGGCAAAAGCGCCGAGGGTATGGTTGACCAGCTGGTGCCCCTGATGGCCCGTCAGCGCGCCGCTGACATGGCCAGAGCTGCCGCCGCGACGAAGTCCACCCGAAGCAGGTTTCCGGCCACCCTGCGGCCCTATGTGCGCAAGCTCGCCAATGATGCATGGCAGGAAGATCCAACTCGGTCGCTGGCCACGGTCGGATACTTGGTCGCGGACGCCCTGACCAGCGAAGGGGCTGACGCGCTTGGCACGGATAAGCATGGCAGGCCGAACCCGGTTCCAAGCGAAAACAGCCTGCGCGATTGGGTCAGGGATCTGAGGCCGCCAAGAAACTAAAAAACCGAACTGCTATGCAGTTTGGTTTGTGCTCTCAGAAATGTGCTTATGAGGGGAATCACCACGAAACAAAGGTGATTCTGATGACCGATCAAACCGTCGAAAACTGGCAGACCCTGTCTGCTGAAACCCGCGCACAGCTGCTGCTACGCGGAATCCCGTTTCCGGGTGAAACACCCCATGAAACCCGGTGCCGCCTGAAAAACGACCTGCAGCTTTATGACGACACCGACCTGACCGCGTTGCTCGACAAGAGCGCCGATACACTGGCCCGGTTGCGGGTAAAGGGTACCGGCCCGGTGCCGATCCGGATCGCCCGCGAAATCTTCTATGATCGCACCGACGTGGCCCGCTGGATCAAGCAGCACCGCGATGGTGCAGAGGCGACGGCATGACCCGCGCTGTCGCAACCAAGCACGCGGAAAGCCTGAACGCCTTGGCGCGCGAGATCATCGAAGCTGAAACGACGGCTTACGAAGGCGCGATCCAGCATGCGTTGAATCAAGGCGAAAGGCTTTCCAAGGCTCGGAAGCTGCTAAAGTCCGATAACGCTTTCGGCGAATGGTGGTCGGAAAAAATTTCCGACCGCATCGACCAACGCACCGGGCGGAACTATCGGACTCTGTTTGAGCATTTCGGAGATCTGCCGGTCGAGTCGATTGCCAAAATCGGGCGCACAAATTGTTATCGACTTGCAAGCCAACCCGAGGCGATTCAGACCGAGGCCAAACAGATTGCCGCCCGCGCAGAGGGAAAACTGACTGGCGCGCAAGTCGCGGCCCTGATCGGCGTACCCGAGCCCGATCCAACGCCTGAGCCCGAGCCAGATCCAGCGCCAAAGCCCGATCCAGCGCCTCGGCCAAAGCCAGATCCAGCGCCTCGGCCAAAGCCGCAGCCCGGACCGACGCAGGAAGCCACCATCGCGGCTGAAGTCGAAAAACGGATGCAGGCGGCCCGAGCTCATTTCGCGGATATCCTGCGCGACGCCGAGACGCTCAGGCGGACTTACAGGGGTGTTTTCTCAAGAAAGCAGTACAAGGCCCTGACAGCGGCCCTCGGGCCTGACGCGACGCCGGAGGCACGCGCTGAGGCCCGCGATATGGTAGAGGGGCTGAAGCTGGTCTTGATCCCCGGACTATCGCGCTGGGCAGAACCTCAGGTACCGGTCAACGGTGACGAGCTGGCTCGTTTTGTGGCCGCCCCGCCTAAGGGCGTCGAAGCGGTCAAAGCTTGGAACGCCCGGCAGGCAGCAATCGCTAAAGGCGAGACGCCGCCGGATTAGACTCGAGTGGCTGGCCAGCGTAAGCTGCCCAAACCGGACTTAAGATCCCCGACGCGCGATCTGCCAGATGAACAAGCGAACACGCGAAAAAAGCAAAACCCCTGACCACATGCGGTGATCAGGGGCTTCCATTTTCGGTCTCCACCACAGAAAACCGCTAGCCAATAGCGTTACTTTATGACGGTGGGCGACCCTTTATCAAGGGACCGCTGCTTGTGGCCAAAGATACTCCAACAAAAACCTATACCACCGCTTTCGATTCTGAGGTGCTTGCCCGTGCGCTTGGCGACCACGCCGGGGAACCCGGCTTCCTGTGCTGGACCCTGTCCGGCGCTCAGAAGGTACCATGTGATCCGCGTGATGGCGTACCTCATGCGCCCAATACAGCAGCGGACAGAGGCACCATGACCTTCTCAGAGGCGGTAGCAGCTGCAGACACCCTTGGGGTCGGTCTGGGCGTCTTTGCACCCCCTACAGGCCTGACGTTTGCGGACCTCGATGGCTGCGTGACAGATGGGGTTTTGCTGCCGTGGGCGCAGGCGTTCGTCGACGCCTCCTCGACCTATTGCGAGACCAGCCCGTCAGGCACCGGCATCCGGATGATCTTCACAAGTGCAGACCCGGATCTGCCTACCCATGGCCACGAGAGGCACGGAATCGGTTTCTACGGTGCGAATGTGAAAAAATTCGTCACGATGACGGGCCGCAAGCTTCCGGACTGTCCGGATGTCGCGGGTCCGATGCCTCAGGATTTCTCGGCCCTCGTGTTCAGGAGCTGGCGGATCGAAGGTGAAAAGGTCCACAGGGGCGAAAGCACGCCTGATGATTATCCGCATGCCGAAGAGGGAATCGCAGCCGCACTGGAGGACATCGCGACCGGCGCAGCGTTTCACCCGGCCATTCTGGCTGTTGCGACCCGAGCTGCAGGCTTGCGGATGCCCCGTGAGGACGTCGAGTTTCTGCTACTGGACGCGATGGAAAAGAGCTCGCAGCGCGACACGGCACGATGGCACGAACGCTACCCGGAAAGCATTTTCAGCGTATGCGATTGGATCGAACATAAAGGCGACGGGTTCGCGCCCGTGATCCCTACCCAGCAACGGCAAGGCGCGAAGAAAGTGGTGGAGGCGTCGAAGCAGCCCGTGCTGATCGAAACGACCCCGACGTCGCTGGCGACGTATCTGGAGGCGCAACACCCGTGTGTGTTCGATCACTCGGGTCTTGATGCCGAAGACGAGCTAGCGGCAATGCGAATTCTCGGGCGTTTCCATTACGCGGGTTTCAACCATCGCCCGGACTGCTCGTTGGATCTGGCTGAATATGAGGCAGTCGTCGATCTGATCGGCGGCCCGTTGGCACAGCGTCATGAGGAAATCGATGACGCAAGAATCGAGATCTGCATCGGAGCGGACTTGCCTGTGCCGGGTAGGCTGCAGGACACCGATTATTACAGGCTGTTCCTTGAGGGTGGCGGCGAGTCCATCGCAAGGACCGTCTCAGGTGCGGACGTGTTTGCCTATGATCCGGGTCCGGTGGATTGGGTTGTGGACGATATGATCTCGCCGGGTCTGACCTTGTTTGTCGGGCAGATGAAAACGGGCAAGTCGTTCTTGATGATGCAGTTGATGGAAGCTGTGACGACGGGTGCGCAATTGTTCGGGCATGATACGAAGCGATGCCGGGTGCTCTATTACGCTGTGGAAGATGGCAAGGCCCGGATCGCAAGGCGGGCACGCGGGCTGCAGGAGACAGGAAAGTTTAACCCGGATCTGGATCTCCTGCAGTTCTCGTTCGAGGGAGGAGCGGACTCGGACGAGCTGGTGGCGATGCTGAGGGCGGATATGCAGGCGTTTCCGGATGTGGGTTTGATCTTGATCGATACGTTCAAGATGGCGACGGGCGCGCGGAAGAAATCCGACGCAAACGCTTATGAGGCGGATGTTGAAATGCTGACACCGTTTAAGCGACTGGCCGAGGAGTTCGGGGTCGCGATTGTCGGCACGTTCCACGAGCGGAAACCGAAGGCGGGCAGCAAGCACACGGGCGACCCCTACAACGCAATCTCAGGTAGCGCTGGGTTGGCTGCAACGGCGGACAACATGCTCCGGCTGACACGCGAGCGTGAGAGCGTAGCAGCGGACCTGTACATATCCGGGCGTGATGTCCGGACTGACAGAAGCATCAAGATCCAGCAGAGCGCTCTTGAAGGCGGCATGTTTCAGGAGATGCATGTCGTTGCGGCGGCAGCAGTGGACCGGAGAGCGAGCATGCGGGAAGGCGCAGGTCGGGATATCCAGAAGATCCTGTCCGAGGCCGAGGATTTCAAAATGTCCCGAGCGGATCTCAAGGAGGAGCTGCGGACTGTATACGGGAAGTCGGCTGAGGCGATCAAAAAGGCGATCCTGCGCAGTCTGGAGGATGGCTTTATCGTCACCGCCGGAGCGGGACACTACGCCCTTCCGGAAGCGAAATGAGGGGGTCAGAACCGTTGTGTCCCGGTCTGAGTCCCGGTTGGAGCAGCAAAATAAGGACTTTCTCGCGCGCGTACATAAAAACCCCCCCTGAGTCCCGGTTTGAGTCCCCGTTGGGCCTATGGGGACTCAAACCGGGACTCAGGAGAGTTCTTTATGGGGACAGCAGTTCCAGCCTCAGGCCCGGATACCTCAGACCGCAGCGCACACACCCACCAACCCGACGCCGTCCGAGCTATAATAGGCAATGTGGGTTTTGTGACTCTGACGCCAAAACAGCCCCGCCGAGCCATGATAGGCAGCTGACCTCATCGCGTAATCGCCCTCACAGCTCAGCCAGCCCGAGCGCCGAACTCCCCGGAATTTTTTAGCACCGGATCTGCGAACCCGGTCCGGAAATTTTCTGGGCCGACTGGTAACCGGCACCGCGCCTACCGCTACCCGTCTCAAGTTGGGACAGCGCCACCTGGACTCGTGGGGGCGCGGGATAACGTTCAACTCCGGGAATGTCGGTTTACAGATGGTCACCTCCGAAGCTCTCGCATAAGGCTTCAAAAGCAGTCCTCAAGTTTGGAAGTAAGCTTGGGATTTCTATTTATGACATGTGAATTAATGTTTGCGTCTGAATTTCGCTGGCAATCGACGAAACAGGCGGAGGCTAACCTATGGACAATACCATACACCTAAGACCGCTCCGGCCTCAGCCAGAGGCCCGAAAATGGCTGTTTAAAGGCTGACCTGAACCCCAAGTTTCCTCCACTCTCGCGGAGAGTCCTTGGGGTTGGTTTGATGACTTTAAGCAGCGCCCAAAGCTGAAACAAACATGCTACACGCATCTCTCGCCCCGACAAGAATAATAGCCCCATTTAGTTGACTAGTCACCAGTGTCGTTGCCTCACTAAACATCGCGTCAGTCGCCCCAAGTGATCTTGCTCGCTCAAGGTCTCGTTCGCGCTCTTCCTTCAGGGCCTGCGCATCGCTGAAGCCGCCGATGTATGGGGCGCATTGCGTTAAAGCCACATTGGCTCCCGCCCATTGATTAGCTGCCTGTTGGACTGGTGTTTGAGGAGGCACAGGTTCGCATCCAGCAATAAGAATTAGTCCACCAATAAGCATTAACGATTTCATGTTTTTAACCTTCCAAATCTATTGGTCTGACCTTGATCAAATCATTTATTAGCGTCAATACCGAAAATAAAACTGACTTTTCGTATGCCAGAGCCGGAACCAAGGGTACTTGGTGCTATGCCTTGCGCGCTGGTGCAGGCCGCTAAACGGCTTTCCTGTCTCCAGCCCTGTGGTACTGCTGGGCTATGGTGACACAACTCAAGCGCGGCGGTACACGGTTAGCGACAATCACAAGCCACGTTATCTGGCTGGAATGCATCTGCGGGCGGAAAGCGCCTGTGAGAGTGACTGACTTGCTTGATGCTGACAATCCGCCTGAAACTGTTGCTGATTTTGTTGACCGGGTGCGGTGCAGCCAGTGTGGTGCGAAGGGCATCACCGAATATCGGATCGTGTATCAGCCTGCCGATGACGGCGCGTTTGACGCCATGCGCGGCGCAGAACAACGCCGGGATGATTAGCGGTCGTGTCGTGAACCGTCCGCTCCGCTGAGATGCGTCGAAAAACCCAAGTGCCCAATACCTCCTGTCCGCTGGGACTAGTAAGCCCAACCGGCTCGGACCAGCCGAGGTGCGGGGGGGGGTGGGCGGAAACTTTGATAGGGGCCGTCTCACCGCGCGGGGTTCAAAGCTTCAACGTATAACTCGATTTTGGCCCCCCTGATTCTCCGGACCCGGATTGTTATGAGTCAGAACAAATGGTACCATCTGAAAATTCCAGATCACGACGGAACAGGAGCGGTCATGAGCCAATCAGCCCGAAAACCACGTATCGACGGCCTGCGAGGTCAAATCATCTCCGCGCAAACCGGTGACACCACTGGAGCCGAGTTTCCGGATGTCGAAGGGGTCGAGTTGCTGAATGAAAGTGGAATGGCGGCCACGCTTCGCGTCTATCGCTCTCAGCCGAGCCGCTGGACCGATGCCGACCTTCATTTGCTTGTGCAATTGGGTCTGACCAGTCAGGAACTGCACCGCCTGCGTAAGCGTGCAGCCCGAGAACCCAGCTTCACGAAAAACCGGTTTGGCGACCTGACCCGCCACCCGATTCACCAAGCGGTGCGCGAACAACTGGATCAGCTGGCACGCTTACAACGCGACTTAGGATGCAGATCAAAAGACGAAAACCCGGTTCCGGCCAAGGCCCGTGCCAAATCGGCAACCGGTTCCAGCGCCCCCCGTGGAAGCACCCCGCTGTCGATGCTGCGCAACGGTGACCTTTGATGCCGCGCTATTTGGTCCGGGATACTTCCGACCTGTTCATTCAGGATTTCGAGATCCTCGCCGCACTCGGCTGTGAGACTCTGGATCTGCCAGACCCTGCCGTTTACCCGATCTCAGCGCGATGGTTGGCGCATACGATCCGCCGGGTCTGTCGCGAAACCTTTTCCGACGAAAGAATGTTCAAAGTCACTGTTTCTGGCGGGATCGGCAGCCTTGAAACCTCGCGCTGGCTGGAACAGGCCGAGCACGGAAACGGCGCATGGTACCGCGCCCAAAAAGCTGCAGGCTTGCCAACCGACTTCGAAGCCCTGACCGGGGCAGCCCGACAAGAGGTCGCCGATGCATAACGCTGATCCGGATCTGTTGCGCAGCCTGATGATCGACGACGCCAAAACCTGTAATCAACGCATGCGCAGAGTGATGACCGACAACACCGTCGCAAAAGCGCGCCCGGCAACTTCTCAAGCAGCTGCCCGCACCGCGATCCGATCAAAAGTCGCATGCGAAAGTTGTGGACGCCTGATCGCCCGCGATCAGACTCACAAACACGGATCAGCGACTTTCTGCGGGTCCGAATCCTGCCGTACAAAACTGGTACGCTGGGCCAAATACCGCCGGGCTGCCACCCCCTGATAAAACCCAGAATTCGCATCTTTGCAGATAAGGCTTTGCAGATTAGCAGATCTGACGCATAATCGCGCCACCTGAGTAGAGGACGCGCGAAAATGACTGCCCGAGATGCACCCACAAAAGCCCGCCGAGTCGTCAAACGCGCGCCGTTTATCCGCAAAGAAATCCACCGAATTTCAAAAGCTGAAGAGGCCGCCACACCCGGCGCAACTGCCGAGCGTGAAAGGATCACGGCATCCTTCGCCCGAGACCTCCGAACCGCCGAAAACGCCATTGCCGAAGCCCGCGCTGTCGCTGCCGACTTCGACCGGGCGCACATCATCTTGCGCACCAAAGCAGCCGACCTGAAACCCGCTGGCCCGGTCAGTCGCTTGGCCGCTGTACTGGTCGAAATGGGCGAAAGCGCCCCTTCGACCATAGAACTGGCTTCGACCGCCTCAGCCCGCGCTGAGAGCGCCTCTGAGCAAGCGCAGACCCGCCTCGACGATGCAGAACCCGAACTGCGAAGCGTTGCGCTCCAATGCCAACTCGCGGCCATGCTGCCGGGCGTCAAATACAATCGTGATCATCCCACAATCCGCGCCGTGAAAAACGCCATGCACGATGCAAGCGCCATCGCAGCTGCACGCCGAAAAGGAAGCGCCCCATGAGTCAAAACCCGTTTGCACCCGCCGCGCCTGCAGCGAAGGCAATGACCCGAACCGAGGTCAAGAAGTTGCTCGATGCAGAACGCCAAACCACCCGAGAATCCACTGCCCGCGTGATCGCCCAACTCGTCGGCGAGCAGAAACGCCGGATCGACGCACTCGAAACCCGCTTGGCGGCCAAAACCGCCGAAGCCGACGCCGCGATCCGACAAGCCGCTGATGCCTACCTCGGTGACGCCGACGCCCCCATCGGCGACATGGACGAATTGAACCGCCGTGCCGCTGCACAAAAGAAGGCATTGGGCAAATGAGCGGCGCTGTCACAGGCGACCGCCTGCGTCGTGAGCTGCCGATCAAGATCCGTCGTACCCGCGCCCGGTTAAGGGCTGAGGGCGTCTCCGAAGGTCTGACAGTAGCCGAGGCCGGACGCCAATCTGAAAAGGCGCACAGGAGCGTCTATCGCACATGGCTGCGGGCCTTTTCCGAAGAACATCCGAGGCTGGCATCGACCGCCCGGTCAATCCTCAAACTCGAAGGAGTTATCTGATGCCCAAAGATATCGAACACATCACCGATCCCGCCGTCCGTCGCAAACTGGACGCCGCCAAAGATCAAGCCAAAGCGGCAAAAGCCTTCGATCAATTCGAGGCCGAATTGGCCGACGCATTCGAAGCCCGGAAACAGGTTCCTACGCTTTTGGCCCGTGTCGATTCACTCGAAAAGGCTCTGGCCCGACCGGTCAACTTTTCAGCCACATTGAAGACCCCGGCAAAGCCGAAAGGCGATCAGAAACGGCCCGACGTTGCCGAGTGCCTGATCACGGCAACTGCGGCTGAACTGATGCGCCGGGTTAATCAGACGGCACACGCGGAGACGATCAAGCAACACCACCCCGGCGACGATCAGGCGTTTCAACGCCGTGTCGTGACCGGAATGTTGAAAGCGGCGACAAACCCAGCAACAACAACTGCCGCAGGTTGGGCTGCTGAATTGGTCATGTCCGATGCCGAAAGCTACTGGTCCAAGCTGAGTGCGATCAGTGTCGCGGGTTCCCTTGTCGAGCGTGGTCTGACCCGACCGATCCAATTCGGCGATGCACATTCGCTGGTCGTGCCACAACGGGCGCACGACAATGACGGTGCCATGCGCCCGGCATGGATTGCCGAAGGCGCATCGATCCCGCATGTGTCAGGCCGTCTGGCGTCGTCGATGCTGCTGCCTTTCAAGCTGGCCGCGATTTCCAGTTTCAGCGATGAACTGGCCAAGACCAGCGTTCCGAACATCCGAAGCGTGATTGAATCGTTTATCTTTGATGACAGCGCCGTGGCGATTGACGAAAAGTTGTTGTCGGCTGACATTGGTATCGCGGGCACATCACCCAGCGGTTTGTACAACGGCAAGACGCCGCTTTCCGCAGGCGTTCACCCGCTGGAAGACCTGAAAAACCTGATCAGCAAGATGGTTTCATGGCGGGCACGTCGCCCGGTCTTCATCATGGGCGATTTGACCCTGACCACGTTGAAAATGTGGGTCGAAGACGGGACTTTCCTGTTCCGCGATGAACTGGCCAAAGGCACACTGTTTGGTATCCCAGTGGTCCACAGCGCCACGGTCGCACCCAACCAGATTGCCATTCTTGATTGTGCTGCGCTCTATCTGGGCTTGCCGGTTCCGCTGGTCGATATCAGCGCTACGGCATCCATCGTGATGGCCAGCGCATCGGGCACAGCGCCGAAGATGGGCAATCCAGATCATCACGTTTCTGAACCCGACTCGATCCATGAAAGTGACGCCCGGTTTACGACACCCCCGGCTGAAGTCAGGTCGATGTTCCAGACAGCGGGTCAGGCGGTTCGCGTGATTCACAACGGTCTGTCGTGGACGTTGGTTCACCCCGACGCGGTCGAATACATGAACGTGACGTGGAACTGAGATCATGAGACAGGTTTCGATCACAGAACATTTCAACGCGCCGAAATCGGTCTATATCGACGGCGCGTTTCACCGGGCTGATACCGACAGTCAGATCGGCGCGATCCTGCGTGACGCAGGTGTGTCACCCGACCAGACCGTGCACACGATGGACGCGCGCGGGAAAACCGACACGCTCAAAGCTGGTCAGTTTCTGGCCGCAGCACCACCCGTGAAGAAACGAAAGGGGAAGGTATGAACACCGCCGACACCCGCGAAACCTTAGTCGCAAAATTGGCTTGGGCAGGCACGCAGCTTGACGCCGGTAGCGAGTCACTGGCTGACCTGCGCGCCCGTCTGGTCACCCTTGAAGCCGAGGGCATGCATGCTGCAGCCAACGCGCTGCGCAAACAGATCGAAGCGAGGACAACCGATGCCGTTTGATGGACCAACAACGCCCGAACGAGGCGAACGCCCACAGTACGACCGTGATGCAGTCGCACTTGCTGCGCAGAACCGACTGGGCCGCCCGCTATCGTGGGCCGAATATGCCAAGATCTGGGACGCGCTGACTG
This sequence comes from Falsiphaeobacter marinintestinus, assembly GCF_007923355.1. Lineage (GTDB taxonomy): Bacteria > Pseudomonadota > Alphaproteobacteria > Rhodobacterales > Rhodobacteraceae > Phaeobacter_A > Phaeobacter_A marinintestinus. The sequence goes on from NZ_VOGO01000002.1 coordinate 368,982, forward strand.
ACGCGATGGGGCGTTCTGACTTCGCGTCGTGACTAATGAAAACAACCCGGACCGCGATTGCAGTCGCAGGCCCGGGCTTACTCAAGAAGGTCGAAGTGGATGACCACCCAAATCTCTGAGATGGCCCTTAATGGCCCTTGATGCAAAAGGCGTCTAACGGCAGCTCCCAGCCCGAAGCGGACCCAAGGTCCCAGACGCCGATTGGCGATAGTTGACCTTCGCTGCACAGGTCACGAACTGATAAGATGCGGACCAAGCCGTCGTTCATTAGAGTGACCGCGACAACCGCAACGTGCGCATTGCTGACCTTGGACCTATTCACTAATGTCGGCATTTGCTCGAAAAGGATGACAAGACTTACTTGCCCATCAACTCCTGCACCATGGTGAAACCGTCGACAAGAACCTGCGTTTCCGGACGAAGGCTCTCAATTCCACCGTAGGGAATGTCGTGTCCCTGATCGCGATCATGGTATTTCTGCTTCCAGCCCAGGTGGCGTTTCATCATCCCGACGAACGGCCCACCAAACCCAACGCCCAGCGGGATCGTCTTCGCCGTATCAATCCGCTCTTCGCGACTATCTTTGTAAAGGTCGAAGACGGGTGCAGCGATCGGGTTCGCACCCGGCTCTGGCAGGTGAAACTTGAACTGCTGTTTCACAATCGAGCGCAATGCCGGGCCTTCGTAGATGAAGACATAGTCGCGCCGTCCGTGGCTGTCGCCGACGAAAATCAGCGGCGATTGATCGACACCATCGATCAGTCGATCGCGCGGAATGTGCTGATCGCTGCCAGCGAGACGGGCAAGCGTTGTGTAGAGGTCGGTGACGTGGATGATATCCTGAACCCGTGATCCACCCTCGATGGCTGCTGGCCACCTCATGAAGGCATTCACACGCACGCCACCTTCGAGGTGGTCTGTCTTGCCGCCACGATAGATCCGGTCATTCTGACCGCTATATTCGCGGTACTGCATGAACGGACCGTTGTCGCCCATGACAACAACGATGGTATTCTCCGCGATCCCCAATTCGTCGATTTTCGCGAGGATTTCACCGATCCAAGTGTCCACCGTAACCAGAGACTCGGCAATCGGCCCCCCGTTCAACGTCTTCGCGCCATCTAGGTCGCTCCGTGTCAGCGAAATCGGAAGTTGAGGCCAGTAATTAAGGAAGAACGGCTTTTCGCCCCCGGCAAGCCGATCAAGCTGATCCAGAACGGCGTCCTTGTAGCCTTCCTCCATGCGCTGATAATGCGCCTGCGTATAGACTTCGCCGGCCTCGAAATTCACCTCTCGCGCCGTGCCACCCTTTTCTCCGACGATTCCATAGACCATCGCGTGCGGGTTCAGGCGAAAGGACTTGTCGAGTTCATAGGTGTTCGCGCGGGTCCTTTGAGACAATCCCGTTGAGATCCCTTCGCGTTCGGCGTCGGCATTCATGATTGCCATCTGACCCTGCTGGTGCACCGGATGCTCGGCATAGTCGAAGCCCTGGTTGAACGCATAGGATTGCTCTATATCGCCGAGGTGCCATTTGCCGATATGCACGGTCTCGTAGCCACCCGCGCTCAGGACCTCGGCCAGCGTAACTTCCCATCTATTCAGGCCGTCGCCGGAGACCACGGACTTGGCTTCGGTTGTCCCGGTGCGTATGGCATAGCGGCCTGTCATCATGGCGGCTCGTGTGGGCGTACAGGAGGGTTCGGTGTACATCCGCTGGAAGGACAAGGCCTCCTCCGCGAGGTCTGAGATGTGCGGCGTGCTGTAACCCCGAATGACGTCCAGGTTCGGCATGCCCATCTCGCCGAAGCCGACATCATCAAGCAGAATGTAGACGATGTTCGGGGGCGTTCCGCCATTGGTCTCGCGAATTTCCGCAAGGCGGTCATCTATCCGTGCATCTTGCTCCGACCACGTCTGACCGTGTTGTTCCAGCAGAATATAGTGCTCTGCGTCGTGGATGATCGGGTCTTCCTGTGCTGACACCAAAGTTGGAAGTGCAAGAAGTATACTGGCTGCCAATTGCTGTCGCATCGCGTGTTCCCTCGCCCCTAGAAAATCCAGATCACAATGGGATCAATTCATCGGGAACACAATAGTCACGGGTGCCACGCGGATTAGCGCAGATTCGCAAGTTCACATTTCGGGGGAAGCCATCCACATTCCGGACATCCGACCGATTGCGTCAGATGTCAGCAAGGTCGGCAAACTACCAGTTCGTGCTGCTCGCAGTAACTGGCACTTTGGGCTCATTGCCAACTTTCGCCGCACTCCACACGAAAGGCCGTTGTCGGGGAATAGGCGATACTTTGCAAAGGTCACTAACTGCGCATAGCTGCCGTTGGTGGTCCTCGCAGCGAACGACTGCAACCCGCCCATCTTTCCGAATGCTGCGCCAGAGCCACATGTGATCCGGATCGTGATCGACACGCCGCCACCGCAGCCCACAAGCCCTGTGGCGAGCGTCCTGCTGGCACTGGTATGCGGTGTGGTGTCGTTTGCGGTCGTGACTGCAGCGCTCGGCTGATTGAAAAGGCCGGGTCCTGTTCGGAGGCAGGACCCGGTCTGTGCCGTCTTCGTGCTGGACTGCACGTCAGCAGATCGGGCGCGCGCTCCTCACTGCTCAACTGTAAAGCGCGCCCTGTGATTCTATTTTCCTGCAAGCAGAACTGCAAGTAGTACAAAAAAACACCTTATAAATATGACGTGTCTGTCCGGTCAGCAATGGGGTGGAGGTTGGAGCGGGCTGTGAAACCACGCTCAAAGGTCTGCGGCATCTGTCGCCTGCCACGACCGTGATCGGAGAGCAGGTCTTTGCGATGCCATTATATGATGCCGGGCAGCTGCAGCAAATCCTGCGCGGGGCAGGAACCCCGCCGGCCAACTGACCGGCGGGGCATCGCTACATCATCGATGGCAGGAACAACGCGATCCCGGGGATCAGCGTCAGCAGGATGATGCGGAAGATATCCGCAATCCAGAACGGCGTGACGCCTTTAAAGATCGTCTTCACCGACACGTCCTTTAGCACGCCTTTCAGAACAAACACGTTCATCCCGATGGGCGGCGTGATCAGGCTGATCTCGGTCGCGACCACGACAAGGATGCCGAACCAGATCAGATCAAAACCAAGCCCCTCGACCAGCGGCGCAAAGATCGGCACCGTCAGCAGGATCATCGACAGCGATTCAAACACGCAGCCCAGCACCAGATAGATCGCCAGGATCACGAAAATCACGCCCATAGGCGGAAAGTCGAACCCTTGGGCAAGGTTCAGCAACGCATCCGGCAGGCCTGCGCGGTTGACGAAGTTCGAAAAGATCATCGCGCCGAACACCACAACGAACAGTTTGGCGGTCGTCAGCGTGGTTTCGCGTGCGACTTCCATCACCACTTTCCACGTCAGTGCGCCCCGGAAATAGGCGATGGCAATCGCCCCGGCAGCGCCCATGCCTGCGGCTTCGGTCGGGGTGAAGGCCCCAACGTAAATCCCGCCGATGACAAAGATGAACAGGCCCAGTGTGGTCCAGACATCGCGCAAAGCGATCAGACGCTGGCCCCAGGTCTGCTTTTCGCCTGCAGGACCGGCAGCCGGGTTGCGCGTCACCACAAAAAGCACGGCGGCCAAGTAGAACAGAACACCCACGATACCGGGCAGAACGCCGGCGATGAACAGCTTGCCGACCGACACGTTTGTGATCAGGCCATAGATAACCAGAATAACGCTGGGCGGGATCAGAATGCCCAACGTGCCGCCCGCGGCAATCGACGCGGTGGCCAGCGAGTCGTCATATTTGTAACGCCGCATTTCCGGCATCGAGACCTTGGACATGGTGGCAGCCGTCGCCAGCGACGATCCGCAGATCGCCGAGAACATGCCGCAGGCCACGATGGTCGACATCGCCAACCCGCCGCGCCGGTGACCCAGAAACGAATAGGCTGCGGCATACAGTTCTTTTGCCATGCCGCCCCGGTCGACCATCAGGCCCATCAGGATGAACAATGGCACAACCGACAGGCCATAGGACTGGCCCGAGTCGATGACCAGACGCGCGGCGTTGGACATGCCGGCGCGATAATTTGAAAGCTCGGAAAAGCCGACAAGGCCGACAAGGCCAAGGGCGACGCCCAGCGGCATCCGCATGAACGCAAGGATAAGGACGGCTGCGAAACCGATCAGTGCAATCGTCATATGCCTTCCTCGTGGTCTTCTTTGGGGATCGTCCCCGGTGTTGACAGAACCATCAGCAGCCGCAGTGCCGATGTGGCGGCGGCGACAAAGATCGACACGCTGATGAACCCGACAATCGGCCAGCGCGGAATCAACAGGTATTCGGTGACGTCTTCGTCTTCGAACGCGCGCACTGCATAGTCGGCGACACGGTCACCGATCTTGTAGGCGACGATGATGGTGACGCACAGGATCACGATGGTGCTGATCCAGGCCATCCAGCCACGCCGGAACAGCGGGATGAGGTCAACGATGATGTGATCGTTGCGCAGGAACATCAGCGGGAATGAAAAGAAGATGATGCCAGCCATACAGATCCGCACCAGTTCCACCGCGCCCACGACAGGACTGGAAAAGAAATATCGCCCCACCACATCAGCACAGGTCAGGGCAACCAGCGCCAGAAGGATGATCGCGGCGACATTCGCGAAAAAGAGGCTGGCGGAATCCACCAGCCTCTCGGTCTTGATCAGAAAGTTCCGCATAAGCGAAGTCAGCTCCGAATTATTTGATTTGCGACTTGAGATACGCCAGCGCCGCAGCACCGTCGACACCCCGGCCAGCGACCTCTTCAAGAACGGCGGCTTCGATGCCAGCGGTCTTTTCGGCGAAGTAAGCCCGCTGATCAGCGTCCATTTCGATGACCGTCAGACCAAACTCAGATACGGCCTTGTCACGACCAAAATCATCCGCTTCGTCCCAGACACGACCGATCCAGCGCGCCATTTCGACGCCACGCATGTCATCGACACATTTGCGGTTGGCGTCTGACAGGCCGTCATACGTGTCCGAGTTCATGATCAGTCCGAACGACGTCGTGTACATGCCATCCGGGTTCACATAGCTGTATTTTGTCAACTCGGCCGTCTTGAAGGCGAACATCGTTTCAGCGGGAAAGAACACGCCCTCGGCGACACCGGATGCAATGGTTTCATAAACCGCTGGCGCCGGAACATTGACACCGGCAACGCCCAGGGCGGTTCCGACCATGTTGGCCACGCCACCGCCGACGCGCAGCTTCATGCCATCGACCGACCGGTATCCGTCTTCCAGTTCGTTCACTGTGTTCAGAAGGCCCGGACCATGCACAAAGTTGGTCAGCACTTCGACACCCTTGGCTTCTTTTGCGTCAGCCAGGAATTTCTCGTGGGTCATCTGGTAGGCGACCGAGATCTGTTCGGCGTTGCCGCCAATGCCCGGAAGTTCGGCCAGCTTGGTGGTCACGAATTTGCCCGGCGTATATCCGTGTACGATCCAGGACAGGTCGGCCACGCCATCCCGAATGGTGTCATACTGCGCCGGGGGCGGCGCAAGGCCGTATTCAAGTTTCAGGCTCAGATCGCCGCCCGAACATTCCTTAAGGATTTCGTTGATCCTCGGGAACGTGGTGGCGTTCATGTTGTGGTTTGGTCCGGCCCATGTCGATACCGTCAGAACGGTTTCCGATGATGCCGCCGACGCTGCAAATGCCAATGCGGTTGCGGCGATTGTGGTGGTAATTTTTTTCACTTTTTTCCTCCCCTTTGAAGCTTAAAGTACTTCACATATTCCATAACGTCAGCAAATACGGCGCGTGTCAAACCATCCGGTGGATATGTCCGGGGAAACTGGTTTTAACTAAACCTGTGGTTGATTCGAATTCGCGACTTGCGGGGTAGGGGCGAGCGGTCGCTGATTGGGCTTTGTTTGTGGTTAACCCACTGGGCGACAAAACCGATAATGAAAGTGTCGCCCGTGACGTCGGAGTGTTCCGGGGTGTATTCGGGTCAAGCGGCCCTTACCTGACGGTTTCTTTCATGGCATTCATGATATCCAGCGCGATACGGTCGCTGAATGTGACATGCTCGATCATCAGACTGCGGGCGCGGTCTCCGGATGAGTTCAGCACGGCCTCGCAAATCGCCACGTGATCGTTTGCGGAACGCAAATGTTCCCCCGGCAGCGCATGCCGTGCGGTCAGATAGGCGATCAACCGGTTTGCCGTCTGAAGAACCGCCTGTTCCATGAATTCGTTTCCGGCGGCATCGATCAGGGCGCGATGAAAATTCAAGTTGAGGTCATAGTAATTCGACCCCGGATCTGCCTGACCATTTGCGAAATCAAGGCAGGCCCGGGCCGAATTCGTCAGGGTTTCGGCCTGCACCGAGTTGATCCTGCGGGCTGCAAGATAGGCAACTGATCCTTCGGCTTCGGCCAGCACCTCGATCATCTTCATCAGACCTTCCAGATCCAATGACGACACCCGGGCACCGCCGCGAGGACGCCGTTCAATCACACCGGCGGTTTCCAGAGCAATCAACGCTTCACGGATCGGCGTGCCCGAAAGCTCGTGCCGGTCTCGCAAGTCCTGCTCGTCGATCCGGTCGCCAGGCAAGAGTGTGCGGTTCAATACGCGGTTCAGAATATCTTCGCGGACTTGATCGGCCTGTGCGCCCATCGCGGGTTCCTTTATCTCGCTTTTCCGTGGTTCTCGTCAGTATCACGGTGACTGAAAGAGTTCCAAATATTATTGACAATTGAGAAATTATAAAAATAAGAATTATAATAATTGTTCATAGGTCTCTGTTGGCAAACCTGGCGCGTGAAGATCATGCACATGATGCCCCGCGACCAGCGCGCCCGTGTTGCCAGGGCGATACGATCATGGGGGCCATAATGACATCTGCCAAGACTGACGGGACACCACCAGCACCCGGTTTCACAGGCCCTGACCTGTGCCGCAAAGAGGCGCATGAGGTGGTCGACCTTCTGAAACGGGGCGAGGTTACGCCGACCGATTTGCTGGATGCCGCATTTGCCCGCATGGACGCCGTGGAACCGGCGATCAATGCGATCCCAACGGTGTGCCGCGACCGGGCCTATGCGTCACTTCCCGACGCGGGGTCGCCGCAGGCCGCCAATCCGGGCTGGTTAGCGGGGTTGCCAATTGCCATCAAGGACCTGACCCCGGTCAAAGGCGTGCGCACGACCTTTGGCACGGCTGGCTTTGCCGATTTCATCCCGACCGAAAGCGATCCGCTGGTTGAGCGTTTAGAGGCGCGCGGCGGCGTGGTAGTCGGCAAGACCAACACGCCAGAATTCGGGGCCGGAGGGAACACTTATAACGAGGTTTTCGGCGCAACCCTGAACCCATGGGACACCACGTTGAATGCAGGCGGATCGTCGGGCGGAGCAGCGGCATCGCTGGCTGCGGGCGAAGTCTGGCTAAGCCATGGGTCTGACCATGGCGGCAGCCTGCGCACACCGGCGGCCTTCTGCGGCATCGTCGGATTGCGGCCTAGCCCCGGGCGGTGCGGTGGGGGCTCCAAAGACAACGGGTTCATGATCGAAGGCGTCCAGGGCCCGATGGCCCGCAGCGTCCGCGATTGTGCCTTGTTCATGGATGCGATGGCCGGGTTTGAGCCGCGTTTTCCTATCTCTTACCCCGAACCCACAACCCCGTTTCAAACGGCGGTCGATCAGGCGGACGGAAAGCTGCGTATCGCGTATGCGCCCGATCTGAACGGGCTGTCGCCGGTTGATATGGAAGTCAAAGATCACCTCGCAAGTGCTATGAAATTGCTGAATAAAGAAGGGGCGGAGGTCGAAGAAACTTGCCCGGATATCGAAGGACTTGAGACAACCTATCATACCTTGCGCGGTCTGATCTGGGCGACGGCAGCGCGACGGTTGCCAGCCGACATCCAAAGCCATTTCAAGAAAACGCTGGCTGACAACACTGCTTTCGGGCAGTCGCTGACTGTCGATGATATCACGGATGCCAACCTGAACCGGACGGCGATCTTTAACAATATGATGGGCTTGTTTGACACCTTCGACGTGCTGGCCTGTCCAACCGTGGGCTGTATGCCGCATCCCCAATCCGAAGAATGGGTCCATGAAATCGGTGGCCAAACCCTGATCGGATACATGGATTGGCTTAGATTTGCCTTCCTTGCCACAACGACCGGGTTGCCCGCGATCTCGGTGCCTGTGGGGCTGGGGCCGCGTGGGTTGCCTGTCGGATTGCAACTGATCGGGAAACCGCGCGGCGAGGCGGGCTTGCTTGCGGCGGCCCGTGCGGTAGAAGTCGCGGTGGGCGGCCCGCTTGGGCCTATTGACCCGAATGTAACCCATCTCTGAAGACCGGCCTAACCGGTGCGCTGGCCCCGGCTGAAGATCAACAAGGACACCCCGATGTACGACGCGAACTATCTTGCCGCCCGCCTGCGCAATGCCAGCGTTGGGGCGGATGACAGCCCGTTTCTGCGCAACCACCAGACCGGGGAAGTCGTCACCTATGGACAGTTCTTCGCCAATGCCGAAAAGATGGCCGCCGTTCTGACAGCGGCAGGTCTGACCCCCGGCGACCGCGTCGCTGTTCAGGCCCCCAAGACCCAGGCGATGCTTGAACTTTATGTCGGCACCGTCATGGCGGGGGGCGTGTTTCTGCCGCTCAACACCGCCTATACCGCGACAGAGCTTGAGTATTTCCTCGGCGATGCAACGCCCCGGGTATTGGTTTGCGACCCCGCCCGGCAAGACAGCCTTGCCCCCATCGCGCGCGCGTGCGGTGTGTCCGAGATCCTGACCATCGCATCGGATGAAACCGGCAGCCTGACTGACCGGCGCGACGCGCAATCCCCCGGGTTCCCCCCCGTGCCCCGCGCAGCCGATGATCTGGCGGCGATTCTATACACCTCGGGGACAACAGGGCGTTCGAAAGGCGCGATGCTGACTCACGCGGCATTGGCATCGAACTCGCAAACCCTGAAAGAGTACTGGCAGTTTACCCGCGATGATGTGCTGATCCACGCGCTGCCTATCTTTCACACGCATGGTTTGTTTGTCGCCACCAATATCACTCTGATGGCGGGCGCATCCTGTATCTTCATGGCCGGATTTGATGCCGACGCGATTCTCGGATACATGCCCCAAGCCACCGCATTGATGGGCGTTCCTACCTTTTATGTCCGGCTGCTTGAGGCCGACGGGCTGGCCGAAGCCGCGCAAAACATGCGGCTGTTCGTGTCTGGCTCGGCCCCGTTGTTGTCGGAAACCCACGAAACGTGGCGCGCAGTGACAGGCCATGCGATCCTTGAACGCTATGGCATGACCGAAACCAACATGAACACCTCGAACCCCTATGACGGTGACCGGCGCGCTGGCACTGTGGGTTTCCCGCTGCCGGGGGTCGAATTGAAAGTGACCGATCCTGACACCGGAAAAACCCTGCCGCAAGGCGACATCGGCGTGATCGAAGTGCGCGGCCCCAATGTGTTTGCCGGATACTGGCAGATGCCCGAGAAAACCGCCGAAGAGCTGCGCGAAGACGGGTTTTTCATTACCGGTGACCTCGGCAAGATCGACGAAGACGGCTATGTCCATATTGTCGGGCGCGGCAAGGATCTGATCATTACCGGCGGCTATAACGTCTATCCCAAAGAGGTCGAGCTGCTGGTCGACGACCTGCCTGGCGTGACCGAAAGCGCGGTGATTGGTGTTGCGCATCCGGATTTTGGGGAGGCTGTGGTGGCCGTGGTTGTTCCCGACAAAGGCGCTGACGTGACTGCCGGGCAGATATCTGACGGCGTCTCGGGCGATCTTGCCCGGTTCAAGCAACCCAAGCATGTCGTGATCGTCGATGCGCTGCCGCGCAACACGATGGGCAAGGTGCAAAAGAACGTATTGCGAGACACTTACGCCGGGTTGTTCACCTGATCTGACTTTGTCGGGCCCGGCTGATCGCAAACAAATCCGTCCCTGTGCGTCTGCAGGTTTGCGCGATACCTGATCCTTTGCTACGACTCGCCGCCAAGGGGAGACGATCTGAAGTGTTGGAGTATACCCATAACGGGTGGCTGGTGGCGGCGTCGCTGGCAGTTGCCTTGATGGCGGGCTTTACAGGCCTGTCGATCACCCGTGGCGCGTCGGCGCTGAATGAACGCAACCGCAAGATCGTCGTGGCATTGGCCGCGATCATTCTGGGCGGTGGCATCTGGTCGATGCACTTTGTTGCGATGCTGGGCCTGCAACTGCCGATCCTGTTCTATTATGACGCGCTTATCACACTGATGTCGGCCCTGGTGGCGATCCTGATGGTCGGGCTGGCATTGCTGGTGCTGCACTTCCGACCCCGCACCCCCGGCACCATCATTGGGTCAGGTGTGATTGTCGGGCTGGGGATCGTGGCGATGCATTATATCGGCATGGCTGGTATGCAGTTGTGCCGCCCGGTTTATGGCTTCACGCAGGTCGTGGTGTCGATGTTGGCTTCGGTGATCCTGTCGGTGCTGGCGATCTGGGTCGCCTATGATGAACGCACCCACCGCAACATCATACTGGGGACGCTGTGTTTCGGCGTGGCCGTTGTCACCATGCATTTTGTCGCCATCGGTTTGACTGCGTTTGAGGCCAGCGATGTTGCCGGGGCCAGTGGCCCGGCACTCGGCAACCAGACGCTGGCGATGGGGGTCACGATCTCGGTCTTTCTGATTTGCTCGGCCTTCCTTCTCACCGGGATCACATTCATCGGCGCGGATCCCGCCGCTGAAACGCCAACGCCCCCTCCGGTTCCAGCCACAGATCCAGAGCCGACGCCTGTTGCCGCGACTGCCGCAGGCATCCCGTATGAGCGGGAAGGGCAGACCTTTTTTGCCGATCACAGCGCCGTCGCAGCCCTGCGGGCTGAAGGGCATTACACGTTGCTCTACGTAGGCGAGGAAAAGCTGTTCTGCCCCTGGTCGATCACCGAAGCTGACAGCCGTTTGATACCGCTGGGCTTTCTGCGCTGCCATCGCAGTTACCTGATCAACCCGCATTTCGTATCCGGGTTCGAGCGCAACAAAGACAACGGCACCTGCTTTTTCGACAGCACCCCGTCCTTGCCCAAGGTGCCGGTCAGCCGCTCGCGCATGGCCGATGTGCGCGACGCCCTTGGACTATGATCGCAACTCGTGCGCGTAATTCGCATTTCGTGAAACGAGCTGCGAGGCTCGTTTAAGCGGTCTGGCATGCTATGATCCGCATGGCACCCTTGGCCGAGGTAAACCGCCACAAGCGGCCCCAAGGGAGGACATTCAAAAATGATACCAGCCGGGTTCGAGTACCATCGACCCGCCGACGTGGCGTCGGCGATATCCATCTTGAAACAACATGGTGACGAGGCACGCGTCGTTGCGGGTGGGCACAGCCTGATCCCGATGATGAAGCTGCGTATGGCAGACCTCGCACACCTGGTCGATCTTCAGGACATTGGCGAGATGAAAGGCATTCAAGTCGGCGCAGACACCGCCGTTCTGGGCGCGATGGTCACGCAGCACGAGATGATCACCCATGAGGGTCTTGCCGCCGCCATTCCGTTGATCCGCGAAGCTGCGCTTCAAATCGCTGATCCGCAGGTGCGCTATGTCGGCACGGTCGGTGGCAATGTCGCCAATGGCGATCCGGGCAACGATATGCCGGGCCTGATGCAATGCCTTGACGCCCAGTTCGAACTGGCCGGCGCAGATGGCAGCCGCACCGTGGCGGCGCGCGACTTCTATGAGGCAGCGTATTTTACCGCTCGCGATGACGAAGAAATCCTGACCCGGATCCACATCCCGGTGCCATCTGCCGGGACTGGCTACGCCTATGAAAAGCAGAAGCGCAAGATTGGCGACTATGCCACCGCAGCCTCGGCTGTTCTGATCACGATGGACGGCGGCACCTGTGCATCGGCCTCGATTGCGATGACGAACCTTGCCGACACGCCGATCTGGGCCGAAGCCGCTGCTGCAGCGCTGGTGGGCACGTCACTGGACGAGGCTGCACGCGCAGCCGCTGTCGCCGCCGCCATCGATGTGATCGATCCGGTGTCTGACAACCGTGGACCCGTCGATTTCAAGAAACACGTGGCGGGCGTCATTCTGCGCCGTGCCATCGACCGCGCCGCATCGCGCGCGTCGTAAAGGGAGGACAACGCACATGAGCAAAATGCATGTGAAAATGACGGTGAACGGTAAAGAGGTCGAAGCCCTTGCCGAGCCGCGCACGCTTCTGATCCATTTCCTGCGGGAAGATCTGAAAATCACCGGCCCCCATATCGGGTGCGAAACCAGCCATTGCGGTGCCTGTACCGTCGACATCGACGGCAAGTCGGTTAAATCCTGCACCGTTTTTGTGGCTCAAGCCAACGGGGCAGATGTGACCACGGTTGAAGGGCTGGTGAACGAAGATGGCACACTCGGCGTCATTCAGGAAATGTTCCGCGAGCATCACGGCCTTCAGTGCGGGTTCTGCACACCCGGCATGATCACCCGCGCACATCGCCTGCTGCAGGAAAACCCGACGCCCAGCGAAGAAGAAGTCCGCTTTGGCATGGCCGGCAATCTGTGCCGCTGCACCGGGTATCAGAACATCGTCAAATCGATCCTGGCCGCGGCCGATCATTTGAACGCTCAGAAGGAGGCCGCCGAATGAAGGACGAAGTTCAAACCCCCGCAGAACGCACCGCCAACCTCAAAGGCATGGGCACGTCCCGCAAGCGGGTCGAAGACGTCCGGTTCACGCAAGGCCGTGGCAATTACGTCGATGACATCAAGATGGATGGAATGCTGTATGGCGATTTCGTCCGCTCTCCCTATGCCCACGCCCGCGTGGTCAGCGTCAACAAAGAGGCCGCTCTGGCGATCCCTGGTGTCGTTGCGGTTCTGACGGCAGAAGACCTTGAACCCCTTGGCCTGCACTGGATGCCCACATTGGCCGGTGACAAGCAGATGGTTCTGGCGGATGGCAAAGTGTTGTTTCAGGGTCAGGAGGTCGCCTACGTCGTCGCCGATGACCGCTACGTGGCCGCCGACGCCGCGGAACTGGTCGAAGTGGAATACGAAGAACTGCCCGTGGTCGTCGACCCGTTCGAGGCGCTGAAGACAGACGTGGTTCTACGCGAAGATCTGGCTGGCCAGACCGAAGGCGCGCATGGCCCGCGCAAACATCACAACCACATCTTCACCTGGGAAGCAGGCGAAAAGGACGCGACCGAAGCCGTCATCGCAGGTGCCGACGTGGTCGCCGAAGAGATGGTGTATTACCACCGCACGCACCCATGTCCGCTGGAAACCTGCGGCTGCGTTGCGTCGATGGACAAGGTCACCGGCAAGCTGACGCTGTATGGCACATTCCAGGCCCCGCACGCGATCCGGACCGTGGTCTCGCTGATTTCCGGCATTGCCGAACACAACATCCGCGTCATCAGCCCCGATATCGGCGGCGGGTTTGGCAACAAGGTCGGTGCCTATCCGGGCTATGTCTGTTCAGTCGTGGCCTCCATCGTGACCGGAAAGCCGGTCAAGTGGATCGAAGACCGGATGGAGAACCTGATGTCCACTGCCTTTGCCCGCGATTACTGGATGCAGGGCAAGATCGCCGCCACGTCCGAGGGCAAGATCACCGGGTTGTGGTGTCACACGACTGCAGATCACGGCGGCTTTGATGCCTGCGCCGACCCGACCAAGTTTCCCGCCGGGTTCATGAACATCTGCACCGGATCGTATGACATTCCGACGGCCTATCTGGCGGTGGACGGTGTTTATACCAACAAGGCTCCGGGCGGCGTGGCCTATCGCTGTTCGTTCCGCGTGACCGAAGCGGCGTACTTCATCGAACGCATGATCGAGGTTCTTGCGATCAAGTTAAACATGGACGCGGCTGAACTGCGCCGGATCAACTTCATCCGCAAAGACCAGTTCCCGTACCAGTCCGCTTTGGGCTGGGAGTATGACAGCGGCGATTATCACACCGCATGGGACAAGGCGATGAACGCGGTCGGCTATGACGACCTGCGCGCCGAGCAGGCCCAACAGCTTGAGGACTTCAATGCTGGCAAAACCCGCAAGCTGATGGGGATCGGCCTGACGCACTTTACCGAGATCGTCGGGGCAGGGCCGGTCAAGAACTGCGATATTCTTGGGCTGGGTATGTTCGACAGCTGCGAAATCCGCATTCACCCCACCGGGTCGGCGCTCGCACGTCTGGGCACGATCAGTCAGGGGCAGGGGCATGCCACGACCTTTGCCCAGATCATCGCCTCCGAAATTGGCATTCCTGCCGATGACATCACGCTGGAAGAGGGCGACACCGACACCGCGCCTTACGGTCTGGGCACCTATGGCTCACGCTCCACTCCGGTTGCCGGGGCGGCAACAGCAATGGCGGGGCGCAAGATCCGCGCCAAAGCGCAGATGATCGCGGCCTATCTGCTTGAGGTCCACGACGACGATGTTGAATTCGACATTGATCGTTTTGTGGTCAAAGGCGCACCCGAGCGGTTCAAGACGATGAAGGAAATCGCCTTTGCCGCCTATAATCAGGCGATCCCGGGCATCGAACCGGGTCTGGAAGCGGTCAGCTACTATGATCCGCCAAACATGACCTATCCCTTCGGGGCCTATGTCTGTGTGCTGGACATCGACGTTGATACGGGTGAGGCCGAGGTACGCCAGTTCTATGCGCTGGACGATTGCGGCACCCGCATTAACCCGATGATCATCGAAGGGCAGGTGCATGGCGGTCTGACCGAAGCGCTGGCCATCGCGATGGGGCAAGAGATTGCTTATGATGAGATGGGCAACGTGAAAACCGGCACGCTGATGGACTTCTTCTGGCCAACGGCCTGGGAAACGCCGAACTATCAGACTGACCACACCACCACCCCAAGCCCGCATCACCCGATTGGGGCCAAGGGTGTGGGCGAAAGCCCCAATGTGGGCGGTGTGCCATGCTTCTCGAATGCTGTGCATGATGCGTTCAAGTCCTTTGGCCTGACGCAAACCCACATGCCGCATGATCATTGGCGGATCTGGAAAACCGCCAACGGTCTGGGCCTGCATGGGTGATAGGATGGCTTTGGCCGGGGTGATTTGCCCCGGCCGAAACCTCACAGGAGACGTCTGATGTCCAAAATCGAAACCCGTCTGGCTGACCTTGGCCTGACCCTTCCGGCTGCCACCCAGATCCCGCCTTCGGTGCATTTGCCGTTCAGCTTGGTGAATGTCCGTGGCCCGCGCGTGATGATTTCGGGCCATCCCAAATCAAACGCCGATGGCAGTATGGGCGGACCGTTTGGGGTCTTGGGCGACGACATGACCACGCAAGAGGGCTATGACGCATCGCGCGACATCGCGCTGTCTGTCCTGGCGAACGTCAAAGCCGAGATCGGTGATCTTGACCGCGTTGTCGGCTGGATGCGTGTGTTCGGCATGGTCAATTCCGCGCCCGGTTTCAAGGAACAGCACCTTGTCATCAACGGGTTCAGCGACCTCATCCTTGACGTGTTCGGGGCCGAGATCGGCAAACATTCCCGGTCTGCCATCGGCACGCATGGATTGCCCATGGGCTTCGCGATCGAGGTCGAAGCCGAGTTGGAGATATCTGCGTGAGTTTTGAGAGCATTCAAAAATCTCTGGCCGGACAGGGCTATGTGGCAGGCGACCGTCTGGCCATGGCCCTGCATCTGGCCGACACGCTGGGCCGACCCCTGTTGCTGGAAGGGCCTGCAGGCGTTGGCAAGACCGAGGTCGCCAAGGCCCTGGCCGCGATGAAGAACACGCAGTTGATCCGCCTTCAGTGTTACGAAGGGCTCGACGCGTCGCACGCGATCTACGAATGGAACTATCAGCGCCAGCTTTTGGCAATCCGCGCGGGCACCGGAGAGGATGAACTGTTCTCGGACAAATATCTGCTGCGCCGCCCACTGCTTGAGGCGATAAGCGCGGATATACCTCCGGTTCTGTTGATTGATGAGATCGACCGGGCCGATGAAGAATTTGAAGCCTATTTGCTGGAAATTCTGTCCGATTTCCAAATCACCATTCCCGAACTCGGCACGTTGAAAGCCACGTCGCGCCCGTTGGTGATCTTGACGGCCAACGGCACGCGCGATCTGTCCGACGCGCTGCGCCGTCGCTGTCTTTACGCGTTCCTCGATTATCCCGACCGCGAAACCGAACTGGCGATCCTGAACGCGCGGATGCCGGGGCTGGAGGCAAAACTTGCCCGTCAGATCGTCGGTGTCGTGCAACAGATCCGGCGCGAAGACCTCGAAAAAGTACCGGGTATTGCAGAAATGCTGGACTGGGCCGCTGCACTGTCGGGCCTTGGCCTGAACGATATGGCGCAAGACCCCGAGATGCTTCAGGCCACGCTGGTCTGCCTTCTCAAAACTGCCGCCGACCGCGACGCCGCCCCGCGCCAAGTGCTGGATGCCATGATCGGCAAGGTGGCGTAATGCAGGTTACCCGCTTTCCCGCCCGCGCCGAAGGGATGGCCGACCGGATGTCCGGGTTTGTCGCGCATCTGCGTGGCAACGGGGTGCGGGTTGGCCCGCAAGAAACCGCAGATTCGCTACAAGCACTGGCCGCCGTCGACGCCACAAATCCGGAACAGGCCCGCGCCGCCCTGTGCAGTCTTCTGGCGCAGGACGCCGAAGATTGGCGCCGATTTGACGATCTGTTCGACGCCTACTGGTTTAATGCCGGGCGTCAGCGGGCAGGCAACGTGTCGACCCATGTTCAGGTGCAAGCCGCGCGCCCGACCTTGTGGCAACCGCATTTCGAACCCGATGCAGGCGACGGCAATGCCGAAGCTGCGCCCGAAGACGCATCGCCAGATCCCGGAGCCGAGGACGCCGAGGGCACCGATGGCCGCTTGATCGCGACACGGACAATCAACCTCAACCGCCGCGACCTGCGCGAACTGATGGATGAACACAGCTTGCGTCAGGCCGAAGTGGCCGCAGAACGTATCGCACGCGCCATAAAAGACCGCCGGTCCAGACGTCGCAAACAGGCGTTGCGCGGACCGGCATTGGACATGCGCCGCATTCAGCGCGCCAGCCTCGCGCGGGGCGGCGAGCCGATGGACCTGTTCCGCAAAGCCAAACCACCACGCCCGATGCGCATCGTGGCGATCTGCGACGTCAGCGGATCGATGACAGCTTATGCGCGGGTTTTTCTTGCGTTTCTCAAAGGGCTGGTTGGCAGCGGGATTCAGGCCGATGCCTATCTGTTTCACACCCGCCTGATGCGTGTAACGGATGCCTTGCAAGACCACGACACCCTGCGCGCTGCAGCCCGGCTTAGCCTGATGGCCGAAGGCTTTGGGGGCGGGACCGACATCACAGGCAGCCTGCGCAGCTTTGTCGACGGGTATGGCGCAAAGGCGCTGAACGGGCGCACCGTCGTGGTGATCCTGTCGGATGGGTACTGTACCTCGTCCCCGGATGATCTGGGCGACGTTCTGGCCCTCATTCGTCGCAAGGCGCGCCGCATCGTCTGGCTTAACCCCCTGAAAGGCTGGCAGGATTACGCCCCTGTGGCCGCCGCGATCCGGGCGGCTGAGCCGCATCTGGACGCGCATCTTCCCGCAAACACGCTTCAGGCGCTCGCCGCGCTTGAACCCGAATTCGCCAAGCTCTGAAAGGACAGCCGATGCCCGGTTTCGACATCTTCGATACCCTCGACACGCTGCGCCAGAATGGCGATGCCTTCTGTGTCGCCACGGTTCTGCGCACCGCCGACGTGACCTCGGCCAAGGCCGGGGCCAAGGCGGCCGTTACAACCGATGGGCAAATCCATGGTCATCTGGGCGGCGGGTGTGTCCAGCGCGCGGTCAAGGCCGCCGCTGAAACTGCTCTGGCCCAGGGCGCGCCGCAGATGATCCGGGTGAAACCGTCCGAAAAGGTCGTCGAAATGCACGATCCTGACGGGTTCCAGACGTTCAAAAGCGGCTGCCCCTCGGGCGGAACCGTTGATTTGTTGATCGAACCCTATCAACCCGCGCCACGCCTTGCCGTGTTCGGCAGCGGCCCGATTGCGACGGCTTTGACAGACCACGCCACGCTGACGGGCTTGCGCGTTGTGGCGGGCGAACAGGGGCTCGACCATATCGAACCGCGCGACTTCGTCGTCGTGGCCTCGCAAGGGCAGGGCGATCTGGCCGCTTTGCGTCAGGCGCTCGACAGCCCGGCCCGCCGGGTGTCGATGGTGGCCAGTCGCCGCAAGGCCGATGTGCTTAGCGCGAAACTGATCGGGTCCGGTCTGACCGAGGCCAGCGTTCACCGCCTGAAATCGCCCGCCGGTCTGGATATCGGAGCTGTCGATCCGCAAGAGATCGCCCTGTCGATCCTTGCCGAAATCGTCAAATGGCGAAACCAGGACATGCAAACGCAAAACGGAGATCACGATGAGAAAATGGCTTGAGAACCTGTTCGCGCGCCCCGAAACCCCCGATCTGACTGACGCCGAAGCCGCCGAACTGGCGCTGCGCGTCTTCCCGAAATGTTGCTGACAACAGGAAAACCCGAATGGAACTAAGTGACGAAATCCGAATTTCCGCGCCCAAGGCTGCGGTCTATGCGGCCCTGAACGACCCTGAAATCCTGCGCCAGTGTATCCCTGGCTGTGAAGAGCTTATCCAGCATTCGCCCGAGGAACTGGAAGCCAAGGTTGTGCTGAAGATCGGGCCGGTCAAAGCCCGGTTTGCCGGCAACGTGACTCTGGACACGGCCAAGGCACCAGACGGGTTTTCGCTGACCGGCGAAGGCAAGGGCGGCGCTGCCGGATACGCCAAGGGCGGGGCCGAGGTGACGCTGACAGAAGACGGGGATGAGACGGTTCTTGCCTATACCGCCAAGGCCGATGTCGGAGGCAAGATTGCCCAGTTGGGCAGTCGCCTGATCCTTGGGACAGCCAAGAAACTGTCGGGCAAATTCTTTTCGAAATTTGCCGAAATTGTTGGGAATTCTGCGGCAGGATAGACTGGGCAAAGATGGTGCAAGCGCGCAGGCGCCACTACTAACATCTGATAAATTTTCGGACCATGGGGATGGAACGGGAAGAGGCAAGGGCGCTCGAAAGGGCGCCTTTGCTGTTTCTTGATCTTTCTCGGTTTAAAGATCAGGTCTGTTCGGTACATACTGGTGTGAAATCCCATCGCCGTCCAAAAAGAGGATTCTCGTGCAGACCGGAAAACTTGTTCGCTCGTCTCTATCCGCCCAGATCCGGGACCGATTGGTGTCTCAGATCGTCGGGGGTGAGCTTAAGCCAGGTGATCGTCTGGTCGAACTGCGCATCGCGTCTGAAATGGAAACCAGCCAGGCCCCGGTGCGCGAAGCATTGCGTGAACTCGAAGCGATGGGGTTGGTCGAAACGGCGCATAACCGCGGGGCAAGGGTCCGGATTCTGAGCGATGATGAGTTGCGCGAAATCTATGACGTCCGCTCTCAACTGGAAGGTTACGCCGCCGAACTGGTTGCACGCACAGGGGTGTCGCTGAAATCCAGCCTTGAAAGGAAGATGGCGGACATGCGCCGGGCCGCCAACAAAAGCGACTCCAAAACGTTTTCCGAACACAACACGACCTTTCACCGCCTGATCATGGAGGCGGCCGGCAATGTGACGCTGGTCAGCCTGTGGGAAGGGCTGAACGTCAAGTCCCGTACAATGTTAAATGTAGCGCGCCACAAAACCGACCTGATGGTCGTCACCGAGTCTCATCAGAGGCTCGTCGATGCATTGGAAAGCGGCCACGACATCCGCGCGCGGGACGAAGCCATCGCGCATGTTTTGGACAACCGGCCCTGACCAACGCGCGTGCGTGCCGGTTATTCTGCGTACAGTCCCGGAACCAGCTGCTCTGCCTTGGTTTTCAAAATCTGCGGCGGCGTTCCGGGCGGATTTTGTGGCCCGTAGTGCACGTCATACTGACCGCCAAGCTTTTCGATCAACTCGGCAGAATAGCGAAGCGACCCGACCATTGCCCCGAAATTGTCATCGCCGCGACGAATACGTTTTGCCAGTGATCTGAGCTTGTAATAATACGGCGAGTTGCGAGCGTTCAGCGCGGCAGGAACCACCGGAACCGCGCATTTTTTTGATACCCGGCTTGTGCCGCTGCGCCATTCGGGTTCAACCAACCTGCCATTTACGTCGCTGGGCACCCGGCCTGACCCAAAGATCAGGATCGCGCCGCCCGCGTTCAAATGATCGTGCATCAAGCGCACCACATCCTTGGCCGTTTCAGCGCGGTTGTTTTTGCTGATCTTCACCGAGATCATCATCTCGGCGCCCAGAAACACTTCCGTTTCCTGGTTTGCGACCACTTTCAGATCCGGCCGCCGCTCCAGCAGCGCGCTGGCATGGGCAATGAAATCGAACAATCCCGTGGGGTGTGTCGAGGCGATGATGACTGGCCCCGTCGTCGGGATATTCTCCAACCCATGCGGTGTGATCGTCGTGCCGCCGTTCAGGCGCAATGTCTGGTCAATCAGCGCGCGCCCGGACAATCCATTCAGGTTCTCAAGAAGGGTCTGTGTCCCGGCAAGATCGAACAGCGGCCGACCGGTCAGACCGCGGCTTACGGTATCGGCAAGTTTCATGGCTGCGCGGACCAACCCCAGCCGGACCGTGGCGTCGGGCGGCAGATGCAGCCGCTCTGAGATAATTCGATCCAGGGACCGTGCGCGGTCAGCCTTCATTGGCATTGCGTCAGGGCAGGGGTGGGTCGGCGACATGACAGAATACAATGGTTTTCCAGTCTATTAGTAAAGATGTTTAGTCCGTGAATAAAATAATCAGTGATTAATAAATAGCGGTAAACGGCCTGCAGATCAATGGTTTTGTGCCAGATGCCTGATCCCGGGCAGGGGAGTGGTCGGATTGTGCAAAAAAAGCTATGAATTTGGCATCCATCCGCTTGTCGATTTACTCGATTATCGATAATCTGAATCAGCACGCCAGTGTGCAACAAACACGATCGAACGCTTCCGGGAGGCACCGAAGATGGCCGAAAAAATGTCCCACATCCCAGAAGAGGTTTACTTCGGCCTCCTTGGGCGCACGTTCGAAATTCACTGGAACTATCACGCCATCCTGATGGTCAGTATCTGGGTGGTTCTTGTGCCGCTCTGCATCACCATCGTGCGCTATGGCAAACCCAAGCCGACAAAACTTGGCCTGCAACGCAAAGTCAGTTTGCGCCACCCCGAATGGTGGTGGTTCAGCGCCCATAAATACGGGCTTTATACCGCCATATTCCTGTCAGTCGCCGGGGCGCTTGTCGCCCTGATCGTCAGCAAAGGGTTCAGCGGATCAATCCATGCCACCTTCGGGTTGCTGACCATTCTGATGGGGGTCATTCAGGTCGTGGCGGGCATCTATCGCGGCACGCATGGCGGCAAGTATTACAACAACGCAGACCCGAACGATCCGGAAACCTGGAAGGGCGATCATTACAGCCGCACCACGCGCCGCCGGATTTTCGAGGCCTATCACAAGACCGCAGGCTACTTCACCCTGTTCTGTGCACTTGGCGCGGTCGGCTCTGGCCTGATGCAGTATTCGATGCCGGTTCTGGCGGCCCTGGTCTTCACCATTCCCTTTGTTTTCCTGGCGATCTGGGTCGTGCTGGAATTCTATGAACGCCGTTATGACGGCTATCGCGCCGTGCACGGCTATGGGATCGAACACCCCTACAACAAGGAACGCGAGTTCCTGTAACCGCCTTTCAGCTCTCACGAAAAGGAACAGACCATGGCAGATGTCGTGATCAGCGAATTCATGGATGAACCGACGGCACAGGGGCTGATCGACGATTTCGATGTGCATTGGGACCCGGACTTGTGGGGCAAGCGGGACCAGCTTTTGGCCCAGATGGCGACGGCCCGCGCGATTATCGTCCGCAATGCCACGCAAGTTGATGAAGACCTGCTGAACGCCGCCCCCAAGCTGGAAATCGTCGCGCGGATGGGGGTTGGGCTGGACAATATCGACGTTGCAGCCTGCAAGGCGCGCGGCGTCGATGTGTGCCCGTCAATCGGAGCCAACGCGGTTTCAGTTGCCGAGTATGTCATCACCACGGCGATGATCCTGCTGCGCGGTCCGGCCTATTACGCAACGCCCGACGTGGTGGCGGGGGAATGGAACCGGCCCAAATTCGCAGGTGGCGTTGAACTGGCAGGCCGCACCATGGGCGTCGTTGGTTTCGGCTCCATCGGGCAGATCGTCGGGGCCAAGGCGGCGGCCATGGGGATGGACGTCATCGCCTATGACGCGGTGATGCCAGATGAGTCCGAAGCCTGGTCGCAGGCCCGGCGCGTCGATCTGGACACATTGCTGGCCGAGTCTGATGTGGTCACGCTGCATTGCCCGAAACTGCCTGAGACGATCGACCTGATCGACGCGGCAGCGTTCAAACGGATGAAATCCGGCGCGATCCTTGTCAATTCGGCGCGCGGCGGCATCGTGAACGAAGCCGATTGCGCAACTGCGCTGAAGTCAGGGGAAATCGCCGGTGCCGCCTTGGACACACTGGACATCGAACCGATCACCGAAACAGCGCAGGCGCTGTTCAAGGATGCGCCCAACCTGATCCTGACCCCGCATATCGCGGGCGTCACCCAGGAATCCAACCGCCGCATTGCCGAAGTTGCCGCCGCCAACGTGCGGCGGGTTCTGACGGAAAGTTGAAACGCGGCGGTCGCAATGGCCGCCGCGTCACGCGTCACTGCTGAACGATCCGATGCGTCGCAAGATCCGTTCCCACGGTCACGTCGCCTTCAAAGCCCCCGGCCTGAACCGCATCGGTGTAATCAGCCTCGCTCAGCCCACCGCCTTCGATGACATAGGGCCCTTGCCGGGGCGCGCCCATCGGCGGGATCAGGTGCGTCAGCATCAGATGGCCAACACCGGCCCGTTGGGACAAGCCGCCAAGATCCGTGGCTGTGCTCTGGCGGAAATAGATCGGCGGAGGAAATCCGCTGGTGCCATCCGGCCCCATCACCGGGTGAATGACCGAATGTACCAAAATGTCGGCACCGTCAGCCAATAGTTCGACCTGCGCTGACGTTGAACTGGCGCGCGGCGGTTTGCGCGCGTCATTGCCGGCATCTCCCCCGATCACCACGCTGCCCGCAGGCGTATCGACCCGGTACGACGCATGGCCCGGCACATGGGTCGAACGGATGGCCGACACGGCGACATCGCCCTGTTCCCAGACTTTGGCGACCTGTTCCGTCGGCGTGAACGTCACCGTGTTCAACAGATCCGCAGGTCCACCCGCCAGTCGTTTGGGGTTTTCCGCCAGCCGCTGCGCCATTTCGCCCGAGGCAATCATCGCATCACCAATGCTGGATGTGAACTTGCTGCAACTCATCGTGTGTCCGGCGGGCGAGGGCGCATCGGCACTGCACACAACATCCAGCTTCGGCCCCTTTGAGTTAAAATGCCAGCGCAGCTGCGCCATATCGATCAACCCTTCGGAATGGTCCGAATGGATATGCGTGAAGAAAACCGCGTTCAGCTTGCCAACCGGAACACCGATCTTGCTCAGCTGCTGGGTCGTGCCCCGGCCCGTGTCAAATTGCAAGAACACATCGCTGCATCCGGTTTCAGTATCGCCATAGCGCACCAGCGTGCCGGACCCTGCCTGTCCCATGAACACCGGCGGTCCGCCTTGCGTTCCCGTCAGTGTGACTTCAACGCAGGGCGCGGCTGCAACGGGTGCGGCCAGCATGGTCAACGCTGTTGCCAGACTGGCTTTTGTTGTTCTGTTCATTGTCCGTCTCCTCCCAGTGTTTCGATCAATCCGCGCAGTTCAGAACCGCAAGGCACGGGCAAATTATCCCTCGTATTCAAGGATATACAGCCCTGCGTTATAGTCCGAGCAATACACTAGCCCCTCTTTCGATACCCAGATATCGCAGGACTGGATGACCCGGTCGCGGTTCGGACGGGTATCCATCATGCGCGCAGGCGCAGGCGGAACAAAGGCCGCCACCTCTTGGGGTTGATAAGCGTTTGAGATGTCATGCACCCGGATGCCGGCGTTCTGATAGGTCGAGAATATGAGTTGATCGCTGACCAACCCGTCGGGGCGGTTTTCATGGATGTTATGTGGCCCGAAATGCGCGCCCTTGTTGACGTAATCGGCATCATCCGGGATTGGAAAGGTCGAAATGCTGATCGGATTTGAGGGTTCGCGAATGTCAAAGACCCAGATGTGTTTGATGCCGTCGGCACACTTGTCCAGCACGGCTTCGTCGGCGACGATTAACAGGTCGCGGTCAGGCAACGGCAGGCAGTTGTGCGTTCCACCGCCAAAGGGCGGTGACCAGTTGCGGTGCACGATCAGTTCGGGGTTGGCGCGGTCGGCCACGTCCATGATTACCATGCCGCCGTCGCGCCAGGCACCATAGGCCGTGTCGCCATGTACAATGGCATGGTGCAGCCCAGCCCGCGCCTGATCTTCCGCTGGTTGCTCTCCGGCGGCGATGTTCATTCCGGGCAGCCAATAGCGGCCAGCCTCTTTCGGATTGGTCGGGTCGGACATGTCGATGGTGATGAAAATATAATCCAGAAACCCGTCCAACAGGGCCGAGGCATAGGCCCAACGTCCGCCTGTGTACCAGATCCGGTGAATGCCGCCCCCTTCGACCCCCATGAACCCGATCTGACGCGGATTGGCCGGATCCTTGATATCATAGACTGACATGCCCGCAGTCCAGTCGCGCCCGGCCGAACTGACATCCGCGGTTCCGACCTTTTTGCCCAACTTGCCCTTGTAATACTCTTCTTCGTTCTGGAACTCAGCCGCCGCGAACATGTTCTTGGCGTTGATCACAAGCAGCAGGTCATCATGGCTTTGCAGATGGATGTTCCACGTATTGTGCGGGGCAGGGACATAGGCCACCGGTTTGGGGTCACGCGGATCGCGACAATCGACGACGCTGAAGCCATCCGAAAACATGTGACCGATGATGGCATGGCCCTTGTTCACCATCAGCTGCACCCCGTCGGGCCGCCCGCCCTGATCGGAATAGCCGATAAGTTTCATGTTCTTGGCATAGTCGGGTTGCGGAAGATCAGGGCGTGTCATGTCGGGTTCTGTCCAGTTTTTGGTCGTTACATTTCGTGGTGTCGGTCAGCAGGCGCTACATCAGCAGATCCGGCAAATAGTTGGCGATGGCAGGGATGAAGACGATCAAAAGCACCGCCAGCAGCATGATGCCCCAATAGGGCACGGACGCGCGGAAAATATGCTGCACCCCGACTTCGGTATCCTGGATCGAGGCTTTCACAGTATAAACCAGCAACCCGAACGGCGGCGTCAGCAGCCCGGCTTCGATTGCGATAATGCCGACGATGGCAAAGCTGAGCTGATCAAAGCCAAAGGCCAGCGCGACCGGCTCAACAATGGGCACCGTCAGCAGCATGATCGAGATTGAATCGATGATCATGCCCAGTATGAACCAGACCAGAATAATGATCGCCAGAACCTGCCACGCGGCCAGTCCCGAGTCCTGAAAGAACGTTCGGATTGCCGTGGTGACGCCGGTCATCGCCAGCGTCCGGCTGTACAAAGCGGCCAGCAGCAACAGGATCAGGATCGGCGCGGCGGTCTTGCCCACCGAATAGATCGCCTCGACAAAGCCGCGCCAGTTCAGCCCCTTGGCAATGGCCAGGATCAGCGCCAAAGCCGCCCCGGCACCAGCCCCTTCCGTCGGGGTAAAGATCCCCCACCAGATACCGCCCAAAACGGCAGCCACGATGCCGCCAACCCCCAACAGTGAAATAGCGAATTGCCCGGCAGGCAAATCCTGTTTCGTGGTGTCCAACTCGGCTGGCGTCTCGACCGGTGCGGCCCCTTCGCCGACGACATCGGGGTTCACATAGGCCTTGATCACGATATAGCCGATGAACATGGTCGCCAGCAGGATACCCGGCAGCACGCCCGCCAGAAACAGCCGCCCGATGGATTGTTCCGTCAGGATCCCCCAGACGATCATCAGCACCGAGGGCGGGATCAGCATCCCTAAACAACTGGACCCAGCAATCGCCCCCAAGGCGAACCCCCGGTCATAATTGTGTGCGCGCATCTCGGGGTACGCGATGCGGCTGAACGCCGCCGCCGACGCAATGGAAACCCCGGTCACAAAGGAAAACACCGTGTTGCCCAGCACCGTGGCAATCGCCAGCCGGGCCGGGACACGTTTCAACCCCTTGTTGATGGCGACATAGATGTCCGTGATTGCCCCGGAACGCCCCATAAATTCGCCCATCAGCATGAACAGCGGGATCACCGCAAAGGTGAAATCGCGCAATGCCTCGGCCGAGGTTGACGCCAGCGTCGCTTCAACAATGCGCATCTTGCCGGTGACCATGTAGATGCCAACGGCGCTGGTCACCCCCAGCGCGACAGCGACATGCACGCCCAGCAAAACCAGCGCGAACAACAGTCCGACGATCAGAACGGCGGTGGACAGGTCAAACACAGGCGGCTCCGATCATCACAGGTCCAGCCGCTCGACCTTCAGGTCGAAGATCTCGACCAAAGCCAGCACGACATAATTGATGCCCGCCAGACCTGCGCCAAAGATGATCGCAAATCGCGCCGGCCAGACCGGCACCCGCAACGCCCCTTCGCCGTCAAATTCGCCATTGGCGAACGAGCGAAGCGCGGGTTTGATACCGGCCTTGAGCAGGAAAAAGAAAAACACGGCACCCAGGATCAGACCGGCGATCAGCAACAGTTTCTGCACCCAGCCGGGAAACATCTCGACCAGAAAATCGGCTCTCAGCATCGACCCGGATCGCACGGCAAACCCGACCTGCATAAACACGATGATCACAACCGAATTGGCGACGATCTCTTTTGTGCCGGACAGGGGGATGTTCATCGCGCGGAAGATGATGTCGGCCAGAATGAAGAAACACAGGAAAAACGCCCAGATGGCGCCAAACACCATCATGATTTTGGTCAGCCGGTCAGACAGTCGGATCAGGCCCATGCGTACCTCGTAAGTGTATGAGGAGGGCGCGCCGCCAGACCGGTCGGCGCGCCCCAAGCCATTACTTGATCATGTACCGAACTGGCCATTCATAGCCATTGGCCTCGGCCCGATCCAGAACAAGGTTCAGCACCTGTGTCGCTGGCAAGCCCTGTCCGTTCAGATCATCAGCCAAAGTTTGCGGCCAATCGGCCAGCGACTCGGCCCAGGCCTTGCGCACCTCGGGAGAGATTTCGTTCACCGTGATCAGGCCGCGCAGTTCTTCGACCAGACGGTCATATTCAGACGCATTGACGATGCCGGTTTGTTGTTCGTAATCGGCCGCGACCTCCAGCAGGATCTCCTGAACCTCGGGCGGCAGTTCGTTATAGGTGTCCTGGTTAATGGTCAGCCCATGCCATGTCATCGACCCAAACCCGATCAGCGTATAGAAGGGGCCGGGTTCATACAGCTTCAGGTTCACCCAAGCTGACGGGAACATGATCCAGCCTTCGTATACGTTGGTCTTCATCTCGGTATAGGCGGTGGCCAAGGATGACTGCACCGGCGATACGCCGCCATATTTCAGCCAGTTCAGGTTCAGACCCGCCCCGGCGATCTTCTGCCCCTTGAGGTCTGCCAGATCGCTCCATTCAAAGGACGTACCCAGATTGTACCCGCCATCCGCAATCCGCGCCAGCAGCACCTGATTGAACTTGTCGCCGAACACATCCGTCAGATACGGCACCTCGGCATAAACCTCTTGCGCGATCTTCAGCGATTTTTCTGGGTCCATCGTGCCAAACGGCAGCATCACCTGAAACGCGTGCAGCGGCAGGTTCGATGGTTCAAAGCAATAGCAGAAGCCGCCGATGTCCAGAATGCCGTCCTGCACGCCTTCCAGAACTTCGGTGACCTTGACGATCGATCCAGAATACCCTTCGACAAAGTTGATCGTATGATCGGTACGTTCCTCGACCCGTTTCTTCAGCTCGGGTTGAAAATAGTCGATCATCAGACCGGCATAGACCACGCCGGGCGGGTGGCCCGATCCGATCCGCAGGGTGATATCATCCGCCAGAGCCGCCCCTGTCGAGACTGTCATGGCAAGGCTTGTGGCCGTCGCGAGTGCTAGGTGTTTCATTCGTTCCTCCCAAAATGAAATGGCATCGCAACCGTCATTCGGCGCTTGCCAGGTGTCCCGATTTAGGGTCGTCGCCTTGCGGGTCTGATCCTTTTTGTCCGGGCTTCTTTTTGTTCGCGTCCTCCTCGACGCCGGTCTTGCCTAAGCCAGATGTCCCGATCCCTTGTTCCGGGCTCTGGGCCTGCCATTCTGTGCGCCTGGTCTGGATCAAATGTCCAAAAGGTTGACCATTCGTGAAGCGGCGCGCGTTCCTAAACCTTTTTCATGTTGCAACAATTTTGCCCGTCAGGTCCAGAATGAACTTTAAAAACAGAGAAATGATTTGGGTGGATCCAAAGATTGACGGGCGTCCGCAAGAAAAGGTCAACCAATTAATGCGGGCTGAGATCAACGGGTGTGCGCCGTTTCGCGCAATCAGGCCTCGATCGGGAACCCGACAATGCTGCCCCATTCGGTCCACGACCCGTCATACACGCGGACATTTCGATAGCCGAGCATTTGGGTCATGGCGAACCAGACCAGCGTCGCGCGATGGCTCAGACGGCAATACAGAATAATCGTGTCGCCCCCATCGGGCGTAACCCCGACAATGCGCAAAAGCTCGGACAATTCGTCCAGCGACCTGAACGTATCGTCGTCATTCAGAAGGCGGCGGAAATACAAAGAAACAGCACCGGGGATGCGTCCGCTCCGCTCGGCCCCATGATCAAAACCCGGCGGCGGCATGACCCGCTGACCCGCGTATTCTTCGGGGCTGCGCACATCCAGTATCAAATGGCCCGGCTGGCCTAACGCGGCGCGCACCTCGTCCCGTCCAATGCGCGGATTTATGTCTGCATTGTCTGCTGAACCAACGGTCGCCGACAGGGGCGCCGGAGATTCTTCCAAAGGGTTGTCCTGCAGCCATTTCGTCAGGCTGCCATCCAGAACCTTGAGGTTTTGATGACCGGCCAATGTCAGCGCCCAATAGGCATAGGTTGCGTATTGCACGGTTTCGCTAGTCAGGACCAAGGTCATATCCGCCGATATCCCACGGACGCCGAGCCGGTCGGCCAGTTCAGCAGGGGTGACCAGCTCCCGATCTGTCGGGTGCCAGCACAAGTCCTTCCAGAAGAACCGGATCGCGCCGGGGATACAGTGGGGATGCGGTACCCGTTTGGACTCGACATGCACAACCCTCAGGTTCGGCGCGGTCAAACGGTCGGCCAGCCAGTCTGTTGAAACCAGTGTATCGTGCATCCGGTCGCCCTTGTTGCCAGACGTCTATGTCCTCAGATCACGGATAAAGACGGTTCGGCGGTCTTCGGCGGAAATCGTAATCGCCTCAAGCACCTCGATGTTGTGTACCATCTGATCCAGCGTGAACGGGTACTCAGACTCGCCCATCGCAGCCGCGGCAAACGCTTCCAGATTGGCGGAAACAGCGTCGGCCCAGTCATACACATCGTGCTGCAAAGGCTGCCCGGTCACCGAGGTCACATAGCGGACCTTGCCGCCCGGTGTATCGGGGTGGGTATCGTTCAGCACTTCGATCCATTTGTCGGTGCCAAACACATGCATCCGAATGAAATGAGGCGTGTGCAGTACTGCGCTGAGTGTCGCGGTCATCCCGGCCTCGAACCCCAGTTGCACGGTCACCACATCACCGGTTTCCCAGCCCAAAGACCGGCTGGCGGTCATCGCCTGTACCGTCTCAACCGGGCCAAAGAACGAAATCATCAGATCGGTCAGGTGGATGCCCATCGCGGTCATTCCCGCAGCGGGCGAGACGGCTTTAGACGTGCGCCAATCGCCCTTGGGCACACCAATCAGCTTGTCATGGCTGAACGCTGCCTCGGCATGCATCAGCGTTCCCAGCTCGCCCGCATCAATAGCCGCTTTCAGGGCCAGCATTCCGGGTTCGAACCGGCGTTCGTGACCAATCCCCAGCTGAACGCCCGCATCGCGACAGGCCTGAACCGACCGCCGCGCGCTGGCTGCCGTCAACCCAAGGGGTTTCTCGCAGAACACATGCTTGCCCGCCTGCGCGCAGTGAATAACCTGCTCTTCATGCAGCGGGTTTGGGGTGGCCAGGATCACCGCATCGACCTCGTCCAGCGCCGTGACCTCGGCCAGCGTGTCATACACGGCCAACCCCATCGCCCGGATCGCGTCATGATTGCCCTCAAATGGCTCGACGATTCCGGCAATCTTGATAAACGGATGCCCCTCTAACCGCCGCGCAAAATGCTGGCCCCACCATCCGAACCCGGCAACCGCCACGGTAAATGTCGTCATAAAAGGTCTCCGGCCTGCAGGAATTTCCCGTTGTGAAACAGCAGCGGTGGCTTTTCCGCCTTGCGGAACCGGCGCACCTGCCCAAGGTAGATTTCGTGATCGCCACCGGGAATACGCTGAATGGTTTCGCATTCCAATACGGCCGAGGCGGCGTTCAGAACCGGTGTGTCGCCAAACCCTTCTTCCCAGTCGATGCCCGCGAATTTGTCATCCGATGGGCGGGCAAACTGCAACGCCAAATCCTTGGATTCATGGCATAAGATATTGACGCAAAACGCATGATGGCTGCGAAAGGCGCTTAAACTTGGCGCATTCAGCGACAGGCTCCACAGGATCAGCGGCGGATCAAGCGAAACAGAGGTGAATGAGTTTGCAGCCAGCCCAACCGGTGCTTTGTCATCGCCCAGCGTGGTGACGACCGTGACACCCGTGGCGAATTCCCCAAGGGTGGATCGAAGCGCGATCGGGTCCAGATCGCTGGTCGAAAGGTCTGTGATTTGTGCGTTCATGATAGCGCCTTTTCCCAGTCTCTGCTTCAATTTAGGAATTGGTGCATCAGTATAACAACTTATTTGTTCTTATGCCTTCCTTCAGGTTTGCTGATACCGGAACCCCGGCGCGCATATCAGTAATTTTGATCGAGACCATTAGAAAGCATCATTGTCACTGAGCTGATCTGTCGGACTAACCTGACTGAAACCGCTGGAATCAGATCAGGAGCGCCACATGAAGCTTTCCTTCTTCACCATGCCCATCCACCCGCTGGGCAAGCCCATATCACAAAGCATCCGCGAAGATCGCGAAGCGTTCATTCTGGCGGACAAGCTGGGCTTTGTCGAAGGATACGCTGGTGAACACACGACTGATCACGCCGAATGCATCACCTCGACCGTCGCCTTTATGGCCAGCCTTGCCTACGAGACGAAAAACATCCGGCTTGGCACAGGCACGGTCAACCTGCCCAATTCGCACCCCGCACGGGTCGCCGCCGAAGTCGCGATGCTGGACCACATGCTGGAAGGGCGCTTGAACTTCGGCATCTCGCCCGGCGGGCTGATGTCAGATGCCGAGATCTTTGGCAATCTCGACCGCGACCGCAACGCAATGTTCATCGAATGTATCAACATGGTGCTCGACATCTGGTCCGGTGAACCGCCCTATAATCTGAAGGGTGAGTTTTGGGAGGTCTCGACCGAGAACACCATGATGCCGGAAATCGGGCAGGGCGCCATCATCCGCCCCTATCAGGATCCGCATCCGCCAATCGTCGGCACCGTGGTCGCGCCGTTTTCCAAAGGCGTCACAGCCATGGCCGCCCGCGGGTGGGAGCCGATCTCGGCCAACTTCCTGCTGCCCAAATGGGCGGCCAGTCACTGGCCAAACTATGCCGAGGGCTGCGCCCAGGGCGGGCGCGAGGCGGATTTCAGCAATTGGAGCGTGGCAAAAAACATCTGCGTTGCCAAAGACATGGCCACCGCCAAACGTTATGCCCGCGATCCGGGCAGCCCCTATGTCCTGTATTACAGCCAGATTTTGAAAAAGATGCGGGCAGGCGGGCGTCTGAACCTGTTCAAGGAAGACCAGAACATGGACGATGACGCCGTGACGCTTGATTACGTGCTTGATCGTCTGGTGATCCATGGCGATCCGGCAAGCGTCGCGGATCAGGTTCTTGCGTTTCAAGAGGTGACCGGACCATTTGGCAAACTGGTCTACGCGGGCCACGACTGGACCGATTATGATCTTGGCCGCCAGTCCATGATCCTGATGGCCGAAGACGTTTTGCCCAGAATCAACACCGCACTAGGAGCCTCTGAACAATGACCGACACCCCAATCACCGGCGACATCACGGGCGTCGGCGGCACCCGGATCTCGTATCGGATTGACGGGCCCGAAGGGGCGCCTTGGCTGATCCTGTCGAACTCGCTGGCGACCAACATGTCGATGTGGGACCCGCAGATGCCCGCCCTCAGCGCCAGCCGCAGGGTGGTGCGCTATGATCAGCGTGGCCACGGTGCCAGCGCCCCGGCCGCGCCGCCCTATACCGTCGATCAGCTTGCCGGTGATGTCATTGCCTTGATGGATCACCTCGGCATTGAAAGCACTGATTTCATGGGGCTGTCGCTGGGCGGAATGACCGGGCTTGGCTTGGCCATTCATTATGGCCCCCGGATCAACAGGGTGGTCTGCGCCGATGCGCGGGCCGATGCCCCTGCGGCGTATCAGGGCATCTGGGACACCAACATCGCCAAGCTGCATGAAAGCGGCATTAGCGCGTTGTGCGAAACCACGCTGGGGCGCTGGTTCACGCAGGACTTCCTCGACAATCCCGAAAACGCAGACATGCTGGACGACATCCGCACCATGATCCGCGGAACCGCGCCGCAAGGCTACGAAGGTGTTGGCCGCTTCCTGCAAAGCCTCGATTTGCTGCCCGGTATCCCGTCGATCACCTGTCCGGTTCTCTATGTCGGCGGTGAAAACGACATGGCCGCCCCGGTCGATGTCATGCAGAACATGGCCGACCAAACAGCCGATGGCCGCATGGTCGTCATCCCCGGCGCGGCGCATCTGTCGAACATGGAAAAACCCGATGTCTATCTGAACGCCGTGTCCGGCTTTCTCGGACTCGACTGAACATCAACAACCGCAGGCGGGACACCCGCCACAGGCAATTCACTTGGAGGACCCATGGGCGTCGTCAAAGAAAAACCGATCTGGAAATTCAGCGTCACCGGCGGGCAGGATACATCGACCAAGTCCCACGCCACGGCACGCGGCAAGACGTACACGGTCGACGAACCGATCCAGCGCGGCGGAACGGATGAAGGTCCGATGCCGGTCGAATACGTTTTCATGGGGCTTCTGGGCTGTACCCATGTGATTTCGAACAAACTGGCTAAGGCCAACGGCATCACGATCACCGATATGGATATCGATATCGCCGTGACCATGGACAGCCACGGCACCCGCCTGATCAACCCCATCGACGTGCCCTTTCCCGAAGTGACGCTTGAGATCCGCGTTACCTATGACGGCCCGCGCGACGGGGCGATGGAGATGGCTCACAAATTGCGCCATCACTGCGCCGTGTCCAAAATGCTGCAGGAATCCGGGACCCGCGTGGTTGAAAACTGGGACCTGAACGGCGAACAACTGACCATATCGTAATCGTCGAATCCGGAGTTCGCCCCATATGTCGACCCTGCCGCAGATCATGATCGCCCCAAACGGCGCACGCCGTGGAAAGCAGGATCATCCGGCCCTGCCTGTGACGATCGCCGAAACGGTCGACACCGTTGTCAGCTGTCATCAGGCCGGGGCCGGGGGCGCGCATCTGCACGTGCGCGACAAGCACGGCGCTCATAGCCTCGACGCCGGGCTGTACCGCGAACTGCTGGATGAACTGTCCCTCGTCGCGCCCGACCTGATCGCGCAGATCACCACCGAGGCCGTCGGCATGTACACCTCACAGCAACAACAGGCGCTGCTGCGCGACCTGCGCCCCGATTTCGCCTCGGTCGCTTTGCGCGAGATTACCGATGGCGAAACCGAAACCAATGTGCGCGCCTTTTTCCACTGGGCCGCCGAAGCTGGCATCGGCATCCAGCATATCCTGTATACTCCTGACGAGGTCGCTGTTCTTGCAGATCTGGTGAACCGGGACATCATCCCGGCCACCACTCTCGAAGCGATGCTGGTGCTGGGCCGCTATACCAAGGGCCAGAAAAGTGGCCCCGAAGATCTGGACCCGTATCTGACCAAGATGACCCAAACCGGCCTCACCGCCAATTGGGCGGTCTGCGCTTTTGGCCAGCGTGAAACCGACTGCCTTGTCAAAGCCGTCGCCCTTGGAGGCAAAGCCCGGATCGGGTTTGAAAACAACCTGCACAATGCCGACGGAACCCTGGCGCGCGACAACGCGCAACGGGTCAGCGAACTGGTCGCGGCGATCCGCGCAAATGAAGTTGCCGTTTCGGCCTGAGCGATTGGCCCGATAACCGCACAGGGAAACGGGACAAGCGCGTGCTTCTGACAACTCTCAACACCATCGGGCCGATCTGCATCATGACGCTGATCGGCTATGTCATGGGGCGGCGCGTCGAAGGGCTGCATATCGAAACGCTGGGCACCATCGTCATCATGGTCGCCACCCCGGCGCTGATCTTTTCAACGCTGACCTCGCTTCACGTGACTCCGCAAATGCTATCGCTCATGGCCGGGTCCGCTGTGGTCTGCGTCTGCATCGCAACCGTGCTCAGCCTGGGCCTGCTGTTTTTGTCCGGCATGTCGATCCGCACGTTTCTGCCCAGCCTTGTCCTGCCGAATTCCGGCAACATGGGCCTGCCGCTTGTGCTGTTGGCCTTTGGTCCAAGCGGTTTGAAACTGGGGATCTCCTATTTCTTCGTCATCGCCCTGATCCAGCACACGATCGGATATGCCATCGCCTCGGGCAGCTTTCGGGTCGGGTTTCTGCTGCGCCAGCCGCTGATCTATGCCGTTGCTGCGGTTCTGATCGTTGTCGCGACCGGGGTCGAAGTGCCGACCACGCTGGCCTCAACCACCGAAATCCTGGGCGGCATGATGATCCCGGCGATGCTGATCATGCTGGGCAATTCGCTGGCCACGCTGCGCATTGCCGACTTGAAACCAGCGGTGATCACGGCGGTTGGGCGGCTTATCATCGGTGTGATTTCGGCGCTGGCCGTCATCAAGCTGTTCGATCTGACGGGCGAGTTTGCCGGAACCGTCTTCCTGATGGCGACCATGCCATCTGCCATCGTGACATATGTCTATGCGCAACGGTTTCGCCCCGATGCCGGCCCGATTGCCGGTGCCGTTGTGGTGTCGACCCTGCTGACATTCGCCTGCCTTCCGGTGTTGCTTTGGTTCGCGCTAAGCTTGACGCAATGATCCCGGTGCGGGACACAAGTACACCTGCCCAACTGTCGGGCGACGCGGGAAAGGGCGCAGAGCACGCATGAAAAACCTGAAACTTCAACATCTTCGGTTCTTCGTTGCGGTCTATGAACAGAAATCCGTCACCGCTGCCGCCTCCAAAGTGCATGCGACGCAATCCGGGGTCAGCATGCAGATCCGGGATCTGGAGGAAATCCTTGGCGTCAAGCTGTTCGAGCGCACCTCGAAAGGTGTTGTCCCGACCAAAGCAGGCGAGCGGATATACTGGCGCGCAGCCCGCGTTTTGCTTGAAATTGGTGAACTCGAACTTGATGTCAACGATCAGGCCGACAAACTTGTCGGGACAGTCCGCGCCGGCATCATGCCAACCTTCGCGCGCTCGATCCTGGCGCCTGTGCTGATCCGGTTTTCCCGTCAGAACCCGTTGGTCGATGTCAAAATCACCGAAGGCTACAGCGCTGTTCTGACTCAGATGGTCGCCAATGACGAACTTGACCTTGCCGTGGTGCCGGGCGGCGAACAGCCCACCGGATTGCGGTCAACCTTTCTGGACACTGACGTTGAAATCCTTGTGTCGCGTCCCGGGCAGGGGGGTGACAAGCCGCGTCTTGAAACCCTCGCCACGGCCCCCTCGATGAACCTTGTTCTGCCGGGCCCGGAAAATGCGCGGCGGGCAAAGATCGACCAATATCTCGAAAACTTCTGCCAGTCGGCCCACACGGTGATGGAACTGGACAGCATGATCACCACGCTCGACATGATCGAGCGGGGCGATTGGAACTCGGTCTTACCGGGGTGCCTGTGCCTGCCAAATCTGGGGGATCCGAATTATGATCTGATCCCCGTGACAGAACCTGATCTGCGTGTCGACTATCTGTTGATCGAACCGGCAGCGCGCGCATCGTCCAAGCCGGTCCAGATGTTTGAACAGGAACTCAGCCAGGAAATCCGCCAGGGCTGTCAGGCGTGTCGGGATCATTTCGGGTTGTGACGGTGTCGGGCTCATCCATCGCCCGACCCAGTTAACCGGTCAGTCCTGCACATGGCCGCGATTCGTCTCGACCTGCAGATCACGCTGAGACGCTCCAAAAACGAAAACACCTTTGCGCCAATCCTCCGACGAACGGGGGATGAGTGACTTGCGTGTTGGGTGAGTGATATTGGTTAACCAATATGGCACACCAATGCTGACTATTTTGCTGTAAAAGTCGGTTTTTCTTCAAATAAAATTGCCATACCAGCAAAGTTAATGTTCAATGGCTGGTAATATGAAGTCACGTTGAAATAGGTTCACCAATGCGAAAATGATCGCGGGTGCCGCCGGTTTCAATCTCTTGGGGGATCAAAGGTGCCGCATGTAAATCCACTGACACGCTCGGAAGGTGTCGAAGTTGCCGACGACATTGCGTGGCTGGCCTCGGCCACGGGGTTCACAGCGAACTCGATGCTGACCCTGTCGCACCGACCCGAGATTGCCCGCGCCGTTCTGGCCCTGATCCGGGCCGTTGTTCGCAACCCCGACGGCACGGTTGATCCGGCTCTGCGGTGGATGGTGGCGCATGTCTCCAGCCTGTCGAATGGCTGTACCTATTGCTCGGCCCACACGTTCAAGAACGGTGCGGACAACGGTGTGCCGCAGGAAAAGCTTGACGCGATCTGGGAGTTCGAAACCTCGCCCGTGTTCAGTGAACCAGAGCGTGCCGCCTTGCGCGTGGCGCTGACTGGCGGGCAATGCCCGTCGTATGCCGCACCCGAAGACGTCGCGGCGCTGCGTCAGCATTTCAGCGACGAACAGATCGTCGAAATCGGGGCCGTCATCGCGCTGTTCGGATTCAACAACCGCTGGAACGCGTTGATGGAAACCGATGTCGAACCCGAAGTGACCGCCTTTCTGGAGGAAAGGCACTATCGCGGATCTGGCACAGATCGCCAGTTCGCAAGCCGCCAAACGGACGGCGACTAAGCAGGGGACGGGCCAAACCGTCGCCGCATTCTGGGAGGAGAAACAAATGACCACCGAGTCCAAACTGAACCGCAGGGGTTTCCTTGCTGGGTCCGCCGCAGGGCTGGCCGCCATGCAGATCACGATGCCCGGCAGCGCGCTCGCGCAAACCTATCCGTCGCGCCCGATTAATCTGGTCGTCATGTATTCCGCTGGCGGCGGCACTGACACCATCATGCGCAAACTGGCCGAAGAAATGGCCGCTGCGCAGGGCTGGAAGATCAACGTGCTGAACAAACCCGGCGCGGTCGGCGGCGTCGCCACGCAATATGTCGGATCGCAACGCCCCGACGGCTACACCATCCTTGGTGGCGCGAATTACAACCGGTTCGTGCGGGTTCTGGGCCACGCCGAGTTCACCCCATGGGAAGACTGGGTGCCGATGAAGGCTGGCAACGCGCTGGCCAGCTGGTCGGTGCGCAAGGATTCACCGTACCAGACCATGCAGGACATGATCGACGACGCCAAAGCCAACCCCGGCAAAGTCTCGATCTCGACCTCGGGCACCGGGGGTGTGTGGCACGAACTGGCATTGATCGTCGCCAACATCGCCGGGATCGAGCTCAAATACGTTCCCTACAAAGGCGGCAAACCCGCGACCCTTGCCGGTCTGCAAGGCGAAACCGATATCGCCGGGGGTGGTGTGCATGAACACGTCGATCTGGTCCGCGCGGGCGAATTGCGCAATCTCTGCCAGACCAGCCTGAACGACATCACGCTTGAAAATGGCACCGTCATGCCATCTATCGCGACGATCCTGCCCGAAAGCCGCAAGATCCTGCCGGTTGGCGCGACCTATAACTTCCTTGTCCCGCGCGACATCCCGGCCGACGTGCTGCAACAGATCGCAGACGGCTTCCGTGCCGCCGCCAGCTCGGACGGGTTCCAGGAGATGCTGGGCAAGAAGTATTTCGAATCCGACATCAAAATCGGTGAGGAAGCAGACCGCGAAGGCGCACTGATGGAGGCGATCACCGTCGACATCTTCAACAAGTTCCAGGACCAGATCGGCGCCAAGGTCAAAACCGCCGAAGAACTGGGCCTGCCCAAGCCAGAAGACTTCGAAAGCTGGTGGCCGCCGCAAGGCTACACGCCGCCGCCGATCAAAGGCTGACGACTTTCTCCCTGGGCGTGCTGTTTCGGCGGCGCGCCCGCCCAACCCCCTGAATAACAGGAGAATTTGACCATGAGTCAAGTTCCGGCCGACCCCGTGGTCTTTGAGGGCGAAGAAGCCGGGTCAGGGTACGCATCCCCAAAACTCGACCTGATCGCCACCGTCTTTCTGGTCGCCTTGTCCGTCGTTGTGATGGTCGCATCGGTGAACCTGCCTGTCCCGGGCGATCTGCGCACAGCCCCCGGGTTGTTGCCGTTCATGACTGCGGCCTCGCTTTGCGTGATGGCGCTGTTCCTTGGCCTCACGGCGCTGAAACGCCATCGCGCGGGCACCTATGTCGCCCCGATCGAAGACCGCACATTTGACGAAAACCTGCGCGTACTGGCGCTGGCCTCGGCCATCGCCTGCTATATCGGCGCTTTGCATTTTCTGGCCTTCCAATACGGGTTCACCGTCGGCGGTGCCTATTTCACGCTAAGCGCGTTTGAGCCTGCGACGATGATCGCGCTGGCGGCCATCATTCAGGTCTCGTGGCGCGGCCCGGTCTGGATCACCACGATCATCTCGGTGGGCTGGACGCTGGTACTGTCCGTTGTCTTCCAGAAAGTTTTTGCCATTCCGCTGCCCGGAGGGTTCTGAACGTGACCATTTTCGAAGCCATTCTTCTGGTCCTGTCACCGGGCCTGCTGGCCATGTCGCTTGCTGGCGTGTGCCTTGGCATCATCTGGGGCGCGCTCCCGGGGCTTTCGACCACGATGGCGATGGGCCTTCTGATCGGCCTGTCAGCCGGGATGGAGCAAAACGTAGCCATCTGTTTCATGCTGGGCGTCTATACCGGCAGCGTATTCGGCGGCGCGATATCCGCCGTACTGATCAACATTCCGGGCACGCCCGACGCCGTGCCGACAATGATCGAGGGTCACCAATTGGCCCAACGGGGCGAAGGCGGACAGGCTCTGGGCACGGCAATCGCCGCGTCCTTCATGGGCGGCATGCTGGGCATCATCGTTCTAATCATGTTCATCCCGCTGGTGCTGTCTTTCGCCCTCAACTTCCGCTCGTGGGAGATGTTCTTGCTGGCGGTCGTCGGCATCATGGTGGCCGGATCGATGGCTGCGGGCAGCATGCCGCTCAAAGGCTGGATTGCCGGCTGGGTCGGAATCCTGATTGCGCTGGTCGGGTACGATTCCATCCATTCGGTGCCGCGCTTCACCTTTGACAGCATGGCGCTCTATGACGGGATTTCTTATGTCGCCGTGCTGATCGGCCTGTTCGGCATGGCCGAGATCTTGCGCACGCTGCCGTCGCGCAGCGCGCCGACCATTCCCACCAAAGTGGGCCGAATTGTTCCCCCCTTGAAACGGCTGGTCCGGTTCGCCCCGTCGGCCACACGGTCGGGTATTCTGGGCACCGTCATCGGCGCGATACCGGGGGCAGGGGCCAACGTCGCCTCGTTTCTCGCCTATGACATCGGGCGCAGACGCGCCAAGCCGGACGAAAAGGCGAAATGGGGCAAAGGCAGTTACGAGGCCCTGGTTTGCGCCGAAACCGCCAACAACGCCAATATCGGCGGATCGATGTTGCCAACGCTGGCTTTGGGTATCCCGGGTAACGCGGCCGCAGCGGCCTTGCTGGCGGCGCTGACGCTCAAAAACGTGGTGGTCGGCCCAACGATCGAAATCGATCACCCCGGCTTGATCTATTTCATCTACGCGGCCCTGATCGTGGCGAACATGCTGATGTATATGGCTGCGTTTGTGTTGATCGCCCCATGCGTGAAACTGTTCAGCCTGCCGCGCGGTATCCTGATGCCACTGATCATCCCGGTCTGCGTGATTGGCGCGTACAGCGTCAAACTATCGATCTTCGATGTCTGGATCATGTTTGCCGCTGGAGTCGCAGGCTGG
This sequence comes from Falsiphaeobacter marinintestinus, assembly GCF_007923355.1. Classification (GTDB taxonomy): domain Bacteria; phylum Pseudomonadota; class Alphaproteobacteria; order Rhodobacterales; family Rhodobacteraceae; genus Phaeobacter_A; species Phaeobacter_A marinintestinus. The sequence continues at coordinate 409,359 of NZ_VOGO01000002.1, forward strand.
CTGATGACCGTCTTCCGCTTTCCGGTCGCGCCGGTGGTGCTGGGGGTCATCCTGGCCCCGCTTGCCGATGAAAACCTGCGCCGGTCCCTGATGATCTTTGAGGATAAAAGCCTTGGTTTCATCGCCTCGCAATGGATCGGGACGGTCCTGTTGATCGTGATCCTGTTCGTGATTTTCGAAGGCGTTGTGCGCGCCCTGCGCTCGGCCAGAACCACGCCCACAGGGGATATTCCTGCAGAATAACGGTCATCGTCGGCCATCAGGAAATATGATTGCCGACATAAACAAACATAAGTTGTTCCAACAGCAAAGCTCGGCGACAGTAATAAAAACCGGTAAAACGGGCGTAGATGCTGTAAAATCGATGATGGGGGGAAATATGAACCATAAAGATCGCAAGCAAATTGGTTTGGCGGTTGTCGGATGCGGCACAATCGGACGGATCCGGGCCAAGCTGGCGCGGGACTATCCGGGCGTTGGCTGGATCGGGCTATGTGATCTGAAATCCGACATCGGCGGCGCCCTGCGCGACGATGTCGATGCCGATTTCTTCACCACGGATTTCCGCGAACTTCTGAACCGCCCCGAGGTCACGGCGACCATCATCGCCACAGACGAAAACTTTCATTTCGCGCCCACGATGCTGGCCATCGAAAAGGGCCATGACCTGTTTATCGAAAAGCCGCTGGCCACCGATGCCCGCCAGTCGCAACAGATCCTTGACGCGATCAATGCCGCCGGCGTCGATGCCGTTGTGGGGTATACCAACCGGTTCCGCCGCCGCTTCCTGACCGTCAAAGAACGTCTGATCACCGGTCAGATCGGCGATGTGCATTCGGTCGTCACCCGCGCCTTCATGAACAAGATGGTGCCCATCGCCACTGTCCAGCGCACGCAGGAACGCGCCACGCTGACACCCATGGTCGTGTCGGGCACCCACAGCCTCGACATGTCGCTATGGTTGCTCGAAGGCAAAACGCCGACATCCGTCTACGCCCAGTCAACCGACAAGGTGCTGGGCGAATGGGGCACCAAGGATTCCACCTTTGGCGTCTTCACCATGGATGACGGCTCGATCTTTTCCATGAACATCTCGTGGGCGCTGCCCGAAGTCTGGCCCGGCGCGGTCTATGGCATCGAGATCGGCATTGTCGGCTCCGAAGGTGTCATCGACATCGAAGACACCCACCGCGATCTGGTCATGGCCACCAACTTTGCCCAAGGCGCCGGGTACGCTCCCGAAGGCTATACCGCGCCCGCCCGCCATGTTGAATTCCTGACCAGCTATCCGCCGGGCGATCTGCACCTGGATCAACTCTGGGGGCCGATGCGCGAAGAAACCAATTCGTGGTACCAGCGGATCTACACCGGTCAGGCCACCCCCCACGCCACCGCCGCTGACGGCCACCGCAACCTGCTGACCACCATGGCGATGGATCTGTCCGCCAAACGCGGCGAGGCGGTGCAATTGCCGGTCGATGCGGACGAACTGATGCGGGAACTCACCTGATGGTCACCAAGATCACTTTCGGCGGCTATCAGGGCGACAACTCGGTCCACACCCGCGCCGCCCGCATCCTGTGCGAGGCTATCAAACGCGAAGCGGGCGACGCGGTCGAGGTCACCTTCGATCAGAACATCGTCGCCCGCGGCCACAAGGCCGCTGACCTGCTGTCTCTGACCGAAGCTGGCGATCTCTCGGGCTGCTATTTCTCGTCCAGCTATCTCGCTGACCGGGTGCCCGAACTGGGCTTGTTCGATCAGCATTTCGTCGTCCCCGACCGCGCCCACGCCTATGCCGTTCTAGACGGAGCCCTTGGTGCGTGGCTGGCGAAAGAAGTCGAAGCGCGCACCGGATATACCGTGCTGGGCTATTGGGACAACGGCCTGCGCAACATCTCGGCCAATCACCCCCTGCGCCAACCCCAAGATTGCGAGGGCCTGAAAATCCGCACCCTCGCCAACGAAGACCACCAGCGCGTGTTCCGCGCCCTTGGCTTTGATCCGATGAAGATCGATGTGCGCGATTTGCCCGAAGCGGTCAGAAACGGTACCGTCGATGCGCAGGAAAACCCACTGACCAATATCTATAACTTCGACCTGCATAAAACCCATCGCCACATCACGCTGACCCGGCATTTGCTGGGTGTCGCCATCGTCCTGTTCAACAAAGACCAGGTCGCGGCATGGCCGGATAACATCCGCCAGGCCGTGCAAACAGCCGTGGCCGAAGCGACCAAAGCCCAACGCCGCTTTGCCGAAGACGACGATACAACCTGCGCCGAGGCCATGGCCAAGGACGGCGTCGAGCTGATCGAACTGACGGCCAAGCAACGCGCGATGTTTCGCGAAGCCACCCGTGATCAGGTCGCCGCCATGCGCGCCCGGTTTAACCCGGATCTGATCGACATGTTCGAATCCGACCTGAAAGCAGTGCATTCATGACAGACACTAAACGATATCAAAAGGATACAGCATGACCTTGAAGGACAGGATATCGGTCGACGTCCTGCTTGCCATCGCGTTTATGGTGCTGGCAGGCACCGCGATCCTGTTCCTTGGGTCGCTCGTTGCGCCACCCAAAACTCTGATGGGCCGGTCGATGACCGCGATCCCGCCCAGCATGTTCCCCAACATCGTGCTGTCGCTTCTGGCGATCCTCAGCGCCGTGTTTCTGGTTAGCCGCTTCCGCGAAACACCGTCGCCTTTCAGCGTCGGGATCAACACCCGTGGCTGGCAAGAGGGCACAGTGTTCTTTGCCATTCTGACCTTTTACGCGCTGTCGATGGTGCCGCTTGGCTTCTTCATTTCGACCGCAATGACCATGGCAGCGCTGTCGTGGCTGGTTGGAAACCGCTCGATCCTTCAAATCATCATCCTGTCCCTCGTGGCGCCCGTCCTGTTGTACCTCGCGGCAACGCGATTGCTGGCCGTATCACTGCCCGAGCTGGACGTACTCGAACTCTTTTACGCAAGGCTGCTGAGCTGACCATGCTCCAAAATACTGAAATAACAATGAACAAGAGGGTTCGGGATGCTTGAGCAGTTCATCACCGGCTTTGGAATGGCTCTGCGTGTGGACACGTTTGCCCTGATGGCGGCTGGCCTGTTCGGCGGGATGCTGGTCGGTGCTTTGCCCGGATTCACCACGCTGATGGCGATGGCCATCCTGTTGCCGATTTCGTTCTTTCTGGACCCCGTTGTGGGCATCCCGTTCCTGCTGGGCGTCTACAAGGGCGGCATCTTTGGCGGCAGCATTCCGGCGATCCTTGTGTCGATGCCGGGCACCGGGGCGGCTGTTGCCACCTCAGTTGATGGCTTTGCCCTCACCAAGAAAGGCCAGTCACGCAAAGCGCTTGATATGGCGCTGTTTTCTTCGGTGTTCGGCGACACCACCAGCGATATTTTCACGATCTTCATGATCTTCCCAATCGCCTATCTGGTCATGCAATTCGGCCCGCCGGAATTGTTCGCCGTGCTGTTGATGAGCCTTGTGATCATCGCCGTGACCTCGGGCACCGACCCGGTCAAAAGCCTGATGATGATGTGCGTCGGGCTGTGGCTGTCCTTTATCGGGACAGACCCCTTGGGCGGGGTTGAGCGGTTCACTTTTGGCCTGTTCGATCTGAAATCGGGCATCCCGCTCTTGCCGATGCTGATCGGCGTCTTTGCGATCCCTGAAATCGCCGGTGCTGCGATGCGTCACCAGCAGGTCCGCCAACTTGCCACGCTGGTTGGCGAGCGGCTGAGCCTCGCCGAGTTCAAGCGGTGTTTCCGCACCATCGTGCGCTCGACCGTGATTGGCACCAGCATTGGCATCATTCCCGGTCTGGGGCAGGTGGTCGCCGCGATGATGGGATATTCAGCGGCCAAGAACGCCTCGGATCATCCCGAAACCTTTGGCGAGGGCGAACTGGAAGGCGTGGCTGCCGCCGAAGCCGCCAACAACGCGGTGAACGGGCCAACATTGGTGCCATTGCTGACGCTGGGCATCCCCGGCGACAATGTCACCGCGATCCTTTTGGGGGCCTTCGTGGCGCAGGGTTTGCGCCCGGGGCCTGAGTTGTTTGATCAACAGGGGGCAACCGTCTTTGCGATCCTGATCGCGATGGTGTTCGCCAACCTGATGTTCCTTGTGATCGGCTATCTGTCGATCCCGTTCTTTTCGCGACTGGTGATGATCAAGACATCGGTCCTGATCCCCATCGTCATCATGTTCGCCTTTGCCGGAGCTTACGTGTTCCGCTCGGATCCGGTCGATCTGCTGATGCTGGTTGGTTTTGGCATCTTCGGAATCCTCGCGCGGATCGGCAAGTTCGATGTCATGCCAATGGTGATGGGCTTTATCCTTGGGCCACCCATGGAGTACGCTTTTGGCCAGACCGTCGCGATGGGCAATGACAACACCATCGGCTTCCTGTTCAGCGAACGCTTCGGCGCGCTGGGAATCCTGATGGCAACCCCGATCATCGGTTATCTGCTGTGGAGGAGAATGCAGACAACCGTACCGGGATAAGACCGGTCAATCTGGTCATTAGGGGCCGGAACAAATTGTACAAAACGGAAAAATGGGAGGAAACAACATGTACAAAACGGTAACAAGACGGATCGCGATGGCGATCACCGGGGCGGGCTTTGCGCTTGCCGCGACCATGGGGACGGCCCAGGCCGAGTACCCGGAAAAGCCGATCACCATGGTGATCCCACTTGGCGCGGGCGGCTCGCATGACCTGAACGCGCGTGTCATCACCTCGATCATTCCGCAATACCTGAACCAGGCCATGATCGTGCGTCTGACTCCGGGCGCAAGTGGTCAGAAAGGCACGCAAGAGGTCGCCAATTCCAAAGCTGACGGCTATACGTTGTTGTTTACACACAACTATATCGACATGCTGCAGCAGCACGTCGAAAACCTGCCCTATGATCCGCTCAAGGATTTTGTCCCGGTCGCACGGGTCAACTATGCTCCGATCGGCATCGTCGTACGCGCCGACAGCCCCTACCAGACCTATGACGACCTGATCGCAGCCGCCAAAGCCGACCCCGGCGGCATCCAGATGGCACATTCCGGCAACTGGGGCGCCTTGTTTGTCCCCGCAGCCCAGATCATGAAAGCCAGCGGAACCCAGTTCAACCTCGTTCCCTACAAAGGTGGTGGACCCGCAATGCAGGCTTTGCTGTCGGGTGATGCGGATATCACGATGGGCTTCCCCTCGACGTTGGGTGCACAGGTGGATGCAGGTAAAATCCGCATTCTGGCAACGGCTGGCAACGAGCGCATGATTGATGATGTCCCGTCCTTTGCCGAGCTTGGTATTGGCGGTGATGTGGGCTTCATGCACCGTGTGGTTCTCGCACCTGCCGACACGCCGGCTGACGTCCTGGCCACCCTGAACGAAGCCTTTACGCAGTTGATGGAAGACAAGACTTTCAAGAGGATGATGGGTCGTTTGAACGAAACCATCGATCTGATCGACGGTCCCGGATACCAGGTAATGCGCGAACAGCAGACCGTGGATTACAAGGCGTTGGTTGAATCCCTGACCCAGTAATTTGAAAATCGGATGGTGCGGACTGGCCGTATCATCACACCAAGCTGGCCGGTTCATCCGGCCAGTTTCATTTTAAATCAAAAGTTTAGGGGGTAAGGATGTCAGAGCGTCGCAATGTTCAGATCGCGTGCGAGCGTGTCCAGCTTGCCTCTCAACGGGGCAGGGATCGGAATGCCGGACTGTCTGCGGGCCCGCGTGGTTTTGGCCAACCCTTCGCCCGGCAAGCGGATCTCATCAACGCCTGGCAACCGGGGCGAGGATTTCATTTCATCCCAGACCTTGTCGATACCGGCCTTGAACAGAGTAGGATCTGCAAACGCTTTGATGTCCAGTGCGATGACAAAATGACCAGTGTTGGTTGTGGTCGTGTCATCCGCATTGAAATCAATCACATCCCGACCGAAGGCGGCGCCATTCAGCGTCCCTGCCAGAATACCAAAGATCAGCGCCAGCCCATATCCCTTGGGTCCGCCAATCGGCAGAAGGAAGCCTTCGCTGGCACGAGTGGGGTCGGTCAACGGATTGCCGAGCTTGTCGATCATCCAGCCTTCGGGCATCGTCTCACCACGCTGCGCGGCCGTCTTGACCTTGCCATAAGCGGCCACCGTCGTCGCCATATCCAGAACGATGGGCGGATTGGTTCCGGACGGGATCGCAAAAGCAATCGGATTGGTCGAAAGCAACATCTCGGTCCCGCCCCAGGGCGGCAAGTGGTTGGCGCTGCCAACTGCGACATAGATGCCGATCATGTCGCGTTCCAGCGGCTTCATCGCGTACAGCGCCGCCGGACCCGCATGGTTAGAATGGCGCGCTCCGACCCAGGCAATACCGGTCTTCTCGGCCTTTTCCATCGCCAGATCAGCGGCATGGCTCATCACCAGATGGCCCAACCCATTGTCACCATCGATCAATGCGGTCGAGGTTCGATCTTCGATCAGGCGAAACGATGGCGTGACGTTCATACCACCCGCTTTGATGCGTTGGATGTATTGCGGCAAGCGGAACACGCCGTGGGCATCCTTACCCATCAGGTCGGCTTTCGCCATCAGGTCCGCCGCCTTTCCAGCGTCACCGGCGGGCATTCCGCAGGCGACAAAGGCCTGTGCGATGAATTGCGAAAGATGTTGCAGGGAAACGGTTTCGGTGGGCTGGGTCATCAAGACGCCTCCGGGATCAGTCAGTTAGATATTGCGAAGAAAGGGACCAGCCATGTCAGGCGGAATAATCATCGGATATGACGAGATCGACGTGTTCAGCCGGGGCGATGGCGTGGAAACACGTCTTATGGTCGGCAAGGGCAACGCGGAAGAAACGCCGTTCACCACGGGTACGACCGTGTTTCCCAAAGGCTGTGGCGCGCCGCTGCACACCCACAACTGCGCCGAACAGGTCACGATTCTGGAGGGCACTGCCGAGGCGATGGTTGATGGCAAGACCACGATTGTCGGGCCGATGGACACGTCCTTTGTTCCGGCCAACGCCCCGCATTACTTTCGAAATGTCGGAGACGGGCGGCTGGTCATCCTGTGGATCTATGGCGCGCGCGACGTAACGCGCACATTTACCGAAACCGGTGAAACCGTGCCCCACATGTCGCCGCGCGATCAGGTCTGAACGCGACTGGCCTGACATCAAGGCACCAGGATCGTGGATCCGGTGGTCGTTCCGCTTTCCAGTGCTTCATGCGCCTTTACGACATCGGCCAGTGCAAAACGCTGGTTGATGTTGACCGTCAGGACGCCCTTTTCCACCATATCGAACACTGCCGCCGCCGACGCCAGAAGATCGGCGCGCGGGCCGACGTAATCGGCCAAGGTCGGGCGGGTAAAGAACAGCGATCCGCTTTTCTGGAGCAATCCGGGCGCAACAGCGGGCGCTTCACCGGTTGTCGCGCCGAAAGACACGAACAGACCATAGGTCGCAAGCGACGCGATCGAGGCCTCAAAGCTGGCCGCGCCGATGCTGTCATAGACCACGCGCACGCCTTTGTCGTTCGTCAGCTCGGCAACCCGTGCAGCGACGTCTTCCGACTTGCGGTCAATCGCGGCGTCATACCCCAGTTTAAGGATATCCGCACAATTCTGCGGGCCCGATGTGACACCGATCATCCGCGCGCCCAGATGCTTGCCCCATTGACCGGCCAGTTGTCCGACACCGCCCGAAGCGGCCCAGAACAGGATGTCCTCTCCGGAGCCAACTTTGTGGGTGCGGTTCAGCAGGTATTCAACGGTCATGCCCTTCATCAGAACGGCCGCTGCGACCTCATCCGAAACACCGTCGGGCAGCGGAACTACCCGGGCAGCAGGGGCATTGCGATGCGTGGCATAAGACCCAAGCGCACCGGCATATGCGACCCGGTCGCCGATTTTGATATCGTCAATATCCGGGCCGATAGCCGTCACGACTCCTGCCGCCTCAAGCCCCAGTTTGCTGGGCAGTGGCATAGGATAATGGCCGGACCTTTGGTACACATCCATATAGTTCAGACCAATCGCGGTCTGTTCGATCTGAACCTCGCCGGGGCCGGGCAGGGCCAGATCGACCTCAACCAGATGCATCACCGATGGCGCACCTTGTTCGTGCATGATGATTTCGCTGACCATGGCTTGGATCCTTTTTTGCGCTAAGACTTAAACGGTTGCGTCGCCGCTGGTGACCATCACGGTTTCAACCTCGCCCGCGCCATTTTCGCGACGATGGCGGGCGGCATCGTTGTATTCATCGGACTGAAAGCAGGACACGCCAGCCTCCATCGTCGGGAATTCGATGACGACAAAGCGGTGGAACTTTTCAGGCCCCTCCATGATCTGATAATCGCCGCCCCGCGCCAGAACGGTACCGCCATGACTGGCGATAATCTCGGGCACCCGGTCAGTGTATTTCTTATAGGCGACCGGGTCATTGATCTTTGAACGGGCTATCCAGTAGGCGGGCATGGAAGGGTCCTTTCGGCTTAGTCCAACGCGGCGATATCAGCCTTCAACGATGCCTGCTGGGCGTCGCTGAGTGGCAGAAGCGGTGGGGCCATGCGGGTCCAGTCATCATCACCGGTGCGCCAGGCTTCGACCTGTTTCATCGCCGCCATCAGCGGATATCCGGATGCCATCGTGCGGGCGGCTTTGACGGCCACCATTGCAGCGTCGCGTTCGGTGCCTGCAGGGGCTTGCAACGCAGCTTGCGCCTTGGCCCCGAACGCATTGGTCGAGCCCGAGATGATACCAGCCGTGCCGATATCCAGCCCGTCCCACAGCATCGCTTCCGAGGACGGATAGACGTCGAAATCTTCCGCAACGCCGCCGGTGGCCTCAACGATAGCGCGGGATTGTTCGAAATCGCCGCTGCTGTCCTTCAGCCCGGCGATGACCTGACCGAATTCCTTGCGCAGCCGTGTTACCAGATCGGGTGAGAGCGGCACTTGGGTCATTTGTGGGAAATGATACATATACACCCGCAGATCGTCGCGACCGATCTTTTCGACCAGATTGGCGTAATAGTTGAACAGCCCGTCATCCGAGGGCGATTTGTAATAATAGGGTGGTAACACCAGCACGTTGTTGAACCCCGCGTCGATGGCGGCGCGGGTCAGGTCGACACAGTCGCCCGAGGCCGGCGATCCGGTGCCAAAGATGACCCGATCAGTTTCAATCCCGGCCTCGGCAAAGGCGGTGGGCAGGGCCAGCCGGTCCCGCATCGCGACCGATGTCCCTTCGCCGGTGGTGCCTGTTGGCGCGACGCCGTCACAACCGCCATCCGTCATCAGGTACTGGCAATAGGCGATCGATTTGGCGAAGTTCATCGATCCGTCGGCGTTAAACGGGGTGACAGCGGCGGCATATATACCGCGACGGGCTTTGCTCATCAGGAAATTCCGGTCTTTGGTTACTTGGTTTCTGTCGATTTTATCAGGTGCGGTTCGATACGACGACCTTGATGGCGTCGTCGATCCGCTCGCGGGCATATTTAAAGGCCGTGGGCAGGTCGTCCATGGGGAACGTGTGAGTGTGGATTTTCGAGGCGTCGAACCGCTTTTCGGCCATGAACGCCATGGCCCGGTGGGTTGCAGACCGCCCTTCGCCGCGAATGCCGTAAAGATAGATGTTGTTGACCGCCAGATACCCCAGATCGAACTGTACGGGCTTTTTCGGGAAGGCGGCCAGACAGATTTTGCCGCCTCGGTTAGTCATGTGGACGGCCTGATTGGCGGTGGTTTCGTTGCCAGCACAGTCCACGACATAGTCTGCGCCTTTCCCGCCGGTCAGTTCCTTGACCCGCGCCACGACATCTTCTGAGCGCGCGTCAATTGCGACGTCCGCGCCCAGTTCAAGCGCGATCTTGTTGCGGTTTTCGCGGGTGCCGACCATGACGACGGGAGCGGCGCCAAGCGCCTTGGCAACAGCGACGGCCAACAGGCCGATGGGGCCGGGGCCGATGACAACAACGCTTTCGCCCGCAACCAGCCCGCCCAACTCGGTCAATCCGTACATCGAAGTCCCGGCGGTGACGACCAGCGTCGCCTCTTCGTCGGTCATGGCATCGGGCACGCGGATCATCGTGTTGATGTTGTTCACCACATAATCGGCAAAGCCGCCGTTGGTGGTAAAGCCGTTGGCCCGGTGGCCCTTGTTCTTGTCGCCATAGTTCAGGCCATAGTTGTGGCACGACGTATACATGCCCATCCGGCAGCGTTTGCACTGGCCACAGCCTGCGTGCACTTCAACCGTCACGCGGTCACCCACTTCGAATTCATCAACGCCGGGGCCAAGGGCCGCGACTGTGCCCATGTATTCATGTCCGATGGTGAAATTCTTGTTGAACGGCGCGCCGCCTTCGACCAGCGCCGGCGTGCCATATGTCAGAATTTCCAGGTCGGTGGCGCAGATCGCCACGGCATCGACGCGTACCAATGCCTCGGACGGGCCGGGGGTTGGCACTGGCTTTTCAACGCGCTTAAGCTCCTCCGGATCGCCCAGAACCCAGGCCTGCATCGTGTCAGGAACGGGTTGGTTGGTTTTGGTGTCCGGGGTTGCGTCGGTCGATGTCAGGGTCATTTTGGGGAATTCTCATTTAAAGGTTGACCAATGATGCGAAATGAGCAACCAAGTGGCTCGTGACATTAGTATATGAGGTAATTCAGCTTGTATAGAAGTAAATCGGACGTTCTGCGCACAGATGTAGCGGGTTTGTCGGCTAATAAAAATGTAATGGTGCACCAATGAGCGCGAAGTCACTGGATCGCGTTCGGGCCTGGTTCGCCACGGCTGAACTGTCCGAAGGCACCAAGCTCCCGCCTGAGCGCGAGTTGGCGTCGATGCTGGGGCTTAGCCGGGCAGATCTGCGCAACGCGTTGCTGGTTCTTGAGGCTGAAGGACGGTTGGAGCGCAAGGTCGGATCCGGCACCTATGTGCGTCAGCCGGTCATGCCTCGCTATTCAGGCGGGGCTGTTGGTGACGTGGCCGCCTTGGCCGAACGTACCGGCCCGCACGAAGCAATGGTGGCGCGTCTGGCGCTAGAGCCCGAGCTGACGCAGATGGCAGCGTTGCACGCTACGCCCCGACAGTTGTCGGAACTGCGTCGCCTGTGCAATGCCATGCCAAACGCGCGCAGCTGGCGCGTATACGAAGAACTGGATGCGGCCTTTCATGATTTGATCGCAAAAAGTGCAGGCAACCCGCTGCTGTATGATTTGTTCAAAATCGTGAACGGCGTGCGTACCGTGGTGGTCTGGCGCCGGCTAAGCCCGTCAGATGGCGCGCCACCAACAAATTATCATTCATTCCGTGAACACGAAAAGATTGTTGCCGCGCTTGAAAACAGGGACCGGCCCGCCGCGCAAAAGGCAATGCGAACGCATCTTCAATCCACCCTCAACTCTATGACCGCCGACGCCTGACGGCGATCTGATTGGCTCAATCGAAAGGAACACGATGATTGATTTTTACACATGGACCACGCCGAATGGGCGTAAGGTGTCAATCCTGCTGGAAGAGCTTGGGATCGACTACACCACGCATTCAATCGACATTTCCAAGGATGAACAGTTCGCCCCCGATTTTTTGAAGATTGCGCCGAACAACCGGATTCCGGCCATTGTCGATCACGACACCGGCCAGACCCTGATGGAGACCGGGGCGATCATGCTTTATCTCGCCGACAAATACGGAAAGTTCTCGTGCGAGGGGCCGGAATGCTGGCGCATGATGGAATGGCTGATGTGGCAGATGGGCGGTCTTGGCCCGATGCTGGGGCAGGTGCACCACTTTGTGAAGTATAACAAAGGCACGTCGGACTATGCCGAAAAGCGGTATTCTACCGAAGCTCATCGTCTGTACCGCGTGTTGAATGAGCGGCTGGAAGGGCGCGATTACATCGCCGGAGAAGGGCGGGGCGAATACACCATCGCCGACATGGCGTGTTGGCCATGGATTTCGCGGTTCGAATGGCAGGAAATCGATATGAATGCCTATCCCAATGTACGCGACTGGTACGTGCGCATTGCCGAACGCCCGGCGGTTCAGCGTGGATACAAGGTGCCCAAGGACGCAGGCGACGTGCCGATGCCCTGAGCGCGGTTCTGAATTGAGTTGGTTTGACCCGGGCACTTTTGCGAGTGTCCGGGTTTGGTTTTGTCCGGACTTAAATTCCCTTGCGCGGCAATGGGTCAGTAGAAAGTGCCTCAAGGCTACCATCTGGAGATTGAGTGATTGACAAATGTCCGGACATTATTGCCAACTGCACAGCGAGTCGATCTTTTGGGGGGAACGTGATGCGACAAGTAGAAGTGGCTGTGATCGGAACAGGCTGGTGTGGTGGCATACGGGCGCTGACGCTGTCCAAATCGGCGCTGGTCGACAAGCTGCACATTTGCGAGATCAAACCCGAACGGCTGGCCGAGGTGAAAGCCGAAACCAATCCGGCGACGGCGACCACGGATTATATGGATATCGTCAACAACCCCGCGATCGAGGTTGTTTATATCTCGACCACGCCCGAGCAGTCCCATTACCCCATCGCGCGCGATTGCCTGAAGGCGGGTAAAAATGTGCTGCTGGAAAAACCCATCGCGCTGGAACTTTGGGAGGCCGACGAACTGGTCGCCCTGTCGCACGAAAAGAACGTCAAGTTTACCATCGGGTATTCCCAGCGGTTCGCCCCGAAAATCGCTTATGCCAAGAAATCGATTGCTGATGGCACCCTGGGCAAGGTCGTCAACGTCATGGTCAGCCGCCACCTGTCGCGCAATCTGGGCAAGAAGATCGCCAACCGCGTGCGTTTGTCGCCCGTCGCGATGGAATCCACCCATGATCTGGATTTTGTGTTCTGGCTGCTTGCTCCGGCCAAGCCGGTGCGGGTCTATTCGCAAGGGGCCTATGGCTATATGAAAGAGCTGAACGGGTCTTACGATTGCATGTGGTCCACAGTCACGATGGATGACGGCACGCTTGTGGTGATCGGGGGCGGGTGGAACCTGCCGCCCAGCTATCCGAATTATTGTGGCACCTGGATTGAAATCACGGGAACTGATGGCGCACTGATCCTTGACGACACAAGCCGCGACAACTGGCTCAACACGGTCGAGGGAGGCACCCAATACCCGATGTCGACAATGCCGGGTGAACACGTCGATCATGTGTTTGCCGGTCAGATGGGCCCTGAGACGCTGCATTTTCTGGAAGACGTGTTGTTGGGCCGCGACGTGATGGTGTCGCCGGAACATGCGCGCATGGTGATGGAGGCGTATTCGGCGGCCGATGTGTCGGCTGAGATCAATGAACCGGTTGATTTGCCAATGTCGAACCACGCGCTGGCCCAACTGGCCGATCTCAAGGCTGCGGCTGGGCAATAGATGCGGTTTTCTGGCCCGAAAGCGATGCCATGAGTGACGTCGGAAACCCTTCCCCCCCGCGTGTAGCTGTCGTGGGGTTGGGCCAGATGGGGGCCGGGATTGCGCGAAACCTGAACGCGGCGGGTTTGCTGCGCGCTGTGTTCGATATCGATACCTCAGCCGCCGAGCGGGCTGGTCTGAACGATGCGCTCCAAAGCTCTGATCTGACCGATCTGTTCGAGGCTGCCGATGTCGCCCTGTTCGCTGTGCCCGGCACCGCGCAGATATCTCGGGCTTTGGCGGCGATCAAAATCCCGGCAGGGCGGACCATCATCGACGTCACAACGTCAGACCCTGATCAAAGCCGCGCTCTGTCACAGGAACTGGCGGCTCAGGGTGTGGGGTATGTCGATGCCGCCATGACCGGTGGTGCCGCGGGGGCAGATGCAGGAACACTGACGCTGATGGTCGGAGGGGACGCTGACATTATCGCCCGTTGCGCGCCGGTGTTCGATGCCATCGCCGACCGGGTCTTTCATCTGGGGCCGACCGGGTCAGGCCACGCGATGAAGCTGGTTCATAACATGATCCTGCACAGCAGTTTTCTTGCCACCTGCGAGGGCCTAAAGCTGGCGGAACGGGCTGGTCTGGATGCCAGCCTTGCCGTTGACGTCCTGAATGCCGGAAACGCGCGCAGTTTTGTCACCGACACCCGGTTTCCCCGCGATATCCTGAGCGGCACGATGCAGGCTCGGTCGACCATCGCAAATCTGGAAAAGGATCTGGGGCTGGCGGTCGCGTTCAGTGAAACGCTGGATGCACAGCATCCGATCGCGTCCCTGACCCGCTCCATTCTGGCCACCGCAGTTGAAACCGGTCGCAAAGACACAGATTTCTCGTGGTTGTATTCGCTATACGACGATTTGATCAAGGACATGGAGGCCGGGAAATGAACCGATCCGCAGGTGTTTTCGGGCTAGGGCTGGTCGGGACGGCCTTGGCGGGCCGGTTGCTGCGCTCAGGCCGTTCGGTTGCCGGTTTTGACCCGGATCCGGCGCGGTGCAAGTTGTTGGAAGACGCAGCCGGGCAGGCATCCGACCCGGGGCTGGTTTGGCAGCAGGATTACGTGTTTTCCTGCGTCTTCGATACCGATCAATTGTCGGACTTGATTGCTCAGGCACCCGAGCGCGACGGGGCCTGTCTGATTTCGATCAGCACCTGCGATCCGATGCGCATGTCCGGTCTTGGCATGGCAGCCGCGCAAAAAGGCTGGCGTCTGATCGAAGCTCCGATCTCGGGCACCAGCAAACAACTGGCGATGGGCGACGCGGTGTTTCTGGTCGGCGGTGATCCGGCGGATGCGCAGGCGTTGTCTGTCTTGCTGGGCACCATCGGCAGGTCGCAGCATTATGTCGGGCCGTTGGGCAATGGAAACCGCGCCAAGCTGGCGGTGAACCTTGTTTTGGGGCTGAACCGCGCGGCCCTGGCCGAAGGGCTGGTTTTTGCCAATCGCGTGGGCCTGGCTCCGGATGCCTTTCTGGAGTTGTTGCAGGATACGGCAGCTGCCTCTGCCGTGATGAAGACAAAGGGGCCGAAAATGGTGGCTCAGGACTTTGATGCACAAGGACGGATCGAACAGTCGGCCAAGGACTTTGGTCTGATCCTGACAGTCGCTGCCGAGCAGAGGCAGGGGTTGCCATTTGCCCGGACCTATGCGGCCATGATGCGCGATTGTATGGACAATGACGAGGCCGGGTTGGACAACGCAGCCATCATCAAGGCGATCGCGCGGGCGGGGGGCGTGGAATGAGCGACCCAGCTTTGATCAGATCACCGGCGCCGACCGGGAAACAGTCGAAATCAAAGCCTCGCTATCAGGTGATTGGCGACACGCTTGTCGCCGAACTTGCACGCGGCGACTATGATCCGGGCAGCTGTCTGCCGACCGAACATGAGCTTTGTGCGCGCTTTGATGCCAGCCGGTTCACGATCCGAAAGGCTCTGGATGTCCTGCGTGACCTTGGTCTGGTCGAACGCCGCTCAGGTGTCGGAACAATCGTGATCGCGCAACGCCCCAAAGACCAGATCGTGCAAACCTTGAGTTCGTTTGAAGAGCTGTTTCAGTACCCGTCGGAAACCTATCGCCGTCAATTGGCCACCAAGCGGGTCGTCGCCTCGACCGAATTGGCGCTGATGTTGCGGTCGTCGCCGGGGCAGGCCTGGACGCGGCTGCGCGCCATGCGGATTGCGCGCCGCACCGAAGCCCCGATTTCCTGGCTGGAAGCTTATGTGCGCCCCGACTTTGCGGATGTCCTGAAACAACCGAACCCGGCCGGGGTGTCGCTGTTGCGCCAGATTGAAACCACGCATGGTCACACGGCGGCGACCGCTCAAGTCGAGATGTCGGTGACCCGGGTCGACGCAGAAAAAGCCGGGCTGCTGGCGGTTGAAGAAGGCTCGCCCGCCCTGATCATTCTGCGGCGCTATAGTGGTGAGGACGGGCAGGTGTACCTGCTGACCTATTCCGTGCATCCCGAGAACCGCTTTTCGCTGAATTTCGAGTTGGAAAAACGGTGATTCACAGGCGCGCCAAGAGGAAATGCCATGTCCTATGAGCATTTGTTTTTGGTCTGTGTTGCCTTCGCGTTGGGCGGCATCCTGAAAGGGGCCATCGGGGCGGGCGCACCGATCCTTGCAGTGCCGATCATGGCGATCCTTGTGGATGTGCCCTTTGCCGTCGCGGTGTTCATCATGCCCAACATCTTGTCGAACGCTGTGCAGGGCTGGCAGTTCCGGGCACATATCCCGGACAAGGGGTTTGCCCTTAGATTCGCCTTGGCCGGACTGGTGGGCGCGGGGCTTGGAACCATTGCGCTGGCCGGGCTGAGCAGTGCCATTCTGACAACGTCGGTGGCGGTGATCGTCCTTGTCTATGTCACGTTTCGCCTGATCCAGCCCGGCTGGACGCTGGACATGAGCCTCGCCAATCGCCTTGCGGTGCCGGTCGGCACAATTGGCGGCGTCTTGCAGGGGGCCACTGGATTGTCGGCCCCAGTATCGATCACTTTCGTCAATGCACTTCGGCTTGAGCGCAAGCAATTCATCGCGACGATGTCGTTGTTCTTTTCGTTCATGGCGCTGGCGCAGTTACCGGTCCAAATTGCGCTTGGGATCATGACGACCGAGCGGTTTGCCTATTCGGTTCTGGCCTCGCTCCCGCTGGTCGCCTTCATGCCGGTTGGGGGTTTTCTGGCGCGCCACGTATCGCGCGAGGTTTTCGACCGGATCATTCTTAGCCTGCTGACGCTTCTGGCGTTTCGTCTTCTGGCCGAAAACTTCTACTAGCGCGGTCCGGGGGATGCGCCTTCGCTGTCGGGAAAGTCTTCCGGCAAAGGCGGCGGGCGGTCGCAGGTTGACGTGATCTGGACATAGCGGCCAAGTTTCGGGGCGGTCAGAATGCCTTCCATCGCCTCGCTCACATGATATGCGATGTCTGCTGATGCGCGGGGTTTGCGCCCGCCGCGAACTGCGTACACCAAATCCAAAAGCCCCAATCCACGTGCATTTTCGTTGAATCCGTGGGTGTTCTCGGCCTCTTGCCAGGTGTCGTGTTCCGGTGGCCAGGGCTGGCGCGCCCAGCGCGCGGTGTCACGCGTTCGGTAATAAACCGGACCATGAAACACATTGGCACCATCGACCGGGTCCGGGTCCGGAATGCACAGGGTGCCTTTTGTACCATAGATCTCAAGGCGTGGCATCTCGCTGTCCCAGATATCGAAGCTCATGGTCATGGACCCAATCACGCCCGAGCGGAATTCCAGCAGGCTTTCAATATGGGTGTCGACGTCAACCGGCATCCAGTCGCCTTGGCGCGGGCCGTTTTCGATCATCCGTTTGTTGAACGTCCGGCGCGACAACCCTGCGACCCGTGCGATAGGGCCAAGAAGGAAGATCATTGCGGTCAGATAATACGGGCCGAAATCCAGCAATGGCCCGCCGCCCGGCTGATAGAAAAAATCCGGGTTGGGATGCAGGTGTTCCAAGCCATGTGTACCAACGAATGCGGTTACGCCGGTGGGATGCCCGATCACGCCCGAGTCCAGCAGTTTGCGGCAGGTTTGCCAGCGCCCGCCAAGAAATGTGTCCGGCGCATTGCCGACCGTCAGCCCGGTCTCGGCTGCGCGTGACAGGATGCGCTGTCCATCGGACAGGTCGGTAACAAAGGGCTTTTCGGAATAGACGTGCTTACCCGCGTCCAACGCCCTCAAAGTGATGTCGGCATGTGCCGAGGGGATCGTCAGGTTCAGAACAGCGTCAATCTGTGGATCGGCGAAGATGTCGTCAGGTGGGCAGGATTTTGGGATGCTGTGCTGTTGGGCCTTGGCGGCGGATTCAGCTGCATCAAGGCTGGCGCAGGCGACGATCTCAATCTCATCAAAGCGGGCGCAATTCTGCAGATAGATGTCGCTGATACGGCCACATCCGATCACCCCGATTTTGAAGGTCATCTCCGAACTCCCCCAACGCTGTCACGTGCCGCGTCGCCTGATGTGCGCAATGTATCGCGTCACGCCATCACGCTCTTGATGTCTTGGCTAAGTGTGGGGCGGGGTGACTGTCAACAATTTGAACGGCCAGCCCTTACTTTGGATGCAACGGCCCGCAACAAGATCGCCGTGCAGGGCTTGCCCCAAAGAACACCTCGGCCGCCGGTCAGGACAGAGCTTTGCGATCTGCAAGGATCATGTCGCTGGCCTTTTCGCCAATCATGATGGTCGGCGCATTGGTGTTGCCCGACACAAGGTCAGGCATGATCGAGGCATCGGCGACGCGCAACCCGGCGATGCCATGGACCCTCAAGCGGTCATCAACAACGGCCATCTTGTCCTGACCCATCCGACAAGTGCTGGTCGGATGATAGATCGTCTGGCTGATATCACGGGCGCATTGCAGCAGTTGGTCGTCGGTCTGCGGGTCATTGTCGGGCACGTGCTCGCGCAGGATGAACCGGCTGAGCGCGCGGGTTTTGGTCATCGCGCGCGCGAATTTGATGGCGCGGACGGCGCACAGCTGATCGGCAACGGCTGACAGATAGTTCGGTACGATCTTGGGATAATCCGTCGCGTTGGGACTGGCGATATGGATGTGGCCCCGGCTTTCGGGACGTAGCTGACAAACCGATGACGTGATGCCCGAAAAGGGATGCATTTCGATCCCCGGTTTGTCTGCGCTCAGGGGTTGAAAATGAAACTGGATGTCCGGCGTTTCCAGACCGTCCATCGACTTGGCAAAGATACAGACTTGGCTGGCACCCAGGCTCATCGGGCCTTTTCGAAACAAGACATAGTTCAGACCGATGCCCATACGGGGTATGAATTTGTTGATGGCGTCGTTCATCGTTTGAACATTGACTTCAAAGACCAGCCGGATCTGCAGGTGATCCTGCAGATTCTCGCCAACACCGGGCAAGTCATGCCGAACGTCTACCCCGGCCTTCTGCAACACGTCGCCGCGCCCGATGCCGCTCAGTTCCAGGATCTGCGGCGATCCGATGGCCCCTGCAGACAGGATGACTTCGCCACCGGGGGTCAGGTGGACCTCCGTCGGCTTGCCGTTCTGCAGATACCGGACGCCTGTCACACGGCGCGGGTCGGAAGGGTCAAACAGCAGGCATTCGGTGTGGGCGTGGGTGATCACTTCCAGGTTTGAGCGGGTCTTGGCCGGGTTCAGAAACGCCCGCGCGCTGGAACAGCGCAACCCGTTGCGTGCGGTCTGGTGGAAATATCCCGCGCCTTCCTGATCCTCGCCGTTGTAATCGTCGGTGCGCGGCACGCCCATTTCAACGGCGGCTTCGATGAAGGCTTCGGAAATGTCGCTTTTGGTGCGGATCAGCGAAACAGAAAGCTCGCCATCGCCGCCGTGATGTTCGCCTTCGCCAAATTCATGGGTTTCCGAGCGTTTGAACAGAGGCAGCACATCGTCATAGCCCCAGCCGCGATTGCCCATCTGGGCCCAGCGGTCATAGTCTTCCTTCTGGCCGCGTACATACAACAGACCATTGATCGAGCTGGATCCCCCCAGCGTCTTGCCGCGTGGCCAATCCAGCCGACGGCCGTTCAATCCGGGGTCGGACTCGGACTTGTAACACCAGTCGGTTTTCGGATTGTGCATGGTTTTGAAATACCCGACCGGCACATGGATCCACGGGTTGCTATCCGGCCCGCCAGCCTCCAGCAAAACCACCCGATTCGCCGGATCTGCGCTCAACCGATTGGCTAGAACGCACCCTGCAGACCCAGCACCAACCACGATGTAATCGGCTTGCTTTGTCTGCATTTTCTCGTCCTCCGGGATCGCAAATATTGATCTAGATCAAGTTTTCCTTGCTTCACTAATCATAAGTACCTAAAAATGATACTGCAAGTCTCAAAAATGACAGTTTATGAATTCAGGAGGAGGCGTTCATGACAGTATCAGACAAGCTCAGTGGGATTTCCCGCCGTGATTTATTCAAGCTCGCAGGACAGTATGGGATGTCCTCGACCTTACTCGCAGCGGGGTCAATTGGAGGGTTGGTCACGCTGCCGTCGCTCGCGGCAGCAGCCGAGTCGACCTATACCAAGCGCTATGCCAAGGAAGCCAAGGTCACGCTCAAATTCGGTGCCGCCGGTTTTAACGCGCGCAACCTGCTGATCGAACGGGCAGGGTGCCTGGAGTTCGCCCGCGATCTTGAGTCGCGCACCGATGGCGAAATCCGTGTCGAATTCATTGGCGACAACCAGATCTGCGGTCAGTTGTCTTGTGTCGAGAAAACCCAGAACGGTATCGTGGATATCTATGCGGCGTCGACCCAGAACTCGGCCGGTGGCGCGCCGTATCTGAACGTTCTCGACTATGCCTATGTGTTCCCCGGCCGGGCGGCGCAGTACCACTTTATGTACAGCCCCGAATCCAACGCCATTCTGCGGGAACCGCTTGAAAAGCGTCACGGTCTGAAGTTCCTGTTCAGCCATTGTGAACTGCGTGGTCTGCAAATGGGTCAGTCGTTTGCTGACAAACCCACGGTCACCAAGCTGGACGAACTGTTCGGAACCAAGAACCGCGTGACGGGCACCCAATTGGGTCGGATCGCCATGCAGCTTTTGAACCTGAATCCGGTTCCCGTAGCGTGGGAAGAAACGCTGGACGCCCTTAAAACTGGTCTGATCGATGGGGCCGAAACATGGGCGTCTGCTGTCGCATACGCCAACATGGCACCAGTTGTGTCTCAGTCGGTTGATCTGAGGTTCTTCTGTGGCACCGAACACACTGCGATGTCGGCCAAGGTATTCGACGGCCTTGATGGGCATTTGCAGGACGCCGTGATGGAATCGTCCTATCTGGCGCAGGTCCATGTTCAGGCTGCCAACGAAGCGGCGCTGGTCAAAACTGTTGGGTACTCTGATCCGCAACTGCCAGACACCATCTTTGCGCAAAATGACGTGAGAACGGCGTTCATGGCCGACGAGCAGATCAAGTTGGCCGAAGAAATGTGTTCGCCCGAGTACAACCCAGAGCCGTGGGCGCAGTGGCGTGAGCGGATCAACAAGTGGGCTGGTGGCATTGACACCTACGCCGATCTGCATCGTGTCGCACGCGAAGTGCCTGCTGACATGAAGCCGGAGAATGTTGAGCCCCGCCGCTGGTGGAAGGCTTAGAGTTCAAAATCTCAGCGGCGGGTTCAAGATCCGCCGCTGCAGTTTTTTCTTTCACAATAGATAAACACGCTACTGTCAGTCTCGGGGAGGAGACGGATCATGACGACTATTGTCAGCGAGATCTCAGAGATTTTCAGCGCGCTTTTGTCAAATGACGCCTGGATGATCAGTGAGTCACTGAAAACCGACGGGGCCTGGGTGGTCGGCGCCTTTGCGACGATTTCGGGAGGGCTGTTGTTTCTTCTGCTTTACAAGTACGTGCCGTGGATCGAGCGCAAGCTTGAATCGACCGTCATGGTGTCCACTTACCTGCTGATCGGCGCCATCATCTTTGTCGAAGTATTCCGACGCTTTTTCCTGAACGTGCAGGCCCCGTGGTCGACGACCCTGCCGCCGTTCCTGTTTCTGATCATGACGTGGGCTGGATGCGCCTATAATGTCAAGCTGCGCACCCATCTGGCCTTTGCCGAATTTCGTGTCAACATGCCAAGGCCGTTGCAATTTGCCTGTCTGACGCTGGATGCCATCCTGTGGATCGGGTTTTCCTGGGTTGTGGTCGTGACCTCGACCCAAGTTGCGGCCAATTCGGCGGCGAATTTCCAGATCATGCTGGGCACCGACAACATACTGCAATGGTGGTTCCTGATCTCGGTCCCGCTCAGTTTTGTTTTGATCACAGCGCGATCCATGGAGAACTGGCTGATTGATCTGAACAACTATCGGTCGGGTGACACCCTGATTGCCCCTGTCGCCATCGGTGCGGACTAAGGAGAACATCATGACTGACGGAACCTGGGTCACATTGATCTCAATCGGGGTCACCTTTTTCTTCATGCTGGGCGTGCCGGTTTTTCTGGTGATCGGATACTGGGTCATCGGGATGAGCTTTGTTCTGGGGTTGCCGCTGATCAACACCGGCGCGGCATTGGGGGATGTGTTCACCGACGGCTTTGCCTTGCTGGCGATGCCATTGTTCATCCTGACCGGAGACCTGATCAACCGCTCGGGCATCGCCCGCAGACTTAGCGACTTCGCCTATTCCTGTCTGGGCTGGCTCAGGGGCGGGCTTGCAATGGCCAGCCTTGGGGCCTGCGGACTGTTCGCCGCGATTTCGGGGTCGAATTCGGCAACCACGGCGACCATCGGGTCGATGCTGCATCCTGAAATGGTCAAGGGTGGGTATGACGAACGGTTTTCGGCAGCCACTGCCGCTGCAGGGGGCACGGTGGGGATCATCATTCCGCCGTCGATCATCTTCATCGTCTACGGCTTCCTGATGAACCTGCCGATTTCCGAGCTGTTCCTGGCGGGGATCATCCCTGGTTCGATGATGGTTTTCGGCATGATGCTGGTGGCCTTTATCATCTGTACCCGAAATGGATGGGGTTATCTGATCAGGCTGGAATTTGGCCGTGTCTTTAAGACCGCCGTCGGGGCCTGGCTTGGTTTCTTTGCCATCGGACTGGTGCTTTGGGGCATTTACACGGGCAAGTTCTCGCCCACGGAAGCGGCGGGTGTAACGGTTGGCTTCTGCGTCATCGTCGGCTTCCTCAGTCTGCCGATCTTCAGGATGATGGGCTCGCCATCGGAAGAGCGGTCTTTCAAAGAGCGCAGCATCACCGAGTACCTTGTGGTCAAAGGTTTCAGTCCCACAGAACTCCCGTCGATCACGATGCGGTCGGCGCAGATTGCCGGTATTCTTGCCCCGCTGATCGCCGTTTCGGTGGTCATGCAGCAGATCCTGTCGGTTCTGGGCGCGCAGCAGTTCATTGGCGATTTTGTACGTGGCATGGGGGGCTATTATGCCGTTTTGTTCACGTCGATGGCCATCGTGTTCGTCGCGGGCATGGTTCTGGAAAGTCTGCCGGTGACCATCATTTTGGCCCCGATCCTGGCGCCGATTGCGCATTCGGTTGGTGTTGAACCGGTTCAGTTCGCTGTGATTTTCCTGGTCGGCGCGTCGATTGGCTTTATCACGCCGCCCTATGGTCTGAACCTCTATGTCGCATCCGGCGTGACGGGCGTTCCGTATTTCCGGCTGTTGCGCTACACGGTGCCGTATCTTGTTGCCCTTCTGGCAGTCTGGATCGTGGTGGCTTTGGTGCCGGTCCTTTCAACGATCCTGATTCCGTCGCGATAAGACACGCAAATTGAACGATGGATGAGGCAAGTATGGCGGACACCAACGGCAAGGAGGGCGCAATCCCGACCAACCTGCGTTTGCTGCTGGTTCTTGAGGAAATGGCCGAGGCCGGAGTGCCCGTCACCCCGACCGAGCTGAACCAGAAGCTGGGTCTGCCCAAGCCAACGATCCATCGGCTGTTCACGACGCTGGAAAATGAAGGCTTCATTCAGCGCGAAATCGATGGCCGGGGGTATTCGCCAGGCCTGCGTCTGCGCAAGATGTCGACTGGTGTGTTGTCGTCCCTACGGATCCGGACAGCGCGGGTCGCGATCTTGAGCAAGCTGGCTGAAGACATCGGCGAGACCTGCAACATCGCCATCCCGGACCGGGATGCGATGGTGTATCTTGACCGGGTTGAATCCAAATGGCCGCTGCGCATCCAGTTGCCGGTCGGCACCCGGGTGCCGTTCTATTGCACGGCAAGTGGCAAGATGTACCTCAGCAGCCTGGATCGGCGCCACTTGCGCAATTATGCCATGTCGACTGATCTGGACGCCCGGACCGCGACCACGATTTCTGATCCCGAAGCGCTGATTGCCGAAGCCATCAAGGTGCGGGACCGCGGATATTCGACCGACAATGGTGAATTCATGGAAGGTATGACAGCCGTTGCGGTGCCGATTACCGAAGCGAACGGGCGGCTTGTGTCGACCCTGTCTTTTCACGCGCCCGAGCAACGGCTGTCACTGCCGGACGCCATCACCCATGTCGATATGCTGAAAGCGTCGGCGGCCAAATTGTCGAGTCTTCTGACCGAAGAGTAACTCGCCGTCGGGCGCGGGCCGGGGCCTCAGACCCTAAGCTGCTCTAACTCGTTCGCCATGTCTTCTGCCAACCCGGCGACCTCGGCCTGTGATGCCCCGCGATGCAGTTCCAGTCGCAAGGCGGTCAGATTGGCCTGAAACCGTCGGGCCAGCCGGTCAGGATCGGCGCCTGCAGGCAATTCCCCGGCTTTCTGGGCCGCTGAAAAGGTGCGGGCGAACTCTTCACGCATCTGCGCAAGATAGTCTTTGGTGACTTGTGAGATCCCGGGGTCGGTGCTTTGTGTATCGACCAGCGTTTTTGTCAGCATACAGGCCTGCCGCATGGCGTCCTGAGGCGACAGGTCTGCATAAGACCGGAAATGGTCGGCTAATCCTGTCAGCGGTGAGGACGCCTGTGTCAGTTGCGCCTTCATATTCGCGCGTGAGGTTTCGAAATACCGTTTCAGCGACAGAAGATACAGGTTCTCTTTGCTGTCAAACGCGGCATAAATGCTGCCCGGTTTCATGCTGAGCGCGCCCTCAAGATCCTTGAGAGACGTCGCATGGTACCCTTTGCGCCAGAACAAAGTCATGGCAGCCTCCAGCGCCGTATCTCGGTCATAAGCGGCGGCGCGGGCCATGGTCAGTCCTTTGCTTGGGCCAGATGGTCCAGCATGCGGCTATAGTTTTCGACGCCTTGCGCTCCGGTGACAAGGTGGCGGCCATTGAACACAACTGCAGGCACGCCCTGAATGCCTTGTTTGATCCAGAATTGTTCAAGCGCGCGGGTTTCTTCGGCGAATTGCTGGCGTTCAAGCACGTCTAAAGCGGCATCCCGGTCCAACCCGATCTCGCCCGCGATATCGGCCAGAACGAATATGTCCGACAAGTCGCGCCGGTTGGTGAAATGGGCTGTAAACATCGCCATTTCCAGATCGTGTTTGCGATCCATCGTTCCGGCCCAATGCAGTAACTGATGGGCGTTGAACGTGTTGTGCATCCGCATGTCTTCTGCAAACCTGAACGGAAACCCCAGTTCCTCGCCAATCGCGGTCATCTGGTTGCGCGATTGTTCCGATTGTTCGGGGGTGGAGCCATACTTCTCGATGATATGCTCGCGCACATTCTGACCCTCGGCGGGCATGTTCGGGTTCAGTTCGAATGGGTGCCAATGAATCTCGTGATCGGCGCCCGACGCGTCCAGCGCCTGCGCCAACTGGCGATAGCCGATGATGCACCAGGGGCACATCACGTCCGATACGATGTCGATGCGAAGTGTGTCTGTCATGTGATCCTCTTACGTGCAGTTTTACATGGGGCGTTTGCGAAACGAAACCAGTTGCGGCGTGCATATCAGCAAAACAGGGGCCGATGTCGGCCCGGGCGCGGGGCCCGAGCCGTTTACTCGGTCAGCTGGCTTGTTTCAGCCCATCGGCTTTTTGCCATGCGAATTTTTCGAACACTTTGTCGACCGGTGTCTGGGCAAAATGGTTGGTGTAGTTCGACATCACCTTTTGCGACACACCCAGGATCACCTCAAGAATGTTGCGCTGGGTAAATCTCGCGTCAAGGAACGCTTGCGTGTCGGCCTCGTCCACAAAGCCACGGTTTCGCACAACCAGCAGAGTGAAATCGCGCAAAGCCTCCAGCTTGGCGGTGGGCAAGGGGGTCTCGTTGCGCAGCGCGTCTGTGATGGCGTCGTCGACCTTCATCATCTTGGCGATGCCAGTGTGGGCCGGAACGCAATAGTGGCAGTTCTGTTCGACGTTAACAGCCTGCCAGACAACGGTCTTTTCTTCGTCGGTCAGGCTGGTTGCCAGAAACTGCTGATGCGCAAAGTTGTAGGCGGCCAGCAGGCCGGGGGCCTCTGCCATAACACCGTGCAGACCGGGGATACGGCCGTTGCGCTTCAGAGATGTTTCCAGCAACGGCGTGGACTCTTCGGGGGCAGTGTCGAGGGTGTGGATGGTAAAGTCGGCCATGGTTTCAATCCTGAGCTAAGTGGCGATGCACGTGACTTAGGGTACTTTGAGTGATTGCTCAATGTGATATTTGAGTGATCACTCATTTGTGAGCCTGCACGCGCAGCGCCCTCGGACCCTCGTGATTTTCAGACTGGCCGGGATATGGTGACGCAAGCACTGGTGCCACGTCCTTTTTGCGAGGACAGCTCAAACCGGGCGCCATGCGCGCGGGCCAGGTCCGCAACCACCGCAAGTCCAAGTCCTGTGCCTTGAGAGTTTTCGCCAAGAGCATAGGGTTGCAATGCGTGGTCGATTTCTTCCGGGGTCATGCCTGCGCCTGTATCGTGAACCTCGATCCGGCATCCGTCTGACAGGCGGCGACACCCGATCAGAATACGGCCGGTTTCTGTGTGCTTTATCGCATTGGCGACCAGGTTCATCACGATCCGTGTCAGGGCGACCGGGTCGGTATCAAGTTCGGCGCTGCTGGGAACACAGCGCAGATCCAGCCCTTTGGCCGCCGCCTCTTGCCGGAACATCGCAGCGATGTTGTTTAGTACGATCGAGGCGGGAAAGTGTTCGATCGGGGCATTCTCGGTTGCTGCCTCTTGCTGCCAGTCGGCGTCTGGATGCGTGGCATCCAGGTTCTGGCGCACAAGCGTTTCCAGATAATCAAAGCTTTGGCCGATCTGACTGGCCGTGGTGCTGTCATCGCGGTTCATGTCCAGCATCGCCATCCGCAAGGACGCCAGCGGCTGGCGGATGTCATGCGCGGTCGAGGCCAGTTGCGCGCGGCGCGCTTCGGCCAGCCGGAGCGCGTCTTGCTGTTCCTTCTCGGCCGAATACAGGGCTTCGCTCAGTTCCAGTCGTTCGTGCGACAGCCGGACTTCGGCCGCCAGAGCCGTGTCGCGCTGATCGCGCAGGGTTTCGTGGTGCCGGAAGATGGCCGAGGAAAACGACACCGCCTCGACCAGCAAAGAAATCTGACCAACGCGTCCGGCAATGTCCTGATCGAACAGCCCCGGGATCAGATACCCTGTCACCCCCATCAAGACCGAGACTGAGACCGAGGTCAGTCCCACCATAAAGAACCCGGCCCCCGGATGCCCCCGACGCAGGGCCGCGATGCCGGTGATAAGCTGAAGCACCGCGCACAGACCTGCATAGGCCAAACCGATGATCTTGTACCAATCCTGATCCAGGAAGAAGAGCGATCCGCTAAGCCACAATACGTTGCCGGTGATGGCGGCAACAAGAGTGCGGTTCAGCACCGGATGATTAACCGGGGCATCGACAAAGGCCCGGGCAAAGCCGGTGCCAAGCGCAACAACGACAAGCCCGATCAGGGCGACGGCCGAGCTGTTCCAATTGGGCGAATTGGGCCAGAGATAGGCAAAGGCATAGCCGTCGGTATGCGCCAGATACAGTGCTGATCCGGCCATATATCCCGCAAACCACATCGTGGGGCGGAACCCGACACTGGTTAGATACAGAACGGTGATTCCCACGATTCCGGCCAAAATGCCCATGAGGGACCAATAGAAAACGTCTTCGCCCCGAATTCGGGAATAGAAAGCCGCAGGGGTTTCTATCCTGACCTGCAGCTGTGTCGACTGGTCTGATCGATACCGGATCAGCAGAGTGGCTTGGGTCTCGGCGGGCAGGGTCAGATCTGCGGCAAGGTTTCGGTAGTTTTCCGAGCGCGTCGAGAACGGATCTGTCGCAACGTTTTTGAGGATCGTTTGCGGGGATTGCCGGGGCAGGATCAGATAGGCCGTCATCTCGGCGACATAGGGGACTTCCAGCGATAGCTTTCGGGTCTTTGCCTCTGCAGTCGGGTTCACGATTTCGGCCTTTAACCAGAACACGTCGCGGACAAACCCAAAGTCGGCAAAAGGCCGGGCCAGAGGTTGAAATGTCTGGGCCAGAACAGAGTCGACTGAGAAAGCCCCTGTCGGATCGATCAGGAATTCGGCGTCGGGCAGGGGGTTCAGGTGAGCCTGCTCAATCGACTGCGCAGGTGCTGCCAGAACACACCCGGCTTGCCAAAACGTGGCGAGTGCCGCAAAAACAAGGGCGAACAGATATTTCGCAATTACTGCCACAGGGCCTGCTTTTCGATGACGATCCGAGTAATTTTCAAGTGACGCTTACGTTGGAGACCGGCAAGAGCTGGACGGCGGTGATCGCCGACGATCACGCGATCCTTCGCAATAGCATTCGTGGGATTCTGGAAGGCCATGACGGGCTTTCGGTTGTTGCCGAAGCCTCGGACGGGCTGACCGCGATCAGCCTTGCACGCCAGCACATGCCCGATCTTCTCACGCTGGATATCGCGATGCCGTATGCCCAAGGCGTCGATGTGTTTCACGAGGTGCGGCGTTGGGCACCCGACACGCGTATTGTTATCTTCACGGGGCTGAGCTCGGTCGGGTTGATGAGCGAGCTGGTGGCCGCCGGGGTTGACGGGTTGTTTTCCAAAAGCGGTGACCCCGAAGCGCTGGCGCAAGCGATCCCGGTGATCTTGCACGGTGGTAAAGTCGTGGCCCCCGAGGTGCGCGCGATGCTGGAAGATGCGCCGCCTGCCCAAGGGCTGACCGCGCGCGAGGCGCAGATCCTGACATTGATTGCCGCTGGTAAGGCCAATCGTGAGATTGCTGAACACCTGGGCGTCAGCGCCAAGACGGTCGATAATCACCGCACCAACCTGATGCGCAAGCTCGGCGTCCATTCGGTCGCCGAGCTTTTGAGTTATGCCCTGCGCGAGGGGTATCTTGAGACCGCGCGGTATCTGTGACCCGATCAGGGTCACAGGATAAAGTCCGACGCCGACCAGATGTCGGTGCTGCCCAGATAGATTTCGAAATCGCCTACCGCATCGCCATCCTGATCGCCGGTCAGGATGAACAGTCCCGGTGAATCCGGGCGGATCGCGAGTTCGCCGGCCCGACCGGTAAAGTTGGCAACGCCTATAAAGATGAACGCGTTGTCGACATTCGTGTTGGTGTTTGCGTCCATGCCAGACAGATCCACGATGTCTTCGCCCGCGTTAAAGTCGTAGAGATAGTCGATTTGACCAAATTCATTGACGGTGTCCGCGGCCGAGGAAAACACAAAGATGTCGTTGCCTGCGCCGCCAACGATAAAATCAGAACCTGCGCCGCCTTCCATCGTGTCATTTCCGCCATCGCCATAGATTTGATCGTTGTCAGCGCCGCCGTACAAGGTGTCATTGCCGTTTCCGCCATACATGGTATCGAGCCCGTCGCCGCCAAACATCGTATCGTTGCCGTCTTCGCCAGACATGGAGTCGCGCCCGTCGTTACCATACAACAGGTCATTATGGGTGCCGCCATTGATGTTGTCGCCACCGGCCCCTCCGTGGATTTCATCTGCACCCGCTTCGCCATAAATCAAATCTCCTAGGCTTGAGGAAAACCCGTTGGACGAACCTCCTACCTTGGTTAGGGGATCGCCGCCCAATGCATCCGCAAGGGTCGACTGGCCATAAATTTGATCAACCTGCCAATAGGCCATCAGGCCATCTGTGCCTTCAGGGTCGGACAGTGCCGTAAACGGCGTATTCTCCATTTCTAGATCGGTGAGGGCCTTGTCGTACATGCGGATATCCCCCATGGCCCCGATTAAGGCCTGATCGGGATCATAGTTGGCGTTAACACCGTCCTGATCCTGACCAAACACCAGATGCCCGCCGGGCGTTAGCGGGGTAAGGCCGTCGGCATCTGTCACGCTCCAGATTTGTTCGCCGTCCAGATACAGGGCCAACGATCCGGTGGCGGTGTCCATGCTGATGGCCACACGGTGCGCGGTTCCATCGAACATGGTGCCGCCAGTGGCGTACCCGGTGTCAAAAATGAACGAGTTGTTCACGATGATGCGCAACTGATCTGTGGCGCCTTCGGTGATGATCAGGAATTCATTGTGGCTGTCAGGAACGGCGTAAGACATCAAGGTATATGACCCCTGACCCGTATCTGCCACGGGATCGGCCTTGACCATCATGTCGATGGTAAACGAACCGGCAGGGAAGGCATCATAGGTTCCGACCTCAAGCCTACCGGTGCGCAGGTCGTCTCTGGGAGAATTGAAATAAATCATCTCAACCGGATCATCCACGTCCGCACCGATGATGACGTCGTTGCCATTGCCGCCGTAAATCAGATTTTGGCCCTTGTTGCCGCTGATCTGGTCGGCCCCGTTGCCGCCGAAAATAGTGTCATCTCCGTCACCGCCTGAGATCACGTCGTTTCCGTCTGCGCCGTCGATGATGTCATCGCCGCCTTCGCCGCTCAGCAGGTTGCCGAACCGGTTGCCGGTCAGCGTATCGTCATTGCCGCTGCCCCGGACGGCTTCGATGTCGATCAGGGTAAAGTTGGCGGATGGTACGGCATCCGCCGGGCTGATGATGTTGGCTGTTCCTGCGGCCAGATCAACGTTCCAGGCCACGTCGAAATCCTCGACAAAGGTTTCGTAATGCACCGGGGTTTCGCCAAAGGCGGTCTCGTGAAGGTCCAGCGTATCAAAACCGCTGCCACCAAAGATGCGGTCGTTGCCCAACCCGCCATGCAGCCGGTCATTGCCGCCGCCGCCTTGCAGGATATCGTCTCCCAGGCCGCCATACAGCGCGTCGTCGCCGGTGCGTCCGATCAGGATATCGTCACCGTTGAACCCGGCAATCAAATCGGTGCCGATCGTGCCTGTGATCCGGTCATCCGCGTAAGATCCGATGACGCTTTCGACGTCGGTGATTGAAAACTGGCGGCCATTCACGGTGCCGCGGCCACGGCCCAGATCCAGAACCAGCTCGTTCTCGATCCTGTTGAAAGCAGCAAGGTCATGCCCGTCGCCGCCGTCGATGTTATAGGCTGAACCTTGCGCCGCGCGGAACACGTCATCACCGGCCCCGGCCAGAACGGTTTCGACTCCGTCGTGAAGGGCGTTTTCGTCTGCGATCAGATCATCGCCGTCTCCGCCGTCCAGCAGATCGATACCGGAGCCGCCCGTGATGGTGTCATCGCCACCATTGCCCTCAAGCGTAACGCCGACCGTCGACCCGTAGCGACCACTCAGGATATCATCTCCGGCGCCGCCATGAACGTGGATTTCCTGGTCGGCCGCCGCCCAGACCCCGCTTGCATTGTCGCCAAGAAAGATCTCTTCGATCCCGTGGATGAACATGGAATTGACCTTGTTCTCAGCTCCCGGAATGCTGGGCAGGTCGCCGTCATAGGCCTGCGCCGAGTTGTTGACCAGGTCGATATACCAGGCGAGGTTCGATTGGGTCAGATCCAGGACATCCCATCCGCTGTCGCCGATGTCTTCGGCGTCCGCGAAATCGGTGATCAGGTTCAGCAGGCTGATATCGCGGGTGTCGAAACCGCCAAAGATGCCGCCTGTCTGGTCCTCTCGGTCATCTGGTGCAAAGGGGGCCGTGTCGCTCAGGATGACAAAGCGGTCATCGCCAAATCCACCGACCATGATGTCGTCGCCTGAATAGCTGGTCAGAGTGTCATTGCCCGTGCCGCCCGCCAGAATTGACCCCTGCCGCGTCGCAACTGTTTCGCCGTCGACATCCAGCAATTGCAGATCGCTTTCGACAGTGGGTCGGAACCCGGTGATTACGTCATCACCCCCTGCGCCGTCTAGAATGGCGAAGTAAGATCCGGCCTGGATCGTGTCGTTGCCATCGGTCGCCAGCAGGTTCGAGATATTGACCAGCGTATCGACCCCAAAGCGCGGCTGGCCGTTTTCGTTCAGCTTGCGCACACGTCCGGTTGTCAGGTTAGCGTCGATTGCATCGGGCAGATCGTCAGCGGCAAACCGGTCATATGGCAGCATGTTGTCGATGATTTGTTGCGTTTCGCCCTCGAAGAGGACCGAAAAACCGCCGCCGTAAAACAGAAGGTCGTGATCCTGATATCCCAGAGATTCAGCCGAGTCGGCCATATAAGTGTCACGCCCGCGACCAGCGATATATACATCCAGCCCGACACCACCCGACACGACATCATTCCCGCGGCCTCCGTTCAGGATGTCGGCACCATCGGCGCCAATCAACCGGTCGTTGCCGCCGCCGCCGACCACCGTGTCATTATACCCGCCGCCGTTGATTTCGTTCGCGCGACCGTCGCCAATAATCAGGTCGAACCCGTTGGACCCCACAATGTTCTCAACGCCTTGGATGTCGTCTGTCCGTTGCGCCAGAAGGCTGGCATCCAGGCTGAGATCCAGAATGACAGTCACCCCGTCTGAGGTGGACGTCGGTTCCACAAACTCGCCAGAATAGCTGTAGGTGTCCGTGCCAAATCCGCCGCGTACTGTGTCATAGCCTTCATAGCCCAGCATGTAGTCATCGCCGGTCAGACCGTTCAGTGTGTCGTCCAGATTTCCGCCAATCAGAATGTCGTCGATGACCAGTTCTGACGGATTATCCGGGTCAGGCTGATCGCCGGTGATCTCGGTCGTGGGGGGCGTGGTGGTGTAATCGACCTGAATAGCCCGCTCCAACTGTTCATAGGTCCAGCTGATATCGCGGAAGACGAAGTATTCGACGTTATACGTGGTCTCGGTGCCCAATGCGGTGCTGCCGCTGTCGATGAACGTGAGTTTCGCATCGTCTTCGGCCAGAAATCGGAACTGACCGAAATAGCCGTTGAACACCACCGCATCGACGTCATTGCCGCCGTCCAGATGGTCATCGCCCGCCCCGGCGAGCAGGATGTCATTGTCGTCGCCACCATTCAGCGTATCGTCACCGCTGCCCGCACCGATAATATCGCGCCCGTCGCCACCGTTCAGGGTGCTTTCGTTGAACAGGATGTTGTTGACCCCCATCAGGAAATCATCAGTGCCCGCGCCATCGCGGAACAACTGCCCGACAATCCCGAGGGTGTTTTCGTTGACCAGACCGCTCAGCGCATTCGCCGCGTCCTGGGCCGCCGTGAAAATGCCGGGTTGCTCGCCATCGATGGGGCCAAAGACGTTTTCGAACTTACCGCTCAGATCGAACCCGACAGACAGGAAATTCGGCAGAATGTCGATTTCCGGCATCAAGTCTTCCAGCGGTTGCGACAGACGGTCGATCAGGGCCTCGATACCAAGCGCCTCCAGAATTGGGTCCAATACCGGAGAGACGACAGTGTCAAACACCCACTCGGCCGCATCGAGAACCCACTCGAATTCTTCCAGAACGTCGCCAACGGCGTTCAGCGGATTGACCAGAGAGGACACCGGATCAAGAACTGCAGAAATCTGGCTTGCGACTTTGTTCATGGCATCGGCGAACCCGTCCATGACGTTGATAGCTTCGATGACAGAGTTGGCCCCGTCTCTGACCTCGGCGATCTTTGAGGTCACGTCCTCAATCCCGGCGGCAATCTCGTCCACCGTGCCGCCTTCCCCCAGGACCGCTTCATAGGTTTCCAAAGCTTCTTCGGGCAGCATGTCTTCGGTATTGGCGAGTGTTTCGCTGGCTTCTGCCAGGCTTTCTTCGACCATGTCGATGTCATTGCGGGCATCCCACAACGCGACGCGTGCGACCTTGATGGCCGCGTCCATGATCTTGACGACATTCTGGAAGGGCACGACGACGTCGGTTATTGTCCCGACTTGTTCATCAAGCTGCTTGGCCCGGTCCTTGATCTCTTCTGACAGGCTTGCGATGGGTTTTGCGATGGCCTTGAGCGGACCGAACTGCCCCATGACACCGACAATCAGATCCAGTGTCTTGGCGGTTTCGCGCAGCTTGAAGGAATCGTCTTTGACCTCTTCAATCGTTTTTTGTAACTTCTTGATTTCGCCAACAACTTTGCCCGCATTTTCAAGTAGCGCTTCTGCGTCAACAATATCCCCGCGCAGTATGCTCAGTTGCTCAATGTAGCCGCCCAGTGCCGTTTCTTCACCCAACATAAAACGCTCCTTCCAAAGAACCTCGGGTCATCCTGCCGCGAGTTTTGAGTAATGAATTTTCCCTAACTTCGCCTGAAACATGCATTCTGGAAATAGGGTAATACCCTCAATCGGTTTTGCCCGTCCATCAGTGCGGCTACGAGGAAAGCCAAATGTTCGAAGGCCACGTGCGACGATTTTCCCGAAAAAATAGAGGGTTGATGCCGTGTTTTGGTGGCGACACGATAATTCTTGACCTATGTTGCTTGTCATTAGTTCTGCGAACCAATCCTATGGAGGATAGTGATATGAAGATTTCAAAAGTACTTGCGGTTGTCGGTGTCGTTGGCTGTATCTCGGCGTCTGCTGTTTCGGCTCAAGAGTTCGTCAAATATGGTGAAGCCCAGGGTTGGACTGTCTTTTCAGAGCCATCCAAAAAGACCTGCGTCGCCGAGATCGAGCGTGATGGCCTGCTGGTTCAGATGGGCGTTCTGAAAGATTCGCTTGGGTATATCGGTGTCTTCACAAAAGAAGACGATGCGAACCTTGGTGAGACTGGAAATGACCTGATCATCGATCTGGACGACAAGACTTATCATGGTCCGGAATCGGTCATGCACAAGAACAGCCAGGGCTACAGCGGTGCGGTGATCACGGCGTCGAATCCTGAGTTCATTGCCGACATCGAGAACAAGAACACCATCAAAGTTGTTGATACTGAACGCGTTTTCACAATGTCGCTGGCTGGCACCAAAGCCGCTATCGCGATGGCGCGTGAGTGTATTGCGGCGCAGTAACACCTGCTGAACGCAAAAGTTTGACGACCGCCGGATCCGTTCCGGCGGTCGTTTTTTGTTTGTGACACCGGCGGCGCCCCTCTCTGCCAGACGCCGGAATTGTCCGTTTTGTACCGAGCTTTCGAGGCGGTTTGGCGGTTTTGTACATCGGATTTCGGGGCAAAGCTTACCTTAACGTAAGGCAACGCAAAGCTTGCCTGAGGGTCAAAATCCCGTTACCGCGAACCCGCGTCAAGTTGGCGCATGATTTTTTGTAACAGTAGGAATGAGTACCATGATGGAACTGATAATCTCGCTCGTCGCGGGCGCCGTGGGTGGCAATGTGGCCGGTGGCGCGATCAAGAGCATCGACCAGGGCACGCTGATCAACTCGATCTCGGGAATCATCGGTGGCGGCATTGGCGGCCAGATCCTGAGCGCGGTTCTGGGCGGAGCAGGGGCTGCGGCCACGGGCGATGCGTCGATGGCGGCGGGCGGTCTGGATATCGGCGCGATCATCGGTCAGGTCGCGGGCGGTGGCGTCTGCGGCGGCGTGGTGCTGGCGATTGTGTCGGCTGTGAAGAACGCGATGTCCAAGGGCTAAGGCCCGCATCATCGTGAAGGTTACGAATCGCCGCCTTTCGGGGCGGCGGTTTGCGTTTCAAAGCCTCACTTCAGCTCGACGATGGATTTGCCTAGCCGGAAGGGCGCGGCGAAACTGACCAGACACAGCGCGATGACCTGCAGAATCAGGATATGCGCGTTGGCTTGCAGGTATTCCCATTCGGCTTTCAGTTTGGCGACCTGTCCGATCAGATCGTCATAGGCGCGTGCAAGAATCAGATAGTCGCCCGCGATGGTCGGGACCTTGCGGCGCAGCGTGTCGATTGCGCCTTCGGTGGCCGCATCGCGCGAGGTGAAGACAAGGAACTGATCCGGATCAAAGGCGTTGGCCTGATCGACCATCTTGCCCATGTCATCGCGCGGGCGTTTGCCAAACAGGAAACCCAACCCGGCCAGTGGCGCGACCTGATCGGTCACGGCGATGAACAGGGGCAGGTCGGCGTTGCTGGCGGTGGAGGCCGAGAGGAATTCGACCTTGTCGCACAACGTGGCGATATCGCTGTCAAAAGCGGGTTCGCAAAACCGCAGGCGGAAGCGGGCCGCATCCCGGTCGAAGGCGGCGGTGGCGGCATAGGCGATGTCGATTTGGCGATCGAGTTGCGAGCTGTCGGTTTTATACAGCCCTGCCATCACCGCGACAAACGCGCCGATGCCACCCAGCACGACCCAGACCAGATCGGCCAGCTTCCACGCCCGGTGCCCGGCGGGTTTGCGAAACAGAAACCCGGTGCCGATACAGCCCGCGATGAAGAACAGGATCAGAAGCGGGAACTGATTGTCAGCAATGAACATCAAGGCAAGCCTCTGACCGCGGGAGTGTTCGGGGCAGTAAAGGCGGGTGTCCGTACGGGCGGCAAGCGGGCCTCACGCGGGTGTGTTTGGTGGTGCCTAGCTCTACTGGAAACCAGAAGCGATTTAGGTGAAAAATCCTGATGATCCACTCGGAAATGACAAGTTCATTCGCACGAGGTCAGTGCGGCGCAACTCGGGTTTCATTGCTTTCAATACGTTTGCGATCCTTAGGTGTCGACGACTACACGTAGTGAGTAGTTGTTGACTGAGGCAACATCACGGATTGTTAGGAATTATTGCAGTTTTGAAACATGACGATCCGCCGTCGTTTTTTCGAGTCAAGGTTGGTGCTCGAATCACGGGTTGTATATTCATGGTCAAAGTCGAGAGGAGCTTCTAGTTTTCCGGGCCTCTCCTGGAAAAATAGTAGTTCAACCCCCGATCTTGATCGGCTGCAGCACGAAAAAAGTTCCAAAATATATCAAGGACATAGATTGTTGATAGGAGGGCCGCAATGACGATCATCATCATCAAGACGACCATTGATATGTTGTCCAGCGCATCAAAAATCATATGTTCTACTCTCCCGAAGATGACGGTTTGTGACTGCGTTTGTAGATAGTAGCACGAAGTAGTGTTCCAACCACCAACGGCGGAAAAACACTCGACTGAGTGGCAGTAGTCCACCAACCGCTTACCATTGAAGACATTGCGTACAAGGTGTGATGACCGTTCTGACCAGTGAAGAGTAGCGGGGACTCCATCATTCCTGACTTAATCATGAACTCTTTCATTAGAAAGGTAAGCAGCAAGATTGAAAAAAAAATTTTGGAGGCCTTTGGAAGTCGGAAGTCTTGGTTGTCTCCCATCGCGTTTGTTTCAAAAGGTTTAGATATTGCCGCAACAAAGTTTGTGTTCTCAGCCCAGCGGATTAGTGACTCCGCAGCTATACTAAGCCAGAACACACAAACGAAATCTCTTGGTTTTGTGGATAGATCAAAAACCCACGTTGTCAGAAAGAATATGACGAGCCATGCAAGCGTCCAAAGTGTGGACAGAAACAGTGCCGCAAACCATGTGGATACCCACGGGAAACGGGTCAAGTGCTTTTCAATAACTTCTAAAATACGGCCCGGTGGATTTCTTGAGATCACATTTGTACCCATTCTTCGCAGAATTCGCACAAAATTAATGCAAGAAATAATTTTTCTCAATAGCTTATGTTAAACATCCAACTCCTCCACAAACTTCGCGTTCTCCTGAATGTACTGGAAGCGCAATTCGGGTTTCTTGCCCATCAGGCGTTCGACAAGGTCTCCGGTTTCTCCGGGTTCGTCTTCGTCAATCGTCACGCGGATCAGCACGCGGGAATTTGGGTCCATCGTGGTTTCTTTCAGGTCCTTGGCGTCCATTTCGCCAAGACCCTTGAAACGGGACACGTCGATTTTGCCTTTGCCGCCGATGCCTTTTTCAAGGTGTTCGTTCTTTTCGGCCTCATCAATGCAATAGACGCGTTTGGCGCCCTGGGTCAGGCGGAACAGCGGCGGGCAGGCCAGATAGAGGTGCCCGGCGTCGATCATCGGGCGCATCTGGGTGAAGAAGAAGGTCATCAGCAGCGAGGCGATATGCGCGCCGTCGACGTCGGCGTCGGTCATGATGATGACCTTGTCATAGCGCAGGTCATCGACGTTGAACCTTGTGCCAAGGCCGACGCCAAGCGCCTGTGTGAGGTCGCTGATTTCGGCGTTGCTGCCCAGTTTGGAGCTGGCCGCGCCCAGCACGTTCAGGATCTTGCCGCGCAGGGGCAGGAGGGCCTGGGTCTTGCGGTTGCGGGCCATTTTGGCGGAGCCACCGGCGCTGTCGCCCTCGACGATGAACAGCTCGGTCCCGTCGCGGGTGTTTGAGGAACAGTCGACCAGCTTGCCGGGCAGGCGCAGTTTCTTGGTGGCGGTCTTGCGGGCGGTTTCCTTTTCCTGACGGCGGCGCAGGCGTTCTTCGGCGCGCAGGATCAGGAAGTCGAGGATGGCGCCAGCGGATTTGGTGTCGGCGGCGAGCCAGTTGTCAAAGTGGTCGCGGACAGCGTTTTCGACCAGTTTTTGCGCCTCGACGGTGGCAAGGCGGTCTTTGGTCTGGCCGACAAATTCGGGTTCGCGGATGAAGCAGGACACCAGGGCGCAGCCGCCGGTGGTGAGGTCGTCGCGGGTGATCTGGGCGGCCTTCTTGTTGTTCACGAGTTCGCCGTAGGCGCGGATGCCTTTCAGGATCGCGGCCCAGAACCCGGCCTCGTGCGTGCCGCCCTCGGGGGTGGGGACGGTGTTACAGTAGGATTGGATAAAGCCGTCGCGGGACGGGGTCCAGTTGATCGCCCATTCGACCTTGCCGGGGGTGTTGAATTTCTCGCGGAAATCGACGGTGCCTGCGAAGGGGGCGTCGGCATAGGTGGTGGCGCCGCCCAAGGTCTCGGTCAGGTAGTCGGAGAGGCCGCCGGGGAAGTGGAAGGTGGCCTCGGTCGGGGTTTCGCCGTCGTTGATGGCGGATTTCCAGCGGATTTCGACGCCCGAGAACAGGTAGGCCTTGGAGCGGATCGATTTGAACAGGCGGGCTGGCTTGAAGCGGTGCTGGCCAAAGATCTGTTCGTCCGCGTGGAAGGTGACGGTGGTGCCGCGCCGGTTGGGGGCCGCGCCGACCTTTTCGACCGGGCCCAGCGGGTGGCCGCGCGAGAAGCGTTGTTCG
Source organism: Falsiphaeobacter marinintestinus (assembly GCF_007923355.1). Classification (GTDB taxonomy): domain Bacteria; phylum Pseudomonadota; class Alphaproteobacteria; order Rhodobacterales; family Rhodobacteraceae; genus Phaeobacter_A; species Phaeobacter_A marinintestinus. Next base: position 448,155 of record NZ_VOGO01000002.1, read on the forward strand.
AAGAGTTCCTTGTTGCGGGCGACCTGAACGATGAGCGAGTCGCTGAGGGCGTTGACGACCGAGGCCCCGACGCCATGCAGACCGCCGGAGGTCTCATAAGCGTCGCCCGAGAACTTGCCACCGGCGTGCAGGGTGCACAGGATCACCTCAAGCGCGGATTTATCGGGGAACTTGGGGTGAGGGTCGATCGGGATGCCACGACCGTTGTCGCGGATGGTGAGGGCGTAGTCTTCGTGCAGTTCAACTTCGATCCGGGTGGCGTGGCCTGCGACGGCTTCGTCCATCGAGTTGTCGAGGATCTCGGCCACCATATGGTGCAGGGCGCGCTCGTCCGTGCCGCCGATATACATGCCGGGGCGCTTGCGCACCGGTTCAAGACCTTCGAGAACTTCGATCGAAGACGCGTCATAGGCCGGCTGGGCGGTGCCCGTGAGGAGATCGTCTGGCATGTCTGCTGCTCTTTTGTTCGTTTGTTGATCACTATTATGGCAGGTGCGACGGGTCTGGGGAAGAGGCTGACGCAGGATATGGGGCGGAGAGAATTTTCGTCGAAAATTCTTGTTGCGCTTGCGGCGGGACTGGCGCTTTTAGGGGCCGAACGAGCATGCGTGGAGATGGGCTTTGGACAAAGGCAAAGGTGGGTTGGATCCGCAAGACTGGGATGCGTTCCGGGACGAGGCGTATCGGCTGGTTGATGCGGGCATTGCGCGGATGCGGGATGCCGGGGCCTATCCCTGGCAGCCGGTGCCTGAGGATGTCCGGGCAGGATATCAGATCGGCGACGGGGTCAGTGCTGCGCGGGTTGAGCGCGACGTGCTGCCTTTTCACGGTGGCAACACCCATCCCCGGTTTTGGGGCTGGGTTCAGGGCAGCGGGTTGGCCAGTGACATGCTGTCCGGGATTGCCGGGTCGGTTTTGAACGCCAATGTCGGTGGGCGCGATCACGGAGCCGTCTATATGGAACGCGCAGTGATCGACTGGGCACGGCGGGAAATGGGTATGCCCGAGGGCACCAGCGGCGTGCTTGTGACCGGCACATCGCAAGCGACTGTACTGGCCTTTGCCGCTGCACGGGCGCGCGCTCTGGAAGATGTGCGCAAGGCGGGTTTGGCTGGGCGCCGGTTGGTGGCCTATGCCGGGCAGGGTGTACACAGTTCGTCCACCAAGGCGGTTGAGTTGCTGGGGATCGGCACCGACAACCTGCAATACATCGCGATGCGCGACGGGCAGATTGACGTGGATGCCTTGCGCACTGCCGTGGCGCGGGACCGGGCAGACGGGGCCTTGCCGTTTTTGGTGGTTGGCACCGCCGGATCGGTAGACTTGGGATTATTTGATGATCTTGACGCTTTGGCGGATGTCGCTGCTGACGAAGGGCTTTGGCTGCATGTGGATGGTGCCTTCGGGGCCTGGGCGCAACTGGCGGACGCGCCCTGGAGCGATTTGACCGCAGGCATCGGGCGCGCAGATTCCATCGCGCTGGATTTTCACAAGTGGATGTATGTCGGATATGATTGCGGGCTGGTGCTGATGCGGGATGAGGCGGCGCAGCGCGCGGCCTTTGCGGCGCGTCCCGCGTATCTGACGGGGGCCGACCGTGGGCTGGCCGGGGGCGACCCGTGGTATTGCGATTATGGTGTGGATCTGTCGCGCGGCAACCGGGCGCTGAAGATCTGGTACGCGTTAGAGATGTTCGGGCGCGAGGCATTTGCGGCCGCGATCACCGACAATTGCCGGATGGCACGGTTGATGGCCGACGAGGTGCGGGCCCGCCCCGAAATGCATCTGGGGATGGAGCCTGTGTCGGCGATCTGTGTGTTCTCGGCGCGGGGCGGACTTGAGCCAGAGGCGCAGTCAACCTTGAACCAGAGGATTGCCGAGACTTTGCAGGAAACCGGCGAGGCGGTGTTTTCAACCACCAGTGTCGACGGGATCACGATGTTACGCGCGGCGATCACCAACCACCGCACGCGCGCCGAAGATGTGCGCGCGGCGATGGCGGCTGTGGATCGCTTGGCTGACGCGCTGGCCTAGTCGCCGCCGGCCTGTTCCAGCGCTTTTTGAAAGGCGGGCCGGCTGCGCACCATCTGGTTGAATGCAGCAAGATTGGGATAGCTGTCTTCCAGTCCGAGCCGGGACAGGACGCTGACCGGGAAGCTGAGCATGATGTCGGCGGCGGACAGGTCATCCAGCACGAAATGGCCCGACGGGCGGATGACGGTTTCAAGATAGCCATAGTGATTGGCCATCTCTTGCTGGATGCGCGGTTGCAGCGGGGCTGCGGCCTCGCCCAGCCGAGCGGTATAGAGGTTCAGCAGCAGAGGCGTCATCACCGACCCTTCGGCGAAATGCATCAGTTCGAGATGCTGGATATAGGCGTCGCTGTCTTTTGGCGGAACAAGGTCTTGCCCGTGGCGCGCGACGATGGTTTCGACGATGGCGCCGGATTCGGCGACGATCTGACCGTCGATCTCGATCACCGGGGATTTGCCCAGCGGGTGGATCTGCGCCAATTCCGGCGGGGCAAGCCGGGTGGTGGCGTCGCGTTCATAGCGGATGACCTCGTAGGGCAGGTTCAGTTCTTCGAGCAGCCAGAGGATGCGCAGCGAGCGGGATTGGTTGAGGTGGTGGACCTTGATCACGGTCATTCCTTTGTGGTTTCGGCCCAGTCGAGGATCGCGCGGGCTACGGTTTCGGGGGTCTGGTGCAAAAGCCAGTGATCGGCATCAGGGATGGTTATGCGGGTCAGGTCAGGGGCATAGGTTTCCAGCCCCTGGGTGGTTTCGGGCAGCAGCGCGGTGTCGTTTTCGCCCCAGATCAGCAGGTGGGGGCAGTGAACCGTGAAGGAGGCCACCGGAAAGTCGGGCAGGTCGGTGATGGGCTGGCCGGGGTCGGCCACGCGCAGCGGAGTTGCGCGGTACCAGTGGATCATGGTTTTCAGGCGGCCACCGTCATGGGACCAAGCGGCTTCGTATTCTTTTCGCCGGGTGTCATCCATCCAGCCGAGGTCCATGTGGGCTGAAAATAGCTGCATCAGTTTGGCGTAATTGTCGGCGGCAAGATCGTCTTCGGAGCCGGGTTTGCGCAGGACGTTGATATATTGCGACGCTTGCGATTGCGCGCCGCCCTTGGCCAGTTCGCGCTGGAATGGGACGGAGTGGACGCCGTTGGCGATAATCAGGCGGGAGACCTGATTGGGGCAACGAATGGCCAGCCCATAGGCCACCGCTGCGCCCCAGTCGTGGCCCAGAACCGTTAGGGGCGCGCCCAGGTGGTCGATTAGGGCCGACATGTCGCGGATCAGTTCGGTAGCGGTATAATTGTCTGCGCCCTCGGGTGACCAGCTTTGGCCATAGCCGCGCTGATCGGGGGCGACGCAGTGAAAATGGTCGCTCAGCAGCGGGGCCAGATCATTGAAAGCGCCGCTGTATTCGGGAAACCCGTGCAGCATCAGCAGGACAGGTTTGCCCGGATCGCCCCAGTGGCGCAGGAAAAACGGGTGGCCGTTCAGGTTGACGGTTTCTGTGTGCATGATGATCCTCGCCCGAAAATACGACACCGGGCGACAGGGCCGCCCGGTGTGATAGAAACAGGATGTGTGAACCGTGGGAATGGCCCGCGATCAGTTACCCTTCGTCAGGGTTTCGAAAAGCAGCGCCACGGCGGAACGATCGGGGAAACCGTTCCAATAGGTGTGGTCGTCTTTCTGATCGCCGTTTTCATCGACCGAATAGACCCCGTCCGAGGCTTGTTCGATCAGGTCGAAATACATCGCCTTGTCCGCGTCGCCCTTGATATGCAGATCAAAGAACGCTGTGGCAAAGTGCTGGGCGTTGTTGTTCATCCGGGTGCTGTCCCAGACCGCATCGGCGTAGTGTTCGAAGGGTACGAAATCGAGCGTTTCGACCGGTTCCCAGCTTTCCTCGGGCGCAGGCATCGGGGCGGCGGCATTGTGGTTGGCCCCGGCAAAGGTCAGCAGGTGGCGGTCTGTGCCGGTGGTGCCCTCAAAGATCTGGCGGATCGCGGCATAGACCGAAACATCGTCCGACCCGCCTGCGATCAGCAGCAGGGGCTTTTCGAACCCGGCGAGACCTTCGGCGTCCCAAAAGCCTGTGTTCATGCCCCATGGTCCGATGGCGATGATCGCCTTGACGCGCGGGTCGATCAAATCGGCGTGGGTTTGTGATCCGGCAAGATGCCGTTCAAGCAGACCGTTAGGGGTGCCCCAGCTGTATTCGGTTGATGCCTGGGTGACGCCCGCGCCGCCAAAGATCATCGCACCGTAACCGCCCATGGAATAGCCAAGCACACCGGTGTTGGACGCATCGGTGATGTCACCAATCGGGCCATCCAGCGCGGCCATTTGGTCGATGACGAATTTCTGATCGACGGGGCGGTTCAGCAGGGTTGAGCCAAAGGCCGCCATATCGGGATAGGTGCTGTCGGTGTGATCGATGGACACGGCAACATAGCCTTTGGAGGCAAGGTTTTCGCCCAGATGGGACATCAGGAACCGGTTGCCGGGATAGCCGTGCGAAATCACGATCAGCGGATAGGTTTCACCGCTGGCCGGATCGGCGTCGCGGGCCGCGCTGCCGTGCAGCACGGTCTTGGTTATCCCGTCGCGGATTTCTGTTTCATAGGTGCCGCCGGGTTCTGTGCCGTCTTTCGCAGGGTACCAGACTTCGACCGTGAGCGGGCGGTCATAGACCGGTTCGCTGTCAGCGGTGGTGTTCAGAATGTCGATTTGACCCGGGTTGGTGAAGGTCATCGTGGTGACGCCGACAGGGTGGTCTCCGAAGGCGGCCAGTTCCGGCGCATCGGGCCGGATCCGGTCAATGCGGTTCTCGGCCGTGGCCGCCCCGCAGGTCAAACCTGCGACTATTGCCGCGCCCAATACCATTGATTTCGAATGCATATGATCCTCCCAGATCCGGAACTGTTTGCTGGCCTGACCGTACTGTCGTGTCAGGATCGTGTCGTTAGATGAATTGTGAAGCTTTTTTGACACCGATCAAGGCGCGATCTGACGATATTGGCTAGATCGGGGTCAATCTTACCAATTCTTGACAGGAGATATTTCATGACTGACGCCGCGCAGGCCAAAACCTCAGTTTCCAATACACCCGCTGCGGCGGCAAAAGTGGCGTCGCCCGCAGCGAATGTCGTCGATAAACCGGCACCTGCCGAGCGGCCCATGCGGACTGCCCCGAACCCTGAACAGATCCGCCGGGCGTTTGAAAGTGGCAAGTATCCTTACACCAAGAAAATGGCCCGCCGGCCGTATGAGGCAGAAAAGGCCCGCCTGCAGGCTGAACTGCTGAAAGTGCAGCTTTGGGCGCAGGAAACCGGTCAGAAATTTGTGTTGTTGTTTGAGGGTCGCGACGCGGCTGGCAAGGGCGGTACCATCAAACGGTACATGGAGCACCTGAACCCCCGGTCGGCCCGGGTTGTCGCGCTGAACAAGCCGACATGGGAAGAAAAGGGTCAGTGGTATTTCCAAAGGTATATCAATGAATTGCCGACCGTAGGTGAGATGGTTTTCTATGATCGGTCCTGGTACAATCGCGCCGGTGTCGAGCGGGTCATGGGGTTCTGCGAACCCAACGAATATCTGGAGTTCATGCGCCAGACGCCTGAATTGGAGCGCATGTTGGTGCGGTCGGGTATCCGTTTGTACAAATACTGGTTCTCGGTCACGCAGGAAGAGCAGCGCAACCGGTTCAAGTCACGCGAAACCGATCCGTTGAAGCAGTGGAAGCTGTCGCCGATTGATAAGGCATCGCTGGACAAGTGGGATGATTATACCGAGGCAAAAGAGGCGATGTTCTTTTACACAGACACCGCTGATGCGCCGTGGACCATCATCAAGTCGAACGACAAGAAGCGCGCGCGCCTGAATTGCATGAAGCATTTCCTGTCGACCATCGATTATCCGGACAAGGACCATGACATCATCGGTCAGCCCGATCCGCTGATTACCGGGCAGGCGCATCATGTCATCCATCGCGCCGAACATATCCTTGGCACCGCGCTGCATCCCGATACGCGCAAAAGCTAAGGGCGTTCAGATTGCCTGTAATTGTTCAAGAAGCGGCTGCAGGCGTCTGAAAACGATAGGTAATTCTTTTGTTGGGGCGGGCCATTTTGCTTTGGGCAGGTCCGCCCAGACAGTCATGGATTTGCGGCGCAGAAAGTCGCCGTGCCGGTGGGTCTTGTCATAGGGTGCAGGCACGCGTTTCAAGTCGGGTTGGTCTGGTGTCAGGCCGTGATCTGCAAGGTCGGCGCAGGTTTTGGCGATGATATCGCCGGTTGGCCCGTCGATGGCTGCGCGCCAGCGTGTGAGGGCCTCTTTGTCAAACGCCATGATCCCTCCGCCAGCTTTGACATAATCAGGGGCAATTCCGAAAAACAGTCCGGTTTGCAGGCCGGGGCCGGTGATCGTCCAGAGCATGTGCAGATGGGTGTGATAGGGTGTCTTGTCCTTTGAGAACCGTACATCTCGGTGCGGGCGAAACAGCTTGGGCGTGACCTGCCAACCGGGGTTGGTTTTCAGGTCATAGGCAATCTGATCCAGCAACAGGGTTGCAGGTGTTTTTAGTTCAGTTTCAAAGCGTTGCTTGTTGTCATTAAACCAGTCGCGCGTGTTGGTTTTTGCCAGATCTGCAAGGAATGCGCGGGCGTCTGGGATCAGGTGGGCGAAGGGATCTGACATGGGGCGGCTCCGGTCTGCTGGGTCTGGGTGCAGGGTGTCAGAGCGTAGTATGGCATGTGGATCGCCAGGACCCGAGCAGTGTTTTGGGTGGCAGCCCGGTGTTTGATCCGGGCCGCCTGTTGTCTTCAGGGATTAACAGCCATCGACGCAGGTGCCGTCGGATGAGAATTCCATCGTGTTGCCACTAAGCGGAATGTGGACGGGCATAGTGGCCAGGTCGCGGAACTTTGCGGTGCGGGTGCCGTCGATGACCTTGCCGCCTTTGGTGGCCTCTTCGTTGGCGTGGGACGGGATCACCGAGGCGGGTTTGACCAGTTCGTTGACCACATAGGCGGCTTCGGTTGGGCCGGTGGTGAAGGTGTCGCCGATATTGATCACGACAAGGTTGGCGCCGTAAAAGCCCTTCACAACGGCCTCTTGTTCCGCCGTCATGCCGGTATCGCCCGAGAGATACGCGGTCAGGCCGTTCGAGAACCGCAGGATGTAACCGGTCGGCGGGCCGACATAGCCGGCAATACCTGCGGCTTTCATCAGATCGCCAAGATCACCGCCGATGAAGGCCGGGTTGACGCCGTTGCTGTGCGCGGCGGGCACGGTCGAAATGCCAACCCCGCCCACGGTGTGGGTTGCGCCAAAGCGGGCGAGGACCGATTTCTTGGGATCACCGTCAAGGCTGGCCAGTTTTGCACCGAAGAACGGCGGCATTTCGCTGCCGGTCACGATCTTGGCGCCCTTGGCGTGGGCAATTCTGACGACATTGGTTTCGGGCAGGGCGACGACCGACAGGTCGGGCTTGCCGCAGGCACCGGCATCGACAGCGCTGGTGTGGCGCGCGCCGACGTGGTCGCCATGCATATGTGTGACCAGAAGCGCGTCGATATCGCCCAGTCGCGGATCGTCGGCCCCTGCGATGGTCATGCCCGCGTCATAGAGGATGCGGGTGCCATCGGGGTCTTCGAACATGATGGCGCGGTCAAGGCGGCAGAATTCGCCGGTGATGCCCCCCAGCGGGGTGACTTTGACGTTTTGTGCCAGCGATGCGGTGGCCGCAAAAGCTGCGAAGCCGCAGCCGGCAACAAGGGTTAGGATTGCTGATTTTTTCATGGTCGATCTCCTCCCGATGGTCGATTCCCGTCCAAAAGTACCATGGTTTAGCGATTTATGTGAAAAAGGATTGATAAAATCGATTTATTGATGTCCCGCGTCCGCGTTCTGGCCTGAGATGCGCAAGACGCCAACACCGCTCATGGCCACTGGCCTGTGGTGTGGTCGAGTCCGGCTGACCCTTTGGTGCAAGCGCGACAAGGAGTCTTGCGCCGGGTCAACTGGCCAGATACGCCAAACCCATGATCCCGCGGATGACATATTCTGGCCACGCCAAGGCGATTGCCATTTTGGGGCTGCCGTTGATAGGCGGCCACCTTGCGCAGTTTGCCATTGGCCTGACCGATACGGTCATGCTGGGCTGGTATGGCGTTGAAGAGCTGGCGGCGGTCACATTGGCCGGAAGCTATTTCTTTGTGCTGTTTCTGTTGGGGGCAGGGTTCGGCTGGGCCGTCCTGCCGATGGTCGCGGCGGCAGATGCTGAGGACGACGAGACCAGCATTCGCCGGGTCACCCGAATGGGTCTGTGGTTGTCGCTGTTGTTCGCGACCTTCGTGGTTCCGGCGTTCTGGTTTTCGCGCCCGATCCTGCTGGCGCTGGGGCAAGAGGTCGAAGTGGCCAATATGGCCGCGCAATACCTGAAACTGGCGGGCTGGGGCTTGTATCCGGCGCTTTTGGTTGTTGTGCTGAAGTCCTATCTTGCTGCGTTGGAACGCACCCAGATTGTGCTGTGGATCACCATTGCTGCCGCGTTTGCCAACGGGTTTGCCAATTACGCTTTGATCTTTGGCAACTGGGGCGCGCCGGAACTGGGCGTCACCGGTGCTGCGATCGCGTCGATTGCCGCGCATATGGTGTCGCTGGCGGGCGTCGTGATCTATGCGTTGATTGTCCTGCCAGAACACAACCTGTTCCAGCGGTTTTGGCGGGCCGATTGGGAAATGTTCGCGCAGGTGTTCCGGTTGGGTGTACCGATCGGGCTGACCAGCCTGAGCGAAGTCACACTGTTTGCAGGGTCGGCCGTGATGATCGGCTGGTTGGGGGCGGTGCCGCTGGCAGCACACGGGATCGCGCTGCAACTGGCCTCGGCGACGTTCATGATTCATCTGGGCCTGAGCAATGCGGCGACGGTGCGGGCTGCGAATGCGTATGGACGTAAAGACCGGGCGCATCTGGCGCGTGGGGCCATGGTGGTCTGTTTCATGTCATTGGGCATTTCGGTCTTTGGCGTCGTGGCGTTTCTGGTGTTTCCCGAAGCGTTGCTGTCGCTGTTCATGGAACATGACAACCCCGAGCGCGCGACGATCATGACCATCGGGGTCGCCTTGCTGGCCGTGGCGGCGTTGTTTCAGACCGTGGACGGGTTGCAGGTTGTGGCGCTGGGATTGTTGCGCGGGGTGCAGGATACTGCGGTGCCGATGATCTATGCGGCGCTGTCGTACTGGGCGGTCGGGATGCCCGCGTCTTACGTTCTGGGTTTTGTTTTTGATCTCGGCGGCGTCGGCGTGTGGCTGGGGCTGGTTGCGGGGCTGGCCTGCGCAAGTGTTCTGCTGTTGGCGCGATTCTGGCTGTATGGCATCCGCAAACTGCCCGCACCGGTTTGATGCTGCCCCTGTTTATCGACCTTTATTGCGAGCGGACCGGCCCCGGGTTCTGGGGTGAACCGGTCAATGCGCTGAGCAACCTTACCTTTGCGGCGGCCGCTTTGATCGCGGCGCGCAGCCTGTCGCGCCGGGGTGGGGCGGACAGGGGCGAAGTTGTGCTGGTGGTGTTGGCGGGGGTGATCGGGTCTATGCCGCCGGGACGGTCGGTTAAAGCCGCTCCATCGTGACGATAAAGCCGTGGCAGCGGTCTAGGGGTGTATCGGTGCAATGCGGGGCGTATTTCTGATTGAGATGCTTGAGCGCCGGATAGATCGTGTAGTACCGGTTATGGACCCAACGCGCGCGGGCCCAGTGCCGGTTTTCAGCTTCGACATCGCCATATCCTTCGATGCTTTCGATCTTCAGATCACCGGCGCTGGCAATCAGGTCTTCGAGGATCTCTTTGGTGAAATGGCGGTAATGCGTGTCATTGTCGTTGGGGAAATTGACCGAGGGCGTGGTCAGGACAATCCGGCCGCCGCGTTTGACCAGATCGCGGACGTTGCGCAGGGCTTCGACGCATTGGTCTGGGGGGATGTGTTCAATCACTTCGACAAAGGTGGCGGCGTCGAAGGGGTCTGTGAAGGTTTCGGTAAATTCCGGGTCTTTTACATCGCAGCACAGAAACCGGGCGTCGGGAACAAGGCGTTTGGCGTGTTCGATGCCGTTCTTGCTCCAGTCGATACCAACGGTGTCGAGCCCGGCCCGAGCCATTTGGCCACAACTCCACCCGTCGCCGCATCCCACGTCGATGACGGTCTTGGCACCGCTGTCTTTCACAAGGTCGACGACGCGCGCGATGTAGGCCCGGTGCATGATTGTCCAGATGCAGTCTTCGTCCAGCAGCCAGATGTCGGGAAACCTGTACGTATAGTCATCAGCGGTGAACATCCGCCCCTCGGCGGCGGACCGTGTGTCCGTAGAATGCTGGTTCATCTGAAAAAACCTGGGCTGCGTGAAGAAAATGTCTTTCGGTTAACCTTCGTTAACGCGAGGCAGATTTCAAAGGATTTCTTGGGGTCGCGAGGTCACATTTTGGTCAGCGATCAGATTTGGGAGGCAGGGGTCACGGGGCGTGGGCAGATCTCAGGCGGGGTCCTGCCAGGGGGGCGGGATTGGTTTTCCGTTCACGCGAACCTCGTTGCGTTCGTTATCCAGCACGACGGGGGTGTCGAACAGGGTGAGCGTGGGGCGCACGCCAAAGCGGCCTTCCATCCAGTCGGCCCAGCCGTCATGGAACCATGCAAGCGCGTTTTCGCGGCTGTCAAATTCATAGATGCCGCCGCCGCCCGCATCCGAGTTCAGGTAATACTTGCGGCGCAAGCCTTTGACATCGTGAAATATCTTGGTGGATTCGACCGACTGGTCGATCACCATGTCTGTGTCGCGTTTCGGGCCATCCAGCGGGATCTGTACCAGTGCGATGATCATGTTGGTCCTTTCGGTTGCGCCGCCAGTATGCGTGGAAACCAGTGATGCGCAACGGGATCAGGACTTGCGGGTTTTCATGATCCGGTCGGCCTTCTTGCGGACCAGAACGGCGCGCAGGTCGTGCATGGCGAGCAGCAGCGCGTCAGTGACGTCTTCCAACTGCTCGTCATTGGCACGGGTTTGCGCCCAGTGGGTGGTCAGGTTGAGGTAATCGACAGCGCGGTGGATATCATCGAGATCGCGTTCGGCCAGCAATTCGGTCCGGTCGGCCATCCAGTCGCGGATGATTTCGACATCTTCGTCAGACAGATCGCGGTCACCATGCGGCTTGATTTCGCCGTTCTTGATGTTGACGACCGCGATCTGGTCCATTTCGATGCGTCGCTGCCGGTTTTCGGTGTCGACACGGAACACAAAGGCTCCGTTTTCGCGGACACGAAAATAGTATTCTGGCAGATCCGTGCTCATTCAGGTCACCTGTCTTTAAGTCAGAGCCGCGCAAAACGTCTGAATGCGGGTGCAGGCCTCGGTCAGGGCCGCGTCCGAGGTGGCATAGCTGACCCGGAAGTTTGGCGATAGTCCAAAGGCCGCGCCAAACACGGCGGCGACGCCGGTGTCTTCCAGAAGCTTCTTGGAAAAGACTTCGTCGTTTTCGATGACGGTGCCGTCCGGAGTGGTCTTGCCGATCAGCCCGGCAATCGAGGGATAGACGTAAAACGCGCCCTCGGGGGTCGGGCAGGTGATGCCGTCAATGGCGTTCAGCATGTCAACCACCAGATTGCGGCGGCGTTTGAAGACCTCGTTATTGGCAGCCAGGAAATCCTGCGGACCGTTCAGCGCCTCTACAGCGGCCCATTGCGATATGGTGCAGGGGTTTGACGTTGATTGCGACTGGATCTTGCGCATCGCCGCGATCAGTTCAACAGGACCAGCGGCATAGCCGATGCGCCAGCCGGTCATCGCATAGGCTTTGGAGACGCCATTGCAGGTCAGGGTGCGGTCGTACAGGCCCGGTTCAACCTGCGCCGGGGTGCAGAATTCGAACCCGTCATAGGCAAGGTGTTCATACATATCGTCGGTCATCACCCAGACATGGGGATGGCGCATCAACACGTCGGTCAGCGCTTTGAGTTCGGCCCGCGAATACCCAGCCCCAGTTGGGTTCGACGGCGAGTTGAAGATCAGCCATTTGGTCTTTGGGGTGATCGCGGCCTCAAGCTGATCGGCGGTGATCTTGAACGATTGTTCAAGCGAGGCTTCGACTATGACCGGAGTTCCACCGGCGAGCAGCACCATATCGGGATAGCTGACCCAATAGGGGGCCGGGATGATGACCTCGTCGCCCGGATTCATTGTGGCCATCAACGCGTTATACAGGATCTGCTTGCCGCCCGATCCAACCGACACCTGCTGCGGCGTATAGCTGAGGCCGTTTTCGCGGGCGAACTTGTCACAGATGGCCTGTTTCAGTTCGGGGATGCCATCGGGCGCCGTATACTTGGTTTTTCCGGCGTTGATCGCGGCAATGCCAGCGGCCTTGATATTGTCGGGCGTGTCGAAATCGGGCTCGCCTGCGCCAAGGCCGATCACGTCCTTGCCAGCGGCCTTAAGTTCTTGCGACAGCGTGGTTACCGCGATGGTCGGCGACGGTTTGACACGGGCGATGGCGTTGGACAGGAAACTCATTTCGGCCTCGGTTTGTAACTTGCACTGGACTGTCATAGGGTGCCGCCGAACGGCGATCAAGCCGAACGACCAAAGGAAACGGAGCTATACGATGACCGAGACGGAAAACGACTGGTTCGGACCCGAAGCTGCGACTTTTGGCGACCGTGTCACAGCCGCACGGGAAGCTGCCGGGATGACCCAGGCGCAGCTGTCCAAACGGTTGGGTGTCAAGAAAACCACCGTGCGCGGCTGGGAAGAAGACCTGTCGGAACCTCGGGCAAACAAGCTGTCGATGCTGTCCGGGTTGCTGAATGTCTCGATCATGTGGCTGCTGACCGGCGAAGGCGAAGGCATGGAAACCCCCGGCAGTGACGCGGAACTGGCCGGGGATCTGGTCAGCGTCATGACAGAACTGCGCGCGATCCGCGAAGAGATGCGCGCCGGGGCCGAACGTCTGGCCCGTCTGGAAAAGAAACTGCGGGTGATGTTGGAGCAGGAACAGGCATGACCGAGACGCGCGAAAACCGGATCAAACGACTGAAGATGCGCTCGATGCGGCGCGGCATCAAAGAGATGGATATTATCCTGAGCGCGTTTGCCGACCAGCGTCTGGCGGCGATGGCACCTGCCGATCTGGATCTGTATGACGCGCTGCTGAACGAGAACGATCAGGATCTGTATCAATGGGTTACCGGACAGGTTCCGACCCCTGATCCGTTTGGGCCGTTGATGGGCGAAATCGCGCAAACCTTTCAAAAATAGACAAATACCAGCTTAACTGATTCTTCGGTAATTCGCGTCACTCTTAAGCCCGAGCAGGACGAGTCGGAGAGACGTATGAGTTACGAAATGCAGTTGGACCCGGTATCCAACAAGGGGTTCATGGCCGGCTATCTTGAGTCGCTGGCGCTGGTTGAGCGGTTGCACAGGCTGCTTCTGGACGTGATCAAGGATGAATTCGAGCGGGTCGGCGTGTTAGAGATCAACGCGGTTCAGGCGCTGCTGTTGTTCAACATCGGCGACAATGAAGTCACCGCCGGAGAGCTGAAAAGCCGCGGGTATTATCAGGGCAGCAATGTCAGCTACAACCTGAAAAAGCTGGTCGACATGGGGTACATGCACCATCAGCGGTGCGAGGTTGACCGCCGGTCTGTCCGGGTCCGTCTGACCCAGAAAGGGCGTCATGTCCGGGATGTGGTGGCGACGTTGTTTTCGCGCCATGCCAAAGGGCTGGAAGACAAGGGCGTGATCGACCATCAGGGCATAGAAGATATCACAACCGCGCTGAAGCGGGTCGAGCGGTACTGGACGGATCAGATCCGGTACATTTACTGAGGCAGGCCGCCCGTGGCCCCAGTGGGCTGCGGGCACACAGGTCAGTTGCTGGTCGGGTTTGTCATTGGCAGGGCCGAAAGGGCCGGTGTCTCCAACTCGCGCAACAGTTTGCGGACTATTGCGGCTTCGAAGTCGTCAAACCCCAGGGCGGTTTCGACAAAGGCGTCTGGGCCCAGGATCACCCAGGCCCGGAAATAGGATGACAGCGCGCTGATCTCTTCCAGATCCTGATCGCCCTGACGCAGGGCATCCGTGCCGACGGGCAGGGCGTTGATGGTAAGGGAGTTGTGAGACAGCGCGGCCTTAACATCGCGGGGATGTGGGCCGGTGTTGTGGCGGCCATCGCCCGACAGGTCGAGCACACGGGTCCAGCAATCAGGCTGTTGCGCCAGAAGGGCTGCGCCAAACCGCATGGCCTGACCCAGCCCGGTGCCCGGCGGAGCAGGTGTTCGGGCGGTTCTGTTCAGGCGATGTGCCACGTCGCGGGTGGAGGCCGGTGTATCGAGGGTGGTCCAGTCGATCAGGAGGCGTTGATAGCCGATATCGCTCCACTCAAAGACGGACAGGCGGATCGGCGCGCCGGGCATGGCCATCAGTGCGGCTTGCACGTCGGGGTGCAAAAGGGCAGCGGAGACTCCGTCAAGTTGCAGGCGGTATTCGGTGGCATCGACCGATCCGGAGACGTCCAGCCCCAGTGCAAGCGCCTTTCGGCAGTCTGCCTGTGCGGGCAGGGCTGTGAGCAGGCACAGGCACAGCGCCAACCGGATCATCCCGGCGACTTCCGCTGGGTGATGGGGGCTAGCCCGATGGCGCGCGGGGTCATTTCGCGCACCAGTTTGCGCACCATGGCGCGTTCATAATCGTCAAACCCCTGGGCGACCTCAAGAAACGCGCCCGGGCCGTGCAGAACCTGGGTGCGGTAATAATCGATCAGGGTGACTTCGGCTTCGAAATCGGCGCCGTTGACCACCAGACCGTTGACGACAACATCCGCGAACGGAAACTCCCGATAGGCGGTTTCGGGTGGGAAGCCTTCGTTGTTTTCACCATCGCCCGCCATGTCGAGGGTGCGGAACAGGCAATCGGGTGCGGTTGCGAACAGTCCGGCCCCATAGCCCAAGGCATAGCCCATGGCCGTCGGAAATTCAGATTCGCTGCGGGTGGATGTGCCAATGGTTCTGGCCAGATCAAGAAGGTCTCCGCGCGAGCGCAACATGCGCCAGTCAGCGATCAGATCCTGATTGTAGCGCCCGCTCCATTCATAAACGGCAACGGCGATAGGCAGAGGTGAGGCGAACACCGCCGCCTCGACCTGGGGTGAGATCAGCGCGGTGGCAAGCCCACCGCGTTGCAGCGCATCTTCAGCCGGGTCGACCGAACTGGACACATCCAGCGCCAGAACAAGGGCCAGCCGACAGTCTGCAGCCGCAGCAGGGCTGGCCAGAGTCGCCAGAAAAGCGGCCAGCCTTACCAATGGCCAGTGTTTTCCATGCTTGACCAGGGTTCCGCCGCTGGCAGCGAGTCGCCGATTTGCAGCAGCTCGATCGAGATGTTGTCAGGCGAACGCACAAACGCCATACGACCGTCGCGCGGTGGGCGGTTGATGGTGACGCCATTGTCCATAAGGTGCTGGCATGTCTCGTAAATATTATCGACGCCATAGGCGAGGTGGCCAAAATGGCGGCTGTCGCTGGGCAGGCCGTCGTCACCGTCCCAGTTGTAGGTCAGTTCGACAGGGCAGTCTTCTTGTCCCGGAGGTGCGAGGAAGATCAGCGAAAAGCGGCCTTCTTCGCTGTCCATGCGGCGGGTCTCAACCAGCCCGAGCAGCTTGTAGAATGCCATGGATTTTTCGAGGTCCTTCACGCGGACCATTGTGTGAAGATATGTCAGGGCCATTTTGCCAGATCCTTGTCGCAATGCAGTTGGGCGAAGCTTAACGTCGCCTGCGGGCTTGTCGAGCCAGTATCAGAAGGCAGATTGAATTCCGAAGTTCACACCAAAGCGCTGCGCCTCGTACAAACCGATGTTACTGTCGGTTTTTGACGCGCTGACCCGCATGGTGGGGTTAAAGCCGTAATAGTCGAATTTGTTGAAAATCAATGTGAAATCAACCTGCACCCGGTCATCTTCGCGGCCATCCGGGCTGTGCGGAGAAAAGTCGTAGTCGCGTTTGCGTGCCCATATCCCAAGTTGGGCCGTGGCCCCGAACAGGGGCTTGGCAAAGGTGATCTGGGCACGCAGCCCGATTTCGGTGAATTCATCGACACGGGCGTTCGATGTTGCCACGGCACCGGTTGCGTTTGTCCACAGATGCGACCCGGAAGGCAGTAGGAACGAATAGGACAGATCGCCCCGCAGGGTGTCAGAATCGCTGCGGGTGATCCCGATCTGGCGTTCCCCAGCGATGCGGGCGTTCACCTTGCGACCGCCTTCAAGCTGATAGGTCTGCCCAACGCTCAGACGACCAAAGCGCGCGTATTCGTCACCACCGTACCAGCTTTGGCCCAGATCGGCCGACACGCGGTATTCACCCCGGTTTTCGAAGTTGAGGCCGCGGTGGCCATAGCCCAGCGTATAGGACGCAAAGGCAAAGTCATTGCCCTCGGCGCTCGGCGCCAAAGATTTCGCCTCGGATGACAGGGTGTAATGGCGGATATCGGTCGAGAATATCACGTCATGTGCGCGGGTGTCGGTTTCGACCAGCCGGTAGCGGGTGGTCAGGCCAAAGGCGTATTCAATGCCGGACAGCGCCAGAGAGGATCCGCCCAATTGGTATTCGACGGGTTGGCCGTAAAGAACTTCGGACAGTTCATAGTTCAGGAAAGACGAGCGTTCGGACGAGCCATTGTTGATGTTGCTGTCCGGGGTAATCGAGAACGAGATGCGGGTCAGCCATGGATTGCGGGCCCGAACATAGCGGAAATCACGGATCGCGCGCTGTTCCAATGCCTCGTTCGGGGCATGTTGGACGGCACGGCGCAGCCAAAGCTGGGACCATGTGTGCTGCTCGTTAGACGCCAGCGCCTGGGCCATCAACATCGAGCTCGAGTATCGGTGTTCGTCGTTTTCGGCCAGTTTCCATGCCTGTTTGGCTGATGCTTTTGCTTCTTCGAACTTGCCGATATTGCGCGCCGCGCGCGAGTGGATCAGCAGCGCATCCCGATCATTCGGATTGCGCTGCAAAAGGGCTTCGGAAAAGCTGTAGGCCTGGATCATCTGCCCGTTTTCCAGCGACAGGAAGGCCGCAACGCGCATGTCTTCGGGTGACAGCTGGATCGGTTGATCTGCCGGTGCCTGTGAAGACACCAGCGACAGCGCTGTGACCAGTGCTGCGATCCGGGGAAGGGGCCCTGTTTGGCGCGCCATGTCGGACGATCTAGTTATAAACGATGAAACCAGCGGTTTCGCGGACAGCATCGGCCGTCGGATCCAGATCGCTTTCGACCACGATCACACCAACGATTTCATCTGCGTTGCCCGAAACAATGGCATAGTAGTTGCCTTCTTCGAACGTATCGGTTTCGCCATCCGAGGTTTGATAATAACTGGCGAGCGAGCCGATGATTTCACCGTTGTTATCCATAACGCCGGGGCCGACTTCGAACACCAGCGCCGGAATAGCCGCCAGCGTGGTGTTATGTTCAGCATTGAAGCGGTTGATGATGCTATCGGTGATTTCGACCCCATCCAGATTGTAAATCTGACGGTTGCTGACGAAACCGCGCACGGCATCCCCACGCGTGTTGGTGGAATCGTTGAAATCGTCGAAGTCGATGGCAATGTTGATGTCTGCGGTGGTGTATTCCAACCCGCCTCGGCCGGCATAGTCGCGCACGCCGGCCACCTTGCCGCTGAACAGGGCCTGACCTGTGGTGGGCAGGGTGACATCATTGTCGCGCTGATAAACGAAGCCGCCAAATCCGTAATTGATGTAAGCGCCGGTCCGCACGATGGCAAACTGGGTGTTGCCCGAGGTGCTGACGCCATAGATCGCGCGGTGCGAGAATTGCGAAATCAGGTCGCCGTCGAAGCTGTCGGGAAACACCTGATCGCCTTCGTAGACCGCGAAGGGCCCGAGATTGCCAAACGGTGTGGCGCGGGCATAGGTGTTGTCGCCATCAAAGCCGAGGTTATCGACCGTGAATGTATCGTTGGTCGAGTCATAGCTGATGCTTTCTGCATAGCCATTGCCGGATTTGGTGGCTTCGGTGCTGGTCGGTTCACTGCGGAAAATGCCGACGGCTGCAGACGGAGATTCGGTGCCTGGCGGAACAACGCGGTCGCTGTCGATCGGCTCTCCGGTATCTCCGGGTTCTTCTATAACTTCTTCGTCTGTGTCTTCTTCATCGACAAAAGGGTTGCCCCCGCTGCCACAGGTCGAAAGCACAAGGAGCGCTGCCAACGCAACGTAATAAGGTTTCATCACTGCCTGCCTCTGCTCGTATTATACGGCTTGTTTTGAGCCAGCATTTCGGGCACGCGAAAAAAAGTCAACAATCAAAGACCCATATGAGGTGAATGGGGCGCAGGGATGGCTTAATTGCAATACCCGATGTGGGTGTTTTAGAAGCGGACGCGTCAAGATATAGTGGGCGGCGACTCATGTTGTGAAAAGGACCCGCCCATGTCGCTGTCGCCGGAACACCAGGCCGAAATCGAAGCATTGCGTGCCAAGCCGCAATCGACCCTGCGCGCGGTAGCCGAAGGGATCGAGCCGCATCTTTATACGGCCCATCCGGTTCTGGATCATGGGTTTGTGCGGGTCATCGACTATATGGGCGATGATGCAGCGATCTGTCAGGCGGCAAGGGTGTCATATGGCAAAGGCACAAAATCGGTGCAGAACGACGAAGGGCTGATCCGCTATCTGATGCGGCACTGGCATTCGACCCCGTTCGAGATGTGCGAACTGAAGCTGCATGTGAAGCTGCCGGTCTTTGTGGCGCGCCAGTGGATTCGCCATCGGACGGCCAACGTGAATGAATACTCGGCCCGCTATTCGATTTTGGACCGTGAGTTTTACATCCCGGCGCCAGACCAGATGGCGGCGCAATCGGCGATCAACAACCAGGGCCGGGGCGAAGCGTTGCAGGGCGAAGAGGCCGCGCGGGTGCTGGAGATGCTGAAATCGGATTCAACCCGGGCCTATGACCACTATCAGGAAATGATCGGTCAGGACGGGCAGCAGGGGCTGGCGCGCGAGCTTGCTCGGATGAACCTGCCAGCAAATATATACACCCAGTGGTACTGGAAGGTCGACTTGCATAATCTGTTTCATTTCCTGCGGTTGCGGGCGGATGCTCATGCACAATATGAAATCCGTGTCTATGCGGATGAGATCTGCAAGATCGTCGCGGATTGGGTGCCGTTTGCCTATCGCGCGTTCGAAGATTACCGGTTGGGTGCGGTGTCGTTTTCGGCGCAGATGGTCAAATGCCTGCAGCGGATGCTGAAGGGCGAGCAGGTGACGCAGGAAAACTCGGGCATGAGCGCACGCGAGTGGCGCGAATTCGAGACGGTTCTGAAAGATCAGGCCTGATCCTTGACGCCGGTGCGGCGCGGTTTTTTGGGGTCTGCCCCGAAATCTGCCCGCGCAGCGTTTTGAAGTGTCGCGATGGGCGGTGACGAGAGCGCGGTTGACCAGATAGGGTCGGCATAAATCGCGCGACCACTTGTTTGGCTGAGAGCCAATGGTCGCGCGCAGTCAAGTACTTGGAATACTTGGATTAAAATGCCGAGTTTTCGGTTCTTGGGCCTGTGCCCCGGCAAGGCCGGGATACGGCGGTTCCGACAAGAACAGCGTTTAAAGGGGTTGTAAGTCTCCGGCCATCTGGCGTCCGTCACGGCCGTCGATCAGCTCGTATTGGACTTTCTGGTTGTCAGCGAGGCCCGTCATCCCTGAACGTTCTACGGATGAGATGTGTACAAACACATCGTTTCCGCCTTCGTCGGGGGCAATGAACCCAAACCCTTTGGTCGTGTTGAACCATTTCACGGTGCCGGTAGGCATGTCCCGTGTCTCCTTCTCACTTTCACAGTTTCCCCGGAAGAACCCGGGGTCGCTCTGGATGTGGCCCTGTTCACAGTCGACCGGCTTTTGAATCGGACGGCTGTTCGTCAGGCTGCACCCGGTTCCAAGGATTACAATCTGTGGGCAAAAATCAAGAAAAAGGGGGTGAAATCCTGCAACTTGCGCGGTAATTGCACATTCTGCAGGAGGATCAGAATGGATTTGTACGGTCTTAAGTCATGTGACACGTGCCGCAAGGCGCTGAAATTATTGCCAGACGCCAACTTCGTGGACGTTCGCGCCGAAGGTGTGCCGTCAGAAATGATGCAGCGGGCCTTTGCTCAATTTGGCGCGGCGTTGGTTAATACACGGTCAACCACGTGGCGTGGGTTGACTGAGTCGGAGCGGTCGCGCGCGCCTTTGGAGCTGCTGGCCGAACATCCGACTCTGATGAAACGCCCATTGATCGATGCGGACGGGGTGTTGCATCTGGGGTGGACGGCGGAAACGCGAGCAGCCCTTGGCGTTGCATAGAGGCGTGCCTATCTGTGCTGAACGCAAAGGAGTGTTTGTATGCGCAATGCCGCCCTTGTTCTGGGCGTGATCGCCGGTGTTATCGGCATGATCGTCGGGTTTTTCAACTATGGCTATACGGCTGCTGTCGACCATTTCGGTGAGATCGAAGGGCTGGCCGAGCAGCTTTCGAATGTCGAGATGATCCGGCTGACGTCCATCTTCGCGCCGCTTTTGGCGATTGTCGGGGGCGCGATGGCCCGGTCACGGGCTTTGTGGGGCGGCGGTCTGATGCTGTTGTCTGCGGGGCTGATGTATATGGGATTCGGGTTTGGTGTGTTTACCATGTTCCCGATTGTGTTTGCGGCCACCGGCGGAATCCTGGGGATTGCCGCCGGTAAACCGGATGAGCCAAAGGCCCATTTCTGAGGGCTCAGGACAGTTTGAGCAGACGGTCGAGGGAAAGCGGGCCCGCGCCCTTGAAGACCAGCACCAGCAGCAGGAAGACCCACATCGTTCGCTGATCGATCAGCGTCAGGGTGTTGTCGAACAGGCTGCCAAGGGCGACGCCATGTCCGGTGACATCGACAAGGGTCTGGACGAACACGAAGCCGATCATCGCCAGCGCAGTGAGGCGGGTGAACAGGCCGATCACGATCAGGGGCGGCAGCACGAATTCTGCCACGGTTCCGGCGAAAATCACCAGACGCTGGAAAATGGTCAACTGCGTGACGTCGTACAGAACCGCCTCGGCGGCCTTGGGGAACATCTGGCCGAACGCCCCGGCAGAGGGCGAAAAGATCGATCCGTCGATCTTGAGCATCGCCGAGTTCCAGTAATAAAACAGCAAAACCGCAGCAAAGACCAAGCGCGCCAGCGTCGGGGTCAGGATGTCAGACGCCTGATCAACCTTGCTGAATAGGGAATTGTGAAGCGAGACGAGCGCGGTCATTGTGGTGGCCTTTCTGTGCTCAGGGAAGTGATGGCATTGCCTTGCAACAGCAGGGCAAGCGGGTCGGCAAGGTTGAAGTCTGGGACATTGGCCAGCACGGCGTCGTGAGCGTCACCGATGCGGCCACCGCGCACCAGGGCGTCGATCCAGTCTGCCCCTCCGGGCGGTAGAAGTGCGGGAATCGGGTCAAATTCGGGGCGGGTGATCAGCACGTCCTGCGCTTGGGCGCGGGGTTTGGGCGCGTCGGGTTCGGTGTTGAACCGCCAGATGTCATGGATTGGCCAAGGCGAGCGGATCAGCTGAACCGCCGGGGCGAAGGTGACAGTTGCTGCCAGCAACTGGTCTGGGGCCAAGGTGGCAAGGGTTTCGGCAGGCATTGGGTCTGTGTCAGCAGCGTGATAGGCGCGGCGGATTGCCAGTTCCAGCCGGGCGGTGTCCGCGAGATAGCCCAGATGCGCGAGCTGTTCCATGTTGGCCAGAAAGTCAGGGAACGCGGCGCCATAGTGCATCATCAACGGCGAGGATGGCGGATGCTGGCGCAGGAAGATCCCGGCCAGACCGTCCATGTTCTGCTTTCCCAGCAATTTGGTGATGACAGGAAAGCCAGTGTACAGGGCTTCGGTCAGGGAGACGGCGACATTGTTTCGGTAGACATCGAAACGACGCCCTGCGGGGCGGCTATCTGCATCTGTGAGATCCAGTGGTGCGGCCTTTGCCGGATCCAGAAGGGCAGCGCGGAAGTCGGTTTGCGAAACACTCACACCGGCACCCGCGCCAGAGCCTGGGCGGCACGGTCGGCTTCGGCGCGCAGAACGGGCCAGTCGGGCACATCAGTGTCCCATTCGATCAGCAGCGGTTTGGGGCCCGTGCGAGTCAGTGTGTGATCAAGCAATGCCCAGACCGGATCGACAACGGCGCGCCCATGGCTGTCGATCAGCAACGGCGCGCCGTGATCATCGGTGTCTTCGTCATGGCCGCCGAGATGGATTTCACCCACATGTTCAACCGGATAGGCGTCGATGTAATCCTGCGGTGTGAAGTTCAGGTTGGTGGCTGAGACAAAGACGTTGTTCACGTCCAGCAACAAGCCACAGCCGGTGCGGCGGGCAATCTCGGCCAGAAAATCGGGTTCGGACATCGTGCTTTCGGAGAAGGCCAGATAGCTTGAGGGGTTTTCCAGCAGCATTTGCCGACCGACGGTGTTTTGAACCTGATCGATGTGATCGGCGATGCGGGTCAGGGTGGCCTGCGTATAGGGCAACGGCAGCAGATCGTTCAGAAACGCGCTGTCGTGGGTCGACCAGGCCAGATGCTCGGAAAAGCTGGCCGGGTTCAGCCATCCCATCAGGTGTTTCAGCCGCGCCAGATGATCGGCGTCAAGCGGACCTTCGCTGCCAATCGACAGGCCAACGCCATGCACAGATATCGCGAATTTTTCAGAGAGGTGGCGGAGTTGTGCCAGGGGACGGCCACCATCGCCCATGTAGTTCTCGGCATGAATTTCCAGCCATTCGACCGGGCCGGGGTCGCGGATCAGATCCTCGAAATGCTGCGGCTTGTATCCAACGCCCGCCGCATTGGGCAGGGGCGCACGCTTGGGAGTTGCATCCAGCATGGCGGAGCTTTCCGGCAAGAGAGGGAAATGGAAAAGGCGGGCCGGGTGGGACGACCCGCCGGGATTGGCTTATGCCGGGAGGTCACGCTCCAGCGGCTTGAGCGAGCCTTTGCGTTCGCCGCCATCGGCCATTTTCGGCAGTTCCATGCTTTCGCATGAGCCAGCGTCAACCAGTGTCCAGGCGTTGCCCTGATAGTCGACAGTCGAGGTGCCGGCGCAGGTTGTGCCGGGGCCTGCGGCGCAGTCGTTCTGACCGGCCATCGATACGCCATAGCATTTTTCTTTGGCCTGAGCAGAAACGGTTGTGGTGGTTGCGGCCAGAGCGGCTGCAACGGCGCCTGCAACAGCCAGTGCTTTGGTTGTGTTCGACATTTTGGTGATCCTCCATCAGATGTTGGGTGTCGGTAGGGACATGTGTAACGTAACCCGAGCGCAGAGCGGGTTAAATTCACGAGGCCGTGTCTCACAGTCCCGTCAGGGCGTGTGACAGCACAACGGTCTGTAAGGTATTGAATTACTTGTAAATCAAGTGGGCATGTAACAAAACGGCCCGCAAATGCGGGCCGTTTCGAAACCGAATGTCACGGAATGTTACAGAAGATCCGGTGGTGTGGCGGCGGTTGCCAGGTCTTTTGTTACAGCGTCCAGCGTCTGAACCGAGGTGCGTTTCTCGCCCAGGCGCCGCACAGTCACGGTGCGGTCTTCGACTTCGCGGTGGCCAACGGCCAAGATCACCGGCACTTTGCCAACCGAATGTTCGCGGACCTTGTAGTTGATCTTTTCATTGCGAATATCGGCTTCGGCGCGGACACCGGCGGCTTTCAGCGCGGCGACCACGTCGTGCACATAGTCGTCTGCCTCTGAGGTGATCGAGGCAACCACGACCTGACGCGGGGCCAGCCAGAACGGCAGCTTACCTGCATGGCTTTCGATCAGGATACCAACGAAGCGTTCGAACGAGCCAAGGCAAGCCCGGTGCAGCATGTAGGGGCGATGTTTTACACCATCTTCACCGACATAGGTCGCATCGAGGCGTTCGGGCAGGTTGGGGTCTACCTGGAAGGTGCCACATTGCCATTCGCGCCCGATTGCGTCGGTCAGTTTGAAATCCAGTTTGGGGCCGTAGAAGGCGCCTTCGCCCGGATCAAGAGTATAGGCGTGGCCGGTCTTCTTGATTGCGTTTTCCAGAGCGTTTTCGACGTGATCCCAGCTTTCTTCGCTGCCGACCCGTTTTTCGGGGCGGGTTGCGAACATGATTTCGAATTTTTCAAACCCAAGGTCTTTGTACACGTCAGACAGGAAGGCGATGAACTTGGCGCATTCCTCTTCGATTTGATCTTCCGTGCAGAAGATGTGCCCGTCGTCCTGTGTGAACCCGCGCACCCGCATGATTCCATGCAGAGCGCCCGACGGTTCGTAGCGGTTGCACGATCCGAACTCGGCCAGACGCATAGGCAGATCACGATAGGATTTGAGGCCTTGGTTATAGATCTGCACGTGGCAGGGGCAGTTCATCGGCTTGAGCGCATTGATCGATTTCTCGCGTGCGTGTTCTTCGTCAACTTCAACGATGAACATGTGCTCTTGATACTTGTCCCAGTGGCCAGACGCCTCCCACAGTTTACGGTCGACGACCTGTGGTGTGTTCACCTCTTGGTAGCCATCCGCGCGCTGTTTGCGACGCATGTAGTTTTGCAGCTCGGTATAGATAGTCCAGCCATTTGGATGCCAGAAGATCTGGCCGGGGGCCTCTTCTTGCATATGGAACAGGTTCATCTCGCGGCCCAGTTTGCGGTGGTCGCGTTTGGCGGCCTCTTCCAGCATGGTCAGGTGCGCTTTGAGCTTTTCCTTGTTCCGAAAGGCAACGCCATAGATCCGCTGCAGCATCGCGCGGTTGCTGTCGCCACGCCAGTATGCGCCAGCGATCGACATCAGCTTGAAGGAATCGCCGGGGATCTGGCCGGTGTTCTGGAAGTGCGGGCCGCGGCACAGATCCTGCCAGTGACCGTGCCAGTACATACGCAGGTCTTCGTCGCCCGGGATCGATTCAATCAGTTCGACCTTATAGGGTTCGTTGTTGGCGGTGTAAAATTTGATCGCGCGGTCGCGTTCCCAGACCTCGGTGGTGACGGGATCGCGTTTGTTGATGATTTCCTTCATCTTCTTTTCGATCGCGCCGAGGTCTTCAGGCGTAAACGGCTCTGCGCGGTCGAAATCATAATACCAGCCATTGTCGATGACCGGGCCAATGGTGACTTTGGTATCGGGCCAGATTTCCTGCACTGCACGTGCCATGACATGGGCGAGATCGTGGCGGATCAACTCGTTCGCCTGCGCATCGTCCTTCATGGTGTGAAGGGCGATCTGGGCATCCTCGTGGATTGGCCATTGCAGATCCCAATGCGTGCCGTTGACAGTTGCGCTGATGGCTTTCTTGCCCAGCGAGGTCGAGATATCGGCAGCCACCTGCGCGGGCGTTACACCTGCGTCATAGGGTTTTGCATTGCCATCGGGGAAGGTGAGTTGGATTTGGGCCATGCTCTGGCTCTCCTCGTCAGTTTGGCGCCCACAGAACGCCCGGTTGCGGGTTATGTTTCAAGGGTCATGTGGCAGTCAGGTGCGGCTCTGTCAAGGGCAGGGCGAGGGGCGCTGCCCCTCGCGCTCCCCGGGATATTTTCAGCAAGAGGAAACGGGAATTGCGGTGCGCGGGGCGGGGCGGCATGATGCGGGACAACTGCAAGCGAGAGTAACGAGGGTATCATGGCGGCGACTGAATTTCTTGAGACGGCGCAGGGGCGGCGACTGGCGTATCATCGCAGTGTGGGCGCGGGGCCGACCGTGGTGTTTCTGGGCGGTTTGAAATCGGACATGGAGGGCACCAAGGCGGTACATCTTGAGGCGTGGTGCCAGGCGCAGGGGCGTGGGTTTCTGCGATTTGACTACTCGGGCCATGGTGAAAGCAGTGGGACATTTGAAGAGGGCTGTATTGGGGACTGGCATGAGGACACG
Organism: Falsiphaeobacter marinintestinus; assembly: GCF_007923355.1. GTDB lineage: Bacteria > Pseudomonadota > Alphaproteobacteria > Rhodobacterales > Rhodobacteraceae > Phaeobacter_A > Phaeobacter_A marinintestinus. The sequence continues at coordinate 474,150 of NZ_VOGO01000002.1, forward strand.
GTGGCGGCTGTGTCGGGGCTGAGCGACGGGCCGCTGATCGTGGTGGGGTCGTCGATGGGGGGGTGGCAGGCGTTGTTGCTGGCGCGGGCCTGTCCGGAACGGATCGCTGGCATGGTGACCATCGCAGCGGCGCCGGATTTTACCGAGGACGGGTATTGGGCCACGTTTTCCGACGCACAAAAGGCGACGCTGATGGAAGTCGGGCAGGTTGAATTGCCATCGGATTATATGGACCCTTACATCGTCACGCGCCGGATGGTTGAAGATGGGCGCGCGCGTCTGGTGTTGCGTGCGCCGTTGAAATTGCCGTTTCCCGTGCGGTGTCTTCAGGGCACGGCAGATACCGCCGTGAGTACCGAAACTGCGTTGAAGTTGCTGCATCATGCAGACTGTGAGGACATGCGGTTGCTGCTGGTGAAAGATGCAGACCATCGGTTTTCGGACGGGCCGTGCCTGGGCATCATCGAAGCCGCGATTGTTGAGATACTGGAGTTGCTGGGCTGATGCGCCGGTTGGGGAAAGTGCTTGGCTGGCTGCTACTTATGCTGGTTGGGGTCGCGGGCGGGCTTTGGATATTTGGCCCGTATGAACCTGTCGATCTGGAGGCCGAGTTCGAGCCGCGCAAGTTTGGCGAGGGTGTGCAGGTTTATTTCGAGAGCATCGAATCCGGGTTTGATGACATAACCCCTGGTGTCGAAAAACGGGTGGTCTGGCAGCCCGACGCGTACGAGCGGCGCACGCCGGTGTCTGTGCTGTATATCCATGGGTTCTCGGCCACGTCGCAAGAGATCCGGCCCGTGCCTGACGCAGTGGCTGAGGCGTTGGGGGCGAACCTTGTTTACACCCGGCTTCAGGGACACGGGCGCGGGGCAGAGCCAATGGGGGAGGCGACGGTTGCGGGCTGGATGCAGGACGTGGCCGAAGGGCTGGCGGCGGCGCGCGCGGTGGGTGACAGGGTTGTGGTTCTGGCGACGTCGACCGGCGCAACACTGGCTGTCGCGGCAGCGATGGACCCTGAGATGTCGCAGGATGTGGCCGCGATGATTTTTGTCAGCCCGAACTTCGGGATCAATGACAGATTGGCGTTTCTGCTGACCTGGCCTGGCGCGCGATACTGGGTGCCACTTGTGGTGGGCGATACACGCAGCTTTGAGCCAACCAGGCAAGCGCAGGCGACGTTCTGGACGACGTCTTATCCGGTCACGGCGTTGATGCCGATGGCTGCGTTGGTTGCAAAGGTTGTCGGGCTGGACGTCTCGCAGATCTCGATCCCGACCTTGTTCCGGTTCTCGGATGACGATCAGGTCGTGCGGCCTGATCTGACACGCAGGGTTGCGGACAGATGGGGCGGGCCGGTGCAAATTCAGCCCGTCAGGATGGGGCCGGGGGATGATCCTGCGTCACATGTGATTGCCGGGGATATCATGTCGCCCGGCCAGACAGACGCCACCATTGCCGACATGCTGGCATGGCTGGCTGCACAGGGGATTGAATGATGGACCAACGGATCAGCCTGATCACTTTGGGGGTTAAAGACCCCGAAGCCTCGGCCACGTTTTATGAGGCGATGGGGTGGCAGCGCGCGCCATCGCCCGACGGGGTCATCGCGTTTGATCTGATCGGTCAGACGCTTGGATTGTACCCGATCGACAAACTGGCTGAAGATATCGGCTTGCCGGTCGGGTCGTTGGGGCAGGGCGCGGTCACGCTGTCCTACAACTGCCGCGAAAAGGATGAGGTGGCGCAGGTGATTGCGTCTGCTGAAAGCGCCGGGGCCGAGGTGTTGCGCCCGGCCTCCGAAATCTTCTGGGGCGGGCATGTAGGGTATTTCCGCGCGCCAGATGGACATATTTGGGAAGTGGCCTGGAACCCATTTTCGCCCCTGTCCCCCGAAGGCGCATTCCGCTGGAACGGGTATTCGTGATGAGGCGACCGGGCAGCATGTGGTCTTTGGAAACCTTGGGCCGCGTGCGCTTGTCGAAGCATTTTTTCATGCGGGATTTTCTGTATTCGGAGATCGGAAACTTCCACGAAAAGCAGAACATCCCGGACAACCCGGATCTGGCCATCGCCTGTGGGCAGGCGTTTTGCGACGCCTTGCTGGACCCTTTGGAGGAAACCTTTGGGCGCGTCGCGGTGCGGTCGGGGTATCGGTCGCCTGCGCTGAACCGGTTTGGCAATGAAAACCGGCTGAACTGTGCGCGCAATGATTACCCATTGGAGTGTCACATCTGGGATCGGGGCGAGGGGGAAGATCGCATTGCGGGCGCATCGGTGGTGATCCCATGGTTTGCAGATCAGTATGCCATGGGTCGGGACTGGCGGGATCTGGCGTGGTGGATGCATGACCATCTTGAGTACTCTGAAATTTGGTTTTTCCCCAAGCTGTGCGCCTTTAACATCGCGTGGCGTCCGACTCCGTTGCGCCGGATCGACAGTTATATTGCGCCGCGCGGGACGTTGGTGAAGGCGGGCAAGGCTCCGGACGAAACACTGGCGCAGCGGCAGGCGCGCTATGGCGATTTTCCGGCCTTTCGTGGCATCGCCTATCCCTGATGCAAGCGGGACTCAGTCGGGCGGGCGTGTGACCTGAACGGCGGTTTCAGCCTTGCCGGGATGGGCGCTATTGCCCATGCTTTGCGCAATTGTGTTGCACGCGGTTGGTTTCGCCAAAGAGGATTGTCTTATGACTGAACCGCTGGTTCTTTTGCCCGGCATGATGTGTGACGCACGCGTGTTTGGAGCGCAGGTGACGACGCTGTCACGCGAACGCGCTGTCATGGTTGCGCCGATCACTTTGGGCGAACGGGTCGAGGAAATTGCGTCGAATATCATCGATCAGTTGCCGCACCGTTTTGCGCTTGCCGGGTTCAGTATGGGCGGGATCGTCGCGATGGAAGTCTTGCGCCGCGTGCCGGACCGGATCAGTCGTTTGTGTCTGATGGACACCAATCCGCTGGCCGAAACCCCTTCCGAGGCTGCTGCGCGCGAACCACTGATCGTGCGGGCCCGGGCCGGGTATCTGGAGGATGTGATGCAAGAATCGATGCATCCCGATATTCTGGCGCCGGGGGCGCATCGGCGCGGTGTTCTGGACAAGGTTTACCAGATGGCCCGGGATATGGGGCCGGAGGTGTTTGTGAACCAGTCGCGTGCCTTGCAGCGGCGGCGCGATCAGCAGGGGACGCTGCGAAAGTCGCAGACGCCGACGCTGATCCTGTGCGGCGCGCATGATCGTCTGACGCCTGTGAAGCGGCATTCATTCATGGCCGAACTGATGCCGCATGCGGATCTGGCAGTGATGGAAAATGCGGGGCATTTCCCACCGTTGGAATGCCCGGACGAGTTGACCAAGATCTTGCGCGACTGGCTGGCGCGCCCGAGCCGGGCTGCCTGATGCCTGACCCCGGATCGCTGTTGATCTATGCGCCGGTGCCACTGCATCAAAGGGACGGCGTTTTGTATGTCGAACGGCAGGCGGCAAACGGGTTGCGGCTGTGGGCGGCGAATTTCACGCATGTGACGGTCATGATGCCGTTGTCGCCTGCGCCGCCGCCGACCGGGTGGATTCCGGTGACAGATTGTGCCGATTGGTTTGAGAGGGTGACGATTGATCCGTTGCCCATGGCCTATCGGCCTGACCAGTTCCTGCGCGCGTTTTCAGCCACGCGGGCGCATATTCGTGACCGGATAGACACCGCTGAGTACCTGAGCTTTGCCATCGGCGGGCTGTTCGGGGATTGGGGTTCCGTCAGCGCATTGCTGGCGCATCGCATGGGGCGCCCGTTTGCGGTCTGGACGGATCGCGTCGAATCCCGGGTCGTGCAACAAAGTATCGCCACGGCGACGGGGCGGGCGAAATTGCGGGCGCGGCTGACGCATCGGCCGATGGCGATGCTGGAGCGGGCGGTGATCCGCAAGGCGTCGCTGGGGTTGTTTCACGGTAAGGAAACCTTTGACACCTATGCGCCGTTCTGTGCGAACCCGCAGATCGTTCACGATATCCACATTGCGCCCGAGGACCACATTCAGCCCGACGCGATGGACGCAAAGGTGACAGATGCGCTGACTGCCCCGCTGAGGATTTTTTATGCTGGCCGGGCTGATCCGATGAAGGGGCCACTGGACTGGGTCGAGGTTCTTGCCGGGTTGCGAGACCGTGGCGTTGCGTTTACGGCGACATGGTTGGGCGAGGGCAGCGAAATGGCACAGATGCGGGACCGAATTGAAGCCCTGGATTTGTCCGGGCACATCGCTTTGCCAGGGTTTCTGGATCGTCGCGCGGCAGTGTTAGAGGCCTATCGTTCGGCGCAGATCTTTCTGTTTTGTCATAAGACTCCGGAATCTCCGCGCTGCCTGATCGAGGCTCTTGCCTCGGGCACGGTTCTGGCCGGGTATGACGGGGCGTATGCGCGAGATCTGATCGCTGACAACGGCGGCGGGGTGCTGGTGCCGATAGATGACGTGGCGCAGCTGATCGATAAGGTTGCCGGGCTTGATCAGGATCGCGGACTGTTGGCTGATCTGATCAAGCGTGCGGTCGCGGATGGCAAACCGTATAATGATGTCGAGGTGTTTCATCACCGATCTGAGCTGATCAAGGCGTATCTTTAGCTTTAAAGATCATGGCGTTGCGGCGGCGCGTTGATCTTTGGTCAGCACCGTGGGCGTGACCACTGGCTGCCCGGTTTCCACGTCAAAAAATGGTGTGGATTTCCAACTGCCGGACAGTCGCGACGCCAGAGCCCGGGTGGCAATTCCCCAGACCATCGCGCCTGCGTTCTTGTGTTTGGTTGATCCGTCTGGTTGCGGCACAAAGCCCGTAGCGCGGACTTTTCCCAGCCGGTCGGGGTCGTCGACGATATTGCTGAGCACGCTGACAAAAGGGATCTGAGGTTTGCGCACGGTGTTGAACATCGGCGTGTTGCAACACGTGGCGTACCAACGCATCAACCCATCCGGACTGAAGCGAAACATCCCGACCAGATCCTGCCCGGTGTCAAAACTGACGCCTTCGGGCGATGTCTGAAGCACGTCGACTGGCTCGGGAGCAGGGTCAGGTTGCCCCAGATGGATGGCAGCCGCGCGACAATCCTTGCAAAAACAGACCACGCGGGTGCCGGTTTTCACGGCCTTGTCGCTGAGATGGCCTGTCACTTGCCCACAGGTGCAGGCGAACCGCAGGGGCGATGATGTCGTCCCTGCAGCCATGATTTATTCCGCTGCGACGTTTTTATTGGCCGCTGCGCGCTTGCGCGGGGCAGGTTTGCTGCTGTTGGCGTTCATGAAGTCGATCACCAGCGGGCGGATGTTGTCACGCCAGCTTTTGCCGGCGAAGATGCCGTAATGGCCAGCGCCGGGTTCAACATGGCTGGCTTTTTTGCTGTCGGGCAGGCCGGTGCACAGATCCAGCGCCGCGATACACTGACCGGGGGCCGATATATCGTCCTTGGCGCCTTCCACGGTCTTGACCGCGACTTTGGTGATCTTGCCCATGTCGACCTTATGGCCATCAACCACAAATTCGTTCTTGGCGATTTCGCCCTTCTTGAACACACGGTCGACGGTCGACAGGTAAAATTCGGCGGGCATGTCCATAACGGCGAGGTATTCGTCATAAAAGCGGTTGTGGGCGTCGTGATCAGAGGCCTCTTTGCGCATGACGCGCTGGATCTGATCGTTGAAGGCCTGCGAGTGACGTTCGGCGTTCATGGACATGAACGATGTCAGCTGCAAAAGCCCCGGATAGACCAGTCGCCCAACACCAGCGTGCTTGAACCCGACCCGCTGGATCATGGTTTCTTCCAGCTGGCCCATGGTGACGCGGCGACCAAAATCGGTCACGTCGGTGGGGGTTGCGTCGGGGTCGATCGGGCCACCGATCAGGGTCAGCGAACGCGGCTGCGCGTCGGGATCCTGTTCGGCGAGATAGGCGGTTGCGGCCAGGGTCAGCGGAGCGGGCTGACAGACCGCGACAACATGGATGTCGTTTCCAAGTTCGCGCATGAAATCAACAAGGTACAGCGTATAGTCTTCGATGTCGAATTTGCCTGCCGACACCGGGATGTCACGGGCATTGTGCCAGTCGGTGACATAGACTTCGCAGTTGACGATCAGGCTTTTGACGGTCGAGCGGAGCAGCGTGGCATAGTGGCCCGACATCGGGGCAACCAGCAGCACGCGGCGGGGTTGTTCTTCGCGGCCATGCACCTTGAAATGGATGAGGTCACCGAAGTCTTTTTCGACAACTGTATCGATTTCGACCAGATGGTCCTTGCCGTCTTCACAGGTGAAAGTACGGATGCCCCAGTCGGGTCTGGCGTTCATGCGTTGGTATGACCGTTCCGTCACTTCGCCCCAGGCTGCCATCCAGTTGAAAACGGGGTTCGGCACCATGCTGACAGCGGGGTAGGAGGCCATGGAAAGCGCGGTTGCACCAAGCCACTGGTTGGTGTTTCGAACGGTTTCCATCAGGTCATAAGTCATCATATAGCGCATGTACTGCTCCTTCGTACTCGACCAATTTTGATCGGACCATTCGTCGCTTTGCCCCCCGACGCCCGCGACGTTATTCTGCGTAGCAGCAAGACTAGGGGGGAATCCTTAAAATGACAACTAGCGAAGACGGAAGCATTGTCGCGCCCGGCGAACACCTTGATAGGTTGTCCGAAAACCTTGAAAAAGTTGAAGGTTTATCGAAACGGCTGATCGAAGTGATGTCGAGCAAGACAGAGCATCATCCGGGTTTGGATGCTCCGAATCATGATTTGTTTGCAAAGGCAGCAACGGCGTACTGGAGCCAGGCGGTTCAGAATCCGAGCCGCATGCTGGAGCAACAGGTTGAATTCTGGGGCAAATCGGTGAAACATTTCGCCGACGCGCAGCAGGCGATGCTGGGCGGCAAGGCCTCGGCGTCTGAGGATGCCGGCAGTCGGGACCGGCGGTTTTCGAACCCGCTGTGGGACACGCACCCCTATTTCAACTTCATCAAGCAGCAGTACCTGACAAACGCCGAGGCGATCGAACAGGCCGTCAACAGCGTCGAGGACATGGATGAAAACGAAAAGCAGCGTCTCAAGTACTTTGCGCAGCAGATCGTCGATTTGATGGCGCCAACCAACTACCTCGCGACCAACCCCGACGCGTTGGAAAAGGCGATCGAAACGGAAGGCCAGTCGCTGGTTGACGGGATGGAGAACCTGATTTCGGATCTGGAAGCCAACAATGGCGAACTGATCGTGAAGCTGGCTGACGAATCCGCGTTCGAGATTGGTCGCAACATCGCGACTTCAAAAGGCGAGGTGGTGTTTCGCAACCGCCTTATGGAGTTGATCCAGTATGCACCGACTACGGACACCGTGCACGAGACCCCCATCGTTCTGTTCCCGCCCTGGATCAACAAGTTCTATATCCTCGACCTGAAAGAACAGAACAGCATGATCAAGTGGATCACCGATCAGGGGTACACCCTATTTGTGGTCAGCTGGGTCAACCCGGATCCCAGCCACGCCGATATCGGCATGGAAGATTACATCGAACAGGGCTTTCTGGCCGCCTTTGATGAGGTCAAGTCGATCTGCAAGGTCAAGCAGGTCAATGCGGTGGGCTATTGTATCGCCGGAACCACCCTGAGCCTGACGTTGTCTCTGTTGAAGCATCGCGGCGACAAGACCGTGAAGTCGGCGACCTTCTTCACGGCGCTGACGGACTTTTCCGATCAGGGCGAATTCACGCCGTTCCTGCAGGATGACTTTGTTGACTCGCTTGAAGCCGAAGCACGCGAAAGGGGCGTGTTGCGGTCTTATATCATGGCGCGCACGTTCTCGTACCTGCGGTCCAAGGATCTGATCTATGGACCGGCTGTGCGCAGCTATATGATGGGGGAGACTCCGCCAGCCTTTGATCTGCTGTTCTGGAATGGCGATGGGGCGAACCTGCCCGCCAAGATGGTGATCCAGTATCTGCGCGGTCTGTGTCAGGGCAACGAGTTCTGCGAAGACGGGTTCGAATTGTTCGGTCAGAAGCTGCATGTCAAAGACGTTGATGTGCCTCTGATGGCGATCACCTGCGAAACCGACCACATCGCCGCGTGGAAGGATTGCTATAAAGGTGTGCAGCAGATGGGGTCGCGTTCAAAAACCTTCGTTGTGTCCGAGTCCGGGCATATCGCTGGTATCGTGAACCCGCCTAGCAAGAAGAAGTACGGCCATTATCTGAACCCCGATCTGAAACTGGCGGCGGATGACTGGCTGGCCACGGCTGACAAGCACGAGGGATCGTGGTGGCCGATGTGGGAGAAGTGGCTGAAGAAGCGGTCAGGCAAGCAGGTTCCGGCCCGCGAACCGGGCGATTCGAAGCATCCGGCGCTGTGCCCGGCTCCGGGTACCTATGTGGTTGCCAAGCCAAAGGTCTGATTTTCTTGATAAACACAACTTTTTCTGCGGCGCAGCGTGATTTTCCTTGAAATGCTGCGCCGCAGCATGCATATTGATCTCAGATGAAGAAACACGGGGCAGGCCCGTACATCGCAAAGGATCAATCAGATGGCTAAGACACAAGATTTCACCGCAGTCATGAAAGACATGATGGGCGCATTCCCGATCGACACGACTTCCATGGAAGACGCGTTCAAAACAACCGCGTCGATGAATGAAAAGCTGTCGTCGGTTGCTCTGGAAGCAGCTGAAAAGTCGGCCGAAATTTCGTCCAAGTGGACCAAAGACACTCTGGCCAAACTGGCCGACATGTCGAAAGCCAAAGCCGAGCCGGCTGACTATGCCAAAGCCATGACCGATTTCGCATCGGCCACTGCTGAAGTTGCTGCCGAAAACATGTCCGCTTTCGCTGAAATCGCCAAAAAAGTTCAGATGGACACCGTCGAACTGGTAATGGCCGCTGGCAAAGACATCACCGAAGATGCAACCGCCGCTGTCAAAAAAGCGACCACAGACGTGACCGCTGCTGCCAAGAAAGCAGCTGCGAAGTAAGACCAGACACGATCTGCACCCACTCCTCCCAACCGGTGCAATCGCTGGGGTAGGTTCGAAAGAACCTGCCCCTTCTTCTTTTGGGGGTGCGTTATTTCACAATCCATTGAAACAAGCGCAACGGCAGGTGACGCCCGACCGTGAAAACCCATGCAAACGGGGCCGGGAAGTTGCTGGAAAACCTGCGGCTTGCCAGAAGTTTGACAACATGACGCGCGGCGGTGTCCGGGCTCATGATCTGGGGCATGGCAAAGCCGTTTTTATCGGTCAGTCTGGTGCGGATAAAGCCGGGGTTGGCAAGCTGCACGCGCACACCGGTTCCTTTCAGATCGACCCGCATGTTTTCCGCCAGATGCATCAACGCGGCCTTGCTGGCGCCATACCCTATGGCTCCGGGCAGCCCACGATGCCCCGCCAGTGATCCGATCAGCATGATCCGTCCCGACCTGCGCGCGGTCATCTCTGGCACCAGCCACGACAACACCCGCAGCGCCCCGGTATAGTTCGCATCCGTCATCTGTTCGGCGGTGTCCGGGCGCCAGGACGTGGCGGGCATCGGCTCGTACAGACCCACACAATAGATAACGCCGTCGACAGGACCGGCCAGATCGACGGCGGTTGCGACGCTGTTTGCATCCGTCACATCCATGGGAAGGGGGCGGGCGGATTTGCAACCGCTTGCGACGTCTGTCAGCTTATCTGCGTTGCGCGCGGACAGGATTAGCGTCGCCCCGTGGTCGTCTAGCGTCTGCGCAAGGGCAGCCCCCAGGCCTTCGCTTGCGCCGATGATCCACCAGGTTTGTCCGTCAAACATCGCTCAGGCCCTTTGCTTGGGGAGTTGGGTCAGGTTCAGACGGGCCACAAGGACAAGCGCCGGAAGCTTCAGAATACAGGGCAGGATCGCATAGGCCGCGTTCAACGTGGTCAGGGCCTCAGGCGCGTTCGGCCCGCCGGGCACGTATCCAACGACCTGCAGCAAGGGCAGAACCGTTGCGGCGGCCAGCGCCAGCGCCAGCTTGCTGGCAAAGAACCATGCGCCAAACCCGATGCCAGCTGGAAGGTCCGCGCGGGCCAGAAGGGACGAAAACATCGCGGGCAGGATCACCATATCTGCCCCCAGCGCCGCGCCGGAGACCACAGTGATCGCTGCAAACCCCCATGCCGACCCTGCGGGCAGCGCGGCTGTGAACACGAAAGATAAGATCGCCATCGACATGCCCACCAACAACACCGGGCGCGGGCCGAACCGGGTTGCAAGGCGGGTCCAGATCGGTGCACTGGCCCCGGCGGCGGCAAAGAACAGCACCAGATAGAGCCCGGCAAGGTCGGGCAGGCCAAGCCTGTCTTCGACGAAGAATAAAAACAGGCTGGAGGTGATGGCTACGGGCAGGGCGTTCAGCAGCGCGATCCCCAAAAGCCCGGCCGCGCCCGCCTTGCGAAAGTCACGCAGCGTCGGACGCGCTTCGATGGCCCGGGCTGAGCCGGTCCAGAAGCTGCGGCAGATCCACCATAACGCCACCGATGCAAGCGCCATGATCATGCCGAACATCGCATAGCCAGTCTGGACGCCAAAAAACGTGCCAAGCCCGGTTGGTAAAAGGGCGGCCAGAACGATCCCGGCCAACGTCCCCATTTCGCGTCGGCCTGCCAGTTTATAGTGGGCGGCGTCACCTGCGGCCTTTGCCCGCGCAACGCATTGGCCATAAAACAGGATCGTGCCCATGCTGAACCCCGTGAACAGCACGAAGAGACCGGCAATCAGACCGGGCAACGCGGGCTGCAGAGTGAACACAATGAAGAACCCAACCCCGGTGCCAAGGATCGATAGCCCGGCCAAATGCTTTTGCTGCGCCTGCAAATGATCGGCGGCAAGGCCCAGCAACGGGTCCTGAAACAGATCGATCAGCCGGAAGGCCAATAGCACCGCGCCCATCACGGCCAGACTAAGGCCGGTTTCCGTGGCAAAGCGCGGCAGATGGATGTAAAGCGGCAATCCGGCCGAGGCCAGAAACCCAGCCAGCAGAACAAGTTGCGGGCCGACAAGGGGCGCGCCCTTGACGTGTACAACCGATGGATTTGGGGCGGAAGCTGCTGTCATCCTGTTAAGTACGACCGGGCGGCCCCGATGGTTCAGAAAACAGGCCGATCACGCGGCTTTTCTTTTCTGCTGCGCTCGCATAGTGTTTCCGAGATGCATCGTGTCCGGGGAGGGATAACTATGGCCTCGCAAGATAAACCCTTGCTGATAAAACGCTATGCCAGCCGTCGGCTGTATAACACCGAAACCAGCGACTATGTGACCCTGGAAGATATCGCCGGGTTCATTCGCGAAGGCCGTGAAGTGCAGATTGTGGACCTTAAGACGGGCGACGACCTGACTCGCCAATACCTGCTGCAGATCATCGCGGAACACGAAAGCCGGGGTGAGAATGTTTTGCCGGTCAATGTGCTGAACGACCTTGTGCGCAGCTATATGGTGCCGGGCGGCGGGATGATGCCGCAATTCCTGCAAAGCTCGTTTGATATGCTGCGCGAAAACCAGTCGAAGATGATGGAAAACATGTCTTCGATTAACCCGATTGCCAAGATCCCCGGATTTGACGCGATGAAGGCCCAGCAAGAGGCGTTTTTGCGGGCAATGACCGGCGGCATCTCTGGCAGCTGGTCAGGGCCCGAGCCGAAAGACGACGACAGCACCGAAGGCGGTGAAGATCTGGACGATATCAAGAAACAGCTGGCCGATCTTCAGAACAAGCTGAGCAAGCTCAAGTAATACAAGGCCGCGGCGGGGTCATTCAGGCAAACCGGCGCGGCGCAATCCTTCAAGCCAGCGTTCGTGATCGTCCGGATAGCGGATCGGCACGATGTGACGGACTGTTGTTACTGTCAGGCCCGGCATGGCCGTCAGCAAACGTTGTACCGACTGTTTGGCGTTGTCGCCGCTTTCCAGCATGCCCAACGCGGCGGCCTCTTGCCGCATCAGCGACGCGAAACCCGGCGTTTCCCTAAGCCCCTCGCGCGCGTTTTCGAGACATTCTTCGTAGGCGCCTGACAAAAAGATGGCCGCGCCAAACCCGCCGCGCCAGAAGGGTTTCAAGGGATCGCGCGGGCTGAGTGCAACGGCGCACTCGTAGGCGGATTTTGCTTTGTCGTAATCGCCGGAAACACCATAGTAGGCAGTGATGTTGCCGTGGCCCATGGCAAGGTTGGGGTTCAGATCAATCGAGCGGAGCAAATGCTTTTCTGCCGCCTCAAAGTTGCGGGCAAAGGATTCCGACATACCCAGAATGGCGTGGGCATGGGCATTGTTGCTGTCCAGTTGCACCGCCTTTTCAGCAGATTGCTGAGCCAGCTTGATTTCTGCGGAGGTGTCCGTGCGCCAATAGTGCAGCATGGCCATGAGGTGGCACAATGCGAGCGTCGCGTGGGTCACACTGTCGTCGGGTTCAGTTGCCAGGGACTGGTTCAAGAGCCGCGTGGCTGTTTCGTTGTCGGCCCTGTTGAATTGACCCAGATGCCAGCGCGCGCGCAGAACCAAATCCCACGCCGATAAGTTTTCTGGGCGTTTGGACCGGGCTCGACGGGTTTCTGCGCCCATTGTCTCGGGCGCCACGGCGGTGACGATGGATTGCGTGATTTCGTCCTGAACGGCGAATACGTCGGTCAGATCCCGGTCAAACCGGTCTGCCCACAGATGCGCGCCGGTTTTGCCTTCAATCAACTGCGCGGTCACCCGAATGCGGGAGCCGGCCTTTCGAACGCTCCCTTCGAGAACGTACCGTACGCTAAGATCGCGACAGACCTGATCCACGCGCACAGGCTTGCCTTTATACGTAAAACTGGTGTTGCGAGCGATGACGAAGAAATCCCGAAAATGAGACAGGGCGGTGATGATGTCTTCGGCGATACCGTCGGAAAAATACTCTTGTTCGGGGTCCGTAGACATGTTGTCGAAGGCCAGAACAGCAATGGAGGCCTTACCTTCGTCGGATATCGGTGCCCTATTTGCTGACGCTTGATGCGCATGTTTTTCAGGATGCCATGCGAATACATTGACCGGGGCTGTGACGTTTTTCAGAGATTGCGGACCAAGGTCGTGGAACATGCCGCTGTTTGGAGAGCCCAGGCTTTGATGAACGATCCCGGAAATGCAGATGCCGCCCGGATCGGCAATGCCTTCAAGTCGGGCCGCGATATTGACACCGTCACCATAGATATCATCGCCGGAGCTGATTACGTCGCCCAAGTTGATGCCGATGCGCAGCTTGATGTCATCTGCTGTGGACCGCACAATCGAATTTTGTATCGCGATCGCACATGAGACCGCTTCGGCGACACTGGCGAATTCGACCAGCGCGCCGTCTCCCATCAGCTTCACCAGCCGACCACCATACTGTCTGAGGTTCGGGTCGAAATGACTGCGGCGAAAGGCATAATCCGGTTAAGCGCAGCTTGTTCGTTTTGCGCCATCAATGCTGTGAAGCCGACGATATCTGCTGCAAGAATGGCTGCCAGACGGCGCATGATGGCATGTCTCAGGTTTTTAGGTCAGATCGTTTTCAGTTCATCAGGTTTTGCGGAAATTGCCTATAGGGAAATCGCGGGTCATGGATAAGGCACCGGCGTGCACAGGGCGTCGCGGTCAAGCCACTCGAAGTAATCCGCGCGCAAGTGCCGGGCGACCGGACCCGGGGCACCGTTGGAAAAGTGTCGGTCATCGACCTTGGTGACCGGAATGACACCGCCACCCGAGGATGACAGGAACACTTCATCCGCTTGCCAGAACTCTTCCAACGGTAGGGCGCGGGTCTCAATGCCCATGCCCCGCGCGGCGGCCATGTCCAGCACGGTTTGCCGGGTGATCCCATGCAGCACGCCGTGATCCGAGGTCACGATGCGGTCGCCGAACACGGCAAACACGTTAAATCCGGGGCCTTCGGTGACGTTGCCGTCATGATCCAGAAGCATTGTGGTTTCAAACCCGCGATCCTTGGCCTCGAACAGGCCCGAGGTGAAATCCCCCCAGTGATAGTTCTTGACCCTTGGGTTCACGCTGTCTTGTGGAATGCGGCGCACGGTTTTGGCGATCCAGACCGAGGTGCCGGTTTGGGCAATCTCGGGCTTGACGATATGCACATACGGGACGCACCACGCATAGAAATGGTTGTCGCAATCGCGCGGGTCGCGGCTGCCGGGAACTGGGTTACGCCCTCGCGCGGCGACCATCGCGACATAAGCGTTTTGCAGACCCGAGGCCGCGACCATCTCGGCCAATGCCGTGCGAATGGCTGAGCGGTCCTGAGGTATCTCCATACGCAGGGCTTTGAGTGACGCCATGAACCGGTCGAGATAATCCTCTAGCCGGAAGAACGCGCCCTTCCAGACCGGAACCACGTCATAGCCGATATCGGAATGGGTCACGCCCCAGTCCGTGACGGGAATGGATGCGTCTGCAATTGGGATGATGCGGCCATTGATCCAGGCCGCGCCTTTGCTGAGATCTGTCATGCGGGCAGGGTGGCGGGCGCGTGCCGGAAACGCAAGTGAGCCTGTTGAACAATCCGGGCTGGGTGGGCAAGGTCGGGCTTTGGAAAAGGGGATCTGATGCGCATCTTGGCGATGGTTTTGGCACTCTATTGGGGATGCGGGTCCGTGTTGGCCGACGACGGTCGCACAGGCGCTTATGATCCCGGTCTGAATGCTATCTGTGCGCTTGGGCAGACCCAGTCCGACGGGTGTGCGGCGATCCGGGCGCGTCCCATTCTGGATGCCGCCAGCGCGCCCTGGAACGCGATCGGGCGCGTCAACTTTGCCAGTACCGATACGCGACAGCATTGCACCGGTACGTTGATTTCGGATCGGGTTGTGCTGACGGCGGCGCATTGTCTGTACAACGGCGCGCGCAAGCGGTGGGTTCCGCCCAGCAGTGTGCGGTTTCTGGCCGGGTACCAGCGTGGGACCGATATCGCGCATGCAAATGGGCTGCGATATATCCTGCCCGAGGGGCAGAGCCTGGATGCGGCCTTTGACGGCGATGAGGGGCGGGACTGGGCGTTGATTGAACTGGCCGCACCGGTTTCTTCAATCATCACGCCTTTGAAGTTCGCACAGTCGCCAGTGACCGGGCAAACCGTACAGATCGCGGGCTATGCCGGGTTGCGCCCGCATGTGCTGTCGCAGGCCAGCGATTGCGGGCCTTTGCGCGCGGCGTCGAGCGGGCTGATTTATGGCATTTGCGCTGCAATGCAGGGGGATTCCGGTGCGCCGGTGCTGATCAGGCAAGACGGGGAATTGAAAATCGCCGGGGTCTTGTCGCGGTTGGTGACATTGCGGAATGGCCAAGTCTGGAGCGAGATTATCCCCGTATCCCTTATCCGCACCGCACAAAAATAGGGCCACGAAACATGTCGCGGCCCCTAGGTCAGGGAGGTTCGTTTCAGGTGCCGTAGGCCGGGACCGGGCCCATCACCGTTTCAGCCGCTTCCAGCAGAATATCGGTGATCACGTCACATTCGTCTTTGGTCAGCCGCACAGGCAAACGCACATCACAGGCGCGCATCAGCATGGCGCGGGTCTGCGGTAATTCGGGCACGTCACCCAGAAACTGCCAGTTCCAGAACGCGCGGGCGTTGTCGGTGCTCAGGCCGAACACCTGCACTTTGACCCCGTTCGCAGCGGCGACATCAGCAAACGCGCGGGTTTCGTCATCGCTCATCCCGACAAGGTTGAACTGGATCGAATCCGGGGCGCGCAGTTCTGGGTCCAGCTTGTCGGGGACGGCGATATAGGCCGATCCGTTCAGGCGGGCGGCGACATAATCGTGGTTGGTGCGGCCATCACGCACCCGGCGCATCAGTTCAGGGATCTGCGGGCGGATCACGGCCGCACTCAGGTTGCTCATCCGAAGGTTATACAGTGGCAACTTGTTCTGCCAGCGCGCGAACGCGTCGACCAGATCGGTCGAATTGTCACCATGCGGACCTTTGTGCTTTTTCCAGGCGTGCTCATACGCGCCCGACATGATCACGGCACGGGCCACCAGATCGGCGTCATCCGTGATCAGAATTCCGCCTTCGCCAGCGTTGATCATTTTGTACGATTGGAAGCTGAAACACCCCACTTTGCCGATGGTGCCGATATTCTGGCCGTTCCACGTGGTACCCAGCGAATGCGCTGCGTCTTCGACAACCGGGATGCCACGCGCATCGCACAGCGCCATGATCGCATCCATGTCAGACGTGTGACCACGCATGTGGCTGATGATAACGGCCTGAACACCGTCCAGCTTGGCGGCGAAATCGGCCATGTTGACGCGATAGTTGTCGCCAACTTCGCACAGCACCGGCACGCAATCCGCATGCACGACCGAGGACGGCACGGCGGCAAAAGTAAACCCGGGGATAAGCACTTTGGCGTCGCGGGGCAGCCCAAGCGCCTTCAGCGACAAGAACAGCGCCGCAGAACAGGACGATACCGCCAGCGCGTATTTCGTACCGATCATGTCGGCAAATTCGCGCTCCAACAGGGAGACCGGCGCATCCTGCGCGGCGTTGTAGCGGAAAAGGTCGCCTGACTGCAAAAGATCATCAATTGCGGCGCGGGCGGCGGTGGGGATTGGCTCGGCCTCGTGGACGTTTGGAACCTGTCTCATTTTCGATTTCCTTAACTTATCCTTTGGGAAATATAAAACAAAGGCCCCGACACGCCAAGTGCTCCTGCAAAACAGGCTTAAAATGCGGTCATACAACGCACGAGTGTTGCGGGCAGGAAACAGGCTTTGAGGTCTGAGGCCCCGTCAGACACCCAGCCGGTCGCGCATGGCGTACCAGCTCATCGCCAATGCCAGCAGGGGTGAGCGGAACGTGGGGCCACCGGGGAATGGACCGACCGGCAAACGCGCCATGGTCTCAAAACCATCCGTTTCCCCACGGATCGCCAGCGCCATCAGCTGACCGGCATGGGTGGCGGTGCCGACGCCGTGGCCGGAATAGCCTGACGCTGACAGGATATTGGGCGCAACACGGGCCAGATAGGGCAGACGTTTCATAGTGATGGCCAGCGTGCCGCCCCATGCATAGTCAATGCGCACGTCCCGCAGATGCGGGAAAATCTGGCTCATAGGTTTGCGTACCAGTGCCGCAACGTCTGACGGAAAACGATAGCCATAGCTTTCGCCGCCGCCGAACAGCAGCCGTTTGTCGGCGCTCAGACGAAAGTAATTCACCACGAAATAACTGTCGGCGACGGCCACATCGCGGGTCAGAACCCTTTCGGCCTCAGCGCCCAGCGGCTCGGTCGCGGCGATGAAATTGTTGATGGGCATGACCCGCGCGGCCACCTTACGGTTCAAGCCACCCATATAGCCATTGCAGGCAAAGACGACGTGATCGGCAACCACGCGCCCCTTGTCCGTGCGCACCACGGCTGGCTGATGCTCTTCGACATGGTGCACCTGGGTGTTTTCGTAAATCTGCACGCCAGCGCCCCGCGCGGCCCGCGCCAGTCCCAGCGCAAAATTCAGCGGATGCAGATGCGCCGCGTCATGGTCCAGAATGCCGCCCTTGTAGACAGGCGAGGGGCACAAAGCCTGACACCCGGCCTGATCCAGAACCTCCAAATACTGATAGCCATATCGCGCGTCCAGATGTTCGGCATATTCGACCAGATGCCGTGCGTCGCCCACATCGGTTGCAGTCCAGGCCACGCCGGGCTTCAGTTCGCAGTCAATCCCGTGCCGGGCGATCAGATCCTTGACCAACGCCTTGGCATCTTCACCCAAATGCCACAGCTTTTCGGCGTCGGGATCACCGACCATGGTTTCCAGATCGTCCTGCGTCACCCGCTGTCCGCTGCCCAACTGCCCGCCGTTGCGCCCTGATGCGCCGAACCCGACGCGATGCGCTTCGACCAGCACAACCCGCATCCCGGCTTCGGCCAGATGCAGCGCAGCGGACAGTCCCGTATAGCCAGCACCGATGACACAGACATCGGCCTTTACCTCGCCCCGCAACGGAGCGAACGGTTCCAACTCTCGCGCGGTTGCTGCGTACCAGCTGGGCGGATATTTCCCACGTTGGTCATTGGAATAAAGCAGGTTCAGACCCATGAGCGTCTTATGTCCTTCTTCTCTTTGACAAATACTCCGGGGGAGTCGTCCGCAGGACGACGGGGGCAGCGCCCCCGCAGACCGGTCAGACGTTCAGCAACAGATGTTCCCGCTCCCAGGGGGAAATCACTTGCAGGAACTCTTCGTATTCCGAGCGTTTCACGATCGAATAGACCCGAGCAAAGTCCGGTCCAAGGATCTCGTGCAAAGTGGTGGCCGCGTCAAACAGCTCCAGCGCTTCACCCATGACCTGGGGGATGTCTCCGTCGCCGTCATAAGCATCGCCAAAGAATTGCTCGCGCGGGTTTTCTTTTTCGATCAGACCAAGATAGCCACAGGCGAGCGAGGCCGCGATACCCAGATAAGGGTTGCAATCCATACCGGCGATGCGGTTTTCGACCCGGCGCGCAGAGGGGCCGGAAAGCGGGATACGGATGCCGGTCGTGCGGTTGTCGCGGGCCCATTCCAGATTGATCGGGGCGGCGTGATCGCGCACATAGCGCCGATAGCTGTTCACATAGGGCGCCATGACGGCCAATGCGGCGGGCAGGTGCGTCTGCATCCCGGCGATGAAGTGATAAAACGCCTCCGTTTCGCTGCCATCGGGATTTGAAAACAGGTTCTGACCCGTGGCTTTGTCGATGATCGAGTGATGGATATGCATGGCCGAACCGGG
Organism: Falsiphaeobacter marinintestinus; assembly: GCF_007923355.1. Classification (GTDB taxonomy): domain Bacteria; phylum Pseudomonadota; class Alphaproteobacteria; order Rhodobacterales; family Rhodobacteraceae; genus Phaeobacter_A; species Phaeobacter_A marinintestinus. The sequence continues at coordinate 492,919 of NZ_VOGO01000002.1, forward strand.
TTCATTCGCAATTGGTTTGGCCATGAAGGTGGCAAAGCAATCGTGGCGCAGGGCGGCTTCGCGGATCAGGCGTTTGAAAAAGAACACCTCATCCGCCAGCTTGACCGGGTCACCATGGCGCAGGTTGATTTCCAGCTGACCGGCGCCGCCTTCCTGCACGATCCCGTCAATTTCAAACCCCTGCGCTTCGGCGAAGTCATAGATGTCGTCGATGACAGGGCCGAATTCGTCCACGGCCGTCATCGAATAGGCCTGACGCGCAGCGGCCGGGCGGCCCGAGCGGCCCATCATCGGCTGGATTTCCTTGCCCGGATCGACGTTGCGCGCGACGATGAAAAACTCCATCTCGGGGGCCACAACCGGCTCCCAGCCTTTGGCGTGATAGAGTTCCACAACCTGTTTCAGCACGTTGCGCGGGCTGAACGGGATCGGTTTATGGTCGCGATCAAACGCGTCGTGGATCACCTGAAGCGTCCAGTCCCCGGTCCACGGCGCGGCGGTGGCCGTCGTCATGTCGGGGACAAGGATCATGTCACGTTCGATAAAGCCTTCGTTCTCATCCGCCGCTTCGCCCCAACCGCCAGTGATGGTCTGGAAAAAGATGCTGTCGGGCAAGTGAAAATAGTCCTGCTTGGCGAATTTGGATGCGGGCACGGCTTTGCCGCGCGCGATACCGGGCAGGTCCGAGATGATGCATTCGACTTCGTCCAGGCGTTTGCCGTCCAGATAGGTTTGGGCGGCCTCGGGCAGGGTGTCCTTCCAGTCGCTCATGATGTTCTCTCTTTCTTGAGGAACGCTGCCATGAAGGCGGCGATATCTGCGGAATCAATGGGGGTTTCCAGCCGGGTTGCGGCGGCATCCAGCACCGGGTCGGGCACGACGCCACGGCCCCGGGTGCGGATCAGGCCGTCAACAAAATCGCTGGTGAATTCGGGATGTGGCTGGACAGTCCAGATTGTGTCGCCATAGGCCAGCATGGCGTTGTCGCAAAACGGGTTTGATCCGACCACCCGTGCGCCTTCGGGCCGTTCGGTCACCTGATCCTGATGCCAGGCGTTCAGTGTGACCTGTTTACCGTCAAAGTCATATTGCGTCGCGCCGATGGCCCAGCCGCCATCAAATTTCTCGACCTTTCCGCCCAACGCCTGCGCGATGATCTGGTGGCCAAAACAGATCCCGACCATCGGTTGGCCACGGGTATGAATGTCACGGATCAGATCTTCCAACGGTGGAATCCAGTCGTGCCCTTCATAGGCGCCAAAGCGCGAGCCGGTGATCAGCCAGCCGTCGGCGGCATCGGCCCCGTCCGGAAATACGCCGTCGACGACACTGTAGGTGTCGAAGTCTAACCCCTTGTCTGCCAGCAAGCGTCGGAAAAAGTCGTCATAATCCCCGGTCTGATCAATCAGAGTGTCGGGGGCGTGGCCGGTTTGGAGTATTCCGATTTTCATGTGTCACCGTTGGAGTCGTTCGTAACGTAGGCAGGGGCAGGGCGGCAATCAAGCCGCCCGCGGCGCGGCATCAAACCGTATCGAGATAGATCTCGGTGCGCTCTTCCGCAGACAGCTCGTCCATGAACTTCAGTTCCTGCCGTTTGGTCAGAACATAGTTTTGGATCAGGTCTAGCGCAAAGATGCGTTTCACCTGATCGCAGGTTTCAAACGCGTCGATGGCGGCTGCCCAGTCGCTGGGGATCTGCGGCAGGTCCGCAGTATAGGCGTTGCCGGTGATCGGCGGCTGCGGAGCCTCACCATCTTCGATCCCGTTCAGCGCGGCGCCCAGAACTGCGGCAACGGTCAGATAGGGGTTCACGTCACCCCCCGCGACCCGGTGCTCGATCCGCCGCGCGGCTGGATTGCCAGATGGAATGCGGATGGCGGCTGTGCGGTTTTCATAAGCCCAGGCGATGCCAGTTGGCGCGTGGGCCCCGGGAACCATCCGGTCATAGCTGTTGGAATGCGGGGCAAACAACAATGCGCTTCCCGGCATGGCCTTAAGGCAACCCTGCACGGCATGGCGCAAGGTTTCGCTGCCCTCATCGGTGCCATTATCAAAGACGTTGTTGCCGTCCTTGTCCAGCACCGAGAAATGCATATGCAGCCCGGATCCGGCGTAATCGGCATAGGGTTTGGCCATGAAACTGGCGGCAAAACCGTGGCGGCGGGCCAGCCCCTTGACTAGCATCTTGAACAGCCACGCATCGTCTGCCGCGCGCAACGCATCGTCCTGATGCATCAGGTTGATTTCGAACTGACCAAGACCCGCCTCAGAAATCGCGGTATCGGCGGGAATGTCCATCGCCTCGCAGGCGTCGTAGAGTTCGGTAAAAAACGTATCGAACTGATCCAATGCACGCATGCTCAGGATCTCACCGGCTTTGCGGCGTTTGCCAGACCGGGGCGACGGCGGCACCTGCAGCTTGCGGCCACTGTCGTCGATCAGGAAGAACTCAAGCTCGACCGCGACCACCGGGGTCAGACCTTTGGCAGTGTATCGCTTGACGACCTCGCTGAGGGCGTGGCGGGGATCGCCCATGAACGGGCGGCCATCTTCATGGAACATCCAGATCGGCAGGAAGCCGGTTGGCGTATCAAGCCAAGGCATTGGCATGAAGCCGCGTTCGGTCGGCAAAAGCACGCCGTCGCGATCGCCGCTGTCCATCACCAGAGGACTGTCTTCGATATCTTCGCCCCAGATATCGAGGTTCAGAACCGAAAACGGGAACCGGGTGCCATCTTCAATAACCTTGTCGGCGAAGCGCACCGGAACGCGTTTACCCCGTGGCTGTCCGTTCAGGTCTGCCGCCGCAACCCGGATCGAATGGACCGACGGGTTCTTTCGCAGCCAATTTTTGATGCGCAGATCGTTCTTCACGAGATCGTCTCACTCTCTGGCTTGGTAATTTGATCAAATTGTTACTACCGGATCAGATTGGGACGCAAGCGCATTTTACTGCGCCGCTCGCCGGGCAGGTGGCGATTGAGCCGATTGTTGATCAAACCAAACACGCCGACGATGATCAGAGTGAAGATGATGAAATAGAAGGCGAGGATGGGATAGGGGATGAAGGGATTGAAGGTTTTGTCAGCAAAATAGCTGGCATAATACAGCGCGTCGCCCTTCTGCCGCCAGGCCGGGAAGCCCGAAAAATAGACCAGCGTGGTGGCGTGAAACAGAAAGATCGCCTCGTTCGTATAGGCGGGCCAGGCCAGTCGTAGCATGGTCGGCCAGACGATCCGGCGAAAACGCGGCCAACCCGACATGCCATAAGCATCGGCGGCTTCGACATCGCCTTTGGGGATCGACAGCAGCGCGCCATAGAAAATCTCGGCCGTATAGGCCGAGGTGTTCAGGAACAACACAATCAGCGCGCCCAGCCAAGCCGCGGTGAACGGGTCAAAGAACGGATGCACGCCTTTGAGGTTCAAGAACAGGAAGTAGGCAAAGAAGAACTGGATGAACAGCGGCGATCCGCGGAACAGGAAAATGAACCATTCCGCAGGTTTGCGGTAGAGACGGTTGGAAGACGCCTTTCCGATGGCCAAGGCTGAGGCAAAGAAGAACCCGGTGATCAGGGCCAGGACACCGAAATAAATGTTCCAGATCATCCCCGACCCGATCAGGGTGAATTGTTCGCACAGCGTGAAATCGGTCTTGGGCAACAACCGTTCGCCGATGCCGATGCTGCGCAGGCCGTAATCCTGAATGGTTTGCCAGCAGCTCATGCGGCGGCCTTTCGCTGGGCTTCGCCGCCCGCTGTCGCCTGACCAAAGGTCAGACGCTTCATGATCCGGTCGAGCACGATTTCGGAGATACGGGTAAAGCCAAGGTAAAACACCAGCAAGAAGAGGAAGTACCACATCCGCCAGTCACCATGCGGATAGCTGGTAAACCGCGATGTCTTGGTGCCTCCCAACTCACGCGCCCAATAGACGATATCTTCGACGCCCAGCAGGAACAGCAAAGGCGTGGCCTTGATCAGGACCATCCAAAGGTTCGACAGGCCGGGCAGGGCATAGACCCACATTTGCGGGACAAGGATGCGCCAGAAGGTCTGGCGATGTGACATGCCATAAGCCTCGGCGGTTTCCAGTTGCGGGCGCGGGACGGCGCGCATGGCGCCAAACAGCACATTGGCGGCAAAGGCTCCGAAGACCAGCGCAAAGGTAATGACGGCAAGGAAGAACCCATAGGTTTCATGCATCCATTCCGGTGATGTGCCCAGCGGCAGCTTGGCCTGCGGACAGACCAGGAAATCGTTGCCCTGACGCACAGGATCGGTCCAGTCCGGGCACAGGATCTGGTGCCGGGTCCATTCGAACATCTGATCAAGTGCGATGACGAAGAACAGGAAAAAGGCAATGTCGGGAACACCCCGGACGATCGCGATATAGCCCTTGCCCAGCCAGCGCAGCGGCAAGACCCGCGAGCGCGAGGCCATGGCGCCCAGAAAGCCGAAGCCAAGGGCCACCGGTGCTGTAATCGCAAGCAGTAAGAGGACCTTCACGAAGGACAGGTAGAACGACATGTGCACGCCGTTGGACAGGTAGCACGAAAACCAGCCAAAGGTGCCAAGCGTGTCAGGGTCTGAGCAATAGGAGAACATTTGCACCGGGAGCGGGCGCGCTGACAGGCCAGTGGCCTGTCAGCGCCATGTCAGGGGCAGGCCCGCGCAGAATGCGCGGGCCTGCGGTGGCACTGCAATCAGTAGGTTTGCGTTTCTTCGCCGAACCACTTGATCAGCAGAGTGTTCAGTGTTCCGTCCGCTTTCATCGATGTGATGGCCGCATCGAACTTGTCGCGCAGCTCGCCATCGGATTCGCGCAGGCCCATGCCGACACCGCCACCCAGTGGTACCGGGTCACCGACGAACATCAGCGCGCCGCTCGATTCTTCGACCAGCGGCACAAGATAGTCGCGGTCGGCCAGAACCGCATCTGCTTCGCCGTTGCGCACGGCAGCGATGGTTTCTTCGGGTGTGGCGAATTCGACCAGGGTCGCGCCGCTTTCGGCGACATAGCCGGCCTGAATGGTGGCGGTCTGCGCGGCGACAACACCGCTCATCACGTCAACGCCATCGGCGGCAGCAACATAGGCAGAGGCGGTCGGCGGGAAATAATCCTGCGTGAAGTCGATGACTTCATCGCGCTCATCCGTGATCGACATGCCGGCGATGATGGTGTCGTAGTTGCCGCTGACCAGGTTCGGAATGATCGAATCCCAGTCATTTTTGACCCATTCACAGGTCAGCTTGGCCCGCGCACACAGCTCGTCGCCCACGTCACGTTCGAAGCCGTCGATCTCACCATTGTCATTGATGAAGTTGTACGGAGGATAGGCGCCTTCGGTGCCCATGCGCACGGTTTTTCCGTGGCCATCGGCCCAGGCCAGACCGGCGGTAAGCGCCAGAGCGGCGGTGCCAAGGATCAGTTTTTTCATTTTTGGTTACTCCCCTAGTTTTTTGAGTGGTTTAGGCTGCCTGCGTATGGGACAGAAAGCCCCGCAGGCGTTCGGATTTGGGTGCGCCAAACAGGTCCGCCGGTGCACCTTCTTCTTCGATCTTTCCCTGATGCAGGAACACGACATGGTCTGAGACGTCATGCGCCAGTTTCATGTCATGGGTAACAATGACCATGGTGCGGCCTTCGGCGGCGAGATCCTTGATCACGCGGACCACTTCCTGTTCCAGTTCCGGATCCAGTGCGCTGGTCGGTTCGTCGAACAACAGCGCTTCGGGTTCCATGCACAGGGCGCGGGCGATTGCGGCGCGTTGCTGCTGGCCGCCCGACAATTGCGCCGGATAGTTGTCGCATTTGTCGGCAATGCCGACCTTGTCCAGATGCGCGCGCGCAGCGGCTTCTACGTCTGTCCGGTCCAGACCCAGAACGTGGGTCGGGGCCTCCATCACATTTTGCAGGATGGTCATGTGCGACCACAGGTTGAACTGCTGAAACACCATGCTCAGATTGGTTCGGATACGCAGGACCTGTTTGGCGTCGGCGGGACGGCGGTGATCACCGGTTCCCTTCCATTTCACCGGTTCGCCTTTGAACAGGATGTCACCTTTCTGGCTGTCCTCAAGAAGATTGGCACAGCGCAGGATGGTGGATTTGCCCGATCCTGACGATCCGATCAAGGATACCACGTCACCCCGACGGGCGGTGATGTCGACCCCTTTCAGAACTTCGAGCATGCCGAAGTTTTTGTGAAGGTCGCGAATTTGGATCACCGGAGGGGTTTCTGTCACGGGCGCGTCCGTTGTTCATGAGTGTCTGAGGCGGTACTAGGGCGGAAAAAATGACCCAATGCAATGCGCAAAACGGTTTGAAGTGCGGGAATGCTGGCGGAAAACGCGCTTGCCGCAACGGCAATGCGTGGGGATCGGGCAGATTTTTCAGGCTTTCCCGGACACCAATGGCGGGCCCCACCCGCACCGCGCAAAGGGGCGGATAGGGCGCGCGAATTGATCCGGGTCGGGTTGCGGCGCGGGCAGGCCAGACCGGCCGGTGTTTATGCCCGCTCGGCCCGTTGGCGTGCGAGGGCGCTGTCGACGTCGCTGACGCCCAGCAGGCTGGCGATCAGCCGCAGCACGGAATCTTCTTCTTGCGAGCGTTCTCCATCGGCCAGCGCCACGGACCACGCGGATTCGATCACGGCGCGGCGGTCGTCATAGGGAACAGCATCCTTGATCGCGCGGGTAAAGCGCACGGTATCAGGGGCCTGGCTTTCCAGAGTTTCTGCCTGGTGGCGCAGTTCGGACGCGTCGAACGTGGTCATGTCAAACCGCGTGGAAATGATCCGGTCGATCCGGTCGATTTCATCTGCGGTATAAACGTTGTCAGACCGGGCAATTCGAACCAGCAACGCCGTCAGCGCCAGCCGCGCATCATCGTCGTTCAGGGGATCGGGGTCGGGCGCCGTCAGGCGAGAAAGAAAAGCTCGAAACATGATCGAAGATATAGGCGTACCGACCGCGCACGCCAAGTCGCAAATCGCCGACGGGTGCATTCAGTCAGGTGTGTGACCTGACAGGGCAGCGACCTTGGCAATGGCTTTGGCCCTTGCGTTTACGTTATCGACCTTGCTGAGGCCCATGGCTTTGCGCGCTTCTTCGACAATGCGCAGTTCGCCTTCTTTCTGCTCACCATCTGCCAGCACGACTTCCCACAAGGCTTCCAGTGCGGACAGGCGGTCTTCCAAGCCGGTGGTTTCGCGGATCAGTTTGCCAAACGTATCGGTTTCGGGGGCGGCAGCGTGCAGTTTTTCGCATGTTGCGCGCACCTTGGCCGCCTCGATCGCGTTGTGCTGGTAGAGCCGTGCCAGAATGCGGTCGATCAGGCTGATCTCTTCTACCTGATAGTCCCTGTCGGCCTGTGCCACGCGCACAAGCAACGCCCCCAGTGCCAGTTCGGCATCGGGATCGGGCAGGGACGCCTGTTCCTGGGGGCGGAACGCCTGAAAGAACCTTTTTAACATGTCGCAAGAAATACCCCATATTTTGCGTCTCGCCAAGCCTGAACCACCGCTCATAGCCGGTTCAGGCTGGGAAAATGCAATGTTGGGGGTCACATTGCGGTGCGAAATGGTGCCAATTTGGTGTTTGCACTGCTAGAGTCCAGATGAAGTTCCAATCCTGGGCTGTCAGGGGCGGAATCAGAGAGATGACAGTGGCATGTTGAAACGGTCTTACAGGACGCTGCGCTATGTCGGCAGTGGGATGCTTATGCTGGCCATGGCATGGCCTGAACCGCTGCTGGCGTTTGACGACTATACCGGTCCCTTAGGGGTAACAACCAGGGTTTACGGGCAGTTTTCGCCATCTTACTTGTCGGTGCGGGACGGTGGCCAGGTCACACGGACTTTGGCGGACAACTCAAACTCTGTCAGCCGGGTTGGACTTATCCTGCGTCGACCGTTCGAGGTGGGCGAGTTCCAGTTTCGGTTTGAGACGGCGATGGGGTTTCGTGAATCCGGAAAGGTTTCTCAGCTGGACCGGGGGGATCCGTTTGATTGGGACGAATCTGATATCCGGTTTGTTGATACGGCGTTTCAGATCAACAAGCGCGGTCTGTTTTCGTTTGGACATGGCAGCATGGCGACGGATCAGGTGGCTTCGGCGGACCTGTCGGGGACCAAACTGGCAAACAGCGTGTCTGTCCCGGATATGGCTGGGGGCATGTTTTTTCGGAATACCTCCGGAGCCTTGTCGGCCATCAAGGTCAAATCGGCGTTCAACACGTTTGACGGTGTGCGCCGTGCCCGGTTGAGGTACGATTTTCGGGCGCGGCGCGGCATAACGCTGTCGGTTTCAGCCGGTGCGGAAATTCTTCAAGACGATAATGACGAAGAAAACTTTGATGTGGCCGCCACCTATATCGACACGATCGGAAAATTTGACATTCAAGGTGCCGTTGGCGGCAGCATAACAAACCAGAACAACCGCCGGACCCGCAAAGATCTGGTCGGATCAGTCTCGGTTTTACACAAGCCGACCGGCATCAGCGCGACGGTGGCAGGCGGGCAGGGCAGTTCGGGCGGTTTGTTTACTTATGCCAAGATCGGGCTGCAACGAGATTGGTCGCAGTTGGGCCCTACCGCACTGTCGTTCGATTATCACTACGGTCAGGACATCGTCGTTAATGGGTCCATTTCGCAATCCTGGGGGGTGGCCGTTGTCCAAAGGCTGGAACGCCAACAAATCGATGTGTTCTTCGGATATCGGGGATATGCGCTGCAAGGTGTCGGGGTGAGTTTGCAGGATGTTCATGCAATTCAGATGGGCGCACGCTGGCGGTTTTAAGGTAGAGGTGTGTTACGCCGCTGCAACAAATCTGGCGACACTTGACCTTCGTCATTCCAAAACCTGACCAAGACCATAGCTAGGTAACAAGATCCAATCCCCAAACCATGTGAGGTCTCTCATGCTAGATCATTTGTTCCGGACTTCGGCCCTTGCCATCGTTGTTGGTGGGCTGGCGACTACGGGTGCTGCAGAAATGAAATATGAGAACGACACCGGTGGGCATGTTCGTCTGTACGGTCAGTTTAACCCGGCCTATCTGTCGTTTGACGATGGTTTGTCGAACACCAGCGCTGTTGTGGACAACCAGAACTCGAACTCGCGCGTTGGTCTTTGGGTGGTCCAGCCGTATGGCGACACGACCTTCAGCTTCAATTTCGAAACCTCACTGGGTCTGAAGAAATCTTCGCTCCTTTCGCAGAATTTCACACCAGATGATATCAACTGGGAACGTAGAGAAATTCGTAAAGTCGATTTCAAGCTGGAAACGGCAAGTGCGGGAACATTCTATCTGGGCCAGGGGAGCGTTTCGAGTGACGGGGCGTCGCATTCGGATTTGTCTGGAACCACCCTGGTCGTATACAACTCGATCGGCGACTCGACTGGCTCGTTTTTTCTGCAACCGGTCAGTGGCGGCACGGCGCGGCCCGTGATTCAAGCGTTTCCCAACTATGATGGCGGACGGCGTTTGCGGGTTCGCTACGATTCTCCTGAAATTCTTCCCGGTCTGAAGCTGTCGGCCAGCTACGGTGAAGAAGTGCTGATTTCTGCTGTCGATCTGACCACCAGCAACGCGGCGCTGTTGTATTCGCGCAAAGTCGGTGCGTTTCAGATGAAAGGTGCACTTGCCCATTCGGTCATCGACCTTGGTCTCGGTGCCAAACGGCACGACACGATCGGATCGTTCAGCGCCTTGCACGAGTCCGGGTTCAACGTGTCGGTCTCGGCCGGTGATCGGCGCGAGGATGGTGATTATGTATACGGTAAGCTCGGGTACCTGACCGATGACTGGTTCAACGTCGGCCAGACCGCGTTGGCGATCGATTATTACGATGGGTCTGATCAGACCGTTGCAGGGTCCGAGTCTGCATCGGTTGGTGTGGCGGTCGTACAGTCCTTCGATGATCTTAACCTGGAAGCCTATCTTGGGTATCGCACCTATAGCCTGAGCGAACCAGGCGTCACGTATCATGACGCGTCATCGGTAATGTTCGGGGCGCGTTGGAAATTCTGATCCGCGCGATGGTGCCAGCATTGGCTCTGGCGCGAAGCCGGTATGACAAACGGGGCGATGCGCGTGCAAAGCCCCTTGCACAGCAGCGCCGGGACCAATAGAAGGCCCCAAATTTGCTTGGGTGTGCGCCGTGTGCGCACCCTTTATAGATGGGGAATACTGATGCAGGTCACCGAGACGCTGAACGAAGGTCTGAAGCGCGGTTACGCGATCACCGTCACCGCTGCCGAGCTGGATGAAAAAGTCAACGAAAAGCTCGTTGAAGCCCGGCCCGAAGTCGAGATGAAAGGTTTTCGCAAGGGCAAGGTTCCGATGCCGTTGCTGAAAAAGCAGTTCGGTCAACGTCTGATGGGCGAAGCCATGCAGGAAGCCATCGACGGCGCGATGAACAAGCATTTCGAAGACAGCGGTGATCGCCCCGCACTTCAGCCCGAGGTCAAGATGACCAATGAGGACTGGAAAGAAGGCGATGACGTGAACGTCGACATGTCTTACGAAGCGCTGCCGGCGATTCCCGACGTTGACCTGAAAAGCGTTGTGCTTGAGCGTCTGGTTGTCAAAGCCGATGATGCAGCCGTGGACGAAGCTCTGGGCAACCTGGCCGAGACCGCGCAGGACTTTAATGCCCGCGAAGACGGTGCAGAAGCGCAGGACGGCGACCAGATCGTCATGGATTTCGTCGGCAAGGTCGACGGCGAAGCGTTTGAAGGCGGAGCCGCCGAAGATTACCCGCTGGTTCTGGGATCGAACTCGTTCATTCCGGGTTTCGAAGAGCAGCTGGTTGGATGCAAGGCCGGTGATGCAAAAGACGTGACCGTCAACTTCCCTGATGAATATCAGGCCGAGCATCTGGCCGGCAAGGAAGCTGTGTTTGCCTGTACCGTCAAAGAGGTGAAGGAACCGGTTGCTGCCGAGATCAACGACGAATTGGCCACCAAGTTTGGTGCCGAAGACCTGGCCGCCCTGAAAGGTCAGATCGCCGAGCGTCTGGAAGCCGAGTATGCCGGTGCTGCCCGCGCTGTGGTTAAGCGCACGTTGCTGGACAAGCTGGACGAACTGGTCAGCTTTGACCTGCCGCCGTCGCTGGTCGAAGCCGAAGCCGGTCAGATCGCGCACCAGCTGTGGCACGAAGAAAACCCCGAGGTCGAAGGCCACGATCACCCCGAGATCACGCCGACGGACGAGCACAACTCCCTTGCCGAGCGCCGTGTGCGTCTGGGTCTGTTGCTGGCCGAACTGGGTCAGAAGGCCGAGGTTGAAGTGTCGGACGCCGAGATGACTCAGGCGATCATGAACCAGGCGCGTCAGTACCCGGGTCAGGAGCGCCAGTTCTTTGAGTTTGTCCAGCAGAACGCTCAGATGCAGCAGCAGTTGCGCGCGCCGATCTTCGAAGACAAAGTCATCGATTATGTTCTGGAGCTGGCCGAAGTGACAGACAAAGAAGTGTCCAAGGACGATCTTCAGGCCGCTGTCGAGGCGATGGAAGAAGAATAATCCGTCCCCCTTTTTCGGACGGAGACTGGATTTAAGGGCCCTTCGGGGCCCTTTTTCGTTTCTGACCGGATTCTTTTGCGGGGAGTATTCCCGGAATATTCACACGCGAATTGTTTTGCAAAGTTGTGCTAGCATCGGCGTGCAACGAGGGAGAACTGGAAATGATGAAGAAACTAATGGCCGAGTTTGTCGGCACATTCTGGCTGGTCTTTGGCGGCTGCGGCAGTGCCGTACTGGCCGCTGGCGTGGCCGATGTCGGCATCGGCTGGCTGGGTGTCAGCCTTGCTTTTGGTCTGACGGTTCTGACCATGGCTTTTGCCGTCGGCCATATCTCGGGCGGGCATTTCAACCCTGCGGTTACACTTGGGCTGGTTCTTGGCGGGCGTCACGACGCCAAGGAAATGGTGCCCTATTGGGTTGCGCAGGTCGCAGGGGCCATCTGTGCGGCCGCAGTGTTGTACATCATCACCTCCGGCGCACCTGACTTTGCCGGGACCGGTGGTTTTGCCACCAACGGGTTCGGTGAATTGTCGCCGCAGGGCTTTTCGATGGCGTCTGCATTGCTCATCGAGATCATTTTGACGGCGTTTTTCCTGATCATCATTCTGGGTGCGACGTCCTCTGGTGCTCCGGCGGGTTTTGCCCCGATCGCCATCGGTCTGGGTTTGACGCTGATCCACATGATTTCAATCCCTGTGACCAACACGTCGGTCAATCCGGCGCGTTCAACGGGTGTGGCACTGTTTTCGGAAACAGCAGCGATGGGACAGCTGTGGTTGTTCTGGGTTGCTCCGCTGGTCGGGGCCGCTTTGGGTGCGATCATCTGGAAAGCGATGACCGACTCTGACTGACAAAACTGAGGCCGGGCTTCAGGAACGGAGCCCGGTTTCCACCAGAAGGCCAAGGCGCTTGGCCTCGTAATAATATCCGCGCGCATACCACTGCATGGCTTCGGCCTTGTTCCCGCCAGACACCAGATAGGCACCGCGCAGGTATTTTACCGCAAATTCAAGATTGGTATCGGCATCCAGCAGATCGTCTGGCTTGCCACGAAACCCCATGCCCTTTGCGGTTTGGGGCAGGATTTGCATCAGGCCATAGTAGGGTCCATTCCGCGCCCAGGGGCGGTGCGTGCTTTCACGCACGATTTGCGCGTGGACCAAATCGCGCGGCACTTCGTAATGATCCGACCATTTGTTGATCGAGGCCCGCAACTCGGGCGTTTCATTGGGATAGAGCGGCGGATCGTACGGTGCGTTGCGCGTTGATTGGGTGACGCGTTTGCCGCCACAGGCAGACAGGACGGCGCTGGCACCGATCAGGGTCAGGACAGTGCGGCGGGACAGGTTTGGCATGATCACTCCGACAAGCTCGATTTTCGCAGAGTCTACCGGGCATGTGTGGCGGGACAAGGACTGGATTTGGGCCAAGCGGGGGTTTGCCTAAGGTCACGACAGGGCAGGCCTTGCCCTCGAACGATCCGGAGCGCAGGTTGACCACACCGACGCTTAGGGAGGCCGACATGCCATACAACAACTTCACCCGCGAGGGGTTTGCAGCTTTCAAGGCCAATGCCAGCGCGGGTCCGATCCAGATGCTGAACTTTGTCCGATTGCGCGAACAGGCGGTCTATGATGACGGAACTGTCGCAACCGGCCCCGAGGCCTATGCAGCCTATGGCCGGCTCACTGCACCGCTGCTGGTCAAGGCCAAAGGCCACGTGGTCTGGCGCGGTCAGATGGAACAGATGGCCATCGGACCCGAGGATGAGGTTTGGGATTTGTGTTTCATTGTGGAATACCCCACCTCCCAGGCGTTCATCGATATGGTCAGCAGTGCCGAATACCGCGAGGCAGTGGTGCACCGTCAGGCGGCGGTGTCGGATTCACGCCTGATCCGTATGGCACCACTGGCGGCGGGGCAGGGGTTTGCCACAGACACCACCGACTAGCACATAAAGAAAAACCCCTGCCTTGGCGTGCAAGGCAGGGGGCATGTTCTTGTCAGCGCAGAGGGCCGGATCAGCTGGGCTGATCGTCCTCGGCAGGCTGTTCGTCAGCGGCGGGGGCGACATAGTCGTCGTCATCCGCAGCGGCAGACCCGATATCGTCGAACAGTTCTGCGATTTCGAATTCAGCCTGTGCTTCTTCTTCAGCAGCCAACTCGCGGATCGATTTGCCGGATTTCTGAAGCTCGGCTTCTTCTTCCGAACGCGCGACGTTCAGCGCGATGCTCACCATAACCTCGGGGTGCAGGTGCACTTCGACGTCATGCAGACCCAGGGATTTGATCGGCAGGCGGATGATAACCTGCTTGCGGTCGATCGAAAATCCACCCTCGGTGGCCACGTCTGCGGCGTCACGCGGGGTGACCGAGCCGTAGAGGTTGCCGCCGTCAGAGGCCTGACGAATCACGATGAACTGCTCGCCGTCAAGACGGCTGGCCAGATCTTCGGCTTCCTGCTTGGTTTCCAGGTTGCGGGCTTCGAGTTGGGCTTTTTGTTCGTCGAAGGCCGCAATGTTGGCTTTCGACGCGGTCAGAGCCTTGCCCTGCAGCAGCAGGTAGTTGCGTGCGTAGCCGGGTTTGACGTCGACGACGTCGCCCATCTGGCCAAGCTTGGCAACACGTTCCAGAAGGATAACTTGCATATCAGTGTCTCCTTACTTCACGGCATAGGGAAGCAGGGCGAGGAACCGGGCGCGCTTGATTGCACGGGACAGTTCACGCTGCTTCTTTGCCGAAACGGCGGTGATACGCGACGGCACGATCTTGCCGCGTTCGCTGATATAGCGCTGCAGCAGACGTGTGTCTTTGTAATCAATTTTAGGTGCATTGTCGCCCGAGAAGGGGCAGACCTTGCGGCGGCGGAAAAACGGTTTTGCAGCCATGGTTTAGCGTCCTTTCTTTCGGGTTAGTCGCGGCGTGGGCGGCGGTCGCCGCGGTCACGCTCGTCGCGTTTCTGCATCTGGATCGACGGACCTTCAGGGTGCTCGTCAACCTTGATGGTCAGAACCCGCATGACGTCGTCATGCAGACGCATCAGACGCTCCATTTCCTGAACGGCCGGCGCCGGTGCGTCGGTTTTCAGAAAGGCGTAGTGGCCTTTGCGGTTCTTGTTGATCTTATAGGCCATCGTTTTGACGCCCCAGTATTCGGACTCAACGACTTGGCCACCATTGTCGGCCAGAACGGTCCCGAAATGTTCAACGAGGCTTTCGGCCTGCGTGTTGGACAGATCCTGACGCGCGATCATAACATGCTCATAAAGCGGCATGTGCACTCCTGCTTTTATCAAGGCGCATTTCAAAGGTGGGGCCAATGATCCTTTCGCGGCCCCGCCACGAGAGACTGCGCGGTTCGGTATAGATACGAAAGGAACGCCTCATATACACGGTTTTGCCAATGGGGCAAGGCCAAAGGCGGGCGTTTGGCTGAGCAGGGCCTTGCCCGGTATTTTCCCCGTAGCTGCCCCATTCCTGACGCTTTGTTAACCAATAAGTTGAGTCAATCCGGGGCAAATCCCGGCGATAGATGACAAGGGACACGGGTGTTATGGACGCGGTGCGCAAACAAGGCCTTTCATACGTCAAGGCAGTTCAGAAAAAAGCCTTGGCACGACCGAAAGCGGCGCCGGATCTGGATGGCATGATGCCATTGATGATCACGTTCGAACGCAACTTGCCAGCTCTGTCGATCCTGTTTCAGATCATCGGCTCGGGTCTGGTGATTGGCTCTGCTGCGATGTGGGTGCTGCCGGGCAGCACGACGGCCGCCGATTTGGTCCTCATGAAATTTGGCGCTTCGGTCTTCATGCTGTTCTTTGGTCTTGCCATTCTGATGCTCAGCCATTCTGACAACCAGCCCGATGCATATTTTGACCCAATCCGGCGCGAGGTGCGTGTTTTGCAGAGATCCGAGAACGGACGCCCTCAGACCGTGCTGCGCCGCAGCTTTGACAGTCTGGGCAGCGCACGGTTCTCGGAAAAGACGCTCGAGCTTTATGATATGGATGGCAGCGTATTGATGCGGCTGAAAATCCAAAGCCCCGAAGTGCGTCATGCGCTTCGTCTGCAGCTGTGCAACTGTGTGCACATTTCTACATAAGCATCTGGGTTCTGTTCGTCTGTCCACAGAGTCTGTGGGTTAATGCCGAGTTGCATCTGACCTGTCCGAGGTCATGTTCCTGAGAGGATTTCAATCCAACTCAACGGAGCACTTTGTCAATGAAAACCATCCTGCTTGCCGCCGCCATCGCCACGGCATCAACGGCCGCCTTTGCCGCCCCCGAAGCCTATGTTCTGGACCCGAGCCACAGTCAGATCGTGTTCGAATACAACCACCTGGGCTTTTCAACGACCTATGGTATGTTCTCGGGATTTGAAGGCGAAATCGCCTTTGATCGCGAAAACCCTGCCGAGTCCAGCGTGACCGTGTCCTTTCCGGTCAGCACGATGCTGACAGGCTGGGAAGCCCGTTTGCAGCATTTCATGAGCCCGGATTTTTTTGCCGCCGCGGATGAGGAAATGGTCACCTTTACCTCGACCGCGATCGAAGTCACCGGCGAAAACACTGCGAAAATCACCGGCGATCTGACATTGAACGATGTCACCAAGTCGGTGGTGCTGGATGCCAAGCTGAATCAGGAAGGCAGCCATCCGATGGCCAACAAGCCGTGGGCGGGTTTTGATGCGACCGCCACACTTGTCCGTTCTGAATTCGGTCTGGGCAAATTCGCGCCCTATGTCAGCGATGAGGTCAACGTGATGATTTCGGTTGAGGCAATGAAGGCTGAGTAAGCCGCTAGACCGATTTGAGTGTACGTAAGACCGCCGGCTGTCAGGGCCGGCGGTCTTTTTTGTGTGTTACGTCAATTGCCAGTGCCGCGCGTTGCGGTCAGATTGACGTTGACCGAAACGCCAAACCCCAGCGCGCTTTCGTCCGGCATGTTCGCGCCGATGTTAAAGTCCTGACGGTTCAGGGTCAGGTCGCCTTGCATGGTTGCTGTGTCGCCGTCGAATTCAAGCGTGAAGGGCAACGTGGCGAGAACCTCGGCCCCTTTGATGGCAAGTGGACCTTTGGCGACAAACCCGTCTTCCAGCTTTTCGATCTGGGCGGTGAAACTGGCTGTCGGGAACTGATCGCTGTCAAAAAAGTCGGGGCCCATCGCCTGATCCGTGACCGATCCCAGCGTGAGCGAAGGAATTGATACGGTGACAGTGACCTGACCGGCAGGGCCGGGAGCAGGCGGGTTGTCGAACTGGATATCGGCGGTCCAGTCGGCGAATGACCCTGTGACGTCATTGCCAAATTGCTGGACTATCAGGGTCAGATCGCCGGATTGAACGATCCAGTTCCCAGTCTCTTCCGCGCCTTCTTCCGGGGATTCGACTTGTTGAGTGTGTGTCACCTCGTGGCCAAGAAGACCCAGACCTGCGCCGGTACCGATGGCTGCAGCCCAGATGATCACGGCGGCAAGGGGTGGCAAAAAGCTGTGGGATTGGTGTGGCGGCTGCGGCGCTGCGCCGTCCAACGGAAGCATCCGGCGCAAGGTCGCATCGCGGTCAATTATGTGGTGTTTCAGCGCGCCCGCGATGTGCAACAGGACGGCGACCAGCAGAACCCGTTCAAATATAATGTGCAGGGCGCTGAACAGCTCTGCTACTGCTTCGTCCTTGGGGACAAAGGGCAGAGACTGGCCGAATGGCCACCAGATCGGGGCAAAGCCGGTCACGGCAGAATGGTGGATCCAGCCGGTCAGCGGAACAAGAACAAGCGAGCTATAGAGCAGCCAGTGCACGGTTTCGGCGGCAAACGCTTCCAGCTTTTTGTCAGCATTCAGCAAACCGGGGCGCGGCTGGGTCAGGGCCCAGCCGATTCGGGCAAGTGCCAGGAAGAAAATCGTGACGCCGACGGTCTTATGCAGCGAAAACAGGGTCGCGGTGCGCGTGATCAGATCCACCGTTGTTTCTATGCCGGGGTCACGGATCTGTTCCGCCAGGCCATTGGCGATGATCCCCAGTGGGATTACGGTCAGGATCAGCAGGGCAATCGACCAGTGAAAGAATTTGGCGACACCGCCATAGCTGGTGTCGGAATTGGCGAGGGACATGGGGAACTCCGGCGAAAAAAACTGTTGAAGTACCCTAACCAGCCGGGGCTGGCGGACAATAGCCCGGGCTGCACAGCCTTCGTGCGTCATTGCGGGCGGGTTGTGTGGGCGGGCGCGGCGGTCTAAACCGATGCAAATGAATAAATAAAGTGAGGGCAAGATGACGATTGCATTCGTTTTTCCCGGGCAAGGGGCGCAAACCATCGGAATGGGCAAGGCGCTGGCGGACAGTTACCCGCAGGCCAAGGCCGTTTTTGATGAGGTCGACGAAGCTTTGGGTGAAAACCTGAGCGGGCTGATCTGGGACGGTGACATCGAAACCCTGACGCTGACGCAAAATGCGCAACCTGCGCTGATGGCGACGTCGATGGCGGCCATGCGCGCGCTGGAGTCCGAAGGTGTGGCAGTTACAACTGCGGCCTGCGTCGCGGGTCATTCGCTGGGTGAGTATTCAGCCTTGGCAGCCAGCGGGGCGATCAGCCTTGCGGATACGGCTCGTTTGCTGCGCACCCGTGGTCTGGCGATGCAGTCGGCGGTTCCGGTAGGGCAAGGCGCAATGGCGGCTGTGCTGGGTCTGGATCTGGCGGTCGTTCGCGAGGTGGCTGCCGAGGCCGCAGGGGACGATGTGTGCGAAGCCGCAAACGACAATGACCCGGCGCAAGTTGTGGTATCGGGCAGCAAAGCCGCTGTTGAACGTGCTGTGGACATTGCCAAGGCCAAGGGGGCCAAGCGGGCGCTGCTGTTGCCGGTGAGTGCTCCGTTTCATTGTGCATTGATGGAACCCGCCGCGCGAGTCATGGAAGAGGCTCTGGCCGGGGTTGAGATCAAATCTCCCGTCGTTCCGCTGATCGCAAATGTGTGCGCCGCTGCTGTGACAGACCCGGACGAGATCCGCGCGCTGTTGGTCGAACAGGTGACCGGAGCTGTGCGTTGGCGGGAAAGCGTGTTGGCCATGGCGGCTGATGGCGTGACCGAAATCTGGGAAATCGGCGCGGGCAAGGCTCTATCGGGCATGATCCGCCGGATCGACCGGTCGCTGGCCACCAAAGCCATTGGCACCCCAGAAGATGTTAAGTCTGCGGCGGGAAACGCTTAAATATCAGGGTCTTCTTGGAGGGCCTTAAGGGATTTTCCGAAGCGAAAATTCGGGACCATGAAGGAAACGGACATGTTTGATTTAACAGGAAAAACAGCGCTGATCACCGGGGCGTCTGGTGGCATCGGCGGCGAAATCGCCCGGACATTGCATGCCGCTGGTGCAACCGTTGGGCTGTCGGGCACGCGGGTCGAACCGCTCGAGGCATTGGCCGCCGAACTGGGGGAGCGTACCCATGTGCTGCCATGCAACCTGAGCGATTTCGAAGCGGTCGACGCTTTGCCCAAGCAGGCGATCGAGGCCATGGGCAGCGTCGACATTCTTGTGAACAACGCCGGTATCACACGCGACAACCTGTTTATGCGGATGTCGCATGACGAATGGCAAAGCGTGATCGACGTCAACCTGACGGCGGCCATGAAGCTGTGCAAAGGTGTATTGCGCGGCATGATGAAATCGCGGTGGGGCCGGATCGTGAATATCTCGTCCGTTGTGGGGGCCACCGGCAATCCGGGTCAGGGCAACTATTCGGCGGCCAAGGCTGGTTTGATCGGGATGTCGAAATCGCTGGCTTATGAAGTGGCGAGCCGGGGAATCACGGTAAATGCGGTTGCGCCTGGCTTTATCACCACGGCGATGACGGAAAAGCTGACAGACGATCAGAAATCGTCCATTCTGGGTCAGGTGCCGGCGGGACGGATGGGTGAACCATCTGAAATCGCGGCAGCTGTGTTGTATCTGGCCAGCCCGGAAGCGGCCTATGTCACCGGGACCACCTTGCATGTGAATGGTGGCATGGCCATGTTGTGACACGCTGACGGGGAAGCCCGGAAAGCGTTTGCCTTGTCCGCCGGTTATGTTATAGGCGGCCAAGATTTTGGGGGGGTCGACTGCAATGCAGGCCCTGCCGTACTCCGGATAACACCGGGACCGAGCCGCCCTGCAAGGGCTAGAGACCAAGCCACCCAAGGGGGCGAGGGCAGAACTGGGGCACTATGCCCCGAGTGAGATGAGGAAATGATATGAGCGACGTCGCAGATCGCGTTAAAAAGATCGTTGTGGAGCACCTTGGTGTTGAAGAGGAAAAAGTGACCGAGAATGCGTCGTTTATCGACGATCTTGGCGCTGACAGCCTTGACACCGTTGAGCTGGTCATGGCGTTCGAAGAAGAGTTCGGCATCGAAATCCCGGACGACGCGGCCGAAACCATCCAGACCTTTGGCGACGCAGTGAAGTTCATCTCTGAAGCTTCCTGATCACGGCTTTGAGCTGACAGAGTTTAACGGCGCTTCCCTTCATGGGAGGCGCCGTTTTCTTTTGCCCCCTCTTTGGGAATGCGTACAGTTGGCGCAGGCAGAGGAGGGTGCACAATGGCAGACCTGAAGGACATGTTCGGAGCCGCAGGCGAGAGCGGAACGTTTCTCGGGTTGCCGAAAGGGGACGTCAGCGACGCTGCAGCAGCCCCCAAAGCAGATATCGTGATCATGGGCGCGGATTGCGCCACGCCTTATGCGTCGGTCGGGGCCTATTGCGCGGGCGGGCCGGATGCGATCCGGGCCGGATCTGCGGATTATGCGGGCGACACCCGCAAGGTAAATTTCGACCTGTTGGGGCCGCTGCTTCCGGATGGGATCCGGGCCGTGGATGCGGGAAACCTGTCCGTCGATCCGTTGAATGCCCCGGCCAGCCGTGGGGCGATCCGTCAGGCGATCGGTCAGGTTTTGCAGGCCGGTGCTGTCCCTGTGCTTTTGGGCGGTGACGATTCCCTGCCAATTCCGATACTTGAGGCGATGGCACCTGCCGGTCCGCTGACGATCCTGCAGATCGACGCGCATATCGACTGGAGGGACGAGGTTGACGGAGAACGTCTGGGCCTGAGTTCAACCATGCGGCGGGCCAGTGAAATGGAGCATGTCGTGCAAATCATTCAGGTCGGGGCGCGTGGGGTCGGATCTGCCGGAATGGCCGAGCTTGAGGCGGCGCGCGACTGGGGGGCGGTGATTATCCCAGCCCATGACATGCCGCATGGTGGTCTGGACCGGGCCATCGACCTGATCCCCGAGGGGGGACAGATCGCCCTGTGCATCGATTGCGATGCGCTGGATCCCTCGATCATGCCCGCGGTGATCGCACCGACGGCGGGTGGGCTGACCTATGCGCAAGCTTTGTACCTGATCCGCGGCGCAGCGGCCCGTGGTCGCATCGCAGCCGTCGATCTGGTCGAGTTCATGCCAGAGCGGGACCAGAACGGTGCAGGCGCAGTTACGGCGGCGCAATTGCTGACCACGATCCTGGGGTTGATCGGCCGGCAGGTGGCAAACCCGCGCTCAGGTTGCGCGGTGTAACCCTTGCCCCACCCCCCTTGGGCAGGGTAAGAGCGGGTTTGAATTGGAATAGAGGCAAGAGGGCAGCGGAATGCGGAGAGTCGTGGTAACAGGACTGGGCCTTGTGACTCCTTTGGCCAGTGGGCTTGAGGAAAGTTGGTCACGGATTCTGGAAGGGCGTTCAGGCGCCGGACCAATCACGCGCTTTGACGCTGTGGAAAGCGGCGTGGTCACGACTTACGCGTGCGAAGTGCCGCGTGGCGATGGCTCGGACGGGACGTTCAATGCCGATGACTGGCTTGCGCCGAAAGAACAACGCAAGGTCGACGATTTTATCCTTTATGGCATGGCGGCTGCCGCGATGGCCGTCAAGGATGCCGACTGGATGCCCGAGGACGAAGCCGATCGGCTGCGCACTGGTGTGATCCTGGGCGCTGGCATTGGCGGGCTAAGCTCGATTGCTGATACAGCCGTGATGATTGAACAGCGTGGCCCGCGTCGGGTGTCTCCGTTCTTTATTCCCGGTTCGTTGATCAACCTGTTGTCAGGCCAGGTCAGCATCAAATACGGGTTCAAAGGGCCCAACCACGCTGTTGTCACCGCGTGCTCGACTGGTGCGCATTCGATCGGAGATGCGTCGCGACTGATCAAATACGGCGATGCGGATGTGATGATCGCAGGTGGTGGTGAGGCCGCGATTTGCAAGATTGGTATCGCCGGGTTCAATGCCTGCAAGGCGCTGAGCACCAAGTTTGCCGACAACCCGCAAGTGGCCAGCCGACCCTATGATGTGGACCGCGACGGTTTTGTGATGGGCGAAGGCGCTGGTGTTCTGGTCCTGGAAGAATACGAGCACGCCAAGGCGCGCGGCGCAAAGATCTATGCCGAGGTTCTGGGCTATGGTCTGTCCGGCGACGCCTATCACATCACCGCACCGTCCGAGGATGGTGATGGTGCGCAGCGGTCGATGCAGTCTGCATTGAACGATGCCGGGCTGGACCCGTCCGCCGTTGATTACATCAATGCCCATGGCACGTCGACAATGGCCGACACGATTGAGCTGGGGGCCGTTGAACGGTTGCTTGGCAGTGCGGCCAGCAAGGCCACCATGTCGTCAACCAAATCGATGACGGGCCACTTGCTGGGGGCTGCAGGCGCAATCGAGGCGATCTTTTCGATCCTCGCGATCCGCGATCAGGTGGCACCGCCCACGATCAACCTGGACAACCCGGCTGTGGACACCGTGTTGGACCTTGCGCCCAATGCCAAACGCGAGCGCGAGATTAACGTGGCGCTGTCGAACTCGTTCGGGTTTGGCGGCACGAATGCCAGCGTTCTGTTTGGAAAGACTGACTAATGTGGCGAAGCCTTGCGTCGAATGCGTTGACGGTTCTGGCGGTCGTTCTGTTTCTGGGAGCTGGAGTTATCCTTTGGGGGCAGTCGCAGTATTCGGCTGAGGGTCCGCTGGACACGGCGATCTGTTTGCGGGTTGAGCGGGGATCGAACATGACCCGCGTCAGCAAGGATCTGGAAGAGCAGGGTGCGGTCGTCAGCGGCACGATCTTTCGACTGGGGGCCGAGTATACTGATAAGTCTAACCAGTTGAAAGCAGGTAGCTTTCTGGTGCGTGAAGGGTCGTCGATGTCGGACATCGTCGATCAGGTCACGCGCGGGGGGGCCAGCACCTGTGGCACCGAAATCGTGTATCGCATCGGGGTGACCCGCACCACCGCGCTGGTTCGCGAGTTGGATCCGGCGACTTTGGAATATGTCGAACGTGCGGATTTCGATTTCTCTGAAGGCGAAGTCCCTGAAACTTATGTGAAAAAACGGGCTGAACGGGATACACGATATCGGATTGCGATGGCCGAAGGGGTGACCACCGCACAGGTAGTTCAAGCTCTGGAAGAGATTGACGTGCTGAGTGGTGAGGTGGCCAAACGCCCGCTTGAAGGCATGTTGGCACCGGACAGCTATGAAGTTCGCGATGGGGCGGATCGCGCTGCGTTGCTGGCTCAAATGGTTGAAAAACAAACACTTAGGATCAACGCGGCTTGGGAATCACGACAACCGGATGTGCCTTTGGCGGACCCGGAAGAGATGCTGATCCTGGCGTCGATCATCGAAAAGGAAACCGGAGTGCCGGAAGAACGGCGTCAGGTGGCTTCGGTGTTCACCAACCGATTGAACCGAGGCATGCGTTTGCAGACCGACCCGACGGTAATCTATGGCCTGACCAAGGGCGAATACGTGCTGGGAAGGGGCTTGCGTCAAAGTGAGCTTCGCAAGATAACGCCCTGGAATACTTATGTTATCGAAGGTCTTCCGCCGACTCCAATTGCCAACCCGGGGCTGGCTAGCCTTGAAGCTGCGGTGAACCCGGACGAGTCCGAGTACGTGTTCTTTGTGGCTGACGGAACCGGTGGTCATGCCTTTGCCGAGACGCTGGAAGAGCATAATCGCAACGTTGTCAAATGGCGCGAGATCGAGGCCGAGCGGAAGAAGAACTCAGGCAACTGAAGCGTACGCCCTGTTCGGGCCGGATTTACCGTTTTGTACCACCTTTGAAGACCGGTTTGACGGTTTTGTACAAAGGTGACACATGCGAATTTCGGTATCAGAGGCCCGAGCGCGGCTGGGGCAGTTGTGCGCACAGGCGCAGGACCCACGACAGATCATTATCCTAACGCGTCACGGACGCGACCTGGCTGCGATCGTGTCGTTGGAGGAGGTGCAGCGCATCTGGCGACTGCAAGAGGAGCAGTGGTTCGGACGCCGCCTGCCGTGGTCGGGCAAACGGCGCGGATCGGTCGTGTTGCCGATGGGGCTGACCCCGGGGCCGGACGGTCGGCTGGTGTCAACGCATGAGGCCGCAGAACAGGTGCGCGAGATCCAAATGACCCGAGTGGAGGAACGTCAGATGCTGGAAGCCGGTGGGTTGGAACCTGTTGAAGGTGGGGAGATTGGGGAGAGGGTTGCGCCGCAGTGGATCAAGTGGATCTTAGGTTGGTTTGGGTAAAGGTTTCGAAAAAACCGACTTTCACCGACGACCTACACAAGATCGCGGGTCGTTAGACTAGCCAAATTGATCTGGGTACCCGATCAATTCAATTCAGGTGATTTCCAGTACTTTGTGCCGCCAGCACTTGCGTTGACGCGCCAGCCGGTCTTGGACAAGGCAAAGAAAGAGCGACCGTCGACAAAGCGCACGGCTTCGGTTTCGCGGTCGTCGCCGGCCATTGCCCCGGCCTCGGCTGTGGCATCGTATCCGTATTTGATGAAATCGTCGAAGTCGGCGAGGGTTTCGAAGAGGAAGACAAACTTAGATTCGAAGCCCCCGATTCCAAGACCGACACCAAGTCCGCCTGTGCCCATGTTCATGTACGTCCGGGTGCCGTCCGGCGAAACAGCCACGCCCCGCCCGTATCCTGCTGTCACTGGAAAAACGGTAACCTTGCGGCTGTCGAATGCAGCATAACCGGCGCTGGATGCATACAGGGTTCTTGCGTCTGCGTTCTCAGCAAGCAGTTGTTCCAGAATGTCGGTGCTCATCTGGTCGAGCCGCGCGCGCGTTTGTTCCGGGGTGTCTTCGTTCGACACCAGTTTGGATGTTGAATCGACAGAGTCGGTGACGGCGTTTCCAACTGCGCCTGCGCCGTTTTTGATTGCGTCTCCGACGGAGCTTGCGCCTTTGCTGATTGCATCGCCTGATTTCTGGACGCCTTTTTTCAAGCTGCCCAGAACACCATCTGCTTGAGCTTGGCCTGTCAGCCCGGCGATTGCCAATAGAGCAACCCAAAAACTGGCGGTTCGCATGTCTGATCCTCCCAACCGGATCGGGTGAGCGTACACAGCTTGTGGGTGATGTTCCACAGGCTTGATCCGATTGTTGTCGTAGGTGTGAACGGGTCGAACGACGAAGCTGTAGTTGGCGCAACACATTGACTCTGCGAACGGTTTATCGTATAGGTTGTGTCATGCTAGAAGAAGTGGGTAGCGGCCTTTGGATCTGATCCGGGGGCCGTTTTTCGTTTCTCTCGTGCGGGGATCACTCAACGCATGAGGTCTTGACTTACATGACTTTGATTACCCCGGAAGAGCGTGTCCACAAGACGGCCGATTTGCTTCGGTCGCTTCAGGATTCGATTCAAGAACTGCGGCATATGGCGGAAGACCTGAAGGCGCAGATCGTGGCCGGGGAGGATGCAGATCTAACGGTTGGAAAACGGCAGGTGGACGAGATCGGGAAACTGATCCGGTCCTGCCAGAATGTGGAGGAGCGATTTGTTGAACACCATCACAAGCAGGCAGGGATTGCCAGGGGCGGATACGCGCTTGACCTTGACCGGGCTCGGACTGAGGTCGGGTGCAGATTGGCTCGCTTGCGCGCCTGCTGCCACACGCGAGAGGTTTCTGAGTGACATTGGGGAGGGGGGGCTTATGGCCCTCCCTTTTCTGTTCGAGTTCTGGGCGATGGAGCATCAGTTGCCGCCCGGGGGCGATTGGCGGTCGTGGGTTATTCTGGGCGGTCGGGGCGCGGGCAAGACGCGGGCAGGGGCGGAGTGGGTGCGCTCGGCCGTTGAGGGCGGGTTGCCGTTGGAGCCGGGGCGGTGCCGGCGGTTGGCCTTGGTCGGGGAGACCTATGATCAGGTGCGCGACGTGATGATCTTTGGCGATAGCGGTGTGCTGGCCTGTTCGCCGCCCGATCGCCGACCTGTGTGGAAGGCCGGGGAGCGGCGGTTGGTCTGGCCCAACGGGGCCGAGGCACAGGCGTTTTCGGCGTCTGACCCCGAGGCCTTGCGGGGGCCGCAGTTTGACGGGGCCTGGGTGGATGAGCTGGGCAAGTGGAAACGGGCGCAGGAGACGTGGGATCAGCTGCAGTTTGCGTTGCGGCTGGGGGATGATCCGAAGGTGTGCGTGACGACAACGCCGCGCAATGTGGGGGTGCTGAAGGCGCTTCTGGAAGCCCCATCGACGGTGCGGACCCATGCGCCGACCGAGGCCAACCGGGCCAATCTGGCGGCGTCGTTTCTGGAAGAGGTGCGGGCGCGCTATGCGGGCACGCGGATGGGGCGGCAAGAGCTGGACGGGGTGTTGCTGGCCGATGCCGAGGGGGCGTTGTGGACCGGGGCGATGCTAGAACGGGCGCGGGTGGCGGCTGCGCCGGATCTGGACCGGATCGTCGTGGCGCTGGACCCGTCGGTGACGGCGGGCGGTGATGAATGCGGGATCGTGGTCGTGGGGGCCTGTGTGCAGGGGCCGCCGGAGGACTGGCGGGCCTATGTGCTGGCGGACCAGACGGTATCGGGTCTGGGCCCTGCGGGATGGGCGCGGGCGGCGATTGCGGCGATGGATGAGTTCGGGGCCGAGCGGCTGGTGGCCGAGGTCAATCAGGGCGGCGCGCTGGTTGAGCAGGTGGTGCGGCAAGTTGATCCGTTGGTTCCGTATCGCGCTGTGCGGGCGGCACGGGGCAAGGTGGCGCGGGCCGAGCCGGTGGCGGCTTTGTACGAGCAGGGGCGCGTGAAACACCTGCCGGGGCTGACGGAGCTGGAAGAACAGATGTGCCAGATGACGGCGCAGGGATTTGACGGCTCGGGATCTCCGGATCGGGTCGATGCGTTGGTCTGGGCGTTGCATGAGCTGATCGTTGGGCCCGCGTTGACCTATCGCCGCCCCCGGGTGCGGGTTCTTTAGTGGTGCTCCAGGAGGCGCCGTTGGGATTTGGGTATTTGGAACAAGAAAGAAGCAGGGCGCGGCGCCGTGTTGCACCGGCACCGCGCGGTGGGTTTGCGAGTTCTTTCAGGTTTTAGCGGACATTGCATTTCAACGAGGCCGATGAGCGCGGCGGATCAGGCAAATAGGAGCATGGAGCATGGTTTTGGATTTCTTGCGTCGCGGGGCCAAGGCGGACGCACCAGAGAGCAAGGCGAGCGCGGCGGGGCCTGTGGTGGCGTGGCACAGCTCGGGTCGGGTGGCGTGGAGCCCACGCGATACGGTGTCTCTGACGCGGACGGGTTTTTCTGGCAACCCGGTTGGGTTTCGGTCGGTCAAGCTGATCGCAGAGGCGGCGGCGGCGCTGCCGTTGGTGTTGCAGAACCGGGTTGAGCGGTTTGACGTGCATCCGTTGATGCGCCTGGTCCAGCGCCCGAATGCGGCGCAGGGCCGGGCCGAATTGTTCGAGGCGGTGTTTGCGCAGCTGTTACTGTCGGGCAATGCTTATGTCGAGGCTGTGGCAGGGGACAGTGGCCTGCCGTTGGAACTGCACATGTTGCGGTCAGACCGGATGCGGGTGGTGCCCGGCGCGGATGGCTGGCCGGTGGCTTATGAATACAGCGTCGGGGCCAAGACGCATCGGTTTGCGGCTTCGGCGATCTGCCACATCAAGAGCTTTCATCCGCAGGATGATCATTACGGGTTTTCGCCCATGCAGGCGGCAGCCATGGCGGTGGATGTGCACAACAGTGCGTCACGCTGGTCAAAGGCGCTGCTGGATAATGCGGCGCGCCCCTCGGGTGCGTTGATCTGGAAAGGATCGGACGGGCAGGGCGTGATGGCCGATGATCAGTTCAAACGGTTGTCCGAAGAGATCGAGGCGAATTATCAGGGCGCGCGCAATGCCGGGCGGCCGATGGTGTTGGAAGGCGGGCTGGATTGGAAGCCGATGGGGTTTTCGCCCAGCGACATGGAGTTTCACAAGACCAAGGAAGCCGCCGCGCGCGAGATCGCGCTGGCCTTTGGGGTGCCGCCGATGCTGCTGGGGATTCAGGGCGACGCGACCTATTCCAATTACCAGGAGGCAAACCGGGCGTTTTATCGGTTGACGGTGCTGCCGTTGGCGACGCGGGTGGCTGCCGTGCTGGCGGATTGGCTTTCAGGGTTTTCGGGCGAGGATTTACAGCTGAAACCGGATCTGGATCAGGTGCCCGCGCTGGCTGCGGAACGGGATGCGCAATGGGCGCGGGTGTCGCAGGCGGATTTTCTGACACCGGCCGAAAAGCGTGTGCAGCTGGGTCTGCCCCCGCTGGCCGAGGCGGCTGCAGATGGCTGAGTATGATCCGTTTGACTGCGCGCCGGGGCTGCGGCTGGCGGCGCATGAGCGGGTCAGCGAGATCCATCACGCGCATCTGTGCAGCCGGCTGGATCGGCTGGACGAGATGATGGAGCGGCTGGAAAAACGGCTGTGGCTGACTGTCTACGGCGTGGTCGCGGTGATCCTGGCGCAGGCGGCGCAATCCTTTCTGGGGGTGAGTTGAAATGACACGAGAGGTGGGACCGATGGGTTGGGACACGTTGGAGACAAAATTCGCGCGGTTCGGAGACGGGCTGAGTGTCAGTGAGGATGCTGTGATCGAAGGCTATGCCAGTCTGTTCGGCGAGACCGATCAGGGCGGCGATGTGGTCGGCAAGGGGGCCTATGCGCGGTCATTGGCGGTTGAGGGCAAGCGGATCAAGATGCTGTGGCAGCATGATCCGGCCCAGCCCATCGGCGTTTGGGACGAGGTGCGCGAAGACGACCGGGGCCTGTGGGTCAAGGGGCGTCTGTTGGACAGCACGCAAAAAGGGCGCGAAGCGGCGGCGCTGATTGCGGCGGGGGCGCTGGACGGGCTGTCGATTGGGTATCGCACCAAGCGGGCCGTGAAGAATGACAAGGGCCAGAGGCTTTTGACGGAACTGGAGCTTTGGGAGGTGTCGGTGGTGACCTTTCCGATGCTGCCCAGTGCGCGGGTGGCGGCCAAGGGGCATTCCCTTGAGGCCGAGGACTCCTTGCGCGAATTGGCGGCGGTGCTTTCAGGCGCGCGGCTGGAGCTGGCGCGACGCTGAGCTAAGCGCCGAAACCTTACCCATAAGGATGTTCTGATGAGCAAGACCGAGTTTCCGGCCTTGGCCGGAGAAGGTGTGCCCCTGGTTCAGGAGGTGAAGCAGGCGATGACCGGCTTTGTCTCGGAGATCAAGGGCTTCCAAGACGAGATTCACACCAAACTGCAACAGACGGAAGAGCGACTGACCATGCTGGATCGTAAAACTCAAATCGCGGCACGCCCGCAGCTTTCGGCGGCCAATGACACAGGCGCCCCCCATCAAAAAGCGTTCGACGCTTATCTGCGGTCGGGCGATGACGACGGCTTGCGCGGGCTGGAGTTGGAAGGCAAAGCACTGTCGACGGCGGTGAATGTGGATGGCGGATACCTGGTGGATCCGCAGACCGCAGACATGGTGCAGTCGGTGCTGAATTCGACAGCGTCGATCCGGGCGATTGCGTCGGTGGTCAATGTCGAAGCGACGTCGTTTGACGTGCTGATTGATCATACCGAACTGGGCGCGGGCTGGGCCTCGGAAACCGGGTCGGTCACGGAAACGGCGACTCCGCAGATTGACCGGATCACCATTCCGCTGCACGAGCTGTCGGCATTGCCGAAAGCATCGCAGCGGCTGCTGGATGACAGCGCGTTTGACATCGAAAGCTGGTTGTCAGGCCGTATCGCCGACAAGTTCGCCCGCGCCGAGGCGGATGCGTTCATCAATGGGGATGGGTCGGACAAGCCGACCGGCATTCTGAACTATCCTGCCGTTGACAATGACGTCTGGGCCTGGGGCAGTCTGGGCTATGTGCCGACAGGGGTTGCCGGGGGCATCGATGATGGCGATGCGATTGTCGATCTGGTCTATGCGCTTGGGGCGCAGTATCGCGCAAATGGCACCTTCGTGATGAATTCGAAAACCGCCGGGGTGATCCGCAAGCTGAAGGATGCCGATGGCCGCTTCCTGTGGTCGGATGGTCTGGCCGCGGGTGAGCCTGCGCGTCTGATGGGGTATCCGGTGCTGATTGCCGAGGATATGCCGGATGTGGCGACCGATAGCCATGCGATTGCGTTTGGTGATTTCTCGGCCGGGTACACCATTGCCGAGCGCCCGGATTTGCGCGTGCTGCGCGATCCGTTCAGCGCCAAGCCGCATGTCCTGTTCTATGCGACCAAGCGTGTCGGCGGGGATGTCAGCGACTTTGCGGCGATCAAACTGCTGAAATTCGGCACTGCGTAAGCGGTGACGGATCGCGGGGGGCCAGTGCGGCCCTTCGTGCGCGGGCGCGTGTCAGTTGAGACCCTCCATGTTGTCTAGCTGCTCCCCTCCGTCCGAGCGACATGGGGTGATGCGCGTCCGCATTTTGGCGACGATGAGGCCCGGAGGGGGTCGGATTTGCGGAGAGAATTCATGATGTTGACCGAAGTGACCACCGTTGCCGATGCGGCTTTGCCGGTGGATGAGTTCAAGGCGCATTTGCGGCTGGGAACCGGGTTTGGCGAAGAAACCCTGCAGGACGCGGTGCTGACAAGTTTCCTGCGTGCGGCGATTGCGGCCATCGAAGGGCGCACGGGCAAGGTGTTGCTGAGCCGTGATTTCACCTGGGAGATCGCGGATTGGTCGGATCGGTCTGGGCAAGGGCTGCCGGTGGCTCCGGTGAATGCGGTGTCTGCGGTGGTCTTGATCGGCGCGGATGAGAGCGAAACTGTCGTTGCGTATACGCTGTACCGGTTGCGCCGGGATGCGGTTGAACCGCGCCTGTTTCCAACCGGCACGCTGCTGCCTCGGGTCGAGACCAAGGGCAGTGTGCGGATCAATTTCAACGCCGGGATGTCATCGGACTGGGGCGGGTTGCCCGCTGATCTGGGGCAGGCGGTGCTGCTGCTGGCGGCGCATTATTACGAATACCGGGACGAGACCGCGTTGGGCGAAGGGTGCATGCCGTTTGGTGTGAGCAGCCTGTTGCAACGCTATCGCAAGCTGCGGGTCACGTTGGGAGGGGTGCAATGAAACAGCCCAACCTGAACCGAAAGCTGGTTTTGGAAGCCCCCGCGCGCGTCAGCGACGGCGCGGGCGGGTTTTCCGAAATCTGGACTGCCTTGGGTGAGCTTTGGGCCGAGATGCGGGCCCGCACCGGACGTGAGCGCGCCGAGGCCGGGATGCCGGTATCGGCGGTCGCTTACAGGATCGTGGTGCGGGCGGCGCCTGTGGGGTCGGCAATGCGGCCGACCCCGGAGCAGCGGTTACGGGACGGCGCGCGGGTGTTCGTGATCCGCGCGGTGGCCGATGTGGATGCGCAGGGGCGGTTTCTGACCTGTTTCGCAGATGAGGAGACAGCGGCATGAGCTATGGAATGGCGGGGCCGCTGCAGGCCGCGATTTATCAGCATTTGCTGTCTGATGCTGGCGTTTCGGCGCTGATCGGGGGGGCGGTCTATGACGCGCTGCCCGCCGGGGACGTACCGGCGACCTATGTCAGCATCGGCCTGGAGGATGTGCGCGACGCCTCGGACAAAAGCGGCGCCGGGGCGCAGCATCGGATTACCATTTCGGTGATCAGTGACGCGACAGGTTTTGCGACGGCCAAGGACGTGGCAGGCGCGGTCAGCGATGCGCTGGACGGTGCTCCGCTGAGCCTGAGCCGGGGCCGATTGGTGGGGCTGTGGTTCGAGCGGGCGCGGGCGCGTCGCGACGGGACAGCCCAGCAGTTGCGGCGCATTGATCTGAAGTTCCGCGCGCGTGTGGAAGACGATTAACCCTTCAACCATTGGAGAATAGGCATGGGTGCCCAGAACGGTAAGGACCTGCTGGTCAAAGTCGACATGACCGGCAGCGGTCAGTTTGAAACCATTGCGGGGCTGCGCGCCACGCGAGTCAGTTTTAACGCGGAAAGTGTGGATGTGACGAGCCTGGAAAGCCAGGGCGGCTGGCGCGAGCTGTTGTCGGGGGCCGGGGTGAAATCGGCGTCGATTTCAGGATCGGGCGTGTTCAAGGATGAAGGTACCGACGAGCGGGCGCGCCAGTTGTTCTTTGACGGCGAAACGCCTGCCTTTCAGGTGATCATCCCGGATTTCGGCATTGTAGAGGGTGCGTTTCAGGTGACCTCGCTTGAATATGCCGGATCGCACAATGGCGAGGCCACGTATGAAATGGCGATGGCAAGCGCCGGGGCGCTGACCTTTACGGGGCTCTGATCATGGCCAATCCGTGGACGGGGGAAGTGGCGTTGGTCATCGACGGGCAGCGGAGCGTTATGAAGCTGACGCTTGGGGCCTTGGCCGAACTTGAGGCGTCGCTGGACGCGGGGTCTCTGGTTGAGCTGGTGGAACGGTTCGAAGGCGGGCGGTTTTCCAGTCGCGAGGTTCTGGCGTTGGTGGTTGCGGGCTTGCGCGGGGGCGGGGCCGATATCGCGGCGGCGGACCTGATGCAGGCCGAGATTGACGGCGGGCCGATGGAAGCGGCCCGCGCGGCAGCCGAGTTGCTGGCGCGCGCCTTCATGGTGCCGGGGGTCACGTGAGCGGGATCGACTGGCCCGCGCTGATGCGGGCCGGGTTGGAGGGGCTGCGCCTGACACCGGATCAGTTCTGGCGGCTGACCCCGGCCGAGCTGCGGCTGATGCTGGGGCAAGGTGCGGGGCAGGCTCCGCTGAACCGGTCGGGACTGGACGCGCTGATGGCGGCCTGGCCGGACCGCAGAGAGGATGAGAGCGATGAGTGATCAGGACGGAGTGTCAGATCTGCGCGACGCGTCAGAGGGGCTGGAAGACAGCCTGTCGAGCGCGGCGAACATGGCGGCGGGGTTCGATGCCGAACTGCGCCGGGTGCGCGAGGCTTTGGCGGCGACAGGCAAGGATGCGCAATCGTTGGAACGCGGGTTGTCCAAGGGCCTGCGCCGGGCGTTTGACGGGGTGGTGTTTGATGGCATGAAGCTGTCGGATGCGTTGGAAACCGTGGCCCGGTCGATGATCCAGACCAGCTATGCGGCGGCGATCAAACCGGTGACCAATCAAATCGGCGGGCTGTTTGCGGATGGCGTCACCAGCCTTGTGAAAAGCATTCTGCCTTTTGCCGACGGTGCGAGTTTCAGTCAGGGCCGGGTGATGCCGTTTGCCAATGGCGGCGTTGTCAGCAGTCCGACCATGTTCCCGATGCGCGGTGGCACCGGGCTGATGGGCGAGGCTGGGCCCGAGGCGATCATGCCGCTGACCCGTGGCGCCGACGGCAAGCTGGGCGTGCGCAGCGCGGGCGGTGGATCGACGACTGTCGTGATGAACGTCACCACCCCGGATGTGCAGGGGTTTCAGCGCAGCAAGGGGCAGATCGCGGCGCAGATGAGCCGGGCCTTGGGGCGCGGCGCGCGCAATCGCTAATTCGGGGAGCAGGACATGAGTTTTCATGATGTGAGATTTCCGGCCTCGCTGAGCTTTGGCTCGGTCGGGGGGCCAGAGCGGCGGACCGATATCGTGACGCTGGCCAACGGGTTCGAGGAACGCAACACGCCCTGGGCGCATTCACGCAGGCGCTATGATGCGGGTCTGGGGATGCGGTCGCTGGACGACATCGAAACGCTGATCGCGTTTTTCGAGGCGCGGCGTGGGCAGATTTACGGGTTCCGCTGGAAGGACTGGTCGGATTTCAAGACCGCGAAAGCCTCGCAAGAGGTGCGGTTTGACGATCAGGTGATCGGGGACGGCGATGGCAGTTCCGTCCAGTTCCAGCTGAGTAAGACGTATCGGTCGGGCGCGTTCACTTATGCCCGTCCGATTTCGAAACCCGTGGTCGGGTCGGTGCGTGTGGGGATCGGGCAGGATGAACTGCGCGACGGCGTCGACTATGAGATCGATGCGGGCACGGGCCTGGTGACATTCGCGTTTGCGCCGGGCGAAGAGGCGAAAGTGGTGGCCGGGTTTGAATTTGACGTGCCGGTGCGGTTTGACACGGATCGGATTCAGACAAGCGTGGCCAGCTTTCAGGCCGGCGATGTGCCGAATGTTCCAGTGGTCGAGGTGCGGGTCTGATGGCTGGGCAGGACGCGGCGTTTCGCGCGCATGTTGAGAGCGGGCTGACGACCCTGTGCCGGTGCTGGGCAATCACGCGCAGCGATGGGGTGCAATACGGGTTTACGGATCACGATTGTGCTTTGGTGTTCGACGGTTTGACGTTCAAAGCCGACACGGGCTTGAGCGCGTTGGCGTTGCAGCAAAGTACGGGGCTGTCGGTCGATAACTCGGAAGCGGTGGGTGCGCTGAGCGATGCGGCTGTGCGCGAAGAGGATATCGAGGCCGGGCGCTTTGACGGGGCCGAGGTGCGGGCGTGGCTGGTGAATTGGGCCGATGTATCGGTGCGTTGGCTGCAGTTTCGCGGGGCTTTGGGTGAGATCCGGCGCAGCGGCGGGCAGTTCAACGCCGAGTTGCGCGGGCTGACCGACAAGCTGAACCGGCCCTTGGGGCGGGTGTATCAAAAGCCGTGCACGGCAGTGCTGGGTGACAGGAACTGCGGGTTTGATCTGTCAGAGCCGGGGTATTTCACGGAAAGGCCTGTTGAAGACCTTGGTGACGGGCGGGCCTATCGCTGGGCGGATCTGAACGAGTTTGAACCGGGGTGGTTTGCGCGTGGCAGGCTGTCGGTTCTGTCGGGGCAGGCCAGCGGGCTATGGGGCGCGATCAAGCGGGACTGGATCGATGATGGTGTCCGCGTGATCGAGCTGTGGGAGCCGATCCGGGGTGGCATCGGGACCGGCGATATGGTGCGGCTGGAAGCTGGTTGTGACAAACGGTTCGACACCTGTCGTCTCAAGTTCAACAACCTGCCGAACTATCAGGGGTTTCCGGACATCCCGTCCGACGACTGGATGATGGCGGTGCCCAAGCAAAGCGGCACCAATTCGGGCGGGAGCCTGAGGTGATGGGCGGGCGCGCAGAGGTTGTGGCGGCGGCAAGACGCTGGATCGGGACACCGTATCGGCATCAGGCGTCGGTGCGGGGCGCGGGCACCGATTGTCTGGGCCTTGTGCGCGGGGTGTGGCGCGACGTGCTGGGCGGTGAGCCTGAAACGGTGCCTGCCTATTCGATGGACTGGTCTGAACCGCAAGGTGAAGAACGCATGTGGGCGGCGGCCTGTCGTCACCTGCGCGAAAAGCCTTTGGGCGCGGTTGAGAGTGGCGACGTGATCCTGTTTCGGATGCGGGCGGGATCGGTCGCGAAACATGTGGGGATCGTGTCGGACACGGGCCCGGGTCAGGCGTTCATTCACGCGTATTCGGGTCATGGCGTGGTCGAAAGCCCGCTAAGCGCGCCCTGGGCGCGGCGGATCGTGGCGCGGTTCGAATACCCGATTGAAAATGCAACTGAAATTCCGGCGGAGGTGCTCTGATGGCGACGATTGTTCTTTCTGCGGTCGGGGCCGCTGTCGGCGGGTCGATTGGCGGTACGGTGGCCGGGCTGACGGCGGTTGCGCTTGGCCGGGCGGCGGGCGCCACTTTGGGCCGGATCATCGACCAGCGGTTGCTGGGCGTGGGATCGGACCCTGTCGAGACCGGCAAGGTTGACCGGTTTCGCCTGACCCAGACCGGGGACGGGGCGCCAGTTACCCAGATTTATGGCCGGATGCGATTAGGCGGGCAGGTCATCTGGGCCTCGGATTTTCAGGAATCCTCGACAACGACGGGGGGCGGCAAGGGGTCTGCCCCTAAACCCAAAACGACGACCTACAGCTATTCGGTGTCCATGGCGATTGCCCTTTGCGAGGGCGAGATTGCGACGGTTGGCCGGGTCTGGGCCGACGGCGAGGAAGTCGCGCCCGACGACCTGAACATGCGAGTCTATGTCGGCAGCCGGGATCAGGCACCCGATCCGTTGATGGAGGCGATTGAGGGCACAGGGCAGGTGCCAGCCTATCGCGGAACGGCCTATGTGGTGATGGAAAACCTGTCGTTGGAGCAATTCGGCAACCGGGTGCCGCAGTTTTCGTTCGAGGTTATCCGTCCGGTACAGCCCGAGGCCGAGGAATTTGCGCAGGATCTGGGGCAGATCGTGCGGGGCGTTGCGATGATGCCCGGAACCGGGGAATACGCGTTGGCGACCAGCAGCGTGTATTACTCGAACGGGCAGGGTGGTCAGTGGGCCGCCAACATCAACACGCCGTCGGGCAAAAGCGATTTTGCGACGTCTCTGGATGCGTTGTCGGAAGAATTGCCAACTTGCGATGCGGCGTCTTTGATCGTGTCCTGGTTCGGCGATGATCTGCGCTGTGGGACCTGTTCCATCGTGCCCAAGGTCGAGCAGCAAGAAGCTGACGGAGCGGGAATGCCGTGGTCTGTGTCTGGGCTGTCGCGGGCTGCGGCGACGCCGATTACACGGGTTGAGGACCGGCCGATCTATGGCGGCACGCCAGCGGACGGGGCGGTGATCGAAGCGATCCGGGATATGCGCGCAGCGGGGCGGCGGGTGATGTTTTATCCGTTCATCCTGATGGAGCAATTGGTGGGCAATGCGTTGCCGAACCCCTGGACCGGTGAAGACGGGCAACCGCACCTGCCGTGGCGCGGGCGGATCACCTTGTCGGTGGCACCCGGTCAAGAGGGCAGCCCGGATGGAACGGCGGCGGCGGATGCCGAAGTTGCTGCGTTTTTCGGAACGGCCTCGGCTGCTGATTTTGCGGTGAGTGATGGGGGGGTGACATATTCGGGGTCTGCGGATTGGGGGTTTCGCCGCTTCATCCTGCATTACGCGGCTTTGTGTGCGGCCGCGGGGGGCGTGGAGTCATTCTGTATCGGGTCCGAGATGCGTGGACTGACGCAGATCCGGGGGGCAGCTGGCTTTCCGGCGGTCCAGGCCTTGCGCGATTTAGCGTCTGAAGTCCGTGTGCTTTTGGGGCCGGACGTCAAGATCGGCTATGCAGCGGATTGGTCGGAGTACTTCGGGTATTCTCCGGACGACGGCAGCGGGGATCGGTTTTTCCACCTTGATCCGCTTTGGGCGGATGAGGTCATCGATTTCATCGGGATCGACAATTACATGCCGGTGTCGGACTGGCGGGATGGCGAGGATCATACGGACCTTAAGGCGGGCTGGCAGGACATCTATGATCCTGCTTATCTGGACAGCAATGTCGAAGGTGGCGAGGGGTATGACTGGTATTACCATTCCGACGCCGCGCGGGATGCGCAGGTCCGCACCCCGATCGAAGACCTGGCGCATGGCGAGCCTTGGATTTGGCGGTACAAGGATTTGCGCAGCTGGTGGTCTCAGCCGCATCGCGAGCGGATTGGCGGCGTGCGCCAAGAAGCGGCGACCGACTGGGTGCCGGAATCCAAGCCGATCTGGTTCACCGAACTGGGCTGCGCCGCCGTCGACAAAGGCACGAACGAGCCGAACAAGTTCCTTGATCCGAAATCATCCGAGTCCAGTTTGCCGAAGTATTCCAATGGGATGCGGGACGATCTGATCCAGATCAGTTATCTGAGGGCGGTTCTGGGCCATTGGGCACAAGGGGATGCCAACCCGGTTTCAGGGATTTACGGCGGTCCCATGATCGACCTGGACAATGCCTATGTCTGGGCCTGGGATGCACGTCCGTTTCCGGCGTTTCCCAACACCGCTGATCAGTGGAGCGATGGCGCGAACTATGCCACCGGTCACTGGTTGAACGGGCGCGCCGGAATACGCACGCTGGCTTCGGTCGTGGCCGAGATTTGCCAGCGGGCCGAGGTGACTGACATTGATACGTCGGCGTTGTTCGGGGTGGTGCGGGGATATGTGGTCGAGGATGTGTCGGATGCGCGGGCGGCGTTGCAGCCGCTGATGCTGCGCTATGGGTTTGACGCCATCGAACGCGATGGCGCGCTGGTGTTCGTGATGCGGCAAGGCGGTCGGGCGACAGATCTGGACCCGGAGCGGTTTGTCGAGACCAGCGAACTGGACGGCGGGCTGGAACAGACTCGGGACTCTGAGGTCGAAATGACCGGGCGCGTGCGGGTTCGGTTTATCGAAACCGGGGCCGATTATGAGGTGGCTGCCGAAGAGGCCGTATTGCCAACCGATGCGACCCATTCAGTCACGTCCAACGATCTGGCGTTGTCGATGACCCGGGGCGAGGGACGGCATGTGGCCGAACGCTGGTTGAGCGAGGCACGTATTTCCCGCGACTCCGTCCGGTTCGGATTGCCGCCGTCCGAGATGGCTTTGGGGGCCGGGGATGTGGTGCGCTTACCGGGAGACGGAGATGAGCGCGACGCGTTGTATCGGATCGACAGCGTCGAGCAATCCGGGTTCCAGTTGATTGACGCTGTGCGGATCGAACCGCAGGTCTATCTGCCCTCGGAAGGGGCCGAACAATTGCCCAGCCAGTCGGGCTTTGTCGCGCCGGTGCCTGTGCTGCCGCTGTTTCTGGACTTGCCGCTGATGACAGGGGATGAGGTTGAACATGCGCCCCATATCGCCTGTACGGCAACGCCGTGGCCGGGCACGGTTGCAGTCTATTCTTCAGGGTCTGACGAAAACTATGCATTGGGCGAAATCCTTGCCGCACGGTCTGTGATCGGGGTGACCGAAACGCCGATGAATGCTGCCGGTGCCGGGCGCTGGGATCATGGTGAACCGGTGCAGGTGCGGTTGCTGAACGGAGCACTGGAAGCCAAGGACGCTTTGGCGGTTTTGAATGGGGCCAATCTGGCTGCCATTGGCGACGGCAGCAGCGGAGCGTGGGAGTTGTTCCAGTTTACCGGGGCCGAGCTGATTGCGCCGGATACCTATAGGCTGTCGGGCCGGTTGCGCGGGCAGGTCGGAAGCGATGGCGCGATGCCGGGCATCTGGCCCGTCGGATCCTGGTTTGTGCTGATGAATGGGGTGCCTGAGCAGATTGATCTGACCAGTGCGCAACGGCGGTTAGAGCGGCATTACAGGATCGGCCCGGCGCAGCGAGGCTATGACGACCCGTCATATGTCCACAGGGTTGAGACATTTGATGGCAATGGGTTGCGGCCCTATGCGCCGTGCCATCTGCGGGTGACTGGACAGCCGGGTGATGATCGGGAAATCAGCTGGATCCGGCGCACGCGGATTGATGGCGACAGCTGGGACATGCCCGAAGTGCCGCTTGGCGAAGAAAGCGAAAGCTATCTGGTGCGGGTCTGGAACGGCGACTCACTGCTGCGCGAGGCCAGCGTCGGGCAACCGGCATGGACCTATTCAGCGTCGATGCAGGCGGCGGATGGAACGGCGACACCGCGGATCACGGTGGCGCAGGTGTCGGCGCGCTATGGGCCCGGATCATTTGCCAGTGTCGAGATTGGGGCCTGACGCGATGCGCCTGGTTTTGCATGGCGATGTCTCAAACGCGGCGCGCGCTTTGCTGCGGGTCCCACAGGACGGGCGCGAAGACGTGTGCGCCCGTCTGATCGCCGAGGCCGAAATGGCCGACCGACACGTAAAGCGAACCGGGCAGGCGCATCCCTTGTGGGGCAACGGATCGCTAATGTCTGCAGCGCGGCGGCGGCCTTTGGCGGATGAACCCGGTTTTGACGATCTGGCGTTTTGCCAGTGTTTTGAAACCGTTGTGCAGGCCCTGATCCGCCATCACCTTAGCCGGAAGCACAACTGACGCAGCGTGTCGCGGTCAGGTTCAGCTCAAGCCGTTTTGGTGGAATCGGATCGCCGCATGCGTCGCAATACCCAAATTCGTCTTCGCCAATACGAGCGAGCGCGGCCCTAAGCCCGGTGGTTTCAGCGTCGCGCCGGGCCTGCTGCGCCTTGGCCATCGCCTGATTCTGAAGCGCATCCATGCGACTGAGACGGCCGACCGATTGTTGATCCAACTGGACGACCGCCTGACCGTCCCGGCCCATTTCGGATTGCGCTGAGAGGGTCTGCAACCGCTCACAGATCAGGGTTTTGAAGCGCAGAATTTCCGTATTATTCATAATTTCGATGTACCCCATCACAGGATTGCGATTGGTTTTCCGGTCTCGCACGCATATCCTATGTGAATTGGAGGACGCATGACCATGGCTGAAACGCGCACAAAGATCACGCCGGTCGATCCCGTCTGGGACCAGATTCGGAACGAAGCACAGGACATCGTGCAAGACGAACCGCTGATGGGCGGGCTTGTCCATGCCTGTATTCTACACCACCACCGCATCGAAAAGGCGCTATCTTATCGGATTGCGGCCAAACTGTCATCGAACGAGATGTCGATGGTGATCCTGCGGGAAATTGCGGAAGATGCCTATACGACGTCGCCCGAACTGGTCGAAGCGGCCCGTGCCGACCTGATGGCGGTTTACGAACGCGATCCGGCCTGCCACCGGCTGGTGCAGCCGATCCTGTACTACAAAGGGTATCAGGCCATGCAGGCCTATCGCGTCGGACATTGGCTGTGGGAGCGGGGCCAGCACGATCTGGCGTATTTCCTGCAAATGCGGATTTCCGAGATCTTCGGGGTTGACGTGCACCCGGCCGCGCGGATCGGCAAGGGCATCATGATCGACCATGCGCATTCCATCGTTATTGGCGAGACGGCTGTGGTGGGTGACAATGTGTCGATGTTGCATTCGGTGACTCTGGGCGGCACCGGCAAGGAAGAAGAAGACCGGCATCCCAAGATCGAAGACGGCGTTCTGATAGGGGCAGGGGCCAAGGTCCTTGGCAACATCCGTGTGGGCCATTGCAGCCGCATTGCCGCCGGGTCGGTTGTTCTGGCAGATGTGCCGCCATGCAAAACGGTGGCCGGGGTGCCGGCCAAGATCGTTGGCGAGGCCGGGTGTGATCAACCGTCTGTCCAGATGAACCAGATTATTGGTGGCAAGACCTGACCTCGGGGCTGGAGCCTTAAGGCCAAATTCGCCGATAGCCGAACAAACGAAAAAGCGCGCCTAGATGGCGCGCTTTTGCTGTATCAGGATGCTGAGACCAGAGAACGCGACCATCAAGCGACCGACGCGCTCTGTGTCTGTGTCAGGCCAGCATGGTCAGCGGGTTTTCAAGGTTCTCGACAATGGCTTTTAGCAGTTCGGCCCCAAGCGCCCCATCGATGACACGGTGATCGACCGACATGGTGACCGACATCACGGTTGCCACGGTCAGCTCTCCATCTTCGCCCACGACCGGTTTCTTGACACCAGTGCCGACAGCCAGAATGCCCGCATGCGGCGGATTCACGATGGCGTCGAAATTGTCGATGCCGAACATCCCGAGGTTCGAAATCGCAAAAGTGCCGCCCTGGTATTCATGCGGTGCAAGCTTGCGATCACGTGCACGGGCGGCCAGATCTTTCATCTCGGTCGAAAGCGCTGACAGCGATTTCATGTCGGCGTCTTGCAGCACAGGGGTGAACAATCCGCCTTCGATTGCGACCGCAACGGCCACGTCTGACGGTTTCAGTTGCAACAAGCGATCACCGGCCCAGACCGCGTTACAGGCCGGAACCTGTTGCAGCGCGTTGGCGACGGCCTTGATGATGAAGTCATTGACGCTGAGCTTCACGCCGCGCCCCTCAAGCTGCTTGTTCAGCTGCGCGCGGAACTTGAGCAACGCATCCAGTTTGATATCCCGGCGCAGGTAGAAATGCGGGATGGTTTGTTTGGCTTCGCTGAGCCGCGCGGCGATGGTTTTGCGCATGCCGTCCAGCTTGATCTCTTCATAGTCGCGGTCCGCGTACATTTTCGCGACCATATCCGCTGACGGGCCGGTGGCCGGAGCAGGAGCTGGTGCGGCAGCAGGCGCAGGGGCGGCTGGTGTCGAGGCAACGGCGGGTTGCGCGCTTGCGCCTTCCACGTCGGCCTTGACGATACGACCATGCGGGCCGGAGCCTTTAATCTGGCTCAGATCCAGCCCCTTTTGCGACGCAATGCGACGGGCAAGCGGGGACGCAAAAATGCGGGTGCCGGACGCCGATGTCGGGGCTGCCGGGGCAGGGGCGGCTGTCTCGGAGGCCACAGGGGCCGCCTCGACACCCGCGTCGGCTGCGGGTGCAGCCTCGGGCGTTGCGGCGGGCGTGGATGAGATATCATCGGCGCTTTCGCCCTCTTCCAGCAGGACGGCGATCAAGGTGTTCACCTTGACCCCTTCGGTGCCTTCCGGGATCAGGATCTTGCCAACGGTGCCTTCGTCGACGGCTTCGAATTCCATCGTGGCTTTGTCGGTTTCAATCTCGGCCAGAAGGTCGCCGGAAGAGACAGTGTCGCCTTCCTTGACCAGCCATTTTGCGAGTGTGCCTTCTTCCATTGTCGGGGAGAGAGCGGGCATCAGGATTTCGGTGGGCATGTGTCGTGCTCCTTACCGGTAGGTCACTTGTTTCACGGCAGCGATCACTTCGTCGGTGGTGATCAGCGCGTGTTTTTCGAGGTTCGCGGCATAGGGCATCGGCACGTCCTTGCCGGTGCAATTGATGACCGGGGCGTCGAGGTAATCGAACGCTTCCTGCATCACAACCGAGCTGATGTAGCTGCCAACCGAACCCTGCGGCCAGCCTTCTTCGACGGTCACAAGCCGGTTGGTTTTCATCACCGAGTTGATGATGGCGGGCGTATCCATTGGGCGCAGGGTCCGCAGGTCGATGACCTCGGCACTAATGCCGTCTTCGGCCAGTTTGTCGGCGGCTTCGAGCGCGTATTGCATGCCGATACCGAAGCTGACGATGGTGACATCGCTGCCTTCCCGCCAGATGCGGGCCTTGCCGAAGGGAACGGTGTAATCCTCGATATCGGGCACATCGAAGTTGCGGCCATAGAGGATTTCGTTTTCCAGGAAGATCACAGGGTTGGGATCGCGGATTGCTGATTTCAGCAGGCCTTTGGCGTCTGAGGCACAATAGGGCATCGCGACTTTCAGGCCGGGGATCTGCATGTACCAGGCTGCATAATCCTGACTGTGCTGGGCGGCAACGCGCGCGGCGGCCCCATTGGGGCCACGGAACACCATGGGCGCGCCCATTTGGCCACCCGACATGTACAGCGTCTTGGCGGCCGAGTTGATGATCTGGTCAATCGCTTGCATGGCGAAGTTGAAGGTCATGAACTCGACAATCGGTTTCAGTCCACCAAAGGATGACCCGACCGCGATCCCGGCAAAACCGTGCTCGGTGATCGGGGTGTCGATGACACGGCGCGAGCCGAATTCGTCCAGCAGCCCTTGCGAGATTTTGTAGGCGCCCTGATATTCGGCGACTTCTTCGCCCATCAGATAGACGTCTTCGTCGGCGCGCATTTCTTCGGCCATGGCGTCGCGCAAGGCTTCGCGCACGGTCTGCTGTTTCATCGCCGTGCCTTCGGGCCAGTCTGGCGTCAAGTCGACCTGGGGCGCCGCCGGAACAGATGCGGCAGGGGCGGTTGCCTCAACGGCCACAGGGGCCGCATCGGCGCCCGCGTCGGCTGCTGGCGCAGCCTCGGCCACGTCATCGACGCTTTCGCCTTCTTCAACCAAGATGGCGATGGGGGTGTTGACCTTCACGTTTTCGGTACCATCGGCGATCAGGATCTTGCCGATGATACCTTCGTCGACAGCTTCGAATTCCATCGTCGCCTTGTCGGTTTCGATCTCGGCCATGATATCGCCCGAGGATACTGTATCGCCTTCCTTGACCAGCCATTTGGCCAGCGTGCCTTCCTCCATGGTCGGCGACAAGGCGGGCATGAGAATATTAATTGCCATGTCGTGGATCTCCCTCAGGCGTAAATGTCGGTCCAGAGTTCTTCAAGCGCGGGCTCGGGGCTCTCGCGCGCGAAATCGGCCGCTTTGTTGACGATGTCCTTGATGTCCTTGTCGATCGCCTTCAGGTCATCTTCGGTGGCGTGTTTGCCTTCCAGCAGGATGCCGCGAACCTGTTCGATCGGATCACGTTCTTCGCGCATCTTCTGGACCTCTTCGCGGGACCGGTATTTGGCCGGGTCCGACATCGAATGGCCGCGATAGCGATAGGTCTTGATCTCAAGGATATAGGGGCCCTTGCCGGCCCGGCAGTGGGCGGTCGCCTTTTCGCTGGCTTCCTTTACGGCCAATACGTTCATGCCGTCGACGATCTCACCAGCGATGCCGAAGGCTTCGCCCCGCGTGTACAGATCAGGAGTCGAGGTGGAGCGTTTCTGGGCTGTGCCCATGGCGTACTGGTTATTTTCGATGACGAAGATCACCGGCAGATCCCAGAGCGCGGCCATGTTGAACGTCTCATAGATCTGGCCCTGATTGGCCGCGCCATCGCCAAAGTAGGCGAATGTGACGTTGTCGTTGCCCTTGTATTTGTCGGCAAAGGCAAGACCGGCCCCCAGCGGCACCTGCGCGCCCACGATGCCGTGGCCACCATAAAAGTGC
Organism: Falsiphaeobacter marinintestinus; assembly: GCF_007923355.1. Lineage (GTDB taxonomy): Bacteria > Pseudomonadota > Alphaproteobacteria > Rhodobacterales > Rhodobacteraceae > Phaeobacter_A > Phaeobacter_A marinintestinus. The sequence goes on from NZ_VOGO01000002.1 coordinate 537,079, forward strand.
TTCTCTTTCGAGAACATGTGCATCGAACCGCCCTTGCCTTTGGACAGGCCGCCCTCGCGTCCGGTCAGTTCGGCCATGACGCCGGCAGGGTCCATGCCACACGCCAGCATGTGGCCGTGATCGCGGTAGGATGTGATGCGTTTGTCGCCGTCCCTGGCCGCAGCCTCAAGCCCGACCACAACGGCTTCTTGCCCGATGTACAGGTGGCAGAAGCCGCCGATCAGGCCCATGCCATACAACTGGCCTGCTTTTTCTTCGAACCGGCGGATCAGCAGCATTTCCCGGTAATACCCGGTCAACTCTTCGGCTGATACATTCGGTTGTTTGGTCGTCTTTCTCGTCGCCATCTCTAAGCGCTCCCCCCGATGCTAGAAGGTAGTTTAGTGTTAAACTATCTCTTAAAGGAAATCGGCGTGGCTGGCGAGAGATAATATGACGCGGGGGAAGAAAATGCCGTTCCAGGCACATTCCTCTGCGAATTCAGGAATTTGAGGGGAAGGTCAGCGGATGACGATTTCGTCGGCGCGCAACAGGCCCAGAACCGACCGCGCCTGTTGATCCAGAAGGTCCAGATCAAGATAGTCGTCAGACAGGCGGCGGGTCAGGTTTTCGGTTTCCGCGATTTCTGCGTTCAGCCGGTCAAGTTCGGCCCGAACGGTCTCAGCTTCGGCGGCGATCTCGGCACGCCGAAACACGCCGTAATCGCCCTGCACGGCCGCGAAGGTAAAATAGGCGCCCAACGCAAAGGCGATGGCGAAAAAGATCAATGTACCGAAACTGGGTCTGCTGGACCGTGTCAAAACTCTACTGCCTCTTCTGCACCTCTTACGGGTGGTCGTCAAAACTATGACACGGTTGATTCGTCATGTGAATCCCTGAAATTCTGGAAATCGGATGTGACCCGGCGTTTACGTTGAACCGTTGCCAATCTGCCGCCAATGTCGACGCATTACTGTTTCTGGCAGCCGGGGAGGACACGCCATGACCCTTTCACTACCGCGCAGCGACCTGGGCAACCACATCGTGACCAATCAACCGATTCCGCGCGACGCGCGCGATCTGTGGGCCGGGGATGCAGCTTTGCGTTCGGCCACAGCGGCTTGTGGCGGACGGGGTCAGAACCTGTCACAGGTCGGCGCGGTCTATGGTGGCGAAACCATGCTGAACGCCGCCGACGACGCCCGCCGCGATCTGCCGCGTCTGACCCTGTTTGCGCGCTCAGGGCGTCGGCTGGACGAGGTCGCGTTCACACCCGGCTATCACACCTGTCTGGGAACCGGGATTGAACAGGGTTATGCATCGCAACCCTGGGACGGGCAGCCGGGGGGGCACGTCAGCCACGCGGCACACGTCTATATGCTCAGCCAGATCGAACCCGCGGTGTGTTGCCCGTTGACCATGACCTATGCTGCCGTCCCGGCGCTCAGGGCGAACCCCGAACTTGACGCGATCTGGGCCCCACGGCTCACATCGGGCGTCTACGATCCCACGACACGACCGGTGAGCGAAAAACAGGGCGTCACCCTGGGTATGGCGATGACCGAAAAACAGGGCGGATCAGACGTGCGGGCCAATTCGACCACCGCCACGCGCGACGGGGATGTCTATCGCCTGAATGGCCACAAGTGGTTCTGTTCGGCCCCGATGAGCGACGGGTTCCTGACGCTGGCCTATGCTGAGGGTGGTCTGACCTGTTTTCTTGTTCCGCGCTGGCTTGAGGGCGAACGCAACGGCATCCGCCTGCAACGGCTGAAAGACAAGCTGGGCAACAAGGCCAATGCCAGTTCCGAGATCGAATATGTCGATGCTTTGGCCTATCAGCTGGGCGACGAAGGCGACGGGGTGCGCACCATCATCGAAATGGTGCATCACACACGGCTGGACACGGCCATGGCCCCGGCGGGCCTGATGCGCGCTGCACTGGCCGAAGCGCATTGGTGGGCCGAGGGGCGGTCAACCTTTCAGCGTCGCCTGATCGACCAGCCGTTGATGCGCAGCGTCTTGGCCGATCTGGCGCTGGATTGGGAAGGCGCGACGGCTGTCGGGTTTTTCATGGCCCGCGCGTTCGATGGCGACACCGCACAAGACCGGGCATTGGCGCGGATTGGCGTGGCCTTGGCCAAGTTCCTGTCCAACAAACGCTGTATCCCGGTGATCGGCGAAGCGATGGAGGTTCTGGGCGGCATGGGTTACGTCGAAGAAACCCCGATGCCGTGGCTGTATCGTGAGGCGCCGCTGAACGGGATCTGGGAAGGTTCGGGGAATGTCATCTGCCTTGATATCCTGCGCACGCTGGCCCGCGACCCTTTGGCGGGTGAGGCACTGAACGCAACGCTGGACGCCGCACGGGGCCACGATCCCCGGTTTGATGCGGCGTTAGAGGCGCACAGGGCCCGCTGGCCAGCGTTGCCAGAGGAAGGCGAAGCACGCTGGTTTGTGGAAAGCCTGGCGACCCTGCTGACGGCAGCGGCCCTGTTTCAGCTTGCCCCGAATGCGGTGGCCGATGGCTATGTCGGCACCCGGGTTGCAGGGGCACGTGGGCATATCCTTGGCGCAGTGTCCGGGCTGGATACTCAGGCGATCATTTCCCGGATCGGCTGAGGTTTTTTCTGGCACAAATACGGTTGCGGTTTACCTGAGCCGAAAACCGGGCAATCTGATGCCCTGAAACCAAGGGAGCCCCGCATGAAAGCCGTCGCCTTCAAAACCCCCGGACCGATCGACCGCGAAGACGCGCTTGTCGACATCACGCTCGACAAACCCACCGCCACAGGCCGCGACCTGCTGGTCAAGGTCAGCGCCGTCTCGGTGAACCCGGTAGACACCAAGATCCGCACGCGCCCGATGCCGGAAGGCGCAGACTATGCCATTCTGGGCTATGACGCTGCCGGTGTGGTCGACTCTGTCGGTCCTGATGTGACCAGCTTCAAACCGGGCGACGCGGTCTATTATGCAGGCGACTTCACCCGACCCGGCACCAACGCCGAATACCATCTGGTGGATGAACGCATCGTGGGGCGCAAGCCAACGACGCTCAACGACGCCGAAGCCGCCGCCTTGCCGCTGACCGCGATCACCGCGTGGGAAATGTTGTTTGACCGGCTCGATGTGAACCGCCCAACGCCGGATGGCGGCAAGCTGATCCTGGTGATCGGCGGGGCAGGTGGGGTTGGCTCAATCACCATCCAGCTTTTGCGCGCGCTGACCGATATGACGATCATCGCAACAGCCTCGCGTCCTGAAACACAGGATTGGGTGAAAAAATGCGGCGCGCATCACGTGATCGATCACCGCAAACCGCTGGCCCCGCAGGTCGCCGCCCTTGGCCTTGGCGCGCCGGGTTTTGTGTTCTCAACCACCGAAACCGGACAACACTATGCGGAGATCGTCGAACTGATTGCCCCGCAGGGCCGGTTGGGTCTGATTGACGATCCGGCGGCGATGGATGCTTTGCCGCTCAAGCGCAAGGCGATTTCACTGCATTGGGAGTTCATGTTTGTCCGCCCGATGAACAAAACGCCCGACATGGCCGAACAAAGCAAGCTGCTGAACGAAGTTGCCGATCTGGTCGACGCGGGCAAGGTTACGACCACCCTGACCGAGGTTGCAGGCAAGATCGACGCCGCGACCCTGAAAAAGGTCCATGCCCGGATCGAAAGCGGTACGGCGCGCGGCAAGATTGTCGTCGAAGGGTTCTGATCGCCCGCCTTTGCACCGGACAAGCCCGCCAAACGCATGGCGGGTTTGCGCGACATTCTGACCTTTGCGGTTGCAGCATTCTACAGGCGTCATATCTTGAATGACGTGGCGCTAACATGCGCTCAACCTGATATGTTTGGAACGAAGGAAATTACTCATGTCTGACAAGTCAGCAAGCCTCGAAAACCTCCAGACTGCACTGTCGATGGAACTTGCGGCCTCTAACCAATACCTGTTGCACGCCCATGTGCTTGAGGATTGGGGCCTTGATGTTCTCGCCGCGAAGATGCGCGAAGAAATGCTGGAAGAACTGGGTCACGCCGGCCTGTTCATCGAACGAATTCTGTTCCTGGGCGGTGATCCGGTGCTGAAGTCTGCAAAGACCCCACAGCGGGCGCAAAGCCTGAAAGATATGTTCGAAGCCGACAAGGCCGACGAACTGGACGCGATTTCGTTTTATTCCAAGGCATCGCGTCAGGCGTTTGATGCCAATGACATCGGCACCCGCAAGCTGCTTGAACAGATCGCCATGGATGAAGAAGGCCACTGGGCCTGGTTGGATCTGCAGCTTGATCTGCTGCAGCGCATGGGCGAACCTGCCTTTATCGCGAAATACATGAGCATCGAAGGCAGCGGCGCATAACGCCGGGACCGCTCTGGTATGACATAAAAAAGCCCCGCTCCGGCCAGACCGGAGCGGGGCTTTCGCGTTCAGTCTTAACCCGCGACCGATGCCGCGTGGACCGAGCCGATGGTCTCGGCCAGCGTCGCATCAAAATCAGCATCTGCCTGCTGGGCTGACAGCCCTTCGGTCAGGGCACGCGAGAAGCTGGCAATGATGCCTGTGTTCTTGGCCAGACGGGCGTTCGCCTCGTCCCGTGCATAGCCGCCCGACAGGGCCACAACGCACATCACCTTGGGGTGATCGACCAGCGGCTGGTACAGGTTCGCCTCTTCCGGCAGGGTCAGCTTCAGCATCACCTCTTTGCCATCTTCCAGCGCGTCCAGTTCTTTCAGGATCGCATCGCGCAGCATGACTTCGGCTTCAGCCTTGTCCGCAATCGAAATGGTCACTTCGGGTTCAATGATCGGGATCAGGCCATGGCTCAGGATCTGTTTGCCGATCTCAAACTGCTGGGCCACGATCGCCGCAATCCCGCTTTCAGATGCCGCATCGATGACCGAGCGCATCTTGGTGCCAAAAATACCCTTGGACACGGCTTTTTCCAGCGTCGCGTCCAGATCCGGGATCGGCTTCATCAGGCGCACGCCGTCAGCTTCGTCTTCCAGACCCTTGTCGACCTTCAGAAACGGGACAACTTTGCGCTGTTCCCACAAATAGGTCGCGGTGGGCGTGCCATCGATGTCGCGGTCCATGGTCATTTCGAACAGGATCGCGCCGACGATCTTTTCCCCAGTGAACGCGGGCGATTTGATGATGCGGGCGCGCATGGCGTGCATCATGTCAAACATCTCGGCTTCGGATCCGTACGCGTCTTCCTGAACGCCATACAGCGCCAGTGCTTTCGGCGTCGACCCACCGCTTTGGTCAAGGGCGGCAATAAAGCCCTGCGCGGCGCGGACTTGGTCGGCTTGTGTGTCTTTGGACATATCGGTTTCCACCAAATTGAAGTTGGAATGTCAGGGAGGCCCCATTGCACCCGTGCATAGGCAAGCCCGGCCCGCGTTGCAATTCAGTTAGCGCGAACAAAAACCCCGACAGCCTCCGTTGCCCGCCCGTGCAGCCAGGGCGGGCAAGCCTGAAGACGCAAAACGTCTTCGATCAGCGCAAAAGCGTCGGCACATCCTTGGCGATCCAATCGCGCAGGACACCATTTTCCAACGTTTCAGCCTCGGTCAGCCAGATTGCGCCATCGCCGCGCAGACGCAGGGTTTCGTTGATCTCGTCCCGGATCGCGGCACCTGAAGCATCGCCAGCTGCTGCGGCCATCGACGCCCAGTAATACGCCGCACGCCACGACCGGGGCCGATCCGTTCCGGTCAGGAACTGCCGCGCAGTGGTGCGCATCGCGTCCAGATCATCATACAGCGCCTCGGGGCCATGCATCAGGGCGTTCTGTTCTTCAATGACCTGATCATAGGGCAGGGTGCGTTCGATCCGATCCAACAGCGCCAGCGCGCCGGGCAGGTTGGCGGTTGCTGCCCGCAAGGCGTGTCCATAGGCGTCGCCGGGATGGCTGGTCTCAATGGTCTCGGCGATCAAAAGCGAGGCCTCGGCATTGCCACTGCGCGCCAGCGGAACCAACAGCCGCACGCCCAAATTGGTATTGCGGGGCGCGCCGATACCGGTGATCAGCGCGCGTCCGGTTTCAAAGGCGTCCGCAGGCGGGTCGGTGGCATCAATGGCGATTTGCAACTGATCGACGGGCAGGGCGGTCAGCACCGCCGGGGCCTGAACACCCATAACGGGGGCCAACCGATCATAGAGGCGCGCAAAGGGTTGAACGCTGTCTTCGCTGATGCGGACCGGCGGGGCTGTGATCGCAGTCGAGACGACCAGCTGTCCGCCATCGCCAAGCGCGCCGATCAGCTGACCAGCCTGCAAGGCAAAAGCGCGCTGCGCATCGGTTGGCGCAACTTCGGGGCCGTTGGCTTCGGCAAACATCTGGGTCAGCCCGCCTTGCACAACCGGACCCAAAGCACCGGGGGCCTGCAAGTCAGCGGGCAGGAAATTGCGCGCCAAAGCCCAGCCGCCCCGATCAAGCAACGACAGCTCTGCATGGGTCAGATCAACCGCCACGACCGGTTCTTCGGTCTCAAAGTCCATTCGAAAGCTGATGTAATCCAGATCCGCCTTCAGGTTCAGCGACACCAGGCGCTCCAGATCCGAGCTGATCCTCAGCGTTCCCCCGCCCGAGGCATAATCATAATCGAATTCGATCTCGGTAAACGACGACTCGATGGTCGGAAACCCCAGTGCGCGCAGCATTGTCGCGCCTTCGGGGGGCAAACAGCCAGCGGCAAAGCCCATGCCATCAATCGCGACACGCCCCCGCCCAGTGGCAATTCGATCCATCGGTCCACCATTCAGCGTCATGCGTTCAGCCGTGATCCGGCACGCGCCGTCCGGCAGGTCCGGGATCAGCGGCGCAATATCGACGCCAGTCAGAACCACGCGCATCGCAACCGGATCAACACTCAGCTGATCATAGCGAATATCAGCCAGAAACCGCGCCCAGTTGATCGCGCTATGCGCCAACGCTGTGGTCAGATATTCGGCTGTCAGAAAGCTCCAGACTGACGGTCGCTCGGTCACTTGTGGGGTGTCCTGCGCCGTCGCGGGAAGGGCGGACAGGGCAAGGGCACTGGCAAAAAGAAAAGATCGGGTCATCGAAAAACTCCCTAAGCTTACAATGACCCGAGTGTACTCTAGTTCTCCAATGCGGCAACGCCCGGAAGCGTCTTGCCTTCCATCCACTCCAGAAACGCCCCGCCAGCCGTCGAGATATAAGTGAACCGATCTGCGGCTCCGGCCTGATTCAGCGCGGCCACGGTGTCGCCTCCGCCCGCAACGCTGATCAGCTGACCGGTTTGGGTTAGCTCTGCGGCTGTCTGCGCCGCCGCGTTGGTGGCTGCATCAAACGGCGTGATCTCAAACGCGCCCATGGGGCCGTTCCAGATCAGCGTTTTGGCCGTCGCCAGCACCCCGGCAATACGGGACACGGTGTCTGGACCGGCATCCAGAATCATTGCATCCGCAGGGCACGCATCTGCGGCGACGGTTTCATTTGCCGCCCCTGCCTTGAACTCCCACGCCACAACGATGTCCGATGGCAACAGGATCGAACAGCCGATCTTGTCTGCCTTGGCCAAAATCTCAGCCGCCGTATCAGTCATGTCATGTTCGCACAGCGATTTGCCCACGTCGATGCCCTGCGCGGCCAGGAACGTATTTGCCATGCCGCCACCGATCACCAGGTGATCGACCTTTTCGACAAGGTTGCCCAGCAGTTCCAGCTTGCTCGACACCTTGGCCCCGCCCACAACGGCAACGACCGGGCGCTGGGGTTGACCCAATGCAGCTTCCAGCGCCTCAAGCTCGGCCTGCATCAGCCGACCAGCACAGGATGGCAATGCCTGCGCCAAAGCTTCGGTCGATACATGCGCCCGATGCGCGGCGGAAAAGGCGTCATTGCAATAGACATCGCCCAACGCGGCCATCTCGGCGGCCAACGCTGGGTCGTTCTTTTCCTCGCCGGGCTGGAACCGGGTGTTTTCGAGCAGCAGCACCGACCCCTCGGCCAGCGCCCCCACGGCGGCCATCGCAGCCGGGCCCCGGCAATCGGCGCAGAACGCAACCGGCACGCCAAACGTGGCCTCCAAAGCGGGGACCAGCGGTTGCAGCGACATCTCGGGCACGTGTTTGCCCTTGGGTCGGCCAAAATGCGCCAGCAGTACAGGCTTGCCGCCCGCCGCCAGGATATCGGCAATTGTCGGCGCAATGCGCCGGATCCGCGTATCATCTGTCACTTTGCCGTCTTCGACAGGCACATTAATATCGACCCGTACCAGGACAGTCTTGCCCTGCAGATCCATGTTATCAATCGTATTCCAAGCCATGTGGACTCCCTGAAATCTGGCGTCGGTCCTTGGGCGTTGTTTCCCCGCAAATCCGCCGTCCGTCAATGCGTCACTTGGCATTCTGCCGACTGCGGCTTAGGTATCTGCAAACGAATTCTGGAAGGAGGGCCCGATGGCCGAGATCAAAGACCCCGAAAACACAATCCTGATGGAGCTGAAAGACGGCACCGTCATCATCGAACTGCTGGCCGATGTGGCCCCTCAGCACACCGCGCGTATGAAAGAACTGGCCCGCTCGGGTCAGTATGACAACGTCTGCTTTCACCGCGTGATCGATGGCTTCATGGCCCAGACCGGCGACGTCAAGCACGGCAACATGGAAGCCGGGTTCAACATCCGTTCAGCGGGCACTGGCGGATCTGACCTGCCCAACCTGCCGGCCGAGTTCTCAAAGCTGCCGCATGATCGCGGCACCATCGGCGCGGCCCGCTCGCAAAACCCGGATTCGGCGAACTCGCAGTTCTTCGTCAACTTCAAGGACAACCATTTCCTGAACGGTCAGTACACCGTTTACGGTCGTGTCATCGAAGGCATGGACCTCGTCGACGCCATCGTGCGCGGCGAGCCGCCAGCGGCCCCCGATCGCATGATCAGCGTTAAGGTGGCCGCAGATGCGTAAGCTTGCGGTACTGCTGGCGCTGGTCGCCAGCCCGGCCTTTGCCACCGGTCTCAAGATCGATGTCGAAGGCGAAGGCGCCAATGGCACCATCGTGATCGACCTTCTGGAAGACGTGGCGCCCAACCATGCCAAGCAGATCGCCGAACTGGCCGCTGAAGGCGCCTATGACGGCGTCGTGTTTCACCGTGTCATCGACGGCTTCATGGCCCAGACCGGTGACGTACAGTTTGGTAAAATGGGCGGCGACATGAGCCGCGCAGGCATGGGCAAATCCGAACGTTCGAACCTGGATGCCGAATTCTCGACGCTGCAATATGATCGCGGCGTTGTCGGCATGGCGCGCTCGCAAGATCCCAACAGCGCCAATTCGCAGTTCTTCATCATGTTTGCACCAGGCTATTTCCTGAACGGTCAATACACGGTGATCGGCAAAGTGACCGAAGGCATGGACGTCGTCGATGCCATCAAACGCGGCGCAGGCCAGAACGGCTCGGTCGTGGGTCAGCCCGACGTGATGAAAAAAGTCACCGTCATCGATTGAGACCAGTCGAAAGACGTGGGTTTTGCCCCTTCCGGCCCGTGCCGGGAGGGGCTTTTTTATGCACACGGCCTGTCACCTTCACGTGTCCCGCCTAGCAGACCACGCTCAACCCCGGCCATGATGCCTGAAAGCAGTGGGGAGGCGACGATGCCAAGCATTCGACTTGGGCTGATTGCCCTTATTGTCCTGATACCAGGACTGGCGCTGGCTGATCCAAGCTTTTGGAAACACGAATGGCCGCGTACTGATTTCACCGCCACCACCGTTGAAAACTGGGTTGAAATTCTGTCAGGCGGCCCGCCCAAAGATGGCATACCGGCAATCCGGTCACCGAAATTTCACCCCGTTGGCGACGAACGTCAGATCAAAATGCGCGAGCCGGTGATCACACTGGATCTGCCCGGCCAGATTCCGCGCGCCTATCCGGTGCGCTATCTGATGTGGCATGAAATCGTCAATGACACCGTCGGTGGGGTGCCCGTCGCCGTGACGTTCTGCCCGTTGTGCAATTCCGGCATCGTGTTCGACACGCGTACCTCGGCGGGCACGCTCAGCTTTGGTGTGTCGGGCAAGCTCAGGAACTCGGACATGGTGATGTATGATCACCAGACCGAAAGCTGGTGGCAACAGGCCACTGGCACGGCCATCGTAGGCCGCCTGACTGGCACCGAACTGACAGCTTTGCCAAGCTGGATGGAAAGCTGGGCTGAATTCAGCACACGCAATCCGGCCGGGCTGGTCATGTCCGAACCCGACTATCCGCGTGACTATGGCCGCAACCCGTACAAAGGCTATGACAGTCTGACACGACCGTTCCTGTACAACGGTGACCCGCCGCCACACGGCATCCCGGCGCTGGCGCGGGTCGTGCGTGTCGGGGACAGGGCGTGGCCACTGTCGCGCATCGCCAAGACTGGCACCCTGTCCGAAGCGGGTCTGACGATCAGCTGGACCTCTGGTCAGGCCTCGGCCCTTGATACCGGGCAGATTGCCAAGGGCAGGGACGTGGGCACCATCCGGGTGCGCGATGCCGATGGGCAGGACGTGCCGCATGACGTCATGTTTGCCTTTGCGTTCCACGCCTTCTGGCCAGACGCAGACTGGATGCTGGGCCAGTAACCACACACCCGCAAAGCAAAAACGCCGCTCCCAAAGGAACGGCGCTTCCGAAATCAAGTATCGTTTGGCGTTACTGTCCGCCAGCGTCACCCTGCTGCGGCTTACGGGCCGGAGCGGCTTGCTGTTGGGCGGCGGCCTTGCCAGCAGCACGGCCCGGGTTCAGCGGATCGTCCTGACGCTGGACCGAGCCTTCGAAGTGCGCACCGCTTTCGATGGCGATGGTCTTGTGGATGATGTCACCTTCGACCCGCGCGGTCGATGTCAGGCGCACCTTCAGACCACGCACGCGGCCAACGACGCGGCCATTGACGACAACGTCATCTGCCGACACTTCACCTTTGATCGTGGCAGTTTCGCCAACGGTCAGAAGATGGGCCCGGATGTCGCCTTCGACCGTGCCTTCGACCTGGATGTCGCCGGTGGTCTTCAGATTGCCGGTGATCACAAGATCCGACGACAGAACAGACGCGGGCGGTTTGGCCTTGGGGGCCGACGGTTTATAGTCGCTTGGCGCGGGGGAGGCCGGTGATGCCGCAGGCGCGGGCGACGTTGAGGCCTCGGGGGCTTTTGCGCCCGGTTCGTTGATTTTGCTCTTAGAAAACATTGTTAGCAGCCTTGATATAGATCATCGGATTTACGGGGCGTCCGTTCACCCGGATTTCATAATGCAAATGGGTGCCGGTCGATCGTCCGGTGCTACCCATATCAGCTATGTGATCCCCGCGCGAGACCCTTTGGCCCACCTTCACACGAATCCGTGTGTTATGGGCATAGCGCGTCTTGATACCGAACGCATGCTGAATTTCGACCAGGCGTCCAAACCCGGACTGCCAACCGGCATGGGTGACCACGCCGTCAGCCGTAGAAAAGATATCCGTGCCATGCGGGGCAGCAAAATCGGTCCCGTTATGCATCCGGCGACCACCGGTCTTGGGATCGCGGCGATAGCCATATCCGCTGGTAAAGCGAAACGCAGATTTGACCGGGCTGGCAAAGGGCGCCTGCTGTGCAGCAATCCGATACAGGTTCAACTGGTCCATCTGCTTCAACAGCTTGTTGGCGCGCAGCTCATCCGGCGTTGGTTCTTCACCGCGGGTCGAAAACGAGATCGGAGTCAAAGGACCACCCTGACCGCTATAGCCCCGGCGCACCTGTTCGATGATTGAATCGGTCGGCATGCCCGCGTTGCGGAACATCTTGTCCAAGGGTTCTACCGAAATCTCCATGGCTTCTTCAAGCTGCCGGAAAATCTGGTCGTTGCGTTCCTGCGTCAGCTTCAGCTCGATCTCAAGCTCGTCGCGCTGGCCCAGGGCGTCTTGCGCATCTGCCAGAATCTGGTCGCGCTCGGCGGCGGTATCGGCCAGTGCTTCGGCCATGAAATCCATCTGCGGCAGAACGGCGGCTGCGGTTGGTCCGGCCTCGCCAGCGCCTTCGCTTTTCAACGCAACAACTTCGGCACGCGCGGTTTCCCGGTCTTTCATGGTACCGCGCAGGGTCGCCTGAATCACTTCGATCCCGGTCTCCAGCTCCCGACGGCGGGTTTCCGACGCCAAAAGCTCGGATTGCATGACAGAAATCTGCTCAAGCGCCGTGTTGAACCGTTGCTGGGCGGCAAGCGCCTCTTCGGCCCGCGTATCGCGTTCGACAGAAATCGCATTCAGCCGTTCCTGATAGACCCGCTGGTCGCGTTTGGCCTGCTCCCGGAAATTTCCGGACCCGATACTGTCCATCATCAGGATTGCCGAGGCCACGATGGCCCAGCCCACCACGACGAACACACCGGCATACGCCGAAAGCTGCACCACCGGCCTTAGCCGGATAAAGCGTGTATCCTGATCGGATTTCAAAAAGATGCGCCGTTCCGGAAAATACTTTTCCAGAAGCGCATTGGTTTTAATCGCGAGTGTTGTCCGCACGCGGTATTCCTTGTCCCCATCCCCATGAGGCCACAGACCGCTCATGCAGCCTGCATGCTCTGCCAGAGTGCATAGCCAGAGCTTAAGCAATGAGCAAGTTTTCATGTGAAGGATCGGCGCTGAACGTCACGTATCAAGGTCTGTGTGGCAAAAATCCGCCGATTCCAACAGGTTGCTCATGCGAAACAGGGCTCTTCACGGTGCTACAGGATCAGGCAGACCCACGGTTTCGGGCCGGTACCTCATCTGCAAGGGGCCAGTAGAAGTCTGGCGGTATGCCGGCTTCAGCGCGTTTTTCTTCGTTGAACGGGGGTTTCAATGCGCCGTGGAAGTACTTGCGAACCAGCGCGTGAAACACCTCTTTCGGATCGCAATCTTCGCGACCACACAGAAAATGGAACCATTTCGACCCATAGGCGACATGCGCAACTTCTTCGGAATAGATCGTTTCCAGAGCCGCCACGGCACTGTCCGCCTTGGCATTGCGAAACACCTTGATCATGCCCGGCGTTACATCCAGACCGCGCGCCTCAAGCACCATTGGGACCACGGCCAGCCGCCCCATAAAGTCATCTGCCGTATCTTCGGCGGCCCGCCACATCCCGGCATGGGCCGGTAATGCGCCATAATGGCTGTCAAGTTCTTCAAGACAGCCGCATACAAGATTGAAATGTTTGGATTCTTCGTCAGCCGCCTTGACCCAGTCATCATAGAACCCCATTGGCATCGGCACATGTCCAAACCGCGCCAACAGGTCCCAGTGCAGATCCACCGCGTTCAGTTCGATATGCGCCACCGCATGCAGCAAGGCAATGCGTCCGGCAGGCGATCCGGGCTTGCGTTTTGGCACATCGCGCGGGTCCAGCAACTCGGGTCGGTCCGGGCGGGCGGGCCGCAAGGGCGGTTTTGCAACGCCGACCTCAATTGCTGGCGCATCCCCGTTTCGCGACGCAAACCACGCCGCCGCATGTCGGCGCGACAACGCGGTCTTGGCCTTGCCGTCGGCTGTCGTCAGAACTTCGGTTGCCATTTCGGCAAGGCTAAGGGTCAAAGCCCCTTCACCGCTTCAAGCACCGCATCCACGTGCCCGTCGACCTTCACTTTGCGCCAGACCTGCGCAATCTTGCCGTCGGCATCAATCAGAAACGTCGCGCGCTGGATGCCCATCGATTTCTTGCCGTACATGTTCTTTTCGACCCAGACACCATAATCTTCGCAGACCAATCCGTCGGCATCGGATAGCAACGGCGTGGTCAACTCATACTTGGCGACAAATTTGTCATGTTTGGCGACTGTATCCTTGGAAATCCCGAACACTTGCGCGCCCGCATCGGCGAACTCCTGCAGCGCGGCAGAAAAGCCGATGGATTCCTTTGTACAGCCCGGCGTATCATCGCGCGGGTAAAAGAACAGAACAACACTGGTGCCGCGCAGATCTGAAAGCGTCACCTCGCCTCCACCATCACGGGGCAAGGTAAAATCGGGTGCGGTATCGGACACGTCGGGCATCGGGCAACTCCAGGGTGATTTTGCGATCTCGTGAGTTTCATAATAGGCCTTCATGGGCAACATTAAAGGCACGGAATCTTGTATGGATGACGGCGCGCCCGTGACGGATCAGGACAAGGGTCAGCCAGCCCCGAAACCTCGGCGCAAACGGCGGGTGCTGAAGACGGCAAGCATACTGCTGTTCGCAGCCGTTGTCCTGTTGATCATGGCAGGTGCGGCTGCCTTGTCTCTGATCGGCCAGCGGCTGCATGCGCCCGACTGGCTGCGCTCAGAACTCGAAACCCGGATCGAGCGCAATCTGGGCAGCGCGCAGATCGATTTCGGTGAGGTTGAATTTATCGTCAACAAAGGCTGGCGGCCGCGTCTGCGCCTGCGCAACGTTGTGCTCAGTGACGGGCAGGGCAGCCGCATCGTTGAATTGTCTCACGCCGAGGCCAGCCTTGCCATGCGTCCGCTGATCCGTGGAAAAATCCGCCCCAAACGTATTCTTATCAGCGGTGTCTTTGCCACGCTCCGGCGCGACCAGGGCGGGGCGGTGTCGTTGCTGGTGGGCGACAGGGCAGCGCCGGTCGGGCAGGCCGCCGGATTGCCGCAGCTGATCGAAAGCTGGGACAAGGTGTTGCTGATGCCGGCCCTCGAAGCGCTGGTGGCCGTTGAAATGGACACCCTGACGATGCGCTATGAAGATGCGCGGCAGGGGCGCGGCTGGACGCTGGACGGTGGGTTGATCACCCTTGACCGTGATGGCGATGACCTGCGCCTTGCCTCCAGCTTTGCGCTGTTGTCGGGCCGCGACTATGCCAGCTTGTTTGAGGCCAATTATTCCAGTCGCATTGGTGACACCAGCGCCGACTTCGGCGTGGTCGTGACTGATGTCCCGGCGGCTGACATTGCCGCCCAAAACCCGGTCATGGGCTGGCTGGGTGTGCTGCGCGCCCCGATCTCGGGCGCGTTGCGGGGCAGTGTCGCAGACGACGGTGCGTTGGGTCCGGTCTCGGCCACCCTGCAAATCGGTGCCGGGGCCGTGCAGCCGACAGACCAATCGCGCCCGATCCGCTTCAATCAGGCCAGAACTTACCTGACCTACATCCCGGGCTCGCAGGTGCTGAAGTTCGATGAACTGTCCGTCGACAGCGACTGGGTGTCTGGCGTGTCCGAAGGCCGCGCATTCCTGTCCGGCGTCGAAAACGGCAAACTGACCGAACTGGTCGGGCAATTCAAAGCCACGTCCTTGCGGGTCAATCCGGATGGATTGCTGCCCGAACCGCTGGTGCCCGAGGCGGCAAGCTTTGACTTCAGACTGGAACTGGATCCGTTTCGCCTGACCCTGGGCGAGGCCGCAATCACTGATCGCGCGGGCCAGATCGGCCTGTCGGGCGATCTGACGGCGGACCAGAACGGCTGGCATCTGGCGCTGGACGGTCAGATGGATCAATTAACGCCAAAGCGGCTGTTGGAATCTTGGCCCGAGCAGGCAGCCCCGAAACCCCGCAAATGGGTCAGCGAAAACCTGTTTGGCGGCAATCTGAGCGATATTGATTTTGCAGTGCGTCTGGAGCCCGGACAGCGGCCCTTCTTTGCGGTCGACTGGTCATTTTCCGAGGCCCGCGTCCGGTTCAACAAGCATCAGCCGCCCATCACCGGCGGTGCCGGGCAGGTCAGTATTCTTGGCGACCGGCTGATGGTCACGGCGACCGAAGGGGTTGTGACGGCAGATCAGGGTGGTGATCTGAATGTGGCCGGAACATCGTTCATGATCCCGGACATGTCGGTCAAACCCTTCACCTATGGCATCATCCGCGCCCGGGCACAGGGGCCGGTCACGGCCGCCTTGTCGCTGTTAAACCGCCCGCCGCTCGCTGTGCTCAAGGACACGCCCTTGCCGGTCGACATGGCTGACGGTCAGGTCGCGTTCGAAGGCACGATGTCCGTTCCGTTGCGCCCGAAGGTCCCGCTGGGCGAGATCGAGTTTCATCTGGACGGCACCCTCACGGATGTCGCCAGCGCCGTGCTGATCCCGGGCCAATCCCTGACCGCAGACACGCTTCGCCTGCAGGCAGACCAGTCTCAGGTCGTGGTGTCGGGCGACGGCGTGATCGGTGCGCTTCCGGCCACCTTCAATTGGCGCCAGCCCTTGGGGGCAGACTCCAAAGGCAAGGGCAGCCGGGTCAACGGCACGGTCGAACTATCGCAACGCACCATCGATACCTTCGCGATCGGATTGCCCAAAGGCTCGGTTGGCGGCGAAGGCGTCGCTCAGGTCGTGCTTGAGCTGAAGCCCAAGACAAAACCGGCCCTGACGATCACTTCCGATCTCAAAGGCGTCGCTCTGGCGATTCCGTCCCTTGGGTGGCGCAAGCCGCCCGGGTCGTCAGGCCGGTTGGATCTGTCTGTCACCCTGGGCGAGTCCCCCCGCGTCGATGCCCTGTCGCTGGACGCTGCCGGTCTCAAGGTCAGCGGATCGGTCTCGACGCGGGCGGATGGCGGTTTGGACCGCGCCGTTCTGAACAAGGTCAGTCTGGGCGGCTGGCTGGACGCGTCGCTCCTGTTGACCGGGCGCGGCGATGCGCAGCCCGCCATAACAGTGCAGAGCGGATCGGTTGATCTTGGAAAACGCCCGCGAAGTTCCGGCAGCGGGGGCGACGGGTCTGGGCCGGTCAATGTGTCCCTGTCACGTCTCCGGATCAGCGAAACCCTGGCCCTGACCGATTTCAAAGCAGCGCTCACCAGCAGCGGCGGCACGCTCGCCGGCCCCTTCAGCGGGCAGCTCAACGGGCAAACCGCGCTCACAGGGCGGATTGTCCCTCAATCCGGAGGCAGTGCGATCGAGGTGGCTTCGACAGATGGGGGGGGCGTTTTCCGGTCTGCCGGTATTCTCAATCAGGCCCATGGCGGCCCGTTCACGTTGAAATTGATCCCGGCTGGCCCCGCCGGTCACTATACTGGCTCCCTCAGGGTGACGAACACGCGAATCAAGGACGCCCCGGTCATGGCGGCGATGATGAACGCGGTCAGCGTCGTGGGGCTGCTGGACGAAATGGCCGGGCAGGGCATCCTGTTCACCGAAGTTGACGCAAAGTTCCAGCTGACCCCGGAAAAGCTGATCATCCAGAGCAGCAGCGCCGTCGGCCCGTCGATCGGGTTGTCGATGGACGGGTCTTACGATCTGCGCAGCAAGCGGTTGGGGATGCGAGGCGTCTTTTCCCCGGTTTACCTGCTCAATGCCATCGGCAGCGTGTTGACCCGCAAGGGCGAAGGTATCATCGGGTTCAATTACACGCTGACCGGTCTGGCCAGCGATCCCAATCTGCAGGTCAATCCGCTGTCCGGTCTGGCACCGGGCATGTTCCGCGAAATTTTCCGGGGCGAATCCGCACCGGATCCGGACAGGGACATTCCCGCCACCAATCCCAGCACGGCGTTGCCCCACAATCCGATGAATGGGGCGGGCGACAGATGATGACGCTGGCCAACAGCTGGATTTGGGCCTAAAGCGCCGCCATGAAACTCAGCGATTTTGATTTTGACCTGCCCGACACCCTGATTGCGACGCGCCCGGTTTCGCCGCGGTCGTCCGCACGCTTGCTGGTGGCCAAGGGCGACACCCTGACGGATGCACATGTATCCGACTTGCCAGACTGGCTGCGCCCCGGTGATCGTCTGGTTCTGAATGACACGCGTGTGATCCCCGCACGGCTCAGCGGGCAACGCCACCGCTTGGGCGCGCAAGGGCAAACCAGCGCCGGAATCGAAGTCACCTTGCTGGACCCGCGTGCTGATGGCTGCTGGGGGGCCTTGCTGAAACCGCTCAAAAAGGTGCGGATCGGCGAAGAGATTGTGTTTTCCGACACCCTGTCCGCCGTGCTGGACGCGGTCGAAGACGGGCAGGGGCTTTTGCGGTTCAACCTGCAGGGCGACGATTTCGACGCCGCTCTGGCGCAGGCGGGCGCGATGCCCTTGCCGCCCTATATCGCCGCCAAACGCCCGGCGGATGCGCAGGACAAGACCGATTACCAGACCGTATTTGCCCGCAACGCGGGCGCTGTCGCCGCCCCGACGGCCTCGCTGCATTTCGACCAGGCGCTGCTTGATCGTCTGGCGCAGGCCGGGATCGACTTTACTTATGTCACGCTGCATGTCGGCGCGGGCACGTTTCTGCCGGTCAAGGTCGAAGACGTGACAACGCACAAGATGCACGCCGAATGGGGCCGCGTCAGTGAAACCGCTGCCGCCGAGATCGCCGCCACCAAGGCCGCAGGCGGGCGGATTATCCCGGTCGGAACAACCGCGCTCCGCCTGATCGAAAGCGCCGCGCGCAGCGGAGAGATTGCCCCATGGGAGGGCGAGACCGACATCTTCATCTATTCCGGCTTCACCTTTCACGTGACCGACGCGCTGATGACCAATTTCCACCTGCCGAAATCGACGCTTCTGATGCTTGTCTCTGCCCTGATCGGTCAGGATCGGGTCCGCGCGATATATGATCATGCCGTGCGCCACGAATACCGGTTCTTTTCCTATGGCGATGCGTCTTTGCTGATCCCCTGACAGCGCGATACTTCTGAAAGCGACATGTACCAGTCGCTCACAAACGCGACCGTTCAAACCCCGAATCTGTTAGGGAGGGGCAAGCCCACCGACAACAGGGAGTCGGATCATGTCTCAAGTTCTTTCCAGCGCGTGGGCGCTTTTGCTCGGTATGGGATTGCTGATGGTCGGCAACGGTCTGCAGGGCACGCTTCTGGGTGTGCGCGGCCAGCTTGAAGGCTTTTCCACCTTTGAAATGTCGGTGGTGATGTCGTCCTATTTCCTCGGCTTCCTCGGCGGGTCTCGCATTGCCCCTGATATGATCCGCAGGGTCGGACACGTCCGCGTCTTTGCGGCGCTGGCCTCGTTCATCTCTGCCGTGATGATCCTCTATCCGATGTTCACCAACCCAATCGCCTGGTCGCTGGGCCGCGTTCTGATCGGCTTTTGTTTCTCGGGCGTGTACGTGACGGCAGAAAGCTGGCTGAACAACGCAGCCGACAACGCCAACCGTGGCAAAGCGCTGTCGGCCTATATGATTGTCCAGATGGCGGGCATCGTTGCCGCACAGGCCCTGATGCTGGCGGGCGATCCGGCCGGGTATGAGACATTCGTGATCGCATCGGTTCTGGTTTCGATTTCCTTCGCCCCCATTTTGCTCTCGATCAGCCCGACACCGTCGTTCGAGCGGACCCAGCCGATGACACTGCGCCAGTTGATGACAGCCTCGCCGTTGGGCTGCGTGGGCATGTTCCTGATGGGCGGCGTGTTTTCCGCCCAGTTCGGGATGAGCGCGGTCTACGGTGCCGAAGTCGGGCTGACGCTGGCCGAAATCTCAACCTTTGTCGCTGCCTTTTATATCGGTGCGACGGTGTTCCAGTACCCGATCGGGTGGTTGTCCGACCGAATGGACCGGCGCCTGATGATCATGGCCGGCTCAATCGGGGCCGGGCTTGGATCGATCCTCGGTATCATGATGGGCGATCAGTTCATCGTTCTGCTGTTCGCCGCGCTGCTGATCGGCGGGCTGGCAAACCCGCTCTATTCGTTGCTGATCGCCTATACCAACGACTATCTCGAACACGAAGACATGGCCGCCGCTTCTGGCGGGCTGGTCTTCATCAACGGTCTTGGCGCGATTGCCGGGCCGCTGTTCATGGGCTGGCTGATGGATGACGCGATCATCGGGCCGTCCGGGTATTTCATGTTCATGGCCGGATTGTTGTTCGCTCTGGCACTTTATGCCGCCTACCGGATGACTCAGCGGCCGTCGGTTCCGGTCGAAGACACCGGCGTTATGGCAGCGGTTTACCCGTCGTCGACGGCGATGGCGGTCGAATATGCGCAAGAATTCGCCATTGAGGCAGATCAGGATGGTCAAGATGACGCAGAAGCGGCATGATTTGTAACATTATGTCGTTGGTGTCGTAATTTGTTACTGTCACACAACGTTAAAATTTCTTTAAGTTCAGATAATTCACGTGTGTGAGTATAAAAACGGAGTAAGTCTCATGATTGGACCAGAGGAAATCCTGAATTTCTGGTTAGATGAGAAGGGCCCAGGCAGCTGGTATATCCAGGATGACACGCTTGACGCCGAAATTCGGACCAAATTTGAAGCCGCCTGGGAAGGCGCTGCAGATGGCCGGTATTCCCTGTGGCTGACCTATCCCAGTGGCGCACTCGCTTACATCATCCTGACCGATCAGTTTCCCCGGAACATGTTCCGCGGTGATGGCAAATCTTTTGCCACCGACAAGGCCGCGCTTGCTGCGGCCAAGGCGGCAGTCGACAAAGGTTGGGATCTCAAGATCGATGAACCTGCGCGGCAGTTCTTTTATCTGCCGATGATGCACTCGGAAAACCTGTGCGATCAGGAACGCTGTGTACGGCTGATGTGCGAACGCATGCCGGAAGGCGGCGCATCGAACCTGCTGCATGCCCGCGCCCACCGTGAAATCATCCGCAAGTTTGGCCGGTTCCCGTACCGCAACGCAGCCCTGTCCCGGTCAACCACCCGCACCGAGGCCGATTATGTCTCGGACGGAGGCTATGGCCAGACCGTGCGCGAATTGCAGGCCGCCAGTTAAACCTCGCCTTCGGGCGGAACACAGCCGCGTATATCGTTTACGGTATGGGCGGCCTCGTTGCCCAATGTCCTGATCGACTGATCCAGCATGGTCTGGGGCAGGGCCGTGATTTCGTCCAGCCGCCCACCCATCTTGTCCATCCGCACACCGACCTGATCGATCCGCGTTTGCACGCGCGACATGATCTCGGGGCTCAGGTCCCCGGTGTTCAGGCTCGCCAGATCACTGCGCAGCGCGCTCAGTTCCGCTGTCATCATCTTAACATCGTCGCGCATCGGCCCGACAATCTGGATCTTGCTGGCGAAACCGGTCAGAACCCCGTCCACCGTACTGCTCAGCTTCCATCCCAGAAACAGGCACACAGCCACCAGGATCAAAGTCGCGTTCAGCAATGCAAGGGCCAGATCTTTGAGTGTCTTTGCCATGGAATGTCCTTTCGAAATCAGCGGGCAGGGCGCGTTTAACGCGATCATATCTGACAAAACCAAAATTTCTGTTGCAGAAACAGTCAGAAAAGCCAAAATTTCCAATGTCAGATATGTCGCGGATCAGCCCCATTGATGTGGCTGGGATGATAGTTTAATGGTAAACTATATTTTTGACGCGCTGTCTCTAGGGGGAATCCATGGCCGCGAAATCTTTTGATATGATCGTTATCGGCGCCGGGCCGGGCGGATATGTGGCTGCGATCCGCGGCGCTCAGTTGGGTCTGAAGGTTGCGGTTGTCGAACGCGAACATCTGGGCGGCATCTGCCTGAACTGGGGCTGTATCCCGACCAAGGCGCTGCTGCGCTCATCCGAAGTGTTCCACCTGATGGAACGCGCGAAGGATTTCGGCCTGTCGGCTGACAAGATCGGCTATGATCTGGACGCGGTCGTGAAACGCTCGCGCGGCGTGGCCAAGCAGCTGTCCGGCGGTGTCGGCCACTTGCTGAAAAAGAACAAGGTCACCGTGATCATGGGCGAGGCCACAGTGCCCGCCAAAGGCAAGGTCACCGTCAAGACCGACAAGGGTAGCGAAGACCTGACCGCCAAGAACATCATCCTCGCCACCGGTGCGCGCGCCCGCGAACTGCCGGGACTCGAGGCCGACGGCGATCTGGTGTGGACCTACAAGCACGCCCTCAACCCGCCCCGGATGCCAAAAAAGCTGCTGGTCATCGGATCGGGCGCCATCGGCATCGAATTCGCCAGCTTCTATAACACGCTCGGGGCCGACACGACCGTGGTCGAAGTCATGGACCGGGTGTTGCCGGTTGAAGACGCCGAAATCAGCGCCTTCGCCAAAAAGCAGTTTGTGAAGCAGGGCATGAAGATCATGGAAAAAGCCATGGTCAAACAGCTGGATCGTGGCAAAGGCAAAGTCACCGCCCATATCGAAAAAGGTGGGAAAATTGAAAAGATTGACTTCGATTCTGTGATATCTGCCGTTGGAATTGTCGGAAATGTGGAAGGGTTGGGTCTTGAGGCGTTGGGCGTCACGGTCGACCGCACCCATGTTGTGACCGATGAATTCTGCCGCACAGGCGTCGACGGGCTTTATGCCATCGGCGATATCGCGGGCGCGCCATGGCTTGCTCACAAGGCCAGCCACGAAGGTGTCATGGTCGCCGAATTGATCGCCGGCAAACACGCCCACCCGGTGAAACCCGAAAGCATCGCGGGCTGTACCTATTGCCACCCGCAGGTCGCGTCGGTCGGCTATTCCGAGGCCAAGGCCAAGGAATTGGGCTACGACATCAAGGTCGGCCGCTTCCCGTTCATCGGCAACGGCAAAGCCATCGCATTGGGCGAACCCGAGGGCATGGTCAAAACCGTGTTCGACGCCAAGACCGGAGAGCTTTTGGGCGCTCACATGGTCGGCGCAGAAGTCACCGAACTGATTCAGGGCTATGTCGTTGGTCGCCAGCTTGAGACCACGGAAGAAGACCTGATGCACACCGTCTTCCCACACCCGACCCTCAGCGAAATGATGCATGAAAGCGTGCTCGACGCTTATGACCGGGCCATTCACTTCTGATCTGACGGACGACAAACAGACGACGATTTAAACAGCCCCGGACGCGGCATCCCGCGTTCGGGGCTTTGTCATTGCGCAGGCGCTGTGATTATCTGTCTGAAATACTGCAGGAGAACAGGATGGTCAGCCTCAACCGGATCGCCATGGGCAAATCCAGCCGCAAACTGGTCCGCGACCTTGGGCCAGATATCGATGTGGCCGAAGTATCCGGAAAATGGGGCCGCATGTTCAACTTCCGCTCGTACCAGCAGTTCATTTTCCCCGAGTATGACATCTGCACCGGTCCGTTCACCGATGACGCTGGCGACCCGCTCCGGTTTGATCTGATCCTGGCCAATCAGGTCTGGGAACATCTGGATCGCCCCTATGCGGCAACCCAGAACGTCCTGACCATGCTGCGTCCAGGCGGGTATTTCTGGGTCGCTGTTCCGTTCTTCGTTCCGTTCCACGCCGCCCCCTACGATTGCTCGCGCTGGTCGGCACGCGGCCTGACCAACCTGTTGATCGAATGCGGGTTTCCCGAAGATGACATTCGCGCTGATCAATGGGGCAATCGCAACGCCGCCCTGCGCAATATGGAAGACAAATGGCCGCCCAAGTATATCAAAGACCAGGACACGCTGGAAAACGACCCCAGAATGCCCATCTGCGCATGGGCCATGGCGCGCAAACCGCTTTAAAGCTTTTCGACGCTGCCCCCGGCCTGCACCCAATGCCCAAAGCCGCCGATGTTATAGACATCCTCATAGCCCATCTTGCGCAGCGCGCTGGCCGCCATGTTCGACCGCGCCCCACTGGCACAGTAAACGGCGATCTTGCCGTCGCGCTTCAGGTCGGCGCAAAAATCGGGATTTCGCGGGTCGGCCATGTCTTTCACGCGCATCAGCGGGATGTGCAACGCGCCTTTCGCCTTGCCTGACATCTGAACTTCGCCCAGATCGCGCACGTCGATCAGCGTGACACTGCCGTCTTTGGCACCGTCTACGGCCTCTTGCGGGCTCATCCCCGCATGTGTTTCGCGCTTAAAAAACAGCATTCTCGTTCCCCGCGTATCTCTCGGTCCCGCACAGGGCGGGTTTCGGGCAATATAACATTCAAAAACATGAATACAAATGCCAAATACGCAAAATTTCACTCGTTCGCACTTTGTTCTTGCTTTTAGCTTGGAGACTCACGCCGCCTACACTATTTCTTAGTCATTCTCCCGGGGGCATCATGGCAGAACTCAAATCCATCGAAGTGCGCGGCGCGCGCGAGCACAATCTGAAGAACATCGATGTGGATATTCCGCGCGATCAGCTGGTGGTGATCACCGGCCTGTCCGGCTCGGGGAAATCCTCGCTCGCGTTCGACACGATCTATGCCGAAGGGCAGCGTCGCTATGTCGAATCGCTCAGCGCCTATGCGCGGCAATTCCTCGACATGATGGAAAAGCCGGATGTCGATCATATCAGCGGTCTCAGCCCGGCGATTTCGATCGAACAAAAAACCACGTCGAAGAACCCGCGCTCGACCGTTGGCACCGTGACCGAGATTTACGACTACATGCGGCTGTTGTTCGCCCGCGCTGGCTCGCCGTTCAGCCCCGCCACCGGCCTGCCCATCGAAGCGCAGCAGGTGCAAGACATGGTCGACCGCATCATGGCGCTTGAGGAAGGTACACGCGGCTATCTTCTCGCCCCCATCGTGCGCGACCGCAAAGGTGAATATAAGAAAGAATTCCTCGAACTGCGCAAGCAGGGCTTCCAGCGCGTCAAAGTGGATGGAGAGTTCCACGAACTCGACACACCGCCCACGCTGGACAAGAAATTCCGCCATGACATCGACGTGGTCGTTGACCGTATTGTTGTGCGCGAAGGTCTGGAAACCCGTCTGGCTGACTCCCTGCGCACCGCGCTTGATCTGGCCGACGGTATCGCCGTGCTGGAAACCGCCCCGAAAGAGGGCGACCCCGAACGCATGACGTTCAGCGAAAACTTCGCCTGTCCGGTCAGCGGCTTCACAATCCCCGAAATCGAACCGCGCCTGTTTTCGTTCAACGCGCCCTTCGGAGCCTGCTCAGACTGTGACGGTCTGGGGGTTGAACTGTTCTTTGACGAACGCCTCGTGGTGCCGGACCAAAGCCTGAAAATCTATGACGGCGCGCTGGCACCGTGGCGCAAGGGCAAATCGCCCTATTTCCTGCAAACCATCGAAGCCATCGCCGCGCATTACGAATTCGACAAAAGCACCCCGTGGAAAGATCTGCCCGCGCATATCCAGCAGGTGTTTCTCTACGGATCGGGCGACGAAGAAATCCCCTTCCGCTATGACGAAGGTGGGCGCGTCTATCAGGTGACCCGCACCTTCGAAGGCGTGATCCCGAATATGGAACGCCGCTATCGCGAAACCGATTCCAACTGGATTCGCGAAGAATTCGAACGCTACCAGAACAACCGCCCTTGCGGGACGTGTGACGGCTATCGCCTGCGGGAAGAGGCGCTGGCGGTGAAAATCGCCGGTTTGCATGTCGGGCAGGTGGTCCAGATGTCGATCCGCGAGGCATTGGCCTGGGTCGAACACGCGCCCGAAGAACTGTCCGCCCAGAAAAACGAAATCGCCCGCGCCATCCTGAAAGAGATCCGCGAACGGCTTGGGTTTCTCAACAACGTGGGCCTCGAATACCTGACCCTGTCGCGCAACAGCGGCACACTTTCGGGCGGCGAAAGCCAGCGCATCCGGCTTGCCTCACAAATCGGATCGGGCCTGACCGGCGTGCTCTACGTGCTCGACGAACCCTCGATCGGTCTGCACCAGCGCGACAATGATCGATTGCTCGAAACTCTGAAAAACCTGCGGGATCAGGGCAACACGGTGATCGTTGTCGAACACGACGAAGAAGCCATCCGCGAGGCGGATTATGTCTTTGATATCGGCCCCGGGGCCGGTGTGCATGGCGGGCAAGTGGTCAGCCACGGCACCCCGTCGGACATCGTCAACGACGCCGCATCCCTGACCGGGCAGTATCTTTCCGGAACCCGCGAAATCGCAATTCCATCTGAACGCAGGGCAGGAAACGGAAAGTCGGTTACTGTCGTCAATGCCACCGGCAACAACCTGAAGAACGTCACCGCCGACTTCCCGCTGGGCCAGTTTGTCTGCGTGACCGGTGTGTCAGGCGGGGGCAAATCCACGCTGACGATTGAGACTCTGTTCAAAACCGCGTCGATGCGCCTGAACGGCGCGCGCCAGACTCCGGCTCCTTGCGAAACCATCAAAGGGCTTGAGCTGCTGGACAAAGTCATCGACATTGACCAACGCGCCATCGGGCGGACTCCGCGTTCAAATCCAGCGACTTACACCGGGGCCTTCACCCCGATCCGAGACTGGTTCGCCGGTTTGCCTGAGGCCAAGGCGCGCGGCTACAAGCCCGGTCGGTTCAGTTTCAACGTCAAGGGCGGGCGCTGCGAGGCCTGTCAGGGCGACGGTGTCATCAAGATCGAGATGCATTTTCTGCCCGACGTCTATGTCACCTGCGAAACCTGTGGCGGGGCCCGTTACAACCGCGAAACGCTGGAAATCAAGTTTAAAGGCAAGAGCATAGCCGACGTTCTTGATATGACCGTTGAAGACGCGCAGACGTTTTTTCAGGCCGTGCCCAGCATCCGCGACAAGATGGATGCTCTGGCACGCGTCGGACTTGGCTATATCAAGGTCGGTCAGCAAGCCACGACCCTGTCCGGGGGCGAAGCTCAACGGGTAAAGCTGTCCAAAGAACTTGCGAAACGCTCAACCGGGCGCACACTATACATCCTCGACGAACCGACCACCGGCCTGCATTTCGAAGACGTGCGCAAACTGCTTGAGGTGCTGCATGAACTGGTCGATCAAGGCAACACCGTCGTGGTGATCGAACATAACCTCGATGTGGTAAAAACCGCCGACTGGATCATCGACATCGGCCCCGAAGGCGGCGATGGCGGAGGTGAAATCGTGGCCGAAGGCACCCCCGAGGATGTGGCGGATGTCGAACGCAGCCACACCGGGCGCTATCTGAAATCCATGCTGAACGCAAAACGGGTCGCCGCCGAGTAAGGCGACGACCTGTCAGCGATGTACAAAACGGTCAAACCCGCGATTTAACAGCGTACAAAACGGCCTGAACCGACAGGTTATTCCCGCCCACGCTGTTCAAACCGGGGCAGCATGGCGCTGAAATCGCGCCCCTTGCCATCCTCGTCTTCAACGAATTGCGCGTACAAAGCCTGCGCCAACTGACCCATCGGCGTATCTGCATCCGCGCTTTCGGCGGCCTGCTGGCTTAGCCGCAGATCCTTCAACATCAGATCAGCTGCAAAGCCCGGCTGATAGTCATTGTCCGCAGGCGATTGCGGCCCGACTCCGGGCGCCGGGCAATAGGCGTTCATGGTCCAGGAATACCCGGACGAGGTTGATACGACGTCGAACATCTTCTGCCGGTCCAGCCCCAATTTATCAGCCAAAGCAAAGGCTTCGCAGGTGGCGATCATGGTGACGCCAAGGATCATGTTGTTGCAGATCTTCGCCGCCTGACCGGCCCCGCTGTCACCGCAATGCACGGCCTTCTGGCCCATGATGTCAAACAACGGCGCGGCCATTGCAAAGGCCTCGGGCGATCCACCCGCCATGAACGTCAGCGTGCCACCCGCAGCCCCGCCAACGCCCCCCGACACCGGCGCATCCACCGCCAGAACACCAGCAGCAGCCGCCTGAGCCGCAACAGCCCGCGCGCTGTCCACATCAACAGTCGAGCAATCAACCAATGCAGCGCCCTTTTCCATCGCGGGGATAACCTCGTCCGCGACGGCGCGCAGGATCGCACCATTGGGCAGCATGGTGATAACAACCTCGGCACCCTTTGCCGCTTCCGCACCAGATGCAGCCATCGCAACGCCTTCAATCACAACATCTGCCATGTCAAAGCCAGTCACGTCATGGCCCGCTTTGGCCAGATTGGACGCCATCGGCGCGCCCATATTGCCCAGTCCGATAAACCCGATCTTCATGCCTCATCCTCCTCGAAAGACAGCGCATCCGCGCCAAGCGGTTGCATCATTGCGTCAACAGCCGCGCGCGGCACATCCATGTCGGCGAACTGCCACTGCGGATTGCGATCCTTGTCGATGATCTGGGCTCGAATGCCTTCCAGAAAATCGCCATGTTCCATCGCCCGCCAGATATAACGGTATTCCAACCCCAAAGCGGCCCGGATGGTATTGGGTTCCTGCGCCATCAGGGTTTGCAACGCGATTGCGCACGCCATGGATAGCGGGCTGTTGCGCCCAAGGGCGGCAAGGGATTTCTGTGAAAATTCAGTCTCTTCCGACCTCAAGCTGTCCAGAATTTCGCCCAGCGTTTTGCCTGCGAAATGCCGATCGATCTCGGGTTGCAGTGCAGTCAACTGCGACGGTGGCAAGGGTTGTGCGTGGCTTTCAACCAGACCCGCATCGCCCGAGGCTTCGAGCAGTTGGATCAGATCCGTCCACGTCTCTTCTGGTATGAACCAATCCGCAAATCCGGCCAGAACCGCACCGCCTGCTTTTACCCGCGTCCCCGTCAGACCCAGATACACCCCCAGTTTTCCCGGAGCATTAGCCAGAATATATGTCCCACCAACATCCGGAACCAGCCCGATGCCGCATTCCGGCATGGCAATCTGAGAGCTTTCGCCAACCACCCGGTGCGAACACAAACACCCAATGCCGACACCGCCCCCCATGGTAAACCCCTGCATTAAACTGATGGTCGGTTTCGGGTATTCCTTGAGATAGGCATTCAACCGGTATTCATCGCGCCAGAACTGACGGCCAAAGCCGAAATCCCCGGCCTTTCCAGTCTCATACAGCTTGGCGATATCACCCCCGGCGCAAAACGCCTTGTCGCCGGCGGCATCGAAAATCACCAGATCGACATCGTCATCCTCTCGCCAGTTTCGCAGGGCGGTTTCAATGGCCAGCAGCATGTCATAGGTCAGCGCGTTCAACGCCTGGGGCCGGGTCAGGGTAATCCGCCCGGCGCGGCCCGTGGTGTGGATCTCGATCTCAGGCAAATTCCCGCTCCCAGTTAGAAAGTCGGCGTTGAGTTTTTTCCAGGAAGGTCTGTGCCTTTTCCGGTCTACCAAAAACTGCAAGCAAGCCAGCAATGTACCCTTCGAAAAAGTCGCCATAGATCCTAAGAACGATCGGCGCCGCCAGAATGAAATAGGCTATAGAAGAAACAACAATGGCCCCTTCGGGAAGGCCGTATCCAGAGAATAGCATGGCAGCACCAAAATCCACGATGACAAGCGGAATGAAAACCCAAACCACAAACGCGCTCGACAAAGGGAAACAAAACAGAATATGCGTCGCAATGATCATTTTTGCTTGCCACACCCGTTGTCGAAGGAACGCTCGATAGAGCTGTGTTGCCGCTAGCTTCCGATACCAGTGACTGATCATTGATTTGCCAACATGTTCCTTGCCACGATCACACGCATAATCTCGTTCGTGCCTTCCAGGATCTGATGCACCCGAAGGTCACGCACCAGTTTTTCGATCCCATAGTCTGACAAATATCCATATCCGCCATGCAGCTGCAGACACTGATCCACCACGTTCGATCCGGCCTCGGTCACGAATTTCTTGGCCATGGCGCAGAACTTGGTCGCGTCGGGCGCGCCCGTGTCCAGCTTCCACGCGGCTTGCCGCAGGAAGGTGCGCGCTGCCTGAAGCTCGATCTCCATATCTGCCAGACGGAACTGCAGTGCCTGAAACTGATCAATGCTCTGACCAAACGCCTTGCGCTCGGACATATATTGCAGTGTGGCATTCAACGCGGTTTGCGCGGCACCCAGCGAACAGGACGAAATGTTCAGCCGTCCGCCATCCAGACCCTTCATCGCGTATTTGAACCCGTCGCCTTCGGTGCCCACCAGATTGCCTGACGGAATCTTGCAATCGTCAAACTGGACCTGAGCGGTCGGTTGGCTGCGCCACCCCATCTTTTCTTCCAACGCCCCAAAGCTGAGCCCTGGCGTGCCGTCCTCGACATAGACGGTCGAAACGCCTTTCGGGCCGTCCTGACCCGTGCGCACCATGCAGACGTAAGCGTCAGAATACCCGCCGCCCGAAATGAACGCCTTGGTGCCGTTCAGCGTATAGCCTTCGTTGGTACGCTCGGCGCGGGTTTTCAGCGCGGCTGCGTCTGAGCCTGAACCGGGTTCTGTCAGGCAATAGCTGAGCACCGTGTTCAGTGACAGGATGTCCGGCATGATCCGCGCCTTCATCTCGTCGCTGGCAAAGCTGTCGAGCATCTTGGCGCACATGTTGTGGATCGACAGGAACGCCGCCACCGAAGGGCAGGCCATGCTGAGCGCTTCAAACACCAGCGTAGCGTCAAGGCGCGACAGCCCCGATCCGCCACCGTCTTCCGACACATACAGCGCGCCAAAGCCAAGTTCGCCGACCTTCGGCCACAGATCTTTGGGGATCGTGCCGTCAGACTCCCACGTGCGGGCGAAGGGCGCGATATGCTCCTGCCCAAAGGCGTACGCCATATCAAAAATGGCGGTTTGTTCCTCGGTCAGTGCGAAGTCCATGGCACGCTCCCCTTCGTCGCATGGTTTATTGAACGGTCGTTTTATTAATAACCCCGGAGGCCCGATCCGCTCAAGTGATTTTGCCGCAAATCAGGCTTGCAGGATTACAGGTATCACGGCGGCCCGAAAAAATTCGTCGAATTTTTTCCCGTACTCACAGGTCAGCGTGGAACTCTTCGATCAGATGGGTGACCACTGCTCGCCCTGCATCCTCACCGGCGGCCACGGCGTCGGCATGGACCCAGCGCTGGCGGGTGGCGCTGGTGCCGGTTTCGGCAATCTGTCGAAGCAGGGCGATTTCTTCCATCGATCCAAGCGCTTCGGTATCTTCGGCCAGCATCCCGATCAGTTCGTCCATTAGCTGAGTCACGGGTTTGATCTGCATCGATCCGAAATCGATCAGCCCTTCGCCCACGCCGTATCTTTGCGCGCGCCAGCGGTTTTCCGAGATCAGGAACCGGTCATATTGCCGCCAGCGCAGGTTGCGTTCACGCAGGCGCATCAGCATCCTGATCAGCGCCTGCACAAGTGCCGCCAGCGCCAGCGTGTGCTCCAGCCGGGGCGACACATCCATGATCCGGGTTTCCAGCGTCGGAAAGGTGTGGGACGGGCGCAGATCCCACCAGATCTTGGTGGTGTCCTCGATCACGCCTAAATCGATCAGGGCACCTGTTGTGCGCTGATATTCATCCCAGCTGGAAAACGCCGGGGGCAGGCCAGTGCGGGGCAGGTTGTCAAAGATCGTCAACCGGTATGAGGCAAGTTTGGTATCCTCGCCATTCCAGAAGGGCGACGACGACGACAAGGCCAAAAGATGGGGCAGGAAATAGCACAGCTGTGGCATCAGATCAATGCGGCGGGCGTTGTCTTCGATCCCGACATGCACATGCATGCCGCAGATCAGCATCCGCCGCGCCACGCCACCCAACGCATGGTGCAGACTGTCATAGCGTTCCTTGCGGGTGTGGTGCTGGGTTTTCCAGTTGGCGAATGGATGGCAACTGACCGCGATGGGTGACAGATTGTATTCGGCGGCCCGTTTCGACACCGCCGACCTCAACCGTTTCAGATCGTCGCGCGCATCGCCGATTGTTGCACAGACGCGGGTGCCGACCTCAATCTGGCATTGCAGAAATTCCGGGCTGACCTGACCTTGCATGTCAGCCTGACAGGCCTCCATCATCGCGTCCGGGGCCACCGCCAGATCCAGCGAGTCACGATCGACCAGCAGGTATTCTTCCTCGATCCCTATGGTGTAATCCTGCTGCATGGTCGCCTCCTGTCAGTGATGAGGATCAGTGAACAACCTCGCACGTTGTTTTGCCAAGGGAAAAGCTGACGCAGGCGGTTGCGCGCGGGGGCTTGGGGGCGCTAAGCAACGCGTAAGAAATGGCGGTCAAATCGACCGTACAGCACAAGGGGCAGGGGCCATGGCCAAGCGCAGATTTCCTCAGTTGAACGGGCTGCTTGATGAACTGGACGTGCAGATCGTCGACAAAACCGAAATCCGCGACGAACGCGCCCGGCTGGAAGCGTTCGAGGCCGCCGGCGGGCTGAACGGCCCGGCTTATGCCCTGTCGCCGGGGATGGAAGGCTTCGATATCGCCCCCTTGGTGGCCGATTACACCGCCCACAAAAACGCGCTTGAGCGGTTGAAAGACCCGGCCCAGAACGTTACCGGTTATACCCCGGAGAACGGATATTACGACACACCCGATGCGGACGCGCTGTATCTGATGATCCGCCGCTATGAACCCAGCCAGGTGATCGAGGTCGGATGCGGCAACTCGACCCGCATCACCCGTCAGGCGATCATCGATGGCGGGTTCGACAGCACGATCACCGCGATTGACCCATATCCCCGCGCCGATATTGCCCATGTGGTGGACCGGTTTGAACAATCCCGGCTGGAATCCGTCGATCCTGCGCTGTTCTCAGAACTTCAATCCGGCGACGTTCTGTTCATCGACTCCAGCCATCAGGTCCGGATGAGCAACGATGTCGCGCATCTGTTCTGCCGGATCATCCCTATGCTGGCACCTGGGGTCGTGATTCACGTCCACGACGTGTTCCTGCCCTATGAATACCCCAAGCGGTTCTTCTATGACTGCCCATCCTGGGGCGAGCAGTACATGCTGCACGCCCTGCTGCAATCAGACGGGTTTGCGATGCTGTGGCCCGGGTATCATCTGCAACAAGACCGGCCCGACGCCGTTGCGGCGCTGCCGTTTCTGGGGCAGGGGCGGGCACAAAGCTTCTGGGTGCAAAAAAAGTAGGCACCGGATGTCGGCGCCTACCACATAAATCAAATGAAGTGTCAAAAGGCCTTGGTCAGAAAATAAAGTCGAACCCTTCGGTGAAATTGACCATATCGATGGGGTCCTCAACGGGTTCGTTGCGGGCCGGACCCCGGCCGTCACGGTCGCTGTCGATCAGTCTCGGCCCGCGTCCGGTGCCGTTGCCAAAGCCGATCTCATCAATGTCACCGCGATTGAGCGGGCCGCGAGGAAGGTTTTGAACGAAGTCCGGATTTGAAATCAGGTTGCCATCTTCATCCCGGATAAACCGAAATCCCATTTGTCCCAATGCATCTTCTGCCATAACTTTTCCTTTCCTGATAAGGATCGATCGTCAAACTTTTATTTCTGTGACGGATCGAATTGTAAAAATTGAAACCGCTTTGCTTGGTTTTTTATGTGTAGAACTCTCAGCGGTTGATTCGAAAATACGTCATCAGCCGCCCGGCTTCTGTAATTGAGGTCACAGTGAAGTCAGAAAGATAAGAAGTCGCGTGGGAGGCAACCCGCCTACGCCATACCTGTTGCAGAATGCCCGGATCACCCCTGCCAGGCTTCTGGTATTGCGTCACCGAAACGATCCCGGCAGAATTCGTATTGAGGTTCAAGCCTGTACAGCAGGGCCTTGCGCACCTCGGCCGATATGTCGTCCTGGGTTCTGGCCTCATTTATTCGGGCCTCGACCTTTGGCGGGCGATAGTCGACGCCGACAAAACCACACAACCTGCGCAGCGTTGCCTCTTCGAACAGATCTTCATAGAACAGGTACAACAGGTCGTCGCTGGCAAAGGTCGTGTCCAGGTCACTGACCGTTCCCGCATAATCTGATCTGATATAAAACGTGTCGGACTCAATTGCGGCTTGCCAGTTGTCCAAGCTTACATTCTCAGGGTTGATGTCGTGGAGATGTCGCAATTGCGACCACATCCGATTCACCGGATCCCGCATGACAAAAAGCAGTTTTACCCGGCAACCCTGCGTCGCACAGAATTCCTTTAAATATTCAAATCCGCTGGGTCCAATTACCGCATACCCCGGTGTAAGATCGCAAAACGCTTTTGTCTTCTGGCTGCAAAGACGCGCGAAATGGCCAAAATAGGCATTATCGTCATAAATCATCTGCACCCGGTCGACGCTGGCCTGAAATGCGTCGCCCGCGCGCAGATTGCGGACCGCGCCGCCCTCCTGCTCCATGTAAAAACCCAGCCGTTTCATGGCAAATGCGTCCATGTCGCTCATCAAATAGCTTGGAAACTTGATATTGAAGAAATGCAACTCCTTCAGGGGCGACACGACAACATCCTGCATTGATCCGAGATAGGTATAGATCCAACTACTCGCCGTCCGCATGGCACCAACGCCGATCAGGAACGTCTTGCCACTCAGGTCGTCGTATTTGCGAAGTGGTGGTGATTGCACAGCCAATTTCGCACATGCTCCCGGGTTGGACTTTGTGACCGACTGCACTCCAGGAAAGCAGGTGTGCGGGCACAAAGGTAGCGTCAGGAATATGTTTTCCAGCTAGCACAGCCCGGCCATTTTCTCAAGCGTCCGACATATCGCCCAAGCCCAGCGAGATATGCAGACGGATCAGCAACCCGGCAAATCTATCTCTTCCGGAGGCCGCAAAATCAGCGAAACCGGGCAAGAGGCCACAATTTTGTCCCAAATCACCGTTAACATTTTCCGAAAACCAAAGCGTCCGCGATCAAGCCGGGCGAGATAATGAGCAGGACAGTCACACATGAAACGTGCGTTTAGCGCAGCCTTTGCTGCCATCGTTGCCGGGCTTGTGGCCCTTCCGGCGCAGGCCGGTCCGGACCGTCTGGCGTTCCTGATCGGATCGCACCACGTCGGGGCGACACGCGATTTTGAAGAGATCAATCCCGGCGTTTTTGCGATCTGGGAACAGGCAATGTTGAAAAACAGCCTTGATATCGGAGTCGGCGCCTATCGCAACAGCTATGGCGGCGCCTCTGTGACCGTGACAACGGCCCTTCCGATCGTCCGAAACGACGACTGGGGGTTCGACCTGTTCGGGGCCATGGCGCTTTATCCCGGGGACGGGGATGAGTTCAGCCATTCCATGGGCGATGTGGTTCCGCTCATCGGTGCGCAGGCACGATACAAAAACCTGTTCATACAAGCGATCCCTGCCAGCGGCAGCGGAACGGACGCGGTGCTGAGCTTTGGTCTGACGTTCCGACTGAACTAAGACCGGGCAGGGTGCGTCAGACCAGACGCACCTGTGTTCCGATCTGAACCAGCGGATACAGAATTTCGACATGCTGATTGTACAGACCGATGCACCCTGACGAACTTTGACGTCCGATCTTGCGCGTATCATGGGTGCCATGCACCAGATACGCCGGCCAGCCCAGATACATCGCGCGCGTGCCCAGCGGGTTGCCAGCGCCACCTTCCATATAGTCAGGCAAGGTCGGATCGCGTTCGCGCATCGACGCT
The DNA here is from genome assembly GCF_007923355.1 of Falsiphaeobacter marinintestinus. Classification (GTDB taxonomy): domain Bacteria; phylum Pseudomonadota; class Alphaproteobacteria; order Rhodobacterales; family Rhodobacteraceae; genus Phaeobacter_A; species Phaeobacter_A marinintestinus. Next base: position 572,081 of record NZ_VOGO01000002.1, read on the forward strand.
GTCGGTGTCCAACGCGGGTTTTCGGCCTTGCGCACGACTGTGGTATAGCCGCGCTTGGTCAGTTCTTCGCTCATCGGAACCGATGACGGGAACAGCTTGTACGTCTCACCATCCGGGCCCCAGTAATGCACGGCACGGCTGGTGATATCGGCCAACAGGCAACCGGTCCCCAGCTCGTCGAAATGATCCGACCAATGCTGTTGGGCAAAGGATGAAATGTTGCGCCGCACGGGGACTTCGGTGCTGATCGCATCTTCTTCCTGCGGGAAGGCGTCCTGCGACTGGGCGCGCAAAAGGGTCGGGGTTGCCAAAGTGGCGGCTGCGCCAAACAGGGCGCCACGGCGGGTGATCTTGCTGTGGGACATTGCTTTTCGCCTCATCACTAATTTTTCTTCGGTTTAAGCAAATTCGGGGGGGCAATCCAATGACTTTTCCGTCAATGGGCGACATGTTGCGGCCAGTGAGTCAACCTTCCAGCGCTGGAAGGTTTGATTTGCATCAAGTACAGAAAATGGAATGTGTTCTACGACGGGGATCTCAACACAGGAGAGATCAATGAAAGCCCGTTTCTTTGTCTACATAGTCGCCGCAACGCTTGCGATTCTGTCCACTGTCGCACCCCAGGGTGCGCAAGCCGATGACGACGCGCCGCGTGGTTTGTTTGTGAACCTGACGACCGATGATACCTGGGCTGCTGCAAAGGCAATCATGTTCGCGCATCAGAAATCTCTGAAGAACGGGCATGACACGGCGATCTGGATGAACGTGCGGGCCGTGTATCTGGCCGACACAAAACGGCCCAGCCACGTGCATGGCCTGATGGCCAAGCAGGGAACCTCGATCCAGGATATGTTGAAAGCCTTCATGGCGGATGGCGGCACAGTCATCATGTGCGGCGCGTGCTCCAAGGCCGCTGGGCTGACCAAGGCAGATTACATCGCCGGAGTTGAAATGGGCAGTTGGCCGCTGATTGAAAGCTGGTTGTTCCGGGACGGAATGCAGACCCTGTCCTGGTAAGACAGCCCAGCACGCGGCCCCTGGGACAGATCTGGCAGATCCAACGGGGGTCGCGTTAATTAACGCGTTCCAGCAAGGCTTGAATTGTCTGTTCAGGTTGCCCCAAAAGCTGCAGCGCATCCGCTTCCGACGTCTGGATCAGCGGCACCACACCGTCATACGCGTCCCATGACCGCATGACTGTCCGCGCCAGTTCATCGGGTTCGGCACCTGTGACCAGATAAACCATCAGCGTTTCGACGCCTTGCGCCGCAAACAGTTCGGCCTTCTTCGCCTGAAGCGACATGATCTTGAAATAGTCGCGTTCAAACCCGGTCAGACGGGACAGGTCGACCAGTTGCTTTTGGCCCGGTTTGCAATCGGGATGTGCGACATACTCGGAAAACGCGGCGAATGTATCTGCGACCCGCGCCATTCCATCATAACGGACATAGACCAGTCCGCGGTCTGCCAAGATGCGGAAAGAAACTGACATCACTGCGCTCTACTTACCCATAATCGTGACAAAAAAGGACCGGCACAGCTGCCGGTCCTTTGAGAAAACATTTTCTGACCGTTTGGTCAATCCATCGGTTTGAAGTTGAACTCGCCACCTTCACGGATGCCGCTGGGCCAGCGCGACGTGATTGTCTTGGTGCGGGTATAGAACTTGAACGCATCCGGACCGTGCTGGTTCAGGTCGCCAAACACCGATTTCTTCCAGCCTCCAAAGGTGTGATAGGCCAGCGGCACCGGGATCGGCACGTTGATACCGACCATGCCGATGTTGATCCGGTTGGCAAAGTCACGCGCGGTGTCGCCATCACGGGTAAAGATCGCGGTGCCGTTGCCGTATTCGTGATCCATCGCCAGTTTCAGCGCTTCTTCATAGTTCTGCGCACGCACGGTGCTCAGAACCGGGCCAAAGATCTCTTGCGTATAGATGTCCATATCCGGGGTCACGTTGTCGAACAGATGTGCGCCAACAAAGAACCCGTCTTCGTACCCTTGCAGTGAAAAGTCGCGACCATCGACCACCAGCTTGGCACCCTGATCGACACCCGACTGCACCAGACCGAGGATCTTTTCCTTTGCCGCTGCCGTCACGACCGGACCATAGTCAACGTCATCGCCCGAGGTATAAGGGCCGACTTTCAGCTTTTCGATACGCGGCACCAGCTTCTCGATCAGCCGATCTGCGGTGTCTTCGCCAACAGGAACGGCAACCGAGATCGCCATGCAGCGTTCGCCTGCCGCGCCATACCCGGCGCCAACCAGCGCGTCAGCGGCCTGATCCATATCGGCATCGGGCATGATGATCATGTGGTTCTTGGCACCACCAAAACACTGAACGCGCTTGCCGTTCGAACAGCCACGGCCATAGATGTATTCGGCAATCGGGGTCGATCCGACAAAGCCGATCGACTGGATCACCGGATGATCAATGATCGCGTCCACAGCTTCCTTGTCGCCGTTCACCACCTGCAAAACGCCTTTGGGCAAACCGGCCTCTTCCAGCAGTTCGGCCAGCATCAGCGGAACCGACGGGTCACGCTCGGACGGCTTCAGGATAAACGCGTTGCCGCAGGCGATGGCCGGGGCGAACATCCACATCGGGATCATGGCAGGGAAGTTGAACGGCGTGATGCCGGCGGTAACGCCCAGGGCCTGACGCATCGAATACATGTCGATGCCGGGGCCAGCGCTGTCGGTGTATTCACCCTTCAGCAATTGCGGCGCACCGATGCAATACTCGACCACTTCCAGGCCACGCTGAACGTCACCCTTTGCATCAGGGACGGTCTTACCGTGCTCACGGCTCAGCGCTTCGGCCAGTTTCTGCATGTCGCGGTTCAGCAGATCGACGAATTTCATCAGAACACGGGCACGACGCTGCGGGTTGGTCGCGGCCCAGCCGGTTTGCGCATCCGCGGCGATATCGACGGCAAAGGCCATCTCTTCAGCATTGGCCAGCGGCACTTTGGCCTGAACCTCACCTGTCGCCGGGTTAAAGACGTCGGCAAAGCGGCCAGACTGGCCTTTGACATGCGCGCCGTTGATATAGTGCGTAAGTTCTTGCATCGGGCATTCCTCCGTGAATTTTGCGGCAGGATAGGCTTGCATATTTCCATTGAACAGAGGCAAGATTTCAAAAAGGCTTTGCGAAATTCGCAGAGGTCGAGGCAAAACAAGAGCAGGAGACGCGGCAATGGACCCGCATTGGGATGACATGAAGATCTTTCTGGCCGTGGCGCGCGAAGAAAGCCTGTCGGGGGCAGGGCGCGTTCTGAAGCTGGATCCGGCCACGGTGGGGCGGCGTATCGCACGGCTGGAACAGGCGATGGAAACGCCGCTGTTCGTCAAATCCCCGCAGGGCTACGCGCTCAGCACGGCAGGTGAACGCCTCATGACGCATGGCGAACAGGCCGAACAGGCGATGCGTGCGGCACAAGAGGCAATGGCAGGGCCCAGCGAAACGCTGTCCGGCCAGATTCGCATCGGCGCGCCCGATGGCTGTGCGAACTATCTGCTGCCACAGGTCTGCGCCGACATAGGCGAAGCGAACCCCGACCTTGATATCCAGATCGTCGCCCTGCCGCGCGTGGTGAACCTCAGCCGCCGTGAGGCGGATATTGCCATCACAGTCAGCCCACCTTCGGCCGGGCAGCTGCTGGTGCAGAAAATCACCGATTACAAACTCAGCCTCGTCGGATCGCGCCGCTACCTCAAAGACTTGCCACCGCTCGAAACCGTTGATGATCTGCAAGGCCAGCGGATGATTGGCTATATCCCCGACATGATTTTTGACACCGAACTGGACTACCTGTCTGAAATCGGAGTTGACCGTGTTTCGCTGGCCTCCAATTCAGTCCCGGTGCAGCTCAGGTTTGTGATCAACGGCGGCGGTTTGGCGATGGCGCATGATTTCTGCCTGCCGTCGCACCGCGCCCTGATCAAGGTACTGGATCAGGACATCAGCCTGACCCGCAGCTTTTATCTGGTGCGCCATCAGGGCGATCAAAGAAGTGAACGTTTGAACCGCTTTGCCGACGCAATTGCGGCGGGGTTGCGCGATGAGGTCGCACGTCTGGAAGCGCTGGCTTGACACGAACGCTTATTGCGGCAACGCTTTGTAATACGAAAGATTATTTCCGAGGAGGCGGCATGCTAGTTCAGACGATTCTCAAATCCAAGGCAACAGACAGCGTAGTCACGGTTTCCTCTGGCGCCAGTGTCGCGGAGGCCGCCAAACTGCTGGCGGACAACCGGATCGGGTCATTGGTTGTGTCAGATGATGGCGAAGTGCCCGTGGGCATCCTGTCAGAACGCGATATCGTGCGTGAATTGGCCAAATCGGGCAGCGGATGTCTGTCTGAAAAGGTCGAGACCTATATGACCACGCAGGTTCAGACCTGCACCGCGCAGTCCAGCGTCGAAGACATCCTGACCCGGATGACCGAAGGCCGGTTTCGCCACATGCCGGTTGTCGAAAACGGCAAATTGGCCGGTATCGTCACGCTTGGCGACGCTGTCAAAGCGCAACTGGCTCAGCTGGCGATGGAAAAAGATGCCCTCGAAGGGATGATCATGGGACATTGAGTCCCTTGAATTCGCCGTTTGGGTCGTGTTTGCCTGCGCAGCATGACGTTCGGGCAGGAGGTAAGGTTGCGAACTGCATTGTATCCCGGGACATTCGATCCCGTGACTTTGGGGCATACAGACATCATTCGCCGCGCTGCAGCGCTGGTCGATAAACTGGTGATCGGTATTGCCATTAACCGTGACAAGGGGCCTTTGTTCACGCTGGAAGAGCGTGTTGCCATGATCGAGGCCGAATGCGCTGTCCTCAGTGAACAGACGGGCACCGTGATCGTCGCGCATCCGTTTGAAAACCTGTTGATCGACTGCGCCCATGACGTTGGCGCGCAGATCATCGTGCGCGGACTGCGGGCCGTGGCCGATTTCGAATACGAATTCCAGATGGTCGGGATGAACCGCGCTCTGGACGATTCAGTCGAGACCGTGTTCCTGATGGCCGACGCGCGGCGCCAGGCGATTGCCAGCAAGCTGGTGAAAGAGATTTGCCGCTTGGGCGGCGACGTTTCGAAATTCGTTCCGCCAAAAGTGAACGAGGCTCTGAAAGCACGGATAGCACAGGGTTAGGGCGTCTCGGCTCTGCTCAACCCGTCAAAGGCGCGCAGGTTTTTGCGCGCCTTTTTCATTAAACTTGATGCAAACCGGTAAATCGCAGTGATCAGGCGTCACCGCCAGAACGCCAGCCAATCCAGAAGGTCCGCCAGCTTCTTGCCCAGGAAAACCACATCCGTGGTTCCACGCAGAAACAGGTCCGCCGTGATGGCCATGAAGATAACAATCCCCAGATATAGCGCGATCTTGTCGGTCATTGGGCCCTGCGGAAACTACCGGTTCGCTTCGGTATGCCCGACCACCGATCCGGAAACAAGCGCAGGATCAGGCGGCCTTGGCTCCGACCGCTTCAACCGCGCCCATTGCACTCGCCGTATCCAGCATCCGGCACGAGAACCCCCACTCGTTGTCATACCATGACAGAACCCGAACCAACCGTCCGTTCACGACCCGGGTCTGGTCCGGCGCAAACACCGAACTTTGCGGGGCGTGGTTGAAATCGATCGACACAAGCGGGTCTTCTGCATAGCCCAGCACCTTGGTCATCGCGCCACCCGTGGCGGCCTGAATGGCGGCGTTCACCTCGTCCTTGGTGACGTCTCGTGCGGCGACAAAGGTCAGATCCACGGCCGACACATTCGGTGTCGGCACCCGGATCGCTGATCCGTCCAGCTTGCCCTTCAGGTTCGGCAGCACTTCTCCCAGCGCCTTGGCGGCCCCGGTTGATGTCGGGATCATCGACATCGCAGCCGCGCGGGCGCGATACAGATCAGAATGGCCGCGGTCATGCGTTGGCTGATCGCCGGTATAGCTGTGTATCGTGGTCATCTGACCGCTGACGATGCCAAAGCGTTCGTCCAAAACCTTGGCAATCGGGGCCAGGCAATTGGTCGTGCAGGAGGCGTTTGACACGATCCGGTCATCCAAGCCCAGTTCATCTTCGTTAACGCCATAAACGATCGTTTTGACGGGCGTCGACCCGCCCGCAGGGGCCGAAATCAGAACTTTGCCCGCGCCCTTTGTCAGGTGTCGCGATGCGGTTTCGTGACTGCGGAATATCCCGGTGCATTCCAGCACAACATCGATATCGCCCCAGTTCAGATCTTCGGGCGCCTTTTCACTGCTCAGCCGTATCGGCTTGCCGCCAACCTCCAGCACATCGCCCTTCAGCTGAACATCTTCACCGAACCGGCCATGCACGCTGTCATAGCGCAGAAGGTGGGCAATGGCCTTGGGGTCTGTCAGGTCGTTGATCGCAACGATTTCCAGATCATCCCGGCCAGTCTCATAAGCCGCGCGCAAGACGCAACGTCCGATCCGTCCGAATCCGTTAATGGCAAGTTTGAGTGTCATGGTTCGCTCCCTTGATCTGTTAGCGCTAACATCACATTCCAACCAATTTGTCAACCACCCACACCGTCCGGCAGGGGTCAAAAACGCAAAAACCCGCCCGGAAACACCGGACGGGCTTAAGAATTGATCAAAGGGAAGGCGTTTTAGCCCAGCTTGCCCATGGCGACGGCCACGTCCGCCATCCGCACCGAAAAGCCCCATTCGTTGTCATACCAGCACAACACGCGGGCCATGCGGCTATCCACAACGCGGGTCTGGTCCGGCGCAAAGATCGAGCTTTCGGGCGAATGATTGAAATCGACCGACACCAGCGGGGCGGGCTCATACCCCAACACGCCTTTCATCGGGCCTTCAGCCGCAGCCTTGGCCGCCGCGTTGATCTCATCCGCCGTAATGTCGCGGGACGCCCGGAAGGTCAGATCAACCGCCGACACATTCGGGGTCGGCACACGAATGGCCGATCCGTCCAACCGACCCTTGAGGTTCGGCAGAACTTCACCCAACGCCTTGGCGGCCCCGGTCGAGGTCGGGATCATCGACATCGCAGCCGCGCGGGCGCGATACAGATCGTCATGGCGACGGTCCAGCGTCGGCTGATCGCCGGTATAGGCGTGGATCGTGGTCATGATGCCGTGCTCAATTCCAAACGCATCGTCCAGCATCTTTGCTAGCGGAGCCAGACAGTTGGTGGTGCACGACCCGTTCGAGATCATCTTGTCCCCGGCCGTCAGCTCACCGTCATTCACACCATACACAATCGTCCGGTCGACGTTCTTGCCCGGCGCCGACAGCAGCACTTTCTTGGCGCCGCGTTCCAGATGCACATTCGCCTTCAACCCGTCATTGAACTTGCCGGTGCACTCCAGAACGACATCGCAGCCGTCCCAGTCCAGCTCGTTCAGATCATAGGTCGAATACATCTGCATGTCGCCGCGACCCAGGTTCATGACACCATCCCCGATGGTCACATCGCCGGGAAAACGGCCATGCACACTGTCATATTTGATCAGATGGGCGGCGGTTTCCAGCGGTCCGGTGGCGTTCACCTTGATCACTTCGATATCGTCACGACCCGATGCGGCAATATGCGAAAGGGTGCAGCGGCCGATCCGGCCAAAACCGTTGATCCCGACTTTAATCGTCATGACAGTCTCCAAAAGGGTAATTCTTTGGGGCCGTATAGACCGAGACTTTCAGCCCCAAAAGGGTAAAAGCGTCGCATTATAAAGGTGTTAGCGCAATCTTGCGTGGTTTGCGCTAACGGGAGGAGAGAGGCGTCCGACAGGTCTCCCAAACCGAGGCGGATCGAAAATAAAATGTGCGCAACCGAGGATCGGGCCCGTCGAAGACCTGTCTGAAAAGCTGGTATCGGCCCAGAGCCGACCTTGGCCGGATTGCCAGCCGCTGCGCCGCAGCTTCACCGAACCGGCCATTGACGCATCACGCAACATTAGCATTAGTGCAATGATTTGGTCGCGGACGAAGCCGACTTCTGCGCAGTGTCCGGCTTCAAAATAAAGGTGGTCACGCAATATCTGTCTATCTATCCTCCTAAAAGGAAAAATTTCGGAGCAAATTAGTTGCAACGGCAATCAAAAGAAATCAGGAAAGACGGTTTACGAGCAGAACTCTATCGCGTGCAAGAACGCGAGAAAGCGACTCAGAAAATTCTACGCGTAATCAGCGAGAGTCGAGCGGACGAGACGCCGGTGCTCGACGCGATTGTGCGTGCTGCTGCCCTTCTTTGTGATGCCAATGTGGTAGGACTGTCGCTGGTCAACGAGACACGTACGCGGATGCACTATACGGCTGTGTTTGGAGCGGAAAATGAAGTCTTTTTGCCTGGGTATGAATTTGACCTCGACGGTCCGATCCAGGTTGTCCAGACAGTTAAAGAAGCCCGCACGATCCACACGGCGGACCTGGCGGATGATCCGCTGTATCGCGAACGGAATCCAATTCGCGTAAAGGTCGTGGATGAAGTGGGTGTCCGGACTTTTCTGACAGTACCGCTGATCAAAGAAGGGGTGGCGTTTGGGTGCCTGAACCTTAACCGCAATGAAGTTCGGCCATTTGCTGACGACGACATCGCGTTGATCGAAACTTTTGCGGAGCAGGCCGTCATTGCCATCGAGAACGTCCGCCAATTCCGTGAAGTTCAAACGCGACTGGAGCGGGAGAGGGCTTCGCGCGAGATATTGGAGGTTATTTCCCGATCCCGCGATGACGAGGCACCTGTCTTCGAGGCGATTCTGAATAACGCAGCCCAGCTTTGTGACGCCCCGATGGCCGATCTGGAACTTGTTGATGAGGATGGAACGCATCTCCGCGAGATAGCAACCTGGGGCCCTGCCGAGCGGGCCATTCCCTCGGAAGAATGCGTCTGGCCCATGGACAGCGAATATCGCAACGTTGTTGCAACTCGGGAAGGGAGTATCGACCATATCCCCGATCTGAAACTGACGGAAAGATATCTGTCGGGCGATCCGATGACAGTCGCGGCTGTAGACGTGGAAAAGCTGCGGACTATGCTTGTGGTGCCGTTGTTGAAAGCGGGGAATGGAATTGGGTGCCTCGTGTTGTTTCGACAAGAGCAGAAGCCGTTTACTGATGACGAAATCGCGCTGGTCGAAACTTTCTCCGCGCAGGCGGTGATAGCCATCGAAAACGTCCGCCAGTTTCGCGAGGTGCGGGTCCGGCTGGAACGGGAGAAGGCTTCCGCCGAAATCCTCGAAGTCATAAGCCGATCCCGGGATGACGAGAAACCCGTCTTTGACGCGATCCTTAAGAATGCAGCCCGGTTGTGCGATGTGCCGGGTGCAGCGCTGTATCTTGTAAACGAAGCGTGGACGGAATTCGTTTTGACGGCGGAATGGGGGACGTGGACGGTCGATATGGGTCCCGGCGCAGCCTGGCCACTGGACGGGCCGTTGCCGGTGGCGCAGTCCATTCGCAAGGGGCACACGGTCCATCTGGAAGATATAACCAAGACCGATTTGTACCGTGATGGCGACCCATCTTACATCATCATGGCTGACAAGGAAGGCTTGCGCTCTCGGCTATGTGTGCCACTGGTCAGCTGTGGAATTGCTTTTGGTGCCATCGCGCTTAGTAGACATGAGGTAAGGCCGTTTTCCGACGATGAGATCGCACTGGTCGAGAGCTTTGCCTCGCAGGCCGTCATCGCCATCGACAACGTCCGCCAGTTCAAGGCGTTGGAGGCGCGGACGGAAGAGGTTCAGAAGTTGAACTCCGGGCTTGAAAGCCGGGTCGAGGCTCAGGTGGGCGAGATCGAGCGCATGGGGCGGCTGAAACGATTCCTGTCGCCGCAAGTGGCGGATGCGGTTCTGTCGTCAGGCAACGAAAAGCTTTTGTCGAGCCACCGGGCGCTGCTGGGCGTGCTGTTCTGCGACATCCGCGGCTTTACGGCCTTCTGCGAAACTGCCGAACCGGAAGAAACTATTGAAGTGCTGCAGACCTATCACGAAGAAATGGGCAAGCTGATTGACGCACATGGCGCGGGCGTAGATCACCGGATGGGCGATGGTATAATGGTGCTATTCAATGATCCATTGCCTTGCGAAGACCCAGCCGGGGATGCCGTGAAACTGGCCATCGCTATGCGCGCGCGCATGTCAGATTTGTGCCGCGCCTGGAAACGTATGGGTTACCGACTAGGCTTTGGTGTCGGTATTTCACTTGGATATGCAACAGTCGGTATGGTCGGGTTCGAAGGGCGATCCGATTACACAGCCTCAGGCACCGCAATCAACCTAGCGTCGCGGCTTGGCGACGAAGCTGAAGATGGCCAGATCCTTCTCAGCACGCGCGCTGCAATTGCGGTGGAAGATATGTTCGCATCGGTTTCGGTCGGAGAGGTCTCGCTTAAGGGTATCCGCGAACCAGTAGAGGTTTTCAGATTAGACAGCGCCTAGAAAGGCAACCGCCGCGGAGCCAACTTTGCAGACATCACAAGGAAAGTACAGGATACCACTGCGTGGCTTTTAACGGCAGTACGAGAATAGTGAAACTGGTTCGGCGAACCCTCGGATTTCATGATCCCCGAGCGGCACTGCATTATCGCCGCAGAGTTCGACAAAATCGGCCGTGGCTATCACATCTGCATCCAAAGTCTTTGTTAGGTCTTCACAGCGGCTGACGAGTGCAACCGCTGGGCCAGTTGCGGTGAAGTCAAGCCGCTTTTCCGTGCCAACATTGCCGTAGACGACTTTCCCGACGGTCAAAGCGACGCCGAAAGAAAGCGGGAGGCCGTCGGTCTCTGGCATCAACTGGTTTTTTTGGTCGAGCCTAGCGAATGCTTCTCTGGCCGCGGAAAGCGCGGCAAAGCACATACTTTTCGGTGGCCGCTTTTCGCTTTCAAAGGGAAAAATTGCGAGCACACCGTCGCCGATGAATTTTAGCACCTCTCCGCCATGATCGATTACGGCTCCAGCAGTACAATCGAAATAGCTGTTCAGGATACCTAGGGTCAGGATTCATAACCAAAACATGACGACAGCGGCCAGGGCACAGGCTGACAGGAAGACCTTGGGGCATCTGTCGTAG
>NZ_VOGO01000020.1 GCF_007923355.1 Falsiphaeobacter marinintestinus
AGAGGCCATCATCCCGATGGATCAACGGCCAATCATGCACTAACTTTTAAAATGGACCACTCAAGTGGGGCTGCTCACTTTGATGAACATGTGGTCGCAGTTCGTCACTTCCCGGAACAGATAGAAGGATCCAGCATGCGGACAATTCACATCAACGAGCCCGAACTTTTTTGCCTTGAGCTATTCCGGGTGGCATTGAGTGAAGCCACTCCAGAGGCAGGGGCTCGGGCGATGGATGTCGCGCGGCATGAAGTTGTGAGTCTCAGCCTCCGTAATTTCTCTTTTGGGAAGGAGAAGTCCGAGGGAAATATTCGATATGCCGAGTTTGTGGAATGGGTCGCAAAAACTTCGGGGGAGCGATACGAAGCGGCTCATGAGTTTTCCGAGATCTACCGGCGGTATGAAGCCAAGAACGAACGCAAACTCAATGTCGCGGAACACATTGGAAAACGGGTTTGGTTATCCATTCAGGATCAAAGGTTCCAAGGGCTTTACGCCAAATGCAACATATTTGAGCAGGTTGGAGTGGATGCGAGAAAACATCGCATTCATGGTGCAAGAGACAAGGACATGCTGCGTAAGATCTGGACCTCCTAGGCCCCGGCGAAACTTATGAGTGGTGGGTGTGTCTGTCCTCCTTGACCTCGACAACGTCTCCGGGCCGTCAACCACCGTCCCACTGGGCAAAACCGGGCTTCACGAATGCAGCATCGGTTTCGCGCAGCAGGCGGGTTCCTATGGTTTGGGCGTGTACCAGATCGGGCTGGTATAGGCCCGGTCCTGGGTCACCATCGGCACGCCCTCCGGCATGTCGAGGTTGAAGTGCTTGACGTCATAAGCCGTCCAGCGTGGCGTTGGGATCTCGATCACGCGGCCATAGTAGAATGCGCGCTGTGCGGGATCGAATTCCGGATCTTCCCAGACTGCGATCAACTCGGTCGCACCGATCGTGTTGGTGTAGGTTGCATTGGCAACATCCACCGTGGAGCCGACCGCAGGAAGCTTGCCGGTGCTGTCGGGCGTGCGCTCACCACTCCAGGCGACGTCATAGACTTTCTCGTGCAGCTCGCCCTGACTGTCGAGCCAGCCTTTGACGATCTGGTAGCGGTCCAGGTTGGCCCCGATGGAATCCTTCAGGGCCGCCACAAGGAATGTTGGCACCTGGCCATCCGGTGCCTTTCCAAGTTCGCCACCCATCGGGATACCGCGCCGATATCCTTCAAGAGCGGGTCGCCGGGTATGGGAATCCTCTTCGGTAAAATCCCACCCGGCAAAAAAGCGCACGGTCATGCGCGGACCGGTTGTGGCATAGGTTTCCCGCCGCCGCATCGCGTCAAAGATGGCCTCGCGCGTGTTTTCATGGGCCCACACCGCAGCATAGCCCGACGCCGCAATTTCGTCGGCAACGATGGCGTGTTCATTGAATTTGACCATGGTCGCGCCAAGCCTGTGGTCCGAGGGTTCAACATGCGGGAGTTTGCCGAAGAAATTGTCCTCGGCAACGGCGGCCAAACCGGTATGCGCATCGGTGGAACCGATCATGCCGAACTGGTACGGATTTACGCCGATATCCTGCTCAAGTTCGAGGCCGAGCTTCAGGGCAGAGCGCCCATATTCGTGTCGCAGCATCCCTTCTTCTTTCAGAACGCTGAGGTTCAGGTTGCCCTTGTCCCAGGTCTCGTAGTCGGCGAATTCGTCGTTGGGCGACAGGAACGGATGGGCCTCGCCATCGCCCTTGATCTGGGTGACCTCGTAGATCGGCTCGAAACTGGCGCGGGTCTGTGCCCAATCGCGGGTGATCGGGGTGCCGTCGAACTGGGTGTCCTGGAACATTTTGCCGTTGCTCAGGTTCCCGTTATGCGGAATGGCGAGCAGCTGGCCGTTTGTCTTGGCTTCATATGTCTTCATCCAGGCCCAGAGATCCTCGGGGTTCTCGCTGATGAAACTGGAGAAGGGGATCATCTGCTCGGCCCGGTCTTCGCCATCACGGTACACGACCACACGGTGCAGGTTGTTGCCCCCGGTATTCGACGACCATTCATACCCGATAAAGGCCGTGAAGCGGCCCGGTTCGTTGAACTTCTCGGCTGCGGCGATCTGTTCTTCCCAGATAGATCGGGTCAGGCGATCATTGGTCAAAACCTCTGGCAGAGGCTCTTTGCCCAGCGAATTGACGATGTCGTAATAGGGCTTCATCGCCTCTTCGCCACCGGCCTAGAGCTGCTCGTGCCACTTTCGGACCTTTGGGTCTGTCATCAGCTCCGGCAGGCCGTCCTTCATTGCGCTCATCGTGCCCATATTCTCGGCATGATCGGCAACCACGAGGAAGTCGAGAGGACGGCTGAGCCTGCCTCTTTCACCGGTCGATGAGGTGATCTCCTCACCGCGGGCAAAACGATAGGCGTCTTCTGCAGTTAGCGCGGTGCCGAACGAGATGGCATCGAAAGACGCAGCTGTGTGCAGGTGGGTATCGCCAAACAGAGGGCGTTGCGGGAAATTCTGATCCACCCAGGGCGAATAGGGGCGTTCGACCGGATGCGCGGCTCGGTCTATATCCGCGTCGCGGTGATATCGGATCTGGTCCTGATCTTCGCCCCAGGCGACATTCGTTGCCGCCAGCAAGAATATCGCTGGCAAGGTTTTTCTGAAATGTTTCATCGAATTCTCCATGATCGTACGGTTGCGACAGACATCACGTGCACAGGGCTTGCGCCCTGCGATTGAAACCTGAGCGATCCCGGCGCATCCGTTTGGTCCGATCACGCCACGCAAAAAAAACGCCGGGAGCGCGGCCCCGGCGTTCTCGATGAGTGGTGGGGGTGTTTGTCTTACTTGACCTCGACAACCTCGCCCGGCCGCCATTCTCCATCGTACCAGGCCTGTTCAGGGCCATAGATGCGCCACAGCATGTTCCAGCCCTTGCCGGGAATGGTCTGGATCCAGTTATCCGCACCTTCGGGGCGTTCCGGGCCGAAAAAGACATCCCACGACCCGTCATCGTTCTGCACGACGGCCTTATCGATGCTAGTGACGGCCGGGTAGGGGTTGTCGACCTGAAGCATGGAGCGGGTCTGGTTGTCGTAAACGGTGATGTCCCAGAACCGGCGCGCCGGAACGTTGGCCGGCACATGCACGCGGTATGTCTTGGCCCCGTTCAGCGCGTTGCCTTCGGAGTCGCGCAGGCCGATCACGTATTGCGATCCGGCGCCGATCGGAGGTTTCACCATCGCCGGCGTAATGCCGGTCGCATAGAAGTGAAAGCGCACGCGCGAATTGATCAGACTGATGTCGTCATTCAGGAACTCGTGGCTGCCCCCGGCAAACCCTTTTTCCCAGCTTTTGCTTTCAGGCCAGATGATGCGGTTTTCGTCGCGGTTTGCCCAGATGATCGAGCGCTGCGCCGCAGTACCCACCGCAGCTGCCTCGTCTAGGATTTTCTGCATCCGGGCATCAGGTGCGAAAGGTTTGCCCTTTTCGATGCCGATGGCACGCAGCAGGCCCAGCATTTCCGCGCTTTGTGCAGTATTGGGTTCTTCCTGCACGATCTCGTTCACTTCTTCGAAAAACGTGATGTCCTGTGCGTGCAGGGTGTTGAGCTCTTTCAGGGCCACATCGACCCAGTTCACCTCTTTGGGTTCTTCACCCATCGGGTACAGGCGGAAATGGGATTTCATGTTGTCGACGACGGGGTCGGCTTCGAAATTCTCCATGAACCCGCGGATCGCCAGCCAGTGGCCGTAGGTCTCGGAATGCCGCACGATATAGCCTTCAGGCAGCTCGCCCTCGAATCCCGGCGGGACCAGCAGATACTTGCCACCCTTGCCCTTGTCGGGGCCTGCGTTGCCGAAGTCGGTCACATAGTGGAACCAGGCATTGTCGATGATGCCCAGAACGTTGGGCGGCGTTTCCATGATCATCGGGCCGTCTTTCAGGTCGATCCACATGAAGCCATAGACAACGGTGGTGTTGCCGGTCAGCAGAAGCCCTTTGGAATCCAGGCGACCATGCCAGTACATCATCGTTTCATTGTCGGGACCCAGTTCACGAATACCCTTGCGGAACCCGGCCAGCGACGCGGCGGGGGTGGCCATGATCATCGCTTCGACCGCGCGGCTGAAATCCAGGTGATCCCACAGCGCCTGCGACGTTTCCGGCGTGGGTACGCCATCGACGAATTCCAGCGTCCCGATCCGTGTTTCCGTACGGTCCGGTGTAACAACATTTGCCGGGATGTCGGTGGTGTTCTTGTAGGTCGGGCTTTCGGCCAGCGCCGGAGCCATCGAGACGGCCAGCGCGCTGGCGCCGACGATCAGGGTCTTGATCTTGAGGGAGTGTCTTTTCATCATGATGTCCTCGGATATGGTCGCCCGGGTTTGCGATTCCCGGGCCGCGTTTGAACTTGTCGTCAGTTTGGGCGTTTCGCGGCGCAGATTTTGGTCTTGTCGCGCCAACACGGGGGCGGGGCTGCGGATCAGAGCGGCAAGCTGAACGTGAACATCACGCCGCCCCCCTCGACCCGGCTCTTGGTGTTGAATTCCTTGTAGCCGCGCAGATTGGCAAAGACCGGGGTGCCGCCCGCTTCGAAGATCCAGCCGATCTGCGGGCCGATCCCGTAGGTCTGGCTTTTGAAATCGCCAAGGATAGCGGGCTGTCCGCTGTCCGCCGTCAGCTGCTGGTAGGCAAACCCGACAAGCCCGACATACATCTGTTCGGTGACAAATTTAGACACGCCCAGATCGAGGTGAAAGTCGATCCCATTCTGATAATTCGTGTCGGAGTTCTTGAAGTTGTAGGTCAGACCGGCGGTGGCCGAGAATTCCCAACCGGTCTCCGGATTCAGGTAGGTATAGGCCCCGCCAATATCGATGGCCGCGTGACCCAGTCCAAGGTTCGCGAGGCGGGTCGGGTCATAGCTACCGATGGGAATGTTGCCGGTGACATAGGCCATCCAGTTGTGCACGCCACGGTTCCAGAATAGCTGGGCGGTGGGATAAAGATCGCTTATCCCTGTGACTTCGTCAGACCCGGCCGTGGTGACGCCACCGACCGAAACATCGGCGGAGACCCTGTTTCGGGCCGGTATCAATGCTATCGAAAAGCTGGGACGCCCGCCTAAGAATGTCGTGTCCGGTGTATAGCCCGGAACGATGAACTGGCCGAAATAGCTGGCATCGACCCCCAGTTTCAGGTCGTTGCCAAAGCCCAGCGGAGTTTGTGCATCCGCGCGCGCGGAATACCAGTATGAAACCATGGCCAAGGAGGCCCCGGGCTCGGGTGCGACGGCGGCAAAACTGCCATATTGCCCCGGCAACCAAAAACTGGTGCCGCCTTCATCCGCTTGTGCGGCGGGCGCGCTGATCGTCGCCATTAGAAGTGCCGTGGTTGCGATCTTTCGCACTGGTCCGGAAACGGTGCCATGACGCACAGAAGACAAGATTCGCAGTATTTTTCGTTTCATGGGGGTGTTCCGTGATCAGGGGGCAGGGCGTGCAGCGTCATGAACAACGCCGGTCCGTTTCATTCGTTGCGTCAACGATGTGACGTATCGGGGACCGGTGCGATGACCGGTCCCCGTGTCAGAGGTCACTCGACCCGTTCGATTTCAACAGGTTTCCAGGTTTGGTTATTGAAAGCCTCAAGCGGACCATAGAAACGGTAGAAGGGAAAAAACCCTTTTCCGGCAACGGTCTGGATCCAGCTTTCTTCCGCAACGCCGTCGGGTTTCTCGGCCGAAAAGTAGATGTCCACCGAACCGTCGGCATTGGCCGGAGGGCTCTGCTGGCTGCTGATACTCGGCAACGGCTGTCCGGTTTGCAGCTGCGAACGCGTCACCGGATCGTAGACCGTGATCGACCAGAACTCGCGCACCGGGACATTGGGCGGCACATGCAGCCTGTAGGTCATGCTGCCGTCGAGAAACGCGCCATTCCCGTCGACGTAGGTCGAGGAGTATTTGGAGCCTTTGCCCGCCGGCATCTCTGCCGCCATGGCCGGAGTAACGACGATGGCGTTGTAGTGATACAGCGTGCGTGCATCGAGATTGCGGTATCCGTCTTTCTCGAATTCCGCGTTGCCACCGATGAAGGGGGTGCCCCAGGACATGCCCTCATACAGTTTCTCTTCCGGATCACGGCTGGCGAAGGTAATCACCCGGGACATCGCGACGCCCTGCTTGGCAGCCTGCTCTAGAATGGCTTGCATACGAGCGTCCGGATTGAACGGCTTGCCCTTTTCGATCCCCAGCGACGCCAGTCGACCAAGTTGTTCCTTGTCGAACAGGTCGGCGGGCTCGTAGCTCACGATCTCGTGCAACCAGCGAAACGCGGACGCGTCCTCAGGCACCAGGCTATTGCCAGGCATGTGGCCGCAGTCGATATGGCGCCCCTCGCGCGGTCCGGTCTCCAGCGGGTAGATCCGGAGGTTGTCGCGGTAGTACTGCATGGCCTTGTCACCGGTTCCGATAACGTCGGTGTTGGCCCGGACCAGACCCCAGTTTCGATACGAATTCGAGCGCGCGACGAAGTAACCCTCGGGCACGTCGCCCTCATAGTCCGGCGGCAGGATCAGGTATTTGCCACCCTTGCCCTTGTCCGGTCCGGTGGCGCCGAAATCGACCACGAACTGAAAATAGGCATTGTCCAGCGGTCCCATGACATTTGGCGGGATCTCCATCACCGTGGGCCCCTCGGCTTTGAGGTCAAGCGTCATCCAGGCATAGATGCTGTCGGTATTCCCGGTCAGGAACAGCGGGTTTGCGTTCATCTTCTGCGGCGTGACGCAGATATCGGACGAATTGCGATGGCCAAAGTCACGCACCTGAGCCTTCAGGATGCCATGAACCGAAAGCGCCGGAAACAGATCCAGGTAAAGCTGCGTCGCGCGTTGCAAGTCGAGTTCGTCAAAGACCTTCTGCGCGGTCTCCGGGGTGGGATAGGCGCCGTTGACGAATTCAAGCGTCCCGAAGTTGGTTGTGATCGTTGCCGGGGCAGGTTTGAAGTCCTCAGAGGACTGTTTCGGTTCGGCAGCTCCCAGTTCGAAGATGCTTTGCTCCTGGGCGTGGACCGGGGATGTCAGGCCAGCGGCCAGCAGCGCGGCCATCGCGATCTGCGGATTGAGTTTACGTTTCATATCAACCTCTCGGTGTTTTTCAGCACAGTGTCCGAACCAGCAGTCGCTGATCGAATGCATTCAGTCTTGAACCTGTTTTTATGTGCGAATCGGGATCGTTTTTGGTCAGGTCGCGCCAAAGGGCTGCCTCAGGCCAATTCACATGAGCCGCGTAAATTCGCACGCCAACCGGCACAGACGTAGCATCCTTTGACGGGGTCGAGAGGGACGATTTTTTCGCGCGTCGCTTGCGCGGTTACCAGAGGAAGCGAACGCCAGCGGCGACGATGCTGGCGTCCTGAATGTCACCGCCGATGGCGTCCAAGTCATAGCGGCGGTACGTGGCATAAAGCTGGGTCTGGCTTGCCCTGATGCCTTGAACGATGGATGCGCCCCAGGATCGTGAACTGTTCGCGCCGGGGCGGGGCGCGTTGCTGTGGTAGAAATCGATCGAAATAGCTGTGTCGCCAAAGTCGAATAATGGCCGAACGAGGCCAAGCTTGCCATAGACATAGCGACCATGGCGCGAATCCGCCCCGCCTGCGATGGCAAAGTTCAGCCCCGTCGTCTCGTCGATCCCGGCAACCGAGCCGGAAAAGAAATCGGGCGATGAATCGTTATGGGCCGCCGCCACGCCGGTCTTGATCCGAAAGCTGCGCCATTCTGTTTCATAGCGCAGAGCAACGTCGGCATAGGTATTGTTGTCCCCTTCGATCAGGATCTCCTGACCGACCGATGTGGACCAGGACAGGCCGCGTTTGGCGACACTGTCATAGCGCACCCGAAACCGGCGTGATGCATCGAAGATGGGGAAAAAACTTTGTAACTGCGAGGCAGACTGCACACCGGTTGCGAAATAGGCGGGGACGCCGGAAATCGTGTCGCCGACGCTGTTTGTTGCGATCACGCCGGTTCTGGAGAAATCAAAGCCGGTGATGCCGTCGCCCGCCATGCTGCCCTGGCCGAACGACAAAAACCCGACCGACGGGATAGACAGGCGCAGTTCGGCTTTGCGCAACAGCGTCTTTCCCCAATCCTCGAAATTGTCTTGAACACCGCCGCCTCTGAAGATCCCGTCATATGTGCTGCGTCGCAAGCCGGTTTCGAGATTCACCAGAAGCCCGGTGCCGTTTTCGAAATTGGTCTCCAGCCTCAGTCCCAGCCGACCGGGCGAGTTCCCGTTGTCTCGAATGGAGGTAAACGGTGCAACGCCGTCATCATAGTCGAGATAGAGAAAATTCAGCTGTCCGTAGAAGCTGAGCAAGGTGGTGTCTGACAGTTCCCAGTTCAAAAACCGGGTGAGCCGGTCCTGTCGTAGCTGCAGGCGTTCCTGCCAAGTCCGGGACCAGTTGTTCGCCCAGTTCTGCGAGGAATCTTGTTCGGCATTCAGGTCGCCTTCCTGTGCCTTACTGCCTTGCACGGTGCACACCCAGAAAGCGCTGGCGAATAGCCAGATCAGAAATGGGGAAGTGCGGCGCATTCAGTGCTCCTCGGACAAAGCCGGGATGACCCTAGCATCTGACCGGGTTTCGTCAAAAACCATTGCCGTGACGCGCCCCCAAGCGGCGTGATCCGGCAAGATCGACGGGCCGGGAAACACCCCGGCCCGCCAACAATCTTACAATTGGAACTCATTACTCAATCAATGCCACATCATTGGGCACCCAAGTTTTGTCGTTGAAGGCCTTGAGCGGCCCGTAGTAGCGGATGTAGGCAAAGAACCCGCGATCTGGCAAGGTTGGGACCCAGTTCTGCTCCGGGATGTCCGCCGGT
This sequence comes from Falsiphaeobacter marinintestinus, assembly GCF_007923355.1. Taxonomy (GTDB): domain Bacteria; phylum Pseudomonadota; class Alphaproteobacteria; order Rhodobacterales; family Rhodobacteraceae; genus Phaeobacter_A; species Phaeobacter_A marinintestinus. The sequence continues at coordinate 8,881 of NZ_VOGO01000020.1, forward strand.
TTCTCGGCGGCAAAATACAGGTCCACCGACCCGTCCGCGTTGGCCTTGGGGGTAGGTGTCTGTTGGCTGCTGATGCTCGGATAGGGACGGCTCTGCAACTCGGAGCGGGTCCATGGGTCATAGAGAGTGACCGCCCAGAACAGCGCCACCGGCACGTTCGGCGGCATCGTCAACTTGTAGGTTTTGGAGCCGTCCAAATAGTTCCCCGACCCGTCCTTGTAAGTCGTCTGGTAGCGCGAGCCTGTGCCTTCGGGCATCTCCATCGCCATGGCTGGTGTGATCCCGTCGGCGGTAAAGTGGAAGGTCGTGCGCGCTTCGAGGTTGAAATAGCCATTGGGATCGAAGGTCGAGCTGTCGCCGATGAATGGGCTTTCCCATTTCAGGCCGGGATAGACAACGGCGTCCGGCTGACGGCTTTCGAACGAGATCACGCGCGACATGGCCACGCCCTCCTGCGCAGCTTGCTCAAAGATCTTCTGCATGCGTGCATCCGGGGCAAAGGGGGCGTCTTGCGTGATACCAAGCGAAGCAAGCCTGCCCAGCAGTTCCTTGCCAAAGGCTTCGGCGGGTTCATAGCTGATCATCTCGTGCATCCATGCGAAGGCCGATGCATCCTCGGGGACCAGCGAATTCCATGCGACGTTGGTAACGTTCTTTACGACCGGCGGGCGCGGGCCGTCTTTCAACGGATAGATCTTGGCCCCTTCGCGGAAAAACGCGACAGCCTTCTCGCCAAAGCCCACCGTGGCCGCGTTTGCCCGGATGAACGAAAAGTTCATGTAGGTCGGCGAGCGCACGATGAAATAGCCGTCTGGCACCTCCCCCTTATAGCCCGGCGGCAAAAGCAGGTATTTGCCACCCATGCCCTTGTCCATGCCGGTCGGGCCGATGTCGGCCCCAAACAGGAAGTTGTGATCATCCAGCGGTCCCATGACCCCGGCGGGCACTTCGAACACGGTCGGGCCGTCCCGTTTCAGGTCGAACACGGCAAAGGCATACAGGCTTTCCGTGTTGCCGGTCAGAACCAGCGCGCTGGAATCGAGCCGGTCGGCGGTCACCCGGATATGCGAGCTGTCCTCCATCCCGAGGTCGCGCACCCAGCCTTTCATCAGGCCATGCGCGGACAGGGCCGGGTACATGTCGAGATAGAGCTGCGTGGCGCGCTGCAGGTCGAGTTCGTCAAAGACCTTCTGCGCGGTCTCTTCGGTTGGGTAGCCACCGGGGAAATCCAGGACCCCAAAGCGTGTCGTGATCGTTTCGGGCGCGGGCTTGAAGTCACCCGATGAATAGGTCGGTTCCGACGTGGCCATGTCGAAAAAGCCCTGCGATTGCTGAGCCTGCACCGGGATTGCCAGCGCCGTGGCAAGCAATCCTGCGGTCGTTGTGCGAATGAGCGGAAACGTTTTCATGTGGTTCTCTCCTAGCAATTGATCAGGCGCGCGCGGCCCACGTGTGTCTGACATGGAGGTAGCATCGTGCAGGGCGCCAATTTGGTCATTTCGCGCCAAGCAGCGTGGGGCCGAAACATGTGCCGCGGCCCCGGTCTTTATGGTTACTCGACCAGTTCGATTTCGCCCGGGACCCATGTCTTGTTCAGCCATGGTTCCAGCGGGCCATACATCCGCAGGATGATGAACCAGCTCTTGCCGGGAATGGTCTGGATCCAGTTGCCTTCTTTGCCCTCGGGGGCTTCAGGGGCAAAGTAGATGTCCCAGGATCCGTCGGCGTTCTGCTTGACGTTCTCGCCGTAGCTGTCGACGGCCGGATACCTCTGGTCGGTCTGCATCATCGAGCGAGTCTGGGTGTCGTAGACGGTGACGGACCAGAAATCGGCGACCGGCACATTGGGCGGCAGGGTCAGCTTGTAGGTCTTTGCGCCGTTCAGGATCTCAGCCCCCTTGGCGAGGCCGGCAATGCCATAATCCGATCCCTTGCCGGGTACTGTCACCGCCATTGCCGGCGTCACGACCACAGCGTTGTAGTGCATCCACAAACGCGAGTCGAAGCGCCGGGCGCCGTCATCCAGGAAGGTCGTGTCCTTGCCGGCAAAGGCCATGATCCATTCGCTGTCGGGCCCGTAGATGCGGTGATCGGAGTCCTGGGGGAACACCGTGTTGGCACGGGCGAACGCGTTGCCGATAGCCACGGCATCGGTCAGGATCGCCTTCATGCGCGCGTCCGGCTCGAAAGGCTGTCCCTTAACCATCCCAAGCGATCTGAGCAAGCCACGCGTTTCGGGATCCTTTGCCCCGACCGGCTCTTCCTGAACAAGCTGGTTTAGCATCTCCCAATAGCTGTAGTCATTGGGCGGAACCGCGTTATAACCCGCGCGCCCCGACATGCTGAAAAACTCGGGCTCGGGTGGCTTGTCGACCATCGACAGCGGATAGATCCGCAGATTGTCCTTCACGCCTTGCGCGGCTTTCTCGACGCCCTCGCTGATATAGGCGCGCATGAAGATCCAGTTGCCAGATGTCGCGGGCTGAACCACGAAGTAGCCGTCGGGCACCTCGCCTTCGTAGCCCGGTGGCAGGATCAGATACTTGCCGCCTTTGCCTTGATCCGGGCCTGCAATGCCGAGGTCGGTGACATAGCGAAACCACATGTCGTCAACGGCGCCCAGCATGCCGGGCGGTAACTCGATGACGGTCGGCCCGTCCGTGGCAAGGTCGGTATAGGTCCAGGTGTAGATGGTCGAACTGTTGCCGGTCAGAAAAAGCGACTTTGAATCCGCCAGTTCATCCCAGATCAGGATCTGGTTGACCTTGGTTGCGCCGATTTCGCGCTGGCCCTGCCGCATCGCGTATTGCGACACGCCGGGCACGGTCGCAATGTAAGCCTGCACCGCGCGGGCGCGATCGACATAGTCGTAAACCGTCGAAACCGTGGCGTTGTCCGGGACGCCGTCAAAGAAGTTCAGCGTTCCGATCGATGTCTCCACGCTATCCGGCGTGGTGATCTGTGTCGGGATGTCGGTGGTCATGCTGTAGGTCGGCGACTCGGCTGACCCGACCGTGCATGTCAGCGCCAGCATCCCGGCGCCCAATATCGTGTTCCTGACGTCGGTAGGTATCATGAGTGTTCTCCAGGACAATTTGAATGGATGCGATTGGCCATTTGGGCCTTTGCGAGTCGCAGGCTAGCGATCGGAGAGGCGGGTTTTGGTCATTATGCGCCAAAACGGAAACGGGCCGGGGCATGTGCACCGGCCCGAGAATTATGGGTCATGGGATTGGCGGCGATGTCAGCCGTCTAGCTTTTCAAAATCGTTCAGTACCCAGGTTTTCTCGATATAGCCCTCGGTCGGGCCATAGAAGCGGAAGACTACAAAGAACCCTTTGCCGGGGTCCGTGGTGATCAGGTTCCGCTCGAACCCTTCCGGTGCCGATTGGCCAAAATAGAGATCGACGGAACCGTCTGCATTCACAACCGGGTCGGTATCGCTGCCCACCGTGATCTCGCCTTCGGAGCCCAGAAGGCCGCGAGTTGCCGGATCATATGCGGTCACGGCCCAGAACCGTTTGACGGGCGGGGCTGCAGGCACGGTCAGCTTGTAGGGGGAATCGCCCATCAGCACGTTGTTTTCGGCGTCGCGGAACGCGGTCAGATAGGCCGTCCCGACGCCGGGCGTGGTGCTGAGAAGGTTTGGCGACACAACAATGGCCTGGTAGTGCCAGAGCGTGCGGGCATCGATATCCGACGCGCCGTTGGGCCAGACAAACTCGGTATTGCGAACGAACATCTTCTCCCATTTGCGCTCCGGCCAGTAATGGATTTCCGGATCGCGCGAGGCATAGAGGATGGCGCGCGACATCGCCGTGCCCTGCTGCGCGGCCCTGTCCAAGATGTCCTGCATCCGTGCGTCGGGCGCGAACGGTTTGCCTTTTTCGATCCCAAGCGTGGCCAGCCGGCCCAGCTGCTCGGCGCTGAAAAGCGATGTCGGTTCATGCTGGATGATCTGGTCGAGCATCGCGAAGAATGACCCGTCTTCCGGCGGCAGCGGGTTCATTCCAATCGCGCTGGCGTTGATGTACCGGCCGGTCCGGTCGGGGTCGTCAAGCGGATAGACCTTCAGGCGCGGGCTGAACCAGTCGAGCGCCTGATCACCCGTGCCGACATCGACGAAGGCGCGCATCATCGCCCAGATGCGGTAGCCGTCCGAGCGCAGCGCGAAATACCCGTCAGGAACATCGCCGTCATAGCCCGGCGGCAGGAAAAGATATTTGCCGCCGTCGCCATTGTCGGGACCAGTCGTGCCGAAATCCGTCAGATACTTGAAGGCCGCGTCGTTGGCCGTGCCGTACATCCCGGGCGGAATCTCGACCACCGTTGGTCCGTCCTCTTTCAGGTCGATCGAGGCGAAGGCGTATATGGTCGAATTGTTGCCCGTCAGGTATGGCTGGGTGGTGTTCATGAAATCCGCCATCACACCGATATCCGAGGCGGTCTCGAACCCCAGATCGCGCGCCTGCGAGCGGACGATGGCGTAAAGCGACATGTGCGGAAAGAAATCCATGAAGGCCTGCGTCGCCCGCTGCAGGTCCATCTCGTCATAGAGGCGTTGCGCGGTTTCGGGCGTCGGGAACCCGCCGCCATCGAATTGCAGCGCACCAAAGCGCGTTTCCATCGTGGCGGGTGCCGAGATGAAATCGCTTTTGGTCTGCGGACCTGACGGGGTGTCAAAGAGCGAGGTGGAGAGTCCTGCGTCTTGTGCGAAAGCGGGGGCTGCGAAGGCTATGGCAGCGGCAAGAGTAAGAAAGCCAGTGCGTGTCATATCATGTCCATTTCATCAATTCAGGTTGTTTGGTTGGTCGCGCCGGGGGGGGCGACCGGTCGGGTCACTCGACCAATGTGATTTCGCTGGGGCGCCATGTGCGGTCGAACCAGCTTTGTTCCGGACCATATAGCCGGAACAGCATGTGCCACCCCATGTCGGGCACCGTCTGGATCCAGTTTGACTCTTTGCCCTCGGGTGCAGATGGGCCGAAATAGATGTCGAACGATCCATCGGCGTTGGGCTGGACCTTGCCATCCGCGCTTGAGATTTCGGGATAGAGAGTGTCGGTCTGAAGCATGGACCGGGTCTGAACGTTGTAAAGCGTGAACGCCCAGAAATCCTTGGCTGGCACATTCGGCGGCAGCGTCACCTTGTAGGTCTTGCTGCCGTCCAGACTGTTGCCATCCGCATCGCGCATACCGGCAATGTACTGCGACCCCTTGCCAACAACCGGATTGACCATCGCAGGGGTGATGCCGGTTGCGTACATGTGAAAGCGGGTCCGGGCATCCAGCAGGCGAACGCCATCACGTTCAAAGGTCGAACTGTTGCCGACCCAAGGCGCCTCCCAACCGCTGTTTTCATAGATCGGCGCCTCGGGATCCCGGCTGCGATACAGCATCACCCGCGCTGCGGCGCTACCCACGTTGGCGGCTTCGGTCAGAATAGCCGTCATCCGCTCGTCAGGGTTGAAAGGTTTGCCTTTCTCGATCCCGATCGAAGCCAGCAGCCCCAGTATTTCGGGGCTCTGGGCCGCGTTCGGTTCTTCCTGAACGATCTCGTTCAGCTCGTGGAAATACTGGATGTCCGACGGGTGGATGGTGTTGAACACCTTGCCCGAGACGTCCACCATGTTCAGTTGATCGGTATCGTCCGATCCCAGCGGGTAGACACGGAACTGATCCTTGATCCGCTGGACGGCGGGGTCCGGGCTGCCGTTTTCCAGATATCCGCGCATCACAAGCCAATTGCCATAGGTGGTGGACGGTGCAGCGAAATGACCTTCGGGCACCTCCCCCTCGTATCCGGGTGGAAGAAGGACATACTTGCCGCCCTGGCCCTTGTCGGGACCGGCATTGCCGAAATCGGTGACATAGCGGAACCAGTGATCGTCGATGATGCCAAGCACATTGGGCGGCACTTCCATCACCAAGGGGCCATCAGACGTGTCCATCCACATGAAGACGTAAACAACGGTCGTGTTCGGGGTCAGCAACTGAACCTTGCTGTCCATGCGCTGGGTCCAGATGACCGCGGTCTCGTTGTCCGGCCCGAATTCCTGCATCCCTTTGCGGAAGCCCTGCAACGAGGCCCCGGGGGTCGTCATCAGGACACTTTCCACAGCGCGCTGGAAATCGATTTGGTCATAGATTTTCTGTGCCGTTTCTTCGGTGGGAAAACCGCCGTCAAAGGTCAGCGTGCCAAACCGAGTTTCGAGTGTGTCGGGGATCGTGATCTCCGGCGGAATGTCGGTCGTGAACTTCATGGCTGTTCCGTCGGCAAGAACCAAGCTGCCCAGGCAGGTGGACACCAGAAGTGCGGTGGTAAGAGCCTTGTACATTGATTGTTCCTTTTGGTTGCCTCAGGGGTTTGAGGGATCGGCGCGAAACCCGCGCCCATACGCAAAGACAATTCAGTGAATATTCGAGATAGCGCGACCCATTTGGTCATTTCACGCCATTTACAGCGGCAAATTCACGCTCCGGGGAGACTATCCCGACGTATCGGTTGCATGAGCCGCGTTCGTTCCCGGCAAAACGCCATCGCTCGACAACAGAATTGCGACGGATAGCAAAGCCGGGATCTCGGCACAGACGATCATCGTCACCATCGTCAACGGCACTGCCATGAAAGCACCCACGCCGCCCCACATCGCGCCCCAGAACGTCAGGGCAATCATGACCATGATGGTGCTGAGGTTCAGCGATTTGCCCTGCATGGCAGGTTGCACGACATTGCCGATGATCGCGTCCCCGCCGCCATAGACGACGGCCACGATCACGGCGGGCATCAACCCGTCAAACTGAAGAATCGCCACCAGCGTCGGAAGGATGACGCCCAGAACCGATCCGATATTCGGAATGAAGTTCACCAGAAAGACGAACAGGGCCAGAAATGCTGCGAAATCTACGCCTACCAGCTTCAGAACGATATAGGCAAGCAGGCCACTCAAGGCGCTGGTGACTGTGTTGATCCACATGTATTGCTGGACGCTTTCCGAGATCGACCGAAGCGTGGCCGTCAGACGCGCGGCTTCGACCCGAGAGGCACACAATCGCGGCAGTTTTTCAGAAAACGCCCCGCGTTCGGCCAACATGAACCCGAGATAGAGCAGCACCAGCGAGACGACACCGAGCAGCCCGCTCACGGTATCGACCACGGTCGAAACCCAGGCACCCAGATCAATACCCGCGACGGCGCTTCTGAGTGCCGCGACCCGTTGATCGCCGATCACTTCCGTAACATCGGCAAGCAGGCTCTCAAACCGAGCAGTGTAACGCGGTCCAGCGTCGGTCATGGCCGCGATCTGGTCCGAGATCACCGCTGCCAGAAAGATGATGGCCAGAAAGAACATGCCGATCCCGATCAGGGAGCTAACCCATCGCGGTGGTGCCCATCCGAGAATTTCTATCGACTGCAAACGCCGGATGAAGGCGGTAACCAGAATGAAAAGAAGCAGCGCCAAAGCGATCGGTATCAGAAAATCCCGGCAGAAATACAGAAGCCCTAGGAGGATCGGAACTGTTGCAAGTGCAAGAAACCAGGTCGGCATGAACGAAGTGGGCTGAGCGATCCTCGCCTGCGTGTCGCCTTCTGACATAATCAATTTTCCTTCTTGATGAGGTCCCGAACGGATGTCCGCCGCGTTGCCGGACCGGCAACGCGGCGTTGCACGTCATGCCAGGGCTTCACCGGCGAGCTTTGCGGCTTTCGAAAGCTTTTCGCCCCGTTCGGCCAAGTCAGCCTTGATATCCGCGACACGCTTTTCGAACTTGGCCTTGGATTCTGCCGAGGCCTTGGCCATCTGGTCCTCGAGCGCGGCGACCCGGGCGTTGGCCTCTGCCTCCATCGCATTCCATTTGGCCTTGGCGTCGTCGCTCGCGTTCTGCATTGCGTCCTTAAGCGCGTCGAGCTTGGCTTGAACTGCGGCCTTGGTATCGTCGCTTGCCTGCTTTGCTTCCGCTTTGGTCGCGTCCCATTCGGCCTGCAGGGCATCGGCCCGGCGTTCGGCCTGAGCGTCGGCGACATCAATCCTCGAACGGCGCAGAACGATCCCGCCGGCATCAGTCATTTCCTGATCCAGTGGCGCCTGCCAGCCCTCGAAAACATCGGCCAGCACGGCCCACTTTCCAGGCGCAAGGGCGCTTGAAACATCGTCGATGAATGTGTCATCGAAATTGGCGACGGTCAGATCGCGGATCATCCCGCCCGATGCGCCTGCCAGCATGCCTGCGGCCATTCCGGCCGGGCCGGCCAGAAGACCCACCATACCGCCGACAAGCGACCCAAAGGCCGCTCCGATCGGACCTTCGTCATCGGCGTCGATGATCGAGACCTTGCCGTCGGCAGACTTGGATATCACAGCGTGGCCATAAAGCGTGATTTCACCGTTGAAATGGAGGTCTTTTAGCGCTTTAGCGCCATCATAGGCCGCCGGTTCGGTGTCGAAAACGACGACAAGCATTGTATCGGGCATGGGTCTATCTCCTTGCGCCATGTTGATGAAACGCCCTGACCCGAAGCGGGCCTGGGCATGCTACGCGAAGCAGAATGCCTGCACATGCAGGCACGATTTGCTTCGTCGCGTCATCTTTATGGATAGAGCCGGAGAGTCGGTTTGGTCAGATCGCGCCAGTTCAGGCCGCATATTTCTGAGAAAGCAAAGCACGGCGATATTTGCCCGGGCTGATCCCCGCGATACGCCGAAAACTGCGCCCGAAATTAGACTGGTTTTCATAGCCAAGCGTCATCGCAACATCGATTAGCTGAATGTCAGGATTGACCAGCATCTCTGTCGCCAGTTCGAACCGCGTGGTTTCGATCAGCTGCGAATAGCTGACGCCTTCGTGTTTGAGTTTGCGTTGCAGCGTTCGTTGGCTTGTACCAGCGATTTCGGCCAGGACATCGATCTTGGGCGCCGTCTCGCGCAGATAGGGACGCAACAGGCGTTTGAGATTGCCCGCCGTATCGAGCGCGCAGGGCAGGGTAAGCGCGGTCTCGGGCGATGATGACAGGGCAGAGATCGGTTTGCTCATCGCCAGAACCGACGCGGGCACGACGATCGAGGTGTGGTTCGATGTCTTGATGAAGCGCGTTCTGGGGTTGGCCTGTCGCGCGGCATCGCAAACGTCGAAATCCGATTTGAACCGGATTTCGTCGGGGGACCAGTTGCTGCCAGTGATACTGCGCACTGTCTCGATCAGCACCATGACCTGGGTCCATTCCGAGATGGAGACGCCCCCCAATCCTTCGGGCGGGGCGCCGTCGCAGAAAATCTCGGCCGTGCCATTGGATTTGATCACGCCGACCCGTGTGTCGGAATCTTCCAGTCTGATCAGCTTGGCCAGACCATCGAGTCGCGCCTTGACGGTGGGCATGGGGCGCAGTGCTTCGGTCAGTTCGTTACTGAAGGTCGACGCCGAAAAACGTTGCGCCCACAACCAGCCAAGATCGTCGAGTCCTTCGCGACGCTCATTTCGGCCAAGGAACTCCATCGCGAGGATATTGCTGATGAAATCTTGGGGTGTCTCTTCCACCTGCACGGGCAGTTTTGCCGCCTCGAGTTCCCGTTCGACCGGCGTGCCGATGTCGCGCAAAACCTCGATGAACGGGATCAGATAGGCCGCCCTGCATGCCGAAATGTTTTCCATCTTCCCCCCTTTACCCCAAAGCTGATGATATTGCGATTGTGGAATTCGTCCACATTTATCACTTTTTTTGATCGGTTTTGGTCATTTCGCGCCAACCCGGAACAGCACCCCGGATGGCGCAGACGGACCAAAAAACCACGTGCCATCATGCGAGGCTGGCGGCATCAGTGACAGTTTCCTAAAGGCACCACATTGATCCAGCGCATGAACTCTCAACAAAATTTACAGACGATTGAGCACGCCATCCGATGCGCGGCGCTCACCGGCTGTTCCAGTCTGGAGGAGGTCGCGCAAACACTGCGCGTGAGCCCCAGATCGTTGCAGCGAACCCTGATGGAAAACGGCACGACATTTTCGCTGATCGTTGAACGGTATAAGCGACAGACAGCGTTCCAGTTGCTGTTGCGCGAGGAAATGAGCATTTCAGAAATCGCGGTGCGCGTCGGGTATACAGACACCAGCAATTTTGGCCGTGCCTTTCGAAAATGGACCGGGCAGACGCCCCGGAAGTGGCGCGAAAACCTGTCAGGGGACCTGAACTGCGGCGCCGCGAACCGACGAAGCCGCGACTGACAACAGCATAACGGCAATCCCCGTGTTGGCGCCAAATGACCAAAACGGAGGCTCCACATCTTTATTCATGGTGGCGAAGGTCCGGTGCTGCCTGCGGGCATGCGCAAATCAATTTACACCGCGCGCGAATTGGGCTCGACGAATGCGTTTCTGATCCGAAGGAGAAAACATGGCTATCTTCAGGTTCCTGCTCGTGACGTTTGTCGTGGTCTTTGGCGCATCCCAGGGTTTGGCGCAGATGGCGACCCAGGATTTAGTCGCCAGCGCGCCTGGCAGGGCGACAGACGACCCTGTAATCGCGGAAGTCGCCCCAATCCGTACAGAGAGCCCGCGCAGCACTTTGCATTCCATGTACCGCCTGCGCGATGAGTTGGAAGCGTCCCTGAGCGCATATTGGCAACAACAGGACAGGGTGAATGCAGCCCGGGTTACTTTTGTTATCGACGAAATCAGGGCCCTGATCGACCTGTCCCAGGTGCCGCTGGCCGCGCGTCGCGAGGTTGGGACGGAAACGGCCCTGTCCCTTCTGGACATCTTAGGGCGTGTGAAACCCATTAACGTTGCGGTCCTTCCTGGAACTGACACGCTTGATGATCAATCCACCACCGGGTTCCGTTTGCCCGGCACTCCGCTGCGTATCGTTGAAATTGCGCAGGGCGACCGCGCCGGTGAATACCTGTTTTCCGCAGACACTGTTCAAAGCGCGCCGCGGTTCCTTGCGGGACTGAGAAAACTGCCGCTTCGATCCTCTGTTTCCCTCAAATCCTGGGTCAGCACGGGGCGCCAGTTGGCCGGACCATGGATCCCCACCTCGGTGATCGAGCGTATGCCCGATATCCTGACCAGAACGGTTCTGGATACCCCAGCGTGGAAGATACTTCTTGTACTGACCGCGTCGCTGGCCGTGTATTTCGTGGCGCGTGCGTGGCATACGCTTCTGACGCAACGGCTGACCAGCGATGCGGTGCAGCTGGCGCGCCTAAGATTGCTCAGCCCGCTTGGCATCATGGCCATGGTCCTGTGGCTCAGATACCTGTTCTCCCTGCAGATCAATACGTCCGGACGCTTCTTCGAGATTTCCGAGACCTGCCTAGTAGCGGTGTTTTATGCGGCGGCCGCCTGGTCCGTCTGGTTGGCATCAAAGGTGTTCTTCGGAACAATCGTCCATGACACGCGCAACACAAGCGGCCTTGATGACGCCCTGTTCTGGCTGACCGGACGGGTTGTCGGCGCGATCGGTGGCCTGTTCATACTCGGGTATGGTGCAGCCGAACTGGGCGTGCCGGTGCTGAGCGTGATCACCGGGTTCGGCATTGGTGGGATTGCGGTCGCAATGGCAGCTCGCCCTACACTTGAAAATCTGATCGGCGGCTTCATCCTGTTCATAGACAAGCCCGTGCGGGTTGGCGATTTCTGCACGTTTGGCGGCACGTCCGGAACGGTCGAGGAAATCGGCGTGCGGTCCACCCAGATTCGCGCGATTGACCGGACCCGGATTTCCATCCCCAACGCTCAGTTTGTAGACATGCAGCTGGTCAATTGGGCGCAATGCGACACGATGCTGATCCACGAGGCGCTGGGGCTGCGTTTTGAAACCGACATGGAACAACTGCGGCATGTTCTGGCGAAAATCCGCGAAATGCTGCATGCCCATCCGCGGATCGAACCTGAAACGATCCGCGTCCGCTTTGTCGGATATGGCGAGTCATCGCTGAATATTGACCTGCGCATTCATGCCAAGACACGAGAATGGAACGATTTCTATTCCATCAGAGAAGACGTTCTGATGCGGATTGGCGAGATTGTGGATGCGTCCGGATCTGCTTTTGCGTTCCCGTCGCAGACACTCTACTGGAGCCGCGATACCGGCTTGGATGCGGCAAGAACAGAAAAAGCGCATCAGGAAGTCGCACGCTGGCGCCGACAACGGGAGCTACCGTTTCCACGCTTTTCCAGTGCGGCACTTGAAAGGTTTTCCGGCAAGGTAAAGTATCCGCCACCTGGCTCTCCTGACTATTTTGCCACTGATGAGGACTTCGCTGAAGGTGGTGAGATGCTTTCGGCGGATCAGTCGCAAAGTCCGGATCTGGACAAACTTTTGGATCCAAAAACCAACCAATAGAAAATCTGACGTTGTCCCATATTCGCAAACTAGGCTAATGATATGTGCGCCTTGGCTTTCAGTAGTGTCAGGACTCATTGTTTTCCGAGTGGCGACGTGAATCACTATGTGAAAACAGAACGATGTCACGTCTATATTCAGTTGGAACGATGTGCAGATGGCGCGTCTTGGCGCACTCTTCCCGAAGCCCAACGGCAATCCGCAAGTCGATGGCCGACCTATTCCGAGTGTGATTGTCTTCATCAATCGCAATGGGTTGCGCTGGCGGTATGCACCAAAAGAATTCTGCCACACAGGACCCTGAACAATCGCTGCAAACGATGGAATGACAAGGGCATCTTTGCCCAGATGATGGCGGTACTGGTTGCCGAGTAAGGCGAGAAGAAGACCGCAATAATCGACGCCACCTATCTGAAGATCCACCGCACGGCGTGCAGCCTGGGCATCAAAAGGGGGGCGTGGACGCTTGATTAGCCGAACCAAGGGCGTCATGAGCCATTGCCCGACAGCGCATTGCGAATTCAATCTCCCGGGAGAAGTAGAACGTCATCTGCGAAAGCCAAGGGGGCCTCTAAACCTGTTGGTGACCGCCCGCCGGTACCAGAAACCATCGTTCCGATGAACCCAGGCCAATCATGCATTAACATTCAAACTGGACCACTCAGGTGGGGCTGATCACTGCAGGTAAACGTTAATCTTTCGGTGAATGGCGTGGGCGCATTCGTAAATGTCCTGAGCACCTACCGCGTAGTCATCGTTCAGTTCGGGCAGTTCGGTGTCGATGTATCGATTCCGCTTGATGCCGCGATAGATCGTTGAGGCATCACGACCCAGCTGATCCGCCATCTGTGCGACAGGTAGTTTGGCTTTAAGCCGCTCGGCAATCCTTTGATGTTCTTCCTAACTCAGGTGAGAATAGTGGTTTCCCACTTAGCATCCTCCATGCAAGCTTCTGTTTTAATACAGAACTTTCAATTCGTTTTTTGATCTACTGCTGATCGCATCCAACGCGCCGCATAATCAAACCAACCAGATAAACCATATTCTCACTTAGTTTATGCCGCTCTTGGTTCCATAAACTCTTATGACGGACATAGGATCCCGGGCCGCATTCTTGCAGAGTTTTCCAATCAGATTGCGGGGTGCAACAAGAAGTCGTCAATCAGTAGATCCGCCTGATTGATGCCAATCAGTGTCACACTATCGTCAGCATCCAATGCGATGACCATATCAGGCCCAATATCCGTTGAAGCGGTCAGAACGGCAGTCAAATCATCAAAGCCGAACGCGGATATGTTCAGGAAATCGCCGCTTGAGACGTCGAAATCGATAATCACATCATGCCCCGACCCGTCGGCAAGAACGAACTCATCCGCATCGGCACCGCCATTCAAAACGTCATTCCCGGCCAATCCGATCAGGATATCATCCCCAGTCGAACCATTCAGAAAGTCTGCTTCTGCCGTGCCAGTTAGGATATCTTCGCCTGCCAATGCAGCGTCGGTCCCTGCTGGCATCAGGTCACCAAGGTATTCCATCGTGTCGATGTCCGAGTTCCAGCTCAGGTCGCCACGGAAGCCGCCGCCAGAGAGGCCTGAGAAATCGATGATCATCGTTGTGTATAGGTCGCCATCCGCCGGGCTTCCGACCAGGTTCACAATTCCTGAATAGGTTGCGGTGACAGTCCCTGCCAATACGTCGTATTCAGGAGAAACCTCAAACGAAAAACCGAATTTCGAACCCGGCGTCGAGCCCCCGGCATAGTCACCGTCCGTCTCATCGACGACGGTCGAATCGAACACTGAACCAGAGGGCGCAAGGTCAATTTGCAGCGATGTCAGAAGCTTGCTGGTCGTCAACTCATGCGATTGATAGCCGAAGAACATGCTGAAATCCGCGCCCGTAACACCGCCATTGGTATATGGATCCAGGGCCTGCCATGTTAGCGATTCACTGGACCCATCCACATATGTGGCGGTGATCAAAGCACCAGCCAAATCGACCCCACGTGAGGACGTGTCGTCCCGAAGACCGTAGATTGATTCATACGGATCATCGGCCAGCCTTGCGATGTCAATCATCAGTTCAACCACAACAAAGTCGTCCTGCGTCAGGGCAGGGGTGCCGGTCAGGGTTGCAAACTGCACGGCTGCTGCGCCGCCCAGGCCGTCAGTATCGTAGTAGAGGTTGCCGGTGTCCGTCTGATAGATGATCCGCGTGTCCGAGGTTTCAGCTTCACCCGTCAGATTTGCAGTAAAGGCCGAGGCCGCCAGGGCGCCGACTTCCAGTCCGGAAAAGATCGCGTTGTTCAGGTGGATGGTATCTTCGCCCACACTGAAATCTGCGATTGTGTCAATGTTGTCGGCAAGGTCCGTGTTGAACATGAAACCGTCCGCGCCCGCATCACCGCGCAGGTAATCGGTGCCCAGGCCGCCGTTGATCATGTCATCCCCGTCGCCACCGATCAGCACGTTGCCCGTGTCGTTGCCGGTCAGATCATCGCCGTGATCTGAACCGAAGACATGTTCGAACCCGGAAATCACGTCGCCGTCGGCATCGCCGCCAATGGCCGACTGGAACCCGGCAACCTCGGTCAGGTCCACAGTTATACCTGATGCTGATCCGGCATATTGAACCCAATCGTTGCCTGTGCCGCCTTCCATCGTGTCCGCACCCGCGCCACCGCGCAGGATGTCGTCGCCGCCGCCGCCATCCATTGTATCGGCGCCGTCCAGACCCAGCATTACATTGGCCCCGTCGTTTCCGGTCAGAACATCAGCGTGATCCGAACCGGCCACGTTTTCGAAGCCCGATATCACATCGCCATCCGCCGTTCCGCCTGACGCCGACTGGACGCCCGCAACCTCGGTCAGATTAACTGTCACACCGGCTGTCGAGGTGTTGTAAGCGATCAGGTCGGTATCGTCGCCGCCTTCCAGCGTGTCGCCGCCAAGCCCGCCGCGCATGGTGTCATCGCCCGCGCCGCCATCCAGATCATCGTCACCATCCCGGCCCAGCAGGTAATTGTCGTCGGCGTTGCCCGTCAGATCATCCGCATGATCCGACCCCCAGACATGCTCAAAGCCTGAAATCACGTCGCCCTGAGCGTCGCCGCCCGAGGCGGATTGGAAGCCACCAACCTCGGTCAGATCCACCGTCACCCCGGCAGATGAGCCGTAATACAGCACCCAGTCAGAGTCATTGCCACCCTCCAGCACATCGGCTCCGGCATCACCGCGCAGCAGATCATCGCCGTCACCGCCACGCAGCGTGTCGGCCCCGGCACCTCCGATCAGCTGGTTGGCCCCGGTATTGCCGGTGAGATCATCGGCATGGTCCGAACCATACACATTCTCGAACCCCGAGATCACATCGCCATCTGCCGTGCCGCCAGAGGCTGACTGAAAGCCGCCACCATCTTCCGTCAGATCCACCGTCACACCGACACCGGAGTCGTCGTAAAGCACGAAGTCGACGCCAGCGCCGCCGTTCAGGACATCGCCACCAGGACCTCCGCGCAGGCTGTCATTTCCGGCAAGACCCAGCAGCGTGTCTTCACCCTCGTTTCCGTTCAGAAAATTATCGCGGAAATTGCCATAGATCCAGTCGTTGCCCGACCCGGAGGTGCCATTCTCGATGATCACACCGTTGGCGATGGTACGACCGGCATTGACCCCATCCACATAGGACAGGAACCCGCCGCCACCGTTCTCGTATTGCAGCGTTGCGGCGCGCAGGTCGATGGTAGCGTCTTTTGTGCCGGTATAGCGGATCATGTCGGTGCCACCGGTATCCCAGATCGCCATATACCCGGCCCCACTGTCGGTGGCATTGGTGTCATCCAGATCATAGATATCATCACCTGCCGCATGCGTGGTGTTCGCCCCGTAAAGGTTTTGCAAAGCAGCAATGTCCAAGGCGGCGTACCCCAAACTGTGCCCGGTTATCCCAGCCCCAAAGGCCGATGGTGTGTTGTAACTCATGACCGTATATGCGTGGGAATTCAGGCCGAAATCTCCCGTGTCGCTGAATGAGGTAACACCCTGCAAATTGGTCGTTTCACCCGATGAATCATGGGTATGTCCCAACCCAAGTATGTGCCCCAGTTCATGCAACACATTTGCGGTGCCGAACTCTCCCGCTTTAAGGGATCCAATCGCCGGTCCGTTGGGGCCTATGACCGAGGATCCGACGTAATAGTAATCGAGCAGCAGGTATTTCGTGCTTGGCCACGCAGGATCAGGGGGCAACTGGGCCGAGCCGGTCGTATTTCCGTCAAGATCCGTGATGCCAATTTCGATATCCGCTTGGGCCCGGTCAGTTGTGATCTGGAACTCAATGTCGAGAAAGGTCTCGACCCCTTCAATCAGGTCCCAGATTCTGGCTTGTTGGTCTACTGCCGTTTCATACGTCGTAAAGCCGCCGACCAGCAGGTCTTCGGGTAAGAAATAAATAAGCAAGGGATCGTTGGTTCTCCAACGATGTTCACCTTGTATCGCTTCAAGCGGTCCCGGCGGGGGGACAGCAGGGGGTGGAACCAAAAATACTTCCAGTTCGTAATCTCCGGCATAAGGCGTGCCGCCCAGAATGGCGCTGCCAACCTCGATAAAATAGGTGCCACTGGTTGATACGGTTACGGGCAGTCCTGCCTTTAAAGATCCTTCGTCGCCTTGATGGAAAAGGCTGCCATCGATGGGATTCCAAAAAACCGCATATGGGTTCACCAGCGCGTCCAGACCGTTTCCGGCGTCATGATCCACGCCGGTCACTTCAATTCTGATCTGGTCCCCAGCGTTCAGCTCGATCCTGAACCAATCCGTGTCGGTTGTCGTTTCCAGCGTTTCAGAGCGGGTTTCTCCGTCCGCGATGGTTTCAGTGGTCGATGAATCGCCCGGAATACTGAGCGCGAAAACACCTGGGTCTTCGACCGGCTCTGTGACAATTGTGAGATCGTTTGCAGTTTGTTGGTTGGAACCTGAAGAAATATGTATCGGCATTGGGTCGTTCCAATCGCAGCGGATGTGCGAACAATAAACGCACAGTTTGGCGCCAGAGGGCGGTCCCAAACCGTTAACAGAGTTAGAATCCCGAGTCCCGAACTTACTGGGTGAACAATGGCCGCAGGACAGGGTGTTGGCTGAAACACGGACAAGAATGTCTTGTTTTCCGAATGATGTCGCCTCGCACCCATGCCATCCTGACCCCTGCCAAAATCTGAGCACCTCAAAGCATCTGTCAACAGAACCGGCTTTGAGGGTGCATTGTCCACTGACATGGGCTTATCGAAGGATGCCGCATAGACGGTGCGATGTTTTGGAGACCAGACAAGACTTAGAGCAGCGCATCCAATGGGGCTAAGGGCACCTGCGTTGCAATAGTTGATTTCTGTTTGCGAGTCCTGATCCTAGCGGGGTTTGCAGTACTCAAGCGTTGGTGTCACAGATTTGACGGTCACGGCCGCGCCCTTGGGCAGAACATATTCGCTTTCCCCATATTGAATGAACGACGGCTGATCACTGACACCCACGGGTTGATGCGCCCAATCGAAGGTATAACCCAGCGATGTCCACGGAAATTCGGTCGGCAGTGATATCCCGTAAGAATGATAATACTGACCCGTAAAAAAGCTATAGTGCCGGGCGCATTGGGCTTTTTCGTCTAAGGTGGCATCGCGCTCTTCTGCCGTGCCACTGTCGATCTTCAAAGTCGAACAGTTTGGGAATGCGCCGAACTTACAGGTGTTTGTCGACACATCGGGATCAACGCAGGGTCGAAAAATCTGATCATATGAACTGGAGTTTTCCACTTCGAATTCAACGAAATGCGTCTGAGCGCTTTGCGGGGCAAGTCCAAGGCGCTGTTGCAGGCGCAGTGTAAGAGCCGGCCCGTCTACGCCGCGGTCTTTGATATAGGTCTGGCAAAATTCTTGCAGATGCGGGACCAGTGTGACCCAGGTCTGGCCACTGACCTGTATGGTTTGACCAACCTTGCTAGACCAGCCGGTGGGGCCCAGTGCCTGATCCGAGCGCACCCAACTGACGACGGTCGCTGGTTGAGTGGTAACAATTCCATCAAGGTCGGATGAAACCTCGGACGGATAGGGCAAAGCCATGTCGGTAACGGCTTTTTCATAGGTCAGAAAGCGGTTCTTTTCGACCTCTGCCTCGGTGATCTGAGGGATGCACAGTGACTTTCCAATCGGCAAAGTGTTCGGGTCAGAAATAAAATCAAACCCCTGTCCGGAGCGGGCATTGGTGGCCAGAAGAATGGCGTATCGATAGTTGATATCGCCAAAATAGTTGTCTGCCAGCCGACCGAGCGTGGTTCCGGGATAAATTTCGACGATTGCCCGGCAGGCTGACTTGTCCTGCAAATCTGCAAGAGCTGGCAGAGCCAGTATTGTAAGCGGGAGCGCAAAGCGAAGCATCATATCTGAATCCTATCCTGCAAACTACAAACCCGAAAACTGTTTTAAACTGCATATCGAGCGTATTTCTGCCCGCGAGAGGGGGGACTGGTGCCGCCCAACAATTCTTCCAACAAAAGCGTAAAATCAAAACCGCAAAAAGCCAAATGTTTTGACGGGGCACCTTGGGCTCAAAACCAAGAAGGGATTATCGGAATTTAAAAATGGAGGCGTCGCTTTTCCACCGTCTACACCATTATTAAGATTGAAAGGGTCCGCACATGCCGCCGGAGACATCAAGATGGTTTGGGGGCTTACCGAAGGGCGATTTTCATCGGCCCGTCGAACCCTAAAACGACAGATGTACCTTGATGGACCGGTTTCGGTCTGACGCAAGGTCGAACGCCTCAGAGGCATTCTCCATTGGCGCGACATGTGTGACCAGAGGCGACACATCAAGTCGCCTCGTCTGCATCATTTTGACGGCCAGAGGAAACTCGTGATGAAACCGGAACGACCCTTTAATGATCAATTCCTTGGCCGTCATGGTTTGAACAGGCAGCGTCATGTCGCCGCCCAATCCCAACTGGATGATTGTCCCGCCCGGTCGCATCGCTGGAACGGCGGCGGTCAGGGCGACAGCAACGCCGCTACATTCGAAATGCACGTCAAAGTACCCTTTGTCGGTGGTGAATGCCTGCAAACCGTCAGGATCCTCGGCCATATTGACCACGGTATCGGCGCCAATGTTCTGGGCCTTTGCAAGGGTAAACGGCGTGATATCGGTGGCGACGATATCGATCGCGCCAGCTTGCCGCGCAACCAAAACGGCCAGAAGGCCGATTGGGCCGCAGCCCGTCACAAGCACACGTTTTCCCATTAGGTCACCGGCTAGCCGTGCCGCGTGAAGTACAACCGACAGCGGTTCGGCCATTGCGGCTTCGGAACTGGTCAAACCATCTGCGGGCACGCATTGGCTGGCGTCGGCCACCAACAATTCGCGAAACGCGCCCTGAATGTGGGGGAAGGGCATGGCCGACCCGTAAAACCGCATGTCCATACAGTGGTTCTGCGCGCCGTTCTGACAATATGTGCAGGCGCCGCAGGGGCGCGATGGAGAAACGGCAACAAGCTGCCCCTGTGTCAGGCCCTCAACTCCCGGTCCAAGCGACGCGACGGTGCCAGCCACTTCGTGACCCAGGATCATCGGCTCCCGCAGGCGAACCGTTCCGAAGCCGCCATGATTATAATAGTGCAGGTCCGACCCGCAGATCCCACCAGACTGCATCCGGATCAGGACTTCACCCGGACCGGGTTCCGGCGCGGGATGGGTTTCAATCCTGAGATCTTTGGCGTCGTGAACGGTGACTGTTTTCATGGAGACCTCAAGGGGGGCTGGCGCCGTTGCAAGACGGGGTGTTCTGGGGGTGACAGGTGCAGACTCCCCGCTTGACAGGGTGTGTTAACGATAACAAGTTATCCGTCACAATTCAGGCTGGTCAATGGGTGTCACGATGCAAACGGTAAACCTCTTTTCTCTGACCGGGCGTCGCGCTCTGGTGACAGGGTCTTCTCAGGGCATCGGGTTCGCCCTGGCGCGCGGGTTGGCCAATGCGGGGGCCGAGATCGTTCTGAATGGGCGCGACTCCGCGAAACTGGAGGCGGCGGCGAAGATTCTTGCTGACGAAGGTGCAACGGTTCACACCTTGACCTTTGACGCGACCGATCACGAAGCTGTTCGCGCCGCAATCGACGGGTTTGAAGAAAAAACAGGCGCGATAGACATCCTTGTGAACAACGCAGGAATGCAGCACCGGACCGAGCTTGAAAACTTCCCCGCAGATGCGTTCGAACGCCTGCTTCAGACCAATATCGCCAGTGTTTTTCACGTCGGGCAAGCAGTCGGGCGCCATATGATTGCACGCGGTGCGGGCAAAATCATCAATATCGCCTCAGTTCAGACCGCACTCTCCCGGCCCGGGATTGCGCCTTATACGGCGACCAAGGGTGCGGTTGCGAACCTCACCAAAGGGATGGCAACCGATTGGGCCAAATACGGGGTACAGTGCAATGCCATCGCGCCGGGATACTTTGATACGCCACTGAACGCCGCGCTTGTTGCGGATCCTGAGTTCACAACCTGGTTGGAAAAACGGACGCCAGCAGGACGCTGGGGCAACGTCGAGGAACTGGTGGGCGCCTGCGTGTTCCTGTCGTCGCCTGCATCGAGTTTTGTCAACGGCCACACCCTGTTTGTTGATGGCGGTATCACCGCCTCGCTTTAAACCCGTTACGTCCGGTACTCGGGGCTGTCGAAATTTCGTCTCTGGGAGGCACTCACATGAGCGAACGGATCGGTCTGGTCGGAGCGGGGGTTATGGGCGCCGCAATCGGAGAGCGGCTTTTACAGACCGGGAACAGCCTTGCCGTTTTCGATCTGGATGCCGAAAGGGTAGCAGCTTTGGTCGCAAAAGGAGCCAGTTCTGCGAGGTCTGCCGCTGAGGCTGCCCGGAGTGCTGATTTCGTGATCACGAGCCTCAATTCTTCCAGCATTGTCGAATTGGCGGCTTTTGGTACCGATGGTATTGCGGATGGAGCGGCTCCAGGAACGATCATCATCGATATGTCCTCGATCGAACCGGACGCCACCCGCGTGTTAGCCGAAAAGGCGTCAGAGCGCGGGTTGGCTTGGGTCGACAGCCCCTTGTCCGGGGGCGTGACGAAAGCACTGACCGGAGACCTGACGTTGATGGCTGGCGGTAAGGCCGAGGATGTCGAGAAAGCGTATCAGGCTCTGCGTCATGTGGCATCGAATTATACCCATATGGGGCCATCCGGTGCGGGGCAGACCACAAAGCTGATCAATCAGGTTTTGTGTGGTCTTGGGTTTCTGGCGGTTGCCGAGGCCACGCAACTGGCAATGGATGCCGGTGTGGATGTGGCCAAAATCCCGCAGGCCTTGAAGGGGGGACGGGCTGACAGCGCCTTGCTGCAAGAGTACCTGCCGCGCTTTGCCACAAAGGATTATCGGCGCACCGGTCGTATCGACAATATGGTCAAGGATCTGAACACGGTGAACGATCTTGCGCGTCAGACCGGAACTTCGATGCCGATGACGGCATTATGTGCTGAAATTCACCGTATGCTGACCGCCGCGGGGCTTGGTGGCGAAGATCAGGCAGCGGTGATGGAATTCTTCGACGGGGCCAAAACAACATTTCCGGAATGACTGCGAAGGTACAGCGAACCCGGCCAGCGCACAGATCGTGACTTAAGACTCTTTCGCGAAAAATTCCTTCCGGGCGAGTTTGGTCTCGCTGATTGGTTTACAGGCTTTTGATCAGAACAATCGGTGTCACGATGCCGCCGATCAACTCCAGCGTTGGCAGGATCGTATCGATCGCGTCGTTCCAGTTTCCAAGCCCATTTTGCGGCACATA
Source organism: Falsiphaeobacter marinintestinus (assembly GCF_007923355.1). Lineage (GTDB taxonomy): Bacteria > Pseudomonadota > Alphaproteobacteria > Rhodobacterales > Rhodobacteraceae > Phaeobacter_A > Phaeobacter_A marinintestinus. Next base: position 31,070 of record NZ_VOGO01000020.1, read on the forward strand.
GATAACATCACCGGGTTCCAGCGGGTAATCCAGCGCGCGGCCTTCCAGCATCTTTTCGACGTCTACGATTAGCAGTTCGCCTTCGACAGTCGAATAGCTGCGGATGATGCGCACATCGCCAAGCAGCGCTTTGCTCTTGATCGGTCCTTGCGCCATAGACAGCGCTTCAAGAAGTGTACGCCCTTCGGCACCAAACGGCACGGACTGGGGTTTCTCAACAGCGCCAAGCACATAGACCTGCATGTCTTCCTTGCGCGGGGCGAACAGAACATCGCCGCCATTGACATAGACGTTGTATTCAAACCGGCCTTCTTTCAGAAGACCGTGCAGGTCGACGATACAAACCTGATTGTTGCGCAAAAGTCGTGCTCCGGGCAGGTACGCATCCGGTGTAAGCCCACCGCCCAAAGCCAGCGCTTCGAGCAATGTACGGGGTTGTTCCAGATATTGAACACCTGAAGATTTGAATTCGCCCAGGAAATAGATCGGGTTGCTTTCGGCATTGACCAGTTCAACGGTCACCCATGGTTTGACAAAGTTTTCTTCATAGGCCGTTTTCAGCTCTCGCTGAATTTGGCGGGTCGTCATGCCTCGGACTTGCACCAGTTCGACGATCGGCAACTGTACGTAGCCCGCGCCATCAACGCGGGCGACGATATCGGACATGCCATCTTCGCCAAATATGTTGAACTTCAGATCATCGCCGGGGCCAACACGATAGCTGTGTTGCGGCGCGGTGCCACTGATGTTGCCAGATGATTTGTTCGACGTTCGGCAGCCACTGGCCTTCGATGGTACACCGGGGTTCGCAACAACGCGCTGTCGGTCCACGACGCCGTCGTTGAACATCCCGGTTTTGTCCAGAAGCTCGGACTCACATCCCATTAGAAAAACAGCGCACATAATCGAAAGAAGCGGCCGGCTCCCTAAAAGTATAGGTTTTTTGTCAGAGTGAAAAAACACTGAACTATCCAAAAGGATAGCATACCCTGGTCGCCAGATACTTTTGAGTAGCGCCCCAAACCCCATGGACAATTCCTTAGCCTTCTGTCCGCTATTCATCGCGTCATATGCCCGTATGGTCAATCCAAGCAAACCCGTTACGCCAAAAAACTGTGAGAACCGTATGATTACTTTGCTAGGAGCAGCCCCAAACACCGGAAATCAGGGCGTCAGTGCCTTGTGCTATTCGGCCGTCGCCGGGATCCGCGAGCGTGGCATCAGCGTGATCGACGTTGCCGATCACGGCCGCGGACGTCGCGTTGAAAACTGGGATCTTGGAACCAACGCCGCTGAAATCGGTCTGATCGGGTTGTCGAACACCCGCCGGATTTGGCGTGGAGATTGCCTGCGCACCGTTGGAGCGATGGCTCGCATGGGGGGGGTGGGCAACGTCGCTGCCGAGACCGTTCTGGCGTCTCGCGCGGTTCTGGATGTCAGCGGTGGAGACAGTTTTACAGATCTTTACGGGGAAAAGCGGTTTCAGGCGATGTGCCGGAACAAGCGTCTGGCGCTGGACAATGGCCGCCCGTTGATCCTGTTGCCTCAAACGCTTGGCCCGTTTCGTGATCCGGCGAAAAAGGCCGAGGCAGTCGACATTCTGTCCAAGGCGCATGCCATTTGGGTGCGCGATCAGCGCAGTTACGAGTTTCTGAAGGATGCGCTTGGCGATAACTTTGATCCGATGCGCCATCACCTGGGTGTCGACATGGCCGTATTGCTGCCCAAAGTCGCCCCTTCAAAGGCGCTTCCTGTGCAGATCTCTGATTGGCTGGCCGATCCGAAGACTCCTGTTGCCGGGCTGAACGCCAGTGGCTTGCTGAGCCTTGATCCTGAAACCGCTCAGAAAAGCTTTGGATTGGCCGACCCGCACCCGAAACAACTGCTGGCAACCGCCCGCACCATTCTGGACAGCGATCCGGCTATGAAGTTGGTGTTGGTGCCGCATGTCATCCGCCCCGAAGGCGACCCCGAAAGCGATTGGGAGGCCTGTCGTAATCTGGAAGCCCTACTGGGCCAAGACTATGAGGGGCGTGTTGCAACCCTTCCACAGACCTTCAGCGCGACCGAGCTGAAGTGGGTGATTTCCAAGTTCGACTGGTTCGCCGGTGCCCGAATGCATGCCACGATTGCTGGATTTTCGTCGGGTGTCCCAACGCTGGGGCTGGGCTATAGTGACAAGGCGGAAGGTGTTTTCACCCAATGCGGTCTGGAACAGGACGTGGTTGACTTGCGCTGTTACGATGCACAGGGCATCGCCGCCGCTGTTCGCGAAAGCCTTTCGCGCCGCCTTGCGACCCGCGAGCAACTGGATGAGCAGCTTGCCAGCGTGTTCCGTCGGGCATCTGAGCAGATGGACGGGATCGTTGAAACGATCCGCGCGCTGGAAGATTGATCATGAAGTCCGCCACGATAAAAGGCCGCGCCGCCGCTTGGTCGGTGCCGCTGGCCAATGAATTGGCCGCCTTGGCGCGCTCTGTCATTCTGGCGCGCCTGCTTGGCCCGGAAGAACTGGGCAAGGTCATGCTTTTGGCGCTGGCGTTGCGTTTGGTCGAAATGGCCAGCGACGTTTCGATCGAACGGCTTCTGGCTCAGTCTCATGATGGGGACGACCCCGGTCTGCAGCACAACTTGCAGGGCATCACCGCTCTGCGCGGTTTGGCGCTGGCTATCATTCTGTTGGCCTTGGCGGTGCCGCTGGCGATGGCGTTCAGCGATGGCCCGGCTGTTGCCAGCTATGCGTTGCTTGCGCTCGTACCGCTGATCCGGGGTTTTGTGCATCTCGATTACCGCCGTCGTGAGCGTCACTTTGACTATCGCGGTCTGGCTATAGTCGATGGTGGAGCAGCGATTGTCATGATCTGCGTCACCCCGGTCTTCGCCGCATTGATCGGCGATCACCGCGCTCTTTTGGGGATTATCGTGGTTCAGGTTGCGGCCCAGTTCCTGCTGTCGCATCTTGTTGCCGAGCGCCGGTATCGTTTGCTGCTAGAGCGTGATTGTGCCGTTCGCGTCTGGACCTTCGGGGCGCCTTTGATCCTGAACGCCGGGCTTCTGTTCCTGACCTTTCAGGCCGACCGACTGATCGTCGCCGGGTATTATGGCTGGGCCGAGCTTGGTTTGTACGGAGTTGCGCTGCAATTGGCCTTGCTACCCGCACAGATCGCAGGCCGGGCCGCGGGGTCACTTCTTGCTCCAAAGTTCCGCCGCGCCATTGCGGCAGGCAATCTGGCACAGGCAGCAAGGCCGGCGTTGCAATCATACCTTGCTTTGTCGGCTGTGTTCCTGCTCGGCTTTGGTATTCTGGCCGCACCGGTGATCCGCCTCGTCTATGGCCAGGCATTCGTGATTGACCAAACTCTGATCTGGGCGCTGGGGTTGGCTGCGGCGATCCGCATCGCACGCACGCCGGTGTCACAACTGGCTCTGGCCCTTGGAAAAACGTCGATCCCTTTGCGCGGAAACATTCTACGCGCGTTGGCGATTATTCCGGCCTTGATGGCGGCGATGGCGGGGGCTCCTCTTTACGCTCTGGCATTAGCAGCTGTGGTGGGCGAGGCGATGGCCGGATTGCGTGCCTGGTTCTTGCTCAAAAACTGTCTTTCCGCCCAATGCGGCACATCTACAAAATCGGAGGTCTTCGCATGACCCATTCACCCGATCCCATCACCCAAACCGTTCAATCCAATTTGTGCACCGGTTGCGGTGTGTGTGCTGGCCGCTTCCCGGAACTGATCCGCATGGTAGACGATGTCACGAATGGTCGTCGCCCGATTGTTGCCCAAACCGAAGCGGGTCTCAACGCCGCCAATCAGGCGATCAACCTGTGCGCCGGGGCAGGGGCCGATCATGCGTCTTTACCGGCGAAGGACGAAACAGACCGTGACTGGGGTCCTGTGCTGAAAATCTGGGAAGGGTGGGCCGCTGATGAAGAGATCCGCCATCGTGGGTCCAGCGGCGGCGCGGTGACCGCGCTTGGTCTGGCTCTGATCGAGGCGGGGGAAGCTGACGGTGTCGCCCATGTCGCCCAACGTGACGATGATCCGCGTTTGAACCGGTCAGTGATCAGCAAATCGCGCGAGGATATGCTGCGCGGTGCGGGGTCGCGATATGCTCAGGCGTCGCCCGGTGAACGTTTGGCAGAAATCGCCGCAACCCCGGGGCGGTTTGCGTTTATCGGCAAGCCCTGTGATGTCGCATCGGTTCGCAAGGCGGCCAATCAAGATGAATACCTTGACGACAAGATCGCTGTGACCATCGGAATTTTCTGCGCCGGAGCGCCGACTTTGGCCGCGACCGAAGCCCTGTTGGACCGCTTGTCTGTGCCGAAGGGTGCCGCTCTGACCGATCTGCGGTATCGCGGTAACGGATGGCCCGGCACGATGCAGGCCACATGGCGCGATGCCGACGGCAGCCTGCAAAAGAGCGACGCCATCTCGTATGGCGAAGGCTGGGGCCAGGTTCTGCAAGCCGGTCGCAAATGGCGCTGCAGTATCTGCGCTGACCATACCGGAGAGTTCGCTGACATTTCGGTCGGGGACCCGTGGCACAACCCGCCCAAAGGCAACACCGACCCGGGTCGGTCGCTGATCGTGGCCCGTACCGAACGTGGTGTTCGCATTATCGAAGCGGCGATTGCCAATGGAACTCTGATTGCTGAACCGCGCGACCGTGACCTGATCGCCAAGGCGCAACCCAACCTGCTGGATACACGCGGATCTGTCTTTGGCCGCCGCCTTGCGATGCACCTTACGGGAATGCCGGTTCCGAAGGATACTGGGTTGAACAGCTTTGATTTGTGGAAATCGCACCTTTCCCTGAAACGCAAAGCACAGTCCGTGGCCGGGTCTTTGAAACGCATTGTCCGTCGCCGACTGTGGCGCGCCGTTGATATCACTCCTGTGTAAAGTGTGTCCCATGGTTCCCCGTTTGACCCTTGATGCAGCGCTTTTGCGCGGCAGAAACAACAACCTCGATCTTTTGCGCCTGTTGGCGGCGTCGGCTGTTGTGATCAGCCATGCCTGGCCGTTGGCGCTGGGGCCTGGGGCGGTGGAGCCTTTGGAGCATATGCTTGGCGTGTCACTGGGCGGGGTTGCGGTTCTGATTTTTTTCTTTCTGTCAGGGATGCTGGTCACGGCAAGTGCCGATCGGACGATATCCCACCCGATGATGTTCATTCGGGCTCGCGCCTTGCGGGTGTTCCCCGGCTTGCTGGCAGCTTTGGTCGTAACTGTTTTGATTGCGGTCGCCTGCGGTGCGCAGATCAGTATCGCCGAGGCCGTGATATATGTCCTGCGGGGGCTGTCGTTGGTGTCTTTGCAGCACAATCTGGAGGGCGCCTTTGCGGGTAATCCCTATGCGGGCGCGGTGAATGGACCTTTGTGGACGCTGTTTTATGAAGTTGCCTGTTATGCGCTTTTCGCCGGGGCTGTGTGGCTTGGCTTGCTGCGCCATGCTGCGGGATGGGTCATTGCTGGGTCTTTGATACTGGGGCTTTGGGGGTATTTTGACATTCTGAACGCGGAACCCGGAAACGCGCTGATGTACCGATTGTCGGTGATGTCGCCTCTGCTGTTGTCCTTCTTCTTCGGTGCCTTGTTTTGGCATGTTCGGGTGTGGCTGATCCTGTCATGGAGAATTGGTTTCGCACTGGCCTTAGGTGCATACTTCACCATGACGTCTCACGTGGTGCTTCCGGTTTTCATCATCGCGTTGGGATACTGGATGTGTCTGTTGGCGTACAGGTTGCCACAGCTGCGGCTAAAAGGGGATATCTCTTATGGTATATACGTCTATGGCTGGCCGGTGGCGCAGATGGTCATCTATGTTTTTGGCCCGATGACGCCGTTAATGCTGGCAGGTGCCAGTCTTTTGGTCGTCATCCCCTTTGCCATCGCAAGTTGGGTGCTTGTCGAAAAGCCAGCGCTGTCGCTGACACGTAAACTCTCGCGCCCGTTGCCCGATGGTGTCAGGGTCAACTGAGGATGAGCGATAGCAGGAAAAAGAAGAAAACCTGGTTCGGGGTCTCAATCCCCGTTGCCTTGTTTTTTATCGGGATCCTCCTGCCACCGAACGTGTCGGTGACGGCAGGCGGTCTTCGGTTTTCTGCCTATCGCGCCGTCCTGATCGTTCTTTTCCTACCGATGTTTTTCAAGCTTCTCTCGGGAAAGGCCGGGAAGTTCACGATCTTTGATGGTCTGGTCATTGGCCATTCATTCTGGGCGACGCTTGCTTTGATCAAATGGGGCGGGTTTGCTCAAGGGGTCGAAAGCGGCGGGATCTACGTCATCGAATTCATGGGCGCGTACTTGATGGGGCGTCTGTATATCCGAAACTACGAAGACTTTGCAGCCTTCGCTAATTTCTATGTCGGTGTTGTTGTTGGCATGCTGGTGTTCACAATTCCCGAAGCCCTGACTGAATGGCACATCCTGCGCGATACAGCAGCACAATTGCTGGGTGGACCCAGAGCGCCCTATATCGACAAACGCATGGGGATCGAACGCGCCTTTGGCCCGTTTGACCACCCAATTCTGTACGGTGTGTTCTCCGCGTCGGCGTTTTCGCTCGCCTATTTCATCGTCGCGGAGAGAAGCTTCAAAAACAAAAAGGGCATGGCAAAAACCCTTGGTGTTGTCGTCGCGACGTTCATCTCGGGGTCGGGCGGACCTTACGTTGTTCTGGCGATGCAGATGTTCGTTGCAGGGTGGGAGCGCGTCCTGACAGGTGTGCAGGGGCGCTGGAAAGCGTTGTTCGGTTTTTTCGCGATGGCCTATCTGTGGATTGACCTTATGTCGAACCGAACGCCGTTCCATGTGTTTGTGACCTATTTCACCTTCTCGACACAGTCCGCCTATAACCGCATCAACATCTGGAACTACGGAACGGCCGAGGTTGCGCGGCATCCGATATTCGGGATTGGGTTGGGCGACTGGGTTCGCCCCGTCTGGATGTCCGACAGCATGGATAACTTCTGGCTGCTGATTGCGGTGCGGTACGGGTTGCCGGCATGGTTCATGCTGTTTGGGCTGATGATTGGTATGGTGATTGTGGCCGCGTCCAAGAAAAACATGCCGGAAAAATTCAACAATGCACGCCGGGCGTGGGGCTTTACATTGTTCGGCATCACGGTGGCAGCGGCGACCGTGCATTTGTGGAACTCTTTGTTCGTTCTGTTCATGTTCCTGATCGGCTCCGGGGCATGGATGGCCGAGGCGAAATCGATGCGCCGCGGCGAGGCCAAGCGGCTTGAACAAGGTGGCGGGGACAAGCCGCTGCCCAAGAAAACCCGGCGTCGCCGGCACAGTTTTTTCTGAGTGGGAATGTTACCGATGGATCTGTCGATCATCATTATCAATTGGAACACCAGCGACATGCTGCGCGATTGCCTGACATCTGTGTTTGCAGGACTTGGCGATCTGAGGGCCGAGGTTTTCGTGGTCGACAATGCGTCGGAAGACGGGTCGCAGGATATGGTGCGGGCTGAGTTTCCGCCGGTCAACCTGATCCGCAACTCTGACAATCGCGGTTTTGCGGCTGCCAACAATCAGGCTTTGCGGGTTGCGCAGGGCAAGTACGTTTTGTTGCTGAATTCGGACACTTTGGTTCATGGCGATGTTCTTGAGAAGTCCTGTGCGTTTATGGAAACACGTTCAGACGTTGGCGTCATGGGGTGCAGAGTTTTAAACTCGGACGGAACGTTGCAGATGACCGGCAGTGGGTACCCCAGCTTGCTGAACCTTGCCCTGATGACGACCGGGCTTTGGAAGCTGAACAAAATTGCATTCTTTGATCGATACCAGATGACCCAGTGGGATCGAAAAACAGAACGCGAGATCGACGTGGTGTCGGGTTGTTACATGTTGGTGCGCCGCTCAGCGATGGAAGACGTCGGGCTTTTGGACGAAGGGTTTTTCTTTTATGGCGAAGAGACCGACTGGTGCAGACGGTTTCGGGATGCGGGCTGGAAGCTGGTTTTGGCCCCGGTCGGTGAGATCACACACCTTGGCGGCGGATCGGTCAAAAAGCTGAACCACAAGCGTGACGTGATGCTGACCGAAGGCACCGTGCGGCTGCACCGCAAGCATGGCGGTTTGCTGGCCGGGATGGCCTGCTGGACGATGCTTGCCGGGTTCAACCTGTCTCGATCGGTGGCCTGGTCTTTGGCAAGCCTGTCGGGACGTGACCGGGCCCGTGAACGTGCAAAACACTTCCGCCGCGTGGTTGCGGCGTCCTTCCAAACCTGGCCGGAGATGGCACAATGACAAAGTTGCGTGTTCTGCTGGTTGCGCCCAACGTGGATGGGACCGATGTGGGCGAGGCTTTTGTGGCCTTCAAGTGGGCCGAAGCGCTGGCCGAGATCGTCGATCTGACGGTGTTGTCATTCGAGCGGGCAGGGCGCCGCCCCCTGTCCGAACAATTGCCGAAAGCCCGCGTTGTGACGTGGCCCGAGCCGACATGGGCAACGCGCAACGAACGTCTGAACGCAATGCTAAAGCCCGCCTGGCCGGTGTTCTGCAGACATGTGCGCAAGTGGATAAAAGCGGCCAAGGCAGACGGAACGGTGTTTGATGTCGCGCACCAACTTATGCCTCAGGCAGCCCGCTATGCGTCACCCCTGTATGGTTGCGGTGTACCTTACGTCATTGGGCCACTCGGCGGCGCGCTCGAAACGCCGCAGGGGTTCAAGTCGGAAATGGGGGCGGCCGCATGGTACACGCGCTTGCGGGTGATGGATAAATGGCGATTGTCGAATGATCCCTGGTTGCGCCGTAGTTACAGCGAGGCCGATATTGTTCTGGGTGTGGCACCCTATATGCGTGACGTTTTGGGGGATATTTCGCTGAAACGGTTCGAACCTGTATTGGAACTCGGGATAGATGACGTGGCACCCGTTGTGACAAGGCAGGATGGTACCGAGAAATTGAAGCTTCTGCATGTCGGGCGCGCAGTCCGCACCAAGGGACTGCGCGATGTGGTGCGGGCTTTGGCGTTGCTCAAGGACCGGCCCGGCATCACGCTGACCAGCGCCGGAGCAGGCGAAGAAGTCGACCTTTGCAAACAAGAGGCCGACCGTCTGGGTGTGGCTGACCGCGTCACCTTTCTTGGGCGCATTCCGCGAGAGCAGGTGGAAGACTTGTATCGCGACGCCGACGTTTTCGCCTTTCCCAGCTTCCGCGAACCGGCGGGCGGCGTTTTGTACGAAGCAATGCGGTGGGGCTTGCCGATCATTTCGGCGCGGCGGGGCGGCCCTGACTGGATCGTCGATGACACCTGTGGTGTGAAACTGTCGGTGACGACGCCGTACGCTCTCAGCCAGGATGTCGCCGATGCGGTCCGCCGCTTGGTCGGTGATCCGGAATTGCGGGCGAATCTAGGACGTAACGCCCGGGCAAAAGTGGCCCGCGAAGGACTGTGGCCCGCAAAGGCTAAAGCACTCTTAGCGCTATATAAAACCATCCTTTGACCACAATCAGAACACGTTTCCAACCCATCCGGGCAAGGCGGACTATCCTTTTGGATATCCGGCTCTTCCATTGCGCGTGACATTGCGCTTTTGCGGGTCTGATGTCGTTTTGATACACCCTCTAAAACAGGTCCAGACAACGAATACTTCTGGAGCTGACCATGAAACGCAAGATTAACACAGCAAAGAAACACCGCGTTCTGGCCGTCGCATCGGGCGGCGGGCATTGGGTGCAGTTGCTGCGGTTGCGTCCTGCCTTTGCGAATAGCAATGTTCACTTCGCCACGGTCGATCCGAAAGCCAAGGCACAAGTTGCGCCAGCGCCTTTCTACACCTTCAAGGATGCCAATCGGGACACCAAACTGAAACTGATGCTGTCGGCGCTGCAGATTGCGGTGATCGTTTTGAGAGTCCGCCCGCACGTTGTCATCTCGACCGGCGCGGCTCCGGGATATCTGGCGATCCGGATGGCCAAACTGATCGGCGCACGCACGATGTTCATCGACAGCATAGCGAACGCCAACGAACTGTCGCTGTCGGCGCATCTGGCAAAACGTCATGCTGACAAGCTTGTAACCCAATGGCCGTCGGTGGCCGAAAAGACCGGGGCCAATTTCATTGGGTCCGTCCTGTAATCTGTAAGGAGAGTAGCTATGATTTTCGTGACCGTCGGAACCCAACTTCCCTTTGATCGTCTGCTGGCCGCCATCGATGACTGGGCCTTCGCCAATCCGGGTGAACAGATTATCGCACAAACTGGTGTAACCACTGTCAGCTCACCACGCATTGATGCCCGCCCATTCGTAGATGGTTCGACGTTCCGCGAACTGGTCCAGCAGGCGGACGTTCTGGTCGCCCATGCGGGCATGGGATCGATCCTGACGGCGGTCGAATTTGCCAAGCCGGTCATCGTTATGCCGCGCCGTGCCGATCTGGGCGAGCATCGCAACGACCATCAGCTGGCCACCGTCCAGAATCTCGCGCATCTGAGCAATCTTGAAATTGTGCAGGACGCACAGACCCTGTCCTCAGTTCTGGACAAACAATTGGGCGCAGGCCCGCTGGAAAAGCTTCGCGAAGGCATTTCCGACGGTCACCGTCGTCTTGTCGGCGAAATCAGTAATTTCATTGCTGGTGGGTCGCTGGGCGGAACACTGACGTTCGGAGAAGCGTGATGACGCCGCGTGCCGCCATACTGGTTCCTGCCTATAACGAGGCTACCGTAATCGGCGAGACCCTGAGCCGTCTGACTTGCGACATGCGGTCGGGCGAATTTCAGATCATCGTGATCGCGAACGCTTGCCACGATGACACGGCAGAAATTGCCCGTAAGGTCGCCCCAGACGCGGTGGTTCTTGAAACCAAAACCCCAGGCAAAACCAATGCGTTGCGCATGGGGCTGGATCACGTGGCGGCACCGGTTGTTGTGTTTCTGGATGCTGACCTTGGTGTTGATGCGGACGCGATCCGCCAGCTTATTGCTCCGCTTCAGGCGGGTGGTGCTTTGGCGAGCTATGGCCGCATGTCCATTGATCTGGACGGATGCAGTCGCAGTGTTCGCTCGTTTTACGAGATTTGGACCCGCAGGCCGTACCTGAAAGATGGTAAGTTCGGTGGGCTGTTCGCTGTGGCTCGTGGGGCGCTTAACCGGGCTCTGCCATTGCCGGATCTGATCGCAGATGACGAATACTTCAGCCGCTGTTTTCAGCCGTCTGAAAAGGCCTTTGTGTCGAACGTCGAATTTGTGGCGCGCGCGCCCCGGCAGCTTGGTGATTTGTTCAAAGTCCGCAAACGGTCGACCCGCGGAACACGCGAACTGGCTGCGATGGGTTTGTCGCGACCGAAGACATCCGGGGCTGGCGGTCGCGCGGCCTTTGTGTCGGAAGTGATCGCAAACCCCAAACTGTGGGCAGATTTTTTGATTTATTCGGGACTAAAAGTCGCCGTTCGCCTTTCGCTGGTTTTGGAAGGTCGCGCCTCGGGTGCAGGCAAGTGGGAACGCGACGACAGCAGCCGAATTGTGGTATCTGGTTAAGGAGTGAGTGCGGTGGACGGTGTAGGTTTCGATCACAAGGACATGATGAACGGCGCGCCCAGCGATCCCGGCGTTGAAGTGGCAGATTTTCTTCAGGAAGAAGAGCCTACCGAGTTCAGCCCGTTCGCAGCCCTTGGACGTCTCATGCGCGGTCGCTGGCTTATCCTGCTCGTCCTGATGGCTGTTCTCGGGGGTGGTCTGGGGTATCTGGGGTTCACATCGGGCAAGGCGATCTATGAAAGCCAGGCGATTTTGCGGATCTCTGCCCGCGAACCGGGAATCTTGTTTGCCAGCGGTGATGATTCAAAGCTGAAACTGTTTCAGTCGTTCGTCAAAGCCGAAACCACTTATGTCGCCAGCCATCCGGTCATGGAGCGGGCAGTTGAGTTGATTACCGCGGTTCCGTCGCCCTACAACGATGACCTTACCGCCAAGACTCTGGCCGAGTCGATTTCGATCAAACGCAAAGAGGCGCTGATTATCCTGACCTCGCCGTCCAAGGATGCTGAATTTGCCGCCCGCAAGATCAATGCTGTGATCGACGCCTATTTGGCGCTGCATGACGAGACCCGGGTCAACCTGTCGAACTTCCGGGAAAGTGAACTTGCCGCTCGCGAAACCGATCTGCTTGGTCGACTGGATGCGATCATGGACAAGATGCTGGATGTCGGTGGCGAATTCGGGATGGCGTCTTTGGTCAAGACGCATATCGAGAAGGTCGCCCAGATTGAAACGCTGGTATCGCGTCGGGCCGAAGTGGAGGCCACGCTTGTAGCTTTGCAGTCCCAAGACGGCTCTGGCGGCAGCGCTGATATGGCCGATCAGGAAATCATGCGGGCGACCCTGCTGGATCGCGCATTGGCAGACCTTAACTTTGACAAAGCCAAACGCGAAGCCGAATTGACCACGTTGCTGGGGCGCTATCACGAAAACGCAACACAGGTCATCGAGAAGCGCGAGCAGATCGAAATCGTTAGTCAGGCCATGGCCGATCGGCGTAACCAGATCCAGGTTCTGGGTCAAACCGGTGCGCTGACGGATGGTGGACAATCCAGCCGAGAGGATTCGCTGAATGAGATCCGGGCCGTGCTGGACAAAGTGACGAAGCAACTGGAAACCGCCCGCAACGATGCACGTGACCTGAACCGCAAGCGGATCGAACTGGCGTTTCTTGAGGAAGAGCGTGATGAAGCACGCCGTATGCTGGACGAAACACGCCGCGCACTGGATGTCATCCGGGTCGAAAGTCGCAATTCCATGCCAGGTCTGGTCGAGGTCATGTCGCGGGCAATCGTGGCGGATAAGCCCGCCGAGGACAGCAGCAAGATGATGGCAGCCGGCGGGTTCAGCGGTGGAGCGTTCCTCGCGATCCTGCTGGTCGTCGGTTTTGCCGTGTCGCGCAAAAGCCTGCGGTTCAGCGATGATCTGTGGCGTCACCTGTGGCGGATGCCTCTGCTACTGACCACACGTGCGAAACCCGGATCAGACGCGTTCGGTCAGGCCATGGTGCGGCTGCGTAACAATGTCTCGCTGTTTCCCGGCCGTCAGATCGCACGTCCTGGTAAAGCACGGATTATCGCCGTCAATCACTTTGGTAAGGCTGATGCACAAGCCGTCGCCAAGACGCTGGCCGACAGCTTTGCTGCAGCACGGTTGCCCACATTGTACATCGATGCCGACCTTCAGCCTGGCGATTTGTCGGCAAACGCAGGATGGCGCGACCTTGTTGCAGGTGAATTCGTGACGCCGATGACCACCGGTGCGCGGACAGCGGACATCGTGGAAAGCGGTGCCATGGCGGACGTCACTGATGCATCGGTTTCGGTTCACGCGGTCCGCGCGGCCTTTGACCAGTATGCTGACGACTATGCGGTGATTGTGATCAATGCAGGCAGCCTGGACACGGGCCTGTCGACCGAACTTATCATGTCTGCTTCGGATCTGGTACTGTCGGCTGTGGCCCCGGGGGATAACCTGCCCAAGGTCAATGCGTCTGTCGGCAAATGTGATTCACTGTCGCGCCATGGGGCAGGGTTCGTGATGACGGGTGCCACCCGCAAGGATCCTGCGTTGGCCGCAGCATAATGCCGGGACTCAGAAAAGCCCCGCATCCTTCGCGATCACTGCGGCCTGGGTGCGGTTCTTCGCGTCCAGCTTGTTGCAAAGCGTTTTGACGTGCAGTTTGATGGTGACTTCCTGCAGGTTGGTGTCGCGTGCAATTTCCTTGTTTGACTGCCCCTGGCATAGACCTTCAAGCACCTGCATCTCACGTTTGGTCAGTTTCTTGGCAAGCGCGTGCTCTTCTTCTTCGACAACTTCGGTCATGAACTTGACAGGAGCGAACACCTCGCCGGCTGCCATGAACCGAACGGCATTGACCAGAGATTTTGCGCCCATTGTCTTGGGCAGGAATCCGGCGGCGCCAGTATCCAGCGCCTCTTGCGCGATAGTACGTGGTGCGGTGCCCGAAATAATGGCCACCGGGTTTCCGCCATTCGCTTCTTTCGCTTTTTCCAGACCCGAAAGCCCGTCCATCCCCGGCATCGAATAATCCAGCAGGACAAGATCAAATGGACCGTCTGTGCCGATCAGGTCGAGTGCAGTTTTCAGGTTTTCGCAAGCAGAGAGTTCAAAGTCCGCTTCACGGTCCAGAAACGCCATAAGCGTGTCACGCACCAGTTCATGGTCATCGGCAATCAGTATTTTCATGCGGCTTATTCTTCCGGCTGTTTGTGTCTGCGGTCAATGGCTGTACGGATGGCACTTAGCAACTTTGAGGGTTCGACAGGTTTAGCAAGCAATGCATCGACAGTATTGCTGTTGATACGCGGATCCTGCAAGCGCCGTGCCAACGCGGTGACAACGATCTTGGGCAGATCCGGGGATATCTTACCAACTTTTTCGACCAGTTCTCCACCGTTCATGCCGGGCATGTCGTAATCGGTTATAAGGCAGCCCCAACTGTCGGGGTCGTCAGAAATGACCTCCAACACAAAATCGGGGTCGTCCAGAACAGCAACTTCGGCACCAGAAAGCTCCAGTCGTCTTGCTATGACTTGCGCCACACTCGGGTCGTCATCGACCACGATGATTGGAATGCCGGTCAAGTCTATGGTTTCTTCGTCTACCTTCGGAACCTCTGCCAGAGGTTTGGAATTCGACGCAAGCGGCCAATAGATCTCGAACGTGGTCCCGGTGCCTTCTTGTGACAGAATTCGAAGCCCGCCGTCATTTGCCTTGATGACGCTTGAAACGACGGCCAGTCCTAACCCGGTACCTTGCGCGCCTTTTGTTGTGAAATAGGCGGTAAAGATATCACCGATCTTGTCGGCGGGTATGCCGGACCCAGTGTCTTTGACGTCAATTCTGACGTAGTCGTATTCAGGGTCGATCCATCCCAATTGCAGCGTGTCCACAGCAGGAAGTTCGGGGTTGAGATCCAGATTCAATGAAATCTCTCCACCATGGGCGGGCAGGGCGTCCAGAGCATTCATGATCAGGTTCAGGGTCATTTGCAGCAAATCTGTGCGGCTTGAATACGAAAAGACCGGCGTGCTGCCCAGATCTGCGCTCAGTGTTGCGCCGGGGCGCATAGAAGGGCGCGCGAATTCCAGCGCTTCTTCCATCAAGGCGCGAAGATCAATTTCTTCCTTCGCCTTTTCACTGGCACCCAGGTCGAGCAATTTGTTCACCAGTTCGGCGGCGCGATATCCCGCCGTCGTGATCCGTGTGGCGGCCACTTTGTTGGCGTCAGATGCGTCGTCGTCTTCTGTGATCAGATTGGCCGAGCCGGTAATAGCAGAGAGCAGATTATTGAAATCATGGGCAAGACCGGCGGCCATCTGCCCCAGCGCCTCTTGCCGCTGTGCAGCTTGCAGCCGGTCACGCAGAACCGCCCGACTGCGTTCAGCCTTAAGACGGCGCGTGATATCATGCACGGTAACGACATGACCCAGATCGGCCACTTGCGTCAGCGAGACCAGATGAACCTGACCCTCTTCGCCGCGTCGGCGCATTTCGCTCTGGGCCGCGCCCTCCGATTTGTTTGATGGCAAATGCTGCAACAAAGTCCGGATGTCCGCAGGTTCGTAAAACTCGGTCCATCTGCGGCCAAAAAGATCCTCGGCGACCTCAATATCCCACAACGGAAGCAGACTTGGGTTTGAATACGTCAAACGGCCTGACTGGTCGGTGATCGCAATGCCGTCCTGAACTTTTTCAATAGCAGTAACGCGTTGCAGCAAAGTCTTTTCCGTTGCCTTCAACTGAGTCACATCAGACGCCACAATCACAGCACCGCCGCCCGTGATCGGGTGTTCGTTCACAAGAACCGTTCGGCGATCGGGCAGGCGCACTTCAAGACTGCGGGCTTTGGTCAACAAGCGTTCAAGATACTCACCGGCCTTTTCTAGCGCGATATCCTTGGGAACCCCTGATTTCATCAGGTAGCGCGACCAGATATCGGTGAATTGCCAGCCGACACCCCAGTTGATTTCGTACATATTCACGAATTCTTCGAACCGAGCGTTCGCGAACAGAATGGTGCCGTCGCTATCCAACGCAAGAAACCCTTCTCGGGTCGAAGACAAAGCCGCTTCCAACCGGTTGCGGGCCTCGTCTCGGTCCAATTCTGCCTTAACCTGCCGGGTTACGTCGGTTTGGGTTAAGACGACTTGCGTGATCGGACCTTCGTTGGGAAGGATCGGGCTGACCGAAACTTCGTTCCAGAAAGGTGTCTTGTCTTTGCGCCGGTTGGCCAGCCGAAATGATCCGGTCCCAAAGGTGGCGATACAATCTTGGAATTGGTCAAGACGCGCCGAATCTCCATGCCAGAAAAGGCTGTCATCCCGGCCTATCGCTTCGTTCGTGGTAAACCCGTTCAAGGCTTCCAGAGCTTTGTTTACATAGGTCAGTGACAATTTTTGATCGATGACTTCCCCAATCGCAACGGCTGAAGAAGACCCATCGATAACCGCCGCCAGAAACGCATTGTGTTCTTCCAGTTCCAGGCCGGCCAAGGCTTCAGATGCGATGTTGCAGAACCGTTTTAAAAGCGCCGCGTCGCGTTTCGTAAACAGGCCTGTCTTGGTGGACAAACAAGCCAGTACGTCACGTTCGCCATCGAGAATTCGAATGGGCTCGGCCAGAAGACTGTGGAAACGCCTTAGCGGTACCGGAACGTCACGATCTTCTGAAATCATGGTTCGAACATCAACAATGCGACGGCCGCGATCAATCGGGACTCCGACGGTTTCCCAAGCGAGGCCTTCAAACTCTGGTGAATCGGCAAGGGTGACCTGAGTGCCCGCATCGGTGTTGTGAAACACCATGACGTGATCGCAGTTCAGCGCCTGTGTAATGACCTTCAAAAGCGCGCGAATAGAGTCAGCCCGGGTTCGGTCAGAGTGAATGCATTCCAGACCCGAAAGCAGCGCCCGCGTTTCGCGGTGGCTTTGGGCTTCACGTTCCCGAAGCTGCTCAATTTCGACCAGTGCTTCGCGCAAGCGCTCATCGTCTGCCATGTGGGTCTTTCTTGCCGAGATCCTTATGAGAATACTATACTGGAGATCATCAGATTGCCATGATGGTTTTGCCCGTCAAATGCCATTCCTTGTTCGCCAAATGAAAAAATGCCCATAAACGGTTTGCCGGACAAGACATTGTTTATGCCGCCGACAACGTCATCCATTCGGTCCTGGACAGCCATCATGCAGCCGCCGCAATAGACCACCAAGGCACCCTTGACGTCGTCTTGAGACATGCCGCCGACCCGCCCAGCCAGACATGTGACTTTTCCAGCGCGTTCCGTCAGGCTGCTGACCGACCCTTGCATCAAGGTCAGGACGTCGCCTTCGCTTACATCTGCAAACAAGTCCAACGACCCGTCCGGGTGCAAGGTCGACGGATGCGCAAGTCTGAAATAGGGCACGGTTCCGACGTTTCTTAAATGGCGACCCAACGGCGAAAGCGTGCTGTCCGCAAGGATTGACGCTGATTCTGACGTAGGTGTTTTCGGCTGCACTGCGCCACCGGTCCACCCGCAATACACGTCGGCAGCGGGACGGTTGTCGATCTCGATCAATCGTCGTCCGTTGGCCTTTGTCACTTGTCCGGAATGCAACGTCGGAGCATAGCCGTTGTGATACGCGAATGACACATCCCCTGACGGGAACAGGACCGACACGGCCACACCATTTTCCGCGCAGCTGTCACGGTCGAAAACGCTCCAGTTGCCGGATACGTCATTGTCGGCAGCGCTGCCGCCAAGGATCGGAACGTTGCGCCCCAACACGCTCTGGACGCCTTCAAGAACGGCTTCCTCGGTGCCGGGAACCGTCGACAACCATACCATGTCGGGTGCTTCGCCATATCGCCCCGCCGCCCTGAGCGCGGCCTCTGTTGCGTCTCGGGCCGAGGCCCGGGCATTATCGCCTATGGGGCGCATCGCGGTTCCATAAGCACCTTCGGGATCCCAGATGCAGAACGCTCCGGCGCCCAGTCCGTTGATGCTTTGCATGCCGGTGTCAGACATCACACCCTGGCAGGACGTCGCGCCGTGGAACGACCCCTTTGCGAGGTTGCGCAGGCCATTCTGTATGACGGCCTGATCGTAGACTGCCGAGAAGTGAACCGCGATGAAATCCGGATCGGATTTGGCAGTCGGCATTTGGCCAATGATGTCCGCTACGGCCTGCTCAGCTGACGGCGCGGTTGATGTCGCTACGATGATTTTCATGGTTTTTGCACCTCTGACACGCAGCTATCAGAAATTGAATCATTTTGCAGGACAGGCGTCAGCACATACGCGCTATGCGAAAGTATAGCCCGAAGCCTCAAAGGGCTATTTTTCAACTCATTCAACTGCCTGGCACTGGCCGTATTCGTTGCTGTTCTGGCCTACCGATACGTAGAGCCCGTGGTTGGTGCAGGGCATAGTCCCGGCAAGTGACCAGCCTGGAGGATGTTACTGTGACGATGACGAGTGATGTGAATTTTGTAAGCCAAAAGGGCCATAATCGCCCAACCCGATCTAAAGGGCGCCCGGTAGCTGCCGCCACCAAGCGCCTTCTGGATATTTCTCTGACACTGACGCTTTTGATGATCGCGGCTCCGCTGCTGATCGGGACAGCGGTGGCGATCAAAACCACAAGCCGCGGTCCGGTGTTCTTCCGTCAGAAACGTGTGGGACGATACGGTAAGACGTTTCGCATGATGAAATTTCGCTCAATGCACATTGATGCGGAAGAACGTCGCGCGGCGCTTTTGGCAACCAGTGACCGCGATGGTGTCTGTTTCAAGCAAAAGGATGATCCCAGGATCACGCGGGTCGGGCGGTTCATCCGCCGGTTTTCGATTGACGAGTTACCTCAGTTGTTCAACGTCCTGACCGGGGAGATGTCATTGGTCGGCCCGCGCCCGGCACTGCCCGAAGAGGTTGCCGCCTATTCGCCTCGTGCCTTGAAACGCCTTGAGGCTTTGCCGGGTCTTACCGGCTTGTGGCAGGTGTCAGGTCGCGCCGATATCGATTTTGACCGCATGGTTGAAATGGACATCGCCTATGCCCGGTCGAAAAGCCTGCCGCTTGATCTGATGTTGCTGGCCCTGACGTTCCGGGCCGTCGTGTCCGGTCGCGGAGCCTATTGAAGTACACGTAAGAAGGACCTGACTGATGAGCCACATCAAGACCGCTGTTTTTCCCGTCGCCGGAATGGGCACCCGGTTTTTGCCGATCACGAAATCCGTGCCAAAGGAAATGCTTCCGCTGATTGACAAACCATTGATCCAATATGCGGTGGAAGAGGCGCGCGCGGCGGGTATCGAGAACTTCGTCTTTGTGTCATCGCCAGAAAAACCGGCGCTGGACGACTATTTTCGCACCAATTACCGGTTGGAAAACTATCTTGCATCGCGCGGCTCAACCGATGCCTTGCGTCAGGTGCAGGACGTCACGCTAAAGCCCGACACATACTGGATCACGCACCAGATCGAAGCGCGGGGTTTGGGGCATGCTGTCTGGACAGGCCGGGCTTTCCTTAGGAACGAACCCTTTGCCGTTCTTCTGCCCGATGACTTCATCCATTCTGATCGCCCGGCGATCGGCCAGATGATCGACATGCATGCCCGGATTGGTGGCAACATGGTGGCGTCCATGGATGTCGGACGTGACCGGATTTCGTCCTATGGCTGCCTTGATGTCGAAGCGAGGGCGGGCCGCTGTCTGAGTGCGGGTCTGATCGTGGAAAAACCCAGCGCAGCGCAAGCGCCTTCGACCCATGCCGTGATTGGCCGCTATATTTTGCAGCCAAGTGTTCTGGAACATTTGGAAAATGCCGCGCCTGGGGTCAAAGGCGAAATCCAGTTGACCGACGCCATCGCCGCAGACTCGGCAAAGAACGAGCTGTGGGGGTACGAATTCGAAGGCAAACGGTACGATTGCGGAAGCAAGGTCGGCTTTGTCGAGGCAACAATTGCTTTGGCGATGCAACGCGAGGATCTGTCATCAGAGCTGTCTCTGAACACCAGCCGCACCGCAGGTTTTTCTATGGTTGCGTAGCCGCGTCAGGGTAGGCGGCATCGATCATCGCGCCGCTCAGAGTACCATACGCGACCGCCCAAGCCTGACCATCGGCTTCGGTAAACTTGTCACCCAGCACCTGACTCATTGTCCAGATCAATGCTTCGCCAACTGCGGGGTACTGATCGGCGGTCACGCCATAGGCCACATGCCGGATGGCCAGATCACGGGCGTCCGGCATCAGCGTGTCCAGTTGATCCAGATGATCCACAATGAAATCCAGCGTTGTCACCAGCTTCATGGCCTGGCTTTCCATATCGCCCTGGAACAAAGATCGCGTATTCGGAGCAATCTCGAACAAGCGGCGATAGAACATCTGACCTGTCATTTCCTGAAGTGTCGATGTGACGGCCCAGGTCCGGCGCACCGATCTTATATCTTCTTTTTTCATGACACTCAGTCCTGTTCGCACGGATTCTCAGGGGACTGACAATATTTATCCCGGGTCACATGTAAAGCGAAGAGGACACGACCTATGCGAACGTATAGGTGCTCCTCGACTTTTGGCGCATTGCTTAGGCGTTTGCCCCGGTGAACTGGGTCCGGTTTCAGTGTATTACTATCATATGAATGGTTGTCTGGCCTCAATGGCTGGCTGCGGGTTTGTAAATGTAACGAGTTGTCCGGTCACCGCAGCCGGTCACGAGAATGGTGTTGTCTATGGAACCTGTTGTCTGCCATCTTGTCGAAGCCCGCTCGGACCGGGCCGCAGAGGCCGCCGAATACCTTGGCCGTCGAGCCGGAATTGGTCCTGCAGATCATCGCGTAATTCCGGTCACCACGGGGACGCTTCGGGCTGCCCCGATCGAGGCAGATGTCATCGTTTCTCATCTGCCGATTGAATGGCGGCGCTTTCCTTTCCTGGTCGCGCTCAGAGCTGTTAATCCCAACCGCGAGATCGTGCACATGGCGTCAAAGGATTATTCTGAATCGATGTGGAACACGGGCGGCTTCCTTCCGAATGCTGCCTCGTTGCGCAATTGCGCTTATGCCTTGTTCGACCGGATTCAGCCCGACAGGATTTGATCGGATCATTCAGGTCACTTTGGATGGGCTTCGGGTCCTAAAGGTCCAATCTGCATCCCTAATTCAGGTTTGAAGCTTTATGGCAGGCGACGTTTTTTCGTCGTTCACTTCATACAGTTGCCACACGGTGGTGGTGGTTTGGTTTCAACAAAGAACCGTTTTACAACGCCGTCCTTCGCCTGTTTTGTCGCGCGTTGATACGGTCAACCCTGCAAAGAACGCCCGCACGACATCCGACAGATGGTTTTTGGGTGCAATGGTATGGGCGGCGAAACTTCGCAGTTTTTGAACAAGACCTTGACGATAGGCTCGTTGTCACGGAATTGACGGTCATAGTGTTTGAAGCCGGACGTGCATGCACCAGTCCGGAAGGAGAAGTTTGATATGGATATTTTGACCGTTCCCACGACACCCATTGAGGGGCAGAAACCCGGAACATCGGGGCTTCGCAAGAAAACCCGGGTGTTTATGGAACCGAATTATCTGGAAAATTTCGTTCAGGCAGTATTCGACGCAATCGGGGGCGCAGAGGGCAAAACCTTTGTCGTCGGGGGCGACGGACGGTATTTCAACGCAGAAGCGATCCAGACAATTTTGCGGATGGCCGCAGCCAATGGTGCCAATGCTGCGATCGTCGGGCGGGCAGGGCTGCTTTCGACACCGGCGGCGTCGAACCTGATCCGCAAAAACGCCACGGATGGAGGGTTGATCCTGTCAGCCAGCCACAATCCGGGCGGCATCGACGAGGATTTCGGCCTTAAGTTCAACATTCCGAATGGAGGCCCGGCGCCTGAGAGCATCACGGATGCAATTTATACGGGAACACTGAGCATTGCCCGGTATCTGACAGTTGAGAGCGCAGACCTCGACCTTGACCGCCTTGGGGATACACAGCTTGGCGATATGCAAGTGACCATTGTCGACCCTGTCGCAGATTATCAGGCCTTGATGGAAGACTTGTTTGATTTCGACGCCATTCGCGATCTTTTTGCGTCCGGTTTCCAGGTTCGGTTTGACGCCATGCACGCGATTACCGGCCCCTATGCCGCGGCCATCCTGCAAGATGCGCTTGGTGCGCCGGATGGCAGCGTCATGAATGCCATTCCATCTGTCGACTTCGGCGGTGGCCATCCTGACCCGAACCCGACATGGGCCAAGGGTCTGATGGTTGAGCTGATGTCCGATACGGGACCTGACTTTGGCGCGGCGTCGGATGGAGATGGAGACCGGAACATGATTCTGGGGCGTAACACCTATGTCTCTCCCTCGGACAGCCTGGCTGTGTTGACCGCCAATGCTCATCTTGCTCCGGGGTATGCCACAGGGCTTGCCGGCGTGGCCCGATCGATGCCAACCAGTTGTGCCGTCGACCGCGTCGCCAAGGATCTGCAGTTCGAATGTTTCGAAACACCAACGGGGTGGAAATTCTTCGGCAATCTTCTGGACGCGGGTAGAGCGACGCTGTGCGGCGAAGAAAGCTTTGGCACCGGGTCGGACCACGTGCGTGAAAAGGACGGGCTTTGGGCTGTTCTGTTGTGGCTGAACATCCTGGCCGTAAAACGGTGTGGTGTGTCGGATCTTCTGCAGGATCACTGGCAGAAATATGGCCGCAACTATTACTCGCGCCACGATTTCGAAGCTCTGAACAAGTCTGACGCCGAGGCGTTAATGGGCCGCGTTGAGGCGGCGCTGGGAACTCTTCCGGGGCAGACAATCGCCGGGCTGGTTGTCGAAAAGGCCGACAGCTTCAGGTACGAGGATCCGATTGACGGCTCGGTCAGCCGCAATCAAGGGCTTCGCATCCAGTTTGCGAACGGGGCCCGCGCGATCTTTCGCCTGTCAGGCACCGGAACGGATGGTGCCACGCTGCGTCTGTATCTTGAAACGTTGGAAACCGACCCGGGCAAGCTTGATCAGGAAGTCCAGATCGCGCTTGGCCCCATCATCAAGGCCGCGCACGAACTGTCGGGACTTCACAGTCTGGGTCGCTCGGCACCGGATGTGATCACCTGAGGGCTCAGCCAGCCTTGGTCCATGATTAGCCGCCTCGGACCCTGTGGGCAAGGCCCCTGTGAACAGGGTGGTACCAGCTAGCAAGCTGGCCAAAGTGTTTCTAACAATTACGTTTTTCATGGGTTCAGTTATATTCTGGGTTGAAGTGAGCCGCCGCCGGACGGCTGAGGACAGGCGGCTCAGCGAGAACGCGCCTGATTTTCATTGAGCTGTTTGCGCAGCTGCTGGTTCTCTGCACGCAGCAGGGCCATCTCGCCGCCGAACTCCTCTTCGGTCAGGCGACGCGGTATGTGCTGGGGACAATTCCAGTCGAAAGCTTCGACCGTAACGTGGATGCGCCTTTCGGCACCAACGGGCCAGTCTGTGACAGGAACGGAGGGCTTTTCTTCCACCGCCACACGGCCCCAGATTTTTAACCGCTCTGCACGGGGATAGTTCACGATGATAAGAGCAATGCGGTTGTCTGCTGTCAGATTGCCAAGGCTGATGTATTGGCGGTTTCCGCGCAGATCGGCATAGATGATCGCGTTTTTGCCATCTGCCCGCAAAAACCCGGGTGCCCCACCACGAAACTGGACATAGGGCCAACCGGTTTCTGAGACGGTGGCCTGATAAAAGCCGTCGCATTCTTGAATGAACGCGCGCTCGCGGTCTGACAGGATGTCACCGCCGGACCGGTCAGCTGTCAGGAGCTTAGCGTAGCCGCCTGACCCGTTTTTGTCTTGTTGATTTCGGACAGAAGGTGTGAACGCGATGTTGGCGAAGGCATAGGCCATGTCGTGTCTCCAAGTCTCAAATTGACTGTGTTGTTCTTAGCTTCGCAGGCGTGGCGGGATGATGCTCTCGCTGCAGATGCCCAGAGGTGAACAGATCGGTAAATGTTGAGATGAGGGTGAACTGACCGGTCAACTCAATCAAGTAAATCTTTGTGATGGATGTCATCAAAAATTCTGTCTACACCGAAATGACGGAGATTAAGACTCTAAAATATAGTCATATTCTTGACTGTTGAGGCATCAAAATATATTTACAGATCAGTCAATGTGGAGGGCGTTGTGAGCCAAAACAAACGCGCAGAGCTGATTCGAAAAGCGCTCCTTCTGTTTTATCGGAATGGGTTTCATGCCACGGGCATGGACCTTGTGGCCAAGGAAACAGGCGTGTCAAAAACGTCGATCTACAAGCATTTTCGGACCAAGGACGAGTTGATCCTCGCGGTCCTTCGCCTGCGGGACGAGAGTTTTCGGAACTGGTTGTTCCGGCGGATGGAGGAACTGGCTGACACTCCTCAAGGGCAGCTACTGGCAATGTTCGACGCGCTAGAAGAATGGTTTCTCGAAGACGGCTTCCAAGGCTGCATGTTCATCAAGGCGAGCGCTGAATTTCAGGATCCGAATGATGCAATCAACGCGCAGGCCTATGCTCATAAACGCATGTTGGTGGACCACTTTGAAGCGTTGGCGACGCAGGCCAAAGCGGATGATCCTCATGCGCTGGCAAGGCAGCTCCTTTTGCTAAAAGAAGGAGCCATTGTCATTGCAGCGATGTCACATACGAAAGACGCTGCACGCGAAGCCAAATCTGTTGCAAACCATTTGTTAGCCAACTGACCGGCCTGCGCTCAAAAGACCACGATGTCCCATTGAGCGTTGTGAGGCCGGTACGGAAAGTTTGGGACCAGATCACAGCCTTATCGCAGAAGAAGATCAGTCAGAACCTTCTCCACCGATGCAGAAATCCATATGAATGGCGGCAATTCAAAACGTTGCCGCCATGCGCCCTTGGACAGAACACTCAGAATAATTGTTTTTCTCAGGCAGATCATGCCAATATTGCAGCATGAAACCTGATTTTCGCACCCCCGCCGGCAACCCGATATCGAATTTCTGCTTTGGCACAATGCAGTGGGGCGGTAAGGCTGATGCCTTTGACAGCCGCGCCATGTTTGATGCGTCACGAGAGGCGGGCATCAATTTCTTCGATACAGCTCATGGGTATACTGACGGCAAGTCCGAAACCTTGCTTGGTGAATTTGCGGCTACAGATCGAGACAACCTGTTCATCGCCACGAAATGTGCGTCGACCGGCGACTGCAGTCCCGAAGCGATCACGAAGGATGTCGACGAAAGCCTAACCCGTCTGAATATGGATCGCGTTGACATGCTGTACATGCATCGCTGGTCAGATGACGTTCCGCTTGAGGCGACATATGAGGCGCTGGCTAAGATGGTGGATGCAGGGCGCGTTGGTCACATCGGTGTTTCCAATTACGCGGCTTGGCAGGTGATGAAAGCGGCTCGGGTCGCGGCATCATTGGATCTTGAGGTCGAGATGCTGCAACCCATGTACAGCTTGGTCAAACGTCAGGCCGAAGTTGAGATCTTGCCTATGTGCGCTTCAGAAAACATCGCCGTTGTGCCATATTCTCCGCTTGGTGGCGGCCTTCTAACAGGCAAATACAATACCGGCGCAGAGGGGCGACTTACGCATGACCAAATGTACAAGGCGCGCTATGGCCAAAGCTGGATGCATGCCTCAGCAAACGCTCTTTCTGACGTTGCCAATGAAGTGGGCATCTCCGCCATTACTCTCGCTGTTGCCTGGGTCGCCCACAACCCCGATATCACGGCTCCAATTCTCAGCGCCAGCAAATCCAGCCAACTAAAACCTTCCCTCGATGCAATTGACTATCAGATGGATGATGCAACTTACGCCCGCCTTACCGCACTTGCCCCAACACCACCCCCAGCAACAGATCGGTCCGAGGAGATTTGACCTGACGACGGTCACTAGGGTCAGGATTCATAACCAGTAGATGACGACGGCTGCGAGCGCGATGGCCGAGAGGAAGACCTTGGGACATCTGTCGTAGCGGGTTGCGACGCGCCGCCAATCCTTGAGCCTGCCGAACATGATCTCAATCACTGCCCGGCAGTGCATTGCGCAGCAATGGCACGAGAGGGACGGTTGCGACGTTTATAGCGGCGCTTGTCGTATTTCACGGTCTTCTTGCGCTGTTTTCGCCCAATGTGAGCAGCCCCACTTGAGTGGTCCATTTTAAAAGTTAGTGCATGATTGGCCGTTGATCCATCGGGATGATGGCCTCT
>NZ_VOGO01000021.1 GCF_007923355.1 Falsiphaeobacter marinintestinus
GGGAAGTGTGTTCACATGGGTCAATTCTCAGTGACAATTCAGGGCGATACCGGGTCAGTTCTCAGTGACATTCAACAGGCTTGAATGCCTGATGAGTTTTCAGGTAGCGCTATCATACACGACTGCGTCAAAAAGTCAAGTTTCGCCACCGTTGCCATAACCCGGTCTGCATCAACCCGCAGCACCTGGAACCGGGTGAACGCGGGGATAACCGGGAACACGATCGACTGCGGGCGGCGTACGGGATCGACTATGAGGCCCTGTAGCGGGTTGAGCGGGGGTCGCGCTTCGTAGACTGCCGGTGGCAATGCCTCATCTCAAGGGTCGAAGAGCACGCTCCCGTCGTACCCGTTCGGGTGTCGCGGGTGTCCCGAACACTGGGGCATTACTTGGGGCATTCCCGAGACCTCAGGGGGACCCTGCTGCTTGGTTCGCTGATCCAGAGACAACTGGCTGGGGTGGTAGGATTCGAACCTACGATACACAGTACCAAAAACTGCTGCCTTACCACTTGGCTACACCCCAACGGTGAGCGGCTAGTTACGCCGCTTGTTCGCGGGGTTCAAGAGGCCTTTGACAAAAAATAACGCTCTGAAGACAACTTTTTGGTCGGGGTGTTCGGCCATCAGATCAAGGCATTGAAAAGTGATGGTCGGTCAGTCGCGCAGCTCGTCGGGGGTAACGCCCCAGAGGCGGGATTTGTGCGCCCAGCCGCGGTAGCCTCCGGCCGAAATCCAGCACCAGTCGGCGCCGCATTCTCCGAGTCGGGCGACGACGCCCAGCTCAAAGGCAGCTGATACTGTCGATTGCGGGTCCGGTCGGGCATAGACTTGCGTCATGTCCTGCTCGATCAGGACTGTGCGCGCACCAGATAGCAGCGCATAGTGAACCCAGCCGCCAGCGCCGTCGCGGTCTTCGACGCGGCGCCAATGGCCGTGCTCTGCCGTGATCTGCAGCGGCATATCGCGGCGCTTGAAGACCCAGTCGATACGATGGGTCAAGGACGGGCCACGGCGCACATTGCCTTCGCCGGTCTTCATCGAAACATAGCGCGGTAGCGGCAAATTCGTCACCGGGCCACGTTTTCCGTCGGCCAGCGCACTGCCGGCCAGCAACAATCCACAAAGAAACGCCAGCCCCTGGCGTATTGATTTACCTGAACGTGTCACTGCCTGCCCGCCCGTACCAAAGTCTTCGTCCGATCGAAAAACGGCTGCGTCATTTGCGCTGGGGTTCTTGTGCCCCGCCGGTTCCTGCGCCACGATGCCATGGCACGGGGCGATTTGAAAAGCTGTGGAGGGCCGCAAGTGCCAAGAGACAGACTGAGTGTTGTTGTTACGCGACGGTTGCCAGAGGTGGTCGAGACCCGTCTGAGCGAACTTTTCGATACGCGATTGCGGGTCGATGACGTTCCGATGACGCGGGCAGAACTGGTCGAAGCGGTCAAAACCGCCGATATTCTGGTGCCGACTGTGACGGATACCATTGATGCTGGTTTGCTGGGGCAGGCCGGTGAACAGTTGCGGTTGATCGCGAATTATGGCGCGGGCGTCGATCATATCGACGTCGCGACGGCGCGGCAGCGCGGCGTTCTGGTGTCCAATACGCCAGGGGTTCTTACGGAAGATACCGCTGATATGACCATGGCGCTGATTCTGGCGGTGACGCGCCGGATTCCCGAAGGGCTGGCGCTGATGCAGCGGGGCGACTGGGAAGGCTGGGCCCCGACCGCGCTTTTGGGCGGGCGAATCTCGGGGCGTCGGCTGGGGATCCTTGGCATGGGCCGGATTGGTCAGGCCGTGGCGCGGCGCGCCAATGCGTTCGGGATGCAGGTGCATTACCACAACCGTCGTCGGCTGCGGCCGGAGACGGAAGAACAGTTTCAGGCGACGTATTGGGACAGTCTTGACCAGATGGTCGCGCGCATGGACGTGATTTCAATCAATTGCCCGTCAACGCCAAGTACCTTTCATCTGATGAACGCGCGGCGGTTAAAGCTGATGAAGCCTTCGGCCGTTATCGTGAACACCTCGCGCGGCGAAGTGATCGACGAAAACGCTCTGACGCGGATGTTGCGGGCGGGCGAGATTGCAGGGGCGGGGCTGGACGTTTTCGAACACGGGACCGATGTCAATCCGCGTCTGCGCGAGATGGAGAACGTGGTGCTTTTGCCGCATATGGGGTCGGCCACGATCGAGGGCCGGATCGAGATGGGAGAGAAAGTGATCATCAACATCAAGACCTTCGAAGACGGACACCGTCCGCCGGATCAGGTCGTTCCGGCCATGCTCTGACAGGTGATGCGGGCTTTCGTCGCTGTCGATCTGCCCGGGTCCATGCTGGAGGCGCTCACACGTTTGCAGATGCTTATCCCGGTTGGGCGTAAGGTTGCGGTCGAAAACCTGCACCTGACGCTGGCGTTTCTGGACGAGCAACCCGAGACTGTTCTGGAAGACCTGCATGGCGAGCTTGAAAGACTGCCGACACAGCCACTGTCGCTGGGGGTTTCGGGCCTTGGGTGTTTTGGGGGCGACAAGCCACGGCTTTTGTTTGCCGATGTCCCGCCCGGCGACGTGTTGAAAGACCTGCATGGCCAGATCGCAGCTGCAGCTCGACGGGTTGGGATCAGCCTGAGGCGCGAACGATTTCATCCGCATATCACGTTGTCCCGGATCAATGGCCGGTTGTCGTTTCAGGAAGTCGGGCGGTTGGATGCCTTCCTTCGCGATCAGGGTGGCGTGATTTTACCCGCCGAACGCTGCCCCAGTTTTTCGCTGGTACAGTCAACACTTGGGCCGAAAGGTGCGCGATATGACAGGTTGGCGACTTACGACCTGGTTTGAAACCTGTTGCCCAATGGCCCTGATACGTTAGCTTTGACGCTGATCGAGCAAGGGGAGAGGCAAGTGAAACACCTAGCGAAAAACGTTTTGGTCGGGGCCTTTGGTGCGTGCCTGCTTGGGGCCACGGCAATTGCTCAGACCGCGGCGGATGCCGTTGCTCCCGAGGCGGCGACGGTCGCAGAGGTCTGGGCTTTGTCGGACCGGGCCGAAGCGGCGATGGCGGCAAAGCTGTCTGGGCAGCCTGTCACGGCCAGGACATGGATGATCGCGGTGGCCAATCCGCTGGCGGCCGAGGCTGGCGCGGATGTGTTGGCGCAGGGCGGCAGTGCGGCAGACGCCATGATCGCGGCTCAATCTGTTCTGGGGCTTGTTGAACCTCAAAGCTCGGGCCTTGGTGGCGGGGCGTTTTTGGTCTGGTACGATGCCGAGACCGGCGAACTGACCACATTGGATGGGCGCGAAACCGCGCCGCTGGCAGTCACTCCCCGGCTGTTTCAGTCTGAAGATGGCGAGCCGCTGAAGTTCTTTGATGCTGTCGTCGGCGGGCGCTCGGTCGGCACCCCCGGAACGCCCGCCCTGATGGGAGAGGCGCATCGGCGCTGGGGACGCTCGCCTTGGCCTGCGTTGTTCGCGCCAGCCATTCAACATGCGCAAGACGGGTTCACAGTCTCGCCGCGTCTGGCGACTTTGGTTGAACGCGATGCCGACCGGTTGGCCCTCTTTGGGACAACTGCAGATTATTTCATGCCCGGCGGTGTGCCGATTACAGCGGGTCAGACCCTGACCAATCCGGCCTATGCGGACACCTTGGCTCAGATCGCCGCGAAAGGGGCAGGGGCCGTCTATATTGGGGAGATTGCGGCCGATATCGTACGATCTGTCACGACGGCCCCCGGGAATCCCGGCGTGTTGTCGTCTGTCGACCTGGCGCTTTATGCGGTGAAAGACCGCCCGGCCGTTTGTGCCGAATTCCGCGACCATGATGTTTGCGGAATGGGTCCACCGTCTTCGGGCGCCCTGACCGTTGGGCAGATCCTCGGCATGCTTGATGCGCATCCAGCAGGGGCGGCAGACGATCCTGACACCTGGCGCCGGATCGGCGATGCCGAACGGCTCGCCTTTGCGGATCGGGGACGGTACATGGCTGACAGCGACTATGTGCCCATGCCGACCAAGGGGTTGGTCGACCCCGATTATCTTGCCGAGCGCGCGCAACTGTTAAATGGCGACCACGCGTTGCCAGAAGTGGCGCCGGGCCAGCCCGAGTTTGATCACGCTTTGCTGTACGCCGATGATGAGTCGCTGGAACTGCCATCGACCTCGCATATCTCGATTGTCGACAGCTATGGCAACGTGCTGTCGATGACCACGACGATCGAAAACGGCTTTGGATCGCGCCTTATGGTCCGGGGCTTCCTGCTGAACAACGAACTCACCGATTTCTCGTTCCGGTCACATCGCGACGGCGTGCCGATTGCCAACCGGATCGAGCCGGGCAAACGCCCGCGCTCGTCGATGTCGCCGACCATTGTCATGAAGGATGGGCAACCGGTTTTGGCGATCGGCTCGCCCGGTGGCAGCCGGATCATTCCTTATGTTGCCAAGACGATCATCGCATGGCTTGACTGGGACATGGACATCCAGCAGGCGATTGCCATGCCGCATGCCGTGAACCGGTTCGGCACCTTTGATCTTGAGGCAGGAACCGATGCAGAAGCCATGCAGGGCCCGCTGGAAACCATGGGGTTCAAGGTGAAGGTCCGCGACCTGAATTCGGGCTTGCACGGGATCGAGATTGGCGACGGGCTGACCGGCGGAGCAGACCCGCGTCGCGAAGGCATCGTTCTGGGCGACTGAACTTGCCCTGCCTTGGGCTTTGCGGCACAACAGATTTGCATCCGCTTGGGAGGGGTAACTATGGTTCAGGCAACTGCGCTGCCGCGCAATGAAGCCGGTATCGACACGGCAATCGGCATCCTGAAACAGCAGTTCGGAGACCGGCTGCAAACCGGTGATGCGATCTGCGAACAGCATGGTCATACGACCACCTGGATCACAAATCAGCCACCCGACGCGGTTGTCTTCCCACATTCGACCGATGAAGTTGCCGAGATCATCCGTGTCTGCGCCGCCCATAAGGTGCCGGTGATTCCGTTTGGCACAGGAACGTCTCTGGAAGGGCATGTAAACGCGCCCGCCGGTGGGGTCTCGGTCGACCTGATGCAGATGAACAAGATCCTTGCCGTGAATTCACAGGATCTGGATTGCGTGGTGCAGCCGGGTGTGACCCGGGAACAGTTGAACACCTATCTACGCGATCAGGGTCTGTTTTTCCCGATTGATCCCGGTGCCAACGCATCGCTGGGCGGCATGGCCTCGACCCGGGCCAGCGGCACCAACGCGGTGCGCTATGGCACGATGAAAGACAACGTGATCGCGCTGGAGGCCGTGATGCCGGACGGCGAAATCATCCGCACAGCACAGCGGGCCAAAAAGTCATCGGCAGGCTACGACCTGACCCGGTTGCTGATCGGCTCTGAGGGCACGCTGGGCCTGATCACCGAGGTCACTCTGCGCTTGCAGGGCATCCCCGAAGGCATCTCTTCGGCGCGCTGTTCGTTCCCGTCTGTCGATGCGGCCTGTCAGGCGGCGATGATGACGATTCAGTTTGGTATCCCGGTTGCGCGCATCGAATTGCTGGATGCGGCCAGCGTGGGGGCATGCAATGCTTATTCCAAGCTGGACCTGCCTGAAGAGCCTTTGCTGCTGTTAGAGTTCCACGGCTCCGAAGCCAGTGTGATCGAGCAGGCTGAAACCTTTGGCGGCATCGCCGAAGAATTTGGCGGTACGGGGTTTCAGGCGACAACCAGCACGGAAGAGCGTAACAAGCTATGGCAGGCGCGGCACGATCTGTATTGGGCGGTTCTGCAGCTTCGCCCCGGTGCCACCGGCATTTCAACAGATGTCTGTGTTCCGATCTCGCGCCTTGCGGAATGCGTGACCAAAACGCAGGACAAGGCGACCGAACTGGGGCTGATGGCGACTGTGGCCGGTCATGTTGGCGATGGCAATTTCCACACGCTTCTGCTGATCGACAAATCCAATCCGGATGAGATGGGCAAGGCCGATGATCTTGTCGGCTGGCTGAATGATCTGGCGATTTCGATGGATGGCACCTGTACGGGTGAACACGGGATCGGGCAGGGCAAGCGGCCCTATCTGCAGAAAGAACTTGGCCCAGCGACACGGTATATGAAGATGATCAAGGCGACGTTCGACCCTGACAACATCATGAATCCGGGCAAGATCCTTTAACCGGGAAAGGATGCCTCCAGATGACACGACGGTTGGATTGGGCACAGTTTCGCGCGGGTGAGTTTTCACAAATGGATCCCGCGCGTACAATCGCCATTCTGCCAACTGCGGCCATCGAACAACACGGTCCGCACCTGCCGGTTGGCACCGACACGATGATCGCTGACGGCATGCTGGACGAAGTGCGCCGCAGCTGCCCGCAGGATCTGGATATTCTGATCCTGCCGGTTCAGGCGGTGGGGAAGTCGAATGAACATGTTCATGCAGCGGGCACTTTGACTTATTCTGCCGAGACAGCCATCGCGGCCTGGCGAGAGATTGGTTTGGCAGTTGCACGGGCTGGATTGCGCAAGCTGGTCATCGTGAACAGCCATGGTGGCAATCTGGATATCAATTCCATTGTGGCCCGAGAATTGCGGGTGCGGGCAGGGATGTTCGTGGTGAAATGCCAGTGGGGGTCGTTTGGATTTCCTGACGGGCATTATTCTGAGCGCGAGCTAACGTTTGGCTTGCATGGCGGCGATGTCGAAACTTCACTCATGCTCGATTTCCAGCCTGGGACTGTCGATATGGATCTGGCGCAGGATTTCGCATCAACGCAGGAGGTCACCGCGATCTCTCCGGTTGGATCGGTGTCGTATGGCTGGGTGTCCAGCGATCTGAATCCGGCGGGCGTGGTTGGCGAAGCGCATCTTGCCACCGCAGTCAAAGGGCGCGCCACCTGCATTCATCAGGTGCGCGGTTTCATTGAATTGCTGCGTCAGGTCCGTGACGCTGATCTGGACGGGTTTGCACCAACGACTCCGACGATTTGACCGTCAAGCTCTATCAAGCAACCGCAAGTCGGGATCTGATGTTTGTCCATTGAGAGACGTCATCACCTCTGCCGCGATCTCGAACGACCGCAATCGGGCCGCATGGTCATGGATCTGGCCGGTAATGATGAACTCATCCGGGACATAGCGATCCAGAAACTCACTCAGTTTGCTTTTCACCTCGGTCGGGTCGCCAACGGCCGAGCATCGCAGCGCGCGGTTCACCATTGCAGCCTCTTGCGGCGAGGCAAGGGCCGAGAAATCATCGACAGGCGTCGGCAACGGGCCGGGGCGGCCAGTCCGCAGGTTCAAAAACGCCTGCTGCATTGAGGTTCGTAACCGAACCGCTTCGTCTGCGTCATCGGCAGCAAAGACATTGACCGCCATCATGAAATGGGGCCGGTCGGTGATGCCGGGTCGGAAAGACCTGCGATAGGTCTCAATGGCTTCTTCCAGCATATCCGGTGCGAAATGCGAGGCGAACGCATAAGGCAGCCCCAGATGCGCGGCCAATTGCGCGCCATACAGGCTGGACCCCAGCATCCAGACCGGCACATTGGTACCTTCGCCGGGAATGGCGCGCACGGGTTGGCCGGCTTCGGATGGCTGCAGATAGCCGATCAACTCAACCACATCATCGGGGAATTGGTCACCCTGGGACATCCCGCGCCGCAATGCGCGGGCGGTAATCATGTCGGTGCCGGGCGCTCGGCCCAGGCCCAAATCGATGCGGTCCGGGTACAGCGTGGCCAGCGTGCCGAATTGCTCTGCGATCACCAAAGGCGCATGATTGGGCAGCATGACGCCGCCAGACCCAACCCTGATCCGCGACGTCACCGACGCGACATACCCGATCAGGACAGACGTGGACGAAGACGCAACGCCGGGCATATTGTGGTGTTCGGCCATCCAGTACCGGGTGTACCCCAGACGCTCGGCCAATTGCGCAAGTTCGGCTGTGTTGCGCAAGGCGTCGGCAGCCGTTTTACCAGCGGGAACAGGGGCCAGATCCAGTACGGAAAACGCGGGCATCGGCATACTCCTCTTGCTATGCGCTGTCAGACTATAAGCCATCGATACTCTAGGAACAGGGGCGATTGGGACACGGGCGCGTTTTTGCGTGATAACGCAAGATGTGCAAAAAAATGCAATTTCACACCTGAATTGTTGCGCCCTTCGCTGACGTGTGCATTATAGCGCATAATGTGACTCGTGTCTGGTGGGGGGAGGGAGCCCCGATCCAGCAGGCCGGGGCAAAGGCACGTCCCGGTTACCGCCGGTCGGACCCGAGGGAGGAAAACATGTCTCAGAATGAAAACGCCGCCGTCTATTTTGTTGACCGGCATCTGAACGAAGGCCGCGCTGACAAAGTGGCGTTTCGCGAGGCTGACGGAGCGCGGCGCAGTCTGACCTATGGAGGTCTTGCAGACGAAACCAGCCGGTTTGCCGGGGCGCTGAACCGTCATGGCGTGCGCCGCGAAGAACGCATCGCGATGATCGTGCGGGACGAGATCGAGTTTCCGATCATTTTCTGGGGCGCGATGAAAGCGGGCGCGATCCCGGTGCCGCTGAACACCATGCTGTCGTCCGATGTATACGAGGTGATCCTGAACGACAGCCGGGCATCGATCTTGTTGGTGTCTGAAGCGTTATGGGACACGGTGAAACCGGCGATTCAGGACAACAAGTTCCTGCGGACGGTGGTCGTGATTGGGACTGCGCCGGACGGAACCGAAAGCTTTTCGGATTTTGTCGCCGGTGCAGACCCGGTCAAAACGGTCGAGGCACATGCGGATGAAATGGCGTTCTGGCTGTATTCTTCGGGCTCAACCGGAACGCCGAAGGGCGTCCGCCATGTGCACGGCAGTTTGAAGGCAACGGCAGATACATTCGGGGCTCAGGTGCTGGGTATTCGCGAGAACGATGTCGTGCATTCGATTGCCAAGATGTTCTTTGCCTATGGCCTTGGAAATGCGCTGTCTTTTCCGATGGCTGTCGGGGCGACCACGGTGATCTATGGTGGCCGTCCAACACCAGACAGCACGTTTGCGATCATGAAAGACGAACGCCCAACGATCTTCTGCGGCGTGCCGACCCTGTTCGCAGCACTTGTCGCCGAGCAGGAGAAGGCCGGCAAAGACCCGGAACATTGCATCCGCATCTGCACTTCGGCAGGCGAGGCTTTGCCGCGTGACATTGGCGAGCGCTGGGAAAAGCTGTGGGGGGCCGAGATTGTCGATGGCGTCGGATCGACTGAGATGCTGCACATCTTCCTGTCCAACCGCCCGGGCGACATCGTCTATGGTACGTCAGGCATGCCGGTGCCGGGATACGAAATCCGCCTTGTTGATGAGCATGACGAAGAGGTCGGCACCGAAGCGGTCGGTGAACTTTTGGTGCGCGGGCCGTCCTCGGCTGAAGGATATTGGAACCAGCGCAACAAGTCACAATCGACCTTTGAAGGCCATTGGACCCGCACCGGCGACAAATACGAACGCACGCCAGACGGGCGACTGGTTTATTGCGGGCGCACCGATGACATGTTCAAGGTCTCGGGTATCTGGGTGTCGCCGTTTGAAGTGGAACAGGCCCTGATCGATCACCCTGCCGTGCTTGAGGCTGCCGTGGTGGCCAAGGCTGACGATCAGAATTTGATCAAGCCCGCCGCTTTCGTCGTATTGCAGGGGGAGGGCGCTTTGAACGACCCCGATGATCTGAAAACCTATGTGAAAGACAAGATTGGCATGTGGAAGTACCCGCGTTGGATTACGATTGTGGATGACCTTCCCAAAACGGCGACGGGTAAGATCCAGCGCTTTAAGTTGAGGGCCTGAGCATCATGGCGGATTGGACAGAAAGCGGCAGGTTACAGGCCGGTGGCAAGGCGCTGGAATACGCGTGCTATGGCCCTAGCCCGGATCAAGCGCCGACGCTGGTGCTGCTGCACGAAGGCTTGGGATGCGTGGCGCTGTGGCGCGATTTCCCTGCCAAGCTGGCAGCGGCAACCGGGTGGGGCGTGTTTGTGTATTCGCGCGCGGGCTATGGCCAGTCCGATCCTGCGGACCTGCCGCGTCCGGTCGATTACATGACCCGTGAAGCGGTGGATGTGTTGCCGCAGGTACTGGATGCGATTGGGTTTCGCAGTGGTGTTCTGATGGGCCATTCAGACGGGGCAACAATCGCTGCGATCTATGGTGGCAGTGTTGCCGACTATCGCGTTCGGGCCTTGATCCTGATGGCGCCGCATTTCTTTACCGAACCGATGGGGTTGGAAGAAATCGAACGCGCGTGTACCGCCTATGAAACAACCGATTTGCGCGCCAAGATGGCCAAGTATCACCGCGATCCCGACAATGCGTTTCGCGGCTGGAACGACGCCTGGCTGAACCCAGAGTTCAAGGATTGGAACGTCGCCGACGTGATCGATCATCTGCGCATCCCGGTTCTGGCGATACAGGGGCGCGGCGATCAATACGGCACGCTGGCCCAGATTGACGAGGTCGACACACGCAGCTATGCGCCGGTCGAAATCACAATCCTTGACGACTGCGGCCATGCGCCGTTTCTTGAGCAACCGGATCAAACACTGGACCACGTGACTGACTTTGTGACTCGCCTTGCGCGGATCGAAGCGGCAGAGGTGGTTGTATAGGCGACGATGTCGGTCCGTTTCGGGGCTCTGACGACGCAAGAGACAAGGAAAGATGGCACCATGAACAAGCCGTTGAAACAGCACCTGATCGATCCCGAGATCTGCATCCGCTGCTATACCTGCGAAATGACCTGCCCGCTTGAGGCCATTGAACATGACGACAACAACGTCGTGGTTGATGCCAGCAAGTGCAACTTCTGCATGGATTGCATCCCGGTCTGCCCAACGGGCTCAATCGATGAGTGGCGAATTGTCAACGAACCCTATTCGGTTGACGAACAGCTCGAATGGCAGGAACTGCCCGAGCAGGAAGAGCTGGAAGGCGGATCATCAGACGATGCCGATTACGAGGCGATGGATGATGCGATCGCCGCGCTGCTGGCGGATGCGCACAAGGGCGCAGGCGGCAAGGCCAAAGCACCTGCGAGTGCCGCCAAGCCGACCATCAACATGTACACCATCGGCAAACCGATCGAAGCGACGGTTCAGGGCAATTACCGGCTGACGGCTGATGGGGCCGAAACCGATATCCGCCATGTGATCCTGACCTTTGATGGCCAGCCCTTTCCAATTATCGAAGGCCAGACACTTGGCATCATCCCGCCCGGCACCGACGCCGACGGGAAAGCGTATCTGCCACGGCTCTATTCCGCGTCCAGTCCGCGCGACGGGGAGCGTCCGAATTTCGGCAACGTCTCTCTGACGGTAAAACGCGAAGAACATGGCGTGGCGTCAAACTATATCTGTGACCTGAAAACGGGCGACAAGGTGAATGTTACCGGGCCGTTCGGATCGACCTTCCTGTTGCCCGAAGATCCGGATGCCCGTCTGCTGATGATTTGCACCGGCACGGGGTCGGCCCCGATGCGGGCCTTTACGATGCGCCGCCAGCGCACGGTGGGCAGCAAATCAGGGGGCATGACGATGTTTTTCGGCGCCCGCTCGCCCGACACGTTGCCCTATTTCGGCCCGCTCAACAAAGTGCCGCAATCGCTGCTGCACACCTATATGGTGTTCTCACGGCTGCCGGACGCGCCGAAGGAATACGTGCAGGACAGAATGGTCGTCGAGCAGGATGTGATCGCCGCGCTGCTGCAGGATCCCAAGACCCACATCTATATCTGCGGATTGCGCGGGATGGAGGAGGGGGTTGAAAAGACCCTGACCAACATCGCCGAAAGCCTGGGTGAACAATGGGGCGCGTTGCGCGACATCATGCGTGAAGACGGGCGGTATCATGTGGAAACCTACTGACTTGGCCTAGCGCGCGTCCTGAAAGGCGCAGAAATACGTTGTTGTCTGCCCAAAGGGGTTAACCTTCATCCAGATACCGTTGCGTTGCGGATCAAGCACCCATTGCACACGAAACCGTTCGTTGGTGGTTAAGTCGGTGAAATCGGCAAAGTCGTTTTCACCAAGGAAACTGTATTGCGCAGTGGGGCTGGTGACCTGTCCGGCGGTGTAGATTGTGATGCCAGCAGGAAACAGCCCGCTGATGTGGCCCTGGAAGTTGTGAAGCGGGTTGAACGCCTGCTGGTATTCGACCGCCATTACCAGTTGCGCCGCGACGCCGCCAAAATCGCAGTTGTAAGACAGGGTTACCTGCTGGGACAAAGCGGGGGCGGGCAGAACGGGCAGCAGAGCGGCAAGAAACAGACAGATCGGTCGCATGGGTATTCTCCCAAAGGGGTTGGGCCCACCCAAGTATAGCACAAATGTCGCGACGTCGCTTTAACGGGGGGGCCTCAGGTGCCTGCCGGAACCTCAGCCGCATCGAAATCGATATGGATGTGGTTGCCATCCGGGTCGCGCAGGTTGATCTGCACGATCGGAAAACCGGGGACCGGGTCGACAGAATGGGGAATATCCTGCGCTTTCAATCTGTCGCAAAGCTCTGAAAACCCGGTTGCGCGAAACGCGAAATGCTCCAACGCAAGGTTGCCGCCTGTCTCGGTCCGGGACCCAACCCCGACCAGATGCACCACGGCGCGGTCGCCCAGATAAAGCCACGCCCCGGGAAACGAGAAATTCGCGCGGGGGCCAGAGGGCAGGCCCAGAACCTCATCATACCACGCGATCATGGTATCAAGGTTGCAGGTGCGGATGTTGACGTGATCAAAAGCTGTAAGTGGCATGATCTGAGCATAGCAAGCCCGTGGGGGATTTGAACACCCGGCTGGTGATTTGCACCACTGCAAGCGCGCATCTGTGCAGTGGTTCACCCCTGTTGGTCCCGCACCTTTCAATTGCAGGGATCAATTGATGTTTTCGTCTAGAGACCGCGAGCAATCCTTGAGATAGGGGCCGAGTAACCGGCCCGGTCTCTGCGTCCGTCAGTGCAATAAGATGGGCTGCACGGGGGTGGGCGTCATACTGCGCGGGGCATTGCGGCCCATTTTCTTCAGACCCATGCCAAACTCTGCTGCGAGCGACGCGATCAGCGGGGCAATGTCGGCCCGCACCAGAAGGGTCGCGATCAGCATGGCATCCTCGCGGTTGCCGTCGGTTGCCATGGCTATGAAGTTGGCAAAACAGGACTCGTCAGCTCCGATGCATTTACACTGGACCGAATGGCGCATCAGTGGCCTGCGCCCATGCCGGGCACACAGGCTGCAAAGTTGTTCAAAGGATTTCAGCACTTGGCGGCCCTGATCATGGCCCAGTTCAGTGGCAAAATCATTCCAGACCTGTGCCTGTGCGTCCGGGCCATCGCACCAAAGCCGCAGATAGATCACCGAAGCGGCTTCGATGTCATCCAGATCGGTCAGGAACCCGACAGGCGCCCCGCCGCGTTGTGGCTGCTCTGGCATCATTTGGTCAGGATCAGCTTGCCCGCGCGCGTGATGCGCAGGGTATAGATCTGGTCGCCCAGAACAATGCGGGCCAGCCCGCCGCCCTCGGTCAGATCGTGGGCGGAATAGGTCGGCAATTGGGCCGTTGCGGGCAATTTGGGCGGAGTGGAATGGAAGGTCATGATACACGGGCCTCGGTCGTAACGGTGCGGTCGAACACCCATTCGACGGACATGCCGTCTGAAGTTTCAAGTGCCTCAAGGACCTCGAATGTTTCGGAAAGAACCGGTCGAGACAGGTCCTGTTCACAGCGGCTGGGTTTCGGCGGCAAGCCGGTTCTTTGCATCTCGGAAGTCCTCACAATACTCGGTTGTCGGCTTCCCCTGCAAAAGACTCGGGGTGGCTTAACTGCTGATAAACTGAGTGAATCAGTCAGGCATGTCAACCTGACAATTTTAGTAGGTTATGGATCGTCGGTCGTTTTCGACCCAGAACCCCAGCCTGCCCAATCCTCAAGCGTCCCGCGGATCGCAAGGTGACCCGCAAGGGAATCCCTTTAAAGGCGCACGAAGACTAAGGTGCGGGGACGAAGGTAGAGGAGTGGTTTGGCCCAAAGAACGGCTGGTTTCGGGCATATGTGCCGTTTTCCTACCGGACAGGATAGCGCCCTATACCAAAGAGACGGCGCTTAACCCTTTGACGGCGCGAATTCCCAACCCCTCCGATTTACATACGTCCCCACAGGTCAAACAGCAGGGGTAAGGCCTCGCGCGGTCTCAAAAAGAACGCCCTTGGCATCACGTTAATCAGTATCGGAAAGCAAATGGTTCAAGCAACGGAACTTAATATCCAAAACAGTGTGACCGCGATGGACATGGCAAATGCCATGTTCGGTGCAGGTGTCACGGTGGTTTCGGCCACCTACACCGGCGACGCGCTGTCATCGGGCATCTATTCAAACGGGGAAACCACCGCCCCAAACGCGGTTCCAGCGGATACAGGGGTCATTCTGTCGACCGGTTTTGCAAAGGATTTTACCAATAGCTCGGGCGTCGCAAACCAATCGCTAAGTACCAGCACCGACACCGCCGGCGTCGATGGCGATGCAGGGTTGAACGGCATTGCCGGTGTCAGCACCTATGACGCCGCGATTTTGGATGCCGAATTCATCCCGACCGGCGAAACCCTGACCATGCAGTTGGTGTTTTCATCCGAAGAGTACCTTGAATGGGTGAACTCGGGCTACAACGACGCGGTTGGCATCTGGGTCAATGGCGAAAAAACCGAACTTGCCATCGGTGACGGTGACATCTCGATCGACAACATCAACACCACGACAAATTCTAACTTGTTCGTGGATAATGCAAATTCAGCCGTAAACTCGGAAATGGATGGTCTGACGATCACGTTGACCATCAAGGCTGACGTCACACCGGGCGAGGTTAACACCGTCCGCTTCGGGATCGCCGATGCCGGTGATGCGGTCTATGACAGCAACTTGCTGATCGTCGGCGACAGCGTCCAGACACAGCTGATCGCACAGGATGATATGGTCAACCTGACGTCCTTGGGCGAAACCGTATTCGCGCCGTTGGTCAATGACACAATGTCGGCCGGTGGCGTCGTTTCGATCACCAAGATCAACGGAAACAGCATTCAGCCCGGCGATAGCCTGACGTTGGATTCTGGCGAAGTCCTGAAGGTGAACGCTGATGGCACCATCGCAATCACTGCGACGGGCAACGTCGGATCGACCATTTTCACCTATACGATCGAAAACGAAAGCGGCACCACCGACACAGCCTATGTCACCCTGAACACCGATCCGGTGGACGGGACCGAGGGCGACGATTCCATGACCCAAGGCTATAAGGATGCCGACGGAAACCAGATCGACGGCAAGGATGGCAACAGCGAGGTCATCCTTGGCTATGGCGGCAATGACAAAATCTTTGCCGGCGAGGGGATCGATCACGTTTATGGAGGAACCGGCAACGACTTTATCCGCGCCCATGGTGGTAACGACATCATCAATGGCGGCGACGGCAATGACGTTCTGGACGGCGGCGAAGGAGATGACGCCATGACCGGAGGCACTGGCGACGACATCTATTACGTCGACACAACCGGCGACTCCGTGACCGAAACCGCAAATCAGGGCCACGACAAGGTCTATACAACCATCGATTATGTGCTGGGTGACGATCTGGAAGATCTGTGGCTGGAAGAAGGCTCGGGCGCACGGGTTGGCACGGCGAACGATCAGGACAACCTGCTGGTCGGCAATGAACTGGGCAACACCCTGACCGCGCTGGGCGGTGATGACCGTATTATGGGTCTTGGTGGCAACGACACCATCTTTGGTGGCGCTGGCATGGACGCAATGGACGGCAATGACGGCAACGACAGCCTGTATGGCGAAGCGGGCACCGATAAGCTGACCGGAGGCGGCGGGAATGACATGCTGGATGGCGGGATCGGCGGCGATCTGTTGTGCGCTGGTTTTGGCGACGACACGTTGATCGGCGGTGCGGGCAATGACCATTTGGATGGCGGTTTTGGCACCGACTATATGGCGGGTGGCGGCGGCAATGATGTCTATTTCGTTTACGACAGCACCGACATCACGGTTGAACTGGCTGGTGAAGGCAGGGACGAGGTCAAGTCGACTGTGTCCTGGGTTCTGGCTGACAATTTCGAAAACCTGACCCTCTCCGGCAGCGCTATGGATGGTAGTGGAAACGATCTGGACAACAGGATCTATGGCAACGGCGCGGCGAATACCATTCTCGGCCTTGGCGGCAAAGACGACCTGCGCGGCTTTGCGGGGGATGATTTGCTGAACGGTGGAGCGGGAAATGACCGCATTCAAGGTGGGTCCGGGAACGACACCTTAATAGGTGGTGAAGGGGCAGATCGGTTGATTGGTGGGGGTGGTGACAACATCCTGAACGGCGGTCTGGGCGATGATTTTGTGTTTGCCGGGGCGGATGCGGATCAGATCCACTTTGCGGCGGGCGACGGGTCGGACGTTGTGGGTCGGTTTGACATCGCAGCGGACACCCTTGTTTTTACAGGAATTTCTGCGGATGACCTGACGACGTCTGCGTTCGGCACCGGCACCTTGATCGAGACCGCTGCGGGCGACAGCCTGTACCTGTCGGGTCTGGGCGACGTGGGGTTGGAGGATCTGTCGATCGTGTATCTGTAATCAGGAAAACCCCGCAATTGGCTGTTTTGTACACACCCAAACCCAGTGAATGTCCGTTTTGTACACCCCGTAGTCCCTCGGAAAACGGGCGTTCTGTGTCAAAGCCAAATGCGGGTCGAGGCCCCGGATCTGATCCGGGGTCTCTTTTTTGCCGAGGCGCCCCGGAGGAGCGCTTTCAGCTTCAGTCAGACAACGCTGGACAGCGTCGCGAATACCATCAGAGCGGCGGGGGTCAGGGCCAGTCCGAGCGCCCATTTCGGGGCTTTGTCCATGACGGCGAGGATCACGGCGGGCACGACACACACCGCGGTCACACCCATGCCGATGGTGAGAAACCCCAAAGCCATCCCACGCCCCGCCGCGTCCATCGAGGCGTTGAGGGTGTCAAACCACGCCCAGCCAAACAGGATGACATAGGCGAGGGAAAGGGCGAAGACAGCCTTGCGCATGAGGGTAGACTATGCGGATTTGTGTGTTCCGTCCACTGACCCCACCCATAGCGGCGCTGTCATCCCCGTCGTGATCGGGGATCTGTTTGAGGGTGGCGTGAGGGGTTTAGAGGTCCCCGCTTTCGCGGGGATGACAGGTGCGTTGAACAGATGCTTTGAAAACCAGCGCGAAAGAGCACTAGGCTAGCCGATAAGGAGGCTTAGTATGTTCTTGTTTGTCGTTTTTAGGCGTTTTAGACAGTTACTTCAATGTCCTTCGTCCTATTCGCTGATGACGCATCATCCCAAGAAATTTGGATAGTTTCTTTCAGTGCGGAACCAAAGTGTGGAAATGCATTAATGTCTACTGAAGAGTCTTTTTCCATCACCTGCATTGGCAGTTTTTGAGATATAGAAGATTCTGGAAACATACTTCCTTCTGATGTTATTGGGCTCACGTTGACATTGCGTGCTTCCGCAGGACCTCGATTGAATACGCGCAACTTCCAAACATTTTTGTCAACTTTGAATAGTTTTGCGGAAACATTAGCTTCTTTAGATGCGCGCTCGTCCCTCTCGAATTGAGAAAGTTGGTGGCGAACCAACTGTACTTCTCTGTCAGTCAAACGTTCCTGAGATCTTTGACCCGAACGAGCTTGCCAAAATGATAATCCTGAAACTAAAAGTGCAACCAACGCTATCACGTC
This sequence comes from Falsiphaeobacter marinintestinus, assembly GCF_007923355.1. Lineage (GTDB taxonomy): Bacteria > Pseudomonadota > Alphaproteobacteria > Rhodobacterales > Rhodobacteraceae > Phaeobacter_A > Phaeobacter_A marinintestinus. The sequence goes on from NZ_VOGO01000021.1 coordinate 17,764, forward strand.
TGAGGTCTGTATCGCCATTATTTGAACATTTTCTTGAAGTCTTTTTTGATATCGGCAAAAACTTCCGATTTTATTTCTTCAACCTTTGCTGCGATGCGATCTTCGTTGCTTGCCTTGATTGTTTCGTAGGAAAACTCACCATCGCAAGAGCTGCAACGGTACATGCTGTCCTCATTTTCGAGTTCATCCTGACAAGATAAAAATGTACTTGCGCAAGTTGGGCATAGCAATTCGATACTTCGGTCATAATTGGTTTTCATGAGGACCTCATTATTTGTGGCTAATGCTACCATAGCGGTACCCGTGTTGCTACCGCTTCCTCCGCTTCACACCGCCGCGTTGCCCCGGTCTCCCCGCCGTTGACCGCCCTCGCGACTTAACAGCCGCGTCGGAGGCGGCCTCGACGGCGGATTGGCGGGCGAGGGGGTCGTCGGCGATGGCGAGGTCGACGGCCTCCAGCCGTTTGACTTCGTCGCGCAGGCGGGCGGCTTCTTCGAACTCAAGGTTTTCGGCGGCTTTGCGCATTTCGCTGCGCAGCCCGTCCAGATGCGCCTCAAGGTTTGCACCGTGCATGGGTTTTTCCAAGGTCGCGGTGACGCGGTTCATGTCGACGTCGCCCTTGTAGAGGCCGGCCAGAATGTCTTCGACGTTCTTCTTGACCGTCTCGGGGGTGATCCCGTGTTCTTCGTTATAGGCGATCTGCTTGGCGCGGCGGCGGTCGGTTTCGGCCAGCGCGCGCTCCATCGAGCCGGTGATGCGGTCGGCGTACATGATCACGCGGCCTTCGGCGTTCCGGGCGGCGCGCCCGATGGTCTGAACCAGCGAGGTTTCAGAGCGCAAAAAGCCCTCTTTATCCGCATCCAGAATGGCGACCAGCCCGCATTCTGGGATGTCGAGCCCTTCGCGCAGCAGGTTGATGCCGATCAGCACATCGAAGGCCCCCAGACGCAGGTCGCGTAGGATCTCGATCCGTTCGATCGTGTCGATGTCAGAGTGCATGTAGCGGACCTTGGTGCCCTGTTCATGCATGTATTCGGTCAGATCCTCGGCCATGCGTTTGGTCAGGGTGGTGACCAGCGTGCGCATCCCGGCGGCGGTGACGCGCTTGACCTCGTCCAGCAGATCATCGACCTGCATCTGGACGGGGCGGATTTCGACGGGCGGGTCAAGCAGGCCGGTGGGGCGGATCACCTGTTCTGTGAACACGCCGCCTGCCTGGTCGAGTTCCCACGCTGAAGGGGTGGCTGAGACGAAGACGGATTGCGGGCGCATCGCGTCCCATTCTTCGAACTTCAGGGGGCGGTTGTCCATGCAGGACGGCAGGCGGAACCCGTGTTCGGCCAGCGTGAATTTGCGGCGATAGTCGCCTTTGTACATGCCGCCAATCTGGGGCACGCTGACGTGGGATTCATCAGCAAAGACGATGGCGTGATCGGGGATGAATTCGAACAGGGTGGGGGGCGGTTCGCCGGGGGCGCGGCCCGTGAGATACCGGGAATAGTTTTCGATGCCGTTGCAGACGCCGGTGGCCTCGAGCATTTCAAGGTCGAAATTGGTGCGCTGTTCGAGGCGCTGGGCTTCGAGCAGTTTGCCGTCACCGACCAGCTGATCGAGCCGTTCGCGCAGCTCCTTTTTGATGCTGATGGTGGCCTGCTGCAACGTCGGTTTTGGCGTGACGTAATGCGAGTTCGCATAGATCCGGACGCGGTCCATCGTGTTGGTGCGCTCACCCGTCAGGGGATCGAATTCGGTGATCTGTTCCAGCTCTTCGCCGAAGAATGACAGCTTCCAGGCGCGGTCTTCGAGGTGGGCGGGCCAGACTTCGAGGCTGTCGCCGCGCACCCGGAAGGCGCCGCGCTGGAACGCCTGATCGTTGCGTTTGTATTGCTGGGCGACCAGATCTGCGATCACGGCGCGCTGGTCATACTGGTCACCGGTTTTCAGATCCAGCGTCATCGCGCCATAGGTTTCGACCGATCCGATGCCGTAGATGCAGGACACCGAAGCGACGATGATCACATCGTCACGTTCCAGAAGCGCGCGGGTGGCCGAGTGGCGCATGCGGTCGATCTGTTCGTTGATCTGGGATTCTTTTTCGATGTAGGTGTCCGAGCGGGCGACATAGGCCTCGGGCTGGTAATAGTCGTAGAACGAGACGAAGTATTCGACGGCGTTGTCGGGAAAGAAGCCTTTGAATTCGCCGTATAGCTGCGCCGCCAGCGTCTTGTTCGGGGCCAGGATGATCGCGGGGCGCTGGGTGTCTTCGATGACCTTGGCCATCGTATAGGTTTTGCCGGTGCCGGTCGCGCCCAGAAGCACCTGATTGCGTTCACCGTCGCGCACGCCGTCGCTGAGTTCGACGATGGCGGTGGGTTGGTCGCCGGCGGGGCTGAATTCGGAATGCATCACGAACGCCTTGCCGCCTTCCAGCTTGTCGCGGGTTTTGACGTCGGGCGCGGGGGCGTGCAGCATCGGGGCGGATTTGTCGGAATGGGCGTATGGCATGGGGGGAGACTCACTAACAGGCGGGCTGTTCTAAATTTGTTCTAAATGGCGCGATGTTCAAGGGGGGCAGGGGGATCTGCTGACAGTTGGAGTCAGTTGTCTTTTGCCAGAGCGGCGATCCAGTTGGAAAGGCTATCGCAGGACAGAGCTGCGGGTAGCGTGAAATATGGGGTCGCTCAAAGCGTGTTGAAGACGGTCTGGAAACTGTGGTGAGGGACGGTCCTTTGCCCACGTGGCCACCGATACGGACGCTCATGCTGTGTGAGGCGTATGACTGCTGTGAACCCAAACTGATTGATGCTGCGTTTCGCACGAATGTCCGGTTCTCACAAAGATGCAAAATGCCTATCAAGGCCAATCGAAGTTTTGGCATTGGTATTGTGTCCAAACAGTAGTGAACGACCGGGCCACTCAACGCTTCGATTTTCCGCATCTACTTTTTGCGCTATAAGTGAAGCATGCTGAGGTTTGATGAAGCGACGACGAAGCTCCTCGAAGTTTCCTATCAGGGTGGCGATGTCAGTCGTCGAAGGAGAATGGCTTTTGATACCCTGCATCTATCCGAAGGGGACGTCATCGCCGATATCGGTTGCGGCAACGGGCTTCTTACGCAAGAGATAGCGCGTGCCATCGGTGCGAGCGGACGTGTCATTGGAATTGATCCCAGCGCAGACATGCGCGCTTTAGCGGAAAATAGGTGCGCAGCGTTCCCCTGTGTTCAGATCAAAGATGGCCTGGCCGATGTGCTCCCTCTCCAAGACGGCGAAGCAGACAAAGCCGTCGCCGTTCAGGTGCTTGAGTATCTCTCTGATATTCCAGCCGCCATTCGCGAAGCGCATCGTATTCTGAGGGCAGGTGGTCGGTTCGTCGCTGTTGATACTGGATGCAATACTCTCGACTGGTTCTCCGAGGATGAAGATCGCATGCGCCGCGTTCAGGACGCATGGGATCATCACTATGTTGAACCGCGGGTCGCGGCACTTTGGCTTCGCTTCGCGCGGGATGCTGGGTTTGTCGCCGTCGAAGTCGAACCCTTCACCTTTTGCGACGTCACCCTTCGTGCCGATGGTCTAGCATTCATGCTGTTGCATCTGATGTCGCGATATGCAGCGGAAAATGGGCACATGAGTGGACATGAGACCAAAGCTTGGTTCGACGAACAGATTGACCTCGCGAGGCAAGGGCGGTTTTTCTTCTCGCTGACCTACTATAGGATGAGTGCCATCAAAGCTTAGTGGTAACAGATGCACATGTTTCGAAACGCCCGGCCAGCTGACGCAGATAGATGCTTCGAAATTGAGACCTCCGCTTACGAAGGCGATGAGGCTGCTACCCACGAAAAGATCTCGAAACGGATCGAGGTTTATCCCGATGGCTTCCTAGTACTTGAATTAGACGGGACGGTAGTTGGGTTCATCAATTGCGGGTGTGCGGATAAGGTCGAGATGTCGGACGAGGCGTTCAAGGAACTTATCGGTCACGACCCTGACGCTCCGAATGTCGTGATCATGTCAGTCGTCGTTGATCCCGCACACCAAGGCAAAGGGCTGTCACGGAAGCTGATGGACGAGTTTATCGAGCGCATGCGGCGGATGGGCAAGCTGACAATCCATCTGATGTGCAAAGAGCACCATGTGCCGCTCTATGAGAAGTTCGGATATCGCTATTTGCGCCCGTCAGCCTCCGATCACGGTGGAATGACATGGCATGAAATGTCCATGACACTCTGAAACGCACTTTGTCCGCGGTCCAGTCATTCGACGCTATCGTGGCGAAGGTCGGGTTCCTGTTCTAAGTGGACGCATTTCACCTGATCAAAGTGGCAGCGAAAGGTCTGGGATTGCCCGTTGTGGCCTTTTTGTGTGGTCGCTGTCAGATTTTGTCGTCGGCATCGACCGTGCAAGCTTATGCGCAAGTGTCGCGCAGATGTGTTGGCTGGAATGCACTGGTTTTCCAAATACACTCAACGAGCGGTTTTTCACATTGTGAGGGCTTCTACAGAAGGCCTGTGGTGCCTCTTATCCAGTAACGGGGGTTCCGGGTCGGGTTATAGAGCCCGGCCGGACGCTGGTTCAGGCCTCGGTCTGACGGCTTTTGGCCAATGCCCGAAGGTGCGCCATATCGGGGTCTTCAAGGCCAAGCTCCTCAAGGTGATGCATCATGGAGTCGAGGTAGTCGAAATTACGGCCAAGGTTGCCTTCGGCAACGGCGATGATCCGGGCCATTTCGTCTTTGGTGATGTCGGGCAAATAGCCCTGACCGGACGGGTTGATCACAAAGGTCAGGGCGTCAACGGGCCCCTGAGGTGTAGTGACGGTGGCGAAGATCGGGTGATAGCCGCCGGAAAACATCTCGCGGTTCCACATGAAGGTGGTTTCGCGGTCAACCAGTGGGGCAGGGATGCGGAACGCGACGCCCTGACACTGCCCGCCAGTGTCGAGCGCGGCCATCAGGCCGGGGCAATCGCGTGTGCCGCGACCGCCCTGAATGCGCATGCAAAAGCTGCGCCGCCAGCCTTGCAGAGTGGCATAGCGGTATTCGTCGATGTAAACGCCCGGATCCCAGATCAGTGATCCATAGGCAAACACCCAAAGGTCACGGTCCAGACGCCCCTCAAGCACGGTCTGACGGTTGGCTTCGCGGGCGTCATGATCCATCCGCCATCCCGGTTCCCAGCCCTCTTCCCGGGCCTGAACATCAAGTTCGTCGAAGCGGTCCAATCCGAACCGGACGTTTGACACGTCGGGGGGCGTGATTTTGCCCATCAGGGCAGGGGCGTGGCGAAAAACGTGATCAGGGAATGGCATGTGGCGACTTAGCCGAAAACCTGACCAGTTGGCCAGTAGTGATTGAGCATCGACTGATACGTTTGGCCGGATTTGCGGACGCACCGGGCGAACTGGCGTTGTGGCAGCCCTTTGGCCATAATTTGGGCGTTTTGCGCCTTGCGCCGGGCGCGGCAAATCGGACCTTGCCGGGGCACGCGGAATTGCCGATAAATGCGACGTCCAATCAGGAGTCGTTTATGCCTGCCCGTATTTATCAGCCCGCCCGGAACGCCATGCAGTCCGGGACCGCCAAGACCAAGAACTGGGTGCTGGATTATGCCCAGGGATCGGCCCGCGATGTTGACCCTTTGATGGGCTGGACCTCAAGCTCGGACACGCAAACGCAGGTGCGCCTGCGGTTCGACAGCAAGGCAGCCGCGCTGGAATATGCCGAGTCCAACGGCATCGAGGCGGTTGTGATCGAACCCCATACCCGTAAGCCGAACATTCGCGCACGCGGCTATGGCGAAAACTTTGCAACGGATCGCCGGGGCCCCTGGACCCATTGACCGCAGTGTCTGACACGGGTGGAATTGTCCGGGCCGATGGTCCTGACCCTCAGATTGTTGACATTCTGACACGCCATTTCGATCTGATGCGGGCCACCAGCCCCGCCGAAAGCTGCCATGTCATGGCGCCCGATGACCTGTTTCAGGCAGGCGCCACGGTTTTGGTCTGGCGGGACAGGGCGCAGGTTCTGGGCATCGGGGCGCTGAAACCGCTGGATGCACAGCATGGTGAGCTGAAATCGATGCACACCGTGGCCGAGGCCCGGGGGCGCGGGATTGCCCGTGCGGTTCTGACAGCATTGATTGACGAAGCGCGGGCTCAACGCCTGTCGCGCGTGAGCCTGGAAACCGGAACGGCCGACATGTTTGCCCCGGCGCGGGCGCTATACGCGCGGGAAGGGTTTGCCGAATGCGCGCCGTTCGGACCCTATGTTGCCGATCCGCTGAGCATGTTCATGACCCGCGCCGTTTGAACCTGACAAAAGCGAAGAAACTCGGCCATCGGCAGGCGGCAAGATATTGCGGACCGATTTGCGAACCGCTACAAGCGCGATAGGGTCCCGTAGCTCAACTGGATAGAGCACCTGACTTCTAATCAGGGGGTTGGGGGTTCGAGTCCTCCCGGGATCGCCATTTTTTTCAAGTACTTGCCAATGGCGCATATAAATGCAGATTTTGCCCCACTTCGTGCAAATCCCTGTCAATAAGTTTGTTTTTGTCGAAAGCCTCGCGCTTGGCTGGACTTGTGTGCATTTTTGCAGGTTCAACCGGAGAGGTTTGACCAAACATGCAATGATGATGTTTTGTTAGTTTGCCATCGTCGAACGGAAAAACCCGGTTTCTCGGTTCTGACAAAGCTACTTGAAGAACGCTTCAACGTCTTTGCGGAGATACAGAGGTCCGAAGTCCTCTCCATTTGGCGCAAACGGCTTCACTCCTCCCGCCTTCAACTCGGTCAGCAGGGTTCTGTAGTGTTGCCCGAGTTCCCTTTGCATTGTCGCCGACGTCAAAAAGCGTTTGTGGAAATCATCAATATCTAGAGGTGAGAGATAGACCCGCGCATCGCCGCCCCATTTTGGATGGGGCAAGTGGGTTGCTGACATATGTCCAGCAGCGACCAGGCTTTCGAACCAACGGCAATCCCGCCTAAAAATAGTGGTGTTCAAAAGTAGAATTTTCTCGGCAAGATATCTGAGGAGATTTTGAATGAAGAACGGACGAT
>NZ_VOGO01000022.1 GCF_007923355.1 Falsiphaeobacter marinintestinus
CATCACACCCGCAATGAAACTGAAAGCAGCCGCCTGAATTCTACGGCTGGACCCCATTAAAAATGGGGGGATTACCGCAGGGGGTCACAACCCTATGTGAATTACTTCACTGACCGCTGTGAGCGTCTCAAGCTAACTTGGGATCAAGCACAGGAGGTTGCCATGATCGCCCAGACCCAACACACGACCAGCTTTTTTCACGCCGTCGTCAGAACAGTTCAGGCGTGTTCTCGGATGCAGCGTCGAGTGAACCGCTTCCATTGACTTGACGCATGTCAAAGCAGGCGCTTTGCCAATCAGTGCACCTTAGATTCACGTCCCCCCGGGCCAAGTCGCCGATATCAGTCCGCCCGATACGCGGCTTGGCCCGACACTCAGTTACTTGCATCCCATATCGGCCGATTTATACCGCCTATCTCATTGCGTTGGATCAGGGCAGTGCCGCTGGAACCATGCCGTGGTGGTAAGGGAGCCCATAATCTCTCTTTCCAAAGCAAAACCCTTTGAGCGAATGCGAAGATATGTATGCCAACGCATCCACTTGGGTTTGAGCGGGTAGGGGGCTGCGAGCCCACCAGTGATCTGCCCCAACTGGCGGCGGAGCTTGATCGCCTTTGCGATCCGTCGAGCGGTCGGCGAGTTCAGTTCTGAGCGGTAGCGGGCATTGACACATGTCCGACACGCTTCCGGGTAAAGAATTGCGCAGCGGCGATCGCACCAAGGGCAAATGAACCAGGCCCTTGATCCGCCATAGTGGCAGGGCGTTCGCTCGATCAGCACCTCGAACCCCTCAATGTCCAGAAGAGGACCTTGGCAGCCTTGGTAGGTTCGGATGTGGCGTTGCGGGAGAAGTTCACAAATCATTAGGTTAACTTTGAGCAGCGCGTCGTCGGCGCGCGATTTCCTGTGCGATCGGTGGCCATGTATTTAAGTCGTTCAGGGCCCGTTCAAGATCATATCGGCCTTTTCCAATCCTATACTGGCCAAGCCAAGCAGCATCGAAGTCATCGAGTGAGCGCAGGATGGTCAGATCGAACCCGATGTGGTCGACATAATTGAGGAACCTGTCTGGATCGTTTTCCAAGAAATCGTGGATGATGCCCATGATGATTGCTTTCGCCTCTTCACTGCTGGTCTGATCCATGGCGTTCTCCTTTCTGGTTGTTTTCGGATCAAACACAGGCAGAGCCTTATTCTTCGATATCCCACCGACGGGTTGCACCATTCCAGACTTTTCCGGTCGATCCGTGTTTTGCCCAATCGGAGAGAGATCGCCAGGCTTTTAGGCTCACGACTTTGCCTGTCCAGGTCAGAGGGCGCCCGCTGACAGAGGTGCCATAGGGGAACACTTCAATCTCTTTCTCGGAGAATTGACCTTTCGCTTCCAGATCGACGCACGCCGTCGTTTTGCAACTGGGACAGCTGGGGCGACTGGGGCGAGCCTTTTGTTTCAAGGGCTTACGCTGCCCCAGTTGGTTATCGGCTACTGGGACAAATGGGGCGAGCTGACGCGTTTTAGCGTCGTTCCTCCTGTCCCGCCCCAGCTCGTCCCAGTAGGCTTGTCTCAACTGGGTCAGGCTAAGTGTCTGTAATACCTGCCTTGTCCCAGTCGCCCCAGCTGCCCCAGTGGGATTTTCCATCGTCGACTGTTGATCATGCGCATTCATCGTCATCACCCCCGAGAATATTCGATGAAACGCAGTAGCCACGGGGCCGTCCCTCTACCTCCGACGGAAGTTTTGTCTGCAACCGGTCCTTTTGCTCCCTTATCAGGAAACCCGCATCCCTGACGGCGCGGGCGGCATTCATCGGATTGAATCCTCTGTGCAGTTCGTCCCATGCGTCCTTGGCGAAGTAATAGTTGCCGCCGATCTTCCATCCGGCCCGGTCGTTGATGCGCCGTTGGTCAGGGGCTTCTCTGTCGAGGTCTTCGAACCGAGAGTCCCCATATTTCACGATGAAGGCGCGTGTCCGGTCAATCGCGTCTTTTGCCTCTTGCGCCCCTGTCCCTCCGCGTTCGGCCAACCACAAACGAACCAGTTCCAAGCCCGCATCAGTGGCTTCGCCGGGTTTCCAGCCAGTGATTTGCAATGCCGTGGCCATCTCACCGGCAGCGACAATCAGGCCAATACGAGCCAGGACACGTCGCACTTGTCCGTCCGGTTTGGGAGCGAGTTCCGCCACGGCCATCTGAACAAATTCTTCGATCAGCTGTTGCGCCTTGTTTGTGGCTGTTTCGAGATCTTCCAGAATTCGAGCTACAAACTCGGGACCTGCTGTCCCATAGTGCTGTGCCGCCGCCATGTTCAGTTGTTCGGCGAAGGCGGCACCGTCTGCCATCCCGTGCAGACTGTCAAAAGCCCCGTGCGCGCGATTGTCAGCCGGAATGTCGATGAGCCGCACATCTTGCCCAGCGCGCTTGCGCTGCCCAGCCTCCGCCATCTTGTCAGCCAGGCTCAATTCGCCACTGCTCAGGATGGGGACCCGCCAATGGGCGACAGGGCGGGTTGTGCCAGTCCGACTGGCCCGGGCCTTTCCAGTGCCGTTGGACAGCATGTAGACGACACGTCCTGCCTCTTTTGCGTCGACTTCGGACATCTCGTCCAGCGCGATCAGAGAGCTGTTACTGACCACTGCCACCCCCTCCAGTCCGTTGGATGTGGCACGCCAGCTCTGCACAAATTCGGGCGACCCCCATACAGAAGCTGCGGCTTTAAGGATGGTCGATTTGCCCCGGCTGCTTTCACCACGCAAGTGAATACCGCCGCCGTCTTGCTTCAGCAGCTCCAGAAATGGGCCGGACAGAGCGAGGGAAACTGACATGACCATCAGGGGATTGCCGGCGCAACAGGCTGACACGCTGTCCTTCCAGTCTGTGAGTGTACCTTTTGGATGCATTTCTGCCGCTATTCCGGGCAGATTTTCAGACTGGAACACTACGTCATCGCGGCCGATCACCTCGCCATTGCCAAGCATGAAGGCCGTGCAGGTTTCATCAGTCCACCCCAGCCGTTCACAGGTGACAACCCGGTCGGAAGGTTTCCAATTCTGTAGCAGGATGGAGAACTTCTGGTTTGCTCCTTTTGCATTACTAAGCAGCAGACCAAGTCGGAAACATTCTCGCCGAAGATCGATGCCATCTCCGGCGAACATCTCTGCAGGCATGGCCCATCGGTGCCAACGCCCGTCCGGATCCCTGATCTCGACTAGCCGGCCCCACCCTTTGCCGTCCGCCCCGCGAGAAAGGGCCAGCACCCTGATCGGAGTGCAAAGCCAACGCCATTCAGCATTTCCATTGTCGTCCTCGACCTGAAATTCGATGCCGGCATCGGTCACGCGAAAATCGCGCGGCAGACCGTCCGGTCGAAGGGGCTGCACTTTCTGGGCCTCGTCGTACGCCAGTCCGATGGGAGCTATATTGGCAACGTCGTCAGGCACTTTGTTTCTCCATCAAAATGTCATTGAAATCGCGACCGTCCGGTGCCGGCATAATCGAAACACTCCATCCAAGCGTATCGGCCTGCCGGGCCAACGTGTCGGCGGCCTTACGCCCTGCATCGTCGCCATCCGGCGCGATGGTCAAACGGGCTGGAACGCTAGGTAACCTGAGCGCGGACATCCCGCTGGTCGATAGCGCCGCCCAAACAGAAGTGTTGCGGTCGGCCAGTGCCTGAACGAGCGACAGGCCGGTTTCGATGCCTTCACAGACAACCAGCGGGCCAGTTCCGCTTGCTAATCGAACAGCGCCACCCCTGACGCTACCCAGCATGGCTTTGTTGGGCATTACATCAGCTTTGCCGCTGCCGTCGGCGGCCAGGTAGGTCCGATGCACAGCGAAATGATCGCACCCGTCGACCCGTGCCACAAGCGCCGGGTAACGCTGTGCCTTTGGATGCCAGCAGTTCGGGTGGAACCGCAGGCTTGCCGGCAAGGCCGTGGTGATGCCTCGGCTCTGCAGGTATATCTCAGCGAGGGTTCCGCCGACCGGCAGGGCTTCTGCCCAAGAGGTCCGCGCCTGTAACGCGCGTTTCTGCGCCCGTGCACTTTCCTCGGACTTGAGGCGCGCGATGTCTTGGACAGAGGGCGTCGAAGAGGAACTTATGCCAGGCACAGCGCCTTCGGCCTTCAGGGCTTCCAGCACATCGACAAAATCGCAGCCTTTGAAGCACCAAAGTAGCAAGCAACCATCATTTCCCCGAGCGATGGAAAGAGCCGGGTTATCCGTTATCGGATGCCGCCTTTGACAGACCGGACAAGCCGCGCGACCGGATGGGCCGTACATGCAACCGCCCAGGGCTGCGGTTATGACGTGAACGTTGGTCATGACTTGGCCCGGACGCTCATAGTTGACTTGGTTGCGCGCTTCACTGACCTGTTCGAGGCCTGGCCCTTCGGAAGGTCACTGCCAGCCGAACTCACTACTTCTGACCGGTCGGGTGCTTCAGAAACTGAGCTGCCATAAAGGAGCCCACATTCTGAATTTTCCTGTTCAGGTCTCCGCCCATTTATACGGGCGATATGCGCATCCACTTCCTGTTCGATCCAGTAAAGTGTGCTGCCGATTTTTAAGGGCTTCGGCAAATCTCCGCACTCAACGTCACGGTATATACTGGAACGACTACGGCCGCCGAGTTTTTTGCTAAGTCCGTCGAACGATAAATATCGCATCATGGTCACCATTTTGCTTCATGTTGACCAAACGTGACTCATTGATTTTGGCAACGCTCAGCAGCTCTGCCATTTTTTTTTAGCCGCGGATCATTTTCCTATCACCCCGTATTGTTCGTTCACTGATTTCAATACCATAGTCCTCGAACAACTTCCTGACTAACCATTGATTCAGAGCCTCTCCTTTCAAGTTAGTTGGCGGTGACAGACTTCGAATTATGGCACGCCGTTCCTCTGCATTAGCTTTGGAAGTGCGGATCTGCTCATCACGACCGTCAAAAAAGAACTGTTGCTTTCTGTTCCGCTGAACGACGACTTCTTCGAAAGGTTTACTCCAAGCAGCTTGGGTATGACGTCCCGCCATGAAGGCGACATATGCCATGTTGTCGACTATGTCTTGAACCCAGTCTTTCTCACGATCGCCTTCACACTCGCCTTTGTAAAACCCGGCCATCACATCAATATCTTTTAAGCCATCCATGGCCTTCTGAGCGTGCGCATGTAGAGATAATTCCGGTGACCCTTTCGTTGGGTCTTCGCTTGAAAGAGCTTGCTGCAGATGCTCTACTGCAGACCGGCGTTGCTCCGCCCACGCATCTGAAACCGTATTCGCGTCGTCCTCAACCCACGCTTCCAGGTCTCCAAGAAGCAACTCCTTTGCGGCCCATTCGAGATCCGGGCGTCCTTCCAAAATCTTGTCCCCAGGTTGGGCTGGTCGCGTTGAATATTCGAGGCCATTTTCGATTCTGACATCAGGGACCAATTCTTTGATGTCATCTAGTAATCTTCTCTGTAATTTCGGAGGCCAATCAGTCCATTCGATTTGGTCCCACTTCCCCTTCCGCGCGGCGGTTTGGCCCTGTTTGGGCCAGTCGGCAAAGCTCTTCCAGTGTGTCGTATTATCCAACTTCAGTTTCCCCATCTTGTATATATGAAATGCCTTCTCTGAACGCGGCGTCGAACGTCAACGCGGAGCCCGATGCTTTTGAACAACTTGCGCGTGACATTGAAGAACGCTTCGGGATCACCATGGCCGCACACGACATCCCGCTAGATGCGGTGGTGACCGAACTCCGTCGCCGACAGAGGCAATCTGGTATCGCCGAAAAGGCTGCGCGCCCCAAGCCCCAAGACCAAAGGTCAAATAGGCAGATCATCCGCCAAAACCCCCAGGAATAGAGCTGAACCTGTTTCCCAGATCATCAGCGCGCCGTCCGCGGTGTCTACGGCCTCTGCAGGCGAGGCAACAAGCAGGTTGATGCCGTCAATGCCCGGGGTGAAATCCATAACGATGTCGTGTCCACCTCGGAACTCGAAAACAAAGATATCGGCACCCGGACCTCCGGTCAGCCGGTCGTCGCCAGCCCCTCCGGTCAGGGTGTCGTTCCCGAATGACCCGTCCAGCACGTCATTGCCCGCACCGCCCGTCATGACATCATTGCCGCCATCGCCCACCATGCCATCGTTTCCGCCCCCGCCGTCCATAAGGTCGTTTCCGGCCCCGCCATGCATGAAGTCGTGCCCGGCCTTGCCCATCAGCATATCGTCACCGATTTCGCCACGCAGGGAATCGTTGCCCAAACCACCAGTCAATTGATCGTTGTCCGCACCGCCGTTCAGCGCGTCATCGCCGTCACCGCCATTCAGCACATCATTACCCGCACCACCTGACAGTTGATCGGTCCCGGACCCGCCGCGCGCTCGATCGCTGCCGCCCTCGCCAAAGATCCGGTCATGCCCGTCACCGCCATCCAGCTGATCACTGCCATTTCCGCCTCGGATTACGTCGTGTCCCTCGTAGCCATACAGCCGATCCACAAAAGCATTCCCAATCAACACATCGTTGCCGTCCAATTGAAGCAAGCCGTTTGAAACGAAATACGATGGCGCCCCGGAAAGATCACAGGGCGGCGCCCCCGGTCCGATGGGACAGGCGACGCCAAACGTATTCTCACGAATGGTCAGGGCGGTCTCGCCCTCATCCGTCCGATACGTGGCGTCGATAAAGGTCATTGTCAGACCCGTATCTTCCATCACCGCCTGCACGCCCGCCCAGCGCGGATGCCAGTTAATGTCGAAGCGGTAGCGCACCAGATCGCCTCCGAGCGGCGCTTGTGCCATCTCGACCACGTCCAGAGCCGGATCGAACAATGCGGGCGGCCACCCGAACGCGTCAGGCCGCAGGTCCAGTCCAAGTCCCCACACATCACGTGCGATCACTACAGTCATGGCTTCTCCTCCAAAATATCGCTTTTTCATAATATGTTGATCGAAGAGACCTGACATTGATGTGTATCAGGCGTCCATCGCACTGTTGATCGGCCGCAGCCTATCAGTTTAGCGATGCCCATGTTTGTCTCAGGCCGAACCAGCCATGATGCGATGATACCGTTGACCACATTTCCCAGTTTTTGCGGCCTGCAAGAATGTGATCGATCCAAGGGGCTTCAATGATCAAGCTGCGTTTGACGGTCATCCTTGTTCCTTTCGCATGTTGATTCGGCGGGAGCACTCTGGGCAGAAAGTAGGCGCCCTGCCGGCAGTTCTCTACGATGCCTGCGAGAAGATCAGCCCCCGGGCCACCTCGATCTCGATGGTGCGCTACCGCGGTAACGATTACTCGATGACGGTCGCCTACGCCTATCGCGAGATCCATGTCCGCGGATATGTTGGTGAGATTGTCATCGGTTGCTGCGCGGAGGTGGTTGCGCGGCACCTGCGGTCCTATGAGAAGGTCGATATGATCTTTGATCCGATCCAATTCCTGCCGCTGCTGGAGCAGAAGGTCGGTTCTCTTGATCAGTCCGTCCCGCTGCGGGACTGGGACCTGCCCAATCGGCACCGACTGCTGGACGCGCGGATGGGCAAACGGGCAAACGGGAGCACGTCCAGGTCCTTGGGCTGCTTGAGACCTTCGGTATGGATCACGTCCTCGGCGCCATGCGCTGGGCCCTTGATCTAGGGGCGATCGGCTATGATGCAGTCAAGCACCTGTTTTCTGCCGGATCGAACGGCGGTCAACGCGCCTCGATCTCGACATCTATCACTACCTGCCTCGGGCACGGATTCAGACGGCAAAGCCGGCCAGCTAAATGAGTATGATATCCGGACCGGCGATATGAATGACACGCCGCAGGTGCTGCCCCAACATCATCTCAAGAAGCTCAAGCTGCCAACGTTCCAATCCGAGTACGCCAAGCTGGCCCGGCAACGTGCCGCCGAAGAGAGCGACCATGATGCTCTCAGCGCTAACCATTTGCATCCACTCTCTAAAAGCTGGATTGACCTCATGCGAGTTTCACCATCTTTCCGGATCCATCGGTGACATGGTCTGACCACGCCTCTGCGAAAACGCGCCTCTGGTCCAGATAATCTGTCTGTCGATACGTGCGCACGACCTTGCTATCAGTAACATGCGCCAGCATCGCTTCGGCGACCTCATGTGGTGCATCAGTTGCCTCTGCCAGCCATGTCCGCAGACTGGATCTAAAGCCATGCGGGCGGGCCTTCAAGCCGCGGCGCTCCATCAGGCGAGACATGGTCGCGTCGCTGATGACACCTTTTCGGGCGGATGGAAAAAGATGACCGTCTCGCGCGAAGGGGCGGGCGAGATCAATGATCCTTAAGGCTTCACGGCTGAGGGGCACGCGAAACGGCCGAGCAGCGCCAACACGCGCCTTCATGTTCGCCGCGGGAACTGTCCAAACATCATCGGTGACCTCATCAAGCCGCATGAAGCGGATTGGGCCTGATCGCAGCCCGGTCACGATAAGCAGCCGCAATGCGAGATGCGTGAGTGTTGGCGTTTCCAAGCTTGAATAGAAACTCGGGACCTCCTGCCAAGGCATAGCGGGGATCGAGTGAACAGTGTGCCGTTGCCGACCCAGAAGAGCCTTGGCTTTCGAAACGGCCTGAATGTCCACATCAAGCCCTAGGGCCGCCGCATGGTGCAGGACGATATTTAGACGATCTGCCGCCTTCTTGGCGGTTGCGGTCTTCGAATGCCAGATCGGAGATAGAACATCGCGAATATCGCGCTGATCGATATCGGCAATCGGAACCTGGCCAAGCTTGGGCAGGATGTGCAACTCAAGCGGACTGAACCAACGGCCTGCCTTGCCGTCGTCTTTCAGCTCCGCCTTGCGGCTCTCGAACGCGTCCAGCGCAACATCTCGCAGAATATTGAGGTCGCGCGCTGCCTCAAGTCGTTGACGTACCCGATCCTTTATCGGGTCAATCCCACGAGCTACCAGTCTCCTGTACTCAGCTGCGATCTCTCTCGCATCCTTCAGAGAAACCGATGCAAGCCCTCCCAAGCCCATCTCGCGACGTCTGCCGAAGATCGTGTATCTAAAGACCCATTGTCCGCCGCCGTCTTTGCGCTTGATCAATCGTAGACCTTGTCCGTCCTCATACTTACCCGGAGCGGCACTCTTGATGAAAACAGCGCTGAGTTTATGCAATATTTATCCCCCAAAATATCCCCCACAACATATGGTATGAGGTGCTGCACAACAAGACGGCATGAAACAGATAAGTCATTGTTTTACTGACGGCTTGTTCTCATCTGAAACAGGATGGAACAAACATATGCAGGAGTTCAATGCCCTCATGCGGCACCACATTTTCTTTGTCGTTTGTTAGTGAGTCACGCGGAATCCATTAGAAGAAAACCACCTCTGCAACCACACTTCAGCTGTTTGAAGGCTCTTTGAAAAGAAGGGCTTGAACCGTGTCTTCTGCTCGTCGATTAGCCTGAAGTGATTGTCGAGAAGTTGCGGCGGGTTGAAGTTTTGATGAGGCAATGCATGCCCTGGAATGATGCAATCAGACAGACCGGTTTGAATGAATAAACGTTTGATCGGCGGAAGAAAATGTACGGTGGAATGGGCATGGAGCAACTCAGGGCCCGGTTCAGCCCGCGCTAGCTTGGGAATTGCACTGCGCCTTGGGGTACTACCCAAAAGCCAGATTGACTAGTTTTATCAAACATCGTCTGATCGGTACATAACATGTGCAGTTTGCAGCCTGAGGTTACAGGTCATGCAAGACGGTAGGCAACGATCAGAAAGGGTCCAATGCGCGACTGGTTTTCGCGGCGGATTTTCTGTCAACACTGGGTTGGCGCGTTGGCAAGACAACAAGGGAGTGAGATCATGATTTATTTCAACAGCCGGGGTGTTTTGAAAACGGCTGCACTGGTTCTGGGGCTGGGAATTGTCACCCAAGCCGCGACGCCGGTACTGGCCGAGAACACCAAGATCAATGTCGGCGCGTTGCGCTTTACCAGCCATGCCGCCAGCTTTGTTGCGCTTGAGCGGGGGTATTTCGCTGACGAGGGTCTTGATGTCGAACTGAAGTTCTTCCAGGCGGCGCAACCGATGGCTGTGGCCGTGGCGTCGAAAGATGTCGACTATGCCGTGACCGCGATATCGGGCGGTCTGATTTCTTTGGCGCAAAAGGGTGCGGCGAAGGTAATCGGCGGGGCCCTGTCCGAAGAGCCGGGCATTGACGGGTCGCAAATCATCGTCTCGACAGAGGCTTACAACGCCGGCATGACAGACCCGTCCAAACTGGACGGTGCGAACTGGGCGCTGACCCAGACCGGGTCTTCTTTCCATTATACCGGTTCGCAGGTGGCCGCAGCCCATGATCTCGATTTGAAGTTCAAGCCGCTTCAAAAAGTCGGTGCGATCATCGGTGCGATGAAATCGTCCCAAGTGGATGCATGGGCCATCGTGCCGCATATCGCCAAGCCACTGGACAAAGGTGGTGCAGTCCACATCATCGGTGCGATTTCCGACTATGTTCCGGATTATCAGGTGACGGTGGTGTTCACCTCGGCAGACAACGCGGCCAACGAACGCGCACAGACTGAGGCGTTTCTTCGGGCCTTTTCGCGCGGTGCCGATGATTTCAACGCCGCGCTGGTCGACAAGACCCTGGACGAGCAAGCGCAAGAAGACATGGTCAAGCTGATCCATAAATATGTCTACGCCGACCGCCCGTATGAAAAGGCCGCACCAAGCATTCGCAACGGTGCGATGCGGATCAATAAAAACGCCGCGATGAATGTCGACAACGTCAAGGCGCAGCTTGAGTGGTTCAAGTCCGAAGGCCTTGTCGATGACACGATCACCTTCGAAATGCTGGTGGACGATTCTTACGTCGAGTCCAAGTAACGCGGACTTATTTGGGTGGCGGGGGATCGCCGCCCATTTACCTTTTCCTATGAGCGGCAGGCATGGATCTGAAACTTGACTCTATCGGCCATTCCTATGGCGATCTAGAAATCCTGCGCGATATCAGCCTTGATATTCCCAAAGGGAAAATTGTCTGCATCATCGGCCCGTCGGGCTGTGGGAAATCCACTCTGTTGCGGATGATCGGTGGATTGGAACAGCCCGGGCGTGGCCAGATCCTTCAGATTGGCGATGTGCCTGACGGCTGTCTCAACCCGCTCACCTATGTGTTTCAGGATTTCGCGCTGCTGCCGTGGCGCACCGTCGAAGGCAATATTCAGCTCGTGCTGGAAGATCACCGGTTGGGCGCGCAACAAACGGAAGCGATCATAGCGGATGTGCTGGCCCGCACAAAGCTTTCGGATTTTCGCCAAGCCTTGCCCAAACAGATATCCGGCGGGATGAAGCAGAGGGTTGCTTTGGCCCGCGCGCTTGCGGTCAATCCGGCCGTGATGCTGATGGATGAACCCTTGTCGGCGCTCGACAGCCAGACCCGTGAATTGCTGATGGGCGACCTTGTGGCCTTGTGGGAACGCGAACCGTTCACCGCAGTCTACGTCACCCACAATCTGAACGAGGCCGTTCGGCTGGGTCATTCCATCGTTTTGCTGTCGCGCCGTCCGGGCCGCATCCGCGAGATCGTCGAAATCGACACGCCGCTGGCTGATCGCACCCTTGGCGACCCAGAGCTGGAACGCAAACAGGTGCAGCTTTGGCAGTTGATGCGCGACGAAGCAGTGGCGGCCGATCAGGAGTTGTTGAGTGTCTGACACATCCCGCTCCAGCGCCCCCACCAGCAGCTACAAACCCGTCGCTTTCCGCGGCGGCGGGTTTGCACCGCGCCCTCACCGCTGGGTGGGGCTGGGCGTGTTCGTCTCGCTGATCCTAATAGTTGAGGTCCTGACCCGTGCCGGTATTATCACCAGCCTGACCCTGCCGATCCCGTCCGACGTATTCTGGACTCTGGTAGAACTTTGGCAAAGCGGGATGTTTTACAAACACATGGTACCATCCCTGACCCGACTGGTGGTCGGGGCGCTGATCGGCTGCACCGTCGGGGTCTCGGTTGGCATATTGATCGGGTTGTTTTCGCTGGCGCGGGCCGGGCTGGTGCCTTTGGTTGCGGCGATCTTCCCGATCCCGAAAATCGCGTTGCTGCCACTGTTTGTCATCTGGTTTGGTATCGACGAGATGTCGAAATACGCGCTGATCGCCTTTGGCACCTTTACCCCAACCGTGGTCGCCACCTATGGCGCAGTCGATAATGTTGACCGAACCCTGATCCGCATGGGTCAGAGTTTTTCGCTGTCCTGGGTGTCGATCGTGCGCAAGATCGTGCTGCCGGGTGCGATGCCCGGTATCCTGTCCGGGCTGCGCATCAGCCTTGCCATCGCCATCATCCTGTTGGTCGCGGCCGAGATGCTGGGCGCGGAATACGGTATCGGCGCGTATATTCTGCAGGCCGGTTCGCTTTACGATCTCGAAAGGCTGTTTGCTGGGGTCGCGATATTGTCGGTCCTTGGGGTTATGGTCAGCACGCTGATCGGGACCCTCGAAAGGATCCTGCTGAAATGGCGCGTCTGAAACAGGACAGCGGCAACCAGCCACCAACTGGAGACCGTGCATATGACCCATGAAACCTATGACGTGATCGTCGCGGGTGGCGGCAGTGCCGGCGTGGGGGCCGCGATTGCCAGCGCCGAAACCGGGGCGCGGACGCTTTTGGTCGAGAAATACAACTGCCTTGGTGGTGCCTCGACCATGCGCAACGTGGTCACCTATTGCGGGCTCTATTCCTTGGGGGAAACACCCGAGATCGTCGTTGGCGGGGTCGCTGCCCGGGTGATGGAGGAACTGACCCGCCGTAATGCGGTCACCGGCCCACACCGACATCGCGGGGTGTACGTTGTGTTCGATCCAGAAACTGTCAAGCTGGTGCTGGACAAGCTGTGCCGCGAAGCCGGTGTCGAGGTCTTGATGGGCGGTTTTGTCGTTGGGGCAGAGCGTCAGAATGACCGAGTCTCTTCTCTCACAGTGGCCGATCATTCCGGGCTGCGCAAATTCCGCGCCGGGGCGTTTGTCGATTGCACGGGAGAGGGCGATCTGCTGGCCCAAAGCGGCGCGGACACGCGCTATGGCAATGGACACGATGTCAATCTCGGCACGCTGGGGACTCGGTTTGGCGGGATCCCGGCAGAGGTTGAAGTCACTGCTATCGATATTGCCACTGCGGTCGGGCAGCTTGGTCCGAACAGGAAAAAGGTGACAAAGGACAAAAGCGTTGTGACCCGCTTGCCGTTCTCACACGATCTGGTCTGTTATGTCGCCTCGTATGATTACGACCCGCGAGATGCCGCGTCCATGAGTGGGGCGGAAGAGAACGGGCGACAACAGGCCTGGATTTACCTTGATGCGATCCGCTCCATTCCCGGATGCGCAGGTGCTTATCTGGTCTCGACCGGACCTGAATTCGGCACCCGGGAATCGCGGCATCTGCAATCTCAGCGTATGTTCCGATGGGATGATGTACTTGAGCGCCGGAGTTTTGACGATTGTATCGCTTTGGGGGCCTGGGGTGCCGAGTGGCACAACCGCGAAGATTTCAGTAGCACCCTGGACATCCCGCCCGGGGGCGCCTCGTATCAGATTCCGATGTCTTGTCTGACCAGCCGCAACACATCCAACCTGTTCGCGGCTGGCCGCCTTGCTGATGGCGATAAGCTGGGCGGTGCCGCTATTCGCGTGATGGGCACGGCGTTTGCAACAGGGCAGGCCAGCGGGGTGGCTGCCGCGCAGATGTCTGTAAACGGTGGCGCACTGAACATAGACGCACTGCGCAAAACACTCGGGGCGCAGGGCGCCATTCTGGCCTGACCCGAGCGCGTGCCGGGTAAGGTTAATGGATGTGGCCTGCTGCCTAAAACACAGGGGCGGACCGGTTCACGTGAGGAGGCCCAAACCAATGGTAGCAAACTGTCCACTTGAACCGAACCGTCGATCCCGAATGTTCATCGGCGTTTGCCAGCCCGTGGAACACGCACCCTCTTGGGCTCCGAAAAATTGCTTTGACCTTACAATATGTTGTGCCACCTTCACCCCACTGTGACATTCATCGTCTCTATGGGCGGTGTGCGCACATCTAACGGGAGGCACAAAAATGAAAAAATTTACCCTTAATGCGACGCTGGCAGCGGGCGCTATTGCTCTGTCCACTGCGGCGTATGCGGAAGTCGAAGTGCAATGGTGGCACGCGATGGGCGGTGCAAATGGTGAACGCGTCGACAAAATCGCCAATGATTTCAATGCATCGCAGTCAGATTACAAAGTTGTCCCTGTATACAAGGGTAACTACACAGAAACGATGACGGCTGCGATTGCTGGTTTCCGTGCCAAGCAGCATCCCCATATCGTGCAGGTGTTTGAAGTCGGCACCGCCACGATGATGGCAGCAAAAGGCGCCGTCTATCCGATGGAAGCGTTGATGAAGGACGCAGGCGAGCCGTTCGACAAATCCGACTATCTGCCAGCGGTTATTTCCTATTATCAGACGCCTGAAGGCGAATTGCTGTCGATGCCATTCAACAGCTCGACGCCAGTTTTGTGGTACAATGCGGATGCTCTGAAAGCGGCCGGTGTTGACGTGCCAGAAACATGGGATGACGTTAAGGCGGCCGCCAAGGCGCTTGTCGGAAATGGGATGAAATGTGGTCTGTCCTTTGGTTGGCAGTCTTGGGTAATGCTCGAAAACTATTCGGCATGGCATGATATTCCGATGGGCACACAAGAGAACGGCTTTGCCGGTTTTGATACCGAGTTCACGTTCAACAACGATCAGGTTGCCGCCCGTTTGGCGGATGTCGCGTCGATGTCCGACGATGGATCATTCGTCTATGCAGGTCGCCGTGGCGACAGCCTGCCGATGTTCACAAACGGTGAGTGCGGTATGTGGATGAACTCTTCCGCGTATTATGGCTCGATGAAAGCACAGGCCAAGTTTGACTTTGCCCAGACCATGTTGCCGTTGGACACAGCCGTGGCGTCCGCCCCGCAAAACTCAATCATCGGGGGTGCAACACTCTGGGCGCTGGCGGGCCATGAAGATGAAGAATACGAAGGTGTGGCCAAGTTCATGACTTACCTGTCTTCTCCTGAGGTTCAGGCATGGTGGCATCAGGAGACCGGATATGTGCCGATCACAACAGCCGCTTATGAGCTCTCTAAGTCTCAAGGTTTCTATGACACGAACCCAGGCACGGACACCGCCATCAAACAGCTGAGCCTGAACACACCGACAGCCAATTCGCGCGGCGTGCGCTTTGGTAACTTCGTGCAGGTGCGTGACGTGATCAACGAAGAGATGGAAGCCATCTGGGCGGGCTCAAAAACCGCACAGGAAGGATTGGATGACGCAGCTTCACGCGGCAACGATCTGCTTCGGAAATTCGAACGATCCGTCAACTAAGTCTAACCTCTTGAGGTAAATCAGTGTTGTCCCTGCAAATCCGTGGGGACAACATCATCTTTGCCTCTCCTACTTCGTTTGCCGGTTCGGATGACCCAATGCTAAAACACGTTCATTTCAATAAGGTCCTGCTGCCGGTTCTGCTGGTTGCACCTCAGATATTGATTACGCTTGTGTTCTTCATGTGGCCCGCAGGACAAGCACTGTATCAAAGCTTTCTGATCGAAGACGCGTTCGGACTGTCCCGTGAGTTTGTCTGGTTCGAGAACTTCCAATACCTGTGGCATGACGAGATTTATCTGCAGACCTTTTGGCGCACGGCGGTGTTTTCAGCGTTGGTGGCGATGCTGGCCATGTCGATCGCGCTGATCCTTGCGGGGTTCGCTGAGCGTGTGATCAAAGGTGCTGGCGCATACAGAACCTTGCTGATCTGGCCCTATGCCGTGGCGCCGGTTCTGGCGGGCGCGCTGTGGGTCTTTATGTTCAACCCCACGCTTGGAATTTTCCCGTTCCTATTGGAAAAGATCAACATTGACTGGAACCATTACCTGAACGGGACCCAGGCAATGGGCCTGGTTGTGGCAGCCGCCGCATGGAAGCAGATCGCTTACAACTTCCTGTTCTACCTCGCGGCGATGCAATCCATCCCGAAATCCGTGGTTGAGGCGGCCGCGATTGATGGGGCCGGGCCCTTGCGCCGCTTCTGGACAATTACCTTGCCGCTTGTGTCACCAACGACCTTCTTTCTGTTGGTCATCAACATAGTCTACGCGTTCTTCGACACTTTCGGCATCATTCATGCCGTGACTCAAGGCGGGCCAGCAAATGCCACAACGATCCTGGTCTACAAGGTTTATAGCGACGGGTTTGTCGGGTTGGATTTGGGCGGGTCTGCGGCGCAATCCGTCGTCTTGATGTTCATTGTGATCCTCATGACAGTCATTCAGTTTCGGTATGTCGAAAAGAAGGTTGAGTACTGATGGTTGAGACCAGACCCTTCCTGACATTCGTGACACATTTGGTGTTGATTTTGGGCGTTGTGATGATCGCCCTGCCGATCTGGATCACCTTCGTCGCAGCGAGCCATGATGACATCCGCATGACGCAAGCGCCGATCCCGATGCTGCCCGGCGGCTTTTTCTGGGAGAACTTCAAACGTACCCTGTTTGGCAGTGGTCTTGCTGGCAATGAAATCACACCGGTATGGCGCATGCTGTTCAACTCGCTCGTTATGGCGCTGGCGATTGCAGGCGGCAAGATCGTCATCTCATTGCTGTCAGCCTTTGCCATCGTCTATTTCAAGTTCCCGTTTCGAATGGGCTTTTTCTGGATGATTTTCCTCACCCTGATGCTGCCTGTCGAAGTTCGCATCCTGCCAACCTTCGAAGTGGTCGCAAACCTCGGGTTGCTCAACAGTTATTGGGGCCTGTCGATTCCGTTGATCGCATCCGCCACGGCCACTTTCATGTTCCGTCAGGTTTTCCTCACGATTCCGGATGAAATGCTCGAAAGCGCGCGGATCGACGGCGCAGGACCCATGCGGTTCTTCTGGGACATCCTGATCCCATTGTCGCGAACCAACATCGCGGCGCTGTTCGTGATCCTGTTCATCTATGGCTGGAACCAATACCTCTGGCCGCTGTTGATTACGACTGACAGCGACATGACAACCATCGTCGTATCGATCAAACAAATGCTGGAAGCGGCTGAACAATCGCCTCAGTGGAACATCATTATGATGACCGCCATGCTCGCCATGCTTCCGCCAATCATTGTCGTCATCGCCATGCAGAAGCTATTCGTGCAAGGCCTGACGGAAACTGACAAATAGGGTCTGATCATGGCAAGCATCACTCTCGACAGTCTTACCAAGTCGTATGGTCAAACAGAAGTATTGCACCATATCCAAGGCGAGATTCAGCACGGCGAATTCATCGTAATCGTCGGTCCCTCGGGGTGCGGGAAATCCACTTTGCTGCGTATGGTGGCCGGATTGGAAACTGTCACGTCCGGGCAGGTGTCGATTGGTGACAAGGTCATTAATGACCTGGAACCGGCAGACCGTGACATCGCAATGGTCTTTCAGAATTATGCGCTTTATCCGCATATGTCGGTCGAGCAGAACATGGCCTACGGCCTGAAAATCCGCAAGTTCCCCAAGGCTGAGATCAAGCGGCGGGTTGAACAGGCTGCAGACATCCTTGAAATTCGCGACTACCTGAAACGCAAGCCGCGGCAACTGTCTGGCGGTCAACGCCAGCGCGTTGCGATGGGACGGGCGATTGTCCGGGACCCGCAGGTGTTCTTGTTTGATGAACCGCTGTCAAATCTGGATGCAAAACTGCGTGTTCAGATGCGTTTGGAAATCCGCAAGTTGCAACGCAGACTTGGCGTGACCTCAATCTATGTAACCCATGATCAAGTCGAAGCGATGACACTTGGTGATCGGCTAATGGTGTTGAATGGCGGCTACGTAGAGCAATTTGGAACGCCGATTGAAGTGTACGAAAAACCTGCCTCTGTGTTCGTCGCAGGCTTTATCGGCAGCCCCTCGATGAACTTTATCTCTGCACAAGCGAGCAAAGGTCAGTTGACGCTTCCCGATGGTACAACACTTGCCTCCAACACATCTGCGAACGGCCCGGTCACGCTTGGCATGCGCCCAGAGCATCTCAAACAACACGGTTCAGGGCCAATCCAACTGGAAGTGGATTTACCCGAACAACTCGGTGCGACCACGTTGGTACATGGCAGGATTTCCGGAACAGAACTTCCCATAACGGCGAGTTTGAATGGTATCCACGCCGCATCCAGCGGCGATGTTCTACGATTCGACGCGCCCGTTGAGCAGATGCACATTTTTGATGCGCAAACCGGCAAAAGGATTGAATAGCCTTTAAAGCCAGACAGTTGGGAATGGCAATGCCGAGCGAAATATCGTGACGTGAGCGCGCTGTGGTCATGTCGTTGTTTGATATTATGGGAACGTTGTTCCGTATTATGACTTAGTATACGATTACTTTAGTCTTGCTTTGAGCATCAACAAAGACAAAGAAGCCGGCAAGACCATCATCCTGATCACCCACTCAGTCGAAGAGGCCTTGCTGCTGGGCGAACGCCTGCTGGTGATGGCG
>NZ_VOGO01000023.1 GCF_007923355.1 Falsiphaeobacter marinintestinus
CGCTGACCGACAAAGGCGCGATCAGCTTTTCGCCGCCCGGCGGGCTGCAAATGGACCCGGTCTATCTTCCGCCACCGTAAGGGGTTGTGTCCCGAAAGGTCGAGATCGGCACCGAAGGCTATCGTGGCAGCACGCTGGCGGTGCATCTGGGGTATTCACTGTTCCGGGTCATCGCGGGCTTCCTGGCCCACGCGATTGTGGGCATTCCTTTAAGATATGCGATGGGGCTGAACGGCTGGTTCCGCGGCTGGTTCGACCCGATTGTCGAATTCATGCGCCCGGTGCCGCCCCTGGCGCTGATCCCTCTGATCATCATCTGGTTCGGCATTGGCGAGACCGGCAAGATCATTCTGCTGTTCCTGGCTGCCTTGTGGATCATGGCGATTGCGGCACGGCCCGGCGTTTTGGGCATGAATATTACCAAGGTGCATGCGGCTTATTCGCTGGGGGCCAGCAAGTGGCAGATCATGCGCTATGTGATCGTTCCAAACTCGCTGCCTGAAATCTTTACCGGCGCTCGTGTTGCGATGGGGGTTTGTTGGGGCACAGTTGTGGCAGCCGAACTGGTTGCCGCGTCGGAAGGGGCCGGCATGATGATCATGGTCGCGTCCAAGTTCACCCTGGCCGACATCGTGTTGATGGGCATCATCCTCATCGGGGTCCCTCGGCGGGACCTGATTTCCCAGCAGCCGGTAATTTTGACGGCGAAAATTTGGTCCCTAATGCTTTGACAGGGTCACTCGCTCATTGTCACAATGCATGGAACGCATCGAAGGGACGGAACGATCTATGGCGCACGATCCGGTTGATGTCTTGATCATTGGTGCTGGTGCGTCGGGCGCGGCCGTGGCTTGGAGCCTTGCCGACACGCGCATGCGTATCCTGTGTCTTGAGCAAGGTGGCATACCGGATCAGCGCACTTTTCCAACGACAGGACGAGACTGGGAAACCCGGCGCATGGGCGATTTCGCGTTAAGCCCCAACCAGCGCGGCTTGCCCGAAGACTACCCGATCAATGATGACTCTTCTCCGATCAAGGTCACGAATTTCAACGGTGTAGGCGGTGGAACCGTTCTTTACGCAGCACATTTTCCACGGCTGCACCCGTCTGATTTTCGCGTACGCACGCTTGATGGTGTCGCTGAGGACTGGCCGGTTGATTATGAAACCCTTGAACCGTTCTTTGTTGAAAACGACAGCATGATGGGCGTTTCGGGGCTTGCAGGCGATCCGGCTTATCCAGCTGGAAAGACTCCACCGATGCCAGCAGCCCCCATGGGTCGTTCCGGTCGCAAACTTGCCGAGGCTTTCAATGCGCGTGGCTGGCATTGGTGGCCCTGCGATCTTGCCATTGCGACCGAAGATTACGAGGGGCGCGCCAAATGCATCAATCTGGGGGCCTGCATCAGCGGCTGCGCGCAGGGTGCGAAAGGGTCAGTGGACCTAACATATTGGCCAAAAGCCTTGCGCAAGGGGGTAGAATTGCGCACCCACTGCCGCGTGCGTGAGATCCAGGTGGATGACGCGGGCATGGCCACAGGGGTGGTCTATTTCGATGAGAACGGGACAGAGCAATTCCAGCCCGCGCATGTTGTCGTCATGGCAACCAACGGTGTCGGCACGCCACGCTTGCTGCTGAACTCGACATCCAAACGCTTTCCCGATGGGCTGGCCAACAGCAGCGGGCTGGTCGGCAAGAATCTGATGTTCCATCCCTATGCCAGCATTCAGGGGATCTTTGACGAACCTCTCGATGGTCACAACGGTCCGCACAAGAGCATCCTGAGCCAGCAGTTTTACGAGACCGACCCGACGCGCGGATTTGTGCGAGGCTATACGTTTGAAACCTCACGCGGGACGGGGCCTGTTGGCACGGCTTTGGCGGGTATGGACTGGGGGCATATCCCTTGGGGTGCGGGCCATCATGCTGCCTTTCGCACACTTCAAGACCGGGTGACCAGCCTGTTTGCGATCTGCGAAGATCTTCCCGAAGAGCATAATCGCGTCACGCTGGACCCGACCCTGACCGACAGCGACGGCATCCCCGCGCCACGCATTTCCTATACGTTGAGCGAGAATAGCAAACTGATGATGACGCACGCAATAGCTCGGGGAACCGAAGTGATGGAGGTCGCGGGTGCCAAACAAGTCATGACGACAGCACCCATCACGCTTGCGGGCTGGCACTTGCTGGGCACAGCCCGGATGGGCACTGATCCCGCAAGATCTGTTGTGAATGAATGGGGTCGTTCCCACGATGTCCGCAATCTTTTCATCGTAGACGGGAGTATATTTGTCACCAGCGGCGCCGCGAACCCGACCAGCACATTGCAGGCTCTGGCGCTGTATATTGCGGATCAGATGAAGCAACGTCTGGCCAATCTGTTTGACTAAAGGAATGATCTTATGACCGGCCAGGCCTTCACAAACGATGAGCAATCAACGCTCGCAGCGCTTGTGGCGCAGATTATTCCTGCGTCCGAGACATTCAATCAACCAGGTGCGGATGATCCCGAGATATTGAATGATATTGTGACAAGCGGTGCTCATTTGCGGGACAGGCTTGCGCTGGCACTGGCATCCCTTTCAGGCGAAATGCCTGTAAATGCAGCAAAAGCGACCGCGTTCAGACAGGGTTTTCCGGCGGAGGCGGACATGATCCAGACCCTCACGGCCCAGTGCTATTATCGCGACGCAAGGGTCATGCGCGCCCTGAACATTGAGGTCCGCCCACCATTTCCCAAAGGGTACACGCAAGAGCCCAACGATTTCGCACTGCTTGAACCCGTCCGACAACGCGGCGAAATTTATCGCACGTTACCTTAACCGTGGCGTCAATTGGCACACCCGAACGAAAGTCTTGATCACGTGAAACTATCTGCTGAACACCTGACGTCTCTGGCAACATCTATCCTTGGCCATGCCAGCGGGAACCCGGCTGCAGCCAACAAGGTGGCAGTGCGGTTGGTCAACGCCAATTTGACAGGGCACGACAGCCACGGCGTCGGGATGATACCCGCTTATGTCGAGGGGATATTGGCCGGGCAGTTGGTCCCGGACGCAAATGCCATGATCGTCCAGGACAAAGGGCCGTTCGTGCTTGTGGACGGACAGCAGGGCTTCGGCCACATCGTCGCCGAGCAAGCCATGGACATCGCGATTGAGCGGGCGAAAGTCAGCCATTTCGCCGTCCTTTCACTGCGCAACAGCTTTCACTTGGGGCGTTTGGGAGACTGGGGCGCGATGGCGGCTGAGGCGGGGTTCATTTGTATCATTTACGCCAATGTGCAGTCATCTCGCCCCATTGTGGCCCCTTTCGGCGGAAGCGATGCGCGATTTGTAACGAACCCATATTGCACCGCGATACCTGCGACCCAAAAGCACCCAATGTTCCTGCTGGACATGGCGACTAGCACTATCGCGATGGGCAAAGCACGTGTTGCCGACCTTAGCGGTAAACAAGTGCCCGAGGGGTCGGTCATCGATGCGCAGGGCAATCCGACCACCGATCCGTCTGTCATGTTCAACGAGGCCGGTGGTTCGTTGACGACATTCGGAGCGCACAAGGGTTTTGGGCTGGCTCTGCTGGGCGATATACTGGGCGGATCGTTCAGTGGCGGTGGTGCCTATTCGCCCGAGCGGGAAGTTGACGCGAACATCACCAACAACATGATGGCGATCCTGATCGATCCAGACGTGTTTGGCGCGGCTGAGGCTTTTGGCATCGATGTGGACAAATACACCGATTGGGTAAAAGCATCGCCCCATGCGCCGGGTTTTGATGCTGTGCAATTGCCCGGTGATCCGGAACGCCGCAGTGAACTGGACCGCAGGGCGAATGGCATTTTTCTGGATGCCGGAACGCGAGCTCAGTTGAAAGAGGCCGCACAAAACGCAGGGGTTCCGCCAGCGGAAGTCGAAGCACTTGCTGGCGACCTTTAAGGGGCGTTCAACTTGATCTTGGTCTCTGCATGCTCTCGCAGTCACTTGCCAACCTGAAGGTAGATGGCGAAGGTGTGACCATCTGGAAACGGAAAGCAACGCAGCGACATGCAGACTGACTTTCTTGATAAATTGCGGGACATCCTTGGCGAAAAGGGCCTGTTAACCGGTCAGGATGTTCACGCGGGCTATCACACAGATCCGCGTGGAACGGGGGACGTCCGGCCAGAAGCCGTCCTGCGCCCCGCCTCAACATCGCAGGTCTCGCAGATTATTGCGTTTTGCCACGAAGCCTCGCAACCTGTTGTCGTACAGGGCGGCTTGACTGGGTTGGTTGCCGGTGCCCGACCTGAACACGGCGAAATCGTGATCTCGCTGGAGCGCATGAACAAGATCGAGGAAATAGACACAAAGGCAGGCAAGATAACCGTTCAGGCAGGCACGCCGCTGCAAGTTGTGCAGGAGGCAGCCGATGCTCATGATCTGGTTTATCCGCTTGATTTAGGCGCGCGTGGATCGTGCAGCATCGGCGGAAATCTTGCCACGAATGCCGGAGGCAACAGGGTAATCCGCTATGGCATGACCCGCGACCTGACGCTGGGGATCGAGGCGGTTCTGGCCGATGGCACAATCGTCAACAGTCTGAACCGGCACATCAAGAACAACACCGGCTATGACCTGAAACAGTTGTTTATCGGCAGCGAGGGCACCTTGGGCCTGATCACCCGTGCAACGTTAAGGCTGTTTCCCAAACCCAAAACGCAGGTGGTTGCGTTTTGCGCGGCTGACACCTTTGACGCGGTGTTAGATCTTATGACGCATATGCGTTCGGCTCTGGGATCTGACCTCAGTGCATTCGAGGTGATCTGGGCCAAGACCTATGAAGCCATTCTGGCAGACGTGGCCGGTGTGAAAGCCCCTGTTCCTCTGGGCCACGCGTTTTACGTGCTGATCGAAATGATGGGCTCTGATGTCGTCAATGACTCTGAGAAATTCGAGACCTGCCTGGGCGAGGCGCTTGAAAAGGATATGATCGTCGACGCTGTTCTGTCCCGATCCACTGCAGAAATTGACGCATTCTGGGACGTACGCGACGGCATGGCATATGCCATGGGCAAACAGCAGCCCGCCGTCGGGTTCGATATCAGCCTGTCCATTGCTGACATGAAAACCATCGAAGAGGTTTTGTTGACCCGCTTGCAATCCGCCTTGGGCGAGGTGCGCCTGTTTATCGGGGGGCATCTGGCTGATGGGAATTTGCACCTGGTGGCAAAAGCCACTGGCGATAGGCCACAGCCCAGGGATCAGATACAAGATATCGTTTATGAATGGGTCGGTGAGGTGGGTGGTTCAATCTCGGCTGAACACGGGATCGGAACGTTGAAACGCGCCTATCTGCGACAGAGTCGGAGTGCGACCGAACTTGCATTGATGCGCACGCTTAAGCAGGCGATGGATCCCAAAAACATCCTCAATCCGGGCCGCGTTTTTAGCTCGCAAGCCAATCATTTAGGTTAATTTCCAAGGGAACCGTTGCCATGTCATTTGAAATCTCAGCCTTGTTTCGCCCTAAACTGCCAGCGCCTGCGTCGGCTCGGTTCAAAGCCTTCCCAACCTACAACTTCGTTGGAGGCCATAACGATGCGGCCAGTATCCCCGTTGAAGCACTTACTGCGGCCGCTGCCCGTGTCATTGCGCGTGAAGGGAAGTCACTTGCAACCTATGGGCTGAACAGCGGCCCGCAAGGTTATCGTCCGCTGCGAGAGTTCATTGCCAGTTGGATGGCTGAGTCCGCAGACACGCATGATAGCGCAGATGAAATTCTGATCACCTCGGGGTCCCTGCAAGCATTGGATCTGGTCAACCAGTTGTTGGTTGGTCCAGACGACATGGTGATCGCCGAGGAAGCCACATATGGCGGCGCGCTTACTCGGCTGGCAAAGCTTGGCGTGCCCTATCTGGGTGTGCGCCTGGATGATGACGGGATCGACATGTCCCATCTGGCAGAGCTATTGGAAAGTCAGAAGAATGCGGGCCAGCCCGTCAAGTTCATCTACACAATTCCGACAGTTCAGAATCCAACAGGCGGCGTAATGCCCGTAAAGCGCCGCCGCCACCTGCTGGATCTTGCAGCAAGATACAACTGCCTGATTTTCGAAGATGATTGTTATGCCGATCTGGTTTGGTCTGGCATCCGTCCGCCCACGATCCGCGCCTTGGACGCAGAGGCCGCCGTTGCGGAAGGGCGGTCGAACCGGGTGATCTATTGTGGTTCTTTTTCCAAATCCGTCGCCCCTGCTTTGCGCATCGGTTTCATCATGGCCGACTGGCCCGTTTTGGCGCAGATACTTCCGCTGAAAACCGATGCCGGTACAGGGGCTCTGGATCAGATGGTCTTGGCTGAATTCTGCAAGGATCAGTTTCCCGATCACATCGCCCGCCTGCGCGCCCGTCTCAAGTCCAAGTGTGACATGACGATCCAAGCGCTTGAGGAACACTTTGGCACCGCCGCAGAATTCACGGCACCCTTGGGCGGCATTTTCATCTGGGTTACATTGCCGGAAGGCGTAGACACCAAACGTCTTGAAGTGGCGGCGCTGAAAGAAGGCATTGCGATCAATCCCGGCGCAGAGTGGACGGTCGATGGCTCCAACAATCGCCGCCGGATGCGACTGTGTTTCGGCAACCCGGAAGAGTCTGAAATTCGCGGCGGGATCGCCCGCCTTGCCGAGATTTGCCACCGCGAGTTTGGCGTGCCTGAGCGTATTTCAAACATCGAACAATCCTGAGAAAAACCGGTATCTTCGGCTCGTTGAAACACGAGGTCAGCATCGCGACCGGTCTTTGATATTCTTCATGCCCCGGTGTGATCCCTTAGAGACCTGTGATTCACGCGCCCATTTTTTGCGGCGTACAAAAGAAGCAGGCGGCTGGCGGCACAAAACGCCCCGGGCCAAACTATGCAGAAGAACGAGACTTGCAGCTTGCCCAAGGGCGGGTCAGATTGAACTGGGATTGTAGTGGGGTGTGACAATGACTTGGGCAGATTACCTGGATACGCATCAGTCGCGCTTCATAGAAGAGCTATGCAGTTTCATCCGCATTCCGTCCGTTTCGGCCAAGCCTGAGAACGCGAACGACGTTCGGGTGGCGGGACAATGGGTGATCGACCGTCTAACTGCGGCCGGGATAGAAAACGCCAAGATGTACGAAACCGCCGGCCATCCGGTGGTTTGTGCCGACTGGTTACACGCTGGGCCAGATGTGCCTACGATTCTGATCTACGGCCATTTCGATGTGCAACCGGCAGAACCTTTCGAACTCTGGACCTCGCCGCCGTTCGAGCCGACAATCCGCGGTGATCGGATTTACGGGCGTGGCGCGACTGACGACAAGGGCGCGATGCTTGTCCCGATCTTGGCCGCAGAAGCCCTTCTTGCAGAAACCGGGCGGTTGCCCGTCAACGTGCGCTTCTTCTTCGAGGGGCAGGAAGAGATTGGCTCGCCTGACCTGCCGCCTTTCATCGAGAAAAACCTCGACCGGCTGCAGGCAGACATGGTCTTTTCCGCCGACGGAAGCCAATGGGACACAGAGACACCGCAGATTGTTCTTGGACTGAAAGGTCTCACTTCGCTTGAGATCAAAGTGACCGGCGCACGGTCTGACCTGCATTCAGGGATGCACGGCGGCGGGGTGGCAAACCCAGGTCAGGCGCTTGCCCATCTGCTTGCCAGTATGAAGGCGCCAGACGGACGCATAACCATCGCCGGTTTCTATGACGATATCGTCGAACTGACTAAGGAAGATCGCGATGCCATTGCACGCGTCCCGTGGGATGAAGCAGCGTACCTTGCCGAGACCGGGGCTCCAGCCACGCACGGTGAGCCCGGCTATTCTACCCGCGAGAACCTCTCGGCGCGCCCGACTTTCGAAATAAATGGACTGTCCAGCGGATGGCAGGGCGAAGGCAC
This sequence comes from Falsiphaeobacter marinintestinus, assembly GCF_007923355.1. Taxonomy (GTDB): domain Bacteria; phylum Pseudomonadota; class Alphaproteobacteria; order Rhodobacterales; family Rhodobacteraceae; genus Phaeobacter_A; species Phaeobacter_A marinintestinus. The sequence goes on from NZ_VOGO01000023.1 coordinate 7,914, forward strand.
CAAGACCGTGTTACCGTCGGTTGCCTCGGCCAAGATCACGTGCCGGTTGGTCGCGAACCAAAACCCCGAACGGATTTTCGACCTTATCGCTGCCCATGTCGATGCACACTGCCCGCCAAGCGTAACCGCTGAGGTCTCAAAAAACCCTGGTCGTGCCGATCCTTTCCTTATGCCAGCGGGCCACAATGCCACTGCCATTGCTGGTCAGGTTCTGGAAGAGGTTTATGGCAAAGAGCCATACAAAACCCGGGTCGGAGGCTCGATACCGGTCATGTCGACACTTCTGGATCAACTCGGGTTGCATGGCGTGATGTTCGCCTTTGGCCACGCGGATGAAAACCAGCATGCCCCCGACGAATTCTTCCGTTTGCCAACCTTCCGTTTGGGGCAAACCGCATACGCACGGCTGATGGAACGGCTGGGCGGTGTAAGCAGCTGATGAACGTGTCGGGCCGATGAAATCCAGGCACAACGCCATCCGCCAGATCAGCCAATAGGTGACTACATGAAAGAAGACGTCTTGTTTGTTCTGCTTGGTATGCTGATGGCCGGGGTGTTCGGCATCGCCTATTTTGCCAAGGGAAACGGCTATCTCATGTTCGCCGCAATCCTTTTTGCAACTGTTTCGATAATCTACGCATTTCTCGGCGCTTGATGGCAGGCGTCAGGTGACGCAGGCAGAGATTAACAACTTCCAGTTTTCAGTGCATTTCTGGTGGCATGGCACACGGTTTTGGTGTCGCTGATCTGCCGACTACCGCTCTTGCCTCGAACAGCCCCAAATGGGAGGAGTCGGTATCTTCCGGCCAACAAGGCTTCAGATTGGATCATCCATTGCAACCCTACGTATTCAGCCCAGATCTGCGATCCCGCTTTCGCAGCAATCTTGGAAGCTTTTCCGCCCAGAATGTCGAGCAACCCGGATTGCGAGATGCCGCTGTCGCAATCGTGGTTACCGAGCACAAGGAGACTGGTGAAGCCTGCGTGTTGATGACGTTGAGGCCGCCCAAGCTGAACCGCCACGGCGGTCAGTACGCCTTGCCAGGTGGTCGTCTGGATGCGGGTGAACGCGAAACTGATGCCGCCCTTAGGGAACTGCAAGAGGAGTTGGGCCTCGACTTGGGCGCAGATGATATTCTGGGTCGACTTGACCAGTTTCCGACCCGATCCGGGTTTCGAGTTTCACCGATCGTCATGTGGGCCGCTGGTGCAGTGGACTTGAGTCCTGACCCGTCAGAGGTTGCGCAGGTTTTCCACTTGCCTCTTCGTGAGCTCGACAGCCCGGACATTCCCAGGCTTGAGGAAAGCGAAAACAGCGAACACCCGGTCCTGTCAGCCTACTTTCCGACATTGGGGCATTACATGTATGCCCCCACGGCCGCCATTTTGTTTCAGTTTCGAGAGATTGCGCTGCGCGGCACGACAACCCGGGTCTCGCATTTTGACCAACCGACCTTTGCTTGGAAGTAATCGCGCATCGAACGTCCATGCAATTGCGTCGCGCCCCTGAGAGCAAGTTCCGAGCATTCAGGGGCTCGGTTTGTCGAGCTGGTCATGGCCGGCCCCTCAGGGTCAACAACCATAACCACTTGGCTTAGCGATCAGAGGATGAAGTCACTTTCCGTCAAACCGGTCACCCCGATCACAACCACACGCATATCGGCTGAGGCATCGCCATCAACATCCGCGAATATCCTTGTGTGTCCATTGGGCGTCTCAACGATGCGGATCTCGGGCCCGATTCCGGAAAAGGGCGCTGTCGCGACAAAATCAAACGCCCCGGGGATGACGTGTCGCATTCCGATCAAATCCTCACTCAAAGTGAAATCGGATATCCGGTCGGCGTCTGGCCCATGAGGGCTATCGTCCGCTGAGAGGTAGACGAATGTGTCCGCATCTGCCCCGCCAAATAGTCTGTCGGCCCCAAGGCCGCCTACAAGCCTGTCTTCGCCAGCACCGCCACGCAGGCTGTCTTCGGCCGCGTCGCCAAAGAGCCGGTCGTTTTGCACCCCGCCAAGCAGCAGGTCGTTGTCATCTCCGCCGTATAGACCATCGTTGCCCGGGCCGCCGCGAAGCGTGTCATTCTGAGCACCGCCCTCGATGTGGTCCGCAGCGTTTCCGCCTCTCAGGATATCCGCGCCGTCTCCGCCAAACACCTGGTCGTTGCCGTCGCCACCATGAATGAAGTCGTTGCCGCCCTGACCGTAAAGGTTGTCAAAACCGTCATTGCCGTAAATGGCGTCCGAAAACTCGGTTCCGAAGATTTCATTTGCGTCACCGTCGCCTGTGAACACCGTCACGAGCACAAGTTCAAACGCCCCAAGGTCGCAGATGTTGTCGCCGTTGTTGGACAGGCCCGGGACATCGAAGCGCGCCTGACCTGTGGCATCCGTTGCAGGGGCTGCCGTATCGTCACCGCTATCCAGTGCCGGGTTTGTGGGATCGGCACTCAGCGCAATTGTCTGAACAGGGCCGCCATTATCAGCCAGCAGCCCGCCACCGGAGGCATCCAGCGCCGCAAACACGTCCGCCGCTGTCTCGCCGCCCGTGGCTGTGAGCGAATTCGTGGATGTGATGGCACCGACGATCTCGTTCGAGACCACATAGTTTTCGTCATCGCTTAGGTTGCCCAGTACAATGCTGTTGGCAAGCGTCGCGGTGCCACCGTTCCATATACCTGCGCCCTCACCGTCACTGTAGTATCCGAACCCGGCGAAGTACTGCGCATAGTTACCGCTGACCGTGCTGTTCGTCAGTGCAATCGTTCCCCAATTTGCCAATCCCCCGCCGTTGCCACCTTTGGCTTCGTTGCCACTGATCGTGGTGTTGGTCAGCGTCGCGGTCCCAATGTTATGCAGTCCTCCGCCTTCGCTGGGCACATAGAGCGCGGTTTCCGCAACGTTTCCTGCAATCGTTGCATTGGTCAGCGTCGCGGTGCCGCTGTTCCATATTCCGCCGCCGGAATGCGTTGAATTGTTGCTGAGCGTGCTGTTGCTGAGCGTCAGGTCACCGATATTGAGAATCCCACCGCCGACCCCTTCGTACCCCCCGTAGTTGCCGCTGATCGTGCTGTTGATCACATTGGCCGTCGCACCGCTGGCAACGTACACACCGCCGCCGCCGTCCTGGGCATAATTTCCGTTAACCATACTGTTGGTTAGGGTAACTACCGAGCCGGCACTGATTGAAATGCCGCCCCCAACATCGCCATCCGCGCTGCTGCCTGAATCTGCACTGCCGTCGGTGATCTTTAGCGCGTCCAATGTCGACACGCCGCTTTCAACCAGGATTACGCGCGACGCATCGTTGCCCGAGATGGTGATGTCGGCAACATCGTCGCCGTCGATATCCCCGTCAATTGTTACATCGCTGCTCAGAACAAGCTCGCTCCCGTCCAACGTGATCGTTTGCCCCGCGAGGGACGCATCAAATGTGATGGTGCTGGCATCGGCATCTGAATTGGCAAAGGCCAGTGCCTCGCGCAGCGAGGTTTCACCGTCGGCGTCATCTACGATATCATCGGTCGTTGTGACAACGGTGGGGTCCGGTACGGGTGTCCCATCAGCATTGAAGATCCGCGCCTTAATGCCAGAACCATACTGATCGTCCACGCCATCTTCGGACGTCCAAGTCACCACAAACTGGCCGTTGGCAAGAACCGCAATCTCAGGGTTGCTTTGATAGCCATTGGTCTCCTCGTTGACGAGGAATTCGCCCCCCCCCCTCACCACAAGTTCAGCCAGATCAGATGACAGGGTTTCCGGCGCAAGCGTCTGATTGAGTGTCGTGGCGAAATTGTTGTTGGGCACTTTAATTCTCCAATTAGCATCGCGAAGTTTCACTATCCGCAAGTGAGACGTTCTCGAAATAGGCCCGTCCAAAAGACTGGCGTGCAAGAAATCGCAGAATTGGGGGTGTTCCCACGTTGCAATTAAGTACAATAATCACAGGAAGTCGCAATTGGTCAATACGCATATCCCCGGAATACGATGCAAGGCGTCATCGCGATTCGCGCCAAGGATGTGATGGTGCTCCAGGATGGATAAGGGCATGTGAAAACCCATCCGGTCGAAGCAAGCAGCGTGAAGCACTTTTTCATCTAAAAGTAGATATATTTACAGATACTTAGAAGGCATAGTGAATGACTGACGCAAAGCGCTGGCCAACATTTGGCTAAGCCGCCCTGAACACCACAGCCTGTTGCAACAGCAGCCATTATCGAAAAAGGTACGCGTTCCGCGAGCATAACCTCCAAATTTCTTGCCGCTTCCATTCTTCGCGATTATCTGTGTAAACGATGATGCATATTGCGAACCTGATTGGTAGTCAGGTCGTTACAGCCAGGGCGGTTTTTTGCACAAATTGTTCCCCTAAGATTCACCAGATAAACCCATCGTGATAGCTTGATCCTCCGTTTACTGACTATGGGGACGGACCACTTCAGTGGGGGAGGGTCAGTTCAGCGTCCGGAAGGCCTTTCCGTCATCTGTTCGACAATGCACGACGTCGTAACTCCAGACGTGGTTCCGATACTCAGGCCTCAGCCGAACACATGATCTGTCATTCAGCCAGAGCCGCCCTTTCCTCGGTTGTTTTGCAGGAACCTTCAGCCGCTCTCGTCGCCACAGCCGTTCGACACGGCCATCACTGACCGACCAACCCGCCTCTCTGAGTAAAGCTGCGACCCGACGATAGCCGTAGCGGCCAAACTGTCTGGCCAGCTCGATCATGTCGGCAACCAAGCGATCCTCATCTGCACGGCCTTTCGGGATATGCCTTTGTGTGGAGCGATGCTGCCCAAGAACCCGACAGGCCCTGCGTTCTGACACCTTGAACTGGCTTCGGACGTGATCGATACAAGCGCGACGACGAACGGGGCTTAGAAGTTTCCCCGAGCAGCTTCCTTCAGGATCACTTTATCCAATGTCAGATCGGAGACAGCTCTCCTCAGTTGCTCGTTTTCTTTCTGCAGCCGCTTCAGTTCCTTCAATTGATCTAACCCATTCCACCATATTGCTTGCGCCAGCGGTAATAGGTCTGTTCAACAACGCCGATCTGGCGGATCGCATCGAGGCGGGACATTCCTTGACCCATCAGAACTTCAACCTGCCGTAACTTCGAGGCAATCTCTTCGGGCTTCAGTCCGCTTCGCTACATCTTGTTTGCCATTCTCGGTCCTCCGTTTCCTAAACATAGCAGTGGACCAGTTCAGTGGGGGAGGCTCAAAACATCTTGGAAAATGAGCTCTGCGGTGAGCATCAACGCTCGGTGCGAACAAGCCGCAAGCGCTGCGATCCCTCAAGCGGCGTCAACGGAGAGACATGGCAGATTGGCCTTCGGTTCCAACAATTCTCTCGGCCTGTAAACCAAGTTTGGCTGTATTTTTTGTTGATCAAGAACCTTCAGTCCATACGTGCCCCAGCCAACCTGATGGGCGCAACAGTTCCGCCCAATTTGGAAAGCAATGTACGGGCACGAATTTTGCTTGACCGTTTATGTAGTGATTATGAGGGTTTGTATCAAATATTCCGAGGTCAATCATCAATTGGGAAAACACTGCAGACTCCGTCGAAGTTGGCCTCTCTAAGAGCCGGTATTGGTCGGATCATGTTGCTAATCGCCTGGAGCGGTTGAAAACCAAACTGGCTGCCGAGCAGCGACCGATGCCTACGATCATCTTTCTGAAGCGGGCAGGGGGCAATCTCGTCATTTCTACGGCCGCGGACACGCCTCAGGACGTTTTAGATTGCATGGGCCGGATCTGTAGTGATTGTAGCAGACTATGTGAAAAGTGCGGCAATGCCGCCTATGCTCAGCACACGATGCCAATCAGACGATTGTGCAGTTGGTGCTATGCTAAAGACGCACCCCGGATTCGAGATCTGGATGTCGCAACTGAGTTTCCAGATCTCGTCAGTGATCACACAGCAAGCCTGGTGCCTGCCACGGGCCGGCGGTGGTATGCTATCATCAGGAAGTGCTTGGTTGAGATGAGGGGTGTTGTCCGAGATGCTGATTTGGCACCCGGCACAGTTCAGATTTCGGATATCAAAGCCAAGTTGGGCAGCATTCGAACCGGTTTTCACAGCTTTCACGACAGCATCGACCTCATTGATCAACAGCTACACGATGACTCCCTGCTGACATGTTGCCGTTGCGGCCATGTTGGTGAGCGGGCGCGGGCATTTATGCACAATGAGGGTGTGTGCAATCGCTGCGCGGTTTTCGCTCGGTACGGGAAAAATGTCGCCTGAGGCGAACCCTTGATTTACTGACGAAGTTCGGGAGGTGACGACTACGTCTGACGTTGAGACATCCGGCACAGGCTTTCAGTAAGGCAAGCAGCATGCCGATTCAAATCACCCACCCTGTTCAGCTGTTTTCATTACCGCGTTTTGGCTTTTGATCGGTGAAAGGGGGGCTTTGCTGCATGTTGGCCTTTTGGGCTCTCGTTTCAAGCGGGTGGATGGTTGATTGGTGATAAGCCGTTCCTTGACTAGATAAGCGTCTATCGCAGCCGACCTGCCAGTCAAAGGCAGCGGACCGACATGGTTGTCCTGGGACACATCAAGGAACAATCCCGTCTCAGTCTGGGCAGTTATGGTCGCCCACGGATGACCGAAGAGCTAAAGGAACTTGGCCTGAGCGTCGGGCATCGTCGTGTCGGTCGGTTAATGCGCGAGAATGGCATACGGGTTGAAAGGTCAAAGAAATACAAGGTGACTGTTGAATGTCACTGAGAACTGACCCGGTATTTTCACCGAGATTTGACCCACCGTTAGTTATGCGTTGTGGTTTATG
>NZ_VOGO01000024.1 GCF_007923355.1 Falsiphaeobacter marinintestinus
GCGCGACGACCTTGCCCGCTACCTCGAAGACATCGTCCACATCGACAAGGCCGCGCAGTAAGGCAAAACATGAAGGCAGGGGCAAAGACCGTGACCAACATCTTAGTGACCGGCGGGGCCGGCTATATCGGATCGCATGCCTGCAAGGCGCTGAAGGCCGCAGGCTATACGCCTGTGACCTTTGACAACCTGGAAACCGGCTGGCGCGATGCGGTGAAATTCGGCCCGTTTGAGCAGGGCGACCTGCTGGACCGGGCCCGTCTGGACGAGGTGTTCGCCAAATACGCGCCCGCCGCCGTGATGCATTTCGCCGCCCTCAGCCAGGTCGGCGAAGCGATGAAGCTGCCCGGTAAATACTGGCGCAACAACGTTGCGGGGTCTCTCAACCTGATCGAAGCCGCGGTGGCGGCCGGGTGCCTTGATGTCGTGTTTTCCTCGACCTGCGCCACCTATGGCGATCATGACAACGTGGTGCTGGACGAAGATACCCCGCAGCTGCCGCTGAACGCCTATGGCGCCAGCAAGCGCACCATCGAAGACATGCTGCGCGATTTCGAAGCCTCGGACGGGCTGAGCGCGGTGATCTTTCGCTATTTCAACGTGGCGGGGGCGGATCCACAGGCCGAGGTTGGCGAGTTCCACCAGCCCGAAACCCACCTGATCCCGCTGATGCTGGATGCGATTGACGGCAAGCGGGATGCGCTGACGGTTCATGGCAAGGATTACGACACGCCCGACGGCACCTGCATCCGCGATTACGTGCATGTCTGCGATCTGGTCGATGCCCATGTGCTGGGTCTGAAATGGCTTGAGGACGGCAAGGGCAGTCGGGTCTTCAACCTAGGCACCGGCACCGGGTTTTCGGTGATGGAGGTGATCGAGCAATCCCGCGCCGTGACCAACCGCACGGTGCCCTATGACATCGGCCCGCGCCGCGCCGGAGACGCCACCAAACTGGTGTCAGGCAGCACCCGCGCCGAGGCCGAACTGGGCTGGACCCCGCATCGGTCCACCATGAACCAGATGATCGCCGACGCCTGGCGCTGGCATCAGTCGGGGCATTACGACACATAGGGGTCACGCAGGCGACCCTGCTGGAACGAATACCCCCCTCAGTGCCCTAGAGCTTGATCCCACAGATTGGCGAACAGGTCACAGCTGTCCGGATCGGGTGTGCAGGTGTTTGACCAAATCGACGCATACGGGGTGGATTCCGGTAGGGGGCAGGACCGATCACAAGCCGACATGCTTGTGCCGCGAACGGCGCTGCGAGCTGATTGTGTTGAAAAACACTTCCTTTCTCGTGCTCTGACAAGTGCAACCACGTTAATTTATTGGGATGTCGGAGGTTGGGCTGCCCTTTTATTCAAAGGCGAGCTCCATGGGCTTGAGTTTGGCTGGTTTCCGGAGGTTTTGGGCGGCTGCTGCGAGGGTGAACTCATCCTGGGCGCCGAATGGGCCGCGTAATCGGAGCCGTCCGAGGCCAAGGATGCGTTTGAGATGTGCAAATAGCATCTCGACTTTCTTTCGCCGCTTCTGGGCTGTCGGATTGAAGCCTGACGCCGTGCATTGGCGGGCGAAGTCTCTGACGATTTCGTATTTCTCACGATGGACCGCGCGGGCCTCGGAGTTGGGACAGCACTTTTCCTTCAACACGCACCCGGCGCAATCGGATTTCAGCGCCCGATACTTGCGAGCCTTCCAACTTGGAACATTCCAGGCGGGGTCGGAATAGGTGCGCCAGGTGTGTTTCATCTCTTTGCCGCCGGGACAGATGTAGCGGTCGTTCTCATCATCCCATGTGAAGTCGGATCGCGAGAACGTTCCATCCGTGCGCTCGCCTTTGTCAAAAACAGGGATGAAGGCAAGGATTTTTCGCTTGAGCGCGAGCCAGACAAGATTGTCAGAAAGACCCATACGCCGTATCTGCTGCGATCCAATCTGGCTTCATGCCAAAGCGTTCTTCGGTCCGGTCGAGCATTTTCCGCATTGCGCCCACTTCGGCGGTTTTGTTGGACCGGCTGGCGTCCACATCAACGATGACGCTGCGATCCGTATCGATCAGATAATTGGTGGAATACGCAAAGAAAGCAGGACCTTTGCGCGCCGCAGTCCATTGACTGGCGGGGTCGGCATGAGCGGTGAACTTGGGTTTGACTGTGGTGGCGGCACCGAAGGCCTCGTCATCGAGGGTACCGAGATACTCGCGCACCGCCCGTGGTGCGGTGTCCGGGTCGGTCTCTCGCGCAGCCCGGTCATCCGGATTGCTGGAGTTTTGTTTCTGGACATCGGCACTGATTAAGCTGGCATCGACGGCAAATTCTTGGCCACCCACCAATCCTTCCTGCATACAGCGCGCAACGGTCATTTCGAACACATGGCGCAACAGATCACTCTCGCGGAACCGGCCATGCCGGTTCTTGGAAAAGGTTGAGTGGTCTGGAATTGGGTCTGTCAGATCGAGACGGCAAAACCAGCGGTAGGCGAGGTTCAGATGCACCTCTTCGCAGAGCCGGCGTTCCGAGCGAATACCGAAGCAATACCCCATCAACAGCATCCGAATGAGCAGTTCCGGATCAATGGAAGGACGGCCCGTGTGACTGTAAAAATCCGACAGATGCGCGCGGATGCTGCTCAGATCAACGACCCGATCAATTGACCGCAAAAGGTGGTTTTGAGAGACGTAATCTTCCAACGAGACCTCATAAAACAACGCCGCCTGTGCGTCCTGCTTCGGTCCCATCATCGCAAAATCCTCCCCATCCGTACGATGGAGTGAATCAGTAGATCATTCCTCGATCAAGGAAGAGTTTTTCAACACAATCAGCCCATTACTGACCAATGCTGTGCTTCGCACGAACGCCCGCTTTAGAGGTCGGCGTGTGATGGACCAATTGCTTCCAGAACTGCACAGTGTGTCGAAAGCACTAACTAAATGGTGTGCCGCATATCTTTTCGACGTCCGAGGTGCAGTTGTCGCGAATGTGGGCGCGCCAGCACTTCGTATCGACCTCCTCTGTCCACCAGTAGTAAGTTGGAGGCGGGCGAGTGTATGGGTGTTCGTCCCGATAGGGCAGCGCATCATACTCATCGACCGAAAGGACCTCGTGCAGAGGTAGCTGCTGGACGTCCAGAAAGGTCGGGCGAGTTATCTTTCCTCGGGTCGTTCGTGGATCATTGCCTAGAAAGCAACGAAACGATTGATCGTTGGCCACGATGTTGGACCAATAATAGTGGCTTTCTGTGACGTGAGGGAGCTGCCATTCCTCGTGTTTGCGAAACGCATCGCGACAGACATCTCTCAACGGCGTGCTATGCATTGCGTTTGGCCCAAAGGGAAGGATTAGGTAACCAGGTCCATCGGACTTGATGACTACAGGACTTCCTGGTCGACCTTTCAGTCCACCGGCTCGGGCAAACATCTTCTGATAACAATTGACGGTAGCGGTCGCCGATTTCCTGCCTAGCGCTTCACCGGAAGAAACCTGCACAGTGACCCGCAGCGCTGACCCAGTTTCCCAGTTCTCCCTGTTCCATGCTTCGGCTTGAGTTCGGAGGCGTGCATATTGAAGTGGATAAAGAACCTGCACTTGGAGAAACGCCCATGCGACGGCAGACGCGAATAGGGCAATCGGCATCGCGAGCACCAGAATAACCGCCTTAAAAATCCGCAAAAAGTCCTCCAAAACCGCGCGAATTTCTGCCGCTACACCGATATTTAGCCTGCAGACTCCCGAAATCTCAATGGTCATCCTCAGAGCGGAAGAAGAACTTTTCATACGTAAAACAACAAGCGGACATTGGCGCACTCACGGCGAACTCACACTTTGTCCCGCACACCGGACCTTGGAATGCCTTAATCAGTTAAGTGGCAATTGGGGCAAGTTTCACCTCAACAAAACCAAAGGCTTAGAAGCCGAAAACATCAATGGATTCAGCTGGTCCGTGGTCATCCGTTTTGCGTATGCTGCAATCCTGCCCCTTAGCGGAATCTCTCCCATACCATCGGTGGACCGCTGGCATCCAAGATACGTAGCCCATACGGCTTAATCTTGTCTCAGGTCGATCCCATAGGTTTCCTGTAGCCAATCCAGCTCTTGTGCTGTGTCAGCGAGGATTTTTTGGATGACCTCGTTCGGCAATGTGAACTTGGTACCATTTTCGACAAAGAACCTTGGGTCCTGTGCTCCAATGTTTCTTTTGTCACCGGTTTTGGCCCGATAGGCTTCGATGGCGAGAGCTGTTTCCTGCGACATCGACTGATTGTGGGTTTCCCGTTTGACATGATCAAGCAGGCCATGGCGATCGATACACGCGCAGAAATCTGACAAAAGATCCCCCTGAACAAAGGCCAACCGTGAAAACTTTCGCACGATCATCGCCTGTCGCCCAAAGGCGTTTGCAAACTCGCGCAGGTCACGTCTGAGATTATAAATCTTGGGTTTGGCGTACATCTGGCTCAGGGTTCGCGTGCCCCCCTTGAGCGTCTGCTGCATGTCAGAGATGCTGCGGGGCACGGGGTGGCGCGCGTAATATATCACGCGTGTGTCAAACCGGGCCGTCAGGATCTCGGCCAACCGGTTCAACCGCGGTTTGCGCCCGGCTTTGACCCTGGCAAACCATTCCGAGCTGATGATCGTGTCGGGATACTCAGGCAAGGCGTCGATACGCTCTTGGATCCAGTCGAACCGATCTTCGTATACGGCTTTGGCAAAGACATGCTGGGATACCATCAAAGAGGGGGCCTTGTCACACAGGACCGGAACCAAAATACCCGCATCTTGAAGAAACAGATCATTGGCCTGCAACGCAGTTTGGATGGTGGTTGTGCCGGTTTTGGACGGCCCTATATGAAGCCATAATCTTGGTTTTTGAGCCATTTTAGCCCTTTATCCCGCCATATTCACATGAACCCCGTCTACGCGGCGCTGTTAGATCAACGTTATAAAGGTTGGTGGCGCGGATGCCAGAGAAGACCCGCTAAAGTCGCCCCGTCCGCGCCAACATCTGCAACAGACGCTGACCGGCAGGCGTTGAGCGCCGCGCGCCGGACAGGATCAGGGCGCGGGCGCGGGGGCGCATGGTCAGCAGGGTCCGGGCGGCCTCGGCATGGGCGGGGATCAGCCCGCCGGGCCGCGCCAGCAGCGCAGTCAGATTGGCGCGCAGCCAGTCGCGATAGGTGCCGCGCACCAGCGCCCGGGCGCGTTGCAGCCGGGCCATCGCCCCGCGATGCGCCCCGATCACGTTCTGCGCGTGCTGGCGATAGTACAGCACCGGGACATCATCCAGCGTGATATGGGCCCCGATCCCGGCAAGGCGCAGATAGATCCACCAGTCGTGATAGGGGATGTCGGGGGCTCCGGCGGCCCGCAGGGCCCGGAGGGCGGCGGCGTTCAGGGTGACCGTGTTGCCCGCCACGATGTTCTGCACCAGCGCGTTCTGGAACGAGGGCGGGGGCAGGGGGCCTTTCTGGGTGCGCAGCGGGATCAGATCGGGATCGGTTTCGGTTGTGACCGATCCGTAAAGCGCCGCCCGGTCATGACCTGCGACGCCCGCCAGCCCCCGGCTGAGGCGATGCGGCATCCACACGTCATCCTGATCCGACAGCGCCACCGGACCGGGGGGCAGGTCGGGATGGGTGAGCAGCGACAGGAAATTCGCCGCCGCCCCGTGGCGGGGCCCGTGCATCAGCCGGATTTCGCGGTCGGGATGGGCGGCGCGGAATGCTTCGAGGATGTCCCAGGTGCCATCGGTCGATCCATCATCGGAGATCCACAGGCCCCAGTCGGGGATGTCTTGCGTCAGATAGCTGTCCAGTTGTTCAGACAGGTGCGCTGCCCCGTTCCAGGTGGCCAGCAGAATCCGAACACTGGGCCGGCTCACCGGAACAGGATGTACTTGTGGAACCGATGCAGGAACAGCAGACCGGCGATCCCCAGAACTCCGGACACACTAAAGACAAAGACCGGATCGGCATAAGCCGCATCATAGCGGGCATAAAACCCGGAACGGATGGTCGCGATCCCGTGGGTGATCGGGTTCCACAGCAGATACTGGTTATAGGGCGAGGGGATCTGCTCGTAGATAAAGATCGTGCCCGAGACCAGGAAGAGCGGCCGGGTGATGATCGAAAAGATCTGTCCCCAGACCGGCAGAACTCCGGTCAGAAAACTGTTCAGAAGCCCAACTCCGATGGCAAACGACAAAAGTTCGGCATAGCCCAAGGCGATCCGCCCGAAGCGCAGCGAGACCGGTACATCCCAGGCGATGATGATGAAGACCAGGATGATATAATTCACCAGCAGCAGGGTTATGGCGTTCAGCAGGAACCGCGCGATCAGCGCATCCAGATAGGTGACCGCCGGATACCCCAGCAACTGCTTGGAAAAGGCCAGCGACGCCCCGATCTTCATGACCAGACCCTGCCACATGAAAAAGGGCACCATGCCGCTGGCGAAGAACAGGGCGAAATTCGACCCGATGGGCGGATGACGGAAGCCGAGTGAAAAGAGCGTCGCCATGATGGCGATCCCGGCGGCAGGTTCCAGAAAAGCCCAGATATAGCCACCCGGATTGCGCCCATAGCTGGTCGACATCTCGCGCAGAATCAGCGCCATAATTGTGCGCATCGTGGCAAAGCTGCGCGCTTTGGCCTTGGGCCGCAGGGGCGGCGCCGGGAGATCTGGGTTGTCTGTGGCGGTCATGTGCTGATGCGGCGAATAAGCAACTTATGCTGGTTGGAAATACCGCTGCCTTTATGTAACAACGCGAGTATAGTTACAATGACTTGTCCCGAAAGGTTCCGCCTTTGACCGCGCCGACTTCCTCATTTCCCAAGAAACAGCCCGAAGCGCCCGAAGAGACCTCAGAAACCGACACTGCTGAGGCCCTCAACCTCTCTGGTGACGTCTCTGAGGCATCATCTGAGACACCGGCTGACATCTCCGAAGAGGCCCTCGCCGCAAGCCCCGAACCTGGCCCCGAACCTGGCTCTGGAACCGATCCTGACATCAGTGCCGAGACCGCAGTTTCTTCGGAGCCGGCCAAGGATGATGGAGACAACGACACCGTTGAGATCAAAGAACCTGAACCAGTCGTCACTGCCGCAGTCGTCGGAGCGGCCGCAGCAAAGGTCGTTCAGGTGCAGCCGGGCGCCCGGCGCGCAGGCGGACCGGGTCGGAGCGGAATAAAGGCGGGTGGTCCGGGACGGCCCGGACTAAAGGCCGCCGGAGCGGGCGGGGCGGGTTTGCGCCGACAATCCCCGCCGGACACCCCGATCCGGGATGCGCATCTGCCGAAATCCCTTGAACAGGGTGAACCGGACACGGGCCAAAGCCCTTCGGCTGGCGCCGCCGGGCGGAAATCCGCCAAGGGCGGGGCGCAAGGACGGCCCACCGACAGCCCCTCCCGCGACCGATCCCCCGAGGATGTGAACGAACGGGCCGCCCGACGTGCAGCGGCACGGGCCGAACAGGCCGATCAGGGTGATGCCGACCCGACCACCTTGCCGGTACCCAGCCCTCAGGGCCAGCCGCCAGCCAAGAAGGGGAAGGGAAAGAAGGACAAGCCGAAGATCGTGGTGGTGCAGCCCCCGGTCGGATCGGCCGGTCTCAGGACCCGCCACTGGGTCACGCTTCTGAGCTTCCTGCTGATGGTGGCCCTGCCGGTCGCCGTCGCCGGATGGTATCTGTGGAACCGGGCTGCGGATCAGTATGCAAGCTATGTCGGTTTTTCGGTGCGCACCGAAGAGGTCGGCTCGTCGATCGAAATCATGGGTCTCGCCACCGACCTGTCGGGGTCGTCCACGTCAGACACCGATATCCTGTATGAATTCCTGCAGGGTCAGGAGCTGGTCGGTGCCATCGACGCCGATCTGGATCTGCGCAACATCTGGTCCAAGGCCGATCCCGATGTCGACCCGATCTTTGCCTATCATCCGCCGGGCACGATCGAGGATCTGACCGCCTATTGGGCGCGCATGGTCAAAATCTATTACGATCCTGGCACCGGGCTGATCGACCTGCGCGTTCTGGCGTTCGACCCGATAAACGCCACCGCAATTGCCACACAGATCCGCGACCGGTCCAGCGCGATGATCAACAAGCTGAGTGCCATCGCCCGCGAAGATGCGATCGGCTATGCCCGCGAAGAACTGACCCAGGCCGAAGACCGGCTGAAAGAGGCCCGCGTGGCGTTGCAGGCCTTCCGCAACCGCACACAACTGGTCGACCCCACGATGCAGACCCAGACGCAGTCGGGCCTGATCGGCGCGCTGGAAGGCCAGCTGGCCGATGCCCAGATTGAACGCAGGCTGCTGCAGGAAACCGCACGCGCCAATGATCCGCGGATCCGTCAGACCGAACTGAAGATCGAAGTGATCAAGGCGCAGATCGCCGAAGAACGCGCGGAACTGGGGCTGGAAGGCGTCGATGACAACGTCTCGGTGGCTGATCTGGTCGGCGAATTCGAGGCGCTGGCCGTGGACCGGGAATTCGCCGAACAGGCGTATACTGCGGCGCTGGCCACCTTCGTGTCGGCCCAGAACGAAGCCCGTCGGCAAAGCCGCTATCTGGCTGCACATGTGAATCCGACCAAGGCCGAAAAGTCGCAATATCCCGACCGGATCCAGATCATGGTCCTGCTGAGCCTGCTTTTGATCCTGATCTGGGCGGTGAGCGTGCTGACCGGATACGCGCTGCGGGACCGTCGTTGACGGGACCGGGCCGGAGTGGTGTGAGACCATGATCGAGATACGCAACCTGACCAAAGTCTTCACCACCAGCGGGCGGCGGCACGTGGTGTTTGAAAATCTCAACCTGACGGTGCCGGCCAATACATCCGTTGCGCTTCTGGGCCGCAATGGCGCAGGCAAATCCACCCTGCTGCAAATCCTGGCCGGGACCATGGACGCGACCTCGGGCGAAATCGTCACCGACAGCACGATTTCCTGGCCGGTGGGGTTTGCCGGATCGTTCCACCCGGAACTGACCGGGGCGCAAAACACCAAATTCGTTGCCAGGACCTATGGGATTGATACCGACGAGATGCGCAAATTCGTCGAGGACTTCGCCGATCTGGGCCAGCATTTCTATCTGCCGCTCCGCACCTATTCTTCGGGCATGAAAGGGCGGCTGGCCTTTGGCACCTCGATGGCCGTCAAGTTCGATTATTACCTGGTCGACGAATCCACCGCCGCAGGCGACAAGAGTTTCCGCGACAAAGCCGAAGCGGTCTTTCTGGACCGGATGTCGACGTCCGGGTCGTTCGTGGTCAGCCACTCGATGCGGCAGGTCAAGGCGCTTTGCAATGTGGCGCTGGTGCTGGAAAACGGAGAGATCACAGTTTTTGACGATGTTGAAGAGGCGATCGCCGTGCACGAGGCAAATATGGAGCGGGCCGGTGAAGAGCGGCGTAAGAAGGTTCTACCGGGAACGGGCACCTAGCATCCGGGCTTGGCCAATGACAGTATGTAGAAAAGTAAAATGATGACGGAAGATCAAATGATGGCATTGCCTCCGATCATGGCGGCCTCGGGCAACCACGAAACCGCGATCCGGGAGTTTTTTCCCGAAACCTTCACCTATGAAGGCACAGAGCCGGAATTCGGCGGGCCGCTGGTTTTGCTGGGATTTTTCAACCGCTCGGGATCGACCCTGCTGGGAGAGTACCTCAAAGGCCTTCGGGGATTCAGCGGATTTGCCGAACATCTCAATCATCCGGTGGTGCGCAATGTTTCCGAGAAGCAGGGGATCGAGAGTTTTCCCGATTACTTCCGCGCCGCACAGGCCCGGTACAGCCCGAAACCCAAACATATCCACGGGTTCAAGGCGTCGTGGGACCAGCTTTTGATGCTCAAGCGTGCCCGGATCGACAAGATGTATCAGGGCGTCAAAATGGTGCATATCGTGCGCGGAGACGTTGTCGGCCAGGCGATTTCCCTGGTGATTGCCAACCAGACCCTGCAGTGGACATCACGCCAGACCCCCCAGGCAACGGCTGACCCGGTCTTCAACGCCGGTCGCATTGCCCGGGCCGTGCAGGCCTGTCTGGAAGAAGAAATCCGGATGCGGCTGGTCACCGAACTGCTGGAAGTGCCCTATATGCGGGTCACTTATGAAGGGCTAGACAATAGCCCGGCAACCGTGATCGCGCGGATCGGCCGGTTCCTGGGGCGCAACCTGTCAACATGGTCCCCCAGCGAGCCACGGCTGGAACGCCAGGCGAACGAGCTGAACGCCGAGTGGCGGGAACGCTATATGGCGATGGCCAAAGACGAATTGCTCGCGTCGCTCGACGTGGGCCTGGACCCTTTGCTTACGACCATCAGCGATAGCGACGGGCACGGTCTTTCAGGAGACCCCTGAATGGGCCACCCCCGTCTTATCCTGCATGTTGGGGGCGCAAAATGCGGATCCAGCGCCCTGCAGAGCACATTCTCCGCCCAGCCCCGACTGACTGCCCCGGGCACGCCCGACGTGGTCTATGCCGCGCTGCATGCCCGGCGGGGGCTGGTGCACGGAGAGGCTTTGGCCACCATGGCACGCAGCCAGAGTTTTGGCTATGTCTCGTCGGCGACCGCGCAGGATCTGCTCGATCTGAACCGGTCTTTTCGTGATCGCGCGCTGAGTGATCTGCGGGGCCTGCTGGCCAATCACGATCATGTCGTCCTGTCGAACGAAAGCTGGCTGCCGAGATGCGATATGATGACCGAGATGGGGCTGCTTGAGGATCTGGGCGAAGCGTTCGGCGTGTTCGCCGTGGTGCGCCCGCAGGTCGAAACCATCAATTCCGGGTGGTGGCAATGGGGTGCCTGGTCGAAAAGACCCCTCAAGCTTGAGGTTTGGGCCAAGCGCCATCTGCCCCAGTGCCAATGGCACAGCCATCTGCAGACATGGCAGCAGCACCCGGCCTGTACCGATGTCGCGGTGCGGCTGTTGTCACGCGATATCGTCGGTGATTTTCTTGCCGCTTACGGGTTGACCCCGGACCCGGGTCTGCCGCAGGGCAAAACCTCGAATGTCAGCCTGCCCGGTGAAGTCCTGCGCCTGTTCCAGCGCCATCCCGACCTGCGCAAAGGCCGGGCCGTGATCGATTTCGCGCTGGCTGGCTTTGGGCTGGGGGATCAGCCGACCCCATGGGTCGTGGACCCTGATCTGGCCGGACAGATCACCGCGCAGTCCCGCGCCGATAACGAAGCGCTTTGCGCAATGCTGCCCGAGGATCAGGCCAGCCGCATGCGGGATGCGCCCGGCTGGTGGTCAGGGACGGCATATGCCGACCGGTCGCTGGAGCCGTCACAGACCCAACCCGCCGAACCCGGCCCTGCGGCTGAAATGCAGGCCCGGCTGATGCGCACGCTTGACGATGTCAAAGGTCAGCTGCTGCTTGGACCGGCGCTGTCCGGCGATCTGTCTGACCCCCTGCCGGCGGGGGCCGATGCCGATCAGCTGGATGCGCGCAATGCCGCGCTGGCCGCTGCGTTGTTTCACACCGCAACGGCCCTGCACCGGCAAAACGCGGTCGGGTAGGGTCAGAAGATAAAGTCG
>NZ_VOGO01000025.1 GCF_007923355.1 Falsiphaeobacter marinintestinus
GGCGTGGGCCGAGCCAAACACCTTCTCGAACCCCGAGATCACATCGCCCTCCGCCGAGCCGCCCGAGGCCGACTGGACGCCGTCGCCATCAGCCGACAGGTCAACGGTCACGCCCGAGGCAGAGTCGGTGTAGAGCACAAAGTCGACGCCCTCGCCGCCCTCCAGCCTGTCGCCATCCGCGCCGCCGCGTATGTTGTCATTGCCGCCAAGGCCCTGGATCTGGTCCGCGCCCGCCCCGCCATAGAGCGTGTCATTGCCATCCGTGCCCACCATGAAATCGGGCCCGGACCCACCGGCCTGAGTGGTCAACTGCAGTTCAAACGCACCGAGATCCGAAGTATTCGCGCCATTGTTCGCCACCCCGGACTGGTCCGCCCGCCCGGCCCCCCGCGCATCCGTCGCTGGGGCCGCACTATCATCCCCCGCATCCAGTGCAGGGTTTGTCACAGCCGTGTTCAGCGCAATCGTCTGAACCGGCCCACCATTGTCGGTCAGAAGTCCGCCGCCATTGCCGTCCAGCGCTGCGAATACGTCGGCCGCTGTCCCCGATGTGATCGACGTCGTGGACGCAACGGTACCGCTCACCTCAGCATCCGTCACGGCGCTGTTGCCCAGCACAATGCTGTTACTCAGCGTGGTCGAACCAAAAGCGGAGATTCCACCGCCATCTTGGGCCGAATTCCCGGTAAGAGTGCTGTTGGTCAGTGTCGCCGTGCCGATATCGTGCAACCCGCCGCCGAAGTATTGCGCGTCGTTGCCTGCAACTGTGCTGTTGGTCAGGCTCACCGTCCCTAAATTTGCTAAACCGCCACCGCTGTAGAAGGCGTAGTTGTTACTGATGGTGCTGTTGGTCAGCGTCGCAATGCCGGAATTAAAGAGTCCGCCGCCGCTTCCCTTGTAAGTGGAATTCCCTGAGATTGTGCTGTTGTTTAGATGAACAGTAGCAGAGTAACCGATTTTCAGGCCGGCCCCGTCCTGATAAAGACCGCCGAGGCCTCCTGTGATGGCGAGCGCATCCAGGGTAATTGTCCCGCCAGTTGCGTTGAGTACCCGCGAGGCATCGTTGCCGTCAATCGTTATATCCGCTGAATTGTCGCCGTCGATATCGCCGTCTATCGTGACATCCGTGGACAGAACCAGTTCGGTCCCGCCCAGGGTGATCGTCTGGCCGGCCAGCGCGGCATCGAAGGTGATCGTACTCGCATCTGCGTCGGAATTGGCAAAGGCCAAGGCCTCGCGCAGTGAGGTTAATCCATCATAACTATCTACAACATCCAAATTGGTGGTCACGTGCAGGTTGTCGGCTTCCGGCGCTTCAACAGCCCCCAGATCACTGAAATTCGCGCCGTTGTTGGCAACATCCAAGTCAACACGCACGTTACCGGCGGCATCCGTCACCGGTGCCGCGCTGTCATCGCCGGCGTCCAGCGCCGGGTTCGTCACATCGCTGTTCAACGCAATCGTCTGAACCGGCCCGCCATTGTCCGCCAGCAACCCGCCGCCGTTGGCGTCAAGGGCAGCGAACACATCTGCCGCTGTCTCGCCACCGACACCCGCCAGCGAATTCGTGGCTGTGAAGGTGGAAAAGGGGTCTGCAAAAACTTCCGATCCCGTGGCCGCAGTATTGCCCAGCACGATCGTGTTGGTGACTGTGGCGCTACCGGTGTTGTAGACCCCACCGCCTGTATTCGCTGAATTCCCGCTGAGCGTGCTGTTGGCGACTGTCGCGGTGCCACTATTGTAGACGCCGCCGCCCAGCGAGGCTGTGTTGCCACTAAATGTCCCGCTCGCGACCGTCGCGGTTCCAGCGTTGAAGACCCCGCCACCGACGTTGTTCGCCGAATTGCCGCTGATCGTGCTGTCGGTCATCGTGGTCGTGCCACGATTGTATATCCCGCCTCCTCTGTAGTCGGCTGTGTTACCGCTGATCGTGCTGCCGGTCAGATCTGTCGTGCTGGAATAACCGGTACCGATGCCAGAACCGAAATCGCTGGTGTTTCCGCTCAGTAGGCTGTTGGTCAGCGTGGCGTCGCCTTCGTTGTAGATCCCACCACCGATGACATTGGCATAGTTTCCACTGAGTGTGCTGTTGGTCAGCGTCACCGTGCCATCGTTGAAAAGACCGCCACCAGCAAAGCCTGCTGCGTTGTCTGTGATTGTCGTATTCAGCACGTGCGCGGTCGCGCCGGTGGCAATTTGCACTCCACCGCCACTGCCGCCGCTGCTGCCCCCCGTAATCGTCAGCGCTTCCAGTGTCGCTGTGCCGGCCGTGACATTGAACACGCGCGATGCGTCGTTGCCGTCAATGGCAATATCCGCCGCATCGTCCCCGCCGATATCACCGTCGATGGTCACATCGGTGGTCAACTCCAGCTCAGACCCACCCAGTGTGATCGTTGCTCCTGAAAGGGCGGCATCAAAGGTGATCGTGCTGGCATCCGCATCGGAATTGGCAAAAGCCAACGCCTCGCGCAGTGAGGTTTCACCATCCATCGCGTCGACGGTATCCGAGGCGATGGTGACTATCAGACTTGGGGCCTCCTGCAATTGGATGGTTCGGGCATCGTTCGCCACTGCACCAGACGCATCGGTCGCGGTCACTGTCACCGTGCGATCAGATGTGCCGGGAACCTCGGAGGTCGAGGCATATTGCACCGATTGCAAAACCTGCTGGACAGCCGCGTTGGTGGCGTTGGCATTGAAAGTGATGGTCAGGGCGGTTCCGCCGGTCACGCTGCCTTCAGCTGCTGACAGAGTGCCGATGACGGTCGTGCCATCCCGCAGGTTCAGCCCGTCGGTGTTGATGGTCCCGACCAGATTGTCAGCCAGGCTCAAACCATCCTCGGCTTCGGCGCTCGCGGTGATCTGCACCACCAGCGTGCCTCCGTTCCACTCCGCGTCGCCGTCAGGGTCAATCAGTGTGGCCGCCGCATCGATCTGGGTGGCCGGATCATTCTCTGTATAGGTCAGCGCACTGTCAGTGATCGACAGGTTTGGCGCGTCATTGGCTGCGGTCACACCAACGGTAATCGTTTCCGCAGAACTTGTTTCGTCGGCATCTGCGACCGTGATGACCAGATCGCGCGAGCCCGTGGGCTGGTCGCTGATATTGGCATAGGTAATGTTCTCCAACAGTGCATCAGCGGCAGCCACCGAGCCCTGACCTGCAAAAAACGTGAATGTAAAAGTCGATCCATTCCCGCCGGTCCAGGTCCCAACAGCGCCTTCGTTGTAGAACACGGTATTGATATCGTAACGAACGTAAAATCCAAATCCGGGGCTGGCCAAGGATATCACGTCTTCGGGTAAGAGCCCCGAGATCGTGACCGTTCCGTCCTGCATGTTGTTTTCGGCGTCAGACAACACGACATCAGAGTCCAATATCTGGGGTGTCGCATTGACGAGGGCCTCATCAAACGTCACCGACGCGCTCAGGCCGCCCAGCTCGGGCGCATCGTTTTCGGCGGTCACCTCAATGGTGCGGGTATCGCTGGCATCGGCGCCTGACGCATCGGTTGCGGTTATCGTCACGGTGCGATCAGATGTGCCGGGGGCATCAGAGGTCGAGGCATATTGCACCGATTGCAGCACCTGTTGCACCGCTGCGTTTGTGGCGTTTCCATTGAAAGTGATGGTCAGGGCGGCTCCGCCGGTCACGCTGCCTTCGGCGGCTGACAGAGTGCCGATGACGGTCGTGCCATCCCGCAGGTTCAGACCATCGGTGTTGATCGTTCCCACCAGGTTATCGGCAATGCTCAGAGCATCCTCGGCCTCAGCGTTTGCAGTGATCTGCACCACCAGTGTGCCACTGTCCCACTCTGCGTCGCCATCGGGATCGACAAGCGTCGCGGCTGCGTCAATCTGGGTTGCCGGATCATTCTCGGTATAGGCCAGAGCACTGTCAGTGATCGAGATTTCAGGGGACTGGTTGTTTCGCCAGACCGAGTTGGCCTTATTGGAATTTGCCACGACCATGTCGAGATCGCCATCGCCATCCACATCGCCCAGCGAGACGCCATAGCTGTATGCGGATCCCAGCGTCTGACCCGTATTTGTATAGCTGCCCGCGCCGTCATTGGTCCAGACCGTGTTGGCCTGATTGTTATTGGCCACGACCATGTCGAGATCGCCATCGCCATCCACATCGCCCAGCGAGACGTCCCAGCTGGGTGCGGATCCCAGCGTCTGACCCGAGTCCGTATAGCTGCCCGCGCCGTCATTGGTCCAGACCGTGTTACCACCAGTAATATTGGCCACGACCATGTCGAGATCGCCATCGCCATCCACATCGCCCAGAGAGACGCCATAGCTGTATGCGGATCCCAGCGTCTGACCCGTATTTGTATAGCTGCCCGCGCCGTCATTGGTCCAGACCGTGTTGGCCTGACCATTGGAATTTGCCACGACCATGTCGAGATCGCCATCGCCATCCACATCGCCCAGAGAGACGCCAAAACTGGTTGCCAATCCCAGCGTTTGGCTCAAGGAATAGCTGCCCGCGCCGTCATTGGTCCAGACCGTGTTACCCCCGCTATTGGCCACGACCATGTCGAGATCGCCATCGCCATCCACATCGCCCAGCGAGACGCCATAACTGTTCGCGGATCCCAGCGTCTGACCCGTGTCAGTGTAGTTACCGGTGGCTGGAACCTGAACCGCAACCGTGATCTCCTGCGTCACCGAGGTGCCGCCGTCCCCGTCAGAGACTGTCACGCTCAGCGTGCGCGGCGCCGTCGTTGGTGTGGCGCTGATGTTCTCGTACTGCACCGCACGCAGCAGCGTCTCGACCCGCGCCGGGGTCGCGGCGCTGTTGAAGGTCACAACCAGATCATTGCCGTCCCGACCGTCACCACCGACTGCTATCGTGCCGATCACAACCCCGTCCACCGTCAGTGTTTCGCCATCATCAGGCAGAGCGTCGCCGCCAGACAAAGTCACGTCCGTTGCCTCAAAACTCAGCACATCTTCAGACGAAACACCACCGCCAGACACTGAAATCGCCAGCGTTCCGCCATCAAAATCAGCCGAGTCCACATCCGTCAGCCCCAGCTGCAGCGGAGCCGCCCCGTGATTGTCGGTCCCAATCCCCGACGCATCGATCAGAACCGGACTAAACCCCTGCTGGAATACAACACGGTCGCCGTCGAGGTTGATGATTTCGGGTGCATCGTTCCCAGCCGCCACCTGAATGGTGCGCGTGTCGCTGACATCAACGCCTGACGCATCGGTTGCCGTGACTGTTACCGTGCGATCTGCTGTACTTTCATCCGTTGAGGCATATTGCACCGATTGCAGCACCTGTTGCACCGCTGCGTTTGTGGCGTTTCCATTGAAAGTGATGGTCAGGGCGGCTCCGCCGGTCACGCTGCCTTCAGCTGCTGACAAAGTGCCGATGACGGTCGTGCCATCCCGCAGGTTCAGCCCGTCGGTGTTGATGGTCCCGACCAGATTGTCAGCCAGGCTCAAACCATCCTCGGCTTCGGCGTTCGCGGTGATCTGCACCACAAGCGTGCCACCGTCCCACTCCGCGCCGCCATCAGGATCGACAAGCGTCGCAGCCGCATCGATCAGGGTTGCCGGATCGTTCTCGGTATAGGCCAGTGCGGCGTCATTGATCGTGAGAACAGGGGACTGATTGTTTCGCCAGACCGTGTTGGCCTGATTGTAATTGGCCACGACCATGTCGAGATCGCCATCGCCATCCACATCGCCCATCGAGACGTCCCGGCTATTTGCGGATCCCAGCGACTGGGCGGTGTTGGTATAGGTGCCCGCGCCGTCATTGGTCCAGACCGTGTTGGCCTGACCACTGAAATTTGCCACGACCATGTCGAGATCGCCATCGCCATCCACATCGCCCAGAGAGACGTCCCAGCTGCGTGCGGATCCCAGCGTCTGACCCGAGTCCGTATAGGTGCCCGCGCCGTCATTGGTCCAGACCGTGTTGGCCTGACCATTGTAATTTGCCACGACCATGTCGAGATCGCCGTCGCCATCCACATCGCCCAGAGAGACACCGGTGATGTTTGCGGATCCTAGCGTCTGACCCGTATTTGTATAGGTGCCCGCGCCGTCATTGGTCCAGATCGTGTTGGCCTGACCATTGGAATTTGCCACGACCATGTCGAGATCGCCATCGCCATCCACATCGCCCAGCGAGACGTCTACGCTAATTGCGGATCCCAGCGACTGGGCGGTATTAGTATAGGTGCCCGCGCCGTCATTGGTCCAGACCGTGTTGCCAGCACCGTAATTGGCCACGACCATGTCGAGATCGCCATCGCCATCCACATCGCCCAGAGAGACACCGAGGCTGGTTGCGGATCCCAGCGTCTGGCCCAAGGAATAGCTGCCCGTGCCGTCATTGGTCCAGACCGTGTTGGCCTGACCAGTGGAATTTGCCACGACCATGTCGAGATCGCCGTCGCCATCCACATCGCCCAGCGAGACGTCCCAGCTATCTGCGGATCCCAGCGTCTGGCCCGTATTTGTATAGCTGCCCGCGCCGTCATTGGTCCAGACCGTGTTGGCCTGACCGTAATTGGCCACGACCATGTCGAGATCGCCATCGCCATCCACATCGCCCAGCGAGACGCCATAACTGATTGCGGATCCCAGCGCCTGACCCGTGTCAGTGTAGTTACCGGTGGCTGGAACCTGAACAGCAACCGTGATCTCCTGTGCTGCCGATGTGCCGCCGTCCCCGTCAGAGACTGTCACGCTCAGCGTGCGCGGCGCCGTCGTTGGTGTGGCGCTGATGTTCTCGTACTGCACCGCACGCAGCAGCGTCTCGACCCGCGCCGGGGTCGCGGCGCTGTTGAAGGTCACAACCAGATCATTGCCGTCCCGACCGTCACCACCGACTGCAATCGTGCCGATCACAACCCCATCCACGGTCAGCGTTTCGCCCGGGTCTGGCAGGGAATCCGCACCGGACAGAGTCACGTCCGTAGCGTCAAAGCTCAGCACGTCTTCCGACGCAACGCCGCCACCGGCCACCGAGACCGTCAGCGTCCCTCCACTAAAGTCGATAGATTCTGCATCGGTCAGACCAAGCCGCAGCGGGGCCGCCCCGTGATTGTCGGTCCCGGTGCCCGACGCATCGATCAGAACCGGACCAAACCCCTGCTGGAATACAACCCGGTCATCGTTTAGGTTGATGATCTCGGGGGCGTCATTGGTTGCGGTTATGGATAAAGTAAGATTTCGGCTGAAACTCGCTCCACCCGACATGGCAAGCGTCAGCGTGCGGTTCACAATGCTCCCAACTGCACTGCCAACCAAGTCATCTTCGGTGGCAAAGGTCAGGTTTTGCAGCATCGCCCCGACCGACGTGTCGTTGGCCGCGCCAGTCAATGTGATGGTGAATGTGTCCCCTGATCCACCGGACATGGAGCCAATAGTCACACCTTCGTAGGTGAGGTTGTTTTCCACCACCCCTATTTGACCGACGCCCGTTCCAATGTTCTGCACACCAACGGCGTCCAGAACTCCGACGCCAGAGACCGTGAACACAGTACCCGTCAAGTCATCGCCATCCCAAAAAAAGGTGCTCGGTGCCGCGATGAGTTGCGGTCCTGTGTTCACATCACTTTCTGAGAAAGAAACCAGAGTTGGAAATCCAAAAATAACAGTTACAGCCATGCAATAGTCCTAATCTTTATAAGTCAGGACCACGCTGCGATGCTGCGCCCAACCGACGTTATGTGATGAAGCAACAAACTGGTCGGATAAGCACGTAACAAACTGTCGGCGGTGCTTACTTTTGTTATGTCAGAAAATATGCCCATGCGCCGGACAGGCCGCCAAGCAGGATTTCAAAGTTATCAGCCGTTTGAAGGGAAAAAAACGGCAATTAGCCATCAAGTACAGATCACACCCCTTGTACCGTCGATAGTATGGCGTTCCCTACTTGACAGAATTGGGGCGATCGGAATTGAAGGTCTTTTTACGGCTCAAAATTCATTCGCGAAATATGTGGGCGTCGATACCGACGAGGGAAAAGGTCAATTTCTGGCCTGTGTTGGGAAAGATGCGGAGTCTCGGGGTGAAGATGTCTGCTGCGCGAGGCCATGTGATCATTGAGGCGCTGAGCTTGGATGAGGTGTTCACGGAAGCGGAGAAAGAGATGATCATTACTTTCCATGAAAACCGCATCATGCGGGGTACAGACGAATATCGGATGGCGCGCAAGCTCGCCGAGAAGAGAGAGCAGACCCGAGGGGACGTTGATGTCATCGAGTGACGGTCGATGGAATGGGCAGTGATGCGAGCAACGACTTGTGTGCCAAAAAGCAGGACCTCTTGAAAGCCTGGCAGGCGCAGCCTGCGGATGCCCTGTCTGAGCCAGCCCACCGCAACGACGTCGGAACCTGCATCGCGACACAGCTGATCCGTGCCTCGCCACCGATCGGCGTATTGACGGATGCCTTGCAGATCAGATCACCAGGAAGCTGTCCTGATCGATGCTCAGCCCGCTTGTGAGGGCGGCAAACTGGATGGCTGCCGTGCCGCCGAGACCGTCGGCGTCGTAAGACAGCGCGCCGGTGTCGGTCTCATAGATGATCTGGGCGGTGAAGCCATTGGCGACGCCGTCCGCGTTCGCCGCAAAGGCCATCGCTGACAGCGCGCCGCCAGACAGGGCCGAGAAGATCGCCGCGTCCAGGTGAATCGCATCCTCGCCGACGCTGAAGTCCGCGATCGTGTCGATGTTGCCGCCGCCAAGGGCGGTGTCGAACACGAAGTCATCGCCGCCAGCACCGCCACGCAGGTAATCCGCGCCGCCGCCGCCGTTGATCGTATCGTCGCCGTCGCCGCCGAGCAGCACATTGGCCGAGGCGTTGCCGGTCAGATCATCGTCATGCGCCGAGCCGAACACGTATT
>NZ_VOGO01000026.1 GCF_007923355.1 Falsiphaeobacter marinintestinus
CTGCGCTATCTGAGGGCTGCGCGCGTGGCCATAACCTATAAACAGCGCTTCTTCCCGACGTGCTATGGCCCTGAGTTTGCTGACGAAGCAATGCAGGGCTGGCTTCGACGCGTTGGCATTAAGCCGATCCGTATCTATCCGCGATCGCCCTGGGAGAACGGATACAACGAGCGGTTCAATGGGACATTAAGACGGGAGGTTCTAAATGCAGAGTGGTTCGCAACGACCGAGCAGGCCCAGGTCGTCATCAATCACTGGCTCAGGCAGTACAATCATATCCGCCCCTATCAGGCGCTCCGTATGAGTCCGCCGGTACCAGAATCCATATTAGAGAAACACCAAACCAGTGGCCCAGAAACAAGGGGCTAGACAGCTTGGCCGACGAAATCTCGACACATTGACCAATACCGTGTCGGCATCATCGCCCATGTATCCGGCTAATGAATTTTGACCGCAAAAAGGTTTTCAGTTTCATCCTGCTAATTCTGTCAAGTTGAAAACACCATACGACAATGCTCTTACAATCAACCCGGACCTCCCGATGGGAACAGAGCAGCGGGAAAAATCAAGATACTTAAGTGGGACGGAACAAGGCTTGTTCTGATCTACAAGCGTATCGAAGGATCGGGATTTGGACCCTAAAAGCTGACGACCGGTAACCACTGTGCGAGGATGCGTCATCGATGCTGGCGGTGACCTGAGACCCGTTTCCTCCTCCGGTTTGAGGTAGAGTCCGTCCCAATGAAGGAGACGGACAGAATGAAGAGATCACGGTTCAAGGAAGAGCAGATTATCGCGATCCTGAAGCAGCAGGAGAGCGGCGCAGCGACGGCAGATGTGTGCCGCGAGCATGGGATCAGCTCGGCGACGTTCTACAAATGGAAAGCGAAGTATGGTGGCCTCGAAGTGTCAGATGCCCGGAAGCTGAAGGCGCTTGAGGACGAGAACGCGAAGCTGAAGAAGCTGTTGGCCGAGCAGATGCTGGACAACGCGATGTTGAAGGATGTTGCCTCGCGAAAGTGGTGACGCCCGGCGCGAAGCGGGATGCTGTGGCGCACTTGTGCAAAGAGCACGAGGTGAGCCAGCGGCGGGCGTGTTCTGTTCTAGGTGTGGATCGGTCGAGTGTGCGGTATCGTAGCGTCAATCCCGGTGTAAAATTGGTCAGTTTCCCGGAGAGATATTGGCCAGTTTTCAGTTTGAGCCGCGCCTTTGCGCGCGTGCTTTCCATAGAGCTGACGCGTGCCAAGGCGCGCTGGCCGGAGCGACCGAATGAACGCTGGAGCTTGGATTTCGTGTCTGACGCCTTCACTGACGGACGCCGGTTTCGAGTTTTGGCCATCGTGGATGATTTCAGTCGCGAGTGCCTGGCACTGGTGACGGACACGTCTCTTTCTGGGCTGCGTGTTACGCGTGAACTGACGGCAATCATGGCGCGGCGTGGACGGCCCAGAACGATCGTCAGCGACAACGGGACGGAACTGACCAGTATGGCGGTCCTCAGGTGGTGCCAGGAAACGCAGATCGACTGGCACTACATCGCACCGGGGAAGCCCATGCAGAACGCATTCGTGGAAAGTTTCAACGGCAGCTTCCGCGACGAGCTCTTGAACGAAACCCTGTTCTCATCGCTGGCCAAGGCCCGCGACAAGATCACTGCCTGGAAGGAAGACTACAACCGACACAGACCCCACTCATCGCTCGGCAATCTCACGCCGCGGGAATTTGCAATGAAATCGAGACTGGAAACCAAGGCCGCATGAGGCCAGAAACCAAACGACGGATGCTCCCAAAGGCTGGAGAGAAGTCGGGTCGCAGGTCAGCGGCATGAAAAATTACTAATCTCTAAGATGTAAACCGATGGGTGGATCAAACCAAACTTAGCGTTAAAACTGTAAAAAACTGCGATGGCTTTGCCGTAAGGGAACCAACGGGTCAACTTGAGAGGACATATACTGTGTCAGAAAACAAGTCTTCGCGGGAAGGACAGCTCGATCTTATCCTACGTGAGCTGGTCACCAAACGAAAATTTAGCAAACTCGACTTTGAAGGCGCGCTTCAGTTTTTTTGCGAAACGTTGGCGGCGGCGCTTGATGCTCCCAGGGTCGGGATCTGGTCCCTGAATGACTCAGCCGACGAACTGGTTTCGAGAGTTTTATGGGACCAGCAAAACACCGTTGAACTGCCACCAGCGGTACTGACCAAGGATGACGCTAGTACATACTTAAAGGCGGTAATCGAAGACATTGTCGTGATCATCAACGACGCGACAAACGACCCGCGCTGTGTCGAACTATCAAAGGAATATCTGCCTAGCAACAACGTGTCGGCCCTGCTGGATTGCCCCATTCGGACTTATGGCGGATTGGCTGGGGTCATTTGTATCGAAGATGTTGACCAACCGCGGATCTGGACGTCAGAGGAAGTCAACTTTGCCCTAGCCGTGTCCGGGCTCGTTTCCCTGACGATTGAACACAACGAACGTAACATTGCTGAAAAGGCAGCGCATGCCAATGAGGACAGGCTCAAACTGTATTCGGACCTTGCGACGGACTGGTTTTGGGAAACAAACACAGAGTTCAGGTTTGAAAGACTACATGGAAGTGCCGCTGTGGATGGTCAAATGCCCGATGATTATGTCGGAAGGAAGATTTGGGATGTTCCCATTCTGTCACCGCTGGATGGCAATTGGGACACTCTGAAAACTAGGGTGGCCGCAAGAAAGCGGATTTACGACTTTGTTGTTTCGGCGACGGATGAGATGGGAAACACCTACTATGCGGAAATCGCAGGACTGCCAAAACTCACATCTGCGGGCGATTTCGACGGATACTGGGGCACTGCCAAAGACGTAACCAAACGGGTTCAAAGGGGTCTGGACCTCGCTGCGAGTGAGCAAAAATACAAAAGCGCCTCGCGCATCGCAAAGCTGGGCAGCTGGATTTGGGACCACAGCCTAGACGCATGCACCTACTGCTCGCCGGAACTGGCTGAGATTTATGGCGTGTCGGTTGAAGAATACCTTGAGCGAACGGAGACCACGGAAAAGGATCTGCAATGGTTTCACCCGGATGATCGGGCGCGCTACAAAGAGGTGATATCCAAGGCGGCAAGGGAAGAAGTTGGATATGAGGTCACTGCCCGGATCGTCCGAAACGACGGCAGTGTTCGCACTCTGCACGAAAACACAGAGGCGGTCTTTGATTCCGCAGGGGCCTTCGTGGCTACGGCTGGCGTTCTTCAGGACATTACTGAACAGGTTGAGTTGCGATCTCAGCTGAAGACTCATGAAGACCGACTGAAAGGTATCGTGGACAACATCCCTGGTGCCATTTACAGGGTCAAATACGACGACACCTTTACCAGTGTTTACCGCAGCGAAGGCTATCTGAACTTGTTCGTTGACCCGAAGTCGCCGCCCAGCAGCGTGACCTCCGGCGAACAGTTACCGGGGTTGGATATTCGCGCCTCTGATCGCGAACGGATCGACAGGATTCTGCGGCAAGCGGTGACCCTGAACCAACCTTACGAAATGGAATACTCCATTAAGCGTCGCGATGGGTCGGAGAAATGGGTTTCGGACCGTGGTCGCCCGGTCGTTTCTGCCGACGGCGCGATCGAACTTGAAGGTATCATGATCGATGCGACCGAAAAACACGCTGCCCAAGAAGCGCTTGCGCATGGGCAAAGATTGGAGTCGGTTGGCAAACTGACCGGTGGAATGGCGCATGATTTCAACAATCTCCTTGCTGTTGTCCTTGGAAACCTCGAACTTTTGCGGGATGAACTGGCGGTTCCTAATCAGATTGAACTAATCGACGCGGGCATTGGCGCAGTCCATCGCGGCGCAGACCTGACGAAGAATATGCTCGCCTTCGCCCGAAAGTCCCGATTGAATCTCGAAACTCTTGATCTCAATGATCTGGCAGGAAAGTCCAAGAACTGGATTGGTCGAACCCTTCCTGAAAACATCGAGGTTGAGACGTCCCTGTTGGCTGGTTTGTGGAAAACCGAAACTGACGCCAGCTCGGCAGAAAGTGCCTTGCTGAACCTCATTATCAATGCGCGCGATGCTATGCCGAACGGCGGTCAGCTTACGATCGAAACCTCTAATGTTCGGATAGATGATCACTATGTCGAAAGCCGGTACGAAGATATCGATCCGGGCCGCTACGTGATGCTGGCGATCAGTGACACTGGGCATGGCATCCCAAAAGAGTCCTTGGGCAGAATTTTTGAGCCGTTCTACACAACCAAACCACCAGGATCTGGATCCGGGCTGGGGCTTTCGATGATCGTGGGGTTCATGAAGCAATCAGGGGGCAGCGTCCAGGTGTATTCAGAGGTGGGCATCGGAACCACCTTCAAGCTCTATTTCAAGGCGCTGACCGACGACACTCTGAACCAGGATGAGTTACCTGGCGCCCTCTTACCGCTCCCACATGGGGCTGCACGAATACTCGTAGTCGAAGACGAACAAGGCGTGCGCTCAGTGTTGAAATCGACGCTTGCCAAGGCCGGATATGACATTCAAACTGCAAGCTCGGGCGACGAAGCTCTGTTGATTTACGAAGCGGACCCAACATTTGATCTTCTTCTTACGGATATCGTGATGCCCGGGGTATTGCAGGGTACCTCACTTGCAAAAGCTTTGCGCGAAGACCATCCGCAACTGCGTGTGATTTTCATGTCGGGATACGCAAGCGAAGCAACGGTGCATGGGAACGGCCTGCGTCCTGAGGATATCCGATTGATGAAACCGGTCGCGCGCGCCGAATTGATCAAAGCCATCGAAAATGTGCTCGGCTAATGGGCCTTATGCGCGGCGTGATAACGTTGACGGAGCCCGAGCGACCAGCCACCTTGACCCTCTCTCGGTGTAATCCCAAGGTTGTTCGACTTTATGAACATGTAAGCAGATCCGCGCGAGCCGCGACACCAAAGCCTGGACAACCGAGGAGCTTATTAACAAGGTGCCAGTGCTTAGCAATTGATCGAGAACCGTTTGCCACACTAGATGGAATCCCGACAGCCCCTAAAGATCTACTCAAGTCAATGCAATTGCAATGTCATTGCTAGTGACAAAGCGTTTGTACCGACATGGTGTTGTATGTATCGTCAGTCTGACAAGAGCGCGGTGACATAAGATGAAACAGGAAGTCGATGACAAGCGGCTGATAGCTTCTGTTGTTTTGCTGGAACGGTTCATCCGCGATAT
Organism: Falsiphaeobacter marinintestinus; assembly: GCF_007923355.1. Taxonomy (GTDB): domain Bacteria; phylum Pseudomonadota; class Alphaproteobacteria; order Rhodobacterales; family Rhodobacteraceae; genus Phaeobacter_A; species Phaeobacter_A marinintestinus. The sequence goes on from NZ_VOGO01000026.1 coordinate 5,216, forward strand.
CTATCCTGCAAAGCACTCATCAGCCATCCAGCCGCTGCAATGGTCAATCTTGCGCTACCTTGCCCGGACACCCACCGACCGATGTGAGGTTCGGTGGATCGCACGCTTTCTTGGCCTGACCCGCGCGCCGGTAACCCGTGCAATCGCGACACTTGAATCTCGCAACCTAGTTGAACAACAGATCAGCGGGCAAGATGCGCGCACAAAGACGATCACCTTAACAGAGCTCGGTGTTGCAGCGCTGGCAAAAGATCCAATTGTACTGGCAGCAGAGCGCATTAAGGTTCTTCCCGCACCCGATCAGGAGCAGTTTATTCGATCGGTTAGATCCCTTACACTAAGCTTCGAGGGCGATGGCAATGATTAACCCAAAAAGAGTTTTGCTCGTTGACGACGACCCCGGCATTCGCACTATGATTTCTGCTTTTCTTGCAACAACGGACTATGAAATCACCGAGGCTGATAGTGCCGAAGCTGCTCTGCGCGAATTGTCAGTCAGCCAAAAATTCGACCTTGCGATAATTGATTTCTGGCTGGGAAAAGATCATGCGATTGGCATAATGGATGAGATTATTTCTAGATTTCATGATTTGTCCATTATAATTATATCGGGGGGAAATGGCAGCATGGACCTTGAGAAAACCGAAGCCATTTCGGATGCCAGCGGCGCAGTCGTTTTCTTGCAAAAACCCTTCCGCAAGGCTGACTTAGTAGCGGCTGTCGCCTCAGCAACAGAGTAAAGATGCACGGAAAAGTGCAGCTTGGGTTGTAATTCGACTGGTTTGTTGCTAGTAGCAATGGTAGTTAAGTGAGAGGTGCGAGTTTTTTTGTCTTCCGTAGCGGGTAGGAAAAGCCATCTCTAGCGAATTTAGTAACATTTTTCGGAGCAACTATCGTGAGTGAGACCACCCCAAACGATACCCAATTGAACATTCTGTTTTCAGAATGTGCGCCGCACATTCTAAGCGATGCCCCCCCCACGGACACCCCAAACTTGGAAATCTTCGTGACGCTCACCCCCCCTGATGTTCAGGCGGCGATGGAGTTCAGAAGATTCGATATTGTTATGGTGCGGGTTGATCCGGGCTCCCGGGAAAGTCTGGCGCAGATGGTTGCCGTTCGGGATTTGGCAATTGAGGCGGGCATGCCGCTGGTCAGTCTTTCTACGTTCAACGCTCTTTGGATCGAAAACCTGTTTAGGCAGCAGGGAGTAAATCAACATTTTCGAAATTTTCCAACGCACAGCGAGTTATCAAGAACTCTCATTCAGTTCGAAGAGTTGTTTCATGAAAAATACAAGAGCTCGACCCAATGAGCAGCAGCAACGTCATTTCACTCTGTTTCAACCAAAAGCAACAAAAAAATGTGCAGGACCATGTCTGGGTGCTGTTCATGCTGGCAGAAATATCAAAGTACTTTGAGGAAGAAAATCTGAATCAGGCAGCCGCCGTTATCGAAGGCGCCATTTTCAACATCGAGGATGCAATACTAGCACCGCCACCTAATAGTGAATCGTCGGCAACTCCCGCTCCGGTGCTCTGAATGCGCAGCGATCTACCCAACAATCTGGGTTGGAGAGCTGCAATCAGCGCACTCAGAAATCCAAAAATGGGATTGCTTTGACGAACGCGGCGCCGATTCGGTGACCTGAAGGCACCGCAGTTGCAGCCAAGGTGTTGGATCCCACGGTTTGATGGTGCGATCCATTCGATGGAATGGAAGGAAGCACTATGGGACAAGTTTGTCACGCAACGCCACGACTACGCACGCCGTCATAGCAACAATACAGCGATCGCAAGCTTCGATCGCGGAACTGAGCCGAGAGCTTGGCATCAATCCGAAGACGGTTGCGGAGTAGCGAAAGCGGCAAACCGTTGAGGATCAGAAGACCGGCCGGAAAAAGCCGCGTTCATCTGTTCTCAACGAGGAAGAAGAGGCCATGACCGGCGAGTTCCTCCGCTGGCACACGCTGCTGCATCAGTAACAGACCAATTCTTGGCTTCACAATGGGCAAAGCCGCATTGCGGTGGCGCTTTTGAACACAACCAGCTTGCACAGAACATGTGCGAACCCCATATTTGCGCCAAAATTACAAAATGAGCACAAGATATGGCAAATTTCAGCGGTTTCATACGGAAGTCCCCTTCGGATCGCCTTCGGCGTTTTCTAAAGGTGCGCGGCGTTAATGTTCTCGACGATTTCGATTGGACAAGCGAGGGGCGCGGTACGGCTTTGGTGCGGTCTATCGAAGGGTTGCTGGAGGATTTGCCCGACCGCCAGCAAGATAATTTAAAGGCGGAGTTCGAGCTTTTGGCCAGCCTCTCAGATGACAACGGCATGACTGGAGCGGTGCAGGTTTGTGCCGGGCAAGGCATTGATTTGGAGGGGCTTCAAGGGGTGCAAGAGGTGCTTCTGATGCTTGCTGCCGAGCACCCTCGGACGATCGACCGGGTGAACGTGCAGGCCTCACTGATGCGGCGGCATGGCGGAAAACAATGGGCACGGTTTCAATTCCCGGATGACGGCAAGCCGTGGGTCCTTGATCAGCCAAGCGCCCGAGACGGGTTTCTCAAAGACACCGTGGAAATTCTCGAATTGCCAGGCCATCGCAAGCGAGAGGCCGATTGGTATCAATCTATCCGTGTCAATCCCATGACAGAAGAAGAAACCAAACTCACCCAGGCCACGATTTACATCGAAGAACACGCACAAAGCGAGTTGGCCTTTGGCGAGGAAAGTCTTGAGCGACAAACGGTTCAAAAAGTCATGGAAGTCGGCGTTGCCTGTGATCCTAACGAACGCATTGTCGAAATTTGTGCCAAAGGCGGGAAAAAGCTGCGCGACAAATATCTTCAATCCTTTGCCGCAAATTTCGCACCGCAGTCCAACGCACCCGTCGAAATTCCCCGCCGTGATGTGCTACTGGATACGTTGCGCCAAGCGCCGGAGTTCGAGACTGATCCGGCAGATGGAATTCAAGGAGTGGAGGTTTCGTCTCTGTCCTTCCGGTCTTCCGATGGCGGTTTTGTGCGGGCTGAAAAGCGGGCCGATAACGAGACGCTTTACCAATTCCTCGACCGGCGGTTTGGCAGGGCTTCGCCCTTGTGCGCCCCGGGTTGGCAAATTCTGGCGGCGACCCTGCGTGTCATCTTGACAGCAACCCAGGGCAAATCATCTCGCACCCTGACGGTCACACTGAGCGCGCCCAACACCACGACACTGCCGAACAAGACCGAGACAGATCGACAATTTGTCTATGACCTGTTGGAGCGCTGGAATCTGCTGGCCCCGCCGCCGACTAGTGCCGATCTATTCGAGGTCATCGAGTGAAAGCGCTTTCGCTGCTTTGCGAAATAATCGCTCAGGGCGGCAAGA
>NZ_VOGO01000027.1 GCF_007923355.1 Falsiphaeobacter marinintestinus
CATAAACCACAACGCATAACTAACGGTGGGTCAAATCTCGGTGAAAATACCGGGTCAGTTCTCAGTGACATTCAACATATCTGGCGCCTGCATTAAGGTCGCAGCCAAAGCTCAGTAGCCCCAATGAAGGAATTCGTCCGTTGCAAAGAAAGGCCGCAATGCTCAACAGGTTTCTGATTTTTCTATCAGTTGCTTTCGCGTGGAACAGCGTCTTGCATGCTGAAGAATTCTGCGCTGTGCCTTTAGCTGTCAGCAACTCGGTTTCCATGGAGCACTGGGGGTCCCAGACTGAGGTTCTTACAGTGCCGGGGTTTGCGAATTCCTTCATCAAGCTTGGGCGAAACGAAATTTTGACCGTAGAAGATAGGGCTTTGATCGAATTTGAAGGGCCACCCCTTTCAAACTGGAACCGCTTGATGCCGAACACCATAATTGATCGGCAAGGAGAGACTTGGGCCTATACTACGATACGTGAACCCGCGCTATTTAGGCTTACAGCGGATGGTGAGTTTGAGCGTCACGGTTTGTCCAATTTATCTGATCTGGATGGGCTGGCAGACCCGGATTGGCGGCGAGCACATTCTGATCGCACAGACCGATGGCGGCTTGATCGCAACGGCCCGATTTTCGTCTCAAAATCAGGTGAACTGTACAAGGTTGCCGGAACCCTAGCAACGAAGGTTCGGCCACCGCCGGGCTGGGACCCCAGAATGCCGGTCCCAATAGATATTAAAGGGTTGGGGGACTTTGCTCATGTCGAAGGTAGAATATGGTATCGCAAAGACCCTGAGAGTTCTTGGCAACAAGTTGCAAGAATAAAGGATCTTCTCAGCCTCTATTCTCAGTCGCCGTTCTCGATTTTTGATGTGCTGTTCAACGAAGACACCGGGCGTTTGCTACTTCTCTTGGAAGACCGGGCTATTGTTGGCCGTTTTGATACCAATCTTCCACATCCAGTCTTTGATTACCAGTTTTCGGGCGGCATCGTCCTTGATCAAGCATCAGGTAAGGTCCTTGTATGGGCGGGTGAGCCACTGACTCAAAGTCGCAGGGACAAACCCAAATTGATTAAAGAAAGCGAAGGATTGTGGGAAATGTCTCCTGGCGCCGCTAGGCTCAGGACCCATTGATTTCCGGCGATCAGCGTGATTCACCGTTCGAAAAACGAGCAATGAACATGTCTGATCTAATCTGGCTGTCCGATGCGCAGATGGCGCGTCTTGAGCCCTACTTTCCCAAATCCCACGGCAAGCCTCGCGTAGATGATCCACTGCCCGGCAGTTGATTGCAAAGCAATCAATGAGAGGGGGCGTGTTCTGAGCGGGATTATCTTCATCAATCGCAATGGCTTGCGTTGGCGTGATGCGCCGAAGGAATATGGCCCGTACAAGACGCTCTACAACCGCTGGAAACGATGGAGCGATAAGGGCGTCTTTGCCCGAATGATGGCTGGCCTGGCTGCCGAACACGGCGAAGAAAAGACCGTGATGATCGACGCAACCTATCTGAAGGCCCACCGGACAGCGACCAGTTTGGGCGTCAAGTAAGGAGGATCAGGAATTGATCCAGTGGATCAATTTCCCGACGAACGGGGGCGCGGGCGTCTGATTGGCCGCACCAAAGGCTGCATGAATACCAAGCTGCACGCCATCTGCGACAGCTACGGACGTCCGCTGAATCTGTTCGTGACCGCCGGTCAAGTCAGCGATTACATCGGCGCACGGGCGCTGCTGAGCGGCCTGCCGGATGTCGATTGGCTGCTTGGAGATCGAGGCTATGACGCTGATTGGTTCAGAGAAGCGTTGAAAGACAAAGGGATACGCGCCTGCATCCCTGGTCGCAAGCAACGCAAGATAGCCATCCGATACGACAAGCGTCGTTACAAACGACGCAACCGCCCCTCTCGTGACATTGCTGCCCAATGCACTGCCGGGCAGTGATTGAGATCATGTTTGGCAGACTGAAAGACTGGCGGCGTGTCGCAACTCGCTATGACCGCTGCCCAAGGGTCTTCCTGTCGGCCATCGCCCTCGCTGCAATCGTCATTTACTGGTTATGAGTCCTGAGCCTACTTGAAGAAGAACCAACGCTCCTTGTTTGCCAATAGAGCTGAGACGTAGGGGCCCCTTTTCCGAAATTCTGCAATGCAGCCAATGTCTGCTTCGGAGAAGCCGCATCGCAGCATCCCGTGACACTGTGCATATTGGTTTAGGGCCACAAGCGACGCATCTGCCTAAAAAGCACACAGGTGCTCAGGGTTATTGCAGGATAGATCACCCCTCTGCTGGCGTTACGGCCCGCTGGTAGAGATGCCATGTCGTGTGGCCAAGGATTGGCAGGGTGAAGATCAGGCCCAGAAACGCGGGAACCAGTGACAAAAGCATCGTGACCGCGATGATCGCGGCCCAGGTGAGCATGACTACCGGGTTTTCCGCGACGACGCGAATGGACGTGAGCATGGCGGAAACGAAATCGATGTCCCGTTCGAGTAGCATGGGCATGGCAACGACGGTCACCGAAAACAGCACTGCCGACAGAAATGCGCCGACGCAGGTGCCAATGGCAAGGAAGGTCCAGCCCTGAGGTGTGAAGATTACGGTGTTTAAGAACCCGTCCAAATCCGAGAAGGATGAATCTTGCAGGACGATCACCAGAACAACCCGAAACTGATAAAACCATACCCACAAAACAAACAGGGTTACAAAGGCCATCCAGCCCATTTCGCGCTTGCGTTGATTGGCCATGACTGTGAGGATTTCAGACCAACCGAAACTCTCTTCATTCTGCAACCGGCAGGACATTTCATATAGCCCGGCGGCGGCGAAAGGTGCGATCAGCGGAAAGCCCACGGCGGCGGGAATGATCATCCAGATCTTTCCGAGCCAGACCAGGCACCAAACAAACAGGATTCCGAAAACCGCATAGAACAGACCGAAGAACCCGCTCATGAAGGGGCGAGCCAGAAAGTCGGAAAACCCGGCCTTCAGCGACTCGGTGACATCACCCGCAGTCAACTTTTTGACCTTGGGCATGGCTGGCTGCTGCGGCGTCAGATTGTCCGGTGGTGTGGGACCTGTGGTCTTGGATGTCATGACGGGCTCCTCCCAAAGCCTGCCATCGCGCTGGTCTGTTTGTTTCAGAACCCGCGGTGAAACAGGCATCCCTCTTCCGCAAACAACTTTGCATCAGGTTGGGCATATGGGCAAGAAGTGAGCATGGCAGTGAAGTTCCGTATAGCCAGCAGCGAACGTTGGTGAGACCACGCACTTGCAGCGGATGTCCCGAATGACGGACCGCAACGCAGCATTTTAAAGGCGAGGCGAATGTCCGGATTGGGCGTTCGTTGCGGCCGACACCAACGAGCGGATTTTGTTGAAAAACTCTTCCTTGATTGAGATCTGAACGGCTGATTCAACTCCTGTTATTTGGGGGAGGGTTGGCCATGTTGGGACCGAGGCAGGAAGCACAAGCCGCGTTGTTCTATGAGTTCTCGCTGGAGGATCACGTTCCACAAGACCACCTGCTGCGCTCGATTGATCGGCTTGTTGATCTGAGTAGCATCCGGGCCCATCTCGCAGATTTCTAAAGCCACACACGCCGCCCTTCCGTCGATCCTGAGCTGCTGATCCGGATGCTTCCGGTCGGATACTGCTTCGGGATCCGGTCGGAGCGACGGCTCTGCGAAGAGGTCCACCGCCAGTTCCGACAGGTGTTGTACCTTCTTCAGTCTCATAGCCACTTCTCCTTCTTCTTCGGGTAAACCATCTCAGGTTAACCCACCGGGGGAAGCAGCCGGTTCATCCCATTAACAGACAGCCGGGTCGGGTCGTGCTCTGAAAAGATCAAATAGCTTGACCCGCAATGATCAGCCCCACTTGAGTGGTCCAATTCGATTGTTAGTACATGACCAGCCTTGGGTCCATCTGGACGATGGTTTCCGGCGCTGGTGGGCGGTAGCCCAGAGCACTATGCGGGCGTATCTTGTTGTCGTGTTTCCTCCATTCTTGGATCAGGATTTGGGCTTCTCGCAGGCTGTAGAAGATTTCGCCATTCAAGAACTCGTCTCGGAAGCGCGCGTTGAAGCTTTCACACTATCCGTTCTTCCAGGGGCTGCCCGGTTAGATCTATGCCGTTTTCGCGCCAACCGCCTTGATCCAGTCCTGTACGGCCTGAGCAATGAACTCCGGGCCGTAGCACGTCGGGAAGAAGCGCTGTTTATAGGTTATGGACACGCGCGCAGCCCCCAAATTGCGCAGCGGGTGGCCATAACCGGGTCTCAGGTCTCAACAGTGGTTTTGCATGAACCACACTGATGAGGAGACCGGCTATGACCGCCACCCATATTACTGCTTCGACCGTGCTGGTCGCCATCGACATTTCAAAACACCGGCACGAGGTCCTGATCGGTATCCCGGGCAAGAAGCGCCGCCGTCGTTTGACGATCACAAACACGCTTGCGGATTTCCTCTTCGGGCGAGATCTGGCCGAGCAGGTCGAGCAGATTAATTGGTCTTGGCGTCAACTGGCTGGCCACTTGGGGAATGTCAGTTCAGATCTGCATTATAAACTTGTGGCCCAACGCGTGCCTTCTAAACTGCCCCAAACATGAGTTCTTTTTCCGACAGACCGCACCAAGTGGAGAGTCCAATGCCTCAAACATCAGAAATCAATCGTCAGATCGTCCTCGCTGAACGCCCCAATGGCCAACCAGACGAAAACACGCTGCGGATGGATATGAACGAGATTCCAGAGCCTGGCGCGAACGAGATGCTGGTGCGCACGGTATATCTGTCTTTGGACCCATACATGCGAGGGCGTATGAACGATGCCAAATCCTATGCTGAACCTGTGGCCATCGGCGGGGTGATGACAGGACAGGTTGTAGGGCAAGTAGCAACGTCAAATCTCGACGGTTACGAGGCCGGAGACTTCGTTTTGTCAGGCAGCGGCTGGCAGGACTATGCGATTTCCGATGGAACGCAGGTGATCAATTTGGGGAAGAACCCAGAAAACCCGTCATGGGCATTGGGGATCCTCGGCATGCCCGGCTACACGGCCTACGCGGGGCTTCTAAAGATTGGCGAACCGAAACCTGGTGAAACCGTTGTAGTTGCTGCGGCTGCCGGTCCGGTTGGTGCGACCGTCGGGCAGATCGCAAAACTAAAGGGATGCCGCGTCGTCGGCATTGCCGGAGGCGCGGACAAATGCGCGCATGTCGTCGAAAATCTTGGCTTTGATGCCTGCATCGACCATCGCGCTGATGATATGGCCGCCCAACTACGCGTGGCCTGTCCGAGCGGGATTGATGTCTATTTCGAAAACGTCGGTGGCAAAGTGCTTTATGCTGTGCTGCCGCTGCTTAATCCATTTGCCCGAATGCCGGTTTGCGGCATGGTGGCATGGTACAACCTGCCAGGCCTGCCTGAGGGACCGGACATGGGTCCGGTCATAATGGGCACAATCCTGCGGATGAAGGTCAAGATGCAGGGGTTTATCATCTTCGACAGTTTCCCTTTGTCGGTATATCAGGAATTTGCCAAGGACATGACGGGCTGGCTCAAGGATGGCTCTGTGAAATACAAAGAACACATGGTTGAAGGGTTGGAGAAAGCACCTGAGGCGTTCAACCAACTACTCGTGGGCGGTAACTTCGGAAAAATGGTCGTAAAGGTCGATTGAGCGACCATTGGATCGCGCCCTTGAGGTACCCAGTAACCGCTTCAGGGGCAGCCCACCTTCGTTTCGTTGGCTCGCGGTTCGCCACATACCGAACGCCTGGTGGACCCGTGAGCCAGGCTTTTCATTCTTGGTGTCCAATGAAACAAAGACCCCATGTCGAAAAAAACCCTCAACAAAGACAACTTGGCTGCGCTCGGATCGGAGCGTTTGGCTGATCTTCTACTCGAGGTCAGCACTGGCAGCGCTGAGATCAAACGACGACTGCGTCTTGAGTTGAGCCACAACCTTGGTCCGACGGAGCTTGCGCGGGATGTCAGAAAACGGCTCATATCGATCCGTAAATCGACCAGTTTTGTGAGTTGGCGTAGGCGTAAATCCCTGATCAAAGATCTTAACACCCAATTGGAAATGATCACGGAAAAGATCGCGCCAGAGGAGCCGACGGAAGCCTTTGATTTGCTGTGGCAGTTCATTGAATTGGCGCCTTCAGTTTATGAGCGGGTCGATGACAGTCGCGGCGATGTGGGCGATGTCTTTCGAACCGCATTATTGAGGTTTGAAGCCATTGGCCCCCGTGCGGTTCTGGCCCCAACGGCCTTGGCATCCCGCATATGGGATGCCCTGCGTGACAAAGGCTATGGAGAATTTGACGGGATCATCGGGCTTCTCGCGCCGACATTGGGTGAAGGCGGCTTACAGCATCTCAGGAGCTTGGTTGAAGCTTATGGCGAGATGCCCGCAGATGAGTCGCCGGACGATCATGAAGCACTTCGCTTCTTGCGGGATCTGCGCAGCGACAGCGGCAACTATGCACGCGACCAGAAAGACCGTCTCACCAAAATGTGTCTGCAAGAGATCGCAGAGGCCCTGGGTGACACAGACGCATATATTGCTCAGTACACGGCGAGTGAGTTGACCCGTCCTGATCTAGCCGCCGAGGTCGCACACCTGTTGCTCTCGCAAGGAAAGGTCGATGAAGCGCTGAACAGACTGACAGGTGCAGACCTCACGGCGCGCGCGCTGGGTCAAAAGGAATGGGATACGGCTTACATTGCCTGTCTGATCGCGCTTGATCGGATTGACGAGGCCCAGTCGCATCGCTGGGAGCGCTTCTGTGTGACGCTCGATCCGGACCTTCTTCGAGATTATCTCAAGGTGCTACCGGATTTTGATGATATTGAAGCGGAGGACAGTGCAAAAGCCAAGGCTCTGAACTTTGAGAACCTGCATCTGGCATTGGTATTCTTTTTGGATTGGCCGGACTTGTCCTGTGCTGCCCGCCTGATCGAGAGCCGCGCTGCGGAACTGGATGGCGATCTCTATCACATTCTGACACCAGCTGCTGAAACCCTGCGGGAGAAGTATCCACTGGCGGCAGTTCTGCTGTGGCGCGCCATGATCAGTTTTTCACTAACGGACGGTCGCTCAACCCGCTATGGCCACGCAGCCGATCACCTGATGGACTGCGCCTCAGTGGATCACGAGATTGGCGATTACGGCCCTTTCGCGCCGCATCTGAGCTATCTGGCGGACTTGCACACGCAGCACGAACGAAAGACATCTTTCTGGCGAAGAGTGCGCTAACGCTCGGATCGGGGTCTGTAGGTCTTTGTTTAAGGGGAAGTGGCCATGCGGACCTCGCCTGTTGAATGTCACTGAGAACTGACCCGGTATCGCCCTGAATTGTCACTGAGAATTGACCCATGTGAACACACTTCCC
>NZ_VOGO01000028.1 GCF_007923355.1 Falsiphaeobacter marinintestinus
GCATCACACCCGCAATGAAACTGAAAGCAGCCGCCTGAATTCTACGGCTGGACCCCATTAAAAATGGGGGGATTACCCTTCGATCAAACAAGTATCAATGAGCTATTGACGAAACTCGAAAAAAATCCAGCTTTAGACATTATAGAGGAATTGTACGTCCGGGAAAATTTCTTCGACCTTGCACACGGAATACAGGAAATATGGCCAAACGCCGAAGCAATGGTCGACGGTCTTACCAAGTTCGAATTGAATTATGTATCTGAAATGATCAACTGGCATGATGGAACCAATCATCAAAGAACGTACTTCTACGCGCAGAAAATTCTTGGTGCCCTTAGGGTTGCTGGAAAGCAGCAAAATTGGGGGAAAGTAGGCGCGTTTCTTGAGTATATCCGCCTTGACCGCTCAAAGAGACAATAAGCACAAATAAATTCTATATTTTTTATGCTATTAACCTAATGACCATACATCGAAAACATCACTCTCGCTCTCCCAAATTTCATACAACCAACTTATGTGGCCACGCACGGGAGTTATCAAAAAGCACATTGCATCTATAGTTTGGTTAGTCCGGATACAAGTTGCGCAAGGGTTCTCATATATTGATCGCTTGAAAAGTCATCGATTCTAAGAAGGCGAAGTGAAAAAACTGTTGAGCCAAACAAGTAATTTTCCCAAGATTCCGATGAGAAATTCTTAATGGCCTGTTTTCGTATCTTCGAAATTAATTCGTAGATCTTCGGCAATCCGTCCAAAGATTTGTTTCGACCAATCAAATTGTCGTAATTAGAAATGAGATTCTCGAATTTCAAAATTTCATGAAATTCCAAAGCATCTTCTCGATAGTTTAGTCTGACACTACTTTCAAATACAATAAAGTCCGTGAATACATGATGCCGTCCAGTGTTCTGGAAATCTATGAATATGTACTCGCCACTTTCCGTTCCCAGAACATTGTTGCTGTTGAGATCGCCATGGCAAACAGTCGTGCGTGTCGGACCTCGACCAACAGAAAACAACTTTGATGAAGGTTCAGGCACTGACAAGTCATCGCCCACTTTGATGGCTCCACTTGTCTCGATAATCGCGCCCAACAGTTCTTGCGCTTTTTGGTTGAAGTGGTTGGAACATTCATCAAGAACGGATTTAGACCTGAAGTAGCTGGCAGAATAGTATTCGGTAATGTCAGTGTCTTCATCCACCTCGGCAAGCTTTTCGGAATACCAGGTCTGGTAATCTGGTGAGAAAATGCTGTCTATTACTTGCTCTGCAGCGTCACCGTCTCCCGCTTCCAAAGCCGCAGTAACAGAATCATAGGACACGGCGTTTCCTGCAATGAACGAATAGCACACACCCCCCCACTTTTTCGCATATCCAGTCCCGAGCAAATCTACTCGCCACTTATAAGGTAGCAGCCATCTAACATACTTGTTGTAGTTTAGCTCTTCTTCCCTTGCTGCCTGTGGGTGTGACACTTTCAAGACTGCCGCAACACCCCTAATTTGGGGATCTGTGTACGTGACATCCATTCGAAATACATGGCTTCCACTATAACCGCCCGTGAGCGGGGAAAGCCTGACATCAACGGTTTCGCTAATCCTGTCTGGCCTTAGATCGCCACTAAACAAGACCTGTGCCACGATTGAGCAGAGTTCTCTGTTCTTAGACCCACCTTTAAACACTTCAGGAATTGGGGAGTCTTCAGTAATTCTAACTTTTAGGTTTTGGCAAAATGCAGCGGAAAACTTCTCGGCCACTCCCAAGATGTAATCAGGAAGTCCTTGGGTTAAGAGCGTTTTATCCACAAAAATGTCAAACGAGGTCGACTTCGTAGACACCGTTCGTAAATTGAGCATTTTCCCGGTAGTACCAAATATGACTAAGTCAGGGTAGCTCTGTTTGAATTCTTGGACCCATTGCAAACCCAGCCTTTCGTTACTTGCCCCAACTAAATCCACGATCAGCACGTGAATTCGTTCACTCCCAATCGAAGAGTCAATGATTTTTTGAGCTTGCTGTCGCCCTTTCGCATATTTCGCGGAGAAGCAGATATTTAAACTCTCAAATATTTTGTTGTATTTCCGAACTGAATCCTCAAAAATCGCATTGGACTCTTCTACAATTATTCCGTTGATTACAGTTTGCATCTATTTCACTCTCTCGGAAGCAAGAACTCAACCACATCGTAGCGGCTGCATTTCGACAAAGACAACGTCATATAACCTCCAAGTGCTCTCGTAATCAATCCAAGTCCATAGAGACCGAAATGCAGTGGCTTGTCGGCCGCGTCATGGCTTTCAATTGGCATTAGGCCAGCGGTCTCGGCAACTTCTTCAGGAATCAGCCCATATGTGATATACTTCACTCTGATTTCGTCTCTCCGCGACTCGCGACGTCCAAAATCTATTCTTATCAAATCGCTAATTATATATTTTTCATCTCGACGAAATATTGGAGAGTGGTTGATAGTGTTGGACATCAGGTTTCTAATAATCGTCCAAATGCCTTCAAATATATCTGCTCCGACCCTTGTCGGTACCGCTCCACTTAGACGTACCATTCCTTTGAGTGATGATACGAGAGAACACTCTTCGTTTGGGTAAAGTTTATCGACACGTTTTCCGATCAAATCCAATAGCTCACTGCCTCGCACATCTTCGACCCCGCCGGAGGTGCCCGCAACCGGGCTAATCAATAGATTCTGCAGTAGTTCTTTTTGTTCCGCATTAAAAAAATCAGACTCCAGGTGGTTTACGATTTCATGAAGTGGATCTGTCACTTTCGAAAGTTGCCTTATCCAATTCACGTCGCTGAACGAAAACAGGCTTCTGTACTTCTCTTCGATCGTGTGCTTGAGGGCGTAGAGATATTCCAGATCTTCATCAAATGCCCTCTTCTCCCTTGCTTCGAGGTTAATTGTACCAATAACTGTTTCAGAAAAGAAAAACGGGAAGCATAATTCACTTAACGTCTGCTCTCTACGTGAAATTATTCTGTACAGTCCTAGTTCTGAGTACTCTCGTGGAATGGGCTCTCGTGTATTGCGAATGTATACATAATCCACGTCACTGTTGTAGGTGGTGTAGGTGAATGCATTGACGCTTTCGAACTTCTCCCTTAAACCGATCTCTTCGTGCCGGTTCTCACCCTCCGAATTACCATGTGGCTTCCCATCCACAAGTAATTTAAGGCTATTGGTCTGCGGATCATATGTTCTGATTGTTAGTGAGTGACAACTTGGAATCACTTTGAAAATTTCCTGAATAATACCATCCATGAATTTTAAAAAATTCTGCTCAAGCTCCTTATAGTTGGAAGCTTGCCCATGAAATGACTTGAAACGGATCTCCTTTCTCAGGCGGATCAGTAGTTTAAGTTTGGTATTTTTTTGAAAAATGTCCTCGAATGATTTCGCGAACGTGTTCAGAAGAAACATATCCTCTCTGGTAAATCCGGTAGTTGACTTTGATAGTAGGAAGTACTTTTCCCCGTTGAAACTGTTCTTCTGGCGCACGGGGATGGCAGCAAGGTGTCCTTGGCAACTAGAATTGCATGTCAAAACGGGTATCCCCGTTGAGAAGCTATTCTCGACTTCGGCCAAGAATTCTTCATCAAAATGGCGAGGCCTGTCCGCCTTCACGCTTAAAGAAGTAGGTATATGCGTCGCTCTCAATGTATTGCCTTCGTTGCGGAGACGAACAATCGAGAGTTTGAGCAACATGTCCTTTCGGACCTCCAAAACGCTTGCCCGGAGTAGATCTAATAGATCAGTTGTGTCTAATTTGGACATTACACCGTTAATTTTGGTGCGGATGGAGTCTTCTGCGGTCAGCCTTTTCTTGAATGCGTTAATACTGTTTGCAGCAATTTGGGAGAGAACACCCGAGATGTTATCGAAATCGCAAACGTCGGCATCCAAATCTTTGTAGTAAACTCGATAATTTTCACGGATGGATACGCGCCAATCGTCGCCAACATTGCGAAGCCACTCGTGTTCCATAGGCGACTTTATGAACCTTAGCACGCCGTTCTCAAATGAGAACGACAACGTAGGAATGACCTGTTTCCCATCAGTCCATTGACCATGAACAGTCGCAGCGTTTGGCACCAGTTGAAGCACTGCCACTTTTAGATCGCTTTGCGAAAACAACCTTGAATTGTCGTTTTTTCGGCTTTCGCTTAGGATTGGTTCAGTTGTGAAGTTTGTTTTTGCGAAGTTAGATGCCCCCATCATTGCGTTGTTATCTACCATTCAAAGCCGGTCCAATTTATTCTCGGGTTCGCCACCGCGACTTGCGTTTCTTCCAGCTCGTCAATCGGCAAACAGCGTCGCTATGATGGTTAGGGCATTTTAACTTGCGGCGCTCTTTTGGCAAGCTGTATGATGAAATCATCCATTATTACTTCCGCCGGCTCTCCTTTGAACCCGCAATAGCTTGCTTCAAATCCCGTTCCACATCTCTGCACCTTCTGTAGCTGGTTTCTGAGGGTGTTGGCAGACGAAGGCATACCTTGCGATGCTTTTGAGCGAGATGTGGATGATGTCCTTCGGGATACCTCAGTTGTTTTGCGGCTACGAACATAACAAAATACAAATTTGCCGTGCCTTTGCCCTACCAACTTCAGATCCTTGGTAGCCAGAAAACGGTCGCTCTTCCCATCAGGTGGCAACATAACAAAAGCAGCTCTCCGGTAGGAAAGCGTTATGTTTCAGTCATTTGGCGGAGAACGGATGAAACAGGCTAAAGTGTTATCTTCTGAGGAACTCAAACGCGTGATGGCGATCTGCGGCACGATGCAGAACGGCAAACGCAACCGATTGATGTTGATGCTCTCACATTACGCTGGGCTGCGCGTGGGTGAGATTGCCTCGCTCAAGTGGGCCGATGTGCTGGACAAAGACATGAAGCCCAAGGCGATGTTCTACCTGAAAGCGGAAAACACCAAAGCCAAGGAGGCGCGGCAGGTGCACTTGAACGCCAAGCTGCAAAAGGAACTGGCAACCTACTGGGCGCAGTTGGATCGATGGAAGAAACTTGAGCGCCCAGTGGTCCAGTCCCAGAAAGGTGGGCACTTCACCCCCATCAGCATGGTGCAAGCATTTGCCCGCGTTTTTGATGCTGCTGGGATCGAGGACGCGTCCTCACACAGTGGTCGTCGTTGGTTCATCACGCAGATGGCCCATTCTGGTGTATCGCCGAAGGTGATCATGGAACTGGCTGGGCATAAGCAGTTGACGACGACCCAGCGTTACATCGACGTAACCGACGAGCAAAAGCGGAATGCCGTCGAGGTACTATAGTATAGTGTGTCAGGTCGATCTGCTTTCCAGATGCGCAAGCTTAGCGGGCAGGTTGCTGCGGGAATGTAGGAAATCTACGATGATCACTTCATCATCGGTTTTCAGAAACACGATGAAGTGCTGACCGGCGCGGGTGAAGCGCAAGTCCTCCTTTATGCCATCAACCAAGATCGCGCAGCTTTGATGCGAGGCTGTGCCATTGGCAATCTGTTCGCAACGCTGGATCAGGTCTTCTTCATAGGCCTCAGCTTGACGGGGACCAAATGTATCTAAGGTCCAAATTGCAATTTCAGTGAGGTGTTCTTCGGCTTGCCGGGTTAGGCGAAACGGTTTCAACGGGCTTTTGCTTTTGCAAAGGCTCTGCGGATCGCATCAGTGCCGCTGCCTTCGGCCAGATCGCGATTCACAGCTTGCTCAACCCCACGGGCAAGACGTGCCGACAACTCAGTCACTTCCGCCTCTTCGCGTTCCAGCAGGCGCAACCCGGCCCGCATGGCTTCGCTGGCATTCTGATACCTGCCCGAAGCAACCAACCCGGCAACAAGTTCCTCTTGGTGATCTGTGAGAACTACGTTTTTCGTGGCCATTGTGGGGTCCTTTTGCTGTTGGCAATATATGCCATAGGCTTGCTTGTGTCTATGTTTCGGGCCACAAAACTGCATGAACAAGCTGAACCCACTTGCCGACGGCGATCCCTTGCTGGACCAATCCAAGCTGTTCCATGCTTTAGAGCAGACGATCCTATATGCCGAAGAAAACGGCGGGATCGGATTGACCCAAACCAAGTTGTTCAATCGCAAGTTTGCCCATTGGGGTGCGCAGAATTTCGATTGGCCCAACTATTCCGAGGAAAAACTCCTGCGGGTGCAGAAGGTGCTGAACGAAGAAGACGTGCCGCCAGTGATGGTGATCCATGATGTCCTCAGCATCGCCAAGTGGGGCAGACATATCAAAGGCAAGTTTCAGCTGAGCAAAAGCCTGAAATCCTTGGCTGCGCATCGTGGACAGCTGTTGGAGGCTTTGGCCCAGCAGTATCTATTTGGTTACAATCACGGGCGGCTCAGCCGGATCGATTTCACCGCACCCGGTGAGCAGCCCCACTTGAGTGGTCCATTTTAAAAGTTAGTGCATGATTGGCCGTTGATCCATCGGGATGATGGCCTC
>NZ_VOGO01000029.1:2500-5826 GCF_007923355.1 Falsiphaeobacter marinintestinus
AGAGTTGTCCAAGTCAAGTACACTAACCAGAGCAGTCGCGAGACTGCTCAAATGTTCGCTTCACCGACATGAAGCGAGCGGGAAAATGTATGCTTTTGGTTCAGAAATAGAGGTCAGCGGACGAACCAGCCCGCATATGGCCGCGACAGACGCAAGTCTGTCTCTTTCTGGATCAAATCAAGCGCGAGAAGGGCGTTTGGTGAATGCCTTGGCAGTAAGAGGCGATGAAAGACGTGATACTCTGCGATAAGCCATGAGGAGCTGAGAATAAGCTTTGATCCATGGATCTCTGAATGGGGCAACCCACCTGAAAGCTTCATATTGTTAGCTATGCTAATCAATATGTTGTTTAATCAGGTACTTAAGAACTGAATACATAGGTTTTTAAGAGCAAACCCGGGGAACTGAAACATCTAAGTACCCGGAGGAAAGGAAATCAATTGATACTCCCCTAGTAGCGGCGAGCGAACGGGGACCAGCCGAGCCTCAATTGTGATTAGAATGGTCTGGAATGGCCAACCATAGTGGGTGACAGTCCCGTATAAGAAGCATGAGAGGACGTATTAAGTAGGGCGGAACACGTGAAATTCTGTCTGAAGATCGGAGGACCACCTTCGAAGGCTAAGTACTCCTTACTGACCGATAGTGAACCAGTACCGTGAGGGAAAGGTGAAAAGCACCCCGACGAGGGGAGTGAAACAGTACCTGAAACCGAACGCCTACAATCAGTCGGAGCCCCCTTGAGGGGTGACGGCGTACCTTTTGTATAATGGGTCATCGACTTGGTCTATCTAGCAAGCTTAAGCCGTTAGGTGTAGGCGCAGCGAAAGCGAGTCTTAATAGGGCGAATGAGTTAGGTGGATCAGACCCGAAACCGAGTGATCTAGGCATGACCAGGCTGAAGGTGCGGTAACACGCACTGGAGGGCCGAACCCACACCTGTTGAAAAAGGTCGGGATGAGTTGTGCCTAGGGGTGAAAGGCCAATCAAACTCGGAGATAGCTGGTTCTCCGCGAAATCTATTTAGGTAGAGCGTCATCCGAATACCCCCGGGGGTAGAGCACTGGATGGGTAATGGGGCCCCACAGGCTTACTGATCCTAACCAAACTCCGAATACCGGGGAGTACTAGATGGCAGACACACTGTGGATGCTAACGTCCATAGTGGAGAGGGAAACAACCCTGACCTACGACTAAGGCCCCTAATTCATGGCTAAGTGGGAAAGCAGGTGGGACGACCAAAACAACCAGGAGGTTGGCTTAGAAGCAGCCATCCTTTAAAGATAGCGTAACAGCTCACTGGTCTAAATAAGTTGTCCTGCGGCGAAGATGTAACGGGGCTCAAGCCATGAGCCGAAGTCTAGGATGCCGTAAGGCATGGTAGCGGAGCGTAGTGTGACATAGTTCCTATCCTCATTTGCATCCCTCGGGATGCAGCGGAGGATAAGGAGCTTTCTGTGAAGCCGGCCTGTGAGGGATCCGGTGGAGAGATCACTAGTGAGAATGATGACATGAGTAGCGACAAAGAGTGTGAGAGACACTCTCGCCGAAAGTCCAAGGGTTCCTGCTTAAAGCTAATCTGAGCAGGGTAAGCCGGCCCCTAAGTCGAGGCAGAAATGCGTAGACGATGGGAACCACGTTAATATTCGTGGGCCAGGAGGATGTGACGGATTGTGAAGGTAGTTTGCCCTTATCGGATTGGGCGGGCTGCTGATCAGTTCCTGGAAATAGCCCTCCATCAGACCGTACCCTAAACCGACACAGGTGGACTGGTAGAGAATACCAAGGCGCTTGAGAGAACTATGTTGAAGGAACTCGGCAAAATACCTCCGTAAGTTCGCGAGAAGGAGGCCCGGTTCCTAGGCAACTAGGGGCTGGGGGCACAAACCAGGGGGTGGCGACTGTTTATTAAAAACACAGGGCTCTGCGAAGTCGCAAGACGACGTATAGGGTCTGACGCCTGCCCGGTGCCTGAAGGTTAAAAGGAGGGGTGAGAGCTCTGAATTGAAGCCCAGGTAAACGGCGGCCGTAACTATAACGGTCCTAAGGTAGCGAAATTCCTTGTCGGGTAAGTTCCGACCTGCACGAATGGCGTAACGACTTCCCCGCTGTCTCCAACATAGACTCAGCGAAATTGAATTGCCTGTCAAGATGCAGGCTTCCCGCGGTTAGACGGAAAGACCCCGTGCACCTTTACTACAGCTTCGCACTGGCATCAGGATTGTGATGTGCAGGATAGGTGGTAGGCTTTGAAGCAGGAACGCTAGTTCTTGTGGAGCCACCCTTGAGATACCACCCTTCGCACTCTTGATGTCTAACCGCGGTCCGTTATCCGGATCCGGGACCCTGCGTGGCGGGTAGTTTGACTGGGGCGGTCGCCTCCTAAATCGTAACGGAGGCGCGCGAAGGTTGGCTCAGAGCGGTCGGAAATCGCTCGTTGAGTGCAATGGCAGAAGCCAGCCTGACTGCAAGACTGACAAGTCGAGCAGAGTCGAAAGACGGCCATAGTGATCCGGTGGTCCCGAGTGGAAGGGCCATCGCTCAACGGATAAAAGGTACGCCGGGGATAACAGGCTGATACTGCCCAAGAGTCCATATCGACGGCAGTGTTTGGCACCTCGATGTCGGCTCATCTCATCCTGGGGCTGGAGCAGGTCCCAAGGGTACGGCTGTTCGCCGTTTAAAGAGGTACGTGAGCTGGGTTTAGAACGTCGTGAGACAGTTCGGTCCCTATCTGCCGTGGGTGTAGGATACTTGAGAGGAGTTGCCCCTAGTACGAGAGGACCGGGGTGAACGATCCACTGGTGTACCAGTTGTTCCGCCAGGAGCAGTGCTGGGTAGCTATGATCGGACAGGATAACCGCTGAAGGCATCTAAGCGGGAAGCCCCCCTCAAAACAAGGTATCCCTGAGGACCGAGGTAGACCACCTCGTCGATAGGCCAGAGATGTAAGCGCAGTAATGCGTTCAGTTGACTGGTACTAATGGTCCGATAGGCTTGATTTGATCCAGTAAAAGACAGACTTTTACCAGACCAAACAAAAGCATACACAAACCCCTTGGCTTGGACGTTGATTTTGACACGATCCCGGGCTGGGTCGCAGTTTTTGCACACAAAAACCGCTTACCCCAGCTCGTCGCGATCCGGCTCAGCCGGATACACGACGGAGTTCTTCTTCGGTTTGGTGGTCATAGCACAAGTGAAACACCCGGTCCCATCCCGAACCCGGCCGTTAAGCACTGTCGCGCCGATGGTACTGCATCTTAAGGTGTGGGAGAGTAGGTCACTGCCAAACCTAAAAAGAACTCCATATCTCTCAATACGAT
>NZ_VOGO01000003.1 GCF_007923355.1 Falsiphaeobacter marinintestinus
AGATCAGACATGTCACCGCTCCGTTTTGGAAGCGGTGAATCACGCAGCGCGCCGAAAATCAATGCATCCTGACCCTAGGTAGTCATCCATGTTTTTTGTGCGAGAAAACTCTGCTGAATTTCTCATATCGCTGTAAAACAAGGCACACTCAATTTCGGTGCCGTCACCACGGCTCGTTTGACCCTTCAGAACCCGAGAGCCTGAGATGGGTCCCAGATACCGATCCAGCAATTCTGACACCAAAATTCGGTCGATTGCCACGCGTATACAGACACACAGTGGAGAAATTAATCGCTCTAATCCGTCGAGTTCAGATGACGAAAAACCAGCAAGCCGCTTTGTACAAAAAGCAATAACCGCACCTTTCAAATCAATCGGAGAAGCAGGCAACGGTGTTCCAGGCGGCGTGAAGCTTCGACCAAAACCGAGGTAGTGCGTGACTCCCTGTTCATACAATTTTTCGAAGATCAAGAACCGCTTGACTTCCTCAGGGTTTGTCAATCGCGCTGAAATGACTTTCTCCTCTGTGAGTGACAGATGTCCGAAAGGAGTGGCTAGCACCTCTTCTCTGATAAGTTGCGATGGCGGGGTGAACGTGATGTCAACGTTCCGGTGGTCCGGGGTCCATTCTAGTGTTGCTAAGCCGATGACTGGATGCGCCATACCCCTACCGATAACGATACGGCAAACCGGCACGCCCGCGGCGACAAGCCGTTTGCCTAACTCGTCCAGCGTTTCAGAGAGATCGGCGTCCTCAATGGCCTGGTTCAGAAGCCATTTACCAATCGTGTCGAATACGTCCGCCATGTTCCATCCAATTGTAAAGTCTGCACTCCAT
This sequence comes from Falsiphaeobacter marinintestinus, assembly GCF_007923355.1. GTDB lineage: Bacteria > Pseudomonadota > Alphaproteobacteria > Rhodobacterales > Rhodobacteraceae > Phaeobacter_A > Phaeobacter_A marinintestinus. The sequence goes on from NZ_VOGO01000003.1 coordinate 839, forward strand.
CAATTATATCTTAATCTTTTTGAAAGGGCATTGTTTCCTGCCGCCTTCGGCCTTGAACTTGCCATTTACAGCGAAAATCAGCAGCGACGGATCAAGGCTAGAAGCCGCCTTGCGGCAGTGCAGAGAACATCTCAGTTTCAAGCGAATGTGAATGTCGGCTTCCAGTGTCTCGGCAGAGTTGGTTTGCAGGCGCAGCGAATGGCCGGTCTCCGCCCTCTGTGACCGGTGTTGTGACGTCCTGGAATTTCCTGAATCGGTCTCCAACGCATCGCGGGGATCTCTCAAGCAGTCGGAGTTGAAAGTCCCAAAGTCAAAATCCGCGTGGCCAAATCCGGGCTCTCGCCGCCCAAGGGCACTGAACATCCCTGATCACGGGGAAAATCCCGACAATTCCTTTTGTACAAAACGGAACACACTGCCCCCACACCATGTACAAAACGGTCAAAATTCGCTTAACCCCCGGGGGTTTCCGCGTTATGAGGGCAAAGGTTTCGAGTAGAGAAAGAGTATGTCATGAGCGGTCTTCTGGCACTTCTGGATGATGTGGCGGGTATCGCCAAAGTGGCTGCCGCATCGATTGACGATGTCGCAGCCCAAGCCGCCAAGGCAGGCGCCAAGGCCGCCGGGGCGGTGATCGACGATGCGGCCGTCACGCCAAAATACCTGCACGGTTTTGAGGCCAAACGCGAACTGCCGATCATTTGGAGAATTGCCAAAGGGTCGTTTAAAAACAAGCTGTTATACCTGTTACCTGCGGGATTGTTGCTGGCCGAATTCGCACCTTGGGCGATCTCTCCGCTGTTGATGCTGGGTGGGGCCTACCTGTGTTTTGAAGGCGCGGAAAAGGTCTATCACGTCCTTGTGCCCCATGATCAAACCCATGTGTTCAAAGAGGACGAACCCGGCGACCCGGCCCATTTGGAAGAAAAGAAAGCCGCAGGTGCCATCAAGACCGACTTCATCCTCTCCGCCGAAATCATGACCATCTCCCTCGCCGCGATTCCCGACAACAACATCTGGATGGAAGCCGCAACGCTGGCCCTGGTCGGGATCGGCATTACCGTAGCCGTTTATGGAAGCGTGGCGCTGATCGTGAAAGCCGATGATGTTGGCCTGTACGCCGCCCAAAATGGCCGCCTGGGGATCACCCGTTGGTTGGGGCGTGGCTTGGTCAAGGCGATGCCTAGCTTTATGAAATTGCTGACAATTGTCGGCACGGCCGCGATGCTTTGGGTCGGCGGATCCATCGTGATTCACGGGATGGAAGAGTTGGGTTTTGGCTGGCTTGGTCATCACATCCATGACTGGGCTTATGCCGTGGGCCATGCGGTGCCGGCTCAGTACACTGGCTTTGTGGAATGGGTCGCAAAGGCCGGAATGGACGGCGTGTTCGGTCTGGCGCTTGGCTTTGTACTGATCCCCGTCGCGACCAAGGTCCTTGCGCCAATGATCGGGGCGATTACCGGAAAATCCGCCGCACACTGACGCAAGGTTCCTATTCGGTTCGCGGCGTCCTTCTGGGTAGGGTCGCAGGCAGGGACAGGAGAATACGCGCATGACCGATCTGACATTTACCGACGTGCTAAGCGCGGTGCAGGAAACCGAACCTGGGCTGGTGTTTCCGATCGCCGAAAACTGGACACAGGGACGCACGGCGTATGGCGGGTTTTCTGCAGGGCTGTTGCTGGCGGGCGCGCGGTATGGGCTCGTTGACCTGCCGCCGCTGCGGTCTGCCCTGATCAACTTCACCGCTCCCGTTGTCGCGCCGCCCACGATCCAAACCGAAGTATTGCGACAGGGGCGCAACGTGACCACGATCAGCAGCCGGGCCGAGATCGACGGAAAGGTCGTCGCAACCGGCACGTTTTCCTTCGGGGCGTCTCAGGATAGCCATGTTTCGTTGACATGCCCGTCCAAACCGTCGACGCCGCCAGAAGAAACCGAGGATTTCTTTCCGCCCAACATGACCCGGCTTCCGGCGCGGTTTTTTGAGAACTTCGACTCCAAACTGATCGAAGGGGATCGTCCGTTTGCCGGGGCTGATCGCGGGTATGTACGGGTCTGGGCGCGCCACAAAGACCCAGCCGCGCGGGGCACGATCGAAGGGCTGCTGTCCATCGCGGATATGCTTCCGCCTGCGGTTTTCTCGATGTGTAAAACCGTCGGACCGAATTCGTCGATGACGTGGATTTGCAACGTGTTGACCGACGATCTTGCGACGCGCGATGGTTGGTACATGATCGAGTCCGACCTGTCTGTGGCCCACGATGGGTACAGCTCGCAGGTCATGCGGATCTGGAACACGGATGGCGACCTGATTGTCGAAGGCATGCAATCGGTGATCATTTTTATCTGACATCTCACCGCAGGCTCCGGTTCGCTTCATCTTCCAAAGCACTCCGGGAAGTTCCCCGATTGAATCGGGGACGAGGCAGCACCGCCGAGTGCACGCCCAAAACGAAAAACCCCGGCACAAGGCCGGGGCAATTCCAATCATTCACTTCAAAGCCCGGGGCGTCAGCTCAGCAGGTCTTTGGCCTTGGCCGCTGTTGCGTCTGCGGTGATGCCGAACTTTTCATACAGCTCGTTTGCAGGCGCAGATGCGCCAAACCCGGCCATACCGATGAAGGCCGCTTTGGGTTCGCGTCCGCGTTCCCCCAGCAACCAGCGATCCCAGCCGCCATCGCGCACAGCGGCTTCAATGCCGATGCGAACGGGTCCAGCGGGCAGAACCTTGCGGCGATAGGCTTCGTCCTGTTCTGCGAACAGCTCCATGCACGGCATCGAAACCACGCGGGTGCCAATGCCTTCGGCTTCCAGCGTGGCGCGGGCCTCCATGGCGATGGCAACCTCGGATCCGGTTGCGATCAGGATCACGCGCCGCTTGCCAGCTTCTGCATCGGCCAGAACATAGGCTCCGCGCGCCGTCAGGTTGGTCTGTTTATAGTCGGTGCGCAGGGTCGGCAGGCCCTGACGGGTCAGCGACAGCACGGTCGGCGTGGTCTTTGACGTCAGCGCAATTTCCCAGGCTTCGGCCGTTTCCACGGTGTCGGCAGGGCGCATCACATAGGTGTTGGGCGTGGCACGGCTGATGGCCAGATGTTCGACCGGCTGGTGGGTTGGGCCATCTTCGCCCAAACCGATCGAGTCATGGGTCATCACGAAGACGGTCGGGATTCCCATCAGTGCAGCAAGGCGCATCGAGGGGCGCGCATAGTCGGTGAACGCCATGAATGTGCCACCATAGGGACGCACGCCGCCATGCAGGACCATGCCGTTCATCGCGGCGGCCATGCCATGTTCGCGAATGCCAAAATGGATGTACCGGCCTTTGCGGTTCTCCGGCAGGAAGATGCCCAGATCTGCGGTCTTGGTGTTGTTCGATCCGGTCAGATCCGCTGATCCACCAACGGTTTCGGGCATGATCGGGTTGACCACTTCCAGTACCATTTCCGAGCTTTTGCGCGTTGCGACCTTGGGGGCAGATTCGGCCATTTGCCGTTTCAGTGCGCGGATGGTGCCCGCCAGTTTCTTCGGTGCATCCCCGGCATAGGCGCGTTCGAAATCGGCGCGACGACGGTCTGAGGCTTCGGCCAGTCGGCCTTCCCACTGGGCGCGTTCTTCGGCACCGCGGACCCCGATGGTTTCCCATGCCGACTTGACGTCTTCGGGAATAATAAAGGCGGGTGCCGTCCAGCCATAATTTGCTTTGGCATCAGCGATCAGGGTCTCATCCGTCAGGGCACCGTGGCCTTTGGATGTATCCTGAGCCGAAGACCCGATCGCGATATGGGTCTTGCAGGCGATCATCGTGGGCTTTTTGCCCTTCTTGGCCTCGGTCAGCGCCTCGTCGATGGCCTGCGGATCGTGACCGTCGATTTCCAGAACCTGCCAGCCAGATGCCTTAAAGCGCAGGACCTGATCGGTGCGGTCAGCAATATCGACGGTGCCGTCGATGGTGATGTTGTTGTTGTCCCACAGGACGATCAGTTTACCAAGTTCCTGCCGTCCGGCCAGAGCGATAGCTTCCTGACTGACACCTTCCATCAGGCATCCGTCGCCCGCGATGACATATGTATGGTGATCGACCAACTTCTTACCGAACCGGGCGCGCTGAACTTCTTCGGCGATGGCAAAGCCGACCGAATTTGCAATGCCCTGACCCAGCGGGCCGGTGGTGGTTTCGATCCCGGTGGCGTGGCCATATTCCGGATGGCCTGCGGTTTTGGCGCCCCACTGTCGGAAGTTTTTGATCTGCTCAAGCGTCATGTCCTGATAACCGGTCAGGTGCAGCAGCGAATACAGCAGCATCGACCCGTGGCCCGCTGACAGGATAAACCGGTCACGGTCCGGCCAGTTCGGGGCGGATGCATCAAACTTGAGATGTTTTTCGAACAAAACGGTCGCGACATCGGCCATGCCCATGGGCATGCCCGAGTGGCCGGAATTTGCTGCATGAATGGCGTCGAGCGTCAGCGCGCGGATAGCGGCGGCCTTGGTCCAATGGTCGGGATTTGCGGTGCGCAGGGCAGTAAGATCCACGGGTGGTATCCTTTGGCGTTAAAAGCTGTTTTTTTGCTAATAGCAGTGCCTCTGCAAAGTTCAACCCGCAACGGGTCTTAGGCTGTTCGTGCTACATCAGGTGAGGGCCGCAAGTGCTTGAAAGCAAACAGGGGGGTATTTTTCCTGCGCATTAGGTAGACTAAGCAGAAATTGGCGTCAGCCCGATTCGCCGACTTGGGCCTTTCGGAGCCGCCACAGGCAAAAAAACAGCAAACCAACCGGTAAGGAAGGTGCGAGGCATGAGTCAGATTGAGGAATTGCAAAGCCGGATCACCGCTGCGATGGAGCGGATCGGCAAAGGTGTCGCGGTTTTGTCCACTGCGGCAGATACAGCGGCGCAAAGCCAGGCCAGCGCCGAAGCGGACGCTGAGCTGACAGTTGCGCTGGAAGAAGAAAAGCTTGTCAGCGCCCAACTGCAGGAGCGTCTGAAAAGGCTGAAAGCGCGCCATGCCGACGAACTGGCCGAGGCGCGACAGCATGGGCAGGATGTCGATGCCTTAAAGGCCGAACTGGAAAATCTGAAGTCTGACGCCGGCAAGGTCGAAGCCTTGCAGGCTGAATTGGACGACGCCAAAGCGGCGCTCGGCGGGTCCGGGGAAGCCGAAGCGTTGAAAGCCGAGCTGGCAGCCGCTCATGCGCAGCTTGAGGATACCAGCGAAACCGACGCCCTGCGGGACGAGATCGCCAGACTGCAGACCCGACTGGACGAGATGGCCGAGGTTGGGTCGTTGCGCGCCGATTTTGAAGGATCAGACAGCAGCGCCGAAGCCGAAGCCCTGAAGACCGACCTTGCGACGTTGAAAACTGAATATCGGGTTCAGGCCGACGCCATGGCGGATCTGGATGCCGACATGCAGCGTTTGCGCAAGTCGAACGATCAATTGCGCGAAGCGGTCATTGCCCTGCGCGATGCCAATGCCGCTGGCGTCGGTGACGCCGACCTGATCAACACCGCGCTACAGGCCGAGCTTGAAGGGCTGCGCGCGATCCGGGCCTCGGACGTGACCGAAGCAGGGGCTGTTCTGGCCCGACTGGAACCGCTGCTGGCCCAAGCGGCGAACTTGCCTGAAGGAGAAGCCGAATAATGCCTGAAGTGACAATTCATATCGGCGGTCGTGGATTCGATGTCTCTTGCCAATTGGGAGAAGAGGAGTTTCTGCATTCCGCCGCCAAGATGCTGGATGACGAAGCCCAGGTTCTGTCCGACCAGATCGGTCGCATGCCCGAAGCGCGGATGCTGCTGATGGCGGGCCTGTTGCTGGCCGATAAAACAGCCGCCGTCGAAGACCGCATCAAGGAAGTTGAAGCCCAGCTTGAACAGCGCGAGGCCGAATTGACGGAATTGCAGTCTGCTCCTGCGCCCGAGCCTGAGCGGGTCGAAGTCCCGGTTGTTCCTGATGCCGTGACCGATACGTTGGCCGAAATTGCTGCACGCGCCGAAGCGCTGGCAGGTGAGATCGAAGACCGCACAGCTGAATAAACGACGCGGATTGATGTGTCTCAAAGACTTCGGGGTCGGGGATCGGTTTAAACCTTAGCAATGGCGGGGAAAGACCATGCCCGACTCGACCGAAGTCAAGATTTTCATATTTGCCGGGCAGTCGAATATGTTCGGCAAGATGCTTGGCGACACTCCGGTCGACGCGGCAACTGTCAAAGAAAAGATCTATTACAGCTATCTTGATCAGGAAGTGCGGTCTGAGAATGGGCAGGATCCTGACAATCTTGCCAATTTCGGCCCTGAGTACGGGTTTATCAAATCGCTGCAGGCAAATGGCGTGGATGACTTTTATGTCCTGAAAACAGCCTGGTCCGGGACCTCGCTTACCCCTGACCGTGTCGGCCCTTTGCCCGATTGGCACCCCGACTCGGATGGCGAGCTTTTTGATGTCATGATCGCCGATTATCAGGCGTTGATTGCACAGGTCATCGCCGATGGCGGCACGCCGGTTCTGGAAGGGTTCTATTGGTCGCAGGGAGGAGGCGATCGCAAATTCCTGTCGACCTATGAAGAAAACCTGGAAGATTACTTTTCGCAGCTGCAGATCGAATTGGGACAAACAGTGGATGTCTTCTTCCTGGAAGAAACCCATACCACTGACCCGTTCCTGATCGATGATCTGAACGCGATACGCGACATTCAGCACAGCTTTGCCAGCACCCATGAGTACGTGACGATGATCAGCACGGCGGGTTACAGTTTTATCGACGGGCTGCATTTTGACGCGGCCAGCCAGTACGACATCGGCCGAAATCTGGCAGAGCGGTATCTGGCCACTGGCGACGACCCCGTGCTTGAGCCTGAACAGGCAGAGAACGTGTTTTTCGACCACGACGACCGCAACAGGTTTTTCGGAACAGACGCCGACGAGATCGTTTTTGGATACCGGGGCAATGACCGGCTGGATGGGGCAGACGGAAATGACAGCCTGATCGGGGATGGCGGTGACGACATCCTGTATGGCCGCGCCGGAGATGATTATCTGGACGGGGGCGTCGGGTTCAACGTGTTGTACGGCGGTACGGGGGAAGATGTTCTGAACGCCAAACACGGATCGGTCCGGGGCTTTGGCGGTGGCGACAACGACATACTGATCGGCTGGCTCTTGGACGACGTTTTTCGCGGCGGCCTTGGCCACGACCTTCTTCTCGGGGATCGCGGCGATGACCGGCTGTTTGGTGGGTTGGGCAATGACGAGCTCCTTGGCGATGACGGCAATGACATTCTGTTTGGTGATGGCGGCAAGGATTCGATCCGGGCCGGTGCTGGCGATGATCAGATCACCGGCGGGCAGGGCGATGACACCATCATTCTGGGGGAAGGACACAACCAGGTGAGGTTTGACATCGAAGACATGTTGAACGGATCTGACGTCATCTACTTCTTCGATGTTGAGCAGGATAGCCTTTTGATTAAACGGGATGCTTCTCTTGGGTATTCTCGGGTCGATTTGCCCGAACTGGTGACCATGCAGATAAATCAGGGCAAAGCGAAATTGTATCTGGACACGGATGACGGTGCCGTTTTGTTCCTGACCCTCGTCGATGTCGACGACTCTTTGACAGTGGCCGATATGGTTGAAGACGGGTCTCTGATCTTCCTATAAGCGACCCGACTGTCAGACGTACCAGAATTCTTGCGACGGAATTGCCCGGCTTGCGCGTGTAAGGGGTGAATTGCACGTCACAAGGAGTTACCGATGGCTGCTGTCAGAAGATTGTATAGCTATGATTTCATGTCGCGTCTGAACCATTGGATCGTGGCCGCTTTGATGATCGGGATGCTGGCGATGGGCATCTACGTTTTCAAAATCATGCCACCCAGCCCGGATCGGGGGGCCATTGTCGGGATTCACAAAAGCATCGGGTTGCTGGTGCTGTTCTTTGGAACGTGGCGTGTTGGATGGCGATTGGCGCAGGGCTTCCCGGAAGAGGTGACGCATGGGATGCAGGCCGTGTTCGCGCGCGTGGTGCATTGGGTTCTGCTTATCGGCATCGTGATCATGCCCGTGTCCGGTTTGATTGGATCAGCATATGGTGGGCGCGAAACGTCGTTCTTTGGCCTGTTTGCCATTCCGGCGGGCCCCAAGATCGAATGGATTCACGATGTGGCCTATGGTGTGCAAGGCGTGTTCGCGATGCTGCTGATCGGGGCTACGGTGTTACACGTGGCAGGCGCTCTGAAGCATCACTTCATCAACCGGGATTTCACACTTTTGCGGATGGTTGGCAAAGCCTGACCACTCACGATGAACGACATCCGCAAAGATCAGTTCCGGCCCGTAAGGCCGGAACTTTTTCATTAAAAATCAGCCGTTTGCTTCGCGGATCTTATCCGCAGCGTCTTTGTCGTATGTGACGTCATTGTCTTCGAAAAGCTGGTCCAGTTCGCCGGACAGTGTCATCTCGGTGATGATGTCACAGCCGCCGACAAATTCGCCTTTGACGTAAAGCTGCGGAATGGTCGGCCAGTCGGAAAATTCCTTGATCCCGCCACGGATGGCTTCGTCGGCCAGAACGTTCACATCGGCGAAATCTACGCCCATATAGTTCAGCACGCCGGCCACGCGGGACGAGAACCCGCATTGCGGCATTTCCTTGGTGCCCTTCATGAACAGCACAACGTCATTGGCTTTTACGGTTTCGGCGATCTGGGTCTTGGTATCGGTCATATTTTACTCCGTTCGTAAGCGCGACGTTTGATCGCGCGCATGACACGCCAATAGCGGGGGCCATGGCGTAGAAATCCGATGATGTCCGGGCACCACCTCAGAGACTCCAAGGTATCGGCCATCGCAAGCATCATGGTTCACCATCGGGTGTGCCAACCGGTTCACCATTCATTTCTCTGTCCGTTCGGTGCCTTTGGGCACGAACAGGCGGTTGTATTCTTGTGGATCACGAGGGATTTCATACGTCGTATGATGTCCGCCCAACCCCGACGAATATTCCGCATTGATCGTATGATAGCCCTCTCCGGGTTCGGAGCCGCGCATCGGACCTTGAGCGGCCTCACGCCGGACTACGTAAAGCGCCCGGGCCAGCAGGATCACAACGATCAGCGTTGATACTGTCGCTATGAACCCGAAAGACGACATTTAGTCGGGCGCCTTGGTGGTCAGGGCCAAGGCATGCAGTTTGCCGCTGTCGATATCGGCCTTGACGGTCGCGTTGACAGCCCTCTGCTGCTGAATCCGGCTCATCCCCTGAAAGCTGGCATCCACCACCTCGGCGGCCCAGTGGTTTCCATCGCCAGCAAGGTCGGTGATGGTGATCTTGGCGTCGGGAAACCCGGCGCGGATCAACTGTTCGATTTCATGGGCTTGCATTGCCATGCGGCAGTCTCCTGATACGTCTTGTTCAAAACTAGGTCGTCACCGCTATAGGTGCAAGTGATCTGCGCCTTTTCAAGGTGAAACGGTACAGATGCGTCAGGCGATTGCCGCAGCAAAGCTGCTGCGGAACAGGTCGCTCAATTCGGCAAGCGGGGCTTCGCTGCTGCCGATGCGGACTGTGTCACCCGTGAACTTGCCGACCGAACTGATTGACACGCCCGCCTGACCCGCAACGATCATCAGCGCCTCGGCCTGATCGAAATTGCAGGCGATCAGGTAACGGGCCTGATCTTCGCCAAACAGGATTTCGGTTGTCGCGTCATCCAGTTGAACACCGACACCAGCGCCTTCGGCCAGTTCGAACGCAGCCAGAACCAGCCCGCCATCGGACAGATCAGTGCAGCCTTTGATGAATTCGTGGTTGTCGCGAATGAAGTCGCCGTTTGTTTTTTCTGCGTCCAGATCGACTGCAGGGGCATCGCCGTCTTCGCGGTTGAACACTTCGGCCAGAAGGGCGGACTGACCCAGATGCCCGGTGGTTTCACCAACCAGAAGCAACACATGCCCGTCGCGGACTTCGCATCCGATCACGTCTTCGGCGTTTTCGATCAGGCCGACAGCGCCGATGGTGGGGGTCGGAAGAATGCCTTCGCCGTCAGTTTCGTTGTACAGCGACACGTTGCCCGACACGATGGGCATATCAAGCGCTAAACAGGCTTCGCCAATGCCTTTGATCGCACCAACGAACTGGCCCATGATCTCGGGCTTTTCGGGATTTCCGAAGTTCATGTTATCTGTTGTTGCCAATGGCTTGGCGCCTGTTGCTATCAGATTTCGATAGGCTTCGGCCACGGCCTGCTTGCCGCCCTCGAACGGGTTGGCGCGGACATAGCGCGGGGTCACGTCGCTGGTGAACGACAGCACCTTATCTGTGCCGTGGACACGCAATAGGCCAGCACCCAGACCCGGCGTGCGGACGGTGTCGGCCATGACCATCGTGTCGTATTGCTCGTACACCCATTGCTTGGCCGCATAGTTGGGCGATGAGATCAGCGCCTTCAAACCGTCAATCGGGTCGATCTGAGGCACGTCGGCCAGCGGTTCAGCCTCGGGTGTTGGCACCCACGGGCGGTCGTATTCTGGTGCTTCCGAACTGAGCTTGGACAGCGGCAGGTCGGCTTTGCAGATGTTGTTGTGCATGATCAGGAAGCGGTCTTCGGCGATGGTTTCCCCGACGATTGCGAAATCCAGATCCCATTTGTCGAACACCGCTTTGGCTTCAGCCTCAAGCTCGGGTTTCAGGACCATCAGCATCCGTTCCTGCGACTCTGACAGCATCATTTCATAGGCGGTCATGTTTTCTTCGCGGCAGGGAACCTTTTCGAGGTCAAGCCGGACGCCCAGTTTGCCCTTGTCGCCCATCTCGACGGCTGAACAGGTCAGGCCAGCCGCGCCCATATCCTGGATCGAAATCACGGCCCCGGTTGCCATCAGCTCAAGCGTGGCTTCCATAAGGCGCTTTTCGGTGAACGGATCACCAACCTGAACAGTGGGGCGCTTTTCTTCGATCGTATCATCGAACTCGGCCGAGGCCATGGTGGCCCCGCCAACGCCGTCGCGTCCGGTTTTTGCACCAAGGTACACAACCGGCATCCCGATGCCTGAGGCCGCAGAATAAAAGATCTTGTCCGCATCCGCCAACCCGGCGGCAAAGGCGTTTACAAGGCAATTGCCGTTGTAGGCTGGGTGAAAGCGCACTTCGCCACCTGCGCAAGGCACGCCGAAACAGTTGCCATAGCCGCCGATACCTTCGACCACACCATTGACCAGCTGCCGGGTCTTGGGGTGCGAGGTTTCACCAAAGCTGAGCGCGTTCATCGATGCGATGGGCCGCGCGCCCATTGTGAAGACATCGCGCAAAATACCGCCAACACCGGTCGCCGCGCCCTGATAGGGTTCGATATACGACGGGTGATTGTGGCTTTCCATCTTGAACACCACGGCCTGACCATCACCGATATCGACAATCCCGGCGTTTTCGCCCGGGCCACAGATCACTTGCGGGCCTTCGGTCGGCAAGGTGCGCAGCCACTTTTTTGAGGACTTGTAAGAACAGTGTTCGTTCCACATGGCCGAGAAAATACCCAGCTCGGTAAAGCTGGGTTCGCGTCCTATGATGTCGAGAATGCGGTCGTACTCATCCGGTTTGAGCCCATGGCTTGCGATCAGGTCGGGCGTGATGGCCGGTTCTTGCATTCTTGTGAGTCCCCAGATGTGGAAGTTGGCAAGGGTTTAGTGCAAGCCAGACCGGGGGAAAAGCCCCTGTCAGGGTGCTTCCGTCGATTTGAGCCGGGACAAAACGATAAAAGGGGCGTTGCGTGGCTTGATCAGTCCTTGGGTTGGCGGACCAGCTTCCATCCGGTGATCATCGGCGTGACCAGATTTTCGCCTTTATAGCGCTTGTAAAAGACGATGGCCGCGATGTGCAAAAGCACCAGCACAAGGATCAGCCATTTCACTCTGTTGTGGACCCAGGTCGCGGTGCGATTGGTTTCCGAGCTGACCATATCGGCCAGCGGACCCACATTGATGTAATCATCTGGATCAGCAAACAGGCCGGTCGACACCTGAATGATCAATGCCGCGAGCAGGGCGAACACCGACAAGGCCCCAACCGGATTGTGACCGGGCCAATAAGAAGGTTTGCGATCTTTCAATGTTGCGACGTACCGCGCCGTCGTCGCCGGGCCATAGATGAAATGGGAAAAGCGGGCAGGGGCCGGGCCAACCAGCCCCCAGACCACGCGGAACACCAACAGCGCGATGACCGTGTATCCGACATAGAAATGAAGCGTCATGATATTGGGGCCAAACTGCCCCAGATACCAAGCCGCACAAACACAGATCGCCAGCGACCAGTGAAACAGGCGCAAGCCAATGTCCCAGAGCTTTACCCGTTTAACGCCCTCGGGGATCTGGTCGGACACGAATATCAGCCCTTAGTCGGCGCGATAATTGTCGTGGCACCCTTTACACGCACCGCCAAGGGTTCCCAAGGCAGAGGTCATTTCGGCTTTGCCCTGACCTGCCAGGGTCTGCATTTCGGCCGCGGCCGATGCAAAGGCGCCTGCTTTGTCCTGAACACCTGGGAAATCATCCCAGATCTTTGCCAGGGCGCGCGTGTCTTTCATATCGCTGGACGATGTGCCCGGCGCAAACAGATGTGTCAGGTCATATTTTGTGAGTGTGACAAGGTTGTCTGCTGCCGTCTGGGCCGCCGCAGCATCATATTCGATCTTGCCTTTGGCCATCCCCGCCAAAGCGCCCATATTGGCACCAACCAGTTTGAAATACCCTTGACGTGCAGCAACAGTATCTTCGGCAGGTCCGGCCAGCGATAGGGTCGGGGCGGCGATAAGAGCGGCAATAATGGCATAACGCATGATGTGGGGTCCTTAAAAATGGTGGCTGCGGTTTGTGGCTGCACTCAGTCTACCCGCACTGTGTTACAGTTCGTCAACGAAATCCGACGCCAAAGCGCGGCAGATCACCGAAATGTTAACGTAGCGGCAGCGTGTTGCGGCCCGTTTGCGCAATCCCGCACCTCAGAACTTGACGCTGGTGCCCTGCAGAACGCCGTGTTCCAACGCATAGCGGGTCAGCCCGGCGGTCGAGGATATGCCCAGCTTGCGCTTGATGTTCTTGCGATGGGTTTCGACCGTGCGGACCGAAATATCAAGCGCGATGGCAACTTCCTTGTTGGACTTTCCCTGCGCCAGCTGCAGTAAAATGGTCTGCTCGCGACCGGTCAGTGCCTCGCGACCTCCGGTCTCTTTCGGCTCCAAAGATCCCTTGGCCCCGGTGCACAGATATCTTTCTCCGCGCATCACCGTATCGATGGCTTGCTTGATCTCTTCTGTCGGCACGTCCTTCAAGACATAGCCCATCGCCCCATGGCTGAGTGCGGATGAGATGTATTCGGGGCTGTCATGCATCGACAGGATCAGGATCCGCGTGTCGGGGGCGCGTTCCAGCAGAATTTCAGTCGCCGACAGCCCCCCCAGTTCGGGCATGTTCAGATCCATCAGGATCACATCCGGTTGCAAATCCAAAGCCTGATCGACGGCTTCCTGTCCGTTGCACAGCGTCGCAACGACATCAACATCGTCATAGCTTTCCAGAATCGACTGGATGCCTTCGGCCACCATCGGGTGGTCATCGACGATCAGAACCCGAACCGGGGATGTCATGCTTTGGCCTCCAATTGCGTGACACCTGCATCCTCGGGTGGGAGCAGATGGCTAAGCGGAACGCGTGCTTCGATCACGGTGCCGCTGTCAGCGCCGCGTGATGACAGAATACGCAATGTGCCGTCAAGCTGTTCGATCCGTTCCTGCATGTTGCGCAAGCCCAAACCGGCCTTGTCGCGCTCGGACCCGGTCACCAGACCACGGCCATTGTCCGAAATCCTGAGCGTTGCCCCGGTCTTGTGCCCGCGCAGATCAATCGTGACCTTGGTCGCGCCCGAGTGACGTTCGATATTGGTCAGCGCCTCTTGCGCGATCCGGTAGAGCGCGGTTTTGCTGTCCTGATCAAGTCGATTGCGAAACACCACAGTGGCGAAATCGGTGTCTATACCGGTGCGTTCGCGGAAATCATCGGCAAGCGCCTTGACCGCAGGCCCAAGCCCAAGGTCATCCAGAACACCGGGGCGCAGGTCGCGGCTGATCCGGCGGACTTCGGTAATGGCGGTCCCCAGGTTTTCGATCCCTTTGTCCAAGGGGGGCAGGGCGCCTTTTTGGTCATCACGCCCCAGGCGGCGACGCGCGTTGTCCAGCGTATAGCGAACCCCAACCAGAATTTGGCTGATCCCGTCATGCAATTCGCGCGCCACACGTCCGCGTTCTTCTTCCTGGGCGTCAAAGACCCTTTGGGTCAGTTCTTTCAACTTGGCATCGGCCAGACGCCGTTCCCGGATGTTCAGCAGCATTCCGGATACGAACACGATGAACAGCGCCAGCAATGTAATGACACCGATGTAAATGAATGTCGTGCGCACCCGGTTTTCCACTTCGGCCCGGGCCGAGGCGACCGTGGCCAGCACGTCGTCGATAAAAACGCCGGTTCCAACGGCCCATCGCCAATCCTGCAACCCCAGAACATAGGCCACCATCAAAGCCTCTTCGCCTGTGGAGGGTTTCGGCCAGAGAAACGTGTGATACCCGGACCCTTGCCGTGCCAAGTTGATCAGCTCATCAACAATCGGCGTGCCTGCGCTATCGGTCAGGCCGGACAGGTCATTACCGATCAAACCGGTGCGACGTGGGTTAACAAGGTTCATCCCGTCATAGTCGTAGACAAAAAAGGACCCCTCAGTGCCATAGATCATCGCGGCCAGAATTTGTGCCACTTCAGTTTTGGCCAGATCATCGTCAGGGGCGGCCAGACCATAGATGAAGTAAAACCCGTTGCGCGCCTGGGTGACATAGTTGCGTAATTCGGCCTTCTTGGCCTCAAGCAACTGATGTTCCAGCGATTGAACTTCACGCTCGGCCAGAACCCGGGACTGATAGGCGACAATGGCTGCAATCGCGGCCACGGCCAAAATCAGCGGAATGGCCGCCAGAAGCGACAGCTTCTGAGCATAGTCCGGACGTAGAATGCGGCGCAACTGACCCATGGCGAATCGATATGCGGTTTTGAGGCGGAAATCAAAGACCACACTGTCCGGCAACTTCATCCCCAGATGACCGCCATGCCCCCAAGTTCAGTATAACTGCGTAATCCCGCACCAGAAAACCTGCGATGTGGTCGATTTCTACGCAGTAATAGGTATTCACAACCCGATCCGAATGCGTAGTCTAGGCGCACTCAAAAACGATCCGCCCGTGCGATAACGGTGCGGACATTTCCATTCTAGGGGAGGATACCTTATGGATCGTCGTTCATTTCTGAGAACTTCGGCACTTGGTGGCGGCGCAGCCGCGGCTACGACACTGGCAGCACCGGCATATGCCCAGGGCAAGCGCACACTGACCATGGTAACATCGTGGGGCCGTGGCCTTGCTGGCGTTTTCGACGCGGCTCAGCACTCGGCAGATTCGATCACCGCGATGTCCGATGGCGACCTGACGGTCGAAATCAAAGCGGCTGGCGAACTTGTTGGCGCGTTTGAAGTCTTTGACGCCGTGACCGCCGGTCAGGCAGACATGTATCACGCGGCTGACTATTACTTCACTGGTCAGCACCCGGCTTATCAGTACTTTACGGCTGCACCTTTCGGCATGACCGCACAGGAACTGGCCAACTGGTACTACCATGGCGAAGGCGGCATGCTGCATGACGAACTGGGCCAGATCTTTGGCCTGAAATCCTTCCTTGCGGGGAACACCGGTGCCCAGGCGGGCGGCTGGTTCTCGAAAGAAATCAATGGTCCGGAAGACTTCAACGGTCTGAAGTTCCGTATGCCCGGCATGGGTGGTCAGGCGCTTGGCAAACTGGGCGCATCGGTTCAGAACCTTCCGGGTTCGGAAGTGTACCAGGCGCTGGCGTCCGGTGCGATTGACGGCACCGAGTGGATTGGTCCCTGGGCCGACGAAAAGGCCGGTTTCCAGGAAATCACCAAGATCTATTACACCGCTGGTTTCCACGAGCCGGGCGCAGCCCTGACACTGGCGACCAACCGCGACGTGTTCGAAAGCCTGTCGCCGGCACACCAGAAGATCATCGAGATCGCGGCTGCCGAAACCCACCAGTGGAACCTGGCTCAGTACCTGAACAACAACGGCGCAGCCCTGCAGCGTTTGCAGGCCGCAGGCGTGAAAACCCTGCAGTTCCCGGATGCTGTTTGGGATGCCTTCGGTGGCGCGGCTGCCGAGACTCTCGACGGGTACATGGACGACGAACTGTTCGCGAAAGTCCGCGCCAGCGTCGAAGCCTCGATGAAAGACTCGTCGGGCTGGCTGGTGAAGTCGGAAGGCGCGTACCGCGCTCAGCGTGACCGGATCCTGGGTTAATCCCCGATCTTCTAACGTAAAACAAAAGCAGGCTCGCCATAAGGCGGGCCTGTCAACGCAGGTTCAACTGCGCGCAAGTCAAGACGGGGGATGGGACAAATGCTGGACGCACTGTCCTGGTTTTTCACCAATATCGCCAATGCCTTTGTGAATTTCGGCTATGCCATTTCGCATCCAAGCATGTGGCTGGACTGGTCCGATAAGAAAGCGGTTATGCGCTTTGTCTATTATGGCGGATCGGTCGAGTTTTTCTTTGTCGTACTCACGTTTTTTCTGGTTCTGACCATCATCTGCCTGACAAACCGCAAATGGATGTGGGGCGTTGTGCGCGTGACAGAAGGATTTGCCAACTCGATTGGCCGGGTTGTCGCCTGGGCCGGTTTGCTCATGGTGTTGCAGCAGATCGTCATCGTGTTCATGCAGCGGATCTTTACGGCCGCCCAAATCTCGTTCGGGTTTGGGATTCCTTTGACGAAAGATGTCAGTTGGTGGGCCGAAGAACTGAAGCTTTATAACGCGATGGTTGTCGCTTTGTGTGCCACCTACACCTTTGTGCAGGGCGGGCATGTGCGGGTCGATCTGGTCTATTCAGCCGTCAGTTTCCGCACCAAGAAAGTCATCGACATGTTCGGGGCCGTGGTCTTCATGATGCCTGCCGCCGTGCTGGTCTGGATGTATGGCTGGTACTTCCTGTGGCGCCATCTGATCGTGCCAAAACCGTCGGCCAGTGACACGCTGGAACGACTGCTGCTGAAATCGCGCGCCATGCGCTGGAACGTTGAGACAATCGGGTTCAGCCCGAACGGGTTCGACGGCTACTTCCTGTTCAAGATCCTGTTGTGTGCCTTTGCCGGGATGGTCTTTATCCAGGCCTGGTCAATGCTGTACCGGTCGTATCTTGAATTCCGCGAAGGCGAAGAGAGCGAAAACAAATTCCTCGACAAGGACACGCTTGGCGAGGGCGAAGAAGCCTTTGAAGGCGCGCATTAAAGCGAAGGACGAAACCAAATGCTTTTCGGTCTTGATGGCGTCGAAGTCGGCCTGATCATCCTGTTCCTCTGCCTTTTCGGAGGCATCCTGTCCGGTTTCCCGGTGGCCTTTGCCATCGGCGGAGCTGGCGTAATCTCTTTCGGGATCATTGCGGCGCTCGACAGCGCCGGGATCCTGATTCACCAAGCCATCGACACCTCGTCGCAGGCGTACCGCGACCTTGTCGCAACCGGGATGCATCCCGACAAGATTTCGATCTTCCGAAATCCGGACCTGCCACGTGTGGCGGAATCCGTGTTCCCGGGCGGATGGGAAACTGCGCTGGATCGTAACGTATCGTTCATCGTGAACCGTATGAATGAACGGGTCTTTGCCGGTCAGTCGATTGAAACGCTTCTGGCGGTTTTGATGTTCGTCATGATGGGCATCACGCTGGAACGGTCCAAGATCGCCAACGATCTGCTGACCACAATGGCACGCGTCTTTGGCCCGCTGCCGGGTGGTCTGGCCGTGTCGATTGTAGTTGTTGGGGCGTTTCTGGCGGCTTCCACAGGCATCGTCGGTGCAACCGTGGTCACCATGGGCCTGCTGGCCCTGCCAACCATGCTGCGCAACAATTACTCACCGGAACTCGCGACCGGTGTGATCGCCGCGTCGGGCACTTTGGGGCAGATCATTCCGCCCTCGATCGTGATCGTTCTGCTGGGAACCCTTGCTGGCGATTTGTATTCCACCGCGCAAGAGGCGCGCGCAAACACCGCTGGCTGTTCGGACGCTCTGACCTATCTGGGCGAACCTGCCGTTGTGTCGGTCGGGACGTTGTTCCAGGCGGCGCTGTTGCCGGGGATCATGCTGGCGTTGCTCTATGCGCTTTATGCCTTTGGCTATGCGCTGTTGAACCCTGAAAAGGCCCCTGCGGTCGAAATGGGCGCCAGCAATCAGGAACCCATCACCAAGGGCGAGGCTTTTGGCTGGTTCCTTGGCGCGCCCATCGCTCTGATCGGCGGCGCGATCCTGCTGGGGCAGGTCGGTCTGATCGGCAGCCAGGACGTTACGGTTTCAAGCTATTCCAATGTGACTCAGTCTGCCAGCCTGCGCACAAACGTATCGGAACAATGTCAGGCGTCGATGATCGAGCTGCACGGGCAAGAGGCTTGGGACAGCGCGTTGGAAGAGCAGGCAGCGATTGATGCCGCAGGCGGTGCCAGTCAGTCCCAGCGCTTGAACGATGAGGAAATCGCGGCCGCAAAAGAAGCCAAAATCGCCACGGCTGCGCCGATTGGCACTGGTGTTGCTGTGATCCTCGTCATGATGGGTTTGGTTCTGGTTATGGGGCGCGGTATCTCGCCAAGCTCAGATTCGCGTCCGTTGCTGATTGGCGCTGTCGGTCTGATCCTTGCGATCCTGATCGACATGTTCCTGATCTCGCCGGTCTCGTCGCCGGGCGTGACATTCGTGTTGATGGCCGGTCCGTTGGCGATTGCCTTCTATGGGTGCAAGGCTGCTGCGGCGCGTCTGGCCAAAAACGAACTGATCCGCGTGGTGTTCCCACCGCTGGTTCTGATTGTTGCGGTTCTGGGCTCTATCCTGGGCGGTATCACCAACCCGACGCCGGCAGCGGCGCTTGGGGCCGGTGGTGCGATCATGCTTGCGGCCTATCGCAAGCTGCAGGACGAGAACAAGTCAGGCAAGGTCGTGATCTGGTCCACTTTCGCGATCCTGATCTGTATCCTGATCGGGGTGAATTTCGATCTGCGGATTACTCAGGAAACCGTCAGCTTTGAAACCTGGGTTGCCTTTGCCTTTGCCAAGCTCACCTATCTCTATGCCTTCTTCGGCCTGCTCTATGGCTGCTGGGTGCTATTCGCCGGCGGGGTTCTGACACCGGTTGTGCGCGAAACGGCCAAGGTGACCTCGATGGTGTTTACCATCCTGATCGGATCGCAACTGCTGAACCTTGTGGTGATCTCGTTCGGTGGTGAGCACTATATCCAGCAATTCCTGAAGAGCTTTGACAATGAATTCACGGTCTTCCTGATCGTGATGCTGGTGTTGTTCTTCCTGGGCTTCGTGCTGGATTTCCTTGAGATCATCTACATCGTGATCCCCATCGTCGGGCCAGTGATCTATGGCGGATCGTTCGATCCGAAATGGGTGACCATCATGGTGGCGGTGAACCTGCAGACGTCGTTCCTGACGCCGCCGTTCGGGTTTGCGCTGTTCTATCTCAGGGGCGTTGCGCCCAAGGAAGTCACCACGGGCCACATCTATCGCGGGATCCTGCCGTTTGTACTGATCCAGGTCGGGGGGCTTGCGTTGTTGTGGTTCTTCCCAACCATTGTGACCATCATCCCGGATCTGATCCCGAACTGATCAAAGCGCTTAGTACCAAAACTAAAGGGGGCCGTTTGGCCCCCTTTTTCGTGCTTGCTGCTGGTTCGGGGTTTCCTGTCGCGCTAAGGTTCCTGCTGGACAGATTGCACCGGACGTTGCCCCAGATGACCATTCAGATCCTTCCGCTGACCAAAGACCGGATGCCGGAGGCGTTCGCGCTTGCCACCAAAGTGTTCATAGATGCCAGTACCTTACACCGGGTTCTTGGCGTGGATGTCGACATCTATCGAGAGTACCTGCGGGCCCCGTTTCAACAGATGATCGAACAAGGGCTATCGGTAGCGGCCATTGACACGGCGACGGACAAAATGGTCGGCTGCCTGATCCTGTCGGACTACGTCTGTCAACCGTCGGCGGATGTCGCGCGCTTTCCCACGTTTCTACCACTGTCGGCATTGGCGGGCGAATTGGATCAACAGTACAGGGCCAAGCGAACCCTTGCCCCCGGTCAGGCGGCGCTGGTCGATATGGGGGCCGTGTCGCCAGATGCTGGCGGCTCAGGCATCTACCAGATGCTGCGATCCAAAGCGCATAAGATCGCGCGGGAAAAGGGATTCAGGTGGATCATCGGTGAACTGTCATCTGCTGCGACGCAGCACGTTATCCTGACCCGACTGGGGCATAAAAAGATGGCCGAAGTCAGGTTTGACAGCTTTCAAATCAATGGCCGCTGTCCCTTTCGCAAGATCACCGAGCCGCCCAGTATCATTTTGGCAGAAGGCCCGTTGTAACCCGATGATCGGGGCAACCTGGCCTTCTGCGGAATACGGACTTCAGTCGCCTACGGTCACAGTCCATGCACGGTCAGCCGGGGTTTTACCTGCCAGCACCTCGCGATAAGCGGCTTCCGCCTCAGTTGCTCCGTCAGCGTGGGACAGGGTCAGCCAATCCGCACTTTTGCGCATGGCTTCTTGCCAGAACGCGCCTGAGCGGCGTTCGAACTCACCCGGACCCCAGTCATCATTTCGCTTGGCGATATGGCCGGGGGCGAAAAACATTTCGGATCGGTCGCGAATATACCCTTCACCCATTCCGGCCTCGGAATAATGCGTCAGGCCGACATGGCTGGTGAACTGCATGTTGTCGCCCAGTAGGCCGTGTAACCGGCTGATAACGCTGCCGGACCCGGACATGTCGATGATCAGGGTTGCCTTGTCCGAAGGCAGATGGGTTTCGATCTGATCATAGGTCAACACATCGTCATAAAGGTCCAGTGCGACGACCTTGTCCTTGTTCCCGGCCGACGTCAGGCCGATCACTTTTGGGGCGTCCGGATCAGCCTTGAACGCGTATCCCGTGCCGATCCCGGTTTTGGACGAGGCGGACACAATCAGCACCTGTTCAGCTCCGAACCATTTGTTATCAAGCGCAAAATCGTAAAGGCAAAACGACGTCGCATAAAGCGGCCACAGCACCATCCGCATGTCATCTGTCGACGGATCATCCTTGGGGTCGTTCGACAGGCGCAGATAGCGGTTATAGACGGCGGCCAGTTTTGAGCGGTGTGCCGCGCCGTCGAAAAACTGCAAGTCCTTGATCCGCGTCGGCTCCAACATCGTATGACTGCCCATCGGCCAGTACCCATAAAGCCGTTCGCCAACCGCAATACCCTCAACGCCGCTTTGTTCAACGACACCGATGCCCCAGACCGGGATCACACCCCAGTCAGAATCGGCGGTCGGAAAGAACTGCCAATACCCGATGCGGTCGCCCACGACCCCATAGGTGATGTTGTTGGCCGTCAGTCCGAAACGTACAATCCGTACAAAAACCTGACCGTTTTGTACGGTCGGGGCGGGCGTGTCTGTGACGCGCAGATCCGACAGATCGGATTTGCGGATTTCGAGTGTGGTGATTCCGGTCATGCGTTCCTCCCGTTTCAGCGCAGCCTAGCGGGTTTGGCAGACGACGGGGCAGGGACGCCACGTCAGGTGAACTGGATCAGATCCCAGCGGTTGCCGAACGGGTCGCGCCAGACGGCGACGGTGCCATAGGGTTCGTGGCGCGGGTCTTCTTCGAATGTCACGCCGTTTGCCGTCATCGCCGCGTGGTCGCGGGCAAAATCGTCTGTCGCCAGAAACAGCCCGACGCGCCCGCCAAACTGATCCCCGATGGCCCTGCGCTGCGCGTCGTTTTCGGCGCGGGCCAGGATCAAGCTGCCAGTCTCGGCACCGGGTGGCAGGATGCGGACCCAGCGCTTGCGGCCCTGATCAACGTCTTCGGCCAAAGAGAACCCAAGCGTTCCACAATAAAACGAAATCGCGTCGTCATAATCGGGCACGACAAGGGAAACGGCGTGAAGAAATTGCACCGGACCTAGGACTTGGGTGCACGCCGATCAGGAAGCGCGATATTGGCGACCTGTTCGGCAATCGGATCTGTCGACAGCGGATGGGTGCTGGCGGAAAACTCCTCGGGATCCGTCATTGGCCGCCATTCGCCACCAAAATAAACTTCCAGTCCTTTGAAGTTCGCCTTGTATCCCATCTTGGGACTGCCGGGCACCCAATAGCCGAGATAGACATAGGGCAGGCCGTTTTCCCGGGCGATGTCGATGTGATCCAGGATCATCCATGTTCCGAGGGATGCTTTCTGGCGGTCCGGGGCATAGAACGAGTAGACCATGCTTAGCCCGTCTTCCAATACATCCGTCAGACACACGGCGATCAGGTCCTGTCCATCGCCGTATTCGATGACACGGCTTCTGACCGGGGTTTCCTCGATCATCGCGGCAAATTCGAACACGTCCATATCGGCCATGCCCCCATCTGCATGGCGCGCATCCAGATAGTCCCGGAACAAGGCATATTGTTCTTCACTGGCCCAGGGCGATGTTGCGCGGCGCTTTAATCCGGCGTTCCGGCTGATCGCCCGTCTTTGGCTTTTGGAGGGGGAGAATTCCGCAAGGTTGATCCGCGCCGACAGACAGGCGGCGCAATCTGCGCAAGAGGGGCGGTACAACACGTTCTGAGATCGCCGAAACCCTTGATGCGACAGGGAATCATTCAGCCGACCAGCGCCTTCGCCCTGAAGCGCGGTAAACAGCTTTCGCTCCATCCGACCTTCAAGATAGGGGCAGGGTTGCGGGGCTGTGACATAGAATTGCGGCGCAATCGGCAGCGTGTGACGCATCAGGAACTCAGAAATTGTTTCGCTGGATGATAGCAACGGTTTTCGAACCCGCCAAGCGGGTTCTCATCCGGTCAGATTGTGGCGCGGCGATTGAGCATCACGGTACCAAGGAAGGCATCAGTCAGGCCCTGTCCACGGCTTCCGGTCAGCATCATGGCGACCGAGACCACCTGAATGACGGGAAGCGATATACTAATCGTGTATCCGGCAGTGTGTGCGATCGCTTGCCCCATATCCAAAGGCGCGCCATGGGCATCGCGCAGTTCGATCCCGGCAAACCGCATGCCCAACGTGGCCGAGCCATTCGCGATGGTCACAACGCGATAGGCAAACCCGATCGCAAGATACAGGAATGGCCAGATAAACAGGCCGACAAAAGCCGTCATCAGAACGGTCAGCAGGGCCAGCGCAAGGATGATCACGGTGTCGGCAATCCAGGCGATCAGGCGCTTGGTCGGGACCGAGTCATAGAACTGGGGTTGTTGAAACGGATCAGGAAGCAGGGACATGGCACCGATGCTCAGGGGTAAGATGACAACGGCCCCGGAGTTTGGTCCGGGGCCGGGATGTGGGTTGCGTGCGGATCAGGCGGCCTGATCGGGTTGATCGTCGTCAGACGGATCCGGGGCACGGTGGGCGCGTTCGTCCATGAACTGGTCGAATTCGGCCTTATCCTTGGCGTCACGCAGGCGTTCGAGGAAATTTTCGAACTCGCTTTGTTCGTGTTCCAGACGGGCCAGCGTGTCAGCTTTGTACTGGTCGAAAGCCGAGTTTCCACTGGGAGCGGCGGCCTTCATGGCGCTGCGTTGCCATTCGCGCTCGTTGCTCCAGGCGTTACGGTGGCCGCGTCCGCTGCGGCGACAGGACTTGCTGAACATGCGTTTGCTCCAGATCATATAGGCCAGAACGGCCAGACCAACTGGCCAGAAGAAGACAAAGCCCAGAACCATAGTGGCGATCCAGGCACCTTTGCCCTTGTCGTCAAGCCAAGCTTCTGCGCGGTAAAACCAGCCCGGGTTCTCCGGGGCAGGGAGGGGGTCGGTCATGGTTGTCATGGTTTTGGTCTCTCCTCGTCGGGGTGAATGTGAATGCTCTTCACATTACAAGAGATCGGGATTTGCCGTCGGGTTTGCAAGGTTCGATGTGAAGGTTTTTTACATTTTTCGTTTTTACTGTTTGAAATCAGAGACCTGCGCTTTGGAAATATCTTTCAGAAAGGTTGGATTGACCGGAAAAACATGGTTTGGCGTGCCTGCAGCGGCCCAAATCGTATCAAAATCGCTCAAACGGGCATCCATAAAGCAGCGGATCGGGGTCAAATGGCCCACGGGCGACACCCCACCAATGGCGAAGCCGGTTTGTGCGCGAACCAATGCTGCATCCGCCTTGCCCAGCGGTTCACCGGCCAAAACGCTGGCTTTGTCCGGATCGACCTGATTGCCGCCTGCGGTCAGAAACAGGATCGCGCGGCCGGACACGTCGCCGCGAAAGACAATCGACTTGACGATCTGGTCAATGTCACATCCTACGGCGGCTGCCGCATCGGCAGCGGTGCGTGACCCTTGGGTTTCCTTGATCTCGGGTGTCACCCCGGCGGCTTCCAAAGCGGCGCGGACGCGTTTCAGGCTTTTGCTCATATCGGGAATGTCGCGCTGTCCCCGCGCGAATTCAACCCATTGACGTCCCCCTTGGGCAGTCGCACGTTGCGAACATGTCCAATGCTCTGACCATCACCCGCCTGCCGCGCCCGTTTGACCCAGCTTTAGGGGCCGAAACGCGGGCATCCATCCCCGACCTGTCCGACGACCACGCGGCCTTGATCGAAGGCGTTGGCGGGTCCAGCCCCTATCTGAACGGGTTGATCGCGCGCGAAGCCGATTGGCTGGTGGGGGCCTTGGATGATCCTGATGCCAGGGTGGCGGATCTGTTTGATACTGTCCGGTCTCTGGCGCCGGATCAGTTGCCGGTCGGGTTGCGACAGGGCAAACGACGTTTGGCGCTGATAACGGCCTTGGCGGATCTTGCTGGCGCCTGGCCTTTGGAGAAGGTCACCGGATTGCTGACAGAGTACGGCGGTCTGGCCTGCGATGTGGCGCTTAAATCCGAGATTGCCAAGTTGATAAAGCGCAAGAAACTGCCGGGCATGACCGAAGACGACATCGAAACAGCTGGCGGGATGACCGTGCTTGCGATGGGCAAGATGGGCGCGTACGAGCTGAATTACAGCTCGGACATTGATCTGATTTGCCTGTTCGACGAAACCCGGTTTAAT
Source organism: Falsiphaeobacter marinintestinus (assembly GCF_007923355.1). Classification (GTDB taxonomy): domain Bacteria; phylum Pseudomonadota; class Alphaproteobacteria; order Rhodobacterales; family Rhodobacteraceae; genus Phaeobacter_A; species Phaeobacter_A marinintestinus. The sequence goes on from NZ_VOGO01000003.1 coordinate 26,041, forward strand.
CCCGACGATTATTTCGAGGCGCGTCAGGGCATGACCCGGGCCACACGCCACATGAGTGCGCTGCTGAACGACCGGACTGCGGAAGGGTATGTTTTTCGCACCGACCTGCGCCTGCGGCCTGACCCGGCAGTGACCCCGGTTTGCATGGCGATGGCAGCGGCTGAAACCTATTACGAAAGCCTTGGTCGCACGTGGGAGCGTGCCGCGTATATCAAGGCGCGGCCCTGCGCCGGGGATATCGAGGCAGGCACGCGGTTCCTGCGCACCTTACGGCCTTTCGTCTGGCGGCGACATCTGGATTTTGCAGCCATACAGGATGCGCATGACATGCGTCTGCGCATTCGCGAGAACAAGGGCGGGCACGGGCCGGTTGTCGTGCCGGGGCATGACATGAAACTGGGGCGCGGCGGCATTCGCGAGATCGAGTTTTTCACCCAGACCCGCCAGTTGATCGCCGGGGGTCGCGATCGTGACCTGCGGGTTCGGGGCACTGTCGAAGGCTTAGAGGCGCTGACTGCCAAGGGCTGGGTCGCGGAAGATGTCTCGACCGTTCTGGTCGAGCATTACCGCGCCCATCGCACCGTCGAACACCGCATCCAGATGGTGAATGACGCGCAGACCCACAAGATGCCGACCACGGACGACGGGATCGAGCGCGTTGCTTGTTTGATGGGGATCGACCGGGCCACGCTGATCGGGGATGTGAAACGGCGACTGGTGGAAGTGCACGATCTGACCGAAGACTTCTTTGCCCCCGACGCCGCCCCAACGGAGCTGGTCGATGCTCCGGAATTTGATACCGACATCATCAGCCGCTGGACCAACTATCCCGCGCTCAGAACCGAGCGGGCCCGGCATATTTTCCACCGCCTGAAACCCGATCTTTTGGCCCGTCTTGCGCGTACCGCAAAACCCGAGGAGGCTTTGCTGGCGCTGGACGGGTTCCTGGCCGGATTGCCAGCCGGTGTGCAGCTTTTGTCGCTGTTCGAAGCGAACCCGCAACTGGTTGATCTGCTGATTGATATTGTCGGCACATCGCCCGAACTGGCGGGATTCCTGTCGCGCAACTCGGGTGTGTTCGACGCTGTGATCGGCGGGGATTTCTTTGCCAAATGGCCGGGCGAAGCGGCCTTGCGGGCCGATCTGGCGGACACTCTGGCCGGTGAAACCGATTACGAAGCGCAACTGGATACGGCGCGGCGCTGGATGAAAGAATGGCATTTCCGGATCGGAGTTCATCATTTGCGCGGCTTGATCGATGCTGGGCAGGCCGGAGAGGAATACGCCGGGCTGGCTGGTGCTGTGATCTCGGCGATGACGCCGGTTGTCATTGACCAGTTCGCCCGCAAACACGGTGCCCCTCCGGGGCGTGGGGTTGCCGTCGTTGGCATGGGGTCGCTTGGGGCAGGGCGGATCAATGCGCAGTCCGATCTGGATATCATCGTGATCTATGATCCGGGCGATGCTGACAGTTCGGACGGGCCGCGACCGCTGGCGGCGCGACCGTATTATGCGCGTCTCACGCAGGCTCTGATCACGGCGCTGACGGCCCCGATGAGCCAGGGCAAGCTTTACGAGGTCGACATGCGCCTGCGCCCGTCGGGAAGTCAGGGACCGGTGGCGACCAGTTGGGCAAGCTTTACCAATTACCAACGCACCGAAGCCTGGACATGGGAGCATCTGGCCCTGACCCGTGCCCGGGTTGTCGCGGGCGATGATGGTCTGGCCGGGGATGTCGAAGCGTTTCGGCAAGAGGTTTTGGCCGCCCCCAAAGACCGGGGCAAGCTGTTGGGCGATGTGGCCGATATGCGAGACCGCATCGCGGCGGCCAAGGCGCCGGATGGCGTGTGGGACGCAAAGATCGGGCCGGGCCGGATGCAGGATATCGAACTGTTGTCACAAGCGGGCGCGCTTTTGGCAGGGTCTGCGTCGCACAGTGTGGCGGGTGGTCTTCTGGCCGGGGTCGACTGTGGCTGGCTGGACGCCGGGGCCGCAGCAGACCTCACAGACATCTATGACTTGTTCTGGTCGGTGCAAACGGCGGGCAAGCTGATCTCGGGCAAAGGGATCGATGCCGGTCGTATCGGAGATGGCGGGGTTGACTTCCTGTGCCGAAGTACCGGCTATGACAGCGTCGAAGACTTGCAGGCAGCGCTTGAGCAAGGCTATGACCGGGCGGCGGTTTTGATCGCCAGTGCACTCACGACGGAGGACTGCGATGAAGGGTGACATGCCGGAAGACCACAAGGGTCTGATCCGCGAAGCGTATCGCATTGACGGCATCACAGCCGAAGAATGTCGCAGTATTTTCCTGGACTGGGCGCTGAGCCTGTCGGCTGAACATGACACCGCAAGCTCGATCACCGCGCTGATCGACCGATACGCGCCGGATGCGCCCGATCACCCAATGACGACTGTATTGCGCGATGGAACCGAAAGCATGACGAAACCGCGCCGCCGGGGCGGCTGGAAATCACGCCCGCGACCATGATGTGCTGCGCTGCAGATAAGTCACACGAGGCTGCCCAAAGGCCCGAAATCTTCAAATCGCGCTAAGTTTGTCCCAATTTTGCCCTAATTCGGCAGCATCCCTTGTTCCAAACCAAGGGCGAATTCCGTTTCGCCGCGTGTTCAAGGAGAAGCGTTATGAAATTCGCAGGACTGATGTTGGCAATGGGTGTTGGGCTAAGCTTGTCGGCGTGTGCCACGATTGATGTTCCAACCCGGAATATGCCGTTCGAAGCCCTTCCGACCGGGGCCACTGCTGCACCGGCTGGATACCAGTCCAGCCAGACCGCTGACCAGATACCGGCCCAGCAGGCTGCCGTTGTGGCATCGACACAGCGTGAGGGCGGCGGTCAGTTGACATCACAGCTTGTGGTGGGGCAGGCGCCGGTGACCATCGATGCCGTCAGTGTCCGCGTGCCGCGCTCGCTGAAAGTATCCGAACGCAACAGTTATCTGCCGTTTGGTGACATTGTCTGGCGCGGAGACCCGATGGGGGACCGTCACGCTCAGGTTGCCAAAATCATGCAGGATGCCCTGACACAGGGCGTAGCACCGCTGAACGGACCGATTCATGCGAACCTCGAAGTTCAGGTCAACCGCTTTCATGCCCTGACTGAAAAGGCGCGTTATTCAACAGGTGGCGTGCATTCGATCAGTTTCGACATGGTTCTGACCGACCCCAAGACCGGCGAAATCCTGATGCCCGTGCGTACGGTGGATGCCGACTTGCAAGCCTTTGGTGGGCAAGAGGCGCTGGAAGCCGAAGCGCGTGGCCTGACCCAGAAGGTGCGGATCAACGCTTACGTGGCCGAGGTCATCCGGCAGGAACTGACCAACCCCGAAGGGTATCAGAATGCATCGCTGGGCCTGATCCAGTGGGCCAACCGTCTCTGAGCCCTTTTTTCTAGCGAACAATCCCAGTAAGAGGGCGCTATGACAGCGCCCTCTTCGTCGTTTGATCGACCCCGTGTTCGCCTTAAGCCCAAAGCCAACGCCCGTGCCATCCGGCACGGCGCGCCCTGGGTTTATGACAATGAAATCGTAAGTGATCGCCGCACCAAGGCGATTGCCCCCGGCAGTCTGGCCGTACTGGAGGACGAGGCACGTTCGCCTTTGGGTCTGGTGGCAGTGAACCCGAACTCGCGCATTTTTTGCCGGATGCTGGACCGGGATCCTGATGCGGTGGTGGACAAGGACTGGTTTGCGCAGCGCCTGTCGCGGGCGCTGGCTTTGCGCGAACAGCTGTTTGATGCGCCGTTTTATCGTCTGATCCATGCCGAAGGCGATGCATTGCCGGGCGTGATCATCGACCGTTTCGGCGACACTTGCGTGGTTCAGCCCAATGCGGCCTGGGCCGAAACCCATCTGGACGCCCTGAGCGAGGCTTTGGCCGAGGTGACCGGGGTGTCTACGATTTTGAAGAACGCCAGTGGCAGGACCCGCGCATTAGAGGGACTGGACGATGCCTCGGACGTGTTGCGCGGTGACTTGCCAACGGCTCCGGTGGCCGTGCCGATGAACGGCGCGACCTATATGGCCGATCTGACAGGCGGGCAGAAGACCGGGCTGTTTTATGATCAGCGCCCCAATCATGCCTTCGCTGCGCGGCTTGTCGCCCCCGGCGCGCGGGTTCTAGACGTGTTTTCGCATGTCGGTGGCTTCGCTTTGGCGATGCTGGCGGCCGGTGGCGGAAGTGCATTGGCCGTGGATGGCTCTGCGGCGGCTCTGTCGTTGGCCGAAAATGGCGCACGTGAAAGCGGTGTTGGCGACGTGTTTTCGATCCGGCAGGGCGATGCGTTCGAAGTGATGACCGCCCTTGTTGACGAAGGCGCGCAGTTTGACGTGGTGATTTGTGATCCGCCCGCATTCGCGCCTTCGAAACAAGCCTTGGACCCCGGGTTGCGCGCTTATGAGCGTGTGGCGCGGCTGGCGGCTTCGCTGGTGGCCGAGGGCGGATATCTGGGGCTGTGTTCGTGTTCGCACGCGGCAGATCTGGGCAAATTCCGCACCGCATGCAATCGCGGTATCGGGCGGGCCGGGCGCAGCGCGCAGCTGTTGCATACCGGATCAGCCGGGCCGGATCATCCGCAACTGCCGCAACTGGCGGAAACCGGGTACCTCAAGGCGCTGTTTTACCGGCTGTGAGACTTGTCCTGGATACCTGCGTCCTGTTTCCAACGGTTATGCGCGAAGTCCTGTTGGGCGCGGCGCGGCTGGGACATTTCACGCCGCTCTGGTCTGAGCGGATTTTGGAAGAATGGGCGCGGGCATCTCTCAAGCTGGGGCCGACCGGCGAGGCGCAGGCGCGCGCCGAGATTGCCTTGTTGCGCGCGGCATGGCCAGATGCGGAACGGCCCGCAGCGCCGGGCATCGAGGCGCGGTTGTGGTTGCCGGACACAGGTGATCTGCATGTGCTGGCGGTGGCCGTTGCAGCGTCTGCGGATGCGATCCTGACGGTGAACCGGCAGGATTTCCCAAAGAACATTCTGGCCGAAGAAGGGCTGGACCGGCTTGAGCCGGATGGCTTCCTGTTCAGTCTTTGGCAGAAGGATCCCCAAGGTTTGGGCTTGGTCGGACAGTCTGTGCTGGCAGAAGCCAACCGGCTGTCCGGGCAGACCTGGGAGATGCGCGGATTGATGAAGAAAGCGCGATTGCCACGCCTTGGTAAGGCATTGGCGCAAAGCTGAGCCGCGGTTTAAGTCACGCTGTTCCAGCGCGTTTCAAGCTTTTCGAGCGCAGCGATCCTGTCATCGGTTTTGGGGTGGCTCATCAACCACGCAGGCGCAACGCCAGCGCGGGCCTGGGTCAGGTCCTCAAGCTTGGAAAACAGGGTCTTTTGGGGATCGGTGCCGATACCGGCTTTGGTTAGCAACGCGGCCGCGTATTCATCAGCCTCGTATTCATCGGATCGTGACAGGCCTGCGGCCAGCATCATGGTGACCAAATTGGCAATCCAGACGCCGACAAACGGGATAAAACGGCCCAAGACCAAAGCAAGCGCGGTGCGAAGAGCGTTCTGGCCGGAAAAATCGATCATCCGCTTGCGCGCGTGGCCCAAGGCAACGTGGCCCAGTTCATGCGCGATGACGCTGGTCAGTTCTTCTCCGGTGACCTCGCCGTTCTGGTATTTGCGATAGAACCCACGGGTGATGAAGATCCGCCCATCCGGGGCCGCGAGGCCGTTGACCGGATCAATCTCGTACACATAGACGGGAATCCGGGCCACCCCGAGCGCTGCGGCCAAGCGATCCGTCAGGGCTTTCAAACGCGGATCCGCCAGTTCGGTGGATTGCATGTCCAGCGACCGATGCGTGCGCCAGACCGAAAACCGGTACATGACGAAGGCATAGACGACGGCCAAAAGGATGGGCGTGAACTTGAGCATGTTACAGATATGGGGCCGATGGCCCGGCCCGACAAGCGGATATGCCTGGGGCGGGCCGGGGATTTGGGTATTTGGAAACAAGAAAGAAGCGAAAAACGCATTTTATCCTTTGGGCATGTACCAGATCGGCGAGGTATAGGCGCGTTCCTGCACCGTCATGGGGACCTCGGGATCCATGGTGACACCGAACCGTTTCGCTTCATATGCTGTCCAGCGCGGGGTGGGGATTTCGATCACGCGGGCATAGTAGAAGGCCGGCAGCGCAGGGTCGAAATCGGGATCCTGCCAGTAGGACAGCAGCTCGGGCGCGCCGATGCTGTTGGTCCATGTGGCGTTGGGCACGTCGACCGTGTTGCCGACAGCAGGAAGCTTGCCGTTGGCATCCGGCGCGCGGTCGCCGGACCAGCTTACATCGTAAACCTTTTCGTCGCGCGTTCCGTCAGCGTTGACCCAGCCTTTGACGATCTGGATGCGGTCGAGATTACCCGAATAGGCATCCTTGAGGGCGGCGGTCAGGAAGGTCGGAGCACCCTCGCCACGCGCGGCTGGCAGGTCACCGCCCATCGGAACACCCTTGGCATAACCGATATCAGCGGGCAGGCGCGAGGCCGCGTCTTCGGGTGCGAAATCCCAGCCGCCGAAAAAGCGCACGGTCATGCGCGGGCCGGTGGTGGCATAGACTTCGCGGCGATAAAACGCGTCCCAGATCGCTTCGCGGGTGTTTTCGGTGGCCCAGACCCCGGCATAGCCACCGGCGGCCTGTTTCCAGCCATAGATGGTGAATTCGGGGTTTGGCGCTTCGATCACCATATGTTCCCAGCGGTTCGGTTCAGGTTCGACGCCAGAGTGCTTGCCAAAAAAGTTCTCTTCTTCCGCCGTGGCCATACCGGTATGAGAGTCGGTTGAGCCGATCAGGCCGACCTTGAACGGGTTCACGCCCAAGTCCTGTTCGATCTCAAGCCCGAGTTTCAGCGCCTCGCGCGCGTATTCATGTGGCAGCATCTCGGGTGTTTTGGCGACGGTTCCGTTCAGGTTGGCGGCGTCCCAGGTGTCAAAATCGGCGAATTCGTCATCGGGGGAGAGCATCGGATGTGCCTCGCCGTCGCCTTTGATCTGGGTGGCTTCATAGACCTTTTCGAACCGGGCACGCAGGGCGGCGAGTTCGGGGTCAAGGGGCGAGCCGTCGAAATTGGTGGTGGCAAACATGCGCCCGTTTGACAGGTTGCCGTTATGAGCGATGGCCATGATGTCGCCGCCGCTGCGGTCTTCGTAGTCGGCCAGATAGGCCCAGAGATCTTCCGGATTTTTGCTGTCAAATTGCGAAAACGGAAGCACCATGTTGGCCAGATCGGCATCATCGCGGAACAGGATGTTTCGGTGAATGTTATCGGCGCCGATCGAGGTCCATTCAAACCCGATGATAGCGGAAAAACTGCCGGGGTCGTTATAGCGTTCGGCCAGCGCGGTATACTCCTGCCACGCACTTTTGGTGGCTTTGGGGTTGTCGATGGGCGGCACGTCACCGGAGAGGGAGGCCACGATCTCCATCGCTGTGTCAAAGGCAACCTGAGGATCACCGCTGGTCAGCTTGTCGTGCCATTCCTTGCCGGTGGGATTGGACAGGATGTCCTGATTGCCTGCCAGAAGCTGGGGCATCAGCCCGTACATTTCAGCGTGATCGGCGATCACCAGCCAGTCCAGAGGGCGGGACAGTTTGGCCCTGAGCCCGTGCGTGGTGGTGACTTCTTCGCCCCGGGCAAAGCGATAGGCGTCTTCCTGGCTGAGGCGGGTCATGGTGCCGGCATCGACCGACACTTCGGTGTGCAGGTGCGTATCGCCCCACAAGACGCGGGTCGGGAAGGCGCGCCCGGCGTAGGGTGAAAAGTGATCGGCCTGGAATTTCGTGGCCGTGTGTTCGGGCGACGGCAGCATGTCCTGAGCCAGCGCAGGGGTGGCGAGACCGGCCAGAAGTGCAATCAGCGAAGGTGTACGGGTCATTTGAGTGCTCCAACTTTGGGGTTGGGGCAGGGCCGTCAGGCGGCCCCGCCGAATTGTCAGGGCTTGTACCAGATCGGCGAGGTATAGGCGCGTTCCTGTCCGATCAGGACAGCGTCTTCGGGCAGCTCGGCACCCAGACGGATCTTGTCGTAGAGAACCCAACGCGGGGTCGGGATTTCGATCACGCGGGCATAATAGAATGCCTGCTGTGCCGGGTCGAAATCAGGATCAGCCCAGACCGTGGCCAGTTCGGACGCGCCGATCGTGTTGGTGTAATTGGCGGCCTCGATATCGACGGTGCTGCCCACGGGGGGCAGTTTGCCGCCGTCGCGCGGCGTGCGGTCATCTGACCACGCAACATCATAGACTTTTTCGTGCAACTCGCCGGCGTCATCAATCCAGCCTTTGACGATCTGAATGCGGTCCAGGTTGGCTCCGATTGGGTCGCGCAGGGCGTAAACCATGAAGGTTGGCGCATCGCTGGTTGCAGGGCGCATGTCGCCGCCCATGGGAACGCCTTTTTCATAGCCGCGGAAGGCAGGTTGGCGCGAACGCAGGTCGTTGTCGTCAAAGTCCCATCCGCCAAAGAAGCGCACCGCCATGCGGGGGCCAGTGGTGGCGTAAACCTCGCGCCGCACCATCGCGTCCCACAGCGATGCGCGCGTGTTATCTTCGGCCCAGACACCGGTATAGCCAGAGGCCACAAGCGACCAGCCCGGGAAAATACCGTTTTCGGTTTCGGTGAACGGATGCGTGGCGCGGGTGGTTGACGGTTCGGCATTTGTGGCTTTGCCGAAATAGTTGTCGCTGTCGGCTGTGGAGAGCGACGTGTGGCTGTCGGTGGCACCGGAGAAGCCAAACTTATAGGGGTTCACGCCGAACTTCTTTTCCAGCATGAAGCCTTGTTTCAAGGCTTCGCGGGCATATTCACGCTGCAGCATGTCGTCGGTTTTAGCTGAGCTCAGATCAAGGTTGCCAGCGTCCCATGTTTCATAGTCGGCAAATTCGTCGTCGGGGCTGAGGCGCGGGTGGGTTTCGCCATCGCCCTTGATCTGGGTGATTTCATACAACGGCTCCCATTTGGCGCGGGCTTTGACATAGGCCTCATCGACCGGATCGCCGGTGAACCGGGTTTCGGTCGGGAACATGATGCCGTTGGACAGGTTGCCGTTATGGGCCAGCGCAAAGACTTGTCCGCCTGTCTTGGCCTCGTAATCTTCGAGCCAATTGTAGAAATCCATCGGATCATTGCTGCCAACAGGCGGTTGGGTGACCATTGGTTGCATCTGCAACGCTTTATCGGCGTCGTCGCGATAGATCACGTTGCGATGCAGGTTGTTGCCTTTTTCAAGCGAGGTCCATTCGTACCCGATAAACGCTGTGAAGCGACCGGGTTCGTTGTATTTCTCGACCGTGTTGACGATATCATCCCAGACCGAGGCATAGATGGGCGAACCGGGCGAGTAATCGACAATCAGGGCTTCGTCCATCGTGCCCTGCGAGAAGTTGGTGATCAGGTCCAGCGCGGCTGCGGCTGATGCGTCGCCACCCTGTTGGATGGCTTCGCTCCAGCGTTTGCCCTGTTCGCTGGCCAGGATATTCGGCGCGCCTTTTTGCAGATCAAAGATCATGCCCATACCGTCTGAATGTTCGGTCAGGACCAGCCAGTCCAGCGGGCGGGCCAGCTTGATCGGCTGGCCGGATGCGCTTTCGACTTCTTCACCGCGGGCCAGCTGAAAGGCGGTATCGGGACCGGTCGAGTTGCCGAACAACCCCGCATCCATGGAATACCCTGTGTGCAGGTGGGTATCGCCCCAGAACACCTGACTGGGGAAACTGCGCTGCGCATAGGGAGAATAGGCCTTGCCCGGATACAGCCCTTGCAGGGATTCCGGCGAGGGTTTGAACTGGGCAGTGGCAGGCACGGCGAGCGTTGTCAGGGCAAAGGCAAACAGGGAATGGCGGAACATCGGAAACCCTTTCGAATCAGGACTTGTGAAGCTATCGAACCAGTGTCGCACAAGCACGCGAACTCGAGAAAATGTATCTTTGATACCGCCATTTACCGCATGTTCTCGCGCCGGCCAGGATCGGTTCTGAGCTCGGTTGGCCTGGTGACGGGGGTCTGACACGTTCAACTGCTGCTGGTACCGGCTACCTTGTCTTGTTAGGCTTGATGAAACTGGAGAAGCCTAGATGGAACGCCGCCTTGCCGCGATAGTTGCTGCCGACGTAGTTGGATACAGCCGCATGATACGGCTGGACGAAACCGGCACGCTGGCTGCGCTGCGAACCGCGCGGGCAGATGTGGTTGACCCTGCCATCGCAGAAAACCGTGGCCGGATCGTGAAGCTGATGGGGGATGGCATACTTGTCGAATTTGCCAGCGCTGTCGATGCCGTGACCTGCGCCGTCATCGTTCAACGGACGATGTTGGGCTGGAACAGTGACCGGCCCGAGGATCGCCGCCTCACGTTTCGCGTGGGCATCAATCTTGGCGATGTGGTGATAGATGGTGGTGATATTCACGGTGACGGAGTGAATGTGGCGGCCCGACTTGAATCTCTGGCAGCACCCGGCTCGGTTTGTGTTTCGAGCGCTGTGTATGATCAGGTCCGGGACCGGCTTGATCTGAGTTTTGATGATCTTGGCGGGCAGGAGTTGAAGAATATCGACCGACCAGTTCAGGTATGGCAATGGACCGACGGCGTCGAGGCGCTTCAAACTCTGCCCGAAGACGTCGTACTGCAACTGCCGGAAAAGCCGTCCATCGCGGTGCTTCCCTTTGACAACATGTCGGGTGATCCCGAACAGGAGTATTTTGCCGACGGTATCGCCGAGGACGTGATCACAGCCCTTTCCCGGCACAGTGATCTGTTTGTTATTGCCCGGAACAGCAGTTTTACATACCGCGGCAAGGCGGTGGACATTCGCATGGTCGGCAAGGATCTGGGGGTGCGGTTTGTTCTGGAAGGCAGCGTCAGGCGCGCAGGGGACCGCGTGCGTATCACTGCGCAGTTGATTGAAGCCGCGACCGGAAATCACGTCTGGGCGGAACGTTATGATGGCCCGGTTGATGACATTTTCGACGTGCAGGACGAAATCACGATGAATGTTGCCGGGGCCGTCGGGAGCGAAATCCGGGCCGCCGATGTCAGGGCATCTGCCGAAAAACGATTTGAGGATCTTCAGTCCTGGGAACGCCTGATGAAGGCGTATTGGCATATCTACCGTTACAATCCCGACGATAACGCCAAAGGGCAGGCGATTTGCCGGGCTGAAATTCAGGCCACGGGTGGAAGCGCTGCAATTCATTCGGCCGTGGTTATGGCTTGTATGTTCGAGTTGCTCTGGGGGCTGGGAAACCGGTCGCCAATGGACGTCATCAAAGATGGAACGCAGGCCGCCCATGCTGCAATTGCGCTGGATCCCAACAACGAAGGCGCGCATGCCAATCTGAGCCTGCTGTTATGGGCAAGCGGCGACCATGACGGGGCCGTTCGGGAAGCCACGACTGCCGTCAATCTCAGTCCGCACAGTTTTGTATGTCATCTGTCGATGGGAATGGCGCTGGCTTTTTCCGGTCCCGAGCATTGTGATTCCGCATTGGAACACCTGAAGATGGCCGCCCGTCTGGGGCCGCGCGACATAAATATCGATTGGGTTTACGCCCCGATGTCGGTTGTTGCGTTTCAATCCGGGAGTTACAGCGACGCAATTAACTATGCGCATTTCGCGATACGTCAAAACCCTGGCAATGGATCCGCTTACAGGTTCCTTGCGGCTTCACTGGCCCGCGATGGTCAATTGGATCAAGCAAAAACCACATGGGCTCGTGCCTGGGAGATCCAACCACTGGACATGACTGGATACGTGTCATCCCTGCATCGGATGTACAAACGCGGGCAGGATGCCGAGAACATGATCGACGCGATGCGACTGGCCGGTGCGGCGTTGCCTTAGATCCTGACCGGGGAAACCCGGCCCATTTTTTGACATATGTCGCACCTGCCAGGGGGAGCCTTGCGGAACCGGACTCTTTCTTCTGGCTGTCGGAAAGGCCGCGCAAGTCAGCGCGTGAGTTCGCGCATGCCTTTTTCCAAGCCCTGCAGGGTCATCGGCACCATCCGGTCGTCAAAAATTTCGCGGATCATGCTGATCGAATGGGTGTATTCCCAGTATTTCTGGGGCACCGGATTGATCCACAGATTCGACGCCCATTGTTCGCGTGCGCGGCCCAGCCAGACCTGACCGGATTCGGCGTTCCAATGTTCGTTGGCACCACCGGGATAGGCAATTTCGTAAGGTGACATCGAAGCGTCACCGACAAAGATACACTTATAGTCGGACCCATAGGTGCGCAGGACTTCATCCATCGGCAACTGCTGGTCCCAGCGGCGGCGGTTGTCGCGCCACACGCCTTCATAGAGGCAGTTGTGGAAATAGAAGTATTCGAGGTGCTTGAACTCGGTCCGGGCGGCGGAAAACAGCTCTTCCACAACCTTGATATGCGGATCCATCGACCCGCCAACATCCAGAAACAGCAGCACTTTGACAGCGTTGTGCCGTTCAGGGCGGGTTTTCACGTCGAGATAGCCGTTTTCGGCTGTGGAACGGATTGTACCGTCCAGATCAAGTTCTTCCTGCGCGCCTTCGCGGACCCAGCGGCGCAGACGTTTCAGCGCCACCTTGATATTGCGGGTGCCCAGTTCGACCGTGTCATCGAAATTCTTGAATTCGCGTTTGTCCCAGACTTTGACCGCGCTTTTGTTGCGGCTTTCTTTCTGGCCGATGCGGACCCCTTCGGGGTTGTACCCATAAGCCCCAAAGGGCGAGGTTCCGGCGGTGCCGATCCATTTGCTGCCGCCCTGATGCCGGCCTTCTTGTTCTTCCAGACGTTTTTTCAACGTCTCCATCAGCTTGTCAAAGCCACCCATGGCTTCGATTTCGGCCTTTTCTTCGGCGCTGAGGTGCTTTTCGGCCATCTTGCGCAGCCATTCTTCGGGAATATCGACAGCTTCCAGCACGGCTTCGGCGCTGATTGCTTCAAGCCCTTTGAAGGTCGCCCCGAAGGCGCGGTCAAACTTGTCGATGTTGCGTTCGTCTTTCACCATTGCCGTGCGGGCGAGGTAATAGAACGCTTCCACGTCATAAGTCGACAAGCCCACCTTCATGCCTTCGAGAAATGTCAGATATTCGCGCAAAGACACCGGAACGCCGGATTTGCGCAGATTCTCGAAGAAGGGAAGGAACATGGCTTATACTGCTGCGCGGTGGATCATGATTGTTGCTAGCATTCCAACAATGCCAAAAGCAATCGCATAGACCGCCGCGTACTGCGCAATATCCGCCGGTTTGCCGTTACGTTTTTTCGCCGTCAGCGCGCCGAGTATGGCGCCAGCCAGCACCGCAAAAATGACAATCATGTTGTATTATCCGCCCAAACCCATGTGGGGGTTCAGGGCCGCGACTTCCTGCATCTTGGCCCGAACCGCCCAATCCGAGCCGAAGCCGTAGCGCGCCCAGCCCAGACTGTCCACCCTGACCGCGCGGGCCTGATCAGGACGTCCGGTCATATCCAGCGCTTCGGCCTGCAACAGCATCAGCGTCGACAAAAGGGCGGCGTTTTCGTGTTGGCGGGCCACGCTAAGCATCGGCTTGATCTGGCGCAGAGCGGTATCGCCGTCACCTATCGTGATCGCATAGGCTGCCGTCTGCGTGGTGATATAGGCGCGATGCAGATCGGTGGCCGGGGTCTGGCTGAGCAGTTTCAGGGCCGTATTGTAATGCGCCTGAGCGCTGGCCGGATCATAGGCCTGGGTCATGCGTCCCAGCATATACAGGCTGAAGGCGCGGCGATGATCCTGCCAGCCTTGTTCGCCAGCCGTGCGCGCCGCGCTGATCGCCGCACTGCGTCGGGTTGCCGGATCGGTGCCAGGGCCAAGCGCGGTTTGCACGGCTGTGATCCATTCACGAGGTGTCGGTTGGATCTGGCGGCTTGCGACGCCACCGCCACGCGGGTTTTCACGGGCCAGAATGGCAGGCAAACGCGTCGCCACCTGATCACGGGACATCCCGGTGTGCAATTCTGGCGCATAGGTCGCGCGCAGGATCAGCATGTCAAACCCGGTCAGTACGGTGTGCACGTTGTCGTCGTTAAAAACGGAATCGGGCAGGCGGTAGAGGTCGTTCAGCGGGCCAATGGCTTGTGCCAGTTCTTCGTGCAAACAATCGCGCAGTTCCTGGGGGCTGGCATCACCGGGAACAAAGATCGCCAGACGGTCGCGGCTTTGCAGCTTTGTCCAGTCTGTCTTGGGATTGCGCCGGTTGTTGCGGTATTCCCGCAAGCTCGACACGTTGGGAACCACGAAGCAGGCGGCTTGCGGCAGGGCTTTGCGGATCTCGGCCCGGCGGACCACTTCGATGGTCAGGTTGGCGTCGCCGCCGGACACTTGCGTGATGTCGATCCCGGCCTCGCGGCGCAATCGTGATAAAAGGCGGCTCAGATCCGGGCCCAGACTGGCTGGTGGCTGTCCGGTGACGCGAACCGTGATCGGGGCTTCGAACCGGGTAAAGGCGGGCAGGGCGCGGCCACTTTCCAACTCGAAATGCAACGACAGAAAGTCTGCTGCAATGTTGCTGTTAGAGCGTGCAGGCGCATCGGGATGCGGGCTGGAAAACGCTTTCATCGGCGGCAAGGCGGTGGACGATGTATTGGCGCGGGTTGGCGTGTCTTCGATCGGGACGCTGGCACACCCGGCAACCGTCACGGCCAGACAGAAACACAAGGAACGGATGATCATCGCTGGTACCTGATAAAGGGGGTTTTCTGGCCGATCCGATCATAAAGCTGCCGGGCGGTGTGATTGAAGTCTTGTGTAAGCCAATAGACGGATGGTGCACCGGCTTCGTCGGCGGCGGCATACACCGCTTCGATCAACGCGCGCCCGACGCCGGTGCCGCGTGTTTCTGGCAGGGCGTACAGATCTTGCAGATAACAGACGTTTTCGACCTTCCAGGCGTGACGGTGAAACAGATAGTGGGTCAGGCCAACGGGTCGGCCGTTCTGTTCGGCGATGATGCAATTGAAATCCTGCGGGTCATCGCCCAGCAAACGATCAAACGTCGTGGCAAAAACGTTTTCCGGAACCGATGTTTCATAGAACTCAAGGTAGCCGGTCCACATGGTGGTCCAATCGGCCTGATCATCCGGCCTGAGGGCGCGGGTCAATATCGGTGGCGGTGTTGTCGTCATGCCGATCTCAAGTCTTTCCTATAAGGCCTTGGCACAACAGTTAACTTTTTAGTCCGAAAACCAAGCTTTTTCTGGGCAGAATTAGGGCGCCGCCAGTCGTTTGGTCGTCCCCTCAGGCGGCGCAACAAATTTTCTTCAGACTAAGGCGCTGAAATTGTTGGAAAAGATAGGTCGGTTGTTGCCGGGGTGCAGCATGCCGTCTGCGCATTGAGCAAAGTGGTTGCTTGCGAGTCGTTCATGTCCTGGCGACAATTCTCGGTGTTGGTCCAAAATTGTCGCCAGATTTGCGGGCAATGCGTCGAAATCTCGAATCGAGGCTGGGTCAGCGCTGACTGCGGGCCATGAACGCCAGCCGTTCGAACAAATGAACGTCCTGTTCGTTCTTCAGCAGGGCGCCATGCAACTTGGGCAGGGCATTGGCCCCGTCACGTTTCAGATCCTCGGCTGTCAGGTCTTCCGCCAGCAGCAATTTCAGCCAATCCAGAACTTCGGACGTCGATGGTTTTTTCTTCAGGCCGGTCTGTTCGCGCAGCTCAAAGAACTGGGTCAGGGCGGTGGTCAGCAACGATTCCTTGATCCCGGGATGATGCACTTCGACAATTTTGCGCATTGTCGCCTCGTCCGGGAAGCGGATGTAGTGGAAGAAACACCGGCGCAGGAACGCGTCTGGCAATTCCTTTTCGTTATTGGACGTGATGATCACGACAGGCCGCTGACGGGCGCGTACCGTTTCGCCGGTCTCATAGACGTGGAACTCCATCTTATCGAGTTCCTGCAAGAGATCGTTGGGAAATTCGATGTCGGCCTTGTCAATCTCGTCAATCAGAAGAACGACCTTTTCATCCGAGTCAAAGGCCTGCCAGAGCTTGCCTTTCTTGATATAGTTCCGGACGTCGTGGACTTTTTCTTCGCCCAGCTGGCTGTCGCGCAAACGGCTGACCGCGTCGTATTCATACAGGCCCTGCTGAGCACGGGTGGTCGACTTGATGTTCCATTCGATCATCGTCAGCCCAAGCGCCCCGGCGACCTGTTTGGCCAGTTCGGTTTTGCCGGTGCCCGGCTCGCCCTTGACCAGCAGAGGACGTTCCAGTGTCACGGCCGCGTTCACGGCGATGGTAAGGTCGTCGGTTGCGACGTAATCCTTGGTGCTTTCAAAGCGTTTGTTCATGATTCTGCTCCCCGCCGGTTGCGCGCCTGTCTTTTGTCGCTGGTAATATCAGGGTCCGGTTTTGGCAAGCGAGCGGGCACAGGAACGCTGCGTGCAAACGTCATTTCGGTGGATGTTTCGTACACATTGGCGGCATTTCAGATCAGATTTACGTTACGTCAGGTGTGGCCTTCTGCCGCCGTTTTTTCCAAAAGAGCCCCAGTCTTGCCGGGGTCGGGTTTGATTTCGGTGCGATTTAGGTGAGCGGACCTTTGCCAGACGGCAGGGGTCGTAAATATGCTTTCTGAATTTCTGTTTTGTTTCGTGGGTTTGTTGGTGCTTTGATCACAGGGTCTTGTGCAGATTTTCCCGCACGCCGGGCGCATCAGCTAGTGACAACTCCACGATGTTGAAGTAAATGCAGCCGCAGGGGAGCACGGGTGAATAACGTGACATCGACAGAACAACCCGCGCCAAAAAAAGGTGAAGGTGGTATGAAAGCAGAAGTTTTCCTGCCGGATGATTATCGTCCCGCTGAGAACGAGCCATTCATGAACGAACGCCAGGTGGAATATTTCCGCCGCAAGCTTCATGAATGGAAAGACGATCTGATGAGCGACAGCCGGGATACGATTGAGGGGCTGCAAGACGGCACCCGCAATATTCCCGACGTTGCCGACCGCGCCAGCGAAGAAACCGACCGCGCGCTAGAGCTGCGGACCCGGGATCGTCAGCGCAAGCTGGTTGCCAAGATCGACGCGGCCCTGCGCCGCATCGACGAAGGCGAATACGGATACTGCGAAGTGACCGGTGAACCGATCTCGCTCAAGCGGCTGGATGCACGTCCGATCGCAACGATGAGCCTGGAAGCCCAGGAACGTCACGAGCGCCGCGAAAAGGTCCACCGGGACGACTGATCCGGTCAACCTGCGACAAGATGCAAAACCGCCGGGGCTTGTTGCTCTGGCGGTTTTGCGTTTACGGCTTGGGCCGACATTGCAGGGGAAAGGCGCGGACCATGGCGCTGAACGGACAGCATATTATCGTCATCGGTGGTGGCATTGGCGGGCTGGCAGCCGCTTTGGCGTTTCGCCAGCGCGGTGCTTCGGTCACTGTGCTGGAACAGGCCGAAGCCGTTACCGAGGTGGGGGCCGGTCTGCAGATCAGCCCTAACGGATTTGCTGTTATCCGGGCGCTGGAGCTGGACGCGGCGCTGGCGCAAAACTCGGTTCGGGCGCGGGCCGTTGTTCTGCGCGACTATCGTAAACCCGGAGAGGTTTTGCGACTGGATCTGGCGCGTTTCGCCGCGGATCAGCATTTTCGCTTCGTCCACAGGGCCGATCTGATCACCATATTGGCAAATGCTGCGCGCGACGCGGGGGTGCAAATACGTCTTCTGCAAAAGGTTGCGTCGGTCGAGGCCGGACCAGAGCCGGTGGTGCGTCTTTGCAGTGGGGCCGACAAACGGGCCGATCTGGTTATCGGGGCCGACGGGCTGCATTCGAAGGCGCGTGAGGCGTTGAACGAACCCGATTCACCGGTTTTCACCGGTCAGGTTGCCTGGCGGGCGATCGTGCCGAACGATCCGGGCCTTCCGGCCGAAGCACAGGTTTTCATGGGACCCGGGCGACATATGGTCTGTTATCCATTGCGCGGCGGATCGGTCGTTAACATTGTTGCCGCTCAGGAGCGGGCAGAATGGGCAACGGAAAGCTGGTCGCACCGCGATGACCCCAAAAACCTACGCCGGGCCTTTTCTGAATTCGATGGAACGGCGCGGGCTTTGCTGGAGCGGGTCGAGGACGTGGCCCTTTGGGGGTTGTTCCGCCACCCTGTGGCCGAGACCTGGCACAAGGGACGTGTCGCGATCCTTGGCGATGCGGCCCACCCGACGTTGCCTTTTCTGGCGCAGGGCGCAAACATGGCACTGGAAGACGCCTGGGTTCTGGCAGATTGCCTGGACGGTGCAGAAACAACCGGGGCAGGGCTGTCCGCCTATCAGGCGCGCCGCCGTGATCGTGTTGTGCGCGCCATCAAAGCGGCCAACGGCAATGCGTGGAAGTATCATCTGAGCATTCCGCCTGTCCGCGGCGCGGCGCATCTGGCATTGAAACTGGGCGGCAGGCTGGCACCCAAACGGATGCTAGGACAGTTTGACTGGCTATACCGTCACGACGTGACACGAGGCTGACGCCCCGTCAGAGATCCAGATCAACCCAAACCGGAACATGATCAGAGGGCTTTTCATAGCCGCGGATCTCTTTATCGATCTGGCAATCGCGCAGCAGGTCGGCGGCTTGCGGCGTCAGCAGGAAATGATCGATGCGGATCCCGTCATTCCTGTTCCATGCCCCGGCCTGATAATCCCAGAAACTGTATTGTTCGGGGGCTGTGTTGCAGGCGCGGAAGGCTTCGGTAAAACCAAGGTTCACAATCCGCTGAAACGCGAGGCGGCTTTCGGGGCGGAACAGGGCATCGTCACGCCAGGCATCCGGGCGGGCTGCATCTTCGGCTTGCGGGATGATATTATAGTCACCGGCCATCAAGGCGACCTCTTCGCTGGCCAGCAAAGCCTTGGCCCGCGCATGCAAACGGTCCATCCACGCCAGCTTATAGTCATATTTCGGGCCCGGAGCGGGATTGCCGTTGGGAAGGTATAGTCCGCAGAGCCGGATCGCCTGTTTTCCGACCACCGTTGCCTCGATCCAGCGGGCCTGTTCGTCACTGTCGTCGCCGGGCAATCCGCGCGTGACATCCTCTAACGGAAGTTTCGAAAGGATCGCCACCCCGTTGAACCCCTTCTGGCCGTGGGTCTCGACATTATATCCACGGTCTTCGAACAGGGCGCGTGGAAAGGCTTCGTCCACCGATTTGATTTCCTGCAGTAAAACCACATCAGGCTGTGCATCATCCAGCCAGGCGGGCAGGGCCTGAGCCCGGGCCTTGATACCATTGATGTTGAACGTGGCGATTTTCATGGCATCTCTCCTGGCGCTGCGTCGGCTGATCTATTGCGCATGGATGGGCTCAGGGCAAGAGACCGCAGCGCATCGCTCAGGCTGGTCAATCAACGATTCGGAAACAATGGCGACGCGATTCTGGCTGATTCGGCGGTAAATCAACGGTTTAATCGGAATTTCCAGACTTTTTGCCCCCTGTGGATAAGTTTTTTTGCCGGTATTGGAAACAATAGCTTTTGGCCGAGTCTCAGAAATTTGTCAGGCGAAGCTCATGTGGATAACTCTCAAAAGTCACTCGCCATGGTAGAAAAAATTGTTTTCAACTCGCGTCACTGGTGCAACCGTGAAGAGGCAACCAACTTCTCAAACTGGGGACTTCAAACCATGAACGTACAACGCAAAGTCTATGAAAACGTTACACTTACTGCCAGCGACGAAATCAGCCTTTTCGACGGCGACGGAACTGCCATGTTCTCGTCAGGGTCCGCACCGAGCTGTGCATCAGACGCTCTGACCGGCGACGCGACTTACCTGTTCTCTTCCGGTTCGGCTCCATCTGCCGATCTGACCGCATTCAGCGGCGAAGGTGTTGAAATGTTCTCGTCCGGGTCAGCCCCAAGCCTGTCGAGCACCGCACTGACCGGCGAACTGGTTCACATGTTCTCGTCTGGCTCAGCCCCATCTGCTTCTGCCGATGCGACAACCGGTGAGGGCACGCATATGTTCTCGTCTGGCTCAGCCCCAGCCGCTTCTGCCGATGCGACAACCGGTGAGGGCACGCACATGTTCTCGTCTGGTTCGGCCCCGGCTGCTTCTGCTGATGCAACAACTGGCGAAGGCACGCACATGTTCTCGTCTGGCTCAGCCCCGACTGCTTCTGCCGATGCGACAACTGGTGAAGGCACGCATATGTTCTCGTCTGGTTCGGCTCCGACAGCTTCCGCCGATGCGACAACTGGTGAAGGCACGCATATGTTCTCGTCTGGTTCGGCTCCGACAGCTTCCGCCGATGCGACAACTGGTGAAGGCACGCATATGTTCTCGTCTGGTTCGGCTCCGACAGCTTCCGCCGATGCGACAACTGGTGAAGGCACGCATATGTTCTCGTCTGGTTCGGCTCCGACAGCTTCCGCCGATGCGACAACTGGTGAAGGCACGCATATGTTCTCGTCTGGTTCGGCTCCGACAGCTTCCGCCGATGCGACAACTGGTGAAGGCACGCATATGTTCTCGTCTGGTTCGGCTCCGACAGCTTCCGCCGACGCGACAACTGGTGAAGGCACTCAGATGTTCTCGTCCGGGTCTGCTCCGGTTGCCAACAGCGACACGACCGTGGGTGACGCAACCCACATGTTCTCGTCCGGTAGCTGAGCCGTCTCGAGTTAGCTGAAGTTGGTCACGGGGCGTTCAGAGGACGCCATTTGAAAAGGGAAACCACATGTCAAATGTCATCCATCTGAACGTTCCGGCCCAGCGTCAGAGCGCGGCAGCCCGCCGGTCTGCCTTGATTGCCAGTTTCGCACAACATCGCCGGTTCGGAGATGATGTGTTCTGGTTGAAGGAAAACGCCGAGCTTCTGAACATACTCGAATGCACCGGGGCGCGCCTGGACGATCAGGCGCTCATCCCACACGACGGGTTTTATGCCGGGGTCGAAAAACGCCTTGGCTTTTTCCCACAGTATTACCGTTTCTTGTTGTCGATTTGTCTGGATCTGGAAGATCTGGGCATGACCGGTAACAAGGCCGAGGCGCTATGTGCCTGGGTGGCCCGCGAGGGTCTGGCCGATGCTGAGCTTTCGGATCTTCAACGTGCTGAGGCGCGCCGGTTGATGCAGCGTCGTGGAATCGACCCGATGGCGGGTGATCCCGGGCTGGAAAACAGGCTTCGCGCATTCATCGGACGGTCTGACACGTTTTCGATGCCGAACAAGAAAGCCGCCTATGAACTGACCCACATTGTGTTCTACCTCAGCGAGTATGGCCGCAAAGACCCGGCGCTTGACCAATCGGCGATCACCTCGTTGGAATTCGCCGGTATTCTGGCCTATCTCGATCAGAATGCTGATCTGTTGGCCGAGATTTGCGTCGCCCTGCGCTTTGCCGGGGTCGAACCTTCGGCGATTTGGGAGGGCTGGCTTGAGCGTGAAACGCACAGATTCGCTGTCACGTCTGGGCCAAATGTCACCACTTCGGACAATTATCACGACTATTTCGTGTGTAACTGGCTGATGTCAGTGTCGGGGCGCGACAGCTTTGTAAAGCCTGCAGAACACGAAAGAATGTCCTTTGCGCGCGCCGTTCCATTTTCGGGCCCCTTGAGGGAAATGTCGGAATGCATGTTCCAGATGGAAGAAAATCGTAGCGATGACTGGACAATTATGCGACCTATGGTTGAAGATGCTTTGACCGAGATAGGGTATGACATTCTGAGTGAGGCGCAGAAGAGCAGTGAGAAGTTTGCAGATTTCTTTGCCGGTTTTGCGAGAACCGGCTTGCGTGGAGTGACGCTTTGACATCAACCGCCAGACAGGCTGCAGCCTTTGGGGCAGGGCTTGTCATCATCTACACGGCGCTGATTTCGTCAGCGGATGCGATCACGAAACTGATTGCGGGCGGCTATGCCGCCCCGCAGCTGTTTTGTCTGTCCGGCCTGATGGTCATGGGGCTGAGCGTTCTTGCTGACCGTTATCCGTCACAGCGTCTTGGGCTGCGCACACAATGCCCGCGCGCCATGGCGGTGCGGTCTGGCGCCACCGTTCTCGCGGCTGTCAGCTTTTTCTATGCGTTCAAGTTTCTGCCCTTTGCCGAGGTTTTCTTGTTCATCGGCATGATGCCAATTCTGGCCGGTTTGATGTCAGGCCTGATCCTGAGGGAACATGTGCGGCCCGCAGCCTGGATGGCGCTGGTGGCCGGGTTCGCCGGGATGTTGTGTCTGTTTCCGGGTGGGTTCGGATCGGTGTCTATCGGGCATGTCTTTGCGATGTCGGCTGCGTTTTTCGGAACGCTCAGCATGGTGATGGCGCGCTTTATCGGACGGTATGAAAGCAATTCTTTGGCGCAGGTGTTTTACCCCAACGCGGCCATTTTCGTGACCATGGCCTTCGCGCTGCCGTTTGTGTGGAAACCTATGCCGGTGACCGACCTGTTGTGGGTGGCCGCCTATGCTGGGTTCCTGTTTGGGGCCCGCTGGCTGTTGGTTATCGCCCTGCGCTTGCTGGCGGCATATGCGGTTACACCGCTGATGAACCTGCAATTTGTCTGGATGGTGGGGCTGGGGGCCGTGTTCTTTGGTGAATACCCGGCGGCCAACACCTATCTGGGTGTGGCCATTGTCATTGGCACGGGCCTGTTCCTAGTCTGGGATCAGTTCACAAAGCCCGAACAGCGTAAGCCGCTGTTCGATTTGTCTTCTGTTTTCAAAAACTTCCGGACCGACCCTTAACCAGGTTTACATCGAAAAAGATGTTCCGCATCCGCAGGACGATGTCGCATTCGGGTTTTCGATGACGAACCGGGCGCCGATCAGTTCTTCTGTAAAGTCGATCACCGCATTGGATAGAAACGGCAACGAAACGCTATCGACGACGACGCTTTGACCATGGCCCTCAAGGACCAGATCGTCGGTTGCCGGATCATCCAGAGCGATCTCGTACTGAAAACCGGAACATCCGCCACCTTCGACGGCAATGCGCAGGGCTTTGCCCTGATCGGCGGCGCCGATTTCGGCAAGGCGCGTAAAGGCACGCTCGGTGACTTTGGGGGGCAGTTGCATCATCGACTCCGATGGTTTCCTTATGTCTCAGCGTACAATATAGAAGGCCGAAGGACAGGCCACAAGGACAGGAGGCGACATATGCGTGCCCCCTATGCTTCGGACCCGGGATTGAGCAGGGGACGGCTCGTACCGGAAGAAGAAAGCGACTTTCGCTCCTGCTTTCAGCGGGACCGGGACAGGATCATTCACGCCAGCGCGTTTCGGCGGCTGAAACACAAGACCCAGGTCTTCGTTGAACACGAAGGCGACAATTATCGTACGCGCCTGACCCATTCCATCGAGGTGGCGCAGGTGGCTCGGACCATTGCGGGCGCGTTGGGTTTGAATCAGGAACTGACCGAGGCCGTGGCGCTGGCCCATGATCTTGGGCATACGCCGTTCGGCCACACCGGCGAAGACGCGCTGCACGCATTGATGGCACCTTATGGCGGGTTCGATCACAATGCGCAGGCGATCCGTATCGTGACCGCGCTGGAACGGCATTACGCATCGTTCGACGGGTTGAACTTGACCTGGGAAACCCTTGAAGCCATTGCAAAACACAACGGCCCTGTTGTGGGAAACCTGCCATGGGCCTTGGCCGAGTGTAACGATTGTATCGATCTGGAACTGCATACTCATGCCAGCGCCGAAGCGCAGGTCGCCGCCTTGTCTGATGACATCGCCTATAACAATCACGATCTTCATGACGGCTTGCGGGCCGGGCTGTTCACCGATGCCGATATCGAACCACTTGCCCTTGTCGGCCCGGCTTACGCCGAGGTCGATCAGCTGTATCCCAGGCTGGACGCAGATCGCCGCCGTCACGAAGCACTGCGCCGTGTGTTTGGCGTGATGGTCAGCGATGTGATCGAAACGTCCAGCACGCTTCTGAAGCAGGCCAATGCCGGGTCTGTCGAAGATATCCGTCATCTTGGGCGTCCGGTGATCCAGTTTTCGCCCGGACTTTGGGTGAAGCTGAAAGAACTGCGCGCATTTCTGTTCCAGCGCATGTATCGCGCACCGTCGGTGATGAAAACACGGACCGAGGTGTCCCGTATTGTCGAAGAACTGTTTCCATTGTTCATGCAGGCGCCCGATTTGCTGCCCGACCGCTGGCAGGGCGACTTGCACGATGCAGATGATGAAACCGCTTTGGCGCGGATCGTGTGCGATTATATCGCGGGTATGACCGATCGTTTTGCGCTGCTCGAACACAAGCGTCTGACCGGGCAGGAAAACCCGGATGTGCTAAGGGCGACCCGGTTTCTTTGAGCGAAACTGGCGTGGTCGCAGGCGCGGCCTGCATTGACGCGACCGGGATGCGTGGTAAACCGCAGCCCAAGACAAAGGACATCCGACATGAACCTCTTCGCCGATATTCGCGCGCTCGTTATCGATAATCTCAACGCAATGACCGCCGAGGGTCTGCTGCCCGAGGGGCTGAGCTTTGACAATGTCGCCGTCGAGCCGCCGCGCGATGCTGCGCATGGCGATATGGCGACCAATGCGGCCATGGTGCTGGCGAAACCGGCCAAGATGAAGCCGCGTGATATTGCTGATGCTCTGGCACCCCGACTTATGGCGGATGACCGGGTGGCCAAAGCCGAGGTCGCCGGACCGGGCTTTCTTAACCTGCGGCTGGCGAATGGTGTCTGGCAGGGTGTTGTCGAAACCGTGCTAAACCAAGGCGACGCGTTTGGGCGCTCACAAATGGGGCAGGGCCAGAAGGTCAATGTGGAATTTGTCAGTGCCAACCCGACGGGTCCGCTGCATGTCGGCCACACGCGGGGCGCGGTGTTCGGAGATTCGCTGGCCAGCCTGCTGGCGTTTGCCGGATATGATGTGACCCGCGAGTACTATATCAATGATGGCGGATCGCAGGTCGATACGCTGGCCCGATCGGTGTACCTGCGGTATCTCGAAGCGCATGGTCAGGCGGTGGAATTCCCCGATGGAACCTATCCCGGGGATTACCTTGTGCCGGTTGGCGCCGCATTGAAGGACAAGGTCGGTGACGCCTATGTCGGGCAGCCCGAAGATGTCTGGCTGGTCGACGTTCGCGACTTTGCCACCGAACGGATGATGGACCTGATCCGCGAAGATCTTGCAGCACTTGGCGTCAAAATGGACGTCTTCTTTTCGGAAAAATCGCTTTACGGCACCGGGTTGATCGAAGCGGCGCTGGACAGCCTGTCCAGCAAGGGCCTGATCTATGAAGGTGTGCTTGAGCCTCCAAAAGGTAAAAAGCCCGAAGACTGGGAGCCGCGTATACAGACGTTGTTCAAGTCAACCGATCACGGGGATGATGTTGATCGCCCGGTCAAGAAATCGGATGGCAGCTGGACGTATTTTGCGCCCGATATCGCGTACCACTATGACAAGGTTGAACGCGGCTTTGACGCGCTGATCGACGTGTTTGGCGCGGACCACGGCGGGTATGTCAAACGCATGAAAGCGGCTGTGTCGGCGTTGTCGGATGGTCGTGTTCCGCTGGATATCAAGCTGTGCCAGTTGGTCAAACTGTTCAAGGACGGCAAGGAATTCAAGATGTCCAAGCGGGCAGGGACCTTTGTGACCCTGCGCGACGTGATTGATGCCGTTGGGCCGGATGTGACCCGGTTCATGCTGCTGACGCGCAAGAACGATCAGGGGTTTGATTTCGATCTGGACAAGGCGCTGGAGCAATCCAAGGACAATCCGGTCTATTATGTGCAATACGCCCATGCCCGTGTCATGAGCGTGCTGCGCCGCGCAACCGAGGCGGGTATCGCTGTCGATGACGCAACGCTGAACGCGGCCGACCTGTCTGGCATGGGGCACGAAAGCGAACTGGCCGTGGCCAAGAAACTGGCCGAATGGCCAAGGCTTGTCGAAACCGCCGCGCGCACCAATGAACCGCACCGGGTGGCTTTCTATCTGTACGAATTGGCCGGCGATTTGCACGCTTTGTGGAACAAAGGCAGCGATGTGCCCGCTTTGAAGTTCATTCAGGAGGGCGATCCGGCAACAAGCCAGTCGAAAATCGCGCTTGCGCGTGCCGTTTCCGTTGTGATTTCCGCTGGCCTTGGTATTCTTGGAGTCACACCGGCACAGGAGATGCGGTAACAAAACCGCACACAGATTTGGCCGGTCCGAGGCAGAGGCAATGGATCCGAGCGACGGCAAACGCCGCGTAATCGGGCAGTGAGGCGGACATGGCGGATATTGGGTACACGGAATACGTGTATGAAGAAGGCTTGTATGAGGATGAAATCCCTCAGTCAGGGCCACAGGCGACTCAGAAAAGCGGGTCGGTCAGCAAATTTGTAAGCATCGCAGGGGCAGTGGCGTCGATCGCACTGGTCGCGGGTGTTGGTGTCTGGAGCTATAAGTTGATGGTTCGGGACGTCAGTGGTGTGCCGGTTGTGCGCGCCGCCGAAGGGCCGATGCGCGTGCAACCTGAAAATCCGGGCGGGCGTCAGGCCGATCATCAGGGGCTGGCCGTCAACGCGGTTGCAGCCCAAGGCACAGCGGCGGCGACTGCTGACCGATTGGTGCTTGCGCCGCGTCCGGTTGATCTGGCCGAAACCGATGGTCCGGTACAAGATGCGCTGCCGGGTCCGGCAGTTCCGGCCCATACGCAAGCAACCGCGCCGAACGAGGCTGTGGACGAAACCGTGCCTGTCGGCAGCGAAGACGCGCTTGCAGCGTTTCAGAACGGATCCGTGGCAGCACTTGTCGATCAACTGACCCAAGGTGTGACACCGCTCAGCGAAACCGAAGAGCTTGCGCTTGAGGACGTGGCCGATAGTGGGCAGCCCGAAACCCTGATTGATGAATCCCAGGCCGTCGCGGAAGCGGCACCTGCGCTATATGTTGGTCCCGGTCTTGCCCGGTCGCTGCGTCCTTTGGCACGCCCGGCCACGCTGGTCATCGCGTCAACCAACAACGATGCCATGGCCGAGGCCCTGTCCAATGCAGTTGACACATCGGCCAGCCTGGATGTCGACCCCGACAGCTTGCCGGTCGGAACGCGCCTGGCCCAGCTTGGGGCTTACGACAGCGCCGAGGTCGCCAAAGAAGAATGGGACCGGATTTATGCTCGGTTCGAAGATTACATGCAGGGCAAACAGCGCGTGGTTCAGAAGGCGTCAAGCGGTGGCCGCACCTTCTATCGCCTGCGCGCCATGGGATTTGACGACCTCAGCGATGCACGGCGCTTTTGTTCTGCGCTTGTCGCGGAAAGCGCTGACTGTATCCCGGTGACAACCCGGTGAGCTTCGGAGCAACGATCCTTGATGCCGAGGGTCTGCGCCTGACAGCAGACGAAAAAGCGCTGTTTCGCGATGCGGACCCGTTCGGGTTTATCCTGTTCGCGCGAAATATCGACACCGCCGATCAGGTCCGCGCGCTGTGCAGCGATTTCCGAGAGGCGGTGGGCCGGGACTGCCCGATCACCATCGATCAGGAAGGTGGGCGTGTTCAGCGTTTGCGTGCTCCGCTGGCGCGCGAATGGCTGCCGCCGCTGGATCATGTGACAGTGGCTGGGGAAAATGCCGCGCGTGCCATGTATTTGCGATATCGCCTGATCGCGCATGAACTGCGTGAACTTGGTATCGACAGCAATTGCGCGCCGATGGTCGATCTGGCGGCGCCCGAAACGCATCCGTTCCTGAAGAACCGCTGTTATGGGGCGGACGCCGAAACGGTTGCCGATTTGGGCCGCGCCGTGGCCAATGGTATGCTGGACGGCGGTGTGCTGCCGGTTCTGAAGCATGTCCCCGGACATGGCCGCGCGACGCAGGACAGCCACTATGATCTGCCCCACGTAACCGCGCCCATGGAAGATTTGGACGACACCGATTTTGAGGCTTTCCGCGCGTTGAACGATCTTCCGATGGGGATGACGGCGCATCTGGTTTACGACGCCATCGATCCGGCCCCGGCCACGATCTCGCCGGTGATGATGTCGCTGATCCGCGAACAGATCGGATTCGACGGGCTGATCATGACAGACGATTTGTCGATGAAAGCGTTGGCCGGATCCCTGAGCGATCTGACGACCCGTGCTTTGTCTGCCGGATGTGACGTGATCCTGTTGTGCAATGCCGATTTCGCTGACCGGGCCCGCGTCGCTGAGACCGCTGGCAAGATGTCGGATGCGGCCCAGACCCGTGCTGAGCGGGCTCTTGCCGCCCGGCACGCCCCTGCAGAGCTTGACATCGACGCCGCTGAAGCCGACCTTTTCCGCCTGATGGGCGGAACGGTGTATGCAGGATAACCTTTTCCAGGAAGACGAAATGTCCGTGCGCGAACGGCTGGCCGCCGAGTCGCTGATCGTTGATGTGGACGGGTTCGAAGGGCCGTTGGATATCCTGCTGACCCTGTCGCGGACCCAAAAGGTGGATCTCCGCAAAATCTCGGTTCTGGAGCTGGCCAAACAGTATCTGGCTTTCGTGGAAAAGGCCAAGGCGCTACGCATCGAACTGGCCGCCGATTATCTGGTGATGGCTGCCTGGCTGGCGTTTCTGAAATCGCGGCTTCTGCTGCCGCCGGATCCGTCCGAAGAGGGGCCATCGGGCGAGGAACTGGCCGCGCATCTTGCATTTCAGCTTGAGCGCTTGCAGGCAATGCGCGATGCGTCAGCCCGATTGTGGGCGCGTGATCGGCTGGGGCGTGATTTCTTTGCCCGGGGCCAGTCCGAGGATGTGACCCGCATCCGCACCGTGACCTATTCGGCGACGCTGCTGGATCTGATGCAGGGCTATGCGCGGATCCGGACACGGGATGAGTTTCGCCCCTTCGTGATGGATCGGGATTCGGTGTTCACCATGGAGCAGGCTTTGGAGCGGATGCGCCCGCTGATCGGGTTTGCGGGCAGTTGGACGGCGATGGAAAGCTATCTGCCACAGGGCTGGGGCGCGGATCCGGCCAAGCGTCGGTCTGCCACGGCGGCAACATTTGCGGCGTCTCTGGAGCTAGTCAAGGAAGGCCAGCTTGAGATCCGCCAGTCAGAACAGTTCGCCCCAATCCAGCTGCGCAAGAAGGAACCCCGGACGTGAACGATGAGACCTCGCATGAGGATACTGACAGCCTGTTCGCAGCCCCTCCGATGGCCGAGCAGGAGCGCATGATCGAAGCCATGCTGTTCGCCAGTTCGGAACCCGTCACTGTGCGCGAGCTTGAAGTGCGGATGCCGCATGGCTGTGATGCCGCCGAAGCCCTGGCGCATCTGCGCAAACGATATGAAGGGCGCGGGGTGCACGTCGTGCGGGTTGGTGACGGATGGGCCATGCGCACCTCTCCGGATCTGGGGTTTCTGATGCAAAAGGAAACCGTCGAGACCCGCAAACTGTCGCGCGCGGCGATCGAAACACTGGCCATTGTGGCCTATCACCAACCCTGTACCCGGGCCGAGATCGAAGAAATTCGCGGGGTATCCGTGTCTCGCGGGACCATCGATCAGTTGCTGGAGCTTGAATGGATCCGGCTGGGGCGGCGCAAGATGACGCCGGGCCGCCCGGTGACGTTTGTGGTCACGCCTATTTTTCTGGATCACTTCGGCCTTGAAAGCGCGCGTGATCTGCCGGGGCTAAAAGAACTGCGCGCCGCTGGCCTTTTGGAAAATCGCGCACCGCCGGGGGCGTTGTCGCTTGGTGGAAGCGGTGAGGACGACGAAGCTGAAAGCGAAGGATTGGATGGCCAGTCCGAGCTTTTTGAAGACTAACTGGATAAGGCCCTGAAAAATGCACAATTAAGTGCTACATTACTACTGTCTAGCAGAGAGGCTTTGGCATGGGATTTGAACGGATCATAATGATGTTTGGGCGAATGTTCATGCGTAAAGCGATGAGCAAAGGCATCAACGAGGGCATGAAATACATGTCGCGTGATGACAAGCCACAGCAACAGCAACAACAGGCCCGCGTATCACAAGACGGTCCGTGGGACGGTGAGCAAAAGCAGGAATTGACGCAGGAAGAGCGTCAGCAACGCCGGGCCGCTCGTAAGGCCCGGATGCAAGAGCGCGAGCAACGCCAGAAATCGGGAAACACGCAGAAAACTGCGCGTCAGGCGACCCGCATGATGCGCCGCATGGGGCGTTTTTAGGTTTTTGCAGAGAACGACCACCTATTTAGGCGGAACTTTCTCATGCTGACTGACGTGATGGCGGGGTTAGCAAAGGTACCATTCATCCGGTGGGTTCGCCGGGTCAATGCTTTCAAACTGAGCTTCCGAGCAATAGTTCTGAGCCAGTGCCAGGCCTTCTGGCGTCGACTGACCGATCTGGATTCTGGGTTGAACCTCGGATGTGCAGCCAGCCGCTGCGATCAGTCCTGCAAAGACAATTGTGCGAAATAACATCTTGGTCTCCCTTGGAGGCGTTAACCGGCTCAGGCTAGGTGTTAACTTCTGTGTTTTCAACAAATTCCGCCGTGAAGGGATCGACCGCCGCGCTATGGTGCGCGGAAATGCTTTGAAAGCTTCAGACCCTGACCCTGATAGTTCGACGCAATGCCAGCCCCGTACAGCTGGGTTGGCACTTCGGCCATGCGTTCATACACCAACCGCCCAACGACCTGCCCATGTTCCAGAACAAACGGGGCCTCGTGACAGCGCACTTCCAGCACGCCACGCGAACCTGCGCCGCCTGCAGCGGCATGGCCAAAACCGGGGTCGAAAAACCCTGCGTAATGCACCCGGAATTCACCCACCATGGCCAGGTAAGGGGCCATTTCGGCGGCGTATTCTGGCGGGATGTGAACAGCTTCGCGGCTGACCAGAATATAGAAGGCGCCGGGGTCCAGAATGATGCGGCCATCTGTTGTGCGGATTTCTTCCCAGTATTCGGAAGGATCATAGGCCCCGATGCGGTCAAGATCGATCACGCCGGTGTGCGGCTTGGCGCGAAACCCAACCAGATCGGTCCCTTCCGGGCGCAGATCGACCGAAAACCCCAATCCGTCCTGAATAAGCGCCGTGCCATCGACCAGACGGGCCTCGGCGTGCAGCGCTCTGAGAGTGGCGTCATCGAGCACCGCTTGTCCCTGCCGGAACCGGATCTGGTTCAGGCGCATGCCTGGGCGGGCTAGCACCGAAAAGCTGCGCGGACAGATTTCTGCATAAAGTGGTCCGGTGTAACCTGCTGAAATACGGTCAAATTCGGTGCCGCTATCGGTGATCGTACGGGTCAGAAGATCAAGCCGCCCGGTCGAGCTTTTGGCATTTGCGACCGCTGTCATATCATCCGGCAGGGCCAGAGATTCCTGCAAAGGCACGACATACACGCACCCTTTTTCCAGAACGGCCCCGTTACTCAGATCGATTCGGTGCATTTCGAATTCGGCCAGACGCTCAGTAACTGTTCGCCCCTGACCGGCCAGAAAAGAGGCGCGCACGCGATAGGCCACATGGCCCAGTCGCAAATCCAGACTTGCGGGTTGCACCTGCGCGGGCAAAATCGGCGTTTGCGCCGAAATCGCGCCCTCGGCGATCATCGATTCGATTTGCTGATTGGGGCAAACGCCTGTCATGCTGCTTCCCTTGTTTGCACGGGCAGCAGGGGGCATTTCCGTATCGTCGGTGATTTTTTGGTCGGGCTAGCAGGACTCGAACCTGCGACCTTCCGTCCCCCAGACGGACGCGCTACCAGGCTGCGCCATAGCCCGACGATGGGCTGTTCATACTGCTTTTGCCGCTGGAGGCAAGGGAAAAGCATCGATTTTTCTAGCCGTTGCGCAGGTTTGTGGCGCGGTCGCGCCAATCCCTCAGGGCCTGCGCCAAAGTTGCGATCTTGGCATGTTCTGCGCCCGTCAAATCCCGCAGGTTTGGGAGAACGCTCAGGATGCCCGGCGTTGCTGCAAGTGTGTCAGCCGCAGGAGGGTCGGCAATGTCGACGATGATTGGTTGCGGCGCTGAGGTCGCGTCAGCCACAGCATCGGGCAGGGGCTCTGCTACCGGGTCACCGGTTGGTTCTGCCGCAACCGTTTCGACAACAGTATCGTCAACGGGTTCGGCTGCTTGCCCGAGGTCCATCGAGATCTGCACGTCGTCATCGACCTCTTCGGTTTCGGACGGTGTCGTACTGCGTGTGGGCGAAAACGGAGCAATCGTTGCTGAGTCGTCCTCGATCGGTACCGGATCGACATCAAACACGGGTTCGGGGCTGGGGTCGTCAATGGATTGGGACAATTCGGATACGTGCCCGACGCCCTTTTCCCGCAGGACTTTTTGCACGCCCTTGATGGTGATCCCATCGTCGTGCAGAAGCTTCTTGATCCCGCCAAGAAGCAGCATGTCTGCCGGGCGATAGTATCGCCGCCCGCCAGCGCGTTTCACCGGCTTCACCTGCGTGAATTTACTTTCCCAGAACCGCAAGACATGAGTTTGAATCCCCAGCCATTCCGCAACTTCACTTATGGTGCGAAAGGCGTCGGGTGATTTGCTCATGCCGTGTTCCTATTCAGCTACTGGATTTGTTACCGGCGGCCACGCGGTCTTTCATCAGGTGCGATGGCCGGAAAGTCAGCACGCGGCGCGGCTGAATCGGAACCTCTTCCCCTGTCTTGGGGTTGCGGCCAACGCGTGCCGATTTCTCGCGCACGCTAAATGTACCGAAGGACGAGATCTTGACCTGCTCGCCGCGCACAAGCGCGTCGGACATATGCTCAAGAACACTCTCGACCAGTTGCGCGCTTTCATTGCGCGACAGACCCACCTCGCGGAACACAGCTTCGCTGAGATCCATGCGAGTCAAAGTTTTTCCGCCCATACCATTCCCCGTTTTATCGAGTGAAGAATACGGTGCGTTGTTTTTTGCTGTCAATGTTATTGTATTGCAATGGGTTGGTTAAGCCGCTTGATGCCGGGTGTTACCAGCGTATTACGACCGCTCCCCACGCTAACCCGCCGCCAATCGCTTCGGTTACGATCAGATCGCCCGATTTGATCTGCCCACGCGCTTTTCCGACGGACAGGGCCAGGGGAATCGATGCAGCAGAAGTGTTGCCGTGGTCCTGAACAGTGACCACGACTTTTTCCATGGACAGGCCCATTTTCTTTGCTGTCCCCTGAATGATGCGGATATTTGCCTGATGCGGTACGATCCAGTCGACGTCTGATGGGCCGAAACCTGCAGATTCCAGGGCAGTTTCCGCAGTTTTGGCCAGTTTCTCGACGGCGTGGCGGAATACCTGATTGCCCTGCATACGCAGAAAGCCGGTGGTTTGGGTCGAGACCCCGCCATCGACATAGAGCAGATCCTGATACCGTCCGTCCGAGTTCAGATCGACGGCAAGAATGCCACGATCCGCATCGTTTTCGCCAATTTCATTGGCTTCCAGAACCAATGCGCCAGCCCCGTCACCGAACAACACACAGGTCGATCTGTCGGTCCAGTCCATGATGCGTGAAAACGTTTCCGCCCCGATCACAAGGACGCGTTTTGCCTGTCCCGACAGAATCAGGGCGTTGGCATTGCTCAGCGCGTAAACGAATCCGGCGCATACTGCCTGAACATCAAAAGCAAAACCGCGGGTCATCCCCAACCGGGCCTGCACCATGGTCGCGGCTGACGGAAAGGTCAGATCGGCCGTGGACGTCGCCAGAATGATGGCGTCGATATCATCGGCAACAAGCCCTGCATCGGCCAGTGCCGCCGTTGCGGCGTGTGTGGCAAGGTCGGACGTGTTTTCGCCCTCGGCTGCAAAATGGCGCCGTTCGATTCCGGACCGGGATTTGATCCAGTCGTCGCTTGTGTCCAGCGTCTGTTCGAATTCCGAGTTGGGAACCACACGTTCAGGTAGGTAGTGGCCGACACCGACGACGACTGCGCGTTTGGTCATGTCTGAGGTCTGCCCTTCTTGGAGTCATTTTCTGCAGGCGAGTCCTGCGGGTGCTGGCCATCTTTAGTAAGCTCGGCACTGGTTGCAACCCGTGCCGCCAGCTTTTCAGCGAAACCTGTCTCGGCCAGATGAAAGGCAAGCTTGATTGCAGCCGACACGCCAATTGCATCTGCGCCGCCATGCGATTTGATAACGGTTCCGTTCAACCCAAGAAACACGCCGCCATTCACGCGGCGCGGGTCGATGCGTTTCTTGAGGCGGTTGAGCGAGGTTAGCGCCAGAAGAGAGGCAAGCCGCGACAAGGGCGAGAACTTGAACGCTTCGCGCAGCAGATCACCGATCAGGCTGGCTGTGCCTTCGCCAGTCTTGATGGCGACATTCCCGGTAAACCCATCCGTGACGATCACGTCAGCCACATCACCGGGAATATCGCTGCCTTCAACGAAGCCGACAAAATCGAAATTGGCATTGTCGGCGATGCTTGAGATCAGCGCATGTGCTTCTTTAAGCTCGGTCCGGCCTTTGTGTTCTTCGGTGCCGACGTTCAACAGACCAATGCGCGGGCGTTTCAGATCCATGCCGTTGCGGGCATAAGAGGCGCCCATCAACGCATATTGCAGCAGGTCGCCCGCATCGGCGCGCACATCGGCGCCAACATCCAGCATCACGTTGAACCCCTGAACGTTGCGCGATGGCCAAAGCACTGCAATGGCAGGGCGGTTGACACCGGGAAGCTTGCGCAGACGCAGCATCGACAACGCCATCAACGCGCCGGTGTTGCCACAGGACACGGCTCCGTCAGCCTCGCCATTGCGCACGGCCTCAAGCGTCGACCACATCGAGGTGCCCTTGCCGTGCCGCATGACATGCGAAGGCTTGTCCTGCATCGTCACGACGTCGTGGACATCGCGAAATTCCACACGACCGGACAGATCGCGGCGTCGGGCAACCAGCGCGCGCAGCTCTTGTTCCGGGCCATGCAGAATGAACCCGATGTCCGGGTTCTTATTTGCAGATTTGGAAAGTCCGGCCACCACAACAGCGGGGCCGGCATCACCACCCATGGCATCCACCGAGATGACAATGCGCCCCTGTCGGGCGCTGGTCTGTTCCGGTGAAGCCATCATACAGGGTGTGTCGGCGTTGCTTATGCCGCGTCTTCGTCCAGATCGATATCGTCGGTCAGCGCGACGATCTCTTTGTCTGCATAGTGGCCGCAAGACGGGCAAACGTGGTGCGGACGCTTCAGTTCGCCACAGTTCGTGCATTCGTTCGGGTTGGCAGCGACCAGGGCATCGTGTGCACGACGGTTGTTGCGACGCGACTTGGAAACTTTGTTCTGTTGGACAGCCATGTCTCAACCTTTGTCTGTTCGGGGCCCGGGACGATCCCGACGGCCGTGTTTCGATTCCGTTTCAAACGGTGTGACGTGCGTTTAGGCCGCAGCCCGCGCGATGTCCAACCTTAAATCCGGTGAGCGCGCGAAAATACTGCAAAACGGGGGCGGCGCAAGCGGTTTTTCACAGCGCACAAGCGCTGTGATTGGTGTTCAGGTTTAACTATCTTTCTTCAGCGCATCGCGCAATCCGGCAAGGCCTGCAAAGGGGCGGGCATCTTCATCGGTCATCGGTTTGACCCCGGGTTCGGTATATGATGCACGATCAATGGTGGCGTCTTCCTTGCGGGGATACAGCGGCAAGGCCAAAGCCAAGGCTTCGGCCATAACCACTGCCGGATCGATATGAGAGCCCAACGGCTCGGCCGCGTCATCTTCGGGCATTTCAATCTCGGCGTCTTCCGGGGTTGTCATGTTGGCGACAAATACCCGCGTGACCGGCACGTCTATACGCGTGGTCACAGGATCCAGTGTCGCGACACAGGGTTGAACCACAGTCGCGCCCAGTTTGCCCTCAAGCGCCCAGTCACGTTTGCCGAAGGCTTTGATCGTTCCCTCGAAACGCAATTTGCGGAGTCCTGATATACCAAGCTCTTGTGCCAGAGCGGCGCGCGCGTTGGCATCTGGTACCAAAGCGAACGGGGTGGGTGTATTCTGCTGCAGGTCTGCGACCCGCAGCGCGGTGGACTTGGTCATTGCTGGACTTTCGTTTCTTGAACCGGCTGCTCTTTTCTCGTATCCGGGATAAAAGCCGCAGTAAGCCAAGGCAAGAGGGCAGGCATGTTGAGCACCATTAACAAATTAAAACCGGCATTGCGCATTGGGCTGATCGGGATGGCTGCGGTGTCTTTGTCGGCTTGTGTCGCACTCTATCGCAATCATGGTTATGTCCCAAATGACGAAGACCTCGCCGAAATTCAAGTCGGCGTGGACACGCGCGATTCGGTGACCGAGGCGGTTGGCACCCCGGGCTCGGCTGGCGTTCTGCGAGACAGCGGCTTTTACTATGTCTCGACGCGCATGCGCCACTATGGTGCGACGGCGCCCAAAGTGGTGTCTCGCGAGCTTGTGGCCATCAGTTTCAATCAGTCTGGCGTGGTGCAGAACATCGAAAGATTTGGTCTTGAAGACGGGCGTGTGGTGCCGCTGTCGCGCCGGGTGACCAGTTCAAGCGTCGAAAGCAATACGTTTCTTCGCCAGTTGATGGGCAACCTTGGCAACTTCAATCCAGGCGACGCCCTGGGCGAGTAAATTACTGAAACTGTTGCATAATATGGGCAGTCTATCCCTGTCTTGTGCGGAGCGCGTGCTGTTTTGCCAAACGCTTCACGCTCATCTCACATCTTGTATGCTTGGTCGCGCGGAACCAGATTAAAACAGCGAGTTTGCGGAGGGCCGTCCGATGCCGCTTTTGACCAAGGGCAGATATTCTGCCCGTGTTGCTGAAACCGCCGAAGATGTTATGCAGGCGCAAGCGTTGCGGACCCGCGCTTTTGGCACCATCACGCAAGACCGTGATGAGTTTGACGACATCTGCACGCATGTCCTGATTGATGACCTGCGCTCGGGCGATCTGGTTTGCACATTCCGGATGCTCTCACTGAACGGTGGGAGCGAACTGAATAAAAGCTATTCGGCGCAGTTTTATGGCCTGAACGGTTTGCGGGGGTTTGAAGGCCGCATGGTCGAGATGGGCCGGTTTTGCGTGCATCCGGACTGGGTTGATCCGGATATCCTGCGTGTGGCGTGGGGGGCAATGACGACCTATGTCGATGAAAACAATGTTGAAATGCTGTTTGGCTGCTCGTCGTTCGCCGGGACTGAAACCGAAGACTATCTGGATGCTTTTGCGATGTTGAAGCATCGGCATCTGGCTCCGAAACGCTGGCTTCCACGCGTCAAGGCGCCGGATGTGTTTAATTTCGCGGCCCGTCTGCGCCGCAAACCCGATGTGAAAAAGGCAATGCTGCGGATGCCGCCTTTGTTGCGCACCTATCTGATCATGGGCGGATGGGTCAGCGACCACGCTGTGGTCGACCGTCAGATGAACACGTTGCATGTCTTCACCGGGCTTGAAATCGGCGCGATTCCGCCCGCTCGCAAACGGCTGCTAAGGGCTGTTGCCGGTTGAATTTGAGTATTTGGAAAGAGAAGAAGAGCGGGCGTTGACCCCGGATGCTGTGCGGTTTAGCAGGCTGACATGGCGCGCATTCCTTTACTTCAGCTTTCCAATATTTCCCTGACATTCGGTGGTGATCCGGTGTTCGACGACCTGGATCTGGTCGTTCAACCCGGTGACCGTGTCGCTCTGGTCGGACGCAACGGGTCTGGTAAATCCACACTGATGAAGGTGATGGCCGGGCTGGTCGAGCCGGATCGCGGTGATATCGTGATTCCTCCCGGTGTTTCAGTTGGTTACATGGAGCAAGATCCCGACATGAGTGGCTTTGCCACGCTGGGGGATTATGCCTCAAGCGCGCTGGAGCCGGGTGAATTGTACAAAGTGGAACGGGCTGGCGAGGGGCTAAAATTCGACCCTGAGCGGGCTGTCGAGACCGCATCGGGCGGGGAGCGGCGGCGGGCGGCCTTGGCCAAGCTGATGGCCGAAGCGCCGGAATTGATGTTGCTGGACGAGCCGACGAACCATCTGGATATCGAGGCAATTGGCTGGTTGGAATCCGAATTGCAGACCACGCGAGCGGGATTTGTCCTGATCAGCCATGACCGGGCGTTTTTGCGGGCGTTGACGCGGGCGACGCTGTGGATCGATCGCGGGCAGGTGCGGCGGCAGGAAAAGGGGTTTGAAGACTTTGAAGCCTGGCGCGACAAGATCTGGGAAGAAGAAGACCAGCAACGTCACAAGCTGAACCGGCTGATAAAGTCAGAAGGCAAATGGGCGGTCGAAGGAATTTCGGCACGGCGCAAGCGCAATCAGGGCCGTGTACGGGCCTTGCAGGCGCTGCGGGCCGAGCGGTCCAGCCAGATCCGGCGCCAAGGAACGGCCGGTATGGCTTTGGAATCAGGTCCTAAATCTGGCCGCAAGGTGATCGAAGCCATCAAGGTGGACAAGCGGTTCGAGGACAAGGAGATCGTCAGGAACTTTTCGCTGACGGTGATGCGTGGGGATCGGGTGGCCTTTGTTGGTCCGAACGGGGTCGGCAAAACCACGCTGTTGAAAATTCTGCTGGGGCAGGAAGAACCGGACGCCGGGCAGGTCAAATTGGGCACGAATCTTGAGATCGCGGTGTTCGATCAGGCGCGGGCGCAACTGGATCTGGAACAAACGCTGTGGGACAGTCTGACGGGCGATCCAACGATGCGGGTTTCGGGCAAGGCCGATCAGATCATGGTGCGCAATCAGCCCCGGCATGTCATTGGTTACCTTAAAGAATTTCTATTCGACGAACGACAGGCGCGGGCCAAAGTACGGTCTCTTTCGGGGGGCGAAAAGGCGCGGTTGTTGTTGGCCAAGCTGATGGCGCAGCCGTCGAATATGCTGGTGATGGACGAACCGACCAACGATCTGGATGTGGAAACGCTGGATCTGTTGCAAGAGATCCTGGACGATTTCGACGGCACGGTTCTTCTGGTGAGCCACGATCGCGACTTTCTGGACCGGGTTGCGACCACGACGGTCGCCATGGAAGGGAACGGGCAGGCCGTGGTCTATGCGGGTGGGTGGAGCGATTATCAGGCGCAGAAGCCAGTTGATGATAGGATAGAAAAATCAAAGGGTTCGAAGCCAAAGATCAAGTCGGCAACGGTGTCGGAAGCGACCGCTCAGCCCAAGCTGTCTTTCACGGAAAAGCACCGTCTTGAGGCGCTTCCGGCCGAGATTGAGCGGCTTGAAGCCGAGATTGGCAAGCTTGAGCAGCTATTGGCGGACCCAGAGCTTTACACGCGCGAACCGGTGAAATTTCGCAAGGCGACCGAAGCCTTGACCCAGCGGCAGGAGAAACTTGCCGCCTCGGAAGAGGAATGGCTGGAGCTTGAGGAAAAGGCGGACTCCTAGAGTTTTGACCGTTTTGTACCGGGCGCGCATGGGGGTTTGTCCGTTTTGTACACAGTTTTTCGCCTAAACTTTCGACCGAACAAGGCTGCGCGAGACGGGCGGCCACCACAGCCAGGTTCCGCCCAGTGATCTTTCCTGCGCCCCGGTGCCCAGCTTGAAGCGCGCAAGGCCGGGGCTGGTGTCGGTCCGACCAAGTTCGAGCTGGTCGCATTCCGAATTGGACAGGTGAACGATGGCGTCCCACAACAGCAGATTATGCGCCGATAGCTGACGACCACGCGCGGTGGTGTGACCGATGTGATAGGTGGCGGCAGTGCCGTGGCGCAGGAACAGCATCGCGGCGACGGGGGTGTCGTTTTCATACGCCGTCATAAGCAGCGCAGCACCGGGGGTGGCCCGGATCCAGGTTTGGGTCAGTTTGGACGGCCAGGTGCGGTAGCCGCGTTGGGCCTGTTGCTGTGATTCTTTTGACAGCAGCCAATCCAGTTTCGGGCCCAACCCACGGGATATGCGCACGGTCATACCGTTACGTTCGGCGCGGTTCAGGCGGTTGCGCCATTTCTGGTGAAGTCCGGAACGCAGCGTTGTGGGATCGGTTCGAAGATCAAGCTCGGCTATTTGGGTCGTGCGGGCAACGCGCACCGCGCGAAACCCATCTGGCATCGGGTGGTCGGGGGTGAGGATGATCAGATTGCGATGCAGGCCTGCCTGCCTGAGCGACGACAGCAGTTCATCCGGTGCGGGCAGAGTAACCCGCGGCAACATGGTGGCGCGCACCCCGCCGGGCAGGCGACGGTGCAGGGCAAAGTGACCGGAGCACAGCCGAAGCGGATTTGCGCCCCACGCCGTCAACGCAGCCGCGTATTCGGCGCTTTGGTGCAAAGGGGCGGCGGACAGGGGCGGCGCAAGATCGAACATGATCCTGATGTAGCGCACGCTTTGTTAATGGAGCGTTAGCTGGCGAGCCGGTGCGTAGTTTTCAAAGTTGGGACCACCAAGCAACCAGTCGGTTAATCGCCGCGCTTTATGAGCCATGTGCATCCCTCAGGGCGTGAGGGATGTCTAGGTTGGGAGCCAAACCTTGGTTCCTTGAACGCGGCACGGTACGCTGCCCAGATAGGCTTTAAGAACTCTTATCAGGATGAAGACTCCATGCCACAACACCCAAGAAGTTTTTCCCATATCGGGCTTTCTGTGCCGGATGTGGATGCCGCCGTAAAATTTTACTCAGAAGTTTTGGGCTTTTACGTCATCATGCCTCCAACCGACGTGACAGAGGACAAAAGTGACATCGGAACTATGTGCACAGATGTTTTTGGACCGGAGTGGAAAAAACTCCGCATCGCTCATCTTGCAACAGCAGACCGGGTCGGCATCGAGATCTTTGAATTCGATGGGAATTATGCGCCTGACAACAACATCGATTTCCGTCGAAACGGAACGTTTCATTTCTGCATTCAGGACCCGGATGTCGAAGGGTTGGTCGAAAAGATCGTGAGCGCTGGTGGAAAGCAGAGAATGCCGATCCGTTACTATTATCCCGACGAAAAACCGTATCGTATGGTCTATGTGGAAGATCCCTTTGGCATTGTCTTCGAGATCTACAGCCACTCGTACGAGTTAACCTATTCGTCAGGAGCCTACACCTGATTTCCATCTAAGTTCGGCGACTTAGAGCCGCCATTCGCGTGTTTGCGAAGTTGGTCTGCGCTGTCCCGCAGCGCAGACCGCAGTCGTTTAGCCGTCCAGTTGCACCAGTGCGTGGCGTTTTTTGCCAGCGCTGAGTTTGATGGGCGAGGACAGGGCGGCGGCGTCGATCATCAGGCCGCTTTCGGTCAGGGGGGCGTCGTCGATCTTGGCGCCGTTTTCGGCGATCAGGCGTTTGGCCTCTTTCCCCGATTTGGCGAGGCCGGATTTGACGATCAGTTGGATGACCGACACCGGCAGATCATCGGCTGAGAGCGTGAGCGTGGGCAGGTCATCGCCAATGCCGCCTTTTTCAAAGACCTCGCGCGCGGTGGCTTCGGCGGCGGATGCAGCCTCGGCCCCGTGCAGCAGGGCGGTGACCTCGTTGGCGAGGCGAATCTTGGATTCGTTGATCTCGGCCCCGGCCAGCGCGCCAAGGCGGTCACATTCGTCGACGGGCAGTTCGGTATAGAGTTTCAGGAACCGGCCCACGTCGGCATCGGTGGTGTTGCGCCAGAATTGCCAGAACTCGTAAGGCGACAGCATGTCGGGGTTCAGCCAGACCGCGCCGGACAGGCTTTTGCCCATTTTCTTCCCGTCGCTGGTGGTCAGCAATGGCGAGGTCAGGCCAAAGATCTCGTGATCAAGCACCCGGCGGGTCAGGTCGATGCCGTTGACGATGTTGCCCCATTGATCCGATCCGCCCATCTGCAGGATGCAGCCATAGCGGCGGTTGAGTTCGAGGAAGTCATAGGCCTGCAGAATCATGTAGTTAAATTCAAGAAACGACAGCGATTGTTCGCGGTCGAGCCGGGATTTCACCGATTCAAAGGCCAGCATGCGGTTGACGCTGAAATGGCGCCCGATGTCGCGCAGGAAAT
The DNA here is from genome assembly GCF_007923355.1 of Falsiphaeobacter marinintestinus. GTDB lineage: Bacteria > Pseudomonadota > Alphaproteobacteria > Rhodobacterales > Rhodobacteraceae > Phaeobacter_A > Phaeobacter_A marinintestinus. The sequence goes on from NZ_VOGO01000003.1 coordinate 67,851, forward strand.
CGAGGTAATTCAGGTCGTCCAGCCATTCGGCGTTGTTGATCATCAGCGCGCCGGTGGGGCTGTCGTTGTAGTCGACATAGGCCGAGAATACCTTTTTGATACCGGCGATGTTGTTGTCGATTTGGGCGGGCGTCAGCAGCGGGCGTTCATCGGCGCGGAATGATGGGTCGCCGACCTTGGTGGTGCCACCGCCCATCAGGGTGATCGGTTTGTGGCCGGTTTTTTGCAACCAGCGCAGCATCATGATCTGGATCAGCGAGCCGACATGCAGCGATTTCGCCGTGGCATCAAAGCCGATATAGCCCGGGCGGGCCCCTTGCAAGAGCGCGTCGTCGAGGCCCTGATAGTCAGTGCAGTCGGCGAGAAATCCGCGCTCCATCATCACCGCGATGAAATCGGATTTGGGATGGTAGGTCATGGCTTGCCTCGGGTTGGAATTGCGGGGCAGTGTATAGAGCGCATTGGGCTGGGTGGAAACAGGTTTTCGCCCAATTGCGCGGGCAGTTTGAGCAAAGGATAGAGGTCATGACACGGGCCATAAGGGGCACAGGCCCCGTCAGGGCACTGGGCGCGATGAGTGGGACGTCGCTGGACGGGGTCGATGCGGCGGTTGTCGACACGGACGGGCACCGGATCATCGGCTTTGGTGAGGTCGGATACAGGGCGTATTCTGACGCCGAACGCGCAGTTTTACGGGACGCTTTGGGGGTCTGGACCGGGGCGGCCGCCGAGGCGGCGGGTCGGGTTGTGGATGCAGCCCACGTCGATGCTTTGGCCGGGTTCACGGGCGTTGAACTGGTCGGGTTTCATGGCCAGACACTGGCGCATGAGCCGCGCGGGCGCGGGACGTTTCAGGTGGGCGACGGGGCGGCTTTGGCTGACGCCTTGCAGGTGCCGGTGGTCTGGGATTTCCGATCCGACGATGTGTCGATGGGCGGCGAAGGCGCGCCGTTGGCGCCGTTTTTCCATTTTGCCTGCGCCAAGTGGATCGGGGCGGAAGCACCGGTGGTGTTTCTGAACCTTGGTGGGGTTGGGAATGTGACTTTTGTCGACCCATCCAGGGAACGGCCCGAGGAGGCTGGGGCCTTGCTGGCGTTTGACACAGGGCCTGCGAACGCTCCGATCAACGATCTGATGCAGGCGCGGTTGGGGCTGGAGATGGACGAGGGCGGCCAGTTGGCAGCCAAAGGCGAAGTTGAAACCGGGGCGTTGGAGTTGTTTCTGGCGGAACCTTATTTCGCACGCATGCCGCCGAAGTCATTGGACCGGAACGATTTTGCCGAGATGATCGAGTTGGTGGGCGAATTGTCGGATGCCGATGCCGTGGCGACATTGACTGGTATGTGTGCCGCCGCCGTGGCGCAGGGGATCGAACATTGTCCGGTGCCGCCCTCGCGCATTCTGGTTACCGGGGGCGGGCGGCATAATCCCGTGTTGATGCAGATGCTGAGCGTGTCGCTGGAATGCCCGGTCGAGCCAGTCGAATCCGTCGGGTTGGACGGGGACATGCTGGAGGCGCAGGCTTTTGCCTATCTTGCGGTACGGGTGGCGCGGGGATTGCCGACCTCGGGCCCGGCCACGACCGGGGTTCCGGCCCTGGTGGGCGGCGGGATCGTCAGCACGGTGGACGATTAGGGGGCGCTGCCCCCATCGCCCTGCGGGCGACCCCCCCGGAGTATTTTGAAAGAGAAGAAGGGGGGCCGGGCGTTATCTGCGTAACTGTCGCACATAGTCCGTGGTGAACGCCGTATAGCCGTCAGACGTCGATTTGAGATGCGAGGCCGTCCAGGCGTGAAAGGCGGGCAGTTTGTGGAACGGCACGTTTGGGTAACTGTGATGTTCGGCGTGATAGGGCATGTTCCAGGCCAGCGCGCGGATCAGCCGGGTTGTGAAGGTGGTGCGGGAGTTTTCCAGCATGTCGGCCACGGGCGGGCAGAGCCCGTGTTCGGCGAGCAGGTAGAGCCTGAGAAACGGCTGCGCGATCAGCACCGGCAGGAGCCAGAGGATCAGCAGAATCGGTGTGGCCAGCAGACTGAGCAGGGCCAGCGCGTAGAGCGCAAGGATGACGCGCGCCTCGGTTCGCATGGCGCGGTGGCGCGACGGCGGCAGGTAGGGCGCCGAGATCGTGCCGAAGGCGTTTTGCCAAAGCGTGCGCGCCATGCCGCGCCAGTATCCCCAGCCGCTGAGATAGATCAGCCAGTGCGCCCGGGTTTCGGGGCGGGGCCCGTGTTCCAGTTCGGGGTCACGCCTGGGGTCGTTGGTGAACCGGTGATGCGCCAGGTGGAAGTAGCGAAACCAGATAAAGGGCAACACCAGAATGGGCGCGATGGCGTGGCCCACAAGATCGTTCAGCCAGCGGGTGCGGAACGGCGTCTGATGCGTGCATTCGTGGCTGAGCGTGAACAGGAACACCAGCAGGATGCCTTGGGGGATGAGCAGCAGCGGCCAGAGCGGGATCTGGGCGATGATCCCGGCCGTTGTCAGCGCGATCGCGCCGAGGTGCAGTGCAAGGTGGCGCAGACCGGCGCGGTCTGAGCGTTCAGTCAGATCGGCTTTTGCCTTGGGCGGCAGGGATTTCAGCAGGTCGATATGGCTCATCACCTGAGCCTGTCGGTGGGATCGCGCCTTGGCAAGCGGTGTTTATCCGCGCGGGATGTCGAACCCGGGGGCGGCCAGCACGAAGCCGTCAAACTGGAACCCGGGCGAGACCGTGCAGCTGACCAGCGTGAAGTCTCCGGTGCTGCGGGCGGCTTGCCAGTGGTGTTCGGGCACGATCAGTTGCGGTGCACCCTGGCTGAGATCAGGGGTCAGAAGGTGGTCGGTGGCGGGGCCTGTGTCATCCGGGCTGATCGACAGGATCAGCGGCGCGCCGGAATGATAGAGCCAGATTTCGGTCGCATCGACCTTGTGCCAATGGCTGGATTCGCCCGCTTTGAGCAGGAAATAAATGCAGGTCCCGGTGGCGCGGCCTGTATTGTCGGCGATCCAGGTTTGTTTGAACCAGCCGCCTTCGGGGTGCTGTTCAAGGTCAAGGTGGGCGATGATCTGATCTGGTGTCATGGGGGCATTAATACAGGTCCGGGCCGGGTCAGCTATGGCAATCTTGGTGGAATGCCATAAATTCTGCGCATGACCTTATTGATCCCCTTCGACAACAGTTTCGCCCGTCTGCCGCCGGTGTTTTTCTCGGCCCAGGCGCCATCCCCCGTGAAAGAACCGCGTTTGGTGGCTTTCAATGATGATCTGGCCGCGCTTTTGCAGATTACGCCGGGTGAGACGCTGGAAATGGCGCAGGTCTTTGCCGGGAATCAGGTGCCCGAGGGGGCCGAGCCGCTGGCGCAGCTGTATGCGGGGCACCAGTTTGGCAACTATAATCCGCAGTTGGGCGACGGGCGCGCGGTTTTGCTGGGCGAAACCATTGGTGCGGATGGGAAACGCCGCGATATCCAGCTGAAGGGGGCCGGACGTACGCCGTATTCACGCGGCGGCGATGGCCGGGCGTGGCTGGGGCCGGTGCTGCGCGAATATGTGGTGTCCGAGGCGATGCACGCGCTTGGTATTCCGACGACGCGCGCGCTGGCGGCGGTTGAAACCGGGGAGCCGGTGTATCGCGAACAGGCTTTGCCGGGGGCGGTGCTGACCCGGGTGGCGGCCAGCCATTTGCGGGTGGGGACGTTTCAGATATTTGCCGCGCGGGGCGATGTGCGCAGCCTGACGCAGCTGACCGACTATGCGATTCAGCGCCATTACCCACAGGCCGTGGGGCCGATGGGGTTGCTGACAGCGGTGCGTGATGCGCAGGCGGACCTGATTGCGCGGTGGATGAGCGTGGGGTTCATTCACGGGGTGATGAATACGGACAATTGCGCGATTTCGGGTGAGACCATCGATTATGGGCCCTGTGCGTTTCTGGATGTGTATCACCCGCAGACGGTGTTCAGCTCGATCGATCGGGGCGGGCGGTATGCGTATGCGAACCAGCCCGACATTGCGGTGTGGAACCTTGCGCAACTGGCGACGGCGCTGATCGGGCAGATGGACGACAAGGACGCCGCCGTGGAAGAGGCGACCGAAATTGTGCATGCAATGCCCGGGATCATTCAGGGGCATTGGTTGGATCTGTTCCGGGGCAAGCTGGGATTGGCGGAGCCCCATGAGGCGGACATGGAGCTGATCACCAGTCTGATGGTGCGGATGGCCGAAAACCAGGCCGATTTTACCAATACCTTCCGGGCACTGGCGACGCCGCGCGCGCGGGATCAGTTCACCGATCCGGCGGCGTTTGATGCGTGGGAGGCAGAGTGGGCGGCGCGGTTGGGGGATCAGACCGGTGTTCGTGCGCGGATCGAGGCGGCGAACCCTGCGTTCATTCCGCGAAATCACCGGATCGAGCAGATGATCTCGGCTGCTGTTAAGGACGACTATGCGCTGTTTGACCGTTTGAACGCGGTCTTGGCGCGCCCCTTTGACGATCAGCCCGAGAACGCGGATCTGTCGCGGCCGCCAACTGTGGATGAAGTTGTGCCTGCGACGTTCTGCGGGACGTAGTGGCGTAACAACAAATGGCGACGCAGGTGCGCCGCCATTTGCTTGGGATCAAGTTGGGATCAGTCCCAGAGATTCGCAGGCTGGTCGTTGATGTGCACCCAGAAACGGCTTCCCGGCGTATTGGACGCGTCATGGTAGTTGTCGGCTTTCCTCAATTGCAGAAGGGCCTTTGTACCAGGTGCGATACTGCCACCGACGTTCCAGCCGCCGACACCATTGTCGTGATGTTCCAGCATGCGCGCATTGGGATCGACATCTGTGGCACAAAATTGGTCGGCCGTGGCCAGCGAAGTCAATTGGGTGCCGCTGTAGGGCTCGGACAGGCCGATCTGACCACCCGACCAGGCGTGATAAAAGGCGTCATACTGGCCATTGAAATGGTCTTGATAAGCGTTCCGGACAATGTTTCCAGAGGTGCTGGCCTGCGGTTCGGGGGCGCTGCCGGGGATGAAGCACAGGATGCGGCGGCTTTGATTGTCGGCGGTGTCGCCAGCATAGGCGTCTGTTGTGGTGTCAGCGCCCACAATAATCCATTCTGGGTTGCCGGCGGGGTTTACCACGCCATTGTTGGTAATTTCCTGACGGCCTTTGACCACCCAGGTCATTGCTTTGGGTCCGGCGTGAACTGTGGTTGCAAATGCGGCGAGGGCCAGAGTTGCGGTGAATACACGTGTGAAAATTGTCATTCAATCGTTCCTTCTAATAGCGCTTATTTACGCCGATTGACCCGCTGCAATATTGCGCATCATCGACAGATTTAAATTTGCTTTGATCCAATACGTAATCAATAACGTGCAAATGTTATCGGATAACACGCTGAAGGTAAACCATTTAATGAAGGTGTGGTTTGGGCGGAAAATATGGCGCTCGGACCTTGAAGGGTCATTTGCGATTGATAAGAACGACCCCGATCGCGACCAGCCCCAATGCAATCCAGACCTGAAGGCCAATTGATTCGCCAAGCAATAGCCAGCCAAAGACAACGGCCAAAACCGGGGACAGGAAACTGAAAGACGCAACTGAACTGGCGCGATAAACCGACATCAGCCAGAACCACAACAGAAAGCCCAGGCTGGCAATGCAGATTGCCTGAAACGCGAGGCCTGCGAAATGGATTGGCGCAAGGTCGCGTATAAAATCTCCGAAAAACGGTGACAGGATCAAAAGGACGGGGGCCGACACGACAAGCTGGAACCAAAGCTGCACTTCGGGGGCCGACTTTGACAGGGGGGTCATGCGCACGACCAGAGCGATTCCGGCCCAGCAGAAGGCGGCCAGCAAGGCCAGCACATCGCCAAGCAGATTGCCCCCTGCTGCGCTTCGGTCAAGCAGGGCCAGAATCACACCACCCATGGCCAGCATCAGACCGGTCCAGCGAATGGCGTTCAGCCGTTCGCCGGGAAGCCAGACATGGGCAGCAAGGCCCAGCCAGACAGGCATGGAATAGAGCATGATCGACGCGCGCGAGACAGCGGTAAGGTCGATGGCGATGTACAGAAACAGGAACTCGATGGCGAACAGGACACCGCCCAATATGCCCCAGCCGATGATATTGCGCGGCAGCGACAGCGGCACGTTGCGCGCCCGCATCCAGATCAGCAGCACCACCAGCCCAAAGGCCGACCGCAAACCGGCCTGAAACACCGGGCCGAACCCGCCTCCGGTGACTTTTATGACAACCTGGTTGAAGGCCAGCATCGCGGCAAAGGCGATCATGATCGCCGTGCCGCTTGCGTCCATGGCGCGTTTTTCTTCCATCTGCACAAGGGATGGGCAGATGGTGAACAAGTCAAGGGGTGGCGCAAACAGTCGCCTTGCTGATCCCGGACAGTTTGGTCAGAAAGGGGCACACGGAGCGAACACCATGACCCTGGGCACATTGCCAACCGAACAGCTGCGCATCGCCAGCTATAACATTCAGAAATGCGTCGGTCTTGACCTGCGCCGCCAGCCAAGGCGCATCCTGAATGTGCTGAACGATCTGAACGCCGATATCGTGGTGTTGCAGGAGGCCGACAAACGTCTGCCGCCACGCCCTGCCGCCTTGCCGCATTTCGTGATCGAAGAAGCCGGGTGGCAGGCGGCCAATCTGGGCGGGGCCGGGTCTTTGGGCTGGCATGGCAATGCCGTGATCTGGCGCCGGTCCGATATCCGGCTGGCTGAACTTGGGCATATACGTCTGCCCGGGCTGGAACCACGTGGCGCGGTGCGGGTGACGTTTGAAACCGGGATGGGGCCGCTGCGCGTGGTGGGTATGCATCTGGGGCTGTTTTCAGCGCATCGCCACAAGCAGGTCAAACATCTTGCCGATGAAATGGCGCGCTGGCCGGATCTACCCACGGTCTGGGCCGGGGATTTCAACGAATGGTCGGCGCAACCGATTCTGGACCGGCTGGCCCCGAGGCTGCGGTTTCTGCCGCCGCGGCCCAGTTTCCCGTCACCACAACCAATGGGGCCGCTGGACCGGATTGCCCTGGGTGCCGGTCTGGTGGCGTTAGATCATGGGGTGCACAGCACCCGCCCGGCGCATATTGCATCGGATCATCTGCCGGTCTGGGCGGATATTGCACCCGCCGAAAGCTGAGGCAAAAAACCCGGTAGCCGAAGCCAGAAACTCCCGCTAAACCGGTAACCCAAACCGGGACTGGGGACGTCATGCCAGATACGATCATCTCACGCTGCGAGGCCAAGGGTCTGCGCATGACAGGCCAGCGCCGCATCATTGCGGCGGTTCTGGAAGAAAGCGATGATCATCCGGATGTGGAAGAACTTTATGCTCGGGCCAGTGCGCGGGACGCCGGGATTTCAATTGCAACCGTGTATCGCACCGTCAAGCTGTTCGAAGAGGCCGGCATTCTGGAGCGGCTGGAGTTCGGCGATGGCCGGGCGCGCTATGAAGATGCGGAACGCGACCATCATGATCACCTGATCGATCTGAATTCGGGCGAGGTGATCGAGTTTGTTGATTCCGAGATCGAAGCGCTTCAGGAACGCATCGCCGCCAAGCTGGGCTATGAGTTGCGCGGACACAAGCTGGAGCTTTATGGGGTCCCGATCCGAAAGCGGCGCTGACATCTGCCCGAGTCGCTGCCGTTTGAGAAAATTCGACGAATTTTCTTGCGCGTGTTGCGGGTCAGGCGAGCAGATCTGGCCGCAGTACCATGACTGCGCCCAGCACCAGCAGAACCACGCCGCCGATCAGATGCGCAGCGCGGGAATAGCGCCCGGTCGTCACCGCCGATCTGAGCGTCAGCATGGCGATGACAAACAACACCGCGTCATCCAGAAGAAACACCACGAGGTAGAGCAGGATATATCCGTAATGCTGGGCCGGGCTTAGGTCATGCATGGCCAGAACCTGCGTAAAAACCGCAGGAATTCCGGCGGAACAGACCAGTTCGATCAGGTTCACACCAATGGCCAGCATCGCGACTCCCAACGCTGCGACCAGCAGGCTGGGTTGTTCGACCATATGCCGGAACGCATCCGAGATGGTTTTTCGGTTCCCGGACGGGGTCACACGACAGATCCCTTCGGGGTTGGTCCAATAGTCGCGCAGGTAGTAAATGCCAGCACCGATTGCCAGCAGCCCGATGGCGATGCGCAGCCAGGCGACGGCGCCAATCCACAGGACAACATTCAGCCAGGCCGCCATCACCGCAAAGTACATCGCTCCGGTGGCCAGCAGGAACACCGCGCCCAGTGTCCACATCCGGCGCGTATCCCGGACCCCCAGAAGCAGACCGATCAGCAGGGCCAGAACCCACATTGCACAGGGGTTGAACCCGTCGACCCCGGCCAGAACGATGGTCACAAGCGGCAGGGACAACCCGTGCAGATCGACATCGCCAAGGATCGGCACCGATACGGCGTCGGGAATGTCGTTTACCGAGGGCTGTGCCGGGGGCTGTATTTGGGGTGCCCCATTGGGCACCGTCGTCGTGAAATCGGGGCAGGGACCCGCGCGACATTCAGCGATCATCCGGGCATAGCGGGCGACGCTGCGGCCATCGCCGGAGAAGCCCAGTGCGTGTTGATCTCCGATCACCACCAGCGGAACGGCAGGGGTTTCAATCTGGAAGTGGTCCACGGCGGCGGCGAACAGGGCATTGTTTTGCGCGGATATGCCCAATTCTACGGTGTTCAGGCGTAGCGCAGGGTTGGTCCGGGCCATGTCGTCAAGGGCGGCGCGGGCCTGTTTGCAAAATGGGCATCCTTCCTGCCAGAACACATAAGCCGTGACCTGGTCGCGGACCTCTGCCCGAAGCGGCGTCAGGCTGAGCAAAAGTGCCATCAACGTGCAGGCCAGCAGACCTAGGGGCAAAAGCAAACGCATCGGCATGATTGGCTCCGGTTTCATGGGGTTACCACTTGCTAACAGACGCACGACCCGGTGCTTTGATTGGTGTCAAACCGGGATTTCATACCGGGGGCCGACCCTTGCCGACTCGGCATCGGTCTGACATGGGCGGCGACAGCCCTTATTGACGGACCCCCAATGGAAAACCTGCGCGGTGCTGCCCTGATGACCCTGGCCATGCTGGGCTTTGCCATCGAGGATATGATCATCAAGATGATGGCCGGTGCTTTGCCGACCTGGCAGATCATCGGATATCTGGGGGCAGGTGGGGCAATGGTGTTTGCCGTGGCCACGCGGCTGCGCGGACAGCCGTTGTTCACCCGGGCCTATCTGGCCAAAGCGGTGGTACTGCGCAACCTGGGTGAGTTGATCGGCACGATGGGGTTTGTCACGGCCATTGCGCTGACGCCGATATCCTCGGCTTCGGCCGTGTTGCAGGCGACACCCTTGGTTGTGACGCTGGGGGCGGCGGTGTTTCTGGGCGAGCCGGTGGGCTGGCGGCGGTGGAGCGCGATCTGGGTCGGATTTTTTGGCGTGTTGCTGGTGATCCGGCCCTGGGACACACAGTTTGACGCCAATTTGCTGTTCGCGGTGCTTGCCGTTGTCTGTCTGGGCGGGCGCGATGTGGTGACCCGGCGGGTGCCGGGCGACATTTCGTCGTTTCAGCTGAGCTTCCTGGCCTTTTTGATGCTGATCCCGGCGGCGGGGATCTTGTCAGTTCTCAGCCCGCAAACCTATGTCGCCCCGACGCCGGCGCTGTGGGGCATGGCGCTGATGACAGTGGCTCTGGGGGCGTTGGCCTATTACGCCATCGTGGCGGCGATGCGGGTGGGCGAGGTTTCGTTTGTCACGCCGTTTCGCTATTCGCGGATGATCTTTGCGCTGATCGTCGGCGTCGTCATTTTTGGCGAACGGCCCGACGGGGTGATGCTGCTTGGGGCGGCCATTATCGTCGCATCGGGCATCTATACGGTCTGGCGTGAGCGTAAACATCGCGCTGCGGCCTGAGCGCCCCTTTTCCTTGCGCGCCGCGGGCGTTATGAGGCGCACAACCATTGCCCCAAATCCGTAGATCAAGGGATACGCACCATGAGCACGATCATCGACATTCACGCACGCGAAATTCTGGACAGCCGGGGCAACCCGACCGTCGAAGTCGACGTTATGCTGGAAGACGGCACCATGGGCCGCGCTGCCGTGCCATCGGGCGCATCGACGGGCGCGTATGAGGCCGTTGAAAAGCGGGATGGCGACAAAAGCCGGTACCTGGGCAAAGGCGTGCTGGAAGCGGTTGCAGCCGTAAACGGCGAGATTGCCGAAGAGCTGGTCGGGTTTGACGCAACCGAGCAGGTTGCGCTGGACAATGCGATGATCGAACTGGACGGGACCGACAACAAGGGCCGTCTGGGTGCGAACGCGATTCTGGGCGTGTCGATGGCGGTGGCCAAGGCGGCCGCTGATTTCACCACCCAGCCGCTGTTTCGCTATGTTGGCGGCACATCGGCCCGGGTTCTGCCAGTGCCGATGATGAACATCATCAACGGCGGCGAACACGCCGACAACCCGATCGACATTCAGGAATTCATGATCATGCCGGTCGCTGCGGACAACATCCGCGACGCGGTTCGCATGGGGTCCGAAGTGTTCCACACCCTGAAAAAAGAGCTGTCGGCAGCGGGCCTGTCGACTGGGATCGGCGACGAAGGCGGGTTTGCCCCCAACATCGCCTCGACCCGAGAAGCGCTTGATTTTGTGCTGAAATCGATTGAAAAGGCAGGATACAAGCCGGGCGAGGAAATCTATCTCGCGCTCGATTGCGCGGCGACGGAATACTATAAGGACGGCAAATACGTCCTGTCCGGTGAAAGCAAAACTCTGTCTTCGGATGAAAACGTCGCCTATCTTGAAGCGCTTGTGAACGACTATCCGATCATCTCGATCGAAGACGGCATGTCGGAAGATGACTGGGACGGCTGGAAAGCTCTGACGGACGTTCTGGGCGACAAGGTGCAGCTGGTTGGCGACGATCTGTTCGTGACCAACCCGGTGCGTCTGGCCGAAGGGATCGAGCGTGGCTGCGCCAATTCGATGCTGGTCAAGGTGAACCAGATCGGCACGCTGACCGAAACGCTGAAAGCCGTCGATATGGCCCACCGCGCGCGGTATACCAACGTGATGTCGCACCGCTCGGGCGAAACCGAGGACGCGACGATTGCCGACCTCGCCGTGGCGACCAATTGCGGTCAGATCAAAACCGGATCGCTGGCGCGGTCGGACAGGTTGGCCAAGTACAACCAGCTGATCCGCATCGAAGAAGCGTTGGGCGAAATTGCCGAATACGCGGGTCGGTCGATCCTGAAAGGCTGAGGTTTTGCAGGCCGGCCGGAAATCCGGCTGGCTGTCTGACAAAACCTCGCTAGATTGGCCGGGACCCTGAGGCAAGGAGCCCGGCCATGATCAAGGCTGCCATTTTCGACGTCTTCGGAACCTGTGTCGACTGGCGATCATCCGTTGCGCGGGATGTCAGGGCAATACTGCCACAGGTCGATGCGCCCTCGTTTGCCGACGCTTGGCGGGATGAATATGATCCGGCGATGGCCCGTATCCGGGATGGCGCGCGGGGTTATGTGCCACTGGATGATCTGCATCTTGAAAACCTTGATCGGGTGGCTGCCGCGTTTGGTGTCGATGTGCCTGATCCGACCGGCCTGAACCAAGCTTGGGAGCGGCTGGATCCGTGGCCGGATGTGGTTGAGGGGCTGAAAAACCTGAAACATCAGATGATTATTGCGTCTTGCTCAAACGGATCTATCGGGTTGATGACCCGACTGGCGCGCTATGGCGGGTTGCCGTGGGACTGTATCCTGGGGGCCGAGTTGGCACAGGATTACAAACCGCAGCCTGCGGTTTACCTGGCAAGCTGCGCGGCCTTGCGTCTGCCGCCCGAGGCCGTTGTGATGGTCGCGGCGCATAATAACGACCTGCACGCCGCCCGGGCGGCCGGGCTGAAAACCGCATTTGTTCCGCGACCGACCGAGCATGGGCCTGGTCAGGCGATTGATCTTGAGCCGGAAGCCGACTGGGATTTGGTCGCGGGCGATTTTATCGATTTGGCACAGCAGCTTGGGTCTGGATCCTGAACCCGAGTCAAAGCTTTTTCGACATCAGTATATAGCGTTCGCGCGGCTTGAACTTGGCCCGTTCATACAACCGTTTCGCAGGGTCGTTATCGCGATCGACCTCAAGGTGCAGGGCTTTCAGGCCCGCGGCCGCCAGCGCCTTGGGCAATTCGAACAAGACGTTGCCGGCAATGCCGCGGCCCCGCACGGCACGCCGTATGAAAATCTCGTCGATAAACCCGTCCATGCCGCCGAATTCGACCGACCAACCGAAGGTGACGATGACATAGCCCAGCGGCGCACGGGCCGGGCCGATCAGGTAGATGCAGCCGTGGGGAATGCCTTCGAGCAGGGGGATGAGGGCGGCGCGTCGGTCTTCATCGGTGCTGACCAAGCCTTCTTCGGCATGAAAAGCGGTGACAAGGGCCAGAACCCGGTCAAGATCTTCGGGGCGCGCAAGGTGCAATGCAGTGCTCATAACCGGCCCAGCCGGTCGGTCAGAAGGTCAAAGAATCCGTCGGCATCGACATCGCCCATGAACATCGCGTTTGGCGCGCGGTCGGTGACGCGCCACCAGTCAGCGACGGTCATGCCAAGGGTCAGGTCGGACCGGGTTTCGATTTCGACATTCACATGGCGCCCGGTGAACAGATCGGGCCGGAGCAGATAGGCGATCACGCAAGGGTCATGCAGCGGCGCACCGGTGGAGCCGTATTTTTCCTTGTCGAACCGTTCAAAGAAATCCGTCATTTCCGCCACGGCGATGCCAACCGGCGTGCCAAGGGCGCGGAACCTATCATTGCGTGGCTTGGTCACCAGCGCCTTGTGCGTGACATCCAGCGGCATGACAGTAACTTCGACGCCTGACTTAAACACAATATCAGCGGCTTGTGGGTCAACATAGATGTTAAATTCGGCTGTCGGCGTGATGTTCCCAACCTCAAAATAGGCACCCCCCATCAGAACGATCTCGGCCACGCGGTCCATGATATCGGGGGCTTTTTCAAAGGCCATTGCGATGTTGGTGAGCGGGCCAAGCGGGCAGAGCGTCACGGCACCTGAATCCTCGCGACGAACGGTGTCGATGATGAAATCAACCGCGTGGTCCTGTTGCAGGGGCATGACAGGATCGGGCAGCACAGGCCCGTTCAATCCGGTTTTACCATGCACATGTTCAGCCGTGACCAATGCGCGCCCCAGTGGACGGTCGCATCCGGCATAGACCGGGACATCGGGTCGCCCGGCCAGTTCGCAGACGATGCGGGCGTTTTTCGACGTCAGCGGGAGCGGCACGTTGCCGGCAACTGCGGTGATGCCCAGAACGTCGATGTCTTCCGGGCTGGCCAGAGCCAGCAGTATAGCGACGGCGTCGTCCTGACCGGGATCGGTGTCGATGATAATCTTGCGAGGGGTCATGGCGCGCTTCCGTTCTGGCATTTGGTGTCTGGATAGCGGATTCGAATGGCCTTTGACATTGCGTTTCTTCAGGGGGTGAGGAAAGGTGCCGAAAACCCGGGGTCGTGCGTAAATGTCAAACAAGGTTCATGTTCATATCGGGGCGCATCGCACCGGGACAAGCTCGTTCCAGTTGTGTCTGGATGTGAATCGCGACGTGATCCGCGCCGCCGGATATCGGGAAGGGTTTCCATCGCGCGACGGGGTGTCATCGGGCCAGTTGTCTTTGCGTCTGCCGCAGCCGCGTCACAAGGAAATCGAAGAGTTCCTGCCGCGCATTCGCCGTCAGGTCGCACGCGATCCTATGAATTATCCGACGCATCCAATTGTGATATCAGAAGAAAATATCATCGGCGGGTTGTTTCACTTTCAGCAGGGCCAGTTTTATCCGGCGGCTGAAAAACGGTTTCGCACGCTAAATACCGCGCTTGAGACCACGCCTGAACATGCGTTGATCGTCGTGCGCGACTATGGCCCGCTTTACGTGTCCTGCTTTCGCCAGCGGGCGGTTGACCGCAAGGTGGGTAATTTCCGCGACGCGGTGCCACATTATCTGGCGATGGATCGCGGCTGGCCAGAGCTTGTGACGGCGATCCGATCCGTGTTGCAGCCGCGCCACCTGACCGTGGTCCGGTACGAGAACCGGGGCGAAAGCCGCAAACTTTTAAGCCTGCTGGTGCCGGATCTGCCCGTTGATCAGCTGATTGAACCCGAACGCACGCTGAACGTGCGGGGAACGGATGCGGCGATGATCGCCTTGCAGAAACGTTATGAAACCGGCGAAGACATGTCGCGCTGGGATCGACGCAAGCTGTTGGAAGATATGGCAGGCGATACCCGAAATCTGGGCTTTGCTGAATTTACGGATACCGAAGCCAAGGCGTTAAGCCTGCGGTATCAGCAGGATCTTGAGCGGCTCGCGGACATGGATGGGTTTACGTTGATCTGATGGTATTGTTCGGTCTTGACGCTTTTTCGAGATTGATCTAGCCAGGGGGCAGGGTACAGACGCCCGCCGCCCGCTGGCCATATGGCCCCGGTAAAGATCTGCTTACAGAAATTTCTTGTCTTCCTCGCTTGTCGCGCGGATTGCAATGCGGGCCCTTTCCACTTCTTGCGCGATCCTTGTGACCTGGGAGCTTGAAGTATGACCGTTTCACCAACCAATACGTTTCTGACGGGGCCGCTTGGCCCGATTTATCTGAAAACCGCCTTGCCTATCATTTTCGTCATGGGGATGAGCGGGCTGTTATCCGTGGCTGATGCTTTGTTTCTGGGGCATTTCGTGGGCCCCGAGGCTTTGGCGGCTGTGACCCTGATGTTCCCGATTTATATGCTGATCGTGTCGCTGGCGACGCTGGTATCGGGCGGCATGTCCAGTCTGCTGGCCCGCCATCTGGGTGGCAACCGGACAGAAGAGGCGGGCGCTGTGTTTGCCGGGGCGCATGGGCTGGCGCTGGCGGCGGCTGGCCTGTTGATCGTCGGGTTTCTGGCGATTGGCGAGCATGTTGTGCATCTGGCCGCAGGCGGGTCTGACGCGTTGGCGGCCATGGGGCTGACATATCTGCGGATTACCATCTTTTGCACCCCGCTTGTGTTCATCCTGTCGGTCAATTCCGACGCGTTGCGCAACGAAGGCCGGATCGGATTCATGGCCGCGATGAGCCTTTTGGCGTCGGTCGCCAATATCGGGTTCAACTATGTCTTGATTGGCGTGTTTGAGATGGGAGTCGCCGGATCGGCCTATGGCACGGCGCTGGCTCAGGCTTTGGCGTTTGCGATCATTCTGGGGTTTAGGTTGAACGGGACCACAGTGTTGCGGCCCGTTACCGTTTTGCAGCACCGTCTGACCTCTGACTGGCGCGGCATTCTGGCGCTTGGGGCACCGCAAAGCCTGAATTTCATCGGTCTGGCGCTGGGGTCGGCGGTGGTCATGGCAACGTTGCAATGGGTTCGAACGCCCGAGTTCGAATACACGATTTCGGCCTATGGGATCATCACCCGCGTGCTGACGTTTGGATTCTTGCCCCTGTTGGGGTTGTCGCACGCCATGCAGACCATCACCGGGAACAATTATGGCGCTGAGGGGTGGCAGAGGTCGAACATCAGCCTGCGCATCGGCCTGACGGCGGCGCTGATCTATTGCGGCATTGTTCAATTTGCGTTGACGGTTTGGGCGCCGCAGATCGGTGCGATGTTTGTCGATAATCCGACTGTCATTGATGAGGTCGCACGCATTCTGCCGATCATTCTGACGCTGTTTTTCATCGCCGGACCGTTAATGATGATTGCGACACATTTTCAGGCCATCGGAGATGCGCCCTTGGCCGCGTTGCTGGGGCTGACCAAACCCTATCTGTTTGTGATTCCACTGACATTTGGGTTGGCCGTCAGTCTGGGCGAGCCGGGTATCTGGGCGGCAGGACCAGTTGCCGAGGCGTTACTGCTGTGTCTGACGGTGCTGGTGTTGATCAGAACGCAACGCAGCCGAGGGTTGCGGTGGGGCTTGTTTCGCACGGACTTTGAAAAGGCCCTTGTGAGGCGGTGATTGGCAAACCGGGACGGGCGGGGTTACGCCCGCTCGTCGCGTTTGGCTTCGTCCCACAGCGCGTCCATTTCGGCAAGATCACTGTCGGACGGGGTCTTGCCGCGGGCGGCCAGTTTGCTTTCGACCGCTTCAAAACGGCGAATGAACTTGGCGTTGGTGCGGCGCAGGGCGGCTTCGGGTTCGACCCCCAGATGGCGGCCCAGATTGGTCACGACGAACAAAAGGTCGCCGAATTCATCCTCGATTTCATCCGCGCTCAGGTTGTCGCGGGCATCGATCAGTTCTTGCGATTCCTCGGCGATCTTGTCGATGACATGGCTGGCATCGGGCCAGTCAAACCCAACGCGGGCGGCGCGTTTTTGCAGTTTATAGGCACGCAGCAGGGCGGGCAGGTTGGATGCGACCCCGTCCAGCGCGCCTTTCTGCTCGATACCGGCGCGTTCGGCGGCCTTGATCGCCTCCCAATCACGGGTCTGCTGTTCTGCGGATTTATCGCGCGATTCGTCGCCAAAGACGTGAGGATGCCGGGCCACCATCTTGTCCGAGATCTTTTGCACGATGGATTGGAAGGTAAACCGCTGATCCTCGGCGCCCATCTGGGCGAAATAAACCGCCTGCAGCAGTAGATCGCCCAGTTCGCCCTCAAGTTCGTCCCACTGGCCGCGTTCGATCGCGTCGGCAACTTCGTAGGCTTCTTCAATGGTATAGGGGGCGATGCTGGCATAGGTCTGTTCGATGTCCCAGGGGCAGCCGGTATCCGGGTCGCGCAATCGGCGCATGATTTCCAACAGACGGTCTATTCCAGCGTCCTTGTCGTGGATCAAAGGGTCTTCGGCCATTGCGGTGCCTCTCGTTCCGGTGTCAAATTGCATGAATCACCGAGCAGCCCGCAGGAGTCCACCCCATGCCCGTCGTCAATCGTATCGCAGACTACGCACCACAGATGACCCAGTGGCGACAGCATTTGCACCAGATCCCCGAACTGGCGCTGGACTGTCATGAGACGGCGGGCTTTGTTGCTGACCGACTGCGTGAATTTGGCGTTGATGAGATTCATGAGGGTATCGCGACCACGGGGATTGTCGCGATCATCACCGGGCAGGGCGACGGGCCGACCATCGGGTTGCGGGCCGACATGGATGCTTTGCCGATGTCTGAGGAAACCGGGCTGGACTATGCGTCAGAACGGCCCGGCAAGATGCACGCCTGCGGGCATGATGGACACACGACAATGCTGTTGGGCGCGGCGAAATACCTTGCCGAGACGCGCAATTTCACCGGGCGCGTCGCGCTGATCTTTCAGCCTGCCGAAGAAACGATTGGCGGTGCGCGGATCATGGTGGAAGAGGGCATCATGGATCGGTTCGACATCGGTCAGGTCTATGCCATGCACAATGTTCCCGGGGTCGAGCCGGGGACGTTCTTTACCGCGCCGGGGCCTGTGATGGCGGCGGTCGACACGTTCCACGTTCACATCAAAGGTGTCGGTGGCCATGGCGCGACCCCGCATGAAACCAAGGACCCGGTGATGGCGGCCTGCGGGATTGCGCAGGCGATCCAGACCATTGTCAGCCGCAACCATTATGCGCTGGATGATCTGGTGGTCAGCGTCACTCAGATCCATGCGGGAACGGTTGATAACGTGATCCCGGAAACTGCCTATCTGAACGGAACCGTGCGCACCTTTGACCCTGCCGTGCAGCAGATGGTGATGGAGCGGATGAAGACCATCGTTGCCGGGCAGGCGGCCAGTTACGGGGTTGAGGCTGAATTGGATTATGAGGTCGGATACCCCGCCACCGTCAACAACGCTGACAAGGCCGCGTTTGCGGTTGAGGTTGCCAAAGGCGTGTCGGGCGATGACCGCGTTGTGGGCGATGCGGGCCGCGTGATGGGGGCCGAGGATTTTGCATATATGTTGCAAGCCCGTCCCGGGGCCTATGTCTGCATCGGGCAGGGGGATAGCGCCGGGCTGCACAGCCCGGAATACAACTTCAACGACGAGATCGCGCCGGTGGGGGCCTCGTTCTTTGCGCGATTGGTCGAAACCGCGCAACCGATTGCCCGTGTGGCAAAATAGGAAGGCACTGACATGGCTCAGCAAAGTGATGTGGCAAATATCGTCGACGAAGCGATCACGCGGGACGACCTGAAAGGTCTGTCGCTGGAGGCGTCTTATGCCGGGGTGTCGTCGTTTATGCGGCGCAAATACACCAAGGATCTGACCGGGGCGCAAATTGCCGTAACCGGGGTGCCGTTTGATCTGGCCGTTTCAAACCGGCCCGGAACACGGCTGGGCGCGCGCGGGATTCGCGAGGCATCGAACTATCAACCTTACGAAAACCCCTATGGCTGGCCATTTGGCGCGCTGACGGATCTGGCGATTGTCGATTATGGCGATGTGGCATTTGATTATGCCAAGATCCAAAGCTTTCCGCCCGCGTTGACCGACCATATTCGGGGCATTCTGGAGGCCGGAGTGGCGCCTGTGTCATTGGGCGGGGATCACTATGTGACCTATCCGATCCTGAAAGCGTTTGCCGAGAAATACGGGCCGATCTCGCTGTTGCAGTTTGATGCGCATACCGACACATGGGCCGATGATGATCCGGACCGAATTGATCACGGCACGATGTTTTACAAGGCGGTGAAAGAGGGGCTGGTTGACCCCGCGCATTCCGTGCAGGTCGGCATCCGCACCACCAACGAAGACACGATGGGCGTGCACATCATCGACGCGGCCGAAGTGCATGAACTGGGCCCGGTCGAAACCGCCAAGCGGATCAAACAGATCCTTGGCGAAAAGCCGGTTTATCTGACCTTTGATATCGACTGTCTGGATCCTGCCTTTGCGCCCGGCACCGGCACACCGGTCTGGGGTGGTCTGAGCAGCGCACAGGCATCGCGGATCTTGCGCGAGATCGCCGGGATCAACATCAAGGGTGGCGACGTGGTCGAAGTGTCGCCTCCGTTTGATCCGGCGGGCATCACTTCGGTCGCAGGGGCCCATGCGGCGATGGCGATCATTTGCCTTCTGGGATGGAACATGCGGGCATGAGCGACTTCAACCAACCCCTTGGCGGCAATGAACTGGCCCGGTTTTCCGGCCCCAACACGTTCATGCGGTTGCCATCGGCCACTGATCTGACCGGGCTGGATGTGGCCGTGCTGGGCGTACCAATGGATATCGGAACGTCGTGGCGGTCGGGCACGCGGTTTGGCCCAAAGCAGATCCGGTCTGAAAGCGCGATGATCCGGCCCTATAACATGGCGACGGGGGCGGCGCCGTTTGACAGTTTGCAGGTTGCGGATATCGGTGATCTGGCGATCAACACGTTCTCGTTGGCCGACAGTTTGCGTATCATTCAAGACAGTTACGCCTCGATCCTAAGCCATGATCTGATCCCGGTGGCGATGGGAGGTGATCATTCGATCACCCTGCCGATCCTGCGGGCCATCGCGGCGAAACACGGGCCGGTGGCCCTGATCCATGTCGATGCCCATGCGGATGTAAATGATGAGATGTTTGGCGAGCGGGAAACCCACGGCACCGTGTTTCGCCGCGCCTATGAAGACGGATGCCTGATCGCCGACAAGGTCTATCAGGTCGGTATTCGCGGCACCGGCTATGCCGCAACCGATTTTGCCGAGGCGCGGGGCTGGGGGTTTCAGCAATTCCCGGCGCACGAGCTGTGGCACCGCAGTCTAAGCCCGTTGGGTGCGGAAATACGTCGCGATATCGGCGATAGGCCCGTCTATGTGACCTATGATATTGATTCCCTTGACCCCTCGGTTGCGCCGGGCACGGGCACGCCGGAAATCGGCGGGCTGATGACGCCTCAGGCGCTGGAACTGATCCACGAACTGAGGGGGCTTAACATTGTGGGCTGCGATCTTGTCGAAGTGTCGCCGCCATATGATCCGTCGGGCAACACCGGCCTGACGGCGGCTAATCTGTTGTACGAGTTGCTTTGCGTTCTGCCGGGTGTGGCATATCAATAGCGGACCCGGCACCTGCCCGGACCCGCGCGGGGGAAAAAGGGCAGACCTGGAACAATGGAAAGAACGGCGATGGTAATCTGGATCATTGTGGCGCTGGTGTTTGTGGTTGGCGGATACATTCGGTTGGCCCCAAGCGACCCTGCGCGCTGGCATGTCGAACCCGAAGTCACCGAGAACCGCGAGATGCCCAATGGCGTATTGCGAATCGCGACCACAGGCCCGGACGGGTTGGAACGGTTCAACGAAGTGGCATTACAAACCCCGCGCACGTCGGTCGTGTCGGGGTGGGTCAGAACCGAACAGGTTACTTACGTCACACGCAGCAAAATCTGGGGATTTCCCGATTACACAACCGTAAAGCAGGATGGCGACCAGCTTAAGATCTATGCTCGGGCACGGTTCGGGCGGTCAGATTTTGGCGTAAACGCTGCGCGTGTTGATGGCTGGCTTAAGGCGATCGAGGCGCGATGACATACAGCCTTCCTGCACTTCGCGCCACATCGGCACGTTCAGGGACATCTGGCATTGCGCCGTAAAGGCGCGGCCATCGACATACAGACAAATCATTTCGCCCAGTTCGACCCGGCTGCCAGATTTGTCGGTGCAATAGCAATCCTGCACCTTGCCGCCCGGGCCGATGACATCGGCATAAACAGGGCTGGCCAGGGCAGCCAATATCGCAACAAGTCTCATCATAGGTGGATTCTAACGCAGACAAGCGGATTGGCCAAGGATTTTGCGGCTCACTGGGCCCGACTGGCGAAGGGCCGCCGCAAATGAAACATTGAAGGAATCTGGCTTTTTCGTTATGGTTCAATCTTTATTTTAAAGGAAATTTGTTATGCTGACTGAATCCGTTTATGAAAACGTTGTTGTCGTTGCCGCAGGCGAAATTCTGAATGGATTTGGCGCAGCCGGATATGCCGAAGATGCGCCGACTGCCTTGATCAATTATGGGCATATATCCGAAATCACAGCGCCAGAGGCAATTTATCTTGACGGTTTCTATGCCGGCTTCGAAATCGACAACTATGGCACTATCAGCGAAGGCGGCTATGCGATGCATGCCCGTTACGCGCCAGTCCACCTGAATAATTACGGTGAGATTTACGGGGATTTCTATCTGGAATCGTCGCCTATTGTTGTCGTCAACTCGGGCGTGATCGAAGGTCAAATTTATGCAACCGACATACTTATTCTTGGACCGGTGAAGATCGAGAACAGCGGCCTGATATCGAGCCCGGACTCGTACGCAGTGATATCCGGCGGCAGATTCATCCGCGATGTCATCGAGAATTCGGGCGTAGTCGAAGGGGACATTTACACGTGGGGCGGAAGCGACTGGGTGTTCAATGACGCGGGCACCATTGATGGAACCGTCTATCTTGGCGATGGTCACGACATTTACCGCGCCGTGGAAGGTGTCGTCACGGGCGACGTGTTGGGCCAGAACGGCAATGATGAGCTCACCGGTGGTAATTCGGACGACCGTTTGTCGGGCGGCATCGGTCGCGATGTGATTGATGGCGGTGCCGGGAATGACCATCTGATGGGCGGACGTCATTTTGACATTCTGACAGGTGGCGAAGGTCGAGATGTGTTTGAATTTCAGCGTGGTTATGGCGGCGAACATATCACCGATTTCGAAAACAACAGGGACACTCTGTTGCTGGACGAAGGCATCTGGGGCGGCGGGTTAAGGCCAGCGCAGCTTTTGGAGCGGTTTGGCTCGACCACTGATGGCGTGACGCAGATTGATTTCGGCGGTCGTGACGTGATCACGCTGGACGGGATCGACGATTACCGCCTGCTGGCCAATGATATCGTGTTTGGCTGAGACACCGTGCCTTTAAACATACGGGCAGGGGCCGGGCGCAAAAGCGCGGCGGCCCCTTGACCAAAGCCGCGCGATATCCGACACCCTGCGGATGGTTCCAGAGCAACGTCTTCATCAGATTACCCAGCGGTTTCAGTATCTCGAAGCGGCGATGGCCGATGGCGTCAGCGGTGCAGACATTGCGGCGTTGGCCAAGGAGTATTCGGATCTGCGTCCGGTGGTGGAACAGATCAGCGCCTGGCGGGTTTTGGTGACCGATCTGGAAGAGGCCGAAGCCATGCTGGACGATCCTGACATGCGCGAACTGGCCGAAGAAGAGATCCCGCTGTTGAAAGCGGCGATCCCTGCGGCCGAGCATGCGTTGCAATTGGCGCTGCTGCCCAAGGATACGGCCGACGACCGGCCCGCCATGCTTGAGATCCGCCCCGGAACGGGTGGTGATGAGGCGGCGTTGTTCGCGGGTGATCTGCTGCGCATGTATCAACGCTATGCCGAAGCGCGCGGTTGGAAGGTCGAGATCATCGAAGAACAGGCCACCGAATTGGGCGGCATCAAGGAAGTCGTGGCCCGGATCACTGGTGACCGGGTGTTTGCCCGGTTGAAATACGAATCCGGTGTGCACCGGGTGCAGCGGGTTCCGACAACCGAAAGCGGTGGGCGCATTCATACCTCTGCGGCCACCGTCGCGGTGTTGCCCGAGGCCGAAGACGTCGACATTCACATCGATCCCGGCGATATCCGGATCGATACCATGCGCGCCTCGGGCGCGGGTGGGCAGCATGTGAACACGACCGATTCTGCGGTCAGGATCACGCACGAGCCCAGCGGGATCGTGGTGACAAGTTCCGAGAAATCGCAGCACCGCAACCGCGAGATCGCCATGCAGGTGCTGAAGACCCGGCTGTTCGATCTGGAACGTCAGCGTGCCCATGACGAGCGTAGCGCCGATCGGGCAGCACAGGTTGGGACAGGGGATCGGTCAGAACGGATCCGGACTTATAATTTCCCGCAAGGCCGGATGACAGATCACCGGATTAATCTGACGCTCTATAAGCTGGATCAGGTGATGCAGGGCGATCTGGACGAGGTGATTGACGCGCTGACCGCTGACGCACAGGCCCGCATGCTGGCCGAGATGGGCACGTGAGCACGGCAGCCCAGGCTATGGCGTCGGCCGCAGCGCGCCTGCGGGCCGCTGGCGTGGCCGACCCGGCGCGCGATGCACGGGTGCTGTTGGCCCATGCCGCCCGGATCGAAGCGTCGCGTGTGACCCTGATCGCACCCGAGGCTTTGGCCGAAGAGGTCGAGGACCGCTATGAACAACTGATCGCACTACGGGCCGTTCGCGTGCCGGTGTCGCATTTGCTGGGCGAGCGGGAGTTTTATGGCCGCCGGTTCAAGGTCAGCCGTGAAGTGCTGGATCCGCGTCCGGAAACCGAGATTCTGATCGAAGCGGCATTGGCGGAACCCTTTGATCGGGTTCTGGATCTGGGGGTCGGGTCGGGCTGTATTCTGGTTACGTTGCTGGCAGAAAACACCGGTGCGCAGGGCGTCGGTGTGGATCTGAGCGAATCCGCCTGCCTGCAGGCCAGCGCCAATGCGGTGCTGCACAGGGTCCAGGACCGCGCACTAATCATACAATCGGATTGGTTCGGTGCGGTCGACGGGTGTTTTGATCTGATCGTTTCAAATCCGCCCTACATCGCCCAGCACGAAATGGCCGGGCTGTCAGAAGAGGTGCGTCGTCACGAACCCGAAATGGCGCTGACCGATTACGGCGACGGGTTGGGGGCATATCGCCGGATCGCCACCGCAGCCAGAACACATCTGGCGCCCAAGGGGCGATTGTTGGTCGAAATAGGACCGACGCAAGCCCGGGATGTGACCGCTATTCTTGCGGCACAGGGGTTCGACGACCTGCGGGTTATTCCCGATCTTGATGGCCGGGATCGGGTTGTTTGCGCGGACATTTCCTGAAATCGGCAACACTCGGCTTTGAAAAATCGCAAATATGACCGATATCCGAGAAAAAATCATCAAAACCCCTTGTCTGAGGCTGTTGGACGTGGTTATTCGGAGGGGTCGCTCCGGCAGACGCTTTTACAGCGCGCGAGTGGCATTAAGCCCAAAAAGTCCGGTTTCTGTCGCACACAACGCAGTCTGCGTATGACGGATCAAGGGACAGTGAAGACAAGGCTGACACTAGATAAATGAGATCTTCTAAATCACGTTCGCGGTCAAAATCGAACCGCAACCGGCCCACATCGGGCAATGTCGTCAACCGGGTCTTTGACAGCTCCGGTCCCGAAGGCAAGGTGCGCGGTACGCCGCAACAAATCATCGACAAGTACAATCAGTTGGCACGCGATGCGCAGCTGTCCAATGATCGCGTTGCGACTGAGAACTTTCAGCAGCATGCCGAGCATTACTTGCGGTTGCTCAGCGATGCGCAGCGCGAGCAGGACGCCCGCCGCGAAGATCAGGAACGCCAGAACCGGGAACGCCAGGCCGAACGCGACCGTGAACGGCAGGACCGTCAGGAACGCGAAGCAGCGGCCCCTGCGCCTGCGCCTGCTGCTGCGCCCATTCCGGTCGAAGATCCCGCCGCGTCCCCACAACCGGATGTGCTGGATCTGAGCGAAGCGACGGATAGTGACGACAACGGTCTGGTGGAAACGCCCGAAAGCAAGCCGAAGAAACCGGCATCGGCCCGCAAACCGCGTTCGACCGCGTCGCGCAGCAAAAGCCCCAAGGCCAGCAAGCCGAAGGACACCGGCGAAACGGCTCAACAATCGGCCCCAGACGCACCGTCAGAAAAGCCCGGACCGGATGATTCCAAAGCGGCTGCTGAGTAATCTCAGCGGCCGTTGCCGGGTTCATACGCTTTGTGAATTTCCTAGAACATGAGGATCTGAATGGCGTTCCCGCGCACGTTTGTGGGGCCGATCATCTGCCGAACGGGCTGACCGCTGTTCTCCAGTTTCTGTCGCACCAGCTCGGCCTGTTCCTCACTTCCTTCGGCAAAAACCACAAACGTATCTCCGGGTCGCGCTGATCGCGCGAGATTCGTTTCGGTCAGATCGCTTTCGCGTCTGGCGACACCCGCCCCATTCTTTGTCAGATACGTTTCCAACTGGCGCGCCTGATCAAGGCGACCGGATCGATAAAACACCGAAATCGCCTGTCCAAGAAGCGGCGGATCCACTTCGGGCGCGGAAGGGGTCACGCGCGTCTGACTTTCCAGCGCAGACACGCGTTTCAGCAATACGGCGACTTCCTGATGTAGGGATTTTGTCTCTGCCGAACGCTCAAGCTCTTCTCCACGCTCTTCACAAATACGTTGCGCAAATTCGCTGTCGCGCGACACCAGGTCAATTTCCATCTGGGCGGCCGCAATTTTCGAAACCACGGGAAGCGCGATAAGGAGACAGCCAGCAATCAGCAAAAGCTTGAAGTTGGAGTCACTGAGCGGCGACGGAAACGCGTGATCCTTGGCCAATCGCCCGACAAATGTCGCAAGAACCGCCAGAGTCAGGGCGATAAAACACCCAATCCCGGCCCATTTGGCCCACTCAAAAGCGCCAGCATCAAACCCTGCTCGGCTAAGTGCTGTGATACATTCCTGAATAAATGCCGTTGTCGGGTCACCAATTGAAGAACCATTCATAAGAGTATCCTGAAATCAATTATCTTAATATGAATTCAGAATAGCATAAAAAGCCGATCAATGCAGGGTCAGTGTTTTGGTTTAGGTCGCAACCAACCGCGCCAGCGTACAGAATTGTTCCAAAGACACTTGCTCGGCCCGGTCCGTGGGCTTGATGCCCGCGCTGATCAGCCGGTCTTCGATATCTGGCGCCATACCTTTCAACGAGGCGCGCAGCATCTTGCGGCGCTGATTGAACGCCGCAGCGACGACCCGTGACAGGGTTGCCGCATCGGCCGGATACCTGGGCTCGGGCAGGGCGGTCAGATGGACCACTGCGCTGGATACTTTCGGTGGCGGGGTAAACGCTTCGGGGGGAAGCGACAGTACGATCCGGGCCTCGGCCCGCCACTGCGCAAGAATTGCCAACCGGCCATAAGTCTTGCTGCCTGGCTGCGCCACAATACGTTCCGCCACTTCGCGCTGGAACATCAGCGTTAGACTTTGCCAGAAGGGTGGCCATTCAGGCGGGGTCAGCCAGCGCACCAGCAATTCGGTGCCGATATTATACGGCAGGTTCGCCGCAACCCGGATCGGCGGCGTCAAATAAGCCAGCGGATCGATTTTCAATGCATCGCCGCTGATCACTTGAAGCCGCCCGGGATACGCCGCTGCAATTTCTTCCAAAGCAGGCAAACAGCGCGCGTCCTTTTCAACGGCCAGCACCTTGCGCGCGCCTTCGGACAACAACCCACGTGTCAGCCCGCCGGGACCAGGACCGATTTCAAGCACATCGCAATCGCTCAGATCTCCGGCCTGACGGGCAATCTTGGCGGTCAGGTTCAGATCCAGCAGAAAGTTCTGTCCCAACGCCTTTTTTGCAGACAATCCGTGCGTCGCGATCACCTCGCGTAACGGGGGAAGCGTATCGATTGCACTCACAGTCCGGGTTCCGCTTCTTTCTTGTTCGAAATACCCCGGGGAGCGCGAGGGGCTGGCCCCTCGCTCCTGCCAGATGCCATGTCCTGTGCCATTTTCAATGCGGCGATCAGGCTGTCGGGCCGGGCAATCCCCTGGCCCGCAATGTCAAACGCGGTGCCGTGATCGGGGGAGGTTCGGATAAAAGGCAGGCCCAGCGTGACATTGACGCCGCCGTCAAAATCCAGCGTTTTGATCGGGATCAACGCCTGATCGTGATACATGCAAACCGCCACATCATAGCGGGTCCGGGCGGCTGCGTGAAACAGGGTATCGGCGGGATGTGGGCCGGTCAGGGCAAAGCCCTGTCTTTGCATGTCGATGATCAGATCCGCGATCCAGTCGATCTCTTCGCGTCCCATCGCGCCGCCTTCGCCGGCGTGCGGGTTCAGCCCGGTCACGGCGATGCGGGGCTGCGCAATGCCGAACTTGTCGCGCAAGCCACGTGCGGTGATTTCAATGGTTTCGCGCAACAGCCCGGGGGTCAAAACCCGGGGCACGTCTGACAGGGCGATATGGATCGTGGTCGGGACAACCCGCAAGTCCGGGCTGGCCAGCATCATCACGACCCGTTCGACGCCTGCCAGAGCGGCGAGAAATTCAGTATGCCCGGGATAGGCAAACCGTGCCCCGTCAATCAGCGCTTTCTTGTGGATCGGCGCCGTGCACAGGGCCGAGGCGCGGCCTTGCTGAACCAGCGCGACGCCGTGCTGGATGGCCGAGATGACGCCCGCTGCGTTTTGCGGATCGGGCTGGCCGGGCGTTGTCGGGGCCGCAAAGTCATGCGCCAGCACAGGCAATGCATCAGCCGAAACGGTGGCCGCCTGAGAGGGGTCATCCAGCAAGACAGCAGGTGTTCCTTCAGGCAGGTGGCGCGGATCGCCGATCCAGAAGAACGGCACTGCGTCGCGCAGGGCCGCCCAGGCTTTGACCGCCAGCTCGGGGCCGATTCCGGCAGGTTCTCCGCAACTCAGCGCGATGGCCTGGCTCATTTTTCGACGATCACCGCGTCTGCGCGCAACTGGCTGAGCAGACTGTCGGCAAACGACGCAAGCCGCTGGTTGGCCAGCGCGCTTGATATTTGCTCGCGTGAGGCATCTTCGGCCAGCTCGGTTGTTCTGCCGCACAGCATCAGCAGGATCAGGTTCTGACCGCCGGATGTGGTGAGCGCGGTCGAGGTTTCGCCGCTGTCAAGCTTGGCCAGTTCTATTGCGATATCGTTTGGAATGGAGCCGGGGGCTTTCGAGTGGATCTCAAGAACTTCAGGCGGTTGATCTTTGGCGACGCCATAAAGATCGTCGCAGGTGTCGATACGATCGGCAATGCTGGCCGCCGTGGCCAAGGTTTCGGCGGTACGGCCCCCGGCGATGTAATAGGTGGCGTATTCGATCGAGGCGTATTTCGGCGTTCCCGTCGCGGCCTCGCGGATTCCGCGCATCTGAAACAGGGCCACGGCATTGGGCAGTGTGACGGGTTCGGTCACATCACCCGGGTTCAGCGCCATGATCACCGGCTGCAAGGCTGGCGGAAGCGTCGACAGGGTCAGCCAGTCCATCCGGCCGCCATTGTCGCGGCTGGCGGCGGCAGAGTACTGCAAAGCGGCCTGGGAAAACTCTTCATAGCTTTCCAGGTTCGCGATCTGGTCTGCCAGTTCTTCGACCTGACCCAAAGTCTGCGGGCTGACAGGAATGATGATCTCGGACAACAGAACCTGAACGCCGCCACCTGTTCCGCCCTGGCCAATGGCCCGGTCGATTTCGGCATCGGTGGGCCGCGCCTTTCCGCTGAACCGCCCGCCGATATACTCTCGCCAGGTGATCGTCACATCGATGAAGTTTTCCATTGTCTGACGCGCGACGCCGGCCTCTTCCAGAGCCTTGATCATCTCATCACCAGACAGATTGGCGCGGCTGGCGAATTCGTCGATTCCGGCCTTCACGTCTTCGGGACTTGATGAGAAATCGATCTGATCGAAAAGTTGCTGTTTCAACCGGTCATCAATCAGGCCTTCACGGGCCAGTTTATTCCGGTCACCGGGGGCACTCAGGATCTCAAGAAACAGTTGGCGCTGTTCCAGTTCGAACCGGGTGATCGGATCGCCATTGACGGTGATCACCGGAGAGAACAGCGACTGGGTGTGCGCCGGCAAGGCCAGCGAGACGGTCAGCGCCAGTCCGGCGGCAATACGTTTCAGGGGCTGTGCCGGGAAAGTCAGGAATGTTTGCATGATCGCCTGTATTTTTCTGTACCGCTGTCGACGGAGAACCCGCTGAGTGCGATGGTAAAGCCGAAATCGGTCGAAGGCTCAACACTTGTTGACGAAGTGAATCGGCGGCTGAGCGAAAGATCGACCGTGACACATTCATTTTGATAGACCAGCCCGACGCCTGCACGTGTCGCGCGGTCATCTGCGATGTCATAGCGCAGGTTGGCGCTGGCGGTCCAGTTGGGGTTCATCTGATAACTTCCGTCGAACCAGAATTCAGACACTTCGCTGGTCCGGCCTTCGTCAGCGTCGATCCCGAGCCAGATGTATGACCCGGTGACAATGGTCCGATCGCTAAGCCAGTCTCCACGCAGTTCGGCCTTGTCCAGGTCCAGCCCGCCGGTCAGCAACCCACGGGCCGTAAGCGACAGTCCGGTTTCCATCTGGACCTGTCCGGCCAGCAATATGTCAGATGATGTGCCCGACAGGCCTGACGTGGTGGTGAAATCCGACAATGCGGTTGGGCGGAACACCTGGCCGATGGTGGCAAACGCATTCCAGCCATCCGTGCCATAGCGCGCCCAGTTCAACCCCAGAACCATTGATGCGCCGTCTTCGCGCCTGTCAGGCGACGGGAAACGGGACATCGACAGCAGATTGCCCTGATCGAATTCGACAAAGGTGCTTTCGTCATTGGGCACCGATCCGCCAGTGACATCGGCCAAGCCCAGTTGCATCACCGGTTCCAGATAATGCACAGCGCCGGTCGTGGTGCGCTTGGTCATGGGATAGCTGAGTTTCAGGGCCGTGCGCGGGGTGTTTTGCGTGGCACTGGGCGGATAAGCGCTGTCGTGTCGGACCTCGAACCAGTCGGCGGAAAACCCGACCTCCCAGTCGGCCCGTAAACCGCTATTGAACGTCCAGTTGCGGCGCCAGTCGATGTCGGCTGTCATTCGCGCCATATCGCGCCCCAGGATATCCAGATCTGAGGCGCGGGAATGCCCGTGCCCGTTCAGGCTGAGCCGCATTTCGCCGCCAATTGCGGTCGGGAACAGGCGTTTCTGATAGTAGATATCCGCGATTGGAGTGGCCACAAGCGACTCATCTTCGCTGTCGCGCAGAGAGTCATAGTGGATCAGCGAGGTAAAAAACGCGCTGTCACGCCGGATCTGTTCCAGGCTTAACTCGCTGCGCAGGCGGTCGAGGTCTTCCAGCCCGTAATCTGCCAGATAGGCATTGTCCGACACGGCTTTGAGATCGAAAGCGAACCTGAAGTCATTGGCGAAGTTGAATCCGCCAGCACCGAAAATATAGCCGCGTGAATCTCCGGGTTGCAGATCGTCCCGCGTGTAGGCCCCATTGAATTCCATACGCCCGTTGCGGAAGGCCTGACGATAGCGAAGGTCCAGAGTCCGGGTTTTGGACGACAGATAGGGGCTGACGGTCAGATCTTTGCTGTCTCCGATCCGGAAGAAGTAGGGAACTTTGATCCCGGTGCTGAGCAGCGAAGTCGTCCGGACGGACGGGATCAGAAAGCCACTGGCGCGCTCCAGCGTGGGATCGGGCAAGCGCATACCCGGGAAATAGAAAATCGGAATATCAAGAACCCGAAAAGTCGCGTCCTCAAAGTACATCTGACGCTCTTTCTGATCGTGAGTCACCGTCCGCGCACGGATTTGCCAGAGAGGAGGTTTGCCATTTTCACATACGTGACAAGAGGTTACGGCAGTTTTATAAAGCTGCGTATAGCGTCCGCCAACCCGGGTCATCTGAAGCGCGGCAAGCTGAAGCTGCTGTTCGAACACCAGCCGGGCGCCGGTTAGAATTCCGTTTTGCAACCCCTGATCCATTTCGGCGGCATTGGCCAGAACCACAAGCCCGTCGCCTTCGTCGATGCGGATCGGGCCTTCGATGATCAGTTTACCGTTGGCGTCGTCATAGGTGATTTTGCTGGCGGTGAGGCGGGTTTCGCCTTGAAACGCTTCGACATTGCCCTCGGCGATCAACTGGCGTTCGGGGGTGATGGTGACCTGATCGGCAACCAGAATCGCGGGCGGTCCTTCGGACGTCTCTGTGTTGGGTTCCGGGCTTTGGGCGGCGGCAAATCCGGCCCAAAGGCACAGCAGCAGGCAAGTCAGCCAACATGTGAGGGACGGGCGCGTCATCCGTCCTCCGCATGCAGCAAAAGCCCGAGGGCCAGGAAAATTGATGCGATCGGCGCGGCCCAAGCGGCCATCGCGACAGGGATCTGGCCGTTTTCGCCAAGGATCTGGGCGAAGTTCCGCATGAAATAGAGCGCAAACCCCAGCAGGACCGACGCCAGAACCGCAACGCCGGTGCCGCCAAACCGGGTGTGGCGCATGGTAAAGGCCGCACCAACCAGCACCATCGCAACCAGAAACAGCGGTCTGGCCAGTTCGGCCTGATACCAGACCTCGTGTCGGCGGGTCGAAAATCCGGCTTCCCGCAGTTGTCGGATGCTTTGAGGCAGGTCGTAGATCGAGATCCCGGTCGACCGTCCAAGGCTTTCGCGGATCCGGTCTTGGGTCAGGGTCGTCGGGATCAGCAATTCGTCGTGCCGGGCCGCGCTGCTTTCAGGGTTCAGACCAGCGGCCAGCGGCCAGACTTTTACGTTTGAGAGCACCCATGTGTCGTCTTCCAAATCAGCCGTTTCGGCGCGGATTTCGCGCACCGGTCCGCCGCCGTTGGCATAGGTCAGAATGGTCACATCAAAGAGCGTAATGCCGTCTTCGCCAGAAAAGCCGTTGGCATGAATCACCGATTGTCCGCGATCCCCCCCCTGACGCAGCCACAGTCCTTCGCCGCTGAGCGACAGAACAGAGGGTCCGCCGCTGCGATAGGTTTCGGACAAAGTCTGGTACAGATTGGATGTCGCGACGACGATGGGGTTCAGCGTGCTGACGGCCAGCCCGCCGATCACGATGGCAACCATCACGGGCGCCACAAGGGCGCGCAGACCGGACCGCCCCAGTGCCCGGGTCACAACCAGTTCGCTGGACCGCGCCAAACCGACAAACAGAATGATGGTCGACAGGATCATGATCAGCGGCAAAATCTCGCTCATGGCCGCGGGCGCATTCAGCAGGGTCAGGCGAAACAGCTGCCCGAACCCGATGTCGTACCCCTCAAAGCGACGCAATTGTTCGATCAGGTCGATCAGAGTCAGCAGGGTCAGAAAAACCACTGCAATCAGCAGGAAGGCCTGAAGGAACTTGCGGGCGAAATACCGGTCGAGGATCATGCAAAACACCGCATGTCAGACACAAGGACGGGCAGGCTAACCCATCCCGTCAAAAGCGAAAAATGCGACAGAAAAGAACTGTCGATGCCTGACACTGCGATCCCCCCGGCGCCCGCTGCTTTGTTTTGCCGGACCATAAAACAAAACCCAACCGGGGAAAACTGCTATCTGGTCAACCGGATTTGGGCACGCTACCTGTTGCAGCAACAGGCAACAGGAGACACACATGGCCCAGCACACCCCGATCCGTTTCGTTCCGGTCGACGCAGACGCGCTTGAAACAGCGCAAGGCCGCGTTGCGATCATGGTGACCCCGGACGGCAAGATGAGCGTATCGGCACGCCGGATCAACCGCCTGACACGCGGGGCGCTGAACCGGCTTGTGGAAAGCGAGCGGTTCGCAAAGGTGAAACCCGGTGACGTGATCACGATGGCCTGGCCGTCGGGCATGGCCGCCGAAGCGCTGGATGTGCTGGTCATTGCCAAGAATGCGTCCGATATCGAGGCGCGCAAGGCAGGTGCTGCATTGGCGCGTCTTGCGGCGGGCAAATCGGTTCTGGTTTCGGTCGCAGGGCTGAAGCGCGCCGAGAGCCTTGCGATGGGCATGGCGCTGCGGACCTATGAATTCAACGTGCACAAGACGGCTGAGGACGACAGCGCTGCGGGTGAATATCTGGTGGCTGTTGCCAAACCCGAGGAAACCGAAGCCGCCGCCGCCCCGATGCTGGCCGTGGCCGAGGGCGTGCACATGACCCGCGATCTGGTCAATGAACCGGCCAACGTTTTGACCACCACCGAATTTGCCAACCGCCTGGACGAGATGTCGGCGCTGGGGCTTGAGGTCGAAGTACTGGACGAAGCGGCGCTGGAAAAGCTGGGCATGGGGTCGTTGCTGTGTGTCGGACAGGGTTCTGACAGCCCCTCCAAAGTTGTTGTCATGAACTGGAAAGGCGGCGACGCAGACGACGCGCCGCTGGCTTTGGTCGGCAAGGGTGTCGTGTTTGACACCGGCGGGATCTCACTAAAGCCTGCGGGCGGCATGGAAGACATGACTATGGATATGGGTGGCGCCGGCGTCGTCGCGGGCACCATGCGTGCCCTGGCGCTGCGCAAGGCCAAGGCCAATGTCGTGGGTCTGGTTGGGCTGGTTGAAAACATGCCGTCGGGCAATGCCGTGCGTCCGGGCGACGTGGTGACATCGATGAAGGGCGATACGATCGAGGTCATCAACACCGATGCCGAGGGCCGTTTGGTTCTGTGTGACGTGCTTTGGTACACGCAAGAGCGGTTCAAACCTGCGGGCATCATCGATCTGGCAACGCTGACCGGTGCGATCATCATCGGGCTGGGGCATGAAAATGCCGGTGTGTTCTCGAACGACGACGCTTTTTGCAAGTCGTTCCTGAAGGCGGCCGAGGCCGAAGGTGAAGGCGCGTGGCGGATGCCATTGGGCAAAGCCTATGACGACATGCTGAAATCGCGCGTTGCCGACATGAAGAACGTTGGTGGACGCCCTGCCGGGTCGATCACGGCTGCGCAATTCCTGCAACGCTTTATCAAGGACGGAACGCCGTGGATCCATCTGGACATCGCGGGTGTGGCGTCGGTCAAGACCGCCACCGATTATGCGCCCAAAGGGGCCACGGGCTGGGGCGTTGCTGCACTGAGCCGGTTGGTTCAGGATGCGTATGCGACGCGCGACGAAGAGTAAACGCAGCAGGGCCGGGGGCAGGGTGCTTCCGGTTCCGCTCAGGAGGTTGTCATGCTGATTCCCACCACCCGGTATCGTGATTGCGAGACCGCTCTGGCCTTTTTGACCGAGGTTCTGGGGCTGTCTGAACACGCTGTTCACCGGGACGCGTTGGGGCAGATCGTGCATGCCGAGCTGATGCTGGGGCAGGGCATGGTGATGTTCGGGCCTTGGTCCAAAGGCGCGTTTGATCAGTTCATGGTCGATCCAACCTCCGTCGGGGGCGAAACCACGACGATCTATGGCGTGGTCGACGATCTGGCTGCGCGGTATCAGCGTATTGTCGACGCCGGGGCAGATGTCGTGCTGCCTTTGGAAGAGCAATCTTATGGCGGCGGCAATTTCAGCGTGCGCGACCCCGAAGGCCA
This sequence comes from Falsiphaeobacter marinintestinus, assembly GCF_007923355.1. Taxonomy (GTDB): domain Bacteria; phylum Pseudomonadota; class Alphaproteobacteria; order Rhodobacterales; family Rhodobacteraceae; genus Phaeobacter_A; species Phaeobacter_A marinintestinus. The sequence goes on from NZ_VOGO01000003.1 coordinate 101,930, forward strand.
TGTCTGGAGCTTTGGCGATTATGACCCGCTCGCGGGCCGGGGCTAAGATGGGCGCGGTTTACTTTTATCACCTGACCCACCGACCAGTCGAAGACACGCTGACTGTCCTGCTGGGCAAAGCGCGCCAGGCCGGGTGGCGGATTGCCGTGCGTGGCGCGGATCGGGATCGGCTGACCTGGCTGGACGAAAAGCTGTGGCAAGGTCCGGATGACGGGTTTCTGCCGCATGGGTTGGCCGGGGGGGCGCATGATGCGGATCAACCTATATTGCTGACGTCTGAGCCTGTGGCTGCCAATACTCCGGCGTGCGTCATGAGTGTCGATGGCGCGGATATCCAGCCCGACGAGGTCGCCGGGCTGGAGCGGGTTTGTATCCTGTTTGACGGGCATGACAGCATGGCCGTTGACCACGCGCGGGGTCAGTGGAAAGCGCTGACCGCCGCGGGATGTTCGGCGCAATACTGGTCCGAAGAATCGGGCCGGTGGGAAAAGAAGGCCGAGCGTTAGGACGCTATTCAGACCATGGGAAACGCGCCGATGTAAAAGCCCGACACGTCGCCGCCATAGGTGTCGAAAGCGTAAGTTCCGTTATCGACGCGGGTGATGTTTTCCAACATAATCGTCAGATACGGATCACCCCCCGGCGCGCAACCCAGCTCGCCTCCGCTGCTGGCGCTGTCAAACAGCTCTACAGCCTCGGCCGCCGTCTGTTCGGTGAACAGCAACATGTCAAGATTGATATCCTCGGCCTGAGCGCCGCGCAGGATCACCTGTGCATCGCCGGTTCGGATCTCGACTCCACGAACGGTCTCACGCCATTGGAAATGATCCAGCGTGCCGTTTTCCAGATCGGCCAGCGTGCCGTCTAGCTTGCTGATAGTGCATTCCTGAAGCGAACTGGTGAAAACCAGCATATCCTGAGGGTCAAAATCCATCACGCGGGTGCGCAGCACATTGGGGCCGCCTCCGCCCGAGTTGTCGAACGAGTCAAATATGAAAATATCGCTGCCCAATCCACCGCGCGCGATGTTCACACCGCCCTCGAACACCATCACGTCATTGCCGGCGCCGCCATTGGCGGTGTCGTTCCCGGACCCGACGATCAGCAGGTCAGCATCGCTGCCACCGATCAGCCGGTCATTGTTCGCGCCGCCAATCAACAGATCCATGCCGCGCCCGCCCAACAGGACGTCATTGCCATCGCCGCCATAGGCCGCATCGTTGCCGTCGCGCATGTCGAAGCGGTCATTGAAGTCAAACCCGGTGCCCCAGTCATCGCCGCCGCGCCCGCGCACGCTGATCGCCGTGTCGCCCAGCAGCGCGGCGTGCACGTCGGTGCTGAGAACGTCGATCCAGTTGGTCCCGCCCATTGGTTCGGGCGTTTCAAACGCCGCCGTAAACGCGGCGACGCCTTCGTCCCAGCCTGCGAGGCTTTCGACATGGATCTCATCGCCGATGGTCACGTAATTCAGGCGCAGTTCCTTCGTGCCGCCGTCCATCAAGAACACTGCGGTGCCTGTCAGTTCGGTTCCCATGCCAGATGTCGAGAATAACCCCAGTTCCAGCGCGTTGAACCAGTCAATGAAATCGTCTGCTTTGTGGTCCACCACGGACAGCGTCAATTTATTGGGCATGAAATCGTCCTTTCAAATTTCGTTGTCCGAACGCTAGACCGGGGCTGGCGGTCGCAAAAAGTGATACTTCGTCAAAACCGTTGAAAACACGGGGTCTTATTCGTAGAAACATGTTCACGATGCGTGAAATTGATGTTGTCTTTGACCCTGAGAGAAAGCTGTTTCTCTATTTCGGCGTGGCGTTTATGGCCATAGCTGTCGGCCCGTTTGGCACCTACGAGGCGATGGGGTTATGGGATCGCACGGTTTTCTGGACGCTGGATGTGATGGGCGGAATGGTAATCATCGTGCCTGTCTTGCATGTGTTTTATCACAGCCGCCTGATGGCCGGGCTTCCGTCGCTGGTTCGGTTCGGGCTGGGGGTTGCGTTGGGCGCCTTGCCGGCTGCCGGATTTATTACACTGCTGTATGGAACGATTGGAGCCGACCTGCAGATTTCGACCCCGTTCCCGGTTCTCTATATCGAGGTCACGGTCTTTTCGACGCTGCTTTTGCTGACCGAATTCATCCTCTGGCCGATGGTGTTTGGCACGCCTGAACCGCAGCCCGCCGTGGTCGCCGCACCCCATGAGCCGGTGCCGGTTTCAAAGTCCCCGGTCCCAGCGCTGTTGACGCGGCTAGCGGTCGAACATCGTGACGCGGCGATCATCTCGATTTCGATGCAGGATCACTATGCCGAGGTGACCACAACTGTCGGAACGGCGCTGATCCTGATGCGGTTGAACGATGCAATCGATCTGCTTGAAGGATATCCCGGTGCCCGCATCCAACGCTCACATTGGGTCGCCAAGGATTTCGTCACAGGAATCGAACGGTCCGGGCGGCGCGTTGAGGTGCGTTTGCAGGATGGCAGAACCCTGCCAATCGGGGCAACTTATCTGAAAGCCGTGCAACAGAGCCTTGGGTTTGCCGTTACCGACGTAAAGGCGCCTAACGGGTCAGAAGCAGCCCGTCGCGGGTGATTTCGATCTTCTGGAACCGTTGCAGATAGGTCATGCCCAGCAAGGATTGCCCCATCTCGCCCTCGTTGACCTGAGCGGGCAGATTGGTGTCCTTGATTGGACCAAGCGCCACGGTATCCAGCCGGATGGGGGCAGTTCGGACCTCGCCATTGGCGGTCATGGCGCGACCTATGTAGGCCAGCGAACCAAGGTCGATCCCGGCGCGTTTGGCGTCGGCCTGGGTCAGCACGATCTGGCTTGCGCCGGTGTCGACCATGAAGGTCACCGGCGTGTCGTTTAGTTTCAGGGTCAGATAATAGTGGCCATCGGGCGCGCGCGGCACCTCAATCCCGCCTGTGGAGGTGACACTGCCCAATTGCGGGCGCAGGGTGGTGCGGATGTCGTCCCACAGGCCAACCATGGCAATGACGCCGACAAAGATCAGCAGCCAGGCCATTGCGTGTTGTAAGGTGCGCCCCAACGACTGGCGGTTGTGTACAAAGAACCACGTCAGCAGCGCACCGACCAGCAACAGCAGGTAGATCATTCTGCCCCAATCCATGTCGGTCATGCGGTGTCTCCGTGTGGTGCCATGGGATACATGTAGGCGCTGGTTGCGCCGATCCTAGGCTCCAAGGCCAAATGCGCGCAGCCCGTCGAGCACGAATTGTACCGACAAGGCCGCCAGAAGCATCCCCAGCAAGCGCGTGACGACATTGATCACAGTGCGCCCCAGCAGGCGTTCGAAATGACTGCCGAGGCGGAACAGCACAAAGACAAGCACCAGTACGGCAACCATGACACCCAGCACCGACGCAAGACCCAGCAGACCGGGTTGCTGGCCTGCAAGCAGAATGATGGACGCGATGGAGCCCGGTCCGGCAATCAGCGGGATCGCCAGCGGGAAGACGGAGGGATCATTGTGATCCTCTTCTTCGGCCTGATCTTCGCGGCGTTTGGTGCGGCGTTCGAACAGCATGTCGAGCGCGGTAATGAACAACAGAATGCCGCCTGCCACGCGGAAGGCGGGCATCGAGATGCCGACAAAGCCCAGCACGGCCTCGCCCGAGATTGCGAACAGGGTCAGCAGAATCGCAGCGACCCCGCAGGATCTAAAGGCGATGGCATTGCGTTGTTGCGGGGTCATGCCCTGGGTCAGAGCGATGAACAGCGGCATCAACCCGATTGGATCGACGATCACGAACAGGGTGACAAAAGCGGTGATCAGAAAGGCGCTGTCCATGCGGGGTTATCCCTGACGTTCGGCTTGCGACCGCGCGATCAGGATGGACAGCGCCCGGTCGGCCATATTGGCGGGAACAAAGATGTGGTCATGGTGAAAGGCTGCGATCACGTTGCAGGGGATTTTCGCCTCGGATAGGGCAACCGCCACGGCAGCGGTCAGCCCGATCCCGTCCAGGGCAGACTGCACATGCAGCGTGATGCACCGCATCACGTGATCGTCGGTGTCATTAGCGGGCAGGATCAGCGACAGGCCTTCGTCTTCGCGAAAGCTGGCCAGGGCGTTGGGAATGTGCGCAGCAGCGTCAGCGGCATCGGAAAAAGTTCGAAATACCCATGTGCCGGGCTGCAGTTCGGGTTGCATTTGTGCAATCATTGCAAAGGTTTCGCGAACTGTGCTCATCCGGATTTCCCTTCACCCTTTTCAAGCGCATCCAAAGCCTCCATCCACATGGCCTCGGCCCGATCAAGGCCTTCCATCACCTCGGCATGTTTCTTTTGCCACAACGAGATTTCGTGTTGGCGTCCGGGGTCATAAAGAGTCGGGTCCGCCAGCTTGGTATCCAGTTTCTCGCGCATCCCGGTCAGTTTTTCGATCCGTTCTTCGGCTTTGCGCACGTCTGTCCGCAACGCTGTCAAAGCATCGCGCGACAGGCGTTTGGGTTTGCCATTTTTTTTCGCACCCGATTTCGATACGGGTTTGTCTTTGGCCAGCAGAAGGGTGCGATAGGCGTCAAGGTCGCCCTCGAACGGTTCAACCGTGCCGTTCGACACCAGCCAGAGCCGGTCCGCCACAAGGCTGAGCAAGTGCATGTCGTGGGTCACAAGGATCACGGCACCGGAATAGTCGGTCAGCGCCTCGACCAGCGCCTCGCGGCTTTCGATATCGAGGTGGTTGGTCGGCTCATCAAGGATCAGCATATGCGGCGCGTCGATGGTGGCGATCAGCAGGCTGAGACGCGCCTTCTGTCCACCCGACAGGCGGCCAACTTCGGTCAGGGCCTGATCCGCGTTCAGACCGAATCCTGACAGGCGCGAACGCCATCTTGCAGGGGATTCACCGGGTCTCAGTCGCCGCAGGTGATCAAGCGGGGTTTCATCGACATAAAGCTCATCAACCTGATGCTGGGCGAAATAGCCGATGCGCAGTTTTGACGACTTTGTCATGTGACCGGCCATCAATGGCAAACGATCACTGAGCAGCTTGGCCAGAGTCGATTTGCCCTGACCGTTTTTGCCCAGCAGCGCGATCCGGTCGTCCTGATCGATCCGCAGATTCAGACGCCGCAGCACCTCGGTTTCACCATAACCGGTTATGCCGCCTTCAAGGTTGATGATCGGCGGCGACAGTTCTTCGGGCGTGGGGAAGGAAAACGCACGCAACGCGGCCTCTTGCGGGGATGAGATCGGCTGAAGCTTGGCCAGCGCCTTGATCCGCGATTGCGCCTGTTTCGCCTTGTCCGCCTTGTAGCGGAACCGATCGACGTAAGATTGCAGATGCGCGCGACGGGCGTCTTGTTTCTTGGCCATCGCATCGGCCTGGGCCAGCTTTTCGGCGCGTTGGCGGGCGAACTGGTCGTAGGGGCCCTGATAGAGCGTCAGCTTGCGGTCTTCCAGATGCAGGATCGCGCCGACGGCCCGGTTCAGCAGGCCCCGGTCGTGGCTGATGATCAAAACGGTGTGCGGATACTTGGCCAGATAGGTTTCAAGCCACAACGCGCCCTCAAGATCCAGATAGTTGGTTGGTTCGTCCAACAACAACAGGTCAGGCTGGGCAAACAAAACTGCCGCCAGGGCAACACGCATCCGCCAGCCGCCCGAGTAATCGGAACAGGGGCGTTGCTGGTCGTCGTTGTCAAAGCCAAGCCCCTTAAGGATGCTGGCAGCACGGCTTTCGGCGGACCAGGCATCGATATCGACCAGACGGGTCTGAATGTCGGCGATCCGGGTCGGGTCGGTGGCGGTTTCGGATTCGGCCATCAGCGCGGTGCGTTCGGTATCAGCCGCCAGCACTGTATCGATCAGCGACACACCCGACGACGGGACTTCCTGTGCGACGCCCCCAATGCGGGCACGCGAAGGCAGCGAGATTGCGCCTGATTCCAGCACCAGCTCTTCGCGTATCAGGCGGAACAGGGTGGTCTTGCCGGTTCCGTTGCGACCCACCACACCCACCTTGTGGCCATCGGGTATGACGGCACTGGCCTGTTCGAACAGCGGGCGGCCTTCGACCGCGTAGGTTATGTTATCAATCCGTAGCATAGCGAGGCCCCTAGCAGAGCGTGGCCGGCTTTGCCAGCACGGTTCTCAGCCCCCTTCCCAAAGCCATCAGGCCATGCTAGGCGAGCGCCAAATTCATTCACGGAGGTCCGCGTGGGCCCCGTCAGACGAGGAGAACGCCAAAATGGCTTTGGAACGCACTTTTTCGATCATCAAGCCCGATGCAACCCGCCGCAACCTTACCGGTAAGATCAATGCGAAATTTGAAGACGCCGGTCTGCGGATCATCGCTCAGAAGCGCATTCACATGACCAAAGCGCAGGCTGGCAAGTTCTATGAAGTGCACGCCGAGCGCCCGTTCTATGGCGAACTGTGTGACTTCATGTGCTCCGAGCCGGTTGTGGTTCAGGTTCTGGAAGGCGAAAACGCCATCACCAAGAACCGTGAAATCATGGGCGCCACCAACCCAGCAGACGCGGCGCCGGGCACCATCCGCGCCGAGTTCGCAGAATCGGTTGGCGAAAACTCGGTCCACGGTTCGGACGCACCAGAAACGGCCGCTATCGAGATCGCCTACTTCTTCTCGGGCCTTGAACTGGTTGGCTGACCCATACGGGGTATCGTAAGATTTCGAACGGTTTTTGTACCGTTTGTAAAAACAGGCCGCTCATCTGAGCGGCCTGTTTTGGTTTGTCAGACGCCCGTCAGGCAATGATCGACACGATCCGACAGGTCAGAAAAATCCGAAAACGCAACAGTATGCTGGATCTGGTCGATCGGGGTCTTTCGATAGCCTTCCGTAAACAACAGAAACGGGATGCCCGCACGCTCAGCCGTTTCGGCATCAACCTCGCTATCCCCAACATATAACACCGGGCCCGAGCCCAATGCATCGCAGGCGGCGTGAAGCGGGGCGGGATCGGGTTTGCGTTTAGGCAGGGAGTCGCCTCCTATGACGCAATCAAACGGGTGCAGGTTCAGCTTTTTCAGGATGTCCCGGGCAGGTTGTTCCGGTTTGTTGGTACAGATCCCAAGGGTATGGCCATTGGTCGCCAGCGCGGTCAAAGCCTGTTGAACGCCAGGGTACAGTACCGACTGGGTGCCGCTGACTGCGTTATAGTGATCGAGAACGCGTTGCGTGAGCTCGGCGTGGTCTTGCATATCCAGAGCCGTCGCGTTGATCACGAGTTTAACAAGATGCGGTAACCCGTTGCCTATGAATGAAATCACTGTGCCAAGATCAAGCGGCGCACAGCCTTCTTCCTTGAGCATGAGGGCCACAGCGGCGTGTATGTCAGGCGCGCTGTCGATCAGAGTTCCGTCCAGATCAAAGACGATCCGGGCCATCAGCTGGCCTTCCATTTGATCGAGCAGCCCATTGACGGGATTTGATCGGTCGGGCCATTGCCGGTTTCGGCGACTTGCAGCATGGCTGTCACAAGGTCGCGTTGCATGTCAGCAGGACGTGGGTTTTTACCGGCAGCGTCCAGACGGCCCCGGTATTGCAGGCCCAGATCGGCATTGAACCCGAAGAAATCCGGTGTGCAACTTGCGCCATAGGCTTTGGCGACCTCCTGAGATTCGTCATACAGGTATGGGAACGGAAGGCCGCGTGTTTCGGCAAGGACCGCCATTTTGTCGAAACTGTCGGCTGGATAGCTGGCCACGTCATTGGATGAAATCGCTGCGACCCCGATTCCGGCGATCTGCAGTTCGGCCACGTCGATGATCAGACGATCCAGCACGCCCAGAACATATGGGCAGTGATTGCAGATGAACATGATCAGCGTGCCCTTGGGACCGGCTATGTCGCTTAGGGCATAGGTTTTGCCATCTGTTGCGGGCAGCGAGAAATCCGGGGCCGCCCAACCAAAGTCGCAGACGGGAGGGGAAACGAGGGACATGGCGATCTCCTTCAGGTGTACCGGACCTTAGATGGCGCGGTTTTGCGCGCAGTTTAGCCAATCGCGCCCGGGTGTCGATTGATGGAATGTGCAAATGCGCCGTTCCGTCATTGTTGCCAAGCCTTGCCAATTGCGCCCTCATGTTACTGGAAACAGGGAGGAGCGCACCCCGCAGTGCGGGGGCGAGAACAGGACCATGGCCAGACTTCAGACCTCGATTTCGCCAGCATCCGAGGCGTTCAACCAAAACAGGCAGGGGATGCTGGATCTGCTGCAAGAGGTGCACAGCATCGAGGCCCGCACCCGCGCTGCGTCAGAACGGTCGCGCGAAAGATTCGAGAAACGTCACCAATTGCTGCCACGGGATCGGGTGGCGTTGCTGTTGGATCCGGGGAGGCCGTTCATAGAACTGTCCAAGCTGGCGGGCTTTGGACTGGATACCAAGAATATCGAAAAGTCGGTGGCTGGGGCCGGGGTGATCGCCGGGATCGGCTTTGTTTCGGGTATTCGCTGCATGATCAGTGCGTCGGATTCCGGTATTGCTGCTGGTGCGCTGCAACCGATGGGGCTGGACAAGCAGTTGCGGGTTCAGGAAATCGCGCTGGAAAACAAGCTGCCGTTGATCCAGCTGGTCGAAAGCGCGGGCGCGAACCTGATGGCGTACCGGGTCGAAGATTTCATTCATGGCGGCAGCTTGTTCCGCAACCTCGCCCGGTTTTCAGCCGCCGGATTGCCGGTGATCACCATCACCCATGGCAGTTCGACGGCGGGCGGAGCCTATCAGACCGGATTGTCGGATTACATCATCATGGTGCGGGGACGCACCCGGGCGTTTCTGGCCGGGCCGCCATTGCTGAAGGCGGCGACGGGCGAAGTCGCAACCGAAGAAGAGCTGGGCGGGGCCGAGATGCACACCGGTGTTTCGGGGCTGGGGGATTATCTGGTCGAGGATGACCGCGAAGCGATTGGGCTGGCGCGGTCCATCCTGTCCAATATCGACTGGAATGATGCGCCCGAGGTGGCGCGCGGGTTTGAACCACCGGCCTATGCGCCCGAGGAATTGCTGGGCGTGATGCCGATGGACTATCGCCAGCCGGTTGACATGCGCGAGGTGATCGCGCGGGTCGTCGATGGCTCGGACTTTGTTGAATTTGGCGAACGTTATGGCGGGGCCACGGTTTCTGGTAATGCGCGGATTGCGGGCTGGCCCATCGGGATCATCACCAACAACGGCCCGATTGACCCGGCAGGCGCCACCAAGGCGACGCATTTCATTCAGGCCTGCTGTCAGGCAGGAACACCGCTTTTGTACCTGAACAACACCACCGGGTTCATGGTTGGCAAATCTTATGAGGAAAGCGGCATCATCAAGCATGGGTCCAAGATGATCCAGGCGGTGACCAATGCGACGGTGCCGCAGTTTACGTTGTATTGCGGGGCGTCATTCGGGGCGGGAAATTACGGCATGTGTGGGCGGGGGTTCGACCCCCGGTTCTGCTTTAGCTGGCCCAACGCCAAGACGGCGGTCATGGGCGGGGAACAGGCAGCAGGCACCATGGCCGTGGTACAGGAGGCCCGTGCGGCGCGCACGGGAGAAGCGGTGGATCCACAGATGATGGAGGCTATGAAGGCGCAGATCGTGCAGACTTTTGACGGTCAGATGAGCGCTTTTTACACCTCGGCCCGGATGCTGGACGATGGTGTGATCGACCCGCGTGATACGCGCGAATTGATGATCGAGCTGATGAAGATCACCCGCGAAGAGGCCGCCCGCAGCCCGAATGAAATCCAGTTCGCTGTGGCGCGCCCGTGATGGAGACTTCTCAGATGACACCTTTAGACACCCTTCTGGTTGCCAACAGGGGCGAAATTGCGGTTCGGATCATGCGCACGGCCAAAGCGATGGGGCTGCGCACCGTTGCTGTGTATTCTGAAGCCGATGCCGCGGCGCTGCATGTTTCACTGGCCGATCAGGCCGTGTGCATCGGCGGTGCGTCGGCAACTGAGTCGTATCTGCGGATAGACCGGATAATCGAGGCCGCACAGGCCACAGGCGCACAGGCGGTGCATCCCGGATATGGGTTTCTGGCGGAAAACGCCGCGTTTGCCGATGCCTGTGACAAGGCGGGGCTGATCTTTGTCGGGCCATCGGCGCAGGTGATCGCCAGCATGGGCGACAAGGCCGGCGCCAAGGCGTTGATGCAAGCGGCGGGTGTTCCTTGCGTGCCGGGGTATCAGGGCGAAGATCAATCGCCCACGCGCTTGCGGGACGAGGCACGCCAGATCGGTTTCCCGGTGATGATCAAGGCCACATCTGGCGGCGGTGGGCGCGGTATGCGGCTGGTCGAACGCGAAGAGATGTTTGACGAACTGCTGCGCTCGGCCCGGTCCGAGGCTTTGTCGGCCTTTGGCGACGATACAGTGTTGCTGGAAAAGGCGATTGTGAACCCTCGCCATGTCGAGATCCAGGTGATGGCCGACAGTCAAGGCAATGCCATTCACTGCGGTGAGCGGGATTGTTCGGTGCAGCGGCGACATCAGAAGGTCATCGAAGAAGCGCCGTCTCCGGCGGTTAACGAAGCTTTACGGGCGCGGATGGGCGAAGCGTCTTTGAACGCGGTGCGCACGATTGGCTATGAAGGGGCAGGGACGTTTGAATACCTGCTGGATCGTGAGGGTGCCTTCTATTTCATGGAAATGAACACGCGCCTGCAGGTCGAACACCCTGTCACCGAAGCGATTACCGGTCTGGATCTGGTCGAATTGCAATTGCGCGTGGCCGCCGGTGAGGTTTTGGCCCTGTCGCAGTCCGACGTGCGGTTTCACGGCCATGCCATCGAAGTCCGGTTGTGCGCTGAAGATCCGGCTGCCGGGTTCATGCCGCAAAGCGGAGTGATGGGGCGGTGGCGTCCATCGCCGGCTTTGCGCACCGATAGCGGGCTGTTCGACGGGGCCGAAATCCCGGTGCACTACGATTCGATGGTGGCAAAGCTGATCGCGCATGGCGACACCCGTGAAGATGCGAGAAGGGCGCTGAGGGGCGGGCTGTCAGACACTGTTGCTTTGGGCGTCACCACCAACCAGTCGTTTCTGAGCGCCTGCCTGGATCATCCCGACTTCGTTGCCGGGACAGCGACAACAGGGTTCATCGAAACGCATAAGTGCGATCTGTTGCCAGACAACGCGACGCAAGACGCGCATATGGCGATGATCACCGCCGCCCTTCTGCGCGCAGGGCCTACGACGCGGCTGAGCCACGGTTTCCCCACGCCACTTAGGTTGGAACGGGGTGGGGTGGTTCACACGCCAACCGTCGCAGCGCTGCCAGAGGGAAGATGCCGGGTCACGATGAACGAGCGGACGCTGGACATGACAGTGTCCTCGGTCGACGGCATTCAGGCCCGGTTCAGCATCGATGGCACAGCACAGACCGCCCAGATCCTGCGGATTGACGGGCAGATTGCGGTGCACACACAGGACGGTCCGTTCACGTTCACGGATCTGACCTTTGAGCCTGTCGTGACCTCAGGCCCTGCCGGAGGGGATGGCAAGGTGCGCGCGTCGATGAACGGAACCGTGGTGTCCGTTGGGGTGTCCGTCGGGGATACAGTGGCACCCGGTCAGACGGTGCTGGTGCTGGAAGCGATGAAGATGGAGCATACCCATACTGCGCTGGTCGATGGCACGGTGACGGCCGTGCATGTGGCGCCGGGCAGTCAGGTCACAGCACATTTTGTCGTTGTCGAGATCGACCCGGGATGACGGATGCACCCCGCATCCATGGCTTAGGCTGCGGCTCGCGTCACAAAAAAACCGGTCACGGAGGCGGCGACAGATAATCGCCGACCCCTCGTGCGTTCATTGGGACCGGGAGCCTCCCGGTCTTTGCGTTTTGCGACGTGGCCGAGGATTGACAGGTGGACATCGGCCATCAACGATGGTGATGAAATGGAAGTCATCATGTTTGGTCTGGTTCGAAAAACGGAGTCCCCAAAGACGCGCTTCCTAATCTGCCAGTCGGGAAGTGATTTCGAAATCGTCGGGGAATCGCATTATCAGACTGCGCTTGAACGCTTGGCTGGTGGCAAAAAGCCAGACGGGGTTGAGGTGGATACTGGTGCGCTTTTGATCCCTGAACCCGAAAACCCATATGATGAAAATGCGGTAAAATAGAAATCGACGGGCAAAAGGTCGGGCATTTGGCCCGTGATGATACAGCAGCCTTCCACCGGGCATTGCGGCAGTATGGTGCAGAACAGGCGTTTTGCGCGGCTCGAATTGTCGGCGGATGGGACCGAGGCGATGGTGACATAGGCAGCTTTGGCGTAAAGCTGGACTTGATATGGCCACCCAACGGGAAAACTAGCGAGCGCTGAATTCCAACAAAAATGTTGTTGCGCCCCATTCCACCAGGACGTGATCCCATAGATAGCCAGACATTGGGGCAGGTGCCTGTGTCATAACGTGAGCGAGACACTCATGACTTTTGTCATTCACGGCCTTGGCGACCAAAAGGCAAAAAAATGTGCGAGAATACACATTATTTCACAGCGTTTTGGGGGTGTTGGATTCTTTGGCAGTTCGCTGAGTTGAGTTTTCTTATGAAACGAAAGCAGTGCGCTAGCAGCCATGATGGCGGAGAGACAGGGATTCGAACCCTGGGAACCCGTAAAGGCTCAACGGTTTTCGAGACCGCCCCGTTCGACCACTCCGGCACCTCTCCGCGGGGATCGGGAGGCGTGTAATTCGGATTTCCACGGGTGGCAAGGGCCGATTTTGAAAGGTTTCGCCTGAATGCGATTTTTCATTGCACCCAGGTCAGGAAGAGCTAGGTTTTCAGACATGAGACATATGCGTTTGCTTCGCCCGGCGCTGATCGCGCTGACCTTTTGTGTTTTGGTCTTTCAGTCCGGCTGGGCCCGGGCTGCAGATCGCGACCAGATCACCGCGTTTCTGCAGGTGACCGGCTTTGATGTGGCTCTCGACAGTATATCCTTGTCCGCCGCCAGCGCCCCACAGATGCTGGGCATCGATCCTGGCGCTTTCGGATCCGAATGGACCCGGCTGAGTGAACAGGTCTTTGACACTGCAGAGATGCGCTCGCTGGCCATCGATATTCTGCAACAAACCCTCAGCGACGCGGCTTTGGGACATGCTGCAGCGTTTTATGCATCGGATCTGGGGCAGCGTCTGGTCGAGGTCGAAAATGCGTCTCATATGATGGACGACGACCAAAAGCAGGACGAAGGCAAGCGGCTGGTGTCTGAAATGGTGCGCGCTGGCGACGCGCGGCTGCAGGAACTCAAGCGGATGAACGCGGCGATCGGGGGCGTTGATTCCAGTCTGAAGGCCCTGCAAGAGATACAGTTTCGCACCCTGATCGCGGCCAGCAGCGCAGGCGTGGTGGAACTGCGGATCGACCCCGACGAATTACGCGCTGTTCTGGCCGAAAACGAAGCCGAGATGCGCATCGCTCTGCAGACATCGGCGTTGGCTGGTGCGGCTTATACGTATCGAGACTTCCCCGATGATGAGATCACCGCTTATACGGATGCACTCGAAGATCCGCTGATGAAGGAAGTTTACGAACTGCTGAATGCCGTCCAGTTCGAAATCATGGCCAACCGGTTTGAAGTTCTGGCCGGACGCATGGCGGGAATGAAGCCGGGGCAGGACATCTGATGTTGCGCGGGCTGGTCGTTTGCCTGCTGATCGGCCTCAGCGGCCCCGTAATCGCAGATAGTACAGCGACAGACCTGGCGCGGATTCTCAGACTTGGCGACGTGGCTCAGGTTCTGCGCGACGAGGGCATCGCCTATGGGCAGGATCTTGATCACGATATGTTGGCAGGCGCAGGCGGTGCCTTTTGGGAAGATCAGGTTGGCACAATCTACCGGCCCGGTCGCATCGAAACTGCGGTGACGTCCGCCCTTGATACAGGGATGACTGCCCCCGAGATCGAAGCCGCCTTTGCCTTCTATGCCAGTCCCGAGGGACAGGAAATCGTGTCTCTCGAAACCACGGCGCGGATCGCCATGGCAGATCCCGAAGTCGAAGACATTGCGCGTCGGTTTGCCCGTGACATGCGCGACGCTGCGGATCCGGCGCTGGATCCGATCCGGCGCTACATCGACCTCATGGATCTGGTCGAGCGAAACGTAGCAGGGGCGATCGAAGACAACCTTCTGTTCTATCGCGGCATGGTGGACGGCGGCGCACTGGATCTGAGCGACGGACAGATTGAAGACACCGTTTGGGGGGACGAGAGTGCGATCCGCGCGGATGCGCAAGACTGGGTCTATGGCTATCTGCTGATGGCCTACCGACCATTGTCCGTTGCACAGATGACGTCCTATCTGGACTTCAGCGAAAGCCCGGCGGGGCAGGCGCTTAACAGTGCCATGTTCGAAGGGTTCTCGGTGGCCTATCGCCAGATCTCTTATGAGCTGGGCCGGGCCCTGGCCCGAGCAATGCACAGCACAACCCTGTGATTGACCGACTGACCGGCTTCTTTCTTGTCTGAAGTACCCCAGGGAGTTTGAGGGACAGCGTCCCTCATCCCATATTCGGAATGCGCCGCCGGCGCGCAATTTGATCCCGTCAGCGCCCAACGTGCCGACCATCGGGAAACCTGTTGACACCGTCCCGGGTTCTGACCATAAGCGCGCATCCCGGCCCGAGTCCGTTCGCGCCGGGTTTCGTTATCAATACGGCCCTCAAAGGGCGCGCTGTTCGCGGTGGCAAGATGCCAAAACGTCCGGATGATCCGGGGACCACAGAACGCGGTAGAAAAAGGAAGCACGCATGTTCGCGGTTCTAAAAACCGGCGGCAAACAGTACAAGGTTCAGTCGGGCGATACGCTCCGGGTGGAAAAACTGGCTGCCGATGCAGGTGAAAAAATTCAATTCAACGATGTTCTGATGCTGGGCGGCGACGCACCGGTCGTCGGCGCACCGTTCGTCGCAGGCGCGGCCGTACAGGCCGAAGTGATCGACCAGATCAAAGGCGAGAAGGTCATCAACTTTGTCCGTCGTCGTCGTAAGCACAGCTCCAAGCGCACCAAGGGTCACCGTCAGAAGCTGACACTAGTTCGCATCACGGATATTCTGGCCTCGGGTGCCGACGCGTCTGGCGTCAAGGCTGCCACGGGAACCGGCGCTGTTTCTGCCACACCCGTTGCTGCAGCTGAGCCCGCCGCCAAAGCCCCCAAGGCCAAAGCTGCACCCAAGAAAGCGGCCGGTGCGGACGATCTGTCGACGATTTCCGGCATCGGTCCGGTCATTGTCAAAAAGTTGCACGCCGAAGGCGTGACAACGTTCGCGCAGATTGCTGCGTGGACTGATGCAGACGTCGAAGCTATCGAAGCGAAACTGTCGTTCAAAGGTCGTGTCGGTCGTGAAGACTGGATCGCACAGGCCAAAGAACTGATCAAAGGCTAAGGAGAGACAGAATGGCACATAAAAAAGCTGGTGGTTCCTCCCGTAACGGTCGCGACTCAGCGGGTCGCCGCCTTGGCGTGAAACTTTATGGTGGTCAGGCCGCCAACCCGGGCAACATCATCGTGCGTCAGCGCGGTACCAAGTTCTGGCCGGGCGAAGGCGTCGACATGGGCAAGGATCACACGATCTTTGCGGTCGTCGACGGCGCAGTGAAGTTCCACAAAGGCCTGAAAGGCCGCACGTTTATTTCGGTTCTCCCAGTGGCGGAGGCCGCAGAGTAAGCCGTACCCGAAGACGACTGAAAAATTTGGGGATCGGCGTAACCCGCCGGTCCTTTTTTTCGTTTCTGGACCCGTTTGCGATCAAGGAGCCGAAAGATGCCGACAGACCTTTGCCAGAGTTTCGCAGCCGTGTTCGATCCGGACGCGTCTCTTAAGCTGGCCGCAAAGAGAAGCCCGGCATGAGCGTCGCCACAGCCAGTTTCCTTGTTTTTGCCGCCAGTCAGGTGGGAACGCCTGGCCCGGCGAACATGGCCCTGATGGCGACGGGGGCGCGATTCGGGTTTCGGGCGGCATTGCCTTTTGTGGCTGGGGTGGCTTTGGGCAAACAGGTAATCATCTGGCCCATCGGCTTTGGCCTGATGGAACTGGCAGGACGTCTGCCGGGGCTGTTTCTGGGGCTTAAATGGATATCTGCAGCCTATATCATATGGTTGGCCTATAAAGTCGCGAACCTGCGACTGACGCCGGGCGGCGCGGCGGAACAGGCACCGGGGTTTCTGGCAGGTCTGGTGGTTCATCCGCTCAATCCTAAGGCCTGGGCAATGATCATTGCAGGTTTTACCGGTTTTGTCGCACTTGGAACCCCCAGTCTGGAAGCAACGGCCATCATCGCTATATGCTTGTTGTCCTGCCAGGTGGTGCTGCACCCGCTCTGGACGTTGGCAGGTGACAGGATGGCCCATGCCATTGTGGGCACCGGCTATGAAAAATATTTGATGTGGACACTGGCGGCTTTGACTGTTGCGTCCGTTTTCTTTGTGTTGTTCGGAGGAGGAACTGACATATGACCCTCGATCACATCTTGAACCAACCGGTTATTCAGGTCGAGACCTGTGTTCTGCGTCCTTTGCGCAGATCAGACATGGGGCTGATCGAACACTATGGCGGTGACCCGCGCGTGGCCAACATGACCACATCGATCCCGCATCCCTATCCTCCGGGGGCGGCGGAAGCTTTTGTAACGCGGGCCATGTCGCATGACCGCGAAGAAGACATCTGGGCCATTGACGGATTAGGCGGGGCCGAGTTGAAAGGCGTGATGTCGCTGACAAAGATGGATCGCGACCAATCCGAAGTCGGATACTGGACGGCGCCGATATTCTGGAACTCTGGCGTGGCCTCGGATGCGTTGCAGGCGCTGATTGATGCCAATCCACAGGGCAACAAAACCATGTTTGCCAGCGTGTTTCAGGACAATCTGGCCTCGGCCCGGGTTCTGACTCATTGCGGGTTTGAATATCTGGGCGACGCCGAAAGCTTTTCGGTCGCGCGCGGCGCAACCGTACCGACTTTCACCTATAGCCGAAAACTTTGATTGTGGCCTGACCGGCCTTTGCGTAAGGACATCCCATGAAATTTCTCGATCTCGCAAAGGTCTATATCCGCTCGGGTGGCGGTGGCTCCGGATGCATCAGCTTTCGGCGTGAAAAATATATTGAGTATGGCGGCCCTGACGGCGGCGATGGCGGCAAAGGCGGGTCGGTCTGGGCCGAAGCGGTCGATGGGCTGAACACGTTGATCGACTTCCGCTATCAGCAGCATTTCTTTGCAAAAAGCGGACAGCCTGGCATGGGCCGTCAGCGCACCGGCAAAGACGGCGACGAAATCGTTCTGCGTGTTCCCGTCGGGACCGAGATTCTGGATGAAGACCAGGAAACCGTTATTGCCGATATGACCGAGGTCGGCCAGCGCGTGCAACTGGCGCGCGGCGGCAATGGCGGGTTCGGCAACCTGCATTTCAAATCATCGACCAACCAGGCCCCGCGCCGCGCCAATCCCGGTCAGCCGGGTGTCGAGCGGACGTTGTGGTTGCGGCTGAAGCTGATCGCCGATGCGGGCCTTCTGGGGCTGCCCAATGCCGGTAAATCGACCTTCCTGGCGGCCACGTCGAACGCCCGGCCCAAAATCGCAGATTATCCGTTCACCACTCTGGCCCCGAACCTTGGCGTTGTCGGTGTGGATGGGGCAGAGTTTGTGATTGCCGACATTCCGGGCCTGATCGAAGGTGCCCATGAAGGGCGCGGCCTTGGCGACCGGTTCCTGGGCCATGTTGAGCGCTGTTCCGTGTTGTTGCATCTGGTCGACGGTACATCCGAAACCATCGCCGAGGATTATGCCACCATCATAGGCGAGCTTGAGGCCTATGGCGGCCATCTGGCTGACAAACCCCGCGTAACTGCCTTGAACAAGGTCGACGCCTTGGATGATGAAGAACGCGATGAAGCAAAAGTAACGCTGGAACAGGCCGTTGGTCGATCTGTTTTGATGATGTCAGGTGTGTCCGGTGAAGGTGTGACGGACGTTCTGCGCGCTGTGCGGGCCGAGATCGCCGAAGATCGGTTGCGCCTGAAACCCGTCGAAGAGGAAGACCAGTGGCGTCCCTGACCCAAGCCCGCCGTCTGGTCGTCAAGATCGGATCAGCTTTGCTGGTCGATCGGGCCACGGGGGCTTTGCGTGAGGACTGGCTGCGCAGCCTGGCGGCAGATGTGACCTGGCTCAAAGAGCAGGGCGCGGACGTCATTCTGGTGTCATCCGGGTCAATCGCATTGGGGCGGGGCGTGCTGGGATTGCCGCTGACAGAACTGCCGTTGGAACAATCACAGGCCGCCGCCGCTGTTGGCCAGATACGTCTGGCGCGTGCCTATGAAGAGGCGCTGGCCCCGCACGGGATCACCACGGCTCAGATCCTTGTCACGCTGGAAGACAGTACAGACCGACGCCGGTATCTGAACACCCGCGCCACGCTGGAAACGCTTCTGGGATTGGGCGTGGTGCCGATCGTCAACGAAAACGACACCATCGCAACGGACGAGATCCGCTATGGCGACAATGACCGACTGGGGGCCCAGGTCGCCGTTACGGTTGGGGCTGACCAGTTGATCCTGTTGTCGGATGTCGACGGGTTCTATACCGGCAACCCTGCGACAGACCCGAATGCCACCCGCTATGACGTGATTGACACGATCACGCCCGAAATCGAAGCGATGGCTGGCGACGCCGGATCGGGTCTCTCCAAAGGTGGGATGAAGACCAAGCTGATGGCCGGAAAGATGGCCACGGATGCCGGTTGCGCCATGGCGATTACAGAAGGGTCGCCTTTGAACCCGCTGAAAACGCTTGAAAATGGTGCAAATGTCACATGGTTCACCGCACAACTTGATCCTCAGGCTGCCCGCAAACGCTGGATCGCCGCGATGAAGCCCCGGGGTGTAATTGTCATAGACGCCGGGGCAGCGCGCGCGCTGTGTAACGGCAAAAGCCTGCTGCCGGCCGGGATCACCGACGCCACTGGCCGTTTTGGGCGCGGCGACCCGGTCGCGATCACCGGCCCTGACGGTCGCAAACTGGGGCAGGGTCTCAGCCGCTATACAGCCAGCGAAGCGCAGGCCATCAAGGGCCGCCACTCGGGCGAGATCGAAACCGTGCTCGGTTATCCCGGCCGTGCGGCTTTGATCCACCGTGATGATATGGCGCTTTGATGCTTCTTTCTTGTTATAAATACCCAAATCCCGCCACTGCCGCTTACGCAACGGCCCGGACACTGAAAGGCGTGCCCAGATGAAAGACATCGACAATATTCCCGCCCTGATGGCCGATATCGGGGTGCGCGCCAAAGCTGCCGCTGCCGACCTTGCCTTCGCCAGTGCAGAACGCAAGCATGCCGCCCTGATCGGGGCCGCCGAAGCCGTGTGGAACAACCGGGCCGATATCATCGCCGCCAATGCAAAAGACATGGACTATGGCCGGGACAAGGGGCTCAGCCCCGCCATGATGGACCGTCTGATGCTGGACGAGGCGCGGATTCAGGGCATCGTCGATGGCTTGCGGACCGTCGCCGAACAGGCCGATCCGGTGGGTGAGGTGATCGCCGAATGGGATATGCCGTCGGGTCTGAATATCCGACGCGTGCGGACGCCCTTAGGAGTGATCGGCGTGATCTATGAAAGCCGGCCCAACGTGACGGCGGATGCCGGGGCGCTGTGTCTGAAATCCGGCAACGCGGTGATCTTGCGCGGCGGGTCAGAGAGCTTTCATTCCTCCAGTGCAATCCATGCCTGTCTTGTTCAAGGCCTGAAGGCCGCGAACCTGCCCGCAGACGCAATCCAACTGGTTCCAACCCGCGACCGCGCGGCGGTATCTGAATTGCTGACCATGATCGATTATGTTGATGTGATCGTGCCACGCGGCGGCAAAGGGCTGGTCGGCCTGGTGCAACGCGAAGCGCGCGTGCCGGTCTTTGCCCATCTTGAAGGGATCGTGCATATCTATATCGACAAGGCGGCGGATCTTCAGAAATCGCTCGACGTGGTTCTGAATGCCAAGACCCGACGCACCGGGATCTGTGGGGCTGCCGAATGTCTGCTGGTGCATCAGGACGTGATCGACAGTATTGGCCGCCCGGTGATCGAAGCCCTTCAGGCTGCCGGAGTGGATGTGCATGCCGAAGGCGCGTTGGCGCTGGATGGCACGACACCCGCGACGGATGCGGATTGGGGCAAGGAATTCCTCGACAAGATCATCGCGGCAAAGCCCGTGACCGATATCGACGCTGCTATCGCTCATATCCGCCAATACGGGTCGCAGCATACGGATTGCATCCTGACCGAGGATGATGCCGCTGTTGCGCGCTTCTTTGAACGGCTGGACAGCGCGATTCTGATGCACAACGCATCAACCCAGTTTGCGGATGGCGGAGAATTCGGGATGGGGGCTGAAATCGGCATTGCGACCGGTAAAATGCATGCGCGTGGCCCGGTTGGTGCGGCGCAGCTGACCAGCTTTAAGTATCTGGTGACCGGCGACGGAACAGTTCGCGGCTGATCCGCCACTAGAACCGCAATGTCACCTCGGTGTCACTGTGCGTGACGGACACCCTGCGCCCGATGTCGGCGGCGACCTCGGGCAGCAGGGCGAATTGCACGACTGCGGGCGTCAGGTCTGCTGCTGTGTCTGCGGTATCCAGTTTGGACCACAGGTTCTGATCGATGCTGACCATTTCTCCCTTGCCGCAGACCATCCAATGGTCGTCTTCGACGCGGATCTGAACCTGACCGCCGTAAGGCAGTGCGGTTTCACAACATTGTAGTGCCAAGAACGCCAGCCGGACCTCGGCCCTGGGGTGCGGCTCTAACGGCCCCCACAGCGCCTGTACGCGCGTTCCGCGATACACATCGTTCAGGACCGAACAGATTTCGGTCCGGCCCATGGATTGATCGCCAGCCGCACCATAGGCGATGCGAAAAAAGCGGATCCGGGCACCGGCATTGCCCGCGCTGTCAGCAATCAGGTCAAATTCAGGTCCCTCAGCCGCGCCGGTCAGTTCCAGCAGTTCAAGCCCGTTGGCAATTGCCCCGATCGGGCTGATCAGATCGTGACAGATCCGCGACCCTATCAGCGCGGCTAGATTGGTCCTATTGTCCCCCATATACACTTCTCCCAACCGGACGGATGCCCATGTCTGATCTAAATGCGTTTCTCACCCCTGGCATGCTGGTGCGTCACCCCGATTGCCCGGATTGGGGGCTGGGGCAGGTGCAATCAAACATCGGCGGCAAGATCACCGTGAATTTTCGCGAGCAGGGAAAAGTGGTGGTTGATGGAAACCGCATCACCCTGACACCTGTCTTTGATTCCTGAAATCTGTTGAAGATGTGTTAACGCAGGCCGCGGCCAATTGCGGCAGGTTGCAATCTAAGGTCCGGATGCGGTATCAGCCCGTTAGAATTCCCCAACGGTCGCGAGCCTGAAAACGCATGTCCGACAGCGGCCCCACCTTCACCGTCAAAATCGCAGAGACTGATGCAGAACTACGCGCCGCGCAGGCCTTGCGGTACGAAGTTTTCGTGCGCGAACTGGGCGGTGGCGGTACCATGGTAGATCATGACGCGGGTATCGAGAGGGATCGATTCGACCCCTATTTTGACCATATGATCGTGACGGATGTCAGAACCGGCCAGGTTGTCGGTGTATACCGCCTGTTGCGCGACGATCAGGCGCAAGAGATCGGGCAGTTCTATTCTGAAGACGAATATGACCTGACGGTTTTGAAGAACAGCGGTCGCAAGCTTTTGGAACTTGGCCGGTCCTGCCTGCATCGCGATTTTCGCAGCGGGATGGCGATGTATCATCTTTGGAACGGTCTGTCCGACTATGTGACACGGCACAAGATCGAGGTCTTGTTCGGTGTGGCCAGCTTTCATGGCACAAATATTGCCACTTTGGCCAAGCCGCTGTCGATGTTGCACCACAATCATCTGGCGCCGCCAGATTTACGGGTGCGCGCGCAGGCAGAGCATTTCCAGTCGATGGACCTTGTCCCCGAGGATCAGCTGAACCGGCGATTGGCAATGGTTGAAACTCCCGCGCTGATCAAAGCCTATTTACGGCTTGGCGGTTTTGTGGGCGAGGGTGCCTATATCGATCATGACTTTAACACCACAGATGTTTGTCTGATCCTCGACACATCGCGGTTGAATGAACGTCAGCGGCGGATTTATTCGAACGAGCGTGGGACATGACCACAACCTGGCAGAGCGAAGATGATCCCGAGCATTTCACACCGGGGTTTGCCGACTGGTTGCGGATCGTGCCGCGCGCGCTGGCGTTGATCGTGCTGATACTGGTTTGTTTGGTTCTGCTGTTGCTGATCCGCCTGATCGAACGGCCTGTGTTCGGTCTGGGTCGGCCAATCACGCCACACATCACGCAGTTTGTCTGCCGCAACGCGTTCCGTATTCTGGGCATGGGGTTTTCGACCACAGGCACGTTGATGACAGAACGCGGCGCAGTGGTGGCCAACCACAGTTCGTGGCTGGACATCTTTTCGCTGAACGCCAGAAAGCGGATCTATTTCGTGTCGAAAGCCGAGGTCGCAAACTGGCCCGGGATCGGGTGGCTGGCCAGAGCGACCGGTACAGTATTCATCGAACGCGATCCAAGACAGGCCAAGGCGCATACCGACCTGTTCGAGGCCCGACTGAAGGCCGGTCACAAGCTGCTGTTCTTTCCCGAGGGCACGTCGACCGACGGGCTGCGGGTGCTGCCGTTCAAGACCACGTTGTTTGCGGCGTTCTTCACGGATCATCTGCGTGACTTCATGTATGTTCAGCCTGTCACGGTAATCTATCATGCCCCGAAAGGTCAGTCGGAGCGGTTTTATGGCTGGTGGGGCGACATGGAGTTTGGCGAACACCTGCTCAAGACGCTGGCGGCTCCACGACAAGGGTCGGTCGAACTGGTTTATCATACGCCTGTCAAAGTGGCGGATTTTGCCAACCGCAAGGCTTTGGCAGCGCATTGCGAGGCGGTTATCCGGGCCGGTCACGAGGCGCATCTGAATGTCTGACGCGCCCGTGTCCGGTAATCAGTATCCGGTCATTTCAAGATAGCCCCGTCCCGTGTGGCTTCCGGTCACGGAAACCGGCCCTTCCCAATAGGCGAATGCGGTGCCCATCCAACTGTTGGGGTTTAGCGCCATCACCTGCGCATCCAACCCGCGTTCTGGTACGTAAACGCGCCATCGGGTCGGGACCTGCCGACCCGCAACCTCGGTCGTGCCCAAGGGGTCCGCCTGAAACGCGCCGTGCGGCAGGGCGGTTGCTGTTCCATCCGCTGCAATCCACGTACCCGAAGTGAAATCGCCCTGCGCGCCCCGCAGGATAAACCCCATCAGGCGCTCACCATCGTCGAACGACAGTGAAAACCAGTCCCACCCGGTCTGATCCTCGGCCAGCGGTTGCGACGACCACTCGCGATCCAGCCAGCCATCCCCGGTCACGCGGACCGGGCCGTCAGGCAAGTGCAGCACGCCGTCGATCTGATAGGCCGGTTGCGAGTAGTAATAGCTGGCCTGACCCGCCTCGGACTTGACGGAATACCCGTTATCGCCGTGCCGGATAAGCGCGCCGTCGGCCTGCATCCGCAGATCATACGAAAACACATCACCGCGTGCGACCAGACGCAGGTCTGACAGGTCGTCTCCAGCCATTTGCCAGTCGTCTATCCAAGCATCAAAAGGGTGCGCCGTGACACCCGCCTGACCGATGCCACCGCGCGCCAGACGTTCTGCAAAATAATGCTGTGTCGGGGTCGTCAGACCAGCATGGCCCATCCAGACCTGCGGGCTTTGCCAGCCTTCGGCCTCGGTTGGCGCCAGGGCGGATCGAAACAGCGTCCACTGGATCCCATAGTCGACGCCATCTTCGCCGGTCAGGGTCGCCGTCAGATACCACCATTCGATGCGGAAATCCGGATGCGGACCGTGATCTCGCGGGAACTGCAGGTCAGTGCCCCGTTGCGGCGTCGCAAATCCATCGGCGTCGGTGCCCAATCCGGCAAAGCCCTGGGCCTGGGTCAGGGTGCCCAATGCCATCAACACCGCAATCAACAAGGCCTTAACGGGCATCGGCAAACACCTTCAACAGATCAGAGGGCGGCAGGCGGTATAGTCGGCGCGCCGGGATCACCGCGGCCAGACCGGCTGCCAGCAACGCCAACAAGAACAGCCGCAGCCAATCCAGCGGGAAGAGATACATGGGCAATCGCCAGCCAAATGCCTCGACATTTATCACTGCCAGAAGAACCCAGGCCAATCCAAGCCCCAGCGGCAAAGCAATCAGGGCGGTAAGGGCGGCAAGGGCCAGACTGCGCACCACTTCCAATCGGGCCAGCTGCGACCGGGTCATCCCCAGCGCCCAGACCGGGGCAAGTTGTGGAAGGCGCAGCGACCAAAGTGTCAGCAAGCTTGTCAAGATCGCGAACCCAGCAACGCCAAGCGTCAGCAAGTTCAGCGCCCCGGTGACGACGAAAGTTTTGTCAAACACCTCCATCGAGCGCGCCTTGAGCCCGGCCTGATTGATCAGGGCCGTCGAAGGCAGATCAAACCGGGTCTGCAGTTCCTGTGACAGGGCGCGGACGCGATCAGGCGCCACGCGGATGCCAAAGCGCCGGTTCGGAACGTCACGCGCATGACTTAACAACGCGTCCAGCGAGACGATGGCTTGACCGGTCGGGTTGCCATAATCGGAATAGACCCCGGCGACAGGCAGGCTCCATTTGGGTGAAATGGTCAACGTATCACCGGGCCAGATCTGAGAGCGGCGGGCGAGTTGTTCGTTGATCAGCACACCTGTGCCAGAGGCCACCATATCCCAAACGTCAGGCGTGTAGGCGAGCAGGGGCCAGTTGTCGCGATACGTGGCGTGATCACGGATGCCATAGACGAACAACGGGGTGCCTGCGTGGCTGAATTCGAACGACCGGATCGGCAGAACCGCGTCGACCTGCGGGGTCAGCCAGTCTTCGATCGCGGCCCCCTGAGCGTCATCGCGCGCAGTCACGTACAACTCGGATGCAAGACGCTGATCCAGCCATCCGGTAAAGGTCAAACGGAAGCTTGAAACCATCGTGCCAACGCCGATGTTGGCGGCCAGAGCCAGAAGCAGGGCCATCAAGGCCAGCGAAACACCGGGCAGTTGGGCGCGCAGATCGGCCCAGATCCATTCGGAGATCGGCCCATTTGCCGTGCGCGCACCAAGTCGCAGGATCAGGCTTAGTATCGGCGCCAGTATAAGGGCCGCCCCCAGCATCATGCCCGCGAGCAGGGCAAACCCGGCCACCAACCCGTCGAACAGCACCATCGCCACAACGCCTGCCAGAAACAGCGCGATGCCGATGACGGCCATAATCCGGTTGGTCCGCCGCGCGCCCGCAGCCCAGGATTGCAAACCTGGGGCCGCCAGAAGTGGCATCCGCCACAACCGCCACAGCGCCTGCACACTAGCCAAACCGGTGCCAAGTATCGCCATACCAAGACCGCTGGCCACCCATTCAGGCCTAAGGTGCAGCGTGTTCGCGGCTGGCACGCCATAAAGCCCGCGCAATGTGGTCGAGACATCCGGTAGCAACGCCCCGGCAATCGTATATCCGGCGGCAAGCCCCAGAAGGCCGGCAATGACGGCAAAGATCATAAGTTCGGCGACAGCCAGAACCGTCAGGCGACGCAGCGGCAGGCCCAGGGCACGCAGGGTGCGAAACATGGCGCGGCGTTGTTCAAACGACAGGCCGACCGTGCCGTGAACGATGAACAAACCAACGGCAAATGCCAGCAGGCCAAACGCCGTCAGGTTTAGATGGAAGCTATCGGTCAGACGATCCGTCTCACCCGAGGTTTGTGTGCTGCGTCGCAAGTTGGGTGCGATATCAGCAAGCGGCGGTATCCCGGCAGATTGCACGGGCATCACCCGTAGCCGGTCAATTTGGCCGGAGCGGTTCAGCAGCTGCTCGGCGATGCCAATATCCGTCAGGACCACATCGGGGGGAACATTGGCGGTTTCGATGATCGGGGGAAGGTCCGGCAAATGTGCAAGACTTGCTGCAGTCTCCGGTGACGCAAACAGACGGCCCGGCGGGGTCAGAACATCGGCTGCTTGAAAGTTCTGCGCGGCCTCGGGAGCCGCAAAGGCAGGCAGATCGGCAGAGCTTAGCAAGTCAACGCCCAGCACGCGAAAGCTCTGACCCTCGCGGCGCAGGGTGCCATCAAGCACAGGGCTGACTTGCCATCCGGCGCGGCGCAGTGCGACGTATTGGGAAACAGCGATCGGCCCGTCCAGGGCGGTCAGGATTTCGGTTCCATCGACACCCAGTTGGACTGCGGCCTGCGCATAGCTGGCACGGGCTTCGGCGTTGATGGCCTGAACGGCGGACCACAGCGCTGTCGCCAGCGCCAAACCGGCAATCAGGGTGAAAAACTGCACCGGATGGCGCCGCCAATGGGACCAAAAGGCCAAAAGCGCCATACGGGTCATGCGATCTTTCCGCCGCTCAAGTGAACGTGGCGGTCAAGTCGGTCTGCGATCTGCCTCGAATGCGTAACCAGAAACAGGGCCGTTCCGCTTAGGGCGACCAGATCCAGCATCAGATCCAAAACGGCACCGCTGGCGGTTTCGTCCAGATTTCCGGTGGGCTCATCGGCCAAAAGAAGGGCAGGGCGACCGGCAAGGGCCCGGCCAATCGCCACGCGTTGTTGTTGCCCGCCAGACAGGTGTTCGGGATACCGATCGGTCAGGTCAGCCAAGCCCAGACGGCCCGTCAGTTCCTGCAGCCAGGCGGTATCCAGACGTCCGGCCATACGGGCATGAAAGCTGAGGTTCTGAGCGACGGTGAGCGATGGGATCAGGTTGAACTGTTGGAAGACAACGGCGACCGTATCGCGTCGCAGGGCTGCGCGCCCGGTATCGTCAAGGCTGGACAGGGCGGTTCCGTCGACCGTGATTTCACCACCATCGAACGCATCCAACCCGGCTGACAGATGTAGAAGCGTGCTTTTGCCACTGCCACTTTCGCCGGTCAGGGCCACAGTTTGACCACGGTTCAGTGTCATGGAAACATCCCGCAGGACGGGGCGTGCGTTGGCTCCGTCATAGGTCTTGGTAACATTGCGAATATCGAGGAGCACCGGGACCTGCCATTCTTGCCCGCCACGCGGGATTTGCCTTCCGATACCGAAGCATAGCACGCGAACCTGCTCCGGCAACCGTGCGCCATTGACCAATTGTCACTGCTGCGAAACAAACGTATTCTGCGCGGCGCACGACATGGCACATGGCTAGAACGGACGCATCGCGTGACACTTGATCAGCAGATATTTTGGGGCAGCGTGTTTCTGGGTGCCTGCCTTGTGGTTCAAGTTGCCATGGTCGTCTATTGCAGTGCCGCCCTGAAGCATTTGGGGCAGCGTTATGCGCACAGTTCTAACTGGTTTTTCATAAGTGTGATGACCGTGACCACAGTTGCATTTGTGGTGCTTAACCATACGATTCAGGTCTGGATCTGGGCTGCCGCTTGGATCCATTATGGTGTCTTTACGGATTGGAACGTGTCGCTGTACTTCTCAATGGCGACCTATGCCACCGTGGGGTACGGGGATGTCGTCTTGAACCACGGAACACGCATTTTCGGGACGTTTGCAGGCGTTACCGGCATTCTGGCTTTCGGCATCAGCACCGCGTTTCTGGTTGCCGTGATGACTCGGATCTTGCCGTCCCACGTGTTTGGCAATCGCGGTTAAAGCAGCGGCGCGAACAGCCGGGCGACAGGTGCCCCGTGGCGGATATACCGGGATTGAGACGCCATCTGTATGGTCAGCTCGAAACATTTTTCAAAATCGGCACGTAGCATCTTGTCGACGTCCGCTGCCATACGCTGATCAAAAAACAGCGCCATACATTCAAAATTCAGCCGGAAGGACCGGTTATCAAGGTTGGTCGTACCCACCGCGGCCAGCGAGTCATCTACGACAAAAACCTTTTGGTGCATGAACCCGTCGGTATAGCGGAAAACGCGGACACCAGCCTCCATGATCTCGTCAAAATAGGCGAATGCCGCCAGCCAGGGAATGCGATGGTCAATGACATCCGGCACCAGGATGCGCACATCGACGCCGCGCAGAGCGGCATGGCGCAGGGCAGTCAGAATATCGAGATCGGGCACGAAATAGGGCGAGGCGATCCAGATCCGATCCGTCGCTTCGGTGATGGCGGAAAAGAACAACAGGCTTCCGGTTTCGCTGACATCGCCGGGGCCGGTGGCGACGATCAGACCGACCGCGTCGGTCTCGGTCTCGTCGGGCAGCCAGTGGAGATCATCCAAAAGCGCCTCTTCGGTTGACCAATGCCAGTCCTCGACAAAGATCAGCTGCAATTGCGTGACCATCGGACCTTGCAGCTTGATATGTGTGTCGCGCCAAAGTCCGAAGACCGGGCTAAGCCCCATGTATTCGTCGCCGACATTCAGACCGCCGGTAAACCCGATACGCCCGTCAACAATAACAGTTTTTCGGTGGTTGCGATAGTTGATCTGAAACCGGAACCTTGGGCCGCGTGAATTGCGCGGATCGACAACCTGAACGCCCGCGTCCCGCAGTTTGGCGAAATAGCTTTCGGGCAGGGTGATGCTGCCCACCGCATCCGTCATCATACGCACGGTTACGCCGCGTTGCGCGGCGGCGATCAGACGGTCCTGAAAGGCTTTGCCAAGGGCATCGTCGTGTATGATGTAGAACTGAGCCAGAACATAGTTTTCGGCGGCATCAATGGCTGCAAAAATCGCGTCAAATGTCGCGTCACCGTCGATCAACAGTTCTCCGGAGTTGCCTTTGACAGCGGGCAGGCCAGCGCAGTACTCGAATGGCCCCAGCGCGACACCCACAGAGTCCGGTTCGGGGGCGTGACGATGTCCGAAGTTCTTGATCGCTTCGACCACCCGGCTGGTTTCACGCCGCGAGATCAAATAGCCTTTCAGACGGTGGTGACCCAGGATCAGGTAGAACGGAATTGCAAGGAATGGGACAGTCAGCAGGAACACCACCCAACCGACTGCACCCTGTGGGGTGCGGGCGGTTTGGGCGGCATGAATCGCTCCTGCTATGGCCGCGACGTAGACTGCTGCGACCGCAACGCTGCTGATAGCGACCCACATATTACCTGCCCGATTTCCCCCTACCGAACGCCAGTATAGATGCGATGCCAATCCTGCGCCATGTCGATGATCAACCAGCCCATTTCAGGCCCTTTGTCCAATCCGTCGACCAGTTTTCCGATATGGCTGTCGCGATCATAGGCGTACTCTCGATCCGCATCCGTGTGATGTACAATCAGGCCAAGACGCGGACCATCGCCCGCCGTGCTCCACTCCAGCATGGCGAAATCTCCGTCCGAGTTTCCGGCGGCAAGGATTGGGCGCTTGCCAATGATCCGTTCGATGTTGACCGGCTTGCCGTCCTTGTCATCGACAAACCCAATGGCCGGGGCCTTTATGATCATTGGAACGCCGTTTTCGACCGTGTACTGGGTTTCGGTATAGGTGCCGATCACCTGTTCGGACGGGATGCCATAAGCCTGCTCAGCGAAGACCCGCATAAAGTGGATGCCACCACCGGACACAATATAGGTTTTGAAGTCTTCATCGCGCAGATAGCGCAACAGTTCGACCATCGGCTGATAGGTCATCTGGTCATAGCGCAGGCCGGTTTGCGGGTGGGTTGCTGTGCTGACCCATTCCGCGACACGGGCCTGAAAATCGGTGACGCTCATGCCTGCATGCGAGGCGGTCAATACTTCGATAACGGCCTCTTTGCCACCCGAAATGACGGCTTTATAGTCTTTTGCAGCCGCCGCCTTCAGGGGGTCTGAGGTCAGGATTGATGGGTCTTCCCGTGCCATATCGGCGATCACGTCGATGGCGAAAATCAACTGGAAATAGATCGGCTGCTCAGCCCAGAGCGTGCCGTCATTGTCGAAGGTCGCGATGCGGTTGGCAGGTGTAACATAGTCATCTGATGCTGGATCAGTGACGCTTTCGACAAAATCGATGATGCGCGACTTTGCGTCTGTGTCGTTCCAGGATGGCAGAGGATCGGCCAAGAGTGCGCTTGCTGCAAAAGCGATTGTCGCGGCGAGAGGTGCAATAAGTTTCATGTCCAACCTATTAGAGTTCAATGTAAAAAGGCCGCCGCAATACGTACGGCGGCCTTGATTTGTTTACGACAAAGCGTGGGCTTTACTTGGACCCGGTCGCTTCGAGGATCATCGCCGACGCGTCACCAATGGTGAAGCTACCCGGTTTCTGACGCGGTGGGAACTCTTCGAACGTGGCCAGGAACTTGCCGACATAATCAGCCGCTGGAAGCAGCAGATAGACGCGGTCCAGATACCAGTCCCAATAGGTGTTGGACGTGATGTTGGAACGTTCGTAAGGGTCACGACGCAGGTTGAACAAGAGCGGAATACGCAGCTCGGTCCAAGGCTCGGCCCAGGCGCGAAGGGTCTGGGGATAACGATGCTCAAGGAAGATAGCTTTCCAGTCGTCATAACGCAGAGCGGTCAGGTCACCGTCATCCGAGAAATAAAAGATCTCGTGACGTGGGCCTTCATCAGCTTCACCTGTAAGATAGGGCAGGAAGTTGTAGCCATCCAGATGCACGCGGTATTCGCGTCCAATCGCCTGAACACCGCCTTCAAGCAGCTGCTCTTTGATGTTCGGGTTTCCGGCAACGGCCAAGTAAGTCGGCAACCAGTCCATGTGGTGCATGATCTCGTTGCTGATAGAACCGGCTTCGATTTGACCGGGCCAACGCACCATCGACGGCACACGCCAGCCGCCTTCCCAGTTGGTGTTCTTTTCACCCCGGAACGGTGTCATCGCAGCATCTGGCCAGCTGTTCATGTGCGGGCCGTTGTCGGTCGAGTAATGCACGATGGTGTTGTCGGCGATGCCAAGTTCGTCCAGCAGGTCAAGGAACTGACCGATGTGCAGGTCATGTTCGACCATACCGGCCTGATATTCGTCCAGGTGCTTACCAGCGATTTCGTCAGCCTGTGTCCGCATTTCGTCTTTGACGTGGGTGCGGAAGTGCATCCGGGTGCCAGACCACCAAACGAACCAGGGAACACCTTCTTCGGTCTTGCGCTTGATAAAGTCGATGGCCGCGGCAGACGTTTCGTCGTCTACGGTTTCCATGCGTTTTTTGGTCAGCGGGCCGGTGTCTTCAATGGCACCATCAGCGCTGGATTTGATCACCCCGCGCGGGCCAAAACGCTCGCGAAATTCAGGGTTTTGCGGATAATCTTCGTTCTCGGGCTCTTCTTCAGCATTCAGGTGATACAGATTGCCGAAAAATTCGTCGAAACCGTGGTTTGTCGGCAGCATCTCATCCCGGTCACCCAGGTGGTTTTTGCCGAACTGACCCGTGGCATAACCTTGCGCTTTGAGAAGACCGGCGATTGTCGGATCTTCAATCTGCATGCCTTCCTTGGCGCCTGGCATGCCGACTTTCGACAGGCCGGTGCGGAAGACCGATTGCCCCATGATGAACGACGACCGCCCGGCGGTACAGGATTGTTCACCATAGTAGTCGGTAAAGATCATGCCTTCGTTGGCGACCCGGTCGATATTGGGCGTTTGATAGCCCATCAGTCCCATCGTGTAAGCCGAAATATTCGACTGTCCGATGTCATCGCCCCAGATCACAAGAATATTTGGTTTTTCCGACTGTGCCCAAGCTGGCGCGGCCAGCAGAACGGCGACTGACAAGGTCGCTATCCCGTGCATGGACCGTCGGCAACTGTTTGCCACGGTTTTAAAGTCTATCATTGGTGTCTCCTAACAACTCCGCGCCTGATAAAGCCCGAATTTCTTTAACTAGCCCGCCGAAAAAAAACGTCGACGTCACAACGCATCCAACCCCCAAAATTAACAAAAAACGAATGGAATCGGACCTCAGAAGCTTACGCCAGCTTCGGTAAATCGAACACGCCAAATGTCGGATTATTCCTGTACCTTCGGGAATCCTTCAGGCATCTGAATACGCCTTTCGGATAGATCGGGTACCCGGTTGGCGGGCTTTGCGGCGCAATGTCTTGTGGGTCGCAACACCGTTGTGGGCGGGCGTCATAGGCTGGAGTGGACGAACCGGGCCTAGGAACGGATACTTGGCCACACAGCATAGACGATAGAGGGCTAAGTAGAACCGAGCGGATTCAAGAGGGGAAGGCGGTCTGGAAGCGCATTGCGGGTTTTGACAGTCGCCCTTAGCACCCCAAAGGCTTTGCTGACGTCGTTCCAATTCTCCGGGCCTTGGGTCTGGCCCCCAAATCGTGCGGCCCCGATATGCTGCAACGCAGATGTCAACGCCGCCGCTTCGGGCAAAGCATCGGCCTGTTCGCAAAAGCTGCGCCAGTGATCAAGCGCTGCATAAGTTGTGTTGAGATCCTTTGCCGCCACAGCCATCTGAACGCGTTGTGCAGCATAGTCTTCTGATGCTTCCCAAGCGGCTTTTTTCGAAGCGCGCCAGTTCCGTAACTGCGGGGCCAACCAACGCCACAGGAAATAGCCCAAGAGCGCGGCCAGCAAAACCGCCAGAGCCCATCCTGCCACGTCCCACGGGTCCATCGGCGGCGCCGGTGGCTCGGCCACAGTCAATTCGGTGCCGGGCAGCGTGATAGTTTCGACCGTTTTGCTGTCCAGATTGTACCAATTCAGAGTGATCTCGGGCAGGCTGGTCGTTCCGCCGGTCTGCGCGACATAACTGACACGTTCGGTCCGGGTGCCCGATAGCGTCCCGCGATTTTCGGTTTCGCTCACACGCGGTTCATCCGCGTAGGCGCGCAAAGGCCCGTCTTCCGGGCGGGACAGCAGATTGGGGATCAGGATGGGAGTGGTGCCGTCGATCCGGGCCGTCAGGGTGCGGGTGATGGCGTCGCCCACCTGCAGTTCTCCTTCTGAGTCACCTTCGAATGTCTGATCGACGGTGAACCCGACAGCTGCGATAAACGGCGACAGGTCTTTTGCCGCGTCCGGTACAATTGCCGTGATCAGGATCGGGGCAAGCGACAGGTTGTCGGTCACCGGATCGGAACTGCCCGGCGCGGCATAAGTGATCGTCAGCGTTTTGCCGGAAATGTTGAACTGTCCCGGTGCCAGCGGATACAGCCGGTAGGCCCGGCTGGTGCCGGACCATGTCTCGCCGTTCACTTTTTCGCTGACGGGTGTTGTCGCGCGTTCTGGCAGGCGGACCATCAGGTCAGGTTGTTCAAGGTTGGGATAGACGGGCGGCGTTGGCATCCAGGTCGGCACCAGAACTTTGATCCTCAGCACCACAGGTTGGCCCGCGATGACCTCGGTCGTGTCCAGCGTCACGTCGACCCGTGGGCTGTCTTGCGCCAAGGTCAAAGCGGGCCAAAGCAACAGCAGCAGACATACAATCAGGCGTCTCATTGATTGTCCCCCGCGTTGTCCATCAGAAAACGGCTGCGCAGGAACTGGGTCATATTCGTATCGATGCTGCTGATCCACTGATCTGCCGTCAGTGGGGCGGCGTCTTCGCTGGGCGCTTCGACCTGGGTGGTCGCGCCGCGCGCCTCGTCATTGTCAAACACGACATCATCGGCCCCAATGCCTGAATCTTCGCCGGTGTCGGATTGTTCGCGAGCGTCTTCGATATAGTCGAGGGTATAGCGGGCGACTTCGAGGTTGTGTTGCGCTTCCGGGAAATCGGGCTGGCGTTCCAGCGCTTTTTCAAAGGCGGCTATGGCCGGGCGGTAGCCCCGGCTTTTCATATGCGCCATACCTTCGCCAAAGGCGGCCTCGGCGGTGGCGATTCCGGCAAAGACCGTCGCTGCCTCTTCGTACTGACCCGCTTTGTATTTGGCATAGCCGTTCAGATAGGGGTCGGCGAACACTTCTCCTGCGCGAGCGTATTCCTTACGGTTCAGGGCAATCTGACCTTGCTGATCAGGTGTGAAGAACCAGTCCACCCACCCATCTGCGCGCGCGCCGGACGGCGCAAAAGCCGAGGCGAGCACGATGATCCAGACCCAGCGCATGGTCCAGCCGCGTCGGAACCATAACAATATCAGCAAAGCAGCGGGCCACGCCAACCACCAGCCACGATCCTCCCAGCGCAGGCGTTCGTCACCCGCCAGAGCGGCAGCATAGGCCGCGCGGACACGGCGTTCGATCTGATGGATGTCATGGTCATCGGGCGAAATCCGAACAATCGTCGCGCCATCAATCCGATCCAGCTGGGGCAGGGTCACGCTGTCGGGCGCCGCAATCAAGAACAGCACTGGTGGCAGATCTGGGGCATTGAAGGCTTCGACCGCAGTGGGACCAAGATCGTCAAGAACAAACAGGATGGCGCCTGGGGTGTCCGCGTCGCTTAGAATGCTTGCCGCGATATCCAGTGCGGCGGGGGCGTTTTCACCGTCGACGGGCATCGCATCAGGGGTCAGGCTTTCCAGAAGCGGCCGCAGGATGTTCGGGTCTTCTGTCAGGGGCGCGACCCGGTGTGCGGTTCCGGCATAGGCAACCAAGGCAGTGCGCGCCCCGGCGCGTTCAGCGATCAGGTCCAGGATCTTGAACCGGGCCCGGTCGGCACGTGACGGCGCAAGGTCTGTGCCCTGCATCGACGGCGTCACTTTCAGCGCAACGACCAAAGGCGCAGTATCGGCAATCAGCGGGTTGGGGACACGGGTCCAGGCCGGACCTGCAACTGCGATCGCGATCAGAACGGCGGTGAGGGCGACCCCATCGATGGGAAGAATGCGGCGTTCGTCGACTTTTCCGACGCGCAATGCGGCGGCCAGATGCGGCGCAATCCCGCTTTCGTTCGATTGCCCGGCGGTTTTATGGGGACGTACCATCCACCACAGGATCAGCACCACCGGCACGGCGATCAGCCAAAGCGGGCGCAGAAAATGAAACAGGTCGAAAAACTGGCTCATGTCCGGGCTTTCGATTTGCGGGCGGTCAGATGCATGGCCGCGACCCCGCCCAGCAGCAGGATCAATGCAACTGCAAGAGGAATAAAGGTCAGGCTTTCGGCGGGGCGATAACTGGTGGTTTCAACCTGGCGCGGGTTCTGTTCGTCGATCCTGGCATAGACTTCGGTCAGGGCCTGTTCTTCGTCTGCGAAAAAGAATGAACCGCCAGTGCGATCAGCGATGTCCTTTAGCGTTTCCAGATCGACCTTGTCTTCGCCCGACGCATCGGGGTCGCCGACACCGATCGTGTAAATCGTGACGCCCTTATCCTTGGCGATGCTGGCGGCGTTGACCGGGGTCACCCGGCTGGACGTATCGGCCCCGTCGCTGAGCAGGATCATCAGACGCTGATCGACTTCACTGGAGTCGAATGTGCGGATGGCAAGCCCGATGGCATCGCCCAATGCCGTGTTCGGGCCGGCCATGCCGACCTCGGTCTGGTCCAGAAACCCGTCAAGGCTTTGCAGATCTTCGGTAAACGGAGCCTGAACAAAGGCGCGGGTGCCGAATACGATCAAAGCCATGCGATCACCGTCGCGATCCGCAATGAACTGGCGCATGACATGTTTGACGGCGTCCAGACGTTGATGGTTTTCGCCGTCAGCCCCCTTGAAATCCCGCTGATCCATCGACCCCGAGATATCAAGCGCCAGCACCACGTCACGGGCCGCCGTTTCAATGACAATCGGGTCGCCCAACCGTTCAGGACGGGCCAGGGCCGCGACCAATAACACCCAGACGGCAATTGCGATGGCCATCTGGATCCGACCGCGGCTTAGAACCACGGCGCCTTTGCGGCCTTCCACTCCGGCGGCTTGCGTCACCATCCTGAAGAACGGGATACGAGTCGCCGAGGTTCTGTCGTGATGCGGAGGCGCGAACCGCCAGACCAGCCAGGGCAGAGGCAACAACAGAGCAACCCATGGAACGGCAAAGGACAGCATCAGACCCCCTCGGACCGTTTGTGGGTTTTGATCCAGTCCCGGGCGAGCTTGCCCAGATCGGAGGAGGGCGCCGTGTCGCGATACGCGGCCGTGGTCAACACCTGTCCGGGGCCACTGGCAAAGCCAGAACCGGGAAAACTCTGATCCAGAAACGTCAGCCAGTCCTGGCCATACAGACCCGCGACCTGTTCGCGTGGAAAGGCAGCCAGCGCTGTGCGGCGCAGCACATCGGCGATCCGTGCGGGATCGTCTGCTGTCTGCCCAAGTTCGGCAAGGGCCGCTTTGCGATAAGCTTCGGCGCGACGATGGTTGCGCACCCGGCGATAGACGACGATCGATATAGTCAGCAACACAATGCCAAGAACGATCCAACCGGGTGTTTGTGGCACCATCGAAACCGGCGCAGGCACAGGAACCTCCTCAAGAAGCTCAAGCAATTCGATCAGGTTTTTGCCTTGCAGCTCGGCTTCCGTCATCGCCGTGCTCCGGCATGACCGAACAAGCGCAACATCTGATCCAAGGCCGGTTCAGCCGAGGTCATCGGCACAATCGGAAACCCATACCGGCGCGACCAGCCATTAAGCTGCGCCAGACGATCCCGCGACGCTGTCAAGACCCGGGCCTTAACAGCAGGATCGGACGCGTCCAGATCGGCCTGCAAATCTCCATCTGAAACGGTCACGCGAAAATCATCCGGCAGGGCTGATACGCCCGTCGGGTCCGAGACATGGAACAGGATCAGGTCATTGCTGGCCGAAAGACGTCGCAGCAGCGCTTCGGATTTTTCGTCGATGCCATCAAAATCGCTGAACACCAGAACAAGGGCGTTGGTGTGGGCAATGCGGATGGCCGATTGCAGAATGCGGTTCAGCGCGATCTGACCCTGCGGACGCAAGTTTGGGTTCAACAGGGCATTTGCATCGGCGATCGAGTTCAAAAGCCGGTTCAGCGCCAATGAACGGCGCTGCGGGCGGTGTTCGGCCACAGTATCATCGCCAAAAACGATTCCACCGACCCGGTCGCCCTGCGCCAGAACACGGAGCGCGGCAATCGCCGCAGCCTCGGCGGCGATGACGGATTTCATGTACACTTGTGTTCCGAAGAACATCGACAGGCGTTGATCGACCAGCAGCAAAACCGGACGGTCGCGTTCTTCTGTATACACACGGACATGCGGCTCACCGGTGCGCGCGGTGACCTTCCAATCGATAGAACGCACATCGTCGCCGGGCATGTAATTGCGCAGTTCTTCGAAGTTCAGCCCGCGTCCGCGCAAGCGCGAAGAATGTCGCCCATTCAGGACGGATTGCGCCGGTTGGCGTGGCAGGAAAGACAACGCTCCGGCCTGTCCGCCCAAACGGCGCAGGTGATCGGCATCGACATGGATGCGTGGATCGTTCGGTGGGATTGAGCCGGGTGCGGCCATCGAACGGTTCCTTACGGCAGCGCCACCAGTTTTGCGATCTCACTCGTCACATCATCGGGCTGCATGCCGTCGCCCTGCGCCTCGAAGCTGAGAGTCATGCGATGGCGGAAAACGTCCGGCAGGACGGCGCGGACGTCCTGCGGATCGACATAATCGCGTCCCGCAAGCCAGGCATGGGCCCGTCCGCATTTGTCCAGCGCCAGCGAGGCACGGGGGCTGACGCCGATTTCGATCCATCGGGCCAGATCATCGCTCAGACTGGCCGGGGTGCGGGTGGCATAGACCAGATCGGCCATGTACCGCTCCATCGCGTCAGACACGTGGATCTGACCGATTTCGGCACGGGCCGCGAACACGGCATCTTGTGAAATCGCCGCCTTTGGAGCTGGTTTCTCGGCCTTGTCTTGCGCGCTTTCCAGTGCTGCAATTTCTTCACCCCGCACCAGCCGGATCACTTCGACTTCGTCTTCGACAGGCGGATACGTGATATTCACATGCATCAGGAACCGGTCCATCTGGGCCTCGGGCAGCGGATAGGTGCCTTCTTGGTCCACCGGGTTCTGCGTGGCCATGACGATGAACAGGGGTTCCATGACATGGGTCGTCCCGGCGACAGTGACCTGCCGTTCTTCCATCGCTTCCAGCAACGCGGCCTGAACCTTGGCCGGGGCGCGGTTGATTTCATCGGCCAGAACGATGTTGGCAAAGATCGGGCCGGGATCAAACCGAAACACGCCGCCCTCATCGGTCTGGGTATACACCTCGGTCCCGGTTACGTCCGATGGCAACAGGTCTGGCGTGAACTGGATGCGACTGAACCGTGCGTCAAGGTTTTTGGCCATCGCCTTGATCGCGCGGGTCTTGGCCAGCCCGGGCAGGCCTTCGACCAACAGGTTGCCGTTGGCCAGCAGGCCGATCACCAGCCGGTCGATGACATCGGTTTGCCCGATGATCGACTGGCCCATACGGACCTTAAGTTCGATAATCTCGTCACGTGCCGTCATCAGCTGTCCTCGTTTGCCATTCGTAGTGCACATTTGCGTCGATCCAACCTGTGTTCAAGGTTTGCACTTGTCACAGTCCAAGACGACGTCAGTCGTCTTTTTTCTTGGACCCTTTCAATAGCATCCCCAACAATGGTCCGATCAGAGAGGGCAGGACACTGCCCAGCGGATCCTGGGCCATGCGCCGCACATCCTGGGCAATGCCGCGCACTTCGGTCACGGTTTCATCCAGATCAGCCTCAAGTTCGGCCACAGCCAGGTCGCGCATTTCGTTCGCGGGCTCCAGTTCTGAGCCGGGGGCCTGACGGGACGCGATCTGGGCCAGCAAAAACACCAGAACAAAGTCCGCGCCGGCCACGATCAAGGCAGCGCCATAGGCCGGGAACGATGACTGCAGGGCAAAGAACGCGGCCAGGTTCAGCATCACCAGACCCATGACCGCGATCAGCCCGGCAAAAGCCATCAACCCGGTTTGCTTGATGATCGCATCCATTTGTCGGCCAGCAATCAGTCGTTCACTGCGCAGGATCAGACGGATGTTGCGGCCTATGCGGTTCATGCTGCGATTATCGCTCATTTCGACATCCTTCCTATGATAAATCCCAGACCGAACGCGGCGACGACAGTCATCAGTGGTTTGCGCTCGGGCAGGTGCCCAAGTTCTTCTGAAAACTGCGACCACAGCGCGTCGATCTGATCCTTGTCGACCCCGTGACTGCTCAGCATGTCGGCCAGGGTCTGCTTTTCCGGAGGATCCTGATCGTCCTGATCCTTTTGATCCCTTGCGCGGTCTTCTTTCAACGCTTTCAATTCGTCTTCAAGTTCAGCTTTTGTCGGCATCAGGATTTATCTTTCTTGTCGGCCCTGGGGATACTGAGTTTGCCGTCAATCGACATCAGGATCGCCACCGGGCGTGTTGCGGGAATTTGGCTAAGGATGATCAGGATTCCGACTGTCAGCGGAACGCTTAAAAACGCACCGATCAGACCCCAGACCGCGCTCCAGAACGTCAGCGCGATAATCACCATGAAAGTCGACAGGTTCAAGGATCGACCCAATAAGGCGGGGTCAAGAATATTGCCGATCAGGAACTGGACGGTGCCGCAAAAGAACACAATCACCAGAAAGGGCGTGATCGAGTCAAACTGGACCAGCGATACCAATGCTGGAAAGATCACCGCCACCACCGACCCGATGGATGGAATAAAGTTCAGCGCAAAGGTCAGAACCGCCCAGGTTTCGGGGAAGTCCAATCCCAGAACGCGGAATGCAGCATAGCTGAACAGGGCTGTCAGAGCACTGATGAAGGTTTTGACCCCGATATATCGCTGCAGACTGTCCGAAATCGTGCCTATCATCGTCGAAATCTCGTGCCCGAGTTCCGGGTCGCGAACCGCGAGTAGCATTTTATGCGCCATGACCGTCCGTTCGGCCATCATGAATCCCACATAAATGCAG
This sequence comes from Falsiphaeobacter marinintestinus, assembly GCF_007923355.1. Taxonomy (GTDB): domain Bacteria; phylum Pseudomonadota; class Alphaproteobacteria; order Rhodobacterales; family Rhodobacteraceae; genus Phaeobacter_A; species Phaeobacter_A marinintestinus. The sequence continues at coordinate 141,742 of NZ_VOGO01000003.1, forward strand.
ATCAGCAGGAAGGCGTTGATAAAGGACGTGGCCCCACCAAATGCGCTTAGTGCAAGACGGGACAGGTCAATGTTGATCAGGTTGGTTTGCAAAACCGCCGTCAGGTCAGCCCCCAAAAGCCCACCGATGCGGGTGATCGCCTGATCGAACTGGGCCTCATAGCGGGGCAGGGCGCGGGTGAACTGGGTCGCCTGACTGCCCAGCACATACATGATTGCAAGCAGTCCGCTCAGCACCAGCAGCACGCCCACAAGGTTGGCGAACCAGCGCGGCAGTGTGAAAAACGGATTAGATATTCGCAAAACCCAGTCACTGGCCGCGATGATCAGAACGAAAACCAACACGGCCAGCGTCAGCGGCACAAGAAACCCGGCCCCGGCGCTGAGCCCGAAGACGGATACCGCCAGTACGATCATGACATCACGCACCACCGATAGCGACGGTCTCAGAATTCCGGGATCGGGATCGTCTTCAGGGGTATGTTTCAATTTATGCTTCGGACCTAAGTTTTCTTCATACGATCAAAAGCGGACTTGAGCTTGAGTCCAAGGTCGCGGGCCGCATCAGCGACTTCTTCGGAAGATTTTTCAAGTTGGGCTTTGGCCGCGAACTTGTCCCATTCTCCGACCAGCTCATCCCATTCGTCTTCAGCTTCCTTAGAGCCGAGATGCAGCTGTAGTTTGATCTCGTCTCGGGTTTGTTTGAGTTTTTCTACCCAGTCGTCTGTGGTCGACATATCTGAAATTCCCCATCAATCTACCTGAGCCGCATTTCATATACGGTCGGGACGATGTTGCATCGTCCGGGCGAGTTGTGCAACGTCGCCGTAGTGGCGATGTGCCCAGTTTCTGTCGCGATCCGAGGTCGAATGCCTGGCTTTCCTTCAATATCGAACGATGTGATGCGATGGCTGGCGCTGTTGGTGGCAACGCTGGTGATTTCGGTCGGTTTTTTCAGAATGACCAGCGGCTTGCTGGTCCCGCTGGTTCTGGCGGCCATTGTCGGTGCCATTTCCCGGCCCATGAACCAATGGATTGCGCGGCATCTGGGCGGGCGCATTGCCCTGAGCAGCGCGATCAGCCTGTTGATGCTTGCGGCACTGGTTTTCATTCCCCTGATGGGCCTGCTGACCCTCGCCGTGTCCCAGGCCGCAGCGCTTTTGGATGGTCTTGAGACCCTTGCCACCCGCGTCGAAAAGACCGAATGGGATCGTGCGCTGCCGTCCTGGCTGCCGTTCGAAGGCACCCTGCAGGATGTGTATGACAAGGCGCTGGAAAGTATTGGGACGATCGCGCGCGAAGCGGCGGGCTTTTTCGTAACCTCGGTTTCGGTCGTTACCATCGGGGCGGCGACGTTTTTCCTGCACTTCTTTGTCTTCCTTTATGCCTTGTTCTTCTTTCTCCAGATGGACACGCCAGTGATCCTGCAGATCCTGCGGTTTTCAGGTCTGCGACATAAAACGCAGGTTTTGCTGAACGAACGTATCGTGTCGGTCAGTCGCGCCACGATAAAAGGCACGTTGATGATTGCGCTGATTCAGGGCAGCATGGGCGGCATCAGTTTCGCGCTGGCGGGCATTGATGGGGCAGCGTTCTGGGCCGTTGTGATGATGGTACTAGCGATGTTGCCGGGATTTGGCGCCCCCTTTGGCGTTGTTTGCGGAGCGATTTACCTTGGTGTCGAAGGTCAGTATATCGCCGCAATCGTTATGCTGGCCTGGGCCACCGTGATCAGCGTGATTGACAACCTGTTGCGCCCGACGCTGGTGGGCCGAGATGCGCAGTTGCATGATCTGATCATTTTGGTCAGCACGCTGGGCGGTCTGGGCATGTTTGGTGCCACCGGTTTGATACTTGGCCCGGTGCTGGCGGGTTTGTTTGTTGCCATCTGGCAAACATTGGCCGAAACCATGGGCGAAACAAACTTACCCGAACAAGAAACGCCGGATGCCTGAACTTAAACGCCAACCTCCGCCCCAGCCTGTGGAACGCAAGTCAGCGCGCGATTTCCTGCAGGCGTTCCTGCATGCCTTTGTTCGCTTCAATCGCAAGAACGGCGCTGTGATGAGCAGCCATGTCGCCATGTCGATGATGATGGCGTTGTTCCCATTTATCCTGTTTGTCGTGTCGCTCGCCGGGATCATTTATCAGGACGTTCCCGAAGATGTGCTGATCGAGCTGTTTTTTGGCTATTGGCCCGAAGATGTGGCGGCTCCGATTGTCAAAGAGGTGCACGCCGTTCTGGCCACGGCCAATACCCGACTGTTGACGGTTGGGGGCGTTCTGGCGATCTATTTCGCCTCGAACGGCGTGGATGCGGTGCGCGTGGCGTTGTGCCGGGCCTATCACGACACCGATCCGCGCCCCTTCTGGGAAACCCGCGCCATCGCCATCGGCTGCGTGATCGTGGGGGCCGGCGCGTTGTTGCTGGCCGTCGTTCTGGAAATCTGGAACCCGCTTTACACCAATATGGTGACAGCCTCGGTCCCCGGAGAGATATCATCTTGGTTCTCAGGCGTCGGGCCAAGCTGGTTGGCCATTCTCAGTTTGCCAATGCTGGCCGTCCTTGTGTGTCATCTGGTCCTGCCGGGGCGACGTCACAGTTTCTGGCAAGTTTTGCCGGGGGTCGCGATGACACTGGCGTTATGGGCGATTTCGGGCTGGGCCTTTTCAATCTATATCGCCAGATTCGCCACTTACAGTGCAACCTATGCCGGTTTGGCCGGGGCCATGTCTGCACTCATATTCCTGTACCTAATGTCCGTCATCCTGATACTCGGGGCCGAATTCAACGGTGCCCTTTTGGGTGTGACCGATGCCGATGATGACGAGGAAATGTCACATGCCTGATCGCGTTCGTTTTGGTTTTGTCCTGTGTTTGGCGATCTGGCCCTTTGGCGCGGCTTGGGCGCAAGAGCCCCCGGAATACGTCGGATCAGAGGCCTGTGTCGGCTGTCATGAAGAAGCCGCACAAGCGTGGACGGGGTCTCACCACGATTTGGCCTGGACCGAGCCCGGTCCGGACACGGTTGTTGCCGACTTTGATGGCACCCAGTTTGCCCTTGATGGGATGGACGTGGCGTTTCGCCAAGAGGACGGCGATTATTTCGCCAAGGTGACCGAACAGGACGGGGTCACGACCGATTACAAAGTCCACTCCGTTGCAGGGATCGAACCGCTTCAGCAATATCTGCTGGAAACGGAACCGGGGCGTTTGCAAAGCTTCGATGTGGTTTGGGACACTGAGAAAGGCGAATGGTTTCATCTGTATCCCGATCAGGATCTGCCACCGCAGGACGGCTTGCACTGGACCGGACCCTACAAAACCTGGAACGCACGCTGCGCTGAATGTCATGCCACGGGGTACAAGCGAAACTTTGGCCCGCGCACGCAAAGCTATGCGTCTACACAGGTTGAAATTGGTGTCGGATGTGAAGCCTGTCACGGACCAGGATCATCGCATCTGGACTGGACCGTCGGCAAAGAACTCTCGGAAGAACTGGATGCGTTCGGTTTCACGATGAGCTTCGGGCAAGGCGATACCGAGGCCGAGATCCAGCAATGTGCAGGGTGCCATTCAAGACGCGAGTCGTTGGGCGACGGCAATCCGGTTCCCGGCAGCCCTTACCACGATGATTTCACCTTGGCCCTGTTGCGACCCGGATTGTATCACGCGGATGGGCAGATCCAGGACGAAGTGTATGTTTATGGCTCGTTCCTGCAATCCAAGATGTATGCCCGTGGGGTCGGCTGCATGAATTGCCACGACGCACATGGTGCAACGCTTAAGGCCGAAGGCAACGCCGTCTGCACCCAGTGTCATTCGGCCGCCGGAAATCCCGATTTCCCAACCTTGCGGCAGGCCGAATATGACACGCCTGCGCATCACAACCACACCGAAGGCAGCGAAGGGGCACAGTGCAAATCCTGCCATATGATCGAGCGGGTTTACATGGGCAATGACGGAAGACGCGACCACAGTTTCCGGGTACCGCGCCCGGATCTGGGGGCCGAGACCGGTGCGCCGGATGCCTGCACAGATTGCCACGACGATCAGACGCAGGCCTGGGCAGCTGACCAGATTGCAACCTGGTTCCCGGACTCGCAGCATCGCGGGCCGCATTATAGCGAACCTTTTGCTGTGGCGCGCGACAACCCGCAGGCTGTATCCGGTTCATTGATTGACATCGCTATGGATGAAGGCCAGCCGGACATCGTGCGGGCAACGGCGCTGTACTTGCTGCAACCTCTGTCGTCGCCAGAGCTGGCTGATAATGTGGCTCCATTGCTCAGCAATCCTGACCCCTTGGTCCGGGGCGGGGCTGCTGTTCTGCAACGCGGTGCGCCCATTACTGAACGGGCCGACCGGTTACGCGGCGCATTGTCTGATCCCATGCGGTCGGTTCGAATTGCAGCAGCCAAACAGATGCTGGATGCACCGGCAGAGCAATTGCAGCCGTCACAGCGGGCCTTGCTGCAAGAGGCGATGAATGACTGGCAACGGTCGCTGGCACTGCGGTTGGATTTCCCAGAAACCCATCTGGTTCTGGGCGGAATGGCGTTGACGTTCCGAAACGCCGAGGCGGCTGAGCGTGCGTTTGGCGAAGTCGTGCGTATGGATCCCCAACGGGCCGAGGCCTGGCCAATGCTGGTGCGCCTGACGCAAATCACGCGTGGGCCTGATGCCGCACGGGCCGTATTGCGCGATGGGATGAAAGCGGTACCGGACAATCCCGAACTGCTGCGTTTGTGGGAAGAACTGAACCGCTAGTTATCAACAGCATGTCAGACCGTGGCAGAACAGGGAAAAACCCTGCTTCTGCCACGTTGCGCACTTTTTCCGTTGGCAATGTGCATGTCTATGACCATGCACACAAACCCCGGCCCCCAGCGCCATGCGCAATTGTTTGAACTGCTGCGGCAGAAATCGCTGGCCGATCAGGTGGCCCGTCGCATCAAGCGTGCAGAGCGGAATGCACCGTCACGCGGTGACACGACCATGTTGAAAATGCAGGCGTTGCGGTCGTTGCAGGCCCCAAGGCCTAGTCACGCCTGAGAACTACAGTTACCCGCGAAAACCCGTCGCAACCACGAACTTTTCTGAACTGTCCGACCGGGACGAAGGCGGTTTCACGTTTGCCACTTTGTCAAACTTCTGTTTGAGCAGCTTTTGCATCTCGCCCTCGGCACCGCCAGCCAGAACCTTGGCGACGAACGTGCCGCCGACCTCCAGAACATCAAACGCGAAATAGGCCGCAGCCTCGCACAACGCGATGATGCGCAAGTGGTCGGTCTGTTTGTGGCCTGAGGATGAAGCCGCCATGTCAGACATCACCACGTCGGCCTTGCCGCCCAGCCATTCCTTGACCTGCAGATCGGCGTCATCGGCCATGAAATCCAGTTGATGAATCTCGCACCCTACGATTGGTTCGACCTCTTGCAGATCGACACCCAGAATGGTTCCGACCTTTTTGCCCGATCTTTCGTCCAGCGCATTCACCCGCTTGACGGCCACCTGACACCAGCCACCCGGGGCACAGCCCAGATCGACCACGCGTGCGCCGGGGACCAGAAACCGGAACTTGTCATCCACTTCCATGATCTTGAAGGCCGCACGACCGCGATAGCCTTCTTTCTGAGCACGTTGCACATAGGGATCGTTCAGCTGGCGCTGCAACCAACGGGTCGAGCTGAGCTTGCGCCCGCGCGCAGTCTTGACCTTGACCGTCAGGTCACGGCGCCCGCGTCCGGATGTGTTCTTTCCTGTTGGTGTCTTGGCCACGATACGTCTTTCATTCTTGCATTGCAGCGATATGGCCGCTGCAACGCGTGTCTGCAAGGGCGGAACATGCCGCAACGGACCGTTCAGAACGGCCCGTCCTCCAAAACCCCATCCGCGCTCATCTGCGCATACAGCAATCCTTCGCGCAGACCTCGGTCTGCCACAGACAGCCGATCTGTCGGCCAACAACGCAACAGCGCCTGCAGGATCGCGCTGCCGGACATGATCAAAGCCTGTCGGTCTTCGCCGATGCGTGGATCGCGGCGGCGTCCTTCGGGGCCAAGCGTCAGATATTCGCGGATCACCTTGTCGATCTGTTCCGACGTCATCCGCAGCCCGTCGACCTTGGTCCGGTCATAGCGTTTCAACCCGAGATGGCTGGCAGCAACAGTGGTGACTGTGCCGGACGTGCCAACGATCTGAAACCGCTCGCGCGCCTGTTCCCCCTGATAGGGTGAGAAACTGGCAAGGTTTTCCTCAAAGAACCAGCTCATCAGAGCAAACCGGGCCGAGTCGTCTTCGACGTCGTTGAACTGATCGCGCAGCGTCGCAACGCCCAAAGGCACCGAAATCCAGTCGACCACCTTGGCCGCCGGAAAGGGGCTTTCAGGCGGATGGAACCCAGCATGCAGACGCATGATCGCGGCAGGACGGTCGCGCCGAGGGACAGAAGAAATGTCGATCCAGACAAGCTCGGTCGAGCCCCCGCCGATATCGACAACCAAAAGCTGCTCGGTCCGGGTCGACACCAGCGGCGCGCATGAAATGACCGCCAGCCGCGCTTCTTCCTCGGGTTCAATGATTTCCAGCGTCAGACCGGTCTCGCGTTTGACCCGCCGGATGAAATCACGCGAGTTTTTTGCGCGGCGGCACGCCTCGGTCGTAACAAGCCGCATGCTTGTGACCTTGTTGCGTTTCAGTTTCTGCTGGCAGATCCGAAGGGCCTGTATGGTGCGGGCCATGGAAGACCGCGACAAACGACCAGTTCGTTCCAACCCGCTTCCGAGTTGGACCGATTTCGAAAAACTGTCGACCACATGAAAACCGCTGCCCTTTGGCTGGGCAATCAACATGCGACAACTATTTGTGCCCAAATCCAGAGCCGCGTACAGCTCATCCGGGTTGGGCGGTTTCGGCACGGGGCTTTCAACCACTTTCGGGAACGCGCCCGCACCAATGGGACGCTTGGGCGCCATCAGTCACGCCCTCCGATTTCGAGTTACCCTGACAATAGGCGCGTGAATTCATTCCTGCAAGAGACGCGATGCCGGATGGTTCATCATCTTCATGAGGATTTAGGGTCACGGCCCGGGTGGATTGCGCCAACTCGGTCAGGTAGGTCTTTGCGAGGTCGCAGGAAAAGCGTGTTCTGTCGAAAACAGGCGTCGGTGTGCGGACTGTCTGGCGTAAACAAAATGCATCGATAAGGGGAATCAGACATGCCCGATGTTACGGTCGTCTACTGGCGCGATATTCCGGCTCAGGTTATTGTTGGCAAAGGACGCCGCGGGGCCAAGCAACAGCTGGCCGAGCGGTTCGAACAAGCCATTGATCGCGCGGCGATGAAGGCCGGAGCCGGTGACACCGATGCCTATCTGGCCGAATGGCGCAAAGCTGCGCCGTATTCGGTCGAGGGTGATCCGGCCGAGATCGTCAAGGCCGAGGCAGAACGTCTGGAAACCGAATTCGATCAGGACCGATTAAAGGTTCTGATTGGCAATGACGGGTGGGCATGAGCCCGCGTTCAGTATTGGAGGCCATGATGGCACTGTTGAACTTCCGCAAGAAAGACACCGCCCGCGACATTCCGGTAAACGGTCAGGTCGAAGCGTTCCTGCAAGGCTATTCGATCGAGGTGATGCCACGCACCGCCGCAAAGGTCGAAGATTTCCGCGCGCTGCTGCCCGAAGGCACCCGGGTGTATATCGCCCATATCGAAGGCACTCCGATCGACGAAATGGTTTCGACGGCCAAACGGTTGGCTGAAGACGGATACCCCGTGATGCCGCATTTCCCCGCGCGGATCATCAAGGACCAGGCGACGCTGGCCGACTGGATCGCCCGTTATCAGGGTGAGGCGGGCGTGGATCAGGCGCTGCTTCTGGCGGGCGGTGTGAACGAACCTCACGGAGCCTTCGACAGCTCGATGCAATTGTTGGAAACAGGGTTGTTCGACAAGGCCGGGTTCAAGCGGCTACATGTTGCGGGCCATCCCGAGGGCAACCGGGATATTGACCCGGACGGGTCAATGACCAACGTCGATGATGCACTGCGTTGGAAACAGAAGTTTTCGGAAACCACCGATGCCGAGATGGCGCTGGCCACCCAGTTTGCCTTTGACGCCAAACCAATCATCGCATGGGCGGACGGTTTGAAGGCCGCCGGCATCGACCTGCCGATCCATATCGGCATCGCAGGACCTGCGAAGCTTCAGACCTTGATCAAGTTCGCCATCGCCTGCGGTGTCGGCCCGTCGCTGAAAGTTCTTCAAAAACGTGCAATGGACGTGTCCAAGCTGCTGCTTCCGTACGAACCGACCGACGTTTTGACCGAACTGGCGGCACACAAGGCTGCGAATCCCGATTTCAACATCACCAACGTGCACTTCTTCCCGCTTGGCGGCATCAAGACCAATGCCAACTGGGCCATTGAAAACGGCGGCGCTTCGGCGCAGCCCGCCAACGTCTGAGAAAGACCCCGAATGACCCGTACCGTTATCGAATCTAAATCGAAAACCGCGTTGATCGGCTTTGATCAGCCGTTCTGCGTGATCGGCGAACGCATCAACCCCACGGGCCGCAAGATCCTGAACGAAGAGCTTGAGCGCGGTGATTTCAGCCGGGTCGAAGCCGACGCACTGGCGCAGGTTGCTGCCGGGGCCAACGTGCTCGACATCAACTCGGGCGCCGTGTTTTCCAACAAGATGGCCGAAGACCCGCGCTATGCGGACAACAACTTTGTCGAACCCACGCTGATGAAAGAACTGATCGAGCGGGTTCAGGCGATCACCGACTGCCCCTTGTGCATCGACAGTTCGGTTCCGGGCGCTTTGGAAAACGGGCTTGAAGCCGCCGAAGGCCGCCCGTTGCTGAACTCGGTCACCGGCGAAGAAGAGCGGCTGGAGATGGTTCTGCCGCTGGTCAAGAAATACAACGTGCCGGTCGTGGCGATTTCCAACGATGACACCGGGATCTCGGAAGATCCCGATGTGCGGTTCGCCGTTGCCAAGAAGATCGTCGAACGCGCCGCCGATTTTGGCATTCCGGCGCATGACATCGTTGTTGATCCGCTGGTCATGCCAATCGGGGCCATGGGCACGGCCGGTTTGCAGGTCTTTACGCTGGTGCGGCGTCTTCGTGAAGAACTGGGTGTGAATACAACCTGCGGCGCGTCAAACGTTTCGTTCGGCTTGCCCAACCGGCATGGTATCAACAATGCATTCCTGCCAATGGCGATGGGTGCAGGAATGACATCGGCGATCATGAACCCCATTGCTTTGCCGGTGGGCCCGAAGAAACTGGCCGAGAAAAAGGCCCAGGTCGCTGCGGCTGGCATTGTTCTGCCCGATGACATGGATGACGAAGCCTTTGTCCAGATGTTCGGCATGGGGTCGACCCTGCCGCGCGCTGGCAAAGAGATGGAGGCGATCTTGGCCGCCAACTTCCTTGTCAATCAGGACGAGGGCGGCGCGAACTGGATCCGGTTCAACAAGCCTGCTGGCGAAGCCGGTGAAGGCGGACGCCGCGGCCGGTCGGGCGGACGACGCCGTCGCGCCTGATTGGATCTATGTTCTTACTACAAAGACCCCGGCAATTTGCCGGGGTCTTTTCGTTTGAGGCCGGGACGGGCTTGACGGGGCAGGGCGCATCGCATTGGCTGGGAATATGACAACAAGCCCTTTGACCCCTGCTGGCTTTCCTGCGTCCGAGTTCGCCGACCGACTGGCGCTTGCGCAATCTGCGATGGCTCATGACGGGCTGGACGCCCTGCTGCTGACGGCCGAACCGGATGTTCGGTACTTCAGCGGCTTTCTGACCCGTTTTTGGGAAAGCCCGACACGTCCGTGGTTTCTGATTGTACCGGTCTCGGGCAAGCCGATTGCCGTTATCCCGGCGATTGGCGCGGCGTTGATGCGACAAACCTGGATCGAAGACATCTATACATGGGATGCACCTGATCCGGACGATGACGGGGTCAGTCTGCTGGCCGACGTCCTGCACCGGATCTGTGGACCAAATGGGCGTGTTGGCATCCCGATGGGGATTGAGACACATCTAAGGATGCCGCAAGACGATTGGGCCAAGTTTCAGACTTTGTCGGGTTTGCAGTTCGGCTCTGACTCCGGGATCGTGCGGCGGTTAAGGATGATCAAATCCGAAGCCGAGATCGCCAAGATCCGCGCGGCCTGCGGTATTGCCGACCGGGCGTTTGCCCGTGTTCCCGAGATTGCGCAGGCCGGGGTGGGTCTGGACGTGGTATTTCGCCGGTTTCAGATGCTCTGCCTTGAAGAAGGCGCCGATTGGGTTCCGTATCTGGCAGGGGCCTCGGAGCAAGGCGGATATGCGGACGTTATTTCGCCTGCTGGCCCAGACCCGCTGAGACAGGGGGATGTGCTGATGCTGGACACCGGGTTGGTGCGGGACGGGTATTTCTGTGACTTCGATCGGAATTTCGCCGTTGGCGCAGCAGATCAAAACATTCGCGACGCCCATGCTCATCTTGTCGAAACAACCCTTGCTGTCGCCGAACTGGCGCGCCCTGGCACCACGGCGTCCGAGCTGACCGCTGCGATGGCCAAACGTCTGTCCGCGTTTTCGGGCGCGACCGAAGCCGGACGGCTGGGTCACGGGCTGGGGATGCAGCTAACCGAAGGACTGTCGCTGATTTCTGACGATCACACCATTCTGGAACCCGGCATGGTGATCACGCTTGAACCGGGGCTGACGTTGGGGCCCGACAAGATCATGGTGCATGAAGAAAACGTTGTCATCCGTGATGGTCCGCCCGACTTCCTGTCGACCCCGGCAAACCCTGAAATCCCTGTTCTGGAGGGCTGAGCCATGCAGGTCTTTGCACATGATGTTGTACCGGCCACCGAACACGCGGCGGGTCTGATCGCTCTGCAAACCGATGAGCGCATCGAATCCGACATGCGCCGTCTTTTGCCGCCGGATATGCCGCTGTTCGTATCGCGTGTGCCAAGCGCGCCGGAAGTGACCCGCGAGACCCTGGCGCAAATGGAAGGGCATCTGACCGGCGCTGCGACGCTGTTGCCGCCATCGGCGCGGTTCAGCGTGATCGGATATGGGTGTACTTCCGGCTCGGCCCAGATCGGAACTGACACCGTCGCGGATCGTGTTCGCGAAGGGGCAAATACGCGCGGTGTGACCAACCCGGTCAGCGCCTTGCTGGCAGCCTGCGCAGCCCTGGGGATCAGGCGTTTAGCGTTGTTGTCACCGTATGTCGCAGCGGTGTCGGATCAATTGCGGACCGTTTTGGCCGAGAACGGTGTTCAGACCCCGGTTTTTGGAAGTTTCGATGTCTCGCAAGAGGCACGTGTGATCCGGATCGCGCCCGCGTCGATTATCGACGCAGCCGAGACCTTGATGCGATCTGGCGACGCCGATGCCGTGTTCTTGTCCTGCACCAACCTGAACACGCTGGATACGATAGCCGAATTGGAAGACCGGACTGGCCTTCCCGTGCTGTCAAGCAATCTGGTTCTGGCCTGGCATATGGCCCGGCTGGCGGGGCGTCAGGTGACGTTTGAGTCCTGCCTGACGCGTGCTTGGCGTCCGGACCTGGAAGGATCTGCTGCATGACAAAAGCCCCTAGTAACCCTCCGCAACTGACCGATGCCGACATGACCAAGCGTCTTGGCAAGCAAAAGTATTTCCGGAAACTTGCCGAGCTTCAGTTGAAGCTGGCCCAGGTCCAGCAGGCCTTTTTGTTTTCCGGCGATAAGGCCGTCATTGTTTTTGAAGGATGGGATGCGGCTGGCAAAGGCGGCACAATCCGGCGGATTTCGCAGGCGTTGGATCCGCGCAGTTTCAAGGTCTGGCCGATCGGCGCACCGCGCAACTACTATCTTGAGCGACACTATATGCTGCGGTTTATGGAGCGCTTGCCGCCGTCCGGGGCGATCGCCGCCTTTGACCGGTCCTGGTACGGGCGGGTGATGGTTGAGCGGATCGAAGAATTCGCACCGGAACACCGCTGGCGTGCCGCCTATGACGAAATCAACGATTTCGAACGGATGCTGATTGATGACGACGTCCGGCTGGTGAAGCTGTTTTTTCACATCACACCCGAAGTGCAGATGCAACGCTTTGCCGAACGGCTGCGAAATCCGCTGAAACGCTGGAAGCTGACCTATGAAGATTTCCGCAATCGTGAGAAATGGGCCGACTACGACACAGCAATCAACGAGATGCTCGAACGCACATCGACCGATATTGCGCCCTGGCACATCGTGCCGGCAAACAACAAGAAATACGCCCGGATCAAAGCGATGAAGCTGATCCTTGACGCGCTGACCGACGGCGTAGACCTCAGCCCGCGACAAATCGAAAGCCGCGTTCTGGACGAAGCGCACAAACATCTGGATCTGGACAAGTCCCTGATCGAAAGCCTGCGTGGACGAACCGAGTGACCTAGGCTCCAGTCCACCACGCTTCGATCTGATCCGTTGTGATCCGATCAGCCGGACCAAGCCCGACCAGCACGGTTCGGTCGGCCTGCGCCCGACGGGCATGAACATAGCGGCCAACGACATGTACCTCATACGCGCCATCATCGGTCTGAACAAAGCCCTTCAGGCGGTAAAGGCCATCGGGGCGGTTCTCAAGCAGGGTGCCCATCGCGCGACGGTCGACAATACGATCACTGTCATGCTGCCAACTGGCATAGGCCGGGTGGGGTGCGGTACGCAGCCCGCCACGCGGCAAAGGCACGAGGTCGAACAACAAGGGGGCCAATGAGTCATCCGACAACTGTGTCAGGTTGCGGGCGGGCAGCGCAGTGAGCCTGGCATTGAACGCAGGATCGGGCGTGTCCGTCTTGGTCAGCAAAACCAGATCGGCGGCCGTGATTTGTTGCGCGACCTGCGGCGCGATCAGGGAGTCATCCAGCAAAGCCCCACCGTTCAGCCCATCTACCAGAGTGATTATCCCGGCATAGCTCAGGTCTGGTTCGGCAATTGCGGCATTGGCGATGGCGGCAGGGTCGGCAATGCCGCTGGCTTCGATAATCAAATGATCAGGGCGCGGGACACGATCCAGCGCATCGCCCAGGGCCATGAACAGATCCGCCCCCATGGTGCAGCACACGCAGCCATTGGTCAGCGCGATAGTGTCATCACCGGCCTGCTCGATCAAAGCCTGATCGATATTGATCGCGCCGAAATCATTGACCAGCACCAAAAGACGCAGCCCGTGATCTTCGGCCAGAAGCCTGTTGATCAACGTGGTCTTACCTGCGCCCAGATAGCCGCTGATCACCGTCAGAGGAAGTCGGGTCATGCCAGGTTCACCCGGCCCCCGAATACGGTCCCCAGAACGGGGACGTCTTTCAAGGCGTCTGGTGCCACGGCTGTCGGATCTTCACCCAACACGGCGAAATCAGCACGTTTTCCGGTTTCGATGCTGCCAATCTCTGCGTCCAGCTTCAGCGTATAGGCCGCCCCCAAGGTGATTGCATACAAGGCTTCGTCTACGGTGATCTTTTGCTCCTCCCCCAGCGTGCGACCGGTCATGGTCAGGCGATTGACGGCACACCATGCAGTGAAAAGCGGCCCCATCGAGGTGACCGGCGCATCGCTGTGAAGCGCGACGTGCACCCCTTCGTCCAACGCCGAGCGGGCCGCGTTCATTCGCAGAGCGCGGTCTTTGCCAATGGTCAGGGCCACATGCTGATCGCCAAAGAACCAGATATGGTTCGAAAAGATGTTGCTACATACGCCAAGGTCCGCACAACGGCGGAACTGATCCGGTCCCATCATCTGGCAATGCTGCAAAACATGCCGGGCCCCCGGCCAGGGATGCTTGCGTGCGGCTGCTTCCAGCGCATCAAGCGTGATCGACGATGCCTCGTCCCCGTTGACGTGCAGATGCATATGCAGGCCTTCCTTCTGGAAGGTTTCGCATTGCGCGTGGATCAGCTCGGGCGGGGTGTTCCAGATGCCATTGGGTTGGCCACCGACGTAGAAGGGCCATTTGACCCGCGCCGTCCACCCCTGGATTGATCCGTCGGTCATCACCTTGACGGCGCCCATCCGCAGTTTGTCGGTGGAACTGGCCTTGAGTTTCAGTGCCCTGGCAGCAATGTCTGCGGGCGCAGCCCCGGCGGCGCCCAAAGCAGGCACGATACGCAGGCAGAAATCATCCTGTCCAGTGACGGACAGAAGCGTGTCCAGATCCTCTTCTTCCATCTGGGAATAGAGGTCGGTCACCGTCGTCACCCCGGCCAGTCGGCAGACATCGGCATAAGCGTTGATGGCCTGTGCGCTTTGCGACAGACCGCGAAAATCCATACCAACGCGGCGCATCACCGGGAACATGGCGGCCATTTCCTGCAACTCGCCGGTTGGTTCGCCCTGCGGGTCTTTCACGACGCCTTCGGCGTTGGTCTCGCGCGAATACCCAGCCTGTTCCAACGCCTTTGAGTTCACGCACATTAAATGAAAGTTCGAAAACATGATCGCGATGGGTCGGTCGGTCGAGACCTGATCGAGATGGGCACGGCTGAGGCGTTCGTCGGTCAGAAAGATCGGATCAAGACCCCAGCCCAACAGGGGCGCATCATCGGGCAGGGCGGCTTCGTCCTGTTCAAGCTTGGCAATGACCGCGTCCAGATCGGTCATGCCCTGATGCAATGTGCCCTGAGGGTCGATGCGGTCGTGATAGCCAACATACGTCAGGTTCCAAATCGCGCCGGCCATCATGTGGGCATGCCCTTCGACCAGACCGGGCATCAGGATAGTATTGCTCAGACTGTCATCATGGGTAACCGGCCCCCAATCATCGGCGCAGGTCGCGTCACCAACGGCCAGAATGTGCCCTTCCCGTACCGCAACATGCGTGGCGCTGGGTCGGCTGGGGTCCATTGTAAGGATTTTTCTGGCGCTGAAGACGGTGATATCTGACATGGTTTTCTCCCGTTGATGACCAAGGGGTAGCGTAGGTTTGGTTAACTCCAAAACAGATTTTGACGGGATAGGCCGACTTTGCCGCGACAGATGCTGGCAATAGCCAAATATACAGTACTCAACGTTCGATGCCTTTGACGCCGATCAGCAACAGCGTAAAACCTGATGCCGCCTCAGGGGCAGCGCCTGCGCTCACAAGCCCATTTTGCGGGTCGAAATAGCCTTGGCTTTTTTCCGCCGTTTTTGATCCCGATTCGAGGCAGAATCACGTCGCATTGGTCTGAAGTTGTCACCAATGAGCCCCCAAAATCGGGAATGGTTCCGAAATTCCCTGAATCTGGGCGATTTTGTGACGGCGGATACCTGCGCATGCCGTGGGGAAGCGAGGCAACCTCATCGTTATCAAAGCAGAAACAACGATTGTATGAGATGTGACCGAAATGACGTCAAATCGCGTCATCTGTACCAGAATTGTGCAATTTTCTTCACTTATAGCCTGATTTCGGTGGGGACAATTTGAAACAATCTTCAACCATTAGGCGAGTGAACCCAAGGTAAACTTCAAATAAAACCTCAGTCGTTCTGCCAAAGCTCGAATTTTCAAACAATTTTTCCTTTTGCGGATGATGCCGCTTGGGTAATTATACAGATAGCCCAACTGGGGGGCGATGTTTGCTGGTCACGAGGACGACCGTTTTATTCCGTATCAGACTGGTGCGGCAACGATACGGGTCCGTCTGGAACTCTTCTTCGTGACGTTACCATAGTTCACGGCCATGTGGTTCGTGAGCGATGAATGCTGTCGTCTTTCCTCTCTGTTTGGCCGTGTGTTTGCGTATGACGTGGTTTGTATGTGCTACGTCCGTCGCGCTGTAGGTGGTTCATGTTTTGATCATTGCGGTGGGCTTTTTCCGCCCGTCGAAAAGGAGTTGAAAGATGCCTACTGGAATCGTGGACGGAACCGCAAACGGCGACCAAATTGACGAGACATTTGTCGACGCCGATGGTGAGATTATTGACGGCGGTGACGCAACGCTGGCTGGTGAAGGCCCAGACGATGATATTGTTGACGCTCTTGGGGGCGATGACGTCATCGCATCCGGTGAGGGCGACGACGAGGTATATGGCGGCAGCGGCGCGGACACGATTGACGGCGGCGCAGGCAATGACGAGATTTTCGCTGACGGGAATTACTCTGGCGGCAGCAGCGGCGGCACCGGTCGCGAATCCTTCAATTGGGATCTGGCGCCCGACCCGGACGATGGCGGCGAAGTAGACGATGGCGACAACCTGACCTGGGGGTTCTCTCAGGACACCGGATCGGTAACTGTTGATTTTGTCACGCTTAGCCGGGACATCGGAACAACTGGCGAATTCAGCAATGACACAAATTCTCTGAGCGGGATCGACACGGGCAGCGCAGCCACAACTTCAGATAGTGCATTCGAATCGACGACCAATGACATTGGGTCTCAGGCGCTTTATCGGCTTGATTTCTCCGAAGCCGTTGAAAACGTTCAGTTCAACATCAACGACATCGATAACCTGGATCAAGTTACAGTCTGGGCATGGGACGCCGATGGTAACCAGATCGAAGTGAACCTGACAGGCGGTGCAAACGTCTCTCTGCAGGACACGGACTGGATCGCTGGCGCAGATACAGCAACCGGAAACGGTAGCGATGGCACTGCGGCGGATAGCGACTACTCTGTCCTGGTCGATGTTCCGGGACCCGTTTCGCAGATCAAAATCATTCACCACCAGGTCGATGGAGACAGCTCGGATATTTCCGTCAGTGATGTCTATTTCGACGGTGAGGTCATCGTTGATGATGGCCCGGATGGTGACGACATTGTCGACGGTGGCGATGGCGATGACATTATTCATGGCGGCGGCGGTGACGATGACCTAACCGGTGGCGACGGGTCCGACACGATCAATGGCGGCGACGGCGACGACATTATCGATACGTCCGGATCAGGCCCGCTGCCTGACCGTGGTTTCCCGTCGTACGAGGGCCTTCCCGAAGTTCCGATTGACCCGGATTTCTACGATGACCGCGATATCGTGGACGGCGGCGCCGGTAATGACATCATCACCACGGGCGATGATGAAGACCTCATTTTTGGCGGCGAAGGCAACGACACCATCGACGGCGGTCTGGATGACGACACCATCAGCGGCGATGCTGGCGATGACCTGATCGTAGGTGGTGAAGGCGCGGATGAAATCGACGGCGGTGACGGCAACGACACCATTTACGGTGGACTTGATCCCGCATTGCCGGATGTGCTGAACATTCTGGACGACGGATCGGACGGGCGTGACCCGGACCCGGATCCGACCAATGGCATGGACATCCTGATGGGCGGCGCCGGGGATGACACGATCTATGGCCAGGACGACGATGACGAACTGTATGGCGGCGACGGCAACGACGTGCTTGATGGCGGCATCGACGAAGACGACATTTATGGCGGAACCGGTGACGATACCATCATCGGTGGTCAGGGCGCTGACACCATGTTCGGTGGCGACGATCAGGATACCTTCGTCGGTGGCACGGACGGAGACTACATCGATGGCAACGAAGGCGGCGTGGACTTCGACACCCTCGACCTGACCGGCCTTGGTGAAGTGACGTTTGTCTTTACCGATCCTGACGAAGAAGATGGCTATGCCATCATTCATGACACCAATGAGATCATCGAATTCCACAACATCGAAGATCTGATGTCGGACCCCACCACCAGAGACGGTGATGATGGCATCGTGCGCGGCACAGATGGCGACGACACCATCGATCTGGTCTATGAAGACCCGTTTGACAACGACGTGATTGATGGCGAAGACGCGATCCTTCCCGGTCAGGCGCCGAATGATGACATCGTGGTGGCTTACGAAGGTGACGACACCATTTCGTCCTTCTTGGGTGACGACACGATCTTTACCGGTGGTGGCAACAACCTTGTCGACAGTGGCGTTGGCGATGACCGCGTCTTCGGCGGAGACGGCATTGATAACGTCGAAGGCAATGACGGTGACGATGAAATCCACGGCGGTGCGGGCGATGACGTTCTTGCCGGCAATGATGGCGCTGACCTGATTTACGGCGGCGACGGCAACGACATCGTCGAAGGTGGTCTCGACAACGATTTGCTGTTCGGCGAAGACGGCGACGATTACCTTGATGGGTCGGGCGGCAACGACCTTCTGGTCGGCGGCGCGGGCAATGACACCCTCGACGCGGGCGGTGGCGACGACATTCTTGAGGGTGGCGACGGTGACGACTATCTGACCGGCAACCCGGGCGATGACATCCTGCGGGGCGGTGCCGGGGACGATACGATCGTCGGCAATGACGGCTCCGATACCATTGATGGTGGTGCTGGGAACGACTTGATTTCGACGGGCCCGGGCGAAGATCAGGTGGATGCAGGCGATGACCGCGACACGATCATTGTCATCGGTCAGGACGATCAGTTCATCGACGGTGGCGAAGGTGGAGACGACTTTGACACGCTCGAAATCTTCGGAAATGCCGAAGTCGAGTATGACGCCGACAATGCTGAAAACGGTGTCGTCTATTATCTTGACGATGCGGATGTTCGCACTGGGGTGACCACGACGTTCATCAATATCGAGAACGTAGTGATCATCGACCCCGGCCTGATTGACGGTGTCGTTGAAGGCACTGATGGCGACGATCTGATCGATGCGTCTTATGTCGGCGACCCGGAAGGCGATCTGATCGACAACTTCGACTCGCTCGACAACTTCGTCGATGAACCCATTGACTCGGACGTGCCGTCCAGCTTCTTCGAATTCCCGGGCGGCACACCGCGCGCCGACAACCGCGATGCGGTGGACGCAGGTGCCGGTAATGACACCGTGTTCTCGGGGCAGGGCGATGACGTCGTGCACGGCGGGTCGGGCGACGACCTGATCTATGGTGAGGATGGATTTGACGATCTGTCTGGCGGAGACGACAACGACGAAATCTATGGTGGTCTTGGCACTGACAAACTGTTTGGCGAAGCCGGTGACGACTTGTTGGATGGCGGCGAACAGGATGACATCATTTATGGCGGCGAAGGCAACGACACCCTTCTTGGCCAGGACGGCGCGGATTTCCTGTCCGGCGGCGACGGCGATGACGATATCGAAGGTGGTTCGGGCGCTGACGTCATCGACGGTGGTGACGGCGACGATAACATCTTTGGCGGGTTCGGTGACGATATCATCCGGACTGGCGAAGGGTCGAACTATGCTGACGGCGGATTGGGTGACAACACGATCATCGCCGGGGCTGGTGACGACACGCTGATCGGCGGCACAGGTGACGACAACGTCGAAGGCGGCGCAGGCAACGACACGATCCTGACCGATGGCGGCGACGACTTTATCGATGCGGGCGCGGGCGATGACACGATCGAGGCCGGAGACGGTGACGATACGATCATCGGCGGCATCGGCATGGATACGATCAATGCTGGCAGCGGCAATGACATCGTGCGCGGCGGCGACCCTGATCTGACCGGCGTGGCGTCAGTGGGCTTTACCCCTGACATCATCAACGGTGGCAGCGGCGACGACCAGCTGGAAGGCGGGTCGGGTGACGATATTATCTCGGGCGGCGACAACGATGACCAACTGTTTGGTGGCATCGGCGGCGACACGCTGGATGGTGGCAACGGCGATGACATCGTCTATGGCGACTCGGATCTGGGTCTGGTGGTTCCATCCGACATTGAAGACGCTCTGATCCTTGAGCCGGGACATGACACGATCACCGGCGGTGACGGTGACGACCAATTGTATGGCCAGGATGGCAACGACGATATTGACGGCGGCAGCGGTGACGACATCATCGCAGGCGGTACAAGCGGCGATGTGATCTCGGGCGGCGACGGCGACGACACCATTTTTGGCGGCGACGGCAACGGCGTATCCAGCCTTGCTCCGGCTTTGGAAGACGGTGTCGGCGACCAGATCGATGGTGGTTCGGGCCAGGATACGATCTTTGGCAGCGACTTCGATGACATGATCGAAGGTGGCGATGGCGACGACGATCTGGACGGTGGCGACGGTGACGACGTGCTGTCGGGTGGAACCGGTCAGGATGTCATTGAAGGCGGTGCTGGCAACGATACGCTGCAAGGTGGCGAAGGCGTCGATACCCTGTCGGGCGGCGATGACGAAGATCTCTTTGTTGTAAATTCGGTTGCCGACGGGAACAACGACACAGTTTCTGGTGGCGACGGTGGTGTCGACTTTGACACGCTGCAACTGTTCGGAACCGAAGGCGTCGATTTCCAGCTGACCAATGTGGTTACGGACAGCGACGGGAACGGTATTGACGGAACTGTCGAGTTCCTTGATGGCAGCGGCGGTGTATCGGGTCGGCTTGAGTTTACCAACATCGAAGAAGTCACGCCGATCTGCTTCACTCCGGGAACGCTTATCGCCACTCCAAAAGGCGAACGCCGCGTCGAAGACCTGCGGGCTGGCGACCGGGTCATCACCCGTGACAACGGTATTCAGGAAATCGCCTGGGCCGATAACCGGGTTCTGAACCGTCGCGAGCTGACGATGGGGCAGCACCTGCGCCCGATCCTGATCCGGCAAGGGTCGCTTGGCAATGGTCTGCCTGAGCGTGACATGATGCTGTCACCCAACCACCGTCTGCTGGTGTCCAACGAGAAATCGAACCTCTACTTTGAAGAGACCGAAGTTCTTGTGGCGGCCAAGCATCTAACCGGCCTTGAAGGCGTGGATCAGGTGGATACCGGATCGGTGAATTACGTCCACTTTATGTGCGAACGCCACGAAGTTGTCCTGTCGGATGGGTCCTGGACCGAAAGCTTCCAGCCGGGCGATGTCTCTCTGGATGGTCTCGGTAATGCGCAGCGGACCGAGATTTTCGAACTGTTCCCTGAACTTGAAACAACCGAAGGGCTTGAAGCCTACCCGTCGGCCCGCCGGTCGCTGAAGAAATTCGAAGTCGAATTGCTGATGCACTGACACTTTGACCGGGTTTTGCAGCTTTGCGTGACCGCCCGGCGCGCGATTGACAAAAGGCGGGAGGGCAACCTCCCGCCTTTTTTATGTCCGGTTGGCGGCCCAGTCGGCCCAGGCTTCTGGCGTGTCCAGATCGGTCCGGGCCCGGTTTCCAGGGAGTGGCACAAGCTGGGTTTTGGTCTTGTGGCGCTGCACCACGGATTGCGCGCCTGCATCGCCGGTCAGTTTGGCCAGGTCAGCAAACAAGTCAGCCGAAAAGATCACCGGGTGGCCGGGTTCACCGGTTTCTGTCGCGCCGCGCCAGATGCTGAATTCAGGTTCCAGATCAACGGCTTCGGATACCAACTTAAGATCATGCGCCGTCAGATCGGGCAAATCGGCCAGCAGGATCATGACAGCGGCGCTGTTTTCGGGAAGCGCTGCGATCCCTCGGCGCAAGCTGGCATTCATCCCCTCAAACGCGTCCGGGACAGGCACCGTTGTGACGTCCATGCCTTCGACGGCCCCATATCGGGGGTGCGGCAGTGTCGGAAGCGCCAGGATGACCGGACCAATCCCGGATTGCAGCGCAATCCCGGTGCTGCGCCGCAGCAATGGTTCACCATCAATGGGTTGCATAAGTTTGTCAGCCCCGCGCATGCGATTGGACTGGCCTGCCGCCAGGATCAGGATCGGAATCTCAGTTATCATGCCGCAACACTGCCTTGCCGCAGCGACATTGTCACCCGCGCATGCGGGCGTTGTCGGCATCAAACAGCGGCGTACTAATGACTCTGGCTTTACGCATCTGACCGAGGATTTCGATCTCGACTTCCAAACCGTCCAGAACCCGATCAGCGGGAAGGAACCCCTGCGCCACGGATTTTTGCGCATAATGCGAATACCCACCGGATGTGCAGAACCCCTGAACCGTGCCGTCCAGCCAGATCGGTTCATAGGCGCTGACATCTGCATCGTCGGCGTCCACCTCAAACGCGACCAACCGGCGCGAAGGGCCTTTGGCGCGCTCGGCCTCAGCAGCCGCACGACCGATGAAAGCGACGTTTTTCTTGAATGATATGAACCGGTCTAACCCGGTTTCCGCAGCCGTGTAATCGGGCGAGAATTCAGACATCCAGCTGCCAAAGAACTTGTCCAGCCGCAGCGACATCATCGCGCGCATTCCAAACGGCGTGATATCGTGGGGTACTCCGGCCTCCCACAAAGTCCACCAGAGTTGACGCTGGGCCAAAGGATCACAATAGATTTCATACCCCAGATCGCCGGTATAGCTGACCCGCTGAACCAGGCAATCGGTCATGCCAACGACCATGGGGCGCACGTCCATGAACTTCAGGCCCGAAATGTCGGTCCGGGTACATGCGGCCAGCACATCGCGGGCTTTCGGTCCGGCGATCTGAAACCCATTTCGTTTATCGCTTATATTTTCAATAGTTACGCCATCTTCCGCTTGTTGCACGAACCAACGCATATGAAAGGCCTGCGACCCGTAAGAGGCCGTCACCTGAAACGTTTCGGGGGTCAGACAGGATACGGTGAAATCGCCGATCAGTTTGCCCTTTTCCGACAACATCGGCGTCAGCGACAAGCGCCCGGGCTGCGGAATGCGACCGGCCATGATCCGGTCAAGCCAGTCACGCGCCTTGGGTCCGGAAATCAGATATTTGCCGAAATTATGCACCTCGTTGATGCCAACCCCGTTGCGCACGGCCATAACTTCGCGGCCTGTTGCATCGAATGCATCCGATCGACGGAAGGACGGCGTTTCATACGTGGGTTCAGTGCCTTGCGCGAAATAGTTCACAACTTCCAGCCCGTATTGCTGGCCCCAAACGGCACCCATATCGCTAAAGATGTCGTACATCGGCGTGGTGCGATTGGGCCGCGCCGCTGGCAGTTCTTCGTTCGGATAGCTCACTGAAAACCGCTTTTGATAGTTCTCGATCACCTTAGGGCGTGTATATCCCGGTGAAATCCAGTCGCCGAACCGGGCCACATCCATCGCCATCACATCGCGCTCGGGCTCACCCTCGATCATCCATTGCGCCAGCGTCAGGCCAACACCGCCGCCCTGACTGAACCCCGCCATGACGCCACAGGCTGACCAATAATTGCGCACACCGGGCACGGGCCCGACCAAAGGATTGCCGTCCGGGGCAAAGGTAAACGGGCCGTGGATCACGGATTTCACACCCGCCGTGGCCAGCACCGGGAAACGTTTGTAAGCAAATTCAATACTATCGGTGATTTTGTCAAAGTCATCAGGCAACAGTTCATGCCCAAAGCTCCACGGGGTCCCGTCGACGGCCCAGGGTTTGCAGGGCTGTTCGTAGAATCCGATGCACAGACCGCGTCCTTCCTGCCGCAGATAGCTTTCACCAGCCGGATCCATGACATGAGGGTGTTCGGCGTCGCGGTCATAGATTTCCGCGATATCGTCGGTCACGATATACTGATGTTCCATCGGGTGCAGCGGGAAATAGATGCCAGCCATTGCGCCAACTTCCCGCGCCCAAAGACCGCCCGCATTTACGATATGTTCGGCGTGAATCGTTCCCTTGTCGGTCACCACGTCCCATGTGCCATCCGCGCGCTGGTTGGTTTCTTTCACCATGCAATGGGTTTCAATCGACGCGCCCCCCATCCGGGCGGCCTTGGCATAGGCATGCGTCGTGCCTGACGGATCAAGATGCCCATCAAGCGGATCATAAAGTGCGCCGATGATACCATCCGTATTGGTGATCGGAGCGATCTTCTTGATCTCGTCCGGTCCGACGACTTCGGTTTCCAGCCCCATGAACCGATGCTTGGCCCGCTCGGCCAGCAACATGTCAAAACGGTCCTGATTGTCGGCCAGCGTGACGCCGCCAACGTGGTGCAGCCCACACGACATTCCGGTGATCGCCTCTAACTCTTTGTAAAGACGTATGGTGTAGCCCTGAAGAGCGGCCATGTTGGTATCGCCGTTGAGCGTGTGAAAACCGCCCGCAGCGTGCCAGGTGGAGCCGGAGGTCAGTTCCGAGCGTTCCAGCAACATGACATCCGACCACCCCAGTTTGGTCAGGTGATAAAGTACGGATACGCCTACAACTCCTCCGCCAATAACGGCAACGCGTGTGGTGTTTTTCATAGCAGGCCCCGCTTTCCTTTTTAGGGAGCTAGTCAGCTTCGGAACGTGCCCGCAAGTCAGGAAACGACACAAGGCGTCGTTTTCCAAAAGCATCAGCGCCTTCTGGGTGCTGAGAAAACGCGCAGCGCAGTGCCGAAAATGACGACCGGTCGCGGCAGGGCCATCACCACGGGCTGACCATCTCGAAACACAAGTGAAGGAGTTGGATTTGAAGGTATTCAAAATGAACCTGGCCATGATGGCCGGGGCGATTGGGGTGGCAGGCTGCACTGTGGTGACCGTCCCGGCAGAGCAGTTGGCGCATGGTGCGAACGCGGTGTCTGTGGGCGATATCAACGCGGGCCCGCCGGGCACATCCGTCTGCACGCGGATCGATCCAGACACAGGCACATGTCCGTCTGATGCATGGGTGGTCTTGCCCGCCGACTAGGGCAGCCAATGCTCCGCAAGCTCGCTTCGGCGCTGTGATGCCGTTTTGTGTCGCAAAACGGCATCAAATCAGTGAACGGATGGGTGCAGGTTTGGTACACGTCAACTAACCGAAGCGGGACCCAAAATGCGAACCCATGCTCAGGCTGTCGTTATCGGCGGCGGCGTCATCGGATGCTCGATCCTTTATCACCTGACCAAGCTGGGATGGAGCGACGTTGTCTTGTTGGAACGGGACGAGCTGACCTCGGGGTCGACGTGGCATGCCGCAGCCAACATCCACGGCCTGCATGACAGCACCAATATCAGCCGCATCCAGCATTATACGATGAATCTGTATAAAGAGCTTGAGGCTGAAACCGGGCAGGGGTGCGGCGTGTTCCAATCCGGGTCCCTGTATCTGGCCCAGACCGAGGCCCGCGAACATCAACTGCGACTCCAGGCGTCCAAAGCCAAGCTTTACGGCATGAATTTTTACGAAATCACCCGGGACGAGGCCGAACGCCTGCATCCGCTTGTCGATTTCGATGGTGTCCGCTGCATCATGTTTGAACCGGATGGCGGCAATGTTGATCCGTCAGGCGTGACCAACGCCTATGCCGTCGGGGCGCGTCAAAGAGGCGGCGAAATTCACCGCTTCACACCGGTCACCGGGACAGAGCAGCAACCCGATGGCACCTGGATCGTGCGAACACCCAAGGGCGATATCCGCACCCAGTGGGTGGTGAATGCCGCCGGCCTTTGGGGGCGCGAGGTGGCAAAACTGGCCGGGTTCGAGCTGCCACTCCAACCGACCGAACACCAGTATTTTGTCACCGAATCCATCCCCGAGATTGCCGCGATGGATCGGCGATTGCCCTCGGTCGCCGATCGGGACGGAGAGTATTATCTGCGTCAGGAAGGGCAGGGCCTGCTGATCGGCGCTTATGAGCGCGACATGCGGTTCTGGGCCGAAGATGGGACCCCGCTTGATTTTGCCCACGATCTGTTCCCGGACGATTTGGAACGGATCGAAGAAAACATGATGCGCGCCATTGACCGACTTCCGGCAGTGGGGTCAGCCGGGATCAAACGGGTCATCAATGGACCGATGATCTGGTCCCCGGATTCCAACGTGCTGTTCGGACCGGTCCCGGAACTGTCCAACTACTTCTGCTGCAACGGCATTATCCCCGGGTTTTCGCAATCGGGTGGCATGGGGCAAGCGGTGGCCGAATGGATCATCGAGGGTGAGCCAAAGTACGACCTGTTCGCCTGGGACATGGCCCGGTTTGGCGGCTGGGCGTCGAAAGAGTTCACCAAAGCCAAAGTGCGCGATGTCTATGCGCATCGTTTCGCTATCCATTTCCCGAACGAAGAACGCGCGGCCGGGCGACCAGTCCGCACGCGGCCCGTTTATGAGATGCAGAAAGAAATGGGCGCCGTGTTCGGCCTGAACTATGGCTGGGAACATCCGCTTTGGTTCGCTGATACGCCGGGAACCCAGGATACCAATGGGTTCACCCGCCAGAACTGGTGGGCACCGGTCGGGGACGAATGCCGGATGCTCCGGGACCACGCCGGGATCATCGACATTTCAAACTTCGCCAAATACCGAGTCACGGGACCCGGTGCCGAAGACTGGCTGAACGCCGTGTTTGCCAACCGCATGCCCAAGTCGATGGGCCGGTCGTGCCTGACCCCATTGATTGGCGTGCGGGGCGGGATCGCCGGAGATTTCACCGTAACACGTCTGGACAAAAACGAATTCTGGGTGATCGGGTCCGGCATGGCCGAACGCTATCATCGGCGGTTCTTCAAACAGGTGCCATTGCCCGATGACACCACGTTCGAAAGCCTGACGGATGCGGTCTGCGGTTTCAACGTGGCCGGGCCACTATCACGATCGCTGTTGCAGCGGCTGACCAATACCTCGCTTGAGACGGTCGAGTTTCCGTTCATGCGATCAAAGCGGATTGATCTGGCCGGAATCGAATGCATGGCTTTGCGCGTGTCTTTCACCGGAGATCTCGGGTGGGAACTGCATTGCGCGGCCGAGCATCAGGCGGCCCTATATGCTGCCTTGTTGGAGGCCGGACGAGAATTGGGCGCTGGCCCCGTCGGCAGCCGTGCCCTGATGAGCCTGCGCGTTGAAAAGGGCTATGGCTCGTGGAGCCGGGAATATAGCCCGGAATATTGGCCTCAGGAGGTTGAGCTGGATCGGCTGGTAAAACTGGACAAGCCGTTTCTGAACAAGGCGGCGGTTGAAAAAACGCTGGCGCAGCCCGCGCGGGAACGTTTGGTTTTGCTGGCACTTGAGGCAGAGGATGTCACTGCATCGAATGCGGATGCCACGGGAGGTGAACCGATCTTTAAGGATGGTCTGGGTATTGGCCGCGTCACATCGGGCGCTTATGGGTACACGGTCGGCCAGTCCCTTGCCTTGGGCTATGTGAAGGGCGCGGACCCCGGAGACCGTGTCGAGGTTATGGTTCTTGGGCGTCCGCATCGCGCGACAATCCTGAAAGAACCACCTTTTGACCCGCAAGGTCTGCGTTTAAGAGCTTGACGATGTGGCCTGTGGCCATCTTCAGAAATTGGGTATTTTAAACAAGAAAGAAGCAGGAGGGCTGCCGCGTTAATCCGGGCTGCGAAAGGCTGATCTTTGGACGATCAACACGGTCAGCAGGGGCAACAAGACGGTCAGGACGGCCACGGTGATCAGCAAATACCCCAGTTGAGAATAGTCAGCAGGCGTTGTGATCACGTCGTCTGGGCCCGTCACCTCGCGGGTCACCTCAAAGATCTGGTTGAGGTATTTGGTGCCCAGGCTGCTGGCAGACAGAGCGAGATTGGTAAAAGACGCCATGACGGCGAAGAAGGTCGCCTTGAGGTTTTCGGGCGCGTTGCGGGCGATCCAGGCCAGCATCGGGATCATCGCGATCTGGCCAAGCGGGCTTTCAACGGCTGCATCTATCAGCGCGATGAACCTTGCATCAACAATGCCGCCGGTGACTGCGGCGGTCCATTCGTGCACCCCGTAATATAGCGCTATGTTCGGCAGCGCCAGAATTCCCGAAGCGACCGACAGCAGAATCACGATGTAGACGATGGTGTGGTTCGCCATCAATGGACGTAATACCAGCATACCGACAAGTGTGAGCATCGAAGTGATCAGCGACAGCACCGACAGGAATTGTTGATCAAACCCCAGCATATCGATGGTGAACCACGTGGATCCGGCACCGGGCAGGGGCATGGCCCGGAAAACGAAAACAATCACTGCTGTGCCGACAAGAGCCCGCGCTTTTTCAGGGGTAAGGGCTGATATCAACTGACGCATCAGAAACAGAACGATGCCCATGGACCCGGCAAAGACGATTTCCTGACTGAAGGGCACATCCGACAAGCCGACAGTCAGAGACATCGCAACAAAGGCGCCACCCCCAATGAAGTACCACCAGTTCGGGGTGACTTCGCCGCCTTGAGGAGCGAAATGGGCTTCGGCTGTGGGTCTGTCGATGCCCGTCTCAACCAGGCGCGCGATCTGGCGGCGTTGCTGAACCATGGCGAGCAGCACGCCTGAGACGGAAATCAACGGGATGAACAGGCCGATCAGATAGATCCGCCCATACGTGGCAGCCTTGGCCTCGGGCGTGACCTCTTCGATCCCGGAAAAAAGCGAAATGTTGAGCGCGGCGACGGCGCTGAGTGCGCCGATCAGGGCGATCCGGCCCAAGGTTTGCATCGTTGTATGCAGGGCGCGCGTTGTCGCTTCGTCCAGCGGCTGACCGGTGTCATCGACACGCGGCACAGCCTCGACCGACAGCGCGTCGGCGACGGCATCCTGCACGACAAACCCAGTGGGCGCCAACAATGTGGCCAAGACGTACCACGCTGTGATTGACATGATGTCCTGCATCCACGGCACGCTGGTGGCGAGCCCATACATGATCAACAGGCTGGTCGAAATCAACCCTGCACCGATGAACACCATCAGCCATTTTTGACGCCAGAACAGGTCGACCAGATGGCCCATAGGCATTTTCAGCGCCCAGGGCAGGCCAGCCCAGAAGGCCAGCCCGGCGATGAAGGCGGCTGACACATCAAGATATTCCTTGATGAAGAAGGTCCCTACGATGGCCGTCAACCCCGACGCACCATAAGCAAAATAGACCATCAGAGGCGGCAGGAAAGACCAGCGCATTTGCCGGCCCAGGTCCAGAACGACCGCGTCGAACCAACGGCCCATACGTGTCATAGCGGTCGGATCTTAAGGCCAGTGATGCGGTTGCCGTGGCGCCCGGTGACCTCGAATCGGAAATTATGGAACGAAAACACCTGACCCACCGTCGGGATCATCTGCGCCTCGTGGATGACCAGCCCTGCGATGGTGTTGGCCTCTTCATCAGGCAGGTTCCAGTCGCTGGCGCGGTTCAGGTCGCGGATGGTCATGGCCCCGTCGACCAGAAAGTGACCGTCTTCGGTTCGCGTGACGGGATGATCTGCATCGGGGTCGAATTCATCGGTGATTTCGCCGACGATTTCTTCCAGAATGTCTTCCAGCGTGATCAGCCCCTGAAGCGAGCCATATTCATCCACAACCAGGGCAAAATGGGATCGCATCCGAAGAAACTGGCGCATCTGGTCATCCAGCGTCGTGGTTTCCGGAACGAAATACGGCGGTTTGGCCACGTCGGTAATCCTGAAGTCTTCGAGCGCCTTGTCGCTGTCCAAATGCTGATAAATGTCGCGCAACAGATCCTTGGCGTGGATCACACCGATGATGTTTTCGGGTTCGTTGCGAAACACCGGCAACCGGGTGTACGGGCTGGACAGGCATTGCTGGATGATCGCTTGCGGATCTGCGTCGGCGTCGATCATTTCGATGTTGGAACGGTGCAACATGATCTCTTCGACCGCACGTTCGGCAAGATCCAGCGCGCCCAGAATACGGTCGCGGTCTTCCTTTTCGACAACGCCTTCGGAATGGCCCAGTTGGAGGGCGCCAGCAATCTCTTCACGCACCGCCAGTACATGGCTGTCTGGGTCGATCCGAACGCCAAACAAGGCCAGCACACCCCGTACCAGCAAGCGAACGGCGCTGACTATCGGTGCAAAGACGGTTACGATAATCCCGATCGGCGTTGCCACGGCGGCAGCAGCTTTTTCGGAATTGGTGATGGCATAGGTTTTTGGCAACACCTCGGCAAAGACAAGCACCAGCAGTGTCATCACCAGCGTGGCCAGTGCGACCCCGCTTTCCCCGAACATCCGGGTGAACAGAGCGGTCGCCAGTGATGTGGCAAGGATGTTGACCAGATTGTTGCCAAGCAGAACCGAACCGATCAGACGTTCGTTGTCTTCGGTGATGTCCAACGCTTTCTGCGCGCCGCGCGATCCTTTGTCGGCCTGCGCCCTCAACTTGCCCCGCGACGCGGCCGTCAGAGCGGTTTCTGACCCCGAAAAGAAGGCCGAGAAAACCAGCAAAAGCACGATAGCCCCGGCGGAGACCCAAAATGCGCTGTCCAGAACGGTGGACGTGTGTTCCATTTGTCGAAAAATCCCTGTGTCCTGTATCGGTTATGGGGCCGCGTTGACCTGCGATCAAGAGCCTGTGCTGTCCTTATCGCGAGCCAGCGGATGATGTTCGAGCACCAGTTGCGACAAGCGTTCGTCCAGAACATGGGTATATATCTCGGTCGTGGCGACATCGGCGTGGCCCAATAATGTCTGGATTGACCGCAAATCCGCACCATTGGCCAGTAGATGTGTCGCAAACGCATGGCGCAGGGTATGCGGCGTCACTTTAGCGGGGGAGACCCCGCCCGCGACGGCAAGTTCCTTGATTAACAGGTAAAACCGATGCCGCGTCAGATGGCCCGTTTTACCACGTGACGGAAAGAGGAACTTGGACGACGGCGCGCCCTTGGCGCGTTTGGCGTCCTCGGCCTGATCGCGCTCGGCCAGCCAGGCGGCCAGCGCGTCACGGGCAGGCGGGGACAAGGGCACCATGCGTTCTTTGTCACCCTTGCCGCGAATCAACAGCATCCTTGGATCGCCGCGGGTCGACGACACCGGGAGTTCGACCAGCTCGCTGACTCGCATGCCAGTGGCATACAGCAGCTCCATCAGGCATGTATTACGCAGACGGTCAGCGGCGCTTCGCCCGGTTTCGCGTGCGGCATGCAGCAAGCGGTCGACTTCGGCAATCTCAAGCGTCTTGGGCAGACGCTTGTCCCGGCCCGGCCCCTTGATCTGAATCGCCGGATTATCCTCGCGCCAGCCTTCGTCGAACGAAAAGCGGAACAGTTGTTTGATCGCCGAAAGCCGCCGCGCGCGGGTCGCTCGCGATAACCCCTGAGCGTCGCAATCGATCAGATAGGCTTCGATCTGATCGCGATCGGCTTGCGTTGGGCTGGTCTTGCGCCGGTCCAGCCAGCCGACGAAATCCTTCAGATCCCGGCCATAGGCCAGTTGCGTGTTCGTCGCAGCGCCCAGTTCTGCGGCTTGTGCTTCCAGAAAGGTAGAAATCCACTGGTATGAGTCGGCGGGTGCGGTCATGGCCTAACCATGCCCCAATAGCATCAGATGCAAAGACGCCCGGCGCGCTGTGTCTTCCAAACCCATCCTGCGGAACGCCGAAATGGCGTTTGCAAGATCCGCCGGGTTGCCGCTGGCGCCGCTGTCAAACAGGTCCATCGTCATAAGAATAGCTTCGCCCAAACGCGCATCGTCGATTGCGCGGCGGATATCGCCCGTTAGGGGGACGTTACCTGAAAAGCCTTCGGAAATGGCTTCTGCAAGGTCACTGGGGGCCTCCACTCGTCCGGGATCCCCCTGGGCCAGTGCCGCCAGAAATAAACTCATCTCACTGGTGTCGGGCGGATAATGCGCAGCCGTTTCATAGGCGGATGACAACAGTCGGATGCGCCATGCAAGATTGACAGCCCCGGGGTCAGTCAGATCCTGGCTTGCTAGCGGATCGGCAAATAGTTCGGCGAATGGCACACCCAGACCGACTCGACGCATTGCGGACCAGACCGGAGGCAGCGTTTTGGCGACGGCATCAGGGCTGCGCGTCCCCAACGCGGTTTCAAACCGCTGCAGGGCGTCGACACGGTCCCAGATCCCGCCGGACGCGGCGGGCAACCGTTCTGTGTAAAGCCCCAAAAGCTGGTTGGCGCTGAGCGCGCCGACGCGAGTCAAACGTTCCGCAGCCTCAAGTTGCGCCTTCCAACCCGCCACATCGCGCAGGTCCGCAGTCGCAAAAGCACGGGGCAGATCTTGGGACGACAGGCGCTCACCAATCGCTTCGCGAATGCGATAGGCCAGCGGATCGACGCTGGCGGGCGCGGGCAGGGGCGGTGCGCCTTCATAAATCTCAGGGCTTAGGAACCGGTCCAGCAGATCCAGTTTCCACTGCGGCAACAGGGTCAACGCATGCGCGGTTTCAAGCGTCAAAGCGGCAGTTTGCCAATCTCCGGCGCGCGCGGTGCAGAAAATCCGTGCATCGTATCCGGGTGCAAGATGCGGCTTGGCGGTCAAAACCCGGCAGCTTTGTTCTTCTTCGCCGGTCAGAAGCGTGGCGTCAAACCAGCGTTGAAACAGGGCAGCACTGGCCATCGGATCAGCGCGCCGCGTCAGGGCCTGGGCCGGATCAACGGCCCCAAGCGCCATCAACCGATCGATTCGCGCCAAGGTCAGCTGTTCCGCCGCGTCGCCACCGGGCGGACGGGTTTCCGACAAGAGCAGCGAATACAACAGCGCCTGCATCGACGGGCTGTCAGCCACCGGCACCGTGGCAATGTGATCGGTCAGGTCATCGATATCGCTGGCGACCCACAGATCCAGCGGCATTCCGGTCACCGAGCTGGGCACCAGCCCCAAAGGCGGCGCCAGTTCTTCCAACGGGCTGACTTCGATCTCGGGATTGACGATGCCGTTGGCGACCGGCGGCTCCATCACCACGGTGCCGGGTAACCCCGTGCCGGGGTGATCGTTCAGCCAATCGATGACGGATAGCGGCTCTTGTGCAGCGGTTGCTGCGGGAATCAATAGCGCTGCAACGACCGCCTTAATCCGCATCCAACGTCACCGGAATGCGGATCTCTGACTGTGGCGGTGAAAAATCTGCACCGAACCAGGGGCCCACATATGCATAAATCACCACTCCAACCGCTGCCAGAACGATCAGGTAAAACAAGTATTTGATCAAACGTCCCATCATGGCCTGCCGTGCCTCAACAGATGATTTTTGAGAGTTTTATATATGGCCTTTTTCCAAAGATCACGTCATTCACAGAAGAATGAGCGGAATTGAGCATGATGGTGTTGGGATTGCACGGCAAAACACACCGGGACAACTAAAAAAGACCATCGTGATGGTCGGTATGATGGGGGCCGGAAAGACAGCCGTCGGGCGGGCTTTGGCCGCGCGCCTGAATGTTCCTTTCCTGGACAGCGACGCTGAAATCGAAGCGGCCGCGAATATGACTGTTCCCGAAATCTTCTCTCGTGATGGGGAATCTTTCTTTCGAAAGAAAGAAAGTCAGATTATTCAAAGGCTTCTGCAGAACGAGCGATGTGTTCTGTCGACCGGTGGCGGGGCCTTTCTGGCCGACAGTAACCGCCGGATGATCTCTCAATCCGGCGTGTCCGTCTGGCTGAATGCCGATCTGGATACGCTTTGGAATCGGGTCAGGCACAAAGATACGCGGCCTTTGTTGAAGACGCCGGATCCGCTTGCGACGTTGCGCAACCTTTATGACGCACGGGTTCCGATCTATGCCGAGGCCGATCTGATGGTGTCGTCCGATGGGCAGACGCAGATAGAAGAGATGGTGGACCGTGTTCTGGAGGCGCTGAAGTCGCGTCCAGACGTTTTAGGGCAGGATTGATGCAAAATACCGTGCACGTTGAACTGGGTGAGCGTTCCTATGATGTGGAAATCGGCCCCGGGCTGATTCCCACAGCGGGCGCACGCATTGCCCCCTTACTAAAGCGCAAAAAAGTTGCGGTTTTGACGGATGAAACCGTCGCGGGGCTGCATCTCGAAGCGTTGCGTGACGGGTTGGGATCCGCCGGAATCAACATGGAGGCGCTTGCGCTGCCACCCGGCGAATCGACCAAAAGCTGGCCGCATTTTGAACGGTCTGTGGAATGGCTGCTGGATCAAAAGGTCGAACGAAATGATGTCGTTGTGGCCTTTGGCGGTGGCGTGATCGGCGATCTGGCCGGGTTTGCCGCAGCCGTTTTGCGCCGTGGCGTTCGGTTCGTGCAAATTCCGACCTCGCTGTTGGCGCAGGTTGATAGTTCGGTCGGGGGCAAGACCGGAATCAACGCGCCGCAGGGTAAGAACCTGATCGGCGCATTTCATCAGCCATCGCTGGTTTTGGCGGATACCGCCGTATTGGGCACGCTGACGGCGCGCGACTTCCTGGCCGGCTATGGCGAGGTGGTGAAATACGGCCTTTTGGGGGACTCCCGGTTCTTTGAGTGGTTGGAAACCCAGGGTCCTGCATTGGCGTCTGGCGATATGAACGCCCGGGTCGAGGCTGTGACACGGTCCGTCCAGATGAAGGCAGATATCGTGGCACGGGACGAAACCGAACAGGGCGACCGGGCCTTGTTGAACCTTGGCCACACATTCTGCCACGCTTTGGAAGCCGCGACCGGATACTCGGACAGGCTGATGCATGGTGAAGGCGTGGCGATAGGCTGTGCGTTGGCGTTTGAGTTGTCCTCCAGACTGGGTCTGTGTTCGCAAGAAGACCCCAGCCGGGTCCGTGCCCATCTGCGCGCGATGGGAATGAAGACGGATCTGGCCGACATCGACGGCGACCTGCCGGGGGCCGAAGGCTTGCTGAACCTGATGGGACAGGACAAGAAAGTTGTCGATGGTCAGTTACGGTTTATTCTGGCGCGTGGAATCGGCAGCGCCTTCATGACATCCGATGTGCCGCGCGACGCGGTTATGTCAGTGCTTAAAGATGCGCTTTCAACCCGTTGAAACAACAGGGATCAACGGCTTTTGACCACCATTAGCTCACCCACGTTTTCGCGTGTGATATAGCCCAACAGGTGGCCATCCTTGTCGCAGACCGCAATCGCCGCCGCGCCCTCGTAAAGGCGATCCAGAATGGTTTCCAACCCCGCTGACAGATCGACCCGTGGGATGTCGGCTTCCATAATCTGCGAAACAGGCCGCGTGCGCGGGGCATCTGCGGCAAGTGCTGAGAACAGGGCACTGCGCGTCAAGAACCCCAACAACACACCGTCCGTGTCCAGAATCGGAAACTCGTGCTGGGTCGTGCGGATCAGGGTGTTGGCCGCCGCATCGATACTGTCACCGGGCAGCAAGCTTTCATAGTTTGTGATCATCGCATCGCGCGCCATCAGGTGTCGCGCCACGGATCGCATGACCACATCCTGACTTTCCGCGTTCGCCGCCATAAAGACGAACAAAGCGATCAGAACCAAAACCGGATTGCCCCCGGTCAGGCCCCAGAATCCCAACAAAAACGCGACAATCTGCCCGGCAGTCGCAGCCGCCCGCGTGGCCTGAACGCGCGGCATGAACAGGCTGAGAACGGCGCGAAAGACCCGCCCACCGTCCATCGGGAAGGCCGGGATCATATTGAAGAGCGCCAGGAACAGGTTGACCATGGCCAAGCGCTGGAGAAAGCTGATGTCGGTCGACTCCAACTCGGCCGCCGACTCCATCGATACGCCAGCACCCAGCAAAACCAGAACGGCCCAGATCGCCACATTGACCAGCGGACCGGCCAACGCCACCACGATTTCTTGTTGCGGCTGCTCGGGCATTTTTTCAAGCCGCGCCAAACCACCAATCGGCAGCAGCGTGATATCCGGCGTTCGAATGCCATAGCGGCGCGCTGTCAGGGCGTGGCCGAACTCATGCGCGACCACGCAGGCAAAAAGCGCCAATACAAACAGGATGTTCTCAACAGCGCCCGCCCAGCCATTTTCAGCAAAGGCGGCCCATCCGACCCAGGCAAGCAGAAGGAAAAAGGTGACATGCACCCGAAGTTCAGACCCGAACAGTCGGCCCACTGAAAACGACCAGCTCATCGGGTTACCCTCCGGCTGCCAAGCCTTTTCGGTTAAAACGGTATTTCGTCATCATCGATGTCGCGCGAGGATGGTCCGCGACCACCACCGCTGGAACTGCCGCCGCCTTGGCCACCACCATAGGGGTCATCCATCGGGGGGCTGTCATATCCACCACCGCCACCGCCATAGTTGCCGCCACCTTGACCGCCGCCACCGCCACCATCGCGACCGTCCAGCATGGTCAGTGTCGATCCGAATCCTTGCAAAACAACCTCGGTCGAATAGCGGTCCTGGCCGGATTGATCCTGCCATTTGCGGGTTTGCAGCTGGCCTTCGATATAGACCTTGGACCCTTTGCGCAGGTACTGCTCGGCCACGCGAACCAGACCTTCGTTAAAGATCGCCACCGAGTGCCACTCGGTCCGTTCCCGACGTTCACCGGTATTGCGGTCTTTCCACGTCTCAGACGTCGCAATCCGCAGGTTGCACACCTTGCCACCGTTCTGGAACGTCCGGACCTCGGGGTCGCGGCCCAAATTGCCGATAAGAATTACTTTATTCACTGATCCCGCCATGGCGCTCCCCGGTTCTTCTTAACTGTCGCTGTGCGCCGATTCCGACGCTGTTCGCGCACCCTATACATCCTGACGCAAGGTTGAAACACGGTTAATATGCAAGACGGAACGGCAGAACTCCGCTACCCGCCTTTTAATAATTCTCACACAGGGTATATTGCGCAAAATTGGTGTTGGGGCAGGATCAAACCAATATGCGCAAGATAGCGTCAAGCATGGCCATAGCAGCCGTCGCCGTGTCCGGGTTCGTCAGTGGACCCGTTTTTGCTGACATGTTCTCGACCAAGAACCGCATGGCCGTTTTCAAATCGCAAGGCAAAGTTCTGGATTCCCGGGCGTCATCCCAATATGCGAACTCGGTTCGGCTGCAACCACCCTCGGTTCTTACGCCCAGCAAGTGGGGGGCGCTGCCTTACACGGGCAAGTACCGGGGCAAGTATCTGCAAATGGCCCGAGATGCTGCGCGTCGCCACAGGGTTCCGGAAGATCTGTATCTGCGGCTGGTGCAGCAGGAATCAAATTGGAACCCAAACGCAAAATCCCACAAAGGGGCATTGGGTTTGGCGCAGTTGATGCCGTCGACCGCCAAATCGTTGGGTGTAGATCCTGCCGATCCCTATGAGAACCTTGATGGTGGGGCAAAGTATCTGTCCAAACAATACCGCAAGTTTAAATCCTGGCGATTGGCTTTGGCCGCTTACAACGCCGGACCACAGGCCGTCAAAAAGCATGGTGGCGTACCGCCCTATGACGAAACCCAAAACTATGTGAAAAAGATCTGGGGCAGCTGAGCCCTTGTTTTCACGTCCGGACTTGCGATAGATCAAATTCCGACTATTTCGCTCTGGTATGCTGCGCGAAACCGCCGGAGCGCCTGACATGTCGAATCCTTCCTTTGCACTCCCTCTGATCCTGTTGGGTCTAGTGACGGCTGTGCCCGGCACCGCTGAAACCTACGACACGGTTGAACAGTTGGGCGAAGCTCTGTTCTTTGACACCAACCTGTCGCTGAACCGCACCCAGTCCTGCGCCACCTGTCATGATCCGCAATACGGTTTTGCTGATCCGCGCGAAACACGGGCTGGGCGGGCTGTATCCTTGGGCGATGACGGCGAATCGCTGGGGGATCGCAACGCGCCAACTGCCAGCTATGCGGCGTTCACACCTGCGTTCACCCAGACCGAAAGTGAGGTTTGGGTCGGCGGAATGTTCCATGACGGTCGTGAACCGGATCTCGAAGGGCAGGCGGGTGGTCCCCCCCTGAACCCGATTGAGATGGGTATGCCCGACAAAGCCTCGGTGGTTGAACGCCTGCGCGAAGACCCAGCCTATGTTGCGGCCTTTACATCGCTCTGGGGTACAGGGGTCTTTGAGGATACTGATCAGGCCTATCGCGCGATGACCGAGGCGATTGCCGCCTTTGAGCGCACTGACGTTTTTGCGCCCTTTGACAGCAAGTATGACAGGTATCTGCGTGGCGAATATACGTTGTCTGCTGACGAAGAACTGGGCCGTTTGCTGTTCTTTTCCGAACAGTTCACCAACTGCAATCTTTGCCACCAGCTAAAGCGCAGCCCGATCGACCCGGGCGAAACGTTTTCGAACTATGAATACCACAACATCGGAGTGCCCGAGAACCTGCAAGTACGTGGTCAGAATGGTGTTGCGGTGGGGCATGTGGACGGTGGTTTGTTTGAAAACCCGTTAGTTTCCGACCCATCCCGACGTGGACAATTCAAGGTGCCGACCCTGCGCAACGTCGCGGTGACCGGACCATATATGCACAACGGTGTCTTTGATGACCTGCGCACGGTGGTGTTGTTTTACAACAAGTACAACACCCGGTCAGAAGCCCGCCAGATCAACCCCGAAACCGGCGCGACCTGGAACGCCCCGGAATACGCCCCGACCTTGTCCGTCCAAGAACTCACCCACGGGCCCGCTTTGGATGACCAGCGCATCGACGCGCTGGTGGCGTTTATGAAAACCCTGACCGATGCAAGATACGAACATCTGCTGGAACGGTGACGTCGCAAAGGAAGTGCTGAAACAAATGCCGGCCGCCTTCTAGGGCCGAAACATGCATCCGGGCCACACCCCGCCAAAGCTATCCAGCAGGATGTGGCGGGATCTTAATGTTTTACAGCGCTCACTCGGCTGCCATCTTGATCACCGGCTGCATCTCGGCAAGCGTTTCATCGCTCAGGTGACACTTGATCTGATGCCCACTGGCCAGATCGCGCACCGGCGGCACCTCTTTGTCGCACAGCCCATTGGGCACTTGTGACTTCCAGCGGCACCGCGTCTGGAACGGGCATCCCGACGGTGGGTTCATCGCCGACGGGATATCGCCTTCCAGCACGATATGTTCTTTCTCGATCGACGTGTCGGCGATTGGCACAGCCGACAGCAGCGCCTCGGTATAAGGATGATAAGGCGGGCTGAACACCTGTTCGGTGTCCCCCAGTTCGACCACATGCCCCAGGTACATCACCATGACCCGGTCGCTGAGGTACCGCACAATGCTCAGATCGTGTGAGATGAACAGCAGCGTTGTCTTTTCCTCACGCTGAATCTCCATCAGCAGATCCGTCACAGCAGCCTGCACCGACACATCCAAGGCCGATACCGGTTCATCCGCCACGACGATCTTGGCACCACCGGCAAAGGCGCGGGCAATACCAACGCGTTGCTTCTGACCACCCGACAATTGCCGCGGCATCCGCTCGGCAAACGCGCGGGGCAGTTTCACCAGATCCAGCAGTTTCAGCATCCGTTCACGCCGTTCAGCGTCATTGGCTCCAATGTCAAAGATCTCCAGGGCCCGGATGATCTGGCGCCCGACCGACATCGATGGGTTCAGCGTGTCGAACGGATTCTGAAACACCATCTGCACCGAACTCACCGTATCGGTGTTGCGCATTTCGATCGGAATGTCCTGGATTTCCTGATCATACAGCATGATCTTGCCATCGGTCGCCGTTTCAAGCCCCATCAGAACCTTGGCGAGGGTCGACTTTCCGCAACCGGATTCGCCAACAATGGCCAATGTCTCGGATTCGCGTGCTTCAAAGCTGAGCGTCTCGTTGGCCTTGACCACTTTGGTCTCACCGCCTCCGAACAACGCGTTCGCTGCCACCTCATAGTATTTCTTCAGGTTATCGATCTTGAGAACCGTCTTTCCGACCTTGCCCTCTTCCTTCTGCTCTTCGGCCACAAACGGGGCGTCCCAGTCGATGTCTTTGAATCGCAGGCAGCGCGTCGTGTGCCGATCATCCCCATCGACTCCCGACATCGGAATGTCCGAGCCATTGCACAACCCGTCCTGAAAATAGTCACAACGCGGCCCGAAATTACACCCCGGAGGCCGTTCGTGGGGCAGGGGGAAGTTGCCGGGAATCGCCTTCAACGGGCGTGCATTCTTGTCGGCCCCCGGCAGCGGGATCGACCGGAACAGCGCCTGCGTATACGGGTGCTGCATCTTGTCGAACACATCCTCGATGGATCCGGTTTCCACCGCTTCGCCCGAATACATCACGCACAGACGGTCGCAGGTTTCCAGCACCAGCCCCAGATTGTGCGAAATGAATAACATCGAGGTGCCGTATTTTTTGCCCAGATCCTTGACCAGATCGACCACGGCCGCTTCGACTGTCACGTCCAGCGCAGTGGTCGGTTCGTCCAGGATCAGCAACGCCGGCTTTGACATCAACGCCATGGCAATCACAATCCGCTGCTGTTGGCCACCCGACAACTGGTGCGGGAACGAATTCAACATCCGCTCGGGGTCAGGCAACCGCACATCGGTGACAACCTCCAGCGCGCGTTTGTAAGCCTCGTCCTTACTGACCCTTTCATGGATCATCGGGACTTCCATAAGCTGATTGCCGATTTTCATCGCCGGGTTCAGCGAGGCCATCGGTTCCTGATAGATCATTGCGATCTCGTTACCGCGAATATCGCGAAGCTCGTCTGCGCTCATCTCGCTCAGATCGCGGCCCTTGAACTTGATCGTTCCGCCGACGACGCGCCCGTTCTTGCCCAGATCCTGCATCACCCCCAATGCAACAGTCGATTTACCGCAACCGGATTCGCCAACAAGGCCAACGGCCTCACCGGGCTGCACCACCACCGAGAAATCCATCACCGCAGGAATTTCACGCAATCGCGTGAAAAACGAAATGGAAAGATTGTCGATCTCAAGGATCGGTCCGCTATAGTCCGCCAGTTTGCTCATCTTTTTTCTCCCTCAAGGGAGCAGAACCGCAATCCTGCTTCTTTCTTGTACAAAATACCCCGGGGGTCCGGGGGCGGTGCCCCCGGCCGGGTCGTTTATCAGTCCTTCAGGCTTTCTTCGCGCAAACCATCTGCCAGCAGGTTCAGCCCCAGCACCAGCGACAACAGCGCAAACGCGGGCGGCAGCGCCGGGTGCAGGTACAGCAAAAGCAGACGGCGACCTTCGTTGATGGTCGATCCCCAGTCGGGGCTTTCCGGTGGCAGACCCAGACCGAAGAAACCCAAGGTACCCAGAAGGATGGTCGTATAGCCAATGCGCAGACAGAAATCGACGATCAGCGGTCCGCGTGCATTGGGCAGGATTTCCCACAACATGATGTACCAGGGGCCTTCACCACGGGTTTGGGCTGCGGCGACATAGTCGCGGGTCTTGATGTCCATCGCCAGACCGCGAACGATCCGGAAAACGGTCGGCGAGTTCACGAAGACCACAGACACGAACACCACCAGAATTCCGCCGGGCACATCAAAGAAGTCCAGCGGCCAGAAGCCGATCTTCGATCCTGCTTCATTGACCACCGACATATAGATCAGGAACAGTGGCAGCAGAACAACGATCAGCCATGTCCGGTTCTTTTTCGGCTGGGTTCGGAAGCGCGAATTGATCAGCACTCCGAAAAAAACCAGCGGAAAGATGAACAAGACAACCGCCATATATTGCGGCAACCCGGTCGCCACGATCTCGGGGGTCACCAGCAGATAGAATAGCAGGATCACCGGGAAGGCAAGGATCAGGTTGGCTAGGAACGACAGCAGCGTATCCAGTCGCCCGCCGTAATATCCCGCCGGCAAACCCAGCGTGATCCCGACCATGAAGGCAAACAAGGTCGCCAGAGGCGCAATCTGCACCACGATCCAGGCACCGCTGACCATCCGGCTGAACACATCACGCGCCAGGTTGTCACCGCCCAGAAGATACCATTCGTATTGCCCTTCCTTCGGACTGCGCAGCGGAGTGCCGGGGCCTTTATTCTTCATACCGGACAACTGCGCCAGCGGATCATGGGTAATGATCAGATCCATGGCTCCGTAAATGCCGGTGAACACCCAGAACATGACCAGCGCAAAACCGATC
Organism: Falsiphaeobacter marinintestinus; assembly: GCF_007923355.1. Taxonomy (GTDB): domain Bacteria; phylum Pseudomonadota; class Alphaproteobacteria; order Rhodobacterales; family Rhodobacteraceae; genus Phaeobacter_A; species Phaeobacter_A marinintestinus. The sequence goes on from NZ_VOGO01000003.1 coordinate 183,249, forward strand.
ATACCGATGACACTGTCAAACAGCTTTCCGTACAATCCCAGCTTACGTTTGTACGTTATGGACAATCCGAACAAGACGGCCAGGGATATCCAGACCGGCAGGAACTGGACAAGTATGCGGGTGAAAATTTCGAATCCCGTAAGAGGTTCCATAGTGATGTTCCTTCTTTACGAAATTCGGATGCGTGGGTTCAGGTAGACATAGCCGATATCCGATATCAGCTGGGTCACCAGCACCACGATCACCGACACAACCGAGACGCCCAGAAGCAGCTCAATGTCGTTGTTGCCCGCCGCCTGAACCAGCGTCCAGCCGAAGCCCTTGTAATTGAACAGAGTCTCGACGATCACGACGCCGTTCAGCAGCCAGGGAAATTGCAGCATGATCACCGTGAACGGCGCGATCAGGGCATTCCTGAGCGCGTGCTTCACAACGATATTGCCGAAACTCACGCCTTTAAGCCGTGCCGTTCGAATGTACTGAGCGGTCATCACCTCGGTCATCGAGGCCCGTGTCATACGCGCGATATACCCCATGCCATACAAGGCGATGGTCAGCACCGGCAGAAAGAAATTCTCGAACGTCGCGTTTTCCATCGCACCCGTCGCTGTGCCCTTGAACCATTTCAGTCCGGCAGCGGAAGAGGCGAAGACCGCGATAAAAATCACGCCCGACACGTATTCAGGTGTCGCAGTCGTTATGATTGAAACAGTCGATAACGATCGGTCCAATACGGATCCCTCGCGCATCCCGGCCATCACTCCGATCAACAAGGCCGATGGGATCATCAGCATGAGAACCCAGAACATCAGCTTTCCGGTCAGGGCCAGACGCGTACCGACGATGGTCGACACCTCGTCCTTGAACACGGTTGAAAATCCCCAGTCCCCCTGAATGATGCCACAATAGGTCGCTGCATCCTCGGCTTCGGCCGGTGAGACCGCGCCCGTCAGGCAACGTCCTGTAACAGCGCCTTCGTCGTTTGTCTTGGTCCAGCCGGGCAGAACACCCAGCCATTGACCATATTTCACCGTCAGCGGCTGCAAGTACCCGTTACTGTCCAGATAGCTGGTCACGGCTTCGTCCGACATGCGGAAGTTGCCTTGGGTTTTTGCGAGTTTTTCGAGGTTCGGGTAGAGGTTCGTCAGAAAGAACACGATGAAGGTCAGGCAAAGTGCCGTCACAATCATCACGCCGGTTCTGCGCAGAATGAACTGTCCCATGTGTTTCCTTGTCGGTCAGGCTTCAGTCCGGCCCGCTTGCGGGCCATGCTGTGGCGGCGAATGCCGGGCAGGGCGGTCAGATCGACCTTTGCTTTGAAAATGCAGATGCGATGGGTCGCGGCGGTCCTGCCGCCTTTAGGTCAATCTTCATATGTCGTCCCCTGTCGTCTTGGCGTATGGGCAGCGCGGTTGGCAGCGCCTTGCCGTAGATCGGTACCAGACGGGCCGGTAGTTTGTTTTTATAAATGGCCCTTGACCCATTCGGCACGAGAAATCGTCGCTGGTCAACGGTTGCAATCGGCAAATCCGGCTTCAAATGCGACATTGGCTTTGTTCAAAAGCGACAAAGCGGTGTCTGGCCGCTGAGGGTTTATGGCTTTGGCCGGGCGGAACGGCGCAAAGTTGTGGGCGACTGGTCAGTATGTTGTTGAATGAACCGCGTGAAATAAGCGGCGCTGCCAAACCCAAGGTGACGGGCGATATCCTGTACTGGAACATCGGTCGAAATCAGCAAGGACCGTGCAGCATGCAAAACCCGCTCGGTCAGCAATGTGGCCGCGGTTTTCCCGGTTTCACTGCGGCAAACGCGGGTCAGATGGGTCGGGGTTACCCCCAGCGCCGACGCATAGTCGGCCATGCTGGCACCGGTGGCAAAATCCCTGACAATCCGCATACAAAAGCTGCGCACAAGGGTCTGCGCCGCTTTTTCGCGACGCGGGAACCCTTCGGACTCGTCCATGTGCCGACGCAGCCAGATCATCATCAGGCTGGCATATGCCTCGACGGCGCTTTGACACAACGGACGTTTGCCGTTCTGTTCTCGCCCCGCCGCTTCGAACAGCCCGGTCAGTTCATTCTGGGAACTGACATCGCGAATACGAAGATGCTGGATTGACTGCGGCAGGGTCATATCCAAACCGTTTGGCAAAGCCAGAACCTGCCCGAACGCCTGCCGTCCGATCTCAAAACTGATCAAATGGCGAGAGGGAACAAAAATCGCATTGTGCAGCCCCAGCCCCCGGCGTTCCCCATCCAGCAACGCGACACCCTGACCTCGGGTGAGCCAAATCAGCAGCGATTCGGAGCGATCATGAGCCAGTTCCAGCTGCCACGACCCGGCTGGCGCAAGTTGCGGCAGGGTCAGAAGGCGGATCTCGCCAGAGGGTTCAGGATCGAAGGCCATTATTCGAATTTGTCATGTCCTGGCTAAAATTGGTACTGCCAGTGCGGCTCTAAAGTCCGATTGTGACAAGAGAAGGGCCTAAATCTGTGGATGGACGGCGGTCCATTGCCGCATTTTTGAGCGAAACCATGTTCGCTGACGTTTGGCGAATTGCCGTGTCGCGATTGTTGCCCGCATACGGGCCTCGTCCAACGAGATGTTTCCTTGAACATAGTTCATCAATTCGGGCACGCCGATGGCCCGACAAGATGGAAGTGCAGGATCGTACCGCTCGCGCATCGCAGCGACCTCATCCAAGGCCCCGGAGTCAATCATCAGATCAAAGCGCCGAGTCATACGCTCGGACAACCAGTCTTTGGGCACGTCGAACAGAAGCGGCACGGCGTCGTCCAGGCTCAGCAGCGGCGGCGGTGTCTTGTCCTGCCAGTACGCCAGCGATTGACCCGTGGTTGCCAGAACTTCCCATGCGCGCTGAACCCGTGCCCGGTTCTGAACGTCGATCCGCGCCTTGGTGTCGGCATCGATCCTGTCAAGCAAAGCTTCATGCGTCATCGTATCGGCCGTGGCACGCACGTCTTCTGGCGTGGCCGGAATATCAGCCATGCCGTGAGTCAGGGCCATGAAGTACAATCCGGTTCCGCCAACGATGATCGGCCGTTCAGGGCCGGTCAAAAGCGGTGTCACATTGCGCAACCAATGGCCTGCGGAATAAGCCGCATCGTAGGGCACGTGACCATACAAGCGATGCAGCGCTTGCGATTCTTCGGCCAGGGACGGACGGGCGGTGATCACCCGCCAACAATCATAAACCTGACTGGCATCGGCATTCACAATGACCCCGCCGTGTTTCTGCGCGAGCCGTAACGCCAGATCCGACTTGCCCGAAGCCGTCGGTCCGGCGATCAGAATCGGGCGATCGTCCGGAATGTCGGGCAATCCGATCAACTTTGTCATCGCTCAGAGCTCATTTGTCTTAGATTAAGTCAGATACCCGGCGGATGCTCCATTGAATCCGCCGACGATTTCCGACATTTTGCGACAAAATACACCCGTGCAAATGCGGAGCGCAATATGACCTCTACATCCGACCAGGAAATCGACCAACTGGCCACCAAATATAAAAGGGTCATGTTGAAGATCTCGGGAGAAGCCCTGATGGGCGATCAGGGGTTCGGCCTGCATCCGCCGACCGTGCAGCGTATCGCCGAAGAGGTGAAATCGGTCCATGATCTGGGGGTCGAAATCTGCATGGTGATCGGCGGTGGTAACATCTTCCGCGGCCTCAGCGGATCGGCCCAGGGGATGGAACGCACAACAGCGGATTACATGGGGATGCTGGCCACGGTTATGAATGCGTTGGGGATGCAATCGGCGCTGGAAGAGATCGGCGTTTTTACACGGGTGATTTCGGCGATCCCGATGGATCAGGTCTGTGAACCCTACATTCGCCGCCGCGCGGTCCGTCACCTTGAGAAAAAGCGGGTCTGCATTTTTGCCGCCGGAACCGGCAACCCCTATTTCACGACCGACACCGCCGCGACCCTGCGCGCCAATGAAATGGGGTGTGAGGCGATCTTTAAAGGCACGAAGGTCGATGGTGTCTATGACAAGGACCCGGTCAAACACGCCGATGCCAAGCGCTATGACACTGTGAGCTATGATGACGTTCTGGCCAAACGGCTGGGGGTCATGGATGCCAGCGCCATCGCACTGGCCCGCGACAACAACCTGCCGATCATCGTGTTTTCACTGGATGAACCCGGCGGGTTCCGCGGCATTCTGGCCGGTCAGGGAACCTATACCAAGGTTCAGGGATAAGCGAGCGCCCTTTTGACCTTGTGGGAACCAAGGATGAGGGACGCTGTCCCTCAAACTCCCTGGGGTATTTCGAACAAGAAAGAAGCCGTTTTGGCGTTGCTCTGTTTGGTGCTCTGCCGTTTCTGGATGAGGGTTGCCGCTTTGGCGCGTCCAGAGCTGCAACGTACAGTCTAGATTGGGGCCGCAGGGGCCTCGGTTCCGGGTCAAGATCGCTATACATCTTGTCATCAATGGCTTAAGACCCCTCTGAACAGCGCCTGAGCGAGAGGAGTGAGCAGCATGTCTGACGATTTTGAACTGGACACCGATGATCTGCAGCGCCGCATGGACGGCGCCATGGCCAATCTGCGGACTGAATTTGCGTCTCTGCGGACCGGTCGCGCGTCCGCCTCGATGCTGGAGCCGGTGATGGTGGATGCCTATGGGTCGATGACGCCGATCAACCAGGTGGGCACAGTCAACGTTCCCGAGCCACGCATGGTGACGATCAACGTCTGGGACAAGTCCATGGTGGGTAAAGTCGAAAAGGCGATCCGCGAATCCGGTCTTGGTATCAATCCGCAGTTGAACGGCACAATTATCATGCTGCCCATTCCGGAATTGAACGAAGAACGCCGTCGCGAATTGACCAAGGTCGCCGGACAATACGCCGAGCATGGCCGCGTCGCGATCCGCAATGTACGGCGCGATGGCATGGATCAGATCAAGAAAGCCAAGGCGGACGGCATGTCGGAAGACGACCAAAAGTTCTGGGAAACCGAGGTTCAGGACCTGACCGACAAAATGATCAAAGCGGTCGACGAGGCTTTGGAAACCAAGCAAACCGAAATCATGCAGGTCTGAGACCCGAACCATGTCGGCAGACCCCGCCAAAGGCGATGACTTCAGAGGACCGCGTCACGTAGCAATCATCATGGATGGCAACGGACGTTGGGCTCAGGCGCGTGGGCGGCCGCGTCTTTTTGGCCATCATGCAGGTGCGCGCCGGGTGCGTGAGGTGGTCGAAGCCTGCCCTTCACTGGGCGTCAAATACTTAACGATATTTGCGTTTTCGACGGAAAACTGGAAGCGGACTCAGGTGGAAGTTGCAGGCCTGATGAGCCTGTTTCGTCGCTATATCTCACGCGAGGCAAAAGCGCTGGACGCCCGGGGCGTGCGCGTGCGGTTTATCGGCGACCGGGTTCGACTGGACGACAAATTGATCGCGTTGATGGATCATCTGGAAAAGCTGACCGAACAGAACGACAGCGTGCATCTGACGATTGCGCTGAATTACGGTGGCCGCGATGAGGTCGCGCGGGCGACCAAGCGGTTGGCACAGGATGTGGCGGATCACAAACTGCTGCCTCAGGACGTCGACGAAGAAACATTGCCGCGATATCTGGACACCTGTGTTCTGCCCGACCCGGATCTGGTGGTTCGAACCAGTGGCGAGGCCCGGATTTCTAACTTTCTGCTGTGGCAATCGGCCTATGCCGAATACGAATTCATAGACACGCTCTGGCCCGACTTTACGGCCGAAGAGCTTGCCAGGCTCTGCGGCAGCTATGGTGATCGGGATCGCCGGTTCGGCGCCGTCAAAACATGAGCGGGTCGTCCGGGCGCTGGTCTGATTTGTCGGCCCGTGTGGCGTCGGCAGTGGTTCTAACAGCCATTGGCGCTATCGAAATCTGGGTCGGCGGACTGTGGTTCGAGGCCTTTATCGGCTTGGCCTGCAGCCTGATGATCTGGGAACTGGTGCGAATGATCGCACCCGACCGAGGCGCCATTGCTGTCCAAATGGCCATACTTGCCGGCGCGGCCGTCGTCATCAGCTATCATTTGCCACCGATCTACCGGTTACCGGTGCTTGGCGCGGTTGTTCTGGTCGGGGTGGGGCAGGTCGGTGACCGGCGCGCGATTTTTGGAGTTTACGCCCTGTGGATCATGGCGGCGGGTCTGGGATTCATTTCGATCCGCGAAACCATGGGCTTTGGGTGGATGCTGTGGCTGATCAGCGTTGTGGTGGCGACGGATGTGGCTGGGTACTTTGTTGGAAAATTGATCGGTGGCCCAAAATTCTGGCCACGTGTCAGTCCGAAAAAGACCTGGTCCGGCACGGCGGGCGGCTGGGTCGCTGCAGCTTTGGTCGGCACAGGGTTTGCGATCTATTTTGATCTTGGCGCGGGGCTGGTGGTCATCTCGGTCCTTGCATCGATGGCCAGTCAGGCGGGCGATATCGCCGAAAGCGCGATCAAGCGCCGCTGTGGCGTCAAGGATGCATCGAATCTGATCCCGGGACATGGCGGATTTCTGGACCGCTTTGACGGCATGATGGGGGCATCGGTCTTCGTGTTGTTGACCTCATTGATCTATACGCCCGGAGTGATGTGATGCGTCGGGCGACGATTCTGGGGGCAACCGGATCAATTGGCCAAAACACAATCGATCTGATCGCGCGCAATCCGCAGGCCTATGATGTGGTGGCTCTGACCGGGGCCGGAAATATCGCCCAACTGGCAGCCGATGCGAAACTGCTGAACGCAGATCTGGCGGTAACGGCCTATGATGACCGGCTGGATGAACTTCGGGCAGCCTTGGCCGGAACCGGAATCGAAGCGGCCGCAGGGCAGGCGGCCCTGACCGAAGCGGCGGCAAGACCAGCAGACTGGGTGATGTCGGCCATCGTCGGGGCTGCAGGCCTTGCCCCCGGGTTGGCGGCGCTGGAACAGGGCGCAACCCTGGCGCTGGCCAACAAGGAAACGCTGGTGTGCGCCGGGTCGCTAGTTTTGGAAACCGCGCACAAACACAGTGCACGCCTGCTGCCGGTGGATAGTGAACATTCGGCGGTGTTTCAGGCCCTTGTCGGCGAAGAGATTGACGCGGTCGAACGCATTGTTATTACCGCCAGTGGCGGGGCGTTTCGCGATTGGCCCTTGGCAAAACTGAAAACGGCCAGTCTGGCCGAGGCTTCGCAGCATCCGAATTGGGACATGGGGCAGCGGATCACGATCGACAGTGCCTCAATGTTCAACAAAGCGTTGGAGGTCATTGAAACGCGAGAGTTTTTTGGAGTTGATCCGGGAAAAATAGAAGTGTTGGTGCATCCCGAATCCCTGATTCACGCAATGGTCGGGTTTCGTGACGGGGCACTTATGGCCCATGTCGGCGCACCCGATATGCGCCATGCCATCGGGTATGCTCTGAACTGGCCCGATCGTAAGGATCTGCCTGTGCCGCGACTGGACCTTGCGGCAGTCGGACAGCTGAATTTCAGCGCCCCGGATGAAGCGCGATACCCGGCATTGCGGCTGGCCCGCGAGGTCATGGAACGGGGCGGGTTGGCCGGAGCTGTTTTCAACGCTGCCAAAGAACGCGCGCTGGATGCATTTATTGCGGGGCGTATCGGATTTCTGGACATGGCCGCTGTTGTCGAGCACGTTTTAGCCCAGATTGATGCACAGCCCGGACTAATTGATGCCGCAATGACTCTTGATAACGTCATCGAAACAGACCATCTGACACGGATGTGTGTCGACCGTCACATTAGTTAACAAGCAGGGAAGTAGTTTGGATTTTGCTGGTTTGATTCCGCAGTTTGGTGGTTTTATCTACACTCTGGTTGCGTTTGTGGTGGCTTTGTCAGTGATCGTGGCCGTTCATGAATATGGTCACTACATAGTCGGACGCTGGTCCGGCATTCATGCCGAGGTGTTTTCGCTGGGTTTCGGGCCTGTGTTATGGAGCCGGATCGACAAACGCGGAACGCGCTGGCAAATCGCGGCCCTTCCTTTTGGCGGATACGTGAAATTCCTGGGCGATGCCAACGCGGCGTCGGGCGTTGACAGTGAAACAATGGCCGAACTTTATCGCTCTGATCCGGACAGTTTACGCCATACCATGCATGGCGCGCCGCTTTGGGCGCGTGCGGCGACCGTGGCTGCGGGGCCGGTGTTCAACTTTGCTCTGTCGATTGTTGTTTTTGCGGCTGTGTTCATGGCCCAGGGCGTGGCTCGTGATCCGCTGACCGTGGGAACGCTCAGTCCGAATCCGGTCGTGCAAGGGTTGCAACCGGGCGACGAAGTTGCGGCAATTGCTGGCATCGCGACCCCCAGTTTCGAAGACGCAGCAGCCTGGGCTGCCTTTACCAAGAACCTGCCACAGCAGGAATTGCTGGATTATGATGTCGTGCGGGACGGCAGCGACATGACGGTCTCGGGGCCATATCTGTTCCCGCCTCAGGTGAACCGTGTCGCACCGCGCAGTGCTGCCATAGACGCCGGTTTGGCGCCCGGCGACGTGATCGTTGCCGTGAATGGGGAAAAGATCTGGTCCTTTGATCAACTCAAAGGGTTTGTCGAATCGTCTGATGGCAAGCCGTTGATGCTGGCGGTCTGGCGCAATGGCAATGTCAAAGACTTCACTTTGGTTCCCCGGCGAACGGACGAACCGCAAGCGGATGGCGGATACGTCACACATTGGCGAATTGGAATCGTTGGCGGCATGGCCTTCGACCCGGCGACCGAGGCCTCAGGCCCAGTTGAGGCTGTTACCGGTGGTGTTGTGCAGGTGTTCAACATCATGAAAGGGTCTTTGTCGGGCCTGTGGCATATGATCACCGGCGCGATCAGCAGCTGCAATATGTCCGGCCCACTTGGGATTGCCGAAACCTCAGGCGCTATGGCCAGTCAGGGGGCACAAAGTTTTATTTGGTTTATCGCGGTTCTTTCCACGGCTGTCGGGCTGCTGAACCTGTTCCCCATCCCGGCGCTGGATGGCGGGCATCTGGTGTTTTATGCCTATGAACTGGTCACCGGAAAGCCCCCCAGCGACGGAGCGTTGCGCATTCTGATGACTGTGGGAATCGCCCTGATCCTGTCCATCATGGTTTTTGCACTTTCCAACGACATTTTCTGCTGAAACGGCTGATCGCCCTGGTTTTGGGCATGTCGTCAAAGTGTTGCCACATTCGGCCACTAGTCAGACCTTGCACTTGGCAACCCAGCTAAGATCGGAAGGGGCGGAATATGCATACATTAGAGCAGTCATACCGTGGCGTCACACTCTTGATGGAGCTGAACTGGGACCGTTTTCTGTTTTTGGCCACGATCTGCCTTTCCCTGTTGTGCGGTGCCTGGCTCGGAAGCCTCTGACAAGAAGGCTATGCCCCCTGTGGGCAACTGATGGCCGAATGCGCAGAAGGCAAATTGCGCTTTTGACAACGCAGAATAATCCCGATACTCAACTCAAGATGTCTGCTAAACATTGGGTTTGATAAGATGGGACTGGTGAAAGACGCGGGGATATCCTGCGCTTGTGACCACGCGCGCGTCAATATGTTGTGTCGCGCACTTGCTTCGCTGAGTTTGGCGATCTTGCTTTGCTTTGCTGTTTTTGGAACGTCTGCTCAGGCGCAATCCTATACATTTAATTCGGTCAAGATTGAGGGCAATCAACGTATCGAGAGCGGGACGATTCTGACCTATCTCGGGATCGACCGGGGTAAATCTGTTTCGGCAGCAGACCTGAATGATGGGTATCAGCGGCTGGCTGATAGCGGTGTTTTCGAGAATGTTGAACTGATTCCGCAGGGCAGCACTCTGATCGTGAAGGTTGACGAGTATCCCACGATCAATCAGATCAGCTTTGAAGGAAACCGACGCGTCAAAGATGAAACTCTGAGCGAGGTGATCCAATCCGCACCTCGACGGGTCTTCGATCCGACACAGGCGGAAAATGACGCCACCAACATCGCCATTGCTTATTCGGCGCAAGGCCGGACCGCGGCAACCGTTACCCCCCGTATCATCCGGCGCAGCGAAAACCGGGTCGATCTGGTTTTTGAAATTGCAGAAGGCCAGACAATCGAAGTCGAGCGTGTCAGCTTTGTTGGCAACCGGGTTTATACAGACCGGCGCCTGCGCCGTGTGCTAGAAACCAAACAGGCCAACTTTTTGCGTACGTTTCTGCGGTCTGACAACTTTGTCGAGGACCGGATTGAATTCGACAAGCAGGTCCTGCGTGATTTCTATCTGTCGCGCGGATATGTCGATTTCCGGGTGAACAGCGCCAATGCCGAATTTACCCAGGAACGCGATGCGTTTTTCCTTGTGGTGGATGTTACAGAAGGCCAGCAATTCACGTTTGGCCAGATCACCACTGTCAGCGAAATAAGCGAAGCTGTCGCCGCAGATTTTCAGGACGCCATCAAGGTCAAGCCCGGTGTAGTCTATTCCCCGGCATTGGTTGAAAACGAAATTGCCAGACTTGAGCGTCTCGCAATCCGGCAGGGTATTGATTTTCTGCGCGTCGAACCGCGGATTTCCCGCAATGATCGCGACCTGTCGCTGGATGTCGAATTCGCGCTGGTTCGCGGACCGCGAATTTTTGTCGAACGCATCGACATCGAAGGCAACACGACAACCTTGGACCGTGTCGTGCGCCAACAGTTCCGTATTGTTGAGGGCGATCCGTTCAACCCACGTGAAATTCGCGAAAGCGCCGAACGGATTCGGGCGCTTGGGTTCTTTTCTGTATCGGATGTAGAAACGCGGGAAGGGTCGGCACCAGATCAAGTGATCATTGATGTGGACGTCGCAGAACAACCGACCGGCTCGCTCAACCTAGGTGGCGCATACTCGGTTACAGACGGATTCGGGATTAGCGTCGGCTTGACGGAAAACAATTTCCTTGGTCGTGGGCAGCGACTTGCGTTCAACATTTCGACCGCAACAGAAGCAGAGAGTTATATTCTTGGCTTCAGCGAACCGAATCTTCTGGGTCGCCAGTTGAGGTTCGATTTGGACCTTGGAACAGCGGCGCGTACATCAAGCTTCGCAAGTTATGACGCCAACCGCCGATTCTTTCAGCCTGCTTTAAGCTTCGCCCTTGGCGAACGATCATTGCTCAAACTGAAATACAGCTGGCAAAGCTCCATTATGGAAGCCCGCAGTACACCTGAGCACGGCAACGTCATCGACTCTGAAATCCAGCAAGGTCGGCTGAGTTCCAGCGCCGTAGGGTTTGTCTATGCGTATGACACCCGGTTGACCGGCCTGAATCCCAATGCTGGCTTTTTGTTTGAGTTCGGCTCTGATTTCTCGGGGCTTGGCGGCGACCAAAAGTATATAAAAACGACGGCCAAGGCCATTGCGCAAACAAAAATCTTCAATGAGGAAGTTACGTTGCGGGCGACTCTGGAAGGCGGCGCGCTCAACTGGATGGGGGATAACACCAGCCGGACCATGGACCGTTTTGTCCTGTATCCCGAAATCATGCGTGGGTTCGAACCCGGCGGCCTTGGTCCACGCGATATGTCGCCGGACGCTTCTGGTAACGCCTATGACGACTTCCTGGGGGGTAACCTCTATGCCGTGGCGCGGTTCGAAGCCGAGTTCCCATTGGGGCTACCAGAAGAGTTGGGCCTGCGTGCCGGTATCTTCTATGATGTCGGCAACTTGTGGGATCTGAAGAACACCGATCTGTCTGGTGCTGGCACCTGTGTTGGCGGCTGTGTTGTCGGAGCCGATGGCGCTTGGCGCCAGGTGATTGGCCTGTCGATTTTGTGGACAACCGGTTTCGGCCCTTTGCGTTTCAACTTCACAAAGGCTCTCTCGAAAGAAACCTATGACAAAGAGCAGACATTTGACCTGACACTTCAGGCCCGGTTCTGATCCAGGTATGGCAGGCCGAACCCGTCTTTTGATCCGGACAGGTCAGGCTCTGGCCCTGATCCTTCTGACGGCGTTTGCCGCGACGACCTCAGGCGTGGCACAGCAATTGGGTGTTCCCAACAGTGCCATTCTGACGCTTGAATCGGACCGCCTGTTTTCGCGATCCGCCTTTGGTCAGAGGGTCGCCACCGAGATCGAGGCGGATAGCGCGGTTCTGGCGGCAGAAAACCGCAGAATCGAAGCCGAACTGAGCACTGAAGAGCAGGACCTGACCGATCGCAGGGTCGAAATGGAACCAGAGGCGTTTCGGGCGCTGGCAGATGCCTTCGACCAAAAGGTACAAACCAACCGTCAGACACAAGACGCAAAGGCCCGTGCCCTGAACCAACGCGGGGAACAGGCCCGCATAGAGTTTCTGCGCGCTGCGCGGCCGATCCTGGAAACCATGATGCGCGAAGCTGGTGCCAGCATGATCATGGAACGGTCCAGCGTCTTCCTGAGTTCCAATTCCACGGACATCACAGATCTGGCCATTGTCCGAATCGACACAATGATCGGAGACGGAGCCCCCAAGGATCCGCCACAGGATTAAAACCATCGCTTGCTTGCCCGATAGGCCCTGTATTGATAGAGCAACGAGCGATTTCCAAGATACAGGATACTGTTCATGACCGCAGAACTGAAAAGCGCCGATATCCAACTGATCCAACGCATTCTGCCGCATCGCTACCCGTTTCTTCTGGTCGACAAGGTGGTTGATATCGATGGCTACAGCGCGGCGCGCGGGATCAAGAACGTCACCATGAACGAACCGCATTTCCAGGGGCATTTTCCCGGAACACCAATCATGCCGGGCGTGACGATAATCGAGTCCATGGCGCAGACGGCAGGTGTGATGCTGGGCGTGGCCTTTGACGTGATTGACACGAATCTGCTGATCTATTTCATGTCGATCGACAAATGTAAGTTCCGCCGCAAAGTCATCCCCGGTGACGTCATGGAGATGCAGGTGACCACGTTACGCGGCAAACCACGCGGCAAGATTTTCAAGTTTGACGGGGTTGCTACGGTCGAAGGAGAGGTTGCCGCCGAGGCCCAGTTCTCGGCCTTCGTCGACTGGGCACCGGGAGAGTAAGAATGGCCAGCATCCATCCGAGCGCGATCATCGAAGACGGCGCCCAATTGGGAGAAGGCTGTTCGGTTGGGCCGTTCAGCTATGTCGGTGCCAATGTGGTTCTGGGCGACCGGGTCGAACTGAAAAGCCACGTGGTTGTGACGGGCGATACCAAGATCGGTGACGACACGGTTATCTTTCAGTTTTCGGTGATTGGCGAGATCCCGCAGGATTTGAAGTTCAAGGGTGAAAACAGCCGTCTGGAAATCGGCAAACGCAACCGGATCCGCGAACATGTGACCATGAACTGTGGCACCGATGGCGGTGGTGGTGTGACCCGTATTGGGGATGACGGGCTGTTTATGGCAGGATGCCATATCGCCCATGACTCGCAACTTGGCGACCGAGTGATTGTGGTCAATAGCTGTGCCATTGCAGGGCACTGTATCCTTGAGGATGATGTGATCATTGGCGGCCTGTCAGGGGTACATCAGTGGGTTCGGATCGGGCGCGGTGCAATTATTGGCGGCATGACCAAGGTCGTGAGCGACGTTATTCCGTATGGTCTGGTTCAGGCCGAAAATGGGCGGTTGGACGGTCTGAACCTGATCGGTTTGAAGCGGCGCGGCGTGCCGCGATCAGAGATTTCGGCGTTGCGGAGTGGGTTCAAGGCTTTGGAAAAGGGCGAAGGAACGTTTCTTGAGCGCGCCCGACGTCTGGGCGAAGAAACCGAAAGCGAATACGTCAAAGAGATCGTCGACTTCATTCTCGGCGATTCTGATCGTTCCTTCCTGACGCCGGGGCACTGACCATGTGGGCTCTGATCGCCGGTGCCGGTGGCCTGCCGGCTGCCTTGGTTGATGCCGCGCCAGAGCGGCCTCTAATTTGCGCGCTTGAGGGCATGGGGCCCGACACGCTGGATGTGGATGTGACGTTCCGGCTGGAACAATTGGGGTCCTTACTGGCCGATCTGAAGGTGCGTGGAGTAACCGAGGTGTGTTTTGCCGGTGCGATCAGCCGCCCCAAAATCGACCCGGTCCTGATCGATGCAGCCACCATGCCGCTTGTTCCAGTAATTCAGAAAGCGTTGACCAGCGGAGATGACGGGGCTTTGCGCGCGGTGATCAGTGTGTTCGAACACTCCGGCTTCACGATGCGCGGCGCGCATGAAATTGCGCCGAACCTTTTGCTGTCAGACGGTTGTCCGACCGTGGCTCAGCCAGACGCAGAAGCTCAGAAAGATGCCGAACGCGGTGCCGCAATCGTAGCCGCAATGGCAGCCGTCGATGTCGGGCAGGCCTGTGCGGTGCATCGCCAACAAGCGCTGGCGATCGAAACGATCCTTGGAACCGACTGGATGCTGACATCGCTCGCGACCCGTACGGACGGATCTGGCGGTATTCTTTACAAAGCGCCAAAACCGGGTCAGGACCACCGCGCCGATCTGCCCACCATTGGTCCGGCCACTGTTCAGGCTGCAGCACAAGCGGGGCTTGAGGGCATCGTTATTCAGGCTGGTGGCGTAATCGTGCTGGACCAAGCGAATGTCCTGTCCGAGTGTAATCGTCTGGGTCTGTTCCTTTGGGTCCGCGAGGCCGCCATTTAATGCGCGTCTTCCTCATCGCGGGCGAACCGTCGGGTGACCGGCTTGGCGGCGCGCTGATGGAAGGGTTGCGCAGCTTGCGTCCCGATGTTGAGTTTCTGGGCGTCGGAGGCGACCATATGCAAGCGCAGGGGCTGAGCAGCCTGTTCCCGATGTCCGAACTCAGCATCATGGGATTGGCCGAGATTATACCGAAGTATTTCGACCTGAAACGACGCATCGAAGAAACGGCCCAAGCCGTGATCGCGGCGCAGCCGGATGTGGTGATTTCCATCGACAGCCCCGATTTTTGCCTGCGTGTGGCCAAGATTTTCCGGGCGTCCAGTGACATTCGAACCGTGCATTATGTGGCACCATCCGTTTGGGCATGGCGGCCCAAGCGGGCCGACAAGATGGCCAGGGTCATCGACCATGTTCTTGCGCTGTTGCCGTTCGAGCCACCCTATATGGAAGCCGCCGGGATGGAGTGCGATTTTGTCGGCCACCCCGTCGTGTCAGAACCTAAAGCAACAGTCGATGATATCGCGGCGTTCCGCCAGCACTTTGACCTTGGCGATACGCCGATCTTGCTGGTCCTGCCCGGATCCCGCAAAGGCGAGGTCGAGCGTCTGACCCCGCCCTTCGGAGAGGCTGTGAACAGGTTTCTGGCCGACAAACCCGATATGCGCGTCGTCATCCCGACCGTCGGCCACGTTGCCGATCTGGTGGCTGACAAAACGTCCTCATGGTCCGGCCATCCAGTGATCATCGACCCGCGTCAGTTGGATCAACCAACCGCCACGTCGCTGAAACGATCTGCCTTTGCAACCGCCGACCTTGCTTTGGCGGCGTCTGGGACCGTGTCGCTTGAACTGGCCGCCGCTGGCACGCCGATGGTCATTGCCTATAAGCCGAACTGGCTGACATTCGAGATCGCCAAACGGATGTTCAAGATCGATACCGTGACGCTGGTCAACCTTGTGACAGACAGCCGAACGATCCCCGAATGCCTTGGACCGGATTGCACACCGGATCAGATCGCAACAGCGTTAGAGCAGGTCTGCAAGGACCCGACCGCACAGACCGAGGCCATGGCGCTGACCATGCAGCGATTGGGGCAGGGCGGTGAGGCACCGGGCCTGCGCGCAGCCCGTGCCGTGTTGGAGCGGATGGGGGCCTAGGTATTGGCGGGTGGTCTTGCCTTTGGCGCGTCGGCAGCCCTGTTGTGGGTCATGACAAACCTCGACAACCTGGCGGCGCTGATCGCGCTGGTTTTGGTGGTCGGTGCCGGGCGCGGCGTTCTGGCGTTTGCAATTGCGCAATCTCTGGTTCTGATTGCCGCAATGGCAACGGCGATGGGCGTCGGCATGATGCCGGGCTGGACTGGGTATCTGGGGGTGATCCCAATTGGTCTCGGCGCATATGCGTTGTGGCACCAGATGCGGCGACCTGATCAGGATGATCTGCCTCAGATGGGGCGAAAGTCATCGGTCCTAGCAACAGCCTTGCTGTTTCTGACCATGTCGACCGACAGTTTCGCGGTGCTGACGCCGTTCCTGGCCGACGCACAACCGGGTTACCGCATTGCCGGGCTGGTCGGGGCTGCGTTTGCAGCAGCCGGGCTTGCCATGCTCGGGTTTGCAGGCGCCCATGCGGCGGCTGCGCTTGGCAGCTGGACACACCGGCTGGAGCGGGTTGCTCCGATCGTTATGATCCTCGCCGGTCTGTACGTTCTGGCCAACACAACCACTGATCTGATCTGAGTGACGTCAGGCGCCGCGCCAGATCCAGCCACCGCCAAAGATGCGGCTGCCTTCGGTTTCATAGAACACGCAGGCCTGCCCGGGTGACACACCTTCTTCGGCCGTCAACAGCTCCACTTCAGCCTCGCTGTCTGAAATCGGGCGCAAGATCGCCTCGCGCGGCGGACGGGTCGAGCGGACCTTGACCGACACGTGCCATTCAGGCTGTGACATCAAAGGCGTGTCGCCCAGCCAGTTGATTTCGCGCACAGGCACTGTTCGGGTCGACAGAAGGTCTTTGGGGCCAACGATGACCTGCTTGGCATCGACATCAAGTTTCACGACATACAGCGGATCGGCAAGGCCACCGATGCCCAACCCACGCCGCTGTCCGATCGTGTAATGGATGACCCCGTTGTGCTCACCCAGCACGCGGCCATCGACATCGACGATCTGCCCGGGTTCAGCCGCGCCCGGACGCAATTTTTCAATGACACTGGCGTAATTGCCGTTTGGTACAAAACATATGTCCTGACTGTCCGGTTTGTCCGCCACGGCCAGACCGTATTCAGCCGCCATTTCGCGGGTCGCGTCCTTGGACGGCAAATGCCCCAAAGGGAACCGCAGGAATTCCAGCTGATCGGGTTTGGTCGAAAACAGGAAATAGGATTGATCGCGGCTGGCATCCGCAGCGCTGTGCAATTCGGGGCCGTTTTCGCCCATCTTGCGCTGGATGTAATGACCGGTGGCCATGCAGTCGGCCTCAAGATCCTTGGCGGTTTCCAACAGATCCTTGAACTTCACCCGTTCGTTGCAGCGGATGCACGGCACCGGAGTCGCCCCCGCCAGATAACTATCGGCGAATTCGGCAATCACGGCGTCCTTGAAGATGTTTTCATAGTCCAGCACGTAATGCGGAAACCCGCGTTCTTCGGCCACACGGCGGGCATCATGTATGTCGATCCCGGCGCAGCACGCACCTTTTTTGGCCAGCGCCGCCCCATGATCGTACAGTTGCAGGGTCACGCCGATCACGTCATAGCCCTGATCGGCCAGATAAGCGGCGACGACGGAACTGTCGACACCCCCGGACATCGCAACCACCACCCGTGTCTGTGAGGGCGGTTTTGCAAATCCAAGTGAGTTGACTGCGGTGTCATTGTCCAGCGCCATCGCGGCGGTTCCTTGTCCAAGGGGTGCGGCAGCGCAGAATATAGGAAAATCCTACATACTCTCAAGCCCTCGTTTCATTTCTCGTTAAACACGCTGCGGCACAGTGCCCGTACCATCAGAAGGGAAAGGCAATGTTTCTGAAAAAAGTCGAAGGCCCGCGCGCTGTCACGCTTCCGGACGGAACTACCATGACACGTGCCGATTTGCCGCGCTCCGAAACTCAACGTTGGGTTGCTTCCCGTAAAGTCGCAGTGGTGCGCGGTGTGATCTATGGATTAATCACCAAAACCGAAGCAAAACAGAGGTATAAACTAAGTGATGAGGAATTTGACAGTTGGATCAAGGCAGTAGCCGATCATGGAGAAGAGGCTCTGAAAGCCACAACCTTGAAAAGGTATCGACAACCTTAGGTTGTTGTGAAATAACCTAATCAAGGTAACCGCGGATTAACTATTATTCGGCACGGTTAACGGCATGAATTGGGACAGAAAAAAGACGGAGATTAATATGCGTGTTCTGTTGGTCGAGGACGATCCGACAACATCGAAAAGTATCGAGCTGATGCTGACTCATGCCAATCTGAACGTCTATGCCACCGATCTTGGCGAAGAGGGAATAGATCTGGCCAAACTCTATGACTACGATTTGATTCTACTTGATCTGAACTTGCCAGACATGAACGGGCACGAGGTTTTGCGCCAGATCCGGCTGGCGCGGATCGAAACACCTATTCTGATCCTGTCTGGCGAAGACGACACAGACAACAAGATCAAGGGGTTCGGATTTGGGGCGGATGACTATCTGACCAAGCCGTTTCATCGCGAAGAACTGGTGGCACGCATTCATGCAATCATTCGCCGCTCGAAGGGACATTCGCAATCAATCATCCATACCGGCAAGATATCGGTCAATCTGGATGCCAAAACCGTCGACGTCGGCGGTCAGTCGGTGCATCTGACCGGCAAAGAATACCAGATGCTAGAGCTTTTGAGCCTGCGCAAAGGCACCACGCTGACCAAAGAGATGTTCCTGAACCATCTGTATGGCGGCATGGATGAACCCGAACTCAAGATCATAGATGTCTTCATCTGCAAACTGCGCAAGAAGCTCAGCACGGCAACCGGCGGGTCGAACTATATCGAAACGGTTTGGGGCCGTGGGTATGTTCTGCGCGATCCACAGGAAGATGAATCCCACGGCAGCCGACTGGCCGTCGGCGCCTGACGCAACGATTTTTCTCAGGTCCAACCACTCACGGAACATTGCTTCATCTGGACCTGATCTCCGCCTCGCCCTATCACTTGTTTCAAATCAAGTGAGGGTGGGGCGTGACGGACGAGATCGAAGTTTCCCAATTGACGGAAGATCAGGCGCGGGCAGACCTTGCGCGTCTTGCTGCTTCTATTGCAGCTGCCAACGATGCATATCACCGCAAAGATACGCCCGAGATTTCGGACGCTGAGTATGATCGCCTCAAGCGGCGCAATTTGGCGATCGAGGACCAGTTCCCGGATCTGAAACGGGACGACAGCCCCACGGATCAGGTTGGCGCGCGCCCGGCGGATGGGTTCACGAAAGTCTCTCATGCCGTTCGCATGATGTCGCTGGGCAATGCCTTTGACGATGAGGATGTCGCCGGGTTCGATTCGAGCGTTCGCAAATACCTCGGGCTTGGCGACACATCGCTGACTTACACCGCTGAACCCAAGATTGACGGATTGTCACTGTCCCTGCGGTACGAACACGGCAAACTGGTTCAGGCCGCAACACGCGGCGATGGTGAAACCGGCGAAAACGTGACCGCGAATGCCCGGACCATTTCTGACATTCCGACCCGGTTGAATGGTGCGCCTGACATTCTTGAGGTGCGCGGCGAAGTCTATATGTCCCATGCCGACTTCGCGGACTTGAATGATCGTCAGGAACAGGCGGGTGCCAAGCCTTTTGCCAACCCGCGCAATGCGGCAGCCGGATCCTTGCGCCAGCTGGATCCGGAAATAACCCGTGCGCGGCCCTTGCGATTTTTTGCCTATGCGTGGGGTGAAATCTCAGACCCTCTGGCAGAAACGCAATTCGGTGCAGTTGAACGGCTAAAGGGTATGGGCTTTTCAACCAACGATCTTACGATCAGATGTCATGGAGTCGCTGACCTTCTGTCCCATTACCGGGCCATCGAGGAACAGCGCGCAACCTTGCCCTATGATATTGATGGCGTCGTCTACAAGGTCGACGATCTTGGGTTTCAGGCGCGTCTTGGGTTTCGCTCGACCACGCCCCGATGGGCCATCGCGCATAAATTTCCGGCCGAGCTGGCCTGGACCCGATTGGAAACCATCGACATTCAGGTCGGGCGAACCGGCGCGCTCAGCCCGGTAGCGCGGCTCACGCCGGTCACGGTCGGCGGAGTGGTGGTGTCAAACGCCACGCTGCACAATGAAGATTATATTCAGGGGCGCGATTCCAAGGGGGAAACGATCCGCGACGGCAAAGACATCCGCATCGGTGACTGGGTGCAGGTTTACCGCGCGGGGGATGTGATCCCGAAAGTCGCAGATGTCGATCTGTCTAAACGCCCGGAAGGTACGCAGCCCTTCAAATTTCCGACGACCTGCCCCGAATGTGGAAGTGAGGCAATCCGCGAAGACGGCGACGCGATACGCCGCTGTTCAGGTGGTGTGATCTGCCCAGCTCAGGCGGTTGAAAAGCTGAAGCATTTTGTGTCACGCGCCGCATTTGACATCGAAGGTCTGGGGGCCAAACAGGTTGAACAGTTCCACGGCGATGGCTGGATTCAAGAGCCGGCAGACATTTTTACGCTGGAAGACAGGTTCAGCAACGGCCTGCAACAGTTGAAGAACCGCGAAGGATGGGGCGACAAATCGGCGACCAACCTGTTCGATGCCATCCGGGAAAAGCGAACGATCCCCTTGGCGCGGCTCATCTTCAGCTTGGGCATTCGACACGTGGGCGAAGTCGCAGCGCGCGATCTTGCGTTGCATTATCGCAATTGGACCGCTTTGACGACCAGTGTCGATCTGGCCCGACCAGCCGCCTTGGCGCATCGGGCCGCCGACCGGGAAGAAGAAGCCGAACGCCGGGCAGCCGCGCAAGACGGCCGTCGCGCGCGCGTTTCCGACGTTCGGTCGGCGACGATTGCGGCTTGCAGCGTATCCGAGGACGCCACCGCAGCCTGGGCCGATCTGGTTGGCGTCGACGGTATCGGCGCAACGCTGGCCTTGTCCTTGTCAGACGCGCTGGCCAACACCGACGAACGCGCCGCATTTGATCGGTTGACTGCTATGTTGACCATTGTGCCGCCGGATGCGCCGTCCAATGACAGCCCCGTTGCTGGCAAAACGGTCGTGTTCACCGGAACGCTTGAAAAGATGACCCGGGCCGAGGCCAAAGCCAGGGCCGAGGCGTTGGGGGCCAAAGTCTCGGGCTCGGTCAGCGCCAAGACCCATCTGCTGGTTGCTGGGCCCGGGGCGGGATCCAAGGCGAAGAAAGCTGCTGACCTTGGCATCGAAGTGCTAAACGAAGATGGCTGGCTGGCCCTGATCGGCGACGCATGAGTGGTCGTCCCGAAACTCTGTTCCCGCTGTTTGCCGGTCTCGAAACCCTTGAGGGGGTCGGGCCAAAAACCGCGCGCCTTCTGGAACAGCTCGACATCACATCGCCGCGCGATCTGTTATTCTCGCTGCCCTATGCGGTGGTTGACAGGCGCCGGCGTGAGACGATTCAGGGCGCTGATCTGCCACAGACGCTGACGGTTGAGGTCACGGTTGGTGCGCATCGTCCACCGCGTAACCGGGGCGGGGCGTATCGTATTCATGTCGAAGATTCGCAGGCTGATTTCCAGTTGGTGTATTTCCACGCCCGCAGTGATTACCTTGCCAAGCTATTGCCGGTTGGTGCACGCCGGGTGGTATCAGGTAAGTTGGAATTGTTCGACGGGATGGCGCAGATGGTGCATCCCGATCATGCATTGCCGGTGGACGAGGCCGATGACATCCCGGAATTCGAACCGGTGTATCACCTGACCCAAGGCGTGTCGCAGAAGGTCATGTTCAAGGCGATTCAGGGAGCATTAACACGGGTGCCGGATCTGGCCGAATGGATCGATCCGACGCAGGTTTTGAAAGAAAACTGGCCCGACTGGGCGGATGCCATGCGCACGGCGCATCACCCCGAGGCCATGGATGACTTAAGCCCAAACGCTCCTGCCCGGGCAAGACTGGCCTATGACGAACTGATGGCGCATCAGCTGACGTTGGCGCTGGCCAGACTGCGCGAACGCAAAGCCCGTGGGATGGTCAGTATCGGGTCAGGCTGGTTGCGCGGCAAAGTGTTGGAAGCGCTGCCCTATCGTCCAACCGGGGCACAGTTGCGCGCGATGGAAGAAATCGCGGCTGACATGGCCTCCGAAGCCCGCATGAACCGTCTGCTGCAGGGCGACGTCGGCTCGGGCAAGACTTTGGTGGCGTTCTTTGCCTTGCTGGTGGCCGTGGAGGCCGGCGGGCAGGGCGTGATGATGGCCCCAACCGAAATTTTGGCACGACAACATATGGAAGGGCTTCACCCGCTGGCCGAAGAAGCGGGCGTTGTTCTTGAGATCCTGACAGGGCGCGACAAGGGGGCCGAGCGTCGGGCGAAACTGGCGGCTCTGGCTGCGGGAAAGATCCAGATCCTGGTCGGCACCCATGCCGTTTTTCAAAGCGACGTGGAGTTTTCGGACCTGCGGCTTGCGATTATTGATGAACAACATCGCTTCGGGGTGCGGCAACGCATGGAATTGTCCGACAAGGGTGTCGCGGCGGATGTGCTTGTGATGACTGCCACGCCAATCCCGCGATCGCTGTCATTGGCGCAATATGGTGACATGGACGTGTCGGTTCTGGACGAAAAGCCGCCCGGGCGAAAACCGATCCGCACGGCGATCATCGGAACCGACCGTATGGACGAAGTCATCGACCACCTGCGTCGGGCCGTGGCCGAAGGGCGGCAGTGCTATTGGGTGTGTCCGCTGGTTGAGGAATCTGAAGTAGTCGACCTGACATCGGCCGAAGATCGGTTCAAACGGTTGCGGGCCGTGCTGGGCGACGGCGTTGTCGGGCTGGTGCATGGTCAAATGCCCGGGGCCGAAAAAGACGCCGCAATGGCGGCGTTCCAGTCTGGCGAAACATCCGTTCTGGTGGCCACGACGGTGATCGAAGTCGGGGTCAACGTGCCCAACGCCACAATTATGGTGATCGAACGGGCCGAAACCTTTGGACTCGCACAGTTGCACCAGTTGCGGGGCAGGGTCGGGCGGGGCGAGGGCGCGTCTACCTGTCTCTTGATGTATCAGGCCCCTTTGAGCGAGGGCGGCCGTCGCCGGCTTGAGGTTCTGCGCGAGACCGAAGACGGGTTTCGTATTGCCGAAACCGATCTTGAAATGCGCGGCGCCGGTGATCTGATCGGGACGGCGCAATCCGGACTACCCCGATTTCGTATCGCCGATCTTGAGCGGCAGGCCAATCTGATGGCGATTGCCCAAAGCGACGCGCGCGCGCTTTTGGACAAGGACCCGGCACTGACAAGCGACCGGGGCAAAGCGGCCCGCGTACTTTTATGGTTGATGAAACAGGATCAAGCGATCCGTTTGATTTCTGTCGGATAGATCGAACCAAAAATCGGTCAAAAATACTGTTTCCTGACAAACGGTTAGGCCTGTGCGTTCTCATAAGTTCGCAAATGTTCTTATAAAGTTCTTTACATGCAGGATGGAACATGAGAACAAAGGGTCAACAAATACTTAACTCCCCAGCCTGACCGACCTTGGAGACCTCAAGATGCTGAGCCAGATCAAAACCGCCCTGAACGCTAGCCGAAACACCCTGCTTCAGGATGCCATCGGCGCTGCCTCGCTGGCTGTTATGCTGATCGTGGCACTGCACTTGCCCGGGCTGATCTGACCCAAGTTTTCTGCCTGCGATCTCGTGCCGGACGTCCCGCATCCTGTCCCATTCGATGCAAAGGGTATGACCTGCCTGTCCGATCCCTGTTAGGGGCCTGCCTCAAAGCCCCGCCGGGACATTCTCCGGATCCCACATGAGACCCGCATACTTACCGCCGCCATCTCGCCCGAGATGAGCGGCGGCTTTTTTTTCAGAGGGTGCCGGTCTGGATGATATCAAGCATGGCCGACAAAACCGCGTTCACCGCAACGGATGCCAGGATCATTCCCATGACACGACTGACAATGGCTGATCCGGAATGACCGATCAGGCGAATGATCGGATCGGCAAACAGCATCAGAACGCAGGCAATGCCGACGACGGCCAGCATAACGCCGGCTGTAACCACCTGTTCCTGAATACTGAACCGGTTGTTGTCCGTCAACATCACGATGGCCAGCATCGCACCGGGTGACGCGATGGACGGGACAGCCAAAGGAAAGATCGCCGGGTTGGGTTTGTCAGAAACTTCGCTTTCAGACAGCTTTGTGTCTGAGTCGGGCTTGGATTCACCAAAGATCATGGTCAACGCAAACAGGAACAGCACAACGCCCCCGGCGACCTGGAATGAGTTGAGACCGATGTCGAGCGCATCAATCAGCAACTGGCCGAAAACCAGGAAGAACATCAGGATACCGGCACTGACCAGTGCGGCCTGAAACGCCGCCTTGCGCCTGTCGCCCGAACTGAGCGCGGCAGTCACGGCAATAAACACCGGGATCGTCCCAATCGGATCGATAACGACCCAAAGTGTTACAAATTGTTCGATCAGTGATGACATCCGGCAGCATCCTTACTGTTGCATGCAGCCCGGAACGGCGATCAGGCGTGCAAAGTGTCAGGCACAGTTGGCCTGTTCTGCTTTTTCGAAGGCTTCGGCCGTTGCGTCAAGGGTCAGCAGGATCGAAGCATGCCGGTTCTTGTACTCGCGGGCCGGAATCAGGACCTCAAGCCCATCAAATGGTGCATCCGGAATGGGGCCGTCCTTTTTGAGCATAGCTTTCAACTGATCCCGCGCGGTTTCGACCTGCTGTCGGGTACAGCCAATGATGCCCCCTCCAACGACGGCTGCCGACGCCTGACCCAATGCACAGGCCTTCACATCTTGCCCGAACTCGGAAATCCGACCGTCTTGCAGCTTGACGTCGACGGTCACAGTTGAGCCGCACAGCGGTGAGCGTTTTTTGACCGTGGCGTCAGGATCGTTTAGGCGCACATGATGTGGAATATCCGCCGCCAAAGCCAGAATACGCGCTGAATAGAGCTTGATCAGGTCGCTGTCGCCGGACATGGCTTTTCCTCCGTCATGGTTCCCCATACATAGGCGCGGACGTTCCCGATGCAAAAGGTTTTCCGCCCATGTCATTCGATCCTTCGACCTTGGTCTACACCGAAAAGGGATTGATCCCTGCAATTGCACAGGATGCCACGTCAGGCGAGGTCCTGATGATGGCCTGGATGAACGCCGAAGCTGTGGCGCGAACGCTGGAGACTGGCAAGGTGACATACTGGTCCCGCTCGCGCGCGGCGTTCTGGGTCAAAGGTGAAAGTTCTGGCCACGTGCAAAAACTGGTCGACCTGCGCGTTGATTGTGATCGGGATTGTTTGCTTGTTCTGGTCAACCAGACCGGGCCAGCCTGTCACACCAACCGGCGCACCTGTTTTTACACCGCCGTGCGGGATGGGGTCGAATTGGAATTGATGGCCCCGGATACATAAGGGCACATGGGGGGCGCTGCTCCCCCGGCCTTTGGCCTTCCCCCCGGAGTATTTGTCAAAGAGAAGAATAGGGGTCAAAGACCAACCATTTTGCGGATATCGTCCGGGGTTTTACCGTCAGCACGGTATGTCGCGATGGCGCGCGCATCATCGCGTTTGGCAAGGCGTTTGCCATGGTTGTCGCGGATCAGGCGGTGATGGTGATATTTTGGGGTCGGAAGACCCAGAAGATGCTGAAGCAGGACATGGATCTGCGTCGCGTCAAACAGATCTTCGCCCCTGACCACATGCGTGATGTGCTGGTCGGCATCGTCAATGACCACCGACAGATGATAAGAGCTGCCCATCTGGCGACGAACCAGGATGATGTCACCCACGGTTTCGACAAGAGCATCGGCGTTCAGCGCGTGCGTGCCTTGGTGGTGAGGCCCGGTTTCACAGAAGGACAAGGCGGGCAGGGCAGTGACCGCTTTTGTTATGTTGAGTCGGATCACATCTTTGGGGCCCGCATCCGACATCGCACGGGTGCGGCAGGTGCCGGGATAGATCCGCCCATCTGGCCCAAATTGCGGCACACCGTCTTGCGGGGCGCCGGCGGCGATTTCGATATCTGACCGGTTGCACCGGCAGGGATAGGTAAGGCCCATGTCTGTCAGCTGGTCCAGCGCAGCGTGATACAGCAGCAGGCGATCTGACTGGCGCATTACCGGCATCGGCCAGGTGAGGCCAAGCCAGTGCAAATCATCGTAAATCTGCGCCTCCCATTCCGGTCGGGCGCGGGACTGGTCGATATCTTCGATCCTGAGCAGGAATTGACCTTTGGCGGCTTGTGCCATGTCATGGGCCAATACAGCAGAATAGGCATGGCCCAGGTGCAATGGCCCCGTCGGGGACGGCGCGAACCGTGTTACAAAACTCACAAGCGTTCGAGCACGTAGACGGTTGAGCGCAGGTTGATGCCGGGAATGTGGTCACCATGCTCCCTGAACAGCACCCGGGCGCGGCCAGATGCACACCAGTCGGCCATGTGGCCTTCGTTTTCGGGGTCTTCCAGCGCGTGATCGTTAAACGACAGAACCATGCGCCCTCCGGAACCCAGGCGATCCATCAACATATCGAACACGCCAATCGGGGCTGCGCCGCCGCCGATGACACCGATGGCGGCAATAGCCGCGTAGTCGCCTTGGACAATGTCGGGCGGGGTTTCGCCATCGATCTGCTTCAGCGTGCGGTAGATGCCCTTGCTTTCAGCGCCTTTCAGCATGTCGCCCGACAGATCCATGCCATCCAGCGTGGTGAATCCTTCGGCGACCAGTGCCTTGCCAGACAGGCCCGTCCCGCACCCGAAATCCAGCACGGGCAGCGTCAGGTCTTGCATATTGGCGGCCAGCGCCACTGCACAGCGACCCGGCGTCGCGTAGCCGTTTTTGGTCAACTCAGCCTCGTAAGTTGTGGCCCAGTCGTCATAAAGCTGGCGCATGCTTGCGGTGTCGCGGGCCGAATAGGCTTGGCTGAGAAATCCGTCATTCATACAGCCAGCCTAAATCGCCGGCTCAGGCAGCGTCCAGAGCGAATTGTGCCAACCAGCCAGCCCAGTCGATTTTTGCGCGATCCGTATACGCCTTATAGCGATCCTTGCGACCGCGACGCCCGCCCTTCAAGCCATCGACAGGCGGGAACAGGCCGAAATTGACGTTCATCGGCTGAAAGGTCTTGGCCTCGGCCCCGCCGGAAATATGGGTGATCAGCGCCCCCGTGGCGGTGGTGTTTGGCGGAACGTCAACAGGCTGGCCGAGGATTTCGCCAGCCGCCATGCGACCCGCCAGCATCCCCATCGCAGCGCTTTCCACATAGCCTTCGACCCCGGTGATCTGACCGGCAAAGCGAACGTTTGGCCGCGAGCGCAGGCGCATCTGGTCGTCCAGCAACGTGGGCGAATTGATAAACGTGTTGCGATGAATACCGCCCAGCCGCGCAAAGCTGGCGTCCTGCAGGCCCGGGATCATCCGAAAGACGTCGGTCTGCGCCCCGTATTTCATCTTGGTCTGAAACCCGACGATATTATACAGCGTGCCCAATGCGTTATCGCGGCGAAGTTGAACCACGGCATAGGCTTTGACATCGGGTTGATGCGGGTTGGTCAACCCCACGGGTTTCATCGGGCCAAATCGCAGGGTCTCGCGCCCGCGTTCGGCCATGACTTCAATCGGCAGACAACCATCGAAGTACCCGGCGGTTTCACCTTCGTGAAATTCGGTCTTGTCTGCGGCCAGAAGCGCGTCGATGAAGGCTTCGTATTGGTCGCGGTCCATAGGGCAGTTGATGTATGCGGTCCGCTCGTCTTCGGTTTCGCCTTTATCATAGCGCGATTGCTTCCACGCCTGATCCATGTCGATGCTGTCCGCATAAACGATGGGCGCAATGGCGTCGAAAAAAGCAAGCGCCTCGGCCCCGGTTTCGGCGCTGATCGCAGCCCCCAACCCGGGCGATGTCAGGGGACCCGTGGCAATGATCCACTGGCCGTCGTCAGGCAGTTCGGTGATTTCTTCAAAAGAGGTCGAGATCAGCGGATGGGCGTTCAGACGCGCGGTCACGGTTTCAGCAAAGGGATCCCGGTCAACCGCCAACGCGCCGCCAGCGGGCAGGCGGTGATGATCGGCCGCAGACATGATCAGCCCGTTCGCAGCGCGCATTTCCCAATGCAGAAGGCCAACGGCGTTCTGTTCGTTGTCATCAGAACGGAATGAATTGGAACAAACCATCTCACCGAAGTGACCGGTTCTATGCGCGAAGGTTTCGACGTTTGGCCGCATCTCGTGCAGCACCACGGGAACCCCCATCTGGGCTGCCTGCCAGGCAGCTTCGGACCCGGCCATGCCGCCGCCGACTATGTGAAGCGTATGTGTCATGGGCAGCGACATAGGGGGATCAAAGGCCAAGGGCAACGTCGCGAATGCCAGTCAAGGCGAAATTCGATGTCTTTTGATCAGATATGAGATTGTGGCGGGGGTGTTTTGGGGTCGCCGCGGCTGCCTGTCGACCGGAGAGAGATCCGGCTGGAGGGACATGGAGCCTGCGGCGACCCAAAAAGCGTCTCGGTGTTAACCGTGCCACGTAAGTGACATAGTCTTGCCCATATTGAAAGTGCCGGATTGGAAACAATGCCAGCGATTTCGTGAAACGATCGCCCTATTGCTGCCAATCGGGGTCCCGCTTGTCGATGAAAGCCGCAATGCCTTCTTCGGTATCGCGATACAGCATGTTTTCGACCATGACGTCGCTGGCATATGCATAGGCATCGGCCATGGGCATCTGGATCTGCTGATAAAACGCCTCTTTCCCGATTTTGACAGCAGCGCCCAGTTTGTCCGCGATGGTCGAAGCCAGTTCTTCGGTGGCCGCGTCCAACTGGTCTGGGGGCACCGCCTTGTTGATAAGCCCCAGGGTTTCGGCGCGCGCGGCTTCGATGAACTGGCCTGTGGTCAGCATCTCTAACGCCTGCTTGCGTGGTATGTTGCGCGACAGAGCAACCATTGGAGTTGAACAAAACAGGCCAATATTAACGCCGTTCACACCAAACCGGGTGCCTTCGGCGGCAACGGCCAGGTCGCAGGTCGCAACCATTTGACAACCCGCCGCCGTGGCGATGCCGTGAACCTTGGCAATAACCGGCTGCGGCAGGGTTTGAATCGAGGTCATCATCGCGGTACAGCGATCAAACAGGTCCTTGAAATAGGCCCTCCCGCCATCTTCCGCCTGTCGGCCCGCAGTCATCTGTTTCAGATCGTGCCCTGCGCAGAACGCCTTGCCCGCGCCCGACAGCGTCACAACCCGAATCGAGCGATCTTGTTTCAGCGCATCAAGTTCGCTCTGCAACGCCGCGATCATCTCATCCGAGAGGGCATTCAAACGCTCAGGCGCGTTCATTTTTAGATGGGCCACGGCCCCCGTGTCGTGACGTTCCAGAATTGCCATCTTGCCCTCCCTATTGATCCTGCGGCAACTCTATGGGGAACGACGGGGAAGGAAAAGCATGTCACTGGCGCTGAACAAGGAAGAACTGACCGACTACCTGAACGAGGTGTTTCCGCAAATCCGAAACGATTTTTCGATTGATGAACTGACCGAAGACTCCATTACCATGCGGCTGCTGACCGCCGAGCGGCACCTGAGGCCCGGTGGAACCGTGTCTGGCCCGTCGATGTTCGCGCTGGCAGATGTGTGTGTTTATGCGATGGTGCTGGCGCGGATCGGGCGTAAGGCACTGGCCGTGACCACAAATTGCTCGCTGGATTTCATGCGCAAGCCCGAGGCCGACAAGGACGTGGTTGCTCACTGCCGCCTGTTAAAACTGGGTCGCGCTCTGGCTGTCGGAGATGTGCTGATGTTTTCGGATGGATCGGACAAACCAGTCGCGCGGGCCAGCATGACCTATTCAATCCCGCCGGTGCATGTCGGCTGATGCATTAAAGGCCGCCAGAAAGACCCGACACGATCACTCTGATCTGCAGGTTTGATTTGTATCAATGTCCGCGAGCAACCGACATGCGGGACTCCGGACAAACACCAACCTGGGGTCGCCCATGAATCACAACATCGACACATTATCCGGCCCCGAAACGGCTTCGTTCAGCCGACTGGAGCATTTTCCAGTGACGTTCTTTGCGGTGATCATGGGGCTGATGGGGCTGACTTTGGCTTTCCAGTCCTCCAGCCCCTTTTTGCCTGTGGCCGATGTGGCATCGCACGTGTTCCTTGCGGTCTCAATCTTGGTTTTTGCATGTATCGCAGGAATCTACGCGCTAAAGTTTTTGCGATATCCAGACGCGCTCAAAGATGAATGGAACCATCCCGTCAAGCTGGCGTTCTTCCCGACCATGTCAATCGCCCTGCTGCTGACAGCCACTGCGCTCTATACGGACTTTCCTGGAATTGCCCGGATCGTGTGGCTAATGGGCGTGGCCGCACAAGGCATCCTGACGCTTTCAGTTCTGACAGGGTGGATAAGCAACCGGTCGTTTGAACAGGGGCACCTGACGCCTGCGTGGTTCATTCCTGCCGTTGGCAACGTCATTGTACCAGTCGCCGGGGCACATATGGGATACACTGAGGTGTCGTGGCTGTTTTTCTCGGGCGGAATGATCTTCTGGATCGTTCTGCTGACCCTGGTGTTCAATCGCATGGTGTTTCACGATCCGATTCCCGGGCGGTTGTTCCCGACGATGGTGATCCTGATCGCCCCGCCGGCAGTGGCTTTTGTCGCTTACTACAACTTGGTAGGCCAGATTGATCCTTTCGCCCGCATTCTTCTGAACTCTGCTTACGTTTTTGCGCTGCTGATCGTGATGCAGTTGCCAAAGCTAGTGCGCTTGCCGTTTGCGTTGTCCTGGTGGGCGTTGTCCTTTCCGGTGGCGGCCCTGACAATAGCCTCGTTCCGATACGCACACATTATGCAATCCATGGCGCATCAAGTCATTGGTTTTATGTCCCTATTGACACTCTGCGTCATCATCGCCGGTCTGGTGTATCGAACCCTTGTGGCGATCACCCGCGATGAAGTCTGCCGCCCCGAATAGGGCCGCGACAAAAAAAAAGGGCCGGGGACAAGCCCCGGCCAGTAAGAGGTCCGAAGTGTCGGACGGGGAATTCGGATCAGGACTGCCAGAACGGTCGCGCAGCTTCCCTGCGCGCTTCGGCAGGGGTCAGGCCAACATCTTCCAGCATATGATTGTCGAGGTGTTTGAGGACGTGTCGGGTTCGGCGATTATGTTCCCATTCCGTGACCACGCTGGCAAAACGGATCGCCACAGCAGCGATCAGCGGCAGCCGGGGGCTGGTGGTCAACAGCATCAGAGCATTCGTTTGCATCAAACGGGTCATTGGTCACTTCCCTTTCCATTGTACCAATACAATAGCCTTTACTTGGCATGCATTATTGGTACATTCAAAGTTGCCACAAGTTCAAAGGAAAGATTGTAATGGGTACAATTTGGCCAAACACCCTGCCAAACGCCGACGGGCCGAAGTACAAGCAAGTGTCCGAAACGATCCGTAAGGCAATTGAGACCGGCAAGTTATCCGTTGGCGCCAAACTGCCTCCGGTTCGGGAACTGGCCTTCCAACTCAGCATCACGCCGGGGACGGTCGCACGGGCCTATACGGTCCTCACCGACGAAGGCGTTCTGACAGCCGAAGTCGGGCGCGGCACCTTTGTCGCGAAACCTTTCTTCGAAGACAAAACCGCTTCTGGCCGCCCCATAGAAATCGACGTTATCGCGCATAATGCGCCGCCGATCTCGGACCACGAGGTTAACCTGTTTTCGCCGCATCTGCCCAACACCGGTCAGACAACGCTGATCCGAAGTCTTTTGGCAGACATCGCCGCACTGCCGCCCTCGGGCCTGATGCACTATCCAAGTCAGGCCGGGGCCCGCCCGGCCCGCGAAGCCGTGGTGCACTGGCTTGACGGGTTGCCGCTGGGGCCGATTGCTGAACATCAGGTGGTTTTGGCGAACGGCGGACAGAATGCCATCTCGTTGCTGTTCCAGACTCTGCTGCGCGGGCGTCGCCCCGCAATTCTGGTCGAAGAGCTGTCATACCCTGGGTTCCGCCGCGCTGCCGAGTTGTTGCGTGCAGATGTCGTGCCGGTTGCAATGGATGAACATGGCGTCATCCCCGAAGCTCTAGACGCCGCCGCGCGCAATCACGACGCGCAGATATTTTGCACCACGGCAGATGTGCACAACCCGACAGGGCTGTTCACACCGACCCACCGGCGAGAGGCGCTTGTTGCCGTGGCCCGGCGGAACGATCTGCAAATTCTGGAAGACGCCTGTTATATGGTCCGCGACGGCAACGCGCCGTCCTATCGGATGCTCGCGCCCGAGCGGAGCTGGTACACGTCTTCGGTGTCAAAATCACTGACTCCCGCCTTGCGCTTTGGCTTTTCTATCGGGCCGGATGGCGCGGCTACGCGCATGCGTCGGACAGCCGAGTACGGGTTCTTTGGCGTTTCGACCCTGATCACCGACCTGATTGCGGCGCTACTGACCCATCCGCAATTGCCCCAAATCGAAGCCGAGATGCGTCGGGTCAACAGCCGCTACCTGCAAACTGCCGCGAACATTCTGGGCATGTATCAACTGGGCTGGCATCCGGAAACGCCGTTCATGTGGCTGACGTTGCCAGAAGGCTGGAGGGCAGGGGCGTTCTGTATGGCCGCCGAAAACGTCGGCGTTCGTATTCGCCCGTCCGAAGATTATGCCTGTCGCAATGCCCGAACGCCCCATGCGGTGCGTATGGCTGTTAACGCTGGCCTGCCTTTGTCGACGTTTGAAGACGCAATGCAGCGGCTGCGCGATCTGCTGGACAATCCATCGGGGAGCATAAGCGTCTAAAGGTGGGGTATTATTATACCTAATTTGCAAGCCATTGATAAGATGCACTTATTTAGATCTTGACGGCATTGACCAGAGCACGGGGTTTCCATATACCCCATCCATCGAATTCTGGCGGGTGCACGGTGCGCCCGCTTTTCACGTCAAACAGGACCGAAGCGATGAAAACCTTTTCTGCGACTCCGGCAGACATCGACAAGAAATGGATCCTGATCGACGCCGAAGGCGTTGTTCTGGGTCGTCTTGCCTCGATCGTTGCCATGCGTCTGCGCGGCAAGCATAAAGCCTCGTTTACACCAAACATGGACATGGGTGACAATGTCATCATCATCAACGCCGAAAAGGTGCAGATGACTGGCAAGAAGCGCGAAGAGCACTTCTATTGGCACACCGGCCATCCGGGCGGCATCAAATCTCGTACCAAACAGCAGATCCTGGAAGGTGCGCACCCCGAGCGCGTCGTGACCCAGGCCGTCAAGCGCATGCTGCCGGGCAACCGCCTGAGCCGTTCGGTAATGACCAATCTGCGCGTTTATGCCGGTGGCGATCACCCGCATGAAGCCCAGGCCCCTGAAGTTCTGGACGTGAAGTCCATGAACAAGAAAAACACCCGGAGCTGAACCAGATGGCTGATCAGATCACCACTCTCGAAGAGTTGAGCGCCGTCGCAGGCGTCGAAACCGTGGCCGAAGAACTGGTCTCGCACGAGCCCGTGCGCGACGAGCTGGGCCGCTCTTATGCAACTGGCAAGCGGAAGGACGCGGTCGCCCGCGTCTGGATCAAGCCGGGTTCCGGCAAAGTGACCGTCAACGGCAAAGAGATGAAAATCTATTTCGCCCGTCCGGTGCTGCAGATGATCCTGCGCCAACCGTTCCAGGTTGCCGGTGTCGAAGACCAGTTCGACGTCAATGCAACCGTCAAAGGCGGTGGCCTTTCGGGTCAGGCCGGCGCGGTCAAGCACGGTGTGTCCAAAGCCCTGCAGCTTTATGATCCGTCGCTGCGTGGCGCTTTGAAAGCCGCTGGCTTCCTGACCCGCGACAGCCGCGTTGTGGAACGGAAGAAATACGGTAAGCGCAAGGCGCGCCGGAGCTTCCAGTTCTCGAAGCGTTAATCGCTATTGCGACAAATTACAGAAAAGGCCGCTCACACTGTTGCGCGGCCTTTTTTGCGAACTATTCTGCCGCCAACGTATAAAATGCGCACAGCCTGGGGATCGTGACATGGGGTTCAAAGACAGCCGGTTTTACAAGCGTATTCGGTACGGCTCGGCCCTGATCGACTGGCTGGAAGATGGGTTTGATGTACCGGCCCCGGCCGTGGCCAAACGCAGTGTGCTGCAACGCTATGCCTTGCCGGATGCAACCTGGGTCGAAACCGGCACCAATATGGGCAATACCACCGCCTTTCTGGACAAGTTTGCGGCGCAGATCCACACCATTGAACCGATGCCTGAACTGCATGCCTCGGCTACGGCTCGGTTTGCGGACAATCCCAACGTCGAGGTGATCAAGGGCGTCAGCGAAGACGTGTTTCCCGACCTGATCCCGAAATTGTCAGGCAATGTCTGCTTCTGGCTGGATGGACATTATTCGGGCGAGGGCACGTTTCAGGGCGAAACTGATTGCCCCGTACGGGAAGAACTGCAGGCGATATCGGACAATATGGCCCAATGGGACGCCGTCGCCGTGATGATAGACGACATGCGCTGTTTCGATCCGGCCAAACCGGGGTTTTCGCAGTATCCGTCGCGCAGTTTTCTGGTGGAATGGGCCGACAGCCACGGTCTGATATGGGACATCGAACACGACATTTTCATCGCCCGCAGCAAGCAGCCCTAACTCAATAGGCGCCGATCGGCGCTGTGGCGGCCAGCTATTTAAAACGCCAGGGTTGCACACTGCGCTTCAAAGACTTGGCAAGGCTATGCCAGGCGGCAGCCCTTAGCGGTGGTGTTGTATCAGCGGATCTGATCACACGAAACAGGACGCCAACCGGTAAATGCCCGTTTCGCGAACAGCGCTCATACGCCGCCAAGGACAAACCGTTGCCTGCGTCAAGGGTTTCAAAAAACGCCTTCCACGTCCTGGCGCGATCCTTGGCGACCTGATCCACATCCGCAGATACGCCGCGTGTCCAATACGCCGAAATCGGCATCTCAAGATCCAGCCCCGAATACCCCTGCGCAATCATGCGAAGTATCAGGTCGTAATCTGCGCCTGCCGGATAAGAAATGTCATGACCCTCAAGCTTCAAAAAAACTGAGCGTCGAATAAAGACCGAGTTGTGCCCAAAGGGCATGCGCTGCAAAACGGCTTTGACATTCGTACGTGCGGATTCCTGCTGTTGCCCATCACTCGAAATCGGAACGTCCCGACCAAAGGCATAATCAGCGTTTGTCTGCTGCAAGCGATCAGCGACATTCTGAAATATGTCAGCCGACACCAAGGCGTCGTCCGAGTTGACGAACAGCAAATAGTCACCCGTTGCATGGGCGGCTGCTTTGTTCATTGCGTCGTACAGGTTCAGATCAGGTGCAGAATAAAACCGGACCTTGTCTGAATCGGCCGTCACGTTTTTTATCAGATCCTGCGTTCCATCGTCAGATGCGCCGTCCTGAATGATGTGCTCATATTCCCTGAACGACTGGCTGTTGATACATTCGACCATACGCTTGAAACTGTCTGCACGACCCGATTGAACCAAGTTCCAGGTCGCGGTGATGACCGAAATCAGGGGAGCAGGCGTCGCGGCGCTATCAGTCTTTGCGGTTTTTTCAGCCACGTCGATCCTCGGCAAAACTGCGGGTTTCAGACTTGCAAACACAGCCGGGTTCCAGTTCCGAGTCTGTAAATGCCCAGCACAAGCTGTTTCGCAGGGTCGCTATCATGCGGATTTCCAGAAGGTCAAGAAAACGCTCATTCATCTGGCGCGATCAGGCCAAGGCCACGCAGGTAAATCCCGATCCCGGTTTCAAGCAGGTCTTCGGGCGGAAAGGGCGATGCCGTGCCCGTATTGCGCGCATAAAGTTCAACGACTCCGTGGCTGAGCGCCCAGATATGCGCACTGAACATCGATGCCGGCGGGCGCTTTTCAGGCGGGATGCGTTGGGACAGATCCGCCGCAGCCTGCTCCAAAACACTGCGCGCGCGGGCCGCAGCGGCGGCCAGTTCAGGTGTTCGGTTCAGCGAGATACCGCTTTCGAACATCGCGATATAATGGCCTGGGTTCTTGCGGGCAAACGCCAGATACGCTCGACCTGTCGCCTCAAACGCCGCCAATGCCGATGGCTGGCCTTTGTCATAGGCAAATTGCATCAGATCCGCGAACATCTCAAAGCCCTGTCGCGCGGCCTCGGCGATCAGGTCTTCGCGACCTGCAAAGTGGCGGTAGACCGCCGCTGGCGTGACACCAGCCGTCTTGGCCGCCTCTGACAGGGTAAAGCCGGTCGGGCCTTTCTCTTCGATCAGCTGCAGGGCGGCTTCGATGAGGGCCTGACGCAGGTTGCCGTGATGATAACCACGCTTTTTAGCCACCCCAGATCTCCGGCCCGCCACATATCAACGGATCAGCACCCCCGAGCGCCTTTTCGTCCTTGCGGTCATAGTCCAGTGTCAACAGAACATGCCGAATGGCCGATAAACGCGCGCGCCGCTTGTCGTCCGAGCGGATCACGGTCCACGGCGTCGCGTCAGATTGGCTGCGGGTCAGGGTATCCTTGATCGCATCCGAATAAGCATCCCATTTCTGCAGGCCTTTGACGTCGATCGAGCTGAGTTTCCACTGCTTCAGCGGATCCTGTTCGCGATCCAGAAAACGGCGTAACTGTTCAGCCTGGCCCACGTTCAGCCAAAACTTGAACACATGCACTCCGTCATTGGCCAACGTCTGCTCAAACGGCACCACCTGGCGAAAGAACCGTTCACGTTGGTCGGGTTCGCAAAAGCCAAACACGTGTTCAACGACGCCACGATTGTACCAACTGCGGTCAAAAAAAACGATCTCACCACCCGAGGGCAGATGATCGATATAGCGTTGGAAATACCATTGCGTCTGCTCGGCTTCGGTCGGTTTTGCCAACGCCACGACGCGCGCACCGCGTGGGTTCAGATATTCACGAAATCGCTTGATCGTTCCGCCTTTGCCGGCGGCATCCCGACCTTCGAAGATCATCATGACCCGCTGACCGGTTTCCTTGGCCCAGTACTGCATTTTGACCAGTTCGATCTGCAACGCCTCAAGCTCTTTCTCATAGACCTTGCGGGCCAGCCGTTCTGAATGTGGATAATCGGGGTCAAGGATATCGTTTTTCTCGGCCCGCTTGATCGCATTCCGGATCTGATCCGGGGCTTCGTCCTTGAAAAAACGCGAAATCGCGCCGTCGAAGGGAAGGGTCATGTGCCTGCCTTTTGGTCTTGGTCTTTCAGGGTAATATGGGATGTTAATCGGATTAACGCAAACCCGCCCGTACGGCAGCACGATCCACGGCAGCCACAATTTCGGGCACGGCGACGTGTTGTGGCATGTGGCCGATCCCATCCAACCGGGTCAGAACCGCGTCTGGAATGTCACGCACCAGCGCCTCGGCGTGGATCGAAATACTGACCGTTGCGTCGTCCGTACCGTGCAGGATCTCGGTCGGGACTGAAATGTCGCGATAGGATTGAAACTGCGCCTTTATTTCATTTAGTAAATTCGCCCGCTGCACCGCATTGGCCCGCAAGGATTTACGCCGCAGGGTCAATCCGGGGCCGAAATGATGCCCATACCCGTCGGGCGTGGTTTGCGGGGCAAAGACCGAGGCAAGTTCGTGTTCGACCCGCTGATCGCTGACAAACGCGGTCAGCAAGGGCACGATCAAGGCGCTGCCCAGACGTGAGGACGTGACCCGGTAAAACATGCCCAGCGGCGTCGTCCAGGGGTGAGAGGCGCCCGAAACCGGAACCAGTGCCGACAGCGCATCGGGATGATGGACAGCCCAGGCCAGAGCAACAGCCCCGCCATAGCTTTGTCCCAACACGATGGGTTTATCTGCGCCCAGTTCCTGCGCTGCACGCCGCATCAGATCGGCCTGCTGAGCAATGGTGGCGCCAGTCGTGTTGATCCGGTCAGAATAGCCATGCCCGGGCCGATCGAACGCGATCACCCGATAGCGGTCAGCAAGCGCCGGGGCCAGGCGAAATGTCATGTCCCGCAAATTGCCGCTGGATCCATGGATCAGCACAACATCCGGACCACGGCCCATGACCTGAGCATGTACTTTGACCCCGTCCAGATCCACGATCTGGCCCGTGGGCGGATATGCGGCTTCGGCACGTGTTTCGTGCCGGGCCGCTTTCCACAGCACCAGAGCGACCCCAGCAACCGAGGCTAAAGCAATGAAGAACAGGAGGTTACTGGCCAATCTTATCAATATCGAACGGGGTTGTCTGATAAATCTGGTTTATCCAGTTTCCATATAGAAGGTGCGCGTGCGATCTCCACCGGTTTTGCGGTCGCTGGCTTGGATCATCATCGGGGTAATAGTTCACCGGCACGTTAATCGCCGTCCCGCTTTCAACATCGCGATCATATTCTTGCTTGAGCGTATCGCTGTCATATTCGAAATGGTTGAAGATATAGAGCGCGCGATGTTCGGGATCTTCGACCAGACAAGGCCCGACTTCATCACTGCCAAGCAGTGTTTTCAGCGCTGGCACCGCGTCAATTTCAGCCTGCTTCATTTCGGTCCAACGACTGACAGGTATGACGCAATCATCTGAAAACCCACGAAGAAACGGCGATGCCGGCTCAAGGTTTTGATGCCGAAAACAGCCGAATGCCTTGTGATCCAGCATATGCTTCTTGACCTTGTGCAGATGGTAAATCATCGCCATCCCGCCCCAGCAGACGCCAAAGGTCGAGTGCACGTTGGTTTGGGTCCACTCAAAAATCTCGGTCAATTCATTCCAGTAATCCACATCCGTGAATTCAAGATGTTCAATCGGCGCACCTGTGATGATCAGACCGTCCAGTTTCAGGTCTTTGACCTCCTGAAACGGGCGATAAAAACTGGCCATATGTTCAGCCGCCGTGTTCCGGGTTCTGTGGTCGCTCATCCGGATCAGCGTCAGTTCGATCTGAAGCGGAGTCGCTCCGATCAGGCGCGCGAACTGGTTTTCGGTCTGGATCTTCTTCGGCATCAGGTTCAGCAACCCGATTTTCAGCGGACGAATATCCTGATGAACGGCCGCATCGTCGTCCATCACCATCACACCCTCGCGCGTGAGCACGTCAAAGGCGGGAAGATCTGCGGGGATTTTGATGGGCATGTTCTTAAGCCGTTTGTTTGGGATTCAGGATAAAGGTGTGCTGGGATAATGGATTTATCCCTGCATCTCAAGCGTTTCGGCGATCAGACTGGTAAAGTCCTCGGCATCGCGGATCGCGGCCATCTGTTCTGCGGTGACAGTGATCCCCCAGTTATCGGCCATCGCCTGATAGCGTGGCTGGCGGTGGGCCATCGCCTTGGCATAGGTCCAGCGGATGAAGGTATCCGGATTAACATCTTCTTCCATGCAGTTGTTTTCGCTCAGATAAGCGGTCCACATCCTTGCCAGAAATTCAGGCTGGTAGGACATCGGCTTGGGTGCCCGATCAAAGCGACGGATCAGTTCTTCGGTATGGGCCTCGTCGCCCTTGATCCAGATCATCAAACTGTGTTTGGCCAGTTCGCTCAGCACCGGATCATCCGGGTTTGACGGGTCGACCCATTCGCAGATTGATCCACCAGTATCGCAGATGAAATTCGGATACCCATACAGCCGCTCGGAACGGTCGATAAAGTACTCGGTGTCCAGCAGGGCGTGGATTTCAGCCAGCCTGAACTGTTCCTGCCGGCGGCGATATTCTTCGATGGGCAGACCGCCACGTGCTGTATCGCCGGGCTTGCCAAGATAAGTGGACACCGGCGTCAGGTTCTCAAAGCTGATGTTGGAGCCGATATAGATCGAATCCGTCAGCAAAAGATCCCGCAGGAACGGCACCTTCATCGCCTCGGCTTTGGCGTTGTCGGTGATGTATTCCCCCATGTACCGGGTGCCGATGCGGTAATCGATGCTATAGTGAAACCAGCTACCGGCGTCGCGCAAGATGTTGCTGACATAGGTTTTTCCCAAGCCAGACATGCCAAAAAACAAAATGCGCTTGCGCGGGGCGTCCCGCCATTCTTTAGCCGAGTTGTACAGCATCTGACCCGATCCCTCTTTTCAACCCTTGCTAGACAGGGTCGCGAGCGGGGTCAATCGCGGCGGCGCCCGAATTTCCCGTTCAGGATCAGCAGGCCCAGCCCCAGAAGGGCAAACCCGACAAAGGCGCGTGGCGGCAGTTCTTCGTCCAGAACCCATGCGCCCAGAACGATGGCAACAGGTGGGATCAGCAAGGTCACCAGCATCAGATTACCAGCACCGGCCATGGCAAGCACACGGTAGTACAACAGATACGCTCCGGCGGTGGCGATCAGCGCATAATACGCGATGGCGGCCCAGGTCACTGGCTGCAGATCAAAGCCCACAGGCCCGTCAATGATCAGGGCCGCGGGGATCAAGACCAGCGTCGACCCGGTCAGCATCCCCGCAGCGGCGATCTGAGGCGGCAGGTTTCCAAGCCGCTTGCGCGCCCAAGCACTTGCAAATGCGTAACTAATGGTGCCTCCGAGGATCGCAAGCTGCGCGGTACTGCGCAGATCAAACGTCAGGAATTGTTCCAGACCGATGGCCGTCGCGACGCCCAGAAACCCAAGACCGACACCGATGATCTTGCGAACTGTCAGACGTTCATCCGCAAAAACCATCGCTGCCACAATCACGCCGAACACCGCCGTGGCCGCATTCAGGATCGAGGTCAGGCCACTTTCCACATGCAGCTGTCCCCATGTCATCAGACCAAAGGGAATGACGTTGTTCAACAGACCCATGACCAGGAAACTGAACCAGATCCGGGGATCACGCGGGATGGGCAACCTGAGGGCAAAAACCATGCCCCATAATACCAGCATAGCCCAAAAAGTCCTGTGAAGAACAGCAGTTACGACGGGTACCTCATCTAACGCGATGCGGATCGACAGAAAAGATCCGCCCCAGATCAGACCAAGAAGCGCAAGCTCGCCCCAGGCGCGGGGGGATATGGATTTTTGAGTGTTCATAACTGTTTATGAGAGAAATTCAGGCGTTCAGGCGACCCGATTCTTGCGGGTTTCGCTGAGAATATTCAGATAATTCCCGCCAAAGATTACCAACGCTCCTACTAGCACCCAGACGTCGAGCGGTTCGTTGTAAAGCAACATGCCGACGATGGCGATGGCGGGCAGGCGGGCGAAGTCAAAGGGGATGACAACGGTGGCCGGGGCAATCGCGAGGGCGTTGGTGATACAGAAATGCGCCAGCAGCCCTGCAAGGCCGACAAGCACCAGAAACGGCGCTGTCTGAGCCGTTGGCAGGGTGATCATTCCATCATAGGAAGATCCGATAAGTCCTAGAAAAGCTTGAATAACTGTGAGCCAGAACATGATGCACGCGATACTGACAAGACCCGTCAAACGCTTGGTGGCGATTGTGGTCAGGGCGAAGAAAAACGCCGCGCTGGCGGCGGTGATGACGCCGATGTTCAACTCGGTCGCGCCGGGGCGTGCGACGA
Source organism: Falsiphaeobacter marinintestinus (assembly GCF_007923355.1). Taxonomy (GTDB): domain Bacteria; phylum Pseudomonadota; class Alphaproteobacteria; order Rhodobacterales; family Rhodobacteraceae; genus Phaeobacter_A; species Phaeobacter_A marinintestinus. Next base: position 224,518 of record NZ_VOGO01000003.1, read on the forward strand.
TCAGAATCCCGATGAACCCAATCACTGCAGACACGACGCGGACCCGGGTCAGGCGTTCGCCCAAAAGCATCGGGGACAGGACAATGACCCAGAGCGGGTTGGTGAATTCGAGCGCGAAAACCTGCGCCAATGGGGCGACCGTGATCGCGAAGAACCAAAGGTTTTGGCCGATAAAATGTACAGTGTTTCTAGTGACTTGCAAGCCAAAATGCCTGGTCGTTACTTGACCCCATCGGCGCGTGACCGTCAGAATCAGCGACACGACAAGGATACCGACAAAGCTGCGGTACATCATGATTTCAAAGGTATCATGCACCGTGCTTAGCTCACGGCCAGCGACCGCCATAGACGAGAAAGAGGCAATTGCCCCGAGCATCCAAAGTGCAGCTTTGAGAGTATTGGACACTTGGCTTTCCGGTGTCGGGAATTTGCGACATGAGCACCCCTTCGCGGGGCAGGGTCAAGCCCCAAACATGCCTGAGTACCGCGTAAAGCGCCGCGTTTGGTCCGTTTTGTACAGGCCCCGGACGGTGGTTGTGCCGTTTTGTACAATCCAGTTTCGCCACTGAATCGAACCCTGCGTTCGAAAAACCACCGCCCGTTTCCGGACTGTCCGAACGCAGAGTCTTTGAGTGCGTGACGCCGTCAGCAAGTCACATGAAGGCGTCTGGCATCGATGCTTTTTTCTGGGCGATGTATTCGGCCAGAGCACCGGCAATGGCCGGATCCAAAGCGGGCTGCTGATAGGTCGCCAGCATCGTGTTAACCTTTTCCGCCGCCAGCGCCTGGGTATCGCGCGCGCCTTCTTCTTCCCAGGTTTCGAACGGCTTGTAGTCAAACACGCCCGACCGCCAGAAGGCGTCCTTGAAATTGGCCTGTGTGTGTTCGCACCCCAGATAGTGACCGCCCGGACCGACCTCGGCGATGGCGCCCATGGCCTGGGCGTTTTCGTCGACGGATACTCCTTCGGCGACTTTATGCAGAACGCCGAGCTGATCGGCATCCATCACGAATTTCTCAAACGAGCTGACCAGCCCGCCTTCCAGCCAGCCACAGCTGTGCAGCATGAAGTTCACGCCCCCCAGCAAGGCTGTGTTTAGCGTGTTCGCGGTTTCATAGGCGGCTTGCGCATCGGGCAATTTCGATCCGCACAGCGAGCCGCCCGAACGGAACGGCAGACCCAGACGGCGGGCCAGTTGACCGGCGCCATACAGAATGTTGCTGGCTTCGGGTGTGCCGAACGTCGGCGCGCCACTGTTCATGTCGATTGACGACACGAAGGCGCCGAAAATCACCGGGGCACCGGGGCGCACCAGTTGCGAATAGGCGATCCCGGCCAGAACCTCTGCCAGAACCTGTGTCAGAGTGCCTGCGACCGATACCGGAGCCATGGCCCCGCCGACGATGAACGGGGATACGATGCAGGCCTGATTGTTCTTCGCGTAAACCTCAAGCGCGCCCATCATCACGTCGTCAAACGTGAGCGGCGAGTTGATGTTGATCAGCGAGGTCATCACGGTGTTTTCCTGCACGAAATCCTTGCCGAACAGGATCTCACACATCTCGACCGAATCCTGCGCGCGGCTGGGTTCGGTGACCGAGCCCATGAACGGCTTGTCCGACAGGGTCATATGGGCGTGCAGCATGTCCAGATGCCGCTTGTTGACCGGCACGTCGGTGGGTTCGCACACGGTGCCGCCGGAATGATGCAGCCACTTGGACATATAGCCCAGCTTCACGAATTTGCGGAAATCGTCCATCGTGGCATAGCGGCGCCCACCAGCGACATCGCGTACAAACGGGGGGCCATAAACCGGCGCGCAGACCAGAGTTTTGCCACCGATTACCACGTTGCGGTCAGGGTTGCGGGCGTGTTGGGTATAGCTGGACGGCGCGGTTTCGCACAGTTTGCGTGCCAATCCACGCGGGATGCGGACCCGTTCGCCTTCGATCTCGGCCCCGGCTTCGCGCCAGCGTTCAAGTGCGGCAGGGTTGTTGACAAAGTTCACGCCAATCTCGGCCAGCACGGTTTCGGCGTTGGTTTCGATGATTTCCAACGCTTCTTCGTTCAGGATCTCGAAATTCGGGATGTTGCGTTCGATATACTTGGCCGCTTCGATCCGAACAGCTGTCCGCTCGGCCCGACGGGCCGCACCGCCACCACCACGTGTTCTGCGCTTTGTTGCTGCTTCGGCCATGTGTCTGTCTCCCGGATCCGTCCGCCTGCGTTTGGCTTGTGATAGCCCACCATACGCGTCGACCGATTGAGAATTACGGCGCATGAGGGGAAAAAACGACATACGCGACATCGAACATGCCCCGGAGCGGCCCTTTGACCTTGCGGAAGACCCCGTGCAAGATGGCGTCGGGCAGGGTCTGACACGCCTTGGCTGCTATTGGGAGGATACGGCAATTACCGACACGAATACGGACGCGGATACCGAACGAAAGTCATTGAGTTCATCTGAAATCACTGCCGTTGCACATCTTTATCGCGGCGAAGTTTATCGCAGTACGATCTGGCGCACGCGGCTGGACACCACCACGAACTGGGCTGTTGTGACGTTGGGTGTCGCCCTGTCGATCTCTTTCGCGTCCCCTGATGCCTCGCCTTTGCCGCTGATTCTGGTCGGGGTTCTGATCATCCTGTTTTTGATGCTGGAGGCGCGTCGATACCGGTATTTCAACGTCTGGCGCGCCCGGGCCCGATGGATGGAGACACATTTCTATGCGCCGATGCTGGATGACGGCGACCTGCATCTGGAAGAAAACTGGCAGAAAACCCTGGCCAATGATTATCTCAAGCCGCGCTATCACACCAGTTTTCTGACCGCGATAGGGCGGCGCATCCGGCGCAATTACCTGTGGATTCTGGTGATCCAGACACTGGCCTTTATCGGCAAAATCACCGTGCATCCCACCCCGGCGCAATCCGTGGACGAGGCTGTGCGCCGCGCCGATATCGGCCCGCTGCCGGGGGAGGCGGTTATTGGAATCGGTCTGTTGTATCTGCTGACCTGGTCGGCGATTGCGCTGTGGAGTCACCGCGCGGACGTCAATCGGGGGCAACAACGGGGGGCAAAGGCATCGGAATCGATGGGTTAAGGTCTGCCACCTCTTGCCAGCTTAACCGCACCGGATTAGGAGGCGTCATGACGCAGACATCCCATGACCGCCTTCTCATCATCGACTTTGGCAGCCAGGTGACGCAGCTGATCGCTCGCCGCCTGCGCGAACTGAACGTCTATTGCGAAATTCACCCTTATCAGAACGTCACAGATACGTTCCTGACCGAATTCGCGCCCAAAGCCATCATTTTTTCCGGTGGACCGGATTCGGTGATGCGCGACGGTTCGCCCCGCCCGCCGAAAGCCGCCTATGATCTGGGCGTGCCGATCCTTGGCATCTGTTATGGCCAGCAGGTCATGATGCATGATCTGGGCGGCAAGGTCGAAGCGGGCGAACATGCCACGGCCGAATTTGGCCGCGCTTATGTAACCCCGACGGACGATCGCGCCGACCTGCTAACCGGCTGGTTCATGGATGGGTCGGGCCGCGAACAGGTCTGGATGAGCCATGGCGACCACGTGTCGGAAATTGCGCCCGGCTTTCAGGTTTACGGAACCTCGCCCGGTGCGCCTTTCGCGATCACCGCCGATCCTGCCCGCAAATTCTATGCAGTTCAGTTCCACCCCGAGGTGCATCACACGCCGAACGGCAAGACGCTGTACGAAAACTTTGTCCGCGAGGCTGGTTTTTCCGGCGACTGGACCATGGGGGCCTACCGCGAAGAGGCGATCCGCAAGATCCGCGAACAGGTGGGCGACAAGAAGGTCATTTGCGGCCTGTCCGGCGGCGTCGATTCGTCTGTTGCGGCGGTTCTGATCCACGAAGCGATTGGCGATCAGCTGACTTGCGTCTTTGTCGATCACGGGTTGTTGCGCATGAACGAGGCCGACGAAGTCGTGTCGATGTTCCGCGACAATTACAACATTCCGCTGATCCACGCCGATGAAAGCGACCTGTTCCTTGGCGAACTTGACGGGCAGTCGGACCCTGAAACCAAGCGCAAGATCATCGGCAAGCTGTTCATTGACGTGTTCCAGAAATACGCCAACCAGATTGAGGGCGCCGAATTCCTTGCGCAAGGCACGCTGTACCCCGACGTGATCGAAAGCGTCAGCTTTTCGGGCGGCCCTTCGGTCACCATCAAATCACACCACAATGTTGGCGGTCTGCCCGAGAAGATGGGCCTGAAGCTGGTCGAACCGCTGCGCGAGTTGTTCAAGGACGAGGTTCGGGCCCTGGGTCGTGAATTGGGCCTGCCGACGTCGTTCATTGGGCGTCATCCGTTCCCCGGTCCGGGTCTTGCGATCCGCTGCCCGGGCGAAATCACGCGCGAAAAGCTGGAGATTCTGCGCAAGGCGGATGCGGTTTATATCGACCAGATCCGCAAACATGGGCTGTATGATGAGATCTGGCAGGCCTTTGTTGCCATCCTGCCAGTTCGCACTGTCGGTGTGATGGGCGACAGCCGCACCTATGATTATGCCTGCGCTTTGCGTGCGGTGAATTCGGTCGACGGGATGACAGCCGATTATTACCCGTTCAGCCATGAGTTTCTTGGTGAAACCGCGACCCGGATCATCAACGAGGTCAAAGGCATCAACCGGGTCACCTATGACGTGACTTCAAAACCGCCCGGTACAATCGAATGGGAGTGAGGACGCCATGATCCGATTTCTCAGGAAACGACTGAACCGGCGCCGCGAGCGAACCGAGCAAGACCACCGCATCGGCAAGTTCGATATCACGCTGTCAGCGGGTCATATGTTGCCGGTCTATCAACGTGATAATCCACAATACGACCGCTTTCTGCCCTGTCTGGTGAGAGAGTTGCCCGGCGGGATGGTTGTCGATGTGGGCGCGAATGTCGGCGACACAATTGCGTCGATGGTCGATCAGAACCCTGACCTGAGTTACATCGCGATTGAGGCGGATGACGCGTATTTCGGGTACTTGCAGCGCAACCTTGCCAAAATCAAGAAAGTGTCACCGCAAACACAAATTACTCCGATCATGGCACTGGTTGGAAAGACCGTGAAAGTGGGGGCCTTGCAAGGGGACAAGGGCACGGCCAAGGCTGTTCTTTCGGACGCGGAAGACCAAGATACGGCCATCCAAACCCGAACTCTGGACGATATTGTGCAGGCGGAGCACGGCACGGATCTGGCTTTGATAAAATCCGACGTTGATGGGTTTGATTTCGACGTCATCAACTCGGCTTCCGGATCAATCGATGCGCAAGGCCCGTTGCTGTATTTTGAATGCCAGTGCGATACGGTAGATCAGTATCAGGAATTCCTTGAACTTTTGAACCGGCTTTCATCGCAGTGGGATTACACGTTTTCCGTTTTCGATAACTTTGGCGGGGTTATTGTCGAAAACGCGGATGCATCAACTTCAATTTCGGTTCTGCGTTATGTTCAGGATCAAAACGACGGTACATCTAAGCGCACGATCTATTATTGTGACATTCTGGCCTATCGGGAAAATCACACCGATATCGTGACGCGTGCCTTGCTGCGGCACAGGAAACGCCCTGTCCAAGATAACGCGTGATGGGCGAATGACACCAAGAACGGTCCCGGACCCGAGGTAGGAGACTCAACAGATGAAAAAGCTGTTTTCGCGGTTGCTGAACAAGAAAAAGCACAAGCCAACGGCACCGGCAGATTATGATGGCCTGTCCCGGCAAGAGGCGTTTTCGAAGGTTTACAGGGATCGGATCTGGAGCAGAACCACCCCGGATGAAAGCCCCTTTCATTCTGGAGAAGGGTCGCGCAACCCAGAAGTCACCGGACCTTACGTGGCCGCGATATCCGGGTTCCTGCAGGAATTCGGGTCGGGCAAGTCGGTGGCCGATATCGGTTGTGGTGACTTTGAGATCGGTCGGCAACTGGTGCCGTTTGCGACCCGCTATATGGCATTTGACATTGTACCGGAACTGATCGAGCACCACCGGGCAAACGAGACAGCAGACCACCTGAGTTTCGACGTTTTGGATCTGGTGGAAGACCCGCTACCGCCGGCGGACATCATTCTGGTGCGTCAAGTCCTGCAACACCTAAGCAATGACGACGTCTTGAGCTTTGTCAGAAAATTTCCGGGCAGTTGCCAGCACTTGATCGTCACCGAGCATTTGCCCGCGGACGAAAACTTCGTTCCAAATCTTGAACATGATTCAGGTCCCGGAATCCGCCTGAGCGTGAACAGCGGCGTAGATCTGAGCGCGGCGCCGTTCAACCTGCAGGCCAGTTCCAAGCGGATTCTATGCGATGTGTTGGCCTATGATGGGCGTATCCGCACGACCCTGTACAGTTTCTGATTACCCTGGTCCGATCCATGGCCTGTCGGTCACGATCACATTGCAGCGCAATGTCGGCTGTCCGCCCGAAGATATGAGCCTGAAACGGGTCGACCTCCTGCGTGCGGGGCATTCGGTCGACGGGTTAACCTGACCTTAGGTCAGCTGGAGACGGCTGACCTGTACCAGTTGGATTTCGCCCATCATAGCGATCAGAATATCCAGATGCCGGTGCAGGGAATATCCGGCATCATCTTCGCGGCGTTGGGTATCCAGATCCTGTTCAAGCTCCATCAGGCGCATGAGGGCAGGGGCAGGGCGTGGCAGGCTGCCATATCCCAATATCCGCTGCAGATGTCTGTCGCGATTATAGTCTTTTGCCCCGATGCGCGCGGTGCGGATCAAAAGGCGTGGGCGGCGCAGAGCAGATAATAGTCCCATCAGATCTTGCATGGTCAGTCCCCTGTTTGGTGAATGGCCAGATCAATTTGTCACAACTTAAGCGGGTGTTGCGAATGGCGGAATGGTAGCGCGCGATGGTTTCACAACTGTTTATGATTTGGAAACAATACTAAGCATTCACGGTTATTTTAACACACAGGTAACCAATACACGCATAGGTTGTGTTTGGTTTGAAGATAACTACTGGATAACCGGGTTAGTCTTATTGCCGTAAAAGGATGCTGCAGAATGGACGAATGTCTGGTCGGATCAATTCCGGGATGGGTGCCACAAGGCGCTCTACGCTATCTCGCTCATACGGAGTCAGGCCAATCGATCCGCACGCTTGCGCGTCGGGCCGGGTGCCATGCGTCGACCGTGATGCGCCAGATTCGCCGGATTGAAACGCGCCGCGATGATCCCCTTGTTGATGCCGCCCTTGCAGCGCTGGCTGCTTGCCATTTTTCCCGGTCCGGGCACCGAAAGGTGACCGAGAAAAGAGAGGAACCACTACAAATGTCCATGCCGATGCGCATAGCAGAAGAAACACCGGACGCTTTAACCCTGGAACGCGAGGCAAGCCGGGTCTTGCGCCGGCTTTGTGAAACCGGAGCGGTTCTGGCGGTGGCCGAAGATATGGAGAAAGCCGTCGTGGTACGTGACACGGCCGGTACCAGCGCACGGACGGCTGTGGTCGAATGCTCAATCGCGCAGGCCATGGCCCTGAAAGACTGGATCACCTGCGCATCGCCCGGACGGATCAGCCGATATCACATCACGCCTGCCGGACGGGCAGCGCTAAGCCGGATGCTGGCGGACAATGAAAACCGGGCTCACACCAGCAACAGCAACGGGTTTGGCGAGGCGCAGACACCGTTTGGCGACCAGCATCGCGCTTGGGGCGAAAAGCAGATCGACAGTGATGAGGGCGAGCGTCCGCAGAGGGTGCGCTATAATATGGCCGAAAGCCCGCTGACCGCTCTGGCGCGGCGCAAGGGTCAGGATGGGAAACCGTTTCTGGACGAAGCTTTGGTTCGGGCCGGGGAACGGCTGCGCGAGGATTTCGAACTGGCCCAGATGGGGCCACGCGTGGCGCAGAACTGGGACAGGTTTCTGACTGGCGGGGGCCGAGGTGGTTTTGCGCCGGACGGCGGTATCGGATCAGGGCCAAGCGGCGCGCGCGACAGGGTTTCGCGAGCGTTGGCCGACCTGGGCCCGGGGCTGAGCGATGTGGCGTTGCGGTGCTGTTGCTATCTGGAGGGGCTTGAAACCGCAGAGAAAAAGATGGGGTGGTCGGCGCGGTCCGGCAAGATCGTGCTGCGGATCGCATTGCAGCGGTTGCATCGGCATTATGACGATACCAAGGATGCGGCCAGCAACATGATTGGGTGACAACCCCGTCAGGCGGGACCGCGCGCCGCATACCAGCTATGCATGGCTGGCGGTTCCTGTGACGTCGCGTTATGATAAGGGGAAGACACCCAGCCCCGAAAGACAAGGCCAATTCGATGCGCGACTTGAAAATCCCTGAGCAACGTCACCCGGAAAAGGCGCATCGCCCGGATAACGAACAGCCCAAAAAGCCAAGCTGGATCCGTGTCAAAGCGCCCGGCGGCAAGGGATATGCCGATACGCGCAAGATCATGCGCGACAATGGGTTGGTGACCGTCTGCGAAGAGGCCGGATGCCCGAATGTCGGCGAATGCTGGAGCCAGGGCCACGCCACCATGATGATCATGGGCGAGGTCTGTACCCGCGCCTGTACATTCTGCAACATCGCGACGGGCAAGCCGCCCGAAGCGCTGGATGCATTTGAGCCGGGCCGTGTGGCGCATGCGGTGGAAAAGCTGGGTCTGAACCATGTGGTTGTGACCAGCGTTGACCGGGATGATATCAAGGATGGCGGGGCCGATCATTTTGCCCAGACGATCCGCGCGATCCGGCATCGCAGCCCATCGACAACAATCGAAATCCTGACGCCCGATTTCATTCGCTGTGATCCCTCGGTGCTGGAGATCGTGGTCGAAGCGCGACCTGATGTGTTCAACCACAACCTTGAAACCGTGCCGGGACTGTACCCCGAGGTGCGTCCGGGCGCGCGGTATTTTCATTCGCTGCGCTTGTTGCAGAGGGTCAAGGAACTGGACCCGTCGATGTTCACCAAATCCGGCATCATGGTCGGACTGGGCGAAGACCGCCAGTCGGTGATGCAGGTGATGGAAGACATGCGCGCGGCGGATATCGATTTCCTGACCATCGGTCAGTATTTGCAGCCGACGCCGAAGCATCACAAAGTCGACCGGTTTGTGACGCCTGATGAATTCGCGTCTTACGAAAAGGCGGCGTTTGGCAAAGGGTTCCTGATGGTGTCGGCGACTCCGCTAACCCGGTCATCCTATCACGCGGGCGATGATTTTGCCCGTTTGCGGGCGGCGCGTCAGGCCAAGCTGGCTGGCGTTTAACGCAAACGGCGCGGCACGCGGTCGGCGGTGGCCCAATCGGGCCACAGGCCGAGCTTTTCAATGCCGACAATGGCCAGGCAAATTCCGATAGCGGCGAAGACAAAGATCACGCGTTTGGTGGAGGGCGGATTGCGCGACCAGCGCGAGGCGCGGATCAGCCAGCCCCAACCGTTCACGTGAACCGCACTTTGCCGATAAAGGGCAGGTTGCGGTTGCGTTGGGCGAAGTCGATGCCATAGCCCACGACAAATTCATCCGGAATTTCGAACCCGATCCAATCGGCCGTGAAATCGACCTCGCGCCGGCTGGATTTGTTGAGCAATGCAATGGATCGCAAACGCGCCGGTTTGCGGCTGCGCAGCAGGGCCGTGACATGGCTGAGGGTGTGACCGGTATCCACAATGTCTTCGACAACCAGCACATCACGCCCTTCAATTGCGCCGCGCAAGTCTTTGAGAATGCGGACTTCCCGGCTGGATTCCATCGCATCACCATAAGACGACGCCTCAAGAAAATCGACCTCGATGGGTAAGTCGAGTTCGCGCACCAGATCGGCGATAAACACGAATGATCCACGCAACAGGCCGACAACAACCAGCTTGTTGGTCCCGTCGAATTCATCATGAATCTCGCGGCACAGTTCTTCGATCCGGGCGGCAATCGCCTTGGCCGAAATCATTTCATCGATGACATAAGGCCGCTCTGACATGAGACCCCCTTGAATCTTTTCGCTAACCATACGACATGACGCGCCACTGTCACCCTCAAACCCGCAAGGACAGATGCCAACCCACGCTGAAACCCGACAGCTGCCGTATTCGGCCCAGCAGATGTATGATCTGGTGGCCGATGTGGCGCAATACCCGCAGTTTTTGCCGTGGTGTGCTGCCGCGCGTATTCGGCGAACCTTTGGCGATGGCGACGCGATGGTGATGGAGGCGGATCTGGTGATCAGCTTCAAAGTGTTCCGCGAGCGGTTTGGCAGCAAGGTAACGTTGTACCCGCAGGAGTCCCGGATCGATACCGAGTATCTGGACGGACCGTTCAAGTATATGAAATCGCGTTGGGATTTTGCCGATACCGACAACGGCTGCGATGTGCACTTCTTTGTCGATTTTGAATTTCGCAACGTGATTCTGCAAAAGGCCATTGGCCTTGTGTTCAACGAAGCGATGCAGCGGATTGTGCGAGCGTTCGAAGCGCGCGCCAAGGATCTCTACGGCTGATCCGGAGCAACTTGTGCCAAGCGTTCCACAGCAAAACCGCGCCTGCGGTTTATCATGGCGCTTGCGGCCGAGTTGGCTTTAAGTCGTATCCAAGCAGGGTATCGACAGCATTTGCAAGCGGAGTGGTGCAGCATGGAAGAAACCTTTTGGCAGGAACGGTGGCGCGAGGGGCGCATCGGGTTTCACGAGGCCAAGGCCAACCGGCTTCTGGAGGCGCATTTTCCGGCTCTTGGGCTGACTGCTGGGAATACGGTGTTTGTCCCGCTGTGCGGCAAGTCACTGGATCTGGACTGGCTGCTGGGGCAGGGGCTGCGCGTGGTTGGAATTGAATTCAGCGAAGAGGCCGTGAAAGAGGTCTTTACCCGGTTAGGGCTGGATCCGGTTGTTCAGGATGTTGGGGGCCTGAAACGCTATGAAAACGGGGATCTGGTGATTTTTGTCGGTGATATCTTTGCGTTGACGCGCGACCTGCTTGGCCCAGTCGCCGCCGTTTATGATCGGGCCGCAGTGGTGGCGATGGCTCCGGAAGACCGGGCGCGCTATGCCGCCCATACCAGCGATCTTTCAGGCACAGCGCAGCAGCTGGTGATCACCTTCGACTATGATCAGAGTCGGATGAGCGGACCGCCCTTCGCCGTGAACGCGGATTACGTGGCCGATCTGTACGGGAAGCCCTATGGGATCAACCGACTTGAACGCAGCGACATCAAGGGTCCGATGGGCGAGCGCACTGGCGGCGGGGCTGAGGAAGTCTGGCTTATAACCGCACGCACCGACGACTGAGCCGTTTCAAAACCAAAACGGGCCCCATGAAGGGGCCCGCAGGTATTCGGTTTCCAAGGGCTTTAGCTGGTGATGTCGTAGGCGCGTTCGCCATGCACATCCAGGTCAAGCCCGTTGGTTTCGGTTTCCAGATCCACCCGCATCGGGGTGATCATTCCGACGACCTTGATCAGGACGAAGGTCACGACGATGGTGAAGATGCCGACCACGGCCAGACCGCCGAACTGGGCGGCAAAGGTGCCAGCCCCGAATACCGCGATCATGATCGTGCCGAAGATGCCGCCGACGCCGTGGACCGCGAACACATCAAGCGTGTCGTCGATCTTGATCTTCTGGCGGATCAGGGTCACGGCCTCCTGACACAGGACACCGGCGATGGCACCGATGATCAGCGCCTCGACCGGGCCAACAAATCCGCTGGCCGGGGTGATTGATGCGAGACCGGCAATGGTGCCGGTCACGGTGCCAACCAGCGAGGCTTTGCCGAACTTGATCTTTTCCCACAACGCCCAGGTCAGCGAGGCGGTTGCGGCAGACAGGTGCGTGACCGTCAGCGCCATGGCCGCGCCACCATCTGCTGCCAGTTGCGAGCCGCCGTTAAAGCCGAACCAGCCGACCCACAGCATCGCCGCCCCGATCATCACATAGCCGGGATTATGCGGCGGTGTGGTGCGGTTCTTGCGCGGGCCAAGGAAGAACGCGATCATCAGTGCCGCGATACCGGCCGTTTCATGAACCACGATGCCACCCGCGAAATCGCGCACGCCGATTTCACCAAAGATGCCGCCGTCGGACAGAATGCCGCCGCCCCATATCCAGTGGACCACGGGCGCATAACACAGCAGCATCCAGAGGCCCGAGAACAGCATGACAAAGCCAAATCCGACGCGTTCGACATAGGCGCCGACAATCAGCGCCGGGGTGATGATGGCAAAGGTCATCTGGAAGGCAAAGAACAGGATCTCGGGCAGGGTGCCCGCAAGGCTGTCGGCATCAATGCCGAGCAACAGAACCTTGTCGAGCCCGCCCCAAAGCCCGGAAGTGCCGCCGCCAAAGGCGATGGAATACCCGAACATCATCCAAAGAATGCTCATCAGGCAGGCAATGGAAAAGCAGTGCATGAAGACGCTGAGCACATTTCGTGCCCGCACCAGACCGCCATAGAACAGCGCCAGACCCGGCAGTGTCATGAAAAGGACCAGGGCCGTGGCCACGATGATCCATGCTGTATCGGCTCCGTTCATGGGCCGCTCCTTCCCTCGTATTTATATGGTTGGAGCGGGTTCAATCGAATGCGGGGCGCGGAAAAAAGAGGCAATGGTGAGAAAGGGCGCATATTCCCTATGCGTTTTGCCAAATGCTTAGCTTGCGTGCAGCTTTGGTTGCGGTGTGATGAATTTTTGGGCGATTTACGAAAGCGCTGTGTCCAGCAAGGCCAATGCGTGATCGCGGGCCGCACGGCGGACGTTGTCACGGCCCAATGCGCCAAAGTCGATGGTTTCGGTGCGGGTGTCTGCGCCGATTTGGGCCAGACCGAAACACACCCGGCCTTCTGGCTTGAACTCAGATCCGCCGGGGCCTGCGATGCCGGTGATGGACACGGCCAGTTGTACCGGTGCGTGGGCCAGAGCGCCGTCCGCCATTTCGCGGGCAACCTGTTCGGACACGGCACCAAAGGTATCCAACGTTTGCGCGCGGACGCCCAGCATGTCTTGCTTGGCCTGATTGGTGTAGGTGATGAAGCCGCGTTCGACCACGTCGGACGACCCGGGTATGTCGGTCAATGCCGCGACGACCATGCCGCCCGTGCAGCTTTCTGCCGTGGCGATCATGACCTTGGCGTTGCGCGCCCGGTCCAGCAGGTCAGCAACGGTCATAGGCCCAAGACTCCGTGGGCCAGCCCGGCCAGCACCAAAACACCGGCGGCGGCAAAAACCCCGGCGATCACGTCATCCAGCATCACGCCCAAAGCGTCGCCGCGTTTGTCGGCTGTTCCGATTGGGCCCGGTTTCAGGATATCGAACAGGCGGAACAGAACGAAAGCCGCGATCCAGCCGGGCCACAGGGCGGTGATGTCGATACCATGCTTCCAGGCCGGGTAGGACAGCGGGAACAGGGCGATCAGCTGGCCGACCACTTCGTCAATGACAATTTCGGACGGATCGTGATTGTCTTGTCCTTCGGTCATCACCTGCGTGGCCCAGAGGCCAAAGATCAGCAAGGCGGCGGTGGCCAGCACGAGCAACGGGAAGCCGCCCAGCATATGCAACCCATAGCCCAGCGGCAGCGTGACCAGCGACCCCCAGGTGCCAGGCGCGGGGCGCAGGTAACCGACACCCAACACGGTGGCCGAAAGCTGAGCGAATTTCCTCATGATCGCACCAATGCTGCAGTGGCGAGCGAGGCAATGCCTTCGCTGCGTCCGGTAAACCCAAGCCGTTCGGATGTCGTGGCCTTGACCGACACGGCGTCGGGTGAAAGCCCCATGATGTCAGCCATTTTCTGACGCATTGCAACGGCATGGGGGCCGATCTTGGGGTATTCGCAGACCAATGTGCAGTCGACATTGCTGATGCGATAGCCGCGCGATTGGGCCAGTTCCACGGCGTGGCGCAGGAAAATCTCGCTCGCGGCGCCTTTCCATTGCGGATCAGAGGGCGGGAAATGCTGGCCGATATCGCCTTCGGCCAGCGCGCCATAGATTGCGTCTGTCACCGCGTGCATCCCGACATCGGCGTCGGAATGGCCCTGCAGTCCACGATCATGTGCGACCTCGACCCCGCACAGCGTCACGAAATCGCCGGGGCCAAACCTGTGCACATCATATCCATTGCCCAATCGTACATCCATGCTGTGCCCCAATATGCGTTCTGCCCGCACGAAATCTTCGGGTCGGGTGATTTTGATATTGTCTGCGTCGCCCGGCACGATGGCAACCGCGATTCCGGCGGCGCGGGCGACTTCGACGTCATCTGCTGCTTCGCCGGGATGGGCCGCATGGGCCGCACGGATGGCCTCATAGTGAAACCCTTGCGGGGTTTGCGCCGCGAAGAGGTGCGCGCGATCCTGCGTTCCGGTAACAAGACCGACATCGCCGGTCCAAAGCGCATCTGTGACGGGCAGGCCCGGGGCCGCGCCCTCGTGCTGATCCAATGCGGCGCAAATCGCATCAATCAGATCGGGAGTCACGCAGGGGCGCGCGACATCGTGGATCAGAACCTTGGTGATGCTGCGGTTTTGCAGCGCGTCGAGCCCGTTTCTGACCGAACCTGCGCGGTCAGTGCCGCCCTTGGTGAGAATCAGATCGTTGCAGTCAGAGAACTCGGCCCATGCGTCGCGATCATCCTCGGCCAGAACCAGCATGATGTCGTCCACAGCGGAGGCGTTGCGAAAGCACGCCAACGTCCAGTCCGCGACCCGCTGCCCTGCAAGAGCGCGCCATTGTTTGGGCACGCCGCCGCCAGCCCTTTGACCGCGTCCGGCGGCAACGATCAGCGCAGCTGTTCTTTCCAAACTCGGGCTCCTGAAAGATCGGGATGTGATTGCGGACCCTGTTTATGTGGTGATGTCAGGTGAAGCAATTCCCCACGTAAACTTGCCCAAAAATTAAGCACCTGATGTTAAGCTGGGCCTTTCGACGGCGCAGAACATTGTGCGTCCGCAGCATTCCCGATAGGAAAAATGCAATTGCACAAGGATTGGGCACTTGGCCGCGCGTAAAGATAGCACACTTATGTCTGTTCCCGTGGTGCTGGCCCCGATGGCCGGGATCACCGACCGACCGTTTCGCGATCTGGTCGCAGGGTTCGGCGCCGGGCTGGTGGTCAGCGAAATGGTGGCCAGTCAGGAAATGATCCAGGCCAAACCGGGGGTGCGCGAACGGGCCGAAC
Organism: Falsiphaeobacter marinintestinus; assembly: GCF_007923355.1. Taxonomy (GTDB): domain Bacteria; phylum Pseudomonadota; class Alphaproteobacteria; order Rhodobacterales; family Rhodobacteraceae; genus Phaeobacter_A; species Phaeobacter_A marinintestinus. The sequence goes on from NZ_VOGO01000003.1 coordinate 239,687, forward strand.
TGGGGGCCGAGGTGGAAAACACCGCCGTCCAGATTGCCGGGCGCGATGCGTATTGGATGGCCGAAGCCGCCCGGCTGGTGGCCGATAAAGGCGCGCGGATCATAGATATCAACATGGGCTGTCCGGCCAAAAAGGTCACGAATGGCTATTCGGGGTCGGCGTTGCTGAAGACCCCGGACCACGCGCTGAGCCTTATCGAGGCGGTGGTCGCGGCGGTCGATGTGCCGGTAACGTTGAAGACCCGGCTGGGCTGGGACGACGCTTTGCTGAACGCCGCGGACGTGGCGCGGCGCGCCGAAGGGGCAGGGGTGCAGATGGTGACGATTCACGGCCGCACCCGCTGTCAGTTCTATAAGGGATCGGCGGATTGGGCGGCGATTGCAGATGTGAAATCGGCTGTCGGCATTCCGGTGATTGCCAACGGCGATATTGTCGATGCGCAGACGGCTGAAACCGCGCTTGCGCAATCTGGGGCCGATGGCGTGATGGTGGGACGCGGCGCGCAGGGACGGCCGTGGGTGTTGGCCGAAATTGCGCACCAGCTTTATGGCACGGCGATGCCCGAGATCCCGCAGGGCGAAGATCTGTCGGACATGGTTTGCGGACATTACGAAGCGATGCTGGGCTTTTATGGCGCAGATCTGGGCCTGCGGGTCGCGCGAAAGCATCTGGGCTGGTACATGGATACGGCAGGCACTGGCGCAGGGTTGCGCCGGGCGGTACTGACGGAAAAGACCCCGGCAAATGTACTGCGCCTGTTGCCCGATGCGCTAAGTAACACCGAGCAGGTGGCGGCATGACCTCTGATTCCGTGATCTGGGCGTCGTTGCCCGTACCTGCGTTTTTGATCGACGAATCCGATCTGATCATCGACGTGAATTCAGCAGGCGAAGGGTTTTTGAACGCCTCGAAGAAATCGATCACCGGCACACCCGCCTGGGATCTGATCGCGGTGGATGCCCCGATCGAAGAGGCGTTCGGCCGGGCCCGGATGAACGGCACGCCTTTGTTTGTCAATGACATCGATGTCGGATCGGGCAACCGTGCGCCGCTGCAATGCGCCATTCAGATCGCGCCGTTGATGGGAACAGAAGGCAAGATGATCATGATCATCTCGCCGCGTGAACTGGCCGGGCGCATGACGCAGAACCATTCGGTCAAATCCGCCGCCCAATCGGCCATCGGCATGGCCGAAATGCTGGCGCATGAGATCAAGAACCCGCTGGCAGGCATCACCGGCGCCGCGCAGCTGCTGAGCATGAACCTGAGCCAGGACGATCTTGAGCTGACCGACCTGATTGTCGCCGAAAGCCGGCGCATCGTGAAGCTGCTGGAGCAGGTCGAACAGTTCGGCAACCTGTCGGCACCGGATTTCAAGGCTGTGAATGTCCACGACGTTCTGGACCGCGCGCGCCGCTCGGCGTTGCTGGGGTTTGGCGCGCATATGAAGATCATCGAAGATTACGACCCGTCGCTGCCGCTGGCCTTCGGTGATCCGGATCAATTGCTGCAGGTGGTTCTGAACCTGTTGAAGAACGCCTCGGAGGCGGCTGACCCCAGGGGCGGCACCATCCGGATGCATACCTATTTTGAACACTCCTTCCGCCTGCGCCGCAGTGATGGATCGGGGCATTCTCTGCCGCTTCAGATCGAGATCATTGATGATGGTCCGGGCCTGCCGGAAAAGATCCGCGGCGATATTTTTGACCCGTTCGTGTCGGGCAAGGAAAACGGCACCGGGCTGGGTCTGGCGCTGGTGAGCAAGATTATCTCGGACCACGACGGCTGGATTTCAGTGACCTCGGTGCCCGGGCGCACCGTGTTTCGCCTGTCGCTGCCGCGTGTCCCACGTGACCATGTTAACAAGGAGACCGACTGATGGATGGAACTGTCCTGGTTGCCGATGATGACCGTACGATCCGCACGGTTCTGACACAGGCGCTGACGCGTGCAGGGTGCAAGGTTCATGCGACGTCGTCGCTGACAACGCTGATGCGTTGGGTCGGTGAGGGCAAAGGCGACGTTGTGATCTCGGACGTGGTCATGCCGGATGGTAACGGATTGGAAATGCTGCCAAAAATCTCGCAGGATCGCCCCGGTTTGCCGGTGATCGTGATTTCGGCGCAGAACACCATCATGACAGCGATTCAGGCGGCCGAGGCCGAAGCCTATGATTACTTGCCCAAGCCCTTTGATCTGCCCGACCTGATGAAGCGCACGGCGCGGGCACTGGAACTCAAACGCCGTGCCCCAAGCGAGCCACGCGAAGATGTGGCCGACCGCCCTGACGAACTGCCGCTTGTCGGGCGCACGCAGGTCATGCAGGCGCTGTATCGGCTTGTTGCGCGGGTTATGAACACGGATCTTCCGGTGTTGATTTCTGGTGAAAGCGGGACCGGAAAGTCCCTGATCGGGCGTGCAATTCACGACTTCTCGGATCGGAGAACACTGCCATTTGTCACCGTGACAGCGGCCGACTTGCAGAATCTGGAAGGTCCGGCGCGGGTTCTGGCACGGGTTAAAGGCGGGACCGTACTGATCGACGAAATTGCCGATATCGATGATGAAATTCAGGCCCGGATTGTCCGCATGATGGATGCGCCCGGAGACCACGTGCCACGGTTCATGGCGACCAGTCAGAGCGATCTGGGGGCCGCGATGGAAAGCGGGCGGGTACGGCAGGATCTGTATTATCGGCTGTGTGGCGCAACGATCCATGTTCCGGCGCTGCGGGAGCGGGTTGATGACATCCCGCTGCTGGCCGAACATTTCCTGCAGCGCGCTGAACGCGATGGTGCGCCCAAGCGCCAGCTGAGCGATGAGGCGGAAGAGCTGTTTCGCGCCTATTCCTGGCCCGGGAACGTGCGGCAGCTGGAAAACGCAGTGCGCCGACTGGTGCTGACCAGCCGCGCGGACGAGATCAACCGCTCCGAAGTTGAGATCGTTCTCGGATCGCAACCTGAAATGGAGCCGGTTCTGGGCGGAGTCGACCCTGAAAAGCTGTCGGCGTCGGTCGAGCGGCATCTGCGCCGATATTTCGACCTTCATGGCAACATGCTTCCACCTCCGGGGCTGTATGCGCGAATCCTGCGCGAGGTCGAACTGCCTCTGATCGAAATCGCGCTGGATGCGACGGGTGGGAATCAGGCGAAATGCGCCGATTTGCTGGGGATCAACCGAAATACCCTGCGTAAGAAAATCACTGATCTGGATATTCAGGTGACACGGCGCCGCAAGTTGATGTAAAATCGTCACAGAAACGTGGCAAGCCAGTCTCAGCGCTGGTGAAGATCACGATATGTGGCGGTACGTCGCGCAAGCGACACATCAGTATGAGGGCAGCACGTGGCGAGTGGGTCACAAATCAGGCCATTTCCAGCGATAAGTCGCTGGCGACGCACGCGACGTGCGCGCAATATCGGCACATTGGGGCTGGTGATCCTTGGCCCCATTCTGGCCGGTCTCACGTTCCTTGTTCTGGGGCCGTTCGATCTGGGCGCGTCGACGCCAACGCTGCGATTCATTCTGTTGGCGGATTTCGTCTATGTTCTGTCTCTGGCCGCGATGGTTATGGCGCAGATCGGTCGTCTGATTGCGGCGCGGCGGGCCAAATCGGCGGGTTCCCGCCTACACCTCAGGCTGATCGGGGTGTTCACTCTGCTCGCCCTGATTCCGGCAGTGACAGTTGCCGTTTTTGCCGGCCTCACAGTGAATATCGGGCTTGAGGGCTGGTTTTCGGATCGGGTGCGACAGGTGGTGGGATCATCGCTGGCCGCCGCGCAGGCGTATGAAACCGAACACCGCGAAGATCTGGCCGAAGACGCAATTGCGCTGGCCCGATTCCTGGATAACGGGCGGCAGCTGTCGTTCTACATCAATGACGCCGAGCTGCGCCAGATGCTGGTGCAGGGGCAGAGCCAGATTCAGCGCGGTCTGCGCGAGGCTTACATTATCGATGGTACCGGCGAAATCCGGAACCGGGGCGAACATTCTTATCTGTTCAACTTTGAACGCCCTGATCCCAGCCATATCGAAGAGGCGACTTCGAATGATTTCATCATCATTCAGGATTGGAACAACAATGAATTCCGCGCCCTGGTACGGCTGAACGCGTTTCCGGACCGGTTTTTGTATGTCAGCCGCGAAGTCGACGGCGAAATCCTGAACCTGTTGGACGATACCAAGGAAACCGTGCTGCTGTATCAGCAATTGGAGCAGGAACGCGGACGCGTGCTGTTTGAATTTGGCCTGATTTACCTGGGCTTTGCGGTGATTTTGGTGCTGGCTGCGATCTGGTTGGGACTGTGGTTCGCCGAACGCCTGTCGCGCCCGGTGGGACGGCTGACAACGGCGGCGCAACGCGTTGGCGGCGGTGATCTGGATGTGCAGGTGGTCGAAGAAGAGGGCGATGACGAGATCGCCATGCTGAGCCGGTATTTCAACCAGATGACCAAGCAATTGAAGGCACAGCGCGAGACGCTTTTGGACAACACAAGCCAGATCGAGCGCCGCCGGCGTATGTTCGACTCTGTGCTGACATCCGTTACCTCGGGTGTTGTCGGACTTGACCCCAACGGGCGCGTGACCTTTGTGAACCGGTCTGCAAAACGCTTGCTGGACTGGTCGGGGGACGAACAATCGCTGGACCTGTCTGTTGCCGTGCCGGAATTCGGGCCGCTGTTTAGCAACCTAAAGCAGTCCTCGGCGGAGGTCATGCAAGGTGAGGTCAAGGTCTCGCGGCAGGGCCGGTTGGAGAACCTGCTGGTGCGCATGGCCACGCGGCGCAACGAAGACGGCGGGTTGGAGGGCTATGTGGTGGCCTTTGACGACGTGACCGATCTGGTCAGTGCGCAAAGGATGGCGGCCTGGGGCGATGTCGCGCGTCGGATCGCACATGAGATCAAGAACCCGCTGACCCCGATTCAGTTGAGTGCCGAGCGTATCAAACGTAAATTTGCGCCGCGTCTGGGTGAAGAAGATAGCGATCAGCTGGAATCGATGACGGATGTTATTATTCGCCAAACCAATGACTTGCGGCGTATCGTCGATGAGTTTTCAAAGTTCGCGCGGATGCCCGAACCGGACCGGCGCAGTGAGGACCTGACAAAACTGGTCTCGGATGCCGTGTTGTTGCAGCAAGCCGGGCAACCCGATCTGAAAGTGGTGCCTGATTTGCCGGATACGGCGACCATGGCCGAGGTTGATGCAACAATGATGTCTCAGGCCCTGACAAACCTGATCAAAAATGCGGGCGAAGCCATTGAAACCCTGAAGAAAAAGGGTGCACCCGAGGGTCTTGATCCGCAGATCCGGGTCAGTTTGTCGGAAACGGACACCGGATGCCTGATTACGATTGCGGACAACGGCATCGGCCTTCCAGAAGATCGCGCGCGCTTGTTTGAACCCTATGTGACGACGCGCAATGAAGGCACCGGTTTGGGATTGCCCATTGTGAAGAAAATCATTGAAGAACACGGCGGTACGCTTGTTCTTGAAGATGCGCCGGTGTTTGAGGGCCAAAGCCATTTCGGCGCCATGGCGGTGATCCGTTTGCCGTTTACATCGCCCAGCCAAACCCAAAACGACGCGACACCGACACAGGTGGAACCAGTAGTAAAAGAGAAAGCAGGTCTGATATGAGTGACATTCTGATCGTTGACGATGAACGGGACATTCGCGAACTGGTCTCGGACATCCTGGAAGACGAAGGTTTTACAACCCGGCTGGCGGGGAATTCGGATGACTGCATGTCCGAAATCAACGCCGAACCACCTGCGCTGCTGATTCTGGATATCTGGTTGAAAGACAGCCGCATGGACGGGATCGATATCCTGAAGACGGTAAAACGCGACAATCCGGATGTTCCGGTGGTGATCATTTCGGGGCATGGCAACATCGAAATCGCCGTGGCTGCGATCAAGCAGGGTGCGTATGATTTCATCGAAAAACCGTTCAACATCGATCAGTTGCTGGTTGTTATCCGCCGGGCGATGGAAACATCCCGCTTGCGTCGCGAAAACAACTCGCTCAAGCGGCGTGAGGTAACGAGTGCCGAGATGATCGGCAATTCGGCGTCGTTCCGCGGGCTGGTCGGACAGTTGGACAAGGTGACGAAGTCGAATGGTCGGGTCATGCTGACCGGTCCTGCAGGCAGCGGCAAGGAAGTCGCAGCGCGCTATATCCACACCAATTCGAACCGGGCAAGTGCGCCGTTCGTGAGTGTGAGTTGTGCCAGCATTGAACCCGAGCGCGTCGAAGAGGTGCTGTTCGGGCGGGAATCACTGGAACGCGGTGTTGAGCCGGGATTGCTGGAAGAAGCGCATGGTGGCGTGATCTTTTTCGACGAGGTTGCCGACATGCCGTCTGGCACGCAATCCAAGATCCTGCGGGTTCTGGTTGATCAGCAATTCCAGCGGGTTGGTGGCAATGACAAGGTGCGGGTGGATCTGCGGGTGATCTCAAGCACCACCAAGAACCTTGAAGAAGAAATTGCGGCGGGCCGGTTCCGACAGGAACTGTTTCACCGGCTGAATGTTGTGCCAATCGATGTCCCGTCGCTGGAAGACCGTCGCGAAGACATCCCGGTTCTGGCCGAGTACTTTATCGGCGTGTTGAACGATACGCAGGGCCTGCCACCGCGCGCTTTGTCGGAAGAAGCCATTGCGCTGATGCAGACGATGATCTGGCCCGGCAATGTGCGTCAGCTGAAAAATCTTATCGAACGTGTGCTGATCCTTGGCGATAGCTCGGGGCCCATAGAAGCGCGGGAATTGCCCAACGAAGACGAAGCAGATGCCCAAGAGGGCCGTGTTGTGCTGTCTGGCGCGCTGGCGACACTGCCACTGCGCGAGGCCCGCGAAGCGTTTGAGCGGGAATATCTGCTGACCCAGATCAACCGGTTTGGCGGCAATATCAGTCGCACAGCATCTTTCGTGGGGATGGAACGCAGCGCGCTGCATCGCAAGCTGAAATCACTGGGCGTTGTGACGTCAAACAAGGCCGGCGCACGGGTTGCCCATGTCGAGGATGAGACCGCCGAAGCGGCTGAGTAACCCTCAGTCCGCGACGACGGGCGTTACGATCTGCCAGCTTTTGTCCTGGTACTTGATCACGCAGGTTGTGGGGCCAAGCTTGGGCAAAGCCGTGGTTTGGCGCGGTGCAACGGCTTCCCTTACCTGCAGCGAGCAGGCCGGGATGGTAATTGGTTCGTACCCCTTGCCAGCCATGCACATGTCCAGAACCCGTTTACGCAGGTCTGTGTTCACGTCGACAGTGTAAAAACCGCCATCCACCCAATACCCCGGGTTGGTCCAGCATTGTCCTGCCGAATTGCAGACCCGCCGGCCCGGCAAATAAACCGGCGGACGTTGGCGAATTTCGTTAGCGACGGGCGCGTCTTTCAACGCGTCAACCTCGCATCGGGTCTGATCGGTTTGCAGTCGCGACACAGCGACGCCCGGCTTGTAAAACGTTGTCAGGCTGGTGTCACAGCCAACCATCCCGGCAAAGCCAAGGATCGCAAGCAAGTAATGGCGGGCAAAAATCTTCATACCGCGAACCTGCACTTGGGCGAGGCACGTTTCAATAGCCAAGCCTGTGATTTGGCGGGATCCCGCGACAATTGAATTGACCGCTCACGGGGCTTCTGTCATTCAAAACACCGTCGAAACGGAACCGGAGACGGACAGCGCATGAAGGTCATTATCTGCGGCGCAGGTCAGGTCGGCTGGCAGATCGCCCGGCATTTGTCCGGAGAACATAACGACGTCACCGTGGTCGACAACAACCCCGATCTGGTGCGCCGCGCCACCGATACGCTGGATGTGCAGGGTATTGCCGGGTTCGCAAGTTATCCCGACGTGCTGGACCGGGCCGGGGCAGGCGACGCGGACATGATCATCGCCGCCACACATTCGGACGAGGTCAACATGGTGACCTGTCAGGTGGCGCATTCGGTATTCTCGATCCAGCGCAAGATCGCGCGCCTGCGGGCACAATCCTATCTGACGGCGATTTATTCTGACCTTTATCGTCGCGACCACCTGCCTATCGACGTGGTGATCAGCCCCGAACGCGAAGTCGCCGCAGCCGCGATGCGCCGACTGTCCGCCCCGGCTGCGTTTGACACCGAAACCTTCATGGATGGTCAGGCCCAGCTTTTGGGGATCAATCTGGACGAGGCTTGCCCGGTCCTGAACACGCCGCTGCGCCAGCTGACAGATCTGTTTTCGACCTTGCGATCCATTGTCGTCGGGGTCCGGCGCGAAGGGTCGTTGTTTGTGCCCGAACCCGGAGATCAGTTGTTTGCGGGTGACGATTGTTACGTGTTCTGCCATGCGGATGACGTTGACCGCACAATGGAAATCTTTGGTAAGTCACAGAAAAAGCAAGAACGCATGGTCATTGTCGGTGGCGGCAATGTCGGGCTGGAAGTGGCCAGTACGCTGGAGAAAAGCGCCAGTCGGACCCGCGCCAAAATGATCGAACGCAGCCGCAAACAGGCTGAACGCGCCGCCGAGGCGCTTGAACGTACCATCGTGCTGCACGGCGACGGTCTGGACAGCGCATTGCTGCGCGAAGCCGGGATCAACCGCGCCGACGCCATGCTGGCAGTGACCGATGACGACAAGACCAACATGCTTGCGGCGGTTCGTGCCAAGGCCGAAGGTTGCCCGATGGCGATTGCCCTGATCAATGACCCGACGCTAGTGCCCTTGATGGCGCCGCTTGGGATTGATGCCTATATCAACCCGCGCGCCACAACTGTCAGTTCCATCCTGCGCCATATCCGTCATGGCCGGGTGCGGCAGGTTTATTCGGTTGGCGATGCCGAGGCCGAAGTGATCGAGGCCGAAGTGCTGTCGACCTCGCCCATGGCCGGTCAAAAGCTGCGCGATATCGACTTTCCCGAGGGCGTGCTGGTAGGCGCGATCCGCAAAGGCGACAAGATCCTGCGCATTGATGGCAACCTGCGCGTGGAAGAAGGCGATGTCGTGGCGTTGTTCGCCATGGCAGATGACGTTCCCGAAGTGGAGCGTCTGCTTCAGGTTTCAATCGATTTCTTCTGACGATGGCAACGCGCGGGCAACCCAACTGGCTGATGCGCCTGCCTTTGTCCCTGCTGATCTGGGGCGTCACATCGCTGTCCATGTGGCTGCCGGCGATTCATGCACTGAACCGGGATGAGCACGCGATTTCGCGCGCGTTCTTTTATTCAGGGCTATTGGGTCTGGTTGGCGTGGTTCTGATCGCGATTTCGCTGGGCAACCGTAAACTGCGCTATGGATCGTTGGGGCAATTGCTGGCTTTGCTGACAGCATTTTCGATCTTGCCGATGTTCCTGGCCTTGCCGTTGTACGAGGGATTGCAGACGACGACCTATCTGAATGCGTATTTCGACATGGTCAGCGCGTTCACCACGACAGGTGCAGATATATTCAATGATCCCAATCGTCTGGATGACTCACTTCATCTTTGGCGGGCGCAGGTTGGCTGGATGGGCGGGTTCCTGATGTGGGTCGCGGCCTCGGCCATTCTGGCGCCATTGTCTTTGGGCGGGTTTGAGGTGACGGCGCGCGGCGAACCGGGCCGCGCCGTTGCGGCGCCGATGCAGATGGACCGGGTCGATCCCAGAAAGCGCCTGCTGAGGATCGTCAAAACACTGGCCCCGGTTTATGCCGGGCTGACCGGCGTTGTCTGGGTACTGCTGCTGATCGCAGGCGAAGGGTCTTTGGCGGCGGTGTGCCATGCCATGTCGGTGATGGCGACCAGCGGGATTTCCCCGATCGGGGGTGTGACCGAAGGGCTGTCGGGGCGCACAGGCGAAGCGCTTTTGTTCCTGTTCATGTTCTTTGCCTTGTCGCGCCTGACATTTTCGGCCGACACTTTGGCATCAGGCCGGGGGCGGCTGGATCGTGATCCTGAGTTTCGCATCGGTTTGCTGCTGGTCTTCGGACTGCCGCTGCTGATGTTTCTGCGCCATTGGTTGGCGGCGTTTGAGGTCAGCGCCGAACCAGAGCCTATGCAGGCGCTGCAGGCGTTGTGGGGATCGGTCTTTACGGTGATGTCGTTTCTCAGCACGACAGGATTTGAAAGTGCCGACTGGGACGAAGCGCGGCAATGGTCGGGCCTTGGCACGCCGGGGCTTATCCTGATGGGTCTGGCCCTGATCGGAGGCGGGGTTGCGACGACCGCGGGCGGGGTCAAACTTTTGCGGGTTTATGCGCTGTATCTCAACGGCTTGCGCGAAATGCAGCGGTTGGTGCATCCCTCGTCGGTCAGCGGTGAAGGGGCGCGCAACCGGCGGATACAAAAAGACGGCGCGTTTATCGCCTGGATCTTTTTCATGATGTTCGCAATTTCTCTGGCGGTGATCAGCACGACACTGGCCGCCCTTGGATCGGATTTCGAAGAGGCGATGATCTTGACGGTCGCAGCCCTTTCGACCACAGGCCCGCTGATCAAAACCGTTGCGGAAACCCCTATTCAATTGACCGAACTGGGCGCTGCAGCAAAAGGCGTCCTGTGTGCCACGATGGTTTTGGGGCGTCTGGAAACGCTTGCGATTGTTGCCCTTTTCACGCCGGAACTTTGGCGCCGGTAAGCTGCGTTGAATAGATGGGTTGGCGATATCGCTTTTTCGGCTGGAATCTCCTTTCGGCACACGACATACTTGGCACCGAGGGGCGCATTGGTCCGCGATGTGTTGCAAGAACAAAGGCGAGAATTAGAACAAAATGGCTTCAGACAGACAGAATCTTCAGGATGCGTTCCTGAACCACGTCAGAAAAACCAAAGTCCCCGTGACTATTTTCCTGATTAACGGTGTGAAACTGCAGGGTGTGATCACCTGGTTCGATAACTTTTGCGTGTTGCTGCGCCGGGATGGCCAGTCTCAGCTGGTCTATAAGCATGCAATTTCGACCATCATGCCCGCCCAGCCGATCAGCTTGTACGAGGGCGAAAACGCCTCTTGATGGAACACGGGCTGGACCGCACCCGTGCGTGGGTGCTGCATCCGGAAATTAAATCGGATGAACATCGTCGGGCCACCGGGCCCGCGCTTGAAGAGGCCGTTGCGTTGGCGGCAGCCTTGCCCGATCTTGATGTGATCGGATCAGAAACCGTTATCGTGAGGCGGCCGCAACCGGGGTATTTGTTCGGCAGCGGCAAGATCGAAGAACTGGCTGAGCGTCTGAAGGCAGCCGAAGTCGAACTGGTTTTGATAGACGGTGCGCTGACGCCGGTGCAGCAACGCAATCTGGAGAAAGCCTGGAAGGTCAAGATCCTGGACCGGACCGGTCTGATCCTTGAGATTTTCAGCGACCGGGCGCGCACCCGTGAAGGTGTATTGCAGGTCGAAATGGCCGCGCTAAGTTATCAGCGCACGCGACTGGTGCGGGCCTGGACCCACCTTGAACGGCAGCGCGGCGGATTGGGATTTGTCGGCGGACCCGGCGAAACCCAGATCGAAGCCGACCGGCGCGCGATTGACGATCAGTTGGTGCGGTTGCGCCGTCAGCTTGACAAGGTGATCCGAACCCGGACGCTGCATCGCGAGGCGCGGGCCAAGATCCCGTACCCGATTGTTGCACTGGTGGGGTACACAAACGCGGGCAAATCGACGTTGTTCAACCGTCTGACCGGGGCCGATGTGATGGTCAAGGACATGCTGTTCGCAACGCTTGACCCAACAATGCGCCGGGTGACCTTGCCCGACGGTCCCGAGATCATCCTGTCGGACACGGTTGGATTCATCTCGGACTTGCCGACCGAACTGGTGGCCGCGTTCCGCGCGACATTGGAAGAAGTGCTGGGCGCCGATCTGATCCTGCATGTCCGTGATGTCAGCCACGCCGGAACCGAAGAGCAGGCCGCCGATGTTAACGCCATCATGACCTCGCTGGGGATCGATGAGAACCGAAAAGTGATTGAGGTCTGGAACAAGGTCGATCTGCTTCCGCCTGAAGACCGGGACGCCATGAATGCCCGTGCGGACCGCGACCCTGACGTATTTGCGATTTCGGCGCTGTCAGGCGATGGGCTTGATCCGCTTTTGGAGGCCGTTGCTGAACATTTGCAAGGCATACGCCATGAAAGCGCGATCACACTGACATTTGCCGAGGGGCGCAAGCGGGCCTGGTTGTTTGAACAAGACATCGTTCAGCATGAAGAGCAGACCGAAACCGGGTTCGACATTACTGTGTTGTGGACGCCCAAACAGCAAGCCCAGTTCGCCAGCCTGTGACGGTCACGCCTTATCCTGTGATCGCGAGCTGGTCTGGGCGACGCGCTGAATTGCCGCCGCCGCGATCAGAGGGCCGATCAGTTCGAATACAACCGTCGTGCCGATGGTCAGGGCAATGATCATGTCGCCATGATCCGGCAGGTATTCAGCCGCAATCAGGGCCATACCAATGGCAACACCGGCCTGAGGCAAAAGCGCAGGGCCGAACCATTTACGCTCGTTCTTGGGGCTGCCCGCCAGCACGCTGCCGCTCCATCCACCGACCATGCGTCCGGCGGTGCGGAGCAAGAGGTATCCGATGCCAACACCTCCAAGCGCCCAAAGCGAAGACAGATCAAGGGACGCGCCTGCCAGGATGAAGAAGATCACCATGAACGGCCACTGGATGTGTTCAATCTCGTGAAAGGCGCGGGTGTGATGGCGGGCGACATTGACGATAATGGCGCCGACGGTCATGCCGGTGATCAGATAAGACAAGTCCAGCAGCAACGACAGACCTGCCGTGACAAAGATCAGCCCCAGTGCCTCGATCCGCAGTGGTTCGCCTTCGGACAGGCGTCCGGTCAGCAGTGCTCCGGGCAGGCCGATGGCGATGCCCAATGCCACCGAGAGGCCGACTTCGGTGATGGCGTCCTGAAAAAGCTCCGCTCCGTTGCCAGCACCTGACAAGCTTTGCGCCACAACGATGACAAGGCTGAAAACCAGCAGGCCCCAGGCGTCATCAATCGCAACGATGCCTTTGAGCGTATCGGTGAACCTTGTGCGCTGTTTGGATTGGGTGATCACATCCAGTGTCGCGGCAGGATCGGTGGCGGTTGCAATCGCCCCAAAGACCAGCGCCACCGCCAGCGGCAGCCCAAGCGCCCAGAGGCCAAGACTGACCATGGCCAGCGTCACCACAACGATGGTCAGTGAGATGATGAGGATGGCTTTGCCATGTCTGTACAAAGCGCGCAGCGACAGACTGCTGCCCAGCAGGAACGACACAGAACACAAGGCGATCACCGACATCACGGGGTAAAGCTCAGCAAGGGCCTGGGGGATCAGATCGAAGCCTGACGCGCCGCCCAGCAAGCCACAACCCAGCAACAGGGTGACGCGGGGCAGGCGGGTTCTGCGCCCGATGCTGTCGGCCGCCAGCCCGGCCAGAAACAGGCCACCCAGCGCAATCAGGACAGGCGCGACGTCTTGCATCGCTTATGGCTCGGGGATCAGTTGGGTCACGCCGACAGCGGCCGCGCGGGCCAGGTTTTCGTCCAGTGACATCGGAATGTATTCGCCACGCCGCCACAGTTGAGCCAGGTCGTCATAGTGGCGCGACAGGAAATGGCCCGATTGCCCGGTCGAAGTCACAAAAACCGAACTGTCCGGATCGGCAAAATCATAGACACCGCGATACCCGGCACCGTGCACGTTCTGGAACGGATCCGGGCCCTCGCCCGAGGTCCGGCCCCTTTGCAGGGTATTGTCCCCGCCGCTGGTGGATTGGCGGATGTTGACGAAATACCGCAATACGGGAACCTCGCCCAAAATCGGGTGATCATGGGTGGCCTGATGCGCATCGCCCCAGCGCAGGGATTGAAGTGCGGTGCCGAAATTGTCGCCGATCCAGACCAGCGCATCGTCCAATGCCAGCCGCGCCATATCGGTACAGGTTTCGGCCGGCGCACTTTGGCGGACGTCGCACCAGACAGATGCCCCGCCAATATCGCGGTACACACGTTCAATGAACAGCGGTTCAACATGCTTGAACTCGCCAGCGAGCGGACCAAGTTCATCCGCGATCAGGCGATTTTGCAAAGCTCGCAGCCACGCCGCATAGATCAGAGGTTCGGGCAGATGTTCGTTCATTTCGCCGTTCCACTCGGCCAGCAGAGACAGGGCAATCTGGCGCTGGCGGTCAGGTGTTCCGTCAGCAGCGGCTTCGCCCGTGAACCACAGATCAGCGCCGATCAGCGGCAAAAGAGAGCGTGCGGTAAAGCTGACCGGGTCCAGTTGCGCTTCGATAAAGCTGTCGCGGGTATGGACCTGACGGGACTGCATCAGACGCTGCCAGCGGTGGATACGCTGCGTATCGCCCCAGGAATAGGACACGTGGCTTGGAAACGGGCGTTCGAGGATCTTGTTGTTGGTGTTGCCCAAGATCCCGCCGCGGGGGGCCAGAAACTGCGGATTGGCGGCATAGGGCGCGCGGCCCTGCCAGCGGTTTTCGGTGCGCCAGCCTTGCGACGGCATGCGCCCCTTGCTTTGGTGGCGCGGATCACGGCGCGGGGTAAACCCGATGGTCTTCATCGCGATGGTTGAGGTGTCGACCAGCGACAGGTTCATGGAAGGGGCAAGATAGCCTTCGCTGACGCGGATGGCGTCTTGCACGGTATCTGCCCGCATCACGCCGATGGCCGCCGTCATCGAGGTGTCCTGCGCACTCAGCGCCGCCCAATTGACGGTGGCGACATGTCCAGCCGGTGTGACCGTGTCGAGCTTGAAATGACTGCCGGGCAGAACGGGGCCATTTTCTGTCCACCGCAGCGTCAGGGTGATCGGGGGTTCGTCACGGATCTGTATGATCGAGGGACGGTTTTCGAAGGGCTTGTAGCCCTGAGGGGTCAGGTATTCTTCGGGGGTCTCGGGATTCAGCTGCTCGATATAGACGTCCTGATCGTCGAGATATGAAGACGTTACGCCCCAGCCCAGTTTCGCGGACCGGCCCGTCAGAATGACCGGCATCCCCGGGATGGTCGCGCCGATCACGCCGCCGGTCGCAAGCTCCAGCCGGGCCAGATACCAGACCGACGGCGCGGTGAAGCCCATATGTGGATCGTTGGCCAGAAGTGTCCCCCCCGAGGCCGACCGTGTGGGCGCCGCGCTCCACGCGTTTGAGGCTCCGGCCAGGCCGCGTTTCGGAAACGGTGACAGTGGGTCATCCGGCATCGGCGTGCCGCGGGCAAAACGTGGCAGATCCGGGAACAGTGCGGCATATTCGGGCAGCGCGGCAATACCTGTGCCCGGCGCGTCTGGCAGGATATCGCCAAGCCTGTCTTCGTTTGCCAGCATCAGAGAGGTTCTGGCGCGCAGGACTTCGTCTTCGAGATGACCGCTGAGTTGCAGGGCCATGAGTTTCACGATCGCCAGAGAGTCACCGGGTTGCCACGGCGCGACCGGCGCGTTGAACAAGAACATCTCGGGCGCGCCGCGCCCCAGCGCCTTATCGTTGATTTCGGCCAGACGGGCGTTGACCCCGGCAGAATACGACTTGAGCGCGGCTTGCGTGTAATCGTCCTGCGACGGCACCGATTGCACTGCCAGCCGATAGATATCAAGGCGGCGCAAAAGCTTGTCGATGGCAACGGTACGGGTGCCAAAAACCTCGGACAAGCGGCCCTGTGCGGTGCGCCGCATGATGGTCATCTGCCACAGACGGTCCTGCGCATGGGCATACCCAAGGCCGAAAAACACGTCCGGGTCGGTATCTGCAAAGATATGCGGAACATTTGCGTGATCGCGTACGATTTCGACCGGGGCAGTCAGGCCCTGAACGCCGAGCGTGTTGTCATAGTCGGGCAGCGATTGACTGGCCAGGTAATAGGCCAGCACAACGCACAGCACCACCAGTGCTACCAATCCGGCGGTGATCCGCAGCAGCCAACGGAAGACTAACCCCATGTCGATCCTGTTCCCGATCCGAGTGTGCCCGTTGGCAAGGCCACGGTTGGCCGTAACTTATGCCATGTCGCGACCAGGTTAAAGGCGAAGCAAAGGAAAGGGCCGTCGCCGATTTCACGGCGCGGCCCTTTTGACTGTCTGCCCTGACGGATCAAGGTCTAAGGAATGATGCGGGTGTATTTGGTGCCTTCCAGCGTTGCGCCGACGCGCAACCCGGCCTGTCCGAAGATCGCCGCCAGAACCGGCGAGGTCAGCGTATTGGTGTCCGCCGCCAGCGAGTCACCCTTGTCGCTCACGACATATTCCAGATCGGCCCCGGCGGCCCAACCTGCTGAGCGACGGAATTCGCCCAAAGCGTCATCGGTCATGAAAAACAGAACGTGTGCATATTGCTGCGCACCGATCTGAAAACCTGCGCTGCCTTTGACGGTGGAATAATAGTCGACGGTGACTCCGTTCACCCGCAAGGCACCGCGCCCGTACGCACCGCCAAACCCAAACCCGGCTTCGGTCACAAGCGGCATGATCAGCATGCCGGTCGATTTCTCGGCCAGTGTCACCGTGTTGGGAAATTCGTCGTACATCTGGTTCAGCGTTGCATCGACGCGGGCATCGATTGTCGCGGCGTTGGTGGTACCAACGCCGTTGCCGCAAGCGGCCGTCACGGCCAGACCCGCGATTGCTGTCAAGGCGAACCCGCGACGGGTCAGCCGTTGAGTGGTAAGACTGCTCATGTTTTTGTGCCTGTTTTATACCTGATATGGCCAGTTAGCCCGACCTTGCCGAAATACATACGCGGATCGCGCGACTCTGTCACGGCCCATGCACAGGGTTTCGGCGAGTTATCGCTTTTTTTCACCGCAAAACGGCAAAGGTCGCCACCGATTGGTGCCGCCTAACGGAGCCGACTTGTTGCGCTGATCATGTCAGCCGTTCAGCAATCGGGCGGCTTCAGGCGCGAAATAGGTCAGCACACCGTCACAACCCGCCCGCTTGAAACACATCAGGCTTTCCATCATGACCTTTTGACCATCGATCCAGCCATTTTGCGCGCCCGCCTGTATCATCGCGTATTCGCCAGACACCTGATAGGCAAAGGTCGGAACCCCAAACGTGTCCTTCACTTTGCGGCACACATCAAGATAAGGCATGCCGGGTTTGACCATGACCATGTCCGCACCTTCGTTCAGATCGCGCTGGATCAGGCGCAGAGCCTCGTTCCCGTTGGCCGGGTCCATCTGATAGGTGTTCTTGTCGCCCGTCAAAGCGCCCGATGCGCCAACCGCATCGCGGAACGGACCATAAAACGCGCTGGCGTATTTGGCGGAATAGGACAGGATCGTCACGTTCTGATGACCTTCGGCTTCCAAGGCCGAGCGCATAGCGCCGATCCGGCCATCCATCATGTCACTGGGGCCAATGATGTCGGCACCCGCTTCGGCCTGGGCCAGAGTCATCTTGACCAGTGCCTCGACGGTCCGGTCATTGACGATTTCGCCGTTTTCGACAAACCCGTCATGGCCGTTGATATTATAGGGGTCCAGCGCCACATCGGTCATCACGGCCATGTCCGGTACAGCATCCTTGACAGCCCGGATCGCACGGTTGGCGATATTGTCGGGGTTCCAGGCCTCGGCGCAATCTTCGGTGCGTTGTTCAAGCGGCGTGTACGGAAAGATGCAGATCGCCGGGATACCAAGGGCATATGCCTCTTTCGCGGCGTCTGCGATTTTGTCGACAGTGCGCCGCTTGACCCCGGGCATCGACGGCACAGGTTCTTCTTCGCCCGAACCGTCACGCACGAAGACAGGCCAGATGAAGTCCGCAGGGCTGAGCGAGTGCTCGCGGACCATCGACCGAATGGCCGGAGTTTGGCGAACGCGTCGCGGACGGGCCGCAGGGAACGGAGCGATTGTGGGTTTCATCGGCAGACTCCTTGAACAATTCCTCATTGGGTGGCATGGAAAACTGCCACTCACAAGAGTATCAAACGCCGCTATCAAGCTTCGCGGTGAAACAACGGGCAAAAAGGGCAGGGCGCTTGGACTGGTATACCTCGATTTTCGAGCTGATCGATATGCGGTCTTTTTCGAACCTGTGGTTCTGGATCGCACTGGCCGTGGCCTGGTCTTCGGCCAGCCATTGGGTCCTTGGCGTGCCTTATGACATGGTTACACGCGCGCGCCGCGTTGGCGGACAGGCCGAAACCGACCTGGAAGATATTGCGCGCGTGAACACCAACAGGATTCTGTATATCGCGCGGGTCTCGGGGATTTGGCTTTTGGGCGCGACCTGCTTTGTTCTGACAGCTCTGGCGATGCTGGGCTTTCTCTATGGGATCGAATTCGCGCAGGCGGTGTTTCTGCTGGGCTTTCCGATGTCACTGGTAGGTCTGGTGGGCCTGTCGGCCGCGCGCAAGATCGAAGCTGGCGAAGCGCATGGCGAACCGCTGTGTAAGCGTCTGACCCGGACCCGGATCTATACGCAGATGATCGGCACGTTGTCGATTTTTGTCACCGCGCTTTGGGGCATGTACCAAAACATGTCGATTGGCGTTCTGGGATAACCGGCGCAACGAAAGGGCAATCCATGACGGCAGCAACCCATATCACGGTGGGCGGCGCCCCCGAGGGCTTTGACGCACGTCTGATTCTGCGCGAGATTGAACAATCGGGCGGTCCGGTCTGTCATATCGCCCGAGATGACAAGCGGATGGAGGCGATGCGCGCCGCGCTGGCCTTTTTTGCGCCCGACATGCCGGTCTTTGTGTTTCCGGGCTGGGATTGCCTACCTTATGACCGGGTGTCGCCCAACCCGGACATTTCGGCTGCGCGGATGGCAACGCTGGCGGCACTGGTGCACCAGATGCCCGAGCGATTTGTTCTGCTGACAACACTGAACGCTGCAACGCAACGCGTGCCTGCGCGCGCGGTTTTGCGCACATCGGCGTTTTCCGCGCAGGTCAATCATCGCATTGACGAAAAGGCTTTGCGCGATTTCCTCGTGCGTATGGGGTTTTCGCAAAGCCCGACGGTGATGGAGCCCGGCGATTATGCGATCCGCGGCGGCATCATCGACATCTATCCACCGGGTGATGGCGGCCCTGTGCGGCTGGATCTGTTCGGTGACGTTCTGGACGGGGCGCGTCGTTTTGATCCTGCCACCCAGCGCACTACTGAAAAACTGGACGTGGTCGAACTGGCCCCGGTCAGCGAGGTCATTCTGGATGATCCGGCGATCACGCGGTTTCGTCAGAATTACCGTTTGGAATTTGGCGCCGCCGGAACCGACGATCCGCTGTATGAAGCGGTCAGCGCCGGGCGAAAACATCAGGGTATCGAACACTGGCTGCCGTTCTTTCATGATCAGCTTGAAACACTGTTCGACTTCCTGCCGGACGCTGTGATTTCGCTGGACGATCAGGCCACCGCGTCGCGTCTGGCCCGATGGGACAGCATCGCAGACCAGTACGAGACAAGAAAACTGGCGATGGTCGCAAAATCCCGGATGGATACGGTCTATAAACCGGTCCCGCCTGATTTGTTGTATCTGGACGATGCCGCGTGGGAGGCCGCTGTGGCCAACCGTCGGATATTGCAGTTTCACCCGCTCGCCCAGGCCTCGGGGCCCGGTGTGGTGGATGCGGGCGGGCGGATCGGGCGCAACTTTGCGCCTGAACGACAGCAGGAAACCGTCAGCCTGTTCGGTGCTTTGGCAGATCACATCAAGACCCGGATGGACAAGGGTCCGGTGGTTGTCGCGTCTTATTCTGAAGGCGCGCGCGAACGTCTGTCGGGTCTGATCGAAGACGAAGGTCTTGCCGAAACCATCGCCATCCCGAATGGCACCCGCATTGGCAAACGCGGGCTGCATCTGGCCGTCTGGGCATTGGAACACGGGTTCGAAACGCCGGACCTGACCGTCATTTCCGAACAGGACGTGCTGGGCGACCGGTTGATCCGAACCACGCGTAAACGTCGGCGCGCCGAGAATTTTCTGACCGAAACGCAATCCTTGTCGCCCGGCGATCTGGTCGTGCACGTGGATCATGGCATCGGTCGGTATCACGGGCTTGAGGTGATCACGGCCGCCGGGGCTGCGCATGAATGTATCAGCCTTGAGTATGCCGAAAGCTCGCGGTTGTACCTGCCGGTCGAAAACATTGAGCTGCTGTCGAAATACGGCCATGACGAAGGGCTGCTTGACCGATTGGGCGGCGGCGCGTGGCAGGCCAAGAAGGCCAAGCTGAAAGAACGCATCCGCGAGATGGCGGACCGGCTGATCCGCGTGGCGGCCGAGCGGGCGTTGCGCACCGCTCCATCGCTGGAGCCCGAGCATCACGCGTGGGAGGCCTTTAGCGCGCGGTTTCCGTATGAGGAAACCGACGATCAGATGCGTGCCATCGCCGATGTGATGGAGGACCTGTCAAGCGGGTCGCCGATGGACCGTTTGATTTGCGGCGATGTCGGCTTTGGCAAGACCGAAGTCGCCATGCGCGCGGCTTTTGCAGCCGCCATGTCGGGCGTTCAGGTGGCCATCGTCGCGCCAACCACGTTGCTGGCGCGCCAGCATTACGCCAGCTTTGCCGAACGGTTTCGCGGTTTTCCGGTCAATGTGCGCCAGTTGAGCCGGTTCGTCAGCTCGGCCGAGGCGCAGAAAACCCGCGAGGGCCTGGCGCGCGGCACGGTTGATATCGTGGTCGGCACCCACGCCCTTTTGGCCAAATCGATCCGGTTTCAGAATCTTGGCCTTTTGATTGTCGACGAAGAACAGCATTTCGGGGTCAGCCACAAGGAACGGCTGAAGCAGATGCGCTCGGACATTCACGTGTTGACGCTGACCGCCACCCCGATTCCGCGCACGCTGCAATTGTCGCTGTCGGGTGTACGGGATCTGTCGATTATCGGCACACCTCCGGTCGACCGGCTGGCAATCCGCACCTATGTCAGCGAATTCGACGCGGTGACGATCCGCGAGGCTTTGCTGCGCGAACATTATCGCGGGGGACAAAGTTTCTATGTTGTCCCGCGCATTTCGGACCTGCCTGAGATTGAGGCGTTTCTGAAGGATCAGGTGCCAGAAGTCAGCTATGTTGTTGCCCACGGTCAGATGGCAGCGGGCGAGCTGGATGACCGGATGAACGCATTTTATGACGGCAAGTACGACGTGCTGCTGGCCACCACGATTGTCGAATCCGGTCTGGATATCCCGACGGCAAACACCATGATTGTGCATCGTGCGGACATGTTCGGGCTGTCGCAACTGTATCAGATCCGTGGACGTGTAGGCCGGTCCAAGACCCGCGCCTATGCGTATCTGACAACCAAACCGCGGGCCAAACTGACGCCCGCCGCCGAAAAACGCCTGCGGGTTCTGGGGTCTTTGGACACGCTGGGGGCCGGATTTACGCTGGCCAGTCAGGATCTGGATATTCGCGGCGCCGGCAATCTGTTGGGCGAAGAACAGTCTGGTCAGATGCGCGATGTCGGGTACGAACTGTACCAATCGATGCTGGAAGAGGCGATTGCCAAGATCAAGGCCGGCGAGTTGGAGGGTTTGAGCGACGGCGACGATCAATGGGCGCCGCAGATCAATCTGGGCGTGCCGGTTCTGATCCCGCAAGACTATGTCCCCGATCTGGATGTGCGCCTTGGCCTGTATCGTCGCCTGTCATCGCTGTCGACCAAGGTTGAACTGGAAGGTTTTGCTGCAGAACTGATCGACCGGTTTGGGAAATTGCCTAAAGAGGTCAACACCTTGCTTCTGGTTGTTCGCATCAAAGCCATGTGCAAACGGGCCGGTATTGCCAAGCTGGACGGAGGGCCGAAGGGCGCCACAATCCAGTTTCACAATGATAAATTCGCTTCGCCCAAAGGGTTGGTTGAATTTGTGCAGGCCCAGAACGGTCTGGCCAAGGTCAAGGACAACAAAATCGTGGTGCGCCGCGACTGGAGCAAGAACAGCGACAAAATCAAGGGCGCCTTTGCGATCGCACGGGATCTGGCCGAAAAGGTCGTGGCCGAGAAAAAAGCGAGGAAGGCCGCTCAATCCTGAACCGGGTCAGGCATGTCTTCGACAAGGGTTGCAAGGTCTTCCAACTGCTGTAAGGCATCCTTGCGCATCGCCTGCAAGCAGCCCTGCAATGCTTTGTCTTTGCTTAGTTTTCGCCAAGCGCGCACGTCGTGGAGCCAGCGTGTTGCGCGATCCGAAACGTTCAATGTGACCGGTAAGGCTGCGGGCCCGGAGATCAGCGTGACCAGACCCACCACCCAGCCAAAACACAGCCCCGCAAGCAGGCCCTGCAAGCACCAGAAAAACGGAGCAAGAGCAATGGTCGGGAACACCTGCCATGTGGCTCTTTGATCCGGATCACGCCGCAACGCCATGGTTTTCACGACGCCAAAAGACAATAAGTTCAACACAGTACCGACCACTGCAACCGGAAACAGAAGCAACAGGCCACCGGCGGACGACATCAAAAAACGGCGCCAGTCCGAAGCCGAGGCCTCGGCACCAATGTGGACATCACGCATACTGTTCTTGCGCAGGGCAGCATCATAGGCGGCAAAAGACGCCCACGCGGCGGCAGTCTGTTTCGGGTGTTCGGCGCGCAACCAATTATACCGTTGTACAAAGTCCCGCCGCCGTTCAGCCGTGATGACCAGGGCCGGTTGGTCGGACAGGGTCGGATGCGGTGTTTCCCACAACTCGGCCGCCCGTCCAACCAGACGCGCAAGGTCGCGGTTTTCATAGTTCTGGGTCACATCCAGCATGGCGCTGTGAATGGCTTGCGTCAAAGCCCGGGTCGACGCAGCCTCGCTTGATCTGTCTACAAAGCTGGCGACAGGAATGGGTGTGCCCAATTCCATCAATGCGCGGGATCGAAACCGGCCTTTCGCGTCATAACTAAGCCCGATGGGCACGATCGACACGCCCGGCGATGGGGCCTCGGCATGCGCACGCAACGCCAGACGCGCCGTACCGCTTTTCAGCGGTTTGACGCGGGGTTCATCATGGCTTTCGCCCTCAGGAAACACAGAAATCATACCACCTGCGGCCAGGAGGTCGGTAGTGGCGGCAAATGTGGATCGGTTCTTTTGAGCGGAACCTGCAATTTCGGAGCGTCGATGAATTGGGATGACACCGGCCATATTCATGATCGGTATCAACGGCTTATAGGCCCAAATTGTACTGGCGACGATCAAGCGAGGGATGCGGGGAAGAAACCCGCTGACCATGGCGCCATCGACAAGGCTGTTGGTGTGGTTGGCAACTACAACCACGGGGCCGCTGGTCGGCAGGTTGTGCAGGCCGACCACATCGACCTGACGATAAAACATCTTGAGCACGCTACGGGCCAACCATTGCAAAAAGTGGTCAGCCAGTGGGCGTGGCTCGGTTGTTCGTCCACGAGGTTCTGCGCGGTCGCGCAGAGAGGTAGAATTGTACTCAGTCACTTAGGTACTCGGTCAATTGGTTATTCGGCGGCTGTCATCGCCGCCTGGGCACAGGCACATGAGGCCGCAACGCGGTCGGCCCGGGCCTGAGCCAGATCCAACCGTTGACGGATCAGAACGATTTCGTCTGTTTCGCCGCGCGCGTCAAGACAATCGTGCAAGCCTTTGAGGCTCCACACATTATCTGGGTGAATCGTCGCGCGCGACAGGGATCCGCCCAATCCCAGATCCTCGCGGTAAACCGCTTCGGCCTCGTCCACGTGGCCCTGTTCCAGCAACAGTGCGCCAAGCGCATGACGGGTGGGCTGCATCCAGCCCCATGGTTCGTCATAGGGCAGATTGTCATCCAGTTCGACGGACTGGCGCAGATGGGCAAAGGCCACGTCATGGTTGCCTTTGCGATACTCGATCTCACCGCGCAGCATTTCCCGTGCGATTTCAAGCAGGTCGACAACGCGATTGTTGTGCATCAACCGGGTGTCCGGCACGCGGGATTTCGCGGCAAGGAACAGGGCTTCTTCGGCTTCGGCGCGGGCCACGTCACCGGTGGCGGCGCATCCAATAGCACGGGCATAATGGGTTGTGGCCGTCAGCGTGCGGTACAGATCCTGATCTTGGGGCAGATCCAGATCCATCGCCTCTTGCCATTTACCAAACCGGATCAGGATATGCGGCCCCATGGCCATGTAGCTTTCGAAATAGTCCGCCATCGGAGGCGACGGAATACGCAACATCGCTTCCGGGACGGTATCGAACATACCCTGATTTGCATCCAGCGCGGGCTGCATTTGTCCAAGGAAAAGAGCACCATAGATCACGAAGTGATAGTCATGCTGCCGATAGCCGGTGTAAATATTGTAAGCGCCTTCGCGTTCGAAATACTTCAGGTCCGCCTCGACCGCTTTCTGGTTCCAGTAGACGGTGTTGTGATAGTGGCCACACAGCACGTCAATATGGGTTGGCATGTGCACCAGATGCCCGGCATCGGGAACAAGGGTGCGCAACACGTCGCCCGCCTTCAGCGCCTTTTCGGGAAACGGCGACATTTCCATCAGATGCACATAGAGATGCAGCAGGCCCGGATGCGACATCGCCCCGGGCTGGGTGTCCATCGCCAGTTCAAGCACATCCTGCGCTTCCAGGGTGGCCGCGCCTTCGGCGGGGTGGCCTGATTTCAGATCCCACATTTTCCATGGGGTCAGGTTCAGCAACGACTCGGCATAGATAGTGCGCAGGTCAAGATGATCGGGGACCTCGGCAAACGCCGCCCGCATGGCATCTGCAAAATCATGGTTCCACGGGTGCATGTCGTCGACGATTTCGGTCTGAGGATAGCGCGCCTGAACCGCCCGGATCAGGGCCTGTTCGGCCGGGGTGCAGGTTTCAACGCGCGCAAGTGCTTCCCGTGCGGCCTGATGCGCGGTTTCCAGCGCTTTCGCCCGTCCGGCATCGTCAAACAGGTTCCACGGCATGTTGTAGTTCGGGCCAGCCGCATAGGCGACGCCCCACCACGCCATTGCGCAGTCGGGGTCATGCTCCAGCGCGCGACGAAAACAGACGACAGCCTCTTCATGGTTATAGCCATATGTCCAGATCAGCCCGCGGTCGAACCAAAGCTGCGCCTGTTCATCCGACGTGCTGACCGGGCAGCTATAGCGTCCAAGATCGTAATAGGTGTCCATGATACAGCCCCCTCGTTTCACACAGTCTACCGGAGGTTGGCGTTTCAGGCGACCAAGATCATACCGGCAGGCGATCTTCCACCCGGGCCATGTGCCGCATCAGGCCGTATCCGATGCAGGACATGATCAGAATGCCAAAGCCCAAAGGCAGCAACGAGCCATTGAACAACAACCCGACGGGCGCGGCGATCAGGATGGCGCCAACGGTAGCAACGGCACCGATAACGGATGCGGCCGTACCGGCGATGTGACCCATGGGTTCCATCGCCATGGCGTTCAGATTGCCCATGGTGGTGCCCGCGATGAAAAACACGCTGGTTTGCCAGACCACGAAACAGGCGAAATGCACAGGTTCAGACAATGGAAGCGCTTCGAGTGCCAGCATCAGGGCCGAGAGTACGATTTGTGACGCCAGCGACCACGACACGATGCGACGCATGCCTAGCCGGATGACGAGTTTCGCGTTCAGCAAACTGGATGTGCCCGAGACCAGAGCGACAGCGCCGAAGATAAAGGGGAACGATTCGGCCTTGTCAAAAATCACGTCATAAACCGGCTGAACCATGGTCAGCATCGTGAAGAGAATGCCCATGGCCAAGGTCTGGACCATAATCGACAACCGGACGGTGGGGTGACGGGCGATCTCGGCGGCAGCGGCGGCCAGCAGGGCCGGGCGAATGGGGCGACGACTTTCACGCGGCAAGGTTTCCGGCAGGCGCAGACCCATCCAAACCAGGACGATCAGCGAGAACAGGATGAAGGCCAGAAAGATGCCACGCCATCCAACCATCGCAATGATCCCGGCCCCCAACAGGGGCGCGAAGGCCGGAAAGATGGTGAATATCATCATGGCGATCGACATGATCCGGGCCATGTCACGTCCCTGGTACAGATCACGGATAATGGCCAGCGCAACAACACGCGGTGCCGCAGCCCCCAGACCCTGCAACACGCGGGCCATCAGCACGACTTCCAGAGACTGGCTGACCCAGGCCAGCGCGGCCCCTGCGATGTAGATGACCGATCCAAAAACGATGACGTTCTTGCGGCCAAATGCATCCGAGATCGGCCCAACCACCAAGGTTCCGGCGCCCATGCCCAATACGAAAGACGTCAGGATCAACTGCGCACGGTTGACGTCACCGGGGCTGAGTTCCTGAGCGATTTCCGGCAAGGCAGGTAACATCGCATCCAGAGAGAATGCGATTGTGGCGAACATCATCGCAATCAGGGCGATGAATTCGGCTTTGGACATACGATCTGACATGATGCCTCTGCGTGGGGATGACCTGAGGCCGCTACCACGGCAGATCACGCGGGCCAACGGCCGCTACGCACACTGGGGTGTGTGAAAATTCAGGGGTCAGCTGTCTGGCGGATCGTCGCGATTCGCCGCTTGCTGTTCTTTGGGCTCTTGCTGATGCCCAAGCCGGGCAACCAGCCATTCGGTATGCTCTTCGCGTTTGCGCATATGGTAAAAGGCAAACTGCTGGATCGCGACGGCAAAAACGCCCAGCCCGACAAAGATCAATGCCGTGGTTGCCAGCTTGCCAACAATTGTGGCGGGGACAAGCTGCCCATAGCCGACGGTCGAAATCGTGACCATCGTGAAGAAATAGCTATCGATCCACGACCAGCCTTCCACAATGTGGAAAAACACCGTGCTACCTGCCACAACGGCAAGCAGACTTACGATGATGGTGCTGGGCTTCAGCTTGATCACGAGGCGATTTGCTCTTGTATTTCACCGATCACCTTTTGCCACAGCTCGGTCGACTGTGCACCAGGAACCGCATGTTTTCCGGCAACGATGAAGGTCGGGACCGAGTTCACGCCAGCTTCGCGGCTGGCCGCGTCGCGATCGCGGATGTTCTGTTTGTCTGTGTCCGAGGACAACAGCTTCATCACAACGGCTGCATCCATGCCGATTGTGTCGGCAATGTCGCCCAGCACTTCGGGGTCGCCAATGTCACGGCCATCTTCGAAATAGGCCTTGAACAGCTCATCCACAGCTTTGCCCTGCAGACCTTCGATACCGGACCAATGGATCAAACGGTGTGCATCCAACGTGTTGGGGGTTCGTTTCATGGCTTCGAAATCGATGTTCAGCCCGGTGGCCTCGGCATGCTGCACGACGGGCGCATAGGCCCGCACAGCGCCGTCTTTGCCGCCAAACTTGCCTTCAAGATAGGCGCGCCGATCCATGCCGCCTTCGGGCATGTCCGGGTTCAGCTGGAAGGGATGCCATTCGATGACGAACGGATGATCCGGGACCGCCGCAAGCGCGCGGTCCAGATTGGTTTTACCGATAAAGCACCAGGGGCAGATCGGGTCGGACAGAATATCAAGTTTGACAGGCTGGGGCGCCATGGGGTCAGGCTCCGATAGTGAAGTAGGCAGGCAGGGCGCGGCGTATCAGTTTGCCGTTTGCGCCCGCTGGCATTTCTTCGAGATGAATGTAAGCGCGCGGCTGCTTATAGCGGGCAAGCCGTTCACTGGCAAATTGTGTCAGGTCTGCTGTGTCGAGTGGTGCAGGACCCGTGTAAAACGCGGCGATGATACGGGTGTCTTCCTTGATTTCGACATCCGTGACGCCGACCGCCGTTATGCCGGGATGGGCAATCAGCGCGGCTTCGACTTCGACCGGGGACACGCGATAGCCACCGGCGTTCATCATGTCGTCGTCGCGGCCCAGATAGGTGATCTGGCCATCGATGGTCATTGCCCCCTGATCGCCGGTCAGAAACCAGTCACCGCGCATCCGCGTGGCGAATTCTTCCGGCGCGTTCAGATAGCCCAGCATCAGGCCGGGGTCGTCGCGGTGCACGGCGATGGTGCCTTCAGCGCCTTGCGGCACGGGTTGGCCATCGTCATCCACAATCGCAATGCGACGTCCGTTTTGTGGTTGGCCCAGTGCATCACTGCGGGCCGGATGAATCGGGCTGGACGAGATGAAAGTCGAACATTCGGACATGCCATACGCTTCGTGCAGCTCGGTCCCGCTGGCGTCTGTCCAGAGTTCATGCAGATGGCGCGACAGCTTTTCTCCTGCACACAGGCCATGGCGCAGGTCGGGCAGGTGCAAGGTGGTGTTTTCTTGCAGAATCTTGCGGTAAACCCCTGGTGCGGCTGCAAAAATCGTTGCCTTGTGGTGGCGCAGAAGATGCGGGAGCGATCCGATGTCGGTGCCGGGTTCCGGGATCAGGGCGGTCGCACCGATGGTCCATGGGTCCATCAAACCGGTGCCCAGCGTATAGGTCCAGTTGAAGGCGCCAGCATGGCACAACCGGTCTTTCGCGGTCAGCCCGTACCAGCCATCCACCATCATCTGACGCGCCCAGATCGCCCGATGGGCATGGGCCACAGCACGCGGTTTGCCCGAGGTGCCCGATGTGTAAACCACGTAAGCCATCCGATCCGGATCGCCCATGGCCCACTCACAGGGCGGCAGGCTGCGCATCGCGTCCAGCGCTTCAAGTCCGATCTGGTTTGGGTGATCGGCGCAGGCCACAGCCGGATCGCGCAGGATCGCCGACGGGGCCAGATCGTCGATCATCTTTTGCGTTTCAGGCGCGGTCAGTTGGGACGATGTCGGCACCGGCACCAGACCGGCAGCAATCGCGCCCAGATAGGCAATCGGGAATTCGACCGTATTCCCCAGCCGCATCAGAATGATCTGGCCGGGCTTCAACCCGGCCTGTAACAGACCGGTCCCGGTACCGCGCACGGCCTGTTCGAGCTCGGCAAAGCTCCAGTCATCCGAGCCGGCAGGGCGCAAAACCGACAGGGCAATCTTGTCCGCGTTTTGCTGCGCGCGGCCCAAGACAAACGCCGCCAGATTGAACGGCGCAGGGCAGGGCGGCGGGGCGCCATGATCAAAGATAGACAACATGATGCCGTGGCTATCCTGCCTTTGCACACGTTGCAAGATAACGGCATCAGACATATAGAACCTCAATGACAACGCGCGATCCCAAATCGATAATCCGGATAGCCCGCGATGGCGGGCAAGACGTCGAAGTTGAGCCGCTGGACCTTGGCGTGCGGGTGCGCGAACTGCGCAAGGCGCGCGACTGGACGCTGGAGCAGGCGGCCAATCAGGCCGGGCTGGCCCGATCTACGCTGAGCAAGATCGAAAACGGGCAGATGTCGCCCACTTATGACGCGCTGAAGAAGCTGGCCGAAGGCTTGCAGATTTCAGTGCCGCAGTTGTTCACACCTCCGCAACGCGATCAGGTGAACGGGCGCATGGCCGTGACGCTGAATGGCCAAGGGGCTGCCCATGCCACGGCGACCTATGAACACGAACTGCTGGCCGAAGCACTGACCAAGAAACTGATGCTGCCCTATCGGGCGCGGGTTCGGGCGCGGTCGATGGAAGAATTTGACGGCTGGGTGCGCCATGATGGAGAAGAATTCCTGTACGTTCTGACAGGGGTTATCCGGCTCTATACCGAGTTCTATGAACCGGTCGAAATGCGGCGCGGCGACAGCGCGTATTACGATGCCACGATGGGTCACAACGTGGTGTCGCTTAGCGACGAAGATGCGACGATCCTGTGGGTCACATCGCTGGGCTAAGCTTGGCGCGGGCAGGGTTGGTTGAGTTCAGTCCGCCGTTGCGGTTTCCTGCTGCGCTTCGCGTGTGAGTGTTTCGATGTACAGAAAGTCGCGAAATTCTTCGCGGGCTTCTTCGAGTGAGAGTTGATGCGTTTCCGCCAGATGCGCCTCAAAACGGTCCCGGTCCTGTTTCAGAAACGGCATTGAGCCATCATCCAGATTTGGAAACCGTGTTTTGATACGCGAAAAAGCTGACGCCCAATTCTGAGTCAGGTCAGTCCAGTCTATAATCCCCATGAGCATTCCTTGTTGTCTGTGACAAAAGTTGGCGAACGCTCCTCCCCACGGGCAGGCTAGTTACAAAAGTGTTAACCACTTAGGTGACAAGGTGTCGCAGACCGGGAAGGGTTAATCTTCTTCGTACCACCAGACCTCGGGCATGAACTCAATTCCGTCTCCCGAAATCGGCAACCGGTCGGGAAATTTCAGCTGACGCGCGTGGGCGATCCGGCCGACATCGAACCGCCAGATCGGGATCACGTATCGGCCGGCCGTAAGGATGCGGTCCAGCGCGCGGACGGCGGCAAGGAAATCCTCTTGGCTTTCCGAAGACAGCATCGCATCGATCATCGCCTCGGCGGCAGGAGAATCCATGCCCATCAGGTTGCGCGACCCCGGCGTGGTGATGCCGTCGCGCCCCCAATACAGGCGCTGTTCGTTGCCAGGCGACAGTGACAGATCCCTGCGGAACGTTGTCATGTCGAAATCATACTCGGCCTCACGCGCAGTGAATTGGGCGTTGTCGACCTTTTCGGCCTGGATTTCGATCCCCAGCCGCTCAAGCGCGCGGGCATAGATTTCGACGACGCTCAGCATGTCGCCTGCACCTTGCCGCATCAACACGTTGAACGTGAACGGGTCGCCATCCGCATTGCGCAGTAGGCCATCCTGCACTGTCCATCCCGCGTCGTTCAGCAGGGCCATGGCAAGGCGCAGATTTTTGCGATTGCGCGCCGTGCCGTCGCCAACGGGCAGGACATATCCCTCAAGCGTGCCCGGAAGCACGGTGTCGGCAAAGGGGGCAAGCAGCGCCTCGACTTTGTCCGTGGCGGGCCCCGGCAGCATCGCAAGATGCGAGTTCGAGAAATACGAACTGATCCGTGACTGCGCGCCGCCCGTCACCGTGTCGTTGATGTATTCGAAATTGAACGCCAGGATCAGCGCCTCGCGGACGCGCCAGTCATCAAACGGCGCGCGGCGGGTGTTCATCACGAAGCCGGTCATGCCGCTGGGGCGTGCATGCGGGATTTCGGTCTGGACGATATCGCCGCGTCTGGCGGCTGGAAAATCGTACTGCGTTGCCCATTTCTCGGCGTTGAATTCGCGGAGCGCGCTTAACTCTCCGGCTTTGAACGCTTCGAACATCACAGTCTGGTCACCGTAGAATTCCAACCGGATTTCATCGAAATTGTTGGTCCCGCGTCGCAAGGGCAGATCGGCCCCCCAATAGTCGGGATTGCGCTTCAGCGAGACGCTGCGCCCGGGATCGAATGAGTCCACCATATAGGGACCGGTGCCCATAGGCACGTCAGGCAGGCTGGATTCTGCAAAACTGCGACCCTCCCACTGGGCCTTTTTCAGGATCGGGCGCAAAGCGGCAATCAGGGCAAGTTCGCGGTTGTCGCTGTCAAAATCAATGCGCACGCTGCGCTCGCCCGTCTGCGTGATGGCTTTGATCTGGTTCCACAATCCGCGATACCGCAGATGCCCTTCGGTGCCCAATGTTTCGTACGACCAGATCACATCTTCGACCGTAACCGGGCTGCCATCCCAGAATCGGGCATCATCGCGCAAGGTGAATTCGGCCCAGGACCGGTCGGGCGGGATGTCGACCGATTCGGCCAAAAGGCCGTAAAGCGTGAAAGCTTCATCCCGGGAGCGGCCCATCAGGGACTCATATCCCCAGAACCTCCATTGCCAGGGAACGGTGCCTTTTGACACGAATGGATTGAGTGAATCGAAGCCACCGGTATTTCCAAACACGATTTTGCCGCCCTTGGGCGCATCGGGGTTGGCATAGGGCAGAGACACAAAATCCGGTGGGAGCGCGGGCTCACCATACATAGCTATGCCATGTACCGATTCTGCAGACGCAAAACCTGTGGACAAAAACGCCGTGACTCCGGCGATCAGAGCCCGTCTTAGGGGGAAATAAACTGGGCGCACTTTGGCAACAATCCTGCTCTGGCCTTATTTTGTTGGATGCATTGTTACTGCGGGATTCTCATAGATTCAAACTTTTAGCTTGGATGCCGCGAGGGAATTGCTTATAAAGGACCCACTGCTCGATAGGTTTCTTGCCTGTATGAAACCTGCCTCAATAACTTAACGCCAGCTTCGTGCTGGCGTTTTTTTTTGCCCAATGTTCAGGCAAAGCGGGTGGTGATGTGAAGAACATGTCACACCTTTCGGCGGAGTTTCGCGACCTTTGTCGTTTGACATGTCAGAACAGATTGGCAGGGTGCGGACAACATCGAAACGCTAGGAGAGCACAGCATGTCATTGCAGGGTAAAACCGCCGTTGTCACGGGGTCAAATTCAGGGATCGGGCTGGGCGTCGCATGGGAACTGGCAAAGGCCGGTGCAAATGTGGTGCTGAATTCGTTCACCGACCGCGACGAAGATCATGAACTGGCAAAAACCATGGCCGCCGAAACCGGGGTCGAGGTGCGCTATATCAAGGCAGACATGTCCAAAGGGGCAGAGTGCCGGGATCTGATCGAACAGGCCGGGGCGTGTGACATCCTTGTGAACAACGCGGGCATCCAGCACGTGGCACCGATCAGTGAGTTTCCGGTCGACAAATGGGACGCAATCATCGCGATCAACATGAACTCGGCCTTTCACACCACCGCCGCCGCACTGCCCAAGATGCGGGCCGCTGGCTGGGGCAGGGTGGTCAATATCGCGTCGGCCCACGGTCTGACCGCGTCGCCCTTTAAATCGGCCTATGTGTCGGCCAAGCACGGGGTTGTCGGCATGACAAAGGTTGTCGCCCTGGAGACCGCGCAGGAGCCGATCACTGCCAACGCGATCTGCCCGGGCTATGTGCTGACTCCGCTGGTCGAAGCGCAGATCCCCGATACGATGAAAGAATACGACATGAGCCGCGAAGACGTGATCAAGAACGTCATGCTAGAACGCCAGCCATCGAAAGAGTTCGCAACGGTCGAACAACTGGGCGGCACCGTCGTGTTTCTGTGCTCAGACGCTGCAACCCAGATCACCGGAACAACAATTTCCGTCGATGGCGGCTGGACCGCGCTATGAGTGATGAACCCGAAGCCGGTCGTGACAAGCTGGTCATCGACAACATGTTCCTGTGCGGGTCTGCGTTCAGCCGCGTCAGCCTGAAGGACGCGACATTTCGCGATACCCATCTCACGGGTGTTCGGTGCGACGACGTCAATGCGACCGGCATTACGTTTGACAATGCGAACCTCAGCGGGGCGACCTTTCACAACGTCAACCTGTCCGGCGCCACGATCATGAATGCCAATCTGCGGGGTCTTGCGGTAACGCAGGCCAATATCACCGACATGACGATTGATGGCATCAAGGTCAGCGATCTGATTGCCCTGTGGGACACCCATAACGGAAATGGCTAAGCCAAAGCAAATCAACCTCGCCCTGCAAGGTGGCGGGGCGCATGGGGCCTTTACCTGGGGCGTTCTGGACCGTCTTCTGGACGAAGACGATATCGAGGTTGCCGGGATCACCGGCACCTCGGCAGGGGCGCTGAACGGAGCCGCCTTCAAGGCCGGAATCGTCAAGGGTGGGCGTGACGGCGCGCGCGAAAACCTGGATTGGTTGTGGGGTCGCATGGGCGCAGTGGGTGACATGCGCATGAACTATTGGATGGGGTTTGTCGAAGCCGAAAAAATGGCACAGACGATTGAGTATTCACTACCGTATTCCGTTGCCGGACTGTGGTCGCAACTGGTGTCGCCCTATGCCTATGGTCCGTTCTACAAGAACCCGTTGAAGGACATCGTGGATGAGTTCGATTTCGACACCATCTGTGCCGATCAGGGGCCACAGTTATTCGTTTGTGCCACCAAAGTGAAATCCGGCAAGATCCGGATTTTCAAGGGGGACGAGATTTCGACCGACGCGATTCTGGCCTCGGCCTGTTTGCCCAGCGTGTTTCAAGCCGTCGAGATCGAAGATCCTGACACTGGCGTCTCCGAGGCGTATTGGGATGGCGGCTATACCGGCAATCCGGCGCTGTTTCCCCTGTTCAACGCGGATCTTCCCAAAGACGTTGTGATCGTGAACATAAACCCTCTGGAACGCGAGGAAGTGCCTGTCACGCCTCAGCAAATCCAGAATCGGGTGAACGAAATCAGCTTCAATTCGTCCCTGTTGCGCGAGCTGCGCGCCGTGGCATTTGTTCAGCGCCTGCTGGACGACGGCACCTTGCGCCCGGGCCGGATGAGCCGCGTTCTTGTGCACATGATTGCCGACGATCCTTTGATGAACGACCTGTCCATAGCGACCAAGATGGTGCCTGCACCGATGGTTCTGGCCCGCCTGAAAAAAGCCGGGCGCGCGGCTGCAGATACGTTTCTGGCAGATCACAAAGCAGATCTGGGCACCCGGTCTTCCGTGGATCTGGCTGCGATGTTTGGCTGACACGCCGCGCCCCGAACCGAGGGGACCGGGGCGCGGCTGGCCTTGCGTGACCTCTGGGAGGAGGGTGCGTGCAGGCTTGTCGGGTTCAAGATAGTTTTCTCATTCATGTGTCAAGGTGATCTGATCAATGCAGGTCACTATCGGGCACACATGGCTGCAAATTCCGGGCCAAACGGTCACGAGATAGACATGGGTGACGACAAAAGACGCCTCAGGTCGGCGGTGTCGTCGGGTCTTTTCCGTTCGGATAAACAAGCCCGGCTGAAATCACCAGTTTGGCGGCCTCTTCGATGCTCATATCCAACTCGATCACATCTTCTTCGGGAAAGAACAGCAGAAAACCAGACGTCGGGTTAGGGGTCGTTGGAATGAAAACGCCAAACAACCGACCACCAGTTTCCGCCCGGTCCGAGACTTCGCCTTTGGCCACGGTCGAAATAAACCCGATCGCCCAGATCCCGCGGCGCGGGTATTGGACCAGACAGGCTTTCTCAAAAGACCGTTCGGATTGCGCGAACACGGTTTCCGAGATCTGTTTGATCCCGGAATAGATCGACCGCACCACCGGCATCCGGTTCACAAGACCTTCGGCAAAACTGATCAGCGAACGGCCAATTATTCCCTTGGCGATCCACCCGACAATGACGGTGAAAACAAGGAAAAACACTACGCCGACACCGCGCAGGTTGATACCAGTGTATTCTTCAGGGTTGAACCGGTCCGGCACCAGCGGCAACACTACACCATCGATCCAGCCCACCGTGGCCCATAGCAACCAAATGGTCAGGCTGACAGGCGCAATAACCACGATCCCCGTGAAAAAGGACGAGCGCAATCTGGAAAACAGACCGGGACCGCGAGGCGGTTTTTCATCAAATGGGGTGTTCATTTTTTTCCCGTGTGAGCCGTCTGGAACTTAGGCGGTAACCGGCAGGTCTACAATGGGGTCTGGTCGCTGTTGCGACATCAGGCACACAAGCTGCTCAAGGACTGAGCAATTCCGGCCGCCAACCGCGCATTGTTTCGAACCAATGCGATATTTGCCGTAAGCGAGCGCCCCTCGGTGGCCTCAAATATCTCCTGCAACAGGAACGGCGTGACCGCCTTGCCGCTGATCCCCTGTACGTCCGCTTTGGCCTGCGCCGCTGCGATCACCGGGGCAAGTGTTTCTGCCGCGATTTCATCGGCTTGCGGGACGGGGTTGGCGATTAGTTGCCCGCCCGGCAAACCCAAAGCGACACGCATACGATGGGCGCGGGCAATCTGATCGGCGCTGTCCATCCGCAGGGGCGCCGCAAAGGGTGACGTAGCCGACCAGAACGCCGGAAAGCTGTCCTGCCCCACCGAAATCACCGGAACGCCAAGTGTTTCAAGCACTTCCAGCGTTTTGGGCACATCCAGAATTGCCTTGGCGCCGGCGGCGACAACGGTCACCGGTGTCTGGGCCAGCTCATGCAAATCTGCGGATATATCAAAGCTGTGTTCGGCACCCTTATGTACGCCGCCGATCCCGCCGGTGGCAAAAACCTCGATCCCGGCATGGTGCGCGGCGATCATGGTCGCGGCAACGGTGGTGGCACCGGTCCCGCCGGTCGCCAGACACGCCGCAAGATCGGCGCGCGACAGCTTGGCCACGCCCTTGGCTTGGCCGAGGCGGTCAAGCTGATCCGGGTTCAGACCGATATGCAGCCGCCCGTCCAGCACGGCAATGGTGGCCGGAACTGCACCGGCTTTGCGAATGTCGTCTTCGACAAGCCGGGCGACCTCGACATTCTGCGGATGCGGCATCCCGTGCGTGATAATGGTGCTTTCCAGCGCCACGATAGGCAGGCCAGTTTCTTTGGCGCGAGCGGCCTCGTCTGAATACTGCAGGTCGATCACAGCGGTGTTTCTCCTGAAACATAGGTGGCAGCGGCTTTCAGCGCGCGATTTAAGGCGGCTTCGCGGTCATCGCCTGCGGCTTCGGCAGCGATATGGGCGGCCATGAATGTGTCGCCCGCCCCGGTGACGCGGGTCACCAAGACTTCGGGCGGGGGCAGATTGATAATTCCGTCTGCGGATCCTTCGGCAGCCGGGTTGCCGCCATCCGTGACCAACGCGCGCAGCGCTCCGCGATCCAGCAACCCTTTTGCCGCATCGCTCGCTGTCGAAAACTCGCACTGACACAGCAATCCGGCCTCTTCGAGGTTCACATACAGCGTGGCACGGGCGTGGGTCAGAAACGGGCTTAGCCGTTCGGCTTTCCCGGGCGAGGCCGGAGCAACGCGCAGATCGGCCCGCGCAAATGCCGGGCTTAGGGCAATATCGTTCAGCAATGGCAGTTTCAGGTTTCCATCCAGCGCGATCAACCCGTCATAAGGGGCCGCTGCCGTGCCAAGCGGGCCATGTTCCAAAGGGGTAAGGATCTTGGCATCCGCCGCTTCAAGCGAATGCGCATCTGCGATGGCCGCGATCAGGCCATTCGCGCCTTCAACGGCCATATAGCGGTCAGTCGGCAAGTCTTCGGACCGATAGATATGATCTGTGTTCATCCCCAGACGCTGACAGGCCAGCACCAGTTCGTCGCCCTCGGCGTCACGCCCGATGGCGGTCAGCAAAGTTGGCGTCATGCCAAAGCGGGCCAGCGTCATGGCGATGTTCATGGCGACACCGCCGGGCAGGCGGGTGATGCGGCCCGGTACGTCCGACCCTTGCCGCATATGGCTGGCGGATCGCCCGATCACGTCCCACAAGACGCTGCCGATGCAAAGGATTGGCGGAAACGAGTTCATGGACAGGTTCTGCCTTCTATCCCCGAATGGTGCAAGCGCGGTTACTGCACCGGGGTCGAAAACGTAAGCGCCGCCCATAGGGTTTCCCAAACGGCTGCGTCATCGTCATCAGCGGGACGTAAGACGACCGCATCAAGAAGGTAGTCATGACCTGCAGACACCGGGATCACGACCTGACCCAATTGGTCGGTCCGGTGCAGGGTAATAGTCACTTGGCCATCTGGCGCTCGGTCGAACACTTCGACCTGAGCATCGGGCCTCGGCAGGTTTTCATAGAGCAGACCAACCGAGACCCCTTGAGTTAAATCATCGGTGTAAGGGTTCGTAAGCGCAACGAATTCTGTTTCAAGCCCTGTGCGCCCGTCAGCCCCTTTGGCATTGCCAACCCCGACCAATGCCTTGACATATCGGGTGTATAATTCGCTAAAACCCGACGCTGGCAATCCGCGAGCGATGTGTTGGTCGCGCGCTTGCGGGAAATCTTTGTGGGTGGTGAATTTCTCAAAGTTTTTCCATTGCGGATAGGTGATACGGGATGGGGCTGTCTGATGCACGAGAACCCAAAGGCCCGGTTCATCTGCCTGCATCCGGAAAGCCGGATAATCGCCTGCATTACCCAGGTAAACGCGCGTTTCACCATTAACGATAACGTCGAACCGTTCGGATTGGCCCGGAAAGAACGGATATGTTGCACCGCGAAACCGTTCTCCGTTTCTGAAATCGGCCTGGATTTCGGTGCCGACTTCAACCTGTGGCCGATCCGGCGACAACCAGAATTCATGGCCCGCCGCCGGGAAGGCCGAAAGGCAAACGCCGGAAATGACAGTGGCAACAAAGCGCAGCAGCATGGAACCCGATCCTGTGTGTTCACCAAATGCTGATCCCAGTTGGACAAAAGTCAAGAGACGCAGGATTACCCGATGAATCTAATAGGGCTGATCCTTGTCAGTCCAGAGGTGCAATCAGCGTCTTGAGGGCTGACAGCGGATCATCCGCTGACCAAATCTCATCCCCGATTCCGAAGAAATCAGTCATCGGGGCAAGTTGAGCCACCAGGTCGGGGGTCAGGCCACCTTCAGCGACAACCGGCAATTCGACGACATCCGACCACCACTGGAACAACTCAGTGTCAGCCACCGACCCGTCCCCCAAACCCGATCCGCTGACCGGGCCAAAGCTGATGTAGTCAGCCCCGGCTTCACCGGCGGACAGCCCATCATGGCTGGACACACCACAAAAGCTGCCAACGATCGCATCCGCGCCCAGCGTCTTGCGGGCCGCGCGCACCGATTTTCCGGCATCGCTCAGGTGCACACCGTCAAGCCCCAGCCGTTCAGCCAGCAACACATGGTCATTCACCACGATCGCGATATCGCGGGCATGGGCCACGGCGCGCAGCGCATCCGCAGCGCGGGCTACAGTGTCTTCGTCCGTGCTGGCCATGGCCAGGCGGATGCAGGCAATTGGCAACCCGTCCAGGACATTGGCCAAAACCGGTGCAAATGCGTCGGCGTCAAACACCGGCGGGGTGATCAGATAAAGTTGCGGCTGCTCGGGGGCGTCCATAGCGGTGGTCCTTCAATGGTCGTGCCGCGCGGTTTAGCGGATTAACGGCGGGAATCAAACGTTTTTGCAGGGCAGGCGGCTTGCCCTTGGTCGTCTGGGCGACTAGAGCAGGCCAGATTTCCGGAGGATCATGATGCCCACCGCCACGCCGCAGCCTGCCTTTGTCCTGGTTCGCCCGCAAATGGGCGAGAACATCGGGGCCGCCGCGCGGGCCATGTGGAACTTTGGTCTGGACCGGATGCGCATCGTTGATCCGCGCGATGGCTGGCCAAACCAAAAGGCCGTCGCCATGTCGAGCGGGGCAGGGCGTTTGCTGGACGAAGCCGGGTTGTTTGACGGCGTCGCCGATGCAGTGGCCGATTGTTCTTATGTCATGGCGACAACGGCGCGCCCGCGCGGCCTGACCAAACCCGTGCTCAGCCCCGAACGCGCGATGCAGATCGCTGCCGAAAAAATCGCGGCGGGTGAAAAGGTTGCGGTGATGTTCGGACCTGAACGCGCCGGGTTGGAAAACGACGATATCGCCAAGGCCAACGCCATCATCTCGGTTCCGGTGAACCCCGAATTCGCGTCGCTGAACCTGGCGCAATGCGTGTTGCTGACCGGATACGAATGGCAACGCCAGCAGGCCGGTATCGTCCACGAAACCGTGGACAGGCGGCGGCAGACCGATTGGGCCACCGGGCTTGAGGTTGAAAAGCTGGCACAGCACTACGAAGATCGGCTGGATCAGGCGGGGTTCTTCTTTCCCGACACCAAGGCCGATGGCATGAAAACCAATCTGCGCAACCTGTGGAGCCGGATGGAACTGACCCGCGCCGATGTTCAGATGTTTCATGGCATCATGCGGCAGATGGTCCGTTGGAAAGAACGCGGCGACTGAGACTGGACGACGCCGGGGCCTGCACCTAGCTTCGGAACAAAGCAGAATGTGAGGATGGCATGAGCGGCAAGCGCAACATCTTTGAAGAGGTCTCGGGCGATGACCCCGTGCGTCCGGTGACCCAACCCGGTCTGATCGACAAGGGACGGGGCGGCGCGCGCAACGGCATCCGCGTCTGGCTGATGATCCTGTTCGCATTGGTCGTTGCGATGATCGTCGTGGGCGGGTTGACCCGGCTGACCGACAGCGGGTTGTCGATCACCGAATGGCGCCCGGTCACAGGGGCAATGCCACCGATGACCGAAGCGGATTGGCAATCTGAGTTCGATAAATACAAGCAGATCGACCAGTGGCAGATCGAAAATCAATGGATGCAACTGTCTGATTTTAAACAGATCTACTGGTGGGAATGGGGCCACCGCCAATTGGGCCGTGTCATCGGGCTGGTCTGGGCACTTGGGTTCTTCGGCTTCCTGATCGCGCGCAAGATCCCAACAGGGTGGACCGGCAAACTGATCATTCCCGGTGCGCTGGGTGGCCTGCAAGGGGCCATCGGCGGGTGGATGGTTGCATCGGGCTTGACGCAGGGCGAAGGCATGACTTCGGTCGCCTCGTACCGGTTGGCGCTGCATCTGGGACTGGCCTTTGTTATTCTGGGCGTCATCGCGTGGTATGTGTTTGAACTGGGTCGCACGGACCGTGATCTGATGCAGGCGCGGCGGGCCAAGGATGCCAAGCTGTTCGGGATGTCTACCGGGTTGCTGCACTTTGCGTTCCTGCAGATCCTGCTGGGCGCACTGGTGGCGGGTATCGATGCCGGACGCAGTTATACTGACTGGCCGCTGATGGGCGGGCAGGTGATCCCGCCCGATCCGATGCTGCTGGAACCGGCATGGCGAAATTTCTTTGAAAACCCGGGCCTTGTGCAGTTCATTCACCGGGTCAGCGGGTATCTTCTTTTGGCCTTCGGCGTGGTGGTCTGGATGCGCGGACGGGCTTCGGCACACCCGAACACGCGGTTTGCGTTTAACGCGGCCTTTGCAGCGCTGTTGCTACAGGTTGTTCTGGGCATCGTGACCGTGGTCTATGCCGCACCGCTGCATATCGCGATTGTCCATCAGCTTTTGGCGGTCGTTGTCTGGGTCGCGATCCTGCGCGCCCGGTTCCTGTCTGCCTATCCACAAGTCACATCTGTCCGGGGAGCCCCAGCATGAGCGCGTATGATGAATTGATGGCCTTTCAGCGCGATACCAGCGCGATGGGCCAGATTGCCGGTCGTCTGGGCTGGGATCAGGAAACAATGATGCCACGCGGCGCAGCGTCACAACGCGGGGCCGAGATGGCGGCAATGGAAGCCGTGCTGCACGCGCGCAGATCAGATCCGCGCGTCGGCGATTGGCTGGACAAGGCTGAAGCCACCGATGACGTCAGCGCGGCGCAACTGCGCGAAATCCGTCGCAGCTATGAGCGGACGCTGAAAGTACCCGCGGATCTGGCGCGCAAAATCGCACAGGTCACGTCCGAGGCGCAAGGCAAATGGGCTGCGGCCCGCGCCGATGAAGACGTCGACGCGTTCCTTCCGGTTCTGGAAGAAGTTGTCGCCCTGAAGCGCGAAGAAGGCGCGGCCCTGGCCGCCGGCGGCGACATCTATGACGCGATGCTTGAGGATTATGAACCTGGCACAACCGGGACGCAAATTGGCGACACCTTTGATGCCATGCGCCCGCGTCTGGTGGCGTTGCGGGCGGCTGTTCTTGATCAACCAGAACCGCAGGGTTTGAGCGGAACCTATGATGCGGCGGCGCAGATGGCCTTGTCTGAAAAGCTGGCGGTGGCATTTGGCTATGATCTGA
The DNA here is from genome assembly GCF_007923355.1 of Falsiphaeobacter marinintestinus. Taxonomy (GTDB): domain Bacteria; phylum Pseudomonadota; class Alphaproteobacteria; order Rhodobacterales; family Rhodobacteraceae; genus Phaeobacter_A; species Phaeobacter_A marinintestinus. The sequence goes on from NZ_VOGO01000003.1 coordinate 281,064, forward strand.
ACCGGGGTCGGCTGGACAAGGCAGTGCACCCGTTCAGCTCGGGCAGCGGATCGGATGTCCGGATCACGACCCGTACATCTGCGACCGATCCGTTCAACTGCATCTATTCAACGATCCATGAAACCGGCCATGCCTGTTACGAACTTGGCGTCGACCCCGCCTTTGCGCTGACTCCGCTGGGAAGTGGCGTTTCGATGGGCGTGCACGAAAGTCAAAGTCGCATCTACGAAAACCAACTGGGCCGCTCGCGCGCTTTCACCGGCTGGCTGTTCACCCAGATGCAAGACACCTTTGGCGATCTTGGCGTGGCCGATGCCGATGCGTTTTATGCGGCTGTGAACCGGGTCCAAAACGGGTACATCCGGACCGAAGCGGACGAGATTCAGTATAATCTGCACATCATGCTGCGCTTCGATCTGGAGCGCGCGTTGATGAGCGGGGATCTGGCTGTTGATGATCTGGAAGCCGCCTGGAACGACCGGTTTGCCGCCGATTTCGGATATGCTGTCGACAAGCCGTCGAATGGCTGTTTGCAGGATGTGCATTGGTCGGTCGGTCTGTTCGGTTATTTCCCGACCTATTCTCTGGGCAACGTCTATGCTGGGTGTTTGTATGGCGCGTTGCGCGGCGCCGTGCCGGATCTGGACACGAACCTGGGGCAGGGCGACACGTCTGGTGCCACAGGATGGCTGCGCGAAAACCTGCAACGCCACGGCGGGCTCTATGCCCCGCGCGATGTGATCGAACGGGCCAGCGGAGTGACACCCGGCCCCGAGCCGTTGCTGGCCTATCTTGAAGCAAAGTTTAGCGAGATCTACGGCCTCTAAATCCGCATCACGTTGACGTTTTGATAGATGAACCCGGCGGGGTCCGATGTCTCCATAAAGGCCACGTCGCAAGCGTCGCGGCCAACCGAGATCACGGCAACCTCGTCCGGGTGACACATGCCGGTTGCATCGACATTGTGCCATCTGCCGTCCAGCCAGACCTGTGCGACGGCGTGGAAGTCGGGCGGCTGCACACCTATGCCGTACACCGAACAATAGCGCGCCGGGATGTCCGCCGCGCGGACTAAGGCACAGACCATATGCGCATAATCGCGACAAACGCCTGCGCGCGCGGCGAACGTGTCAATCACCGTGGTCGTAGCGTCCGAAGTGCCCGGCACATAGTCCATTTCGGTGTGCACCCAGTCGCGGATCGCGGCCACTTTTGCGCCGCCCTGCAAATGGCCGAACCGACGCGCGACAAAACCGATGAACATATCGGACTGGCAATAGCGGGACGGGCGCAAAAAGCTTAGCACTTCGCCCGGCAAGGCGTGACGCGGTGTGCTGTACAGGGTCTCAAGCGCTGTCGCGTCCGGGGTAATTTCGGCTTGCGCGCAGTATCGCACCGACATCCTCGGCATCTGAAGCCCGGCCCACAAACGCTGTCCGACGCCAGCCTCACCCGCCACGCGGGTCAACGTTGCATTGGGAAAGCTCAGTGTCTCGTAAAAAACAGTCTGGGCTGATGTCCGGGCCACCTCGAACGCCAGGCAAGCAAGAAGGTCACCAGAAAGATCATACTCCATCGCAACGTCGATCTGGATCTGCATTCAGGCCCCTTTGGTGAAAACGGGCAGCTGATCGCCGCCCGATATCATCCGGTATCGTGGTCGCAGAAAACAGTTCTTAAAGCTGACGCCCTCGCAGACGGGATTACTGTTTCACGCAGGTTGATTTTGGAACGCCAGACCCCGACACTGTCAAGCTGCCATTTTTGTTCTGAACGATCTTGCGGCTGGCATTTGTACTTGCGTTGCGCATTTTGCCGTTCTTGTGCAGATTATAGCCCGCCTGAGTGGTCTTGCCGTCCATGGTGACAGTGTAGGGAAAACTTTTTCCCGCGGGGTCCGATTTGGAAAAGGACCAGACCATTGATCCTCCACCGAACTTGCAGTCAAACGTGTTGCCATTTAGCGCGGTCACCAAGTCAGAGCCTTTGAGTTCAGCAGCTGATGCCGAGGTTGACAGAAGCGCCAGACTGACTGCGGCAGAGATTGAAAAGATCTTGAACATAAAAATTACCCAATTCAGCTATGTTTGTTTTTTAGTTTTATTGATTCAGTTTAGCCACAAAACAAAGCCAACTCGCAACACTTTATTCAAAATCCACTGGACTCCACATTACCCGTCAAGATCAAAAAAAATCGGGCCCGGATCATAATGATCGCGGGCCCGAAGACTTAAGTATTACGGATCAAACCGTCATTCTTCGCCGTCGTCCTCGTCGCCCTGATCGGCGATCCAGGCCACGCTCACGACTTCTTCTCGGACGCCCGTGTTGAACACCTTGACGCCACCGGCACTGCGCGACCGGAACGAGATTCCGTCAACCGGGACCCGGATCGATTGCCCCTTGGACGTCGCAAGCATGATCTGGTCGTCCATCTCAACCGGGAAGGAGGCCACGATTTCACCGCCGCGCATCGCCTTGTCCATCGCTGCAACACCCATGCCGCCGCGGCCGCGCACCGGATAATCATGTGAAGAACTCAACTTACCCGAACCACCCGCCGTGATGGTCAGGATCAGGTTTTCGGCAGCCGACATCCGCGCGTATTTTTCGGGACCAAAGGTATCGCTTGCAGCGACTTCTTCGTCGTCCGATCCATCTTCATCGGTCAGTCCGGCAACAGCGCGACGCATTTTCAGATAAGCAACGCGATCTTCGGGCGTGGCTTCAAAATGTCGGATCACAGACATCGACACAACCCGATCGCCATTGGACAGTCGGATGCCCCGCACACCGGTGGATTCGCGCGAGTTAAATACCCGCACATCCGTCGTGCGGAATCGGATCGCACGGCCAGAATTGGTGAACAGCATCACGTCATCGTCTTCAGAACAAATCCGCGCATTTACCAGATGAACGGATCCATCTTCTGGCAGCTTCATCGCGATCTTGCCGTTGCGGCGCACGTTGGTGAAATCCGACAACCGGTTGCGGCGCACATCGCCAGCCGATGTCGCAAAGATCACCTGCAGGTTTTCCCACTCTTCGTCCGGCACGTCGACCGGCATGATCGCCGCAATCGACACACCTGTCGGGATTGGCAGGATATTGACGACGGCCTTGCCCTTGGCAGTTCGGCCACCTTGGGGCAGGCGCCAGGTCTTGAGCTTATAAACCATGCCTTCGGTGGTGAAGAACAGAAGCTGGGTATGCGTGTTGGCCACAAAGAGCGTGGTGACCACGTCTTCTTCTTTGGTCTGCATCCCGGCCATGCCTTTGCCGCCCCGCTTCTGAGAACGGAAATCGACCAGAGGCGTGCGCTTGATATACCCGCCCGAAGTCACGGTCACGACCATGTCTTCACGCTCGATCAGGTCTTCGTCTTCCATGTCGCCGGACCAGTCGACAATCTCGGTGCGACGCGGCACGGCGAACAGGTCTTTGACCTCGCGCAGTTCGTCTCCGATGATCGCCATGATCCGGTCACGCGAACCCAGAATTTCCAGGTATTCCTGAATCTTACGGGCCAGTTCTTCAAGTTCGTCAGTAACTTCCTTGACGCCAATTTGAGTGAGGCGCTGCAGACGCAATTCAAGGATGGCACGGGCCTGGGTTTCCGACAGATTATAGGTCCCGTCATCATTCATCGGGTGGGTCGGGTCGTCGATCAGCTGGATATAACCCGCGATATCCGCGGCTGGCCAACGCCGGGTCATCAGTTTTTCACGCGCTTCGGCGGCATCTGCCGAACTGCGGATCGTTGCAACGATCTCATCAACGTTGGACACAGCGACGGCCAGACCACATAGGATGTGGCTGCGATCACGCGCCTTGCGCAGTTCAAACGCGGTGCGCCGCACCACAACATCCTCGCGGAAGTCTATGAAAGAGGTAAGGAATCTCCGCAACGTCAGCTGTTCGGGGCGGCCACCATTCAGCGCCAGCATGTTGCACCCGAACGAGGTCTGCATTGGCGAAAAGCGGAACAGCTGGTTCAGCACCACTTCGGCCGTCGCATCGCGCTTCAGTTCAATTACGACGCGCACACCGTTACGGTCGGATTCATCCTGAACGTGGCTGACGCCTTCAATGCGTTTTTCGCGCACCGCCTCGGCGATCTTTTCGATCATTGAGGCCTTGTTCACCTGATAGGGAATCTCATCCACAACAATGGCATAGCGGTCTTTGCGGATCTCTTCGACACGGGTCTTGGCCCGGATGATGACGCTGCCACGCCCTTCAAGATACGCCTTTCGCGCGCCGGTTCTGCCCAACATGACACCACCGGTCGGGAAATCCGGACCCGGGACATAGTTAATCAACTGTTCGCTGGTCAGATCCGGTTCGTCGATCAAAGCCAGCGTGGCATCAACCACTTCGCCCAGGTTATGCGGCGGGATGTTCGTGGCCATGCCGACAGCAATACCGCCAGCGCCGTTGACCAGCATGTTCGGGAAGCGGGCAGGGAGCACGGTCGGCTCCTGATCCTTACCGTCATAGTTGTCCTGAAAATCGACAGTTTCCTTGTCGATATCAGCCAGCAAAAACGCGGCAGGCTTGTCCATCCGGACTTCGGTATAGCGCATGGCCGCCGGGTTATCGCCGTCCATCGATCCAAAGTTGCCCTGACCATCCAGCAGCGGCAATGACATCGAGAAATCCTGCGCCATTCGGACCAAGGCGTCATAAATCGCTGAGTCGCCGTGCGGGTGATACTTACCCATGACATCGCCGACCGGGCGCGCAGATTTTCTGTACGATTTGTCGTGCGAATTGCCCGTTTCGTGCATCGCATAGAGGATCCGGCGGTGCACCGGTTTCAACCCGTCGCGCAGATCCGGGATCGCGCGCGAAACGATGACCGACATGGCATAATCCAGATAGGATGTGCGCATCTCGGATTCGATAGAGACAGTCGGGCCTTCATAGGCCGGCCGCTCTGGCGGGGTTTCATCCATGTTTTCAGGGGTTTCCGGCGTATCGCTCACGTCTCGTGCCCAATCTTTGTGCAGGGTCTATATGTTGTGTTCTTACCTTATCATTACCGTCATATAAGGTGCAATGGGCCTTTGAACGACGCGTTGGCAGCCGCCTTCCAGAACTGCTAACACATTGTTTTATATGAAAACTAAAGAATTTGTTGGATCATGGCTTTGGACGCAGTCAAGAAGGAGGTTCAAATGCCCCAATCCGAGACCGAGTTGATGCTGAAAGGTTATGGCCTGACCACGGCTGAGTTTTTCTATCATATGCCCGATTACATTCACGTCCTGAACACGTTCATCTGGCAAGACTACGATCTGGCGCCGGATCATCCCAAGTTGTTTGATTTTGTCGAGTTCTGGCAGAAAGAGATCGACGGACCGTTGCATTCCGTTCGGTTCACGCATCGCAAAATGCTGTCTTCCGGGGAATGGCGAAACATCGTGGGCGAATTCCGTTTGAACTGAAAATTCCGATTCAAGCATTCACAATTGACGAAGATGCCGTAAGGTCAATGATACCTGTAGCTGCACATTGATCACCTTCGCTGAAGGGCAGGCGACACGCAGGTATCAATTTTCGGCCACCTATTTGGGTGCCCAAATCGAATATTTTGTTCAAACAACATGAAAGAGATCCCATGGAAAGCGGACTTAACCTTTCGACCACCACAGTTACAATTTATGGGGACTGGTTTGGACCCAACTTTGTGAATGGCCTCGCGGCTCAGACAATGACCTACGAAGTGCTGTCGGAACACCACGCAAAGCTCGTCTTTGTCGGAGGATTCAATGACAACGTCACCTATGTCCAGCATGTATCCGGCTACGGGTTTGACTATGATCCTGTGACAGAGCGGTATTCCGGCACGGTTACCAGCTATTACTCATACGAACGCGGCGACCAGCAAAACGCATGGAGGTTCACAAACCTCGACGCCTCGCTGGATGTGCTGAATTCGAACGCCTCGGACACAGCGGTTACTTTTGGCGACCTTCTGGTTGTTCCGTTGCAGTACGACTTTGTCGGTGCGGCCGGGAAAGACTTCTATATTCTGGGGTCTTTCAATGACATAGCGCACGGCTTTAATGGCGACGACACGTTTATCGGACTGACTGGAAACGACACCATTTACGGCAACACCGGCGACGACAAACTGGTTGGTAGCGAAGGCGAAGATTTCATCAGCGGCGGCGGCGGGTTCGATTTCATTCGAGGTGGCGAAGACAACGATGAGCTGTACGGAGATGCCGGTGACGACACTATCCTTGGCGGGCGTGGATCGGACGAGATGCATGGCGGTCAGGGTCACGACGACATGGAAGGCGGCGCTGGCAATGACATGATGATGGGCGACAGCGGCGACGACATGATGTTTGGCGGAACCGGTTCTGACCTGATCAACGGTGGCGACGGGCGCGACACAATTCACGGTGGCGACGACGGCGATACGCTGCGCGGCGGCAGCGGCAATGACATGATCTACGGCAATGATGGCTCTGATTTCATCTATGGCGGCGGTGGCAATGACATGATCATCGGCGGCGACGGCACCAACATCATGTATGGCGACAACGGCAACGACACCATTCAGGGCGGCGACGCCAGCGATGAACTGTTCGGTGGGCGTGGCAACGACGTGCTGTCCTCAGGACTGGGGCCGGACTTTCTGAATGGCGGACTGGGCGACGACATCTTGTCTGCGAATGGCGGCGGCGATGGCGACAAGACCAGCGACAACTTCATTTTTGAAGGCACATTCGGCAACGATACGATCACCGATTTCGAAGTCGGTTTTGACAGCATCATCCTGGCAGTCGCCATTGACGAGTCAGACGTGACAACGCAAATCATCGGCGACGACGTTCTGATCGAAGTTGCGCTTGGGCAGGGTCAATCCATCCTGGTCGAAGGCGTGGCGTCAACTTTTGACGCAAGCATCGACATCTCGTTTGCTTGACGGATCTGTCAGCACATCCAGCTAACACATTGGACCATTGCGGTTAATCGCAATGGTCCAATGTGTACTAATTTAACATAATACTGATTATAAGATTATCGTATGATTGGTATGGCCAAGCCATGTCAGGCCGCGCTAGGTTCTGCAATCTGCTCTTTGCTCACCCGCTTGAGCCGTTCGAAGGCCTCGTATTGCGACAGGAAGATCTGCCCTGTCATCTCTTCAAGGAAGTGACTTCGGATCAAACGGTCCATAACCGGGCCTTTGACTTCGGAAAGATGCATCGTGATGCCCATGTCCTTGAGACGCTGATTGATCGCCTCAAGGGACTCAAGGGCGCTAAAGTCGACCTCGTTCACGGCCGAGAACATCAGGATCACATGCTTCAGCTCATCCCGGTTCTGAAGCACCCGCGCCTGAATCAGATCCTCCATCCGGCGCGCATTTGCAAAGTACAGGCTTTCATCGATGCGCAGCGTTACGAAAGACGGATCAGTCAGCACCTTGTGGCGGTTGATGTTGCGGAAATGCTGGCTGCCCGGCACCAGCCCGACCTCGGCAACATGCGGACGCGAGGTTTTCCAGATGAACAACAACAACGAAACACCGACGCCAGCGGCAACGCCCACTTCGACCCCGACCAGCAGCGTCAGCATGATCGTTGTCAGAACTGCGAGAAAATCGGCCCTGGAATAGCCCCAGCTCCGCGTCAGGATCGACAGATCGACCAATGACAGCACCGCAACGATGATGGTCGCGGCCAATGTCGCTTTGGGCAAGAAATACAACAGCGGTGTCAGCGTCAATGCGGCCAGCAACAACCCGACGGCGGTGAATGCCCCTGCCGCAGGTGTCCGCGCACCCGCGTCGAAATTCACCACGGACCGGGCAAAGCCACCCGTTACCGGATAGCCGCCCGACAAAGCCGACGACACGTTCGATGCCCCCAGCGCGATCAGTTCCTGATTGGGTTCGATGCGTTGTTTGCGTTTGGCGGCCAGCGTCTGAGCCACCGAAACGGATTCCACATAGCCGATGACCGAAATCAGCACTGCAGGGCCGACCAGCGCGCCAAGCAGTGCGAAATCTATCGTCGGCAGGCCCAGAGGCGGCAAACCGGTCGGAACCTCTCCGACGACCTTCACCCCTGCCCCCGGCAAGTTCAGCAGCCAAGTGACCAAGGTGGTGCCGACGATCGCAAAAACCGGCCCAACGCGGGCAATCGTTGCGGCCAGTCCCGGCTCGAACCCAAGTTTGGACACCAGCACACGCGCCATGCCCTTGCGCACCCAGAACAGGAAGGACAGCGCGGCAACGCCGATGATCAGCGTTGGCCAGTTCAAGTTCGGCAGTTCATGCCAGATCGAGGTCAGCACCTCGGGCAAGGTATGCCCATGTGCCGTTACGCCCAGGATATGCTTTAGCTGGCTGGCTGCGATCAGGATGCCCGAGGCCGTGATGAACCCTGCGATCACCGGATGCGACAGAAAATTCGCCACAACACCCAACCGCAAGATGCCCATGCCCAGCAAGATCAGACCTGACAGCAGCGCCAGAACGGCGGCGGCGGTGGTGTATTCGCTCAGCGTTTGCAGTTCTAACGGCGCCAGCGCCGAGGCTGTCATCAGCGACACAACGGCCACCGGCCCCACGGCCAACGCCCGGCTGGTGCCAAACAGCGCATAAAAGACCAGGGGCAGGATCGATGCATACAGACCCACCTCAGCCGGCAGCCCCGCCAACAAGGCATAGGCCAGAGATTGCGGGATCAACATGATTGTCACGATCAACGCCGCGGTCAAATCACCGCTCAGCTGATCACGATCATAGCGGCGCCCCCAGTCCAGAACCGGAAGTGAGCGTTGCAGACGCTCGGATTTGCCGAGACTTTCGGACAGCATATTCATTATGTTTTTCAAACTGTTTCACCCCTGGCAAAGGATCGGCCCGGCACAGTCGGCCGGGCATGGGAGCATGTTCCATTAACACATCGTGTTTTTTATATATGTACAACATGCCTTTTGTGAAGGCCACCCCCAGAGTGTCGCAGTCATGACAAAGGCCGGGCACCCTGCCCGGCCTTGTTATCCAGCTCAAAGTGGCGTTCAGAAAAACGCCTGCAACCCGGTTTGAGCGCGCCCGAGGATCAGCGCATGCACGTCATGCGTGCCCTCATAGGTGTTGACAGTTTCCAGGTTCAGCAGATGGCGGATCACCTGGTATTCCAGGCTGATCCCGTTGCCACCATGCATGTCGCGGGCATTGCGCGCGATCTCAAGCGCCTTGCCACAATTGTTGCGTTTCACGATCGAAATCATCTCGGGCGCGGCCCTGGCTTCGTCCATCAAACGGCCAACCCGCAACGACGCGTGCAGACCCAGCGTGATCTCGGTTTGCATATCTGCCAGCTTGCGTTGGAACAGCTGAGTCTGTGCCAACGGGCGGTTAAACTGCTTGCGATCCAGACCGTACTGGCGCGCGGCATGCCAGCAGGCCTCGGCCGCCCCCATCGCGCCCCAGCTGATGCCATAGCGTGCCCGGTTCAGACAGCCGAACGGACCTTTCAGCCCCTGCACATAGGGCAGCAGCGCGTCTTCGCTGACCTCAACACCGTCCAGAACAATCTCACCGGTGATCGACGCGCGCAGCGACATCTTGTTTTCAATCTTCGGCGCGCTCAGACCCTTGGTGCCCTTTTCCAGAACAAACCCGCGGATCTTGCCGCCATGCGCTTCGGACTTTGCCCAGACCACGAACACATCGGCAATCGGCGCGTTGGAAATCCACATTTTGGAGCCATTCAGCACATACCCGCCCTGCACCTTTTCAGCGCGGGTTTTCATGCCAGCCGGGTCCGATCCGGCGTCTGGTTCGGTCAGCCCAAAGCAGCCAATCCATTCGCCGCTGGCCAGTTTCGGCAGATACTTCTGTCGCTGCTCTTCGCTGCCATAGGCATAGATCGGATACATCACGAGCGAACTTTGCACCGACATCATCGACCGGTACCCGCTGTCTACACGCTCGACCTCGCGCGCGACCAGCCCATATGACACATAGCCGCCGCCAAGCCCGCCATACTCCTCAGGGATCGTGGTGCCCAACAGCCCCATTTCGCCCATCTCGCGAAAAATCTCGGGGTCGGTGGTTTCGTTGGCAAAGGCATCTGTGACACGGCTTTGCAGTTTTTCCTGAGCGTATGACCGCGCGCTGGCGCTGATCATGCGCTCATCCTCGGTCAGTTGGTCATCCAACAGCAGCGGATCGGCCCAGTCAAAACTTGACAGATCCGGAGCATCCTTGGCGCGAAGCGTGGGTTGAGACATCGACGTTTTCCTTGCATTGCATCCGGTTTGGCGCACCCTACCCTGCCATTTCATCAAGAAACAGCGAGACTTTTACATGGTTGCATGACTATACCGCATAGATGCTGACAAGTCGCCGCCACCTTCCCTCCTTTGCCGCGCTCAGGGCGCTGGAAGCGCTCGACAGGTTGGGCAGTGCCTCGGCGGTTGCTCAGGAACTTGCCCTCACGCAAAGCGCGATCAGCCGTCAATTGCAGGGCCTGGAAGATCAATTGGGCGTGGCGTTGATCAACCGAGCGCAGAAACGTCTGACGTTAACGCCACAGGCCCGGACCTTTGTCGATGAAATTCGCCCTGCCCTGACTCAGATTGCCCAGTCCGCGCTGCGCTTGCAGGTGCCACACAGCGGTGGCTCGCTGAATCTCGCAATCCTGCCCGCCTTCGGGATGCGCTGGCTGATGCCAAGACTGCCCGACTTTGCACGCCTGCACCCGGATGTGACCATCAACATGGCGACCCGGCTGGAGCCGTTCAATTTCGCCTCGGAAAGCTTCGACGCGGCGATCTGGTACGGGTCCGGAAACTGGCCCGGTACCGGGACTCTGTTGCTGAAGCACGAACAGGTCTTGCCGATTTGTTCACCCGAAATGGCCGCGCGGATCACGTCACCGCAGACCCTGCTGACCCTGCCGCTGCTTCACATCCAGTCGCGGCCCCGCGCCTGGGCCGATTGGTTCACACAGGCCGGCGTCTCACTTTCGGGCCCGGTTCCCGGAACCTTGTATGATCAGTTTTCAACAATCACTCAGGCCGCCCTGCATGGGCTTGGCGTGGCCCTGATGCCCGATTATCTGGTCGAACAGGATCTCGCCACGGGCCGGCTTGCCGCGCCCTGCGGTGCAGCCACCGAAAGTCCCGGCGCCTATTATCTGGCGTGGCCTCTGGCCAAGGCCAATGACAGCGCCCTGTCCCTGTTTCGTGACTGGCTGACGCCACAGGCCCAGCCCGAAGACCCGTTGCCGCGCTAAACGACGCCGGACCTGCGCGCCCTGCCCCATTCTTCTCTTTGCAAAATACTCCCGCCGGAGGCATCCGCCATTACCGCTCACTTAACCGGTTTCGGCCCTTACCCCAGCGCGTATCCCGCGCCACGCACCGTCCGCACCGGATCATCGCCACCATATTGGGTCAACGCCTTGCGCAATCGACCGATGTGAACGTCCACGGTTCGGGTATCAACATAGATGTCGCGCCCCCAGACCCGGTCCAGCAGCTGCTCACGGCTCCACACCCGGCCCGGCTTTTCCATGAAGGTCGACAACAGGCGAAACTCGGTCGGGCCCAACTTCAATGGTTTTTCCGATCGGCTGACCTTGTGCGTTTCGGCGTCCAGCACGATATCATCGAATTCAAGCTGCAGGCCAACGGTCGATGGGCGGACCCGCCGCAACTGAGAGCGCACGCGGGCCATCAGTTCGATCACCGAATACGGCTTGATCACATAATCATCCGCCCCGGTTTCCAGACCGCGCACCTTGTCCAGTTCTTCGGTCCGCGCTGACAACATGATGATCGGGATAGACCGGGTTTCAGCGCGCGATTTCAGCCGTCGGCACACTTCGATCCCGCTCAGGTTCGGCATCATCCAGTCCAGAACGATGATATCGGGGTTCTCTTCCTCAACGATCAAGAGCCCTTCTTCGCCATTCTCGGCCTTCAGAACACGAAACCCTTCGGCTTCCAGATTGTATGCCAGCACTTCGCGCTGAGCCAGTTCGTCTTCGACCACAAGAACTGTCGGCTGATCGACAGACATTCTTACAACTCCAATGTGCTGATCGACGTGGTATCGGCCTTTTGGCGATCTTCCGCCGGGCGATCCCCCGTCACCAGATACACCACCTGTTCGGCAATCGCTGTAACGTGATCACCCATCCGTTCGATGTTCTTTGCGATGAAATGCAGATGCATGCAGGACGAGATATTTCGCGGATCTTCCATCATGAAGGTCAGGAATTCGCGGAACAGTGCATTGTACATCTGATCGACCTCGCGATCGCGTTCGATGATATCCTGCGCCAGTTCAGGATCGCGCTGGATGTATGAATCCAAAGCGTCTTTCAGCATCAGCTCGACTTCCCGGGCCATCCGGCGCAGCGCCGCTGCGCTGTCATTGACCGGCTGGGCCTTTGCCAGCACGCCGGTTCGTTTGGCGATATTCTTGGCGTAATCACCAATCCGTTCCAGGTTGGCGCTGATCTTCATCACCGACAGAACAATCCGCAGATCGACCGCAGTCGGCGACCGCAAGGCCAGCAGACGGGCCGTTTCTTCGTTGATCAGCTCTTCCAGCCCATCAATGGCAAGGTCGTCCCGGATGATTGTTTCGGCCAATTCGACATCGCGGGTTTCCAGTGAATGCGCCGATTTCACGATCGCGGCTTCGACCAGGCCACCCATCTTCATGATCTGGGCCTGAATGGCCTCAAGATCCCGATCAAAAGCAGTCGCAATATGCTGTTCTGGCATAGTTTTCTCCAATTCGCAGTCGGATCTCAGATCACCCGATCCGGCCGGTGATATAGCTTTCGGTGCGCGGATCTTCGGGGTTGGTAAAGATCTGGCCGGTCTCGCCGAACTCAACAAGGTTGCCCAAGTGAAAAAACGCCGTTTTCTGACTGACCCGAGCGGCCTGCTGCATCGAGTGGGTCACAATGACCACTGAATAGCTTTGACGCAACTCGTCGATCAGTTCTTCGACCTGCGCCGTCGCGATGGGGTCGAGCGCGGAACAGGGTTCGTCCATCAGCAAGACTTCGGGTTCTGTCGCGATGGCGCGCGCAATACACAGACGCTGTTGCTGCCCCCCCGACAACCCCGTGCCGGGCGCGTCCAGACGATCTTTGACCTCGTCCCAGATGGCACCCCGGCGCAATGATTTTTCCACGATCTCGTCCAGCTCGGCCTTATTTCTGGCCAGACCGTGGATCCGGGGGCCATAGGCGATGTTGTCATAGATCGATTTCGGGAACGGGTTGGGTTTCTGAAACACCATGCCGACCTTGGCGCGCAGCTGCACCGGGTCGACCTTGGGGTCATAGATGTCTTCACCGTCCAGAGTGATCTGACCTTCGACCCGGCAGATATCGATCGTGTCGTTCATCCGGTTTAAGCAGCGCAGGAACGTGGATTTCCCGCAGCCTGACGGGCCGATAAACGCCGTGACTGTGTTGCTTTCGATGTCCACATCCACGTCTTTGATGGCGTGGGTATCGCCATAGTAAACCTGAACTGCGCGAGCGGAAATTTTGATGTTCCGGGTATCCACGTTTTTCCCCACAAGAGTCATATCGTTCATTTTCAGCCCCCCGCTCTACCAGCGGCGTTCGAAGCGACGGCGCAGGATGACCGCAACCGTGTTCATGGTGATCAGGAATACCAAAAGGATGATGATACCACCCCAGGCGCGTTCATAAAATGCCGGGTCGGCCCGCTTGGCCCATTCATAGATCTGGGCCGGCATGGCCGAGTTTGGCGACATCAACCCAGCGGCGATGCTGTCGGGCGGGTTCGACGCGATAAAGCCGACCATGCCGATCAGCAACAGCGGCGCGGTTTCCCCCAACGCCTGCGCCAACCCGATGATGGTTCCCGTCAGAATTCCCGGCGCGGCCAGGGGCAGCACGTGATGGAACACGGCCTGCATCTTGGACGCCCCGACCCCAAGAGCCGCATCGCGGATCGACGGCGGAACCGACTTCAGCGACGCACGGGTCGAAATGATGATGGTCGGTAAAGTCATCAGCGTCAGCACCAGACCGCCAACCAGCGGTGCTGACATCGGCAGGTGCATATAGTTGATGAACACAGACAGGCCCAGAATACCGAACACGATCGACGGAACCGCGGCAAGGTTCGAGATATTGACCTCGATCACGTCGGTGATCCAGTTTTTCGGGGCGAATTCCTCAAGATAGATCGACGCGGCTACACCGATTGGCAGGGCCAGGGCCAGAACAACCAGCATCATGAACAGAGACCCGACCATCGACACGCCCATCCCGGCCGCTTCGGGCCGTTGGTCGGATGCGTCCGATCCAAGGATGAAGTCCAGGTTGACCCTTTTCTTGATGGCACCGGCTGCGACCAGTTGATCGACCAGATCCAGTTGCGTCACCGAGATGCTTTTGTCGTTGGCAATCGAGTCACGGGTCACGCGGCCCTTCATGTATCCATCAACCCGGCTGTTGGTCAGGAACTTAAACGTAACGGTCTTGCCGATCTCATCGGGGTTCTTGATCACATAATTCCGCATCTGGGCGGCTGCGCCTTTGGACAACAGCTTGCCCATCTTCTTGGGGCTCAGATCGGTTTCTATCCCGTCTTTGGCCACCAGCGTCTCAAAGGCGTTGGCCAGCAGCGGCGCATATCCAAAGGTCGATACCTTCTTGATATCGGCGATATCGCGATTGCCTTTCTTGTCCAGCTTGGCCTCCAGAAGCTCAACATCCAGCGTCATGAAGGTTTGCTGAAAAGCCCCCATACCGGCGCCGAAAATGTTGACGACAAGAATAACCAGCATGATCAGACCGCTGGCAATGGCCGCCATTCCGTACATCCGGAACCGGCGCTCGGCGGCGTTGCGGCGTTTGGTGCGCGGTGTCAGCTCCAGCAGGGATGCGCCGTGCTTGCTGTGCGGGGTTGCGTTTGTGTCGGGCGTATCGGTCATTCGTACTGCTCCCGGTACTTACGGACGATGTAGAGGGCGAAGATGTTCAGCCCAAGTGTCAGAACGAAAAGGGTCAGCCCCAAGGCAAACGCCACAAGTGTTTCAGGGCTGGCAAAGTCGGTGTCGCCGGTCAGCTGGCTGACGATCCGGGTTGTAATGGTCGTCATTGCCTCAAGCGGATTGCCCGAGAATTTTGCAATGGCACCGGCCCCCATGACCACGATCATCGTTTCGCCAATGGCGCGCGAGGCGGCCAACAGGATGGCGCCAACGATGCCGGGCAGGGCTGCCGGAAGGACAACCTGACGAACCGTTTCAGATTTTGTTGCGCCAAGACCCAGCGAGCCATCGCGCATCGTTTGTGGCACGGCGTTGATGATGTCATCGCTTAGCGAGCTGACAAACGGGATCAACATGACCCCCATCACCAGCCCCGCAGTCAGAACCGACGTCGCGCCCGACATCCACTCAACACCCAGCAACCCGTCTTCGCCGCGCCCAAAGACCTTGACCAGGGCGGGGCCAACAGTCAGCAAGGCGAACAGGCCGTAGACGATGGTCGGAATACCGGCGAGGATTTCCAGCAGCGGTTTGGCGAAAGATCGCACCGTGTACGACGCATATTCCGACAGATAGATGGCGGCGAACAAGCCGATTGGCACAGCCACCAGCAAAGCCACCACCGAGATATAAAGCGTGCCCCATAACAGCGGCAGGATCGACAGCTCGCTGTCCCCGCGAAAGTTCGGCGCCCATGTGCTGCCAAAGAAGAAATCTTTCCACGAGTGCAGGCTGAAAAAATTCATCGTTTCAAACAACATCGACAGGACAATGCCGACCGTTGTCAGGATCGCAATCGAGGCCGCCAGCAACAGCAACAGCAGAATGCCCCGCTCAACCGTGTTGCGCGCCCGGAAATCCTTGTCGGTTTTCAGATAGGCCAGCGCCAGCCCCGCAATCGCCAGCACCGCAACCACGATTGACATCCAGACTGCGCCGGTCTGGCTCATCCGGCGGTACCGCTGTGCCGCACTCAGAACTTCGGACCGCACCTCGGACCCAAGTGCAACGCCGACCTCACCAAGACGCGCCCGCACATCGGTGTCGTCGGTGCTGATCGTGTTGACCTCGTCCCGGGTCATGGCCCCTTGGGCGATCGCGGTATCCAGTCCTTCGGCAACGCGGCGCACATCGCTCATTACCAAGCCGCGGGTGGTTGCTTCGGGGATCAGGTCATCCGGGATCATCCCCGACACGGTGCTTTCAATGATCATGGGTTGTGCAAACAGCCAAATCACCAACACACCCAACGCGGGAACAAGTGACGTCAGAGCAACGTTGAGGCCATAATATGAAGGGAGAGAGTGAAGCTGTCGTGCATCTCCACCAGCAGCTTGCAGAGCGCGCTGACGCCCCAGAAAAAAGCCTGCGGCGGACAGCGCGAACAAGGCAACAACAAGCCAGAAAGTCGGCATCTGCAGCTCCAATAGCGTCGGGCAGAAGGAAGGGAAAGCGGATCAGGAATAAGGTGGCCGGGACAAAGACTGTCCCGGCCAAAGCGGCTTACATGCTGCCGCCCATTACCTTTTCGTCAGCCACAGCGGCCTGCGTGTCGGCCAGGTCCGGATCGGCAACCAGACCATATTCGGACAGCGGGCCGTCGGGGCCGGCGATCTCGTCAGCGACGAAAAACTCAGCATAGTCTTTCAGGCCGGGGATCACACCGATGTGGGCTTTCTTCACGTAGAAGTACAGCGGGCGCGACACCGGGTATTCGCCAGTTGCGATTGACTCGGTCGAGGGAACGACACCGGACATGGTTGCAACCTGCAGCTTGTCGGTGTTGTTTTCGTAGAACGCCAGACCAAAGACGCCGATACCGTCCTTGTTGCTTTCGATGCGGGCCAGAGTCTCGGTATAGTCGCCATCGATGTCGACAGAACGGCCATCTGTACGCAACGAGATACAGGCTTTCTCGGCGGCCTTCTTCTTGGCCTTGTCGCTATCCCCTTCGGCCGCAACCAGCAGGTGCTCAAACGCGCCAGTGGCTTCGCACCCTGCCAGGATCACCTTGTCTTCGAACACTTCACGCGTGCCGTGCTTGGTGCCCGGGACGAAGGCCTGAATATCTTGCGCCGGGAAGTGCGGGTTTACCTGATCCCATGTCTTGAACGTGTTCTCGACCAATTTTCCGTCAACCAGAACTTTGTCGGACAGGGCTAGGAACCAGTCGGTCGGCGTAAACTCGAACGAGTTGCCTTTGATGTCGGACGCGAACACAATGCCATCATACCCGATGCGAACTTCGATGATGTCGGTGACACCATTGTCCGCACAGGCTGCGATTTCATTGTCTTTGATTTTGCGCGACGCGTTTGCGATGTCGATGGTGTTTTCACCAACACCTTCGCAGAACCGCTTCAGGCCAGCTGACGACCCGCCGGATTCAACAACCGGGGTCGGAAAGTCGAAGTTTTCGCCAAAGGCTTCTGCCACGATCGAGGCATAGGGCAGAACGGTCGATGAACCGGCAACTTGCACCTGATCACGGGCGGCGGCTGCGGTGGCCGACACGGCGGCAATGGCCAGCGCGGAAGAGGTCAGTTTCACAAAGGACATGTCTGTCTCCTTGGTATAGGTAGAGGTTGTGATCATCCCCATGATGATCTCACGCCCCTCCTATTGTGTGGGCATGTGCCTTTTGTGACAGTCATGTAACAGCTGTATGACAACGACCCTCTATTTTCTGACAACCCGTTTTGCGTCTGCAGCATAGCTTGCAGAAATCATTGGTCAGAAGCCGTCAGTGCATCAGTTTTGTTCGGTTTTGCGCGGCAAAATCACCGTAAATACAGATCCTTGACCCAGATTGCTTTCGACACGCAGCCGTCCGCGATGCCGATTGATAATATGTTTCACAATGGCAAGGCCCAGACCCGTCCCGCCCAACTCTCGCGACCGGTGACTGTCGGCGCGATAGAATCGCTCGGTCAGACGCGGCAAATGGATGGGGTCGATTCCCGCCCCCTGATCGATCACCTGAATGCGCGCACCTGGGGCCCTCAGGGCCGGTTCGCGGTCAGATATCGACAGCACCACATCGACCCGTCCACCAGCCCCGCCATATTTGATCGCGTTCTCGATCAGATTGGTACAGACCTGTTGCAACTGGTCCGGATCGCCGGTGACAATCACAGGGTCGTCCGGCGCGGTCATATGCAAGGTGACACCGGCCTCGTCAGCCAGCGGGCGCATTGATCGCAGGGTCGACTCAATCTGTTGCGTCAGGTTGACGTCTTCACTAGGACGCACCCGCTCTTCGCTTTCGACCCGGTTCAAAGAAATCAGATCGCCCACCAGACGGTTCATCCGGTTGGCTTCACCATCCATGATGCTCAGAAAACGGTCCCGGGCATCGGCATCGTCGCGGGCGGCCCCGCGCAGGGTTTCGATGAACCCCATCAACGCTGTCAGCGGCGTGCGCAACTCGTGGCTGACGTTGGCGACGAAATCGCGGCGCATCTGTTCTGCCTGCCCCAGGTGCGACACGTCCAGAAACGACACCAGCACGGCGCCGCCCTTGACTGCACCAATCCCGTTCACATAGCGGAATGTGACGCGAAACGTGGTGTCCTGCGCCCCGTCATTGGCCAGATGCTGCGCCTCGCGCGGGCGTTTGTCGCGCAGGATGGTTTCAATCGCGTCGGTTACGGGGGGCTGGCGCAGAATGGTCGCGAAATGGCGGCCGACAATCTGCTGCCCCAGCAAGGTCAGTGCCTCGGGGTTTGCCCCGATGATCCGTTCTGACTGGTCAACAAGCAGCGCCGGCAACGGCATAGCGCAAAGGAATTCATCAATAAGGGCGTCAGGCATCAGGATACGACTCGCGTCAAGACAGGTTGGGGGCCAGTTTGCCCTCTGATTGTAACTATGATGCGGCGACAGCGTCCTCGATGGCCCGCGTAAAGACCGCTTTCAGATCTTCGGGCGACTCCAACCCGACGGACACCCGGAAGAACCCTTCACTCAGCCCAACTGCAGCCCGCTCTTCAGGCGTCATGGCCCGATGCGACGATGACGCAGGATGCGACAGGGTCGTGCCCACGTCGCCAAGAGTCGGCGCAAAACTTAGCCCCTCGGCCCCACGAGTGAACGCATTGGCCATGGCGCGGCCACCGTCCAGCTCAAAACTGACCATATTGCAGCCCTGCCCGTTCAACAGCGCCTCTGCGCGGTCCCGATCCGGGTGATCATCGCGCATCGGATAGATCACGCGTTTCACGCCCGGCAATCCTGCAAGGTGGTCAGCCAGATCAGCCGCCGTGCTTTGCGCACGGTCAAAACGCAGATCGAAACTCAGCATGCCACGTTCGGCCAGCCAGCAATCAAACGGGCTGGGCGTCATGCCCGTTGTCACGCAGAAGATCCGCATCCGATCCGTGAGCTCCAGATCACGCGCCACGACATAACCCAGCATGACATCCGAATGCCCTGCCAGCAGTTTTGTGATCGAATGGATCACAATGTCAGCACCATGATCGAAAGGTTTGAACCCGCGCGGCGTGGTGAACGTATTGTCCACAGCCAGCAGGATACCCTTTTCCTTGCAAAGCGCCGCAAGCCCGTCGATGTCAGCGATGGCGAGGGTCGGGTTTGACACGACCTCGACCAGAATGATCCTGGTTTCGGGTCGGATCGCGGCCCGCATCGCCACTATATCGCCCGGATCGACCATCGAAGTTGCGACGCCCAAACGCGGCAGGTCTTCTTTCATCATCCGCAGCGAGCGGCCATACAGCTGGTTGCCACCAATCACGTGGTCGCCGGTCTTCAAAAGCCCCAACAGCACCGCCGAGACCGCCGCCATGCCAGATCCGGTCACCACACCGCCCTGCCCGCCTTCCATCGCATCAAGCCGCGCAGCCACAACATCCGCATTGGGATGGCCTTCACGTGAGTAGGTATACCCGTGTACCCGGCCTTCGTACTGGTCATCCAACGCATCCGGCGTGTCCGAGGCATAGACCACTGACGGGCTGAGCGGCGTCACAACCGGTCGACTGGCGCTGTCAGGCAGCGGAACTGGGCGGATCAGCGACCCTTTGGTGTTCTTCATGATGTCAGACTTCTTTCATCTCGTCGCGAAAGCGGCGCATGTTGTCCTGATAATGCAACGCACCCATTGTGATGCGCTGGGCGTTCTTTTCATCAACCTCGCGCACAACCTTGCCCGGCACGCCCATGACCAGCGAGTTGTCCGGGATCACCTTGTTTTCGGTGACCAAAGCTCCGGCACCGATCAGGCAGTTCTTGCCGATTTTGGCCCCGTTCAGGATCATGGCCCCCATGCCCACAAGCGTGTTGTCGCCAATGGTGCAGCCATGCAGCATGACCTTGTGACCGATGGTGCAGTTCTTGCCAATCACCAGTGGGAATCCCGCATCAATGTGCATCACGCAGTTTTCCTGCACGTTCGATCCATCGCCGATGCGAATCTCTTCGTGATCAGCACGGATTGTGCAGCCGAACCAGACCGAGGATCCGGCCTCCATCACCACTTTGCCGATCAGGTTGGCGTCGGGCGCAACCCAGGTGTCTTCGTGAATCTGCGGGGCGTGGTCGCCAAGGGCGTAAATGGTCATGACATTTCCTCGAATTCGGATTGCAGCATGCGCACATGGTGCTGCAGTCCCGGTTGCTGTTCGCGTCGCAACCGTTCTGCTGCGATCATGGTTTTCAGGTGCGCCTCGGTTTCGTCCAGATCTTCGTTGATCAGAACATAGTCATAGGCCCCCCAGTGGCTGATTTCATCCCAGCTTTTCAGCATCCGCTTGGCGATCACCTCTTCGCTGTCCTGCCCGCGCGAAATCAGGCGGCGGCGCAGTTCGGTAATAGATGGCGGCAGGATAAAAATCGACAGCGCGTGCTTGCCCAGATCCGAATTGCGGATTTGTTGTTCGCCCTGCCAGTCAACGTCAAACAGAACGTCCTGCCCGTCTTCGATGGTTTCTTTGACCGGTCCTGCGGGTGAGCCATAGAAATTGCCAAAGACATGCGCGTGTTCCAGCATTTCGCCATTGGTGACCTGCCGTCTGAATTCATCCTCGGAAAGGAAGTAATAATCCTCGCCATCCACCTCGCCCGGGCGCGGCGCGCGCGTGGTGGCCGAGACCGAGAATTTCAGGCCCTTGTCCCACTGCATCAACCGCCGCGCGAGGGTTGATTTGCCGGCCCCCGATGGGGATGACAGAATGATCAAAAGTCCGCGCCGCTGAGCCTGTTTCATGGGTCTTGTCCTTGTTATTCGACGTTCTGAACCTGTTCGCGCATCTGGTCGATGACAGCTTTCAGATCCAACCCAACTGCAGTCAGGTCCGCATTCTGGGCTTTTGAACAGAGCGTGTTGGCCTCGCGGTTGAACTCTTGCATCAGGAAATCCAGCTTGCGGCCAACGGCACCATCCTGGCCAAGCAAATCGCCAGCTGCCCTGACGTGTGCGCCAAGCCGGTCGATTTCTTCAGTGACGTCTGCCTTGACCGCAAGCAAGGCCAGCTCTTGCGCCACACGGTCCGGGTCGGCCCCGTCCGTATTGCTCAAAACCCGGTTCAGGTTGGTTTTCAATGTGTCGGCCACCGCCTGTTTGCGGAGCTCAGCCAATGCGGCGGCCTGTTCGGTCAGCTCTGCCACGTGGTCCAACTGACCTTGCAAAACAGTCGCCAAGGCGGCCCCTTCTGTCTCGCGCATTTGCAGGAATGCTTGCACAAGCGGCGCGAACTCGGCCTTGATCTGTGCAATCAGCGCCGAGTTATCGTCCTCGGTGGCAGCCGCATCCATCATGCCGCGCACCGCCAACAGATCCGACGCCTTGGCCGGTGCCAGCGACAAGCCCCGCGCCATCGCCTCGGCTTCGATTTGCAGCAATGCGTCGATGGTCGATGAAAGGACGCTTGGATTCAAAGCCGTCGTGGCCGCGTCATCCTCACGTGTCAGCCGCAGCGACAGGGTGATATTGCCGCGCGTAACAGCTTTGGCCAGATCCGCGCGCAACGCGGTCTCAAGCCCTTCCAGCCATTCGGGCACGCGCAAGCGCAGATCCAGCCCCTTGGCATTGACGCTGCGCAACTCCCAGCTCCATGAAAACGGCGGGTGCGATCCCTTGGCCGCAGCAAAGCCGGTCATAGATCTGATCATCGCGTTATCCTTGTGCCCTTGGTCCGGTTCAGCGGCACCTAAAGCCATAGAGCACGACAGGGCAACCCCTGCGGCGACGCCTGATAGGTTAACCAAGTGCTAAAGTATTGCTCCAAATTGACGCCAAATCGTGTCAAATTAACTTTTGAGTAACCTTTGTGAAGCTAGTCCTAAGAATTGAGCAGCTTAAGTGACCTCATCTTGGAACCGGCTGGGGAAGCGAAAATCAAGGACCAAAATCAATGCGATATTTGTCCCGTGTTCAAAATGATAATGAGTCAGGTAATCCAATGGATAAGGTAATTGCAATGGATCGGTTTCGCAGTGGGAAAAGCCTTTCACCACTTCGCCAGGCCGAAGCGTATTGGGCGGCCCTGTGCGACGCCCCCCTTGTTCCGAAGCGGTCTCAGATTGACCCGCGCGGGTTGGAAAACGTTCTGCAGTATACCTTTGTGCTTGAACGTATCGCCCCCGGTATCGCGCGGTTCCGTCTGGCTGGCCAGCATTTGCACGGTCTGGCAGGCATGGAAGTGCGTGGCATGCCACTCTCAGCTTTTTTTGTGGCAGCATCACGGGCCGAAATCGGAGCCGTGCTTGAGGATGTTTTTGATGAACCGTCGATTGCCGAGCTTACCCTGACTGGCGAACATGACAATTTCCGTCGAAACAATGAAGCGCGGATGATCCTTTTACCTTTGCGCAGCGATTGCGGTCAGGTGGACAGGGCACTGGGCGTTCTGGTGGCTGATGATGACTTTTCGGATCAGCCGTCCCGATTCCGAATTGCACAATCCGCGTTTCGCGGGATCCGGGGCAATGCCCCCGCGCCGCAGCAGCACGAGACCGCCGGGTTTGCAGACAGTCAGGCGCCATTCCAGGACAGCGCACCGCGCTTGCGTCTGATAAAATGAAAAAGGCCCGCGTCACAGCGCGGGCCTTGGTCTGAAAAGATAGCGATCAGCTTAACCGACGGCACGCTTTGGATCAGGGCTGCGCATCTGCGACAGCTCTTCTGCCACCAGGAAAGCCAGTTCCAGCGACTGGCTGGCGTTCAGACGTGGATCGCAAGCCGTGTGATAGCGGGCGGACAGATCTTCGTCGCTCAGCGCATGCAGACCACCAGTGCATTCGGTGACGTCCTGCCCCGTCATCTCGAAATGCACACCGCCCGGGATGGTGCCTTCGGATTTGTGGATCGCAAAGAAATCCTGAACTTCGCCAAGGATGTTGTTGAAGAACCGGGTCTTGTAGCCCGAATTCGCTTTCACCGTGTTGCCGTGCATCGGATCACAGACCCAAACCACGTTTGCGCCTTCTGCCTTGACCGTCTTGATCAGGCGCGGCAGGTGCTCGCCTGCCTTGTCATTGCCGAACCGGGCAATCAGGGTCAGACGACCCTCTTCGTTGTCCGGATTCAGTTTTGCCATCAGGCGCTTCAGATCATCCGCTTCCATCGACGGGCCGCATTTCAGGCCAATCGGGTTCAGAACGCCGCTGCAGAATTCGACATGTGCGCCGTCTGGCTGACGGGTACGATCGCCGATCCAGATCATGTGACCAGACCCGGCCAGCCAGTTGCCCGATGTTGAATCCAGACGCGTCAGCGCCTCTTCATATTCCAGCAACAGGCTTTCGTGGCTGGTGTAGAACTCGACCGACTGCAACGCATGCGCCGCTTCGCTTGTGACACCGGCAGCCTTCATGAAGTCCAGCGTGTCGGTGATGCGGTTGGCCAGTTCGCGGTAACGTTCGGCCTTTTCGCCTTCGGTAAAGCCCAGCGTCCACGAGTGGACCTCGTGGACATCGGCATAGCCGCCGGTTGAAAACGCGCGCAACAGGTTCAGGGTTGCCGCCGCCTGCGTATAGGCCTGCAGCATTTTCGACGGATCCGGAATCCGCGAACCGGGGGTGAAATCAAGCTCGTTGATGATATCGCCGCGATAGCTGGGCAGTTCCACACCATCGACGGTTTCCATCGGCGCGCTGCGTGGCTTGGCGAACTGCCCCGCCATGCGGCCCACTTTGATCACCGGCACCTTGGCGCCATAGGTCAGAACCATGGCCATCTGCAGAATCACTTTGAACGTGTCGCGGATCGCGTCCGCGCTGAACTGATCAAAGCTCTCGGCGCAATCGCCGCCCTGCAGTAAAAATGCTTCGCCGCGCGACGCTGCCGCCAGGTGTTTTTTCAATCGGCGCGCTTCACCGGCAAAAACCAGCGGTGGATACTTTGAAAGCTGCGCCTCAACCGCGTTCAATTCTGCGGTATCGGGATAATCGGGCATCTGGATCCGCGGTTTGGCGCGCCAGTCCGATTTTTTCCAGTCAGTCATTGCTTTCACTCCGCTACGGGGCGACCGGCCCCGTCTGTTCAAGTTGGAGCCTTTCTATACAAAACCGCATCCCACATGACCATATCCGTTTTGCGGCACTTGACGTCGCATACATCGTAGGGCCAATTTGCTTATCGCTACCGGTTTACAAGCCGGCTGGCCAACCAGACAAGAAGAGTGGTTAAACCATGCTCGAACAAACCCGCTTCCGCGACATGGATATTCATGCAGAAAAACCGCGCCGGTTTGTGTTTGTTCTGATGGAAGGTTTCACGCTTCTCAGTTTCGCCTGTGCGCTGGAATGTCTGCGCCACGCCAACCGCGCCGGAACTTCACCATTGTACGAATGGGTGATCTGCAGTGAAGACGGTTTGCCGGTCACCTGTTCAGGCGGCGTGTCGTTCAGTGCCGATATCGGGTATGAAGAGCTTGGTCGCGACGATACGATCCTGTTGTGTGGTGGCATCGACGTTCAGAACGCTACATCAAAGAAATTGCTGAACTGGCTACGACGGGAAGCGCGCCGAGGGGTCACCATGGGCGGCTTGTGCACTGCGTCTTATTCCCTTGCCCTCGCCGGGTTGCTCGATGGCAAAAAGGCGACGATCCATTGGGAAAATCAGGACAGCTTTGCCGAGGAATTCGAAGAGGTTGAGCTGACCAAGTCGGTCTTTGTAATCGACGGCAAACGGCTGACCACCGCTGGCGGCACCTCATCCATCGACCTGATGTTAAAACTGATCGCCAACGATCACGGCGAAGAACTGGCCAACGCGGTTGCCGACCAACAGATCTATTCGTCGATTCGCACCGATCAGGACACTCAGCGTCTGTCCGTGCCTACGCGCATCGGCGTGCGGCATCCCAAGCTCAGCCAGGTGATCCAGATGATGGAGGCCAACATCGAAGAACCGATCAGCCCATCGGTTCTGGCCAAGGATGTCGGCATGTCCACTCGACAGTTGGAGCGCTTGTTCCGCCGCTATCTGAACCGGTCACCCAAGCGGTATTACATGGAGCTGCGCCTGCAAAAGGCGCGCAACCTGCTGATGCAGACGGATATGAGCGTCATCAACGTCGCGCTTGCCTGCGGCTTTGCCTCTCCGTCGCATTTCTCAAAATGCTACCGGTCGCATTATGACACGACTCCGTACCGCGAACGCGGCAGTCAGGCAGCCCGGTTGTCTGTGTGATCATTGGCCGGGCGAGATCTTGTAAACTGCGCCCTGCCCGACCGAAATGAACCAGATTGATCCATCCGGGGCTTCGACGATGTCGCGCACGCGCTCGGTTTCATCGCCCTTCAGTTGCTCGACCTCGCGCACCGACCCAGTGTCAAGGCGACTGATATAGTCGAACTTCAACGATCCCACGAATATGTCGCCGCGCCACGCCGGGAACAGTTTGCCCGAATAAATCATCATGCCGGACGGTGCGATGGAAGGGTCCCAATAATGTGCAGGTTGTTCCATCCCTTGTTTTGCGGTCCCTTCGCCAATCTTTGCGCCCGAGTAATGCCGACCATAAGAAATCACCGGCCAGCCGAAATTCGCGCCTTTTCGGATCAGGTTCAACTCATCCCCGCCTTGAGCGCCATGTTCCACGGCCCACAAACGCCCGCGCCCATCCAGTGCCGCCCCTTGCGGATTGCGATGGCCATAAGACCAGATTTCGGGCCGCGCATCGGGTGTTCCAACAAATGGATTATCGCGTGGCACGCTGCCATCCCGGTTGATCCGGATAATCGTGCCATTGTGGTTCGACAGATCCTGCGCCGATGGGCGATCTCCACGCTCACCAAGGGTCATGAACAAAGTTCCATCGCGCGCTTCGACCACGCGACTGCCGAAGTGCCGCCCGCCGGAACTGCCGCGTGCCGCTTCGAAAATCGTACGAACGTCGTTCAATCTTGTACCATCCGCGCTGAGCCGTCCGACCGCCAAGGCCGTGCCCGCGCCGCTGCCTTGACGGCGGGAATAGGTCAGGAACACCTCGCGACTGGTCGCAAAATCCCTTGGCACCATGACATCCAGCAACCCGCCCTGCCCGCGCGCTGCGACCTTCGGCACCCCAGACACCGACCGCGCTTTGCCACCACTGACCCGCAGCAGCCTGCCGTTCCGTTCGGTCACCAGAAACGATCCGTCCGGCAGGAAATCCAACGCCCAGGGTGTGTCCAGCCCGGTCACGATCTGATCCACCCGAACCGCACCTGCGGACGTGTTCCAAGACCCGGCAAATGCCATGCCAGAAAAAACCAAAGTCGCGACAAAACTCAGAAAAACACGCATGAGGACCCTTTCCTTTCGAACACCAAACTAGAAGCACGCCCAACCTTTTGCCAGTTGTCTCACGACATTGTTCTCCTTGGGTCAACTTGCAGTGGTAGACACTTTCCTTTTCCAATTCG
Source organism: Falsiphaeobacter marinintestinus (assembly GCF_007923355.1). GTDB lineage: Bacteria > Pseudomonadota > Alphaproteobacteria > Rhodobacterales > Rhodobacteraceae > Phaeobacter_A > Phaeobacter_A marinintestinus. The sequence continues at coordinate 307,972 of NZ_VOGO01000003.1, forward strand.
CCGTCCTAGGCTCTCGCCCAGAACATTGCGTTCCAATAAGCCTTATAAGGGAGAATACGAATGAAAAAGCTTATGATGGCCACTGCGGCCACCGCACTGATGGCTGGCACAGCCTTTGCAGAAGACGTCAAGATCGGCGTTATTCTGGGTTTCACCGGCCCGATTGAATCGCTGACGCCGTCGATGGCTGCTGGCGCTGAACTGGCGATGCAAGAAGTCACCGACGGCGGCATGCTGTTGGGCGGCATGAAAGTCATGCCGGTTCGTGCGGACTCGACCTGTGTTGATTCAGGTGCCGCCACAGCCGCCGCCGAACGACTGATTACATCCGATGGCGTGTCCGGCATCATGGGCGCTGACTGTTCTGGTGTGACCGGCGCGATCCTGTCCAACGTTGCGGTGCCGAACGGCGTCGTGATGATTTCACCCTCGGCCACGTCACCGGGCCTGTCGACCGCCGATGACAACGGTCTGTTCTTCCGCACCGCGCCGTCGGATGCCCGTCAGGGTGTCGTGATGACCGAAGTGCTGATGGAAGAAGGTATCAAAGAGGTCGCGCTGACCTATACCAACAATGACTATGGCAAAGGTCTGGCCGACGCATTCCAGCAGGCCTTCGAGGCCGCCGGTGGTTCCGTGACCATTTCGGCCGCCCATGAAGACGGCAAAGCCGACTATTCGGCAGAAGTCGGTGCCTTGGCCGCAGCAGGCGGTGAACGTCTGGTCGTGGCCGGTTATGTCGACCAGGGCGGATCGGGCATCGTGCGCGCGGCGCTGGACTCGGGCGCGTTTGACACGTTCCACTTCCCCGATGGCATGATCAGCGCCAAGCTGGAAGAAAACTTTGGTGACGAGATCGAAGGATCGACAGGTCAGCATCCCGGCACCGACAGCCCGGGCGCGGCCAAGTTCGCTGAGATTGTTGGCGACGCGTTCGATGCAACATCGCCTTTCACTCCAGAAAGCTATGACGCGGCTGCCCTGATCATGCTTGCCATGCAGGCCGCCGGATCGACCGACAGCGGTGACTACAAGGACAAGGTCATGGACGTGGCCAACGCGCCGGGCGAAATGATCTATCCTGGCGAGTTGTCCAAAGCTCTGGAAATCATCAAAGCGGGCGGCGACATCGACTATGTCGGTGCCACGGCTGTTGAGTTGATCGGCCCCGGTGAATCGGCAGGCAACTATCGCCAGATCGTCGTCGATGGCGGCAAGATCACCACTGCGAAGTATCGCTGATCTGACCTGAATACCAGACAGCCCGGGCGCTTGTGTCCGGGCTGTTTCAATGACAAAAGGCCGAAAAATGCGACTCGTTGACAGATTGTCGCACAAAACGGTCAAGGGGGTTGGGATGATCGTCATTGAAGACGTTCACAAGCATTTTGGCGGATTCCACGCTGTGGATGGCGCATCGCTGCAAATTGAACCCGGATCGATCACCGGCCTGATAGGCCCCAATGGGGCTGGAAAAACTACTCTTTTCAATGTGATCGCAGGCGTTCTTGCACCAACCAGCGGACGCGTGACGATGGACGGTGAGGACATCACCGGCCTGCCGCCGCATGAACTGTTTCACAAAGGCCTGCTGCGCACCTTCCAGATCGCGCATGAATTCAGCTCGATGAGTTGCCGCGAGAACCTGATGATGGTGCCCGGCGCGCAATCGGGCGAAGCGCTGTGGAACACATGGTTCGGGCGCAAGCGGATTGCTGATGAAGAACGTGCCCTGCGCGCCAAGGCCGATGAGGTTCTGGAGTTTCTGACCGTCGAGCATCTGGCCGATCACAAGGCCGGGCAAGTGTCTGGCGGGCAAAAGAAACTTCTGGAACTGGGCCGCACCATGATGGTCGACGCCAAGATCGTGTTTCTGGATGAAGTCGGCGCAGGCGTGAACCGCACGCTGCTGAACACCATTGGCGATGCGATCATCCGGCTGAACAAAGAACGCAATTATACCTTCGTGGTCATCGAGCATGACATGGATTTCATCGGTCGCCTGTGCGATCCGGTCATCTGTATGGCCGAAGGCAAAGTGCTGGCCGAAGGCACCTTGGATGAGATCAAGGCTAATGAGCAGGTGATTGAAGCTTATCTGGGTACGGGCTTGAAAAACAAAGAAAAGGTTGGGGCATGAGCCAGCTGGCACCGGCTGGGGGGCCAGCCCCCCAGACCCCCCGGAGTATTTGGAAAGAGAAGACAGGTGCAGGCGCGCGTATGGCTGCCGTTGGGAGTGTTGCCACGCGTGTCGCGATTGGATCTGCGGACGGGTTGACGGCACAGGAACCAAGCGCATTCGAACCGGTTCGGGAGCGTCCGATTTTTGGCGGTGCCACCACGACGACGATCATGATTTCGAACGGTGCGGCGGTGCAGTCCGAGAATGCAATCACCGGGCGCGGCCTGACGCCAATTCGGTGCCTTGGCGAATACATCGCGCCCTAGGAGGTTGATATGAAAAACAAAACCGAACGGAGACGCACATGACCAGCGACCCGTATGGCGACCGTGGCAATAAAGATCGGTCGATCACCGACCCTGATGGCGCGGGCACGCTTGAGGCGCATCCCGGCACTGGACAACCGATGAACACTGACAATGCATTTCTGATCGGCGACACCATGACCGGTGGATATGGTAACGGTCCTGACATTCTGCATGACTGTACGATTGCGGTAAATCAGGGGGAAATTGCTGTGATCGTCGGGCCTAACGGGGCTGGTAAGTCGACGGCAATGAAAGCTGTGTTCGGCATGCTGAATGTCCGTCAGGGCTCGGTCAGGCTGGACGGCGAAGATATCACGGGCCTGTCGCCGCAGGCGCGGGTGATCAAGGGCATGGGGTTTGTGCCGCAGACCCAGAACATTTTCACCACGATGACAGTGGAAGAAAACCTTGAGATGGGCGCGTTTATCCGACGGGATGATTTCGCCGACACCATGGCGCAAGTCTATGATTTGTTTCCGATTCTCAAAGAAAAACGCTATCAGGCCGCGGGTGAATTGTCGGGCGGTCAGCGGCAGCAGGTCGCTGTTGGTCGCGCGTTGATGACCCAACCCAAAGTGCTGATGCTGGATGAACCGACCGCAGGCGTTTCGCCGATTGTGATGGATGAATTGTTTGACCGGATCATCGAAGTGGCCCGCACCGGAATCCCGATCCTGATGGTCGAACAGAACGCGCGACAGGCGTTGGAGATTGCTGACAAGGGCTATGTTCTGGTGCAGGGACGCAATGCGTTTTCCGGGACCGGCAAGGAATTGCTGGCCGATCCCGAAGTGCGCAAATCGTTCCTGGGAGGATGAGTTTGGTCCGTTTTGTACATCCCCGCTCCCGTGGTCTGGCCGTTTTGTACATCGGATTTCTGGGCCTCGGGGCGCCAATTGCGATGGCGGGGGAACCGTATCGCGATGTGACCGGGACCTGCCTTGAGATCGGCGATACCTGCACGCCCGCGACGGGCATTCTGAAGATGCAGGTTCAGCCCTCGGGCAAGGCGCTGGTGACGCTGAATGACACGGCTGCGTTAGAAAGCACGGTTCTGGATCAGAACGGGGTGACTGTTCTGTTCTTTCACGATGAGGCTGACGAACATCAGGTGCGGATTTCGCAGGATGTTACGTTCGACGACCCGATCACCAAGCCCGACCCGGCCGCGCATAACGGCAAGGATCAGGTGCTGTATCGTGGTCAGTGTGTCGAGGGATGAGGATGCGATTTGCATATGTCATACCCATGGTACTGATCCCGGCGCAGGTTCCGGCGGGTGTGCTTGATACTGCGGACGAGTCCCCTGCCCTGCGATGCGAAATCGGACCCGAGCAGGGCCAGGTTCTGCGCCTGTCGCCGGGCGGGCAGATCAAGGGCTGTGATTACACCATGGCGTTCGAGGATGGCGACCGTTTTACATGCCTGCTGCACGAGTCCGACGACATGGCACACCGGTTCAGGGGCACGCATTCCGAAGACGTGCTGCAGATCGGCAAAAACGGCGACCTTGACGGGCTGCTCTATGACTTGGAGCCAACCGACACCGGGCGGCAGACCCGGGTGATGTCGGTGTCCGGACGATGCACGGTGGCGGGATGACGGGTTTATTCTTCACGGCTTTCAGTCTTGCACGAATGGCACTGGGGTGGGGGCGAACCCTGCGTGCCGCACCGTTTCGTGCATGTCATCCGCGTAACCGCCCCCCCCGGCGCGGCAAGGCTTTGCCTTTCGCGGTTTCGCTGGCGTCCCAAGAGGCGGCCAGACGTGGGGCGGGTAAAGCGTCTGCATTGAGGGGCTGGCCGAATTTGGCCTGTCTGGTCGTATCGTGTTTCGCAACCACTGCCCAAGCCTTTGCGCCGGTTGGCGAACCACACGAAGCGAACGTCATTTATGCGTGCCAGCTTGAAGCGGATGCCTTGATTGGAACGCTGGTCATACCCGGTGCAACCAGACAGTTTACTCTTTGGATCACCAAATCGGCACAAGAGAATTTTCCCGAAGGGTATCAGGGCGTATTCCACTGGTGGAACCCTCATACCGATGTTCAATTCAGTGGTTTTTATAAACACCGGGCCGGCTTCGACATTTTTGAAAGCCAGGTCAAAGAGCTGATCGTTGGGCCGGACGGACGGGCGCTTTACCTGGTCGGCTACTCTGACGAACAAGGCGCAACAGTTTACGAGACACTTCGAATGACGTGTCGGAAAGGTGATGCAAGCTAATGGATCTTTTGAACGCCATCGTGGCGCTGTCCAACTTTGTCATTGTCCCTGCTATCGCCTATGGCAGCCAATTGGCTCTGGGTGCGCTGGGGGTGACGCTGATTTACGGGATCCTCAGGTTCTCGAATTTTGCGCACGGTGACACCATGGCGTTTGGCGCGATGATCGCGGTGATGGTGACGTGGTGGTTCCAGTCAATGGGCGTAGGCCTTGGGCCGTTGCCGACCGCCCTGCTGGCCCTGCCCTTTGCCATACTGGGCTGTATGGCGCTGGTGCTGTTGACCGACCGGATCGTGTACAGGTTCTATCGAGACCAAAAGGCCAAACCGGTGATCTTGGTGATCGTTTCGATGGGTGTGATGTTCATCATGAACGGGCTGGTCCGGTTTATCATCGGGCCCAACGACCAGCGCTTTGCGGATGGCGAACGGTTCATTATCTCGGCGCGCGACTTCAAGGCAATGACCGGTCTGAAAGAAGGCCTGGCGATCAAGACATCGCAAGGCATAACGGTGGTTGTCGCAGTGATCGCCGTGGCTTTGCTGTTCTGGTTCCTGAACCGGACCCGCACGGGCAAGTCGATGCGGGCTTATTCGGATAACGAAGATCTGGCGCTGCTGTCGGGCATCAACCCGGAACGCGTGGTGATGTATACTTGGCTGATCGTGGCGGCGCTGGCGACGGTGGCCGGGGTGCTGTACGGGCTGGACAAGTCGTTCAAACCCTTCGTGTATTTCCAGTTGCTGCTGCCGATCTTTGCCTCGGCCATTGTTGGTGGTCTGGGCAATCCGCTGGGCGCGATTGCAGGTGGGTTTGTGATTGCGTTCTCCGAGGTCACGATCACCTATGCGTGGAAGAAGGTGCTGAAATACCTGATGCCGGAAAGCCTGGAACCGTCCGGGTTGGTTCAGCTTTTGAGTACGGACTATAAATTTGCCGTCAGCTTTGTCATCCTGCTGATCGTGCTGCTGTTCAAGCCCACGGGCCTCTTCAAGGGGAAATCGGTATGAACGAGATGCTCAAGAATACGATCCTGTTCGCGATTGTTGCCGGCATGATCGTGGCCACCGGCATGATGCAAAGCTGGAACTCGGCGCTGCTGATCCTGAACATGGGGTTGGTGTCGGCGATCATGGCGATCGGGGTGAACCTGCAATGGGGGTTTGCCGGGTTGTTCAACGTCGGCGTCATGGGCTTTGTGGCGCTGGGTGGGCTTGCGGTCGTTCTGACCTCGATGCCGCCGGTGACCGAGGCCTGGGCGGCGGGTGGTACCCGGGTGGTTCTTGGCCTGATCCTGGGCGCGGCCACGGTTGTGGCGGCTGTCCTTGCCTATGGGCGACTGGCCGGGCGGACGCGGGTCATAGCCATGCTGGTGATCCTTGTCGGCGGGTTCTTCCTGTATCGCGCGGTGTTTGATTCCGGTGTTGCAGCTGTCGAGGCGGTGAACCCGGCCAGTACCGGGTATCTGGGCGGTCTGGGTCTGCCCGTGCTGATGGCCTGGCCTGTCGGCGCGTTGCTGGCCGCCGGCGCCGCCTGGCTGATTGGCAAGACGGCGCTGGGGCTGAGGTCGGATTACCTGGCCATCGCCACGCTGGGCATTGCCGAGATCATCATCGCGGTGATGAAGAACGAGGACTGGCTGGCCCGCGGCGTCAAGAACGTCAATGGCCTGCCCCGTCCGGTCCCGAAAGAGATCGACCTGCAGGGCGATCCGGGCTTTGTCGAATGGGCGGCGTCGTTGGGGCTGGAGCCGGTCACAGCATCGACGCTCTATGTCAAGCTCGGCTATACGGTGCTGTTCGTGATCTGCCTGCTGGTGCTGCTCTGGATGGCGCAGATGGCGTTGAAAAGCCCATGGGGCCGGATGATGCGTGCCATTCGTGACAACGAAGTCGCCGCCGAAGCAATGGGCAAGGATGTCACCCGCCGCCACCTGCAGGTGTTCGTTCTGGGATCGGCCGTATGCGGGTTTGCCGGGGCGATGATGACAACGCTGGACGGACAGTTGACGCCCGGGACCTATCAGCCCTTGCGCTTTACGTTCCTGATCTGGGTGATGGTGATCGTCGGCGGATCAGGCAACAATTTCGGCGCGGTTCTGGGCGGGTTACTGATCTGGCTGCTTTGGGTTCAGGTTGAACCCATTGGGCTATGGCTGATGCAGCTGGTCACGTCCGGCATGGCCGACGACAACTGGCTGCGCCAGCACTTGCTGGACAGCGCGGCACATATGCGGCTGTTCACCATGGGGCTTATCCTGCTGCTGGTTCTGCGGTTCTCGCCGCGTGGGTTGATCCCGGAAAAATAGGGGCTCTGCCCCCGCCGCTGCGCGGCTCCCCCGGGGTGTATGAAACAAGAAAGAAGCCCAAACCCGATCCTGCTTCTTTCTTGTTTCAAAATACCCCGGGGGGAGGCCACAGGCCGGGGGGCAGCGCCCCCTTTTTAGCGCCCTTTGAATAGGCCACCAAGGATGCCGCGGACAAGGCGGCGGCCTGTGGTGCCTTTCAGTTCCTTGATCACAGCCTCGGTCAGCGCAGTTCCGAACGTGTCGGTTTTGCGTGTACTGCGCGAGGTGGAGCGCGTGACGCGGGTGCCGGAATATCGCCGTCCTGCATTGTATTCGCGCTGGGCCGGTTCCAGATCTTCGGCCTGTTCTTCGGCGACCTCGGCCTGTTTCGCCGCGTCTTCGGCGCGTTTGGCGAGGATTTCAAAGGCGGAGTGACGATCCAGCGTGGTGTCGTATTTGCCCGAAAGATCCGAGCCTGCCAGATGTGCCTTGCGGTCGGCTTTGCTGAGCGGACCGAGTTGAGAGGATGGCGGGCGGATCAGGGTACGTTCGACGATGCCGGGCACGCCTTTTTTCTGCAGCATCGAGGTGATGGCTTCGCCGACGCCGACTTCGCGAATGGCCTCTTCGGTCGAAAAGTGGGGGTTTTCGCGATAGGTTTCGGCGGCCAGCTTCAGGTTCTTGCGATCTTTGGCGGTGAACGCACGCAGGGCGTGCTGGACGCGGTTGCCAAGCTGTCCAAGGATGTCTTCGGGAATGTCTGCCGGGTTCTGGGTCACGAAATAGACCCCGACGCCTTTGGAGCGGATCAGGCGGGCGACCTGTTCGACCTTGTCGACCAAGGCCTTGGGGGCGTCATCGAACAGCAGATGTGCTTCGTCAAAGAAGAACACCAGTTTGGGTTTGTCGGGGTCGCCGACCTCGGGCAGTTCTTCGAACAATTCGCTGAGCAGCCAGAGCAGGAACGTTGCATAAAGCCCCGGCGCTGCCATCAGCTGGTCAGACGCCAGGATGTTGATCATGCCGCGCCCGTCTGCATCTGTGCGCATCAGGTCGGCAAGGTCGAGCGCGGGTTCGCCAAACAGACGGTTGGCGCCCTGATTTTCAATGACCAGCAGGCGGCGCTGGATCGCACCGATCGAGGCGGTCGAGATATTGCCATAGCGCAAGGAAAGATCCGCGCGGCTTTCCCCGACCCAGACCAGCAGCGCCTGCAGATCCTTGAGGTCAAGTAGCGGCATGCCCTGTTCGTCCGCAAGGCGGAACGCGATGTTCAGGATGCCTTCCTGTGCCTCGCTCAGTTCCAGCAGGCGCGCCAGCAGCAAGGGGCCCATTTCGGCCACCGTGGTGCGGACCGGGTGACCCTGTTCGCCAAACAGATCCCAGAAGGTGACCGGGCTGGCGCGATAGGAATAGTCGGTGAAGCCGATGGTTGCGGCGCGTTTGGTAAAGGCCTCGTGCAGTTTGTGTTCAAACGTGCCGGACTTTGCCAGACCGGACAGGTCGCCTTTCACATCTGACAGGAACACCGGCACGCCCGCGTCGGAAAACCCTTCGGCCAGGATCTGCAGCGTGACGGTCTTTCCGGTTCCTGTGGCCCCGGCGATCAGACCGTGACGGTTGGCATATTTGAGCGACAGCCCCTGCTGTGTGCCATAGTCTTCTCCGCCGCCACCCACAAAAACCTTGCCGTCCATTCTGCTGCCCCTTCTTGATCTTGGTTATTCGCCCCGACCATACAAAGTTAACCTTTGACTGCCATAGTCATTTTTGCCCGCCACGCGCTCTTCCTGCGGGGTGGGCAGACTTCCTCCCTGTCAGACTGGCCGTGCCCGCGGGTACGGCCTTTTTTTCAAAGACTGCTGTTGGGAACAATCGGCCAGCCTCCCGGATCCGCAGGATTTTTTTCAGGTTACCTGTTGATTTGTCGCAGCCGCTCTCGTAACGTTGCGGCATAATAAGTCGGCGAGTCCGACGGGGAGAAGACTATTGGGAAAAGGGAGCGGTTCGCTCCCTTTTTTCTTGCCGTCTTCTGATCCTTACCGGGATTTGATCGCGACAGGTCTGAATTGCCACTGACACCGCTTTACGAGCATGATAAAGCAGCCGAAAGCAGCCCAACAGCAGGAAGTTTTTATCGATGTTGAAATCCCTGAGTGCACTTTCCGTTGCCGCGCTGGTCGCGCTGAGCACACCGGTTCTGGCACAAGACACCGCATCTGACACAGCCGAGACCACCGAAGCTGAAAGCGATGCACCCAAGAACGAAAACCTTCTGGACCTGGGACAGCCTGTCAATGACGGGCCGCAGCTGGGTGAGCGGTATTCAAAAGCCACGCATGGCGACTGGGATCTGGCCTGCATCAAGACCGAGGCGGAAACAGACCCCTGTTCGCTATTGCAGATCCTGAATGGTTCGGATGGCAACCCGATGGCCGAGTTTTCGCTGTTTCGTCTGGAAGGTGGCGGTCAGGCGGTCGCCGGGGCGACCATCATCGTGCCCCTGGAAACGCTTTTGCCAGCCCAGCTGACCATCGCGGTCGATAACGCGGCGGGCAAACGGTACAATTATTCCTTCTGCAACCCGATTGGCTGTATCGCCCAAATCGGTTTGACAGCAGAAGACATCGCCGCGTTCAAAAAGGGCAGCAAAGCTGTGCTGACGCTGGTGCCTGCACCGGCACCGGATCAGCAGATCAATCTGGAACTGTCGCTGTCGGGCTTCACTGCCGGGTATAACGCTGTGGACGTTGTTCAGAACAACTGATCTTTGCGATTTGTGACGTAAATGGGAACCGTCGGCATGGCCGGCGGTTCTTTTTTTGCCGGGGCTACACTTTGCGCAGGGCCAAAACCGCGTTCAGGCCGCCAAAGGCAAAGGCATTGGACAGGACGACGTCGACATTCGCGTCTCGTGCCTCGTTCGGGACAACATCCAACGCGCATTCGGGGTCGGGTTCTTCATAGCCGATGGTCGGCGCGATCACGCCGTCGCGCAGCGCCATGATACAGGCCAGGAGTTCGACAGCGCCGGTGCCGCCGATCAGGTGGCCGTGCATCGACTTGGTCGATGAGATCATCAGGTTGTCAGCGTGGGGGCCGAACACATCGGCCACGGCGGCGCATTCGGTTTTGTCATTGGCGGCCGTGCCAGTGCCGTGGGCGTTCACATAGCCGACGTCGCTGGCGTTGATCCCGGCATCGGCCAGCGCCCCGGCCATGGCCCGCGCCGCGCCCTGCTTTGAGGGCATCACGATGTCAGAGGCATCGGACGACATGGCAAAGCCTGCGACCTCGCACAGGATATCGGCACCGCGGTTTTTGGCGTGGTCATAGTCTTCGAACACGAAGATGCCCGCACCTTCGCCCTGCACCATGCCATTGCGGTTGGCACTGAACGGGCGGCAGGCGTCTTTGGACATGACCCGCAAGCCTTCCCACGCCTTGACGCCGCCAAAGCACAGCATGGATTCAGACCCGCCTGTCAGCATGGCCGGGGCCGCGCCGGATCGCACCATCTGAAATGCCAGCGCCATCGCATGATTGGAAGACGCACAGGCGGTTGAAACGGTAAAGGACGGGCCTTTGAGGTTGTATTCCATCGACACGTGGCTGGCGGCGGCGTTGTTCATCAGCTTGGGCACGACGAAGGGGTGAACCCGGTTTTTACCGTCCTCATAGACCGAGCGGTAATTGTCGTCCCACGTGCTGACGCCGCCCCCGGCGGTGCCCAGCACCACGCCGGACCGCGCCGACATGTCACCGTGAAATTCGATGCCCGACTGCGCGATGGCTTCCTTGGCGGCGGTCAGCGTGAACTGGGTGAACCGGTCATACAGCGTCATCTGCTGGCGGTTGAAGCGGCCTTCGGCTTCGAACCCGCGCACCTGGCCGCCGATCTTGATGGCAAGCCGGTCGACATCGCGAAACTCAAGCTCGCCAATGCCACAGCGACCTTCGCGCATGGCCTCCATCGTGTCGGGGGCAGAATGGCCCAGAGCGTTGATCGAGCCTGCTCCGGTGATAACGACGCGCTTCATGGTGGTGTTCCCGCCCTGTCCGGTCAGGTTTTTTCAGCAGTAAGCTTTTCGATACCCGCCACGATGGCGGCGACATTGGTGATGTCGAAATCGCTTTTGTCAGGCTCGTTCGCGTTGAACGGGATCGTGATGTCGAATTCTTCTTCGATGGCGAAGATGCTTTCGACCAGACCCAGACTGTCGATGCCAAGGCTTTCCAACGTGCTGTCCATGGTCACGTCGGACGGCTCAAGAACAGCCTGTTCGGCAATGATAGCGATGACCTTGTCACGAATGCTCATGGGGACCCTCTGATCTGACGCGTTGGCGCTGATTTACTCGCTGGGTCCAAGTTTGGAAACAGCCTTTTTCAACTCATCAAACTGGCGCATCAGGCGCGGCAGACGGCGCTGCGCCTTGTAGATCTCGGTATGGGTTTCCATTTTGACCGCCGGATAGCCCATCAATACACGGCCTGCCGGTACATTGGACAGCACCTTGCTGCCGCCAGCCACGACCGCGCCGTCGCCGATGAAGATATTGTCCACGACGCCGGTTTGCCCGCCCAGAACAACATTGTTGCCGATTTGGACCGACCCCGAAATACCGCTTTGCCCACACAGCAGGCAGTCGCGCCCGACAACGGTGTTGTGGCCGATATGGACCAGGTTATCGAGCTTGCTGCCCGACCCGATCTGGGTGTCGCGGATGGTGCCATTGTCGATCGTGCAGTTGGCACCGATTTCGACATCGTCACCGATGGTGACAGCGCCCAGCGAATGGATCCGCATCCAGCTTTGCGCCTGCGCCTCGCCCTGATCGCCGAGCGTCTTGCGGGCGTTTTCAACACCCGACACTTCCGGGGTAACAAAGGAAAACCCGTCGGCGCCGATACGAGCCCCGGGCTGCACGATCAGGCGGTCACCGATCTGGGCGCGCGCGCCTATGCTGACCATTTCGCGCAAATATGCGTTTTCACCCAGCACAACGTCGGCCCCGATGAAACACTGCGGACCGATGACCGACCCTGCACCGATACGGGCCCCCGGCCCGACGACGGCAAGCGGTCCGACAGACACGTTTGCACCCAGTTCGGCGGTGGGGTCGATGACCGCAGAGGGGTGTATGCCGTCGCCAAAGCCCTGCCCCGGATCGATCAAGGCGGTAAGGCCCGCCATGCTGCGGCGCGGGCGTGGCGTGATGATCGCCGCCTGAAGGCCCATGGCCTGCCAATCGGCCCCCGGCCAGACCAGCGCCGCGCGGGCCGATCCCTGGCCCAAGGTTTCGGCGTATTTCGGAGACATGGCCAGCGCCAGATCATCCGGCCCCGCCATCGCAGGTTCGGCCGGTCGTGATATGGTCAGCGAGAGGTCGCCATGGGCCTCGGCCCCAAGCGCCTGAGCGATCTGTGCGATCGTGTATGTCATGCTGTGACTCCGCCTTGGTTTTTCGGAGTCAGTGCTTACCCCTGAACAGAGTCAAGAGCCACCCCTGCCCGCGACAGAGCCTCCCAGACCTTGCCGTCACGACCATAGACATCGGCGCGATACTCGGCGCGGCCTTCGGTATTGGTGAAGGCGGTGCGATAGATCAGGTGGACCGGAATGGGTTGTTCCAGTTCGACCCGGGTTTCCTGACCGCTGTCGAGAATGCGGTGAAAGTCGCGTTCGGGGGTGTCAGACTGCAGAGACAGCAGCGCATAGGCAAATTCGAACGGCTGAGCCAGACGGATGCAGCCGTGCGAAAAGGCCCGGACTTCGCGTTCAAACAGGTGTTTTTGCGGCGTGTCATGCAGGTAGATGTTGTATTTGTTCGGAAAGATGAACTTGACCAGGCCAAGCGCGTTTTTGGGCCCCGGGGGCTGGCGCATGGCGTAAGGGAAACTGCGGCTGGAATAGCCCGCAAAATTGGCAGAAGAGCGGCTGATGCGGCGCCCCCGGCTGTCGGTGATTTCAAGGTGACCGACGGCGTTCGGATTGGCCCGCAGCTTGGGCAGGTATTCTTTGACGATGATCGAGCGTGGCACATACCAGCTAGGATTGATCACCATGTGTTCCATGACGTCGGAAAATTCAGGTGTGCGGCGGTCGCCGGTGTTCTTGCCGATCACCGAGCGGGTTTCAAAGGTCACGCGGCCCTGATCGACGATGCGGGCCGAAAAATCGGTCTGGTTCACAAGGATATGCCGGTCGCCGCGTTCATGGTTCAGCCAGCGCTCACGCTCCATCGCCACAACCACTGATTTCAGGCGATCACTGGCCGGGACGTTGATCTGCTTGATGGTGCCAGCACCGGCGACACCGTCTTCTTCCATCCCATGTGCTGCCTGAAACCGCAGCACGGCTTTTTCCATTTCAGCATCGTAGGTGCGCGTCGCCGAGCGTCTGAGGTATCCCATATTTATCAAACGGTTGCGAAGCGATATTACAGCAATGCCGCTTTGACCCGGCTGCAGTTTGCCAACCGGTACGGCCTTGCCCCAACCGCCCGAGGCAACAAGACGTTCAAGCCGCAGCTTTTCCTTCATCAGGGCGCGGTATTCGGCGGTGTTGGGTGGCAGGTTGCGGATATAGGCCTGCGGTTCGGACGCGGCCATCTCTTGCAGATACACCTGCGAGTCGCGCACAGGCACCTCGCGCTTGATGTCACTGTCGACCTTTGATGGCGTCAGGATGCCGGTCTGAATGTCATGGGCATAGCGGACAAACAGCTTGGATAGTTCGACTTCGACCATGCCCAGATCGCGGGTGGTGCGCACTGTCGACATCTGGTCGATCAGGCCATCAACATCATAGCGGCGTTGCGGCAGGCCATGCACCTCGACCCCGCGCAAGGCATCCAGCAACGCGGCGCGGCGGGCCCGGTCCTGATCACCTGTCCCGGTCCAGATCGGCTGGTATCCGTTGTCGCGATAAAAGGCGGCGACCGACGCGTTCCCATAGGCTGCTTCGGCGATGGCCTGTTTATACGCAGTCACCTGCGCCGACCCACCCCCCGGAGCCAGCACAAAGGCCGCTCCGACAGCGCAAACCTGTACAAAGGTCCGGACGCGGCGAAGGGTGAACGACAGAGAGGTCATATGGCAGTCCTTGAACTCAACGAAATTTGTCAAATGGCAAAAGTTAATTTTAATGTTTCCCGAGCGACCATTGGAAAGTCCACTCACTTTTCCATCAGCAGACCCCGCACCCATTGTGATGGTGCGGGTTTGCATCGGGATAGGGGGAAAATTGGATGTTTCTCCCCTTTTGCGCAAAAAATTGCCGAAAATCGGTTGTACTTAAAACACAAAGCATTCGGCCCTTGGTTTGCGATTCGAGTTGTCGTATCAAAAGGCCATCCGGGGATGGATGCAGAAAATATGCTCGTAACATCGGGCGCAGGCAGGACTCATAGCGTACGGGACGACGCAAGACACATGGCAGACCACTCAAGTACCGGGTTCACCCGGCGTGCCCTTTTGGGCGCATTCGCAGCTACGGCAGTGACCGCAGCACCTACATTCTCTAATGCAGCAGGCTTTTTGCGCGGCGCAGGCGACATCCGCCGCATCCGTATGTATTCGGGCCGCACCGGCGAACGGATCGATATGATCTATTGGATCGAAGGTGAATACATTAAAGAAGCGTCGAAACAGATTTCGCACTTCATGCGCGACTGGCGCAATGATCAGCTGAAAACCATCGACCTGCGTACCATCGACATCATGGCGGCATCGCACAATCTGATGGGTGTGAACGAACCCTATATGTTGCTGTCGGGCTATCGCAGCCCACAGACCAACGCCATGCTGCGCTCGCGCTCGCGTGGGGTTGCCAAGAATTCTCTGCACATGAAGGGTCAGGCCGCAGATCTGCGTCTGTCGTCGCGGTCGGTCACCCAGATGGCCCGCGCCGCCCAGAAATGCAGCGCCGGCGGTGTTGGCCGCTATTCGCGGTCGAACTTTGTCCACATGGATTGCGGTGTCACCCGCTCGTGGGGCGCGTAACCCGGCCGATCCGACCCCTGATTTTGCCGAAATAGTCCCGCCCCTGCGCCCGTGCGCGGGGGTTTTTCTTTGATCGGTGATAGCCCGGCCAGTTCCGGTCAAATCAGGTTAGGGAAACGTCCCAGAACAAAATCTTGACCTCGCCTTCGCGGCCCCTGACCGGATACGCCCCGGTGTGGTTGGGTGGCGGCAGGTCAAGATCGGTTAACTGCGCGATCACAGTTTCGGTGACTGCCATGTTCATGCCCTGCGCCTTGGCCATCTCAAGCAAACGGCTGGCCAGGTTCACAGCATCGCCCGCGACCGAAAGCTGTTGCTGGCGATCATCCCCCAGACGCGACAGGACAATCGGGCCCGAATGCACGCCAACGCGGCTGTCCAGCGGATCCGCCAGATGCATGTCTGTGCCCATCGCGCCGATCCGCCCGATCAGCTCAAAGCCCGCGCGACATCCTGCTATGTAGGGGTCGGGCGCATCGTCTGTTGCGCCGAATATGACCAGCGCGCCATCGCCCATATAGTTGATGATGATCCCGCCGTGCGGCGCGACGGTTGACGCGACCCGGCCATGAAACTGCTTCAACAGATCCTGGGTGCCTTCGGGGCCAAGGATCTGCGACAGCCCGGTGAACCCGGCAAGATCAACAAACAGCACCACCAGATCCCGGGTTTCAGGGGTGATCAGAAAATCAGGATCATCGGCGATTTTCTCAGCAAATTCTGGCGACTGGAACTTTTTCAGCTGCGACACGGCGCGGGCGGATCGGGCCATGTTCCGCCGTTCGCGAATGTAGCGATAGGCTCCGGCCATGGCGGCGGGCGGGATCGCTGAGGCCAGCGGCAGCGCCGCCCCCATCCAGATCCCCATCGGAAAGAACAACCAGACCGCCCCCATCCAGGGCAGCAGGAAGGACGCAGCCGAAGGCACGCCAAAGGACAACGGCAGGCGCAGCACCATCACCGTGCAGATCACCGCAAGCAAGACCGAGGCAAACAGGTCAGCGCGCCTTATCCGGCTATCACGGCGCAGGGTGGTACCATCGATGAGTTGAGCAACGGCGGTGGCAATCACCTCGACCCCGGGCATGTCGCCTCCAAACGGATTTGGAAACCGATCGCCAACGCCGGTGGCGGTGGCGCCAAGGACAACCAGTTTTCCGGTCACCCCCGAGACATCACCGTTCAGGATGTCGCTGGCCGAAATCGTCGGGATGGTTCTGGCCGGGCCGCGCAGGCGCAGGGGCAGACGGGCCCCGGCCTCGAGCGGGATGGTGGCGTTGCCCAAAGTCAGCATCTGGACCCCAAATCGCGGCTCGACCCCGCCGAATAATGTGGCGGCCTGCAGCGCCATCGACGGGATCACCCCGCGCGAGGTCAGAAACAGCAGCGGCACATAGCGGGGCGTACCGTCACCGTCGGTGCGCACATTCACAAGGGCGGTGCTGGCGGCGTCGGCAAATCCGGGGCGCGGCCAGAATTCATCGGTGCTGCGCGGGATCTGGTTGGGGTCGCCCTCGGTCAGGCTGCCTGCCGCTGCGGCGACGACCGACGGGATGCGGGTGAGCGCGCGTTGCAGCGCGGCGTCTTCTGCATCGGAGCCAGCATCGGTCAGAAGGATGTTCAGCGCCAGCGCCTTGGCCCCGGCATCGGCGATCTGGTCAATCAGCATGGCCAGTTGCCGCCGCCCGCCATCGCTGGCCAGCGTTCCGGCCAGGGTCGCATCGTCGATTGCGACGATCACAACATCCTGTGGCGGGTCGATGGGGCCAAATGTTGAATAGCGCCAGTCGAGCAAGACAAATTCGCTGGCCTCTATCCACGTGTTTTGCCCCCTCAGATAGGGAATCCCGAGGATAAGCGCCCAGATACAGGCCAAAGCGCCCGCAAGGACAAGTCGGCGCATCCGGGGTGTGATCATCGCCCGAAGCGGGCCAGAAGCGCGTCGACCCGGGACGCGCCCCATGTCTTGGACTCCATCGCGGCGCCCGGCGTGACGTCGACACCCTGCCCGGCCCTGAGGGTCACGGTCGACGAACTGGAACGGTTGCTGACCTTGACCACGCCGCGTTGCACGAAGACCGACGTCCTGTCCGCCTGTGCATCGACCACATAGACGGTGCCGCGAACGGCGGCGATGGCATGCGGCGTTTCGATGATTGGCTTGCTGCCATCGGGATCCACTTCAACAAAAACCGCACCGCTTTGCAGCGTGATGCGGGCGATGTTGCCCTGATCGCCGGAAATCAGGCCCAGTTGTGCGGCGGCTTCGATATCGACGATCAGCCCACCGGGGCATTCGAGCACCTGACGCGGCGGAGACCTGCGTTCGGTGATCGCGCAATTGGCCGGAACCTGCGCCATAAGCGCGGTGGAGCAAAAAAGGCTTACCAGCAGAACACTCAGAAATCGCGGCATCTTCTTGGGCTCCTCGCCATGAAGGGTCATGCCCGCAATACGGACCGGGCCACTTTTTACGTCGCAATAATGCGTTCTACGCCGCAGCGCAGAATGCAGACATGAGGCCAGCCTAAAGCAAGGTTGCTCAGGTTGCTATGGAGGGATTCATGACCCGGTGGCGGCAGTGGTCAATCGGTGCTGTCGCGCGCGTCGCTTAGGGTGTTGCCCAAGGCATCACAAAAGGTCGCCCGGGGTCTGTCCGGCAAAGAAGGCGTCCAGATTGTTGAGGGCGCGAAAGCCCATCGCGTCGCGGGTCGACACTGTGGCGCTGCCGATGTGGGGCAGCATGAACACGTTCTGATATGCAGACAAACGTGGGTTACCGCCGGGTTCGGTGACAAAGCAATCCAGACCTGCGCCCGCGAGTTTGCCAGAATCCAGCGCATCAATCAGCGCGGCTTCATCGACCAAAGCTCCGCGCGCGGTATTCACCATGACCGCGCCATCGGGCAGCAAGGCGAACCGGTCTGCATTCATCAGGCCGGTGGTTTCGGGCGTTGCCGGACAATGCAGGGACAGGAAATCAGACACGGCCAGCACACTGTCGATGCTGTCGTGATAGGTTGCGCCCTGTTCCAGATCGGGGTCCAGTCTGGAGCGGTTGTAGTAATGGATATCCATGCCAAACCCACGAGCTTTTTCGGCAAAGGCACGACCCACACGGCCCATTCCGATAATGCCGATCCGGGCGCCGGTGACCTGTTTGCCCACCATGAAGCTGGGCGACCAGACTTTCCAATTGCCGCTGCGCACCAATGCGTCGCCTTCGACGGCGCGGCGGGCGGCCCCCAGCATCAGCAGCATGGCGATTTCCGCCGTTGCGTCGGACAGCACGTCGGGTGTGTTGGTCACGGCAATGCCACGGGCTTTGAGCGCGGGCAGATCGCAGTGATCGACGCCGACCGAGTGGTTGGCGATGATCTTAAGCCGGGAATCCAGCTGCGCGGCAACCTCGGCCGAAAAATGTTCGGAGTGGCAGGGAATAACGGCATCGACCTTGGCGCTCATCGCGATCAGGTCATCGGCGCTGGACAGCCCGTCCTCCCAATTGATGATGCAGTCATAATCGGCCTGCGCGCGTTCAAGGGTGGCGTCAGACAAGCGGCGCGGGATCCAGACCGTTGGGCGCTTCATCACTCGGGCTTCCGAATGGCGTCTTCCCAGAAATCATAAAGCGCCATGCAAATGACGATGATCGCGATGACCATGAACGGAAAGCCACCCCAGAACCCGGCGAACCCGGTCGAGATCGAATGAGACAGGCCGATGATAAACGTCATCATCAAGGCTGTGCCGATGAAAGCGACGACAATTGTGGTGGTGCGGGACATGTTGGATCCTTTCCTAGGCGTCAGCGGCAAGTGTGGTTTGCATCCAATTGGCGGTGCGCAGCAGGCGATCATCTTCTTCGACCGCGCCGAACAGCTGGACGCCGATTGGCAGATTGTTTTCGCCCACAAGCAGGGGCAGCGTTACGGCAGGCAGGCCGCACAGGCTGGCGATACGGCAAAAGATCGGATCGCCCGTGCCATCGCCCAGCAACGGTGCCTCACCCGTGGCGCTTGGCGACAGGACCGCATCGAAATCGAGATAGTGTTTGGCGAAGAACGCATCCGCCGAGGCTTTGACCGCCATGGCGTCTTCGTATTCGGCCTGCGTGATGGCCTGACCGCGCACGATCACGGCCTGCAACGTATCACTGAGGTCGCTGTGGCGGGTTTCGATCAGATCAGCCAGATGCTGGCAGAATTCGTATTCGTGGATCGTGATGTGGACATCAACCAGACCGGTCAGCGTGGCGGACACCGGCAGGCGTTCAACCCGTGGGCCAAGGGCGTCGATCACGGCATCAAGCCCTTCGCGGGCGTCGGCATCCAGCAGGTCGTTAAACTGAAAGTCGAACCATGCGATATCCGGTTCAACCGGGACATCGGCCCCGGCACCGGCCACAAGGTCAGGGCGCGGGCGGGCAAAGCTGGCAGGATCGCGCGGGTCATAGCTGCCGATCACATTTCCTATCAGGGCAACATCGCTCAGGGTGCGCGCGAAGACGCCCAGATGGTCGAGCGTTTCGGACGTTTGCAGCACACCGGTGCGCGCGATCACACCGCGCGACGGCTTGAACCCATAGGTGCCGCAGAACGAGGCTGGGCGGATCACAGACCCGCCGGTTTGCGATCCAATCGCCAGCGGGACGTGATGCGCCGCAACTGCGGCTGCCGATCCGCTGGACGACCCCCCCGGCGTGCGGGTTGGATCATGCGGATTGGTGGTGTCTGTGGGGTGCACAAAGGCAAGCTCGGTCGTTTTGGTCTTGCCCATGATCACCGCGCCCGCCTCGCGCAGGCGATTGACGATGGTGGCGTCGGCGTCGGGCTTGCGGCCCTTGTAGATGCCAGATCCACGTTCGGTCGGCATGAACCGTGTGTCGACGATATCCTTGAGGCCGACAGGAACACCATGAAGCGCCCCGACCGCTCTGCCCGCCTTACGGATACGATCCATTTCGCGGGCCTGTACCAGTGCAATGTCCGGATCCAGAAACGCCCAGGCGTTCAGCGGGTCGTCCCCGATGCACTCAAGGCAGGCATTTACGTAATCTTCGGACGACAGGCGGCCGGCGCGAATTGCGCCCGCCGCCTGTTCTGCTGTCAGCAGATGATGATCTTTGGCGGCCATTAAGGAATGTACTCGCCAAACAGATAGTCAGGGAACCACAGCGCGATACCGGGGAACTGATACATCAGCACCATCGTCAGAATAACGATCGCAAGGTATGGCATGAGGCCCTTGAAGATCTCCATCAGTTCGATCTGTTTCTTCAGCACACCCTTGAGATAATAGGCCGACATGGCCATGGGCGGCGTCAGGAACGAGGTCTGCAGGTTCAGCGCCACCAGCATCGCGAAGAAATACGGGTTCACGCCGAAAGTATCGAGCATCGGCAGGAAGATCGGCACGAAGATGATCAGGATCTCGGACCATTCCAGCGGCCAGCCCAGCAGGAAGATGATTAGCTGCGCCATGACCAGGAACTGCCACGGCTGAAGGTTCATCGCCAGGAACCAGTGTTCGATGATGTCATGTCCGCCCAGCACCGAGAACACGCTGGCAAAAGTCCATGAGCCGACAAACAACCAGCACACCATGGCCGTGGCCTTGGCGGTCAGGAACACGCTTTCTTTGACCTTTTTCCATGTCAGCGACCGATAGATCGCCGCCAGGACAAGCCCGCCCAATGCGCCCATCGCGGCCGCTTCTGCAGGCGTTGCAAGGCCACCCAGAATGGACCCCAGAACCAGCATGATCAGAACGGTCAGCGGCACGAAGGAGATCAGCAGATCGAGATAGATCTTCTTGGGCGGTGGCACGTCTTCAAGGTTGGGTTTGGGCGCAATCGACGGGTTCAGCGTCACGCGGATCATCACGTAGACGATATAAAGCCCGGCCAGCAGCAAGCCCGGGAACACCGCCGCCGCATAAAGGCGCAGGGGCGACAGCTCCGCAATCGCGGCATAGACGATCAGCATGATCGAGGGCGGGATCAGGATGCCAAGCGTTCCGCCAGCGCAGATCACACCAGACGCGAAGGATTTGTTATAGTTCGCATTGGCCATCGCCGGATAGGCCAGCAGCCCCATCAGCGTCACAACGGCCCCCACGATGCCAGAGGCGGTCGAGAACACGGCGCAGGTCAACAGCGCGGCAATCGCAAGCGAGCCCGGCAGGTTGCGCGCGGCCATGTAGAGCGAGAAAAACAGCCGGTCGACGATATTGGCGCGTTCCACCACGTAGCCCATGAACAGGAACAGCGGGATGGCGACCAGCGTGTCGTTCTCCATCACCGAATAGGTGTTCTGGTTCAGCAGGTAGAAGATGTTGTTGTCAAAGATATCGCCAAAGGTTTCCGGCGCCGCCTTGAAGTAGGCATAGTAGCCAAACGCCACCCCCATCGCGAGCAGGGTGAAAGCAATGGGGAAGCCCAAGAGCACCAGCACAATAAACAGGCTGAGCATCATGATTGCGACTTGAGGGTCCGTCATCTTTTTGTTCTTTCTGAGAGTATTACGGGCATGTGGCTTACGACTTGGCGTCGTCCATATGCATCAGCATGTCTTCGGTTTCGCGTACGTCATCCAGCCGGTCCAGCCAGACGCCAGAGCGCATTGCAATCCAGCATCGCATCATCTCGGCCACACCCTGCAACATCAGCAGGAAACCAGCGAGCGGGATCAGCGTCTTGAAGAAATAGATCTGGATGCGGGCCGGGCTGTTCCAGCTGACTTCTTTATAGCGCCAGCTGTCTTGCGCGATTTCCCAACCGTACCAGAACAGGGCCAACATGCCGGGGAAGAAGAACAGGATATACAGCACGAAGTCGACACGTGCCTGCCAGCGCACCGAGAACAGACGATACAGCACATCACCGCGCACATGCGCATCCTGCGCCAGCGCGTAAGGCCCAGCCATCAGGAACAGGGCGCCGTACATTTGCACCATCATGTCAAACGCCCAGACAGTGGGCGCATTCAGCACATAGCGCACGAACACTTCGTAACTGACGGACAACGTCAGGATCATGATGCACCACCCGAAGGCGCGACCGACCCATTGGCTTAGACCTTCGATGGTATGGATAGTTTTGACCACGTGTGTCCCCTCACATGTCGTATTGCCGCGCCAAGGGCCGCAGTCTGCGGCCCCCGGTCACATCGTTTTGCACTGATCTGAGATCAGCCGAAGTAGTGGTTGTATGCCAGCTTGTAGTCGGGCTGGTTCAGGTTCAGATAGTTCATCACGTTCTTGGCGTAGGCCTTCTGGCTTTCGACAACCTTCGCAAAGAACGGCTCTTCATTCGAGATCCGGTCAACCACGACGTCCCATGCCTTCAACTGTTCGGCCATGACGCTGTCAGGTGTGCGATAGACGTTCACGCCCTGCTCGTCGCGCAGCGTGACAAGGTCATCTGCGTACCGCTTGGTGTTGTTCCAGTAGAAGTTGGAGTTTTCCGCCTCAGACGCATATTTCAGGATTGCCTGCAGTTCAGCCGGAAGGCTTTCATAGGTTTCCTTGTTGAACGTGCATTCAAAGAATTCCTGGCTCTGGTGGAACGACGCCAGGTGATAATGCTTGGACACATCCTGCATGCCGAAGTCACGGTCAGAGGTCGGGTTGTTGAATTCCGCCGCATCAATCAGGCCGGACTTCATCGCGGGCTGAATTTCACCGCCCGGAAGCTGCACAACCGACATGCCCATTTCCAGCAGAACGTCAGCGGCAAGGCCAACGGTGCGGTACTTGAGACCGTTCATCTGGCTGGCGTCTTTGATCTCTTCCTTGAACCAGCCAAGCGGCTGGGCCGGCATCGGAGAGTTGAAGAACGAGACGACGTTCAGACGCAGCGACGCCATCAGTTCGTCAAACAGTTCCTGACCGCCACCATAGTGGACC
The DNA here is from genome assembly GCF_007923355.1 of Falsiphaeobacter marinintestinus. Classification (GTDB taxonomy): domain Bacteria; phylum Pseudomonadota; class Alphaproteobacteria; order Rhodobacterales; family Rhodobacteraceae; genus Phaeobacter_A; species Phaeobacter_A marinintestinus. The sequence goes on from NZ_VOGO01000003.1 coordinate 330,889, forward strand.
CATCCCAGAACTTCCTGGCTGGACCAGCCAAAGCACGGGCCGGTGCCGAACAGCGATGCGGCTTTGGATTTCGAGTACCAGTAGGCCGGCACATAGTGCGCAGCGTCCAGAACACCGCGGTGGACGGCGTCCTGCATCTGGCTGGTCTTGACGACCGAGTTGACCGGCAGCAGGTCAATGGTCAGCGCGCCGCCCGACATTTCGTTGACGCGGTTTACATAGGACTGAGCGTTCTCAAGAAAGATACCACCGCCCCATGCCGCTTGCATCTTGAGGGTAATGCCATCGTTCGCGGCAAGTGCCGGAGTGGCGAGGGTCGCAGCGCCTGCAAGAGCGGTGCCGCGCAAAAACTTCCTGCGGTTCACGGTATTGGTCATGGTTCCTCCCAAAAGTTGACCTTGTCACAGGTAAAGGTGCGGGCCGTTACATTTTTTAAGGGCCGCCGCATACAAACAGCTACCCAACGTCTTCCGCGAGTCCTCTCCCAGGGGTGAGTTTTAATCGACTGTGACGATCTGTCGAGCAAAAATTGGCTAGGAAACCTATCCAATTTGGCCAGTTCGCACGATGGGTCAGGCAGCCTTACCCAGCAACACATTGAACTCAAAGTATGTTAGCGCTATCTATGTTTTCGGGATTTCCCGCGAATTTGGATCGTTGCTTGACGCTCTTTTTTGAACGCGTCCCCGTATCGGTCGGAATTTCATACCGGTTCTGGCGACTTAGCGGACAAGTGTTCCGAAAACCTCCGGTTCGGTTCGGGACTGGCAAGCGGTACAGATTGCGTCCTGCCTGCCCGGCATTAGGTCCGGGTTTCCGGCAGAGGCAGCGACCGTTTTGCTTTTTGAATCCCGAAGCTCATCACAAGAGTTGTAAAGACAAAGTACACGGCAATCGCCTGAAACTGGTGCTCGAGCCCAAAGTCGAGATCAATCAACAGCCCCGTCAGGCCCGGCCCCACAGCAGATCCAAAAACCATGACCGCTGCGGCCATCGCCTTGATCGACCCGATATGCGCGGTGCCATAAAAATCGGCCCAGAACGCATTGGGCAGGGTCGAGTTCGCGCCCGTGGTCATCGCAAGGAAGAAGAACCCGAAAAACATCGCGACAGGTCCGGCGGCGACCGAAAAGATCAGAAAGGCCACCACCATTGGCAATTGATACAGCGGCGTCAGCCGGGGTGATCCGAACCGGTCCAGCGCCCAGCCGGACAGCACCATGATCATGACCGACATCAGCGTATAGAGCGGAAAGAACGCCACGAGGTCGAGATGCCCCATGCCTTTGACCTCGGCCAGGTGAACCTGATGGAAGAAGAACGCGGTGTTGAACGCCGATGGTCCAAGGATTGCAGGCACCATAGCCCAGAACAGCGGGTTGCGCAGCGCCTGAGCCCGTGTCCAGCTGATGCCATTCATGCCCGTGCTGCCTTGGGTCTGGGCAAGGTTTTGGGGCGTGCGTTCTTTGCCCAGCAGAACGCTGAGGATCGGCACGCCGGTCAGACACAGCAGTGCGCCCACGACCCACAGATAACGCCAGTCGACAACGGCCATGAGGGCAACAAACAAGACCGGCAGGATCGCTTCACCCACCGCGAACCCCAGCGAGGCGATCGACAGGGCGCGCCCGCGCTTGGCCACAAACCAGCGCGTCATTGCGACAACGGCGATGTGGCTGCTCATCCCCTGCCCGAAAAACCGCAGCAGGAAGATCACGAACGGCAGCGCCCAGGCCCATTGGTTGAACGTCATCGCCAGACAGGCAGAGGCCAGCCCGATCAGCACAACCGGCCCCAGGGCGCGCACCCGGAAAACGTCGGTCAATCCGCCTGCCCACACCATCACGACGGCCGATAAGGTGGTCCCGATCATATAGACCCCGCCCCATTCGCCGTGGCTGAGGCCAAAGGTCTGGCGGATTTCCCCGGCGAAGATCGAAATGAAATAGGTTTGACCGAACCCCGACATAAAGGTCATCAACGCACCCGCGGCAAGAAACGGCGCGTTCTGGACAAGGAAGCCGGTGGATTTCATGCCCCCTCGCTTGCCCGCCTTAACACGGGTCCGCAAGAGATAATGTTGCGGGTGGGCGCCGGCGATGTGGGGGGCTCAGGTCATCGCAACTGCGCTGTCCGGACTTCACCCAACCCGTCGATCCAGCGTCTGCGCCTTGGTCAGGTATGGAATTCCTGACTTATAAAGATTGGACCTCGCGTCTAACTGTTACTTATTAATCACTGTTTAATATCTGGGAGAATTACTATGACACGTTTTGCAAAAACGGCATCTGCTCTTGCCATCTCATGCCTGTTTCTTGGGGCCTGCGCCGACGCATCGGCTGAGTCTGCCAACTCAGTCGTCGCAAAAGACGCAACAGGTATGACGGTCGAGACAAACGCTGCGCCCAATACAATGGAAGATTTCTGCGAAACGCCCGGCGGGTTTGTTGCCTGTGCGACTTTGGGCCTTGTCCTGTTGCCTCTGTACTTTTTGTAACCCTGTCAATTGCTTACACTAAAACTGAGAGTATCCAATGACCCGAATTTTCCGGCACACCGTCGCATGCGCGGCTTTCGTTCTGAGCGTGTTCAGCCTGACCGCCTGCACCCCGCCGTCTTACATCAACACGGAAAACCTTGGCACACCGGTCGTCTCCGAGGCCGAGATAACCCGTCTGATTGCAGGCAACTCGTTCAGAGGCGGCGACGGGTATGCCTATCACGGTCCGGATGGCGCCTTAAAGTATGTCGCCGATGACAGCAGTTGGATCGTGGCCGGGTCATGGCGGGTTCATACCGTGCTTGGGTCATCGAAACTGTGCGAGGAAACCACCGAACATGGGCTGCAGAACGGCAAAACACAGTCGCGTGGACCCTATCAGGCTTGTTATGTCGTCTTTCTGAAACCAGACGGATCTTTGGCGTTAGACAAGATGGGCGGATCAAATTTCTCATATGGCAAACCAATAAAGGGGTTCCTGAAGAAGACCCAGTTTGAAGCCGCCCGTCGCAAGTTGGGCGTTCCGCTCTGAAACACCTGCGTAAAACTGCCGAAAACCCTGGCGTCAGCCGCCTGTCGGCTGGTGCCACTGGCGAAACCTCGTAAGACATCTTAGATTATGAGGTGAACCCCCAAAAGGGTTTCGACGGTTCACAGGTGCGCCTTCGCGCAGGAGCAGGATGCTTCAATTGCAGAAAATGTCCAGATACCAAGACGATGTGGATATCGGCTGGATGTTTTTGATGCGCATGTATCATGATGCCGCATATGGCGACTACCTTGCGCAATCCTATTTGCTGTACGCAGCAGATCGGCTTGTTGACGAACTTGGCGGCGACGGCCCCAAATTCAGACGCCGCGTTCAGGAAGCGCATGACATCGGGTGGCCAAAACCAAGAAACGGGTGGCCGTTTCCGTTCGAAATCGAAATGCTCTGAAGACCTGATGAAGCAAGCTTGATCCAGGAGCAAATCAATCCCGCACCAATTGTCCGCAGAGAGTTCAGCACGATACCGAACCCGTCTGTTGACCGGATAAGCATGAAACCTTGGATATGTAGCGAAAGGTGGCGCACCTGAGAGGATTCGAACCTCTGGCCTCTGCCTTCGGAGTGTAGTTTTTACCGTGTTTTAGGCATGAATAGGGCAGAGTACGACGTAGTTAAGTGTTTGTGGTTATTGACGTTCCCGTGGGCATGGTTAAATTGACCATGGTTATCCGTGGCTATCGGATTTAACCAAAATTTAACCACTCTGGAAAACCAATGCCTGATCTTAGGACCAAAACCGCCCGCACCCGCCTGAAACCAAACAGCAACGGACACGCCGAAAACCTGGCGACAGGCAGGGCATTGCTCTACCGCAAGCGCACCGCAACCCAACCAGGCAAGTGGGTGTTGAGAACAGCTAAGGCCGAGGGTGGTTATTCCTTCGAAACGCTTGGGACTGCGGACGATGCCAGCCCTGCCGATGGTGTGAAAGTTTTGAGTTACGCGCAGGCGCTTGAGGCTGCTTTGGGACGGACAGTTGCTGACCCGACGAAGGTCAAAGTCGAACAGGCACTGGATGATTGGGCCAAGACGAAGAAGCGCACCGCATCCAGCGACAAACAACGTTTGGATATAGACAGCGCCGCCCGGCGCCTGAAAGAAGCATTCCCCCGTGCGACCTTAAAGAGCCTGACAGCCCGTCAAATCAAGACATGGATGGATGCGCGTGTGGATGAAGCCGACAATCCACGTGCCCGAATGGCGACAGTGAACCGACAACTGGCGATCTTGAAAGCTGCCTGCACCGCCGCCGCAGATGATCACGGTTTCCAGGGAAAACGCACATGGACGGACGTCAAGAAATACGAAAAGGCCGAAGCATTTGGGAAACGAATGGCGATACTGTCCGAAGATGACGAAGACAGGCTGATTGCCGCCGCTGAACCTGATATTGCATTGATGCTGACGGCATTGCAGATGACCGGTGCGCGATTTGGTGAAATGCGATCCGCGTTAGTTGGTGACCTGGAAGGCGACAAGCTGGACCTGACGGGAAAGACGGGCAAGCGCACGATCACCCTAAGCCCACGCATTGCTGAATGGTTCGCAGACCAGGCAGGCGATCGTCCTGCCGCCCTGCCCCTGATTGCCAAATCTGACGGAAGCGGTTGGCCTGATGGCGGGCAGTTGAAGCCTACCCGACGCGCGGTCAAAGCGGCTGACCTGCCAAACGATGTGACGACTTATGCACTGCGGCACGGTTTCATATCCCGTGCCCTGGCCCGTGGTGTTCCGATTGCAGCCATTGCCGAATTCTGCGGAACATCGGTGCAGATGATAACCGACAACTATGCGAAATTTACCCCGGCTCAGGCCAAGGAGTGGTTCGCGTGATGAGTCCCGCTGCCGTTGATTTCGTTTTGCATGACATTCGTGCCGCCGAAGGCCAGGGCGATGTGATCGAGACCACCCGTCTTTTGACGTTGCTTGTCGAAGCCTTGTTTGACGATTTCGGGACCGTCACAGAGCAGATCGAACGCGTTAACCGTGGCGAACCGATCCAGCACGGCAAACTGGCCGAAGCGGTGGCATATACGCACATGCGCCGCGTTCAACAGGCCGAGGCAGTCGCAGCAAGGCGCCGTGCGGGCGCCGGGGCATTGAATGCGGAAAAGAAGCGAACGGTGGTGGATAGGCAGGCATTGGGCCGTAGATTGTATCGGCCTGGCATGTCGGGCGAAGCCTTACGCCGCGCATATGCCCGAGAGGGCGAGGTCGTTTCCCCAAGAACCGCAGAACGGGATTTGAAGAAAATCCGAACCTGACGAAATTCTTCCGCCGCACTCTACCGTGTGGCGTATTTCGGTTTGTTAGGCAGTCGGCACCACCACAGAATGGAGTGCTGACATGAAAACTGAAACTGACGGATACGTGGCGTGTGTGCCTAGGCTGCAATTGGGTTTTGAAGACACCGCAGCGGCCTTGGGTCTGCCTCTGAGCACGCTGGAACAGGTTCATCGTCGCGGGGAAGGCCCGACCTTCTTTCGTGTCGGTCGACGGCTGTTCACGACGCCTGACCTGGTTCGCGAGTGGCAAACGGATCAGATCCAAAAGGCCAGGGCAGAGCAAGCGGCCTAACCCCTAAACTCTGAAAAAGAAATCCCGCCGGATAGCGCCGACGGGACAGGTTCAAACGCGCCAAAACGCGCGACTATGCAAGGACAACCCTTACCATGAAATTTTCCACTGGCAAAACCAAAGCCAAAGTCAATGCGGCGCCCGCAGGGCGCCACGAAATGACAATCAAGACTGCAAGTTTACGCGAAGCTGGCGGCGACCGTTTTGTGTCTTTGATCTTCGAAATCGACGGATATAGCCCGACGTCAATTGCCTTGATGTGGGACTCTGATCACGTCAGCAAGGCAGGCGTTTGCACGACTAATCAGGCGGTTCTGGCTGCGATCCTGGTCGCGGCCAACGGAACTGACCAGGCGTCCGAAGTGGTCGATCTTGAGAAGGAACTGCCAAAGGCAATTGGCGCGGTTATTTTGGCCGATTTGAAATACCGCAACGGATTCGCTTCGATTTCAAAGGTATCGGCATGAGCGGGGAAAGCTTTGGCGCCGTGGCCCCGGCCCTTTGGGATCGTGGTTGGCGCGGCCTGATACCGATCAAGATTGGCGATAAGGCGCCTGCCCCAAGGGCATGGGAGCGCTTTGCCGACGGTCGCCAAACACGGCAAGATCTGGACGAACTAACCCGTTTCTGGCCGTGGCACGGGATTGGCGCCACGACTGGCACTGGTCTTACCGTGATCGACCTGGACTGCGATGATTTGCGCGGATGCCAGCGGGCGCTAGACGTCTTTGAACGGCACTTGGACGTGTCACCATTGGTTGTCGTCGGCCAGGCGCCACGCGGCAAGATCTTCTATCGGGGCGCGTTTGCCGCCGGAAAGTGGAAGGCACCACGCGGTTTAGCGATTGAAATCTATCACGGCGGGACAGGCGGCGGTGCTGGTCAGACAGTGCTTTTCGGTACCCATCCCAAGACCCATCGACCGTACTTTTGGCCACGCAAATCGCCTCTTGAGACTGATCTGACCGGCGAAGTGCCCGAGATCACAGAAGCGGCGCTGGTTATGGCTTTGGATGAAATCGCAGGCTTGGGCGACCCCAGCCTTCGCGCCGTCAAACGACTTGGCGCAGGCGCTGGCGTTCCAATCGACCAAACTTTGATGGCCGAAGCCCGATCTGCGATGAAACCCGCCAAAACAACGGCAGAAGCCATCGAATTGGCCGCAGGCTGGGTCGAAGAGACCCTGGGCGCGGGATCACGACACGATGGCACATTATGCGTCTTGTTGGTCCTGATACGCGAGTATCGGGCTGATCCTGAAGCGATACGCGGTCCCCTGGGCGAAGCCTTCGCAGGCGCGGCGGGTATCAGTCGCGAAAGCGAGTTTCACCGCATGATGGCTTGGGCTGCGGACCGCCAGCCGCCTGCCCCACAAATGCAATTCAAGCGCGCTGGCGCGGATTGAAGAAAGAAAAGTTATGAACATGAAATCGCATGATGTCGGGGCGGTCCTGGACCGTCTGAAATCGGCTGGGTTTACGGTCAAACAAATCCAAGACGCAACAGGCCGGAGCCGTCAAACTTTCTCCAATTGGCGAAAGAAAAGCCGGGCCTTCCCGCCTGAAGATATCGCAAAGTTACGCGAACTAGCACCTGACCTTTTTAGTCAGGAACCCGAGACCGAAACGACGGCAGAACCCGAGACCGAATCCGAAACGATCCCCGCAACGGTCGCTAAAAGCCACGATCAGGACGATAAAGACGAAGGCCGGGACGATAACGGTACTGGACCCGATTTCGGGACCGGTGCCACCGCAGATGCCCTAAAACAGGCTTACGAGATCATCGTGATGCAGGTTCGTCGGGCTAAAGACGACCCTGCCAAGGCTGCACGTCAGATCAGATCGGCGATTGGTCGCGCTTTCGCCTCCGGACTGATCAATGACCGCGCGGACGAACTGCGGGCGGCTCTGGAAGTTGTTGCGGGTTTGGATGACGCATTGCCTGGTTGGCGGGACGCTTTCGACAAGGCAGCGGCGGATGCTGGGACCGACAACGCCGACGAAGGCCAGGACGATCCTTTTGGCGATGAACCTGACGTGCCGACAGACGGCCTGCCGGACGGGTACCGCGCGCGATCTGACGGGATTTGGTGGAACAAGCCGATCAAGTTTAGAGGGGTGGCTTTCGGCGCCGAGTTTGTGTGGCTATGTTCGCCCGTCCAGGTTCTAGCCGGTGCCAGAAACGCCAGGGGTCAAGGCTGGGGACGCTTCGTTGAACTGACCGATCACGACGGCACGCAACACGCCTGGGCTATACCTGCCCGCGCCCTGGCTGGCGATGCGACCCAGGTACGTGGCGAATTGTTGGACCTTGGCATGAAAATCCAGGCCGACGATGAAGACTCGCGCCGCGCGTTCGGTCGTCTGTTGCGAGATTGGATTCCCGACCGCCGCGTGCGCACCGTCGCAACGCTGGGGTGGGCAGATCGCACTTGCACATCTTTCGTCCAGGGTAGTGGGGAGATCATCGGCGATGCCGGGTTTGTCTATCAAAGTGACGCGGTAAACCCCCTGCTACGGACCATGGTCGCCAAAGGATCACTCGAAGATTGGCGGGATAATGTTGCACGCCTTGCCGTGGGGAACCCAATCCTGACCACTTCAATCTGCGTTGTCCTGGCAGGCCCGCTTTTGGATCTTCTAGACCGCGACGGCGTGGGCCTTCATTTGATCGGGGACTCTTCACGCGGAAAGACAAGTGCGCTTGCAGTTGCGGCCAGTGTCGTCGGCGGGCCGAAGTATATGACCACCTGGCGGGCGACGTCATCCGGTCTTGAGGGCACGGCTTCGATTGCGAACAGCGGTTGCGTTGTCCTGGATGAAATCGGCCAGGTCGAGCCTCGCGAGGCCGGTTCATGTGCATACCTGCTGATAAACGGAGTTGCGAAGGCCAGGGCCAACGCTTTCGGTGGCGCCCGCGACCGCCTGACGTGGCGTTGCAATGTGCTTTCGTCTGGCGAAGTCACACTGGCCGACAAGATGCTTGAGGCAGGCCAGAAGGCCAAAGCAGGGCAGCTTGTTCGACTATTGGATGTGAACGCCACCGACCAAGCACATGGCGCCTTCGACGATCTTCACGGCTTTGCAGACGGCGCGTCCTTTGCCGATCACGTAAAGAAGGCAGCGGCGCAGCATTACGGCACTGCAATGCCCGCTTTGGCCGGATACATCGCAGAGGACCCGGCCAAAGCCCGAAAAGAAGCCCGGACCTTTGCCGCCCGCTTCATTGAAGAGGCTGAACGCTTCCACGACCTCAGTGACGGCCTGGTGCGACGTGCGGCGGATCGCCTGGCCACGATTGCGGCAGGTGGCGAACTCGCCTCTATGGCCAGGATTACAGGCTGGTCCGAAGGCGCCGCGACGGACGCCGTCTTAGCGATCCTGGAACTTTGGATTTCGGCCAGGGGCGGGACTGGATCGACCGAACAAGCCCAAGCCGTGACCGCATGTCGTGACTTCCTGCTTCGTAATCAGGACAGCCGGTTCAAGCCGCTGATCAACGGCTTTTCGGCCACAACAAACGCGACGGAGCCACAGCAGAGCGAGGACCCACGTCGCGTGTCCAATCACGCAGGTTGGGTGGATGATGCCCACTTCTGGATACACAAAGCGGGATGGTCGGAGATCTTCGAAGGCATGAACCCCCGCGCAGCCGCCAAGCACCTGGATGAAGCCGGGTACCTGGAACGCGGCGAGGGACGCAATGTGCAGGCAAAAACACCCGCCGGAATCACAGCCCCTGACCGGGCATATCGTATCCGAAAAACCGTGCTGAACGCTGGGTGACTGACCACCTCAAAACACCGGACCGTCCACAGTTTCGTCCACTGGACGGTCCATTCAGAAAACTGTGCAGAGCGCTGACCCTTCGCATTTGTGTCGGAAATGTAGGAAAAGTCGGATTATTGTTTAGTATCAATACGTTACATGGATCAACCTGTCGGAAATCGTTCCGACAAATCCGACAATGGGTGTTTTTCGGCAAAAGTGTCCATTTTGCTTGTCGGATTTGTCGGAACAAAATCCGACAAAGTATCACCCCTAAGTATTTGATAAATAACCATTATCCGACTTTTCCTACATTTCCGACTGAAATATTGAGGGTCAGCGCTCTGCACAGTTTTCTGAAATGGACGGTCCAAATGGACGGAAAAAATGGACACAACAAAGGAAAACAACCGATGAATGCGCAATCAAAGCCCCGGCGCCAGGGGACTCTAACCCTCAACTTGAAGGCAACAGCGCCAGGCGTACCAACGCCACAGAAGACCAGGGAGCCGACAACCAAGAAGACCAGGACACAGCTTTATGCAGAGAACGTGGCGGTCTTGCGGATCTTACAGACGAGGTTCCCTTTGGCCTTCGAAGCCGACCTGAAGAAGAAGGGCAAGCCCCTGGCCATCGGGATATTTGAAGCCCTCCGATCCGTCAGCCCCGACATAGGGAAAAAGAGGATGCGTCGTGCGCTTCGCCTACTGACTTCTAGCCGCCCTTACTTGCAAAGCTTAGCAGAGCCCGAGTCCGTCCGAGTGGACCTGACAGGCACTGTGACGACGGCTGTGACCGACTATGAAAGAACCCTGGCCATTGAACGATTGAACGCAATAGCGCGGCGCCGCTGCACCACAGCAACACAACCGCCTGGCCAGGCCACGTCGGGATCTTAACAGGCTGGGCCAAGCGAGATGTCCGAACGCCATGCCTGGTCCACACTGGAACACCTGCCCCATCCAGACATGCAGCGCTTCCACACAGCCGACATTCCCACTGGCACGGGTCGGATATTTCGGACTTCCCCAAAGGAATCTCGCCATCCATATGGGCCAAAGTCAGGCACGGTTTTGTCCACCGGCCTGATGCGGGTCAGCGCCGTCTAGGGGGCGGGTATGGCCAAGGTCAAAGGGAGGGACAGGGACCGCGAGGGAGGGTGAAGCTTTAAAATGGATTCGATCTGGACCCATTTTTGTGGACCGGTCCATGATGGACGATACGCCCGACAGAGGCTATTCTGATGGTCCATACGCCCTCCATTTACGTCAAATCAGGGCAAATCACCCAGAAACAGGACGAAAGGCGGATACATTGCCCCGAGGCCCAGCCAAACACCCCTCCGACAGCACACCAGCACTTCTAAAGGCCGCACGGCAGGCCGACACCAGCACCGCGCAAGCACCGCGCGACCTCCCCGGCACCGAATTTCTGGACGATTTCGGATTTGGCGTTCTGGACGCGTTCTACCGCGAACGATCCGAATGGACTGCGGCTGATCTGGCGCTGATTGTGATGGCCGCAGACGCCACCCAGCAATTACGGGACGCACGGCGCGAAATCGAAGCCCTTGGCCTGATTGTGACGACAAAAACTACGACAAAACCAAATCCGATGCTGGCAGTCTGCGAGGCACTGTCGAACAGGGTCCAGAAATGTTTGCAAGCGGCTGGCCTGCGACAACGCGACGGCCAGAAACCATCCCAAGCTGCGGCGACCCCAGAGGCCGGACCAACGACCGGCGGCGAAACCGTTTCCTTCGAAGATTTCCTGCGGGATCTGGGCAAGTGAGCGCGGTTCAAGATTTCTCAGAAGCCGAACTGGTCAAAGCCATCGGTGGCCCGATCAAATGGCCACAAAGTCCCGATCACTGGCCAATTTATGCGGCATTTATCGAAACCCGCTGCGGCGCAGTCTACGGTCCAGACCGAAACCGCGCAGTTTTTACGATGGGAAATTACGGCGGAACAGCGACCGCAGCACGTATGCACGAAGCCCTGCAACGGCTGGCAAGGTTCAACGCCCTCGCGCCACGCCACGGCCTGCAACAAGGCCCACTTGGGTACATGCAATGGGCGAACATGTCCCCTGACCAGCGGCCTTTTCAGGTGCCCAACTGATCAGCGCTCTCGTTCCAGACCTTTTGGTCAGCCCGATGCAGATCGTCGCCGCAGCGTAGATGCCAGGTCCAATTCCCGATATCTGACTCGCGCCGATGCAAGTCGTTCAAACTCCAAGAATAGTGCGAAGCAGCCCAGTGATCAGATGTTCCTGCGGCGGTGACACAGACTAAGAGTCCGCGTCCAGCCGCCCATGGCTCTGATCCTTCAAAACACCATCGCCAACGACCACCGCTTTCCGCAACAGCCGTAATTGGCCAACAAACTTGCTATGATCAGGTTGCGGACACAACGAACCGTCACTCGGATCAACCCAACTGGCGGTTTCGGCCCTGACCGGACCTTCGAACAAGGTGCGGCCAATGTCTGGTCAGAGCCCAAGGGCGGCCTATGTGCGATTTACATCGACGGTCACCAAGCCCTGACAGCGGTAGCTCGCCGCGCCGTTCACCACAGTCTACTATGCCGAACAAGTGACAATCAGAATGAAATAGAAAGAGTGAGGTAAGCCGCAACGCCTTCTGTTCGGTTCTGTGTTTCGAACTCTCTGTATGCCCGAAGACTAGCGTACACGGGTCGCCCTCCGAGTTCGCCGCTATAGGCTATCTGTGGGCCGATACCGTAGGTTTCCGACCTGAATCCGTTCAAGACCGCCGGTGTGCCTTTGTCGTCCGAGATCTGCTTGTAGGCAAACCCGACGACGCCGACCTGCCAAGCCTCTGAGACGAACTTTGAAACGGACCAATCCAAATGGATCGACTCTCCATTTTGGTAATTTGTGTCCGGGTTCTCGAAGTTGTAGGTCACACCTAGTGTGGCCGAGGCTTCCCAACCCGTATTCGGGTCGAAATATGAGTAAGCTCCACCGATATCTATGGCCCCATGCCCCAGGCCGATATTTGTAAGTCGACCGGCTTGATAGTCTCCGACCGGGATCGCACCGGTCAGATAGGTCATCCAGTTACTCGTGCCTCTGTTCCAAAAGAGTTGGACTGTTGGGTACAGATCACCAATCCCAGTGACTCTTTTTGAGGTGCCTCCAGCCGCCGATCCGAGTGTTGTATCGGCCGAGACTTTACTGCTTGCCACGATTGTCGCTAGCGAAAGAGCCAGTCTTCCACCCAGAACATTATTTTCCGGGCTGTAGGTCGGAATGATGAATTGACCCAAATACCTTGCATCGACGCCAAGGCGAATTTGGCCGCCGATGTCCAAAGGCCGACTGGCCGATGCATCCCCGGAATAGGCATAGGTCACCAGCGGCATTGAAAACCCGGGTTCCGGTGGGATCGCTGCAAAACTGCCGTACTGCCCAGGCAACCAGAAGCCGACGCCTCCTTCGTCGGCAATGGCCTCACTCGAAAGGGTGAGGCCACTGAGAAGCGCGGCCAGCCCAAATCCGATTATCTCACGATTCTTCTTCATTTCGCCGGCGGCTCATAGGGGTCCGGTTGCCCCGGCGGGATCGCGGGAAACTCCTTGAACGTCGCAAGGTGCTCGCCGAGAAGCGGCATCGCCTGTTCCGCGGCCCACGTGTAAACAAGCAAGACATCCTTTCGTTCCCCGGGATCATTGATGAGATCGTAGAGGCGCGGCGTCGAATACGACTTGGTGTCGGCATAGACGGTCTCGTTCTCTTTGAACAAAATCTTCCAATCGGTCCACTTCACGCCGTAGATTTCTTCGCCCATGTAAACGATGACATGATCGCGGTTGGATTTCTCCTGTTCGCCCAGCAGGAACGCCGACTGATCCACGCCGTCAAACGCACGGTCGTCTGGCACGTTTCCACCGGCCACGGCCGCGAGTGTCGGATAGAGGTCCGTCTGGTGGACAATCTCGTTGCTGACCGCTCCTGCTAGAATTTTTCCCGGCCAGCGGATCGCAAAGGGAACGCGCAGGCTGCCTTCAAACGGCGTGAACAAAGTCCCCCGCCACGGGCCCGGTGTGCCCTGAGCATGTGCCATCGGCGCAATGTCATTGCTTCCGACGTTCATGGCTTCGGGGCCGTTGTCGGCTGTGAAAATGACGATTGTGTTTTCAGCGATCCCTGTATCATCCAAGGCCGCTGTCAGCCTACCGACATAACTGTCGGTCTGGTGCAAGAGGTCGGCCCATATTCCCTTTCCTGTCGAGCCGTCGAAATCGGGATGCGGAATGACCGGCGTATGGGTCGCCGTCAGGGCGAAATAGACAAAGAACGGTGCGTCCTCACCACTTTTGCGCAGGATGAAGTCAATAGCCTTGTCCGTCAGGTCGCCATCGATCTGTGCCCGATATTCCAAGTCGTACTCGCGGGCGATTGTGGCTTCCTGTCCGACAACACCTTCCATAACGTGGGGCGGCTCCAACCCAAGCGCCTGCCACCTGCCTTGCGATGTCCATACTGTCTGATCGGTGCTTTCGACCCCGTAGAATTCGTCGAAACCCTGGTCCTTGGGGTAGCGGCCCTCGCTCCAACCCAAGTGCCACTTGCCATACATCGCCGTGTTATAACCCGCATCCTTGAGCATTTCGGCCATCGTGACTTCCCATTGTGTCATACCATAGACACCGCCCGCGACCGGGATCGTGTGGTTGCCGGAGCGGATGCCATACCGCCCGGTCATCAGCGCAGCCCGGGAAGGGGTGCACTGGGCTTCTACGTTGAAGTTTGTCAGGCGCATACCCTCTTCGGCAAGGGCATCCATCGCCGGGGTTGCAGCCCCACGGATGATACCGCCGCCGTTGAAGCCCGGTTCGCCCCAGCCAAAGTTATCAAGGTTGATCAAAACGATATTTGGTTTCTCTTGGGCAAGCGCCGAGTTCGATATGACAAGCGCAGTCACCAGGACAGCGTTGCGAAGGGCCTTCATCATTTTGGCTACCTCTTGATTATCCACAGAAAAGGCGTTTGGCTGAGAAGTTAGCACTGGGCTTATGTTTGATCAGAACCATTTTGCGCCACGTGCGTGAAGAAATTGAGGAACCCGTTGTCATGACGTCCGTCCCTTCAATGACCGTCGCCGAAGCATTAGGCAGCGCACCCAAAGTGATTTCGGATCTGATGGGAGATTCCACTCTGGAACGGTGCTTTCGAACGGCCGGATTGCCCGAAAGCATGGCCTTTCATGTCGGTCACTACATCCCAGAGATTGCTCTAAGTCGGTTTTTCGACGCAGCAGCGCGGGGTGCCGGAGACGATCTCTTTGGCTTGCGTCTGGCAGAACATCTTTCCGTGACGGAATACGGACCTTGGGGCGATTACGTACTGGAGGCAGAAAACCTAGGGGCGGCGCTGCAGCGAGCGGTGGATATCATGCACTTGCATGCAGACGCCGACACCTTGACCGTTCGGACAGGGAGTTTGACCACTCAATTTCAGTACTCCTTTGCCGAAAAGTCGGGTTCGGGGTACCGCCAGATCGCGCTTGCAGCGCTCGGCCCGCTGATGAGCATACCTCGCCACTTTTGTGGACAAGGGTGGCAACCAGCGTCGGTTGGGGTGGACCTGAACGACAAAACAGCTGCCCGAAACATCGAAGCCAGACTAAGGATCGGATCTACAAGCGATTCAAACTGCACCTCCATCGAAATTCCAAACTCTGATCTGTTGGCACATAACCCGGAAACGCCGATAACCTGGACAACCATTCAGGACGTCGAAAGAAGCTGTCTGGGCGGTCCGCCACCAAACCTGGCCTCCTGCGTTGAAGCTTTGGTGATGCAAAGCCTCGCGACCGATGCCGCGACGATAGAAGACGTTGCCTTCATAATGGCGACCAGCACACGAACTCTGCAAAGGCGCTTGAATGACCACGGAACAGATTTCCGCTCAGTTACCGCGTTGGCCAGGATGCGTCGTGCGACAGAACTGCTCACCGGCACTTCGACTACTGTTTCGGAGATTGCCTCGCAGCTAGGCTATTCAACGACCAGTCATTTTTCCCGTGCCTTTCGGAAGAGCGCAGGCATTGCGCCCAACGAGTTTCGCACTCAGTTTGCTCGCACATTAAGGTGACTTCCCGGTTCGGACCGGTCCTTCTCCGATGTTCAAATAGATGGCCGCTATTGGGCCAAACCGTCAGTCGCCCCAAACTGGCCAAAGGTTAGAATTGTCCGCATCTTCCCAGTTCGGAATCGGCGCGGCGAAGGACCGGTTTAGAAAATGGTCTTGAAGCCCGATTTGAAAGTCCGCTTCCGCCGTTTCGACTCGGGTTTCTCGCGGTCGCAGCGGATGACCGCTCTCCGCCCTTGATGTCGGCCTCAGCGAACGGCCCAGAGCCGACCTCCGCAACATCGTCGAACGCTGTAGCGCAGCTTCACCAGAGCGGCCATTCGTGGATTGCGCAGCATTTGGTCAGCCAAAACGTCGGTTAGCGGACGAAGCTCCCCTTTGTGGTACTGTTCAAGCCTTAGGGTCAGGATGCATTGATCTTCAAAGCGTTGCGTGATTCACAGCCCGGAAAACGGAGCGGTGACATGAGCGACCTTTTCTGGCTGACTGACGAGCAGATGGCCAAGCTTTCCCCTTTCTTCCCGAAGTCGCAAGGCAAGCCACAAGTAGATGACAGGCGGGTGCTGAGCGGGATAATCTCCATCAATCGCAACGGGTTGCGCTGGCGTGACGCTCCTGAAGCCTATGGCCCACACAAGACCCTTTATAGCCGTTGGAAGCGTTGGAGCGAGAAAGGCATCTTTGCGCGGATGATGGTCGGTCTGGCTGCCGAACCCCGCGAGGAAAAGACCGTGATGATCGACGCGACCTACTTGAAGGCGCACCGCACGGCGACCAGAATGGCCGCGAAAAAAGGGGGCGTGGTCGTCTGATCGGTCGAACCAAGGGCGGCATGAACACCAAGCTGCACGCCATTTGTGACAGCCAAGGGCGGCCGCTTAGCCTGTTTGTTACCGCTGGACAGGTCAGCGACTACATTGGTGTGCTGGCGCTGCTCAGCAGCCTACCCTAGGTCAACTGGCTGCTCGGAGATCGTGGCTCGGGCGCCGACTGGTTCCGGGACGCGTTGAAAGACAAAGGGATACGCGCCTGCATCCCCGGCAGAAAACAACGCAAGACGCCGGTCAAATACGACAAGCGCCGATACAAGCGGCGCAATCGGATCGAGATCATGTTTGGCAGGTTAAAGGATTGGCGACGCGTGGCGACACGCTATGACCGCTGTCCCAAGGTCTTCCTTTCAGCCATCGCTCTCGCTGCAGTCGTCATCTACTGGTTATGAATCCTGTCCCTAATAAATACCGGTTGGGTATTAAAAACAACCGACCACATCGGAAAACCAAGAACACAAGCGGATTGATCGTTGAAAACAATTAGCACTCAAGAATAAATCGATTAACTCGACAATGCCGTGATGACTCCCATCGAACGTTCGAATGTCCACCATGCGGCGACAGCACAACATATGATAGCGATGCCCCACCGGACGTAGTTTTGCGCACCGATGCTGGCTTTTTCCACAAGATATAGAAGCGGCCAGATTAAGAGGACAATCGCAATCTGACCGATCTCGACCCCGACATTGAACGCCAAGAGGCTCTGCCAGATGTTTGGAGACGTGATCTGAAGGATTTCCTTGAGGACGAAGCTGAATCCCAGACCGTGCAGAAAGCCAATCAGAACGGTGACGAAAAAGATGTTTCGGTTCGCTTCGGCCGTTCGACTGCTGCTGCGCATCGCTAGAAGCGCGGCGTAGATGATCGACAGGGCAATTCCTGTTTCTACAGCCGGCACGAACCATACACCCGACGGTACAAGCCCCCAAAAGCCCAAGGAAAGTGTCACGCTGTGGCCAACGGTAAAACCGGTAACGCGCCACAACAAGTCGCGCAAGCTTGGGGCGCCGATTACGAGGCAGGCCACAAATAGCACGTGGTCAATGCCTTCGAGAATATGGCGGACGCCCTCCCATACAAATGTCGCAAAGGCAGCCAAACGTGAACGCGAAACTTCGATCGGCTTGGCTAACAGGCCACGGGATCGCAAGATGAGCGGTTCACCGGGAGCATAGTCCAGCAGGAGGTTTGCCGTTGTTCGCTGGTCCGGCAATCCGGGGTCCAGTTCGCTGGAAATGAGATAACGAGATGGCGCAGTTTCCATTTTGTACACAATCAAGACATCCACAATCACGTCACCCACATAAGCAGGCGTCGTCTTGGGCAAGGTTGTTGGCTTCGCGATCACGTCCTGAGCTTCGGCGAGTGTTGCAAATCCCGGTTCGCTGCCCACGTGATGCAGGACAACGGCTTTGACATAGCCTTTGACCCGCGCGCCATCGACCTCAATACGAGTGCCCGCCTCGGCGATTTGCCCGAGGCCAAGCGGGACGGACGCAACCTGTGACAAATCTACGAAATGAACCACTTTGTCCCCTTCCAGCGCATTGGTGGTAAAGGGAGCGGCGGCGGGAAGACCATCATCGCTCTCTGCGCCGATCTTGTCTGCCACCAGGTAGGGCATGGGGGTTCGAAGATAGACGTTCAGCCCGTCCTTGACGTGTTCGACGTGAAATACACGGACATTCAGGTTGAGCAGGAAATGCGCGCACGCTGACCCAGATGCCAATAGCAGACACGCGACCATCAGTGGTCGTAGGGATTTGCGAAGGGCGTTAAACATCAGGTGCACGTGCCTCCAGGACAGTTAATGCAGCAAGTTTCCAATGGCCGCCCTCGGGGATGAGAGTGACGCGGGCACGGTATTCTACTGTTCTTCTGTGATCATGGCCCCAATGCCCTGCCTGCGCCTGGACTTTCCATTTCGCAAGTCCCTCGTATGCGCCACCCAGCGACAGCCTTGTTCCTTCGACCGAAACGTCGTCAATTGCGCTAACTTCGGCCAATCCACCACCCGGAACACGGATGGCCAAATCGGTCTCCAGCGCGGCAGCTAGCTCGTCCAGCGCGCGATCTGACACGAGCGGAGCAAGTGTCGCGGCACGCGCAGCCGGAGTGACTTCGAGAGCAGCAACATAGGTATTGGCAAGGAGATCTGACAGAGCGTCCTGGGCCAATTGGGCACCGGATTGCTCGCCAAAGGGGGAAACAACGGGCAACAAAAACATATTGCGCAGGGTGACGCTGGCGATGAACGCGACGGCTGCACATGACAAAACCCCGCGCCAGTGTCGACGATTGGTGGGAATGGCCAATGCACCAAGCGCGGCAACGCCAACCAAAAGAAGCCCAACGGAAACGGCAGGAACGAAACGGATTCCATGGATCGGAACAGCGATCACCTGTGGGTCGGCATATTGCTTTAGATAGTTGGTCCATGTGACTGTTGCGCGATCCGGCGTGGCCCAATCTAGAAATGGCCCTGCGGGATCGGTAAGTGTCACAGGCACTTCACCGATCCTGTTATCGAACATGTCCCACGAGAGGGTTGCGTTGGGAGGCAGTGCCACAACCGGGTAGGACAGGATCGCACCCACGAACGCCGTATCGACAAGCAATGTTCTGGTCCCTTCCTCGACCTGAAAGCCCCGTTCGTCCAGTGTGAGGAAGGCGCCACGAACGGCTGCGGGACGAACGGGTTTTCCAGCGATCGTGACCGGGTTTCGGACCGAAAACTCATCGAGCGCCGCTTTCTGTATCCGGGATTGGCTGGCGCTGTTCAGGTGGGTTCCGGTTTCGATCTGCTCTCCGATCCAAGGCGCCAGATCCGGCACCCGCATCAGGATTTCATGCCGGATTTCCCGAGGGGTGGCGTAGACGTAAGAAGTTGTGCCATTGCGGGTCTGTCGATTCAGGTTTGCGTTCGTGAATGCGGTGCCCCACGGGTCAGCCCAATCCATGACAAAGCCTGCTTGAGTATTCAGAAAACTGAACCGCGAGACGGGCACAGAGCGGTCGAACACCATGAACCCGATGTCGGGACGCTGCGTATCGTCCGCCATGGTCGACCCAAGTACTAGAGCGTCCGGGCGGACCTGAACGAAATCAAAGAGTACTTCCAGAAAGATCACCTCAGGGTCGTCCGGTGGCGAAGGGATTTTTGTCCCGGTGATCGGGTCAGTTTGCCCCGCAAACGGAGAGGCGCGGTCAACGCGGTGGCGGCGTTCCACCCGCACAATGCGCCCCAAGAGCTCAGAGCCGTCCTGTCGTATGACCGTCAGTCCGGCGAAACCAAGGCTTTCTGCATCCACGCCCTGCCGGGTGAACGCTTCGCCATCAGCACCGAAATCAGCGGCAAGAGCATCCGTGAACACTTCGATATCGGGCGGAAACACTTCTAGCTCAAGGCGGACGCCGTCGGGTTCGACGTGGAACACGGCGATGTTGTCGGCCACCTCAGCACCGCTGAAAGGCAATACATCGGCCCTTGACCCGCTGGCCAAAAACAGAGTTGTGAGGAAGGCAAAAACCATCCCAAGCTGCGCTGATCGGCAACCAAGCATTCGTGGCATAGTCTTTCACCCAGTGAATTGCCCACTTCAACTGAGACCGAAGTGGTCAGGTCCAACCCTGCATCATCTGACATCTCGAAAAACGCCTTCACGGGAGCCGAAATGCAAAGAAATTGCGGCTTTACTGGCGGGGTCGCGCTGACGGCCCAGCTAGTTCAAAAACATTTGCCTATTTATCGGGCATGGGGGGCGGTGTGTACCCGTCCCACTTGCCCGCTTGAACCTTGGCTGACGTCTCTTTTTCCGCAGAACGGGGAGCGTTAATGTACTCGTCGCTGACTGCGGGTGGCAGCGCGTAGTCGTCAATTGATGCTTCGCGCACTACGATTTGATCCTTGGTGACGTTTATAACCTGCAGGTCACGTGCCAGCGTAAGAGGCCCGTCATAGGTCGACCGAACGCCTTCTAGGATTGCCTGATAATTCTCGGGTGACAGAACTGAATGGTACCCTAGCGCCATGCGCGGTTCGACCGCAGACATCACCTTGCCGAACGCGGCAGGTTCGGAGTGAATTCGCGTTGCGACATAGGTGGCCTGTGACAAGTCCCAGCCAAAATACTTCGCAAGCGCCTTTGGCGGCAAGAACGCTTCGTGAGACGCTATGTCTGCCCCTTTGGCGTATTCGACATACCACTTGTTCGGATAGGTATCGCCGCCAAAGACATATTTCAGGCCGTTCCAATCCAACGAGTAGCTGACCGACCCATCCAGACTGTGAATGGCAGGCCAAGACCGGACCGTGACGCCGTTTTCCTGATAAACGACTTCGTTTTCCAGCATGTAGTCAAACTCGGTGACTTCCAGCTTGGCGCCTTCGTCTGGAAGGGCGCCGGTCCGCGTGGCCAGATCCCAAGCATAGGCCTTGGACATGCCGTCGACATAGGCTTTGGTGCCGAGTTCCTTTTCGGAACCGGATGGGCCGAAAACCCGCAGCGGCTTGTATCGACCCGACAGCCAGCCACCAACATGCAACCCCATGAAATCTCCGACGTGGTCCACATGCAGATGGCTGAAAAAGACCTTGTCGACTTTTGAGAAATCGGGCCGAAGCGAGAACAGGTTTCCTGTCGCCCCGGTGCCCACGTCAAACAGAAAAACGTCGCCGTTGCCAAGTTCGACGTAGAACGAGATCGAAACCGCGGCCTTTGTCTGGTTCGGCATACCGGTTCCAAGCGCGGTTATTCTCATTTCGGCATCGCCGAGGATCTCGGTGTTCGGGAAATACGAGGCGGGATACACGCCATTTTCAATTGGTGCCGCCGACCGACCGTCTGGCAGTGCGTTTTGTGCGAATGTCACTCCAGAGGCCAACACCCCCAGTGCAACAAGTGCCCCGGCCAAAGGTTTTTGGATATTGATCATGTTGTGTCCCCCAATTGTGTCTGTGCCGCCAAATCCAATGGGATCATCGGGCCTTCAGATTTCCATAGACACGACTACGGTAGAGACATAAAATTATCTGTGTCAATAGAGGTCTCTATGGTGAACCAAAAGATCAAAGTGGAAAAGCGTCGTGCGGCAACGCGCGACGACTGGTTGCAGGTAACCCTTGATGTCCTGAGAGAGCGGGGCATCGAAGGGGTCAAAGTTGTCGCCATCGCTCGTAAAATTGGCCTTACCAGCGGTAGCTTCTACTGGCATTTCGGGAATATTCAGGATCTTCTGGACGCTGTCCTTGCCTACTGGGAGAAATCGCTGACTGGGCATATCATCAAGGATGCGCTTGAGTTTGAAGGGCCGCCGGATGAGCGGATCAGGCTGCTGATGCACCAGGTGATCCGCGAAGACGCGTCGATGCCCGATGGTGCAATTGCAGTCTGGGCGAAGTCCGATGCAACAGCGGCCGCCTGCTTCAAGCGGGCCATGGATCGCCGGTTCAAGTTCGCTACTGTGCTGTTCGAGGAAGTCGGCTTTCCATCTAGGGATGCCGAAATCCGGGGGCGCATGATGGTCATGACGCTTATGGGTGAAACCACCAACGGTCTGAAACAACGTCAGGACTGGGAAGACGTGATTGATCAGCACTGGCGCGTTTTGACCGATCGCGACCTCTCGCAGAAATAACTTTTGGTGACTCGTCTCTGAACGCTCGTCTTGACTGAGAAGCCTGGCCGCAGGGTCGCGTCGCACCAAACGTATTCAGCATTGGTCCGATCACCACTTCGCAGCCACGACGGATAGTACGGAGGACAAATGAACAGGATCAGGATCGATTTCGCAGCTTTTGCAGTCGCGGCAATCACTGCGGCCCCAGTCCCTGCACAGCCCAAGACGCTCGCCGATTTTCTAGTTCCTCTAACCGATCCCACTGATGATTGGCGAACACGCACCTCACCGACAGGGCAACCGATCACATCATACGGCCAGATCAGCCAGGCTGGACTCGCGTACGATGATGGCGTGAGTCGCGATTTTTACGCGCCGCTCGACAACTCGAATGCCAGCACGCGCATCGGGTTCTTGTGGCAACTCTATCCATTCTGGGGGATTAATGCGGTGGCCCGGTTTGAGGGCGGCTTTACCCCCCGTGCCTCCAACACAATAAACCAGATCGACGACAGTGGAAACGGCTTCTCGTTCGACGGCACCAATATCCGAAAGCTGGAGCTGATCATCGACACCGGGCGGATTGGCACGTTTTCCTTTGGCCAGGGAAGCATGGCCACCGACAGTATCGCCGAGATTGATCTGTCCCAGACCAAAGTCACCGCTTACTCTGCGGTTTCCCAATCCGCAGGTGGTCAGTTTTTGCGTCTGAGTGACGGCAGTTTTTCTCCTTTGGTCATTGGTGATGCATTCAAGAACTACGACGGTGACAATGTGACTGGCTACAATTCCGATGGCAGTCGCAATCTGCGCGTGCGGTATGACACACCGGACTATCGCGGTCTCAAGGTGTCTTTTGCTGTGGGCCGCGACGTTCTGGATGAGGGCGATGACGATTATGCGGACGTCGCCGTACGCTATGATGGGCGCTTTCGAAACCTTCGCCTTAGCGCGGGCCTTGGGTATTCGAGAAAAGCAACCGAAGAGGTGACATCTGGATCGGTTTCCGCAGTCCACCACGCTACCGGGGCAAATGTGACTTTTGCATTAGGCCACAGCACGTCCTCGGGAAAAAATGGGTACCTTAAGCTAGGCCTAATCCGCTCGTGGATCCCAGCTGGAGACACTGCCATTTCGATAGATGTCTATTACGGTTCAGATATCGTCGGGCCGGGGTCCAAATCGCGATCAGTGGGCTTGGCGGTATCGCAACAGTTGGATCGCTACAATGTTGAGATTTTTGGCCTGCTCCGGAACTATTCGTATGATGATCTGGCCTTCGACTACAGAAATTCCGTGGCTTTCTTTACAGGGATCAGGTGGCAGTTCTAGGGTTAGGTTTCATAATCAGTAGATGACGACTGCAGCGAGAGCGATGGCTGAAAGGTAGACCCTCGCTCCAAGCGGGTGGGTGGTTGTTTGGTGATAAGCTGTTCCTTGACTAGATAAGCGTCTACCCTAAATCCAACAAAGGGCAGTGGATCGCCCCCCCAATGCCAGCCCGCGGCGCTTCCGGCGACGCTCAGACTGTCTCGTCTGTATAGCGTCGGCAGCACACCCTCGTGGCGGTTTATCCAGCGCGCAACTCATCCAAGGGTGACTGCACCGTATCGGTAGTCTGAATCAAAGCCGTTAGGGAGAAAACAGCCTACATCCAGTCCGAGTCACCTGCCCAATAGGTGGTTTCCGGCCCTTAGCCGACCTTGACCACCCAATCGAGATGCTGCGCCTGCAGCCCGCTTTGCCGACATCCGCTGTGATCGCAAGATCTCAGGTTTGCCGAATTGACAGATTGAGAACAAGACCGCTCGACGCAGTTTCAGCGAGACCTGACGCCTAGTGAGGCGTGATAGAAATTCGTTGCCATGCTAACTCATCCTCGTTAACCATTTTCCCGAATTTATTGCATTCGCTGGTTGGTGGCCCACACCGGGCGCATCATTGACGATCTGGGGATGCCTTTTTGAGAGGGGGGT
The DNA here is from genome assembly GCF_007923355.1 of Falsiphaeobacter marinintestinus. Classification (GTDB taxonomy): domain Bacteria; phylum Pseudomonadota; class Alphaproteobacteria; order Rhodobacterales; family Rhodobacteraceae; genus Phaeobacter_A; species Phaeobacter_A marinintestinus. Next base: position 354,834 of record NZ_VOGO01000003.1, read on the forward strand.
CCTCATGGCGAATTTCATTGTAACGACCACTGCCGACACTGTTGCTGATGATGGTGTTACCAGCTTGCGCGAAGCTATTGCGCTGGCGGATGCATCTGCCGGAGCAGATACCATCTCCTTTGACGCTGCGCTATCCGGCCAGACGATCTTGCTGAGTGGAACGGAACTTGTTCTTTCGACAGACGTTATGATTGATGGCGATATCGACGGCGACGATGTGGCAGATATCACGATTTCGGGTAACGATGCTTCGCGGGTGATCAATGCGACGGGCGGAACATCGACGCTGGAGTCCCTGACGATCACCAATGGCCACAACGACAGAGGAGGCGATGAAAAAGGAGGTGGCCTAGCTGTGAAAACAGGGGCAACACTTTATCTGACGAACAGCACGATCAGCGGGAATTTTGCCGCATTTGGTGCCGGTGTATGGAACTCCGGCAGCATGACGCTGACCAACAGTACAATCAGTGGGAATGAAGCACTGGTGGGCGGAGGACTAAGCACCAACTACTACGCCACGACCACAATAGTCAACAGCACGGTCAGTGCGAACTCTACGAATTACAGTGGTGGCGGGATATTTATCTATGGCACGGCAACACTTATCAATAGCACAGTCACCGGAAATAGCGCGGGAGGTTCCGGAGGAGGAATATTTAACGTCGGCACCGCGACGGTCATCAACAGCACGCTCAGCGGGAATATGGCAGATTACGATGGCAGTGGGATCTTCAATTTCCGTGATGCCTCGACGACCTTAACAAACAGTATAGTGCTGGGCAATAACGCCAATGGCTCCAGTGACGAGGTTTGGGGTACGATCACGTCCACGACCTCGCTCACAGGAGCGGGTGGCGAGACTGCTGCCGACGTTTTTGCAGAGCTGGACAGCAATGGTGGCGGTTTACTCGCCGACAATGGCGGGCCGGTGCAAACGATTGCGCTGAATGCCGATGTCACTAACCCTGCGCTTGATGCTGGAGATGATGCCGTGGCCCCGGGAACGGACGCACGCGGGCTAGAGCGTGACGACTATTCTGGCACTGTGAACAACGGCCTGAATATCAGTGATCTTGGGGCATTTGAATTACGTCTGACACAGCTCGGTGGCACCGGAGCGGATGATTTGATTGGGTCCAATGGCGATGACGTTCTGGACGGTGGAGACGGCGATGACACCCTAACTGGCGGAGCTGGCAACGATGTTCTGGAAGGTGGAGCTGGCGACGACATTTTGATTGGAGGAGACGGTGATGATATTTTGAATTTTGGGCAGGGTTTCGACTGCTTGTATGGTGGTGCTGGCGATGACGTTTTCCAGCTTTCAGCAGCATTTACTTTTTCTGAAAATAGTGGTGGTCTCGCACCTGAAGTTATGGAAGCGCCCGTTGTCGTACACGGCGCGGAAGGGATAGATACTTTTGACCTTACTGTGACGTCTGGTTTAGCACTTTTAGCAGTTCTGGTTTTGGACACGGACGAAGAAAATGAGGTTCCCCCGGATTGCAGCCACGACAATGATGATGATGATACCGGTGTGATCACCTTGTACGGTATCGAGAACGTCTACTCTGGTTCGGGCGATGACACGCTGACTGGTAGTGAGGATAACAATATCCTCTCTTCCGGTGCTGGCGATGACAAGATAGAGGGTGGACTGGGTGACGATTACCTTGATGGGGGCGTTGGTATTGATACAGCCCTGTTCTTAGGATCGGATGCGGCGACCGTTGACCTTAGAGTTGGAGCTAACTACCAGCAGGACACCGGATATGGCTATGACACCGTGGTCAATTTTGAGAACGTCACGTCTGGTTCGGGTGATGACACGCTGATCGGCGATGATAACAACAACCGTCTTGCTGGGAACAGCGGCAATGACACGCTGGACGGCGGCGGTGGTCGCGACAACCTTTTTGGTGGTCTGGGTGATGACATGTTGATTGGCGGGACCGGGGTCGATCGATTGACTGGTAGCGTTGGCAACGACACCCTGAATGGTGGAGACGAAAATGACATTCTTGGTGGCGGTGGTGGTTTCGATACACTGTTCGGGGGCGATGGCGATGATAGCCTGACCGGAAAAGTCGGGGAAGATATTCTGGAGGGCGGTGATGGCGACGACTATCTTAATGGCGGTGCTGGCGACGACTTTATAGAGGGTGGCCGCGGTGATGACCGTGTGTACGGTGGCCTCGGTGACGATGTGCTTGTTGGCAACGATAACGAAGACACCATAGAGGGTGGCCGCGGTAATGACGAGCTATTCGGAAACGCCGGAAATGATGTTCTGGAAGGTGGCGACGGAGACGATCAGCTATCTGGTGGCCGCGGAAACGATCGACTGTATGGCAACGGTAGGAAGGACGTCTTGTTCGGTGACGACGGCCAAGATTACCTGTCTGGTGGCAGTCAGAATGACGTGTTGATTGGTGGCGAAGGCGACGATGTCCTGAATGGCGGCTCCGGTTTCGACACCTTTGTGTTCGATGACGACTCTGGCTATGACATAATCGAGGACTTCAATTCGGTCAGTGACAATGAAGTCATTCAACTGTCGGCTGTCACGGGCATCACTGACTTCACTGATCTTCAGGACAATTACATGTCGGTCTCGGGCGACGATGTTGTCATTGATGATGGCTTCGGGACCGTGATTATCTTGCTGAATGTAGATATCGCCACCCTCGGGGAAGCTGACTTCATCTTCTAAAGCATGGGATTCTGGCCGCTGTTTCTGTCCAGAAAATTCGCCATCAGCTTCCATCGCCACGGGCTCTGAGCCGCCTTGCGGCAGTGCGGAAAAGAGCGGGATTCGTTGGTCACTTGAATGTCTGCTGCGTGTCCCGCGCCCCTATTGGCTCGCGGCAGCAGCGAACTTCCGGTCTCCGCCCTTGGTGTTGGAGGGAGCGTACGGCCCTAAGCAGACCTTGAACATGCTACGCTGTTCTGCACCGCAACTCGCCAGAAGCGGACTTTCAAGAGTGGCAGCTATCCAGTAATCTGTCCTTGGCAAAATCATGCCAACCATAGAGGTTCAGCCGGGCGCAGCCAGCAAGACCTCGTCCTTGGCCATCCATTCTTTTGAGATCAGAAACCTGTGGATCGTGTCCGGAGCCTCGGAATAGAGCACAAGCGCGAGGCTCTCTTCTGCCCGCGTGCAGGTGACGTACAGCAAACGGCGTGTACGCTCGATCGTGGTTTCCTCGCCCTTGTCCGCCTTTTTCTGCGCGGTTGGGCCCAGGGGCTTAACCTCGAACAGCGTCTCGTAGGAGGCAAGGCCTTTGAAGCGCGTGTGGGCGTCATCGGCGATCACCATAACTCGGGGAAATTGGAGCCCCTTTACCCCTTGGTGGGTGCCAAAGGAGCTGCGGTCTTCGACATAGTCGAGGTAGCGCGCTACCTGAGAAAACGGAGCTTCAAGCGCCTGCGTCCAGGCCTCGGTGATGGTGTTATCGGTGGGTGGTGTGGCCTCGGGCGTGGTCAGGTCGAGCTCTGAAAGGAAATCGGCCGTGTTCTGGGCCACGGGACTTTCGCCAAGCAAACAGGGCCGAAGCTGGTCGGGGACCGGGAACAACTGGTGCTCGGCCACGACCGCTAACACTTCGGCGCAACTCGGGTCCCGTTCTTCCTTAAATAGCGTCATCAGCGCTGCGATGCCCGCCCGCGCCGCTTCGAGGCCAGTGGCCTGGCACCCACGCCCAACCCGGATACCTGCCTTACCGACCAGCGGTGAACCGTCGCGCAGCACCGCCATCGCGGTAAAGGCATCGCCAACCCTTTGTGCCGTCACCAAAGGCAAGACCCGGTGGGTGAAAAGCCGCATTGCAGGCAACGTGCCATCACGAAACCCGTCCTTGAGCTTGTCAGGCTTGCTCAGGGGCTCAAACAGCTCGCTGAAACCAAGACGCGCGGCGGCCATGTGACGCTCGATCGTGAGGGTCTTAACCGCCTCCGCGTCCTGCCATGCAGAGTCTTCGGTGATGCGGGCCATTTCTGCCCGGGTCCAAGCTTCATAGGCCTCGCGATCCGTGCCCTCACTGGGCGCAAGAAAGACCCGCACAGTACCACCCGGTTTGTCTTCTCGCGCCCGCTGCTGGCGGCCATCATCGTCGCGCCGGATCGCATTCGCCAAGTCCACAATCCGCGCGCGGCTGCGGTGGTTCATCTGTTTAGCCGGTTGCGCGAAGTCCCCTACCCGTTGGTCGAGATCGCGCAAACCATCGGTGTAGATGCGCTGCATCGTGTCCCCGAGCAGCCCTAAGGCGATGCGACCGCGATGGCGCGCCTCGAAGCTTAAAAGCGCTTCCATTAAGGGTTTCATCGTATCCTGACTCTCGTCGATCAAGATGAACGGGTAGCGCGCCAGAACGATGTTCTGGAACGTCGCGCTTTCAGTCAAGAAATGCGCAGCGAGCGCAATGACCTCGGTATGTTGCAGCGCATCGCGGCCGAAATTGTCCCCTTCAGGCGCGTAGGTGAAGGCGCGGATCTCGGCCAGGCGCTCCAGCCGCTTTGTCTTTGAGGCCATTTTCTTGACGCGTTTGTCGTGGGCGTCAGTACCGGCCCGGCCCTTCGCGTGGGCTGCCTGGTTCTCAGCAATCTCTGTCTGCAAGCGGCTCTTCAGCCAGCCCCTAATATCCGTCGTTCGCCCCTCAATGAGCGACCAAGCGAAGCTGTGGATGGTCTGCACCTGAAACACCGGATCGGCCATGACACGGCGCGTGATCTCATCTGCGGCGGCGTTGGTATAGGTGATCACGGCGATCATGCGGCTATGTTTGCGAAAGGTGGTCAGGGTCTGTGCGTCCAACCCTTCCAGCGCGTCCTTGAGAGAACGCGTCTTGCCCGATCCCGCCCCGGCGAACAAAAAGAAACTATGCGGCGCGGTAAGCGACAAACAGGCGCGGATCGTCTCATCGGCGCTGGCGTCGCGGTTGTCGTCAGTCACATCCACCATTTCGCTCCTCCTCCACCCTTTAGCCGGCGCGAGAGCCAAGTTAGGCCCGTGTCGATATAAGGAGGCGCGCGCAGCGCTTTGATGTCGTCGATACAAAGAAGATCCAGCGCGAAGGCGGCTTTCTCCGGGTACTTCTCTAACCGCTTGAAGAGTGCACTGGCGAGAGCCTCAGGCGTGGGCTCTTCGTTGATGGATATAGCAAAAGCACGAGTCATGCGGCAGGCCAGTTCGGCCTCTGCAGCGTCCTTCACCGACTCCCGGTTGGCCAGAGTGAGAGCATCTTCGAAGGTACTGGGCGTGACTAGTTGGGTCTGCGCGCCTTGCGTCACCCCTTGCGGGGTCTGATAGGCGACCACGATGGGGCGACCCGGAGCCTTGTGACACAAGGCCTTTAGGGCAGGTGCCAACAGCGTATCGATATCCGCCAGCCTTGGGAGCCAGGATCTTAGTGCGTGGTTAGCGGTGGTCTGAGCGGCCCCGTAGCAGGGCTGAGCCGATTGTTTGACAACCTTATTGCCTTTTTGCTTATTGCCTTTTTGGATTTCCGTCACTGCGTCCAGATCGGTGATGATCAGCGTCGGCACCTCCAGTGCTTCGATCAAGGGACGCATGCGGTGCGCGTGACTGCCCCCCAGCTCTAGGAAGGATAGATAGGCCGCAGCCAGGTCAGGGTAGTGATGCTGGATCAGATGCGGCAGCAGGATCCGCTCCGCGGCGCCCTCGATCACGATAATGGCGTCGGCGAAGAACAGGTCAAAATGTGTGCTCCGGAGATAGCGCGTCACGAAACGACGGGTGTGATCGTCTTCGCCAAAGAGCCCCGTCATATTCGCCACACTGGCCGTGGGCACAACTCCGTGACCGGGCAGCTCGCGCTTGAAATAGCGCAACTCATCAAACGCAGCGGCGTGCGCAATGTGGCCCGAATGGGTGCTCACCACCAGCTGCGTGGTAAAAGCCGAGTCCTCCTTCTCCAGATCCTCATGGTTGCGCAGCACCTTATGTGCCCTGGCCATGAAGACCTGCTGCACCTGAACATGCAGATGTGCCTCCGGCTCCTCGATCAGCACCAGTTGCAGGGGTTCAATGCCCCTGTCGTCCGGGGTCACCACCTGTGATTTGAACTTGCCCACCTGCATCCAGTCATCCCGGAAACGCATGAGCTGAAAAACCATGGAGATCAGGTTCTGGAAGCCCAAGCCGTTGTAGCTTTCAGGCAATTTCACCCCAGATGCGTCGCCAGAGACATCGTATTGCACTGCCGCCGGGTGGTCGAGCCCGTCAACGGGTTTGATCTGTGTGGCAATGGAGAGTTTCGGATTACTGAGTCCGCCGGGGTAGCCAAGATTTTTCAGTTCCTTGATGGCATCGGCGAAGCCCTCCTTGAGGCGGGCATTGAAGGTGGTTTCGGCATCATGGATGGCCTTGAGCGCTTTAACGTCGTTCGGCGTGGGGTCCGTTTCAGGGTCGATATGTTTGCGGAAATAGGGCTGTACCTGGCTTGCGATCTTGCGGCTAGCGGCATGTATGGGCTCGCCATCATCATCTTTCCCCTCACCGGCATCGGCGAACCCACGTTGCGCGTTGATCTCACGAATATGCAGGAGACCGGCAAAAGGGTTGGGGCCGATCCCCTCGGACAGGGGTGGCAGAGGCGGCGGCGCCACTGCTCCGGACGCTGTAAAGCTTGTGGGGTCCAAAAGATGAGCGTTCAGCTCGAATAGCTCCTTGAGGCGTTTGTCCAGAAATTCCCGAAAATCGCGCGGCCAAAGCGCGAACCCGTTGGCCGTTGCGCCGCCGGGTTGCAGCTTCTGAGCGGCCTCTCGCGCGGCCAGGTACTGCGCCTTGATATCCGCATTTTTCTTTGGCTCCAGGCGCAGTCGCACGCCCAGCAGGCCGCCAGTCCAGGTGAGTGTTGGGATCAGATGCGCGACATGGTGCAGCTCTGACGTGTCAGCATGGAGCCAGACGTCGAGGAACGGAAGCTGAACCAAGAGCGGGCTGATATCCGCCTCGGCCTCGTGTGTCCAGGCGCTCGCGGTTTGTTCGATCGCTGCCCAGTTGGAGGCTGTAACATCGCGCGTGTCGATGCCGCCGCGATCCTTGAGGAACTTACGCATCGCCTTCATGGCCGATGTCTTGCCGCTGTTGTTGGCTCCGACGAGCAGCGTTTGATTGTCCGAAAGATCCAGACGGGCGCGCCGCAACTTGCGAAAATTGAAGATTTCAATGCGTCTTAGTTTCAAAATATCGGTTTCCCCGCGCAGGAATTGCTAAACTTATGGTTGCATATATACACTTGTTCTGCCGGTTTGTAGGCGCAAACGACCGCCGAGAGATATGACAGTCTTCACATGTCGGGCTAATCACTTTCGGACCTGAAAGGCTCCATGTTTCCAAAGTCCGCTATTACAGTGTCCAAGGGCTCTAATGCGTCTGCAGCTAAAGTCTGCTTCCCGCCAATCGTGATGAATGCTGCGCTTGAAATAGGCGGCCGCAGGTGGCTCCACTGCCGTCATCTGAGGCTTTTTGTCGGATGTCCGGTGTTCCAAGTTTATTGGGTCTTGACCCGTTGTCATGTTAAAGCATCGGGCGCTAGCCACTCAAAACCGGAAATCGACCGTTGTGCACGTGATCGGTGTTTGCTTATCCTAACCAAACGCAAACCTGAGACCGTGACCATGCCAACCGTGATCCGCTTTCCAAACCCAGACAGACGCCGTCTGCACCTGCCTGTGGACCATCCTCTGGACCGCCCTCTGGCCCGTCCAGAGGGGGAAAGCGGTGCCGTCCACATCACACCCCCGTCCGATGGCAAACACCGGCCCCTGCGCCCGTCTCTGGCCCGCCTGCACCCGTCTGGCCGTGGGTCGGGTTCGCCATGTGCTGCAGCCTTGGATCGTTTCTGGCCGTGTCCCTGGTTTTGGGCTGATTCTTGAGCACTAGGACGGAATCGCCTGGCCAGGACCAATAACGCCAGTTTTTAACCATTTCGGGCAACAAAATCAGAATTTAACCGAATTTTAACCACAGCCCCGTTTGGGCTGCTTCACTTTCCGCTAAGTCGTTGATTTTATGGCGCACCTGAGAGGATTCGAACCTCTGGCCTCTGCCTTCGGAGGGCAGCGCTCTATCCAGCTGAGCTACAGGTGCGTGAATGTCCGGATACCCTATCACGGCGCAGCCCGCAATGGGGGTTTGGGTGGCCCGTCTGGATTTTTCGACCGCGTTTTGCCAGACCGCAGGACACAGGAACCGTGATCGCCCCGGAGAGGGCAAAACCATGGATAATCAAGGGGGATTTCCCGCCGAACGACAATTGGTGCCCTGACAGAGACATGTGAACTTGATACGGTTCGCGCTGTATGGCACCCCAAGGACGGATTCTGTGCCAACTCAAGTTATTAGACCGGGCCAGCCCGGGTTTCAGGAAGAACAGACATGATTCAATTCGACAAGATTCGCCCAATTTCCGAACTGATCACAGGCTGGGCCGAAAAGACGCCTGACCGCATGGCCTTTGCCGATCGGACCCGCCGGGTGAGCTATGCCGAACTTGACCGTGAAACCCGCAATTTTGCCGCCAACCTGCGCAAGATGGGGGTCCAGCCCGGAACCCCGGTGGCGATCTGGCTGCCGAATTCGGTCGATTTGGTGGTGGCGCTGTTCGGGATCATGCGGGCCGATTGCCCGGCGGTTCCGATTTCCTACGAAGCCCTGCCGTACGAGATGTCCTATCGCGTCAAGGATTCCGGCGCGCAGGCGATTGTCACGCGCAGCCCCAAGCACAAGGCGATGGATCCGGAAGCTGGCGATGACTGGCCGCTGGAACATGTGATCATCACCGACAAGCCGCGCGATGGCGACGAAAGCTTTGTCACGTTGTGTGCCACCGAGGGCGACGCGTTGCCAGCGGACGACATCGATGCTGTGTCTCTGCTGCTGTATACGTCGGGCACCACGGGCGAACCCAAGGGCGTCATGCTGACGGCCCGCGCCATCCTGTGGTCGAATGCAGCCGCCTGGGGGCCGATCCTGGGCATGACGCAGGACGATACGATCATCACCGCCCTGCCCTTGTATCATGCGTTTGGCATCAGTTCCTGCGTGACCGCCGTTCTGGCCAATGGCGCCGGGGCGTATCTGATCCACCGCTTTACACCAAGCGAAATGATGAAATTGCTGCCGCAGGAAAAGCCGACGATCATGCCGGGTGTGCCGACCATGTTCCACCACCTGCTGGCTGCGGCCCGCGATGGTGCGACGGCCGAATTCGACAGTCTGCGGGCCTGTGTGTCAGCCGGATCGATCATGTCGGCGGCGCTGATGGCCGAATTCGAAGAAATGCTGGGCGTTCAGATGCTGGACGGGCTGGGCATGACCGAGGCCTCGTCGAACATCACGCTGAACTGGCCCGGAACCAAGAAGATCGCCGGTAGTTGCGGCCTGCCGATCCTTGGCATGGGGATCCGGATCATCGACGTGGAAACCGGCGAGGATTGTCCGCCCAATGTCGAGGGTGAACTGACCTTCCGCGGCCCCAACATGATGCTGGGTTATCACAACAAGCCCGAGGCGACCGCCGCCGCCATCAAGAACGGCTGGTATCACTCGGGCGATCTGGGCACGGTCGATGAACATGGGTTCCTCACCGTCACGGGCCGTCTGAAAGAGCTGATCATTCGCGGCGGTCAAAACCTGCCACCTGCCGAGATTGAAGACGTGATCAAGACCATGCCCGGTATCAAGGACGCGGCTGTCGCAGGTGTGCCGGACGAAGAGTATGGCGAAGTGCCGATCGCGTTCGTCATCCCCGAAGACGGCGAAACCCCGACCAACGGGGATGTCGCGTCGTTCTGCAAGGGCAAGCTGGCGGTGGCCAAACTGCCCGCCGCCACGCTGATCGTGGACGAGATCCCACGCACCGGATCGGGCAAGGTCATGCGGTTCAAGCTGAGCGAGTATTACAAGGATCAGGCCGCGCAAGCGTCCTGATGAAACCAAGTCGGCCATGAATCCGAGAACGGCATTCGCGGAGAGTGGTGCAGTATTCTCTGGCCAAAATGGGTTTTGCGCTGCGAGGGACTTGGTACTGCTCTGGACCTTCGTTTGACGATGTGGCGGTATGCAGGCTGGATGATGAGATTCGGAACTATTCAATTGGGGACCGACACTTTGCGATACCTGAAACCTCAAACCAAAAGTTTTGTGGCCCTGCTTTTGGTCGGCCTAAGCGTTTCCGTGGCTGCGTGCACTCCGACTATGCGGGATGCCAAGACCCCGGGTAGCTTCGCGTGGTTTGATCTGGTCACCGAAGCGCCGGACGTGGCGCGGACCTATTACTCAGAACTGTTCGGGTGGACCATACGTCCGCCAGCAAGTGACAATACCAGCGTCATATCTAGCAATGGCGAATTCATCGGTGGGTTGGTCTTCGTCGAAGGTAAAGACGACAAACCGGAGTCGCGTTGGCAGCCCGTTCTGAGTGTGGACGATACACTGAACGCAATTCAGACAGTGAAGTCCAGCGGTGGGCAGTTGGCCGAACAACCAATTCAAAACCAGGCCGGTGTTTTCGCGGTGGTCCGAGACAACTCCGGGGCTGCCTTAACGCTTTTCGACGGATCAGCCGGTTTACCTCTGGACGAAACCGCAAAAAACAACACCTGGATTTGGGCGGATCTGATCACATCCAACACGTCTGGAGCCAAGCGTTTTTACAAATCCGTGGCGGGTTTCGAAACCCGGCAAGACCAATCTTCGGGTCAGGCATATACGATATTTACCCGGAATGGCGAAGATCGCGGAGGATTGGTCTGGGCATCCAAATCGCAGATTGAGCCCAACTGGTTACCCTTCATTCTCGTTGCAGATCTGAACGCGACAATTGAAAAATCGAATGCCTTGGGAGGCCGTCTTTTGGCGCGGGACGGTGGAACTGCCATTCTGATTGATCCAACTGGTGCGGCTGTTGGCGTTACGACACGCGAAGGAATTTCTGAATGATTGGAACGCGGAAGCTCTTACTCGCATCTTTTGCTGTTTTTGGCGCTGTTGCTCTTGCAGCATGCGATCAATCCGGTGTTCGCACGTCTGTCGGCGTCCACGTCGGATACGGGCATAGCCCGTATTGGCGATACCATGGTCGCCCCCCTGTCGGCGGCATCCCACCCGGCCCTGGCCTGCCGGATATCGGAGGTCCACCAGTTGCAGCTCAATTGCCGTCTTTCCCAGAGCCGGACTTCGGCGGTGGTTTTGGCGGCGATTTCGGCGGTGGTTTTGGTGGCGACTTTGGCGGTGATATCGGCGGGGCCGATTTGTTCTGACGGCTTGAATCCGAAGGAACTCACAAAACCCTTGGCCAGAAACCGTGCTTCAGCGTGCGCCTGAAAACCTTGCCCTGCGGTGCATCAATGTCAAACCAAACTACACATACCGCACTCGCATGACTTTGCGAGAGCGGTCTTTTCTTTGTATTCGATCAAGAGTTCTTTCCTTGGCTATGCAAGGTGCCAAGGAAGGGACGTGCCTCAAGCAGGTCAGTGGTTTTGCATTCGCAATTGTCGAACAGCTTAGCCTTCGACGTATTCCATCAGCGTGCTGACCAGCTGTTCGGCGGTCTTGATGTCTTCGCCAAGGTCTTCGACCATGATCGTGGCGTCGAAATCGTCTTCGACTTTCAGCACAAATTCGGTGAACGAGATCGAGCTCATGTTCAGACCGTCGCCAAAGATCAGCGCGTCGGGGTCTACGGGGCCATCGACTTTGGCGAATTTCCCCAACAGTGTATAGATCGCGGCTTTGGTGTCGGACATGGGCGATTGCTCCTTAAGACTCATTCAAAGACCAGCTTACAGACTGGTTTGCTGGAAATTTCAATGGACGATTTGTCACCCGAACAGATCATGTGCCAATTCCAGCGCATCGATCAGCACGTCGACCTCGTCCTTGGTGTTGTACAGACCGAAGGACGCCCGGCAGGTGGCGGTCAGGCCCAGATGATCCATCAGCGGCCCGGCGCAATGGTGCCCGGCACGCACGGCGACACCTTTCTTGTCGAGAATGGTGGAAATGTCATGGGCGTGGGCCGCGCCGTCCAGCGTAAAACTGAAGATCGCCGCCTTGCCCTTTGCATGACCCTGCACCTGCAACCAGTTGAGACCGTTCAGTTTTGATTCAGCATAGTCGCGCAAACCGGCCTCATGCGCGGCGATGTTATCCATGCCAAGGTCCATCATGTAGTCCAGCGCGACGCCCAGCCCGATGGTCTGGACGATACCGGGGGTGCCGGCCTCGAACTTCATCGGCGGGTCGTTATAGACCACGCTATCCTTGGTGACTTCCTTGATCATGTCGCCGCCGCCAAGGAACGGACGCATTTCGGCCATGCGTTCCGGGCGGACATAGATCGCGCCCGATCCGGACGGGCCATACAGTTTGTGGCCCGTGATCGCGTAGAAATCGCAGCCCAGATCAGACACATCAACCGGCATATGCACCGCGCCCTGGCTGCCATCGACCAGCACGGGCACACCTTTTTCGTGCGCGCTTTCGGTGATCGCCTTCACATCGACCACGGTGCCCAACACATTGGAACAATGGGTGATGGCGACCAGCTTGGTCTTTGGCCCGATCGCGTCGATCACGGCTTGCGGATCAAGTGCACCGGTTTCATCTACATCGACCCATTTCAGCACCACGCCTTGCCGCTCGCGCAGGAAATGCCAGGGCACGATATTGGCGTGATGTTCCATGATGCTGAGGACAATTTCATCACCGGGCTGCATCCGGGGCATGGCCCAGGAATAGGCGACCATGTTGATGCCTTCGGTGGTACCCGAATTCAGGATGATGGTGTCCTCATCGCCCGCGTTCAGAAAGGTCGAGATCTTGCCGCGCACAGCCTCGTATTTTTCGGTCGCGAGGTTGGACAGGAAATGCAGGCCACGGTGGACGTTTGAATATTCTTCAGCGTAGCCGCGCGTGACCGCATCAATCACCACCTGCGGCTTTTGCGCAGACGCGCCATTGTCAAGGTATGTCAATGGCTTGCCGTTCACAGTGCGCGACAGGATCGGAAACTCTGAACGGATTTTAGCTACATCATACATCCGAGGGGATCTCCAGGAAAACGCCCCCGGCAAAGGTGAGCAGGATAGAGACAAAGAAGGCCAACGCGAAACCAGACAGGATCAGAACCCCGATGGCTTTGCCCAGCGACCCAAAACGATGAGCCTGATCAATGAAATTGACCATGATGTAAAGACCGACAATCGTAGCGGCCAGCACCATCAGCGCGGCCAGCATCGGGATTGTAAACGCCAGCACCAGCGTGGCGATCTGAGCGATCACCCGCAGGAACTGAAGCCAGATCATCAGCTTCATGACGTCGTCCAGGCTGCCCTGCCCGCCCATCATGCGACCGGCCCGATAGATGGCGTAGATCGTGATGATCAGCCCGGCGGCGACCAGCCCCAGATAGATACCCGGTGCCTCCAGTGCGCCCGGAAAGGGAGACGGGCCCGGCATCAAGAAGCGCGACAACTGATAGAACAGCGTGTTCAGAACCGCTGCCAGAAACAGTGCCGTCCACAGCGCTTCGCGCGGAACCGGATAGGCCAGGATCTGGCGCGCAGCGTCTGCCGGTCTTGTCACCGACAGGATCACCAGATCGCGGATCATCTTTGTCGTCATGGTTTTTCCGCCTGTAGCAATCCACCGACCCAGAACCAGCTGAACACAGCCACCCAGACCAACCCGACGGTATCCAATGCCGGGCCGCGCCCGACCATGCCCGCCACCAGCCCATGCAGCAATAACAGCGGGGTCGATGCCAGCAAGGCCCAAAACAACGCCACGCGGGCGCCATACCAGCTGCCCTTGCCGCCCAACAGTTTGGCGATGGCGTGGCTGATCGCAGCCACGACATACAACAGCAAAGGCGCGATCATGACCCAGGCCAGCAAGGTGCCACCCAAGAGCATGTTCAGTTCCTGTCCTGTCAGATGCGCTTCGCGCGACAGGCGCGGCAATTGCGCGATGAAAACCAGCACACAAGCCGCCATGACGAAGGCAAGCGCACGATCTTCGCGCTCGCCCATCGACAACAGACGTTGAATCACCCGACCCGGACCACGATAGGTGGCGGCGATATCAGCGGTGACGGCCATCAGCGGCGACGCGTCAGCCAGCTTTCGAGACGGCTGAGGATGTCTGCGGCAATGGCTTCATCCTCGATCTCTTCCACCGCTTCGGCCAGAAACGCCAGCGTCAGCAAATCGGTCGCTTCGGCCTCGGGGATGCCGCGCGAGCGCAGGTAGAACATCCCGGTTTCGTCGATCGCGCCACTGGTCGAACCGTGCGAACAGGCCACGTCATCGGCGTAAATCTCAAGCTCGGGCTTGGCAAGGAACTGGCTGTCGTCGTCCAGCAGCAAGCTTTGCGAGATCTGGTACCCGTCGGTCTTCTGAGCGCCGGGCTGCACTAGGATTTTGCCCTGAAACACGCCGGTCGCGCCGTTGCGCAGCACCTTTTTGAACACCTGACGGCTTTCGCAGTTCACCGCATCATGGGTGATGAACACCGTGTCATCATGCAGAAAATCCCCATCGCCAACACAAGCCCCCGCGACATGGGCCACGGCGTCGTCCCCGGTCAGTTCAACGACGACCTCGTTGCGGGTCAGCACGCCATTGGCGGTCAGCGTGAACGATTTGAACACCGATTCAGCGCCGAGACGCGCGAACATGTGGGTCGCAGCGCGGCGTTCATGATCGCGGCCCTGCGCGCGAACGTGATGCAGCTTGCCGCCATCCGCGATGTCGATCTCCATCACCTTGTTGAACCGCGCAGCCGCCGGTCCGTTTTCAAGAATCGTCGCCTCGGCCCCCGGCTCAACCCGCACGACATGGTGCAGGATCGCGTCGGAAGTTTCTGATTCATGGATATAAATCAGGCTGATCGGCTTGCTCACCTGACCCTGAACGTGGATTGCGACCCCGTCCTGTGCAAAGGCCGTGTTCAGCGCGGCCAAGGGGCGTTCAACCGGGTTTTGACCTTTGGCTTCGAGAACGCCGTAAAGGTCTTTGGCCCAGTGAATGTCCTGACCGCAGATATCCGCGATCCGGTCGATCTGCACACCTTCGACCTCAAGATCATCCGAGGCGTCGGCGTCATAGACACCATCCACGAACACGACCTTCAGACGGTCCAGATCGTTGAACACAGGCTCTTCTTCCACCTCGAAAACGGCGGCGGGCATCGCGACCGGTTGTGTCAGCGTATCGGGGCGAGTGTATTTCCAGTATTCGTCGCGCCGCTGGGGCAACCCCATTTCGCGCAACCGGGCCAGCGCTTCGCGGCGCGCGGTTTGAAGACACCCGCCTTGCGGAAGCGCAAGACCGGCAATCCGCGCCTCGGTGGCGTCCTGTTTTGGATTTGCCAGAGCCATCGTCACTGCACCTCTGCCAGGATGTCGGCATAGCCGTTGTTTTCAACTTCAAGCGCCAGTTCCGGGCCGCCCGATTTGATGATGCGACCATCGGACATGATGTGCACAACATCGGGTTTGATGTGGTCCAGCAGGCGCTGATAGTGGGTGATGACAAGAAAGCCACGCCCTTCGTCGCGCAGGGCATTCACGCCTTCCGCCACCAGCTTCATCGCATCAACATCCAGACCCGAGTCGGTTTCGTCCAAGATGCACATCTTCGGTTCCAGCATCGCCATCTGCAGGATCTCGTTGCGCTTTTTCTCACCGCCCGAGAAGCCGACATTGACAGGTCGCTTCAGCATGTCTGCGTTGATTTTCAGAGACTTGGCGCGCTCTCTTACCAGCTTGAGGAAATCAGCGGCGCTCATTTCCTCTTCGCCGCGCGCCTTGCGCTGAGCATTCACAGCCGTGCGCAGAAAGGTCATGTTGCCAACACCGGGGATCTCGACCGGATACTGAAACGCCAGGAACAGGCCCGCCGCAGCGCGCTCTTCCGGGTCCAGATCCAGCAGATCGTCGCCATCCAGCGTCGCAGATCCTTCGGTCACTTCGTACCCGTCGCGGCCCGAAAGCACATAGGACAGGGTCGACTTGCCCGACCCGTTCGGGCCCATGATGGCGTGCACAGTACCCGGCTCAACCGTCAGGTCCACACCTTTGAGGATCTGCTTATCCTCTTCTTCAAGCTTCACATGCAGGTTGTTGATTTCCAGCATTTTTTCCTCACTTCTCATCTTGTTACCCCGGCCAGTTCGGCGGGGGTCGTATCAGGTTGCGCGCAAAGTTCGGCAGGAAAGCTGTCAATCAGCGCCTGCCGTGCCTGCGCTATGGCGTCAGTGTAAAGAATGGTGTCGCTGTCTTTCAGCGTGGCAAGATGTGCCGGCACATCTGCGATTTCCAGTGGCAGGGTCAGTGGTCGCCCGATTGAGGCGGCGTAATCAAGGTACTTCAGATGCGACTGCCTGCCGGGATCCATCCAGCTGTTAGGGACGCCAAAGGCATCAGCCACAATCAGCCCATGCAGGCTGGACGCGACCACATGGCGACAGGCGGCAATCTGGCGGCAGACGGTCAACGCGTCATCGCGCACGTCAATCACCTGAACTGCGGGGTCAGTCGCCGACAGTCCGGCGATTTGCGGATCGTCCAACTGGCTGTGATGCGGCACGATCCCGATGCGGTCCGTGGTTTCGGGGCGGTCCTGCACAAGGTCCGTCACCAAAAGCCCCGGATCACCAAATTCGCGGGGTTTGATCCCCAGCAAGGCCGCCGTCACCGGCCCCCGCACCAGCGCAATCCGGACGTTTTCCACGAAATCCGAGCTGACCGAATGCAAAAGGCCAGTGCCCCAGATCCATGGCTTTACGCCATCCGCACGCGGTGTTTTGTGGGTCCGGCGCGCGACCTGCAAAAGCGAGCCAAGTGCGAACAATTCGGCCTTGGCCGGCTTTACATGGACCACATCCCGGCCCGACACATGCGCCACGATCAGGGCCGACAGAACGTCACCAAAATTGGGAACGCCCGCCCACCAATGCATTTGAATTGGACCCGCCGTCATGTCTGCCCCCACAGGGGCAGCGCCCGGGTTACTGGACCAGAACGATCGGGTCGCGCAATCCGGCCTGCACCAGCATCGCATCGACATGGTCGACCGAATACATCTGCGCCCAGGCCTCGGGCGCGAGCGAGGCCATATACGGCTCGGCGAAATACATCAGCGGTACGCCAAGCGCCAGACCGATCACATGCGGTTTGTCCCGCAGGCCAAACCCGACCATGATGACGAACAGGATCATCCCGACGATGGCGAACGGCCCGATCGCCGCCAGCAACTCGGCAAAATAGCTGCCCACAACGGCGCTGCTGCGAAACGCGATGACATTGGCTGCCAGCATGACCGCCAGCCCGATGACAAACGTCAGAATACCGGCGCGCGGCAGCTTGCGCGGCTCCTCGTCGGCCTTGATATCCGGGCTGGTCAGGGCCTGCTTTTTGCTGGGCTTCGCCTTGACCTTGGCTGGCGTCACCGATGGGTCCGCCCCATGCGTCGCTTCGATCCGCTGAACGCGTTCCTGAAAACTCAGCTTCTGAAGATCTGCCTGTGCCGTCATACCGCTGCCGCCCTTGCCACCAATAATCGGCGCAACGTCGCAACAGATCATGGCGCCAATAGGGCGCCCTTTGGGAAAGCTTGGGGGCGGTCCACACCGACCGATTGGAACAATTCAACACATGTTTCATGGGCGGCTCATCAGATTGATGACGTGCAACAGCCGATTGGCCGGGATCGGCTGCGGCATCACCGCAAACACCGCCATACGGCCAATGATTTCGGGGGCGCCGAGGAATTCCTCGATCTTGTGGAACCATTTTCGTTTTTTGTAATCGTCAAACAGCAAGATGACCGGACGGGCGATGTTGAACGCTGTCGCAAGGGCGCAACCAATGCGAAACCGCCCATCCACAAACACCACATCCGGGTGACGAAACCCATCCCGTTGCCAGACCGACAGCGCGTACCCGGGGTATTTCCGCCATGCATTTTCGTTTTTGGGGTGACCCCAGTCACGGGTCGGACCGATATCGGCCCAGATCACCTCAACCGAGCTGCCCGTTGCGGGCGGATTGGCGTCAAACCACCCTTGCATCATGCGCACCCATTTCCGGTCGCTTTCGACCGAGGTCACATGTTTGCCCGGCATCTCGGCCGCCATGACGGTGGACCCGCCAGATCCGTATTCCAGAATCACCTCCGCAGATTCATAGACCATCCGCACAGCCTCGGCCTCGGGCGCGGGCATGGTCAGGACCGGACGGTCGATCTGGGCGGGCTGAACGGACATGAGCTAGCCGATCACCACGGCTGTGCCGCTGGCTGACACCATCAGCATGTTGTTGATGACCTCATAATCCAGGTCAACGCCAACCACAGCATTTGCGCCAAGATTGGCAGCGCGCTCTTCCATCTCGGCCAGCGCCGTGGCGCGTGCCTTACCCAGCTCCTGTTCATAGGCTCCCGACCGGCCACCCAGAATATCCGTGATCCCGGCAAAGACATCGCGAATGACATTGGCACCCAAAATGGCCTCGCCCACGACGATACCCTTGTAGTCTGCGATCTGATAGCCTTCGACCGAGGGTGTGGTTGTGACGATCATGTGTCTGTGTCCTGTCCGTCTGACTCGTTTTTGAGTTTGGCGGCTTTGATTGTGGCTTGAAGTTGGCGTTCCTTCTCCAGCGCCTTTTCGTGCAAAAGCCGGGCGCGCTTTGCCTCATCCCGCCGGTTCATTTTCTCTTCGATCGCGACGACCGCCCCAACGCCAAGAAGCAAGCCACAAAAAACAAGGGGGGCTGCGAAAGACGGAAAGAAGATTTTGGCAAGGACACCGAATGCGACTGCCCCCAATACGCCACCAATACCCAAGCGTGAGATCGCGTTTCGCTCGTCCAATTGCTCCGAGGTTTGGCCACTCTCAGCGTGGCGCTCTATGTTGCTCTTGTTGTGTCGCATGTCGCTGCCGTTACCCGACAGACCCCTCCAACGAAATCGCCACCAATTGCTGTGCTTCCATGGCAAATTCCATCGGCAGTGCCTGCAGAACGTCCTTGCAGAACCCGTTTACAACAAGTGCCACGGCCTCTTCTTCGTCCATCCCGCGTGAGCGGCAATAGAACAGCTGATCTTCGTCCACCTTGGATGTCGTCGCCTCGTGTTCGACCCGCGACGAGTTATTCTTGACCTCGATATATGGCACCGTATGCGCCCCGCAGTCCCCACCAATCAGCAGCGAGTCACACTGGGTATAGTTGCGCGAATTCTTGGCTTTTGGATGCATCGACACCAGACCGCGATAGGTGTTCTGCGCCTTGCCCGCGCTGATGCCCTTCGACACGATGCGCGACTTGGTGTCTTTGCCCAGATGGATCATCTTGGTGCCGGTATCGGCCTGCTGCATGTTGTTCGCGATGGCGATCGAATAGAATTCGCCCTGGCTTTCATTGCCGCGCAGGATGCAGGACGGGTACTTCCACGTCACGGCGGACCCGGTTTCGACCTGCGTCCACATCACCTTGGACCGGTCGCCCCGGCAATCGGCACGCTTGGTCACGAAGTTATAGATGCCGCCCTTGCCGTTCTCATCGCCCGGATACCAGTTCTGGACGGTCGAATACTTCACTTCGGCGTCTTCTTCGATGATGATCTCGACCACAGCCGCATGGAGCTGCGCGATGTCCCGCGCCGGGGCCGTACAGCCTTCCAAATAGCTGACATAGCTGCCTTTATCGGCAATGATCAGGGTGCGTTCAAACTGCCCGGTGTTCTCGGCGTTGATCCGGAAATAGGTCGACAGCTCCATCGGGCAGCGCACACCCGGCGGCACATAGACAAACGATCCGTCCGAAAAGACTGCCGAGTTCAGCGTGGCGTAGAAGTTATCCGACACCGGAACGACCGAGCCGAGGTATTTCTTGACCAAATCCGGATGCTCGCGGATCGCTTCCGAGATTGAGCAAAAGATCACGCCGGCCTTTTTCAACTCAGCCTGAAATGTTGTACCCACGGAAACGGAGTCAAACACCGCATCCACAGCCACCTTGCGCCCTTCGGCGGGCATGTTTTCCGCGCCTTCGACCCCGGCAAGGATCATCTGTTCTTTCAGCGGGATACCCAGCTTTTCATAGGTCGCCAGCAATTTCGGATCGACCTCGTCCAGCGATTTCGGCTTGACCTCCATCGATTTGGGCCGCGCGTAATAATACTGGTCCTGAAAGTCGATCTCGGGATAATCGACCATGGCCCAGGTCGGCTCTTCCTTTTGCAGCCAACGCTCATACGCCTCAAGCCGCCAAGTGGTCATCCACTCGGGCTCTTCGTTCTTTTCGCTGATCAGGCGCACGATATCCGGCGTCAGCCCTTTGGGGGCATATTCCATCTCGATATCCGTCGCCCAGCCATACTTATAGGCCCCGCCAACTTCGCGGACAGCATCAACGGTGTCTTGATCGACGCCTTCTTTTACCTGGGTCTGGTCCAATGCGGACATATCGTTTCTCCTGACCATCATGCCGCGCGGGCACGGTGTTTCTTTTCTTTGTCCAGCCACGCTTGGGCAAAGCGCAACACATCTTCTTTAGACGTCGCCGGGCCCAGCGACACGCGGATGGCACTTGCAGCCGCCACGTCATCAAACCCCATCGCCGTCAGCACCTGGCTTGCCTTGACCTTGCCGCTGGAACAGGCCGACCCGGCACTGATCGCAAACCCTGCAAGATCCATCTGCATCACCTGAGTTTCCCCCTTCCAGCCCGGCGTGATCATGCACACCGTGTTGGGGAGTCGCCTGGTATCTTTCCCGACCAAAATAGTCTTATTCGCAGAAGCCTCAATACATGATTCTAGAATATTTCTAAATTCGGCAACCTGCGCCCAGACCCCGTCGGCCAGCATCCGCGCAGCGGCCTCTGCCGCAGCCCCGAACCCGGCGATACCGATGACGTTTTCGGTACCCGACCGGCGCCCCATTTCCTGACCCCCCCCCTTGATCCGAGCCGCAACTTCGGTGCCGCGTTTCACGACCAGAGCCCCGATGCCTTTCGGCCCGCCAATCTTATGCGCCGAGATCAGCGCCATCTCCGCCCCCAGCCAGTTGAACGCAATCGGCATTTTGCCAAAGGCCTGCGTCGCGTCCGTCGCAACCAGCCCGTCTGGCAAGGCCTGAACGATCCCGGTCTCCGAATTGGCCAGTTGCAAAACACTGACCGCCGGATCGCTCACCGAAACATGGCCTTGCGTATCCACGGGCAGATCCTCGTGCACCCAGGCCCGCACCGCGTCATGTTCCACGGATGCGCCATGCAGCCCGCGCCCCGCACAGGCCAGCGCCGCTGCCTCGGTCGCGCCCGACGTAAAGATCACATCCGCGCCGTCTGCGCCAAACGCTGTCGCCACCTGAGCACGCGCGCGTTCGATCACCGCCTTGGCAGCGCGCCCCTCGGCATGCACAGACGACGGGTTCCCCACCAGATCCATCGCCGCGACCATTGCGGCGCGCGCCTCGTCGACAAGCGGCATGGTGGCGTTATGATCCAGAAACACCCGTGGCATCAGACCGTGTTTCTTTCTTGTTCCAAATACCCGCGGGGGTGAATTGCTCGGGACGAGCAAGAGGGGGCGGCAGCCCCCCGCCCGGACCAGGCCCTAATGCCGTCCATCATTCCGCATCCACCACTGAAAACAGCGTCGGAACGGCCGGGCATGGCGCCAGTTCATTATCGATCACGTCCGACAAACGGGTCTGATGCAGAAAGACGTAAACATGCGCAGACAGGCTTTGCCACAACCGGTTGTTCAACGACTGGGCCCGGCTGCCTGACATGCCGCCCGACACACCGGCCCCGGTGTGCATCGCGTCCACGGTTTCATCGACAGCCGACAACACATCAACGATTCGGATTTCCGAAGCCGGACGCGCCAGACGATACCCGCCACCAGGCCCGCGCACCGATTCAACCAATTCCGCCCGGCGCAGTTTCACGAACAACTGCTCCATATAGGGCAGCGAAATGTTCTGACGTTGCGAGATTTCGCCAAGCGTCACCAACTGGCCTGCTGGCTGCATGGCGATATCGGTCAAAGCGACCATCGCGTAGCGGCCTTTGGTTGACAGTTTCATGTCATACTCCTCACGATACGACGCAGCCAATGCTTGAAATCATTGACCTTGCCCGACGCAATGCCTATTTCGCCATTCAGCGTACCGCGCACAGGCGCGTGAATTAGAACCGTTCTAAGGTGCCTGAGGGAATTCGTCAAGAATTTCCGGCACCCCCGACCAGAAGACAGGACTGACACACATATGCCCGAGGTCATTTTTCCCGGACCCGAAGGCCGCCTTGAAGGCCGCTATCACCCGCAAAAGGAAAAAGACGCCCCCATCGCGATTGTGTTGCATCCGCATCCGCAATTCGGCGGGACGATGAACAACAAGGTGGTCTATAATCTCCACTACGCGTTCTACAACATGGGCTTCACCGTTTTGCGGTTCAATTTCCGCGGCGTCGGTCGCAGTCAGGGTGAATACGATCAGGGTATCGGCGAGCTGTCCGATGCCGCGTCGGCACTCGATTATCTGCAGTCGATGAACAACAACTCCAAGCATTGCTGGGTTGCGGGCTTTTCGTTCGGCGCGTGGATCGGCATGCAATTGCTGATGCGTCGCCCCGAAATCACCGGCTTTATCAGCGTCGCCCCCCCGGCGAACATGTATGACTTTTCGTTCCTTGCGCCCTGCCCCAGCTCGGGCCTGATCATCAATGGCACTGCCGACCGCGTGGCCCCGCCCGCCGATACGGTGTCTCTGGTGAACAAGCTGCACGAACAAAAGGGCATCACGATCACCCATCAGGAAGTCGAAGGCGCTGACCACTTCTTCCAGGAACCACACATGGATACGATGGTCGACAGTGTGACCGACTATGTGAAACGGCGCCTGACGGAAAACACCCGCTGATGTCATCGACGATCGAGACGCTGGCCGCCAAATTGGCCGAAGATACGATGGCGGCAATGAAGATCACCGGCGATGATCGCCTGTATGTCGAGGTGGGCGGCGTTCTCGCGGCCTCCTCACAATCGCTGGAAGAGGCCTATCTGACCGAGGTCCGTGTTCGCCTTGCCGAGAGAATCGCGCGCGATTTCCTGAAGAAGAAGGTCGCCGCCGCCAAAAAGGCGGCGACGTGACCGACCGGCTGGATCGGCAAATCGACTTTCTCAAAGAGACCGACAAGCTCAAGTCGATCCTGCGGGCCTCGCGCCTGATTGATGGCAGCCGGTTTGAAAACTCGGCCGAACACAGCTGGCACATCATGCTATACGCACTGGTTCTGGCCGATCAGGCAGGGCCGGATGTGCAGATCGACCGGGTGCTGCGGATGCTGTTGATCCACGACATTGTCGAGATTGATGCAGGTGACGCCCCGATCCACGGTCAGGTCGATCACGCCGCGATGGCCGTGAAAGAGGCTGCTGCCGCAGATCGCCTGTTTGGCCTGCTGCCACCCGATCAGGCAGACGACTTCCTGATGCTGTGGCGCGAATTCGAAGCCGCCGAAAGCCCCGATGCACTTTATGCCAAAGCCATCGACAGGATGCCCAGCCCGATCATGAACATGGCCAATGGCGGCGGATCCTGGACCGAGTACAACGTCACGATGGACCAGCTTGACGCCCGCGTCGGCACGCCGATCAACAAGGGCGCGCCGGGTTTGTGGGCATGGTTGCGCCCCCGGATCATCGACTGGTTTTCGGCCCGCGCCAGCTAGGTCAGCGCCGCACGCAACCACTCCGCCGATGTTCGGATCGCGTCATTGCCCTGCGGCAGGATCTTTGTCATCGACATAAACGCGTGGATCTGCCCGGGGTATTCGATCACTTCCGCTTGTGTGCCCACCGCTTTCAGGCGGTCGGCATAGTTTGTCCCATCATCGCGCAACGGATCGTGCCCGGCCACGACAACCAGCGCCTGTGGTTGGCCCGCCAAACGATCTGACAACATCGGTGACACGCGCGGATCCAGCGGGTCCTGCCCATCTGCCAGATACAGGCTCAGATACCAGAGCATCCGGTCGTGGTTCAGCAGAAATGCGTCTGTCAGGCTTTTGACCGACGGCGTGTTCAGCCGCCCATCAAGTGCCGGATACAGCAACAATTGCGCCTTTGGCAGTGGGGCGCCGGACTCTTGCAACACATGCATCAAAGCCGCCGTCAGGTTCGCGCCAGCGCTGTCACCGCCCACAGCAATCCGCGCCGGATCAACGCCCAGGCTGTCGGCCTGTTGCAGAACCGCGTGATACGCAGCTGAGACGTCATCCAGCCCGGCCGGAAATTTGTGTTCCGGTGCAAGGCGATAGTGGAAAGAGATCACCTTGATCCCGGCCCAGTCCGCCAGCTTGCCACACAGCCCGTCATGGGTGTCGAGATCACATTGAATCCACCCCCCACCATGCAAAAACAACAGCGTCGGCATCGCGCCCGTGGCCCCCGGTGGCGTATACATCCGGGCCGGACAGAGGCCATCGACCCCGGGCAGTTGGATGTCCGATTTAAGAACCCCGGTCGGACAGGGTTCATCCAACAGGCTGGCCATGCGGGACATCTGCGCGCGGCTTTCTTCGACCACAGGATCAGCGCCTGCGCGTATGGTTTCGACCATTTCGCCAAACAATTGCGCCTTGGGGTCGATCTGGCGACCATCCACCACCCGCAAACGCCCTTTCAGCAAACGCGCAACCGCGCTTTCGGGCAGCCAGAGCAATGGAAGTTTGGCCAGTGTCAGCAGTTTGCGCATTGATCACTCCTTCCTCCTGTTCACTCCAACCTAGCCTGCAATGGCGGACAGGTCCGTCACAATCAGGTCGTTGCGTAAGCATTCAGCACATCAGGGAAAAAGATATGCGACAGTTTTGTATACTATTGCATACAGACTTCACCTTACCGGGGTGATCCGCTAAGGAAGGCGCAACATCCTCCCATCAGGCAAAGGGACCTTTCCCATGACCAAGATCAAAGTGGACAAACCCGTCGTCGAAATTGACGGCGACGAAATGACCCGCATCATCTGGGACTTCATCAAGAAAAAGCTGATCACACCGTATCTGGACATCGACCTGTTGTATTACGACCTGAGCATTCAGGAACGTGACCGCACCGATGATCAGATCACCGTGGATGCCGCCAACAAGATCAAAGAGGTCGGCGTTGGCATCAAATGCGCGACCATCACCCCGGACGAGGCGCGGGTTGAAGAGTTCGGGCTGAAAAAGATGTGGCCCAGCCCCAATGGCACAATCCGCAACATCCTGGGCGGCGTGGTGTTCCGCGCGCCGATCATCTGCAAGAACGTTCCGCGCCTTGTGCCGGGTTGGACCAAGCCCATCGTCATTGGGCGGCACGCGTTTGGCGATCAGTACAAGGCGAGCGATTTCAAGTTCCCCGGCCCGGGCAAGCTGACGATGAAATTCGTCGGTGAAGACGGCACCGAGATTGAGCGCGATGTCTATGACGCACCATCAGCGGGTGTTTTCGTCAGCATGTACAATCTGGACAGTTCGATCCGGGATTTCGCCCGCGCATCAATGAATTACGCATACAACCTGAAGTGGCCGCTGTACCTGTCGACCAAGAACACCATCATGAAACAATATGATGGCCGCTTCCTTGAACTGTTTCAGGAGATTTTCGAGGCCGAGTTCGCGGACAAGTTCAAAGAGGCCGGGATCTGGTACGAACACCGGCTGATTGACGACATGGTCGCCTGCGCGATGAAGTGGAACGGCGGTTTTGTCTGGGCCTGCAAGAACTATGATGGCGACGTGCAGTCTGACACAGTGGCGCAGGGCTTTGGCTCGCTCGGGCTGATGACATCGCAGTTGATGACGCCCGACGGGCAGATCGTCGAAGCCGAGGCCGCGCATGGCACCGTCACCCGCCACTATCGTCAGCACCAGAAAGGCGAACAGACCTCGACCAATTCGATCGCGTCGATCTTTGCCTGGACCGGCGGGCTCAAGCATCGCGCCAAGCTGGATGACAACACCGCCCTGATGGAGTTTGCCGACACGCTGGAAAAGGTCATCGTCGACACGGTCGAGTCCGGGTTCATGACCAAAGATCTGGCATTGCTGGTCGGCCCGGAACAGGGTTGGCTGACGACCATGGGGTTCCTTGAAAAGATCGACGAAAACCTGAACAAGGCGCTGGCCAAGTAACAAAGTTAGAAATCACCTGTCGCCCGTTTTTCGGGCGACAGACAGCATGCGCGCTGGGTTTTTAAGCCATTTGACCCCAGCATTTCTAATTATCATCTTTTTTGACTTATTTGCGACGGAACGCCCGCGCCCGAACGTGACGACCCCATCCAAGCCAGCCGGCCACACCCCGGAGGGCCACATAAACCCTCCGACCAGATGGGGACGGATATGATACACGATCCGAACGTTTTGCAGCCTTGGCACATCGCCTCGTATCCACGCAGCGGAAACCACCTTGTCCGTGCGCTGGTCGAATTCGCCAGTCATCGCCCCACGCTCGGCTGCCCCGG
Organism: Falsiphaeobacter marinintestinus; assembly: GCF_007923355.1. Lineage (GTDB taxonomy): Bacteria > Pseudomonadota > Alphaproteobacteria > Rhodobacterales > Rhodobacteraceae > Phaeobacter_A > Phaeobacter_A marinintestinus. Next base: position 381,391 of record NZ_VOGO01000003.1, read on the forward strand.
ATCAACCCGCGACACGCCGATCCATTCCCGCGACCCCAACGCCAAAGCGGATGTTATCGCGATCAGCGACAGCAAACCCATTGCCTGCAAATCGCACTTTCTCGAACAAATCCTGCGACATTCGCACGACGCCCATGCGGGCCGCTTCCTGTTGATCACCCGCGATCCGGTCGCGGCGATCTCGTCGCATCTGGCCCGGTCTGTCGGGAAAAAGCTTTATGTCTCAGACCGCGCCTTGCGGATTCTGGTCGAACGGGAGCTGAACACCTATCTGTCACTTCTCTATGCCTACCGCAGCCAGCCCGAACCTCAGCGGGCGCATATCCGGTTCGAAGACCTGATCGCCGTTGGCGCAAAATCATTGGCAGCCTCTAACGCCTTGCTGAAAGCGCTGGACCCCAAGACCCCCGATTTGACTGCGCCGCAGCTGGATCAGATCCGCGCGCTGGCCAAAGACAGTCAATCGTCGCTGAAACCCCGGAAAACTGCGGCCCGGGACCGCATCCGACCCATTGTATCAGCAAGGCTAACCGAAGCAGACGTCCGGCAGTTTCTAAGCACCGGGCTGTGGGACTGACCCGCCGCCCGATATCAGGCCTTGCCGAAACAATTTGACGGCCGCCCGATTTGAGGGGCTGTTTTTTTCTTGCACAAGCCGCAGCATTGCCGGAAGAGCCTCAGGACACAGCCAGCGGAGCGCCCGATGCCGGTACATTACATTCACCTGATGATCGCTGTATTTGCCGAAACCATCGGCACGTCCGCCCTTCAGGCCAGTCAACAGTTCACCCGGTTCTGGCCGTCGGTTCTGGTGGTCTGTGCTTACGGAATTTCGTTCTACTTCATGGGACTGACGCTGCGGGTCATGCCGGTGGGTATCGTCTATGCGATCTGGTCGGGGCTGGGGATCATGTTTATCGCGGCCATCGGCTACGTCATCTTCCGCCAGTCTCTCGATCTGGCTGCGATCATTGGTCTGGCGCTGATCATCGCCGGTATTCTGGTGATCCACCTGTTCTCCAAGTCGTCTGGCCACTAACGCGCCCGTCACAGGTATTCGCGATAGGCTTTGATCCACAACAGAACCTTGGCAATCACCCCCATCGGCCCGGCGTTTTCGCCAATCACAGTGGCGGAACCAACCGCGCCAATCGGCAAATCTCCGTTCTGCAGTTGCGCGGGCCATACAATCCGGATCAATGCTTCGGACGATGATCCGATATCCGCCTGATCCAGCAGATTTGCACCCACCATGACCTGACCGCCGGATGTGCCGAACACTTTTTCTGCGACGGTCGTCCAGAACACCTGGCCCGGATAGCGCGCAAAGGTCAGCCCGATTTCACTGCCCGGTTTGATCACGCCCCACCCGTTTTGTTCAAACACACCGCCAATAACGACGGCATCGTCGCGGACCATGGGCATGATCCCGGTATTTGCCGTGACCAGATCGCCTTCGGACAACCGCAAACCTGTTATGACACCGTCTGCGGCAGTCGTGATCACGGTATGATCCAGATTATAACGCGCCTGTTGCAGTTGCGCATTTGCCGCTTGCAGGGCAGCGTCGGCTTCGTCCACTGACTGCTCGCTGACAGTGGCCTGATTGAGGTCAAAGGCGGTCTTCTTACGCTGATAGGTTTTTTCGGCAATGTCCTGATTGGCCTCGGCCAGTTGGACTGCATATTCAAAGGGGCGCGGATCAAGACGCACCAGAACGTCGCCCTCGTTCACTCTTGTGTTGGCCGCCACCGGAACCTCGATGACGGTGCCGCTGACAATCGATGCCACCTGAATGACCGGTGCCATGACAGCTATCCGCCCCGACGGCGTGCGGGTGTTCAGCAGCGCCATGACCACCAGAACGATCGCCAGACCGATCAGGGCAACCATGGTTTTGGTCGATCCCCTCCAGGGCAGAACTTCGAACTTGAAGAACAATAGCCACACGATCAGCCCGTATCCGGCAAGAATGATCACCATGGCATTTCCCCCTTTTGAGCCAACCCTACAGGGTTCAAAACACGCGGCAAGTGGCATGAGAATCACATGATGGTGGATTTCCTCTGGTCACGGCCCGTCCGGCACGATATGCGCGCGGCAACTCCCGTACAAAGGCTGGACCAATGGACCTGCGTAATATCGCTATCATCGCCCACGTTGACCACGGCAAAACCACGCTGGTCGACGAACTCTTGAAACAATCCGGTACCTACCGGGAAAACCAGGCCACGACCGAACGGGCCATGGACAGCAACGATCTTGAGCGCGAGCGCGGGATCACCATTCTGGCCAAGGCGACATCGGTCGAGTGGAAAGACACCCGGATCAACATCGTCGACACACCGGGCCACGCCGATTTCGGTGGCGAGGTTGAGCGCATTCTGTCGATGGTGGACGGTGTGGTGCTGCTGGTGGACGCCGCCGAAGGGCCAATGCCGCAAACCAAATTCGTGACCTCCAAGGCGCTTGCCCTTGGCCTGCGCCCGATTGTGGTGCTGAACAAGGTCGACAAACCCGACGCCGAACCCGACCGCGCATTGGACGAATGTTTCGATCTGTTTGCCAACCTTGGCGCCGATGACGATCAGCTGGATTTCCCGTCCATGTACGCCTCGGGCCGCAACGGCTGGTGCGACGCCGAACTGGACGGCCCGCGCAAGGACCTGTCGGCGCTGTTTGACCTGATCGTCGAACACGTCCCTGCCCCGGCTCAGATCGCGCACCGGGACGAACCGTTCCAGATGCTGGCAACCACGCTGGGCAGCGACCCGTTCATTGGCCGGATCCTGACCGGTCGCGTCGAAGCCGGTACTCTGAAAACCGGCGACCCGGTCAAGGCGCTCAGCCATGACGGAACGCTGATCGAAAACTTCCGCGCCACCAAGATCCTAGCCTTCCGCGGCTTGTCTCAGCAGCCCATCGACGCCGCCGAAGCCGGCGATATTGTCACCATCGCGGGCATGACCAAGGCAACCGTTGCCGATTCTCTGGTGGCCCCGCAGGTCACAGAAGCCCTGCCCGCCCAGCCGATTGATCCGCCCACCATCACCGTGACCTTTGGCATCAACGACTCACCTCTGGCCGGTCGTGACGGCAAAAAGGTCCAGTCGCGCGTTATCCGTGACCGCCTGATGAAAGAAGCTGAACAAAACGTCGCCATCCGCATCACCGACACCCCCGGCGGCGACGCGTTCGAAGTTGCCGGTCGTGGCGAACTTCAGATGGGTGTTCTGATCGAAAACATGCGCCGCGAAGGGTTCGAACTGTCGATCTCGCGCCCGCAGGTTCTGTTTCGCGAAGAAGACGGTCAGCGGCTTGAGCCGGTCGAAGAAGTCACCATTGATGTGGATGACGAATATTCCGGCGCCGTGATCGAAAAAATCACCGGCCCCCGCAAGGGTGAACTGGCCGAGATGAAGCCAGCCGGTGCTGGCAAAACCCGGATCATCGCGCATGTACCATCGCGTGGCCTGATCGGGTATCACGGCGAATTCCTGACCGACACGCGCGGCACGGGCGTTCTGAACCGCGTGTTTCACGGCTGGACCCCGCACAAAGGCGCTATCCCGGGCCGTCGGGCCGGGGTTCTGATCTCGATGGAAAACGGTCAGTCCGTGGCCTATGCGCTGTGGAACCTCGAAGAGCGTGGCAAGATGTTCATCGGCGCCCAGGCCGATATCTATCAGGGCATGGTCATTGGCGAACACAGCCGTGAAAACGACCTGGAAGTGAACCCGTTGAAGGGCAAGAAGCTGACCAACGTCCGCGCCAGCGGCACCGACGAAGCGGTCCGCCTGACCACACCGATCACCATGTCGCTGGAACAGGCCATCGCCTATATCGACGATGATGAACTGGTCGAAGTCACACCCAACGCGATCCGGTTGCGCAAACGCCACCTGGACCCGCACGAACGCAAACGCGCTGCGCGGTCAGCAGGCTAACGCAAGAAGGAGCGCCGGTGCAAATCGGCGCTCCTTTTCATTTCAAGTCAAAGAAACGTTCAGGAAACGCAATCTCCCGAAAAATGGCCCCCACCCTGAGGGTCAGGCGTGATGCTCAGATTGGCAATCATTTTTTTTCTGGGCTTCGGCAGGCCAGATGGTTCACAAAACTCTCCATTGCTGCCTCGCTGACTTCGGCCCCATAGGTACCGTCGAATGAGTCGCCGTGGGCGTTCAAGACCAAGCCGCCGGTGTCCACAGGAGGTTCTAGCCAGCCTTCATCGCAACTCTACAAGCCCGCCGCAATGGCCAAGCCCATCAGCACCTTTGACCATCCAGACACACCCGCGCGCGGGCCCAACCCCCACGAAGAGGTCATTCGCTGGTTTCAACAACCATCAGTTCACGCTCGGATGCGCCGCGTGCATGGCTGAGTGCCTCTTGATATTCGGGTGAATTGTAACAATCGACCGCCGCATCGACGCTAGGGAACTTTGCAACCACATTGCGCGGACGTTCCTTGCCCTCCAACTGAACGAACCGACCGCCACGTGCGACAAAGGCACCGCCGTGCTTGGCAATCGCCGGCCCCGCCAGTTCGGCGTATTTCGCATAGGCGTCCGCGTCGGTCACCGTAACATGTGCAATCCAGAGTGCTGGCATCTTATCCCTCCAATACCGCTTCTGCGGCCTTAATCGCGGCCTCGGCGTTCGCGGCGTCCTTGCCGCCACCTTGCGCCATATCGGGGCGTCCACCGCCCCCTTTGCCGCCCAGTTCAACCACAGCCGCCTTGACCAGATCAACGGCTGACACCTTGTTTGTCAGGTCCGCTGTGACGCCTGCGGCCACGGCCGCTTTGCCACCGGTATCAGCGATCAGCAACACAGCGCCCGAGCCCAAGCGCGCCTTGTGTTCATCAATCAGCGCCGGAAGATCCTTGCCTGTGACGCCGCTCAGCACCTGAGCCACCAGTTGCACGCCATTGATCTCATGCACATCGACCGTGGCACTGCCACCGCCCGCCATCGCAAGGTCGCGGCGCAGTTGCGCCACTTCGTTGTTCAGCTCGCGCAGCTTGGTCTGATCTGACTTGATCCGATCCACCAATTCCTCTGGCGCCGCTTTCAGCTCCAATTGCAACGCATTCAGAACGTTACGCATTTTCGAAACATATTCGTTCGCACCCACGCCTGTCAGGGCCTCGATCCGGCGCACTCCGGCGCTGGACGCACTGTCGCCCAGCAGAACAAATTCGCCAATATCGCCAGTGCGTTTCACATGGGTTCCGCCGCACAATTCCAGCGAATAGGTCACCCCGTCGCTGCCCTTGCCCGATCCGGATTGCGTGCACATCGACACCACGCGCACTTCGTCGCCATATTTCTCACCAAACAACGCCTGTGCACCCAACTCGCGAGCATCGTCCGGGGTCATGATCCGCGTATCAACAGGCGCATTCTGGCGGATATAGTCGTTCACCTCGGCTTCGACCGATGCCAGTTCTTCCGCCGTCAACGCCTTGGCGTGCGAGAAATCAAACCGCAAACGATCCGCCGCATTCAGCGACCCGCGCTGCGCCACATGATCGCCCAAGGCCTGCCGCAGCGCTTCGTGCAGCAAATGCGTGGCCGAGTGGTTGGCCCGGATCGCCGTGCGGCGACTGTGGTCCACTTCAAGCTCGACCGGCTCACCCTTGGCCAGCGTGCCGCGTTCAATCAGAACCTTATGGGCATAGATCTTGCCATCAGCGAATTTGCGGGTGTCTTCAACCAGCGCAACATCGTCACGGTTTTCCAACCGTCGGATCACACCGGTGTCGCCAATCTGGCCCCCGGATTCACCATAAAACGGCGATTGATTGACCACGACCCAACCACTGGTACCCTCGGTCAACGCATCAACCTGCTGCCCATCCGCGATCAAGGCCACGACCTGACCTTCGGCCTTTTCAGTGTCATAGCCCAGGAAATCGGTCGCCCCGTCAGCATCCAGCACATCGAACCAGACCGCATTGTCTGCCGCCTCGCCCGATCCGGACCACGCGGCACGGGCCTTGGCCTTTTGTTCATCCATGGCTGTGTCGAACCCTTCGGTATCGACCTCGCGACCTTTTTCACGCAACGCGTCCTGCGTCAGATCCAACGGGAACCCGTATGTGTCATACAGCTTGAACGCCGCGCCACCCGGCAGTGGAGCCCCGTCGGCCAGACCATCCAGTTCATCGTCCAACAACTTCAACCCACGATCCAGCGTTTGCTTGAACCGGGTTTCTTCCAGTTGCAGTGTCTCTTCGATCAAGGACTGCGCGCGCCCCAGTTCCGGGTAAGCCGCTCCCATCTGCTGAACCAGTTGCGGCACCAACCGGTACATGACCGGATCCTTGGCCCCCAGCAGATGCGCATGCCGCATCGCGCGCCGCATGATCCGGCGCAACACATAGCCGCGCCCGTCATTGCTGGGCATCACGCCATCCGCAATCAGGAATGACGTCGAGCGCAAATGATCCGCGATCACGCGATGATGCACGTTCTTATCACCATAAGGGTCAACATTCGTGACATCCGCGCTGGCTTCGATCAGCGCCTTGAACAGATCTGTATCGTAATTGTCATGGCTGCCCTGCAACAACGCGCCGATCCGTTCCAGCCCCATGCCGGTGTCGATCGACTGCATATCCAGAGCTTTCATCGAGCCGTCTTCGAACTGCTCGTTCTGCATGAAAACGATGTTCCAGATCTCGATAAACCGGTCGCCATCTTCTTCCGGGCTGCCCGGAGGACCGCCCCAGATATGGTCGCCATGATCGTAAAAGATCTCGGTGCACGGGCCACACGGGCCAGTCGGCCCCATCTGCCAGAAATTGTCAGAGGTTCCGATGCGAATGATCCGGTCTTCGGGCACGCCGACTTTCTTCCAGATTTCGAACGCTTCGTCATCGGTGTGATAAACGGTCGCCAGCAAACGCGATTTGTCGATGCCGAATTCTTTTGTGATCAGATCCCAGGCGAACGGGATTGCCTCGTCCTTGAAATAGTCCCCAAAGCTGAAATTTCCCAGCATTTCAAAGAACGTATGGTGGCGTGCGGTGTATCCGACATTGTCGAGATCATTGTGCTTGCCGCCAGCGCGGACGCATTTCTGACTGGTCGTCGCGCGCTGATAGTCGCGGTGTTCGACCCCGGTGAACAGGTTCTTGAACTGCACCATGCCGGAATTGACGAACATCAACGTCGGGTCATTGCGGGGCACAAGCGGGCTGCTGTCCACCACCTCGTGCCCGTTCTTGGCGAAATAATTCAGAAAGGTAGAGCGGATATCGTTCAGCGATGGCATTTTGTGTCTCTTCGCGGGCGGGTTTCACAGGTATCGCGCAGGTTTAGCCCTCTGCCCCGGCCCTGTCCACAGCTACAGGTGCCGCAGACACGAATGCAGATGTGAAAACAGGGCCCGCATGACAGCGCGCCCTGTTTGATCTTTCATTTTGGCAAGCCTCAGGCTTCGAGGATGTCGTCGCTGCCCGCCGCACCTTCCGGCATGTCAAAGTCCAGACCGTGCGAGGCGCGGATCTTATCCTCAACCTCCAGAGCGATCCGGGAATGTTCGCGCATATAACTCTTTGCGTTTTCGCGCCCCTGCCCGATGCGCTCGTCACCATAGCTGAACCACGATCCGGATTTGTTCACCACGCCAGCCTTTACGCCCAGATCCAGCAGCTCACCCATCTTCGAGATGCCTTCGCCATACATGATGTCGAATTCAACCTCTTTGAACGGTGGCGCGACCTTGTTCTTGACGACCTTGACGCGCGTGGCGTTGCCAACGATTTCGTCGCGATCTTTTACCGCGCCGATGCGCCGAATATCCAGGCGTACCGACGAATAGAATTTCAGCGCGTTGCCGCCGGTGGTGGTTTCCGGACTTCCGAACATTACACCGATTTTCATGCGGATCTGGTTGATGAAGATGACCATGCATTTCGATTTCGAGATCGATCCGGTCAGCTTGCGCATTGCCTGGCTCATCAAACGCGCCTGAACGCCGACGCTGGCGTCGCCCATGTCACCTTCGAGTTCGGATTTCGGAGTCAGGGCCGCAACCGAGTCGACGACAACCATATTGACCGCGCCGGACCGCACCAATGTGTCGGTGATTTCCAACGCCTGCTCGCCCGTATCGGGCTGTGAGATCAGCAATTCGTCGATATCGACACCCAGTTTGCGGGCATATTGTGGATCCAGGGCGTGTTCGGCATCAACAAAGGCGCAAACGCCACCTTTTTTCTGCTGTTCCGCGATGCAATGCAGGGTCAGCGTGGTCTTGCCCGAACTTTCCGGGCCGTAGATTTCGATGATGCGGCCCATCGGCAGACCGCCAATGCCCAGGGCAATATCCAGACCAAGCGATCCGGTGGAACTGGCCTCGATCTCCTGAACGGCGTTGTCATCGCCAAGCTTCATGATCGAGCCTTTGCCAAATTGCCGCTCGATCTGGGCCAGAGCGCTGTCCAGCGCCTTTTGTTTGTCTGCGTTTTTCTTGCTGCTCATCGTCAAAAGATCCGCCATTGTCCCGTTCTCTTTCCTTCTTGTCACACCCTGTTCCGGGCGGCAATCTCTGCTTTGTTCACCTCATGTTCCTTATGAGATCAAAAGGAGAACATTTCAATAGAATTCTTCACACCTCCACTGTTTCCCAATTGAGTTAAGGAGTGGTTTACGCCAAACTTGCAGCCAGTTATGTGCAAGGTGTCGGATAAATGCTTGTTTTCCATAAAGAACGTCTGGTGTTCCTGTCCGTTCCCAAGACCGGGACAACGGCGTGGCAATCGGCCTTGCGGGATCGCGCCGACATCGTTGTCTCTGACCCTCCCGAGTTGAAACATGCGCCTGTCTATCGCTACAACCGGTTCTTTCACCCGATGTTCCAGAAGGTCACCAAGACCGATATGGAGCTTATCGCCGTCATTCGAGAGCCGATTTCGTGGCTGGGCAGCTGGTATCGCTATCGGCGACGCGCGTTCATGAGGGGCAAACCAAATGCGACCCATGACATGACCTTTGATGCCTTCGTCAAAGCACATTGTCAGGACAAGGTTCCCGGATTTGCCAATGTCGGTACGCAGTCAAAGTTTATCGAACCCCGGCCCAACGGCGTCGCGGTGTCGCGGTTGTTTCGCTATGAAGACCCCGACACGCTTTTGGCTTTTCTGCAGTCCCGCCTGAGCACGAGGATCAGCCTTGAACGGCTAAATGTGTCCCCTGATATGGACCTGACTCTGTCGGCTGAAACCGACGCCCTGATGCGTCGCAAATGTGCCGAAGATTTCGCGATCCACGACAGTATTCCCTGATTTTAGTGAAGCTGCTGGTGAACGGTTTCCGTCAATTGGTTCAGTGAGAATGGTTTCGGCAAGAACACCGAATCCGGTATGCCGGGTTCGGATTCGCCAAAAGCCCCTTCCGCGTAGCCTGACACAAAGACCACCCGGGCGCCGGGCCGCGCGACCAGAGCCTTGCGCACCCAGCTTGGCCCGTCCATTCCCGGCATCACAACATCCGTAACAAAAACATCCACCGTCAGGTCCGGGTCATCCAGCATGGTCAGCGCGTCTTCGGCTGATTCCGCTTCCAGCACCGTGTAGCCGCGCAAACGTAAAGCACGCGATGCAAAGGCGCGGACCGGGGCTTCGTCTTCGACCAGAAGCACCACGCCTTCGCCGTGTTTGGGCAGCGACACAGGTGCGCGTTCCGGACGCGGGGCCACGGCCTCTTGTTCACGTTCGTTGACCGGGAAATAGAGTGTGAACTGCGTGCCGGTCCCCGGAACGCTGTCGACAAAAATATAGCCGCCGCTTTGCTTGATGATTCCATACGCGGTCGACAGGCCCAGCCCGGTGCCTTCGCCGGTACGTTTGGTTGTGTAGAACGGCTCGAACACCTTTTGCAGCGCGTCCGGTTCGATGCCGATGCCTTCATCGCTAACCTTCACGGTGATATAATCGCCCGCCGGCACTGTTGCCCGGTCGCGTGACAGCGGGTCCGCAAGGTTTGCCACTTCGGTTGCGATCCGGATTTCTCCGCCACCGGGCATCGCGTCGCGTGCATTGACCACAAGGTTCATCAACACCTGCTCAAGCTGGCGTTTATCGGCGCGGATCGGGCGCAGGACCGGGTCGTGACTGAGTGTGAGCGTTACTTTTTCGCCCACCAACCGGTTCAACAGATGCGCCAAATCAGACAGCGTGTCGCGCAAGTCCAGAACTTCGGGCCGCAGCGTTTGTTTGCGCGAAAACGCCAGCAATTGCCCAACCAGGGCCGCCGCACGGTTGGCGTTCTGGTTGATCTGGATAAGGTCGCCATAATCCTGATCCCCCTGATCATGGCGCAACAGCAGCAGGTCGCAATGGCCGGAAATCGCAGTCAGCAAGTTGTTGAAATCATGAGCGACGCCGCCGGCCAGCTGGCCGATCGCCTGCATCTTCTGGCTTTGCACGAACTGCGCTTCAAGGGTTTTCAGCTCGGTCGCATCGGTCAACACCGCAATCAGAATTGGCGTGCCGTCATCAAGCGCCCGGCTTAGCGTGACCTGCACGAACACTTCCTTGTCCTTGCGGGTCAGGCGAAGGAATTCGCTTTTTGGTGCCGCCTGCCCTTCGGCTGTTGCGCGCAACCAATCCGCCACTGGCCGCCCCAGGCCTTGCATCAGCTCCGCCAACGGCGTGCCGGTCTGGGCAGAGGGTCCAAGAAGATCCTGGGCCAGCCGGTTCGCCGCGATCAATGCACCACCGGTCGAGATTTTGAGGATCGGGATCGGCACCGCGTCCGAAATCTGGCTCTGTTCCAATGCCTGCGGTCCCTGAACCGGCATGAAATAGAGCTCCCGCCGCCCTGCTGAGCCTTCGCACTCAAGCAACAACACGTCTGTGGGGCCGTCACAGCCGGACAAGGTATTCGCCTGACCGGATCTGAGCGGTAGCTTCGAGAACAGCTGATCCAGGGACTTTTTTCGACCGCCCGCAAGGGTACGCGCAGCGTCGTTCATGAACAACACGGCCCCGGATCGCCCGACTGTGATCATCGGCAGCGGCAGGTGGTCTGGGCCGCGCCCGGCAGCGGCGCGTTCAACCACATCCTCGACCCGCCACAACAGCACATCATCCGGCAACTGGTGCACCGCCAACCGCACGTGCCCCCGCCGTGTCACCACATCTTCGCGGGCCGCCCCGTCGACCCTGGCCTTGCACTGCAGCCGATACAGCGCGGCCGAAGGGTTGGCCAGAACTGCCCGCAGGGTGCCCGCCAGCGAATCGAATTCACTATCAGAAAACCGTTTTCGGGCAGCCGCGTTGCGCTTCAGGATCGCGCCGTCCCCGTCGGTGACAAAACTGGGGCTGGCGTCCTTGTCAATGAACGCGGCCAGCAGGTCGCGTGCAAGATCCTGCCCACGACGCGCAATCCTGATGCGCACCATGACAAAGCCACTGACCAGAACAAGTGTTGCAGCGGCGGCCAACAGGGCGCGCATGACGATCCCTTCCTCCGGAACTGCCAGTAAAGCCGCCAAAACCAGCGCAAACGCCAGAACCAGAACGGCTGCCACGCGGGCAACCGGCGGAGCGGTTACGTTAAGGTTCGGCAATATGGGGTCGATTTGACCGCTCAACGTCATGGCTCCGACAGGGATTCGATTGCCCCATTTCGGGCAACAACTGTTAAACCCGTCTTAAGATAGAGTGATTCTACCTAAGGTTGAGTATCGAAATCACGTGCGCGCGGTCAAGTGGGCCGCAAAGAATCCATCGGTTCCATCTGTCACAGACCAGCTTTTTTGCCACAGACACTGCCAGCCCGTGTGGCGGCCTAAAAACCGGTCGATCTGTGCCGAGTTTTCATCCGAAAGCAGTGAACAGGTCGCATAGGCCAACACACCATCATCCGCGACCAGAGGTGCGGCTTGGTCCAGAATGCTCGCCTGCACAATCAGCAAATCGTCAAGTTGCTCTGGTGTCAGCCGCCATTTGCCTTCCGGCGCGCGCCGCCATGCGCCGCTGCCAGAACAGGGCACATCAATCAAAACGATGTCAAACGGCGCTTGGGCTGCCGCCTCAGCGCGTGTGATCTGGACGATCTCGACACCAGCGCGCTCGGCCCGGGCGGGCAGATCCTGCATACGGTCGGGGTCCGCGTCATAGGCAAACACCGAGACCTCGGCCCGGGCCGCGATGGCCAGCGCCTTGCCCCCACCACCCGCGCAGAAATCCAGAATCCGCATGCCGTCCCGCACCGGCAGAGCATCGACCACGGCCTGACTCGCGGCATCCTGAAGCTCAATCAAACCTTGCTGGTAAGCCGTTGAATTCCTGACCTTTCGGGCGCCATCCAATACGTTCAGCGCCGACAGGGATGCCGGATGCGGCGTACACGTGATGCCATCCTGCGCCAGGGCCGCCATGGCAGACTCCCGGTCCCCCTTGCGCAGGTTGACGCGCAGATGCACCGGTGCGCGATGCTGCAGCGCCAGGGCCGCCGCTTCGGCCTGATCGCCCAAGGAGTCGACAAAACGTGGCCAAAGCCAGTCCGGGATATCCAGACGTTCCGCGTCAGAGCCCGGCGTGTTTTGGGTGTCACGCTCGTCATCGTCCAAAACCACAGGACCATAACCGGTACCGGTGAACAGGGTATCCGGGTCTGTCCCGTCGCGACGGCAGAGGCCCAGCATCAGTCCACGTCCGGTTTCGCTGCCCCCAAGGGCGGCCAGTGACCGGCGACTGCGCAAGGCGTCGAACACAAGATCGCGGACCGCCGCGCGATCTTTGGATCCGGCAAACCGGCTGCGACGCGCCCAGCCTGTCAGCGCCTGTTCCGCCGCGCGGCCGGACAGGATGGTGTCAAGGATCTCGGTCGCAGTCTGCACACGTGCGGCTGGCGTCATAGGGTACCTCAGGTTAGCAATGCAACCCTCTGAAAAGGTTACATGATACGGTAATTCGGGCTTTCCCGGGTGATCTGTACATCATGCACGTGGCTTTCCTTCAGTCCGGCCCCGGTGATCTTGACGAACTGACAGTTCTTGCGCATCTCTTCGACGCTGGCACAGCCGGTATACCCCATCGCCGCGCGCAACCCGCCAACCAGTTGATGGACGACCGCAGCCGCAGAGCCTTTGTAAGGCACCTGACCTTCGATGCCTTCGGGCACCAGCTTGTCGCTGGCCGCATCTTTCTGAAAATACCGATCTGCCGAGCCACGCGCCATCGCGCCCAGAGACCCCATGCCACGATAACTTTTAAAGCTACGGCCTTGATACAGAATGACTTCTCCGGGGCTTTCATCGGTTCCGGCAATCAGCGACCCGACCATGGCGCAGGACGCCCCGGCGGCGATGGCCTTGGCGAAATCGCCCGAGAATTTGATACCGCCATCCGCGATGACCGGCACGTCACCTGCCGCTGCGGCGCAATCCATGACAGCTGTCAGCTGCGGCACGCCAACGCCGGCAACCATGCGCGTGGTGCAGATCGAGCCCGGCCCGATCCCCACCTTGATCGCGTCGGCCCCGGCATCGATCAGCGCACGGGTGGCCTCTCCGGTGGCGACGTTGCCTGCGATGATCTGAACCTCGTTGGACAGTTTCTTGGCCCGGCTGACGGCCTCGATCACACCTTGCGAATGCCCGTGTGCGGTGTCGATCACCACCACGTCAGCCCCGGCATCGATCAGCGCTTCGGTGCGTTCAAACCCGGAATCTCCAACCGAGGTCGCGGCCGCGACCCGCAGACGGCCAAGGCTGTCCTTACAGGCCGTGGGGTTTAGAACCGCCTCTTCCGTGTCCTTCAGGGTCAGCAGGCCGGTCAGCTTTCCCTCGCCATCAACCACCAGAAGCTTTTCGATCCGGCGCGCCTTCATCAGGCTGCGGGCCTCTTCCAGATCGGCAGGCTCGCGCAGCATGGCAAGGTTATCCGAGGTCATCATCGTGTGGACCGGGGTCTTGTCATCGGTGGCAAACCGCATATCGCGGTTGGTGACGATCCCCACCACCCTGCCCGCGCCATCCACGACCGGGAACCCGGTCACGCGATAGCGTTCCTGCAGGACTTTGGCATCAGCCAGCGTCTGATCGGCAGTGAGGGTAATGGGGTTATAGACGATGCCACTGACAAAGCGTTTGACACGGCGCACCTGGCGGGCCTGTTCCAGCACATCAAGGTTTTTGTGGATCACGCCCATACCACCGGCCTGCGCCATGGCAATCGCCATGCGGGCTTCGGTCACTGTGTCCATCGCCGACGACAACAGCGGGATGTTCAGCGCGATCTGGCGGGTGACCCGCGTCCGGGTATCGGCCGTCGACGGCAGCACGGAAGACGCGCCTGGAACCAAGAGTACATCGTCAAAGGTGAGAGCCTCACGAATCTGCATCACATAATCCTCATGCGTGACCTCGTTTGGCGGTTCCCTATGTCACGGATCGGGATCGGGCGAAAGGGGCGTTGCGCCCGAGGCGCCGGGTCTTTTGTCTGAAGGTGGGCACGCGGGCTGCACCGGGCGGAATTTGGGTATTTTCAGACAAGAAAGAAGCACAAGGGTCGGTCGATTGCGATCTGGCGGGGTGCATTCGGGTGAAAATGCCGTAAGCAGAACGGAAATTGCCGCTGGCGGTCTTTCGCTTTATGGGCAATTCCATATCTTCCCGGTTCAGCGCAACAGAAAGACCTGTCATGACAACCGATCCTCTTGTGGTTTTTACCCCCTCTGGCAAACGCGGGCGGTTTCCTGTCGGCACACCGGTTCTGACGGCTGCCCGGCAGTTGGGCGTCGATCTTGATTCGGTCTGCGGTGGGCGCGGGATCTGTTCGAAATGCCAGATCACACCGTCGTATGGCGAGTTTCCCAAGCATGGGGTGAGCGTTTCGGACGACGCGCTGAGCGACTGGAATGCGGTTGAGCAGCGGTATGACGACAAACGCGGGTTGAAACCCGGGCGCCGGTTGGGCTGTCAGGCGGCCATTCAGGGCGACGTGGTGATCGACGTGCCCCCCGAAAGCCAGGTGCACCGGCAGGTCGTGCGCAAGGCCGCCACGGCGCGGGCCCTCAGCATGGATCCAGCAACACGGCTGTATTTCGTCGAGGTGGAAGAGCCGGACATGCACTCGCCCACCGGCGATCTGGAGCGGCTTCAGCGTGCGTTGAAGACCCAGTGGGATGTTGAAAACGTCACTGCCGATCTGTCGCTGTTGTCCAAGCTGCAGCCGGCCCTGCGCAAGGGTGGCTGGACCGTCACCGTGGCGCTGCACCGCGATCACACCGGTGCTGCTGCGCGGATCACCGAAATCTGGCCGGGCCTGCACGAGGGCGGGCTGTTCGGGCTGGCCATCGATCTTGGGTCAACCACCATCGCCGCGCATCTGACCGATCTGGAAACCGGCGAAGTCACCGCATCCTCTGGCTTGATGAACCCGCAGATCCGCTTTGGCGAAGACCTGATGAGCCGCGTGTCTTACGTGATGATGAACCCGGGCGGCGACGTCGAGATGACCAATGCCGTGCGCGAGGCGCTGAACGACCTGGCCCTTTCAATCGCGGACGAAGCCGGGATTGACCCGGCCCTGATTGTCGAGACGGTCTTTGTCTGCAACCCGGTGATGCACCACTTGCTGTTGGGCATTGACCCCGTGGAACTGGGTCAGGCCCCGTTTGCGCTGGCGACCTCGGCCAGCCTGTCGCTGGGCGCGCCCGAAATGGGGATCACGGCGATCAACCCCCGCGCCCGGGTCTATATCCTGCCTTGCATTGCCGGCCATGTCGGGGCCGATGCCGCCGCTGTGGCCTTGTCCGAAGAACCCGGCAAATCCGACGATCTGGTGCTGATCGTCGATGTCGGCACCAATGCCGAGCTGTTGTTGGGCAATACCACCCAGGTTCTGGCCTGTTCGTCGCCAACCGGTCCGGCCTTTGAAGGCGCGCAGATCAGTTCGGGTCAGCGCGCGGCCCCCGGTGCCATCGAGCGGATCGAGATTGACCCCGTTACCAAAGAACCGCGCTTTCGGGTGATCGGCAGCGATCTGTGGTCGACCGATGATGGGTTTGACGCCGCCACGGCCACCTCCGGTATCACCGGGATCTGCGGGTCGGGTATCATCGAAGCGGTGGCCGAGATGCGCATGGCCGGGCTGCTGGATCCCAGCGGCCTGATCGGATCGGCGGAACAGACCGGTACCCAGCGTTGCATCCCCGAGGGCCGCACCCATGCCTATCTGCTGCATGATGCCAGCGCCGACGGCGGGCCGCGCATCACCGTCACCCAGGGTGACATCCGCGCCATCCAGCTGGCGAAATCCGCGCTTTATGCGGGCGCGCGGCTGCTGATGGATGAAATGGGCGTCGACACGGTCGACAAAGTGGTTCTGGCGGGCGCTTTCGGGGCGCATATTTCGACCAAGCACGCGATGGTGCTGGGCATGATCCCTGACGCACCGCTGGACCATGTCTCAAGCGCGGGCAATGCTGCTGGCACCGGCGCACGGATCGCGCTGTGCAGCGTCGCCGCACGGGCCGAGATTGAACGTGTCGTGCGCGAGATCACCAAGGTGGAAACCGCCATCGAACCCAAGTTTCAGGAACATTTTGTCGCCGCCAACGCTATTCCGCATGCCAGCGACCCGTTCCCGCACCTGTCAAGCGTTGTGACCTTACCAGCCGTCGCCTTTGGCGCAGGCGGTAGCGGCGGTCAGTCAGGTCGCAAAAGACGCCGTCGCAGTGCCAGTTGACCAAAACGTCGGCAAGGCCCTGCCCTAGGGGAAAAACCCGCTCTCTTTAGCCTATATGCCTAAAGCCCTGGCTGCTACGATGCGGCCAGGCAAGGATAACAAGGAGAGTAACATGTTCAATGGATGGTTTGCGCGACGATTACGCTCCGCAGGAAAACTGGGGGCAGCAGCATTGATCGCTGTCGCGTCAGTTCCTGCGGCAGCGACGGCGGGCAGCAACGACGTTCTGATTTTCATTTTCGGCGGCCAGTCCAACATGGTTGGCACCACGATCGCACGAAAGGTTCCGGATTCCGCGGCTGCGAAGAAAAAGATCTACTACAGCGATACCAAAGGCGGAAACCGGTTCCCCGATGGTCAGGACTCCAAGAACGCCATGAATTTCGGCCCCGAATACGGCTTTATCAAGTCGCTAGAGGCCAATGGCATCAACAATTTCATCATTCAGAAAACCTCGCATGGGGGCACGTCGATCTACCCTCGCACCGAACCCGGGCGGCTGGACTGGTATCCCGACACGCGGGGCGAGCTGTTCGATCAAATGGTGCGCGACTATCAGGCCTTGACGAAACGGATCAAAGCTCAGGGCAAAACACCTGTTTTAAAAGGGATTTTCTGGGCACAAGGTGCTGCGGATGCGCGCAACGTCGACAATTATCACAAAAATCTGCCCTATTTCTTCGACCGGATGCAGCAAAGCCTTGGCCAGAGCACCGACATCTATCTGGCCCAGACCAACTGGCCCGAGCGCGAGCGCCTGAAACGGTTTGAGCCGCAAATGCAGATCGTGCGCGACACCCAACAGAACTATGCCGACACGCACTCCAACGTGTTCATCTTTTCGACCAAAGGCTACACCAAGGTCGATCAGGTGCATTTCGATCCCAAAAGCAGCTTTGACATGGGGACGCGGTTTGCCGCCCTGTATTTCAAGCGCAACGGCATCACCGGCTATACGCTGCCCAAGCCAAGCTCGGCTTTGGTCAACGCCAAGCAATCCGATGAGTTCTATCGCAAGAAAATGGAACGGTCGGAAAACCGAACCGGTGCCAAACGCAAGAAGCCCAATAACAACTAAGCCCGAAAACACTCAGACGGCGGGGAAGCATTCAGCGCCCCGCCGTTTTTCAACGCTCCAGTCCCTGCGCATTCAAACCGGTATGTCTCTCGGGTCCCGCGAACTGGCCCAATCATGTTGGGTGACGCATTGGCGACGCCCCCATAAGGTAGCCCGAGCGGCCACAAAGGCGGCTAAAACGCAATTTACCGAAACATACAACGTGGGTTGCCCGGCAGGCGGCCTAACCAAGTAACGCGCGCATCAAGACGCGAATCGATCCGAAGCGAGAACAAAGCCAGAGGATTCTCCGACCCGCCGTCAGATCACTGGGCTCTGTTCTGATCGATCCCAAGTGATCCGTTTCCTGATCATCGGGGCAGACCACGTCCAAGGCGAGGCACGATTTGGTGTGATCCTTTTTTCAACCGGTTCAGAAGTAACAGACTCCGTGGGGATCCTTCGGTATGCCCACATCAGCCCATCGTTCCGCGGGGTTAACTTTGCTTGACGGTTCGCGCGCTCCAACTGTAGGTTAACTCGTGCGATCTAACCATATGAGGGCTTTGCAAAAAATCGCGGCTTTCAGGCGGGAGGCGGGAGATGCTCTTTTCTACTTTTGGGGCCGCTGTGCGGTCGTTTTATCTGATATGTGCGCTGACTTGTATTCAGATCGTCGCTCCTACAACCGCAGTGGCTCAAACCAACCCGTTTGACGGCGGCTGGGTTTTGCAAAACCAGGGCTCGGCCCTGAATTTCCAATCCGTGAAAAACGGATCGGTGATAGAAATCAGCCGCTTTGCGACGTTCACCGGAGAGATTCAGCCAGATGGGTCCGCCACTGTTCAAGTGATGCTGGAGTCGGTCGATACGAACGTTGACCTGCGCAATGTCCGCATGCGCTTCTTGTTGTTCGAAAGCTTCAAGTTTCCGCAGGCCACGATAACAACCCAGATTGACGCGGCCTTGGTGAGCGATCTTGCCAAGACGCGGCGGCAACAAATTCGGCTACCCTATACGCTTGCCCTACATGGCATCGAAAAGGCTGATGAGGCTGATGTTGTTGTCACGCTTCTGACCGACAACCTGGTATCCGTCGCCACGGCACAACCGATTTCGGTATCGACCGCGGATTTTGATCTGACCGATGGGGTCGAGAAACTGCAGGACGCCGCCGGGGTGACAATTCTTCCTGTCGCAACCGTGACGTTCGACTTTCTCTTCGAACGGCAATCGGCAGTTACCCAGGCACCGGAAACGCCTGCAGCCGCCCCGGCAAAAGTCGCGCTAGAAGCTGAAGGGACGTTTGATGAAGAGGCCTGTATCGGCCGCTTTGACATCCTGTCCCGCTCGGGCAACATCTATTTCAGACCCGGAAGCTCGGCTTTGGATCCGTCCAGCGGGGCATTATTGAACCAGCTCTTCGATGTGGTGTCACGCTGCCCGGGCATGAAGATCGAAGTCAGCGGCCACACGGATTCAGACGGATCATCGGCATCCAACCAAAGACTGTCAGAAGCACGGGCCGGCTCAGTCACAACCTATCTTATCGACAAGGGAATTGACGGCGCGCGCATCGTCACGGTCGGCTTTGGTGAAGCCAGACCGGTGGCCCCGAATGACACGCCAAAGAATAAGTCCAGGAACCGAAGGATAGAATTTGCAGTTGTCGAGTAACGTCAGACACCTATCGCACAGATGGGTGAGTGGCCTTTTGATGTTGGCCGCTTGGCTTGTTCTTGCGGCACCAGCACAGGCCGAGACGCGGCTGGCGCTGGTCATCGGCAACCAGAACTATGGCTCTGTCGCGACTTTGGACAACCCGGTTGCGGATGCGCGGTTGATGGCGCGCACACTTGAGGATCAGGGGTTTGACGTCACACTGCTGATCGACACGAACCGCATTGCCCTTAATCGCGGGATTGCCCAGTTCGGGCGGGCGCTGCGCGGTGCGGGTCAGGATGCCACGGGGCTGTTTTACTATGCCGGGCATGGTGTTCAGTCCTTTGGAACGAACTATCTGTTGCCGACGGATGTCAGCCTGACGGACGCCGCAGATCTTGACCTGATGGCAATTCCGACAGCCTCGGTGTTGCGGCAGATGGCATCAGCCAAGAACCGGCGCAATATTGTCATTCTGGATGCCTGCCGGGACAACCCGTTTGTCGACATCCCCGACATGAACGACAATGGTCTGGCCGAAATGAAGGCGCCGACCGGGACGTTCATTTCCTATTCGACGTCGCCCGGCGCGGTGGCCACCGATGGGACCTTGGGCAACAGCCCGTTCACGCTGGCATTGTCCCGTTTCATCCCGGAACCGGGCTTGCCGATCGAGCTTTTGTTTCGTCAGGTCCGGATCGAGGTTTTGCGCGACACGCAAGGGCTCCAGACGCCATGGGATACGTCTTCGCTGACGGGTGAATTCGTGTTTTCACAGGTCAAATCCTTGTCGCCGGAAGATCAGGTAGAATTGCAATTGTGGGAAACGATCCGGGAAACACGCGACCCAGTGCAGTTGGTGCTTTTCCTGCGCAACTATCGCAACAGCGCATTCGCGCCGCAAGCGCGTGATTTGTTGACCGAAATCCTGTCAGAAGACATCGCCACCCAGCAGCCCGAGACAGCCCAGCCCAAGCAGCCGGTTGCTGATCCGCAGACCGTCACAAACGCCGAGGCGCAATTGGCCCGCGAGCAGGAAGTTCTGTCGATCGCGCAGGATACCGGGCGGGTCGAAGATTACATCGCCTATCTTGAGGCGTTTCCCGATGGCGCATATTCCGACCTTGTCAGGGCCGAAGTCGAAGCACTTTCGCAAGGGAACTCGAAAGATCCGCTGGCAGCAGAAACCGTAGCAAACGATCAGACCGCCTCTGACCAACCTGACGAAGCCGCGATGATTGAACAGGCCGCCAAATCGGGGGAGCTGGACGACTATCAAGCCTATTTGGCAGCCTTTCCAGAAGGTGTGTATGCAGAGTTGGCCAAAGTGGAAATCGCGATGATCCAGGCTCAAGCCGAACCTGCGGCTGTGGCTCAGGTTGCACAGGAGTCTCCGAAATTCCTGACCTTTGTCACCCCGTTGACCTTTTCAGGTCACGAGTTGGATGGTCAGAGCATTGCTGATCTGATCGACAGATCCCCCTTGTTTCCACCATTCGAAGGGCTCTCGGAAGAGCTGTGGAAAGATCAGTCTTGCAGCAACTGCCATAACTGGACGCAGGATCGCTTGTGCGATCAGGCACAGTCCTATAGCGCCGTTGCAACACGTGCCGCGCGTATCGAACACCCCTATGGCGGGATGTTGAAAAAGACCCTCAAAGTCTGGGCCGAGGACGGTTGCAAATAACACCCGCCGCCTGCATGGGCGCGCTCTCGGTTTGATTGTCGAAAAGCGCCGTAAGACGCTATTGGACGACGGCAAACTTGACGACAGCCTGCGTCTTGCGGTTTTCGCTGTCCGTCACCGTCAGCCTGATCTGATGCTTGCCAAGCGGAAGATCCGCGCCATTGGCTTTCAGTTGCGTTCCGATGACAGATCCATGCCCGGCCAACCGGCCCGTGACGTCCGTCCAGATCGGGCCAAGCCGATATTCGATCTTCAGCGACGACATGACGACAGGAATGCCGTCTTTAGGCTGAATCCGGATATCGAAATTCACCGGTGAGCGCAGTTTGAAACCAGATGGAGCAGCCACGCGGATCCCCGGACCATCTGCCCGCACCATCGCAATGGCGCGGTCTTCGGCAAGATCGTCATCCGGTTGCGGGGCGTTCATATAAGCCGTGGTTTCATCGGGTGTCAGCAGCGGAAAGTTCGCGCCTGCCAGTGCCGGCGCGCTGCCAAGTGAGAAAGCCAGTGCCAGCGAAACGAAAACCTTGCCCAGGGCTGAATTCGAAGTCAGTTTCATAGTCTAATCAACCTCCCTAAAATTTTTTATATATCCTTTTGTGATAGGCTTGCACCGATGGTCCGTCAACGTTTCCATGTGTCGGACCAGGGTCTGCAGGCCTTCGGATGTGGGCATCCAGAAACATGTGACATTGCCGGTTTCCCAAGCCTGTGAGCCTACCCGGAAGGCTGGGGGGCGGCAGCCATAACGAACACCCAGACCCCCCTGTAAGGGGGTTCTGAGAGGCCGGATTATAACCTAAAATCAGGTTGGTACCCAAGGCCGGACTCGAACCGGCACGCCCGTTAAGGCGGGGGATTTTGAATCCCCTGCGTCTACCATTCCGCCACTTGGGCACGGTCCTCTGCGTACCCAAACCGCACCGGGAGGTCCAGCGAAAAAGTCATCTTCACGGACAAAGTTCCAGTCACACCTTGGTTTCTCCGGACCATGCTGTGCCGCAACCAAAAGGATGGGCAACCGCAACGCGGCACCAACTCGTTTGGTGCCGAAACGAATTGCGCCCCAAAACCGCCTCCGCAGACCTCTCGTCGCCAACTATATTTACAATCTTAGGTTTAGTATTTCCCGTATAACGGGAATCACCTTAAAGTTGTCGACACGTCACCACTGTCTTGCGAAAGGACCTTTCATGAAAACGCTTCTCTTGGCCGCGGCCGGCATTGCGCTGGCCTGCGGCTTATCCCCCGCCCTTGCCTGGGCCGAATCCAACGACCCTGCTACGGCCCAACAAACCGGTCAACTGCAAAGTGCCAGCTGGATCAACTGTGCCAGTCAGGGCGATCACTGTTACCCGGACGACAGCGTTGATGTTATCACCATGCGGTATGGCGAGGACGAAAATTACACGTACATCATCACTCAGGGATTAAACCGGATTGCTTGCAACAATTTCTGGGGCAACCCGGCCGACGACAAGGACAAGCAATGTGCCTTTACCACCACCAATATCCTGGATGTGGCCCCCTCTGACAGCTTTTCCACGGTCGCAAACGAAGGTGACACGTTCACCCTGCCGGATACCGGGCTAATCTACTGGGTCCGCTATGGTCTTGACGATACATGGATGTACACGCTGATGTCCGGCGATGGTGTATCGCAGATGGCCTGCACCAACGACTATTTCAGTTACAACCCGTTGGATGGTCCTGACAAAGTCTGTCAGTACAGCACGTCCGCCCCATACAGCCTGTCTGACGGCAGCACACTCGTCGAATGCGCCACCGAAGGCCAGAATTGCGATCTTCAGTCCACAGATGTCGTGCTAATGCGATATGGCGCAGATAACACCTATAACTGGCGGTTCCTGCATGCAAATGACCCGGTCTATCCCTGCGATAACGACACCTTCGCCCCCGATCCGGTTCAGGTCTCCAAGCGCTGCTACTGGATGCCCGTGTCACCATCGGCGCTCAGCACAATCGGCTATTGGCACCAGGTTCAATCCTGTCAGAGTGCGGACTGCACGCTTTCCCAAGAGATCACAGTCGGCACCAGCCGCACAAATACCTGGTCCACGTCCGCAACCTGGAGCGCGACCGTCACCCTATCGATTGAGGACAGTTTCAGCGTGCTCGGCACCGGAGAAAAGGTCGGCGAATCGGTTGCAAGTACGTTTGCAGCGTCAGAAGCGTTTCAAAGCACTGTGTCGATTACGAAAACCGAATCCAGAACAGTCACATGCAGCCCCGAAGGCGTCCAATTCAGCCTGATTATGTATCAGTTCAGTACCGGGACACAGGAAAACTGCCTGCAAAACGTGAATTGCACAGGTGCAACCGCAACCACCGATTACGCCTGTATCCCGGATTCGCCCACCGGTTACCAAGGCCCACAATGTGTGCCTGGCTTCTGCACCCCCGGCGATACTCTGTGTCAGCTACCTTGCGCTGATTGACATCTGACATTGGCTGGCGCCCACCTCGGGCGCCAGCCCGCATGTCTGTTGCACTTGACGCCCCCCCACAGGAGTGGTTTGACCCGAACCACCCCAACGGCCAGCGCGATGGACTGACGTGATGCTGAAACGCACTTATGAAAAAACGCTGGCCATGGCCGAAAGCCCAAATGCGATGTGGGCGCTGGCCTTTGTCGCTTTCATCGAAAGCTCGGTCTTTCCGATTCCCCCCGATGTCTTGATGATTCCGATGATCATCGCCCGCCCCCACAAGGCCTGGGCCATCGCTGGCGTTGCCCTGGTTGCGTCGGTTCTGGGCGGACTGCTGGGCTATGCCATCGGTGCCTTCGCCTATGAGAGCATCGGTCAGCCGATCCTCGCCGCCATGGGCAAGGCCCACGCGATGGAAGCGTTCAACCAGAAGTTCAATGACTATGGGTTCTGGGCGGTGCTGACCGCAGGCGTCACCCCCTTCCCCTACAAGGTGATCACCATCATGTCGGGCTGGACGGCCATGCCGCTGGGCACCTTCATTATGACGTCGATCCTGGCGCGGGCCCTGCGGTTCTTCGTTGTCGCGGGCTTGCTCTATTTCTTCGGCGCTCCCATTCGTGACTTCATCGAAAAGCGTCTGGGCCTTATGTTTACCCTGTTCGTCGTTCTGTTGGTTGGCGGCTTTATCGCGGTGAAATATCTCTGATGCGTAGATTTCTGATTATTCTGGCCGCTGGCGGCTCGGCTGCGATGCTTCTGGGCGCCTTCGGGTTTCAGTATCTGGGCGATATGGCCCCCTGCAAGATGTGCCTCTGGCAACGCTGGCCCCATGCGGCCGCCGTTGTGATCGGCCTCGTCGCCCTTGCCCTGCCCGGTGCCGCCCTGCCCCTGCTCGGCGCGCTCGCCGCCCTTACAACCGCCGGCATCGGCATCTATCACACCGGAGTCGAACGCGACTGGTGGGAAGGTCCGACATCCTGCACCGCAGGCGATGTCAGCAACCTCACCCCCGAACAGCTGCTCGAACAGATCATGGCCGCCCCGCTGGTGCGCTGTGACGACGTCCCGTGGGAGATGCTCGGCCTCAGCATGGCCAGCTGGAACGCGGTTGTGTCCATCGGCCTCGCGATCCTCTGGATCGCCGCATCCCGCTATCGCCGGTAAATGCAAGCCGTCCCAGGGCTCTGACGACAAAACAAGGCAGTCCCTGACAGCACATCGAAACACGCAGACGTCACACTATTATTTCTCTGGCACTGGTAATCGCGGTGATGCGTACATAGGTAGGGAATGCAAAGCATCTTCCTACGACCCTCTGTTTCCTAACGGCCTCAGTTGATCATACGTCGACACTGAGCCAAGCCGTCACATTATGTGGAAGGCAAAAAATCTAGGAGACATCACGATGGCCAATGGCACCGTGAAATGGTTCAACACTCAAAAAGGTTTCGGTTTTATTGCCCCCGAGCATGGATCAAAGGACATTTTTGTTCATATTTCCGCCCTGGAGCGCGCCGGCATTCAACAGCTTGACGATGGACAAGCTGTGACCTTCGACCTTGAAAGCGGTCGTGACGGTCGTGAAAGCGCGAGCAATATCGCTCTGGCTTAAAAGCCCGCATCCAATTGAACACCAAGGCGGGAGTTGCCTCAGGCAGCACCCGCTTTGATTTGTGCAATGCCCCCTGATCTTGGGAGATGGTCATCCTGACAACCTATGGAACGAAATAATTGATAGAAATTCACTGGGGAACACCCATTACACTTATCGTGTCGCCGAACGGGCGCACTCAAAAATTTACGACAATCGAACAAGCCTGTTACTGGCTCCACAAAAAATGGCCAGTTGCCGATTCCAGGCGTGAACATGCGCTCGACCGGATCGATGCCGCGATGAATTGTCTAGTAACCGTGACTGCAGCGCGCAAAGCTTTTGTCTCAGCCGCGAAATCCGCTGGCTTCAAGATGAAACCTGTGGCGACCGAAGCAGACGCCGTTTTCTGAAACTCTTAAACATCCGTGTGCTGAGCGTGCTCGGGATTATCAACGTCCCGACCCCGGCACCAATCCATTCAGACAACCCAAAACCAGTTTGCCAAAAGTCCAGCCCCGGCAATCTGCCCTTCTAGGAGATTGAAAGATGGCGAAACTTACAAAGAATACGTTGTTCAAACCCGCAGCTCCGCGTGCGGAAACACTGGGCGATAAAACCACCCGCGCCGTTCGGCTTATCCTTGACGAGGAAATGGAAAAGCGCGAAGCCAAGACAGATCGTTTGCGCAAGGCCCGTCTTGAAAGAGAGGCGTTTTCCAAACCCGAAGCGCCCAAGGTCAAACCCAAAGCCAAAGCAGCACCCAAGGCACCACAGTCCTGATCCCTGGATCGGTCCAGGTTTCTGTGACGCACCTGCGGGCTGTTGGACGGGATCATCGCATCTGCGATCTGTCCGGGTCAGCCGCCTAGAAGATCTAAACAGGGTCCAAAGCCTTTTGTACAAAACGGCCAACTCCCATGTCAGGCCAAGTACAAAACGGTCAAAACCCCTGTTTACGCGTCCAGTTCGGCGTCCCAGTAAAGAAAATCGATCCAGCTGTCATGCAGGTGGTTGGGCGGGAACTTGCGGCCCGTGTTGCGCAGTTCTTCCGCGCCGGGTTGTCTCGGCGGTTTGCGCAATGCCATGTTCGCCTGCCGCAATGACTTCGACCCTTTGCGCAAGTTACAAGGCGAACAGGCCGCAACCACGTTCTCCCAACTCGTCACGCCACCCGCAGCGCGCGGCACGACGTGATCAAACGTCAGATCCCCTTTCGATCCGCAGTACTGGCAGCGAAACTGGTCCCTCAAAAAAAGATTAAAGCGCGTGAAGGCCACGCGCTTTTGGGGTTTTACATAGTCTTTCAGTACAACAACCGACGGTATTCGGATCTGTGTACTGGGGCTTCGGACAACCTCGTCATACTCGGCGACGATGTCCACCCGCTCCAGCCAGGCCGCCTTGACCGCCTCCTGCCAGGGCCATAGCGACAAGGGGTAATAGGATAAGGGGCGATAGTCAGCGTTCAACACCAGCGCCGGGTATTGTTTCAATATCCCGGGTTCGCGTACGAACTCTGTCCTGAAGTCTCCGTCCATGTGCGACTCGTCCCTCACTCTGTCTGCCAGTTGCGGCACCAGAGCGGGGAACCCGCCCCAGCATCACGGGAACTATATATCGTGGTTCTCAGCTGGCAAGCCCGTAGTTTCCACTACATGTCGAAGCACGTTTAGGGTGATTAAGCGACAGGCACATGACATTCTCACAAGGTCAAGATTGCAGCAGGTGTTCCCATCCGGCGCTGTTTCAGGTAGCGGATCTGGCCATGGCCCGCCTGATCCGTTTCAACAAACCCTATGATGTGTTATCTCAGTTTACCGATGCCGGGACCGAAGGCGGCCCGCGCCGAACGCTGTCGCACTATATCGACTGCCCCGGGGTGTATCCGGCCGGCCGGCTTGATCGTGACAGCGAAGGGTTGATGTTGTTGACCGATGTCGGACGGCTGCAAGCCCGGATTTCGGACCCCAAGCACAAGCTGGCCAAGACCTATTGGGTGCAGGTCGAAGGCACCCCAGACAATGCCGCGCTTGACGCACTGGCGAAGGGAGTAATGCTGAAAGACGGGTTGACCCGACCAGCAGACGCCCGCCGGATTGATGAACCTGACGGATTGTGGCCCCGCACCCCTCCGATCCGGGTGCGCAAGTCGGTGCCAGATACCTGGATAGAGCTGACCATCCGCGAAGGTCGAAATCGTCAGGTGCGGCGGATGACAGCTGCTATTGGCCACCCGACCCTGCGTCTGATCCGGTATCGGATCGGAGAATGGACGCTTGACGGATTGGCCCCTGGGATATGGCAGGACCTACCGGTCGACCCCGGACCACCTTCGCCACGCGGCCCTTCCCACAAACCCCGCCACACACGCAAATCACCGCGCAGGTGACTTTGATTGCCCGGGCTTTGGACAGGCGGGCGCCCTGCTTCCATGGAAATCCTGATCGTCCTTGCGCCAGAGCAAGGTCAGCCCGCCGGGACCGTGTCAGACTTGCATAGCAATATGTGGCGCAACGGGAGGATTGCACAATGAGCCAGCAGGTCGACGGCGGAATTCACTATATGATCGGAGGCGGCATTGCAGCCCTGTCAGCGGCGGTGTTCCTGATCCGGGACGCCGGCGTGGCGGGATCAAGCATCCGGATTTTCGACGACCAGCCACAGCCCGGCGGTGCGCTTGACGGGACCGGCGCGGACGGTCCGGGGTTTCTGTCGCGCGGCGGTCGTATGTTTGAGCCGAACTTTCTGAACACCTTCGATTTGCTCTCAAGCATCCCGTCCGCTGACGACCAGAGCATTTCGGCCAGGGACGACATCTTCGCTTTCAATGAAATGGTTCAGGCCTCTTCGAACTGTCGGCTGGTCGCCAATGGCCAAAAGGCAGACATGGACCATCTGGGGCTGTCGCCAGCAGACATTCTGGCGTTGAACCGGGTCTTGCTGACGCCCGAACGGAGATTGGGCAACCGTACGATTTCCAACTGTTTCGACCGCACGTTCTTTGACAGCAATTTCTGGATCATGTGGTCGACAATGTTTTCGTTTCAGCCCTGGCATTCGGCGGTCGAAATGCGACGCTATCTGCAGAGATTCATTCACTTGTTCCCGGGGTTTGCGCAGATCAAGGGGATCTTGCGAACCCGGTACAACCAGTATGACAGCCTGATCGCACCGATCGTTATCTGGCTGAAAACAAAGGGCGCGCGGTTTGATCCATCGACCTCAATCTCGCAGGTCGAAATCGAGGGCGACGCCAACGCCCGACGTGTGGTTGGTCTTAAGATGGCCGATGGCAAGCACGTTGCGGTGACCGCCGATGACCGGGTTTTCATTACGCTTGGATCCATGACCGACGGCGCCACCTATGGCAGCAACACGACGGCGCCATCATTGGAGCCCGGCCCCTGCCCGTCCTGGGATCTGTGGCGTGATCTGGCGTCAACGCATTCAGGGTTTGGCACACCCGGGGCTTTCGCGGATGACATAGGCAAATCGGCCTGGACGTCCTTCACAGTGACGATGAACCGACCCGACTTTCGCGATTGGCTGGAAGGATTTACCGGCAACGCGACCGGAACCGGCGGACTGGTCACAATCCGCGACAGCGGCTGGCTGATGTCATTCGTGATGTTCCACCAACCGCATTTCCGGGCGCAATCTGACGGATCAGTGGTACTTTGGGGCTATGGCTTGCGCGGGGATCGCAATGGCGATCATGTGAAAAAACCGATGTGGCAGGCCACGGGTGATGAAATTCTGGATGAACTCTGCGGTCAGCTTGCGCCATCAGGTGCGCAACGCAACTGGTTCGACGGGGCAAGGGTGATCCCCGCCCGGATGCCCTACATCACCAGTCAGTTCATGCCACGCTGCCCGGGTGATCGTCCCAAGACCCAGCCCGAGGAGGCCGAAAACTTTGCCCTGATGGGACAATATGTTGAGCTTCCACGCGATACGGTTTTCACCGTTGAATACTCGGTTCGCAGCGCCCGCGCCGCTGTTCATGCCCTGACCGGACACAGCGCTCCGATCCCGGTCGTGCGAACCGACCGGGACCCCAGAGTGCTGTTGAAAGCGGCGCGGGTGTTGTTTGAAGTCTGACTTTAACCCAAGGGCGCTTTGACGCCGTTTGAGACTGTAAAGATCTCGCGCGAGGTGACGCCGATATCGCCCAAAGCTTCGCGAAACGCCGCCATATGCGCGGTCTGGCCGTGAAGTTTGAGTGCCTCCATGTCCTCCCACTCTTCGTAAACGCGGAACTTGTGGGGGGCTTCGACCAGTTGCGAAAACTCATAGACGATGCATCCCGGTTCCTTTCGGGTTTCCTCCATCATCTTTGTTGCCGCAGCTTGCGCCGGTCCGATCTTGTCGGCATTTAATTCGATTATTCCTGTAACGATCAGCATTATTTGGCTCCTCCCAAAATTGCATGTCGGGTCCCGGTCTGGCGCTGCCTGGACAGCTGCAAACCCTTTTCGAACAACCGGGCCTTTTGCATCAAAGGTTAGACGCTAACACGGCGCGACAGAAGCGTGTAGCATGACTTTGCTTCGGCAAATTTCTTGCGAATTATCAAAGGCCGCTTTAGCTTGATCGAATAGTTTGTTCCCGGTAACACCTTTTATTGAAATATTTTTTGGGAGGACGACCACGTGCCACTATTTAATGGAACCTTTGCAACCGACAGGATCTTCGGCAGCAACGTAAACGACACGATCAACGGCCGACGCGGGGATGACAGCCTGTACGGGCAAGGCGGCAATGACACGATCCGCGGCGACGAAGGCAACGACTGGATGGATGGCGGCGACGGGAATGACCGCATCTTTGGTGGCGATGACGAAGACTATCTGTACGGCGGTGTTGGCAACGACATCCTGAACGGCGGGACCGGCGGAACCGATTATGACTATGTCTATTACTATGGCGACGTTGGCGTTACGGTGAACCTCGCCCTGGGCACTGCGACCGATGAATTCGGCGGGACCGATACACTGATTGACATCGAATATGTGCACGCAAGCAGCGGTGCAGACACATTGATCGGCGGCAATGCGGCCAACGA
Source organism: Falsiphaeobacter marinintestinus (assembly GCF_007923355.1). Classification (GTDB taxonomy): domain Bacteria; phylum Pseudomonadota; class Alphaproteobacteria; order Rhodobacterales; family Rhodobacteraceae; genus Phaeobacter_A; species Phaeobacter_A marinintestinus. The sequence continues at coordinate 411,623 of NZ_VOGO01000003.1, forward strand.
CGGTTGGGAATCCTTCCGCGGGTATGCCGGGAACGACTTTATCGACGGGGGCTCGGGATTTGACCGGGCGGACTATGCTCGCGATTACAACAGTAACGATGGCTCCGGTAGTCTGGGAATCATAGCGGATCTGGCGGCCGGAACGGTGCGCGATGGTTTTGGTGATACTGACACGATCGTGAATATTGAGGTGATCCGGGCGAGTATCTTCTCGGACGACTTGCGCGGTGACGGAAATGACAACTGGTTCAACCCGTTGACAGGCAGCGATTATATAGACGGGCGCGGCGGCATCGACGAAGTCAGCTATAACTCGGACAACTATTACGAAGATCGTAGCGGCTTTACCGGAATCGAGGCGGATCTGGCCAGGGGGCAGATCGTCGATACCAGCGGTTATCAGATCGACACCGTGGTCAACATTGAAAATGTACGCGGCAGCGTCTGGGATGATGACATTCGCGGCGATGCAGGCGCGAACCGGTTGCGCGGCGATGACGGAGACGATTTCCTGACGGGCCGAAACGGCAATGACCGGCTGGAAGGCGGCAACGGCAACGATGCCTTGGTCGGTGGATTGGGTGCCGACAGCCTGAAAGGTGGCGCGGGCAATGATGACCTTTGGGGCCGTCAGGGCAACGATGTCTTTGTGTTCGAAGTGGGCGGAGACGTCGACTCAGTGCGCGATTTCCGCAACAATCAGGACATGCTGGATGTGTCTGACTATGGCTTTGCGGCGGCCGCAGATGTCATCGCAGCAGCATCACAGTTCGGCAGCGATGTTCTGATTGATCTGGGCGGCGATGACATGATCGTTCTGGAGAACTTCCGGATCGCCAACCTGGACGCCAGCGACCTGATTATCTGAATTTACATACCGCTTCGCGCCGAACGGCGCGGAGCGGTTAGCCGGTCAGATCAAACCGCTTGGACACGCGATCAACTCTGGTGCCATCGGCCAAAGGCTTGGCCCGCGCGATGTCGTGATCTCTGAACCCCATGGCAGTATAGTATCCAAGCCCGGGCGCATTATCGGCGCGGATCGTAGCATTGATCTGCGTGTATCCTTCGCTGAGCGCCGCTTTGGTCGTCACAGCAAACATCGCCCTGCCCGCCCCTTTGACCGGATCGGTCTGCCGGGCAAAGCTGGCGATATCGGCGCAGTCGACCGGCAGGTTCGGATTGACTCCCAACCATTGAAACGCGGCCACATGGCCCGCGTCATCCAGCGCCACATGACAGCAGATTACTCTGTTGTCGGTCAGGAACGCGGTCGCGAACCCGCTATCGTCAAAGGCGCTTTGAAACGCGGTTGTTCCGCCGATGGCGATAATCTCGTTCAAAAGCGCGCAAGCCTCGGCCACGTCACCCTGTTCCATCGCACGGACAAGTATCGCCATATCAGAAGCTCAGCTTGTCCCGCAGAAAGGCCAGCGCCACGCCCAGACCGTCTGGAGCAATTCCATGCCCTGTGCCTTTCATGACATGCGCGAACACGTCCTGAAATCCGGCCTTGTCAAGCGCCTCGGCGGCTTCGGGCAAAGACTGAACCGGCACCACGTCATCCTGATCGCCATGAACCAACAGGATCGGCATGCGGCTGACCACGTCGTCCTCAAGTGTCTCGGGGGCCAGCAGACGGCCCGAAAACGCAACGATTCCCGCAACGGGGTCGTCGCGACGCGGGGCGACATGCAGGCTCATCATCGTGCCTTGGGAAAAGCCAAACAGAGCGACCTGTTCGGGCAGCACGTCTTCGTCGACCATCAGGGCGTCCAGAAAGGCGTTCAGATCGTCGATGGCCTGTGCCATCCCGCGTTCGGATTCTTCTTCGCTGGAGTTATCGATCCAAGGGATCGGGAACCACTGAAACCCAAACGGCGATCCGGCGCAGTTTTCAGGAGCATCGGGCGCGATGAATAGCGTATCGGGCAGATGTTCCCCCAATGGGTCGGCCAGCCCCAGCAAGTCGGCACCATTCGCGCCGTAGCCATGCAGAAACACCACGACCGACCGGGTCTCACCGGACACCGGCGCTTTGCGTTCAGCGTTAAGTACGCGAGTCATCTGATACCTTCCCTGTTCTTTGCAACGCGGTAGTAGGCCCATAACAGCCGCGCCGCAACCGACCGCCACGGTGACCAGTCTTCGGCCATCTGGCGTAACGCTTTTTCCTTGGGTCTGTCCGGCAAATCGAACAAAACACGGGCAGATTCCTGCAAGGCCAGATCGCCCGGCGCAAACACATCCGCACGGCCCAGGCTGAACATCGCATAGATCTCGGCCGTCCAGGCCCCGATGCCAGGCACAGCGACCAGTTGCCGGATCACGTCGTCAGTCGGAGCCGTGCGCAGGCTGTCATAATCAATCCGCGCGTCGGCCAGCGCCCTTGCATAGCGGATTTTCTGGCGGGACAATCCGACAGAGCGCAATTCGTCATCACTGGCCCATATGATCTTGCGCGGCCCGGTCAAACGCGCCTCTTTCATGCGGCCCCAGATTGCGTTGGCTGAGGCAACTGAAACCTGCTGGCTGACAATCGCGCTGAGCAGTTCGGCAAACCCATCGGGTTTCAGGCGCAATGGCAGCGGGCCGGTTTCGGTCAGCGCGGCCGCAAAGCGCGGGTCACATTGGGCTAACCAATCCGCGCCTTCTGCGACGCAATCTGGGGTTTCTATGATCCGGCCTACTGTCATGTGCGTGACCTTGGCGCGGGTTGTGCGCCTGTGCAAGTCGAAGCAGCTTGCCTCTTAACACATTCACAGTTACGCAATCGACATGCAGCAAATTGACGACGCCAAGGCCCGGCGAAATGTGGCCGTACTGGTAGGGGCACAAGCGCTTTTGGGCGCCCAGATGCCAATGATCTTTACCATTGGCGGGCTGGCGGGTCAGTCGCTGGCATCGAACGCGTGTTTCGCGACATTGCCGATCTCGTTGATCGTGTTGGGGTCCATGTTGGCCGCAACTCCGGTGTCGGCCATCATGCAAAAATATGGGCGTCGGGCCGGATTTCTGCTGGGTGCTTTTGCAGGCGCGCTGGGTGGGGCCGTTGGGGCCTATGGGCTGTACCTGTCGTCCTTCCCGATCTTCCTGTTGGGCAGCCTGATAACCGGCGTCTATATGAGCGCGCATGGGTTTTACCGCTTTGCTGCCGCCGATACCGCGTCAGATGCTTACAGGCCCAAAGCGATTTCCTATGTCATGGCAGGTGGTCTGGCCGCGGCGATCATCGGACCGCAGCTGGTCAAAGTGACCGCCCAGGCCATGGTCATTCCGTTTTTCGGGACCTATCTGGCCGTGATTGCTTTGAACATTGTCGGCTCGCTGCTGTTTTTCCTGCTGGACATCCCAAAGCCAAAGCCACCCACAGCCGATCAGCCGCGTGGCCGTTCGCGATGGGAATTGATCACCACGCCCCGGATCGCCGTGGCGGTGATTTGTGCCATGGTCAGCTATGCGTTGATGAACCTTGTGATGACATCGACGCCGCTGGCCGTCGTTGGGTGCGGCTATACGGCTGGCGACGCGGCAGACGTGGTGACCAGCCACGTGCTGGCAATGTATGTGCCCAGCTTTTTCACCGGGCATCTGATCGCCCGGTTCGGAGTGGAACGCATCATGGCCATCGGGTTGGCGATTCTTGCCGCCGCCGGGGCGGTTGCCCTGTCGGGTGTCGAACTTGAGCATTTCTTTATCGCGCTGATCTTGCTGGGGGTCGGCTGGAACTTTGGCTTTATTGGTGCGACCACGATGCTTGCCGGTGCACATGAAACCTATGAACGTGGCCGGATGCAGGGTCTGAACGACTTGCTGGTGTTTGGCGGCGTGACAATGGCGTCGCTAGCGTCGGGCGGGTTGATGAACTGTTCGGGCGGAACCGCGCAGGAAGGCTGGACAGCCGTCAATATGGCGATGGCCCCGTTCCTGATGCTGGCGGGTGGCGCATTGATCTGGCTGGTTCTGCGCCCGCGTCAGAACACCGCCTGACGGGCACGTTGTATCAAAGGGCGCGGGTTTAAGATCACCAGCGCCCTGTTGCAGCCTTGATCATCAGGCCCAGACGCTTGCGGGCCTCGCTTTGCCCCAGTGCACCGTTGGCGACCCTTGCCGGGTCTTTCAGTGCCTGTTTCAAGGTGGCTTTCGTTTGCCACCCGGACAAAAGCGCAGGGGACGCAACCGCCGAGATCCGGCCCCGTTGCGCACGCGCCGATTGCAGACGTTCAAGCGCAGTTCTGGCCAGCCGTTTGATCCCGTCCTGCGTACCATCGAGAAGCGGAATCCGGCCTTGCGCCTCAAGCTCGGGAACTGCTTGCAACCAGTTGGCCACCCCCGCTGCATATCCGAAATCACGGACCACGGATTCGTCGGCGTCGCCCAGTGACCTGACCGCCGCCCACAGCAACGTCCCCGATGTCTGATCAATGTAACGATCCAAGTCCGCCTGACTTTCGAACGGGTCGCGATAGATGTCCCAGCGCCGGGCCAGGACCAGCCCGTCCAATGCCTCGGACAGATTTGGCAACAGAACAGATGACAAGGGGGTGACGACCTCGTGCCGGCGCACCTGATCGCCGTCAGAGATTTCCAGCAAGGCATCGCGCCACCATTGCAAGCGCATTTCGGCAATCATCGCCTCTTGTGTCACCCACGGCGCGCGGGCCACTTCGACATTCATCGCATAGATTGGAAACAGCTTCGCACGGGCCGAAACCGGTGCAGCCATCGTCGCGCGAAACCGGTCCGGATCAGCCCGCTGCACCAATGCCGCGCAAGCCCCGATATCGGCGTTAAACTCCATTCAGGAACTCCATGATCGCGGCTTCGGTCTGGGGCGCATCGACGATACCCAGATGTGACTGATCCGGCACTACCAAATAGCTGCCCTTGCCAGTTGCCCCCGACATCAAGGGGGCGTACCCGTCTGCGACGAACGCCTCATCGTCGCGTCCAGCAATCAAAAGGAACGGCGGCAAAGCGGCCACATCCGCCAGATACTTGCTGCGCGGCGCATAGGAGGTGTTCAGCCGATAGGAATACGCCGTTGTGGCCAGATCACCATAAGGCCCTTCCAGCACCTCGGGCGGGAAGTTGAAGGTGATCACCTTGAGCCGGTTCAACCCCTGAATGCGAAGCGCATTCAACATGCTCAGACCGATCAGCCGCCGTGTCAAAGGCTGCGCCCATCCACCCGAATTGTCCCGCGTGGTCGGTGCGTTGTGCTTCAGGAACGGCGCCAAAAGCACAGCAGCATCCATCTGCGCACCATACTTGCCACCGGCAAAGCGCACCACCAATCCGCCTCCCGAAGAGTGGCCGATCACAACAACTTTTTGCCCGTCTTCCCGATAGGCGGCGATCAAGTCACTCAGGTCTTCTTCCAGTTGCCCGATATGGGGAATATCACCGCGCAAGCCCGGATTCGCCCCATGCCCGCGTAAATCGGGCACCAGAACGCGCCCCTGATCCGAAAGCCCCGACGCCAGTTGGTCAAATTGCATCCCGTTCCATCCCGATCCATGTACGAAAATGATCAATGGCCCCTGCGTTGCCCCATAGTCGCGCACCAGAAGCTCGTATCCGTCGCGCATCGGCACCGGGTCAGGCATTGGCATGTCGACCCGTACGCGCCCCAGAAGATCGCGAAAGCTCAGCCCGCCAGACCCTTTGAAAGGCCGGGGCCATTCGGACAGGATCAGACCGACGGCAATGGCAACGGTGATCAGAAAGGCAACGGTGATAAACCAAAGGATGGTCAGCAATTCATCGCCTCCTCAGACGCAATTTGGCACTGTCTGCTTCGGTTTCACGACGCATAGAAGGTATCCAAGATGATCGCGATGCGCGCGCCACACCGACATTTCGACCTCGGCTGCGTCCAGTACCTTGGTCAGTGCGGGGTCTGCGGTTGGGCGAAGCTTTGCAATGCGGGCTTCCTGAGGTTGATAATAGGCCTCCCACCCGTCATCCGAGACCGGGCGACTGTCGATCAGTTCAAATCCTGCAGCGTCAATCTCGGCCCTGATCTGGTCTGCATCGCCAACCGGCAGTCCTTCGAACAGCGCATCGACCTCTGCGGGCGGGTCTGGCTTGAACAGACACGCTTGGGAAAACGCGATGGCACCGCCCTTTGAGAGAGCAGATCGCCACCCTTGCAAGGCCTGCGTCACACCAACAAAATAGATCGCCCCCGCGCACCAGATCAGATCAAAAGGCCCCTCAGCCTCCATCATGTCCCCGCACCGCGCCGTGACGCGAGGATCATTGGCAAAGCGGTTGTTCAGGTCAGCGACAAAGCCCGGATGGCTATCCAATGCCAGAACATGCCCGTCTGGCGCGGCCTGCAACAGCGCCGCCACGTCACCCCCCGGCCCGCAACCGGCGTCCAGAATGGATGCATCGGCCAGTGTAGCGGCCCGCGATGTGGCCCAAAGCACGTCCGCTGCACTACCGGGCCCTTCGCGCGGCAACCCGTCGTGCAACCGAAAGAACGCGGTCATATCCACGGTCAGCCCCTCACGTCGCGTACCAGTTTCCACTGTATCGCGTCCAGCAGGGCCTCGAACGAGGCATCGACGATGTTGGCGCTGACACCCACGGTTGACCAACGCCGCCCCTGCCCGTCTTCGCTGTCGATGATGACCCGGGTCACGGCCTCTACTCCGCCTTGGGTAATCCGCACCTTGAAATCGACAAGCTTCATATCAGCCAGCACCGCAGAATACCGCCCAAGGTCTTTGGCGAGGGCCTTGGCCAAAGCATTCACTGGCCCATGGTCATTGCCGGTCTCATCCATCGATTCACTGACAGACAGCTTCTTTTCGCCATCGACCTTCACCACGACCACCGCTTCCGACAGGCTGACCATCTTGTTGTACTTGTTCTTGCGCCGTTCGACGGTGACCTTATAGCGTTTGACCTCAAAGAAATTCGGAATCTGACCCAGCTCTCTGCGCGCCAGAATTTCGAAACTGGCCTGCGCGGTGTCATAGGAATACCCTTCGGCTTCGCGCTCTTTCACCCGCTCCAGAATCCGCCCCAGTGCCGGATCACCCTTGGCCACGTCCAGTCCGGCCTCGGCCAAACGCTTGCGCAGGTTCGACTGCCCGGCCTGGTTCGACATTGGCACGATCCGCGCGTTCCCAACCAACGCAGGGTCGATATGTTCATAAGTTGTCGGGTTCTTGACGATGGCACTGGCGTGCAACCCGGCCTTGTGCGCAAAGGCGCTGGCCCCGACAAAGGCCGATTGTTTGGCAGGTACCCGGTTCAGGATATCGTCCAATGTGCGGCTGACCCGGGTCAGACCGCGCAATGCCGCACCCGACACCCCGATGTCATACTGGCTGGCATAAGGCTCTTTCAGCATCAGGATCGGAATCAGCGTCACCAGATTGGCATTGCCGCAACGCTCCCCCAACCCGTTCAACGTTCCCTGTACCTGCCGCACGCCCGCGTCGATGGCCGACAGTGAGCAGGCCACAGCGTTACCAGTGTCGTCATGCGTATGAATGCCCAACCGCTCACCAGGAAGGCCCGCCGCGATCACCTCGCGCACGATGCGATAGACCTCTACCGGCAAGGCGCCGCCATTGGTGTCACACAACACGACCCAGCGCGCGCCAGCGTTCAGCGCTGCCTGACAACAGGCCAGCGCATAATCCGGATTGGCCTTATATCCATCAAAGAAGTGCTCGGCATCGAACAGGGCTTCGCGCCCCTGAGCCACAATATGCGTAATCGAAGCGCGGATGTTCTCAAGGTTTTCGTCCAGCGTGATCCCCAGCGCTGCATCGACATGAAAATCATGGGTCTTTCCCACCAAACATACCGCGTGTGTCCCGGCGTTCATCACCGCCGCCAGCACGTCATCGTTATCCGCCGATCGCCCGGCCCGTTTGGTCATGCCAAAGGCCGTCAACCGGGCCCGTGTCTTGGGGGCTTCGTCAAAAAACGCAGAATCCGTCGGGTTCGCTCCGGGCCAGCCGCCTTCGATGTAATCGACACCCAGATCATCCAGCGTCTGCGCGATCTGTACTTTTTCCGAAGTCGAGAACTGCACACCCTGGGTCTGCTGTCCGTCCCGCAGCGTGGTGTCATAGATATATAGCCGTTCCGCCATCACGCCCGCCCTTCCTGCTTCTTTCTTGTCTTAAATTCCCTCGGGGGGAGATCGCCTGCGATCGGGGGGCAGACAGCCCCCTTGCTCCAGTTACTCCAGGAACCACGTCTCATTCGACTGCCCTGAGTTTGTCCATGTCGAACCCGGCGCCCGGGACAAGATCAACACCTGCCTTGCTCATCCGGACTTCCAGACCTGCATCCAGATATGCAGACTTCAGCCGGTCTACCTCCGAAAAATCCTTGCTCAACATTGCAGCCTCCCGCGTGGCCGACAACCGCTCTGCAAAGACAGACAGATCTGCAACCGGTGCAACCCAGGCTCCAAGGTCTTCGGTCAAAAGACCCATCACGCGGGCCGACGCCAAAAGATCAGCCGCAGCTCCGTCACCAGCCAGTCGGTGCAACTCGGTCAAAGCCCCCGGTGTGTTCAGGTCATCCCCAAGCGCCGCGATTACTGCGGGGGCCGCGCTGGCGGCGGGCTCGATGCCCGACGTCAGCGCCCGCCACTTGCGCAGTGTGGCGGCTGCCTCATCCGCCTTTTTCTGCGTCCAGTCCATCGGTTTGCGGTAATGCGTCGACAGGAACACAAAGCGGATCACTTCGCCCGGCACGCCCTGATCCAGCAAATCATGGACGGTAAAGAAATTGCCCAGTGATTTGGACATCTTCTTTCCTTCGACCTGCAACATCTCGTTGTGCAGCCAATAATTCGCAAAATGCCCATCGGGATGGGCACAGCGGCTTTGCGCGATTTCATTCTCGTGATGCGGAAACATCAGGTCGTTGCCGCCCCCGTGAATGTCGAAACTTTCGCCCAGCAGTTCGAACGACATGGCCGAGCATTCAATGTGCCAGCCCGGACGCCCCCGGCCCCAGGGGCTGTCCCAACCGGGCAGATCGTCTGAGGACGGTTTCCACAGGACAAAATCCATCGGGTTGCGCTTGTAGGGCGCAACTTCGACGCGGGACCCTGCGATCATGTCATCGACCGTGCGACCCGACAGTTTGCCATAGTCTTTATAGCTGTCGACCGAGAACAACACGTGCCCTCCGGCCTCATAGGCGTGGCCCTTCGCGATCAGATCAGCGATCATGATCACCATCGCAGCGATGTATTCTGTCGCGCGCGGTTCCTGACTGGGCCGCATCGCGCCAAGCGCGTCCATGTCGTCATGATACCAGCCGATCGTCTCGTCCGAGCGTTCCTTGACCAGATCCTCCAACGTGCCGTTTGCCCCCGCCTCTTTGCGCGCCAGCGCCGTGGCGTTGATCTTGTCGTCTACGTCGGTGAAGTTTCTCACGTACGTCACGTGCTCTTCCCCGAAGACATGCCGCAGCAGTCGGAAGAGCGTGTCAAACACGATGACAGGCCGGGCATTGCCCAGATGCGCGCGGTCGTAGACCGTCGGCCCGCAGACGTACATTCGTACGTTTTCAGGGTCGATTGGTACAAAGGCCTCTTTGGCCCGTGTCTTGGTATTGTATAGCTTGATCTCAACCATAGTGTCCTCGAGCGCAGGCGACGTGCCGCGGCGGACTTACCAAGTTCGATCATGGATGAAAACAGATGAACGGCCCGCCTGACGATGTCAGCCGGTAATGCAGCAAATGTTGATTGCGGTCCGTTTCATGTCACGTTGATAGCAGGTCGCAGCTTTCCCGCCAACCCCGTTGATCAGAACACCGATCTGCGGCAGGTTGAGTTTCATGACACGCGCCATTGTAAACGCCATCTGTGCCACTTTTCCCGGGGCAGAAATTTCCGACCCATGGGGCGGCGGCCATGATGCATGGAAAATCGGCGGCAAGATGTTTGCCTCCATTGGCACGATGGACACCGGTGTCTCCGTCAAAACGCCCGATGTTGAAACCGCGACCATGCTGATCGACGCAGGTGTGGGTGAAAAGGCCGCCTATTTCCATCGCAGTTGGATTCACCTGCCATGGGGCGTCGCCGAGGATGAACTGCGCCATCGTTTGGAAGCATCTTACGATATTGTCCGATCGGGTCTTACCAAAAAAGCACAGGCCGCGTTGGCGCCGCGCGGATAACCGTTTGGTTCGAATCTGTCACCCCGCGTCCGCGATTGACAATTTCGCGGTCCTCTGGCCCTCTCCCGCGCGAAACAAGACAGTGGAGTCGGGCCATGCAACTTTCCCATCGTATCACGCATTTGAACGGCGGTGGTTCGGACGGCTGGGACGTATTCAATCGCGCCCGCAAAATGGCCGACGCTGGCGAGCCGATCATAGAACTGACCATCGGCGAACATGACATCCGGACAGATCGTAAAATCCTGACCGCAATGCATCAGGCCGCCACTGGTGGACACACCGGGTATGCCATCATGCCGGGTACAAATCTGTTGCGCGATACGGTGGCAAACCGGGTGGCCGAGCGTACTGGTGTCCCAACAACCCGCGACAACGTTCTGATCACTCCGGGTGGCCAATCGGCGTTGTTTGCCTCGCATCATGCCGTGTGCGACGAAGGCGACACGGCGCTGTTCATTGATCCCTATTATGCCACCTACCCCGGAACGATCCGCGGAGTCGGCGCCAACCCGGTTGCCGTTCAGGCCCATGCGGACGACGCCTTTCAACCCCGCGCGGCGGACATTGCAGCCGTTGCAGAGGGCGCAAAATCATTGCTGATCAATTCGCCCAACAACCCGACTGGCGTCGTCTATACACGCGAAACGCTTGAAGGCATCGCGCAGGTTTGCATTGATCACGATCTGTGGCTGATCTCGGACGAGGTTTATGACACGCAAGTGTGGGAGGGCGAACATATATCGCCACGCGCCCTGCCCGGCATGGTCGAACGCACGCTGGTGGTCGGGTCGATGTCAAAATCCCACGCCATGACCGGATCACGCTGTGGCTGGGTTATTGGCCCGGAAGCCGCTATTGAGCATATGATCAACCTGGCGACCCACACGACCTATGGTGTGCCGGGGTACATTCAGGACGCAGCCGTTTATGCGCTGACAGAAGACGGCGGGTTAGAAGAAGAAATTGCTGCCCCGTTCCGGCGGCGGCGTTTGCTGGCCAAGCAGATCCTTGAAGGGCAGAACGCCGTCGGCCTGATCCCGGCGCAAGGGGCGATGTACCTGATGCTGGACATTCGCGCGACCGGACTGACGGGTGAACAGTTTGCCAATGCCTTGCTGGACACCCACAAGATTGCCGTAATGCCCGGAGAAAGCTTTGGAAAAGCGGCAGCCGGGCATATTCGCGTTGCCATGACGGTCGAAGATCAGACGTTCGCCAAGGCACTGGAAACGCTGTGTGGTTTCGCGGCCGGAATGGTCTGAACGGCAGGCATCTGAACAATGCCTGCCGCCCGGGGGATCAGAACCGGAACGATGCCCGGACCTGGATCACGTCAGCATCGGCGTCAACGCCGGTGCCATTGAAGTTGTTGAAATCGTGGCGCAGGACTTCGCCGCTGAGCGTCCATTGGTCGTTGATCGCGTAAGCAACGCCCACGCCGTAGACCAGCCCGGTGTCGTCCCCCAACGAGGTATAAGCACGGCTGCCACCTAGAACGACATACCCCAGTGCGTCGCCGAAATCATATCCGGCCTTCATTTTGAGGCTGCCCAGGTTGTCGGCGGTCCCGGCCCCTGTTCCCAGATCGATATTGGCCCAGTCGTACGCCAGTTCACCACCGACCACCCAGTCGCCAAAATCATAGTCATAGCCCAGGTGCAGGCCATAAGTGCTGTCGTCTCCGTTCAGCGTGCCGGGTCCGTCAATATCGGCCCAGCCAACACCGGCACCGACATACCCACCGGTCCAGTCTCCGGCCATGGCGGGGGCGGCAACAAGGGTAAGGGCTGTCATTGCAGCTAAGATCGTTTTCATCGTGTTTCTCCATCTGCGCCATTGATCCGGGTTTGGGATCGGGCGCGTCCTGCTCATCTCGCGTTGGGTGTCGTCGGCCCTGAACCTGTCTTGCAGATCAACCGGGTTCATCTTCACCACGCTGATCCTGAAACGCAGGGCGCGCAGGTTTCCGTCGCTTCTGGCCAAAAAAAAATCCTGAGCGTGCCACGGTCAGAAAACGGCATTTTGCCGTTTTCGGAACAGAATGGACGTTTTTTCGGGGGCAGCCTCAAATAAAACAAGAGTGTTCAGACGGATATGCAAGGAAACAGAGCCAAGATCCGACTTGTCGTCGTCACCATTGGTGCCGAACGCGGTCGCGCGGCGCGAGGTCGACCGGACGTGCATTAAGCCCCTCAATGCAACACACTTCCGGAGTCCAGTTCATGAATGACCACCCCCGTTCCGTTCAGCGCAGTGGCGGCCGTGCCGCCCGACGCGCAGCCCGCGCCGCACCTCTGGCCGATCACCTGCGTCCGGTCCGCCCCGGTATGTCAGGGGGCAAATATGCCCCGCTGACCCCTGCTCAGATGGGGCGTATTCACCAGACCGCGCTGGACGCGCTGGAACAGATCGGGCTTGCCGATGCCCCCCCGTCTGGCGTTGAGCTTTTGACCAATGCAGGCTGCATCCTAGGCGATGATGGCCGGTTGCGGTTTCCCCGCGCGCTGGTCGAAGACATGCTGGCCATCGCCAACCGGTCGGTCACTCTGATGGGCCGTGATCCGGCCAATGACATGGATCTGAGCGGAACCCGGGTGCATTACGGCACCGCTGGTGCCGCGGTGCATATGGTCGATGTCAACACCCGGCATTACCGCGACAGCACGCTGCAGGACTTGCATGACGCCGCCCGAATTGCAGACCGCCTGGACAACATCCATTTTCTACAGCGCCCGATGGTGGCCCGCGACGTTCTTGATAACCGAGAGATGGATCTGAACACGATCTATGCCTGCGTGTCAGGCACCACCAAGCACATCGGGACCTCGTTCACCGACCCCGACTATGTCGCTGACGCACTGGAAATGCTGCACATGATCGCCGGTGGAGAGCAGGCGTGGCGCGACCGGCCTTTCGTATCGAATTCGAATTGCTTTGTCGTTCCGCCAATGAAATTCGCGACCGAAAGCTGTCAGGTGATGGAGCGCTGCATCGAAGGCGGGATGCCAGTGTTGCTGTTGTCAGCAGGGATGGCCGGGGCGACGGCTCCGCCCACCATTGCCGGGGCTATTGTTCAGGGCGTGGCCGAATGCCTGGCCGGAATCGTTTATGTCAACGCGATGGCGCCGGGTCACCCGGCAGTGTTTGGAACCTGGCCCTTTGGCTTGGACCTGCGCACCGGTGCGATGACTGTAGGATCGTCGGATCAGGCCTTGCTGAGCGCGGGCTGCGCGCAGATGCATGGGTTCTATGATCTGCCCGGTGGCGCGGCAGCGGGTGCGTCGGATTCCAAGATGCCCGACATGCAAGCCGGGTGGGAACAGGCGATGTCAAACGTGATGGCCGGGCTTTCGGGGCTGAACATGGTATATGAAGCCGCCGGGATGCATGCATCGCTGTTGGGCTTTTGTCATGAAAGCCTGATCCTGGGTGATGATCTGATTGGTCAGGCTCTGCGTTGCGTGCGCGGGATCGAGGTGGACGACGAAACCCTGTGTCTGGAAACCATCCGAGAGGCCTGTATTGGTGGTCCGGGTCATTACCTGGGTACGGACCAAACGCTGAGCCGGATGCAGAGGGATTATGTCTATCCGGCGCTTGGCGACCGGACATCGCCCAAGGAATGGGACGAAAAGGGCAAACCCGACCTGATCGAAAACGCGACGGCCCGCAAGGAAAGCATCCTTGCCGACCGGTCACGTGCGCGGTTTGACCCCATTCTGGACAAGGCTGTGCGGGACAGGTTTAACGTTCACCTGCCCGCCTAACCTTCTGCGAAGAAATCAGAAAATGAAATCGTTGGCGTCGAGATCACCGGCGTCAACGTTTTCCAAAGTCACCGTCAGACCCGCCCCATCATCAATCACCACATCCGCTCCGACCTGGGTCATGTGGCCATTCGCCGGATCGGACAAATCGTTCCAATCGGTGATCCCGGACACGAACCGCAATATGATCACTTCGCGGTCGTCCATCGCATCGAAGTCGGTAATCACGTCGTTGCCATCGTTGTTGCGAAACAAGAAGCGATCCGGACCAAGGCCGCCGGTCAGCATATCGTCCTGACGGCCACCAATCATCAGGTCCCGACCCGAAAATCCACGCAGCTCATCTTCACCATTGCCCCCAGACAAACGGTCGTGGCCGGTGCCGCCGATCAGGATATCGAGGCCGAGACCTCCATCAAGTATATCACGCCCGTTCCCGCCGTTCAGGGTATCGTTGCCAAGGCCGCCAAACATGCTGTCGTTGCCATCGCCAGAGAACAGATTGTCATCGCCCCCCAACCCGTTGAACACGTCATCGCCTTGCGTGTTGAACGGAACCCCATCTCCGATGGTTGCTCCGGCGGGTGCAACATCGTTTCCATTGCTCAGGTTGAAGACCCAATCGAAGGCCAGCAAATAATCTTCGATGGCCGATGGGTTGGCGCCTGTATCGTCATCATGAATGGCCTGCGAAAACTCGTTCATCTGGACGTTCATATTTGCCCAGACAAGCGAGTCACCACCAACCGTGAAGGTTAGCGAATCCATGACACCCGAGGTGATGTAGGGTTGGCCGCCGATCAGGCCAAGTCCAAATCCCGAACCCGCTGCTGTGAACGATGCGGCCTGACCGTCATAGACACCAGCGCCTGTGAAGCTTGTCGGTGATGCGGATGTGATACTGGCATCTATTGTGATGAAATCGATAACCCCCACAATATCGGATATGGTGTAGCTGCCGTTGAGGGGAAGGGTAAATTCGATTGGCATGAAATCCTCGCAATATAAGTAAGCCTGCGGAAAGGTTACCTATTCTGCCAGGTTCGGTAAATCGGAATCACCAATGCCGCGATGCATATGGCACGCCGGTCGCTGAAGAAGAAAAACAGGGAGAGCCGAAGCCCTCCCTAGTTTCGCCGTTCAGGCTCATTTCTTTACCGCCCGGTGGTTTTTTTGCCTGCGGCCTGAACGTCGTCAGAGGCGAGCGCACTCGCCCCGGGTGAGAGTGGGAGGACTGGTCTTCCGCCCCACCCCATCCAACGGATCGTCGGGCAGACGGTCCGTCAGGTGGTGACAAGCTGAGACAGTAAGACTGCCACCACCCTGTCGCTTGAGGGCGGCACCGGATGCGTATGGTGCCGCGCCTCTTGCTTCGTCGGGGCAGGATCAACCGAGGGGAGATCCGAACCCCTGAGCGCCGAAGTGGCACTGTTCGTTTAACTACAGCCCGAGGTCGAGCCGCAGGTGTTGCACTTCATGCAGGTGCCGTTGCGCACCAGCGTATAGTTTCCGCATTCGCCGCAGGCCTCGCCTTCGTAACCCTGCATCTTGGCTTTGACGCGGGCGTCCAATCCGACCGCACCCGAAGAGATCGCCGTGCTGGACACTGTCGTGGTCATCGCAGCTGCGGCCGTTGTTTCCGGCACCAGCGTCTGAAGCGCCACTGCGGGATCTACTGCACTGTTCAGCGCCATGCCGCCCAGTTGTGCATTGCCGCCGTTCAACACGATCAGTTCCTGAGGAAGCCGCTTGCGCAGATACCCGGTCGAGCTGATCTGCTTGAGCACCTCAAGTGACTTTGATGCAGCGTTTTCGGAGATTTCCGAGATGTTCGACACACCTTCTTCTTCGCCGCGGCCGAGATCGTCAAATGTCGCGCCTTCGGGTTTGACATGCGCCAGGTCGGTGCGGTCCAGATAGGAGACGGCCAGTTCGCGGAACACGTAGTCAAGGATCGACGTCGCGTTTTTGATCGAGTCGTTGCCCTGCACCATGCCCGCCGGTTCGAACTTGGTGAAGGTGAACGCATCAACGAATTCTTCCAGCGGCACCCCGTATTGCAGGCCAACCGACACGGCGATGGCGAAGTTGTTCATCATCGCCCGGAAGCCAGCGCCTTCCTTGTGCATGTCGATAAAGATTTCGCCCAGATTGCCGTCCGAATACTCACCGGTTCGCAGGTAAACCTTGTGCCCTCCAACAACTGCTTTCTGGGTATACCCCTTGCGGCGTTGCGGCATCTTTTCGCGATGCGAGCGCACGATTTCCTTGACGATGACCTTTTCGATCACCTTTTCGGCCAGAACGGCGGCCTTTTCCTGGATCGACCCGGATTCAAGCGTTTCGGCAGCCTCGTCATCATCTTCGACCAAAGCAGCGGCCAGTGGCTGGCTGAGTTTTGAGCCGTCGCGATACAGCGCGTTGGCTTTGACACCTAGGCTCCACGACAGTTCATAGGCCTTTTGGCAATCTTCGATGGTCGCGTCGTTCGGCATGTTGATCGTTTTCGAGATCGCCCCCGAGATAAACGACTGGGCTGCTGCCATCATGGTGATGTGGCTGTTGACGCTGAGATAGCGTTTGCCTTTCTTGCCGCACGGGTTGGCGCAATCGAAGATATGGTAATGCTCTTCCTTCAGGAAAGGCGCACCCTCCAGCGTCATTGTTCCGCACACGTGGTCGTTAGCGGCGTCGATATCCTTGCGAGAGAACCCAAGTTGCTTGAGCAGATCAAAGGTTGGGTCGTTCAGCTCACTCGCGGGGATCTTCAGCACATTGGTGCAGAACTCTTCGCCAAGCGTCCACTGGTTGAAGACAAACCGGATGTCAAAAGCCTGAGCCAATGCGTCTTCGACTTTAGCCAGTTCGTTCGGACCAAAGCCTTTTGCGGTTAGCGTGGTGTGGTTGATGCCCGGCGCATTGCCGATGGAGCCATGACCAACCGCGTACGAGATGATCTCTTCGATCTGAGCGGACCCGTAGCCGAGTTTTTCAAGCGCCGCCGGAACCGAGTGGTTGATGATCTTGAAGTATCCGCCACCGGCGAGCTTCTTGAATTTCACCAGTGCAAAGTCAGGTTCGATCCCGGTTGTGTCGCAGTCCATGACCAGACCGATTGTGCCTGTCGGGGCGATCACGGTCGACTGGGCGTTGCGATAGCCGTGCTTTTCGCCAAGGCTCAGGGCTTCGTCCCAAGCGCTTTTTGCCAGATCGATCAGTCGCTGATCGGGGCAATTGGCATGATCCAGAGGCACCGGCTTGACCGCGAGCTTTTCATAGCCATCGGTTTCGCCATACGCGGCTGTGCGGTGGTTGCGGATGACCCGCAGCATGTGGTCACGGTTTTTGTCGAACTTGGCAAATGCGCCCAGCTCACCGGCGATTTCCGCCGAGGTTGCATAAGCAACACCTGTCATGATCGCGGTCAGGGCGCCGCCAAGGGCCCGGCCTTCGTCGCTGTCATAACCAAAGCCCATGTTCATCAGCAGACCGCCAATGTTGGCGTATCCCAGACCCAAGGTGCGGAAGTCGTACGACAGCTGCGCAATTTCCTTGGACGGGAACTGGGCCATCATCACGCTGACTTCCAGCGTCAGGGTCCACAGACGCGAGGCATGCATGTAATCCTCGGCCTGAAACTCACCATCTTTCAGGAAGGTCAGCAGGTTCATTGAGGCCAGGTTACAGGCTGTATCGTCAAGGAACATGTACTCCGAACACGGGTTCGATCCGCGGATCTCGCCATCTTCGGGGCACGTGTGCCAGTCGTTCACCGTGTCGTGGTACTGAATACCCGGATCGGCGCAGGCCCAGGCAGCGTGGCCAACCTTGGCCCACAGATCGCGGGCCTTGATGGTCTTGGCGACCTTGCCGTCGGTGCGGTTCAGCAATTCCCAGTCGGCGTCTTTTTCGACGGCTGTCAGGAACGCATTGGTCACGCGGATCGAGTTGTTCGAGTTCTGACCCGACACCGAGTTATAGGCTTCAGAGTCCCAGTCTGTGTCATAAGTGGGGAATTCGATGCTGGTGTGGCCCTGCTTGGCATAATCCAGCACGCGCTTGATGTAGGTTTCCGGAATGCACAGGTTCTTGGCTTCGCGGATTGCCTTTTTCAGCCCGTCATTGGTTTTCGGGTCAAAGGCGTCGGCTTCGGCCCCGTCCCATGCACGGATGGCGGCAAAGATACCGTTCAGCATCTTCTCGTGCATCTTGGACCCGGCCACGATCGACGCAACCTTTTGTTCTTCAAGAACCTTCCATTCGATGAACTGTTCGATATCGGGGTGATCGGCGTCAACGATGACCATCTTCGCGGCGCGACGGGTTGTGCCGCCCGACTTGATGGCCCCGGCAGCGCGGTCACCGATCTTGAGGAAGCCCATCAGGCCGGAAGACTTGCCGCCGCCCGAAAGAGATTCGCCCTCGGCGCGCAAATGGCTGAAATTGGTGCCCGTGCCCGAGCCGTATTTGAACAGTCGTGCTTCGCGCACCCACAGGTCCATGATGCCGCCTTCATTGACCAGATCGTCCTGCACGCCCTGAATAAAGCAGGCATGCGGCTGCGGGTGTTCGTAGGAAGATTTGGATTTGGTCAGTTTGCCGGTCTTGTAGTCGACATAGTGGTGGCCCTGTGCCGGACCGTCGATACCATAAGCCCAGTGCAGACCGGTGTTGAACCACTGCGGTGAATTCGGCGCGGCGCGCTGGGTGGCCAGCATATAGCGCATTTCATCGAAGTAAGCGCGGGCGTCTTCCTCGGTCGAGAAATAGCCGCCCTTCCAACCCCAATAGCACCATGCACCGGCGAGGCGGTCAAAGACCTGCCTGGACGACGTTTCACCGTCAAATTCCACGTCGTCATCAGCCGGCACCGAGCGCCACAGGAATTCCGGTACGTCCTTTTCGCGGACCTTCTTCAGTCGGTTCGGTACACCTGCTTTGCGAAAGTATTTCTGCGCGATCACGTCGCTGGCGACCTGGCTCCAGCTGGACGGGACTTCGATTCCCTCAAGGCGGAAGACAGTCGAGCCGTCCGGGTTGCGAATCTCAGACGTCGCCGAAACAAAGTCCAGCTCTGAGTATGCGTCCTGTCCTGCCAGGGTGAATTTTCTTTCGATTTTCATTTCAACTGCCTCTGGTCGTCTTCCAAATATTCCGCCCCCTTTACAGGGGCCTTTCGCACCGGTGCATCACGTCCGGCCACACTTTTTCGAGACAGATATCACCTCGCCTGTCCGCGCCCTGTCGAACAACAACGAAGCCTTCAACCGAAGTCTTAAATCGGATTTCCCGTCCCTGCGTGTCGCCCGCGCTTCTGGATTTTGATACCAGATTTAGTGTCTCGGCGACTTGCTCACACAAACTGACGTATTTGGGCCTATAAGGTCAACGGAATTTTTACCGGTTGAGGGCAAACTTTTTGGTTGACCAACACGACCGGCAAACGGCGGGTGATTCACCCACAACTAATCCACAGGGGGCTTCTGCGGCGCGGCTTGCTGGTGGCCCTTGTTTTCCTTTTGAATCCGGCTGGCTTGCCAGATTTCGACTAGCAGAGATGCCCGTTTCGTGCTGCAATGCGGCAGCCTTGGTATCGATATAGGGCGGCCACAAACCTGTCTCATTTTTGCGGCACAACTGATGGCAAGTTGGATATGGGAAGACGCGAATGCGCAAATTCATGGCACTGGGTCTAGTGGTCTTAGGGGCCTGCACCACACAAGATGTAGATGTGACAAGCAGCAAGGCGAGATTCACGTCTTATCCGACGGACCTTCTGGCCGCTTTCGAATCTGCCTGTATGGGTCCTGCTCAGACGTTTTCAGCGCCGGGACCGGATCTGGTCGAGTGTCGCGAATACCTGCCGCCGGAACCCACGGCCGCCATTATTCTGAACTATGACGGAACGCCCGAGGATCTGCCGCAGTTGGTGATCCGGTTTCGGACTCTGGCCGATACACCGGGCTTTGTCGTAGAGAATGACGTTTACCTAAACGTTCCGCAGAAAGCCGGAACCGAAATCCAGGTTCGTCACTATGACACCCGGCTGCACCGCACACTGGAAGAACTCTATAAGCGCGCCGGGGGCGTGCCAGAGTAATCCAGAGTGATCGTCTTTGATGAGACTTTATGGTCGGGGCGAGAAGATTCGAACTTCCGACCCCCTGTACCCAAAACAGGTGCGCTACCAGGCTGCGCCACGCCCCGAACCATGGCGACTACTTAACTGGCGAAATTCAGATTGAAAAGCCCTAACAGGGCCAAATTGCCGGTCCATTTGCAAAAGCTGTGTGCCGCAGCTCGGCACCCGGCAAAATGCCATAGCTTTCAGACAGACCGGCGTTGATTTCGAGCACGGCAAACACCCCGCGCCCCCCGTCAATCAGGGTTGTGTCGTGAGGAATCGCATTTGTATGCACGTGAGTCACCGTGCCACTTTGGTCGGCAAAGATCATATCGAGGGGAATCAGCGTGTTCTTCATCCAGAACGTCGCGCGTTGTGGTTTGTCATAGACAAACAACATACCCGCCCCGCGCGGCATGTTTTCGCGGAACATCAGGCCACGTGATCGTGCTTTGGGCGTGTCGGCCAATTCAATCTGAAATGAAACCTGTCCGAATGGGCCGCGAACGTCGACAGAATCAGGTTTGCACCCGGCACTGGCCTGCCCCCCGCTGAAAATCACGATCAGAGCAGCCAGAAATCGACCCATAATGTCAGGCCTCGGGCTCGGCCAGGGCGGCCTCCCAGGCGAAAATCTCGGCCGCCATGCGACCGCGTTTACCGTCGATCACCCGCAGCGCCAAAGCCTCGCCCGGTTGCAAGTCAGACAGGCCCGACCGCCGCAAAACTTCGACATGCAGGAACACGTCTTCAGAGCTGCCGAAGACATTGGCAAATCCAAATCCTTTGCCCTTGTCGAACCATTTGACGCGCGCGGGTTCAAGGGGAGTGGTATCCAGAACATCCTGCGAAATCTCGGCAAAATCAGAAAGCACCGGCGTGTCTTCAAGTTCAGGAGGCTCGATCGAAATGACTTCGACGGCCTGCACGCCCCGGTCGGTACGATGGGTCAAAACCTGAATCCGCGCCCCGTCCGCGACCGAGCTTTGGCCGAAATTGCGCAACACATTCACGTGCAGCAAGATGTCAGGCCCGCCGTTATCAGCGACCACAAACCCGTACCCTTTGGACGGGTCGAACCATTTCACATGGCCCTGCACCTGGTACATGCTGCTCAGATCTTCAGCCACTTCAATTTCACCGAATTAGTTAACATTGTTCTTCTCTTGGTGTGCCGGATTTTAGCCTGAGATTTCAAGCGAAAAAACCCTCAATTATTCAATGTGTTGCATTTCACGTTGCGTGAACGTCAGGGGCAAAGACGCTGAATATCCCAAGGTTGAGTGGGTTCCGAGCGTCGCCAGACAAATCGATCATGCAATCGAAACGCCCCATCTGCCCAAAATTCAATCTCGACCGGCGTGACCCGGTATCCGCCCCAAAACGGCGGTCGCGACGGATTGGTTCCGTGTTGCGCCGTGATTTTTGCGACTTCGGCCATAAGCGCCGTGCGACTTGTCAACGGGCGGGATTGCTCGGATGCCCAGGCGCCCAGACGACTTTTGAGAGAGCGTGAGTGATAGTAGGCATCGGCCTGCGGTCCGTCTTCGCGGGTCACATGCCCACGGACCCGAACCTGACGGCGCAACGACTTCCAGTGCATCACGAACGCCGCCTTACCCGCCTGATCCAGTTCCTGCGCCTTGGCGCTTTCGTAGTTGGTATAGAACACGAACGCCGCGTCTTCGATGTCTTTAAGCAACACCATGCGGGCGTTCGGCATCCCGTCACTGTCCACCGTAGACAGAGCAATCGCGTTGGGATCGTTCAACTCGTTCGCTTCGGCCTCGCCCAACCAGCGTTGCGCAATCCGAAACGGATCATCTCCGGCAAAAATCCCACTGCGATCGCTCATATCGGTTCACTTTCCCTTCTTGACTCGCAGAACCTAGGACGGCCATGGAGCCGGGGCAAGTGCGCCCGGGCTTGATGCGGTCATGCCAATCGCCTAAAGGACGTCCTCAGAGTTCTGCAACCCGCGGAGGACATACATGTCGCAGCAGCTGATGGCCGGAAAGCGCGGCCTGATCATGGGCCTGGCCAATGACAAATCCATCGCCTGGGGCATTGCGAAAGCTCTCCATGGTGCCGGGGCCGAACTGGCGTTTTCCTTTATGGGCGATGCCCTGAAAAAGCGCGTTCTGCCTTTGGCCGAACAATTGGGCAGTGATATCGTCCTGCCCTGCGACGTCGGCGATGAAGAGTCGATCGATGCGCTGTTTGATGAATTGCAGAAAAAGTGGGGCAAGCTTGACTTCATCGTGCATGCCATCGGATTTTCCGACAAGAACGAACTGCGCGGTCGCTATGTTGATACGAGCCGCGCCAATTTCCAGCTGAGCATGGATATTTCGGTTTATTCGTTCACAGCCGTGGTGCAGCGGGCCGAAAAGATGATGACCGACGGCGGCTCCTGCCTGACGCTGACCTATTATGGCGCCGAAAAAGTCATGCCCCATTACAACGTCATGGGCGTCGCCAAGGCCGCATTGGAAGCGTCGGTCAAATATCTGGCCGAAGATCTGGGCAAGGACGGCATTCGCGTGAACGCGATCTCGGCCGGCCCGATCAAGACCCTGGCCGCCAGCGGTATCGGAGATTTCCGCTACATCATGAAGTGGAACGAGTATAATTCACCGCTGCGGCGCAACGTGTCGACAGATGATGTAGGCAAATCAGCGCTGTACTTGCTGAGCGATCTTGCATCCGGTGTGACCGGTGAAAACCTGCATGTCGATGCCGGATATCATGTCGTGGGTATGAAAGCCGTCGACGCACCGGATATGGAAAAGGGCTGACCAGATGAGCGACCGTCTTCCGCATGAAAAGGGCTTCCACATCAGCTGGGACCAGATTCACCGTGACAGTCGGGCGTTGGCCTGGCGTCTGGATGGTCAGGGACCTGACGATGGGGCGTGGCGTGCGGTCGTCGCGATCACCCGTGGTGGCATGGCCCCGGCCATGATCGTTGCGCGCGAACTTGACATCCGAACGGTCGATACGATTTCGGTCAAATCGTACCACTCGGGCGGCGGTAAGGCCGATCAGCGCAGCGAAGCGCAGGTGATAAAGTCGCCCGATGCCGCTCTGATGGGTGACGGGACCGGTATTTTGATCGTTGACGACCTTGTCGACAGTGGCAAAACACTGGAACTGGTGCGTGATCTGTATCCGAAGGCGCATTTCGCAACCGTGTACGCCAAGCCAAAAGGCAATCCGATGGTTGATACCTTTATCACCGAGGTCAGCCAGGACACCTGGATCTTTTTCCCGTGGGATATGGCGCTGCAATACGTCGAACCCTATCGCGGAACGGACTGACCCACATCTGCGCGCGGATCAGCGCCCCGTATCACAGAGGCGCCGATGACCCGCACCCAAGCCACCTTCCCTGCCCCAATCGTCGAGTCAAAAAAATGGCTCGACGGAGTCAGCTTTCCTTCCAACCGGCCGCTGATCAATGTCAGTCAGGCTGCCCCGGTCGAAGCGCCGCCCCTGGCGTTGCGCGAGGCGATGGCAGAGTTTGTCCTGACCCAGACTGACGCGCATCTTTATGGTCCGGTTCTTGGCAACGGCGACTTGCGGTCGGCCCTTGCCGCGCAGATCTCATCCCATTACGGCGGCTCGGTCGGCGATCAGCAGATCGCAATCACGTCCGGCTGCAATCAGGCCTTTGCGGCGGCAATGATGGCGCTGACCGGCGAGGGCGACGAAGTCATTCTCCCGACGCCTTGGTACTTCAACCACAAAATGTGGCTCGACATGACGGGCGTACGGGCGGTGCCATTGCCGACCGGCGACGATATGCTGCCTGATCCTGAACAGGCCGCCGCGTTGATCACGCCCCGGACCCGGGCGATTGCGCTGGTTACGCCCAACAACCCGGCTGGCGTCGAGTATCCGGCCGATCTGTTGCACGCGTTTCGCGATCTCGCGCGCGAACACGGTCTGCGCCTGATTGTCGACGAAACCTATCGCGATTTCGACAGTCGGACCGGTGCACCGCATGACCTGTTTGTTGATCCCGACTGGGATGATGTTCTGGTACATCTTTATTCATTCTCGAAAACCTATCGCCTGACGGGCCACCGGGTCGGAGCTTTGGCCGCGAGCCCTGCTTTGTTGCAGGACATCGAAAAGTTTCTCGATACGGTGACGATCTGCCCAAGTCAGGTCGGGCAATTCGGGGCGCTTTGGGGGATCAACAATCTGAGGCAATGGGTTGCTGGTGAACGGGTCGAGATTCTTGACCGGCGCGCGGCGATTGCCGAAGGGTTTGCGCCCCTGGCCGAACAAGGCTGGAAGCTAAAAGGCTTGGGCGCCTATTTCGCTTACGTTGAGCACCCTTTTGACATGACAGGCGATGATTTTGCCCGTCGATTGGTGGCTGATGCCGGGGTTCTCTTACTGCCCGCCACCATGTTCGTGCCCGAAACCGACCGGTCGGGCG
Source organism: Falsiphaeobacter marinintestinus (assembly GCF_007923355.1). Classification (GTDB taxonomy): domain Bacteria; phylum Pseudomonadota; class Alphaproteobacteria; order Rhodobacterales; family Rhodobacteraceae; genus Phaeobacter_A; species Phaeobacter_A marinintestinus. Next base: position 436,143 of record NZ_VOGO01000003.1, read on the forward strand.
ACCGTCAGGTGCGCATTGCCTTTGCCAATATCGACCGGGCGGGCATCGGCGCGTTGTTCGAACGTCTGCAAAGCCTGCCCTTCTGACCTTGCCCCGCTTTGATACGCGTCGTAGACAAGGCGGCGGATAACAGGGGGCACCAAAAATGGTGCCGGAATAAGGGGGCGACATGGCAGCAGGCGTGAAAAGCTTATCAAACACCTTCGTATGGATTTTGATGGGGATGCTGATTGTCGGTCTGGCCGGCTTTGGGGCCACCAATCTGTCCGGCAATGTGCGCGTCGTCGCACGGGTTGGAAATCAGGAAATTTCGGTCGACCAATACGCCCGCGAGCTGCAGCGTGAGTTGCGCGCAATCGAAGCCCAGATGGGCCAACCAATGCAAATGAGCGATGCGATGGCCCTTGGGCTGGACCAGAGAGCCCTGTCACAGTTGGTAGCTCTGGCCTCAATCGACAGTGAAACCCAGGATATGGGGATCTCGGTCGGGGACGAGAACCTGCAACGCGACATCGTCCAGATCCCCGCGTTTCAGGGTGTTGATGGCTCTTTCGATCGCGAAGCCTATCGGTTCACTTTGGAGCAAGCTGGTCTGAGCGAAGCCGAATTCGAAGCCGATCTGCGCCGCGAAGCCGCCCGCACATTGGTGCAAGGCGCAATCATCAGCGGCGTCGAGATGCCAGACACCATGTCTGATGCCATGATCGACTATGTTTCGGCCCGTCGCAGCTTTACGATGGCGACCTTGACCTCAGAGGTTCTGAGTAACCCGCTGGCTGCGCCCACCGATGCAGACTTGCAGGCCTATTACGACGAAAACCCTGACGCCTTCACCTTGCCTGAAACCAAACGCATCACCTATGCGCGTCTGACGCCGGAAATGCTGTTGGATCAGGTCGACGTTGACGAAGAATCGATCCGGCGGCTGTTTGAAGAGCGCAGCAGTGAATACAATATCCCTGAACGCCGGTTGGTCGAACGTCTGGTCTATCCTGATGAAGCCTCGGCCTCGGACGCCAAGGCGCAGCTTGAAGTTGGTGGCACGACTTTCGAACTGCTGGTGCAGGATCGTGGCCTGTCTTTGGCCGATGTCGACATGGGCGACGTCACAACGGACGAACTTGGCGAGGCTGGCGAGGCCGTGTTTGGCGCCGATGTTGGCGATGTCGTCGGGCCCCTGCCCTCAACCTTTGGCCCGGCCCTGTATCGTGTGAACGGTAGGCTGGCGGCCCGTATCACCAGCTTTGAAGACGCCCGCGCGCAGTTGCAGGACGAACTGGCTGGCGAACGCGCCCGCCGGCTGATCGAAGCACAGGCCGAAGATCTGGAAGACATGCTTGCCGGCGGTGCGACCCCACAGGATCTGGCGACAGAAACCGACATGGAACTGGGCCAGATCGAATGGAGCATCGACTCGACCGATGGCATCGCTGCCTATGACGCCTTCCGTCAGGCCGCTCAGGCCGTGACCAAGGACGATTTTGCCGAGATCACATTCCTGGAAGATGGTGGCGTGTTTGCAATGCAGGTCGACGACGTTCTGCCACCGCGCCCCGAACCGTTTGAAGACGCCATTGACCGGGTGACCGCAGGTTGGCGTTTGCAGCAAATCGGCACTGCGCTGCGCGAACGGGCGAACGAAACTGTGACCCAACTGGCGACAGATGGTGATTTCACAACCTTGAACCTTCCGCTTCGTGTTGAGAATGCCGTGACGCGCACAGCCTATCTGGATGGCACACCTGCTGATTTCATGACGCAGGTGTTCGAGATGGAAACAGGTGAGCTGCGCGTGATTGGCGACGGCGCGACGGTTTTCATCGTGCGTTTGGACGACACGCTGCCGCCTGAAGAAACGCCTGAACTGGCACAGATGCAGGACGCGTTTGGTGAGCAATTGGATCAGGCTTTGGCACAGGCGCTGTTTGATGCCTTTGTGCGCGACGCCCAATTGCGTGCTCAGCCGATGCTGGATCAGGCCGCGCTGAACGCGGTTCAGAACAGTTTTTAACAGACAGGTCCAACGTTAATGGCTCTGACCCCCGATTTCGAAACGTTTTCCAAAGCCTATGAGGCTGGCGAAAATCAGGTTGTCTATACCCGGCTTGCTGCAGATCTCGACACGCCCGTGTCGCTGATGCTGAAGCTGACCGGGGCTCAGAAAGACGCCTTCATGCTGGAATCCGTCACCGGGGGCGAAGTGCGTGGGCGCTATTCGATCATCGGGATGAAGCCGGATCTGGTCTGGCGATGTGACGGGGAAAACGCCGCGATCAACCGACATGCCCGGTTCGAACCCGACGGGTTTGAGCCGGTCGATGGCAATCCTCTGGACACCCTGCGGGAGCTGATCGCCGAAAGCCGCATCAACTTGCCCGAAGACCTGCCACAGGCTGCGGCGGGGCTATTTGGGTATCTGGGCTATGACATGGTGCGGCTGGTTGAACGGCTGCCCGATGTGAACCCGGACCCATTGGGGCTGCCGGATGCGCTGATGCTGCGCCCGTCGGTTGTTGCTGTTCTGGACGGCGTCAAGGGTGAGGTCACTGTGGTCTCGCCTGCCTGGGTCAGTGATGGCCAGTCGGCGCGTGCAGCCTATGCTCAGGCGGCCGAACGCGTGATGGACGCCGTGCGCGATCTGGAACGCGCAATGCCGGTTGAAACCCGGGGTCTTGGCGACCCACATGATATCGGCGAACCGGTATCGAACTTTACCTATGACGGATACAAACAGGCCGTTGAAAAGGCCAAAGAGTACATTCGGGCTGGCGACATCTTTCAGGTCGTTCCGGCGCAGCGCTGGACCCAGGACTTTCGTGAACCCCCTTTCGCGCTTTACCGATCCTTGCGGCGGACGAACCCGTCGCCTTTCATGTTCTACTTCAACTTTGGCGGCTTTCAGGTGGTCGGAGCGTCCCCCGAAATTTTGGTGCGGGTCTTTGGCAACGAGATCACGATCCGCCCGATCGCAGGCACGCGCCCACGTGGCGCGACCCCCGAAGAAGACCGCGCGTTGGAGCAGGATCTGCTGGCCGATCAGAAAGAACTGGCAGAACATCTGATGCTGCTGGATCTGGGTCGCAATGATGCGGGCCGGGTTGCGCGGATCGGTACCGTGCGTCCGACCGAGCAGTTCATCATCGAACGCTACAGCCATGTGATGCATATCGTGTCGAATGTTGTGGGTGAACTGGCTGAAGACAAAGATGCGCTGGACGCCTTCTTTGCCGGAATGCCCGCAGGCACTGTATCGGGCGCACCCAAAGTGCGTGCGATGGAAATCATTGACGAGTTAGAGCCCGAAAAGCGCGGTATCTATGGCGGCGGATGCGGATACTTCAGCGCTGGAGGGGATATGGACATGTGTATCGCCCTGCGCACGGCCATCGTGAAAGATCGCAAACTGTACATCCAGGCCGGTGGTGGCGTGGTCTATGACAGCGATCCCGAGGCCGAGTATCAGGAAACCGTGCATAAATCGAATGCGATCCGGCGCGCGGCGGCAGACGCGGCACGGTTTACCGGAAACGGCAATCAATGATCCCTGCCCGAGCCATGGCGCCGATCAGCTGATCGCCTGGCGTCACGCATCTGTTTGTTGCCGAATGCTGTCGGCACGGGCAAACTTTGTTTCAAGGCACGGCAGGATAGGTTTTGATGCGTAAATTTATGTTTTTCCTGAGCTTTATGGGCGCACTTGCTGCCTGCGGATCGGGCCGGAAGGCGTCTGCCCCAGAACCTGCGCCAGCTCCGGTCAGCGGTGAGACGGCGTCGTTTGCCGCAGCGCCACGCTTTGATGATCTGGACCCAGTCGAATGGCCCGGGACGAAGCCGACAAATTACCGTATTCACGGCATAGACGTGTCGCGCTGGCAGGGCGATATCGACTGGTACACGGCTCGGAATGCAGGTGTGTCGTTTGTCTTTATCAAGGCGACTGAAGGCGGTGACGTGGCCGACCCCAAATTCGACGATCATCGCACCGGCGCAAAACGGGCTGGCGTGCGATATGGTGCCTATCATTACTTCTATTTCTGCCGACCGGCGACAGAACAGGCCGAGTGGTTCATCAAACATGTACCGCGCGAAAATGGCAGCCTGCCTCATGTGCTTGATCTCGAATGGAACCATAAATCAAAAACTTGCCCGTATCGTCCTGAAGGCTATGCCGTGCGCCACGAAGCACGGGTATTTCTCGATATGCTGGAAGCGCACTACGGCAAACGCCCAATGATCTATACGACCCCGGATTTCTATCAAGACACCCGGCTTGACCAGATGCGTGGCGAAACCTTTTGGTTGCGTTCGGTCGCGGACCACCCGCGCACGGTCTATCCCGGCGCCCGCTGGACGTTCTGGCAATACACCGGTACCGGCGTTGTTCCGGGTGTTGAAGGCAAGGTCGATATCAACGTCTTTGCCGGTGCCCCGGAAAGTTGGGCGGGTTGGCGGCGCTGATTGGACTCAGATACGTTTATTCGCCCGCGTTGACTTGTGTCAGGACCGCCGAAACCGGAGCCAGCGCAACACGCTGCGCCCGATCTTGCAGGCCCCACAACAACAGAGCGCTGATCGTGTCGGGACGCACACGCCCCAGCATGATCACGCCACCTTCCTGTCGCGCGCGAAACGCCGCCTGATCCAGAAAACGACGGATCACGGTTGGCGTCTGCCCGGCCCCGTCAAAATCACGGAACACGGTCGACGACGGCACCCCGGCCTTGGCCGCAAGTTTCTGCGCCGTGTTAAGCCCGCTGGACTGCAGAATCAGACCACGACCGGTCGAAAGCGCTATGTCGGTTACCTGATCGGACAAACCGCGGTTGCCCTGGAACCCGGCGCCTGTCCCTTCGAGAATGGCGACGGTTTCCGGCAAGGTGTCCAGCCAGACACCGAATGACACTTCGGCATCTTGCGGCGATGAAGTTGCGGCTAAATTCGCCAACAAAACGACCTCGAAACCTGCCGCTCGATGAATCGCCATCTTGTCAGCGGCATCGGGTGACGCAGGATCGATGGCAAAACTGATCGGATAAGGGAAATCGTGCAGGGCCTCGGCCCCGACCGACCCGGTGTCGTCAATCAGAAGGATCGACATCAAAGGGCGATCGCCGGGATCATCGAAAGCGGCCGCATAAGCCTTGATCGGTGGATCGACTTTACCCGGAGCAGGTGCCGTTGCACCGGTGTTACGCTCTGTCAAAGGCACGACAGGCGTTCCCAAACCGGGGCTCAGGGCTGCAGTTTCCTCGCCCGCGCTACCGGCTTGGGGCAACTCGGCGACGGCGGGCGGATCGCTTGGCGCCGCAGCTTCTGGAGTTGTGGTATCTGCCTCAGGCGCTGTCCCGTCCACAACGATGGTATGGGGCTGTCCGGGTGTTGTTTGGCTTGGCGCGGTATCTCCGCCAATCAGCAACGGGGGCTTTTCTGACGTGCCGGGTGTGGGGGCTGTATCAGACGCTGCCTCTGTTTGGGGGGCAGCACCGGGATCTGTCGACACACTGGGACTGCTTTCGTCAGTGGGTTGATCTACGTTCGCACTTTCAGTTGCAGCCGTTGCGTCATCCGGCGCGGATCCAATGCTCGGTGTCTCACCCGCCACAGGTGGGCGTGCTGCAAATCCGGTTTCGGGCGTTGTCAGCTCTGGCATCGGCGGCTGAGACGGTTCGGACGAGATCGAACTGGAAGCAGCAGCATCATCAGATGGCACGGTCGGAGCGTCGGATCCGGTTTGTGAAACGTCCGGGTCTTCTGGCTCGGCAGTCACTTCGGGTGCGTCATCGCGCGGTTGCGGGCTGCCCAAATCGGTGGTCGCGTCGCCAACCTGCGGTTTATCGGCGGGATCGGTATCCGCATCGTCCAGCGTGCCTAGCCCGTCAGGTGGCGTGTCTGAGTTGTCTGGCGCCGTTGGTAGCGCCTCAACCAGATCAGCATCCGCTCCACTGGGATCGGCAGGCCGGTCTGTGGCGTCGCTGGGCGCTTCGGGCACCGCTTGTGGCGCACGCGCCCCGACATCCGGTCCCTGACCCCTTGGTGCCAAAAGCGACAAAGCGCCGACCGCAACGACTGCAGCCACCAATCCTATTACAAGACCACCGAAAAATCCGCGCATTTTACCTGTGCCTCTACTTTCTGCCCCGCGCACTGCCAATCACCCACGCGATCGTCTGAGCGATCTTGCATACGGGTGGGTCGTGCTTTCATGTGCTCTTGACGCTGCGCTGCAACCCTGAACATGTATGTCGCGACCAGTATAATGCCGGGGCGCCCTCTGCCACCAGCCCTTAATGAGCCGCGACGACATGCTTCTGCTGATAGATAACTATGACAGCTTTACCTATAACCTTGTCCACTACCTGGGCGAGTTGGGTGCAGACATCACCATTCGGCGTAATGACGCGCTGAGTGTGCAGGATGCCATGGCCATGAACCCTGCCGGCATTTTGTTAAGCCCGGGACCTTGTGATCCCGAACAGGCCGGGATCTGTCTGGCTCTGACGCAGGCTGCCGCCGAAACCAGAATTCCGTTGATGGGTGTGTGCCTTGGGCATCAAACCATCGGCCAGGCGTTCGGAGGCAATGTGGTCCGCTGTCATGAGATCGTGCATGGCAAGATGGGGCAGATCCGCCACACCGGGAAAGGCCTGTTCGCCGGTTTGCCGTCACCGTTTGAGGCCACGCGCTATCATTCACTGGTGGTGGATCGCGATACGCTGCCAGACGTGCTTGAGATCACAGCCGAACTTGACGATGGCACGATCATGGGGCTGCAGCACCGCGACCTTCCGATCCATGGCGTGCAATTCCACCCAGAATCCATCGCATCGGAGCATGGTCACGCCCTGCTCCGGAATTTCCTGAATGAACTGAAAGTCCCTGCATGAGTGATGCATTGAAATCGCTGATCGGCACCAGCGCTGATCGGCCCTTGACCCGGCAAGAAGCCGAAACGGCATTCGGCATCCTGTTTGATGGCGAAGCCACGCCCAGCCAGATCGGCGGTTTGTTGATGGCGCTGCGCACCCGTGGCGAAACCGTCGATGAATACGCCGCCGCCGCCGCTGTAATGCGCGCCAAATGCCACAAGGTGACCGCGCCCGACGGCGCAATGGACATCGTTGGCACCGGGGGCGACGGCAAGGGTACGCTGAACATCTCGACCGCGACCGCCTTTGTGGTGGCCGGCGCGGGTGTGCCAGTGGCCAAGCACGGCAACCGCAACCTGAGTTCGAAATCCGGTGCTGCTGATGCGTTGACGCAGATGGGCCTTAACGTGATGGTCGGCCCGAAAGTCGTTGAAAAGGCTCTGAAAGAGGCCGGGATTGGCTTTATGATGGCGCCCATGCATCACCCCGCAATTGCCCATGTCATGCCAACCCGGCAAGAACTGGGGACCCGCACGATCTTCAACATCCTCGGTCCTCTGACCAACCCGGCAGGTGTAAAACGTCAACTGACCGGTGCGTTTTCGCGCGATCTGATCCGACCCATGGCTGAAACGTTGCAACAACTGGGCAGCGACCGGGCCTGGCTGGTGCATGGATCAGACGGCACCGACGAACTGACCATTACCGGAGTAAGCTGGGTCGCCGCGCTGGAAGATGACACCGTGAAAGAGGTGGAATTGCACCCCGAGGATGCTGGCCTGCCGATCCATCCGTTTGACGAGATCGTTGGCGGCACACCACAGGAAAACGCGTTGGCGTTCAGTGCTTTGCTGGACGGAGCGCATTCAGCTTATCGCGATGCGGTTCTGTTGAATTCGGCGGCGGCTCTGGTCGTGGCTGAAAAAGCCACCGATCTGCGCGACGGCGTCGAACGCGCGCGGGAAAGCATCGATAGCGGTGCGGCGAAGAGTAAAATCGCCGCCGTTGCCAGAGTCACTCAGGAGGCCGCATGACCCAGACCATTCTGGACAAGATCAAAGCCTACAAGCTTGAGGAAGTCGCTGCCGACAAGGCAGAGAAACCCTTGGATGAGGTCGAAGCCGAGGCCCGCGACGCCAGCCCGGTTCGCCCGTTTGCCGAAGCTCTGCAATCGGCCAGTCGAACCGGGTATGGGCTGATCGCGGAAATCAAGAAAGCCAGCCCGTCCAAAGGGTTGATCCGGGATGACTTCAATCCGCCCGACCTGGCCAGGGCCTATGCCCAAGGCGGGGCGACCTGCCTGTCGGTCCTCACGGACACGCCAAGCTTTCAGGGCGCAAAGTCTTTTCTGACGGATGCAAGGGCCGCTTGCGACTTGCCTGCCTTGCGCAAGGATTTCATGTATGACCCCTATCAGGTGATCGAAGCCCGCGCATTGGGGGCCGACTGTATCCTGATCATCATGGCAAGCGTCAGCGATGCCCAGGCTGCTGAGTTGGAACAGACGGCGTTCGACTGGGGCATGGATGTGCTGATCGAGGTGCATGACGCTCCCGAACTGAAGCGGTCAACCGCGCTGCAGAGCCCGCTGTTGGGGATCAACAACCGCAATCTGAATACGTTCGAAACCACGCTGGATACGACACGCACCCTGTCGAAACATGTCCCGGCAGATCGCACGATCGTTTGCGAAAGCGGGCTGAACACACCTGCCGATCTTGCCGATATCGCCCTTTATGGCGCGCGCTGCTTCCTGATTGGCGAAAGCCTGATGAGGCAGACGGACGTCGAACAGGCGACGCGTAACCTTTTGGCCAACCCTCTGGTCGCTCCGGGAGGCATTTGATGTCATTGACTCATTTTGATGCCAAGGGCGATGCCCACATGGTCGATGTCTCGGACAAAGCTGATACGGCACGGGTGGCCACAGCCGAAGGCCACATCCGCATGGCCCGGGAAACCTTTGATATCATTAGCGAAGGCCGCGCCAAGAAAGGCGATGTGCTTGGCGTGGCAAGGCTGGCCGGCATCATGGGCGCAAAGAAAACACCCGACCTGATCCCGCTGTGCCACCCGCTGCCGGTGACCAAAGTTGCCGTCGAACTCACACTGGACCCAGACATACCGGGCGTTCGGGTCGAGGCCACAGTTAAGACCGCTGGCAAGACCGGGGTCGAAATGGAGGCGCTGACGGCCGTCAGTACAGCGGCGTTAACAGTCTATGACATGGCCAAAGCCGTAGACAAGGCCATGGAAATCGGAGGCATCCGAGTTATCCTGAAAGATGGCGGAAAATCAGGACGTTACGAAGCGTCATGATCACCGTTCGGGAGGCACAGGACATGCTGTTCGGGCTGGTGGCGCCATTGCCGGTCGAACACGTTCCGCTGGCGCAAGCGGCCGACCGGGTCCTGGCGCACGACGTCAAGGCCAACCGCGATCAACCGCCCTTTGCCGCCTCTTCTATGGATGGCTACGCCGTCAAGTCTGCCGAAGTGCAACTGCATGCCATGTTCAAAGTCATTGGCGAAGCTGCGGCTGGCCACCGGTTTGACGGCGCTGTCGGGGCGGGTCAGGCGGTTCGCATATTTACGGGCGCACCGATGCCAGAGGGTACAGATTTCGTTGTAATTCAAGAAGATGTGACCCGCAGTGGCGATCTTTTTACGATCACGGACGAGCCGGGCACAAAAAGCAACGTCCGCCCCAAGGCCGTTGATTTCTCTTGCGGATCAACGATGTCTGCCCCACGTCGCCTAAGGGCTGCAGATGTCGCGCTGCTAGCCTCGATGAACGTGCCGATGGTGCCGGTTGCACGCAAACCTGTGGTTGCCCTGATCTCAACCGGGGATGAACTGGTGATGCCGGGCGACACGCCAGGACCCGATCAGATCATTGCATCCAACACATTCGGCCTGAAAGCCATGTTGGAAAGTTCAGGAGCCATTGTTCGGGTCTTGCCAATCGCGCGCGATACGGTGTCGTCGCTGCAAATGGCCTTTGATCTAGCGCGTGGCGCTGACCTGGTCATAACCATCGGTGGCGCATCGGTTGGAGATCACGATCTGGTCGGCGATGTCGCTGCCACGCTTGGAATGGATCGCGCTTTTTACAAAGTGCGGATGCGGCCCGGAAAACCGCTGATGGCCGGTCGGATGGGCCGTGCGGCAATGGTCGGCCTGCCCGGCAACCCGGTGTCGGCCATGATCTGCGGCCAACTTATGGTGGTCCCGATGATCGGCAAGATGCTGGGCTTGGGCGAAAATCTCCCTGTCCGGCGCACTGCGGTACTGGCGCAGGACACAGATGCAAACGGACCGCGCGAACACTATATGCGCGCGACGATCCAGAATGGAAAACTAACGCCTGCACACAGTCAGGACAGTTCTCTTCTCTCTGTTCTTGCTGACACCAATGCGTTGTGGGTCCGTGTGCCGCATGACCCACCCCGGACAGCCGGTGAAACGGTCGAATACCTAGAGATCTGACGATCAGCCTCCAAAATAGTTGACACAAAACGTGAACATGCGTAGAACAAACGTAAACGCATGATAGCGAGGTGTGAGCAATGTTGACCAAGAAGCAACTGGATTTGCTAGAGTTTATCCATAAGCGTGTGCAGCGCGACGGTGTTCCCCCCAGTTTTGACGAAATGAAAGATGCGCTGGACCTGCGCAGCAAGTCAGGCATCCATCGTCTGATCACAGCGCTGGAAGAACGCGGCTTTATCCGGCGTCTTGCCCATCGGGCCCGCGCCATCGAAATTGTGAAGCTGCCCGAAAGCCTTGGAGGTGACAGCGGTCCTGGGTTTCACCCTCGTGTCATTGACGGTGATATGCCTAGTACTGGGCGGACGGCCGCAAATCTGGAACCCATTTCCCTGTCATCCGTCGAACTACCTTTGATGGGTCGTATTGCTGCCGGCGTTCCAATTGAAGCGATCAGCCACGCATCGTCTCATGTGGCGGTGCCAGGTTCCATGCTATCAGCTCAGGGCCATCATTATGCGCTTGAAGTCAAAGGCGACTCGATGATCGAGGCGGGTATCAACAATGGTGACGTCGTAGTGATCCGTGAAACCGACGTTGCAGACAACGGGGATATCGTTGTGGCCCTGGTCGAAGGTCACGAGGCGACTCTGAAGCGGTTCCATCGCAAAGGCACCGCTATTGCTCTGGAAGCTGCCAACCCGGTTTATGAAACCCGGGTCTATCCGGAAGACAGGGTGCAGGTTCAAGGCCGTCTTGTCGGGTTGATCCGGACCTACTGAGTCCAGATCCGATCACCGCCGATGCTTTTGGCGGTGATCATGCCGCGCCCGTCGATTGCCACTGCGCCCGTTTTCCGCAGTCGTTGCGGATCAAGGATGATGCAGGGCCCGGTCACTTGCGTATCTGCCGTCAGAACAATGACTTCGCCTGCTTTGCAACTGTCGAAATCGGCGACGGCGCGTTTACCGATGATGTGAGTCACCTGTGCTCCGGCAACTTCAATCGCACGTATCTTGCCGTCGTCCTGAGGCCAACGCGCAGCCGCGCCAACCTGATCCCGGGCATCGCCGTCATTTTCAAGCCAAACGCCAGCAACAAACCCAGCCCCTTTGGGTTTACTCAAGGCCCGTCCGTGATCAGTCAAAACCCCGACAAGCGCTCCGGTGTCGGCAATCAGGACGACAGGACGATCCGATTGCCCCCAAAGCGCAAAGGCAGCAACGATGGGAATGGTACCCGTAAGTCTCCACCGCCCCTGCCACAGGATCAGCCACAGCGCACCCGCGTAAATCAGCGGCAACACGATCGGTGCAGGGCTTTTCACATGCCCGACCGCCCCGGGTAAATCCGCCACCCAATGGGCCACGGCCAAGGTCCAGCGCAGCCCGACCCCCATCAGTTCAAGCCCCAGCGCTTCGGCACCGAAAGGCGCAAGGCATAGCGCCAGAACAGCGGATGGAATCACCAGCACTCCCATCAGCGGGACGCACAACAGGTTAGCGATCAGACCATAGTGTGACATCGTATTAAAGTGTCCGGCCCCAACCGGGGCCGTGGCCAGCCCTGCCACAGCAGACGACACGACAACCCCAACAACGGCCCCTTTCCACCTTTGCTTGGGCAGACCGCCAAAGTCACGCATCCACCCGAACACAGCGACCAAGGCCGTTGTGGCGGCGAATGACATCTGAAACCCTGGGCTCAGCAACGATTCAGGCCTAAGGATCATGACAATCATCGCGGCGACGGCCACAGCCCGAAGCGAAATCGCCCGGCGATCCACCAACACCGCGCCCAGCATCACGGCTGTCATCACAAAGGCCCGTTCCGTCGATACGTTGCCGCCGGACAACACCAGGTAACCAGCGGAGACAAGTAATGCCAAAGCAGCGGCGATTTTGCGTACAGGAATGCGCAAAGCAAGCGGCGGAATCAAAGACAGCGACACCCTGAGGGCTGTGAAAACGAAGCCTGCCAACAGGCCCATATGCAGGCCCGAAATGGCAAGAAGATGCGCAAGGTTGCTGTCGCGAAGGGCCTGCAGAGCGGCTTGGCTGACGCCGCTGCGATCTCCTGTGGTAACAGCGGCCGCGAATCCCCCGGTGTCACCCGATAATACAGACTGGACTCGTCTTGAGATGGTCATGCGTAACGCCGTGACCCGCACCGAGGCGCTCTCATACGCCGGTGGCGCTGCTGTCAAAACGGGTACACGCGTATAGCCCACACCGCCCAGCGACTGAAACCAAGCGTGTCTGCGAAAATCAAACCCACCGGGTTCTGCCGGCCCCTGAGGTGGTGACATATGCGCGGTGGTCATGATGCGTTGGCCCGTTTGCACCCGTTCGGGCAACGGCCCATGCAGCGAGACACGGACACGTTTGGGCAGGTCGCCCGGTGCGACGTTCCTTAGACGGACCTGATCCAACGTCAGGCGCAGCGCATCGGACGCGGATCGGTCAACCCCGACAATCCGCCCCTCGACCGGCCCATAGTAACGCCACTTCAGAACCGGACCCGCGATGGTGTGTGCCCGTGCGCCTGCCAATCCAAAGCCTAAAGCCAGCAAAGCAGCCGCCCACCCGAGTGCAGACCATCCGCCGGGCCACCGCAGAGCAACCAGTGCAAAGGCAGCCCCCAAACCCGATGAAACCGCGTAAACCGGCCAGTCAGGTTCGGCCCGCAACATGAAGTACAGTCCGATCCCCAGCCCCAAAAAAACCGGAGACCAGGGAAACAAATGCCCGCGCTGCTGCAAAAGCACCGCGTCAATCCCAGCCAAGATGCCCATGCTTGCCCCCTGCCGTTCGGCTCGCTAGACAGACCGGAACTTTACGTCTCCCACAGTTACCAAAAGGTAAAATCCCGTCATGCCCGATCCGGTCGTTACCCGTTTTGCCCCGTCTCCTACGGGTTTTTTGCACATTGGCGGCGCACGCACCGCGCTGTTCAACTGGCTTTATGCCCGCGGCCGCGGCGGTAAATTCCTCTTGCGGATTGAAGATACTGACCGCGAACGGTCGACCCCCGAGGCGACTGAAGCGATCCTGCAAGGTATGGCTTGGCTGGGGCTGGACCATGATGGCGACGTTATCAGCCAGTTCGCCCGAGCCGACCGTCACGCCGAGGTCGCCCATCAGCTTCTGGCCGACGGCAAGGCTTACAAGTGTTTCTCAACGCAAGAAGAAATTGCCGCGTTCCGGGAATCCGCCAAGGCCGACGGCAAGAGCACCCTATTCTGCAGCCCCTGGCGCGATGCCGATCCGGCCACCTACCCGGACGCGCCTTACGTTATTCGGATCAAGGCACCGCAGGATGGCGTGACGGTGATCCGTGATCAGGTGCAGGGCGATGTGACAATCCGTAACGATCAGTTGGACGACATGATCCTGCTGCGCTCGGATGGAACGCCTGTGTATATGCTGGCCGTGGTGGTCGATGACCACGACATGGCGGTGACACATGTGATCCGGGGCGACGACCACCTGAACAACGCTGCCCGTCAGATGATGATATATGACGCGATGGGCTGGTCGGTTCCAGTCTGGGCGCATATTCCACTGATTCACGGCCCCGACGGCAAGAAGTTGTCGAAGCGTCACGGCGCTTTGGGCGCGCAGGAATATCAGGCGATGGGCTATCCGGCCTCAGGTATGCGCAACTATCTGGCGCGACTGGGATGGAGCCATGGCGACGACGAATTCTTTACGGACGAACAGGCCCGCAACTGGTTCGATCTGGATGGAATCGGCAAAAGCCCGGCCCGTTTCGATTTCAAGAAACTGGAGAATCTTTGTGGCCAGCACATCGCGATCATGGATGACGCTGCATTGCGGCATGAAATCGAAGCTTATCTGACCGCAGCGGGTGAACCCGCCCTGACGTCAGAAAAAGCCGACGATTTGCAAGCTGCGATGTATTGCCTCAAAGACCGCGCCAAGATGTTTCCGGAACTTATTGAAAAGGCTCACTTTGTCTTGACAGACAGGCCGATCGAACTGGACCAGAAAGCTGAAAAAGCCCTGCGTTCAGTATCCGATGGTATACTGTCTGAATTGACGCCGCAGTTGCAAAATGCTAGCTGGTCGCGGGAAGAACTGGAGGCAGTCCTGAACGCGTTCGCAGCCGAGCGGGATACCAAGTTCGGCAAGCTTGCTGGCCCTCTCAGGGCCGCGCTTGCAGGACGTGCCGTAACGCCTTCGGTGTTCGATATGATGCTTGTGCTGGGGCGGGAGGAATCCCTGGCCCGGCTGAACGACGCCGCAGAAATCGTCCGGAGTTTCACGGACACATAACATTGCGGAGATACGACAGGTCGTGTGCCACCGGCGCAGGGCCTTCCTCGCAGCGCCAATGAACCGGCGCGCGAGCCGATTAGAGGAAGGGATATGTATGACTGAATCGACCAAATCCGCCACGCTGAGCCTTGATGGCAACGACTATGACCTGCCAATCTATTCGCCGACGGCGGGTCCCGATGTTCTGGACATCCGGAAACTCTATGCGCAGGCTGGCGTATTCACCTACGATCCCGGCTTTACCTCGACTGCAAGCTGCGACAGCACGATTACCTTCATTGATGGCGAAAAAGGTGTGTTGTTGCACCGCGGCTATCCGATCGATCAACTGGCCGGAAAATCGCATTATCTCGAAGTTTGCTTCCTGCTGCTGTATGGCTATCTGCCGACGGCCAACGAACTGGAGAAATTCGAGACCACGATCACCCGTCACACCATGCTGCACGAGCAGATGACCTATTTCTTCCGTGGGTTCCGTCGCGATGCACATCCTATGGCGATCATGGTCGGCGTAGTTGGCGCAATGTCAGCTTTCTACCACGATTCAACCGACATTAACGATCCACACCAGCGCGAGATCGCGTCGCA
This sequence comes from Falsiphaeobacter marinintestinus, assembly GCF_007923355.1. Lineage (GTDB taxonomy): Bacteria > Pseudomonadota > Alphaproteobacteria > Rhodobacterales > Rhodobacteraceae > Phaeobacter_A > Phaeobacter_A marinintestinus. Next base: position 451,386 of record NZ_VOGO01000003.1, read on the forward strand.
CCGGCTGATCGCCAAGATGCCGACCATCGCGGCCTGGGCCTACAAGTTCTCGATTGGTCAGCCGTTCGTGTATCCGCGCAATGATATGGACTATGCGTCCAATTTCTTGCGGATGTGCTTTGCGGTTCCTGCCGAAGAATATCAGGTGAACCCGATCCTGAGCCGTGCGATGGACCGGATCTTTACCCTGCATGCCGATCATGAACAGAACGCGTCAACGTCGACTGTCCGTCTGGCGTCGTCTTCGGGCGCGAACCCGTTTGCATGCATCGCGGCCGGTATTGCCTGCCTCTGGGGTCCTGCACATGGCGGTGCCAACCAGGCATGCCTTGAGATGCTGAAGGAAATCGGCACTCCAGACCGTATTCCGGAATTTATTGCCCGCGCCAAGGACAAGAACGATCCGTTCCGCCTGATGGGCTTTGGCCACCGCGTGTACAAGAACTTTGACCCGCGCGCGACTGTGATGAAGCAGTCTGCTGACGAAGTTCTGGATTTGCTGGGCGTCGAAAACAACCCGGTTCTGGCCACTGCCAAAGCCTTGGAAGAAGCCGCATTGGCCGATCCATACTTCGCAGACAAAAAGCTGTTCCCGAACGTCGATTTCTATTCAGGTATCATCCTGGAAGCGATGGGCTTCCCGACGTCGATGTTCACACCGATCTTTGCGCTGTCGCGCACTGTGGGCTGGATTTCGCAGTGGAAAGAACAGCTGGATGATCCGGCGCACAAAATCGGGCGTCCGCGTCAGTTGTATCTGGGTGAAACCCTGCGCGATTACGTGGACATCGAAAACCGCTGATTCATTTCAAAGTTGCAAAGTTTCAATCGCCCCGAACTGAACAGTTTGGGGCGTTTTTTGTACGATACTCAAATGACCTTACCCGCGTGATTTGAAACTTTGGAGTACCGCGAATGCCCACTCACCTTTAGGTGCTCCGCGAGGCGAGTCCTGCCAACAATCCGTCAAAACGCTTCGCATTGACCGCCGACGGGAAACATCGCAACCGCTCAACTTGACGCTTCGTTAATACTGGTTAACGATTGTAGCGCATCGAAGGAGTGCTCCCAATGCTGCCCATCTATCTTCTCTGTCTGCTCGGCGCCGGATTTTGGTACGCGGTCTATGAAGAATACGATGATGATGACAGCTCAAGTAACAACGACAGATCCATCGATGGCAGCGAGGACAGCGATACCCTGTCAGGTGGCGACGGCGATGATGATATCATCGGCTATGCCGGGGATGACCATCTGAGTGGTGCCGGAGGCAACGATCTGCTGGACGGCGGTGAAGGGGATGACACGCTTTTGGGAGGAAGCGGCAATGACCTGCTGCTGGGCGAAGAAGGCGACGATATCGCAATGGGTGGTGACGGCGATGACACCCTGCGTGGGGCCGAAGACAATGACCTTTTGGACGGCGGCGCTGGCGATGATGACCTGTTTGGCAATCTGGGTGACGACGGGCTGAACGGCGGCGACGGGGATGATACTCTTGTTGGCGGTACAGGTGACGACACTTTGATTGGTGGCGACGGCGAAGATAACCTGCAGGGCGAAGCTGGCGACGACACTTTGATTGGCGGAAATGCGCTGGAAGACGACCTTACCGAAGAGCAACTGACCGCCCTGCGGGACGCACTTCAATCCGACGAAGACGCGACGCTGCCCGGCGAAGTGGCGTTGTCCCTGACAGATGACGGTGCCGCAGATACGCTTGATGGCGGAGATGGCGAAGACGACATTTTTGTCGGCGACGGGGATGAGGCGACCGGAGGCGAAGGCTCAGATATCTTTTATCTGCTGGATGGCGAAGACGAAGATCTGGCCGAGATTCTGGACTATGATCCGGAAGAAGATGCCATTGTGTACATCTACGATGAAGGTATGCCCGAGCCCGAGTTGACCCTGACCGACAACGAAGATGGCACTCAGACTCTGTCTGCAGACGGGGCCGAAGTGGCCATTATTGCCTCGGCTGCCGTTGGTTTGACGGTCGAAGACATTACGGTTCTCGAACAGAGCAGCGAACCTGAAGAAGCCGCCTAGTCCGGTTTGCGCGCGACCATATCGACCAAATTCGACATGCCGGACTGACCGGACCTTTCGTCAATCTTGGTGTCGTAATCCGTCAGGTGCAGGATCTCAGACCCGGCAAACGTATCGTCAGAAAAGCGATAGTTGATCACCGGGTTGCGGCGGGCAGCGAAACAGGTCGCATCGCAACGGGGGGGCTTCGGATTTCAATCCGGTCCGGCGCATTGCGGCCTGAATCCGCTGTGCAATCATTTCGGCATGGGCCCCCTCGCCCCGCATTCTGTGCCCCCAACGTGCGTCATAGTCCTGCCCGCCGTGCATCTCACGGACGCGCGCCATGATTTTGGCAGCTCTGTCTGGCACATTCTCGGCCAACCATTCCTGCCACAACGTCGAAACCTCTCGCGGCAGGCGCAGCATGATCCAGGTGGCCGCGTCTGCCCCAGCGTCATGACCGGCTGCCAGGAGCGCTTCGATTTCATGATCCGTGAGTCCCGGAATGATGGGTGAGGTCATCAGGCGAACCGGGATCCCTGCCCCGGAAAGCCGACGGATCGTTTCCAGTCGACGCGCAGGCACAGGCACACGCGGCTCCATCCGCCGCGACAGATCCGGATCCAACGTGGTTATCGATACCCCAACGCGCACCAGCCCCTGCGCGGCCATTGGGGCCAGAATGTCGATATCCCGTTCAATCAGAGTGCCCTTGGTGACGATAGCGACCGGGTGGTGGAAATCTGACAGCACCTGCAGACAGGATCGCGTGATTTCACGTTCTTTTTCAGCCGGTTGGTAGGGATCAGTATTGGTTCCAATCGCAATTGGCGCCACTTTGTAACGCTTGGCCCGCAGTTCTTTTCGCAACACCTCGGCTGCGGCCGGGCGCGCCACGAGGCGGGTTTCAAAATCCAGACCGGCTGACAACCCAAGATAGGCATGGGTGGGTCGCGCAAAACAATAGATGCACCCGTGTTCGCAGCCGCGATACGGATTAATCGACCGGTCAAAGGGCAGATCGGGCGACTGATTGTACGTAATCAGGGACCGGATCGGTTCTTCCCGCAACTCGGTTCGGAAAACATCCCGGTCTTCGGGAATATCCCAACCATCAGCCTCTTCTGTTCGGGACAAATCGAACCGGCCAGCAACGTTGCTAACCGCCCCGCGCGCCTTGCGTCTGTCTTTGTTGATGGCCAGTTCAGTTGACATGCGAGATAATTAGAACAAAAGAAGAACACATGCAACGACCCCATGATCTTCCTGCAAATTCTTCATTATTCATCATTGTATTTCGTCGCTATAGGTCGGTTGCAGAACGGACTGCGTCGCAATTAACGCAGTCAACCGTCCGCCTGTCGGGCCAAAAGCAAATAAAATGCCACGCGGGGTCCGCCCCGCCCAGTCTGGAAAGCGCGCACAATGTCAGAAGAAGACGACATCATCCTGTCCGAACTCGATGACGACGAACTGGTCCAACAGATGTTCGACGACCTTTACGACGGTCTCAAGGAAGAGATCGAAGAAAGCGTCAACATTCTTCTTGAACGCGGCTGGGAACCCTATCGCGTTCTGACCGAAGCCCTGGTTGGGGGCATGACCATCGTCGGCAACGACTTCCGCGATGGCATCCTCTTCGTTCCGGAAGTCTTGCTGGCCGCCAACGCCATGAAGGGTGGAATGTTCATCCTGAAACCGCTGCTGGCTGAAACCGGCGCGCCTCGCATGGGCAAGATGGTGATCGGCACCGTCAAGGGCGACATCCACGACATTGGTAAGAACCTAGTGTCAATGATGATGGAAGGTGCTGGGTTCGAAGTTGTCGATCTGGGCATCAACAATGCAGTGGACAGTTATTTAGAGGCGATCAAAGCCGAAGAGGCTGACATTCTGGGCATGTCCGCGCTTTTGACAACCACGATGCCGTACATGAAAGTCGTCATCGACACGATGGTCGAATTGGGCATCCGTGACGATTATGTCGTTCTGGTCGGCGGTGCGCCGCTGAACGAAGAATTCGGCAAAGCCATTGGGGCCGATGCCTATTGCCGTGACGCTGCCGTGGCGGTTGAAACTGCCAAAGAGTTTGTCGCGCGCAAGCACAACCAGATGAGCGCCTGACAAAGAAACCCGGGCAGGCAATGCCTGTCCCGAGATCAGGAACGCCGCGTAAGACCACATACGCGGCGCTTTTGTTGTAAAGTTTCGGCTTTGTTTCTCAATCGGTTACAAAATGTTGATAGTTTTCGGCCAATTCTCCCCTCAAAATTGACCGTGACGACCGCTATAGTTACAAACAGCCATCCAGTGATTTTGACGAGTGTGAGACAATGCCATCAACCTTTAACGTAATGTTCCTTGGCAATCTCGCCATCATCGACCCTTTCGAGGGCAACAACACAGCCGAAAACGCGTCAGCACTTGTTGGACTAAGCTTCGGCACGGTCTCGAACCCTCTTTTTGAAGGGGCCGCAAGCTGGAGTCCTGTTGGCAACCCAGGCACGTCGTATAATCAGAACAACAACCTTGGGAATGACTTTTTCCAGTTGGACGGCGGCGGCGGACAAATCTTCGATGCCGCGTCGCTTTACAGTGCCACGCTAACGTATGTTGACGGCAGCACCGCAACCATTTCGGCCGTCATCTCGCAAGACACCGCTGGCAATACGTATCTGGTACCCGAATTTTCGGCCAACGCAGACCAAGCAGCGCTTGAGGCGGCGCCGATCCGATCGATTTCTCTCGACAGCCTTCTTGGAAATACAGCATCCGGCCTGACGGTGAACCGCCAGGAATGGGATTACATGACCTGCTTTGCAGAAGGCACCCGGGTCAAGACAGCCTCGGGTCCGCGCCGTATCCAGAACATCCGCGTCGGCGATCTGATCCCGACTTTCGACAGCGGCATCCAACCCGTGCGCTGGATCGGCGAATCCACCGTAGAGGCCACCGAAGCCTTCGCACCGGTTGTTTTCAAAGAAGGCGCGATCGGCAACAAACGCGAGATCCGTGTCTCACAGCAACATCGGGTTCTGATGAACAACTGGCAGGCCGAGCTTCACACCGGCTGGAGCGAGTCGCTGGTGGCTGCCAAGCATCTGGTCAACGGCGATGATATCGTCCTCGAAACCGGGGGCATGGTGACGTATTTTCACCTGCTGTTTGACCACCACGAACTGATCTGGTCCGAAGGCGCGCTGACTGAAAGCTTCCATCCCGGTGAAATGGCGATGAACGCTCTGGACAAAGACACGCGTGACGAAGTGCTCGGTTTGTTCCCGCAACTGGGTTTGCACGAAACCGGTGGCTATGGCCCCACCGCACGTCCCGAACAAAAGCGTCACGAAGCGGTCCTGTCGGCACGGTAATCCGACGTGTCGCTAACCGGATTGCAATTTGCTGCCCGCTAGTTAGATCTGACACATCGCAACACCTGCGGAGCGCGCGCGATGGATAAGCCCGATGATTCTAGTCTGACACAAGAAACCGTCGACCTTGGGCATGCCACGGGACGCGTCCTGCTGATCGCCTGTGGTGCTTTGGCGCGTGAGATCCTTGACCTGAAGGCCCTGAACGGCTGGACTCATATGGCGCTCACCTGCCTGCCGGCTATCCTGCACAACCATCCAGATCGAATTACCACTGCCGTGGAACAGGCCGTCGCCAAGCACCGTGACGACTATGACGACATTTACGTCGTCTATGCCGATTGCGGCACCGGAGGTTTGCTGCAGACCGCCTGTGACCGACTGGGCGTCAAGATGGTTGCAGGTCCGCACTGCTATTCCTTTTTCGAAGGAAACGACCGATTTGCGCGCCATGGCGAAGACGAAATCTCAACCTTCTACCTGACCGATTTTCTGACACGTCAATTTGAGGCCTTCGTGTGGAAGCCACTGGGTCTAGACCGACATCCCATTTTGCGGGACACTTACTTTGGCCACTACGAAAAACTGGTCTATCAGGCCCAAACCGACGATCCGGTGCTGACGGACAAGGCCCGCGCGTGTGCTGACAAACTGGGCCTTGAATTTGAACGACGCTTCACTGGCTATGGCGATCTAGAAACCGCACTTCGTGACTGGTCTGATCTTTCGAAATCTTCTCTTTGAAAAAACTCCGGGGGTGAATTGGCCGCCGGCCAAGAGGGGGCAGCGCCCCCTAGCCTTTCGCGACTTCGCGCGCGGCGATGTCGCGGATTCGTTCGATCATTGCGCGCAAGCCATTTGACCGCTGAGCCGACAAATGGTCGTTCAGGCCAAGCCGGCCCAATTCGGCCTTGGCATCGACTTTCAGCACGTCGCCGATTGGCAGATCGTTATACAGCATTCGAAGAATCGCGATCAGGCCACGTACGATCATGGCGTCGCTTTCGCCGTCAAACCGGAACACGCCATTTACGATACTTGGGTGTAACCAGACCTGACTGGCGCAGCCATCCACTTTGGTCGCCGGTACTTTCAGGGCGTCTTCCAGCGGGTCCATCGCCTTGCCCTGTTCGATAACATGGCGATAGCGGTCTTCCCAGTCTTCCAGAAATTCGAAATCCTCAACGATCTCTTCGAATGCGGCGCTGGCCATATGGTCTGTCCTCGATCTGTCTGCGCTTCTGACCTAGGCCGCGCCTGCCCGGCTGTCCAGACCCTGCCTTGCGGCTTTTCAACCGGACGCGGATGCGCTAACCGGGTAACACGCGAAAAAAATACGAGTGGCGGGCAATATGCGGAAATCCCTGACGGTTGTGTTGGTCACAGGTCTTCTGGTCTCGGCTTGTGGGTGGAGTGGCTCAAGGCTTAACCCGACCAACTGGTTTGGTGATAGCACCGAGATCGGCGAACCGGTTGTCGACGATGTCGCTGCGGTCAATCCGCTGTTACCCCAACAAACCAATAGAACACGCCTGTTCAGACGCCCCGAAGCCGAAGATCTGTCGGTCCCGATCCAGACGATTACTGAATTGCGGGTCGAACCTGCCGCCAGCGGTGCCATTGTGTACACTGTTGGTCTGGCCGCACGTCAAGGGGCCTACGCAGCAGCGCTGATCCCGGACCCGCGCGACGGCGATCAGGAAAGCGGGACCTTGACGCTGACATTTCGCGTGACATATCCGCAAACTCAGACGGCTGTTGGCAGCGACGCGACACGTACTGTGCACGCCGCATATAACCTGTCCGTCGATGCCGTGAACGAGGTGCGCACAATCCGCGTTGTCGGTGCAGAAAACGCCCGCGAGGCCCGGCGGCGTTAAAGTTCTACGACCTTGACGGCCTGGCCCTTAGCCGCCAGTCCGATCTTGCCTTCGCACAGACGCAGTGCGTCTTCGCCAAAAACCTCGAACCGCCAACCTGACAAGGCCGGAACGTCGCGCATGCCAGCAGCGATCGCATCCAGATCGGCACTGGGCGCAATCAGCTTGGCCGCCACACCCGAACTTTCGGTCTTCGATTTCAAAAGCACGCGCAACAAATCGGCCAACGCAGGGTTTACCTGCAACTTTTCGCGGCTCCGGTCGGGTTGAGGCAACTGGTCCTGCGGGCAATTCATACCGCGTTTTACAGAGGCCAGGATCCCGTCAGCAATCGCGCCTTTGCGGGCTTCTCGCAGCAAAAGCCGTAATCCACCAAGGTCTGCGTGGGTTTGCGGCTTGCTTGACGCCAGTTCGACCAACGCATCGTCTTTGTACACCCGGTTTCGAGGAACATTGTTTGACTGTGCATGATTTTCACGAAACGCGGCCAGTTCGCGCACAACGGCAAGGAACTTGCTTGAATTGGTTCGGGTCTTGACCCTGCGCCACGCCTCTTCCGGACGTATATCATAGGTCGCCGGGTCAGTGAGAGTCCGCAATTCTTCGGACACCCAATGGCTGCGCCCCGACTTTTTCAGTTCTGCGTCCAGATATTCATAAATATCGCGCAAATGAGTCACATCGGCGACCGCATAGTTCTTTTGTGCATCCGTCAGGGGGCGGCGCGACCAGTCTGTAAACCGCGAGGTTTTGTCCAGAGACTCCCGCGCTATCTTACGGACCAGCGTTTCATAGCCAACCTGCTCTCCGAACCCGCAAACCATGGCAGCAACTTGTGTGTCAAACAGCGGTTCCGGGAACACGTGCGCGTCCACCCAGAAAATCTCAAGATCCTGCCGGGCCGCATGGAACACTTTGACCACCGATTGGTCACGAAACAGATCATAAAGCGGATCCAGCGCCATGCCATCGACCAGCGGGTCAACCAGAACGGCGCTGTCGGGCCCTTCTTCGGGGACCGCCAGCTGGATCAGACACAATTTGGAATAATATGTGCGTTCGCGCAGGAACTCGGTGTCAACGGTGACATATGAGTGGCTGTGCGCCTTGCCGCAAAAGTCCGCAAGCTCTTGCGTCGTCGTGAGAGTTTTCATCAGCAGTTTTTTCTTTGTTTTTTGGCTCTGATATTGACCTGCCTATCCGGCAGACAGGCGCGCCCCCTAGCACCGTAAGAAAACCTTACGCGGATCACCCGGGATTTGCAAACCGCCCTTTGTTCGGGCATTTTACACGGTGGTTCAGCTCAAAAGCACGGGTGTACGATCACCCGATGCGTATCGCCTTAACACCGCCGGATAGAGGATATGTTCCTGCACCAGAACGCGGGCCGCTAGGGTTTCCGGCGTGTCGCCGGCATTGATGGGAACACGGGCCTGACCCAGAATTGGGCCATCATCCAGTTCCGCCGTGACTTCGTGAACGGTGCAGCCGTGTTCGGTATCTCCGGCCTCAAGTGCGCGGGCATGAGTGTGCAAGCCACGGTATTTTGGCAAAAGCGAAGGGTGAATGTTCAGCATGCGCCCGGCCCAGTGGGTCACGAACCCAGCCGTCAAAACACGCATGAATCCTGCCAGGCACACAATATCAGGTTGAGCGTCCAGCAGCGGTTTCATCAGTTCGACCTCAAAGGCGGCACGATCACCTTTGAACGGGCGGTGATCCACAGCTGCTGTCGCGAGTCCCATGTTGGCAGCCTTTGTCAGACCACCTGCATGCGGGTCATTGGACATCACAAGACAGGGACGCGCGGGATGATCTCCGGTCATGCTATCGGCCAGCGCAACCATATTGGAGCCGCCGCCCGAAAGCAGAATCGCAACGCGTTTGTGACTCACAACAATGCGCCCGAATACCGCACGCCTGCCTCACCACCAACAGTGCCAAGCCGTGACACCGTTTCACCCGCGTCGGTCAGGACAACCGTCAGGACATCCGCCTGTTCGGCGTCACAGACGACGATCATACCGATGCCGCAATTGAAGGTCTTGAGCATTTCGGCTTCAACGATGTCACCAACCCCGGCCATCCACGCAAAGACTGGTGGCAGGGTCCATGCGGTCAGGTCAATGTCAGCCCCCATGTCATCAGGCAAAACGCGTGGCAGGTTTTCCGTAAGACCACCCCCCGTGATATGCGCCAAAGCATGTACGCCACCGTTATTTATAGCCTCAAGTGTCTGGCGGACGTACAGACGTGTGGGCGTCAAAAGGACCTCGCCCAGCGTTCCTTCGTCGAACGGACAAACATCATCCCAGCCAAGGCCCGACAGCTCGACCAGTTTTCGAACCAACGAATACCCATTGGAGTGGACACCGTCGCTGGCCAACCCCAGCAGGACATCGCCTTCCTGCACACCGTCCGGCAGAGTGGCGCCACGTTCCATCGCGCCGACAGAAAAGCCCGCCAGATCGAAATCACCTTCGGGATACATTCCGGGCATTTCGGCAGTTTCGCCGCCAATCAGAGCGCATCCGGATTTTTCGCAGCCCAAGGCAATACCTTCGATAATCCGCGCGGCGGTTTCGGTTTCCAGCTTTCCGGTCGCAAAGTAATCAAGAAAGAACAGCGGTTCGGCACCCTGACACACCAGATCGTTGACGCACATCGCCACAAGATCGACGCCGACACCGTCGACAATGCCCGTGTCGATTGCAATCCGCAGCTTTGTACCGACACCATCCGTCGCCGCCACCAGCACCGGGTCGTTATATCCCGCTGCTTTGAGGTCAAAAAGAGCACCAAATCCGCCCAGACCGCTCATCACGCCGGGTCGGCTGGTCCGTTTGGCAGCCGGTTTGATCCGGTCCACCAGCGCATTGCCCGCATCGATGTCCACGCCTGCCTCGGCATAGGTCATGCCGTTCTTGCCCGCTGTCATTGGCCCGTTCCTTCCGTCTCTGTTCCGCGCGAATTAATCCAATGTGCGCATGCATGCAACGGTCAGGCTTGACGCGACCGTGTTTCGTGATACCCAAAGCCCATGGCGGGCCTGTAGCTCAATTGGTTAGAGCAGAGCGCTCATAACGCTTTGGTTGCGGGTTCAAGTCCTGCCGGGCCTACCATTCCCCTGATTTCCGCCGAGTCTTGATGGGGACCAACAAGGGATGCGAACTCTGGTTCGTTTTTCAGCTTGCTGGTCAAACCATTCATTTCGACAGCCCAAACGTACGAAACGCTTGCGTCGGGGCTTTCACGTTTTTGCCCCAAACCCGCCTTTACCAAGTCACAGGCATGAACAACATTGGAAACAGTCGTTTATGAGTATCTGTTTCAGGCGGGACCTTGGTCCCGCCTCTTTTTCAATCCGGCGCACCTGTTCCTTCACGGAACAAGATCAACCGACCTCTCTCAGTCAGCCAAACAGCGGCCTAAGCCGCGCCGCCATGTTGATGTATGAATGCCACCAAAGCGGCAGTCGAGCCATCCTTGTCATTCGCGCTTTGCGATCCATCCACAATCGGACCCAGCGATGTCGCCAGTTCCTTGCCAAGTTCGACACCCCATTGATCGAATGAATTGATCCCCAGAATAATCCCCTCAACGAACACCCGATGTTCGTAAAGCGCCACAATCTGACCCAAGACGAACGGGGTGAGCTGCGGGTAACTGAGCGTGACCGAAGGCCGATTGCCCGGAAAGACGCGGTGGCGGGATTGGCGTTCCAGATCATCTCCGCTCAAACCGGTTGCTTGCATGCGAGCGCGGGCTTCCTCCAATGAACGACCGCGCATCAGCGCCTCGGATTGGGCCAGGCAATTGGACACCAGCAGCCGGTGATGATGCGCCAGATCGGGTTCATGTCCCCGCGCCGCGATCATGAATTCGCAAGGGATGACCATCGTTCCCTGATGGATCAGCTGATAGAACGCATGCTGTCCATTGGTGCCGGGCTCCCCCCAAACGACCGGTCCCGACGGGCCATCCAGGGGTGATCCGTCCATTGCGACGGATTTGCCGTTCGATTCCATCTCCAACTGCTGGAAATAGGCCGGAAGCCGGGACAGGCGCTGATCATACGGCAGAACCGCGCGTGTCGGATAACCGCAAATCTGATTGTGCCAGACACCGGTCAGCGCCAAAAGGACCGGCAGGTTTTGCGCCCAGGGCGCCGCACGGAAATGCGCATCCATCGCCTGTGCGCCCCGCAGGAAGGCGTCAAAAGCCTGTGGCCCAACCGCGATCATGATCGACAAACCAATTGGCCCCCACATGGAGTAGCGCCCGCCGACCCAATCTTCGAACCCGAACACATGCTCGGACGGGATACCGAATTCTGAAGTCTTGTCTTCGGCCGTCGACAACGCCGCGAACTGTCGGGACGGTTCGCCGCCGCCCTCGACCATCCAGGCCCGCGCAGTGCGTGCATTCGTCATGGTTTCAATTGTCGTGAAGGTCTTGGAGGCCACGATGACCAGAGTTGTTTTCGGGTCAAGCGGCCGCAGAGTGTCGGCGATATGCGCCCCGTCGACATTCGACACAAAGTGCGTGCGCGGGCCGTCGTGATAAGGCGCCAGCGCCAGAGTCGCCATTGCCGGGCCAAGATCTGATCCACCAATGCCGATATTGACGACATCCGTGATTTCACCCAATTCACCACGTCTGAGCGCAGTGGCGAACGACCGCATCCGGTCCAGAGTTTCACGAATCTCTGGCATAACGTCGACGCCATCCACGAAAACCGGACCACCGTCGAGATTGCGAAGCGCTGTGTGCAGAACCGCCCTGCCCTCGGTTTCATTGATTTTGGCGCCGGTGAACATCGCATCCCGCGCGCTGGCAAGGTCGCACCGGTCACACAAATCAACAAGCGCTGTGCGGACAGCAGAATCGATCAGGGTCTTGGAATAATCAAAGCGCATGTCGCCGGTTTCTGCACTAAAGTCGTCAGCGCGGTCCGGATCCTTCCGAAAAAGGTCCAGCATGTGCAGGGTGCCTTGCTGCTCGCGCAAAGCTTTCAATTCAGTCCACATTGTCGGGTGATCCTATTCTGCCCAATGTACTATCAAATCGCTCAAAACCGCCTGTATCGGCGCGTCTTCGGGCGGCAGTGTCATGGCGCGCTCAAGCGCGGTCCGTTTCTGCGCCCCAAAAATCACAAGGTGCTTGGACACCGCCCCATCCAATACCCGCGCGCTCAGGCTGACACGGGTTTCAGGCTGGTTGTCCGGATGCAACACCGACAAGATCCTTGCGTCAGGCGACAAAGCCTCGGCCAGCCCCCGCGCACCAGGAAACATCGAAGCCGTGTGCATATCGTCGCCCATGCCCAAAAGCAGGACCGAGATCGGCAATTCGGGCGCAAGCAGCGCCTCGATACCGGGCAGAACCTCATCCGGGGTCTCGGCAGGCGCATAAAGTGGCAGAAATTGAGCGGTCGATGCGCGGTTGACCAGCAACCGGCTGCAAATCAGTTGCGCGTTGGAGCGCGGATGATCCTGAGGCACCCATCGTTCATCGGTCGGAAACACATGTACCCGGTCCCAGTCCAGATCGGCAGCACACAACGCGTCGAACACCGGGCCAGGCGTGGTGCCACCCGGCACGGCCAGCGATACGGTATCTTGATGCAAAAGGGCGCTTTTCAGTTCACCCGCCAGCGTGTTGGCCACATCGATCACCAGCATATCGCGATCAGCATATTCGGTCAGTTTCATGGTTTGATCCCCTGCCACCGGCGGCCATCGCGCCGCATCAGTTCATCCGCATCTCCAGGCCCGATGCTGCCGCTTGCATAGGGTTTAGGCACTTCTCCGCGCGCCTGCCAGCCCGCGATCACCGGATCCGTCCAGCCCCAGGCCGCTTTGACCTCATCCCCGCGCATGAACAAGGTCTGGTTGCCTCGGATAACATCCATAATCAACCGCTCGTAAGCATCACCAGCCTCATTTGCCCCGGACCCCAACGCTTCGGCAAAGCTCATATCCAGCGGCACATCGATTAACCGCATACCTCCGGGGCCCGGTTCCTTGATGGTCACCTTCAGCGTTATCCCCTCGTCCGGTTGCAACCGAATCGACAAAACATTGGCGTGACGCCCGGCTTCGGGTCCGAAAATTGCATGCGGCGTGTTCTTGAACACCACGTTGATGACAGACGACCGCGCCACCAAACGCTTGCCTGTGCGCAGATAAAACGGCGTCCCTGCCCACCGCCAGTTGCTGACATGACACTTCAACGCAACATAGCTTTCAGTTGTTGATCGCGGCTTCCCGACCTGAGCCCGATATCCGTCCTGCATGTCTTCGTTCGCTGCCTCATATTGGCCACGCACGATATGATAGGGTTCAACCGGATCCAATGCCCGGATCACCTTGAGCTTTTCATCACGGACTGCGTCGGGATCGAACTTGGCAGGCGGTTCCATCGCAATCAGACACAAAAGCTGCATCAGATGGTTCTGCACCATGTCCCGCATCGCGCCTGCATAGTCATAATACGCTTCGCGCCCGGCAACACCGATGGTTTCGGCCACGGTGATTTGAATGTGATCCACGTACTGGCTGTTCCAGAGCGGTTCAAACAGCATATTGCCGAACCGGACTGCCATCAGATTCTGGACAGTCTCTTTGCCCAGATAATGGTCGATCCGATAAATCTGGCTTTCGTCGAAATGCGCGGCCAATGCTGCGTTCAGCGCATTTGCGCTTTCCAGATCGTGCCCAAATGGTTTCTCAACCACGATCCGGGTCAGATCATTTGCCAGACCATGATCGTGAAGCCGCTGAGCAAGTTCCCCGAAAAGGTGCGGTGCGACCGAAAAATAGAACGCTCGGACCCGTTCGGGCGACAGAAAATCATTCAGTCTGGCCCAGCCGTCGGTTCGATGGGCATCGATCGGTACATACCGGACACAGTTCAAAAACGCGTCGATCTGGGATTTGTCGGACGTGCCATCCAGCGTTTTGGCAATCAGGTCACGATAATCGGCATCGGTTAACTCGGATCTGGCGACGCCGATAATACGGGCTTCGCGCGGGATCTGACCGGCACAGAAGCGGCGAAACAAGGCTGGCAGGATCTTTCGCTTGGCCAGATCACCTGTGCCACCAAAAATCACAAGGTCGAAAGGGTCGACCGGGATTACGCGCGATACCATGAATTGCCCCTGTTTAGTCGCGCCATCTTATCACACTTCATACATGTTAGCGCAAACATAACTTATAGTCCTAGCAGAATCACAACTGTGTCAGGCGGCATTCACCGGCTTTATCTTACAGGCTGCTCAGGTTAAATCATCCGGACAAATCCCTATACGGACAAGGAAAATGAAGGACCACAGCCCTCACACTGCAAATATCGGAAAGTTTCAGGACAGATTCGTGACAGCCGACGGGCAAACACGGGCATCTGTGGCTTTGACGGATCCGAAGACGCTGTGGTTCAACACCGGAACCCTTTGCAACATCACCTGTGCAAATTGCTATATCGACAGCAGCCCAACCAATGACGCGCTGGTGTATATCACGGCGGATGAGGTTGAAGACTTTCTTGACCAGCTAGCAGCCCGGCGCTGGCCGGTGACCGAAATCGGATTCACCGGGGGTGAACCGTTCATGAATCCCGACATTATCGACATGGCCGAACGCGCTTTGTCGCGTGGGTTTGAGGTTCTGATCCTGACCAACGCCATGGCGCCGATGATGCGGCCAGCCATGCAGACGGGCTTGCAAGACCTTGTCGCCAGGTTCGGGGCTAAACTGACCTTGAGAATATCGGTCGATCACTACAGCCAGAAGCACCATGACGAAGAACGCGGCACTGGTAGTTTCACCAAAACCCTCAAAGGCATGGAATGGCTAAGGGATGCGGGTATTCGCATGACCGTGGCGGGGCGAACCCTGTGGCATGAAACCCAGGAAGACGCGCGCGCGGGATATGCTGCGCTTTATGCCAGTCATGAAATCGACATCGATGCAGACAACCCGGCCGACACAGTTCTGTTTCCGGAAATGGATGATACCGTCGAAGTGCCCGAGATCACGACCAGTTGCTGGGGCATCCTGAACAAGTCGCAGAACGACGTGATGTGTGCCTCGTCCCGTATGGTCGTGAAACGTAAAGGAGCTGATGTTCCGGCGGTGCTGGCCTGCACGTTGCTCGCTTATGCGCGTGAATTCGAATTAGGAACGACCCTGGAACAGGCCGAGGCCGATGTGCACCTGAACCACCCCCACTGCGCCAAGTTCTGCGTTCTGGGCGGGGCCAGCTGTTCGGCCTGATCCACGCGTTTTTGGGTTTGCGGAATTCCGTTCCGTCATGCGGTATTGGCAGCCTGTGATTTCCTGTCTACGCTCCCCCTTGACCAGAGTCGCCGCAGCGGCCGGTTTGGGAGGAGACACATGTTCAATAAACGCAGGGTTGCCCCGCGCCTATCGGGGTGGGCGCAATGACCGGTATGAGTTTTGACAAAGCCGCACAGCACGTCATCGACACGGTTCCCACCTTTGCGGTGACCGAAACCAAGATACGGGGCGTGACCCAAAAGGTCTTTGCCAACACCCCCGCCCATCTGCGCGATCTGTTGTTGTCCAGCCGCGCCGCGCAAGGCGACGGCGCCGCCGATTATCTGGTGTTCGAAGGTCAACGCTGGAGTTTCGACGCTTTTTGCGAAGATGTCCGCCGCATGGCAGATGCTCTGACCACGCAGCATGGCGTCACGCACGGAACGCGCGTTGGCATTGCAATGCGCAACTGCCCCGAACTTCTTATCGTGATGATGGCAACCGTCTCGGCCGGTGGTGTTGCCGTCATGCTGAATGCGTGGTGGACCACTGAAGAGCTGGAGTACGCACTCGGCATTTCGGATCTCCACCTGATCTTCGCGGATGGGGATCGGATTGAGCGGCTGAAACCGCTGAAGGCTGACCGGCAATTGACGCTGATCGGTGTTCGCGATGGAGACGGGGCTTCGGATCAAAGCTTTTCGGACCTGATGGCGCAAAGCACGTCAACCGGCTGGCCCGATGTCGACATCGACACTGATGACGATTTTGCCATTATGTTTTCGTCCGGGACGACAAGCCACCCCAAAGGCGTCGTGTTGACCCATCGCGGCGCGATCAATGCTGTTTTTTCGTGGTTGATGCAGTTTCATATGGGACCGTTGGTCAACCCACCTGCCCCGGATGCCCCTGCGGCGCCGCGCCCGTGTGCGTTGGTTGTAACACCGCTGTTTCACGTCACGGCCTCACATCCTTTGTTCCTTCTCAGCCTGCCCGCCGGGGCAAAGATCGTAGTCATGGGAAAATGGGACGCCAAAGAAGCCGTGCGCCTGATCCGGGATGAACACGTCACCCGGTTTCTGGGGGTGCCCACACAATGCGCCGACCTTCTTGCGGCAGCCAAGCGCATGGGTGAACCACTGGATACGCTGGATTACATGGGCTCGGGTGGGGCCAAACGCCCGGCGGCCCAGGTTCATGAACTTGCCGAAGGCTTTCCAACAGCCGACATCGCGACAGGCTGGGGCATGACCGAAACCAACGCCCTTGGTATTGGACTGTCCGGTGACGATTACCTTGCCCAACCCGGATTGGCCGGACGCCTGCATCCGCCTGTTCAGTCGTTGCGGTTTCTCGATGATGACGGCAACGACGTACCCCGGGGCGACATTGGCGAGATCGCGGTGAAAAGCCCTGCGATCATGCGGTGTTATTTGAACAAGCCCGACGCTACCGACGAAGTGCTGAAGGATGGCTGGCTCAGAACCGGCGATCTGGGCCAGATCGATGCGGATGGCTTGGTCACCATCGTTGACCGCAAAAAGAATATCGTGATCCGTGGCGGCGAAAACATCGCGTGCCTGGATGTGGAAGGCGCATTGCACCGTCATCCTGCGGTCGCCGAAGCCTGCGCATTTGCTGTGCCACATGACCGGCTTGGCGAAGTCGTCGGCGCAGGTGTACAGACCCGTGATGGGGCCGAGCTGACAACCGAAGATCTGCAAGCGTTTCTTCGCGAGCATATCGCGCATTTCAAGATCCCGGATCACATCTGGATACAAGACGATCCGCTTCCGCGCGGAGCGACAGACAAATTGGACCGCAGGACCCTGCGTGCCAGATGCCTGCAGACTTTGGCCGCTTCGGACCAATGACCAAACATTAAGAAACAGGAACAAGCCATGAATTTATTTGACCTTTCCGGAAAAGTTGCGGTTTTGACCGGCGCATCGAAAGGGATGGGGCTGGAAATGGCCACAGCCCTTGCTGAACACGGTGCAACGGTAGTGATATCCGCCCGCAAGCAAGACCAACTGGACGCCGCAGCTGCAGGCATCAACGAAGCTGTGGGGGCCGACCGGGCCATTCCGGTGGCCTGCAATGTTGGCCAGAAAGAGCAACTGGAACATCTTGTGGCGGCCACAAGGGACAAGGCCGGGCCAATTGATATCGTTGTCGGGAATGCCGGTGTGAATCCCTATTACGGTCCGACCTCGGACATCCCGGACGATGCTTATGAAAAAACAATGCAGGCCAATGTTCAGGCCAATCTGTGGCTGGCAAAGCTGGCCGTGCCGGACATGATTGCCAAGGGCGCCGGATCGATGATGTTCACCTCGTCCATCGGCGCATTCAAACCGTCGGTCATGCTGGGTACTTATGGCATGTCCAAGCTGGCTCTGATCGGCCTGGTGCGCAACTTGGCGGCTGAATTTGGCCCCAATGGTGTGCGGTTCAACGCGATCTGCCCGGGCCTTGTGAAAACCGATTTCGCCCGCGAACTATGGGACAATCCCGAGGTTGCCGATCGCATCATGAAAGACATTCCGCTGCGCCGGTTGGGCGAACCCGAAGATTTCCGGGGATTGGCCGTCTATCTTGCCTCGGACGCAAGCCGCTATATGACCGGACAGGCGCTGACCGTCTGTGGCGGTTCGAACATGTGGGCCTAAGGAGCAAACTATGGACCTGAAAGACAAGATCATCGTTGTTACCGGTGCTGCAAGTGGTATCGGAAAAGCCATGGCGATCCGCTTTGCGGCTGAAGGGGCGAAGGCTGTCGTTTGCGCCGACCTGAACCTTGAAGGCGCGCAAGCCACCGCCGATGAATGCGGTGGCGTCGCCATGGCCTGCAATGTCGGCATCGAAGCCGAAATCGCGGACATGATTGAGAAGGTGGAAACCGAGGTCGGCCCAATTGACCTGTTCTGCTCGAACGCGGGCATTCTGGTCGCCGGGGGCGTCGAAGCTCCGGATGAAGACTGGCAACGGATCTGGGATATCAACGTGATGTCACATGTCTGGGCCGCCCGTCATCTGGTGCCGCGCATGACCGAACGTGGCGGAGGGTATCTGCTGAACACGGCATCGGCGGCCGGGCTTCTGAACCAGGTTGGGGCCGCGCCGTATGGCGTGACCAAACACGCAGCGGTTGGATTGGCCGAATGGCTGTCGTTGTCTTATGGCGATCAGGGGATCAAGGTATCCGTGCTGTGCCCGCAAGCCGTCCGGTCCGAAATGACCCGGGGGCACGAGGATGGTGTGGCCAGCATTGATGGCATGCTGGAGCCCGAACCCGTGGCAGAAGCCTGTGTCGAAACCATTCGCAACGAGACGTTTCTGGTTCTGCCGCACGCGAACGTTCTGGGGTACATGCAATTTAAGGCTGACAACTATGACAAATGGCTGGCCGGCATGCGCAAGCTGAATCGGACTTACGGCGACAAGTTGTAAACCTGACGCGCGGTGCCCGCGAACAGGGCATCGTGCGCCGCACCGTCATAGCGCTCGGCGATTTTTTTGAAGCCATTCCACAACACATGATACCCGATCCCGGTGCGGTCTACCGGGAAATTGCTTTCGAACATGCAGCGCTCCGGGCCGAACATATCTACCATGTGGTGGTAATAGTCGCCCTGCGCCGCAACGAATTCATCCGAGGTCGGCGGGCGTTCGGCCAGATGCCAGCCCCAGCCATTGTCGGGCATCGTCAACCCACCCAGCTTTGCAAAAACATTCGGGCATTCGGCCAAAGCCGCCATGTCCTGTTTCCATTGTTCAAAGATTTCGTCCCGCTTTCCGGCGAACCGTCCCACGCCAAGTGGTGTGCCGAAGTGGTCAAGAATGATTGTCGTACTCGGAACGGCCTGCACCATGTCCAGAAAATCTGCGGCCTGATGGTGATAGTGCCATGTGTCATAGGTCAGCCCACGCTCACCCAAAAGCGCAAGACCCCGGCGAAAATCGGGATCAAGGTACTGCCCCGGTACGCCACGCGCCGGGATAGCCAATGTCTCAGGTTCGGGATCAAAGGCGCCGGAGTGCCTGATGCCGCGCAGCAGCCCCTGCCCGGCCTTAAGATGCGCGTCCAGAACTGCGTTCAGATCGGGATTGCGTAAATCTGCATGGGCAATGATGCCCGACAGCCGGGCCTTTCCAGGGGGGCAGCTTTGCGCCATTTCGGCTACGGCGCGGGTTTCGCCCACCGGTGCGAAAAACGGATCGGCATCGGTGTCATAATATTCCCGACACTCGATAAACATGGTCTGCACCACGTTGTGCCCCGATCCGGTATCGTCCCGAAGTCGGTCCATCTCATAGACCGAGGCCGCGCGGGCCCACAGATGGTGATGCGGATCGACGATCTCGCGCTCGGGGTCGATGATGTCTTCGCGCACCTGCGCCAGCCAGTCGTCACGCTGGTCCATGCCCGGCGTCCAATGTGATGAAGCATAGCTCATTTGCGGCGCGGCCGGATCAGCCCCTCTTGCGCGACCGAGGCGACCAGACGTCCATCCCGGCTAAAGACCTTGCCTCGGTTAAACCCACGCCCCCCACCGGTGAACGGCGCATCCATTGCGTATAGATGCCAGTCATCCAACTGAAGCGGCGCGTGAAACCACATCGCGTGATCCAGACTGGCGGTCATCGCAGCGCCAGTGAACCAGGTAATCCCGTGCGGTCGCAGGGACGACCCCAGAAGGTTCATGTCAGACGTATAAGCCAACAGGATGTGCTGCAATTGCGGGCTTTGTCCGGCTGCTGCATCCGTTCGCATCCACATGTAATTCACGTCGCTGGATGGTTTCGGTGCAAAAGGCTCTGGCGGGTCGATTTCGCGGATTTCAACCGGGCGCACCCGCAGAAATTCGGCCCGAAACTTCTCGGGCACCTGATCGATATACTTGTCCCGCAGTTCAGCGCGGCTGGGGATCCCTTCTGGCCCGGGCACATCAGGCATATCATGTTGAAAATCCCAACCGTCTTCCTGAACATGGAAAGACGCCGCCAGATTGAAAATCTGTTTGCCGTGCTGGATGGCAACCACGCGCCGTGTGGTAAAGCTGCCGCCGTCGCGGGCATTGTCGACCTGATAGATCACCGGGATGGACGGATCGCCCGGGCGGATGAAATAGGCGTGCAACGAATGGCACAAACGGTCTTCGGGAACCGTGCGATAGGCCGCTGCCAGCGATTGCGCGATGACCTGACCGCCAAAAATCCGGGTTGTCGTCTCGCCGCCTGACCCCAGACCCCGAAACAGATCGACTTCAAGCCGTTCAACATCCAGCAAAGTCAGCAATTGTTGGGCGATATCGTTCATCTGATGCGCAGTCCTGTTTGGGCCATCTGGTCAGCCGCGTTGGGCGGCATAGGCAATGAAAGTGTCAAAGCTATCGGGGTTCGCCATCGAATCCCGGTTCACAACTTTTTCTGGGTCCCCCCCCAAAAGCAGCTTTTTCACCGGGACTTCCAGCTTTTTCCCGGACAATGTCCGCGGCACTTCTGCGATCTGAACGATCTCATTCGGAATGAAACGGGGGGACACACCTTCACGGATTGCCGCGTTGATCCGCTCTTTCAGCGTTTCATCCAGTGCCACGCCGTCGGCAAGCACCACGAACAGCGGCATGAAACTTTCGCGACCGAGGAATTCAAGATCAACAACCAAAGCTTCCAGCACTTCGGGCAGACCTTCGACCATCTTGTAGATCTCGGAACTGCCCATGCGCAGCCCCTTGCGGTTGATCGTTGCATCGGACCGTCCATAGATCACGGCCCCGCCCTGGGGCGTGATTTCGATCCAGTCGCCATGGCGCCAGACCCCGGGATACGTGTCGAAATAGCTGTCATGCAGGCGCGATCCGTCCTCATCGCCCCAAAAACATAACGGCATCGACGGCAGAGGTTCAGTACAGACCAGTTCGCCCACTTCGCCAATCAGATCGTTGCCGTCATCATCATAAGCGCGAACGGCATTGCCCAACAGCCGACACTGCATTTCGCCGGCGCGCACGGGTAACATCGGGTTACCCCCGACGAAGGCCCCCGCCAAATCCGTACCGCCCGCCACCGGTGCCAGCCAGACGTCCGGCTTGACGGCGTCATAAATCCATTCATATCCATCGTCGGTCAGCGGCGATCCTGTCGTAGCCATCGCGTGCATTGTGCCCAGATCGACTGCGTCAGTGGGACGGATACCCGCCTTTATGCACACAGTGACAAAAGCCGCGCCGACCCCTAGAAACGTCACCTTTTCATCTGCCGCGACCTGCCAAAGCGCCATCATGTCGGGATGATGGGGGGCACCATCGAACAGCACGATTGTCGCGCCCTGCCCCATCGGAGAAAACTGCGAATTCCACATGATCCAGCCGGACGACGTCAGCCAGCAATACCGGTCATCGGCCTGCATGTTCTGATGCAGCGAATGTTTGGCCCCTTCCAGCAGCACGCCGCCGTGCCCATGCACAATGGGTTTGGGGTTGCCTGTGGTTCCGGACGAATACACCACCCAAAGCGGGTGATCGAAGGGCACTGGTGTGAATTCGGGCTCGGCGTCCAGTCCGATCAGATCGTCCCACGCGACCTGACCTGCGGGCAGGTCCCCGACGACCGGCTCCATCACACGATGCTCCACAGACGGAAGCCCGTCGAAAATCGTCTCAAGAACCGCGCGTCTGTCAATCATCTGGCCCGCATGGACATACCCATCTTGCGTGATGATGACCTTTGGAGCGATCTGTTGGAACCGGTCCAGGATCGCGACATGACCCATATCCGGCGCGCAAAGTGACCAGATCGCGCCGATGCTTGCGGTCGCCAGAAACGCAACCAACGCCGTTTCGGTGTTTGGCAAGATTGCGACGACCCGATCCCCCTGCTTCACTCCCATCTGGCGGAAATGAGCGGCCACACTGGCAACCTGCGCCGCCAATTCAGCCCAGGACAATTCGCGCCGCCCAAAGGTTTCAGACCGCAGAATGACGGCAGTGCGATCAGGTGTCTTAAGAGACTGGCGTAGCATCGCCTGAGCGAAATTCAGCTTTGCGTCGGGAAACCATACTGCGCCCGGCATTTTGCGCTCGGCCAGGACCAGGTCGCTGTCCTGATCCAGTGGCAGTTCAAAAAACGCAACGATCGACTCCCAAAAGGCATCGGGTTCAGCGACGCTCCATTCCCACATCTTGTTGTAATCACCGAAAGACAGGCTTTGGGTCGCCTCAAGCCAGCGGACATACCGCGCCATGCTGGATGACGCGGCATAAGTGGCCGACGGCCGCCACAAAACTGGACGCGACTCGGTCATGTGACTGTCGCCCCATGCACCAGCGCCTTAAGTTCGGACCGGGCCGGATAGGAACTGGAAGGCGACAACTGGGTGAAGAATACCACGCTCATGTCCATTGCCCTGTCGACCCAGAAAAAGGTCGACGCCATGCCGCCCCAGCTGAAATCACCGACGCTGCCGGGGCTTCTTGCCCGTCCGGGATCCAGTACAACAGCCCCGCCCAAACCAAAACCCATCCCCTCCATCGGTTGTTCGGCAAAGCTTTGTGGCCCCATCGAGGCGATATCGCCCGGAAGATGGTTGCGCATCATGAAGTCCAAAGTCTTTGGCGACAGCAGGCGACCGCCATGGCAATCACCGCCACGGCACAGCATTTCCGCAAAGGCCATGTAATCATCAATGGTTCCCACCAGACCACCGCCGCCAGAGTACATCGTCGCGTTCTCGAAGGCGGATGACCCGGCCTCATCCGTCAGGCGCAAGGTTTCGCCGCCGGTTTTGGCAGAGTTCAGGTCCATCGCGTCGCCTTCCAATGGAGTATAAAGCGATGCAAACCGGTCGCCTGTGCCTTTTGGGACCGAAAACGCCGTATCCGTCATGCCCAAGGGGGCAAAGATTTCGGTTTCAAAAAATTCGGCAAGCGTCTTTCCCGACACCACCTCGGCCACGCGACCCAGAATGTCGATGGAGACAGAGTATTCCCAGCGAGACCCGGGGCGAAAGGCCAGTGGAAGTTCTCCAAGACGGTTGGCCATGTCTGCCAACCGCCCCTGACGGGGGCCAAAGATGATCTTTTCGCTGTCCATTGCCTGACTCAGCAGGCCGGGGTTGAACGGATAGCTCAGACCGCTGGTATGGGTCAGCAATTGATGGAGGGTCGGCGTGGCGCAAGGTTCGGTCTGATCGATCCGTTCGGCACCCGGCACCAGCGCAGTCATGTTAGAAAACGCAGGAATGAATTCAGACACAGGCGCATCAAGGTGGAAAAGCCCCTGCTCGGCCAACATCATGATTGCGACCGAGGTCACCGGCTTGGTCATCGAATAGATACGTGCAACCGTGTCCCGCTGAAACGGCAATCCGGCAGCTATGTTGCGCTGGCCGGTGGTGTTGAAAAACACCTCTTCCCCGCCGCGCCGGATCAGAACCGAACTTCCCGGGTATTTGCGCTGCGCCACATACCGATCCTGCCAGACGGCCACCCGGTTCAGACGATCAGGATCGAAACCCTGTTTCGCACGCTCGATGTTCATTTGCCTGCTCCCTCTGCCGTCAGGACGGCGTATCATTCCCGGCCAATTTGCGCCCGCGCGCCGTGACCCGCTCCCGGCCTTCGGCCACGTCCTTGGTCGAAACGGTTGCGATATGGTCATCGAACACAGCCGCCTCGCGCGTCATCGACGCAGACAGCGACAGTTCGGCGCTGATACCAATCAGATCGCGAATCTTGGTCATTGTCGAGCGATCGGTTTCGCAAATCTGGCGCGCAAGATGTCTGGCCCGATCCATCAATTGGTCGGCGGGCACGATTTCGTTCGCAAGGCCCCAATCATAGGCCTTGGCCGCATCGACAAATTCGCCCGTCAGACTCATCTGGCGGGCCCGGTTGATACCGATCAACCTGGGCAACACTTGCGTCATCCCCCAGGACGGCGTGATACCAACCCGCGCATGCGTATCGGCGAAAACAGCCGTGTCAGAGGCGATGATGAAATCGGCCAGCAGCGCCAGTTCAAGTCCGCCAGTTATTGCAAATCCGTTCACCGCCGAGATCACCGGATGTGGGCAGGCGTGCACCGCATCATACAGGCTGGCTCCGCCATGCCAGTCAAAATTCTGAATAGCATCAGGAGATTGCGAGATCTCCTTAAGGTCCACGCCACAACTGAACGCTCGCCCGGCCCCTGTCAGAATGATGGCCCGGACGGTATCATCGGCCGACAACTGTTGAAACGCATTCTTCAAAGCATCGACCAGCGCGGCCGACATTGCATTCAGGGCCTCGGGTCGATTTAGAGTGATCTCAGCCACCGCGCCATCGCGGTGCACAAGAATGGCGGTATCCGTCATCAGAGTTCCCTTCAGCCAAGCATGCGCTGCATCGCAGCTTTGGTTTGCGCGTTGAACCAACCACTTTCCGACCCGATGGCACCTTGCTTCATCGCCGCTTCGATCCGCGCAATCGTTGGACCCCGCAGATTATGTTTGATCGACGCATAAGCCAGCGACGGCAACTGCCCAAGGATGCGCGCCTCAGCAACCGCGCGGGTCAGAACATCTTCACCTTTGGGAACCAGAACATCCACAATCCCACGGGCATGGGCCTGTTCAGCGTTGATTGGCTGTCCGGTCAACAAAAGCTGGCGGGCCGTGTTCTGGTCCAACGTTGCCATGGCAATTTCCATCGGCCCCACAGGCAGATCTGCCCCGACGCGAACTTCGGCAAGCCCGAAAGCCGCGCGTGGGCCCGCCACCCGCAGGTCGGCGCCCAGAACAAAGAATAACCCGCCCGCAATAGCCGCGCCTGCCACGGCGGTCACAACTGGCTTCGGACAGGCGAATAACTTCAGGAAATCCCGGTTCAGCGCTTCGACGATTGCCTTTTGGGCGGCCAGATCAAAACCCTGCGCCTCTTTCAGATCAAGACCCGCGGACAACACCTTGAAATCGCTTGAAATCAGAATGGAACCAACAGAATCATCCGCCGTCAATTCATCAATCATGGTGCCGAACTCAGCCAGAAATCCCGGGCTCAACGCATTGACCGGAGCCCGGTTCAAAACGATCCCTGCAACTCCATCACCGTGATCTTTGCGGATCAAAAACTCTTCGCCCATGTTTACGTCCTTAGTCGGTTTCGTTCAAACTGCAGGTCAGGGCCGATGTCGGCTGCAACGTCGCGGGCGCCGATTGGCTCGCCACAATCCGGGCAACACAACTGCGGCTCCATTTCAGCACCGCACCCTTTGTGGGTCAGGCGGACCGAATAAGGCCGTCCCAACCATTTGTCGCCCCACGCCCTAAGCGCCATAATCATGGGCCACAAATCACGGCCCTTTTCGGTCAAAACATACTCAAACCTCTGCGGATGATCGCAATAAAGACGTTTGCGCAAGATTTCGTCCTGACACATTTGCTTCAGGCGCTGGCTGAGCAGGTGCGGGGACGCGCCCGTCTGACGTTGGAAATCTTCGAACCGACGGGTGCCCAGGAAGCTTTCGCGCAGGATCATCAACGTCCACGGATCCCCCACACGCTCGACCGCGCGAGACAGCGAACAACTGGATTTGGCAAGATCCGCGCGGCTCACGTTGACTCCCTTCAAAATCTGAAGCTACTGTAGATCAACCAAGGAAGAAATGTCAATTTTCCCGGTGAAATCAAGGGGGTTATCGTGAAACTTTATTACGCTCGAAACAGCCGCGCGGTGCGGGTTGCATGGTTGTTGGAAGAACTCAATCTCGACTATGAGGTCGAAAAGTTCTCTCTTGGCGACCGTGAGATGCGTGCGCCCGACTACCTGGCCAAAGTGCATCCGATGGGCCGGGTTCCGGCGTTGCAGGACGGGGACGTGATGATGTTCGAATCCGGTGCCATCGTGCAATACGTTCTGGCCCGCCATGGTCAGGGTCGTCTGCAACCGACCGTCGATGCGCCTGAATTCCCGACCTATCTACAATGGTTGCATTATTGTGAAGGCATGATCATGCCGCCGATCAATACCATCGTCGTCGAAACGATCCTGCTTCCGCCCGACCGTCGTAACGAAGTGAACGAAAAGCGCGCCCGAAAGCTGCTGGGCCAGATGCTGAGCGCCGTGGATACCCATATGGAGGGGCGCGACTTTCTGGCAGGTGATTTCAGCGCTGCGGATATCATGACAGGACATTCGGTTGTTATATCGCGCGAAATGCTGAAGATCGATTTCTCGGCGCTGCCCAATCTTGAGGCCTATGCCAACCGGCTTCTGGCGCGCCCGGCCCTGCAAAAAGCGATGACGCTTTAATCACCGATCAAGTTCCAAAAAAATGAAGGGCACCGAGCATACACCCGGTGCCCCTTTTCAAGACTTCAAGCAATCACACTTCAAGCCATTCCTTGCGGACATCTTCACGGGCCCGCAATTCGTCAGGCGTGCCTTCGAACACAACGTGGCCGTGGCCCATCACATAAACCTTGTGGGCGATATCCATGGCGATCGACAGTTTCTGTTCAACCAACAAGGTCGCAATGCCGCGATTTGCGATCTCTTTCAAAAGTTCGGCCACACGTTGCACCATCTGAGGTGACAACCCTTCGGTCGGTTCGTCGATCATGACCAGATCCGGGTCACCGATCAACGTCCGGCACATGGTCAGCATCTGCTGTTCGCCACCCGACAGTACGGATGCCTCGACATCAGCCCGGTTGCGCAGATTCTCGAACATGTTGAACATGTCTTCCATCGACCAGCGGCCCTGTCCGTCCTTCTGACCGGGTTTCAATCCCAGGATCAGGTTCTGACGGGTTGTGAGACCGGGAAAAATGTCGCGGTTCTCAGGCACATACCCAACCCCAAGGTTCGCGATCTCAAAGGCCTTTCGGCCCGCGATTTCCTTGCCCTTGAACATGACCGAACCTTGCGGTTCAACCTCGCCCATAATGGCTTTGCAGGTGGTCGAACGCCCGACCCCATTGCGGCCCAGCAGGGCGACAATTTCACCTTCGGCGATCGAGATATTCACGCCCTGAAGGATATGGGATTTGCCGTAGTATGCGTGCAGATCGGTAACATCCAGCATCAGTGTTCGGCCTCCAATGCTTCGCCCAGATAAGCTTCCTGCACCTTGGAATTGGCGCGGACATCTTCCGGACGACCGGTTGCGATTATTTCCCCGTACACGAGGACCGAGATCTGATCGGCCAGACCAAAGACGACACCCATGTCATGTTCCACCATGATCAGCGTCTTGTTTTCGGTAACCTTGCGGATCAGATCAACGATATAGTCGGTTTCAGAATGGCTCATGCCGGCAGTGGGTTCGTCCAGCATGATCACATCCGCACCACCGGCAATTGTGATCCCGATTTCAAGCGCGCGCTGTTCTGCATAGGACAAGACGCCAGCAGGTAAGTCACGCCGCGCAGTAAGGTTGATTTGCTCCAGAATCTGGTCGGCCCCATCCGTGAGCGCACGACTTTTACTGACCATTGACCAGAAGTTATATTTGTACCCCATCGACCAAAGCAGAGAGCACCGGACGTTTTCGAACACGGTCATCTTGGGAAAGATGTTCGTGATCTGGAATGACCGACTAAGGCCCATCCGGTTGATCTCATAAGGTGCCTTACCGGCCAGATCCTGACCATGCAGGCGAATGTGGCCACTGGTTTGCGGAAAACGTCCTGTAATCAGATTGAAGAGTGTGGATTTGCCCGCGCCATTGGGACCGATGATCGCATGGCGTTCGTTCTGACCAATGGCCAGATCCACACCTCGAATGATCTCGGTCTTGCCAAAGCTTTTGCGCAAGCCGCTAAGTTCAAGTGCTGCGGTCATGCGGCGCCTCCATCGGGTGTATTTGCTTCAGCCCACGCTTCTCGCAGGGACGGAGCGTTGAGGCGCGTCAGATAGAGCGCTCCGAACGTGACGACCAATGCAATGACCCAAGGCAGAATGGCATGGCTGTCGAAAGTGGTCCAAAACACAGTCATTTCATTGTCACCTGTCGCCGCATGACGATAGTGAAACGTCATTTCCACCAAGGCAGACACGCCAAGCACTGCCACCGCGCCCGGAATCAACGTCTTGAAATACGGTAGAACCAACTGCTTCGCCTTGCCGATTTGGAAAACCGGCACATGCATCATGATCAGACCGGCCAACCCGCCAGGGAAGAACATCACTGTGGCCACGAACAGAACCCCTGCATAAAAAGCCCAAAGCTCGGTGTGCAACGAAAGAACAGTCTGCAGCAATGTGAACGCGATGGCCCCGATGATCGGGCCAAAGAAGAAGCCGACACCACCCAGGAAGGTCACCAGAAGGATGACACCTGAAGAAGCTGTGTTCAGGTTCTCTTCGGTCAGGATCTCATAGTTGATGGCGAATAGCCCGCCAGCGATCCCGGCAAAGAAGCCCGAGGCCGCGAAGCTATAGTAGCGGACCCAACGCGCCGAATAGCCCAGAAACTCGGCCCGTTCGGGGTTGTCGCGCACCGCATTGGCCATTCGTCCGATCGGCGTACGTGAGTAGAGGTACATCAGCAGCGCCGATATCATCAGCCATGCCGCGATCAGATAGTATACTTCGATCTGCTGGGCAAAATCGAAACCAAAGAATGGCAGCCCTTCGTCGCGATATCCTGACACGCCTTCCTCGCCGCCGAAAAACACAACGATGATGACGGAACAGGCCGCGATAAGTTCACCGACCCCAAGCGAGATCATGGCAAAAACCGTCCCAGCACTTCGGGTCGAAAAACTACCAACGATCATCGCAAGCCCCATACCGAACAGCCCGCCCACGATGGGCAAGAATGGCATTGGGAAGGGCGCGCCGGTATCCGAAATCAAGTTCATGACATGAACGGCGACAAACCCGCCGACGCCCATATAGACGGCGTGGCCAAAGCTCAGCATTCCGCCCTGCCCCAGCAACATGTTGTAAGCCAGCGCAAAGACGATGGTGATCGACATCTGATTCATGATTGTCAGGGCTGAGCGCGATGGAAACAGGTATGGCATCGCGATCAGGAGCACTGCAGCAATGATCCAGGGTGTTGCACTTATGGTCATAGACCCGGCACGCATGCGCTGTGCAGGCTTTGTCGGGTCGGTTGTGATCTGGTCTTGCTCGCTCATGCGTCACGCTTTCCGAAAAGGCCGTAGGGGCGGAAAATCAGGATGAGCACCATCAGGATATACGGCAGAATGTCCGCAATCTGTGGGCTGGTCACGGTCCAAAGGTCACGCCAAAGGCTATCGCTCAGGTTTTCAGGTGTGGAAAAGCCGATGCCGTTCAGTATGTCCGACATGGCGATGTTATAGGACTTGGCAAACGTGGTGACCCAACCGATCAACAAAGACGCGACCAAAGCCCCCCAAAGGGATCCAAGGCCGCCAATTACGATTGTTACGAAAACGATGGATCCAAGTACAAAAGCCATGCCCGGGAAGGTGCCCAGCACGGGTCCCGCGATCACCCCCGCGACGCCGGCAAGGGCTGTCCCCACTCCAAATACGCCCATGAAGATCAGCGGAACATTGTGGCCCAAGGATTCGACCGTCCGGGGATAGCTGAGCGCGGCTTGAATGATCATGCCTACGCGTGTCCGGGTCAGAACGTACAAAAGCCCGATGAAGATCGCCACGGATATGAAGATCATGAAGATCTTGTAGGCCGGGATCGAATTGCCAGCGATGGCAAAGGCCGTGAAGTTTAACACGTCCGGAACCTGATAGGGCATTTGGTTCTTGCCCCAAATGAATTGCACCAGTTCTTCGATCAACAACGCCAAACCGAACGTAAAAATCAGTTCCGGGACATGCCCGTATTGGTGCACGCGACGCAGGCCGTAACGTTCTACCCCTGCCCCCATGACGCCAACGATAAGGGGTGCGATAAGCAGCCCCATCCAGAACCCCAAAGCAAGACTGATCTGGTAGGCAAAGTAAGCACCCAGCATGTAAAAGCTGGCATGAGCGAAGTTCAGAACTCCCATCATCGAGAAAATCAGGGTGAGACCGGCCGAGAGCATAAACAGCAAAAGGCCCGTCACCAGCCCGTCGATGATATTGACGAGTATGAGGTCCATAGGGCCCCTCCGGTACTAGTAGATGATCGAAAGATGTGCACTGCGTGCGCGCCCTGCCAGAATGACAGGGCGCGCGGAAAGCGGATCCCTTAGGGGCGCTTCATTTCGCAAGTGGTCGGGCTGTCCATGGCGGCCATGGTCACCGTGTTCTCGACGACCAGGCCAAAGCCTGAGTTGTCGTAGTCAAAGGTGATACCGTCATCTGTGTGCGCGTGGATATGCACATCCTGAATCAACTGGTGATCCTGCGGACGCATCATCATCTTGCCGCCCCACAGTCCTTCATGCTCCATACCTTCCAAAGCGTTGGCCACGGCCACAACATCTGTGGCGCTGCCGGCTTCGTTGATGGCTTTTGCAAGCATTTCGATCACGTTGGTGATACGTGCCTGGCTGATATTGCCCTCAGGGTATTTCTCTTTGAAAGCATTATAGTATTCGGTCGCACGCATCGACACGGGAGGGTTGATCTGACCTTCTGCAACAAGGCGCAGGCTGCCCTTGCCGGTTTCACCGAAGGCCGCAGTGATACCATCAGCTGCCGCGTAGTAGGTGAAGATCGGGCCGGTGTAGCCATTTTCAAGAACTGATTTTCCGAGGCCAAGCATGTCAGCGCCCCAGTTGCCAGTAATGACCGCGTCAGCACCCGAGGACACAATCTTACGTGCATAGGGTGTAAAGTCTTTAACCTTACCAATCGGATGCAGTTCGTTACCCACGATTTCGATGTCGGGGCGCTTTTCCGAGATGTTTTTCACTGCGGCTGCAGCAACAGCTTTGCCGAATGAATAGTCCTGACCGATGATGTACACTTTCTTGATGCTGTCATCGCCAGCCATCACGTCTGTCAAAGCATCCATTTTGATGTCGGCGTTTGCATCGAAACGGAAGTGCCAGAAGTTGCATTTGTCGTTCGTCAGTGCCGGATCGACAGCCGAGTAGTTCAGGAATAGAACCCGGTCATCAGGGTTACGGCGGTTATGCTTTTCAATCGCCTCAGTCAAAGCGTTCGCAACACCCGAGCTGTTGCCCTGAGCGATGTAACGGATGCCCTGGTCAATCGCCACCTGCAGCTGAATCAGCGACTCTTTCGGGCTGATTTTGTTGTCGAAGGCGACGATTTCGAACATATCGCCACCAAGAACACCCCCTGCTTCATTCACAAGCCGGTCGGCAGCGAACTCATACTGGTGGAGACCATTGGTGCCGGTGCCGGCAAACGGGCCAGACAGCGGATCGATAAAGGCAATTTTGACGGTGTCTGCCATGGCCGCAGACGCGCTTACAGAAGCTGCCAGCGCAGCCACAAGGCCGAACTTTATTGGATTACGCATTTATTTTCCTCCCTAGACAGGCCCGACATGCTTTTCGCAACTAACGCTAGACCTATGGGGAGCCTTGCACATCCCGGTTTAAAGTCAAGCGTTGCCAGGACCATTTTGACGCAGCCTTACCAGCTCATGTTCCGATGGGCGGGACGCCATTCCGCACAAGTTTCAAAGTCCGAGTTCCAGTCTCTCGTAACATGTCGATTTATGGAGTAAGCAATTGTAAAAATTAACTTTTAATCGCCTTGTACCGTTGGCTGAAACGTTCAGATTCTCATGCCCAGTAAATGGTTTGATACCTGAATTAAGCCGTATACTTACCTTCGACATACAGCTCATGGCTCGAACTTTTTTGCCGGGATATCACTGGTATCCCAGTCAAAACCCGACCCGAGCCGCTCAGATAATATTTCCACGATGTGAAATGGCATTTTGCAGTGCGAGTGATTCTATGGCTCTGCACGGCTCTGGCCTGCTGTCTTGCAGAACGCCCCCCCGGAAAACGCAGATCCGGGAGGTCTTGGTACATCAGATCAGGTGTTCATTTGTCCAACGCCTGAAGCCCACGCTCGGCAAAAGCAGGAACAAAACTGCCCAGCCGGATTGCCCGGTCGGGATTTGATGCATTCCCATCAAGTGCCCGCTTCAAGACGCCTTGAACAATCCCCGCCATGCGGAAAAAACAAAAGCCAAGGTAAAAGCCAAAATCATCGATCCCGTCGATCCCGCGACGTTCGCAATATCTGGCAACAAACTCATCGTCCGACGGCAGGCCCAATGCGGTACGATCAATGCCCGCCATTCCGCGCCCTTCATTTCCCGGAGGCATCTGCCATTGCATAATGACCGAAGCGAGATCGGCATAAGGGTGCCCTATGGTTGAAAGCTCCCAATCCAGCACGGCCAGACAGTCTGAGCCGCTTTTTGCGAACATCATGTTGTCGATACGATAGTCTCCGTGAACCAGCGTCCGCTGCCCGTCATCTTCGGGGATGGCAGCTGTCAGCCGTTCGATCAGGGTGTCCATCGCGGGGACTTTTTCGGTCTCAGAAGCCCGGTACTGTTTGGACCACCGGCCAACCTGACGTTCATAATAGTCCCCCGGAGGGCCATAATCCGACAGGCCGACGGCATTGATATCGACCATGTGCAATTCGGCCAGTACGCGGTTCATTTCATCAATCACCGCAGCACGGGTTGCGTTACTTTCGCCCTCCATCAGCGGGTCGGTGAAATTACGCCCGTCGACATGGTCCATCACGTAAAAGGCCGACCCGATGACATCGTCGTCTTCGCAAAGCAAATGCATCCGCGCCACAGGTACTTTGGTATCTGCCAACGCCTTTTGAACGCGAAACTCGCGATCGACCGCATGGGCAGATTTCAGCAGAACTCCGGGCGGTTTACGCCGCAGAACATAGTTTCGCGCGGGTGTTTTCAGCAGGAATGTCGGATTCGACTGGCCAGTGGCAAACTTCGAAGCTTCAAGAGGTCCCGAATATCCCGGCAGGTTGGCGCTCAGATAAGCGTCTACCGCGTCCAGATCGAGTGTCTGTGTCGATTGGGTCATGCTGTTTCCCCTTCAGCTATAGCTCATCAACCCGGCGCGTTCCGGCGTTGCGAAATGCGGGGTCGAGTTGAATTCATGCAGGAAAAACCGGCTTCCTGAAAAGATGAATTTTGTGATCGAGGTGTTTTTGACCTGCAAATTCAACGTCATCATCATCTTTGGCGGGGCTTCGACGGATTGCGCGGCCAATTGCCCGATAACACCGCCAGAACTGACGACAAGCACACGTTCCGCGCCCTCTGCGGTTGAGAATTTCCGTGCACTTTCAATGCGGTCTGTAAAATCTGACCAGCTCTCCTTGGTACCTTCCAGCCCACCCGCCTGCCAGTCGAACACGGTTTCCCGCAGCGTGCGAAAATGTGTGCGTCGATCATGACGGACGTCATGGGGCATTTCACCGCCATGACGTACCCGCAGCAGATCGTAAAAATCGTATTCATTCCAGCCCGGGTGTTCGTCCGCTGCGCCACTGAACCCCATGAATTCAAGCGTTTTTTTCTGACGCTCCAGAGTTCCTGTGACCATTCGATCCGGCACCCAGTTCATGTCGCGCAGGGCATCGCCAACCGCGACGGACTGTTTTTCGCCCAACGCGCTCAGCTGGTCATAATTGTCCGCGCCAAACGAAGCCTGTCCGTGGCGAATTACCAGAAGTTCTGCCATTTCAGCGCCTTACATCCAATACTTTATTCACCCCAAGGCAATTTCAGCCCTTGGGCATCTGCCGCGCGTTTGGCGAACTTTCGCGTTTGGCCAAAGGCATCCTGCAACTCGGCCTGATTTATCGGATCATTGATCTGATCAAACTGCGCTGCAACGGATTCTGGCGTATTTGTACTTCCTTCCAGAAGGATTCCTTCCGTTTCGTACACTCTTGTTTGCGCAAAACATCCGGCCCCAGCCCCAAGAATAACCCGCGATGGTCCGTCTTCGCTGACAAGGTACAGCAATCCGGGCGTGATCTTTTCCGGGGCCAGCAATTCCAGCGCTTGCGGCGGAAGCAGTTCTTCGGTCATCCGCGTCGCCGCCGTCGGAGCGAGTGTATTGACCCGAATGTCGTCGCGCGCGCCTTCCAGATGCAGCACGTTCATCAGCCCGACCATTGCAGCCTTGGCCGCGCCATAGTTCGCCTGCCCGAAATTGCCGTAGATCCCCGAGGCAGACGACGTCAGAACGATGCGACCGTATTTCTGTTCGCGCATGATCGGCCAGCAGGCATGGCAACACGTCGCGCTGCCCATCAGATGCACGTCGACCACTTTGCGGAAATCGTCGAGTGACATTTTGGAAAACGTCTTGTCGCGAAGAATCCCGGCATTGTTCACGAGGACATCGATGCGCCCCCATTGCTTCATGGTCTGATCGACCATGTCGCGCACCTGCTCTTCGTTTGACACGTCGGCCCCATGGGCAAACGCCTCGCCTCCGGCGGCGCGGATTTCGTCGACCACAGAGTTTGCGGCGTCAGACGATCCACCCTCGCCCGATGTCGACACACCGAGATCGTTAATCACAACCTTTGCACCGCGCGCCGCCAGCCCCAAGGCGTGGCTTCGGCCCAGACCAACGCCAGCGCCAGTGACAATGGCCACGCGGCCATCAAATCGGATATCCATGATACGCTCCCTCAGTCTATTCGAAGATGTGGCCGCCGGTGGACACGTTGATCCCGCCGGAAACCGGCAAAACAGCACCCGTCAGATACGCACCACCGCGCCCGCACAGAAATTGCATGCACCCGGCGATGTCTTCGGCACGACCCACACGACCCAACGGCACCCCTTTGGCAACATGACTTTGTTGGTCGTCGCCCGTCATTGCAAAGGCAGTCATTTTGGATTCGAACGGCCCCGGCGCCAACGCGTTGACAGTGATGTGTCGTCCGGCCAGTTCCTTGCCCATGATTTTGGTCAGGTGCAGCACGGCTGCCTTTGACGCGGCATAGCTGTAAGCCCCGTCGCCCATCGGAACTTCGCCCATGACAGACCCGACATTGATAACGCGGGCCGGATCACCCACCGAGCCTTTGAGCATCGGAAGCAAATCCTGCGTCAATTGAAACAGGCCCGCGACATTCAGATCCATGACCTTGCCCCAGCCAGCGAATGGGAATTCGCCCATCGGTGCACCCCATGTGCGACCCGCATTATTCATCAGAATATCAAGAGTTTCCGTGCGATTCTTGACTTCGTCAATCAAGGCCGCGATCCCGGCCTCGGTGGCGACGTCACCTGCAAATCCTTCGGCAGACCCTGGCGCATCCAGTGCGTTCAATTCTGCGGCCACAGCTTCGCAAGCCTCGCCCTTGCGGCTGGCGATCAGCACACGGGCACCTGCACATACCAACCCTTCGGCTGCCATGCGACCGATGCCGGTGGCGCCGCCCGTGACCAATGCAGTCTTACCTGCCAGAGAAAACAAATTATCCGGTGTCATCATAGGTTCAAAACCCTCTGAGATGTGCGACTTTGCGCGCGTGATACCCATAGTCGCCAAGCCATTCGGCGGTAACGCGGGCCCGTTTCATATAGAAACCCATGTCGAATGCATCTGTCATGCCAATGCCGCCATGCATCTGTACGCCTTCCTGCACGGCCAATTGCACCGTCGCAGTCGCCCGTGCTTTGGCCAGTGACACTGCAAGTTCGGCCTCGTCGGGGTTTTCGTCCAACTGTCGACCTGCATTCATGATGGCAGAGGCAGTGACTTCTGTCTCGCTCCACAAATGTGCGGCGCGATGCTGAAGGGCCTGAAACCGCCCGATTTCGACGCCGAACTGCTTGCGTTCTTTCAAGTATTCGACCGTCATGCCAAACGCCCCGGCGGCAGCGCCCGCCATTTCGGCGGCCAGCGCGGCCTGTCCGGCCTGAAGTGCGGGTTTCAGAACGCTCATCGCATCGTCGACCGTTCCCAGAACGTCGTCGCCGGTGGCGTCGACATCGGTGAATGTAACACGCGCTGCATCCCGACTGTCTATCATTGCGGTGGTGTCGCGTTTGATCCCGGTGCGGTCAGTGGGGAGATCGAACAGGGTCAGACCATCACCGGTGTTGGCAAGAACCAACAGGCGATCCGCCAGACCGCCGTCGACAACAAAGCCCTTGGTGCCGTTCAAGCGAAATCCATTGCCGACCTTTTTAGCCTGCATTTCAGAGGCTTCCGGGGCGAACTTGTTCGTTTCATCTACGGCGAGCGCATAGATCATTTCACCCGAGGCGATCTTGGCCAGCGCCGCATTGGCGCGATCATCAGCAACCTGTTTCAGCGCCGTCGCTGCGATGACAGCAGTCGAAATGAACGGGCTTGAGACCAGCGTTTTACCCAACTCTTCGGCCAGAACACAGGCCGCAGCCGCGCCCATATCAGCGCCGCCAGCGGATTCCGGCACCATGATGCCAGCCCAGCCCATATCGGACATGTCTTTCCACAAGGCGGGATCGTGGGTCTTGCCTGCATCTCTGAGGCCGCGCAGATGCGACACGGGGGCAGCGCCATCCAGAAAGCCGCGCGCGGCGTCGGCCAGCATGACCTCTTCTTCGGTTCGTACCAGTTTTGCCATGTCTTTTACCCCGGAAGTCCCAGAACGCGTTTCGACAGGATGCTGAGCATCACTTCGGATGTGCCGCCCTCGATCGAGTTCGCTTTCGTGCGCAACCAGTGCGGTGCGCGCCCATCTTCCCATTCCAGCGCATCACTGCCGCCCGCCGCCATGACCAGCTCGTGCCGGGTCTTGTTGAGCTCGGTGCCCATGTATTTCAGCATTGCAGACGCATCGCCAACGCCTTGGCCGGATTCGGCCATGTCCTTGTAGCGCTCGATGGTCAGACCGATGGACAGCGCATCGACTTCGGCCCGCATCGCATCGGCGTGCAGGATCGGGTCGGACAATCCACCGACCTCGTCATTCAGGATCGCGCCAAAGGCCCGGCCGCCACCGGACAGACCTGCGCCGCCGGCCGAGATCATCTCGCGTTCATGGGTCAGCAAGTATTTGGCAACGTCCCACCCGCGATTGACCTCGCCCACCACATTGCCGATAGGGGTTTTCACGTCGTCAAAGAAGGTCTCGCAAAATGGCGAAGAGCCCGAGATCAGCTGGATCGGGCGGGTTGTGACGCCTTCGTTCTCCATATTGATCAGAATGAACGAAATCCCTTTGTGCTTGGGGGCCTCACGATCCGTGCGGATCAGCGCAAAGATCCAGTCGGCTTTGTCGGCGTAGGACGTCCAGATCTTCTGGCCGTTGATCAGCCAGTGATCACCTTTGTCTTCGCCTTTGCTTTGCACATTTGCCAGGTCCGACCCTGCGCCGGGTTCGGAATAGCCCTGGCACCAGCGGACTTCGCCACGTGCGATGGGCGGCAGGTATTCAAGCTTTTGTTCTTCGGTTCCGAACTGCAAAAGTGCCGGGCCAAGCATCCAGATACCAAAGCTTTGCAGCGGCGGACGCGCGTTGATGCGGCCCATTTCGTCCTGCAGGATCTTTTCCTGATCGCGGCTCAGACCCGCTCCACCGTAGGCAGTCGGCCATTTGGGAACCGTCAACCCAGCCGCTGATGCACGATCCAACCAGGTTTTTTGTGCATCTGACGTAAAGTTCCAGTTCTTGCCGCCCCAACAGATGGTACGCTCGGTTATCGCGCCGTCACGCATTTCTTCGGGGCAATTTGCCTCCAGCCAGTCGCGAATCTCTTCGCGGAACACGGACAAGTCCTTGCTGAACTGCGTCATGCTCCTCCCCTTTCATGATCGCTTATTTTTCGCATTGCAGAATTGCATTTCGAAAGTGAGTTGACAACAACGTTCTGCGTAAGGATGACTCCTTCCGACGCGCCGTCATTTGGTGCAACAGGGAGAGAGACCATGAAAGCCATGCTAAGCACCGCCCCCGGCGGTCCTGAAACCCTTGAACTAACAGACCTTCCCGATCTGGAACCCAAGAAAGGCCAACTTGTTGTGCGGGTTCGCGCAGCCGGTCTGAACTTCCCGGACACACTGATGATCCGGGATCTGTACCAGATGAAACCGCCGCGCCCCTTTGCGCCAGGTGGTGAGATCGCGGGTGACGTGATTGCCGTGGGTGAAGGTGTCAAAGGCTATACCGAAGGCGATAGAGTTCTGGCCCTGACTGGTTTTGGCGGTTTCGCCACCCAGATTTATGTCGATCCGATGCGCGCCGTGAAGATCCCCGACGGCATGCCATATGAGGATGCCGCCTGTTTCATCTTTACCTATGGCACGTCACTGCATGCGCTGAAGGATCGGGCGGACCTGAAAGCCGGGGAATCGCTGTTGATTCTGGGTGCGGCTGGCGGTGTTGGTGCGGCTGCTATTGAGCTTGGCAAAGCCATGGGCGCGAAGGTTATCGCGGCTGTTTCGTCCGAGGAAAAGGCCGCGTTCTGCCGCAAGATCGGGGCCGATGAAACCATCGTTTACCCGCGTGAACTGGACCGTGACGCTCAAAAAGCCTTGTCGAGTGAAATCAAGAAACTGGCCGGGGGCGAAGGTGTTGATGTTGTGTATGACGCCGTTGGTGGTGCGTATGCCGAGCCCGCTGTGCGCGCGTTGGCCTGGGAAGGTCGTTTCCTTGTCGTGGGCTTCCCTGCCGGCATCCCCAAGCTGCCGTTGAACCTGACGCTGCTGAAAGGATGTCAGGTTGTTGGCGTGTTCTGGGGCGCTGCGGTCGCTCGAGACCCCAAGGGCCACGCCGCAAATGTCGGTCAATTGTTCCAGTGGTATGCCGAGGGCAAGATCAAACCGCAGATCAGCGCACGTTACCCGCTGGATCAGGCGGCTGACGCACTAAACCTGATGCAAGACCGCAAGGTCATGGGCAAAGTGGTGCTTGAGATCGACTGAGCCGGATCACTCCAGATGCGCGCAGTCGTTGAACCCCCTGATCGTCATGACCTCGCCCAATATGACCAGGCGGCTGATGGAACCATTGGCCGCCCCGGTGAAGGCGAAGGGTGCGCTGCCGCTGGCCACGGCCATAGCAGCACCGATGACGCCGCCATGCACGAACACGGCCACGCGTTCGTCGGCATGGGCCTGCGCGATGCGCAACAGCCCGGCCCGAACACGGGCCTGCAACTGCGCCGTGGTTTCCGCGCCGGGGATTTCACCCCATTCCTGATTTTCCCGCGCGCGCTGAAATTCAGGAGCATCTTCGGCGGCCTTGATCCGGTACAATCCGCCATCCCAGTCGCCCAGATGAACTTCACGCAAATCGGCCTCGATCCGTGGGGTCAGGCCCAGATGGGCCGCCAAAGGTGCAGCGGTTTGATGGGTCCGCTGCAACGTAGTGACATAGATCGCGTCAAACGCTTCGCCTTTCAGACGTTCACCTACGGCCAAAGCCTGCGCCTCGCCATTGGGATGCAGGGCCGGATCGCCATGCCCGTCTTTCATCGGAAAAGACACGCCGGGACGCGCTGGCATGCTTTCGCCATGTCGGATCAGCAGAAGATCGGCGGCCCCTTTGGGCGGTTGGTACACATGCTGTCGGTATTCCTGAGCCATTCTGGGGCCTCCTGCCATGCCGGGGTATTCCGCACGCTACTGAGTGGCACACAAAGCGCAAGCGCCCATATTCATCTTCATCCGAAAGGTTTTTCGACATGACTAATCGACAGGTCCGCGTGACCGAACTGCCCAAAGGCACACTGAAACAGGACAATTTTGAATTGACCGAGGCAGACATGCCAGCGGTTCAGGACGGTCAGGTCTTGGTCAAGACGACGCTGATTTCAATCGATGCCGCGATGCGCGCCTGGATGCAGGGCGCCACGTACCGCGCACCGGTCAAACCGGGCGATGCGATGCCCTGTTATGCGATCAGCGAAGTTGTCGACGGCAACGGAACCAAGTTCCAGTCTGGCGATCTAGTGGCTGGGGAATCGGTTTGGGCAGACTATGCCGCCCTGCCCGCGCGCGGATTAATGAAACTGCCCAAGGTCGAGCCGCTGTCTCATTTGATGAGTGTTTATGGCATTGCTGGTAAAACCGCATTTCACGGGTTGGTTAACGTCGGTCGCGTGATCGCTGGCGAAACGGTTCTGGTGTCGGCCGCAGCCGGATCGGTTGGCGGATTTGTGGGACAGATCGCCAAAGCGTTTGGCTGCCGGGTTGTCGGTATCGCGGGTGGACCCGAGAAATGCGCCTGGGTGACAGAGGAATTGGGATTTGATGCCTGTGTGGATTACCGCGACCCCGGCATGTTCAAGGCCCTACGCGCCGCCTGCCCCGATGGTGTGGATGTCTATTTCGATAACGTCGGCGGACAGGTTCTGGAAACGGCCCTGTTCGTGATGAACGAACGCGGACGTGTCGTGTGTTGCGGAGCGGTCAGCCAGTACGACACCGACGCCGCCACAGGCCCGCGTAACCTGCCCGGCCTGGTCGTGGTCAAACGCCTGCGCATGGAAGGGTTCATCGTCATGGATTTTGTCCGCGAGGATGCAGCTGCCCTGCGTGCATTGCAGACATGGGTGGCGTCGGGCCAGATCAAGGTGACCGAAGACATCGTTGAGGGGCTTGAAAACGCACCTGCGGCCCTGATTGGGCTTCTGGCAGGCGAAAACAAAGGCAAGCGCATGGTCCGCGTCGCCGCAGACCCGTCATAACACAACACAGAGAGGGAATTTCATGACTGCCATCGAAAACGCGCGTGCCGCACTGGAAGCAAAAATCGGCGACGAAGTCGGCGTGGCGAACTGGATCACCGTCGACCAGCCGATGATCGACGCCTTCGCCAAGATCACGCATGACGACCAGTGGATTCATATCGATCCTGAACGCGCGGCTGCGGAAACGCCGTTTGGCGGCGCCATTGCACACGGTTTCCTGACGTTGTCTTTGGCCAGCCGGTTTGCCTATGACGTACTGAAACCGATGCCGGGAACCGTGATGGGCATCAACTATGGCTTCGACAAACTTCGGTTTCTGTCGCCAGTGCTGGCCGGATCGCGTGTGCGCGGGCGGTTCGTGCTGAAATCGGTGATCCAAAAATCGGCCACCAACCTGTTGCGCACAGTCGAGTTGACGATCCAGATCGAAGGACAGGAAAAACCGGCTCTGATCGCCGATTGGTTGGGGATGATCGTTTTCGGCGAAGAGAGTTAAGCAAGACACATCAAGCCGCAAACTTTGGTCCAAGTCGCAGCCGAATCTGGACAACATGTCTTTGCGTTGATTAAGCTTGGTAAGGTATGGGGAAATAAACCGAAAATGCGGCAAGGCCCGGCACTCTCCTGGCCGGTCGCGACGGTTGCTTTGTGTTGTGTTCCAGATGTTACCCGACAGCGTTCCGAGGATTCGGGACGCTTTCGATGGCACTTCTGAACGGCGCGAATGATCTTCCCCACGTAGGGGGATGGTATTATGATGGATCTGCGCGAATATCTGCACTTCGTCACCAATGTTCAGAGTCTTGAAGAACTATGGGACGCCCACACCCGACAAATGAATCACTATGGTTTTGACCGCCTGATTTACGGGTACACACGCTATCGTACGGGAACTTCGCTTGGGGACCCTGATGATTTCATCGTTCTCAGCAATCACAGTGCGGAATACCTGCAAGGGTTCCTGCATGAGGGTCTGTATTTTCACGCCCCCATGCTGCACTGGGCGCTTGATCATGAGGGCGCAAGCAGTTGGGCGACCCTTGCGAACCGGTTTCAGGACGGCAATTTGACACCCGAAGAACTTAAGGTGATGGAATTCAACCTTAAAATGCAGGTCACTGCCGGGTACACGGTCAGCTTCAGATCGGTTTCCATCCGCTCAAAGGGCGCGATATCTTTGGCCGGGCGACACGGCTTGACACAGCACGAAATAGACCAGACCTGGGCAGAGCATGGCGACGATATCCTGTTGATGAACAATTTCGCCCATCTGAAAATCCTGACCTTGCCCTTTTCCGCCCCCAGCCGCGCGTTGACAAAACGCCAGCGCGAAGCGCTGGAATGGGTTGGTGACGGAAAAACGACGCAGGACATCGCGTTGCTGATGGGGCTTACCTCGGCAACCGTCGAAAAGCATCTTCGTCTGGCCCGGGAGTCACTTTCGGTTGAGACGACGGCACAGGCTGTTCTGAAGGCGGCTCTGCAAAACCAGATGTTCGTGGTCGAGACGTAAAAACCGCTGACCAAGCCATCCAGAACAGCGCAGCCTTTAAGCTTGTGAAATTTATTTTGTTATATTTCAGTATATTAACGCAAAAATCGGTGAGAATTACCTAAGGTAAGGAATACATTACTTTCCGAACTCGGCAAGAAATCGCAATCTGGTGTTGTTCCGTGAGTGGTGGCTTAAAGCCAGGGAACATCGGGAAAAGAACCTTGCTATTTCAAGGCCCTCTGACCTGTCCGGCTTAGGTGTGTATTGATCCACATCCCGAGCCGGAGCATTTTGAAAGGCCCTGCCCCATCCCCAATGAATCGGGGCCTTCAAAAAAACTACGGAGCCGCGCTTGTCGCGGCTCCGGCGTTTCGCTTGTACACCTTCTCACCGCACAACCTCAGCGTCGGACTTCTTGTGCCCCGGGTTTGTACTGCGGCAGTCCAAAACGAATGAAGCCGCGCAGAGCGCGGCTTCAAGCAATTTACACTGTCCCGAAAGAGCTGTTAGCCTTGTGCGGCCTTGGCGACTTCCGCTGCGAAGTCTTCTTCTTTCTTTTCGATGCCTTCGCCGACTTCCAGACGCACGAAACCGGTGATTTCAGCACCAGCTTCTTTGGCGGCCGCCCCGACGGTCAGGTCAGGGTTAACCACGAACTGCTGATTAAGAAGCGTAACTTCGGCCATGAATTTCTTCATGCGTCCGATAATCATCTTTTCAATCACCTGCTCGGGCTTGCCGCTTTCGCGTGCAATATCCATCTGAACCTGCTTTTCCTTCTCGACCACAGCCGGGTCAAGATCAGCTTCGCTCAGCGATGCCGGGTTCACGGCTGCAACGTGC
The DNA here is from genome assembly GCF_007923355.1 of Falsiphaeobacter marinintestinus. Taxonomy (GTDB): domain Bacteria; phylum Pseudomonadota; class Alphaproteobacteria; order Rhodobacterales; family Rhodobacteraceae; genus Phaeobacter_A; species Phaeobacter_A marinintestinus. The sequence goes on from NZ_VOGO01000003.1 coordinate 494,904, forward strand.
ATTGCAACCTGCTTGCCGAATGCTTCGTCACCGCCGGTCATTGCGATCAGAACGCCAATCTTGCCCATTCCGCCGGTTGCAGCGTTGTGGACGTAAGACACGACGTTTTCGCCTTCGACCGATGTCATGCGGCGCACCGACATGTTTTCACCGATTGTAGCGATCTTTTCGTTCAGGATTTCTGCAACGGACTTGCCATTGATCTCGGCAGCCTTCAGCGCTTCGACGTCATCAACGCCCAATGCGGCTTTGGCGAAATCGCCGACCATTTCCTGGAATTCGGCGTTCTTGGCAACGAAGTCGGTTTCGGAATTCACTTCCAGAGCAACGCCTTTGCCATTGTCGACGACGACCGCAACCAGACCTTCGGCTGCAGTACGGCCCGATTTCTTCGCGGCCTTGGCCAGACCTTTGGTGCGCAGCCAGTCAACGGCAGCTTCCATGTCACCATTGGTTTCGGTGAGCGCCTTCTTGGCGTCCATCATGCCTGCGCCAGTTGTGTCGCGCAGTTCCTTCACGAGTGCGGCTGTGATTGCCATTTGTGGCTCTCCTCAAATCAAAATCGAGTGTGGGGCGGTCTTAGCCCGCCCCAGTTGTCAATTGCATGACAGACGATCAGGCCTCGGCCGGGGTCTCTGCTGCAACGACTTCTTCGACCGGTGCTTCTTCCATTTCGCCCAGATCAACGCCAGCTTCGCCCAGTTGAGCGGTCATGCCGTCAAGAGCGGCACGGGCTGCCAGATCGCAGTACAGCGAAATTGCGCGCGCGGCATCATCGTTGCCAGGAATGATGAAATCAACACCATCGGGCGAACAGTTAGTGTCGACGATCGCGACAACCGGGATGCCCAGTTTGTTGGCTTCGGCAATCGCCAGCGATTCTTTTTTGACGTCGATGACGAACAGCAGGTCAGGCGTGCCACCCATTTCGCGGATACCGCCCAGCGAAGCCTGCAGCTTGCCCTGGTCACGTTCCATGCCCAGACGCTCTTTCTTGGTCAGGCCGTCGGCGCCGTTTTCCATGGCTTCGTCGATTTGCTTCAGACGATTGATCGACTGCGACACGGTTTTCCAGTTGGTCAGCGTGCCCCCCAGCCAGCGGTGGTTCATATAGTACTGAGCCGACTTTTCGGCTGCATCGGCGATCGGCTGAGCTGCCTGACGCTTGGTCCCGACAAACAGAACCCGGCCGCCCTTCGCGACGGTGTCGCGGACGATTTCCAAAGCCTGATCCAGCATTGGAACAGTTTGGGTCAGATCCATGATGTGGATGCCGTTACGCGCGCCATAGATATAAGGCGCCATGCGTGGGTTCCAGCGCTGTGTCTGGTGACCGAAGTGAACGCCAGCTTCCAAAAGCTGTCGCATTGTGAACTCGGGAAGAGCCATGTCGTATTCCTTTCCGGTTTGCGCCTTGGCGGGGGTTCAGAGCGGATGCTCCAACCGGCGGTCTGATCGGGGATGTCTCCCCCGAAAAGGCCCAAACCCCGCCTGCGGGTTTGAATGAGCGGCCAACTATAGGAACACCACGAGATGCGCAAGAGCCAACTTAAAAAGACCAAAGCCCAAGGCCCGTTTCTTTTGCTAGACAAGCGCTCAACGCGAGTGACACCTTGAACCCGAGACGGAGCAGGAAGGCAATCGCGTGCGACTTGGCATCATTTTAAGCGTCAGCGCAACTGTTTGGGCGCAGGGGGCAACGGCGGATCTGAAAGACGTGGCCATTGGCGACAACTATGTCTTTGCCCCGTATGGTCATCTGCACGGCGCCTATCAGTCCTTTGACGACGGGCGGCAACAAACCGACACTATCGTCGACCCCTCGCCCAGTATCAGCCGGTTTGGCTTTTTCATTCGACCATCAAAATCGGATCTCGGGTTTTCGTTCCAGTTTGAATCCAGCCTGGGCTTTCGTCCGTCAGACAAAGTCAGCCAGACCAATACTCCACCGGCTTGGGACTGGACCAAGGGCAACCTTCGGCAGGTGCAGCTGATTCATGCGTCTCGCTTTGGCACGCTGCGCCTAGGTCAGGGCAGTATGCCGCTTGATTCCGCCGCCGAAGTCGATCTGGGCGGCTACAATAATGTGGCCAAGTCCAACATCTCAGAAGGCTACGGCTCCTATATCCTGCGTGACACTACAGGTGCGCTCACCAGCCTGGACATTGGCGATACGTTCGACAGCTTTGACGGCGACCGGCGCCTGCGAGCCCGGTTTGATACGCAATCGGTTGCAGGGTTCTCATTGTCGTTGGCCTACGGCATCGAAGTTCTCAAATCGGGTGACGATAACACATATTATGATGCGGCCCTGCGATACAAAAACGACTTCGGGCGGCTCAAGGTTACAGGCGCAATCGGCAGCGGATGGGCGAAATCATCCGCGTCAGTCGACCGTGTGACCGTTGGGTCAATTGGACTGCTGGACAAGGAAACTGGTCTGAACTTAACGGTCGCTGCAGGGCAAGACGCCAAGGGGACGCAACCCAACTATGTTTATCTTCGCGCGGGCTGGAACCACGCCTTCTGGAGTGTCGGCGACACAAAGATAGCCTTGGAATACTTCACTGGGTCAGATTATGGCTCGGCGGGGTCCGAATCTCAGATGTGGGGCGTGGCCCTGTTGCAGGACTTCGATGATCTCGGTCTGCAGGTTTATGCGGGGTTTCGGGAGTTTAGGTATTCTGATCTGACTCCTGTCACTTACCTCGACACCCAAGGCATTCAGATCGGCGCCCGCTGGAAGTTTTGAACGGAGGTTGCTGCAAGCACGCCAATTGCCCAAAAGTGGCAGCCGCCCCGATTGGTTTCGGAGCGGCCGCTTTGTCTTTTTTTTGTGCCCACACTTGGTTTGGAAAACCAAGCCGGGGCCGCCACTAGTTTTCGCCGCGAACGACGTAGACCGAGCATTCAGAGTGCCGAATGACCCGCGCGGCGTTGGGGCCAAGCAGATAATCCTTCAGGTCCGGCGTATGCGCACCGATCACGATCAGATCCGTGTCGGCGGCCTTCGCCGTTTTCAGGATTTCGCGATAGGCCGCACCGGTGGCGATCACATGCCGGATCGATGCATTGCGGTCTTCGCCCAGCGTTGCCACACACATCGCTTCCAACTGCTTGCGCGTCTCGGCTTCGGCCTTTTCGTGGTGGTGGGGTTCGAAAAAGGTCGACACCCAGGCATCGCCGAAATCGGGCAGTACGGTCACAACATCCAACTGCGCACCGTCAAGGTCCGCAAGTTTTGCGGCCTGACGCAGAACCCGGCTGTCGGCGTCTCCGTTGCTCAGGTCAATTGCACATAGAACAGAGCGGGTCATGCCATCTCCTCCTCTTTGCCAATCCGGGCCCGCTGCATCATGGCGATCAAGCCAAGAAGCAGAAGCGCGGGAATGAAGATCAGCTCTTTGGGCATTTGACTTGCCGGAGCCTTCACTTCGGTAATCTGCACCGGATCGTCAGCGTAGAAGTCAAACCCGTCCATATCATCTGCAACCGGGGTGCCAAACATCGGCTCGTCCAGCTTCATGATACCGTCCTCTTCTATCAGCATCAGACCAAAGGCATCGGCGCGCTCTTGCCCTGTTGGTTCGGAACCGACCGACAACAGAAGCGTGGTTTCCACGGTTTCGCCGGTGTCGAAATCCGGGCCACTCACAATGATCCGCAGTTCTTCGCCTTCAGGAGCCGTATCAAGGGCCTGCACCAGTTCGGTCGGCGCAATGTCCTCAAACGGAGGCTGCAGTTTGTTCATGAAGTAATCCGGACGGAACAAGGCGAAGGCCACGAAGATCAGCAGGATGCTTTCGTAGAACCGTGACCGGGTCAGCCAGTATCCCATGGTTCCGGCAGTGAAGATCAGGATGGCAATTGTTGCTGATATTGCGACCAGTATCCCTTGCGTCCACGTCACATCGATCAAAAGCAGATCGGTGTTGAAGATAAACACGAACGGCAGCGCCACGGTCCGCAGGCTGTAGAAGAACGCGATGAACCCGGTTCGGATCGCATCGCCCCCTGACACAGCCGCAGCCGCAAAGCTGGCAAGCCCCACAGGTGGTGTAACATCGGCCATGATCCCGAAGTAGAACACGAACAGGTGCACGGCGATCAGCGGCACAATCAGACCCGATTGCGCGCCAAGTTCGACAACCACGCCCGCCATCAGCGAACTGACAACGATGTAGTTCGCGGTAGTCGGCAGGCCCATGCCCAGCACAAGGCTGAGCAGACCCACCATCACCAGCATCAGGATCAGGTTGCCACCAGACAGGAATTCGACCAGATCGGCCATCACCTGCCCCACACCGGTCAACGTCACCGTGCCCACGATCACGCCCGCAGTGGCCGTGGCCAGTGCAATCCCGATCATGTTGCGCGCACCGTCGATCAGCCCCTGCCACAGGTCACGCACACCATCCATGCCCGTGTCGATCATGTTGGTCTGACCCCGGAACATCGCTTTGAGCGGTTTCTGGGTTAACAGGATCACGAACAGAAGCGAGGTTGCCCAGAAGGCGGAGAGACCCGGTGATTTCTGTTCGATCATCAGGAAATAGACCAGCACGATGATCGGCAGCAGGTAATAAAGACCCGCCTTATAGATCTCGCCCACAACCGGAAGTTCGACCTCCTTCGCGTTTGGATCATCCGGGACAAGGTCGTCGGTTTTCGACGCGACAAACAGCAGAACAACATAGGTCGCGACCACCAACAAGCTGAGGGCCAGTCCGGACGCTCCGGGCATCATCGCCACGATCGCTTTGACCGGGTATTGGACACCGTAACACAGCGCCGCGAAACCGACGAAGAAGGCCGCCATGCCGCCGATGGTCTTGCCCATCGACACGACCCGGTTGCCCAATGTCGGCATGTTCCGTTTCACGGCTTCCAGATGCACGATATAAACCAGTGCGATGTAAGAAATCGCCGCCGGCAGGAAGGCATGGGTGATGACCTCGACATAGGAAATGCCGACGTATTCCACCATCAGGAAGGCTGCTGCGCCCATCACGGGCGGCATAATCTGACCGTTCACCGAACTAGCAACCTCGACCGAGCCCGCCTGTTCGCTGGAAAAGCCCACGCGCTTCATCAAGGGAATTGTGAAAGTACCGGTTGTTACCACGTTGGCGATGGACGAACCCGAGATCAGGCCGGTCGCAGCTGAACCAACAACGGCTGCCTTGGCCGGGCCACCGCGCAGGTGACCAAGCGCACCAAACGCCATCTTGATGAAATAATTCCCTGCACCCGCTTTGTCTAAAAGCGCACCGAACAGAACGAACAGGAAGACGAACTTGGTCGACACGCCAAGCGCGATGCCAAAGACCCCTTCCGAGGTGATCCACATATGGCTCATCGCCTTTTTCAGGCTGGCGCCTTTCCAACGGATGACTTCGGGCACCCATTCGGAAGATCCAAAGAACACATACATCAGGAAGATCGTGGCAATGATCGCCATCGCGGGCCCAAGGGCGCGACGTGCGGCTTCAAACAGCAGCAGCAGGCCGACCAGCGCGAACCACATGTCCGTCTCGTCAGCCAGACCGCCGGAATTCACCACCTTGTCATAGAAAAAATAGCCATACATCGCGATGGCAGCGGCCACGACAGCCATAATCCAGTCTTGTACCGGAATACGGTCGCGCGGGCTTGATTTCAGCGCCGGATACGCGGCGAAGGCCAGAAACAGGCCAAAGGCCAGATGAATCTGGCGCGAATTGTTAACGATACTGCCAGGCAGGATCACATTGGATATCGGCGACGCCAGAATGACTTGGAACACGGACCAGGTCACCGCGACGATGGCAAGGAATACCCCGACCGCACCGGCCGGATCACGCGCACCCGCATCGGACGATGCGACGAGGTCCTGTAGTTCCTGTTCAGATAAAGGGCGATTGCCCTCTGGATCAGAGGCCATGTTGAAATTCTCCCTGTTGGCTACGGATTTTATTTTGGGGATGCAGCCTGATTGATGCCTGTCCGGCACAGTCTCCGGGGCAAGCCGCCCTGCCCCGGAGTTTCGTTAAACGGTCAGAGGATTACTCGATCCAACCCTTTTCTTTGTAATACTTGGCCGCGCCGGGATGCAGAGGCGCGGACAGACCGTCCTTGACCATTTCTTCTGGCGTCAGGTTGGCAAACGCAGGGTGCAGTTTCTTGAACGCATCGAAGTTTTCGAAGACCGACGAAACCAGCACGTATACCGCCTCATCCGACACGTCCGACGAGCTCACCAGCGTGGCACCAACACCAAAGGTATGGGTGTCTTCCGGGTTTCCACGATATGTACCGCCAACAATTCTTGCCTTGCGGTAGAACGAGTTGTCGTTGACCAGACGATCAATGCCCGGACCTTCGACATTTACCAGAACGCTGTCACAGGCTGTGGTGGCTTCCTGAATCGAACCCGACGGGTGACCAACGGTATAGACCATCGCATCGATCTGGTTGTCGCAGAGGGCTGCCGACTGTTCAGCCGCCTTCAACTCGGTCGCCAGTTCGAAATCCTTCAACGACATTTCCTTGGCCGCCAGGACGATGTCCATGGTACCGCGCTGACCGGACCCGGGGTTACCGATGTTCACACGCTTGCCCTTGAGGTCGTCAAACGTTGTAACGCCAGCGTCAGCACGTGCCACAACGGTGAACGGTTCGGGGTGGATCGAGAAAACGGCGCGCAGCTTGTCGAACTTGCCAGCGTCCTGAAACTTGGACGATCCGTTGTATGCGTGGAACTGCCAGTCCGACTGAGCGACGCCGAATTCCAGCTCACCTTCGCGAATTGTGTTGATGTTGTAGATCGATCCACCCGTGGATTCGACCGAACACCGCACGCCATGCTCTTTGCGGCCTTTGTTGACCAAACGGCAGATAGCGCCGCCTGTCGGGTAATACACACCGGTCACACCGCCAGTACCGATTGTGATGAACTCTTCGGCGATAGCCGCAGGTGCCATAAAGGCCGCAGTTGCCAGGGCGCTGAGGCCCAGCTTGATTTTATGTTTCATTCATATTCTCCCAATTGTCGGTTTTCTTCAGATCGGGGCAGACATGCGGTTCGGCGACAATGCGCCTCTCCCGACCGGAAAGTGTTTTCCGGTGACGCTGGAATTGCCCTGAGCTTGACGGTCCCGATATCGACGAAGGTTTCAATGGCCGTGAGTACTTGTCAAGCGTTGGCGGCTGGCCTTGAGGTGCAATCGAGCTGAATCTTTCATTTTTGACGTGCAGCCAAAAATATTCCCCGTAACTATGTGATTGACAGAGTTAACTTGTGAACGATGCACGCACGTCCTGCATCCCACCGCCCGGTTTCGTCAAAGTTGATATCCGTTTTCTGTACAATCGTGTTCAATCCCAAGGCGAACCGACCTTGACGCCTTGGCTCTGGAATGCAGGGATAGCGCCGCTGGCTGGCGTGATACCGATGACTGCTCCTGCCTCAGTCGAGCACGTGATTTGTCCGTTAAGAAAGAACAATTATGACACGATCACCGGACCCTACGGACGACTTATGCGTCTTTCTGACGGAATTGACGTTTGCGCAGATACCGACAGACGTTGTTGCTGGCATCAAGCTGTTGTTTATTGACTGGTTGGGGTCCGCTCTTGCTGGCGCGGGAACCGGGCCCGCCGATATGTTTCAAGGCTTTGCCGCCCGGATGGGCCCTGGCCAAGGATCTTGCACCGATTATTCCGGCGGGCCGGATACGTCGGGGTTTTTTGCGGCGATGATCAACGCGGCAACCAGCCATGTGGTTGAGCAGGATGACCTGCACAACTCATCTGTCTTGCATCCGGCAACGGTGGTGTTTCCGGCTGTTCTGGCAATCGCCCAGCAAGAAGGCGCAACCGGCGCCGAAATGCTGACTGCAGCCGTGGCCGGGTATGAGGCCGGGATCAGGGTTGGAGAATTTCTGGGACGTTCGCATTACGTGCATTTCCACACAACGGCGACAGCAGGAACGCTGGCCGCCGCCGCGGCATCCGCCAGATTGTTAAACTTGGACGCTGAACAAACCCGACATGCGTTGGGCACCGCAGGGACCAAAGCTGCAGGACTTTGGGAGTTTCTGGTTGACGGTGCGGATTCCAAACAAATCCACACAGCTTCCGCAGCATCGTCAGGGTTGCTGGCCGCCTATGCGGCCCGCGATGGTATCACCGGTGCACGAAGGATTTTCGATGGGGCTCATGGGATGGGCGCTGCGATGTCAACCGACTCTGACCCGAGTTTTCTGAACGACAGGCTGGGCGAGCGTTGGGCGACGCTTGAGACGTCTTACAAATGGCACGCCTCGTGTCGTCACACGCACCCCGCAGCCGACGCGCTGTTGAAGGCTATTCACGACAACGGTCTTGACCCGAAACGGATCACGTCCGTCCAGACTCACGTGCATCAGGGTGCGATTGACGTGCTTGGGCCAGTTGTGGCCCCCACTACGATCCACCAGTCAAAGTTTTCGATGGGCACCGTTCTTGGCCTGCTCGCGATGCATGGAAAAGCTGGCCTGACCGAGTTTGACAGTTTTGCCCTGACCGACCCTGACGTTGCGCGATATCGCAAGATCGTCACAATGACGCTGGACCCCGAAATCGATGCGGCCTATCCGGCGCGTTGGATCGGGAAAGTAACGGTCACGATGGACGACGGGACCTCTTTCAATGCGCGTGTGGACACGCCCAAAGGCGATCCCGGCAACATGCTGTCACTACACGAGATCACCAATAAGGCGATGGCTTTGGCAGCATATGGCGGGAGGGAAGATCCGGTGACAGTCGAACGCTGGATTGGTGAAATCCAGAATCTGGATGCGATTGAAGACGGCGCAGGCGCGTTGCGCCGCGCCTAAGGACCGCAAGTTCCGTTATCAGATCAATCTGGCATGCCATCCAAGGCCAGAGCCTTGTTTTTAAAGCGCTTATCTTGCGTAACATCGGCCCCGAACCAATCCGGGGCTGTGAACGCCGTCGCGGTCGATTCAGATTCAAACTCGACCTCGACCAGCCGCAAACTGTCCAAAGCACCGCTGAACAAGTCCAACTCAAACTTCAAATCGCCGGGCAACTCGCCGGTCCACCGCTCTTTTTCGACACGCCGGCCTTCGGTTTCCGGCCAAAGCGTGTCGAACTGCGCTTGGCTGATCTCGGTCTCGCGTTCAACGCGCACTGTGCCGCCATCGGATTTCAGCGTCAGAAAACAGGCCTCGTCTTTCTGCCGCAACCGGATTTCAACCGAATCCGACGGTTGGGTCAGGTACCCCTGGCGAATGACGGCCCGACGCGCATCACCCAAATCCGGAAGACACCGAACCAAAAACTTTCTTTCAATTTCAACACCGTCTGCTGGCATGCTCAGGTCCGTTTCCGCAATTCATCAAAGAACTCGGCATAAGATTTCGTCGCTGAACGGGCGCGGGCAAATGTGCCGACTGGCGCGCGGTGCACACCCATCTTTTCGACATCGGTCGAAAATGGGATCGACGCTTTCAGGAACAGCTTACCGTACTCTTTGCGCATCCGCTCCATCGTGTCGTTGTGCAGCGATTTTTGCTTCTGAACCATGGAAAAGAATGGAACCAGCTTTTTCTTCGGGATCCTCTGCTCCTTGAAAAAACCCACCAACTGGTCGAACGTCCGCTCAGACAACGTCGTCGGAATGACCGGAACAACGATGTGATCAGCCGCCTTGAACACGTTCTCGGACAGGGTCGAGATATTGGGCGGGCAATCCAGCAAAACCACGTCATAATCTCCGCCAACTGCCTTCAGTGCCTTCTTCAGACGCGAGCGACTGTTTTTCATCCGCGATAGAAACACATCGAAATCACGAAAGCTCATATTCGAAGGCAGGATATCGAGGTTCTCAAAATCGCTCTCGCGAATGGCCTTGGTGAATTTTTCAACATCGCCAAAGAACTTCTCTTCGGTCAGTTTCTTTGATGGTTTGACGCGAAAATAGAAGCTCGACGCCCCCTGTGGGTCAAGGTCGCACAACAACGTCCGTTTCCCGGCCTGGGCAAACGAATAGGCCAGGTTCACCGATGTCGCGGTTTTGCCGACCCCACCCTTGTTGCTGTAACACGCGATGATCTTCATTTGTCACTTCCCTGAGCATGAAATAGCGACCGGAACCGGCTCTGGACATCTGGGCTGTCGAAATCGGCAAAGCTGGTCACGACGCGGGCACGCTCATTCAACTGCCGCTGGTGCAGCACTGCGATCAACGCGCCGATGCTGCTGGCAATCGCCATATCCTGCTTACGGCCCTTGGTGGCGTGATTGTCGAGAAAGGCCTGCAAAGACTCTTGCTGTACCGAGTAGTCGTTGAACAGGCCAAGATTATCCTGCAATTTCTTAAGCGGTTTGATTACGGCCTTAACGCCCTTGCCGGGAAACAAAGGTGCAAAGAATTCCATAAGATAGCGCAGCTTCTTGCAGTGGATGCGCAGCTCGTGCACCTCTTCGTCATCCGTCTGATCATCAATGGCCGACGCGATCTTGCAAACCTTACGGTAGCGTTTCCAGATCAAACCGCAGGCATAGTCGTGCGCATGCCGATCCGCATTGGCACCGCGCGACAGGTTTTCAGGGTTCGAAAACAAATCCCCAAGCCCATTCATCGTGTCAGCATAAGTCTTGCTGCGAAATTGCGAGGTGATGTTGGCCAACGCATCGCGCCGTTCCTGCGCGAACATATCAAACATAACTTCTAGCCCGCCGTGCAAGGCCTCGGGCACCAAATCGAAATAGGTCTCACGGTCCAGAAGATAAACGTCGAGATCCCTAAGTCGTCCGGTGGGCGCCATGAGATCTGAAAAGGTGGTTTTCAGGTCCACCGTCTGTTGGGGGCCATAAACTTCTTTGAACAGGCTGATCACCGACCGGATCTTGCGCAGTGCAACCCGGTAATCGTGCAGAAACTCGGTATCAAAATCGCCGATCACCCCCGCTTCGTTGCGTCTGGCGACATTCAGATAGGCCGCTATGATATCATTTGCTGCCTGAAACGCCGTTTCATCGCCGGTCATGGCGATGTCGGGTTTGGCGACATAGCGTTCATACTTGGGAAAAAGCCGCTCATAAACGGGATCGGTCGACAGGTCAGACTGACCGCCAAGCTTTTCAAGATGCGTCGAGAATGCTGCGAACGCCTTGTCGTATCCGCGCAAGCCACGCAGAGTGATGAACGATACCGGCTTGCCCTTGCCTTTCGAGGTCAAGGACAGAACCTCAGCCCGGGCTTGTGTCTTCTGCTCATCATCGACAAGCGTCACATGCATTTGCTGGACCGTGCCGGTCCCGACCCTGATCAGACACCGCAAAGGCGAAATGGTTCCGGACAACGCCGATCTTACAGGCCCGTCCATCAGATCAGGGACGAAATCACCCTTGCGTGTGGCCGGTTGTGACAGCGTGGCCTCTGGCGACAGCAAGACCAGTGCCCCGTCGGTTTCAATCAGCAATTTCCCAGATGCCCGGATCGATTGATCGTGACAATCGAGCAGGGTGAATTCTGTCGCTTCTTCGGCGTCACGCTCACAGGTCAGCGTCAACTTGCCCAGCGAACCGGTGAACGCATCGGGCCTGGCCGATTTTGAAAGAACGTACATTTTGCTCTCAGGTTGGGTCATGTATCCGTTCTCTTTGCCTCGCTAAGACACTCTTTAAAACGGGTTTTGACGATCCTCCGAACGCTTGTATCAACTTCGATGGCACCTAACGTCCATGCGTACTGCGTTCGGGACTCCCCCTTCGGGGATGTGATCACGTCCGGATATCTGAAGTTGGCCATGCGTCGCCTCGTAATGGAATGACGTCAGGGTGTCACTTGGACCATATCTGCGCAAGCCTGATCATGGCGAGATCACACAATGGCACGGCCGTACGCGACGAAGGCATTGATCAACTCTTCCACTCAGAATGCCCCGCAAAATCAGCGTGGAAAAGCCGTGCCGTCCATCAGCTTGCGCGCTGTCCTCAGGATCGCGGCACTGACCACTTGCCCGGCTTCATCCAGCGTCGCCACCACCGTCATTTCCCCAGTCGGATGCTCAACCGACAGTGTCCGGCTGGGTCCACTTCCGCGGTTGGCCAGATCGAAAGCCGATGACCCTTCCAGCAGACACGCCGTTGCCACGCTGACAGCACCCAGAACCCCAATCGTTTTGTGGCATCGGTGCGGGATGAACGTACGCGTCGAAATCGCCCCTCCGGATACAGGGGCGCTGACCATTGTCATCTTTGGCACCGTTTTATCGGTCACATCACCAAGGTTCATCATTGGTCCGCACGCCAAGCGGATCGATTCCAAACGGGTGCGAAGGTCTGCGTTTGCTTCCAGGACGTCCGGCGCCTCTGTTCCTTTGATGCCAAGATCGGCAGCCCGCATCACAACGCAGGGCATGCCGTTGTCGATCATGGTAACCTCGACCCCCTCGACCACATCCATCACATTGCCTGTCGGTAAAAGCGCCCCACAACTGGATCCTGCAGTATCGCGGAATGCAATCGGAACCGGAGCTGACCCGCCCGGAACGCCGTCAATGCGGGCCTCCCCCACATAAGAGACATGCTTTCCGGGTGTTTCGACCGTCGCCTGAGCAACCTGGCCCGTGTTCTGCATATAAATCGTCACCGGGGTTTGCCCGTCGCAAGCTTCAACCAACCCACGTTCAACGGCAAAAGGACCAACCCCCGCCAGAATGTTCCCGCAATTCTGCGCATCTGTCACGATCGGCTGATCCACAAAGACCTGCAGAAACAGGTACTCCACATCGACCCCTGCGCGGTCCGACCGGTTGACGACCGCCACTTTCGACGTCAAAGGGTCGGCGCCGCCCAGGCCGTCTATCTGGCGGATATCGGGCGACCCCATAAGGCTCAGCAACACCTTGTCCCGCTCGACCCGATCCTCAGGCAGATCAGAGGCCAGGAAATACCCACCTTTCGACGTCCCGCCCCGCATCCACATGCAGCGTACACCGTCAGCCATCGCCTGCCCTTTCTTCTCTTTGGAAATACTCCGGGGGGTGCGGGGGGCTGGCCCCCCGCCTTGATCGGATCGCCCCCGCGATCCGATCCCTTCACACGTATTTCAATCCCTTCTCGGCAAGTCGATCCCGCATGTCATAAATGTCGAGGCCCAGTTCTCCCGCCTCGAACCGCGCACGCTTATCTGCTTCGTTCGCTTCACGGGCTCGCGCCTTTTCCAGAACGTCGGCGGCGTCTTCGCGACGCACCACACAGACTCCGTCATCATCTGCCACAACCACGTCGCCAGGGTTAATCAAAGCCTCCGCGCACACCACAGGCACATTGACCGACCCAAGTGTTTCTTTGATTGTCCCCTGCGCATGAACCGCTTTCGACCAGACTGGGAAACCCATTTCTGTCAGATCACGCACATCCCGCACACCGCCATCAATAATCAGCCCCCGGCACCCGCGCGTCATCGCCGATGTCGCCAGCAAATCACCGAAATAGCCGGCATTGGAAGGCGTAAAAGTGCCTAACACCATGATGTCACCCGCCTGCAACTGCTCGATAGCCACATGGATCATCCAGTTATCGCAGGGGGGCGAAAGGATCGTGACCGCAGACCCGGCGACCCGCGCCCCCGAGTAGATCGGCGTCATGTAATCCGCCAAAAGCCCGCGACGCCCCTGCGCTTCGTGTACCGTGGCCACACCGCACTCTGCGAGACCGTCAATCACGGTCTGATCGGCGCGCTCGATGTTTTGCACGACGACACCTGTTGTGCCTGCCTGATAGCGCATGGTCATGCCAACTCGTCCACGGTCTGCGGAAACACCGACTGGAAGCCTTCGGCATACCGGCAATTGCGCCCACCGGACTGACCGCCCGAATTGCGGCGGAAATGATTGCCGCGGTTCTCGGCCACGTTTTCATAAAAGTGCCACAGATGCTCCTGCCCCTGCATGCACTGGATGGCTGCCCATTTCTTGTCCCAAACATCCGTGATGTCCAAAAACACGTCAGGTTTCCACTCCATCTGCTCGGTCTGGTGGGGTTCAAAAAGGTACAGCTGCGGCGCCCCAAGAACCTTTTGCCCCGGATTATGACCCCAAGCTTGCGCAATCATCCGGCATTCCAATGCAAATTGCGTCGTGTTCATGTGATCCGTGTTATAAGGATCCCATTTCGAATGGCTCATCATGAATTTGGGCTGAACTTCGCGGATCACATCGACCATCCGCTCTTTGGTCTCCTGACCCAAATCCAGCGGGTAATCCCCGACATCGAAGAACCGAATATCCTTCACGCCCAAGGCAGAGGCCGCATTTTCAGCCTCTTCCCGGCGCGAGGCTTTGACCCGTTCCATTGTCATGCCGTCCTGCTTCCAAAGCTTCGCGCTTTCGCCGCGTTCGCCGTATGACAGGCACACCACTGTGACGTCGTATCCCTTGGCCTGATGCAGCGCGATGGCCCCGCCGGCCCGCCACACGAAATCTGCAGAGTGGGCACTGATAACAAGGGCGGTCTTCGTGTCTGACATGGGAGAGTCTCCGGATGTGTTCCTTCTGAGGCCACCCTTAACCAGAGTACTCCTGCAACACCATTTCGATTGCGATGTAGCGAGATAAGAAATCGCTATAGCAGGCGCGGATTGTCGAAAGGTTCGGACGTCAATATGTCCGTATTCCTTATTGTTTTTGAATACCTTTTCGCCAAAATCGTTACCCCACTACACGCTTTCTGCACTGCAGAGCGACGGCCTGTTGCGGTTGATTGGAGTTCTAGGCGGCTGTCGGACGGCGCAGCAACAAACTGACCGGGCGGCCCGCGATGTTCAGAAACACCGTGGCCAAAAGGATCCCAATTGCGGTTGGTGCATAAAGGATGGGCCAAAGCTCGGCGCGGTCGACAACGATCTGAGACAACACACCGCGCATTCCCTCGAGCATGATCAGCAACAGGAATGCCCCAAGCAGTTGCGGCCACAAGCCAAACCGCGAAAACCCGCCCAGCATGAGGGTTGCAAACCCGATCAGCGACACAGCCACGCAAATGGTGCTCCAGGTGAAACGCTCGTGCAGTTCATCCATCATCTGGCCTTCGGTATAGCCTTCGACCTCACGCACCATATCCCTATGCCAAAGCAGTTCGGGCGTTGAGATCGCCCTGATGTTTCGGGATTTGGCGCTTTCCTTGTTCAGTAGCGACGTGATGTCATAGGAAAAATCCGAAAACTGGGTGGTTGAAAGCGTGTTGCCCGCAACATCCAGGCGCACTGCCAACCCGTCCACCATGATCAGGCTAGCTTTCGTTTCATCGCGCACAAGAAACGCGCGCGACCCGGTATAGGTCATAGTCCGCGCAGGATCACGGCGATCTGACAGGAAGACATCATTCAAGGCCCCGTCGCGGTCGATCTTTCGAATGTACAGCGTCACGCCATCCGCAGGATGCAGGAAATTGCCCTCTTCCAATAGCCGGGCTGTAACGTCCCGCGACACCTCGGCCTCTCTGATTTCCAGTTGCTGGATCGAGGCCGGGCGCAAGACATTGGTCAGGATCGCCATCATCAATCCGGTCAATATCCCGAACACGATCACCCCCCGGGCCAGACGCCACGGGCTGGAGCCAGTTGCCAGCATCGCCGTCAGCTCGCTTTCGCGGTTCAATCGGTTGGTGACATAAAGTGTTGCCGTAAAGACCGCGATCGGCATGACCGTTCGGATCAACGTCGGAAGAGAAAGCGCTGTAAACTCAAGGAAAACCATCGCCGACTGGCCGTCCGCAATAAGTTTGTCCAGCAGACTGACCGAGCGCGTAATCCAGAAGACGCCGACCAGGATCAGCGAGAAAAAGGCAAAGAGCAGCATCAACTGCCACAGAAAATACCGATCAAAACGTGCCACGGCTTTCCCAATCCCCGAACAAGCTGCCCCGTGATAGGCCATCGCCGGGGGGAGGAGCAAGTTGATCTGCTTGCACCCCCACGGCAATGGTATGCGTCAGTCGGCCGGTTCCTGGTTTTCTTCAGGGTTTTCCGTCGACTCGGGTGACGGGTCGACATCGGCGGGCACAGGTTCTGTCGTTGCTGAGGCTGGTGCCGGATCCGCCGGCGCGGCTTCAGTATCAGCGGCGGTGGTTGACGGGGGCGTTTGGGTTGCTTTCATCGCTTCAGGCACGTCATATCCCAGTGCCTCTGCCGTCGCGACATCAACATAGCCGACGGGCTCTATACCCAGATCGTACTGGAACCACATCAACGCTGTTTCGGTTCCGGTCCCGAACACGCCGTCCACGCCTCCGACATCGTATCCGGTTGCGACCAGTCTGTTTTGCAGGTCGCGCACAAGATCGCCGCGGGTCATCGGATCGGTCAGGGCCATCCCGAAGACGCTTTGTGGTTCAGCGCTGACTTCTCCGGGCGCATCCGAGACGATCTCATAGACTTTCTCGTTCTCGTAAAACGTCGACCGATACAGCACTCCATTGCATTCATACAGTGTTTCACCACCGTCGCGGACTTCCTGACATTCCTGATCTTCAGGCAACGACGTCGCAAAAGCGATGGTCGAACCGACGATGGCCGCGGTAAAGAACCAGCCCCAGGAATTGTTATAGTAGTAGTTCCCATAGTGGTGATGGGGCGGGCGATAGTAAGGCGGCGGTGGTCCCGGCGGCGGTCGCCAGCCCGGCGGTCGGTGACCCGGCGGATGATACCCCGGCGGATGGCCAACTGAGGGTGGTGGCTTTCCGGGCGGGCGTGAACCCGGCGGGCGATTCCCCTGCCCCGGTGGTTTTACTCCGGGTGGGCGATTGACTGGCGGATTGATACTGGGTGGACGCGTGCCGGGTTTGCTGCCCGGTGGGCGCGCCCCGGGCGGCCGTTCGCCTTCGGGTCGGTTGGCAATCGGTGGGATCGCAACGCCCCCCCCTGGCTTAGTCGAAGGTGGACGGGCAACAGGTAGTGAAGGTTTTTGAACCGGTTTGGAGGTCGGCGGTCTATTCACCGGCAAGCTGGGCTTACCGGTCGAGGGTTTTCCGACAGACGGCCTGGATGGTGCCGGAAGGGTTGATGGTCGGCCCGCCGACGGCATCTTGATAGATCCGCCTCCCGATGGCCGTGTGCGCGCCCCGGATGGCCGCCCTTTGGGCGCCCCCGAAAACCCGCCTGCCCGCCCGCCAAGCCGGTTGGCAAAGGCGGCCCCGTCCATCGGGTCCAACCGGACCAGCCCCAAAGGCGACGTCGTAAGGCCAAGTGCCACGATCACCGACCCAAGGGTCAGCCGTGTTCTGATCCGCAAAGTCATTCTTCACCCCTCCCGATTTTGTATTTCGGGTCGGGTTTTGGCCAAACCATACGCTCGGTCGTTTCATCCGGGGTGAAGACAAAGCTGTCCTCATTGATCTGAGGATCGAAATCCCAGTTTGAGAAATAGGCACGATATTGTGGCCACCCTTGTTCATAAGGGTTGGTCCCGACCAGCATCACCAGTTCCGGTGCCTCCGGATCGGTAGAGATCCAAAACTGCCAGTCGCCTTCGTAATCGGACATGGCCAAGTGGTGAACCTGCTGCCCGGCGATCCGCGTTGTCCCGAGATAGGCTGCGGCATCGACACTTTCGAGAAGCTCAAATCCCGGATCCGCACTCATCAAGGTCCAGATCGGCAGACGGAGGTCGTATTCATCTGCAACACGTTCCGTCAACGCTCTGAACTCACCTCGGAATGGTGTCGTCGCATAGGCATTCTCTTCGACATCCACGACAGTGAAGCGACTGAAATCATAAAAATATTCACGCGTTTCTTCGCCAAGTTCCGAGAATGCATAAAACCCTTCACCGCGGGCAAGCAGGTTACTGCCGCTGCGCGAATAGGTCACTTTTTCGCGGCCATCCACAACAACGTCGAACGATACGAACCAATCAACTGAAAGCCGTGGCTGCCCTGAAATATAGTCGATCGCTGCATTGGCGATTTCCATGGCAAAGGGATCGATGGCTTCGGTTTCATCCGTTTGCGCCGAGGCTTGGACCACCAAACCACCGATAAGGGTGAATGCCAGACCGGTTCGAATGAGCTGGCGCTGCGTTGATCGGAAAGCCGTGTCATGCATCATTATGTTCGCTCACAGTGGATCAGTTGCCACCAGTAAGACGCATTTTGTACGACTCTGGCAACCGTTTGTACGAAAACCCCAAAAGGTGATCAGCGACCGATGACCAAATCCGCGCGCAAGCCGCCCATCGTATCGCTGTCATCAAGCCGCAGAACCCCACCATGTGCCCGTGCGATGTCTGACACGATCGCGAGACCCAGACCGACGCCGCTGCCCTGGTTCTGATTGCGTGACGGATCAAGCCTGGAAAAGGGTTTAAGCGCCTCGCCGCGCAGGTCGCTGGGAATACCCGGCCCGTCATCTTCGACCCGGATACGCAGCGATTTGTCGGTCAAAACCACGGAAACTTCGGCGCGGGTGCCGTATCTGACGGCGTTTGAAAGCAGGTTTTCCACCGCGCGGCGCATTGCCAACGGCCGTAAAGCTATCAGACCCTCGCCTGACGCTTCGACCAATTCTACCTGTTTGCCTTCGCGCTGAGCATCTTCGACGATGGTCCGAACCAGTTCTTTCGGGTCAACTTTTTCAGGCTCGCCCGCAGATGCTGCCCCCCGTGAAAAGTCCAGAAACGCGTCCAGAAGACGTTGCATT
Organism: Falsiphaeobacter marinintestinus; assembly: GCF_007923355.1. Classification (GTDB taxonomy): domain Bacteria; phylum Pseudomonadota; class Alphaproteobacteria; order Rhodobacterales; family Rhodobacteraceae; genus Phaeobacter_A; species Phaeobacter_A marinintestinus. Next base: position 513,595 of record NZ_VOGO01000003.1, read on the forward strand.
TCGTTAACATCGCCCAGCAGTGGCGCGGCGTCTTCTTCATCCAGCATCGCAAGGCCCAGCTTTAACCGGGTCAGCGGTGTACGCAGATCATGGCTCACCCCCGACAGCATCATCGTGCGCTGTTCGATCTGTCGTTCGATCCGGGCCCGCATATCCAGAAAGGCGCTGCCTGCAGCCCGAATTTCTATGGCGCCAGATGGCGAATACGGCACATTTCGCCCCCGCCCGAACGCCTGAGCCGCATTTGCCAGCCGGGTGACCGGGCGCAGCTGATTTCGCAGATAAAGAAACGCGATGATCGTCATGAGCATGCCAAAGAACACCATCGTTACGATCAATTGATGCGGTGCGGCAACCGTCACTCTGCTACGCCCGAAACTGACATGGGCCGGCCCCAGATCCGTACCAAAGAACAAATGCACAGAATTGTCGGCAGGAAACTGCACGGCGAGCGTGGCCGGAAAAGACTCCCGGATCAGATTGCGCACCAGTCCACCAGAAAAGTCGTACCATAAGATCAGGTCGCTGCCTGGAACAGAAACAGGCTCTATAAACTCGACATTCATCTGAAGCGCCGGCAGCAAGGGCGCAATGCGTTCCAATACCTCTTCATGACTTGCCGCATCGCCGGCCTGCGCTTCGATCAACCGCAATTCACGCACGACGGTCCCCGTCATCTGGGTAATGGTGTCCTCAAGATGGTTTTGAATGAAAGCGACTGACACCACCAGTTGCAGAACCAGAACCGGAATCACCATGATCATGGCGGCCCGTCCATACAGGCTGCGCGGCAGATAGTGTTTGAGCCCTTTGAACGACATGCGCTAAGCCTAGCGGGCAGCCAGCCTGAGAGGAAGAGCGATGCAACTGCCGCCTGACAATTTCAACCCCGCGCCGAGTGTGGCCGAAGAACTGGAACCCGGACTGCGCCGCATTCTTGCCCCCAACCCGTCCCCTATGACTTATCGGGGCACAAACACCTATCTGATCGGCACACGCGACATCGCCGTGATTGATCCCGGACCAGCCAATTCTGACCATCTGGACGCCATTCTCGCCGCGCTTGGCCCCGGCGAACGGATCAGTCACATCGTCGTGACGCATACGCACCTGGATCACTCTCCTCTGGCCGCACCGCTATCAGACCGCACCGGAGCCCAGGTTCATGCCTTTGGTGGGCCGACGGCCGGGCGCAGCGCCGTCATGGAACAGCTTGCCGCATCAGGTCTTGCAGGCGGCGGAGAAGGCATCGACACCGCGTTTGCGCCCGATGTTACCGTGTCAGATGGCACCGTGATCGACGGCGACGGGTGGGCGCTTGAAGTCATCCACACACCCGGTCATCTGGGCAACCATATCGCGCTGGCTCTGGATGACCTGTGCTTTACAGCAGATCATGTCATGGGCTGGGCAACATCGCTGGTGTCACCACCGGATGGCGACCTGACGGATTTCATGGACAGCTGCCATCGTCTGCGCCAGCGCACCTGGAGGACCTTCCACCCTGGTCACGGAGCGCCTGTTGCCACTCCTGCAGACCGGCTGGACTGGCTGGTCAATCACCGCCAGAGCCGCGAAACCGCCATTCTGAACACCCTTGCAGATGGCCCCGCCACAGCCCGCAGCCTGGCCGAACGCATCTACACCGAGGTTCCCCCTGCACTTCTGCCCGCAGCCGAGCGCAACGTTTTCGCACATCTCGTTGATCTTATGGGTAAAAATCTAGTTTCCCCGATTGAATCTCTTTCTGCTTTGGCAACCTTCGAACGGCGCGTGTGAAGCACTCATGTTTTTTTGATATTTCCACCAAATCCCTCTGGACGCCCTCAAAACCTGTTGCTATATCCGCCAAACCGTTCCGGCGTAGCTCAGCGGTAGAGCAGTTGACTGTTAATCAATTGGTCGTAGGTTCGATCCCTACCGCCGGAGCCAAAAGTTTCAAGGGCTTAGCGAGATTTCGCTGAGCCCTTTTTCGTTTCCAGTCTCTTTTTAGTCACTTCAATCACGATGCCACTGGGGCATTGAGGAGGGAGCGCGTTGAAATCCATCGGGGATTGCAGCTACGACATATCGGGCCGCTCATCAGTCGCACCGAGAGAGTCGCCTGAGCACCACAAGTCGCAAGCAAGCAGGCAACTTGGCTGTTCTTTAGCGCTTCGGACCAGCTATTGCTGGAGCATGCTAACCCCGCGCATTACTACGCCCGTCACCACAAGAAAATTCGCCCGTTGCATAGCCGTCTTGATCAAAAACATGTAGGAGGAAAGGCATTTCAACTTCCTCATCATGTTATTACAAAAGTATCATGAATCCCAACCAGATCATGCCTAAAACGGCAAGTTCCGCCGAAGTTCCTCAAGAAGCTTCACGGTCCAAACTGAACTTCGAGGTCGCAACAACTGCGACCTTGGAAGTAATCTGGCCGAACACTAAAAACACTGTGAACACCATTTGATCAACTCACTCACCGAGTGGTAGAGATCACCCATCAAGTAGGCTTCACAAACCGACATCCGACTCATGAGATTGTGATTCGAACGAGCAGCAACTCTAACACTCCAAAGAACCAGACCAAAAATGCGCATTATTCATCACAAATCAACTATCTACAAGATTTTGTTAATCCATAACTCGAAGAGGTGCTGTCGGACATATTTGGCAGTTTGCACAAATTTAACATTAAGATCACCCCGTAAACATCTGTTATTATAAGTTTAAAAATGCCATATTTGATACCCTCTCCTGATCTGCTAAGCTAAGGTGTCTTGGCGCAGCTTCTTGGCTGCGCGCTTCGTGTCAGAATAGGGCGCTTATTGCGATGGTCTTCTTAGGAATAGCTCTTGGAGTATTGATTTCGGTGTTCTTCATACTTTGGAATAATCGAACTGTTAATGCAGAATTTGAACGTGACCTGGACGAAGTTCGAAACCTTCGGTCGGCGAGTCTCACTGAACCTGTTCGCATTCCGATTGCCATGATAGCTCAGGACATGTTACCACTTTTCGCACAACTTAAAATCGACAACAAAGTACGGATCGACATTGTCGGAAATGACGCGTCCAACGGTCATTACTCTCATTCGGACAACGGACCCATGCTTGTTGAAGGCATCAGATCATGGCTCAAATCTGGAGCGTCTGTTCGATACTTGATAATTGATTCTCGCCCAAGTAAAGAAAATAATCTTCAGAGTCTTGTGACAGAATTTCCGGAGAACTTCAAAATCGATTACATTGATCCGGCAACGCTCCCGAGCGAGAAACTCGCATTGGTGGAAAATGTCGCCGATAGACATCCGACCTTGTTGAGTAGTGATGGCTATTTTGCGCTTTGGTTGGAGGGAAAACACCCTCGTGGGTCCAAGTACGCGTACAACGTAGATTTTTATTCGCCGGAAAGTTTAAGAAACCCGGCACACAAAAAGATTTTCGACTACTATTCAAATCTGGTGACGGAAGTGACTTGCAGCGAAAGTTCTAGGGCGCTAGTTTCCGCATAGGTCGAAATCTAAGCGGGGCATTGTTCGTGGGAAATTTTCCGGAATTCGCCGTATTGGCTCAAGTCGCTGCGGTTGCTGCATTGGTTGTCACTGCTAGCATTTTGAGTGCTGGTAGTTTCACTCTCATATTTGCCGTTCAAAATGCGTTAATCAAGTACGATTCGGAGGGAAATGTTCTTACTTTTGATGAAAGTGCCGTAGACCTACGTAAAAGAATGCTTCGCTTCCCCAGGAAGGCGTGGCGTTTTTACATTTTTTCAACCTCTACTGTCGTCGCTATGGTAAGTTGCGTTGCGTTAAGGGAGTTTCCTGACACTTTTGGGATTTTCTTCTGGCTTTCATCACCAGTTGCCGATCTCATAATTAACCCAGTAACAATAACAGCAAGTTTGCTAGTGTTGGCGAGCTATGCTGTCTTTCTCGGTCACTCTGTACTGACATATAAAAAGTTATACTCTCAAATTGCAATTAGTAAATACAACCTGTAGTTGCAAAGTGCTCTGAATATTGTAACATGAAGAATACTTCCGAACTTGCGTTGAGCTGGCTTGCTTGCAGTGATGAAAGCCAGCCCTCTCAACACAAGGAGAGGATAATGAAAAATTCAACCTTCTACCGGGCGCTTTCATGCCCGGAGTGTCCGCCTGCAGCCATTGTCCTGGCATTTGTACTATTGCCAGTTGGTCTGTTCTTTGTGGGACTGTGGGCGGAGGCGATAATTCTTCTCGCACCAATGACGATCTGGTATTCAATTGTCTTGATGGACGGGGAATAATGCAAGGAGCCTCTGTTTCGAGGCTCCTTTTTCAATTCTAAATATCTCTATATGTTTGGTGTTTAATACTGTATCTGAATTGATCGCTGATACATTTTTTATAAAAATTCCAATTGGAGACTTGCTTCATAGCGCAAATTCGGGCAGTTGACTGGAATCGTGTTTGTACTTGTCTTGCGTATCACATTGAAACTCTATTTGACTACCGGTCACAACATCGGTCAATATGATGATTGTTTTCTGCGTGTTTCATCAAGCAAGAAGAACAAAGGCTTTATCTGTGATGTATCATCCTGGGAGATTTCCTGACAAGTTCGGCCTCTATCCCGCTCGAGTGCACCACACAAATTTCGAGCTGACTAGCGGCCACCTCATGGCTCTGGATGATGGTCGTCAGACTTGCCCACATAATCAAGCAAGGAAAACAAAGGCTGGATGAGCGAATTATCGTCGGACTTGATGCCATGACGCCTTCGGCCTCTGTCTCGCTCTTGTGCACCAAACGATATCATGACCACTAGACAACAGAATGGCTCAGTTGAGCCATTCTGTTTGTGTGACCTGAGTAAAATATGCAAACACCCCCTGGGAGGCCGAACTTTCGTCTGCTGGGATCTTGATCTGGTCGAGCTTGCCTTCGTCCAATAGGCGAAGGAACACTTGGTCGCAGATCTCCAAGTGTCGCTGAATATGTTCATTTTCGTTCATGACCTGAATCTATCAGACTTAGGCAAATGAGTCCTGTGAACAAAGGAAAAGGGCGCGGAAAAACCACGCCCTTTTGAGCAAACTGCTGCCCGTCTTCAGTTCAGTGCGTCATCCACGCATGGATCGTCCATTCTGAAGGTGACGCCCACGAAGGAGAGCATACCATCATCAGTCCGTTCGGTTTCCAGGCTGACATCTTCGTAGCCACAGGCTACCAGGGCGACCTGAACTTCCTGAGCTTCAGCCAAGTCTGAATACCAGGACACGGAGAGGCTCATGGACGGAGGGGCCGAAACCGAAATCGTCAGCGGTTCAGCGGTCCCGACCAGCAAGGTCTCTGCTCCGGCTGTCCCAGCAAGACTGGCCAATACGCAGCAAGCTACTAAAGTTTTCTTCATCCTGTCATCTCCTATCACCCTTACCAGACGATGCCTGGTTTCAAAGGGTGTGTAAGAGACGACTCCGCAGATAGTATCCCAAATTTCTCAGATATTTCAACTACTAGGCAGCTTGCTTTCGCCATCTATGCATTCTTCCATCAGTCTGAGCAGCTTGTTGGGTGAAGGGATATCAACCTCAGTCATGGAAGTTCGGCCTCTTTCCCACTCTTGTGCACCACACAAATTTCGAGCTGACTAGCGGCCACCTCATGGCTCTGGATGATGGTCGTCAGACTTGCCCACATAATCAAGCAAGGAAAACAAAGGCTGGATGAGCGAATTATCGTAGGACTTGATGCCATGACCCCTTCGGCCTCTGTCCCACTCTTGTGCACCACACAGGAGGGTCACGCAACTTTCAACCTTCGTGACCCATGAATACGGCTCAAACGCTGGCTTTCTTCCGGACACTGTCCGGTTCGGCCAGACGTTTTCGATGATCATGCGTTTTTCAGCGCGATTCGCATTTTCATAAAGCAAAACAAGGCTTTTTCGCAGTTCGGCCAGTTTCTCTTGGTATGCCTCTGCAGCGGCAGAGTCAGGCATCCTGTCAAGCTGGTCACGCAGCTCCACGACACGCAACTGGACGGTGTGTCGTTTTCTTTGAAACGCATCCGGGCTGAGCGTCCCGTCGATAACCAAGTCTTCCAGTCGGTCAAGCCTTCGTTCCTCGTCGGCGATTTGAAGCGACAAAGCTGCCCGCTGCTCATCTAACGTGACGATGGTGTCCGGGGTCTCAGCCTCGGCCACCTTCTTGGCGGCATGCGCAGTCAACTGCAACTGGCGCAGCTCTGCCAGGATCGCATTTTCCAGAACATCTTCGCGAACCGTCTTTGTCGAGCAGGACATTTGTTTGCAGCGGTAATACACATGTCCCTTCTGCAATTCCGGCACCATCGCCTTGTCGCAAAGACCACAGCGAAAGATGCCCTGAAGTAGGTGATTGTGGCGGGTTGACTTGGGGCCAGAGCGTTCAGCGCGTATGTCCTGCACGCGCTTCCAGGTCGCGACCGGAACGATGGGTTCATGTATACCTTCATAGGTTTGCCCGCTGCTCTTGATGTACATGAGGCCGATGTAGAAAGGATTTTGGAGGATGTTGCCGAGACCGCAGAGGGTTAGCTTGCCGCCGCGCGTGTTGCGAAGACCCCGGCGGTGCATTTCGTCGAGTAAAGAATTGTATGAATACTGGCGGCTGGCGTAGAGCTCGAACAATAGCTTGATGAGTGGCGCGGTTTTCGGGCACGGAATCTTGGGTTTGCCACCACCCTGGTTGAGGTATCCCGGCGGCGCACCCCACGGAAACAGGCCCTGCTTCAAACGCCCGGTCATTCCTTTGATGCATTCTTCGCGCAGGTTGAAGATGTAGTCTTCGGCGATGACGGCTTGCAGGTTGGCCGCCAGCCGACCACCACGAGATTTGAAGTCCAGGCTTTCGGTGGCAAAGAAGATGTCGATTCCAAGGCTGGGCAGTTCAGACACGAGCGCCCAGTCCCGCAGGTTGCGTGCCGACCGGTCGATCTTGTGCATGATGAGACCAGCGGCTTTGCCCTGCTTGAGTTGCCGGAGCATCTGGTTGAAGATCGGTCGCCCCCGTTTGGCGGCGGTTTCTTTTTCCTCGAACCATTTGATTACCGAGAGATTATGCTGACTCGCAAAGACCGTGATGGCGTCTTTCTGTGCTTCGAGTGATACACCCTCGCCTTGCTTCTGGGTGGATACCCGAATGTATCCAAAACACGGTTTCATACGTCAGAGTTAGTGTCCTCGGACTCTACCAGATCTTCAGAATTTTGCGAATCCGGCCACAGCCATTTGCCGTCGGCCAGGAGGCGTTCATAGACACGTTGGCAGATTTCCAAATGGCGCAAAATGTGTTCATCTTCAGTCATGTGGTCATCGTACTTGAACCACGGATGCCGACTAGCAGCCGTACTATGGAGCGCGATGATACGGTGGATACATTGTTGCAGAGAATGGCTTCAGCCGCTCGCCTTCGTGCATCAGCCACACGGCGGCGCGATGGTTCGGCTGGTTCTGGAAATCGCGCGCAGAAAAAGGCGGCAGCATTCGCTCGAACAATGGCGCGTCATTGGCTCCGACACGGTAGACAATCATCGTGCCAACATTGCCCAAGATGGCGTCACGCACTTCCACGTCGGTCTGAGAGAGGTGCTGATGTGCCAGGATTAGGCCGAGCCCATACTTGCGGGCCTCCGAAAGTAGCCCGGCGAACGACTTCGTAGTGAGGTTGTGGAATTCATCGACATAGAGGAAAAAGGGACGGCGCGCGGTCTCAAGCTGCCCGTGCCGAGTGAAAGCCGCCTGCATGATGCTTGACGTGATCAGTCCGCCGAGGATGTTCGAAATGTCCGCCCCCAATCGGCCTTTTGCCAGGTTGACGATCAGGATGTTGCCGCTGTCCATGATCGACCGGAAGCTAATTGGTTGATCTGGCTCGCACAGCGCGGTCCGCACGATTGGATGCGCTAAAAATGCCCCAATTTTGTTCGCAACCGGCGAAATACCGTCAGCGCTGGTCTGGTAATTGAGACTGGGAAATTCTTCCTTCCAGAAAAAACGCACCTGTGGATCGGTGAGAGCTTCTGTAACTTGGCGTCGGAAGCCTTTGTATACGAAGAGTTTCATGAGGTCGCGAAGATCAGCGCTCGGCTGCTCCAAAAGCGCAAGAACGGCATAGCGCAACAGATGCTCCATCCGCGCGCCCCATGCGTCCGGCCATTGCTTTTTTAACGTTTCGATCAGCGCTGATGCAACTAACGGTCGATACTGCTTTGATACGCGCTTGAGCGGGTTGTATCCGAGGCGACACGTAGGGTCGGCGATGTTCCAATACAGATGATCGGTTTCCAGCTTTTCGTGAAGGCTCTCGGCGAGATCACCATGGGGGTCGATCAGGCAAAACCCGTTGCCCTGCCTGGCATCTTGCCATGCCATATTGAGCAAAAGCGTCGATTTTCCCGTACCAGTCTGCCCGATTGCATAGAGATGCATCAGCCGATCCGAATGAGTGATCCCAAAAGAAACCGGGTCTTCATACCGGCGATGGGCAAGACCGAGGATTGTGTGTGTGCCAGAACGCATTCCCTTATTGTCCCGGTCGAAAGACCGACCAGCTAGCAGAGCACATATCACCCCGTGTGATCCGGTGACTGCTATCGCCCGGCACCCAACCACGGCATCATGGCAACAGATCAGTTCTTTCACGCATCGCCTTCGGCGGAGCGGCCAGGAAATCCTTCCTGCCCGCTCCACCCTGAAGGAGATGCATCATGGGAAATCTGCAAGAAGCAATCGAAAGCGACATCGGCTCGGTTCCGCGTTGCCGAACCTGCGGTTCGGAACGCGTCGCCAAAGACGCATGGGCCTGCTGGAACCCGGAATTCGGGCTCTGGGAATTGGAGACCGTGTTCGATCAGGAACATTGTCACCAGTGCGAAGGTGAGACAAAATTCGTCTGGTCTCGCGCCGAGACGCCACCGCAACTGCGAATCCGGGAGATCAATGACCGTTTTCGCCGTGAAGGGCGCGGCAACGGATCGACAATGCTCACCATCGGCATTCAGGAACGTGGCGGTGAATTCGCGGTGGCTGCCATCAAGGCGGTCAGGTCATTCGAGGACTTCTCGGATGATAACGATCCATGGGGCGAGCACGACTTCGGCGCGGTCGAGATTCAGGAGGAAAAGGTCTTCTGGAAAATCGACTATTATTCCCCTGACCTCACCGCCGGGAGCGAGAATCCTGCCAACGAAGGGATCACACATCGTGTCCTCACCATTATGCTGGCGTCGGAATACTGACATGGCCAAGGATGGTTATGCGGTGTTTGAGCTGGTCTGGGACGGGCGTCCGATCAAAGTGGCGTATCAGGCCGACTGGCTCAATACAGGGCACTGGCACATTGAATTGCGCTCTGACGCCGTGCTGCCGGTGACGCAGACAGGGTATCGGTCACAATTTGTGCCATACAATGGCATTGCCGACGCGGCTGAAGTCGAAGAATACGTCACCGCCTGGCTCAACCACGCGGCCACTGACCCCGCGTGGCAAAAATGCCTGCAGGATGAACGCCAGCTCAAATTGTTCTGAAAATATCCCCAACCCCTATACGCTGCCTGCTTGTCGGGCAGCGTTTTTTGTCGGTGATTGATAATTTATGAAAGAAATGGGGTCTGAAAAACGTCTTAACCTATGCAGCTTCGGTCAGCGCAGCCATCTCTCCGGGGCTCACTCACATCAGTATAGATGTTGCTGAGCCGATTGACGCCGAACTGGCAGAGACAAACACGTAACGACGGGATGTTCGTTTGTTGCCGGACCCATAAGGGGTCCGGATCACGCATACCCGCACGTCACCGAATGTGCGCCGTGCAAAACCGATTTCCGGTCACCTTATCATTCCCGCATATGTCCTGCCCGCTTTGGCAGCTGACGTTCGCAACTTAGACTGATGCTCTATCAGTTTAATCAATAAGATAATGAGCACCCAATTTGCCCAAGACCTGCGTTTGGCGCGGCGCAAGGCGGGCTATACCCAGGATGATCTTGCCCATCTTCTCAGCACCCACCAGTCTGCGGTGTCTGATCTCGAGCATGGCAAACAGCGCCCCACGTTGGAACAGATAATCGAGCTGTCGCTTGTCTATGGCCGGTCCTTCGAATGCTTCTTCGGAGAAATCATGGCCGAGCGGCAACAGCACCTCACGGTTCGGCTTGGCACGCTGCCGCCGATCAACAAGCCAACAGCGCACACCTTTAACCGCAACGGGTCGTTAGAACGCCTCAGGCGGCGTCTCAAAGACCGCGAGAACCATGGCAGCGCTTAAGGTCCTCGCCGTCGCGGTGGCCTCAGGCCGCGCCGGATACGTTTGTCTCGACGGAACGACGCTGCGTGACTGGGGCATTACCGTCAACGCGGTGAAAAGCACAACAGAGATTGCCGGGTTTGTGCAGACACTCGTCAATGAGCTCAAACCCGATGTGATCGTCACGGAAAGATGCGATGAACACTGCCGCAAGGGCAAAAAGGCGAAGACGCTGATCAAATCAGTCGCCGAGATTGCCAGCCACAACTACGTGCTTGACGTATCGGTGGCGCGGCCACGCAATTTCCAGTCAAAGTATGAAGAGGCGGAAGACCTGGTGCAGCGACACCCGGATCTCATGGGATACTTGCCAAAGGGCAAACGACGTATCTTTGATTTTGAGCCACGCGGGATGATCCTCTTTGAGGCGATGGCGCTGGCTGAAGAGGTCCTCCATGGCCCGCCAACCCAGTTCGCCGCTGCCATGGGCTAGCAAGACGGCCAAATACAGTTTGACAAGCTGCAACTAACGGTTGCAGCTTTTTCATATTCCAACGAGGAAGGAACTATCCATGCGATCCTATGAAGCTGCCCGTTCCTATTTCAGTTTTCTTGGTTTCCTTTCCTGGTGCATCATCATTCTTGGCGGCTTCGTCGCTGTTGGCGCGATTGTGGCGATTTCGGAGATGAGCCGAAGTTACGGCGGATCACCCATGGCCGGACTGGCCGGGCTTGTGCCCGGAGTAGGGATCATGTTTGCGGGATTTATGGGTCTGGTGGTTGTGCAGATCGGACGGGCCGGTGTCGATTCCGCTGAGTACGCGCAGCAAAGTCTGCAGATCGCGCGCGAGCAATTGGAGATATCGCGCCAATCGCAGCGATCTGGCATCCAAGGGGCTGACGGGTTTGCAGCCGTTTCCAAGGAAGCCGAGGCCACAGAACAGACCGGACCATCATTCAGCGATGTGAACGTTTCGAAACAAGTGCAAATTGATTTGCCGCCCGAGGCGCGTATGGAGGATGCGTCAGAGAAAAATACAGATCCATCGACACCTGTCTCTGCTCGTGTGGCCCTTGGCTTGGAGGACGGGGTTCTGGAATATGGCGGGAAATCGATTGAGGTAAGGGGCGGAAAATTTCTGGTTGCCGAAATGGCCTTCACCCGCCTTGCAGGCGCTCAGGATTATATCGATCACACCAGCGCCGATACGAGTCCCGAACTCAGTGGCGTTAGACGCTCGTGAAGGAGTGATTGACCCCCATAGGGCACCCCCAACCTTTATGGGTATCTAGTATGGGGAAACATGCGTGAACATTTTGAAACATTGCAGAACAAAAAAGGCCAAGCCCAACCCGTGACTTTATCTGTTTTTCCATATGAAAAACGCATCCTCTCCGCTGCCTTCGGGGATGCTCTGGCCTTTGGTGATTAAACCGGCATGCGCGTTTCAATCTCTCACCACACGGTTCGAAAAGGCTTGGTCCTGAAGACGACGTACTACGAGGTACATCTGTCGGTTGCCTTCACCCATGAAGAAAAACAGATCATCCGGCAAAGAGGGTTGTTGAAAACCAAGTTGCTGGATCGTCGCCCGGCCGATGCAAAGAACGATGCAAGAGACGAGAAGTTTGAATTGCGTGTCGAACACCTGATGAATGAACAGCTTGACCGCTTTCTCTGCGCCAACCCATCGAAGGCAAAAATCTACGAAGACGCATTGCTCGATGTTCTGGGCCAGATGAAGCTCTGGCTCGATGACAACGCCGATACCGGTTCACGAACTGTGGTTGAGTTCTGATGTCACGCAGCACCTCCGGTGATATCGGCGGCATGGTCATAGTGCTGGCGATCTTCGGGATCGTGCTGATGATTGCGATGATCGTCACGCCTGTCGTGCTGGTCGCGATCCCGGCGTATGTCGGCTATCGCCTCTACACCGAAAACCCCAAACGGCTTGAACGACTGGCGCGCGAAGAGACAGAAATCCTGTACAACCATGCGCTGGCCGGTTCGGTGCAATTGACGGACGACGAGATCGAAACGACGCTTGCGCAGCACTGGCCACCGGACTTGCCCGGCTCGCTTCGGATTCAACTTCTGGATGTCGGCAAGGCTATCTTTCAGCAGGAGGGGCTGATGCCGGATGTGCCACCGCTTCCAGCCTTGTGCAATACAGTCGAGGGCGCGCGATACCGCGACATGCTGGCGAAAGCCGGTCAGGCGCGCAGTGACCGCGTGATGGTGATGTCGGCGCTGGAAATCATCAGTCAGGCGCTGGCTCCGATTGCCAATTCCGTGCCGCCGATTGAGGGCGATGTGCTGGTCGAGGTCACCCAGTTCACGCACCCGCTTGGACAGGCCGTGGAGAACGTCATTGCGCCGTTCTTTGCAGACAATGACTACATGCACTTCAAGGGGCTGAAGGACCGGCTTGATGCCAACCTCACCGCTACACATCGCACCAACCCGGTTTATCCCGTCGACTACAAAGGCGATGATGTCGTCGAAGCCTATCTGCGTGGCACTTATCTCAAAAACCTGTTCAGCCTGCGCACGCCATTCTCGATCCCCGAAGACCGTCGCTTTGAACATACCCATATCGTTGCCGGGTCCGGCCACGGCAAAACCCAGACCCTGCAATACTTCATTGCCAAAGACCTTGAGGACGTGGCGCGCGGCGACAAGTCGGTTGTGGTGATCGACAGCCAGGGTGATCTGATCAACACGATTCTCAAGGCCAGGACCCTGCCGCCCGAACGGATCGTGTTGATTGATCCCGAGGACATTCAGTATCCAGTGAGCCTCAATCTGTTCTCGGTCGGCCAAGACCGGCTGCAAAGCTATGATCCGCTGGAACGCGAACGCCTGACCAATTCGATCATCGAGCTTTATGACTTCGTATTGGGCTCGCTGCTGTCTGCGGGCATGACTGCCAAACAAAGCGTGGTCTTCCGCTATGTCACCCGGCTGATGTTCCACATCCCCGACGCCACCATCCACACATTGCGCGATTTGATGGAACCCGGCGGCACCGACAAATACCGCGACCATATCGAGAAACTCGAAGGCACCCCGCGCCGGTTCTTTGAAACCGAGTTCGACAGCAAGGAGTTCACCAATACCAAGACCCAGGTTCTGCGCCGTCTCTATGGCGTTCTGGAAAACCAGACTTTCGAGCGGATGTTCACGCATCCGGTTTCCAAGTTCGACATGTTCACCGAGTTGAACGCGGGCAAGCTGATCCTGATCAACACGTCCAAATCGCTGCTGAAAGAACAGGGCACTGAAATCTTCGGGCGGTTCTTCATCGCGCTGATTACTCAAGCCGCCCAGGAACGCGCCACTCTGCCCGGATACGACCGACTGCCGGTCATGGTCTATATCGACGAAGCCCAGGATTACTTCGACCAAAACATCGGCATCATCCTCAGCCAGGCGCGCAAGTACAAGGTTGGCATGGTGATGGCGCACCAATATCTGGGCCAACTCTCAAATGGCTTGCAGGAAGCCTTTGAGGCGAACACCTCGATCAAACTGGCCGGTGGCGTATCGGCACGCGATGCCCGTGCCCTGGCGGGGCAAATGTCCTGCGATCCGGATACCATCCAGCGCCAGCCCAAGGGTACCTTTGCCACCTTCGTGCGTGGCCTGACTGCACGCGCCGTGCCGATCAGCTTTCCGTTCTTCGTGCTGGAAAACCTGCCACGCGCCACAAAAGAAGAGGTTGAGGCTATCCGGCAACAGTGCCGTGACGCCTACGCAGAACCATGGCAGAGCAAGGCAGAACATGAGGACACACCGCCAGAGGAAGACCCGGAGCCGCCGGAAGAAAACGACCCGGAAGATCCCACGGAGCCTTCGTCGGAGCTCTGAGACGGTCTAGTTTGCCTGCATGACACATGCAGAGACCGACAGTTTGGGACGCGCCACGTTCCATCATATCGCTCCACAAGCAGGTATCCGCCCCACCGCGCGCGAAACCCGCTGGCTCAAGCACATTGAGCGCCACGGCCCACAAAGCTCGCAGTATCTCTACGAGCTGACACGCGACACCCATCGCTGCAAAGACACCGCGCTGCGGCAAATGCAAAAGCTGCGCGCCGGAGGATTCCTGACCCTGCCCAAACAACAACGCGCCACTGACCATGCTGAGTTCAATCCATACATATATGACCTGACGAAACAGGCTAAAGACCACTTGTATGATCTTGGCCTTGCCGAACCCACGGTCCGCCCGACCGGGCATTGGTGGCATGGATACATGACGTCCTGCGTTACCAGTTCCATCGACATCGCCGCCGCCCGCGATGGTGTCCGATATATCCCGGCCCATGATATTCTGGCCATCAAGAATGCACAGCTGACCATTCCCGTTGGGCGATCAAAACTGATCCCGGACCAGCTCTTTGCGCTCGATTATGGCGGCAGGTTCCGGGTTCTCGCTTTAGAAGTGGATCGTGGCACAGAGCCAAAGACGTCTCCAGCCAAGCGGAAAAGCTGGGCACGGTCGATTGAACAATACCGTCAGGTCATTGATCAGAAAATATACAAATCCCACTTTGGTTTGAAAGCCAACTTGCTTGTGCTCTTTGTGTTCACAAGACCAAGCAATGAGCAGCAATTTCTTGAAATGTTAGCCGATGATTGCAGCAGTTTTGCCAGATCAGTGCTGGTTCAATCCGTGCCTCAAAATGGCAGACAAGAGATCGCAAGCACGGTGCAAAGTTACCTATTTGATTGTCCGTGGAACCGTGCTGGCGGCGGCTCTGTCGCCTTTGCCCGTGCGACATAGACTATCCCTTCCGCTTCAGCGCCTCAACAACCTTGCCCTTGAAAGCATCTTTTGACGGCGCCTCCTTGTACAAAATCGCAGCCTGAAGATTGGCGTGGCTCGTGCCTTCAACGCGCTTCAACTTGGGTCGGAATTGGCCCGGCTGTTCGGGGTCATCTTCAAAGACATAGGTCATGAACACAATGTTCACGTTGTTGTTCTTGATGTCGGGAGACCGCATGAAATCGGCCTTTTCGATCACCGTTTGATATACCTGATCTTGGATCACTGCGATAATCTTTGTGCCCCAATGGTGGTGGAAGTATCCTTTGCGGATCAGCTGCGTGATATACCGCTTGTATACGTTGTCCCAATTGAAGCCGTAGGTCGGGCGCTTCGGCAGCTGATCGCCATCTCGCAGCGCTTGGTACGCCGGAAAGACAGAGCCGGTAATATCAATTGCCTGGAGCTCAACTGATAGGAAGTTACCGATGCTGCCATCCGGGTTCTGATCGGCGACAACGAAATCAACATTCCCGAACCCCTTCATCTTCACCTCGGTGGCGACAACGGGGTTTTGAGGCGCGTCAAAGGGCCAGCAATGCTCCACGACCGCCTGAAGCCAGTCAACTTGATAAAACCGCTTGGGACACACACAGATCAGATCGCGTTCGGTGTCCCGTTCACCTTTTGCGTTCTTCCAAAGCGAACATACGGGGTACGGCTCCGTGCCGAGATTGGTTGAACGTTTTGGGCAGCGTGAATCGATATAGGGACAGAGAAAGCCGTTTTCGGACGGGTTGGTTCTGGCGCTCGCGCGTTTTCCCTGAACTTCGGCAATGGCGTCAGGTGGGTCAAACGGCATGCAGGAGGCCATGATCGTCAGCAGGAGCAACCTCGTTCCGCTTCATACCATCAGCAGCCATGACAGCCTGAATAACGGCCCGCCCCAGCAACGGAGGAACAGCATTGCCAACCTGCACATACTGTTCGGTGCGGCTGCCGGAAAAGGTGAAGAAGTCGGGGAAGGATTGTAGTCGTGTGGCTTCGCGAACTGAAAACGAACGGTCTTGCGTTGGGTGGATGTATGCGCCCCAGTGCACGTCGCACTTGGTAAGGATAGTGCACGCGAGATCGGACTTCTTTGGTCGCCCATAGCGTTTTGTGTGATCGCTGCGCTTGGCTTTCTTCATCCCTGCAGGCAGTAGTTCAAATGGGATATCCCTCCATGACCCACCCGGCGGGATGTGCTGCATTCTCTCCAGATTGGTATTGGAGAGGCGCGGTGCGCTGTGGTTCTCAACGACTTGACGATCGCCACGAAGTAGCGTTTGGTACGCATTCTGAGGCCGCTTCGCATATGCCTGCGGACCAAGGTCCTGTCCGTTTTCCAGCGGCGGCAAATCAGAAATGGCATCCCAAACGGTTACGAATGGTTCAAGTTCCGGGCCGTGTGTAGGTGTTGGGAAAAGGATTGGGCAATCTTCTTCCTTGGTCGCGATGAAGAACACCCGGCGGCGTTCCTGTGGTACCCCGTACTCTTCCGCCTTTAGTGGCTTCATATCCACCCGGTAGCCAAGCTTCCGCATACCTGCCTGGATTTCGCGGACAATGCCGCCTCCGGCAATCGATGTGATCCCGGTGACGTTTTCCATCACCAGCCATCGCGGCTGAATCTCTTCCACAATCCGCAGGTATTCCTTGAAAAGGCCCGCGCGGGGATCATCGATACCGCGCTGATGGTTGTATACTGAGTATCCTTGGCATGGCGGGCCACCGGCAATGAGGTCAATCTCACCCGGCTTGGCCCCTGACGCGGAAAGCAGGTCAGATGCGGAGACGTCTTGGATCGGTCCATGAACAAACTTAGCTTCAGAGTGCGTTGCTTCGAATGTGCGGCCAAAGGTTGCGTCGATGTCCTGCCCGGCAAGGACATGTACACCGGCCTGCCGAAAGCCCTCTGATAGTCCGCCAGCACCGCAAAACAGATCGATGGCCGTCCAATCGCGCATTTTTCACCCTCTCCCGCATCTTGTGCGATGCTGTTTGCCCAATACAACAGGTTGCTAGTTGACCTGCAACATGTTTAGCATAGGCGAATAATGTTCACAATATGTTCTTGCTGTTTTCGTTGTGCGATGTTGTCGTGCGGTGAGATCACAAAAAATGCTATCAACCTAACAAGTAGCCAGCCATGAAACTTACACACGCCCACATCCGCAATTTCCGCTCGATCCTCGACTCAGGAAAATTTTCAATCAGCGATCTTTGTTGCCTCGTTGGCAAGAACGAGGCGGGGAAAACAGCGACACTGTCTGCCCTTCAATCTATCCGCCCTTATGGCCAGGCCCAAACGATATTTGACGTGACAGAAGATTACCCACGTAGATTCGCAACCCGATACAAAGAGCGACATCCGCACAGTGAGGCAACAGTAGTCGAGACGTGGTGGCAAATGTCTGACAAGGCCCATGCCCTTCTCGCCGAGGCACTCACATCAGGAGCTCAGAAACTGAGAAACCAGCCACAACCAAAAAAACCTGCGACGCTTGCACGACAATGACACAAATCATAGCATTCAGTAGAGTGTTAAATTGCACCCAAGAAACCATTGCATAGATTTAAAGGTTGCCTGAAATGAAGCCAGTAAACATCCTACACATTTCCGACCTGCATTACAAAACCAGCCGCTCATACGATCAAGGAGTTGTCCTCGACGCCCTGCTGAAGGATGTTTCACTACAGTCAGAATTGGTTGGTTCCCCCGACCTAATAGTTTTCTCTGGAGACCTCGTACATTCAGCAGACGACGAACGAATATACGAGAAACTATACGACGACTTTATCGACAAATTACTCAGAGTAACGAACTGCGATCACACTAGGATATTCTTGACACCGGGAAACCATGACCTTAGCCGCAAGTTCTTACAGAGTCACACCGCTGAACAAAGTGAAGTCGAAGTAAATTCAACCGAAAGAGAGAAACTGAATAAATTCTACTTATCAGGGAGAGCCGCAGAAATTGCGCGTCTAAAGTCAGAAGAGTTTTTCGATTTTGCAGAATTTTTTGAACCCGAAGGAGAAATACACGCTGACGAGATAGTTTCACTCCACGACCTCAACGAATTAGGGGTGTCCATAGTAAGCCTCAATACTGCTTGGATGGGTTGGGCAGGAATTGACAAACGGAGTGACCTGCAACGATTAGCCGTACCCGAAGCGGCTATCTCCAAAATCCTTAAAAAGATCCCGAACAACCGCTACGTTATCTTTAATTTCCACCATCCCTTCGAGTGGCACGCAGAGCATGCAAACCACGATTTCAAGGATCTCAGCCAAGATAAAGGAAACCTATTTCTTTATGGTCACGTACACGATCCGCGCCCCATCGTTTATGCGGGCGAGGATCTCGGAGTAGTGCATAACCAAGCCGGCGCTTTATATACTTGGCGGCAAGACCGTTACCTCGGATATGCCATGATCCGAGTCGAACCAGAGCTCAAGCACACAGAGCTTACCTGGAGATCCTATTTCGACAAAAGACGCGCGTTCGATACTGCGACCAATGTGAATGACAACCTTGGCATCCACTACTCCTCCGAAGACGCCCGCAATCACTTCTCGGAGATAATAGATATACGGAAATCGATACGAATAAATGAATGGGTTGAAGGGAAAGTAAAGCCGTTCATTCTAGAAGAATTTTCTGATGGAATATTGGATCGCCCGACTCCCGAACTATTTGTAGCTCCGCCGCTATCGAAGCTTGTCCAAGACAGTGATTCCAGCGACGACATCGCAGGAGAGGTTGTAGAGCATTCTTGCACAATCGAAGACGTACTTGCTGATGAGTTGAATTATTTGTTCGAAGCATACCCGGAGCACGGCAAAACGGCTATGCTTAATAAATTATGTATGGAGATAGCAAATTCGGCAGCTACGCGCGGTAGCAGCAAGCGCGTCGTACCAGTGTTGCTTCAGTTCAGTGATTTCGTACCAGGTACTAAAAGGGGTGAAAAAGCTGTGCGAGATAAACTTCCCGGCACTCCTGAAGGATGCGACGTCGAACTATTGCTCTCTGAGGGATGTTTCACAATTTGCGTTGATGACGTTGTCTTTTCTGACGGCAGGCGAATGAAGGAACTAAGGGACTTTATATCGAAGTATAAAAATAACAGATTTTTCATAACCACCACGACTGTCCGTCGCCACGATAATCTAGTTCCCAGCACAGGTCTCGGCGCTCATTTCGAAAGAACTAGGCTCCATCAATTTCGCCGACCTGACCTTCGAAAGCTGGTCAGAAAAATTGACGAGGCAAATGGGTCGGAAGAAGAGCTACTGGACAGGGTCATTGCGGAACTTCGCGCCATGAACGTTCCGGCGACGCCACTGAACAGTTCACTGCTGATGGATATTCTATCTAGAGACAGCAGCTTCTCCCCCATAAACCGGCCGACGCTTATCGAGAGATTTATTGAAACGCTTCTAAAGAAACGATCCTTGGGGGAGGTGGAGCGAAAAAAATTCGACTTCCGAAACCAAGTCCATTACTTGGGTTTTGTCGCTGAACATATGTGTCGAACGAACAAGTATGTACTCGACTACGATGAGCTATTTGGTATCACCTTAAGTTATCTGAAAAGCCTCGGGCTGAATTTCGGCGCCCGTGAGATTATAGACAATACAATTCACTCTAAGATATTTTCCGAGAAACGCGGCGAGAATTCCATTTCTTTCCGCTTTAGAGCATTCCTCGAGTTCTTTGTTGCCACTAGAATGCGGGAACAAGGTGATTTTAAGAAGTGGATTTTCGAAGAGAATCGTTACCTGAGTTACCTAAACGAGATCGAATACTACGCTGGGCTTGAAAGAAACGATCTTAGCCTTCTCCAGATGGTGTCTAAACGCCATTTGGCGCATCACCTTTCTGTGTTCGGTGACGTTTTTGACAAAATTCTTGATGATGAGCAATTCTCGAAACTCCCCAACTCCCTTGAAAGCAGCAGACGGTTCGCAGACGATCTTGCCGAGCAGATGAAGGACGCACCGCTTTCCGCGGAAGAGCGTGACGAAGTACTGGACGCGGAGTTACCTCGTGATGCTGAAGGGCGACAAGAGGTGTTTCGCCCCTCTGCCAAAGAGGCCCCTGCGAAATATATTCTATCGCTGTTTATGTATACCTCGCTTGTGAAGAATACTGAATTGATCGAGGATACCGAGAAGAGGTATCACTTGTCTTGCGTACTTAAGAGTTGGTCTTCATCTATTGTTGCTTCATTTCTTTCAATACCGAGCTTGGTCAAAAATCGCCGAATGACTTTGAACGGCCTTACCTATGTGGTTTCGTTTCCGAGGGAGCTTTCCGACGAAGAGGTCGCTAAGAAGATTGCGCTCGGACTACCGAAAGAAATCGCTCGCTTGGTACATCTTTTGATCGCAACTGAGAAACTTGAGTATCAGCTTACTCAACCCACGATCCAAGAAAGCGGCGAACCCAATATTACTGCTTTTCTCCGAAGCTCGCTATACATTGATTTAAAACTGATGAACTGGTGGAAGGAGCCGGGTAAATTTATTGATCGGGTTCAAGGCGATAACTATTTCCAAGAAGTCATGCTAAGTAAAGCGGCGGACGTCTACAGGCTTGGCGCGTTTTCAAAGACGGTTGGGCAGGAACTGGAGAATGGAATCGTGGAAACATATGCTAGGCTTTACTCGCCTTCCAGGGCCCAAATAGGCGAAATTCGCAATAAAAAGAAAGCAGACATGCGTCGAATGAAACACTTGCGAACTCTTCGGGCGAAGCTACTTGGTGATAACGATTAGGTGAGCTGCCCCCCGAAACTCGAACACGCTCTTGCAACGAACGGCTGGAATGCGGGCTGCTAACGCAGCATTCGGGCCCGACGCTCAAGGTCGGCTTTGGGCCGTTCGGGACGTGCCCGGCAGATGGGTGACCGAACTGTGCACGCCCGGTCACCCTGCTCCTGTATCAGGAGTGTCGGGTAGGTATTTCACGACAATCCAGCCGTGATTGCAGCCAGTCCAGCACCTCATCCTCAACCCATCCCACCCTGTTAGGGCCCAGCTGTACCCGCTTGGGGAATTGGCTTGCCTTCTCGAGGCGTGCGACGTGTTGCGGTGAATACAAGACCAACTCCTTCAGCTGGCGTTTTGAAAGTATCCTCATCACGATCTCTCCATGTTAGAAGAGCATCGCGATGCCCTAGGGTTGACAAAAGCCCAGGCAGAACCACCTTAACAGCCTTCCAACAATTTGGCGATGTATTCGTCGTACTGAGCTACCGCCTCGCGCATTTCCTCCATGTACGAATGGCGGTTATAGACCGCCGCCACGCCGCTGATAGTGCCGGACACGTGATTCAGGAGCTTTTCCGTCACATGGATCGGTGTGCCCATCCTAGCGTGGATCGTCGAGAATGTGCGCCGCAGATCGTGCAGCGTGAAATGGACAAGGCCGGTTTCCTCCACAATCCGTCGCTGCGACCGTGACCAGCCATTGTATGGCTTGTCATCGGCGGGTGTGCCGAAGACGTACCGGCTGCCACCTTCGATGTCGCGCAACAGCGCCAAAGCTTTCGGTCCGAGCGGAACGGCATGCTCCCGCTTGTTCTTGGTGCGGTCGGCAGACAGTACCAGCAGATCATCGTCGATCTCTGACCACAAGAGGTTAGCGATCTCGCCCTTGCGCTGTCCTGTGAGCGCCAGCAGCGTCACTATGTCGTTGAACCTGCCACGGTGTTTGAGTGTACGCTTCAGCAGCATCCGGAGTTCGTCGTCGGACAGAACGCGTTCACGTGGTTGGGATTTATTTGGCCGTTTCAGCGCTTGCAATGGATTGGCTGCAAGATACTGGCGGCGTACCGCCCAGTTGAAGAACACCTTGAACGTGGTGAATGCATAGTTCTGGCTGGATGGGCTCTTGGTGTATCGTTCGATGGCACGGACTACTTGGCCTTGTGTGATGTCTGAAATCGGTCCCTCAAAGGATATGTGAGTGAGGTAGAGCACGTAGCCCTTAAGCGTCGAACCGCGAAGCCGTTGGCGGCAGTCCCGCAGGTATTCCTCAGCAACTGCCTGATACTCGAAAACCGCGTCATGACCACCTGCCTGCACCTGGGTGGCTTGGAATAGCTTTGCCTTCTTGCGCGCTTCGGAGAGTGGCAATTCGGGGTGGCGGCCAAGCGTCTTCAAGCGCCGGTCGCGGCCATACATGACGACATAGGACTTACGTTTGCTTGAACACCTGACGCCGAAGCCGGGTGTGGTTTCGTCCCAGTATGTGACCTGGCTCTTCTCCGGCAGTGAGAGCTTCTTGACGCCAAGATCGGTGAGCCGCATCTTCATTTTAGTCTCTTTTTAGTCTCTCAAATCGCATGCATAAGGGCGGTATTCTATGTTCACCTATGCGCATGACTTTTACCTAACTTACTGTTTTTATACAGAAGATGAGAAGCAGTGTACAGCAATGTTTACCCCCGGAATCTGACTGTTAATCAATTGGTCGTAGGTTCGATCCCTACCGCCGGAGCCATAAAAAACCCTTTAAGGTGAGTGCCTTAAAGGGCTTTTTTTGTTTAAGCGGCAACGCTCAGCTCCCTGTGCGTAAGCACTATGTAAGCAATATCTGTCAAAGCCATTCAACGTGCTTACACGCATCGCTTACAAGCCCAAACTTAGAATGGCGGTAGTCCTGCAAGAAGCGATCACCGATTAGTCAGGCGGAGAACTTGGGAATTGTTCCTCTTGGTCATCCTGAGTGTTGTGTGTTGGCGGAAGTATTTCTATCGGCACGTCCCAGCGGCGTATGTCTAACTGCTCATCGCGGATTCCTGCGAGTGTCAGCGCCTTGTAAACGTCTCCGAAAGCGATCAGGTCTTTTGACAGTGGCGTGCTGCCTTGCAAAACCCAAACTTCAAAATCAGTTTCCGAAAGAGTGATGCCAGTGCCTTTTTCCACGGCCCTAAGAGCGAAGCGCCGGGCTGGAGTGTATTGAGCGTTGTCGGGTTCGTACTCGCCAGCGAGAATAGACAGCCCTAATCTAGCAAGTTCGAGATCAAGTTTGCGGTCGTCCGTTTGAAACTGGAACCAGCCCGTAGTGACGCCAACGACTGCGGTGGCGACGCCTCCGCCTACGAAACCTAGTATCGTTGAAAGGCGAGTAGCCTTGGCGTTCAATTCAGCTATGCGAAGCTCCAGAGAGTTTTCGTCCATAAACAATGCCCTATCAAATGCTGTCACTAAGGATAATACGTTTTCAACATAAAGGCGAGTTGATTGCCAGTCTTGGCTATACAGGCTTTAGCTTGTCAGCAAAAAGGCGAAGGCTGTCTAGATCAAGGGGCGTGATCTTGGTTGAGACGCTGTGCGCCAGCCTGCGCAGTTCAAACAAATCAGGGTCAGTGAAACCTTGAAGGCGTAGAGCCGGAACATCCGCGTCTAGGATCATCTGCACCAGCTTGGCCGCATAATCGCGTTGTTCTGCGTCGGTCGGGTTCGGGGGCAGTGTCGGGAAAATCTCGGCGGGGGTCATGATGCCTCACAGGCTGTTATTGCGGATCGGCACAGGTTGATCAGTGGGCACCGCTTGCACACGATACTTGATGGTGCCGCCCATGGCATCGGTGCCCCGGATTTCCGTCACCTGATAGAATATCCCGTCATACAGGATCACGGCCCGGTCATCGGGTTGAGCCTCGCTGATTATGGTCAAGTCAGCATCACCCGAATAGTTGGTGTCGATTATGAATGTGTCGTCTCGGGTGAAGTCTCTCAACCCATAGGTTTCTTCACTTAGATCATATTCAAAGATTCCAGCAGCGTCTGTGATCCCACGGCCCTGTTCATCCACGGCAACGGTGTAGACGCTGACCGGTTTCCATGCCGGGTTGTGGCGTGCAGCACGTTTCAGGGTCGCGGCGTAGGTCATGCGTCCTGTTCCTCAATCTGAGGCTTTGCAGTGGGCAACGTCACGCCCTGCCAGCCCACCAGAGCCATGGCAGTGGCCAACGGCACGCCCGAATTGACCAGCACACCCACCGCACGGGCACGGCCTGCCACATCGCTGGACATCATGTCGTCAATGCCCAGACGGGACACGCCCAGCTTGGCGGTCAGTTCGGGGGTGATTTGCCGGGCGATTGGTTCAACGGTTTGCAGTGCAAAGAGCCGGTATGCTTCGCGCATGGCTCCTGCGTTTCCTGAGCCGGTAACCAAAGATGGAGGAACACCAGCAGCCAAAACAATGCGCTGATGTAGGGCATCGGCTTGGGGATTAATATCAAGTTTCCGGAGGTCCGGTGTGAGTTCGACACGGTGCAATTCCTTCCTATCGCCGCCTGTGTGGGTGGCGTGATCAGCTTTCGACGTCACCACGGCCAAGGAACCATTGCGCAGCCCTGACAGGGCCTTGCCTTGCTGTTCTTCGGGGATGTTCGCGGGCATCGGCAACAGGCCCTTGCCAGCCATCGGCAGAGCTGACGAAACCGCCTGTTCAATCTCGGCCACCAATGCCGGTGACGCGCCCATAAGCGCAAACGGTGATCGACCGCGCCACGGTTGCGCCGGGTCCGGGTTGATTTTGAGTTTCAACACCTCGGGTTCCAGAGCCTTAATCGTTTCCGTGGTATTGGGCTTGGCTATGTGAAGGTGATACCGCCCATTGCCCAATTCATCCCAATACGCTACCGGCACCAGTTCCAGTTCATTTGCGTGAACCCGGATGTGCCAGACGCTTTCACCACGCAAGCACAGGTCCAGCCCGATGGACGCCAGAATGTCCGGGGTCAGTACGTTCGCCAGAGGCTCAGGGGTCAGCATGGTGAAGGCACGTGACCATGCGCCAACGCAGGCCCCCACGGTCGCACTCAGGGTGGCGGAACCGTCCATTTGCAGGTTCTTGCGCTTGGCGTCGATGTATTGCGCCGTGACGGTCGGAAACGCGCTGCGCTGTTCCATCTCGGGTTTGCGTTTGAAAGGCCAGATCACTTGCGCACCTCACTTGCCAGCATGGGACCGGCCCCGGAGGCCCAGAACAGTCCCATGAGGCTTTCACGGGTGAACCCGCTGTCACCAGCATTCTGTGATTTGAATTCCCGCCGCTGCGGCATCTGCACCAGTTGATACAGGGCGAGATTGGCCACGGCTTGGATCACATGGGCCGGGGGTGTTCCCGGATCGACTGCGCCCACTTGAGTGATCCGCCAAGTTTCAGTCACCGGGGTGTCAATGTCGATCAGGCCCGCGATGTGTTCAACGTCGAATACCACCCACTCGCCATTGGTGCGGCGCTCAAAGGTGAATGCGTCGGGTGCTGGGTGCCAAGGCCAGCGATACACGCCAATGCCTTTCACCTGAATAATGCGCTGCGCCGCTGTCACGGGATAGCACCGACGGTCACAGAAGGCTTCGGCCTGCGCCCATGCGGTTGCAATCATGGCTGTGGCCTGTGCTTCGGTTGCGCCCGCTTCAAGGGCCACTTCGCTGGCCACGGGGCTGGTCGGCAGTGCGCCGCGCGTTTCCTCGTTGTGCAGTGTATCAATCATCATGGCAGAGCGATCCTGTGGCGGGGTTTCGTGGTGGCGTGGGCCATGGCGCGCAATTCAGCTTCGCTTGCCTCATAGGCGGGGCGCGTCACCAGACTGAGTTCATACAGCAGCAAGTGCGCCAGTTCGCGGATCATCACGCCGGGGTTGCCGGGTTCTGGCACCAGTTTTTCAGCATCGGGCACCACGTCTTTTGGCGGCACACGGAAACCGGGCGACACGCCCTTGATCAATCCCGCGCCCAACATGGCCAGAGCGTCGGTCACGTGGGTGGCGCGTTCGGCCCCCTCGGGAATGGTGGCGATGAATTCAAGGAATTCTTCGGTGTCATTGAACACCAGATTGCCCGCTTTCTTGCTGGCCAGAGGCTTATCAAAGCTGTGGCCCACCAGCATGTTCACTTCGCGGTCAGGGTCTTTGAGGGTGAAGTCAAAAGCCCCCGGCAGAATGGTTTCCTTGCGCACGCTGCCCCGGTCGGACAACACGGCAAGGGCCTTGTAGGGAAAGCGACCCACAATCGTGGGTCGCCCCCCGCGTTGCCGCACCTCAAGGGATTGTGCGGCCCATATGGCGCGGCATTCCATCGTTACGCCTCCGTCTTGGCGACACCCGTCACCTTGAGAAAATGCGAGGCTTGGCGCTGCACCAGCACGTCAGGGAAGGTGAACACGGTCAGGGCCACCTTGCCCGTCTTGCTTTCGCTGTAGGGGTCCACGATCAGTTCAGGGCTTCCCCACATCGGCACGTAGGCGTGACCGGCAGTTGCCCCGATGTATGCCGTTGCCGTGTCGCCTGCGGTGTCACTGACTTGGCTCGAAAACGTCAGTTTAGACGTCAGTTTCTTCACCATGTCGAATTGCGTCAGGGCATCGCCAAACGAGGTTTTCAGCAGGCTGGCCAGCATGAACGGAACCCCGGCAATGTGCAGATTGCCCATGCCGTTCAGCTTTGCCGACACCATGACTTCGGTCAACCAGTCCACCCAATTTTCATAGGTGGCTTCTTTGGCGCTGGCGCTCTTGGTCGGAATGCTGGCGAGGTTTTCAAGCCCGGTCGGCTGTTCATCGGCCCCGGTGCCTCGGAACACGGCAAGGTCCAGTGCTTCCCGGATCACCTCGGAAAGGTCACGCCGCAGCATCGGTTCCAGTGCGGAGTTTTCCCGAATTGCTTGGCGGGTCAGCAGATACCGCGCTGTCAGGGTGCGCAGTGCCGGTTCGGCCACGGTCGTGGTGATCGCTGCGGCATCAGCGCCGGAACCTTCACCCACCCACGATGCAGACGCGCCTTGTGTCATTTCGGGGAACCGGGGCTTGCCTGCCACTTGCAGCGTTTGCACGCCAAAGGACTGCGCCGCCGATTGCTCGAACACCCGTTCCAGAGCGTTCATGGTCGGACGGCTGGCCAGCTTGCCCGCGCTTGTGTCCGGGGCAGTCACGGTTGCATCCGCACGGCTTTCCAGTGCTTCCCACGGCAGATAGGTGCCCCGGTTGGCCTTGCCGTTGCGGGTTTCGAGTTCTGCAATAACTTCGGCTTCGCGGCCTTCAATGACGCGCTGCCCTTCAAGGCTTTCCACCAGCGTGGCCAGATCGAAGGCGCGGCATTCGGCGGCAAAATCCTTGTCCGCGTTGTCAGGTTCCTTGATCTTGTCGCGTTCGGCGCTTTCGAGCACCAGAGACGCGCGAAGGTCAATCTCGGCGTTCTGGTAAGCGTCCGTGAGGCTGCGCAGTTCGGTGCGGCCTTCGTCGCTGATTTCATCGGCCTTCTGAATTTCGGCAAGTCGTTCACGGCGTTTGCTCTGAGCCAGTTTGATTTCATCGCTTTTCAGCATCTTTCTTTATCCTTCAATTTCCAGAATTCGGGGGCGTGCAATTGTTTGCACGGAGGTCAGGTCGGCTCATTTCATGGCGGTTGCCCCTTACCGTCCGGGGGAATTCCAGCCATCGCCAGGAACAACTTGCGGCCTGGTACGTTGCTGCGCTTGATCGGCTTGGGGCCTTTGCGGCGCTTGCCTTCCCAGCGTTCGGCGTTCGATTTCTTGGAATGGCAGGACTTGCAGAGCCATTGCAGGTTGCTGCGGTCATACTCACTCAGCCCGTGGGCCTCGCATTGGGCGCGGGGAATGATGTGATCGGCCTCGCCATGCATCCCGATGTATCGCTTGCACGATTGGCACAGGAACCCGGCAGACAGGGCCACGGCTTCGCGGGTGTCGCGATACCATGCCGCGTGATCAAGGATTGTCCGCCCAACGCCCATTATATCACCTGCACTTCATATTCGGGGGTGACGGCATCGCGTTCTCGGTACAGGGCAGACGCGGCAAGCACGATTGCCTGAGCCACGTCGATACGGCTCAGAAGGCTGGACTTGACCAGCTGCACCGCGCCTGTGGCATGGACACGCACGTCAGCTTCGGCAATCCCGGCTTCAATCAACCGGCTGCGTTGCATTCTCAGAGTGCCAGACAGGAAAAGCTTGCGGGTGGCTCTCACATCGGCGTCACCATCGCGGGGGCCTTGGCCACGGAATACGGGTTGCCAGTCCAGCTTGGCGCGGCCCAGAGCGTTCAACAGTTCATCGCGCCGGTATCGGTCGCACGACACGTTCACCACCGGGTGCGGCCCGATCATCCTGACCACTTCGGGCAAGAATGCGTCCAGATCGGTGATCCGGCCCGGTGTGGTGAACAAAGACCCTTCGGCCTCGCATTGGGTGTAGACGTTGCCTACACGGTCGCGTTCGCCGCGTTCATGCAGGGTCATACCTTCGCCGGGAAAGGCCCCGATTGCCCGCACAAGACCGCTTTCATAAACGGCGCAAGCGGCGGTCATGGATTGAGAACCTCCAAGGTCCAGCCCCAAGAAACAGGCTTCGCCGGGTTCCGGTTCGGCCTTGGGGTCATAGCAGTTGCGCAGAGTATCATAGGACACCAACAGTTCGCGCGCCGGGTTGCCGGGAAGGTTCAAATGCGAGGTCTTGAAGTCTTCAAGCGTGCCCTGTGCCACGGCCTTGTCAAAGGCATCACGGATGAACGCCTTGGACTTGATTTTGAACCCGCCCGGTGTCGCCTTTTCCCATTGTTTGGGGTTGCCGGGGTCCGCGTCTTTGTCGGCTGCGTGAAGCTGGACGTAGGTTCTTGGGTCCGGGGCTTCGATCAGTTCGGCAAACTTGGGACCGTCCAGCCGGGTGCCGGTCAGAATTTGTGAACCGTCCCGTGCCGCCAGTGCGTTGAATGTCGCGTCAAAGATTTCGTCTTGGCGACGGGGGAACAATCCGGCTTCGTCCAGAATGGCAAGGTCAACGTCATCGCCGTGACCGGACTTGCTGTCACCGCTCAACAGTTGGCAGGAGGCTTTGCCGATTTCGAGTTTGCCGGGGTTTGGGGCATGGCGGAATGCAATTTCGTCTTCCCGGTCAACGGCTGTCATCAGGTCAATGGCGGCCTGTGGTACAAACTTGGCGAACCGCGCCGTGGGGGCCACGCTCACCGCCTTGAACATGGGCCGATAGATCGGGCTGTCCTTCAGGGACCGCGCCAACAGCAACAGCCCCATGAACGTGGACTTGCCCGTCTTGCGTGGCAGGGAAAAGATCAGGGACCGATAGCGGGGTGATCCTTCGGCCTGTTCCAGATACGCGGTCAGAAAATCCAGTTGGAACGGATGAATGGTCAGGGGCTGGCCCGCAGAGATACCGGCAGGAACCACAAACGTGTCACGCGCCCACTCTTTCACCGCCAACGCCTCGGGGCTGTGGGGAATGGTCTGTCTCGGTCTGGCAAGGCGCAAGGCCATGTGGAACTCTCCAAAGGCAAAACTGAAAAGCCCCGCTCCACTCCGAAAGTCTCAGCCAAATGGGTTCTCCTCGGCAGGGTTCCCTTGGGCCTATGGGGGTGGCGTCATCTGACAGTGCAATTATTTGCACGCTTCAATCTTGCGGGGTGCCGTTTGCTTCTGCGTCCCGTTCTGCTGGACAGCTAAACCAGCGACACCATGGGGGTGTCAGAACGAACCGTTTAGGTGTTGCCCTGTCCCGTCGAGAGTGTACGGCAGTCCCTAATTGAGACAGGGCAAAGGGGCATAGCCCGTAGTAATCCAAACGCCGCGCCATGCTTGCGGTGATAGTTACAAATGTAACCACATTAAGTCAAGACCGTTCGGGTGGCGTTGTCGTCGCGCGCGCGCGTTATTCAATTCACTTCCTGTTATCTAAGGGTCATTCCTCAAACAGTGCTGATAAATCAGTTTTAGGTTTCTCCATATCAGCCTTGATCTTGTCGAAGATTGAGACGTGGCCGCTGTCCCCTTCCACTTTGTCCCCTTTCACTTTGTCCCCTTTCACCTTAATAGTAGGGGCCAAATTTGGACCTTCATCGGGTTGGTAAGTGCCAGAATTGGCCCCTACCGATTGGGCATAAGGGCCAGATTTGGCCTTTACCGGGGGTGACACAAACGGGTCGGGCTTTTCCTTGTATCGGTGCATTGCCCAATCCATGGCGTCGTCCAAGTCTTGCACCCGCTGACTTGATCCATACGCCTTGTCGGATCGCATTAACTTGCCGACAAATGGCAGTGTCTTTGCCTCCAGTGGTTTGGGGCCACATTTCACAGATCGGTCGCACAGGTAGCGCAAAACGCGAGGCTTCTCGTGAGCATCCAACCTTCTGAACATGTCCTTGTTGAGTTGTTGCAGCAATCTCAACAGGGGCGTGGATGGGGCCAAGTGCAGCACGTGTTGACGGTCGCCCAAATGCGCCTTGCGGCGTTCGATCAAGTCCGCATCATCCAGCAGGTTCAGAATTCGCTTCGACGTTCGGTAGGACGTTGCCACGCCATAGAACACAAGCTGGTCATGGGTTCTGAACAGCCATTCGCCGCCTATGTGTCTGTCAAGCCGGGGGCTTCGATAGTTCCAGTTTCTCAGCACGTGGTAGAGCATCGACACGCAAGCGTCATGGCTTTGCAGGGGCGCTAAGGCCCCCACCACAAGCCTGAGTTCATCCGGCTGTCTTCGAAGGTCTTCAAAGGCCGTATCACGGTCACCGGTTGGCTTTTGCCACTTCTGTTTTGCCATCTGATCGCCCTCAGCCTACCCGGTTAGCTTCAATGAAGGCTTTCAAGTCATCAATGTGATACCGCACGCCACCGCTCGGCAGTTTGATGAACGGGATTTTGGGCGCGATGCCTTCCTTCTTGGCGTACCATCGATCACGGACCAGATACGCGTTGGACAGGCCCAGCATGGTTGCCGCCTGCGTTTCAGTTAGCAACGGGTTAACGGTGATCGGCTTTGCGCTCACTAGTTCTGCAACGCTCTTGGGCGTGGTCGGTTTGTTCAGTTTTAGACCCATGGGTCTATTCCTTCCTCGGTTTGTCCGAGTGGAATTGACCAGCACGGACGATCACAGATACGCCCACCGGGGTGGACACTCTGAACCGTCAAAAGCCTCCGTGCCTCAGGTTCGGCGCTAAGGGTGGCGTAGATGATCAGCGATTGTCAACCACCTTCATGAGGCAACAAGAAAGCCGTGCAAAGTCATATATTTGCACGGCGTAATTATGATCAATGAAGGGTAATGAACGCTATAAGTCCGCGAATGCAACGGCAGCGTCAGGCGTCAATGCCCAAGTCAAAAGTCCATCTGGTGTTCGGACCACATTGACCAACAATCCACTGAAGAAGCGCCTGCTCTCGCCGTCGTCGCCTTCATCGCCAAGTGGAAACGCCATAGGGGGCGGCGTCTCGTCCAAAACAGGCATAAACACGTCTCGGCACATTCCACCAAACTTCATGTTGAAAGGACCTTCACCCTTCCATCCCATCGTGTTGGCGTGGATCGCAGTACGCGCCCCCGGATAATTGCGCACAAGTCGGATCATATCCTTTTGCCAATCTTTCAGCGTTGCGGCAGCGTCCTTGAGCGTCTGTTGTCTGCGGTTCATTGAGTCGGCCCTTCTTTGGTCAGTTGGTCGATCTTATCGGACACCAATTGAGCATAGGGGCGCAAGTCCTCGGGATCATCGCTTGTAAGGTAGTGGCCTAGGGTGACGTCTGAGCCAGTCGCGTGATTGAGCATCCGTTTAAGCATGGACAGGGGCGCAATCTGTTCCGCCTGAATTGCGAAGGTGCGGCGTAGATCATGGAAGCTGAAAGGTTCACCATACGCCTTGCGCGCCCTGTCCAGCGTCTTGCGAGGGTCGCCAAGGGGATCAGTCCCCCAAATGAATTTCCCCGCTGTTTGGCGCTCTCTGAGCCTCTCCATGATTGCGACCGTTTGGCTGGCCATGGGCAGGATCAGGGCTTTGCCGTTCTTGGCCCGCTCCGCCGATATGGTCAGGGTGTTGGCGGTCATGTCCACGTCACCCCATGTCAGGTTTGACGCTTCGGCCTTGCGCAAGCCGGTGCGCACCAGCAGTTCCACAAAATCCGCGAAGTCTGCCCCTGCGTTCGGATAGCGGTTCGAGTTTGTGGCAGCTGCGGTTTCAACGGCTGCAAAGAATGCCGGGAAGTCTGTGATGTGATCCGTGCGCGCCTTCGGTTTGTGCCAGCGTTTCAGATCGGACAGACGCGCCACCGGGTTGGCTGGCAGGGTGGCCACGCCTTCATTCGTCTTGGTCGCGGCAATGGCGTGATTGTAAATCGCCCGCACATACCTGAACACCACATTGGCCACGCTCTCGCCGTTTTCCTTCGTGATCCGGTCAAAACGGGACACCACCGCAGCCGGGGTGACGTCCTTGATTTGGCGCGTTTGCCAATCCTCGAGATACCAGCCCACGCAGTTTTCAATGTGCTTGGTAGTGCTGGCCTTGTGCTTCCGGTCTTTCAGGTACAAGCCCACGGCATCACCAAACGTCATGCCCTTCGCCTTGGCTAGCGCCTTAGCCGCGTTCGGGTCTTGCCCCGTGGCCATCTTGCCGATTTGCTTCTGAGCCTGTTTCCTCGCCTCTGCAACAGACAAGGTGCCGACAGGCGCGAGAGACACCCGTCGGGTTTTGCCCCCTACCCGGTTCTGAGCAATGAAGGTCTTGGCACCAGCCGTAACCCTCACACCAAAGCCGGGTTGTTTGGCGTCCCAATGGATCACCTGCTTACCCTTTTCAGGTTTCGGGAAGGCTTCGATTGACGTGGCTGTCAACGTTGTCTTGGTCATGTGGCGGCCCCTCCGCAGGTACATTGTGTAAGCACTATGTAAGCAGTATTAGTCCAAATCCTTCAATACATGTAAGCAACACAGGGATACAAAAACAAGGCCTAGCTGTTGTTTTTAAATATAATTCAGTGTCTTTCAGGTTTCATCAATACATACACACAGAAGACTGTTAATCAATTGGTCGTAGGTTCGATCCCTACCGCCGGAGCCAAAGAATTCAAGGGCTTAGCAATAATTTGCTAAGCCCTTTGGCTTTTTCAGTCTCTTTTTAGTCTCTTGGCTGGCCAAGTTTTTGGGCAGCCAGCTATGTGCTCTGATGTTCATGCTAGCACTGTTGGTCCGCACAATTCTTAGGTGGTTCTACTACCCGCGGTTCGGCGAGGATTTGCGGTGAATGCTATTTGGGCCGCCCGCCCCGGATTCGCATATAGCAAAGAATTACGGTAGACTCGGCTGTGAGCGAGACAGACGCTCGACGTCTCCCAGCTTGTTGGTCCCCCAAAAAACCGCCCCCGTACGGAGGCGGAAATACACTATGTGGATTAGTCCCGGTGACTACTCGCTCTTGCTCAGTATTCGCTCGCAAGCATGACTGACAGCACGCGTTGTGTGACGTCTGGATTGGCGGCGTCGGGTGAATGGTATTTGAGGTCCCGGTCGAAGTAGTCGATCTTCCAGAAGATCTTCGCGCCAGCGTGGCTGAACGCTCCGAAGTCGTGTTCGCCGTGCGGATCGTTGGCCTCAGAGAAATCGTCGAACTCCGCAATCTTTGCCAGAATGGCTGCGATACAATCGTCTCCAAGGGATTGAATGCCTTCGGTGATGACCACGGTTCCATGCATCACCTCGCCGTGCCGGAAGGCGTCGTTGAGGCGGCGGATGCGTTTTGTGCGGAAGGGTTTGTCGATCTCCCAGGCGAGCGTCGTGTCGCCCCGCAGGCTTCGCAATGGCAATTGTCGAAGATCGCCTGGAGGTCCCATTTGCCGGTCATCTTGTTCCAGATGGCCCAGGCGTCGCGCAAGACGGCCGATGCCTTGCAGGTGCAGCACACCGGGTAGGCGCCAACCAGCCCGCTCTTGTCAGGTGATATGTCGTGCATTGTCTCTCTTCCTTCGCTGGGTGGCCGCCCGAACCGATTTCGGGCGCACCCGCCGAAGGACGAGAATGGTGACGGCGGAAAAGAACGTTTCTGGCTTCAGTATAGGCGCTTGTTTCTACTCGGCTACTGCCCCTCCCGGTCCCGATTTGCACGCCCACGGCCCTATCCGAATTTGCCGGCAGAACGGATACTGATGCGATGCATACGGCTGTCACAACTCTGGGGTTGGCCTGGAGCCGCTACGGCAGCCGGTCCTTCGGCATTCGCCTCGCCGACCGGATGCAACATCTCTACATCATCGGACAGACCGGAACCGGCAAGTCCACGCTGTTGCTGAACATGGCGTTGCAAGATGCGGCCCTGGGTGCCGGGTTCTGCCTGATCGATCCGCATGGTGATCTGGCCGAAGATCTCGCCCGACGGCTTGGCAAGCGGGCGCTGGTGTGGCGGCCATTCGACCCGGATTGCCTCCTCGGGTACAACCCGCTGACGCGCACGACGTCGGCGCTGCGCCCGCTGGTAACCTCTGGTCTAATCACCACTTTGCGACATCAATGGGCTGATGCCTGGGGCGTGCGCATGGAGCATTTGTTGCGCCACGCAATATTGGCATTGCTGGATCAACCCGCCACCGATCTGCGCGATATCATGCACCTGTTTCTGAACCGGGAGTTCCGCAAGACGGTCATCGCGCACATCATTGATCCGCAGCTCCTGCAGTTCTGGACCGAGGAATATCCGGGCATGAACTACAAGACAGCCGCGGACGGCGTTGTCCCGATCGCCAATAAACTGGGCACTTTCCTGAGCCACCCGGTGGTGCGACAGGCGCTCTGTGAACCCATCGAACCGCTCCGGTTCCGGTCCCTAATGGACGACGGCGGCATCCTGATCGTCAACCTCGCCAAGGGGCGGCTCGGGTCGGACATCGCCAACCTGCTTGGCGGGCTTGTGGTCTCATCGCTGACACATGCGGCCTTCACACGGGATCTTGGCAGCCCGCGAAGGCCCTTCATGCTCTACGTGGATGAGTTCCACAACTTTACCACCGATGCTTTGGCCGAGACTTTGTCGGAAACCCGCAAGTACGGGCTTTCGTTGACGCTGGCTCAGCAGCACTGCCGACAGAGTTCAGAGGCGCTCTTTGCTGGTATCATGGGCAATGTTGGCAGCCTGATTGCCTTTCGCACCGGAGCGCTCGACGCAGGGCTCATGGCCCAGCAGCTGGGTGAGATCACGCCAGATCAGCTGATCACGCTACCAAATTACCAGACCCTCGTGCGCTTGATGGTGGACGGCACGCAGACCCGGGCCTTCTCGGCAGAGACGTCCCCGCCACCAGACCACAGGCTTTAACCCCCTCATGTTATGAAATATTCCATCTACTGCCGGAAATCCCAGGAAGCGGAGGACCGGCAGATCCTCTCGCTGGAAAGCCAGCAGGCCGAAGTTGAGCGACTTGTCGGCCAAAACGCGGATATCGAAATAGTCGATACCTTCATCGAGGCCTTCAGCGCAAAAGCGCCGGGACGTCCGCAGTTCAACGCCATGCTTGAACGGATCGAGAAAGGCGAAGCGCAAGGTATCATCGCCTGGCACCCCGATCGCCTTGCCCGCAACTCGATGGATGGCGGTCGGATTATCTATCTGCTCGACCAGCGTCGCATTCGCGATCTGAAGTTCAGCACCTACAGTTTCGAGAACAGCAGCCAAGGCAAGTTCATGCTGAACATCATCTTCGGCTACTCGAAGTACTACGTCGACAGCCTGTCCGAAAACGTCAAACGTGGTCAGCGCGCCAAGATCAGGAACGGCTGGATGCCGAACCGGGCGGCGCTTGGCTATCGCAATTGCCGCGAGACCCAGAAAGCCTTGCCCGACAGCAAGCACTTCCGGGTCGCCCGGGATTTGTTCGACCTGCTTCTGACCGGTCAGTACTCAGTTGCCGAGATCCACCGGATTGCGAGAGACACTTGGGGCTATGTCACGCCGGTCCACAAGACGACCGGTGGAAAACCCCTGTCACGGTCGCAACTCTACCGTCTGTTCACCAATCCGATCTATGCGGGCTACGTCAGGTGGAACGGCACACTCTATCCCGGTGCGCACGAGCCTGTTGTCTCAAAGGCCGAATTCGAGCGGGTCCAGCAGATTCTCGGGCTGACGCCAGAGACACGTCCGGCAAAGCAGGCGTTTGATTACGCAAAGATGTTCACCTGTGGCGCCTGCGGCAAGGCCATCACGGCGGAAAGAAAACGCAAACCCAGCGGACGAACATACGTCTATTATCACTGCACCCGAGTGCATACCTCGCCGCGATGCACCCAGCCCTCCATCGAAGAACGTGATCTTGCCGCCCAGATCGACGCGTTTCTGAAGGCCATCTATATCCCGAAGAAATGCGCCCGGGAGATCGTTGCAGCACTCCGTGAGATACCAGACAACGAAGCCGAGCGGCAGGCCGAGCGCTTGCAACACTGCGAGGCCACAATCGGGCGGATCGAACGCAAGTTGGTCAATCTCATGGATCTACGTCTGGATGACCGCATTTCCGATGCCGCGTTCGAGACCAAGCAGTTGGAATTGCAGGTTGAGCTCGATGCCGCACGTGAAAGAGCCAGGTCAGCAGCCGCTTCAACGCAAATATTCGAACCCCTTGAAATACTGATAAAGTTCAGCAGCAGAGCCAGATCCTTGTTCAAACAGGGCAGCAGCACCGAGCGTGCACGTATCCTGAAAATTCTGTGTTCGAACCCGCAAATCATCGACAAGAAACCCTTGCTTCGCCCCATGAAACCCTTCGAAGACCTGCGGAAATTGCGCGACATTCTCATTCAGCGGAGGGAGTGGGATTCGAACCGTCGGGGCGCTGAAACAGTATCATATGAATTGATCGCGATGTGTAATCCGGGGCAGCACCTTCCTTCTCACGCTCCCCAGGCCGTAAACGCCTTCGTCCGTTCGCCATCGACCATCAGCCTAACCATCATCCTGTAGTTCGGCATTGCGACGAGATCGCGCGGATCGACCCCATCGAAGTGTCGGGAGAGACTGGGTGCATCCATCGGACTGGTACGGAACGCAATAACCGTGCCGACATTGCCAAGGATAGAATCCAAAACGTCTGAGCCTCCCCCTTTGAAGTGGTCCGCCCCTATGATTAGGAAAGCTGAGGATCAGAGATGGCCATTAAAAGACCCAAGCCCGAAGAGATTGTCGTGAAGTTGCGGCAGGGTGAAGTTCTGATGGGGCAAGGGATGCCCCGGATTGATGCGATCAGACAGATCGGAGTGACGGAACAAACCTATTACC
>NZ_VOGO01000030.1 GCF_007923355.1 Falsiphaeobacter marinintestinus
AGATCAGACATGTCACCGCTCCGTTTTGGAAGCGGTGAATCACGCAGCGCGCCGAAAATCAATGCATCCTGACCCTAGGCCTAATTCATCAGAAAAAAACAGGTGCCATGGTTTCGGTCGTTGTCTCAATTACAGCAGACTTTCAAAAATTGCCGACTGCTAGGCCAATGTTGACAGTAGCCCAGCCATTATCCGGGTACGCGGCACGATCATATCTTCGTCAATGTGTTCGGTTAGCGTGTGTAGCCCTGCACCTTTCACCCCTAGGGAACAAAGGCTTGGAATCCCCAGTGCACCTGTAAAATTCGCATCTGATCCACCGCCTTGGCTACCATGTGGCATATCTAGTCCGATCTCGCCGGAAATCGCCTTGGCCTTTTCGTAAAGCGCCATCGTGCCGGACATGCCCGGTTCCCAAACGGGGCGGGTAACGCCCCGGGTAACAGTGAATTTAACACCGTTACGTTCGCCCGACAGGGCCATTATTTTCTCAATGCCGGCGTCCAGATCCTTTTGTTCCTTCGCCATGGAAAGACATTCCGCACTGGCAAAGGAGGGCACGCAATTCACCCATTGCCCAGAAGCAATGTTGTTGCAGGAGAAGGTGCAGTCTTCACTGGTCATCTCTTCGATCTCAATGATCCGTTTCGCCAATTCCCGAACCGCCGAGATTCCCCCCTTGATATCCGCGCCGGCATGGCTGGGCCTGCCCTCGGTGGTTAGATTGTACCGAGCGATGGCATATCTGCCTGTGGTCACCCCGTTGTCCGGATGCGACGGTTCAGGGCACAGTACATATTTTGATCGCTTGGCCTCGGTTTCGATCAGCGTGCGGGTTGCGGGCGTACCGATCTCTTCATCTGGTGTGAAGAGGGCGACAATAGGTAGTGGTGTTGCGATCCCGGCATCCTGCAACGCGCGGATCGCTTCCAAGGTGATAAAGTTGCCGCCCTTCATGTCCTGAATGCCCGGACCATAGACTTTACCATCTTCGCGACGAAAGGGGTTCTTGGCCAAGGTGCCGATAGGGTGCACGGTGTCAAAATGACCCGTGATCATGATCCCCGGCTCACCAATCTTTGAATGCGGAAAGCACGCGCGCACAGAACCGCCCAACCCCATCGTTCCGGGAATGCGTTCGATACTGGCTCCAAGCTCAGCACATTTCAACGCCACCAGATCCATCATCTTATCCACGGCCGCAGCGTCCCATGTCGGGCTTTCACATTCGATCCAGGGTTTCAGCTGATCAATAATAGAATTCGTGTCGAAAGAGAGGTCTTTCCAGTTGCTCATGCTGTGGCTCCGTGAGGTGTGACAGGTTTAGCTTAGATACTGGTGCTGACGGCAGGATATCATCGCCCAGCACATAATGGACCGCCCTTGGCTGGCCGGAGAGCGTTTTGTTCGAGTGTCAGGCGGTTTTATCAAGATGGCTCATGTTTGCATAGAAAACCTTGATCGTATCGCGCCTACGTTCCGGTCAGGGTAACGCCCGCGCCTGTTCGTTCTATGCAAGCTGCAATCACGTCAATCAGTGGAACAGCCTGCCGGAACACCCTGTCGTGCGCTTTGAGACCAGAGCCAAATTGTCCATTTCTGGTGACGGATCTGGACGCAGCACAGCCTTGCGCGTGATCGATGAAAAGATCTGGCAGACGTTTTCCTGGTAAGCCGACATTTCACCCGAGGAATGGCCGCAACCACGCCGGAACAAGGACAATTTAAAGGCCGTTGACGCCAAAATCTGGGCTAACCGAGTTCTGGCCGCCCTACAGGCAGGCCGAAGCCCCTTTATCACCGACGCCAGAGTGCATGAAATTGGCGGTTCAACTTGTCCAATGGACACGGCATTGCCTTGTCAGGGATCGTTGTCTTTGGCTTCTTGGCGCCGACGACACCCTCAATCCCAGTATCCTTCATCTGCCGGGCAACCGTGCAGCGTGCAATGCCAAAACCTTCACGTCGCATTTGATGCCAAATCTTGCGAACACCATAGACGCTATGGTGTTCCTCAAAGACCCGCTCGATCTCGGGGTTCAGTTCTTTGTCACGCTTGGCGCGATCCGACAGGCGTGACGGATCGGTCTGCCCCCCGATGTGTTTGAGCCATACGCCGGATTGTCGTTCTCGCAGGACCTGCAGAACCGCGCCGCTTTCCGCATCACCGCTAAACCGCAGGGAACCGCTGAGACAACTGCGGATGGGTGATCAGCGCGACGGGCCAACCATGAATGAGACTTAAGGTTCTGACATTGTAGTCAAGATATCCTTTGCCTTGTTAACACTGCCCCGTTAACCTTTTTCAAGTCTGAATAGCATTCGCTTGTTGATGGCCCGTACCGGGCGCAGCAATGCCGATCTGGGGATGCCTTCATTTTTGGAGAGGTACCCTGATGGCCAATTTCATCGTAACAACCTTTGACGACACTGTTGCTGATGATGGTGTTCTTAGCCTTCGTGAGGCGCTGACGCTTGCGAATGCAGCAAGCGACGTTGACACGATCACCTTTGATGCCGCGCTGTCCGACCAGACGATCACGCTGGGCGGGACCGAACTGGTTCTGTCCACGGATGTGACCATAGATGGTGATATCGACGGCGATAATTCGGCAGATATCACGATCTCGGGCGGCGATGTCTCGCGGGTGTTCATTGTCTCAGCAGGCACATCGACGTTGCATGCTCTGACGATCACTGGGGGCTATGTCGACGGAAAAGGCGGCGGTCTGTACATCGGCAGCAGCGCGACGGTTCATCTGTCCAATAGCGTTCTCCACTACAATCGTGCTTACGACGGTGGCGGAATCTTCAGCTTAGGCACGGTGACGCTGACCAACAGCACGCTCAGCGGAAACATTGGGGATTACGGAGGAGGGATTTTCAATGCTGGCACGGCGACGCTTATCAACAGCACACTCAGCGGAAACGTGGCAGCACCATATTCGCTCAATCGTTATGGCCGGGAAGGGGCCGGGGGAGGGCTCTTAAACGAAGGCACGGCGACGCTCACCAACAGCACAATCAGCACAAACTACGGGAAGTACGGCGGAGGGATTTACAATGCTGGCACGGTGACGCTGACCAACAGCACGCTCAGCGAAAACAGGGCGACGTACGGAGGAGGGATTGAGAATACTGGCACGGTGACGCTGACCAATTCTACGCTCAGCGGAAACGAGGCGACGCTTTACGGCGGCGGCGGGATGATCAACCGTGGCACGGCGACACTCACCAACAGCACGCTCAGCATGAATTACGCGTATGGACCTGGTGGCGGCATTTTAAATATTGGCACGGCGACGCTGACCAACAGCACGCTCAGCGAAAACAGGGCGTCGTACGGAGGAGGGATTTTCAATGCTGGCACGGTGACGCTGACCAACAGCACCCTCAGCGAAAACACCGCCATCATTTATTACTTTTCTGGTCTTTATTTTGACCCGGACCTATTTACACGTGTAGGGGACGGGGGAGGAATCTTCAACAATCCCATAGGCACTGCGACGCTGATCAACAGCACGCTCAGCGGGAATTATGCGAGATCTGGCGGCGGGATCCACAATTATGGCACAGCGACGCTGAGCAACAGCATTGTGCTTGGGAATACTGCTGCGACGAATGCAAATGTGGGGGGCGCTGTCACTGTCACTGCCACGACCTCTCTGACATCCGGGACAGCTGCGGATGTATTCGCAGCGCTGAACGCCTATGGCGGCGGACTGCTGGCCGACAATGGCGGGCCGGTTCTGACGATCGCTCTCAATACAAGCGTGACCAATCCGGCGTTGGATGCTGGGGATGACAGCATTGCACCTGCCTTAGATGCATCCGGTGCACCGCGTTTCGATGATCCTGCGGTTTCAAACAACGGGGGCAACATCAGCGACCTTGGTGCGTTAGAAGTACTGGTCGAAGCTCCGAGCCTGATTGTGACAACGGCGTCCGACGTTGTAGATGTTTATGATTTTGAGACGTCTCTGCGCGAAGCTCTGGCTTTGGCCAATTCGGATGCTGATCTCAGCACGATTACGTTTGATGCAAGCCTGTCTGGCCAGACCATTGTTCTGGGTGGAACACAGTTGAGCATCTCAAGTGACGTGATCATTGACGGTGATATCAACGGCGACGATGCAGCGGATATCACGATTTCGGGCAATGACGCCTCACGTGTGTTGTCTGTGAGCAGCGACGCAACGCTTCAATCGCTGACACTTATCAACGGCAATGCGGGATCCGACGACGGCGGCGGCCTGATGATCTTTGGTGGTGGTGATGTTCATCTGATCAACAGCACGATCAGTGGAAACGAGGCCTATAACGGGGGGGGTATTCGCAATCTGGGCACGGTAACGCTGACCAACAGCACGGTCAGCGGCAATGACGCGGTTTACTCGGGTGGCGGCATTTTTAATACCGGTACGGCAACGCTGACCAACGCTACGCTGAGCGGAAACACTGCCGGGCTTTCCGGCGGCGGGCTTTTCAACTTTGGGTCAGCGACGCTGCTGAACACCACGATCAGCGGCAATGATGCGAACGCTAACGGCGGCGGGTTCTTCCACAGCTCCGGTGGCGGCGGTTTGATTCTGGAAAACAGCATCGTTCTTGGCAACACGGCCACCACGTCGCCGAACGCCAATGACGGTACTTTCATCAACTCTACGTCACTGACCGGGCTGGGGGGCGAGACGGCCGCAGACGTGTTCGCGTCACTGAGTGGCGCTGGCGGTTTGCTGGCGGACAATGGCGGCCCCGTGCAGACCATCGCG
This sequence comes from Falsiphaeobacter marinintestinus, assembly GCF_007923355.1. Taxonomy (GTDB): domain Bacteria; phylum Pseudomonadota; class Alphaproteobacteria; order Rhodobacterales; family Rhodobacteraceae; genus Phaeobacter_A; species Phaeobacter_A marinintestinus. The sequence continues at coordinate 4,773 of NZ_VOGO01000030.1, forward strand.
CTGAATCCCGATCTGCTGAACCCTGCACTGGATGCGGGCAACGACAGCGCGGCGCCAACAACGGATGCCCGTGGCGCAGGCCGCGCAGATGCGGTCGTGGCGAATAACGGCGCGAACATCAGCGATTTGGGTGCGGTGGAAGCGCAGTCTGATGCGCCCAGCCTGATCGTGACCACCGCATCGGATGTTGTGGATGCAACCGATGGCGTAACCTCGCTGCGCGAGGCGGTGGCCTTTGCCAACTCCAACGCCGACACCAGCACGATCACGTTCGATCTGGGCGCTGGCGCGCATCTGCTCACGCTTGGGGGCAGCGAGCTTGTTCTGTCGACCAGCATCGTCATCGATGGCGATACGGATGGCGACGGTGATGCCGATATCACGATTTCCGGTGATGATGCGTCGCGCGTATTCCATGCGGCCGGCGGGACATCGACGCTAAATGCGCTGAACATCACGGATGGCCACAGCTCGGGTGGCGGCGGTTTGTATGTCACCAGCGGCGCCAGTGTGAACATTGTCGACAGCACGCTCAGCGACAACTTCGGATCCTACGGCGGCGCGATCGCGAACTCCGGCACTGTGTCGCTGACCAACAGCACACTGCACGACAATTCTGCGATTGCCGGAGGTGGGATTCACAACCTTGGCTCGGCCACATTGGTGAGCAGTACGCTGAGCGGTAATACTGCCGTCGACGATGGCGGTGGGATACGCGCGGGTGACTACGCGACGACGACACTCACCAACAGCACGG
>NZ_VOGO01000031.1 GCF_007923355.1 Falsiphaeobacter marinintestinus
GGTAATAGGTTTGTTCCGTCACTCCGATCTGTCTGATCGCATCAATCCGGGGCATCCCTTGCCCCATCAGAACTTCACCCTGCCGCAACTTCACGACAATCTCTTCGGGCTTGGGTCTTTTAATGGCCATCTCTGATCCTCCGCTTTCCTAATCATAGGGGCGGACCACTTCAAAGGGGGAGGCTCAACCGCAACACGTCGCACGCCTCGAGAAGGCAGGCCAATTCCCCAAGCGGGTACAGCTGGGCCCTAACAGGGTGGGATGGGTTGAGGATGAGGTGCTGGACTGGCTGCAAACGCGTCTGGATTGTCGCGAAATACCTACCCGACACTCCTGATACAGGAGCTGGGTGGCCGGGCGTGCACAGTCCGGTCACCCGATCATTTTGGTCGTGATCGGCCATGAGGTGTCGTTGGCCGCTACACCTCCATGCTGCGTTGCGGCCCGTCGAACCTGTCGTTCGCCGCACTTGCACGATGACGACGCGGACAAAGTCACGTTTCGCGGATTTTCCTGCTAAATGCCCGGAGAGCGATAGCGGCTCTAAGGCCCAAGGAAATCGGCCCAGCCAGTCGCTATCGCTAGAAAACAATTAGGGTCGCTTGATCAAGCTTGCTGAAGGTTCGACAAGGGTGGCGTAGTTCAAGCACTTTACTAAATAATGCAGACGATGAACCTCTCGGAAGAGGACGAGCATTCGCTACATGTAGTCCAACAATTGAATTTAGAATTTTTTCTTCCGCACCATGCCTTCTAATTTCGGGTAGTACGTTATTGTTTGCGAGACGTCATCGTAGTCAATCTTGTTTTGGGCTATGGCGTTTTGAAGCTCGTTATCAAGCGTGGCCAAATTGATCGAAAACCATGGCTCATCCAAGTCCAGCATTTTGTTTCTGAGAGACACGTCCGTGTACTTACTGAGAGAAGATGGGGCCAGTTCCTTGCCGCCTATTGTAACGCGAACTATGTAATCATCCCGGATGAAACATCTAGGCGCGAGGTGCCCGGAACACCGCGCAACACGCACGAAAACCTTGACCTGCGCACAAAGCAGCGTAAAACTGAGCACGATGGTGTTACACTTGGGGTTCTCTTCTAAAAGAAAGGTTAGATCATTTTGCGCAACTCGTCTTCACGACTGTCGTTTGCCGCTCATATTGAAACAAAATTCGATCTATCTAATTTGACCAGGCGAAAATTCCTTGTTTTGGCAGGCGCAACTTCGGTTATAGGTGCTGTGGAAGGCATCGCCGGGGGCGCAGAAGCAAAAAAAACCAGTGCTAACATAACCGCAATACGGGGCCAAAAATTCAGACCAAGCAAGCAAAAATCGCGAGGCTATGCTGCCACAGGGCCGTCATACATTCGTTCAACATTGCTAAAACTGGGCGAGATCGATTTTCAGAAAAGCACCCGCGGACCAAGCATATCGGCAGCCGGACCTATAAAGCCGGATGTGGGCCTAATAATTGGACCCAATGGTGAATACGTTAAGCCGGACCTTCAGAAATTACACCACGAAATATTTTTTCAAGCTCCTCTTACCCTTGCGGAATACATAGTGAAGTCAATGACACCATACGGATGGGCTATCGACGTAGGAATAGATGCTTTAAAAGATGCCTCGAAACCATCAGTCGCAAACCCCCATATCATCGACGACAATGGGTACATAACGGATGGATGGAAAAAAATACCGGTATCGGGAATGGCCCGGAAATTTGACGATGAGACAGCTAGCCTAACGCAACGACACAGGAATGAACTGGAGAACAACAAGAATCGAATTAAAAACGAAGAAAAAAGAATAGCTGACGGTACGTCCGGACGGGGGGAAACGGAAAAACCACGCCGGAACAAAGCTGAAGTCAAAGAAAATCTCGAACCAAGTGCTCAGGAAGCGCCAATCACGGAAGAAACGGACATTCGTCAGGATGAGGTCGAAGTTTGCCCAGCAACCCAATTTGAATGCTTCTAATTGGCCGTCGTCATTCAGATAATATTCTTACGAGTATTTAAAGTGAATAGAAACCACGAATGGGACAAGTGAATGAAAGAACATCTGGAAAATGTAGTTGATTCAATTTCAAATATTAGTCGCGATGTTGAGTTGATCATTGCGAATACAGCCAGGCCAGACGAAGAATTTGTGACAACGGAATTTCCTCAATCAGAGAGACTGTTTACTGAGAGCCAACTGAAAAAACTTCTTCCGAATATAAAGAACCCCAAGGCACTGGGGGCGGAATTAGGGTCTCTTGAGAGGGAGATCATCCAAGAAATTTGGAGTGCAAGTCGGGTCGTTGATGTAGGATCTATCAATCTTCTGGCTTATGATGAATTGCTGCATAGCGGTGTCGACTACCTAGTGAGAGCATTGGCCATTCGCGATGATGCAATGGAGCTTTCGCTTAGGATGTTTAACGACGTGCTTGATCGTTGGATTGCTGCGTATGAGTTTGTCAACTCCAATGCTGAACTTGCCCCGGACGGTCCAGTTGAACAGCAGGTGAAAGCAGATCTCGATTTTGCAAAGAAAATGATTGATGCCGCCGAGCTTTTCAAAAACGAGGGCGAGAAAAGAAAAGCCATCGCCGAAGCAGAAAGGGTTTCGGTATTGGCGGCAACCAAGAGGAATTCCATTGAGAAAAGTCGAAAAATTCTGAAGACACGATTTGATGTTGCATTGGCAAGAAATTCTCAAGCCGAAATTCCTGGCTCAGCTCTCAATATTGGAGAACGGATTTCCACACTTCGAGCATCTCTGAAGGAGAACCTCCGCGAAGCCTATAGATTCTTATTTTTGGCAAACGAAGGATTAAAAATCGTTTACCCGAAGATGTTTGATCAAGATGGAAATGAGATCAATTTTTCGATGTTCCCTTCTTTGACTGATCCCCAGGAAGGAGACGAAGGAACAGGGTACGCAGACAAACTGTTAGGCTGGGCGAGGCAAGTTAGCGCTGCGGTAGACCGCGAACAGTCAGGGCGCATAGAATTGAGGTCTATCTTTGCCGTTGCACAGACAGATTCACCGAACTTATTGAGCGAAGAACTGAAGGCGCTGAATGATGGGGAAATCGTCAGATTTTCAACTGTACGGGATAAATCTGGAGAATTGATTGAAGTATTCGGAGGCTTGCGAGATGTGATGCTTGTTTCAGCGAAAGTTTTTTGGTGGGATACGTCTATCCCGCCTGGAAGTGTTTCTGGCAGCGAATTGAGCATTGCGGTTCATCAATTAAACAACGTCATGCATGGCGGGAGACTTACACCTCCGAAAATGAATCACGTCGATATCGACGAAAGTCGATTCTCAAATGATTTCATGGATGCAATGTCAATTTACTCACCTATGCGAGAGTACGATAGCACCCGACAAGCATTTCGGAACTGCAATCCGGAGGGTGAGTGGTCTTTGAAATTTAACAAACAAACAAACTATCCTCCGACAGATTTTGGAGGTAGTCACTTAACGGATTACTCGCTCAAAATGGACGCGGTATTTGTTGAGTTCGTGGTAACCGGAATTCCGGTCAGTCACTGAACTTTGCAGCTGGGATTTTTTCGCAGGGTAATCGCGGCTTTACAATTTCGGTTGATTTTGGCGCAAGGGACCTGTGAAAGTCATACAACGCTTATTGTCTCGCTACCTGTCACATCCCGGTAGGTAGTATGGCTGTTGCTTGAACAGTTTAGGCTTGAGTTTGTGCCATTCCTTCATCGCCTGCAAGGGCGACTTGCTGCCCAAGGCTGATTGCGGGAGTTGTTGGTTGTAGAGCCAGACATTGCGGTGCAGCGTGTCTTCCAGCTCCTCGCCAGATCGGAAGTGATGGCTTTGAAGAACTTCTTCGACCCGTCCGTTGAAGCGCTCGACCATACCATTGGTCTGGGGTGACTTCGGAGGGGTCAGGCGGTGCTCGAAGTCGAGGTCAACGCAGAGCTTGTCGAACTCGTGCTTACCCCTCGCAGCACGCTTGCGAAAACCGAAGAGGCGATCCGTGAACTCCTTGCTGTTGACGATCAAAATCGTGCGAATGCGGATCGGACATGTGCGCTCGAGATCGCGAAGAAAGCGTCTTGCGTTGGCCGCTATTTTTGCTTTGAAAACGCAAATGAAGACCCATCGTGTCGCGCGGTCGATGGCCACGAAGTGGTAACGCCGCGAGGTCTCATGCGCCATTTGAGGCAGATACTTCACCTCTATATGGATGTATCCGGGCTCATAGGCTTTGAAGCCGCTGTGCTTTGGCCGTGCCACCTTGGCCTGCAGGTCACGCAGGTTGCCTACAACGCGCCTGCGAAGACAGCGATCGAGACCCGAACGTGAGACGTTCGGGTTCAGGAATTCGCGCACCACGGCAAGCGGATCATCGAGCGAGATCAGAAGCGTCTTGCGCAACGCCACCGCAACGGCCTTTTGAGCTGGTGTCAGTGCCGTCTGGAGACGGTGCGGCGTACGGCTGAGATCTGCAACGCTGTCGCGCTTGCGCCATTTCCAAACGGTTTGCTCCGTCGTCCCGTTGCGCTCCGCAAGAACCCAAGCTGGTTCGTCGCTCGGCTGGATCGCCGCTCTGATCTTCGGCGTCGTGGTCGCTCGGCTGTGCAGCTTGATCAGCATGTCGTTCTCCCATCCTGCGCCTCGCTCAAAACAGACCGTGCCATGAAAAGCGCCGACCGACGAGGGACTATGTGATCATCCGGGATGAAACACCTAGATGAACATTATGCTCGGGGCCGTTCTCCAAGTTTAGGACGGGAAACTACCTGCACACAGCGAATGCCTTCTTTCCACCAGCCAAATTGGTCTGATATACTCAGGAAGCGGCTCTGTTGCACAAAGCTTGTGATACCCGTGAGCAGCCCCACTTGAGTGGTCCATTTTAAAAGTTAGTGCATGATTGGCCGTTGATCCATCGGGATGATGGCCTC
>NZ_VOGO01000032.1 GCF_007923355.1 Falsiphaeobacter marinintestinus
AGTACGTGTTCGGCTCGGCGCATGACGATGATCTGACCGGCAACGCCTCGGCCAATGTGCTGCTCGGCGGCGACGGCGATGATACGATCAACGGCGGCGGCGGCGCGGATTACCTGCGTGGCGGGGCTGACGGCGATGACTTCGTGTTCGACACCGTTCTTGGCGGCGGCAACATCGACACGATCGCGGACGTCAGCGTCGGCGAGGATGCGATCCACCTGGACGCGGCGATCTTCTCGGCCCTGTCTGGCGGCGCTTTGTCAGCGATGGCCTTTGCGGCGAACGCGGACGGCGTCGCCAATGGCTTCACCGCCCAGATCATCTATGAGACCGACACCGGCGCGCTGTCTTACGACGCCGACGGTCTCGGCGGCACGGCAGCCATCCAGTTCGCCACCCTGACCAGCGGGTTGAGCATCGACCAGGACAGCTTCCTGGTGATCTGACCTGCAAAGCTCTCACAACGCCCGAGGCGCTGGCGCCGCCCTACACGTGGGTGTTTTGCCGTACAGATACCATGGGTCTGCCAGGCTAGGCCTGACTGCATAGTGCAAACGCATTCACCGGTTAAGTTTACCTAAGGTACCCACTGAAGCCGATTGTATTTGTTGAAGCATTCATGGCGTACCTTAAGGTTTACCCGGATAATGTATTAAAGGTCTGTTGGCTGGCAGAGACGCATCCCCAAGCTTTGAAGACACATCGTGCACGATAAGGATTTAAATGGCCAATTTCATCGTAGATACAACTGCCGACGTTGTGGACGCCTTTGACGGTGTTACCTCGCTGAGAGAAGCGATCGATCTTGCTGATGCGGCCGCCGGGGCTGATACGATCACTTTTGAGGCCTATCTGTCCGGTCAAACGATCATTCTAGATGCGGCTGAGGGCGAGCTTGAGCTGTCCACGGATGTGACTATTGAGGGTGATATTGACGGAGACAATGCCGCTGATATCACGATCTCAGGCGGCAATCTCTCGCGGGTGTTCTATGTGACTGGCGGAACGTCGACGCTGGATGCGCTTACGATTACAGGTGGAAATGCCGGAGCGGGCAATGGCGGAGGCATCTATATACAGACGGGAGCTACTGCTAATCTCATCAACAGCGCAGTAACTGGCAACACAGCCTATTTCGGTGGCGGGATTCAGAATTATGGCGGTGCATTGAACCTGACCAACAGCACTGTAAGCGGCAATTCGGCCGATTACAGCGGCGGCGGGATATTTGTTTCATTCACTGCGACTGCTGTCCTGAACAGCAGCACCGTCAGCGGCAATTATGCAAACAGCAGTGGTGGCGGGGTTTTTAACAACGGCACGGCCACGATGACCAACAGCACGCTGAGTGGCAATACGGCACAGAACGTCGCTGGCGGCGGGATTGAGAACTTTGGGGCTGCGACCCTGACCAATAGCACGGTAAGCGGCAACAATTCTGCTTATAGCGGAGGTCTGGGGAACTGGGGTACAGCAACGTTGGTCAATAGTATCGTGCTGGGCAACACCGCAACGACAGGGGCCGAGTACAACGATAATGGAACGTTCACGGTCACAAATTCGCTTACTGGCAGCGGCGGCGAGACAGCTGCAGACGTCTTTGCTGCCATTGAAGGTACTGGCGGTGGTTTGCTGGCCGACAATGGTGGAACGGTGCAGACAATTGAGCTTTTGAACGACGTTTTGAACCCTGCACTGGATGCGGGGGATGACAGTGTGGCTCCTGCGACGGATGCTGCTGGTGGGCAGCGCGGGGACATCGTTGGCGTTGGCAACGATGGATCGAATTTTGGCGACCTTGGGGCCTTGGAGTTGCGAGAAGCAGACAGCCTGATCGTGACCACGACTTCCGATGTGGTCGATGCTTATGATTATCAGACCTCGCTGCGCGAGGCGTTGGCCTTTGCGAATTCGAACGTGGATGCCAGCACAATCACCTTTGACGCCGCCCTTTCAGGAGCAACGATCACACTGAGCGGGACCGAGCTGGAACTGACCACTGATGTGACTGTTGACGGTGATATCATTGGGGATGACGATGTGGCTGACATCACCATCGACGGCGATGGCGAATCGCGCGTGTTCAGGGTCTCGGCTGGCACAGCGACATTGGACGCTCTTACTATTACTGGTGGAAGCAGCGTTATCGGCGGTGGAGTGATCATTGCCAGTGGTGCGGCGGCTCGCCTGATGCATACGAAGATTACCGGCAATTCGGCGGACGTCGGCGGTGGAATATTCAACGGTGGCACAATAACGCTGACCAGCAGCACGATCAGTGCAAACTATGCCGATATCGTCGGTGGCGGGATCTCCAACGAGGGCAGCGCAACGCTCACCATCTGCACGCTCAACGGCAACTCGGCGGATTTATATGGCGGTGGGTTCTCCAACCTACTTGGCGGTACGGTGACGCTAACCAACAGCACGATCAGCGGGAATAATGCCGACGGCGGCGGTGGGATATTGAACGGTGGCACGGCCACGCTGACAAACAGCACAATCAGCGGAAATTCAGCAAGCACTCAGGGTGGTGGGATATTGAACGGTGGCACGGCCACGCTGACAAACAGCATCGTACTGGGCAACAACGCAGGGACGGGCACCGAAATCTACGAATCCGGAGGCACAATCACGGCGACGACCTCTATCACCTCCGGAACAGCTGCAGATGTATTCGCATCGCTGGCTGGCAATGGCGGTGGGCTCCTGGCCGACAACGGCGGACCGGTTCAGACCATTACGCTTAATAGCGACGTGACAAACCCGGCGTTGGATGCGGGGAATGACGCAGCAGCAGCGGAAGCTGGCGCCATGACCGATGCCCGAGGAGCCATCCGTGTGGACGATGCAACGGCGGCGAACAATGGTGCGAATATCAGCGACCTTGGAGCGGTCGAGGCCGGCAGCGAAACCCCTAGCCTGATCGTGACCATCGCCTCAGATACCGTCGATGCGATGGATGGCGAGACATCACTTCGCGAGGCGTTAGCCTTCGCCAATTCTAACACAGATGCAAGCACCATCACTTTTGATGCTGCACTGTCCGGTGCAACCGTCACGCTTGGCGGGGCCGAGCTGGAGCTGTCCAGCGATGTCTATATTGATGGTGATATCGATGGGGATGATAAGGCGGATGTCACGATTTCGGGCAACGATACTTCGCGAGTATTTCACATCATTGGCGGAACTTCGACGCTTGAAGCATTGGCGATTACTGATGGGCTTGCTACCGGTACCCTTGAACGCGGCGGCGCACTTCTGATCGATGCTTCGGCGACTCTATACCTTACAAACAGCACTGTGACCGATAGCAAAGCAATTAGAGGGGGCGGTGTTGCCAACCTCGGCAACCTGACAATGACCAATAGCTCCGTCAGCGGGAATACCTCGGGCGAAGGCGTTGGGCCAGGATTTGCCACTCAAGCACGTGGCGGAGGGATGTTGAACTACGGCACATTGACGCTGAACGAAAGCTATGTCAGCGCAAATATTTCGGAGGGACCTGGCGGTGGAATATACAGCAGAGGCCAGCTAAGCGTAAACAACAGTTCCATCTTGGATAACGTCGGGGGTCAAGGTGGGGGAATAAGCAACATCGGGACGATAAACCTGAACAACAGCACGCTGAGCGGAAACGCCGGCTCATTGGGGGGGGGCTATTTAACAACGGTAGCGCGACACTGACCTCCACTACGGTTGCTGAGAATACCGCAAATTATGGTGGCGCGGGAGTGTTTAGTGGCCCTTACAAGCAATTGACCATCGTGAACAGTACCGTCACCGGCAATATCGGCTACCAGGGAATATACAGTAGTAGCCGTGTCGATCTGATAAATAGCATTGTTCTTGGCAATAGAGTGTCCCCAGAAGGACCCATGAATGAAATCACCATGTATGGTGTGGGGGTCGGGAAGCTATATATTACAAAGTCTATTACGGGCGCCTATGGCGAACAGTCAGTCGATGTGTTCGCTGCCCTTGACGCCAACGGCGGCGGGTTGCTGGCGGACAATGGGGGGCCGGTTCAGACGATTGCGCTGAACGGCGATGTGACGAACCCGGCGCTAGACGCCGGCGATGACAGCGCGGCCCCGGCGACGGATGCGCGGGGGGCTGGTCGGGCGGACCAGTCCGGGGTGGCCAACAATGGCGGTAACAGTTCCGATCTGGGCGCGTTCGAGCTGCAGCTGACCACTCAGGTCGGCGGGTCCGACCCGGACGTGATGTTTGGCACGGATGGGAATGACACGCTCTATGGCGGGGCGGGCGCGGACTGGATCCTTGGCCTTGGCGGCAATGACAACATACGCGGCGGTGCAGATGGCGACAGGCTGGAGGGCGGCGACGGCGTCGACTTTGTGCTCTACACCGACTCTGCCTCTGGGGTGACCGTGGACCTGACGGCTGATGGCGACGGCTTCCAGTCGGCCTCGGGCGGCTCGGCGGAGGGCGATGTGATCTCGGGGTTCGAGAAGGTGTTTGGCTCGGCCCACGCC
>NZ_VOGO01000033.1 GCF_007923355.1 Falsiphaeobacter marinintestinus
TACGGCCCCGAATTCATAGCCGAGGCCGTCAGAGGGTGGATCACAGCAGTTGGGGCCAAGACCGCATTCATCGAGCCTGGGTCGCCCTGGGAGAACGGATACTGCGAGAGCTTCAACGGGCGGATGCGAGACGAGCTGTTAAACGGTGAAATCTTCTACTCGCTTCGTGAAGCCCAAATCATCATCGAAAGCTGGAGGAAACATTACAATACCAAACGACCCCATAGTGCATTGGGCTACCGCCCACCTGCGCCAGAGGCCATCATCCCGATGGATCAACGGCCAATCATGCACTAACTTTTAAAATGGACCACTCAAGTGGGGCTGCTCATCTGCGCAACCCCGATCCGCTTGGCCCTCTTTTGACGGCCAAGCAAGGAACGGATCTGCTTTCGATCAGCTTTCCCACTTTCTGGCGCAGGGTGGCTGATAGTACGATACCACGCCCTGTGAAGCTGGGCTCCCTATCACGCTGGCCGCAATCAGATTTTGTGGAAGTCATCGAACTAGCGAAGGCTCAACGCAACGATCCTTAGTGCTCAGGAAATTACAGTAACGTTTAGTGGCGCATTGCACCGTCACTACCTATTTCAGCCGATCACGGATTTGGACGACAAAGCAAGCCGGCTCTTCGTCGCTGGTCTTCTGCGCCACCACCTTGAGATCGAGGAGTTGATGCTTCTTACAGCGACTTTCCTGGCGGCGCTGGAACCGGTTGAAGCTGGAGAAGTCGCTCAAATCTATGACGAGACGATAGCCGGCCGGCGAGCCGGACCTCCGATCGCACCGTTTTTTTCACACATGGATGAAGCCACCTTCTGGGCAATGCATGCGGATGTGATCGAGCTTCGGGCTTACGCAGTCGCAATCATCAAATTCATGAAGCCGGATGCGAGGGCGAACTTCCTAGCATTCGTCAAAGCGGAGTATGATCAATGAGCGGACCGACGCCATTCAAGACGCTACACACGCAAGCCGCTGAGATCGCGTCTCAAGAAGGGTTTACCGACAAGCGACCAGTGTCACACGAAGGCCCGCTACCGCTTGTCCGCGATATTCCAGATCCCGATCCGTACCCGGTGGAGGCTTTGGGTCCTTTGCGCGCAGCAGCGGAGGCTGCCCAGGATCTCACGCAGGCTCCGATCGAGATCGCCGCACAGTCGGTTTTAGCTTCCGCCAGCCTTGGTACCCAAGTGATTGCTGATGTTCAAACGTTAGGTGGTACGGCCCCGGTTTCCTTATATGCGCTTACGATTGCCCGGTCGGGTGAACGCAAAAGCTCGGTGGACAAGATCCTAACGAAAAGCATCCGGGATTGGGAACGCACCCAATGGGCGCGATATGAGGACGAGGTCGAGAAGTGGAAGAACGATCATGCGATCTGGAAAGCCGATCATGAGCTGGCAATGAAGGTGTTCAAAACAGGGAAAGGGGATCGCACCGCGGCAACGGCCGATCTCGACGCATTGGGGCCGGAGCCCAAGCCGCCTGTGGAACCAGCCGTTATTGTCAGCGATCCGACAGTTGAGGGGATCCAAAAGCTGTTAGCCAAAGGAAAAATGTCGCTAGGCATGTTCTCGGACGAAGGCGGGCAGTTCCTCGGTGGGTTCGGCATGAGCAAGGACAATCGCCTCAAGACGATTTCGACCCTCTCTTCGTTGTGGGATGGCACCCCTATCACCAGGACCCGAGCCGGCGACGGAACCAAGACGCTGTTCGGAAGGCGGATCACGATGCATTTGATGGTACAGCCGAAGGTCGCGCAGGGGTTGCTTGGCGACGGGCTGTCCAACGACTGAGCAGCCCCACTTGAGTGGTCCATTTTAAAAGTTAGTGCATGATTGGCCGTTGATCCATCGGGATGATGGCCTCTGGCGCAGGTGGGCGGTAGCCCAATGCACTATGGGGTCGTTTGGTATTGTAATGTTTCCTCCAGCTTTCGATGATGATTTGGGCTTCACGAAGCGAGTAGAAGATTTCACCGTTTAACAGCTCGTCTCGCATCCGCCCGTTGAAGCTCTCGCAGTATCCGTTCTCCCAGGGCGACCCAGGCTCGATGAATGCGGTCTTGGCCCCAACTGCTGTGATCCACCCTCTGACGGCCTCGGCTATGAATTCGGGGCCGTAGCACGTCGGGAAGAAGGGCTGCTGAGAGGTTATGGCCACGCGCGCAGCCCCCAAATCGCGTAGCGGGTGGCCATAACCGGGTCTCAGGTCTCAACAGTGGTTTTGCGTAAACCACACCGCTGAGGAGACCGGCTATGACCGCTACCCATTCTATTGCTTCGACCGTGCTGGTCGCCATCGACATTTCCAAGCACCGGCACGAGGTGCTGATTAGCATTCCCGGCAAGAAGCGCCGTCGCCGATTGACGATCACAAACACGCTGGAGGACTTTCAGCGCCTGGCCACTTCTCTTGCCAGCTACGAACTGCCGGTACGGATCGGGTTCGAGGCGACCGGTAATTATCACCGCCCTCTGGCAAACCATCTTGGCCAAGCCGGGTTCGACCTGAAGCTCATCTCTTCTGTCGGATTGGCTCGGACGCGCGAGGCCTTACATAACAGCTGGGACAAGAACGATCCAAAGGACGCCCAGGTCATCCTGCACATGCTGGAGATCGGAGCGGTGCAATTCTTCCACGACCCACTGGTCACCGGCACCGCCGACATTCAGGAGCTCTCCAAGACCCACGAGATCGTCTCGCGTTCGAAGACCGAGCTGTGGCACCGGATCCTGACACATTACCTACCGCTATACTTTCCCGAGGCGGAGCGTTTCCATCGCAGTTCGCGGACCGATTGGTTCCTGGCGTTTCTGGAGAAGTACCCGACGCCGCACATGATCTCGACCATGAGCAGGGAGGCTTTCATCGCCGATGCGTGGCAGGTAGTCGGTCGGAAGGTCTCCAAAGAACGCCTACTTTCAGATATTTACGCCACGGCCGTTAGCTCGGTCGGCCTGCCGGTTTATCCAGATTCCGATGCCGTTAGTATGTTCCGTCTGGTACTGGCCGAAGGGCGCAGCCTCGTCCGCCAACGCAATGAGATCGAGGCTCGGGCTGTCGAATTGTTATCTGATCACCCCGACTACCAGCTTCTGACGACCATCCCAGGCATCGGTCCGATCAACGCGATGACGATCCTGGCCGAGGCAGGCGACTTGCGTCGATTCCGGCACCACCGCCAGTTTCTGAAGTTCTGCGGGATGGACCTCGCCACCGTGCAGTCCGGCATGTTCCGCGGTCAGAGTAAAATCTCGAAGTACGGTAATGCCCGGCTGCGTCGCACGCTCTGGATGGCAGGACAGACGGCCGTGCTGAAGCGGACCAACAGTTTCCGCGACAAGTTCGAGCGATACATCTCGAAGGATCGACACAATGCCCATCTGCGTCGCAAGGCCTACACCGCGATCGCGGCCAAGATGGCGCGCACCGTACACGCCGTAGTCAAACATGGCGAACCCTATCGCCCCTTCTTTGAGGGGGTGAGCCCAGGCGGAAGGACCTCTCTCTGACAAGAGCCGTGGAGGCAGTTCGCTGACCTCGTAGATAATGTTCGGGCTTTCTGCTTGGGATTTCGGATCTCGTCTTAAGGACGGTGAAGGCCGCCAGCGCGCGTACCTTGTGTTTGCTATGGGAGAGACCACTTCTTGACGGCAGAGCCCGTCTGGGCAAATCTAACAGGGGATCCGGTTCGCCGGATGCCCCATGACCTGCTGACCTAAGCAGCCAGAATTTCCCGACATAGGCCGTTGTCAGACCTGATGTAAGCAGGCACGCCCCGAAGAATGAACAGGTCGGTCAGAGCATCAATGACCTCGGTC
>NZ_VOGO01000034.1 GCF_007923355.1 Falsiphaeobacter marinintestinus
GGCTGTCGTCGGAAGACTGATAGATGAACGTGTCGTTGTCCGCCCCGCCATACAGAAGATCTGCGCCAAGGCCTCCGTTTATCCGGTCGTTGCCATCGCCACCGCTCAGCTGATCATTCCCGTTTCCGCCCAGAAGCGTGTCGTTTCCTGCTCCGCCCTGAAGGTCGTCATCCTGAAGGCCTCCTTCGATCTGGTCGGCTCCGGACCCGCCAAGAATGACGTCACTCCCGTTGCCTCCAAACAGCTGGTCGTTGCCGAAATCGCCCGAGATGATATCGCGGCCGCCAAGCCCATGGATGATATCATTGCCGCCGTTGCCGGATAGGATCTCACCCAGATCGGTGCCCGTTATGATATCCGGGCCATTGCTTCCGGATTGGGTGGTTACCAGTTCGAAAGCGCCAAGGTCGCTGATGTTCAGACCGTTGTTGACCACATTCAGGATGTCGGCCCGCAAGGTGCCGCGCGCATCCGTTGCCGGGACTGTGGCGTCATTGCCGGCATCCAGCGCCGGGTTCAGTGAGCCTGCCTTTAGCGCGATGGTCTGAACCGGCCCGCCATTGTCGGCCAGCAGCCCGCCGCCAGACGCATCCAGTTCTGCGAACACGTCCGCTGCTGTTTCGCCGTCCGCGCCGATGAGCGAGTTGGTCGCCGTTAATGTGCCGGATACAGAAAGCTCTGCATCTGTCGGCGCAGAGTTCCCCAGAACGATGCTGTTCAAAAGTGTTAAGTTGCCCGCGCTCAAGTTTCGGATTCCGCCGCCGCCCACGTCGGCAATATTCCCGCTGATTGTCGTGTTCTCCAACGTCGCAGAACCACTATTACTTAAGCCGGCGCCGTTTCCACCAGCATAAAGGTAATCGCTAAAGAAAGCGCGGTTACCGCTGATCGTACTGTTGGACAATGTCAATTCACCACTGTTCAACATTCCTCCGTTGGAAAGCGCCGAATTGTTGCTGACTGTGCTGTTGGACACGATTGCGGTTCCAGCGTTGATCATACCGCCGCCGGACCAGTAAGAACTGTTGCCGTCAATCACGCTGTTGATCAAATTGAGAGTCGCATCAGAAGAGTTCAGTATTGCACCAGCCCCATACCACGCTGAGTTCCCGCTTAAGGTCGTGTCAGACACAGTAGTGGTGCCCGCATTGGCAATTGCACCCCCGTCGTTGCGTGCATAATTGCCGCTTAGAACGCTATTGGTCAGGTTGAGGGTCGCTCCAGCTTGAACGTAAATACCGCCGCCCACGGTAAAGGACTCAGAATAGCCGTCTGAGACTCTCAAAGAGTTCAGCGACGCCATGCTGCTTTCAACCCTGAACACCCGCGAGGCGTCATTACCGGATATCGTAACATCGGCCGTATCGTCTCCATCAATATCACCGTCAATTGTGACATCGCTGGACAAGACAAGTTCGCTGCCTGCCAGCGTGATTGTCTGTCCTGACAAAGAGCCATTGAACGTGATGGTACTGGCATCAGCGTCGGAATTGGCAAAAGCCAGGGCCTCGCGCAGCGAGGTTTTGCCGTCAAATGCATCAACGACGTCTTCCGCCGTGGTGACAATCAGGCTGTCCGCCTCGGGAGCCAGATCTTCTACCATCTCAAGCGCCCCAAGATCGCTGATATTGGGCCCATTGTTACTGACCGGCAGGTTCACCCGCGCTGACCCTGCTGCATCCGTTACCGGAGCCGTCGCATCATCCCCAGCATCAAGTGCAGGGTTCGCCCCCCCGGTGTTCAACGCAATGGTCAGACCCGACCCGCCATTGTCGGCCAACAGCCCGCCGCCCGAGGTATCTAACGCCGCAAACACATCTGCTGCGGTTTCGCCATCCTCTCCGGTGAGCGAGTTGTTAACAATCAGCGTGCCAGCAGTGCTGATCTCGTCAGCCCCACGGGTGGCACTGTTGCCCAAAACAATGCTGTTGCTCAGTGTCATCGAGCCCGGGTTGGACAGCCCGCCGCCCGCCCCCGAATTGTTTCCGCTGACCGTGCTGTTGGTCAGCGTCGTAGTGCCCTGGTTGTATATCCCGCCGCCGCCAAATTGCGCATCATTGCCGCTCAGGGTGCTGCTGCTCAGTGTGGCAGTGCCCAGATTGGAGACCCCGCCGCCAGAATCTGCCTCATTGTCACTGAGTGTGCTGTTGGTCAGCGTCGCAGTACCATGGTTTTCAATTCCGCCGCCGCCAATCGTGGCCTCGTTGCCAGACAGCGTACTGTCGGTGATCGTTGCGACCCCGGTACCGGAATTGAAAATCCCGCCACCGCTACCGATTTTGGTTTGGAAATAGTACGAAGAATAGCCGACAAAATTGCCGCTCACCGTGCTTTCGTCCAGTGTCAGAGTGCCAGAATTGTAAATCCCGCCGCCGCTGACAATCGAACGATTGTCGCCAATGGTGCTATTGGTGATTGTCGCAGTGCCTGCATTGTATATTCCGCCACCTTTGCCAAAGGTCAAATGAGTCCCGGTTCCTGCTCCCGCTCTGTTACCGCTTATTGTGCTATTGGTAACTTCAACAGTCGCGTTGCTGTTTATGTAAATCCCGCCACCGTCATAGAGCCCGGAATTGCCATGGGTGATCGTCAACGCGTCCAGTGTCGATGTGCCGCTTTCAATCATGAACACCCGCGAGGCGGCAGTCAGGAAATTGCCGCCTGAAACCGTGATGTCCGCCATATCGTCGCCGTCAACATCGCCGTCGATGGTCACATCGCTGGTGAGAACAAGTTCGCTGCCGCCAAGCGTGATCGTATGCCCCGAAAGCGCCGCATCGAAAGTGATCGTATCCGCACCCGCCGATGCCTCGGCAAGCGCAATCGCCTCGCGCAGGCTGGTGACACCATCGTCTGCCACCGCATCTTCCCTTGTTGTTACAATGAAATTCGCCATGAATGGAGCTCCCGGAAAAAATTGTATTTCGATATGGTAATTCACATCATCGGTAAAAAGCTAAACATGCACTTCATACCGACATTACCAAATGGAATATCTTCTCCGGCATGGTGTCGTTGTTTTGCGCCCCGATCAAGCCTTTTGGACGCGCTGTGCCGTGACTCCGGCATCCGACGCACGACCTGATCGCGATTAATGGTCTCGATGGCGGGGTGATCCGGACTTAGGCTGATCAACATCCGCATGGACAGACCAATCGAGCCGTTTTCGCTCAGTTGCAGCCACTGATGAACTCATACCGAAACCGGTGATGGATTGCTGCAAGTATGAGCTTGAACACATCACCGCTGACCGCGATCTCGGCGAGTTGGTCTCTGTTCCAAAACTCCTGACGACGGACAACTACTACACCAAACTCCCCGACAGTGCTCTGGGCTATCAACCGCTAGCGCCTGAAACCATCATCCCGATCGAATGCACGCCAACGACGCACTAACAATCAACTTGGACAAGTCAGATCAGGCTGCTGAGCAGCCCCACTTGAGTGGTCCATTTTAAAAGTTAGTGCATGATTGGCCGTTGATCCATCGGGATGATGGCCTCT
>NZ_VOGO01000035.1 GCF_007923355.1 Falsiphaeobacter marinintestinus
AGATCAGACATGTCACCGCTCCGTTTTGGAAGCGGTGAATCACGCAGCGCGCCGAAAATCAATGCATCCTGACCCTAGACGTGGGGTGCGATCAAATGAACCCGGTCGAGGCCAGAACTTCGAATAAATCGGTTGCATGCCAGCGCGGCAAAGTGAACTCTGCGGCATTGTTAGACACTACAAGCATCGCTTCATCTATAAAATTTTGGAGTTGATAACGATCGTGTTCCGATCACAACGTCGAGCAAGTTTTGGTTAGAATCAGACCAGCAACCTTCCGCGCCTCTTCGTCATTTTCATATGGTTGGCAGGCTCGCGTTCTTGGAGCCCGCTGTACCGCCGTCGTTCATAGCAGCCGACAGTTTCTCTAGCTGAACACGGTCGTGCCCTCAAAAGAAGTGCGGGAAATTTGCCGGATATCTTCGTCGGTGCGAAAAACACGTGAGGGAAGGAGGTTCTTGACACCATTCTCTGCCGCCAAACCCAGACACCGAGAAGGCCAAAGTTTAAAAAATGGTATAAATGATCAATTTTGGAACGGAACACATTTACTTCAAGGTAAGAAATTTCCTGCCTGACTGAAATCGGGTGATCGAGATTTTTTGGTGAGGTGAAAATATGTCAACTATTCTGAAATTGTCTAAGGAAAAATTGGGCCAGAAGGTGTCGGGAGATCTATTCGGTGGAAACTACATCTTCAAACACAATCAAGCCAATATATCGGATGAAGTTTTAGAGTGGGCGTATGAAACAACTGGGATTTCGACATGGCGATATCCCGGAGGTCAAGTTGCGGAGTTGTATTTCGACATAACAGACGACGCACACTTTGAAAAATCGGACAATCCGTCATCAACTATGCGCAGTGACGGAATGCTCGTCACGCCACTTGGCAAATTCATGGACTTGGCTTCCGCAATGGGAGCTCCGCTCTCGATTGTTATCCCTACTACCCCAGCACTCATTGGAGAAATAGATAGTGAAAGCTTCGAACCCCGAGAGCTGGATGACAGCTATTTGGAGGCGGTATCTGAATTTGTTCACAAGTCAGTTAGTTTAGCTGAGTACTATGGAGTCGAGATCGTATCCTTTGAAATTGGGAACGAGTATTGGGGGCATATGTCGAGCTCTGAGTATGGAAAAGTCGCCGGCGCAATGGTGAATTCAACATACGGAGCGTTGTCGTCATTGAATTCCAACGCCCTCATTTTGATTGAGACAGTGCATTCTTCAAATGGTGTCAGCAATCCTGACGCCAAATATAAGGAGCAAATTGAAACAATTGCTTACGAACTGGGTGATGCCGGTGCAGTGGACAAAATCGGAGGCATCGCTCAGCACATTTACGCCAAGAGTTTTGAATTGGATGATGTTGAGGACGGCAGAGATCAATCAACAGCATTTTACTCCGCATTCCGTTACATGCAGGAACAACTCGAGCTGAACAGTCGAAGTGGCAACCTTTCAGATTTGGAATTCCATGTTACGGAGTGGAATTTGAAATCGAAGGTGCTCGAAGACTATGGGTTGGGATTGAAGCAAGCGACCGTTCTTGTGGAAATGATGTACAAATTCGCAGAAGCAGGGGTCGACGCCGCCCAAGTTTGGACAGTGACGGGAACCGCCTGGGACTCGACCTCGCTAAATTTGACGCGTCAGCAAACAGGTTCGGGCAGCACGGCGCAGAAGCACACAGGCGCGGTTTTCAAGATGATGCAAGAGTCTGTTGCAGGACTGCAAGTCGCTGGCCGTGGCGATCTGATTGAGGGACCAAATCACGAAGACCTTGAGTATTCGAGTTTCGCTGGCGATGGTCGGACAGTAGTTTTCATGGTCAACCAATCTGAGGTTAGCCGATCCGTCGAAATTGATGTCTCTGATTATGTTGAATCTTATGGGGAGCTATACTACGTAACAGCAACAAAACTTGGAGATGATGCGCCTGCGGATGCCTCTTCGTCTGATCTAGCTCGTGCAGAGGTGCAGATCAATTACCTGTCGCCGTTGGACCTGAACTTTGACCACGGAAAGATAGAACTTCATTTTGAAGACTGGGAGATCGTCCGCCTCGAGATAATTGATATTACGCCTGGTGATGACGTGATCATTGGGCGCGGTGTTGACGATTTCATTTTTGGGTATGCTGGAAACGATGTTCTTGTTGGCGGTCACGGAAATGATACTCTTGATGGCGGAGAAGGATCAGACGTTCTAAATGGTGGAAGAGGCGTTGACACGGTCACTTATGAGACATCATCAGGCGGAGTTGTTGTACATTTGAATAATTCTTCTAAAGACACTCAGAACCTAGAAACGGGTGATGAGGTGGATGAATACATCAGCATTGAAAATCTAACTGGTTCTGGGTATTCGGACTCTTTGAGCGGGGATTCTGGAGATAACTTGATAATTGGCCTGGGGGGCGACGATCAAATTTGGGGTGGCGGTGGCGCTGATATAATGAGGGGAAAAAGTGGTTCCGACAAGTTGTTTGGGGGCACTGGATCTGATAGGCTGATAGGCGGAAAAGGTGCTGACCATTTTTATTTCAAATCCGGTTGGGGGAATGACAAAGTCAAAGATTTCCAGAATAATATTGATACCTTAGTGTTTAGCGTTATGAATATGCATAGCGTAAGTGATGTCATGCAACATGGAAAACAGGTCGGGCGCAATGTTGAATTTGATTTTGGGGTTGGGGATTCCTTCTTGATAAAAAATGCCACACTGAACGATCTACTCGACGACATTGTCATTCTGTAGTCGATGCTCACACGGTTCTTAGCGTGGCCCGTCGGAAAAGACATTCGCTACGGTTGAGCAGCCCCACTTGAGTGGTCCAAGTTGAAAGTTAGTGTATTGTCGGCCTTTGTGCCATCGGGACGGTGGCCTCTGGCGCAGGTGGGCGGTAGCCCAAGGCACTGTGTGGTCGTTTTGTGTTGTAGTGGTTCCTCCAGCTTTCGATGATGATCTGGGCCTCACGAAGCGAGTAGAAGATTTCACCATTCAGCAATTCGTCTCGCATTCGCCCGTTGAAGCTCTCGCAGTATCCGTTCTCCCAGGGCGATCCCTGCTCGATGTAGGCCGTCTTGGCGCCAACTGCTGTGATCCAGTCTCTGACGGCCTCAGCTATGAACTCAGGGCCATAGCACGTCGGGAAGAAGCGCTGTTTATAGGTTATGGCCACGCGCGCAGCCCTCAGATAGCGCAG
>NZ_VOGO01000036.1 GCF_007923355.1 Falsiphaeobacter marinintestinus
GGTAATAGGTTTGTTCCGTCACTCCGATCTGTCTGATCGCATCAATCCGGGGCATCCCTTGCCCCATCAGAACTTCAACCTGCCGCAACTTCACGACAATCTCTTCGGGCTTGGGTCTTTTAATGGCCATCTCTGACCCTCAGCTTTCCTAATCATAGGGGCGGACCACTTCAAAGGGGGAGGCTCATCTCCGCACGAGTTATGGCGATATGGTGAGGAAAGCGACACTACTTTCACTAGTCTGGAATAAACTCGAAACCGCCCGATAGAAAATCATGACATGTTGATAACCCGCGGTACATCGCTGCACGCCAGCTATTTCTGTTTCGCCGGGCCGCGCTAGCTGACAACCTTTGCAGCTCCCTCCGAAGGACATCCTCTCCATCGGCATGATGCTCCTGAAAGGCGGCTTTTCCGTCACCAAGTTCAACAGCGCTTAAATCAGAATACAAAGCAGCCAACCCCAGTGTCTCAAGGTGGTTTGTTGCCCTTTCAAATGCCAGATCGGGCATTCCATCTGGTTGCTCGACGGAAAAAGCGACATCAACACCTTCGTTGATCTCAACATTTGCGATTAAAAAAAACCAGTCTCCCCAATCGTCAAAATAGGGGTGGAACAGCTGCGTTTCCGCTGTTTCTCCGTATTCGGTTCCCTTCGTCTTGTTGCAATCCGAGCAACACGGAACCAAGTTTCGATAAACAACTGATAGCTCTGGGAAGTCCGATTTCGGCAGGTAATGGTCGACCGATTTCACAAATCTCGCAAAGCAAAGCGGACACACGTTTAGAGGAGCGCTTGATCGAATTTTGTTGTAGGCGGGTCTCTCGCCACCTTTCACCAGAACTCTGTCATAAACATTCTCGAGTTCCTCATTTGATGCGTGTTGAGCGTCCTCTGTCCCCAGCTGAAATAGACTCTCATTTTGAGCTAATTGGACATAGGTGGCAGATCTCCCCACGATCCGATCTACTTCCAACTCAAGTCGAGCTTTCAACAATGGATCTCGGGTTCTTCGAACGGTTCTCAGGTAACAATTCCTGACGTCGTCAACTGGAGCCTCAAGCCTAATCACTTTCAGAATTCCGCCAAATTGAGCGAACTAGGCCGCGACCTTCTGCTCCTATCTGATCTCCAAAAGCCCCATAAACTTCTTCCAAGCTTCCAGATTTGGCAATGACTTCCGAGATTAGACCATGATAACCGCTTTCTCCGACTTCCACGCCAAACACAGATCTTGTTATTCTGCCCAAATTCCCTGCAAATGTCTCAAAGTCCGGTCTCTCTATGCGAATTTCATCGCCCGCTCGAAAAAACAGCGAAACGCATTCCGCAGGCACTTCTTGAACTATTACAGGTGAATGAGTCGCTAAGACACCGACACCATTTCGACTAACCAAAAGATCTGAAAGTGCTCTAACAAAAGCTGCAGCAAGCGGAGGATGCAAATGCGATTCTGGTTCGTCCACAAGAACCAGTGTCCTTTCTCCAACAAGCTCCACCAGCCGGGTGACCGTCAACAAGACGATCTTGTGCCCAGAACTCGCAGCATCGAAAATCTTTTCCGCTGCTTCTGCCATATTTTCCGGTGGAAGCTCACCTATCTCAGAAATCTGCCAGGAGGCAAAAACTGGATCATCTTCAAGGGTGTGCATTGCTCGAATCCATCGAGACCGGCGCGAACTCTGAATGCAGTTGAGAACACTTTCGACAAACTCGCGACTCAACTCAACTGGAGATTTGTTCCTAGACTTTGTTCTGCGAGTCTTAGCTCGCAGCCTCTTCTTGAGGCCAATGTAATTATATCGGATACCAGACCGAGTTCCCTCGTTGCTTGCTGGAGGTTCGAAATCATCGAATGCGCTAAACGCCACCGTGACAATTCCTGAAAAACCTTCCACAGCAGAACTCTCCTCCTCCTCTGAGTAAAATGTGAGCTTGCCCCGTCGCTTGTCTCGGCCCTTCACCAATAAATCACTGATAGAGTTGAGCAATCTGGATTTTCCCACTCCGTTACGACCAATAATGACATGTATGTTCGTTGGTGGAACCGACTCGGGAATGACTTGGAACTCTAGGGTCGGAGCGTCTTCACCAGGAAAATCATAATCGAAGTCAAATGCCGTAAGGGTCGCTTGCTCGTGCAATATGGATATGAATAGCTTAATGTCCCTCGGTCGAACGGAGCGGCATAAAGAAGTCGAAAAGGCATCATCTTCACGCACATCGTCAAGAATTTGCTCTTGCCATACAACGTCTCTTAACACCGCAAGAATTTCTAGCCGGTCAGGGTCATTCAAGCTCAACAAGTTTTCATAGTATTGCTGATCTTGACCTAGCGACGCATGCGTGTCGCTGACGTCTATTCCCTCGGGGAAGTCCACATACCCTCCATTCATGCCGTGATGCATGATTTTGACTTCGCCAATTTCGTTTCGAGCTCCATCGGCATCAAAAAGTATCAATGAAAATGCAGTTTTGTACCCATAGTCATCCCAATTGTCTTGGACCAGGAAGCACGTGTTTGTTCCTGACAATTGATTGCGCTTGAAATACCGTTCATACTCAATGACTTTGAATTCCACACCATGTCCTGACTGCTGCTAGAGCACGTACCAAAGCGGTTCATTGTTCTTTTGCAGTCTCCGCAAATGGCACCCTTTCAGCAAGCTCATACAGCATCTGTCAGATTTTTTCTGAGCCGCGAGTTCCAACGGCTCGACAACAACTGCTATTGATCACTTTTTCTCCAAACCAAATACAGCGTGTGAACCCTAACAATCAGCAAAACCCAAGATTACACTCAATGAAATCAACCCACTATCCCCTCAATATCACTGATAAAGCACCATAAGCACGGCAAGAAGCGTTGCTACCGTACTGTGCTAGGATTGTGCTAGGTGCACGGCGCTATGCTCGTAGCGCGTTGTTATCAAAGGGCTCAAAAGCCCCTGTGCTAGCACTGTGCTAGGGTTTTTCCGCTTAGCACAAGAATTTCGCTGCAGCGCAGAAATCCAACAAGTTGCTGTTTTTGCTTGATTTAAATGGTGCCCGGGGGCGGAATCGAACGGTAATCCCCCCATTTTTAATGGGGTCCAGCCGTAGAATTCAGGCGGCTGCTTTCAGTTTCATTGCGGGTGTGAT
>NZ_VOGO01000037.1 GCF_007923355.1 Falsiphaeobacter marinintestinus
AATACGTGTTCGGCTCGGCGCATGACGATGATCTGACCGGCAACGCCTCGGCCAATGTGCTGCTCGGCGGCGACGGCCATGATACGATCAACGGCGGCGGCGGCGCAGATTACCTGCGTGGCGGTGCTGGCGGCGATGACTTCGTGTTCGACACCGCTCTTGGCAGCGGCAACATCGACACGATCGCGGACGTCAGCGTCGGCGAGGATGCAATCCACCTGGACGCGGCGATCTTCTCGGCCCTGTCTGGCGGCGCGCTGTCGGCCATGGCCTTTGCAGCGAACGCGGACGGCGTCGCCAATGGCTTCACCGCCCAGGTTATCTACGAGACCGACACCGGCGCGCTGTCCTACGACGCCGACGGTCTCGGCGGTGCAGCAGCCATCCAGTTCGCCACCCTGACCAGCGGGTTGAGCATCGACCAGGACAGCTTCCTGGTGATCTGATGGAGGCTGGACTCAAGTCGGTCGAGACCGATGGAGATGGGGACGACGACAGTGCTGCAGATATACCGACGCTTTTGATTGGGGCATTAGGCGCAACGGCGGGAAATCGCATGCTATAGCGGGGCAGAAGGAGCGGCCAGTCGGGATGTCCAGCCCGATTGCCAGCCTGTTCGAAGGGATCGTCAGCCAGGTCTCGGCCGGGACGGAGCTGTCGCGCATGGTCGATGGGCCGCAACGCGAACGCCTGCTGTGCGGTTTGCTCGACAGCTATTATGCCGACGATCAGGCGGATGTAATCTTTGAAACGAACGGGGCCTGGACGGCCAAGATCCTGGAACTGATGGCGCTCTATCCAGAGGCCAAGTTCATCTGCTGCGTGCGCAATGTAGCCTGGGTCGGACACTCTCGCCCCATCTGGTGAACGGGTGTAAAATGCGGCAACCCTCGCCTCTCTCCCGACCAATCAGCCAGGGCCAGACGGTCCGTCGCCCATTCGGCGGACGGTCGTCACCCTAGGAGGGCAGTGGACGGCGCTAGATGCCCCCACGGATTGACACAACGTCACCAAAACGGTGCCCTTCCGAACGATTTCGGCCTGATTCAACTACCAAACTGGACCAGCATAAAAAGCGAGGTTTCAGCGCCATGACGAAGCCGACACACACCAACCTGCCAGCGATCCGAAACGAAGATCAATTTGAGCTTTGCACACTTGTTCCGAAACGGAACAAAAGAACCTGTTGCATGAAAGTTCTGGTGATATTCGCCATGATGGTCCTGGTTGGCATCTATTTGGTCAACGATACGAATAGCGGCTTGGTCTGATCAATCACAGGCGGGCCGTCATCAACCCATCCGCAGCCTATATGCCAGAAAGGGTTGCCAAGTGCGCAAGGTTCGGGTGCGTGCCAGAGCCACCGAAGAAACGAGCTTCACTGTGAAGCCGGCAATCCCGAGCCGGTACGCCAGGGCGCGGTGGCAACTGCCGGTGGTCTCAAATGCAACGCGGACCGGACGACCGTAGTCCGAGAGCGTGGCGATCAAGCGATTAAAATCGTCGAGTTGGTTCAGAACAGTCAGACGGCGGCGGCGCGTCCTACCTGGAATAGCGATCAAGACTTCATGGCGGGCCTTAGCGATATCAACGGCCACCAAAACAGGCTCGGTCTGTGCAATACTGGTCATAGTCGGTCTCCCTTGTGGTGTGGTTTGTGCAAAACCACTGTAGGGACCTGAGACCCGGCTATGATCATCTGCTGCGCATTTTGCGGGCTGCGCAGGCCATCATAGCCTCTAAATCAACGTCATTCCGAAGGTGCTATGGGCCGGAATTTATCGCCCGGAAAGTGCGGGACTGGATCACAGCAGTTGAGGCCAAGACAGCCTTCATCGAGCCCGGGTCGCCATGGGAAAATGGGTATTGCGAGAGCTTCAACGGGCGGATGCGCGACGAGCTGCTGAACGGTGGGGTCTCTTACTCGCTGCGAGAAGCACAGATCATCATTGAAAGGTGCAGGAAACACTGCAACATCAAACGACCACACAGTGCTCTGGGCTACCGCCCACCTGCGCCAGAGTCCATCATCCCGATGGACCAAAGGCCAACCATGCACTAACTTTCAACTTGGACCACTCAAGTGGGGCTGCTCACGACAAACCCGGCGCGGTTCAGTAATCTATTGAGAAGTTTCTTCGAAAAGCTTCGAAACAATAGTACGAATCTCATCCGAGGACCCTAGCTCGGATGAAAGGTTATCAAGGTACAGTTGCGCTTCTTTCATCTCAGTTATGCCCGCGCGGCGCAAACCCGTGATAACCTCAAAGAGTCGCTTGTCTTCGCATTTGCCCGCTTCAAGACGCCAGATCACACCGTCTTCCTGCGTATCGGCAGTCAGGCCGCAGCGCTTGTCAGGAGCTGAACCGCGCCAGATCAGAGTTAACATGTCCAGAAGAGCCGCACTGTCTTCGGCGAAGTAGCTATGTGCCAGCATGTCGCTGCCAGCGGCCGACATGTCGATGCTATCGATTCCGGCATACGTTTCCATGTGTTCGCCGCCTTCTCCGGCGCGGTGCGCATCGCCGTGGACCCGACGAGAGACATCCAACGCGACATCCTCGCTCGACCCGTAGACCGTCATGCGCCGAGCAATGGTTCGAAAGGTTTCCGCCATCGCCCGAAACAGCCCGGCATCGACGTCCGGCGCAGCAAACAAAACCTCTTCAAACGCCGGCTCCGTTTTTCTGGATGCGGCCCGACGCAGCGCCATCAGTTCCAGCGCATCCGTTAGCGCTCGGTTGCCCATCGAGTGTGCTAAGATATGGATGTCGTCCACACCTGCATGCTCGACCAGTTTGTCCAGAAAATGCGAGAGGTTGCGGCCGCTGTGGCGCACGACAGCGGCATCTCCGATATAGCTCAGCGTACTGCCTCGCGAAGGCCAGGAAAAAACAACCGGCACGCCATCGTAGCGAAGATCGAAGGTAATCTGGGCGGCCCGGCGTATCGCGGTGTCGAAATCCACGTTATAGCCGTGAACATAGACTAAGACCTCCTTGGGTAATCCCCCCTAAAAATAGTGGTGTTCAAAAGTAGAATTTTCTCGGCAAGATATCTGAGGAGATTTTGAATGAAGAACGGACGAT
>NZ_VOGO01000038.1 GCF_007923355.1 Falsiphaeobacter marinintestinus
GAGGCCATCATCCCGATGGATCAACGGCCAATCATGCACTAACTTTTAAAATGGACCACTCAAGTGGGGCTGCTCACGTTCGCTGCCTTCCAATGAACCATTTGGGATAGACCAGTTCGATCATCCGCCGAGCCACCACCTGAGATTTCCTGACAAACCCACTTACCACTGCAACCTGAAATCTTGGCGCAGCACGAAGTCGGAGAGACCCGAGACCGATGCACTGCCTTCCAGCATGCCGCCCCAGAGTCGCTTACGATAACTGAACGACAGCGCACCCGAACGGAACCCTTGGGCCTGCTCTGTTTCAAGCCCGATGGCATAGCCAAATCCGCTGTTGTTTTCGTGGCCAATGATGTCCAGCGATCCACCGAAGCCGCAAGCTGCGTCGAAGTTACCGATCGCCTTGTAGCACGAGAACCGCGGAGCAACGTAGATGGTCACGTTTTCGTTCTTTGTGGGAATTGCCAAGTCCAATTCACCATAGATTCGACCTCCGTTCATTGCCTGCATATCGAAGCTGCTGCTCTGGGAAAGAGCTGACTGCGTCGCTGTCAAGCTTACCCGGCCACCCGGCGAGTACGACAGGTCGATTCCGGCGCGAGGGGACAGCGTAAGGTTCTTGAACTCGGTTTGCCCAGACAAGGCCATGCCGGCAAAACCTGCATAATAGTTGTAGTGCCCGCTTGCATTGATCGCTC
Source organism: Falsiphaeobacter marinintestinus (assembly GCF_007923355.1). Lineage (GTDB taxonomy): Bacteria > Pseudomonadota > Alphaproteobacteria > Rhodobacterales > Rhodobacteraceae > Phaeobacter_A > Phaeobacter_A marinintestinus. Next base: position 702 of record NZ_VOGO01000038.1, read on the forward strand.
CGTTTGCCCGGGCGAAATTCAGATCGAACTTGTGATGTCCGGCCGCAAGCCCAGCGTAGTAGTCGAAGTAAAGATCATCGCGAAGCCACTTGGCGCCATAGATCCCGCCAAAGACACCCGCCCCGCGAATGTCGCCATCAGCCGCCCCGGAAACATCGCTGCGGCTGCCATAAGCGCCTAGGAAATAGCCCCGCACATGGTCTTCGGTGACGAATTTTTCGCGGCGGTACGACAGGTTGAACATACCCTGAGTGATGTCTCTATCGGTTTTCAGAACCCTGACTTCGCCTTCGACAATCGTCCAGGTGTCTGTTGAACAGTCATAAATTTCGCGTTTCGACGTACGGTCGAAATTCACCCCGTAGTCATTTGCCGAGAAATTCATGTTTCTGTCCGCGTTATCGCTGTCACGACACTCTGATGCATGAAGATCTTCTTCAATGGCCATGAATTCGACCCGCCGGTTGCGCGCCATCCCTTCCGGAGTGTCATTGGACGCAATCGGGCGGGATTCACCGTAGCCGCGCGCGACGAACCCGGTCGTATCGACCTCACGCTCCTTGAGCGCCGCGATGACGGCAATGACGCGCCGTTCGCTGAGATCCTGATTGTAAGCCTCACTCGCGCGCCAGTCAGTATGGCCGGCGACCACGAAACTGCTTCCCGAACACGTACCCAAGATCTCGGCGATTTCATCCAGAACAGGATAGCTTTCAGGCTTGATGATATCCTTGTCCGTATCGAAGTGGATGTTATCCCGCTCCAGAACGTTGTTCACAGCCCGCATGCACGCGCCAGAATCCCGTGACTTCAGCCGGTCAAGCGCGCCGGACGAAAAGCCTTCCATCCGATTGCTCAGCTGGGTCATGGTTGTCGCCAGGTCGTCTTCCAGGATTTCGCGCACATCATCCTCGACCGAACCAAGCAGGTCACGGTCAAGTGGAATGTGGTTGTGCACGATTCCGTTTGATGTACCTGCCGCGTTGCCGGGATCGAATGAGAAATTGAAGTCGAGATAGTAGGTCGTCGAACCCGCCGCTGGAGCCGCATTGGGGACGATCTGAACCACACCGCCACCAAGACCGGAGTTGTACACACCTGCCGCCGGCTGAATGGCCTCCGATTGGAAGATATAACTCGGATGGGCAACCCTGATCGAATAGGCGCCACTTTGAGCAATCAGAGGATCCAGAAAGAAGCTATAGGCTCCGCTAGATCCGGTGACAGTATTGTTCAGGTCACCTACGACGCCGTTCAGCCACGCGTCGGGCACAGGCGTTCCGTTGTGCAACAACGTAACAGTCGCACCGGCAATCGGAGCCATAGACTGTGAGTCATAGATGACGCCGGCCGGGTCTAGAAGGATGGCATCCTGTGCTGCTTCCACTTTCCCGCCCTTAACCTCGATGCCTGTGATCTGGTTTGCCACGTTGCTGTAGTCATCGCTTTCTGCGACTGCTGTAGAGCCTTCACCGGTCGTATTCACAAACTCGACCGTGTACTTGCCTGGTGCGACACCCTCGAAGGTATAGTCTCCGTTTGAGCCCGTTGTCGTCGATGCCACCTGAAGGCCAGTCTCCTCGTCAATCAGGTTCACAACGACCCCTGCGTGCCCAGAAACGTAACGCGTGACACGGCCTTCGATCGCACCCACCTCGACGCGCACCGGAACCGTGATCTCGGCCGTGGCGCAGTTCTCGGGGTTCAGGATCTCGCAGATCTCATAGGCCACTACATAGCTGCCCGCCGGGGTGCCAGCCGCAACTGTCACCAGACCGGTCGCCGGATCCAGGCTCAGACCGCTGACCACATCGCCGGTGAGGGCATCGGT
>NZ_VOGO01000039.1 GCF_007923355.1 Falsiphaeobacter marinintestinus
CCTTGAGCAAAGAAGGTGTCGATGCTCTTGCCAAACTTGGTAGCCACCTCGCGCGGGTTCTGGGTCACGGATTTCTCTTCCAGATTGATGTGTTTGAGGCGCAGCGAAATTAACGCGCCCACGCGGATACCGGTCAAACAAAGCAGCGCAAAGACCGCCTTGTCCCGTTTCTCGCGTAGGGGTGGTCACAGGCATCATCGCCAGCGCGCGTTTGGCCTGTTTCATGCTAGGCGCAGGTCTGGTTGGGGCGGCGCGCGCCTCTGCTTCATCCCGGCGCGACAGGTTGAAGTAATCCGCGTCCGCCGCCCTGATCCGGCTTCGAAAACCGTCTTGCTGAGAAAGCCACAGCGTGAACTCGCGCAGGGTCGCCAGAATGGCGCGGATGGTGGACTTGCCCAATGGCTTGCCGCTCGCGCTCTTGGCTTGCTCCAGATGAGTGCGGAAGCCCATGGCCCATTCGATGTGGTACTTGCCGAAATCCTTGCGACCATTCCAGACATCGAAGCGTTCCAACGTAGCGAGTTCCCGATCGAGGGACTTGTCGGAGAGTTGCCGCGCGTATTTGCGATACTCCAGAAATCGCCGCTTGAGGCGCTCGTTTTTCTCATTCGGTCGCTTGGTCATTCTGGCCTCCTTTCAGGCGCTCATTGCTGGGTTAAATCGGTGCCGACCGGGCAGGTCGGAAAGCGGAAAAACAAGGGGGGCACTGTCCACCTCCTTAGTGTTCGCTATAGCCGCGTAATTTTGACATCTAGAGTCCGGGCAATCTCAGGGATGCGAGCCACGGCCACCGGCTTTGAAACAACCGTTTCACAGACCTCACAGAGTGCTGTCAGCGTCGCGCGGTTTGCCTTCACTTCACAGTCAGCCAGGCCTTCCGCTGCCCGTCGTTCCTTTCGGCAGCGAAAGCAGTAGAACGTGTCGATGCGGGTCTTCACTTTGCGACTGTCACGCGCGGATTTAATGAAGTCGCGTAAGTCGTCGCCCCGGATCAGGGAGGGGCGGGTGCCGTCCATGACACGTAGTCCACCCGCCGCCCAATTGCGGATCGTGCGGGGAGAGACGCCGGATACCTCCGCCGCCTCTTCGATAGTATAGCAGCGGAACGCCTTAATTCCGCTCAGGCGCGCTTGCTTTGGCATCTCCGCTTCACTCGCCCGCCGTGGCTTCTTTGAGCTTCAGCCAGTCGCGGAGGGCGTCGAGCGTAATGAGGCGACGCGTCCCGATCTTGACGCTCTTCAACTCGCCTGACGACAGCGCTGCATAGAGCGTGGTCCGCCCGATACTGCACAGACGGGCGGCCTCATTTGGTGATACGGCGAGTACTTGCGGAACGTAGTTCAGCTTGTCAATCGTGTCCGTCATGGCCCATACTCCTTTGCTTGGGTACGAGCGAACGATCACTGACGCGGGGTGGACAGAAACAGACGAGAGGTTTCTGTCCAGTTATTGTCCAGTACGAAGTTTGGTCACGTACTCTTTGACACTTGAAAGCGACGGTGCTGACTTGTCTGGGTTGCGCTGCAAATAGAGGTTCAATACGGCCTCCGCTTCTTTATTGCGTCCTTTGACCGCCTGACCGTTATTGATCCGCTCTTCAATAAGACGACTGATCACCGGTCCGTATGCACTTGGTCGTCCTCCGGGATTCCTGCGCGGAACGCCCGCCAATGTGCCGGGGTCCGAAACACCGCGTAGAAGGCCGGTCTCCACATCCATCTCGACCAGATCGTCGAGGCGCACCGCCACCAATTCAGCCATTGGTAAAGTGCCCCGAGACGTGACCACCAGCCGCCACTCGGACCTGACCTCACGTCCCAAGGCATTTTGGAGGTCACGCGCCTCATCTTCACTCTGCAATGTTGGATGAAAATAGAGCATAACAGGCTCGGATGCTGTCTCTACCGAACCAATCCGCCAAGTTTGACCATGAAGAGCCGAGATTTTGCGCTGCCGACAATCAAAGGCGTCGGCCAACCGATCGATCACCTGCGGAAAATCGGGCAGGACAGCTTGTAGGTAGGTACGGTCCAGGGGGACAAAGCCAATGTCCGGGCAGTAGTGGCCATAACTACCATCCTCGGTTACCACCGGCGCGGAGTGCGGTTCGTCGCAATTGTTGCATACCACTGATGCCATGACTCCTGCTTCGCGGAGATACCCATGGCGCAGCAGCGTTTCAAAGCCGCGGTCATCACGGTAGAATGCAGCGGAAGCCTTGCCGCCCTGAGCGATTATTTCGCAAAGCAGCGAAAGCGCTTTCACTCGATGACCTCGAATAGATCGGCACTAG
>NZ_VOGO01000004.1 GCF_007923355.1 Falsiphaeobacter marinintestinus
GGTAATAGGTTTGTTCCGTCACTCCGATCTGTCTGATCGCATCAATCCGGGGCATCCCTTGCCCCATCAGAACTTCAACCTGCCGCAACTTCACGACAATCTCTTCGGGCTTGGGTCTTTTAATGGCCATCTCTGATCCTCAGCTTTCCTAATCATAGGGGCGGACCACTTCAAAGGGGGAGGCTCATTCGCACCAACGCCAATGGTCCATATCACTGCTGAAACCTTCCAAATCTTCGCCGCGAATCCAATCTTCCGAATCGCCATAACTCATCCAATCTTCACAATCTCTGCACCGGATCGTACCAAACTAGCCCCGGCTAAATACCCCGCCCAATCGCCCATCATCTTGCGGCGCTTTTCGATCATGTCACCGCGCCGATAAGACGCCTCCACTGCGTTGCCGATCCGGTGCGCAAGTGCGACTTCGGCCATATCGTCCGGATAGGCGGTGCGTTCTGCCACCCAATCGCGGAACGTGCTGCGCAGCCCATGCGGCACGGCAGGGCGTTTGTTCTCGCGGTCAACAAAGCCTGTGCCACCTGCCTCGAAATCCGCCTTGTGCATCCGCTTCATTGCCGCTGAAAGCGTCATGTCGGACAGTTGCCCACCGCGCGCCGCCGGAAACACAAGCGGGTTTCCTTCCAGCCCGGGCAGGGATTTCAACAGCGTCACAGCCTCTGCCGCAAGCGGGAAGCGGTGTTCCTTCTTCATCTTCATCTTCATCCGTGACGCCGGGATGATCCACATTGCCTTGTCAAAGTCGATTTCTTCCCACAGTGCGCCGCGTACCTCTTGTGACCGTAGCGCGGTCAGTGCAACAAACTCCAACGCCCGCGCGCCAAAGCCTTCGCGTTTCCGAAGGGCCGCAAACCAGCGGGGGGCATCTTCGATCTGCACAGCCGGGTGATGTTCTTCGTTTGCCACCTTCGAAGGCGCTGGCAAAAGCTCTTTCAGATTGCCCGCTCAGCGTGCTGGATTATCGCCCGTGCGATGCCCCGCCACTGTCGCCCATGATAGCATCGCTTCAATCCGACCCCGAACGCGTGACGCGGTTTCTGTCTTGTCGCTCCATATCGATTGCAACACGCGCAACACGTCCTGCACCGTGATATCCTGCACCAGCATCTTGCCCAACACAGGCTTGGCGTAGGTCGCCAAAGTGTTCTGCCATTGCTGCCGATGTTTGGCGTTTTTGAAGGCGTCCAGTTTAGCGGCAAGGTATCTATCCGTTGCATCCGCGAAGGTCAGGCCACGGCTTTGCGCTGCTGCAAGCGCGGCCTTGGCGGCTTTGCGTTCCTCTATCGGGTCAACGCCATCGCTGATTTTTTCGCAAAACTCACGGGCCTTTACGCGTGCCTTTGCCAGCGTCACCGCAGGAAATCCTCCGAGCCCGATATCACGACGCACCGCACCAACCTTCACGCGCAGTACCCAAGAGCGGCCCTTTTTAGGGGTTAGTTGCAAATGAAGGCCGGGAACGCCACCGACAGAACGCAGGACATTTCGATTCCCGCCGGGATGAATAAGGCGCTTTACATCCAGCGCGGTTAACTCGGTCGTGACTTTCGGCATTGTATATCCAACATCCTACCCAACATAAATACTGCAATTAGATGCATGGAATTGTGCAAGATAGCATAGCGCGGTGGGCAGGAAGTTCGGAAAAATCCATTTATTATTTGGGTTTAAGCTTCGGTTTGCGTTTGGTTGCATACTCTTCATGAAGGCCCCTCGGTTCGCCACTTAAATCTCAAACAAAATCATAGACTTAACCTAAGAAAAAAAGCATTTCAATTTTTCTCTGATTTAGGGTCGGTTTACAGCCGGTTTACAGTTTCGTTCCTCTTTCGGCCTCAGCCAGCTTGACGCAGAATCGCATCTGCGCTCTCTGGAGTCATGGCCGCATAGGTCTGAAGCATGGTCGCCGCATACGGGAGCGACCACCCCATTTGCAAAGTCAGCTCGCGCAACGTCGCTCCAACCTCGAACAGCCGAGTAACGGCGGTGCCGCGCGCATCGTACAAACGAAGCTCTTTTCGAATGCCGCAGGTGTCGCGTCTGCGCTGCACGGCTTGGCCTAATGAGCGCGAGGCGGCGAAGGGGCGGCCCTTCTCTCCGACCAGGATCATCATCTGGTCGCGCGGGGTTTCCGCCAGCACACGCGCCATTGCCTTCGTGACCGGGATCGACACGACACGCTGGCGCTTGTTGGTCTTGATCCGGATGCGATGGCCTGTTGGCGTGGATTCGAAATGGTTGCGCGACAGGCGGATCATGTCGCCGGGTCTCATCCCGGTTTCGGTCGCCACGATCAAGATACGGGCCAGCCATGCCGGAGCGGGCGGAACGCCACGCTCTGCATCCCCATTGCAGAACAGCGCGATCTCATCGGTTGTCTAGATGATCTCAGCGCGGCTCGAGGAATAGAGGTTCGACATGCCAGCCAAGTAATTGTTGTCGAGGTAGCCCCGATCCACCGGCTGGTCTTCCGCCACTGAAGTGGTCCTCCGCTATGTTTAGGAAGACGGAGGAGATACATGGCCAACAAGCGACCGAAACCGGAAGAGATTGTCACGAAGTTACGGCAGGTTGAGATCCTGACGGGGCAAGGCATGCCGCGTCTGGATGCGATCCGGCAGATTGGCGTGACTGAACAAACGTTCTACCGCTGGAAGATCGAAGCGTCGCAGCGCCATTGGTCCGAGCGCGATGCTGAGGGTACGGTGGAATGGGCACGGACCAATTGAAGGAGCTGAAGCGTCTTCAGAAAGAGAACGAGCGGCTTCGCAAAGCTGTTTCAGATCTGACGCTGGACCAGCTGATCGTGGCCGAAGCCGCAAAGGGAAACTTTTTAGCCCCGCTCGTCGTCCATTGCCCGGCGGGTGAATGACAAGCGCGTGGAAAGGTTATGGCGGCGAGAGGGGCTGAAAGTGCCAATGAAACTGCATTCTCCTCGGACGGCCTGACCCTGAACCAAGGTCGCCGGGTCGGTGTTTTGAGGACGCTAGAGCAGCAACAATTCGTCCGACGTCATGATTGTTCCATCGGCAAATTCGAAGGTCTCAACAAAGCGCCCAAGCTGAGCGACGCTGATAACGCCCGCCTCAGTCCCGGAGTCCCAGGTGATCTCCAGAAACCTGCCATTTGCCGACGTTGTTTGGCGGGTTTCGACCGTGATGTCATCGACCAGAAGATCGGTCAGGATGACGGTATCGGTTCCGCCGCCAAAGGCCTCGGCACGGATGTCGATGACGACACGTCCGGCGTCTGATCCGATCCTGTATGTATCATTGCCGGCTTCCCCGCGTGCAAATTGTATTTCATCGCCGCCCGCCCCGGGGTCGATGACGTCATCTCCGTCGCCGCCGTTCAGGATGTCACTGCCGGCGCCACCTTCCAGCGTGTCGTCACCCTGACCGCCGAGTAAGTTGTCCGCTCCGCCGCCGCCAATCAAGGTGTCATTCCCCAGCGCCCCGTTCAGGGTGTCAGCGGCGCTGAGCCCCATCATCAGATCATCGCCCGGTGTTGCGATGAACGTGACAGCGGTGCCGCCGATCAGGGTTTCAATGCCGGTAAAGCTGCCGGAATACTGACGAATTTCCGTTTCCAGAACGATCTGAAACTGAGGATCATCCGGAATTGCGCGACCAGCGTCGTCAAGTGAATTAGCATAAGCCGGATCGGTTTCCAGAACATCCTGCGGCGTGTAGCCGACGGTCGTGTTTTCAACGAAACGGATCTCGGTGCCGCCATCTGCCCAGACCGGAACCTGTACTGCAAATTCTGAACGGTACTGATTCAGGGCCAAATCGTACAAAACGATGCCGGTTTCATCGAAGGCCAGCGTGTCCTCCCCCTCGCCACCGATAATCGTCGCATTGCCGAACCCAAGGCTGAAATAATCATCGCCGTCGCCACCATCTGCGGTATCGTCGCCGAGAATGGCAATTGTATCATTGCCGCCCCTTCCCTCGATCAGGTCGGCACCAAGGGCACCGGACAACGAATTGTCCTGATGGTCGCCGCGCAATATGTCGTCCAGCGAGGTGCCAACAAGATTTTCGATGCTGTCGAGATACGTAATCTTGTCTTCCGGACCGCTTTGGTACGCGACACCCAATGCAAGATCTGCGTGCACATTGTCATAGTCGTGCGATGCAAAGGCAAATTCGGCTTGCGCGCGGTCCGCACCAGGGGCGCCAAAGGCAAAACTGGCCGTGTCGTTCCCATGCCCGCCATACAGGCTATCACCCGAGCCGCCACCGGGATGCAGAAAATCATCGCCGTCACCGCCATAGATGCGGTCGTAACCTGCGCCGCCGTAAAGCAGATCATTGCCCGACGACCAGTCAATAACATCGATGTCATAGGCGTTGGCGCTGAGGTCCTGAGCAATATCGCCCCGGATCCTGAGCGCGATTTCCAAGTTATCCTCGGTCTGAGGTTGATTGACCGCGCTATAGGGCTGCATGACCTCGTCATCGCTGCGCGCAACGCTCCAGACGCGGACTCCGGTGATGTCGCCCGCAAAGGGCTGGGTGTTGCGTTCTTCGGAAAAGTTGCCAACGCTCACCGGCCCGGAGATCGTGCGCGGAACCGCCCCCGCGACCGAGATTTCGCCCACTTTCACCTGATCGACAAACAGCGACAGCGTCTGTGTCACGGCATCATACCGTCCGACGATATGGTGGTTTTCGCCATCCGCGACAAACCCGGCTTCGACAAACCGCGCACCAACGCTGGCGCTGTCAAAGCGGACGTGCGCCTGTCCTTCGTGTACGGCCAGTGAAAAGGTCTGGGTTCCGTCAACCGGTTTGGACACGATCCGCTGATAGTCACTGTCATCCTTGTTGGTCGATACCACCGCTTCCAGCGTCCAACTGCCGCTAAAGGTCAGGCTGTCCTCAACGGGAATTTGGAAGAACGTCTTCAGGTTCGGGTTTTCGTGCAAGCCTGCCCGGCCTTCGAGAATGTCGTTGCCCCCGGCCCCGATCAGGCGGTCATCTGCGGTGCCGCCGCCAAGGATGTCGCCATGCAGATCCGAGCCGATGATAGTTTCGAAATTAGCGATGGTAAAGTTAACGTCATTCCCCGAAAGCTCGCTCACGGTGCCGGTCATCAGATTGACGTTAAGCCCACCATAGGGGCTGAATGTCGTGCCGTACCGGGCGTCATTGGTGACAAAGGCCGACAAGATGTCGTTGTCGATGATCAGGTTCCCATCAGCGTCGCGTTCTTCGCCGCCATCCAGATGGCCCCGGCCCGAGCGGATGAAGACGATGTCATTGCCGGCCCCGCCATCAACGTCCACTGAATCGCCAGACTGGGTCAGGTACACGCGGATCTCGTCTTCGCCTGCGCCGCCTTCAACAGTCCCGTCGCCCCACATTTCGATCAGGTCGTCGCCCAACCCGGCATCAATCGTATAGTGGCTGTCGCCGCTATCATACTCGACCTTGATAAAGTCGTTGCCGTCGCCGCTTTCCACCGTCACGGCGGCGTCCTGGGACAGGTGGAACAAGTCGGCATTGTCCGAGCCTATGTAATGTTCAAACCCGTCAAGGCTCAGTTTTGATGAACTGGTTGCCGAGGATGTTTCGGACTCGGATGCCAGATAATACCACAGGCCCGCATCGCCGCCTTCGTCAGCATTTGTGTCGACCACTTCCCAGCGCATATCGTCATTCTTGGTCAGATCCAGAGTGTCCACTCCGCCGCCACCGATGTAATTCACACCGGCACTGGCAAACCCATAAGCGGCTGACCGGTCGACATCCGCGATGATCAGGTCATTGCCCGCTCCTCCGTCAATACTGCCCGAGGCCAATTCGGCGTGAATGACGTCGTTGCCAGCGCCGCCAAGCAAATCTGACACGATCGAATTTTCGCCCAGACCGCCATAGAGGATGTCGGCAAAGTCAGAGCCGTGGAAGTTTTCGATATTCTGGAAGGTGTCGACCGAAACAACAATGCCGCCTTCTCGGTTCAGCCGTTCGACCCGACCGTCGCCTGCATAGATGATAACCGAGCGCGAGTTGTTCTGGCTGAGATAGGCCTGGGTTTGCTGAATGTCGGTAACGCTGTTCTTGGCATCCTCGATGAACTGCTGATTGAACACGCTTTGATTGTCGCCGCTGTAGCTGAGCGTGTCCTTGCCTTCTTCACCATCATAAAAGTCACTGGCGCTGCGCAGGGCGCGATCACCGGCAAAAAGATAGTCGCCACCGTCACCGCCATAGACCTGGTCCGATCCGATGCCGCCAATCAGGATATCCGCATCGCCGCGGCCAAAGATCGTGTCGCTACCGCGCCCGCCAAACACCAGATCCTGACGCCCGGCGGTGGTCAGAATGTTGTTCTTGGCGTCACCAAAAACAAAGATATTTCGCTCGTCGTCGATCAGCACGTTTTCGATGCTGATCAGCGTGGCTTTGAATGTGCCTGATACAACAAATTCTCGATCCTTGAGGTTGATATACACGTTGGAATTGCTGACCCCGTTGTCATCGAACAAAGACAGGGTGTCGGATCCGCCACCGCCGTTGACAACGTCCACGCCGCCCCGAATACGGAAATCATCATCGCCGCGCCCACCGACCAGCAGGTCGTTGCCAGTTGTCCCCGAGATCAGGTCGTCGCCCGCTCCGCCAACCAGAACAGTCTGGGTGGTTGCGGGCGGAATCGTGTCACGACCAAACAGAAAGACCGAGTCGATTTCGCCATCGCCGTTTGCGTCACCTTCCTGCGACCGGTTGACGGTACCGCCCGCATCGACGGCTTCGACCTGATCGAACAGATCATCGACAGACAAGGTCAGCACAGTTCCTGTGGACCCGCCCAGAAAGGTGACTTTCTCGATTCCAATCAATGTGTCCCGCCCGTCGAGCGACTGCCCGGGAATGGGCGAGACATGTTCCATGATCACCGGCGACTCAAGATCGGAGCGGCTGAACCGGTACTGGTCAATTGTACCGCTGAATACGGCGATATCTTCGGCGTCGGGGTCAGGATCATCCGATCCGATCAACAGATCGTCGCCGCCCGCACCATACAGCACGTTGACGCCGCCGGTGGCCTTGATCGTGTTGTCCTTGTCATCACCGATCATCAGAAGGTCATGGATATCCGCAATCGGATTAACGCCGTTGTCCGGCCCGTCGGGGTCAATTTCGGCATAGAGCAGATCATCATCATCGGCGCCGCGTACACCGTTAGGGATTTCGATGGCCACACCAATGCCTTCTGCCGACAATTCGCCAATCTTGGTGTTCAGGATCGTGCCGTTGATGGTTTCAACGGCGGCTTCCATCAGCTTGGCCTGCAGGTTCTCGACCACCCATTCGCCGAGGCCAAACGGATCGGCCCGCTCGTCCGTTGTGTCCGAGCGGTCGTGGTCATAGGTACGTAAAGTGGTCAGCGGATCATACCGGGCCAACGCCTCTTCCATAGCGTTGAACACGCCGTCGAACCCGTCCAGCGCATCGGCGTCCGGCAACAGCGCCCTGACTTTGGCCTCGGCGGCGTCGATCACCTGATCGATGCCAAGGTTGTCCAGAACGAACTCGATCACCGGATCGACGGTCAGTGAAGCGACAAAGTCGACGGCAGACAACAGCGGTTCGATGGGTTCCAGAACCTTGGACACGGCATCCAGCGGTTTGCGGATGAAGTCGAGCGCATCAAAGACGTCGTCCATTGCCGCCTCTAACGACAGAAACGCCGAAAAGTCAGCCGAGGGCAGATCGCCGGAAAAGTCAGTCAGAAGCTCTTTGACGCTGTCGAGATCCGAACTGTCATTGTCAAAATACAGCGCGTTGATCGCATCCACCAGCGCGAGGGGTTGTTCGACCAGCGTCCCGGCAAGCTGTATCGGCTCTTCCGCCAGCGTCGCCGCTTTTGCTGCAAAACTGACGATGGTTCCGAACGCGTCCTGCTGATCGCTGATTTCGCTTTCGACAGCGGCAAGCTGCCCGTCAAAGGTCGAGACCGAGTCAACAACGCGATCCAGAAGCCCCTTGATCGCACTGTCATCGACGGCGGCAATGGCTTTGTTCAGTTCGGTTTCGAATTTGTTCAGCACATCCTGAACGCTGTTGACGATACTTTCACCAACCCGTGCAATGGGGCGCAAAGCGGCGGCTTTTTCCATCAGGCTCAAAACTGTTCGAAGCTTCCCGATGTCGTCGTTGAACCCGGCAATCTCGTCGCGAAAGCCTTCGATCTTGTCGATGACCCGGTCAACGGTTTCCAACGTGTCCAGCGCGTCGCCAACTTCGTCGCGGATTTCGCCGACATTGTTCAGGCTGGTTGTCAGTGCCGCGTCGTAGTCGATCAGGTTTTGTGCGGCTTCTTCTGTCGTCAACATGGAAACGCTCCCGCATTATGCTTTGACGGGCAGGATCAGAGGGTGCCCGCACAAACTGCTTATAAAAATATCTGCAAGTCACCGTCCCTGGGCCTTGCCATCCATCGCTCTCCGAACACGCTCAAATACACGGCACCCGGATGGTTAACGCTACGTCAGGAATCCGATTCGCACAAAGGGACATCTGACATGCGAAGTTCGAAAGCTGCTGTTCGATGGGACAGGTCGGCATGACGGAACAGAGCCACCCGAGGTGCTGAGAGCCGTTCGTGGTCGCAGATTTTCCAGCAAGTCACAGTGGAAGCGGGAGTGGATAGCCACCTGTCTATCCCCGAGGTAACCCCAGAGCGATCAGGCTTTCCTGCTCAGCCGTGGTTTCGCGCAAGAACCTGTCCATGTGTGGGGTATCGTAAGAAATCCAGTTTTTCAGCGTGATTTCAGGATACCTTTTCAAGGCTTTTGCCACATAATGCCGTGCATCTGCCAAGTCTCCTTGGGCAAGGGCTGCCAAGGCGGCGAACATTTGGCAGTGATAATCGGCATTATGGAAACTTGCCGCAGTTTCATAGGCTTCTCGGACGCTAGGATCAGTCAGATCGAAATGGCGCACATACCGCGCATGTCCCAAATTCCAATAATGGACCCATTGCAGCGGATCCTTGGGACTGAGTTTCAGGCCCATCAGGCACGCCTTTTCCCACGCATCGGGATCGGACTGAAACTGATGCCAGACGCCACGCGCAAAGTATAAGACAGGCTCGTTTTGGCTCAGCGTCTCTGCCTTATCCAGCGCCTCACCAGCTTCTCTCATTCGGCCCGACACCATAAGCATCAGGCCTTGCCCGGCGAACGCCAATGGTAGCCTTTTGTCCAAATGTACCGAAGCATCGGCATGAAAAAGACCCGCCTGTACAAAGGCATCGCGATCTCCCTTCGTAAGGCCCGAGACAATGTGATAGAAATACCAGCGGGCCAGCAATGCATGAGGTAATGCAAAGTCCGGGTCAGCCTTGATCGCCGCGGTCAGGTAATCAAAGCAGTTCTCATAACTCTGCATTTCGTCATCCGAGACGTATTCTGAATATGCCCGCTGATAGAGTTCCCACGCGGTTAGGCTTTCAGTTGGCTTGCGCCGAGCCGTGGCCCGTTCATGGGCCCCTAGTTCGGGTTCGATTCCATCAATGATAGCGCGTGTCAGTTCGTCCTGAACGTCGAACAGATCGGCCATTGTCCGATCCCATCTTTCTGCCCATAGGTGATTGCCGGTGGTCCCTTCGATCAATTGCGCGCTGACGCGCAATCTGTCTCCGGCCCGCCTAACAGAGCCTTCAACCACATAGCGCACGCCAAGTTCTGCCGCGATTTCACGCACGTCCTTGTGGGTGCCTTTGTAAGAAAACGTCGAATTTCGAGCGATCACAAAGATGCTTCGAAATCGCGCCAGTTCCATGATCACATCTTCGACGATCCCGTCGGCAAGGTATTCTTGTTCGGCATCCGACGACATGTTTTCAAACGGCAAGACAGCGATTGAGGGCCGTTCGGTCGCCTGTGAGGCAGGTGCGTCAACGGCCAAGACCCCTTCGACTTCGACACGCCAGACATCGACCGGATCAGGTATGTTCTTGACGCTTTGCAGACCTATTGCGGTCATTGGTTGAGGTATCTTGCCCCGAAGTTGATCGTGGACTGCGCGTGAAATGCAGATGCCGCCCGGAGGAGCGAGACTTTCGAGCCGGGCGGCGATGTTGACGCCGTCACCCAATATATCATCCCCATCAATGACTACGTCGCCAAGGTTGATCCCAATCCGGAACTTCAATTTTTGTGCTTCGGGCGCATCGGCCTCCCGCGTGATCATGGCGTTCTGAATGGCCAGAGATGTTCTGACGGCCGCCACAGGCGAAGAAAACTCCACCAACAAGCCATCCCCCATTGTCTTGATCAAGCGCGCGCCAGCCAACTTTAGTTCCGGTTCTATAATCGCCGCACGGGCGCTCTTGAACCGGTTTAGCGTGCCTTCTTCGTCGTCAGACATTAGGCGAGAATACCCAACCAAGTCAGCAGCGACGATAGTGGTCAGGCGTCTTTCCATTCGTTCAGACAAACCCAAAACTGTGCAAATTGGAAGGGAATGATTTGTGCAGTACAAAATCAATGGGTTTGGATCCTGGGATATTCAACTGTTGGGTCAACCGGTCCAGAAGCGCACCGGTCGGGCGTTCAGTGCTGAAGGTTTCGATCCATTCACAGCGCGCCAGTTCCAGCACTATCATCTTGTTCAGGCTGGGGATGGCTTTGAAGTCAAAGCTGTCGAGGCTTTTAATGGCGGGGAGCTTTTCCAACTTGGTCCGGCGCTCAATCATTCGCCCTTCCCGGTCAATTGGTTCCGGCTGTGACAGATGGGCCAAATAGCCGTCGTGGTCCACACCCTCACCCGATGCGTTTTTCGCTCTGGCAGGCTTCGATTCTCCATATCACCATTTTGGGGGGGGGAGCTTGCCAAACTTGTGCTTCGTCGGCAGGTTGAGAGATGCGGGTGCTAGAATTAAACCCGCATTCCCCAAGTAGACTGACGTTTTCGCACCTCAGGTTGCCAGTAATGCGTTATATTTCAGCATGTTAATTGGGCTGAAGGCGGCGGATTATGGATCACCCAAAGGGTGCAAGCGAAACGGGTGGTAGCAGCTTGGTTTTGATTGGCGGGTGCGTCTGGAATTCCATGGTTCCAAGATCAGTTCTGCCGGCGGATTGCTGTTGTTCCGGGAACTGGATGAGGTTCTGGGCCTGCACGACATTGCGGGTGGATTTCTGAGAGACACGCGAACGGGCCACAATCGACTGCATTCTCCGGTTGGTATGTTGCGCCAGTCTGTCTTCGGTCGGCTGGCCGGCTCTGATGATGTGAATGACGCGGATCGTCTGGCGCTCGATCCGGTGATGCGGCACGTGGTTGGAGGATGGGCTGTAGATGCCAAGGCCGCGTCCGCAAGCCAGATGGGCAGGTTCGAGACTGAAGTTCTGGCGACGGCTGACAATCGCACACCGCTGGCTGACATGCCGGGACATTGGATCGACCGGGTTCACAATCGCAAACCGCCCAAGTGGATTACGCTGGACATGGATAGTTCGGTCAGCCCGACCCATGGCGGGCAGGAGGGCATGGCCTGGAACGGGCATTTCGGCTGCATGTGCTATCACCCGCTGTTCGTCTTCACCCAGTTTGGTCACCTCGAACGCTGTGCCTTGCGCCCCGGCAAGGTTCACAGCGCCGACGGATGGAAGGCGGTTCTGAAGCCAGTCATCGCGCGATACGCGGACCGTCATCTGATGCGCTTCTTCCGGGGGGATGCTGCGTTCGCCATCCCGGAGTTATACAAAACTCTGGAAGCGGAAAGCTATTTCTACGCCATCCGCCTTGGGGCTAATCGCGTTCTTCAGGGCAAGATTGCGTATCTGCTCAAGCGTCCTGTGGGTCGTCCGCCAAAAGGCGTGAAGCGCATCTACGGCGACTTCGAGTATCAGGCGGCATCCTGGGACAAGCCCCGTCGCGTCATCGCCAAGGTGGAATGGCATCCGGGTGAGCTGTTCCCTTGCGTGGGCTTCGTGGTCACCAACCTGCCGATGGAGCCAGACTGGATCTTCCGCTTCTACAACCAACGCGGCACGGCCGAGCAATACATCAAGGAATGTAAGCAGGCGAACAACTGGACGCGATTGTCATGCAGGGGATGGCGCAGAACGAGGTCCGTCTGCAACTTCATGCACTGGCCTAAAATCTGGGTGTCTTCCTGCAAGGGACCGAACTCCCCTAAGAGTTGGCTGACTGGTCGCTGACCAGCCTCCAAACGAGGCTAATCAAAGCTGGAGCGAGAGCGGTGCGTCATGCTCGGGCCATCACATTCCAACTGGCCGAAGCTGGCGTCAGTGTCAACCAGTTCAACCGTATTCTCGCAGTCATTCATGGGCTGCGTGCACCTCCGTGTCCAGCATGAGGACGACAGCGACAAAACTGGTAGGAAAGCGGCTTAACTGGTATGTCCAAACAGGTGTTGATCAGACCGAAAGCTGGACCAAACCGGTCGCTAAGGACAGAAAACACCCTCGGTTCGCGTGCAAGACGCCCAACCAACGGTACAGCCTGTCCAAGAATCTTGATCGGAGCGCAAAATGGCGGCAACATCAACCAATCGGTGTTCTATTTGGGGAATGTCGGTTGAGATGTCAGTTCAAGATATTTGTTAAAAAATTGAAATTGGAGACAACGATGACACGCAATGCGTTTGGCGCGGACGGATTCCAGTTCAGTGCCCGGATACATAGTATTTTGCCCATGGCCGAGAGCGAGGGCAGGGTGGCAATCGCAGCAAACACCCCGATCGTTTGGGAGACAGCACGCTTTGATAACACGATCCTTAATCCACCCAGGACAGGCGATATCGAAGGTGGGCCAGGCAACGACCTCATCTTTGGTCCGGAAGGGGATGGTTGGAACTGGATCTACGGAAACGATGGCAATGACCGCCTGAACGGCGGGACTGATCTCGATTTTCTGTACGGCGGCTCGGGGAATGATCACCTCGTCGGTGGTCGCGGCTCCGACTACCTGTTTGGTGGTCCCGGCAATGACATACTGTTCGGTGGCGGAGGGCGCGACCATTTCGAATTCAATCACGACGCGCCTGACGATGTTGGACACGACGTTATCCGTGGGTTCGAGGTGGGAGGGGATACGCTGACTTTCGACTCCGACCTGCTTGCCTATGATTTCATGCGGGGGGCAGGGATCGTTCGCAACTATGCCTCGGTCGTCGATGGCAACACCGTGTTCGATTTTGGCCATGCCAGCGTCACTCTACTTGGGATCTCGGATCCGAGATCCCTCGTGAATTCATTTAGCTATCTCCTTGACGGCCCGGACGACTGGATGTGATCCGGCTGCCGCAGAGGTGGTCTCGGGATTTCGGGCCAGTCGCCAAGGTGAATTGACGTGTGAAAGAGATGACCCAAATGTCGAAGAGAAAGAACCACTTATCGGACTCCAAAGCCAAGGTTGCACGTGAGGCGATCCGTGAAGACATCACGACTGGCAGAGCTTGCAAAGAAGTATGGCGTGGATAAATGCCCGGCAGGTGCATGCGTAGGAGGCTGCCGAGAGGGACAAGCAATTCCTGGAAACGCCCCGGTACGGATCACGACAGCCTCTCGGGACAGTGCTGCGAAATGTCAGCTAAAAGTGGTTATCAGTGTTTCGCCGTCAGATGCTACGAATACATTCTTCAGTTTACGGAGCCGTTCAATAAGGCTTTTGCCTCTCTCTCGGCCTCCAGAATATCCTCTGAAAGTTGCCATTCGACGCTCCGGCCCAAAGCTATGAGGCGAGCAAACTATCATCATCGGCTTCGATCATCATAGCTGTGCGCGAGGCGTCAACTCCGTGCCGGGCGTGATTGACGATGGTCTTCGCATCCAGCTTTGCGTTCAGAGATATCAGACGGCAGAGGGAACTGCGCATATCGAGAATGGTCTTGAGAACCTGCAAGTCTGCATTGATGACGCGCTTGCCCTGTTGCGGAACGCTGGCTGGCAAGTGAATGACAAACGTGTCGAGCGTTTGTGGAAACGCGAGGGGCTCAAAGTGCCAAGGAAACAACCCAAGAAGGGACGGCTCTGGCTGAGGATGGATCTTGTGTTCGGCTGCGCCCCGAGTATCGCAATCATGTCTGGTCGTACGACTTCGTGCATCATCGAACAGACGATGGCCGGGCGTTCAGGAAATTGAACATCCTGGACGAACACAGCCGGGAATGTCTGGCGATCCGGATGAAGCGGATTAAATTAGGGACTTATGTGACGAATGTGGATGATCCGCGCGCCCTCACGTTTCTCCCGTAAAATCAGATATTTCCAGCGCCGCCGATGGCGCAAGTGGTGGGGATGTGACGAGGCAATACGCGTGCCGCCTCAGCCAGATTATTACCCTTGGCAGCGCAGTAATAGCGATCTGTGGATGCTCTTGCTGCCGCCTGCCCAAGCGGGTGGGCATGTTTTTGAGTACCAACGCGCTTCTGACAAGGTGGCCGCGCTGTGGGCGGTTTCAATCGGCGGGGATCATGACTTCACCCGCTCCATCTTTGCGTCATAAAGCGGGGCGAGCGTGACCGAACACGGGACCCGCACTGTGGCGACCTCCAGTTCGTACTCACCGTTCAGGACAAAGTCGCGGTCAACGCCTGCGTCGTTGCGCACATATCCCATTGCGATGGATTTGCCGATGCTGTGACCGTAGCCGGCCGAGCTGATATACCCGACCCGTTCGCCGTTGCGATAGATGGTTTCGCGCCCCGACAGGATGACATCGTTGTCCGTGGTAAAGGTGGCCAGCATCTTCTTGCGACCGTCGGTGCGTTGGCTGGCAATGGCGTCGCGGCCTTTGAACGGAATGTTGCGTTTCATCTTGACCGCCCAGCCCAGCCCGGCCTCGTCCGGGGTATGGTCGGGGCCGATATCCGATGGCCAGGCGCGATAGCCCTTTTCCAGGCGCAAGGTCTCGATCGCTCGGTATCCGGCATTGATCAGGCCGTGTTTGGCACCTGCGGCATGCAGGGCCTCATAAACGGTTGTGGCGTATTCGACGGGCAGGTGCAGTTCCCACCCCAGTTCACCCACATAGGTCACGCGCAGGGCGTTGACCGGGCATCCGGCGATGCCGATGGTTTTGGCGGTGCCAAATGGGAATGCGTCGTTCGATACGTCGTCGCGGGTCACGGTCTGCAAGATATCCCGTGCGCGTGGACCCATCAGGGACAGGACCGAATAGGACGATGTGACGTCGAACAATTGAGCGTTCAGGCCGTCGGGAATGGTCTTTGAAATCCAGTCGAAATCATGGGTGGCATAGCCGGTTCCGGTCACGATGTAATATTCGTCTTCGGCCACCCGGACACAGGTCAGGTCACATTCGATCCCGCCGTGATCGTTGAGCATCTGAGTGTATATCAGCGACCCGACCGGCTTTGCCACGTCATTGGAGGCGATCCAGCTGAGCGCGGCTTCGGCATCCGGACCTTTCAGGGCGAACTTGGCGAAAGACGTCTGATCGAACAGTACCGCGGCCTCGCGGCAGGCCATATGTTCGCGCCCGACAGGGCCGTGCCAGTTTGGGCGCTCAAACGTATAAATGTCGCGCTGTTCTTCGCCCGCAGCCGAATCTGCGTACCAGTTCGGGCGTTCCCAGCCGAGCTTTTCGCCAAACACCGCGCCGCTTGCCTTCAGCGTATCGTACAAAGGCGACTTGCGGCAGGGACGGGCCGAGTCGTGTTCTTCCGAGGGCCAGGCCATGGTGTAATGCTTGCCATAGGCTTCGACCGTGCGGGTCCGAATCCAGTCATCGTCGAAATGCGGGCGGCCAAAGCGGCGGATATCGACAGGCCACAGGTCAAACGGTGGCTCGCCTTTTGCGACCCATTCGGCCAGCGCCATGCCAGCCCCACCACCCGCCGCGATGCCATAGGCGTTGAACCCGGCACCAACGAAAAAGTTTTTGAGTTCAGGCGCTTCGCCAAGGATGAAATTGCCATCCGGCGTAAAGCTTTCCGGGCCATTCACCAGTTCTTTGATGCCCGCGTGTTCCAAGGCAGGTACACGGCCTAAGGACAGCTCCATCATTTGTTCGAAATGGTCATAATCGCTGTCGAGCAAGGTATAGTGGAACCCGGTCGGAATACCATCCACCGCCCAGGGCTTTGGGTTGGGCTCGTACCCGCCCATCACCAGACCGCCGACTTCTTCCTTGTAATAGGTCAGTCGATCCGGGTCGCGCAGGGTGGGCAGATTGGCGGGCATGCCGTCGATCCGCTCGGTCACCATGTATTGATGCTCCATCGGCACCAGAGGCACGTTTACGCCAACTGTCTTGGCAAAAGACCGGGTCCATTGGCCACAACAGGCGATCACGATGGCGGTTTCGATGCGCCCTTTTTCGGTCTCGACGCCTTTGATCACGCCCTTTTCGATCTCGACCGAAAGCACCTTGGTGTCTTCGAATATGCGCGCACCCGCCATCCGCGCGCCCTTGGCCAAAGCTTGCGTGATGTCGGATGGGTTGGCCTGACCGTCGGTCGGCAGATAGGCCGCGCCGATGACATCGTCGATGGTCATCAGCGGCCAAAGATCCTGCGCCTCTTTCGGGGTCAGAAGCTGCATATCAAGGCCGAATGAATGCGCGGTGGTGGCCTGACGTTTCACCTCGGTCCAGCGTTCGGGGTTGCAGGCCAGTCGCAGCCCGCCATTCATCTTCCACCCCGTCCCAAGTCCGGTTTCTTCTTCGATGCTGTTGTACAGATCGACGGAATAGCCCAGCAATTGGGTGATATTGGCGCTGGAGCGCAGCTGGCCGACCAGCCCAGCCGCGTGAAAGGTCGTGCCCGAGGTCAGTTTCTTGCGTTCCAGCAAGACGACATCCCAGCCCAGCTTGGCCAAGTGATATGCGGTCGAGCAGCCAACGATCCCGCCGCCTATGATGACGGCCTGTGCGGTGTTCGGAAAATCGCTCATCTTGTTCCTCGTTGGGAGTAAAATTCAGAGAAGGCCCGCCGATACCGTGCCAGATTTTCGGCGGTATAGGCGGCATAATCAAAGTCGATGTCAGACGTGTGTTCCGACACCATGCTCCACATGGTTTCGCGCAGAAGCGAGGCGCATTTCATGGCGCCGTAGCTGCGCATCAGGGCGGGGTCGGGGGAGGCGCCAAAATAGGTTTCCAGCATCAGATGTTCGGCTTCGGGGGGCAGGCCGCAGTTCGTCGCCAGCCCGCCCAGATCGAACAGTGGAGAGTTGAAGCCGCCATATTCCCAGTCGATCAGCCACAGGCGATCAGGGGCGCGCAGGATGTTTGCGGGCAGCAGGTCGTTGTGGCCAAGGACAAGGTTGATGGGGCCGACGTCGGCCTCCAGTTTGGCGGCTTCGGTCATGAGGTTTGCAAGCTTGCCAGTATGGCGTGATTTGGTGCGGGTCAGAAACCCGGCATAATCCCTGAGGACGTGAAACACCCAGAAGGCCAGCACCGGTCCGCGGGCCTCTTGGGTCACATCCATATGCACTTTGCGGATCAGGCGGGTCGTCTCCACAAGTGTATCGGCGTCAAGCAGATCGTTTTCGGTCAGCGCAGCCGACTCGACGAACTCAAGCACCAGAATGCCGGGTTCTGAATGGTGGATGCCGGGCGACACGCCTGCATCGTGAGCCGCCTGCGAAATTGCCAGTTCGTTGAACCGAAGGATGCCATGTTCCGGGATGTCCTGACCAAACCGCACGACGAATTTGCCTGCATCGTCAGTGACCAGCAGATTGACGTTGGTGATGCCGCCTTCCAGCGGCGCGACCCGGGGCTGCCCGGTCCAGCAGGGCAGGGCGGCGGCGCGCGCGATGGTCTGTTCAAGTGAGCTCATTTCACACCCAGCCTTTCCTGAGATGTTCGGGCCAGCGCGGTCACAATGCGATCTGCCATGATGGCGATAAACGCCACGGAAAGGCCCGCAATGATACCCTGGCCGGTGTTGGCCTTGGTCAGCGCGATATAGACCTCTTGCCCAAGATCGCGTGTGCCGACCAGTGCGGTGATGACCAGCATCGACAACGCCAGCATGATGGTTTGGTTCAGGCCCAGTAACAGTGATGGAGCCGCCAGCGGCATCTTGATCCGCACCAGAAGCTGACGATCTGTGCAGCCGGCTGCCTTGCCGGCATCGATCAGTTCCGGATCGATTGACCGGATACCGTGTGCGGCGTATCTGACGGCCGGGGCCAGCGCATAAAGCACAACC
The DNA here is from genome assembly GCF_007923355.1 of Falsiphaeobacter marinintestinus. Lineage (GTDB taxonomy): Bacteria > Pseudomonadota > Alphaproteobacteria > Rhodobacterales > Rhodobacteraceae > Phaeobacter_A > Phaeobacter_A marinintestinus. Next base: position 18,193 of record NZ_VOGO01000004.1, read on the forward strand.
GCGATCATGGCCGAAAAATCGCCAACCCGGAACAGCATCACGACCGGGATCAGATAGACAAAGCTGGGCAGGGTTTGCAGCGTGTCGATCAGCGTCCCGATCACGGTATTGGCCCGTGCGTTCTGACCGGCCCAAACCCCAAGCGGAATGCCGATTGCACTGGCGATCAGCACCGACACCGACACCAGATAAACGGTGATCATGGCCTTGGCCCAAAGCCCGTTTGCGGCGATGAACAGGGTCATCAGGGCGGCCATAAGGCCCAGCTTCCACCCGCCCAGCCGGGCCGAGATCAGCCCCATCACGATAATGCCCCAAGCCCAGGGAATGCCGGTGAAAAAGCGTTTCACCGGCAGCAGAAGGTAGGTCAGAAAGAACGTCTTGATCGCTTCGAGCGTGTCAAAAAAGGTGACGTTGATCCATTCCATTATCGTGGACCAAATCGACCCGGTCGTGATGGTCAACGCCTCGGGATACAAACGAAACGCCGGTATCCAAAGCCCCAGCAGCGTCGTGATGACCGTGAGGGCCATGACAAAGCTCAGCAGCGGGTATCGCAGATACAATGGCTTTGAGGGATCGGGGCGCGGGCGCACGCGGCGGATGGCAAAAGCCTGACTGACCCGATCCAGGGCAATGGCCATCACCACGATGGCCAGCCCGGCTTCGATACCGCCGCCGATATCCAGACGGCGCAGGGAGGTCAGAACGTCATAGCCCAAACCGCCCGCGCCGATCATCGACGCGATGATCACCATGTTCAGGGACAGCATGATCACCTGATTGACGCCGACCATCAGTGACGGCAGCGCGGTTGGCACCAGCACCTTCCACATCAGTTGGCGGGGTTTGCTGCCGACCATCCGACCGGCTTCGATGATCTCTTCTGGCACGCTATGCAAGGCCACAGTCGCCACCCGGACCATCGGCGGCATGGCATAGATCACCGTCGCCACCAGGGCCGAGACCGGCCCGAACCCGAACAGGAACAGGATCGGCACCAGATAGGCAAACACCGGCACGGTCTGCATCAGGTCCAGCAAGGGGCGCAACAGGCGTTCGAACCAGGGATGGCGATACGACAGGATGCCCAGCGCCAGACCTCCGCCGACCCCGATCGGCACCGCGATCAAGACCGAGGCCAGCGTGACCATGGCGCTTTCCCATTGGCCGAACACCGCAAGATAGGCGAAACACAGCCCGGCCAGCCAGGCGAGTGCGCGGTTCTTGGCATAGAACGCCAGCGCGGCCATTGCGCCGATAATCGCGATCCAGCTGATCGATGGGGCAATTTCGATGGCTTGCTGCCCCTGACCCAATGAAAACCCGTCGATCAGCAATGACCGCATGATCCGATACGGGATCTCGATCATTGCGGCGATGAACCGGGTCAGATCGCGAAAGGTGAACAGGATAAAATGGGCGTCTTCGACCAGCCAGGTCATGGCGTTCGAGATCCACGTATCCAGCGACAGTTCATATTTCTTTGGAAACTTGATGATCCAGCGCGCACCAAGGGCCTTGTACAGCGGGAATGACCATGTCGACAGCGCCCATGTGATCACTAGCAACGCCAGCCAGAAGGGTCTGGAGCCCTTGGTCAGGAAAGTGACGATCCCCGTCATCCGACGGTCCGTCCGATCATGATATCGACCGCGTCTTTTGATCCGACGGTGCCAACAGGGGAGCCGTCTTGGTCCAGTACCCGAAAGGGCAGCCCGGCCTGATCCAGCTGAAGCACAGTATCGGCGACCGTCAGGTGGCCGGCCAGATCTCCGGCATAATCCCCGTCCGGGACACCCTTGGACATGATCGATTGCAGTTTCATGACCTTGGCGCGCGGGATGTGGCGGGTGAATTCTTCGACATAGGGGGTGGCCGGGTTCATCACGAGGTTTTCGGGCGTGTCGATCTGTTCGATGCTGCCGTCTTTCATGACGGCAATCCGGTCGGCCAGACGAATGGCTTCGTCGAAATCATGGGTAATGAACACGATGGTTTTATGCAGCATCGACTGCAGGCGCAGGAATTCGTCCTGCATCTCGCGCCGGATCAATGGATCAAGCGCCGAAAACGGTTCGTCCAGAAACCACAGGTCGGGTTCAGCCACCAGCGAGCGGGCAATACCGACACGCTGCTGCTGGCCACCGGACAGCTGGCGAGGATAATAATCTTCGCGCCCCTGCAGCCCGACCAGTTCGATCATCTGGCGCGCCCGCGCTTCGCGGTCTTTTAGGGAAACTCCCTGAATTTCCAGCGGAAAGGCGGCGTTTTGCAATACGGTCAGATGCGGCAACAGGGCGAAGTGCTGAAACACCATACCCATCTTCTTGCGACGCACCTCGATCAGCTCGGCGTCGGTCATCGTCAGCAGGTTGCGGCCTTCAAAATTGATCTCGCCCGCCGTGGATTCGATCAGACGCGACAGGCAGCGCACCAGCGTTGACTTGCCTGATCCCGACAAGCCCATGATAACAAAAATTTCACCCTCATAGACCTGCACATTGGCGTCGCGCACGGCACCGATCATACGTTCGGATTCAAAATCCGCGGTGGTCGGAGCGCCGTTGTGTTTTGCCAGAAAGCTCTCGGGTTGGGCGCCGTAGACCTTCCAGACACCACGGCACTCCAGCTTGACGGAACGCTCCATTGTCACCTCGGGATTGGGGGTATTCGGGGTGAAGAAGGCGCCACTTGCGCAGCGCCTTCCCGCACCTTGTTCAAAGCTTACTTGATCCAGCTTGACCAGTTGGCTTCGTTGTTGGCCATCCAGTCGGCGACCACGGCGTCGATGCTTTCGCCATCCAGATCGACCCGGCCAACCAGCGTGCCCATCGCGTCATTGTCGATGTCGAACGCTTTGATCGCGTCTGCGGCGCCGGGCCATTTGTCAGCGACACCGGTCCACGCAACCTTCCAGATCGGGCCGGTCGGCTTGCCGCAGTCATAGGCGGCGTCGGGGTTCATGCCGACTGATGGGTCGCTGTAACATTCGGCGGAATAGGGCGGAAACTGTACGAATTTGCCATCATATTTGGCAGTCGCCCAATGCGGAGAATAGATCCACAGCACAATCGGCGCCTCGCGCTGATATGCCGATTCCAATTCTGCGAACAGCGCGGCATCGGTGCCCGCGTGGACGACTTCGAAATCCATCTCCAAGGCTTCGACGCGTTCGTCATCAAAACCGCCCCAGGTTACAGGGCCACCCAGATAGCGCCCCATCGGCGCGGTTTCGGGGGTGGCGAATTCGGCGGCGCAATCGTTCAGCGCTTTCCAGTCGGGTAGGCCCGGGCAGACCTTTTCCATATAGGCGGGGTACCACCACTCTTCGACGGCATCCATGCCGGTGGATCCCATGTTGACGACATTGCCACTGTTGGTGGCGTCATCCATGGCTTCGCGGCCCGTGGTTTCCCAGATCTCCATCGCGACGTGCAGATCGCCGGTCTTCAGGCCCGCAAACTGCGCAATGTAATCGGCCTGCACATATTCAACGTTATACCCGGCTTTCTTCAGCACTTCGCCCATGATGGTCGTGGTGATGATTTGGCCGGTCCAGTCATGCGTGGTCAGCTTGATCGGGTCGAGCGATTCGACCTCGGCAAGTGCGGTTGTCGCCGAGACGGCTGTGAGCAGCGCGGCGGAAAGTATCGTCAGTTTGGTCATTTATCAGCCTCCCAGCTGTTGAACTTCCTTAAAGCCGCACGCCCGGCAGTGTCCGAAAATGCGGGAATGGAAGGATGGTTTGGCATGTTTCAACAAAAAGCAACACTTAAGGTTGGAAATTGTTGCAAATACTGAAATCAACGTGCAGTTTTATTGGTGTTGACGGTTTGATAGACATGTGTCGGTCAAGGTGCGTTGAATTGGAGCAGAACCATGGAAGCCCGGGCGAACCACAGACAGAACGCCATTCTGGACAAGCTGCGCCGTTCCGGTGGGTCGATGCGGATTCATGCCCTGGCGCAGGCGTTGGATGTGACGGAAGAAACGGTTCGCCGAAATCTGAAAACCCTGGCCAAGGACGGTTTGGTTGAACGCATGCATGGTGGTGTGCGGATTACCGGCGACACCGCCGAGGCTGATTTCAACGCGCGCTATCGGGAAAATCCGGTTGCGAAGCAGAAGATCGCAAAACACGTGGCCGAAATGCTGCCAGACGATGTCTCGCTGTTTCTGGATGTTGGCAGTACAACCGCCCATATCGCCGACGCCCTGCGGGATCATCAGCGGCTTCTGGTCGTAACAAATTCGGTCTACGTGGCCTTTCGACTGGCGACGCGAAATAACAACCGGGTGTTTATGGCAGGAGGCGAATTGCGCGGCCATGACGGCGGCGCTTTTGGCGCGGATGCGATGGAGTTTGCTGCGAATTTCAACACAGATTATGCGGTGCTGTCGTCCGCCGGGATCAACGCAAAGGGCTATTTCCTGTTCGATCTGGAAGAAGCGCGGTTTTCACGCCTGATCATGCAGCAGGCCGAAAAATGCATCATGGCTGCTGATTCCAGCAAGTTTGGCCGCGTTGCGCCGATTGACATCGGGCACCCCTCGCGCGTCGATTATCTGGTGTGCGACCAGGCGCCGCCCGACGATGTCGCCTCGGTTGCGCGCACCGATTGGAACACTGACATCCAGATCGCCAAGTAGGAGATGCCATGACCACCGCAATCAGCCAGATCCGCGATGTGGCGGAGCGTATCGCGCGTGACGCCAGCGACATCCCCATGGCGTATTTCCGCGCGCCTCTGGATATCTCAGCCAAAGCTGACGACAGCCCGGTGACCGTGGCCGATCAAAAGACCGAACGCTTTATCCGCGACGCGCTGCTGAGCGCCTTTCCCGACCATGGGATCTTTGGTGAAGAATATGGGGTTAGCGGGTCGCTGGAAGGTGAAACCTGGATCATCGACCCCATCGATGGCACCCGGTCGTTCATCACAGGTTCGCCCCTGTTCGGAATGTTGCTGGGCTATCTGGTTGGCGGGGTGCCGCAACTTGGGCTGGTTCGGATGCCAGCGTTGGGGGAAACCTTTGTTGGTATGCCGGGGCACGGGGCTTTTCTGAATGATGTAGCGATCAGGTGCCGGGCCACCCAGGATCTGAGCGATGCAATGATCTATGTGAACGAGGCCGAAAAACTGTTGCAGACGGCCCCTGATCTGTTCGCGCGGCTCTGTCAGACGGGGCACACGCGGCGCATGGCGTATGATTGTTACCCGCACGCGCTGGTCGCATCCGGGCAGATCGATGCTGTTGTCGATTGCGGGTTAGAACCTTACGATTACCTGCCGCTGGTCGGCCTTGTTCAGGCCGCAGGTGGCGTGATTACCGACTGGGATGGCAACGTTCTGACATTGGACAGCGACGGGCGCGTTCTGACATCCGCCACGCCTGCGTTGCACAAGCAGATGCTGGGTGTGTTGAACGCCTGATTAACCGGCTTTCACTGCCGCAACATGGCCCGCAAAGCTGTCGCTGTTCATCAACGCCTTGCAGCGGTCGAACCGGGTTGTGGCATAGGCCCAGAAATCTTCCGCCGGGTTGTCGTCGGCATGCTGGATCAGCCCCCACAGCGTCCAGAGCAAGTCACACATCGCCTTATAGATCACCACGCGGCCCATCTCGGCATCTGTTGGCGCGCGCCCGAAATATCCTTGCAACAACTCGGCCTCCTGATCTCCGTTCATTTCGGCCTCGACCGACAAATCGCCGACGTCCCAAAGCGGGTCGTTCATGCCAGAGTATTCCCAATCGACGATCCACATGGTCTGCCCGTCATCCAGAAAGTTCTCGCACAGCGGATCGCAATGACAGGGGGCAAGCGGGATGTCGTTGGCTGCAATTGCCGCTTTCACGGGTTCAGCGGCTTTGACAACGTCATGATAGCCGTCGGGCAGATCGACGTCGCGTGTCGACAGAACGCCCAGATAGTCGCCGATCATCGAAAACAGTTCGAACCGAAAGTCAAAGGTTTCGCCCGAGGTGTGCAGTTTGGCCAGCGCCTGACCGGCCCGTTCCGGCGATCCTGCGCGGGTTTTGAACAAGGCGGGGGTCATGGTTTCAATGTTATCGACAGCGCGCATCACCATATCGCCGGTTTCGGCGTCGGCCCACAGAACCTCGGGCGAGATCCCGGCCCGCCAGGCGGCGATGGCGTTGGTTTTCTCGATCGCGCGATCGATGTAGTCTTCCGTGCCGTCGCCGGGGATGCGGACGACCACGTTTGCGGTCGGGGTCTCGACAAGATGCACAAGGTTGGTCAATCCGCCCAGCCGCGTGATCGTCACCTGATCGGCTGTCACTTCCTTGAACCCGGGGGCCTTTCGAAGCGTGGACAGGATGGTGTCTGTGTGTTCGGTCATGTCGACTCCTCAGGACTTCAGGTTTTCATTCTGCGGATCAAACAACGGCCCGTCGACCCGTGTGATCGGATGCCGGTCGCCAAAAACTTCGACGTCAAATTCGGTCTCAGTCCAAAGCGCGCGGTCCAGATAACCAAAAATGATGGTTTGCCCGACCGAGTGACCAAAGCCCGCGCTGGTGGCCAGCGATACGGTCGCGCCGTCTTTCAGGATGGTTTCTCCGCCAAACAAGGGCAGATTGGTGGGCGTCGTAAAGGTGCAAAGCTTTCGCTCGGGCCCGTCTGCCTTCTGCTTGGCCAGTGCTTTGCGCCCAATGAAATCACCGCCTAATTTCAGATGCACGCGAAAGCCAAGCCCAGCCTCATACGGGGTATAGTCGGGTGAGATATCGCCGGACCAATACACATACCCCTTCTCCAACCGCAGGGAATCGATGGCGCGGTATCCGACATCGCGGATGCTGTGGGCCGCGCCCGCGTCGCGCAACACGCGATAGACATGCGCGCCGAATTCGGTCGGCACATGAAGCTCCCACCCCAGTTCGCCGACAAACCCGATCCGCACGGCCCGCACCGGGGCGCAGCCCACGGTGATGTCCTGCGCGGTGGCAAAGGGAAACGCGGCGTTTGAGACATCCTGTTCACACACCGCCTGCAACACGTCGCGCGCCTTGGGGCCGCAGATGTTGATCACGGCCCGCCCCGAGGTCACGTCGATCAGGTGAACCGATCCGTCGTTCGGCATGTGGCGGCGGATCCAGTCGGTATCATGGGTTCCAAAGCCCGATCCGGTGACCAGATAGAAATGATCGCGCCCCAGACGGGTGATGGTCACATCCGCCTCGATCCCGCCTGTTTCGTTGCAAAGCTGGGCATAGATCACGGACCCGTCTGGCTTGTCCATGTTGCAGGCTGCCAGCCGTTGCAACAGATCCAGCGCGCCGGGGCCAAAGATTTCGAACTTGGCAAAGCTGGACTGATCGATCAGCGCAACACCGGTCCGCACAGCACTGTGTTCTTCTGCCGCGTATGTGTGCCAGCCCGCATCGATGAAACCCAACTGATCGACAGGCTCTACCCCGTGCGGAGCAAACCACAACGGACGTTCCCAGCCGTTCTTTGACCCATAGACCGCACCGTTTTCCTTGAGGATCTCATACAGAGGCGACAGGCGTAGAGTGCGCGCACTTTCATGTTCCTGCCCGGGATAGCGCATCTTGTAGTGGTGGGCGTAATGTTCGACCGCGCGGGGGTACATGAACGCCTTGGTGCCGTGATGTGGCCCGAAACGGCGGCAATCCAGCGGCCATAGATCAAGGCTGGGTCGGCCATCAATGATCCATTCGGCAATCATTTCACCCGCACCGCCCCCGGCGGCGATGCCATACAAAAAACCGGTCGCCATCATCAGGTTGTCGAACCCCAGGGCCCAGCCCATAACAAAATCACCATCGGCGGAATAGGGGATCGGGCCGTTGATGACCGACCGAATGCCCACCTCGTTCAGCACCGGCGTAACCTGTGCCGCCAGTTCAGCCAGCGGGCCGAACCGGTCAAGGTTGTCGGGCAGCAATTGCCGGACGAAATCGCCGGGGATGCCAGTGTCGCCGAAGGGGAGGGTGTTTTCTTCGTAGCCACCGATCACCAGGCGCCCGCCGGCATCGGGTTTGTAATACACCAGCCGTTCGGGGTCGCGCAGGGTGGGCAATGTTTTGACCAGATCGATATCGGGTAGGGGTTCCGTCACGATGTACTGGTGCTCGACCGCGCAGGCGGGCACGTGCATCCCCAGCTTTTCGCCCAATTCGCGGCTCCACATACCTGCGGCCATTACGATGGTTTCCGCCTCGTAATCGCCTTCGCTGGTCATCACCCGCGTGATGCGCCCGTCGGTGATGTCGAAATCAAGCACGGTCACGCCCTGGCGGATGTCGGCCCCATACATGCGCGCACCGGCGGCAATCGCCTGACACAGGCTGGCCGGGTCCACATGCCCGTCCGACGGGATAAAGGCCGCGCCCAACAGCCCGGTGTCGTCGATATAGGGAAACAGCGCCTTGGCCTCGGCTGCGGTGATCATCTCCATGTCCAGATCGAAACTGCGGGCCATGGTGGTCAGGCGCTTTGCTTCTAGCATCCGTTCTTTGGTGGCGGCCAGTCGAAGGCTGCCGACCTTTTTCCAGTCAAACGCCATGCCGGTTTCCTGCTCAAGCCGGTCATACATGGCAACGGATTTCTTGAGCATGCGGGTCGTGTTGCGCGAGGACCGCAATTGCCCGACAAGGCCAGCAGCATGCCATGTGGCCCCTTCGGTAAGGGATGCCTTTTCCAGCAGAACCACGTCGGCCTCGCCGTTGCGCGCGAGGTGGTAGGCGATGGAGCATCCGATGATGCCCCCGCCGATGATCAGATGTTTCGCGGAATGAGCGGTCATAAGGTGTGTCCCCGGAGGTTTCAGGATCAGCCTGCCATAAAATCAACAAAAAGCAACACTAAGTGTGGAAATATGTTGAATATTGGACTCACGCGTAAAGCGTTGGTCAAAAACAGGTACAGTTGCCTCTTCCTCGGGTTTCTGGGAAGCAAGGCATATGACCAAATATGACCAGGAAATCCTGAACGCGGTCGCCCTGCGCGGCACCCTATCGGTAAGCGAATTGTCCGACATGCTTGGCGTATCGGACCAGACCATCCGGCGGATCGTCAAGCCGCTGGTCGATGCCGGGAAGGTCGACAAGATCCACGGGGCGATCCAGAGCGTCAGCAACCCGATGACAGCGCCATTTCAGGTGCGGTTCCAACACAACCGGGCCGCCAAGGCCAAGATCGCATCGCGCATCTTTGACTTGATCCCCGATGGGGCGTCCGTCGCAATCGATGCCGGATCAAGCAGCGGATATGTGGCGCAGGCCCTGCAAATGCGCCGCCAGCTGACCGTCGTCACGAATTCAGCCTTTGTGGCCAGCACGCTGTCGATGATCGAAGGCAACCGGGTGTATTTTGCCGGAACGTTGCTGAGGGCTTATGATGGCGCGTCTTATGATCGATCTGCTTTTGACACGGTCGAAAGACTGCAGGTCGACTTTTGTGTGCTGACAGCGGCCCATGTCCACCCCGACCGCGGGTTTCTGGTGGCCGAGCAATGCGAGGCCGACATGGCCCAGGCGATGGGAACGATTGCGCATCAGGTGATCTTTGCAGTCGATCATTCAAAGCTGGGTGGCACTGAAACCACCGGGTTGCTGTCGATTGGCAGGTTCAAACGCCAGCCCTGGATGGTTGTCGATCAGGCCTTTCCCGAAGACTCAGGACAGATCAGGGATCTGGCAAAAGTAATCCACGCCGACTGATTAAAAAGCGAGCAGGGTTCATTCCTGTTCGCTTTATTATCGGGTTCTTTGGATGGGTGAGTGTTTAGGCCAGCAGGAAGTCATCTGATGACAGTTGATCAAGGGTCATCCCGTTGATCTGCAACACGTCTCCGCCATCGAATTCAATCTGAACACCTGCAGCAACTTCGGTCGCCCGCAACAGGACCGCGCGAAAGGCAACGAATTCAAAGTCGCTGAGGTCGATCTTGTCAGACCCGTCCTGCCAGTCGAGGATCTGGTCAAATCCGCTGCCGTTTTCGAAGACAAAGGTATCCGACTGCCCGCCGCCCAGCAGGCGGTCATCATCCGCCCCGCCGTTCAGCACGTCACTGCCTATGCCGCCCAAAAGGAAGTCTTCTCCGGCGCCGCCCAGCAGCGTGTCATCGCCAATCTGGCCCATCAGGCGGTCGTTTCCTTCGCCGCCGTCCAGTTGGTCGCTGTCCGCCCCGCCGCGCAGTGAGTCGTTGCCCAATCCACCGCGCAACACGTCCGCACCGGCAAGGCCCGCGACACGGTCGTTGCCATCCTGGCCGTCGATCACGTTGGCTTGCGCATTCCCGCTCAGAACGTCGTTGTAAATGCTTCCCGTGATGTTCTCGATGGACACAAGGCTGTCCTCAAAAATCTCGGACGTGGCCACACCGGCAATCAGCCGGACAGTGACGGCCCATGTGTTTGTGTAATCGACTGTGTCGCTGCCCTCACCGCCATCGACGTGATCCGACCCGAAGCCCGGAAAGATAAAGTCGTCGCCGGTGCCGCCGAACAGCGCGTCGTTGCCGTCCGCGCCTGACATCGTATCGTTGCCGCCGAACCCCAGAACGGTATCGTCACCGGGGCTGCCAAAGATCTCATCGTCGCCACCGCCGATTTCGATGGTGGTCACGGCATCCGCCTCAAAGGCGGTCACGACAATAAAGTGTCGCCCGTCGATTTCCTGATAGTCCAGCCCGGTCGCGAACCTCAGATCGGCAGCCGACACAACGGTTTTGACCAGTTCAATCGTGCCATCTGAGTCCAGCGAATAGATGCCAACCCCATCCCCGATGACCGACAGGATGAACGTCGCGCCTTCAATCGCGACGATCTGGAAATGTCGCAGGTCCAGAATCTCATCGTTGGCCATGGAGTCATAGCTGGACAAGAATGCAGGAGTGCCATCCTCGGCCAGACTGAACACCGAAAAGACGCCTTCGCTGTTGGCATTCACCAACAGATCGGTGCCATCGACGGTGGCGGCTTTCAACGGTTCCCCGACCGTGCCGTCAACGCTTAGCTCTGCAACGCTTGTAAGGGTCCCGTCTGCAGCGACTTCAAAGGCTGCAATGCCATGGTCTGCCGCACCCGAGACATACAGGAAAGTCCGCGCTCCGATTGTGTGCAGCGTCAGGTCGCTGGCACCATCGCTGGTATCCGCACTGTCCACCAGCGTCATCTCTCCGGTGTCCGAGATCTGATAGACAAAGACCGCGCTGCCGTCTTTCGCCGCGATGGCAACAAAGCTGCCGTTTGCGGTCTCGAAGGCTTCGACATGGTCGGGCCGGTCCAGATCATGATCGGGCGATCCGTTTTGCACGCTGTCCGCGATGGTCAGAAGGCCGATACCCGGCCCGTCTGTCGCGATCTCGAACGAAATGACGGTGTCATTGCGGCTGTTTGTAACGATCAGGAACAGGTTCCCGTCAACCTCCGCAATATCCAGGTCAGTGGGGTCAAGAAGCGGGCTGCCGGGTGCCCCCCGGACAAACCCGACGGAAGTCAGTTGGCCATCAGCTTCCATCTGCAGGATCTGAATGCCGTTATCGTCAAATCCCGATGCATACACATAGACCTGATCGTCGATCACGACGCTGGTCACGCGAAAGGCACCATCAAGTTCGGGTGCTTGGCTTGAGTCAGTTATGACGTCCGTGATGACGGCATCACCCACGTAGTTGACCATGATCTACCCTCTGGCTATTCGGAGCGCTTCAATCGGTGACGATCCAGCGAACACTGTTTTCACTTTAATGCCCGACCGGATGACACAGAAGGGTTTTGACCATTCTGTACCGTTTGAGGCAACCGCTTGGTGGAAAGCGCTTATTACAGATGGCGTTTGGATTACAAAGAACCAGATGGGAACACACTGTTTCCGAATCATTTTTTTGGCGAGCGGAGAGACGCTCACTGATGCCTGGTGGGTGCCTGGTAATCCCGCCGGTTTTCTAGGGTCATTGGTATCGCCATTTGCGCCCAGTTTTGCCCGGCGTTGCCGGATGGCGGCTTTCGTCGATATCGCGATGTGGTCCGGTGTTGACTGGCCGTGGGCGGCTGAAAAATCCGCCCACGGCTTTGGCCTCAGAACGTTTTGGCCAAGGACAGAACGAAGTTACGCCCCGGTGCGGTTCTGGTGGCCAGATGCTGCGTATAGGTCCGATCGAAAACATTCTCGACGCTTGCCCTGATCTCAACCCCTTCAAAAACACCGGATTGCGGTTTGTACGTGGCGCGCAGGTTGTTCACCACGTTGGACGGGCTGGGGTTGGTCGAACGGGTCATGGCGGCGTCTGCGACGACCTCCCATGACAGATCGACTTCCTCGCCCCAGCGTTTACCAAAGGTGACGCGCAACTGGTCCGCCGGGATGTTATTCCAGTCGCCGGTCTGCGATCCTGTCGGAGCTGCAGGCGCCGAATACGTGCCGCGCTGGGCGTTGGCGTTCACGTCCATGTAGAACCCGGTGTCCATGGTATACCGGGCCTCGATCTCCAGGCCTTTGGTCTCGACATCGGCGATCGGGTAATTCACGCCCAAAACGGTGGTTGTATACGACGTCACATCCCAGACATCCGTCACATAGGCCGTCGCCTTGAAGGCGATGGAATCGGCCTCTGTGAAAATGCTAGTACCGGCATAGGAAAACCCGATTTCGTAACTGCGGGCTTTTTCGGGTTGCGTCATATACAGGGGCGTACCGAGGTCATCGATGATCGGCATGTTCTCGGTGTATCCGGCGCTGCCGAAAATGCCCCAGCCGCTTGAGAACGCATAAAACGCCGACACGCCGCCCATCAGGGCCGAGTTGTCATAGTCGGTCACGCCATCGCCGATATTCTGGCTTTCGTAGCGCAGGCCCGGTGTCACGGTCAGGCCATTTCCAAAATCCATCTCGTCGACGACGAACAGCGCGATCCGTTCATCCGTGCCGCCCGGGGCCGATGATGCGTCCAGCCGCGTGCGTTCGCTCCATTCCAGCCCGGCACGCATGTTGTGGCTGATCCCGCCGGTCGAGAAATACGATACGTTCTTGGCCGTCAACTTGCTGGTTTCGTACCGATGGTCGGTGTTCAGCAGGGGTTCAAGAAACGGCCAGGTCGGGGTTGGTTCCAGCGGGGAGCTGCCGGGGACATAGCTTTGATCGATCTGTTGATCGGCATACGAATAGCGCAGCGTGAAATCGACCAGGTCAGTGTCGACCGGGTTATAGCCATAGGTTACAACGGCGGTGCGGGTATGCGTATCGCGGTCGACATTCCCGAACGACCCGCCGGTGGTGCCGAAGCTGTCATAGGGCACGTCGCGGTCTTCGGCGTTGGTGTCGGTCAGCGACAACTCCATCCGATGTTCGCGGTCCGGATCAAGGTAGGCGCGTGCTTTCAATCCCCATGACGGAAGTTCAAAGGCCGAATTGCCGATATCGTTGCCGCTGCCGTCCTGCATCGTACCTTGCTGGCGCCACGTATAGTTGCCCAGAATTTCGATGTTTTCAGTTGGTTGCCAGGCCATGATCGTCGATGAAACCAACCCGTCTCCGTTGGAATGATACTGCAGCGTTTGCCGCAGGCGCATGCCGATCTCGCCGCCGGTAAAGTCCGACGCGTCTTTGGTCTCCAGCAGGATCACGCCGCCAATCGCACCAGAGCCGTATTCGAACGACCCGCCCATACCGCGCAAAACTGTGACTTGCTTGTAAAGCTCAGGGTCGGTGTAAAGCTGCGTGCCGATGCGGTACAACTCTTCCGATCCGACCGACGCGCCGTCGATCTGCACCAGAACCTTCTGGTCGTTGCCATAGGTCGAATTGGCCCCGAACCCGCGGATGTTGATGCCCGACCCTTGCGGCGAAGCCCCGTTGATCAGCGTGACACCGGGCACGGAATCGACCAGTTCGGCGACGGTCCGGGCCTGCCTGTCGTTCATCTCTTCCTGTCCGATAATCGTTTCCGACTCGGCTATGTCGGTCTGGACCTCGCGTTTGCTTTTGCCCAGATAAATCGGATCCAGTGCGATGATATCGTCGTCATCTTCGGCCCAGGCCGGCATGGCGATCAGTGTTGCGACGCCGCACATCAGTGCGGCCCTCAGTGGCGTTCGCGCGCGCATTCTTGTCCCTTTCCAGTGTCATGTTCTGATCTGCTGGCGGGATAAGCTGGCGTATTATCTGATTATTTTGTGGCCGAGTCGTCGGCTGACTTGCGTTCACTACGAATTCCGAGTATTTCTGTCAACTAAAGTGATTCACCTGTGATCACCGCACCAGCAAACGTGGCCTCTTTGCCCGTCAGCCAGACGCATCCTGACAATCGAATAACCACCAAGGAGACTTCCATGACTATGGAAGACGTACTGTCGTCTGAGAAAATTCGTGCGGCGCGCCGTGATGATGCAAAGCTGCGTGAACGCGATCTGGCCGAAAAGCTCGGCGTGTCCGAGGCCCAGTTGGTTGCCGCACATGTCGGGCAGGGCGTCACCCGGATCACGGCGGACATGGAGGCGCTGATGCCGGCCATCCTGCGTCTGGGCGAGGTTATGGCGTTGACCCGCAATGCCAGTTGCGTGATCGAAAAGGTCGGGACTTATGACAAGTTCACATCGGGTCAGCACGCATCGATGATCGTGAACGGCGAGATCGACATGCGGATGTTCCCGCGCCACTGGGTGCACGGGTTTGCCGTTGAAAAGCAAACCGACAAGGGCCTGCAGCGGTCGATCCAGATCTTTGACGCGGCGGGTGATGCCATCCACAAGGTGCATCTGCGCCCCGCCTCGATCGTTGAAGAATGGGACGGCGTTGTTGAAGCGCTGCGCATTGCAGATCAAAGCGACACGCTCAGCGTTGAGCGCCGCACCCCGACCGAACCCCCGAAAGGCGACCCGGCCCGCGCGGATGAACTGCGCGCTGAATGGGACAAACTGACTGACACCCATCAGTTCCTGCAGATGACCCGCAAGCTGAAAATGAACCGGCTGGGCGCGTACCACATCGCCGGTGCGCCCTACGCGCGCAGGCTGTCGACGGATGCGGTTGAAGCGCTGATGTATCAGGCCGCTGAAACGGCTGTTCCGATCATGGTCTTTGTCGGCAACCCCGGCTGTATCGAGATCCACACCGGTCCGATCACACGCGTGGTTGAAATGGGGCCGTGGATCAATGTTCTGGACCCCGGTTTCGATTTGCACCTGCGTAAGGACCATATTGCCGAGGTTTGGGCCGTCACCAAAAGCACCCGCCGTGGTCCCGCGATTTCAGTCGAGGCGTTTGACGCCGAAGGCTGGGTGATCGCACAATTCTTTGGCGTGTTGAAAGACCCGGACGCAGCCGCGCAATGGGCCAAGGTGGTTGCCGACATCGAACTCACGAAGGGCATCGACGCATGATCCGGTTTTCACCCTTGGCCCTGCTTCAGGCCGCCATGAGCGTGGCTTTGGTGTTCTTGACAGTTATCGCTGCCCGCGCGGAACCATCCGCGCAGCGTATCGTGTCGGTCGGCGGGGCGGTGACCGAGATCGTTTATGCGCTGGGTCAGGAGCACCGCCTTGTGGCGCGCGACGTCACCTCGAACCACCCGCCAGCGGCGCTGGATCTGCCATCTGTCGGATACATTCGCCGGCTGTCCCCCGAGGGCATCCTGTCCGCCAATCCTGATCTGATCCTTGCCGAAGACGGCGCAGGTCCGCCCGAAGCCATCGATCTGTTGCGCGCGGCCTCGATCCCGATGATCGAAATCCCCGGCGGCACCACACGCGACGCGATCCTGGCCAAGATCAACGCTGTGGCCAAGGCGCTGGGCGTGCCAGATCAGGGCGCACATCTGGCCGCGCGCGTCGGCGATCAACTGGATGCGGCCCTTGCCGGGGCCGACGATCTGCAAAGCCGCAAGGTTCTGTTCATTCTGTCCATGCAGGGCGGGCGCATCATGGCGGCGGGCAACAATACCGAAGCAGCCGCCCTTATCGGTATGGCGGGCGGCGAAAACGCTGTGACCGGGTTTGAAGGATACAAGCTGCTGACGGATGAGGCACTGACCCAAAGCGGTGCCGAGGTCGTGTTGTTGATGGACCGCACCGGCGATCACGGCATCACGGATGATATGCTGTTTTCACACCCTGCGCTGGCTGTAACACCGGCTGCCGCCACCCGTTCGGTCGTGCGCATGGACGGCATGTATATGCTTGGCTTTTCGGTGCGAACCGCTGACGCGGTGCGCGATCTGGCCAAAGCGCTTCAGGCGACCGGAAGTTGACGTGGCGGTTCTGAGCGAAATAATCCCGGCAGCGCCTTTGCCCGGCGACCGCAGCCACACGGCGCGGACGCTGACCGGGATTCTGCTCGCCGGTCTGGCCGCATCCTGCCTGCTAAGCCTGGCCGTCGGCGCATCCGGCGCATCGCTCTGGACGGCGCTTGCGCAAGCTGCAAACGGCCATGAACTGTCGCTGCGGGATTCGGTTGTTCTGTTCGATATCCGCCTGCCAAGAACGGTCATGGGCGCGCTGGTCGGGGCCGCATTGGCCGTGTCCGGGGCGGTGCTGCAAGGGTTGTTTCGCAATCCGCTGGCCGATCCCGGCATTGTCGGCGTCAGCGCGGGGGCCGGGCTGGGTGCAATTGCGGCCATTGTCCTTGGTGGCCTGCTTCCTGCCGCGATTGGTGTCTCGCTTGGGTATTACCTTGTCCCGATTGCAGCCTTTGGCGGCAGTTGGGTCACCACCCTGATCCTGTACCGGGTTGCGACGCGCAAGGGTCGCACATCGGTTGCCACCATGCTCTTGGCCGGGATCGCTTTGGCCGCATTGATAGGCGCTTTGTCCGGTGCGCTGATCTATGTCGCCGATGATGCGCAACTGCGGACGTTGACGTTCTGGGCGATGGGCTCGCTGGCCGGGGCCACATGGTCCAAAGTTCTGGCCGCCGCCCCGTTGATCCTGATCGGAATGGCGGCTGCACCTTTTCTGGCGCGCGGTCTGAACGGGCTGGCGCTGGGCGAGGCGGCCGCCGGTCACATGGGAGTACCTGTGCAACGGCTGAAGAACACAGCCATCCTTGCCGTTGCGGCGGCCACCGGTGCTGCCGTGGCCGTGAGCGGAGGCATCGGCTTTGTCGGCATCGTTGTGCCGCATCTTCTGCGGCTGGCCTCGGGGCCGGATCACCGCTTTCTGCTGATCAACTCGGCCCTTCTGGGCGGAGCGCTTTTGCTGGTGGCGGATGTCATCAGCCGGACGGTCATTGCGCCTGCCGAACTGCCCATCGGTATCGTAACCGCCACCATAGGCGGCCCGTTCTTCCTGTGGATCCTGCTGCGCCGTCGCGGCATTCTTGAGATGTGATGCTATGCTGAATGCCAGAAACATCACCGTCTCTTATGGCCGTCGCGACGTGTTGCATGACGTCACGCTGACCGCCGCGCCGGGGCAGATCACGGCCATTGTCGGCCCGAACGGATCAGGAAAAAGCACGCTGTTGCGCGCCGTGACGGGTGAAACCGCCTATCGGGGCGAGGTTCTGCTGAACGGCCGCAACATTACGACCTTGAAGCCATGGCAACTGGCGGCTGTAAGGGGCGTCCTGCCTCAGGCGACGCCCTTGTCGTTTCCGTTTACCGTGGTCGAAGTGGTGCGTCTGGGCCTGACCAGCGGCGTGACCGCAGCGCAGGACCACCTGATCCCGCAGGCGCTGGCCCGTGTCGGTTTGACCGGATTTGGCGGGCGGTTTTATCAGGAACTGTCGGGCGGCGAACAGCAGCGCGTGCAACTGGCCCGCGTGTTGGCGCAGGTCTGGCAGCCGGTTGAAAACAGCCAGCCGCGTTGGTTGTTTCTGGATGAACCGGTGTCGGCGCTGGATATCGGGCATCAGTTGCAAGTGATGCAGATCGCCCGTGACTATGCCGATACAGGGGGCGGCGTTGTTGCCGTGATGCACGATCTGAACCTGACAGCAATGTTTGCCGATTGCGTTGCCTTGATTTCCGAGGGGCATATTCTGGGGCAGGACGCTCCGGAGCGGGTCGTCACGGATGACCTTCTGAGCCGCGCGTATCGCTGCAGCGTGCGTGTCAACACCGCTCCGCTGCGCGGCACCTATCTGTTGCCGCACGCCGCAACCATGGCAGCACAATAACATGACCGATCTTCAGGCCATCCCGATCTTGCTGACGCCGTCGATCCCGGAAACGCGCGCCTTTGCCGAAACACTTGGCTTTGACGTCGAATCCTTCGGCGATGGCTATGCCGTCCTGCGTGGCCACGGGATCGAGCTTCACTACAGCTTTACCACTCGCCCCGAGGTGTGCAGCGAAACCAGCTGCTATGTGCGTGGTGGCGGTATTCTGGCCCTGCACGCAGCCTTGCGCGCCCGAAACCCGGCACAACTGTCCGACATTGTCAGCCGCCCTTGGGGCATGACTGAATTTTACCTGCATGATCCACACGGCAACCTGCTCAAATTCGGGATGAGCACGGATGAGCTGCCATCGGATTTCCAACCCAATACGGAGTAACCAAGGAATGGACCTGCTTTCACGCTGGACCGAAATCGAAGCCTTTCTGAACAAGGGTGGCCCTGCCATCTGGGCGATCGCGATCCTGTCAGTTCTGACCACGGCCCTGATCCTGTGGAAGGTCTGGCGACTGATCCTGATGGGGGCCTGGGCCGGGCGGACCACTGAAAAAGCCGTGCAACGCTGGGCGGTTGGCGACCGCAGCGGCGCACGGGCCTTGCTGGACGGGCGTCGCTCTGTGCGGGCTGTAGTGGCACGGTCAGCCGTCACCGCGCGGATGGGGGGCGCGTATTCCGAAACCGAGATCCGGGAAGAGGTTGAACGCGTCGCCAGCGGCCAGCTGGCCCGCGCCCGAACGGGCCTGCGCGCATTGGAACTGATCTCGACCATCGCGCCTTTGCTGGGTCTTCTCGGTACCGTTCTGGGCATGATCGCGGCTTTCCAGACCTTGCAGCAAGCTGGGGCCAAGGCCGACCCTTCAGCCCTTGCTGGCGGTATCTGGGAGGCGTTGTTGACCACCGCTGCAGGCATGGCGGTGGCCATCCCGGCCGGTGTTGCGCTGACGTGGTTTGAAAGCGTCGCGGACCGCGCGCAAACCGATATGGAAGACGCGGTGACCCGTATCCTGACCCGCCACACGCCCCCGCCCGCCATGGCTGCTGCTGCCGAGTGACCCGGTGAAACTTGGTCCCACCCATATCCGGCGCAAGCCCAGCCTCACGCCGATGATCGATGTGGTGTTTTTGCTGTTGGTATTCTTCATGCTGGCGGCCCGGTTCGGGCAGGACGTGGTGATCGACCTGCCGCTAACGGGGGCCTCTGAGAAACCATATCAGGGCCCACCGCGCCTGTTGACGATCCTACCGAACGGGCTGGCCCTGAACGGGGTGCCCACCGACCTTGATGGCGCCACCGCCCGGTTAGAGGCGATGGTGGCCGAGAAAACCGATGCTGTGATCCTGCGTCCGCGCGATCAGGCCGATCTGCAGCGGGTCGTGACGGTGATGGAACACCTGTCTGCGGCTGGCTTCGACACGCTTGTGCTGGTGGACTAGGCCATGCGGTTCGCACGCCCCCGCCGTAGGCCCAAGGGCGAAAGCATCATCCCGATGATCAACGTGGTGTTTTTGCTGCTGATCTTTTTCCTGATGACGGCCCGCATCGTACCGCCTGAACCGTTCGCGGTCGAGTTGCCCGAAGCTGCTGTTGAGACCCCTGCCGAAGGTCAAAGTATCCTCCATATCTCGGCAGAAGGGGACCTTGCTTTTGGCGGGGCGCAGGGGGAAGAGGCCGTTCTGGCAGCTTTGGCCGGGTTTGATCCGGACGAACCGCTGATGCTGCGCGCTGACAAAACCGTGCAGGGGGCAGTCATTGCGACACTCCTGCCGAAACTGGCCTCAGTCGGCATTCGGCAGGTCAAACTTGTGTCCGCAACGAGGTAACCAGATGCGCACGGTTTTTGAAGTTTCCGCCTTTGCTCTGATCGCCGCTGGTCTGCACTTTGCGGTCTGGACGCCAGATCAGGATGACGGTCTGGTCAGCGCGGGGGACGGTGGCGAAGATCTGGTGCAACTGATGGCGTCGAACGCGTCAGTCGCCAACATGGTCGACAGTTGGGACACCCCGCCCGAAATGCAAAACGCTGTTGCCCCAGCGCCTGAAACCCCGGTTGTGAAGACCGCGCTTCCAGTTCCGCCGCAACCGACGCAACGCCCGACAGCCACACGGCCACCGCCAAAGGCGGTTACAGCACCGTCTCAGGAACCGTCTGTGGACAAGGTCGCCTCACCAGCCCCCGCTGACATTGTGCAAACCCAAGCCGCACCGGTTCACCCGACAGCTCCTGCCGCGCAGCCCAGCGCGTCACTGCCGGATATGCCAAAGCCCATGATGTCGATCCCGACCCTGACCGCCCTGCCGGGGCACACCCCGATGTCGCCACAGGCTGACTCGCCGGTTCCAGACATATCGTCACCGCCCCCGCGCGATGTCGCCGACGTGTCGCCAAATGCTGAAAGCCCCGCGCCATTGCGTTCGGCGACTACGCCGCCCAGACCGGCTGCGCCGCAACTGTCGCCGCCGCCACCCGCGCCTGCGACGTTGGCCATGTTAACGCCGGATGCCATGCCCCAGGCGGATATGGAAACAACGCCGCCAGCCCCGGGAATTCGGCCCAAACAGCGTCCGGCAGCGGCCAAACCGGCACCGAGCAAGCCGAAACAAGCCAAACAAACGCCCGCGAAGAAGTCCGCGTCCCAAGACTCCATTCAGATCAACGCACGCAAGGCGCAGGGCAGCGGTGGTGCCTTGGCCAAGGGCGACAATGGCACCGCCAAAACCGCGACCTTGTCGAAATCTAAGCGCACATCGCTTGTGAGGAAATGGGGCAGTCAGATCCGTGCCCGCGTCGCCCGCCGGGTTCCGAAGGGGGCAGGGCGCGGCACAGCCGTTGTGCGGATCACCGTGTCAGGTCAGGGGCAGTTGCTGGGCGCAAAACTGGTTAAATCGTCCGGCAACGGTCAGATCGACCGGGTGGCATTGAATGCCGTCAAGCGTGCCGGTCAGTTCCCCGCCGCCCCTGCCGCGCTGAACCTGTCCAAGCGCAGCTTCGATCTGCCGATTGAGTCGAAATAGCCTTACAGATCCAGCGTGATCGTCTCGACCCCTTCGGCGGCGCGGCTTTGACAGGTTATGATCTCGTGTTCCCGTTGCGCATTGGACAGAACAAAATCGCGGTGTTCGACCTCGCCTTCAAGAAGGCCGCATTTGCACACACCACAGATGCCGTCCGAACACTTTACGTCCACATGCAGGCCGTTTTCGTTCAGCACATCCGCGATCGTCTTGTCTTCGGGCACCGCCAGTTCCTTGCCCGTGCGGGCCAGCTTTATGGTAAAGGCATGGTTCACATAGTCTGGCTGTTCCGGAACCGAGAAATACTCAAGATGCCTGGCCTCGTCGGGAAAACCCTGACGATCAGCCGCCTCTATCACCCCATCCATGTAGCGATCCGGCCCGCAGGTATAGACATGCCACCCCGCCTTATACCCGGACAAGACCTTGTCCAGATCGGCGCGGTTGCCTTCATCCGAGAAATGGTACTGTACCTTGTCGGCCCAGGGCATCGCTTGCAGGTCTGCGACATACCCGGCATCCGCGCGGCGACTGGCAGAATAATGCAGCTCAAAGTCGTGCCCCAGCGCGTGCAGTCGATGCGCAAAAGCGATCATCGGCGTGACCCCGATACCGCCGCCCATGAGGAAGGTTTTTGTCGCTGTCTCATCCAGCTCAAAATGGTTGATGGGTTTTGAAATGAACACCCGTCGTCCTTCGGTAAAGATCCGGTGCAGCATCTTCGATCCGCCACGCCCTTCGTCTTCGCGCAACACGCCGATCTGATAGGTGCAGGTGTCGGATGGATTACCCGACATTGAATACTGCCGCAGATATTCCGGCGTGACCACCACGTCGAGATGCGCGCCTGCGGTCCAGTCGGGCAGGGGGCTGCCATCCCATGCGGTGAACTCATATTTCGTGACATCCGCCGACATCCGGTCGACCTTGGACACCCGCGCCATGACCACCGGCGGGTCACTGAAAGTTGGGCGTTCATGGGCCAGCCCGTCGGTGTCGCCGCGCGCCAGCCGCTCGCGGTACTCATCGGCGCTGATCATATCCTGATAGGCCTGAATGCCGGCCTCGCGATCCATCGGAAACGGATAAGGCCACGGCCACGGGGCAAGGTTGGCCGGATAGACAGCCAATGTCTGATCTTCGAATTTCAGGTCCAGATCGGTTTGCAGGTCGCGGCGGTTGATCGGCTGAGCGGGTGCCTTGTAAGCGCCGTCTGGTTTCAGCTCCAGATCCCACCACCATTTCTTGGCATCGTTCAGCCCGCCATGGCCCAGTTTGTCATCCAGCCTGGCCAGCACCGGCGCGGCGCTGGGCACGTTCGAGGCAAGCCAGCGAAACGGCTTTTCCGCAAACAACCCCTCAAGGTTCCAAGGACAGGTTTTCATACACCGGCCACACATCGCGCCGCCTTCGGTTGTCACCCGATAGGTTGTGCATTTCTGGCTGTCGGATTTCCAGATCTCATAACCGTTGAACATCCGTTTTGGCCCGGCGGTGATAGCGCCCGACGGGCATTCGCGGGCACATTTGTTGCAGTTCTCGCAAAAGTTCTGCAGACCGAAATCAATCGGCTTGTCGTGTGCCAGCGGCATGTCGGTGGTCACCACGCCGGATTTCAGACGTGGCCCCAGCAGCGGGTTCAGGATCACCTCGCCAATCCGGCTGACCTCGCCCAGACCCGACAACAGCAACAGTGGCGGTTGCAAGACTTCGCCATCCATCACGCTATGTGCCTTGGCCGAATAGCCCAGGTTGCGGATCTGTTTGGCGATGACGCCGCCCAACAGCGAAAACCGCAGGTAGGCACGCATCGACTGGGCAACAGCGATCCAGTCATCGCCCGATGCACCCTCCATCGTTTCATACCCCTGATCGATGATCATGCTGATGGCCTGATCATGCGGCGGGATCAGTTCGGCGCCAGTGGCGTCATGGCTGTACCACGTCCAGTCGGGGCATCGCGAAATCCCGACTGCATCAACGCCCAGAAAATAGCTGGCGGCTTTGACGTTGATCGCGTTCTGCTCGGCCTCGGTCGGTTTGGAAGCGACCTGCTCAGGCTCTCCGTCTTGCAACAACACGAACGCGCCCAGCATCCGTCGTTGGGCAAAGGCATGTGCGCTTTTGCGGGCGTACCAGCCGCCTGTGGCGCTTTCCTGCACCTTTTTGCCCAGCTCTCCGAACTGGCCGCGGGCAAACATGTCGGTGCGTTTGGGCACCCGTGCGACCCGCTCTTCGTCGATGTAGGTTGTCGGCGTCTCGACCCGCTTGAGCTTTTCGAACGGATGCGCGCCCTGCACGTAGTCGCGCCGCGCATAAGGATCGCCGTTCAACGCCCCCCGGATCGATCCTTTGCCCAGCCACCAGGACGGCCCGCGCGTGCTGAACCACGGCTGGTCCCTCATCGCGGACAAGGGCTGATCAATCGTCATTTCCATATTCGTCGTCACGACGGCCAGCCCAAAGCCTTCTCCAATCCAGGGCGCGACAAGGCGGCCATCTTCGACGGTGGCCAATCCGGCCTGAACCGCCAGCATGTTAAGATCAACATCAGACGAGGTCGCGCTGTGCGCCTTGGCCCGGAACCCCAGCAGGTGCAGATAGCTGCTGAGGATAACGGCCGTCTCGGTGGCGCGCAGCGCAGACCGGTGGTCTTGTGCATCTGCAATCCATGATCCGCCCGGCTCATCCGCGCGGGGGGTGCGGTTTTGCTCATAAAGGCACACGATCGCATGGGTATGCGTATCGATCGGAGTCGGTGGCTGTTCGATCGAATCCTTCAGCCCCGCCATGATTTCGTCAATGCCCGAGGCCAGCGTCTTGGTCTGCTTGGTGCGAATATCCTCGGCCAGCCGGTCAATGTCTGGGTTGCGCGTTGGCGTGTCCAGATGCGCGGCATCGGGCAGGCGGCAAACCCCCATCATCGCGGCGTCCTGAAAGTAACCGAACGACTTCATGTGATTGGCCCGCTCGACCGGGTCCGTAGGCGCAGCAGCGGGGTTTGGATTGACCAGCCCGTCGCGGATAACATCCATCATCGCCTGATATTCGCCCATCGCGTTGACCAGCGAATGCGGCGTGTCCAAACGACGGAAGTCCAGCGTCAAAGCAGGCGGTACGTTGGTCAGATCCGGGGCGACGTCGGTCCGGCTCAACCGTTCCAGCGGATAGGGGCCCAGATGAAATGGGCGGTCCTTTGTTGAAAAGAAGCGCAATCCCATGATGTCCGTCCTTCCAGTCGAAACGCAGTCGATCACGGGCATTGAACAACAAGTTAAACATATGAGCCACCCCGAGTTTGTTTATTCCTCAACGCGCACCATGCCGACACCCCGGTTGGATTTGTTGCGTCGCTGGATGCGACAGCACATGAAACGGGAACCCCAAAAATCGGGCAGATCGCTGAACACCTTGTCGCACAGGTCAAATTGTCTCTCGCTGGCAGGTTGTGATCCCCCCGGTATCGGCAGATCATCGCCCCGATTCCGCGTGATACCGGTCGTTGGCTGCGTCGCACCACCAATTCGTGCAGCCTGCTGCCCCGCCGCGGCACCAAGACAGGTGCACCATGGTGACTGATACCGAAGTGACCTCATATGGGCTGACCACGCAAGACGCTGAAAAGCGGCTTGCCGAATTCGGCCCAAACCAGATTTCCGAAACCCGCCGCGTGTCGCGGCTGGCGATTTTTGCGCGGCAGTTCACCAGCCTTCTGATCGTGATCCTTGTCATCGCCGCCGGTATCGCTGCAGCGATGGGAGAGCTGATTGACGCCGGGGCCATTCTGCTGGTTGTGCTGCTAAATGGCGTGCTGGGGTATGTGCAGGAATGGCGGACCGAAACCGCGCTGGCCGCCCTGAAACGCATGCTCACGACCGAAGCCCGTGTTGTCCGCGACGGGCATCAGGTGGTTCTGGACGCGCGCAAGATTGTGCCCGGCGACCTTGTCATCCTCGAAAGCGGCGACAAGGTGCCCGCCGATATGGATCTGATCTCGGCGCAGCGGCTCAAGGTCGATGAAAGCGTTCTGACCGGGGAATCCGTGCCGGTCCTCAAGACAAACGATGGCGATGATCGCGTGCTGTTCATGGGGTCCAGTATCGTTGCCGGTCGTGCCGAAGGGGGGGTTACGACGACCGGAACCGCCACCAAGTTCGGCCAGATTGCCGAACTCACGGCCTCGATCGATGTGAACCAGACCCGCCTTCAGGCCCAGCTTAGCCGATTGGCGCGTCTTCTGGGGGCCGTTGCCATTGGTCTGGCCGCGCTGGTGCTTCTGGCGGGCGTGTTGGTGGGCAAACCTATTGACGAGATGTTCATAACCGCCATCGCACTGTCTGTCGCCATGGTGCCCGAAGGCCTGCCTGCTGTGGTCACGATCACGCTGGCCCTTGGTGCGACGGCCATGTTGCGCCGGCATGCGCTGGTGCGTCGATTGCAAGCGGTCGAAACGCTGGGCGCGGCCACGGTGATCTGTACCGACAAAACCGGAACCCTGACCGAAAACGCCATGACCGTGTCCGAGGTCTGGACCCCCATCGACCGCTATGACGTCACCGGCACGGGCTATGACCCCGCAGGACATATTGCACGCGATGGCGCGCGGGTCCGGCACGGCGATGATCCGCATCTTGCCCGCCTGCTGAGCGCGGCCATCGCTTGCAACAATGCCGAGATCTATCGGCTTGATACCGAATGGCAGATGGTGGGCGATCCGACCGAGGGCGCTTTGGTGACGCTGGCCTATAAGGGCTGGGCCCCGCTGCCGGATGCCGCAAGCCGCGTCTCCGAACGCCCCTTTGACGCTGACCGAAAACGCATGAGCGTGGTCATGCGCGACGCAGGCACGCTGACGCTGATGGCCAAGGGCGCACCTGAATCTATTCTGGATGTGTGTTCGTCTGTTATCGCAAAGGACGCTGACCCCGCCCCTCTGACGCCCGAGGCAAGAACCAATATTGAACAGGCCGCCGAAGCGCTGGCGGCCAAGGGTCGCCGGGTTCTGGCTTTGGCCGCGCGACCGGCGCAAGCCGACGACACGGCAGAAGAAAACCTGATCTTTCTGGGCCTTGTCGGCATGATCGACCTGCCGCGCCCTGAGATCCACGGCGCGTTGCGCTTGTGCCGCCATGCCGGCGTTCGGGTGATCATGATCACCGGAGATGCTCAGAAAACCGCTCGCGCCATTGCGCTGGATATTGGTCTCGATGTCGACGAGGTGCTGACCGGCGCGCAGCTTGATCAGATATCGGACGACGAACTGACCGCGCGGCTTGCCCGGA
Organism: Falsiphaeobacter marinintestinus; assembly: GCF_007923355.1. Classification (GTDB taxonomy): domain Bacteria; phylum Pseudomonadota; class Alphaproteobacteria; order Rhodobacterales; family Rhodobacteraceae; genus Phaeobacter_A; species Phaeobacter_A marinintestinus. The sequence goes on from NZ_VOGO01000004.1 coordinate 44,600, forward strand.
ACGTCCATTTTGCCCGCACCGCGCCCGCTCACAAGATGCGCATCGTCAAATGCCTGCAGGCGCAAGAACAGCTTGTTGCGATGACAGGTGACGGTGTGAACGACGCCCCGGCCTTGCAGCAGGCCGATATCGGCATCGCGATGGGCACGCGCGGCACCGATGTCGCCAAGGACGCCAGCGACCTTGTGCTGCTGGATGACAACTTTGCCACCATCGTCAACGCCATCGAAGAAGGCCGCCGCCAGTTTGCCAACATTCAGCGGTTTGTCCGGTATCTTTTGTCGTCCAATGCGGGCGAGGTTGTGGCGATCCTGGCCAACCTGTTTCTTGGCGGTCCGCTGGTGTTTCTGGCGACGCAGATCCTGTGGATGAATCTTGTCACCGATGGGGTAACGGCGGTCGCGTTGGGGATGGAGAAATCGTCCCCTGACGTCATGGAGCAACCGCCCATCGCCAAGGATCAACCGATCCTGGATGCGCCGGGGCTGGCACTGATCTTTATGTTCGGGCTGTACACAGGCTCGGTCAGCCTGTGGGTGTTCTATAGCAATCTGGCGCAGGGCGAAGATTTGGCACGGACCATGGCGTTTACGGCCATGGTGGTTTTTGAAAAGGCCTGTGTGTTCGCCTTCCGCTCGTTCCGGCTGCCGATGTACCGGATCGGCTATTTGTCGAACGTGCCGTTGCTTTTGGCTTTGTGTGTCATGCTCTGCCTTCAACTGGCTGCTTTGTACTGGTCGCCGCTTCAGGCGGTGCTGCACACGGTGCCGCTGACGGTGTCACAACTGGCGAAGATTGGCCTGCTGGCCCTGCCTGTGATCATCGTGCCGGAACTGGTGAAGCTGTCCGGTATCCTGAAGCGCGCAAAGACCAAGGCGACGTGAACGCGGCCCGTCCGTCAGGACAGGATCTTGCGGAACCGCACAAGGACCAGAGCAACGGCAACCGACGCCATCGCGGCAATGGCCAGCAGCTCTGGATACACCAGTTCAATCCCGCTGCCGCGATACAGAACCGATTGCGCGAACGATACGAAATGCGTGGCCGGATTGACCCATTGCATAAGGATGCGCAGCCAGTCGGGCATGGACTCCAGCGGAGTCACGCCACCCGACAGAAGGTACAAGATGATGATCACCGGGATCACCAGCAATCCGAACTGACCCATGTTGCGGGTAAAGCTGGCCACCATCAGGCCCAGCGACCCGACCGCGACGACGTACAGACCGGCCCCAAGGACGTAGAGCGCCAGAGATCCCGAAACCGGGACGCCCATAAGTCCCTCGACCACGATGATCAGGCTCAGCACCGACGCCACCAGAATGACCAGACCTGTCGCCGCGATCTTGGACAGAACGATCTCGTGTGGGCGCACTGGCATTACCATGACATGTTCGATTGTGCCGTGTTCACGTTCGCGGATCATCGAGGACCCTGACAGGATCAGCATCAGCACAGTCACGTTGCTCATCAATTGCATGACGGATGAGAACCACATGGCCGTCGTGTTGGGGTTAAAGCGGTTGCGAAACACCACATCCACCAAGGAACTGTCGCTTTCACCTGGTGTCAGGTATTCTGTGATTTCCTGCGCCAGTAGCTGCGCCATATAGGTCGATCCGGTCCCGGCAAAGGCAACGGCAGTCGCATCGGCCAGCAGCAGCACGGTCGCTTCTTTACCTGCCCGCAGATCGCGTTCGAACCGGGGCGGAATGCTGACCACCAGCACATATTTTCCATCCAGTTGCGCCTGATCGGCTTCTTTGGGGCTGAGCAGAATAGGGGTCGTAAACAGCGGCGCCTGAATGGAATCGATCAGGCGGGCCGACAATTGGCTGTGATCTTCGTCCACAACGGCGACTGACAGATCGCGCACCTCGGTTGATGCGGCCTGTGACACCAGCCAGACGGCGGCCGAAAACACATAGATGATCAGCACGATCATCAGCGTGTCGCCCCGGATCGCACGCAGCTCTTTCATGGTCAGGCGCAGCGTGTTCAGCAAATTTCGCATCCTCACGCCTCCTGCTTGCGCAGTCCGACGACTGCAACGGCCAGATAGGCCAGACAAAAGACCCCCAGCATGATCAGATTGGCCGAAACATCCGCAAATTCGTACGCTTTCAGCGACGTGCCCACCGACACCTGCTGGAACCACGCGCCGGGAAAGGACAGCCCGATCAGCCGCGCAGATGTGTCCAGCGTCGACACCGGCAGGATCAGACCCGAGAAATTCACCGTCGGAATGATCGACAGCACTGCGGTTGCAAACACCGCCGACACCTGCGTGCGCGTAATCGAGGACATCGCCTGACCAAATCCGGTGGTCGCGGTCACATACAGCAAGGCCGCCAAAGCCAACGCCGGAAAGGAGCCGGTGAACGGCACGCCGAACACAACGCGACCGATGGCATACAGCACCCAGAAGCTGAACCAGGATACCGCGACATAGGGCAATTGCTTGCCGATCAGAAATTCGAACCGGCGTACCGGGGTCGAGCGGAAATTGGCAATGGTGCCGGTTTCCTTTTCCCGCACCACGCTGATCGTGGACATGATCGCCGGGATCAGCATCAACACCAGCATCAGAGCAGACGGCACCATGGCATAGGCGCTTTTGAACGCCTGATTGTACTTGTATCGTGTCTCGATCGACGCCGAACTGGTTTCGGTCCCACCCGATTCCGTTGTCAGAATTCCGGAAAACCAGCTGAGCAGCCCAATCGCATACCCACGCGCAGTGTCTGATCTGAACGGCATTGACCCGTCGATCCACAAGGAGACTTCAGGGGTGAAATCGGATTGATACAGGCCCTTGCCAAACCCATCGGGGACTTCCATCGCGACAGTCAGGTCGCCGCGCCCCATCCTCTGGTCAAGCTCGGCATTGGTTGCGAAATCATCTTGCTGTTCGAATTGGGGGATCGACGAAAACGCCTCGATCAGGCGGCGGCTTTCGGGGCTGCGGTCCTGATCGTTGACGGCAAAGCTGATCTTGTCGACGTCGAATGAAATCCCGAAACCGATGGTCACCAGCAGGATGACAGGCCCGGCAAGGGCAAAGAACATCCGGATCGGATCGCGGATCAGTTCCAGTGTTTCGCGCCACGTGTGCGCCCACAACCGCGTTGCCGACTCGCGCACGGCCCCGACCGGAGCTGTTTGCGACGTGATCACAGGCAATTCTGTATCGCGACCTTCGTCAGGGCTTTCTTCTTTCAGCCGCTCGACAAACGCATCCTCAAGCGACGCCGCTGCGTGCCGTTCGACGATCTCGGCAGGGCTGCCGACATCCAGAACCCGCCCGGCATGCATCAGAGAAATCCGGTCGCAGCGTTCAGCTTCGTTCATGAAGTGGGTCGAGATAAAGATCGTGACGCCGTCGTCGCGCGACAGTGAAATCAACTTTCGCCAGAAGGCATCCCGCGCCACCGGATCGACGCCGGATGTCGGCTCGTCCAAAATCAGGATGCGCGGTTCGTGGATCACGGCGACCGCCAGTTGCAGGCGCTGACGGATGCCTAGCGGCAGGCTTTCCGGCGCAGAGGCGGCCACCTCGTCCAGCTCGAACTCCTCCAGCACCGCCTTGATCCGCCCGGCGCGGGCGCTGGCGGGCAGCCCATAAAGCTTGGCATGCAGCTCAAGGTTCTGGCGCACGGTCAGTTCGCCATACAGCGAAAACCCCTGCGACATGTACCCGATGTGCTGTCGCGCCTCCATATCCGAGGCCAGCAGGGGTTCGCCAAACAACTCGGACGTGCCACTGGTTGGGGCCAAAAGCCCGGTCAGCATCTTCATCGTCGTGGATTTGCCGCAGCCGTTCGACCCCAGGAAACCAAAGATCTCGCCCTCGGGAATGGTAAAGCTGACATTATCCACCGCAGTGAAATCGCCAAACTTGCGCGTCAGCCCATTGGCCTGAATCGCGGGTGGCCCGCTATCCGACTTCTGTCGTGGACGCAGAGTGACCCCGGCATCCTTCCCATCACTGTCCGGCAAAAGCCGCACAAATGCCTGCTCCAGCGTGTCACTGCCCGTACTTTGGCGCAACTCTGCAGGCGCGCCGGTGGCGATGACCGCGCCGTCGTTCACGGCGGCCAGCCAGTCGAACCGCTCGGCCTCTTCCATATAGGCGGTGGCGACCAGCACGCTCATGTTGTCCAGCTGGTCCCGGATCTTGTTGATCAGATCCCAGAACTGGCGGCGCGACAGCGGGTCGACCCCGGTGGTGGGTTCATCAAGGATCAGCAGTTCGGGGTCGTGGATCAGCGCCGAACACAGGCTCAGCTTTTGCTTCATGCCCCCCGACAGCTTGCCCGCCGGGCGGTCAGGAAACGGCGCCAGCCCGGTTGCGTCCAGCAGCATATCGATCCGGTCGGCGCGTTCCTGCGGCCTTTGCCCGAACAACCGCCCAAAGAAATCAAGGTTCTCGCGCACGCTGAGCGTTGGATACAGGTTTCGCCCCAGGCCTTGCGGCATATACGCAACCCGTGCCCCCAAGGCGCTGCGGGCCTGCCGGTCGCCCATGTCGTGACCCAGAACCGAGATCTGGCCCTGCTGCAGTTTTCGCACACCCGCGATCAGCCCCAGCATGGTCGACTTTCCAACCCCATCCGGCCCGATCAGCCCAGCCATCTGCCCGGCCGGGATATCGATGGACACGTCGTGCAGGGCGTTCACGCCGCCGTAGACATGCGAAACCTGTTCGATCCGGGCGACATGCTCCATGCTCGGATCAGTCCGGCAGATTGACAGTCAGGTGATCCGGCCAGGGCGTGCCGGTATCTGTCCGCACGAACCCGATGCCACGCACACCGGTCTTGATCTCTTGTTCGAACTTGGCCAGCAGGTCGCGCGGCACGGTCAGCTTGACCCGAAACACCAGCTCTTCGCGCTGTTCTTCGGTCTCGACACTTTTGGGAGTGAACTGAGACAGCGGTGATACAAAGGTGATCTGTGCCGGAATGACAAATTCCGGAACCGGGTCCATGACCAGCCGTGCTTCGTCACCAATGGCAAGGGTGCCCACCACGGCGGCAGGCAGGTACAGATTCATGTACACATCCGACAGATCCAGCATGGTCACGATGGGCGTGCCAGCGGCCACGACTTCTCCGGGTTCCTGCAACCGGTACAGGATGCGCCCCCGCAGCGGCGATTTGATTGTCAGGTCATCATGGGCCAGCACAACCTGTTCTGCGTCGGCCTCGCTGACGGCGATCAGGGCTTCGGCGTCGGTGATCTGCGCCTTGGCCATCGCCACCGTTGCCTTGGCACTGGTCAGCGTGTTGGTCGCGTCGTCTAGCAGAACCTGCGCCACTGTCCCACTGGATTTCAGTTTGACGGTGCGGTCGTAGTTCGTCTGCGCCACGGCCAGCGCGCTTTCGGCCTGCATCAGCGTGGCTTCGGCCACTGATTTGGTTGCTTTCGTGTGCAAAATCGCGGCCTTGGCCGCGTTTACCTTGGCCGCAGCATCTGCGGTGTCCAGCTGAGCGATCACCTCTTGCGCCGTGACGATATCGCCTTCGCGTACGTTCACAGAGTCAATACGCCCGGCATACTTCGTTGCGACGTTCACGGTCTGCACTTCGACCCGACCGTTGGAATGATAAATTCCGTCCTGTTCGCGGCTTTTCCCAAATTTCTCCAGAATCGCTTCGAAGGGCGATTCGGCAGCGACCGGGGCACTGGTCACAAGGCCGGTTGAAAACACCGAAAGCACAGCAATCAGGGACCAGCGGGCAATTGTCTTGGCACCACGGGTCAAGCGCTGCCCTGGCTTAAGAAAATCAGTCATTTCACAAGTTGAAAGCATCGTCCTTCACTCCCTGGCCTTAAAATCTGTAGCGCACCGGCGATATGTGATGCATCGGGAAAAACTGACGTGGTCCTTACGCCTGTGTCACGGCGCACAAAAGAACGCGCTTGGAATATCCGCTATGCATATTGACCGTACCACGATTGGCTGACGCACCTAGGCGCGGCAAAGTGTTTCGGGGCCAGTTTGCACTGCGAGATATCCAGACTGCACAACGGCTAAGCAGGCACAGGTTCGGGGGTACGCATATTTTCGGTCGGATTGTCACAACACCGTTATATGATGCTGGCATCAGACCACGGCATGACCCGGCACATGTCGGGGGCGTCACTTATGTATCTGGAGATAGCCAATGAAGGCCCATCGCGCATCCGTTGCAGCAGTCTTGCTGGGAACCACCTTGATAGCCACCACCGCTTACGCGGAGTCCCTGACCCGGGTGGCCACCGTGCCGCTGAAAGCAGAGATCACTGGCATGTATGAAGTTGGGCCTGACCTGTTCTTCAACATCCAGCACCCGCTCAAAGATCTGGGGAACGAATACGCCAAGGCGTCGGTCGGCGTCATATCAAACGTCAACTGGGCTGCGGGCGAACAGCCCGTACCGACCGATGACGCAGGCAAATCCGTTGTCTTGTCGACTCTGGGCGATTATCAGATCCTGATGCAGGAAGGCGACGCCGGCAAAATCGGTGTCATCAAATCGATCGCTGGCGAAGATCTGATCGTGTCGAACGATCCTGATTTCAACGGCTTCCTGCCGACGGGCGACGACGCCGGGTTTCTGTTCACCAACTGGGAAAACCGCCCCGGCGGCATGTCCCGCGCCATGATGAGTCGCGCTGGCGATGGCACATGGTCGGTCGACATGAACAAGACCGATATGATCGACTTTGCGTCGGTCAAAGGCACCTGGGTCAATTGCTTTGGCACGATGTCGCCGTGGAGCACACCGCTGACGTCGGAGGAGTTGTATTTCGACTCCACCGCAGACTGGAACAACCCTGAATACAAATACATCGAAGACAACAAGATGCTGGCCAGATATCTGGGCAACGGCCAGTATCCGAACCCTTATGACTATGGCTATATCGTCGAAATCACGGATCCCGCCGGGTCGGCCACGCCGGTCAAGCAGTTCGCCATGGGCCGCTATAGCCACGAAAACACAGTTGTCATGCCCGACATGAAAACTGCCTATCTGTCAGATGATGGCACGGGCGTTGTGTTCTATAAGTTCATTGCAGACACCGCTGGCGACCTGTCTTCGGGTACACTGTATGCCGCCAGGATCACCCAACTGGGTGGCGCGGGTGCCGCCAGTGCTGACACCGAGTTGCAGATATCATGGATAGAGCTGGCGCATGGCACCAACGAAGAAATCCAAGGCTGGATCCGCGACTATGACGGCATCGGCATGGACGACTACAAGGCGGGTGAAACCAACTATATCAGCGACGCCGAGATTGCGGCCTGGGCCGCGGGCGACGCCGCTGACAACCGCGTGCCGTTCCTTGAGTCGCGTAAAGCGGCTGTCGCCAAGGGCGCAACCGGCGAATTCCGAAAGATGGAAGGCGTGAACATCAACTATGCAGGGGCGGCCAACGGCTCCGTGCCGTTCATGTACATGGCGATGTCGTCGATCGGTAAAACCATGTCCGATGGCGAAGGTCATATCGATCTGGCCGAGAACAAGTGCGGCGTTGTTTACGAGATGAAGCTGGATGCCAACTATAACGTCGGCAAAATGGTCCCGGTTGTGGCCGGTCACGGGTACAACAAAGACAACAAGCCGAACGCCTGCCCGGTCGGGTCGGTGTCGAACCCTGACAACCTGATCGTTCTGGCTGACGGGGCCGTGGTGATCGGCGAGGACACGGGCAACCATGAAAACAACGCCATGTGGATCTGGCGCAAGTAAAACACGCCTCAAGATGCGTAGTTAAGAGGGGCCTTTGGGCCCTTCTTTTACGCAAGCTTGCCAAAGCCTGACTTTTTTACTCGGTAAATGTTGTCATACTAAAACAGTCAAGATAAAAGGGGCTCAATCAAAGCAGCGCCCGGTCGCCCTATGGGCAGCCCGTCGTTGTCGATCCGCAGAGAAAAAACAGATCGGGCCAGGGCCTGTGATCGTTCGCCTCTCGCAGCAGCTAAACTCTTGATCTAGGGACAGACACATGAAGAACGCGCTTACCTCTCTCGGACTGGTGCTGGCGTTCAGCACCGCCGTGCATGCCGCCGACAAAGAGGCGGTCATCGACAATTACGCCAATATCGCGTTGGCCGGATATCAGGACAGTCTGGTTCAGGCGACCGCGCTGAAAGGTGCCATCGACGCACTTGTCTCTGCGCCGGGCGATGCCACGCTTTTGGCTGCACGAGCAGCCTGGGTCGAAGCCCGCGTGCCGTATCAGCAGACCGAAGCCTTCCGTTTTGGCAACCCGTCGGTCGACGCTTGGGAAGGCAAGGTAAACGCTTGGCCGCTGGACGAAGGTCTGATCGACTATGTTGACCCGCTGCTGGGTGGCAATGACGAAAACCCGTTCTCGCTTGCCAATATCGTCGCCAACCCTGCCATTGAAATCTCGGGCGCTCAGCTGGATGCCGCACAGATCACGCCGGCCTTGCTGCAACAGTTGCATGAATTCGACGGGATCGAAGCCAACGTTGCCACCGGGTATCACGCCATTGAATTCCTACTGTGGGGGCAAGACCTGAATGGCACCGACGCTGGCGCAGGCGCTCGCCCCGCGACCGATTTTGACACCGCGAACTGTACCGGCGGCAATTGCGGCCGCCGTGCGCAGTACCTTGTGGCCGCAGCCGATCTGCTGATCTCGGACCTTGAAGACGCCGTCGCGCTCTGGGTTGACGGTGGTCAGGCCCGCGCTGATCTGGCCGAAGGTGATGGTCTGGTGATGGCCTTCACCGGCATGGGGTCGCTGTCTTATGGCGAACAGGCGGGCGAGCGGATGAAGCTGGGCCTGCTGCTGCACGATCCCGAAGAAGAACATGACTGTTTCTCGGACAACACTCACAACAGCCACTACTATGATGGTCTGGGCATCCGGAATGTTTATACTGGTCGCTACGTCCGCATTGATGGTTCGGTTGTCGAAGGCCCGTCGCTGTATGACTACGTCGCGCAGCGCGATGCCGCACTGGCGGACGCCCTGTTGTCGGATATGAACATGACAATGATGGCGCTGGGCGCGATCAAATCCACAGCCGAGGCCGGAACCGCCTATGACCAGATGCTGGCTGCAGGCAATGACGCCGGGAACGCGCTGATCCAGGCCGGAATTGACGGGCTGGTCGCGCAAACCCGCAACATCGAACGCGCCGTCAAAGTTGTCGGCCTGGAAGGCGTATCCGTAGAAGGGTCCGATTCACTTGATAACGAATCTGAAGTCTTTAAATGACACCGGCCTGATCAGACCGGGCAGGGCAGGGGCGCTTGCCTTTGCCCTGATGGTCTGGACATCATCAGCCTGTGCAGCGGGATGGGGGGAACCCCATCTCGCAATCGTTTCAAGATCTGAAAATGAAGCCGACCGGGTGGCTAGTGTCACGGCCCCCACAAGCGATTTCACCGCGCCGGAACAGTTCGAAACCCACCCCGCCGGGGCGGCCACCAGTTTTGAACCGGACACACAGGATGCGTTTTCCTTCCCCAGCGCCAATATGTCGTTCGAGCGCGAGCTTGAGTTTGCCGTCGGCAACGGTCTGTTCAAGAAACTCTGGGTCACGGCTCCGGCGTCGACCCAAAGCAGCGACGGGCTGGGGCCATTGTTCAATGCCCGCGCCTGCCAGCAATGTCACATTCGCGACGGGCGCGGGCACCCACCCGAAGATAACGAAGATCCCGGCGTGTCCATGGTGCTGCGCCTGTCGATCCCGAAGGTCGACGGGGAGCATGACCTCAGCGCCAACGCGCCCGAGCCGACTTATGGCATCCAGCTTCAGGACAAATCCATCGCGGGAATTGCCGCCGAAGGCCGCCTGCATATCGACTATGAAACTGTCCCGGTGACGATGGGCGACGGCACCGTGGTGAACCTGCGCAAACCGACCTATTCGGTCGGCGCGCCTGCTTACGGCGACTTGCATCCCGACGTCCAGATCAGCCCCCGGATCGCGCCGCAAATGATCGGGCTTGGCCTGCTTGAAGCGATCCCCGAGGCTGACATCCTTGCCGCCGCAGATCCCGAAGACGCGGATGGCGACGGGATCAGTGGTCGCCCCAATCGCGTCTGGTCGAACGAGTACGGGCAATGGATGCTTGGCCGATTTGGTCACAAGGCCGGAGAGGCGACGATCAAAGCGCAATCCGCCAGCGCGTTTCTGGGCGACATGGGCCTGTCGACCCCGCTGACGCCCGACAGCTGGGGCGATTGTTCGCCCGCGCAAGATAACTGCCGCCAAGCCCCCAATGGCAACAGTGGCGATGAACAGGTGGAAGTGTCGACGCAGGTGTTGGACCTTGTGACCTTCTATTCACGCAACCTGGCTGTGCCCGCGCGCCGTGCCGCTGACGCTCCTGAGGTTCTGAGGGGCAAATCGCTGTTCTATGCCGCCGGGTGTACCTCGTGCCACCGTCCCAAATTCGTTACGCACCGCCTGACCGATCAGCCCGAACAAAGCTTCCAGTTGATCTGGCCCTACAGCGACCTTTTGCTTCACGACATGGGGCCGGGATTGGCCGACAATCGTACGGAATGGGACGCAAATGGGCAGGAATGGCGCACCGCGCCGCTTTGGGGGATTGGCATGACCAGAACGGTCAGCGGACATTCCTATTTCTTGCATGACGGGCGCGCGCGGTCTTTGCTAGAGGCGATCCTGTGGCACGGCGGTGAAGCCGAACCCGCCCGCGAAACCGTGCGAACCCTGTCGGCTGCGGATCGTGCAGCCCTTATCACCTATCTGGAGTCACTGTGACATGACCCGCCTGATACTTTGCCTGATTGCCGCGCTGGCCGCCGCGCCTGCCGTGGCGCAGGTCAAGGATGAGTACAACGAAGAACTGGGCTTGCCCTATTGGGCACCGGGCCGGGGCCAGGTTGATCACGATGCGCTGCGCCGCAGATCTTTGGTGGTTCTGGAAACCCAGTATTCCGCCTTTTCACAAGCCACGGCCGATCTGACCGATGCGGCCGTGGCCTATTGCGATCAGGGCGCCCCGCGCGCCGCAGTCGAACAGGCCTTTCGCGACACTTGGCTTAGCTGGGCACCGCTGGACAGTTACCAATTCGGGCCGGTTGAACTCAACGGCGCGGCGCTGGCCGTGAATTTCTGGCCTGACAAGAAGAACTTTGTCGGGCGGGCCTTGCGTGACCTCCTGGCCCAGCCGGAGAATGCTCAACGCGACCCTGCGGTGATTGCCGCAGGGTCTGCCGCCGCTCAGGGCCTGCCGGCGATTGAACTGTTGCTCTATACTGACGCGCCGGAATGCCCTGCGATCATCGGCATCTCGGGCTTTCTGAACGACATGGCCGGCACGGTGTATCACGACTGGTTCGATGACGGCGGGTGGGCCGATCTGGCGCGCGCTGCAGGGCCCGACAACCCGGTTTACCTGTCCCCGCAAGAATTCACCAAAACGCTTTATACCGCGCTTGATTTTGGGCTGATCCGGGTGGCGGATCAACGGTTGGGTCGGCCACTGGGTACCTATGAACGCAGCTTTCCGACCCGCGCCGAAGGCTGGCGATCTGGCCTGACCGCCGAGATTATCGACGCGCAGCTTGCCGGGATCGCAGTCATGATCCGCGACGGGTTTGCCGGGGACATCCGCGAACCTGACCGGGCCTGGGTGCTGCGTCTGATCGAACAAACTCGCGCCCGTATCGACAAGATCGGCATGCCGATCCCCGAGGCCGTGAAAGACCCGCAAACCCGTATCCGGGTCGAAGCGGTGCGCAGCAAGGTTGACCAGATCCGGCACGCGCTGGCCGAGGATGTCGGCCCGGGCCTTGGCGTCGATACCGGATTCAGCCCCGCAGATGGCGACTGATATGCAGCGCCGCAGCTTTCTGACCAGTATCGCGGCTGGGCTTTTGGTACAGCCCTCATGGGCTGACACCGGTGGCCCCCGCCTGCTGACCGCCGCCATCGACGAGCGAAACCGATCCTGGCTGATCGGGTTGTCCGGCGACGGGCAAGAGGTGTTTCGCCGCCCGATCCCGTCACGCGGCCACGCCGCTGCGGCGCACCCGCATCGTCCCGTCGCCGTGGCCTTTGCGCGCCGTCCCGGCCAGTTCGCCGTGATCCTCGACTGCGCTTCGGGGCAGGAACTTGGGCGTTTGACCTTGCCCGAGGGGCGTCATTTCTATGGCCATGGCGCATTCACGGCAGATGGCCAGCACCTGCTGACCACCGAAAACGCCTATGACACCGGCGATGGCCGGATTGGCATCTGGGATGTTGCCGATGGCTATGAACGTATCGCAGAGGTCCCGTCAGGCGGCATTGGTCCGCATGAGATCATCCGCCTGCCCGATGGCAGTTTCGCCGTCGCCAATGGCGGCATCCAGACCCATCCGGGTTATGGCCGGGCCAAGCTGAACCTGCCTGACATGCGCCCAAATCTGGCTTATCTGGCGGCGGATGGAACCCTGCTGGACATGGTAGAGCCCCCGGCAGCGTTGCGCCAGAATTCGATCCGCCACATTGATTGCGATGCCACGGGCCGCATTGTCGCTGCGATGCAATGGCAGGGTCATCCGCTTGACCCCGTTCCGCTGGCGGCGCTGCACCGACGGGGTGACCCGTTGCAGTATCTGGACCACCCTGAAACCGTGCGCCTGAAACAATACGCAGGCTCGGTCGCGATGACCCGCGATGGCACCGAGATCCTTGTGACCGGTCCCAAGGGCGATCACCTGATCCGGTTCGATGGTGTGGATGGCAGCCCCAGATCCGGTCAGAAGTTGCCCCTTGCCAGCGGTGTCGCGGCCTTTGGTGACGCGTTTGCCGTGACCTTCAAGGGGGGTATCGCGCTGGCCGAGGGACCCGACCTGCACCGCGTCGCGACGCCCGGCGCGCTGGTCTGGGACAACCACCTTGTTTCAGTGTCCTGACCCGAAGCGCAGTTAGTTGAAGACCCCCGGCACCAGCGTGAAATCGCTGAACTCGACCGCAATCGGGTTGCTGCCCCAACTGCTCACGCCCAAACCAATGCGCCGGAAATCATCCTTCACGGTCGCCTCCATCGTGCCCAGCCGGGTCCACTGACGGGTGTCCGGATCGAAATACGAGAACTTGTAAAGCCAGCCGGATTTCGAGATCTGCAGAACCCCGGCATCGCCACCGGTGTCCAGCTGGAACGTTCCGGAATTGCCTTCGTCGCCCGCGATCTCGTTCGCCGAGGCTGTGCAATCGTCCGAATACGCTCCGGCCACGCGTAGCCCCTTGGTACCGCCCGGTCCAAAACTGATCTGTCGGACGGCGCCGTGTTCGGCGCCGTTCCACAACACCAGCCCGGCCGAGGTTTCGCCCGCACGCTCGGGGATCTGATACCGCACCTGCGCCACCCAACTGTCACGCGGCGGCACTGGCACGGTCAGCATCGGGGCGGTATTGCGGTCGCAGTTCCAGACGCCCGAATGCCCGCCCGTGGTTTCCATCCTGATCCGGTTGCCGCGGATCTCGTGCACCGAATTCCCGTTGGGATCGCTCCATTCGAAATCGCTGAAAGCGTCATCCTGAAAGGTCTTCGGTTCGCCGTTTTTCAGGGTGGCGAAATAGGACGGAACCCACTGGTCTGGCTCGGTTTGGTCCGCGATCAGGCGAAAGTTCTCGAACACCGCGTTCAGTGGCTCGGACCCCCAGGTCTTGCCCACCAGTCCGATCTTGCGAAAATCGTCGCGCGCGGTTGCAAGGGTCGATCCGACCAGCTCCCAGTTCCGCCGCTCAGGTGCTTTGAAATAGAACGACACAAGGTCGCCGTCGCGCGCAATCCGCAGCCGCCCTTTGCCCCGGCTGTAATCGATCTTGAACGATCCGGTGCTGCCCTGCTGATTGCGCAGATCGTTTGAACCCGACGTGCAGTCCACCGCATTTGACCCGGAGACCTGAAGGGCAGTTGTCCCCGTCGGGCCAAAATACAAAGCCCGGACCGGTGCGTCTTCGAATTCATCGTTCCACAGAACAAGCCCGGTTAAGGAACTCCCGATCCGGGCGGGCAAATCAAAATCCACCTCGGCGGCCCAGCGGTCGCCTTCGGGCACATCTACCGACAGGATTGGCGCACCGCCGCGATCACAATTCCAGATGTCACGCCCGCCGCTCGATTTGATTCTGATCCGGTCGCCTTCGATCTCATGCAGGGAATCGCCGTTCGGATCACTCCATTCGAAATCTTCGAAATCCGCGCCACTGAAAGACGCGACACCCTGTTGAGCAAGCCGGTCAAAATAGGCCGGTTTCCAGGGGGCTTCGGCGGTATGGCCGGGAACGATCCGCAGATCCGAAAACGACGCGACCAGCGGTTCGTTGCCCCATGTTTTGGCCATCAGCCCGACATGCATCAGCCCGTCCTTGCCTTCGGTCATCATCGATCCGACTTCGCGCCAGTTGTGCATGAAAGGCGATTTGAAATGAAAGGTCAGCCGGTCGCCTCGCTTTGAGATCCGCAACCAGCCGCGCCCGCCCGCATATTCCAGGCCAAACCGTCCCCGGCTTCCGGCCTGTCCAGAGATATCGCCTGCGCCAGCGGTACAGTCGGCGCGATAAGATCCTGCCGCTTCCAGTTTCCGGGTTCCGCTTGGTCCGAAATACAGCGCCCGCGTCGGTGCGCCCGAGTCAGTGCCGTTCCAGACCACAAGCCCGGTATGACTGGACCCGATACGCGCTGGCAGCTGGAACCAGGTCTGGACAGACCAGCTGTCGGTCTGAGGCACAGGCACCGACAGGATCGGGGCCAGACCACGGTCGCAATTCCACATGTTGTGGTTGGCCGGGGCGCGCAGATGCACCCAATTGCCATCTATCTTGTACTGGCTGTCACCCTGCGGGTCCGAAAACTGCCAGGCCTCGGGTGCAACGGTGTATCCTTGCGGCCCCATATCGGCAAACACTGCCTTGTCTGCCTTTGACATGGTGTCGACGGGCTGGCCAAACCCGATGGACCCTTCGCGCAATTGCCGCAGTTCGCTCAGTTGGAAAACATCTGCCAGCCCACCCGTGACATTGGGCAACCACGAGGTATCTGCCGTGTCTTCGACTGTTGTCAGGTTGATCCCACCCTGCAGACGTTTCGCCGGTTCGGCCGGTTCGGGGTCTTGGGCAGTCTCGACCGGGGCTGGCGTCGCGTCTTCAGGGGCGACCTCGGCTTCTGCCGGGGCTTCGGTGGCGCCATATGCCTGCGCCCCGGCGCTGGCGGCAACTGCCGCCTCGGCTGCAATCCGGGCCTCAAGTTCTTCGACCCGCGCCGCCGCCGGATCGGCAAACTTTCCTTCAGGGTACTGATCCAGATACGTCCGGACGACCACCGGATCTTCGCTGGTCACGACCGAGGTCCACAGGACCATTTCGGCCATCAGGCTTTCGATATCCACCGCTGCGGTCTGACCTGCAACAGCCGCCTTGCTGCCGCCAACTGCCGAGCGTCCGGGCAAGACAAACACGAAATCGCCCCGTGCAAAATCGGGGTCGCGCAGCTTGCCATAGCGCGGGGTCTGGCTTTGCTCGGTATAATTGGTGACCTCATCGGCCATGAACAGCCCGACTTCTGATGCGGTCAGGTATCCGTCCCCATTGGCATCCGCCGTTGTTTCGCCCCGCAGCGCACTCAGGAACAGCTTGCGGAACGTCCCATCATCGCTGACCGTTTGCCCCGCATCGCCCGAGGTCAGGAACTGCCGCGTCGGCATGGTCGTGGCCCGCGTGACAGCGGGCGGTGCGGCACCTGCGCGGGTTGTAAAGATCGTGCCGGAAAAGCAGGAATCAAAGATCGCCAGCACGTGCTTGGCCTTCACCAGCCGCATGTAGCTGCCGAAATTGCGCATATGCAGCGCCAGCAAGGCAAATTCCGGCGCCGACGGGGCAGGGGCATCCACTGGCACCAGAAAGCCTTCGTCATCGACCGAATGCCCGTGCCCGGCGAACCAGAACAACAGGCGGGCGTCGGGGTCTTTGCCCTGAATGACAAAGAACTCCTGCAAGGTGGTGCGCAGTTCCACACTGTCGAGGTTGGTTTTCAGTGTGACGTCGAACCCCTGTTCGCCCAGCAACCCGGCAATCTCTTCGGCATCGGCCACGGCGTTGGACAAGCGTGGCCAGCCGTTGTCATAGGCGTCGTTGCCAATCACCAAGGCATAGCTGTTGCGATACAGCTCGACCCGTTCGGACACCGGAGCATTGGGGTCGGCGGCCGAGCGTAGATCCAGCATCACGCCGCGATCCTGAGCAATGGCAGGCGCGTGCGATACAGCGGCAATCACCGCGACCATCAAGGCGACAAGACTCCAGCGCATCACACCTCCCAAACACGAGGCAGCGCAGTCCAAACATATGTTTAATATGCGTATTTGGCTTGCGCCGACCGTGTGAAATTCGGTTTACATGCTAGCATCCGAATTTGATTTATCCACCCCCTGAGTGACTGTCGGGTGATGAATGGGTCAGGTAAACGTCCGCTGAATGTTCGCAGCGGTTTCACGCAGCGCGATTTCGATGGTCTCTTTCACCTCATCAAATCGCGTTGATGGAACAGGAACGGAAATTGCGTGCAGCGCCCCGGCCCAGTCCCGAAACGCAAATCCGATCGCCGAAATGCCGGATGAATGTTCATCCAGATCATAGGCCAGACCGTCGTCACGGATCTCGGCAAGCCCGGCCAGATAGCCCTTAAGGTCACCCTTGATCCCATTACGCTGCCATTCGTTGTCGATCAGCTTGATCGCCTCACCTTCGGGCATCTCAGCCAGACAGGCCTTGCCATTTGCCGTCGTGGTCAGGGGGAACACCTCGCCTACCTTGGACACAGTGGTCAGCCGATGGGTGCCGGGCACCTGATCCAGAAACGCCATCCCGACGCCACGCACCACCGCAAGGTCAGCGGTTTCGCCGGTCTTCTGGGTCAGCTCTGTCAAAAGCAGCCGACAGTGTTCGACGATGTTGTACTGCGTCGCGCTGGCCAACGCGGTCAGTTCGGGACCCAGGATCAGTCCACGGCCCTGCGGCGCGCTGATCACCAGGTTTTCGGCCATCAGCGCACTTGTGATTCTCTGTACCGTAGAACGGGGCAGGCCGACCTTTGCAGCGATCTGGCCCAGACTCATCCCGGTTTGTGTTTCTTTCAGAACGCGCAGGACAGCAGCGGCCCGCGTGATGACCTGAATCCCGGATCGTGAGTTTTTATCCTCTGTTTCAATCATATGTCTGTTCTTATCCAACGATCTTCGGCTGATTTATGTGATTTTTCAAAAATTAAGTTGTATCGCATTGCGGTGCAAGTCAACCGTATTGTGATTTTTTACTTGACCGCATCGCGGTGCGTTTGCATCAATATGCAAGACAGGTGGGAGGAACCATCCTGACATTTCAGATCAACAAACGCCGCAGGTCGGCGAACAGAGGAGTTGTGCCCGATGGTCGAAATCCGCGGCATTGAGTTCCAATCAAACACAGACAATGACATGGGGCTGGAGTTCTACAACCTCAGCCACCGCTTCGGGTTCCAGTGCCCGAACTGGCCCTATTTCGAAGACGTCAAGATTGACAGAAAGCACTATATGGCCAAGTCCGGCGTGCTGAGCCAGACGATCACAACGTCGATGCATGTCACCACCCACATCGATGCGCCCG
The DNA here is from genome assembly GCF_007923355.1 of Falsiphaeobacter marinintestinus. Classification (GTDB taxonomy): domain Bacteria; phylum Pseudomonadota; class Alphaproteobacteria; order Rhodobacterales; family Rhodobacteraceae; genus Phaeobacter_A; species Phaeobacter_A marinintestinus. The sequence continues at coordinate 62,229 of NZ_VOGO01000004.1, forward strand.
CGCATGTGGTGCAGGGTACCCCGTTCATCGACGAAGTCCCGCTGCCACATTTCTTCGGCACCGGCATCGTCGTTTCGATCCCAAAGGAAAAGTGGGAGCCGATTACAGCAGAAGATCTGGAAAAGGCCTGCGGTCACGTGATCCGCAAGGGCGATGTTCTGATCATCAACACCGGCTGGCACAAGCAGTATGAAGACGGCGATTATTTTGCCTATTGCCCCGGTCTGGTGAAATCGGCTGGCGAATGGATGGTCGAAAAGGGCATCAAGGTTGTCGGTCACGACACGCAAGCCAACGACCACCCGCTGGCCACGGCCATCGGCCCGCAGCGCAATGGCCCGATCATGCCGCATCTTGAGCAGGAATACCTTGAATGGTCCGGCGGTCGCGACTGGAAAGACGACTTCCCCGAGTGGGAGCCCGTCCACAACGTACTGTTCAAGAACGGGATCCTTGGCATTGAAAACGTCGGCGGCGATTTGGATGCCGTGACCGGCAAGCGCTGCACCTTTGCCTTTTTCCCATGGAACTGGGACCGCGGCGATGGCTGCGTCATCCGACTCGTCGCGATGATCGACAAGGGCCAGAAGTACCGCATCGAAGCTGGCGAAGAATTCTGAACACTCCCCGACTGGCTGCCGGGGGTTCCGGCAGCCTCTTTTCGAAACTTGGGAGGACACAATGCACGTTAAACGTTTTTCTGATGCGCAACCCTATGAAGCGCCGAACCATTTCGACTGCCACGGGCTGCGCTTGCAGGGCTTCGAAGATGGTGGCCCCGAAAACCAGTGGGTCGGATTCTCGCAATTTCTGCCGGGGGGCGGGGCCGGGCCCGACGCGACCCCGTTTGAAAAGGTCTATGTCGTGCTTGAGGGCGAAATGACCGTCACCGTTGATGGTCAGGACACCGTGCTGGGCCCGATGGACAGTTGCACAATCCCGCCGGATGAAATCCGCAAGATCGAAAACCGCTCCAACCATATCTGCAAAATGCTTGTCGTGATCCCGTATCCCGGCGGCCAAAGACCGGAGTAAGCGCCATGTCCTTTGCCAACCCTCTTTCGATGTTCGACGTCAAAGGTGACACCGCCCTGATCACCGGCGCCTCGGGTGCATTTGGCATGGTCGCCGCGCGTGTATTGGCCGGGGCCGGGTGCAATCTTGTGCTGGCCGCCGGTAATCAGGCAGCGCTGGACGAGATCGCCGAAGAATGCCGCGGCATGGGCGCGGCGGTTGTTGCCGTGAACGCCCGCCCCTCGGACGAAACTGCCTGTCAGGCTCTGGTCGACAAGGCCGTCGCTGAATTTGGCAAGCTCGACATTCTGGTCGTGGCGTCCGGTATGAACAAGGTCGCACTGATCAACGACATGACCCCGGATACGTTCCAGTCAGTGATGGACGCCAACGTCAACCAAAGCTGGCTTTTGGCCCGTGCCGCCGCCGGACAAATGAAGACCCAAGGGTACGGCAAGATCGTTCTGGTCAGCTCGGCGCGCGGTCTGTTGGGCCATCCGGCGGGCTATACCGCCTATTGTGCCTCGAAATCGGCGACCGATGGCATCACCAAGGCGCTGGGCTGCGAACTTGGCCCCACCGGAATAACCGTCAACGCCATCGCACCCACTGTCTTCCGTTCGCCTCTGACCGCATGGATGTTTGAAGACACGGACGAGGCCAAAAAGGTCCGCGCCGGGTTCTTGTCCCGCGTACCCAAGGGCCGGTTGGGCGAACCCGAGGATCTGGCCGGGCCGCTGCTGTTCCTTGCTTCGAAAGCGTCGGACTTCTACACCGGGCATATCCTTTATGCCGACGGCGGATACACGGCGGGCTAGGGGATGAGCGTGACATACAACATCGCCGTGATCGGCGCAGGTCTGATGGGGCATGGCATTGCCCTGACGCTGGCCAAGGCCGGGCACTCTGTGACCATCACCGACCCTGTGGCCGAGGCGCGGGCCAGCGTTGCCGACCGTATCCGACATAGCATGCAGGCGATGGGGGACGACGAACAGACAATCGTCGATGCTCTAAGCCTGATCGCGGTGGCGGATAGCACCGCAGGGGCGGTCGCCAAGGCCGACGTTGTCTTTGAAGCCGCACCTGAAAAGATGGCCTTGAAACAGGCGATCTTTGCCGACATCGAAGCCCACGCGCCCGATGATTGCATCCTTGCGTCCAACACGTCCGTCATGCCGATCACCGAAATTATGTCGGGCCTGCGCCTGAAAAACCGCGCCCTCGGCACGCATTGGTGGAACCCGCCGCACATGATCCCGCTGGTCGAGGTCATCAAGACCGAATGGACTGACCCGGCCATCGCGCAGACCATGTTCGATCTGCTGGAACAGGCCGGAAAAACCCCGGTCATGGTCGAAAAAGATGTTCCCGGTTTCATCGGCAACCGTCTGCAACACGCGCTTTGGCGCGAGGCGATCAGCCTTGTTGAAAACGGTATTTGCGACGCTGAGGCGGTTGATACCGTGATCAAGTCCAGCTTTGGCCGCCGCTTGGCGGTGCTGGGCCCGCTGGAAAACGCCGATCTGGTCGGTACCGATCTGACGCTCGATATCCACCAGAACGTTTTGCACGATATCGAGGCCCGTCAGGGCCCGTCCCCTTACCTTGAAACGCTCGTCGCGGATCAGAAACTTGGCATGAAAACCGGGGAGGGTTTTCGCAAGTGGACCGAAGACGAGGCGGACGCTGTCCGCGCCCGTGTCGCCAGCCACCTCAAGAAGCTGGAAACCATACTGGAGAGCTAATCAAAACGCCGGTCCAAAGATCGGCAATTCGGGAGGATACCATGAAAAAGACCATCACATCACCGACGCGCCGCGCCTTTCTGGCCAGCGCCTCGGCCGCCATCGCCACCCCGGCCCTTCTGAGCGCAACACGCGCCTATGCGGCCACACCGACCCTGCGGATCGGCCATGTCAGCCCGCGCACCGGTCCATTGGCCGGGTTTGCCGAAGCAGACGATTACGTGCTGGGCGCGATCCAGAAAGTGTTCGCCAATGGCTTGGAGAACAACGGTAAAACCTGGAATGTCGAGATCATCTCGAAAGACAGCCAGTCCAACCCCAACCGCGCCGCCGAAGTCGCCGCTGATCTGATCCTGGGGGATGAGGTCGACATCATCGTTGCGGCCTCGACTCCCGACACCGTGAACCCCGTCGCCGATCAGGCCGAGGTGAACGAGGTGCCCTGCATCACCACCGACTGCCCATGGCAGCCCTATTTCTTTGGCCGCAACGGCGTGCCGGGCGAAGGGTTCGCATCGACCTATCACTTCTTCTGGGGCCTTGAGGACGTGATCGGCGCGTTCCTTGATATGTGGGGCGGGTCCGGCGTTGCCAAAAATGTCGGCGGCCTGTTCCCGAACGATGCAGACGGCAATGCATGGGGCCACCCTGAGCTGGGCTTGCCCAAACCGCTGGCCGCTGCCGGATATTCGTTGCTTGATCCGGGCCGCTACCAGCCCTTGTCGGATGACTTCTCGAACTACATCGCCGCGTTCAAGGATGCCGGTTGCGAGATCGTCACCGGCAACATGATCCCGCCCGATTTCGCAACGTTCTGGAGCCAGGCCGCCCAGCAGGGTTTCAACCCCAAGATCGTGACCATCGGCAAGGCACTGCTGTTCCCATCCGTCATCGAAAGCCTTGGTGATCGTGGCGACGGGCTAAGCTCAGAAGTCTGGTGGTCGCCGAACCATCCGTTCTCGTCCTCGCTGACAGGGGCCAGCGCCAGGGAACTGGCCGAAGGCTATTCCGCCGCGTCAGGTCGTCCATGGACCCAGCCGATCGGCTTCAAGCACGCGCTGTTCGAAGTTGTGGCCAACGTCATCAACCGGTCGGAAGATCTGGAAGACCCCGAAGCCATCGTATCGGCCATCGCATCGACCAACCTCGACACCATCGTCGGATCGGTGAACTGGGCCAACGGGCCGATCAACAACGTCACCAAGACTCCTCTGGTTGCCGGGCAATGGCAGAAAGAGGGCGATGCGTTCGACCTCAAGATCGTCGCGAACTCGGCAGCGCCCGAGATCCCGATGACGGGTGAGCTGAAACTGCTGGGTTAACCCCCTATCGCGGCGCCTTCCCGGCGCCGCGTCTTCAAACGAGGGCGACATGACGACGATCCTGAAACTCGACAACCTCAGCAAGGCGTTCGGCGCGGTCACGGTGGCCGACGCCCAGTGTTACGAGGTGCAGCAGGGCGAGGCGCTGGGCGTCATCGGGCCAAACGGGGCGGGCAAAACGTCGATGTTCAACCTGATCACCGGCACCCTGTCGCCCAATTCGGGCACCGTTGAATTCGCCGGACAGAACGTGACGGGGTGGAGTGCAGCGCGCCGCAGCCATGCCGGTATCGCGCGGTCCTTTCAAGTGCCACAGCCCTTCGTGGGCATGACCGTCTTCGAAAACGCGCTAATCGCCGCAACCCAGTCTGCCGGGATGCGCGGGCGCGATGCCGAGCGGTTCTGCCTGACCGTTCTTGACCAGACTGAACTGTTGCCCAAGGCCAACGTGCTGGCGGGCAGCTTGACCTTGCTGGAACGCAAGCGGCTTGAACTGACCCGCGCGCTCTGCGCCAAACCGAAACTTCTGCTGTTGGACGAAATTGCTGGCGGCCTGACCGAGGCCGAATGCCAGTCGCTGGTCCAGACCATCCGCGACATCCACGCCTCGGGCGTGACGATCATCTGGATCGAACATGTCGTGCATGCGCTGCTGGCCGTGGTCGACCGGTTGATCGTCATCGATTTCGGCAAAAAAATCGCCGAGGGCGAACCCAAGGCGATCATGGACAGCCCCGCCGTCAAAGAAATCTATCTGGGGATCGAAGCAGATGCCTGAACCCATCCTTCAGATGCAGGGCCTTGATGCCCATTACGGCGACTTTCAGGCGCTCTATGGTGTCGACATGCACGTTGAGCAGGGCGAAGTCCTGTCGATTATCGGTGCCAACGGGGCAGGCAAGACCACCCTGATGCGCTCCATCACCGGCCTTTTGACCAACGGCCCGGGTCAGGTTCGCTATCGCGACCACGATATCAGCCAATTGCGGGCTGATGAAATCGCGGTGCACGGGCTGGCCATGGTGCCCGAGGGCCGCCAGCTATTCCCGTCTCTCTCGGTCAGGGAAAACCTGATGATCGGCGCACAGGTTGGGCGGTCTGGCCCATGGGATCTGCAAGCTGTCTACAAGCTGTTCCCGATCCTTGAAGAGCGCAAGGATCAGGCCTCAACTTCGTTGTCCGGTGGTCAGCAACAGATGGTCGCCATCGGGCGCGCCCTGATGGCCAACCCCGATCTGATCCTGTTTGACGAAATCAGCCTCGGCCTCGCTCCGATCATCATCCGAGACATCTATAAGGCGCTGCCGGGTATCATCGGGACAGGGATGAGCGCGATCATCGTCGAGCAGGACATCAGCAAGGCCCTGTCCGTCTCGGCCCGCGTCTATTGCCTGCAAGAGGGGCGTGTTTCGCTCGAAGGCGCCTCAGACACTGTTTCGCGCGACGACATTTCGCGCGCCTATTTCGGGATCGAATGATATGGATTGGGTGAATGCACTTGTGCAGGGCATGTTGCTGGGCGGGCTTTATGCGCTGTTCGCAGCCGGATTGTCACTGATTTTCGGCGTCATGCGGCTGGTCAACATCGCCCATGGCGACCTGATCATTCTGGCGGCCTATCTTGGGTTGACCGTAACAACGGCGACAGGTCTGCACCCGCTGGCCGCCTTGGTCATTGTTGTCCCGACAATGGCGCTGATCGGGTATGCGTTGCAACGCGGGTTGCTGAACCAGACCCTTGGAGACGATCTGCTGCCACCGCTGCTGGTCACCTTCGGGCTGAGTGTCATCCTGCAGAACGGGTTGCTTGAAATCTATACGGCGGACCCGCAGAAGATTAACGCCGGAGCCCTTGAGACCGCCAGCATCGCCGTCGGCGGCCTGCAACTGGGCGTTCTGCCGGTACTGACCTTCGCTGTCGCGGTTGCCGTGATCTGGGGCCTGCAGTGGACGTTCTATCACACCTCGCTGGGGCGCGCCTTTCGCGCCGTGTCCGACAATCAGGACATCGCGCAACTGATGGGGCTGAACCGGCGGCATATCTTTGGTCTGGCCATGGCGCTTGCGTTGGGCGTGACGGCGATTGGGGGAATCCTGTTGGGCATCCGCACCAGCTTTGACCCTTCAATCGGCGGGGGGCGCCTGATTTTCGGGTTCGAAGCGGTGATCATCGGCGGCCTTGGCAACCTGTGGGGCACGCTGGCCGGTGGCGTGATCCTTGGTGTTGCCCAGACCATCGGGGCCAAGATTGATCCCGGTTGGCAGGTGCTGTCGGGCCATCTGGCTTTTCTTCTTATCCTCGCCATTCGTCCTAATGGCCTGTTTCCAAGGATCTCGGCATGACCTTGCAAGACTATCACGTCTCTCGTACCTCGCGCGCCGCTCGGGTTGCTGCCGTACTTGGCGGGCTTGTTCTGGTCCTGTTGATCGCCGCGCCCTGGTGGGCTGGCCGTGCTGATATGCGGCTGATGGGCGAGCTGTTTCTCTACCTCGCGCTCGCCTCGCTCTGGAACCTGATGGCGGGTTATGCGGGCCTCGTTTCGGTCGGGCAGCAGGCCTATGTCGGCTTTGGCGGCTATATGCTGTTCGCCCTGACCATGTTCGCCGGTCTGCATCCCATCGCAGCGATTGCACTGGCGGGTATCCTTGGTGCGCTTGCCTCGATCCCGGTGGCCGTTCTGATCTTCCGTCTGCGCGGGGCATACTTCGCCATCGGCACCTGGGTGATTGCCGAGGTCTTCCGGCTGGGCTTTGCGCAAGTCACGGCGCTGGGGGGCGGGTCTGGGTCGTCCTTACCGGTGGCCATCGTCAAATCGCTGGCGTCCAAACGTGCGATGCGGGAATCGCTTAGCTATTGGCTGGCGCTGGGGGCCGCCGTGCTGGTTGTCGCCGCCGTGTATCTGTTCTTGCGTTCGCGTCAGGGGCTGGCGCTGACAGCGATCCGCGACAATGAACTCGCCGCCGGATCCCTTGGCATCGACATCTGGCGCACCAAGTTCATCGTCTATGTTGTCACCTCGGCCTTCACGGCGATGATCGGTGCGCTGATCTTCCTGCAAAAACTGCGCATCTCGCCCGATGCGGCGTTTAGCGTCAATGACTGGACGGCGTTTGTCATCTTTATCGTCGTGATCGGCGGCATCGGCACCATCGAAGGCCCGATTATCGGCACGTTGGTCTTCTTCGCCTTGCGTGAGACACTTGCCGATCTCGGCACGATCTATCTGATCGTGCTTGGCGTGGTCGCCATCGTCGTCATGCTGAAAGCCCCCAAAGGCATCTGGGGCCTGATACGAAGCCGCTTTGATCTGCAACTCTTTCCGCTGGGCTATCGCGTGATCGCCCCTTCCTCGAACTCCGCCCCCGCCCAAAACAAGGGAACCTGACTCATGGCTCGCCAGAAGAAAACCGTCATCACCTGCGCCATCACCGGGGCGATCCACACGCCCACCATGTCCGATGCGCTGCCCTATACTTATGACGACATCGCCAAACAGGCGGTCGATGCGGCCGAGGCTGGCGCATCGATCCTGCACCTGCACGCTCGCAACCCCGAAACCGGCGCGCCCTCGGTCGATCCGGACGATTTCGCGCCCTTTCTGCCGCGTATCAAGCAGGCTACCGACGCTGTCGTGAACATCTCGACCGGCGGGTCACTGACCCTGTCGATCCAGGACCGCATCAAACCGGCCAAGACGTTCAGCCCGGAAATGTGTTCGATGAACATGGGGTCGATGAATTTCTCGTTTCACCCGCTGGCCAAACGCTATGACGATTGGAAATTCGACTGGGAAAAGGACTATGTCGCCGGATCAGACGGCAATATTTTCCGCAACACTTTCCGCGATATCCGCGAGGCGGCGGAAACCCTGGCACCGCATGACATCAAGTTCGAACATGAATGTTATGATGTTGGCCACCTCTATAACCTGAAATTCTGTATGGAAACCGGGCTGTTCAAAGCCCCGATCTTTATCCAGTTCATCTTTGGCATCCTTGGCGGCATCGGCCCCGAGGTCGACAACCTGATATTCATGAAACGCACCGCCGACCGGCTGTTCGGCGACGATTATCGCTGGTCGGTTCTGGGGGCCGGGGGCGCGCAGATGGGGCTGGCCAGCACCGGGGCGCAGATGGGCGGAAACGTCCGCGTCGGTCTGGAAGACAGCCTGTTCATCACGCGCGGCAAGCTGGCCGAAAGCAACGCCCAACAGGTCGCCAAGATCCGCCGCATCGTCGAAGAGCTTGGCAGCGAAGTCGCAACACCGGATGAAGCACGGGATATTTTGGCACTGAAAGGCGGGGACAAGGTTTCGTTCTGACTGCTGGTTCGCCATACATGGTATGATCCAATACTGCCCGACCTGATGAGGTAAGCCATATGACCCATGTGAAAAACATCCTGTTCATCATGGCTGACCAACTGCGTTGGGATTACCTTGGGTGCTATGGCCACCCGCATCTCGACACGCCCAATATAGACCGTCTTGCGGCCAAAGGCGTACGATTTGACCGGGCTTATGTACAATCCCCTGTCTGCGGCCCATCGCGGGCGTCGTGTTACACGGGCCGGACCGTGTTCAGCCACGGCGCCACGTGGAATCGTGTGCCGCTGCCGATCGGAGAGTTGACCATCGGCGACTACCTGCGCCCACTTGGCGTGCGCACGGCGGTGGTGGGCAAGACGCACATGGTGCCTGACCGCGATGGCATGGCGCGACTGGGCCTGAACGCCAGCACCGAGATCGGCATTCAGGTCAGCCAGCCCGGCTTTGATCCGTATGAACGTGACGATGGCTTGCACCCCACGCCGATGCTGCGCGGCAAAGGCGGCAAGCTGCGCTATAACGACTGGCTGCGCGAAATGGGGTACGAGGGCGAAAACCCGTGGAACGATTATGCCAACAGCGCCGAAGGCGAGGACGGCGAATTGCTGTCCGGCTGGCATCTGAAAAACTCGAACCTGCCCGCCCGCGTGCGCGAGGAACACTCTGAAACCGCCTATATGACCATGCGCGCGAAAGAGTTCATCTCTGAAATGGGCGATGCGCCGTGGCTCTGCCACCTCAGTTTCATCAAGCCACATTGGCCCTATATGGCGCCCGCGCCCTATCACGACATGTACGGGCCCGAGACGTTCCTGCCCGTGGTTCGCGACGAATCCGAGCGCTCCGATCCCAACCCGGTTTTTGAGGCGTTCATGGGGATGCAGGTCAGCGAAACGTTTTCGATGCAAGGCGCGCGCGAAACTGTACTGCCCGCCTATATGGGCCTGATCAAACAGATCGATGACCATCTGGGGCGTCTGTTCGACTGGCTGGAAGAAACCGGCAAGGACAAGGACACCATGATCGTCTTCACCTCGGATCACGGGGATTACATGGGCGATCACTGGATGGGCGAGAAAGAGCTGTTTCACGAATGCTCGGTCCGTGTGCCGCTGATCATCTGCGACCCGCGCGCGCAGGCCGACGCCACCCGTGGTACGTCGAGCGACGCACTGGTCGAGGCGATCGATCTTGTCCCGACCTTTCTGGACGCCACCGGCGCCCCCACCGCTGATCACCGGCTTGAAGGCCGGTCTTTGATGCCGATCCTGCAGGGCGAAACGCCCGACGACTGGCGCGATGCCGTCCTGTCGGAAATCGACTATGCGTTTTATTCTGCCCGCGAAACGCTGGAGGTCGGACCATCCGACGCCCGTGGCTATATGCTGCGCACGGATCGGTGGAAGTACATTCATTTCAAAGGGTTCCCGCCACAGCTGTTCGATCTGAAAGCCGACCCTGACGAATTCACCGACTTGGGCCGCAGTCCTGACCATGAAGACCAGCGACAAGACATGCATGCCCGCCTGCTTGACCGTCTGATCAGCCGCAAAAACCGCGTCACCATGACGGATGACGGGGTCACTGCCATGCGACGCTCGGAATCCTCAGCCGGGATCCTGATCGGCCAATGGGGGGCCGAGGGTTAGGCCCCACAAGCGTCAGCAGGCGTACGTTCGTCAGGCAGCCAATGTATGATTATGTGTTGCAACCTGAAGGTGCATATTTGATTTAAGCTTCAATCTATCATATTGTAATGCTTAATGAAAATTGACCAATCCTGATAAATCCCCATCACGTCTTCACTTGCTTTCCCGAGCGAAGCTGGAAAGCAAGTGACTCAAAAGCAAAAAAGTGTTTTACTTGAGGGGCTTTCAAAGAATAATTGAATAGGGACGCTGGAGATGAGCCCATTTATTGCTATTGCCGGCAGTGTGCTGCCGGAAATTCTGAAAATTGTACTTTCAAAGAAACACCACGGATCAGTTGATGTTGTATCGACTGCAATCGAGGATGCGGTAAAAGAAGCCACCAGCACAGGCGATCCTGACGGTGCGAGCAAGGTTATCGCGCAAAATCCCAAAGTGGCCGCAGACCTGCGTATCCGTTTGGCGGAAATTGCCGCCGAAGTAGAGCAGGCTGACCGTGAAGCCGAACGTAAAGCGGAAGCGGATCAACGGCAGTTCGAGCTTGGCCAGCTTGAGGCATCGCATGCTCAGGCAATGGAAATGCTGAAAACCGACCTCGCCGCAGCCGAGTCCAAGCGCCAACACGAGCTTAATGAATTCAAGGAACGGTTATCAGATGTGCGTGATGCCCGTCGGGGTTTCGAGGATCTTGCGATAAGCGGCAGCAAATTCGCTTGGGCACCTCCGGTCATTTCAACAATCATTGTGGCCGGATTTTTTTCGATCCTTGGGGTTTTGCTGCTTTTCGAAACGCCGTTGCTTGAAGCTGAATCTGCTCAGGGCGAACGCCTGTTTCAAATTGTTAATATTGTGATTGGGGCTTTGACGGCGGCGTTTGCAACTGTTGTCAGTTTCTGGCTTGGTTCGTCGCAAGGGTCGAAGCAAAAAGATATCGACACGATGTCGGTCGAATCCCGCCGCGTGGTGTCGGAAGAACGCCGCGAACAACGGCTTTTGGAGCAGGTTGCAAAAGCCCCCACCATCCAGATTCCAACGCCGCTGTCCCAGCCACAACCAACGGTGCGGACACGGAAACTGGCGAATGAGACGGGGTTCTCGCGGTGTATCGAACCAATTCTTGAGGCCGAAGGCGGGTTCGTGGACCATCCGGAAGACCCGGGCGGCGCGACGAATATGGGCATCACGTTCAATACGCTGAAAGCATGGCGTCACCCTGACAGTATTTCCGTCGATGACGTCCGAAACCTGACAAAGGATGAAGCCAAGCAGATTTACCGCGCGAACTATTGGAACGCGCTCAGCTGCGATGACCTGCCGGACGGGGTCGATCTGGTTGCGTTTGATTTTTGCGTCAATGCCGGACCGGGACGATCCGCGAAGACGCTTCAGCGTGTGGTCGGGGTCAAGGACGACGGGGTGGTCGGCCCGATTACCCTGGCGGCTGTCGCTGCCGTCGACCCTGAACACATTATTCGCCGGTTCAGCGAGCTGCGGACAGAGTTTTATCAGGGTCTGCCCACCTTTGCGACCTTTGGCAAAGGTTGGTTGCGACGTGTTCGAAACGTCGAAGCCGAGGCATTGGCGCTTCTGGGCGGGAAATAAGCCGCGCGACGCGCTTTGGATGTTGGTCGAACCAACTGATGAAGGCTTGGCAAAGGACACCTGAACCGAACCGGATCGTCCGATGAAGCCTCAGAACCGGGATTGACCGGCTGCCAAAGCGCACGGCCCGTGCGTCCTTCACCTGTCATAAGCGGGATCACGCGACACCGAAGTCGGGGCCTCTTGTCGCGCTTGCGTGTCTCTTCTTGCTTGGTACTGTCCTATCCAGTGCGTCAGTTCTGGCTTGCGCCCGACGCCTCTGACGCAGCGCCTTTTGTGACGTCCTGAACCGCATCTGCGGATACCAGTGTTTGACTTAAAGGAGTCTGCCATGCGCCTTATCCCGACACTTGCCCTGCTCGCCAGTCTGGCAACCCCGGCTTTCGCGCAAGACATTGTGGCTGATGCACCCGGAACCAGTGATCCGGCGGATCTGAAACGCATCGAAGGCGCACTGATCATCGGCTATGATCAATCCGGGTTCGACGATATGTCAGTCCCAACCGGCACGGTCACCTATGACGGCCCGGTAAGCAGCACCACGCTTGAGGGGCCGCGCACGCGGGTGATTTACCTTGTTCCCGGAGACCGGTCGCCGCTGGAAGTCATCCGCAATTACGAGGCTGAGCTGACCGAGGCGGGCTATGAAACACTGTATAGCTGCGGCAAGCAGGAGTGCGGGCCTGTCAGCGCGATGTCGCAATACCTTTATCCGCGCGATGCGCAGCTTAAAACGCTGGGCCGCGTGACTGCAGCCGTGTTCAGTCTGCCGCGCGATGATCAGCGGTATCTGCTGGCCACCCATCCCCAAACCGGCCGATCTGTGTCGATCTATGCCGCCTTTGAAACGTTCGATCACTTTCCCCAACTCTACGAGAAAACGCTGGTTCTGATGGACGTCATCGACGGTAAACCGCTGACCCGGCGGATGGAGTTTGTTTCGGCCGAGGAAATGGCCCTGAGCCTGTCTGCGGAGGGGCGCGTTTCTCTTTACGGGGTGCAGTTTGCCCATGATTCCGACGCGCTGACGCCCGAGTCCGATCCGACGCTAAATGAGATCGCCAAGTTTTTGGCCGCGACCCCTGACCGGCAGGTTTTCATCGTCGGTCACACCGATATGACCGGTGGCTATGATTATAACATCGACCTGTCGAAACGGCGGGCGGCGTCGGTGGTGACGGCATTGACCAAACGGTACGGGGTCGCAGCAAGCAGGCTGCAAGCCGCCGGGATTGGCCCGTTGGCCCCGGTCGCTGAAAACCTGACCGAAGAGGGGCGCGCGCTGAACCGGCGCGTCGAACTGGTGCAGAGGTGATCCAATGAAACGTCTTGCTGTTGTTCTGATCTTGTTCGTGGCTTTGGCAGGCGTGGGAAAACCGTCTGCTGCCGGGCCAATTCCCGGAGCCTGTGACGTGCTCGAAGCCATCGATATGGCAGGAACGTTAGGTGCAGACGCGGCTTATGTTCCAGGTCCGGCCAACGAAAACAAATATGTCCGCATGAGCCTGTGCTCTGCCGAAACGCCTGATCTGGCCGCGCGCATGACGCTGATGGTGCGCGAAAATCTGGCCGCCAAAGTGCCCGATGCCACGACGCTGCGCGCCCAAGCAATCGACGAGTTGCGCACGACGATCGGTGCTGCCGCTGTCATCGAAGAGATTGATCTTGGCGATGCGGCCATGTGGGCGGGCGATATCTCTCAGCTCACCGTGTGGCATCGCGCGGGTCGGGTCATGTTCATCTTCAGCCCGACACCCAATCAGGACAGGGCCGCTGCTGAAAACGCCGCGAAAAAGGTACTGGGCGCTTTTCCCTGAACAATACCGGATTCACAGTCCTGTGACGCCAACAGTGTTACTGGCAAACTTCGGGAAGAACGGCAGACCAGATCGGGCAGTAGACCGGATCATACCACCAGCCTTCAGACGAATTGAGGCCATAGTGGACCCCAACCCAGACCCGGCCGGATTTCTGCAACAAGACCTCCATCGTCGGCCCGTTGCCGGCCTGCGGGTCCAACTGGCCGCGCAGGGCATCGGGCGTGGTAAAGATGTCGATCTGTTCACCGCTGGGGCGTTGGGCGCGAACGGTTGCAAAGGCCACGTTACCCGCCACCCGGATTTCGCCAACCACAAACGCGATGGGCGGCGCAAAGCTCCATTCCGCCTGGGGCCGGATCGCATCCAGAATGTCCTGACGTGTTTCGCTGCCGAAAGCGGGTTCGCCATAGGTCTGCGCTGTCGCGGAATGCGAGACACCGAAAAAACCGGCACAGAACCCAAGGAACACAGCAAGACGCCTCAAAGACAAAATCTTATGCACAGTACCCGCCCCTCGGTTTTCCAGCCCCCGCCTGAAAGACCCGCCAGCTTAGAACCGGAATGTTGCGCCGAAGATCGGGCCGGACTGGCTGAACTCAAAATCATTGCCGTTGTCCATCGTGTGATCGACCGAGATATAGCGATATCCGCCGCGCAGCACCCAGGCATCGTTCAGGGCATAATCGGCCGTCAGCAAAACCTGATAGGATTCACTGTCACTGCTGAACCCGCCATAGTCAAAGAACGCCGTCGCCGTCCACCTGTCTGAAAGGTCGAACCGCGCCCTCAGGCCGACAACCGGGTCGATCCAGTTCTCATGTGCCCGGCTGGTACGTCCGGGCGATAGTCCGGGTGTCAGCGTCAAAACGGTTTCGGTGTCGAACCAGCGAAAACCACCGGCCAGATCCAATTGCACGGTCGGGGTATCATACACCCGGTATGCGACATAGCCGTTGAAGATCTGAGTTTTCATCGTGGTGTTCAGGCCCGAAAACGCCGGGCCGGGTGTGTCGTTTCCGAACGACAGGTCGGTCAACATGTAATCTGCCAACACGCTCCATGTCCCGTTACTGGCCCCGAATGCCCCCATAAAGGCCATGTCCAGATTGCTCAGCGCATCGCTGAAGCTCAAAGTCCCTTCCAGCCGCCCGGCGGGTGATGTGATGGCTGTTTTGGTTTCAGGAGTGAACAGGTAAATTGTGGCTTCATACTCCCAATCCGAAGCTTGCACGGACGAGGGGTTGAGGGCCATCACAGCGGCACCACAAAACGCAAGGGTTTTCCAAATGGACTTCATTGTCTTTTCCGATCATTTCCGCTCAGATCGCAGCAAAGGGCTGGTCCTGAACATCCGATTTTAAACTCGTACCGGGCCAACCTGGGCCGACAGGCAACCCATGCTGGTCTGCTGCCATGTTTTGTCAATTCTCTTGAAAACACCGCATATATTCAAGGGTTCAATAGTATAGGGCGCTATCCACATAGTCGCAGACCGCTCAGAGTTCGGCGTATACCGCCCGCTCAAACGCGTCATAGGCCTGCAGGAAGGGCGATTCGATAAAGGGCAGCGACTGGGTCATAAGCACGGCACATAGATCGCGCGCCGGATCGATCCAGTAGTGGGTGTTGCAAATACCCGCCCAGCCAAGCGAACCGGCACTGCGTTTG
This sequence comes from Falsiphaeobacter marinintestinus, assembly GCF_007923355.1. Taxonomy (GTDB): domain Bacteria; phylum Pseudomonadota; class Alphaproteobacteria; order Rhodobacterales; family Rhodobacteraceae; genus Phaeobacter_A; species Phaeobacter_A marinintestinus. The sequence goes on from NZ_VOGO01000004.1 coordinate 77,380, forward strand.
CCGCGCCACGGCTCTTCATTGCGCAGGAATGCAAAGCTGTGCGTCATGGTGCGGCCCGGATAATCCACATCTGTGCTGCCCCGGGCTGCCGCTGTCATCTTGGCAAAGGTCAGCCCCTGCATCTGGTCGTTTGCCAGCAGGTCCCATGCGTCGTCCGACAAGATCCGAACCCCGTTCAGCGTTCCCCGGTTCAGCACCATCCTCAGAAAGGCCATGTAATCCGGCGCCGTGGAATACAATGCGTGGCCCATCCCATAGAATTCCGGGTGCTTTGGCGGCCCCATTCTGGTCGGACGAAACCCGTCTGCCCCGACCCGCATCGACACGTCTGCCAGCCGATCCTCCAGCCCGTCGGGTTCAAATCGTGTATCCGTCATGCCCAATGGCCCAAGGATCTCGTCATAGCAGAACGCATCGATCCGCCGCCCGTCCACGGCTTCGACAATCTGCCCCAGCCAGTCGATCGACCCGCCATATCCCCACTGCGTGCCGGGATCGCTGGCCAGCGGGTAATTCAGCCCGGCCCGTTTCCCGGACATCACTGTCGGAATACCGGTCGCCTCAAGATAGCGCAGCACATCCGGGTTCCAGAACTCATACGCCATCCCGCTGGAATGGGTGGCCAGGTGGCGGATCGTGGCGACGGTTTTCTGAGGCCGCAACACAGGTGTGTCGCCGTCCCATCCGTCCAGAACCGGCAGATCGTTCCACGCGGGCAGAATATCCCCCACCGGCGTGTCCGGGCTTAGCAGTCCCCGGTCGATCAGGATCATCGCGGCAACAGATCCAATTGCCTTGGTCATCGAATAGATGCGAAACACCGTATCCTCGCCCGCCAACCGCCCCGCCGCAGCTTCGCCTGCTGCCCCGCAATAGGTGATGCCAGAGGCGGTCCCGGTCATCGCCACCGCAAAGGGCACCTGCCGTGCTGTGACCGCATCAGCCAGCACATCGTCAAGCTTCGTCATTTCGATAATCTCCCGAATCTCTGGTCTTCACCCTGTGCCAGAGCAGGATATCCTGTCCAATGTGCCGTTGCGCCGCTTGCAATCGTGCAAAGGCCCGGCTAGCAGGACGTGACCAAGTTTCAGAGGACCGTCATGGACGATCTTAAGGCAAAGTATCTGGGCCAGATTGCCGAGGCCGCTGACGAAAACGCGCTGGAAACCATCCGCGTGAGTGCCGTCGGCAAAAAGGGTGAAGTGTCGCTGAAGATGCGCGAACTGGGCAAGATGACCCCGGACGAGCGTCAGGTGGCCGGCCCCGCGCTGAACGCGCTGAAGGATGAAATCAATTCCGCACTGGCCGCGAAAAAGGCCGGGCTGGCCGATGCCGCGCTGGATGCACGCCTGCGCACCGAATGGCTTGACGTGACCCTGCCGACCCGGGCCACCCGTCAGGGCACGCTGCACCCGGTCAGTCAGGTGACGGAAGAGGTCACCGCGATCTTTGCCGAGATGGGCTTTGCCGTCGCCGAAGGGCCGCGCATCGAAACCGACTGGCACAATTTCGACGCGCTCAACATCCCCGGCCACCACCCCGCGCGGGCCGAGATGGACACGTTCTATATGCACCGCGCCGAGGGCGACAATCGCCCGCCGCACGTGCTGCGCACCCACACGTCACCGGTTCAGATCCGGTCGATGGAGCAAGCCGGTGCACCGCTGCGCGTGATCTGCCCGGGGGGCGTCTATCGTGCTGATTACGACCAGACCCACACGCCGATGTTCCACCAGGTCGAAGGCCTTGCCATCGACAAGAACATTTCGATGGCGAACCTGAAATGGGTGCTCGAAGAATTCGTCAAGGCGTTCTTCGAAGTCGATGATGTCGAACTGCGCTTTCGTGCCTCGCATTTCCCCTTCACCGAACCCTCGGCCGAGGTCGACATCCGCTGTTCATGGGAAGGCGGCACGCTGAAAGTGGGCGAAGGTGACGACTGGCTTGAAATCCTTGGCTCGGGCATGGTCCACCCCAAGGTGCTTGAGGCGGGCAATATCGATTCGAACGAATGGCAGGGCTTTGCCTTTGGCATGGGCATCGACCGCATCGCGATGCTGAAATACGGCATCCCCGACCTGCGCGCCTTCTTCGACAGCGATCTGCGCTGGCTTCGCCACTACGGCTTCTCGGCGCTGGACGTGCCGACATTGCATGGGGGATTGTCCCGATAACGACGGGCGCATAGCCGGTCTTGCGAAAAGGGAAGAACACGATGAGGTTCCAAGCCGCCTTGCACGTTGGCATCACGCTGTCGGTAGTGACTTTTGCCGCCACAACGGCCACCGCCAAAGACACCTACCCGCCGCTTGACGTCCTGCTGTCGACCACCACAACCACCATTGGCCAGCCCTTTGAATATCCCGAAGGGCAGGCCAAGATCACCGGCGCCATCGTCACCATGCAGCCCGGTCAGAAAACCGGCTGGCACAAGCACGAGGCCCCGCTGTTTGCCTATATCCTCGAAGGTGAGATCACCGTCGATTATGGCCCGAACGGCACCAAGACCTATAAAACCGGCGACAGTTTTGTCGAAGCGTTCGAAAGCGAACATAACGGTCAGAATACCGGCGACGGGATCACCCGCATCCTTGCCGTGTTCGCCGGGGCCGAGGGCACGCCCAACACGGTTTCCGAAAAGAACTGACTCCGAAGGGGCCATAAATGCTGTTCGAAGACACCTCGCAACATGACACCGCCGAAAAACGGCGGCTGTATGCGGTTTTCGAAATCGTCTATACGATCATTGATTTTTCGGCGGCGGCACTCTTCGTAGTGGGGTCGATCTTTTTCTTCTATGAAAGCCTCACCTATGCGGGCACATGGCTTTTCCTGATCGGATCGCTGATGTTCGCCGCGAAACCAACCCTGCGCCTGATACGAGAACTGAAGCTTGCCAATATGGGCGATGCCGACGATCTGGCCCGCAAGTTCAAGGAATAGTTGTTAAGGCCGGGCCATGTATGAACTCAGTGCATTCATGACCGGGATCTACAACCGGTGTCTGGACCACGCCGAACGCAGCCCGCGGTGGCATGGAAACGCTATCCTCGCAATCGCACTTTCAGGGTTTGCAATTGCTCTGTTTCTTGCACCCATTTGGGTTTTCGTTTCCTATTTCGTTGTCGTGATCGGCGGTGTTCAGATCTATATGCCTGCACACAGTAAGGTTTGGACAAAGCGCGATGAGATCAGGAAAGATCAATTCGCGAAAACGATGAAGACACGAAAACTGCTCAAGGGTACCCGGTTCGACAAGTGATCCAACGACCTGCAACGGATTTGTTTCCGCGTCGAACCCTGCGCCATAGTCGCTAGGCTTGCACCTTGCGCCAATCTTTGTCATTGCCTCTGGCGACCTATCCTGTCTGCCAAAGGGCCCTGCGCTATGAAATTCACCCTCTCCTGGCTGAAAGATCACCTCGACACCACCGCCACCGTGGACGAGATCGCCTATGCCCTGACCGACCTTGGCCTTGAGGTCGAAGAGATCGTGAACCCCGCCGACCGGCTGGCCGCGTTTACGCTGGCCAAGGTGACGCACGCGGAACAGCATCCCGACGCCGACCGGCTGCGGGTCTGCAAGGTAGAAACCAACGACGGTGAAAAACAGATCGTCTGCGGCGCGCCCAACGCACGCGAAGGCATCACTGTCGTCCTGTGCAAACCCGGCGACTATGTGCCCGGCATCGACGTGACCCTGTCAGTCGGCAATATCCGGGGCGTCGAAAGCCACGGTATGATGGCGTCCGAACGCGAGCTTGAGTTATCAGACGAACATGACGGCATCATCGAACTGCCCTCTGGAGAAGTCGGCGAGACATTCGTTGACTGGCTGGCCGAAAACGACCCGTCCAAGATCGACCCCGTGATCGAAATCGCGATCACTCCGAACCGTCCCGACGCATTGGGCGTCGAAGGCATCGCCCGCGATCTGGCGGCCCGTGGTCTTGGTACGCTGAAATCGCGCCCCATCGCACAGGTGCCAGGTGATTTCGCGTCTCCTATCAAGGTCACCATTGATGAGAACACGCTGGATGGCTGCCCGCTGTTCACCGGTCGTCTGATCCGGGGGGTCAAGAACGGTCATTCTCCGCAGTGGTTGCAGGATCAGCTGCTGGCCATCGGCCTGCGCCCGATCTCGGCGCTTGTCGATATCACCAACTTCTTCACCTATGACCGCAACCGCCCGCTGCATGTCTTTGACGCGGACAAGGTGTCTGGCGCCTTGCGGGTGCACCGCGCCGCCGGTGGCGAACAGATCGTTGCGCTGGACGACAAGGAATACACGCTTGAACCCGGCATGATGGTGATTTCGGATGACAACGGACCCGAAAGCATCGCCGGCATCATGGGCGGGGCCGAAACCGGCTGTACCGAAGACACCGTGAACGTGTTCCTTGAAAGCGCGTTCTGGGACAACGTCCAGATCGCTCTGACCGGGCGGGCGCTCAAGATCAACTCCGACGCGCGCTATCGGTTTGAGCGCGGCGTCGACCCCGAATTCACTATGGACGGGCTGGAACTGGCCACTCAGATGATCATCGATCTGTGCGGGGGGGAGCCGTCCGAGGTCGTGATCGCTGGGGATGTGCCCAACCATGCCCGCGCCTACAAGCTGGATGCCGCACGGGTGCAAAGCCTGGTCGGTATGGATATCCCCGAAAGCGACCAGCGTCAGACGCTGACCCGCCTTGGCTTTCGTCTGGAAGGCAACATGGCCCACGTGCCCAGTTGGCGTCCTGATGTGCAGGGCGAGGCCGATCTGGTGGAAGAGGTCGCGCGCATCGCCTCGCTGACCGGGCTTCAGGGCAAACCCCTGCCGCGCCTGTCCGATGGTGTGACCAAACCGGTGATGACCCCGCAGCAACGCCGCAAGGCGATGGCGCGGCGCACCGGTGCGGCACTCGGGTACAACGAATGCGTCAGCTATACCTTCATCGATCAGGCCAGCGCGGCGCTGTTTGGTGGCGGGGATGACGGCAGCATGCTGGAAAACCCGATCTCGTCCGAGATGAGCCATATGCGCCCGTCGCTGTTGCCCGGCCTGTTGCAGGCCGCAGCGCGCAATCAGGCGCGCGGCTATATGGATCTGGCCTTGTTCGAGGTCGGCCCGGCCTTTGATGGCGGCGAACCAGAACAACAGCACGACCAGATCGCTGGTCTGCTGGTCGGCCGGTCAGGCCCCAAAGACGTACACGGGGCTTCGCGCCCGGTCGATGTGTTCGACGTCAAGGCTGACGCCGAGGCCCTGCTGGCTGCCATTGGTGCGCCCGCCAAGGTTCAGATCCTGCGTGGCGCCGATGCGTGGTGGCATCCGGGCCGCCACGGCAAGATCTGTTTGGGTCCGAAAAAGGTGCTGGGCATCTTTGGTGAATTGCACCCCAAAGTGCTGCAGACGATGGACATCAAAGGCCCTGCAATGGCCTTTACGATCTGGCCTGATCAGGTGCCGCAACCGCGCAAGTCGGGTGCATCCCGTCCGGCGCTGCAGTTGCGCGACCTTCAGGCGGTCGAACGTGACTTTGCCTTTGTTGTCGATGCAGATGTCGAAGCGCTCACATTGGTCAACGCCGCTGCAGGGGCCGACAAGACCCTGATCGAAGGCGTGCGGGTGTTTGATGAATTCATCGGCGGCTCGCTGGGTGACGGCAAGAAATCCCTTGCCGTGACCGTGCGGATGCAGCCCAACGACAAAACCCTGACCGAAGCCGAGATCGAAGCTGTCAGCCAGAAGATCGTCGATAAGGTTGTCAAGGCCACGGGTGGCGTCTTGCGCGGCTAGAAAATCTTCGACGAAGATTTTCGCAAGAGATTATTCGTCGAATAATCTCCTACACCGCGCTGGGTCTCGCCCTTGCGTTGTGACGATGGCATAATGACGGCGTTTCAATTCAAGGGGCGCCGCCATGTTCAAGGACCGCACAGACGCAGGAGCAAAGCTGGCCGAAGCCGTGGCCGCTGCGGCACCAATTGACCCGGTTGTCCTGGCCCTTCCGCGCGGGGGTGTCCCTTTGGGTGCCATCGTGGCACAGCGTCTGAACGCCCCGCTGGACCTTGTTCTGGTTCGCAAGATCGGCATGCCGGGCAATCGCGAACTCGCAGCGGGTGCGCTTGTTGATGGGCCGGAACCGACCATCCTTTTTAATCAGCACCTGATTGACTCGGTCGGTCTTGCCAGTTCCGATTTCGACTCGCAGATCGCCAAGCTTCAGGATGAGTTGGACCAACGTCGTGCCCTTTACCTGTCAGATCACCGGACATCACCCGTCAGGGGCCGCACAGCAATCCTTGTCGATGATGGCGTCGCAACGGGTGCTACGGTGCGGGCCGCGATTCAGGCCCTGCGCTGTCAAGACCCGGCAGCGATCTGGGTGGCTGTTCCAGTCGCCCCGGCCGACACGCTTGAGGTCCTGGAACGCGAAGCGGACACTGTGATCTGCCTTGAGGTCCCGCATCCCTTCATCGCCGTGGGCGCATATTATGAAACCTTCGGGCAGACGACGGATGACGAGGTCGTGCGTCTGATGCAGGCGTCGCGCGGCTAACCCACCCCTTGTTGCGAAAATGCACCGGCGACGCGACCTGCCAGACACGGGATTGTCTCGAATCGGACGCTGTCCTATCCAAACGTCATCGCAACCCAGAGGCCGCATTGCGCCTCAAGGATCTCAATATGAACCAGTTCACAGTCAAGCCGATACACACCGGCTATCACCACCTGACCTGAATTGCCCGCGCGGATCCGCGGGCGCGAAACGCCCGACGGACCCCGGCCCATGCAGATCAAAGACATCGCCACCCTGTTACGCGGACTGCCCCGGCGGATCGCCTATGCCTATTACCCCGGGCGCGAAGACGCATGGCTGCTGGCCCACCTGATGCCCGGTGACACGCCTGTGGCCGATCTGCGCCGGATGGGCCTTGGCAAGCTGTTGAACCGCCCTCTGATCAAACCTCTGGTGGCCGGATGCGGCGGCACCCTGCGGCTGCAGGATGTGCTGGCGCTGGCCTATGCCACACATACACCGAACTGGAACAACCTCAGCGCTGCGGGGGCTGCACAACTGAACGCGATCTATGCCGACCCCTGGCTTGATTTCGAACTCAGCTTTTCAGCCTGGGGTGATGCCGAAAACTTCGCCTGGCAACAGACCAGCCGCCCGGGCACCAACCTGGTGATCCAGTTGGGGTTTCCCTCTGATCACGCCGCGTTGATGGGGCGGTATCTGAGCACGGGCGGGCGCAAAGCGTTCGAATTTGAGGCCCACCCGATCCGCCTGACCGGTCGTCCGACGCTGGCCTGGGCCCGCGTTGATCTGGACCCAAAGACCGGCACCGTGCTGATCGAAGAGGTGCAGTCAGACTGGCTGCGCTTTGTCCGCGAAGAGGTCGAAGACTTGGCCGCCCGCAAACCGCGATCCCGCGAAACCCGCTCGGCCATGCTGTATGAGGCCGCGCTGCGCGAGCAATATGACAAGCTTTGGCCAAAGGTGATGCTGCTGGTGGCGCTGGAACTGATGCGCGACCATGTCGGATGCTCGGATTTTTACATGCATCGTCCCGACAGTGGTGCCGTCCTGAAAAACATTCACGGAGCCAAGCCGCCGAAATCGTTGTATTCTACACTGCCGAAAGCCTTCGGCTTCCGGGAAACCACGCATATCCCCGCCTTTCTGGGCAAACGCCACCGCGAATTGCGCAAGTCACTTGGCACGCGCAAGCCGGTTTTCTGGCATCTTGGGTTCTAGGCGCGCTTCGCGGTTTTCCAACCGTGTCGGCTGCGATATACCCTTGGCCAAAGGAACACGCAGGGAGCGCACCATGACTCTGAACGTCTATCTGTCCGGGGAAATCCACACCGACTGGCGCGACCAGATCATCGAGGGGGCCAAAGGCCTTGACGTGGCATTTTCTAGCCCGGTCACCGATCACGCGGCCAGCGACGATTGCGGCGTGACGATACTGGGCGGCGAAGACAACAAGTTCTGGCACGATCACAAGGGCGCCAAGCTGAACGCGATCCGCACCCGCAAGGGGATCGAAGACGCGGATGTCGTGGTGATCCGCTTTGGCGACAAGTACAAACAGTGGAATGCCGCCTTTGATGCGGGCTATGCCGCTGCTTTGGGCAAGTCTCTGATTGTGCTGAATCCTCCAGAACATCAGCATGCCCTGAAAGAGGTTCACGCCGCCGCATTGGCCGTTGCCGAACAGCCCGCACAGGTGGTCGAGATGCTGCGCTATGTCCTGACCGGCACATTGCCAGGCTGATCAGTGCAACGCTGATCCTGACGCCGCCACCCGTCTCAACCAGAACGACACCCCCTGCGATTCGTATCGCGGAGTAGGGGAGCGTGGCGATGTTTTTCCCCTCGGTTTGCCTGCAGAAATGAGGCAATAGGTCTCACGAAGCACAAAATGTGGGCAGACGAACTGCTCCACCGGCTGAAGGGGACAACAGTATGCTCAAAGAATTCAAAGACTTCATCGCCAAGGGCAATGTCATGGACATGGCCGTCGGTATCATCATCGGCGCAGCCTTTACCGCGATCGTCGGATCGCTGGTCGCTGACCTGATCAACCCGATCATCAGCCTGTTTCTGGGCGGCATCGATTTTGCCGGTCAGTACGTTCTGCTGGGCGCTGGTGAATACGCGTCGATCGGCGAAGCCGAAGAAGCAGGTGCCGCCGTGTTCGCATGGGGCCGCTTCATCATGGCCATCATCAACTTCCTCATTATCGCCTTCGTTGTCTTCCTTCTGGTGAAGGCCGTCAACAAGGCCAAGGCGGCCACAGAAGCCCCGAAAGAAGAAGCCCCCGCAGAGCCAGCCGGCCCTTCGGAGCTTGATCTGCTCACGGAAATTCGCGACGCGCTGAAGAAAGCGTAATAATAAAAAGACCACTCACGCGAATGGGAAAGGGCTTGCTTCGGCAGGCCCTTTTTCTTTAATCGGCCCGATAATGTTGAGGTTTGGTTCAGGAGAGTACCGATGGAAGATATGATGGAACAACTGGGCACTTTTGCGCCCTTGATCTTCAGCGCGGCCAAGGCGCTGGTGGTTCTGATTGTGGGCTGGATGGCTGCCGGGATCGTGTCGCGTACCGTGCGCAGACGGGTCAATGCCACGCCGCGGATTGATCCGACGCTGGGCAATTTCTTTGCCAGCATGGTCAAGTGGGCGATCCTTGCGATTGTGCTTGTCGCGGTTATGGGAATCTTCGGGATCCCGGCAACGTCGCTGGTGGCGATCCTGGGCGCGGCCTCGCTGGCCATCGGCCTTGCACTGCAGGGCACGCTCAGCGATCTGTCCGCAGGTGTGATGCTGATCATTTTCCGCCCCTACAAACTGGGCCAGTTCGTCGACATCGGCGGGACTGCGGGAACGGTCAAGGATATCTCGATGTTCACCACCGAACTGGCGACTCCCGACAATGTGCAGATCATCGTCCCCAACGGTCAGGCATGGGGCACCGTCATCACCAACTATTCGGCACATGACACCCGTCGCGTTGATCTGGTGTTTGGCATCGACTATGGCGACAGCTCGGATGCCGCCATGCAGGTGATCATGGATCTGGCAAGTGCAGATGAACGCGTTCTGGGCGATCCGGCCCCGTGGATCCGGGTGACCAATCTGGGCGACAGCTCGGTCGATATCACCGCTCGTCTGTGGTGTCAGGCAGCGGATTACTGGGATCTGAAGTTCGATCTGACCAAACAGGTCAAGGAAGCTTTCGATACCAAAGGGATTTCGATCCCTTATCCGCATACGGTCGAAATCCACAAAACCGCCTGATTTTTGACGACGGGCCGCTCCCGCCCGTCGTTGCGGCATCAAGATGCCGCGGCCTTCGGTTGGGCCGGGCGCCGCGCTTACGCGCGGCGCGGGTGTGATTAAAAGGACCGTTTCGGCTGGCGAAACCGCACCGCGCGGGACGCGCGGTGCCTGGCCCAACGCCTGTCGGCCCCGCAAGCGGCTGTACAAGGGGGCGGGAGGGTTTAGCCTTTGACGATGACAGACGGGGACACCACGTCGATGCCCAGCGCCTTGCCGACGGCGTAATAGGTCAACTGCCCGGCATGGACGTTCAGACCGGCCAGCAAGTGCGGATCGTCCTGGCAGGCCTGTCGCCAGCCCTTGTCCGCCAGGGCCATCAGAAACGGCATCGTGGCATTGCCAAGCGCGATGGTCGACGTGCGCGCCACAGCGCCAGGCATGTTGGCGACACAGTAATGCATGACCCCGTCGACCTCATAGATCGGGTCCTCATGAGTTGTTGCGCGCGAGGTCTCAAAGCATCCGCCCTGGTCGATCGCGACGTCGACGATCGCCGCACCCGGTTTCATCGTCGACAGTTGCGCCCGGCTGACCAGCTTGGGCGCTGCAGCCCCGGGGATCAGCACGGCCCCGACCACCAGATCGGCCATTGCGACTTCTTCCGCCGTGCTTCCGACGCTCGCGAATTTGGTTTTGAACAGCCCTGAAAACGCATCGTCCAGATAGCGCATGCGGGGCAGGGAGCGGTCGAGAACGGTCACATCAGCGCCCATTCCGGCCGCCACGCGGGCGGCATGGGTGCCGACCACGCCGCCGCCGATCACAACCACCCGGGCCGGGCCGACACCAGGCACGCCGCCCAAAAGCACACCGCGTCCACCGTTGGCCTTTTGCAGGGTCCAGGCGCCGACTTGTGGGGCCAGCTTGCCCGCCACCTCGGACATTGGTGCCAGAAGTGGCAGGCCTCCGTTGGCATCGGTCACAGTTTCATACGCTATGGCGGTGCAGCCGCTTGCCAGCAAGTCGCGGGTCTGATCGGGATCGGGGGCAAGATGCAGATAGGTGAACAGCAGTTGCCCTTCGCGCAGCCGCTTGCGTTCGCTGGCCTGGGGTTCTTTCACCTTCACGATCATGTCGGCGGTGGCGAACACCTCTTCTGCCGTATCGGCGATCATCGCACCCATCGCGACATAGTCGGCGTCCGCAAAGCCCGCCCCGACGCCTGCGCTGGTTTCGATCACGACGTCATGGCCCCGCGACACGGCTTCGGCCGCCGCATGGGGCGTCATGCCGACGCGAAATTCCTGTGGTTTGATTTCCTTAGGACATCCGATTTTCATGTCCGTTCTCCCTGTTTGTAAATTGCCCATATTTTGGGCGAAGCTGTGTGAAATTATTCATCGAACTTGCCTCTTCCGGCTGGGAGTGGTTCGAATGGTCTTCGAAGAACTGTTCTGTTTACGCAAAGGATGTGCGCGAATGACACTGGACGCAACTGATCGGCGGATTCTCGGGGCGCTTCAGATCCGGGGGCGGATGTCGAATGCGGATCTGTCGGAAAAGGTGAACCTGTCACCCTCGGCCTGCCATCGCCGGGTGCAGCGGCTTGAGGCGGATGGCTATATCAAAGACTATGTTGCACTATTGGATGCGCGCAAACTTGGCGTGCCCACCACCGTTTTTGTCGAGATTACATTGCAGGCTCAGGCCGATGACGTGCTTGAGGCGTTCGAAACGGCGGTCAAGCGCATCCCGGATGTGCTGGAGTGTCATCTGATGGCCGGCAAGGCTGATTACATTCTGAAGGTGGTGGCCGAAAGCACCGAGGATTTCGCCCGCATCCACCGCCAGTATCTGGCGCGCTTGCCGGGCGTGGCGCAGATGCAGTCCAGCTTTGCGTTGCGCACCGTTTTCAAGACCACGGCCTTGCCGGTTTGAACGGGAGGGGGGCTCTGCCCCCGCACCTGCGGTGCTCCCCCGGGATATTTGGAGCAAGAGGAAATGGGCAGGTCGGTTGCGGTTGCCGGCGTTGTGGGAAATTCTGAGGTCGACAGAGGAGTGGGCATGAACTGGGATTACATCATTGTCGGGGCGGGCAGTGCGGGCTGTGTGGTGGCCAAGCGGCTGAGCGAAGCCGGTCATCGCGTGTTGCTTCTGGAGGCGGGCGGCAAGGATAATTATCACTGGGTCCATATCCCCATCGGGTATCTGTATTGCATCGATAATCCACGCACGGACTGGCAGTTCCGCACGGCTGAAGAGGCCGGGCTGAACGGGCGGTCGCTGTTGTATCCGCGTGGCAAGGTTCTGGGCGGGTGCAGTTCGATCAACGGGATGCTGTATCTGCGCGGGCAGGCGGCGGATTATGATGGCTGGCGGCAGATGGGCAATCCTGGCTGGGGCTGGGACGACGTGATGCCGTATTTCCTGAAATCCGAAGACTATGTCGATGGCCCGTCCGACATGCACAGCGTGGGTGGCGAATGGCGGGTTGAGAACCAGCGTCTGCATTGGGACGTGCTGGATCACTGGATGGACGCGGCGGCGGCCTGGGGGCTGCCGAAGGTCACCGATTTCAACACCGGGTCCAACGAAGGTGTGGGGTATTTCAAGGTGAACCAGCGCGGTGGCTGGCGGATGAACACCGCCAAGGCGTTCCTGCGCACCACCACCGGTGACACGCTGAAGGTTGAAACCGGGGCACAGACCGAGCGGCTGGTGACCAAAGACGGGCGTGTGACCGGCGTCGTTTATCGCCAGAACGGCGTTGAAAAAACGGCCTATGCGAAGGGGGAGGTGATCCTGTCGGCCGGTGCCATTGGCAGCCCTCAGATCCTGCAACTTTCGGGTTTTGGCCCGGGGGCCTTGTTGCAGGACTTGGGTCTGCCGGTAGAAAACGACATGGCGCAGGTTGGCGCCAATCTGCAGGACCATCTGCAACTGCGCTGCGCCTGGCGGCTGGAGGGGGCGACAACGCTGAACACCCTGTCATCGACCTTGTGGGGGAAAGCCAAGATCGGGCTGGAATACGCGTTGAAACGGTCGGGCCCGATGTCGATGTCGCCCAGCCAGCTGGGGGCGTTTGCCCGCTCGCGCCCTGATCTGGCGACTCCGGATCTGGAATATCATGTTCAGCCGCTGTCGCTGGAGGCGTTTGGGCAACCCTTGCATGACTTTGATGCGATTACCGCCAGCGTCTGCAATCTGCGCCCCGAAAGTCGGGGCACGGTTCAGATCACCTCGCCCGACCCGAAGGCCGCGCCGCGCATCGCGCCGAATTACCTGTCGACCGAAGGCGACCGGCAAGTGGCGGCCGATGCGATCCGTCAGGCCCGCGCGATCATGCAGCAATCTCCGATGCAGCGATACAGCCCGCAAGAGATCATGCCGGGCACTGCGTCGGATGACACCGATGATCTGATCCGCGCAGCCGGCGATATCGGCACGACGATCTTTCACCCGGTCGCCACGGTGCGGATGGGGGCCGATGACGCCGCACCGGTCGATTCACGCCTGCGGCTGCGCGGCGCGTCCGGCCTGCGCGTGGTGGACGCCAGCGTTATGCCCGCTATAACAAGTGGGAACACCAACGCGCCGACGATCATGATTGCCGAAAAGGCCAGTGCCATGATTTTGCAGGACTCGCGTTAGAGTCTGACACAGATCATTTACAAAGACGGGCTAGGCCGGAAAAATACCTTCCGGCATGGCTGTCCCGACATTTTTTTTGGAACAAGGAGCGGATTTTTGACCGACAACACCCTCGATAACGCAATGGATTGGCTGGAAGCCGAACTGCAGGATACATTCGACGAAGATATCGAGATCGAATTTGCCGAGCCGATGCTGTCGCTGGAAATCCGCAAGATTTATCGCGATCAGCATCCCGATATGCTGGATCGCAAGACCTATTTCCGCAACCTTCTGCGGCTGCAGGCCGAACTGATCAAGGTTCAGGACTGGGTGCAGGAAACCGGTGCCAAGGTCTGTATCCTGTTCGAAGGTCGCGACAGCGCTGGCAAAGGGGGCGTGATCAAACGGATCACCCAGCGCCTGAACCCGCGTGTCGCCCGTGTTGTCGCCCTGCCAGCGCCCAGCCGGCGCGAACAAAGTCAGTGGTATTTCCAGCGCTATGTGCCGCACCTGCCTGCGGCGGGTGAAATCGTCTTGTTTGACCGGTCGTGGTACAACCGCGCCGGGGTTGAACGGGTGATGGGGTTTGCGTCAGATGATCAGGTCGAACAGTTCATGCAGGATGTTCCCGAATTTGAGCGTATGCTGGTCCGGTCCGGCATTATCCTGCTCAAATACTGGTTCTCGATCACCGATGAAGAACAGCAGATGCGGTTCCTGATGCGCATCCACGACCCGATGAAGCAGTGGAAACTGTCTCCGATGGATCTGGAATCCCGCATCCGGTGGGAGGATTACACCAAGGCCAAGGAAGACATGTTTGCCCGCACCAACATCCCCGAAGCGCCGTGGTATGTGGTTGAAGGCAATGATAAAAAGCGCGAGCGCCTGAACTGTATGGAGCACCTGCTGACCAAGATCCCGTATTCCGACGTGGAAAGCGAAAAGGTCAATTTGCCCGAGCGCAAGTACAACCCCGAATATGAACGTCAGGTGCTGCCGGACGAATTGTACGTGCCGAAAATCTATTGATCGACACGGCAGGGGGGCGAGACCTTCTTGCGGATCGGTATTGCCCTAAGGGGCAATTGATCGGTTTGCCCTCTTGGGTCAGACTGGACCAAGAGCAGGCACATCCATGCGCCATGCCGTTTTCGTTTCAAAGGGAGGATTTCATGTTTCAACTTACAAGGGCCGTGCGACGCGCGGCTGGCTTGGCTCTTTCGGTCGGGCTGTTAAGCGCTTCGGCTGCATATGCCCAAGACAAGCCGATGAACTACCTCATGATCTGGGGCGATGATATCGGATATTGGAATGTCAGTGCCTATAATCAGGGCATGATGGGCTATGAAACACCCAACATCGACCGGATCGCCAAAGATGGCATGATCTTTACCCATGCGTATGGCGAACAATCCTGTACGGCAGGGCGGGCCTCGTTTGTCACCGGCCAATCCGGGTTTCGTACCGGCCTGCTGAAAGTCGGTCTGCCGGGCGCCAAGGAAGGCATGTCGGAAAAAGACCCGACCATTGCCGAATACATGAAATCCAAAGGCTATATGACCGGCCAGTTCGGCAAGAACCACTTGGGCGACCTAGACGAACATTTGCCGACCAACCATGGTTTTGACGAGTTTTTTGGCAACCTTTACCATCTGAACGCTGAAGAAGAGCCGGAAAACGCGGATTATCCCAAGGACCCCGAATTTCGCGAAAGGTTTGGCCCCCGCGGCGTGATCAAAGCGTCGGCTGACGGATCGATTGAAGACACCGGACCGCTGACGAAAAAGCGGATGGAAACCATCGACGAAGAAGTGACCGCCGGTGCGCTGGACTTCATGGATCGAGCCGCAGAACAGGATAAACCCTTCTTTCTGTGGTACAACACCACCCGAATGCACGTCTGGACCCACCTCAAAGAGGAAAGCGAAGGCGTGACCGGGTTGGGCATTTACCCCGATGGCATGGTCGAACATGATGGTATGGTCGGCGAACTTCTCGACAAACTCGAAGAGCTGGGCATCGCCGACAACACTGTCATCATGTATTCCACGGACAACGGTGCCGAGGTCTTTACCTGGCCGGATGGCGGCACCACGCCGTTCCGGGGCGAGAAAAACGACAACTGGGAAGGCAGCTATCGCGTTCCATTGATCGTCAAATGGCCCGGCGTCATCGAACCCGGATCACGGTCGCGCGACATCATCAGTCATCTCGACTGGTTCCCCACCCTGATGGCCGCCAATGGTGATCCCGACATGAAAGAGCGGATGCTGATCGAAGCCCCGTTTGGTGAAGGCAACGAACCGGTGCATCTTGACGGCTACAACTTCCTGCCGCGCTGGAAGGGCGAGGTCGACGAAGGTCCGCGCCGCGAATTCTTCTATTTCTCGGACGGCGGCAATCTGATGAACCTGCGGTATAACCGGTGGAAAATCGTGTTTGCCGAACAGCGTGCGCACGGGATCAACGTGTGGCAGGATCCGCTGACAGTTCTGAGACTTCCGAAGATATTTGACCTGTTCTCCGATCCGTTTGAGCTCGCCGATCATGAATCGATCAGTTACGGAAAATGGCGCTTTGAACGGCTGTTCCTGCTGGTTCCTGCGCAGGCCTTTGTGGGAGAGTTCCTGGCCACCTTCAAGGACTACCCGCCACGTCAGAAACCGGGCAGTTTCTCGATCGATCAGGTTCTGGACAAGCTGCAGACCAATCAGGGCGGCTAAGCTGTCTGAGCGAAAAACAACTGCGGGCGGCCGATGATCCTGGCCGCCCGTTTTGCTGACATAGGATCAGAACAGAAAATCGCTTTCGGACAGGGTCAACAGGTTTGCGTTTTCAACCGTCATCAGGTTGCCCGCCCCGTCATCGATGATCATGTCCGATCCGGATTGTGACATGTGGTTGGCCACCAGATCGCCGTAATCCACGATCCTTGCGCTTGATCCTAGATCAATCCTGTCCCCGGTTTCGAAATCCGTGATGCGCTGGCTGCCCCGGGTAAACACAAACGTATCCGCGCCGTCGCCGCCCGTTAAAACGTTCGCCCCAGCACCGCCATTCAGCACATCATTCCCGGTGCCGCCCGACAGGGTATCATCCCCGTTCTGGCCCCAGATCCGGTCATTGCCACCGCCGCCCTCCAGCCGATCGTTCCCGGCGCCTCCGCGGATCGTATCGCTTCCCGCCCCACCGTTGCCGGTATCGGCCCCCGCCCCGCCCAACAGCCGGTCGTTGCCACCATGGCCGAACAGGTCGTCATCTCCCGTGCCGCCCACCAGGATACTGACCATGTCAGACCCTTCCAGCGTGTCGTTTCCATCCAGACCCGACACACGCCCGGCCACGCCGTCCGCCATGACCAGCCAGTCATCCCCAACGGTGCCGCTCGCGCCCGCCTGGACGATCTGAGGCTGCCCTGCGATCACATCCAGATCGACTGGGGCCGAGGTCCGCGCGAAATTCTGCGTCACAATGATCGCGTTCCAGCCGTCGAAATTGCCGATTTCGATGCCGATCCCGATGACTGTGACGTCCGGGTTCAGGATGTTTGCGCGATGGCCCGAACTGTTCATAAGGCTGGTGTGCAGGTCGATGACGTCATCGCTCAGCCCCGGCGCGCCCCGCACCGATTGCCAGGCGATGTTTTCGGCCCAGGTCCAGCTGCCGGAAAACACGAACCCCGCATCGATCATACGATCCCCTGCAGACGATCCGCCGGACCCGGTATGTGAAAAGATGTCGACCGCCAGCATCCATGTGCTGTGATCTTCGGCCGAAGCGTTCAGTCGCAATTCCAGCTGAACCGGGTCCAACCCCCGCGTTGCGCGTTCGGCGTTGATAAGGTCCAGCATTTGGCGTTCAAGGTCGTCTGCCTGTGACATGTCGTGTCTCCTGCTTGGCCGGTTTTATGATCCAGCATTCTGAACATTCGATTAACCCTTGCAGCACACTGGTGGACACAGGTGTCAGCACAGTGACCGCTTTTCGGCAGGATCAGGCCAGATCCGCGCGCCCGCATGCGCGGACCTTTGCGCGGCCCGCCTGCGTGGACCAGATCGGCGGGTTTTCGCGGCCCTCAACTCCAAAAGGGCAGGGCGCCAAAACTCCGCACGTGTTGACAGCCCCTGTTCAATTTCCGAACGTTCCAAGGCACGCCAAAGGAGCCAGCCCATGTCCGACGCCCCGGCCTATGACATCGATCCTGCGACCTTCTGGGCCGATCCCTATCCCGATCTCAAACGGATGCGCGCCGACACCCCGATCTGTTTCGTTCCGCAACTGGGCGCGACCCTGATCACCCGGCGCGACGCGATTTTCGACAACGAGAAAAAGACCGATGTGTTCTCGTCCGATCAGCCCGACGGCCTGATGACCGTGCTGATGGGGCAAAACATGATGCGCAAGGATGGCGACGCCCATATGGCCGAGCGCAAGGCGATCTTTCCCACCGTGTCCCCAAAGACTGTGAATCGGGTCTGGACCGATCAGTTCCGCGCCGCCACCGCCAAAATCCTCGATGACCTTGCGCCCAAGGGGGCCTGCGATCTGGTAAGCGATTATGCCATGCCGGTTTCTGCCGAGGCACTGAAGGCGATGACCGGCCTGACCAACATGACCGCGCATGAAATGAACCGCGTCAGTCAGGGCATGATCGACGGCTGTGCCAACTATGCCGGTGACCCTGCTGTGACCGCCAATTGCCATGACTGCACCGCGTCGATCGATCGCCACATCGACGCGATGATCCCGGTTGTCGATGCTGCCCCCGATCATTCGCTTTTGTCCGTTCAACGCCGCGCCGGTCTGCCGGACGATCAGGTGCGCGCCAATATCAAGCTGGCGATCTCGGGTGGTCAGAACGAACCGCGTGACGCCATCGCCGGGGCCGTCTGGGCCTTGCTGACCCATCCCGACCAACTTGCCCAAACCCGCAACGCCACCTACACATGGCTGCAGGCGTTCGAAGAATACGCCCGATGGATGTCGCCCATCGGCATGTCGCCGCGCCGCGTGGCGAAACCCCATAAGGTCGACACGGTCACCTTTGCCCCCGAAGACCGCGTGTTCCTGATGTTCGGCTCGGGTAACCGCGACGAGGCTGTCTTTACCAACCCCGATGCCTTCGACATGAGCCAGAACTGCAGCGCCGCGATCTCGTTCGGCGCCGGCCCGCATTTCTGCGCCGGGGCCTGGGCCTCCAAGGCCCTGATCGGAGACGTCGCCCTGCCCATGCTGTTTGATCGCATCCCCGACCTGCAACTTGACGGAGACACGCCTTTCGGCGGTTGGGCGTTTCGAGGACCGTTGACTATGCCCGTGCGGTGGGCAAACTGAGATCACGACCCAACAGCCGAAGATCGTCGGTAATCAGGCAACCCGCATTCGGGTTCGCCCTGCTTTCCGGGGGCCTGCAAAAAAGAAGCGCATAGCCTGAACAGGCAGCGCCACAGGGGGAAGACGTTTTCATGATACGACACATTATGTCCGCCGCCGCGCTGACCATCGGGCTGGCAACGGCATCCGTCGCAAGCGAAAACAGCAAGACGTGGGATGCCTCGGACAAGGCAAAACAATTCGTCCAAGACACCATTGTGATCGGCATGTTGGCCAGCCCCTATGGCACCGGATGGACCGAATACAGTCAGCTGCACGACTATTTCCAGCGCGCGCGGGACGCGGGCGTGACCGGCCATGAGATGACGTTGGGCGCCGCCGACATGTCGTTCGAAACGCTGCTGGAACAGCACTATCATTTCCGGGCGGCGATGGCGGAACAGCCTGAAAACTACCAGATCGTAAACCACACCCGCGACATCGAAGCCGCGCATCTTCATGGCAAAACGGCCGTGCTTTGGAACAGTCAGACCGCCACGATCCTGAATGGCGATCTGAAGAAGATGGCGACGCTCAAGGACATGGGCATCAAGAGCATGATCCTGGCCTATAATGATATTTTCCGTACCGGATCGGGTCAGCTGGCCGCCTATAACGGGCGCGACATTGGCCTGACACCCTGGGGCAAATCGGTGATCGACGAACTGGTTCGCTTTGGCATTCTTCTTGACCTCAGCCACACCGGGTCAAAAACTGCGAACGACGCCATGGAATACATGGAAGAGACCTATCCCGGGGTTCCATTTGTCTACACACATTCCGTCCCGGCCGGTCTGTACAAGAACGAACCAAACGCCACGCCGCGCGGCTGTTATCGCGCGATCCCGGATGACGAGGCCCTGCGCGCCGCCAAGTCTGGTGGATATGTGTCACCAACCTTTACCGAATGGATGATGGACGGGATCTGGCCCGATGACATCTCGCCCAAACAGGCCGCCGACATGATTGATTATTACGTCAAGCTGGTTGGCGTCGATCACGTCGGCATCGCAACGGATGATATGTTCACTGAAGATCTCGTGGTCGAATTCGCCACGGCCAATGCCGACATGTACGACGATGGAGGCTATATGATTGATGCCTTCAACAAAGGCGCGACCGGTAGCGGTGAACTGGCCAAGATTCTTGCCGCCATCACCGACGATCTCTGGGCGCGTGGGTATACGGACGAAGACCTGGCCAAGATTTATGGGGGCAACAAGATGCGCGTCTTTTCACAGGTTTGGGAAGGCATCCCACCCGAAAAATTCGCGCGGGATTATCCCGAACGGTTGCGCATGCGCGAAGAACTGAAGACGTTCTTCTATTCAAGATAGCGTTGTGTCTGAGCGCAGTTTGGGCACGCCTTGGCGCCAGCGGCGGCTTTGGGCTTTATGTTGCGATACTGACGTGTGAGGGTCGCTGTGCGGATTAAACCATCCGGATGCAATTGGCCGATCCAAAGCACAGCGCGGATCGCACGCAAGGGGATTTACGCTTTGGGACCATTGGCGCGTCACGCAATCATAGGGCTTGCAACATGACACGACGCGGCGGTGGCCGACTGGCGCGACATGCGCAACGTGCCGCGAAACCAAGCTTTGATCCCTGTCCCCCGGGTCAAATAGGCGGGGCCTACAAACCGCTTTCTGACCCCGATCTGCACAGCATTTTCGACACGGCCCTCAGGCTCTTGTCCGAATTGGGCATGGGCGAAGTGCCCAGCCGGCTGCAAAGCGACCTGCTGGCCGCCGGCGCGCAGGACGGCGGCAATGGCAGGCTGACCTTTCCCCGCCCCCTTGTCGAAGACGCGATTTCCCAAGCGGCCCAGACGTTCATCTTGCATGGCCGTGATGAAGCCCGCTCGATCAAGGTGGGCGGAAACCGGGTTTATTTCGGGACAGGCGGCGCGGCGGTTCAGACCCTCGATCTGGACACGGGCACATATCGTCCCTCAACGCTGGCCGACCTGCATGATTTCACGCGGCTTCAGGACACGCTCGCCAATGTCAGTTGGTACACCCGGTGCTGCGTGGCCACGGACGTGTCTGACAATTTCGATCTGGACGTCAACACGGCCTATGCGCTGTTGCGCAATACGACCAAGCCGACGGCCACATCCTTCACATTGGCAGAAAACATCGACCCAATCGTCAAGATGCTGGATATCGCAGCGGGCGGAGAGGGCGCGTTTTCAAAACGCCCGTTCATGAAGGCGCACATCAGCCCGGTCATTTCGCCCATGCGCTACGGCGAAGATGCGGTGGACGTGGTCTATCAATGTATCAAACACAACATCCCGATATCGTGCATTACCGCCGCTCAGGCAGGCGCCACCGCCCCGGCAACGATGGCCGGTTTTCTCGCGCAGTCTTTGGCCGAAACGCTTGCCAGCCTGGTGATGGTACATGCGATCAGGCCCGGGTATCCGATGGTCTTTTCCAATTGGCCGCTGGTGGTCGATCTGCGCACCGGCGCTTTTGCAGGTGGCAGCGGGGAAGGCGCTGTGTTGAACGCTGCATCGGCACAATTGTCGAACTGGCTGAACCTGCCGTCCGGCGTCGCCTGCTCGATGACCGATGCCAAGGCCATTGATGCGCAATACGGTGTCGAAAAAGGCATCAGCTCACTGGCGGCGGCTTTGGCGGGCGGCAATCTGATTTACGAAAGCTCAGGCATGATGGCGTCGTTGCTGGGCGCCAGTTTCGAGGCCTTTGTGCTGGACGACGAAATGCACTCAAACACCTATCGCGCGTTGCGCGGGATCGAAGTGTCCGAAGAAAACCTTGGGTTTGACGCCATCACCGAGGCGGTTTTGGGGGCCGGTCATTTCCTGGGCGGAGACCACACCATTGCGGCGATGGAGCGGGATTATTTTTACCCGTCACTGGCCGACAGATCCGAGCCGCGGACCTGGGCCGAAGACGGGGCCAAGGATGCCTGGACAGTGGCCCGGGCGCGCGCGCAAGAGATCCTGAAAACCCATCATCCAGAATACCTTACACCCGAACAAGACGCCGCAATCAGACAGCAGTTTCGCATTTTTTGACAGGTTGTTGCGCTGCTCTGAAACAGTCCAAATCCAATAACGCAGGCCCGCACAGAAATCGATCAGGGGCCACCACCAAGACACGCGTCATCGCAATATGCTGTTTGCCAGCTCATCCTGTCAGCCTCCCATATGTCTACTAAAAATTTAGTTTGACAGCCCGGCGAGACTCCGAATAGCGTTAAGAAAGCTGGCGAAATCCGGCTCACTTATATCTTTGGGAGGAGACACGATGCGTAAGTATCTGCTCTCCGCGACTGCGGCTGCGGCCGTCATCGCGGGGTCTGGGACTGCTTTTGCCGATTCAGCGGCAGCCCAGAAATGGATTGATCAGGAATTCCAGCCATCGACGCTGTCGAAAAGCGATCAGATGGCCGAGATGGAGTGGTTCATCAATGCCGCTCAGCCCTATGCGGGCATGGAAATCAACGTCCTGTCCGAGGGCATTCCGACCCACGGATATGAAAGCGAAGTGCTGACCAAAGCCTTCGAAGAAATCACCGGCATCAAGGTCAACCACCAGATCCTCGGCGAGGGCGAAGTGGTGCAGGCCGTGCAGACCCAGATGCAGACCCAGCGGAACCTCTATGACGGCTACGTCAATGACTCCGATCTGATCGGCACGCACTCGCGCCTGCAGCTGGCCTATAACCTGACCGAACAGATGGGCGGCGAATGGGCGGCGACCACGTCACCAACGCTTGATCTGGACGACTTCATGGGCATCCAGTTCACCACGGGCCCCGATGGCAACCTGTATCAGCTGCCCGACCAGCAGTTCGCCAACCTCTACTGGTTCCGCAAGGACTGGTTCGACGATGCTGACAACAAGGCCGCGTTCAAGGCCAAGTACGGCTATGAGCTGGGCGTGCCGGTCAACTGGTCGGCTTACGAAGACATCGCCGATTTCTTCTCGAATGATGTCAAAGAAGTCGACGGTGTCCGCATCTATGGCCACATGGACTATGGCAAACGCGCGCCCGATCTGGGTTGGCGGATGACCGATGCGTGGCTGTCGATGGCGGGCACCGGGTCCAAGGGTGAACCCAACGGCGTACCGATCGACGAATGGGGCATCCGCATGGAGGCTGGCTCGTGTAATCCGGCAGGCGCATCCGTGTCACGCGGTGGCGCGGCCAACGGTCCGGCGGCGGTCTATGCGATCCGCAAATGGGATGAATGGCTGCGCAGCTATGCACCTCCCGGTGCGGCAAGCTATGACTTCTATCAGTCGCTGCCAGCCCTGGCGCAAGGCAACGTGGCCCAGCAGATCTTCTGGTACACCGCCTTTACCGCCGACATGGTCAAACCACAGTCCGAAGGCAACAACACGGTGGATGCCGATGGTAACCTTCTGTGGCGGATGGCCCCGTCACCGCATGGCCCCTATTGGGAAGAAGGCCAGAAAGTCGGCTATCAGGACGTGGGCTCTTGGACCTTCCTTAAATCCACTCCGACAGACCGCGCTCAGGCCGCCTGGCTGTATGCGCAGTTCGTGACGTCGAAAACGGTTGATGTGAAGAAATCCCATGTGGGTCTCACCTTCACCCGCGATTCGACCGTGAACCACGAAAGCTTCTCGGAACGCGCGCCCAAACTGGGGGGTCTGGTCGAGTTTTATCGTTCGCCTGACCGCGTGGCATGGTCGCCGACCGGCATCAACGTGCCGGACTATCCGAAGCTGGCCCAGATCTGGTGGCAGCAGATTGGCGACGTGAACTCGGGTGCGTTCACCCCACAGCAGGCGATGGATCGTCTGGCCGGGGAAATGGACATCACCATGGCCCGGATGCAGGCCGCTGACGAAGCCGCCGGTGTCTATGGTGGCTGTGGTCCGCGTCTGAACCCGGAAAAAGACGCCTCGGAATGGCTCGGCAAAGGTGGAGCCAAGGCGAAACTGGATAACGAAAAGCCTCAGGGCGAGACCGTCAACTATGACGATCTGGTCGCGCGCTGGAACCAGTAGTATCCCACCGGCCCCCTGTTTCTCTTTGTGGGGGGCCAACCTCAGGCCGAAGCTTTCCTGGGCTTCGGCCACTTTCTACCCGGGCTAGGAACGCATGACAGTAGAGTTGCAAGAGGCCAGTAAAGTGGTCCGTGGGATCACCCACATAAAACCGACCTCGCTGGTGTTGGAAACCGGGCACTTCAACGTGCTTCTGGGCCAGACCGGAGCGGGCAAAACCTCGCTGATCAAACTGATGGCCGGGCTTGATCCGCTGGCCTCGGGGAAAATCTTCATGGACGGGCAGGACGTGTCGCGCCTGTCGACGCAGAAACGCAACATCAGCCTCGTGCACCAGTTCTTTGTAAACTATCCGCAAATGACCGTGTTCGACAACATTGCCTCCCCCTTGCGGGTCGCAGGCATGGCGAAATCCGAACTCGAAGCCCGCGTGCAAGAGGCTGCCGATATCCTGCAACTGGGCCCGATGCTGAACCGTCGCCCGCAAGAATTGTCAGGCGGCCAGCAACAGCGCTGTGCTCTGGCCCGCGCCATCGCCAAAGAAAGCCGCGCGGTGTTTCTGGACGAACCGCTGGCGAACCTTGATTACAAACTGCGCGAAGAACTCCGTGAACAACTGCCCGAGCTTTTTGCCGGGCGCGGGGCCGTTGTGGTCTATGCCACCTCGGAACCGGAAGAGGCGCTGCTTCTGGGCGGTCATACAGCGCTGATGGATGGGGGCGTAGTCACCCAGTTCGGTCCCACAGCCGAGATCTATCGCCACCCAACCACATTGACGGCGGCACGTGTGTTCTCTGACCCGCCGATCAATGCCGCCCAGATCACCAAAACCGGCACCCAAGCCCGGCTTGCCACGGGCGTGACATGGCAGATGTCCGGCGCTGCGGCCAACCTGTCCGATGGCACCTACACGGTTGCGATCCGACCGCACCATGTGTTGCCCGTGCAAAACGCACCGCAAGACGTCGCCCTGAACGGGATCGTGCAAGTGACAGAACTCTCAGGATCGGAATCCAGCGCGCATTTCCAGATGGGACAAGACGGCTGGGTTTCCCTGACCCACGGCGTTCACCCCTATCAAGTCGGTGAAGACCACCGCTTTTACATGGACACCAGCAAGGCGTTCTATTTCGCCCCGGACGGGAGCCTCGTTGCCTGATGGCCAAGATCACCCTTTCAAACCTGCGCCATTCCTATCTGCCCAACCCCAAGGGTCCGGAAGACTACGCGCTGAAAGAAATCGACCTCGACTGGCAAGATGGCGGCGCCTAT
This sequence comes from Falsiphaeobacter marinintestinus, assembly GCF_007923355.1. GTDB lineage: Bacteria > Pseudomonadota > Alphaproteobacteria > Rhodobacterales > Rhodobacteraceae > Phaeobacter_A > Phaeobacter_A marinintestinus. The sequence continues at coordinate 102,458 of NZ_VOGO01000004.1, forward strand.
GCGCTGCTTGGCCCCTCGGGCTGTGGCAAATCCACCTTGCTCAACATCATCTCGGGCCTGCTGACCCCGTCCGAGGGGCGCATCCTGTTTGATGACCGCGACGTGACCGATCTGCCCCCCGATCAGCGCAACATCGCGCAGGTGTTCCAGTTCCCGGTGATCTACGACACCATGACCGTGCGCCAGAACCTCGCCTTCCCGCTGAAAAACCGCGGCGTCAGCCCGGCCAAGATCGCCGAACGTGTGGCCGAGATTTCCGAGATGCTCGAAGTTCAGGACATGCTCGATATCCGCGCCTCGCACCTGTCACCCGACAACAAGCAAAAGATCTCGATGGGGCGTGGGCTGGTGCGTGATGACGTCAATGTCGTGATGTTCGACGAACCCCTGACCGTGATCGACCCGCATCTGAAATGGAAACTGCGCTCAAAGCTGAAAGAACTGCACCAAAAGGTGCGCGCCACGATGATCTACGTCACCCATGACCAGACCGAGGCGCTGACCTTTGCCGATCAGGTTGTCGTCATGCAGGATGGCGAAATCGTCCAGATCGGCACCCCGGTTGAGCTGTTTGATCGCCCGCAACACACATTTGTCGGCCATTTCATCGGCTCACCCGGCATGAACATCTTGCCAGCGTCGGTCGATGCCGGACAGGTGATCTTCAACGGCCAGACCGTCACCGTCGAAGGCCCGGTTCAGGGCGATGGCGGCAAAACCGAACTGGGCATCCGCCCCGAATTTGTGGCGCTCGCCGACACCGGCGTGGCCGCACGGGTGCGCAAAGTGTCCGACGTTGGCCGCCACGCGGTCATCGAAACCATGGTCGGCGACACCCCGGTCAAGGCCGTGGTCGAAAGCGCAAATGTCGAACAGGGGGCCGAAGTGCATCTTGCCTTCCGCCCTGACCAGACCCGGCTCTACCGCGATGGCTGGATCACAACGGAGGCGTTCTCATGAAAACCGAAAACCAACGCGCATGGTTTTTCGTGCTGCCGGTGCTGGCGCTTGTGGCGTTTAACGCGCTGATCCCGATCATGACCGTCGTCAATTACTCGGTACAGGAAACCTTCGGCAACAACGTGTTCTTCTGGCAGGGGCTGGACTGGTTCGAACAGATCCTGCGCTCTGAAAGGTTCCACGCCGCCCTTGGCCGCCAGTTCCTGTTCACCTTCCTGATCCTGATCATCGAAGTCCCGCTGGGCATCATCGTCGCCCTGTCTATGCCCCGTCAAGGGATGTGGGTGCCGGTCTGTCTGGTCACCATGGCCCTGCCCATGCTGATCCCGTGGAACGTGGTCGGATCGATGTGGAACATCTTTACCCTGCCCAATATCGGCCTGCTTGGATACTTCCTGAACGATGTCGTCGGGCTGAACTATGACATGACCCAACAACCGATCTCGGCATGGGTCACCATCGTTGTGATGGATGTCTGGCACTGGACCTCGCTGGTTGTGCTGCTGTCTTATGCGGGCCTCGTGTCGATCCCGGATGCCTATTACCAGGCCGCCAAGATCGACGGTGCCAGCCCGTGGAAAGTGTTCCGCTATATCCAGTTGCCCAAGATGAAAACCGTCCTGACCATCGCCGTCCTGCTGCGGTTCATGGACAGTTTCAACATCTACACCGAACCCTTCGTGCTGACCGGAGGCGGCCCCGGCAATTCGACCACGCTGCTATCGATCGACCTTGTGAAAATCGCCCTCGGCCAGTTTGACCTTGGTCCCGCCGCCGCCATGTCGCTGATCTATTTCGCGATCACCCTGTTGGTGTCGTGGCTGTTCTACACCCTGATGACAAAGGATGATGCGCAATGAAAAAACGCTCTCTCATCCCGATCCTCTACATCGCGTTCCTGTTGCTGCCGATCTACTGGTTGGTCGCGATGAGCTTTAAGACCACGAACGAGATCCTGTCAGGCTTCAGCCTGTTTCCCCAAACCTTCACGCTGGAAAACTACCGCGTCATCTTTACCGATCCGACATGGTACTGGGGTTACATCAACTCGATCATCTATGTCTCGATGAACACCGTGATCTCGGTCAGTGTTGCCCTGCCAGCAGCCTATGCGTTCTCGCGCTATCGCTTTCTGGGTGACAAGCAACTGTTCTTCTGGCTGCTCACCAACCGCATGGCCCCGGCGGCCGTGTTTGCCCTGCCGTTCTTCCAGCTCTATTCCTCGGTCGGACTTTTTGACACCCACCTCGCCGTGGCGCTGGCGCATTGTCTGTTCAACATCCCGCTCGCGGTGTGGATTTTGGAAGGCTTCATGGGCGGCATCCCAAAGGAACTGGACGAAACCGCATATGTTGATGGCTATTCCTTCCCCCGCTTTTTCGCGACGATCTTCCTGCCGACGATCAAAGCCGGCGTCGGCGTTGCCGCGTTCTTCTGCTTTATGTTCTCGTGGGTCGAACTGCTGCTTGCCAAGACCCTGACCGCCGTGGCGGCCAAACCCATTGCCGCGACCATGACCAAAACCGCGTCTTCGGCAGGGTACGAACTTGGTTTGCTGGCCGCCGCTGGCACGCTCACCATCATCCCCGGTGCCATCGTCATCTATTTCGTCCGCAACTACATCGCCAAGGGCTTTGCCCTGGGAAGGGTATGATGTTCCGTCTGATCCTGATCCCCGCCGCCCTGATGGCCAATTCCGCCACCGCGCAAGGCTGGGGCAATGTCGCCAAGAAAGAGGAAGAAACCGGCTTCTCCTGGACAGCCCCGCTCTGGCCCAGCTTCTGGATGGCCTGGACCCCGGCCACCTTTGCCCTGTTCTGCGCGCTGTTCAGCGCCATCGCCCTGATCGGCGTGCTGGAGGTGTTCAAATACCGCGATGGGATCGAACGCAAAGGCATCCTTGGCCTGACCACAACCCTTGGTGACCGCCTGTTCATCTCGCTTCTGGGAACCGCCTATATCTTCCTCGCGTGGCTGGGCATCATCGGCCAGCCCGTGTGGTGGCCTGTGGCCATCAGCATCGCCTGGGGTATATTCTGTTTCCGGAAAGTGTGAAATTTAGCTTTGGAAAACGAAATGCTTAGTATTTACTTATTTTGCGCGACGAGTGAGCGATCACCCGGGATGGGACAGCGATGAAAAAGAAGAAAAGCGAACTGCTGACCGAAGTCGAACTTGAGTTCATGACCGAACTCTGGGCCCTGGGCGAAGGAACCGTGCGCGATGTGCTGAACAACCTGCCGGACGACCGCAACCTTGCGTATACGTCGGGCGCCACCATCCTGCGCATCCTCGAACAGAAAGACTTTGCGACCAGCCGGAAAGAAGGCAAAAGCCACGTTTACCGGCCGACCTTGTCCAAGGACACCTATCAGACACGCTCACTGAAAGACCTGTCGATGAAGCTGTTCGACGACACGCCCGCCTCGCTGGTGGCGCGTCTTGTCGATGATGACGAACTGACAGAAGAAGCATTGGGGCAAATCCGGGCACTTGTTGATCGGAGGTTGAAACATGATAGCGGGTGAAGCGCTGCTTGATGCATTCATCAATGCCAATATTCTGTTTTGCATAGGTTTTGTTCTGTGGCGTCTCGTGCGCGCCATGATGTGCCGCGTCGGACTGGAACATGCCTATGGGACGCAACTCAAACTTCTGAACGCGGTCTTTGTGGCCATTCTCTGCGCGCCGCTTCTGGTGCTGGCCGTCAACGCGCTGCAAAACACCGGCGTCGCCAAGGGCATGCACGTCAACCTGTCCGACATGGTGGTGTCCTACTACCTGAACGGCGGGCTTGAAATGAAAGCCTCGGATTTCGAAGGCCTGATCATGCTGCGCGACACCTTTACGCGCAACGTGCTGAACGGCGACGGATTTATTGCGCAAGCCGTGATTGCCATCTTCGTCTTTGGCGCCGCGTTGGGCCTTTCGCGGCTGTTCTATTCGATGTTCTGCCTCTGGCGCATCGTCGCCAACGGCTATGACTGGCGCAGCTTTGGCCGTATGCGAATCCGCCTGTCTGACCGGACCCTCGTCCCGTTCTCAACCCGCGGCCTGCGCAATTACTACGTGGTCATCCCCTCGCACATGCTGGGGCAGGACGACGAACTCAAGGTCTCGCTCGCGCATGAATTCCAGCACATCCGGCAGGGTGATCTGGAATGGGAGATCGTGCTTGAGGCGCTGAAACCGCTGTTCTTCCTGAACCCCGCCTATCACGCGTGGAAACGTCAGGTCGAACACCTGCGCGAACTCAACTGCGACAGTCAGGTTCTGTCCCATGGCCGCATCGACGTGCGCGCCTATTGCGACACGCTGTTGTCCGTGTGCCAGAAAACCCTGCGCCGCGACCGCGCCTTTGTGATCGCCGTGCCCAAGGTGACGCTGGTCACCGCGGATCGGACCTCTCCGGGCAATGGCAAGCACAGCTTTCTGGAACACCGGATCATGTCCGTGCTCAACGCCAAGCGGCTGGCCTATCAGCGGCTGACCTTCTTTGCCACCGTGGTCCCGCTTGTCGCCGTTCTGGCCCTGACCACCGTTGCCATCCAACGCCCCGGAGACTGGAGCCAGGATCGCCTGATGCTGTCGACCGTCGTCAACCTTGACCGTCTCGACGAAATCAATCGCCTGTCGACGTTTGGCCGCATCCGCAACTGATCCGCTTTTCAGAACCTGATTGCTTTGCGATCCACCAGATAAGGCAACAGTGTCTGAGCAGCGGTGACACGCGCCTTGTCCAGATCCGCATAGACAATGTCCGGGGCCCGCCCGGCCCGGACAACCTCGACTCCATCCGGGGCCGCAACCACGCTGGCCCCCAGAAATTCCATGCCGTTCTCGACCCCCGCACTGTTCACATAGGCCAGAAACACCCCGTTTTCATAAGCCCGGGTCGGGATCATGCTATGCGCGACCCAGGACCAATCCGCCCCCAGTGCCGTCGGCACCAGAACCAGCTCGGCCCCCTCTGCCGCGACATGGCGGACGGTCTCGGGAAACTCGACATCATAACAGATCAGTGTCGCGATCCTGAGCCCGCGATACGTGAACACCTGGCATCCTTGCCCGGGCGTAAAATAATCGCACTCGAACCCGGGGGGGATGGTCAGCTTGCGGTGGTGACACAGCACTTCCCCGTCAGGCGACACACAGATGGCGGCGTTGAACAGCTTGTCGCCGTCGCGCTCTGCAAATCCATAATGGATGGCCACTCCAAACCGGGATGCCATTTCTGACATGGCCGCAAAAACCGGCCCATCCGCCGCCTCGGCCTCAGAGATCAACGCGTCCCCGATATTATACCCGCAGGCAAACAATTCGGGCAGCACGACCAGATCGGCCCCCTGCTGCGCGATCTCGCCAAGACACCCCTCCAGCCAATTCAACCGCGCCGCGCTGCCGTCTAACTGCGCAGGGGCCTGAACAACCGCCAGCCGCATTTAGCGCTCCGTCACAAGCAATTCGCGCGGATAGCTGGTCAGGTACTCGCACCCCGTATCCGTCACCACGATGCTGTCGCCAATCCGGCCCGCCGTCACGCCATCAATCGAAATCCCGCCATCCACCGCAAATGTCATGCCCGGTTGCAGAATGGTGGCGTCGCCGGTCTTCAGTTCAGGTGCCTCAAGATACGCCATGCCGATGGACCGCCCGGTCCGATACCCGGTCTGATACCCGCGTTCGGCGTAAACCTCATTGGCTGCCGCCGCCACATCCTGCGCCGCAACACCGGGCCGAATGGCAGCAATCGCGGCCTGCTGGGCATCAATGGCCGCCTGCTGAACGCGTGCGGCCTCGTCTGTCACAGCGCCAACGTGGAACATCCGGTCAAACCCCAGCTTGTACTGCTGAAACTGCGCCATGTTGCAAAAGCAGAAATAAACCGGATCAAACCGTTCATATGGTTTCACAGACGCCCGCCGATGCACCATCGACGTGTCCTTACCGCTTTGCAGGATCTGGAGGTTATGGATCATCGGCGACACGAACCGGTGCCACCCCTTGTCGGTCAGAAACCCCGCAGCGGCCCGGGTTCCGGCGTCGATCACGGCCAGCGCGCTTTCGTACTCCAAAGCACCTTCTTGCAGCGATCCATGCGCCGCCTTCATCATCGCCCCGGCGATCTGACCGGCCTGCGCCATGACCTCAATCTCCAGCGATGACTTGATCATCCGCTGTTCGCCCAGAACCGGCCCGATATCCTCAAGGGGAACACTGGGATACCGTTCATCCAGAAAATTGCGCACAATTGCCGGAATATCGGATCGCTCAATCCAAAGCGCGGATGGGCTTTCGGGTAACGCACCGGCCAACGCACGGCCCCAACTGCGCTGTCCCATATCTTCCCAGGTTCGAACATCCTCGACCCAGGTCATCTCGGCCACCATTTCGCTTTCCATCAACGGCGTGATGACGATCGGAGCCGCATCCGCTGGCACGACCAACATTGTCGGTCGACCGAATTCGATCCCGAGGTATCCCCAGAAACCGGCGAGATACGCGATAGAGCTTTCCGAGGTGAACACCGCATGGCTGATGCCAAGCTCTTTCAACCGGGCCTGAAGCACCGTGGTTCTTGCTTTTGCTTCCTCAAGCATGGTCCGGACTATCCTCGCTTTTGCTGATCTTGATGAGATCAGTCTAAGCGAACCCCGGCCGGTCAGATGCCGTATTTCCGACAGCAGTGGTCAAAACGCGCCGCCGCCGACAACGATCAGCCGCCTTCAACCTGTCGGGCATAATCGTCGGCGTCGAACCACCCGCGCGAGGCTTTGACCAGCAGATCATCGGTCAGATCCCACTCCTCCCAGCCCTCGATGCTCAGCGGGTTGCCGGTCGTGGCGTCGTGGCCCGTAAAGGTCCAGACATAAATCGCATGTGTCCCCGCCAGACGAATCGAATCGCAGGTCAACGTCAGGTCCGGCACATCGGCATGAAACCCGGCCGCCATCGCCTCAACACCTGCCCGCCCGACAGACGGCTCGCCCCGGTTGATCACAATCGCGCCATCCTCGGCATAATGGTCGGCAACGGCGGATGGGTCTTTCGAGTTCCAGGCCGCCGTATATTCGGTGGCTTTTAGGGTCAGTGCTTGGGCAGTGATCGGCATGCTAAATCTTTCTGTGTTGAAATATGTTCAGGTCACGATGGCGATGCGTCGGGAGTCTGTCCAGTTTCCTCTGCCTTTGGGGCAAGAGGCCCCTTCAGCCACCATGTCTCGACCGCGCCCATGCCCTTGATCTCGACCGGTCCGCGCCGGTCAAATTCATAGTTGCCGTCCAGCTCGGATTTCGCGGCAGCCGTCACCTGTATCCGGCCCGGCTCAGCATGGCTTTCCATGCGGCTGGCCGTGTTCACCGTTTCTCCCCAAACATCGTAAAACAGCTTCTTGTTGCCAATCACGCCCGCCACCGCAGGCCCGGCATGCAGCCCGATCCGAACCTGAACATCATCGGGCAGCCCCTCGGTGGCGGCCAGCATGTCCAGCGCCATCTCGGCTGCCTTGTGCACCGGATCTGCGCAAGGCTCGGGCATGCCTGCGGCCACCATATAGGCATCGCCGATGGTCTTGATCTTTTCCAGCCCGTGTTTCTCGGCCAACGCGTCAAAAGCGCTGAAAATCCGGTTCAGAAATTTAACGATCTCTTCAGGTGCCATTTTTGCCGAGCGTGGGGTGAAATCGACGATATCGGCAAACAGGATCGCCACCTGCGGCAGGTTGTCGGCGATGGTCCTGTCCGGCTCTATCTTCAAACGGGCCGCGATTTCATGTGGCAACAGGTTATCCAGCAACGCCTCGGATCGGGCGTGTTCCACTTCCAATGCGGATTCGGCGATTTCCACTTGGCGAACCGCAAGGACCAGCGCCAGAATTGTCAGGCTGATGATTGCCCCAACGTTCGATTGATAAATGAATCGCAGCAGATCGGGTGTGACACCGGGCAGAGCGGGGTCGGGAAACACGAACGGCAGTATCAATGCCAGACCCAGCGCGGGTCCGGCCACGGCGGCAAGAACGCGCAGGCGTCGTGTTCCAAGGATCATCAGAGCCAGCGCAGCACCCGTGAAGAAACCAAGATTCAATCCCGATCCGGCGCCAAAGAAATAGCACAATATCGCGAAAATGGTGCCTCCGATCAGCAACATCGCAAAGCAACCGACAACGACGTTGCGCCGAACAAACGATGGCAGCCCCAGAAAGAGAACTCCGGCCACAAAACAGGTCAATGTGGCAGGCCAGAGATTGGCCGCGTCATAGATCAGATAGAAGACGGCGTAGTTCCAGAACGACAACGTGGCGATCGGAACAAACGCCGCCATCAACAACACCGCCCGTTTGTGGCGCGGCGAAAGTGTTGGGTCGTCGGAATAGGAAAACCGCCGCCACAGGCGCTTGACCCCAGAGGGTATCTTGATGGATTCGGTTTTGGATGTGACGGGGTCAGGCGCCGCCTTGCGAAGTCCCATCCGTCGAAGCCTACCCGATCAAGGGGCGCGCGGGAACAGGGAACCGCCGTGCAAAAGATGTGTACAAAACGGTCAATCGGGGGTTTTGGGCGTGTACAAAACGGTCAAAACAGGGCCCCAAAAAACGACAAACCCCCGCGGCCGGGCCTCGGGGGTCGTCAAATTCTAGCGTCTGAAATCAGCCGCGGTGTGCTTAGAGCATACCTTCGCGCTGTGCTTTCTTACGTGCCAGTTTACGGGCACGACGAATCGCTTCAGCTTTCTCGCGCGCTTTTTTCTCGGACGGTTTCTCGAAATGTTGCTTGAGCTTCATTTCGCGGAAAACGCCTTCGCGCTGCAGCTTTTTCTTCAGGGCACGAAGCGCCTGATCGACATTGTTGTCGCGAACACTAACCTGCATGTGGTTGTCACCACCTTTCTAGAGTAAGAGTTGCAAGGATTTGCAGGAAGGGGCCGTATAGCAAAGCCTACCCTACCTGTCCAGTACTCTGAGACGCAGCGGAGATTTCGATGACCAAGCCCAATGAAGAGGTGAAAAACCAGCTTCTTGACGCCGCTCTGACCCATGTCGTTTTCGACGGGTGGAGCGATGCGACGTTCCAGGCCGCCCTTCAAGACACCGGCCTTGATCCGGTTGTGGCCCGGGCAATCTGCCCACGAGGCGCGGTGGATCTGGCGCTTGCCTTTCATCGCCGTGGCGACGCCGCCATGCTTGAGCGGTTGAAATCTGCGGATCTGGAGGGCATGCGGTTTCGCGACAAGATCGCTGCTGCCGTGCGCTTTCGTCTGGAAGCGGTGCCGGACAAAGAGGCCGTGCGGCGCGGTGTGACCCTGTTTTCCTTGCCGCAACACGCACCGGACGGTGCCCGCGCAATGTGGGAAACCTGCGACAAGATCTGGACCGCTCTGGGCGATTCATCCAATGATATCAATTGGTACACCAAACGCGGAACATTGTCGGCGGTTTATTCCTCGACGGTGCTCTACTGGTTGGGTGACGACAGCCCCGACCATCAGGCAACGTGGGAGTTTCTGGATCGCCGGATCGACAATGTGATGCAGTTCGAAAGCTTCAAGGCGCAGGTGCGCCGCAACCCGTTGCTGAAACCGCTGCTGGCCGGGCCCGATTGGTTGGCCGAAAAGATCCGCCCACCCCGTCGGGACTTCGGCGACGACCTGCCGGGCACCACAAGCCGTTCCGACTAACGCCGGGATCGATAACACCAGATTCTGAACCCTCCCCATTTCCCCGACCAAACTGGCGGCGCGTGCCGCTTCGAAGGAGACTGATATGACCAAAACCATGCGCGCCGTAGAAATCACCGAACCCGGTGGCCCGGATGTTCTGAAAGTGACGGAACGCCCAATACCTGAACCGCAGCACGGCCAGATCGTGATCCGCGTCGCCTATGCGGGCGTCAACCGTCCGGACGCGCTGCAACGGGCAGGGGCCTATGCACCGCCCCCCGGTGCCAGCGATCTTCCCGGACTTGAGGCTTCGGGCGAAGTGTATGCCGTGGGCGACGGTGTGACCCAGTGGGCGGTCGGTGATCAGGTCTGCGGCCTGCTTCCCGGTGGTGGATATGCCGAATACGTGGCAACCCCTGCAGCGCATTGTCTGCGGCTTCCCAAAGGTATGGGCCTGAAAGAAGCCGCATGTCTGCCCGAGACGTTTTTCACTGTCTTTTCAAACGTGTTCAACCGTGGCGGGCTGAAAGCCGGAGAGCGGTTTCTGGTGCATGGCGGATCATCGGGGATCGGGACAACCGCAATCCAGCTGGCAAATGCCTTTGGTGCGCGGGTCTTTACGACTGCCGGATCTGCCGAGAAATGTCAGGCCTGCCTGGACCTTGGTGCCGAGCGTGCGATCAACTATCGCGAAGAGGATTTTGTCGAGGTCGTCAAAGATATGGGTGGCGCAGACCTGATTCTGGATATGGTCGGCGGCGATTACATTCCACGAAACATCAGGACGTTGGCTGACGATGGACGGTTGGTACAGATCGCGTTCCTGACAGGGCCGAAAGTCGAGATGAACTTCGCGCAGGTCATGACCCGCCGTCTGATGATCACAGGATCAACGTTGCGACCGCAAAGCGATCTCGCCAAGGCCCGGATCGCGACCGACCTCGCCGAAGCGGTCTGGCCATTGCTGGATGCCGGGACAGTAGCCCCGGTCATGGACAGTGAATTTGCTTTGGAAGAGGCTGCTGCGGCGCATGCCCGGATGGAGAGTTCGGGCCATATCGGCAAGATCGTTCTGAAAGTTGCGTAACGGTTGAGGCTGGGAGGCGGCGCGGGAGGCGGGCTGGGCGCAGCGCGCCCAGCCCGCCTCCCGCGCCGCTGTCGGCTCTGCAATTGCAGAGGATGTCGTTGGGGAAGACGTGTTGTTGGCGGCAAAAGACAGAACGGGGTTTCCTCTTGTGGGCCGCGCTGTAGGTTGAGTGTGAACGGAAAAATGGGTGGCAGAATGAGATCTTTAGCTGGATGCGCGGTTGCCGTGGCAATCGCATTTGGTGCCGGGCAGGCCGCGGCGCAGACGTTGATCGACAAGGGGTTTATTGCCGGGTGGAACCTTATGGTTGACCCGGCGTTTGGCAACGGGTGCCTGATTCAGACGGTCTATGAAGATCTCTCGGTGGTGCGCCTGGGCTATGATGCGCAGAATGATCGCGGATACTTTGCGGTTATGAACAGGGCCTGGGGGCAGATCAAGCAGGGGACGCAATACAACATCAAGTTCGATCTGGATGGGCAGGTTTTCGACGCTGTGGCGATTGGCATGAAGCAGGGCAAAGTCCCCGGCGCCGTGGTGTTTTTCACGGATCGCAACTTTGTTCATGCCATCGCGCAGAAGAAGGTGATGACCGTTTATGGCCAAACCGGGCAAAAGGTTATGGCGATTGATCTGCACGGCACCGCCAAGGCGCTGGAGTATGTGCGCAGCTGTCAGGCCGAAATGGGCAGCTGACCGGCTTTTACCTGACCGGTGTAAACAGCGCGTCTGTCATCGTGCAATCGCGGATCACATCCCGACCGCAAGGCACCGGTGTCAGGTCACGTGACAGGCAAACCCGGGCTTCGTGGATGTGGCCGTCTTTGCAGGTCACGGTCAGCATATTCGGCTCAAGCTGGGGATTTTCTTTCAGAAACGCCTCTTCGACAACCGAGGCGGGCAATTTCACTGTCCGGTCGAGTTTGCGAAACACATCGGGGCGGTTGACTTGCTCATACGCATGGCGGGACAGGGCATAATAGGCCGGGGCTGTCAGCCCTGAGCAGGTGCCGTGTTTCTTCCACTGATGCCAGGCCAGGCCGGAATTGCCCATGATATCGGCCATCTCGGAGGTCATTCCGCGCGACGGCGGGGCGTGCGGGGTACGGCAGAACGATGGCCAGCCCTGATGGTATTGCGGCCAGAGGCCATGCAGCGTCCATCCGAAATCATGGCGGTCGTCGCATTGATCCGAGTCGCGCCGGTCGCCTTCGGTGGCGCACCAGTTCGGCGACCAGCTGAGACTGAGGACATAGTAGTCGAAATCACCCGATTTTTCGCCATCGGCGAAGACCGGACAGGCCAGAACCATGGCCAGAACCCACAATGTAAACCCGCGCATTCTCTCTTTCCTTATGTGTTTTGGCGCACTATATAGCCCAGATGTTCCCCGACAAGGTGACCCGTTCCGGCTTAGACCGGGACCGCCGGCTCCAGGCGACGGGACAAATGTGTTTGAAGGAGACGACGTGCATGGCAAAACCGTTGATGGCCAAGGCCACCGCCGTGTGGCTGGTAGACAATACGACAATCACGTTCAAGCAGGTCGCGGATTTCGTCGGCATGCACGAGCTGGAAGTGCAGGGCATCGCCGATGGTGACGTGGCTGTGGGCGTAAAAGGGTTCGACCCGATTGCCAACAACCAGCTGACTCAGGACGAAATCGATGCTGCCGAGAAAAACCCGCTTCACAAGATGAAGCTGAAATTCAATGCTGCAGCCACGGGCGAAGAAAAACGACGCGGGCCACGGTATACGCCGCTGTCCAAGCGTCAGGACCGGCCCAATTCGATCCTGTGGCTGGTCAAGTTCCATCCTGAGTTGACCGATGGCCAGATCGCCAAGCTGGTGGGGACCACCAAGCCGACGATCCAGTCGATTCGCGAACGCACCCATTGGAACATTTCCAACATGCAGCCGATTGATCCGGTGGCGTTGGGCTTGTGCAAACAGTCCGAACTGGATGCTGCCGTTCAAAAGGCCGCTGCCAAGAAAGCCGCTGATGGCAACGTCATGAGCGATGATGAGCGTCGCAAGCTGGTGTCGACCGAACAATCGTTGGAAATGGACGCAGAGCCCAAGATCCCGACGGCCATCGAAGGGCTTGAGACCTTCACTTTGTCAGGCTCGGATGACGAACCGCGCAAGGAAAAAGAGAACGTTCTGGACGCGGACAGCTTCTTCAACCTGCCAGCAGGCAGCGATGACGATGAAGAAGAAGACACGGAACACGACCCTCGCTTTTGATCTGTGAAGCGGAGCCCGGCATCATGTGAATGACGCCGGGTTTTCAGCATTTTCAGATTGCCGCAATGGGGTCTCCGGATCGGATGCGGTTGGGGGACGTTGTCCCCCTCTTGGCCTTTTGGCCAATTCACCCCTTTTGAGTATTTATCAAAGAGAAGAGACAGGGGCTGTGCGATTACGTGTCGTACAGGGCCAGCTGAATTCGGGGGAACAGCCCGAAGGCGATCTGGGCGGCCAAACCCATAGCACCGGAGAGCGTCAGGTATGTGGCCAGCTGTGCCGTGAGAGACCGTCCGAACCCAAATCGGGCAAGTATGAACTCGGCGGCGATCAGCAGTGCGAAGGCAGATCCCCCCATGATCAGCCGGGTGTAGGCGGTGTTCAGATCGGCGCGATTTGCGGTCAACCGTTTCGCGACCACCCAGGACAAGGTTAGCATCACAGGCAGTTCTGCCAGAACCGCCAGCGTTTCGCCAATGGCCGGGGCAATCACCACAGTGCGAAATGTGCCCAAAGCGAAGCCAATTGCGAACATGACCAGAAAATAGAGGCCACCTGATCGGATGGCAGGGACGCTGCGATATGTCGGCGTCCCCGTCAGACCTCTTTCCGGGCGCGCAGAGCCGCCGAAATGGTGCCGTCGTCAAGGTAATCCAGCTCTCCGCCGATTGGCACGCCTTGTGCCAGCGAAGTCAGCCGGACACCTCCGTGCAACTGATCGGCAATGTAGTGGGCTGTGGTCTGGCCATCGATCGTGGCGTTCAGGGCCAGAATGACTTCGGTGATGTTTTCGGTCGCAACCCGGTCAACAAGACGGGGGATACGCAACTCTTCCGGGCCAACTGAATCGAGGGCGGACAACGTGCCACCCAACACATGGTAGCGGCCTTTGAACACGTTTGCGCGCTCCATCGCCCAGAGGTCGGCGACGTCTTCGACCACGCAGATTTCACCAATCGCGCGTTTTTCGTCGTCGCAGATCTCACAGATTTCGGAGGTTCCGACATTGCCGCAGTTCAGACATTCCCGGGCGGTTTCGGCGACCTCGCGGATCGCGTCAGCCAGAGGGATCAAAAGCAGCGCCCGTTTGCGGATCAGATGCAGAACCGCCCGGCGTGCTGAACGGGGGCCAAGCCCGGGCAGCTTGGCCATCAGTTCGATCAGAATGTCGATGGGCGATGCGTTGCGCATAATGCAAGATGTGCTGCTGCCGGTGCGCCTGCGGTGGTCCGGCAAACGGGGCCGGATGTGCAGGTGAAACCGGATCAGAACGGCAGCTTGATATCCTTTGGCAGGCCCATGCTTTCGGTCAGCTTGGCCATTTCGTCCTGCGCCCGCTCAGCGGCCTTGGTCTGCGCATCTTTAACGGCTGCCAGGATCAGGTCTTCGACAACTTCCTTGTCGTCCCCATTGAAGATCGACGGGTCGATATCCAAAGCCGTCAGTTCGCCCTTGGCGGTTGCCGTGGCTTTGACCAGCCCGGCTCCGGATTCGCCGGTGACGGTCATGTTGCCCATGTCTTCCTGCATCTGCGCCATCTTGGTTTGCAGATCCTGAGCGGATTTCATCATTTTGGCCATGTCGCCAAGGCCGCCAAGTCCTTTGAGCATCCTCGTTATCCTTTGCTGTTCAGTTCGTTCCGTAGATACGGAACGGGGCAGGTTTGTACAAGTCAGCCTGTCACCGCGCCGAAAACCGCTCTAACAAGCGGTGCGCGAGGACGGTTACCATTGAGCGGGTGCGGGGAGCCGGCCGAGCGATGAGTATTCAATGCTTGGTTTTAGGGGGCCTTGTTGCACAAATCGGTTTTGAGATTCATCCTATGAATCCTGCATGATAGCTTGAAAGCATGAGCAGTTGGACCCCTACGAATTACGAGACACCGACCTGGTCGGCTTTCAATGAGGCACTGAGGCGGCGCGGTTCGCTGACAGTGTGGTTTGATCCCGACATGGTCTGGACCCCGCCGCCGACTGGTAAGCTTGGTCGGCGACAGGAATTCAGCGATGCGGCGATCCAGACCTGCCTGACCCTGAAAGTCCTGTTTGGTTTGCCGCTGCGGCAAACCACCGGTTTTGTCGAGAACCTGGTGCGGTTGGTCGGGTTGGACTGGGTGGTGCCGGATGTCAGCCCCCTTTGGGCGCAAGATACACACAGGGATCGATGAAGACACGCTGGACGTTCGAGCGGTCGAGGTCACCGCCAGCAACGTCGGTGATGCGCCGATGTTGCCGGAATTGTTCGCCCAAATCTCGTCTCATCAGCGCATCGGACCAGTGATCACCCCCTCTCGGCAGAGTGCTTCGCAATCGCCTGCCGGGCAGTGGACGGGGCTTATGACACGCGCAAATACCACGACGCGATTGCTGCCCGTGGTGCCCATGCCGTCAGCGCGCCACGCAAGAACGCCAAGCCGTGCAAACCCACCAGCGCCGCGGCCATCGCCGGGAACGATGCGATTAGCGCATTGCGATACCTGGGCTGCGCCCCGTGGCGGCGATGGAGCGGATATCACCGCAAGAGCCGTGTCGACAGCAAGATAAATCGCGTGAAACTTCTTGGGCAGTCGCTCATCGTACGCGAATTTGACAGACGGGTCGCAGAAATCCAGGCACGCGTCGCGGTGCTGAGCCGCTACACCGCTCTTGGAACACCCGTCACAGAGCCCGTAGGATAAGCCCGTTCGGGGAAAGAGGAAGCACGGCCTTCAACCGATTTTTGCGACAGAACTGATCTGAGGCCAATGCTCTTGTGTCCGCGGCCGATTTTATTATGTCGTTGGATACGCCTGGCGGCTAATCCCAAAGCATCGATGCGTCCCCCTCCCCGGGGTCACCGTTTGGCTCAATCATCCTCAAACGGATCCCACTCATCCTCAACTTCGGGTAGGGCTTCGATCTCGACTTCTGCGGCGATCGCCTCGGGGGTGCGGATCGCCATTATGCTGGCTTTGGGAAACCGGTCCAAGACCGCCTGGATCAACGGGTGTTCGGTGGCTTGGTCGCGCAATGCTGTTTCAGCCGCATCGCGCTCTTCCGCGATGGTCGGCGTACCACCATCCGACACGACACTGATCGCCCATCGATTGCCGGTCCAGCCCTGCAATCGGCCTCCCAGCCGCTGGGCCAGATCGGGTGCGGCATTGGGGGCCGGGCAGAATTCGATCCGACCGGGCTGATAGGCAACCAGACGAACTCCGGTTTCGATTTCGACCAGCAGTTTCACGTCGCGATTGGCCCGGATCAGTTCGACCACGTGATCGAAGGTCGGATAGCGGGCCAAGGCGCCTTCGACTTCCTGTGCAAGGGCAGCTGTCGGGGCATTGCCGGCAGAGCCGGCCGGGGCCGAGGCGAAGCCGAGGCCCCCCCCGCCCGCCGCAGGCGTGCCCGTGCTTTGCACGGGTCTCCCCCCACCCGGATCTGGCGGAGGCGGCGGCGTGTCTTTAAGCTTGCGGATCAGTTCTTCGGGGCTGGGCAGATCAGCGACATGGGTCAGGCGGATTACGGCCATCTCGGCAGCCATCATGGCGTTCGGGGCCGACGCGACCTCGTCCAGCGCTTTCAGCAGCATTTGCCACATGCGCGTCAGGACCCGCATCGGCAGCGTTTGCGCCATCTGCTGGCCACGGGCGCGTTCATCGGGTGAAATTGTCGGGTCGTCGGCGGCATCGGGGGTGATTTTGACCACCGACACCCAATGGGTGATTTCGGCCAGATCGCGCAACACGGCCAACGGATCGGCGCCTTCGGCATACTGACCGCTCAGCTCCGTGAGGGCGGCGGCAGCATCGCCGCGCAGGATCATGTCAATCAGATCCAGAACCCGTCCACGGTCAGCCAGACCCAGCATTGCACGCACCTGATCGGCCGTGGTTTGGCCCGCGCCGTGCGAGATCGCCTGATCCAGCAGCGAGGTCGCATCCCGGGCCGAGCCTTCGGCAGCGCGTGTGATCAGGGCCAGGGCGTCTTCGGCAATCTGCGCGTCTTCCGAATCGGCGATCCGGCGCAACATGGCGATCATGTCTTCGGGTTCGATCCGGCGCAGGTCAAACCTCTGGCAGCGTGACAGCACGGTGACCGGAACCTTGCGGATCTCCGTGGTGGCAAAAATGAATTTGACGTGGGCTGGCGGTTCTTCCAGCGTTTTGAGCAGCGCGTTGAATGCGCTGGTCGACAGCATGTGGACTTCGTCGATGATATAGATCTTGTAGCGTGCGCTGGCGGCGCGATAGCGGACACTGTCGATGATTTCGCGGATGTCGTTCACACCGGTGCGCGAGGCGGCGTCCATCTCCATCACGTCGACATGGCGCCCTTCCATGATCGCGACGCAGTGTTCACATTGCCCGCAGGGTTCGGTCGTGGGGGTGCCTTGCCCGTCGGGGCCTATGCAGTTCATGCCTTTGGCGATGATCCGGGCGGTGGTCGTCTTCCCGGTGCCCCGGATTCCGGTCATGATAAAGGCTTGCGCAATGCGGTCCGCCGCAAAGGCGTTCTTCAGCGTGCGGACCATCGCATCCTGCCCGACAAGGTCGGCGAAGGTTTCGGGACGGTATTTTCGGGCGAGAACCTGATAGCCGGACGGAGTGGATTCGTTCATGGAAGACCTTTGGCACGTGTCACCGCGATACGTTAAGCGCAGCGACGCGGCGCGTCCACCGGGTAGCCCAGGATAACGGTCACTCGCGCGCCGCGAGGCCAGCGTTGTGGTCGGTACGGATCGGGTAGGGGGAAACCTCGGCCTTTGAAAACATTTGTCAAATGCCTGTGATAAGCTATCCATAGCAGGCGGGATCACGTTTGGGGGAAATATGCGTCTGCGCGGAGTCCGGGGAAGCCGGAATGTGGAAGATCGCCGGGGCCGGTCGATGTCGGGCGGTTCCGTCGGTGGAATTGGTATCGTCGGAGTTTTGGTTGTTCTGGCGCTGGGGTATTTTACCGGTTTGGACGTGTCGCCATTGTTGAATGACACAGGCGCGGCACCGCAACAGCAGTCACGACCAGTATCGCCCGAGGATGAAGCGGCGGGCGTGTTTGTCTCGCAGGTTCTGGCGACGACCGAACAGGTCTGGGACGGCATCTTTCGCGATCAGCTTGGCCAGCCATATACCCCGCCGGTTCTGGTGTTGTTTTCCGGCGTGACGCAAAGCCCTTGTGGCAATGCCTCGGGCGCGACCGGGCCATTTTACTGTCCGGCCGATCAGAAAGCGTATCTGGACACAGGTTTCTTTGTGACCTTGTCGCGCCAGCTGGGCGCAAGTGGGGATTTTGCCGCCGCCTATGTTGTGGCGCATGAGGTCGCACATCACGTTCAGAACGAACTGGGGATTCTGGGCGAGGTCAACACCTACCGCCAGCAAGCGTCTGAGGTTCAGGCAAACGCCATCACCGTTCGGCTTGAATTGCAGGCCGATTGCTTGTCCGGCATTTGGGCGCGGGCTGTGGACGGTCTGTTAGAGCCCGGCGATATCGACGAGGCTTTGAACGCGGCCCGACAGATTGGGGACGATACGTTGCAGCGCAGGGCAGGGCGTGCACCGCAGCCGCATACGTTTACACATGGCACATCAGACCAGCGTTCACGCTGGTTTGCGACCGGGTTCAAATCCGGCAACCTGCGATCCTGCGACACGTTCAGCGCAGAGCGGCTGTAAGCCATGTCGGATCTGGTCATATTCGCATTGGGTGTCGGCGACGGGATCCTTGCGCTTTCGGGACTTCCCGGAACCGGCGGGTCCTATGCGGATGATCTGGACCATATTCGCGACTGGCAGCCCGGGCTGGTGATCAGTCTGACATCTGATGATGAAATGGAAACCACCGGGGCTGCCGATCTGGGGGCCGATCTGCGAGCCATGGGGTGCCGCTGGGTGCATATGCCGGTGGCCGATTTTGGCACACCAACAGAGCAGTTTATCGCAGAATGGGCACCGGTCAGCCGGTCGGCCCTGGCCGCACTTCGCGGTGGCGGGCGCGTTTTGGTGCATTGCCGGGGCGGATGTGGCCGATCCGGGATGGCGGCTTTGCGGCTGTTGATTGAAAGTGGCGAAGATCCGGATCTGGCGCTGACCCGGCTGCGGACCGTGCGACCCTGCGCGATAGAGACCGACGGGCAGCTGGCCTGGGCCCACGCCGGGCAGGTTCAAACCGGGAATGACCCGTCAGGCGACTGACCGGGCGGCGGGCGCAATTTTCCTGGGGGGAGTAAGGTGAGAGGCTGGACAACGACCCAAGCGGGGCTCGTTACGGCTGCTTCCTTCCGGATCTGACCGGGTTGGCGAGGCGCCTGCCCGCGCCAACCTCTCGACTAGGGATATAGTCAGCGTTCCGGGAAATGGCAAGACGGGTTGAAACCGGATCCAATGGAACCGAAAGCCGAAGAAATCCGCCCGTATCCATGCCCGCTTCGGTGACCTCCCGCCCGCACAATTCATCCAGATGCGCGCGGGCCTCGGGACCGGTCAGTGTGATCGCCACGGCCTGCGGGACCGGGGTGAAGCGCCATGGGACGGGTGCATTGTGCAGCGGGCTTGGTGGAAGGGCCCCAGCGAAGTGGTCGCGCAGGATGGCACGCAACCGAATGTCCGGCAACGCGACCGAAACCAGGTTTCGCAGGGCTGGGATATTACCGCCTCCAGCAGCGCGATAGCTTGTCATGGCCACGATAAACCGTTGCTTTGGGTCAAGGGGGCGGTCGTTCCAGCAGGCGTTTCGGATTCGCTGTGTATCGGGATTGATCAGGTCGCCATTCTGGTCGAATCGGGGCGGAACGCTGATATCGATCTCGTACTCCAGCCCGAATATCACATCGCAATTATGTCCCGGAAAGGCCGGGTCGAGCAACGGTCTGGTTTCGCCCGGTTCGATTTGTGCGAACAGCCCGGCGGACATTTCCAGCCAGTCCAGCACGTCTGCCCCGGTCAGCAGCCCTGCGCAGAGTAAGTTGTCGAACGGACAAAGATCAAAAACATGACGTTCTGAAATCGGGCCTGCGGGTATGTCGGTATAGTTCCTTGGCCCGGCCCGTCCGCCAAAACGAGACGGCGCCACGGCGCTGAGTATCGGAAAGCGCACCAATTCGGAATTTGCCAGATACGGTTTCAGCGCCGCAGCCTGCGCATGGGCCAAAACGGCCAGACCCTTGTCGGGCGCGAAACTGGCAAAATAGCTGTGTAACGGGTTATCCGAGTGGCCGATGTGGTGATCCAGCCGTTTGCGGGTCTGATCGTGATCGTCGCGAATCAGCTCCAACAGGTCTTTGCTCTGATCTTCGGGTGCTGCGCGGGCCTCGCTCACTGCGTTTGACACCTTCCAGCGGCTGTCAGCGCTGCGCTCCAGGTCAAGGTCGATGATACCAAGGTGCGATCCCATCGCGCCGGGTAAAACCAATGCGCCCGCGCCCGGCGCAGCTGGCAGAATATCGTGGGTGTGGCCTGCAATGACAGCGTCCAGACCGGGAAGACCCTGAAGAATTGCGGCGGCGTTTTCCATGCCGGCCTGCGGGATGTTCGACCCGACGCCGGTATGGGCCAGCGCGATCACCAGATCGCAGCCGTCTGCCTGAAGGTCGTCGATGCTTTTGCGGGCGGTGCTCAAAATATCGGAAATGGTGGCGCGCCCACGCAGACGCTGAGCGTTCCACATGGCGGTTTGCGGCGGAAGACAGGAAAACAGCCCGACCTTAAGCCCATGGGGGGGCAGGGTGATGATGTGCCTGTCGACAATCGGCAAAGTGGCCGGATCGTTCAGGTGCAGGTTTGAACAGATCACCGGGCAGGGCGAGTCTGACAAAACACTGGCCAGCGTTTCGATCCCGAAATCCAGATCGTGGTTGCCCAACCCAATGGCATCATAGCGCAGCAGTGCAAAGGCCTGCATCAGCGGATGCGGCCGCCGCCGATCTTCGGCAACAAAATCGCCCAGCGGAGACCCTTGAAGCCCGTCGCCATTGTCCAGCAGCAGAACGGATGCGCCAGCCGCTTCGGCCTCGGCCCGCGCCTCTTCAATCAGGCGCGCCAGATGTGTCAGGCCCGCGCGATCGGACTTGCGATCAGCCGAATAATCGAAACCGGCCAATTGCATGTGCAGATCGGTGGTTGCCAGAATTCTGAGTTTTGATGACATGGCGGGACGGCGGGCGTTCGTTGGTGTCATGCCGGTTTGGTCCTGCCCTGCGCTTGGTCCCGGTTAAGCCGGGGTGTCGTTTTATCAGCCCATAAAAACCACTCGCGCGAATCGGAGGGAAGCGGAAAACTCACATGCGGTTGCGTGAAGGTGAGCGTGTTACTTATCGGCAGCAGCGACAAGAAACGGTTGTTTTGTGTCTCTGGGCGTGGCAACCGAATATCCAAGGCGGGCACACCTCGCTATTTTTGAGGAGGGTCGGTCAGTGAAACATGCGGAAACAGTCACCTTCGGTGGGTCCGGACTGGACCGTGCGGCCCAAATCCGTGGTGATGCAGCCGCGCTGGAACAGGCGCAGGCCCATCCGATGGCGGGTTTCCTGCCGATGTGGCGTGGTAAACCGCTGGTGCAGGGGGAAGACCGCGACCAGCTGGTTTTCCTTGCGCCCGACAATCCGATTTTCACCTCAGGCTACGAACGTGACGCGAGAAAACCGGTTTTCCTTGGGCTGCAGGAAGATGGTCGCCCGCGGTTTGCGCAGGATATTTCCGGATGGGAGCCGGAAGGACTGGATACGGCGGCATTGGGCAGGCTTTTTGACCCGACCGAACACAAACACCCGGCTCTGCCCTCTGAGTGGAGGTTTGTTGAACTGCGCCAGGTGATGACCCATCTCTCACCACGCGATGCGGAACTTGCCGCGACCGCCAAAGCCGTGATTAGCTGGCATTCAACCCACAAGTTCTGCGCCTGCTGCGGCGCTGAAAGCGAGATGGCGCAGGCCGGATGGCAACGCGATTGCGCTGCTTGTGGCGGGCACCATTTCCCGCGCACCGACCCGGTTGTGATCATGCTGGTCACGCATGGTGATTCGGTGCTCATGGGCCGCTCGCCGGGCTGGCCCGAAGGCATGTATTCGCTTTTGGCCGGTTTTGTTGAACCCGGTGAGACGCTGGAAGCCGCGGTTCGGCGTGAAGTTTTCGAAGAATCCGGTGTGACAATTGGTCAGGTCAGCTATCTCGCCAGCCAGCCCTGGCCGTTCCCCGCATCGCTGATGTTTGGATGCGCTGGCGAGGCGCTGACACGCGAAATCAACATAGATCCCACCGAGATCGAAGACGCGATGTGGGTCACACGATCCGAAATGATGACCGCATTCGCGGGCGAGCATCCGGTTCTGAAACCGGCACGAAAAGGCGCTATCGCGCATTTTCTGCTAGAGAACTGGCTTGCGGATACGCTCGAATGATATGAAAATAGACAAAATCTAAGGTGACAGGCCCAATATGCAGTTTTCCAGCCAAGAAGATATCGAAGCACCAATCGAAGAAGTTTTTGCCATGCTGGCCGAATTCGATGCTTACGAACGGGCCGCTTTGCGACGGGGCATCGATGTGCGGCGCGGCAGCGAAGACATGGCCGTCGGTGTCGGGATGAAGTGGGATGCCACGTTCTCTCTGCGCGGGGCCGAACGCGAAATCACACTGGAACTGACCGAATTCGACCGCCCGAACTCCATGCGGTTTGACGCAGACAGCCAAGGTCTGGACGCGGTTCTGACGATTGATCTGATGGCCCTGTCGGCCCGTCAGACCCGCATGTCGATCGAGATGGAACTGACGCCAAAAACATTGCCAGCGCGACTTTTGGTTCAATCCCTGAAACTGGCACGGACGAACCTGACCAAGCGGTTCTCGTCTAAAGTTTCGGATTTTGCCCGGGCTATGGAAGATCGCTCAAACCGGGCGCGTATGGCCTGATCGGCCAATACGTTACCATTCGCGTTCCGGCGCAGATGGATACACGCCCAGAATTTCGACATTGGTTGTGAAATACCCGATCTCTTCAAGGGCGCGTTTCACGTGCGCGTCTTCCGGATGGCCTTCGATATCCGCATAAAATTGCGTCGCGGTGAACGATCCATCGACCATATAGCTTTCCAGCTTGGTCATGTTGATACCATTCGTGGCGAACCCACCCAACGCCTTGTACAGCGCGGCCGGGATGTTTCTGACCTGAAACACGAAGGTGGTCATCATCTTGTGCTTGCCGCGCCGGCTGTGATCGCCTTCGCGCGACATCAGCAGGAATCGTGTGGTGTTATGGGCGTGGTCTTCGATATGGCGCGCCAGAATATGCAACCCGTGAATGTCAGCCGCCAGATCTGACGCCAGCACGCCTTCGATCATGCTTTTGCTGTCCGCCAGTTCCGCAGCCGCCCCGGCGCTGTCTGCGGCGGCTTCGCCCTTAATGCCATAGCGGCGCAGAAAGGATTCGCATTGTGGCAACAACACCAGATGCGCGCGGACCTTTTCGATCTGCTCGATCTCGACGCCCGGCATCGCCATCAGGCTGATATGCACACGCACAAAGGCCTCTTCCAGAATTTGCAGGCCACTTTCCGGCAGCATCCGGTGAATATCGGCGACACGGCCATAGGTCGAATTTTCGACCGGCAGCATCGCCAGATCTGCCGCACCGGATTTGACCGCGTCGATCACCTCTTCGAAAGTACGACAGGGCAGCGGCTCCATATCGGGGCGGGCATTGCGGCAAGCCTCGTGGCTATAGGCGCCCGGCTCTCCCTGAAAGGCGATGCGATTGGTCATGATTAGATTCCGTGCAACAAATTCTGTTTGGTCGATTGGTCGCGGTGTCTATACCTTGCCACGGGCAAGGGGAACCCTTAGACACCCCGGCAGACAGCTACTATGGACTCGCGATCATGTTTGACACGATGACAGTAACCAAGGCAGCAGCCGGTTTTCTGGGCGCCTTTCTGGCACTTCTTCTGCTGAAATGGGCAGCAGAGATCACCTATGACACCAGTGGTCATGGAGAAGCTTCCTACGTGGTCGAAGCAGAGCCTGCCGAAGCCGAAGAAGCCGCTGAAGAAGTCAGCTTTGAAGAGTTGATGGCCGGTGCCGATACCGCAAAGGGCGCCAAGGTATTCAAGAAATGCGCGGCTTGCCACAAAATCGAAGACGGCGTGAATGCGACTGGCCCGTCGCTGTATGACGTTGTTGGCCGTCCGGTCGCGTCCGAAGACGGGTTCGGATATTCCAGCGCGATGGTCGCACATGGCGGCGACTGGACCCCCGAAGCGTTGTATGACTTCCTGCTGAAGCCAAGCGCAGTCGTTTCCGGCACCTCGATGAGCTTTTCTGGCCTGAAAAAAGAAAGCGACCGGGTCAACCTGATCGCCTATCTGGACAGTCTTGACGACTGATCCCGACCGGATCACCAGACAAATCAAAGGCCGCTGCACCACGTGCAGCGGCCTTTTTCGTTTTTCTGGCGCGGATGACGGGACTACACGACGAAACACGTATAGTTGAGGGAATCTCAACTTGAACCTTGGGGGCAGGGGCCATTAGCTTTATGCAAGCAAGAAAACCGGCAGAATACCAATACCATGGAGGCTACCCTTTGAAGAACCGCTCCAGCGCCCGCGCGCGCTCAGTTGCCGTTGCAGGCACCGTTCCGGTCCTGGCCTTGTCCGCGCTATTGGTCTTTGCGTTCGCCACCCTGCTGAGGGCCGAGGAAAAGATAATCCGGTCACATGCGTTTTCTGAACTGGGGCTTGTGAAATACGGGCCAGATTTTGCCCATTTCGACTATGTGAACCCGGATGCGCCACGGGGCGGAGAGCTGTCTTATTCGGCGCAAGGCACCTTTGACAGCTTCAATCCCTATGCCAAACAAGGGCGGGCCGCCGCGCGAAGCTCGGAACATTTCGAAGCGTTGATGACCCCGTCTTACGACGAACCCGAAACGCTGTATGGTCTGCTGGCCGAAAGCCTTGAGTACCCCGAAAGTCAGGAGTGGGTCATTTTCAACATCCGGCCCGAGGCCCGGTTTTCCGATGGAACGCAGGTCACGGCCGAGGATGTCGTGTTTTCGCACGAGCTGCTTCTGGATCAGGGTTTGCGATCTTATGCCGAAGCAGTCCGCAAACGCATTCCCAAGGCCGAAGTGTTGGGCCCGCTCCGGGTGAAGTTCTATTTTGCCGAAGATGTGTCGCGCCGGTCGCTGATCACTCAAGTGGCGTCCGTTCCGGTCATGTCCAAGGCCTGGTTCATGGAAGACCCCAAAAACCGTCGTCTGGATGAACCGCGTCTGGATCCGGGAATCGGCTCGGGCCCTTATGTGCTGGACAGCTATGACATCAACCGCCGCGTCGTCTATCGACGCAATCCCGACTATTGGGGCGATCACGTGA
Source organism: Falsiphaeobacter marinintestinus (assembly GCF_007923355.1). Classification (GTDB taxonomy): domain Bacteria; phylum Pseudomonadota; class Alphaproteobacteria; order Rhodobacterales; family Rhodobacteraceae; genus Phaeobacter_A; species Phaeobacter_A marinintestinus. The sequence continues at coordinate 127,755 of NZ_VOGO01000004.1, forward strand.
ACGTAAATGTCGGCCGCAATAATTATGAGACGATCCGGATCGAATATTTCTCTGATTCCGTCGCTGCGATGGAGGCCTTCAAGGCAGGTGAGTTCACGTTCCGGGCTGAGAATAATTCAAAGAACTGGGCGACCGCATATAATTTTCCGGCCATCGACAAAGGCTGGATCATTCAGGAAGAGCTGATTGACGGGAATGTTCCCTCTGCCACCGGGTTCGTCATGAACATGACCCGACCACAGTTTCAGGACATCCGCGTCCGCGAGGCGGTGCAGTTGGCATTCAATTTCGAATGGACCAATGACAGCCTGCAATACGGGCTATTCCAACAGCGCCATTCGTTCTGGGAAGGGACCCATCTTGAGGCCAAAGGCCTGCCCGAAGGTCGCGAACGCGAGGTTCTGGAATCGCTGGGCGATGTGCTGGATCCCAGCATTTTGACCTCGGAACCGATCCGCGCGCATTCCAGCAAACCCGACCGTGTAACGGATCGGCGCAATCTGCGCCGCGCGATGAAGCTGCTGGATGAGGCAGGGTGGCTTGTCGGCGATGATGGCATGCGACGCAATGATCAGGGCGAAACGCTCAAGATCGAGTTTCTGTCGGATTCTCCGACGCTGGACCGGATCTTGCTGCCCTTTGTCGACAATCTGAAACGCATGGGGTTGGACGCGACATACAATCGGATCGATTCGTCGCAATTCACCCTGCGTCGGCGCGAGCGTGACTTTGACATGATCTACAGCGGGTATTTGACCTCGCTGATGCCATCGACCGAACTGCGCCAGCTGTACGGGGCCGAGGCCGCCGCCTATAGCGTGTTCAACGCGTCCGGCATTTCCGGCCCGGATATCGAACCCTTGCTGGACAACATCATTGCCGCGACGGATGCCGAGGAAATGACCGCCAATGTGCGTGCGCTGGATCGTGTGTTGCGCTCGAAACGGTTCCTGGTGCCAATCTGGTATCTGGGCAAATTCTGGGTCGCGTATTGGGACATGTATGAACATCCTGAGGTTCTGCCGCCCTATGCATTGGGAACCGAGGATCTGTGGTGGATCAACGCTGACAAGGCCGCAGCCTTGAAAGCCGATGGCGCGCTTAGGTAAACCGCCCCATGGGAGCATATATCCTTCGTCGCTTGCTGCTGGTGATCCCAACATTGCTGGGCATCATGGTGATCAATTTCGTTCTGGTGCAATTCGTGCCAGGCGGTCCGGTTGAACAGGCCATCGCCCAGATGCAGGGTGGCGGCGACGTGTTTGAAAGCTTTGCAGGAGGCGGCGCCGACGTTGAAACGCAAGCCACGTCTGGCAATGACCAGTATATTGGCTCTCGCGGGTTGCCACCCGAGTTCATCGCCGAGCTTGAACAGCAATTCGGCCTCGACAAGCCGCCGCTGGAACGCTTTTTTACTATGCTCTGGAACTATATGCGGTTCGATTTTGGCGAAAGCTATTTCCGCAAGATCTCGGTGATTGACCTGATTTTGGAAAAGCTTCCGGTGTCGATCACGCTGGGGCTTTGGTCGACGCTGATCGCCTATCTGATCTCGATCCCGCTGGGCATCCGCAAGGCCGTCAAGGACGGATCCCGCTTTGACACCTGGACCAGTGCGACGATCATCGTGGCCTATGCGATCCCCGGTTTCCTGTTCGCGATTCTGCTTTTGGTGCTGTTCGCGGGTGGGTCCTATTGGCAGATCTTCCCGCTGCGGGGCCTCTATTCGGACAATTGGGAAGAACTTAGCCTGCTGGGCAAGGTCGGCGACTATTTCTGGCACATCACGCTGCCGGTGCTGGCCTCGACCATCTCGGCCTTTGCGACGCTGACGTTGCTGACCAAGAACAGCTTTCTGGATGAGATCAAGAAACAGTACGTGATCACCGCGCGGGCCAAGGGGCTGAGCGAAAAGCAGGTGCTCTACGGCCACGTCTTCCGCAACGCCATGCTGATCGTCATCGCGGGCTTTCCTGCCGTGTTCATCGGCGTGTTCTTTGGCGGGTCGGTGATCATTGAAACCATCTTCTCGCTCGACGGGCTGGGCCGGCTTGGGTATGAGGCCGCCGTGGCGCGCGATTATCCGATCGTGTTCGGCACGCTGTTCATGTTTGGCCTGATCGGGCTGGTCACCGGCATCCTGTCGGACCTGATGTATGTGATCGTCGATCCCCGGATCGATTTCGAAAGCCGGGAGGGATAAATGGCGCTCTCTCCACTCAACCAGCGCCGCTGGCGTAATTTTCGCCGTAATGGCCGCGCCTTCTGGTCGCTGATCCTTTTCAGCGTGATCTTTGGCCTGTCGCTGTTCGCTGAATTCATCGCCAACGACAAACCGATCCTGGTCAGTTACCGGGGGGAGTTGTTCACGCCGATTTTCAATTTCTATCCCGAAACCGCATTCGGTGGCGATTTCCAGACCGAAGCCATCTATCGCGACCCCGAGGTCAAGTGCCTGATTGCATCGGGTGGGGTCGAGGATTGTTTCGACGATCCTGACACCATCATCGACGAGATCAAGGCAGGCACCTTTCAGGCAGACGGGTTCCAGAAAGGCTGGGCGATCTGGCCGCCGCTGCCCTATTCTTTCAACACACCTGTGGATCGCCCCGGCGCGGCTCCACTGCCACCCAATGCACAAAACTGGCTGGGGACAGATGACACCAAGCGCGACGTGCTGGCCCGTGTGATCTATGGCTTCCGCCTGTCGATCATTTTCACCCTGATTGTCGCTACCGTCTCCAGCCTGATCGGCGTCGCAGCGGGCGCGGTTCAGGGCTTTTTCGGTGGCTGGGTGGACCTGATTTTCCAGCGCATCATCGAGATCTGGTCCGGCACCCCGTCGCTCTACATCATCATCATCATGTTCGCGATTCTGGGGCGCAGTTTCTGGCTGCTGGTCGGGTTGATGATTGCCTTCGGCTGGATGTCTCTGGTCGGCGTGGTGCGGGCCGAATTCCTGCGCGCCCGTAACCTCGAATACGTCCGCGCGGCCAAGGCGCTGGGCGTGGGCAATATGACCATCATGTTCCGCCACATGCTGCCCAACGCGATGGTGGCGACGCTGACCATGCTGCCGTTTATCGTCACGGCAACAATTTCCTCACTGGCGTCGCTCGACTTCCTCGGCTTCGGGTTACCATCGTCGTCCCCGTCCCTGGGTGAACTGACGCTGCAGGCAAAACAGAACCTGCAAGCCCCGTGGCTGGCCTTCACCGCCTTCTTCACCTTCGCGATCATGCTGTCGTTGCTGGTCTTCATCTTTGAAGGCGTGCGGGATGCGTTCGACCCCAGAAAGACCTTCCAATGACAGCATTGCTACAGGTGAATGATCTGCGGGTGTCTTTCCGGCAGGACGGTAAGCTGACGCCAGCTGTGCGCGGCGTGTCTTTCAACGTCAATCGCGGGGAAACCGTGGCGCTGGTGGGCGAAAGCGGGTCTGGTAAATCGGTCACCGCCCTGTCGACAGTGTCCTTGCTAGGGGACAACGCTGTGATCGAAGGGTCGGTCACTTATGACGGGCGCGAGATGATCGGGGTGTCGCAGAAGGACCTGATGCAGGTGCGCGGCAACGACATCAGCTTTATCTTTCAGGAGCCGATGACCTCGCTCAACCCGTTGCATACCCTGGAAAAGCAGCTGGGTGAATCGCTGGCCTTGCATCAGGGGCTCACGGGCGACCCGGCGCGCGAACGTATTCTTGAGCTGATGACCAAAGTCGGTATCCGCGACCCGGAAACCCGCCTGAACGCTTATCCGCACCAACTGTCGGGCGGGCAGCGACAGCGGGTGATGATCGCCATGGCGCTGGCCAACAAGCCGGACGTGCTGATCGCCGATGAACCGACCACAGCGCTGGATGTGACCATTCAGGCCCAGATCCTTGACCTGCTGGCCGACCTGAAAAAATCGGAAAACATGGCGCTTCTGTTCATCACTCATGACCTTGGCATCGTGCGCAAGATCGCCGACCGGGTTTGCGTGATGAAAGGCGGAGAGATCGTCGAGACCGGCCCCACGGAAGAGATTTTTTCAAATCCAAAACACACCTATACCCGGACGCTGCTCGAGGCCGAACCGACCGGTGAACCCGATCCAGTCACCCCCGGCGCCGAAGAAATCGCGCGCACGGATCACCTCAAGGTCTGGTTTCCGATCCAGAAGGGATTCCTGCGCAAGACTGTCGGTTATGTGAAGGCGGTAAACGACGCGACCATTTCGGTGCGGGCAGGGGAAACGCTGGGCATTGTCGGGGAAAGCGGGTCCGGCAAGACGACTCTGGCGTTGGCGATCATGCGCCTGATCGCCTCTGAAGGCGGGATCACCTTCCGTGGCGATAATGTGCGCCAATGGTCCACACGTGAACTGCGCAGGCTGCGCAAGGACATGCAGATCGTGTTTCAGGATCCGTTCGGATCGTTGTCGCCGCGCATGACCTGCGCCCAGATCATCGCCGAGGGGCTGGGTGTGCACAGCGTCGATCCCGGCCGCGACACACGCGATCTGGTGGCCGAGGTGATGGCCGAAACCGGGCTGGATCCAACGGCGATGGACCGGTATCCGCACGAATTTTCAGGCGGGCAACGCCAACGCATCGCCATTGCGCGGGCCATGGTGCTGCGGCCCAAACTGCTGGTGCTGGATGAACCGACCTCGGCGCTGGACATGACCGTTCAGGTGCAGATCGTTGATCTTTTGCGCGATCTTCAGCGCAAGCACGGGCTGGCCTATCTGTTCATCAGCCATGACCTCAAGGTCGTGCGCGCCATGTCACATCAGGTCATGGTGATGAAGCAGGGCGACGTGGTCGAAACCGGCACCGCCCAGCAATTGTTCGATGCCCCCCAGACCGAATACACCCGCGCCCTGATCGCGGCGGCCCTCTGATCGATCTATTGCGCGGCAGCGGCCGAGGTGCCGCGCGTTTCTTCATAGTGATCGAATGACAGGTTCACCCAACCGGTGCCGCGCGTGGCACTGGCAAGAGCACGATGCAGGTCATCCTGCGCTACGGCGGGGATCAGCGCGTTAAACACCTCCCACCCGGCGGCATCCTGGTTGGCTTCAAAGCCCTGAATTTGCCCCTGCAGGCTGCTGATCGTGGGAACCAGATCGCCGACAAAGGTCGACGGCAGGTGGATTTCGGCCTTCAGGATCGGCTGCAAGACCACCGGCCTTGCCTGAGCTAATGCTTCACGTACGGCGGCTTTGCCTGCGGTGCGGAATGCAAAGTCCGAACTGTCTACCGAATGATGTTTGCCGTCCAAAAGCGTCACCTTCACGTCGACAACCGGGAACCCGTTCGGACCTTCGCGCAGCGCGTCTTCGGCACCATTGGCAACCGATGGGATGTGGTTGCGCGGGACTGTGCCGCCCTTGACCTCGCTGTCAAACAAAGACCCTTCGCCACACGCCTGCGGTTCGATCTTGAGCGTCACGTCGGCAAATTGCCCGGCGCCGCCGGACTGTTTGCGGTGGCGATACTGGTGCTCGACCGGTTTGGTGATGGTTTCGCGAAACTGAGCCTTGGCTGGCAGGGTTTCGATCTCGACCGAGAAATCATTGGCCAGCTTGTCTGTCAGGCGCCGCATGTGGATCGGCCCTTGCGTGCCCAGCAGCGCGTGGCCAGACGCCTCGTCTGTCTGCAGCGTCAAACCCGGGTCGATCTCGACCAGTCGGGTCAGCGCGTTCGACAGACGCACATCGTCGCGATCATGTACCGGGGCAACGACCTCGCGGTGATGCGCCGGGCGGCTGTTGGCCCACTCCGGCAAGCCGGTTTGACTTGCGGCGTCATAGACCCCGCCCGGGGCCAGATGGTCCGACTTGACCGCCAGCCCAACCTCGCCTGCGGCCAACGATGCGATCTGCGTTTTCGCGTCCATGGCAGTCAGGCTGCCGATGGTGCCGCCGCCCAACGTGTCATGCGCCTTGATGCCGTCCCCCAGCCCGCGCACAACGACCAGTTTGCCGATGTGTTTCTTCACATCGGCGAACCCGGCCAGGGCCCGTGCATCTGCACCGGCCCGCGCACGTTCAGCCGCAACCTCAATGCCCGGGGCTTCGTGGCGCAGGGCTTTCATCAACCGACGCAGGCCGTTGCCATGGCTGGCCGCCCCCAGATAGGCTGGGATCAACGCATGGCTTTGCAGAACCTGCGCCGCAAGATCATAGATTTCGTCGTTTGGGGGTTGGCGGTCTTCGATCAGCTGTTCCAGCATATGATCGTCATAATCCGACAGCTCTTCCAGCAGGTCGGCACGGGCCTCTTGTTCGCGACTGATTTCAGAGTTCGGGATTTCGATCAGCACCGAAGGCTCACCTTCGCGATATTTCCACGCCCGTTCCGAGATCAGGTCAACCGCGCCAACGATTTCACCATCCTTGCGGATCGGGACTTGCCGCAGTGTGATGTGATGCCGTCCATAGCTTTGCAGGGCCGCGATGATATCGCGGATCCGCCCATTTGGCGCATCCATCCGGTTCACGAATATGAAACAGGGAATCCCGGCCTCTTCGATCAGGCGCAGATAGGGGGCGGCCAGAACTGCCGCGTCAGGGTCGGGCGGAACACACAGCACCACGGCGTCACTGATCGCAAGGGCAGGCCCGGCATATGCCATCGCATCGGCCCCGCCATCCACGTCGATCCCCATCCAGGGTTCGTCGAGATAGGAAAACGAATGCAGCGTCGCGACGCCTCCGACAGCAAAGGTGACAGGGCGACCATCAAGTCGGCTCAACGCCTGGATCAGAGTGGATTTCCCGGACTGAGTGGGGCCGAGGACGGTAAATACACGCATGGATAACGCTCCCTTCGAGGTGTCACGCAGCAAACTGCGCTGCCCGATCGGTGACCCATCGAATGCGGTGCATCCGGCCCTGCCTGTCTGATTTGCCCCTGATATCCCGCGTGTTGCACACAGCCGAAACTGCGCGCCGGGGTCCGCGAGTGCAGGGTTACCAGTCTTGGAAACCGAATGCCCCTACGTCAAGGGGTATCCTGTTGGGAACCGTGCGGTTCAGATTGCCGAACTGTGCCCGGCCTTGCTCAGATCATAGGCGTCAAAGCTGCGTGCAATCATCCGGGTCAGGGGGCGTGCGGCCTCGGGAATGTAAAGTCCGTCGGGCGTGATCTGCAACAGACCGTCAAAGTCGTGATTGGCCCGGTTGAACATCTCGTCCAGTGCCGACTGGCTGATCCCGTAATCCCGGCGGATTTCGTCAGCGTCTATGCGGAAGTCACACATCAGAGCTTCAATCAGGCGCGACCGGAACTGATCTTCACCTTTGAACCGGTGCCCGCGTGACGTCGAAAACCGCCCCTCGCGGATTGCTGCCGTATGCGTCGAGGTCGCCGGAGCGTTCTGGGCAAAGCCTTGCGGGAATTTCGAGATTGACGACGCGCCGACACCGATCAGCACATCGCACGGGTCATCGGTATACCCCTGAAAGTTCCGGCGCAGTGTCCCGGCGCGCTGGGCGCGGGTCAGGCCATCGTCCTGGGTGGCGAAATGGTCGATGCCGATTTCGGCATAGCCATCCCACTGAAACAGTTTGCGGGCCGTTTCGAACAACTCCAGACGCTGCTGCGGCGTGGGCAGCGCGTCCGACGGGATAAGCTGCTGTCGTTTGGCCATCCACGGCACATGCGCATAGCCGTACAAAGCAACCCGGTCTGGATTCAGAGACAGCAGTTTCTGGACACTTTCGGTCATGCGCGCCTGAGACTGATGCGGCAGTCCGAACAGAATATCGGCATTCAGGCTTTCGATTCCGCGCACCCGAATCATGTCGGCCGCTTTGCGGGTTACGTCATAACTTTGGATCCGACCGATGGTTTTCTGGATTTCAGCATCAAAATCCTGCACTCCAATGGAAGCGCGGTTCATGCCAACGGCGGCCAGAACGTCCAGTCTGTCTTCGTCAATTTCGTTCGGATCGATCTCAACCGAAAATTCCGACGCCTCGCCCATCGGGGCCACATCAAACACGGCCTGCGACAACTCTTCCATCAGCTTCGGTGACAGCAATGTGGGCGTTCCGCCGCCCCAATGCAGACGCGAAAGCGTGACACCTTTTGGCAGTTTTTTACTTAGAAGCTTCAATTCTGCCTTCAGAACGTCGACATAGGCTTCGACTGGCGCGTCCTTCTGCGTACCCTGCGTGCGGCAGGCGCAGAACCAGCACAGCCGCCTGCAAAACGGCACGTGAATATACAGCGAAACCGCGCTTCCCGGCGCAATTTCGGCAATCCAGTCGCCAAAAAGATCAGGCCCCACGTCATTGCTGAAGTGGGGCGCTGTGGGATAGCTGGTATAACGCGGAACCCTCGCGTCAAATAAGCCCAGATTCGCCAATTGAGATTTCGTGTTCATATAGCTAGATTAGAATCTGTTACGAAACGATCTCCTTGACCCAGATCAAATGGGACCCCCACAATGACCGTTCTTCTTGATACGATTTCTCAAAACTGTTCAGAGTGTCCGATCCGACACCGCGCGGTCTGTGCGCGGTGCGAGCCGGATGAACTGGATGAACTGGAACAGATCAAGTTTTACCGCACCTTCGAAGCGGGGCAAACCATCATCTGGTCAGGCGACAAGATGGCGTTTGTCGGTTCGGTCGTGTCCGGGATCGCGACGCTGACCCAAGCCATGGAAGATGGCCGCACACAGATGGTCGGGTTGCTGTTGCCGTCCGATTTCGTTGGTCGTCCGGGGCGCGAAGGCGCAGCCTATAACGTTGTGGCAAATACCGATCTTGTGATGTGCTGTTTCCGCAAAAAACCGTTCGAAGACATGATGGTGCGGACCCCGCATGTGGCCCAGCGGCTGCTTGAGATGACGCTTGATGAATTGGACGCCGCCCGCGAATGGATGCTGGTTCTGGGGCGCAAGACCGCCCGCGAAAAGATCGCCAGCCTGCTGTCGATCATTGCCCGCCGCGATGCGACTCCGGGCAAGAGGGGACCGACCGATCAGATGGTATTCGACCTGCCGCTCACCCGCGAGGCGATGGCCGATTACCTTGGTCTGACGCTGGAAACGGTCAGCCGCCAGATGTCGGCCTTGCGCAAGGACGGCGTCATCGAACTGGCAGGCAAGCGTCACGTGACCGTGCCCGACATGGGTCGCCTGATGGAAGAAGCTGGCGATGATAGCGATGGTGGGATGCTGGGGTAAGCCCCGGTTAGGCCTGGTTTTTCAACCAGGTCGCGACCATGGCCGCTGGCCCCTTGCTGTTTAGGGGCCGGGGGCTCCAGATCCGCAGATTTCGATCCAGATGAACCTTGGTGGCGAAGGGCGCCACCAATGACCCGTCCGCCAGATGGGGCGCGATCAAGGCTTCGTGCCCGATCAGAACGCCCGCCCCATTGATGGTTTCCTCTACCGCCAGAGAATACAGCGAAAAGACCGGGCCGCGCGGCGCGAAATGGCCGCCGGGAAACCCCTGGCGTGACCAGAGCGCCCAGTCGTCCGGCCATCCGGAATCCGTCAGACACGGCACCGACCGCAGATCTTCAGGGCTTTGCAGGCGGGCGGCAACCGATGGCGCACAGACCGGAAACACACGATCTTCGGCCAGAACCTCGCCCTGATCGGTGTCATAGAACAGGCACAGATCATACGGCGTGCGTTTCAGGTTCGGCGGCGTTTCCAGCGCGGTGATCGAGATCGAAATCTCGGGGGCCGTCGCCCGCAACTGGGGCAGGCGCGGTGACAACCAGAACTGGGCGACCGCAGGCAGGGCCGCGATATGCACCACTTTTGGGCCAGCTTCGGCGCGCAGGGTCTGCACGGCCTGTCCCAGCGCATCGAAGGCATCGGTAAAGTCAGGTTGAACACGGGCACCCAGTGGTGTCAGCCGCACCCCTTGCGGTGATCGTTTGAACAGCGGCGCGCCGATCTCGGCCTCGATGGCCTTGATATGGGCCGAGATTGCCCCGGCGCTGACACCCAGTTCGTCTGCAGCAGCCGAGAATCCGCCAAGGCGGGCGGCGGCCTCGAACGCGCGCAGGGCGGTCAAAGGCAAGGACCTGGGGCGGGGTGGGGCGACAGACATGTGATTACCCTCAGAATTTCTAACCCTAGTTTTTCGAAAAACTGGTTTGCGTGCAAGCCCCCGGACTGGTTTCCTGCCCTCAAACGACAGGAGACAGCCATGACCAGCCTTGCCGCCCGCCCCTGGGTCCCCGAGACTTGCGAAACCTATGTCCAGTCCATCGCGGACCGCGTGGCGACGGAAAGCCCGGCCCAGATTGCCAACCGCATCGATGCGCTGATCGACCGAAACCGGCAAATTCATGACGAGGAGTGTTTCAACCTCAACCCGGCCACCAACGTGATGAACCCCCGCGCCGAGGCCGCCTTGGCCGCCGGTCTGGGCAGCCGTCCGTCGCTGGGTTATCCCGGCGACAAGTACGAGATGGGGCTGGAAGCCATCGAAGAGATCGAAGTCATCGCCGCTGAATTGGCGGCCAAGGTCTTTGGCGCGCGCTATGCCGAAATCCGCGTCGCCTCGGGCGCGCTGGCCAACATGTACGCCTTCATGGCGCTGACGAAATCCGGCGATACGATCATCGTGCCGCCCGCAACTGTCGGCGGGCATGTGACCCACCATGCGGATGGTTGCGCCGGATTGTACGGGCTGAACATCCATACGGCCCCTGTGCATGCGGACGGGTATACCGTCGATCTGGACGGGCTGCGCGCCATGGCGCATGACCTCAAGCCGCGCCTGATCACCATCGGCGGCAGCCTCAACCTGTTCCCCCACCCGGTGCGCGATATCCGGACCATCGCGGATGAGGTCGGCGCGCACATTCTGTTCGATGCGGCGCACCAGTGCGGCATCATCGCGGGGGGCGTCTGGGCCAACCCGCTGGACGAAGGCGCACACCTGATGACGATGAGCACCTACAAAAGCCTCGGTGGACCGGCGGGCGGGTTGATCGTCACCAACGAGGCGGACATCGCCCAACGACTGGACGCCATCGCCTTTCCCGGCATGACGGCGAACTTCGATGCGGCGAAATCGGCGGCTTTGGCGATTTCCCTGCTCGATTGGGTCGATCATGGGGCGGCCTATGCGCAGGCGATGGTGGATCTGTCGCAGGCGCTGGCCGCGTCTTTGAAAGACCTCGGCTTTCCGGTGTTCGAAGGGACGCATGGCGCGACACAATCCCACCAGTTTGCGATCAAGGCCGCCGGGTTTGGCGGCGGCCAAGCCGCGTCCAAGACTCTGCGCAAGGCCGGGTTTTTGGCCTGCGGGATCGGATTGCCCATCGATCCGGTGGACGGCGACATGAACGGTCTGCGGATCGGAACCCCGGAACTGGTCCGCCGGGGTGTGACGCCCGACCATGCGCCCGCGCTGGCCGCTTTGATCGCCGATGGTCTGCGCGGCAACGATCCGGCAGCGGTCGCGCCACGCACAGCAGCGATGCGGGCACAGTTTCAGGGGATGCATTTCATCCGAAGCTGATCAATCCGGGCTTGTGAGAACCGGGGTCGGCTGTCAGCATGGCCCCGAACACACGTCAGGGAGAAACCCGAATGGAATTCACAAGCGTATTTGCCATGCTCGTCATCGGTGCCGTCGCCGGCTGGTTGTCGGGCAAGATCATGGAAGGCCGTGGCTTTGGCCTGTTCGGCAACATGATCGTCGGCATACTGGGGGCGTTTCTGGCCGGAATGATCTTTCCAGCGTTGGGCTTTTCTGTCGGCGGCGGATTTCTTTCGGCAATCATCCATTCGACAATCGGCTCGGTGATCCTGCTGTTCGTGATCGGTCTGATCCGACGATAGACCGTGATCTGACGAGAGCCACGAGGTCCGCCTAACTATGTGAGCAGGGCGATTGGCCAAGGTCGGGACGGCAGGACAAAGCGTAAATACGCCGTCGCGCCACCAAAGGCAGCTTTGACGAATACCGCACTTGGCTTAAGCTCTCTCTCAATTGCCATCAGGAGAGTGCCATGCTTGAAATCGATGAGCAGATCCAGACCACCGAACGCCTGAGAGAGCTCCTGCCAACCGAAGGGTTCACAAACACTTTCCTCAAGGTGAGCGACCGTTTGAATGACGTCGCGCGGAAATTCATTGCGCATGCGCCGTTTGTGATCGTCGCGACCAAAGCGTCAGAGGGCTTGATTGATGTTTCTCCCAAAGGGGATCCGGCAGGGTTTGTCGAGGTCTATGATGACAAGACGCTGATCATCCCTGACAGGCTTGGCAATCATCGGGTTGATGGCTTTCAGAACCTTCTGGAAGACCCGAACATAGCGCTCTTGTTCATTGTGCCCGGCCATGGCGACACTCTGCGCATTGCCGGCAAGGCCCGTGTCGTTCGGGATGCGGCCATTAGCAAGCGCCACGCTTTCAAAGGAAAAGAGCCTTTGCTCGCGCTTGTGATCGATGTCGAAGAGGCGTTCATGCACTGCTCGAAATCGCTCATCCGCTCCCGTTTGTGGCACCCTGACCATTGGCCGGTACGCAAGGCGGCCCCGACGCTGGCTGAGTGGGTGATTGCAACGGTCGACCGAGAGCAAACTCTGGATGAAGTGCAGGATGATCACAGCGCGGATGAGGGTGCGCGCCTCTATTAGGCGGGTGAATCGCGCCAATCCCGGAACCGAAAGACGCGAGTTTGTCCAACACTGGACGCGTCACGCCTTTGGTTATTCGGTCTCTGTCCGAACTTTTGCACCGAACGACCGCACAGGCTGCTGTGCGACCGTTCATTCGCAGATCCTGACTAGTGCGCCATGAACACCGGCACTTGCGCCTGTTCCAGCATGTTGCGGGTGGCGCCGCCCAGAATGGCTTCGCGGAACCGCGAGTGGCCATAGGCCCCCATCACGATCATTTCCGATTCCGTATCGGTGGCGTGGCGGTTCAGGATGTCCGACACGCGGGTCATCGTTTTGGACAGCACATCAATCTCGCAATTCACCCCATGACGCGCCAGCATCTGGCTCAGCAATCCACCGGGATCAGACCGTTCGGGGCCATGCTGCGGCGGGTCGATCACAACGATGCGCACCATATCCGCCGCCATCAGGAAAGGCAGCGCCTTGCGGATCGCGGTCATCGCTTCAACGCTTTCGTTCCAGGCAACGACAATCGATTTGGGCTGCGACATCGGTTCCAACTGATCCGGAACCACCAGAACCGGGGCGTGGCCTTCAAACAGGGCAGCCTCGACAATCGGTTCGGCCTCGGCACCGCGATCTTCGCCGTATGGGCGCGGCAGGATCACCAGATCGGAAAACCGGGCGCGATGTGCCACGTGCCGCCCAAGATCGGAAATCTGCGCCACGCCGTCTTCTGCCGACCAGCGCACACCGGATTTTCCGAGCACCTCATTGGCATGGGCCAGAACTTCGGCGGCTTCGGTGCTGGCACGCGCCAGCGTTTCCTGAAGGATCATCGCATTGGCACCAGCGTAATAATACCCGGTCTGAGTCCGATCGACGCCAAGACACAAGGCCTCGGCATGGGCGTCCAGCGATTGGGCCAAGGTAATCATCTCGGTTAGCGGTGCTGCAGCAGACCGAGTGTCGGTCAGAACGGTCAGCAAGGATTTATAAGCCATTTGGTCCTCATGAGTTCTTCTGCGAGTGTGGCAGAAAGTCGTAGGAGTGTCTCTGAAATGATGCCTCTCACAGAAACGCGCGCTATGTCTTGACACAGATCAAAGCAACTATGGGTACTGTTGTTCATTTAACATTCAGTCTGAACTCGTCTGGCGCGGCAAAAGAATCGCGTGAGACACGGCAAAGGGACGCAAAATGTCGAATTATATCAAGCTTATTGCGCTTGGTTTGGTCATCCTCTTCTCCGCGATGGCCATCAACTATGCGCGCGATACGGCTTACATGGTACACGCAATCATTGTCTTGCTTGTGTCCGGTGGGTTGTTTCTTGTCACGTTGCGTGGCACCGGGGATCCGAACCCGACCGTCGCACCACAAAACGAATACATGGATGGCGTCGTGCGCGCCGGTGTCATCGCGACCGCCTTTTGGGGCGTTGTCGGATTTCTCGCCGGTGTGTTCATCGCCTTCCAGTTGGCCTTTCCGGGGCTCAACTTTGAATGGGCCCAAGGGTATGCCAACTTTGGACGCCTGCGCCCGCTGCACACCTCGGCGGTGATTTTTGCGTTTGGGGGCAACGCCCTGATCGCCACGTCGTTCTATGTGGTCCAGCGCACCAGCGCTGCACGCCTCTGGGGCGGCAATCTGGCTTGGTTCGTGTTCTGGGGCTATCAGCTGTTCATCGTTCTGGCCGCAACCGGCTATCTGTTCGGCTCGACCCAGTCGAAAGAATACGCTGAACCGGAATGGCATGTTGACCTGTGGCTGACCGTGGTCTGGGTATCGTATCTGGCCGTGTTCCTCGGCACGCTGATCAAGCGGAAAGAGCCGCATATCTACGTCGCCAACTGGTTCTACCTGTCGTTCATCGTCACCGTTGCCATGCTTCACCTGGTCAACAACCTGTCGATCCCGGTTTCGATCTGGGGCTCGCGCTCGGTTCAGGTGATGTCGGGTGTGCAGGACGCGATGACACAATGGTGGTACGGCCACAACGCGGTGGGCTTTTTCCTGACCGCCGGTTTCCTTGGCATGATGTACTACTTCATCCCGAAACAGGCCGAACGTCCGGTGTTCTCGTATAAGCTGTCGATCATCCACTTCTGGGCGCTGATCTTCATCTATATCTGGGCTGGCCCGCACCACCTGCACTATACCGCGTTGCCTGACTGGGCCTCGACGCTGGGCATGGTGTTCTCGATCGTGCTGTGGATGCCGTCCTGGGGTGGCATGATCAACGGCCTGATGACGCTGTCTGGCGCATGGGACAAGCTGCGCACCGATCCGATCATCCGCATGATGGTCATCTCGGTCGGGTTCTACGGCATGTCGACCTTCGAGGGTCCGATGATGTCGATCCGCGCGGTGAACTCGCTGTCTCACTACACCGACTGGACCATTGGCCACGTGCACTCGGGTGCGCTCGGCTGGAACGGCATGATCACCTTTGGTGCGCTGTACTTCCTGGTTCCGGTTCTGTGGAAACGCGAACGCCTGTACTCGCTGCAACTGGTCAGCTGGCACTTCTGGCTCGCCACCATCGGTATCGTGCTCTACGCCGCATCGATGTGGGTGACCGGTATCATGGAAGGCCTGATGTGGCGCGAAGTCGACGCAAATGGTTTCCTGGTGAACTCGTTCGCTGACACCGTTGCCGCCAAGTTCCCGATGTATGTTGTGCGTGCTCTTGGGGGGCTCATGTTCCTCGCCGGTGCCGTCATCATGTGTTACAACCTGTGGATGACCGTCCGTAAGGCCCCGGCTAAAGAAGCCAGCCTTACAGTCGCCGTCCCGGCTGAATAAGGAGGGCCGGAGCAATGGCAATTCTCGACAAACATAAAATCCTCGAGACCAACGCGACCCTTCTGCTGATCTTCAGCTTCCTGGTCGTCACCATCGGCGGGATCGTGCAGATCGCACCTCTGTTCTGGCTGGAAAACACCATCGAGGATGTAGAGGGCATGCGCCCCTACACCCCGCTGGAATTGGCCGGGCGCGAGATCTACGTGCGGGAAGGCTGCTATGTCTGCCACAGCCAGATGATCCGTCCCATGCGGGACGAGGTCGAGCGCTATGGCCACTATTCACTGGCGGCAGAGTCCAAGTACGACCACCCGTTCCAGTGGGGCTCCAAGCGAACCGGGCCAGACCTGGCCCGTGTTGGTGGTCGCTATTCGGACGAATGGCACGTGGATCACATGCGCGACCCGCAGTCTGTGGTGCCGGAATCGGTGATGCCGAAATACGGCTTCCTCGAACGCAAGGTGATTGATGGCAAGTACATCAAGGATCTCTTGTCCGTGCACAGTTTTGTTGGTGTGCCTTATACCGAAGAGATGCTGGCAAGCGCGCAGGCCGACTTTTTGGCTCAAGGCGACCCGGACAGCGACTATGACGGTCTGCTGGAACGGTACGGCGAAGGCGTGAATGTTCGCAACTTTGACGGTCAGCCTCAACTGACCGAAGCAGATGCGCTGATCGCCTATCTTCAGATGCTGGGCACGTTGGTCGACTTCTCGACCTTCACGCCAGACGCGAGCCGCTAGGAGGGAACGGATCATGGAAGAATATACGTTCCTTCGGCAATTCGCTGACAGCTGGATGCTGGTCATGCTGTTTGTCTTCTTTCTCGGGGTCATCATCTGGGTGCTCCGACCCGGCAGCAGCAAGGTCTACAAGGACACGGCAAACATCCCGTTCCGGCACGAAGACAAACCCGCCACGGATGAGGAGGCGAGGACATGAGCAAGAAACCCGAAGTCAAAAAGGGTGATCCCGAAACAACTGGCCACAGCTGGGACGGTATCGAAGAATTCAACAACCCACTGCCAAAGTGGTGGGTCTATGTCTTCTACCTCTGCATCGTCTGGGCCATCGGTTACTCGATCGCCTATCCGGCCTGGCCGGGCGTCAAATCGGCAACCGCCGGTCTGCTGGGCTGGTCGACGCGCGCCAATGTGGCCGCCGACATCGCCGCTGTTGATGAAGCCAACTCGGCCATCAACGCTAAACTGGCCTCGGTCGAACTGACCGAAATCGCGAGTGACCCGGATCTGAACGGCTATGCCACGTCAGCCGGTTCCGCCGTGTTCAAGACATGGTGTGCCCAGTGCCACGGGTCGGGTGCTGCCGGTGCAAAGGGCTATCCCAACCTGCTGGATGACAGCTGGCTCTGGGGCGGCACCATGGAAGACATCCATTACACCGTGTCCCACGGGATCCGGAACGAGGATGACGACGATGCGCGCTATTCCGAAATGCCCGCCTTTGGCCGGGACGAACTGCTGGAAGAGGCCGAAATCGAGCAGGTCGTGAACTTTGTCATGTCACTGTCCGGCGACCCGATGGATGCGTCCATGGTCGATGCCGGTGCGGTGGTCTTTGAAGACAACTGTTCCGCCTGCCACGCCGAAGACGGCACCGGCGACATCTATCAGGGCGCACCAAACCTGACGGACGCAATCTGGCTCTATGGCGGTGACTACGACACGCTGAAACAGACTGTCTGGAACTCGCGCTACGGCGTGATGCCGAACTGGAACACGCGTCTGAGCGAAGCACAGATCCGCGCTGTGACAGCATATGTCCACCAGTTGGGTGGCGGCGAGTAATCGCTAAACGAGACACCTTTGGGCCCCAAGGGCCCAAAGGCACGGCGTCGGCTTTTCGATCTGTTCGCGCGTTTCCTGAAAAGCCGGCGCCGTTTTATTCCACCCTGATACATCGAAACGGCCCGTCCACCTAGTCAGGAGGACGGGCCGTTCGTGTCTGGTGTCAGACCTTACAGGTCGCCGGGGGATTTGCAGTGGGTTTTCTGCGTCCACCAATGGCCTTCCGGCAACCACCGGCGCTTGGGCTTGGCGGCATCGGGCTTGCGGGCGTCGCGCATACGGACACAATCGGTCCGCGTCGCAGTCATAAAGCTCTGGGCGTAAATATTGATCATGTCGCGCTCCTGTGTGTGGTGTTTGTCTTGCCCTCACACTTGACCAAACGGCGCATCAATGCGACTCATTACGCGTTTCATCATGTAAGTTGAGATTACAAATGGACTGGCTCCATATGCCACCGCTGGCCGCGCTTCGGGCCTTTTCCGCCTTTGCAGAAAGGCGAAATGTGGTTCAGGCTGGCGATTCCCTGAATGTCAGCCACGCTGCCATCAGCCAGCAATTGCGCGCGCTTGAGGCGCATATGGGGGTCGCATTGCTGGACCGCACCGGGCGCACGCTGGCCCTGACGGACGAAGGTGAGCGGCTGGCGCAGGCGGTCGAGCTGGGGTTCGGAGCAATTGAAACCGCCGTGCAGGAGCTGACCGGCCTTGATGCCGCCCGCCCGCTGCATATTACCGCCACTCCGTCTTTTTCTGCCGTCTGGCTGCTGCCGCGTCTGGCTGATTTTCGCACACGACACCCGGACATCGACCTTGTAGTCGATCCGACCCCCGACCTGAGCGTCCTGCGTCCCGGCGGCGTGGACGTTGCGCTCCGGTATGGCGACGGAAACTGGGATGGCCTTCACTCTGAACCTTTGTTGACGTCTCCGATGGTTGTGGTCGCGTCGCCCGCGTTGCTGAAAGGATGCAAGATTACCGAACCGTCAGACCTGGCCGAATTTCCATGGCTGGAAGAGTTGGGCACCACCGAAGGCAGCAACTGGCTGCGCTCCCAAGGGGTCGAGCGCGGCATCGTCGGCGCGCGTCTTCAGATGCCGGGCAACCTGTTGCTGGCCGCCGCGCGTGACGGGCAGGGTGTGGCCGCAACCGTGCGCCACTTTATCGAACCCGACCTTAAGGCCGGGCGGCTGGTCGAACTTTTCGCGCGCGATGACGGTGCCGGGTATCACATCGTGACCCGCCCCGGCACCTTGCGCCCTGCCGCCAAGGTTTTCGTGGCGTGGCTTCGGCGCCAGCGGGTCAGTTGACCGTCAGATCCCGAGCTGAGAGGCCGCCAGGTTCTTCAGAACCTCATCCGTTCCCCCACCGATGGTCATCACCTTGACCTCGCGATAAATCCGCTCGGACGCGGTGCCGCGCATGAACCCCATACCGCCCAGGATCTGAACCGCCTCATCGGCGCAGAACTTTAACGCGTTGGTGGCCGTGACCTTGGCCATGCTGGTACGCGCCACATGGATCTGCAGCGGATCCATCTGGTTCATGTACCGCCAGACAATGTCATAGGTCAGCGTCCGCGCGACATCGATTTGCGCCGCCATATCGACCAGCTTGTGCCGGATCACCTGTTGCTGCGCCAACGGCTTGCCAAACGCCTGCCGCTCCTGCGCCCAGGCCAAAGCCTCGCGATAGCAGACATCGGCCATGGTATAGGCCTGCGCCGCCATAGACAGGCGTTCGTTGTTGAAATTCAGCATCGCGGCCTGAAACCCGCCGCCCTCGACCCCGATCAAGTTATCGACCGGCACCCGGCAATCGTTGAACGAGAGATGCGCCGTGTCCGAGGCCCACCAACCCATCTTGGTCAGCTCTGTCCGCTCCAGCCCCGGCGTGTCGCCCGCAACGGCAAGAAACGAAATCCCGCCGCTGCCACGCGCCCCGGGGTCAGTGCGCACAGCGACCGTGATGACATCGGCCTGCATACCCGAGGTGATGAACGTCTTCTCTCCGTTCACCACGAAATGACCCCCATCGCGCACCGCCCGCGTCTTCAACGCGGCCACATCCGATCCGCCCCCCGGTTCCGTCACGGCCAGCGCGGCGATCTTTTCCCCGGCAATCACAGGCACGGCATAGGTCTGGCGCAGATGATCGCTGCCGTGTTTCACCAACGGCGGCAGGCCGATGGTATGCGATCCAAGCGATGCAGACACCCCGCCCGACCCGGCCCGCGAGATTTCCTCGGTCGCGACCACATGCATGAACAGATCACCCGCACTGCCGCCCAGCTCTTCGGGATAGATCACGCCAATCAACCCGATCTCGGCTGCCTTCTTGTACAATGACCGGGGCAGGCGGCCCGCATCTTCCCAGTCCTGAATATTGGGCGTCACCTCTTTCTGGATGAACGCCCGCACCGTCTGGCGAAACGCGACATGTTCGTCCGAGAAATAGATGGAAGGCATGGCATTGTCGTACATGAGAGACCCCGGTTTCTTGCTGGTCGGGAAACTATGGCACAGCTTTTCCAGCGGACAGCCCCTGACGCTACGGCGCTTTCACCATCAGATCCGCACGCCTGCGCCAATCCGACTGTTGCCGGACCGTCAGCGATTTGCTACGCCTCCGGCGGTCCCGAACGGCATTGCGCCGTGGGAGATGTCTAAAAGGAAACTGAAAAGAGGCAGTGCGAGATACCAACAAGCCGTGCCTGCGCTTGGGGCCGGTGATCAGAAAACCGGCTGTTGCAGATGTTTCGAACGAAACGCGGCAAAATCTGGTTGCTTCGGTGTTGTACAGAATCGCAAAATTTTTCTTATCGGTGTTTTAGTAAGCCAAACAGCTTTGGTACCGGCCATGTTCGGGGCCCAGGGCGAAGAACTGAGAACATGAACGAAGGTATTAAGCCCAAAATGGAAACCGTCGACGTCTACCGTTCCATCGAAGACAAGTTGACTGCTGACAGCTCGATTTCGCAAGAGCAAGGCCAGTCATTGATGACAGAACTGCGGGCTTTGGCCCTGAATGAAGCCGGTGAATTTGACCGCGCCGATATCATGGGTCTGGTTCGGCAATTGGTGCGCCAGGAAAGACAGGCAGAAGTTACCGCTGTCCTGACACACGCCGCCCCCGGGCTGGCCGAGACGAAGCTGGGCCAGAACCTGTTGAAGGGCAAACGTGGCGACCGTCGTCCGCGCGCTGATGATGAGAGCAGCGACCAGCCGTCAAGTGATCGCCCTGCACGGGGCGAAGGCGAGCGCCGTGGCCCGCCCAGAGGCCCTCGTGCCGGTGGTCCAGACGGCGAACGTCGCGGCCCTCCGAGAGGTGAGCGTGCAGGTGGCGAACGCCGTGGTCCGCCCAGAGGTGAGCGTGCCGATGGCGAAGCCGGTGAACGCCGCGGCCCACCCAGAGGCCAGCGTGCCGGTGGCGAAGCTGGCGAACGCCGTGGTCCGCCCAGAGGTGAGCGTGCCGATGGCGAAGCCGGTGAACGCCGCGGCCCACCCAGAGGCCAGCGTGCCGGTGGCGAAGCTGGCGAACGCCGTGGTCCGCCCAGAGGTGAGCGTGCCGATGGCGAAGCCGGTGAACGCCGCGGCCCACCCAGAGGCCAGCGTGCCGGTGGCGAAGCTGGCGAACGCCGTGGCCCGCCCAGAGGTGAGCGTGCCGGTGGCGAAGCCGGTGCACGCCGTGGCCCGCCCAGAGGTGAGCGTGCCGGTGGTGAAGCTGGCGAACGTCGCGGCCCGCCCAGAGGTGAGCGTGCCGGTGGCGAAGCCGGTGAACGCCGTGGCCCACCCAGAGGCCAGCGTGCCGGTGGCGAAGCTGGCGAACGCCGTGGTCCGCCCAGAGGGGAACGTGCCGCTGGTCCAGACGGGGAACGCCGTGGCCCGCCCAAAGGCCCGCGTGCAGGTGGTGACGCTGGCGAACGCCGAGGGCCACCCAAAGGCCCACGTGCGGCTGGCGAAGGCCGAGGACCGGCGCGTCGTGCAGAAGGCCAGGCTGGTCGGCCCGAGCGCCGCCAGCGTGGTCAGGGGCAGCCACCGAAAGGCGCTGGGGGCGGCCGTAACCGCTTTGGCAGTTCCTTTCCCCGCAGCTTTGAAGCTTTCATAGAGGAAAGTGGACCGCTCCCGAATGACCTATCCGAAGTGATGGACGTGGATTTTGCCAAAGACTACGCCCCATCGCTGGAAGCGTTCCAAACACGGTATCAGCAGCTTTTGGACTTCCACCCCGGATATGGCACCACCGACGAGGAACACGAGATGTTCCTGCGCCGTCTGCGTTGGGGGCATAACTTCTATCGCTTCGTGCGGTTTATCCGAACCTTCGGATCGGCGTCGGCTTACCGAAACCCGGACCAGCCGCATGCGGAACAGGTTCTGGCCATCGCGCAGCAGCTCAAAGAACGGGTCATCATGCCGGACATGAGCGAAGTTCTGGACAAAGTTGATCAGGGCCGGTCGATTTCCTTTATCGGCATCCATCAGGGCTATCACTGGCTGAACAAGGCCGCCAAGGATCTGGTCACGCTCCCGCGGGTTCACATCACCAAAAGCGGTGCGGCGGAACCCATTGGTGACGATATCGTCTTCAAGGCGTCGGATGCCGATCCAACGGCGTTCCTGAAGCTGATCAAGGACATTCGCAAGCGTCAGGTGATGATCGAATTGCACCCGGACGGGCGCAATGGCGAATTGGTGCGGCGTCCGATTTTCGACTCCGAAGTCGATATCGGCGTGGGCTTTACGACGCTGACATGGCACAGCAAAGCCGCGCTTTACAGCCTGGGCACCAACTGGGATGGCGAAAACTTCCGGATCGAAGTCAAAAAAGAACCGGATCCGCTGGATTTCGACGATTCCGAAGCCTTCGCCGAAGCAGCCGTCGATTCCTATGTCGACATTGTCAAAACCGCCTATCTGGAAGAGCCCGAGAACCTAAGGCTCCCCCGGCTGGTTTCGAAAGACTAACACAAGAAAAAAGGGCCCCGGTCAACAACCGGGGCCTTCTTTGTTTCAGTGAGCTTGCCGTCAGCGGCCAATCAGCCTTCAGGTTTTGCGGCAGCCGCGTTGCGGTCCACTTGCGCAAGAAGGCGTCGACAGAGCAGATACAGGAAATCGTCGTCAATTTGCTTGCGCTCGATTGTTCCGTCTTTCCAGGTGAACGGCACGTTGGTCAGCCATTTTGAATGGCCGCCAAGCCGGTCAAAGACCGCCTGGTTCGATGCACGATACCGCGCATCCAACGCCTCGGCTTCGTCTTTGTTGAACACAGCGCTGCGCGTTCCGGCACCAAAGGCCAGATCCATGACCTTGCGAATGCGCTGGATGTCGCCAGCTTTCGGCGCAACGTTGACGTTCAATCGGTGGGCGACAAACGTCGCCAGCGGATCGGCCGAAACATTGCTGCGCTTATGCGGCACAAAGCCTTCCGGCAACGCATCCCATCCCAGAAGATCAATGAAAGGCGTCAGAACGCCGGCCGGCGTGTCCTTGATCTTTTCATAGCTGGCAAAATGGATGTTTTCCTGGCCAAAGCCCTTCATCGCATGGTCGATGACCCATTCATGATCCAGCGGGACACCTGCGACACGCGGCTCTTTCATCGCGTTCGCCAACATCATTTCAAAACGCGGCGGCCGACGCCAGTCTGTGGTGAACTGCAAATACAGTGATTGCAGCAATTCCCACTGCTGGCGCAGGACATAGACGATGACCACTTCGTCAAAGCCTTCAACCCGTGCCGCCAGTTCCGAGAAATCGGTTTCGCCCTGGGCGCAGCGCGAATACGGCTCCGCGCTCAAAATGACAGTACGGTCGCTCTTGCCATGGTCACGTACCAGCTTTGCATACCACCGGTCTGCATCCTCGGGCGTAAACCCCGTGGTTTCGGTGATTTCCGGGCGCCATGGCGCAGTCAGCACGTGATGCGCGTTGTTTGGCCAGATGTTCGGATAGACTACGTCACGCGACGCCAGCAGCTCTTCATTTAGTGCAAGGACATCCTGAATATAGCTGGTGGCTGTTTTGTGGGCTCCGATATGGAGAATTAGGCGGCCCATACGGCAAACTCGCTTCTTTTTTCGTTCAACCACGTCTAGCGCAATATACTGCGTTCGTCACGCAAGACAGGTCATTTTTCAGGCAATTCCGCTACCCTCAGGGGCTGTCACGTGAATGCCGGCTCTCTTTGCTGTGTCGCCTGACCAATGTCTTGCTGGCCAGACTTAGAAACGATGTCGCGCACGCCGCTCCGCAAAGTGTTCTTCAGGGCGCATTGTTTTGAGCATATCGAAGGTCACTCAACGCCGTTTGAAACGCAGGCGCCGCACCATGCGCCACCCCTTTTGTTTAGGGGCACAGGCCATAGTCGCGCCCGAATTACAAGCGGAAAACCAGCATTACCCCGAGGTCGTGACACAATTTCGGTCACTTTCACGCAACATGCCGCAGTTGACCTTGTTTCGGTATCGTGTAGATCGTCATAGTAAGTGTACCGCCAAGCTGTGAATGTGTTGCGGCAGGGCAGAATGCAGAATAGAAGTGATTAGAACCGATTAGACCGATTATTCAGCAGTGACGTCCATACCTTCTCATACCATCGTCTCGGTCGGCGCTGCGTTTCGCGCAGGGGGCCACTCTGCCGTCGTTCGCTCGATGACGAAAGCATTGTCGCAGGTCGGGTTCAATGCGCTGATCTACGACGACTCCCGTAACCGGATGGTGAACCGTCTCGATGACGTCGATCATGCCCGGGACGCTGAAACATTTTCGCCTGATCTGGGGACCAGACTGGTCTTTGTGCGCGATGTCGATCCCGAAGAATACTTGAACAGCGATCACAAGACGATTGCCGTGGTCGATCTGGCCCCTGACCCGGAAGATGTTGAATCCTTGGAAGTGCTGCGCCGCTTTGACGCCGTTTGGGGACTGTCCCGGTGGGTGGTCGAAGAGCTTCGTCGCGGTCGCGTCGAGGCCCAGTGGATCGGGCGCAGTTTTGAAGCCGCAGAACAGGCCTATTTGCCACGCCATCATTTTGGCCTGCCAGATTCGGCCCGTGTTGTGGTTCTTCCGTTTGATGCGGACGAATTTTTCAGTCCCGGCGTCGATGGCATCAACGAAGCCTATGTTAAGGCGCTGTTGCAGGCCGATACCTCCGGAGACCTGCGGATTGCCATCATCTCACCGGCCATGCAGCCGGACATGCCCGACTTTCCGGACGATCCAAGAATTTCTTATCACGACCTGACCGAAGACGACTATCTGGCCGACAGCCTTCTGAATACTGCCGATTGCGTCGTGTCCTTTGATACGTTTTTACGCGTTGCCAAGTCATTGGGCCGGGCCCAGTGGCTGGGGCGGCCGGTGTTGGCCATGGGCACATCAGCAGATGGCGATTTGCCCTTTCAAGTGTCGCTGGGCGGTCCCGCCAGCCAGGATGTGGATCTGGACCAGCTTGCGGAACAATACGTGCGTAAAACTGTCGCTTTTTGGAGCGAGGATGCTGCAAATGGCCGTGCCGCTGACGTCGCCAGGGGCCGTTTGTTGACAGAGGTATCGCACCGTGCTGTAGGCTTGAGGCTGATGGAAAAGTTGAACGAAATTCCTTCTTAACGTGTGAATATTGGGAAGCTTGAAACCGTGTCACCCCAGGACAAATCAGAACCTGATACACCCTCTGAAAGCCAGGATCAGGCTGGCGCAGAAATCATCTGCGGCGATTGGTGGGAAGACGACTGGTGTTCCCCATATTTGCGCGCGCGCTTTCAATCGCCTGAAAAATCGTCACGTCTGATCGTGCGGGCCTTCAACCCGGGGTGCACCCGGCAAAAGAACAGCATGCTCATCCGGATCGGGGCAGATATATTGCTGAGAACCGAAGAAGCAGCAATCGAACAGTGGATCGAAGTCGATCAACCTTTGCCCGAAAACTATCTCGAAACCGGCGTGTGCGACATCTCTTTGCGAACCCTCAAACCTTGGTCACCCGAAGGGGATGATAACCGGGTGATGGGGCTTCTCCTTGTTGACTGGCGATTGGAAACATGACCAAGTCAAAGCTGTAATCTTCCTTCATTATTAACGGTCTAACCAGAATCTGACACATACCATGATTAAATATTTCCCACCCGCAGAAGCATTTTTGGCAAAATTCCCGGCGCTGGACCTGGCCAACCAGGCCCGCGAAGGCGAGCAGAGTGATTATGATACAGTCCTGCTGGCTTTGATGAAGCGCATCATCACGTCTGTCGGCATTGATGAACTTACCTATTTCGAAACCTATCCTGACATCGAAGAGGCGGTGGCGCGTGGCGACCTGCCAAATGCCACGTACCACTTTGCGAATTACGGGTTTTTCGAGCGCCGTATGGGTGTGCCGAAAAGCTTCACGGAAGATTGGTATCTGGCTACCTATCCTGACGTCAGCCTGGCGATTGCCGATGGCGAATACCCCGATGCAAAGGGGCATTACGTCGAAACAGGGTTGCGCGAATGGCGTGCGCCGTGTGAAGGCAGTTCAGAAGACGTTAATCTGTGGCATCAGACACTCAAGTAACCGTGGAATTGAAACTCACACACACGACCGGAGCGCTTCCGTTTTCTAAAACGGCGGTGGACTTCATCGAGCACTATCTGGGAACGGATCTGTTTCCGACCAATCGCGTTGCCGCGCATTGGGGTGTTGAGACCGTCTTGCCGGTCGAATTTCTGGATCTTTACGGGATGTCCACTCCCGAGGTGCAGCGGGATGTGTTCCCGATCATCGAACCCGAATTCTATCGCTCAAGCGCCAATCTGGCCGATCCTGATGAAAACCTGCTCGAACATTTTCTTCAGCATGGCATTCACCTCGAGATCGATCCCCATCCGTTGCTGTCTTTCGAATGGATGCGTTTCAGCCGACCGGATATCTTCGAACGCCCTCTGACGCCGCAGATCTTTTTTTCGATCTTCGAAAGCAATCTGATCAGCACCACGCCCTTTCTGGATCTCGCGTTCTACCGCAGGGCCGCGACCGGCGCGTCGCGTCTGAAATCTGCATTCTTCGACTACGTTTTGCGTGGCGCTGCTCTAGATCTGTCGCCGTCGCGCTGGATCGACCTTGATCACTATCGCGAAACCTATCCCGACGTCCCGCGCGATGCGATGGGGGCCCTGATCCACTTCATTCAGGTTGGCGATGCAGATTTGCGCAGTCCAACCCCGGATTTCGATCCAGGCTGGTATCAGGAAAACTATTCAACCGGCGCACATCAGATCGATCACCCGTTGTACCACTTCCTGCGCTGGGGGCGTTTCGCACGACATGCCCCCCGTCTCGATGGGGTGGTCGACACGCCGGAAGGCATCCGCAACCGGCGGGTCGAACAGGCCAAGGTCAATTTCGTCTTCGAGCCCGAGCCGGAAAAATACAGCGAAGCCTATCGACGTGCGCGAACAATGTCGTCTGTCGCGCTGACCCGCCGGGTACAAAGCCTGCGCGACTTCGAAACCCCGGATGGACCCGCAATTGGTCGGGGTGCTGGCGAACGCGGCAGCCGTGACAGGCGGGTTCTGTCGGGCGGCTTTACCGTAAATCCAAACCCGGCTGTCGAAATTCTGGTGCATGGCACCGGCAAACTCTTGCCCCTGATGCGCACCGTGGGCGCGCTGGTCAAAGCAGCCCCCGACCTGAGCGGGCTTGAAACGAACGGGCACAAGGGCGTGTCCGTGACCGTCCTGTTCGACCAAAGCGATGAAGAGGCCGAAACCGCCCGCAAGCTTGCCGACAAGGTCGGCGGGATCGGACTGGCGTTTCAGAACGACTCAACGCCGCTCAAAACAGGCGCACCTGCTGTTTTGCTGGTATCGGCAGGGGCCGAGATCACATCCGATGCGATTGCCGCACTGGTCACTGATCTGACCGCCCGGCCCGATACTGTTGCCACAGCACCGCTGATCGTGACGTCGCAAGGCACGCTTGTGACTGCGGGTGGGATGGTTCAGGCCAACGGGACGGCGAAACTGGTCGGGCAGGGCATGTCGCCTGACGCCTGTCCGTGGGCGCGCGACAGGGCGGTTCCATGGGCTCCGTCGACGGCGCTTCTGATCGCGCGGGACGCGTTGGATCAGACCGGCGAAAGTCTCTGGACCGACCTTCAGGACGGCCACCCGGTCGACCTGTCGATGCGCTTGCGTCAGGGCGGAGGCCAAATCCGGCTTGTCGGCGCAGCGCAGGTCAAGAACCGCTCAGGCATGGTGGCCCCGTTCCGGGATTACAAAGTGTCGCACCGTATTCTGGAAGACTTCTCAGACACCATCGAAAAAGATCTGCACCTGCGCGTCATCGCGCATTTCTTCCCGCATTTCAGCCCCGACGACGTGGTTCAGAAGTTCAACGGGCAGGGGACCACCGACTGGTTCTTTGTCTCCAAGACGCATCCGGATTTTGTCGGGCACTATCAACCACATGTCCCGCGTGATCTGGGCTTTTATGACAGCCGCATGGACGAGGTTCTGCAAAAACAGACCGCCATGGCCCGGCGGTATGGTGTCGATGGCTTTCTGCTTCGGTATTACAACATCGATGGCCAGCGGATTCTGGGACAGACCTTTGAACAACTGATTGCCGGAAAATTTCAGGGCGTCCAGCACGCTTTGTGCTGGGATACACAGGGCCTTGACGGGGTCGTCGACCCGATCGAAAAAGGCTTTTCGCCGCCCCAGCAAAGCTTTGACACAAAAACCGTCGATGCAGTTCTGCAGGATGCCATTGCCGCAGCTTCGGTTGACGGCTGCATCACGGTTGGCGGCCTGCCGCTGTTTGCCGTGTCGGGCATTGATCACCTTCCCGATGCCACGGCGTTTGCGGCACACGCGCGTCAGGCCTTTCGCGACGCGGGTTTTGTCGACGTTCATCTTGCGATGCTCAGCCCGGACACCACCTCTGATGCCTTTGGCAAAGACCCGAATGACTTTGGGTTCGACAGCGTCATTCAGGATGCCCCACAAGGGCTTGACGTGCAGGCCTCAAAGCGCGGCACGAAAGCGTTCCGGGCGACAAACATCAAGATGGAAGACTATCGCGACGTCGCCGTTGGCGCGTTCAGGGCCGCGATCCCGCCCTATGTTCAGTTCCCCGGTGTCTGCACCGGTTGGGATGACACGCCGCGCCGCCGCCTGTCACACCGGGTTCTGCTGGAACAAAACCCGGCAACCTTTCAAGCCTGGCTGCAAACCGCGATCGACGAACTTGATCTGGGTATGATCGGCGATGAACGGCTGATTTTTGTCAACGCATGGAACAACTGGTCCTGCGGCGCGCATCTTGAACCTGACAACGCGTTCGGGCGATCATGGCTGCAAGCGATTGAAAACGCCAGACATCGTGGCCTTGCACCCGTTACAGGGGCACCCGAAACACGGCGCGCCCGGGCGGGCGGGCACAGCGGATCGGCGGCCATTCTGATCCACGCCTATTATCTCGACGTCTTCGAAGAGATGATCGAGATGATGGTGAATGAAAGCCTGTCATATCCTTTGTATGTCACCTGCCCCGAGACAAATGTCGACGGGGTGCGCAAGATCACCGAAGCCGCCGGTCTGGATGCGACGATCCTGCCCAGCGAAAACCATGGCCGCGATGTTCTGCCGTTTTTGAACAACGTTCAGCAGATCCAGCTGGACGGTCACAAGTACCTGCTCAAGCTGCACACCAAGAAAAGCCTGCACCGCTCCGACGGAGATATGTGGCGCAAGGAACTGTTTGGGCCGTTCCTGAACCGTCAGAACCTTGACCGGATTGTAACGGCGTTTGACAGCTCGCCGAGTTTTGGCATGACCGGGCCGGAATCCCACATTCTGCCGCTGACGGACCACCTTGTCGAAAACCAGACCCACCTGTCGGCGCTGACCAAGCGGCTTGGTGTTGATTTCGAAGACGCGTTGGCCCGCGATCAGTTCGTGGCCGGGACGATGTTCTTTGCCCGCTTTTCGACCCTGCTGCCGATCCTCAAACTGGGGCTAAACCGTGACGATTTCGAAGACGAAAGCGGGCAGGTGGACGGCACCATTGCGCATGCTTTGGAGCGTGCCTTTGGTTTGGCTTGCCGCCTGAACGGGCGCGAGGTTGTGCCACTGGAAACCGTTCTGGGCGAACGCCGCGCATCGCGGGGCGGCGGGCGTAAATTCCACGGATAAAAGCCTGAGTTGGCGAATGGGGCGAGGTTTGATAGGGATTGCCTATTGAAACCACTCAAAGCCAGAGAAAACCATGATCGCCAAACTTGAAATGCTGCTCGCGCTCGCCAAAGAGCAGCATTTTGGCCGTGCCGCTGAAAGCATGGGGATCACCCAACCAACCCTGTCGACCGGTATCCGCCAGCTTGAGGGGCAACTGGGCGTGAAACTGGTGCAACGCGGGTCGCGCTATGGCGGGTTGACGCCCGAAGGGCAGCGCGCCCTGGTCTGGGCGCGACAGATCGTTGGCGACACCCGAAAACTGCGCGAAGAAATGCGGTATTCACAGGAAGGTCTTGCCGGCCATGTCCGTCTTGCAGTGATCCCGACGGCGCTCACCTGGGCCGCGCGGCTGACCTCGCGGTTCAGTGCCAAGCACCCCAATGTCAGCTTTTCGATCCTATCGCGGTCGTCTGTTGACCTTCTGGCGATGCTGGAAAACCTCGATGCGGATGCCGGGATCACCTATCTCGATAACGAACCCCTGGGCCGCATGGCCAGCGTCGGGCTGTACTCCGAACACTACGCGCTGCTCTGCCCGCCCGATCACGCTTACGCAAAACGCAAAAACGTGCAGTGGCAGGACCTTGGCGGCCTGCGCCTGTGCCTGCTGACCCCGGACATGCAGAACCGGCGGATCATCAACCGAAACCTGATGGAAGCCGGGCTTGAACCCAAAACGCTGATTGAATCCAATTCGACCATCGTTCTGGTCTCAAATGTTATCGAAGGCGGGTTTGTCACCGTGCTGCCGACCGATCTGGCCCGGTTCCTGTCAGTGGGCCACGATCTTTCCGTTGTGCCAATTGCCGAAGGTGGGTTGGTGCCAACCGTCGGCCTGATCGCCGTGCATCAGGAACCCTATACGCCGGTCCTGCAATCCCTCATGCGCGCCGCCGCCGAGATCGCGAAATAGCCCGCTATCCGGTTTCTGCGATTTCCGATGCAATCAGCAACACACGACCTTCTGCAGGAGGTTCATCAATCAGCGCAGCCAACCCGGCCGTTCCGCTGGGCGTCGACGCAACCCCGGCGTCTGCCATGCTGTCCGTGGCCGCAGTTGCCTGCGCATCCGAAATCGTCACGAACCGGTCAGCCGCAGATCTGAGGACGTCATAAGCCAGCAAAGACGCATCCTTGCAGTCCAACCGCCCCATGTTCGAATCCGGTCCCGGCGCGTTGGTCAGTTTACCGGCCTCAACGCTGGTCAGCAGACACGGCGCGGCATCGGGTTCAACCACGATGATCTGCGGTTGCTCATCCCAGAAGGCGCGAATATGCGCCGCCACCCCGGCAGCCAGACCGCCAACACCAGCCTGCAAATACACATGCGTCGGCCAGACACCGTCTGCTGCAAAGGCCTGACGGCATTCTTCCGCCAGAACGGTATACCCTTCCATCACCAAAGCGGGGGCTTCGGTGTACCCCTCCCAAGATCCGTCAGCCAGATGGATCCAGCCATTGACGTCGGCCAGACGCGCAGCCTCGGCCACGCTGTCCTCATAGGTCCCGTCCACCCTGACTACGCCCGCACCGGTCGCGCGGATCCGGTCGGCAAAGCTTTCGGGCACGGTCGAAGACAGAACAATCTTTGCCTGCGTTCCAAATACCTTGGCCCCGGCAGCAACAGACAGCCCATGATTTCCGGCACTGGCCGTGATGATGGTCAGATCCCCGGCCACCGCCTGCGCCTTTGCCGAAGTCGGGTCCGTTTCGCCAGAACGGTCTATCAGGATCTGGGCCACCGCAAAGGCTCCGCCCAGGGCCTTGAAGCTCCCCAACCGCATGCGGCTGGTTTCGTCCTTGATCCAAAGTCTGGCCAATCCCAGACGCTCTGCCAACGCGCTTGCGTCGACCAACGGGGTCGCTGCATAGGCCGGACAGGCCGCAAGCAGCGCCATCGGGCGATCTGCGGTGATACGAAATCCGGCATCAACCGGGCCTGACTGTCGGTGTGGGTTATCAAGTTTCATTCCCGCACTATGCGCAGGAATTCACGCAATCATAGCCCTGAAAGCGGCTGATTGCGTGAAAAAACGGCGCCCGCATCGCTGCGGGCGCCATGTTGTCATCAGGCGACGTCGAACCGGTCGGCGTCCATGACCTTGGTCCAGGCGGCGACAAAGTCGGACACGAACTTGTCCTTGCCATCTTCCTGTCCATAGACCTCGGCAATCGCGCGCAGCTGAGAATTCGATCCGAACAACAGATCAACCCGGGTGCCGGTCCACTTGACGGCGCCACCGGCACGGCCTTCGTACACGCCTGCTTCGCTGTCGGATGCGGTCCACGATGTGCCCATATCCAGAATGTTGGCGAAGAAGTCGTTGCTCAGCGTGCCCGGCGCATCGGTGAACACACCATGCGTCGATCCGCCATGGTTGCCGCCCAACACCCGCATGCCGCCAACAAGAACGGTCATCTCAGGGGCCGTCAGACCCAAAAGCTGCGCCTTGTCGATCAGCAGTTCCTCGGACGAGATCGTGTATTCCGCTTTCTGATAGTTGCGGAACCCGTCGGCCATCGGCTCAAGCACATCGAACGACTCGGCATCGGTCTCTTCCGCTGACGCATCCATGCGGCCCGGCGTGAACGGCACGGTGATGTCGTGACCGGCGTCCTTGGCCGCTTTCTCGATGGCAGCACAGCCACCCAGAACGATCAGGTCGGCGAGCGACACGGTTGTCCCACTGTCGGCAGCCGCACTTTGGATCCCCTCCAGAACACCCAGCACTTTTGCCAGTTGCTCGGGCTGGTTCGCTTCCCATCCGTTCTGAGGCGCCAGACGGATACGTGCGCCATTGGCACCGCCCCGCATGTCCGACCCACGATAGGTCGACGCCGAGGCCCAGGCCGTCTGCACCAGTTCCGAAACCGACAGACCCGAGGCCAGCAGTTTCGCTTTCAGGTCCGCAACACCCGCCGCATCGACCAGCGGATGGTTCACGGCGGGGATCGGATCCTGCCAGATCAGGTCTTCGGCCGGAACGTCGGCCCCCAGATAGCGCGGCTTTGGTCCCATATCGCGGTGCGTCAGCTTGAACCACGCGCGGGCAAAGGCGTCGGCGAACTCGGCAGGGTTTTCATGGAACCGCTTTGAAATCGGGCCATAAATCGGATCCATGCGCATCGCCATATCGGCGGTGGTCATCATGGTCTTGACCTTTTTCGACGGGTCATGCGCCTGCGGGGCCATATCCTCTTCGGTGACATTCACCGGCTCCCAGATCCACGCGCCAGCGGGGCTCTTGGTCAGGTTCCAGTCATAGCCCAGCAGCAGATCGAAATAGCCGTTGTCCCATGTTGTCGGGTGGGCCGTCCACGCGCCTTCGATGCCACTGGTGGTTGTATCATCGCCCTTACCGGTGCCATGACCGTTGATCCAGCCCAGACCCATCGCTTCCAGAGGGGCCGCTTCCGGCTCAGGCCCGACCAGCGCCGGATCGCCCGCGCCATGCGCCTTTCCGAACGTGTGACCACCGGCGACCAGTGCGACGGTTTCTTCGTCGTTCATCGCCATCCGGGCAAAGGTTTCGCGGATGTCACGACCAGACGCCAGCGCATCGGGTTCGCCATCCGGGCCTTCGGGGTTCACATAGATCAGACCCATCTGCACAGCGGCCAGCGGGTTTTCCAGATCGCGATCACCGGAATAGCGGCTGTTGTCCTTGTCGCTGGTCGCCAGCCATTCGGCCTCGGCGCCCCAGTACACGTCTTCTTCGGGTTCCCAGACGTCGGCACGACCGCCGCCAAAGCCAAAGACCGGACCACCCATCGATTCAATGGCGCAATTGCCCGCCAAAATCATCAGGTCGGCCCACGAGATCTTGTTGCCGTATTTCTGCTTGATCGGCCACAACAGGCGGCGCGCTTTATCAAGGTTACCATTGTCGGGCCAGGAATTCAGCGGCGCAAAGCGCTGCTGACCGGTGCCCGCGCCACCACGCCCGTCGCCCATGCGATAGGTGCCCGCGCTGTGCCACGCCATCCGGATGAACAGCCCGCCATAGTGACCATAATCCGCAGGCCACCAGTCCTGGCTTTCGGTCATCAGAGCAAAAAGGTCTGCCTTGATCGCCTCAAGGTCCAGCGACTTGAACGCTTCGGCATAGTCAAAATCCGCGCCCATCGGATCGCTCTTGGTCGAATTCTGGGCCAAAATCTTCAGGTTCAGCTGATTAGGCCACCAATCGCGGTTCGAGCGGATGCCAAAGTTCACCGCGCCGTGCATGACCGGGCACTTGCCCGATCCGTCCATATCGTTACCGTCCATTTTCAGTCTCCCTGATGTCGTCATGGGTGGATGTGTTAAAATCGTCGTCTGCTTCAGACCCGCGCTTGGCAAAGACTCGGTCGATGCGCGCCAATGATCTGTTTTCATGCCTTTTATTCTGAAATCGGCGCATCGCGGGGCGACTCCCGACTCCTCCTCTGGAATCATTCTAACAAACAAAATCGATATAGATAAGTTGTATTTTCTGATTGCTTCGATAACTTGAGGTTATGAAGAATGTCACATTCAAACAGCTACGTTATTTCGAAGCACTGGCCCGGCACGGCCACTTTGGTCAGGCGGCCTCGGCCTGTTCGATCTCGCAACCGGCCCTGTCCGTGCAGATCAAAGAGATGGAGGCCGACCTGGGCGCCAAGCTGTTCGAACGCGGCGCGCGGCAGGTCCGTCTGACGGCACTGGGCGAACAGTTCTTGACCCGCGTGCGCGACATCCTGCGGTCGGTGGATGAACTGGGCGATCTGGCCCGCGCAGCACAGGGCGGGCTGGTCGGACGGTTGCGCATCGGCGTGATCCCCACAATCGCGCCTTATCTATTGCCCACCGTGATCGCCAACCTGACCCATATGAATGCGGGTCTGGATATCCACGTTCGCGAAACCCTGACCTCGCGCCTGTTGCAGGAACTGACCGAGGGCCGTCTGGACACGGCAATCGTTGCCCTTCCGATTTCGGAACCGGCCTTTGCCGAAGTCGCCCTGTTTGACGAAGAATTTGTACTCGTCCGGCCTCAGGCCGATCAGAACCGCCCCACACCCGACCCGGATGCCCTGCAGGAAATGCGTCTCTTGCTGCTGGAAGAGGGGCACTGTTTTCGCGATCAGGCGCTGTCGTTCTGCAATTTCCAATCCGCGCTGCAGCGCGACGGTTTGGATGCCAGCTCACTCTCGACCCTCGTGCAGATGGTCGGTGCCGGGATCGGCGTGACGCTGATCCCGGATATGGCCGTCCGGGTCGAAACCCGATCCGCCGAAGTGTCCGTCGCCCGGTTTCCCAACCCCGCACCAAAGCGCACCGTCGGCATGATCTGGCGCCGCACCAGCCCGCTGGCCGATCAGCTGATGCAGGTGGCCGATGTCGTCAAACAGGCCGCCACCGGAATGCGTGACACTGGGCTGGTCGACCCCTGATCAGAAGAATTCGATCAGCCCGGCCAGCAGCGCGGGTGCTGCAATCCCCTGGAACGTCAATGTGTTGCCATCGCCGAAGTCGAAAACGGTGTCAGCTCCGACAACCTCAGCCGTTAACCAAAGCGCACCAAGACCCACTGGCGCGCCGCCAACCAGATCCAGATTGATCTGGACGCTGTCGATCCCAACCTCAAAATCGACGATCAGGTCTTTGCCGCTGTCAAACAGGAACACGTCGGCCCCCGATCCGCCATTCAGCAGGTCGGCCCCGGCATCGCCTCGCAAGGTGTCATTTCCATCACCACCATACAGTTTATCGCGGTGGGCCCCGCCAGACAGGCTGTCATCGCCAGCATTTCCGATCAGCAGGTCGTCATTATCGCCGCCAAAGAGCATATCGTTGTTCAGGCCACCGTTAATCGTGTCGTTCCCGGCGTCGCCGTACAACGTATCGGCCCCGTCATTGCCTTCGATATCGTCATTGCCATCTTTGCCTGAAATGGTGTCAAAGCCATCGCCGCCTTGCATCATGTCATAGCCACCGCCACCCGTCATCACGTCGTTCCCGGCACCTCCATACATCATGTCGTCGCCGATGCGTCCGTGCATGGTGTCGTTGCCAGCGTCTCCGAACATCTCATCCTTGCCATCGCCGCCAATCATCGTGTCAGCCCCACCGCCGCCCGAGATCCAGTCGTTGCCGTCATCACCGTCCAGAAAATCGACACCAAGCCCGCCGAAAATCGTATCGTTCCCGCTCAGGCCAAAAACGGTGTCATCCCCCTGGTACGCAAAGATCGTGTCAGCCGTCTCTGTCCCGACAAGATCGTCATCTGCGCCCGTGCCCAGCACCGGAAGGATCGAAACCGTATATTCCCACACGCCTGACAACCCGCTGTTGCCGACCTCTTCGTCAAGCGCCTCGGGGGTCGTGTATTGTTCAAGTTGATCATCAAACGACTGCGATCCCAAATCTGCACCGATCAAAGCCCACGTCATCAGATCGTCATATTCCATATCGCCATACCGGAACGTGATTTTCATCTCGCTGTCGCTCACAGCGGTCATCTGAAGCTGAAAACTGAACGTCGGCCAATACGTCCGGTCTTCGTAGCGAAGCCGGTCCCAGGTCACGGTCACCGTGTCGCTTGCCGTATCCAGATCGACATGAACTGTGCCGGCGTTTTGGATGTCTCGTGACGCGAAATGTTCCGTGTTGAAGTTATACGGCGCGATCCAGGGCATATCGCCAGGCCGCATCGAGAACACTTCTTCCTCATAGGCAAAGCCGAAAAACAGTATGTTGCTATAGATGTACTCGTAATCAAAGTTGTCGTCGCCGAACTGCACAAAGCCATGCGTTGAAACGAAAAAATCCTGCGGATCATATAGTTCGCCGTCAATCACGAAGCCGTCGGGAAAAATTGACGATACGTCAATTTGAGCAAATTGCTGATTGTAGCGGGTTTCCTTCTCAAGACTGAATTCACCATAGCCCGACAGGCCGCCCAGACCGGACACAAGGTTTTTATTTTCCATGGTTTTATGCCTTTTAGTGCCGCAAAAAACACGCGGCATGAGAATCTATGAAATGAAACTATGCCGGAACTTTAGCACAGCAGCGGACTCCAACAAAGTCCCGCGTCGCGGCGAAAACATGCTTTTCCGATACGCTTTTTGACCCATATCAAAGTGGGTCAGGGCTGCATCTGTGACAACGCCGGAAAGCATCATGAACAACCGGAGTGATTCCGTGTCAGAATCCGACCCCGCCCCCAGCCTCTACGCCGCCAGGGAACCTATCTTTCCGAAACGGGTGACAGGCAAGTTCCGCAACATGAAATGGGTCCTGATGGGGATCATGCTGGGTATCTATTATCTGGTGCCCTGGATTCGCTGGGATCGCGGCCCCAGCCTGCCGGATCAGGCGGTGCTTCTGGATCTGGCCAA
The DNA here is from genome assembly GCF_007923355.1 of Falsiphaeobacter marinintestinus. GTDB lineage: Bacteria > Pseudomonadota > Alphaproteobacteria > Rhodobacterales > Rhodobacteraceae > Phaeobacter_A > Phaeobacter_A marinintestinus. Next base: position 164,551 of record NZ_VOGO01000004.1, read on the forward strand.
CCGCCGGTTCTATTTCTTCTGGATCGAAATCTGGCCCCACGAATTCTATTTCGTTGCCGGTCTTCTGATCATGGCGGGTCTTGGCCTGTTCCTGTTCACCTCGGCGCTGGGTCGGGTCTGGTGCGGCTATGCCTGCCCGCAAACCGTCTGGACCGATCTGTTTATCCTGGTTGAGCGCTGGATCGAAGGCGACCGCAACGCCCGCCTGCGTCTGCACCGCCAGAAAAAGCTCGATTTCCGCAAGGCGCGCCTGCGCGTCACCAAATGGGTCGTATGGTTCCTGATCGGTCTGGCAACCGGCGGGGCGTGGGTGTTCTATTTCGCCGACGCGCCAACGCTGTTCATGGATCTGATCACCGGTCAGGCGCATCCCATTGCCTATACAACCATGGGTCTTCTGGCGTTTTTCACCGTGTTTTTCGGCGGGTTCGCCCGCGAACAGATCTGTATCTACGCCTGCCCATGGCCGCGTATTCAGGCTGCCATGATGGACGAAGACACGCTGGTTGTTGGCTATCGTGACTGGCGGGGCGAGCCGCGCGGCAAAGGCAAACGCACCAAAGACACCGAACTGGGCGATTGCATCGACTGCATGGCCTGCGTCAACGTCTGCCCGGTTGGTATCGACATCCGCGACGGTCAGCAGCTTGAATGCATAACCTGCGCGCTGTGTATCGACGCCTGTGACGACATGATGGCCAAGGTCGGCAAGCCGCGCGGTCTGATCGACTATATGGCGCTCTCGGACGAGGCGAATGAACGTGCCGGTAAGCCGCCCAAGAACATCTGGAAACACATCCTGCGCCCGCGCACGATCATGTATACCACGCTCTGGGCACTTGTCGGCTTTGGCCTCGTGTTTGCGCTGTTCATCCGCTCGGACATCGACATGACCGTCGCCCCGATCCGCAACCCGACCTATGTGACCATGTCTGACGGGTCGATCCGCAACGCCTATGACATTCGCCTGCGCAACAAGCACGGTGAAGAGCGACAGTTCAAACTGTCGGTTGCCGGTGACCCCAGCCTGCGGGTCCAGTTGGAAGGCACACCTTACGAATCCGTTCCGGTCCCTGCTGACACGGCCAAACTTCAGCGTGTATACGTGGTGTCACCCAAGGGCTCGGTCCCGTCCAACTCCGAAGCCACGCCATTCCGGTTCTGGGTCGAAGATCTGGGCAATGGCGAACGGGCCCACAAGGACTCGACCTTTAACGGAAAAGGGAACTGATCCATGGCTGAACGCGAATTTACCGGCCGCCACGCCCTGATGCTGTTTGTCGGCGCCTTCGGGATCATCATCACGGTCAACCTGGCGCTGGCCTATAATGCCGTCAAAACCTTTCCGGGGCTGGAGGCAAAGAACAGCTATGTCGCCAGTCAGGAATTCGACGAACGCCGCTCGGCTCAGCAGGCCTTGGGCTGGACGGTTCAGGCCGATGCGGTCGGTGGTCTGGTGATCCTTGCGATTACCAGCGAATTCGGCAATCCGGTCGAAGTTGCCGAACTTGACGCCATCGTCGGGCGGGCCACGCATGTGAAAGATGACATCATCCCTGATTTCAAATTCGACGGGCGCGCCTATGTTGCCCCCGCCGAACTGGGCGAAGGCAACTGGAATATCCGGATGAAAGCCAAGGCCTTTGACGGAACCGAATTTGTGCAGCGCGTGGTGCTGCACGTAAAAAGGTAACCGGCTTTGACAGCCCAGATGCGCCCCCCGACTGCGGCCTGTCCCGGCTGTATCGCTGCCCCGGCCACCCCGGTCGAAGACACCCCGACCGAGGCAAAGATCGCGATCTCATTGCCGACAATCCACTGTCAGGGCTGTATCTCAACGGTCGAGCGTGAACTCAGCGCCCATCCCGGCGTGCACAGTGCACGGGTCAACCTGACCCTGAAACGCGCCATGATCGAAGCCGACCCCGACGTGACGGCGGCTGATCTTGTTCCGGTGCTTGAAGGCGCCGGGTACGAGGCGCATGAACTCGACGCGGGCAGCCTTTCGGCGACCCAGACCGACAAGGCAGGCCGCGACCTGCTGATGCGCCTTGCCGTCGCGGGCTTTGCCTCGATGAACGTCATGCTGCTGTCCGTCTCGGTCTGGTCCGGGGCCACCGACGCCACGCGCGACATGTTCCACTGGATCTCCGCCGCGATCACGCTTCCTGCCATCGCGTTCTCAGCGCAGCCCTTCTTCAAAAGCGCATGGTCGGCCCTGTCGGTCGGGCGATTGAACATGGACGTGCCCATCGTGCTGGCCATCGTGCTGGCACTGGTCACCTCGCTGTGGGAAACCACGCTGTCCGGCGAACACGCCTATTTCGACGCGGCACTGGCCCTTACGTTCTTCCTGCTGGCGGGCCGTTACCTTGATTACCGCACCCGCGCCGTCGCGCGCTCGGCGGCCGAAGAACTTGCCGCATTGGAAGTCCCCCGTGCGATCCTGTTGACCGATGCGGGCGAACAAGAGGTCGCCGTCGCCACTCTGCAAGTCGGCGATCTGGTCCTTGTCCGCCCCGGTGGCCGCATGCCCGTGGACGGTGAAATCGTCACCGGCCAGTCCGAACTCGACCGGTCTTTGCTTACCGGGGAAACCCTGCCCGTGTTCGCCGAACCCGGCATCACCGTCAGCGCGGGCGAGGTCAATCTGACCGGCCCCCTGACCATCCGCGCCACCGCCGTGGGCGAAGACACCTCGCTGCACCGCATGGCTGACCTTGTCGCCATCGCTGAAAGCGGGCGCTCGCGCTATACCTCGCTCGCCGATTCCGCCGCGAAACTTTACGCCCCCGGCGTGCATATCCTCTCCGCGCTCAGCTTTGTTGGCTGGTACATCTATTCCGGCGACCTGCGCACCGCGCTTAACATTGCCGCCGCTGTCCTGATCATCACATGCCCCTGCGCGCTGGGCCTTGCCGTGCCCGCCGTCACCACCGCCGCTTCGGGCCGCCTGTTCAAAAAGGGCATGCTGATCAAGCACGCGACCGCGCTCGAACGTCTGGCGCAGGTCGATACCGTCGTCTTCGACAAAACCGGCACGCTCACCGCCGGTACGCCAGACCTGACCAATCTCGGCGATTTCAGTCGCGCCGATCTTGAGATCGCGCTGGCGCTTGCCGAAGCCTCTTCGCACCCGCTCTCGCAAGCCCTCACAAAAGCCGCCCGCGACGCCGGGATCACACCCGCCGCCGTGCAGGACATCATCGAAGTCCCGGGATACGGCACCGAAGGAAACGTCAACGGTCTGCGCGTCCGGCTGGGGCGCGCCGCATGGGTCGGGGCCGATCAGGGCGCGCAAACCGCCGCGTGGCTTGTCGTCGCAGGCCAGGTGCCACAAGCGTTCCTCTATACCGATGCCCTGCGCCCCGGCGCTGAAGAAGCCGTTCGCAACCTGCAACAGGCGGGCAAAGACGTCCTGCTGATCTCGGGCGACACCACCGGCGCCGTCGAAGCCCTCGCAAATCGCCTCGGAATCACCAAATGGGTCGCCGAGGCCCTGCCGCAAGACAAAGCCACCCGCATCCAGCAGTTGGCCGACAAGGGCCACAAGGTGCTGATGGTCGGCGATGGCCTGAACGACACCGCCGCGCTGGCCGCCGCCCATGTCTCGATCTCTCCGGCCTCGGCGCTGGATGCCGCCCGTGTCGCCTCGGATATCGTGTTGCTGGGACAGGATCTGTCGCCCATCGCCGATGCCTGCGATACCGCCATCCGCGCCACCAAACGTATCCGCGAAAACTTCCGCATCGCCACCGTTTACAACGTCATTGCCGTACCGCTGGCGGTCATGGGCTTAGCGACGCCGCTGATTGCCGCATTGGCCATGTCCAGCTCGTCGATTACCGTATCTCTGAACGCATTGCGACTAAGGTGACCCCATGGAAGTCCTGACATACCTGATCCCGATCTCACTGATCCTTGGCGGCATCGGGCTTGTGGCGTTTCTCTACACGGTGAAAAGCAATCAGTATGACGACCCCGAAGGCGACGCCCGCCGCATCCTCAGCAGCGAATGGGACGATCACCCCAAACCCTGACCGGACCGCGCAGATAAAAAGGAGCCTTCCCCATGATCTGCGATGACCAGACCGAGGTGTCGGCCTTCCTGACGGATCCGACCACGTTCAACGCCCCGGTCGAAGAAATCGACACCCACATCTCGCGGATATTCCTTGCCGGCACGCGCGTATACAAACTGAAACGCGCCGTCAAACTGCCCTATGCCGATTTCTCGACCCCTGAAATTCGTCTGGCCGCCTGCGAAAAAGAACTGGTGCTGAACGGCCCCCACGCGCCGGGCCTGTACCTTGCCGTGCGCCGCATCACCCGCACAGCATCAGGGTTGGAATTCGACGGGGCAGGGGGGCTGGTCGACGCCGTGGTCGAGATGCAGCGCTTCGATCAGGACAGCCTGTTTGATGATCTGGCAACCCATGGCAAGCTGACCCCCGATCTGATGACCGCAGTCGCCCGGGAAATCGCCCGCTTCCACACCGCCGCCCCCGTGGTGCAGGACGGAACCGGCGCCGACAACCTCGCAGGCGTGCTCGACATCAACCGCGCCGGGTTTCACACCAGCAGCGTGTTTTCCGAGACCCAGATCGATACCCTCGACACGGCCTTCCGAACTGCGCTCGACCGGCACGAAATGCTGCTGAACCAGCGCGCCAGCCAGGGCACGATCCGCCGTTGCCACGGCGATCTGCACCTGCGCAATATCTGTCTGTTCAACGGCCAGCCGACCCTGTTCGACTGTATCGAATTCAACGACCAGATCGCCACGATTGATGTACTCTATGATCTCGCGTTCCTGCTGATGGACCTCTGGCACCGCGACCTGCACGACCTCGCGAACCTGACAGCGAACCGCTATTTCGACGCCATCGGCACCGATGACGGTTTTGTCCTACTGCCGTTCCTGATGGCCCTGCGCGCCGCTGTCCGGTCCCATGTCACTGCCACACTGTCTGAAGATACCAACTCCCAAGACCAGATTGCCGAGGCGCGCGCCTATTACGATCTGGCCCTATCCTTGCTGACCCGGCAACACCCGACATCCGTGGTGATCGGCGGGCTCAGCGGCACCGGCAAGACCACGATTTCCGAAGCATTGGCCCCGCGCATCGCACCGCCCCCCGGCGCGCGCATTGTCGAAAGCGACCGCACCCGCAAAGCGTTGTTCAACGTCTCAAGCGAAACGCGCCTGCCGGACACGGCTTATGCGCCGCATGTGTCCGATCAGGTTTACCAACGGATGGCGGACAGGGCGGTTGCCATCCTGACATCCGGCGCGCCTGTGATTGTCGATGCTGTCTTTGACAAAGCAGATCGCCGCGCCGCGATAGACCAGACCCTGCAACAGGCTGGCCACCAAGTCTACGGTATCTTGCTGCAGGCCAGCCCGGACACCCTGCGCAAACGCGTAAAGGCCCGCGTTGGCGGGCCTTCAGATGCGACGGTTGAGGTTTTGGAACGTCAGCTGCACCGCGATGCAGGCCCGATCAGCTGGACCGTGATCCGCTCAGATCGCCCGGTCCAAGACGTGGTCACAGACATCCTTGCGCACCTGCGACCCGCCCCAAATGCTTAGGACGGGTTGATCGGGTTGCAGGTCACGTTGCGGGCATTCAGCCGACGACAAGCCAGTTCTGCGCTTTCTTCGGTCAGCCCCATGAAATTGGCATCAAACCCGCGTGACGTCTGAACCACTTTCCGCAAAGTGCCATCCAGCGTCGCCATTTCGGCCAGCGCGGTCCTCAGCAGGACTTTCTCGGCCTGAAACCGGTTCGTATAGCGCCCGACATTGATACCCCAGTGCCGTTCGCCGGATGTAGACAGCCGGGTCACGATTTCCTGCTCGGGTTCCGGTTTGACGACTTCGGCGGCTGCGCTGAGCGTCTGTTCCGCAACTTCCCCTACGGGACGCGGGGCCGGGCGCAAGGTGGCGTCAGGCGACTGCGTGTCGTCGATCTGCGCGAAGGCGGCCGTTATACCGGCCTGAAGCTTGGCCTGATCGTCTTCTGCATTCTGCGCAACGGCGTTGGCCAGAACAACCTGGCTTGCCCCAGGACGTGCCTTGGGGCGCAGGCTTTTCTTTACCGCGCCCACCAGGCGAATGGTTTTCCCAGCCTGGCCGGGCTGCGTGTCGATGTTTCCGACATAGGCCGGGATCGATGGCTTCTTGACCGATGCGCGCGATGGCGCACGTCGGAACCCAAGATCCAGCAATTCGGCGACCTTGGCATTGCGCGCAGTCGAAGATTTGCCGCCAAAAACCGTCGCGATGATCCGCTCGTTGCCGCGTTTCGCGGATGCGACCAGGTTGGACCCTGCCGCGCGGGTGTATCCGGTCTTGATCCCATCGGCACCTTCATAAGACGCCAGAAGGCGCCGGTTGGTGTTGCTCACTGTCTTCAGACCCGCATGTGTCGATGTCCGCGAGAACAGATTATAATACTGCGGATAGTCGTAAATCAGATGCCGCCCCAAGGTGGTCATGTCCCGCGCGGTCGACATATGGCCGGTTTCGGTCAGGCCATGCGCGTTCTTGAACGTCGTCCGCGTCATGCCCAACGCCCGCGCTGTCCGGGTCATGCGGCGGGCAAAGGCGGCTTCGCTGCCGCTGATCGCTTCACCAATGGCTGTGGCCGCATCATTGGCCGATTTCACGGCGGCGGCCCGGATCAGGTACCGAAACGCGATGCGATGACCGGTCTGAAGACCCAGCTCCGATGGCGGCTCGGCGGCGGCATTTTTCGAAATGCGCACCTTCGTATCAAGCGAGATTTCGCCATTCTTGATCGCCTCGAAGGCGATATAAAGCGTCATCATTTTTGTCAGGGATGCCGGGTGAAGCTGGGTGTCTGCGTTGCGCGAATGGAGAACTTCTCCAGTGCGCGCATCGATGACCAACGCTGCATAGGGGGCTGCCATAGCTCCCAATGGGGCGAAAACGCCTAACCACAAAGCGGTGAATATAAATAGCCCGAAACGGGACGGGCCGCTGTTGCGCCGAACCTTCACGATATATGCCTCTGTCTGCCTCACGCCGCCGATTTTTCAGCTGGCCATTTTTATTTGACTTCACGCTAGCACAGGGGATTCTCGAAATAAACCCGGTGATTACAGGTGCAGAACGGTTTTCCGCTGACGTAATTTCAACATCTAGCGGTAGGTCGGCCCCAACCCCCAACACAGGCGATTGTGGCAGAAAAATGGCACGGCCCGAAACGACTCAAATTGGCAGTCACACACGTTAAGCGTGTTCGATCTGCTCCAAAAGCTCGGCCACCCCGCCAAGATCGGCGATCTCGCGATATCGCCGCGCGCCGGTAGGTTCCGCAGCGTGTTCGATTTCCCAGACCAGCCCATGTGGCACATAAATGCCCCATCCGCCCGCCTCGATCATCGGCACCACGTCCGAGCGCATGGAATTTCCGATCATCATGCCCTGCGTCGCCCCGTCGCCATGTCGCGCAAAGATGTCGACATAAACCTCGGGCGTTTTTTCAGAGACGATTTCGACCCCGTCAAACAAATCCCCCAGTCCCGATTGGGCCAGCTTGCGTTCCTGATCCAGCAGATCGCCTTTGGTGATCAGCACAACCCGGTGCGTATCGGCCACCGCCTCGACGGTGGCCTGCGCATGGGGCAACAGTTCGATCGGATGCGCCAGCATATCCTGCCCCGCCGCGATCAGCTCCTGAATGACCCGCGCCGGAACCCGTTCTTCCGTCACCTCGATGGCGGTTTCGATCATCGACAGGGTGAACCCTTTGATGCCGTACCCATACCGCCCGATATTGCGCTTTTCTGCGGCCAGCAGACGGTCGGCCAGATGGTCGGAATTGGTGTAATCAGACAGCAATTCGGCAAAGCGGTCCTGCGTCAATCTAAAGAACCGTTCGTTGTGCCAAAGGGTGTCATCGGCATCGAAACCAATTGTTGAGATTTTGCTGGCCATAATTTCCCTGCCCGTGGCACCTTTCCTATCCGAGTTGGAAAGTTATATATACAGCAGACCAACCCAGCCGTGATAACCGGAACCTACCTGCGATGCTGCTACATCCATTGATGATGTCGAACAAGTCGGATGACGACGGCGACGCCTCTATCCTGTTGGAGACACGCCCAAAAACCAAGCGACCGCCGATGTATAAGGTGCTGTTGCTGAACGATGATTACACGCCGATGGAATTCGTCGTGCACGTGTTAGAGCGATTCTTTGGCATGACGCACGCGCAGGCTTTTGAAATCATGCTGATCGTTCACAAAAAGGGTGTGGCGGTGGTTGGCGTGTTCAGTCACGAAATCGCGGAAACCAAAGTGGGGCAGGTGATGGATTTCGCGCTGCGCCACCAGCATCCCCTGCAGTGCACCATGGAAAAAGAGGAATAGGGGCCGCTTATGTCGCCTCGTTTGTCTCTGGCCCTTGAGCAGGGTGGCTTGGTGCTGCCCGAAGACGGGCGCATTGCCGTGTTTCATCCGCGTCTGGATATGGATCTGTCTGACCTCCCTAAAGACCGGGTTCAGATCATCCAGCCCTTCAAACCAGACCATGACGGGTTCGCGGCGCAGGGGTTCGACTGTACACCCGCCGCCGAAGGTCCCTACGCCGCATCGATCATTTGCCTGCCGCGCGCCAAGGCGCTGATCCGCGCTGTCATACACACGGCTGCCTCCTGCACCGATGGCCCGCTTGTCATTGATGGGGGCAAGACCGACGGCATCGACAGCGTCCTGAAAGACATCCGCAAGCGCACTGACATCGGCGGCCCGGTGTCCAAAGCGCATGGCAAGATTTTCTGGCTCGCGGCCGCGCCCGACATGTTCCAAGACTGGCGCCCGCCTGAAACACAGATCGTTGACGGGTTTCATACCGCCCCAGGTGTGTTTTCCGCTGACGGGATCGACCCGGCCTCGGCCTTTCTGGTCAACACCCTGCCGAAACAACTGGGCAAACGCGTTGCCGATCTGGGGGCCGGATGGGGTTACCTGTCCCGGCATCTGCTGGCCGACCCAAAGCTTGAAACCCTGGATCTGGTCGAAGCCGATCATATCGCACTGGACTGTGCCCGCCTGAACGTCACCGACCCGCGCGCCCGGTTCCACTGGGCCGATGCAACCCGATGGACGCCCGATCACCGTGTCGACGCTGTGGTGATGAACCCGCCGTTCCACACCAGTCGGGCCGCTGATCCCGGCATCGGGCAGGCCTTTATCGAAGCCGCCGCGCGCTGTCTGACTCCGAGCGGTACGCTCTGGATGGTCGCCAACCGCCATCTGCCCTACGAGACGACGTTGGCCACGCGCTTTGCCCATGTCGACAGTGTCGCCAGCAACTATCGGTTCAAAGTTCTGCGCGCCACACGCCCCTCTCGCCCCAGACGCTGAACCCGGCTAGTCTCGCCCGAACTCAACGGAGATTCTCCTATGTCATTCGCTATTGCCGGAAAGACCGCGATTGTCACCGGTGCCGCCAACGGCATCGGTCTCGCCATTGGCCGTCAATTCGCTCAAAAAGGCGCAAACGTCATGTTTGCCGACATGGACGAAGCCCGCCTGATCGACGAACTTGGCGAACAGGCCGAAGACAGCAATGTCCGCTATTTCGCAGGCGATCTGCGCGAAAAGCTGACCATCGCAAACCTGCTTTCGGCCACGCTCGATGCCTTTGATCAGGTCGATATTCTGGTGAACGGCGCGCGTCAGGTGATCCCGTCGGACCCGCTTGATCCCGACGACGACTCGGTCATCGCCCTGCTGAACCAGAACCTGATGCCGGCCCTGCGTCTCAGCCAGCTGGTTGCCAAACGCATGATCAAACAGTCCGAAGGTCAGGAAGAAGGCTCAGCCGGGGCGATCATCAACCTCAGTTCAATCGCCGCGCGCCGCACCCATCCCGACCTGCTGGGTTATTCCGTCAGTTCGGCAGCGCTTGATCAGCTCACCCGCTCGCTTGCCGTGGCTTTGGCCCCCAAACGCATCCGCGTGAATGCAATTGCCATCGGCTCGGTGATGAGCACATCGCTGAAAAGCACGCTCAAAGACAACCGCGAATACCGGCAGGATATCGAAGACCACACGCCCCTGAACCGCATCGCCGCCCCGCGCGAACTGGCCGATGCAGCCCAGTTTCTGGCCTCGGACGCTGCCGGGTTCATGACCGGCCAGATTCTGACGCTGGATGGTGGGCGCACGCTGCTCGACCCCGTCGCCGCCCCCGCCCATTGATCCTTTGGCGCAACGCCGATCCATGTTACAATCGGCCCATTGAACGGAGCCGATTTTATGCAAAAACAATTGTGCGCCCTCGCGATGGCCGCGGTGATGCTTGCGGGCCAGCCCGGTCTCGCGCAGCCGTTGGGCAACGTTGCCTTCTCGTCCCTTGATCCTGACACACCGGTCAGCGGCACGTTAAGCGTCAACAGCCTGACACCCAATGGCGACCGGCTTGACCTGTCGCTATCCGCCGCTGCTCCTACCGTGCTCGATCAGTTGGACACGCTCGCCCGCAATGCAGGCAATCTTGGCTCCTGCGAGGCCCGCCTGTATTGGGAGGGACCAACCCGCGTAACATCCGCCCAAGGCGACCGCGCCGACCTGACAACGCGGGTCCGGGGCGAATTCTGGGCCTGCAGCCCGTTCAAGACCCGCCTGATACGGGATACCAAAACCGTTGATCTGGCGCTCACCCCCATCTGGCACCCAGACCCGCCGGGGCTGAGCCTGAAGGTCGAAATCACTAACATCCACAACGTCCCCGGCGATTTCGAAGCGGCCCTGCGCGCCTCGGGCGTTCGGTTGTCGGATGAGTTAGAGGTACCGCTGGGCGATCATGACCTGCTCAGCACGCTGGCCCCGCAGGTCCACAGCCTGCAGGTCTCGGCACCGCCGGGTGCCGCAGGGCTGACCATTACCACCGACCTCAGCCTTGATCGCGCCGCCGCGCAGGCGCTGATGCTCAGCCAGTTCGGCATGCCCGCACTGGCCGGACTCCTGTTCCGGCTGCCGCAATAAAGCAGGAGATCACCGATGAAAGTCATCCTCTCCGCCATCATCACCTTTGTCATAGCGCAACAGCTCTTCGGTATGTTCCATGGGCAAATGGGCCTTACAAACTCCGCCTTCAGCAAATTCTACCCCGAACCCTCGGCAGTGCCCCTGATCCTGCTGACCTTTGGCCAGGCCATCCACCTCGTCGGCCTGTTGCTCGTCGCCGTCTACCTGCGCCATGTCCCCGCCACTCAGGCCGTGTTCCCAAAACTCTGGATGACCGATCAGGACACGGCCGAACTTGACCTGATCTGGCAACGTGTCTCGGCCTGGGCAACTTGCTGGCTGCCCGTGATCGGATTTGCATGGGCGTGGAGCGAATTTCCCGAAGGCCGCGCCTGGCTCAGGGCTGATCCCACACAGGTCTACGGCCTGTTCCAGAACGTGCCCAACTGCACGCTGTTCACCAATTGGGACACCTGCCGCTATGGCGACCTCATCGCCGCACAGGCGAACGACCCCGACAAAAACGGCTCCTCCTTCGTCCCCTTCTGGCACCCGGTCGTCGTTATGATCCCGCTCTCGATCACCGTCCTCACCGCCTCCGCTCTCCTGTTCCGCGACTACCGCCTGCGACTGGCACGCGCATAGCATCCCGCACACGCCCATGCTAAGGCGACCCGACCCGAGGGAGAGCTGCGATGACCAACCCATTTGACACCGAAAAAACCACGGCCTCCGCCTGGTTCCGCCAACTGCGTGACGACATCGTCGCCGCGTTTGAGGCCCTCGAAGACAGCCACGACACCGGCCCCCTGTCAGACGCTGAACCGGGCCGCTTCGAGGTCACCCAGACCAAGCGCGCCAGCGACAACGGCGAAGACGCCGGCGGCGGGTTAATGAGCGTCATGCGCGGCGGTCGCGTCTTTGAAAAGGTCGGCGTCAATGTCTCGACCGTCCACGGCACACTGGGTGAGCGCGCACAGGCCGCGATGATGGCCCGCAAGGGTCTGCCCGGCATGGCCGACGACCCGCGCTTCTGGGCCTCGGGCATTTCGCTGGTCGCCCACATGCAAAACCCGCACGCCCCCGCCGTGCACATGAACACCCGCATGTTCTGGACGCCGCACGCCTGGTGGTTCGGCGGCGGCTCCGACCTGAACCCCTGCATCGAATATGACGATGACACCGCGCATTTCCACGCCACGCAAAAGGCCCACCTCGACCCCCACGGCGCAGCACATTACCCGCGTCTCAAGGAATGGGCAGATGAATACTTCTACATCCCCCACCGCAATCGCGCCCGCGGAGTCGGCGGCATCTTTATGGATGACTATTGCACCAGCGACTGGCAGGCCGATTTCGCCCTGACCCAGGACATCGGCCGCGCCTTCCTGCCCGCCTTCGTCCCCTTGGTCGAAAAACGCCGCGTTCAGGACTGGTCCGACGCCGACAAGGACGCCCAACTGATCCACCGGGGCCTCTACGCCGAATACAACCTCGTCTACGACCGGGGCACCAAATTTGGCCTCGAAACCGGCCACGACGCCAACGCCGTCCTGATGAGCCTGCCCCCCCTGGCGAAATGGGTCTGACCCACTCGCATCCTCGACCTGATCGGGCCCCCCTCAGCGCACCCAATCCCCGCTTTCGCGGGGACAACCGCGCCTCGGGGTCCCGGGTTTTCAAAAAAACCCGGCGAAACGGCAATACGCCAATGCCCAAAACCCAATTGGTATTGTTTCTATATGGATTTGAGCAATAGGAGGCTTTGAAGGATCTGCCAAAGCGACCCTCGATTGGGGATGCAGCTAATGTCCGGTAAGAGCCCATTCTACCGGATGCTGCGCTCGTCGCGAACGTCGGCAATCCTGAAGGCTACTGATCGAGCCTTAAGGACGATATGCGGTTTCATTCAAAAAACTGAGGCTTCGAGGGGTGCAATTCATTTAAAACTGATCTGCGCATCGAAATCGCAAGCCTGTCATGAAAGATGTCCAGAGTTGCTTCAGCCTCTTTCGTAGAAAGCCAACCATCGTCGATTCTCCAGTGGCGAAAGAACACCCAATCTATTGCGTTTCTGCGCGAGAATTCGAGAGAGCGTTGTGCTTGCTCTCGTGTAGGAACCTCACCAAGCCGCGCCTTCGGCCCGTACTTCTCTCGCCCTTCATCGAGCTTCTCCTCATGCAACGCTATTAGCTCGTCGATGTGTTCTTCGCTAATCTCAGTTAACTCCGAAATCTCTGCCGCTATGTCATCGGGAATGGTAGCTGAAGCCTTTTGAACCGCACCCAAAAAACGCTCGTCGTGCAGGAACTCTAAGGACCAATTCTTCGGCGAAGTTCTCCACAGAATGAATTCCGCCTGTTGCGTCCAACCGCCGTTCGAGACAAGGTTAAGTTGCTGAAGCAATAGCAAAACGTCATCATTGCAGAGTGCGCAGCCCAATCCAAAACGAGCTGTAATATTTGGGGTCGGAGACGGTGGTGGATCTTTCATCGCGATCACAAAGCCGTTTCCTATGCGAGTTGGGGGGAGGCTTCCGTTTGGTAGGCGGAATGAAAGCTTGTTTTGTTGGTTCGCAAGCCAAAGAACAGAAATGCAGATGTCATCCCATCGCGGCATAGTCGCAGGAAGTTCAGGAACATCTTTAGGTACTGCCCCCCAATTTGTTGCATCTGCAAAACCAAGCTTTACCAAGGCCATGCATCCGATTTGGTAGGCCGTAGACGCCATGTCATTCCAGCCTGGCCGATCCGTAGCCTTGGGCAAAGTTCCTGCAAGGAAATGGGCGACGTCGTTGCGCCAGTTTTGTTGGACATTGTCCATGTTCACTCTCGGATAAGGCTTATGTCCTGACTGTATGGCTGGTGGCATAACAAACCGCAACTCTGCCGATCTTGCGTTTTCAAAAGCGGATTGAAATCCACGAAGCCGACTTTGGCGCAGGCGCATCGATGGCCGCATTGTCCCGCATAGCTGCCATTGATGCGATGGCCGCATGTCCGTCGCATCACGCAAGACGAACCAGGCTCACTCACTGTTGCCCCTCTCAACCTCCTCCATCCCCTCCCGAATGATCCGCCAGCGCAGCACTCTTCGGCGATTTGCAGGGCTTTGTAATCCATCGACCGGGTGGCGGCGTTGTCCAGCTGGGTCAGGTCTGACATCGGCGCCAGCCCGGCGCAGACGTCATGCGACGCATCGAGCGAAACACCCCGAAACCCGCGATTCCGCTTCAACCCGAGCGCGCGCCGCATAGCCCGGAACGCCCGGAAAAAGAAAAGGCGGCGCCAAACTGACGCCGCCCAAAACCATTTGGTTCAAGGGTTATCCCAATCACTCTGCTAGTCGCAAGAGCAGGCACCAGTGCTCTTGGCATAGTCGATCAATTCGATCTCACCCGGGCGCCAGGTCTGGTCGAACCAGGACTCAAGCGGCCCATAAAGCCGGAAGATCGTATTCCACCCTTTGCCGGGCACCGTCTGGACCCAGTTGCTTTCCTTGCCTTCCGGAGCCTCGGGCGCAAAGTAAATGTCGTATGAGCCATCTTCGTTCTGGGCGACATCCGTATCATTGCTGCCGATCGCCGGGAATTGCGCATCGGTCTGCAACATCGACCGGGTCTGGTTGTCATACAGCGTGAACGACCAGAAATCCTTGGCTGGTACGTCTTTCGGCACATTTACCTTATAGGTCTTTGAGCCGTCCAACGGGTTTCCATTCGAGTCGAGATAGGTAAAGGCGTATTGTGACCCTTTGCCAACCTTCTTGAGCGCCATCGCTGGCGTAATCCCGGTCGCATAGAAATGAAACCCAGCACGAATGTCATGTACCGTTACGCCATCCAGTTCCCACGTATAGGCACCACCGGGAAACGCTGTCAGCCAATAGCTTTCGCCGGGATACCAGTAAAACCGTTCGTCACGCGGCTTGGAAACGATTGTCTTGACGGTGACCGAACCCGCGCTTGCAGCGGCCTTTAGGATTGCACGCATACGTTCATCGGGCGCAAATTCCTGCCCCTTCACGATGCCAATCGCAGCCAGATGACCAAGAAGCTCAGGGCGTTCTCCCATCAGGGGTTCAGCCTGAACAACATCGTTGATTTCGTCAAAGATGTTTTCATCCATGCGGTGGATCGTGTTCATGAACTGACCCGACGCATTCACAAAGTTCATATCCGGTGGGTTATCCTTTTGCGACAGAGGGTACATCCGGAACAACTCTTTGGTGTTGTTTATCGCGTCATCCGTTGATCCGTCCTTTTGGTACCCTCTCCAGATCACCCAGTTTCCATAGGTCGTGGTCGGCGCCACGTGATATCCGTCCGGGATCTCGCCGTCGTAACCCGGGGGCAAGACCAGAAACTTGCCACCTTTGCCTTCGTCAGGTCCAAGGTTCCCGAAATCGATCACATAACGGAACCAGTGATCGTTGATGAACCCCAGCACGTTGGGTGGTGTTTCGATGACCATCGGCTCATCGCCCAGTTCCAACCACGAGAACATGTAGACACTGGTTGTGTTGGCGGTCAGAAACAGTGCCTTCGAATCCATAAGGCCTTCAAACAGAACAGCCGTCGTATTCGCCGGGCCAAATTCAAGGATGCCTTTGCGAATGGCGTCCATCGACGCGATCTTTGTTCCATCCAGGAACGCCTGATAGGCATGCGTGAAGTCGAGCAGGTTGTAAACCTTCTGCGCCGACTCCACGTCTGGCACCCCGTCAAAGAAATTCAGTGCACCCACACGTGTCTGAATGTTGTCAGGCGTCGTAACCCCGTCGGGGATTTCGGTTGTCATCTTCATTGTGGGCACTTCTTGTGCCGATGTGACGCCCGCACTCAATCCAATGGATAGCACCGCAGCGATGTGCAGTTTTCTTAGCATTCAGTCTTCCTCCCCAGGGTTCTTTCGTTCTCAGACTATGACCTGAATTCGGAGAAACACCATGAAAATATCCTGAACAGGACGATCTGGCACAAAATGAGTGGCCGTCATTTTCATACCAGTGTCATGGGCTTAAGTGTATTTTATTCGGCTTCGAACATGTCCCCAGCCGCATCTGGTGGCCAGTCATTGACTAGCTCGACCTCTCAACCTCCTCCATCCCCTCCCGAATGATCCGCCAGCGCAGCATCTCTTCTGCGATTTGCAGGGCTTTGTAATCCATCGACCGGGTGGCGGCGTTGTCCAGCAGGGTCAGGTCCGACATCGGCACCAGCCCGGCGCGTTCGCGGCCGTTTTTCAGGATCACGAACCGGGACTGGTCGTATTGGGCGGCGCGGACATATCGGCCAAGGTTGTCGCGTAGCTGGGTCAGGGTGACCATCTGGATCATTGGGCTAATCTCCGAAAGCCCGACCATCCTGACCTCAAACGGTTAACGCGGCCTGTTCAGACCGTGCGCAACCTGCCAATCGTACGAAACCGCGGGCAAACTCCCCAAAGCGCCCAAATCAGGCCCATTTGCGGGAGTCCGGATCGTACGAAACGCCGCCGAAACCCTCCAATCCGGTTCAGCCCGTGCGCACCCCGCCCAGCACCAGACTCTGCTGTTTGTCCCACCAGGGGGCCGCGCGTTCGATCTGACCACACAGCGACATCAGTTCTGCGTCCTCGCCAAACCGCATCGCCAGATGCACGCCAACCGGCAAATCATCCGCGCTCCAGTGCAGCGGCAAAGACACCGCAGGTTGCCCCGACGCGTTGAAAATCGCGGTGAAGGGCGAGTATTCAAACACCCCGCCAGGACCATTGCGATAGTCCACGAAGTCGTCATTGTCGGGCTTGAATTGCCCCACCACAGCCGGCGGCGCAGCCAGCGTCGGGGTCACCAGAACATCGCAATCCACCAAGGCCCGCGACATGCGACGGCCAAAGGCGTGGACCTCATTTACGGCCGCCAGATAGTCCGCTCCGGACACGGTTTCGGCATAGGCAATCGCCCCGCGCGTCACGCCTTCGATCATGGTCGGATCCAAGGGGCTTCCGCCCAGTTTTCCGTTTACACTCAATGCGGTACCGCAGGCCACGATTTTGGTCCAGGCCATCATCATGGCCTCGACATTCAGATCAAATCCCGGATTGAACGCCTCAACCTCATGGCCCAGCCCGGCCAGCAAAGTGGATGTAGCATCGACTGCGGCAATACACTCTGGATGCAAGGTTCCACCGCTCAGCGTCGTGTGGCTATAGCGCACCCGCAGCGGCGCAGGGTCCTTGCCCATGGCTTGCATAAAACTGCAGGGCATCGGCGGCGCCGCATAGGGCGCGCCAAGGTCCGGCCCGGCGCAGGCATCCAGCAACGCGGCTGTGTCGCGCAAGGACCGGGTCAGGAACCCGTCAATCGCCATCCCGCCCCAACCTTCACCCGCTTGCGGCCCATCCGGCAACCGCGCGCGCGTCGGTTTGAACCCGACCAGCCCGCAGGACGATGCCGGAATACGCACAGATCCACCGCCATCCGACCCATGCGCGGCCGGAACAATCCCTGCTGCCACCGCCGCCCCCGACCCGCCAGACGACCCGCCCGACGTGTGGTTGGTGTTCCATGGATTGCGCGTCGGCCCGTTGTAAACTTGGGATTCCGTCACCGGTCCGATGCCAAGTTCGGGCGACGTGGTGCGTGCGAAATTGACCATGCCAGTGGCCTGCATCCGCAAGAAGATCTCGGAATCATAGCCCCAGGTCATATCCGCGAACAGGCGCGACCCGTTGTTGGTGGGATAGGCGCGCGCCTCGGCCCCCAGATCCTTCATCAGGAACGGAATGCCCTTGAACGGCCCATCGGGCAGCCCGGACTGAATCGCCGAACGCGCCACGGCCTCTTGTTGATGAACAACGGCGTTCAAGGCCGGATTGCGCTCGGCTGTCAGCTCCAGCGCGATATCAAGCAGTTCATCCGGCGTCGCCTCGCCGGTTTCGACCAATGCAGCAAGGCCTGTCGCGTCTTTGGTAAGATAAATGTCTTTCATGGGGCCCTCTGCCATTGTCGCGTGTTCGGTCGTCAGAATGGCGGATGTCGTTCAAAAGGCAACTGTTCATGGCTTGGCGGACCATCACGTTCCGGGCAAAGTGACCCGCATGGTTCCAATTGCGAGGCAGTTATGAGCAGAGACCCGATTACCGGCCATGACGGGCCATACCCAGCGCCGGTCGAAGTGCAGAAACGGCAAGTCGAACAGGGGTGGATCGACTATAACGGGCATATGAATGTCGGCTATTATGGGATCGCCTTTGATCAGGCGTCGGACGTGTTGCTGTCAGACTATCTTGGCATCGGCGAAGAACATGCCGCCGCCAGCGGGCAGGGGCCTTACATCCTTCAGTCACATCAGCACTATCTGCGCGAGATGTTGGAGGGCGAGACGTTTGCGGTCCGCTTCCGGCTGCTGGATCATGATCGCAAGCGGCTGCATTTCTTTGCGGAAATGGTGTCGGACAGAACCGGCGACATCACGGCCACGCAGGAATCCATCCTGATGAACGTGGATCACGGCACGGGCCGATCTGCCGAATATCCTGACTGGGCGGTCCAACGGTTCGCCAGAATGAAAGCCGATCATGCCGGGTTAGAGCCGTCCCCTCAAATCGGAGCCCCTCTGGGCCTGCGCCGATAAAGGGGGCACGCCCCCGGGACGAAGTTCGGCCCCGGGGGCGCAGGGGCAAAGTTGCTAGCCGACGGCCTCGCCGATCAGGGTGAGGGGCTTAACGTTGGTGAAGTTCGGGATGTCAGCCAGAACAGGTCCGGACGCCTTCATGGCTGCGCCCATGGCCTCGTCACTTTTGAAGACGATCGACGCCACAGCATAGAACCCGGGCGGCACGTCTGGCCCGCCGGCAAGCCCTTTGGTGACCAGCGTTCGGTCGATATGCGGACCCATATGTTCCCCCACCAGCTGCATGTGTGTGGACAGATAATAGTCATAGTCAAAATTCGTGTCGTCCGAGATTGGGTACAACACCTGAAGTGTATTCGGCATGAACGTGGTCCTCCCTGAAATGCATAATAGATGCGTCGTCTATTTGGGCGCGCACCGTCGCCAATGTCAAAGTCAAAGACGTTCTGATCAATGCCGTCTTGGGGCCAGCGCGCCTGCGATATAGTCGACAAACGCCCTGACCTTGGGTTGTGTAAACTTGCCCGAGGCATGCAGGGCCGTGACGTCGGTGGACATAACCGGCAAAGCGGGCATCGCATCGACCAGAAGCCCCATCTCTATCGCGTCATCACACAAAAATCCGGGCAACCGGGCAATGCCAAGGCCAGAGATCGCCGCATCAAGCAGGGCTTGTCCGTCGTTCACTGTCAGGACCGGATCAACCGGGATCACCCGCATATCGCCATCGCAGGACACCAATCGCCATGTCTTGCCCGGACGGCTGGACCGGGTCAGCAGGCGATGGTCCTTCAGGTCATCCAGCAGGCGTGGTTCTCCGTGGCGGGCAATATAGGCCGGGCTTGCCACCAGTCTGGCACCATAGGTGAACAGTTTGCGCGCCAGCAAGGTACTGTCAGGCTGATGCCCACACCGGATGGCGACATCGATACCCTCGCCAATCATATCCAGCTTGCCATGCTCAAGCTCGATCCGAACCGAAATCCCCGGATAGAGCTCAAGGAACCCGCCCAGCTGTGGCGCGATGACGTGCACCGCAAGATCCGGTGGGGCCGCCACCGTCAGAACGCCGGTCGGAACGCCATGCAATTCTGCCACCAACGCGTCGGCGGCATCCGCTTCGGTCCGAACGCGGTTTGTACGGTCGTAATAAACCAGACCGATTTCTGTCGGATTGACCTTGCGGGTCGTGCGATTCAACAGTCGTGCGCCCAGACGACCCTCTAGCGCGGTGATGTGTTTTGACACGGCTGACTTGGACATTCCAAGTTCGCGGGCAGCGTCCGTAAAGCCGCCTTGCTCAACCACAGTCGCGAAAACTTCCATTTCTGTCAGGCGGTCCATTCGTCCTCCATTGCAAGTTGCCTTTAGGTCATGTGGGCAGGGG
This sequence comes from Falsiphaeobacter marinintestinus, assembly GCF_007923355.1. Lineage (GTDB taxonomy): Bacteria > Pseudomonadota > Alphaproteobacteria > Rhodobacterales > Rhodobacteraceae > Phaeobacter_A > Phaeobacter_A marinintestinus. The sequence goes on from NZ_VOGO01000004.1 coordinate 184,560, forward strand.
TGCGGCCAATGCACTTGGAAAACTGGACAGATTTTTCAGATTTTCGGCCAAAGTCGTTGCGATATCAGCTAGGTTCCTAAAATATCTCGGCATTCAATTTCGGAACGACCTCAATATGACACGCATTTACCTGAACGCTCCGCGCAAGAACACGACATGGTCAGGCAGGGCGGATCGGTGACCACAGGGCCAAACCACGGGGCATTCGCGGTAAAATACCTGGCGCAGTTTCTGCTGCGGGAAGGGTATTCCGAAGCGCAGATCTTTGAGGGGACCGGCGTCGGCCCGGACATTCTGACTCGCGATCACCCGGTTCTGCCGTTTCGCGAAATCGCGCAGTTCTTTGAAAACGCATCTCACCTGACCCAGAACGACATACTTGGCCATCAGCGCGGCCAGAAGCGCGATTTCCGCAAGGCGGGTCTGATCAGCTATGTCGGGATGTCGTCACCGACGATCCGCGATGCCCTTGGCAACATGATCCGCTACATGCGGGTGTTTTCTGACGCAGTCGAACTTGACCCGTCTGAACTGCAGCGCACCGGTAAACTGGTCTGGCGGTATGTCGTGCCGCATGACGTCAACCGTCGGCAGTTTGTCGAATTTGGCGCATCTGGCCTGATCCATGACTTACGGCTGGCCGCGAACCGGGATTTTTCGCCGCGCTGCGTGTCTTTCCGGCACGCGCGGCGGACAAACCTTGACGCGTTCGAAAGCTTTTTCAAAAGCGAAGTCCGGTTTGCAGACGCCGAGAACGCGGTTCATTTTGCGCCGAAGGATCTGGATCTGCCGCTGCTGACGGCTGACAATGATTTGCATCTGGTACTGCAGGATCACTGCGAAATGGTCTTGCGCGACAAATCCCGAAATGTCCCGTCGCTGATCCTTGATGTCGAGCGCGCAATTGCCGCCCATCTGACGGTCGGGCGGGCGACACATGTCCACGTCGCTTCGTCTCTGGGGATGAGCGCGCGCACGCTGTCGCGTCGACTTGCCGAAGAAGGCACCAGTTTCAAGGCGGCGCTGAATTCGTTGCGGGCATCGCTTGCGAAATCCTACCTGAAGGACAGCGATCTGACCCTGGCCGAGATTTCATATCTGCTCGGATATTCACAATCTGGGGCCTTCAACGATGCCTTCAGACGGTGGACGGGGAAAACTCCGGGCCAATTCCGCTCTCACTGATTTTCCCAGGATTTGACCGACAATCAGCGGGCAGTAGCCTTGGCTGACGTCGGGTCATGATTTGAAATTTTCGTAAGAATTTATACGTTTTAGGTGTAGGGTGACACAAAGTCGGTCAACTGATGGGGGGTTTGACGCGCATTTGATTCGGAAGGGGTTTGCCCTTTGATCTGTGAACAATCCGAATAATTCTGCTGCGATTGGTTCCTCATCCCGGTGAAAAAACAGGGTTTTTTCCCACTTATGAGGCAGGAAACAAACTGTTTATTCAGAAGTACTGAAAACTTTCGAGATCGGACGTACATTCAATCATGGCGATTTCAGGGCGAAAGTTGGCGCTGATTAGCTGCAACGGCAAAATGGCTCTGTGGGGGGCCTTAACCGCCAAGACAGATCGTATTCCCGGGGAGCTGCTTTTCCCGAGGTTGAAAGAAAATAAGACCGGTTGGACTGCATGCGCATGGACTGTGCCTGCACAGGACGCCGAGATGACTGGGTGACAGATGAAAGATGGGTTTCAGGAAAGCAATATGGTCGCGCTGCTTGATCGCAGCGAGATCAGCATCGCTGCATCATCCGCTCTGACCAATTTGTTGCCGAGCGCCGAGATCGCCGGGTTTCCCGGGAAAGCGGCCGCCAACGTAACGCACGCCCCGCGGTCTCTTCAACCTGACCAGAAAACTAGCGCGTATGGCCGGTTCGGCAAGCGGGTTCTTGATTTGTGTCTGGTCGCGATCTCACTGCCCGTTGCACTGCCGGTGATTTTGCTAAGCGCCATCGCGCTTTGGTTCGAAAGCGGCCTGCCGTTCTATCGTCAGAAACGACTGGGCGAACATGGGTCGGTCTTCCATCTGCTGAAACTGCGGACAATGGTTCGGGATGCGGACGGGATGCTGGAACGTGTCCTGGCGGATGATCCGCAAATGCGGGCCGAATGGGACGCGACCCAGAAGCTGAAGAACGACCCTCGCATTACCCATGTGGGCGCGTTCTTGCGGGCGACATCGCTGGACGAACTTCCGCAACTCTGGAATGTCCTGACCGGCGAGATGAGCCTTGTCGGCCCACGCCCGATGATGCCTGATCAATTGCCTTTGTATGGTGATCCGCAAGCCTATTTCGCGGTGAAACCGGGGATCACGGGATTGTGGCAGGTGTCGGCGCGCAACGAAAACCGGTTCGATTACCGGTGCCAGGTGGATGCCGCCTATTTCCAGTCTATTTCGCTTTGGACGGATGCTGCCATCATGTTTCGCACAGTGGGCGTGGTTGCACGCCGTACCGGGTACTGAACACGTCAGACGCCGAAACGTCCGGGGGCGCGGGGGGCCGGGCCAGAATGAGCATTTGGGGTAAGCGGTATGAAAGACTATGTTAAGTGGGCTGACGCGGGGGACCGGACCCTGCAACCGAACCTGGCCCAGTGGGAAGACCAAAAAGTAATGAGCGATGATCAGCAGGAAAGCCGGATCTTTCGCCGTAAGGCCGCCAACCGAAAGTTGGTGGCGGTGCATCAGCCCGAACCGGAAAAGATCACCGAACCCGTTCAGAAAAAAACATCGGCTAAACCGACTGTTGAAAACCTGCCGGTGCCGCTGCCCGAAGACTGGAATCGCCTGCATCAGGTCCGTCCCGGCGTGCGCAAGCACATCCTTGGCAATTTGCCTCTCATCAGCTTCTTTCGCGATGATCCGGCGGCCCGGGCCTTTGATCTGTTGCGGTCCAGATTGTTGCAGGGGATCAAATCGAAAGGCTGGAAGCGCGTTGCCATTGCGGCCCCGACCAAAGGTTGCGGTGCGACGTTTACGGCGGTGAATCTGGCGCTCAGCCTGGCACGCATTCCTGACAGCCGTGTCGTTCTGATGGATCTCAACATGCGCGACCCCGGTGTTGCCTCTGCCTTGGATATTCACGGACACGGCGACATGCACGGGTTTTTGCGGGGGGATGTGCCCACGGTCGATCATCTGGTGCGTGTCGGCGATACGCTGGCCCTGGGTCTTGCGGACAGCCCCGACCGTTTCGCGGCCGAACTGTTGCATGGAACCGGCGCGACCGAGACGCTTGAGGCGATGGTCGATACTGTGCATCCGGATGTGGTGATCTGCGATCTTCCGGCTGTGCTGTCGCATGACGACTTTGTGGCCTGTCTGGCCCATGTCGATTGTGTGCTGCTGGTGTCGGACGCAGAACAGACCACAGCGGCGCAGATTGCCGCCTGCGAAGAGGTCATGGGCGATCAGGTTGGCTTGTTGGGCGTGGTGTTGAACCGGGCCCGGCGGTCAAGCGTCGAAGACTACGACAGCTGATCCCTCCGGAACCGCGAATTCGCCATAGTTTTGCCGGTTTAATTTGGTCTAAACTCGACAAGGCCCGGCGAACGGGCGGGCAGTTTGCCGCCTTGGGCAAGTCCGATTTACAGGAAAAGGCGAATGGGTTCTATTTTTTCGCTTGATGATGCCATCGACATGCTGCGTCGTCGCGCAGTTGTGATTGCTATGGTCATCGTTCTTGGCAGTGTTTTGTCCGTGCTGTTCGCGCTTGGCCAACAGCACATGTATCGCTCGATCGAAGTCATCCAGTTCTCGCAACCCAAAATCGCGGACGAACTGGCGCGTTCGACCGCCGAAGGGTCATCGGCCCGGCGTCTGCAACTTATCGAACAACGCCTGATGGCGCGCGACAGCGTCCTTGAGATCATCGACAAATACGACCTTTATTCACAGTACCGTGGTCTGACCCAGGCCGAACTTGTGCTGAGACTGCGCCAGTCGGTGCGGGTTCAGGGAACCGCCGCGGCGCCCAGTGGCGGCTTTGACGATGGCGCGGTGTCGATCCTGACAATTTCCGCCGACATGCCCACCGCGTTGCAGGCCCAACAGGTCGCGCATGAAATCTCGCAACGCACAATCGAACTGACGAACGAATCCCGGATCGAACAGGCGCGTGAAACGCTGGCCTTCTTCGAAGCGCGGGCTGACACGTTGCGGGCTGAAATTGCGCGCGTGGATGACGAATTTGCGGCCTATCGCAATGCCAACGAAGTCTCGATGCCCGGCAGTATCGAATTCCGCCGCTCTGAAATCGCCACCATTAATCAGGGCCTGCTGGATATCGCGCGCGAGCGGATCGAGATCGAGCGCGCCGCCCAAAACGTCAGCGAGACCGAGCGTAAGGCGACAGCCGAGCGTAAACTGGCTGATTTCAACGAACAACTTGCCACGCTCGAAGCGCAACGTGTCCTTTTGGCTGATCGTAAGGCGGAACTTGAAGCCTCGGTTGAAACCGCCCCGGAAGTGGAACGGCGCGTCGGCGCGTATGAACGCGAACTGGAACAGCTGCAGGCCGAGCTTGATAACCTGGCCGAACGCCGTACCGAGGCTGAAGTCGGCTATCGGTTGGAAACACAGGCCCAGTCCGGGCGCCTGACCGTGCTGGAGCCAGCCACAATCCCGGATTATCCAATCACAGGCAGCCGCAAAAAGCTGGCGCTGATGGGGGGCGTGGCCAGCGTTGGCCTTGCCCTGCTTATCGCCTTCCTGCTCGATCTGCGTCGCCCGGTGATCCGCTCAGCCGCGCAGATGCAGCGCGAAATCGGCTTCCGTCCGGTGGTGTCGGTGCCGTTTCTTGACACCCGCCCCAAGCGAAAGTGGTTCGGGCTTGGACCGAAGGTCAAGCAGAAGGATGAAGCGGTTCTTTGATCGGGGACGCCTAGCTGGCCGCTGCCAGTGCAACGATCCGATCCCAGTGCAGCCAGATCGCAAGCGATGACGGAAAGATCGTCAGAACCGCAAAGATGGCATCATGCAGCGGATCCCAGACTCCGTGTTTGCGCGACAGCCAGACGACCATCGGATAGCTGATGACACTTGCCACCCCCATCCCGACAATCGCGCCAACCAGCCCGAAATAGGTGACTCCCAGCAGGATCGATCCGATTTGCGCCGCAGCGCGGGCCGCCGAATAGAAAAAATAAGACCGGCTGTCGCCTGCGGCCAAAGCGGCCTGATCATAGGTCACCACAATCATCGCAGGTGTCAGCAAACAGGCGATCAGAGTGACCATCGGCCCCGACAGCGTGTAACGTGCATCATACATCAGATCGACAAGGGCCGGCCCGAAGAACGCAAAGATCATCGACATCACAAGCAGGCTCATGGTGATGCCTGACCGCAGCTTGCGCAGGTTCAGGAAGTTCTTGCGCGACTCGCTTGCAGGCTTGTCTCGATAGACCGGGATCAGCAGCCGCCCGTTGATGTTTTGCGCCATCAGGGTCGGAAAGCTCGCTAGGAAAAAACCGATATTGTACAGGCCCAGCATCTCAAGCGGCAGGAATTTCCCAAGGATCACCCGGTCGCCCTGACTGGTGAAGAACCAGAATACGGTACTGAAAAACAGCCATTTGCCGAAATGCAGCAGGTTGCTTGCCGCCGCCGGTTCCAGCCGGAAGCGGTTTCTGTGCCCGGGCAGCAGATACCAGGTCAGAAACCACCGCACCGTGGTTTGTATGATCCCGCCCAACACCAGCGCGATCACCGATTGCGTGACCCAGGCCAGCCAGACCATCATCGCCACGCCCAGCACCTGACTGATCAGATCAAGGGCCGTCACCCGCCCGACCAACAGATGCCGGTGGGCGGTTTCAATCGCCGTCGTGTTGAACCCGCTGATCAAAACGGTCAGCCCGGCGATGGGCAGGTACAGCATAAGGTCCGGTTCGCCATAAAACTGTGCGGCGGGCCAGGCCAACATGCAGGTCACCACCCACAGAACACACCCGCGGATCACCTGAAGTGTCCAGGCGGTATCCAGAAAATCGGGGTCATCGCCGCGCGGGTTCTGCGCAATCGACGGCACCAGCCCGAAATCCGAAAACATCTGCAAGCCGACAAGGATCACGTTGACCAGCGTCATCAGACCGAAGGCTTCGGGGAACAACAGCCGCGTCAGGATCAGATTTGCGGCCAGCCGCAGGGCCTGATTGCCGCCATAGCCGATGACCAACCACGATCCGCCGCGCAGCACGCGCGACATCAGGCTGTTACCAAGAAAGATGGCGGAAACCCTGCTCATCTGGTCTGCGTCAGTCCTGTTCCCGAACACGTCCTGCCGAATCGGGGACGCTGCCTGTCAGTGATGGAACCAACTTAGCGTCATGCCATCTGGATGGTTACCCCGAGGTGCAGGGAAAAACGGTCCCGAATTCCCACGGTTGCGAAACAATCCTACCCCCGATCTGCCATTGACGGCACAGGCAGGCGGCACGCTTTTCACATTGGCTTTCAAAGGCTAGGTGTGTGGCAGTACCAACCGTTAGGGCCGCCCGTGAAAATTGCCTATGTTCTGAACACCTATCCGCAGCCATCGCACAGCTTCATACGTCGCGAAGTGCAGGCGTTGGAACGGCGCGGGTTTTCGGTGCTGCGACTGGCGATGCGCCGGTCGGATGCGCAACTGGTCGACCCGCTTGATCTGGGCGAGGCAGAGCGTACCGAATACATCCTTGATCAGGGGGGGCTACGCTTGCTGACCGGGCTGGCAGCGGCCTTTTTCAAATCACCCGGCCAAACCTTTGCCGCGTTGCGGATCGCCTTGCGCGCAGGCCGCCTCTCCGAGGTTGGCAGGCTACGTCATGTGATCTATCTGGCCGAGGCCGCTTGCATCGCGGATCGCTGCCATCAGGACGGCGTTCAACACATCCATGCGCATTTTGGTACCAACGCAGCGATGGTGGCGCGTTTGGTGCGGGCGCTTGGCGGGCCAGGCTACAGCTTTACCACCCACGGCCCGGAAGAATTTGATGCCCCGCGCGCCTTGTCGCTGGGCGACAAGCTCGACAATGCGGCCTTTGCGGTTGGTGTCAGCCAGTTCGGGCGCAGCCAGCTTTCGCGCTGGGCGGCCTTTACAACATGGCCACGCCTGAAGGTGGTCCATTGCGGTATCGAACCGTCCGCGTTTTCTGATCCCGAACCCCTGCCCACAGGCCCACTGCGTCTGGTGTCAATCGGGCGGTTCGTCGAACAAAAGGGCCAGATGGTGCTGGTCAACGCCATGGCCCAGCTACGCGACAGCCCGGTTCATCTGACGCTGGTGGGCGATGGCGACATGCGCGGTGATCTTGAACAGGCCATTGCCGCGCATGGCTTGCAGGATAAAATCACCCTCACCGGCTGGTTGCCGGAAACCGGAGTGCGCGCCGAATTGGCCGCAGCCCATGCGTTGGTGATGCCCAGTTTTGCCGAAGGCCTGCCGATGGTGGTGATGGAGGCGATGGCCGCCGCCCGCCCGGTGATCGCCACCTATATCGCAGGCATGCCCGAACTGGTTCAGCCGGGGATCACAGGCTGGCTGGTGCCCGCAGGGGACACAGACACGCTGGCCCGCGCGATCAAGGATATGGCGGCAACACCGCATGAGGATCTGGCGCGGATGGGGCAGGCCGGTCGCCTGCGCGTGCTGATGCGCCATGACGTGGATGTCGAGGCGGGCAAGCTTGCCGGGTTCATCGAAGGCGCGGTTTCAGGCACTTAACGCCCACGCGCCCAGCGGGACTGGCTGCGAAACAGCCCAGCCCAAACCGCGACTGAAACCGCCGCATACACACAGAACCCCAGCGGATCGGACAGAAACAGCCGCATCAGCATATCCAAAGACACGCGGTGCTTGTCGTCATTTGCCAACAGCTCGGGAAAGCGGGCCTTGATCTGATTGACACCGGCGTCCTGACGTCGGCGTACCCGGACCAGATTGGTGAACCCTTCGACCATTGGCCACGTATAGTCCGCAGGCACCCCAATGCGTTCCTGGGGGGCAAAGCTCAGCCGGGCAAAGGTGTCGTCCGAAATGATGTCGGGCCATGCCCCCCAGCGATTTCGCCCGGCGCGGTTCATCGCAAAAATCCCAAACCCCGGCACACCGTCGCGCGTGAACGGCAGGCGCGTCCAGAACCGGCCATAGGCACGGGTGACCCGGCTGTCGGCCGGGGCCACCTGTGGCACCCCGCCGGCATAAAGCGGGGCAGGGACATCCAGCGCCTGCACCAGACTGGGCAACAACGCAGGGCTGACGATCACATCGGCGTCCAGATAAATCAGAACTTCGCCCCGGGCCTCGGCCTCGCCCCGGTTCAACGCGCCCAGCTTTCCGCCCTCTGGTACCTCAAGCACCCGGACCGGCCAGTCGTTGCCACGCGGGACAGATTGCGCCAGCGCGATGGTATCGTCAGTACAGCCATTGGCGACCACCAGAAGCTCGCCCCGCCAGCCCTTGGGCAAGGGAGCCGACTCCAGCACCGCGCCAAGGCAAGCCTCGATGTAACCCGCCTCGTTGTGGGCAGGCAGGATAATGCTGGCGATGCGGGTCATTTGAAGCTTTCAAGGGCGTCCCAACGCGGGTTGTCGTCAGACAGATACCTCAGCGTGCCCCAGCTTCCCCACTTCGTCGGCGTATAGACATCGACATAGGCGTTGAACAATGTACCGCCCGCCGCCTGCCAGCCCTTGATCAGATCGACATACAACGCCCCCATTTCCGCGCTATAGTTCAGGCGGTGCAGAAACGCGGTCAGCTCGGCATTGTCGACCATCGGGCCAATTCCAACAACATGCGTGCCGCCTTCGTACATGATCATGTCCAGCCCATGCTGCTGTGCGACCTCGGCGTGATAGGGGAACACCCGTTCGACCAGATCACTCAAAGACCCCTCAGGATCGTCGCTGACAATGCCGTCCCGCACTTCCGCAGCCGCCTGTGCCATGGCGGTATCATACTGATGGTCTTCCAGAAACGCAGTGCGCGCCTCGCCCGTCAACCCGCGGTCGTTGGCGATGGTCAAAGCCTGCAACCGGCTGTCTTCAATCCATTGCGAAATCATCGGCCAGCGGTCTTCCAGACCAAGACCGCCGCCGAAGTATCCGGTAACAGCATAGGCATCGAAATGCTCATGCGGGGCGATCATTTCGGGGTTCTCGGCCATCCACAGCGGGGCCGCCAGCATATCGACCTCAAGCCCCAGCCACCCGGTCTGCGTGGTGATCACCCGGACCAGCCGGTCATCCGCCTCGTCCGCGAAAACCTCGGTCCAGATATCGGCAATCTCACTGGCCCGCATGGTGTAATACTGCAGCCACGCGTTCTTTTTGCCCCACCGCTCCAACGCCATCGTGTCGGCCCAGACGGCCTGCTGGAACTGCCAGTTCCAGACCTCGTTCGAGAATTCCACATAGGCCTTCAGATCGGACCAAAGCGTTTGCTTCACGGTCTCGGCGAACCGGCGCACATAGTCGTCATCAGCAAGGTGAGGCATGTTGAACCAGGCATCCACCCCGATCCGGTTCGCCAGCTCAACCATGATCTCAACCGGAACACCCTTGCGGGCATAGGTATAATCGTCAGGTTTGGGGCGGTTTTCCCACGCTGATTGGGTCGAATGGTTGGTCAGCATCCAGTCCATGAACCGCACGGTCTGAAATCCCATCAAACGGTCCAGCCAATCCGGGTTGAATACAGCGCCCGCTTCGAATGCCGCGATGTGGTCCAGTTTCACCACGGTGATGTTGCGCACATAATCGCCCTTGCGCGCCCGGTCCGTGCGCTGGATGCGCATATCGACCGATCCGGGGCCGGGGCTGAAATCAAACTCAATCTGGTTCTTGCCATAGCGCACGTTGCGGGCGCGGCCTCTGACCTCGATGATCCCATTGCCGTCGAACGTCACCCGATAACGCCCCGCCAGAGACACCGCCTCTTCCGGCAGATCGGTCAGCAGCATCGTCCCGATTGACCCCAGTTCGGGCGGTTTTTCCAGTGGCCAGCCGTGGTCGTCCAGGTATCCGGCAGTCTCAAGATCTTCGTGTGTGACACCGCCCCACTGCCGGGGCAGGTGTCCGATCCACGGGCGGGCGGTTTTCATCACATCGATAAACGGTGACTGGGCGCTCCAGTCCGTGACCCCTGACAGACCGATGGCCAGTGGCACGGGGCCGACTGGGGTAGGACTGTCGGGGGCGACGGCAACAGGGGCCGGATCCACGGCGACAAACTCAGCCGTTTCGACGGGGGCTGACGCGGAGGGTGCTGCGCCTTCGGGCACCGTGCCAAGGTCTGTCGCGGTTTCCCAGGCGATGGTTTGCAAGTCCTTGGCCAGTGCCGGATTGGGTGTCTTGTATGACCCGCCCCAAGGATCACTCAACCGGTGCGGCAGGCCGACCGGGCTTTCGCCAGTCAGCACGGCGTATTGCAACATGGTCAGGAAATAGAACCCGACATCATTGGGATGAATGTCATCTTCAAACACGTCACGAATGTCGCCCAGCCCGTCAACGGCCCCTTCGGCGATCAGATCCTGCAGGCGCGCCATCGCCTGACCGGCTGGGATCAACGCCATTTCAGGCGTATCGCCCTTGCGCGACGCATTCACTGTATTAACGACGCCCTGCCATTTCGCCAGATCCTGATCCAGTCGGGTGCGCCATGGGATGTCAGCATTGTCGTCATACTGCACCTCGGCCCCGGTGCCGCTGAGCAGGTTGTGCCATGTTTCCTGCAGGTACACCCGGGTATCGGGCCGCGACGCAACGGCGAGGTCATAGTAACGCTGCGCGTATTCGGTCGTGCTGCTCCATTCCAGATGGTTCTGCAGCGGGATCGCTTCGGTCAGGATGACGACGTTGGTGTTGCCTTGCAGCAGAACATCGCGCGCGTTGGTTTCAGTATCCGCGCCATGCTCCCAATTGTGCTTGAGAGGGGCGCCATTGATGATCTGGGCCGAAACCTGCACTTGTGGTGCGGTCTTTTCCAGAACCTCTTTCAGCATCTGCGGATTGGTCTGGCCGAACAGGCTGTGCCCGACAAAGATCACGCCGACCAGAGATGACAACCAGCTCATTGTGCAACTCCCGTCTTGGGGTACCCGCGCACAACGTCCCAGACCGTCTCCTGCATCAGCAAAGCGGCCTCGGCGCTGGGCGCATCTGCCGGGGTGCCGTCGGCGCGCAGCAGGTCATGCGGCAGCCCGATGGGGGATTGGTGATAGAGAACGGCATAATGCGTCAGGGCCACCAGATAGGCACCCAGATCGTTGACATGGATCGGGTCAAGGGTGCCGTCGGATTCCCGCGCAAACAGGTCTTCGCGCCCCTTGATACCCTTAACGCCGCCCCTGTCTTCGACCGCACGCACAAACCGCGCCATGACTTGCCCGGCAGGGATCACATGGATCGCGCGATCAGCGGATCCAGCCAGATCCGGCAGCAGCACCTTATTCTCCCACAACTTTTCCAGATCCGTATCCAGGCGTGCCAACCATCCAACAGCATCATCCAATCGGTGCCAGCTTTCGTACAAATACACCTGAGTGGTCGGCGACGAGGCCCGCGCAAGATCGGCCCATTTCGACAGGTACTTTGCACTGTCGTGATACTTGATGGCGTCTTTCAGCTCGACCATCTCGGTCAGGATCACGGCATCATATTCGCCCGATGACACTGCCTCTTTTGCATCGCGATACCGGGGATGGTCGTTTTCCGCGTCGAACCCGTTGATGGTTTCGCCCGGCTCCCAATGCTGTTTCAGCGATGTGCCCCACCCCAGCTGACTTTCATACTGATGCTCAGGCGCGGCCAGCTGTGCCAGCATCGCAGGCATGTCGCGGCCAACCAGGCTGTGACCCAGATGAAAGACGCGCAACGGGCGATCGGGCGCTGGCAAGGACGTGGCATAGGCCGCGTCCACCATTGCCGGGTCAGGCTGCCTTGGCCGCAACCACAGCCACCAGACAACGGCCACCACGATCAAAAGAACGGGGACAAGAACGAACAAAACACGCAGAGGCATCAGGGAATCCGGTTTCCTTCGGGGTGCAACATGATCTTGGTTTACCCTACCTGAACACGCCTTTCACGCCCGAAGCGTCATGGCCGTGATGATATGATCGCGATCCATCGCAAAACGCCCGGTCAGCGTATCGCCGGTTTGGAACGGAGCGATATCGCGCAGAAAGCAGGCGGTAAAGTCAAAGCCGTCAATCGTCAGCTCAAGCGCGTCAAACCCGAACAACGTGCGGCTTAGCGTATATTGCGCTTTATAGGCGCATTCCTTGGCGCTGAAAATCAGCCGCAGCATCACCGGGTCTTGCCCCGCCAGCCAGTCTTGTTCGCGCGGCGTGCAGATGATCGGGATCAGGTTCGCCTCTAACGGTTCGGCCTCTTCAACGTCCACACCCAACGCGCGCACCGATCCGACGACCCCCAGACAGGCGGTTTTGGAGTGCGATATGCTACCGGTAAGCCCGCCCGGCCAGACCGGGGCTCTGTCTGCGCCCTGCAGCACCGGCAAGGCGGGGTGCCCAAGATCGGTCATGGCCTGACGCGCAGCGCTTCGCCCGGCAGAAAACTCGCGCTGACGTTTGGGCACCGACGCCAGCAGGCTGGCCGCCTCATCGGGCAACATGTCGTGCAGCACCCGAGGGTCGGAGGCCGCAATGGCGATATCTGGTGCGAACAGAGTCCGCGCCAGACGCAGGCAAGACTGATGCGGGGCTTGCGACAGCACGCTTAACTGGTCCGCATGCGACGCCGGTCGCGCATCGCGCGGCGTTTTGACATGGTATCAGCCCGTGCCGGTTCATCGACGGTCGGCGCTTCCGGCTCCGCGTCCGATCCCAGATGTCCCGCCAGCCCCGACAACGTCGGAAAGCGGAAGATGTCAGTGATCGACAGATCCGGGCGGCCCAGTTTGTCGCGGATTTCACGATGCGCCTGTACGGCCAGCAAAGAATGCCCCCCAAGCGCAAAGAAATTATCCTCGGCGCGGATGCCATCGACGCCCAGAATGCGCGACCAGATCGCAGCAATCTGTGCTTCGACCCCGTCGCCCTGGACCGGGGCGCTGTCCCCAATCGGAGACGCGGCGCGGGTCAGCATCGGTTCGGGCAGGGCCTTGCGGTCGATTTTCTTGTTCGGCGTCAGCGGAAACGCATCCAGCGTGACCACATGCGCGGGCACCATCACATCCGGCAAATGCTGTACCAGATGATCGCGCAATGCCGTATCCGACACTGGCGCATTCGTCGTGATATAGCCCACCAGCCGCGTATCCGATCCAATCTCGCGCGCTATGACAACCGCGGCCTGCACACCGGGGAAACCCGCCATTACGGTTTCGATCTCGCCCAGTTCGATCCGCTGACCGCGGAGTTTGACCTGATGGTCGGTGCGCCCCAGGAAATCGATCCGCCCATCGGCCCGCCAGCGCACCAGATCGCCGGTCCGGTACATCCGCGCGCCCATCGGAACGGTCAGCCCGGCCTCATCCGCAAACGGATCGGGCAGGAACCGGTCATCGGTCAGTTCGGCCCGCTGCCAATAGCCCCGTGTCACACCCTCACCACCAATGAACAACTCTCCCGGCACGCCGATGGGCGCAGGCTGCCCCGCCGCGTCCAGCACATAGACCGAGGTGTTGGCGATGGGCGTGCCGACATTGACGATGCCCTTCGCCCCGGGCGCGACATCATCGGTGGTCGACCAGATCGTGGTTTCGGTCGGCCCGTACATGTTCTGGATCTTGGCGCCAGTGCATTCGCGCAGGTCTTCGACCAGTTCGCCCGGCAGCGCCTCACCGCCCAGCATCAGGTGTTGGACATGCCCCAGGGCAATCCGCGCTTCGTCATTCATCGCAATCATCCGCGCCATCGACGGGGTGCATTGCATATGTGTGACGTTGTGGCGGATGATCTGCGCCGCCATCGAATGATCGTTGTCGGACAGGGTACTGGGCGCATTGGCCTGTTCCAGAACCCGTGCCAGCGGCTTCAGCCCCTCCAAAACCACATCCGGCGCGATGCCGTAATCGATCAGGCAGGCGATTTCATCAACGCCGATCCGTTTCAACTGTTCGACCCGCACCAGCGCATCCCGAATGGTCCCAAACAGGCCGGAATCCTCAAAATACCGTTCAAACGCAAAATCAAGGATCGCCTCAAGCTCGTCCTCGCTCAGCACGCCCAGATCCATCTCGAAGGCGTTGCTCACGCCCTTGGGTTTCTTGAACGCCGGGAACGCCCAGGCATATTGCTTGATCAACCCGGCCGCCGCGCGCAGGTAATCCTTCATCGGCTCGCGCGCGATGTCAGCGGCCTTTTCCTTGGTCTCGTCCAGATAGGTGTGCAGCATCAGCGTGACGGTGAACTTTGCCGGATCATGGTCGGCCTCGCGCAGGGCGGCGTGATAGATCCGGATTTTTTCCGCGACCTCGTCAATCGACTGACCCAGCAGGTGGGTCAGCACATTGGCCCCGATACTGCCCGCTTCGCGCCAAGTCTCGGGGTTGCCGGCCGTTGTAACCCAGACCGAAAGCTCTTGTGACACCGGGCGCGGTTGCGTGATGACGCTGTGCTTCGATCCGTCCGCCTTGGGAAACGCAACTTCCTCGCCGCGCCACAGCTTGCGCAGGATTTCGATGGTTTCAAACATCGCAGGCTTGTTCTGCGGCGGCGTGTTTTCGGGGCGCAGGATGAAATCGTCCGGTTGCCAGCCCGACGCAATGCCCAAAGCCGCCTTGCCATTGGTCAGATTGTCGATCACCGCCCATTCTTCGGCAATCCGCGCCGGGTGATGAAGCGGGGCAACGCAACTGCCCGACCGCACGCTCAGGTTCTCGGTCACGGCAGCCACGGCGGCACCGGTCACAGACGGGTTGGGATAGGGGCCGCCGAACGCATGGAAATGCCGTTCAGGGGTCCAGACCGCGTTGAATCCATGCGCATCGGCAAACTTCGCGCCTTCCAGCAGCAATTCGTATTTCTTCGGGCCCTGTCCGTCGTCATTTCCCCAGTACATCAGGTTGAAATCGATGTGCCGGTCGCTGACCGCAATCGGCCCGTTCGAAATCACCGCCCGATTTTCTTCGCTGGTCAGCACCACCTTGAAGCCACGCGCAATGGTCCAGAACAATTCCAGCACCGAAATGTCAAAGCTCAGGCTGGTCACCGCCAGCCAAACACCGCCCGCATCATGATCGATCCGGTCATCCATGCCGGCAAAAAAGTTCGCCACGTTTCGGTGTTCGACCATCACGCCCTTCGGCGTCCCGGTCGAGCCCGACGTATAGATCAGATAGGCCAGATCATCCGCCGTGGCCCCGCCATCGACGTTGTTGTCCTGACGTGCAGCCACCGGCACCAGAACCTGCCCGTCGGTCTGCGGCATCTGCGCGGCAAGCACGTCTTGCGTCAGGATCACGCTGGCGCGGCTGTCGGCAACAAAATGTGCCAGACGGTCGGTGGGATAGGCGGGATCAAGCGGCACATACGCCGCGCCTGCCTTCAGGATCGCCAGCGCCCCGATCAACAAATCCGGCGAGCGATGCACGAACAGCCCCACATGCGCACCGGGCACAACGCCCAGATCGCTCAGCTGCTGCGCCACGGCATTCGCGCGGGCGTTCAGCTCGGCATAGGTAAAACTCTGGTCTTCGAACACCAAGGCAATGGCACCCGGGGTCCGTTCGACCTGCGTCTCGAACGCATGATGGATCGTCTCTGACCGGTCATAGTCGCGCGCGGTGGCATTCGAGTCGACCAGGATCTGGCGCCGCTCGGATGCTGGCAGGACATTAACCCGATCTATCGTAGCCGCGCTGCCTGCGATGACCGTTTGCATCGCGGTTTCCAGCCGTTTCGCCAGCAGTTCAACGGTGTCTTCATCCAACCGCGCACGATCGACGTGCAAGGTGACACGACTGTCGCGCACGGCCACGGTTGCGCAGGTTCCTGCGATTGGGCCAGCACCGCCCAGGGCCAAACCGATACCCGGCACGGCGGACAACGTGATGGCAGGATCCCGGGCAATCAGATCGCAGGCAAAGGCCCCTGTGGTTTGCAAACGCGCCGTTGTATCATCCAGTTTCTGCGACAGCTCGGCCAGCGTATCGCCAGTACAGATCTGCAACGGCACCCAGCCGTTCACATAGCCTTCGGCCTGCTGCGCCGCCGTTTCGGCAGCAGGGCCGGTCAGCGCAACATCTGCGATCTCTTCGCCACCACTGCGCAGCGCCCAGACCAGCGCGGCAAGCGCTCCTGTCTCTCCGGTCACCCCATCCGGGGCCGACAGCCGAACCGATTCCCAATCCGGCGCGCCGCCGCCTGTGGCCAGGGGCACAACCACGGGGTGTGCATTTTGCAACGCCCGCCGCCAATGGGCTTCACCGTTGATCGTTGCGCGGATCACGGCGCTCAACGCGTCGGCCTCTTCGGCGGTGGGCGAGGCCAGAACTTCACCCGACGTGACCCATTCGCTGATTTCGGTTCCCAGCCCGCTGACATCGCTGAACCCGCCCAACCGGACGCAACCGTCACCGGTGGCGACGACCAAAGCGTCGCGTTCTGCCGCAACAATGGTGCCGGGCAAAGCCGACGACGATGTCGGATCCGGCGACGCATGGCGCACCAGCAGCACCCGGCCTGCCACATCGATCTTGGGGCGGGTCAGGGGGTTCCAGTAATCCCCAAAATCCAAGGCGCGCACCAAGGCCGAAATCTCGGCAGCCGTGCGCCGGAAATCGATCCGACCGGCAGCCGCGGGGCGGTCTTCGCGCCCGAAATAACTGCGCTGGCCCAGATCCTGTTTCTGACGTTCCGGCCCGTCGCCCTCCAGCTGGCCGACCACATCACCAAAGCAATCCATCGCCGCGCCGTAGCACTTGGAATTCAACGAAAACGCGGTTTCATCCCCGGCCACATCGAACATGCGCTGGGCCAGAATGTCCCCTTCGTCGATGCCGCCTTCGATCATGTGCCACGTCACGCCATAGCGGGTTTCGTCATTGATCAGCGCCCAGACCGGTGTGTTCAGACCGGCATAGCGCGGCAGCGGCCCGTCGTGGAAATTGATCACACCCTTTGACGGCATCGCCAACACCGCGTCCGGGATCACCGCAAGGTTCGCGATGGACAACAACCAGTCAAACGACCCTTGTGCAAACCGGTCCTCCAGCGCGCCAACCCGGTCCAGAACCGGCAGGTTCTTGGCCTCTGCCCATTTGCGAATATCGCTGTCGCGCGACACCACCGCCCGGATCACATGCCCCCGGTCCAGCAACGCCTCGGAGCATCCGATCAGCAGCGATTCATTGCCAATAACAACGCAGGAAAATTGGGTCATTTTCGGTCCTCGGTGACAGGGGCGGTTTTCATCGACGTGGCTTGCGTCGCAATGTCCGGACGGCGGAACAGGTTGCGGCACGCATGGGCCGTCAGGTCGCGCAAAAAGTAATCGGCATCGGCTTGCGGCTTGCCCTGCACAAGGCGTCGCAGGTCATAAATCAGCGTGCCCGACAGGCGCGATACCGTGGCAAGCCCGGCGTAGATCGCGCCATGGTTCTTTGAGAAATAATACAGGCGTGAATCCAGCCAATAGGGCGGCGTACGGCCCCATTCCTTCATCCCGGTCGAGGCAGATCCGACATGGACCACCTCGCTGCTTGGAATGTACCACGTTTCCCACCCGGCCTGCGCAGCCCGCCGGCACAGATCGGTTTCTTCGTAATACAGGAAAAACGTCTCATCAAACCCGCCGATCTGATCCAGCATGTCGCTGCGCAACATAAGGCTGGCCCCGGCGGTCCAGTCGATACGGGTATCGACCTTCGGGATCGGGATCGGCACGATAGACTTGGCGAACAGGCGCGAAAACACCCCGGTCCGCGCGCTCATCTCGAATTCGCCGGCGGCCGAGGGAAACCGAAACGCGGTGCGGTGCGGCTCTCCGTCTTCACCCTTTACATAACTTCCGGCCATGCCCGCCTTGGGGTGATCGATCAGGAAATCCCGCAGGATGCGGATCGCATCAGGTTCTGGCCACGCGTCCGAATTCAGCAGATAGACAAAATCGGCCCGTGATCCATCCGACAACCCGGCCTGCATGCCAAAGTTCATGCCAGCGCCAAAGCCGCCATTGCGGCACGACGCGACCACCCGCAACCGTCCCGACCCGGTCCAGCCGCGCGCCTTCGCCTGATCTGTCAGCCGTTCAAAAGACCCGTCGCCCGATCCGTTATCGACAATGACGATTTCACCGCGCAGCCCGGCCATTTCGCGCATCGCGGCTTCGGCCGACTTCAGCGTCATGTCGGGCGTCTGATAGTTCAGGATGATCGTCAGGATCGAAGGGTCAGACATCTGGTTACTCTGCCGCCCTTTGCGGGGTCCAGGCGAGGTCCTCAGCTTCGGCGCGGTCGATATGCGCTTTCATTTCCTCGGCCAGAACGCTCACGTTGGGCACCAGTACCATACTGTCGTGATCGCCCGGCACTTCGACGACCTGCGTGTGCGGGGCCCAGCCCGTCCAGTCATTGTCGTCGAACACATACTCACGCTCCTTGCTGACCCATTTGCCGCCCGACACCTTCCAATGCCGATCCAGAGGCGGACGGAACAGCACGACCGGCCCGTCCCACGGGTGCAGATCATAGGCTCCCAGCGACTCGCGAAAGGCGTCTTCGATCTTGCGATTGTTGAACTCCGGCGCGGCGCTGACAGTTTGCGGCAAAGCGCGGCGTTTCTCAATTTCCCAACGGAGTCGGTTGCCCGCCCATTCGGACAAATACCCTATGCCTTTGCGCTGCAATTCCTGTAGTTTGATCGCCACCTTGTCCCGACGCCCCAATGCGGGCCGCATCGGCAACGGCGTGTCGAGCAGCGCAAGAAGCGCAACTTTCTCGCCCTCGGCTTCCAACTGGCGGGCCATTTCGTAGGCGGTGATCCCGCCCCCCGAAAAGCCACCCAAAAGGTAAGGGCCATGCGGCCGCACCTGACGCAGTTCAGCGATGTAATCGGCAGCCGCCTCTTCCATGCAGCGATGGGGTTCGTCATCCCCGATAAGGCCCCGCGCCTGCAGCCCGTAAACCGGACGTTCGCGGCCCAGCATCAACGCCAGATGGCGCAGGTTCAGCACATTGCCGAACATACCGGCGACCAGGAAGAACGGCGTTTCGCCACCGCTTTCGCCCTTATGCAACGCCACCAGATGGGTGAAGGATGGCGGCGCGTCGCCGTTGTCTGTCGGGGTCTCGCCGGTGATGCCGGTGCGGGTCGTGATCATGTCGGCCACCCGCGCAACCGAGGGCGCTTCGAACAAAACCGAGATCGGAAATTCGACATCGTACAGCCGCTTGATCTGCGCAAACAGGCGCACGGCAATCAGGGAATGGCCGCCCAAATCGAAAAAGCTGTCATCCACGCCAACTTGCGAGACGCCCAACAGCGATTCAAACAGCCCGGCCAGTGCCTTTTCCACATCATTGCGCGGCGCGACATAATCGGTATCCAAATCCGGGCGATCAAAACTCTGACCGTCTTCGGTCTGTGCAACCGACACCCGGTTCGCCTGTTCGATCAGCCCGGGCAAATCTATCGAACTGACCACAACCTGCGGCAGCCCAAGCGCCAATGCGCGTTGCAGGGCCTCGGGGCCTTCGTCCGGGCGGATGCCCTGACTGATGTTGTGGTGCAAACGCTGCTCGTCGGGCGACAACGGCACATCGGATGACGCCGCCGCCAACCCAAGGGCTGCGGCGTCCGAATCCGGTGTTGCCGGGGTCGAGAAATCAAGCGCTTCGGTTCGCTGCATCCGGAACCCCAGGATTTCGGCGCAAACCGTCCCGTCCGGGGTCGCCAGCGTGATGTCGAACGACGTGAACCCATCGGCCTCTTGCGCGCCAGACAGCCGCATCCAGCTGCGCAATTCTGCCGGCAGCGGGCGCAGGATACGGATCGTGCCATATGACACCGGAACCCACAGGTGCTTGCCGCCATAGCTGCCCGCCAATTCGATGGCCCAGCCGGTGGCAAGGTCCAGCAAACCCGGATGCATACGATACCCGTCGCTCAGATCGCTGTGAAACGCGGCGGGCAGGGTCAGCGATGCCAGCCCTTCGCCCGCGCCAAAGGCAGTTTTGCTTAGCACATGCCAGCGCGGGCCAAAGCGCAAATGGGTCTCTTGCGGAGACCGCAATCGGCTGCCGACAGTGCCTTTTTCAACGCGCGGACACCGCGCGGCGATGGCGTCCAGATCCACGTCCTCGGGTGCAGCACGTCCCAGAATAACGGTTGCCTGCGCATTCAGAAGGTATCCGGCAGACTCATCTGCCCCGGCGCTGCTGTGAATGGTCACGCCATACCCGCCGGGGGCAGGCTCCAGCCTCAGCACCACACGTTTGGGCGCAGAGTCATCAACCCGCAACGGGCGGAAGAAATAGAGATCCGAGATTTCAAAGGGCTCTTCGATCCCGTGCTCGTGCAACGCCTCTGATATCAGTTCGATGAACCCGGTGCCGGGCAGCAGGGCATCGCCCGCCGCTGTACGGTGCTGGTCCAGAACCCAGCGATCCTGTGCAGTGTATGTCGCGGTAAAGATCCGGTTGCCCGCCGCGTCGAACCCGGTTTCGTCCAGCAACGGTAGGTCAACGGGGTCACGCTCGGTCGGCTGGCCCGCATTGCGGCGCAAGGCCATCGCATCCGCAGCCATGCCCACATCGGCCCAGACCCCCCAATCCACGGCAACGACACGGGTCGCCGCCCCGGCACGGCTTTGCGCCCAGGCGTTCAGGTATTCGTTCGCGGCGACATAATCGATCTGTCCCGCAGGCCGCGTCGCGGTCGAGGACGACGAAAACAGCACCATCAGTTCCAGCATCCCGTCCGGGAACATCTGATCCAGCACCTGCAAGCCGGTGATCTTGGGGGCAAAGACGCGCGCCACATCGGCTTCGGTCTTGGTCAGGATCGGGCCGTCATTGATATGCCCGGCGGCGTGGAGAACCCCGGTCAGCACACCGAAGCGTTCTTCGGCCTCACTCACGGCGCTGCGCATCTGGTCGATGTTGCAGACATCGGCGGCGATCGCCATCACGGCGCCTGTGCCAATTGCCTCAAGATCCTGCAGCGCGGTCAGGCGCCGCGCAACCCGGTCGGCAGGGCTGTGGGTGCGCAGATAGGCTTCCCATTCTGATCGTGCAGGCAATGGATCGCGGGCCAGCAAGATCACATTGGCCTGACTGTCGCGCATCAACTGGGCGGCCACGGTCAGGCCGATCCCGCCAAATCCACCGGTAATTAGATAGGTGCCACCCGGTTTCCAGGCCTGATCGTCCGGCGCGTCAAGCGCCACAGGCTTATAGCTGCGCCCGTACCGCTTGCCATCGCGCAACGCGGCAACCCCGTCACCGGGGTCGGCACACAGATCTTCCAGAATGGCGTTGATCAGCTCATGATCCGGGGCAGGCTCACCCGCACCGCGCAGACTGGCAAAAAACCCCGGTTCGGCGCGGTCTGGCAGGACAATATCAAGCGACGCGCAGGTCATCCCCGGCATTTCATGCGCGATAACCCCCAGTGGCCCCGCGATCAGGGCCTTTTCGGGATAGGGCAGTGGTTCGTCTTTCACCTGCGCCGCACCGGTTGTGATCACGGTCATCTGTGCCGCGTGTTCGATCCCGGCCAACGCCTGAGACAGGTACATCAGGCTGTAAAAGCCCCGCTCAAGGTTGCGGTCGTAAAAACTGCTGCCGGGACGGTGGGTTTCGTCCTGCGTGACCAGCCAGAAATGCCCGATTCGATCCGGTAAACGCCCCTGATCCGCCAGGTCCGAGATCAAAGCGTCATACCCGAACCGCCCTTGTTCTGCTGGCAAGATGAACGCGGTTTCGGACAGCTGCGCAAAGGTATCTCCGGGGGTGACGCGGACAACCGATTGACCCGCCTCAACCAGCCGGTCCGCCACCGCCGCGCCATATCCGCATGCGTCCTCAAAAATCAGCCAGGATTGCGGCGCAAGCGTATCCAGCTCAGACGCCACATCCAGATCACAGTCGGCCAGACGCGGACGCCACGCCGGGCGGTACCCCCAATTGGCCAGATCATCCGTGCGCATCAGCGCAGTGTCCGAGGCCACGGCGATCTGCTTGCCCGGTTCAATAAAATACTTGCTGCGCTGGAACGCATAGGTGGGCAACGGCAGACGGTGCCGCGTGGCCTCGCCCCAGATTTGCGGCCAGTCGGCAGTGACGCCGCACGCCCACAGCCGCCCGATCACGCTTAGGAAATACGCGTCATCCGGCATGTCCTGATCGGAGTGGCGCAAGGAACTCAGCACCTGACCCGGATCAACTGTATCGGCCATCTGCGCCAGCGAACTCAGCGCCTTGCCCGGGCCGACTTCCAGAAACACCCGGTCGCCTTTGGCTGACAAGCTGCGGATGCACTGGTCGAAATGCACCGTATTGCGCAGTTGTTCGACCCAATAGTCCGGGCTGGTCGCCTGCTCAGCCGTCAGGGGTTCTCCGGTGCGGTTCGACATCACCTGCATCTGAGGCGGGTTCAACGTGATCCCACGCAGGAAGGCGCGGAAATCGTCCAGGATCGGATCCAGCATCCGCGAATGCGCGGCAATGTCGATCTGCACGCGCTGATGGTCGATATCCTGTGCGTCCAGCCGCTCAGAAAACGCGTCCAGAGCCGCCTGGGGACCCGACACGGCGCACAGCCGCGGCGCGTTCACGCTGGCGACATCCAGATCGTCGCTGATCATCGCACGCAAGTCGTCCTCGCTAAGCGAGACGCTGATCATGCCCCCCGCTGGCACCGTATCAAACAAGCGACCGCGCAGCAGGACAAGATCGATGCAATCTTCAAATGACATCACCCCGGCCAGACAGGCGGCCGTGTTCTCGCCCATCGAATGGCCAACCAGCGCCGTTGGCCGCACGCCCCAACTGATCCACAGCTGAGCCAGCGCGTATTCAACGATCATGATCAGCGGCAACTGAACCGACGGTTTCGTCAGCCGGGCATTGGCCGCCTCGATCCCGTCAGGCTCGGGCAGCCAGACGTCGCGGATATCGAAATCCAGCTTGGGTTGCAGGTGGTCCAGCCCCCGATCCATCCAGTCGGCAAACACCGGCTCGGTCTCGTACAGATCACGCGCCATGCCCGCGTATTGCGCGCCCCCACCGGGGAACATGAACACGGTGTCTGGCGCATCGCCCAGCCGGTCATGGGTAAAAACCTCGCGCGGATTGCCGGTTTCAAGCTTTTCGATGGCCTCAGCGGCAGTTTCAGCAACCAAAACGCGGCGCTTTTCAAACCCGCGCCGCCCTTCTTTCAACGTGTATGCGACATCGGCCAGCGACAAGTCCGGGTTCGCCCGCAAATGCGCGGCCAATTGCTTTGCGTTGGCATCCAGCGCGGCGCGGGTCCGGCCTGACAGGCACAAGATCTGAAACGGAAAATCGCTTTCATCGGAAGCGCCCCGATCCGGCGCTTCCTCCAGAATCGCGTGGGCATTGGTGCCACCAACCCCCAGCGCATTGATCGCCGCGCGACGCGGGCCTTTGTGCGAGGTCCACTCCGACAGTGTATCATTCACCCGAAACGGGCTGGTCTCAAAATCAATTGCCGGGTTTGGCGCTTCATAACCCAAAGACGGCGGGATTTGCCCGTGCTTCAGGCCCAGTGTGGTCTTCACCAACCCGGCGACGCCAGCCGCCGTGTCCAGATGACCGATATTGGTCTTCACCGATCCGATCCGGCAAAACCCGGTGTCGCGGGTCGATTTGCGATACGCTTCGGTCAGTGCCGAGACCTCGATCGGGTCGCCCAGATAGGTCCCTGTGCCATGGCATTCGACGTAATCAATCGTGTCGGGCGATACCTTTGCCGCCTCCAGCGCCATGCTGACAGCTGCCGACTGGCCATCCACCGACGGGGCCAGATACCCGGCCTTGGCCGCACCGTCGTTGTTGACCGCGCTGCCCTTGATCACGGCCCAGATATGATCGCCATCCGCCACCGCGTCTTCCAACCGGCGCAAGGCAACCGCGCCCGCGCCCGACCCGAACACCGTGCCTTGCGCCCGGTGATCAAAGGCGTGGCAATGCCCGTCCGGGCTGAGAATTTCGTTTTCCTTGTACAGATATCCGCGCCCCTGCGGCAGTTCGATGGTCACACCGCCTGCAATCGCCATGGCGCATTCACCGTCACGCAGCGCCTTGGCGGCATAATGTACCGCCACCAGCGACGTCGAACAGGCCGTCTGCAGGTTGATCGACGGGCCTTTCAGGTCAAACACATGGCTGACACGGGTCGACAGGAAATCCTTGTCGTTGCCGGTATGGCGCAGCAGGAACATGCCGACATCGTCAACCAACCCGGGGTTCGAACAGATGTTGAAATAGAAATAGCTGCCCATGCCACACCCGGCATAGACGCCAATCGGGCCATCGATTGTCTCGGGTGGATGCCCGGCATTTTCCATCGCCTCCCAGGCGACTTCCAGAAACTTGCGGTGCTGAGGATCCAGGATCGCTGCTTCTTTCGGGCTGAACCCAAAGAAGTCTGCATCGAACGTATCGAAATCCTGTAACAGCGCGGCAGCGGGGACATAATTCTTGTCGGCAAGGGTCTCGGGGCGCTCGCCATTGGCCAGCAGCGTCTCGTCGTCAAGCCGGGTAATCGACTCAACGCCATCACGCAGATTTGTCCAGAACGCGTCGGCCGAGGACGCCCCCGGCACGCAAACAGACATACCAACGATGGCAATGTCGCCGCTGTACTGTTTCAAATCACCTGTCCCCATAGCGCGCAAAACGCGTCTGCATTCGTTCGATCAGGCCCGTCACTTTGACAACTCTTATAATACACATGACGACAGGCCGAAATATTTGGCTTCGTTCTCTTCAGTGCCTCAGCAGAAAACACCCTGTATCTGTACATTCTGGGTTTGACCCAAAAGGGGAATTTTTGGCGCCATCTGTCGGCACGTTTACATATCGTTCCAAGTTGTGGCCGTTTTAAGGACAATCGGCGGAAACTCTATGTTGATTGGACCGACCCCAAGGGCGCAATCCTCACATCATATCGCGCGTGGTATGGGGTTTGGCCCGTCCACCCAGCACCGGCCCGTCTCCGAACAGGCGGGGTTTTCGACGTTCGAACTCAGGATATCGCAGCCTTTCGCAATATCCCAGAACCGCCCCGGCACACAGCCACGTATAAGGGGTCAGCGTCGCATTCAGCAGCATATCCATCATCGTTGCCGCCAATATGATCGAAATCGGCGCGACATAAGGGGACAGCTGATTTGACCGCAACGTTCGCATCTGAAACCCCAGCAGCATCAGCGGAAAGGCCAGCAACCCCATCTCGGCAACGTACCCGACCCAGCCAAACGTGCCGAAGACTATGATCCAGCGGCCATCCGGGATCGTCAGGATCTCACCGGTTTCGCCATGGCGGATCAGGTTGCGTCCCCATCCGCCCCAGCCAAACCACGGCTTTTCCGCCGCCCGGTCCAACAGCTGCTCTTCGTTGTTGAACCGATACTCCAGCGATCCGCCGCGTTCTTCATCGAACGCATAAGCCTGCACCAGAATGTCATCCAGCGGGATCGCCCCTGTATTGCGCAGGATCGGATAGCCCACCGCGATGATCCCGCACAGAATGGCCACCCGGATCTGCATCTTGGCCGAGGTAAGCAAAACCAGCGGCGCCAGCACCAGCGCAAACACCCAGGACGCCAGGCTTTTGCACAGAAACAGCACGATCAGAAGATAGACCACCGCCGCCTGATATCGCCTGCGCAAAGGCGGCCCAACGATGCGTGACAGGGCCGCTGCCGCGATGACCGCAGACAACATGAAAAACGCCAGCCACAGGGCGTGGGGCAGGAACACCAGCGGGCGAAACCCGCCTTTGCGCATCATCTGTTCGAACGAATGCTGGAAGAACCCATAGACCCAGACGTTGATCTGCGGGCTGAACCTCACCTCGATCAGGGCCGGGATCGAATAGATCAGCATCCCGATCACCAGCCCCAGCAGGATTTCCCGCATCCCGGTATCGGTCGACATGTATTGCCGACCCAGCACAAACGGGATCAGCACGATGATCTGGCTGGCCACGACCGAAAACAGGTCCCGCACGCTCAGGCCCGGCAGGCTGCCGACAATAAACTTGACGGGATCACTGCCCGCCAGAACCTCGAATTCAATCGGGTCACGATTGGTCAGAACGGTCGGGATCACGCTCAGCACAAACAGGATCAGCAGAATCCGCGTGATCAGGGTGCGCGGCCACAGTGTGATCGGAACCTTCAGAACAAACAGCAAAAGCCCCATCAGCGCCACGCTGGGAATCGAAAACTTGTCCATCGCCGGGACAAGCGGCAGATCAAAGGCCGCGATGGGCGGCAGGATCAGAAACCCACCCAGCAGGCACCACACGATCGCCCGCTCCAGCGGGAGCTTGCGCAAAAGCCGCAAACAGATCAGCGGCCAGATCAGCAGCATGAATGAGGCGAAAAGATTAGGCATGCTCGAACGTGTTTCTTGGCGGCTAAGGTGCCGCGATGAAGACAGTCTAGCACCGCGCTGGCCAACTGTCGCGCCCTGCCAGACAAGCAGTGTCGTGTTCAGGGTAATTTTTGGGATCTGATGCGCACATGCTTGCATTGAAAGGCGCAAAACGGCAAGTTTTGGGCAATTCATTTGGCCGCTGTACAGCGGAAACAACAAAGGCATTGGCGTGGAATTCACTTTTGGCAAGACCAAGGTAACGATCAACATGCCCACCCGCACCGCGCTGGAGGACGAGGTCCGCCGCCGTTTTCGCGCAGGCCAAGGCTTTGCGCTTGCCACGATCAACCTGGATCATCTCTCCAAGATGTCGGTATCGCCGGACTTTGCCAAAGCCTATTCCCTGCAGGATCTGGTGGTCGCCGATGGCTGGCCCGTGGGGCGCCTTTCCGGGCTGTCCGGCCATCCGATTCAGGTGATGCCGGGGTCGGATCTGGTAGAACCGTTGTGTCAGATTGCGGCCGACGAAAAGGTCAAACTGGCCCTTGTCGGCAGCACCGAGGTCGCGCTGGACGATGCCAGGCGCATTCTGACCGAACGGGTTCCGGGGCTCGAAATCGCTCTGACGATATCGCCCTCGGGTCAGTTCGATCCCAACGGGGCCGAAGCCCTTGATATTCTGAATCAGATCAAGGCCCAGGATATTGGGTTCTGTTTTCTCGCTCTGGGGGCCCCGAAACAGGAAGAACTGGCTTTGCGCGGGCGCGCGGTCACGCCGAAAACCGGCTTTGCCTCGGTCGGGGCAGGGCTTGATTTTTTGGGCGGCCACCAGATCCGTGCCCCGCTATGGATGCGCCGCGTCGGGCTGGAATGGTTCTGGCGAACCCTGCTTGATCCGGTCCGCATGGTACCCCGGTATGTGCGTTGCTTTGCCATCCTGCCGCGCGAAACGCTGAACGCCCTGCGCCAGCGCCGCGCCAATTCCTGAGCTATTTGTATTCGACCAGCGTCGCGTTTTTGCCTCTCAGCCGGGCCAGATGAAACTGGGCCACGCCCAACGCCTCGGGAAATTTGCCCAGCACCGTGAAAAACGCCCAGACCCAGCCGGATCTGCCGCCCCCGTCCCGCACGGCCAGTCGCGCAACCTGAGCAGGATAAATCAGGCTCAGCATCAATGCCCATGGCGTGATCAGCACCAGAACCACGATCAGCACCGGCAATCCCGCCCCCCAAAACACAGCCCGACGGGTTTCGCGCACCCAGTGGCGTTCCGGCGGCGCGCCATGCAAAAACGCCCCTTCGGCAAAGGCATGCCCCGCGCGCCGTGCGCGTTTCCACCATTGCCCGACCCGTGTGATGTTGGCGTCATGCCGGGTCATCTCGGCGTCCAGCCGCCAGATCGTCCATCCGGCTTGCCGCAAGCGCACGCACAATTCGGGTTCTTCCCCCGCAATCAGGCTGTCGCGATACCCGCCCACGGCCTCCAGCGCCGCGCGCCGCATCAGGGCATCGCCACCACAGGCCAGCGCCTCGCCAACCGGCGTGTCCCATTCCCGGTCGCACAGCGCATTATAGATTGACGCCTCGGGATGCGCCTCGCGTCGGCGTCCACAGACGACGGCCGCGTTCGGATGTTCCCCTAGAAACCGCTCCGCAGCGCCCAGCCAACCGGGATCGACCGTGCAATCGCCATCGACAAACTGCACAAGGTCCGCGCGGGCCAAAGCCAAACCGGCATTGCGCGCCCGCGCCGCGGTAAAGGGCAGGGACATGTCCAACGCGACGACCTCGGCCCCCAAGGCGCGGGCCTGATCGACACTGCCATCGGTTGACCCCGAATCGACATAAATCAAACGCTGAACCCGCCCCTGCAACGACTGGAGACACGCGATCAAACGCGCACCTTCATTGCGGCCAATCACGACCGCGTCGATCCGGGGGGCTAAGTTTTGCATTGCAGATCCTGATGGTTCGGGACTGATAAAACCCTAACGGCACAAGCAGCGCCCGCAAGGGCAGACGCGGTTTGACCGGGCTGAAACATTTTTAATTTGACACTTGAATTAATTGCGGAAACACTTGCCCCAGGTTTTTGGGAGGAACTCATGTTCATCGGATTGGATCTCGGGACATCCGGGGTGCGCGCGCTTTTGGTGTCTGAGGACGGGCAGCCGTCACACAGCACCGAAGCCGCTGTACCGATGGCGCATCCCCATGCGGGGTGGAGCGAACAGGAGCCCGCCGACTGGATCACCGCCGCCACCGATGCGCTTACGGCTCTGGTTGCAAAAGCCCCCGATCAGGTGGCCAAGGTGCGCGGCATCGGCCTGTCCGGCCACATGCACGGCGCGACCATTCTGGACCACTCCGACACGCCCCTGCGCCCCTGCATCATGTGGAACGACACCCGCAGCCACGCCCAGGCCGCGCGACTGGACGCTGATCCGGCATTCCGCGACATCTCGGGCAATATCGTGTTTCCCGGCTTCACCGCCCCGAAACTGGTCTGGATGGCCGACCATGAACCCGATCTGTTCGCCCGTGTCGCCACCGTCATGCTGCCCAAGGACTATCTTGCCCTGTGGTTGACCGGACGGCGCGTCACCGAAATGTCGGATGCCGCCGGAACGTCCTGGCTGGATGTGGGGGGGCGCAAATGGTCCGATGACCTGCTGACCCGCAGCGGAATGGCACCCAGCCAGATGCCGGATCTGGTCGAAGGCAACGCCGTAATCGGCACCCTGCGCGATCCTTTGGCCATCGATCTCGGCCTTCCCAAAGGCATCGCTGTTGTCGCCGGAGGCGCAGACAACGCTGCCGCGGCCTGCGGGGCAGGGGCCTTGCGCGAAGGCGACGGGTTTGTCTCACTCGGCACATCCGGCGTGCTTCTTGCCGCCCGCGACGGGTTTGCGCCGAAACCTGACAGCGCCGTGCACACGTTTTGCCACGCTGTTCCCGACACCTGGTACCAGATGGGCGTGATATTGGCCGCGACCGACTGCCTGAACTGGCTGTCCCGGATGACCGGCGCGACACCCGCCGAACTGACCGCAGAACTGGGCGACACGCTTCAACCCCCCGGCCCGGTCCGCTTCTTGCCGTACCTCTCGGGTGAACGCACGCCGCATAACGACAGCGCCGTGCGCGGAACCTTCCTGAACCTCGATATCGCCACCAGCCGCGCCGATCTGACCCGCGCGGTGCTGGAAGGCGTCAGCTTTGCCCTGCGCGACAATCTGGATGCGCTGAAATCGACCGGCGCGCAGCTTGAAACCCTGCTGGCCATCGGCGGTGGAGCGCGCTCGCGCTATTGGGTCGATTTGCTCGCCACAACGCTCGACCTGCCGCTGGACCTGCCCGAACAGGGCGATTTCGGCGCAGCGCTGGGCGCGGCCCGACTGGCGATGTCCGGGGTCACCGGAACCAGCCCGACCCAGATCATGACCCGGCCGCCCATCGCCGAAACCATCCATCCGCGCGCTGACCTGCGTGATGCCTTTACGGCGGCCCACGCAGATTTCGCCGCCTCATATCCTGTTTTGAAAGCCATGCCATGACATCCTTTTTCAAAGATATCGCCCCGATCAAATTCGAAGGTCCCGACAGCACAAACCCCATGGCCTTCCACCACTATGACCCGGACGAAATCGTCATGGGCAAACGGATGGAAGACCACCTGCGCTTCGCCGTCGCCTATTGGCACAGCTTCGCGTGGGAGGGCGGAGACCCCTTCGGCGGACAAACCTTCGAACGTCCCTGGCACCCGCAAGACGACATGGGCCGCGCCAGGGTCAAGGCCGATGCCGCCTTCGACATGTTCGACATCCTTGGCCAGCCGTATTTCTGCTGGCACGACGCCGATATTCGCCCCGAAGGCCCGGATTTCGCAACCTCGCTGCGCAATTTCGAAGAGATCATTGCCTATTTCCAAGAGAAAATGGCCACCCGCAAGATCAGACTGTTGTGGGGCACCGCCAATATGTTCAGCCACCGCCGCTGGATGTCCGGCGCGTCAACCAACCCCGACCCGGATGTGTTTGCCTATTCCGCCGCGACCGTGAAAACCTGCATGGACGCGACCCACAAACTGGGCGGCGAAAACTATGTGCTCTGGGGCGGGCGCGAAGGCTATGAAACCCTGCTCAACACCGACTTGGGGCGCGAGCTTGACCATATGGGCCGCTTCCTGAACATGGTGGTCGAATACAAGCACAAGATCGGCTTCAAGGGCGCGATTCTGGTCGAACCCAAACCGCAAGAGCCGTCAAAGCACCAGTATGACTATGACGCCGCCACCTGCATCGGCTTCCTGCGCAAGTACGGGCTTGAGGACGAGGTCAAACTGAACCTCGAACAGGGCCATGCCATTCTTGCCGGGCATTCTTTTGAACATGAAATCGCCACCGCCACCGCCGAAGGCATGCTGGGATCGATCGACATGAACCGGAATGACTATCAATCCGGCTGGGACACCGACCAGTTCCCCAACAACGTCCCCGAGGTCGCGCTGGCCTATTACCACATCCTGAAGTCAGGTGGGTTCGCCACAGGGGGCACCAATTTCGACGCCAAACTGCGCCGCCAATCGCTGGACGCCGAAGATCTGATCGCCGCCCATGTCGGCGGGATGGACATCTGCGCGCGCGGGCTGAAGGCCGCCGCCGCGATGCTGGAGGATGGTGGCCTTGAAACCGCGCTGAGCGACCGCTACGCCGGATGGGACACAGCCGACGCCAAAACCATGCTCGACAGCGATCTCGACACGATCTTTGCCAGCGTCCTCAGCGGAAACGTTGCACCAGAACCGCGTTCGGGCCGTCAGGAAATGCTGGAAAACTACGTCAACCGGTTCGTCTAGGCCATGTCCGTGACGCGCCATGTTCTCAGCGATGGCGACGTGTCCGTTGCCATCCTGAACATTGGCTGCACCCTGCAAGACTGGCGCGTGCCCATGGGCGACCGGCGCGTGCCGGTCGTTCTCGGCTTTGCTGATCCGCAGGATTATGTCGGCTCCCAAGGGTACCTCGGCGCGATTGTCGGGCGCGTTGCCAACCGGATCTCGGGCGCGCAGTTTGATCTGAACGGCGAAACCTTCCGCCTTCCGGCCAACGAACCGCCCAACCACCTGCATGGCGGCCCCGAAGGGGTCCATACCCGGATCTGGGATATGGAGCCCGATGGTGACACGGCGGTTCGGCTGACGCTGACATCGCCCCACATGGATCAGGGCTATCCCGGTCGTCTGGATGTCTCGGTCACGATCACATTGTCGGGGTTTGACCTGACCTATGACATCCGCGCCAGATCGGACCGCCCGTCGCCGGTCAATCTGGCCCAACACGCCTATTACAACCTGATGGGCAGCGGTCCGGTCTCTGCCCATATGCTGTCCATTGCCGCCGACCGCACGACACCCACCGACACCCACCTGATCCCGACCGGCGCCACGACAGAGGTCACCGGCACCGATGCCGATTTTCGCCAACCCCGGCCCGTCGGCACAACGCCCCGCGATCTGAACTATGTGCTGACCGGCCCCGCTCCGGCGGCCCGCCTGCATGCCCCGAACGGCCTGTCGATGACGCTTTGGAGCGACCAGCCCTGTCTGCAACTTTATACGGCACACGCCTTGCAGGCGACTGCGCCCGCGCTTGCCGGGCAAACGCATGGCCCCTTCGCCGGGATCTGTCTTGAAGCGCAGCAATACCCGAATGCCATCAACACACCAGACTTCCCGATGACCCTGATCACACCGGATCAGCCCTATCGACAGGCCCTGCGCCTGCGCATCGCGCCCAAGGGGGCATCATGATCCGCGCTCACCTCTTGGCTGCCATGTTGGCCTTCACCGCCTCAACCACAGCTGCCGACCCGCTGCCTGATCCCGTGGCCCATTTCCCCGCCGTGGACATGGACGAGGTGCGCTTGGGCCAATTGCTGTTCTACGACCGCATCCTCAGCGGCAACAAAACCGTGTCCTGCGCCACCTGCCACCACCCCGATTTTGGCACCTCCGATGGGCTGTCCCTTGGCCTTGGCGATGGCGGACATGGGTTGGGAGCGAACCGAAAATTCGATCCCGAAAACCGCCCCGAACAACGCATTCCCCGCAATTCGCCCGCGCTGTTCAACCTCGGCGCCTCAGAATTCACCCGGTTCTTCCACGATGGCCGGTTGGAACAGGACGCGACCCGCCCCTCCGGCATCCGCACACCTTTGGGCGCGGATATGGAAGTCGGATTTGCCTCGGCCCTGTCCGCACAATCCATGTTCCCGGTTCTGTCACCGGATGAAATGGCGGGCCATTATTCGGAAAACGACGTGGCGCAAGCCGTGCGACAGGGGCTTTTGACCGGCCCGGGCGGGGCATGGTCGATCCTGTCGGACCGGGTCGAGGCGATCCCGGACTATCGCACCGCCTTCGATCAGGTCATTGGCGAGCGACCCGTTCACTTCACCGACATCGCCAACGTCATCGCCGCCTTCATCGCGTTTGAATGGCGCGCCGATGACAGCCCGTTCGACCGCTTCCTCAAAGACAACACAGCTCTTTCCGTCCCCGCAGCCCGCGGCATGGCGCAGTTCTATGGCGACGCCGGGTGCAGTACCTGCCACTCTGGCCTGTTCCAGACCGACCACGATTTTCACGCCATCGCCATGCCGCAGATCGGTCCCGGAAAAGCGGCGCGGTTCGAACGCCACAGCCGCGACACCGGGCGCTTGCGGGTGACCGGCAATCCCGAAGATGCCTATCGCTTCCGCACGCCATCTTTGCGAAACGTGGCCCTGACCGCCCCTTACGGGCATGCGGGCAGCTATCCGGATCTGGGATCCGTTATCCGCCACCATTTGAACCCGGTCGCCGGACTGCACGGGTATGACCTGACAACAGCGGTCCTTCCCGATTTACCCGGCGCCGACGACCTTGCGGTGCTTTCTGACCCCGGCGAGGTCGCACAGATCGAAGCTGCAAATACGCTCGCTCCCCGCACAATGACCGACCAGCAGGTCAGCGACCTGATCGCCTTTCTGCATGCGCTTAGCGATGAGATCAGCCTGAAAGGCAGGCTGGGCGTCCCGGCCACCGTGCCAAGCGGTCTGCCGGTGGATGGGCAGGGCAGCTAGTTCTGACCCCCAGCGCCGCGATCTTTCGAAATCGACTGATCGGCGTGCAAGTCGGCCCAGTCTGACATGACGCCATCAGGCCAGATCACCCGCAGTCGCACTGTGTCAACCGGGCCAAGGCCAAAATGCTCAGGCCCCGCGACGCCACCGGCATGACCGCCGCCCACGGTGATCTCGCGCGTTTGAACGGTTTTGCCGTCATCCACTTCGATCCACGCCCCAACGGCCCGCGTGTTCGGCCCGGGTTGCGACAGGCTGACAGACAGCCAATGCCCCGCGTCCGGCGTTACGTTCTGCCAGATTTCCAAAGGTGCTCGCCGGTTCACAACCGCAAGGTCCAGAAGGCCATCACCGTTGAAATCGGCCAGAACCGCCCCGCGACTGCGATGCAGGCTGGCAAGTCCGGCTGTGTCCCCGGCTTCGGAAAACCGCCCGTCGGCCATCTGGATCAACAGATTATTCGGATCGTCCATCGCGGCATCAGGCATCTGTTCGACATTGCCCTTGGCGATGAAAACATCGTCCCGCCCGTCATTCTGCACATCGCCAAAGGCAACGTGCCAGCCGGTCGATGGCCGCCCGTCGCCGCCCAGATAGGGCCGGTGCGCCGTGGTGCCCATCTCAAACGGGACATCTTCGAACACAGGTCCGCCGCTGCCACTCAGCCGCTGCAACCGCTGATCACCCATCGAGGTCATAAACACCTCGGTTGATCCATCCCGATCAAGATCGCGCGCAGCGATGCCCATGCCCCACAGCTTGTGATCCTGCCAGCCATCGGCTGCACCGTACAGGCGCGGAACCGGCGACATTTCCCACAACTGCTCCTGCCCGGTATCGACATAATAGTGCCGGTCATTGCTGACCCGCAGCGCCATTTGCCCCGAACGGTTCCAGTCGTAAAACAGCATGGACAGCGGGCAATACCCGGGAACCAGCGGGGCAGGCGGGCGATACCCATCGCCTTGCGGACGGTACAGCATGTTGGCATCACAAGCCCGAAACGGCCCCTTGGCATCGGTTCGGTCGACATAGTTCCCAAAGGCCAGCGTTGGCAGCGCCTGCCCACCCTCCCACATCGCAGAAAATGCGGTGGTCCAACGCGCGCCCGAGGTGAAGCCCAGCCCTGTGAAGGGCGCAAATGTGCAATCCGGGCCGCCTTTCATCAACATGTTCTCGCCAACGCGCAGCACGGCAAGATCCAGAACCCCATCGCCGTCGATATCCAACGGATACGCGCCGGTGACACCCGTCACCGCCAGCGCCTTGGGCGTCTCCGCCCGAAACGCGACCCGGTCGGTGGACATGTTGCGCATCAACATCGCAGGCGCACTGCCGCCCGCTGCGTATAAGTCCAGCAAGCCATCCGCATCGCAATCGAACCCGGCCAATCCGCCGCCGACAAAATGCTCCCATCCGCCGGTATAGCTGTGGGCGGGGGCCTGAACCGGTTCAAACCGAGGCTCTGCCACCGCCGCCCCGGCCAGCGTCAGCGCCAGACACACCTCAAGCCGCATGGTCACTCAACCCGGCCAGCGCCAGTTCCGACACCTTGTCCAACGCATAGGCCGCAGCGCCCTGCGCCCACATCAGATCACCCCATTTGTGGATCACAACGTCGGGGGGCGGCTTGTCGATCTGGACGATGGATTTGCGCATCGCGGTGATCACATCATCCGCAAACAGGTGGTCAAACTGCATCTGCTCGCCCGCCAGAATGATCAGTTCGGGGTCAAAGATGTTGACCAGATTGGCCAGCCCCATCGCGAACATCCGTCCGGCACGATCCACGATTGTCTTCGCCGCAGGGTCCCCCTGTTTCGCGGCAGACAGTAGTGATTTGACCCGCGCGCTGCTGTCTTCATCGTCATTCGTCGCCGCCACAATCGACGCTTCGCGCAGCAGGGCGTAATCGGCGACATAAGCCTCAAGACAGCCGCGCTGCCCGCAGCGGCAAAGCGCCCCGTCCAGATGTACCTTGGTGTGGCCGAATTCTGCCCCGCAGCCGCGCGTGCCCCGGTACAGCTCTCCGCCGATCATCAGACCCATGCCAACGCCGCTTTCAATCGTCACCACGATGAAATCGTTGTGGGTCTTGCCCAACCCGAACCGATGTTCGGCCACGGCCACCAGATTTGCATCGTTGTCGATAAATGCAGGCACGCCCAACACGTCGGTCAAAACCGCCCCGAACTGCACATTGCGTTCGTTCAGCGACGGCGACCAATGCACAAACCCGCCCCCGGCCTGCACCATCCCGGCAATCCCGATACCAACGCCGGACACGTCCGAAGGCGCATGCCCGGCAACCTCGGCCAATTGCGCCACCGCATCGCGAATGTCACCGGCCAGCTTGTCCGGCGATTGCCGCGTCTGGTCCAGTTCGGTTTCCAACGTGGCAATCTGGCTGCCTTCGAAGTCCAGCAAGACCAGCGACAGCTTCAGGCTCGACACTTTCACCCCCGCGATCAGCCGGGCATCGCCGCGAATCTTCAGATCGACTCGCGGACGCCCGCGGCGGGCATCGCCGTCTGAATCCTCGCGCGCGACCTCTTCTATCAACCCGTTTTGCAGGAACTCGGCGGTGATCGTGGTGACCGTCGCCCGGCTGATCCCGGTCTTGTCGGCCAGTTCGATCCGCGGCACACGCCCCGATTGCCGGATCTGTTCCAGCAAGACGCGTCGCCCGTGTTCTCGTTGCAGAACAGCCATTTATCCTCCTCCTCACCGGGACAGCAGCCAAAAGCCGGTCGCCGGAAACGTCCTGACAGGTAAGGCCGTTACCGAACCCGCAATCAAGAGCCTGTTCAGCTTATACGATTTAATTTGACTTACAAATTAAAATCAAACACGATGCTCTTACAGGTCGTGCCACATGTGAACAGGTGCGACCAAAAACGTCTTGGGAGGACATCATGAGATTATTTGCAGCCGCGACGGCGGTAATCGCCGGTACGATTATCGGCACAGCTGCACTCGCAGAAGACATTGTGGTCGGCGTCAGCTGGTCCAATTTTCAGGAAGAGCGCTGGAAGACTGACGAAGCCGCCATCAAATTTGCGCTCGATCAGGCCGGTGCGACATACATCTCGGCAGACGCTCAAAGCTCGTCGGCCAAGCAATTGTCAGACATCGAAAGCCTGATCGCACAAGGGGCTGACGCGCTGATCATCCTGGCTCAGGATGCTCAGGCCATCGGCCCGGCGGTTCAGGCCGCAGCCGACGAAGGCATCCCGGTTGTCGGTTATGACCGCCTGATCGAAGATCCGCGCGCGTTCTACCTGACCTTCGACAACGTCGAAGTTGGTCGTATGCAGGCCGCAGCCGTTCTGTCAGCCGCGCCCAAGGGCCGGTATGTTATGATCAAAGGCTCGCCCACCGACCCGAACGCGGATTTCCTGCGCGGCGGTCAGCAGGAAGTGCTGCAGGCAGCGATTGACGCAGGCGACGTGACCATCGTTGGCGAAGCCTACACCGATGGCTGGTTGCCCGCGAACGCGCAGCGCAACATGGAGCAGATCCTGACCGCAACCGACAACGGTGTTGATGCTGTTGTGGCGTCAAATGACGGCACCGCAGGTGGCGTAGTGGCCGCGCTGACCGCGCAGGGCATGGACGGTATCCCGGTGTCGGGACAAGACGGTGACCACGCCGCGCTGAACCGTGTTGCCAAGGGCACCCAAACCGTGTCGGTCTGGAAAGACGCGCGCGAACTGGGTCGGTCTGCCGGGCTTATCGCTGTGTCGCTTGCCAAAGGCACCGAGATGTTTGGCATCAAAGACAGCCAGGAATGGACGTCGCCAGCCGGGACCAAGATGAACGCCGTGTTCCTTGCACCGATGCCGATCACCAAAGACAATCTGACAGCCGTTGTTGATGCCCAGTGGATCACCAAAGACGCGCTGTGCCAGGGCGTGACCAACGGCCCGGCCCCCTGCAACTAAACCGCTCGCGGATCCCCCTGTCCCGGATATGTCCGGGGCAGGGGTGCTGAACCGCAGGATACATCATGACACATTCTGATACTGACCAGACCCGCGCGCCAGCGCGCCGGAATTTCGTGCAACAACTTGATCTTGATCTCAGGCTGCTGGGCATGATCGGAGCGTTCGCCATCCTGTGCATCGGGTTCGACCTGCTGACAGGTGGCCGGTTCCTGACGCCGCGCAACATCTTCAACCTGACGATCCAGACCGTCTCGGTCGCGATCATGGCCACGGGCATGGTCTTTGTGATCGTCACCCGCAATATTGACCTCAGCGTCGGCGCGCTTCTGGCAACCTGCTCGGCTGTGATGGCCATGACGCAGACCCAGTGGCTGCCAAACATTTTCGGCCTTGAACTGGGCAACCCGCTGATCCCGTGGATCACCATCGCGTTCGGGTTGTTTGTCGGGGCCCTGATCGGATCGTTCCACGGCTGGCTGGTCGGCTATCTGACAATCCCCGCGTTTATCGTGACGCTGGGTGGCCTTCTGGTCTGGCGCAACGTCGGATGGTATCTGACCAGCGGTAAAACCATCGGCCCGCTGGACCCGACGTTCATGAAATTCGGCGGCATCAACGGCACGCTGGGCGAAACCGGGTCATGGATTCTGGGCCTCATTGCCGTTGCGGCCGCGCTGTATGCGCTGTACTCGGCCCGTCGCAATAAGCAGAAACATGGCTTCACCGTCAAACCGCTCTGGGCCGAAGGCGTTCTGGCCGGGCTGACCGCGGCGGTGATCCTTGGCTTCGTGGCGACGCTGAATGCCTATGAAATCCCGACGCGCAAGCTCAAGCGGATGTTCGAAGCGCGGGGCGAGGTGATGCCCGAAGGCTTCACTCAGGCCTACGGCATTCCGATCTCGGTTCTGGTTCTGATCTTCGTGGCCATCGCCATGACCGTGCTGGCGCGGCGCACCCGGCTTGGTCGCTATATCTTTGCCACCGGCGGCAACCCCGACGCGGCGGAACTCAGCGGCATCAACACGCGCTGGCTGACGGTCAAGATCTTCGCCCTGATGGGCACGCTGTGTGCTCTGTCTGCCGTGGTCGCGTCGGCCCGACTGGCCAATCATTCGAACGATATCGGCACATTGGATGAACTGCGCGTCATCGCCGCTGCCGTCATCGGGGGCACCGCACTCAGCGGCGGCGTGGGCACGATTTACGGCGCGATCCTTGGCGCTCTGATCATGCAGTCGCTGCAATCGGGCATGGCCATGGTCGGTGTGGATGCACCGCTTCAGAACATTGTTGTCGGGGCCGTTCTTGTCCTCGCCGTTCTGATCGACATCCAGTACCGCAAGCGCGCAGGAGCCGCGAAATGATTTGTACAAAACGGACAAAGGGGGCGTCATGACCAGTACAAAACGGACAAACGGCGGTACACCGCTGGTCGAAATGCGCGACATGTGCATCGCCTTCGGAGGCGTCCACGCCGTCGATCACGTCAGCGTCGACCTCTATCCCGGCGAAGTCGTCGGCCTTCTGGGGCATAACGGAGCTGGCAAATCGACCCTGATCAAGATGCTGTCGGGGGCCTATCAGGCGGACAGCGGCGAGATCCTGATCAACGGTGAAAAGGCCGATATCCAAAACCCTCGTGACGCGCGATCCTATAATATTGAGACGATTTATCAGACACTTGCACTGGCCGATAATCTGGACGCGGCCAGCAATCTGTTCCTGGGCCGCGAACTGGTAACGCCGCTGGGATTTGTCGACGAAGACGCCATGGAAGCCGAAAGCCGCAAGATCATGGCGCGGCTGAACCCGAATTTCCAGAAGTTCGCTGAACCGGTGTCAGCACTATCGGGCGGTCAACGCCAATCCGTCGCTATCGCACGTGCCGTATACTTCGACGCACGCATCCTGATCATGGACGAACCAACTGCCGCCCTTGGTCCGCATGAAACCCAGATGGTGTCGGAACTGATCCAGCAGCTGAAGGCTGAAGGTATCGGTATCTTCTTGATAAGCCACGATATTCATGACGTTCTGGAACTGTGTGACCGGGCCAGCGTGATGAAGAATGGCAAGCTGGTTGGTACTGTTGACGTTGACGATGTGACCGATGATGACCTGCTGAGCATGATCATTCTGGGCAAAAAACCGGGCGAGGCCGCAGCGTAAAAGATGCGTAATACTGTCTGGTCAAAGCGGAATTTGAGAGGTCGGCGATGAGCGTTCTTGTCGCCGATGTCGGAGGTACAAACACGCGCCTCGCGATCCTTGAACCCTCGGGAAATCTGAGCGCGCCACAGCGGTATTCCAACGATAGCTACGCCAGTTTCGAAGCGGTTTTAGAGGCCTTTGGCCCGCAAAAGTTCGACGGCTGTGTGATTGCGATTGCGGGGCCAGTCACCCGGGATCGTGCGCAATTGACCAATAGAAACTGGGTGTTTCACCGCCCGACGATTGCGCGGCAATTGGGTTTGCCGGGTCCCGATAGCGTGCGGTTGATGAATGACCTCGCAGCTTTGGGTCACGCATTGCCGGGGGTCAGATCCGATCAGCTGTCTCACATCCGCCCCATCCAAAACAGCGCCGGTACCAACGGGCAGGCGCTGGTCGTGGGCATCGGAACCGGGTTCAACGTGGCCTTGGTCAAGCTGTCTCAACAACAACCCGTGGTTCTGGAAGCCGAGCTGGGCCATGCCTGTCCCCCGGCCTCGGTCTCGCATGCGCTGGCGGCAGCCTGGGGCGATGCGCCCGAGCGGTTTGTGACCAACGAAGACGTGTTTTCGGGCCGTGGATTGGCAAAGGTACACCAACTGCTTGCAGGGGGTACATTGCTTACTGGGCCGGACATTCTGGCCAATTATGAAAACGACGTGGCCGCTGCGCATACCGTTGATTTATTGGCAGAATTACTGGGTCTCTTGACCCAGCAGCTGATCTATATGTACCTGCCGTTTGACGGCGTTTACTTCGCTGGCGGGGTCGCGAGGGGGATCCTTGGCTCACCTGCACGCGGTCATTTCCTGAACAAGCTCAAGTCACCCGGTCCCTTCGCAGATCAGACCGACAGGGTGGCGGTGCGATTGATCAACGATGATGCTGCAGCCCTGGGCGGGATTGCCGGCGTCGCCACATCGGCAGGTCTGCTACACCGCGATCCGGTCTGATCTTTCAGCGCCCGATTGCATAGGCTTGCATCAGGCGCGGCGTCGCTGCTGCATGCAGCATCCCGTCTGGACGGCGCGAGGCAGCCGTCAGGCGGCCAACGGTCCAGGCCTCGGCCAGCTCGACGTTATGCCCCTTTGATTTCAGCGCCCGGATGGTTTGCACGTCGACTCCGGACTCGACCATCAGATGCCCGGGTCGGACCTCGTGCGGGTAAAACGAAGCCTGAAAATGCCCGGTGTGAAACAGCGGTGCATCAATAGCTTCCTGCAGGTTCAACCCGCCATGGATCAGGCGCAGAAGGAAAACCAGCTGCCACTGATCCTGCTGATCCCCGCCCGGTGTCCCAAAGGCCAAAGCGGTCCCATCCGGGCCACGCGCCATCGAAGGCGACAAGGTCGTTCGCGGACGGCGCCCCGGGGCCAGCGAGGTCGGCAAGCCTT
Source organism: Falsiphaeobacter marinintestinus (assembly GCF_007923355.1). GTDB lineage: Bacteria > Pseudomonadota > Alphaproteobacteria > Rhodobacterales > Rhodobacteraceae > Phaeobacter_A > Phaeobacter_A marinintestinus. The sequence continues at coordinate 225,769 of NZ_VOGO01000004.1, forward strand.
CGTCCAGCCAGAACATCTGCGCCCGCGAATTCAGCGGCATACCAAGTCCGGGAATGATCGGCGAGGATTGCAGCCACCCGCCAGACGGCGTGGCCGAGACCATGTTGCCCCATTGATCGATCACATCCAGATGCACAGTATCACCGCGACGGGAGCTGAGATGCGCCATCGTGGGTTCGCCCGCACCCGCGCCCACAGGCGCGCCGGACGTCTGAGCCGCACGGTGGATTGCAGCATCGGCCCACGCTTGGTACCCCGGCACGGCGCCCGGGCGCTGATCGTGCGAGGCGCGATTTGAGATCATCGCAAGCCGTTCGGCCCCGTATTGCGGCGACAGCAAATGATCGATGGGAAGCGACGTCTGCACCGGGTCACCATAATAGGCTTCACGGTCTGCGAAGCTGAGTTTCATGGTTTCGGTCACAAGATGTACGAAATCAGACCCGGACAGGTCCATTTCCCCCAGATCGGCCCCCTTCAGGGTGTTCAGCGACTGCAATAGCGCGGGTCCCTGGCTCCACGGTCCGCATTTCCAGACGGTCCATCCGTGATAGTCCAGAGCCAGCGCGGGCTCATAGTTTGCCTGCCAACCCGCCATGTCCGCGCCGGTCAGCACGCCTTTTCGACGGCCACCAGCCGCATCCATGACGCAGGCATCGGACAGGTATGTGTCGATCGTTTCGGCGATAAACCCTTCGCGGAAGATCCGTCGGGCGGCGTCGATCTGCGCCGTGCGGGACCCTTCGGTCATAGCCTGAGACAGCAACCGGTCCCACGTCTGCGCGAGATCGGGATTGCAGAACAGCTGCCCCGCTTCGGGCACGTCGCCCCCCGGTAGCCAACAGGCATGCGAACTGGGCCATTCCTGTTCAAAGAACTCAGCCAGTCCGGCGATGGTGCCAGAGACGCGCTCCAACAGCGGATGACCGTGCCGTGCATAGTGAATCGCCGGTTCCAGCACGTCGCGCAGGCTGAGCCGTCCATGATCGCGCAGCATCAGCATCCACGCGTCGAACGCCCCGGGAATGACGGTCGCCAAAAGCCCCGATCCGGGGATCATGTCCAACCCTTCGGCTTTGTAATGCGCGATGGTGGCACCGGCAGGCGCAGGGCCTTGTCCGCATATCACCGTTGGGGCGTCTTCGTCCGCAGGCCAGATCAATGCAGGCATATCGCCCAGCGGGCCGTTCAGATGCGGTTCGACCACATGCAGCACGAACCCCATGGCGACAGCGGCATCAAAGGCGGTGCCGCCCTGTTCCAGTATCTTCATGCCCACGGCAGACGCGATCCAGTGGGTCGAGGTCGCCATGCCGAAAGTCCCGGCAAGTTCGGGGCGTGTGGTAAAGCTCATCGATATCTCCGGCTTCGGGACTTAGTAATCCCGCTCAAAATAGACGCCGATACCGGATTCTCCGGTGCTGTCGACTGTTCCACGCAGGGTCAGGGAGTCGGTCACATCAAGGTTCAGGTTCAGCTCGGTTTCGCCACGGGTGTTTACGGTGACATCGGTATAGATGTTGTCGGCGATATAGGCTCCGGCGCCGACTTTGCCGTTGCCGCCTGCGTCGGTGCCGATGTCCAGCGTGTCGACCCCGGTTGCGTCTTTGATCCCTGCTTTGGTGCCGCCGCCAGACCCGCTCATCGCGGCAAGCGAGGCGGCCATCTGGGCGATGACAAACGGTGAGAGTTGCGAGAACCGATTGCCGAACAACAGCATTGCCAGCGCCTCTTCGGGTGGGCGTTCGGGATCGGCCGTCACACTGACTACGGGGGCAGAAATCGGTCCTTCGATCTGGAATGTGGCCTGACCGTCAGACGTTGTGGTCGAGGATTCGAAGTCGACGTAAGGCGACAGGTCGCCCTGAAGCGACACGATTCCCTTGGTCAGTTCCAACCGCCGTCCGATCAGGTCAAGCGTCCCGCGGATCAGTTCGATCTGGCCCGAGGGCGCAACGTTTGTCGTTGTTCCGCCAATCTGCAGCGCGCCGCCCAATTCTGCCTGCAGACCAAAGCCGGTGGCAAAAACGCGGTTTGGGGCCAGCAAAGCGATGTCCAGACCAAAGCCCGCGCCGCCTCCGCCGCCTGAATCGGTCTGGACCAGACCCGCGCGTTCGCGCGTCGTAAAAGCTGCGGAGGGTTCGGATATGTGACGGATTGGCGGGATCGGGGCCGCACCGACGCCGCCCGAAATTGCGTTCAGGTTGATGTTGGTTTCACCAAACGTGACCTGTCCGGCGATGTTCGCGCCGCCGGTCAGGGGGCCTGCCATCACGATCTGACCATTGGCCGAGGACGTAAAGCTGACATTGTCGGTCAGGATCAGGTTCACCAGATCGACCGCGATACGCCCGTCAAACGGTGGTGTCAGTGCCACCGGGCCCTGCACTTTGAACCCGCCACCTGCACGCAGATTGCCGGTCACGTTTACTGAGGCTTGCGAGTCGCGGATTGCAACCGTCGCTCCGATGTTTTCGATCGCCTGCGCCACTGACGGGATTGCCAGCGTCGTGCCCGACGTTGTGATGGTGCCGCTAAGCGCCTGAAGGGAGGGTTTGCCGTTCAAAGACATGTCGAACTTGGCCAGACCCGCCACCTGATTGGGCGAAATGAACAGGTTGGCCGTGTCCAGCCGCAACTGCCCCGTGGCATCGACATCGGCTGTCCCTGCGGTTTGGTCATAGGTTCCGGCCACATTTGCCTCAATCGCACCGGGGCCGGTGGCATCGGTTTTGATTGTCCAAAGGGTGCCGTCACGCTGTGCGGTACCTTTGGCGGTGAGCGTGCCAACCAATTCAGGAACGAACCGTTCCAGACCGTTAAAGGCCGCATCAAAGATTAGGTCGGCCTTGCCCTTCGGATCGATGGTGCCTTTCAGATCGGCGAATGAACTGTCGGGGCCTTTCAGGGCAGCGTCGGCGGTCCAGATGCCGTCGGTTTGTTTGGCGTTGCCTTTTGCCGTCAGCGTGCCGCGGATCTGGGGCACAAAGCGTTCGATTTCGCTAAAGGCCGCATCAAAGTCGATATCGGCTGTGCCAGCCGGATCAAGTGTGCCTTTGAGGTCGGCAAAAGAGGTGTGTGGACCCTTGATCGACGCATCTGCTGTCCATATTCCGTCGGTTTGCTTCAGGTTGCCCTTGGCCGACATCGCGCCTTCAAGCTGTGGCACAAAGCGTTCAAGCTGGCTGAAGGCCGCTTCGAAATCGACATCTGTCGTGCCTTTGGGGTCGAACCGGCCTGTCAGATCGGCAAACGATGAATGTGGACCCTTCAAAGAAACGTCGCCGTCCCAAGCTGTGCCGTCTTGTTTGACATCACCGTTCAGAGTCAACGGGCCCGAGACCTGAGGCAGAACGCGTCCAAGATTGTCGATTGCAGCCTGGAACGTCAGCGCGCTGTCGGTGCTGGCCAATTGGCCCTTGGCCTTGGCGCTGAGCGCTGACCCGTTCAGGACGAAGTCACGGATATCCAGCCCGGTTTCGCTGCGCTTGGCGTCCAGAGACAGGTTGGTCTGCCCGGCAATCAAGGCGTCGACCTGATCGATTCCGGCCTTTAGGTCACGCCCCAGTACATCCAGTTTGAAATCGAAACTGCCGCCCAGAGGCGCGCCTTTGCCGTCAAGTTCGGCGTTAACCGACCCGGCAAGGTCACGACCGGCCAGCCCCGAAAACCGCGACAGATCCGCCGCGCCGATGCGCATAACGCCGTCCATCTCGAACCCGCTGTCCAGTCCGGCGACTTCACCATCGACCGTCGCGGTATAGTCGGTTCCGATCAGCTCAAACCCTTTGAGATCGAGCGTTTTGTCTTTGTCGAGTGCGAAGAAACCGTTCAGCGTGATGTCTTCGCCAACGGCCGTATTCAGCTTTTCATCGGCAAAGACCAAAGCTGTCAGCCCTGCGCGGATTGATCCTTGCAGGTTCAACCCATCGTCTTGCGTTAGTTTGCCGTTTGCCAGAACTTGTGCCTGTTCAAGCGTCAGGTCCGGGCGGTTCAGTTTGTCAGCAGTCAGGATCAGGTTCCAGTCATCCCCGGCAGCCTTGTCCAGCTGGACTGTGAACAGCGCGCTGCCCAACGTGGTGCGCGGGGACAGTGGGAGCAGGACAGAGTCACCGCTGGGCGGAAGGATGTCGCCATCCAGCTGCACCTTTTCAATCACGCCACCCGGCGCAAGCGACACCTGCCCTTGCAGCGATAGGGCATTCGAAGACAGGTCCAGCGTGTTGATCGCCAACCGTCCGTCCGGGTCGCTGCGGCCCTCAACACTCAGAAGCGTTTTCGAGCCGAAAAACTCGCGATAGTCTTCCGGTAGCATCGGGGTCACATCGCCGGACAGATCGGCCGTAAACGCGATACTGTTGCTCGGCTGATCTTCAGGCGTATCCGGTGTCGGCACGCCTTCCAGTTTGACGGTTCCGGCAAGACGCTGGGCATCGTCGGTCGCCAGCGAGATATCGGCGGCGAACTGGGTGACCGGCCCTGACCCTTTGACGGTCAGCAACAAGGGCGGCGAGTCAGGTATTTTCAGAACGGTCGAAATCAACCCGCCCTGATCTTCGATGGCTTTCAGGTCGACCGTGATTTCACTGGTTTCATTTTCGAATTTCGCGATCAGGTCGATCTCGTCACCGGGGCGGTCAAGTCGGGTGATGGCAAGGTTGGAATCCAACGCGCCATTGGCAAGCGAGACCGCGCCCTTTAGCGACAATTCAGCCGCCACGCCGATCAGAGGCTCGCCCAACGATATTTTGTCGACCCGGATCTCTCCGATTTCGATGGCAACCGGCAGTTCCGGCAGTTGAAACGGCTGTGCCTCGGCTGTCGGGATTTCGGGGTCAGCGGGAACCGGTTTGGGCGTGCGGGCGATTTCGATCTCGTCCGCAGCAAGCGAATTCACCGAAAACCGGCCCCGCACCAGTGCAAGGCGGTTCCAGTCAAGAACCGCGCCCGTGATCCGCAGCCAGACGCCATCATCGTCCGAGACGGCGATTTCTTCGATTGTGGCGCGCGAACTCAACGCTCCGGTCACGCCGCGTACACTGATGTATCTGTCATCCGAAGACAGGGTGTCTTCCAGGAAACGTACCAGCATGCCGCCGGATTCTTTGTCGTCCTGCGCGAACAGTGGTGTGGCGCAAAAGGTGATCAGCACCAGTGTGAGTGATAAAAACCGTCTCAAAATGCCTGACCTATCCCGATGTAAAACTGCAATCCGTCGCCTGTGGACCCGTCGACCGGATACGCAAGGTCCAGACGCAGTGGCCCGAACCCGCCCAGTTCATACCGAACACCAAGACCGGCCCCTGCGTGCATGGCAGAGTTGTTGTTGATGAAAGAATCCGCATCGACTGCGCCGACATCATAGAAACCGACCAGAGACAGCTTGTCGGTAACCTTGCCCCGCACTTCGAGTGAGGCCGCAAGATAGGACTTCCCGCCGGCGATGTCGCCGTTTGGCGGAACCGGAATACCAAGGGATTCATAGGGCTGGCCTCTGACCGAACCTGCGCCGCCCGAAAAGAACAAAAGTTCCGGAGTCACATCCTGTTGCGAGGCACCGATGATTGAACCGGCCTGCAGCCGACCGGCCAGCACAATCCGTTCACCCAACGGAAAATATGTTCGACCATCCGCCAAGATCTGGATTCCGGAATCGGTACCTGACAAACCCGCAAATGGCATGAACTGGGTGTTCAGGAAGAACCCGCGTTTCGCGTTTACCTTGTCATCTCGTCTGTCCCATTCGATACGGAGAGGAAGGAACAAATACTGGAACTTCCGATTGTCCCCAAACGCGTCATCGGCTTTTGAATAGTTGTAAAGCAACGACAACTCGCCATACAGGTTGTCCGAGAAAGTTCGCCGGACACCCACGCCGAGCAGGCCGCGCGTAACCTTGTAGTGTGTGCGGTTCAGCCGCTCAAACTCGGCCACATAGAAAAAACTGTCATCGGGACCCAGCGCGTCGGGCTGTTCAAGCCTGACGCCAATCCGACCATCGATGTCTTCGGTTCCACCAATGTTGCGAACGCTTGCTTCGAAACGCAGCCGCGCGGCGCGCTTCATCACGTTGCGGTGGATCCAGATAAACGAAAGATCAAGCCCTTCGTTGGACGACAGTTCGCCGCCAAACGAAAACCGGCGCGGCAGGTTGTCTTCCATCGTCGCGGTGAAATCCAGCGTTCCGTCCGGATTGGGGACCTCGTCTTCGCGAATGGACACGGATGAGAATGTTCCGGTGCGGCGCAGACGGGTGCCGACCTTTTGCAGGGCGTCCGGGTCGTAAACCTCGCCGGTCGGAAAACCCGCGATGTCACGGATCGATTTTTCGCGGACCTCGGTATCGCCTTCCAGCCGCAGATTGCCGAACTTCAGTTTTGGTCCCGGATTCAACGCCACTTGCGAATCAATCCTGGCCTGAACGTGGTTTGCGGTGATGTTCTGATCTCCGACATCTGCCTTGGGATACCCCACAGCCCGCCAGCCGGTCACACCGGCACTGGCCGCGTCGCGGATCGCGCCGGTTGTTGCCGTCTGACCGGTTGCATAGGTTTCCGGAATCTCGGTTCCAGGCGCAACAGGCGCGATTTCGGCGGTGCCGAACTTGAACTGCGGTCCGGCCGTGACCGTGATTTCGATGGTGCTGACCGATGACGGAACGTCCAGCGGTGGGATGGTCGCAGCCTCGCGCCCATTCAGGCGGATGTTCACGACCGGGCTGAAATATCCTTCGTCATAAAGCACCTGCACCATGGTGTTATAGTCGGATTGGGCCGCCGCCAGCAACTCGTGCGGGGTGGTCAACCCACGGTTCTGGGCGCCCATGACAGCCGAGGCCCCGCTAAGCCGTTCTTGCAACTCTTCGGGTGACCCCGGAGCGGTTAACGACGTTTCAAAAGCAAGCGCGGCGCCAGCAGGCCATAGGGCGCAAATCAGCGCAAAGCTGCGCAATGAAGCGCCAAAGTCATTCCAAATTCTCATCACGAGGCCCCAGGTTGCCTGTCTGTTGACCTGACGGTGATAATAACAGTCGTGTCAGGGTCTTTGTTAACTGGTAACATACCATATCCAGACTTAGGAAACCCAAAATACGGTGGTTGGTCACAAACTGTAGTGTTTTGACGGTGGGTGTCGAAGATCGGCGTAGCGATGATGATCTGATCGTCAGGACTGCGCCATCAGGGCTGCGACGTCCAGCATGCGGGCCGAAAATCCCCACTCGTTATCATACCAGCCGAACACCCTGATTTGTCGCGAACCAGACATAAGGATTTCAGGTGTTGCAATCACAAGGGATTCTGGCCGGGCGCGCAAGTCGGATGATACCAGCGGCACGTCGGTCAGCCCCAGCACTGGCGAGGTTTCGACAGCTTTGCGCAGTGCCGACACGAATGTGTCTTGGGTAAAGTCGGTCTGCAGTTGCGCCACAAGATCAACCGCTGACACACTGGCAGTCGGCACCCGAACAGCCGCACCGCTGATCCGCCCGGCCAGATGTGGCAGGACCACGTCGATCAACTGCGTCGCGCTGGTGGTCGTCGGCACCATCGACAACGCTCCGGCGCGGCTGCGGGCAAGATCGCCGCGTGGCGCATCCACCATCGGTTGGCTGTTGGTATAGCAATGGATCGTCGTCATATGCGCCCGGTCCAACCCGGCAATCTCGTCCAGAACCCGAACCAGCGGCGCAAGGGCATTTGTTGTGCACGAGGCGTTCGACACGATCTTGGCATCTCCCAACATGTCGTCATTGGCGCCACGCACCAGCGTCACCTCGGCTGCAGGCGATGGCCCCGAGATCAGAACCTTTGCCGCCCCGGCCTCAAGCCCGCGCTTGGCCAGATCGGATGTGCGCGCGATGCCGGTGCATTCAAGCAGAACATCAACACCTGACAGATCGATATCGCGAATATCCGGCGTGCAGGACATCGGGATCTGGCGGTCCGCGATCCTCAGAGCACCGGGGTCGGTTTCAACTTGTCCGGGAAAAGGGCCAAAGGTGCTGTCGTACTGGAACAGGTACGCACAGGTCTCAAGAGGGGCGATATCATTGACGTGCACAACGTCGATCTCCTGACCCACGGGGGTGGTCAGGATTTGCCGCAGAATGGTGCGGCCAATCCGTCCGAATCCATTAATTGCCAGTCTCATGCGACAGGCTTGGCAGGGCTTTTGATCAAATTCAACAGGAATGCGATTTCGTGATCACGGTACCCGGGATATACCGGTTCCTTGCGAGCGCCGGTTTTGGTCACTTGGACTTGCCCGCAACACAAGTGTAGACAGGATGTGTTCAGGTTTTTCCAAGGGAGTTCCCTATGAAGCGTTTCGTTGTGATGTTGTTGGCAGTTATTGCCATCGGCGCAGGGGCGGCTCAGGCACAAGGCGTTGCCCGGATCGTCGGCAAAACCGGCCTCAGCCCGGAAGACCTTGCCATCATGAGCGAAAATGCCCGGAAGTTGTACGATGTTGCGGCCCCTCAGGTGGGCAAGTCGACTGACTGGACCAATCCTGACAGCAATGCGTATGGGACAACGACTCTGATTGGCATGGCCGACGGCTGCGCCACCATTCAGCAGATCGCGCACCCCAAAGGGCAAGATCAGGCCTTGGACATTCGCAGCCGTGTGTGTCGCAATGCCGAGGGAAAGTGGATTCTTCAGCCGTAAGGCTCAGAGCCGATCCAGCACGCCGGTCTGGCGCAACTCTGCCGCGCAGCGTTGCAACCCTTTCAGGATCGGGTCCGGGGCCAGGACCCCATCACGCCCCCGCGGTAATGAACTGCCCAACACGACCGGCATCGCGCCCGGCCCGGTCACGGGTACGGCCAACCCGATAATCCCGGGTTCGAATTCGCTGTCAGTGACCGTGTACCCATCACGCCGCGCTGCCCGGATACGGGTCAGGATTTCGTCCGCCGTGGTCAACGCGTGATCGGTGGGGCGCGGGATACCGGATTGGGAAATGATGCGCGCCGCGACTTCGTCCGGGGCGCCAGCCAGAAGCATCCGGCCAAGGCTGGTGTGTAGCAACGGCAATCGGCTGCCAGCGGTGAACCCTTGCGACACAAGCCCGTCGGTCACGGTGGATTGGGCCAGCAGCATAACCGCGCTGCTGTCGCGCGTTGCAAGGCTGATTTCGGTGTCGAGCGTCACGGCATGCCGGTTCAGCACGGGTTGAACCAACCGTCCAAAGCCACGCGCTTGCAGGAAGCCGCCTGCAATCGACAGAACTTTGGGTGTCAGGGAAAAATGCCGATCATCCTGCCGCAGATACCCCATGTCCAGCAAGGTCAGCGCCCCCCGACGCGCGGCGGCGCGGTCTTGTCCGGTAGCGCGGGCGATCTCGGCCAGTGTCAGCGATGGAGACAGCCCGTCAAAGGCTTCAAGCACGGCAAGCCCCTTGGCAAAGGTTGACGCCAAATTGCGATTTTGTGCAGTGTTTTCGTCGGGCATCGGGTGCCTCGGCTTGACAGGGTTCAGACTAAGCGGTCAGTATGATCGTATATAGACCCATTTGTTCGTATAACGCACGCTTTGTGCATGAAAGTCAATTCGGTTGTACAGCCAATCAGGAGATCCCCATGATCAGCCAGGAAATGAACGACAGCCTGACCCGCGTCGGGCGTGGAACAGATGCCGGCGAAGTCTTGCGACGTTACTGGCAACCTGCCGCGCTGAGCGATGAGCTGGTGTCGGGGCGGCCCGTGGTGCCTGTGCGCCTGATGGGCGAAGACCTTGTTTTGTTCCGCGACAGCTCGGGCGCTTTGGGGCTGATTGGTCGCCGCTGCCCGCATCGCGGTGCCGACATGTGTTATGGACGCTTGGAAGACAACGGTCTGCGCTGCCCGTTTCACGGCTGGCATTTCGACCGAACCGGGCAGTGCGTCGAACAACCGGGTGAGCCGGAAGGCTCGCGCATGCATGAACAGATCCAGTCTCCGTCGTATCCGGTTGTCGAACGCAACGGCATCGTCTGGGCCTATATGGGGCCGGGCGATGCGCCCGCTTTCCCGAATTTCGACTGTTTCCGGGCCCCGGATACGCATGTCTTTGCGTTCAAGGGTCTATGGGAATGCAACTGGTTGCAGGCGATGGAGGTTGGTATTGACCCTGCCCATGCATCGTTTCTGCATCGGTTTTTGCAGGACGAAGACCCAGCCGACAGTTATGGCAAGCAGTTCCGTGACGGCGTTCAGATCGGGGCTGCAAAGACTGAAATCCCGATGACGAAGCTTTTGCGTGATTATCCCCGGCCCGAGATCAAAGTGGATGAAACCAACTATGGGCTAAAGCTGACCGCGCTGCGCCATCTTGAGAACGGGCGCACCCATGTGCGCGTGACCAACCAGATCTTTCCCGAAGCGATCTGCATCCCGATCAGCCGCGAAATGACCATCACGCAATGGCATGTCCCGATCGATGACCACAATTGTTACTGGTATTCCATGTTCACCAGCTTTGGCGATCCGGTGGACAAGACGGTCATGCGCGACCAGCGACTGAAAGAACACCGCCTGCCGGACTATGCGCCGCTGAAAAACGCGCGTAACAATTACGGCTATGATCCGGACGAGCAGGACAGCCAGACCTATACGGGCATGGGCCTTGATATCAACGTGCACGATCAGTGGGCGGTGGAAAGCATGGGGGCCATTCAGGACCGCACGCAGGAACATCTGGGCAAAACCGATGTGGGCATCATCCGGTATCGCCGGATGTTGCGCAACGCCATCGCGGCGCTGGCCGAAGGACGCGAAGGCGATTTGCCGATGCTTAATGGCACTGACCCCACGACGATCTTCGGGCCGGTGTCCAACGACTCGATTGCCGAAGACGGCGCGCTTGAGCAGGCAACCCGCGACAGCGACATGGCGCGCCGACAGGCGTGCGGCTGGGATGCCGCCTTGCCGGACCCGGTCTGAGCAAAGAGGCATTACATGAGTGATCTGATGGACGGCGCCCTTGCGCGCCAAGGGCTGCTGAGCAAAGACGCCTGCGCCACTGCGCAAGACGTGCTGGATCGGGTTAAGCGTGACGGGCTTGAAACCGTGCGCATCCTGTTTGCGGACCAGCATGGTGTCTTGCGGGGCAAGACGGTTGTGGCCAGCGCCTTGCGGTCAGCCTTTACCAGCGGGATTGCGGCGCCATCGACCTTGTTGTTGAAAGACACGTCGCATCGCACGGTGTTCCCGGTCTGGTCGGATGAGTCCGGGATCGACGCCGGGCCGATGCAGGGCGCGAATGACGTGTTGCTGGTGCCTGACCCGGACAGCTTTCGCGTGCTGCCATGGTCGCCGCATTCTGCATGGCTGTTGTGTACACCGGTGTTTCGCGATGGCACGCAGATCCCTTTTGCTTCGCGCTCGGTTCTGGAAGGCGCTGTGGCTGCTCTGGACGCGCAAGGGTTGGCGGCAGTCATCGGGCTTGAAGTCGAATTTCATGTGTTTGAGCGCCTTGATCCGTCACTGGATCATGCACAGACCACCATGCCCGGCGCGCCGTCCACCACGCGGGCGCTGACCCAAGGGTATCAATTTCTCACCGAAACGCGCTATGGCGAGGTCGAGCCGATCCTCGACACGCTGCGCCGCCATGCTCAGAAGCTGGGATTGCCGGTGCGGTCGGTCGAGATCGAAATGGGGCCCAGTCAGTTCGAATTCACGTTTGATCCCGGCGATCCGATGACTCAGGCCGACAATCTGGTGATGTTTCGCACGCTGGTGAAAGAGGTCTGCGCCGCCCAGGGGCTGCATGCCAGTTTCATGGCCAAGCCAAACCTTGAGAACATCGCCGCCAATGGCTGGCATATCCATCAGTCTCTGATTGACCGGAAGACCGGGCGCAACCTGTTCATGCCGGACGAGGCCGGTCTGACACCGCAAGCAGCGGGGTGGATTGCCGGACTGCTGACCCACGCGCGGGCGTCCAGCCTGCTGACTGTGCCAACGGTGAATGGATACAAACGCTATCAGCCATTCCAACTGGCCCCGGACCGCGTGCAATGGGGCGAAGACAATCGCGGTGCCATGGTACGGGCGTTGCTGATGCCGGGTGATCCGGCCAGCCGGGTTGAAAACCGGGCACCCGAAAGCGCGGCCAACCCGCATTATGCGCTGGCGGCGCAGTTGATCAGCGGGCTGGACGGTCTCAACAGGACCTTGGCCCCGCCTCCGCCGACCGTGTCCCCCTATGACAGCGCTGCCGAGCGTTTGCCCCAAACGATGGCAGACGCCATCGATGCGTTCGACGCATCGCCGCTGTATCGCGCGACACTGGGCGATGCGACGGTTGATTATCTGCTGAGAATCAAGCGCGCAGAATGGGCGCGGTACCTGTCGACAGTGTCGGAATGGGAGCAGGCCGAGTATTTCGGGCTGTTCTGATTTCACCTGTGCGACCTGATCGCGACATTATCCGTTCTGAGGGCGACATTTGCGGGCTTGTCCCACGGGTGACGTGGCGCTAATGTGCCTGCAAGCATGTGGGAGAACTGGTTTTCAAGAACCGGTGCCGAAGGAGCAACCGCCCCGGAAACTCTCAGGCCCAATGGACCGCAGGCTTACCGACGACACTCTGGAGAGTGGTGCACAAACGCACCCGCCGAAGGGATAACGATCTCAGGCGAAAGGACAGAGGGGGCATCGCATGGCGCGCAGCTGCACGTCGGATATGGGATGCCGGGAGATTTCCAAAATCGCTCCGGTCACAAAATGGACGGTACGATGGCGGATCTTTTGAGAACACCATTATACGATCTTCATGTGGAACTTGGGGCCAAGATGGTGCCCTTTGCCGGCTATGAAATGCCGGTGCAGTATCCGCTGGGAGTCATGAAAGAACACACCCACACACGCGAAAAGGCCGGGCTGTTTGACGTCAGCCATATGGGTCAGGTGATCTTGCGGGGTGAAAGCTATGACGCCGCCGCGCGTGCCTTTGAGCGCTTGGTACCGGTTGATGTGCTAGGGCTGGGCGAAGGGCGGCAGCGCTATGGGCTGTTCCTGAACGAACAGGGCGGCATTCTTGACGATCTGATGTTCGCCAATCGCGGCGATCATCTGTTTGTTGTGGTCAATGCGGCCTGCAAGGCGCAGGACATCGCAAACATGAAAGCGGCGCTGGAACCGGATATCCGCGTGACCCCGGTTGAAGATCGTGCGCTTCTGGCGCTGCAGGGGCCAGCAGCCGAAGCGGTTTTGACGGAACTCTCACCAGACGCGGCGAACATGCGGTTCATGGATGTGCGTACGATTGATCTGGACGGGGTCGAGGCCTGGGTTTCGCGCTCGGGCTATACCGGCGAAGACGGGTATGAGATTTCAGTGCCTGCGGATCAGGCAGACCAGCTGGCGCGCAAACTTTTGGCCCACGATGATGTTCAGGCCATTGGTCTTGGCGCGCGGGATTCGCTGCGCCTTGAGGCCGGGTTGTGTCTGTATGGTCATGACATCGACACCGATACTTTGCCGGTCGAGGCGGGGCTGATCTGGGCGATCCAGAAGGTGCGTCGCAGCGGCGGGGAACGGTCTGGTGGATTTCCGGGGGGGCAGCAGGTTCTGGCGCAGATCGCGGATGGTGCGCCGCGCAAACGTGTTGGGTTGCGTCCTGATGGGCGTGCTCCGATGCGCGAAGGTGTCGAACTGTTTGCGGAAGCCGAGGGTGGTGGCGTGATCGGAAAAATCACGTCCGGCGGTTTTGGTCCGACAGTTGGTGGGCCGGTGGCGATGGGCTATGTGCCCGCCGAACTGGCCGCACCCGGTACCACGATCTACGGCGAATTGCGCGGCAAGCGCCAGCCCGTCACCGTCACAAAGCTGCCCTTCGTGGCGGCCAACTTCAAGCGATAAAACGATAGTCCAAGGGGAATCCAATCCATGAAATACACTGAAGAACACGAATGGTTGCTGGAAGAAGGCGAACTGATTGTTGTGGGTATCACCGCCTTTGCCGCCGAACAGCTGGGCGATGTGGTGTTCCTGGAACTGCCCGATGAAGGCACCGAGGTCAGTAAGGATGACGAAGTTGTCGTGATCGAAAGCGTCAAGGCGGCATCGGACATTCTGGCCCCTCTGGACGGCGAGATTGTCGAAGTGAACGACGCACTGGTTGCCACCCCCGGCAAGGTCAACGAAGACCCGACCGGCGAGGCGTGGTTCTTCAAGATGAAGCCGTCGGATCTGTCTCCGATGGACGACTACATGGATGAGGCAGCCTATAAAGACTTCATCGGCTAGCGCGCTGGTTCGGCCGGGGACGCCTCCGGCGGGAGTATTTTTCAAAGAGAAGAATGGGGCGCGCCTTGGACAAGGCGGCGCACGGTAGAGGAGTACCTGCAATGACCTTCACCCCGACCGATTATCTGCCATATGATTTCGCCAATCGCCGCCACATCGGGCCATCGCCCGCTGAAATGGCAGACATGTTAAAGGTCGTTGGCGTCGAGAGTCTGGAAGCGCTGATTGACGAAACCATCCCGCAGGCGATCCGGCAGGACGCGCCGCTGGATTTTGGCAAACCCATGTCCGAGCGAGAGCTGATCCATCACATGCGCGGCATTGCGGCGAAGAACACGGTACTGACCTCGCTGATCGGACAGGGGTATCATGGCACGGTCACGCCCCCTGCAATCCAGCGCAACATCTTTGAAAACCCGGCCTGGTACACCGCCTATACCCCCTATCAGCCCGAGATCAGTCAGGGCCGGTTAGAGGCGTTGTTGAACTTTCAGACCATGATCAGCGATCTGACCGGTCTGGAAATCGCCAATGCGTCGCTTCTGGATGAATCCACCGCCTGCGCCGAGGCTATGACGATGGCGCAGCGGCTTGCCAAGTCCAAGGCCAAGGCGTTCTTTGTTGATGAGAATTGTCATCCGCAGAACATTGCCGTGGTTCAGACCCGCGCGGCGCCATTGGGGATCGAGGTGATTGTCGGAAGCCCCGATGATCTGGAGGCCGATCAGGTGTTCGGGGCCTTGTTCCAGTATCCCGGCACATACGGCCATCTGCGTGACTTCACCGACCTGATTGCAGCCCTGCACGAGGCCAAGGCGATTGGTGTGATCTCGGCTGATCCGCTGTCTTTGACACTGTTGAAGGAACCGGGCGCGATGGGGGCCGACATTGCGGTGGGCAGCGCCCAGCGTTTTGGGGTGCCGGTGGGGTATGGCGGGCCACACGCGGCTTATATGGCGACCAAGCAGCAATATGCGCGTTCGATGCCGGGGCGCATTGTCGGGGTCAGCATCGACAGCCATGGCAACCGGGCCTATCGGTTGTCGCTGCAAACCCGCGAACAGCATATCCGGCGCGAAAAGGCGACCTCGAATGTCTGTACCGCGCAGGCGTTGTTGGCGGTTATGGCGTCGTTTTACGCTGTGTTCCACGGACCGGAAGGGCTGAAAGCCATTGCCCAGCGGATTCACCGCAAGAGCGTGCGAATGGTCAAAGGGCTTGAGGCCGCCGGGTTCGAGGTTGAGCCGAAAGAGTTCTTTGATACGGTCACCGTGGATGTAGGCCTTTTGCAGCGCGGCGTGTTGCAGGCAGCCGTGGGCGAAGGTCTGAACCTGCGCCGGGTCGGCAAGACCAAGGTTGGCATCACGCTGGACGAACGTACCCGGCCTGCCACGATCGAAGCAGTTTGGCGTGCCTTTGGAATCGTCCAGAAGGATGATGATTTTTCTCCCGAATACCGGTTGCCGGACGGTTTGGTCCGTCAGACCACCTATCTGGAACACCCGATTTTCCACATGAACCGTGCCGAGACCGAGATGATGCGCTATATGCGGCGTCTGGCCGACCGCGATCTGGCGCTGGATCGAGCGATGATCCCGCTTGGGTCCTGCACGATGAAGCTGAACGCGGCGGTCGAGATGATGCCGCTCAGTTGGCGCGAGTTTTCGCTGTTGCACCCATTTGCGCCCGTTGATCAGGCCGCGGGGTACACGCAGATGATCGACGATTTGTCGTCAAAACTTTGCGATATCACCGGGTACGCTGCGATTTCGATGCAACCGAATTCAGGTGCGCAGGGCGAATACGCCGGATTGCTGACCATTTCTGCCTATCATCGGGCCAATGGCGATAATCACCGCAACGTCTGCCTGATCCCGATGAGCGCGCATGGCACCAACCCGGCCAGCGCCCATATGGTCGGTTGGAAAGTTGTGCCGGTGAAATCGGCAGAGAACGGTGATATCGACCTGGACGATTTCCGCGCCAAGGCCGAGAAACACAGCGAAAACCTGGCCGGGTGCATGATCACCTATCCATCGACCCACGGTGTGTTCGAGGAAACCGTCAAGGACGTCTGCGAAATCACGCATACCCATGGTGGGCAGGTCTATATCGATGGGGCCAACATGAACGCGATGGTCGGGCTGAGCCGCCCGGGCGATCTGGGCGGGGATGTCAGCCACCTGAACCTGCACAAGACGTTTTGCATTCCGCATGGGGGGGGTGGCCCCGGCATGGGGCCGATCGGCGTCAAGGCGCATCTGATCCCGTTTCTGCCGGGCCATCCGGAAACCGGTGGGACCGAAGGGCCGGTGTCTGCCGCGCCGTATGGTTCTCCGTCACTCCTGCCGATCTCGTGGGCGTACTGCCTGATGATGGGCGGCGAAGGCCTGACGCAAGCGACGCGGGTTGCGATTCTCAACGCCAATTACATGGCTGAACGTCTGCAAGGTGCCTACGAGGTGCTGTATCGCGGGGGTAAAGGCCGGGTGGCGCATGAATGCATCATCGACACGCGTCCCTTTGCCGACAGCGCAGGTGTCAATGTCGATGATATCGCCAAGCGCCTGATGGATGCCGGGTTCCACGCCCCGACGATGAGCTGGCCGGTGGCTGGCACCCTGATGATCGAGCCGACGGAATCCGAAACCAAGGCCGAGCTGGACCGGTTCTGTGATGCGATGCTGGCGATCCGTGAAGAGATCCGCGCGATTGAGAACGGCAAGATGGATGCCGAGAACAACCCGCTGAAGAACGCGCCGCACACGATGGAGGACCTCGTGCGCGATTGGGATCGACCCTATACCCGCGAACAGGGCTGTTTCCCGCGTGGGGCGTTCCGGGTCGACAAGTACTGGCCACCAGTAAACCGGGTCGACAACGCATTCGGTGACCGCAATCTGGTGTGTTCCTGCCCGCCAATGGAGGACTATGCCGAAGCGGCAGAATGATCCCATGGTCTGTCCGTTGCCTTGAAAGAGAAGGCTGGCTATGAATTTGCCAGAGCATAATTTTTGAGGGACGGGCAGATTATGATGAAGAAACTTGTGCTGATCGGTGTTGTTGCGGCGATGAGCGTGTCGCTTGCAGCGTGTGGCAGCCACTCCAAAACCGAAACGAGTGTGAAATCCACCACGACCGGTCAGGAGCTGACGGACCTGCAGGCCGCATATGAAGGTGGGATCATCAGCGAGCAAGAATTCGAAAAGAAGAAAAAAGAAATCCTCAAAGAGTGATCCTTTGACATCGAGTCGCGACGACGGGCCCTGCGGGGCCCGTTTTTCGTTCCGGATCACGTGAGGCGAGCCTTTTGAGGCATTGGGTAAGCGATGTAGATCCTGTCTGGGTCGATATCTGCAAAAAAGTTTCGAACTGCCATGTCACGCATCAAGATGTGCCAGTGTTCTGGGATCCCGGCTGCCCAAGTTCTGCTGAGGCCTTGTTTTGCTTGGCGAAATTCCATTCCGCAAGTTCTGGCTGCTTTACAGTGGCCCGTCTGCGCGTGACGTGGGCGTGAAAAAACCCATTGGTTGCGGGGGGATGAAGCCGTGTGACGTACCGTCAGAGCGCTAGACATTTGTCTGATCCCCGCGCAATCTGCCCAGCGAGAGCCGGGCAAAGGCCGTCTTTGCCAGTCGGGAGGGAGACTATTGATGAACATTTCATTTGCCATGCGCGAGGAGAACCAGAAACTTCTGGAACGCGTCCGCGACATGATCCGCGACGAAATCATGCCGCTGGAAGAAGAGTATCAGGCCGAAATCGCGAAAGAAGATCGCTGGACCTATACGGCACGTCAAACCGAAATCCTGGAAGGGCTGAAATCCAAGGCCAAGGCCGCAGGCTTGTGGAACTTCTGGCTGACCGACAGCGACAAGGGCTTTGGGTTGTCCACGGTCGAATACGCCTATTTCGCCGAAGAGATGGGCAAAACCCCTTTGGGAGCCGAAGTGTTCAACTGTGCTGCCCCGGATACGGGCAACATGGAAGTGTTCGAACGCTATGGCACCGAAGCCATGAAAGAAGAATGGCTGAAGCCGCTTCTGGCCGGTGAAATCCGCTCGGCCTATTTGATGACTGAACCTGATGTGGCCAGCTCGGACGCGACCAACATCCGTATGTCTTGCGTGCGGGATGGCGATGAATACGTGCTGAACGGCGAAAAATGGTGGTCCTCGGGGGCCGGTGATCCGCGCTGCAAGGTCTATATCACCATGGTCAAAACCGGTGGGGATGAGCTGCCCAAGCACAAGCGCCAGTCAATGATCGTTGTGCCCGCCAACGCCGAAGGGATCGAAATCCTGCGCCCGATGCAGGTCTATGGCCACGACGACGCGCCGCACGGCCACATGCATATCCGCTTTACCAATGTCCGGGTTCCGGTTGACGGTCTCCTGCTGGGCGAAGGCCGCGGGTTTGAAATTTCGCAAGGTCGGCTTGGACCTGGCCGTATCCACCACTGTATGCGCGCGATCGGTCAGGCTGAAATGGCTCTGGAGCGTATGTGCAAGCGGTCGCTGGATCGCGAAGCGTTTGGCAAGAAGCTGGCCTATCTTGGTGCCAACTATGACATCATTGCAGAATGTCGGATGGAAATCGAAATGGCCCGCCTGCTGTGCCTCAAGGCGGCATGGTACATGGATCAGGGCGACGCGCGCGCTGCGGCTCCGTGGATCAGCCAGATCAAAGTGGTCGCTCCGCGTGTTGCGCTGAAGGTCGTCGACGAAGCCATCCAGATGTTTGGCGGCGCTGGCGTCAGCCAGGAAACGCCAATGGCGGTGGCGTGGACCCACCTTCGCACCTTGCGTCTGGCGGATGGCCCCGATGCCGTACACCGCCGTCAGGTGGCCCGTGTCGAACTGAAGAAATACACGCAAGAAAAAGTCTGAAAGGCATAGCCTGAACAGACAAGCGGCCTCCGGTTTCGGGGGCCGTTTTGCATTGCACGGTCAGAACCGGATGCGAAACGCCAAACCCGCAATTGGGGCAGTTTCATAGCTTTGCCGGCTGATCTCGGTGCCGGCTGCGTCGTCCAGCGTCAGTTCGCCATTGAACTCGGCCCCGACGAATGCGCTGAACGACATCCCGGGATTGGGCCGATAGCTGACCGACAGGGCGACCGGGATACTTTTATCCTCGCCGACGCCGTTCGGGGCCAGCCCGGTTCCGTCCAGCCGGAAGCGCACGCTTTCAGACCTGACCGACAACGCGAACTCCAGTTTTTCAGTGTGAGCATAGCTGAGCGTCACGCCGGGGCCGCGCGTCGCACCGGGGCCAGTGCCGGTGCTGAGGTTCCATTTGTCAGCAACATCCCAATCGATCAGCAGGGCGGGGAAAAGCTCGGTGCCGTCTTCACCCAGTTGGGTATATGCGCCAAAGGCCGGACCGATGGTCAGGCGGTCACTGACCTTCCATGCGATCCCGGCAAAAATGCCATAGGTCTGACCGTCTGACGCGGCGACCCCGCTTTGATAATCCCAGCGGACCTGGGGTGCCAGAAACACGCTGCCTGTGTCGCCAACGCGAAAGCGCATCGGGGCAGACAGACGGACATCACGGATATCGGTCCAGGGTTGGTTCGCGGCATTGCTGAAATCATAGTTGAACTGACCGACGCTGGCTGACACGCCAATCGAGTTGCCGTCTCCGAACCGATACAATGACCCAGCCCGCACAAATGCGCGCGAGGCTGAGACGGTTCCGCCTCCGCTCAGATCCGCGCTTCCCTGAAAGATGGCCAAACCGTCGATCTGGTGACCCCAGCCAGTCGGGGCTTGCGCCAACGCCGGACCCGACAATGCAAAAGCGCATATGCTGGCAGACAAGAGCCTACTACAGATTGACCTCATGACAGGGTCCCTTTTCGTTTTGAAGCGAATGCTTCGTCTTGAGGTAACATGTTGCAATGCAAAACCAAAGCAAGGCCGCTTTTGCAATTTAGTCTGGCCAGGGCAGGGGGCAGCGGAGGAGTGGACGCCGTTAGTCGAACGTTCCAGCCACACGACCGAGCAACATAAAGGCCCGCGCTGTTCGGGTTTCGCCGAGGGATGAGATTTCGGCGTCCGTTGCCACCGGTTCGAATTCGACAAACATCTGGTCGAACCGGCGCAGGAAGTGGTGCGCGGCGTCGCGGAAAATCGGGTCTTTCTTCATACGCGCGGCGGTCAGTGCCAGCGACGTCCGGTCCCGCACGCCGCCCAGTGAGGCCACAGACCGTCCGCGTGCGCCTTGCGCAAAATCGCGCCAAACCTCGGGACGGGCCATGTCAGGACGCAGGTCATCCATATAGATGCCTTCCTGCGACAACAGGGTCAGCACATCCTGTGCCGCTTGAATCAGCTTGGCTGCATTGCGGTCGCGCAGCGCGCGGCGTAGCGCAGCAAACCCGATCTCGTCATCTGCGGTTTCCGGGAAATTCAGCGCCAGGATGAAATCATCCGTGGGCAGGGGCGGGGACAATTCTTCGGCCGGGGTGCCCAGGGCAAGCGACCCCTGATCGATATCGGCAGGTGTTTGGGTGGTTTCGACGGGTTGAACATTGGGGCGGATCCGCTGATGCCGCGTGGTGTGGAACGTTGCCAGCGTGGTTTCGGTTTTTTTCGCAGC
The DNA here is from genome assembly GCF_007923355.1 of Falsiphaeobacter marinintestinus. Taxonomy (GTDB): domain Bacteria; phylum Pseudomonadota; class Alphaproteobacteria; order Rhodobacterales; family Rhodobacteraceae; genus Phaeobacter_A; species Phaeobacter_A marinintestinus. The sequence goes on from NZ_VOGO01000004.1 coordinate 246,611, forward strand.
TTCGGCGATCTCATCCAGCTTTTGCGAAACCGAGGCTTCTTGCGGGACTGCGCCGCGCTGCTGCTGGGCGATCTGCGCTTGCCGGACCGCATCAATCGCGGTTTGCAGCCGCTGGCTTTCTTCGCGCATGACCCGTGATGATCGGGCCGCCGTGGCCGCGACCCAGATCATCGCCACCGGCATGAACACGGCCAGTAACGTCATGATGAACCGCAGGCCGTCGATGTTCTGGGTAGCGCCTTTGGGGGCGAAGACGAAAAATGCCACAGCCCCGGCCAGCCAGAGCAGACTTAGCGTAACGGCAATGATCTCGACGGCAGTAACCTGATCCCGACGCGGTCGGTCATACAGGCCCAACGGAGTGGACTTGCCCGAATCATTGTCTTTTGGCGCATCGGTCATCGGCAAACTCCGTCAGGAAAAGGCGATTTCCAGAACCTCGTACGAACGAATCCCGCCCGGGGTCCGGACTTCGACGCTATCGCCTTCTTCCTTGCCAATCAGGGCGCGTGCAATAGGAGATTTGATGTTAAGAAGCCCGGCTTCGATCTTGGCCTCGTGTTCGCCCACGATCTGCCAGGTCTTTTCTTCGTCCGTGTCTTCATCCACCAGCGTGACTTTTGCACCGAACTTGATCGCGCCCGACAGCTTTTTCGGGTCGATGACGTCTGCCAGCGATAGCACAGCCTCAAGCTCTTTGATGCGGCCTTCGATAAAGCCCTGTTTTTCGCGCGCTGAATGGTATTCGGCGTTCTCTTTCAGGTCGCCCAATTCGCGCGCCTCGGCAATCGCCTGAATAACTGCAGGGCGTTCAACCGATTTTAGAAGCTTCAGTTCCGCCTCGAGAGCCGCGAAACCCGTGGGCGTCATTGGGAGTTTTTCCATCTTCTCTTGTCCACGCAAAGTTTTGCGCCCCGACGCTAAAATCGCCGGGGCGCGTGTCTGAATTCAGATTACCTGACTCAAAGGCGCATGGGAATGCAAGAGGTGACAGGGTTTCCGCCCGCCAATTTGCGGCTTAGCGCCGCCTAGGTAGGGCGGGCAACCGCCTGTGACGCCGGTTTGGGTCCCTTCCATTGCGCCATCGGTTGGAAGGGGCGCACAGCCATAGCATCTCAATCATATTGCACCACTTCGAATTCGATCCCGTCGGTGTCGTGAAAATAGAACCGTCGACCAGGTTCGTAATCAGCATGATTGATTGGCTTGAACCCGGCGGCTTTGACCTTGTCCTCCATGTCATCGATGTCGTCGACGGTAATGCCCACATGGTTCAGCCCACCGATCACATCATAGCTTTCCACTTTTGGATCGGTCGGGGTTTTGGGGGTAAACAGGGCCAGATACTGTGCGTCCGTGCCCACGTGCACAGTGCGCCCGCCGTTGATTGCGGGCCCTGACCAGCGCACATGCCAGCCAAACAGATCACACATCCAGGCTGCGCTGGCATCAGCGTCTGCAACGGTCATGTTGGTATGTTCAAGTGAAGCGGTCATGATAAATCCTCTTGTTTGACTGACAGCATTAGGTGTAATTGCTAAACCTAACTTTAGGTCAAGGAAAAATTTTGATGGCAGCAAAGGGCTTATCAATTGGTGCGTTGGCGGATCGGACGGGTTTGGCGGTGTCGGCGATTCGATACTATGAATCGCAGGGGCTGATCACGCCCTGGCGCAACGACGGCGGCCAGCGGCGATTTGAACGGGCAGATATCCGGCGGCTCAGCTTTGTGATGATCGCACAGAAGTTCGGGTTCACCTTGCCCGAGATCCGCGCCTTGCTGGACCAGCTTCCCGGCGGGCGAACGCCGACGCCGAAAGACTGGGCCGCAATCAGCGAAACCTTTCGCGAACATCTGGATGCCCGAATCGAAACGCTACAGAAGTTACGCGACAATCTGGATGGTTGTATCGGTTGCGGCTGCCTGAGCTTGCCCAAATGCAAGCTCTATAACCCCGATGACCGGGCAAATGCCCGTGGCGCGGGACCCAGATACCTGATGGGCGACGTTCCAGAGCCCTGAATTGCTGCGATGCAGCCCTTTGCCGCAGTGTTACGATTGACCGCTTCGCTTGCCAAAGGGTATGCACCCACGAAAGAATGTTGCGCCAGCAGCCCCAGCTGGGACCAGTTAGCCAAGGAGCCCCAAAATGGCCGAGATTGAACGCGAAGCGATGGAATATGACGTTGTGATCGTCGGCGCAGGCCCTGCGGGTCTGTCGGCTGCCATTCGTCTGAAACAGCTGGATGCAGACCTGACCGTCGTTGTCCTTGAAAAGGGCTCGGAAGTGGGCGCGCATATCCTGTCGGGTGCGGTTCTGGACCCGTGCGGCCTGAACGAGCTGATCCCGGACTGGAAAGAAAAAGGCGCACCGCTGAACACGCCGGTGAAGGAAGACAAGTTCTACATGCTGGGTGAAGCCGGCGCCTTGCGGATCCCGAATTTTCCGATGCCGCCGCTGATGAACAACCACGGCAACTATATCGTTTCGATGGGCAATGTCTGCCGCTGGATGGCTGAACAGGCCGAAGAGCTGGGTGTTGAAATTTTCCCGGGCATGGCGTGCTCTGATCTGGTTTATGGCGACAATGGCGAAGTCAAAGGCGTCGTGGCAGGTGTCTTCGGGCTTGAGCCCGACGGATCCATCGGACCCAACACCGAACCGGGCATGGAACTGCACGGCAAGTATGTGTTCCTGTCCGAAGGCGTGCGCGGATCGCTGGCGAAAGAGGTCATCGAGAAATACGACCTTCAGTCAGGCAAAGAACCGCAGAAATTCGGCCTGGGCATGAAAGAGATCTGGGAAATCGACCCGGACAAGCACAAGGAAGGGTCGGTCACCCATACGATGGGCTGGCCGCTGAACTCCAATGCCGGTGGTGGATCGTTCATCTACCACATTGACAACAATCAGGTTTACGTCGGCTTCGTGGTTCACCTGAACTATCAGAACCCGTACCTGTTCCCCTATATGGAGTTCCAGCGCTTCAAGCATCACCCGATGGTCGCGGAACTGCTGAAGGGCGGCAAACGCGTTGCCTATGGCGCGCGGGCAATCTCGGAAGGTGGATACCAGTCCATGCCCAAGATGGTCGCGCCGGGCGTGGCATTGCTGGGCTGTTCGGTCGGCATGGTCAATGTCCCCCGGATCAAAGGCAACCACAATGCGATGCTGTCGGGTATGGCGGCAGCCGAGGCCGCCTTTAAGGCAATCCAGGGTGGTCGATCGGGTGACGAACTGTCCGATTATGAAGTCGAGGTGCGCAACGGCGAGATCGGTAATGACCTGAAGAAGGTCAAGAACGTCAAACCGATGTGGTCAAAATGGGGCCTCAATGCCTCGCTCGCGCTGGGCGGGTTCGATATGTGGTGGAACACTGTGTTCGGCGGCTCGCTGTTCGGCACGCTGAAACATGGCAAGAACGACGCCGAGGCCACGGGTCAGGCTGAACGGTTTGAACCCATCGATTATCCCAAACCGGATGGCGTACTCAGCTTTGATCGTCTGACCAACGTGTCTTTTGCGATGACCAACCACGAAGAAAGCCAGCCCTGCCACTTGCAGCTGAAAGACCCCAATATCCCGATCGTGATGAACCTGCGCAAATACGCCGAACCGGCGCAGCGCTATTGTCCGGCGGGCGTCTACGAAGTGGTTGAAGAAGAAGGCAAGGACCCGCGCTTTGTGATCAACTTCCAGAATTGCGTGCATTGCAAGACCTGCGATATCAAAGACCCCAGCCAGAATATCAACTGGGTGACCCCGCAGGGCGGCGACGGGCCGAATTATCCCAACATGTAGGCAGAAAACCGGCAATGGTGCCTGCGAACCGGCTTGCGCCATTGCCTCGCCCCCCTGAACGCCCTAGCTTGCAGGACAACGCAAGAAAAAGAGGCGGTTTCAGGTGATTTCCTACCTTCGTACAGCAGTTGCAGCAGCCGCCCTGGCCGTATCGTTCGCACCGGTGGCCCAAGCCCAGGTGACAGTAACTGTCCAGTCAGGCGCAGGTGCCTATCTGGCCGCCCGACAAGCGCTTTTCCAAAGCGATTTCTCTGAGGCCGCTGACTATTATGCCCGCGCATTGGCCGCTGACAGCAAGAACCCGGCCCTGCTGGAAAACCTTGTACTATCGCAACTGGCCTTGGGCCAGATCGACAAAGCCCTGCCCGTGGCCAAAGTCATGCAATCCGAAGGGCTGGACAGCCAGGTCGCCAACATGGTTACCGTCGCTGGCCTGATCAAAGCGCAGGATTTTGCCGCCCTGCTGGAACTCTCACCAGAAACCCAGGGCATCGGCCCGCTGGTCGATGGGTTGGTTGCTGCCTGGGCGCATATGGGGGCTGGATCGGTCTCCAAAGCGCTCGAACAATTCGACAAGGTCGCCGATGAAAACGGCCTGCGCAGCTTTGCATTGTATCACAAGGCCATGGCGCTGGCCTTGGTGGGCGATTTCGAAGGTGCCGAGGCGATCTATGCCGATGAAAGCGGCGGCATCATTTCGATGACACGCCGCGCCGCCATGGCCCGGGTTGAAATCTTGTCACAACTCGACAGAAACCCGGAAGCGATGGAGATGCTTGCCAATGCGTTCGGAGCTGGCCTTGACCCCAGCCTGACCGACATGGCTGACCGCCTTGCCGCTGGCGAAACCCTGCCGTTCAGCCATGTGTCCAGGGTCCAGGATGGCATGGCCGAGGTGTTTTTCACCATCGGCGCGGCCCTGAACGGCGAAGCGGCGGATGACTATGCGCTCATCTACGGCCGCGTCGCCACCTATCTGCGCCCCGATCACATCGATGCGCTGTTGCTCAGCGCGGAACTGCTGGATGAACTTGGCCAGTTTGATCTGTCCGTGGCGACCTATCGTCAGGTGCCAACCTCCAGCCCCGATTATTATGCCGCCGAACTTGGCCGCGCCGAAGTCCTGCGCCGGGCTGGCAAACCCGACGCTGCGATCGAGGTTCTGGAACAGCTGTCGCGCAGCTATCCGACCCTGCCTCTGGTGCATTCGTCGCTGGGCGATCTGATGCGGCAGCAAGAAGACTATGCTGGTGCGGTGGCAGCATATGACCGCGCGCTCGACTTCACAGAACAAGACGCGCCGTCGCGCTGGTTCCTGTTGTATGCCCGCGGGATCAGCCATGAACGTCTGAAGGATTGGTCCAAGTCCGAAGCCGATTTTCGCGCCGCGCTGGACCTGAACCCGGGCCAGCCCCAGGTGTTGAACTATCTCGGCTATTCGCTGGTCGAAAAGCACGAAAAACTGGACGAAGCGCTGGACATGATCGAACGCGCCGTCGCGGCGCGTCCTGACAGCGGCTATATCGTCGACAGCCTCGGGTGGGTGTTGTTCCGACTTGGCCGGTATAACGAGGCCGTCGATCAAATGGAGCGGGCCGTCGAGCTTATGGCCGTTGATCCGGTGGTCAACGACCATCTGGGGGACGTCTATTGGGCCGTGGGCCGCAAGCTTGAGGCCGAGTTTCAATGGAAACGCGCGCTCAGCTTCATCGATCCCGAAGACACCGATGGCGAAGCCGATCCCGACCGGATCCGCAGCAAACTGGAAATCGGTCTTGATGCCGTCCTCGCCAAAGAAGGCGCCGCGCCCCTGACCGTGGCCAATGACGATTGAGGTCTTCGCCCCGGCAAAGATCAACCTGACCCTGCATGTGACCGGCCAGCGCGAGGATTGCTATCACCTGCTCGACAGTCTGGTGGTGTTCGCAGATATCGGGGATACAATTTGCGTCAGGGATGCCGCCGATCTGTCACTGACCCTGGATGGCCCTGAAGCTGCGTCTCTTGCCGTTGAACCTGACAACCTCGTGCTGCGTGCGGCTCGTTTGCTGGCAGACAAGGGCGCGGCAATCAAATTGACCAAGCGACTGCCGGTGGCCTCGGGCATCGGTGGCGGGTCCGCCGATGCGGCAGCGACACTGCGGGCGCTAAGCCGCCTGTGGAGCCTTCCGATACCTGACCTTGCGGCGCTGCTGCCGCTTGGGGCCGACGTGCCCGTGTGCCTCGACACGGCCCCCCGTCGTATGCTCGGAATCGGAGATATCCTGCGCCCGGCCCCCCCTTTGCCGGATATGGACATCCTGCTGGTCAATCCCCGCGTCAGCGTGCCGACCCCATCCGTCTTCACCGCACTTCGGCAAAAGCAGAACCCGGCCATGTCAGTCAATCTGCCGCGATGGTCCGGGGTGCCTGATTTCATCGCCTGGCTGAAAACGTGCCGTAATGACCTGCAAGCCCCCGCCATTGCACTGCAGCCGGTCATTGTAGAAACGCTTGGCATGCTGGAAGCCACCGGTGCCTTACATGTTGGCATGTCCGGATCCGGCGCCACCTGCTTTGCCCTGTTTCCACAGGACGGCAGTGCAGCTCAGGCGGCCCGCCGTGTCCGGCCTGACTGGTGGCGCGCGCACGGAAAGCTTCTGTAAGCCTACCTGCTTCTTTCTTGTTATAAATACCCAAAGGGGGCAACGCCCCCCGAACCGGGCTCAGTTCAGACGCGACACCACGTAATCCGCCAGATCGTACAGCATCCCGCGAATTGGGTGGTCGGGTAAGGCATCCAGAGCTGTTTTGGCCTTTTCGGCCCAGGCCCGCGCGTCGTCCCGCGTGGCCGCGAGCGTGGCATATTTGGCCATCAACTCCAGAGCATGCTCCAGATCGCCGTCGCCTTGTTTGCCCTTTTCGATGGTGCGCTCCCAAAAGGCGCGCTCGTCCGATGTGGCCTGTGCGACGGCTTTGATCACCGGCAGGGTCAGCTTGCGTTCCCGGAAATCGTCGCCGACGTTCTTGCCAGTTGCAGCACTGCTGCCTTGATAGTCCAGCAGGTCATCCGCGATCTGAAACGCTATTCCCAGCGCGTCGCCATAGTCAAACAGCGCCTGAACCGCATCTTCGGATGCCCCCGCGATCACGCCGCCGGCTTCGGTCGCGGCCGAAAACAACGCCGCCGTCTTGCCACGGACCACTTGCAGGTAAATCGCCTCATCGGTCGCCAAATCCTGTGCGGCTGTCATCTGCAGCACTTCCCCTTCGGCAATCGTCGCGGACGCATTGGCCAGAATATCGAGCACCTTCAGCGACCCGGTTTCCACCATCAGCTGAAAACTGCGCGCAAACAGGTAATCGCCGACCAGAACGCTGGATTTATTATCCCAAAGCAAGTTCGCCGTGGGTCGCCCACGCCGCTGCCCGCTTTCATCCACCACGTCGTCATGCAGCAACGTCGCGGTGTGGATGAACTCGACGGTGGCGGCCAGTTTCACGTGATCCGCCCCCTCGTACCCGCACAGCCGCGCTGCGGCCAGCGTCAGCATCGGGCGCAGGCGCTTGCCACCTGCTTCGACCAGATGTGCGGTTACCTCCGGAATGCGCGGCGCGTGATCCGACGCCATACGCTCGCGGATCAACACATTTACGGCGTCCATCTCGCCTGACAGCACATCGGCCAGACGGTCATGCGGTTTGCTGACGGTCGTGATATTCATAATGTCCCGTTTGCAAGGCTCGACAATCCCCGCGCCTTGCCCTTAGATCCCCTTCATGAAGGAACTGCTCCGAAGTACCGATCCCACCGTGATGGCATTCGCCTCAGCCCTTCTTGAGGGTGAGGGTATAGACTGCTTTCAAATGGACGTAAATATGAGCATCCTCGAAGGTGGCATCGGGATTTTCCCCCGCCGTTTGATGGTCCGTGAGGACGATTATCCGGCAGCGCTTCGGGTTGTGAAAGACAATCAGATTCCCTTGGGACAGTGAGCGGTTTTTCGGACCAGGACCTGACCCTTGACGGGTTTTTGGGCGGGGCATTGCAGTTGTGGCAGCCGCGCCACGGATATCGCGCCGGCGTGGATCCGGTGTTTCTGGCGGCTTGCGTGCCTGCACGGGCCGGTCAGGCGGTTCTTGAGCTTGGATGCGGGGCAGGGGCCGCGATTTTATGTCTTGGACGCAGGATTGACGGTCTGCATCTGGTAGGTGTCGAACTGCAAGATGACTATGCGCAATTGGCTGAGCGCAACGCCGACAACAACGGTCTTGCGCTTGAGGTCATTCGGGCAGATCTGACTGCACTTCCGACGGATCTGAGGCAACGCCAGTTCGATCACATCATCGCCAACCCACCCTATTTCCGGGTTGGTGCCCATACGGGTGCGACCGATCCGGGCCGCCAGACGGCTTTGGGGGGCGAAACACCACTAACAGATTGGATCGCCGTTGCCGCAAAACGGCTTGCGCCGCGTGGGGCGCTGCACATGATCCAAAGAACCGACCGCCTGCCCGAAATGCTGTCCGCCTGTGCGGGTAGGCTGGGCTCAGTCGAAATCCTGCCGCTTGCCGCCCGCACGGGCAGGGCGCCGGACCTTGTAATCTTGCGGGCCCGCAAAGGCGGTCGTGCGGCGTTTCGCCTGCATGCGCCGCTTATTTTGCATGCAGGTGATCGCCATGACCGCGATGGCGACAGCTATCTCCCCGAAATTTCGAACATTCTTCGGCACGGAAAGGCACTTGCCTGGCCATCGTAACGGCCAGACTTCGCTCACGTGACGAATTGTCGAAAGTTTTGTGACGACTGCACTGCGTCTGCGGCGTGACAGGTCGGATTTTCTGTGCTCAACTCGTCAGGCTTATTCAGAAACAGGAGAGTATCGACATGAGCGTCAGCGCACACGTAATCGAACTTAAGAAAAAGCACGAGAACCTGAGTGTAGAGGTCGAACAGGCCGAACGTGCTCCGGGTATGGACGCGCTGCAAATCTCGACCCTGAAAAAGCAAAAATTACGACTTAAAGAAGAGATCGAGCGCCTATCCTCCTAGGCCGATTTCATGCTGGCGCGCGCGGCCATTGCTGCGCCGCCGGTGATAAGCAACGCCGCCAAGACCAACATCCACGTTGGCGCAGCGATGCCAACCGCAACCAAGATCAACGTCGACAACAACGGTGCTGCATACGACATCGTGCCAAGCATCTGAATGTCCCCGCGTTTTACCCCGATATCCCAGACATAAAACGCCAACCCGACAGGGCCAAGGCCAAGGCCGATCGTGGCCATCCAGCCGATTGTGTCTTGCGGCCAGACGGTGTCTTCGATTGCCAGATGCAGGCCGGTCGAAAGGACCGCGGTGGCCAGACAGAACACCGCGACGGAACTGGTCGGCGCAGTGCCCAATTTGCGTGAAAACACCGAATACCCTGACCAAGTCAGCGCGCACAGCAGGGCCAGAGCGTAACCGGGCAGGTGCTCGGTCTGAAAACCCGCCCCGCCGCCGCCTGTAATGATCAGCGCAGCACCAGCGAACCCCAGCAAGGCCCCGACTAGGTGGCCCGCACGCAGTGATTCGCCGGGCAGGAGGCCCGAAAACAGCACGATCAGCAACGGCCAGAGATAGGCGATCAACCCGGCCTCGGCAGCGGGCGCCAGCCGCAGGGCTGAAAAGTAAAGCGCATGGTAGCCAAATAATCCCAATGTTCCAAAGGCATAGACCTTCCACGACACATCGCGCAGCTGCGCCAGACCACCGGTTGCCGAGGTCCAGATCAGCCCCAAAATTCCGCCGATGGTGAAGCAGATCGCGTTCAGCAAAAGCGGAGGCGTTGGTGCCGATTTCACAGTTAAAAGCGCCAGAAGCGCCCACAAAAGAACAGCGATAAAGCCGATGGCTGTTGCGCGGGCACGTGTCATGTGGGGGGAATATCCTCAACTGGGATGATTTCGAATTCGTCCGAGATATGCGCGGTTTTGTCGATCTCGGCAAGAAACCAATCGCGGAAAGCGGCAATCTGCGGACGTGTTTCGGCCCCAGTCAGGCAAAGAAATCTGAACCGGGCATTGGTTTCGACGGCGATCTTGAATGGTGCGACCAGACTGCCGTTCAAAAGGTCTCCGATGATCATGGATCGGCGGCCCAGAACCGCTCCGACCCCCGCGACCGCTGCGTCGATGGCGTGGTCCGCGTTGGAAAAGTGCGACCCGCGCTCGGGGTGGAAATCGACGCCTGCGGCGCGAAACCAAGCGGGCCAGTCACAAGGTGGGTCCAGAAAACTGACCGAGTCGTCGAACAACAGCGGTGCCTTTGTCAGGCTTTGGGGGGTTGGAAACTGTTCGGCCATTTCGGGTGTCATGACCGGTGTCATCCATTCCTTGCGCACGGGAACGGCATAAAGGCCATCGTCGTTTCCCTCGCCGAACCGGATCGCCACATCGATATTATCACGAGCAAGATCAACGGTTTGCAGGGAGGCAGAGAACCGCAATTCGATCTCAGGATGCTGGCGCGCGAACTCGAACAGACGGGGTGCCAGCCACTTGGCGGTCAAGGCAGGGCCTGCGGTGACGGTGAGCGTTGAGTTGTCCTGCAATCGTTGCGTCGCACGCCAGGCTGCGGCCAGAGATTGGAAGCCATCGGTCGACCCGGGGGCCAGGGTTTTCCCGGCTTCGGTGAGTGCGACGGCACGGTTCAGCCGGATGAACAGGGGTTGCCCGAGATGTTCTTCCAACGATTTGATTTGAAAGGATAAAGCGGCAGGGGTGACGTGCAGTTCTTCGGCGGCACGGGCGAAAGACATGTGGCGGGCAGCGGATTCAAAGGCGCGCAGGGCTGTCAGAGGGGGCAGACGATCAGGCATGTCAGACAAGTATTACTTAACTGAAGCATTGGAAAGTCTCGTTTGTCGACTTGTCTGCAATGGCTCATATTCAGGTCAGACCAGCAATTCTGAACCGAACCGAAAGGGTGCCAAGATGATTGAATCGACAACAAACCCGAACGTGCAACACGCCATCAAACGTGCGCATGCCTACCGCGGTGAGGCTTTGCGCAGGACGTTTTCCTGGATTTTTTCACCGAGATTTTCCCGCTGACTGCTGCGCGCGCAGACTTACGGGATAGCGGAGAGTCGCCCTGATGGGCGGCTCTTCGTCCGTTTTGTACGGGCGGAAATACAGCGATTGACCGTTTTGTACAAAAAAACCGCCCCGAAGTGGGGCGGTTCTGATGGTCAGGTTTGATCGGGGATCAGACGAAGAACTGTGCGCCGTTCGCCGAGATGGTCGAGCCGTTGATAAAGCCCGCATCGTCTGCCGCCAGGAAGGCGACGCAACGTGCGATTTCTTCGGGCTCGCCCAAACGGCCAGCAGGGATTTGGGCGATGATCGATTCGCGCACTTTTTCAGGAACGGCCATGACCATGTCGGTGCCGATGTAGCCGGGGCAGATTGCGTTGGCGGTGATGCCTGCGCGTGCGCCTTCCTGTGCCAGCGATTTCACAATGCCCAGATCGCCCGCCTTGGTCGCGGCATAGTTCACCTGAGCGAACTGGCCCTTCTGACCGTTGATCGAGCTGATCACGATGATGCGGCCAAACTTGCGCTCGCGCATGCCAGGCCAGATCGGGTGGACGGTGTTGAACACGCCGGTCAGGTTGGTGTCGATCACCTGATGCCACTGTTCGGGCGTCATCTTGTGGAACGGTGCGTCGCGGGTGATGCCCGCGTTGGCGACGACGACATCGATGGGGCCCAGATCGGCCTCGACCTGCGCGATTCCCGCTTTGGATGATTCGTAGTCCGCCACGTTCCACTTGTAGGTTTTAATGCCGGTCGCCTCGGTAAAGGCAGCAGCGGCTTCGTCGTTGCCAGCATAGGTTGCTGCAACGTCATAGCCTTCGGCTTTGAGTTTCTTGGAAATAGCTTCGCCGATGCCGCGCGATCCGCCTGTGACGAGTGCAACTCTTGCCATGGTGTCCTCCATTTAGCGTGCTGTGTTGGTAACTCTGTTACGCAACTAAGGGTTGGTGCGCAATATTCTTGCGCAAGGAAATTGCCGCACTGCGGTATGTTTTTTGTCGCAGGGCAGAAAAATAGTGACCGTCCAATGAAAAAGGGGCACCTGATTTGGCGCCCCTCTTCGGTATTCAATCCGAGTCGTGGGCGTTACGACCGCTCAACGCACATGGCAACGCCCATGCCGCCGCCGATGCACAGCGTGGCGAGGCCTTTCTTGGCGTCGCGGCGCTTCATTTCGAACAACAGGGTGTTCAGAACCCGTGCGCCCGAGGCACCGATCGGGTGGCCGATGGCGATGGCGCCGCCGTTCACGTTCACGATGGCCGGATCCCAGCCCATGTCCTTGTTCACGGCACAGGCCTGTGCGGCGAACGCTTCGTTGGCTTCGACCAGATCCAGATCTTCGGCTTTCCAACCGGCCTTTTCCAGCGCCTTGCGCGACGCATAGATCGGGCCGACACCCATGATCGATGGGTCAAGGCCAACGGTGGCGAAAGACGCGATGCGGGCCAGCGGTTCGATGCCGCGCTTTTCGGCGTTCTCGGCTGACATCAGCAGGGCACCGGCGGCGCCGTCGTTCAGGCCCGACGCGTTGGCGGCGGTGACCGATCCGTCCTTGGTGAAAGCGGGGCGCAGTTTCTGCATGGCTTCCATGGTGGCGCCGTGGCGGATGTATTCGTCCTTGTCCATCACGATGTCGCCCTTGCGGGTCTTGATGGTGAAGGGAATAATCTCGTCTTCGAACTTGCCAGCCTTCTGGGCGGCTTCGGCCTTGTTCTGCGACGCAACGGCGAATTCATCCTGCTGTTCGCGGCTGATCTGCCATTTTTCAGCAACGTTTTCAGCCGTCTGGCCCATGTGGTAGCCGTTGAAGGCATCCCACAGACCGTCACGGATCATTGTGTCGATGTATTTCATGTCGCCCATCTTGTGACCAGCGCGCAGGGCGGCGGCGTGGGGCGAGAGTGTCATGCTTTCCTGACCACCGGCGCAGACGATGTCGGCATCCCCCAGCTGAATGTGCTGAGCGGCCAGTGCGACGGCGCGCAGACCCGAGCCACAGACCTGGTTAAGGCTCCAAGCGGCGGATTCGAGTGGCAGGCCCGCGTTGACATGCGCCTGACGGGCCGGGTTCTGGCCCTGAGCTGCGGTCAGAACCTGACCGAGGATGGTTTCCGAAACTTCGCCCTTGTCGATGCCGGCGCGTTCAACAAGCGCCTCAAGAACAGCCTGGCCCAGGTCGTGAGCGGGTGTGTTGGCGAACGATCCGCCGAAGCTGCCGACACCGGTACGTGCGGCGGATGCGATTACTACGTTGGTCATGTGATCCGGTCCTCTGCCATCATGTGGACGGATTGTTTTCTCCTTAAAGGCGATCCGCCTTTTTCAGCAGCAAACCCCCGTCCCAATGGAAAAGGTGATACCGGATTGCTGCATTTGCAGCAACGGACAGTGTGTCTCAGTGTCCAAAGGGCGGGTGCCGCAGGGTCAAGCCCTTGCTGTGTCTTTGTTTTGTTGCTTCCACGGGGGGTGCACGGACGGGGCACCGAACAGGTATCCTTGCAGGCAATCGACCCCGATCGAGATCAAAAATTCGGCGTCCTTTTCAGATTCGACGGATTCGGCGACCGTGAACATGTCGAATTCCCGTGCCATTCCGACCAGTGCGCGGACCATGCATTGCTGGTCATAATTGGACTGGACGCCGCGCACGAACTGGCCGTCTATCTTGGCCGCGTCAAAGAAAAAATCGCGGAAATAGCGGAAGGTCATCGACCCGGCGCCGAAATCGTCAAGGGCGAAGGCAATCCCGCGGTCCTGCAGCCGGTCCATGAAGTCGATGGCAAGTTCGGGCACGGTCATCACAGATTGTTCCGAGATCTCTAAAATCAGACGTTCGCCCAGTGTCTTGTCCTTGCTGAGAAACCGGTCCAGCACGCGCATCCAGCGACGGTACCCAATGGACCGGGCAGACATGTTGATGGACAGGCGCAGCCCCGGATTGCGGCCCAGCGTGCGCAAGCCCATTTCGAGCGCGGCACAATCGATTTCGCGGCCCAGTTCGCTGGTTTCGACCAGGGGCATGAAGTCTCGCGCCGGGATCACCCGGCCGGTGGCGTCCAGCACGCGGATCAACGCTTCGTAGAACGCGGTGCCTTGTGGTGGGCGTGCCTGCATCACCGGCTGAAAGGCCAGCAGGCATTCGCGGTGTTTGACGGCTTCTTTCACCATTGTCAGGATCGAGCGGTCGCGGTTGGCCACCGCGACGTTCAGCGGGCTGTCTGCCCCTTCGGGCAAGTCGGCAAGTGTCTTGGATTTGTGTTTCATGGTGGCCCCACGGCGTTGATCTGGCTATCCAGTGGACGCAGAATTCGCCATAAGCCTTACGAGAGCATTAAACTGCGGATTTGGATCAAACTTGCTGGATCTGGCATCGCTGACTGGCTGAAATACTGGGGGAACATGATGGAACGCTGTGGCTGGGCCGGATCGGAACAGATCTATGTCGATTATCACGACACCGATTGGGGCGTGCCCGAATATGACAGCCGCGCGTTGTGGGAAAAGCTGGTCCTGGACGGGTTTCAGGCCGGGTTGAGCTGGCTGACCATTCTGAAAAAGCGAGAGAATTTTCGCGCGGCTTTTGCCGGGTTCGACCCGAACATCATCGCCGAGTGGGGCGAGCCCGAGGTTGAGCGGTTGTTGCAGGATCCGGGGATCGTGCGACATCGCGGCAAGATCGAAGCGACCATCGGCAACGCCAAGGCGTGGCAGAAGATCGAGGCCGAGCAGGGGTTTGACACGTTTCTGTGGAATTACGTCGGTGGCGCCCCGTTGCAGGCCAACCGGGCAACGATGGCCGACGTGCCTGCATCGACTCCTTTATCGACGCAGATTTCGAAGGACCTGAAAAAAGCCGGATTTCGGTTTTGTGGGCCAACGATTGTTTATGCGTTCATGCAGGCGGTGGGCATGGTGAACGACCATATCGTCACCTGCCATAGGCATGCTGAACTCGCGGGTGATACACAGCTTAGTAAACTTTTGGTTAAAATCCTTAAGTAGAATCGGTTTTTTTGGTATGCCTCGGGGCGTCCTTTTCATTTTTTTGATATGCGAGGTCCCGAATGGCAGACCTGATGAATTCTGACATTTCGTCCACGACGGCTTACTATCGATTTGCTTATGACAGCTCTTTTGAGCGATCCTCGACCGTTCTGATCGGTTTCACGGACTGGCAATCGAACGGTTTTCTTGGGGATGACAGCCATACGGGCGGCCCATTTTTCCTGGACGGAATACATGTCTATGGGCAAAGCGACCCGCTGGAAAACGCCAGAACCTTTGTGTTCAACTATGAGTTCACCACAACCTTCGGCTTTACCCAGGATGCCGATTTCCTTGTGATCCGAGCGGGTGCGGAGTTCTATTACGTTCCGCTGGAACCCAATGTCATGTACCGGTTGGATACGGCGGACGAGATCGCGTTTCAGGGTGATCTGGTTCGGGTGAATACGTCAACGCTGACCTATGATGAGATCACCTATGAGATCCCGCCCGGCGGCGGCACTGCGCTGGGATCAACACAAGACGACGTCATCATCGGGTCGTCCTCGGACGATGTTGTTTCGGCGGGCGACGGGGATGATGTGGTCACCGGACGCGGCGGAGATGATGTGCTGATCGGCGAAGACGGCAACGATTTTCTGCGCGGCCAGGTCAGGCGGGACATTCTGGATGGCGGGGCCGGAAATGACCGTCTGTCAGGCGGAACAGGGCGCGACCTGTTGAAGGATGGCGACGGTGTCGATCAGCTGTTCGGTGGTTTTGGTCGTGATACTTTCGTGATGTCTTTTGACGGTGACGTGGATCATATCCGGGATTTCGATCTTGATATGGACCGTATCAACCTGTCGGAATTCGGCGTGGCATTCCACGAACTTGATATCCACGATACGGCGTTTGACTTTGTTGTGGTCGCAGTTGCCGGCGAATTGCTGACCATCGACAATGGCGATGGCACGCTGAGCGCCGCCGATCTGACGGCAGAGCATTTTGTCTTTGGGTAAGGTCGTCTGACGGAATGTTAGGTCGTTACTCGGCTGCTTGAGAAGGGCGGGCGTGTGGTACGGTGGTTTCAAACCCCGGCGTTCCGGCGTCGGCGGGGTTTCGTGCCAGATGCTTGGCCTTGATCCCTTCAGACGTGTCACGACTGCCGTCGTGGCTGTAGCCCGGCGGGGCAAAGGCATACATCAAGCGCTGGCGCAGGGTGAGGCCGGGTTGCGTGACGTCCTGATAAATGCCGACCCATTCGTGAAACGCCACGCGGATCGGGTTGAACGTGCCGATATTGTGGACCAGCCCGTAGTCCGGTTTTTCTTCGTCCAGTTCGGGGACGTAAGTGCCGAACATCTTGTCCCAGATAATGAAGACCCCGGCATAATTCGCATCCAGATAGCGCGCGTTGCGACCGTGGTGCACGCGGTGATGGCTGGGCGTGTTCATGACCGTTTCGAACCAGCGGGGCATTCTGCCGATGGCCTCGGTATGGATCCAGAACTGATAGATCAGGTTCAGACCGCCAACGAACAGCACCATCGCCGGGTGGAACCCCAGCAGGATCAGCGGCGCGCGCACGACCATCATGAAGGTGAATGTATAAGTCCACGTCTGCCGCAGCGCCGTGGTCAGGTTGTAATGCTGGCTTGAGTGGTGGTTGACGTGGCTGGCCCAGACCCAGCGGATGCGGTGGCCAAAACGGTGCACCCAGTAATAGCGCAGGTCATCCAGCACGAAGCACAGCAGCACGACCCAGACGCTGGTGCCCAGATCCAGCGGCGTGATCTGCCAGAGCCACATGAAGAACCCCCAGGCAATAAAGCCCAGCAGAATGCCCGAGGCGACATTGCCCGCGCCCATGACCAGCGAGGTCACCGCATCGCGGGTTTCATACCGTCCGCCGCGCCCCTTCCACGCGATCCATGCGACTTCGGCAAGGATGGCGGCGATGAAGAACGGCACGGCCCACTGGACGACGTCGGGATAGGTCAGGTCACTCATAGGGGCCTCATCAGGGTCTGGAAATGCGCGCGCTCAAATTCGGTCAGGTGAAGGGTGACCTTGGGCGAGGCATAGTCGTGAAACATCACCTGCAGTCCGTGTTCGGTTTCAATCATGTCGAAATCGATCAGGTGACGGCCAACAGTGTCGGCTCCGAAGGACCAGAGCAGCCCGGTGCCTTCGCGGGTGCGTACAACGGCGGCGTGGGCGTCTTGCGTCAGGGTGACGTCGATGATGTCATCATCGGGAAAATGGCGGTGCCACTGCGCGCGCGCGTCTTCGGTGGTCAGATAGGTTTGATCTGACCGGCCCATCAGATGCAGCAAAAGCGCAATGCCAGCGATACCGATCACCACGAGGGCGAGCAGGAGTTCAAGCGGCATGGGGTCCTCCTTGCGGGGGATTTCATCGGTTTTGCAGGGGCGATGTCAATGCAGTCGCGACGTCAAGCGGGGGGGCAAGGGGGCGCGCGCGCAGCCGCCGCACGGTTCGGAGCAGCGCTGGGACGCAGGACAAGACTTGATCCGTATCCAGATGGATCGCAAAATGCGCATGTTTTGCATCAAATGATTTTCGGTTCTGGGAGGTGTTTTGCATGACCGTTTATGTTGGAGAAGTTGCCCGCGTCGATGCGCTGGGAAACGTGGATGTCGTCACGTTGGAAGTCAACGACCCCAATGATGATCGTTTCGAGTCTGAGGAAGCCGGGGCCGAATTTGTCGTCGACGGCGTGTCTTTGGGCCCGGATGCGCCGGTCATTAGTTTTGGCAGCATCATGTTCCTTGAGCGAAACGGGTTAGACGACACCGCGCCAATGCTGCAATTTTCGGACGGCGTGTACGATTATTATGTGCTCTCGCAATTTCATGATCCGAACGAGGCCATTGTTCGATTGACCACGACGGTTGACGGCGTTCTGCCGCCGACTTTCGGAGTCGACTACTTCCCGTACAGCTTTGTGCCTGAAGGGCAGATAGCCCGATATGGTGACGCGCTGAGGGTGGACATTGATGAGTTCGGCAACCCGATCAACCTGACCAATGTCACGTTCTTTGCTTATGATGACGACCGATTTGTGGAGTTCTCGTCTGAAACCGGGACAGCCCCCATCGGGAATGAGCCAAGCGTCTCAATCCCGCATTTCGACCTTGGATACTCGGATTTCGCAACGGGTGGCACGCATATGACGCTTGTCGATATCGAGTACCTGGACGCCGCGGGCGTTGTGGGAACCATGCGGGTTGTTCGTGTCGATGCGGAAAAACTCAACGAGCCAATCGCGTTTTACCTGCGCTCGGGGGGCGGCGTTGATCTGAGCGTTGTGGAGGAGGTGATATCTGAAACGGCTGTCGGGCTGAGCATCGAGGGGCGAACATGGGCACAGCTTGGGCTTTCGATGGAGAGTTATCGGCGCGAGGGCACGGACACCTTCGACTTTATCGAAGGGACGTTTCAGCATGACCTGATCCTTGGCAAAGAGGGTGGCGACATGCTGTTCGGTTTGCGTGGCAATGACCGAATCCGTGGCGGGGCCAACGATGACCGGCTGTATGGCGGAATGGACGGGGACATCCTGCTGGGGGATCACGGAGAGGACATTCTGGTTGGCGGTCATGGCAACGACACGCTGCGGGGCGGGATCGGCAATGATGAGTTGTTCGGCGGCAGTGAGGATGACACGCTGTTGGGCGAAACCGGCAGCGATGAGTTGTTCGGCGGGCGCGGCGACGATGAGTTGAGAGGCGGCCGTGGAGCCGATGATCTGCATGGCGAACAGGGCGATGACCAGTTGGGCGGCGGCGAAGGCGATGATGATCTGTTTGGCGGGCTGGGCAACGACACGATGACCGGAGGGCTGGGCGACGACTGGCTGCGCGGGCAGGCGGGTGACGACGTGCTGGACGGTGGCGACGGGGCCGATCTGCATCTTGGCGGCGGCGGTGCGGATCTGTTCATCTTTTATGCCGATGGCGAAACGGACACGATTCTGGACTTTGAGGATGGGGTTGACCTGATCACCTTTGGCGCGCCGACCGCGTCGGTCACGATAACCGATGTGGAACCGGGACATGTCGAGATCGTCGCGGATGGTGACCTGCTTGTGGTGAAGGACAGTGACGGTACCCTGACTGCGGCCGACATCACTGCGGAGGACTTTCTGTAGACGCCGACGCGTCGCGGCAAAGCGTGTTTGGCGAACGCCGCCCTGACCTTTTCAGGCTCGAAAATGAACCCGGAAATCGCTACGAACCGTCGCTTTTCTTTAGCGGTCGAGCAAGGCGGCGATAATCGCCTTGGCGCTGTCCGAATTCCACGTTGCGTCACCGCGCAGGCGGGCGATTTCCAGGCCTTCGGGGTTCAGGATCACGGTGATGGGCAGGCCCAGAACGGCCATGTCGCGGGCGATGGCCTGTTTCGGGTCCTGGTGGCGGGGCAGGTTGGTGATGCCGGTATCGGCAAAGAACTTGCGGATGCCTGCCGGGTTGTTGCGACCCGTGGCGAGGGTCACGACCTCGAACCGGTCGCCGCCGAATTCGGTCTGCAACTCGGACAGCATCGGCATTTCCTTGCGGCAGGGCGCGCACCATGTGGCCCAGAAGTTCAGCAGGACGTATTTGCCCTGATAATCTGCCAGCGTGCCCGTGCCTGCGTCATCGGCCAGAAAAAACTCTTTGTCCGAGACCGGTTTGGGGTCGCTGAGGAAGACCAGCTTCTTCATGTCGCCATCGCGCAGCGCCTCGAGCGTTGCGGTGTCTGCGGCAAGAGCGGCATTTGCGCCCAGAGCAAGGGCCATATAAAGGATCAGCTGACGAACTAGGCGCATGTATTTCCTCGGGACTGATATGACTGACAAAACCTCGAACCAGATGTGGGGTGGCCGTTTTGCCGCCGGACCGGACGCGATCATGGAAGCAATTAATGCTTCTATCGGATTCGACAAGCGGATGGCGGCGCAGGATATTGCCGGGTCAAGGGCCCATGCGGCGATGTTGGCCGCAACAGGCGTGATCAGCGATAACGATGCGGACGCGATCAGGGAAGGCCTGCTCACGGTGTTGTCAGAGATCGAAAGCGGCGATTTCGTATTTTCGACCGCGTTGGAAGACATTCACATGAATGTCGAAGCGCGCCTGAAAGAGGTGATCGGTGAACCTGCCGGGCGTCTGCACACGGGGCGGTCGCGCAACGATCAGGTGGCGACCGATTTCAAATTGTGGGTGCGCGACCAGTTCGATGCGGCGGAATCAGGGATTTTGGCGCTGATCAAGGCGCTGTTGGGTCAGGCCGAAGCGGGGGCCGATTGGGTGATGCCTGGCTTTACCCATTTGCAGACCGCGCAGCCGGTGACATGGGGCCATCACATGATGGCTTATGTCGAAATGTTTGGCCGCGATCTTTCGCGCGTGCGCGATGCGCGGGCGCGGATGAATGAATCGCCGCTTGGCGCGGCGGCATTGGCGGGGACGTCTTTCCCGATTGATCGTGAGATGACGGCGGCGGCGCTGGGCTTTGATCGCCCGGCCGCGAATTCGCTGGATGCGGTGTCAGACCGGGATTTTGCGCTGGAGTTTCTGTCATGCGCCTCAATCTGCGCGATGCACCTTTCGCGGTTCGCGGAAGAATTGGTGATCTGGTCGTCGGCGCAGTTCCGGTTTGTGCAATTGTCGGATCGGTTTTCGACCGGGTCATCCATCATGCCACAGAAGAAAAACCCGGATGCGGCTGAACTGATCCGCGCCAAGGTGGGCCGGATCTTTGGCGCGAATACCGCGTTGATGATGGTGATGAAGGGGCTTCCGCTGACCTATTCCAAGGACATGCAGGAAGACAAGGAACAGGTGTTTGACGCCGCTGATAACTGGATGCTGGCACTGGCTGCGATGGAGGGCATGGTCAAGGATATGACAGCCAATCAGGCCTCGCTGGCTGCGGCTGCCGGATCAGGGTTTTCCACGGCGACGGATCTGGCCGACTGGCTGGTGCGGGTGCTGGGGCTGCCGTTCCGCGATGCGCATCACATCACCGGCACGCTGGTGGCGCTGGCGGAAAGTCGCGGATGCGATTTGCCCGACCTGAGCCTTGCGGATATGACCGGAGTTCACGAGGGCATCACCGAAGATGTGTTTACCGTGCTGGGCGTCGAGAATTCTGTGAATTCACGAATGTCCTATGGTGGCACCGCGCCCGCGCAGGTGCGCGCTCAGGTGGCCCGCTGGACGGAGATGCTGGGATGACACGAATTGTTGCTGCTGTGCTGACGTTTCTGGCGCTGGCCGCTTGCGGGGTGGATGGGGAACCCATTCCGCCCACGCAAAACGCCACGACATGGCTGAGCCCGGTTGCAATAGAAGTGTCACCACTGGCCGAGTGATTATCCGGCCACCGGGTGGCCGCGATCCCGCAGGCATTCGATAAGAATATCCTTGCGGGTGTTGCGCATGTCGGCGGCTCCGAGTGCGGCCCCGGACGCAGCCCCGACCATTGCCCCTGCAATTGCGCCTTCGGCACTGTCGACCGTGTCATCGGCCAAACCAGCCAACGCACCTACTGTCGCGCCCAGAACGGCCTGTGTCTTGGTCTCGGGGTTCCAGATCCTTTGCGATTTGGCCAGCGCGCTGCAGTCATTCAGATCCTGATCATAGCCGGGGCCGGGGACGGCGGACAAAACCGGTTGGTGTTGTGCCCCGGTGCCCGCGCAGGCACCGGTGAGGATCAGGGGCAGCAAGCAGAATGCAAGACGTTTCATTGTTAAGGTCCTTTTGGGAATAGCTGTTTCGGGACGGGGTCAGGGACCGCGCCGCAAAACCGTTTGAGGTCAGAGGCTTGGTGGTTAGAAATGGCCGAGGGCGCGATGCGCCAGAGCGATCACATACCCGGCGAGGATGACGTCGAGGATTTCGACCAGACCCAGCAGCAGCGGGATCGGGTCGGGCGAGGTCGGGAAGACATGGCCGAGGTCCAGCAGAACCACGAAGATGTATCCCCAGGCGCAGGCGATAACGCCCCACGCGGCGGTGCGATATCCGCGCAGCATGGCGATGGATGAGGCCACGGCCAGCACGCCCAAGGCGATCAGGAAGGCGTTGAACCCCCAGAAGACGGGGCCGCCAAGGGCGGTGAAATCGCGGGTCTCAACCGGGCCGCCGGGCACCAGCGTGACAAAGCTGGCCACCAGAACAAGCGTCAGTTTTGCCGCCGTGGACAATGGGGCGTTGGACGGATCGATCCGCCCGTCTGCGAGGCGATATTCGGCTTGGGTCATGGGGTAGTCCCTTTTAGTGACTGATGGGTCATAAATGGGATGTCCTTTAATGACCGTCAAGTCATAATAAGCTTGCGCCCGGTGTGCCGGCGCGTCACATTGCGCCAAACAGGAGGGCGCACGTGCCAAAAATCGTCGACCGGGAAGAGATGCAGACCCGTATTCTGGATGCGGCGGCAAGCTGTTTCATGACCCAGGGGTTCCACGTCACAAAGATGGATGACGTCGCCCGCGCGGCCCAAATGGCGAAGGGCACGTTGTACCTGTATTTCAAGGGCAAGGACGAGTTGATGCTGGCGCTGCTGCGCCGGTACTTCGGGGAAATTCAGACCCGGATTGCACAGCTTCCGGCACCGCAGACGCTTGAGCAATTTCTGCATGGGGTGCGATTGTCGATGCCGACAGATGGGCAGGGCGCGACGTCGATGTTCTTTGACGTACTGGGGCCGGGGTTCCAGGACCCGCGTGCGGTTGAGGTCATCGGTGGGTTTTTCGACTGGCTGGGCGATATCTATGGCGATCAGTTCCGCGCTTTGGCGGACCGGGGTGAAGTGCGCCGCGATCTGGACCCCGGGCAGGCAGGCCGTACGGTGGTGGCGATGCTGGACGGGCTGACGATCCACCTGGCGCTGTTCAATCCCGACCCGCAGGCATTTGCCGCGCGCCGCGATGCTGCTATCTCAATACTGGCGACCGGCCTTGGCCCGGCATCGCCAACCCAACCGATGAAAGAGACACCCTGATGTCCCCCTTGCGCATGATTTATCTGGCCCTCGCCATCTGGGGCGCGATCCATCCGATGTATTACTTCATCCAGTGGTTTTCGGCCAATGGGGTGAACATGTCGTTAATGGTCGATGCGTGGCATGCCAATGCGGCCAGCAGCGGTCTGGTCTGGGATCTGACGATCTCGGCCATTGCGCTGACGGTGTTCGTGATTGCCGAGGTCGCGGTGCGCCGCAACTGGATCGCACTGGTGGCGATCCCGGCAACGTTCTGCATCGGTGTCAGCTGCGGCTTGCCTCTGTATCTGTTTTTACGCACCCGCCCGGTTGTCTGAACTTTTTTCAAATTAGAAACAATCCGGCCCAATTCTTGCCATTTTCGCCATTTACGACGGTCTCAAAAGCCACAAAATCGCTGTTTGAGGAGCCGAGACATGACGATGACCGCAACACAGACCAAGGCCCTGGTGACCCCGCCCAAAGCGCCCGGTGCCGCCAAAGCCCCTGTCATTGTCGATGTCGCCCGCAAGTTCGGCGTCAGCCCGGTGCGCCAGCTTAAGGAAATGGTGCTGCTGTCACGCGGCACATCCAGACTGGCCACACATGAGTACTACTCGGCGGGCCTTTATGACCCGGCGCTGTCGATGGACGAAAAGCGGGCCTATGTCGGTGTCAATGGCAGTTATGATCTGAACGTGTTCATGTCGCCGACGAACCTGACCGGCGCGCGGTTCTTTGTGCAGGACAAGGTGGTCTATACGGCGCTGCTGAACGAGCTTGGCTTTCGCGCCACACGGACCCAGGCCGTGGCGCAGGCGGATCGGTTGTTCGGCAACATCCCGTCGCTGGCCACCCCGCAAGAGATCCGGTCCTTCCTGCAAAACACTGCCGAATATCCGGTCTTTGCCAAGCCCGCGCGCGGCACAGGCAGCTTTGGTTCCGCCCTGCTCAGCGGTGTCGATGGCGATCAGCTGGTGCTGGGCAATGGTCGCACGGTCGATCTGGATGCGTTCTGCACCGAAATCCTGCAGGATTACCCCGATGGCTTCCTGTTCCAATCTGCGCTGGTGCAGCATTCAGACCTCACTGACGTCGCCGGTCCCGCCATTGGGACCATCCGCGTGGTGACCGTGCGCGACAGCGTGATGCCCCGGATGCTGTATTCGCTGTGGAAAATTCCGTCACCCAAAGCGATGTCGGACAATTTCTGGCAGGACGGTAGCATGATCGCTTCGATTACCGAAGACGGCCGCCTTGGCCGCTGCCGCATCGGTACCGGCCTGAACGCCCGTCTGATCGACGAACATCCGGTCTCGGGTGTGAAATTCGCCGATGTCCGGGTGCCGTTCTTCGACCAGATCCCCGATATCGCCAGCCGCGCCCATGCGCTGTTCCCGGATTTCGGTGTGATCGGCTGGGACATCGCGATCACCCCCGAAGGCCCGACCATTATTGAGGCCAACGACAACCCGTTCCACGCGCTCTATCAACTGGCTTTCGGGCGCGGCATTCGCAACCCGGATTTCATGCCGGTGTTCGAAAACACCGCAGCGATCTCGCAAAAGATGTATGCCCGCAAGAAAGAGCTGTTCGAGGCCCGCAAGTCACAGAAAAAACAGAAGGCCTGAGGTCTGCCTGCCATTTCCTCTTGCTGAAAATATCCCGGGGGTGAATGCCCGCAGGGCAGAGGGGGCTGGCCCCCTTCGACCTTCTGACCGGATGCCGTCCCGCAATTTCCGTTGATCCGCGCCGCGCTTTCCCCTAAGCGCGCTTTCATGGATCACTTTCTTTATCGCGACGGCGCCTTGTACGCCGAAGATGTGCCCGTGGCCGAGATTGCGGCTGCGGTGGGCACTCCGTTCTATGTCTATTCCACAGCGACCCTGCTGCGCCATTTCCGTCTGTTCGACGAAGCGCTGGACGGGATGGACCATCTGGTCTGCTACGCGATGAAAGCCGCGTCCAATCAGGCGATTCTGAAAACGCTGGCGCAAGCGGGCGCGGGCATGGATGTGGTGTCCGAGGGCGAATATCGACGCGCCCGCGCGGCGGGCGTGTCCGGCGACAAAATTGTCTTCTCGGGGGTTGGCAAGACCGCAGGCGAGATTCGCACCGCTCTGGTCGGCGGGGTTCGCCAGTTCAACGTCGAATCCGAGCCCGAGATGGAAGTGATCAACGCAGTTGCCGAGGAATTGGGCAAGGTCACCCCGATCACCATTCGGGTGAATCCGGATGTTGATGCCAAGACCCATGCCAAGATCGCGACGGGCAAGTCCGAGAACAAGTTCGGCATCCCGATTGCACGGGCGCGCGACGTCTATGCCCATGCCGCCACGTTGCCGGGCCTGAAGGTTATCGGCATCGATGTACATATCGGCAGCCAGCTGACTCAACTGGACCCGTTCGAGCAGGCCTATGTGAAAGTTGCCGAACTGACCGAACAATTACGTGCGGATGGGCATGAGATCAGCCGGCTGGATCTGGGCGGCGGTTTGGGGATTCCCTATACCCGTTCGAACGACGCGCCGCCGCTGCCAACCGACTATGGGGCTTTGGTGAAACGCACTTTGGGCCATCTGGGCTGCGAGATCGAAATCGAACCGGGGCGTCTGATCGCCGGGAATGCCGGGATCATGGTGTCCAAGGTCATCTATGTGAAGAACGGCGAGGGGCGCGATTTCCTGATCGTGGACGGCGCGATGAACGACCTTGTGCGTCCCGCCATGTACGAGGCGCATCACGACATCATTCCGGTGATCGAACCTGACGTCGGTGTCGAAGAACAGCCCTATGACATCGTCGGTCCGGTCTGTGAAAGTGGCGATACGTTTGCCAAGCAACGCGATATGCCCCCCCTGGCCGCTGGCGATCTGATCGCGTTTCGCAGCGCCGGGGCCTATGGTGCTGTGATGTCCAGCGAATACAATTCGCGCCCGCTGATCCCCGAAGTTCTGGTGCATGGCGATCAATTCGCGGTTATCCGCCCACGCCCGACCTTTGACGAAATGATAAATCGCGATACCATACCTGAGTGGCTCTGACGCGATCCTGCGCGAGCCGATAGGAGCGCGCCGTTCGATGGCAGACCAAACTGGTCCTGACAATATCATTCGCACCCTTCGCCTGCCCTTGATGCTGACGCGTCTTGGCATGCTGGCCGAGGCGTTTTTACGCGCGTTCTGGCCGTTTATTTCGGTTTTGATGGGGGTTCTGGCGTTTCTGATGCTGGGGCTTCAGGACAATTTGGCGATCGAAATCACATGGAGCGTCGCGGTTCTGAGCCTGCTTGGGCTGGTGGTGACACTGATTCTGGGCGCGCGCCGATTTAGCTGGCCGACACGGGATGCTGCGCTGGATCGCCTGGACGGCACGTTGCAGGGCCATCCGATCCGGACTTTGCTGGACGATCAGGCGATCGGGGCCGATGATCCGGCCTCGGCGGCGGTCTGGCACGCGCATCAGGCGCGGATGGCGGACCGGGCGGCGCAAGCCAAACCGGCCAAACCCGATCTGCGGCTGGCACCGCGCGATCCGTTTGCCTTGCGGTATGTGGCGCTTTTGGCGTTGACCGTTGCCTTGGTGTTCGGATCGATCTGGCGTGTTGGATCGGTCAGTGAACTGACGCCGGGTGCAGCGAATGCGCTGGCCGGTGGGCCGTCGTGGGAAGGCTGGGTTGAACCGCCGCGCTATACGGGCCGACCGACGATTTACCTGAACGATATTGACGATGCCGGGATGGAAATCCCAGAGGGCAGCCGAATTACGCTGCGGTTTTATGGCGAGGTTGGCGCGCTGACGCTGGCTGAAACCGTGTCGGGCCGGGTGGGCGAATTGCCCTCGGCCTCGGACCCGGAACAGGATTTCACGGCGGCTCAGGCCGGTGAATTGCGGATCGACGGACCCGGCGGGCGCAGTTGGAACGTGGGGCTGATCCCGGACATGCCACCCGAAGTTGCTGTCGCGGGCGAAGCCGAAGTGGGCGCTGGTGGCCAGATGACGCTGCCCTTTACGGCGAGCGATGATTATGGGGTACTGGAAGGCACGGCGCTGATCGCGCTGGATCTGGCAGCGCTGGATCGGCGGTATGGTCTGGCGGTCGATCCGGAACCGCGAGAGGTGTTGAGTGTGCCATTGCCGATGCCGATCTCGGGTGATCGGCACGAATTCACCGAAGATCTGATCGAAGATTTTTCACAGCACCCCTGGGCGAACCTGCCGGTTGTGTTCAGCTTGAGTATTGAGGACGCAGCGGGACAGATCGGCGAGGCCGAGCCGTTTCACGCCGCTCTGCCAGCGCGGCGGTTCTTTGACCCGATGGCGGCGGCGGTGATCGAACAGCGCCGCGATCTGTTGTGGTCGCGGGAAAATGCGCCGCGTGTTGCGATGATGTTGCGCGCGATTTCGCACCGGCCAGATGACATTTTCCGGTCAGAAACGGCCTATTTGCGGTTGCGGGTGATCCTGCGGCGGCTGGAGGCGTTTACCGATCATGGGTTGGCCGTTGAAAAACAGGACGAGATCGCGCAGGCGCTGTGGGATCTGGCCATTTTGCTGGAAGATGGCGATCTGGGCGATGCGCTGGAACGCTTGCGTCGCGCGCAGGAACGCCTGTCAGAGGCGATGAAGAACGGCGCGTCGGATCAGGAAATCGCCGAGTTGATGCAGGAACTGCGCGAGGCAACCGACGATTACATGCGGCAGTTGTCGCGTCAGGCGCAGCAGCAGGGCGATCAGAACGGCGAACGCCAGTCCGAGAACAGCAATTCGATGCAGATGACGCAGGACGATCTGCAAAAGATGATGGACCGCATTCAGGAACTGATGGAACAGGGCCGCATGGCCGAGGCGCAGCAGGCGTTGCAGGAACTTCAGGAACTGATGGACAACATGCGCGTGACCCAAGGCCAGGGACAGGGCAGCCAGTCCGAAGGCCAACGCGCCATGGAAGGTCTGGCGGAAACCCTGCGCAATCAGCAGGGGCTGAGCGATCAGGCGTTTCGCGATTTGCAGGAACAGTTCAATCCGGGCGCGCAATCCGGCCAGAGCCAGGGCAACGAAGGCCGCGATGGCGGACAGGGTCGGGGCCAAAGCCATGATGGAACCGGCGGAGACCAGCAGGGACAGGACGGGGATCAAAGCGGTGGCGAAGGCGCTTTGGCTGATCGCCAGCAGGCCTTGCGCGATGAATTGAACCGCCAGCAGAACAACATGCCCGGCGAAGGCACCGCTGAAGGCGATGCCGCCCGCGACGCGCTGGACCGGGCCGGTCGGGCGATGGAACAGGCCGAGGGCGCATTGCGCCAAGACGATCTGGCCGAGGCGATTGACCGACAGGCCGAGGCGATGGAAGCGTTGCGGGAAGGGATGCGGTCATTGGGCGAAGCCATGGCGCAGGATCAGCAGAACCAGCAGCAGGGTCAGGGCAATGCCGAAGGCCAGATGCGGGCGCGCAATGACGATCCGCTGGGCCGCAGCCGGGGCAACAACGGGTCTATCGGCACCGAAGAGGGGCTTTTGCAGGGCGAAGACGTGTATCGGCGCGCCCGCGAGTTGCTGGACGAAATACGGCGCCGCGCCGGTGACGGCGAACGGCCCGAGATCGAACTGGATTACCTGAAACGACTGCTGGACCGGTTCTGAGCGACGCGGATCAGCGCGGGATGGCTGATCCGATCAGATCGTCTAGCCAGTTACGGGCCTGATCAATGACTCCGACATAGGCGTTCAGGATCGAGTTGACCTGCGGCACCTTTTCGGAAATCAGCGGTGCGTTGGCATAGATCGCGACCAATAGCGCAACGATGATCAGAGCCAGCGCGAAACCACGGGAAAACCCACTTTTCTTGCGCGGCGCGACAACGTCGGCCAGCGCCGTGTTACCGGTTTTGGACGGTTCGTTCTGGGTGCGCAGGGTCGAATTGATCTCTTCGATATCCGGCAAAAGCGAGCGGCGCGACCCGGGGTCGGTGGGTTCGGTCGGTTCGCCGCGCATCATGGCCATGCGGTCGCGCGCCTGTTTGGCGCGTATTGCAGCCTCGTCGCCGGGAAAATTCTCGAGCCCAAGATCTGCTTGTGTTTCAATCGCGGAGTTTTCTTCGGCGCGCAGCTGGGCTTCGCGCTCGGCTTCTTCGCGCAGAATGGACGACACGGAATTGTCCAGTTCCTGCCGTTCGCCAACCGGGTTTGGTGCCGGGTCAGCCAGATCGGGCTGCCGGGGTTCGGGCTCTGGCTCTGGCTCTGGCGCGGTTTCGGGCTCTGGTTCGGATGGGTCCGGAACAGGGGTGAAATCTGGCTCGGACTCGACCTCGGACTCCGGCTCAGGCTGTTCTTGAGGGTGGTCCGGGTGGGGTTGAAACCACGTGTTGCCGCAGTTCGAACACTGCACGTCCCGCCCTTCGGTCGGAACGACACCCTCGGGAACCTCGTATTGGGCCCCACAATTCGGACATGTCAGACGCATGTGCTGCTCCTATCCCCAATGCCTACCAGTATTTTCTTTTTCAGCGATCATATGCGCTCGCGGGAACTGCGGGAAGGGGAATTTATGGCAAGATCGCGCGACATGGGGTTTCGTGCAACGCTCAGCCCATTGAAAAGGGGGCTTTGCTGAGGCACAAGGTGGCGAGAGTGTCAGGGGGCAACCGTGATCGAGCTGGACAATGTGGGCTATAGCTATGGCGGCGGAGAGCTGCTGAGTGACGTTTCGGTGCGCCTTGCGCCCGGATCGTTCCATTTTCTGACCGGCCCGTCGGGGTCCGGCAAAACCACCCTGATGAAGCTTTGCTATGGGGCGCTGCTGCCGACATCGGGCACGGTGCGGGCCTTTGACGCAGATATGCGCACCCGTGACCGGGACGAGATGGCGATGATGCGCCGCCGGATCGGCGTGGTGCACCAGGATTGCCGCTTTCTTGACCATTTGCCGCTGGCCGACAATATCGCGCTGCCGCTGATGGTGTCGGGACATGACATGGGGCAGGAAAACGCCAATCTGCGCGAATTGATGAATTGGGTGGGCCTTTCGGATCGGGCAGATGCTTTACCGCCTGAATTGTCTGGCGGGGAACGTCAACGCGCCGCGTTGGCCCGCGCCCTGATCATGTCGCCGGATGTTGTGCTGGCAGATGAACCGACGGGCAATGTCGACTGGGAAATGTCGCAGCGGCTGTTGCAGTTGCTGCTGGAGCTGAACCGGATGGGCAAAGCGGTGCTGATCGCCAGCCACGATTTGGGACTGATCCGCGCGGCCAAGGCGCATGTGCAGGCCAGGGTTTTGCGGATTTCGAACCGGCAGCTACACTTGGCGGGGGCGGATTTGTGAGCAAGGGAACGATCCGAAATTTCCTGATCGGCGACGCGCAGGCCGACCGTATGGTGCCGCCCAGCGGGTTTACCGCGCGGCTGACCTTGTTCGTTTCGGGCGCGATGGCGTTTCTGACCGTGTTTGCCTTGGCGTTGTCATTGGCATCGGGGCGATTGGCGGATCGCTGGGCTGACGAACTGGCCCGCAGTGCGACCTTGCGGATTTCGGCCCCATCCGGTCAGTTGGCAGCGCAGACCAAGGTGGCCCTGACCATTCTGGAGCAGACGCCGGGGGTGGCCAGTGCCCGCGCGCTGAGTGTGGAAGAACAGGCCGCACTGTTGGCCCCTTGGTTCGGGTTGGATCTTCCGCTGGATGATTTGCCGATCCCGCAACTGATCGAAATCATCGCCGCAGACCCTGGATACGATGTGCGAGGCCTGACCTTACGGCTGAGCACCGAAGTCCCGGGCGCGGTACTGGATGATCACACGCGCTGGCGCGAACCTCTGGTGGCTGCGGCCAACAGCTTGCGCCGGTTGGGCTGGATCTCGATCGGGTTGCTGGGCGGTGCGATGGCGGCGATGATCACCTTGGCCGCGCAATCGTCGCTGGCGGCGAATGCGCAGGTGATCGAGGTGCTGCGGCTGGTCGGCGCGCGCGACCGCTATATCGCCGGGGCATTTGTACGCCGGTTCACCATCCGGGCCCTGATCGGCGCGGCTGTGGGCGTGGTGATTGGCATGGCTGGTGTCTTGCTGATGCCAGCGGCGTCAGACGAGGGCGGGTTTCTGACCGGGCTTGGATTTCAGGGCTGGGGGTGGCTGTTGCCGCTGTTGATCCCGACACTGGGCGGGGTTGTCGCCTTTATCGCCACATGGCTGGCGGCGCGCAGTACATTGAGGGAGCTTGCCTGATGACCAAGGCGATCCAATGGGCCCGGTCCGTGATCTTCGAGATCGTGATCTATGTGTTCATGGCGGTGCTGGGCATCATGTTCTTTCCCTACGCGCTGATTGCCAAGAAGGGCGCGCTGACGGCGTGCAAGATTTATGCCCGCACGGTGATCTGGATGGCAGGCTGGATGGTCGGCATCAAAACCGAAGTGCGGGGACGCGTGCCCGACACCGAAACGCTGGTCGCCGCCAAACACCAGTCATTCTTTGATATTCTGATCATTTTCAACGCCTTGCCGCAGCCCAAGTTCATCATGAAGCGCGAATTGCTTTGGGTGCCGTTTATCGGCCTTTATGCCAAGCGTCTGGGCTGTATCCCGGTGGATCGGGGCCGCAAGGGCGCGGCGATTGCCAAGATGGTGCAGGATGTTGCGAAGGAATTCGAAGAACCCGGGCAGCTGGTGATTTACCCTCAGGGCACCCGCGTGGCGCCGGGAACCAACAAATCATACAAGGTTGGCAGTGCCGTTCTGTACGAAGGTCTGGGCGAAGATTGTTATCCGGTGGCGCTGAACGTGGGTCTGTTCTGGCCGCGCAAGGGTATCCTGCGCAATCCGGGTCTGGCCGTGGTCGAATTTCTGGACCCTCTGCCGGCGGGCATGCCGAAAGGCGCCTTTATGGCCGAGCTGGAACAACGGGTGGAAACCCGGTCGAATGAGCTGATGCGGGAAGCGGGGTTTGCTCCGGATGGATTTCATTAAGGATATCGAAACGCTTGAGGCGCAGTATGGAACGCCGGGTGAGGCGTCTTTGCGCAAAGTCGCGCGGCGTATGACCCCGGCCTATCGGCGTTGGATCATGACATCGCGGCTGTGTGTGCTGAGCACGGTGGGGCCCGAAGGTACCGATGCCACGCCAAGGGGCGATGATGGGCCGGTGGTTTTGGAACTGGATCCTGGCACGCTGGCCATGCCGGATTGGCGTGGCAATAACCGATTGGACTCGCTGCGCAATATCGTGCGGGACGATCGAGTGTCGCTGATGTTTTTTGTACCCGGGTCCAACACGGTCATCCGGGTGAACGGGACGGCTCAGCTGACGGTTGATGAGTCTTTGCGCGGGCGGTTCGAAAAGAAGGGCAGGCTGCCCGCGACGGTTATCGTTATCAAGATTACCGAGATCTATTCGCAATGTGCCCGGGCGCTGTTGCGGGCCGGGACATGGGTGTCAGGCGATCAAAGCGAAGGTTTGCCGACAGCGGGTGATATCCTGGCCGAGCTGACCGATGGCGAAGTTGGTGGCGAATCCTATGATCGGGAATGGGCGCCAAGGGCGTCCAAGACGCTGTGGTAGGTCACTGATCGACGGGTTTGGTTACGGGTGAGGGCACCATCGGCGTCGGCGTTTGACCGGGTTTCATGATGTGCGCCCATGCGATCAGGCCGAGGATCAGCAAGACCAGCCCCAAAGCCAGTAATCCGGGGATGCGGGCCAGCCACCGCAGTGCCCCCGCGGCCCACGAGCGCGCCGCCATCCACAGCATCAGGGCGATTATGGCGGCCACCGTCTGCCAGCCGACAAATCCCGAGACCCGATTCAACCCACGGGTCAAGCCGTCACCGGTGGCATCGGTCAGCAACAGCTGCCAAAGCGACGTGGCATAGGCCGCAGCCCACAGCGCCAGAAGTACCCAGAACAAGACAACAGGTCGTTGCATCATGACCTCCTGCTGTCAGGATATCCCGCTTGGGCGCGGTGCGCCAAGCCCGGAAAAAAGTTGATGACTCGCCGATCGGGTTCTAGCCTGTGATCCCATAGTGACACAGCGAGGGGGCGTGACATGTTTGGGCGGCTGACGGGTATCGTGGCGGGGCTTGTGATGGCAAGCGGGTTGGCGGCACAGGATCACGCCACCGAGCCTGATCTGTTGACGCTGGCCAGCGGTGCGGTGCTGGTGTCGGCCAGTGTCGATCCGGCGACGGCGCTGGCGTTGACTGACGGAGACCCGGCCAGCAACTGGGACACCTCGACCAAGAAATTTCCGCCGCCCTACAGCTTTGTGTTTGAACTGATCGCGCCTGCCGAATTGACGGCTGTGGGCCTGCATGGCGCAGGTCCCCGGCCCGGAGGCGTTCAGGGCGGGTCGGCCGGGTTTGTGCGTGTTGCAGGATCGAACGAGGGCCCGGATCAGGGATATCAGGAGCTTACCCGGTTCAAGGCGGCGCCAGAAGGTGCCACGCTGGCTGATATCGCACCGGGCATGCCGATACGCTGGTTGCGGTTCACGGTTGAGGGGCCGCAAACGCCAGAGGCAGCATGGGTATATTTTTCCGAAGTCATCGCCCATGGCACGCTGACGCCTCCGACCGACCCCGACCGGTTTACGGGCGTCTTTCAGAGCGGGCGCAAGGATTTCATCGAGCTGCATCAGGACGGCGATTTGCTGAGCGGATGCTATTTGGAAAACAGCGGTCTCAGCACAGGGACGCTAAGCGGCGCGGTTCAGTCGGGTGTGGCGCTGCTGTCCTGGACATCCGATCAAGGGATCGTTGGCACGGCGTTTCTGACGCGCGACAGTACCGGCGCGCTGACAGGGGCCAAGTACCGGCACCGCAGCCGCAAGGTTTGGGGTGGTCCGGTTGCGCCGGAGGGCACGATTACCCCCTGCAGCCCCGAATCGGTGGCTGCTGAAACGCCAGAAGTCCCAGTCGACCCGATTGTGAAAGCGTTGGAAGACCTGGGCGAGGTGCGGATTTATGGCATCCATTTCGAATATGACAGCGATGTGCCGAAACCCTCCGCGTTGCCTGCGTTGCGGCGGTTGCTGGCCGCTTTGCAGAGCGCGCCCGCGCTGAATGTGGATATCGAAGGGCATACCGATGCGGATGGCGACGATGGTTACAATCAGAACCTGTCAGATCGTCGGGCGGCGGCCGTCGTTACGTGGCTGGTCGAGAACGGCATCGACGCTGCGCGGCTGGGGGCTGTCGGGAAGGGCGAAAGCGCCCCGGTTGCCAGCAACACGACGGCTGATGGCAAAGCGCTGAACAGGCGGGTCGAGGTGCGGCGGCGCTAGGCGGTTGACAGTTTGGTCCAGACCCGGTCGACGGTTGCCGGATCAAAGGTCAGGCCAAGCCGTTTGATCAGGGCGATAAGGTCGGATTTGTCTGCGATCTTTCGGCGGTCTTCCTGCCCGGCGGTCTGGATCGTCACATCGCGCCCGAAGACGCCGATGCGGGTGTCGCCATCGAACCCGGCCAGCATCAGGTTGTTTGGAAACGGCATCTGATCCCACACCGCGCAAAGATGATTGGCCCCGGCGATGTCCCACGGACCGACAAACGCCTCATCAAAAGCATAGAGCGCAGTCCATGCGTCTTGCGATTGTTTTTCAAGCACGTGCTCTCCGGTCAGGTCGTCCCAGCGCAGCCGGTAGAGCCCGGTAGGCGTCTCTTGGGGGGCGTCGTGGTTGATCTGCAAGGGCACCAGTGACCCCGGGCCGCCAAAGCCGGTATCGGCGAGCCATCTGACGCCATCAATGGTGACTTGCTGGACAAGGTGGCTGCGCGGGCCGCCCAGCGGAGAGACCCGGCGCACGCGGCCAAGGCGTTGGATCGTTTCGAAGCCAAGCGCCTGCAAGGCCGCGCCAAACAGCGTGTTGAGTTCAAAACAATATCCGCCCCGGCGGTCGTGCACGGTCTTGTCAAAGATCGCCTGCGGCGTCAGGTCGGGGATGAGGCCCAGATAGGGATCGACGCTTTCGAACGGGATCGCGCGCAGCTGTGCAACCTGAAGCGCGCGCAGCCCGTCTGCCGTGCAAGGCACGTCCGTCAGGCCGATCCGGGCCAGATAGGCGTTTAGGTCAAAGGGGGTCATAGGGTCTCCTTGCCGCCAAGGTGCGGGGCAGGGAGAGGAAGGTCAAGCGCCGGGCAGAAGGCCCGCCCGGCGCATTGGATCACGCGTGGATCGGACCGTCGCCACAGGCCAGTGCGGCCTCGCGTACAGCTTCTGAATAGGTCGGGTGCGCGTGGCAAGTCAGGGCGAGATCTTCGGCAGAGGCGCCGAGCTAGATGGCGACGCAGATCTCGCAGGTCAAATCGTTGTTTCCGTGGCCAATGATTTGTTCGCCGTCTTTGACGGCCTGAAACTTGAAAGAGCTGTTAGTAGCGAAATTTCCCTTTAGGCAATGTTCTCATGAAGCGGCTCAGGATACTGCCATGGCGCATGGCAACGCCAGGATGTCGCTAACCACCAGATCAGAGTCTGCACTAGCCGAAATTTGAACGCCTGCAAAACGCGATGCGAAGTTGTCGCTGCTAAACGATTGCAGTGTGGTTCCGCCAGCGGGCCAGCGCAATTCCTGATCTACACTCTCGGCTTTGCGAGATTGGAAACTAAATGTAACTTTCACGCTG
The DNA here is from genome assembly GCF_007923355.1 of Falsiphaeobacter marinintestinus. Lineage (GTDB taxonomy): Bacteria > Pseudomonadota > Alphaproteobacteria > Rhodobacterales > Rhodobacteraceae > Phaeobacter_A > Phaeobacter_A marinintestinus. The sequence continues at coordinate 282,075 of NZ_VOGO01000004.1, forward strand.
TTGCGAATACCTTTTGTATCGATGCGGATCTTGGCGCCAAACGCGCAAATATCCTCATCGAAAACTATGCTGACATTGGCCTGATCCTGGCCATCCAAAGCCAGCGCAACTTGCCCATCACGACCATGGATCAAACGCCGCCCAACTTTGCCGCCGTCAAAAAAGAATGGTCGCGACACGCGGCCTACACCGGGGAAACGTGCAAAAACGGAAATCGCGTTTCTGGGGTCAATATGAAGGTAATTTGTTTCGGAGATACCGTCCGCATGACTAGCAGTCGCGACACAAGTGGCGCAAATAGTCGAGAGAAGCAGGGTTTTCTTTGGATCTCGCATCGCGACCGTAAAACTGTTGTTTGAAAACTAGAAAAATCCGGCCGGGACCGCGTTGGGACCAATACGGTTTCCGGCCCCAATTGGGGCCGGAAAATGTGATCACGCGTGGATCGGACCATCGCCGCAGGCCAGAGCGGCCTCGCGTACAGCTTCGGAATAGGTCGGGTGCGCGTGGCAGGTCAGGGCGAGATCTTCGGCAGAGGCGCCGAATTCCATCGCGACGCAGATCTCGTGGATCAGCTCACCTGCCGAGGGGCCGATGATGTGCGCACCGAGAATCCGGTCGGTGGCTTTGTCTGCGAGGATCTTGACGAAACCATCCCCGGCAAAGTTTGCCTTGGCGCGGCCATTGCCCATGAACGAGAACTTGCCGACCTTATAGGCGCGGCCCTGTTCTTTCAGGGTTTCCTCGGTCTCGCCGACATTGGCGACCTCGGGTGCGGTATAGATCACACCGGGGATGACGCCATAGTTGACGTGGCCATGTTTGCCCGCGACCTGTTCGGCAGCGGCCATGCCTTCGTCTTCGGCCTTGTGGGCCAGCATCGGGCCTTCGATCACGTCACCGATGGCATAGATGCCGGGTACGTTGGTCTGCCAGTCGGCGCCGACCTTGATCTGACCGCGCTGGGTCAGTTCGATGCCCAGCTTGTCGAGACCGAGACCTTCGACATAGGGTTTGCGGCCCGTGGCGACGAGGACGGTGTCGGCCTCGATCACGTGTTCGTTGTCATCCTTGCGCAGCTTGTAGGTGACTTTGGTCTTGGTCTTGTTGGCCTCGGTCTTTTGCACGGCGGCGCCCATGATGAAGGACAGGCCCTGCTTTTTGAGCGTGCGCTGGAACACCTTCTGGATCTCGGCGTCCATGCCGGGGGTCACGACGTCGAGGAATTCGACAACCGTCACCTCGGATCCAAGACGGGCATAGACGCTGCCCAGTTCCAGACCGATGACACCAGCGCCGATCACGACCATTTTCTTCGGGATCTTGCCCAGTTCCAGCGCGCCGGTTGATGTGACAACGACCTTTTCGTCAACTTCGACACCCGGCAGCGAGGCCGCTTCGGAGCCCGAGGCGATGATGATGTTCTTGGCGTCGTGGATGTCGTCACCCACCTGCACCTTGCCAGCAGCGGGGATCGAGCCCCAGCCTTTGAGCCAGTCGATCTTGTTCTTCTTGAACAGGAATTCGATGCCCTTGGTGTTCTGGCCGATCACGTCGTCCTTATAGGCGAGCATCTGTTTCCAGTCGACGGATGGCGATTTGCCTTTGAGGCCCATCTTGGCAAAGTTGTGCTCGGCCTCGTGCAGCGAGTGGGATGCATGCAGCAGTGCCTTGGACGGGATACAGCCGACGTTCAGGCAGGTGCCGCCCAGCGTGTCGCGGCCTTCGACCACGGCCGTTTTCAGACCCAGCTGGGCGCAGCGGATGGCGCAGACATAGCCGCCGGGGCCAGCGCCGATGATGATGACGTCATATTGAGCCATTTAGGTTTTCCTTTTCGGTTGGCCGGAGAGGGGGCGCTGCCCCACGTTGAAAATGAAGGTATTTTCAACGTCCCCCGGAGTATTTTCAAAGAGAAGATGAGTCATAGGAGAGCTGCCAGAAGCATGAGTACGGTCGCGAAAAGACCAATGACCCAGAGCAGAGACCGCCACGGGCTGAGGCCATAGGCGTAGGCAGGCACATAGAGAATGCGGGCCGCCAGGTAGATCCAGGCGCAGGTCGCGGTGAACGGGGTCGACTGGTTCGACAGGGTGATCACGGTGCAGGCGATGGTGAAGAGGATCAGCCCTTCGAAGTGGTTGTTCATGGCGCGTTGCAGCCGGCCTGCGGTGCCGGTGATCTGGCGGGGCTCGTCGCGGGGCGAGGCGGCATAGTCGGTGCCGACCTGCTTTTGTGCCGTCACCGAATAGAGGGTGAACTGGATCACTTGCAGCAGGGCGGCGAGGGTGAGAACTGTGAGTTCCGGGGTCATTGGGACCCTTTCCAGTAAGCTTCGATACGCCAAAGCTGGCCGTTGGTAATCTCTCGTACCTTGGCTATCACGTCTTGGTATTCATCTTGGTCGAAGTTGGTCCAGCCCTTGTTTCGCATGGCTTTCCAAAAATCTTTGTGCGTGGGTTCTTGCCGCGCGAGTTCGGTCAGCAGAACCCTGTCTATCGGAGGATGGATCGCGTCTACTCTGGCCCGGTCCACCGTAGGGGCCTGAGATTTCAGTCCGAAATCGCTGAGAAACAAAACTTTCAGGTAAACATTCACAAGTTTTGCGGCTCGCCCGTAGCTCAAAACCGAGTTCGGACCCGAAGCTTCAATCACACTCTTGCACCAAACCCTATGAGCAGCATCGAAATCGTTTGCATTCTCGGGGAGGTTTGAAGGGCCATTGCAGATTGCACAAAGCTTTGCAGCTTTAAGTGCCTTTTGGGCGATAGCCGTTGAAAAGCCGCTCAAGCCTCTGGAAGCGGCTCGCGACGCCGCCCAAGCGGCGAAGCGAAACCGGTGTTCAGCAGGAGAGTAGTTCTCCATCGAGATCACAGATCCATCAGCAAACGACGTGGATCTTCCAGCGCTTCTTTGACGCGCACGAGGAAGGTCACGGCGCCTTTGCCGTCGACGATGCGGTGATCATAGCTGAGGGCGAGGTACATCATCGGGCGGATGACGACCTGACCGTTGATGGCCATCGGGCGGTCCTGAATCTTGTGCATGCCGAGGATGCCGGATTGCGGTGGGTTCAGGATGGGCGAGGACATCAGCGAGCCGTAGACGCCGCCGTTGGACAGGGTGAACGTGCCGCCCTGCATTTCGGCCATGGACAGTTTGCCGTCGCGGGCGCGGCGGCCTTTTTCAGCGATGGCCTTTTCGATCTCGGCAAACGACATCGCGTCGGCGTCACGGATAACGGGAACAACCAGACCTGTCGGCGTGCCGGCGGCGACGCCCATGTGGACGAAGTTCTTGTAGACGATGTCGGTGCCGTCGATTTCGGCGTTGACCTCGGGGACCTCTTTCAGCGCGTGGCAGCAGGCCTTGGTGAAGAAGGACATGAAGCCCAGACGCACGCCGTGTTTCTTTTCGAACTGGTCCTTGTACTGGCTGCGCAGAGCCATGACCTCGCCCATGTCGACCTCGTTATAGGTGGTCAGCATGGCGGCGGTGTTCTGGCTGTCTTTCAGACGCTTGGCAATGGTCTGGCGCAGGCGGGTCATTTTCACCCGTTCTTCGCGGGCGGCGTCGTCGGCAGGTACCGGGGCGCGCGGCGCAGCGGGGGCAGCGGCGGCGGGGGCCGGGGCTGCCATGGCCTTCATCACGTCTTCTTTCATGATGCGGCCATCGCGGCCCGTGCCGGTGACGGCATCGGAGTTGAGGCCGGCCTGAGCCATGGCTTTTTCGGCAGACGGCGCATTGGCAACGTCTTTGCCGGAAGCTGCCGGGGCAGCGGCGGCAGGGGCTGCAACTGCGGGAGCCGCAACGGCGCCTGCGCCCGAGATCACGCCCAGTTTCGCCGAAGCGTCCACTGTGGCGCCTTCGGGAGCGGTAATTTCGGCCAGAACGCCAGCGGCGGGCGCGGGAACCTCGACCGAGACCTTGTCGGTTTCCAGTTCACACAGCATTTCGTCCTGCGCGACGGCATCGCCGACGGCCTTGAACCATGTGCTGACAGTCGCCTCGGTCACGCTTTCGCCCAAGGTCGGGACCATCACGTCGACAGATGCGGGCGCATCGGATTTGGGCGCGGCGGCAGGGGCAGAGGACGCTGGGGCGGGCGCTGCGGCACCTGCACCGGCTTCGGCGATGGTGGCCAGCAGGGCGTCAACACCAACGGTTTCACCTTCGGCGGCGATGATGTCACCCAGTGTACCGGCGGCGGGGCTGGGGACTTCGACGGTTACTTTGTCAGTTTCCAGCTCGCAGAGCATTTCGTCCACGGCGACAGCGTCGCCCGGTTTCTTGAACCATGTGGCAACCGTGGCTTCGGTGACGGATTCACCCAGAGTGGGGACTCGAACTTCGGTCGTCATGTCGTTTTTATCCTTTGATGGTCAGCGCATCGTTTACGAGTGCTGCTTGTTGGGCTTTGTGTTGGCTGGCCAGACCCGTCGCGGGCGAGGCCGATGTGGCGCGACCGACATAGATCGGGCGTTGATTCTGGGCGCCAATGCGGGTCAGGGCCCATTCGATGTTGGGTTCGATGAAGGTCCATGCGCCCTGGTTCTTGGGCTCTTCCTGACACCAAACCATTTCGGCCTGCTTGAACCGGTTCAGTTCGTTGATCAGGGAATGCGCCGGGAACGGATAGAACTGTTCGACACGCATCAGATACACATCGTCGATGCCACGGGCGTCGCGTTCTTCCAGAAGATCGTAATAGACCTTGCCAGCACACATCACGACGCGCTTGATCTTGTCATCGGCAACCAGTTGGGTGTCCGAGTTGCCTTTCTGGGCATCGTCCCACAGTACCCGGTGGAAGCTGGAGCCGGTGGTGAAATCTTCGGCATTGGACACGCACATCTTGTGGCGCAACAGCGATTTCGGCGTCATCAGGACAAGTGGCTTGCGGAACGAGCGGTGCAGCTGACGGCGCAGGATGTGGAAGTAGTTGGCCGGGGTCGAAACGTTCGCCACGATCCAGTTGTCCTGTCCGCACATTTGCAGGAAGCGTTCCAGACGGGCCGAGCTGTGTTCGGGGCCTTGGCCTTCGAACCCATGCGGCAGCAGGCAGACAAGGCCGGACATGCGCAGCCATTTGCTTTCGCCCGAGCTGATGAACTGATCGAACATGATCTGGGCACCATTGGCGAAATCGCCAAACTGGGCTTCCCAAAGGGTCAGCGCGTTGGGTTCGGCCAGCGAATAGCCATATTCAAAGCCCAGAACCGCGTATTCAGACAGCATCGAGTCGATGACATCGTAATGTGCCTGACCCTCGCGGATGTGGTTGAGCGGATAGTAGCGTTCTTCGGTGTCCTGACTGATCAGGCCTGAGTGGCGTTGCGAGAACGTCCCACGAGTCGAGTCCTGGCCCGACAGGCGGACCGGGTAGCCTTCGGTCAGAAGCGAGCCGAAGGCGATGGCTTCAGCTGTGGCCCAGTCAAAACCAGCGCCGGTTTCGAACATCTTGCCTTTGGTTTCCAGAAGTCGACCGACGGTTTTGTGCAGGGCAAAGCCTTCGGGTGCGCGGCTGAGGGCCGTGCCGATCTGAGCCATGGTATCGGGGGCGATGGCGGTTTCGCCACGGGCGTATTCTTCGCCTTCGCGGTCCAGATGTGACCAGCGCCCATCGAGCCAGTCAGCCTTGTTGGGTTTATAGTCTTTGCCGGTCTCGAATTCGCCATTCAGGTAAGCCTGGAACGCGGCCTTCATGTCTTCGATTTCGCCTTCGGGGATCAGCCCGTCTTTCACCAAACGGTCGGTGTACAAGGCCAGGGTCGTTTTGTGGCCCTTGATCTTTTTGTACATGATCGGGTTGGTGAACATCGGCTCGTCGCCTTCGTTGTGACCGAAGCGGCGATAGCAGAACATGTCGATGACCACATCTTTGTGGAAGATCTGGCGGAATTCGGTGGCGACCTTGGCGGCGTGCACCACGGCTTCGGGGTCGTCGCCGTTGACGTGGAAGATCGGCGCTTCGACCATCAGGGCGATGTCGGTCGGATAGGGCGAGCTGCGCGAGAAGTGCGGCGCAGTTGTAAAGCCGATCTGGTTGTTCACGACAAAATGGATGGTGCCGCCGGTGCGGTGGCCGCGCAGGCCGGACAGACCGAAGCCTTCGGCCACGACACCCTGACCGGCAAAAGCTGCATCGCCGTGCAGAAGGATGCCCAGAACCTGGGTCCGGTCGGTATCGCCCAACTGGTCCTGCTTGGCGCGGACCTTGCCCAGCACAACCGGGTTCACTGCCTCAAGGTGGCTGGGGTTGGCGGTCAGGGACAGGTGCACGGTGTTGCCGTCAAATTCACGGTCGGACGAGGCGCCGAGGTGGTATTTCACGTCGCCCGATCCGTCGACATCCTCGGGCTTGAAGCTGCCGCCCTGGAATTCGTTGAAGATCGCGCGATAGGGTTTCTGCATCACGTTGGCTAGGATGTTCAGGCGGCCCCGGTGGGGCATGCCGATCACGACCTCTTTCAGGCCCATGGCACCGCCACGCTTGATGATCTGCTCCATCGCCGGGATCAGCGCTTCGCCACCGTCCAGACCAAAGCGTTTGGTGCCCATGTATTTGACGTGCAGGAATTTCTCAAAGCCCTCGGCCTCGACCATCTTGTTCAGGATGGCGCGCCGGCCTTCGCGCGAAAACGCGATTTCCTTGCCCAGACCTTCGATGCGTTCCTTCAGCCAGGCGGCTTCTTCGGGGTTGGAAATGTGCATGTACTGCAGCGCGAAGGTGCCGCAATAGGTGCGTTTCACGATCTCGACGATCTGGCGCATCGAGGCGACCTGAAGCCCCAGCACGTTGTCGATGAAGATCGGGCGATCCATGTCGGCATCGCTGAAGCCATAGGTCTTGGGATCAAGCTCGGGATGCGGGGTCTGATCCTGCATGCCCAGCGGATCAAGATCGGCCACCAGATGGCCCCGGATCCGATAGGCGCGGATGATCATCAGCGCGCGGATCGAGTCCAGCACGGCGCGCTTGATCTGGTCTTCGGAAACCTCGACGCCTTTGGCGGCGGCCTTGTCAGAGATCTTCTTGCCTGCGGCTTTGACCTCGGTCTCGCCCCATTCACCGGTCAGCGCGGCGGTCAGGTCATCGGAAGGAACCGGCGGCCAGTCGGCGCGCGCCCAGGACGGGCCAGCGGCCTCTTTCTTGACGTCCAGTTCGTTGTCGCCCATGGCCCGGAAAAACTCGGCCCACGCCGCATCGACCGCATTGGGGTCGTTGGCATACTGGGCATAGAGCTGTTCAAGATACTCGGCGTTGTGCCCCTGCATGAAGCTTGAGGCGTGGAAGAGATCGTTGGGCGATTGGTCTGTCATTTTAGTACCTCAGTCGTCAGATGCGGACTTAATTGCGGATTTCCCGGTTCACCAGTTCCAGCGCCTGGTCTTGGATCGTTCTGAAACCATGATTGCCACCGGGAAGTTCGATATATGTGGCGTTCAGGCCCTTGGCTTTTGCCTTTTTGACATAGTCTTTGGCAAAGGTTGGCAGCGTGTTGGAGTCTTCGGACCCCGTGGCTGCGATCAATTTGGTGTTGGGCGAGACGGATTTGAGATAGCGCACGGGCGATTGGCTTTTCGGCCAGGGGCTGCCGCGCAGGTTTCGCCATCTTTGAATGTCGTAGGGCACAGAGAACATGATCGCGGTATCGATCAGAGACGGATCGGTGCCCACGATCGACCCGATCTGGTTGCCGCCGCCTGAATGTCCGACCGCTATCAGTTCATCATGCGGATATTTCTGGGACGCTGCCGAAAACCCTTCGGCAAGTAGCTTGTTGTTCGTCCTCGTATGGTGGTCGCGCAGCCCGGAATTTGATCCCTTGCTGCGTTCGCCATTCAGAATATAGCCCGGACGCGCCATCTGGATGACGGTTGCCGTCGGGTTGGCCCGGGCGACGTCCGCGGCGAAGTCCGAAATGTAGCCCGCGCCGCTGTCCCCGTGCACAATCAGCACCAGTTTTGCACCGCCGTTACGATACACAGTCCCGGCAATGGGGCCGAACATCTCGGCCCACGCCGCAGTCGACAGCAGTGCAAGACCCGCGATGACGCAGGACAGGTGGCGTAAGGCCGTCATCATTGCAGGGCCTCATGGGGGTTGGGACCGTATTTGTTTTCGCCGGGCTGGCTGGGGCGGGTCAGCCACCACAGCACCAGAAGCGGCGAGACAATCAGGACGATTATCGTTGGGATCAGGATCAAAAGTGTCAGGCGGGTGAACAGGATGTCCATCGAACCGCCGCTGGAAAAGGCATCAGCCGCGCCAATGCCGAAGAACAGCACAAGGCCCGCGCCAATGGTCAGCAGGAAGGGGAACAGGGCAAACAGCCCGCTGCGCCCGGTATCGTGCATCCGCCGCCAGGCCACGGCCAGATGCGGCAGGAACACAACCAGGCTGACCATCGCGCCCACCGGAGCGTTCGACACGATCTGCGTCGAGCTTCCGGTTTCATTCGCGACTGTCGTGACGGTGGAAAAGAACTGATAGTCCACCACGTTCGCCACAGCGCCTGCGATGAAGACGAACAGGAAGAACCACCAATATTCCGGTCGGCTGGCCCGGCCCGAAAAAGTGACGTATTTGGAGAAGCAGGTCTTTACGGAGTCGGTGAAGGTCATGGTTTCGGCCTCGCAGATTTTTCAATGCACAAGCCGAGCTTACCGCGAAAACGCGATAATATCTCTTGTGGATGTGCCATTGCGTTCGTCCTGTTATGCGGTGCGCCGTGAAGCTTCGGGAGAGAGGCCTGTGATCAGGCCGCCGTCGCGACGTTTCGGGGTGAGATGAGACGGGCCTTTGGCGGGCCCGTCTCTAGGTGTTTTAGCCTTTGGCGATGGCCTTCAAAACGGCCTCGCCCAATGTGGCGGGGCTGTCGGCGACAATGATGCCAGCGGATTTCATCGCTTCGATCTTGTCTTCGGCACCGCCTTTACCACCAGCGACGATGGCACCGGCGTGGCCCATGCGACGGCCCGGAGGCGCTGTGCGGCCTGCGATGAAGCCTGCGGTCGGCTTCCAGCGGCCTTTCTTGCGCTGATCGGCCAGGAATTCGGCGGCTTCTTCTTCGGCGGACCCGCCGATTTCACCGATCATGATCATCGAATGCGTTTCGTCATCGTTCAGGAACATGTCGAGCACGTCGATATGCTCGGTGCCCTTGATCGGGTCGCCACCGATGCCAACAGCTGTCGACTGGCCCAGACCGATATCGGCGGTCTGCTTGACGGCCTCATAGGTCAGGGTACCGGACCGGGACACAACGCCGACCGAGCCGCGCTTGTGAATGTGGCCGGGCATGATACCGATCTTGCAGGCGTCAGGGGTGATGACACCGGGGCAGTTGGGGCCGATCAGGCGGCTGGAGCTGTCCATAAGCGCGCGCTTGACCTTCATCATGTCCAGAACCGGGATGCCTTCGGTGATGCAGACGATCAGCTCCATCTCGGCGTCGATGGCTTCGAGGATCGAGTCGGCTGCAAAGGGGGGCGGAACATAGATGACGGATGCGTTGGCTTCGGTCACATGCTTGGCTTCGTGGACCGAGTTGAAGACGGGCAGGCCGAGATGTTCGTTGCCGCCTTTGCCGGGGGTCACGCCGCCGACCATCTTGGTGCCATAGGCGATGGCCTGTTCCGAGTGGAATGTGCCCTGGCTTCCGGTGAAGCCCTGACAGATAACTTTGGTGTTTTCGTCGACGAGGATAGCCATGTTACTGGTCCTTCCTTAGGTTTTGATTTTGCGCAAAAGCACCGAGATGTTGTCGTCCACCGGCAAGGTCAGCTTGTTGACCAGTTGCGTGGTGAACCCCGCGCGGGCGGCGACATTCGTCAGGCTTTGCAGCGTGAAGTAGTTGACGTGATCGGGATAACGGAAACCGCACCATTTCGGCCCGATTACACGGCGATTGAGGGAGCTGTAGTTGGGCACGCGGATAAACACGCCCCCATCGTCTTTCAGTGCGCGATGCGCCCCTTTCAGGACCTTCATGACCTCGGCCTCGTGTTCGAGATACGAAAACATGACGATGCCGTCGAACATCCCGGGATCGAAATCCCAGATCGTTTCGGCACCGGCCCCCTGAACGCACGCGCCACCGCGGGCCTTCATATGGGCATCCGCCCGAGCGTGCAGGGCTTTGGACAGTTCGATCCCGTAAGGGACCAGGGACGGGGCAAGACGGTCGCCCGTGCCACAGCCGATATCCAGCACCTTGCCGCCCGTACCGAACCATTTCACGAACCAGCGGTTCTGGTCGCGGAACATGTTCAGCCGGACCCGGACCTTGCGGGCAAGTGGGCTGAACACGGTCGAGCCTTTGGAAGAGTCTTGCTTGGTGAGATAGGTTTTTTCCCAGGCGAAGTCTTCTTCCAGGGCCTCATAGTCCGGCGGATTGCGCAGAAAGACGAAGCTACATGTGTCACAGTCCGCAACGCTCCACGGGTCAGGCGAATAGGCATTCACCTGCGTAGAGCCGGTTGCCTCGCACGCGGGGCAGTGGCGATATGCGGACTGATCCAGCATGACGGTGTGTTAGCCCTTCACCGCTTTCACGATCTTTTCGGCGCCGTCGCTGAGGTTGTCAGCGGCGATCACGTCTAGGCCCGAGTTGTTGATGATGTCTTTGCCGGCTTCCACGTTGGTGCCTTCAAGGCGCACAACCAGCGGAACCTTCAGGCCGACTTCTTTCACAGCCGCAACCACGCCTTCGGCGATGACGTCGCAGCGCATGATGCCGCCGAAGATGTTGACCAGAATGCCTTTGACCTGCGGGTCCGAAGTGATGATCTTGAACGCTTCGGTCACTTTCTCTTTGGTGGCGCCGCCGCCAACGTCGAGGAAGTTTGCAGGCTCGGCACCGTACAGCTTGATGATGTCCATGGTTGCCATGGCGAGGCCCGCACCGTTCACCATGCAGCCGATTTCACCGTCCAGAGCGATATAGTTCAGGTCGTACTTGGACGCCTCAAGCTCTTTTGGGTCTTCTTCGGTGGTGTCGCGCAGCTCGGCGATGTCGGCGTGGCGGTAAACCGCGTTGCCGTCAAACCCGATCTTGGCATCAAGAACTTTCAGGTCGCCCGAGCCTTCGAGAACGATCAGGGGGTTGATCTCAAGCATTTCCATGTCTTTTTCGACAAAAGCCTTATAGAGATTGCCCATCAGCGCGACGCACTGTTTGACCTGAGCGCCCTTGAGACCCAGCGAAAACGCAATGCGGCGGCCGTGGTAAGGCATATAGCCGGTGGCCGGATCAACCGAGAAGGACAGGATTTTTTCGGGGGTCGACGCGGCGACCTCTTCGATGTCCATGCCGCCTTCGGTCGAGCAGACAAACGAAATGCGCGAGGTCTGACGATCAACCAGCAGCGCGAGGTACAGTTCGGATTCGATGTCCGAACCGTCTTCGATGTAGATGCGGTTGACCTGCTTGCCTGCCGGACCCGACTGGTGGGTCACAAGGGTGCGGCCCAGCATTTTCTTGGCTTCTTCGGCGGCTTCCTGAACTGACTTGGCAAGGCGCACACCGCCTTTTTCGCCAGCGTCGGCTTCTTTGAAAGAGCCCTTGCCGCGGCCACCGGCGTGGATCTGTGCCTTGACGACCCAAAGCGGCCCGTCAAGTTCACCAGCGGCGGTTTTTGCATCTTCTGCCTTGAGAACGACGCGCCCGTCGCTGACCGGCGCACCATATGTGCGAAGAAGTGCTTTTGCCTGGTATTCGTGGATGTTCATTTCAAACTGTCCCGTCTAGCTGCGATTGGAGTCGGTATACGCAAGTAGACAAGGGGCGGGGAACGCTTTTTTGACGCAGGTGGGGGAATAGTGCTGAAAATCTTATTTTGTGATCACACGTTAAAAAAGTGTGATCACAAAATTTCGGAGAATCGGGTTTGCAGGATCAAAAAAGAGAATCACCCTGTGGACAACTTTGGGTGCTGCAGTGCGGCGGATCAGGCCTTTTGCGGTTTGGCCTGCCGAAGAAGATGCAGAGCGCCAAGCCCCAGAGCCAGCAAAATAACCCATCCTAGCCCGGTCAGAGAAAACAGCATGATGCCGAACAGACCCGCAAGGGCAACGCCCCCGCGGTAATATCTTAGCTGCCGGCGGGTCTGGACATGATCCGGCACGTTCGCCCAGGCGATTGCCAGTAGTACTCCCAGCGCGGGCCATTGCACGAAAAACGGCAACCCGTTCAAAAGGTCGATCACGGCGAGAACGCCCAGAACGATGGCGGCCTTCTTTACCCGTGGGCTGAGGTTGACCCTGGCGTTGCGGGCGGCATCCTGCACCGCCTCCTGGCCATGGGTCAGATCAACGACACTTTGGTTAACGGATTGCTCTGCAACATGGCGAGCGTGGCTGAGCGAGGCGGTCCAGCGGTCGTTCCGGGAGGCTTCGACTGGCTTCACGCGATAAACCGGGACGTCTTCGACCAGATTGCGCGGGCGTTTATCGCCAAGAAATTCGAACCCGATCGACAGTTTGGAATGCACGTGGTCATAGACCTGCTGTGACAACAGGATACCACCTGGGTCAGCCATGGCTTCAAGACGCGAGGCCAGGTTGACACCGTCGCCCAGCAGATCCTGCCCATCAACAATGACATCGCCCAGGTGCAAGCCCATACGGAATTGCAGCGGTGTTGATGCCCCGTTCTGGACCTGAGGCAAATTGGTCAGTTCGCGCTGGATTTCGATGGCGCAGGTGACGGCCTCGACCACGGAGGGGAATTCGGCGATAAGGCCATCGCCCGCCGTGTTTGCGATGCGTCCGTCATGCCGGTCGATGCCTGCGTCGATGATTTGCCGTGATCTGCGCAGCGCGGTAATGGTGGCAACTTCATCCTCGCCCATCAAACGGCTGTAATCGACCGCGTCCGCTGCGAGGATTGTCGTCAATTTGCGATGCACACCCGAAACCATGGGACCGCCTGTATCTTTATGAAATAACTTACCCCAATCTACATAGGGGCAACGCGGCTTACCTGCCAGAACTGGCGGTCGAATAATGCGGGTTCTTTTGAAAAAGACGCATTGGGCGCCCTGTTTCGCGGTCACCATGGGTTTAGCCGGTTGAAGCGGGCGCTGTGTTGCGACAAGTTTACGGAAAGGGAGCCTTGGCATCATGTCGCCGAGCCGAAACAGCTGGACTGTCGTAAGCACGGTGTCTGAACCGCTGCCGCTGTTGCAGGCGTTTGTGGCGCATCACCTTGCCATGGGTGCGGATCAGGTCGTGTTGCATTTCGACACGGATGATCAGATTGCGATGCAGGCGCTTGGGTCCATTGAAGGATGCCGCGTCGAACCTCCTGTGGATCGAAAATCTGGCAGGCGGACGCCGGTTCCGGTCAGGCAGGTTCTGAACGCCACACGCAGCTATGAACAGGCTGAGACAGAGTGGCTTTTGCATATTGATGCCGACGAGTTTCTTGTGGCGCCCGATGATGTGCATGGGCAACTGGCGGACCTGCCAGAGACGGTGGTCGCAGCGGGTGTCACGCCGCTGGATCGGGTCTGGTTGCTGGAAACGCCGCCGACTGAGGTGTTTGACGGCCTGTTCCGAAGGTTGCCGTCGCCCGATCAGATGCAAGCGCTAGAGGATGTATACCGGGCGGATTTGCGCTATCTGGATGGCGGGTTTTCCGGAAACGGTGCCTTCAAAAGCTTTGTGCGGACCGGGTTGAATGTGAAACCCGGTGTGCATGGGCCGACGGGGCCCGATGGGCAGGAACTGCCCGTTGTGAACTTAAGCTATCCGGCGGGGCTGCTGCACTTTGATGGGCTGACGCCGGCGCATTACCTTGCCAAGATGCAGCGCAAGATTGCGCAGCAGCCGGGTTGGTTTACCTTCCCGGCACCGGGGCGGCGGGCTCAGCTGGAAGAAATCTGGCGGGCGGGTGCGGACACGGATCGATTGGACCGTCTGGTTGCCAGCTGCAAGATGATAGATGCGGAACAGGCGGATGCGCTGGATGCGATGGGGCTTTTGCGACGCGAGCCGTTTGACGTGCGCCCGGCGTTAGAGGCTGTGTTCGCTGGTCAGGACATAGATCTGTCGATCAAATCGTTTGATGCAGTGCCGTTGAAACAGCGCCACATCGGTCGGGTAAAGCAGGCGCTGTACCGGCTGCGCAGCTGGTATCGTGTCACCCGAGGCTTTTGAAAACGAAAAAGGCCGGGCGTAAAAACGCCCGGCCCTGAATCTCTGCCAGCGATTTATGCCAGCGAGCTGTCGATGGCCTTGCAAGCGTCGACCAGACCCTGAACAGCCTTGACCGATACGTCGAACATGTCCTGCTCTTCTTTGTTGAGCTTGATGTTGACGATCTTTTCGACGCCACCGGCACCGATAACGGTCGGAACGCCGACATACATGTCCTTGACGCCCAGGTCGCCATCGCAATAGGCGGCGCAAGGCAGAACGCGTTTCTGATCTTTCAGATAGGCTTCGGCCATTTCGATGGCGCTGGTGGCCGGGGCGTAGAACGCCGAGCCGGTCTTGAGCAGACCAACGATTTCGGCGCCGCCGTCACGGGTGCGCTGAACGATGGCGTCCATCTTGTCCTGCGTGGTCCAACCCATGTCGATCAGATCGGGCAGCGGGATACCGGCAACGGTCGAATAGCGAACCGACGGCACCATGGTGTCGCCGTGGCCGCCCAAAACAAAGGCGGTGACGTCGCGCATCGAGACGTTGAATTCTTCGGCGAGGAAGTGACGGAAGCGGGCGCTGTCCAGAACACCGGCCATGCCGCAGACCTTGTTCGCAGGCAGGCCCGAGAACTGCTGCAGGGCCCAGACCATCGCGTCGAGCGGGTTGGTGATGCAGATCACGAAGGCGTCGGGGGCGTGGGCGGCAATGCCTTCGCCAACCGACTTCATGACTTTCAGGTTGATGCCCAGCAGGTCATCACGGCTCATCCCCGGCTTGCGGGCAACACCGGCGGTCACGATGCAGACGTCGGCACCGGCGATATCTTCATAAGACTGGGTACCCTTCATCGAGGCGTCAAAGCCTTCGGACGGGCCGGACTCGGCGATATCAAGGGCTTTGCCCTGGGGCAGGCCTTCGGCAATGTCGAACAGAACGACGTCGCCAAGTTCTTTCACTGCGGCGAGGTGGGCGAGGGTGCCGCCGATGTTACCTGCGCCGATAAGCGCGATCTTGGGTCTGGCCATGGAATTCATCTCCGGTCCGGTTAAATTTGCGGGATGCCTAGTGCGGAACGGCCCGTCACGCAAGCTTTATGCGCCGCACTGCAGCGCACCGTCGCAGGTTGGCGCATACCGGAAGTGCCGATAAAGTCTGTGGAATACGAGAATTTTCGGAGGCGCATCGTGCCGATATCGGACCCGGGTTTTTACCTGATCGCTGTGCCTGCCGTCATATTTCTTGGGGTTTCCAAGGGCGGTTTTGGATCAGGGGCCGATTTTGTGTCGATGGCGATTCTGGCGCTGGTTCTGCCACCCGGGCAGGCGTTGGGTCTGCTGATACCGTTACTGCTGCTGATGGATCTGGCCAACCTGCGCGCCTATTGGGGCAAATGGGATTCGCGCATTGTGCGGGTGTTGCTGGTTGGCGCTGTCCCCGGCGTGGCGTTGGGCGTGCTGGTGTACCGGATCGTGGACGATGATGCGGTGCGGGTGCTGATCGGAGCAATTGCGGTTTTGTTCGTGCTGTGGCGTGTGGCGCTGGAGTCTGGCTGGATCAGGCCGCCGCGGGCGGCCTTGCCGGAGGGTGTCGGTGTGGTCGCGGGTTTGGTCTCGGGATTTGCCAGTTTCATCAGCCATGGCGGGGGACCGGCGGCGACGGCCTATCTGTTTTCGCTGCGGCTGGAGAAAACCACGTTTCAGGCCACGACCGTTCTGGCGTTCTGGGTGGTCAATATCCTGAAACTCGCGGGCTATGTGTATCTGGGGCTGATGTCGGTCGACCTGCTTGTGACCGACCTGATTCTCATGCCTTTTGCTCTGTTCGGGATCTGGCTGGGCATCAAGGCGCATCGTCTTTTGCCGGACGTCGTATTTTTCCGGGTGGCTTATGTGCTGTTGCTGATTGCCGGGGGGAAACTGATTTGGGACGGAATGACATGACTGACGTGACACTGCGGCCCGCCGACTTGGCGGATTTTGAGGCTTTGCAACGGTTGTACAAGGATCTGGTCGGCACGATCGAGGTGCCCGATGGCGACGCCGGGCGGGCGCGGATGGCCCAGGTGCTGGACCATCCCGGAACAACCGTCTTTGTGGCCGATCTGCTGGGGCAGCCTGTGTCGATGGCCACCCTGCATGTGTTGCCGAACATGACGTTTGGCGGGCGGCCTTATGCGCTGGTGGAAAACGTGGTGACTTTGCGCGCCCATCACGGTCTTGGTCTGGGCCGCAGAGTGATGGAGCACCTGGCGGAAGCGGCCTGGGCGGCGGGCGCCTACAAGATCATGCTGCTGACAGGCAAAGATCTGGGCGCGCGCGGGTTTTATGAAAAGCTTGGCTATACGGCGGATGAGAAGTTCGGCATGACCCTGCGCCGCGCGCCGAAACGCCAGCCGCTTTAGGTGTCGTTGCCTTTGGCGGGCAAAGCTTCGGCCACCGTTTCGAAAGATTGACCGGACGCGACCATACATGTTGTCCCGTTGGGCATGGTGGCAATGATCGTCCAACTGCCGGTATCGCCCGAGGCGAAGACCTCGATCACAGTGCCCTGGGCGGCCAGCCCGATGCTTTGGCGGGTTTCACCGTACCCTTCGGCCAGACGGTCCAGCACAAAGTCGCGCGGCGCGCAGTTGCGGTTGTCCCGTGCCGATACACTTTGCGCGGCCAGGGCCATGATCCCCAGCCCGAATGTCATTTTGAATATGGTATTCATCATTTTATCGCCCCCGATGGCAGTGGGCGTGCCGGTATCGTCATCGCACAGGCTCCCCTGCGGATGCGTGACAGCGCCCGATTGAACAGTTGCGCCGGACCAGTTGCGTGCCCGCTAAAGGCCCCCCGACCCCGAGATCCGGCAGGGGAAACTTTGCGCTTCAAAGGCTGAAAACGGGTTAACGGAGCGATCTGCGGCCGTTGCGCGCCAGATCCGTCGAGGCAAGTTGCTGCAATGCGGCGATTCGCTCTTGAACTTTCCGTGCAAAAATGCCCCTTTCCGCGCAACTTTATGACCCAAGGAGAGATTCATGGATCCCCGTTCGCGCCCTTACCGTTCCGTTCTATATATTCCCGGCTCAAAGCCCCGTGCTTTGGACAAGGCCCGTGGCCTGCCCGTGGATGCCATCATCTTCGATCTGGAAGATGCGGTATCGGCGGATGAAAAGGACAACGCCCGCGACACGCTGAAGGCGGCGCTGGCCGAGGGCGGATATGGCTCGCGCGTCAAGATCGTGCGCATCAACGGGTTGGATACACCGTGGGGCAAGGCCGACGCAGAGGCTGTCAAGGATATGGACGCCGATGTGGTGTTGCTGCCCAAGGTGAACAGCGCGGCAGATGTCGATGCACTGGCCGCGATCACGGGTGATTTGCCGGTCTGGGCGATGATGGAAACGCCGCGCGGCATGCTGAACGCCGCCGAGATCGCCGCGCACCCGCTTCTGACAGGTATGGTGATGGGAACTAATGACCTCGCCAAGGAATTGCAGACCCGCTATCGCGCGGATCGTTTGCCGATGATGGCCGGTCTGGGGCTGTGCCTGCTGGCCGCCAAAGCCGAAGGCCTGATCATCGTTGATGGTGTTTATAACGCCTTCAAGGATGACGAGGGGCTGAAGGTCGAATGCGATCAGGGGCGTGATATGGGCTTTGACGGCAAGACGCTGATCCATCCGGCACAGGTCGATGTGACGAACGCAGCCTTTGCCCCGTCCGAGGCCGAGATCGATCTGGCCCGCCGTCAGATCACCGCATTTGAAGAGGTCGAAGCCAGCGGGCAGGGCGTTGCCGTGGTCGAAGGCAAGATTGTCGAGAACCTTCATGTTGTCACTGCACGTGAGATTCTGGCAAAAGCAGAAGCAATCATCGCCCTGCAATCCTGAAATCGGGAATCGCCGGGGTCTTTTCCAGCAAGCGGAGTAGCAAGCAATGGGCTTTGTTCTTTTGATCCTCGGCGTGGCCCTTTGGTGGGCCGCACATCTGTTCAAACGGGTCATGCCCGATGCACGGGCCCAAATGGGCGATCGTGGCAAGGGGTTGGTGGCGTTGGCGATCGCCGCGTCGATCCTGTTGATGATCTTTGGCTATAGTATGGCGGATGGTGCGTTCTTCTGGGGGCGCAGCCCGGCAATGGTGGGTATTAACAACCTGCTGATGGTTTTCGCGCTGTACTTTACCAGCCCCGGCCCGTCAAAAGGCGCGTTGTTCTATAAGATGCGCCACCCGATGTTAACCGGTTTCCTGATCTGGACTGTGGCGCACCTGCTGGTGAACGGCGATGTGCCGTCCTTTATCCTGTTCGGCGGTCTGGGTGTCTGGGCCGTGGTCGAGATGTCGGTGATCAACAAGGCCGAGCCGGATTGGACCCCACCTGAAAAAGGCGAGATCAAGAAAGACGCGATCTTCGTTGCGGCCTCGGTCGTTCTGCTGGTGGTGATTGGCTATATCCACACCTGGCTGGGGGCACCGGCGTTCGGATGACTGTGATTTATCGCCTGCTGACCGAAGACGATACCTCGGCCTTTTGTCACAAGGTCAGCGATGCGCTGGCCAAGGGGTGGGTCCTTCACGGCCCGCCGACCTATGCGTTTGACGCGGCGCGCGGCGTGATGCGCTGCGGGCAGGCGGTCACGAAAGAGATTAGTGCTGCTTACACAGCAGACATGAAATTAGGAGAGCAGTAGATGGCCCCTCAAACCCAGGCCAAGACCAATCCGGGTCGGTTTTTCGAAGATTACGCTGTGGGCGATGTGCTGAAACATGCCGTGCCGCGCACCGTGTCCGGGGGTGAACGTGCGCTGTATCATGCGGTGTATCCGGCGCGTCATGCGCTGTATTCATCCGATACGTTCGCGCAGGCGAGTGGATTGCCTGCCAGCCCGATTGATGATCTTGCGGCGTTCCACGTTGTGTTTGGCAAGACGGTTCCGGATGTATCTTTGAACGCTGTGGCCAACTTGGGGTATGCTGAAGGGCGCTGGCTGAAACCGGTGTATCCGGGCGATACGTTGCGCTCGGAATCCGAAGTGATCGGGTTGAAGCAAAACTCGAACGGCAAAACAGGTGTGGTCTATGTGCGCACCTATGGTCTGAACCAGAACGACGAAGTCGTGATGGAATACTGCCGCTGGGTGATGGTACGCAAAGCGAACCTGGAAGCCCCGGCACCTGAAACCGTGATCCCGGATCTTGCCAAGGTGTTGCCTGCTGGCGAACTGGTGGTTCCCGATGGATTGGATTTCACGAATTACGATTTCGATCTGGCTGGCGAACCGCATCGTTGGGGCGACTACGAGATTGGGGAAACCATCGATCACGTCGATGGCGTCACCGTTGAAGAGGCCGAGCACATGATCGCCACGCGCCTGTGGCAGAACACGGCCAAGGTGCATTTTGACCTGACTTTCCGTCCTGAGGGGCGACTGATTTATGGTGGCCACGTGATCTCGATGGCGCGGGCGTTGTCGTTTAACGGTCTGGCCAATGCGCAAATGATTGTCGGCCTGAATGGCGGCGCGCACGCCAATCCGTGTTTTGCCGGGCAGACCATCAAAGCGTGGTCCGAGGTGCTGGACAAGGCCGATACCAGCGCGCCGGGTGTCGGAGCAATCCGGCTGCGACTGGTGGCAACCAAAGGCGGGGCTCCGTTTGAGCTGAAAGGCGAGAATGGCAAATACCTGCCCGATGTGTTGCTGGATCTGGATTACTGGGCCTTGATGCCCAAGTGATCTTCCCGGGCTGGGCCGTTTAACTGGTCCGCTCGCGGGCGGGGACACCAAGGGTGTCCGATGATCTGTCGGCAATGTGATCGGTTCCCCGTGCCGGATTTGCTACGGTTCGGGGATGAACCGTTTTCGCACCCTTCTGATCGGGTCGCTTCTGGCCCTCGCACCGCAGACGCATGCCTGTGATCTGGCCTTGGCGTTGGCGGTGGATGTTTCAGGGTCGGTCGACCGCGATGAGTACCGGATCCAGATGGATGGGCTGGCGGCAGCATTGCGTGATCCGGTGGTGTCTGAATCGTTGGTACGGGGGCGGTCGCGCATCTTGTTGCTGCAATGGACCGGATCAACGCGCCAACGGATCACCATCCCCTGGACCGACATCGATTCCTTTGCGACGCTGGACATGCTGGCTGAGCGGATCGCCAATGACCCGAGGGTCTGGCGCAACTACTCCACCGCCGTTGGCGAAGCGCTGGGCGTGGCGCTGGCCACATTTGAAGACGCGGCGGACTGTCGGCGCAAGCTGATCGATCTGTCCGGTGATGGCCCGTCGAACGAAGGCATTGCGCCGACTGACCTGAGGCGCGCGTTGCGCGATGCCGGTATCACCGTGAATGCAATTGCCATTGAGGAAAGCGAACCAGACCTGACCGCCTATTTCTTCGAAAACGTGATTACCGGGGATGGGGCGTTTGTGGTGACAGCAACGGGGTTTAGCGACTATCCAGAGAAGATTCGCATGAAGCTGGTACGCGAAGTGTCCAAACAGTCGTCTGCCTTGCCTGGGGCTGCTGACGATCTTCGGCGTGCCGCCTTTAATCGCAACTGATTCCTGTATTGCGCTAACATGCGATTTTTCTGTGATCACACCCTTCCGGTCCGTGATCACATATTTGATTTTTCTGCGTTGCCGCGCCAAAAAACCGCGCCTATTGCCCGTCTGACGACGTGACTTGCAGAGAAAAAAGAGTAAAACCAAGGTCAGCTAACCGCAAAGGAGCCATCATGGCCGATGACAATCGGGGCAACCGCCCGCTTTCGCCGCACCTGACGATCTATCGCCCGCAGCTGACCTCGGTCACGTCGATCTTCGCGCGCATTACCGGTGTGGCCCTTCTGGGTGCCGCCTTTCTTGTTGTCTGGTGGTTTCTGGCCGCTGCGACCGGGCCTGAATATTTCGCAACCGTGAATGGGTTGATGACGTCGATGTTCGGCGATCTGGTCATGTTCGCGGCACTTTGGGCCGTCTGCTATCACTTCCTGTCCGGTCTGCGTCACCTTTACTGGGACACAGGTCGCGGGCTTGAGGTCGATGTGGCCGAGAAAATGGCGATGGGTGTGATCGTCGGGTCGGGTGTTCTGACAATCCTGATCGCGCTGATCGTCTGAGGGGGACTGAGACAATGGCATTCCTGACCGACCGCAAACGCGCCGAATATCGCGGATCATCGCGCACCGGCACCGAACACCTCTGGGGACAGACCATCAGCGCCGTGGGGCTGGCCGTTCTGATTCCGCTGTTTGTGCTGACCTTTGGCGGCGCATTGGGCGGCACATATGAAGAGGTGCTGGCCTATTACCAGCGTCCGTTCCCGGCGATTGTCGCCGCCATGACCATCACCGTGTCGATGATCCACTTCCGCCACGGCATTCAGGTGGTCATCGAAGACTATACACGCGGCCTGCAGAAAAAGTTTCTTATCATCCTCTGCACCTGCATCGCTTACGCCATTGCCGCCACCGGCCTGTTCGCGCTGGCGCGCATCGCCCTTTAAGATCGGAGCTTTGAAGTATGGCTGCTTACGAATACGAAACGCATGAATATGACGTGGTCGTGGTTGGCGCCGGTGGTGCCGGCCTGCGAGCAACGCTGGGAATGGCCGAACAAGGGTTGCGCACAGCCTGCGTGACCAAGGTGTTCCCGACCAGGTCGCACACAGTTGCAGCACAGGGCGGCATCGCCGCATCGCTGTCGAACATGGGCCCCGACAACTGGCAGTGGCATATGTATGACACGGTCAAAGGCTCGGACTGGCTGGGCGACACGGATGCGATGGAATATCTGGCCCGCGAAGCGCCCAAGGCGGTTTACGAGCTGGAACATTATGGTGTGCCGTTCTCGCGTACCGAAGAAGGCAAGATTTACCAGCGCCCGTTTGGTGGACACACCACTGAATTTGGTGAAGGCCCTGCCGTGCAGCGGACCTGTGCTGCGGCAGACCGGACCGGTCACGCGATCCTGCACACGCTGTATGGCCAGTCGCTGAAGAACAACGCCGAATTCTATATCGAATACTTCGCGATCGACCTGATCATGTCCGAAGACGGACAGTGTCAGGGTGTGGTCTGCTGGAAGCTGGATGACGGCACCATGCACGTCTTCAACGCCAAGATGGTCGTTCTGGCGACAGGCGGTTATGGCCGTGCCTATTTCAGCGCGACATCGGCCCATACCTGCACCGGTGACGGTGGCGGTATGGTGGCCCGTGCGGGCCTGCCGCTTCAGGATATGGAGTTTGTTCAGTTTCACCCGACCGGCATTTATGGCTCGGGCTGTCTGATCACCGAAGGCGCGCGAGGCGAAGGTGGATACCTGACCAACAGCGAAGGCGAACGGTTCATGGAGCGGTATGCGCCCCAGTACAAAGACCTTGCGCCACGTGACTATGTTTCACGCTCGATGACGATGGAGATTCGCGAAGGTCGCGGTGTGGGCGAACATGGTGATCACATCCACCTGAACCTGAACCACCTGCCTGCCGAAGCCTTGGCCGAACGCCTGCCGGGCATTTCGGAAAGTGCCAAGATCTTTGCCGGTGTAGACGTCAACAAGGAACCGATCCCGGTTCTGCCGACCGTGCATTATAACATGGGCGGTATCCCGACGAACTATTGGGGCGAGGTCCTGAACCCGACTGCCGAAGACCCGACGGCAATCGTGCCGGGTCTGATGGCGGCGGGTGAAGCGGGCTGTGCATCGGTGCACGGTGCGAACCGTTTGGGCTCAAACTCGCTTATCGACCTTGTGGTGTTTGGCCGCGCGGCGTCGATCCGCGCGGGACAGATCGTTGATGCAGATGGGCCCAACCCGGTGCTGAACCAGGCGTCGATTGACAAGGCGTTTGATCGGTTCGATGCAGCGCGCAATGCCAATGGTGCGATCCCGACCGCCGATCTGCGGCTTGAGATGCAGCGCACGATGCAGGCCGATGCGGCCGTGTTCCGGACCGCCAAGACCATGGCGGAAGGCGTCGAAAAGATGACAGCCGTGGCTGAAAAGATGAAGGACCTGAAGGTCACCGACCGCTCGCTGGTCTGGAACTCGGACCTGATGGAAACGCTTGAGCTGGACAATCTGATGCCCAACGCGCTGGCGACCATCGTCGGAGCCGAGGCGCGCAAGGAATCCCGTGGCGCCCACGCGCACGAAGATTTCACCACGCGCGACGACGAAAACTGGCGGGTGCACACGGTCAGCCGGATTGAGGGCACCAAGGTCGATCTGACCTATCGTCCCGTCATCGTTGACCCGTTGTCGACCGAAGCCGAAGGTGGCATCAGCCTGAAAAAGATCGCGCCCAAAGCGCGGACGTTCTAGGGCGGAAGGGCGACCCGTTTGGCACAGGACACGGACAGAACAGCGGCCCGGCGCGTGATCATCCATTGTGGTGTTCAGAAAACCGCGTCGACCGCTTTCCATCACTTTGTCCAGAAAAACCGGGATGCGCTGTCGGCGCAACTTGATATCCAGACGCCGGTCAAGGGATCGCTGATGCGCAACCTTGGGCGATCCGCCGCGCTGTACAGTCTGGGGGATGAACCGGAAGCTTCGTTCACGGGTCTGATCGACCAGATGCGGGAGGCTTTGGAGCAGGGCAGCAAGCCCGCCTTGCTGTCGCACGAAAACCTGCCAGGCGCGATGCTGGGCCGGGATGGGGTGGTGACACTGTACCCCAAGCTGGAAGACATCCTTGGTTTGCTGGACGCACATCTCGCGCCGTTCAAGACGCACTATGTGTTTCACACGCGTGACATGGCCGGGTGGAAAAACAGCGTTTACAATCAGGCCGTCCGGTCAGATTCTTACGCCGAAACTCGCGAAACGTTCTTGCAGCAGACGGCTGATTGCGGGACGTGGGCCGATCTTGAGGCGCGCGTCGCGGCGCAGGTCGGCGCGGATCGCGTGACCTTCCTGAAGGTCGAAGACGAACCTGAACGGGATCGCCCTGGCCAACGCTTGCTGCGCCTGTGCGGCGTGTCCGAGCCTGTTTTGGCAAGCCTGAACCCGGTCAGCGGCAGCCGCAATGAAAGCCTGAGCCCTGGGGCGCTTGAATTCTTGCGCCGGGTGAACGGGGCGAAATTGCCCCGCGCAGAACGGCGCAAGGTGGCCAAACTGATCCTTGACAGCGAAGCCCTGTTTCAGTCGGACGAGGTGCCGGGATGACCATGACCGAGCAAAATGCCGAGACGATGACAGAGCCGCGCGTCCTGTGCGTGGGCACGCATCACAAGACCGGAACTGTCTGGATGCGCCGCGTGTTTCGCGAGATAGGGCAGCTTCTGGATATTCCGATGATCGGCGTTCACCGGCCGGAAAAATGGGGCCGGGTGCCCGATACGGGCCGCGTCATCGTGGTCAACTGGGCCGGTCGGTTTGCGCCCGAGCTGCGCAATCGTCCCGATGCGCGCCTGTTCCACCTGATCCGCGATCCGCGTGACGTGTTGTTGTCGGGCGCGCGGTATCACGAATCGACCGAGATGCAGACCGAGAAGTTCCTGTTCAAAGAACGCCCCGATCTGGGCGGCAAGACCTATCAGGCGCATATGCAGGGTCTGGCGACGCTGGATGACAAGCTGGCCTTTGAAATGGGCGAGATGCACCTGAAGACCCTCACACAGATGCTGGAGTGGGATGCTGAAAACCCCCGTGCGCTGGACCTGCGGTATGAGGATCTGATCGGCGACGAAGACTGCGCGCTGTTCACGCAGGTGCTGAAGTCCTTTGGCTTTAACGACGAAGAAGTGCAGAAAAGCTGCGAGATCTTCGTCAAGAATTCCCTGTTCGGTGGCCATTCCGGTGGCCGGACAAAAACACACGTCAAGTCGGGCAAAGCCGCGCAATGGGTCACGGCCCTGCCGCCGACAACAGCTCAGCTATATCTTGAGCGTCATGGCGACGATCTGATCACGCTGGGTTATGAGACCGATAAAACCTGGATCGATCGGCTGAATTATCAGCCGAAATCAGAAACGCAAGAACCGCAGACCGAGGAGTCCTGACCATGGCCGAGTTCACGCTGCCCAAGAATTCGAGAGTAGTAACGGGTAAGACCTGGCCCAAGCCAGAAGGCGCCGGGACGTTGCGCAAGTTCCAGATCTATCGCTGGAACCCCGATGACGGGCAGAACCCGCGCGTCGACACCTATTTCGTCGATATGGACAAGTGCGGCCCGATGGTTCTGGACGCGCTGATCAAGATCAAGAACGAGATTGATCCGACGTTGACTTTCCGGCGGTCCTGCCGCGAAGGCATCTGTGGATCCTGCGCGATGAACATCGACGGGATCAACACGCTGGCTTGTATCTATGGCCTGGACGAGATCAAGGGCGACGTGAAGATTTATCCGTTGCCGCATTTGCCGGTGGTGAAGGACCTGATCCCGGATCTGACGCATTTTTATGCGCAGCACGCATCGATCATGCCGTGGCTGGAAACCAAAACCAACCGCCCCGCAAAAGAGTGGAAGCAGTCGATCGAAGACCGCAAGAAACTGGATGGTCTGTATGAATGCGTCATGTGCGCCTCATGCTCGACATCGTGCCCCAGCTATTGGTGGAACGGTGATCGGTATCTTGGGCCAGCCGCGCTGTTGCACGCCTATCGCTGGATTATCGACAGCCGAGATGAGGCCACGGGTGAGCGGCTTGACGAACTGGAAGACCCGTTCAAGCTGTATCGCTGCCACACGATTATGAACTGCGCCAAGACCTGCCCAAAGGGTCTGAACCCGGCGAAGGCGATTTCCGAGATCAAGAAGATGATGGTCGAACGCACAGTCTGACCGACACATTGAATTGAAACTTGGTCCCGCGCTTTGAAAAAGGCGCGGGATTTTCTTTTTGTTTGGCACCTTGTCCGGCCGCGGCCCTTTATGGGAGTGGCTAATAATGAATTCCATTTCCAATATATCAAGTGACTCAAAAAATGAGGAAACAACCATTCCGGTATCTCGGCAGGAGTGCCTAATGATTGAATGTTCGGTTTCGGAGTTTCCGAATTTCGCTGATTAATGTCCGGCGTCGGATTTTTTCCTGAGATGCAAAACCTGCAATACGGTTCTGCACAAATGGGGGGTGTCGGCGGCCCGGTCCGGGGTTAGATGGGCATCAAGGGAGGGTGTCCGAAACTCCGGAGCAACCCATGAAGAACGTGCAACCCATCAAGAAAATCCCAGCAAAAGAAGCCCTGCGGCTTTTGGAAGAAGCATGGTCCTATTACTTGCCGGAGCCAATGCCAAAGTCTGTGATCGACGCAAGCCAACTGGTCTTGTTCCAGTACCACAACGCGGCCTGACCGCCTTGCCCAGGCATATAAAAGCGCCCTGGCATCGGATGCTGGGGCGCTTTGCATTGCATGCCTGAGAAGAGGCTACGATAACGGACCTATGCCGACCCTGCTTCTGATCCTGCTTGTGGGCGTCTTTGTGTATTCATACTGGCGTCACCGGACCACAACCCTTACGCGTGCGTGCCGTTGGCGGGAAGATCGCTCGGCGGACGGCGATGGCACCCGAAAGTTTGCCTGTGCGTCCTGTGGGGCGCAGGCGCGGTGCCCTATCGGGGAAACTCCGCGCCACTGTGGTGCGCTGCCCCGTGACCGGGGCTGATCACGTAAACGCCCTTCCCAAAAGCGTCCAAATACGGTTCGGTTCTTTTGACACAAAGGATGATCCGCATGACGTATGACCCGCCAGAAGACGCACAAGCCCGACGCGCCCTTGCCCCAGTGATTTGCTATCCCAATAACACTTTGCCTCAAGTTGACATTGATCTGTACCGTTCAGCGCGGTCTGGGGCAGTCAAGACGGACGAAGTTCTGGTTCCCGCGCGGGACGCCAGATGCTTTACGGTGCCGCAGGGCCACTTCTTTCGGATCTCATCGGTTGAAGGGCCGCAGGTGGGCGACCTGAATCTGTGGAATGCCAATGACCTGTCCGAGCGGTTCTATTCGGGCAAAACACGGGCGCTGCATGGCACGCATCTGACAACAGGTGAGCGGATGTGGAGCAGCTTTCCCAGTTTGCGGCCGATGGCGACGATCATCGATGATACCTTGGACTGGTACGGGATGGATGCGTTCGGAGGGTCAGTGCATGATGTGATTGGCACGCGCTGCGACCCTTATACCGGCAACCTGTTGTCAGGATCGCAATACCACCATTGTTGCCATTCGAACCTGACGCGGGCGCTGGGGAACCACCTGGGGGTTGCGACGGATCAGGCCGAACCGCATGTCCATGATGTGTTGAATGTGTTCATGTGCACCGGGTTCACTCGCGACACCGGACAGTATTTCATGAAGGCCAGCCCTGTACGGCCCGGGGACCATCTGGATTTCTTTGCCGAAATCGATTTGCTGGGCGGGTTGAGCGCTTGTCCGGGTGGAGATTGTTCGTCTGAACATTCAAGCGATACGGCAGCGTGTTTCCCGCTTTTGGTCGAAATTTTTGAACCGCCGGCCGAGGCACTGGATGGCTGGAAGGCACCGAATTTGAATCAGTATGACCGTACACATGGGTTGTGACCACGAAACGGTACCAGATCGTTAACGTGTGACTGAAAACGGGGAAAACAGGTTTGTTTGCTCTGACGCTTGGAGGCGTCAGAGCGTTTCTTGGTGGCTATCTGTCGAAAGCAGCTTTCAGCGCAATGTCGACCATATCGGCAAAACCCCGCTCACGTTCGTCCGAGGGAAGCGCTTCGCCGGTTAATAAATGGTCGGACACTGTCAGAACCGCCAAAGCCCTACACCCGTGGCGTGCTGCCAGAGTATAGAGTTCTGCCGCTTCCATTTCGACACCCAGAATGCCATGACGCACCATCTGTTCATTCAGGT
Organism: Falsiphaeobacter marinintestinus; assembly: GCF_007923355.1. Classification (GTDB taxonomy): domain Bacteria; phylum Pseudomonadota; class Alphaproteobacteria; order Rhodobacterales; family Rhodobacteraceae; genus Phaeobacter_A; species Phaeobacter_A marinintestinus. The sequence continues at coordinate 310,068 of NZ_VOGO01000004.1, forward strand.
CAGGACGTTCGTCATAGAACACATCCGAGGAGTAGATCCCTCCGATGTGGGTGTCAGCGCCTTTTTCGCGGGCGGCTTTTGCCGCCCGTTCCAAAAGCTGCCAATCGGCGCAAGGCGCGAAATTGACTTCGCGCAGAATGCCTTTGGACGGAGTGCTGATCGATGTTGAGGTCATTGCGAGAATGATATCCCGCACCTTCACATGATCCTGCATCCCGCCGCAGGATCCGATCCGGATCAGTTGCTTTGCACCATAATCGCGGATCAGTTCGTTTACGTAGATTGATAAGGACGGCATCCCCATACCGCTGCCCTGTATCGTGACCCTGTTGCCATTCCACATGCCGGTGTATCCCAGCATGCCTCTGACTTCGTTGACTAACTTTACGTCGGTCAAGAAAGTCTCAGCGGCCCATTTCGCCCGATAAGGGTCGCCCGGCATCAACACGGTTTCCGCGATATCGCCGGGTTTGGCTCCAATATGAATGGTCAATTTTTGTCTCTACGCGCCTTGATCAGATTTCCAGTTCGGTGATGTCGACACCGTTGGAAATGGCTTCGTGCACCCAGCGGGGCTTGCGACCCCGACCGGTCCAGGTATCTTCCGGGTTTGCCGGATTCCGGTATTTCGCCGGAGATTTAGTGGTTTTACCTGCACGCGTTTTTGTACCACCAGAAAGTTCGTCCAAAGAAAACCCGAATTCAGCAGCTGCTGACTCGGCTGCTTTCAGCGCTTCTTTGCGTTCACGAACTTCGGCAGATTTCAACGCCGCGTCGATGTCACTCTTTAGTTGAATTAGTTCTTTGCGTGACATGGCGTCGAGATTAATCGCCATTTTAGACTCCCTTATCATTGTCTAATGCGCGAAATAGTTCGCGGCATTAGAAACGACAATAGGGAATTTGGTGACGCTAATCAGCGGCAATCTGACACGTAACCGGTCACTCGGCTGCTATTTTTCCCGGATCGACCAAAGTAACGATGTCGGTCATGATCGTATTGAGCTCGAAATCCTTCGGAGTATAGACTTTCGAAACACCCATTTTCCTCAGTTTCTCGGCATCGTCATCTGGAATGATGCCACCGACAATCACCGGAATATGCGTCAGACCGGCGGCTTTCATACGGGTCATGACCTCTTCGACCAACGGTACATGGCTGCCTGACAGAATTGACAGTCCGACAACATGGGCGTCGTCTTTTTGGGCGTTTTCCACGATTTCTTCAGGTGTCAGACGGATTCCGTCATAGGCAATGTCCATCCCGCAATCGCGAGCGCGGAACGCGATCTGTTCGGCCCCGTTGGAATGTCCATCCAGGCCCGGTTTGCCGACAAGGAATTTCAGACGGCGGCCCAGCTTGTCGCTAACCGCATCAACGGCGGCGCGGATGTCGTCCAGCCCTTCGGTCTTGTTGGAAACCGATCCCGACACTCCAGTCGGTCCGCGATAGGTGCCATAGACCTTGCGCATCTCTTCGGCCCATTCGCCGGTGGTAACGCCAGCTTTGGCGGCAGCAATTGACGGCTCCATGACGTTTGCACCGGTTTTCGCAGCCTCGCGCAGCGCGGTCAGCGTGGCAGTCACGGCGGCATCGTCACGTTCGGTCCGCCAGCCATTCAACCGGTCGATCTGATCCTGCTCCATAGCCGGGTCGACGACCATGATGCCGCTGTCTCCGGTTGTCAGCGGCGATGGTTCGGTCGTGGTGAACTTGTTGACCCCCACAACAGTGGTTTCTCCGGCCTCGATACGGTTCAGACGCTCGGCATTTGAATCTACAAGGCGGGATTTCATGTATTCGATGGATGAGATCGCGCCGCCCATGCTGTCAAGGTTGGCCAGCTCGGCGCGGGCGCCGTCCTTCAACTCTTCAACCTTGCGATCAACGGCGGGGTTGTTGTCGAACAGGTCGTCATATTCCAGCAGGTCGGTTTCAAACGCCATGATCTGCTGCATCCGCATCGACCATTGCTGATCCCACGGACGGGGCAGGCCAAGGGCTTCGTTCCAGGCAGGAAGCTGCACGGCGCGGGCGCGGGCCTTTTTCGACAGGGTCACGGCCAGCATCTCGATCAGAATGCGGTAAACGTTGTTTTCGGGCTGTTGTTCGGTCAATCCAAGCGAATTCACCTGAACGCCATAGCGGAAGCGGCGGAATTTGGGGTTTTCGACACCATACCGTTGTTCCAGAATTTCGTCCCACAGATCGACAAAAGCACGCATCTTGCACATCTCGGTCACGAACCGGATGCCCGCATTCACAAAGAACGAAATCCGGCCGCAGAGCGCGGGGAAGTCTTCGGCAGGAACGCGAGGGCGCAATTCGTCCAGAACCGCGATGGCCGTGGCCAGAGCGTATGAAAGCTCTTGCTCGGGCGTCGCGCCAGCCTCTTGCAGGTGATAGGAACACACGTTCATCGGGTTCCATTTGGGCACGTTAGTATAACAGTACTCGGCCACGTCGGCGATCATCTTCAACGACGGTTTGGGCGGGCAGACATAGGTGCCGCGGCTAAGGTATTCCTTGATCAGGTCGTTTTGCACCGTGCCCTGCAGTTTGGACACATCCGCACCCTGTTCTTCAGCCACGGCAATATAGAGTGCCAGCAACCACGGCGCAGTCGCGTTAATCGTCATCGACGTGTTCATCTGTTCCAGCGGGATCTGGTCGAACAACGCGCGCATGTCGCCCAGATGGCTGACCGGAACACCGACCTTGCCGACCTCACCACGCGCCAGCACATGATCGCTGTCGTATCCGGTCTGCGTTGGCAGATCGAAGGCCACGGACAGACCGGTCTGACCTTTGGCCAGGTTGTTCCGGTACAGTTCATTCGATGCTTTGGCGGTCGAGTGACCGGCATAAGTGCGGATCAACCAGGGGCGATCTTTCTGCGTCTGCGTCATCGGGGACCTCACGTAACAGGCGTCGGTAATAATATTTCGCTTCAACGCTCTAAAGCGCAATTTTGTGCGGTTGTCAATTCGCTGCGGCGCGGCATTGCGGCCAACAACTCAGATTGTCGTCGCGTCCATTTGATGGCACGGTGCGCCCATGACGCAATCCGTCGAAATGCCGCTGTGGCTGCTGCTTCTGATTCTAGGCTTTGCTGCAATCGCAGCGCTCGACAGGATGTTGATTCCGTCGGTGCGGTGGTTTTTTCGGCGCCGGTTGGAAAAGGCTGTGTCGCGCCTGAACAAAAACCTGGACCGGCCAATCCAACCGTTCAAGCTGGCCCGCCGGTTCGATATGATCCAACGCATCATATATGACCCCGCTGTTGCACAGGCTGTGGCTGAACATGCCACGGCACAGGGTATCCCCGAGAATGTCGCCTTTGAAGAAGCCCGCCGATATGCGCGGGAAATCGTGCCCTCCTTTTCGGCCTCGGCCTATTTCGGCTTTGCGATTCGCGCCGCACGGATCCTGTCAAATGCGCTGTACCGGGTGCGATTGTGGCATCTGGATGAAGAGGCTTTGGGCAAGATTGACCGAGACGCGACTGTGGTCTTCGTCATGAACCACCGCAGCAACATGGACTATGTCCTGGTGACCTATCTGGCGGCAGAACGTTCTGCGTTGTCTTATGCAGTGGGCGAATGGGCGCAGGTCTGGCCGCTCAGCCGGTTGATCCGCGCAATGGGGGCTTTCTTTATTCGCCGCAAATCCCGCAATGAACTCTATCGCAAAGTGCTGTCGTGTTACGTGCGACTGGCCACGCAGGCCGGGGTGACGCAAGCGATGTTCCCCGAAGGCGGGCTAAGCCAAAGCGGTGCCCTGATGCCCGCCAAACTGGGTCTGCTGAAATACATCGTCGACGCGCACCAGATGGATGGTCGCGACGTCGTATTTGTCCCGGTCGCCCTGAATTACGATCATGTGTTGGAAGATCGAATTCTGATCAGCGCAGCAAAAGACAAGAAACGCCGGTTTGATGCGCGGATTGGCGTGATCACCGGACAGGCATTGCATCAGGTCTGGTTGCGAATCACCGGCAGGTATCACCGGTTTGGTTTTGCCGGCGTCAGTTTTGGCGCTCCGGTTTCGTTGAAACAGATGCGCAGCGAAACCGAGGGGGATGTGTCACGGCTGCTGGCCCGCAGCCTGATGCGCCAGATTGGTGGGCTGACCCCGATCCTGCCGGTGCCGTTGATTGCATGGATGATGCTCAGGACCGGCCCCCTCAGCCGGATTGAACTGGAGCGCAGGCTGAACACACTGCTCAAGCAGATACCAGATACCTATGTGCATCTTCCACGTGGTAGCCGGGGATACACTGTCGAAGTCGCGCTGCGCGATCTGACTGAGCGCGGCATTGTTGTGGAAGGCGAGGGGCTTTTTAGCCCGGTTGCCGGGCAAGAACCGGTACTTAGGTACTATGCCAATTCGATCCGGCATCTGATGCCCAGCGTTCCGGAAGGCGATGCTGCGGTTGCGAAGGAAATTTCTGCGCCTGCTGGGTCATAAAATTACAAAATCAGCATAATTGATGTTGCATTGTTGCGTGGTGGGCAATATTTCATCCTGAACACCGCGATTCTGCGTTGCGGCGACAACCTTTTTTTACAGGAGGCCACGATGGCTTTGGACAACAATAACGATGTTGTATCGTATGAGGCACCGGAAAAAGACCTCTACGAGATGGGTGAAATCCCTCCGATGGGGTTCGTACCCAAGAAGATGTATTCATGGGCCATCCGTAAAGAGCGTCACGGCGAACCGGATACCGCCATGCAGCTTGAAGTGGTCGATGTGCCCGTTCTGGACAGCCATGAAGTTCTCGTGCTCGTGATGGCCGCAGGGGTTAACTATAACGGCGTCTGGGCGTCGCTTGGTCAGCCGATCTCACCGTTTGATGGCCACAAGGCCCCTTATCACATCGCTGGTTCCGATGCCTCGGGTATCGTTTGGGCCGTGGGATCAAAAGTGAAATCCTGGAAAGTGGGCGACGAAGTCGTGATCCACTGTAATCAGGACGACGGCGACGACGTCGAATGCAATGGCGGCGATCCGATGTATTCGCCCAGCCAGCGGATCTGGGGCTATGAAACCCCGGACGGATCGTTTGCGCAGTTCACCAACGTTCAGGCTCAGCAGTTGATGCCGCGTCCCAAGCACCTGACCTGGGAAGAAAGCGCCTGTTATACCCTGACGCTGGCGACCGCCTATCGGATGCTGTTTGGCCATCACCCGCACGAACTGAAGCCGGGCCAGAACGTCCTGGTCTGGGGCGCGTCGGGCGGTCTGGGATCTTACGCGATCCAGTTGATCAACACGGCAGGTGCCAATGCCATTGGCGTGATCTCGGATGAAGACAAGCGGGACTTTGTCATGGGGCTTGGCGCCAAGGGCGTCATCAACCGCAAGGACTTCAACTGCTGGGGTCAACTGCCCACAGTCAACACCCCGGAATACGCCGCATGGTTCAAGGAAGCACGCCGGTTTGGTGCTGCGATCTGGGAGATCACCGGCAAAGGCAACAACGTCGACATCGTGTTCGAACACCCCGGCGAAGCCACTTTCCCGGTGTCGTCTTTCGTCTGTAAAAAGGGCGGCATGGTTGTGATCTGCGCCGGAACCACCGGTTTCAACCTGACCTTTGACGTGCGCTATGTCTGGATGCACCAGAAGCGTTTGCAGGGTTCGCACTTTGCGCACCTGAAGCAGGCCGCTTCAGCCAACCAGCTGATGTTGGAGCGTCGTCTTGATCCGTGCATGTCCGAAGTGTTCTCGTGGGATGACCTGCGCGAAGCGCACATGAAGATGATGCGCAACGAACACAAGCCGGGCAACATGTCGGTGCTTGTCCAGTCGCCCAAGACTGGCCTGCGCACGCTGGAAGAGGTTTTGGATGCGCGCGGTTAACTGACCCGCCATTTTACGAAATCAACGCCCGCGAATCACCTTGCTGATTCGCGGGCGTTTTCCATTTCGAGGATGTGACAGGTGAATTCTCAGGGGGTTAGTTTCCTGCCCCTCACCGGATCTGGGGAGTGGAAAGCAGTGAATTTCACATCATATATATTCTTGCTATGGTTGTGTTAATCTTTCATTAACCACTTCGGGGCGAGGCTAAAAATGCAACATGACTGGATACTTGATGTGTTGGCGGACCTGAAGACATTTGCCAGTGCAAACGACCTAGGGGCCTTGGCTGAACAGCTGGATGACACCACGCTGATCGCCGCCGCCGAAATCGCGTCAAAGCAAGAAAAGGCGCTGGCGAAAACTGATGGTGAACAGGGTCGACTTGGACCAGATACTGGAGGACTTGGACGCCACCACAGCGCTTGATGGTCTGCAGAACATTGCTGAGAAACTGCGCAATGCGTTCCGGGTGGATCATATCGTCTATCACTGGGTCGACAGTGCCGGGGAGCAATATGGATGCGGCACCTATTGCGAGGCGTGGGTCAACCACTATGTCGCCCAGAACTATATCCGAATTGATCCGGTTATTGTCGGTTGTTTTCAAAGGTTTCACCCAGTTGACTGGAAGCAGTTGGATTGGTCGGGAAAGGCTGCCAGACAGTTTCTTTCGGATGCTCTGGCCCACGGCGTTGGCAACCAGGGGTTTTCGATCCCGATCCGCGGCCCGGTCGGGCAATTTGCACTGTTTACCGTCAACCATACCTGTGACGATGACGCATGGGCAGAGTTTGCCGAGGCCAACAACCGGGACCTGATCCTGATTGGCCATTTCTTCAACCGAAAGGCTCTGGAGTTTGAAACCGGTCGCCAGCCCGAACCTGCCCGTGCACTTTCCCCACGCGAAGTGGATTCGATAACGTTGCTGGCGATGGGCTATAACCGGGCTCAGGTGGCGGACACGTTGTCGATCTCAGAACACACGCTTCGCGTGTATATTGAAAGCGCTCGGTTCAAGTTGGGAGCGTTGAACACAACCCATGCGATTGCTCGCGCGATGAGCCGTGGATTGATCGTCGTGTAACCGGACGCGCGCCGCGCTGACCGTATATTAACCATTTTTGCCCAAGTCTGACGCAGCAGGACGACAAGGGGACAAGCTCATGCTGCGTTACATTTATGCGAATGAATTGACTCAATTTCCCAAACTTGGCCGCACGATGTTTCTCGATCGCGCCGACCAGTTTCGCACCCGATTGGAGTGGGATGTCAGGGTTGATGTGAACGGTGAAGAACGCGACGATTATGACGATCTGAACCCGCTTTACGTGATCTGGGAAGAACCGGACGGCCGCCACGGCGGATCGATGCGGTTCTTGCCCACCACGGGGCGAACCATGGTCAACGACGTGTTCGGACATCTGACGGGCGGTGGCCCGGTGGTTAGCCCGCTGATCTGGGAATGCACTCGTTTCTGCCTCGCGCGCGGGGCCAAGGCCAATGTGGCGGCGGCCCTGATGCTGGGCGGGGGCGAGATCATGACAGGCTTTGGCATCCGGCATTTTGTTGGTGTGTTCGATGCCCGGATGGTGCGGATATATCGCGCGATCGGGTCGTCGCCCGAGGTTCTTGGCTCGGAAGGGGAAGGGCGCGACCGGATAAGCGTTGGCCTTTGGGAGTTCACGCAAGAGGCCCGAAACCATATCGCACAACGGGCCGGAGTGTCGCCTGAATTGTCGCGGCTTTGGTTTACGCGCGATTTTGGCAACGACGCCGCGCCACGCTTTGCACAAACCGGGTAGATCCGTCTGGTGCCGTCCGGGCAGCCCTTGTAGGGTCGCGCCATGACGGCACCCAAGCTTACTTTTTCCGACGATCAGGCAACGGCCTTTGACAGCATTTCCGATATGCTGCGGCAGGCCGGTGTCGATCTGGACGACGCCCTGTTAAAGCCACCGCGCGAGGCCGGAATTGGCGTGGCAGCGGTTATCGGCAAGGCCGGTTCTGGCAAAACACTGCTTTTGAGTGAGCTGTACAAAGCGCTGGAAAACGCTGGTGTCGATGTCGTGTCTGGCGACTACGAGGGCAAGAAACGCAAAGATCGTCGGACTTTGGCCATTCTTGCGCCAACCAACAAGGCGGCCAGTGTGCTGCGGTTTCGCGGTGTGCCGGCCACTACGATCCACCGCATTCTGTATACACCTGTCTATGACCCGGAATACGAGCGTATCGCTGAATGGCTGGCCGGAAACGGTGAACGCCCCGAGGTCGAGGGCCTGACCGATCAGGCACTGGACCGGGCCGCGGCGTTCTATGAACAGAACAAATCTATCCCCGGTGCCTTGGCGGCTGCTGGCTTGCGGGGGTCGGATTTCATCACCGGATGGAAGCGCCGGGATGATCCGCTTGATATCGGGTTTGTCGACGAAGCATCGATGTTGGACGACCGCCAGATGGCCGATCTGCAGGAAATCTTTCCCAACCTGGTGCTGTTCGGCGATCCGGCACAGCTTGCACCCGTGAACCAATCCGGTGCTATGGTGTTTGACAGCCTGACCGGACCGCGCAGATTGGAACTGCACAGGATCCACCGTCAGAACGCCGACAATCCGATCCTCGATCTGGCCCATGCGTTGGCCGATCCGCAACTGGAGTTTCAGGACTTCGAGCGTATGATCGAAGACTTTTCCAAGAAGGATGAGCGCGTTGTCTGGGGGCAGCGGGTCGAGGTTGATCTGATGGCGCGCAGTCCGGTTCTGGTCTGGCGCAATGCCACGCGGATTCGGCTGATCAACGCGTTCCGATCAGTCTATGAAGCACCGGAAGACGCGCTTTTGGCAGGCGAACCGCTGATTTGTGACGGCATTGAGTTGCCGTTGAAACACCGCAAGAAACGGCTGGATCTGGAAGCCCGTGGGCTGATCAAGGGCGCTCAGGTCGTGTACCTGGGCGCAGGCAAACGGCAAGGGTTTTCGCGGCTGCACGTCATCGGGGCCGAAGACCCGCAAGTCAGCGCAGCCTCGATCATCAAGATCGAAAAGCCGGACGAAGAAGAACCGTTTATCCCGTTTGCCGCCCGCATGGGCGCGACGTTCCTGCACGGCGCGGCGGTGACAATCCACAAGGCGCAGGGCAGCCAGTGGGATACGGTGCAGGTTTTTGCGCCCGACCTGTTTGTCGCGGCGCGCATGGGGCGGGTGGAAGCCGGTCAACCACTGTGGAAACGGCTGGCCTATGTAGCAATCACGCGGGCGCAGGACCGTTTGATCTGGGTGGTGCGAAACCGACTGTCCAAGCCAAAGGACCAGTTGCGCGTCGATGACCTTAGGGTTCCGGCCGCGCCGTTGACGCTGGAAACCGAAGAGATTTAGCTGTTACGCAGCATCCGGAACGCCGCCGACGCGCCCCACCCGGCGGCGATAGCGATGGCCAGCGACATCAGGCCATACAGCACGGGTTGGTGGCGGGACAGATTGTACAGCCACCGTTCAAGCCCGACTTTGCGCACATCGATGGTGGTTTCATATTCCGACACGACTTCTCCACTGCGGGTCAACAGGATACGGGTCACATAATCGCCCTCGCTGAGATCGGCGGGCATGGCGATTGACGTGCGAAACAGGGTTTGCTGGTCAAACGACACTTTGTTTTCAAGTGTTTGATAGAGCCCAGAGTCACTGCGGATGCGGATCACAGCTTCGGTAAAGCTTTCGCTGTCCGTGATGTTGGACGGGGCCCCGACCGAGCGTATGGCGCGGTTGATCGATACCTTGTGGCGCAGGTCTTCGATGTCACGCAGGGCCTGATCGAAAGGTGCACTGGTTGCCACGGCATAAAAACTGGGCGCGGCATCGACCTCGACCGCATCCGTGTTGACCCAGATGCCCAACCGACGTGCCTTGCGGCGCACGACCACGGGTTCAGACGGGCCTGCCAAGGTGATCACCACCTCAAGCGGTGGGTCGATGATCGGTATTTCACGTTTGACCGCGCCGAAGATCAGGATTTCGGACCCGTCAAAACTGGTGGTGATCGACACGGTGTCACGGGACAGGCCCAATACGACCTCTTCACCCGATGCCATAATTGGCAGGATCAAAAGAAGGGGGGCAAGCCAGCGCAACATGCTTTAGTGCCCTCCTGCTGCGCCAAGCGTAAACAGCTCGGAGGGTTGCAGAAGCAGATCAAGCGCCAGTTTTCCGCAGACCACCAGCACCATCATGGCCAGCAGGATGCGCAACTGTTCGGCCTTTAGCCGCACGCCGATCTGGGTGCCGATTTGTGCACCGATCACGCCGCCGATCAGCAGCAAAACCGCAAGCACGATATCGACGGTATAGTTCGTTGTGGCGTGCAACATCGTGGTGAAGGCTGTCACGAAGATGATCTGGAACAGGGACGTGCCGACAACCACTTTCGTTGGCATCCCAAGAATATAGATCATCGCGGGCACCATGATGAACCCGCCGCCGACCCCCATGATCGCGGCCAGAATACCCACGACAATGCCGACGATGATCGGCGGAATGACCGAAATATAAAGGCCCGAGGTGCGAAACCGCATCTTGAACGGCAGGGCATGGATCCAGCCACGTTGGCGGCGTTTCGGCTTGGCACCTGCACCACCTTTGCGCGACCGGCGCAGGGCATTCAGGCTTTCGATGAACATCAGCGCGCCGACAACACCCAGGAAGACGACATAGCACAGCATGACCAGCAGATCGACCTGGCCAAGCTTTTTGAGATAGTTGAAGACGACAACGCCCAAAGCAGCGCCGATCAGGCCGCCGGCCTGTAAGACCATCCCCATTTTTATGTCGACGGATTTTCGTCGGAAATGCGCGAGGACCCCTGAAAACGACGACGCCACGATCTGGTTCGCTTCGGTTGCGACAGCAACAGCAGGGGGGATGCCGATGAAAAACAGCAGCGGCGTCATCAAAAAGCCACCGCCGACGCCAAACATGCCGGATAAAATGCCCACCAATCCGCCCAACCCGAGAAGCAGGAAGGCGTTGACCGAAACCTCGGCGATTGGAAGATAGATCTGCATATACTTTGTTAAACCGCCCCTTTAGGGAAAAGCAACCATGGACGACGCAGCGCAGCAAATCCGTGCGAAATAATTCACACCTTAAGTGACCTACCGTTCCTTCACATAGGGCTCACCGCCCGCGCGGGGCGGAATTGCCTTGCCGACAAACCCGGCAAGAATCACCACTGTCAGAATGTAAGGCAAGGCATCCATCACCTGCACAGGGATCACGACGCCGCCGAGATCGATATTCTGGTACCTCAGCGCGATGGCTTGCAGAAACCCGAACAGCAGACAGGCCCACATAGCCTGCCAGGGCCGCCATTTGGCAAAGATCAACGCCGCAAGCGCGATAAAGCCGCGCCCGGCGGTCATGTCCTTGACAAAGCCAGCCTGCAGGGCTGTGGCCAGATACGCGCCCGCAATGCCGCACAGGATCCCGCAGATGCCAACCGCAGCGTACCGCAGGCCAACAACCGATACACCGGCGGTATCGACGGCGGCCGGGTTTTCTCCCACGGCACGCAGGCGCAGGCCAAACCGGGTGCGATAAAGCAGCCACCAAGTGCCGGGCACGGCAAGGAAGGCGATGTAAACGAGGATCGAGTGCCCGGACAGAAGCTCAGCATAGATTGGGCCGAAGAACGGAACGCCGCTGAGCGCCTCGGCAAAGGGCAGTTCGATGGGGTTGAACCGGGCATTTCCGGCCAGCGACGGGGTGCGCCCGCCTTGCTGAAACCAGTCTTGCGCGATCAGCACTGTCATCCCGGCGGCAAGGAAGTTGATCGCCACGCCCGAAATCAGCTGATTGCCGCGAAACGTGATCGACGCCAACCCATGCAGCCCGGCCAAAAGCATCGAGGCCCCGATCCCGGCCAGCAGACCCAGCCAGACCGAGCCCGAGACATAGGCGATAGCGGCTGAAAAGAACGCCGCGACCAGCATCTTGCCTTCAAGCCCGATGTCGAAAATCCCGGCGCGCTCAGAATAAAGCCCGGCAAGGCAGGCCAGCAGCAGCGGGGTCGCCAACCGCACGGTGCTGTCGAGCACCTGAATCAGGGTCATGAAATCCATCATGCGTTTCTCCGCCGCAGCGCAAGGAACAGCTTTTCAAGCGGCATCCGGACCATATTATCGAGCGCGCCGGTGAACAGGATCACCAATGCCTGAATCACCACGATCAATTCGCGCGGGATCTTTGTCCAAAGCGCCAGTTCAGCCCCGCCTTGGTACAGGAACCCGAACAGGATGGCGGCCAGGAACACGCCGAACGGATGGTTGCGCCCCATCAGCGCGACAGCGATCCCGATGAACCCCGCGCCCTCGGTCGCGTTCAGAACCAGACGCTCGGCCTCGCCCATCACATTGTTGACGGCCATCATGCCCGCCAGCGCGCCTGAAATCAGCATCGCGATCATGATGATTTTTGTTGGCGATATCCCGGCATAAAGCGCGCCGGTTTCAGAATGGCCGTAAGCGCGGATCTCGTATCCCAACCGGGTCCGCCAGATCAGCGCCCAGACCAGCACGCAGGCACCCAAAGCGATAAGCAGGGTCACATTGGCCGGGGCTGACTTGGAAAACGCGATCCCGAACGGGGCCAGAAGATCGTGCAGGGTCGGCAGATGAACGGCATCGGGAAACTTTGCAGAGGCCGGGTCCATCGACCGGGCTGGCCTGAGAAGATTGACCAGTACGTAATTCAGAACAGCCGCCGCGATGAAGTTGAACATGATGGTCGTGATCACGATATGGCTGCCGCGCTTGGCCTGCAGCCAGGCCGGGATCGCGGCCCAGAGTGCACCGAACACCGCCGCACCAAGTGACGCAAACACCAACGCCAGCGTCCAGTGTGGCCAAGGGATGTAGAGGCACACAAGCGCCACGCCCAGGCCCCCCAGCATCGCCTGACCTTCACCGCCGATGTTGAACATCCGCGCATGAAAGGCGACCGAGACGGCAAGCCCGGTGAACATAAAGTTGGTGGCGTAGTACAGCGTATACCCCCAGCCATAGGTCGACCCCAACGCGCCGTTCACCATCATCTTGACGGCTGCGACGGGGTCCTCTCCGATTGCAAGGATCACAAGCGCCGACAGGATTGCCGCCAGGATCAGGCTGATAAGCGGGATCAGGACGACGTCGGCCCAATGAGGCATCTTGTCCATATCAGGCAGCCTCCCCGGAGACACCGGCCATCAGCAGGCCCAGTTCTTTTTCGGTGGTCGCATCCGGCAAACGTTCGCCCATGATACGCCCGTCGAACATCACCGCGATACGGTCGGACAATGACAAAATCTCTTCCAGTTCGACACTCACCAACAGAACCGCCTTGCCCGCATCGCGCAGGGCGACGATCTGCTTGTGAATGAACTCGATCGCGCCGATATCGACACCGCGCGTTGGTTGACCGATCAGCAGCAGGTCCGGATTGCGCTCGATCTCGCGTGCGACGACGATTTTCTGTTGGTTGCCGCCGCTGAAGTTCTTGGCCGTCAGCCATGAATTGGCGGGGCGTACGTCAAAGCGTTCGATCTTTTCGTCGGCATCCTGACGCAGGGCCGTGTTGTCCATCAACAATTTGCTTTTCTGATAGGCCTGATCGCGGTGATAGCCAAAGGCGACGTTTTCCCAGGCGTAAAACTCCATGATCAGACCTTCGCGCTGGCGGTCTTCTGGCACATGGGCAATGTGGGCTGCACGGCGCGACTGACCATCCGACCCGGGACCCGTCAAAGGAAGCGGCTCACCGTTCAGACGGATGACGCCAACACCGGGCCGCATACCGCCCAGCACTTCAAGCAGTTCGGACTGCCCGTTGCCAGCCACACCAGCGATGCCAAGGATCTCTCCGGCGCGCACGGTCAGGTCGATACCTTTCACGCGCTCGACGCCCTGATCGTCGGTGACGCGCAGGTTTTCGATCTCGAGAACCTTTGCACCGGGGCTCGCCGGAACCTTGTCGACCTGAAGCAGCACCTTGCGACCGACCATCAGTTCGGCCAGTTCTTCGGGGCTGGTGTCGGCGGTTTTCACGGTCGCCGTCATTTCACCACGGCGCATGACGCTGACGGTGTCGGTCGCGTCCATGATCTCGCGCAGCTTGTGAGTAATCAGGATGATGGTTTTGCCCTCATCGCGCAGACGATAGAGGATGCGAAACAGCTGATCGGCTTCGGGCGGCGTCAGCACACCGGTGGGTTCGTCCAGAATCAGAATGTCGGCCTGCCGGTACAGCGCTTTCAGGATCTCGACACGCTGCTGCATCCCGACGCCGATCTCTTCGATCAGCGCGTCGGGGTTGACGTTCAGTTCGTACTCAGTTGCCAGTTCATCAAGAATTTTGGCGGCCTTGCTTAGCGACGGGCGCAACCACGGGCCATCCTCGGCCCCCAGAATGATGTTTTCCAGAACGGTAAAGTTTTCGACCAGTTTGAAATGCTGGAACACCATGCCGATGCCTGCGGCGATGGCCGCCTGGCTGTCAGGGATCTCGGTGTGCTTACCGTTGATCCAGACCTCACCCTTGTCGGCTTTGTAAAACCCGTAAAGGATGCTCATCAGGGTGGATTTACCGGCGCCGTTCTCACCAATGATGCCATGGATCGTGCCGGGGGCGACGCTGATCGAAATGTCTTTGTTGGCCTGAACCGGGCCAAAGGATTTCGATATACCTTTGAGTTCGATGGCGGGTGCGGTCACTCTGTATCTCCCGTACCCGTAAATCCGATCAGCCGGGTAATTTTGGCGTCATTGATATCGGCGAAATACTGACCACGCATCATAAGTGTGTCGCCCTTCAAAAAGTCGACCGTGGCGCGGGCGTGACCGTGGTGTTGCGAAACGGAAACCACCTTGGCGCTGGCGCCCGGCATCATATCGGAAAACTGAGCTATATAGGCCAGATAAGCGTCGCGCCCCTCGACCGGGTCCGCTGCATTCGGGTCGGCATAGTAAAAGTCGGGCCCGATGGCGGCGTCCGTCTTGGAGGCGCGCCCATCGGGCGAAGGGTCACCCCAGGCCGAGAAGAGTGTATGGATGCAATCTGTCATGGCCTGAGGTGTAAGTCTTAAAAGTCGAGGACAGGGCAGCTGTCGTTGGTGTAATACGCAACAACTTCGATATCGCCGTCGATGATCTTCTGACGGGCGTCATTGGCGGCCATCTTCATCTCATCCGAAATCAGGCTTGCGTTGTTGTCGTCCAGCGCCCAACCAACACCTTCTTCGGCCAGACCCAGAACGGTGAACCCGCCGGTTTCCATGTCGGCACCTGCCTTCATCGAGTTGTAAACAGCCACATCAACGCGCTTGAGCATCGAGGTCAGAACCTTGCCCGGGTGCATGTGGTTCTGGTTGCTGTCCACACCGATCGACAGAATGCCTTCGTCGGCGGCTGTCTGCAGAACACCAACGCCGGTCCCACCAGCAGCAGCATAGACAACGTCAGCGCCCTGGCTGATCTGGGCCTTGGTCAGTTCCGACCCCTTGACCGGGTCATTCCATGCAGTCGGTGTTGTGCCGGTCATGTTGGCAACGATGTTGATGTCGGGGTTCACCGCTTTGGCGCCCTGAGCGTATCCGCAGCCAAAGTGACGGATCAGCGGGATGTCCATGCCGCCGATAAAGCCAATGGTACCGGATTTCGATGCCATCGCGGCAAGCATGCCAACAAGGTACGATCCCTGATGTTCCTGGAAGGCGATCAGCTGCACGTTAGCCGGAACTTCGGGCATCCAGCCATCGATATTGACGAATTTCGTGTCAGGATAATCACCCGCGACAGCCTCGACCGGTGTGGCAAAGGCAAAGCCAGTTGTGATCACCGGGTTGGCGCCCGCTTCGGCAAAGCGGCGCAGAGCCTGCTCACGCTGGGCTTCAGACTGCAGCTCGATCTCGCGGAAGCTGCCGCCGGTTTCTTCGGCCCAACGCTGCGCGCCGTTAAAGGCGGCTTCGTTGAACGACTTGTCGAACTTGCCGCCCAAATCGAAGATCAACGCCGGTTCGGCCAAAGCCATGCCAGCGGTCAATGCGAACGACGCAACAGCGCCCATGAGGGATTTCATTAAAGTCATTCGAGTGCTCCCGATTGGTGTTCTGTTTTGGACCGAAGGGGCAGAACCCGTCAGTCAACCGAACTGTTTATGAATTATGCAGCAATTAAGGCCGCAGCCGGGCAGGACGGTCAACCGGTATTTTACCAATTAGTCGGGAATCAGGTCACTTGCCGTGAGGGCAATGGGCAGGCCATGACAATTGCATCAACTGCCGGGCCGTGTTCGCGGCGGTAATACCCCCTCCGCGTCCCGCTGTGTGCGAATCCACATGCTTCGTACAAGGCTATGGCGGCCGTGTTGTCCGTCGCGACTTCCAGAAACGCCTGTTCGGCCCCTTTTGCGTGCGCTTTGGCTTGCCAGTCTCTCATCACGACGCGGGCCAGACCCTGGCGCTGATGGTCGGGATGTGTGGCGATTGTCAGCAGCTCGGCTGTGTCCAGAATGACCCGCACCAAAGCAAACGCGCGGGCATCGCCGACAACAAAGCAGGTGGGGTCGTTCAGGAAGGCCGCGAATTCGGCTTCGGTCCATGGGCGCGAATGGGTAAAGGTAGCGGCGTGCGTCGCCGCCATGTCGTGGGGCGTCATGGATCCAGCAGCACCGGAGGCGTGTCGCTTGACGGCGCCGCGTCTGCAGCGCGCAGATACAGCGGGGCCGGGGCTTCGGGAATCTTGGGCCAGCGGGACAGCGCGACCCGACCGATGGCGGCGGCCAGATCCTGCGGGGTGGGTTGGGGCAACAGCGCCAAACCGGCTTGCGCCGCCGTCGCTTTGGCTTGTTCCAACGGCATCAGGGCGGTTTCGCCTGCAGCATCGCGCAGGTAAACTTGATCGCGCGGGGCCGGGACCGATGCCAAACCCGGACACCTGACAGCCTCGGCGCGGGCATCAAAGCCCGAAACCCCATAGGCAGGCGCGCCAAGTCCCAGTGCAAGACCACGCGCCGCCGAGACCGCAATCCGAATTCCGGTAAAGTTGCCCGGTCCGACGCCAACACCGATCGCATCCAGATCGGACCAGGTCTTTGCGTGATCCTGCAACAGTTCTTCCATCAAGGGCATCAGCCGTTCAGCCTGTCCGCGTGTCATGTCTTCCGCGCGGGTTTCAAGCAACTGGTCGCCCAACATCAATGCCGCTGCGCAATAGGCGGCGGACGTGTCAAATGCCAGGATCAAAGGCGTGTCGGTCACGGCGGTATTTATCCCTGCGATCCGGACTTTGCGTTCAAAGCGTCGCGCGCACTGCCAGTTTGTCGGGGCAGATGATCGTCGATATGAAACCAGCTTAACCGGCGATCATCATGGCTGTGCAATTGCGGCTGCAGGTCATCTGCCTGATCAATTGTGCCAAGCGGGATGTAGATCATGCCCGGAAGATAGTCATAGGTCGCTGCCAGAGGCGAGTGGCAGGTCTGACAATACCAACGGTTCACACCGGGATTGATCGACACCGGCGTACCCCGTTCAGGCGAAAACCGTACGTTTTTTGTTGCGAAAGCTGCAAAAGCGCCCACCGGAGCCCCGGTGCTGCGCCTGCAGTCCTGACAATGACAATAGGTGACAACGCTGGGGCCTTGGGCAGACGAAAACGTCGTCGCACCGCAATAGCAGCGCCCGGTAACCCCAAAATTGCCCCCCGAGTCTGTGTCAGACGGCAACCGGGCGAACCTCGGTTACTTCAGGAATGTAATGGCGCAGAAGGTTCTCGATGCCCATTTTCAGGGTCAGCGTCGAAGATGGGCAACCGGCGCATGCGCCCTGCATGTGCAGGTAAACAACACCGCGTTCAAAGCCGTGGAACGTGATGTCGCCACCATCTTGCGCCACGGCAGGCCGCACGCGGCTGTCCAGCAGTTCCTTGATCTGGCCAACGATTTCGGCTTCTTCGCCGGTGAACTCGGCATGGCCCGAATCTGTGCTCGCGTCGCCTTGCATGACAGGTTGGCCTGACTGGTAATGCTCCATCACGGCACCCAGAATTGCGGGTTTGATGTGATCCCACTCGACGCCTTCGGATTTGGTCACGGTGACGAAATCATTTCCGAAGAACACACCGGTCACGCCGCTGACCGCAAAGATCCGTTCAGCCAGTGGTGATTTCTGGGCTGTCTCTGCGGTGGGGAAATCGGCAG
This sequence comes from Falsiphaeobacter marinintestinus, assembly GCF_007923355.1. GTDB lineage: Bacteria > Pseudomonadota > Alphaproteobacteria > Rhodobacterales > Rhodobacteraceae > Phaeobacter_A > Phaeobacter_A marinintestinus. Next base: position 328,161 of record NZ_VOGO01000004.1, read on the forward strand.
TACCTGCATCCAGCACGGTCTGGCCGGGCAGGAATTTCAAAGTCGCCGGGTTCGGGGTCGATTCAGTCTGGATGAACATCGCGCATCTCCATTGTGTCGCCCTTGGATATGCGGCCCAAAGCCGCCCAAGTCAAGGTTTGGAATGGTTCTAAACTGGAATTTGCGCCGCGTGATCCAGCGCGTCTTCTAGCCGATCATCGCCCCAGAACAGCTCATCACTTGCAACAAAGCTGGGCGCGCCGAAGATTCCCGCCGTCTGCGCGGCCTCGGTTTGTGTGCGCAACGCCTGCTTGATCCGGTCGCTTTTTGCCTGTTCGAACAAAGCTGCATCCAACCCGGTCGCCTCAAGACATTGGTGCAGAACGCCTGGGTCGGAAATATCCTGACCCTTGGCGAATTGCGCAGAATAGACGTTTTGGCAAAACGCGTGCCCTTGCGGGTGATCCAGAGCCGCCAAACTCAGACGAGCCGCCATCAACCCGTTTTGCGGAAAGGGTTCGGGGCGCTGAAACGGCAATTCAAGTTGGGCCGCGCGGCGTTCCATGTCACGCCACATGTACCGGCCCTTGGCGGGATAGATGTTGAACGGGCTGTCCGACCAGCCTTGCGCAGCAAAGATCGGCCCCAGCAGGAAGGGTTTCCACACAACGTCTACGCCTGCCGCATGGGCCATCGGCATGATCCGCATCGCGCTGAGATAGGAATAGGGCGACGCGAATTCGAACCAGAATTCCAAAACACGCGCCATGCCGGTCAGGTGATCGCTTCGAGCTTTTCTTTGCTCATGTCACCGGGAACGATAGTGATCGGGATAGGCAAAGACCCGGCGGATTTAGTCATCTGCGTGACCAGCGGACCGGGGCCTTTCTTGTCGACACCAGCCCCCAGAACCAGCACCCCGATTTCCGGGTCTTCTTTGACCTGAGCGATGATTTCAGGAATTGGATCGCCTTCGCGGATCACCAGTTCGGGGTCGACACCCTGCTTGTCCCGCATCCATTTGGCGAAGACCTCGTAATGCGCATGAATACGTTCGCGGCTTTCTTCCCGCATGATATCGCCAACCCCAATCCAGTGATTGAACTCGTCCGGCGGAATGATCGACAGGATGCATACACCGCCGCCGGTATGGGCGGCGCGCATCGCTGCAAAGCGCATGGCGTTCAGGCATTCGCGGCTGTCGTCCAGAATAACAAGAAACTTGCGCATATGGCATCTCCTTTGGGGCGATCTTGCCGCAGCCTGTGTGGTCTGGCAACAGCAGGGGTCAGGCGGCAGAGGCCGCCCAATCCCAATACATCTCGCGCACGCGGCGAGTCACGGGGCCCGATTGATACTGCGTATCGTCAAACGCGGTAACCGCTGTGACCTTGTTCATGTTTCCAGACATGAACACCTCATCCGCTTCGTCAAAGTCCTTATAGGTCAGCACGGTTTCATGAACCGTCATCCCGTCGGCCCGCATGTTCTGCATATGACGCGCGCGGGTGATCCCGGCCAGGAAGGTTCCGTTGGCAATCGGTGTAAACACCTCGCCGTCGCGCACCATAAAGATGTTGGCGGTGGCGGTTTCGGCGACATTGCCCATTGCATCGGTAACCAGGGCGTTGGCAAAGCCTTTTGAGCGTGCTTCGACCAGCATCCGGGCATTGTTTGGATACAGGCAGCCAGCCTTGGCGTTCACAACGGCGTCTTCCAGAACCGGACGGCGGAATCGCGTCTTGGTCAGCGTTGCTGACGCTGTGGCCGGGGCCAATGGGATCTCTTCGAGACACAGTGCAAAGCCGGTGGTGTCTGCACTGGGTACAATTGCCGTGACATCACCATCGATACCCCAATACATCGGTCGAATGTAAACGGCCGTTCCGCTGTCATAAGCTTTCAGACCCTCCAGCGCGATCTCGACCATGTCTTGCGTCGAAACGGTGGGCGTGACCATCAGCGCTTCGGCTGACCGGTTGGTGCGGGCGCAATGCTTGTCCAGATCAGGGGTCAGGCCATTCACAAAGCGGGCCCCGTCGAACACACCCGATCCCAGCCACGCACCATGGTCTGCGGCGCTCATGATCGGGACGTCACCGTCATGCCATGTGCCGTTGAAATACGTGCGGATGTTTTTGCCGGTTGCCATGCTGACCTCCATCTTGACGGGCGGAGACTAGGAAGAAGGGTACGCAACGTCCAGCGGAACTTTGCCTTTTCTGAGGGCCGGCCAGCGGATGGTAAGCACAACCAGATCAGTCAGAACGACCGAAAATCTGTCACTATTTGTTGATTTGCCCGGAGTGAAAACACGGGCTTAGCGGTTTGCCTTAACCGGTCAAGGACAAATCGGGCGGTAAGGGCAACATCCAGCCGCCAAACTGCTGCGTAGTCCTCTCATGCTCGATCATGAGCGTCACATCAGGAGATCTGACATGCGTAAAACAATCATCGCCACCGCCGTTTCCGCACTCATGGGCTTTGCGTCCGCAACCGCCGCCCTTGCAGGCGGTCATTCCAAAGACATCGTCGACATTGCGGCGGGTGCTGGGTCCTTCAACACGCTGGTTGCAGCCGTCACGGCTGCCGGTTTGGTCGACACTCTGAAAGGCGACGGCCCTTTCACCGTGTTTGCCCCCACGGACGAAGCGTTTGCTAAACTGCCGGAAGGCACGGTTGAAACCTTGCTCAAGCCTGAAAACAAGGATCAACTGGTCGCGATCCTTACCTATCACGTGGTGCCGGGCAAGGTCATGTCGACCGATCTGGTCGATGACATGAAGGCAACCACAGTTCAGGGCGGCATGATTACCATCGATCTGGACAACGGTGTCATGGTCGACGCGGCCAACGTCGTTACCGCCGATATCGAAGCTGAAAACGGCGTTATCCACGTCATCGACGCGGTAATCCTGCCGAAGTAAGAAATTTGGGGCCGGGGCGCGCTGGACGCGCCCCGCTCCGCATCACGTCTCGACCGGTGGGACCATGCCAACAATGTCATAGGTCTTGCGCAGGACAGGGGCCGTGACCTCGCGCGCACGTTGCGCGCCGCGCGACAGGATCTTGTCGATCTCGGACGTGTCGTTCATCAACCGGGCCATCTCGGATGAAATTGGGGCCAGCTTTTCGACCGCAAGTTCCGCCAGCATCGGTTTGAACTCGGAAAACTGTTTGCCCCCGACATCGGCCAGAACCTGATCCACCGACTGTTCGTTCAACGCAGCGTAAATCTCAACCAGATTGCGCGCTTCGGGGCGTTCTTCCAGGCCTTCCGCCTCCGAGGGCAACGCCTCGGGGTCGGTCTTGGCCTTGCGGATTTTCTTGGCGATGGTGTCGGCATCATCCGTCATGTTGATCCGGCTCATGTCCGACACATCCGACTTCGACATCTTCTTTGACCCGTCCCGCAGGCTCATCACCCGCGTGGCGGCGCCTTCGATCACCGGTTCGGTGACCGGAAAGAAATCGACGCCGAAGTCGTTGTTGAACTTGATCGCGATGTCGCGGGTCAGTTCCAGATGTTGTTTCTGGTCTTCGCCCACCGGCACATGCGTCGCGTGATAGACCAGAATGTCGGCTGCCATCAGCGCCGGATAGGCAAACAGGCCCAGCGAGGCATTCTGCTGGTTCTTGCCGGCCTTGTCTTTCCACTGGGTCATCCGCTGCATCCAGCCCATACGGGCGACGCAGTTGAAGATCCACGCCAGTTGCGCGTGCTCCGGCACCTGGCTTTGATTGATCAGGATCGACTTTTCCGGATCAAGCCCGGCGGCGATAAACCCGGCGCACAACTCGCGCGTGGAATGGCGCAGGTCCGCAGGGTTTTGCCAGACGGTGATCGCATGCAGATCGACCATGCAATAGACGGTTTCGACGCCTTTGCCCTGCCAGTCGACAAAGCGCTTCAGCGCCCCCAGATAGTTGCCAAGGTGCAGGTTGCCCGAAGGCTGGATCCCCGAAAACACTCGTGGGGTGAAGGCTGTATCGCTCATCGTGCAAACTCCCGTCTGGAAAATACGGCCTCAGTCGCTTACCGAGGGGGCAGGGTGGCGTCAACCGGCGCCGCACGAATAGAAGCCCAAGGAGGCCGGCACATGAGCAGCGACCCCAACATTCCAGCGGTCAATCCGCTTCCGCCCGTGGTGGCGGCCCTGTTTCTGGTGATCATGGGCATCGAGGTGACGTTTTTCTTGGGCACGCGCGGGTTGATCGGCGGCCCCGAAGCGGTGGGCTGGAGGCTGGACGCGATCAACCGATATGCGTTTTCGAGCGAGATTTTTGCATGGATGCGACAGAATAACGTCTGGCCGACCGAACATCTGATCCGGTTCGTGTCCTACTCGTTCGTTCATGTGTCCTTCACCCAGGCCCTGTTTGCCGGGGTGTTCGTGCTTGCGATGGGCAAAATGGTGGCCGAAGCCTTTGGCAGCATCGCCATGTTGCTGGTCTTCGTGGTGTCTGGCATTGGCGGCGCGCTTGTTTATGGATTGGTGTTGCCCGACGCGACGTGGCTGATCGGGGGGTTCCCGGCCGTCTATGGCCTGATCGGGGCGTTCACGTTCTTGCTGTGGCGGTCGCTGGCGACGGTCGGCGCCAACCAGACGCGGGCGTTTTCGCTGATCGCAATGCTGATGGGAATTCAGTTGCTGTTCGGCTTGCTGTTCGGCGGCAACAACGACTGGGTCGCTGATCTGGCCGGGTTCGCAACCGGATTCGGCTTGTCGTTCTTTCTGGTCCCGGGCGGCTGGGCCGCGATCCGCAACCTCATCCGCCGGGACTGAACAGTGGTTTCAGGCGCAAGAATTTTCGTCGAAAATTCTCAGGCGGCGTTTCACCCTTTTTTCAGCGGGCAAGTGTTGAAGCCAAAGATCTGATAAACCGGGCAGTTGCCCAGTAGACCGGTGATCAGGGGCACAAGACCGACCAGACCCCAAAGGGTCTTTGGCCCGATGAACACAAGTGCCAACAGGATGAGGCCGGCAATGATGCGCAGAGCGCGGTCCAGGGTGCCTTCGTTACGAAGCATGGTGCGAGTCCTTTCGGGGTTGGAACAGGTTCGCGCCAGTTTACCCTGACTGGTTTGGGTGCGTCGGTGACAGTGTCACCGTTCTTCTGCGGCAATCCGTACCAAATCGCCCCGGTTTCGTACGATCAGCCAGCCGCGCCCTTGTTCGATCAACCCCATCCGCGTGAATTCGCGCAATCGGCGGCTGACGAACGCGCGGCCCGATGCGGTTTCGGCCGCGAGGGCTTCGTGTGTGATGGTGATCCGCCCATCTGACGTCTCAAGCCGCAGCAAGGCGCGGGCCAGCCGGGCATCAAAGCCGGTTAGCGCGACGTCTTCGACCAAACGTTCATAGTCAGCAAAACGGCGAGCAACGGCGGACAGGACTTCTGATCGAAATGTTTCATTATGCGCCAGTTCTGCCCTGAACAGCCTGTGGGGCAAAACTTCGGCAATGATCGCGGTTTCGGCCGTGCCCTGCGCCGCATAACTGCGCCCCTCGGTCAGGCAGGCAAAGGTCTGCAGGCAGACATCGCCGGGGCCAACGCGATACAGCACCACTTCGCGCCCGTTCGGGGCGGTCAGGGTCACGCGGATCGTGCCGGACGTCAGCCGCACAAAACCTGGGCATTCCTCACCGGGACGGAACAGGACCGTTCCAGCCGGGCAGGAGAGCGGTTGTGCCGTGTCCATTTCGCTATCTGCTCCCGCGCCGCACGGCTTGTTTGAACTCGGCCAAGCGAAACGCGCCGATCACCTGACCCGCGCCGAAATAGACGACAATGCCGATGGCTACCAAGGCGGCCAGCGCCAGATACCGCACGCCACTGGTGCGCAAGACATCGGCCAAAGCATACTGCGCCGCAAACAGCACCACGCCCATGATCAGAGCCGCTGCCACGATCCGCCAGATCCTGCCCCAGAACCGGGCATCGAACCGGGCGACATCGCCAAAGGCGCGGCCCCCGCGGACCAGCAATGCGACCATGATCCAGCCCGCCAGAGTGGTGGCGACAGCCGGGGCCAACCAGCCAAGCACTGGCGTCAATCCGACGGCGACAAAAGCATTCACCACCATGGCAACAAGCGCATAGCGGAACGGGGAGCGGGTGTCTTCCCTGGCAAAGAACAGTGGTTGCAGGATTTTTTGCAGCACGAAAGACGGCAATCCCAAGCCATAGATCGCTACGGCCTGCGCGATGGCAAGACTGTCGGAATGCACCAGTTGCCCGCGTTCGAACAACACTGACACCAGCGGCACCGGGATCACGATCAGGGCCACGGCAGAGGGGATGGTCAATGCCAGCGACACCTCACCCGCGCGCGAAAACGCGTTGCGCGCGCCGTGATGATCGTCAGCCGCCAGACGGCGCGACAGATCCGGCAGCAAGACGACTCCGATCGCGATGCCGACAACGCCCAGCGGCAATTGATACAGCCGGTCTGCCGCATAGAGCCACCCGACGGCCTTGTCGAAATAGCTGGCAACCTGCTGGCCCACCAGCAAGTTGACCTGCACCACACCACCGGCCAGCGCGGCCGGGACGGCGATGGCCACCAGCCGGGCCATCTCTGGCGTCCAGCGGGGGCGGCGGAGGTACAGTGGAAATCCAGCCCGCTTGGCGGCAAACCACACAAGGGCCAGTTGTGCCACGCCGGCGAGTGGGATCATCCAGATCAACGCCCGCGCCACGTCTTTGCCCATCATAGCGGCAATCGCCATCGCGGTGACCAGAATGACGTTCAGCAAAACAGGTGCAGCGGCGGCGGCGGCAAACCGGCCCGTGGCGTTCAAAACACCCGACAGCAACGCCGCGAGCGAGATGAACAGGATGTAAGGGAAAGCGATGCGCCCGAATTCGACTGACAGATCGAACTGGTCTTGCCCGGCAAACCCGCTGGCCAGACCATAGACCAGCCAAGGCATTGCAACCTGTGCAACCAACGTCAGAACAATCAGGACAGAGGCGAGGCCGGAAAACGCCTGTTCGGCAAATTCACGCGGCGCGTCGTCGCTTTCGAGCTTTTTGGAGAACATCGGCACAAAAGCCATGTTGAACGCGCCTTCGGCGAAGAAGCGGCGGAACATGTTGGGCAGACGAAAGGCCACGACATAGGCCTCGTACAACGGTCCGGTGCCCAGAAAGGCCAGGATCATCGCATCACGGACGAAGCCCAGCACCCGGCTGGCCAGCGTCCAGACGCCCACAGTGAAGAAGCCCGACATCAGGCGGATGGGTTTCATGGGCGTCTGCGGTTCCTTGCTGGCGCGCATCTGGCGCCGTGTTTCTCCTTATGCCCGGCGTTTGCCCCGTCGAAACGGCGACCGAAAGGCCGGGCTATCGATTGTCCTCGGCCCGCTCGGCTCCTTCGGAGATGGCTTTGCGCAATTTGGCTTCCAGAGATTTCTGCTTGGACGCCGAGTAATACTTCAACCCGAACATGTCCTTTACATAGAACGTATCGACCACCTGTTCGCCGTAGGTCGCGATGACCGCGTTGGCGATATAAACGTTCAATCCCGCCAGCGAACGCGCAAGATCATAGAGCAGGCCGGGGCGGTCACGGGTATCCACTTCGATGATGGTGTAGATATCCGACCCGTCATTATCAAAGGTGATATGCGTCGGCACATTGAACGCCTTTTCCCGTTTCTTGATCTTGTCGCGGGTTTTGAGCGCATCGCGGGCGACAACTTCGCCTTTGAGGGTCTTGTGGATCATCTGGGTCAGGCGGGGCAGGCGCGAGGCCTCGTAAGGCGATCCATCGCCGTCCTGAATCCAGAACGCGCCGGTGACATAGCCATCCTTGGTCGTATAGCTGCGGGCATCGACGACATTGGCTCCGACCAGCGCCAGTGCACCGGCCAGCCGCGAGAAGATGCCGGGATGGTCTTCCATCACGAAACAGGCGCGCGTTGCGTCGCGGTCTTCGTCGGGGTGCATGCGGATCTTGATTTCAGACGTGTCGCCGTTGTCTTCAAGTTCGCGCAGCATTTCAGCAAAATCAACATGCGCAGTGACGTGCAGCCCTTGCCAGTAGGGCGGGTAGTGCCGCCCGGTTTCGACCTTAAGCGCCGATTTGGGCCAGTCGGGAAGCGCGGCCCGCAGGGTTTGCTTGGCCTCGGTACCGCGGTTTTCGCGGTTGAGGTCTTCCATGCCTTCTTCCATGGCGCGCCGCGTCTGACGATAGAGCGCGCGGATCAGCGCCGCTTTCCAGTTGTTCCACGTGTCCGGCCCTACGCCCCGAATGTCACAAACGGTCAGCACGGTCAGAAGGTCCAGACGTTCGACCGATTTCACCGCCTTGGCAAAATCGCGCACCGTACGCGGGTCCGCAATGTCGCGTTTCTGCGCCATATCCGACATCAGCAAATGATACCGCACCAGCCATTCGACGGTTTCGGCTTCGGCCTTTTTCAGACCCAGACGGGGGGCCACTTTGCGCGCAATGTGTGATCCCAGGATCGAGTGATCTTCGGGCCGACCTTTGCCGATGTCATGCAGCATCAACGCGACGTACAGTACCCGCCGGTTCACGCCATCCGCCAGAATGCGTGACGCGATGGGCAGGGGTTCGGTCAGTTCGCCACGTTCGATTTCAGCCAGGTTCTTGATGCACTGGATGGTGTGTTCGTCGACCGTATAGCTGTGATACATATTGAATTGCATCATTGCGACGATGGGCTCGAACTCGGGTATGAAAGCCGCCAGCACGCCCAGTTCATTCATCCGCCGCAGGCCCCGTTCGGGGTTGCCGTGCTTGAGCAGAATGTCGAGGAAGATTTTCTGCGCTTCCTTGCTGTTGCGCATGCCATCGTCGATCAGATCAAGGTTGGCCTGAATGTGGCGCATGGCATCGGGGTGGATCAGCAGACCGGTGCGCAGCCCTTCCTGGAACAGGCGTAGGATATTGGTCTTATCGGTAAAAAACGTGTCGGGATCGGCGATTGCCAGGCGTCCGTTGACGATCGAGAACCCATCGCGGACCCGGGGTTTGCGGCGAAACAGACGTTCCAGCAGCGGTTCGTTGCGCACATGGGTGGCTTCCAGCTTGGTCAGGAAGATCCGCGTCAGATCGCCAACGGCAGTGGCCTCGCGGAAGTACTGCTGCATGAAGATTTCAACGCCCCGCCGCCCGGCCTGATCGCGATATCCCATCCGCTCAGCAACCTCGACCTGAAGGTCGAAGGTCAGCTGTTCGGTCGGGCGACCCGTCGCCAGATGCATGTGCGCGCGCACGGCCCACAGGAAATCTTCGGCTTGAACGAATGTTTCGAATTCTTCGGGGCGGAACACGCCCAAGGGCACCAACTCGGCCGCGTCCTGAACGCCATGAATGTACTTGGCGATCCAGAACAGCGATTGCAGATCGCGCAGACCCCCTTTGCCCTCTTTGACATTGGGCTCGACCATATAACGCTGGCCCTGCTTTTTGTGGCGGTTGTCACGTTCGGCCAGCTTGGCTTCGATAAAGTCGCGCCCGGTATCCGAAAACAATTCGGCGTTCAGGCGTTCGTCGAGTTCCTTGGCCAGCGGCGCGTGACCGTCCAGAAACCGGTGTTCCAGCAACGCAGTGCGGATCGTATAATCCTCGCCACCCATGCGGATGCAGTCTTTGATGGTGCGGCTGGCATGACCAACCTTCAGCTTCAGATCCCACAGGATATAGAGCATCGATTCGATGACGCTCTCGGCCCAGGCGGTGATTTTGTAGGGCGTCAGAAACAGCAGGTCGACATCCGAATACGGCGCCATTTCGCCCCGTCCATAGCCACCAACGGCGATCAGTGCGATCCGCTCGCCGCTGGTCGGGTTGTTCATCGGATGCAGATAGGTTCGGGCGACGTAAAGCGCCATCGTGACAAGCCCGTCGGTCATATAGGTATAGGACCGGGTCAACGGACGCGCGGCAAACGGCTGCTCGGCAAAGGCATCGGCGATGGCTGCGCGGCCCTTGTCCTTAGTTGCCCGCAAAATCCGCACGGTTTCAGCGCGCAAAGCTGCATTGTCCGGAGACGTCGCCGCAAACGCGTCGATTTCAGCCCGGACTGAGTCGGCATCAAAGATGTCGGCGGTCTTGCAGATCAGGGGGCCCGGAACCTCGGGAAAGAGGGCCGGGCCGTGGGCCGGCTCAGAAGCCGGCGCCGGAGAAGCTTGTTGGGGCAGGGTCAATCACAACCACCTGTTTGTTCTGAATTGAGGCGACGGCCAGACCGCGTTCGTTGGTGCCGTCCGGACGCAGGCGGAAGATACCGCTGACACCCTGGAAACCGGCACCCTGCGTAAGGGCCGCACCGGTCAGGGCATCGGATTTTCCGGCCCCCACAAGCGCGCCAATCGCGGCAATACCGTCATAGGCCAAGCCACCAATGGGATGCGGTGCACCACCATAGGTGGCCTGATAGCGGGCGTTGAACTGCTGTGTCTTGGCCGGATCCGGCATCGCGAACCAACCGCCCTGAACGCCTGGCAATGCCAGCGTCTGGCTGGGGATATCCCAACGGGTCAGGCCGATATACTGGGTCACGGTTGGCGAAACGCCAGCCTCGGGCAGCAATTGTGTGAACAGCGGCAGCGCATCCGAAGTGTTCGCGGTCATAAAGATCGCATCCGCGCCCGACTGATCGACGGCGCTCTTGATTTGTGGCACCGCGTTGATCACGCCCTGTTGGGACAGCTCAAACGGGACAGTCGCGGCCAGGTTGGCCTTTGAGTTCCCGACAGCTTTCTGAATGGCGTTCCGGCCAACCTGACCTGCCACATCGTTGCTGTGCACCATCACGATGTTGGACTTGCCCTGTTTGACGGCGAATTTCGTTAGCCGGTTGGCTGTGTTGTCAAAGGTTGGGCCAAGCACAAAGACGTTGCCACCCGCAATCGTTGTGTTGTTCGAAAAGGCCAGAACATTGACGCCTTTCTGGGCGGCCGCGATGCCAGCGGCGTTGGCCGCTTCGGCATAAACTGGCCCCAGAAGGATCAAGGCGCCTTCGTTCACGGCCTGAGCCGCCACCGCAGCAGCCGTGGTCGAACTGCCCGCGGTGTCATATACGCGCAGATCGATTGTCACGTTCTGCAGGTCTGCCATCGCCAACCGTGCGGCGTTTTCAAGGCTTTTCGCCAAAAGGGCGTCCCCGGACTGAGCGGACCCGGCCGGGATCAGCAACGCCACCGGCACGGGGTTCGAGGTGTTTATGGTTGGCCCTCCGCCGCCACCCAGGCTGATGGGTTCGCAAGCGGAGAGGAAAACGGCGGCGGCAAGGCTGGCAAGCAATGTGCTTGCCTTGCGGGCCGGCTTGAAAAGGGCGAACATGTACTCTCTAAAACTCCCTGCTCCGGCATAGCGTGCCGTGTCTCTGTTGCAGCGGGATAATAAACGTCAGAAAGGTCGGGTCCAGCGTTGAATCATCAGATGGTCACTTTGTCCCCGGGACTCTACTTCGTCGGGACCCCGATCGGGACGGCCCGAGACATCACTTTACGTGCGCTGGATGTGTTGGCCTCGGCCGATGTGATTGCGGCTGAAGACACCCGCAGTCTCAGGCGTTTGATGGATATTCACGCCGTTCCGCTGAATGGCCGGCGCGTGCTCAGCTATCACGACCATTCCGGTGCCGGGTCGCGGGCGCGGCTGCTTGAGGCTTTGGCCGAAGGCAAATCGGTCGCCTATGCGTCGGAAGCCGGGATGCCGCTTATTGCCGATCCGGGATTTGATCTCAGCCGGGCTGCGGCTGAGGCAGGGTTTACCGTGACCTCGGCGCCGGGGCCATCAGCGGTTCTGGTGGCCTTGACGCTGGCGGGCCTACCGACGGATTCGTTCTTTTTTGCGGGGTTTCTTCCCAATGCGAAATCGGCACGCCGCACCCGTCTGGAAGAATTGCGCGGCGTGCCCGGCACGCTGGTTTTTTATGAATCCCCCAAACGTATTGGCGCAAGCCTGTCGGATATGGCGGCGGTTCTGGGGGATGACCGGCAGGCGGCCATGTGCCGGGAGTTGACCAAAAAGTTCGAGGAAGTCCGCCGGGATACGCTGGGCGAACTTGCCAGCGCCTTGGCAACCGAAAAGCTGAAAGGTGAGATTGTCGTGCTGGTCGATCGCGGGCGTTCACCATCTGTTAGTGATTCAGACCTAGAATCAGATCTGCGCCAGGCGATGGAAACGCAATCGGTGCGCGATGCCGCAGATTTGGTCGCCCGGATGCACGGGTTGCCGCGCCGTACCGTGTACCAGCTTGCCCTGCAACTCGCCAAAGCGTGAGGTTTGTCGGAAAGGGCGCGGCTTGAACAGAATACTACGTGGGCAAATGGCCCATCTTGCGGGCGAGGCGGCTGAACTGCAAATCGCGCAGGACTATGAGCGGCGCGGATTTGAGATCACAAAACGAAGATGGCGCGGGCTCACGGGTGAAATCGATCTGGTGACACGTCATGACAACGGGCTGGTGTTTGTCGAAGTCAAGAAAAGCCGTGACTTTGCCCAAGCTGCCGAACATCTGAGTGCCCGTCAGATGCAGCGGATCAGCCGTACGGCGGAAGAGTTTCTGGCAACGGAACCAGACGGCATGATGACCAACGTCCGCTTTGATGTCGCGCTGGTCGATGGTGCCGGGCAATATCAAATCATCGAAAACGCCTTTTTCGCGACCTGATCCCATTGATCCCTCTGACGCAGTGGGCCATGTAATTCCCAGCACTGTGCACCGATAGGGGAAAGCTTATGAAAATCGCGTTTCAGATGGATCCGATCGGGACCGTCGACATTAATGCCGACAGCTCATTCCGGTTGGCGGAAGAGGCGCAGGCGCGCGGGCACCACTTGTTCTTCTATGGCCCGGACCAGTTGGCCTATCAGGAAGGGCGGGTCACAGCGCGCGGTCAGGATATGACAGTGCAGCGCGTCGCCGGCACACCGGCGATACTGGGCGAAGAACGCGAGGTCGATCTGTCCGATTTTGACGTGGTCTGGTTGCGCCAGGATCCGCCGTTTGACATGCACTACATCACCTCCACGCATCTTCTGGATCGCCTGAAGGGCCAGACTTTGGTGGTTAACGATCCATTCTGGGTGCGGAATTACCCTGAAAAGCTGCTGGTGCTTGATTTCCCGGACCTGACGCCGCCCACCACCATCGCGCGGGATCTGACAACGATCCGTGCGTTCAAGGAAAAGCATGGCGACATCATTCTGAAACCGCTTTACGGCAATGGCGGGGCCGGAGTGTTCCGTCTGGACGCAAATGATCGCAACCTCAGTTCGTTGCATGAACTGTTCACCGGGTTCAGCCGCGAACCGCTGATCGTTCAGAAATACCTTCCTGCCGTGCGGGACGGCGACAAACGTGTGATTCTGATTGACGGCGAGGCCGTGGGCGCAATCAACCGCGTGCCCGCAGCGGGTGAAACCCGGTCCAATATGCATGTCGGCGGACGACCTGAAAAAATCGGCCTTAGCGAGCGCGATCTTGAGATTTGTGCCGCCATTGGTCCGCTTTTGCGCGAAAAGGGCCAGATTTTTGTCGGGATCGACGTGATCGGACACTACCTGACCGAGATCAACGTGACCTCGCCAACCGGTATTCAGGAGCTTGAGCGGTTTGACGGGGTCAACATTGCCGCCAAAGTCTGGGACGCAATCGAAGCGCGCCTGTCCTAGGCGGCCATCGCCGTGGCTGTGGTCAACCTGAAACTTAGCGCCTCGGCCACATGCGGGCGGCGCACGTCTGGTGATCCTTCAAGGTCGGCGATTGTGCGGGCGACCCGTAACACCCGGTGATAGCCACGCGCAGACAGGCCGAATCGTTCGGCCACACGCACCAGCAATTCCCGGCCTTCTGCATCGGGTGTTGCCATGCTTTCCAAAGCCTTGCCCTCGGCATCGGCATTTTGACGCAAGCCTGTTTCCGGCGAGAACCGATTGATCTGCACGGCCCGCGCAGCGGCGACGCGGGCCGCTACCGTGGCTGAATCGTCGCCCGAAGGCGGTAAGTCGAGATCTGCGAAGGCCACTGGCGGGACTTCGACCCGCAGGTCAAACCGATCCATCAAAGGCCCCGATATCCGCCCCAGATAATCATCCCCACATTGTGGCACCCGGGCGCAGGCGCGGGCCGGGTCGGAGAGGTATCCGCATTTGCAGGGGTTGGCAGCGGCCACCAGCATGAACCGGCAGGGGTATTTCACATGGGCATTGGCGCGGGCCACCATGACCTCGCCGGTTTCAATCGGCTGGCGCAGCGTTTCCAGCACCGTTCGGGGAAATTCAGGAAACTCGTCCATGAACAGCACGCCATTGTGGGCCAGGCTGATCTCGCCGGGTTTCGCGCCGCGCCCACCCCCGACAATGGCGGCCATCGAGGCGGTGTGATGGGGTTCGCGAAACGGCCGGGTTCGGGTGATGCCGCCTTCGTCCAGCAGACCGCTGAGCGAATGGATCATCGAGGTCTCAAGCGCTTCGCCAGCCGTCAGTTGCGGCAAGATTCCGGGAATGCGGGCGGCGAGCATGGATTTGCCGGACCCCGGCGTACCCACCATCATCAGGTGGTGCCGCCCGGCAGCCGCGATTTCGAGCGCCCGTTTGGCGCGTTCCTGTCCCTTGACCTCGCGCAGGTCGCGGGTCAGCGGATCAGCGCAAACCTCGCCGGGTTGCGCAGGCGCAATCGGGGATTGGCCCGTGAAATGGCGCACAACATCCGTCAGGGACTGGGCACCGATCACTTGCGTTGCGCCGACCCATGCAGCCTCGGCGCCTGACGCGGCGGGGCACAGCAGGGTGCGGTGTTCTTCAGCGGCGGTCATGGCAGCGGGCAACGCGCCCAGCACCGGAACTAGCGTGCCGTCCAGCGACAATTCCCCCAGCGCGACAGTGGATTCGGCAGTGTCTTGTGGCACGATCTCAAGCGCTGCGAGCAGGGCAAGGGCCACCGGCAAGTCAAAATGGCTGCCTTCTTTTGGCAGATCGGCGGGGGACAGGTTGATGGTGATCCGCTTGGACGGCAGCGCGATGGCCATGGACGTCAAAGCACTGCGCACCCGGTCGCGCGCTTCGGACACGGCTTTGTCGGGCAAGCCGACGATGGCAAAGGCAGGCAGGCCCGGGGTCACGGCGCATTGCACCTCGACCAGCCGGGCCTCGACCCCCTGAAACGCGACTGTATAGGCGCGAGACACCATGCTTGCTCTCCATTGCCAACTGGTTAACGGCTAACGGACAGGTGGTTTCGGAATGGTTAACGCGTGCGGGATGTCAGCCACGTGCTGCGCGTATTTGGCAAAGAGATGAAAGGGTTCAGGCGGGCACGGGCCAATCGGTTGCGGCCAGATCCTGAGCGTAGGGCTCGGGGTCGTAGCGGGTTTTCAGCCCTTCGGCGCGCCAGGCCCGGACCGCCGGATCGGACAGCAGATCAAGGCAATAGGCGCGCGACGCAGCGCTGACGGGCAAATCAAATCCGACGATCCGGGCGGCGACGGGCGTATAGAATACATCCGCAAGCGAGTAAGTGCCAAACAGTGGGCCAGACTGCGCACCCGATATGGCGCGGGCATGGTCCCACAGGGTTTCGATACGTGCGAGATCTGTTTTCACAGCGTCCGAGGGGGCAAACCCCTGATACACGCGCAACAACTGCATCGGGCAATCGCCGCGCAATGCGAAAAAGCCCGACACCATTTCCGCGCACAGCCAGCGGGCCGTGGCGCGTTGGGCGGGGTCGGCGGGCCACAGGCCGGCCTGCGGATGTCGTTCAGCCAGGGTTTCGCCAATGGTCAGGCTTTCGCCGACAACCAGGCCTTCGGGGGTGCGCAATGTGGGCACAAGCCGGGCGGGGGTAAGCGGGGCAAGATCGTCAGCCATCGTGCCGCTATAAAGACCCACCATGTGAGCCCGATAAGGCAGGCCGAACTTTTCAAGCATCAGCCAGCCGCGCAAAGACCAGCTCGAAAAAGTCTGGTCGCCGAGATAAATATCATAAGTCATGGAGGCAGGTTAAATGCGCTTCAATCTGCAGGTAAAGTGACGATTTGTGCGTGTATGCGTCACGGATTGTGATTGATCAGCCCAACGTCCCAGCCGTCGGGGAGTCGGGTGATCCGGGTGACGGACAGGTTGTCGATCTTGTGCCCGAATGCCTCGGTCGATTCCAGATCCAGCGCGCGCTGGATCTGCGTTACGATGACACCGAAATGGACGACGATCACCAGATCCTGATCCGGGTGCGCTGCGATCAGCGTATCGATAGCTGCGTCTACCCGGGCGCGCACTTGGTGCCAGCTTTCGCCATCCGGCGGACGTACGTCGCCAGGATTGGTCCAATAGGCATGGATGCGGTCGGGATCTTCGGCCTCGATCTCGCGGAAATTGCGCATTTCCCAGGCCCCGAAGTTGATCTCGCGTAGTTGGGCATCATGCGGTAGGCGGCGTCGGGCGCCTTGTATAGCATCCGCCGTATGAACCGACCGCGTCAGGTCAGATGAGATCAGCACGGCGTCTGCCGGCAGATGGTCATCCAGCCGGGCAATCGCCGCGTGGTCGCTGAGATCAGCAGGCAGATCGGTCCACCCGACCATGGCTTTGGCATGGGTGGGGCCGTGACGGACAAGGTGCAGACGGGTCATGGAAGGGTGCCTTTCAGAACTAGGGGCAGGCCAGCAGCGACAAAAACGGCAAGGTCGGCGCGCGCCGCCATGGCGATGTTGAGTCGCCCTTGCGCTTCGCGGAACCTGCGCGCCATGGCGTTGTCAGGGACAATGCCCATGCCGACCTCATTTGAGACGATGACCAGTTCGGCGGGGCACGCGTTGATTGCACAGATAAGCTGGGTTTGCGCGGTGTCCAGATCGGTGTCGGCCAGCAATTGGTTCGTTAGCCACATCGTGGCGCAATCGATCAGGCAAATCCCGTCTGCCGACAAGCGCGACAACGGATCAGCCAGGTTCATCGGTTCTTCCAGCAGGGCCCAGTCGCTGGATCGCCGGGCTTTATGAAGCTCAACCTTGGATTGCATTTCGCCATCAAGCACTTGTGAAGTGGCAAGGTAGGTCTTTGGTTTTCCTGAGCTTTCAACGAATTTCTCGGCGAATTCGGACTTGCCTGACGCAGCTCCGCCGAAAATGAATGTGACTCTGGCGAGCAACTTTTTTACCCTTCGATTGAACCAACGTCCCCGGTCCTGCGTATCTATCAAGGACAACCAAGGCAAGAAGGTGTGCAGACACCGGTCAATCGGGGGAAATTCAATGCCACTAGACACTTCTTACGATACGACAATGTCCCGGCAGGCCATGAAGGCTGAACTTCTGGATGCAGAGACGGAACTGAAGCTGGCTTATGCCTGGCGCGACCAGCGGGACGAGGCTTCGCTGCATCGTCTGATCACTGCGTACATGCGGCTTGCAATATCGATGGCAGCCAAGTTCCGACGTTACGGCGCACCGATGAACGATCTGATCCAGGAGGCCGGTCTGGGCCTGATGAAAGCGGCAGACAAGTTTGACCCTGATCGGGGTGTGCGGTTTTCGACCTATGCGGTCTGGTGGATCAAAGCCAGCATTCAGGACTATGTGATGCGCAACTGGTCAATGGTGCGGACCGGATCGACATCGTCGCAAAAATCGCTCTTCTTCAATATGCGTCGGGTTCAGGCGCAGTTCGAACGTGAGGCCCAGGCGCAGGGCGAGACTCTGGATAGACATCAGTTGAACCAGATGATCGCAACCGAGATCGGCGTGCCGATGCGCGATGTCGAGATGATGGAGGGCCGGCTGGCGGGCTCTGATTTTTCACTGAACGCGGTTCAGACCGCTGACGAAGATGGGCGCGAATGGATCGACGTGCTGGAAGACGACAGTGCGCAAGGCGCCGAGATTGTCGAGGACAGTCATGATCGTGAACAGCTGCGCGACTGGCTGCTGGCGGCGATGAAAAGCCTCAGTGACCGCGAACGGTTGATTATCCGTGAACGCAAGCTGCGCGAAAGCCCACGGACGCTGGAAAGTCTGGGACAGGAACTGAGCCTGTCCAAGGAACGCGTGCGCCAGCTTGAGGCGGCAGCGTTTCAGAAGATGCGGAAGAGCCTTGAAGCTCAGTCGCGCGAGGTGCAACACTTCCTCGCATGAAACTTGCTTTGATTCTGAAAAGTGCCCTGTTGGCATTGCTGGCCGTCCCTTCAGGGGCGGCTTCTTTGACTGATGACCTTGTCAACCGGATGCGTCAGGCGGATGTCATCCTTTTAGGAGAGATCCACGATAATCCGGACCACCATATGCTGCAGGCTGAGATTATCGAAACGCTGCAGCCCAGCGCCATTGTATGGGAAATGCTGACCGATGAGACAGCCGCCCGCATAAATGCAGGTGCCTTGGATAATCCTGCGAACTTTGAGGCCGTGATCGAATGGGCCAAGGCGCACTGGCCCAATTTCGACCTTTATCGCCCGGTGCTGGTGGCCGCCGAAGACCTGCAACAGTATGGCGGGCTTGTGCCTCGGGCCGCAGCGAGCAAGGCGATGGAGCTTGGCATCGGGCCCGCCTTTGGCGCGGGGTCGGGTGAATATGGTTTAGGGATAAGGTTGGATCCAGCGCAGCAATCAGTGCGTGAAGCGCATCAACAAGAGGCGCATTGTAATGCGATGCCGCCTGAACTGCTGCCCAAAATGGTCGACGTTCAACGACTGCGTGATGCAACGCTGGCCAAAGCCACGATCAGAGCCTTTGACGATACGGGCGGACCAATTGTCGTGGTCACCGGAAACGGTCACGCGCGCAAGGACTGGGGCGTGTCAGTCTATCTCAAGCGGGTACAGCCGGCTCTGCGCGTGTTTTCACTGGGCCAGTCCGAAGACGGATCCGTGCGCGGTATCTTTGACGCGGTGGTAGATAGCCCGGCGGTCGAGCGGCCTGATCCCTGCGCGGCGTTCGAAAAGCAGGAGTCCGAATAGGCTCTGGCAGATCCTGCGTGGCACGCCTATGGTCGGATCGGTTTCAAAGGGGCGGCACAGATGCTGGCAGGAAAACGCATTTTGCTGATCATTGGCGGTGGCATTGCCGCCTATAAGTCGTTGGAGCTGATCCGACGACTGCAGGACAAGGGCGCGACGGTCACCCCGGTTCTGACGCGAGCGGGCGAACAATTTGTCACGCCGTTATCGGTTTCGGCGCTGGCCGGGTGCAAGGTGTTCCGCGATTTGTTCGATCTGACGGATGAGGCCGAAATGGGCCACATCGAGCTGTCACGCAGTGCCGATCTGATCGTCGTGGCCCCGGCCACGGCAGACCTGATGGCGAAAATGGCAAACGGTCTTGCCAATGATCTGGCATCGACCCTGCTGTTGGCGACGGATACGGATGTCTTGGCCGCGCCCGCGATGAACGTGCGGATGTGGGAACACCCCGCAACCCAGCGCAACCTGAACCGGTTGAAATCTGACGGCATCCGGTTCATCGGCCCGAATGAGGGCGGCATGGCTTGCGGTGAATTTGGCGCTGGTCGAATGTCGGAGCCGGCTGAGATTGTCGCTGCGGTCGAAACCGCGCTGTCGGGGGGGGCGCTGGCCGGAAAACGCGTTCTTGTGACGTCGGGGCCAACGCATGAGCCCATCGATCCGGTCCGCTATATCGCGAACCGATCATCCGGCGCGCAAGGGGCGGCCATGGCCGCCGCACTGCGGGATCTGGGGGCGCATGTTGTGTTTGTGACCGGACCTGCAGACGTACCTCCACCCGCGGGTGTCGAGGTGAAGACCGTTGAGACCGCTCAGCAAATGCTGGCTGCGGTGCAAAGCAGTCTGCCGGTGGACGCCGGCGTGTTCGCGGCGGCCGTTGCCGACTGGCGTATGGCCAGCGCGTCGGACAAGAAGCTGAAGAAAAGCCGGGATGGCCTGCCAGTCCTGGAGTTCGCCGAAAACCCCGACATTCTGAAAACCGTGTCGCAGATGACCGAAGGCCGTCCGGCCCTGGTGGTCGGATTTGCCGCGGAAACCGATGATGTCGTGGCCCATGCGATGGCCAAACGCATCCGTAAGGGCTGTGACTGGATCGTCGCCAATGACGTAAGCCCGGCAACCGGGATCATGGGCGGGTCGGAAAACGCAGTTGTCCTGATCTCGGACGCTGGCGCCGAGGACTGGCCCCGTCTGGGCAAGGACGAGGTCGCAAGGCGGCTGGCCGCACGCATGGCCGAGGCCTTGGGTGGGCGTGGCTAACGTCGGATTTTTGGGTATTTGAAACAAGAAAGAAACAGGAGCGCAGGCAATGGTGGCGATCCGGGTAATCTATGACGAAAGTGCGGACCGGGCGGTGCCGTTGCCATCTTATGAGACCGCAGGTGCGGCGGGAGCGGACCTGCGGGCGAGTTTTCCGGACCGGAGCGCGGTGGTGATTTTGCCGGGCGCGCGGGTGTTGGTGCCGACCGGGCTGAGGCTGGAAATTCCGGATGGGTACGAAGTGCAGATCCGCCCGCGGTCCGGATTGGCGCTGAAACACGGACTCACCCTGCTCAACGCGCCGGGCACCATCGACAGTGATTATCGCGGTCCACTTGGTGTGATCATGATGAATGCGGGGCAAGAGCCGTTTGAAGTAGGGCATGGTGATCGGATCGCCCAAATGGTGATCGCGCCCGTGGTGCAGGCCACCTTCCACCTTGTCGAGGAATTGAGCGATACGGAGCGGGGCACGGGTGGCTTCGGTTCGACCGGGCGGGGCTGATGCTGCTGGTTTTCGCTCTTGCGGCGATCTTATGGGGTGTCGGGTACGCGAGCGGCGCATCGCGTCAGGCCCGCACCGTGATGCTGGCCGTGTTGTTCGCCAGCGTGCTTGCATTGCATCTGGTGTTGCCCGACGGGCATCCCCTGCGGCTGGCCACCGGCGAAGATCCGGCTCTGTGGCTGCTTTTGGGCGGTTTCGCCGGTTTGGCCGTTTTGTATGGTGCCGGAATACGGGCCCTGAAACGGCAGGTTGTTTCAAAGGACAAGGCTGAGATGATGGACGAGACCCAAGGGCCGCTTTTCACAACATCGGAGCTTGAGCGATACGCCCGCCATATTGTGCTGCGCGAATTGGGCGGGCCGGGCCAGAAAAAGCTGAAACAGGCGCAGGTCCTGGTAATCGGGGCAGGCGGGCTTGGCGCGCCTGCGCTGCAATACCTTGCGGCGGCGGGTATCGGGACGATCGGCGTCATCGATGACGATATCGTCGAAAACGCCAACCTGCAGCGTCAGGTGATCCATACGGACGGCCGGATCGGCATGCCGAAAGTGTTTTCCGCACAGGCCGCGATGGAGGCCCAGAACCCGCATGTTGTGGTGCGCCCGTATCACCGGCGGCTGGACGAAACGGTCGCGAGGGATCTTTTCGCCGCCTATGATGTGATTCTGGATGGCACCGACAATTTCGAAACCCGGTATCTGTCGAACCGCGTCGCAGCGGCGTTGGGCAAACCGCTTGTGTCCGGCGCGCTGTCGCAATGGGAAGGGCAGCTGAGCGTGTTCGACCCGGCGCAGGGGGGGCCATGCTATCAGTGTATTTTTCCCGAAGCCCCGGCACCTGGCCTTGCCCCCAGCTGCGCCGAGGCCGGGGTAATTGGACCTCTGCCGGGTGTTGTGGGCGCGATGATGGCTGTTGAGGCGATCAAAGTCGTGACTGGTGCAGGGCAGGCGTTGCGGGGCGAGATGCTGATTTATGACGCGCTCTATGGCGAGACCCGCAAGATCCGCCTGAAACGTCGTTCTGACTGTCCGGTCTGCGGGGGGGGCTGAAACAGGGCGCAACCGCCGGGCATGGCCTTTGGTCATGCACGGCTTGGCCCAACGCCCGGACAGTCCTCCGAAGGAGGGGGGCTCCGGGGGGCGGGAGCTCTGCGTTTAGCTTAACGCCCGATCCAGATCCGCGATCAGATCCTCGGCATCTTCCAGACCGACAGACAGGCGGAATATGCCGTCGCCAGCAAACGCGCGATAACTGTCGCGTTGGGCGCCCTCCAGCCGGAAAGACGTGTTCATCAGCGCTTCGGTTTCCATCCAGAAAATCAGGCTGCGGTGATGGCCAAGCGACACGGCATAATGGATGACTTCCATCCGGTCGATCATCTGCTGGGCCAGCGCCTCTCCGGTCGCAACGCCTCCAACCTGAAACGAGACCATGCCGGATGTGTTCGACATCTGCCGCCGAACCAGATCCGCCTGCGGGTGCGAGGCCAGACCGGGATACACGACTTGCGTCACCTTCGGATGCGATTCCAGCCACTCGGCCACGGCCAGCGCACCGGCCTGATGTGCTTTCATCCGCAGCGGCAAGGTCGAGGCCCCCCGGGCGATCAGCCAGGCGTTGAAAGGCGACAGTATGCCGCCATGATGAATGCCGGCTTCAACCCGCATCTGCTTGATCGGGTCTGCCCGACCCGCCACAGCACCACCAACGGCATCTCCATGACCACCGACGTATTTCGTGATCGAATGCATCACCAGATCGATCCCCAGTGCCGCAGTATCCATTCCCAGAGGTGAGGCAAAAGTTGCATCCGTCGAATGCAGCGCCCCGGCGTCGTGGGCCAGCCTGGAAACGGCTGACAGATCTGTCAGTCGCAAGATTGGATTGGCCGGAGATTCCGAGTGAACAAGTTTGGTATTGGGCCGGAGCGCCGCCGCGACGGCGTCCAAATTCGAAAAATCCACAGCCGTCACCTCGATGCCCATCCGGGGCAGGGTGTCGCGCGCCAGTTCCGCCACCCCGGCATAAGACACATCCGAAACCAGCGCGTGATCGCCTTTTGACAGAAACGTGAAAAAGAGTGCTGCAGCGGCGGCCATGCCGGATGCCAGGGCCAGACAGGCCTCGGTTCCCTGCAGTGCAGCAATTTTGCCTTCCAGCATGGCAACTGTCGGATTGGCCCAGCGTGTATAGCAATAGGGGCTGTCATCCGTCAGATCATGGGCTGAAAACCCTGACACCTCATGTGACACATATGCCGACGACATATGGATCGGGGGCGACGACGCGCCTGTCCCCACGTCAGGAGTTTCGCCGGCGTGAATGGCGGTTGTCATCAATCCGGTGGGTGTGTTTCGTTTCATGGCGGCCTCCTGACATGCGCTGTCAGCAGCGTCGGTGGCGGACGCGGGTTTGGCAAGTCCCCGCCCATGAAATGCATCACCCCTCTGGACATTGCCTCATGGCTGCATAGCTTGCCACTCAAAGGAGACCCCGATGACGAACCCGATCCTCAGCGACTGGCAGACCCCGTTCCAGATTGCCCCGTTCGACATGATTTCTGACGAAGATTTTGCGCCAGCGCTGGATGAGGCCCTGATTGCGCATCAGGCTGAAATCGACGCGATCGCAGGCAATCCTGACCCTGCAACCTTTTCCAATACGGTGGAAGCGCTTGAAGCCGCGGGTGAAGCAATGGACAAGGTTCTTTCCGTATTCTTCAGCGTGGCCGGGGCCGACAGCAATCAGGCGCGTGAGCAGTTGCAACGCGACTTTTCTCCCAAACTGGCAGCGCATTTCTCCGAGATTTCGTCAAACAAGGCGCTGTTTGCCCGCGTGGCAGACCTTTGGGCGCGCAAAGATGACCTTGGCCTGGCCGACGAACAGGCCCGTGTCCTGATGCTGACCCATCGCGGCTTTGTCCGCTCGGGTGCCGCACTGGAAGGCGCGGATGATGACCGGATGAAAGCCATCAAGGCGCGGCTTGCTGTGCTGGGAACAAATTTCACCCAGAACCTGCTGGCGGATGAACGCGACTGGTTCATGCCGCTGACCGAAGAGGATCTGGAAGGCCTGCCTGGTTTCGTTGTCGATGCCGCGCGCGCTGCCGGGGTGGAAAAAGAGGCCGGTGGCCCTGTGGTCACCCTGTCACGCTCTCTGATTGTACCTTTCCTGCAGTTTTCGCCCCGCCGCGACTTACGCGAAAAAGCCTATCAGGCATGGACCGCACGCGGAGCAAATGGCGGCGAGACCGACAACCGCGCCATTGCCGCCGAAACCCTGCAACTGCGTCAGGAGCGGGCCAAGCTGCTTGGGTATGACAGCTTCGCCGCCTACAAACTTGAGCCCGAAATGGCGAAAACTCCGGACGCGGTGCGCAAGCTGCTGATGGATGTCTGGGGTCCCGCCCGCGCCCGCGCCGAAGCCGATGCGGACGTGTTGGAAGCGATGATGCGTCAGGATGGTATCAACGCCGAGCTTGAGCCTTGGGACTGGCGCTATTACTCCGAAAAACGCCGCAAGGCCGAACATGATCTGGATGAGGCGACGCTCAAACCGTACCTCCAGCTTGACCGGATGATCGAGGCAGCGTTTAGCTGTGCCACTCGTTTGTTCGGGTTGGAATTCACACCGCTTGATGTTCCGCTTTACCACCCCGATTGCCGCGCATGGGACGTCACCCGCGACGGTGAACATGTCGCGGTGTTCATCGGCGATTATTTTGCACGCGGATCAAAGCGCTCAGGTGCATGGTGCAGTGCGATGCGCAGCCAGGCCAAGTTCCCCAAGGTGCAGACCCCGATTGTCATCAATGTTTGCAACTTCGCCAAAGGCGACCCGGCGCTGTTGTCCTATGACGATGCGCGCACGCTGTTTCACGAATTCGGCCATGCGCTGCACCAGATGCTGTCAAACGTGACCTATGACAGCATCTCGGGCACATCCGTCGCGCGCGATTTTGTCGAACTGCCCAGCCAATTGTACGAACACTGGCTGGAAGTCCCCGAAGTGCTGACCGAATTCGCCACCCATGCTGAAACCGGCGCCGCGATGCCGCAGGCGATGCTCGACAAGGTGCTTGAGGCTGCCAACTTCGATCAGGGTTTTGGGACAGTTGAATATGTCGCCTCGGCGCTGGTCGATCTGGCATTTCACGAAGGCGACGCACCGGCAGATCCGATGGCGAAACAGGCCGAGGTTCTGGCCGATCTGGGGATGCCGCACGCGATAGGTATGCGCCACGCGACCCCGCATTTCGCGCATGTCTTTGCAGGTGACGGATATTCTAGCGGCTACTACAGCTACATGTGGTCCGAAGTTATGGACGCCGACGCCTTTGCAGCCTTTGAAGAGGCAGGTGGTGCCTTCGATACGGAACGCGCCAAGGCGCTGGAAGACAACATTCTGTCGACCGGTGGCTCGAAGGACCCGGCTGACCTTTATACGGCATTCCGGGGCCGCCTTCCGGGGGTCGAAGCTTTGCTTAAGGGCCGGGGTCTGCTGGACGCGGCATGACCCGGGATGAATTCAACACCTTCTGCGCATCGTTCCGCGCCAGCACTCACGTTGTGCAATGGGGCAATGCGGATGTGTGGAAGGTGGGCGGCAAGGTCTTTGCGATCTGCGGCTGGAATGACGGGGCAGATGCGTTCACGTTCAAGGTGTCAGACCTTGCCTTTGAAATCCTGTCCGACATGCCGGGCCTGCGTCCCGCGCCCTACATGGCCTCACGTGGGCTGAAATGGGTGCAGCAATACGGCTCGCCTGGCTTGTCAGACCCGGAACTGAAACAGCACATCGCGGCGTCATACGACATGGTCGTCGCCAAGCTGAAGAAAAAGCTTAGACTTGACCTTGGGCTGTAACGTGGCGCCGCCTTCGGCGAGAGTATTTGTCAAAGAGAAGATAGAGGGACATGGTCATCTTCTCTTTGCAAATACTCAAAAACCACGGGTGGCTGAGGACGTATCAGTAGCCTAATGAGCGGTCCACCAGATGCAGGAAGGGTTCCTGGCTTTCGCCACGACGGATGTTTTCGGCGATGACTTCTGCAGCTGTTTCTGACCGGGTTTCCGATGCGATATGCGGCGTCACCGTCACCTTGGGGTGGGCCCAATAGGGATCATTGGCCGGCAGGGGCTCGGTTCGGAATACATCCAAAGTTGCATGGCCAACCTGACCGCTGTCCAGCGCTGCCAGCAGTGCATCATCGTCGATCAGCGGGCCACGTCCAGGGTTGATGATCACCGCGCCGCGCGGCAGAAGGGCCAGCGTTTCAGCGTTCAGGATATCACGCGTCGCAGGCGTGTCAGGCAACAAGAGGACGACGATTTCGGCACCGCTCAGAGTCTGCCGCAGGCCAACGTCCCCGTAAAGGCAGGTGACGCCGTCAATCGATTTTTCCGACCTGCTCCACCCGGTCACCGAGAAGCCAAGCATCGTCAACGCGGTTGCTGCATCCTGGCCAAGGGTGCCAAGGCCAAGGATGCTGATCGGGCGATCCCGGGCCAGAGGCGGGATGTCTTTGCGCCAGACACCGTCCTGGCCAAGGATATGCGCATCCATCCCCAGATGATGACGCAGGACATGGCCGGTGACCCATTCGGTCATGCCACGGCTTAGCCCGTGATCCACCATCCGTGCCAACGGAACGGTCAGCGTCGTGTTTGGCGCGACGTCTTCGACCCCGGCCCACAGGTTCAAAACCGCTTTCAGACGGGTGTAGGGCGTGAAATCCTGCACGTCGCTGTTGGGCGCATAGACGATATAGTCAACCTGCTCGGGCGCAAAGTCGGTGCGCAGATCGAAATCGACGCCGGCCTTGGTCAGGGCGCGGGTCAGGGGGCCTTCGTAGACGGACCAACGCTCTGCCTTGGCGGCAAACAGGACATTCACAGTCATCGGGAAACCTTTATCTGGGTCGGTGGATATGGGCGCTTTGCACAAGGCCAAAGGCCCCCATCAGCACAAGCATCGCCGAGCCGCCATAACTGACCATTGGCAGGGGCACGCCCACGACCGGTGCGAGGCCCATGACCATCGACATATTGACGGCAAAGAACAGGAAAAAAGTGACCGCGACACCCAAGGTCATCAGCGACGAAAACCGATCACGACAGGACAAGGCCGTGGCGATGCAGAACAGGATGATCAGCGTGTAGAGCCCCAAAAGTGAGATGCCCCCGACAAAGCCGAATTCCTCGGCCAACGTCGTAAAGATGAAATCGGTGTGCTTTTCGGGCAGAAAGTTCAGCCGGCTCTGGGTGCCCTGCATGAACCCGCGTCCGGTCCAGCCGCCAGATCCCAGCGCGATCTTGGATTGAGTGATGTGATATCCTGCGCCCAGCGGGTCGGTGGACGGGTCCAGAAACGTGTCGATCCGGCGGTACTGGTAGTCCTTCAACAACTGCCAGTCAGTGCCCCGGCTTTCGAAAACGGCAGATACCAAACCGACACCAGCGGCGATGACAGCGGCGAAGTAAGCCCAGTGAACGCCGGCCAGAAACATCATCGCTCCGCCCGCAGTCAGCAACAGGATCGAGGTGCCGAGGTCGGGCTGACGCAACACGAGGAACGTGGGCAGAAGGATGATCAGGACAGGGATCAGCACCCAGAAAGGGCGCGAATTGCGCTTGGCGGGCAGCCAGTCGTAATAGGCGGCCAGAAACATCACCAGCGTGATCTTCATCAACTCGGATGGTTGCAAACGCATGAAACCCAGGTCGATCCAACGTTGCGCGCCCATTCCGACAGCGCCGAAAAACTCAACCGAGATCAGCAACAGGATCGACATGCCATAGGCCACAGCGGCCATGTTGCGCCAGAACCAGATCGGCACCATGGCGACCATGAACATGCCGGTCATACCAAGGGCAAAACGTTTCATCTGTGGTTCGGCCCAGGGTATAAACGACCCCCCAGCTACGGAATACAGCATCAGAAACCCGACACCCGCCACAGACGTCAAAAGCAGAACCAGTGGCCAGTTCAGAAACAGAACCTTGCGCAGGCCGGTCGGCGTGGATTTGACGCGGGTTTCAAGATAACTCATGCCCGGTCGCTTCCGCTTGCGGCCTTGAGCAATTCGCGTTTCAGGCGCTCTTGCTGGGCCTTGATGCGACCCTGATCTTTTTTCGGATAGGCAGCGAGTGGCGGAGTGTCACCATAAAGCGCCTGCAACAGGACATCGCGGGCGATCGGGGCAGCGGCCTTGGATCCCCCGCCGCCATGTTCGACCACCACTGAAACCGCATACTTCGGGCGATCAAACGGGGCGAAACACACGAACAAGGCGTGGTCGCGCCGCTCCCACGGCAGATCTTCGTTGCGGATCACCCCGGCGGCGCGTTCTGCGGCCGTAATGTTGCGAACCTGACTGGTGCCGGTCTTGCCCGCCATCCGCTGACCGTCGGCAATGATACGGCTGGAATAGCCTGTACCGCGTCGGTTGTTTGACACCTCATACATGCCCCGGCGCACGTGGCGCAGATGGTTTTCGTTCAATCCCATCGGCTCCCCTGTGCCTTTTGGCTGTTCGACCCCGTCAATCGATTTGACCAGCCGGGGTTCGATACTGCGCCCGGTGGCAATGCGGGCCGTCATCACGGCCAGTTGCATGGGCGAGGCCAGCATAAAGCCCTGTCCGATGGACGCGTTGGCCGTGTCGCCGATCAGCCAGTCCTGCCCGTGGACACGTTGCTTCCATTCCTTGTTCGGAGCCAGTCCGCTGGCCACCGCCGACATCGGTATATCGTGGCGCATCCCCAGGCCAAATCGTTTCGCCATGGCCGAGATCTTGTCGATCCCGACTTTCAGAGCGACATCATAGAAATAGACGTCGCAGCTTTGTTTGAGCGAATTTAGCAGGTCCATGTGACCGTGCCCGCCCCGCCGCCAGCAGTGGAACCGGCGCCCCGCGACTTCAAGAAAACCGGGGCAATACACGGTGTCATCCGATCCGATCAGCCCGTCTTCAAGAGCCGCCAACGCGGTGATCATCTTGAAGGTCGATCCGGGGGGATAAATACCTTGGACCGATTTTGAGGCCAGGGGGCGGAAGTTGTCTTCGGTCAGCCCGCGATAATCGGCAACTGAGATGCCGCGCACGAACAGGTTGGGATCAAAGGTCGGCGACGACGCGATGGCGCGCAGATCGCCGGTTTCACAATCGATGATCACGGCCGACGCACTTTCAAGCCCCAGCCGCGCCTGCACATAGTTCTGCAGTTGCGCATCCACCGTCAGCTGTACATCGGCGCCGGGCTGCCCCTCTTGCCGGTCCAGTTCCCGCATCACCCGCCCTGTGGCGTTGACCTCGACCCGTTTGGCCCCGGCCTTACCGCGCAGCAACCCTTCGCGCTTGGCCTCCAGACCAACTTTGCCGATCTGAAAACGCGGGATGCGGAGCACCGGTTCAGGGTCTTCGATACGGCTGAGGTCATAGTCGCTGACCGGGCCGACATAGCCCACAACATGGGCAAAATCCGCCCCCAGCGGATAAACTCGGGTCAGGCCGACCTCGGGCGTGATGCCGGGCAATGCCGGGGCGTTGACGGACACTTTTGAAATGTCTTCCCATCCGATCCGGTCGGACAGGGTAATCGGCAGAAATGGTGGGCTGCGCCGCATCTCGGCCCGTGCCCTGTCCAGATCTTCGGGGTCAAGTTCGATCAGATGGGACAGGTTTGCGATGACCTTGTCGACGTCGCCTGCATCTTCACGCACGATGACGATGCGATAGCTGGGCACGTTCTGTGCAATCGTGTTGCCGTTGCGGTCAAAGATCTTGCCCCGTGCGGGCGGGATCAGGCGGATGTTGATGCGGTTCTCTTCGGCCAGCAGCCTGAACTGGTCCGCCTGATCGACCTGAAGATGTCGCATCCGCATCGCCAGACCGCCGGCAAAGGCCATTTGCAGACCGCCCATAAGCAACGCCCGTCGCCCGGTTTTACGCTGCAAAAAGCCCAGTTCGCGTGGATTGCGTCTCATGCGCGGGCTCCGATTGCTTCGGCGTCACCCGGGGTCAGCTTGCGGACACGCAGAACGAAATGTGTGACCAGCGCGGCGACGGGATAGAACAACATGGTCAGAATCATCTGGATCAGGACCGGGCCCAGTTGCGCCTGGTCGACGGCAAGCACCCACAGTGTAACACGGTTCAATACCGTAATGCCGATAATGGTCAGACAGACGGCCAGCCATTCCCCGGCAAAACTGGCTTCGCGCATGCCGGCCGCGCGGGTCATAAGGTATGTGCATCCCAGAAGGACGAGGGCCGCCATCAATCCCGGTGGCCGCTGCAACAGCAGATCGGCCAGGAAAAACACAAATGCAATTGACAGGGCCGGGGCGTAATCCGGGCGTCGCAGCACCCAGGCGAACGTGAACGCCAGCAACACGTCAGGAGGGGCCAGACGGCTGGGCAACGTGCTAAGCGGCAGCAGGTGGCAGAACATCGCCAATAGCGCCAGCCCGATGAAAGCGCCCCGCATCAACCACAGGTGCGATGGTGACATGTTAGCCATCTCCATCCCCTTCAGCTTCGGGTGCGGGGTCATCGATGGCCACGGCAGACCCGATAAGCCCGCCCGGATCCGAGATATTTTCGGTGCCGTAGTGGCGTAACACCCTCAGGAACTCTAGCCGTTCGAAATCAGCCGACAGCCGCACGCGCAATCGTCCGGTGGGGTCGGCGGCGACTTGCCCTATCAGCAGCCCGGCAGGAAAAACGCCGCCATCGCCCGAGGTGATCACGCGGTCGCCGGGGCGCACCAGATCGGGGTTTTCAAGAAACGCCAGCAAAGGGGTCGCTGTGTTGTCGCCCGCGATGATGGCCGTCTGGCCCGAGGGCTGGATATGTGCAGGCACCGAACTGGCGGCATCGGTCAGCAGGATCACCCGCGCCGTATTCTGCCCGGTGCCCGAGATTCGACCGACAAGCCCGATGCCATCCATCGCTGCCCAGCCGTCAATGACCCCATCGCGCGCGCCGACATTCAGCAGCACCGACTGGCGGAATGGCGACCCGCTGTCGGCCATCACAACGCCGGTGATATAAGTCAGTCGTGGGTCCAGCCGCACATTGTTCAGATCCAGCAACCGAGCGTTTTCCTGCTCAAGCTGCAGCGCGGCCTCTTTCCAGGCCTGCATCTGTCGCAACTCGCTGCGCAATTCCTGGTTCTGTTCGGCCAGCCGTTGATAGCTTTGGAAATCGCGGACCAGGTTGATGAACCCGGTGACCGGGGCCATCGCCCAATCCATCGAGGGCACCACCCGGTCGACCACCTGCGCGCGAAAGCGTTCCACCCGGGGGCTGTCGATGCGCCAAATCAGAAAGACACCCAGCAGGCACAGCACCAGTATCCCCAGGATCAGACGACGCAGGGGGGTGGTATAATCCTCGCGCTGTGATCGGTCCTTGGCCAATGGGCTCCTTTCGGCGCACCCGGCGCAACGTTCTCAGCCGTACTGCGAAAAAATGCGCGCCTTAGCTTTCGTAGTCAATCGCGTGGCGTAGCTGTTTTTCGAATTCCAGCGCTTTGCCGGTACCCAACGCCACACAGTTCAGGCTTTCGTCGGCAATCGACACGGCCAGCCCGGTTTGTTCGCGCAGCGCCAGATCCAAATCGCCCAGCAACGCGCCGCCGCCGGTCAGCATGACGCCCCGGTCAACGATATCAGCAGCCAGATCGGGCGGGGTTGCTTCCAGCGCGGTCATCACGGCTTCGCAGATCGCCTGCACCGGTTCGGCCAGCGCTTCGGCCACCTGGGCCTGGCTGACTTCGATTTCCTTCGGGACGCCGTTCAACAGGTCACGTCCACGGATCTGCATCGAGGCTCCGCGCCCGTCATCGGGCATCCGGGCTGTGCCGATGCTTGTCTTGATACGCTCAGCCGTTGATTCGCCGACCAACAGGTTTTGCTGACGCCGCAGATAGCTGATGATCGCCTCGTCCATCCGGTCGCCACCGACGCGGACCGAGCGGGCATATACGATGTCGCCCAGCGACAGAACTGCCACTTCGGTGGTCCCGCCACCAATGTCCACGACCATGTTGCCGGTCGGATCGGTGATCGGCATGCCGGCCCCGATGGCCGCAGCAATCGGTTCGGCAATCAGGCCGGCGCGACGGGCGCCAGCGGCCAGAACCGACGAGCGGATCGCGCGCTTTTCAACCGGAGTCGCGCCATGCGGCACGCAGACGATGACCTTGGGTTTTGAAAAGGTCGACCGTTTGTGAACTTTGCGAATGAAATGCTTGATCATTTCTTCGGCTGTGTCGAAATCGGCAATTACGCCTTCGCGCATCGGGCGGATCGCCTCGATGCTGCCGGGGGTACGGCCCAGCATCAGCTTGGCGTCCTCACCTACGGCAAGAACCTTCTTCACGCCGTCCTTGACGTGATACGCCACAACCGATGGTTCGCTCAGGATCACGCCACGACCTTTGACATAGACCAGCGTGTTTGCTGTTCCGAGGTCAATTGCCATGTCGGATGTGAACAATCCGCCCAAGTTTCCGAAGATCGACATGTATCCCGTGATCCTGCCTGAAAATGTTTATTGGTAACCTGCGACTCGCCAGACGCAGGAAATGTGGTTTATAGGGCGCGTCGGTCCCGTGTGAAAGGGTCGAATCCACGCAGATCAGCGCCAATCCGCTTCCGGCGCTTCAAAGGGTATACGCGCAATGCTGTCCTACCAACACATCTATCATGCGGGAAACCTTGCCGACGTCCAGAAACACGCGTTGCTGGCATGGATGCTCAGCTATCTCACACGTAAGGACAAGCCGCTCAGCTATATCGAAACGCATGCCGGGCGGGGTCTTTATCAGCTGGATGCAACCGAGGCGCTCAAGACCGGAGAGGCTCAGGCCGGGATCGCCAAAGTGCTGGAAACAGGCGGTTTTCAGGATCACCCGTTGATGAAGGCGGTCGCCGATATCCGGGCGCAATACGGCGCGATGGCCTATCCGGGATCGCCCGTGCTTGCCGCCAACCTGCTGCGTCCCGGCGACACGATGCATCTGGCCGAACTGCACCCCCAGGAATACGCCGCCCTAAAACAGGCGATGCGACCTTTCGGGGCCAATGTCTATCGTCAGGATGGCTACGAATTGGCCCAGTCAATCACCCCGCCAACACCGCGACGGGGGCTGGCCTTGATTGACCCGAGTTATGAGACTGAAAGCGACTATAAAGACATGTCGACCCGCATCGCGCGGTTGCACCGAAAGTGGAACGTCGGGATCATCGCGCTTTGGTACCCGATCCTGACGTCAGGGGCGCATGTATCGATGCTTGATGCGCTTGAGGCCCAAGACCTGCCGGACGTATTCCGGCACGAAGTCCGGTTCCCACCGGTGCGCGACGGCCACCGGATGATCGGATCAGGTCTGTTTACCGTGAACGCGCCTTATGGCATCAAGGATGCGGCGGCCGAGATCGACAAACTGTTTGGTAAGATCCGGTAAGCTGGATAAGTGTCACCCGTGTCGGGTAATCGCGGTTTCCAACTGGTCCAAAGCGCGGGATAACCGCGCGCGGGTGCATCCGATATTGAGCCGGGCAAACCCGTTGCCTTCTGGCCCAAAGGCCTGCCCGGACGTTACGGCCCATTCTGCTTTTTGTCTTAGGAACGCAGTCAGTTCGTCAGGGGGCAGGCCCAAGGCCCGGAAATCCAGCCACAGCAGGAACGTCCCTTCAGGGTCGATCAGATCAACCTGAGGCAGCCGGGCCAGCCGGTCACGCACAAGGTCAAGATTGCCTTCGATATAGTCCAGAACGGACTCCAGCCATGCGTCTCCCCCGGCATACGCCGCCTGCATTGCTACATTGGCAAACGCGTTGTTCTTGTTGACCGTCAGGCGGCTGTTCGCAGCCATAAACGTTGCACGGCGGGTGTCATCCGGCACCACGGTAAATGCCGAACAACAGGCCGCGATGTTGAAGCTTTTGGCGGGCGACAGACAGGTCACCGAATTGGTGGCAAACTCTGACCCCAGCGACGCAAACGGGACATAGCGGTGCCCGGACAGCGCCAGATCGCCGTGCATTTCGTCGCTGATCACCAGAACTTTGTGGCGCGCACAAATCTGGCCCAGCCTGCGCAACTCGCTTTCTGTCCAGACCCGCCCCATCGGATTGTGCGGGTTGCACAGCAGCAGTACCTTGACGTCCGGATCGCGGGCGCAGCGCTCAAGCCCGTTAAAGTCAAAACTGTATCGCCCGTCAGCCAGAACCAACGGATTGCGCACGATTTTTCGGTCATTCTCGCGCAGGATATCGTAAAAATCAAAGAACACGGGTGGCTGAACAATCACCCCATCGCCTTGTTCCGTGGACCCGCAAAGTGCCATCGACAGGGCGTTCAACACGTTTGGCGCCCGCAGGATATGCTTGGTCTGCACGGTCCAGCCATGCCGCCGCTTCAACCAGCCGGTCAGCGCAGGCATCAGCCCGTCCGGCACGGTTTCATAGCCAAACACGCCATGATCCAATCGGGTCTGCATGGCCCGCGTCACGCAATCGGGCGCGCGGAAATCCATATCGGCAACGCCTGCCGGAAACAGATCCATCCCGTCCGCGCCCAGCACACTGCGATGGGTTTTGAGCGCTGGAACCTCACGGCGATCGATTTCTTAGTCGAAGTCAGGCGACATCATCGGCCACCTGAAACAAGGCATCGCCCCGCTGCACCTGCGCAAGTGGGCGATTGCACAGCACGAATCCGTCGTAAGGCGAATGCACCGGGATCGGACCACACCAGGGCGTGTCGACCAAATGGATCAATCCGACGATCTCTCCTACAGTGACATCTTCGCCGATATCTTTGAACGGTTCGAACAGACCCGTATCATAGGCATAGACCGACCCTTTGGTGGCCGCTCTGCGCGTGCCCCGTACCGCGTCGGGGGCATAGCCCGGCAACAGTCCCAAACTATGCAGGACTCGTTTCAAGCCACGTTCGGTCTGGGCCAGAATATCCCGGTCAACGGCCCCGGCACCGCCAAGCTCTGCCATCACGCAGATCACACCCTTTCGGTTCGCAGCGCCCAAAGCGGTGCGTGCAGTCGACCCCGGCCCGCCACCGCCTTGAAATACCCATGCATAAGGCAGATCAAACGCCGTTTCCAACTGCTCCAACGCCGCCGCTGCCTCGGGCGTATGTCCTTGATTGCGCAGCAAGGTTGGCGGATAAAACAGCGATGCGCCGCCCGAATGCAGATCCACGGCATAATCACAAAGCGGCAGCAAGACCTCTTCGATGTAATGCGCGATCATCTCGGTCGGCGTGCCTTTCGGGTCGCCTGGAAAGGTCCGGTTCAGATTGCCGTTGTCGATGGGAGATGTCCGCGTCCCGGCCTGCGCCGCCGGAGCGTTGGCTTGTGGCAGCAGGATGATCCGACCCTGGATCTGGTCTGGCGTCAGGTCCCGACAAAGCCGCGCGATGGCAATCTGGCCTTCGTATTCGTCGCCATGATTGCCGGCCATCAACAGGACGGTCGGCCCCTTGCCGTTGTTCACGACGCTGATCGGCACCGGCAGCCATCCATACGCACTGCGGGTCACCGAATGCGGCACGCGCAGGAAACCCGTTTGACCGCCCAAGGCGTCGAGGTTCACTTCTGAAGTGATCAGAGTGTCTGCCATGCCTGGCCCTTTCGTTCAGAGTGTCTTGGCCCAACAAGGACGACTTGTTTCAACCTGGCCTGTCAAGCGTAAGGGCACATCCGAAAGGGTGGGATTTGGGGCAAGTCCGGATCACAAGCGAAGCGCTCCCGCCCCTTTTTGCAACATCGAAGATGTCGCCGAAAGCGTTGGGGGGAGGCAGCGCCGCGCCTTCGGCGCGGCGCTGGGCCCAAGGCCGCCAGGTCGGTCGGCGAAGCCGGTCGACCGCGGGCGCGGGAGGCTTTCGCTTTGCAGGTCCTCAAGTGACGTCTTTATACGAGATTTCACGTACGTCGGCACCGGGACCAGTCTTTTCACGCCGCACGAGCAGGCGGTTCAAAGCGTGGATATAGGCCTTGGCCGAAGCAACAACGGTATCGGTATCCGCCGACTGGCCGGTGGCTATGATGCCGTCTTCTTCCAGCCGCACACTAACTGTCGCCTGCGCATCGGTGCCTTCGGTGACCGCGTGGACCTGATACAATTGCAGGCGCGCCTTATTCGGGTGCAATTCTCGCACCGCCCGAAACGTCGCGTCGACAGGCCCATCGCCGGATTGGGTCGCCGTCATGTCTGTGCCGTCGATTTCCATCTCAAGCGTGGCTTCCGCCGGACCACCGGTACCGCACAGCACCCTAAGCGACACCAGCTGCAAACGATCCGATTCCGGGTCGGTTGACGTCGTGACCAGCGCCATGATGTCGTCATCAAAGACCTCTTTCTTGCGGTCGGCCAACGCCTTGAACCGCACAAAGATGTCCTTCAGCTGATTGTCGCCAACCTCGTACCCAAGCTGGTTCAGCTTGTCGCGCAGCGCAGCCCGGCCCGAGTGTTTGCCCAATGGCAGGCTGGATCCTGACAGGCCGACATCCTCGGGGCGCATGATCTCGAATGTTTCGGCGTTCTTCAGCATGCCGTCTTGATGGATGCCACTTTCATGGGCGAACGCGTTCTTGCCGACGATTGCCTTGTTGAACTGTACTGCAAAGCCGGACACAGCGGCGACACGGCGTGAGATGTGCATGATCTTGGTGGTGTCGATGCGGGTTCGATACGGCATGATATCATTTCGCACTTTCAGCGCCATGACGACTTCTTCCAGTGCGGTGTTGCCTGCGCGTTCGCCCAGCCCGTTGATGGTGCATTCGATTTGCCGCGCCCCGCCATCGACAGCAGCCAGCGAATTGGCCGTCGCCATACCGAGGTCGTTGTGGCAATGCGTGGCAAAAATCACCTCATCACCGCCCGGCACCGTTTCGATCAGACGCCTGATCAGATCCGCGCTTTCAACGGGAGCAGTGTAGCCGACCGTGTCGGGGATGTTGATCGTAGTGGCGCCTGCCTTGATGGCAATCTCGACCACGCGGCACAGGTAATCCCATTCCGTCCGGGTCGCATCCATTGGCGACCATTGCACGTTGTCACACAGGTTGCGGGCGTGGCTGACGGTTTCGTGGATCTTATCAGCCATCTCGTCCATGGTCAGGTTCGGGATGGCACGGTGCAGCGGCGAGGTGCCGATGAACGTGTGAATCCGGTTTTGCCTGGCGTGTTTCACGGCCTCCCAACAACGGTCGATATCGGCGAAATTGGCCCGTGCCAGCCCACAGATGCGGCTGTTTTTCGCATTCTTCGCGATTTCGGAGACGGCGTTGAAATCCCCTTCCGAGGCGATCGGGAATCCGGCTTCGATGATGTCGACGCCCATGTCGTCAAGCAGCCCGGCAATCTCGAGCTTTTCGTCATGGGTCATGGTCGCGCCGGGCGACTGTTCGCCGTCACGCAGGGTGGTGTCGAAAATCAAGACGCGGTCTTGTTCGGATGCAGTGGTCATGTCTGGTATCTTTCGTTCTGTCCTAAAGCCTATTGGCGCGCAGGCAGTCCCCTCTGAGCGGTCGCGCCGGTGGGCACGCTCAGAGGCGAATTAGGAGCAGGAGGCCGCGCAGCGACGCGCCGCAAAAAGCGGTCAGAGTCGGATTATGCGCCAAGCTGTTCATGCAAGAATGTATAGGAACTGCAAATTGAAATGGGAAGCCGGAAAATCGCCGGTTTGTGGGGATGTGACTGTTGGATGCCTCCGGCGGGGGTATTTTTGTCAAGAAAGAAGCTGGACGTTGCGGGGTATTCGGCTAGGTCGAGTCGTATGGAAAATGCATTGATTATTGGGGCTTCCGGCGGGATTGGTGGCGCGCTGGGTGTCGCGCTGGAGGAAAAAGGCGTGGCGGTGACCGGGTTGTCGCGCTCAGTTGACGGGTTCGATCTGATGCAGGTCGCAGCGGCGGAAGCGGCGTTGGAGGCTGTTTCGGGGCCCTTTGATCTGGTGGTGGTGGCCACGGGGGCGCTGGAGATTGACGGCGCGGCGCCAGAGAAATCGATCCGGGCGGTGGCAGCTGAAGCGATGATGGACCAGTTCGTGCTGAACGCGGTCGGGCCTGCGCTGATCCTGAAACAGGCGCATCGCTTGTTGCCACGGCGGGGGCGGTCGGTGCTGGCCGTGTTGTCGGCGCGTGTGGGTTCCATCGGGGACAACCGGTTGGGCGGCTGGGTCAGCTATCGGGCGGCCAAGGCGGCCGTGAACCAGATCGTGCATACGGCTGCGATCGAGCTGGCGCGCAGTCACCCGGATGCGGCCGTGGTGGCGTTGCACCCGGGCACGGTGCAGACAGAGTTCACGCGCAAGTATGTGGGCCGGCATGCCTCGGTGCCGCCCGTGGACGCGGCAGAGAATTTACTGGCTGTGATCGACGGGCTTACGGCTGAGCACACCGGTGGGTTTTATGATTGGGCGGGCAAGGTGGTTCCGTGGTAATTGCGGGTCACCGTGAGGTGCTGGCCCAGTAGTCTGACCAGCGCGCCTGCGTGTCGGGGGACAAGCCTGTTCCGGCCAGCGCATCTGGCGCAAAGGCTGTGAAGACCCGCGCAGACCGGTCGATATCGGTTCCGTTCTCCAGGATCATATCAAGGGTGATATTGGCCCACACGCTGCGGCCATCCTGCGTCGGAGCGGACAGGCTGCAGAGATAGGCCAGATAGGCCGCGCGCTCGGGCTTGTTCAGACGATGTGTCAGGCCATAAACCCGGGCCCGGATCTTGAGCGCCAGTGGCTGTGGCGGGGCCGTGATCCGGGGCAGGGCGTTGGCCATGGCACGGGCATCGGCAACGCGCCCGTCAGGGAACAAGTGCTGCAATCGGCCGTGATAAATGTGCCGCCGATGGCCGGTGTGCCGCACAATAAGGTCTTCGCAGGTTTCGATCTGCAGGGTACGCGATAAAGCGGTCGAGATGGCCAGGTCTTCCGCGTTCGAAACGTGCAATTGCCCGGACAGGGCCAGCATGTCCGGGATCAGGGTGAATCCTGAAGGATCAAGACCGATCACTGCGGGGGAGAAACGCGGTGCACGGGAAGGCACGTCCTCTGCCGATACCGTATCAACATCGATTGCCTTGCTTCCGTCGGCCCCGCCCATCACCCCGTCGGCCCCGTGCAGCAACGCATGATCGGCGTCGATCCGGTCGAACAACCGCGCCGGATCGGCCCGGAAATCTGTGGCGGTATCGATCAGGCAAACCTTGCCGGTTGCATCGGCGCAAACTGCCTGAAGCGCGGTAATGCGGGGCGTGTCGGACTGTGGCAAGATCACATGGTCAGCTGGCAGATCGTCCCGCCTTACGTCCTTGGGGCTTACCACTACCCAGCGGATCGCATCCGGATCGGGGCTGTGTTTCAAAGCCGACAAAAAGCTGTAACATAACGCGCGCTGGCGCGTTAAATCTGCGTCTGGCAGCAGAAAAGCAAGTGTATTCATGCCCGCAAAACGGCCTCAGCCATCTTCGCTCAGGGCGCCGTTCTGCCAGTCTCCGGTCGCTTCCTGCCCGGTGGCATAGCGCATGGTGCCCTGACCCTGACGCTTGCCGTTCAGAAAATTACCCTCGTAAATATCGCCATTGGCATAGGTCGCCACGCCACTGCCGCTGATCTTGCCGTCCTGCCACTGGCCCTTATAGCTAAAGCCGTTGGCCATCTTGATCTCGCCGTCACCCGCGCGCTGGCCGTCGACGAACTGCCCGGTATAGACCGATCCGTCGGCATAGGTTGCCTTGCCATTTCCACTGCGCTTGCCATCGGCCCAATCGCCTTCATACCGATATCCGTCGGGATAGGTGATGATGCCAAAGCCATTGTTCTTGGCGTTCACGAAAGCGCCCTTATAGACCACACCATTCGCATAAACCGCCGTGCCTTCGCCGTCGATCACACCGGCCACCCAGTCGCCCTCATAGGTCGATCCGTCGGGATAGGTGATCTTGCCCTTGCCATCCGACAGATCCGCGCGGAACTGGCCGACATAGACGGACCCGTCAGGATAGGTCACCTGACCTTCGCCTTCGATCTGCCCGGCAATCCACGACCCGGAATAGACATAGCCATCGGTGCCGGTAAACGTGCCTTGCCCATGGCGGCGGTCATCCGCGAACTCACCCTGATAGACATAGCCGTTGGCATAAATGACCTTGCCGCGCCCTTCGCGGCGTCCGGCGACAAATTCGCCTTCGTATACATCGCCATTTGGCTGGGTCAGCGTGCCAACCCCGCTGATCTGACCATCGGCCCACATCCCGGTATAGATCAGACCGTCAGGCAGGCTGAGCGTGCCTTCACCCTGCAACTGACCCTGAACGATTTCGCCCTCATAGGTTGCGCCATCGGGATAGGTGATCTTGCCTTTGCCGTCCTTTTCGCCCTCGATCCAGCCGCCCGCATACGTGTATCCACCGGGGCTGGTCATTACGCCCTGACCGTGGTGGCGGGCATTCTGGAACGCGCCTTCATACCGCACGCCGTTGGCATAAACCGCAATGCCCTGACCATTGATCACGCCGCCGATCCATTCGCCTTCATAGGTGCCGCCATCGGCAAAGGTGATCTTGCCGACGCCTTCGGGCTTGCCTTTGGCGAATTCGCCTTCATAGACCGATCCGTTGGGAAAGCGCGCGGTGCCCTTGCCCTTGATCTCGCCATCGACCCATTCGCCAGAATAATCATATCCGTTCGGAAGCGAATAACTGCCGACCCCATGCTGCAGCCCGCCGCGAAACGACCCTTCGTACACGCCGCCGATATCGTCCTGCGTTGTCAGAACCTGCGCATCCTGCGCCACCGCTTGCCCGCTCAGGGCCAAAGCCGCACCAAGGGCCAAAGCCGTTTTGCCAAAATTGGTCATCTGCGTATCCCGCCTGCTCATCCATCTCCCGTTATGTCCGGGTTTCTAAAACTTAGGCGAGCCCGCCGCATCGGGCAACGCCTTTTCCGGTTCAGGGCGAAACCGCTTTTCCACCCCCTTTCCCCCGGGGCCTGATCTGATAAAGGACAGGGAAGCAAGCAGGACATGAGGGCGACAATGGCCGACCGGTTCCGGATCACACTCGCGCAGCTGAATCCCGTCGTGGGGGATTTGAAGGGAAACGCCGCACAGGCCCGTGACGCGTGGGAGCAGGGGCGTGCCGCGGGCGCGGATCTGGTTGCACTGCCGGAAATGTTTATCACCGGCTACAATGCGCAGGATCTGGTGATGAAACCGGCGTTCCATACCGCCGCCATCTCAGAGGTTCGTGCCCTGGCCGAGGCCTGCGCCGATGGCCCCGCGCTTGCCATCGGCAGCCCGTGGGTCGAAGGGGCCGAACTTTTCAACGCCTACCTGATCCTCAAGGGCGGCAAGATCACCAGCACCGTGCTGAAACACCATCTGCCCAATGAAACCGTCTTTGACGAGGTTCGCGTCTATGATGCCGGACCGCTGGGCGGACCTTATTCGGTTGGCAACACCCGGATCGGATCGCCGATCTGCGAAGATGCCTGGCACGAGGACGTCGCCGAAACTCTGGCTGAAACCGGGGCCGAATTCCTGCTGGTTCCCAATGGCTCGCCCTATTACCGCGGCAAGCATGATACGCGGTTGACGCTGATGGTATCGCGGGTGATCGAAACCGGCCTGCCGCTGATCTATCTCAATATGGTCGGCGGTCAGGATGATCAGGTGTTCGATGGCGCCACCTTCGGGCTGAACCCCGGTGGCAAACTGGCCTTCCAGATGCCGCAATTCGATGCCGCGATCAGCCATGTCGATCTCGAACGGGGGGACGACGGCTGGCAGATCGTCCCGGGCGAGGTGCATGTTCATGCGTCCGAGTGGGAGCAGGACTATCAGGTCATGGTGCTGTCATTGCGTGATTACATGCGCAAGACCGGCTTCAAGAAGGTTCTGCTGGGCCTGTCCGGCGGCATCGATTCAGCCATTGTCGCCACCATCGCAGTCGATGCGCTGGGCGCCGAAAACGTCCGCTGCGTGATGCTGCCGTCCGAATACACCTCGCAAGAGTCGCTCGATGATGCCAAGGCCGTCGCCAGGGCACTGGGTTGTCGATATGACTATGTTCCGATCAGCGAAGGCCGCGCGGCAATCACCAACACGCTGGCGCCGCTGTTTGAGGGGCTCGAGCCAGGGCTGGCCGAAGAAAACATCCAGTCCCGCCTGCGCGGGCTGCTGCTGATGGCGCTCTCGAACAAGTTCGGCGAGATGCTGTTGACCACCGGCAACAAATCCGAAGTCGCGGTCGGCTATGCCACGATCTATGGCGACATGGCGGGGGGCTATAACCCGATCAAGGACATGTACAAAACGCGCGTTTTCGAAACCTGCCGTTGGCGGAATTGTACAAAACGCGACTGGATGATGGGCCCAGAGGGCGAAGTCATCCCCCAACGCGTCATCGACAAACCCCCGACCGCCGAGTTGCGCGAAGATCAAAAAGACAGCGACAGCCTGCCGGACTACCCCGAACTAGATGCATTGCTCGACATTCTCGTCGATCAGGACGGCTCGATCGCCGATTGCGTCGCCGCCGGGTTCGACCGGGCCACTGCTAAAAAGGTCGAACATCTGATTTATATCAGTGAATACAAGCGCTTCCAGTCCGCGCCGGGTGCCCGGCTGACCAAACACGCCTTCTGGCTCGACCGTCGCTACCCCATCGTCAACCGCTGGCGCGACGACAGCTGAAACCGGTCCAAGGGCTTCTTTCTTGTTGGAAGTACCCCGGGGGTGAATTGGCCAATGGCCAAGAGGGGGCAGCGCCCCCTTGCCCCGCCCGCCGCCCTTCAGTTTCGAAGGGTCGATCTGCAGCAGACATCGGGCCACCGAAATCTCGTCCACCAGGACCATCACGTAAACCGCCCATTTGTTATAGAAAAAGCCCGGTCTATCCGGTCAACTCACCGATGTAAAAAACGCGCGATCACAATCCAACATCTCACCCTCTGTGGACGATCCCTCAATTGACCCTGGGGCAGGCGTGGAAAAGGGCCGTGATAGGCCAATACCGTTGCGATCCTGCCCAATCCTTATGTCTTCTGATCCGGGCACAGCGTTTGAGGATTGTCTAACCGATTCATATCTGAATGGTGAATCCGGAAAGCTGCTTAAAAGAGGTTCCCGACATGCCAGGTCCCGCCGTTTCGGCGTTCCACCCCGATCCGTCCCTGCCGGCAAAGGTCGATGTGATTGTGATTGGCGGAGGCATCATCGGAACCTCGACAGCGCTGGAACTTGCAGAACGCGGTCTCTCTGTCCTGATCTGCGAAAAAGGCCAGATCGGAGCTGAACAATCCAGCCGCAACTGGGGCTGGGTTCGGCTGTCGATGCGCGACCCCCGAGAAATTCCGCTGATGCTGGAAGCGGTCCGCATCTGGGAAGGGCTTGATGTCCGCCTCGGGCGCAAGACAGGGTACCGCAAAACCGGGATTCTCTTCACCACGGCGACGCAGAAATCTTATGATCTGCACGCCCGCTGGATCAGGCAACTGGACCCACATCAGATCGAGTGCCGGATGGTTGAGGGTAAAGATCTGGACCAGTTGATGCGGGGGCACCAGATGAAAGTCAAAGGGGCGCTCCATACCCCGATGGACGGCCGGGCCGAACCGCAATGGGTCGCCCCGGCGATTGCCGAAGGTGCCCGCGACCGGGGTGCGAAGGTGATTACTGGATGCGCCGTTCGCAGCCTCGACATTCAGGCGGGGCGGGTGACCGGTGTCGTCACTGAACGCGGCCGGGTCGCCTGTGACGCGGTTGTGCTGGCGGGCGGCGCATGGTCCCGGTTGTTCGCGGGCAATGCTGGGATCGAATTACCTCAGCTCAAGACCCTGAACACGGTGATGCGGACAACTGCGATCGAAGGCGGCCCCGAAGCGTCGATCTGGGCCAAGGGCTTTGCCCTGCGCAAACGGGAAGACGGCGGCTATACCGTTGCCTCGGGCAGTGAAAACATCGTCGACATTGTTCCTGATAGCTTTCGACTGGGTCTCAGGTTTCTGCCGGCCTTCATGGAAGAGCGGCAATCCCTGCGCTTCCGCCTGTCGGGCCGCTGGCGCGAGGAAGCCGGGCAGGCACGGCGCTGGGCCCCGGATGAGCGCACTCCGTTCGAGCTGTGCCGGATCCTCGATCCCGAACCATCACAACGCATTCTGCGACAAAGCTGGGCGCGGGCACGCTCTGCCTTTCCGGTTCTTGAAAGTGCCGAAATCGTACAAAGCTGGGCCGGGATGATCGACGTGACACCGGACGCCATTCCGGTGATCTCTCCGGTTGAAGAGCTTCCCGGATTGCTGATTTCCACCGGGTTCTCGGGCCATGGATTTGGCATCGGTCCGGCGGCTGGCAAGCTCGCTGCTGATCTTGTCACCGGCGACACGCCTTTGGTTGACCCGACCCCGTTCCGGCTGTCGCGCTTTTCCGACGGCAGCCGGATACACTTGTAGCGGGCGTTTCAGGCGATACGATGTGGGCGCGGCGTTGGGGCCTGGACAGGCCGGACCCCACCCTGTCTCATCCCATCAACTGATAGCTGACCGGAACATAGCGGAACCCGTCACCGCGGGGGGCGAC
The DNA here is from genome assembly GCF_007923355.1 of Falsiphaeobacter marinintestinus. Taxonomy (GTDB): domain Bacteria; phylum Pseudomonadota; class Alphaproteobacteria; order Rhodobacterales; family Rhodobacteraceae; genus Phaeobacter_A; species Phaeobacter_A marinintestinus. The sequence goes on from NZ_VOGO01000004.1 coordinate 372,464, forward strand.
AAACCCGGCCGCAGGGAACGGCATGTGATAGCCGATCATCGGCACTTGATCAGCGGCCAACATACCCAAGATTTTGCGCCGCGACGCCGTGGCCATGTCCTTGTCGCTGTCAAAGCTGACAACCCATTCAGGGTGCGCAAAGGACCAGACATAGTGGTTGGCCAGATCCGCTGTCAGCACCAGCTGCCGCCCGCCGCTTTCCAGCATGAAGGTCATGTGACCCGGAGTATGCCCGAACGCCTCCATAGCGGTGATGCCTGAGGAAACGCTGGCTCCGTCCTCGATGAACGCCATCTTCTCGGCCAGCGGCGTCACGTTCTTGGCGACCAGATCGCCGACCCGGTTGCCGGCCTCCATCTTGCTCCAGAAATTATACTCGGTCGATCCGGTGACATACCGCGCGTTGGCAAAGGTCGCCGCGCCGTCCGTCATCAGGCCGCCGATATGGTCCGGATGCATGTGCGTCAGAACAACCACGTCGATCTGATCCGGGGTCACGCCAGCTTCTGCCAATGCGGCGACGATCCCGCCACGCCCCAACCCGGTGTCAAACAGGATCAGCTCGCTGCCTGTGTCGACCAGCGTCGGGGTGAAATAGAACTGCGCCGCTTCGGCCGAGATAAAGTTCTCGGCAGACACTTGAGCAAACGCCTCGTCCGAGGCGTTGCCTCCAAAGATGTCCTTGACGCCGTCGCGGGAAACGCTGCCATCCAGCAATGTTGTCACGCTGAAATCGCCCAGTTTGAACGACCGCGACTTCGGCATCGGCGCGCCGCCGCCATGGCCGGCGGCTGTGGCGGCGCCAGTTGACACGCCGGTGGCAGCAGCGGCCAGCGGCAGCGCGGCGGCGGCTCCCATAAGGGACCGGCGGCTTATAGTAGTCAAATCCTTGGTCATGGTTCAGAACCCTCTTGTTGCCATGCAGGTGAAGATAGCGCAGCTTTGTGTCAGGGCGACCGTGACACCAAGTTTACTGCGAGAAAATCGACAAACACAGGTAACGATCACGTTATGACCAAAAATAAGACAATTCTGACGAATGTCGATGTTTCAGCCTTTCTGGAGTCCGTCGCTCCGGATCGCAAAGCAGATGAGTCTCGCCAGCTTGATGCCCTGTTTCGAAACGTGACCGGGTTTCAGCCGCACATGTGGGGGCCGTCCATCGTTGGTTATGGCCAGTATCACTATGTTTATGACAGCGGGCGTGAGGGTGATTTTCTGGCCACCGGGTTTTCACCGCGCAAGACGACACACTCGATCTATATCATGCCCGGTTATGCAGATTTCACACCGATCCTGGCTCGGCTTGGGAAACACCGCATCGGCAAGTCCTGTCTCTATGTCAACAAACTGGCCGATATCGATCTGGATGTTCTGGCTGAATTGATCCGCGCCGGGTTGGCTGACCTACAGACCCGCTGGCCGATCGCACCAACCTGATCCCGGCTTCTTTCTTGGTATAAATACCCGCGCCGCAGGCACGCGCGGAAGGCGCGTTAAAGGCGGATTGCTGGACAAACCACGCGCCTTGTGGGAAAGGGCGCTGGCCCGATAGGAGTCTCCCATGACCACGACCCGTTTTGCCCCATCGCCCACCGGCTATATTCACGTCGGCAACCTGCGCACGGCGCTGATGAACTATCTCATCGCGCGCAAGGCTGGCGGCACCTTCATTCTGCGCATCGACGACACCGACCCCGAGCGGTCGAAAGAAGAATACGTCGACGCGATCAAACAGGATCTTGAGTGGTTGGGCCTGCATTGGGACAGGGTTGAACGGCAGTCCACGCGTCTGGACCGCTACGCCGACGCCGCAGACCGCCTGCGCGACATGGGTCGGTTTTACGAGGCCTTCGAAAGCCCCACGGAACTGGATCTCAAGCGCAAGAAGCAGCTGAACATGGGCAAACCGCCAGTCTATGACCGGGCGGCGTTGCAGCTGAGCGAAGATGAAAAATCCGCGTTGCGGGCCGAGCGTGGCGCGGGTGTGTGGCGCTTCAAGCTGGATCATGAACGCATCGAATGGGCGGACGGTATTCTGGGCGATATCTCGATCGATGCGGCCTCGGTTTCGGATCCGGTGCTGATCCGGGGCGATGGGCAAGTGTTGTACACTTTGGCCTCGGTTGTGGACGATACTGAAATGGGCGTGACGGATGTGGTGCGGGGATCGGATCATGTGACCAACACTGCCACCCAGATCCAGATCATGTCGGCCCTTGGACAGGACCATCCGCGATTTGCGCACCACTCGCTGTTGACCGGCCCACAGGGCGAAGCGCTGTCGAAACGATTGGGCACACTGGCCCTGCGTGATCTGCGTGAGCAGGGTGTGCAGCCGATGGCATTGCTTAGCCAGATGGCGCGACTGGGGTCGTCCGATCCGGTGGATCTGCGCAACGAGATGGCAGAGCTGATCGATGGGTTCGACATCACCCGGTTTGGCGCCGCGCCGACCAAGTTTGACGAACAGGACCTGTTTCCGTTGACCGCCCATTACCTTCAGCGGCTGCCACTGGCCGATGTGAAGGACACGGTGTCCACTCTGGGCGTGCCTGACGAGATCGCAGAGGCGTTCTGGCTGATGGCGCGCGACAACATCTCGACCTTGGGCGATCTCGACCGGTGGTGGAGCCTGTGCCGCGATGGGGCCGAGCCGCTGATCGATGACGAAGACAGGGACTTTATTGCGCAGGCCCTGGCGATGCTGCCCGATGGCCCGTTTGACGGTGACACCTGGAGCAACTGGACATCGGCCGTGAAAGACGCGACGGGCCGCAAAGGCAAGAAACTGTTCATGCCATTGCGCAAGGCTCTGACCGGGCAAGAGCGCGGACCGGAAATGGCGGCTTTGATGCCGTTGCTTCAGACCTTGCCAAAAGTCTAACGCAAGTCGGCGTTCAGGACGTGGTGTCGGATATCCGCGCGGCTACGGATTGCAGACACTCATCCACAAACGCGATTTCCCCGGCGCTTAACAGCCTGTGCCGGGGGTATTTTGGCGCAGCGCGGTCATTCAGAACAGGCGCGTCCCATCCATCGGTGGTCGACAGAAAACGCCTGACGCCGTCTTCGCCGAATTCATGCAAATAGCCCTGTAACACCACGTCGAGATAGCTCAGCAAGATTGGGTGTTTGTCGGTTGGCGCGCTATGGCGATCTTCGGGCACAGCATAAACGGCAACCTCGATGTCCTGACTGAGAGGGTGGGTCACACGATCAGTCACCGGGATTCGGTCGTAGGCCCATTCGCGCTGATCCAGCGCATCCCAATCGTCATCCGGGACATGTGCGATTAGCCCGTCGATCTCACCGTCGCTGTCCGGGATTGCGGTCAGAAATGCGACCGGGCGTAAATCTGTGTGTCGCCAGGCGCGGCGCCATCCTTTTAGCGTCGCCCGGCGTGGCATTGGGAAATCATGCGTCGTCCGGTTCACCAGACTGCCGTAGCCAAAGAAATAGGGATCCGCCATTCGATTGGCCCTTCTGACGCAATTTCGGAATAATTGATGTATGTCAAACCATGTTTTAGCGCGATGTGCGATGTATAATCGTCATAGTCAAATGGGGGGACGTCAATTGCGTATTACCAAGCGAACCAATATAGCAATTCGTCTGATGATGTATTGCGCTGCCCATCGGGACCGGCTTGTCACCAAGGCCGAGATCGCTGAGTGCTGCAACATATCGGAAAACCATCTGGCTCAGGTGATCAACCAATTGAGTCAGCTTAACTATTTGCGAACCCAGCGCGGTCGCAATGGGGGCATGACCTTGGCCCGCGACGCTAACGACATCTATATCGGTCAGGTGTTCCGCCACATCGAAGGCGGGCTTCCGATTGCCGAATGTTTTGCGGATGCCGACAACACCTGCCCATTGGTGAAGGCATGCCGCCTGAAAGTGGCCTTGGCCGATGCGGCGCAGGCATTTTATGCCTCATTGGACGAAATCACGCTTGAGGCGCTGGTCTGTGACAACACCGAGTTGATGCAAATCCTGCAGCCGGTGCAATGCTCCCGGTGATGGTTATTCGCGGGCTCTGAGAATTTGGGCCGGGCGGGCGGCGAGGGGTCGCCACGCAAACAGGATACCCGCGATCAGAGTCGCCCCGATTCCGCCCAGAATGATCGCAATGGCCGATGGCCAGATCACTGTGAATCCGGTTTCCAGTACACGTTCGCTGACCAGCCACCCCCCGATCAACCCGGTGGCCAGTGCCACGATCCCGGCAGCCGCGCCCAGCATGGCGCCGCGCAACACGAAGCTCAGTAATATGCTGCGGCGTGACGCGCCCAGCGTTTTCAGCACGGCGGATTCATAGGTGCGCGCAGTTTCGCCCGCCGCCGCCGCACCGATCAGCACGAGAAACCCGGTCAAAAGCGAAATCCCTGCGCCATAAGATGTGGCGGCGGCCAGTCCCGCCAACAGGTCCGACACCCGGTTGATCGCGTCACGCACGCGGATGGCGGTGATGTTGGGGAACTGGCCCGCCAGATCGCGCAGGATGGCGGCTTCGGCTTGTTCTTGGGCATAAACGGTCGCGATAAAACTGTGCGGGGCACCGGCCAGCGCTGATGGGTTCATTGACAGGATGAACCCCATACCCGCCGTCGAAAAATCAACCTCGCGGAAACTGGTTATGGTGGCTGTGATGTCCCGTCCCAGGATATTGACCGTCAGGGCATCACCAAGTTTCAGGCCCATCTCTTCCGCCTCTTCATCGGCGAAACTGATCTGGGGCGGGCCAGAATAGTCTTCTTCCCACCATGTGCCGGCGGTGATGCGGGCGTTGGTTGGTGGCGCGACAGAATAGGTAACGCCCCGGTCGCCGTCCAGCACCCAGTGATTGCCTGCAACGTCGCGGGCAGGCTGGCCATTGATCCGGGTAATCACACCGCGCAACATCGGCGCGGTTTCAATGCGGCTGACGGCTGGGTCGGTTTCCAGCCGGTCCATAAAGCCCGGCATCTGGTCTTTCTGGATATCGACAAAAAAGTATGACGGTGCAACGTCAGGCAGGTTGCCGGAAATCGCCGTGCGCAGATTGCCGTCGATCTGGCCAACGGCGGCCAAAACGGACAGGCCCAGACCCAGAGACAGAACCACCGATCCCGCGCCTTCCTGTCCGCCGCCGATCGAATCGAGCGCCCATCTGAGGGCCGGGCGGCCCCGGGCGGCGGTTTTGCCTTTCCGGGCGATCAGGCGAATCAGAAAAGCTGCCATCGACAACAGAACCAATGCCCCTGCGATGCCTGCGGCGGTCCAAAGCGTCAGACGCGGCGACCCGCTGAACCACGCAGCGGACCCGATCAACAGGGCCAGCCCGGCGGCAATTGTGACCAGATAGCGTGGGCCGGGAAGCAATCGGGCTGCGGTCAGTGCCTCGCGAAACAGGGCGGCGGCCCGAACCTCTTCTGTGCGGGCCAGTGGCCAGAGGGTGAAGACGAACGCGGTCAACAGGCCATAAAGCGCGGCTTCGCCCAATGGCGCGGGATAGAGTGTGAACACCGCAGGAACCGGAAGCCGGGCTTCGATCAGTGGCCCCAGCAGGATCGGGAGCACCCCGCCAAGGGCGATACCGATGGTGATGCCGACAATCGACAACAGACCAATCTGGATGAAGTAGGTCTGGAAAACTGTCGCCCGATCCGCGCCCAAAGTCCGCAGCGTGGCGATTACGCCGGTCTTTCCGGCAAGGTAGGCGCGCACAGCTGCCGAAACCCCGACACCGCCGACAGCCAGCCCGGACAGGCCAACAAGTACCAGAAACGCGCCCAGACGCTCAACGAACAGGGCCACGCCCGGGGCCCCGTTGCGGGCATCGGTCCAGCGCAGGCCGTTGTCGGCGAAGGCCTGTTGGGCCTCGTTCTCAAGCTTTGCAAGATCAACGCCCTCGGGTAAATCCAGCCGGTATTTGGTGGAAAACAACGTGCCGGGCGCAAGCAAACCCGACGCGCCCAATGCCTCGGTCGTCACCAACGTGCGCGGCCCCAGACCAAAGCCGTCGCCAGCGCCGTCAGGTTCATGGGCCAGCGTTGCCATCAACACAAAATCCTGTGTGCCAAGACGAAATCGGTCACCAACCGACAAACCAAGCCGATCGATCAGGACACGTTCCATCACCGCCCCGGGCAGCCCGTCTTTGCCGGCCAGTGCAGTGTTCAGAGGCATGTTGGGCGTCAGTTGCACAGCTCCGATCAGGGGGTAGGCCGCGTCGACGGATTTCACCTGGGTCAGGCCACGTTCGACCTGACCGTTGATGTCGACCACGGCCATTGAACGAAAATCGACGACTTCCGAGACGTTCAGGGCGGTTTTGGTCATCCACGCCTGTTCAACATCAGAGGCAAAGCGATAGGTGAACTCCATCTCGGCATCGCCGCCAAGAAGCGCAGCACCCTCACGGGCCAATCCGGCTTCGATGCTGGCACGCACCGATCCGACCGCAGCAATGGCGGCCACGCCAAGGGCAAGGCAGGCCAGAAAGATGCGAAAGCCGCGCAAGCCACCGCGCAGTTCGCGCCGGGCAAGGCGGGCCGATAGAGCAAGGCTCATTCAGCCGCGTCCTGTGCCGGGGTTTCGGCGATACGCCCGTCCCGCAGCCGGATCACCCGGTCACAGCGGTTGGCCAGATCCGTAGCATGGGTGACCAGCACCAGCGTCGATCCGTACTGGTCGCGCAGGTCGAGCAGCAGATCCATGATCGCCGCCCCATTGGTTTCGTCCAGATTGCCGGTGGGTTCGTCCGCAAGCAGAATATCGGGCCTCGGTGCTGCGGCACGTGCCAGAGCCACCCGTTGCTGTTCGCCGCCGGACAACTGCGCCGGGTAATGTTCGGCGCGATGCGACAGGCCGACATTGGCAAGCTCATCTGCGGCGCGGGCAAACGCATTGCGATCACCGGCCAGTTCCAGCGGTGTCGCCACGTTTTCCAACGCAGTCATGGTCGGGATCAGATGAAAGGACTGAAACACAACGCCCATGTGATCGCGCCGAAACCGGGCCAGTGCGTCTTCGTCCAGCGCTGTCAGGTCACGGCCGAGTGCGGATATCGTGCCACTTGTGGCGCGCTCAAGCCCGCCCATCAGCATCAGCAAGGACGATTTGCCCGATCCCGAGGGGCCGACAAGCGCCAAGGTCTCTTTCGGGCGGACATCCAGCGTGATGCCATGCAGGATATCGATACGTCCGGCATTGCCATTCAGCGACAAAGCGGCATCTTTGAGCGAAAGGATGGGATCGGTCATAGGCCCCCGCGCCTTTGTGGTGTCACTTGGATATGGAGCATTCCTGCCGATGCGCAAGTTTCTGATCAGCCTTGTTTTCTCGATGTGCGGCTTTGTGGCCACGGCCGATACCGTCACGGTGGCCGCCCTGGGCGACAGTCTGACCCAAGGCTATGGCCTGCCGCCCGAGGATGGGTTCGTTCCTCAGCTGCAAACCTGGCTTGACGCAAAAGGGGCGGACGTTGCTTTGATCAATGCCGGTGTCTCGGGTGATACAACGGCGGGTGGCGCTGCGCGGGCGGGCTGGACGCTGACGCCCGATGTCGATGCGATGATCGTTGCGCTGGGTGGAAACGACCTGTTGCGCGGGATTGATCCGGATGCAGCGCGCGCCAACCTGACGACCATCCTTGAGGCGGCGCAGGGCGGGGGTGTCGAGGTTCTGTTGATCGGCATACAGGCGCCGGGAAACTACGGCCCCGACTACAAAGCGGCTTTTGATGCAATGTATCCCGAACTGGCCCTGGATTATGACGCTCTGTTCGTCGAAAGCTTTTTCATCGGGTTGATGTCCGAAGGGCAAGATCCGGCGCAAGCCCGCGACTTTTTTCAAGCCGACGGCATTCATCCTAACGCTGAAGGTGTGAAACGGGTGGTCAACGGGTTGGGGCCTTTTGTGCTGGACCTTGTCGAACGGGCTGACGCTGACTGAGATGACTTGCCAGAGGCATTTGGCTGTCGGACACTGTCACCCAGATTGATCTGTGCAAGAGGTCCGCCAATGCCCGGCCGGTTTTTTCTGACGACACCTGTGGCCGGTATCGCCCGGGATCTGGGGCTTGATCCCGGATATCACGCGCACGACCCGCCCCGACGCAACATCAAGCCGGGGCAAGAGGTAGTCGCAATTACCTCGGACGGGCTGAAGCAGATGCGCTGGGGGATGATCCCCGTCGGGCGCGTCAACGCACGTGGGCGACCGGTCATGGAAACCATCATCAACGCGCGGTCAGAAACGGTGTTCGACAAATCGGCATTCGACGGGGTTGGTCGGGCGGTTGTGCCGCTTGATGGCTGGTATGAGTGGACGGGAAAGGCCCGGCGCAAGACAGCATGGCGGATTGCGCCTGTGGATGGCCGTGGATTGTTTTTTGCCGCGATCACGGATGTCTGGACCGCTCCGGGCGGGCAGGCCGTGCCGCAACTGGCCACCGTGACCTGTGCCCCGTCGGGTGACGTGGCCGAAATTCACGACCGAATGGGGGTCATCCTGCGACCCGAGGATATCCGGACTTGGCTGAACGGCGATGAAGATGCTGCCAGGCCCCTGATGGTGCCCTGGCCAGACGGGCGTCTGGTCGTTCAGAAAGCGGATGATGTCGATTGGAATGCGCCGTAAGGCTGTGCCGATTACTGTAGCGTTTCCACGGCTTTGAGTTGTTCATACGTATAGGTTTCAGCGATCGGACCATCGTCGCCCGCGTGAAACAGCGGATCTTGCGGCAGGCAGTTCAGACCGCAAAGCTGGACGGTCACCATCGCCTGACTGTCGATGTACCACAGCCGCCCTCCGGGGGTCGAAATGTATCCATTCACGCCTTCGGCCCGGTCGCTTTCCATATCGCGCACGGTTGGAAATTCGGCCGGAACGGATGGGTCATAGGCACCGTGTGTGTGCAGTGATGCAATCCGTGTCAGGCCGTTTTCCGGCATCTCAGGCGTGCATCCATTGTGACCGCCGCGCACCATGTCTGTGAACACGAGCGTCCCGTCATCTTTTTGGAACAGGTAACCGCAGTATTCGTACCCGGCAGCAAAAGACAAAAGCTGAAGCGGGTCCAGTCTGTCTTTCAGCATGGTGATCTGCGCCGGATCTGGCGGCGTAAAGGCGGTTTCGCCCAGAACAGGGGCTGCCAACAAAGCGCTCGTCAACAGACAAACGCTCTGCACCACACGCCTTGTTAACGGGCTGGCGACCTGACGCATGTCGCGCCTCCGTTCGGTGATTTCAGTCGTTCTGCCGGACACCTCAGCGGGGTCCGCTGCGTCATCTCTGATGCCAGGTTTACAGAACCGTTACGACGGTTCCGACCGGAACCCGTTCGTACAGATCTGTGACATGTTCGTTCAGCATCCGGATGCAGCCGTTCGACCAGGATTGCCCGATGCTTTCTGGCTGGGTGGTCCCGTGAATGCGGAAATACGTGTCAACGCCGTTTTGAAACAGGTACAACGCGCGCGCACCCAGAGGGTTTTCGGGGCCACCGGGTTGGACGTAATCATTGTCTTTGAACCGCCCATAAGTCTGCGGGCTGCGCTCAATCATTTCGTCGGTCGGACGCCATGTTGGCCACTCTTTCTTGACCTGAATGACGGCGGTTCCTGAAAACTCAAGCCCGGCCTTGCCAACACCCACCCCGTACCGAAGCGCCTGACGCGGCTCGGTCACGTAGTACAAATAATAGGATCGCGGCAAGATCAGCATCTGTCCGGGCTGAAAGTCTTTCTTGATCCGAACGTATTGTGGAGTCGGGTCGAACGCGTCGGCCTGAGCCAATCCAAGTTCGGGCAGACTGGCTGCTGTTGCAGTAGCGGCGGATGTTGCAAGAAACGTGCGACGTGAAATCATGATATGGCCCGAGATACAAAGATTCTGAACGCTTATGATGCCATGGTTCGTCCTTTGGTCAATGGGCAGGCACGGGATCGTGTACAAAGTGGGACGTTTTTCCAACGGTTTCTGCGGGGTTGGAAACGCCGCACCTTAGACTTATATGGATTTTGGAATGTGATTTTGGGGAAAAACCAGAGATGGCTGGAAAGAAACTGACCTGTTTGGAGTGCGGACAGTTGAACCGGGTGCCGGAAGACAAACTGGCATCGGGCGGAAAATGCGGCGTTTGCGGTGCGGTGCTGATGCCCGGCAAAGCCGTCGAAGTCGATCCAAAGATCCTGGCCAAGGCGGCCAAGAACGACGATCTGCCGCTGGTTGCAGATTTCTGGGCGCCCTGGTGCGGCCCCTGCCGGATGATGGCGCCAGAGTTTTCCAAGGCGGCCAACACGTTGCGAGGGCAGGCAAGACTGGTCAAGCTGAACACCGAGGACCACCAGAAGGCGGGCGCAACCTATCGCATTCGTGGCATTCCGACGATGGTCGCGTTTGCGGGTGGGCGCGAAGTGAAACGTCAGTCGGGCGCGATGCAGGAAAACCAGATCGTTGGTTGGGTTCAGTCCTGACGTTCAGAACGTCAGGGTCGCCACCAGTTCGGCAGGTTTGACCGGCACGACAGTTCCGTCCCCGGCGACGCGTCCCATGCGGCTCAACTGGGCTTTTGATGATCCGGGAATCGCGGCCTCGGCTGCGGCTTTATCGGCCTCAGACACTCGATTTGCGGCACAAGCGCCCTTGGCCTCCCACTTTGCATAAGAAATCGGGCCAGCCACGGTTCCTGAAATCACCCGCGGTGCGATGTCGTTTTGCTGAACCTTGCCCGAGTCGATCAGCGTCTTGATCGCCTCGGCGATGATTTCGGCGCTTTCCTGAAACGCCATCGCGGAAATGGTTTCTTCTGCCTTGGTTGGGGTTTCGTCGGTCAAGCAGTGCCTGGCCACGAACAGCCAGTCATGAATCATATAGGCCGGAGCATAACCCCAGGGCGCAAAGCCGTTAAACAACTGCGCGGCGCGTGGGATCGATCCCCCGTCGGTATAGATCATCTCGGGCTGGATCCTGCTGACGCTGCCATGGCCTTCGGCGCGAACGAATTGCAATGGATCGCGTGGGTTGGGGACAAAGACGAAACTGCCATCGCCGCTGCGCCCGCCTTCGCCGATCCACATGACGAACAGACTGCCCGTGAACGTGCCTGTCGGAGCTTTGTCATAGTCGACTTGGCCACAGGCCGTCAGAATCACAGCCGAAAGCGCGAGGAAAAGAAAACGCATGGTCAGGCTCCGTCAATTCCACGGTCTTTTTTAGTGATCAAGGGCCCGCTCGGGCGCTGGCCAACGCCCTTGTTCATATCAATCGCACCGGGTTTTGGCTATGTCTTGGTGGTCGTCCCAGCCCAGGATTGAGCAGGAGCAAGCCTGCCCGCTCAGGAAAAGCCTGTCAGTTGTCTGTTTGTTTGATTCGCAGAACCGGCGCGGAGTGGAAGACACCGCGCAGTTTGCCTTGGATCCACTTGGCCAGTCCGACGGTGACCGGCAGCCCCAAAGCAAAGGCGAAATAGCTGATCAGGCCGTCGGTCAGACTTGCATCCATGACGGTGCACTTCAGTAAAGCTACTACTAAACCGATGAAACTGCCGACGATGATAAGGATAAGTGCCATGCGGCAACGGTCCTGATGTAAGTCGAAACTGGTGAGAAGGGCGAAACAATCGAATGAGGTGGGGTGTGGGCAACCTAAAGGTGAGTGGGGAATCGAATCCCTCAACTAATGATAACTTCAAAATATAAGATGAGCGAGAAATTTTTGAAAATAAATCAACCTAAGCGGGAAAATGCCGAGCAACACACCTTGTCACAGCGGTCTCAATAGGATCGGGCCGTTGTTTTTGGGCGGAAACCGCGTCTGATGGCGCGTTAGCGCGGGGCCAGAGTCATGATCAGGTCGTTGACGAGCTCGGCCATTTCAATTCCCGCTGCAAAATTGAATTGATTAATCGACATAAAGACCCCGACATCTCGGTTGGGTGCAAACGCAACATAGCTGAAAACACCGTTGGTTCCCCCGGCCTTTTGCAGAATCAAGGGGCGATCCCCGTCGGGCATCATGATGACCCAACCAAGGCCCATTGCATCCATCTGGCCGGATTCGTCCAAGCCATACACAGGGTTCAGCCCGTCTCGGATCAACCAGGCCGCGTGGCTGATGTTACGTGCCTCACTATCCGGGTCTGCAAAGCGATCAAGGTTCCACTTTAGATACTCCAGCATGTCGTTCGCAGTGGTATGCAGCTGTGACGCGCCTTGCCTGTTCGGGATCGCCGGGCCGGGGTCCATCTTGTTTCCATTCCAGTCATACCCAGTCATCACGTTGTTTCCGGTGGGGCGGGCATAGCTGGTCGCAGTTAATTTGATGGGGTCAAGAACCTGTTCTTGCAAAAGCGCATCATATGATTTTCCGGCCGCCCCGGCGAGCGCCATGGCTAGAAGATCAAACCCGACATTGGAGTAAAGAACACCAGTCCCTGGAGAAAACAGCAAAGGGGCACCGTTGACGTTGGCGACAAATGACTCGTCGCTGTAACGTTCGATCCCGTCAAACGCCGCAAGCTCACGCGGTGTTCCGGCAGAATGAGTCGCAAGGTCAATCAATCGGATCTGATGGCCATCCTGTTCGGGCATTTTTTCGATGATATCAATGAAAGGGCCGGCCAGATCCGTGAGCGAGGCCGTTCCGTCCTGGACCAGATTTGCCAACGTGAGGCCCGTGAAGGTTTTGGTGATCGATCCAACCCCGATGACCGTATCCGCATCCGGCGCCTGTCCGTTGCCCTTTTCGGTTTCGCCAAACCCATAGACCGCAGTTTCGCCATTGCGGACTGCTGCGATGACCAGACCGGGAACGCCCGTGTCGATGTGAAAAATCTGCCCGCTGAATGCAAGCGCATCCTTAAGCAACAAATCCTCGGAAACAGCGGGAGCGGCGAGGACGGAAAAAGCTGTGATCAGAGCGGTCAGTTTCATGAAGCAAGCCTTTGTAAATGAGTGTGGCGGTATTCAGGAGGCATCGAATCACGATACCGACCGATGGTAAAGGATTTCCTACGCCGCCACGATGTCTGGTGATCGTGGCGGCGGGTGATCACTCACCCGGGTCAATGCGGTGCGCGCCGTTCTGGTGCGACGGACTCGATTGTCGGGCGGGACGGTCAGGGTGATTCCACCGACGCTGAAAGGAACTGCGGAATGTAACCAAAGTGGCGAAAGCCTGTCAGCTGTCCGCCCGCTGAACCCCAAGAAGAGGTGAAGTCTGGAACAAGTGGCGCAACTTGATCTGGCTCCACTTTGCCAGTCCGACTGTGATCGGCAGGCCGAACCCGAACGCGAAATACGTAGTTAGGCCTTCTAAGGCGCTGGCTTCCATCACAAGGCATTGTACCAACGCGACGCCGAAGCCGATGAAACTGCCGAAAGCGATAAGAATAAGGGCCATGTGATGTCCGTCTGTCCGACTGTTCTGATTGTGGGCAGAAAAGCAGGCGATTGGGGCGAGATTAGGGCATGAATTTGGCCAATTTCGCCGTTTTTACGCAAAATCAGGATTTGTTTCGATTGTGTGACAGAGTTCACAGATGAAACCGTTTCTATGCGCAAGGGTAGGGGATCAAACGATAATTTTGAACAGGGAGACCCTTGCCATGACCCAGAAGATTGCCCCCATGTTTCTTGGATTTTCCACCCCACGCCGAACGAAGGCGATGCCGATGTGTTGCCAGACACGATGTCAGGCGAAAGACCATTCTGGTCCGGAAAAGCCGAGGGTGAGGTGAGTAAAAACTGTTCAAAATCAACGATGTAACTGTAATCAGCAGGCTTTACGCTCTGCGGTTGGATTGCACGGATGTGCATCCGCCAGCCTGCCACCAGGGAGGTCACCCGCGTCGGATGACATAAAAACGATGCGCGAGTTTTGGAAATGTATGAAGTTCAGTTTTACCCGTTTCTTCCGCACCCTCGGGTTGCATATGCGCAACCGTCGCGGAAGGTAAATACCCTGCGTTTGGTCCGTTTTGTACAGCCCTGAAGGGGGGCATTGCCCGTTTTGTACAAAACCAAACCGGCTCAAACCCCCGCAAATTTAATTGGTTGTTAACGCGGGGCCGTTACTTGGCAGCAGCCAGACGCGCCTCGCGGATCATCATGTAGAGGCCCGAGGCGACGATGATCGCGGCACCTATCAGGGTCCAGCCGTCGGGCAGGTGGCCGAAGGCCATGAAGCCCCAGAATGACCCGAACAGGATCAGTGAATAATGCGCGGGGGTCACGACCACGGCCAAGGCGATTTCAAGCGCCTTGATGATCAGGAACTCTCCGCAGGCGGCCAGTACGGCCATCAGCGCCATGAGGCCGATGGTGGAGAGGTCTGTCGGGGTTTTCCAGACGAAGAACAGGGGCGGGAACAGCAGCAGGATCGACGTGCCGGCGGTAAAAGCCAGCGTCGTTTCGGTGCGGTCGCGGCTGCCCAGATAACGCGACAGGATCTGGCGCGCGGCAAAGGCCGAGGCGGCAAGAACGACAAGGAAGATGGCCGGGTGGAACACCCCCATCCCGGGGCGGATGACGATCAGCGTGCCGATAAAACCGATCACAACAGCCGACCAGCGCCGGATGCCGACCGATTCGCGCAGGATCAGGGCGCTGAGAATGGTGACCATGAAAGGTGCCACGAAAGTCACGGCGACCGCATCGGCCAGCGGCACATAGCGCAGCGCATAGACAAACAACAACGCTGAGACGATGGCACAAAGGCCCCGCGCGATCTGCAACCTGGGCGCAACGCTGCGCAACAGGGACGGGCCGCGCAAGGCAATCAGGATGATCACGGCGGTGGTTAACCCCAACTGGCGGGTCCAGACGATCTGAATCGGGTGAAATTCGGCGGTGAGGATTTTGGCCGCCAGATCAGCCATCGAGAACATAAAAAACCCGGCCAGCATCAGAAGAAGGCCGCGCAGGTTGTTCTGCGGACGATCAAACGTCGGATGTGCGGTGGCCATGGCGGATCTGCCTGATGAGAAGGGAAAAACCTTCGACTTGGGCAGGATAGTCGGGATGGTGGGGAAGGCAATGGGGTTGGCTTTTTGCATTTGGGAATGAAGAGATCCCCGATCAGGTCAGGGATCTCTGTGGTCAAGAGATTGCCGTGTTCTTAGCCAGTGGCTTTTACGGTATCGACAGAGGGTGCCACACTGTATTTTGACATGAAAACGGCCAAAAGTGATCCGTCTAGCATGTTCTAGAGTAGAATGTAGTCTCCAGATTCAAATGAAATTTGTTCAACAACCGGGTTAAAAGCTCCATTGTTTACTATCACTACCTCTGCTTCACCGTTAACCAGAATTGTAGTAGTCCGCCTACCATGTTGAACCTGTGTATTTTCGACGGTCGCACCGCCTTGCAGGAAAAGAACATCGTTCCCAGAACGATCAGCAACTCTATCCATGTCGCTTACTGCGACATCTATGTAGAATTCATCATCACCAGAGCCTCCAATCAGTCTATCGGAGCCGCCATTGCCAAACAGTTGGTCGCTTCCGGGGCCGCCCACAACTCGGTCATTCCCGCGCCCACCAAACAATAGGTCGTCTCCCACGCCACCCGAGATAATATCATTGGACTGATTTCCATATATTTCATCATTGCCTCTTCCGCCGAAAATACGGTCGTCCCCATCGACTACATCACTTTGTCCGTTTAAGGCTATCGAGGATCCGTAAATCAGATCGTTACCTGCACCTCCCCAAATGCGATCACTTCCTATTCCACCTTGAACAAGGTCATTCCCTGACTGGGCATAGATGAAATCATCCCCGTCTCCTGCATCAATAATGTTATCTCTTGAGTTGGCGTTTATAGTATCCGCGCCCTCACCGGAGGCAAAAAACTTACTGTCCCCACTCAATGTATCACTGGCTGCAGTTCCAAATGTTGTATTAGGATATATCTCTAGCCCCAGTTCTTCACTGTAGGACATAACGCCCTTTAATGCCTCCACAGGGTTCGCTGATCCAAGCGCATACTGCAAATTGGTTGCGATGTACGCCACTTCAACGTCAGTCAATCCAGCCGCAGAGAAGTCAACTTGTTGAAGGATTTTGATGAGCATCTTCCCGAAAAAGGAATCTGAATACTCCTTGGTGCCATACGCGACACCTGAGTTCTGAAGGTTCGTGAAAATTCCGTCTTGAACTCCTGACGGTAGTACTAAGTAGTCAGTAATCAAAAAATAGTTATCCTCAAAGTGAGCAACGTGAAAAAATTCAATATTATCCCTGAAGTTAATTGAGTTAAGGTCCATACCGACACCCGAAATAATATCGTTCAGTGTGGAAACAACTTGCGCGGCATGTTCTTCAGTTTCTATTACTTTCCCACCATCCAACTGCCTTACGACGGGATCCATGAAAAATCCGTTGGCTCCGATGGAAATAGTTGCCCAAGCTCGTGGATCTGTATCTCCGGAGAAAAGATCATCGATGATGTCAAACAAAGACTTCGCCGTTTCTATTCCCTTGTTGATCGAGTCAAAAATTGCAGATGCACCTTCTGCGTACGTTACGAACGTTGAAAAAATTGCCGCCGTCTCGGCGATGAAAGTAGATTCGTTCTTGAATTTCCCAGTGGTGTTGAAAGATGTCATCCTGCAATCCTCTAAGCTGATTCACGCCTTTACTATACACGCTGATCCAGCATGGCATAGCATGTAAAATTCAAAGATGATTGCTGTAGTGCGTTTCCCTAAGCAGGGTTTTGTTTGCAGTAGAGTTCGAGTGGCAGTTTCATGATTTCTGTACAGAAATTGACGTCTATGAGCTGATCAGGAGAGTGGTGGTGCATTTTCTTGCATATCTGGTTTTGGGTCGCTTTAGGTATTTCTTTCAATTAGTTGCACTCGTTACATGTTGGCTCATTTCAAGCAGCACCAGCAGCTGTGTAATTTTTCGACTATTTCTTGTGCGATACATGCAATAGTTACGATCGTCTCACCTCACAAACTTCTTGTGCTTCAAGCGTTTCGGCTCCAGCGCGTCGGCCCCCAGTCTACGTTTCTTGTCTTCTTCGTAATCTGCGAAGTTGCCTTCGAACCATTCCACGTGGGCGTCGCCTTCGAAGGCGAGGATGTGGGTACACAGGCGGTCGAGGAAGAACCGGTCGTGCGAGATGACCACGGCGCAGCCGGCGAAGTCGGCGATGGCGTCTTCCAGGGCGCGCAGGGTTTCGACGTCAAGGTCGTTGGTCGGTTCGTCAAGCAGCAGGACGTTGCCGCCTTCTTTCAGCAGGCGGGCCATGTGGACGCGGTTGCGTTCGCCGCCCGAAAGCAGGGAGACTTTCTTCTGCTGATCGCCGCCCTTGAAGTTGAAGGACGAGCAATAGGCGCGGGAGTTGACCTGGGCGTCACCCAGTTCGATGAGTTCGGCGCCGCCCGAGATGGCCTCCCACACGGTTTCGTTGGGCAGCAGGTCGTCGCGGGACTGGTCGACATAGGAGAGTTTGACCGTGTCGCCAAATTCAATGGTGCCTGAATCGGGTTGTTCCTGACCGGTGAGCATCTTGAACAGCGTCGATTTACCGGCCCCGTTGGGACCGATGACGCCGACGATGCCGCCGGGGGGCAGGTCAAAGGACAGGTCTTCGATCAGTTGCTTGTCGCCGTAATGCTTGGCGATGTTGGTGACTTCGATCACCTTGGAGCCCAGACGCGGGCCGTTGGGGATGACGATCTGGGCGCGTCCGACCTTGTCACGCTCGGACTGGCCCGCCATTTCGTTATAGGCGGCGATCCGGGCCTTGGACTTGGCCTGACGGGCCTTTTGGCCCTGGCGCATCCATTCGAGTTCGCGTTCCAGCGTCTTTTGCTTGGCCTTGTCTTCGCGGGCCTCTTGCTGGAGGCGCTTGGCTTTTTGTTCGAGCCAGGCGGAATAGTTGCCTTCGTAGGGGATGCCGCGGCCGCGGTCGAGTTCGAGGATCCAGCTGGTGATATCGTCGAGGAAATAGCGGTCGTGGGTGACGATCAGGATGGTGCCCTTGTAGTCGATCAGGTGCTGTTGCAGCCAGGCGATGGTTTCGGCGTCGAGGTGGTTGGTCGGTTCGTCGAGCAGCAGCATGTCGGGCGCTTCGAGCAGCAATTTGCACAGCGCAACGCGGCGTTTTTCACCGCCCGAGAGGCTGGCGATTTCGGCGTCATCGGGGGGGCAGCGCAGGGCCTCCATGCTGACGTCGACCTGGCTGTCGAGATCCCAGAGGTTTTCGGCGTCGATCTGGTCCTGAAGGGCGGCCATTTCGTCGGCGGTTTCTTCGGAATAGTTCATCGCCAGTTCGTTGTACTTGTCGAGGATCGCCTTTTTCGCGGCGACGCCCAGCATGACGTTGTCCCGCACGTTAAGGCTTTCGTCGAGCTGCGGTTCCTGCGGGAGATAGCCGACCTTGGCGCCTTCGGCGGCCCAGGCCTCGCCGGTGTAATCGGTATCAAGGCCCGCCATGATCTTCATCAGGGTCGATTTACCGGCGCCGTTGACGCCGACCACACCGATCTTCACACCGGGAAGGAAGTTGAGATGGATGTTCTCGAAACATTTCTTGCCGCCGGGATAGGTCTTGGAGACTCCGGACATGTGATAGACGTACTGATAGGCTGCCATGATTTTTCCTTCACCTCGACTAGCAAGCGATTTAGCCGGTTGAGGGCGGCGCTGCAATCACGGTTTGTTGGTGCACACGTCGATTGACCTGGGTGTGTCGCCACGTTTGGACAGCAAGGTGTAGGAAAATTTGCACCCCTTCGGATCAAGATAGATTGCCGGGAAGGATGTGTTCCCATTCTGTACCTGTTCCGTCGATTGGCCAGCGGTACAGACCGCGCAGGGCTGGCGTGATGGGATACCCCGTGACGGGTGGATTTGCGACGCCTAGCCGCTTTTGCCGTAGCGCGCACGCCAGAGTTCACGTCGGAGTTTGTAGCGTATCCGCTGCCACGGGGTGTAGTCGTCGGGATAGGTGCAGAGGCTTTTGGGCAGCACCCGCATCCGGTTCGGGCCCAGTTTTAGGTGATGCCAGAAAAGGTTGACCGGACCGGTCGACACGACCTCGCCGTTGTAGCCCGCAAAGACGTAACTCACGTAGCCTTCTTCGGGGCGCAGTTCGTCAAGCGTAGGGCGTGCCGAGCCAAGCACCGCGTCTGCCAGAGAGGCTTCGACGAAAATCAGGTTTGCCCCGGTGACCGTGGCCAGAACATAGCCTTTCTTGCCGGCAAGGTCGCACAGGGCACGGGGGCCGTTGCCGTGTTTGACCTCAAAGTCGGCGGGCTGCACGTACGGCAGGCAATTGGGAATCGTGGGGTTGAATTCAATGCAGACGACCTTTGGGCGGTAGGCTTCGATCGAGTTCCAGATGTGCCAGTCGCAGCCGTCAATGTCGATCGACAGGAAATCAAAATCATGCGGGATCGGGGTTTCCGCCAAAATGGTTTCCAACCGCCCTTCGCCCGACAGCGACACCCACCGCAGGAACTTTAACACGCGGTCTTCGGGCAAGTTCTGCTGTTGTTCCCTGAACCGCTGTTCGTTGCCTTCAACCAGAACGGCGGAATAGCCATCTTCGCGGATCAGTCGGCAGGTATTGGACAAGTGGACGCCGTCCCATGCACCGAATTCGACACACCATTTATCAAGTTCCGTCGTCTTGGATATGCGCGACAGGCATTCGGCCAGAATCCCGTCTTCGCCGGTTTGAGAGTACGTGTTCTGGGCGAAATCGGATAACGGTTTCAGGCTTTCCGTGCTCATTGCGTTGGCCTCCGGTTTGATGCGCACGCGTTGAAATTACGAACAGCGCTTGGTGTGCACAACGTCAACGGCCCCCGAATGCGACAACAGGCCACGTGGGTGCGGGCGGAACCCTGCGCGCCCAATTCGCGTGACGGGATCGGCTTGGCGACGAATACCGGGTCTGGCGCGTCTCGCGCTTTACAGGCGTTTCTCGAAAAACACCTGCGCATAAGGGTCGTCGTTGTATCGGGGGATTTCGGTCCAGCCGAAGGATTTGTACATCGTAATTGCTTCGGGCAGGGCGGTGTTGGTGTCCAGCCGCAGGGTGGTGATGTTGAGGGTTCGGGCCTGAGCCTCGATACGTGTCATCATCTGGCGGCCAAGGCCAAGCCCGCGGGCGGTGGGGGCGACCCAGACGCGTTTGACTTCGGCGATTGCGCCACCGTCGCCTTTGAGGCCTGCGCAGCCGATGGGGGTATCGTTGAACTTGGCGATAAGGAAGGCGCCGACCGGGGGGCGCAGGGCGTCGGCGTCGGGGTCGCGGCTGAGCGAGACGTCGAAGCCGGTTTTGAAGCGGCGGCCAAGTTCGGCATAATATTCGGTCAGGCAATAGAGGGCGTCGGCGTCTTGCGGGTCGACGATGTGCAGGGAGATGTCTGGTTTCGCTGTCATGGGACAGACTTTAGCGGGGCAGGGCGCGGCTGCAAGGCAGGCGTTGACAGTTCGGGCTGCTGTGGCGACAACCGCCAAGAGGGGCGAGTTGGGGACATCGGTGGAAAATCGGCCATTTGCACGCGCGGGTCAAAGCATTGGCCTGTTGGGCGGATCGTTTGATCCGGCGCATGACGGGCATGTTCACATCACGCGCGAGGCGTTGAAACGCTTCGGGCTGGACCGGGTGTGGTGGCTGGTGAGCCCCGGTAACCCGCTGAAAGAAAACGGCCCCGCGCCGATGGGTGACCGGATGGCGGTCGCTCAGGACGTCATGCAGCATCCGAAAGTGACGGTCACCGATATCGAGGCGCGTCTTGGGACGGTCGCCACGGCGGATACGATTGCCGCCCTGCGCAAGCGCTATCCCGGTGTGCGGTTCGTGTGGTTGATGGGGGCGGATAACCTGGCGCAGTTTCATCTGTGGCAGGATTGGCGCGATATCGTGCAGGCGGTGCCAATTGGCGTGATCGCGCGGCCCGGTGACCGGATATCGGCGCGGATGTCACCGGCAGCGCGGTTGTTTCAGCAGCATCGGCTGGACGGGGTTGCGAGCCATCTGTTGGCGCGGGCCGAGGCGCCGGCCTGGTGTTTTGTCAATGTCCCGATGAGTAACCTGAGTTCCACCAAGATCCGGGCGCGGGGCGGCTGGGCTAAATGAGGCCTCGGCGCATCAACCGCCGCATTTTGCCTCAATTTTCCGTTAAATCTCCCATTTCTGCTCGATTGATTGCCGCAAATATCTGAGACTCTTCTGAACCATGAAAAGCATGTTCACACGTCGATTGTTTCTGGGAGGGGTGGCTGCGACCGCTTTGAACAGTGCGGCCCTGGCAAATGCGCCGGTTGCGTCGTTGCGCCCGCAATTGCGCGGTGCGGATTTTGCGCGCCGGGCCGGGGGCGGGGCCGATGGGCTGATCGCCCGGTTCGGACTGCCGGGAGAGGTCGCCTGTGCGGTAGCAGATGTGACGTCCGGCCTGCAGCTTGAGGCCGTGAACGGTGAAACCGGTATGCCGCCTGCCAGTGTCGCCAAGGCTCTGACCGCTTTGTACGCGTTGGATGCCATGGGGCCGGGGCATCGGTTTCGGACCCGTTTGTTGACGCGCGGGGCCATTGCGAATGGGGTTCTGAACGGCGATCTGATTTTGGCGGGCGGGGCAGACCCGACCCTGGATACCGATGCGCTGGCCGGGCTGGCGGCTGCGTTGAAGGCCGCCGGTGTGCGCGAGGTGCGGGGGGCGTTCGAGGTGTATGACGGGATGCTGCCCTATGTGAAGACCATCGACACCGACCAGCCCGATCATCTGGCCTATAGCCCGGCTGTGTCGGGGATTGGCCTGAACTTCAACCGGGTGCATTTTGAGTGGAAACTGACCGCCAATGGCTATGTCGCCACAATGGATGGGCGCACGGCCAAGTATCGCCCTGCGGTCAGTATGGCGAAGATGCGGATCGTGCGGCGGAATTTGCCGGTTTACGCCTATTCGGATCAGAACGGTGTGGATCAGTGGTCGGTTGCCAGTTCGGCATTGGGCAAGGGCGGGGTGCGGACCTTGCCGGTGCGCAAGCCTGCGCTGTATGCGGGCGATGTGTTTCGCACGCTGGCGCGGTCGAACGGGATTGTTCTGAAACAGGCCAAGGTGATCCACAGGTTGCCGCCGGGGGCGCGCACGATTGCGTCGCATGACAGTGGCCGGTTGGACGATATCCTGAAGGCGATGCTGAAGTATTCCAACAACCTGACGGCGGAAACGGTTGGGATGGCGGCCTCGGTCGCGCGCGGGCACCGGCCCGGATCGCTGCGCGAGTCCGCGGCCGAGATGTCGCGTTGGGCGGCCATGGCGCTGGGGATGATGAACACGAAGCTGGTCGATCATTCGGGGCTTGGCAGCGCGTCGCGGATGCCGCCCTCTGATCTGGTGGGCGCGTTGGTCAAGGTGCGTCAGGAAGAGAACCTGCGCCACCTGCTGAAACCGTTTCTGATGCGGGATTCACAAGGGCGGGTGAACAAGGCGCACCCGATCAAGGTGGATGCCAAAACCGGCACGCTGAACTTTGTGTCCGGGCTGGGCGGCTATATGACGGCGGCCGACGGGACCGAGCTGGCCTTTGCCATCTTCGCAGCGGATGAGGGCCGCCGGGCACGGATCAAGAAAGCCGATCGCGAGCGGCCGCAGGGCGGAGCCCATTGGAACCGCCAGGCCAAGAAACTGCAGCAGAAGCTGATCGAGCGCTGGGGATCGCTTTATGGGAGTTGAATCTTCAGAGCATGGTGCAGTCGATTACCCTTGGTCTCTGACAAAGACAAAGACAAGGACTAGCTGGCGCTGACGAAAAAGCCGAAAGCAGCGCAAAAAGTGGCTGCCAACTGTTCTTCGAACTAAAAGAAATGTTGGGCGAGGTAATACACCCCGCCCTTATTCAATTCAGATTCATCCACACATCAGTTTTTCGGGTGAAGCAATCATGTCCCTGTGGTCTTCGACAAAGGCCGCAATGCCCGCGATGCAGGACGACTGCCCACCAAAGCCAGACCAGGTTTGGAAGTGAGGAATATGCACATAGGTGGTTGGATCGCGCTTCAACAGATTGGCGAAGACGCCTGCAACGATGTTCCCGCCTGCGCCGGTCAGCTTGCCATTGCCGTGCTCCTCGGCCTCTTGCAGAGCATAGTACCAAAGCGGTGTTTTCTTGAAGCCCAATGCGGCAAGCGGTTCTGGTACGTCCACGAGCGCAGTGCCGAACAATGCGGCGGCCTGCTGCCCGCTGGCCAATTGATAGGTGTACCGGTCGCGCACCATATTGCGGAGCGCAAGGTTTCGAGATTGAGCCAGGGTCAGCGTTACTTCGATGTCCGCAAGTTCGATCGGGTTGTGCACAAACGGCAAATCCAGCAACGCTGAGCCGAGACCAAGGCCGACAGGGCGGGCTTTTTGCGCCTGCAACCCACCGGTCATTTCAAAGAACAAACCCATATCGATGTTTGCGTCCTTGGGGCGGGGTGCAAAGCCGACCGTTGCAAACAGGCCTTTGGCCTCTTGATCCGATTGAAGCTTGTACTCAAACTGCACTGTTGCATGTCCGAAACGATAGCACGCCCCCGAGAATTCTACCGGCATGACCGGCGCATCCCAGTCAAAAAGATCACCATTAATGGCGCTGTCCAGGCAGGTTTGATCAACAAATGCAGGCAAGAGTTCGTTCCAGACGATCCATTGATAGTGCAGCCTGATAAAACGCCGAACCTCTTCGAAATTGGTCAGCGCCGGGTTGACGTGATCGTGCCAGACCTTTTTTGCAATTCCGTCCTGAGCGCAGGTTTTGATGTCGTCAGCTGCGACACCTCCTTCCAGGGCCATGCTCATCAGGATGTTGTGAAGTTGAATAAAGAGCCCTTGGATTTGCGCGACAATCACGTTTTCGTCGTTACGGGGGTCGCCGATCAAAGCCTTGCCCGCACAGGTGCGCGCAAGGTCGAGAGGGTTTGCATGGCGCCCGAAGACAAGGAAATGTTCTTGCTCATCTTTGCCGTAGAGAACCGGAGTGGCCTCGGGTCCAGCGCCATAGACACAGTCCAGATCCAGGCTGGGTGTCCTGACGTTCGGGATGGTTGCCGGATCTATTCGGGTGCCAAGTGCAGAAGTCGCGTCGAGGGTAATGTCGTGATCAACGAACTGGCCGAAAAACGTCATGCCTGCATCGGCGGGACCGGCTTTGTTATCGGTGGCGCGCATAGTCTCGGACAGGTCGTGTAGCGCATTGATGACATCGGTGTGTGTGATTTTCTTGATATATACAGGGTTAGGCGGCATTAGGCGCCCAAGGGTTTGTGCAAATGGTTTTGCGGGACCCGCCCCTTGCAAACATGTTTTAACAAGTTGGTCTAGCCGTGTAAGTCCATGGTGCATTCCAGCCATAGCTGAACTCCTCCAATAAATAGTCAAATGAGTTTTTCAAAAAGAAACCGTATTAAACGTTGGGGACACTAGCTTACTATTTAGTGAAAATCAACCGTGGCGCGAGTGACGCGTTCTCTCTTCCGACCGAAGTGTTTCGCTCTGGGCCGTATTCCTGAGAAGGTATTAATAACGCTAGATATTTGGAAAAATGCGTTAATCCCGGATAATAATCCGGGTGTTGGGCATGCCGGCCTCAAGCGTCATGTTGAACAGGATCTCGGCGTTGTCGGGGTGCAGGCGGATGCAGCCGGCGGAGGCGACGCAGCCTAGTTTTTTGATCTGGGTCGTGCCGTGGATGGCGTAATTGCCGGAGAAGAAGATCGAAAACGGCATCGGCGCGTTGTTGTAGAGCGTCGAGTAATGCATGCGCTTCATCGACTGGGGCGTGAACACACCGTTTGGGGTCACTTTGCCGGGGCGGGCGGTCGAGACTGGCCAGCGATAGAGCAGCTCGTCATCCAGACTTACCGACATCATCTGTTCGGATTTGTCGATATACACCCTGAGCTGGTCGGCCCAGCCAGGGATCGTGGTCATCAAAAGGGCCACCAACCCAGCAAGCACCCGGGCGTAAAGGCGGGGCATCACTGGGTTGGCTGGCGGATTTTGCATTGCGGATCAGGTCAGATGCCGGGCGCGGGCGCCGCGTTCGATGGCGGCGGCGTGCAGGCGGTCGATGTCAAGCTCGTAGCGGATTTCTTCGAGCAGGCGCAGCTCGGTGTCGGCGAGTGATCCATCGGCGGCGGCGACGTCGCAGGCCAGCGCATAGGCGGTTTCAAACAGCCGTTCGGGCAGGTTGTTGCGGATCAGACCAAACAGGGCGTCTAGCCCGTCTTCCTGATCGAACAGGTCGAACACGATCTGGGCCATGCGTTTGGTGCGCTCGTCCTGATAGTCGGCAAAGACCGGCAGCATGTTCACGGCCGACTGGATCTTGACCAGTTCGGCGGTGCGGATGGTATCATCGGAGGCGGAAACTGCGATCATCAGAGCGACGAGGCAATCCTGTGGGCTGAGCACGTTTGTGTTGGATTCGGTCACCGGGCAGATCCTATTCAATAAATACCTTGTCGCAGTGCAGAATATTGACGTCATTCCCCCAGCACAATAGGTAGCGGCGCAACGTTGCGCGGGATGTGCAACCTTTTCCTCCGGAGTGAAACATGTCGGACCTGCGTGAAGCTGCCCTTGAATCAAAAGCCTGGCCTTTCGAAGAGGCGCGCAAGCTGGTCAAACGGCTGGAGAAAACCGGCAAGGATACTGTCCTGTTCGAAACCGGTTATGGCCCGTCGGGTCTGCCGCATATCGGCACCTTTGGCGAAGTCGCGCGGACCACGATGGTGCGCAACGCGTTTGAGGCGATCAGCGATATCCCGACCCGTCTGATCTGTTTTTCGGACGATCTGGATGGCATGCGCAAAGTGCCGGAAAACGTTCCGAACAACAAAGAATTGCACGATCACCTGCAAAAGCCGCTGACCTCGGTGCCCGATCCGTTTGGCGAGTTCGACAGTTTTGGGGATCACAACAACGCCATGCTGCGACGGTTTCTGGATACGTTCGGGTTTGAGTACGAGTTTTACTCGGCCACCGAATTCTACAGGACCGGACAGTTTGACGAGGTGCTGAAACGCGCCTGCGAACGCTATGACGACGTGATGAAGGTGATGCTGAAGTCGCTGAGGGAAGAGCGGCGGCAGACCTATTCGATTTTCCTGCCGATCCACCCTGAAACCGGTCGCGTGTTGTACGTGCCGATGAAAGAGGTGAACGCACAGGATCACACGATCACCTTTGACGACGAGGATGGGCGCGAGTGGACGCTGCCGGTCACCGGCGGAAATGTGAAATTGCAGTGGAAACCCGATTTCGGCGCGCGCTGGGCGGCGCTGGATGTCGATTTCGAAATGTATGGCAAAGACCATTCGACCAATACGCCGATTTACGACCGGATTTGCGAAATTCTGGGTGGTAAAAAGCCCGAACATTTCACCTATGAGTTGTTTCTGGATCAGAATGGTGAGAAAATTTCGAAATCGAAAGGCAATGGCCTGTCGATTGACGAATGGCTGACCTATGCGTCGACCGAGTCGCTTGGGTATTTCATGTATCAAAAGCCGAAAACGGCAAAGCGGATGTATTTCGACGTGATCCCGCGGGCGATGGATGAATATCATCAGCAGCTGAAGGCCTATCCGGGACAGGATGCCAAGCAGAAGGTTGCCAATCCGGTCTGGCATATCCATGGCGGTAACGTGCCTGAGTCGACGATGGTGGTGTCCTATTCGATGCTGCTGAACCTGGCGTCTGTGGCCGGGGCCGAGGACAAGGAAACCTTGTGGGGCTTTATCCGTCGCTATGCGCCGGATGCGACGCCTGAAACGCATAAGGATCTGGACGATGCGGCCGGATATGCGGTGCGCTATTACAACGATTTTGTGAAGCCAACAAAGGTGTTCCGTGCGCCCACCGATCTGGAGCGCGAGGCGCTGGAAGATCTGCGCGATCGCCTGAAAGCCTGGGATGGCCCGGTCGATGACGAAGCGCTGCAATCTGAGGTTTACGCCGTGGGCCGGGATCGGTTTGATCCGCTGCGGGGCTGGTTCAAGGCGCTGTACGAGGTTCTGCTGGGCGCAAGTCAGGGACCCCGCTTTGGCGGGTTTATCGCGCTGTATGGTGTCGATGAAACGGTTGCTTTGATCGACAAGGCGCTGGCGGGTGAATTCAGTTAACAGTTTGGCAGTCTTGTCGGTTTAGGCAGGCTGACAGGGCGCGTTGGATAGACTTGGGTGTCTGTCGGCTGTCGTGTTGATTGCCAATGGGGGGATGCGTCCGTTTTGTCACGTTGGGCCGGGGTCTAATTGACGGGCCTTTACGAAACGGTCTTTTGTCTTGGGGTCGTCGGATGCCGGTTAAAGGAATTGATTGCCAGAGAAACGAAGCATTTGTAATAAAGACGTGTTTACCTTGAAGAAACGGCTATTTGATTAATTAATACGGAGTGTTTCCCATGACCGGATATGAACCGCTGAACACCCTGAAACCGGTGGGCGAGGACATCTGGATCATCGACGGGCCCGAGATCCGGTTTTATGGATTGCCGTTTCCAACGCGGTGTACCGTGGTGCGGTTGCGCAGTGGCGGGCTTTGGGTGCATTCGCCGACCTTGTTGACGAATACGTTGAGGGCGGAAATCGACGCGCTGGGGTCGGTTGACCATCTGGTTGCGCCGAACTGGATCCACTATGCCTCGATCCCGGAATGGCAGGCCGCGTATCCCAAAGCGCGGGCCTGGGCCGCGCCGGGCGTTGTCGAGCGGGCAGAGTCGCAAGGCCGGTCGATCACGTTTGATCAGGAATTATGGGCGGGGCCGAACCTGCCGTGGCTGGGCCAGATCGACCAGATGATCGTCGAAGGCAGTACCGTGCACCGCGAGGCGGTGTTCTTTCATACAGCCTCGAAGACGCTGATATTGACCGACCTGATCGAGAATTTCGAACCCAGGAAAGTGCGCTGGTATCTGCGGCCTGTTTTCCGTTTGGTGGGGATCGCGGATCCGGACGGTAAAATGCCGCGCGACATGCGGATGACGTTCCGCAAGAACCGGGATCAACTGCGCGAAGCCGTCGAAACGATGATCGGCTGGGGCCCCGAGCAGGTGATCGTGTCTCATGGGCGCTGGTACCAGGACAACGCAGTGGAAGAATTGCGCCGGGCGTTTCGGTTTGTACTTTAGGTTTTGACGTCCGCTGTGGCCGGCCTAGCTGTTTGGTCAGGCAACGGCGGAGGTTTTGATGCGGATCATTCTGATAGCAGCGGCATTTTGGTGCGCGCTGACGGTAGGCAGCTTTGCCCAATCACGCGAAATCGAAACCACCATCGGGGGCCAGATCGAGGCGTTTCTGGTCGATGATTTCGAAACCGCGTTCACCTTTGCCAGCCCTTCGATACAAGGAATTTTCGGAACACCTGAGAATTTCGGGCGGATGGTGCGCGAGGGCTATCCGATGGTCTGGCGCCCGGCTGAGGTGCAGTATCTTGAGCTGCGCGACATCGGCGGGGCGCTGTGGCAGCGGATTCTGATCCGGGATACTGCGGGCGCCGCGCACCTGCTGGATTATCAGATGATCGAAACCGAAAACGGATGGAAAATCAACGGTGTCCAGTACATCGCCCCGCCAGATGTTAACGCTTGATCACCTCACCGTGACGGTGGTGTGAGCCAAGGTTAACGCCAAAAGGCTACTCCCTTTCCCGCATCCGGGCCTGACCCGGTGCCAAGTTGAGACGCGCGCCCGATTGGTTGGCGGGCTGATTTGGGAAAGGGACCAGAATGAACAAGGCAATCACAGATGGCGTGGTGTTCATGCCGACTGCTTTCGAGGACGGTCTGAACGTCTGGTCGAGCGGGAACGGCACGTCAGGGTCGGATACTTATGACACCGCAACAAACGCGGTGTTCGTTCCGGCGGATCAGGATTTCGGCGGCTGTCTGGAACTGCAGAAAGTGAATTCGACGCAAAAGCTGAGGTATACGGGGCAGACGCCGATCGTCCCGGGCTGTTACCTGCAGGTGCGCGTGAAGATCAAGGCGATCAGTGGCAGCCTGCCGTCGGTGCGCATCGCGGCCTGGGCGGGCGATAGTAATGAAAACCATGTGTCGGATCTGGACGAGACCGGCCCGTCGGTGGCGCTGACAAGCTATGGCGAAGTGGTCGAGGTGACGGCCATTGTCGGGTCAGGCACGCGCGGCGGCGTCGATATGGTGTGGGGCACCGCCCCTGTCTATGGCCATTTCGGGCTGGACCTGATCGGGGCCAGTGGCGGCGTGGTGCGGATTGACGATGTCGAGATCGTGGATGTGTCGAACGTTTTTCTGCGCGACATGCTTGGGGTGGTCGATGTGCGTGACTTCGGGGCTGTCGGCGATGGCGTGACGGATGATTCCGCAGCCTTTGAAGCGGCCGATGAGGCGGCCGGCGGGCGCCGGATCCTGGTGCCTGAGGGCGAGTATTTTCTGGGCGAAACCGTCACGCTGAATGCCGAGGTCGACTTTGAAGGCACCATCGAGATGCCGACGGACAAGATGCTGCTGTTGCTAAAGGATTTCGGCCTTCCGAGCTATATCGCAGCCTTCGGAAGCGAAGAACTGGCGTTTCGCAAGGCGTTTCAAGCATTGCTGAACAATGCTGACCACGACAGTCTTGATCTGGGCGGTCGCAAGATCAAGGTGACCGGGCCGATTGATATGCAGGCTGCGGTGCCCAACAAGACCAGCTATGCGACACGGCGGGTCATCCGGAATGGGCAACTTGAGGCCAGCGAAAGTTCGGCATGGGACACGGATGTCTTCACCTCGCAGGCGACCTATTCTACGTCGGATTCACGCAAGCTGAGCAATGTCAGCAACGCCGCCAATATCCCTGTCGGTTGCCTGGTCGAGGGCAACGGGGTCGGGCGTGAAGTCTATGTGCGGTCGGTGAACGCCGGGGCTCAGGAAATCACCCTGAGCGCGCCGCTGTATGATGCGGCCGGCACCCAGACCTTCACGTTCCGGTCGTTCAAATACATGTTGGATTTCAGTGGGTTCGAGTCGTTCAGCAAGTTCGGGCTTTCGGACGTCGAGCTGCAGTGCGAAGGCGAATGCAGCGCGATCCGGCTGTCACCGAGCGGGTCGACCTTTAACATTCGCGATTGCTTTATCAGCCGGCCGAAGGATCGCGGGGTGACGTCAATTGGTGGCGGCTGTCAGGGCATGCTGATCGACCAGTGTCAGTTCCTGTCATCCGAGGACAGCGAAAGCGTCGCAACGCGGACGTCGATTGCAGTGAATGCCAACGCAAATGACGTGAAGTTTCGCCATAACAGGTCGACCCGGTTCCTGCATTGTGCGCTGTTTCAAGGCAGCAACACCATGATCATCGGTAACCACCTGTTTCAGGGCGATGACGACGTGAGCGGGGTTCGTTCGGCAGGGGTCGTTCTGTCGGGATCGCATTCCAGTTCGACGATTTCCGGGAACTATGTCGACAATTGCTTGATCGAGTGGACCAACGAGCACGATCCGACCCCTGATCATAGCAACGGGTTTTCGTTCAGCGCGCTCAGCATCACCGATAACATCTTTCTCGCCGGGTCGGTGGCAAACTGGTTTGCCTTTGTCGTGATCAAGCCATACGGGGTTGGCCATTATCTGAACGGGGTCACCGTGACCGGAAACAAGTTCCGCTGCATCAACGGGTCGATTGAGCGGGCTGACCGTGTCGACACCAGCTTTGCCGGGCTGGATTTTGCGAAATCCAAGAACGTGACGTTCGAAGCGAACACCTATCACAATGTTTCGGTCCAGCCGACGAACCCGTTGCGGGTCAAGCATAATCAGGGGTCGACGTCGCAGGTCTGGACCATCGATTCCGATGACAAGCTGCCGTTTGGGGCCTTTGTACGCCGGGTCGATTCTGTTGTGGCCTATGACGAGGTCGTGGACGGTTCGGGCGACCGGGAACACGGCATGCCGCAGGTGCGCGTGGGGCAGGGATCGGACAACGATCAGGTCAAGCTGGTCTGGCCCAAGGCGGTCAAGGGCGACGTGTCGGTGGTGATGCGGATCGACTTGTGATCAGGTCGGCAGGGCCATGTCTTTTGGCGTCAGCACAAAGGCCTTGCCGAAGCCGCCGTTCAGATGCCCCTGACGGGTGCTGAACACGGCAAACGAGAAGTCGGCGAACCCGATATAGAGCTTGGATTTGGGATGGTCGCGCAGGTAATGCGCGGCCGTTTTGTCATACCCGGTGTCGCCTTTGCGCAGGAACCGGGCCTGCGCCATAAGGGTTAACCGGGGATGGGTCAGCGGATCACCGCGTTCGCCCGGTTCACCGATCAGAAGCGCGCCGTTTGGGTTGGCTTTCAGGGCGGTGGTATGGGCCGACAGGTCTGACACCAGCGTCAGAGGGTGACCGTCCGGACCAAGGCCAAAGGCGACGCGGGTTACCATGGGGGATCCATCCGGCAGTACCACGGCAAGGGCGGCATGACGCGCTTGCGCCAGCAGATCACGCGCCATTTGGCGCGCGTCATCGTCAGTGGGGCGGATTGGGTCGGTCATGTCTGGGGCCTTGGATATAGGTGGTTGCGATGAATGCCTGTCGCAGACCGGCGTGGGAGAGCTGCAATACGAATTGGAAACCAGGATGTTTGCATTGAACACGAATTGTCAAATGCTGCGCGATCACCGAA
The DNA here is from genome assembly GCF_007923355.1 of Falsiphaeobacter marinintestinus. Lineage (GTDB taxonomy): Bacteria > Pseudomonadota > Alphaproteobacteria > Rhodobacterales > Rhodobacteraceae > Phaeobacter_A > Phaeobacter_A marinintestinus. Next base: position 404,093 of record NZ_VOGO01000004.1, read on the forward strand.
AGTCTGCCACACCCTGAAACTGTTTTGGAAACGTGGCAATGAAATTGCTCAAGCCAACCCTTGATCATATTCCGGCGTACGCTGCCGCTTTGAAAAGGGGGTGGTCGCCGGACAATCTGAGACAGCAGGCAACACAGGAACAGCTTTCAAAAATCTCGGATGACGCGGCCACATTTGTCTCAAACCTGGACGATCCGACGGCCAAAGCAGGGCCGATAACGCTGCCGGACGGGTCTAAAGTGGCGCGATTGCCCAGTATTCGGCGGTGGATATGGGATAGTGAGTTTTGCGGCCATATAAGCCTGAGGTGGAAACCGGGGACGGAAGAGTTGCCGCCCACGTGTTCGGGGCACATCGGCTATGCTGTTGTGCCGTGGAGGCAAGGCGAAGGGCTGGCGACCGCCGCATTGGTGGCCATACTTCCAGAGGCGAAAGCCTTTGGCCTGAGGTATGTTGAGGTCACGACAAGCCCGGAAAACCCTGCATCGGTACGTGTTATTGAAAAAGCGGGCGGTGTTCTGATGAAAGCCTATACAGCCGATAAAGCCCTGGGTGGGCACGAAACACTACAATACCAAATCTCATTGGCAGCTTGCGGATAGGGTTGTTGGCATGCGGTTTCAACAGGATGCTGGGCGCCGTTTTGCCCTGAAACATCCAGCATGAAAACCGTGGCATTCATTGGGGCGCGCGGCGCAGCCCTGTTCTACGACACTTGGATCCAGACGCCAAACTGAACCCAATCAAGACCTCGAGGTCAACTGCAACATTTGGGACTTCGGGCGGGTGGCAGAGAAACGATGCACGAGACACCCCGACCTGCTGTGTTGGACCAGGCTGACAGATTGGAATCTCGCGGAAATCTGGGAATGATATCCGCGAGACACCTGATGTTAACCCTCAGGCGTGTACCAAATGGGTGAGGTATACGCGCGTTCTTGGTGGCTAAGCGGTATGTCACCCGCCATCTCCATCTGGAAAAACTCCTGATCATAGGCTTGCCAGGTGGGGGTGGGGATCTCGAGAACACGTGCATAGTAGACAGCCCTGAGGGCTGGGTCGAAATCCGGGTCGGTCCAGACCACACGCATTTCAGCGTCGCCGATGTTGTTCAGGTAGGTTGCATTCGCCTCATCAACGGTGTTCCCAATGGGACCATCGCAGCGCCCGTCGTCTGTAACGGCGCGGTCCGCACAGGCGACATCGTAAATACGTTCCTGCCGGTCGCCGTTGGCATCGACCCAGCCTTTGACGATCTGGATGCGATCAAGATTGCCTGACCATGTATCTTTGAGCGCTCCGACCATGAAGACCGGTGCCGCAGCATCCCCCCGTGCTGGCAGATCGCCCCCCATCGGGACACCGCGTTGATATCCGATCTCGACCGCGTCGGGACGGAAGACATCATCCTTGCCGTAATCCCAGCCGCCGAAGAAGCGCACCGAGATGCGCGTGCCGGTGGTGGCATAGGTCTCTTTGCGCATCATCGCATCAAACAATGCCTCGCGCGTGTTTTCTCGGGCCCAGACACCGGCAAGACCTGAGGCGAGTTCCTCGTAGGCAAATGTGGACAAGCTGTCGTCGCCCGAGAACGCTTTGATGACATAGTGTTCCCAACGGTCGGGCATCGGTTCGGTTCCGGCAAATTTGCCCCAATAGTTCTCTTCCCGGGACGAGGCGAGCGACGTGTGCGCGTCGGTTGACCCGATCATGCCGAATTTGAACGGGTTGGCACCCAGTTCCGCGTCCTGCTGCAATCCGATTTGCAAAGCCGAACGGGCGTACTCGTGCGGCAGCATCTCGGGTGTCTTGGGCTTCACACCGGCGATGTCGCCTTTGTCCCATGTTCCATAGTCTGCAAATTCGTCCGTGGTGGACAGCACCGGGTGGGTTTCGCCGTCGCCCTTGATCTGGGTGACTTCGTAGATCGGTTCCCACCGCATCCTTGTTTCGGCATATTCCTTGGTCAGCGGCTGGCCATTCAGACGCTCGGTGGCAAACATCAGGCCATTCGACAGGTTCCCATTGTGCGGGATGGCCAGCACGGACCCACCAGTATCGTCCTCATAGGCTTGCATCCACGCCCAGAGATCTTCGGGATCCTGGCTGTCGTAGGCGGAAAACGGAACGATCCGCTTTGCCTTGTCTGCATCGTCTTTGAACACGACGACCCGGTGCAGGTTCGAGGGGCTTTCTTCGGTATTAAGCGATGTCCATTCGTATCCGATCAGGGCCGTGAAAGTCCCCGGATCGTTGTGGCGTTCTGCGGCATCGAGTTGCCGCTCCCAAACGTTGATCTGCATTTTTCGGCTTTTGATCGGATCGCCGGTGAACAGGTAACTTCCCCATTCCCGGAACGCCTCGTACCCATCACCTGAATTCACCATGTCGTACCAGCGCTTTCCGTTTTCGGTGGCCAGCAGGTCAGGGTTGGCTTCGGCGATATAAGGCGCAAGCCCAAGCGCTTCGGCATGATCCGAAACAACAAGGAAATCGAGCGGGCGGATCAGTTTGGTCGGCTGCCCGGTTGAGCTTGTGACCTGCTGGCCCTTGGCAAATGCATAGGCATCATCAGGCCCAAGAAGGTTGCCAATCATGCCGCTGTCTGACGAATACCGCGTATGCAGATGGGTATCGCCCCAAAATACACCTTCGGCAAAGCTTGGCATGTGCTCGGCGCGTTCGGCGTATGGTGAATAGATTTTCGGTTTCGCGGGGATGTCTTCCTTGTCAGGATTCAATGCCGTCTGGGCGATCGCAGCTTGCGAAACCATCAACAAAGCCAAGGCCGAGCCAGATAAATAGTGTTTCATTTACGGTCTCCATCCCAATTGTGTCGCCCTGAAGCCTAGAGCAATGTATCTCGTTTCGCATTGTCCCTCGGGTCAATTGACAGACGCTATTTTGGCGATTCGTGTCGGTTTAACGGGTCAATGCGAAGGCTCGGCCTGTCGGCACAGCAGGTAATCGATTTGGACGGATTGCAGGGTGCCTTTCCACCCTGAACGGGCTAACATGACAGCTGTGGTATTCTTCGGATCATTCGCCAGACGGACCTTGCAGTGAGGGCTCAGAGCTGGGTAAATGCCTTAGTTTTTCCAATCCGAGGCTCTGATGTCTGACGTCATTTTGCATAACTATCCGCAGTCTCCTGTCGCGGAAAAAGCGCGGATTGCGCTTGGGATCAAAGGGGTGTCGTGGTCGTCTGTCGAGATCCCGCGCCTGCCTCCCAAGCCCATGCTGACCAAGCTGACGGGCGGATACCGTCGGACGCCGGTCATGCAAATCGGGGCCGACATCTATTGCGATACACAATGCATTCTGCAGGAACTGGAGCGGCGGTTTCCGTCTCCGACGTTTTTCCCGACATCGGACGCCGGTTTGATCTGGAGCCTGAGCCGCTGGACGGATGGGGCGCTTTTCGATCTGACCGTCAAAATCGTTCTGGGGTCCGCCGGGTCTGATTTGCCCGAGGATTTTGCCGAGGATCGCGGGCGGTTGTACCTGGGCGCGGATTGGGCTGCGGGACTGAAGGCGGCAAATGAAAACCTGCCGCATCTGGCCGCGCAAATGCGGGGGCCAATGACGTGGCTGAACACGCAGCTTGCAGATGGCCGGACATTCCTGCTGGGGGCCGAGCCTGCGGCGATTGATGCGCAGTTCTATCATCTGATCTGGTTTCTACGCGGGCGCTGGAATCAAGGCCCGACGTTTCTGTCAGAATTTCCAAAGCTTGAGGCTTGGGAAGCGAATGTTGCGAAAATCGGGCATGGACAGATGTCGGACCTCTCGCCGGAAGAGGCAATTGCGCGGGCTTCGGTCGTGGAGCCTATTGTCGTCCACCATGAGGATCCGAACGATCCGCAGGGGCTGGTGGCGGGTATGGACGTCATTGTGTCACCCGATCTGGACGGCGGCGAACAGCCCGTGGAAGGAACGTTGGTTGCCGCAACCAGCGAGCGCGTGGTGATCGCAAGAACGGACGCCGATGTGGGCAACATCAACGTCCATTTCCCGCGGATCGGATATCGCGTTGCCGTGATCGGCTAGCTGGCCGTTTGCGTGCATTGGGACGCGCCGCCGTGCGCCGGGTTTTGGCGGCCTGTCTAGAACTGTTTCCAGAGGCCGAATTTAACGCCGCTGGTGTTGATCGGGCCATGTTTGCGTTCAAAGCCGATGACCAGCGTACCGAGTTTCTTCATGTCGTAGCGAACGCTTGGAGTCAGCGTCCAGAGCAGGGGCAATCCGCTGGCTTTGGCGGTTTCGATCTGAAACATCGGACCGACCCGTCCGAAGTTGGGCAACCCAAGGGTCGCGTCCAGTTTGAACAGCGGTTTGGGCGTGCCAAAGCGCTGTTCAACCGCAGCATCCAGCGAAAGCCAACCATGGCCCCATCTGGTTTTCAGACCGCGCCCAAGTGACAGGGTCGCCTTGAGCATCGGGTTCCATTCTCCCTGCCAATGATGCCCGCCTGCCGCAGTTTCGATCGCCATCTTCAGGTCGCGATCCTGCGGGCCGACGGGTAGGCGCAGGAAGGCCAGCGCGTGGCCGGAATAGCCGATCAGGTGATTGTAATCGAACCCGATGGTGGCGCGCGGGAACAGGCCGTATTCGGCATAGATCGCGGTTTCGTTCAGCAATTCTTCACCGCTCATCCTTAGGGTCGAGGTGATAGCTGTGAACAGGCTGTCCTCGTCGCGCAACCAGGCCCCGGCCGCCACAAGGGAGGCACCGCACAACCAGATCACAAGGGCCGTCAGGGTCATGCGCATGACACATCCTCCGCCCACAACGGTCGTATGACTTGGTTAACAGGTGGTTAGGAGGGGCGTTGAACAGAGCTTTTTATCGCAGTCCATGGAGGTTTTGCAGCCGATGTCAGCCATTTCCTATTTCCCGGGATTGATAGGATCGGAACGCGTGGAGTAAGATGGCTAAGGTGAATTAAGTTGATTAACATCAATCTAAGTCATGAAGCGTATCAAATTTGGCCTGGAAAAGGGGCGATCAGGGCCAATTGCAGTCAAGTGACTTGGCCGAGAAGGTCTTTTGAAGGCAATTTTCGAATATCCCCAAAAGCGCATTTCCAAATGTCGATCGAGGGTTTTCGGTATCTGACGACTCTGTGGATTGAGTTTTGGTAACTGAGTTCAGTCAAGCACAGATGCTGTTTAACCGGACGCTGTCCGGCGATCTGTCAGTACCTTTGCCGACCGGGACTGATGTCGAATAGTTGGGGGCGCGCAATTCCGTATTGGCCGCTGCGTTGTTTCACACCGCAACGGCCCTGCACCGGCAAAACGCGGTCGGGTAGGGTCAGAAGATAAAGTCG
>NZ_VOGO01000040.1 GCF_007923355.1 Falsiphaeobacter marinintestinus
AGGCCATCATCCCGATGGATCAACGGCCAATCATGCACTAACTTTTAAAATGGACCACTCAAGTGGGGCTGCTCACAACCGAAGAAGGGGCTGAGTAAGCGAATTGACAGTCGTTATAATGCCAGATCCATCCGACCTTAAGGCCAGATTAGGCGCTACGCCCGGAGCTTCGGCCAAGCCAGATCAATTTTGTGCCATGATTTCAGCATGCTAGCTACCTGATCGCGTTTTCGCTGCAGCGCCGAAACTTGTGGCGCAACGGTTTGTGGCTGCGTCATTTTATTGCGCGGCAAGCGCGTTTTCGAGTAAAAAAGTTTGACGGGATGACATGCTCACTCGTAGCTTCGCAAAACCAAAAACGGGTTTCACAACACGAAACTCGACAAAGATAACAAAACAGAAGAACAACCAGGGAGAACAAAAATGAAAAAAACTGCACTCGGAATGGTGGCCGGACTGGCGACTGCGCTGTCGGCGACGACGGCGATGTCTGACATCACCGTCGCGTACTTCCTTGAATGGCCGATGCCCTTCGAATACGCTAAGCAAATGGGCACCTACGACGAAGCATTGGGCCAGAAAGTCAACTGGGTCAGCTTTGAATCGGGTGTGAAAATGTCGGCGGCGATGGCGTCGGGCGACGTGCATTTGTCGGTCAGCCAGGGTGTGCCACCCTTCGTGGTCGCCACGTCGGCCGGTCAGGATCTTCAGATCCTCGACGTCGCCGTGTCCTATGCTGAAAACGACAACTGCGTTGTGCGTTCGGAACTGGAAATCGACAAGTCGAACGCGGGCGAGCTGGCCGGCAAGAAAGTCGCCGTACCGCTGGGCACCGCCGCCCACTACGGCTTCCTCAAGCAGATGAGCCACTTTGGCGTGGATGTCGGCTCGATGGATGTCGTCGACATGGATCCGCCTGATGCTGCGGCCGCAATCGCACAGGGCTCGATCGACATGTTCTGTGGCTGGGGCGGGTCGCTGCGTCGCGCGCTTGAGCACGGCAACGTCTTGCTGTCCGGTGCCGAAAAGACCGAGCTGGGCATTCTGGTCTTCGACGTAACCTCGGGTCCGACGGGCTGGGTCGCGGAAAACAGCGATCTGGTTGCCAAGTTCCTCAAAGTCACTGCAGATGCCAACGCGATGTGGGCGGACGAAGCCAACCGCGCGAAAATGCTGCCGGTGATCGCCAAGGATGCCGGTATGGATGAAGACGCCACCATGGCGACCATCTCGACCTTCACTTTCCCGACGGTTGAAGAACAGCTGAGCGGAGCCTGGCTGGGCGGCAATGCACAGACCTTCATGAAGGGCGTTGCGGACGTGTTCGTCGAAGCCGACAGCATCGACAGCGCCCTCGACAGCTATGACGGTGCGGTCAACACTGGCCCGCTTGCTTCTGCAGGCGGCATGTAATCCGTAAGTCAACTATTGGCGCGGCCCGACGTGTTCGGGTCGCGCCTTTTTCCAACTGGCTCTCGCGTTCTGAGGGACGCCTGCGCGAAATGCGCCTGCCAGAGCGCAAAGGGTTGATTACCCCAAGCGACACCTCATTTTGAAAGGAAGGCCATGTCGGGATTGTCTATCGAAAACGTCTCGATGCGTTTCGATCTGCCGAATGGCAGCTCGGTTCAGGCATTGAAGGACGTCTCACTTCATCTCAACGAAGGTGAATTGATGAGTGTGCTGGGCCCTTCGGGCTGCGGAAAAACCACCCTTCTCAACATTGTGGCCGGCTTCCTGGCCCCGACCGAAGGCAAAGTTGTGATGAACGGTCACGTCTGTCTCGGACCGGATGCCGAACGCGGTATGGTGTTCCAGCAGGGGGCGCTTTTCGAATGGATGGACGTGCGGGACAATGTCAGTTTTGGCCCGCGTATGAATGGCCAAAAAGAAAGTGACTATGGCGCGCATGTCGATCACCTGCTGGACGTCACAGGTTTGGGTGATTTCAAGGACAAGGCGATTTACGAACTTTCAGGCGGCATGCAACAACGCGTTGCCCTCGCGCGCTGTCTGGCTAACGATCCAGATGTGATCCTGATGGATGAACCGCTGGGTGCGCTGGACGCGCTGACGCGCGAAAAGATGCAGGGGCTGGTGCTCAAACTCTGGAAAGAAACCGGCAAGACCATCATCCTGATCACCCACTCAGTCGAAGAGGCCTTGCTGCTGGGCGAACGCCTGCTGGTGATGGCG
>NZ_VOGO01000041.1 GCF_007923355.1 Falsiphaeobacter marinintestinus
TGTTGAATGTCACTGAGAACTGACCCGGTATCGCCCTGAATTGTCACTGAGAATTGACCCATGTGAACACACTTCCCCGACGTTTTTGGTTGGGGAGATTTGGAGTGATCAACATGGGATTTTTAAGTGTTATCCGACGCTGGGCATTGCGTGATAAAATGCCGATACGCGAGATCGCCCGCCGCACGGGTTTGTCTCGGAATACTGTGAAGAAGTATCTGCGCGAAGGCGCGGTAGAACCGAAGTTCAAGACGCCCAAGCGCTCAAGCAAACTGGACCCCTATGCGGATCGTTTGTCTGCGTGGCTATTGATCCAGACACGGAAGTCACGCAAAGAGCGTCGTACCGTGAAGCAGATGCATTCTGATCTCGTGAAGCTGGGATATGACGGCTCCTATAAACGCGTTGCAGCTTTTGCCCGGGCATGGCGTGAAGATCGGCATCGTGCGGAACAGACGACGGGTCGCGGGACCTATGTGCCTTTGGTGTTCCAGCCGGGTGAAGCTTTCCAGTTCGATTGGAGCGAGGATTGGGCCAACATCGCAGGCGAGCGGGTCAAACTGCAGGTGGCGCATATCAAGCTGTCGCACAGCCGGGCGTTCCTGGTGCGGGCGTACCCACTACAAACGCATGAGATGCTGTTCGACGCCCATTGGCATGCATTCAGGGTGTTTGGTGGCGTTCCAGGCCGGGGCATCTACGATAATATGAAGACAGCGGTGGACCGCGTTGGCAAAGGCAAACAACGCGACATCAATGCGCGCTTCAAGGCTATGGCCAGTCACTATGTATTTGAGCCTGAGTTCTGCAACCCTGCGGCGGGCTGGGAGAAGGGCCAGGTTGAGAAGAATGTGCAGGATGCGCGCAACCGGATGTGGCAGGTCATGCCTGTCTTTGCCGATCTGAAAGAACTGAACCAGTGGCTTGAAGATCGTTGCATCGCCCTGTGGGCGGAGACCTCGCACAAGGCCTTGCCGGGTTCCGTCGCTGACGTATGAGAGGCCGAAAGGCCCATGCTAATGACACTGCCGCCTGCGTTTGACGGCTTCATTGAGCACAGCAAACGGGTGTCCCCGACGTGCCTGATCACTTTCGAGCGCAATCGCTACAGCGTGCCTGCCAGTTTTGCGAACCGCCGGGTGAGCCTACATGTCTACCCCGAACGGCTGGTTGTCGTCGCTGAAGGGCAACCAGTCTGTGAGCACGCACGGATCATTGAGCGGTCACATCGCAAGCCTGGCAAGGTCATCTATGACTGGCGTCACTATCTGGCTGTCATCCAACGCAAACCAGGTGCTCTGCGCAATGGCGCGCCGTTTACAGAGATGCCGGATGCTTTCCGCCAGCTGCAGGATCACATGCTGCGCAAGGACGGCGGCGACAGGGAAATGGTCGACGTCCTGTCATTGGTTCTTCAGCACAATGAAGAGGATGTCTTGCGAGCTGTAGAGCTAGCCCTTGAAGAAGGCGTTCCCACCAAAACGCATATCCTGAACCTGCTGCATCGATTGATTGATCGCAAACCGACAGATCACCCCGAAGTGGATCCGCCGGATGCGCTGGCATTGCAGACAACGCCCGAGGCCAACGTAGATCGTTATGATGGGTTGAGACAAGCTGGGGAGAAGCGCCATGCGTCATGATCCAGCCGGAGCCTCTATCGTCATCATGCTGCGCAGCCTCAAGCTCTACGGCATGGCAAATGCGGTCGAAGACTTGGTCGCCCAGGGCGCGCCAGCGTTCGAAGCCGCGACGCCACTACTGTCGCAATTACTCAAGGCCGAGATCGCTGAACGCGAAGTGCGATCCATTGCCTACCACACGAAGGTGGCGCGCTTCCCCGCGTACAAAGACCTCACGGGCTTTGATTTTGCGTCCAGCGAGATCAACGAAGCGACAGTGCGGCAGCTGCACCGATGCGAGTTCATCGAAGCGGCCGAGAATGTCGTGCTGATCGGTGGCCCCGGAAC
>NZ_VOGO01000042.1 GCF_007923355.1 Falsiphaeobacter marinintestinus
CTTGTTGCTGACCTCGGATGTGACCATCGATGGTGATGTCGATGGCGATGATGTCGCTGACATCACGGTCTCTGGCGGCAATGCTTCGCAGGTGTTCAGCGTGGAGAATGGAACGTCGACTTTGCATGCGCTGACCGTCGCTGACGGCGGCGGGTTCACTGGCGGTGGCGTTTACGTCTATAATGGCGCTGCGGTGACCTTGACCAACAGCACAATCCGCGACAGTACCGCGTATTTCGGCGGTGGGATTTTTGTTCGGCCTGGTGGCACGGCGACACTGATTGACAGCACGATCAGCGGCAATACGGCGACCATTCATGGCGGTGGAATTTACATCCGAAGCGGCGGCACCACGACGCTGACAAATTCGACGCTCAGCGGCAATGAGGCAACGAACTATGGCGGCGGCATCGCTAACCTTGGCTCCGCAACACTGACCAATACCACGATCAGCGGGAATAGTGCATTGGGACTGTCTGGTGATGGCGGTGGCATTCACAACAGTGGCACGGCCGCGCTGACCAACAGCATCGTTCTGGGCAACAGCGCGACCTCAGACGCGGAAGTCTCTGGCGCAATCAGCTCTGCAACCTCGCTCACGTCTGGAATTGCGGCAGATGTATTCGCACAGATTGATGGTGGCACCGGCGGAGGGTTGCTGGCCGATAATGGCGGATCAGTTCAGACGATTGCACTGAACAGCGATGTGACGAACCCTGCGCTGGATGCGGGAGATGACAGTGCGGCGCCCGCGACCGATGCCACTGGCAACATACGTTTTGACGCTTTGACGATTGCCAATAACGGCGCGAACATCAGCGATCTGGGCGCAGTGGAACTGGTCGTCGAAGCGCCCGGTTTACATGTCACGATTGCCACCGATGTTGTTGATCTGACGGATGGCGAGACCTCACTGCGCGAGGCCCTGGCCTTTGCCAATTCCAATGCGGATGCCAGCACGATCACCTTTGATGCGGCCCTGTCCGCCCAGACGATCACGCTGGGCGGAACCGAGCTAGTGTTGTCCACTGATGTGACCATAGACGGTGATATCGACGGCGACGATATCGCGGACATCACGATCTCGGGCAATGATGTCTCGCGGGTGATCAACGCGACCGCCGGGTCATCGGCCCTGCACGCATTGACGATCGCAGACGGCGAAGCAGGCACTGGAAATGGCGGTGGTCTGCACATCTCTTACGGCGCGACTGTCGATGTGACCAACAGCACCATCAGCGGCGGGTCCGCCAGTTTTGGCGGGGCCGTGCACAACGCGGGCACCGTGACGCTGACCAACAGCACACTCAGCGGTAATTCAGCAGACAATCGCGGCGGCGGGATCTACAACAACTTCGGCACAGCGACGTTGACCAATACCACGCTCAGCGACAATTCCACTTTTGTCGGCGGCGCCATTTCAAACCGCGGCGTGGCGGAGCTGACCAACAGCACGCTCAGTGGCAATACGGCGACTATCAAAGGTGGCGGGATCTACACTGGAACAGGAAGCACCACGACGCTGACCAACAGCATTGTGTTGGGGAATTCCGCGGGCGCTGCTGGATCCGAGGAAGTCTCAAACGACATCGGCAGTTTCAACGCGACAACATCGCTCACCGGTGCAGGGTCCGAGACGGCGGCGGCGGTGTTCGCGGCGTTGGATGGCACTGGAGGCGGGTTGCTGGCGGACAATGGCGGCCCGGTTCAGACCATTGCTCTGAACTCTACCTTGACCAACCCGGCGCTGGATGCAGGCGATGACGGCGCGGCGCCGGCTGCTGATGCATCAGGGGCCGGACGCGGAGATGCCCCGGTGTCCAACAATGGCGCGAACATCAGCGACCTTGGCGCCTTGGAACTGCAGGAAACCGCCAGCCTGATCGTCACAACAACGTCCGACGTCGTTGACGCTTATGACTACCAAACCTCGCTGCGCGAGGC
>NZ_VOGO01000043.1 GCF_007923355.1 Falsiphaeobacter marinintestinus
AGATCAGACATGTCACCGCTCCGTTTTGGAAGCGGTGAATCACGCAGCGCGCCGAAAATCAATGCATCCTGACCCTAAAGGTTCACGATTAAGGGGATACACAGTCGAATGTTGATTATTTTTCTTTAAAAACAGTATCTTATATGAAGTAAATGGTGGTGACCTGCCCTCCGATGCTCCCTCATTCATAAGGAGAGTTTTCGGGTCTGTGCTGTGCTACCGGAAGTGTCCCCGCTTGGGGCTAGGTTTTTCGCCCTTTGATCACACAGACGGGTTGGATACGTCTGGCAATTTCATCAGCGCTGCTGGGACGTTGTTCCCGATCGCGCTGTGCGGTCTTTCTTCGTTGTAGTCTCTACGCCAAGCCTCCAGCTTTTCGGCGGTATCTTCAAGACCCATGAACCAGTGAGCGTTCAAGCATTCGGATCGGAGTTTGCTATTGAATGCCTCGACGTAGGCATTGTCGGTCGGCTTTCCCGGCCTTGAGAAGTCCAGCGTGACACCCCGTTGGTAAGCCCAAAGGTCCATGTCACGAGAGACAAATTCGCTGCCATTATCGACCCTGATTGTCTTGGGATACCCGGTCTTGCGGCAGATACGATCCAAAGTCGCGACGACGTCTTCGCCCTTGTAGCTGAACCGCGCATCTAGCACCGGCACGTAGCGGGAGAACGTGTCGACGACTGTCAGGATGCGTATCTTGCGGCCCGTCGCCAGCTGGTCGTGCACGAAGTCCATCGCCCAAACATCATTTGGATTCACCGCCTCTTCGCGGTCTTCGCGAAGCTTCGCCTTTACACGCCGTTTGGGTGTTGAGCCTCCCCCAAAGAAGTGGTCCGCCCTTATGATTAGGAAAGCGGAGGACCAGAGACGGCCATTAAGAGACCCAAGCCCGAAGAGATTGTCGTTAAGTTGCGGCAGGTTGAAGTTCTGATGGGGCAAGGCATGCCCCGGATTGATGCGATCCGACAGATCGGTGTGACTGAACAAACCTATTACCGCTGGAAAATGAAGTACGGCGGAATGGGCACAGAACAACTCAAGGAACTAAAGCGGCTCCAGAAGGAGAACGAGCGCCTTCGCCGTGCTGTGTCAGACCTGACGTTGGACAAACTGATCCTGTCTGAGGCCGCACGGGGAAACTTCTGAGCCCCTCGAGTCGCCGGGCCTGCATCGATCTTGTGCGCAGCCAGATGAAGGCTTCTGAGCGTCGGGTTTATCGCGTTCTGGGTCAACACCGATCCACACAACGGCGATTGCCACAGGGGCGTGCCGATGAAGATCGCCTGGTAACTGACATGATCGAGCTGACGCGACAGTACGGTCGATATGGCTACCGTCGAGTTGCTGCTTTGTTGCGAGACGCGGGCTGGCCCCCTCTCGGCAGATTGCTATGCAATCGCCTGCCGGGCAGCGGGTGAATGACAAGCGAGTTGAACGTCTGTGGCGGCGCGAGGGGCTAAAAGTGCCAATGAAACAACCCAAGAGGGGACGGCTCTGGATGAACGATGGATCATGTGTCCGGCTCCGGCCAGAGTATCGCAACCACGTCTGGTCGAACGACTTCGTGCATCACCGAACTGAAGATGGCAGGGCCTTCAGAACATTGAACATCCCAGACGAACACAGCCGTGAATGTCTCACGATCCGGGTGAAGCGGAAGCTGAACTCGACCGAGGTCATCGACACTCTGACCGACCTGTTCATTCTTCGGGGCGTGCCTGCCTACATCCGATCTGACAACGTCCTATGTCGGGAAGATCTGGCCATTTAGGTCAGCTGGTCTTGGGGCATTCGAGGGAT
>NZ_VOGO01000044.1 GCF_007923355.1 Falsiphaeobacter marinintestinus
TACATCCGATCTGACAACGTCCTATGTCGGGAAGATCTGGCCATTTAGGTCAGCTGGTCTTGGGGCATTCGAGGGATCGAATGCCGTGTTAAGTTTGCCCAGACGGGCTCTGCCGTCAAGAAGTGGTCTCTCCCATAGCAAACACAAGGTACGCGCGATGGCGGCCTTCACCGTCCTTAAGACGAGATCCTAAATCCCAAGCAGAAAGCCCGAACATTATCTACGAGGTCAGCAAGCTGCCTCCACGGCCACTACAGAGAGAGGTCCTTCCGCCTGGGCCCGCCCGCTTCAAAGAAGGGGCGATAGGGTTCGCCGTGTTTGACCAGGGCGTGTACGGTTCGCGCCATCTTCGCTGAGATAGCAGTGTATGCCTTGCGTCTCAGATGCGCGTTATGCCGGTCTTTCGAGATATAGCGTTCAAACTTGTCTCTGAAGCTGTTGGTGCGTTTGAGAACCGCGGTCTGTCCAGCCATCCAAAGTGTTCGACGCAACCGGGCGTTCCCATATTTTGATATCTTGCTTTGCCCACGGAACGTGCCGGATTGCATGGTCGCGAGGTCCAGCCCACAGAACTTCAGGAACTGGCGATGGTGCTGGAAACGCCGAAGATCCCCAGCTTCAGCCAGAATAGTCATAGCGTTGATGGGACCGATCCCCGGGATGGTCGTCAGCAGCAGGTAGTCGGGAAGGTCGGACAGAAGCTCGACAGCTCGTGCCTCAATCTCATTGCGCTGGCGAATGAGGCTGCGCCCTTCTGCCAGCACCAGCCGGAACATGCGAACGGCGTCCGACTCTGGGTGAACCGGCAGGCCCACAGAAGCGACAGCTGTGGCGTAAATATCTGAGAGCATTTGCTCTTTGCCGACTTTGCGGCCCACAACTTGCCATGCGTCCTTGATGAATGCTTCCCGGCTCATCGCCGAGATCATGTGCGGCGAAGGGTACCTATCGAGGAAAGCCAGAAACCAGTCTGTGCGCGAGCTTCGATAAAAGCGCTCGGCCTCCGGAAAGTACAGCGGCAGGTAATGCGTCAGGATGCGGTGCCATAGTTCGGTTTTGGAGCGTGAGACGATCTCGTGGGTCTTTGACAGCTCCTGAATGTCGGCGGTGCCAGTCACAAGCGGGTCATGGAAGAATTGAACTGCACCTATCTCCAGCATGTGCAGGATGACCTGCGCATCCTTTGGATCATTTTTATCCCAGCTATTGTGCAGCGCTTCTCGCGTTCGCGCCAAACTGACCGAAGACACAAGCTTCAGGTCAAACCCCGACTGGCCAAGATGGTGGGCAAGCGTGCGATGGTAATTGCCGGTCGCCTCGAACCCGATCCGTACTGGCAGGTCGTAGCTGGCAAGGGTGCTAACCAGCCGTTGGAAATCCGCAAGCGTGTTTGTGATCGTCAAACGACGGCGGTGCTTTTTGCCCGGGATACCGATCAGGACCTCGTGACGATATTTTGAAATGTCGATAGCGACCAACAAGGTCGAAGCTTTAAAATGGTTGGCGGCCATAGCCGGTCTCCTCATCAGTGTGGTTCATGCAAAACCACTGTTGAGACCTGAGACCCGGTTATGGCCACCCGCTGCGCTATCTGAGGGCTGCGCGCGTGGCCATAACCTATAAACAGCGCTTCTTCCCGACGTGCTATGGCCCTGAGTT
>NZ_VOGO01000045.1 GCF_007923355.1 Falsiphaeobacter marinintestinus
TAACACCTTTGGAATGACGCCGGTTTTAAGGCTATGATTGCCTGCGCAGCCCCCAAATAGCGCAGCAGGTGATCATAGCCGGGTCTCAGGTCCCTACAGTGGTTTTGCAACAAACCACACCGCAAGGGAGACCGACTATGACCAATGCCATTATTGCACAAGCCGAGCCTGTTTTGGTGGCGATTGATATCGCAAAAGCCCGCCATGAAGTTTTGATCGCTGTTCCCGGCCGAAAGCGCCGTCGCCGTCTGACAGTTCTGAACCAGCTCGACGACTTCAACCGGCTGATCACTACGCTGTCGGATTATCACCGTCCTGTCCGCGCAGCCTTTGAAGCCACGGGCAACTATCACCGCGCCCTTGCGTATCGGCTCGGGATCGCCGGGTTCGAGGTGAAGTTGGTCTCTTCAGTCGCCTTGGCACGCACCCGTGAAGCCTTGAACAACAGTTGGGACAAGAACGACCCCAAAGACGCGCAGGTCATCCTGCACATGATGCAGATCGGGAACGAGCAGTTCTACCATGACCCAATGATCTGCGGCACAAATGATCTTCAGGAACTGTCCAAGACACATGACGTCGTCTCGCGTTCGAAGACAGAACTTTGGCACCGGGTTCTGACCCACTATCTGCCCCTTTATTGGCCCGAGGCAGAACGATTTCACCGCAGTTCGCGTAGTGATTGGTTCTTTGCTTTCCTGGAACGCTATCCGTCACCGCACTTTATCTCAGCAATGAGCCAAGGGGTTTTCGTTGCCGACGCCTGGGAAGTTGTCGGGCGCAAAGTCTCAAAAGAGCGTTTGCTCGCAGATATTTATCAGACCGCAAAATCATCTGTAGGCCTGCCCATTGCACCGGACTCTGATGCCGCCCGGATGTTCAAACTGGTTCTAGCCGAGGGGCGTAGCCTGATCGCACAACGCAACGAGATTGAGGATCGTGCTGTTGAGTTGCTTAAGAATAACGAAGATTACCAGCTGCTGACATCCATCCCCGGGATCGGCCCAGTAAACGCCCTGACCATCTTAGCTGAGGCTGGCGATCTGCGCCGCTTCAACCATCATCGGCAGTTCCTCAAGTTTTGCGGGATGGACCTCGCAACCATCCAGTCCGGGACCTTTCGAGGCCAGACCAGGCTGTCCAAATACGGCAACGCCCGACTGCGCCGCACACTCTGGATGGCTGGTCAGGTGGCCATCATGCAAAAGACCAACAGCTTCCGAGATAAGTTCGAACGCTACATCGCCAAGGATCGACAGAACACTCATTTGCGCCGCAAGGCGTATACCGCAATCGCCGCAAAAATGGCCCGCACCGTACACGGGATCATCAAACGCGGCGAACCCTATCGTCCCTTCTTTGAGGGATGATCGACAGCAGAAGGACCTTTCTCTGTAAGGGCCGTAGAGGCGAGCACTCGACCTCGTAGATAATGTTCAGGCCTTCTGCTCAACGACCCGAAGATCTCGTCTTAAGGACGGTGAGAGCCGCAAAAGCGTACTCTGTGTTTGTTATGGGAGAGACGCGTTGTTGACCAAAAGGCCGAACTGACACACATTCAAACATGCTGGAACGCACCAGCATGACAATGATCTGATGCCAAATCAGCCAATCATTCCGCACATAGG
>NZ_VOGO01000046.1 GCF_007923355.1 Falsiphaeobacter marinintestinus
GGGAAGTGTGTTCACATGGGTCAATTCTCAGTGACAATTCAGGGCGATACCGGGTCAGTTCTCAGTGACATTCAACAGCCATGGCGTTTGTAGCGCAGCGATCGGCCCCCTTGGCGCTTTACATCTTCACCGACAAACATTCAGAGCGAGACGCTTGGCTAAATAAATCTTTGTCCGGTGGTGCCTGTGTAAACGAAACATCCTTCCACGTAGTCGCGGATTCAATGCCGTTCGGCGGGGTTGGCGAGTCCGGAATGGGCGCATACCACGGCAAAGCCGGGTTCGACACGTTTAGTCACCTCAAATCCGTCTTCTATCAGCCCAAGCTAAATGGAGCTTTTTTGTTTAATCCCCCTGTGCGCCGCTATCAGCATACGGTGGGTAAGATCCTGCGTAAGTTCATCTGATCTTGGCATCAAAGATCAAAAACGCCGTAACGGGTAGAAAACGAAATCTACGTGTTTCGGTTTCAACTTTGACTTGAGTGGCCAGTGCAGGAACCGGGGCAAAAGAGTGAGGATGAACCAATGAAAACTGCGTTTGTAACGGGTGCTGCTACGGGAATTGGGCTGGCAACGGCGACCAAATTGGCGCGTCAGGGGTGGAAAGTGGGATTGTTTGATATCAATCAAGAAGGAATAAACAAACTTCTTGAACGTTCTGAATTTGCAGAGGCTTGCGGCGGGTTTTGCGGCGTCTCGGACAGAGGTTCGATTGAAGGTGCACTTGCCCTGTTCAGCGAGCACACAAATGGGCATCTGGATCTTTTGGTGAACAATGCGGCCGTCTTGAGCGGAGGGCCGTTTGAACTTGGCGATGCGCAGGCGAACGATGCGATGGTCGAGGTGAACGTGAAAGGTCTCACCAACGTGGCACAGCTGGCGTTTCCTCTGCTCAAAGAAACTCCGGGTGCGACGATGGTGAATCTTTGCTCCACATCAAGCGTCCACGGCATCCCTCTGATAGCGGTCTACAGTGCAACCAAGTTCTATGTGAATGGGCTGACAAAGGCCTTGAACCTCGAATGGAAAGAGCACGACATCCACGTGACCTGCGTAAAACCTCCTGTTGTGCAAACATCAATGGGGAGCCAGAAGATTTTAAGGAACTTGTCGCAACGGCCCACGCCGGTGCCATCAGCGCCGCATTGCTGCATTGGATCAACGGGGGGTGTACGCCAGACCCCGATACAATAAGCCGCCTTTTCGCCGCTCTCTTCGATACAAACCATCTCGACCGGGCTGCATATAGAAATCGAAAAACATCAGAACTTTAGGGATGTATTTACAACCCTAAAAACCAAAGAGAAGCAATATGACAAAGCCAAATCAAAAAATGACCCCGCAAGAAGCACTCGACTATTTCGATAGTCTCGATGTAGTGCCCGCAGATATGATGATCGGTAAATGGCGCGGAGATGAGCCTCCCCCTTTGAAGTGGTCCGCCCCTATGATTAGGAAAGCTGAGGATCAGAGATGGCCATTAAAAGACCCAAGCCCGAAGAGATTGTCGTGAAGTTGCGGCAGGTTGAAGTTCTGATGGGGCAAGGGATGCCCCGGATTGATGCGATCAGACAGATCGGAGTGACGGAACAAACCTATTACC
>NZ_VOGO01000047.1 GCF_007923355.1 Falsiphaeobacter marinintestinus
AGAGGCCATCATCCCGATGGATCAACGGCCAATCATGCACTAACTTTTAAAATGGACCACTCAAGTGGGGCTGCTCAATGTTTTCCGTTGTTCGTCGGGGGTGTCATTTAACCGTTCCCGGGGGCCGCAGATCGTGCTTCGGCGAACGGATTGTAGGTATTGGACGGAGGTTCTTGAGTGCGGTTGGCCAGGGGTTTTGGTGTGCGTCTCGCTGCCGTCGAAGCGACCGGATAGTGCGGGACTTGCAAACCCGCCTGCCAAGCGCGTAGCTGCGCTGCGCGCCAGAGCATCGGCTTTTTCCGGAGCGGGATCGGGTCTGGGAAACTCGGATCAGGCTTTGAAACGCCACGCCGCCTTCCAGATCGTACAGACTCACCGAGTGCTTCAGCCACATCGACTGCGGTACAATGCGGAAGCTTTAATTCTTCCCACCTGTTGCGTCGCGGTGGAGCCAAGCCCTCAGTTGCCCAGACAGAATACCAGGGGAATTTACCTTTGACACGCAATAGTCCGAGTGCCCGTGCAAGTTCACGAGCGGCCCTGACAGACGGCATTCTCCAATATTCGGCCAGCTCTTTTGTACTTACTGAACCTGGATCGTCCTTGGCGCTTTTCATGACCAAACCTCCTTGCAAAAAGGAGATCGGTTCGAGCGGGCGTTGACGGAAACGCTTTTTGATCGTTGGTCCTCGCGCTTGGCGATTGCCATTGCAAAATTGTCTTGACGCAGTTCAAGGCGCTTTCCCTGTAAGGGAAATTGACCAAATGTTTCCCAAACCCAGTGCCATTCTGTGCCACTGAGTGCCATTTTGAGGGTATTTTTGCCCAGGTAAGAAAATTTCAAAACTGGAGGTTTTTGCCTTGTAACCCCTATGTTTACTTGGCTATACGCGTCGGTGGAGACGTGGCCGAGTGGTCGAAGGCGCTCCCCTGCTAAGGGAGTAGGCCCGGAAGGGTCTCGAGGGTTCGAATCCCTTCGTCTCCGCCACAAATCAATGCTAAGTGATTGATTTGTAGCGTAAATATGTAGATTTGCGGAATGCGTTCCCACACTTGTTCCCACGCGCCACTTTTGATTGAATTCGGTCAGATCGACCTGATCAGTCCTCCAGAACATCATCCCCTGACTCGCCCGTGATCAGTGCCCGTTGCCGCTCACGGCTGATCTGTCCGTAGCTGCGCAGCGTTGTCAGCACGTCGGTATGGCCGAGGTTCTGCGAAGTGGCGACCAATTCTGCGACCGAGCTGCAAGTCTTGGCTGCGTGGCGGGCCAGCATGTGGCGAAAGGCGTGCGGGCCGAAGGCATCCAGATTTGCGGCGGCGAAGGCGGCGTTGACGATCTTGCGTACGGGTTCGGTGCTTTTCCAAGGGCGGCGCGCGAATCCCTCGGCTGAGAATCCGGTGTTGGATTGCGGCACGATGTCGGTTGCCGGGAACAACGGGTCGTCCGGGCCATTGAGCGCGTCATCTTCGAGATAGGTAATCCAAACTGCCAAAGCCGTTTCGGCCTCGGGGAACCCTTGAGCAAAGAAGGTGTCGATGCTCTTGCCAAACTTGGTAGCCACCTCGCGCGGGTTCTGGGTCACGGATTTCTC
>NZ_VOGO01000048.1 GCF_007923355.1 Falsiphaeobacter marinintestinus
ATCGTCCGTTCTTCATTCAAAATCTCCTCAGATATCTTGCCGAGAAAATTCTACTTTTGAACACCACTATTTTTAGGGGGGATTACCGAACCAGTCCGCGTCATCCCCCCCGGTCTCCCAACAGCCAATCGGCCGATGGCAGGGTGCTGACCAAAGCCCTGGCTCCGGTGTGGCCGCTGATTTGACCGGCCGTCATAAAGAAGCGGACCGGACGACCGTCCGTGTCGGTGACGGCATGCAGCTTCGTGTTCATCCCACACTTTGTTCGGCCAATCAGCTTGCCACGCCCCCCTTTTTCAACCGCAGGCTGGAAGCCGTGCGGTGTGCTTTGAGGTAAGTGGCATCGATCATAATGGTCTTGTGATCAGCGGCCTCCGCCGCCAACCCATCCATGATCCGGGCAAACACGCCCATGTCGCTCCATCGTTTCCAACGGTTGTAGAGCGACTTGGGCGGACCATACTCCCTTGGAGCATCAGACCAACGCAAGCCATTGCGATTGATAAACATAATCCCACTCAAGGCACGCTTGTCATCGACACGTGGTTTGCCATGGCTCTTTGGACAGAAAGGCCGGAGCCGAGCCATTTGCTCATCGGTCAGCCAAAAAAGATTGCTCATCACGCCTCCTGAAGTTCAGGAGCTTGAATCAGCCCGATCCGACAACCGCAACCAAATCAATGCATCCTGACCCTAATCCCCATACCTAGCCGCATGTGCAAACCTGTGAGGATTCTGCTGAGAACATCTTTTAAATCCTCACACACTTGGGTCAATTCAAAAATAGCACTCTCCGGAGGCTCGTCGAGAACGATACTTTGCACATTTTCAACAGTTTGGCGTGGGTAATTGAACATGTCATTGACAAATTCCACCATGGAATTCTGGTCTGCCATATATATGTCGAGGACATCATCAACGATCTCGGTAAGATTGCTGTGGTGCTCACTATCGAAAGTAAAGCTTCTAAGGGATGATTTGGCCTTGTAGTCAATAATGTCATAGGCACTCGGGAAACACTCCACACGACCGGATCCGGTAAGGATATGAACGTTGCTTGGCAAATCTCCTGAGTTCAGAAGGTCCAAAATACAGCTCGGATTTTTGCCCAATATCTCTGAAACCTCAAGAATGGAGAACGGAGTTTTGGAAAAATCGAAATAGTACATGTTTTCTCAACCTTGATCTGGCGGCGGTGCGAAATCCCAACCCTTGACTGAAAACGTGAACTTTTTAATAACTTAACGCGCGCAACCACCCCGTTACCCAAACAAGTTGAACGTCGAGAAAGCCCAAGCTCCATTCTGAATGCACATTGGGTCGTTACGACCGAGGTATGACAGGCTATCGTTCAGAGCTTTCAGCGACGAGGAGACTCGCTAGGGTCAGGATTCATAACCAAAACATGACGACAGCGGCCAGGGCACAGGCTGACAGGAAGACCTTGGGGCATCTGTCGTAG
>NZ_VOGO01000049.1 GCF_007923355.1 Falsiphaeobacter marinintestinus
GAAACCGCCAGCCTGATCGTCACAACAACGTCCGACGTCGTTGACGCTTATGACTACCAAACCTCGCTGCGCGAGGCTTTGGCCTTTGCCAATTCTAATGCGGATGCCAGCACGATAACCTTTGACGCGGCGCTATCCGGTGAGACGATCACGCTGGGCGGGACGGAACTGGTTCTGTCCACGGATGTGACCATTGACGGTGATATCGACGGCGATAATTCGGCAGACATCACGATCTCGGGCAACGATGCCTCGCGGGTGTTCAATGCAACCGGCGGAACGTCGACCCTGCACGCCCTGACGATCACAGATGGCTACGCCGGGTCCGGCGGCGGCATTTACATTGATACTGGTGCAACGGTCGCCCTGACCAACAGCACAATCCGCGACAGTTCGGCGGAATTGGGCGGCGGGCTTTGGAACCGCGGCGCGGTGACGCTGACCAACAGTACACTCAGCGGGAATACGGCAACCTTTCAGGGTGGTGGGATCTACAACCGCTACGGAGGCACTGCGACGCTGACCAATTCTACGCTCAGCGGAAACGAAGCGACGTATTATGGCGGCGGCGGGATGATCAACCGTGGCACGGCCACGCTGACCAACAGCACGATCAGTGGAAACAACGCATCGGGTCCTTACGGGTACGGCGGTGGTCTTCAGAACAGTGGCACAGCGACGCTGACCAACAGCATAGTACTGGGCAATAGCGCAACGACGAATGCAGACGTCGGTGGGGCAGTCACGTCCACGACCTCGCTCACATCGGGGACAGCTGTAGATGTGTTTGCCGCGCTGGACGCCAACGGCGGCGGTCTGCTGGCGGATAATGGCGGGCCGGTTCAGACGATTGCGTTGAACACGGCTGTGACGAACCCGGCACTGGATGCGGGGGATGATAGTGCGGCCCCGGCAACGGATGCGCGGGGGGCCGGGCGGGCGGACCAGTCCGGGGTGGCCAACAATGGCGGTAACAGTTCCGATCTGGGCGCGTTCGAGCTGCAGTTGACCACTCAGGTCGGCGGGTCCGACCCGGACGTGATGTTTGGCACGGATGGGAATGACACGCTCTATGGCGGGGCGGGCGCGGACTGGATCCTTGGCCTTGGCGGCAATGACAACATACGCGGCGGTGCAGATGGCGACAGGCTGGAGGGCGGCGACGGCGTCGACTTTGTGCTCTACACCGACTCTGCCTCTGGTGTGACCGTGGACCTGAATGCAGATGGCGATGGGGTCCAGTCGGCCTCGGGCGGCTCGGCGGAGGGCGATGTGATCTCGGGGTTCGAGAAGGTGTTTGGCTCGGCCCACGCC
>NZ_VOGO01000005.1 GCF_007923355.1 Falsiphaeobacter marinintestinus
GGTAATAGGTTTGTTCCGTCACTCCGATCTGTCTGATCGCATCAATCCGGGGCATCCCTTGCCCCATCAGAACTTCAACCTGCCGCAACTTCACGACAATCTCTTCGGGCTTGGGTCTTTTAATGGCCATCTCTGATCCTCAGCTTTCCTAATCATAGGGGCGGACCACTTCAAAGGGGGAGGCTCAATTCAAAGGTAAATAACATGGCAAGCCAATCGACAGTCCAAATCGAAACCGCCGAAACTACGGCAACGCCCGCCAGCCTTTCCCCGGTCATGGGCCCGGCGGATCGCAGCGATCCGCGCAAAGAGTTGAAGCGTGTGAAGGAACTCACCGCCTTGGCAATGCAACCCCTTGCACAGCGCGTGGATGCCCAAACCCGGCTTGAGGGGTGGATCAATGAAGGCGTGACCATCGAAGCCGCCCAAGTATTTGTAACGAGCGAACTTGCCGCGCAAAGCCCCATCACGCGCCGCGCACCCGATGAAGCGCACTATGGCCGAAATTCGGTCGGTCACTCTTGGGATAACGGCGAGGGGCTCAACAGTATGATCGTTGATGGCATCTATTCACGTGTGAACAGGGCGCACGAGCCGACAATGGGCCGCGAGTTTGCGGGCGCGTCGCTTTCCGAAATCGCGGACATTTGCTTGCAGAAAAACGGCAAAAGCACCGCTATGGCCTCGGTCGCCTCGCGGGTGGAAATGGCGCTACACGGCACCAGCGACTTCCCTAACATCCTACGCGATGTGGGCAACATGTCGTTGTCAAATGCCTATGAGGCCGCGCAATCGGCCATTAAACAGACCGGTCGCGAAATCGCCGCATCAAATTTCCGAGCGCTGCATTCCGTCAAGGTTTCGGCTGGCCCTGATCTTGAGGAAGTGAATGAGCAAGGCGAGTTCAAGGCCGGGACGATTGAGGAAGGCGCGGAAACTTTCGCGGTCAAAACCTACGGCAAAATCTTCGGCATCACCCGTCAGGCCATCGTCAACGATGATCTCGACGTGTTTTCGAACATGTTCCCGCTGTTGGGCCAAGGCGCAGCCAACACCGAGGCGAAACTGTTCGCCGGACTGCTGGAAGAAAACACCGGGCTTGGCCCCAAACTCTCAGATGGCAAAACGCTCTTGCATACTGATCACGGCAACCTCGCCCAAGCTACATCGTCACTGTCGGTGACAAGTCTTGGCGATGCGCGGGTTGCCATGCGCCGCCAGAAAGGTATCGCGGGCGAGGCGATCAATGTGATCCCCTCTTTCCTCGTGGTTCCGCCTGAACTTGAAACGCTCGCTGAGCAAGTGCTGACTGAAATCGCGGCCAGCGAGGTCGCCAATGCCAACCCATTTGCAGGCAAGCTGAAACTGCTTGTTGAGCCCCGCTTCGGCAGCACAACGGCTTGGTATCTATGCGCCGCTCCCGGCGCTCCGGACGGCTTGCAGCACGCCTATCTGGACGGCGTAGCCGGGCCTCAACTTTTCACCCGCGAGGGCTTTGAGGTTGATGGCATTGAATACAAAGTTCGCATGGATTTTGGGGCGGGCTTCACTGACCATCGCGGCTGGTTCATGAGCCCCTCTGCCTAAGTTGAGGGCGCGGTACGCCGTGCCCTTACTGATCATGTGGCGGGGTTTTGGTTGTGCCTGTAGCCACATGCAACGGGATGTTTGGTTGTCGACATGCCAGCATCCTTGACGGTCCCGGTGAGGTTTTCCTTCCCTCACCGGGACACATCCGCCGGAGAATGAACATGTCAAGTATTGCAATTCCATCGAATGCACCCGCGATCTGCGTCAGCAAATCAGGCGCCGCCGCCATGCTCAATCTGTCGCCTGGCAAGTTTTCAGAGTTGGTCGAGGCCGGTGCAATGCCGAAACCGCGCTGTGTAGGCTCTCGCCGCCTGTGGCTGGTGAATGAGCTTTACACTTGCGCAGCGGCGCTCCCTTCGCAGGATGAGGGCGATACTTGGGGCGATCTTTGATGGCCCGCCGGATCAAACGTGAATTTCCCGGTGTGACCGCGTATTTTGATCGCCACCAAAAGCGCCGCTATCGGTTTCGCCAGAAAGGCTTCTCTACCGAAATCCACGGTGAATACGGCTCTGATGATTTTCGCCGCAATTATGAACGGGCAGTCCGAGGCTACAGATCGCAGGAAATCGGTGCTGCGGCTACAAAGCGGGGCACGATTAATGGTCTCGTTGTTTCCTATTACAAGAGCCCTGAGTTTGTGTCGCTGAGTGATAGCACAAAAACGACATACCGGCGTGAGATCGAAAGGTTGCGAAATGAGCATGGGCATCGGCTGATTCAGCAAATGAAACGCGCCCATGTTGTGAAGCTCTTGGAACCGCTGACAGATCGGCCCTCTGCCCGCAATAATCGCTTGCGGATGCTGCGAATGTTGCTCAACCATGCCGTTGAAATCGGCTGGCGGTCTGACAACCCAACGGTAGCGATCAAGAAAATGCGCACTGGATCGCAAGGGTTCCACACTTGGACTGAGGATGAACTGAACGCATTCTTTGCCTGTCACGAGATCGGCTCAACAGCTCACACGGCTGTGACGCTCATGCTCTACACCGCTTGTTCTCGCGTTGATGCGGTTCGGCTTGGTTGGCAGAATGTAAACGGCTCTCGCCTCCAATATCGGCGGCAAAAGACTGAGCGGTTTTCTGAAGTGGTTGTTGATATTCCGATCCATCCAGACCTTCAAAGAGTGCTGGATGCTCTGCCCAAATCACAAATGACGTTCCTTGAGACATCCGGCGGGCGCTCGCGTTCGGCAAACGGGTTGGGCAATGCCATGCGCAAATGGTGCAATGCAGCCAAGCTGCCTGACTGCACTTCTCACGGACTGAGAAAGGCTTGTGCCACACGATTGGCTGAGGCTGGGGCATCGGAACGGGAAATCATGGCTTGGACAGGCCACACGTCGCCGCAGATGGTCCAGATCTACGCCGGAAAAGCGCGACGCGGCCTTATGGCTGATCAGGGTTTCGCAAAGTTGCGGCAGAACGAAACGGGTTCAAGAATTGACGAACCTAATGGAAATGGTTCGACAACATGAATGAAAAACCCAATGAAATCAATTACAAAAGGGGTGAAGTGGCGGACCGAGGAGGATTCGAACCCCCGACCCCCTGATTCGTAGTCAGGTACTCTATCCAGCTGAGCTATCGGTCCACTAAGGACGAGCATGTAGAGTTAGCCGCAGGGGTTTGCAACCCCAAAATCATATCTAAATCGCGCCATCCCCGCGCGGCAAACAGATTTCGAAAACTGTACCTTCGGGGCCGGTCTGCTTCAGCGTCAGACGACCGCCATGGCCGCGCACCAGTTCGGACGCGATGGCCAGCCCCAGACCTGACCCGCCTTTTCGCGTGCCGCCCTGAAACGGCGTAAACAGGTGTTGTTGCGCTTTGGGTGGCAGGCCGGGGCCGGTATCGGCGACTTCGATCCACCAGTCTGCCACATCTTCTCGGCCCGAGATTGTGACCGTGCCCGGAGACTTGGTCGCCGCGATGGCCTGACGCGCGTTGCGGGTCAGGTTCAGTAGCACCCGGAACAATTGTTCCGGGTCGGCGCGGACGGTCAGCTGTATCGGGACGGCGTTTTCCAGCACGATGCATCCGTCGGGGTCGGCCAAGGCTTCGCTTTCGACCACGTCTGCCACCACCTCGGACAGATGCACCATGGTCAGGGTCGGCGCGGGTTCTTCGGCACGCCCAAAGGCCAGCGTGCTTTCACACAGGGACACCGCCCGGGTGATTGACCCCACCAGCTTGGGCGCAAGGCGGCGCACCAACGGATCTTCGCTGGCCTCGATCCGGTCGGTGAACAGCTGCGCACTGGTCAGGATGTTGCGCAAATCATGGCTGACCTTGGCAACCGCACCGCCCAGTTGCGCAAGACGCTCGCGCTGTTTCAGGGCCTGGGTCAGCTCTGTTTGAAGCTTTAACAGCGCCTCTTCTGCCTCACGCAGTTCGATCAGGCTGGCACTGGGTTGGATGATGCCACGCGCGTCTTCCGGGGCGGCAGCATAGCGTTGCATATACCCGACGACTCCCTTGATCGGTCGCACCAGCAAGGCGCGCACCGCGAGGAACAAAAGAACCGCCGTAAAAATCGAGATGACCGCCGACAACAAAAGTACGCGCAGGCCATAATCGATCATCGCCTGTCTGAGTGGCGCCGTTTCCATGGTGATTTCGATCAGCAGTCCGGCCTCGCGCACTGGCGCGCCAATAACCCGGACAATCTGGTTGTCCGGCGTGAATAGCCGTATCATTGCGTCGCCGATCAACGTCATCGCGCTGGGATCACGCAGATCATAGGTTGCCGAAATCGGCTCGGGAATCGGGGATGACAACACCAGCTGGCGCATTTCGTTCCGCCGCAGCACCACGTTGAAGACTTCTGCGTTTTCCAAAAGCTCGGCTTCAAGCTCGGTCGCCAGCATGTCATCGGCCAGCAAAGCCAGCGACGCGATCTGGGCGCGCTCCAGTCGGCCCAGCAGGTAATCTTCGCGAAAACCGGCCACGGACGGGACAAAGATCAACACTTCGGCCAGCATCACGAAGACCGTCGTCAGAATCAGAAAGCGGCCCGAAAGTGAATTCAGCATAGTCCCTTTCCCGGTCAGGGAAGCCAGCGCTGCACGGCCCCCACAACTCGTTTAACTGTCTGACTATCAAACAGTCTGGGTGAGAAATAGGCCCCGGCCACACGTTTGTTAAGTTCAGCGTAAGTCGGATAGGGCGCGACCATGGCAGAAACCTGGCTCATCTTCAGACTGTTGGCGATGGCCAGCGACCACAAGGCGATCAGGTCTCCGGCCTGATGCCCAACGATCGAGGCCCCTACGGGACGCCCCTTGACCACCATCACCTTGATAAAACCGGGTGTTTTTCGCTCAGCAATTGCACGGTCATTGTGGTGATAGTCGAACCTTGCGACCTCCAGCCTGTCACCGTGCTGTTCGCGCGCCTGTGCCTCGGTCAGGCCGACCTGCGCCAGCTCCGGATCGGTGTAAGTGGCCCAAGGGATATGCGATGTCTTGGCCTTGGATGGCAGGCTGAAAAGCGCCGAACGGATGATGACGCCCGCATGATAGCCTGCAACATGAGTGAACTGCATGCCCCCCGCCACGTCGCCGATGGCATAGACCCGGCGATTGGTGGTGCGCAGGCTGTCATCCACCTTGATCCCGGCGCGGGTGGTTTCGATCCCCGCCGCGTCAAGGGTCAGCCGGTCTGTGTTCGTCTTGCGCCCGACGGCCAGTAAAAGATGCGATCCGGTAAAGCTGCGACCGTCCGCTGTGTCGACCGTGATGGCCCCGGCCTGCCCGCTGATCGATTTGACCATCGCGTCTTCGGCGATCTCGACGCCCTCGCCGCGCAACTGGTCCAGAACAACGGCAGCCAGTTCGGGATCATCCTTGCCCAGCGCCTGTGCGCCTTCGATCACGGTCACCTTTGATCCCAGCCGAATATGCGCCTGCGCCATTTCCATGCCAATCGGCCCTCCGCCGATGATCAACAGATGTGTGGGCCGTTCGCGCAGATCGAACAGCGTTTCGTTGGTCAGGTACGGCACCTGATCCAGCCCCGGAATCGGCGGCACCAGCGGCGAGGATCCGGTGGCAATCACGATCCGCCGGGCGGTGATGCGATAACGGCCTGCCTCGACCTCGCGATCAGACACGAAATGCCCGAATTCGCGGATCACCCGAACGCCCAGACCTTCAAAGCGCTCTTGGCTGTCAACCGGTTCGATCTGTTTGATCACACCGCTGACATGGGTCATGGCGGCGGCATAATTGACGTCCGCCGCGACCTCGGCCACGCCAAGATCAGCGCTGTGCCCCTTGCCATAAGCCGCCTTCGCGCTTGCGATCAAAGCCTTGGACGGCACGCAGCCATAGTTAAGACAGTCGCCGCCCATCTTGTGGCCTTCCAACAGCACAACGCTGGCCCCCATCTGCACGGCCCCTGCAGCGACGGACAGCCCGCCTGACCCTGCCCCAATGACCAGCAGGTCGGTTTTGATCTGTTCCATGGGCCTCAGGCCTCCTGATTGCCGCGCAGGGCGCGGATGATGATGGGAAGGATCGCCAAGGCACACAGCCCCAGAATCGGGCCAATCACATAGGGCTCCCAGATCAGCGACAGATCGGGGTCTTCGCCGCGGGCCAGAACCTCGCCCACGCCGACGCCGATCCACGTATAGACGATGCCGCCGGGGATAATGCCCAGCGCGGTGGTCCAGAAAAAAGTCCAGAACCGCACGCCCACCAGGGCTGGCAGCAGGTTCGCGACAAAGAACGGCACAACCGGCACCAACCGCAACAGGAACAGGACACTGACCTCGTTCTGTTTCAGCGCCTCTTTAAGCTTTTGAATGCGCCCTTCCGAAGCATCAATACGGGCCGACAGCGTTTCTCCCAGACCAAGACGGGCCGCCAGAAAGATCACCGACGCGCCGATGGTTGCACTGGTGATGTTCAAAACGGTGCCTGCGGCAAGGCCAAACAGGAAGCCCCCTGTCAGCGACATGACGGCCGCACCGGGCAGGGAAAACGCAACAATAACAACATAAAGCGCGCAAAATCCCAGCGCGAGCCCCAGATAATTCTGATCGCGAAACGCCAGCAGCGCCTCTTGATTCTCTCGCAGAGTGTCGAAACTCAGGTAGTCGCCAAGCGTCAGACTGCCGATCACGGCAACTGTCAGGATGGCCATCAACGGCAGGTGCCGCAGCCATCCGGGCCGTTTTCGGGGTGTTTCGGTCATATCGGGGCCTTTTCGCCTGTTTTGTCCTGTGACCAAGATGCGCTGCGGCGCGGCAAAGCAACAGGGTGTTCACGGCGCAGTGACAGCCGCGCCTGTTTTCGTGAACGTTGGACGGTCTGGCGGGCCAATTGAAACAGTTCCGCCGCGGCAAATGCCGAAAATTGCGGGAAATGTTGCAGACTTGGGGCGATTCCGCGATCAGAGGGTTTGACTTGCCCCGGAACCCCCCTTAAAGGACGGACTTCGAATTAACCCGGGCGCCGAATCCGTGCACCCGACGTAAGATTGGAGACGGAGCGATGAAACGCACCTATCAGCCTTCGAACCTGGTTCGCAAACGCCGCCACGGTTTCCGTTCGCGCATGGCCACCAAGGCCGGCCGCAAGATCCTGAACGCGCGCCGCGCACGCGGCCGCAAGTCGCTGAGCGCATAAGCCAGCCGACACGGTCGAACGACATGATGCCGCCAGAGGCGCCCGCTGACCAAAAGGCCAACGGGACACCGCCCCCGGCGGCTTTGTCATGTCTGCAGGTTCTCAAAAACCGTAGCGAATTTCTTGCCGCCGCTCGGGCGCGCCGTCAGGCGGCGACCAGCATGATGGTGCAGGCCCGCAAGCGTCCCGAGGGCGAAGCAACGGGCATTCGCGTCGGCTTCACCTGCTCCAAGAAGGTCGGCAATGCCGTTGCCCGCAATCGCGCCAAGCGGCGGCTGCGTGAGGTCGCCCGCGCCGTTCTGCCCACGCACGGCAAAGACGGCTGGGATTACGTGCTGATCGGCTTTCGCGATAAAACTGACGCGCGCCCCTTCGATAAACTTCAGCAAGATCTTATATTTGCGTTGTCCAAACTGCATGGATCGCGCAAATGACCCCGCTTGCCCATATCGCCGCCCTGCCCGTCCGCGCCTATCGCCTGATTTTCAGCCCATGGGTTGGCTTTAATTGCCGGTATCAACCAACCTGTTCGGCCTATGCGCTGGAAGCGTTGGAAAAACACGGCGCGGTCAAGGGCAGCTGGCTGGCGTTGAAACGGATTGGCCGATGCCAGCCCTGGGGCAGTTGCGGCTATGATCCGGTGCCGGACCCCAAAACGCCGCATCAGCACTGAAACTACGGTTTTGCGCCCACGTCACGACACATCGACTCTGACGTGTCCGGCCAGGCGGGATGGCAAGGCTTGCCCGACCCTCGCAACTGGATTACATCCGCGTCATGCTGGACGACAACAACGATATTCACCCGCTGTTTCACGGCGCCCCCTCGACCACCGAGTTCAAGAAGCTACGCAAGCGCATCGTGCGCCAGGTGCGCGAGGCGGTGGATCAGTACGGCATGGTCCAGCGGGATGGCGCGCAGAAAGACAAGTGGCTGGTCTGCCTCTCGGGCGGCAAAGACAGCTATACCCTGCTGGCGGTGCTGTACGAGCTGAAATGGCGCGGGCTGTTGCCGGTTGAGATCCTGGCCTGCAATCTGGATCAGGGACAACCCGGATTCCCGGCGACTGTGCTGCCCGCGTTTCTGGAAAAGATGGGCATACCGCACCGGATCGAATATCAGGACACCTATTCGATCGTAGTGGATAAAGTACCCGAAGGACGCACCTTTTGCGCTCTGTGTTCGCGGCTGCGGCGCGGGAACCTGTATCGGGTTGCACGGGAAGAAGGCTGTTCAGCGGTGGTTCTTGGCCATCATCGGGACGACATTCTTGAGACGTTTTTCATGAACCTGTTCCATGGTGGTCGCCTGGCGACAATGCCCCCAAAACTGGTCAATGAAGAGGGCGATCTGTTCGTCTATCGCCCGCTGGCCCATGTCGCCGAGGTGGATTGCGAAAAATTCGCCAAGGCGCTGAACTATCCGATTATTCCCTGCGATCTGTGCGGATCGCAAGACGGGCTGCAACGCCAACAGGTCAAACAGATCCTGGACGGTTGGGAAAAGAACAGCCCCGGAAGGCGACAGGTGATGTTTCGATCCCTGATGAATATCCGGCCATCGCATATGCTGGACCCGAAACTGTTCGATTTTGCCGGCTTGATGCTGAACCCTGATAAAATTGCGGAAAATAATCCGGATATTCCACACCTGCGTTAACCCGGCAGTCAGACCAGATGCCTAGCGTGACCCCACGCAGAGGTAAAAGGTCGGTTCATGCAACGTTCTCTCCCTGGGTTTCTGGCCCGATTTCAGCAGGTGATCCTGCCGATTCTCACTGGCCCACCGATTCTTGCCTTTCTGCCCGCCATCACACTGGGGGCCTTCTGGCTGGGCGGTGAACAGGCTTTGGTGATCGTGTCCCTTGGCCTGCCTTTGCTGTTCATTGCGACCGGTGTTCTTGGGCGATGGCCCACCACCAGCCTTTTGGCCCGCGACAGCGTCACCGGGCTTATGCTGCGGGACGGGTTCGATGCCGTGGTTAGTCAGGTCCATGATGAGACGAATGGCAACGGGCTGCGGTCGGCCTGTTTCGTGATCGAACTGGACGATCTGCGCGATCTGGCCACCCGTCAGGGGCAGGACGCAGCTGATCTGGCAGCCCGGCGCAGCGGTGAACGGATCGCGTCGGCCCTGCGGTCTCAGGATACTGTGGCCCGGCTGGGCGACGGGCGCTTTGCTGTCTGTCTCCACCCGGTGGCCCAGATGGATCTGGAACTGTGTCTGCAAATGGCAGGTCGAATGCAAACCGCAGTGGAAGAACCCGTTTCGGTCGATGGCCTGTCGATCTATCTGTCCTGTTCGGTCGGTTTCTGTTTGCGCAGTCGCGCACCGGGCAAAACGGCTGCCGACTGGCAGGGTGCCGCGTTAGAGGCGTTGGCCGATGCTCAGCTGACCGGACCATCGGCAATTCGCGCCTATTCTGTCGAGATGCACAAACGCGTGCAGACCCGCAGTGACCTGCGCGAAGATGTGGCTCAGGCGCTGGATGCGATGCAGATCCAGCCGTGGTACCAACCCCAAATCTCGACCGACACCGGCAAGATCACCGGGTTTGAGGCGCTGGCGCGCTGGCAGCACCCGGTTTACGGCATGATTCCGCCGAATGATTTCTTGCCGACCATCGAGCAGGCCGGGCTGCTCGAACGATTGGGGCAGGTGATCCTGTATCACGCGCTGACCGCGATGAAAGCTTGGGACATGGCCGGGGTGCATGTTCCGCGTGTGGGGTTGAACTTTACCACGCAAGAGCTGCGCAATCCCGGGCTGGTCGACCGGTTGCGCTGGGAGCTGGACCGATTCGAACTGAGCCCCGACCGCGTCTCGGTCGAGATTCTGGAATCGGTCATGACCGACAGTCCGGATGAAACCGTGCTGCGCAATATTCGCGGGCTGGGGCAACTTGGCTGTCAGATCGAACTGGACGATTTCGGCACCGGCCATGCCTCGATCGCATCGATCCGCCGGTTTTCGGTGGGCCGGATCAAGATCGACCGGTCTTTCGTGATGAAGGCCGATCGCGACCCCGAACAACAACGCCTGATCGGGGCGATCCTGACCATGGCCGAACGGCTGGATCTGGAAACACTGGCCGAAGGGGTTGAAACCGTCGGAGAGCACGCCTTGCTGGCCCAGCTGGGGTGTGACCATGTTCAGGGCTTCGGGATCGGGCGACCGATGCCGTTCGAACAAACGCTGGATTGGATCGCGGCGCATACAGCGAAATTGCAGGACGCACCGCAGATTGGCGGCACCAAAACCTGAAATTGGGGCATTTTGCCGGGTTTTGCGGCAACTCGCCCGGGCCGCACGTCCGGAATCCGCTTGACCTTTGGCCCTGCACTCTGTTGAACCCAGCGGTGTCATTCCAACCGTGAAGGTGGCTGTCCCCGATGGACGATCAGAACAAGAACCTCATCCTTGCAACCGCGCTCAGCTTTGTCGTGATCCTTGTCTGGTTCGTTGTGTTTCCGCCCCCCGAGCCGGAACAAGCGCCGCAGACCTCGATTGAGCAAACAGCTCAGACCGGTGAAAATGTGGCCGCTGCGCCCACCACCGCCGAAGCCCCTGCAACCAGTGCGGGTCAGACCGACACGACGCTGGAGGCCGCCGGGCAGGACGTGCCCCGCATCGACATCGACACGCCACGCCTGACTGGCAGCGTGTCGCTGCTGGGTGGCCGGATCGATAATCTGCAATTGAAAGACTACCGCGTGTCGCTGGACAGCGACGAGATCGTCCGGGTCTTGTCCCCGGTCGGCAGCCCGTCGGCGTATTACGCGCTCTATGGCTGGGCCCCAGGATCCGGGCTGACCATCGACGATGTGCCGGGTGCCAACACCGAATGGACGCTGGAAAGCGGCGACACGCTGTCGGTTGACAGCCCGGTGTCGCTCAGCTGGACAAACGGACAGGGCCTGACCTTTGGTCGTGAACTGGCCGTGGACGACAATTTCATGTTCACCGTCACCCAGTCGGTCACGAATGCGACCGGCCAGCAGGTCAGTCTTGCGCCCTATGGCGTTCTGGCCCGGCATGGCGAACCTCAGGATCTGAAGAACTTCTTCGTGCTGCACGAAGGCGTCGTCGCAATGGCCGATGGCAGCCTGAGCGAGATCGACTATGACGACATGCCCGACTTTGAGTTCGAGCCCCGCGAAGGGGCCCGTGCCGATGTCACGCAAGTCGAACATGACGGTTGGATCGGGTTCACCGATCACTATTGGATGTCCACGCTGATCCCGGCCCCGGGCAGCGCATTCAAGCAGGTCGCAAAGTATGACGAGCGCCGCGATATCTATCAGACCGAAGCCGTGCTTCCGACGCAGACGCTGGCCGATGGCGGCTCGGTTTCCGTAACGACTCAGCTGTTTTCGGGCGCCAAAGAATGGGCCGCAATCCGGAACTATGAAAAAGACGGCATTCTGGGCTTTCTGGACAGCATCGACTGGGGCTGGTTCTTTTTCCTGACCAAGCCGATCTTCTGGCTGCTGCACGAGCTGAACAAGATCATCGGAAACATGGGCTGGGCCATTATCGGTCTGACGCTGATCCTCAAGGCCATACTGTTCCCGCTGGCGTATAAATCTTACGTCTCGATGGCCAAGATGAAAGAACTGCAGCCGCAGATGGAGGCCCTGAAAGAGGCCGCTGGCGATGATCGCCAGAAGATGCAGCAGGGCATGATGGAGCTGTACAAGAAGGAAAAGGTGAACCCCGCTGCGGGCTGTTTGCCGATCCTTCTGCAGATCCCGATCTTCTTCTCGCTGTACAAGGTGATCTTTGTCACGATTGAACTGCGACAAGCCCCCTGGTTCGGACCGTTCCAGGATCTGAGCATGCCCGATCCGACGTCGATCATGAACTTCTTCGGCTGGCTGCCCTGGGCAGGTCCTGAACCCGGCACGCTGATGGCAACAGTTCTGATCGGTATTCTGCCGCTACTGCTGGGGATATCGATGTTCCTGCAGCAAAAGCTGAACCCGGCCCCGACCGATCCGACTCAGCAGATGATCTTTGCGTGGATGCCGTGGGTGTTCATGTTCATGCTGGGCGGATTTGCAAGCGGTCTCGTGGTGTACTGGATTTCGAACAACGTGATCACCTTTACCCAGCAATATCTGATCATGCGCTCTCAGGGGTATACGCCTGACGTGTTTGGCAACATCCGGCAGACCTTCAATCGCAAGAAGAAGACTGACGAAAAATGAACGGCCGGATCGACCATCCGTGGCAGCATCCGATCTTTCTGATCGGATGCGACGCCTTAAGTGATGGGTCGACCCGTCCGGGTTTCAGGGTGTCTGCGACTGATGTGCGAAAGATGGGCCGCTTTCGGTCCGTGATGAGGTAACCCTGCGATGCCACTCCTGCCTTTTCCGTTGGCCGAAGAGCCTGACGCCGCCATGCTGGAACGGGGCCGCAAACTGTTTGCGGGCCCGTCCGAGTTTGTCAAAGGCGTCGTCGCCATGTCCGGCCTGCCGGCTGCTGACCGGATGGAGGTCTGCTTTGCCGGGCGCTCAAACGTTGGCAAATCCAGCCTGATCAATGCGCTGACCGGCACCAAGGGGCTGGCGCGGGCCTCGAACACGCCGGGCCGCACGCAAGAGATCAACTATTTCACGCAAGGGCCAGACATGTATCTGGTCGACCTGCCCGGCTATGGCTATGCCAACGCGCCGCTGGCCAAGGTCGAACAGTGGCAGAAGCTGTTGAAACGGTATCTAAGCGGGCGTCAGACGCTGCGCCGGGCGTTTGTTCTGATCGATACCCGCCATGGTGTGAAAGCCGTGGATGATGAAATCATGTCGCTGCTCGACAGCAGCGCAGTGACGTTTCAATGCGTTATGACCAAGGCCGACAAGGTCAAGGAAAAGGATCGCGACGCCATTCTGGCTCAGGTCCGCAAGGCCTTGTCGAAACACCCCGCCGCGTATCCGGAACTGGTTTTGACATCCTCGGAAAAAGGCGACGGGATCCCAACGCTGCGCAGCATCATCGCCGGACTGGGGTAAACTAAACTTGTGTCTCGGGCCGGATCCGCGACACTCCGCCGGGAACGGATGGATGCCATGAAGAAACGAGACATGAACCGCGACTGGATCGACACTGCACGGACGCTGTCACAGGCCCTGCCCTATTTGCAGCGATACGACGAAGCGATTGTCGTGATCAAGCTGGGCGGTCACGCCATGGGCAGCGACGAGGCCATGGAAGATTTCGCCCGCGATGTGGTGCTGATGCAGCAGGTCGGGATCAACCCGGTGATCGTGCATGGCGGCGGGCCGATGATCAACGCGATGCTGGACAAGCTGAACATCCAGTCCGAGTTCGTGAACGGCAAACGCGTCACCGATGCCGCGACTGTTGAAGTGGTTGAAATGGTGCTGTCGGGCGTCGTCAACAAGCGCATCGTTCAGGCGATCAACCGGCAGGGCGGCACGGCCGTGGGCCTGTCGGGCAAGGACGCACATCTGATGATCTGCGATCAGACCAACCCTGATCTGGGCTTTGTCGGCACCCCGGCCGAAATGAACCCCAAGATGCTGCAGGATTTGTTTGCACATGACGTGATTCCGGTGATTGCGCCACTGGGTGCCGGCCGTAATGGCGAAACCTTCAACGTGAATGGCGATACCGCCGCAGGCGCGTATGCCGCCGCGTTGAAGGCAGACCGGCTGTTGCTGTTGACCGATGTCGATGGCGTCAAGGATGCGAACGGCGAAGTCCTGACCGAGCTTAAGGCCGAGCAGATCCGCCAGCTGACCCGCGACGGCGTGATTGCCGGTGGGATGATCCCCAAGACAGAAACCGCACTGGACGCCATTCGCGGCGGTGTGCGGGCAGTGGTGATTCTGGACGGGCGCGCGCCCAATGCCTGCTTGTTAGAGCTGTTCACCGAACATGGTGCAGGGTCGCTGATCCGCCCCGACTAAGGCGGTTGCGGGGGCTTTCCCCTTGCTATTCCCCATCACATGCATATTTCTGAATGCATGGAGCATGAAACGGTCATCCGCCTGTCGGTCTTTTTAGGCCTGTTTACCCTGTTTGCAGTGGCCGAGGCAATCAGACCCCGTCGGGCCCGTGTAGCGCCACGCAGCAGCCGCTGGGTGACCAATTGGGGCATTTCCATCCTGAGCACGCTGACCTTGCGTGCATTTGCCTTTGTGGTACCGGCATTGGCCGTAGGGGCGGCGCTTGATGCGCGCGCCGAAGGCTGGGGGTTGTTCAACACGCTGGACTGGCCCGTCTGGGTCGAAATGGTCGCCGCGATCCTGATTCTGGACTTTGCGATCTGGGCCCAGCACCTGATCACCCACAAAGTGCCGGTGTTGTGGCGTCTGCACCGGGTACACCACGCAGATCGGGATATGGATGTGACCACGGCAATCCGGTTTCATCCAGTTGAAATCGGGCTTTCCATGGGCCTGAAAATCGGGTTGGTTTACCTTTTGGGGCCATCTGCGCTTGCAGTGATCCTGTTCGAAATCATCCTGAATGGGACCGCCATGTTTAACCATGCCAACCTGCGCCTGCCCTTGGCCATTGACCGGATCGTGCGGCTGGTTCTGGTCACGCCCGACATGCACCGCGTGCATCATTCGGTGCACCGGCACGAACATGACAGCAATTACGGATTTTCCCTGTCGATCTGGGACCGGCTGTTTCGCACCTATATCGCGCAGCCCGCCGCAGGGCATAGCGAGATGACCGTGGGCCTGCGCTGGCAGGATGACCGCCCTGCACGGTTGGGGTGGAGCCTGCGCCTGCCCTTTACCCGCGTGTGAGCTGGTCCACGATCCACAGCGCCGCTGATGCGGCCGGGCTGATCGTCATGGGCGTCGTCGAGGACGAGGATACTGGCACAATTGCGCTGCTGGGGACGGGGCCGACCTTTTGGTCGGTCTTCACCGCATCGCCCGAATATGGCGATGGAAACCCGCATCCGGTCGACCGTTGGTCAAAGCGGGTGATTGGGGCGATGGCCGCACAGGTGGGCGCAAGTTGCAGCTATCCCTCGGATGGTCCGCCCTATCCGCCGTTCATCCGCTGGTCGATAGAGACGGGGCGGTTCTTTCAAAGCCCGGTGGGCATGATGGTGCATGACACGGTGGGCATGCTGCTGTCCCTGCGCGGTGCGCTGCATCTGGCCGATCATGTGGCCGTTGTGCCGATCGAAACCGCATCGCCCTGCCTGACCTGTGTCGACCAGCCCTGCACCACGGCCTGTCCGGTCGGGGCTTTGTCCGCAGACGCGCCTTATGACGTATCCGCCTGCCACGGGTTTCTCGACACCGAAGCCGGAAAATCGTGTATGCTGGGCGGGTGCGCGGCGCGACTGGCCTGTCCGATCAGCGCCGGTGCGCAGCGACCGCCCGCACAATCGGCCCTGCACATGCTCAGCTTCCACCCTGGAGGAGACATCACATGACGCGAAATTTGATCCTGATCCGCCATGCCAAGTCCAGCTGGGATGACCCGGACCTGTCCGACAAGGACAGGCCGCTGAACGGGCGCGGTCGAAAATCGGCCAAAGCCATCGGAGACTGGCTCCGCGCAAAAGGCCATGTCCCGGATGCGGCGCTCAGTTCGTCATCGACCCGGACGCGCGAAACCTGGGATTTGCTGGGCTTTGACGCGCCGGTAACGTTTACCGATGATCTGTACCACGTGACCGGCAACCAGATATTGCGGATGCTGTCGGGCGAAACGGAAAAGACCGTCCTGTTGCTGGGCCACAATCCGGGCATCTCAGAATTCGCGGACGAGATCGTCTCTGCGCCGCCAAAGCATCCAAAATTCGTTGATTACCCGACGGGTGCCACGCTTGTGCTGCGCTTTGACATCGACGACTGGTCAAGCCTCGGCTGGCGCAGCGGCGCGGTTGTGGATTTCATTGTCCCACGCGATTTGCTCGACCAGATCTGACTTTGGCGTTCAGGCACAAAAAAGCCGGGCACAAGGCCCGGCTTTTCTTTGGACTGTAGAAGGTTCAGTGCCCCAGAATCTGGCTGAGGAACAGCTGGGTCCGCTCGCTTTTGGGGTTGTTAAAGAACTCTTCGGGTTCGTTCTGTTCGACGATTTGCCCCGCATCCATAAAGATCACGCGGTTGGCGACCTGACGGGCAAAGCCCATCTCGTGGGTCACGCAAAGCATGGTCATGCCCTCTTCCGCGAGCTCGATCATGGTGTCGAGCACTTCTTTGATCATCTCGGGGTCAAGCGCCGATGTCGGTTCGTCAAACAGCATGATGCGCGGCATCATGCACAGCGAGCGGGCAATCGCCACACGCTGCTGCTGACCACCCGACAACTGACCGGGGAACTTGTCGGCCTGCTCGGGGATCTTGACCTTTTCCAGGAAATGCATGGCCCGTTCTTCGGCCTCTTTCTTGGGGGTCTTGCGAACCCAGATCGGCGCGAGCGTACAGTTGTCCAGGATCGACAGATGCGGGAACAGGTTGAAGTGCTGGAAACACATGCCAACCTCGGACCGGATCTTGTCGACGTTTTTCAGATCCGAGCTCAGCTCGGTTCCATCAACAATGATCTTGCCCTGCTGATGTTCCTCAAGCGCGTTAATGCACCGGATCAGCGTGGATTTGCCTGACCCGGACGGGCCACAAATCACGATGCGTTCGCCACGATTCACCGTCAGGTTGATGTCGCGCAACACATGGAACGAACCGTACCATTTGTTCATGCCATCGATGGTGATGGCGATTTCGTCAGAGACTTTCATTTGTGAAGCTTCAGCCATGATCTGGCCTCCTTAACGGTGATCGGTGGCGAGACGACGCTCGAGCCACTGAGAGTATTGCGAAATGCCGTAGCAGACGACGAAGAACAGGAGCGCGGCAAAGCCTAGAAGCTCCCAGTACACGCCATTCCATTCTGTCGAGGCCAGAATGGGTCCACGGATCATGCCAAGCAGGTCGAACATCGAGATGACCGAAACCAGCGTGGTGTCCTTGAACAGCCCCACCGCCACGTTCACGATGCCCGGGATCGAGATCTTGAGCGCTTGTGGCAGGATGATCAGGCGCATGGCTTGCGGATAGTCCAGCCCAAGGCTGTCAGCAGCCTCGTACTGGCCTGTCGGCAAGGCGGCCAGACCACCCCGGATCACTTCGGCGATATAAGCTGCCGAGAACACCGTGATCATGATCACCACGCGCAGGAACAAATCCACCGTGCTGTCAGGCGGGAAGAAATACGCCAGCATGACCGATGCCACGAACAGAAGGGTGATCAACGGCACACCACGGATGAATTCAATGAACACCACGCAGATGATCTTGATCAGCGGCATGTCAGACTGACGACCCAGCGCCAGCACAATGCCAATCGGGATCGAGAGCGACACACAGGTGACGCCCAGCATCATGTTCAGCATGAACCCACCAAGGTCACGGCTGGGCACGGCTTGCAGGAACGGTTCTTCAGGGGCAATCGCACCCGTGATGAATGACCCGATGCCCCAGACGATTGCAGCAACGGCGGCTCCGCCAAAGAACCCCTGTACAAAGCTGTTCTTGCCAAGACGTTCAAAGACCATGTACCAGGCAGCAAAGCCGGCCAGCGCAAAGATCGGCGACCAGATGGTTCCGCCCCAGATCAGATAGAAAGCGATGAACGGATACAGCGCCGTGAACATCAAAAGTTTGCGCGGCAGGTCAAAGAACAGAACCGGTGCAACGGCGACAAACAACAGCACAAAGGCCAGTGTCGGGCGCCAGTAGAGGTCGGCCGGATATTTGAACCCGAACAGAAGCTGGTTCCAGCGTTCGGCAAGAACGGCGAAACAGGCCCCGGTCTTACCATTCAGGATCTCGCGACACTCCGCGAGGCTGTCTGCATTCCAGACGCCGTTCAACAACCAGGGCAAAGTACCCGACAGGATCACATAGATCGCCCAGAGTGCTGCCAGAGTCAGCAACGAGTTGAGCCAGCCAGAGAACAGGTTGTCCCGCATCCATTTGACCGGACCGGCCGCAGTTGACGGCGGTGGCGATTCCGGGATTGGTTCTTTTTGAACGAAGGCGATTTGAGAACTTGTATCAGTCATGTCTCACCGCTCCTTCAGCTTAACGGCGTTGTTGTAGATGTTCATCACAAACGATATCGCCAGCGAAATGGTGAGATAGAACAACATCAGCAACAGAACGCATTCGATGGCGCGACCCGTCTGGTTCAGCGTGATCCCCCCCAAAGTGGCGGTGATATCGGCATATCCAACGGCAATCGCCAGTGAACTGTTCTTGGTGATGTTCAGGTACTGCGAAATCAACGGTGGGATGATCACACGCAGCGCCTGAGGCAGGACCACAAGGTTCATGACGCGGCCCGGGCGCAGGCCCAGCGACGCAGCAGCCTCGGTCTGACCTTTCGAGATGGCCTGGATACCGGCGCGGACGTTTTCCGCGATAAAGGCGCCGGTGTAGACCGACAAGGCGAACCAAAGGGCGATCAGCGGTCCGCCGATCTTGATGCCACCACTAAAGTTAAAGCCTTTGAGCGCGGGGTATTCCCAAGACAAGCCCATGATGGCTAGCAGCACGACAACAGGGACAAACCAGATCGCCAGCGTCCAGTACCATGTGGTCGGGCGCAGGCCGGTGGCCTCTTGCTTGGCGGTGGCCCAGCGCGACAATGCCCGGGATCCGAACGACGATCCCACAAGCACCAGCAGGACCAGAACCCAGTTCAGCGCGGTTGCCGCAAACAGCGGGTTGGCCAATTGAGGACCGGGGATATAAATGCCGCGGTTGGTAAAGGCGAAACTGCCAAACAACATCGACGCTGCCGGTTCATCACCCCGGAACGCCCGGGGGGCCGGCAGAACGGCTGTCATGATTGTGAAGATGATGATGATCCAGATCAGGACCGGAATATTCCGAAAGATCTCGACATAGAACGACATCAGCTTGCTAACCAGCCAGTTGTTCGACAAGCGCAGAACCCCTGCCACAACACCTAATACGGTGGCGGTGATACAGGCCAGAAAGGCAACCAGAAGGGTGTTCAGAATCCCGACCCATGCCGCCTGCAGGTTCGACGATTGGCTGTCATAGGGGATCAGTGTCTGGTTAATGTCGTAACCCGCCGGATTACGCAGAAATTCATAGCTGATGTTCAGCCCGGCCTGCTCCAGATTGCGGGCGAGGTTGCTGGCAAGATAGGCAATGGCCACGATCAGCAGGATCAGGGCGATGGCTTGAAATGTGAAGGATCTGTACCGCGTATCGTTCAGCAGCATCGACAGCTGGAAGGATTGACGCGGGGGGTCTGTAATAGTCGTCATGTTCGGATTATCCCCGTTTTCCCGATTTTTTCCCTCCGGCAGAGTTGTTCTCCGCTCCTCGAAAACCGGTCGATTATTGTAGGTAGAGGCAAAAAGGGCGCGGTGTGATCCGCGCCCTTTTCAAAGTATCCGGATTAACGGAACGGAGGCGAGTACAGCAGGCCGCCTTCGGTCCACTGTGCGTTCAGACCACGCGCCAGACCGATTGGGGTATCTTCGCCGATGTTCTTGGCAAAGATTTCACCATAGTTGCCGCCCGCCATGATGGCGCGCTTGGCCCACTCGGCGTCCAGACCCAGCATCTCGCCCAGGGTACCTTCGGTGCCCAGCAGACGGTTGATTTCCGGGTTGTTGGTGCCGGCTGCCATCTCACCGATGTTGGCCGAGGTCACGCCCAGCTCTTCTGCGGTGATCAGAGCGTTCAGAGTCCAGCGGACCACGTCACCCCATTCGTTGTCGCCATGGCGAACCAGCGGGCCCAGCGGCTCTTTCGAAATGATTTCAGGCAGCAGCACGTGCGCAGCCGGATCTTCGAAAGTTGCGCGGGTCGCGGCCAGGCCGGATGCGTCCGTGGTGTAGACGTCACAGGCACCGGCAAGGTACTGCTGCTGCGCTTCGGCGTTGGTTTCGATCGGAACCGGCTCATAGCTGATGTTGTTGGAGCGGAAGAAATCCGCCAGGTTCAGCTCGGTCGTGGTGCCGGTCTGGATACAGACAGTGGCGCCGTCCAGTTCTTTGGCCGACGAAACGCCCAGATCCTTCGGAACCATGAAGCCCTGACCGTCATAATAGTTCACGCCAACAAAGGTGAACTTAAGGTCGACGTCACGCGAGAAGGTCCAGGTTGTGTTACGGGCCAGCATGTCGATTTCGCCGGAAGCCAGCGCGGTGAAGCGGGTCTTGCCGGTTGTCGGAACAAACTCGACAGCGGCCGGATCGCCCAGAACAGCTGC
The DNA here is from genome assembly GCF_007923355.1 of Falsiphaeobacter marinintestinus. Taxonomy (GTDB): domain Bacteria; phylum Pseudomonadota; class Alphaproteobacteria; order Rhodobacterales; family Rhodobacteraceae; genus Phaeobacter_A; species Phaeobacter_A marinintestinus. Next base: position 20,486 of record NZ_VOGO01000005.1, read on the forward strand.
GGCAACGCCACGGCAGACTGCGACGTCAAAACCATTCCACTCTCCGTTGGCATCCGGTGCCGCAAAGCCCACCAGACCGGTGGTCACGCCGCAGTTCAGTTTGCCACGTGCTTTCACGTCGTCGACTGTGCCAGCGGCAGCAGCGGCTGCAGCCAGGCCAGCAACGGTCAGCGCACCCAAGAATACCGATTTTTTCATTGTTACCTCTTCCTGATTTTCCGCCTCGTACGGGGCGGTTTGTCCGACACCCTCATGCCGGTTTGAGCTGTTGACGGGTATTTCCCCTCAGCGACGTGAGTTTGGGCGGAATCATCAACAAAGGTCAAGACCGGTATCAGAGATTCGCATGTGTCCAAGCCCCAACAAATCATGGGAAAGGCCGTGTCGCCCAAAAGCTGAACCATTACGCGAGGTCAAAGAACCTTTTCGCGTGTAAAAATTCCTGCCGCTTGCGTTCTGCAACGGCCTGCGCTTCGTCATCAGCACCCCATTGCTCTTCCTGCCAGGTTTCATCGACTCGCGACAAGGCCCAGATCGACTCGGCATCGCGCCACCCCCTGGCGGTTGCGAATCCCAGCACCAGCGACCCGCTCAGGCTGACAAGATCGTGAAAGGCGGCCAGCTGAAATGGGCTCAGCGCATGCACTTGCGCGGCAAGGTGTTGCTGACCTTCGGCGTCCTGCGGTTTATGCATCAGCCCGGTCTGTACGGTCAGCCGGACACCCAGCGTATCAGCCGCCCAGTCCAGCGCCGGATCCCAAAGATCGGCCTGACGCCGAACCAGTGCCTGCGGGCTGTCAGCCCGATAACACAGCAGATCGCAGTCACCGTACGCGGCCAGCATATCTGCCACTTCGGCATGCTGCACGGCGACCTTGTCGATTGCCGCATTGGCTGATCGGGTCATCGGCATGCTGCCGGGGTCAACGCCCTTTTCGGTCTGGGCGTCCCACTCGCCAGCGATGCTGTCAGCCATACCCCGGCTGGGCACGACCAACGCCGCCTTGGCCGGTGTTTTCACCAGCCGGCCATCAAGGGCCACGGTGTATCCATCATCGGCCTCTTCAACCGATACAGTTTTCCAGAACCGTTTCTGCTTCCACTCGGTCATGTCAATCTGCCCCAGATCTGTTCCAGTTCCGGGTGCAACTGGTCGAAATTCGACAGGACCCGGTGCGCGTTGTGCAGGGTATCGGCCGGGTGATAGCCCCAGTCGACCCCAATCGGCGTCACCCCGGCGGCGCGTGCCATATCCATGTCGAACCGCGTGTCACCGACTAGCACCGTATTGCGCGGCTCGACCCCGGTTTCGGCCATAGCGGTCAGCACCATCGACGGGTGCGGTTTTGACGGATGATGGTCGGCCACCTGCTGCGTCACGAACATCTGCGACAGCCCATGCGCCTCAAGCAACGCATCCAGACCACGCCGCGATTTTCCAGTGGCGATACCCAGTAAAACATCCGGGATCGCGTGCAAGCGCGCCAGCGTGTCCAGCGTGCCGGGATACAGCGGCGCAGATCCCGCGCCCAGTGCGTGCCGGTTGGTCTGAAACGCTGCTTTATACCCGGTCACCAGCTGATCGCGCACCGGCTTGGGATGCTCGCCTGCAAGCTCAACCATGCCTTCGTCCAGCGAAAGGCCGACAATCGACAGGATGTTGCCGCGCGCAGGCACCGGCATTTCAAGCCCGTCAAACGCCGCCGTCATCGCCGAGACAATGCTGACCTGACTGTCGACCAGCGTGCCATCGACATCAAAGATCACCAGCCGCAGGGGTGACGTCATACCAGCCCCTCGAACGGATCGTCATCGGCCAGGTCTTCGGTCCACCCAAAGGTGTCCCAGCTTTCTTTCATATGCGGCGGCAACGGGGCTTCGATCACCAGCGGTTTGCGGGTGACAGGATGTTCGATCATCAGGCGGCGCGCATGCAGGTGCATCTTCTTGCTGATGATCCCGCCCAGTTGCGCGCCCCAGCCATCGCCAAGGTTTTCCTGACTGGATCCGCCGTATTTGCCATCACCGATGATCGGATGCCCCATCTCGGCCATATGCGCCCGCAGCTGGTGGGTACGGCCCGTGATCGGTTCCATCGCAACCCAGGCCGCGCGCCCGGCCACACGGTACAGCGTGGCATACAGCGTATGCGCCCGCTTGGCGCCCGGCGTGCTGTCAATGTCGCGCGGGTGCACCGTGACCATCTTTTCGCCTTCGCCCTGCCGACCATGGCCGCCGGCCTTGACCAGCCCGGCCTTGATCTCGCCCAGATAGGGCGTTGGCACACCGGCAACCAGCGCCCAGTATATCTTGCGCGTGGCCCGATGACGGAACGCTGCCGTCAAGGCGCTCGCCGCCGAGCGCGTGCGGGCCAGCAGCAAAACGCCCGAGGTATCCTTGTCCAGCCGGTGCACCAGACGTGGGTTTTCATCATAGCCAAAGCGCAGCGCCTCGCCCATACCATCAACATGGCGCGTCGTCCCGCTGCCGCCCTGCACGGCCAGCCCATGCGGCTTGTTCAACGCAATGACATCATCGTCGCGATAAATCACGCAATCGCGGATCATCCGGGCATCTGCTTCCGAGACCTGCGGCTTGGGTTGCGATTCAACCTGCCCCGGCTCTGGCAACGGCGGTACGCGCACGCTTTGGCCGACCTCCAGACGGGACGACGCCTTGACCCGCCCGCCATCAACGCGCAGATCGCCCTTGCGGCACATCTTTTCAATGCGGCCCTGACTGACATGCGGAAACTTGCGCCGCATCCAGCGGTCAACCCGCTGATCGCCATCGCCCGGCCCCACGGTAATCGTTTGTACCCGGCTCATGCCCAGATCCCCCTTGCAAAATACAGACCTGCAGCCAGTCCGCCGACCGACAACACCACCGATAAGACGATGTAAAGCGCGGCCAGCCCAAGATCACCGCGTTCATACAGCGTCATGGTTTCAAGCGAAAACGCCGAAAACGTCGTGAACCCGCCCAGGAACCCGGTCATCACCAATGGGTTTAAATGTGTCAGCCCACGATGCGCTGCCGCAACCACGAACATCCCCATCAGGAACGACCCCACAACATTGACCACGATCACGCCCAACGGGAACGGGTTCATGCCAAAGACACGGGCAATCCCGACCCCGGCCAGAAACCGCGCGGACGCCCCAAGCGCTCCGCCAAGGGCCACATATGCAAGCGATGTCATCATGGGCGGTCTGTCGCGCGGGACGCCAGCGGAGTCAAGCACCGCGCCCCTTTCATCTCTTTGACAAATACTCCCGCCGGAGGCCTCCGCGCACAGCGCGGACCCTAGTCGCTGCCCCGTTGGGACCGAAGCCGAGCAAAATAGTCCAGCCGTTTCTTCAAATCCCGCTCGAACCCGCGCTCGACCGGCTGATACAGATCGGCCCGCGGCACGCCATCAGGGAAATAGTTCTGACCGGAAAACCCGTCCTCGGCATCGTGATCATAGGCATAGCCCGCGCCATAGCCCTGATCCTTCATCAGCGACGTCGGCGCGTTCAGGATATGCTTGGGCGGCGGGGCGCTGCCGGTTTGTTTTGCCAGCCGCATCGCCGCCTTATAGGCCACATATCCGGCGTTGGATTTGGGCGCGAGCGCAAGGTACGCAACCGCCTGCGCCAGCGCCAGCTCCCCTTCGGGCGATCCCAGCCGTTCATAGGTTTCCCAGGCGTGCAGGCAGATCGTCTGCGCCTGCGGATCGGCCAGCCCGATATCTTCGACGGCCATGCGGGTAATACGGCGGGCCAGGTATCGCGGGTCTTCGCCCCCGGTCAGCATCCGCGCATACCAATACAGCGCCGCATCCGGGTCAGACCCGCGCACCGATTTGTGCAGCGCCGAAATCAGGTTGTAATGCTCATCCCCTGATTTATCGTATTTGGCCGCCCGGCGCATCAGCCGGGTGGCAAGGGTGTCCGGGTCCAGCTTGCCCTCGACCGTCCATGCCGCAACCTGTTCGATCAGGTTCAGCAGGGCGCGACCGTCACCGTCTGACATCTCCTGCAGGGCTTCGCGCGCGTGGCCGGTCAGCGGCAGGGCGCGGTCCAGCTCTTTCTCGGCGCGTTGGGTCAGGCGTTCAAGATCGATCAGCGACAGGCGTTCAAGCACCAGCACCTGCGCGCGGCTCAGAAGGGCTGCGTTCAACTCAAAAGACGGGTTCTCGGTCGTCGCGCCCACCAGAAGGATCGTGCCGTCTTCCATATAGGGCAGGAACCCGTCTTGCTGGGCCTTATTGAAGCGGTGGATTTCATCGACGAACAGCAGGGTCCCCTGCCCGTTTCCGCGCCGGATTTTTGCGGCCTCGAACACCTTTTTCAGATCCGGCACCCCGGTGAAGATCGCGCTGATCTGAACAAAGTGCAGATCGCTTTCCTGCGCCAACAGCCGGGCAATCGTGGTCTTGCCCACGCCCGGCGGCCCCCAAAGAACCAGACTCGACAGCGAACCCGAAGCCAGCATGACGCCCAAAGGCGCCTCGGGGCCAAGCACCTGCTCCTGCCCGATCACGTCACTCAGTACCTTCGGGCGCAGCCGGTCGGCCAGAGGCCGGTTGGGCGCGTCAGCCGGAGTCGGATCGGTGGCGAACAGGTCCGCCATGGTCAGAGACGGAACCGCATCGACATGCGGCCACCCCGGCGCATCAGGTCAACCTGCACCCAGCGGCCCGGTTTGGTCAGCGCCTTGCGCACATCACCGGTGCGGTCGATTTCGGTCTTGTTGATCGTCAGCAGCACGTCCCCGGGCTGAAACCCGGCCCGCGCGCCATAGGCTCCGGGGTCGATCACAACCACGCCCTCGGTCGATAGCGGCAACCCGACCTGAGCGATCACAGCCGGATTTACACGGGCCACCGACAGACCGGGCAGAACGGTCTTGTCATCCAGCGTCAACCGCTCGGCCTTTGGGGTGTCAGGCGGCGCGATCATGGGCACGGCGACCTGTTCGCTGCCATCGGGTGTGGCGCGGGTCACCTGCGCCGTATTGCCCAGCCCGGCCACCGTCATGCGAAAGATCATCTCGGGTGCCGTGTTGACCGGCAGGCCATCGACTTCGGTGATCACATCGCCCACGGCAAACCCGGCTTTCAGGAACGGGCTGTCGGCATGCAGATCCGAGATGACAATGCCCTCGGGCAAATCCAGCCCCATCGACGCCGCCAGATCGGAATCGACCGGCTGACCGGCCATCCCGGCCCATGGCAATTCGAAGCGTTCATTGCCAGCGCGGGCCTGATGCACAAATTCGGCCACCAGATTGGCCGGGATCGCAAAGCCGATGCCGTTGGATCCGCCCGAGCGGCTGACGATGCGGGTGTTGATGCCAATCAGATCGCCATTCACGTCGATCAGCGCTCCGCCCGAATTGCCCGGGTTGATCGGCGCATCGGTCTGGATGAAATACCCCCGACCCTGACCGCCGCCTGCCCCCGTGCGGGCAAGCCCCGACACGATACCACTGGATACGGTTTGCCCCACTCCAAACGGGTTGCCGATGGCCAGTACCAGTTCGCCGACCTCAACATGGTCCGAATTGCGCAGGCGCAGATAGGGCAGGTCTTTGACCTCTTCCAGCTGCAGGATGGCAAGGTCCGCACCCTGATCGCCCAGAATGACGCGCGCCGTGTATTCCTTGCGGTCATTGGTGACGACACGGATATCCGTCGCCTGGCCCACCACATGATAATTCGACACCACGATACCATCGTCTGACAGGATCACGCCGGACCCCAGCGAATTCTGCACGCGCGGCTGCGGGGTGCCAAAACCACGAAAGAAATCGCGAAAGAACGGATCGTTTGAAAACGGGCTGTCATAGCCCTGGCGCACGATCTTGGCATAGATATTTACCACGGCCGGGGCCGCCTGTTTGACCAGCGGCGCAAAGCCCAGCGAAATCTGTGACTGGCTTTGCGGGACCTGCGTTTGGCTCAAGGCCGGCGCGGCCAAAGCGATCCCGACGGCAAGAATAAGCAAGCGGAACATGGCGTCTCCTTAACGTTAGGCTTGGATATGCGCCCCGGTGCCAGGGATTGCAAGCCGCCCTGCGTCACACACGCCCCACACCTTGTGGGGCAATGGAACGATCCTTACTTTTACGGTGATACGTTAAGGGAGAGTGCCATGACACAGTTGACCAACGGAACCTGGATCGTCGTTGCAGACAGCGAAAAAGCTTTGCTGATGCGCAACGTGACCGATCATCAGGACCCCAATTTCGAAATCATCGCCCGCGAAGACGGCGATGAGACCGGAAGCGGTTCGGATCGACCCGGGCGCAGATCCGACAGTGGGCCAAGTCAAAGCTCCGCAATGGAAGAAACCGATTGGCACGCGCTGGCGCGGGATCGGTTTGCCAAAGACCTGTCGGACCTTCTGTATGGCTTTGCCAACAAGGGTCGGTTTGACCGGCTGGTGATCGTGGCCTCGCCGCAGGTTCTGGGGGCCCTGCGCGGGGATCTGCACAAAGTGGTGGCCGATCGCGTGGTCGCCGAAATCCCGAAAACGCTGACCAACCACCCGGTGCGCGAACTGGAAAAGCTGATCAAAGCCGATCTTGACGCGGCATAAAAAAACGCCGCCCGAAACCCGGGCGGCGTTTCTTCTTCCCCAAGGGGAAAAAACTTAAGCTTCTTCGGCAACTTCTTCAGCTGCAAGGCGGGCCTTGTCGGCGGCGCCTTTGGCGTCGACGTCGCGGTCGACAAATTCGATGATCGCCATCGGTGCCATGTCGCCATAGCGGAAGCCGGCTTTCAGGACGCGGACATAGCCACCCTGACGGTCTTTATAGCGCGGGCCCAGAACGGCGAACAACTTTTCGACGTCCTTGTCTTCTTTCAGCTTGGACGCGGCCTGACGGCGGGCGTGCAGGTCACCGCGTTTTGCCAGCGTGATCATCTTTTCGATGATCGGGCGCAGTTCCTTGGCCTTGGGCAGAGTCGTCTTGATCTGCTCGTGCTCGATCAACGAGCCGGCCATGTTGGAAAACAGCGCCTTGCGGTGCTCGTGGGTGCGGTTTAGGCGGCGATAGCCTCGTGCGTGACGCATTTCATGGTCTCCTTAGTGCTTTATGCTTTGTCCGGAGCCCCATGCGTGCGGGGCCCTCTCCTTGGGGCGATGCTGCCCATTTTGTCCCCGGCAATTCCGGGCATTTTGGGGAAGACGCGCTTAAAACGCGTCTTCGAATTTCTTGGCGAGATCTTCGATGTTGTCGGGCGGCCAGTCCTCGACGTCCATGCCAAGGTGCAGACCCATTCCGGACAGCACTTCCTTGATCTCGTTCAGCGACTTGCGGCCGAAGTTCGGGGTGCGCAGCATCTCGGCTTCGGTTTTCTGGATCAGATCGCCGATGTAAACGATGTTGTCGTTCTTCAGGCAGTTTGCCGACCGGACAGACAGTTCCAGCTCGTCCACTTTCTTCAGCAGAAGCGGGTTGAACTCGAGTCCATCATCGTCGTCCTGACGGTTGGCCGATTCAGGCTCATCGAAGTTGACGAAGATCGACAGCTGGTCCTGAAGGATACGCGCGGCAAACGCCACGGCATCTTCCGGAGTCAGCGATCCGTCGGTTTCGATTTTCATCGTCAGCTTGTCATAGTCCAGAACCTGACCTTCACGGGTCGGCTGAACGTCATAGGCAACCTTCTTGACCGGCGAATAGATCGCATCGATCGGGATCAGGCCGATGGGCGCATCTTCCGGCTTGTTCTTTTCAGCCGAGACATACCCTTTGCCGGTGTTGACGGTCAGTTCCATGAACAGGTCAGCGCCATCATCAAGGTGGCAGATCACATGCTCGCGGTTCAGAACCTCGATGCCGGCACTTTCGCTGATGTCACCGGCGGTCACAACCGACGGGCCCTTGGCAGAAATCGACAGGCGCTTGGGGCCTTCGACGTCCATCGCAAGCGATACGCCTTTGAGGTTCAGGATGATGTCGGTGACGTCTTCACGCACACCAGCAACGGACGAGAATTCGTGCAGGACGTTGTCGATCTGAACCGACGTAATGGCAGCGCCTTGCAGCGATGACATCAGGATACGGCGCAGGGCGTTGCCCAGCGTCAGACCAAAACCACGTTCCAGCGGTTCGGCCACAACGGTGGCCTGGCGCGCTGGGTCATTGCCCGGCTTGACGTCAAGCTGTGTCGGCTTGATCAGTTCTGCCCAATTTTTATGGATCATGCGGTCCCTCCATACTTGTCTGTCCCCCATGTCCATTAGGTTCAGACGCCCGAGGTTTCAAAACGGCGAACTGGGGCCGCGCGGAAATGCGTAGCCCCAGCAAATTGATCGGTTCTTAAACGCGGCGGCGCTTCGGCGGGCGGCAGCCATTGTGCGCCATCGGGGTCACATCACGGATCGAGGTGATGTTGAAACCGACAGCGGCCAGTGCGCGCAGGGCCGATTCACGTCCCGAGCCGGGGCCCTGAACTTCGACTTCCAGCGTTTTCACGCCATGATCCTGGGCCTTCTTGCCTGCATCTTCTGCAGCCATCTGAGCGGCATAGGGAGTCGATTTCCGCGATCCCTTGAAGCCCATGGTGCCAGCCGACGACCATGCGATCGCGTTGCCCTGCACATCCGAGATCAGGATCTTGGTGTTGTTGAACGAGCTGTTCACATGCGCCACGCCGGATGCAATGTTCTTACGCTCTTTTTTCTTGGTGCGTGTCTTATCGCGTGCCATTGATCAGACCCCCCTTATTTCTTCTTACCGGCAATGGCCCGTGCGGGGCCTTTGCGAGTACGAGCATTGGTATGGGTCCGCTGACCGCGAACAGGCAGGTTGCGGCGGTGGCGCAGGCCACGGTAGCAACCAAGGTCCATCAGACGCTTGATGTTCATCTGCGTTTCACGACGCAGGTCACCTTCGACGGTAAAGTTCTCGTCGATATGCTCACGAATCTTCAGGACTTCGGCGTCAGACAGTTCATTGACGCGACGAGCCTGGTCGATGCCGACCGATTCGCAGATGGATTTGGCCGATGCAGGGCCGATTCCGGTGATATATGTCAGGGCGATGGGGACCCGCTTTGCAGTCGGGATGTTTACGCCGGCAATACGTGCCACGTGTCACTTTCCTTTTCGTTGCGGTTCCGTTGTGCCGGAACCTTTTTTCACAACGCTTGACCTTGGCAGTGTCGCCAGCGGGCCCAGCAGTATGAGAGGTGATCTTGTGGACAGACGAATCCCGCCCACGCGATTGATTCCCTTGCGGGATGGGGGTCGATATGGGGTTTTTCAGAAATCGTCAAGCCCTGCGAAGCAAGTGCCGTTGTCAAAGCCCCCGAAACGCTAAATCATCTCGTATCGGGGCGCTGTGAATTGCCTAACCGTTGCCGATGATATCGCCGCCATTCAGCACTGCTGAAATCGCCGACTTGACCTCATCCATCGTCCCCAGACCATCAATCGAGGTCAGGTTGCCCTTGGCATGATAGTAACCAATCAGCGGCGCGGTTTTCTTGTAATATTCCATCAGGCGGATGCGCACGCTGTCTTCGTTGTCGTCGGCGCGGGCCTCTTTGCCAGCAGCGACGGCTTCGGCGGCGCGGCCAACGATGCGCTTGACCAGCGTGTCGTCGTCAACCTGCATCTCGATCACAGCGTCAAGCTGTTCGCCATTCTCTTCCAGCAGATCCGCCAATGCGTCAGCCTGGGCCAGGGTGCGGGGGAAGCCATCAAAGATAAAGCCACCCTTTTTATCGCCTTCAAGCTGTTCGCGGATCAGCCCGATCACGATCTCGTCGGTGACAAGCTCGCCCTTGTCCATGACGTCGGCCACAATCTTGCCCATCTCGGTGCCGCTGGTGCGTGCTGCGCGCAGCATGTCGCCGGTGCTCAGCTGGATCATGTCGCGGTCTGCGACCAGCATGCCAGCCTGCGTTCCTTTACCGGCCCCCGGAGGCCCAAGCAGAATGATGTTCATCGACGAGCTGGCCCCCTCCTGCCGCGCTTCTTGCCACCACCTTTACGGCTCAGCTGAGATTTTTCGATCAGACCTTCGTATTGGTGCGCCAGAAGATGGCTCTGCACCTGCTGGATCGTATCCATGGTGACCGAAACGATAATCAGAACCGACGTGCCCCCGAAATAGAACGGAATGGCGAACTGGCCGCGCAGAATTTCCGGCAAGACGCAGACTGCAGCCAGATAGGCCGAGCCCAGCACAAGGATGCGGTTGACCACATATTCCAGATACTCGGCGGTTTTCTTGCCCGGACGGATGCCGGGGACAAAGCCGTTCTGGTTCTTCAGGTTCTGCGCCACGTCATCGGGTTTGAACGACACGTTGAACGTATAGAAATAGGCAAAGAACACGATCATCGAGACGAAGAACAACAGGTACAGCGGCTGGCCGGGGCCAAAGTTGGCCAAAAGCCAGGACATCACAGGGCCGCTTGCCGCACCGCTTGAGAAGGTCGAGATCGTGACCGGCAGCAACAGAAGCGAGCTGGCGAAGATCGCCGGGATTACACCGGCTGGGTTGACCTTGACCGGCAGGTGGCTGGAGCCACCGTCATAGACCTTCATACCGACCTGACGGCGCGGATACTGAATATGGATCTTGCGCAACGCCCGCTCCATGAACACCACGAAGGTGATCACGCCGATAACCATCAAAAGCACACCAACGATCACGGCGGGGCTGATTGCGCCGCTGCGGCCCGAGGCAAAGAACTGCGCGATGGCAGCGGGAACTTCGGCGATGATGCCGACGAAGATGATCAGCGAAATACCGTTGCCGATGCCGCGCGCGGTGATCTGTTCACCCAGCCACATCAGGAACATTGTGCCCCCCACCAGGGTGATCATCGTCGAGAATCGGAAATACATGCCCGGATCATGGGCCAGATCGCCCGCTTCCAGTGACACCGCAAGGCCATAGGCCTGCACCGTGGCCAGCGCCACCGTGCCCAGACGGGTATACTGGTTGATCTTCTTACGGCCCTGTTCGCCTTCTTTCTTGAGCTGCTCAAGCGACGGCACCATGGCCGTCAGCAACTGCACGATGATCGACGCCGAGATATAGGGCATGATGCCAAGGGCGAAGATGCCCATACGACCCAGTGCGCCACCGGTGAACATCGACACCATGCCGCCGATGCCCTGCCCCGCACTCTCCATGAATTCACGCAGCGCCGACCCATCAATGCCGGGCACCGGGATAAAGGTGCCAAGGCGATAGACGATCAGAAGGCCAAGCGTGAAAAGGATGCGATTACGCAGATCTGTCGCTTTGCCAAGGGCGGACCAACTTGTGTTCGCCGCCATTTGTTCTGCTGCTGATACCATTGAATGCGGTCTCTTTTATGCAAACACCGCCCGGAACCGTTTTCTGGCTCGGGCGGCGTCAGGGAAAACTCAGGGGATATGTAAGCGGCATATGCGCCGCTCACAACCCGTTATTCTGCGGCGGGTGCCGCTGCGGCTGCCACCTTCAGAGACCCACCAGCCTTTTCGACCGCCTCGACCGCCGATTTCGACGCGCCGGTGACTTCGATGTTCAGGGCTGCGGTGACGTCGCCTTTGGCGAGAACGCGGATGCCGTCACGCTTGCGACGGACCAGTCCGGATGCGATCAGCGCATCTTCGGTGATCGCGGACGAGCCGTCGATCTTGCCCGCATCAACAAACTTCTGGATCAGGCCCAGGTTGATAACGGCGAATTCTTTGCGGTTCGGCTTGTTGAAGCCACGCTTGGGAAGACGCTGGTACAAAGGCATCTGACCGCCTTCGTAACCGTTGATCGCCACACCCGAACGGGAGTTCTGGCCTTTGATACCACGGCCACCCATTTTACCTTTACCGGACCCGGGGCCACGGCCAACGCGCATGCGTTTCTTGGTTGCGCCAGGGTTGTCGCGCAGTTCGTTCAGTTTCATATCGCTTCTCCTAAGCCGGATGTGGCCCCCGAAGCGTAACGGGCCAACCACGGCGTTTCTTGGTTTTGATTCTGTGGCACAGATGGCCACCGGCTGCGTTTACATGGATGCCCCTGTCGTTTCAAGTGCTCTTGGGCAGGTTTGGCGCCTCAGTCGGCCTGCCTGTTGACATAACGACCAAAGCCGCCCATATGCCTCTTACTTGCTTGTCTGCTGCGTGAGCGGACCGCGCGTTGTTTGGCTGAAATTCAGCCACGGACTCCGCAGCACATACTATCCTCACCTTGTTCCCATTTCACGCGGGGTTCAGCGCGCTGAACATGTCCGGGCTCCTCCGGATCTGTCTGGTGCGGACCGCATACCGCGATCGTCGTCCCCTACGGGATGGCATCACCTGTTCGTGTGGCAATGCTTGCCGCACCCGAAAGGACCAGTCTTTGGACTTTACCATGTTGGGGCTGACGCCCCGCCTGATCGCCAATCTTGAAAACCTTGGCATCAACGAACCGACACCGATCCAGAAAAAAGCCGTGCCACACGCCATGAACGGGCGTGACGTGATGGGCCTTGCTCAGACCGGCACCGGCAAAACGCTGGCCTTTGGTCTGCCCTTGTTGACCGCCCTTCAGCGGATCGAAGGCAAGCCCGAGCCGAAGACCGCACGCGGCCTGATCCTTGCGCCAACGCGCGAGCTGGCCAAGCAGATCGTCGACAACCTTCTGGCCTATGGCGCAGGGACTTCGGTTCGCGTCGCTCTGGTCGTTGGCGGCGTGTCGATCAACGCCCAGATCAACAAGTTGCAGCGCGGCACCGAGCTGCTGGTTGCAACACCCGGCCGTTTGATTGACCTGCTGGATCGCAAAGCCGTTCGTCTGGATGACACCAAGTTTCTGGTGCTGGACGAAGCCGACCAGATGCTGGACCTTGGCTTTATCCACGCGCTGCGCCAGATTGCGCGGCTGCTGCCGGACGAACGCCAGACCATGCTGTTTTCGGCCACCATGCCAAAACAGATGTCGGAAATCGCCGACAGCTACCTCAATGATCCGGTTCGCGTTGAAACCGCGCCTCCGGGCAAACCGATCGAAAAGATCGAGCAGTCCGTACATTTTGTGGCACAAGCCGCGAAAAGTTCGCTGTTGATCGAACATCTGGGTGAGCATCGCGGCGAACTGGCGCTGGTGTTCTCGCGCACCAAACACGGCGCCGAACGGCTCAGCAAATCGCTCGACAAGGCCGGGTTCAAGGCCGGGTCTGTGCACGGCAACAAATCGCAGGGCCAGCGTGAACGTGCATTGAAAGCCTTCCGCAATGGCGATCTGCAGGTTCTGGTCGCGACGGATGTTGCGGCGCGGGGTCTGGATATCCCGGATGTGCGCCACGTCTATAACTTTGATCTGCCGAACGTGCCCGACAACTATGTGCACCGGATCGGCCGGACCGCCCGTGCCGGTCGTGATGGCAGTGCCGTTGCCTATTGTGCGCCTGATGAAATGGGTCAGCTGAAAGACATTCAGAAAACCATGGGCCGCGACATCCCGGTGGCCAGCGGCACCCCGTGGGAGCCTGTGAAGTCTGAAGCCAAGGCAAAGGCCAAGCCGTACAAACGGCGCAGGCCGCAGGGCCGCAGGTCTGGTGGCGGCAACAGACGCGCTGCATAAGCTTGAAAGAACGCCCCGGTCCAGCGACCGGGGCGTTTTTCTTTGCACCCTATCGCACCCGGATCGGCAGCGACGTAAAACCACGGAACCGGGCCAGCGGCAGGATCTCACGCGGGCCATTACCTGTAACATTGGGGAAACGTTTCACGAAACGTCCCAACGCAATGCGCCCTTCCACCCGCGCCAGCGTCGCCCCAAGGCAAACATGGATGCCGGTGATGAACGCGATGTGGCGGTTCGGCTTGCGGGTGATATCCACCCGGTCAGGATCTTCGAACACCGCCGGGTCGCGATTGGCCCCGGCGATCGAGGTATGGATATAGGTGCCCTTGGGCAAGACCTCTCCACCCGGCAGTTCGATATCAGCGCCCGCCAGACGGTTGCCGATCTGCAGCGGGCTTTGCACCCGCAAAAACTCTTCCACAGCCGTTGTGATATGGTCGGGTTCATCCATCAGCAATTGATGTTGGTCAGGATGGTCCAACAGCGTGGCAATCGCGTTTGCCGTCATGCTGGTCGTGGTTTCATGCCCCGCGTTCAGCAGGAAGATACAGTTCTGGATCAATTCTTCTTGCGTCAGGCTGCGCCCGTCATGTTCGCCAAAGATCAGCGATTCAAGCACTTCGCCCTCGGCCGCGCCATCGGGGTTACGCCGCCTGTGATCAATCAGGTCGCCCAGAATTTTCGAGAACTCAACAACCGCCGCATTGCCCGCCGCCATGCGATCTGGCGGAACAATCGGGTCCAAAGCCCCTAGGATGGCCAGCGAATAGCCACGCAGCTTTTCGCGGTACTCTTCCGGAATCCCCAACATGAACGAGATGATCTCGGTCGGCAGAATGGTGGCGAAATCCGAGATCAGGTCCAGCTCTCCCATGTCATCGACACGGTCCAGCAAGCCATCCACAATGCCTTCTATCCGGCTTTCCATTTCGGCCAGTTTGCGCGGCGTGAACGCCCCGGCGATCAGCTTGCGCACCACGGTATGATAGGGTGGGTCGCGAAAGATCAGGCTGGTGGTGTGGTGGGTGTGCAGCGGACATTGCCCGAACTTCTTGCCGAACTCATCCGTCTTGTCCGACAGCATGTCACGGGATTGATACACCTTCAGGCAATCGGCATGCCGCGTCAGATACACCGACCCGTCGGCGTTTGTGTGGATCGGGCTGTTGTCACGCAACCAGTGCAACGTCGGATGCGGGTTTTCGATAAACCCCCGATCTATGGAATTCAGGTCGAACGCCCGTAAATCCGTAAGCATGCTTATCTCCTCCCCCGTCCGAACTCTGACCTGTCAGATCTGTTCTGGCAAGAGCCATGCCCGCTCAACGAAAAAAACGCCCCCGGTTTCCCGGAGGCGTTTGAACGATCAGATATGGCGAAGATCCCCTCGCCAAACGTGTCAGTCGCGTTCTTCGATGATTTCGACCATGTGCGAAACCTTCCGCACCATGCCGCGGATCGAGGGTGTATCCTCAAGTTCGCGGGTGCGGTTCATCTTGTTGAGACCCAGACCGATAAGCGTTGCACGCTGGTCGGCGGGGCGGCGGATCGGAGAGCCGACCTGCTTGACGACGATGGTTTTTGCCATGAGTGCGTCTCCTTATGCGTCTGCGGTTTCAGCAGGCGCTGCTGCAACCGGTGCTTCGTCCCGCTTGGGCAGGATGTCAGCAACCTTTTTGCCGCGGCGCTGAGCCACCGAACGGGGCGACTGCTCTTTTTGCAGGCCGTCGATGGTGGCACGGATCATGTTATAGGGGTTCTGCGAGCCAATCGACTTCGACACAACGTCCTTTACACCCAGCATCTCGAACACGGCACGCATCGGACCACCGGCGATGATTCCGGTACCTTCAGGTGCTGACCGCATGACGACCTTGCCGGCACCGTGACGACCTTCCATGTCGTGGTGCAGGGTGCGGCCTTCTTTCAGCTGCACACGGATCATCTGGCGCTTGGCCTGTTCTGTGGCCTTGCGGATCGCTTCGGGAACTTCTTTGGCTTTACCTTTGCCAAAACCGACGCGGCCCTTCTGGTCACCAACCACTACGAGAGCGGCGAAACCAAAGCGCTTACCACCCTTAACGGTTTTAGAAACCCGGTTGATCGCGACCAGGCGGTCTGCGAATTCCGGTGTTTCGTCACGATCGCGGCCACGGCCCCGACGGTTATCACGTTCTGCCATGCGGCATTCCTTTCAGACTGGCGCTGCCCTTGTCAGGCCCTGCGCCTTGAATTTGTCAATCCAGGTGGGTCAGCTGACCCCCGGATTATCGGGGCGGTGTCGCCACCGCCCACACTGGTCTTAGATCTTCAAGCCACCTTCACGCGCAGCGTCGGCCAAAGCCTTCACCTTGCCGTGGAAGAGAAATCCGCCGCGATCGAAATAGGCTTCGCTCACACCGGCTGCCTTGGCACGTTCGGCAATCGCTGCACCCACTTTCGTGGCTGCTTCGACGTTGTTCTTGCCGACAATTCCCAGATCCTTCTCGAGAGAAGAAGCCGAGGCCAGGGTGACACCGTTGACGTCGTCGATCAGCTGAACGCTGATGTTCTTGTTCGAACGGTGAACCGACAGGCGCGGACGCCCTGCGTTGACTTTGCGAAGCTTGTTCCGGACGCGCAGGCGGCGCTTGAGGAACAGATCCCGTTTGCTGTTTGCCATTTGTCTGGTCCTTACTTCTTCTTGCCTTCCTTGCGGAAGATATACTCATCCTTATAGCGGATACCTTTGCCCTTATAGGGCTCGGGCTTACGCCATGCTCGGATGTTTGCTGCAACCTGGCCAACCAACTGTTCGTCGGTGCCTTCGACGATGATGACTGTCGCTTTCGGCGAGGTGACTGTGACACCTTCCGGGGCAACAAAATCAACATCATGCGACAGGCCGAGGTTCAGCTTCAGGGTGTTGCCCTGCATCTGAGCCCGGTAACCAACACCCTGGATCTCCAGCTCTTTCTTGAAGCCGTCGGTCACACCGGTCACCAGATTGGCGACCATGGTGCGGGACATGCCCCATTGCTGGCGGGCACGCTTGGATTTGCCGCGTGGGATGACGCTGATCGAGCTGTCTTCGACAGAAAGCGTGACGTCGTCGGTCGCGGTGAAGGAACGGGCGCCTTTCGGGCCCTTCACTTCGATGGTCTGGCCGGAGACAGCAGCAGTTACGCCGCTGGGCAGCTCGACCGGTTTCTTACCAATACGAGACATTGCGTTCTCCTTAGAAGACGGTGCAAAGCACTTCGCCGCCAACATTCTGGCTGCGTGCGTTCGCGTCCGACATCACACCTTTCGGAGTGCTGACAATCGACACACCCAGTCCCTGACGGACGCTGGGGATATCTTTGACACCCATGTACACGCGACGACCGGGTTTGGAGACCCGCTTGACTTCGCGAATAACAGGAATGCCTTCATAGTACTTCAGGCTGATCTCGATTGCCGGATGGCCATTGGAATCCGTGGCACTTTCGTAGCCGCGAATATAGCCTTCGTCCGCCAGCACATCCAGAACCCAACCGCGCAGTTTGGATGCGGGGGTGGATACGGTGGATTTGCCACGCAGTTGTGCGTTGCGGATCCGGGTGAGCATATCGCCGATAGGATCGTTCATCTGTCGCTCTCCCTTACCAGCTCGATTTCACCATACCGGGGATCTGGCCATTCGAGCCCAGTTCCCGCAGCGCGATCCGGCTGACCTTAAGCTTACGGTAGTAAGCGTGAGGACGACCAGTCAGCTGACAACGGTTGTGCAGACGGGTTGCCGAGCTGTTGCGCGGCAGTTTTGCCAGTTTCAGACGCGCTTTGAAACGCTCTTCCATCGGCAGGCTTTCGTCATTCGCGATTTCTTTCAGCTCGGCGCGCTTAGCGGCATATTTTGCCACCAGACGCTCGCGCTTTTTCTCGCGTTCGATCATGCTTTTCTTAGCCATGAAATATCTCTCCCAGGCTCAGCTGTTGAACGGCATGTTGAAATGCTTCAACAGCGCCTTGGCTTCGGCATCGTTGTCCGCCGTGGTGGTGATCACGATGTCCATGCCCCAGTTCTCGTCAACCTTGTCGAAGTCGATCTCGGGGAACACGATGTGTTCCTTCAAGCCCATGGCATAGTTGCCACGGCCATCAAACGACTTGCCCGACACGCCGCGAAAGTCACGGATACGGGGCATCGCGATGGTGATCAGACGATCAAGGAATTCGTACATGCGGTCACCACGAAGGGTCACTTTCGCACCCATCGGCATGTCCTCACGAACGCGGAAACCAGCAATCGACTTCTTGGCTACGGTTGTCAGGGCCTTCTGGCCTGCAATCACAGACAGGTCGGCCTGGGCTGACTTGGCTTTCTTCGAGTCACGGACAGCAGCTGCACCGCAACCGATGTTCAGAACGATCTTGTCCAGACGCGGGGTCTGCATGTCGTTCTTATAGCCGAACTCTTCCTTCATCGCGGCACGGATGGTTGTGTTGTACACATCCTTGAGACGCGGGGTATAGGCTGCAGTAT
This sequence comes from Falsiphaeobacter marinintestinus, assembly GCF_007923355.1. Taxonomy (GTDB): domain Bacteria; phylum Pseudomonadota; class Alphaproteobacteria; order Rhodobacterales; family Rhodobacteraceae; genus Phaeobacter_A; species Phaeobacter_A marinintestinus. The sequence continues at coordinate 38,559 of NZ_VOGO01000005.1, forward strand.
CAAGCATCGATCACGTCCCCCGTGGTCTTGGCAAAACGAACCTTCTTGTCACCTTCCATACGGAAGCCGACGCGGGTTGCTTTGCCGTTCGCGTCCACCAGAGCCAGGTTGCTCAGCTGGATCGGCATGGCCTTGGGCAGGCGACCGCCCTGGCTTGTCTGGGTCTGACGGGTGGCGCGGATGGCAATGTTGATGCCTTCGACCACGGCTTTGCCGGACTTGGGATCAACAGAGGTGATGTTACCCTCTTTGCCCTTGTCCTTGCCGGTCAGCACGACGACCTTGTCGCCCTTGCGGAGTTTAGCAGCCATTACAGCACCTCCGGCGCAAGCGAGATGATCTTCATGAAGCTTTTGGCGCGCAGCTCACGAACAACCGGGCCAAAGATACGTGTACCTACGGGCTCCATGTTGTTGTTCAGGATAACGGCGGCGTTGCGATCAAAACGGATCGCGGTGCCATCGTCGCGGCGAACTTCTTTTGCGGTGCGTACGACGACGGCCTTGCGGACGTCACCTTTCTTCACGCGGCCGCGTGGAATGGCTTCCTTCACCGAGACGACAATGATGTCGCCTACAGAGGCGTATTTACGCTTGGAACCACCCAGGACCTTGATGCACTGAACTCGGCGTGCGCCGGAGTTGTCAGCGACATCCAGATTGGTCTGCATCTGGATCATGTGGTTTCTCCCGACCTGTGGGGGCTGGTCTTGTTCTATCCCCCAGGGTTTCGATCAAACTAAAAGGTCTTTTGGCTTACGCCTCCAGAACCTCCCAGCGTTTCGTTTTCGATTTCGGCGCGCATTCGATGATGCGGACTGAGTCGCCGACCTTGAAAGCGTTCTTTTCATCGTGAGCCCGGTACTTCTTGGACTTACGAATGGTCTTCTTCAGAACCGGGTGTGTGAAACGACGTTCCACTGACACGGTTACAGTTTGTGCGTTGGCGTCCGAAGTTACGGTGCCTTGGAGAATACGTTTGGGCATCTGTCAGGCTCCTCTTACTCGGCTGCTGTCTTGGCTTTTTCATTCAGCACGGTTTTGACCCGCGCCACATCCCGCTTCACCGTACGCATGCGCGCGGTGTTTTCCATCTGGCCGGTGGCCTGCTGGAAGCGAAGATTGAAAGCTTCTTTCTTGAGTCCCGCCAGATCCTCACGGAGCTGATCGGGCGTCTTATCACGCAATTCTTGGGCGTTCATCGCCTTTTCCTTTTCTCAAAACACCAGAAAGCCCCGATTATCGGGTCACCTTTGACCTGGTGGATGAATGATTGACATGCGAATCCTTCCGTCAGGAGGAATCCGCAGGATGACGCTCTCTACGGGTGTTTCACTGCTGTGACAAGAACAAAGTTCTAGGCCGAACGCTCTGCAACTTTGCAAGTAGAATCATTGCTTATTGAAAAATGACGTCACTACTCGCTGTAGATGTGCTTCTTCACACTAACCGCACAGTCATTGCGTTGCTTGCTGCCACAGGTCGCGTTCAGACGGGATATCAACATAGTGACCAGATTTGCCCGAATGTCAGACTGCTCAATATCCAGTTTATCTGACAGAAGCTTGAATAGACGCTTGTGCTGGAGTGGACCGTTTACGCTGTACATCATAGATCGCTTGAGCTTGTTTGATAGCAAGCGCTTTCCCTCCTCGCTCATCTGGTCGGGAAGTTTATAGCTGCTGCCATCAAAACTCAAATGTGCTTCCCTGACATAGGACGGCACAAATTTACCAAAAGGTCCTCCTTTTTCGCAAGCAACAATCGAAATTAGAACTGCAAACTGAAACATTCCATCTTTCAAATCTTTGTCGCGATAAGCGAACACCGTGAAATCAATGGCAGATTTGTAATCGGTCTCTGGAACGCTGTCTGGTTTGGTCAAGTCTTCAACCGGCTTTGATATCTCCGCAATGTACTTGTCGCTTCCTTCACTAACGCCCCCGCCAACAAATACTTCGACGGCTTTCACATCCCATTGGTCAGAATTTAGTTTCCATGTGTCGGCGGAACTCAAATATTCTTTTCGACTGACATCAAACTGTGTCCCAGACACGTGCTTCCGTCCACATGGCAGAGACAGTCGGCTTGCATATCCTTCATAAACTTCCCAACGAGGGATCGTTCGGTCTTTAACACGAGTCAGCATGCCTTGGCGTTCGAGTTGCTCAAAGCGGTCTTCTCGATAAAAATACGCCAATTCATCGCCATTTTGGAGATGAATAACGCCGCCAGTCTCCGCCACAATTCTAAATGAATGTCCGACACCAATTTCTTCCCGCTCGGCCGGTTTACAGAATTTCGACGTGCACGCGTTGTGAGCATGGTGTACAACCACTTCGTGAGTCTCACGGCTTCCAAAGTTACTTGTAGACAAATCGCTTCGCCATACGGAAACCGGCAAACCGGTTTGAGTGCGACCGGTGAGGAAATCGGATCCGATTCTTGCGTTTTGGGGCGTTGCTGGAAAAAAGATGGTCATGCCTGGCAAAAAAGTAAGAACACGCGCCGGTTCTTTCTCCGCCCCACGGTACGATTGCTTTCCTCGGACCGGGTTTGGCTGGAAGCCGGACAGCGGGTACGTGCCTCTCTTCACCCACTTTGCCACAGGCGTCGGAACTTGCCCGTGTACCTGACCTGCGGTTAGGACCAAAGCGCCCATAGTAAACACTGCGGTAATTAAAGCCATATTTCGAAACAGGTGCGTCATCATTGGTACCTCGAAGACAGGTCAATTATGGATACGCGAAACTCGCGAGCCAGTTCTTTGCCAGCTGCCTGAAAATCCTCTCTAGTCGCACTAGAAGGCCCAATATCAGCCATCTGTCCAAGGACAGCTTGGAACTTGGTTAGAGTTGCCAAGTCGCTGTTCAATACACCTTCTAGCAGTTTCTGCGCCAATAACACGTCACGCTGAAAGGTTCGAAAATTATTGCCGCACTCACTTTCCTGTGCGATCGAAAAGGTGAAAACACACTCATATCCATCGGCATATCCATTTTGCAGTAAGTGAATTACCTTAGTTGTTTCCTGGTTTCGAAATTCCTGCAACGCGCGGCGCTTCTCACCCCGCTCAATCGCCCTCTCTGCCCAATCGACCAAAAATAGCGCTAAAACGCCGATGACCAAAGCCGAAACCACCGCTTTGACGGCGGACATAACAATTTCCTGAACCAAGGTGTCCGCACCGGTAGTCCAGAAGCTTTTATCAAAGATCGTCTTAAAGTTTACATCGGACATAGAGTCCTCACGAGCAGCTATTAGCACCTTCCGAGTCCAACACTCGGCTCCAAAATCAAAAAAACCTAAAATTCATTTCCTAAAACTGTCATGAACATACAAAATGCTCAGTTTTCTTCAAATGCTATCCATCAGCATCTCTGCACAGCGGGGTTGCATTCACCAGCAACGGCGGGAGACAGCAAAACCTCGCCACTCCAAGCAGAGAAACAGATACATGCCAATATATAGACCCGAATCATGATGCCCTCCAAATTAACGACGTAAAAATAGCAAAGAATTGATCAAATGTAAACTTTCGATAGCACGACCCTACAAACTGCGGCCAATTGACGGTAAATGGGCACCGGCGCTATCCACTGCATGGTGACACACTAAGCCAATGGTCTTCCACCACTTAGCAATAGCAAAACACTCTCAGTCTTTCGGTTATTGTCCAGTGGTTTTCTGAACGGTCGCGTTCTGAAACACCAGCTTTGAGCGCATGTCCCGCGCGATGCCGGCTTCTACCACAGACATGGTTGCGGGGCTGGTTTCGCGCAAACGCTCAAGCTTGGGCCGTTCGATCCGCCAGACGCGGGCGTCGGTTTGAAGTGTTGCCGACGCAATGGCCCTGCCGTCCCCCATCAGGGACATCTCGCCAATATAATGCCCGTCTTCGACAACGCGCACGATCCGGTCATGGGCCTCGACCCGCACCTTGCCACTGGCCACATAGGTCAGGAAGTCGGGCGTGTGCCCGTCGACTGTCAGAACTGTGCCTGCGGCCAGATCCTCCCAGCGTCCGCGATCCAGAAACCGCCGGGCGGGCCCCGGAGACAAGCCGGTCAGCAGATCCGCGCGAAACCGGTCTTCTTCGTCCGAAAAAGTCGCCCGCCGATCATTGCGCCACAACAGGAACAATTCGCCAAGGTTCACCATCACCAGTAGCGCCTGCCAGAACACGCCCACCGGGTTGCCAAGCCAGAAATAATCAAAAGCGATACCAGCCAGCGCCGAGGCAATCACGAACAGCCGCAGCCACAGCATACGGCGCATCAGCATGGACAGCACCAGCAGCAGGTAAGACAGGTGACCGGCCCAGTCGTCGGTAATGAAACTCAGATCCAAAATGTGGCCCACCTGGAAAATGCCCGGTTTGCAAAACTGTGCCCGGCTAACGCCCACATAAAACCCGGAGCGGCAGGACAGGCTTGGCCGAAATCCCGGCCAGAGACGGAAAGCTTAAAGGATAGGGTCAAAACGCACAACGCGGCCCTGTTACCAGAGCCGCGCTGCAAAATCACATCAGATCAGGCTTATGCCAGAGCGATGTTCGACGCCGATTCGCGACCGTCACGGCCTGCTTCGATGTCAAAGGTCACTTTCTGGTTGTCGGCCAGGCCGGTCAGACCGGAACGCTCAACAGCCGAGATGTGCACAAACACGTCTTTGCTGCCGCCGTCGGGCGCGATAAAACCAAAACCTTTAGTTGTGTTGAACCATTTTACGGTGCCAGTAGCCATATCCGTAGTCTCCAAATTGATCGTTGCCCGCATAAGTGCGGCAACCCGGCGTAGCAAGTCTGGATCGAAAGACTGTAAGCCGAAGATCGGGAGACAGTGGTCGAAAAAGAAAAACGTTAGCAAAGTTCATATCGGGGCAACCGCGCCACTTTGCAAGTGTTTTTTGCCAAATTATTTGGCACGACGCGACTCGGACAAGGCCGATCAGGCCGCATTCAGGTCCAGCTATAGTTGAAACTGACGCTGATCCGGTCGTCTTCAGCCATGTTCATCGGCACCTCGTGGCGCAACCAGCTTTCCCAGAGCAACACGTCGCCGACTTTGGGTTTCATATAGATGAACGGCTTCAGATCGCGGCGTGCGTCCGCGCGCCGCGCCGGAGAGGCCATCATCCGCGCCGACCGGGGATCTTCCAGTTTCAGCGCGCTGGCCCCGTCGGGCATGGCGACATACGTCGTGCCGGAAATCACCGAATGCGGGTGGATATGGCTGGCATGCATGCCGCCTTCCGGCAGGATATTGATCCACAGATCTTCCAGCTTCAGGGCACGCCCGTCCAGATCAAACTCCAGATCTTCGGCAAAGGCGGCCACGTGCTGATCAAGCACCTTGACCAGATCGGCAAAGATCGGAAACCGCCAGGGCAAATCGGTCAGCGATGCGTATGAGGTGTAACCGGGATAGCCGTTTTTCTCCGACCAGTCCTGCCCAGCCTCGTCATCCTCGGCGATAACCAGACAAGAGTTCTCCATCTCGCCCGCGTCGATCTTCGGGGCGAATTCGGACAGCGGCGCGCGGTACAGCCGGGTGACGAAAAGAGATTCGATATGTGCCATGCCCCGCGTCATATCGCGACACGGCGCATGACGACAGGGCAACGTCGAGATTATTCGACGAATAATCTCAGGCGACTAGCCGATAGTCCCGGAATTGACCTCAAACGCGGACCCTAGTCAGCTGCGCCAGGTTCGCTTTGTTTGTCCTCTACCAGACAGGCCAACAACGCCGCCCGAACATCGTCTGGCCAAGGGATCGAACAATGTTTGTCCAGATCGCTTGCCGCCAGCACCTGTGTGCTGGACCAGCGCTTTTCGCCCTTGCAACTGATGTCATGGTGGATGGTCATCGAAGATCGACCGACCTTCAATACGGTCAGTTCAAAATCCAGTTCCTCGCCAAAGAACGACGGGCTGGAAAAGTCGCTTGAGATATGTACGGTCGGCGTGCCCCAGCGGTCTTCCCAGATGATCTTGTGCCAGGGAAACCCCAGATGCAGCCAGAATTCTTCATTCACGCCGTTCAGGATGTTCAGATAAGACGGGAAATAGGCGGTGCCCGAGATATCGCAATCGCCGAAGTTCAGCATTCTCTTGGTCTTGAACGGAGTTTCCAAGTCTGAGGTCCTTTGTTGTTATCCTGCGCGGGCCGGAATGGCAGGACCGGTTTTAGCCAAATCGACGCCCGGATGACAGGATTGTTTCAGGCTTGCGATCCGCTAAGCTTGACCGAAGCTGTTTCGCTCTGGGGAAGTCGCATGTTCCGAGCCGTTTTTGCCGTGTTTCTGTTGGTGGCTCCTGCCCTTGCGCAGGAGCATCGGCCTTTTGCCACTTTTGTCGGGGCCAGCGAGGCGGTGCTGAATGATCCCCATGATCTGGCAATCGGGCCGGATGGCAACCTGTACATCGCAGACAAATTTGCCAATCGGGTTGTTGTCATGGACCCCGACACGCTCGAAATCATGGCCACCATCGGCGATGGCGATCTGAGCGGCGCACATGACGTGTCCTTTGGCCCAGACGGGCGGATGTACGTTGCCGTGACCGGGTTCAGCGCGGTTGCGGTTTATGACATGTCAACGGACGTGCCGACGAACGACGGCGCCGTCGCACCGTTTCCCGGAACCGAAGGGGTTTTGGCCCATTCCAACGGCAATCTGTACGTGATGGCGTCGGGAACCGGGCGGCTCTATTCCGTGCAGGGTGATCAGATCGAAGCCCTGGCCACCGGGATGCCAGGGGCGCATGACGTCGCCGAAGCACCGGATGGAACCATATGGGTGGCCGACAACTTCCAGCGGCGCCTGGTCCAGTTCACGCCCGATCTGGAACAGATCCGGGTGCTGGACGGTCCGCAATACGGATTCATCGGTCCGCGCTATATGGATATCGATCCCGACGGGGTTCTATATGTGGCCGATCAAAACGCGCATCGGGTGCTCAAGATCGACCCCTTTGGTGGCAAGGTTCTGGGTGTGATCGGGACCGGGCAACCGGGTATCGGACCCGGGCTGCTGGATGATCCCGAAGGTGTGGCGATCAAAGGCGCCGCGTATTTCTTTGCCGACAGCGACAACAACCGGATCGTGAAATACATGGTGGTCCTAAACTAGGTTTTGCCACCTGGCAGACCCCGTCAGCCTTCCAGCGCGTTAATCATCTCAACCCGCGTCGCATGCCGCCCGCCTTCGAAATCGGCTGTCAGAAATGCGTCCACGATATCCAGCGCCAGCCCTTCGCCCACGACGCGCTCACCGATCGAAAGCATGTTCGCATCATTGTGCTGGCGGATCATGCGCGCCGAGAATGTGTCGGCGCACACGCCACAGCGGATGCCCTTCACCTTGTTCGCGGACATCATGATGCCCTGACCAGTCCCGCACAGGATGATGCCCAACCGGCAATCGCCCGACGCGACCCGCAAAGCGGCGGCTTCGCCGTGCTTGGGGTAATGCGTGCTTTCCGGCGTGGTCGGTCCAATGTCGACAACCTCCCATCCAAGGGCCGCGATATGCGCGGCAATGGCCTGCCTGAGATCAATGGCGGCGTGATCGCTGGAAAGAACGATGCGGTTGGTGGCTGTCATGAAGATAAGGTCCTGTTGTCCGCGCAATAGCTTCGATTGTGCCGACGTCTAGCCGACAAACCGCATGGTGTGAATAGACACGCAAGGCTGCCAACACTCTGCCGCAATGAAAGAACCCCCGCCGGTTTCCCGACGGGGGCGCTCGTTTTTTCTCAATGCGCGGCCCGAGATTATTCGTCGAATAATCTCCACACCGAACCGTGCGAAGACTTACCAGTCTTCGCGGACCACAACGCGGGTCTTGATCGGCAGCTTCATCGCAGCAAGGCGCAAGGCCTCGCGGGCGATGTCGTCGTTGACGCCATCGATCTCGAACATCACGCGACCAGGCTTGACCTTGGCGGCCCAATAATCGACCGATCCTTTACCTTTACCCATCCGGACTTCGGTTGGCTTCGAGGTCACCGGAGTGTCGGGGAAGATACGGATCCAGACACGGCCCTGACGTTTCATGTGACGCGTCATGGCACGACGGGCGGCTTCGATCTGGCGTGCAGTCACACGCTCAGGCTGAAGCGCCTTCAGGCCATATGTCCCGAAGTTCAGGTCCGAGCCGCCTTTGGCTTCGCCCTTGATCCGGCCTTTGTGCATCTTGCGGAATTTCGTACGCTTTGGCTGTAGCATTTCTGATTACCCCTTAGCGATCGCGACGGCCGCCACCTGCACCACGTGGTGCGGGGCCGTCCTGAAGTTCCTGCGCCTTACGGTCGCGGGCCGCAGGATCGTGTTCCATGATCTCACCTTTGAAGATCCAGACCTTGATCCCGATGATGCCGTAAGCTGTCTTGCCTTCGGCGTGCGCGTAATCGATGTCAGCGCGCAGGGTGTGCAGAGGCACACGACCTTCACGATACCATTCGGTACGCGCGATTTCGGCACCGCCCAGACGACCAGCCACGTTCACCCGGATACCCAGGGCGCCCATGCGCATGGCGTTCTGAACAGACCGCTTCATCGCACGGCGGAACGAAACACGGCGTTCCAGCTGCTGAGCGATCGATTCAGCAACCAGCTGTGCGTCCAGCTCGGGCTTGCGCACTTCAACGATGTTGAGATGCAGTTCCGAGTCGGTCATGTTCGACAGCTTCTTGCGCAGGACTTCGATGTCCGCGCCTTTCTTGCCGATGATGACACCAGGACGGGCTGTGTGGATCGTAACACGGCACTTCTTGTGCGGACGTTCGATGATCACACGGGCGATACCGGCCTGCTTGCACTCTTCTTTGATGAAGTCGCGGATCTTGAGGTCTTCCAGAAGAAGATCCCCGTAATCCTTGGTATCGGCGTACCAGCGGCTGTCCCAGGTGCGGTTGACCTGAAGACGCATGCCGACGGGATTGACTTTATTACCCATTATGCTTGCTCCTCAACTTGACGCACCTTGATGGTGAGTTCCGAGAACGGCTTGACGATCTTGCCGAACCGGCCACGGGCGCGCGGACGACCGCGTTTCAGTGTCAGGTTCTTGCCAACATAGGCTTCGGCCACGATCAGCTCGTCAACATCCAGGTTATGGTTGTTCTCGGCGTTCGCGATCGCAGACTGAAGGCATTTCTTCACGTCTTCGGCGATCCGCTTGTTGCTGAAAGTCAGATCGGTCAATGCCCGTTCCACTTTCTTGCCACGGATCAATCCTGCAACCAGGTTCAATTTCTGCGGGCTGGTGCGAAGCATACGGACTTTGGCCATTGCTTCGTTATCTGCCACGCGGCGGGGGTTCTTTGCCTTGCCCATGACTTACTTCCGCTTCGCTTTTTTGTCTGCGGCATGGCCATAATAGGTCCGTGTCGGCGAATATTCACCGAACTTCTGACCGATCATGTCTTCCGAGACATTGACGGGAATGTGCTTGTGGCCGTTATAGACCCCAAACGTCAGGCCCACGAACTGGGGCAGGATAGTTGAACGACGCGACCAGATCTTGATCACTTCGTTGCGACCGCTTTCGCGTGACGCTTCGGCCTTTTTCAGGACGTAGGCGTCAACAAAAGGGCCTTTCCAAACAGAGCGAGACATATATTAGCGCCCCTTCTTCTTGGCGTGGCGCGAGCGGATGATCAGCTTCTGCGACGCTTTGTTCTTGTTGCGGGTCCGTGCACCTTTGGTCGGCTTGCCCCATGGGGTCACCGGGTGACGACCGCCCGAGGTCCGACCTTCACCACCACCGTGCGGGTGATCGATCGGGTTCATGACGACACCACGTACCGAAGGACGCTTGCCCTTGTGGCGCATGCGGCCAGCTTTACCATAGTTCTGGTTGCTGTTGTCGGGGTTCGACACGGCACCAACGGTTGCCAGACATTCCTGACGCACCAGGCGCAGTTCGCCCGAGCTCAGGCGGATCTGGGCATAGCCACCGTCACGACCAACGAACTGCGCATACGTGCCAGCAGCACGGGCAATCTGCCCACCTTTGCCGGGCTTCAGTTCGATGTTGTGAATGATGGTACCGATCGGCAGGCCCGAGAACGGCATTGCGTTGCCCGGCTTGATGTCGGCCTTCTGGCTCGAGATGACCTTGTCACCAACGGCCAGACGCTGCGGGGCCAGGATATAGGCCTGCTCGCCGTCATCATATTTGATCAGAGCGATGAAGGCGGTCCGGTTCGGGTCATATTCGATCCGTTCGACGGTTGCCGCCACATCCATTTTGTTACGTTTGAAATCAACGATCCGGTAGAGGCGTTTCGCCCCACCACCGCGACGACGCGATGTGATCCGTCCAGTGTTGTTCCGGCCGCCCGATTTCGTCAAACCCTCGGTGAGAGATTTGACGGGACGTCCTTTGTACAGCTCTGAACGGTCGATCAGCACCAGCCCGCGCTGGCCCGGCGTCGTCGGCTTATACGACTTGAGTGCCATGCTTTCTGTCTTCCGTTTAGCGTGCCCGGCCTTGGGTTGTTGTCTTTGGCCCGGCTATGTTGAAGGCCCCCGCCCGCAGGTTTCACAAGAAACCGACTACTAGGGTGCCTGATGTATAGGGCCCCGAAGGTCCCCGATTAGGGTTGTTCAAATGAACAAAAGCCAAGCCCCGGACGAATCCGGGGCCAAGCCGATGGGTTCTCCTATGGGAGAGTCTTGATCGGGTCAAGCAAAAGACCCAAGATTCCCACAAAGACGCGCGATTGCCAGACCGCGGGGTGGCGAGCCGACGTGAGTGAGGGGCACTTTATCTCAGCCAAACTCCTACAACCTCAGCTGAAAGCCCCAACATCACCCAATCGCCAGCCCGGGGGGCGGTCTGGCAATCGCGCGGCGGCCTGCGGCCTTGATTCCGCGCGAAACCTAACAAAACTGCCCGATGAGAGTCTGGCGGGCAAATTGATCGTATGGCTCTCTGCAAAGGTCACACAAATCTTCCTGTGGCCCTTGCACTTACTCACCGGACCTCAGGTCCGCTTCACCGCAACCTCATCATTCCGATGCAAAACCACGTTGAACCTTTCGTCCTCCGCTGGCGGCACGAAGTACCCCGTGATTTGATCGAACTGCGCATCTGAAACGTCGAAGGCGTGGGCTCCCGACGCGTTACGTTTCCGCAGACGCGCCTTGCACACGGCGTCAGGCACATCAAGGTAATGCAGGACATGGTGAACCCCGGTCTCGTCCACAAGGCTACGCAACCACGCGCGGCTGTCGATCGTGTTCGCCGGGAAATCCAGCACCACCGACACCCCTGCCCCGAGCAAGGTGACGACATGTTGGTGCATCGCATCGCGCAGCCGCGCGGCATTCCGCACATAGTCGCCAATCGATGACATGTCGTCCCCGTAAAGGGTCGCAAGCCAGCTGTCTTCGCTCAGAACAATCGTTACCGGTGACTCCCCCAGGAGGCGCGCCAGCGAGGATTTCCCGGACCCGATTTTGCCGCACATCAGATGGAGGGTCGGGGTGGGATAAGACATCTGCTCGCCTCCTCGGGCTGCGTTGGGATCACAATCGTACGGTTCGGGCCTAAAATCACCCGATCTGTACCAGATGTACATCCCGCCCCCCCCAACGAAAAAGCCCCCCGCCTGTCGGCGAGGGGCTTCCTCAAGTCTTCAAGGAACAGATCGTCAGAGTCCGGTGGACACGTCGATTGTGTTGCCTTCTTCCAGCGTAACATACGCCTTCTTGACGTCCTTACGCTTGCCCAGCTGGCCGCGGAACCGCTTGACCTTGCCTTTGGTGATGGTGGTGTTAACCGCCTTCACCTTAACACCAAAAAGCGCCTCAACGGCCTCTTTGATCTGGGGTTTGTTGCTGTCGATCGACACTTCGAACACCACGGCACCGTTTTCGGACGCCATTGTGGATTTCTCGGTGATGATCGGCTTGCGGATCACGTCGTAATGTTCTGCTTTCGCGGTCATTTCAAACGAGCCTCCAGAGCTTCGATACCCGCTTTGGTGATCACCAGGGTGTCACGCTTGAGGATATCATAGACGTTCGCGCCCATCGACGGCAGGATATCCAGGCCTTCGATATTCTTGGACGCATTCAGGAACCCTTCGTTCACGGCGGCACCGTCGATGACCAGCGCGCGCTTCCAGCCCAGGTTCTTTACCTGTTTGGCCAGAACTGCGGTCTTGCCTTCGGCTTCGGCAGCGTCAATCACGACCAATTCACCAGCTTTCGCCTTGGCACTCAGAGCGTGCTTCAGACCCAGCTTGCGGAACTTCTTGGTCAGGTCATGGCCGTGCGACCGCACAACGGGACCCTTATAGATGCCACCCCCGCGGAAGATCGGTGCCGAGCGGGCGCCGTGGCGGGCGCCACCGGTACCTTTTTGGCGATAGATCTTCTTGGTCGAGTATTTGACTTCCGACCGGGTCTTGACCTTGTGCGTACCGGCCTGCGCGTTGTTACGCTGCCAGCGGACCACACGGTGCAGGATATCGGCACGCGGCTCCAGACCGAACAGGTCTTCTGCCAGCTCGATGTCGCCGGCTTTTTCGCCGTCCAGTTTGATCACATCAAGTTTCATGCTTCACCCCCTTCTGCGGGCGCTTCCACGGCCGGAGCCTCGGCAGCAGCAGCTTTCAGACCAGCCGGATACGGCAGACCTTCGGGCGCTTTCTTTTTCACGGCATCCTTGACAGTGACCCAGCCACCTTTGGAACCGGGCACAGCGCCCTTGATGAAGACGAGGCCACGATCGGCGTCGGTTTTCACCACTTCCAGGTTCTGAGTTGTCACGCGGGCAGCACCCATGTGACCAGCCATCTTCTTGCCTTTGAAGACCTTGCCGGGATCCTGACACTGACCGGTCGAACCATGCGAACGGTGAGAGATCGAAACACCGTGCGAGGCACGCAGACCGCCGAAGTTGTGACGCTTCATGGCACCGGCAAAGCCTTTACCAATCGAAGTGCCCGCAACGTCAACTTTCTGACCTTCAAGGAAGTGCTCGGCCGAAATCTCGGCACCAACTTCGATCAGGTTGTCTGCGGACACGCGGAACTCAGCGACTTTGCGCTTGGGTTCAACTTTCGCAGCAGCGAAGTGTCCACGCATGGCTTTGCTTACACGCTTGACCTTCGGCGAACCGGCACCCAGTTGAACAGCTGTATAGCCATCCTTTTCCGGGGTCCGCTGTGCGACGACCTGCAGGTTTTCCAGTTGGAGAACGGTCACAGGGATCTGCTTGCCGTCTTCCATGAACAGCCGGGTCATGCCGACTTTTTTTGCGATAATTCCAGAGCGCATCTGTCAATACCCTCCTGAATTAAGACTGCAGCTTGATCTCGACGTCCACACCAGCGGCGAGGTCGAGCTTCATCAGCGCGTCCACGGTCTGGGGGGTCGGATCAACGATGTCGAGCAGACGCTTGTGCGTACGAATCTCGAACTGGTCGCGGGATTTCTTGTCGACGTGAGGGCCACGGAGAACCGTGAACTTCTCGATCTTGTTCGGCAAGGGGATCGGGCCACGCACCTGCGCGCCGGTCCGCTTGGCAGTGTTGACGATCTCCTGCGTGCTGGCATCCAGAACGCGATAGTCAAATGCCTTCAGCCGAATACGGATGTTTTGGCTTTGCATTATTATTAGCCTTTCAGGCTTTGGAGTTGATAGGAGGACCACCGGTGCATCCGATGGCCCTCTTCGAACCCGAGATCGATTGCTCGATTACTCGATGATTTTGGAGACGACGCCGGCGCCGACGGTGCGGCCGCCTTCGCGGATGGCGAAGCGCAGGCCGTTTTCCATCGCGATCGGGGCGATCAGCTCAACGCCGAACGACACGTTATCGCCAGGCATCACCATTTCGGTGCCTTCGGCCAGAGTCACGGTACCGGTCACGTCGGTCGTCCGGAAGTAGAACTGCGGACGATAGTTCGCGAAGAACGGCGTGTGACGGCCACCTTCATCCTTGGTCAGGATATAGGCTTCGGCTTCGAACTTGGTGTGCGGTGTCACCGAACCCGGCTTACACAGAACCTGTCCACGCTCAACGGCTTCACGGTCGATACCGCGCAGCAGGGCGCCGATGTTGTCACCGGCTTCGCCGCGATCCAGCAGCTTGCGGAACATTTCAACACCGGTACAGGTGGTGGTCTGGGTGTCTTTGATACCAACGATTTCGATGGTGTCGCCGACGTTGATCACGCCACGCTCGACACGACCGGTCACAACAGTCCCACGACCCGAGATCGAGAACACGTCTTCGACCGGCATCAGGAACGGCTGGTCCACGGCGCGCTCGGGCGTCGGGATGAAGTCGTCAACAGCCGCCATCAGCGCGCGGATCGAGTTTTCACCGATTTCCTCGTCGCGGCCTTCCAGAGCGGCCAGAGCCGAACCGGGGATGACCGGGATGTCGTCGCCAGGGTACTCATAGGCGCTCAGAAGCTCGCGGATTTCCATTTCCACCAGTTCCAGCAGCTCTTCGTCGTCAACCTGGTCAACTTTGTTCATGTAGACGACCATGGTCGGGATACCAACCTGGCGGCCCAGCAGAATGTGCTCGCGGGTCTGCGGCATCGGGCCGTCTGCAGCGTTTACAACCAGGATCGCGCCGTCCATCTGCGCCGCACCGGTGATCATGTTCTTCACATAGTCAGCGTGGCCGGGGCAGTCGACGTGGGCATAGTGACGGTTTTCGGTCTCGTATTCCACGTGCGCCGTCGAGATCGTGATCCCGCGGGCTTTTTCTTCGGGCGCGCCATCAATCTGGTCATACGCCTGGAAGTCACCAAAATACTTGGTGATCGCCGCCGTCAGAGTGGTCTTCCCGTGGTCAACATGGCCAATCGTGCCAATGTTCACGTGCGGCTTATTACGCTCAAACTTTTCCTTAGCCATGAGAGGCCTCCTGTCTTGTCAAAGGATGGGGCCCTGCCCCATCCGTATGATTAAGTCTTGCTTAGGCGAATTTCGCCTGGATCTCTTCACTGATGTTCTGCGGCACCGGATCGTAGTGATCGAACTGCATGGTGAACTGGGCGCGGCCCGAGCTCATCGAACGCAGGGTGTTGATGTAGCCGAACATGTTGGCCAGCGGAACGAACGCAGCGATTGCGATCGCGTTTCCGCGGTTTTCCTGTCCGGACACCTGACCACGACGCGATGTCAGATCGCCGATGATACCGCCGGTGTATTCTTCCGGTGTCACAACTTCGACCTTCATCACAGGTTCCAGCATCTTGGCGCCCGCTTTGCGCATGCCTTCACGCATGCCCATACGGCCAGCAATTTCAAAGGCCAGAACGCTGGAGTCCACATCGTGGAACTTACCGTCGATCAGAGCGACCTTGAAGTCGATCACGGGGAAGCCGGCCAGAGGGCCGCTGTCCATGACAGACTGGATGCCTTTTTCAACGCCCGGGATGTATTCTTTCGGAACAGCACCACCAACGATGCGGGACTCAAACGAATACCCTTCACCAGGCTCTGTCGGCGAGATGATCATCTTGACCTCGGCGAACTGACCCGAACCCCCCGACTGTTTCTTGTGGGTGTAGGTATGTTCGACCTCTTTCGAGATGGTCTCACGATAGGCAACCTGCGGCGCACCGATGTTGGCTTCGACCTTGAATTCACGCTTCAGGCGATCAACCAGGATGTCGAGGTGAAGTTCACCCATGCCCTTCATGATGGTCTGACCCGACTCGATGTCGGTTTCGACGCGGAAGGACGGATCCTCGGCGGCCAGACGCTGCAGACCCTGAGACATTTTCTCCTGGTCGGCTTTGGTCTTAGGCTCAACCGCGATCTCGATAACCGGATCGGGGAAGGTCATGGTTTCCAGAACCACCGGATCGTTGACGGCGCAAAGCGTGTCACCGGTTGTGGTGTCTTTCAGACCCGCCAGTGCGATAATGTCGCCCGCGAACGCTTCCGTGATTTCCTCACGGTTATTCGAGTGCATCATCATCATCCGGCCAACACGCTCTTTACGACCTTTGGTCGAGTTCAACAGCGTGTCGCCCTTGTTCAGGACACCCGAATAGATCCGGGTAAAGGTCAGCGTGCCAACAAACGGGTCGTTCATGATTTTGAACGCCAGCGCCGAGAACGCCATGTTATCATCCGCGCGGCGGGCGATGTCACGGGTTTCTGTTTCGTCACCGGGTTTGAAGCCCATGTAATCGACAACGTCCAGCGGGCTGGGCAGATAGTCGATCACGGCGTTCAGCAGCGGCTGTACACCTTTGTTTTTAAAGGCAGATCCACACAGAACCGGGATAAACGCGATTTCCAGAGTACCCTTGCGGATCAGCTTGCGCAGCGTTTCCACATCGGGCTCTTCGCCTTCGAGGTAGGCTTCCATGACGTCGTCGTCCATCTCGACCGCAGTCTCGATGAGCTTGGCGCGCCATTCGTCGGCCGTGTCTTTCAGGCTGTCACGAATCGGACGGCGTTCCCAGGTTGCACCCAGATCTTCACCGGCCCAGACCCATTCTTCCATGGTGACCAGGTCAACGAGGCCTTCGAGTTCGGTTTCTGCACCGATCGGGATCTGGATCGGAGCCGGGATAGCACCGGTCCGGTCAGCGATCATCTCAACACAGTTGAAGAAGTCAGCGCCGATCTTGTCCATCTTGTTGACGAACACAATCCGCGGAACCTTGTAGCGGTCAGCCTGACGCCACACGGTTTCGGTCTGAGGCTCGACACCGGCGTTGGCATCCAGCACGGCAACCGCGCCATCAAGAACCGCCAGCGACCGTTCGACTTCAATGGTGAAGTCCACGTGGCCAGGGGTGTCGATGATGTTCATCCGGTGCTTGGGCGTCATGGCCGTTTCACCGTCTTCGGTGCGCTCCCAGAACGTGGTCGTCGCAGCCGAGGTGATGGTGATGCCGCGTTCCTGCTCCTGCTCCATCCAGTCCATGGTGGCTGCACCATCGTGCACCTCACCAATGTTGTGGGATTTACCAGTGTAGTACAGGATCCGCTCGGAGCAGGTGGTTTTGCCTGCATCGATGTGCGCCATGATACCGAAGTTACGGTAATGGTTGAGTGTATAGTCGCGTGCCATTGGTCTGAGCCTTTGAACGGTTTACCAGCGATAATGGCTGAAGGCTTTGTTAGCCTCGGCCATCTTGTGGGTGTCTTCGCGCTTCTTAACGGCTGTGCCGCGCGACTGGACAGCGTCCAGCAGCTCGCCAGCCAGGCGCTCTTCCATTGTGTTTTCGTTGCGGTTGCGCGACGCGGTGATCAGCCAACGGATGGCCAATGCTTCCTGACGGATTGTGCGCACCTCAACCGGAACCTGGTACGTGGCACCACCAACACGGCGCGAACGAACTTCGACGGCCGGTTTGATGTTCTCCAGCGCTTCGTGGAACACTTCCACGGGGGCGCGCTTTACCTTGTTCTCAACGCGATCAAGCGCGTTATAGACGATGCGTTCGGCAGTCGACTTTTTGCCATCCAGCATCAGGTTGTTCATGAACTTGGTCAGAACGCGGTCGCCATATTTGGCGTCGGGCAGAACTTCGCGCTTCTCAGCGGCGTGACGACGGGACATCTCGCTCTCTCCTTATTTGGGACGCTTGGCGCCGTACTTCGAACGACGTTGCTTACGATCTTTGACGCCCTGGGTATCCAGAACACCGCGCAGGATGTGGTAACGCACACCGGGAAGGTCTTTTACACGACCACCGCGGATCAGAACCACCGAGTGTTCCTGCAGGTTGTGGCTTTCGCCGGGAATATACGAGATGACCTCGAAGCCATTCGTCAGGCGCACCTTGGCAACCTTCCGCATGGCCGAGTTCGGCTTTTTCGGTGTGGTTGTATACACACGGGTGCACACGCCACGCTTCTGCGGGCACTGCTCCAGGTGCATGGACTTCGAGCGTTTAATTTTGGGCTGCCGCGGCTTGCGGATCAGCTGTTGGATCGTTGGCATTCCGGTTGTTTCCCCGTCTCATCAACACATGTGTCATGCACGCCGTAACGTGCGGTTTCAATTCGATACACTTTACGCGTCCGCAAAGCGCAAAAACCGCATTCGTCCCCTTCGTGGGAACGACGCGGTGGGTTTCCAGAGGATCGGGCCTATTTTTCAAAGCCGGATCGTGACCACTTCAGTTCTGAAGTCGGCGAAAGGGGAGGTCCCCCCGGTGCCGAGATAGCGGGCGTATAGGGGGAGTCGCGGGCTGTGTCAACAGGGCGTCGCGCTTGCCAAGACCCCGACCCGCTGCAAGATTGCAGATGGGCGGGAATTGCCCAATTGGCAAGAGGCAGCAGGCATCAATATGCAGGTCATCGGTATCTGTCGGTTTTCCTATCCGGCGATTGGCGGGTTTCAGGTCGAACACGCCACGAATGAAGAGAGAATGGCCTTTTTGTACAACCCCGACCGCATGGAAGAGCGGTTTCGTACATTCGAAACTTTGACGTTGCCGCCCCTGCGCGCCCAGACCGATCCGGACTTTACGTTTCTGATCGTGGTCGGCGATGCGATGCCCGATTCTTACCTTGAGCGACTGGTTGATATGGTCTCGGATATTCCCCAGGCCGTGATCCAGCCATGGGCACCGGGAAAGCACCGGCAGGTCATGCAAAAGGCGATTAACTCGGTTCGGACCTATGACGGAACGCCTTGCCTTCAGTTTCGCATGGATGATGACGATGCAGTTGCGGTGACGTACGTCGCGCGTCTGCGCGAGGTGGCGCAGGATCTGCAAACGTTCAGCCGCCACCATCGTCACGTCGCGATCGATTTCAATCAGGGATATATTGCCCGTCCCGGGCCGAGCGGGTTGTCCGTGACCCCGACCCGGCTACCCTACACGACGGCTGGGCTGGCGATCCTGTTTCAGGATACCGTTCGGCTGAGCATCATGAATTTTGCCCACGGCAAGGTCGATCAGAACATGCCCACGGTCACCCTGACCGGCGAAGACATGATGCTGCGGGGGCACAACGACTTTAACGATTCGCGCCAGAAGAAACATGTAAAGCCGGTCAAGCTGGAGCCTCTGGACGCGGCGGGGGAAGCGCTGTTTCGGTCAACTTACAATATCGACTGTGATCATGTCCGACGCGTCTTTGCGAAGGCGTGATCACCGCCGGGCGCGCTCACGCGACAGGGCGAACAGACCTGTGCTGACGACGATTGTGGCCCCCAAAAGCGTTATCGGGTCCGGCCAGTCACCGAACACGGCCCAGCCCAGCAGAAGGGCCCATATCAGCCCTGTGTAGCGGAACGGGGCAATGAACGACACATCGCCGATACGCATGACCATCACGCTGAACAAATAGCCCAGCAGGATGAACACCGATGACCCAGCGATCAGGGCCAGTTCAAGACTGTTCAAGGGCACCCAGTCATCCGTCAGGGACGCCAGCCCGGCAACAATGAAGATCGTCGTCGAGGCTGTCAGGGTCACGGTCAGCGACGGCACCTGCGCCGACATGCGACGCGTCGTCAGATCGCGCATGGTGACGCAGCCAACCGCAGCAAGCGCATAGATCGCATGGGGGCTGAACCCGTCTGGACCGGGGCGTACGATCAGAAGCATACCACAAAACCCGATCAGAATGGCCAGCATCCTGCGCCAGCCAACCTGTTCGCCAAAGAACACGGCCGCGCCAAGGGTGACGCTGAGTGGCAGGATCTGCAGGATTGCCGTCACGTTTGCCAACGGCATATTCATCAGGGCCGTGAGAAAGAAATAGGTTGCCCCAATTTCGGACAGGCTGCGCAACGCGACAAGACCGGCATCGTGGCGGGACATCCGGAAATCTATCGCCCCAAGCTGGCGCGCCAGAACGAACAGCAGCAGCGTCGCGACGGCTCCGCGCAGGGTGATGATCTGGAACAGCGGAACCGTTCCACCGACCGCTTTGACCAGCGTGTCATTGATGGTGAACGCGGCCATGCTGCCCATCATCAGCAAAGCGCCCTGAAGGTTCGGCTGCATCGCCTAAAGCGCCCGCAGATCGTCCAGCGTCATCCCGAAGTGGGTTTGCACCTGATCGGCGATCTCGTCCATGCCGAGCTTGTGCGTAAGCCCCATCTGCGCCGGGTTCGATTTGTTGTCACCGTGGATGGTGCGGATAAACGCCGGGACCGAGATGTCCTGATAGGTGTTATAGTGTTGGGGCAATTTGCGATGGTTAAAGCGATAGGGATTGTGCCCGTGCTTTGCGGGCGCGACCAGTGTTGTGCCGGTTGACAGGGGCGCACGTTCGACCGCATCGAAAATCTCGGGCGCGCCATCGGTGGTGTTAACATAGAAGCCGCGGTTGTGGGCGATCACATACGGTTGGCGAGGCGACTGAAACTTGGCCAGCCCCTTGGCAAAACGTTTGGTGCGTTTGACGAAATTCAGGTCAACGGCGTCATCGTCATCAAGCCGGAACAAAATCCGGTGCGTGATCCCATCGCGTGAGATCGAGTTATACCCATTCTGCAGCAGCTTGTAATGGTTGTCGGTTCCCACCGGTCGGCAGTGGATGTTCGGCAGAGGTTCGATCAGATCCAGAAGACGTTCCAGATGAACCGGCGGCATCGATTCCGCGGTCAGCACGATCATCTCAAAATCCGGATCGGTCTGGTTGATCAGGGTCGGCAGGCACAGGTTTTCGAAGATACGGAACCGCAGATCCATGCGTTCGTCCGAAAAGATGTGGGCCGCGGTTTCTTTCAGCGTTGGAAACCGTTCCGAATAATAGGTGGGTGTCAGGACCGAGAACCGCAGCAAGCCTATGGTTTTGAAAATGCGTTCCATGCGGGACTCCGTTCTGAACCCGCCCAGAAAACACACCAAGGGGCGGAAAGGAAAGCCTTTTAAACCCGGTTTTGTCCGGGAGCGGGATCATTCAGTGCGATGTGGCGGCAAAGCATTTGAACGACCGCTTGCCAAAAGAAAAACCCGCCGCAAGCTGCGACGGGTTTCTCGTGTTTTCAGGTGTCAGACGCGATCAATCGCGGCTTTCCGGTGTGTCCACCAAAGTGTCGAAATCATCGTCGATGATATCGCCATCCATCACCGGCGCAGCAAGAGCTGCAGCGGCTTCGGCTTCTTCACGACGGGCTTCGATCACCACGTTGTCACGATCCTGCGCCACGCGGCGAACCTGCTGTGTGGCCCCGCCGGTACCGGCCGGGATCAGACGACCCACGATGACGTTCTCTTTCAGGCCGACCAGCTTGTCTCTCTTGCCCTGAACCGAAGCTTCGGTCAGCACACGCGTGGTTTCCTGGAAGGACGCCGCCGAGATGAACGAACGGGTCTGCAACGAGGCTTTGGTGGTGCCCAGAAGGATCGGGGCGCCCTGTGCAGGACGTCCGCCTTTGGACAGCGACTTTTCATTGGCCTGGTCGAATTCCTGCTTGTCCACGTGCTCGCCTTTCAGCAGCGTCGTGTCGCCAGAGTCCGAGATCTCCCACTTTTGCAGCATCTGGCGAACGATCACCTCGATGTGCTTGTCGTTGATCTTAACACCCTGCAGGCGATAAACGTCCTGAACTTCGTCGATCATGTAGTTGGCAAGCGCTTCGACACCCATGATGGCAAGGATGTCATGCGGCGCCGGGTTGCCGTCCATGATGTAGTCGCCCTTTTGGATGAAGTCACCTTCCTGAACCGGAATGTGCTTGCCCTTGGGCACCATGTATTCGACGGGATCCATCGATTCATCGGACGGTTCAATGCTGATCCGACGCTTGTTCTTATAGTCACGTCCGAAGCGCACATAGCCGTCGATTTCCGCGATGATGGCGTGGTCTTTGGGGCGACGTGCCTCAAACAGTTCGGCCACACGCGGCAGACCACCGGTGATGTCCTTGGTCTTGGCGCCTTCCCGCGGGATACGTGCCACGACTTCACCAGCCTGGATTTCCTGACCGTCTTCGACGGACAGAACCGCGTCCACCGACATCGGATAGGTCACCGGGTTACCCGCATCGTTGCGGACCGGTTCGCCATCTTCGCCGACCAGAATGATTTCCGGCTTGAGTTCGTTGCCTTTGGGGGCCGCACGCCAGTCGATCACGATCTTCTGGGTCATGCCGGTCGCATCATCGGTTTCGTCGCGCACGGCGATACCCGAAACCAGGTCAACATACTTCGCTGTACCCGGCTTTTCCGCGATGATCGGCAATGTGTACGGATCCCATTCGAACAGCTTGTCGCCACGGGCAATCATGTCGCCATCCTTGACGAACAGCTTGGAGCCATAGCTCAGCTTGTGGCTGGCCCGCTCGTCGCCGTTTTCATCGATGATGCGCAGCTTCATGTTCCGCCCGATCACAAGAAACTCGCCAGCAGAATTCGCGATCGTGTTTGAATTCTCAAACTCGATCTTGCCTTCCTGGCTGGCTTCGAGGAACGACTGCTGGCCACCCTGAGCAACACCGCCGATGTGGAACGTCCGCATCGTCAACTGTGTACCGGGTTCACCAATCGACTGAGCCGCAATGATCCCGACCGCTTCGCCCGAGTTGACCATTGTACCGCGTGCAAGGTCACGACCATAGCACATGGCGCAAACGCCTTCTTCGGCCTCACAGGTCAGCGGGCTGCGGATCCGGACACTTGGCACGCCGGCCTCTTCGATCAGATCCGCCATACGTTCGTCGATCAACTGACCAATCGCAATCAGGACCTCGTCGGTGCCGGGGCGCAAGATGTCCTCAGCCGCAACGCGACCCAGAAGACGTTCACCGATACCGGCAACGACTTCGCCGTCGTTGACCGCCGGTTCGACGGTGATCGCGTTGTCCGTGCCACAATCGCGCATCCGCACGATGCAGTCTTGTGCAACATCAACCAGACGACGGGTCAGGTAGCCCGAGTTCGCTGTCTTCAAAGCGGTGTCCGACAGACCCTTACGAGCCCCGTGTGTGGAGTTGAAGTACTCCAGAACGGTCAGACCTTCTTTAAAGTTCGAAATGATCGGCGTTTCGATGATGTCGCCGTTCGGCTTCGCCATCAGACCGCGCATCCCGCCCAGCTGTTTCATCTGCGTAACAGAACCACGCGCACCCGAGTGGGCCATCATGTAGACCGAGTTCGGCTCTTGATCAGCGCCATTTTCGTCCTGATGTGTGGACGAAATCGTCCCCATCATGGCATCGGTGACGCGGTCGTTACACTTGGACCAGGCATCGACAACTTTGTTGTACTTTTCACCCTGAGTGATCAGGCCGTCCATGTACTGCTGTTCAAAGTCTTTGACCTGATCGCGTGTCTCGTCAACGATCGACCACTTGTTGTCCGGGATCACCATGTCGTCCTTACCGAACGAGATGCCCGCCTTGAACGCTTCGCGGAAGCCCAGGGTCATGATCTGGTCACAGAAGATGACAGACTCTTTCTGGCCGCAATATCGGTAGACGGTATCGATGACCTGCTGCACTTCTTTCTTACGCAGCAGACGGTTGACCAGTTCGAACGGCGCTTTGGCATTCAGCGGCAACAGCGCGCCAAGGCGAACCCGTCCCGGGGTTGTCTCGAAACGTTGCAACACTTCGTTGCCTTCGTTGTCGATCTGGGTGATCCGCGCGGTGATCTTGGTGTGCAGATGCACTTCGCCGGCGTCCAGAGCGTGCTGAACTTCGTCGATTGTGCCGAACACTTTGCCCTGACCCACCATGCCTTCACGCTCCAGCGTGAGGTAGTAGAGGCCCAAGATCATATCCTGTGACGGAACGATGATCGGTGCGCCATTGGCAGGCGACAGAACGTTGTTCGTCGACATCATCAGAACACGCGCTTCCAGCTGGGCCTCAAGGCTCAGCGGAACGTGCACGGCCATCTGGTCGCCGTCAAAGTCAGCGTTAAAGGCCGAACAGACCAGCGGGTGCAGCTGAATGGCTTTCCCTTCGATCAGCGTCGGTTCAAACGCCTGAATACCAAGACGGTGCAGTGTCGGCGCACGGTTCAGAAGAACCGGATGTTCGCGGATCACTTCGTCCAGAATATCCCAGACTTCGGGGCGCTCTTTTTCGACAAGTTTCTTGGCCTGCTTCACGGTGCTGGACAGGCCTTTGGCCTCAAGCCGCGAATAGATGAACGGCTTGAACAGTTCGAGCGCCATCTTTTTTGGCAAACCACATTGATGCAGCTTCAGTTCCGGACCGGTCACGATCACGGATCGACCCGAGAAGTCGACGCGCTTACCCAAAAGGTTCTGACGGAAGCGACCTTGCTTACCTTTCAGCATGTCGGACAGCGATTTCAACGGACGCTTGTTGGCGCCGGTGATCACGCGGCCACGACGACCGTTGTCGAACAAGGCATCGACCGATTCCTGCAACATCCGCTTTTCATTCCGCACGATGATGTCGGGCGCGCGCAGTTCGATCAGACGCTTGAGACGGTTGTTCCGGTTGATCACGCGGCGATACAGATCGTTCAGATCCGACGTCGCAAAACGGCCCCCATCCAGCGGCACCAGCGGGCGCAACTCTGGCGGGATCACGGGAATGACGGTCAGAACCATCCATTCAGGCCGGTTGCCCGACTCAAGGAAGGATTCAACGACTTTCAGACGCTTGATGATCTTCTTAGGTTTCAGTTCACCGGTGGCTTCGGCCAGATCGGCGCGCAGCTGTTCGGCTTCTGATTCCAGATCGATCGCGGCCAGCATTTCGCGGATCGCTTCGGCACCAATATTGGCGGTGAAGGCGTCCATGCCGAACGCATCCTGGGCGTCCATGTATTCTTCTTCGGTCATCATCTGGCCATAGGTCAGATCGGTCAGACCGGGTTCGATCACAACGTAGTTTTCGAAATAGAGAACACGCTCAAGATCACGCAGGGTCATGTCCAGCATCAGGCCGATCCGCGACGGAAGCGACTTGAGGAACCAGATATGCGCAACCGGCGACGCCAGTTCGATATGGCCCATACGTTCGCGGCGGACCTTTTGCAGCGTGACTTCTACGCCGCATTTTTCGCAGACAACGCCGCGATACTTCATGCGCTTATACTTGCCACACAGGCATTCGTAGTCTTTGATCGGGCCAAAGATACGCGCGCAGAACAGGCCGTCACGTTCGGGTTTGAACGTCCGATAGTTGATGGTCTCGGGCTTTTTGATCTCGCCATAAGACCACGACAGGATCCGCTCTGGGGATGCCAGAGAGACTTTGATCTCGTCGAAGGTTTTAACCGGTGCAACAGGGTTGAACGGGTTGTTGGTCAGTTCCTGGTTCATGAGAGTTCCTCAGTTTTCAGAGGGTGCGGGGGAAAGGTGCGTGTTGCCACGCACCTTGCGGTTGGCTGTGAACTTGCGTGCAAAGCCTACCCTTCCTCCTCCGCATCCAGGAGTTCCATGTTCAGGCCGAGGCCACGGACTTCTTTGACGAGAACGTTGAACGATTCCGGCACGCCGGCTTCGAAGTTGTCTTCGCCTTTGACGATGGATTCATACACCTTGGTCCGGCCAGCCACGTCATCCGACTTGACCGTGAGCATCTCCTGCAGGGTGTATGCAGCGCCGTAGGCTTCCAGGGCCCAGACCTCCATCTCACCAAAGCGCTGACCACCGAACTGCGCTTTACCACCCAGCGGCTGCTGAGTAACAAGCGAGTATGGTCCGGTCGAACGGGCGTGGATTTTGTCGTCCACCAGGTGGTGCAGTTTCAGCAGATACTTGACGCCGACGGTAACTGGGCGGGCGAATTGCTCACCGGTGCGACCATCAAACAGAACCGACTGACCGCTTTCCGAGAAACCCGCGCGGATCAGCGCATCGTTCACGTCAGCTTCCTTGGCACCATCAAAGACCGGCGTTGCGATCGGAACACCACGGGTCACATTGCCCGCCGATTCCAACAACTGAGCCTCGTCCATATCGGCGATGCCTTCGGCATAGGTGTCTTCGCAATACGCATGTTTCATCGCATCGCGCACCGGGGTCAGATCGCCGGTCCGGCGATAGTCCTGAAGCGCCTCGTCGACGTTCAGACCCAGACCGCGTGCGGCCCAGCCCATGTGAGTTTCAAGGATCTGACCAACGTTCATCCGCGACGGAACACCCAGCGGGTTCAGGCAGAAGTCGACCGGAGTCCCGTCCTGCAGGAACGGCATGTCTTCCATCGGAACAACGCGCGAAATCACACCTTTGTTGCCGTGACGGCCCGCCATCTTGTCGCCCGGCTGCAGCTTACGCTTCACCGCGACGAAGACTTTGACCATCTTCATCACACCCGGCGGCAGGTCGTCGCCACGACGGACTTTTTCGACCTTGTCCTCGAAACGGGCATCCAAGGCGCGCTTTTGCACCTCGTACTGCTCATTCAGGGCTTCGACGACCTGGGCATCGGCCTCTTCCGTCAGAGCGATCTGCCACCACTGACCACGGGTCAGGGTTTCCAGAAGCTCATCATTGACCGTGGCACCCGAGCGGACGCCTTTCGGCCCCTTGGCAACGGTTTTGCCCATGATCATCGACTTGAGACGCGCATAGATGTTGCGGTCAAGGATCGCCATTTCGTCGTCCCGGTCACGGGCCAGACGTTCGACTTCTTCACGCTCGATCTGCAGGGCACGTTCGTCTTTTTCGACGCCGTGACGGTTGAACACGCGCACTTCGACAACAGTTCCGAAATCGCCCGGCTTGACGCGCAGCGAGGTGTCGCGCACGTCAGATGCTTTTTCGCCAAAGATGGCGCGCAGCAGCTTTTCTTCCGGGGTCATCGGGCTTTCGCCCTTTGGCGTGATCTTGCCAACCAGAATGTCGCCCGGCTCCACGTCCGCGCCGATGTAAACGATGCCAGCCTCGTCGAGGTTGCGCAGCGCTTCTTCACCGACGTTCGGAATGTCGCGGGTGATCTCTTCCGGACCCAGTTTCGTGTCACGGGCGGCCACTTCGAATTCCTCGATGTGGATCGAGGTGAAAACGTCGTCACGTGCGATACGTTCTGAAATCAGGATCGAGTCTTCGTAGTTGTAACCGTTCCACGGCATGAACGCGACGATGACGTTCTTGCCAAGCGCCAGTTCACCGATATCGGTGGACGGACCATCGGCAATCACTTCGCCTTTCTGCACCGTGTCACCCACTTTGATCAGCGGACGCTGGTTGATGCAGGTGTTCTGGTTCGAACGCTGGAACTTGCGCATACGGTAGATATCAACCCCCGCATCGCCCAGTTCCAGATCGGACGTTGCCCGGATCACGATCCGCTGAGCGTCAACCTGATCGATGATCCCGGCGCGTTTCGCCATGATCGCCGCACCAGAATCTCGTGCCACAACTTCTTCGATACCGGTCCCGACCAGTGGAGCCTCGGCCCGCAAAAGCGGAACCGCCTGACGTTGCATGTTCGAGCCCATCAGAGCGCGGTTGGCGTCATCGTTTTCCAGGAAAGGAATTAGCGAGGCCGCAACCGAGACCAGCTGTTTCGGGCTGACGTCGATCAAGTCGACATTTTCGTTCGGGGCCAGCGTGTAGTCACCCGACTGGCGGGTCGACACGAGGTCGTTCACGAACTTGCCGTTCTCATCAAGGTTGGCGTTCGCCT
Source organism: Falsiphaeobacter marinintestinus (assembly GCF_007923355.1). GTDB lineage: Bacteria > Pseudomonadota > Alphaproteobacteria > Rhodobacterales > Rhodobacteraceae > Phaeobacter_A > Phaeobacter_A marinintestinus. Next base: position 66,084 of record NZ_VOGO01000005.1, read on the forward strand.
GAGCCACAGTATGACGCATCTCTTCTGTGGCGGACATGTAGTGGACTTCGTCCGTTACGGTGCCTTCCTTAACGACGCGATACGGCGTTTCAATGAAGCCGTACTTGTTCACACGGGCAAAGGTCGCCAGCGAGTTGATCAGACCAATGTTCGGGCCTTCCGGCGTTTCAATCGGACACATCCGGCCATAGTGGGTCGGGTGAACGTCGCGCACCTCAAAGCCGGCACGTTCGCGCGTCAGACCACCTGGTCCAAGCGCCGAAAGACGGCGTTTGTGCGTGACTTCCGACAGCGGGTTGGTCTGGTCCATGAACTGCGACAGCTGCGACGAGCCAAAGAATTCACGCACGGCGGCAGCGGCTGGTTTCGCGTTGATCAGATCCTGCGGCATGACAGTGTCGATTTCGACCGAGGACATACGCTCTTTGATGGCGCGCTCCATACGAAGCAGGCCGACACGGTACTGATTTTCCATCAGTTCGCCGACAGAACGCACACGACGGTTGCCGAGGTGGTCGATGTCGTCGATGTCGCCCTTCCCGTCACGCAGCATGACCAGCGCCTTGATGCAGGCAACGATGTCTTCCTTGCGCAGGGTGCGCATGGTGTCTTCGGCATCCAGCGCCAGACGCATGTTCATCTTGACCCGGCCAACAGCCGACAGGTCATAACGTTCGCTATCAAAGAACAGCGTGTCAAACAAAGCACTTGCGGCTTCGACGGTGGGCGGTTCACCCGGACGCATCACGCGATAGATGTCCATGAGCGCGGTTTCGCGGTTCATGTTCTTGTCCATCGCCATGGTGTTGCGCATGTAGGGGCCGACATTGACGTTGTCGATGTCGAGAACAGGGATCTCGGTGATACCCGCGTCGATCAGTTCCTTGGCGGTGCCGCCGATCAGGTCGCCGTCCTTGTCGTATTCAAGCGTCAGCTCATCACCAGCTTCGACATAGATCGCGCCGTTTTCTTCGTTGATGATGTCTTTGGACACGAATTTGCCGACGATGTTTTCAAAGGGCACCAGCAATTCGGTGATCTTGCCTTCGTCGATGATCTTCTTGACAGCGCGCGGGGTAACTTTCTTGCCGGCTTCGCAGATGATTTCGCCGCTGTCCGCATCCACCAGATCAAACGTCGGGCGGGTGCCACGCACGCGATCAGGGAAGAACTTGGTAACCCAACCCTTGTTCTTGTCCAGCTTGTAATCGACGGTCTGGTAGTAAGCATCCATGATGCTTTCCTGGTCCAGGCCCAGAGCATACAGCAGCGTCGTCACCGGCAGTTTGCGGCGACGGTCGATGCGGGCGTAAACGATATCCTTGGCGTCGAATTCAAAATCGAGCCACGAGCCGCGATACGGGATGATGCGGCAGGCAAACAGCAGTTTACCCGAAGAATGCGTCTTGCCTTTGTCGTGGTCGAAGAACACGCCGGGCGATCGGTGCATCTGGGACACGATCACACGTTCGGTGCCGTTCACGACGAACGTTCCGTTCGGGGTCATCAGAGGCATGTCGCCCATGAAGACATCCTGTTCCTTGATGTCCTTGACCGACTTGGCGCCAGTGTCTTCGTCGACATCGAACACGATCAGGCGCAGGGTGACCTTCAGCGGAGCCGAATAGGTCATGTCACGCTGCTGACATTCCTCAACGTCGTATTTCGGTTTCTCCAGTTCGTACTTCACGAACTCAAGAACCGCTGTCTCGTTGAAATCCTTGATCGGGAAAACCGACTGGAAAACGCCCATGATCCCTTCGCCTTCAGACGGCTGGGGAGCATCGCCTGAATTCAGGAAAAGGTCGTACGACGATTTCTGAACCTCAATGAGGTTCGGCATTTCCAGCACTTCGCGGATTTTGCCATAGTACTTGCGAAGCCGTTTCTGGCCAAGAAAGGTTTGCGCCATAACAGAGGTCACCTTGTGTTTGTCTCACCGGTCAGGGAGGCCGTCGGGCCCCGGCTCCCCGCCCATACGAGAGTGCGCGCTTGGATCAATACCTGGCCGCCATCCCGAGTGGTGGCCTCCCGATCCATGAACCGCGCCTTAGGAAACGCCCGAAGTCGCACGGGCCCTTTCTAAGACAGGTTCGGCTGGACCCGGTTTCCCCGGATCCAGCCACAATATTCACGGGTCGCATCGCGATTGCCCGGCTACGCCGGAGCAATGCGCCCGCTAAAGGGTGATTAGACCACTTCGACTTCGGCGCCAGCTGCTTCCAGCTTGCCTTTGACGTCTTCGGCTTCGTCTTTCGACACGCCTTCTTTGATCTTGCCGCCAGCTTCGACCAGTGCCTTGGCTTCTTTCAGGCCAAGACCGGTGATGCCGCGAACTTCTTTGATCACGTTGATTTTCGACGCGCCCGGGTTTTTCAGGACAACGTCAAATTCGGTCTTTTCTTCTTCAGCTGCGCCACCGGCATCTGCCGGGCCAGCCATCATCACTGCGCCGCCAGCTGCGGGCTCGATGCCGTACTCATCCTTGAGGATGGTTTTCAGTTCTTGTGCTTCCAGCAGGGTCAGGCCCACGATGCTTTCTGCGAGTGCTTTCAGATCAGCCATTTTATCAGCTCTTTCCGTTTAGATGTGTTTTCCAACGTCAGGTCAGGTACCCTACGCCGGTCAGTACATGTCGCTGTCCGCTTACGCGGCTTCCGCCTTCTCTTCGATGGTCGAAAGGATGCTTGCGATGTTGCTTGCAGGTGCGCCAATGGCCCCGGCGATATTCGAAGCAGGTGCGCCGAGCATGCCCGCGATGGTAGCAATAAGCTCCTCGCGCGACGGCATTTTCGACACTGCTTGAACACCGGCCCGGTCCAGAGCGTTCTCACCCATTGCGCCGCCAAGAATTTCGAATTTCTTGTTCTCTTTGGCGAAATCCTCGGCAACCTTGGCCGCAGCCACAGGATCCTCGGAATAGGTCAGAACGGTCATACCGGTCAGAAGGTCGGCGATGCTTTCGCAAGGCTTTCCGTCAAGGGCGATTTTGGCGAGCCTGTTCTTGGCAACACGCACAGATCCACCCGCTTCGCGTGCACGGGCGCGCAGATCCTGCATTTCAGCAACTGTCAGACCGACATAGTGGGATACCACTACGACGCCAGAGCTTTCGAAGATTTGGCCGAGTTCCTCGACCACTTTCTCTTTCTGGGCTCTATCCACAGTTCTCTCCAAGTTTGGGACGCAACCACGTCCCGGCTCATGTTTGCCGGGCATTCACCCGGCGTTCAGGTCCGATATACGGGGTTGAGCCAAAAACCGCCCGAGGAACAGCCCCCGGTCAATCTGGTCTTTCCCGTCTCAGGCAGGAGATTAAGACACGCAGAACGCGTCACCCACCGTCTTGGACGAAACGAAATAAAGCGCACGACGAATCGCACGCTTTGTTCCGCAGCCTTACTTAAGACAGCGTTCGGAGGTTTCCAAGGGGTAAACGTGAAAGTTTAGCGGCTGAACGACAGGTTGTATCCGTTCGCACAAACCCGGACGGCTTGCCCATAGGCTATAACCAGTTCGGCACCTGTGCAGATATCGTGTAAGTAGATGCCCCCTACGCTAGGCAAACCCTGACGGGGAAGGTGGCAATATCTGTCTTGCGTACAAAAGCGAAAGTTGGCTGCGATTACACCAAGGGCTTGTTTGGGCAGCTAATGACCGCAAGGTACTGGTAGCCATGCTTTCTCAAATTTAGGGCATGCAATACAAAATCGCTCGGAGGGCGCTGAATGATCCGTAGTTTCTCAGTATCGGCATTTATTGTTTTCGGCTTCTGCTTGTGGGTGTCGGCGATTGCTGCGTCAGACCAAGACGTTGATTATATCCACACAACCTGCGAGCCATCAGCCTCGTGCCCGATTGAATACGATCATCTTGCGACGCAGGACACGGATCCTTTTGTTTTGAGCCCATTTCCCCGTGAAAGGAAAGCGGAACTGCGGCAAGTAGAGCGTTTCAAGACAGTTACAGACTGTCTGGTTCGAATGGAGCGACACTCTGAGACACCGGACCTGCGCAAAATAGACTGGAAAAAAATGACCAGCAAAGCCGCGTTTGCAAGTTTGTATGTTCCGGGTTTTCGCCAGTTATGGATCGCCTGAAAAGGCAAAGCTCTGGCTCGAGGCGCAAGGCCTGGAGGGCGTTATCTCAGATACTTACACCGCACATACGGAAATCATCACACGTGTCCGCGTTTATAATCATCCCCGAGAATCAGGTGAAATTTTTGTATCCCAAGGATTGGTATCGTCTTTGATGCTGAAACGCATGGTTGCCATAGAAGAGTTTTTGGCAACCTGGAGCCCGGATGGTGTGCTTCGAGGTGTTCGTTACGAAACCTCCGCGTATTAGAATTGCAGTCCTGGCCCGTGTTTCTGCGGGTGGCGTTAGTGGTGCTCTTGCGGATGCTATAGTCGGACACAACTACGCTCGTCACCTTCAAACATTAGCCCCAGACCTTCCGTTCAAGCGCTCTCCGGCATTCAGAATTTCGGACTATGAACCGACATCCGACCAAAATTTGCGGATGTCGGCGATCATGTATCAACCGGTTGTTTGTAAGTTAGGAGATCCCAGCCTCAACTCAGATAGTCTTCTCGCAACTGGCGACGCAGCACTTTTCCGGACAGAGTGACGGGCACCTCCTCGACGAATTTGATCAGCTTCGGGATCTTGTAGTTGGTCAGATCCTCGCGGCAGGCGGCCAGCACGGCCTCTTCGGTGACGCTGTCGTCTGCGCGCACGATGAAGGCTGCGGGTACTTCGGCCGACTTTTCGTCCGGGATGCCGATGACGCCGACCTGAACCACGCCGGGAATGGTCGAAATCACATCTTCGATCTCGTTCGGTGAGACGTTGAAGCCAGACACGAGGATCATGTCTTTCTTACGGTCCACGATCTCCAGAAACCCATCTTCGTCCATCACGCCGATATCACCGGAGTAAAGCCAGCCATCGCGGATGGTTTCGGCTGTGGCCTCGGCCCGATTGATATAACCTTTCATCAAGGTCGGGCTACGCGCGATCACCTCGCCGGGTTGGCCCAAAGGCACATCGTTGCCGTTGTCGTCGACAATTCGGATTTCGGCCCCCGGCACCGGGATACCAACCTTGCCAAAGCGATTGTCGGCCGGTGGGTTCAACGTCAGAACGCCCGAGATTTCCGTCATCCCATAGCCCTGATTGATGCTGATGCCCGTCATGTCCTGCCATTTGGTCGCGACACCCGCCTGCTGGGCAGCGCCACCCGACCCGCAGAACCGGAAGTTTTCGAACATCTTCTTGTCGAACCAGGGCTCGACCATCATCGCAGCGAACAGAGTGTTGATGCCGGTGAACCAAGTGATGTTGTATTTCTCGAACGCCGTTTTCAGGTTCGACGGCGGGCGTGGGCTGGGCACCAGAACGCCGTGGCCACCGGTTTGCAGGCCTGCAACAAAGATCAGCGCAAAGGCCGTGATGTGATACAGCGGCAATGCGATAAGGGTGGTTTCTCCACTGCCCTCCATCTGACCTTCGGTCATCAGATAAGCCTGATGTGCGTTCAGAATGATGCCTTCGTGTGACAGTTCAGCCCCTTTGCTACGCCCCGTGGTTCCGCTGGTGTACTGAAACAACGCCGTATCCGAGGGCTGCACGGTGGCAGAATAGGCCGCAATATCGCGGCCCTGCGCCGCGCGCCGCCCGGTGTTCAGGGCTGCCGACATTTTGGTGTGCGGCGTCGCCATGTCAGGCACGACCTTGCGTACACGTTTCAGCACAAACCCCAGCAGCGTCTTCTTGATGACCGGGAAGAAATCGACCAGCGACAAGACGATGACGTGCTTGACGCCTGTGTTTGCGATGACCTGATCAACCTTGTCACCAAACAGATCGATGATCACAAGCGTCTTGGCCCCGCTGTCGGTCAACTGATGTTCAAGCTCATGCGCCGTATAGAGCGGGTTGACGTTGGTGCTGATGCAGCCCGCCTTGGCGATCCCCATCGAAGCGACACCGAAGCCAATACAGTTCGGCGTCATCAGGGCCACCGTATCGCCCTGCGCCATCCCTAGTTCTTCCCGCAGATAGGCTGCGAAATGATCCGAATGCTCATCCAGATCGCCATAGGTAACCGTGGCGTCAGCGCCGGTCGGCAGGATGGTGGTCAAAGCCGGGCGGTCTGCATACTCCTGCACCGCCTGCCGCATCATTTGCGGCAGTGTCTGGTTTTCGACAGTGATCGGATCAAAACTGCGCGCGGCCTCGGTATAATATTTGTCCCAGACGTTTGGCATCCGGTCTCCTCCCCTGATTTTATTGTTTTTGCGTGTCCTCCGCAGTTCACTGTACAAAAAAAACGCAATTCGAACAGGGGCGCGTGTACGACTCTGCCATTTGCCGTCCTCAGGACAGCAAAAAGCCCGGGCTGTACCAAAACAGCCCGGGCTTTCAGAATTGATTTAAGGTGGGCTTATTCGCCCGAGGCGTTGGCCACGTCCACCGATACACCCGGACCCATGGTCGAGCTGAGGCAGATTTTCTTCAGGTAAGTGCCTTTGGCGCCCGACGGACGCGCCTTGGCAACCGCGCCGATAAAGGCGCGAACGTTTTCGACCAGTTGGGCTTCGTTGAACGATGCCTTGCCAACACCTGCGTGCACAACACCGGCTTTTTCGGCCTTGAACTGGACTTCACCGCCCTTGGCGTTCTTGACGGCTTCGGCGACGTCCATGGTCACGGTACCAACCTTGGGGTTCGGCATCAGGTTGCGTGGGCCAAGGATCTTACCCAAACGACCAACAACAGGCATCATGTCCGGGGTTGCAATGCAACGATCGAAATCGATGGTGCCACCCTGAATGGATTCCATCAGGTCTTCGGCGCCAACGATATCGGCTCCGGCGGCCTGAGCTTCTTCGGCCTTGGGGCCGCGTGCAAAAACAGCCACGCGGACAGTTTTGCCGGTGCCGTTCGGCAGGCCGATCACGCCGCGGACCATCTGGTCAGCGTGGCGCGGGTCGACGCCCAGGTTCATGGCGATTTCAACGGTTTCGTCGAACTTGGCCGAGGCGTTTGCCTTAATCATTGCAACAGCTTCTTCGACGGTGACGTCGTTCTTGCCTGCAAAGGCTTCGCGCGCGGCGCGGGTGCGTTTTCCGAGCTTTGCCATCTTACTTCACCTCGATGCCCATAGAGCGGGCAGAGCCCAGGATGATCTTCATGGCGCCTTCCATGTCGGTGGCGCTGAGATCTTTCATCTTCGCTTCGGCGATTTCTTTCACCTGAGCAGCGGTCACGGTACCAACGGTTTCACGCGACGGGGTTTTCGCACCCGACTTAACCTTGGCCGCCTTCTTCAGGTAATACGACGCCGGGGGCGTCTTGATGTCCATGGTGAAGGACTTGTCCTGATAATAGGTAATCACGGTCGGGCACGGAGCGCCAGGCTCCATGTCTGCGGTCTTGGCGTTGAACGCCTTGCAGAATTCCATGATGTTGATGCCGCGCTGACCCAGCGCAGGGCCGACGGGCGGCGACGGGTTTGCCTGTCCGGCAGGCACTTGCAGCTTCATGCTGCCAACGAGTTTCTTGGCCATTGGCCTTCTCCTTTTCAACTCTTCCGGAACGCGTTCCAAAAGATATGGTCGATGTGGTCCGGTCTGATGATCGCGATCACCTCGCCTCCCACGGGGGTGTCACTGAGACAGCGACAGGCGCGCGTCCTACACCGGCCCCGCGTGCAATGCAAGTGATTCCGCCGTAAGTGGCTATGTCACAGCGCGCTGTCAGATGATCCCCCCGCGAAGAGGAACGGCCCTGCCTGGCAAACCGGAGGATATGCCGGGCGACCTGGGCCAGCGAAACCACAAAGGTCAGCACATCGGCCTGAAACGCTTGCGATTTGTACAGCCCATTGCCTGAGAATTCGCGACGCTTATGATCATCGACATGAAACGAACCCCTTATGACGTTATGGAAACCTATCTGACCGAGGTTGGCGGCAAAGGTCGGTTTGAGCTGATCAATGAACTCGCTCATCCCGATATGGTTGATGAAGCCAACCAAGCCTTTGGCGGACCACCCGGGCGGGATGGGTTGATCGCCCATGTCAAAGGGTTTCGGAGGGCGCTGGATGCACCGCAGTTTTCCATCGACCGGATCGTAGCAGGCCCCGACGACGTGATGGCGTGGTGGTCGTTCACCGGAACCCATGTCGGCCCGTGGCTGAACCGTGCGCCAACCGGCAATCCGGTTTCGGGCACGGTGTTCAGCTTTTTCGAGCTAAGGGAGGGACGGATCGCGCGTTATCGGCTGTGGCTGTGCGCCATGTTCGACACGCCCGTCGTGTTTGATTCATCACGGCCACAGTTGTTCGATACACAACCCTAAGCATTGATCCGAGCGGGTCTTGAACGTGGTGAGATAAGGTGTTGCCCGACGCGACGCATCAGGCAACAGACGCTTAGATTTGCTTGGTGACCTGGGTGAATTCCAGCTCGACCGGGGTTTCGCGACCGAAGATCGACACTGTGACTTTCAGGCGCTGGTTGTCTTCGTCGACTTCTTCGACCATGCCGTCGAAATCTTCGAACGGGCCGTCGTTGACTTTGACCTTCTCGCCGATCTCGTAGTGGATCAGGGTGCGCGGCGATTCTTCGCCTTCCTGAACGCGGTTCAGGATCTGGTTCACTTCGGCGTCGCGCATCGGCATCGGGCGACCTTGCGGGCCCAGAAAACCGGTGACGCGGTTGATCGAGTTGATCAGGTGATAGCCCTGATCGGACATTTCCATGTGGACAAGAACATAGCCGGGCATAAAGCGGCGCTCGGTCGTGACCTTCTTGCCGCGACGCACTTCGATCACTTCTTCGGTGGGAACCAGAACTTCGTCGATGTCGTCCTCAAGCCCTTTTTCGATCACCGCAGTCCGGATTGATTCTGCGATCTTCTTTTCGAAATTCGAAAGAACGCTGACCGAATACCACCGTTTTGCCATTGTCAGTTCACCCTGTGTCGGTCGGGAAGCGGCCCGAACCCCATTGTCTTAGATTTGCGTTGCAGCGTGTCGCGCAACAAAAAAGCGGCGTGCCAACGGAATCGCCGCACGCCATGTCATGAAGTGACGGGGTGCATACTCCGCTTTGCCGCCCATGACAAGGCCCGCGCCCCCAGGATGCCGGATACCGGCCGAGAATTTGGGCACACTTCTCAGCGGCTGGCTCATGTTTAGACTTCCCCAACGTCACCTCAACATGGAGATGCATTTTGTGCCGACCCGTCATAACGTTATGCCATTAGACCACAAATTCAACATGTTACGGAGCCTTTAACGTTGAGCCTTATTGAAGTCATTTCCCCGATCAAAGTTGGTGGCTATACCGGCGCCTACCCTCAAACCGTGCAGATCATCAGCTACAGTCACGACGATTTCCTGATCAGCTATGAGCAAGATCACGGTGCCAACGGATTAACCGACCCGTTTCAATTCATCGGTCAACTGTTCAATGTCGAACACGACCGCTATGTTATCATAGGTCAGGAAGATTACACAGGCTGGGGCAACCTGCACGACACCACGCCGCTGGCCGGCGGGGGGTTTGCCGTCAGCTGGGTTCACGAAACCAGCACGCAGGATCATGAAACCTATGTTCAGGTCTACGCCAATAACGGTGATCTGGTTGGCGGCCCGTTCAGCTTTGGAACGAACTCGGACCATAACGCGCTGACGCAATTGTCCAACGGCAATCTGGCCGTGGTCTATGAAGGCGCATCCAACCAATCCTACCTGCAGATCGTTGATCTAACCGGCGCGACGGTGCTTGCCGAAACCCAGATATCGTTGGAAGATAACGCCGAGGTCACGTCGCTTAACACCGGTGGCTTTGCCGTGCTGTTCGAAAACTCATACGTCCCGACGATCATGTTTTTCGACGCTGCTGGCACCGCGCTGACGGCGGAAATTCCGATTGCGACACACGCGTCCACATTCAACGTCAACGTGGCGATGACGACGCTTGCGTCCGGTAGTGTTCTGGTCGCCTGGGAGGGGTCGGGATCACAAGGCCCGGATGATTTCGGCGTCTACGCCCGGATTTTCGACGCCAATGGCACACCGCAGGGCACCGAATTTCTGGTGAGCGAGGACCTCGACTATTTCGACGGTGCGCCTAACGTCGCAGCTTTGGATGATGGCGGCTTCCTGATTTCCTATTCCAGCACAACGTACAGCCCAAGCTATGACACCGGCACGTTCATCCAACGTTATGACGTGGATGGGTATGCAGTTGGGCATCCTTACGAAGTGACAGGTGCCGCCGGAAATGAAATCACCATGGCGCAGAACGACTACAACCAAATCTATGCAACTTACGCGTCTGGTCAGGACGTGATGATGCAGATTTTTGACGCCGGTGTGTATGGCACGGGTTTCATCAACACCATCGCCGGAGACGGTGACGACAACGTCATTTTCGGCCTTGGCGCTGCGGATACATTGTCAGGTCTAAATGGCAACGACACATTGGTTGGCGGCGCAGGCCATGACACGCTTTTCGGCAATGCGGGCAGCGACGCGCTTGAAGGGTGTGACGGGCTGGACCGGCTTCTTGGGGGGGCTGATGACGACCTGTTGCGCGGCGGCGCCGGCAATGATGCGCTGAACGGTGGTGCCGATCAGGACGTCCTGCAAGGCGATCTGGGCCGTGATACGCTTACAGGCGGTTCCGAGGCAGATGTCTTCCGGTTCCTCAATGTAAGCGACAGCACCGTGGCCCTTGGTGGGCGCGACATCATTGGCGATTTCGAGGACGGAGTCGACCTGATCGATCTGTCGCTGATCGATGCCGGACTTGCGACCGGGAACCAAGCGTTTACCTTTATCGGAACGGCAGCTTATTCCGGCGCTGGAGGCGAGTTGCGCTTTACCCAATCCCCTAACACAACCGTGCTGCGCGCGGATATTGATGGGGATGGACAGGATGATATGGCGATTTCGATCCGGGGCATCAATGCCCTGGACGCGACAGACTTCATCCTTTGACCGAAAATGCCGAAGCGGTCAGCCGAAGAAATTCAGAACGAATTGCAGGCCGCTTCGGATAATCAAATCAACCAGAGCGAAGAACACAGCTGTCAGCGCAGCCATGATGAAGACCATAACCGTGGTCAGCAACACTTCGCGGCGAGTCGGCCACACGACCTTGGAGACCTCGGCGCGGACCTGCTGGAAAAACTGGATCGGGTTCATGGTGGCCATTGGGCGCTCGTTTGTTTGCTGTCGACGGTCCGCACATAACGGGGCTTTACGTCGAATTCAAGACCGGTTGTCCCGGCTCGTGGCTTGGGCGTCGGGCGGGCCTTCGCGCAGGTCGATGCGACGGACATAGAGCGCCGCGGCCAATCCGCCCCCGGCCGAGACAAGCATCATGCCCAGAACGCCATAAGCGGCGTTAGAATCCGTCAGCAGTGCGGCGGTGGCCCAGGTGATCAGCGCCCCGCCCATCACCATGACCGCGCCGGAAAGCCCCGATGCGCTGCCCGCCAGATGCGGGCGGACCGACATCGTCCCTGCATGCGCTGATGGCATGGTCAGCCCATTGCCAAGTCCGGTCGCAACCGCAGGCGCAAACAAGACAAGCACGTGATGTACACCCGCCATCCACAAGCACAACCCGATCAGAAGGGCCACGCTGGCGACCACCCGTCCGGCGATCATCATCATGGTCAGCCCATAGCGCGGGGTCAGACGGCCGGACAAATAGTTGCCCAGCATGAAACCGCTCGTGATTGACCCCAGTCCGATCCCCAGCGCCGCCGGGGACAGGTTGAAATGTGCTTTGGACGCCAATGGCGCCCCGCCCAGAAACGCATAAAACGCCCCGACCGAAAACGACACGCACAGGGTATAGCCCCAGAACCGGCGTGATCGCAGAAGCTCGGGATAGCTGCGGAACTGGGCCGCGAACGTTGCCGAAGGGGAGGTGTTGGTTTCGCCCAGATCGATCCAACACCAGATCAGCACCATAAGCCCGCCACCGGTGAAGAACACAAAGGTCGACCGCCAACCAAAAAACTGTTCCAGCAGACCACCGAACATCGGGCCGGTCATCGGCGCGATGGCCATAATCATGCCGACGTATCCCATCAGGCTTGCCGCCTGGTTCGGCTCGGTCGTATCGCGGATGACGGCGCGAGACAGAACAGACCCGGCAATGATCACCCCCTGAAGCATCCGGAAGGCCAGGAACATCCAGACCGAGGTACTGAGGGCGCAGCCCAGCGACGCCACGACAAAGATCGCCAACCCAACCAACAGGACGGGCCTGCGCCCATAGCGGTCGGACATCGGGCCCAGAATCAGCTGAAGCACACCGGTCAGCGCCAGATAGCCTGCGATAGACAGGTTAACGATGGCATAATCCGCCCCGAAGTCTTCTGCGATCGACGGCAGCGACGGCATGAACATGTTCAGCGTCAGAACCGACAATCCGGTCAGAACGATCAGGGTAGAGAGCCTGGGCGGCGTTCGCGCTGGGGCGGGCATGACAAGCCTGTCTGCGGGACCTACCCGCCGTTTACCCAGCGCTATCATATCCTCTGGCAATACTGAATACCGCTGTCAGACCTGTTTCAGGTGGCCAGCCGGTCTCCAGACAGACCGGTCAAAGACCGGTGTGGTTGCCGGATACCGCACGGTCCGAAGAGTCGACTGTGGGTCGCGACAAGGCAAAGCCGCATTGGTACGCCTTGTCCAACAGCGCTTTGCGTCGGTTTTCGGACCCTGTTGACCCATTAAGGACCTCAAGGGTTCTCTTGGTGAACCCGAAATAGCCGAATGTCCCATTGATCCAGACAGTCTCCAAAGCCGCCAGATAGCCGCTCTGAGACATCTCGTCTGACCGTGCGCCCGCCGGAACCAGAAGAACCCCCGTACGCGGTCGCTGAAGCGATTTGTCCGGGTCATCCAACTGATTGTACGCCCAGCCCCAGGACCAAACCCGGTCGACCCAACCTTTGGTCATCGCGGGCATTCCCCACCAAAAAAGTGGAAAGACAAAGCAAATTGCATCCGCCCGTGCGATCCGCGCCTGTTCGGACAAAACGTCCTTTGGTGTGGGCCCCGCATCATCGGCTTCGATGTCGGCCATAGACCAGCGCGGGTCAAAGCCCTCCGCATTCAGGTCGGCCAATTCTGTCGTATGTCCTGCTGCGCCAGCACCGGACATGAACTGCCGGGCCACAGCCGCACTGAAAGAGTTTGGGTTTGGATGATCCAGGATCGTTAATACGTGCATCTGTCTGGCCGATTGAACAATTTACATACCTCGAATTCCGGCATCCCAACCCAAAGATGTTCAGTCCCGAAATTGCAGCTTCTAGTACTCTATAGAGTTCAGCAACCCCGTTCAGACGCAACGGGTCAGTGTCCGCAATGCCCGCTTACATCCAGCTCACGAACGTACAGACCGCGCTGCACTGGTTCCATTGAAAATGTCGGTGTCCTGTGCGGGCACATCGTTGAACCGGGTGTCCCCGGCATGGTCGCCCGGATGGATTATCGAACATTGGCGCAAAGCGATCCCGTTCGGCCTTGGCCTTCAGGCAGCGTCACCTTGCGGTTATCGAGAGCCTGCGACAGAGGGAATCAGGAACACCTTGGGAAACCACATCACGCGGTCAAAAGATTATCCCGACTGGGTCATTGATTGGAAATGGCAGGGGCAGCAGGGTTCGAACCCGCGACCTACGGTTTTGGAGACCGTCGCTCTACCAGCTGAGCTATACCCCTAAGGCCGATCTCCAAGTATCTAAGCCGCGCGACGGACTCAAGAGGCTTTTTGCGCCAAGCTGCGGTTTCCGTGCGAAAGACCTGACCAAGGTTGGCAACGCGACGGCATCTGGTATACGCCGCGTTCGTACCCGTTTTTACCCCGGACGCCCCTGAATGAACCTGCGCAAGAAACTCGCTGACAGTGATACCGTTCTGAATTGGTTCGCACGTCGCTTTGCCGGGTACATTCGCAAGGTCCACAAAAACACCGCATGGCAGCGCATCGGGTATGAGGAACTGGATGCGCTGGTCGACTCCGGAGAGCCCGTTATCCTGGTTCTGTGGCATCAGAGGCTGGTGCAATCGCCATATCTGTTCCCGCTGGACAAAGGGCGGGTCTGTACCATCACGTCCGCCGCGCGCGCAGGTAGCATGGTGGGTCGGGTGCAGATGCTGTTCGGCATGGATACCATCGCCATGTCCAGCCACAAACGCCATGTGGCGCTGTCCCGCGAGGTGTTGGGCAAAATGAAACAGGGCATCTCGATCGGAATCGCGGCTGACGGTCCTCGGGGGCCGGAACGTGTTTTGTCGACGGTTCCGCTGGTCTGGGCGCGAACATCTGGCAAACGGGTATTCGGTATTACCTATTCCGTGCGGCACGCCCGCGAGGCCGGAACCTGGGACCACATGCTATTGCCCCGCGCCCGGCGCAACGAAGGGGTTTTGTTGTGCAGGGAATGGACCGATCCGGTGCCCCGCAAGGCCAGCCCGGAAGACTTCGAGGTGCTGCGCCAAAGCCTTGAAGATCACATGAACCAGATCACAGCCGAGGCTGATGAGATGATGGGGCGGACGCCCTGGGCGCCGCCGCAAACTGCAGACTAGGTCTCAGGCAGCCGGACGCGCCCGCTGACGCGGACCATCAACGATACCACGATCGAACAACGTTGCGATTTCACGGCTGTCAAGCCGGGCCACATCCCCCAGCACCTCTTCGGTATCCGCCCCCAAAACCGGCGCGGGTACGGGTGCCTGCCGTGTATGAGACCCGAAGGACATCGGCGATCCCGGGACCGGAAACCGCCCGAGGCCCGACTGGTTCATCATGCGAAACATCGGGTTGTCTTCGCTCAGATCCGGATCCTCGGCGACGGCATCCTTGAGCGACCGAAAAACTGACCAGGTCAGCCCGGCGGTATCGAACGCAGCTGCAAAATCGACAACGCGGCGGGAGGCAAACCAAGGCTCCAGCACTGCAGTGATCGCCCTGCGCAGCTTCCATCGATTGCCTTCGTCGCGCAGATCAAGACCGCTGGCGTTGGACAATGCATCCATGGCGTCGCCGGTGCCGGTCAGTTTGATCAGACCGCCCCATTGCCGACGTGTCAGGCCGATGACCATGACGCGCTGACCGCAAGCACACAGGAAGTCCTGTCCGTAGGCACCGTAAAGCGCGTTGCCAGATTTCTGACGCGGTGCGCTGTTGACCACTGCATCGCCGATCATGCCAAGATGGCCGACCATGGCTGCGGCGATGTCCTTGAGCGACAGGTTAACGTCCTGCCCCTGCCCGGTGCGCATCCGGTGACGTTCGGCCGCCAGGGCTGCCGAAACCACCATATTGCCCGCGATCAGGTCCCACGCCGGCAAGGCGTTGGCCACAGGCTCATCATAGCATTCCGGCCCGGTGATATCTGGAATTCCTAAAGCGGGGTTGACCGTATAATCGACAGCCGGACGACCGTGTCGGTCGCCGGACAAGGTGACCATGATCAGGTCGCGGCGAAACTGGCTGAGTGTTTCGTAGTCCATCCACCCGCGCACCCGCAGGTTGGTCAGAAACAGCCCGGCGTCGTCTCCGGGCGCGGTTACGATGCGGGTGATCAATTCGCGCCCCTCGGGCGACCGCATATCAACGGCGACAGATCGCTTGCCCTTGTTCAGACCTGCCCAGAACAGGCTTTCGCCGGACGGGGCCAAGGGCCAGCGGCCTGCATCCAAACCGCCTTCGACGCGGTCAAACCGGATAACGTCAGCGCCCATCTGAGCCAGCGTCATACCGGCCAGCGGCACAGCGACAAAGGCCGAACCTTCGACCACGCGCATCCCGTTCAGAATCCCGCTCATACCGTGCCCTGCCAGATTGCCGTGGCTTGCATGCCCTGGTGGCCGTCTTGCCCGGTGTAAAGCTGCATGGAACCATCTGCGTCGTCGGTCGCCACGACTTCCATCCGCTTGCCGGCAAACAACGGGTGCACACCCCGAAAGTGGAAACCGCAAGGGACCGATCCACGGTGTCGGGTTGCGGCCTGCATCAAAAGCGTGGCTTGCAGGGGGCCGTGCACAACGAGACCCGGGTATCTTTCCACCGTTCTCGCATAATCCGCATCATAGTGGATGCGATGTGCATTGAACGTGACCGCCGAGTAGCGGAACAGCATCGTCTCGTTCATATGATAGGCTTCGCGCAGGACTGGCGCATTTGGAAGCGGACGCTTGCGGGGTGGAGCGTAGTCCTGAGGAATCGGCAGATACGCGATGTCCTGGGTCTCTTCAATCGCGACGCCCTGCTCCCCCCGGATGACATGATCAACGGTGACAAACACCATGTCATCGCCTTTTTTCTGAACGCGGCTGACTGTCGATTGCCGCGTGATGCGTTCCCCCACGCGCAACGGCGCATAGAATTGCAAAGACCCACCGGCCCACATGCGGCGCTCTAATCGCAATGGTGGCAGAAACTCACCGGTTCGCGGATGACCGTCGCGGCCCAATTCGTCCATCGGAGCGGTCGGCGGGAACGCACACCAATGCCACAGCGGCGGCAGCGGATCCCCGTTTCGCAACGGCATATTGTACCCTTGATCAAGTGTCGCAGAGATTTGCTGTGCCTGCAGTTCCGAGATCCCACCAACCAGACGCTCCATACGCCCAACCCATGCTGTTACGTTCAACTGATCCAAAACTTACCCTCCCGTGAGTGTCATCAAAGGATGCAGGGACTTCCGGAAAAATCAATATTTATTATACACTTAGCAGAATACCATCGTATACATTCGGCGATTTATGCAGATGCAGCAAATTTGGAATGTTGAAAGATAACGATAAGACCATCGCAGTTTGCCAGCGCGGCATTTCGGTATTCTTTGGTCTACAATCCAGAAGTCCCCGATGTGAGCGGAAACAGTGATTCGCGAGGGACAGAGTTTTGGCCACGCGGATGACGCAATGACAGACCTAAGGGCACAAACACCGCGAGGCATTTACCAAGGGCACGCCCGTTCCAGCGCGGCAAGGTCGGCCCCGCATATCGCGGCTTCGGCCTTTACGATGGTCTCGATCGGCCAGTCCCACCAACCAAGCTCTAGCAAGCGATTGATCGTGGCATCGTCAAAGCGGCGGCGTACCAGTCGCGCAGGATTACCCGCAACAATGCCATAGGCCGGGATCTCTCCGCCAACGACAGCCCCTGCTCCGACGATCACGCCATCCCCGATCCGTGCGCCGGGCAACACGCGCGCACCCTGCCCCAGCCAGACGTCGTTGCCAATGATCGTGTCGGGGCCCGGCCCCGGCAGGGACGGGCGGTTTTCGCGTCGCCCGTCACCGAATACGGCAAAAGGAAACGTCGAAAACCCATCATACCGGTGATTGGCCGAGGCTGTGATGAACGTCACACCGTCCGCAATCTGGCAGAACTTGCCAATCACCAGCTTCTCGGGCGAGAAGTCGAACAGATAGGGCGCCAACCGCTCAGCCCAGTCATCAGGCGGATCGAAGGTACTGGCATAGGTATAAGCGCCCACCTCAATCTGAGGGTGATCAATTTCCGGCCTCAAAAAGACCGTCCCTTGCAGATCGCTGCCATCCGGCAACCGGACCGGGTTGCGCGTATCAGGCGAGGGAAATCCGTCAGACATTCACGACACCTTTGACCCCAA
Organism: Falsiphaeobacter marinintestinus; assembly: GCF_007923355.1. Taxonomy (GTDB): domain Bacteria; phylum Pseudomonadota; class Alphaproteobacteria; order Rhodobacterales; family Rhodobacteraceae; genus Phaeobacter_A; species Phaeobacter_A marinintestinus. The sequence continues at coordinate 83,778 of NZ_VOGO01000005.1, forward strand.
GCACAACCATCTCACGGACTGCAAAACGATGATCTACATCCAGCGCATACGCCAGAGAATGTAAATCTGAAGTGCAAAAACAACCCCCAAGCCGGCGGAAAAAATCCAGAACGATGGCTCCCAATTCGCCCCGGGCATACCCGCAAGGTTCACCCCCATCAGCCCGGTTAAAAACCCAAGCGGCAAGAACACGGCCGTTAGAATAGACAGTCGATACAGGTTGGCGTTCAAGCGCTCGGAATGGGCATTGGCGATTTCGTCGTTGACCACATCCATGCGTTCGGACAACGAATCCAATCCTTCGATGCTACGGGTCAGCGCATCATGCGATTCTGACAGTTGCAGCCGCGCAAGGTCGCGGATCCAATGCAGCTTATCACTGGCAAGCAGTGTAATCGCCTCGCGCTGAGGGGGCAGAAAGCGGCGCAACAGGACCAGCCCGTGGCGGGTTTCCGACAATCTGGACGTCAGACTGGTGCTATCCCCCCCACCCAAAATCTGGTCTTCGATCTCTTCACCGATCTCTTCAAGCATATCACCACGCGCACCGATCCGGTCGGTCAGGCGGTCGATCAGATCGGCCAGAAAGGCCCCTGCCTCTTGCGGGCCTTTGCCCGACCGGATCGTCGTATACAGGTCCTGCACCGATAACAGAGGCCGCTGGGACAGGCTGACAATCCGCGCCGGATCCACCCAAAGCCGGATCGAAACCATGTCGTCAGGATTGGCCCCCGGGTTTGTATTCACGCCGCGCAGGATCACCAGAACACCATTCCCGATGAACTTGACCCGTGGGCGCGTCGCCTGCGCCAACAACGCGTCGTGCACCGGATCTGGCAAATACGCCAGGTTGCGCTGAAGCCACGGGACGCTTTCCGGGTTGGTGGCCGAAAGGTGAACCCAAGCCAGGTCCTCGGCTTCCAGCGCTTTGGGAACATCGTCGTCTGACAGCTCTGCCCCGGGGGTCGGGCCATCCAGCCGCAACGCAAAATGAATAAATTCGGTCACCGGCGATGTTCCTCTGAAAATCGCACTTAGAGTACTACATCGATTACGCAGGTCACGAGGAAAAAGGTCGCTCTGTGCTACGTATTCAGAATGACATCTTAAAGCTCAGCGATCCGACAACCTGGCTTTGTCTTTGGCTTTCAAATTCACGGCTCAGATAGGTCAGGCCGTAAAACAGGTTGCCGTGTTTGGCTTCCCAGTTAAATCCGAGGCGGGCTCGATAGCGTTGGTTTTCCATGATGACAGTGGCTGAGCCTGGAAAATACACACTGTCGCCAACATACGCCGCATCGACGCCGAAAATGGCGCTAACCCCCTTCGGCCCTGAGCGCATCGTCCGATAGCGCTGGCCAGTGACTTTGTCGCGCACCAGAAGTTCGGATCGCCCGACCTGCCCAAACGTGAAGTCAAATCCAATACGCGCCAAAGTTTCATCACCAGCGCGGGCTTCGCCAAAGGGTCTGAACCGAACAGAGTGACCAAGATCAAACTCGCGACCGACTTCAGCGACCACGGTCGGATAAAACCCGTTCGGAATTTGATTGTTGCGGATCGCCTGCGACGGAGGTGTGCTTCCGATCAATTTGTGGAACTGAACCTGAAGATCCCCGACGCCGTTCTGCGGCCCTGTCGATACCAGTTCTGCGCCAATCGAATATTCGTAGTTCCGTCTCGCGAAATGGGTATACGCGCCCAGTGACAAGACGCCTGCATAGCGCCTGTCCGTCGCGCTCGGGACTGTCAGGTTTTCCGGCGAAATCATTTGAGTATAGGCGCGAATTTCAAACAGGTCCCCGAAACCGGACGGTAACTTACCCTGCCATCCGCGCGCATAAATCCACGAGAACGTTAGAGAGGCCGTTTGCCAGCGATCATAATCATCGCCGATAAGATCATCAGAAAACAGCCAGCCAACGCCAACAAGTTCTCTTTTGAGCGGATCAGGTTTGACGTCGTTGTCAGTGTCTGACTGTGCAAACACAAGCTGAGGGATGCACAGCAACGCTATAAAAAGAAGTTTTCTCATGAGCAGCGACTTTCCAGTCAGGTTGAGAAGGCCTTTGGTATGTCGGCTGACACTTCAGAGTTCTACAAGACTGTACGAACGAGAAATTGTTCGCAGCAAGACAATTTGTTGTTTTTGACTTGGATGGAATCGGACCTGTCTCAATCAGAATACACTTGCTCTCAACCCAAGGAGTTGCGGCCCGGTTTGAGGTTCGAATGCGGTGTCGCCATGGCAAACGGGTTGGATCTTGTCTTTATGTACCCAGACAAAAAAAGGCCGCCCTGTCAGGCGGCCTTTTCGATTCAGATCGATTTCTCGATTACTCGATGATTTTGGAGACGACGCCGGCGCCGACGGTGCGGCCGCCTTCGCGGATGGCGAAGCGCAGGCCGTTTTCCATCGCGATCGGAGCGATCAGCTCAACGCCGAACGACACGTTATCGCCAGGCATCACCATTTCGGTGCCTTCGGCCAGGGTCACGGTACCGGTCACGTCGGTCGTCCGGAAGTAGAACTGCGGACGATAGTTCGCGAAGAACGGCGTGTGACGGCCACCTTCATCCTTGGTCAGGATATAGGCTTCGGCTTCGAACTTGGTGTGCGGTGTCACCGAACCCGGCTTACACAGAACCTGTCCACGCTCAACGGCTTCACGGTCGATACCGCGCAGCAGGGCGCCGATGTTGTCACCGGCTTCGCCGCGATCCAGCAGCTTGCGGAACATTTCAACACCGGTACAGGTGGTGGTCTGGGTGTCTTTGATACCAACGATTTCGATGGTGTCGCCGACGTTGATCACGCCACGCTCGACACGACCGGTCACAACAGTCCCACGACCCGAGATCGAGAACACGTCTTCGACCGGCATCAGGAACGGCTGGTCCACGGCGCGCTCGGGCGTCGGGATGAAGTCGTCAACAGCCGCCATCAGCGCGCGGATCGAGTTTTCACCGATTTCCTCGTCGCGGCCTTCCAGAGCGGCCAGAGCCGAACCGGGGATGACCGGGATGTCGTCGCCAGGGTACTCATAGGCGCTCAGAAGCTCGCGGATTTCCATTTCCACCAGTTCCAGCAGCTCTTCGTCGTCAACCTGGTCAACTTTGTTCATGTAGACGACCATGGTCGGGATACCAACCTGGCGGCCCAGCAGAATGTGCTCGCGGGTCTGCGGCATCGGGCCGTCAGCAGCGTTTACAACCAGGATCGCGCCGTCCATCTGCGCCGCACCGGTGATCATGTTCTTCACATAGTCAGCGTGGCCGGGGCAGTCGACGTGGGCATAGTGACGGTTTTCGGTCTCGTATTCCACGTGCGCCGTCGAGATCGTGATCCCGCGGGCTTTTTCTTCGGGCGCGCCATCAATCTGGTCATACGCCTGGAAGTCACCAAAATACTTGGTGATCGCCGCCGTCAGAGTGGTCTTCCCGTGGTCAACATGGCCAATCGTGCCAATGTTCACGTGCGGCTTATTACGCTCAAACTTTTCCTTAGCCATTCTTTTGGCGCCCTTTTGAAATAGTGGGGTCACACGCGACCCGGTTTCCTCTGCGCGCGCGACATATTTGGTTCAGAGACGAAAATCAAGCGCATCCTGACTCGGGTGTACAGCCGGCTGTCCGGCCACAAGGTCAGTGGCTTACTGTTGGCCCGTCAGTGGCTCGGGTTTTGGCGGGTTAAAAGTCGGGTTGTCCGTGAACCAACCGTGCTGTTCGTGCATGTCAGCCAGCCATGTTTCGATCGCTTTGGCTGCATTGTAGGATAGCTGGTCCATCTGTTCTGCTTTGGTGCGGCTGTGTCCCGACCCAACCACGACCGATCCTGTATCCGTGGTTTCAAAAATGGTCAGCGCGTGTGGCTCGTCATTCAGCTTTCTGCCAAGTTCGTCGTCCCAGACCGTCACCAGGATGATCAACGCGGATTTGGGGCTGTAAAGGACCGGGATGCCGCCCGGAGCCAGCATATAACCTTCGACGCTGATCCCGAGATGATACAAAGCTTCGCCTTCGTAGCGCCCAAACCGGGTATCGATTCCTTTGCGGAGTGCGGCTATCCACTCGTCTGCCGTCGCCTCGCGCGAAATCGGTCCTTTCGCCATTTTGGACGCGACCACCACATTGTGGCCCAGGCTGAAATCCCCCAGCGGAACCTTCGGTTCGTTCTCGATGGATTGCGTTGCGCAGCCTGCAAGCAGGATGAGGCCGGTCAGAAGAGAGAGCAGTCGGGTCATGTTACCTCGAAGGGTTCGTCAGGAAGACCACATAGTCGGCGCGCCGACAGGTGCAAACCCCTGAATCTGTGCCGCATCTGAAAGCGTGTCATATCTGCGCCCACAATCACGTGAATTTGTGATCCCGCGGGAACCCGAACGGCGCCTTTTTGCCGACGCTGGCCCGTTTACCCAACCATTCGGTCAAATCGGTTTCATGCCGGGTCTTGCCGCCGCCCATTTCCCATTTCAGACCTTCGGACCAGTCAAACGTGGTCAGGTCGGCCAAGCCGCCATCCAATTCCAGCGCGCCCTGACGGCCACGGGCCATGTTGTACTTCTGCAGACGGACGCCTTTTCCACGCGACAATTCCGGCAATTCGGTCACTGGGAAGACCAGGAATTTGCCATTCTGCGATACGATGGCAACGTGATCGCCGACCACGGGATGACAAACCACGGCCCGTTCGTCCGCTTTGACGTTCAACGACTGTTTGCCAGCCCGCGTTTGCGCAACGATTTCCTTTTCCGCCACGACAAAGCCGTTTCCGGCCGTCGACGCGACGATCAACCGGCCTTCGGGGCGGTGGATGAACAAGTCGACGATTTCGACCTCGTTCGGCAGGTCGACCATCAGACGGACCGGTTCGCCCATGCCCCGGCCTCCGGGCAGGTTCGCAGCGCTAAGCGTATAGAACCGGCCGTTCGATCCGAAAATCAGCAACCGGTCAGTCGTTTCAGCATGGAACGCAAATCGCGGACCGTCGCCATCCTTGAACTTCAGCTCGCGGCCAAGGTCGATATGGCCGGTCATCGCCCGCACCCAGCCCATCTGAGAACAAACAACGGTGATAGGTTCGCGGTCGATCATCGCCTCAAGCGGGACCTCTTCGACTTCACCAGCTTCCGCAAAGCGCGACCGGCGCGCCCCACCTTCGTAATTCTTGCCGAACTTCTTCTTGGTTTCCTTCAGTTGCTCGCTGATCCGGTCCCACTGCAAACCGGGGTCGGCCAGCAAATCTTCAAGTCCGGCGCGTTCGATCATCAGGGCGTCGCGCTCGCGGACCAGTTCCATCTCTTCCAGACGCCGCAAAGACCGCAGGCGCATGTTCAGGATGGCATCGACCTGCACGTCAGACAGTTCGCCTTCGCCACGGGGCGGAGAAACATAGTCAGCCTCGGACATGGCGCGCACGAAATCACGGCCCCAGTCTTCGCGCATCAAAGCCGCCTTGGGGTCATCATCGTATCGGATGATGTCGATCACACGGTCCAGATTGAGGAAGGCAATGATGAACCCTTCCAGCACTTCCAGCCGGTGATCGATCTTGGCCATCCGGTGGCGTGATCGGCGCTGCAACACCTCTTGGCGATGATCAAGAAACGCGCGCAGGACTTCCTTGAGCGAACAGACCTTTGGCGTAACACCATCGATCAGCACGTTCATGTTCAGCGAGAACCGCACTTCCAGATCGGAATTTCGGTACAGCATGTTCATCAGGATCTCAGGATCGACGTTCTTGGATCGTGGCTCAAGCACCATGCGGATGTCATCGGCGCTCTCGTCGCGCACATCGGCCAGAATCGGGACCTTTTTGGTCTGGATCACCTCGGCCAACTTTTCGATCAGCTTGGATTTCTGAACCTGATACGGAATCTCGGTTACGACGATCTGCCACTGACCGCGACCCAGATCCTCTTTCTCCCATTTCGCGCGCAAGCGGAATGACCCGCGCCCGGTGCGATAGGCCTGAGCGATGTTTTCCTTCGGCTCAACAATTACACCGCCCGTCGGGAAATCTGGACCCGGCACATAGTTCAGCAAGGTTTCATCACGCACATCGGGCGTTTTGATCATGTGCATGCAAGCATCGCACAGTTCCGAAATGTTGTGCGGCGGGATGTTGGTCGCCATGCCAACCGCAATCCCGGATGACCCGTTGGCCAGCAGGTTCGGGAACGTTGCCGGCAGAACCACCGGTTCGCTAAGGGTCCCGTCATAGTTTTCGCGAAAGTCGACCGAATCTTCGTCCAGACCCTCAAGCAGGGCCTCGGCGACGATGGTCATGCGCGCTTCGGTGTATCGGCTGGCGGCCGGATTGTCGCCGTCGATGTTGCCAAAATTGCCTTGGCCATCGACAAGCGGATAGCGAACGTTGAAATCCTGCGCCAAGCGCGCCATCGCGTCGTAAATCGCGGCGTCACCATGCGGATGATAGTTGCCCATCACGTCGCCTGAGATCTTGGCAGACTTTCGGAACCCCCCGGATGCGCTGAGTTTGAGTTCGCGCATTGCATACAATATGCGCCGATGCACCGGTTTCAGCCCGTCCCGGGCATCAGGCAACGCCCGATGCATGATGGTCGACAGGGCATAGGTCAGGTATCTGTCCCCGATCGCACGGCGCAAAGGCTCGGCCACTTCGCGGCCTTTGGGGGACTTCATGTTGGGGTCGTCAACAGTATCGCTCATAGATCGTGTGATACGCATAGTCGCGGCGCGCGGCAAGCACCCCTTGTGGACGTTCTTGCGTCAAGCTCCGCGTTTAAGAGATTCTCAGATTAGGGGAACTCCGCTGACCCTCTCCCCGTCCAAAAGGAGTACAATTCCTTTATGAAGTGATTCTGTTGCCGCCTCTGACATGATCGGGAGTGCGGTTAGGGTTTTGTATACGGTCGAAATTGGGGGTTTGACGGCATGGCACGCTTCATCGTTGTGACGTTTCTGTTCATGGGCATTGCCTTTTATCAACTGAGTGGCGGCTCGGACTTTGAACCGCGTGGCGTACGTGCGGAGAAAACAGCCGCCGTGTCATCCTCTGTGTCTGCGCCGACCCCTATTCAGGTAAGCGATGCTGAACCGGTTCTCGCGCCGCGCAAAGATGGGCAAGCTGCTGCCACCCCAAGTGCTGCACCCAAGCCTGATACCGCTGCCATTGAAGCTGCTGTCCGTCTGGCTAAAGCACGGGTCAGCCTGAGTGATGGGCTGACACTTCTGGGTGACCAGAACTCGGTTCAGGGCCTGCAACTTGCGTCGCTGAGCGAAGGTGTGATCGGCCTGCGGACCGCCCCAACAGAAGAAACCGAAACCTCTGACGAACCCGCGACCCAGGAGTACACGTCGCCCGAGCCTGATATCCGCGAGGTAAAAGGCACCCGTGTGAACATGCGGCATGGACCCGGGACTAATTATGAAGTCGTCACCAGTCTTACCCTTGGCCATGAAGTCGAAGTGCTAAGTGACTCGGGCACCGGCTGGCTGCGCCTGCGGACCAGACCCGAAGGCACAATGGGTTGGATTTCTGCGTCTTTGATTGCCAAAAAGACGCAATAGTAGCCGACGTGCTTGCCTGCCTGATATCCCACACAGACATGTTGAAGCGATTTCCTGAGCCTGCTTCCTTCTTCTGCATGAGAACTGAGCTTATCGCGATTGTGCGACCGCACTTCGGCGAATAGCTTTGGCCAGCACAAACGGAATTAGAGCGTCATGAAAAGATCCATCCTGATAACCGGCTGTTCGTCGGGCATTGGTCACGACGCGGCCCACGGCCTGCGAAACCGGGGGTGGCGCGTGTTTGCGTCGTGCCGCCAACAAAAAGACTGTGATCGGATGCGCGTCATGGGCTTTGACAGCCCGCGGATCGACTATACCGATAGTGCATCCATTGAATCCGGCCTGGCCGAGGTGCTTGAGGCAACAGGCGGACGCCTGGATGCTCTGTTCAACAACGGCGCACATCCCTTATCCGCCGCCGTCGAAGATTTGCCGACAGACGGTCTGCGCGCGATCTTTGAAGCGAATTTCTTTGGATGGCACGACCTGACCCGCCAGGTAATCCCAATCATGCGACGTCAGGAAGAAGGTCGAATCATTCAGTGTTCGTCCACGCTGGGCTTGGTTTACATGAAGTGGCGCGGTGCATATGCAGCGACCAAACATGCGCTTGAGGCGCTGACAGACACAATGCGAGTCGAACTTGACGGGACAGGCATCGACGTGATTCTTGTCGAACCCGGCCCGATCACAACCAAGTTTCGCGAGAACGGCATACCTTGGTTCGAACACTATATCGAATGGAAGCGTTCTCCCCGCCGCAAAGACTATGAAACCGGCCTGATACCGCGGATGTATGATGACAGCGGCAGCAAGGACGCGTTTGAGCTGCCTCCATCAGCGGTCACCGCCAAATTGGTAAAGGCGCTGGAAGCGCGGCGTCCGAAGCCGCGCTACTACGTAACCACCCCAACTTACGTCGCGGGATATCTGCGTCGCATCCTGTCGACGCGGGCGACCGATCGCCTGATCAAGCGCATCTGACGAAAAAACCTGTTCGCTTTTCGGCCCCGGACCGCTAGATCACCGCAATAGCCGCAAAAGGAGTCTGCGTCGGATGGGTCAAGTTCTGTTCATAGCCATGATTGTCGCAATGTGCGCCGTCGTGATTGTCCTGATGCTTGGCATTGGCGGTTTTGCAAAAGGCGGCAAGTTCAACGCGAAGTACGGCAATAAGATGATGCAGCTGCGCATCCTGCTGCAGGCTGTCGCCATCGCATTGATCCTGCTGTTTGTTTATCTGCGTGGCCAGGGGGCGTTTAACTGATGGTTATCCTGAACAAGATCTATACCCGCACCGGTGATGCCGGAGACACGGCATTGGGCAATGGTGTGCGTGTCGCCAAACACGCCATCCGGGTCGATGCCTATGGCACGTCGGACGAGTTGAACTCATTCATCGGCGTCGCCCGCCTTGAAGCCTCGGGTGAGATGGACGAGGCGCTGGCCCGCATCCAAAACGACATGTTCGATCTTGGGGCTGACCTTTGCCGCCCCGATATGGACAAGGATTTTGAGGCCGGATACCCGCCGCTGCGTATGGCGCCAGAGCAGGTCACACGGCTGGAATCTGAAATCGACGTGATGAACGCGGATTTGACGACGCTTCGCAGTTTCATCCTGCCCGGCGGATCGGCGCTCTCGGCGCATCTGCATGTGTGCCGCACCGTGTCGCGCCGTGCTGAACGGCTGGCCGTCGAACTGTCGACGGATGAACAGGTGAACGCCTCCGCAATCAAGTACCTCAACCGGCTGTCGGACTGGTTCTTTGTTGCCGCTCGGGTGGCCAATAACGGCGGCAAAGACGATGTGCTTTGGGTGCCTGGCGCAAACCGCTAAGGCTTGGACTGACAGGCCGATGCTCTCTTTGCGCTGCAAATTGATCCGAAACGCGACGTCGCCGCGCCGCGGCGTGACGATTTTGGACTATTCCCCCTGTCATCTTACCGTTATCAACTCGGCTTGAGTTGAAGGGGGAGTCGCACTGGCGACTGACCGTTATCTGAAGGAGAGACCGCGAAATGAAGGTATTGGTACCTGTCAAGCGCGTGATTGACTACAACGTGAAAGTTCGCGTGAAAGCGGACGGATCGGGTGTTGATCTCGCCAATGTTAAGATGTCGATGAACCCATTCGACGAGATCGCCGTCGAAGAGGCGATCCGCCTGAAAGAAGCAGGCAAGGCTGACGAAGTCATCGCTGTTTCAATCGGCGTCAAGCAGTCGCAGGAAACCCTGCGCACCGCACTGGCCATGGGCGCCGACCGCGCCATCCTGGTCATTGCCGCAGATGACGTGCACACAGATATCGAACCGCTGTCGGTTGCCAAGATCCTCGCCAAGATTGTCGAAGAAGAGCAGCCGGGTGTTGTACTTTGCGGCAAGCAGGCGATCGATAATGACATGAACGCCACCGGCCAGATGCTGTCGGCGCTGCTGGGCTGGTCCCAGGGCACGTTCGCTTCGGAAGTCGACATTGACGGCGACACCGCCAAAGTGACCCGCGAAGTTGACGGCGGCCTGCAGACCCTTTCCGTGAAGATGCCCGCCATCATCACTGTCGATCTGCGTCTGAACGAACCACGTTATGCGTCGCTGCCCAACATCATGAAGGCGAAGAAAAAGCCGCTGGATGAGAAAACCGCCGCCGACTATGGCGTAGACGTCACGCCGCGCCTTGAGATCGTCAAGACTGTTGAGCCTGCTGAGCGTGCGGCTGGCATTATTGTCGGTTCGGTCGACGAGCTGGTTGAGAAACTCAAAGAAGCGGGGGCTGTGTAATGGCTGTTCTTCTCCTTGCCGAAGTGACCAGTGGCGAACTGGCGATGGATGCCACTGCCAAGGCCGTGACCGCCTCGCAGGCGCTGGGTGATGTGACCGTGCTGTGCGCCGGTGCCTCGGCTGCCGCCGCTGGCGAAGCCGCGGCCAAGATCGACGGTGTTGCCAAGGTTCTGGTCGCCGAAGACGCATCGCTGGGCCATCGCCTTGCAGAACCCACAGCCGCGCTGATCGTTTCGCTGGCTGGCGACTATGACCACATCGTTGCCCCGGCCACGACCGATGCCAAGAACGTCATGCCGCGCGTCGCCGCGCTGCTGGATGTGATGGTGATCTCGGACGCGACCGCCGTAATCGACGCCGACACATTCGAACGCCCGATCTACGCCGGCAACGCCATGCAGACCGTCAAATCGTCGGATGCCAAGAAGGTCATCACTTTCCGCACCGCGACCTTTGATGCAGCTGGTGAAGGCGGTTCGGCATCTGTCGAAACCATTGGCGCTGCCGAAAACCCCGGCCTGTCCGAGTGGGTCGAGGACAAGGTTGCCGCAAGCGATCGTCCGGAACTGACTTCGGCCGGTGTTGTCGTCTCTGGTGGCCGTGGCGTTGGGTCGGAAGAAGACTTCAAGATCATCGAAGCCCTGGCCGACAAGCTGGGCGCAGCCGTTGGTGCATCGCGGGCAGCTGTCGACTCGGGCTATGCCCCGAACGACTGGCAGGTTGGTCAGACCGGCAAGGTCGTTGCACCGGATCTGTACGTCGCAGTTGGCATCTCGGGCGCAATCCAGCACTTGGCCGGAATGAAGGACTCCAAGATCATCGTTGCGATCAACAAAGACGAAGAAGCCCCGATCTTTCAGGTCGCGGACTTCGGTCTGGTCGCAGACTTGTTCTCGGCCGTACCTGAGCTGACCGAAAAGCTGGGCTGACCGGTAGCAAAAGATTTTTCGACGAAAAATCTCGGGCCCGCCTGTTTGGCGGGCCTTTTCTATTGGCGCTCCAGCACTTCAGCCAGCCGTTCCGCGATCCGGCGATGCGTGTCCGGGCCGATCATGTTTTCTGCAATCGGCTGCTGCAGATCACCGAACCGCATTTCGCTCATGTCACCGGTCTGTATTGCCGCCTGAACAGGGAGCGTGACCACACCCATCGCCGTCTTTGAAACGCTTTCAAGCATGGCACGGGTGACCAGCAATGGCTCATCGTCTAGCGCGCCATCACCGGCTCCTGTTTGATACTGCAACCACAGCAGATGAACCCTTCCCTGAAACTTTGTGAACATCCCTTGCATGCGCCGGACCCACCGGGCCTGCAGGTCATCGCTGACTGTCCGAAACCGGGCCGGATCAATGTCACACAAAGCAACCAGCAAATGACGCACAAAGTGAAATCTGGTAAAATCTACTTCGGGATAAAGACGCCTCAGATGTGACGTGGCCTGCAGAAAGCGATCATTGCGCCGGGGATGGACCCGATAATACCGGTTGGACTGCCCCTGTACGCCCGGAAGCTGCAGCACGACCATTGATGCTGCGGCGGCAATCCGCATCACCTCGACATCGCGCAGGATCGTATCCAGACCGCCATTTGTGCTTCCAAGGTTGACGCAGGTTCTGCCCAGTCGGGATTCAATCAACGACGCAAAAGGCCGGTCGACGAACCGTCCGAAGGTTTCGCTGCCCCCCAGAAAGGCAATGTAGGGCTGATCCAAGGACCGCTTTGGTCCCCTGAACAGCAATTTCGACGTTCCATATGTGCAAGCTGCATCCCCCGGCGCACCAGTTCCTGTTACCTGAAAGGTCATAACACCCACCAATTTTGTTCACCCAAGAGGGACAATGCAGACCAGACTCTTGCGATTCGGCTAATGGCACAATTTGCTGCAAAGTGTCGCCAGAGGATCGCGGCCCTTGTCCATCGCGCGTACAGACCGATAAGGTCACCTGAGAACTTCCAGCGAAGGGCAGCACAGAATGGACATTCAGAAAATCGGTGTGATCGGCGCGGGCCAGATGGGCAATGGTATCGCCCATGTCATGGCGCAGGCCGGGTATGACGTTCTGATGACCGACATCAGCCAACAGGCACTGGATGCGGCCCTGGCGTCGGTTCACAAGAATATGGCCCGTCAGGTGTCGCGCGGCAAGATGACCGAAGCTGACATGGACGCTGCGCTGAAACGCATCGTCACGACGCTGGACCTGCCTGACCTTGGTGCAACCGACCTTGTGATCGAAGCCGCCACGGAACGTGAAACGATCAAGCAGGCAATCTTTGATGACCTGCAACCACATTTGCAACCACACACGATCCTGACGTCAAACACATCCTCGATTTCAATCACACGGTTGGCGTCCCGCACGGATCGCCCCGAACGGTTCATGGGGTTCCATTTCATGAACCCGGTACCGGTGATGCAACTGGTCGAACTGATCCGCGGCATTGCCACGGATGCGGAAACCTTCGCCTCCTGCAAGGCTGTGGTGGATAAACTTGGCAAGACCTCGGCCAGCGCCGAAGATTTCCCGGCCTTTATCGTGAATCGTATCCTGATGCCGATGATCAACGAAGCGGTCTACACGTTGTACGAAGGCGTTGGGAACGTGCTGTCGATCGATCAGTCTTTGAAGCTGGGTGCCAACCACCCGATGGGGCCGCTTGAACTTGCCGATTTTATCGGGTTGGACACCTGCCTTGCCATCATGAACGTGCTGCACGACGGGCTTGCCGATACAAAGTATCGCCCCTGCCCGCTGTTGACCAAATATGTCGAAGCCGGGTGGCTGGGGCGCAAAACTCAGCGCGGGTTCTATGACTATCGCGGCGATGTGCCGGTCCCGACACGGTAACCAAGGGGACGCGCTTGACAGTTTCATGGCCTGAATATGTGCAGATTTTCGTCGGGATTTTTGCGCTCGTATCGCCGCCCGTCATTGTCCCGATGTTTCTGGGGCTTGTTGGCGGTCGCACACTTGCCGACAAGAAAACTGCGGCCAATGTCGGCGCGCTTGGCTTTTTCGTTGCAACATCGCTGTTCGTCTTTGCGGGGCAAACCATCCTCACCGCTTTTGGCATCGAGCTCAGCGCGTTTCAGGCGGCAGGCGGGTTCCTGTTATTGCTGATTGCTCTGGACATGCTGCGCAGCGAACCGGACGAAGGCAATCAGGGCGAAGCAAGGGCGAGCTCGATCATCGCATTGGGCATCGTGCCCCTGACGATTCCGGTTCTGGCCGGCCCCGGCGTGCTCAGCGCAGTTGTCCTGTTTTCCACCGAATTCAGTGGTGTGACGCACAAGTTGTTCATGGTCGGGATCATGGCGTTGGTATCGGCTTCGGTATTTCTGACCTTGCGCGTTGCATTGGCCTCGGACCGCCTGTTCACGCCCAATGTAACGCTGATCTTTAACAAGGTGATGGGCCTGATGATTGCGGCCATCGCGTTTGAATTCATGTTCGACGGAATCGCCGCACATTTCCCGATGCTCAGCACTGTGCCAAACTGATCAGGTTTCAGCCCTTGCTTTTGGCGCCCAAATCCAGCGTGTGCTGGCGCAGCCATGCCATGAACCCACGCGGGTTCTGGGCCAGCTGCTCCATCTGAGCATCGGTCAGCGGCTCACCCACAATAGGGGCTTGCGGTTTGTTGCAAGCCCGCACGATTTCATGCAGCAACAAACCCTGCCGCAGGATCGCAGAAATACGGTTCGCAATCTGATAGGCACGGGAGTTTCGACCCGGGAAGTAGATCGGCACGACGCGCGCACCGGACTTGCGGATCATTTTCGCCGTGAAAACGTTCCATTCCTGTTCAATCGGCGGGCCCCACCATGTGTCCGATGACATCACAACGCCTGATGGGAACAGCGCCACGACGCCGCCGTTGGCCAGATGCTCCATCGCGCTGGCGCGCATTTCGACCATCTTGCGCTGCGCTTCCGGGTCGTGCGGGAACGGAACTGGAATCATGAAAGACGTCGCGGTTTCGTCCAGCCCGGTCAGGACCGAACGTGTCAGAATGCGGTAATCTTCACGCACGCGGCCGATCAGATCCGCAAAGATCATACCATCGACCATACCGTGCGGGTGGTTCGCCACGACCACAACAGGCCCGTCTTTCGGGATATTGGCCAGTTGTTCTTCCGGCGTCTGAAGTTCGATTCCCATGACATTCAGCGCGCCGCGCCAGAATTTTTGCCCGCGATAATCGGCGTTCTGGCGTTCGAACTGTCTGACCATGCGCAAGATCGTCAGCTTGCCGGTGAACCATTCGATTGTCTTGATAGCAAAAGATGTCCAAGGGTCATCGAAGGAATTTGCATAGGTCAGGGTCCGACGGTCATAGACCTCGGCTGTCTGCTCCACCGGACGCTTGGGCTGAACCCCGGCGTCGCTGTTATGAGCGGTGTCTGCCACGTCGCCTTTCCTGTCCGACCGGCGCCGGATCACTGATGCTAGTACTTCTCGCCGAACCGGTCTGCCACCAGAGCCTCCAGCGCATTCGCCAAAGGTTCTGCGTCAGGTCCCGATGTTTCAACGTCAATAGTCGTTCCCTTCGACGCTGCCAACATCAAAAGCCCCATAATACTATCGCCGGACGCGCTCATGCCGTCCCGCTCCACTTCCGCGGTGGCGTCAAATCCTTCGACGACTTCCACCAATTTTGCCGAGGCCCGCGCATGCAGGCCTTTTTCATTCACGATTTTCAGTGTGCGTTGGGTCATTTGGTCCGTCTGTCAGGTGTCGGTGCTGATATTTTGTGTGTTGATATATTTTTTGCCGGCCTCCATGGCACCGCGCACTGCGTCGCCAACGGGCATATGGCGGGATTTTGCCAGTTTGATCAACATCGGAAGATTCGCACCGTAAAGTATGCGGCGGTCGGCGGGTGCGCAGGCCAGAAGGCTCAGATTCGACGGTGATCCGCCAAACAGGTCGGTCACCATGACCACACCATCGCCCTTGTCGACAGCGTCAGCCGCAACACAAATCTCGGTCTGTTTGGCGTCGCGATCATCATCCGGCTCGATCGAGATGGCCATCATGCCAGGTTGCTGCCCGACGACATGTTGCATGGCGGCCAGATACTCTCTCGCCAACCCCCCATGCGCCACGATCACGATTCCGATCAAACCGGCCTCTTAACTTTCTGCTGGTTTTCCAGCTCGCGGTGTCTAATTGACACCTGCTGGCCCTGTTCCGCAAGGGCTTTGGCCAGAGTTTCGGTTAATGTAACCGACCGGTGTTGCCCGCCGGTACATCCGAATGCGATCGAGAAATGCGATTTGCCTTCGTCAACATAGGCTGGCAGCAAACTCTGGGTCAGATCCAGAACCTTTTCAAAGAACACCCCGAATCGCGGATCGCCTTTTACGTGATCTGCGACGCGGGCATCCAGGCCATTCAGGTGCCTCAAGGACGGCTCCCAATAGGGATTGGCCAGAAAACGGCAGTCAAAAACCATGTCGATGCCGCGCGGCAAACCACGTTTGTACGAAAACGAGTGGATGGATAGCGCCAGTTTCCGGCCACCATCTGGCGCAAACCAGTTTTCGATATCGGCGCGTAGCTGATGAACGTTCAGGTCGGACGTATCGATCAGGATGTCGGCGCGATCACGGATCGGACTTAACAGCTCCTGTTCGCGCGCAATGCCGGTTTCTGGATTTTCTGCCGGGGCCAGCGGGTGGCGCCGACGGGTTTCCGAGAACCGGCGCAACAGCACATCATCATTGCAATCCACATAGAGAATGGTCAGATCCACGTCTGCTTTTGCGCCCAGCTGATCGATCAGGTCGAACAGGCCAATGGTCGAAAAATCGCGGTTTCGCGTATCAATTCCCAGCGCCATTGGGCGTGGCTGTTCCGGATCGTCCAGAAGCCGGGGCACAAGACGCAAAGGGATATTATCGATGGCTTCGAAATCGAGATCTTCAAGCACATTGATCGCCGTCGACCGGCCTGCGCCGGACGGGCCCGTCACAAGGACGAGCCGCTTTGGGACGGGGCTGTGCTCGGGCATCACGGGCTCCTGCGACCGGCTTTCAAGAACTGGATTAATGCTGATGCAAAATGTGCGCCTTCCACTTTCAGAAACAAGGTTACAGATTGCCCCAGCAGATCACTTTTTCGAAGCGTGGGCAGGCGCTGAGTTTCAGTCCGGTCAAGATCCACGATGGCGACGACCTGTGCCAATGCGCAGGGGGTCGCCTGAAGCAGCCCGACACAGCGGGCTTCGATCAGCCCTTTGATCGCATCAGGCGCATATGCGATCACCTGCGACTGGTCCCGCCGCAATATCGTACGATCATCCGCGACCAGGTCTGCCCCCATCGCCATCAAGGACAGGGCAAGGGCCGATTTGCCGCTGCCGGATTTGCCAACGATCAGAAGGGCGCGGCCATCAAGAGCGACACAACTTGCATGAAGGGTGATTTCCGGCGCGGAACCGGGCACAGATCAGACCGGCAGGCCAACGACAAAGCGGGCACCCAATGGATCCGACGTCACATCAGCCTCGGTCGGGCGGATGTTTTCGGCCCAGATTACACCGCCATGTGCTTCGACAATCTGCTTTGAAATCGCAAGGCCCAGGCCCGAGTTATTGCCAAAATGCTCTTCGGGGCGTTGCGAGTAGAAGCGTTTGAAAATCTTGCTGAGCGCCTGATCCGGGATACCGGGGCCGGTGTCTTCGACCACCACAAGCACGCGATTGTTGCGGCGGCGCACCCAAACCCGAATCGCATCGCCGTCTTCGCAGAACGATACGGCATTGGTGATCAGGTTGACAAAAACCTGCGCCAAGCGTGCTTCCAAACCGTGGATCATGATTGGTCCGGCTGGCATGTCAGTAATATAGTCGATGCCATTGGATTTGGCATCTTCGCCCAGATACTGGTTGAGATTGCCCAGCATGTTCAGCAAGTCAAAGTTTTCCTGATCTTCTTTGACCAGTTCGGCGTCCAGACGCGAGGCATTCGAAATGTCACTGACCAACCGGTCCAGCCGCCGCACGTCATGTTCAATGACCTCAAGCAGCTTTTCGCGCTGATCTTCGCGCTTGACCATGCGCATCGTTCCGACGGCCGATTGAAGACTGGCCAGCGGGTTCTTAATCTCATGTGCGACATCGGCCGCGAATTGTTCATTGCCATCGATGCGCGTGTAAAGTGCCGAGACCATGCCCCTTAAAGCGCGGCTCAGGCGTCCGATTTCGTCCGGGCGGGCCGTCAGGTCCGGGATGCGGATTCGTTCAGGGTTCATCTTGCGGGCGTTCCGGTCGCGCCCCAGTTCGGCGGCCTCGGCAAGGTCTGCCAGCGGGTTGGCGATGGTCGACGCCAGCACAAGGCTCAGACCCACCGAGACAAGCAAGGCAACGACAAACATCTGGAGCACCCGTTCACGCTCACTTCGTACCAAAGCGTCAATTTCGCCAGAGGGGCTGAGCAATGCAACAACGCCGACCGCGGTACCGCTCTGCAGGATCGGGGCAAGCACGGCGAACTCAGTGCCGCCGGGTTCGTCGACGATTGGCTGAATGCGCGTTCCGTTCGCAACCGTATCCTTGACCTGAGCCCGCAGCTGATCCTCGACCGGGTCGGCGGGGTCCGCCTGCTGCGGTGACGAGAAAACCGAAGCAACCGAGCGCCAGATCGCCGTCAATGTATCGCTAAGCGGCGTGTTCCGGGTCTTTTCGGTATCGATCTTGCCCGGTGCTTCGTCGGTACCCTGAGTATACCCGACAACCGCCTCAGCCGTGTCAAAGACATAGACCTCAACCCCCTGCCGAAGGGTCAGAACGTCCAGCGTCTGCGCGACATCCACACCATCTGATGCAGCCAGATTGACCGGCGTACCATCGCTGAGCTGCGCCTCGAAAACGTTGGCAATCAGGCGGGCTTCGCCGACAAGAGCGCCAGCACGTTGCGCCACAAGGCTTTCCCGGGACGAATTCAGATACAGGATACCCGACACCAGAATGATCAGCGCGATCATATTGAAAACGATGATCTTTCGGGTCAGAGGCGACCCCCTGACCGAGAAAAAGCCGCGGCGAGACCGCATGTCGCGCATCTCTTCGCCGACCGTGCTACGAGGGGCGACCCAATCGTCGCCGAGCACCACGTCTCCGTTTCGAGAAGTTGGCAATGTCCCGGTATCGCGCACAGTTGTTCCTTAGCATCCAGTCCCGAAGGCGGTGTTATTCTTCGTTGTATCGATAGCCGATACCATAAAGGGTCTCAATCGCGGCAAAGTCACTGTCGGCAGTGCGCATCTTCTTGCGCAGGCGCTTGATGTGACTGTCGATGGTTCGGTCGTCGACATAGACCTGATCATCATACGCAACGTCCATAAGCTGATCGCGGCTTTTGACGAAACCGGGCCGTTGTGCCAGCGCCTGAAGCAGCAGGAACTCGGTGACGGTCAGCGACACGTCATTGCCTTTCCAGCTGACCGAATGGCGCAGTGAGTCCATCCGCAAATTGCCGCGTTCCATCAGCTTGCTTTCGGGGCCCGTGCCCGCAGCATCGCCGTCTACAGCTTCCTGCCGGCGCAGCAGCGCCCGGATACGTTCGACCAGCAAGCGCTGAGAAAACGGTTTTTTGACATAGTCGTCCGCGCCCATCCGCAGACCCAGAACTTCGTCAATCTCATCGTCCTTGGACGTCAGGAAAATGACCGGCATCTGGGTTTTTTGACGAAGCCTTTGAAGAAGATCCATCCCGTCCATGCGCGGCATCTTGATGTCCAGCACGGCCATATCGGGAAGTTTCTTGTTAAAGGCGTCCAGAGCCGCCTGCCCGTCGTTATAGGTTTCAACCTCGAAGCCCTCTGCCTCAAGTGTCATCGACACGGACGTCAGGATATTCCTGTCGTCATCCACCAATGCGATCTTAGACATCTCAACATGCCCCTATGCTGCTCGAGTATGTTATATTTTTCTGTGACTCTGACACTTTTTGCTATTGCGAATCAATCCATAACTGCGAATCGGATGTCCCTTTTCAAACAGATTGTGCAAAAATATGTTAAGGTCGGTTGAATTCCTGCCTTTGAAATCCGGCTCTTCGGCATGGTTGCGCTAAAGATTGCCTTGGTTGCGCTAACTGGGTCAAACCGACCTGTTCATGCCCCGAAACGTCATGTTAAGACCCGGCTCATCGGCTGATTTGCCGGCATATCGTGATCAGGCGCGACCCTTTTTAGATAAGACGCCGAGCGCCGCCACAGGAGAAATACACATGACATCTGGACGGGTTAACCCGAACTTCCGCCTCGAAGATCAAGGCATCGAGGGTCTGGGAAATGTCTATTACAACCTAATTGAGCCCGCGCTGATCGAGGCCGCTCTCAAGCGCGACGAAGGAACCCTCGGGAACGGAGGCGCCTTTCTGGTGTCGACCGGCAAGTTCACTGGTCGGTCCCCCAAGGACAAGCACGTCGTTAAAACCGACAGCGTCGCCGACACCATCTGGTGGGAAAACAACAAGGCGATGACGCCCGAGGGGTTTGACACGCTGTACGACGACATGCTGGCCCACATGAAGGGCAAGGATTATTTTGTTCAGGATCTGGTCGGCGGTGCCGACCCGACCCACGCGATCAACGTCCGCATGGTGACCGAACTGGCATGGCACAACCTGTTCATCCGGCACATGCTGCGTCGTCCCGACCGGGAAGACCTGAACGATTTCATCGCCGACTTTACCGTCATTAACTGCCCCAGCTTCCTGGCCGATCCCGAACGGCACAATTGCCGCAGCGAAACGGTCATCGCGATGAACTTCGACAAGAAGCTGATCCTGATCGGCGGCACCGAGTACGCGGGTGAGAACAAGAAATCGGTCTTCTCTTTGCTGAACTACCTGCTGCCTGGCAAAGGTATCATGGCGATGCACTGCTCGGCCAACCACGCCGTGGGTAACCCGGTCGACACGGCGATCTTCTTTGGTTTGTCGGGCACCGGCAAAACCACCCTGTCCGCAGATCCGGCCCGGGTCCTGATCGGCGATGATGAACATGGCTGGTCAGATCGCGGCACCTTCAATTTTGAGGGCGGCTGTTATGCCAAGACGATCCACCTGTCGCCCGAGGCCGAACCGGAAATCTATGCCACGACCAACAAGTTTGGCACAGTGATCGAAAACATGGTCTATGACGAAGAGACCATGGAGCTGGATTTCGAAGACAGCAGCCTGACCGAAAACATGCGCTGCGCCTATCCGCTTGAATACATCTCGAACGCGTCAACCAGCGCGTTGGGCGGTCATCCCAAGAACATCATCCTGCTGACCTGCGACGCCTATGGCGTGCTGCCGCCGATCTCGCGGTTGACCCCGGCGCAGGCGATGTACCACTTCCTGTCCGGCTTCACCTCGAAAACACCGGGCACCGAACGTGGTGTGGTTGAGCCCGAGCCGACGTTCTCGACCTGCTTTGGTGCGCCCTTCATGCCGCGCCGTCCCGAAGTGTACGGCAACCTGTTGCGCGATAAGATCGCCCAGCACGGCGCGACCTGCTGGCTGGTTAACACCGGCTGGACTGGCGGTGCATTCGGTACCGGATCGCGAATGCCAATCAAGGCAACCCGCGGCCTGCTGACCGCCGCTCTGGACGGATCGCTGGCCGAAGCCGAGTTCCGCAAGGATCCGAACTTTGGCTTTGACGTGCCGGTCGCTGTGCCGGGCGTGGCCGAGGTTCTGTTGGACCCGCGCCGGACATGGGACGATCCCACCGCCTATGACGCGCAAGCCGCCAAGCTTGTGCAGATGTTCGCGGACAACTTCGAACAATACGTCCCGTATATCGATGATGATGTGAAAGCCGTCGCTATCGGCTGATCTGATTGACTGGTGTCTTGGAAACCCTCGGCCTTGGCCGGGGGTTTTCTTTTTGGCGGGTCAGCCCGTCAAACCGCGACGGACAAGGTTCAGACCGGCCACAATCAAGACGACCAAGGTCGCCCGGCGAAAGGTCACTTGATCGATCCGGTCCAGCAAAACCAGCCCGACACGCATCCCCAGCATCGCCGGAACGATCAACGCCAGCGACAATGGCAAGGTTTCAAGCCTGAGAACGCCCGATCCCAAGTGGGCAAAGGTCAGCAGCAGGGCCCCCAACCCATAGATAACGCCCTGAATCTGAACCTGCTCGACCTTTGGCGTATTCAACGCGGTCAGGTAAGCAACGGTCGGCGGCCCCCAGACCCCGGACATACCACCAATGAACCCGGCAAATGCGCCAACCCCAGCCTCAACGCGGGTTGAGCGTTGATCGAGGTGAAACTTGATGCCGATCAGTTGCATCACCGCAAACCCGGTGACCATCACGCCCAGCATCAAAAGAAAGAACGACGCCGGGATCGTTGTCACCAACTGTGAGCTGAACAACAGGCAGGCCCCCCCCACGCCCAGAAACACGCGGAATTTGGCAACACTTGCTACGGCCTGCCGGGCGCCCAAGCGAAAGGCTTGAAGGCCGTTGGACAACAGGGTCGGCAGAATCAGCCCGGCCAGCGCCAGTTCGGGGGATAAAAACGTGCCAAGACCCGAGATCAGGATCATCGGCATCGCAAACCCGACCATGCCTTTGACCAGTCCGGCCAAAGTGGCAATCGCAAAAGCCAGCCCTAACTGAAACGGTGTCACAAGAGAGAAAAGCGCGTCCATATGCGGTCTTACCATGCGCCTTGACGCTGCGCTGCAACAAAAGTGTGCGCAACTTTTGAACCAAACCCAAGCTTTCAACGTATTTTTGTTGCGCTGCACCTGCAAAGTGCTTAGGACCAAGCGACACCAGAAAGGATATGAATCATGGCTCATGATGGACAGGATATGACGATGACCTCAGCACCCGTAACTCTGCCCAATCTTCTTGAGTTGACTGGCGCGGCGATTGCCCCGGTCGAAACCGTACTGGACGCTGCCAAGGCCGCTGTGCGCGAAACCGTTACCGCAGAGGGTCGCGTATCTGGTGGGCTGATCGAAGCCAATCAGGCCGCTGCACATGGGTTGGCGTGGCTGGCCACCTATGTCGAAGCGCTGCGACAGATGCAGGCCTGGGCGACGCGCCTGAATGACGACGGCAAATTCGGCGACGTCGAACAGCTGATCCAGCAGATCGCGTTCGGAGAATACCTGTCGCAGATCCTGGGCGGCATCCCGATGAGCCAGACCGAAATCCTGCGCCTGCAGGACATGGGCCTTGGCGCAGATGCAACTGCCGCATTGGCAACCGACGCAATCACGACCCTGGCCGGCAAAGGCAACACACAAGCTGCCCGCACCCGTCTGGTCGAACTGATGCAGGAACGCGCGGCGGAAAACACCGTCGGCGCCACCGGGCTGGACGAAGAGCTGGAAATGATCCGCGAACAGTTCCGCCGCTTTGCCGTCGACAAGGTCGAACCCTATGCCCACGACTGGCACCTCAAAGACGAATTGATCCCCATGGAGATCATCGAGGAACTGGCCGAAATGGGCGTCTTCGGTCTGACCATCCCGGAAGAATTCGGCGGCTTTGGTTTGTCCAAGGCATCCATGGTCGTTGTGTCCGAAGAACTGTCGCGCGGTTACATCGGCGTCGGATCGCTTGGCACCCGTTCGGAAATCGCGGCCGAGTTGATCCTGTGTGGTGGAACGGATGAGCAGAAAGCCAACTGGTTGCCCAAGATTGCCAGCGCCGAAATCCTGCCGACCGCTGTTTTTACTGAGCCAAACACGGGGTCAGACCTTGGCAGCCTGCGCACCCGCGCCGTCAAGGATGACAACGGCGACTACAAAGTTACCGGCAACAAAACCTGGATCACCCATGCTGCGCGGACCCACGTGATGACACTGCTGGCGCGCACCAACCCGGACACCACCGATCACCGTGGCCTGTCGATGTTCCTGGCCGAAAAGACGCCGGGCACCGACGAAGCCCCCTTCCCGACCGAAGGCATGACAGGCGGAGAGATCGAAGTTCTGGGCTATCGCGGCATGAAAGAATATGAACTGGGCTTCGACAACTTCCACGTGAAGGGCGAGAACCTGTTGGGCGGCGAAGAGGGCAAAGGCTTTAAACAGCTGATGGAGACCTTTGAATCTGCCCGCATCCAGACTGCTGCCCGCGCCATCGGCGTGGCGCAATCGGCGTTGGATATCGCGATGCAATATGCGCAGGACCGCAAGCAATTCGGCAAGTCGCTGATCGAGTTCCCGCGCGTGTCCGGCAAGCTGGCGATGATGGCGGTCGAGATCATGATTGCGCGTCAGCTGACCTATTTCTCGGCTTGGGAAAAGGACCACGGTCACCGCTGCGACCTTGAGGCTGGCATGGCCAAATTGTTGGGTGCGCGGGTTGCCTGGTCGTCGGCCGATAACGGTCTGCAAATCCATGGCGGCAACGGGTTCGCGATGGAATACAAGATCAGCCGCGTGCTGTGTGACGCCCGGATCCTGAACATCTTTGAGGGTGCGGCCGAAATTCAGGCGCAGGTGATTGCACGGCGTTTGCTGGGCTGATTTGTCCGTTTTGTACATGGCCCGGACGGTCGATTGTGCGTTTTGTACATCGTCCGGGCCACCCCATTCCCGCGCTCAGTTTGCGGGAGTGCCCCACGTCTCGACACTGTGAACCCGCCTTGCTGCGACGCAGCAACAGCGATGCCCGCCAAATGCGGGCCCACAGTACTCTTACGATCGGATGAGCAAACCGGTCGGCGGGCGCGGTCAATCCGCGGGCGGAATGTCCACCGCTTCGATCCACGGCTTGATGTCGACGATGGGCGTGCCGTCGTAGGCATCGGTTGCATCGATCCCGATCACTCCGGCGTCAAGATCCAATGAGGTGATCCGCACCGCCGACATGGCGACAGGGTTTGGCCGCGCCGGTGATCTGAGGCGAAAAACGCCGCGTGGGCCAGACGTATGCCCCGGACGCTGGACGATCAGATCGCGCGGGGCCGCGTCCATCCATGTCACCACCCAGATCGCCTGACCGACTGTCATCCCGGCCAGCCCGAGGGCAAACCCATCGAGCAATTCGATCCGGGCATTGCCACCCCCCTGCTGACGTGACTGACCAATGTTGCGCGGACAGTTGCCCTTGGACCAGTCCGACCGGATATGCCCGATGAAACTGACAGATGCATCTGCCTGGTCCGCCGGATCGAACCCTAGCCGTGTTTCGCCGTCGCGATGATCGTCCTCGGACATGTCAGACCCTCCTGTCGTTGCTGCCAACATGACACCCTTATCGCGTCGATTGTTCAACCCGTCTTTGCATGGCATCCTGTCGCCCATGCGCGCTGTGTTGATCTTTGCCCTATTCGGCCTGACCCTTTGTGACCGGGACGAGACCGCGACCGGCTATGGGGCGGCGGATCGGGGCTGGGTGCTGAGCGAACTGGACGGGCGCACGTTTGCGGCCCATGCGACGCTGAGTTTTCCGGCGCAGGGCGCAGTTGCAGGCGAAGGCCCGTGCAACCGGTTTTCCGGCACTTTGGCTGTGCCCTATCCGTGGTTCGACATTGGGCAACTGATGTCCACAAGCCGGGCCTGCCCGGACGCCAATGCCGAGACCGCTTATTTCTCGGCCCTGCAGGCGATGACCGAAATCGAGATCTCGGGCGCGCTGTTGGTCCTTAGAAACGCCGAGGGGCGTGAAATGGTGTTCACAGCGTCCGACTGAGCGTGTCCAGAAACCGCGCCCGCGCCTCGGGCATTGGTTTGTTCCCAAGCGCCGGAGCGACACGGTTTTCAAAGAAATACCCGGTGGTGCGCAATGCCAGCGCGATTTCATCATCCGGCGCATCGCCGTGACCCCGCAAGACCGGCGGAAGCGGCAGCATCCGGTCGGCCCATTCCCCGGCACCACGGCGCGACACGGCCCGCCCGGATTTCGGCGAAATGTAAATCAGTTCCTGCGTTGCCCCGGTGGCCGCGCATTCGGTCAGATCAAGGCCAAATCCCAGTTCTTCCAACAAGGCCAGTTCCCAGCGCAGATAGGCCAGGGGCCACAGGTCGTCCTGCCCCAATAGATCCAGCAATTGTTCGCTTCGGATGTAAAGCGCGGCGTGCGGTTCGCGTTCGGGCAGGCAAAAGGACAAAAGCCCGGTGACGGTGTTCAGGCCCGCGAGGGCCAGCCGGCCCGAAAAGGCGGCAACCGCCCGGCTGCGCAGGGGTTCAACCTGAAACGACCCGATATGATCCTCAAGCCGTGCGCGCCAATTGAGGGCCAGTTGCGCCCCCGGCTGCAGGATCGGTGCGATCTTGCGACTGGTGCCGCCCCGCACAACACCGGCGTGGCGACCGTGCTCTTGTGTGAAGACGTCGATGATTGCCGACGTCTCGCCATGTCGGCGCGAAGAAAGCAGAAAACCGTGATCGGACCATTCCATGTCCCGCTACTCCAGCCCCGGTTCATCCAGCAGGTGGCGGCCCCGGCGGTCTTCGACCTCGATGACCCACAGATCGGGGTCAAAGGATTTTTGGCGGGTGATGGCCTCGTCGACGTCGGCCTCGGCGCCCTTGCGCAGTTCGGACCAGCGGCGAAGGCCGGTCATCAGGTCATATTCGCGGTGCAGGGCGACGGCCTGACCGTCAAGTGTGTTCAGTTTCACCAGAACCGCCCCGGCATCATCATCGCCGTGGGACGTGACAAAAGCCGGAATGTCGTTCAGCCGGAGCCGTGTCAGATAGGCCTGCACCCAAAAGGACGAGACCAGCCCGTTCATGTGTTGCCGTCTTTGAAGTCCAGCCCCATTTCCGAATAGCGCTCGGCCTCTTCCAGCCAGTTGGGCCGCACTTTGACCTGCAGAAACAGGTGGACCTTGCGGCCCAGGAACTCTTCCAGTTCGGCCCGGGCCGCCTGGCTGATTGCCTTGATCGTTTCGCCCTTGCTGCCAAGGATGATCCCCTTGTGGCCGTCGCGGGCGACATAGATGATCTGGTCAACACGGGCAGAGCCGTCTTTGCGTTCTTCCCAAGATTCCGTTTCGACGGTCAGCTGATAGGGCAGTTCCTGATGCAATCGCAGCGTCAGTTTCTCGCGGGTCATTTCGGCGGCAATCATGCGCATCGGCAGATCGGCCAGCTGATCTTCGGGGTACAGCCACGGACCTTCGGGCAACTGGTCTGCCAGCCAGCGGCGCAGGTCATCAACACCAAAGCCCTTTTCGGCCGAGATCATGAAGGTTTCGGCAAACGGGTAGCGGTCGTTCAGATCCTTGGTCAGGCTCAGCAGAACGTCCGATTTCACCCGGTCGATCTTGTTGATCGCCAGCGCAACCTTGCGGCCTTTGCCGATGTCTTCCAGCCCCTCAAGAATGCGTTCCACACCGTCCGTGACGCCCCGCTGTGCTTCGATCAGCAGGACAATGATGTCGGCATCCGCAGCACCGCCCCAGGCGGCGGCGACCATGGCGCGGTCCAACCGGCGACGCGGGCGGAACAGGCCCGGCGTGTCGACGAACACGATCTGAGCGTCGCCTTCCAGCGCCACACCGCGAATACGCGTGCGGGTGGTCTGGACCTTGTGGGTCACAATCGACACCTTGGCCCCGACCATACGATTGGTCAGGGTGGACTTGCCCGCATTGGGCTCTCCGATCAGGGCAACAAAGCCTGCGCGTGTGGTCATTTGGGTCTTCCTGAAGTTGAGATAGCATCGCTTACAGGGTTTCTGTCGTCATGACCAGTAAACTTGATCGGGGTGCCTGCGCCAAGGGGGCAAAGCCGGTTGCAACCGGGCCCGGCAAAGGCCCGATGCAGGGGTGACGCCGTGTCAGTGGCGGTGGTGGGCTGCGTTCGGCTCTGCTCCGATCATTTTCAGCATCCCGGCTTCCGTCACATGAAGAAACGCGTGACCATCCATCGGGGTTCCGCCCGATGCCAGAGCAACCCGGTTTGCCGGGTTCTGGAGCGCGCCGTCTTGCTGCCCGGTATCAGCGGCATAGATCACCACGTCTTCTTTGATCGTTTTCAGGACCTGCAATGTGTCGAGTGTTTCGGGATCAACCGCGGTCGGATCGTCTGACAGGATCACGAAATCCGCCAGCTTCCCGACTTCGATGCTGCCTTTCAGGTCTGATTCAAAATGTTGCCATGCAGGCCAGATCGTCATCGATTTAAGGCCTGTCATCACATCCACCCGCTGAGACGGGCCAAGGATGTCACCGGACCGGGTCCGTCGGGTCACGGTCGCATCCAGAACCCGCATGCTGTCGGGAAAGGCCACCGGGGCGTCGTGGTGTGAGCCAAACATCATGCCGCGCTCACGCACCCACCCCGTCGGTGAGATATTTTCGGCATTGACGGGTCCGACGGTGTGTTCGCGGTGCCAATCGCCCCAGTAAAACGTGTGCATTGGGAACAGTGAGGGAAACACATCAAGCCTTTGCATCGCATCCACCTGATCCTGGCGCAGGAATTGGCCATGGATCAGAACGGGGCGGCGATCTGCAGGCCCGTATTTGGTCGTTGCCGTATCGATAGACGCAAGCAGAATGTCCGATGCGGCCTCACCGTTGGAGTGGACAAGGATCTGGATATTGTTGGCAAACGCCCAGTCAATGGCATCGATCACCTGTTCGTTCTTGACGGCAGGGTATCCAAGGTAGCCGGGTTCATAGTCGCCCACCGGGTCATAATACGGGCGATCCCGCCAAGCCGTGAACCCTTGTGGAGAGCCGTCGATGGTCAGTTTTGCGCCACCAACGCGCATCCGGTTCACATAGTCCTCCGACACATTGTCCGCGATATAATCGCGATCAACCAACATGTCGGGGTAAACCACGACGTCGATCTGAAAGCCGCCTTCGGACGCGACGCTTTTCATGACTTCGACAATCGGAGGGGCCGTGCGCCCTTCTTGGGCAGTTGTATACCCGAACCGCGCCCAAAGCTTGGGGCCTGCGTTGGCGAAGGCACGCAGACCCTCTTCGCCGAGTCCCCCGAGCAGGTTGGTCAGCACAAAGAAAAACGCGTTTTCCTCAAGCACCCCATTGGGTGCACCATCCGCTTGCCGTCGGATGATGCCGCCTGCGGGATCGGGCATGTCAGCATCGACATTGGTCAGTTCAAGCGCCTTGGAGTTGGCGACGCCAAAATGGCCCGACTGATGCACAATGATGATAGGAACATCGGTCGAGACCGCATCAAGGTCTTCGCGCGTTGGGTGGCGCAATTCTGTCAACTGGGACTGGTCGTACCCAAAGCCGACAATCAGGTGAACCTTTTCAACCGTCGCGGCGTTGTCGGCCATCCAGTCGCGCAACGTGGCCTGAAGGCTGGGAATATCTGTGACCTTGCCGTCCGGAGCGGCGAGAAGGTTTGCTGACAGGGCCTGCAGCCCGCCCATCACGGCATGCCCGTGACTGTCGACAAACCCGGGCAGCAGGGCGCGCCCCTCCAGATCGAATAGCTTCGTGTTATCGTCCTGCAGCGCCATGATGTCGGATAATGATCCAACAGCGACTATCTTGCCGTCCCTGACCGCAACCGCCTCGGCGCGGGGCATGTCATCATCAATGGTCAGAATAGGCCCGCCAAGATAGATGGTTTCCGCCATGTCCTGAGCGCCAGCACCTTGGGTGGTACACAACAACCCAAGCAGCGCCGTTGTGGCTGCAAGGTTAAAGAAATTTCGCTGCATAATGTGCCTCCACCAAATATCTGTTGTGAGAAGGGTAATCCCCGTGGGTGCGATTGCAACCTTGGCAGATCGGTTTGTACGGTGATTACTTCCAGGGCCCTACTGTCGGCCCTTGGCGTCGAACTGAGCCGGGCCTTGGCGGTTTGTCCCACTCCGCTTTTCAGCCTTTGCGCGCCACGGTCCCGTGACAGACGGCGCTGAACAGGGCAGGGTTTGCGGGTCATATGCATTGGGGAGGCACAGAGATGACGGTTCAACCGCTGGAAAAGTCTTTTGTCACGGTCAACGGCAAGCGCATGGCCTATCACGAAAGGGGCGACGGCGATCCGATTGTGTTTCTGCATGGAAATCCCACCTCGTCTTATCTGTGGCGCAACGTGGTGCCGCATGTTGCCGGGATGGGCCGGATCATCGTGCCGGATCTGATCGGGATGGGGGATTCGGACAAGCTGGATACGCCGGGGCCTGACAGCTATCGCTTTGTCGAACACCGCGATTATCTGGACGGGTTGCTGGAGCAGGTGATTGGCGACGCAGGCAACGTGACGCTGGTGATCCATGACTGGGGATCAGCGCTGGGATTCGACTGGGCCAATCGCCATCGCGACCGGGTTAAGGGGATCTGTTACATGGAAGGGATTGTCAGGCCGGTCAGCTGGGACGAATGGCCCGCGGCCTCGGCCCGCATCTTCCAGGGGTTTCGATCCTCCGCCGGTGAGGACATGGTGCTTGAGAAGAACGTCTTTGTCGAAAAGGTTCTGCCGGGGTCGATCATTCGTGCGATGAGTGACGACGAGATGGCGGAATACATCCGGCCCTTCGCGACCCCCGGTGAAGATCGCCGCCCGACGCTGACATGGCCGCGCCAGATCCCGATCGGTGGAACGCCCGAAGATGTGCATCAGATCGTGGCGGACTATGCCGACTGGATGGCCGAAAACGATCTGCCCAAGCTGTTCATCAATGCCGATCCCGGCGCGATCCTGATCGGACAGCAGCGCGATTTCTGCCGAAGCTGGAAAAACCAGACCGAAGTCACCGTCAAAGGCACACATTTCATTCAGGAAGACAGCCCGGATGAGATCGGGCAAGCGCTGGCAAATTGGATCGAAGGATCTTAGGATTTTGTCACAAGGTCCAGCAGGGACTGAGCGGCGGCCTGTTCGGCCTGCCGCTTGGACCCGGCGGCGGCCTTGGCGGATCGCCCATCCGACAATTGCGCGGATATCGTGAAATGCGGGGCATGATCCGGGCCGTCGCGGGCAATTTCAACGTATTTTGGCGGCGCGAGTTTGCGGGCCTGAGCCCATTCCTGCAGCGCGGTCTTGGCGTCGCGGGCGTCTTCTTCGACTTTATGGACCCGGTCGCCCCAAAGGCGCAGGATCATCGCGAACGCGGTTTCAAACCCGGCGTCTTTGTAAACGGCGGCAATGACCGCCTCCATGGCGTCGCCCAGCAGGGCCTGCTTGCGCCGCCCGCCTGACATCATCTCGGACCGGCCCAGTTTCAGCACGGCACCCAGATCGACCTGACGGGCCACGTCGGCGCAGGCCTCTTTGCGCACCAAGGCATTGAACCGGGGGGCAAGCTGGCCTTCGCTGGCGTCTTTGTCCTGTTCCAGCAAGGCGGTCGCCATCACCAGCCCCAGAACCCGGTCGCCGAGAAACTCAAGGCGCTGGTTGTCGGGGCGTGTGGCGGACGAGATTGATCCGTGCGTCAGCGCGCGCACAAGCAGATCGGGCTGGTTGAACCGATGCCCGATCCGGTCTTCAAACGCACGTAGGTCGGCTGACAGCTTCACTCGATCCCCTTGAAGAAACGATCACCGCGCCACGTCCAGAAGTACAGCATCGAAGACCCGGCGGATGAGAACATGATCCGGTCCGCGCGGCCAATCAGGTTTTCGAACGGCACAAATCCGACGCCGCCCGCAGCCTGTGGCAACCGGCTGTCACTGGAGTTGTCACGGTTATCCCCCATGAAAAAGAAATGGCCCTCGGGCACCTGATAGATACCGGTGTGGTCCATGCTTTGGTTGCCGATGTTCAGGATCGCATGTGAGACGCCGTTCGGCAGGGTTTCGATCTGACGCTGTTTTTCACATACGCCGCCTTCGCCGACCGGTGCGTTGGAGCAGCGGGGGCGCAACCGCTGAGGCCCCTGCGGCGCGGCAATCTCTTCAAAGACACCGTCGTCTACGACCTTGACCGGCTCGTCGTTGATATAGAGCAGCCCGTCCTTCACCTGGATCCGGTCGCCCGGAAGCCCGATCAGACGCTTGATGAAATCACGGCCCGATACCGGATGGCGGAACACAACCACATCGCCGCGTTCGGGATCACCCGACCAGACCCGGGTGTTGTCGCCTTTGAGGAAGCCACAGATGTCCTCGGCATCCACATTCAGTCCAATCCGCGGGATAATCACGCTGGGACAAGAGGCATAGGAATAGCCATAGGCCATCTTGTTGACGAACAGGAAGTCACCGATCAGCAACGTCTGCTTCATCGATCCTGACGGGATCCAGAAGGGCTGGAAGAACAGGGTGCGGAACACACCGGCGATCAGCAGGGCATAGACGATGGTTTTAACCGTCTCCCAGATGGCATTTCCCGAGTTGGATTTGGCGGCCATAAGGCTCTCCGTTCGCGTAAGCTGGGTTTGGCCGCTTCATGCGGGTGGGGTGGGGTTAAGTCAAGCGGATGACGCGGGATTGGCGACCAGACGCGCTTCGATCACCACAAAGGCCTGTGCCCAGGGTTCATCATCGGTCAGCGTTACATGAATGATCGCCTCGTGGCCGGGCGGCGTTAATTCGGCCAGCCGTTTCTCGGCCCAGCCCGTCACTTCCATCACTGGCTGGCCGGTCCGGATGTTGCTGACCGCCATGTCGCGCCATTTGATGCCCATGCGCAGGCCGGTGCCCAGCGCCTTTGAACAGGCTTCTTTGGCTGCCCAGCGTTTGGCGAAAGTGCTGGCTTCTTCCACCCGGCGTTTGGCCTTGGCCTGTTCGGTGTCGGTAAAGACACGATTGCGAAACCGGTCGCCAAACCTGTCCAGCGTGCCTTGAATCCGGTCGATATTGGCCAGATCTGTGCCGATGCCGATGATCATGCGCGGGTCTCCTGTACGCCTGTCGTGATCTTGCGATGCAAAGCCTGTTTTTGCGGACAGATCAAGCCTGAGTCTTTTCGGCGGTGAGGCCAGCCGTTGTCCGCTGACCCTAGGCCCCGGTGACCTTGCGCGCGTCGTCCATCAGCCTGCGCATCTCGGCAATTGCCGGTTCCAGCCCACGGAAAATTGCCTCGCCAATCAGGAAATGACCGATATTGAGTTCGCGTACATCCGGGAATTCGGCGATAGGCTGCACGGTGTCATAGGTCAGGCCATGACCTGCGTGCACCTCAAGCCCCAGTGAGTGGGCAAAGGCCGACATCTCGCGCAGCGCGGCCAGTTCACGATCGCGGGTTTCAAAATCACCTTCGGCATAGGCATCGCAATAGGCACCGGTGTGCAGTTCTATCACCTCGGCCCCGATCCGGTTGGCCGCTTCGATCTGTTTCTGATCAGCTGCGATAAAGATCGACACGCGGCACCCGGCATCCCGCAAGGGTGCGATAAAATGGGCCAACCGGTTTTCTTCGCGCGCCACCTCAAGCCCGCCCTCGGTTGTGCGTTCTTCGCGCTTTTCGGGCACGATGCAGACGGCATGGGGCTTGTGACGCAGGGCGATGGCCTGCATTTCTTCGGTCGCGGCCATTTCGAAATTCAGCGGGATCGACAGCACCTCCATCAGGCCATCAATATCCGCATCCGAGATATGACGACGGTCTTCGCGCAGATGCGCGGTGATGCCATCGGCCCCGGCCTGTTCGGCGATCTTGGCCGCGCGCAGCGGATCGGGATAGGCCCCGCCCCGCGCATTGCGCACGGTTGCAACGTGATCGATGTTCACTCCAAGGCGAAGGGCGGTGTCCGCAGTCATGACGAATCTCCGGTCTTGAGAAATTTGATCAAATTCTAGCCAGCATTTTCGGCCGCGTCAGCCTCTGCCTCGGCCTTTTTGCGGATTTCATCGAATTTTGCCTTGATCTTGGCCCGGCGGCGCTGCTGATACGCGCGGATCACGGGCACAGTCAGGTAATAGGCCACAGTCCCGAATACCGCGCCGGGAATCAGACAGCCCACCATGTAGGGATAAAAGATCTCGTCATAAAAGATCTTCAACCCGTCCCAGTTGGCGGTCGCATCGGTGAACATCGCGATGAAATTGGCCTGCAGATCCCCCCAGGCATCGGCGAACTTTCCGACAAAGCTGCGGTGTTCCCCTTCGTCGAACCGGTTTCCCAACAGAAAATGACCACTTTTCAGAGAGATCACGCCGATCGGCACATAGGTCAGCGGGTTGCCCACGAATGTGGAACTGAGCGCTGCCAGAAGATTGCCCTGCAACACCCGGGCGATCAGAAAGGCGATCAGGAAATGCAGACCGTAAAACGGGGTGAACGCGGCAAACACACCGGCCCAGATTCCGCGTCCGATCCGTTCAGGAGAATCCGGCAAGCGGCGGACACGATGGGTGACATAGCGAAAGGCGCGCCCCCAGCCCCCGCGCGGATACACCAACTCGGTCGCGACCTGAAAAGGCGTCCGGGGATCACGACGTCGGAAAACCAAAAACGAACCCCCCCATTCCCCTAATACCTCGCGCGGTCAGTCGGACGCCGCGCCAGATACGGCCTTCTTCCTGGATCTTTCGACCGAAGCCACGTCGCTTTCTGCCTCAAGCATCAGCATCAGGGAATGCAGTTGCTCGATATCGCGCAACTCCACGGTGATCATCAGCCGGTAGAAATCAGGCTTTCGGTCAGCAAATTCAAGATTGCTGATATTGGCCTTCTTTTCACCGATCAATGTGCAAATACGTCCCAGTACCCCAGCGTCGTTTCCTATCGTCAGCTCAAGGGTTGCGCTGTAGACCGCCGGGTGGGTGCCCGAGTGCCAATGCAGATCGACCCACCGTTCCGGATTGTCTTCGTATCGGGACAGCGTGTCGCAATCGATGGCGTGCACGACAACGCCCTTGCCGCGATAGGTGATACCGACGATGCGCTCGCCCGGAAGCGGCTGACAGCACGGTGCGCGGTCAAAGGATTGTCCGGGTTCAAGCCCGACAACCGCACGTCGGGGCGAGATCGCCTCGCCGTCATCCGGGGCAAGTTCGGGATACACCGCCTGGATCACGTCATGCGTGGTCAATTCGGCGCTGCCAAGGCGGGCCAGAAGTTCTGAGCGATCCACCAGCCGCAAGTGCCGCGCCGCCGTTTCCAACGCCTTGTCCGTCGCCTTGCGCCCGACATTGTCAAAGGCCGAGCGGGCCAGTTCGCGCCCCAGCTTGATGAACCGCTCACGATCGGCTTCGCGCAAGGCGCGGCGGATCGCGGTGCGGGCTTTGCCGGTGGTGGCGATGTCCAGCCAGCTGACCTGCGGGGTCTGGCCTTCGGCGGTTATGACATCCACAGATTGACCGTTCTTCAGCCGGGTCCAGAGCGGCACACGGATGGCGTCGACCTTGGCCCCGACACAGGCGTGCCCGATCCGGGTGTGAATCGCATAGGCAAAGTCGATGGGTGTGGCGCCGCGCGGCAGCTTGACCACATCCCCTTTGGGCGTGAAGCAGAACACCTGATCGGAATACATCTCAAGCTTGACGGCTTCGAGGAAATCTTCGTGATCTTCTTCGGCGTCGAACTGTTCGGTCAGGCCTGCAATCCACTTGGCCGGATCCACGGCGAACGGGTTTTCCGACCGCACACCATCACGATAAGACCAATGTGCTGCGACGCCGGTTTCGGCGACGTCGTGCATCTGGCGGGTGCGGATCTGTACTTCGACCCGTTTGCCGTCACGGCCCGACACCGTGGTGTGGATCGAGCGGTACCCGTTGGTCTTGGGTTGGCTGATGTAATCCTTGAACCGACCGGGAACCGCGCGCCAGCGTTGGTGGATCGCGCCCAGGGTCCGATAACAATCCTCTTCGGATTTCGTGATGATCCGAAAGCCATAGATGTCAGACAGGCGAGAGAACCCCTGATCCTTTTCCTGCATCTTGCGCCAGATCGAATAGGGTTTCTTGGCGCGGCCAAACACTTCGGCCTCGATCCCGGCTTTCTCAAGCTCGTGCCGCATATCGCCCGTGATGCGATGGATCACATCACCGGTTTCGCGCTGCAGGGTGATGAAGCGGCGGATGATCGACTGGCGGCCTTCGGGGTTCAGAACCCGAAACGCCAGATCCTCAAGCTCTTCGCGCATCCATTGCATACCCATGCGACCGGCCAGCGGTGCATAGATGTCCATGGTTTCGCGGGCTTTCTGGACCTGCTTTTCCTGCCGCATCGCCTTGATGGTGCGCATGTTGTGCAGGCGGTCGGCAAGCTTGACCAGGATCACGCGCAGATCCTTGGACATCGCCATGAACAGCTTGCGGAAATTCTCGGCCTGCTTGGTTTCGCGGCTCGACAGTTGCAGGTTGGTCAGCTTGGTGACGCCGTCGACCAGCATCGCGACCTCATCGCCGAATTTTTCGGTCACCACGCCATAGCTGGCCTTGGTGTCTTCGATGGTGTCGTGCAGCAGAGCGGTGATGATTGTTGCATCATCCAACCGCTGTTCAGTCAGAATCGCGGCGACGGCAACAGGGTGGGTGAAATAGGGTTCGCCCGAGTGGCGGTACTGGCCCGCGTGCATTTCCTTGCCGAATTCATAAGCTTCGGCAAGGCGCTTGGCGTTGGTTTTCGGGTTGTAGTTACGGACCAGGGCAATCAGGTCTTCGGCTGCTATCATCCGATCCGTTTCCCGAGGGGGTCAGGCAATCAGCCCTGCCCCTGTGCTTCCATGAGCGCGCGAAGAAGCTTTTCTTCCGACATATCGTCATCAGCCGGCTTGTCGTTCTCAGCGCCCATAAGCAGAGCCATCTGATCGTCTTCCGGTTCGTCGACTTCGATCTGGGTCTGGTTGCTTTCAATCAGACGCTCGCGCAGATCATCGGCGCTTTGTGTTTCGTCAGCGATTTCACGCAGAGCCACAACAGGGTTCTTGTCGTTGTCGCGATCAACGGTGATCGCAGCACCTGCGGATACTTCGCGTGCCCGGTGTGCAGCAAGCATCACCAGTTCAAAGCGGTTCGGAACCTTGTCAACGCAGTCTTCAACCGTCACACGGGCCATCAGGGCACTCCAATAGTGAGAAATCGTCCGGAGAGGCCGTATTTAGTCGCGAATCTGCTGCTTGACAAGCGCAGATTGCCGTGTCTGTTCGCTATAACGGGCGAATGCTTGCTGTTTCCGCTGCGGGAAGGTCTGCCAGCAGTTCGCGCACCGTCTTTTGAAGTATCGGATGACGCCAGTCTGGCGCGACATCCGCC
Organism: Falsiphaeobacter marinintestinus; assembly: GCF_007923355.1. Classification (GTDB taxonomy): domain Bacteria; phylum Pseudomonadota; class Alphaproteobacteria; order Rhodobacterales; family Rhodobacteraceae; genus Phaeobacter_A; species Phaeobacter_A marinintestinus. Next base: position 120,176 of record NZ_VOGO01000005.1, read on the forward strand.
AGCGGCACCAGAACGAATCCCCGGTCCTGCAGGCGCGGATGCGGCAGCAGCAACTGATCGGGTGCAACCTGTGCCTGCTGGTTCGGCGGCAGGTGCATCCAGTGTTCGACGGTCTGTTGATCCGGTTCGACCAAGTCCCCTGTTGCGATCAGATCAAGATCAAGAGACCGACCGGCCCAGCGTTCGATGCGCACGCGCCCGAACTTTGCTTCGACCTCGTGCAGCAGCGCCAACATCTGAGGCGGCGTCAGATCCGAGCGTACCCGCAGAGCTGCATTGACGAAATCCGGTCCGGCCCCGGCCGGGAAGCACGGAGTCACATAAAATCGGCTGACGGCGCGAATCACTATGCCCCTTTTTGCCAGTTCTGTGACCGCCAAAACCAGTGTTTCAGCGGGCAACCCCGCCGTTGACGCGAGGTTCGCACCAAGCGCAATCAGTTGATCTGGCAATGATTCAGTCATGTTTGGCGGGAATCCGTCATGTCATTGGGCTTGCGGTGCGACATATTTCACTTATCTTACTGTCATCAAATCGCCAAATTTAAGCACTCACTCACGGAAGAACACAGCGATTTGATTTATACCGGAAGGACATTTTGATGTTTTACAAAGACGAACGGCTTGCGCTGTTCATCGACGGATCGAATCTATACGCAGCTGCGAAGGCGCTTGGGTTCGATATCGATTACAAGTTGTTGCGCCAGGAATTCATGCGTCGCGGGAAACTGCTGCGTGCGTTTTACTATACGGCCCTGCTTGAGAACGATGAATATTCGCCGATCCGACCACTCGTGGATTGGCTGCACTATAATGGCTTCACCATGGTGACCAAGCCAGCCAAAGAATACACCGACAGCATGGGGCGTCGTAAGGTCAAAGGGAACATGGATATCGAACTTACCGTCGATGCCATGGAACTGGCGCCGCGCGTCGATCATATCGTGCTGTTCTCGGGCGATGGCGATTTCCGGCCCCTGGTGGCCAGCCTGCAACGGCAAGGTGTGCGCGTATCGGTCGTTTCGACCATCCGCAGCCAGCCGCCGATGATATCGGACGAATTGCGCCGTCAGGCCGACAATTTCATCGAGCTTGAAGAGCTGAAAGATGTGATTGGCCGTCCGCCACGGGAAATGCCGGCCGAAGGTCGCGGTGTGGCGTACGCTGGCTCCGACTGATCTGGAGTGCCACAGTTCGGGCATTGGATGGGGATCGGTGTCTGAAACGTGGATCCAGAGGTAAAGATGCATCTGTCGACATGACATGATGCCAACAAGTGAGAAGTGCGCAAGCGGAGGGACGACTTTGTCGTGCCTCCGTTTTGTATTTGGGGCCGAGTATTTGAAATGCGTCCAAGGCTGGACGCCACCGCCCCATCGGCTTACCTGTGACGCACGGAGAGCTTGCTGATGACCAAACCACCCCTGACCCTTTACCTGGCCGCCCCGCGCGGCTTTTGCGCTGGCGTTGACCGCGCCATCAAGATCGTCGAAATGGCGCTCGAAAAATGGGGCGCGCCGGTCTATGTGCGCCACGAAATCGTGCACAACAAGTTCGTGGTCGACGGGTTGCGCGACAAGGGGGCTGTTTTTGTTGAAGAACTGGAAGACTGCCCCGATGACCGCCCGGTGATTTTTTCGGCCCACGGCGTCGCCAAATCGGTGCCCGCCGAGGCAACCCGGCGCAACATGATCTACGTCGATGCCACCTGCCCGCTTGTCAGCAAGGTCCATATGGAGGCGCAGCGTCATTCGGACAACGGCCTGCAGATGATCATGATCGGCCACAAGGGACACCCGGAAACGGTTGGCACCATGGGCCAGCTTCCGGATGGAGAGGTCTTGCTGGTCGAAACGGTGGAAGATGTTGCCACGGTCAGCGTCCGCGATCCTGCCAAGCTGGCCTATGTCACGCAGACCACCCTGAGCGTTGATGACACCGCTGACATCGTTGCCGCGCTGAACGCCCGCTTTCCGGCCATCGCGGGGCCGCACAAAAAAGACATCTGCTATGCGACCACCAACCGGCAGGAAGCCGTCAAGGCGGTCGCCCCCAAGGTCGATGCCATGCTGGTGGTTGGAGCGCCGAATTCGTCCAATTCCCGCCGTCTTGTCGAGGTCGGCGCCAAGGAAGGCTGTGCCTATGCGCAGCTGGTGCAGCGCAGCAGTGAAATCGACTGGCGCGCGCTGGATGGTATCCGGTCGGTGGGGATCACCGCTGGGGCGTCGGCCCCGGAACTGTTGGTGAACGAAGTTATCGATGCCTTTCGAGACCGCTATGACGTGACCGTCGAAACGGTTGAAACAGCGGTGGAAAACGTGGAGTTCAAAGTGCCACGCGTTCTGCGTGCATGAGGGTCAGCGCACCATGACTCGCATCCCTACCGCACCTCTGGTTCTGGGTCTGGCTGGCCTTATCCCCTTTGTCTGGGGCGCGCTGACCTATCTCAGCCCCGCGCTGCAGCACTGGGGCGCGGATATGCTGGGGCCGCGTTTTGTCGGACCGTACGTGCAGCTGTTCTATGGCTCGGTCATCCTGAGCTTCATGTCCGGCGTTCTTTGGGGCTTTGCCACCAAGGCCCAAGGTGGGCAGGCCACAACGGCCTATGTGCTGTCGGTGATCCCGGCCCTGTGGGCCTTTTTCATGACCGGCGGCGGACCGATCAGCGCGGGTATGAACCTGATCTTCGGCTTTGCCGGTCTGCTTCTGATCGACACGGCCTTTGTGCGTTGGCAACTGGCACCGGGCTGGTGGCTGCCGCTGCGCGTAATACTGACCACCATCGTCGTTCTTTGCCTTGCCGTAGGAGTGTTCCTGTGACCGACCGTGATACCATTGACGTCTATAACAAGCGGGCCGCTGATTATGTGGCGATGACAGATGACCACAACTCGGCCGATCCGCGTCTGGTCGCCTTTGTGGCCGCCTGCCCGGCTGGCGCGACCGTGCTGGATCTGGGCTGCGGCCCCGGAAGCTCTGCTGCTGTCATGGCGCAGGCTGGCCTGAAGGTAGACGCCGTGGACGCGTCGTCGGAAATGATCGCCCTTGCCAGCCAGCATCCGGGGGTTTCGGCCCGTCAGGCAACCTTTGACGATATCGACGAAGTTGCTGTCTATGACGGTATCTGGGCCAATTTCAGCCTGTTGCATGCCCCCCGCGCCGATCTCTCACGCTATCTGGCAGCCATCCATCGCGCGTTGAAACCCAACGGAGCCTTCATGATCGCCATGAAGCTGGGCGAGGGCGAGGCCCGCGACGACATCGGGCGCTTTTACACCTACTATTCCGAGGCCGAGTTGGATAGCTGTCTGACCTCGGTCGGATTTACCCTGATCGACCGCGCCCATGGCTCTGGCCTGGGGCTTGACGGTTCAATCTCAGACTGGATTTCAATTTCTGCTCATGCCTGATCTTATTGCCTATACCGATGGTGCCTGTTCCGGAAACCCTGGCCCCGGCGGTTGGGGCGTGCTGATGCGCGCGATGGATGGCGACAAGATCGTCAAACAGCGCGAACTCAAGGGTGGCGCGGCCAACACGACCAACAACCAGATGGAACTTCTGGCCGCAATCAACGCCCTGGAGGTTCTGGGACGCGCGGCCAAAATCACCATCGTGACCGACAGCACCTACGTCAAAAACGGTGTGACCGGCTGGATTCATGGCTGGAAGCGGAATGGCTGGCGCACGTCTGCCAAAAAACCGGTGAAGAACGTTGAACTGTGGCAACGTCTGGACGCAGCGCAGGCGGACCATGATGTGACTTGGGAATGGGTCAAGGGCCATGCCGGGCATCCGGAAAACGAACGCGCTGACGAATTGGCCCGCGAGGGTATGAAACCGTTCAAGTCGAAATAGGCCACGCCATGTCCGTACTGGTGGTTCTGGATTACATGTCGGTGGTGATCTTTGCGCTGACAGGCGCACTGGTGGCCAGCCGGGCGCAACTGGATCCCGTGGGTTTTGCCTTTGTCGCCTGCCTGACAGCGGTCGGCGGGGGCACGGTGCGCGACGTGCTGCTGGACCGTCACCCGGTGTTCTGGGTCGGACAACCCGCCTATATTGCCCTGTCGGTGGCGGCGGCGCTGATCGTGTTCTTTACGGCCCATCTGGTCGAAAGCCGGTACAACCTGCTGATCTGGCTGGATAGTTTTGCGCTGTCCTTCGCCATGGCCGCAGGGACTGCCGCCGCCCTGACGCTTAACCAGCCTGCGGTGATTGTGGTGTTGATGGGGATTTCGACCGGGTGTCTGGGCGGCCTGATGCGGGACGTTGTCTGCAACGAGGTGCCGCTGGTGCTGAAACAGGGCGAACTTTACGTCACCTGCGCCTTTGTCGGCGCGCTGGTTGCGCTGGTCGCGGTGTGGCTGGATGTGTATCAGCCCGCCGCCTTGGGCCTTGGCGCCCTGGCTTGCTGGAGTCTGCGGGCCGGGTCACTGGTATTCGGGTGGCGGTTGCCGGTCTACAAGGCGCGTCCGCCGCGACACTGACAGATCAGCGGCTACGGTATCTCTGCCACAGCCAGATGATCAGCAACGCGCCCAGAACCGCGCCGACAAACCCGGACATCCATCCCATCATCGTCAGCAGCGCCCGCAGGATCAGACCGCCCAGCAACGCGCCGATGATACCGATGAACATCGTGGTCGGAATGTCCGCTTCCATCCCCATGATCCGCGTCGCCAGAAATCCGGCGGCGGCCCCGATGATGATCAGTCCAAGAATGCTCACCATGTCAGCCTCACTTTTTCCAGTGGAACAGTACGATAACCAACGCGCCGATTGACGACACGATAGCATTGATCCCATGCGACCCGAAGCCGATCCCGAACATCACCCGCAACAGGTACAGCGCCAATGCCCCGCCGACGCAGATGAACACGGACGGCAAGTACCCGTTATGGGTAAAACCTGACCGCTCGGAAATGTACCCGACAATTCCGGCGATCAGCAGGGTTCCGAACAGGGTGACGTGCATTGTTGTACTCCCTCAGAGCCGGGTGCCTTTGGGCACCGGCCAGCCGCGCAAGAAGGTTTCAGCATCCTGCGCGCCTTTGCCAGCCCTTTGCAACCTGACAAGTTGCACCGCGCCGTCGCCGCACGCCACGGTCAACGCATCATCCAGAATGGTTCCGGGCTTCCCCTGCGCGTCCGTGACACGTGACGCCAGCAGCTTGACCCGCTGACCTTCGATCTCGGTCCAGGCCCCGGGAAATGGCGACAGCCCGCGAATCTGACGGTCGACGGTTTCGGCCGGTTGGGTCCAGTCGACCCGCGCTTCGGCCTTGTCGATCTTATGGGCATAGGTCACGCCCTGATCGGGCTGCGGATCAGGCGTCAGCTGGGGCAATTTGGCCAGCGCTTCGACGATCAACCCGGCCCCCATGACCGACAGGCGGTCATGCAATTCGGCGGTGGTTTCTTCGGCCCCGATGGGGGTGGCCTGTCGCAGCAGCACAGGACCGGTATCCAGCCCGGCCTCCATCTGCATGATGCAGACGCCGGTTTCGCCATCCCCCGCCATGATCGCGCGATGGATCGGCGCCGCGCCGCGCCAGCGCGGCAGCAGGCTGGCGTGGATGTTGAGGCATCCGTGGGTGGGTGCATCAAGGATGGGTTGCGGCAGGATCAGGCCATAAGCGACGACCACGGCGATATCGGCGTTCAGAGCTGCAAATTCAGCCTGCGCATCAGCGCTTTTCAGCGAAACCGGGTGGCGAACGGGCAGGCCCAGTTCCAGAGCGCGGGCATGGACCGGCGTCGGGCGTTCTTTCTTGCCGCGTCCCGCCGGGCGGGGGGGCTGGCAATAGACGCAAGCGATGTCATGCCCGGCGTCCACCAAAGCATTCAGTACCGGCACCGAAAAATCGGGGGTTCCCATGAAAACGACGCGCATGTGCCTGCCCTTGCCTGTTTGATTTGCGCGCACAGTATTCATGCAGGGCCGGTTGTCCAGCGCGGTGTCATTTTGCGGTTTTAGGGAAAATCCCTTTGCTGACGAACTGCATCACCGGGGTTCCGTCCTGCGTGCTGGTCGTCACCTTGTTGACGACAAACCCGATCTCGGGGCGGCTTTTGGGTTCGATCAGATCGATCACCTCCATCCGCACGGACAGGACGTTGCCGGGAAATACCGGGCGCAGCCAGCGCAGTTCATCAATGCCGGGCGAACCAAGCGAGGTGCCGTTATTCTTTTCCATGTTTTCGACCATCATCGCCATGGTCATGGCACAGGTGTGCCAGCCGCTGGCGCAAAGCCCGCCGAACAGCGATTGCTTGGCCGCTTCGGCATCCATATGAAAGAACTGCGGATCGTATTTGCTGGCGAACTCGATCACCTCGGCTTCGGTCACCTCGTAAGATCCGAAATCTTGCACCTGGCCGACTTCAAAGCTCTCGAACGGAATCAGATTTGGTTGCTTGGACATGCGCGGGCCTTTCTGTTTGTTCTCAGGAGGCCGCATGGTCGGGCGCAACGCAATCGTTTCGCCGGGGTTCCTTGCGGAAACGCCACGTCACAAGGCGGCAAGCTTGCGGGCCTTGCGCAGCAGCATGTCGCGTTTGACCTTGCTGAGGTTGTCGAAATACATCCGGCCGTTCAGGTGGTCGATCTGGTGTTGGACACTGGTCGCTTCGACACCGATAAAGTCGCGCTCGGCCAACTGCCCATTCTGATCCAGAAATCGTACGGTTACAGCGCGCGGGCGTTTGAATTTGGCCGAAACGCCGGGCAAGTTCGGGCTGGCCTCTTCATGCTCGCGCAGCTGGGTCGAGGCGTGTAGGATTTCCGGGTTGGCCAGACGCACCGCCTTGCCCCGTTCGGATGACCCATCCACCACGGCCAAACGCAGCATCACACCGATCTGGGGGCCAGCAAGCCCGACGCCCGGCATCGCTTCCATCGTGTCGATCATGTCGTCCCAGATCGCGCGGATATCGTCAGTGATCTCGGACACGTCATCGGCGGGGGTGCGCAGGCGTTTGTCAGGCCAGGGCAGGCAGGTGCGGACTGTCATTGGGTCGCTTTCAGATATGCGCCTTCGACCTGCGCCCGGTCTTCGGGCGTGAGGTGGTCAAAGGTCACGACGCCATTCAGATGATCAAATTCGTGCTGGATACAGCGGGCTTCGAACCCGTCAAAGTCGGCCATGTCGATGTCACCGTTATGAGCTGTCCACTGCACGGTAACGGCCTTGTGCCGTTCAACCGGCACCAGCACACCCGGGATCGACAGGCAGCCTTCCTCGGCCACCACCGGAACACGTTCGGCGGCCATGATCGTCGGGTTGATCATCACCATCGGGGTCTTTTCGCCCTCTTTCCAGCCGACATCCATGACAAAGACCCGCTTCATCACGCCGATCTGAGGCGCGGCAAGCCCCCGGCCATTCGCGGCATACATGGTGTCGAACATGTCGGTGATCAGATCATCCAGATGTTCGTGTTCGACCGGGGCGCATTTTTGCGACAGTCGCGGGTCGGGCCACATGACCACAGGCCGGACCGCCATTTAAACCCGCGCCTGTTCGCGTTTCAGCTTTTGCATCTTGCGCGTGATCATCTGCCGTTTCATTGGTTTCAGATAATCGATGAACAGCTTGCCATTCAGATGGTCAATCTCGTGTTGAACGCAGGTCGCCCACAGCCCGCCAAACGCTTCTTTGTGCGGGTTGCCGTCGACATCGACCCATGTGACTTCGACCTCGGCGGGGCGGGTCACATCTGCGTATTGTTCAGGGATCGACAAACAGCCCTCTTCATAGGTGTTCAGATCGTCTGAACTGGCCACCACTTCGGGGTTGATCATGACCAAGGGGCGCGGCGTTTCGCCTTCCTCTTTGACGCAGTCCAACACGATCAGGCGATCGAGCACGCCGATCTGTGGCGCGGCCAGCCCAATGCCGGGCGCGTCATACATGGTTTCCAACATGTCTTTGGCCAGCTTGCGCAGATCACCGGTGATATCGGTCACGGGTGCACAAACCTTTTTCAGGCGGGGGTCGGGGTGGATCAGAATAGGGCGTTTCATACTTTTGCATGTAGGCGATCAAGGCCCGCGCTGCAACGGCCCCTTGAACCTGCGGAATTTCCGGGTAGCGTGCAGCCGCTGGACATGGAGACGGGCATGAATTTCGACGAGCTTATCGACCGCCGCAACACGGATTGCGCCAAATGGGACAAGATGGAGGCCATCTATGGCGTGCCCGCCGACGAAGGTCTGGCGATGTGGGTCGCCGATACGGATTTCCGAGCGCCTCAGGTTGTTCTGGACAAGATGCACGAGATGATCGCGCACGGGGTATTCGGGTACTTCGACAATTCGGTCAGCTTCAACGGCGCGATACAGTGGTGGATGCAGGAGCGTCACGGGTGGAGTGTCGAGCCCGATTGGATCTTTACCACCACCGGAATCGTCAACGCCGTCGGCTTGTGTCTGGATACGTTCACGCAACCGGGCGATGGAATTGTCGTATTCTCGCCCGTCTATCACGCATTCGGAAAGGTGGTGCGCAACGCCGGGCGCGAGTTGATCGAATGCGAGATGGTCAACGACAATGGCCGCTATCTGCTGGATTTTGACGCGTGGGACGCACAGATGACCGGCAAGGAAACCATGCTGATCCTGTGTTCGCCGCACAACCCCGGTGGCCGGGTCTGGACCCAGGCCGAACTTCAGGGGGTCGCGGATTTTGCCAAACGCCACGATCTGCTGCTGGTTTCAGATGAAATTCATCACGACCTTGTCTATCCGGGCTTCAAACATATCCCGATGCCGCTGGCCGATCCGTCGGTGATCGACCGTCTGGTAATGCTGACCGCCCCGTCAAAGACCTTCAACATCGCAGGCCTGCATACCGGCAACGTGATCATCCAGGACCCCAAACTGCGCGCCCGCTTCCGCGACCGGATGCTGGCGCTGAGCGTGGCTGGCAACAGCATGGGTCAGGCCGCGCTGGCCGCAGCCTATTCACCCGAGGGCGCGGCCTGGGTCGATGCGCAAATGCAGTATCTGGAGGGCAATCGCAAAGTGTTTGACGCGGCAATTGCCGACCTACCGGGGGTGACATCCATGCCGCTGGAATCGACGTTCCTGTCCTGGGTCGATTTCTCGGGCACGGGAATGCCCACCGCTGAATTTACCCGCCGCGTGGAGAAAGAGGCCAAGATCGCCGCCAACCATGGTGCGTCCTTTGGTCAGGGCGGCGAGTCTTTCCTGCGGTTCAACATCGGCACGCAAAGGTCGCGGGTGGAAGAGGCCTGTGACCGTCTGCGCGCGGCATTTTCGGACCTGCAATAAGCAGGTCCGAGCAGTCAGGAAACGCTTACGACATCAAGAGGTCACCACGATCTGATCGGCGGTCACGCCGGTGGTGCCCTCAAGCCGGATAACGGCGATGCCCGGTGATTGGCCATAGTATCCGGTATACGTCACGCGCACGTCGGTATAGCTGCCATCGTCGGCTTCGACGATATCCACATCGCGGACGTCATTTGGCGTTTGAAACACGCCGACCTGCAGGACGTCTTGATCCGGGTCGAAATCGGTGACGCGGAGATAGATGTCGTCCGCCTCTCCGTTAGAGGCATTCCAGACCCGCGCATCGATCGTATCGGCGCCGTCACCGGTGGTGACCACGGCCGGGCCTTCCGTGTCGCGAAATTGGTTCCAGACCGAAATCAGGTCGTCACCCGCACCGGCAAATCCGGTTGTGCCCGAATCCAGTTGCAGGTGGTCATCCCCATCCTCACCATGAACCTCGCCGCCATTACCGGCGGCGAGGAAGTCATCCCCGACACCACCATAAGCCAGCGCGTTGGTCCCGGTCGCAGAAAGGTTATCGTTGCCTTCGTCACCGTACAGAACAATTGGGGCATCCCCATAGGCAGACAGATAATCATCCCCGTCACCGCCATATGCTGTCCCGCCACCCGACATTGACAGATCGTCGTCGCCAGCCCCAAGGTCGACGGTTGCAAAAGCGGCGCTGACGCTGTCATCGCCTTCGCCCCCCAATACAATCGCCCCGTCGCCGAGGGCCGTGATGTCATCATCTCCCGAGCCCCCCAAAAGGGTCACATCCTGATGCGACGATTCCAGAATGTCGTCACCTCCGCCCCCGTCGACGGTGATCCCATCGGCGTCGGCAGAGAACCAATCGTTGATATCGCTTCCGGTGGTGTCTTCGGTTACCGAAACTTCGGTCGTGTCATTTCGCACAACGACATAATCTTCGGGCAGGAAACTAACGAGATAATCGCCATCTGTTGCGGCTTCCAGATAGTACCCTTCGACCGGCGCATTGGCATTGATGTCGCCTACACGATCCTGGGGATCGTCGCTTTCTGATTCAATACCCTTCAGGTCGACGACACCCAGCAATTCAAGCCCAAAAACCTGTTCAAAATCTTCCAGTTCATAATTGTCTGACAACCTGTCTTCTTCTTGCCCCGGGATATCATTTTGCGTTTACCACGAAGCATCGGACCAATCCACGCCTTCGGGCACAAGGTAAAACCTGGCCTCGTCAGTTGCGATGAAATCGTCCGGATCATCTTGCGTATCAAGGTAGTAAATGACTGCTAACGAACCAGTTTCATCTTCCCCGAGTTCAATATCCACGCCATCTTCGGTCTGGACAAAGGAGGCCCCGGTATCTGGCATGATGTCGGGAACTTCCGTTTCATTTGGAAGTTCCTCGTCATCCATTTCATCCATTGGGTCCGAATCATCCACCGCGACGCTGTCGTCGTCGTCTGAAATCAGAAGTGACCCTATCGCCAACCCCGACAATAGCAGAATAAGCGCCAAAGGACCCATATTTAACCCTCTATTCTAATTACCAAAATTCACATAAACTTTTAAAGTCAAAATAAATTTTTGCAAACCTTACGTGTTCTCCTTTTAGTTTCCCTTCAATTCGCCAGAACTGGGTACAGTTGGGCAGATGTATTCTGAAAGTGACCCAACCTGAGCCGGTTACAAACGTCCATCACAGCGAGCAGGAATTCAATCCTGCGCAAAAGGCGAAGGCGCAAAACCTGTCAGGGCAGGACGCCCGGATTCAAGACCGGGGCAGCAGGGCCACGGGTGCATCGGGGTCGCGGGTATAGTCCAGCGGTGCACGGTCGGTCGCGGCAGTGTTGCGTTTGAACTCGTAAACCATCTCGCCGCGCTCCTCTTCCGAGGCGACGATCAGACACTGGTACAAATAGCGAGACCCGTCATACAGGTCGATCAGTCCGCGCAACGGCGGCACGCTTTCGGCTTCGACCGCGAAACCGGTACGCCACATACGCAGAACGCGAAAATAGTCATCTCCGACCTGAACCCGCAACCGGCTGGCTTTCTTCAGACTGGCAATCCGGGCAGCATCCAATCCGTCGCGTACTTCTTTAGGCAAAAACGTCGTCATCGAAATCCCCCATTTCAATGATGTCAGAGTGACTCAGCATCCCGAATAATCAAGTCGGGAATCGTCTTGCCGTGGCGTCCGTCACCCGCCAGGCACACCGTGCAGATGCAGCATCCAGACGCCCTGTGCAGCATCGCAGAGACGCTGCGCGCGGGTGGGAATGGTGTGGATGTCTAGAAACGCTATGTAAACAAGCATCAGACCAGGAGGGTACCATGGGCGCACTGATCGACGGAGTTTGGCACGAGGCCGGAATCGACACCAAGGCGACGGGCGGAAAATTCATCCGGTCACAGTCGCAATTTCGAAACTGGATCACCGCAGATGGCAGTGCCGGGCCATCCGGAGCGGATGGATTCGCTGCCGAATCGGGCCGCTATCATCTGTATGTCAGCCACGCCTGCCCGTGGGCGCATCGGACCCTGATCTTTCGCGCCTTGAAGGGCCTTGCTCCGCACATCGCAGTGTCCGTGGTGAATCCCGATATGCTGAGCAATGGCTGGACCTTTGATCCCAGCTTTGACGGTGCGACCGGCGATCAGTTGCATGGGTCAGACTATGCTTATGAGATATACGCGCGCGCTGATCCGTCTTACTCGGGGCGGGTGACGGTGCCGATCCTGTGGGACACGCAGCGCAATACCATCGTGTCGAATGAAAGCGCGGAAATCATCCGGATGCTGAATTCGGCGTTTGACGGGATCACCGGGAATTCGGACGATTACTGGCCTGAAGACCAGCGCGACGCGATCGAAGAGGTCAACACCCGTGTCTATGACACGCTGAACAATGGCGTCTACAAATCCGGTTTCGCGTCACGGCAAGACACCTATGACGCGGCTGTCGGCCCGCTTTTCGAAACGCTGGACTGGCTGGAAGACCGCCTTTCAAAGCAGCGCTATCTGATGGGCGACCATCTGACCGAAGCAGACTGGCGGTTGTTCACGACCCTGATCCGCTTTGATCCGGTCTATCACGGGCATTTCAAATGCAACCGCCGTCGTATCGTGGATTACCCGAACCTGTGGGCCTATACGCGTGAGCTGTACCAATGGCCCGGCGTCGCGGACACAGTGCATTTCAAACATATCACGCGGCACTATTACTATAGCCACGAAAGCGTCAATCCGACCCGGATCGTCCCAATCGGGCCGGATCTGAACTATTGGGAGCCGCACAGGCGGGATCAGCGCAGCGCAGCGTAGTGTTCGACCATCGCGGCCAGATCCTCGGGCGGGGTGCCCGACTGCACATAGGCGCAGGCATTGGGGCTGTGGGCAAAGATTGATCCGTCCGAGAAAAATGTAGTGTTGGTGACAAAGATCACCCGCGCTTCGGGGCGGCGGTAGCTGGCGAAATCGGCAACCGCCAGCGCGCTGCCCTGTTCCAGCACCAGATCCAACACAAGAATATCGAAATCGGTTCCGTAGAGCGCAAGAATGGCGTCTTCCTGCGTCCGCGCCAATCGCACGTCAGCGCCTTGCCGCTCCAGGTGGCGCTGCCAAAGCGACCCAAGGTCCGGACTGCTCTCGACAATCAATACATTCATATCTCTAACGGGCTCGGTCTGTGGCCGAAAATACGGTGCCCCTCCCCAGAAATGGTGATGTCGTTTTAACTACTAACAAATGGTTAACGATTTCCAAAGCCCGTTTGCACACGCACGTCGTGCTTGTGCAGCGGGCGGATTTCCGCTTGAACCAAGGAAACAGTCCGGAAAACCCGCAAACAGGACGGCAATGCTGACCAAATCAGATCCAATCGCAGCGCAACCGCGCGATCATGGCGGCGGCGTGGACGCGGCTATAGCGCAGTTCGGCGGCTGCCGCGACGACTGGGTGGACCTGTCGACGGGCATCAACCCGGTTCCCTATCCGCTGCCCGCCCTTAGCGATGCGGATTGGACAGCATTGCCCGACAACGCGGCGCATCTGGCCCTTGTCGAGGCAGCCCGGACGTTCTGGTCTGTGCCAGATGGGGCTGCCATTCTGCCAGCACCGGGGGCCTCGGCGCTGATCGCGCGCATCCCCGCGCTTGCCCCGCCCGCCACGGTCCGCATCACATCACCAACGTATAACGAGCACGCCGCCGCCTTTATGGCGCAGGGCTGGCAGGTGTCTGACACAGGTCCGGCTTCGGCGCGGGTTCTGGTGCACCCCAACAACCCTGACGGACGAACCTGGAGCGCCGCAGACGTCGATGCGCCACTGACCGTCGTTGACGAAAGCTTTTGCGATATCATGCCCGCGGCCAGCCTGATCCGGCTGTCAACCCGGCCGGGGACACTCGTTCTGAAAAGCTTTGGCAAGTTCTGGGGGCTTGCCGGTTTGCGGCTGGGGTTTGCAATTGCCGCGCCAGACCTGATCGACCGCCTGTCGGCATTGACCGGGCCATGGGCCGTTTCAGGCCCGGCCTTGCGCATCGGAACCGACGCGCTGACCAACACCGCTTGGGCCGAAACCACCCGCACGCGGCTGACCCAAGATGCCCGGCGACTGGATGACCTGATGACGCGGAACGGGGCGGAGATTGCAGGTGGAACCGACCTGTTCCGGCTGTACAGGGTCGACAACGCTGCCCAGTGGCAGACAAGGCTGGCACAGCACCATATCTGGTCCCGCATTTTCCCCTATTCTGACACCTATCTGCGGCTGGGCCTGCCCCCGGCCAATGCATGGGCCCGCCTGGAGGACGCATTGTGAGTACGGCCTCTTTGCTGATCGCCGCGATGCTTCTGGATGCCGCACTGGGAGAACCGCGTTGGCTTTGGTCCCGGATTCCACATCCGGCAGTGCTAATGGGCCGGTTTGTCGATCTGCTGGACCGAGGTCTGAATCGTGGCCCCAACTTGCACCGCATGGGCGTGATCGCAGCAGCCATCCTAGCGCTGGTTGCCGTGCTGATCGGATTGGCGTTAAGCCAACTTGGCCCTTTCTTTGAAATTCTGATCGCTGCGATGCTTCTGGCACAACGCTCGCTCGTGGAACACGTCAAGGCGGTCGCGGATGCGCTGCGCCTGTCCACTGAAGAAGGCCGCAGGTTGGTTGCGCGTATCGTCAGCCGGGATTGCTCGGAGATGGATCAGGCCCAGGTTTCGCGGGCGGCCATCGAAAGTGCTGCCGAAAATCTGTCGGATGGGGTTGTCGCGCCCGCGTTCTGGTTCTTGCTGTTCGGCTTGCCCGGACTGCTGCTTTACAAGGTGGTCAACACCGCCGACAGCATGATCGGCTATCGGACCGAGCGCTATGAACAGTTCGGATGGGCCGCCGCCAAACTGGACGACATGTTGAACCTGATCCCCGCCCGCCTGACCGGTTTTCTGATTGCCGGCCTGTCGCACAAGTTCCGCCGCTGGCCCGAGATTGCCGCCGACGCGCGCCGCCATAAGTCGCCAAACGCAGGCTGGCCCGAGGCCGCAATGGCCCGTGCGCTTAAGATCGCATTGGCCGGACCGCGCAGCTATCACGGCGCATTGCAGGACTTCCCTTGGGTGAACAAAGGGGCACGAACCGACATCGGGCCACGTGACATTGATGCCGCGGTGCGGGTGCTTTGGGGCGTTTGGCTGACCTTCCTTCTTGCGGCAGCGGTCTGGGCCATGGTCCTTATGCTGCATTGAACCCACGTTGCGGACATTGATTTCATGCGCCTTTGTGCCTGCCTGATAGCCAGCCTGCTTCTGTCGACCCCCGTTTTTGCACAATGCGGCGGATACTTCAGCAGCTTCGTAACAGGCCTCAAGTCCGAAGCGGTTGCCGCCGGCCATGCCCCGGCCACGGTTGATGCCTTCTTTCGATCGGTGAAACAGGATCCGGCTGTTCTGAGGGCGGACCGCGCACAGGGCGTCTTCCAAAAGCCGTTCATCGACTTCTCGCGCCGCCTGATTTCTCAGAACCGCATCAATCGGGGCCGCTCGAATGCACAGAAATACGACGCCGTGTTTGACCGCATCGAACGCGAATATGGCGTTTCGCGGGGCGTCCTCCTTGCGTTCTGGGCGTTTGAGACCGATTTCGGAGCCTTTCAGGGCGATTTCAACACGCTCAACGCGCTGGTGACCCTGTCCCACGATTGCCGCCGTCCTGACCTGTTCCGCCCCCAGGTGTTCGCCGCGCTTGAGCTTTATGAACAAGACGACTTCGATCCTGCCCGCACCACGGGCGCCTGGGCGGGTGAGATCGGCATGGTCCAGATGCTGCCGCGCGATATCCTTGAGAACGGCATCGATGGCGACGGCGACGGGCAAGTCAAACTGAAATCCTCGGCTCCGGACGCCTTGCTGTCGGGGGCCAAAATGCTGTCGTCCCTTGGATGGACCCCCGGGCAACCCTGGTTGCAGGAAGTGCGTATACCCGCCGGGCTGGATCTGTCGCGCAGCGGTCCGTCACAGAAGTACAGCGTCGATGAGTGGCAGCGCATGGGGATCAAACCGCGCGAGGGCCGCTTGCCGGATGGCAGCATGCCGGCATCTCTGCTGCTTCCCCAAGGCCACAAGGGGCCTGCCTTTCTGTCCTATCCCAACTTCGATGTCTATTTCGAGTGGAACCAAAGCTTTGTCTATGTGATGACCGCCGCCTACTTCGCCACCCGGCTGGAAGGTGCTGCGATCTATAATGCAGGCACCCCGGATCCGGGCCTGAACGGATCTCAGATGAAGCAACTGCAAACCAAACTGGCCGCACGAGGGCATAACGTCGGCAAGGTCGATGGCATCCTGGGCGCAAACACCCGCATCGCGGTTCAGAAAGAACAGATCCGCCTTGGTCTGCCTGCAGACGCCTGGCCAACACCGGGTTTGCTGAACCGCCTCTGAAAGACGCCTGCTTTTCTTCTCTTTCCAAATACTCTCGCCGAAGGCGTGGCGCAGGTTACGCCACCAGCGATTCAGCATTCTTAAGGTCGACCGACACTAGCTGGGAAACCCCCTGCTCCTGCATCGTCACCCCGAACAGCCGGTCCATCCGCGCCATCGTCACCGCATGGTGCGTGATGATCAGGAACCGGGTGTCTGTCTGGCGGCACATTTCGTCCAACAGATCGCAGAACCGGGTCACATTTGCATCGTCCAGCGGCGCGTCAACTTCGTCCAGCACACAGATCGGCGCGGGGTTGGCAAGGAACACCGCAAAGATCAGCGCCAGAGCAGTCAGCGTTTGTTCACCGCCGGACAGCAATGACAGTGTCGACAGTTTCTTGCCCGGTGGCTGACACATGATCTCAAGCCCGGCCTCAAGCGGATCGTCGCTTTCGACCATCACAAGGTTCGCATCGCCACCGCCGAACAGGTGTTTGAATAACGTCGTGAAGTTGTTGTTCACCTGCTCAAACGCAGTCAAAAGGCGTTCGCGGCCTTCGCGGTTCAGCCCCGCAATCCCGTTGCGCAGCGTTTTTATCGCTTCTTCCAGATCGGATTTTTCCGCTGACAGCGTGTCATATTCTTCCTGAACTTCGCGCGAATCTTCGTCGGCGCGCAGGTTCACGGCCCCCAGAGAATCGCGCTGGCGTTTCAGACGGTTCACATCCGCCTCCAGGCTGTCAGCCGCCGGGATCTTGTCAGGGGCGACGTCCAACTGGTTCAGCAATTGGTTCGGGGTCACTTGCTGATCTTCGGCGATGCGCTCGGCGGCGTAGACAACCGTTTCACGCGCCGCCTCGACGCGGGCTTCGGCCCGGGCGCGGGATTCGCGCGCTTCTGAGGCCAGCCGTTCCGCCTCGCGCTCGGCCAGAACTGTTTCGCGCGACAGGCCTTCTGCAGTCGACAACGCATCTGCAGCGGTTGCCCGGCGGGCCTCGGCATCCGAGATCGCCATGGACAGTTCATCACGTTTGGCTGCAATTTCGCCCGGAGCGGCGCTGGCGTCGTGCAGCTCGGACTCGGACATGGCCTTGCGTTCTTCCAGTTCGGCGATGCGCTTGCCGGCGGTTTCCAGACGGTGTTTCCAGCCGCTGACATCCTTGGCCACTTCCTGTGTCCGGCGAGTGCGCGCCTCGCCCTCGCGGCGCAGTTCATCATGGGACGACCGCCGGGTCATCATCATGATCCGCGCCGCTTCGACAGTCTGTTTCAGGTCTTCGACCTGCAGCCGCGCGCTGTCCAGGTCGCCCAGTTCGGCGGCCCCGGCTTCGGCCTCGCGCAGTTGTGCCCGCGCTGCCATCGCGTCTTCCTTGTGGCGCGCCACGGCAAGCGAAAGGTTTTCCAGCTTGCCGTCTGCCAGATTGCGATCCGCTTCGGCGCGGCTC
This sequence comes from Falsiphaeobacter marinintestinus, assembly GCF_007923355.1. GTDB lineage: Bacteria > Pseudomonadota > Alphaproteobacteria > Rhodobacterales > Rhodobacteraceae > Phaeobacter_A > Phaeobacter_A marinintestinus. The sequence goes on from NZ_VOGO01000005.1 coordinate 137,829, forward strand.
AGCATCCGGGCGGTTTCGGCAACCCGCTGATCGGCGAGGCGACGTGCTTCGCGGGCGGTCTTGTCAGCCGCCGTGACCTCGGCCAGCTTGCGCGACAGCATTTCGTGCGCGGCCTTGGCGCCTTCGGCCCGTGCATTGACGCGCTCGGTCTCCTGTTTCAGAGCCTCAAGCCGGTTCAACTGCTCAAGCCGCAGCGCCGCAGCACTAGGCGCATCCTCGGCCCAGGCACGATATCCGTCCCACCGCCACAAGTCGCCTTCGAGTGTCACGAGCCGCTGGCCCGGCTTCAACATCGGTTGCAGGCGCGGACCCATTTCCGCCTCGATCAGCCCGATCTGGGCAATGCGGCGGCGCATGGCGTCGGGGCCGCCGACATGCGCCTGTAATGGTTCAGCGCCGACGGGCAACGCCTGATCGGCGTCGTAATCTGGCAATGCCATCCAGCCGGACGGCCCGTCTGTGTCGACAATCGGCGCGCGCAGATCATCCGCCAGCGCCGCGCCAAGTGCCTTTTCATAGCCGGGCGCGACGCGCATCAGGTCCATCACCTGCCCGCCTTCCGAGGCATCACGTCCAACCAGTTTGGCCAGCGCTTGCGCCTCGGCTCTCAGCGCCCCGGCCTCGCCTTCAGCCTCGGAGCGCTGCGCACGCGCCTCGGATTCACGGGCCTGCGTGTCGGTGCGATCATCGTCGATACGCGTGAGGGCGGCTTCGGCGTCTGTGGCGGCCTGAACCGCCTGTGATTCGGCCACCTGGGCTGTTTCGACTTGCTCAGCTGCCTTTGTGACCGAGACTTTCGCCGCATCCACCGCTTCGCGGGCCCGGGTTTCATCACCTTCTGATCGCGCCAGTGTCTTGCGGCTGTCATCCAGGAACCGCTTGGCCGACTGGTGCCGCGCTGACAGGCGGGCAACATCTTCGGTTTCCTTTGACAGAAGGTTTTCGCGATCCTGCAAAACCGAGGCGGCTTCGCGGGCCATTTCGGCAGCTTCGGCCAGACGATCATCATGCCCTTCGCTGGCCTTGGCCAGTTCCCGCGCTTCCCACTCAAGCCGCTCGATGGTTTCGCCCGCGTCGCGGTTCAGACCGTTTTCACGGTCAATATCCTTGGACAGCTGAGCAATCCGGTTGCTCAGGGTCTGAATGGTCTGCTGCGCCTGCTTTTCCTGATCTGCCAGCGTGTCATGCTGAACCTGCAATCGCTGCAAGACGGCCCCGGCAATCGCTTCTTCTTCACGCAAGGCCGGCAGGGCGTCTTCGGCAGCCTGGCGCGCTTTGGCGGCCTGACGCACGACGGTTTCTGATCGCGCGGCTTCGGTGGTCCGTTCGCGCAACACATCCTCGGCCGCGGCGCGGGCCACATCAGCCTCTTTCCAACGGCGATACAGCAGCATGCCTTCGGCTTGGCGCAACTGATTGCCGATCTCGCGATAGCGCGTCGCCTGACGGGCCTGACGGGCCAGTTGCTGCAACTGTGTCGCCAATTGCTCTAAAACGTCATCAACCCGCAAAAGGTTGCTTTCGGTGCCTTTCAGCTTCAGCTCGGCCTCGTGCCGACGCTGATACAGACCCGAGATCCCGGCGGCTTCTTCCAGAATACGACGTCGTGCGGTTGGCTTGGCGTTGATCAGTTCCGAGATCTGCCCCTGCCGCACCAGTGACGGCGAATGCGCCCCGGTCGAGGCATCCGCGAACAGCATCTGCACGTCGCGGGCCCGCACGTCTTTTGTGTTGGCCTTATAGGCGCTGCCGACGTCCCGGGTGATGCGGCGCACGATTTCAAGCACGTCGCTGTCATTGAACCCGGACGGCGCCAGCCGTTCAGAGTTGTCGATCTGCAGGCTGACTTCGGCAAAGTTGCGGGCGGGCCGCGTTGCCGCCCCGGCAAAGATCACGTCTTCCATGCCGCCGCCGCGCATCGCCTTGGGGCGGGTTTCGCCCATCACCCAGCGCAACGCCTCAAGCAGGTTCGACTTGCCACAGCCATTCGGCCCGACAACCCCGGTCAGCCCTTCGGCAATGATCAGGTCGGTCGGATCGACAAAGCTTTTGAAGCCGGTCAGTCTGAGTTTGTTGAAACGCAAGGCAAGTCCGAAGTTGATTCTTGTCAGGTTGAAAATGTGCGGCCTAGGTTGGGCCTGAGTCAACGCCTTTGACGCTGCATGTAGGAAACGATGGCCAGATATCCACAATATATTGGGAAAACGGCAAGGAATTGCCGTCATCTGCATGGAACACGATCCATTGACAGAGGCGACCGCCCTCGCCCACGGTTGGCGCAACACGGATTGCCTTAAAGGATCGCTATGACTCGCATTGTTGCTTTGCTTTTGATTTGTCTGGCTGCGCCAGCCTGGGCCCACCACCCGCTGGCCGGACAACCGATGGAAATCTTTGCCCATGGTGTTTTGTCCGGCATCGGGCACCCGGTTCTGGGGTTTGATCACCTGTTCTTTATTCTGGCCGTTGGCGTTTTGGCGCGGGTTGCCGGGATGCCGCTGCGCGGGCCGCTGGCCTATGTTGCGACGATGCTGCTGGGCTGTGCCCTGATCTATTCCGGCTGGAAAATCCCTCTGACGGAACTCATGATCGCGTTGTCGCTGCTGTTGGTCGGGTTTGTCCTGGCTTGTGGCAAACCGATCGCGCCCTGGACCACGCTGACCTTGTTTGCCGGGTATGGCCTGTTCCACGGTGCCGCCTTTGGTGCCAGTATCGCAGGCCAAGAGGGCGGCATATCAACGTCGGTTCTGGCGGGGTATCTGATCGGGCTTGGCGCGATCCAATATGTCATGGCCCTTGGGGCTGGCATTGTTGCAGATCGTATCCTGAACCACCGCGCTGACGATCTTCCGGTTCGTCTGGCTGGCGCGATGGTTGCCGGAGTCGGGCTATTTCTGTGCCTTGAGGCTGTCGAGGGACCAATACTGGATTGGCTGGCATCGTGACCCCACTTAGCGGGCACTGCCTGTGCGGCGCGATTTGTTTTGAACTGCAGGGGCCCTCAAACTGGGTTGGTCATTGCCACTGCGAAAGCTGTCGGCGCGCCACCGCGTCTCCGATTACCACGTTTATTGGACATCCGGATGGGCAATGGCGGTGGAGTGGGGAAGGCACCCCGGTGACCTATCAATCGGCCCCCGGAGTGACGCGCAGCTTTTGCGGCACATGCGGGTCGCCGATAACTTATGCAACCGCAAGCATTCCGGGGGAAACCCATTTCTATGCGGCGCTGCTGGAGGATCCGAATGCTGTCACGCCCACGGTTCACTGGCATTATGATGAGCATCTGGATTGGCCGCATATCGTGGATGAGTTGACCAAGCGCCCCCAAGGGTAAGCCGCGCTGGCGTCCTGTTTCTAGTTTCGTGGCCCCGGCCCGTTGTTGCCGCGATGCCCGAAAGCACCGTGCTTTCGGTCAAGGGTGTTGACCAGCCCCAACGTGGGTGGTTTCGCAATCAAGTATTCCGGTTGTCACGGCTTGGTCGCCCAGAACACCATACACATGGCATCCGCTGACCTGCGCCATGGCAACGGCCGCCTCAGTCCGAATCGGACCCAATCGGGGTGCGTATCTGTGGTTCACACGGATGGCTTCGGCCAAGTTTCCCCGATAACGCACGTCAAATTCGCTTTCGCCCACGGAAATCCGCGTCGCATCCAACCCTTGGAAGTATCGCCCCGGAGTGTTGCAGGCGGCAAGAAAAGGCAATGATATCAGCAAGAGGCGAAGCATCAGGCCACAGTGACGCCAATTGGTTAACGCAAGCTTTCAGGCAGACTTGATCCAGATCAAATTAATATTCCTGTATTGGAATGTATATATATTCCAATATCAGAATATTTTGGAGCCTGTCATGTCCCTGACGATCAAAAGACCCGCTGACAGCTATTCGCCGCTTTACTTCCTTGCCTCACTGGGCGCTGGCGGCTTGGCTGTAACCTTTTTCATGTACCTGATGTTCTGGGTCCCGCACAAAGGCCGCCCTGTTCCGATCTTTGAAGACATCATGACGGTGTTTGAAACCGGATCGATGCCTCTGAAATCAGCGGCGTTGCTTGCCATGATCGGGATCGCGGTGTTTGCGTTCCTGAACATCAAATACCTGATCTGGAATTTCTCTGCCCTCGCCGCGTTTAAAAAAACCGATGCATATACGAAACTGCGTGCGTCGAACGCCGAAACGACGCTGTTGGCAGCGCCTTTGGCCACGGCCATGACAGTGAACGCCCTGTTCATTGTGGGGCTGGTCTTTGTCCCCGGCCTTTGGAGCGTTGTTGAATATCTGTTCCCCTTGGCGCTGGTCGCATTCCTGGCCATCGGAGTCTGGGCGTTTTCAACCATCGCCGACTTTCTGGGCCGCGTGCTGACAAAGGGCGGTGTATTCGATGTCACAGCCAACAATTCGTTCGCCCAGCTTTTGCCAGCATTTGCCGTCGCCATGGTCGGCGTTGGTCTGGCCGCTCCTGCCGCGATGAGCACCAACACGGTGACCGTTGGCGTGTCGCTGGTCCTGTCCACGTTCTTCGGCTTCACGGCGATCGTCTACACGGTGGTCGCAGCGATCACGGCCTTCAACTCGATGTTGCACCACGGAACCGCCAAGGAAGCCGGTCCGACCCTTATGGTCATCGTTCCGATCCTGACCGTTCTGGGCATTCTGTTCCTGCGTCAGAACCACGGGCTGCATGTCGGGTTTGACGCCCATGTCACCGCTGGCGAAACGATGGTGTTTCTGGCCCGCTTGCTGACAGTCCAGGTGATCTTTCTGCTGCTTGGAATGTTGGTGTTGCGCCGTCAGGGGTATTTCACCGACTTTGTGTTCGGGTCAAAAACCTCGCCCGGTTCCTATGCATTGGTCTGCCCGGGTGTCGCGCTGTCGGTCATGATCCAGTTCTTCGTCAACAAGGGTCTTGTCGGTGCCGGCGTGATCGACAAATTCGGAACGTCCTACTGGATCCTGACCATCATTGCACTGGCCTTTCAGGGTGCCATGATCGCGCTGGTCCTGCGGCTGAACCGTCAGCACTTTTCGGCAATGCCCGAGGCTGCAATGGTCCCCGGCGAGTAATCGACGCCCCTTTATCCACGAAGCAGCCCCCGGTCGGGGGCTGTTTTGCGTTCCGGGAATGCTTGTGGCCCGGTCGATCTGGTCATATGTTTTGACCAGATCATTTTATGAGGCGCTATGCCGTTCCAGAAAGTCCAACCCGAGAAACTCTCCACGTCGGTGGTTCGCCAGATCGAGAAACTGATCTTGCGCGGTATTCTGAGACCCGGAGAACGCCTGCCATCAGAGCGGGAATTGTCGGAACGACTGGGCGTGTCGCGCCCTTCTCTGCGCGACGCAGTGTCAGAGCTTCAGGACCAGGGTCTGCTGACCACCCGCGCCGGGGCCGGTATCTATGTGGCCGATGTTCTGGGCTCGGCCTTTTCACCCGCGTTGATCCGCCTGTTCGGAAGCCACGACGAAGCCGTCTTTGACTACCTTTCGTTCCGGCGGGATATGGAAGGACTGGCCGCCGAACGGGCTGCGCGGTTTGGATCGGATAGCGATCTGAAGGTTATTCAGGCGATTTTTGACAAGATGGAAACCGCCCAGTCGCGCCGCAACCCCGAAGAAGAAGCCAAACTGGACGCGCTGTTTCATTCTGCCATCATCGATGCCAGCCACAACGTTGTTATGCTGCACATGATGCGGTCAATGTTCGATCTGCTTCGCGAAGGCGTGTTCTATAACCGGCAAGTCATGTTCAAGCAGCGTACCTCGCGGGCGGCTCTGCTTGATCAGCACCGAAGCATCAACGACGCGATTCAAAGCCGCGATCCGGTTGCCGCCCGTGCTGCGGTTGAGGCGCATCTGGACTATGTTCAGCAATCTCTGCGAGACCAGCAAAAAGCCGATCAGCACGAAGAGATCGCCCGCCAGCGGCTGGATCACGAATTGGGGCGTGGCTAAGCCAATGTCCTCATGAAATTGAGCGACTGGCGGCCAAAACCTATGTTTTCAAAGCAAAAAACCCGGCCATGATAGCCGGGTTTTCATCCCCTTGCGGGAAAAGCTTGGTGTGCACTTAGTGCAGCTTGTTTTCGACCTGCACAATGGCGTCGTCGATCAGGCTTGCACCTTTGGCAGCCGTCATCTGCTTGGCGATGACGTCTTTGGCTGCAGCCACGGCGATCAGAATGGCCTGGTCGCGGACTTCTTTCACAGCAGCAGACTGGGCCGAGGCAATCTGGTCTTCGGCAGCCGCCAGACGGCGTGCGATCGAAGCTTTCAGATCTTCCTTGGCTTGCTCAGCGGCATTGGAAGCGTCTTCGCGAGCGTGGGCGACGATGCGCTCGGCCTGCTCTTGCACTTCTTTCTGCTTACGCTCGTAAGAGGCCAGAAGGGTCTGGGCCTCTTCACGCAGCGCGCGGGCTTCGTCCAGTTCGGTCTTGATGCCTGCGGCACGATCGTCCAGTGCGCCGCCGATCATCTTCGGAACACCGAAGTAGAACAGCACACCTACGAAAACGAGAAACGCGATCAGAACAACAAAGTCCGTGTTGCCGAGCGAGAAGAACGGCCCGCTTGCGGCAAGCGCTGGGCTGGCAACGCCCAGCGACAGGATAAGGGCGAACAAATTACGCATGGATCTTATCCTTTCACTCGGTTTGCGACGGCGTCTGATACGGCTGCCGCGTCTGCGGTGCCGCCCATGGCGGTCACGATTTCAACGGCCGTATCATCCGCAACGGCCTTGATGCTTTCAAGCGCGTTGGCACGGATCTCGGCGATGGCCTTTTCCGATTCTGCAGCTTTGGCGGCGATCTCGGCGTCGGCTTTGACAATGGCGTCGTCCAGGCCGGCCTGGATTTCTGCGCGGGCTTCGGCAGCAATGCGCTGCGCTTCGACGCGGGCGTCTGCCAGAGCCTGATTATAGGCAGCTTCGGCATCAACGGCCTTGGCTTTCAGGTCTTCGGCTGCGGCCAGATCGTTGGTGATGGTACCTGTACGTTCAGCCAGGATGCCACCGATCCGGGGCAAGGCCACGCGCGACAGAATAAGATAGATCACGACAAGCGTGACCAGAAGCCAGAAAATCTGGTTCGGGTACGTCGCAAAATCAAGTTGCGGCATGCCCGGAGCGCTGTCAGCAGCGGCGTGGGCCGCATCAGCAGCAGTGTGACCTGCGTCGTGGGTCTCAGTTGCCATGTCGGCCTCCTTGGAAACTTAGCCTTATCGGGCAGCGGGGAACCTCCCCTGCTGCCCGACCGTAAGGATATGTTGTCCTAGGCTCTTAGACGGCGAACATCAGCAGGAGAGCGACCAGGAATGCAAAGATGCCCAGTGCTTCTGCGAATGCGATGCCGATGAAGAGAGTGGCTGTCTGCGACGCAGCAGCCGAAGGGTTGCGCAGAGCGCCGGCAAGGAAGTTGCCAGCTACGTTACCAACACCGATTGCGGCTGCGCCGGAACCGATTGCTGCCAGGCCTGCGCCGATGTGTGCGAGATCGCCTTCCATGATAAATTCTCCTTACGATTGGAAGTTGTCGTTTGATATGGGGTGCGTGATGTCACGCACCGGTCATTAGTGAGACGGATGCAGTGCGTCCTTGAGGTACACACAGGTCAGGATCGTGAACACGTAAGCCTGGATAAAGGCCACGAGCACTTCGAGCCCGTACATTGCAGTGATGGCCAGAACCGACACCGGTGAGATCACTGTGATGGCCGCAAAGCCTGCGAACACCTTGATCACCGCGTGGCCCGCCATGACGTTGCCGGCCAGACGAATGGAGTGGCTGACAGGGCGCACGAAGTACGAAATCAGTTCGATGATGGCCAGAACCGGACGCAGCGCCAGAGGCGCGCTCGACACCCAGAACAAGCCGAGGAACTTGGTGCCATTCAGCACGAAACCCAGAATGGTCACGGTCAGGAACACGGCCAGTGCAAGCACGGTGGTCACTGCGAAATGCGACGTTGTGGTAAAGGACAGCGGCAGCAGGCCCAGGAAGTTGGCGCAGACGATGAACATGAACAGGGTCATGACGTAGGGAAAGTATTTCACCCCGTCTTTGCCGCAGATGTCTTCGACCATCTTGTAGATAAAGCCATAGGCCAGTTCAGCGATCGACTGCATACGGGTCGGCACGATGGCGCGCTTGGATGATCCCAGAACCAGCAGACCGATGATCGCCAGAACGGCCAGTGCCATCCAAAGCGATGCGTTGGTCGGCGTGTACCACGCTATCGTATCACCGCCGAAAAGCGGCTTGATGATGAACTGGTCCATCGGGTGGAAAACCAGACCGCCCTCTTCTGCACCATGCGCTTCGCTTGCCACGTGTCAGTCCCTCTTCGTCTCTGTCCCGGCCTGTTCGGCCTGATCCATCGCCGCTTGCGCGGCCTCAATTTTCTCCTGGGCCTCTTGTGCGGATCGCATCATCGTCTTGATGCCCGCCGCAAGTCCCAGCAATGTAAACAGCACCAGCATTATCGGGAGCGTCCCGAGCAGGCGGTCCAGCCCGTAGCCAATGCCAAAGCCGATCCCGAGACCGGCCACCAGTTCGATCACCATCCGCCAGGCCAGTTCGCCCTGGGAAAAGTCACCGTCCGCGCGCGGCTTGGGCTCATTCTGAGTGCCCTTTGCGGCCTTGATCCGTGCCTCAAGCTGCGTCAGGCGCTGCTTTTGGTCGTCTTCGGTCAAGGGCGCATACCTCACGCGTTTGTTGAGCTTGGTGCTAAGGCCCGCGGGGCTTAGAGTCAATTGACTGATTGGCGCAGGTTATACGCACCTAAAGCTTTGATATTATGAGTATTTTTAAAGAGAAGAATGGGGAAGGATGTTCTGTCGCAGGTGGCGTTAGCGCCAAACCGGCCAAATGAGCATATTCAACCAAATGGTTGACGATGCGAGAGCAACACGGCAAGGGCAGGCATGGCCAATCCTCTTGATACCGTTTTTGCCGCTTTGGCCGACCCGACCCGGCGCGCGATCCTTGCGATGTTGCTGGAAGACGATATGGCTGTCACCGACGTGGCCGAGCCGTTCGAAATGTCGCTGGCCGCGATCTCGAAGCACCTGACGATCCTGACCCGCGCCGGGCTGATTGCGCAGGAAAAGCGCGGGCGGGTGAAATGGTGCAAATTGCAACCCGACGCGATGAAAGATGCCAGTGTCTGGATGCAGGGGTTCGGACAGTTCGAGCCGGTCAATCTGGACGCCTTCGAACGGTTCCTTAAATCCGAGCTTGGTTCAGAACCTCATAGCCCTGAAAGCTGATTTCCGGATTTGCCTCATGGAACGTACCGGAGGCATCCAGCCACATCGGTTCTCCAATCAGTTTGAGGTCCGAAACCCCTTCGGTCGGGAAATTCAGCCCCATGGAATGGGCCAGTGGAACGCGCGCACCCGGTTTTGGGTTCAGGCCGGGCTGGATGTCGCGCGTATTCATCTTCAGGTGATGGGCAATGTCCCATTCCCGGACCTCACCCCCAAGCCGGGTCACGACCCAACAGTGCATATCGTTGCAGTGGGTCCGCTTTTCGGCGGGCAAAAAGCACCCGGTTACATATCCGGCGTCGATCCCGGCGGTCCGGCATGCGGCAATGAAATAGGCATTGATATCGACACAAGACCCTTCCGTGATCGAGCAGAGTTGCGGGATATTGTCATGATTGTCGTAGAACCGCGTATCTGGATGGCCATAGGTGAATTGCGCCGCGACATGATCGGCCAGCGCCTTGACCGGATCGCCGGGGGCCTGCGCAACCACGTGGCGGGCTTGGGTGACCAGTGCGTCAGCGGCGCGGGCAAAACGGGTGTCGCGTTTGGCAAACATGATCTCAGGATAGGCCAGACCGCCCAGCGCATAAGACCAGCGCAACCTCAGGTTTGCCGCGTCGGGCGCCAGCACCACAGCATTTTGGCCCGAAGTCGGGTCGGATACAATGTGCCCACGCCCTCCGGTCCACCTGAACCCTATGGCTGACACATGCGGCGTCGACATGCCGATTGGGCACAACAACGTCGCGCCGGGCATCGCTGCCGCAGTCATGGTCAGGGTGATCGATTGGTCCGGCATGTTGGCCTTCTTATCAAGGAGGTCGTGCGGCGACCCTATCATCCCTCTTGTTTCAGCAACATGACCAGCGCCAGCACGATCATCGCGATTCCGACCAGAACCAGCCCTTGGGGCGCACCATTGCCGCGCGCGACTTCCCACAAAATCACCCAGCTGGGCGTGAGGTAGGTATAGGCCATGACCTTGGCCGAGGGCAGCCGCAGCGATGCGAACTGCAACAGGACAAAAGTTGCGGCACTGGCAAAGATCGCCAGATAGAACAGGCAGATCCAGACGATAGGCGGCAGGTTGGCCCAGTCGGTCGCGCGGATGTCGGACCAGCCGAACACCAATAGGATCGCGCCGCCGGCCAGCAGCATGCCAAAGGTGAACACAACCGGCGGTTCACCCCGGTTCAGTTTGGGTACCATCGGCGTATACAGCGCATGCAGGATACAGCCGAAGAAATAGATGATCTCGCCCTCACCGACCCGGAACGCAAAGGCCGCATCCCAGTTGGCGTCAAAAATGACCCACAACGCCCCGGCGCCGCCAATCGCCAGCGCGGCCGCCATGCGTGGGGTCGTAACCTGTCGCAACAGCAACCAGCCGAAGACGCCGGACATGACAGGCGTCAGGGTAAAGACCGCAGCGGCGCTGACCGGGGCGGCGGTTTTGAGGCCGTAGAACATCAACACGAAGTACCCGGCGAACAGACCGCCCAGGATCAGATAGCGCCAGGGCGCCTGAAAGGCGCGGCGATTGACCTTGCCCATGGCAAAGGCCGCTGTTCCGATGATCACCGCCGCAATCCAGAACCGCGCGGCATTCAGCGCCGCTGGCGCGATCTCGTTCGCGGCTGTCGCCCCCAATGAGAACGATCCGGCGACAAGGGCCGAAAACGTCAGCATGGCGAGGTGGCCCTGAAGATGGGGGCTCATTTAACCCAGCCCTTTGCACGCTCTTTCAGGAAACTCAGAAAGGCTTGTACCTTATAGGTCCGGTGCAGATCGACATGGGTCACCAGCCACAACCGGCCCGACCAATCGGGAAGGGCTGGCATCACTTCGATCAGATCGGGGTGGCGTTGTGCGGCCCAGACCGACAGAAACCCGATGCCCGCGCCCGACAATACAGCCTCTTCCAAAGCGAACCCGTTTGTGCAGCGAAAGGTGATCGCATCGCCCGGGACGCGCTCGCGGAACCATTTGTTGAACGGCGCACGGCTGTTTTCATTGTCGTTGCCAACAAAACGGTGCGATGGGAATTCTTCCAGCGACGCGGGAAGTCCGTATTTGTCGACATAGGCTTTGCTTGCGTAAAGACCGATGTCCTGAGACACGAAGGACTGCACGACATTGTCTGGTTGATCCGGGACGTTGCCCGCCCGTATCGCAACATGCGCTTCGCCGTATTCCAGCCGGAACAGACGTTCGCCCGTCAGATAGCGGACGATCAGGCCCGGATGTGCGGACTGAAAGTCGCTCATCACAGGAACCAGAAGCGGCGCGAGGGATTCCAGCGACGTTACGACCAGTTCTCCGGTCACGTCATCGCCCTGCCCCTTTAATCGTCCGGCCAACTGGCTGAACTGATCCTCGGTCGCTTGAGCCACTCGCAACAGGTCTGTACCGGCCTCGGTCGCGGTATACCCGCGCGCATGTCTTTGAAACAGCTTCACGCCCAGCCGGTTTTCCAGCGCATCGATATGGCGGATAACCGTCGCGTGATGCACGCCCAGAACCTCGGCGGCACCGCTGACCGTGCCCATACGCGCCACCTGATAGGCGGTGCGTACCTCGTCCCAATTGTCCATGATATCGCCTCGACCAATGTGCAAAAACTAACATTTGATGTGATTTTTCATATATTGCGTTCGAAAATGCAATAGTCATTTATTGAGGCAACCGCACATAACCGGATTTCAAAAGGGAACGCCTCATATGACACGCACTGTTCTGCACATCGATGCCTCGGCCCGCCGTGAAGGGTCAACCACCCGCGCCATGACTGATCGTATTCTGGCCCGGCTTCAGCCATACAGCAGCGTTCGGCGTGATCTGTCGACTGCCCTGCCCCTGATCACCGAGGACTGGGTGAACGCCAATTTCACTCCGGCAGACCAGCGAAGCGACGCCCAGCGCGAAACGCTGGCCCTGTCTGACGAATTGGTCGAGGAACTGCGCGCCGCCGATGCCATCGTGATCGGCCTGCCCGTGTACAACTTTTCGGTCCCGGCAGCCTTCAAGGCCTGGATCGATCTGGTTGCCCGCGCCGGGGAAACGTTTCGATATACAGCCGAGGGTCCGCAGGGTTTGTTGACGGACAAGCGCGCCATCGTGGCAATTGCCTCGGGCGGGACTGCGGTCGGGTCCGAGATCGACTTTGCCTCGGGCTATGTCCAGCACATCCTTGGTTTCATGGGGATCAAAGACGTTGAGCTTGTCGCCGCAGACCGTCTGGCGATTGACCCCGAAGGCTCGCAAAAGGCGGCTGACGCAGCCATCGACCGGATCGCAGCCTGATCAGAAGAATTGGGAAGACCGGTGACCCACCGGTCTTTCCCCCTTAGGGGAGCCAGTTCACCTCACACCCCGTCAGGTCAAAAAACCGAAGCACGTCCTGTCGCGCCATCGCAACGGTCCGGTCATTGACCAGCGGATGCATGTAAATCACATCCGCCGCCTGCGCCGCCGCATCCATATAGAAGGTGACGTTCTTTTCCGATCCGGTGATCATGGCCAAAGGGCTGACAGCCCCCGGACGAATTCCCAGATTTTGCATCAACCGGTCGGCAGATCCGAAAGACAGGCTTCCGACACCCAGTTCGGCACCCAGCGCCTTAAGGTCGATGTCGCGGTTCTGTTCCAGCGTGACTAGATAATTCCGCTTTTTCTTGTCGCGCAGATACAGGTTCTTGATCCGCAGCGCGTTTTCGCCGGGAACCATGAACTGGCTTTCGACGGCTTTGGAGTCCTCTACAGTCCGCAACGGCACATGTTCGTGCAGGCGGTACGCCAGCCCCCAATCGTCAAGCTGGGCCAGCAAAGCGTCCGAACTGACGGGAAGGCTGCTCTGGTGAGCGGATGAGGCGTCAATGTTTGTCATGATCTTGCCTTGGTGGTCTGGGAAGCCGGTCTGTGTCGCCTGTAAAGTATCGATTACGCGCTGACGCAAGCGGCAAACGTTTCCGCCCATGCCTTGTCAATCTCGGCGATGACATCGGGCGAGAATTGCTTGTCCTCTTCCCAGTATCGGCCGGACCCGACGAAATACCCTGCAGCCTGCTCCAACGCCAACGCCCGGCGCGCTATGTCCAGATCGATTTGTCGACGCTTGGGGATAAATCGATCCAGGTCTGCGATATGGGTTCTTTGGTAGGGCAATGCTGACGGGTTCTGGCTGAGATTGCTGACCAGACAGTCCTGTTGGGCTGCAAAATACTCGAACCGGTTTGCCTTGGCTGTGAGATCGGCCAGCGTGATGTCGTCGCGCAAGGGATCCGCCGTGCCCGTACCGTAGAAATGTGTATGGCCGGACGGGGGATAAACCATGTCGCACCCGAAGAAACACAAGTGATCAGGGCGCAATGCACCCAACGCCCAATAGGCTGCGGTGAAGGCCATCGTCGCGCCCGCATAGACAACCCCGCCATAGCGGTTCTGCGACGGAATATAGTCGGTGTGTGTCACGATCTGCTGCCCTGGGGCGATATCGCTTGGGTGACGGTCTTGTGGGAAATCCTCGGGGTGAATGAAATAAGTCCAGTCGCTGCGCACCCGCCAGGCGTTGTTGATAACAACAATTGCGTCAAACTGCTCACGCGGCCAGTCACGCGCCTCGACGGCATTCGGCGCACTGCCGAGGATCAGGACTCTGGTCATGGGGCGCCTTTATGCTTTTGCCATTATTCGAGGTAAGTGGGGCCGCGCCCGAATTTGACCAGCCCGTCCACCAATTTTCTGCGGAACAGATTCCACCGCGAACAACGACCGAGCCTAAACTTGGGGAAAGGGGTCACCCAATGAATGCGCAATAGGTTTGGACATAACGGTGATAGCCAGAGGTGAACAAACGCGCCTTTTGTTCGACATCGGGCCCCGTGTGAGAAATGTATCCCGACGGCTGTTTTTCGAAGTAGTGTGTGGTTCCGTCACCGCGCGGAGATGGTTCAATCTCTCCCTCTTGCGGGCGATGAAAGGGTTTTTCGTGGGTAAATTCGAAGCCGTCCTTGGCATTGAAAACAATGAACACATCCCCGGGCGACCCTTCGCTGAAAAAGTAATGGCGTAGCGCGCCATCCGTGGGGAACTCCGACAGATCGACCAACAGCATGGGAAATTCGAACGACGTCCATAAAACCCAGCCTTCATCCTCAAGATACTTCCAGCGATAGGTCGTCAACTGGCAATCGTTCACCTCGACTGCGTGACGTTCGTCTTTGTATTCGTTCTGATCCGCCAGTTCGATCTGCGCGATCAGCGACTCGCGGGTTTCTTCGGCCAGCAGCGATCCGGCCTGCCAAAAACCGATCATCAAGGCCGTCAGTAGTATCTTCATGCCGGGGTCACCTTAGTGTCGCGCGCGTTTCTCCCATCGTGAGAAATCAAGAATTGGAGCACAACCGGAAAGTGGTTCTGCAACGGATCGATCTGCCCACTTTTTTCAACATCCCCGGATCGCTTTCGCTATGATCCGATCATGATGACTGTCCCCCGCAATACCCACGAGCAGCTTATCATCGCCGACACACCGTGGCTGATCGGGATCGCATTGGTCTTCTTTATTGTGGCTTTCGGTGGTGCCGGTGCGTTTGCTGCGTTGGCAGGGATTCGCGATGGGGACATTGTTCTGATCTTGTTCGGGGCTGTCTTCGCAGTTCTTGGTGGAGGACTGGGCGTTGGCGGCCTAAATGTGTTTGTACGGCGGGTTCAGGTGATATTTGACCGGACTGACAATACGCTCACCATCCGACGGCGAACGTTGTTCGATTATTCAGAAGTACACCACCCTTTGACTGACCTGTCTCATGCCAAACTTGAGAAAACCACCGGTAAGAAGGGCGGTGCGATGTATCGACCGGTCCTGGTTTTCGACAAGGGAATGAGCGCAGGGGACCATCCCATCGTCCAAGCCTTTACCAACACTGGCGGCCCGAAACGGCTGGTCGATGCAGTCAACAGGTGGATGACACTGGCATAAGTTGACTCGGCTGGCTTTTGCGCGTATCCACCCGATCCAATATCCGGAAGTACCACATCTTCCGGTCCCTTGAGTCGTTCAGGGATCGCCCCCCACCAGCGTGTTACGCCCGTGGGGGCATCTTCGTTTGGAACGACGCCACTTTGCTGGCACAGGGTGTTTGAGATTTGAACCGCGCCTTCTTAAGTTGAGGGCACATGAGAGAAACCGGCGAAAGGGCCGCAGGCATGTTTGAAAATCTATCCGAACGCCTATCCGGCGTCTTTGACCGACTGACCAAACAGGGCGCGCTGTCTGACGAGGACGTCAAAACCGCTCTGCGCGAAGTGCGGGTTGCTTTGCTTGAGGCCGACGTGTCGCTGCCCGTGGCGCGCGATTTCATCAAGAAGGTTCAGGAACAGGCCACCGGTCAATCGGTGACCAAATCGGTCACACCCGGCCAGCAGGTCGTCAAGATCGTCCACGACGCGTTGGAAGACGTGCTGCGTGGCGACGAAGACCCCGGCAAGCTGAAAATCGACAACCCACCCGCGCCGATCCTGATGGTCGGCTTGCAGGGCTCGGGCAAGACCACGACCACCGGCAAACTGGCCAAGCGCCTGACCGAAAAAGAAGGCAAACGGGTCTTGATGGCCTCGCTTGACGTTTATCGCCCGGCGGCCATGGAACAGCTTAAAGTGCTGGGCACGCAGATTGGCGTGGATACGTTGCCGATCGTTCCGGGTGAAAAACCCGTACAGATTGCCAAGC
Organism: Falsiphaeobacter marinintestinus; assembly: GCF_007923355.1. Lineage (GTDB taxonomy): Bacteria > Pseudomonadota > Alphaproteobacteria > Rhodobacterales > Rhodobacteraceae > Phaeobacter_A > Phaeobacter_A marinintestinus. The sequence goes on from NZ_VOGO01000005.1 coordinate 153,832, forward strand.
GCGCCAAGCAGCAGGCCGCCTTGGGTGGATATGACGTCTATATGCTCGACACTGCCGGGCGTCTGCACATCGACGAAGTTCTGATGGACGAGGTTGAACAGGTCCGTAACGCGGTCGACCCGCGCGAAACCCTGCTGGTCGTGGATGGCCTGACCGGTCAGGTCGCGGTTGAGGTCGCCGAAGAATTCGACGCCAAGATCGGCATTTCCGGCGTTGTCCTGACCCGGATGGACGGCGACGGCCGTGGCGGTGCCGCCCTGTCGATGCGCGCCGTCACCGGCAAGCCGATCCGCTTCGTGGGTCTGGGCGAAAAGATGGACGCCCTGGAAACCTTTGAACCCGAACGGATCGCCGGTCGGATTCTGGGCATGGGCGACATCGTTGCGCTGGTTGAAAAGGCCCAAGACACAATCGAGGCCGAACAGGCCGAGCGTATGGTCAAGCGCATGATGAAAGGTCAGTTCAACATGAACGACCTCAAGATGCAGCTGGAACAGATGCAACAGATGGGTGGCATGGAAGGCATGATGTCGATGATGCCCGGCATGAACAAGATGGCCAAACAGGTCGAAGATGCCGGGTTTGACGACAAAATGCTGAAACGTCAGATCGCGATGGTCCAGTCGATGACCAAGAAAGAGCGCGCCAATCCGCAACTGCTTCAGGCGTCGCGCAAGAAGCGGATCGCTGCCGGATCCGGCATGGAAGTCAGCGACCTGAACAAGCTTCTGAAAATGCACCGTCAGATGTCGGACATGATGAAGAAGATGGGCAAGATGGGCAAAGGCAAGATGCTGAAACAGGCCATGAAAGGCATGTTCGGCAAAGGCGGCATGCCTGCAGATATGGCCGCGGGCATGGACCCCAAAGCCCTGGAAGCAGCCGCCAAACAGATAGGTGGCGGCAAGGGCATGCCCGGCGGATTGCCCGGTCTAGGTGGCGGCATGGGCCTGCCTTCGGGTCTGAGCGGATTCGGGAAGAAGAAGTAACCAGAGATGCTTGCGCTGTCCCTTTCATATCCAAGCGAATGCGCCCGCCACTTGCGAGATTTTTCGACGAAAAATCTTGGCGTTGCGCGGGTGGATAGGGTGCGCCTGTGCCTGTGATCCCCACCCTTGAAACCGACCGCCTTATCCTGCGCGGCCCCAGTATGGACGATTTTGAACCGTTCGCAGCATTCTATGCTTCGGACCGGGCGAAATTTGTCGGCGGGCCGCTGGACAAAGAAGGCAGTTGGCGGATGCTCGCGATGGAGATCGGGCACTGGATGCTCAAAGGATACGGCCGCTGGACCGTCGCATTGAAAGACACGACTGAGCCCATCGGCATGATCGGACCGTTCTGCCCGCATGGCTGGCCCGAGCCGGAAATTGGCTGGGATCTGTTCAACGGATACGAAGGCAAAGGGTTCGCCACCGAAGCGGCTGTGGCATCTCGGGATTATGCCTATGACATCCTCGGTTGGGACACAGCAATCAGCCTGGTGAAATACGGTAACGACAAATCCGCCGCTCTGGCATTGCGGTTGGGTGCGAAGCCCGATGGCGACTTCACCCATGACCGTCATGGTCTGATGCAGGTCTATCGTCACCCGGCGCCGCAAGAATTGACCGACGGCGGGATCGAGGCCTATTCATGACCGGCTTCACCCTGCCCATCCCGGTGATCGAAACCGAACGCTTGTTGCTGCGCGGTCCGCGCGAGGACGATTTTGAAGCGCATGCCACCTTCATGGCCTCGGATCGCTCTGGCTTTGTCGGCGGCCCGCAAGACCGTTGGGGCAGTTGGCGCGGGTTGCTGGGGCAATTCGGCCACTGGGCTTTGCGCGGCTTTGGCTTCTGGACGGTCACCGCCCGCAAGACCGGTGAGCCTTTGGGCAAAACCGGGTTCATCGACAACGATGGCTGGGACGAAACCGAACTGGGCTGGCATGTCTACGAGCAGGCCGAAGGCAAAGGCATCGCGTTCGAGGCCGTTCAGGCGGTACGCGCATACGGCGCTGAAAAGCGCGGGCTGGATGGCGTGATCTCGTATATCGACCCGGCCAACACCCGCTCGGTCAAGTTGGCCGAACGGCTGGGCGCAACGTTTGAACGGACCGGCGAAGTGGTGGGCAAGCCCTGCCATGTTTATCGCCATCCCAAGGTCAGAGGTGTCGCATGATTGCTGCCACGCATCTCAAAACAGAACGTCTGACCCTGCGCCCCATCGCCGCCGAAGATCTGGATGCGTTCCGGGCCTATTGCCTCAGCGACCGCACGCAGTTCGTCGGGGGCCCAACGGATTCCATCCGCGCGTTCGAAAAATTCGCTGCGATGGCCGGCCACTGGCCCCTGCGCGGGTTTGGCCGTTACGTGATCGATCTGGATGGTCACGGGATTGGCCATGCAGGCCCGATGCAGCTGGATGACAATGACGTGCCCGAATTGACCTGGAGCCTGTGGAGCAAGGACGTCGAAGGCCAGGGGTATGCCACCGAAGCGGTTCTCTGCATCCTTGATCACGTGTTGAACGATCTGCGCTGGACCGACCTGATCGCCCGCGTGCACCACGACAATGTTGCCTCACTGGCCGTGGCACGACGCGCCAATGGCATGCTTGATACGCAGGCCGCCGCGCCGGACTGGCTGCCGCAAAGCGTCACTTTCCGTTTCTTCCAAGAGGCCGCGTGATGCCCCAGAACATTCCTGTCATCGAAACCAAACGCCTGGTTCTGCGCGGCCCTGAGGCCGAGGATTATCCGGATTTCAAAGCGACGTTCACCAGCTATCGTGCGCGGTTCATGGGCGGCCCTCTGAATGCCTATGAAAGCTGGATGTTGTACGCTGCCGAAATCGGGCATTGGGAAATCCGCGGCTATGGCATGTGGATGATCCATGACAAGATCACCGACGAAACCTATGGCATGGCCGGTGGGTGGATGCCTGCGAAATGGCCCGAGAAAGAACTGGCCTGGGTGATCTGGCCCGACGCTGCCGGACATGGGTATGCACTTGAAGCCGTGGATGCCGCCCGTCGCTTTTTCTATTCCGAACGCGAGTGGGACACCGCGGTCAGCTATATCGACCCCAAGAACCTGGATTCGATCCGGCTGGCAGAACGGTTGGGAGCCACCAAGGACAAGACTGCCCCCACCATCGACGGAAGCGATGCGGTTTATCGGCATCCGTCGCCCGCAGAGCTGAACGGAACGCAGCTGGCGCACGGAATTGAGATGGAGATCAGCCACTATCAGGACCCGCTTTTCAAACCGAAGGGCTGGGCCATTGACTGATCTTTTCCGCACCTTTTTGGGGTGCCCAACCGACATGCAGTACCGGGGAGATGCCCATGTCTGAAAGCGATACCCTAAGCGACGATGTCGCCCGCGCCGCCGAGCTTCTGAAAGGCCACCGCGAAAGCATTGACCGACTGGATGCCATTCTGGTCAACACTCTGGCCGAACGGTTCAAGCACACCCAATCCGTGGGTAAGCTCAAGGCCGAACACGACCTTCCCCCGTCCGATCCATCGCGCGAAGCGCAACAGATCGCGCGGTTAGAAGAACTGGCGATCAAGGCCAATCTGGACCCTGATTTTGCCAAGGCTTTCCTGAAGTTCATCATTCAGGAAGTCATCCGACACCACAAGAAACATCAAGGATAACCGGAAGCTTTCCGGTCAAAGCCATCTAAGGAGATATCAACATGGCAATGAAAATTCGTCTGGCCCGTGGCGGCTCGAAAAAGCGCCCCTTCTATCGCATCGTCGCAGCCGACTCGCGCATGCCGCGTGATGGCCGCTTCATCGAAAAGCTGGGCACCTACAACCCGCTGCTGCCGAAAGACAGCGAAGAGCGCGTGAAAATGGATATGGAACGTGTTCAGTATTGGCTCGGCAAGGGCGCCCAGCCGACAGACCGTGTTTCGCGCATGCTGGAAGCAGCCGGTGTTCTGGCCAAGAAAGAGCGCAGCAACCCGCAGCGCGGCGAACCTGGTGCCAAGGCCAAGGAACGTGCTGAAGAAAAGGCCGCCAAGGCCGTTGAAGCAGCAGAAGCCGCGGCTGCCCCGGCAGAAGAAACCGCCGAATAAGCAGCCCTGCGGGACGGTGGGTGGGGCGACGCCGCAAGCGAGCGCCGCCCGACCGTCCCGATTGCATCCCAAGCGTCGGAGCGGCCCAATGACTGAACTGATCTGTGTCGGTGCCATCGGCGGTGCCTTTGGCGTGCGCGGCGAAGTGCGGCTGAAAAGCTTTTGCGCCGAACCCGCTGACATCGAAACCTATGGATTGCTCACGACCGAAGACGGGTCACAGACGCTTTCTGTGCACCTTACCGGCTCGGTCAAGGGCGGCTTCACGGCCCGCCTGACCGGGGTCGAAACCAAAGAACAGGCCGACGCGCTGCGCGGAATACGGCTCTACGCGCCCCGTGACCGGCTGCCGTCGCTCCCGGATGACGAGTATTACTATACCGACCTGATCGGGCTCGATGTCTATGACACCGGCGGCGCGCTGCTGGGCAAAGTCCGCTCGGTTCAGAACCACGGGGCTTCTGATCTTCTGGAAATCCACGGCGACGGCCTGAAGAACACGGTTCTCCTGCCTTTCACTTTGACCGCGGTTCCGACGGTCGACCTCAACACAGGCCGGATCATCGTCGATCCACCCGACGGGCTTTTCTGATGCTCCCAAAGTACAGCCGCGCCGGCGTCGCAATGATGGCCGTGCCGCTGTACGCCGGACCTGTCCTTGCCGGTCTGAGCGGCGCGCGCTGGTCCCAGATCTTTCCCTTCGCAGCCGTATTCTTTCTCATGCAGATGCTGCGCGGCATCGACGCAAAGCGCGGCAGCATGGGACAAACCGCATTCCTGCTTGTGATGGGCGTGACCCAGATCCTTGTGGTGGGCATCGCCTTTGGGCTGGGCCATGGCCTTATGTTGATCACCGGGCCCTTGCCCATGTCGCAATGGGCACCTTTCGGCCTGACCGTCTTTGGCGCCGCAATGGGGGTAGCACGGTACAAATACGACCCTGATCAGGATCAGCTGTTCGACATGGCGGACGCGGCCACCGAAGCCATCGAAACCGGCTTTCCGGTCCTTGATGACCATGCTGACGACCCGCAACCAAATCCGGCAGGTCACCTTGCTTGCGACACCGCTTTGTCGGCCTTGTGGAGCCTCCCCGAAGACGCAACACTCCAAGATCTGGATCCAATCGTACAAAACCTCGAAACAGCTGTCGGGGCCAACGGCTTTCACGCGTTGATGGCCGAAATCGATGAAGGAAGTCCGCAGGTCGACCTCGCGTTCCTGCGGTACCTTGCCAGCCCGGCGGTCCGGCACGACGCGACGCAAACCGGTGAGCTTGGGTTTGCTCTTTCCTGCCTGCTCGAAAGCCCCCACGCCGGTGTGCGGCACGAGTTGATTTTAACACTCCTGACCCTTTTGGACGAAAACGCACCGCCCGACGCCTTCCCCCCGGCGGACGAGGTTCGATCAGCGGTCGCGCAATGGCCCGACCTCGCGCCATTCGCGGACAGGATCGCGGCTGTGCAGACCTGATGCGGGTCGTCGTCCATGCTGGTTTTCACAAGACCGGAACATCCACGGTTCAGCAGACGTTGAAACGCAATCGTCCGGCCCTGAAACCTTATGTGCGCAGCGTTCTCAAGGGGCAGATGCGTGACCTTTTGCATGCCGCTCGCGGGTATTCGACATGGCGCGATCCGTTTACGCTCGACAAATTCAGCTTGCGCTTTAGTGATTTGCTGGCGCGGGTGTCGCCCAAAGCAAATCAAACCTTATGCTTGTCTGCCGAAGAATTGTCCGGCCATCTGCCCGGCAGGCCTGACCTGCCCGACTATGGCGCGGCCCCGGTTTTGGCCGCCGAGATGGCGAGAGTGTTTGGCATCACCTTTCCAGATGGGGATTTGGTTTTTTTCTATTCCACCCGATCCGAAGGATGGCTGCGCAGCGCGTATTGGGAACATGTGAAAACCTCGGACATGACCATGACGTGGGAGGCGTTCGCTGAAACTCACAAGGACGCCAGCAATCTGGACGATATCGTTGACGCGGTCAGCACGGCACAGCCATTTCCGGTTCATCGCGCGGCATTGGAGGTCTCGGCCACTGTTCCCGGCGGGCCGGCCGCCCCTTTGTTGCGATTGTGCAGTGTTCCGGATCAAGCCATCGACACACTAGCGGTCCCATTGCGCGCCAACGCCGCCCCGGACGACGCCGTTTTGCTTGCACTTCTGGCGGCAAACCGCGATTACGCAGATCGCGACGCGCGACAGGCGGCAAAACAGGCTATTCTGAAAGCCGCGCAGGAGAGTGACCGTGACTGACGAATCCTCAAAGCCCAATCGTTCACTGGGCCGCAAATCCATCCGGCCCACACTGATTCCACGCGAATTGATCACACCTACACCCGATCTGCATGGCGTCTGGAAGGCCAAGGTAATCACCCTGTTTCCGTCAGCGTTCCCCGGTGTGTTGGGCGAAAGCCTGACCGGCAAGGCACTGCAGGAAGGGCTGTGGCAGTTGGAAACCATCGACCTGCGCCAGTTCGGTGCCGGCAAACACCGCAATGTCGATGACACACCCGCAGGCGGCGGCGCTGGCATGGTGTTGCGGCCCGACGTTCTGGGCAATGCGATCGACATGTCCATGCAGGGCACCTCGGCCAACTGGCCGATGATCTATCTGACACCACGTGGCAAGCCGATGACGCAGGGGCTGATGCAAAACCTCGCCCGCGCTGACGGCGTCACGCTGCTGTGCGGTCGGTTCGAAGGGGTAGATGAACGGGTGCTTGAGCATTATCCGATTCAGGAGGTCTCGCTGGGGGATTTCGTGATGACAGGTGGAGAGATCGCAGCGCAGGCGTTGATTGATGCCACCGTCCGATTGCTGCCCGGCGTTCTGGGCAATGCCGCGTCTGCCGAAGAAGAAAGCTTTTCCTCAGGTCTGTTGGAGCATCCGCAATACACCCGACCTGCCGAATGGAAGGGGCGTGGGATACCCGATGTTCTGATGTCCGGGCATCACGGCAAAATTGCGCAATGGCGCCAAGAGATGTCCGAAGAAATCACCAAAACCCGCCGCCCCGATCTGTGGGCCGCGTATCAGGGCAAGAGTGGCGACAGCGAATGAGCGATCCGTTCGAGGTTTTCCTGATGGCCCCGCCGGGGTTTGAGACTGTTCTGGCGGATGAGGTGCGCGAAAAAGGCTTTGCTGACCCGAAGACCGTTCCCGGTGGCGTCACGATGCAAGGCGACTGGCCAGACGTCTGGCGCGCCAACCTGCAACTGCGCGGGGCTGGTCGGGTTCTGGCGCGGTTTGCCGAATTCCGGACGATGCATCTGGCGCAGCTCGACAAACGGTCGCGCAAGCTCGACTGGGCCTCGATCCTGCGCAAGGATGTGCCGGTGCGCGTCGAAGCCACCTGTAGGAAATCCCGGATCTATCACGCCAAGGCAGCGCAGCAACGCGTCGAACGTGCGATCACCGAAGAACTGGGCGCACCGCTTGCCAGTGATGCCGCGCTGACCGTTCGGGTCCGGATCGAAGACGACATGTGCACGCTCAGCCTGGATACCTCGGGCGAGCCCTTGCACAAGCGCGGGCACAAGGCTGCCGTTGGAAAAGCCCCGATGCGAGAATCCATGGCGGCCATGTTCCTGCGCCAATGCGGCTACACCGGGACGGAACCGGTTCTGGACCCGATGTGTGGGTCAGGCACGTTCGTCATCGAAGCCGCCGAAATCGCGGCTGGCCTGTACCCGGGTCGAACCCGTCGTTTCGCATTTGAAGACCTGGCCAATTTCGACCGAGTGGCCTGGGACGCGATGAAAGCCGGTAACACTTTGGTGCAGCCTGCCAATCGGTTCTATGGCTCTGACCGGGATGCTGGTGCAATTCAATCCTGCATCGCCAACGCAGACCGTGCGGGCGTTGCGGAGTGGACAGAGTTCACGCATGCAGCGGTCAGCGATTTGCAGCGCCCCGAAGGGCCACCGGGCCTTGTCATCGTGAACCCGCCTTACGGCACCCGGATTGGCAACAAGAAATTGCTTTATGCAATCTACGGCGCTTTTGGACAGACGATGAAAGAGCGGTTTTCCGGCTGGCGCGTTGGTATGATCACAACCGAAGCCGGCCTTGCCAAGACAACCGGGCTGCCGTTCACATCTGGCCCGCCGATCCCGCATGGGGGGTTGAAAGTGCGTCTGTTCCAGACCCCCCGGTTGCGTTGATCCGGCACGCTATGCCGCCTTTGCACCGATTTTCTCGATCCGGCGCACCCATCGATCTATCAGGCCGTCTTTCGGGTGACTTGCACCCGTCAGGTGGGTGAACCGTGATGGCTTGAACCCGACAAATCCCAAAATCTGATCCCTCAACTGGCGCATCAGTGCGTTGTGATAGAACACCCGGAAGAACCAGCCGGGCGTATCGGACGTCAGAATAACCCGCGCCGTTCGTCCCGCCAGCATCGGCCCGGGCATACCTGACGGTCTGAGGTTACGCGTATCAAACGCGCGTCCGGGCAGCAGGATCCGGTCGATCAGACCTTTCAGCTTGGCCGGGATTCCGCCCCACCACATTGGCGTCGTCAGCACCAGATGTTCGCTCCATTCGATATCGCTGAGCACCTGTTCCAGCACCGGTTCAAGCGTTTTGGGATTGGTATAGCCCCCGTCGCCATAGTCGGCGTCAAAGTCCAGATCGTGCAGATGCCGGACGCGTACATCGTGACCGGCGGCGCGGGCGGCTTTTGCATATGTCTCGGCCATCAGGCGGGACAGCGAGGTCTCTCCGGGGTGACCGTCGAGGATAAAGATACGTTTTGCAGACATGAGTCGCTCCATTAATTGACCGTGGTCACTTTATTGACTCCAAAATTGACCACGGTCAACTACTAATTTGACCACGGTCACAAATCATGCCACAACGCCCTCATGTTGAAAGCTGTCCAGTCCCGAACCCTGAAGACCCGCGCCAAACTGATCGCCGCCGCCGAGGCGGTGATTGAGGAAAACGGATACGAGGCGATGCGCGTCGAAGAGGTCGTGTTGCGGGCCGGTGTGGCCAAGGGGACGTTTTTTGCCCACTTCCCTGACAAGGAAGAGCTGATGGATCAGCTGATCGGGGCGCGCATAGACACCTGCCTTGACCAGATCGCCAAAGCGCCCACACCGCAAACCATCACAGATATGGTTGACGCCTTGATGCCGCTGGTGGCGTTCATGTCCTGTGAACGCTATGTCTTTGACGTCATCTTCCGACATTCCGGTGCCGCCACGATCGACAAGACCGGCGTCATCGCGATGACCTTTGAACATCAGGCGAAAATCGTGTCGGCGTGGTTAAAAGACAGCCCGTTTCGGCGCGATGTGACGCCCGATTTGCTGGCCGAAGGGATTCAGGCGTTTTTGATGCAGGCCATCGCCCTTAACTTTTGCGCGCTGCACTGCGAATTCGCCATGCGCGACAGGATCGTTCAATACCTGCAGGCTTGGCTTGCGCCCGATATCCGGGCTTGATCCGCATCTGACTTCTGCGTAGAAGACGCAAGTTCGGAGTCGCGAAAGCGTCTGCGGACCGTTTTTGCTTTGACATGCCTCTGCTTTCTTCTGCTCGGGTTGCACGTGGCAAATACGACCCAAAAAAAGATACTGTGACCTGAACTCTGGCGGGCGTTTTGACGGACCCGGTGAAGACCACGAGCTCTGAGGCGCAAGACACCTTCGTGGACCAACCACGAGCATTGATAGGAGACGTTGCGATGAACCTGATCGCACAGCTGGAGGCGGAACAAGTTGCCGCCTTGGGGAAAGATATCCCCGACTTCAAAGCAGGCGACACGATCCGTGTCGGCTATAAAGTGACCGAAGGGTCGCGCTCGCGTGTGCAGAACTACGAAGGCGTCTGCATTTCCCGCAAAAACGGCGCTGGCATTGCTGGCTCGTTCACCGTGCGCAAGATCAGCTTCGGTGAAGGCGTGGAACGTGTGTTCCCACTGCATTCGACCAATATCGACAGCATCACCGTTGTCCGCCGCGGCCGTGTCCGCCGGGCCAAGCTGTACTATCTGCGCTCGCGTCGTGGTAAATCCGCCCGTATCGCAGAAGACACCCACTATAAGCCGAAATCCTCGGGCGCAAACGCGTAAGCCCGAGCGAAAGGAGCGGACTGATGAAAAAAGATACTCACCCAGAATATCACTCCATCGACGTCAAGATGACCGATGGTACAGTGATCCAGATGAAGTCGACCTGGGGCGCCGAAGGCGACACCTTGGCGCTGGACATCGACCCGACTGTACACCCGGCCTGGAACGGCGGCACATCGCGCCTGCTGGACACCGGCGGCCGCGTGTCGAAGTTCAAGAAGAAATACGAAGGCCTGGGCTTTTAATCCCATTGCCATACACAAATACGGCGCCGTCCCTGACCGGGGCGGCGTTTTTCGTTGCAAACACCCCTTTGGGAAAGGGTGTCTGACCTTTCCAACGAGTCAAACACAGGATATTGTGTTACGCAAAAAACCACACACCTATGAATGTGGCAAAGGGTACGAAACATGGCGCATATCATCGTTGTCGGCAACGAAAAGGGCGGCGCGGGCAAATCCACCGTGTCCATGCATGTGGCGACGGCGCTCGCCCGGTTGGGGCATCGGGTCAGCGCGCTTGATCTGGACCTGCGCCAGAAGACCATGGGCCGCTATGCGGAAAACCGTGCTAATTTCTGCCGCAAGTCCGGGCTGGACCTGCCCAGTGCGCAATACCACGACCTTCCCGAAGCAGACGCCTCGGCGCTGAAGCCGGGTGAAAACGCCTTCGACCATCGACTGTCCACAGCGATTGCCGGGTTGGAGGCTGAAAGCGACTTTATCCTGATCGACTGCCCCGGGTCACACACGCGCCTTAGCCAGGTCGCGCATTCTCTGGCCGACACGCTGATCACCCCGCTGAACGACAGTTTTGTTGATTTCGACCTGCTGGCCCGCACCGATTCACGCGGCGAAAAGATCCTTGGTCCATCGGTCTATTCCGAAATGGTCTGGAACGCGCGCCAGTTGCGCGCGCAGGCCGGGCTGAAACCGATCGATTGGGTGGTGATCCGCAACCGGGTTGGTGCCCAGCGAATGGTCAACAAGGAAAAGATGGAGCGCGCGTTGGACACCCTGTCGCGCCGGATCGGGTTTCGGGTGGCCTCTGGGTTTTCCGAACGCGTCATCTTTCGCGAACTGTTCCCGCGCGGTCTAACCTTGCTGGACCTCAAGGATATCGGGGTCAAGCAACTGAATATTTCGAACATCGCCGCACGCCAGGAATTGCGCGACATGATGAAGGCGCTGAACCTGCCCGGTGTCGACGTTTCGTTCTAAACACTGCGAAAAGTGTACAGTTCTTTTGGCTCCGCCACGCCACGCAGCATGTATCGCCCAAGCGAAATCAGGTTGTAATCGGTCGGTTGCGCAGCGCGATAAACCTCTTCTGACAAGATGATCCGCTGCTCCAGCCCCCGATGCATTCCGGATATCCGTGCGGTCTGATTGACGACCGGACCGATCACTGTGAAATCCAGCCGCGATTCGCCGCCGATGTTTCCATACAGGATCTCGCCGGCGTGCAGTGCCAGAGTGAAGTCGGTCACCGGAAGCCCGGCGGCGGCACGCTCGGCATTCTTTTCGGCCATCCGCTGTTCCAGAACTTCGATCGAGGCAAGCGCAGCGCGCGTGTCTTCGTCAATCTCGCCAACATCGAAAATCGCAAGCAGCCCATCCCCCATGAACTTCAGGATGTTGCCGCCTCCGTCCTGAATGACATCGACTGCAACAGCCAGATAGTCATTCAGCAACGAAATCATATCCGGCCCCGAAATCCGCTCGGCCAGGCTGGTGAACCCCTGCAGGTCAAAGTTCCAGATCACCGCATCGATTTCTTGGAGTGATCCGCGCCGGATCTCACCCGAAAGAACCCGTCGTCCTGCATCCCGACCAAGATAGACACCCAGCAGATCCTGCGCCATTTGCCGGTTGCCATGCGCTTTCAGCGCCAGTCCCAAATTCGGCAACGTTTGGCGCAAAAGGTCCAAATGCGCGTCGTCAAATCCGTTGGGAGAGTCGCTGGTCCAGGACACGAGCACACCGTTCGTTGCCGGGGCATTCAACTGTGTCAGCTGTTCACACCCGATATCGAACGCCACACCTGCAGCAAAATAATCCGTCGCTCCGGACTGGTGCAAGTCATTCAGTATTGGAAAGTGGCTTGGCTCATTGCTGTCGATCATACGTTCGCGCAACTCTCCGCCACCGCTGTGCATCAAAGAATACAGCGGGCTTTGCAGCCATTGATCGGGCGGCGCGTCGGTATGTTCGTAATTCTCCTGAAGCGCGGTGCCATCCCGGACCCAGCTATAGCCAGATCCGTTATAATTCGGGTGGTTCAGGCTTTGCGCCACATGGAACCGCATCAGCGGGATGCCGAGATCACATAATTGCACGCAATACCCTTCCAGAAGCTCGGTTTGAGCAACCCCGGCCAATCCTTGTTCTGTAAGCCATTGGCCCAATTGCACTGAAGCGTCGGGATTGTTTTGGGTCGATGACATTCGAAACTCCTGAAATGGCCCTACACATGTGGGATCGCGCAGAGCGGTTTACCAGAAAAGATCAGTCGATTCCGGACAACCGCCGCAACATACCACGCAGCAACGCCGCCTCGCCGGTCGGGAACATGGCCGACAGTTTCGCATCATACCCCTGTGCGGTCTCACGCAGATCTTTGTATACCGTCTGACCAGCGGGCGTCAGTGACAGGATCTCGGACCGGCGATCGGCCTCATCGCGGGTCCGCAGCAAATAACGCCGCTGTTCCAGCTTGCCCACTGCACGGCTGATTTTGGTTTTGTGCAATTTGGCGCGTTCACCGATCTCTTTCGCGGTCATTTGACCATAACGCCCAAGATGGAACAGAACGCGCCACTCGTTCCGGAGCATCCCATAGCGATCCTTATAGACCCGCTGAAACGCATAAGAGCTTTCCTCGGCCGCCTGATTCAGAAGGTAGGGCAAAAAATTCTGCAGATCGAACTCATCTTTTTGTGTCATTTCACCTCTCCCATCCTTGTTAGTTACAAAATCAACTATTATCCCGCAAGCACGACCAAGGAGGACCGCGCCATGAATCGTCAGACCGATCCGCACCAGATGGTGCAAGCAACAACCCCGATGGGGATCACCGAAGGCTATATGCCCGGCTTTGGAAACGACTTTGAGACCGAGGCCCTGCCCGGTGCCCTGCCAGACGGCATGAATAGCCCGCAAAAGGCCAATTATGGCCTGTATGGCGAACAACTCAGCGGCACAGCTTTTACCGCCGACCCGCCCGAACGCACCTGGACCTATCGCATCCGACCCAGCGTAAAACACTCGCACCGTTATGAAAAAATCGACCTTCCGCTGTGGAAATCCGCGCCGTGCGTCGATCCCGATGTCACGTCTCTGGGTCAATATCGCTGGGATCCGGTGCCGCATTCAGACGAAGGCCTGACATGGCTGACCGGCATGCGCACCATGACCACCGCCGGGGATGTGAACACCCAGGTCGGTATGGCGGCCCATATCTATCTGGTCACCGAATCGATGAAGGATGCCTATTTCTTCTCTGCCGATTCAGAGCTGCTGGTCGTCCCGCAAGAAGGCCGGCTGAGGTTTGCGACCGAACTGGGGGTCATCGACCTTGAACCCCGCGAAATCGCCATTCTTCCACGCGGACTGGTGTACCGGGTTGAGGTTCTCGACGGGCCTGCACGCGGCTTCGTCTGCGAAAACTATGGTCAGAAGTTCGAATTGCCGGGCCGCGGACCGATCGGCGCCAACTGCATGGCCAACCCACGTGACTTCAAAGCCCCTGTCGCCGCTTTCGAAGACCGCGAAGTCCCGTCAACCGTGACCGTCAAATGGTGCGGTCAGTTTCACACGACCAAGATCGGGCAGTCGCCTCTGGACGTGGTCGCATGGCACGGCAACTACGCGCCCTACAAATACGACCTGCGCACCTATTGCCCGGTTGGCGCGATCCTGTTCGACCATCCCGATCCGTCGATCTTTACAGTCCTTACTGCCCCATCGGGCGTACCGGGCACCGCAAACATCGACTTTGTGCTGTTCCGCGAACGCTGGATGGTGGCTGAAAACACCTTCCGCCCGCCTTGGTATCATAAAAACATTATGTCCGAACTGATGGGCAACATTTATGGTCAGTATGACGCTAAACCAAAAGGGTTCGTCCCCGGCGGGATGAGCCTGCACAACATGATGTTGCCGCACGGGCCTGACAAGAACGCCTTCGAGGGCGCGTCGAATTCGAACCTCGGACCGGAAAAGCTGGAAAACACCATGTCCTTCATGTTCGAAACCCGCTTCCCGCAGCACCTGACGGCCTTTGCCGCGAAAGAGGCGCCGTTGCAGGATGACTACATTGATTGCTGGACGGACATTGAAAAGAAATTCGACGGAACACCGGGTAAGAAATAGGTGAACCTATCCGTATCTGAGATTTTTCGTCGAAAAATCTTGGGTTGCGCAAGACACAAAGCTTGGGAGAAACCATGCCACTGAAAAAATCCTGGGTCGCGTCGGCCAATACACCCGACTGCCCGTTTCCATTGAACAACCTGCCATATGGCGTTTTCCTGGCAACTGATGACGAACGCCATTGCGGCGTCGCTATCGGTGACCAAATCCTTGATGTCACACGGATGGAAGAAGACAGCCTGATCGATCTTCCGGAAGATTACGTCTTCATGACCGGTGTCTGGAACGACTTCATGGACCTCGGACCGCAGGTCTGGGCAGGCTTTCGCGCCACACTGACCGCTGCCCTGGCCGAAGGATCGGACCAGCAGGCCGCTTTGACGCCCTATTTGGTTCCAATGGCCGGTGCCAAAATGGCAATGCCCATCGACGTGATCGAATACACCGACTTCTACGCGGGACGGAACCATGCCTTCAACGTCGGCTCGCTGTTCCGTGGCCCTGAAAACGCGCTGCCGCCGAACTGGCTGCATATCCCGATAGGGTATAATGGCCGCGCCTCATCCGTCGTCGTGTCGGGCACCGATATCCGCCGCCCCTGGGGTCAGTTGAAAGGGCCAAATGACGACAAGCCGCGTTTCGCGCCTTGTGCCCGTTTCGATATAGAACTTGAAATGGGTGCAATTGTCGGCGTTTCCTCCGACGGGCCAATCACCGTGCAAGAGGCTGATGACAACATCTTTGGCTATGTCCTGCTGAACGACTGGTCGGCGCGCGACATTCAAGCGTGGGAATACCAGCCACTCGGCCCGTTTCAGGCAAAAGCGACCGCCACAACTATCAGCCCATGGATCGTGACCAAGGCCGCGCTGGAACCGTTCCGCTGTGACACGCCCGAGCGTGAGTTCGAACTGTTGGACCACCTCAAAGACTGCGGCCCAATGCTGTATGACATTGATCTGGACATAACATTGGCGCCAGAAGGCAAACCCGCAACGGCCCTGTCGCGTACGAACTACAATCAGATGTACTATTCCGCCGGACAGCAACTGGCGCATCATTCGACCTCGGGCTGCCCGATGAATGCAGGTGACCTGCTGGGCTCTGGAACAATTTCTGGCCCCACCAAGCCAGAACGCGGTTCACTTCTGGAACTCAGCTGGGGCGGGAAAGAACCGATCACGCTTGATACCGGTGAAACCCGCACATTTATCGAAGATGGCGATACATTGACCTTGAACGGCGCGGCACGTGGCGATGGCTATACCATTGGATTCGGCGACTGCGTGGGCAAACTCTTGCCCGCCCTGGAAGATCCATATCAACGCTAACCGCTTCTTCTCTTTAAAAATACTCCCGCCGGAGGCTCCGGGGTCCGACACCTCGCCCGGCATCGAAAGGAACACACAATGGCAAAAGCATTCGCGTCCCAGGGGGACATGAGCGAAAAGAAGATCACCTTCGATGAGATCGGTGAGGGCCTTTATGCCTTTACTGCAGAAGGTGACCCGAACTCAGGGGTCATCATCGGCGATGACAGCGTCATGATCATCGAAGCACAGGCCACGCCGCGTCTGGCCAACAAGGTCATCGAATGTGTGCGCTCAGTCACGGACAAGCCAATCAGCCACGTTGTCCTGACGCATTACCACGCCGTACGCGTGCTGGGCGCCAGTGCTTATGGCGCAAACCAGATCATCATGTCCGATGCCGCCCGCGCGATGGTGGTGGAACGCGGACAAGAAGACTGGGACAGCGAATTCCAGCGCTTCCCGCGCTTGTTCGAAGGTCATGAATCGATCCCTGGCCTGACCTTCCCGACAACGACCTTCAGCGACTCGATGACCGTCTATCTGGGCACCCGTCGGGTCGATATCCGCCAGATCGGGCGCGCCCACACGGCGGGTGACGCGGTGATCCATGTGCCGGACCAGAACGTGATGTTTACCGGTGACATCGTCGAATACCACTCGGCCTGCTATTGCGGCGACGGGCATTTCGGCGACTGGGGCACGACCCTGGACAACATCGCGGCCTATGATGTCGATGCCATTGCACCGGGTCGGGGCGATGCCCTGGTCGGTAAAGACATGGTCAACGCCGCCATCACCAACACCCGTGATTTTGTCGACAGCACCTATCGCCCCGCCGCCAAAGTCGCCGCACGCGGTGGCAGTCTGAAAGAAGCATGGGACGCCGTTCGCGAAGAATGCGACCCCAAGTTTTCTGAATATGCGATCTATGAACATTGCCTGCCGTTCAATGTAGCACGCGCCTATGACGAGGCCCGTGGCATCGACACCCCCCGCATCTGGACCGCTGCGCGCGATCTGGACATGTGGGACCAGTTGCAGGGTTGAGCAACCCGGTTTTCGGCGCCGCGTGCTTTCTTGATCCAGATCGTGACGCAGCAAACCGAAATCTGAGACACTGATCCTAATACCTCCGGCGGTCGACCGCCGGAGCCAGCAAGACCTGCGCCAGTCTGCGCCCGAGCCTTGGGGAGGAAACCATGAACAAGATTTTCGAAACGCCGCTCTATCCGTATAGCCACGGCCCGGACGAGGACGCCCAAGTGCCGGTACGCCATCAGGTCGTGATTGTGGGGGCAGGCCCCGTAGGCCTTGCTGCCGCCATCGACCTTGCCCAGCATGACGTCGATGTTGTGATCGTCGATGATAATGACAAGGTCAGCTTTGGCAGCCGTGCGATCTGTTTCGCCAAGCGTCCACTTGAGATCCTTGACCGGTTGGGCTGTGGCCAACCCATGGTCGACAAGGGCGTCGAATGGGATCTGGGCAAGGTGTTCTTTGACGAACGCGAAGTCTATTCCTTTGACCTGCTGCCCGAGGACGGGCACCAACGCCCTGCCTTTATCAACCTTCAGCAATACTATCTCGAAGAATACCTTGTGGCGCGGGTCCGCGAATTGCAGGCCGAGGGTAAGAAAATCGAGATCCGTGGCCGAAACAAGGTATCGGCCATCGGCACGCACCCTGACCATGTCGCGCTTGAGATCGACACACCCGAAGGCAGTTATAATATCGAAGCCGATTGGCTGATCGCCTGTGACGGGGCCAATTCGACCTTGCGTGCGATGCTGGGCAAAGATTTTGTCGGCCGCGTGTTCGAAGACAACTTCCTGATCGCTGACGTGGTCATGGACGCCGATTTCCCGACCGAACGCTGGTTCTGGTTCGACCCGCCCTTTAACCGGGGCCAGTCTGCCCTGTTGCACAAGCAGCCTGACGGCGTCTGGCGCATTGATCTTCAATTGGGTTGGGACATCGACAAAGAGCGCGAAAAGCGCCCTGAAAACGTCATCCCGCGCCTCAAGGAAATGCTGGGCGATGACGTTGAATTCGAACTTGAGTGGGTGTCGATCTATACCTTCCAGTGTCGCCGGATGGAGCAGTTCCGCCATGACCGGGTGATCTTTGCTGGCGACAGCGCGCATCAGGTCTCGCCCTTTGGGGCACGCGGGGCAAATTCGGGCCTGCAGGACTCTGACAATTTGTGCTGGAAGCTGAAGCTGGTCATGGACGGCAAGGCCCCCGAAAGCCTGCTGGACAGTTATGACAACGAACGTATTCACGGCGCTGAGGAAAACATCCTGAACTCATCCCGCTCGACCGACTTCATCACCCCGAAGTCTGAGATCAGCCGCTTGTTCCGCGACTCGGTCCTGAACCTTGCCGAGGCTTATGAATTTGCCCGGCCACTGGTCAACGCAGGCCGTCTGAGCGTGCCATGCACCTATGACGGATCTCCGCTGAACTCATCCGACGCATTGGCTGGCCCAAACCGGACCCGGCCCGGTTCACCTTGCCCGGATGTGGAGCTGCCCGGTGGGTATCTCCTGCCTAGGTTGGGTGATCGGTTCACGCTTTTGACCATCGACGCGGACGCGCCGGATCTGATTGAAGAAGACGGGATAACGGTCGAGCGGCTTGCACTGTCGGTCAAGGATGACCCGACATTGCTGCTGAAGGACCGGTATCTGGGCGATTGCGAGAGCGCGGTCTACCTGATCCGGCCTGACCAGCATGTCGCCGCCCGCCGCCCGGCCTATGATGACCTACAATTCCGCGCCGCGATCCGGCGCGCAACCGGAAAGGAGTAAGCCAATGGCCGACCTGATCCTGACCCCGAACATTGACGGCGCAGATGATTTCTATGCCGATCTGCTGGATACGCACGACGGAATGGACACCGCAGACAGTCACGCGCTGAACGCGCGTCTGGTTCTTGTGCTGGCCAACCATATCGGCGACCGGGCCGTGCTTTCCCAAGCGCTGAAGGCCGCTGCGTTTGACCAGAAGGAGGACACCCAATGAACATCAAACAGATCCACCACGTTGCCTATCGCTGCAAAGACGCGAAAGAGACGGTCGAATGGTACAAGCAGATGCTGAACATGGATTTCACGCTGGCCTTTGCCGAGAACCATGTCCCGTCGACGCATGAACCCGATCCCTACATGCATGTCTTTCTGGATGCCGGAAACGGCAATGTTCTGGCCTTCTTTGAATTGCCAACCAAACCGGACATGGGCCGTGATCCCAACACCCCGGAATGGGTGCAGCACATCGCCTTTCTGGTCGAAGACCGCGACGAGCTGATCGAATACAAAGATCACCTTGAAGCCAATGGGGTCGAGGTGCTGGGCGTCACCGATCATTCGCTGTTCCATTCGATCTATTTCTTCGATCCAAACGGACATCGCGTTGAACTGGCCTATGACGACCCGGGCGCGGCCGCGATGAACAAGAAGGCCGCCGAAGTCCGCTGGGAGATGTTGGAGGAATGGTCCAGAACCAAACGCGCGCCCAAGCACGCGGACTGGCTGCACAAGAAAGAACTGACGGACGTGTAAACACTGCTAAAGTGGTGATCTGGCCGCTGCCTTATCAAAGCGGGTCGCATGGAAAACCGGAGGATATCCATGAGTGACACAGTCCTTTACGACTATTGGCGATCCTCGGCGAGCTATCGTGTGCGCATCGCATTGAACCTTGCCGGGAGCGACTATCGCGCCATTCCCGTGGACTTGGTCAAACGCGAACACCGCAGCGATGATCATATGTCACGCAACCCGCAGGGCTTTGTCCCGGTGCTGGATATCGACGGGTTGCGGTTGACACAATCACTGGCCATTCTCGATTACCTCGACCAGACCCGGAGCCTAGGCCTGTTGCCCAAAGAGCCAGGCGAACGGGCCCTGCAACAGGCGCTGGCCCATTCCATCGCTGTCGATGTTCATCCGGTCTGCAATCTGTCCGTCGCAGTCGCCGCTGAGCAATTCGCAGGCGGTCGCGATGGCGCACGCAAAGAATGGATGCAACGCTTTATCCGACCGGGCCTGCTCGCCTTTGAAACGATGCTGGAATCATTCGATCAGGCCCCGTTTTGCTGTGGTGATACGCCGGGACTGGCCGACATTTGCCTGATGCCCCAAGTCTATAACGCCCGCCGTTGGGAGGTCGATATCAGCGACATGCCACGCCTGCTGAGTGTCGAAACGGCGTGCAGCACTGTTCCTGCGTTTGCGGCAGCCTATCCCGAGACCTGCAAGCCGGACTAGGTTGCCAGGCAATCCGGTGTCAAAAGTGAATTCCATAGGTTTGCGCCAACCATTCGATGTCTCTGGCAGCGCGCGCACGTACAATGCCGATGGCGCTATCCGATAGGGAAAACCGCGTATTGCCGGTGCGAAACCTGTCGTCCCGCGGGCGGATCACGCCGGTATCCCCGGTCTTGCGCCGGTATTGATCGATTTTCTCAGCCGTCTCCATCGAAATAGATTCGTTCAAACGCACGCGCCGCAAATGAGCGGCCAGTTCAGGATGCGCAATAGCTGCGCAGAAATCGGTGACAAGATCGCCCCCCTCGAACTGGTCGGTACCAAAGACACGAACACTCAGCCTATCTTCCCCGAACAAGCCCGACAGTCTTTGCAATTCTTTACGAGCGGGCACCCGTGGCGGGTTTTCGTTCAGTTCGGCCAATGACGCCTTACCTGTTTTCAAGAACTGCTGCGCCATGGAATTTGCCCGGGCAACCGGCTCGCGCGCATAATAAATCACGGTTGTCCTGAAGTACCGGTCCAGCAGATTTACCAGGGCCTCACCATGATTTGCGAAACTGCGATACAGGCCTTCGGAACTGATCACGGTATCGGGCATCTCTGGCAAACCGCTCAAATACGTCTCAACAAACGCCATATCCCCCTCTGCTGCTGCACGGGCAAGGAAATGGTGGGCGTAACGGGCGTTTGAAAACCGGTTCTCGGGCACGCCGGGATAACACAGACCATGGGCTGTCAATGTGCTGCAATTCTCAAAGAACGTTGTCTGAATCGACGTCGTCCCGGTTTTCGCCGGCCCCACATGCAGCCAAAGCTTTGGTCTATCTGCCAATTCGTCCTCCGCCCCGAACACGTGACCTACCGCAGCCTTTCATGCGTCAGTGCGGCTGTCAGCGCAACCGACCCGACGCCAAACACAAGGCGATCCACCGGTTCACCGCCGAAAAAGAATCGCACAACCAACGGGTGATTCAGTGTTACGCTTTCACCATTCGACCCGAGAGACGTCATTTCGGGTCGTTAGTTTTGGGAGGAACAAACATTGAAGACTACATATATCGCAGGCATCGCCTGCGCCCTTTCCATGTCAGCCACATCCGTGTTCGCCGCAGATTGTGCACCATCCAAATGGGGCGCGGATGACGAAATTGGCTCGGCCAATCTGGTGACCCCGGAAAACACCCTGATGGCTGCAAAGCTGATCAAACAGGGCAAATCCCTGCCTTTGGGTATCGTCATCGATTCCAACACTCCGGCCTTTCCGCCCCGGTCGCTAAGCCTGCAAGTTGTGCAACCCAACCAGCAGGGCGGGCAGAAACTGGACCAGTTTGGCTATCCCGGTGTGTATAACGACGACATCATCCAGACATGGGTTGGCATCGGATCACAGATCGACGGGCTGGGGCATCTGGGCGAATCTGGATTGTATTACAACTGTAACGATGAAAAGGACTTCGCAGCCATTACTGGGCTGAAAAAGCTAGGTGTTCACAATATCCCACCATTGGTCGGTCGAGCTGTGGTTCTCGACATGGCAAAGCAAGCCGGAAAAGACTTCCTTGCCGCTGGTGACCATTTCGGCCCGGATGAAATCAAGGCCGCCGCCGATGCGCAGGGTGTCAGCATTGGCAAAGGCGATATCGTTCTTTTCCACACCGGTTGGACCGAAAACATGCTGGACAGTGACCCCAATGCCTGGGTTTCAGGCGAACCCGGTCTGAACGTGGCCGGGATGACATATCTTACCGATATGGACGTGATGGCCGTCGGCGCGGATACATGGGGTGTCGAACCTGTACCGCCTGCACCCGGAGATGGCGCGTTCTATGGCCATGTCATCGCGCTGAAGAAAAATGGTGTCTACCTGCTGGAAACTATGAACACCGGCCCCGTGCTGCGTGAAGGCGTCAGCGAGTTCATGTTCGTGCTGGGCCAAGCCCGGATTCGCGGCACCGTGCAGATGATCATCAACCCGGTGGCCCTGTACTGATCAACGCAAGCTATCCAAGACCCCCGCCGCGGACGTCGGCGGGGGGACAGGCAACCTTGTTTCACCATGAACACGCGTCCTGAACCGCAAAGTTTCCAAATCGGACGAACCCGCGCTCAGATCGTAAGATTTACGATTCGATGCATAACCAATACTGGCCCGAGCGCCCGATAATCTGAACCGAATTGGCCGAGGTCTGCATCACCCGACGCGTCTGACTGGACCCTTTGCTAACCAGTTTCGCACCGTTGTTGCGAAATACATACGCACCGCTCTTGGTCTTACCATCAAGCGTATAGGTGTAAGGAATTTCCTGTGTCGCAGGATTCAGCTTAGGAAATACCATTTTCATTTGCTTGTCTTTGGCCTTGTTTTCACAAGCATATGTTTTGCCGCTTAGCACGGCGACAATGTCCGCGCCCTTCAATTCGGCGGCCGAAGCCGCGCCTGACAGGGAGACGGCCAGGCAGGCAGTGATCACAAATTTATACATAATACATCCTTCCCATACAAAGCTGGCTTAAAGCGCAGAAGGTCGTTTCACGCTTGTCGCCAGCGAAACGCAGCGTTCTTCTGAGAACGCTGTCAGGAAGGAGTTTGCCGGAAAGGCCGGGCGAGTTCAGTTAACCAGATCACACTCGCAAGTCGGTTTCTTGGCATCCCCGAATGCTTGGAACCATTAGGAGTATGGTGCGGACAGGACGACCGTCGGATCGCGCGTCTAGCGGGTTTCGAATGAAAAATCCGGCAGATGACTAAAGGCCGTTTTCAATGCTTCACCCCAGCCGTTCGACACGGTTTGATAATAGGGGTCATCCGCCGTGATCCGCCCTTGTTGGCCAAAGTGGAACGAATCCTGTTCGTAAGTCGTGTAATCCAGCGGAAGGCCGACCGAGAGGTTGGCCTTGATCGTGCTGTCGAAGCTGACCAGCAGCAGCTTGATCGCCGACTCAAAACTCATTGCAGGGTCATAGGCGCGCACCAGGATCGGCTTGCCGTATTTGGCTTCGCCGATCTGGAAGAATGGATTGTCTGCACTGGCCTCGATAAAGTTGCCTTCGGGATAGATCAGGAACAGGCGCGGTTCGCTGCCATTGATCTGCCCGCCAAGGATCATCGTTGCGCCAAAAGTCGCGGCAGAGGCCTGTGCGCCACCTTCGGCGTTGTCAGCAATGACCTCTTTCAGGGTGCGCCCAACGGCGCGCGCGATCTGGAACATCGATGGTGCCTCGAGGATCGAGGGCGACCGGTCTTCGGGTGCTTTTGTGCGTTCGTCGATCAGGCCGATAACGGTCTGCGTGGTGGCCAGGTTTCCGGCAGTCATCAGCGTGATGACCCGTTCGCCCGGAACCTCCCAGGTGTGCATCTTTCTGGCGGTCGCGATATTGTCGATCCCGGCATTTGTCCGGGTGTCCGACATGAAAACCAAACCCCGGTCAAGGAGCATACCAACGCAATACGTCATTTTTGACTGCCTGTTCTTCCGTCCCCGTCGCATCGCCGGGATTCGGTTCGGTGTATCTTATTCCTGCCGCTGCTCAACCTGCAATTTGACGTTCAGGGCCTCGGACGCTGCGCCAAACCGCATACCTGAGACCGGCGCCGCCCCGTGATAGTCCAGTGCGGTTGCCACACGGACATAGCGCGCATCGGGAGACATGGCGTTCGAAATGTCAAAACCAACCCAGCCCAGCCCGTCAACATGCACTTCCGCCCAAGCGTGGCTTGCATCCTGATCGACCCGATCATTCATCATCAGGTACCCGCTGACATAGCGTGCGGGAAAATCCAGATGCCTGGCTGCCGCGATGAACACATGCGCATGGTCCTGACACACTCCATGTCCGACGTTCAGCGCCTGCTCGGCACTTAACTCAGCGCTTTCCTGCTGCGTTGAATATGGCAAACGCTCAAGTACCAGCGCAGACAGAGCGTGAAGGTCGCTCAGGTCGTTTTCCGTCCGCTCCAGCGACGCGGCCAACGCGCGAAGCTGCGACCCCGCCCGGGTCAATGGCGTCGCCCGTTTGAATAACCACAGCGGGACATAGCCCGAATGCTTGCCGACCACGCCATTTGTGTCAGTGACCTCGACCTCGCCTTCACAATGCACGGTAA
The DNA here is from genome assembly GCF_007923355.1 of Falsiphaeobacter marinintestinus. Classification (GTDB taxonomy): domain Bacteria; phylum Pseudomonadota; class Alphaproteobacteria; order Rhodobacterales; family Rhodobacteraceae; genus Phaeobacter_A; species Phaeobacter_A marinintestinus. Next base: position 178,058 of record NZ_VOGO01000005.1, read on the forward strand.
TATTGCTGACACCGGGTTCGAAACTGATCAAGTCAACCGTATTGGCGTGTTCATCCTCAAAACTCAGTTGCTGGTGCCCGTTTTCGACGGACAGGTCCCACGACAGAACCGTTTGTTCGGCGCGCGACTTGGGCCTCAGACGCAGCTGCTGCAAGGCATAGGGCACCGGTGCATCATAGTGATAGGACGTCGTATGGGATATCTTCAGTCGCATGTTTTCGTCACTCGCTGAACCGGAAGTCGACTTCAATCTGCCGACCAAGAGACTGACTTTCGATCAGGAAATCGGTTATGAATTCATGCAGGCCATAGTCGAAGATGAGATCAATCGACGTGTTGTCGAATTTCTGACAAATCCCATTCACCAAACCGTTGCAGGGCGCAAGCTGCCCGTAATCATCGGCGATATGCTGCAGGTTTCTTTGGATTTTCCTGTAGCAGAAGGCCAGCGACCGCGGCAGGCGGTGATCCAGGATCAGGAAGCGCGCGATGTCGCGCGGATTGTGTTCGTTTTCATGCAAGGTCTGATAGGCACGACTTGCCGAGGTCGACCGCAGGATTGATTCCCACTGAACATTGTCCGTCGCGCTGCCGACATGCAGGATCGATGGCAGCAGGATATAGTATTTCACGTCCATGATGCGGGCGACATTGTCGGCCCGTTCAAAAAACGTTCCCACCCGCGCGAAATTGTAAATGTCGTTGCGCACCATAGTGCCCGCCAAAGTCCCCCGGACAAAGGCACTGTGCTTGCGGATCGTGCTTAATATATCCGGCAAATCCTGTTGATTGATCGGCCTGGCCAGAAGCTCGCTCAGGTCCATCCAGCATTCGTTCACGGCTTCCCACACTTCGCGGGTCAGCGCCGTGCGCACCATTCGCGCATTTGTACGCGCCGCTTCGACTGCCGAAATCACGCTGTTATGGTTGGCCTTGTCGCGCAGCAGAAAGTTGATAACGCGCGGCCCATCAACGGTTTCATAGTTGGCGTTATAGGCATTGATCACGCCCAGCGCGGTCAGGATCGACGTCCATTCACCATCGGCAGCGCCCGAGCGGGTCAGCGAAATCCGCAGTCCCGCATCGATCATTCGCGCTGTATTTTCGCTGCGCTCCATGTATCGAAGCATCCAAAAGACGCCACCGGCTGTTTTTCCCAGCATCCCTTAGTCCTCCAGCACCCAGGTGTCTTTGGTCCCGCCGCCCTGCGACGAGTTCACGACCAAAGACCCTTTTTTCAGCGCCACCCGGGTCAGCCCGCCGGGAATGATCTCGACCCCGTTGGGCGAAGCGAGCGCAAAGGGTCGCAGATCGACATGGCGCGGCGCCAGACCGGCCTTGGTCAAGATCGGTACCGTTGACAGCGACAAAGTGGGTTGCGCGATATAGTTGTCGGGCCGCGCCTTCAACTTTTCGCGGAACGCCGCGATTTCCTTTTTACTGGCGGTGGGCCCGACCAGCATCCCGTATCCGCCCGATCCGTGCACCTCTTTCACGACCAACTCGGCCAGATTATCCAGCACATAGGCCAACGCATCAGGCTCGGAGCACCGATGGGTCGGGACGTTCTTCAGGATCGGTTTTTCGCCGGTATAAAATTCGACGATCTCAGGCATGTAGGAATAGATCGCCTTGTCATCCGCGATCCCGGTTCCGGGCGCATTGGCGATGGTTATCCCTCCGGCACGGTAGACATCCATAAGGCCCGGCACGCCCAGCATGCTGTCCGGATTGAAGTTCAGCGGATCAAGGAATTCGTCGTCAACCCGGCGATACAGGACGTCAATCGCCTGATAGCCACGCGTCGTTCGCATCGCGACGCGTCCATCGACCACGCGCAAATCATGGCCTTCGACCAGTTCCACCCCCATCTGATCGGCAAGAAAGGCATGTTCGTAATAGGCCGAATTAAAGATGCCCGGCGTCAACACGGCGACCACGGGATGGTCGCTGCTGCAAGTCGGACGACATGCAGCAAGTGAGCGGCGCAGGCTGCGCGGGTACTGGCTGACGCTGCGCACCTTGTTGCGATTGAACAACTCAGGGAACATGTGCAGCATGGTTTCCCGGTTTTCCAACATGTAGGATACGCCAGACGGGGTTCTTGCGTTGTCCTCCAGTACGAAAAATTCGTTCTCACCCGTGCGCACCAGATCGGTACCCACGATATGAGTATAGATATTTCCCGGCGGAGATACGCCGATCATCTGTGGCAGAAAGGCTTCGTTCTGGGCAATCATTTCGACCGGAACGCGGCCTGCCTTAAGGATTTCCTGCCGGTGATAGATGTCGTGCAGGAACGCATTGATGGCGCGCACCCGCTGTTCGATCCCGCGTGACAGGGTCTGCCATTCCTTGGCGGCAATGATCCGCGGCACAAGGTCGAACGGGATCAACCGCTCGGTCTCCTCTTCTACGCCGTACACGTTGAACGTGATCCCGGTCAGCCGAAACAGCTTTTCGGCCTGCGCGGATTTACGTTTGAGGTTGGCAAACTCCTCCAACGCGATCCAGTCCGCGTAATTCGCATATGGTTCGCGGGCGGTGTCGCTAAACCCATACATTTCGTCAAACATTTGCCGGGTCTCAGTCATCGCCCCACCCTTGTTAAGTCGACCCATCCAATCACCGCATCTTGCCGGATGTGAGAGATCAGCACCCCGACCGTTCCATTTTCGGCAGAAAACGACGCGATTCGCCTATTTTTTGTGCATAATTGCTGGCAAAGCCCGCTCATCAGGACGATGTGTCCGGCGCGGTCGCATCAAGTTCGTTCAAAAGGTCCAGCAATGCGTCGTATCGATCCGGCCCCATTCGGTCGCGAACACCCTCCATCAGCGCAATGCTGGTTTCCAGGTTTGCATAAATCACATCGTTACCCTTGTCCGTGATCCGAACAATCTGCTTGCGGCGATCCTCCTGATCCGGACGCCGCGCGATCATGTCTTTTTCCTCCAGCTTTTGAAGGATTCGAGTCAAGCTGGGCAATAAAAGGCAGGCCTCGTCGGCAATTCGGGTCGGCTCCATCGCGCCGCCTTCCTGCAGAACGCGTAGAACCCGCCATTGCTGTTCGGTGATGCCGACATCGCTTAGCATGGCGCGGATCGGCCCCATAACCTTTTCCCGCGCGCGAAGCAGGGTGATTGGAAGGGATCTAGACGTGGATACATATTTACTGGTCATCCCCTAAGTGTGCCGCCGGTCGCGCGGGATGGCAATCCATGATCGTTTATCAGGGCTTGACGCAGCAGATTCACTTTGCTACACATGTTAACTATACAAGCCAGAGGGAGGAGACCTTGGCGCATCTGATCATCGACTATTCGCCAAACGTAGAACACTGGCTCGATATGCCTGCCCTCTGCGATGCTTTGCGTGTCGCCATGATCGAAACCGGCGCCCTGCCTTTGCCCGGCATTCGGGTGCGCGCGCATCGGGCCGATCATGTGTCCATAGCCGACGGGGCCGATCACCACGGTTTTATCGATATGTCCCTGCGGCTGCGCGGCGGTCGTGACATCGACACAAAACGGGCCGCCACAAACCACATCTTTGAAGCCGCTCGCAGGTTCGTCGAACCGGTGATGGCGACCCGCTCACTCGCTCTGTCGTTTGAAATGCGCGACATCGACCCAGATCTTTCGCCCAAGACCGGAACCATCCGGGACCATTTGGAGACGTAAATGACCGCACTTGATCAAAACATCGAGAAGCTGACTGGCCATCTGACCCGTTTCAAGGAAACCGGTATCCCCAACCGCATCGCAGGGCAGGACCGTCCGGGCTCGGGCGGCGTGTTCCAAACCCTGTCCCCGGTCGACAAAACAGTGATCTGCGACGTGGCCCATGGCACCGCCGACGATATCGACGCCGCCGCCTGGGCCGCTGCCGATGCGTTCCCGGCCTGGCGCGATATGCCTGCCACCCAACGCCGCAAGATCCTGCTGAATGTCGCCGAGGCCATCGAAGACCGCGCCGAAGAAATCGCCCTGTGCGAATGCTGGGATACGGGCCAGGCCTTGCGGTTCATGTCCAAGGCCGCGCTGCGCGGCGCGGAAAACTTCCGCTATTTCGCCGATCAGGTCGTGCAGGCCCGCGACGGCCAGCATCTGAAATCCCCCACCTTGATGAACATCACCACCCGCGTGCCAATCGGCCCGGTGGGTGTCATCACCCCGTGGAACACACCGTTCATGCTGTCGACATGGAAGATCGCCCCGGCGTTGGCCTCGGGCTGCACAGTGGTTCACAAACCCGCCGAGGCATCCCCCCTGACCGCGCGCCTTCTGGTCGAAATCGCCGAAGAGGCCGGTTTGCCGCCCGGCGTCCTGAACACCGTCAACGGGTTCGGCGAAGACGCCGGCAAAGCCCTGACCGAACACCCCAAGATCAAGGCCATCGCTTTTGTTGGCGAAAGCCGCACCGGAAGCATTATCACCAAACAGGGCGCCGACACGCTCAAAAGGATGCATCTGGAACTTGGCGGCAAGAACCCGGTCATTGTCTTTGACGACGCCGATCTGGAGCGCGCCTTGGACGCCGTGATCTTCATGATTTACTCGATCAACGGCGAACGCTGCACATCGTCCTCGCGGCTATTGGTGCAGGACACCATCCGCGAAGCCTTCGAAGCCAGGCTGGTCGAACGTGTCAACAACATCAAGGTCGGCCACCCGCTGGATCCGGCGACCGAAATCGGCCCGCTTGTCACTCAGGAGCACTATGACAAGGTGACCTCGTACTTCGACATCGCGAAACAGGACGGGGCCACCGTGGCCGCTGGTGGCGTCAAAGTCGGCGACAGAGGCTTTTTCGTCCGCCCGACCCTCTTCACCAATGCCACCAACAAGATGCGCATCGCTCAGGAAGAAATTTTTGGACCCGTCCTGACGTCGATTCCCTTCAGCACCGAAGAAGACGCGCTCGAAATGGCCAATGACACCGCTTACGGCCTGACCGGATATGTCTGGACCAACGACCTGACGCGCGCCCTGCGCTTTACCGACAAACTCGAAGCCGGGATGATCTGGGTGAACTCCGAGAACGTGCGCCACCTGCCAACCCCATTCGGCGGCGTGAAATCCAGCGGTATCGGGCGCGACGGTGGCGACTGGTCGTTCGAATTCTACATGGAACAAAAACACATCGGCTTCGCCACCGGTCAGCACAAGATCACGAGGCTTGGGGCCTGACACCGCCTGCCTTTATCCTCTTGCGTCAAATATCCCGGGGAGTGTGAGGGGCTGGCCCCTCACCCCCGACATCTCCAAAGGAGGCTCCAATGGGAGAAATCGTCCTCGCTGCAAAAATGACCCATGTTCCGACGATGTTGATGTCGGAACAGGACGGCCCGGTCAAAGGCAAACGCCAGCCCGCCATCGACGGCCACCGTGAAATCGCACGGCGCGCCAAGGCACTTGGTGCCACAACCGCGGTCATCTGCGACACCCACTGGGTGATCAACGCCGGGTTCCACATCAATGCCAACAAGCGGTTCGAGGGGTTGTTCACCTCCAACGAATTCCCACAGTTCATTCAGGATCTGCCCTATGCCTACGATGGCAACCCCGAATTAGGCGACGCGATTGCCAAAGCCGCATCCGACAAGGGTGCCTACACCTTGTGCCACCATCTGGACAGTCTTGAACTGGAATACGGAACGCTTGTTCCGATGCGGTTCATGAGCCGCGAGCACGACATGAAAGTGGTGTCCGTGGCCGCATGGGCCACGGTGCATGACCACGACGAAAGCCGTATCGTTGGCGAAGCCATCCGCGAGGCTGTCGAACTGAGTGACGAGAAAGTCCTGCTGGTTGCCAGTGGCAGCTTAAGCCACAAGATCTGGGCCAATAAGGACTATGCCGCCAACAACGGCACCTTTACAATTTCATCCGAGTTCAACCGTCAGGTCGATTTGCATGTGCTTGAGATGTGGAAGAACGGCGACCATGCCACCTTCCTCAAGATGCTGGGCGAATATGCCGGACATTGTTGTGGCGAAGGGTCAATGCATGACACCGCCATGCTGTATGGTGCCCTGGGATGGGACACATACGATGCAAAATGCGAGGTTATGACCGAGTATTTCCCAAGTTCCGGCACCGGTCAGACCAACGTGATCTTCCCGGTCCAGTAAACAGGAGCCCCCATGCCCATTCCCGCCCCAAACCTGTACCCGCCCTTCAACATCGTTCGGCTCAGCCACGTCGAATACTGCGTAACCGATCTGTCCGCCTCGCGGGCGTTCTATGTTGATACGTTGGGCCTGCAAGTCACCGACGAAGACGATATCCGGATCTACCTTCGGGCCATGGAAGAGCGCGGCCACCATTGCATTTGTCTGGTTCAGGCCGACAAGGCCGAGGTTGGCGCTTTGGGGTTCAAGCTGTTCGATGACAGCGACCTCGACGCCGCCGCGAGATTTTTCGACGAAAAATCTTTGCCCGTCGAATGGGTGGAACGCCCTTTCATGGGGCGCGCCTTTCGCACCCGCGACCCATGGGGCATCCCGCTGGAATTTTACGTCAAGATGGATCGACTCCCGCCCATCCACCAGAAATACAAACTGTATAACGGTGTGAAACCGCTCCGCATCGACCATTTCAACATGTTCTCTGCCGATGTGGATGCCAGCGTCGCGTTTTATAACGAAATCGGGTTCCGTGTCACTGAATACACTGAAGATGACGAAAGCGGTAAGGTCTGGGCCGCTTGGATGCACCGTAAGGGCGGCGTGCACGACGTGGCCTTTACCAATGGCACCGGCCCGCGATTGCATCACAGTGCCTTCTGGGTGCCCACGCCGCTCAACATCATTGACCTGTGCGACCTGATGGCAACCACCGGCTATGTCACCAACATCGAACGCGGCCCCGGGCGTCACGGGATATCGAACGCGTTTTTCCTTTATGTACGGGACCCCGACGGCCACCGGATCGAGATCTACTGCTCGGACTATCAAACCGTTGATCCCGATCTTGAACCGATCCGCTGGGCCTTGGATGACCCGCAACGCCAAACCCTCTGGGGCGCCCCTGCCCCGCGCAGTTGGTTCGAAGAAGGATCCACTTTTGAGGGCGCTGACACCACTGAAAGCAAGATGACGGCGCAGCCGATCATCGCGCCCTGACCCCCTCGAAAGGACAGGTCACATGAACTGGGATGAATTCGCCCCTTGGGGTCGCCGCGTCGCCGACTGGGCGCAGGACTATCACAAAACTGTCGGCGATCGCCCTGTGCGCGCGCAGACAAAACCGGGTGAGGTTCTGAACGCCCTTCCGGCCACCCCACCGGAATCCCCCGAAGATATGGAACAAGTGTTTCAGGACTTCGAAGAGATCGTGATGCCCGGCATCACCCATTGGCAACACCCGCGCTTCTTTGCGTATTTCAACTCGAACGCTGCCGCCCCATCGGTTCTGGCCGAATTCCTTGTCTCGGCGATCTCGCCGCAATGCATGTTGTGGCAAACCTCGCCCGCAGCGACCGAGATGGAAACCCGGATGATGGACTGGCTGCGCCAATCGCTTGGCCTGCCCGACCCCTTCGCAGGCGTCATTCAGGACAGTGCGTCATCCGCGACCCTGGCCGCCGTTCTGACGATGCGGGAAAAAGCGCTGAACTGGACCGGAAACACCCAGGGCCTGCCCGGACAAACCCCGCTACGCATCTATGCCTCGTCCGAGGTGCACACCTCGATCGATCGGGCGATCTGGATTTCCGGCATCGGACAGGACAACCTTATCCGCATACCGATCAAAGGCGACTGGCGCGGCATGGATCCGCAAGCTCTGGACGCTGCGATTGAGGCTGACATCGCCGCAGGCCTGACTCCGGCTGGCGTGATCCTGTGTGTGGGCGGCACCGGCACCGGTGCCACAGATCCGGTGGCCGAATGCCTGGCCGTCGCAAAGAAACACGGGCTTTACACCCATGTCGACGCCGCGTGGGCTGGCAGCGCGATGATCTGCCCCGAGATGCGGCATTACTGGGAAGGTGTGGAAGAGGCTGACAGCATTGTCTTCAATCCGCACAAATGGCTGGGCGCCCAGTTCGATTGTTCTGCACATTTCCTGAAAAACCCCGACGATCTGGTCAAAACGCTCGCGATCAGCCCGGAATACCTCAAAACCCATGGTGCCGAAGGCATCATCAACTATTCCGAATGGTCGATCCCGCTGGGCCGCCGCTTTCGCGCGCTGAAATTGTGGTTCCTGATCCGGGCCTATGGGCTGGAAGGGTTGCGCGAACGCCTGCGCAACCATGTCAAATGGTCCAACCAACTGCATGAAAAGCTGGCCGCGCACCCCGATATCGAGATTGTCACGCCACCAATGTGGTCGCTGTTTACCTTCCGGTACCTGCGCGAAGGCACGGATCTGGATGATCTCAACCTGCGTCTGGTCAACGCAATCAACGATGACGGGCGGATTTATCTCACCCAGACCCGCGTCGACGGGCAGCTGGTCATCCGCTTTCAGGCGGGGCAGTTTGAAACCACCGAACAGGATGTCATGATGTCCTATGACGTGATCACCGAAATCGCAGAAGGACTGACCTGATGACCCGTATTGCAACCTACTCTGCCGGTGGTGAAACCTTTTTTGGTGCGGTGACAGACGAAGGCATGATCGCCCTGTCGCCCGCGTTTCCCCAATGGCCCACCCTTCGCGAAGTCATCGAGGCGGGTGCGCTGTATGATCTTGCGGTTGCCGCCGAAGGCAAACCGGTCACCCACCCAACCGGCACATTTCAGTATGAAATCCCGATCCCCGGCCCGGAAAAGATCATTTGTGTGGGAGTCAATTTCCCCGACCGCAACGCCGAATACAAAGACGGACAGGACGCGCCGCCCAACATGTCCCTGTTCATCCGGTTCCCGCGGTCGTTCACCGGGCATGACCGCCCGCTGATCCGGCCCCCGGAAACTCCACAACTGGATTACGAGGGCGAAATTGCCATCGTCATCGGCAAAGGCGGGCGGCGCATATCGCAGGACAAGGCCTATGACCACATCGCCGCCGTGACGCTGTGCAACGAAGGCACTCTGCGCGACTGGGTGCGCCATGCCAAGTTCAATGTGACGCAAGGCAAGAACTGGGACAGTTCGGGCGCAATTGGCCCGTGGCTGGTTCCTTTCACCTCGCCCGCGCAACTGGACGATGTGCGCCTGACCACGAAGGTGAACGGGGAACTACGGCAAGATGATCGCACCGGGCGGATGTTGTTCCCGATCCGGCGGCAGATCGAATACATCTCGACCTTTACGACGCTTGTTCCTGGCGACATCATTGTGACAGGCACTCCAACCGGCGCAGGCGCGCGCTTTGATCCGCCCCGGTTTTTGGTGCCCGGCGACGTCATCGAGGTCGAAGCGACCGGCATCGGCAAGCTTGTCAACACGGTGAAGGACGAAACATGACACCCGATCAGATCACCGAGGCCGCTGAAGCGCTGTATCAGGCCGACATGAACGGGACACAAACCGGTCTTTTGTCTCTGAAATATCCCGGCATGACGATGGCTGACGCCTATGCCGTTCAGGCCGCTCTGGTCGAACGCAAAAAGACGGCAGGGCGGCACAAGATCGGCTGGAAGATCGGCCTGACCAGCCGTGCCATGCAGGACGCGCTTAAGATCGATACGCCTGACAGCGGCGTTTTACTTGACGACATGGCCTTTCCAAACGGCTCGAAGATCCCTGCGGGCCGGTTCATCCAGCCCCGGGTCGAGGCCGAGATTGCGTTTGTCATGAAGGCCCCGTTGGCCGGCGCACACTGCACCCGCGATGACGTCCTGGCCGCCACAGACTATGTCGCGCCCTCACTGGAAATCCTCGATACCCGCATTCTGCGCGCCGACCCTGACACGGGCAAGGCCCGGATTATCACCGATACGATCAGCGACAACGCCGCCAATGCCGGTGTCGTTCTGGGGGATGGGAAACACGCGGTCGAGGCGTTTGACCTGCGTTGGGTTCCGGCCATCGTGACCCGCAACGGCATCGTCGAAGAAACCGGTCTGGGTGCCGGAGTTCTGAACGATCCTGTCACCTCGGTGCTTTGGCTGGCCAGACGCATGGCCGAATATGGACAATCGATTGACGCAGGAGATATCGTCCTGTCGGGATCATTCGTCCGCCCCATAGAAGCCCCAGCCGGGTCCCAGTTCGACGCCGATTTCGGCCCGTTCGGATCTGTTCAGATCGCATTCGCGTAAAGGAAGCCCACCATGTCTGCCCCCACGAATACCTTCAAACAGGCGCTTGCGCGCGGTGACCGTCAAATCGGCTGCTGGATGAGCTTTGGCGAAGCGATCACCGCCGAGATTATGGGCTCGGCCGGGTTCGATTGGCTGGTGATAGATGGCGAACACGGCCCCAATGATATCCGTTCGATCCGCGATCAACTGATGGCCTTGTCCGCCAGCCCATCGCACCCGGTCGTGCGGATTCCGGTGGGCGAAACATGGATGATCAAACAGGTGCTGGACGCCGGGGCGCAGACCGTTCTGGTCCCCATGGTCGACAGCGCTGAGCAGGCGCAAGAGCTTGTCCGGGCGATGAAATACCCGCCCTTCGGCACCCGCGGCGTCGGTGCCGCAGCCGCCCGCGCAACCGGGTTCGGGGCCGTCGCCGACTATGTCGCCACGGCAGACGATCAGACCTGCCTTCTGGTTCAGGTCGAAAGCCGCGCTGGCATTGCAGCGCTGGACGACATCCTGAAAATCGACGGCATTGATGGCGTGTTCATCGGCCCCGCTGACCTGTCGACCGACATGGGGTTCAAAGGCAACGCCGCCACACCCGAGGTGCAAGAAGTCATCGCCGATGCCGTTGCACGCATCAAGGCCGCCGGCAAGGCCCCCGGGCTGTTGGGTATCACCGAGGAATCGACCCAGGGCTATTACGACATGGGCGCTCAGTTTCTGGCCGTCGGCATCGACGTTGTACTTCTGGCCCGCAGCGCCCGCGCGCTGGCCAAACGCTGGAAAGACGCCTGAGGAAAGACGTCAGATCAAAAACTGCGTATTTCCACTCAATTGACCCGTCCGACCCCAACCCGATAGCCTGAAGGCATTCGGTACGAGCGCACCGAAATCCCCAAAGCGCATCATCAGGGAGGGTTACCGTGAACCGCATGTTTGTTGCGAGCATGGTGTCGGCGCTTGCGCTGGCCACCAGTGCATATGCTGATATCAAAATCGCCCATGTCTATGGCAAGACAGGCCCCTACGAGGCCTATGCAAAACAGTCCCACGACGGGCTGATGCTGGGGCTGGAATACGCCACCGGCGGCACCATGGAGATCGATGGCGAAAAGATCGTCGTGATTGAAAAAGACACCCAGCTGAAGCCGGAAAACGGCAAAGCTTTGCTGGAAGAGGCCTATGGCGATGACGAAGTCGACCTGGCCATCGGTCCGGTCAGTTCGGGCGTCGCACTGGCGATGCTGCCAGTTGCCGAAGAATACGAAAAGCTGCTGATCGTCGAACCTGCCGTGGCCGACTCGATCACTGGCAAGAACTGGAACCGCTATATCTTCCGCACCGGGCGCAATTCATCGCAGGACGCGGTGGCAAATGCCATCGCGCTGGCCGGTGAAAACGTCCACATCGCGACCTTGGCGCAGGATTATGCCTTTGGTCGTGACGGTATCGCGGCGTTCCGCGAGGCGCTGGAAGGCGCCGGATCGGGCATCGTCCACGAAGAATACGCCCCGACTGACACCACAGACTTTACTGCTTCAGCAGAGCGCATCTTCAACGCCATGAAGGATCTGGATGGCGAAAAGCGTCTGTTCATCATCTGGGCCGGTGGCGGCAACCCGATGAGCAAGGTTCAGGCGATGGACCCATCACGGTTTGGCATCGAAATCGCCACGGGCGGCAACATCCTTGCTGCGCTAAAAGCCTATAAGGCGTTTCCGGGCATGGAGGGGGCAACGTATTACTACTACGACATCCCCAAGAATGACGTGAACGACTGGCTGGTCGCGACGCATCAGGACCGCTTCGGCACCCCGCCTGATTTCTTCACCGCAGGGGGCATGGCCGCTGGTATGGCCGTGGTCGAGGCGATCAAAAAGGCCGGCTCTACCGAGACCGACGCCCTGATCGAAGCGATGGAAGGCATGGAATGGATGACGCCCAAGGGCATGATGAAATTCCGCGCCGACGATCATCAGGCGATGCAGTCCATGTATCACTTCAAGATCAAGGTCGATGACAGCGTCGAATGGGCGATCCCCGAACTGGTGCGTGAACTGACAATCGATGATCTGCCGATCCCGGTTCGCAACAAATAACCCGAAAGCCGGGCGCGATCAGCGCCCGGCATCCCTGCCCCGGTCCGGTGGATGCGGGGCATCGTCCAAGCAGATGTGGACCCGATGACACCCCCCATTCTCAGCACTTCAGATCTGACCGTACGGTTTGGCGGCCATGTCGCGGTTGATGCAGTCACTTGCGCCTTCAACGCCGGTGAGCTGACTGCGATTGTCGGCCCCAACGGCGCGGGCAAAACCACCTATTTCAACCTGATCTCGGGCCAGATCCCGGCGACATCCGGTTCGGTCTTTCTGCGCGGACAAGAGATTACAGGGCGCTCTGTCGCCCAGCGCACGCGGGCCGGCATTGGCCGGGCCTTTCAGTTGACCAGCCTGTTCCCGAACCTCAGCGTGCTGGAAAACGTTCGGCTGGTGGCACAATCCAAGGCCGATCAGGGGTTCAACCTGTGGTCCATGGCCAGCAAGCACACCGAACTGACGCAAGCCGCCGAACAGATCCTGTCCCGTGTTCGGTTGCTGGATCAGGCCGCACAGGTTGTGTCCGAACTTAGTCATGGTGATCAGCGAAAGCTGGAAGTCGCGCTTTTGATCGCACTGGGCCCCGCCGTTTACATGTTCGACGAACCCACTGCGGGTATGAGCGTTGACGAAGCCCCTGTCGTGCTGGACCTGATCGCCGATCTGAAGGCACATTCGGACCGCACCATCCTGCTGGTCGAACACAAGATGGACGTGATTGCCAAGCTCGCCGACCGGATCATCGTCTTGCACAACGGCGCACTTGCCGCTGATGGGGACCCTGCAACGGTCATGGCGTCGGACGTGGTGCAAGAGGCCTATATGGGCCGGGAGCTGGAAGATGTCTGACCCGATCCTGCGCCTTGACGGTGTTTATACGAACATCGCGCAATATCACATTCTGCAAGGCGTCGATCTTGAGGTTCCGCGCGGCGCCGTCACCATGCTGCTGGGCCGTAATGGTGTCGGCAAGACGACGACCCTTCGCACGGTGATTGGTCACTGGCGGGCGCATAAAGGCACGGTCACGTTTGACGGCGAAGACATCACCAGAAAACCGACGCCTGCCATTGCGCGCGCGGGATTGGGGTTCGTACCCGAGGATATGGGGGTCTTTGCCGACCTGACCGTGGAAGAAAACATGGTGCTCGCCGCCGTGTCAGGCCCAATTGACAGCGCCCGGCTGGACTGGGTTTTCACGATCTTTCCACCGCTCAAGACGTTCTGGAAATCCGAGGCCGGCACCCTGTCGGGCGGGCAAAAACAGATGCTGTCGATTGCCCGGGTAATGATCGAAGACCGCAAGCTGTACCTGATCGACGAGCCGACCAAGGGGCTCGCACCCGCGATCATCACCACGATGGCCCGTGCGCTGAAGGACCTGAAGGAACAAGGCGCGTCGATCCTGCTTGTCGAACAGAATTTCGCCGTCGCCAAGGCTTTGGGCGACACCGCGAACGTCATGGATGACGGGCGCATGATCTGGTCCGGGCAGATGGCGGAACTGGCGACCAATGCCGCTCTGCAAGAGCAGTTGATGGGGTTGAGCCTGGACGCTCATTGAGGCGCGGGTTGAGAGGACGGATTATGGGTATTTTTAACAAGAAAGAAGCAGGAGGACCGGGATGTCGATAGCGCCCGAACATGCGCCCAAGATGGCGCAGGCCTCTTTTGCGCATCGGATCGGCCCGTGGATGCCGGTTCTGCTGGTTCCGATGCTGGTGGTGCTGGGGTTTCTTGCGATCCCGTCGACCTCAAGCTGGTTGACGCTGACGGTGTCCGGGCTGGCAATGGGCATGATGATCTTCATCATGGCCTCGGGGCTAACGCTGGTGTTCGGATTGATGGACGTGATCAACTTTGGCCATGGCGCATTCGTGTCGGTCGGAGCGTTTGTTGGCGTGTCAGTGCTGCTGATGCTGGGGCATATGACGGATGCCCCGTCGTTGGGGCTGAACCTTGTTGCCTTATTGGTGGCGGTCATCGGCGCAATGATTGCGACGGGCGCAATGGGATGGGCCTTTGAAAAGGTCATCGTGATGCCGGTTTACGGTCATCACCTGAAGCAGATCCTTGTCACCATGGGCGGGCTGATCGTGGTCGAACAGTTGATCATCGTGTTGTGGGGACCCGAAGAGATTTACATCAACCGGCCCGAAGCCCTGAAGGGTGCGATCACCTTTGCCGGGGCGGCGTTGGAGAAGTACCGGCTGGTGGCCGTGGTTGTCGGACTGGTCGTGTTTGCCGCGATGCGCTGGGTTTTGCGGCGCACCAAGATCGGGTTGATCGTGCGGGCGGGCGTGCAGAACGGCGAAATGGTCGAAGCGCTGGGGTACAGATTGCGCATGATCTTTGTCGGGGTCTTTATCGCGGGTTCGGCACTGGCCGGACTGGGCGGCGTGATGTGGGGGCTCTATCAAGAGGTGATCACGGCGCATATGGGCAATCAGGCGATGATCCTGATCTTTATTGTGGTGATTATCGGCGGTCTGGGCAGTGTCGAAGGCTGCTTTATCGGTGCGCTTCTGGTGGGGCTTTTGCAAAACTATGTCGCGTTTCTTGAGCCCAAGGCGGCGTTGATTTCCAACATCGGCCTGATGGTCGCAATCCTGATGTGGCGCCCGATGGGCATGATCCCAGTGGTGAAAGCGAAATGATGGCAACTGTTCTGTCCGGCGATCTGCCGCGTTCGCGTGTGTTGGCGCTGATCCTTCTGGCGATATTGATCTGCCTTGCGCTGGCACCGTTCCTGTTTCCCGGCGTGCGCACCGTGGATACAGCGGCGCGGATCTGTATCTTTATCGTTCTGGTGGCCAGCTATGACCTGCTGCTGGGCTATGGCGGGATCGTCAGCTTTGCCCACACCATGTTCTTTGGCATCGGGGCCTATGGTGTGGCGCTGGCCTCGACCCACATGGGGCGCGGGTTTGACGCCATTTTCGTTGGCGCGACGGCAGGTGCCGTGTTGGCGGCAGCTTTGGCGCTTTTGATCGGGCTGTTTTCTCTGCGGGTCAGGGCAATTTTCTTTGCCATGATCACACTTGCCGTGGCCTCGGCCGTGGCCGTTCTGGTCAGCCAGATGTCCGGCCTGACCGGCGGCGAAGACGGGCTGACCTTCAAGATCCCGCGCGAGTTGGGGCCTGCGTTCAAGTTTGGCGACCGGTTCATGGGCGTGAAGTTGAACGGAAAACTGCTAGCATATTATTTCGTGTTTTTCGGAGCCTTGATCCTGTTCCTGCTGATGCTGCGGGTGGTGAATTCACCGTTTGGCCGGGTGCTGCAGGCCATTCGCGAGAATGATTTCCGCGCCGAAGCCATCGGGTACCGCGTGGTCTATTATCGGGTCGCTGCGACTTGTCTTTCGGCGGCGGCGGCCGCGTTGGCCGGGTCGCTGTATGCTGTCTGGCTGCGCTATGTGGGGCCGGACACGTCGCTTAGCATGGAGATCATGATCGACATCCTGCTGATGGTTGTGATCGGCGGCATGGGAACGATGTATGGCGCGGTGATCGGGGCAACCTTGTTCGTGATCGCACAGAATTACCTGCAAAACCTGATGGGCGCCGCGTCTGGAATGTTCGAAGGTCTGCCGGTTCTTCCGGATTTGCTGAGCGCGGATCGCTGGTTGTTGTGGTTGGGCGTGCTGTTCATCCTGAGCGTCTATTTCTTTCCAACCGGTGTGGTCGGACGGCTGAGACACGGCAAGTAACCGTCACGCCAAAAGCGCAGCGGCGCTGGCATACCCGCCCGACGCGCCGTCAACAAAATGCACATGTGTGTCTTCTGTGACGGATGGCACAAAACAGGTCAGCATCGCTTCGTCCTGCGCAAACAGCCCAAACCGGACAAGACCCGCGATCCGCGCTGCAGCCAGATAGGTTTCGATCCGCTCTGCGGTCTGGTCGTCGCAATCCAGCGTCATTTTCAATCCGTCATCCAGTTTGCGAAAGTCGGTGTTCTGGCCGACCATGTATTTGTAGTGAACCGGATCGAAATCACCCGCCTTCAGTCCTGTTCTGAAAAACCCCCAAGCGAGCAGGTTGCCCGCCAGCAACTGGATCTGGCGTTTCAGCAGGGCCGCGCGCCCGCGTGAGGCCCGCGCTTCAAGGTTCAGGCCCGGCGGCGGCCACGCGACTCCCGGCCCGGATGCTGGAACCGGGTGGCCATCCCGCGCCAAGCTGGCAGCGATATCGGCGACCCCACGCAAGATGTCCGACACGGCGATTTCATCGGCCCCGGGCACGGGTTGAACCACCAGAGACAGGATCCGGCCATTGCGGGCGCGGACGTTTGACCAGCGGCACGACAGGCCCTCAAGGTCCGGCAAAGTGCCCGGCTGGGCGGGGTCAACACAGATTTTCCCGGCCTTCATGGCAGCCTCGGCCCAAGCCAGACCGCCACCGGAAAACATCGCATAGTCCACCCCGGCAGAGGCCGCATAGCGCGCGACCTGAACATCCAGTCCGTTGGCGCGAATGTCTTCGACCGAAACCAGCGCCGCGCGCAATTCCAACCCGAATTCCGTGGCGACCCAACGGCGCAGGGTCGCCAAGACCTCATGCGCGACCTGCCGATGACTGGCCGGCACAGCAAAGCTGGCCCCGTCGCCGCCAAACACGAACGGAAAATCCCGATCCTTCATGGCGTTGGTCATGGCCGCAATGATCGACGCCCCGATCATGTTGATTGTCTTGTATCGGCCCCGCTCGATCTCGGTCGTGGACGCCACAATGTCAGCCGTGCCGATCACCCACCCAGCAGGCAAAGGGGAAAAACCTTGCTTTGCGGCGATCAGGGAAAAATCCTGAACACGGGGCAAGCTGTCATAAAAATTCGCGTTGTCGTCGTCAAACATCGGTGGGGTGTCCTGTAATCTCATGTCAGGGCCACCTAGACCGTCCGCCCTGCGCCTTCCAAAAATGAAACCAAATCACACGCACTTGTGCACCGGACCGCGACATGCCACCCATCGCTGAGCAACAAGCGCGGGACCCCGAAAATGAATGCCGGATTGATCGTCTTGTGCCTGGCCTATGTTCTAAGCCAGTTTTTCCGTGCGTTTCTGGCGGTGCTTGCCGGACCGATGGAAACCGATACCGGTGCCGGGCCAGAGGTTCTAGCTGTTGCATCAGGCATGTGGTTTCTGTCCTTTGCCCTGATGCAATTGCCCGTCGGCTGGGCGTTGGACAAGATCGGTCCGCGCCGGACCGCGTCAGTTCTGCTTCTGGTCGGGGGCGCAGGTGGTGCGGCGCTGTTCGCGCTGGCGACCACACCGTTTCACATTCACGCCGCGATGTTCCTGATCGGGATCGGGTGTGCGCCGGTTCTGATGGCGTCATATTACATCTTTGCACGAGAGTATCCGCCAGCCCGGTTTGCCACGCTGGCCGCGTTAATGCTGGGCGTCGGGTCGGTCGGGAACCTGATCGCCTCGTACCCCACCGCCCTGGCCGCCGACTGGTTCGGCTGGCGTGGTACATTGGCCGGGTTGTCGGTGATGTCTGCCATGGTGGCCGCTGGTATCTTCCTGACCGTTCAGGACCCGGACCAGGCGGATCACACGGAAAAAGGGTCGGTTCTGAGTTTGCTGCGCATGCCGGTGATGTGGCTGATCCTGCCGCTAATGCTGGTGAACTATCTCCCGTCCGGGTCTATCCGGGGGCTGTGGATCGGACCATATCTGTCCGACGTTTTTGCGCTGGACACCGGGCAGATCGGTCAGGCCACACTGATCATGGGGGCATCGATGATCGCGGGAACATTGTCCTACGGTCCGCTAGACTGGATTCTGGGAACGCGGAAATGGCTGGTTGCAGGCGGTGGTATCGCCTCGGTCATAGCCTTGTTGGCTCTGGTTCTGTTGATCGACCACAGCGCAGCTTTGTCTATCGCCCTTTGCGCTCTGATCGGCTTTTTTGGTGGCTACTTCCCGGTGATCATCGCCCATGGCCGGGCCTTTTTCCCACCGCATCTGGTCGGGCGCGGTGTGACACTGATGAATCTGTTCGGAATTGGTGGGGTCGGTCTGGGCCAACTTGCCACCGGTCGCATCCACACAGCTTATGCCGATACGTCCGCCGTTGCAGGGTATTCGGCGATTTTCGGGTTTCTTGCCCTGCTTCTGCTGGTGGGTACCGTGATCTATATGTTCAGCCGCGACAGCCTGGACTGACTCTGCCCTTCCCTCGCATTGGGTTTCGCTGTATGGAACCGCCGCCGGTCACAGGACCGGGAGATTTGGAGAAACAGAAATGGGTTATCGAGTCGCCGTCGTCGGCGCCACGGGCAACGTGGGTCGCGAAATGCTGAACATCCTGGCCGAGCGCCATTTTCCGGTCGATGAACTGGCTGTACTGGCCAGCCGAAAGTCGATCGGTACAGAGGTCAGCTTTGGCGAAAAAACACTGAAAACCCAGGACCTGGACACGTTCGACTTTACCGGATGGGACATTGCGCTGTTCGCCGTGGGATCGGAAGCAACCAAAAAATACGCCCCCAAGGCGGCCGCAGTTGGCTGTGTCGTGATCGATAACAGCTCGCTCTATCGGTACGATCCGGACATTCCGCTGATCGTTCCGGAAGTGAACCCGCAAGCGGTGCATGGCTATGCCAAGAAGAACATTATTGCCAACCCGAACTGCTCAACCGCACAGATGGTTGTGGCGCTGAAGCCGCTACATGATCGCGCGACGATCAAGCGTGTTGTCGTCAGCACCTATCAGTCTGTGTCCGGTGCCGGCAAAGAGGGTATTGACGAGCTGTGGGATCAGACCAAGTCGATCTACAACCCCACCGACGACAAGCCACCCACAAAGTTCACCAAGCAGATCGCGTTCAACGTGATCCCGCATATCGATGTCTTCATGGAAGACGGCACCACCAAAGAAGAATGGAAGATGGTGGCCGAAACCAAGAAGATCATTGATCCGTCGATCAAGGTCACGGCCACCTGCGTTCGGGTCCCGGTCTTTGTTGGTCATTCTGAAGCAGTGAACATCGAAACCGAAGATTTTCTGGACGAAGACGAAGCCCGCGACATCCTGCGCGAAGCGCCGGGTGTGATGGTGATCGATAAACGCGAAGACGGTGGATACGTTACCCCTGTTGAATGCGTTGGCGACTTTGCCACGTTCATCAGCCGCATCCGTCAGGACAGCACCATCGACAACGGTCTGAACCTGTGGTGCGTCAGCGACAACCTGCGCAAGGGCGCGGCGCTGAACGCAGTGCAGATCGCAGAATTGCTGGGCCGTGAGGTTCTGAAAAAGGGCTGACCCGACTTTTCGGCAAGAGTTCTCTCAGAGGCGCCCCATTTCGGGCGCCTCTTGTTTTTTCGGCGGGCCTGTGCAGGCTCAACCTGGTATTTTTGATTGACCGGAGGCTCTGATGCGCAGCCCGCTTTGTCTTTTGTTTTGCCTTCCCATGGCCGCATGGGCCGATGACTTCGTGCTGTCCAGCACGGTAACCGATGTTACGCTGTACCCTGAAGGGGCCGCTTTGACCCGTAAGGCCGAGTTTAGCGTCCCCCAAGGCACCCACCGACTGGTGCTGCGGGACCTGCCGCAGGTCGATGACCCGCTTAGCATCCGGGTCCGTGTTGATGGTGCCCGAAGCGGGCCAGTCACATTCCGCCAGTCCTATGCCCCGCCCGAGGGCCTCCCGGACCGCGCCGATGTTGTGGCCGCAAAGGATCGCGTGGCACAGATCGAAAGCCAGATTGAGACGGTTCAGGATAACGTCCGCCGTGCCCGCGCCGAAGGGGACGCCGCGCGAATGCAGTTAGAGTTTCTGGGCCGGTTGGGTAGTGGCGAGTCAATTACGTCAGCCGCGCCAGAGGCCTTGTCCGAGGTATCTGATCTTGTGGCCCGCGGCGCGCTAAGCGCCAATGAAATCATCATACAATCCGACATTCGCGCCCGGGAAGCGGCCCGCGATCTGAAGGATCTGCAGGTTGCTTTGGCACTGGCGCAAGAGGCTTTGCAAGCTGTGTCAGGTGATGACCGGGATCGGATGGCGATTATCGTCGACGTGACGTCTGATCAGCCCTCGACCGGGGCGGTGACGCTGTCCTACCTCAGCGATTGGGGCTCCCGCTGGATGCCTGTTTATGACGCTCGGCTGTCAACCGACGGCGATCCCCGTGTCCAGCTTCTCCGCAGTGCGCTTGCGATGCAAAACACCGGCGAAACCTGGGCCGATATCAGGCTGGCAATGTCGACTCTTGAGCCATCCGGACAGATCGAACCCCGCCGACTGTATCCGCAACGCCGCCGGATCGAAGACCCCGCACCGCCACGAAGCCTCAAATCTGATGCCGAAAGCTATGGTGCATTGGCGGCTGAACCCGTTGTCGAATCCCCTGCGATCGTCGCTGGCACACTGCTGGACGGGCCGGGCGTGACCTATGTTTATCCCAATCCGGTCACGATGGCGTCAGGCTCCGATTTCATGAAGCTGGGTCTGGACGAAGTGCCTTTGCAGGCAAAGACTAGGGCCATTGCCGTGCCATCACGCGATGACATGGCCTTTCTCATTGCGACGGTTAAAAACACGTCGGCTGAGCACATCCTTGCTTCGGAAACCTCGCTCCAGTTCGTGGACGGTGTATTTGTCGGAGAATGGCAAATGCCAGCCATCCCCGCCGGTGGTGAGGCCGACATCCCCTTTGGCCCGATACAAGAGCTGCGTCTGAGCGCTATCAATGTCGAGGCTGGTGAAGGCGAAACCGGTTTGTTCACAAAGTCCAATGAACAGCGCAAACATCGTCGACTTGAGATCGAAAACCTGTCGAGCACAGAAACCTATGATGTCCGCGTTCTCGACAATGTGCCCTATTCGGAACAGGACGATCTGGTGATCGACTGGCAGGCGTCGCCGCCGCCGGATGAAGAAAACGTAGACGACATGCACGGCGTTCTGGCGTGGGATATCACGGTCGCCCCGGGCGAAACCAAGGTGATTGATCTGAGGACACAGCTGAGTTGGCCCGAGGACAAGGTGCTGAAATAAAGGGCTTCAGCAACTGATGCCCTAAGCCCTTTCCGGATAGAGCGGGGAGTCTTCGCTGACCGCAAAACCTCCACCATGCTGCGCCGTCTTGAAGTCATATTCGCTACCGGCCGATCTGTCAGCATCCAGAAACAATGTGCTGACGAAATCGTCCGAAAGGGCCAAAATTTCGTACAAAGTAAGCGCGCCTTTGGCGTTTTGCCGGATCAGCACACCAAAATCCTTCAATTCTAAAGGTTTTGGCACAGGACGTGACCGGGACCAAAGCCCCGGCCACCACTCCAATGTAAAATGCGATCAGACGTTTTTGAACCCGCTGGTTTCTGCGTCGAAATACTGCAATCCACCTTCGCCGATATCGGTCCACAGACCGTGCAAGCTCAGATCTCCGGTTTCGACCGCCGAGGTTATGAACGGAAAGCTCATCAGGTTCTCAAGCGAGGTCACGATGGCCTGCTTTTCAAACTGACGGGCCTGCTGTTCAGCATCTTCGATGCCCGACACCAGATCGTATTTCGGACGCAGGATATCCATCCAACGCCCCACGAAGCTTTCTTTTTCTTCCAGCTGCGGCGCGTTGCCCTTGCACATGTCGATACACCCCTGGACGCCACCACACTGGGAATGCCCCAGCACAATCAGGTGGGCCACCTTAAGGGCGGTAACCGCATATTCGATCGCAGCACTGGTACCGTGATGATCCCCGTCCGGTTCATAAGGCGGCACAAGGTTGGCGATATTCCGATGGATAAAGAACTCACCCTGATCGGCACCGAAAATGGATGTGACATGGACCCGGCTGTCGCAGCACGAAATCACCATGGCGCGTGGACGCTGACCTTCGTTGGCCAGGCGTCGGTACCAAACCTTGTTCTCTGAGTATGTTGTCGCCTTCCAACCCTGATAACGCTGGACCAGGTAGGCGGGCAAAGGTTTGGCTGTTTCCATGACTTGTTCCCCGATTGGTGTCACCGGGTTGGACAGATAGCGCGCATTGTCGGAAATTTCGAGAGACTTGGCAGAACAATCGCAACCTTTTGCAAACCTGTCGCAGCAAATATGGCGGTGCGCTGTGGGGGCGTTAGTTTTGGGGTGACCGTGGTGGCACAAGTATTGACGCTTGATCAGGATGAAACCGTCCGACTGAATCCGGACAAACTGGGCGAACTGTATCGCCAACTCGGCGATGCCGGGGCCGAAGACGTGGTCTGTCGCGCGATCGAGGAACTCGCCGTGCGCTTGTCGCATTGCGAGCGGGCGTGGCGGGCCGACAATTACTCGGAACTGTCAAAATGCGCCAGATCCCTGATTGCAATTGCAGATCAAATCGGGATGACGGCACTGGCACGCGTGGCTGACGATGTTGGTCAGGCCTTGCGGTCAGACGATCGATCTGCGGTGGCGGCGACGCTGTACCGCCTGATCCGGATCGGCGAAAAGTCTCTGACGGCGGTCTGGGATCAGCGGGATCTTTCGCTCTGACGGGTTGCAGGTGGCGGCGGGACGGCTAGTCTGCAAGCTCGTTTTGGGAAAAACATAGAGAGTGTCCATGCCCCTGACTTTTGCTGCGCCATCAAGCGATGCCATCCCGGTTCATGTCCTCGCCACTGATGCATTCGATCCGTGGCTGGCCGGACAGCCCGACAGGGTCAAAGCCTGGGTCAGGGCAAACGGTTTCAAAGGTGCGCAGGGCCAGGCCCTGATCGTACCTGATCCGGACGGCACGCCGATGATGGCGCTGGCTGGCTATGGCGATGCACGTCAGCGGGCACGCGGGCGATTCGCGCTGGCCGGTGCGGTGGAAAAGCTTCCGGAAGGAACGTACCAGATTGCGTCTGGCCTGCCGAATGATGAACTGGCGACCGAAAGCCTTGGCTGGCTATTGACCGGCTACAGCTTTGATCGCTACCGCGCCCAATCCGCCCCGCTCCGTCAGTTGATGGCCCCCGACGGCATTGTTGTTGCCCAGATCGAGGCGATGGCGGCTGCTGAAATGTTGACTCGCGACCTGATCAATACGCCGTCGTCCGACATGGGCCCGGATGAGTTAGAGGCCGCTGCACGCGACCTCGCCACCCAGCATGGCGCCGCCATTTTGACAATCGAAGGCGATGCGCTGCTTCAGCAGAACTTACCGATGATCCACGCTGTTGGGCGGGCCTCACCCCGCACACCGCGCCTGATCGACATGCGTTGGGGCAGTGCCGGGCCAACGCTGACCTTGGTCGGTAAAGGCGTGTGTTTCGACACCGGTGGACTGAATCTGAAACCGGGCGCGTCCATGGGATTGATGAAAAAGGACATGGGCGGGGCTGCGACCGTATTGGGGCTGGCCAGCATGATTATGGCCTTGAAGCTGCCTTTACAGTTGCGGGTGCTGATCCCGGCTGTCGAAAACGCGGTTTCAGGTAACGCATTCCGTCCCGGCGATATCTTGACCGCGCGCAATGGTCTGACGGTCGAAATCAACAACACGGATGCCGAGGGTCGTCTGGTTCTGGCCGATGCTTTGGCCCTGGCGGCCGAGGACACCCCAGACTTGATCCTCTCTATGGCCACGCTGACCGGCGCGGCACGGGTCGCCGTCGGCCCTGACCTTGCACCATTCTATACCGATGACGAAGATGCGGCTGCGGCGCTGACACGGTCTTCTACACGCGTTGCCGATCCGGTTTGGCGGCTGCCCTTCCATGCCCCCTATGAAACGATGATCGAGCCCGGCATCGCCGACCTGGACAACGCACCCAGTGGAGGGTTCGCGGGGTCAATAACCGCCGCCCTGTTCCTGCGCCGCTTTGTCGGTCAGTCGCGCTACATGCACTTCGATGTCTATGGTTGGAACCCGACCAAGGCCCCGGCTCGCTCCAAAGGCGGAGCGGGTCAGGGCGCGCGGGCTGTTTTGGACGCGCTGCCCGGATTGGTGGGACTATGACTGATCGCCGGTTCCACCCTGCCAACAGCCACATCGCCCTAAAGTCTGGGACTGTTGATGTGTCTGTACCGACAACCGACGGCACGCTGATACGGATCGCCAGCCCTGTGGTTGACCTTTGTGAGACCCCCAAAGGGGCGCGTGACAAGCAGATGCTGCACGGCTGGTCGTTTCGGGTGCTGGAAATGCGCGATGGCTGGGCCTTTGGCGTCGACCCCGTCGATGGCTATGTCGGCTATCTGCCTCAGGCCGCCGTGACCGCGTTGCCGGAAGCGACCCACCGGGTTTGCATCCGATCCGGCCACATCTATTCAAAACCCGATATCAAAGCCCCCGAGACAGAGACGTTGAGCTTCTTTTCCGAAGTCACCGTCACAGGTGCCGAAGGCGATTTTCTGGCGCTTGAGGGCGGCGGCTTCATGGCCCGCCAGCACCTTGCCCCACTGTCCTGGAGCGCACACGACCCGGCAGATATCGCTGAACTTTTCCTGGGCACCCCGTACCTGTGGGGCGGCAACACCGGGTTTGGCATCGACTGTTCGGGCCTTGTTCAGATGGCTTTTTATGCCGCTGATCGCAGCTGCCCGCGCGACAGTGATCTGCAGGCCCGTATCGGCACCCCGGTCGACAGCCGTACAGACCTGCAACGCGGCGATCTGGTGTTCTGGAAGGGACATGTGGGCATGATGCTGGACCGGCACCGCCTGATCCATGCCAACGCGCACCATATGCGTGTCGCGGTCGAACCGCTGGACAGCGCCGTTGAACGCATCAATGCAAAGGAATTCGGGCAGGTGACGGGATTCAGACGTTTCTGAGCAGCGTCAGTCGACCGCGCGGATCAACTTGCGTTCCAACACCCGCAAAACGGTTTTCAGGTCATTGCCACGCTTCAGGATCTGCCCGTCCATGGCGACCACCATGAACTGCCCCTGTTTCTGGCGCAATTTGGGGCGTTTCTCGATCCGATAAATCGGATGCTCGGCGGTACGTCGAAAGATCGAAAAGATCGCCACATCCCGCAGACAGGAAATGCCATAGTCGCGCCATTCACCAGCAGCGACCATGCGGCCATAAACCGAGAGGATAACGCCAAGCTCGCGGCGGTCGAAGGCCACCTGCGTCGGGATCTGGGCGTTTGGAAACGGGCTGGGCGTTTCGATGTTCATGAAGTGAGAGTTGCGCCATTTGCCGCGCAAATCAAGCCCGGTGCGGTTCAAATGGCCTCGATGCCCGGTCGTTGGGTGATTTTTGACTCAGGCAAAGCGCCCCTGACAGAACCAGCCCGACGACAATGCCCCCCCATGGGCATAGAACAGCCACAACCGGTCGCCATCCTGCGTGTTCACGATCCAATAATCGCGCACTCCGCTGCGCCACCCCGGATCATCCAGCCACCATTCGGGCGCGATACGTTCCGGCCCCCGTCCTTCGGCCAGTTGCCAGTCACGCCCACGCCAGCGAAACCGGGCTGGCAGTCCAGGTGTGTCGTCGGTCATCACCGGTTCAGCGGGCCACATCAACAGCGGACGGGGCGTCGCTGGCAGATCCCATGAGGGGGCGGGGTCGGACCAGGCGGCAGCAAGCGTCTGGGCGGTTTTCTCGGGGATATGGCTTGAGGATGGGTGACGGCGGGTGATCGCCTCCATCCCGACCCGTGCGCCCAGTCTGGCGGTCAGATCGTCCAGCGCTGTGTTCCCGGCCAGCCGATCGCGTACCGCTTCGCCTGCTTTCAGATGCCCCACGGCGGTCTTTGCGTGAACAGGTTCGGTCTGTATCGCCTCGATCCGCAGCATATCAATGCCAAACCCGGCGTCGATCTGGTCCAGCTTCAGGTCCAGCAGCGGGCGGATGCGGTGCGGATCAAAGCTGGGCCGGGCCAGACCGATCTGCATCACCTCGGTCACCTGATCGGTGCGATGCGCCTCAAACTTCAGTGTGCGGGCACCGCGGCCCTTGTCTTCCAGCAACGCACACAACCGTGGCAGCATCCGGTCGATCCCGGCCAGCAAATCATCCTTTAGCCCGATGGGTTCGGGCAGGGTCATACGCACGGCAAAATGGCTGAATGGACGTGCGGGGGACACCGGTTCGGGCGCACTGCCCATCGCCTGATCCAGTCGCAACACCAACCCCTTGCCAAAGCGGCGGGCCAACGCGGCGCGCGGTTGGCCCAGCAAATCGCCGACACGCCTGAGCCCCAACCGGTTAAGCTGGGCCACCGTGTCCGCTTCCAGCCGGAGCGCCGCCACAGGAAGTCCCCCCAGCGCACCGTGCGCCTGACCGGGCGGCGCAATTCGGGCCAGCCCACGCGTCGCGGCAACAGACGCCGGGGGACCGCCGCCCTTGGTCCAGTGTCGCCGTTTGCCAGCTCGTGACCGGGTAGCGCGTGCTTCCTGATCGATCATGTCGCCGTTACGGTCAGATCCGGCCTGCTGCCCCGCATAACGCGCCAGCGCCCAGGCCGCGCCCAGCGTGTCGGCGATGCCCATCCGGGTGCTTAACCCCATGTCGGCGCAATCATCCTCGATCACGCCCAAAAGCGCCTCTTCACCACCGAACAGATGCGTACACCCCGTCAGATCGACGATCAGCCCGTCAGGGGCATCTTCGGCCACCCAGGGGCTGAACTTACCCGCCCACCGCCTGAGCACGGTCAGAAATGCGGCCTCAGCCGGGGCATTGCGCGGACGTGTGACCAGAGCCGCGCACATGGCGTGCGCATCGCGCACCGGCTGGCCCACCTGCAACCCGGCAGCCTGCGCTTGCGAATTTAACGCGGTGATAACCTGCATGTTGGACTGTTCTGCAACCACGGCCAATGGCCCTTCGACCAATCCGCGGTCGGTGCGGATCAGGCGTTCGGCACCAAGGCGCGGAAACCAGAGCGAAAGGATACGGCGGTTGGACATAGGTTGGGCAACATAATGTTCTCTTTTCGTTCCATATCTTGGAATCACGTCGGGAGTCGAGAGCCGTGGCTGCGTTCGGCTCGGGGCAAAACTGTTGCGGCATGGCTTTTACTCCTGATCGCACTGCCCGCGATGGCCCAGGATCAGGAAAAGGTCGAACACCCCGGCGTCCTGAAACGCATGGCAACCATGAACATGGCCAAGGCCGCGCTTGCACCGCTGGTTGACATGATGGCCGGACGCATCCTGTTCGATGAAACGCGGGCGCGATCATCCCGCCGGGCCTTGACCCGCGCCCTTCGCGATATTCCACGCCGTTTTCGCAAACCGCATGAAGACCCGCTGTCCAATGCAAGCGATGACATCTGGGTATATTGGGAAACGTTCAGCCTGCGCGCCAAATCCGCACGTCAGGCAGCGCGCCGCCTGCGCACCGGTAACCTGAACGGCCTGCGTCAGACATTACCCGAGATGGTGAACGCCTGCCTGGCCTGCCACGACACGTTCCGCAAACCGCCCTGACGTATCACCCGCACCAGAGCCGGATAATCACGCCATCCTCATCCAGATCGACGTTCACGCGGTCGGGGCGAAAATCCTGCGTCATGACGCTGTCAGGTGGAAGGATGCGCGCTTGTTCAGGCAGTTGACCTTCGACCTGATCCAGAGGTTGGTTCAGCAACGGGCTTAGTGCCCCGGCACCACAAGTGTCTTCATCTGCAGAACAAGCTGCAGCCGCGCAGATCATAAACGCTGCCATGATACCGAATCTCATCACCCGACCCTTTCGTCCACCCGCGGTCCAAATCCGCCTGCAAAAAAGCATATGACACTCAGAAGCCAGTTGAAAACACCGATCATTTCCCGCACGGTCAGAAAAGTTCTACTGGGAGAAATTGTCCATGCGTACACGTGCTGCCGTGGCCCTTGAGGCCGGAAAACCCCTTGAAATCATGGAAGTGAACCTTGACGGTCCGAAGGCTGGCGAAGTTCTGGTCGAAATCAAGGCCACCGGCATCTGTCATACGGATGAATTCACCCTGTCCGGCGCCGACCCCGAAGGCATGTTCCCGGCGATTTTGGGCCATGAAGGCGCGGGTGTCGTGCTTGAGGTTGGCCCCGGCGTGACATCGCTGAAACCCGGCGATCATGTCATTCCGCTTTACACACCTGAATGTCGTGAATGCGAATACTGCCTGAACCCCAAGACCAACCTGTGTCAAGCGATCCGGACGACCCAGGGCCAGGGCGTGATGCCCGACGGAACCTCTCGTTTCTCGATGCTGGATGGCACGCCGATCCTGCATTACATGGGCTGTTCGACCTTCGCGAACCACACAGTCCTGCCGGAAATCGCGCTGGCAAAGATCCACCCGGACGCACCTTTCGACAAGGTTTGTTATATCGGCTGCGGCGTTACCACCGGGATCGGCGCTGTGATCAACACAGCCAAGGTCGAAATCGGATCGCGTTGCATCGTCTTCGGTCTGGGCGGCATTGGCCTAAACGTGCTTCAAGGCCTGCGAATGGCTGGTGCGGACCAGATTGTTGGCGTCGACCTGAACCCGGACAAAAAACCAATGGCCGAACGGTTCGGCATGACCGATTTCGTGAACCCGGCCGAGGTCGACGGCGATCTTGTGTCTCATCTGGTCGACCTGACCAAAGGCGGCGCGGATTACACCTTTGACGCCACCGGAAATGTCGGCGTGATGCGCACCGCGCTGGAAGCGGCGCACAAGGGTTGGGGTGAATCGATCATCATCGGCGTGGCGCCTGCAGGGGCCGAAATTTCGACCCGCCCGTTCCAGCTGGTCACGGGCCGCAGTTGGCGCGGCACAGCGTTTGGTGGCGCACGCGGTCGCACCGACGTGCCGAAAATCGTCGACTGGTACATGGATGGGAAGATCGAGATCGATCCGATGATCACCCATACCCTGTCGCTTGAAGACATAAACAAAGGCTTCGATCTGATGCACGCAGGTGAGTCGATCCGGTCAGTGGTGGTTTACTAAGTGTCAAACCCTGCGCCTCTGCTTGCCGTTCTGATCGACGCTGACAATACGTCACCCAAATACGTAAAGGCGATCTTCGATGAGATCGCCACTTTGGGCGAAGCGTCGGTTCGGCGCTGTTATGGCGATTTTTCAAGCCAGCAAATGGCGGGATGGAACAAGGTGCAGGCCGAATTCGGCCTTGTCCCCCACCACCAGCCCGCCAATACCGTGGGCAAGAATGCCAGTGATATCGCGCTGGTTATTGATGCCATGGACCTGCTGCATTCGGGCCGGTTCGACGGGTTTGTTCTGGTCAGTTCGGACAGCGATTTCACGCGTTTGGCCAGCCGGATCCGCGAACAGGGGCTCGACGTGTTCGGTATGGGGCAGATGAAAACGCCCGATGCGTTTCGCAAGGCATGCAAGCGGTTCATCTTTCTCGAAAACATCGCTCAGAGCGAAAACACGTCGCCGGATCCGGAAAAGGGCAGCTCAAAAACAGCCCCCGCTGAACGAAAGATTTCAGAAGGCAAAATGCGCGAAGCCAGAAACCTTGTTTTCAAAGCAATGGATTCGATCAATCAGGAAGATGAGTGGTTTACCTTGGGAGAGATCGGTCAGCGGATCATAGCCGCAAATCCCGATTTCGACACCCGCAGCTATGGCCAGCGCAAACTGTCGGACCTGATTGCGGCCCTCAAAGTGTTTGAGACCAAGCGCGGCGCTGGAAACCAGTTGCTGGTCCGCCGCACAGACTAGCGTCCGTAGCGCGCCATAAAGGTCTCAACTGCATTCTGTGCGACGTCTTCTATTTCTTCCGCGGTGAAACTGGTCTGCACGCCAAATGCGGCGCGGGTCCACAGTTTGACTTTGCAAAGCTCAGCGAACTGCTCGGCGGCCATGGGGATGTCTTTGATCACCAGTTGACCGCGCTCGACCGCACAGGTCAGAAACTCGCTAATCCGCTGCTGCCCCATTGCCGGTCCACATTCATAGAAGGCGTGGCCCAATTCAGGAAACCGGTCACGCTCGGCCACGCAGACCCGGAAAATGGCCTGCGCAAAATCCGATATTAAAAAGGCCGTTAGTTCACGTGCCGTGCTGAGCAGAATATCCCGAACAGGCATATCATCGTCGACGATATGCATGGCGCGCGCCGCCATAAGATCGCATTCGTTCCGCGCCACTTCCATAAAAAGCTGACGTTTGTCTGGGAAATAGCTGTACAGCGTCGCTTTTGAAACCGCCGCCGCTTTGGCAATATCATCCACGCTGGCACCTTCGAACCCGTCCACAAGAAAGATTTCGCGCGCCCCGGCAAGGACTTGATCGAACTTTCGACCCTTGCGGATGATGTCCCTGCTCTGCTTCATAGATTCTCCAACACTGACAAAAACTGAATATAAACCAGACAGTTCAGTTATGACAGCGTTTCACAATGCCCGACCCCCGTCTCTATCGGAAATAACCCGCCAAAGTCTGTGATTGCTTGAATGCCCAGCAAGCTAGAGATACCCCCTAGGGTATGGTCGAGATTTTCCTGAGAACCCTGCCCTTTTTCGCAATCATCGGCCTTGGCTATGGCGCCGGGCGCACACGGTTCTTTCCTGAG
Source organism: Falsiphaeobacter marinintestinus (assembly GCF_007923355.1). Lineage (GTDB taxonomy): Bacteria > Pseudomonadota > Alphaproteobacteria > Rhodobacterales > Rhodobacteraceae > Phaeobacter_A > Phaeobacter_A marinintestinus. The sequence goes on from NZ_VOGO01000005.1 coordinate 208,825, forward strand.
GACGCAACCGCCTATCTGACCAAATTCGTCTTCTTCTTTCCGCTGTCGGCTATGTTGTTCCGGTTTTCGGCCAACCTGCCATTTGAAGAAATTTACAACGGACGACTGGTGGCCGCGTATCTTTGGGGCACCGCAACCGTTTATGGCATCGCCACGCTGGTCGGGTTCATGCGTGGGCTGGACACACAAACCGTCGCTGTCGAAGCCCAATGCGCGGCCATTGGCAATGTGGGCTTTCTGGGGCTGCCCATGCTGGCCGCCCTGTTCGGAGAGGCCGCGATTGGACCAGTCATGCTGGTGCTGACCGTGGATCTTGTGGTGTTTTCTTCCCTGATCGTCATCCTGATGAACGGCAGCCGGGATGGTCGTTTGAGCCTTGGAACGCTGCGGATGATCGGGCTGGGTCTGTTGAAAAACCCGATGATCGTATCGATCTCAGCCGGCATTCTCTGGTCCGCGCTTTCTCTGCCGATCCCCGATCCATTGAATGACTTCCTGACTATTTTGGGCGGCGCGGCCACGCCGGGTGCGCTGTTTGCCATCGGTGCGTCACTGGCCAGCAAATCCGCTGAGCGTGTGCAGATCGCCGTGTGGCTATCGACCTGCAAGTTGATCCTGCATCCGTTCTTTGTGGCGATTGGTGTGTTCCTGCTATTCCCGGTCGATCCGTTTTCTGCCGCAGTTGCGGTGGCGGCTTCGGCTCTGCCCGTGGCGGGGAACGTGTATATGCTGGCGCAACACTATGGCGTCGCCCCGCATCGCGTGTCAGCGGCTATCCTTTTGTCGACGGCGGCGTCGATCCTGACTGTTCCCCCGGTCATCGCCTGGGTCATGGCCGGATAATTTCAAAAACCAACTCTGGACGCGCGTGCGACTGCCCGCTAGCCATAAGCCAGATTCACACGGAGACGCGACATGGAAACCCTTTCGGAAAACAAGTCATTCGGCGGCACGCAAGGCGTCTATCGACACCGCTCCTCAGCCTGCCAGTGTGACATGACCTTTGGTCTTTTTATGCCGCAAGAGGCGCAGGATGGCCCAGTGCCAGTGCTTTGGTACCTGTCTGGCCTGACCTGTACCCATGAAAACGCGATGGTCAAAGCGGGCGCTCAGGCCTGGGCCGCCGAACAGGGCATTGCTTTGGTGTTTCCCGACACGTCGCCAAGAGGCGAAGACGTCGCCGATGATGAAGCTTATGATCTGGGTCAGGGCGCTGGGTTCTATGTGAATGCCACGCAATCCCCGTGGGCACCGCATTTCCAGATGTGGGATTATATGGTCGATGAACTGCCCGCGTTGCTGGCGGACAAATTCGCGCTCGACATGGACCGTCAATCGATCACGGGACACTCGATGGGGGGGCACGGCGCGTTGACTATGGCAATGAACCTGCCGGGACGCTTCCGGTCGGTGTCAGCATTTGCTCCGATTTCTAACCCAACCGCGTCTGATTGGGGGCGCAAGCAATTGACGGCCTATCTGGGCGATGACGAAGCCGCTTGGGCCAAACATGACTCGTCATTGCTGATGCGCGACAAGGGTTTTGACGGCCCCATTCTGATCGATACCGGCACCAACGACCAGTTTCTTGACTTGCTCAAGCCTGAAGCATTGGCTGCCGCTGTCGCCGAACGCCGCCAACAGGCCATTCTGCGGCTGCAACCGGGGTATGATCACAGCTATTTCTTCATCTCGACCTTTATGGAAGATCACGTCACCTTCCATGCCGAGGCGCTTTGGAGCTGATTGCAGATGCCCGCGCTTTTCATTGATGCCGACGCCTGCCCCGTTCGGGGCGAGGCCGAGCGTGTAGCGACGCGGCACAAGCTGAAGATGTATGTCGTCAGCAATGGCGGTTTGCGACCGTCGCAGAATCCGCTAGTCGAAAACGTGATCGTCGCCGATGGCGCTGACGTGGCCGATATGTGGATCGCAGACCGCTGCGGCCCCGGCGACGTGGTCGTCACCGCCGATATTCCACTTGCCGCGCGCTGTATCGAAGCGGGCGCGCGTGTTCTGCGGCACACAGGTGATGCCTTTACCGAAGGTAACATCGGACAGCAGCTGGCGATGCGCGATCTGATGGCAGACCTGCGCGCTGCCAACCCGCTTGGACAGGGCGGCGGCGGAAAAGCCTTTTCAAAGGCCGACCGATCCCGTTTTCTGGACTCGCTAGAGCGCGAACTGAGAGCCGCCGCCAAAAAATGACGACCTGAAACGAATTGGTTACCGAAGATTTGACATAAAGCTAAAGCCTCTGAACCATAAGCGGAGCAGACATGCGACCTGAAGCAATTGTTTTTGACATTGGCAACGTTCTGATCGAATGGCAGCCGGAACGGTACTACGACAAGGCAATCGGCGAGGATCGTCGCCGGGCCATGTTCGCTGAAATCGACCTGCACGGCATGAACGACAAGATCGATCGGGGCGCAGGTTTTCGCGATACGATCTATGACTTCGCCGAAAAATACCCCGACTGGCGCGACGAAATCAGGATGTGGCACGACAACTGGATCGAAATGGCCTCGCCTGCGATCCCGCACTCGGTGCGTCTGCTGACAGCATTGCGGGCCAAGGGCGTGCCGGTTCTGGCACTTTCAAATTTCGGAATTCAGAACTTTGCCTTCGCGGCGGACGAACACTATCCTTTTCTGCACGGCTTCGACACGCAATACATCTCGGGACACATGAAAATGGCGAAACCCGATCACGACATTTACGAAGCGGTCGAGGCCGATTGCGGATTCTTGCCGCAAGCCTTGCTTTTTGCCGATGATCGCGCGGACAATATCGAAACTGCGAACAAGCGGGGCTGGCAGACGCATTTGTTTGATGGCCCCCAGGGATGGGCCGACCGGTTGGTGGCCGAGGGCATTCTGACGCATGAGGAAGCCAAATGACGATACCGTTCATACCCTTTGCCGAAGGCGAAGCCCTGCTTGACTGGATCGAGCTGACCGACACCTTGGCGGTCGGGCATACGCTGCCAAAAGCCGAAATCGGCGATACGTTCCTGTATCGCGGTGCTGACACTATGTTGTCGCGATCGGCCTGGATCGACGGGCTGGGGCTGGCGGTGAAAACCGCGACGATCTTTCCGGACAATCCCAAGGCGGGCCAGCCGATGATCAACGGATCGGTGTCGCTTTTCTCTGATCAGGACGGCACAATCTCGGGTTTGATCGACTTTCACTTGGTCACCAAATGGAAAACGGCAGGGGACAGCCTTTTGGCCGCGCGACGACTGGCCCGCCCGGACAGCAAACAGATCCTGATCGTCGGGGCTGGTACAGTCGGTCGGTCGCTGATCGAAGCCTTTTCCGCCGGGTTTCCCGATGCGCGCTTTTCAATCTGGAACCGCACCATGTCAAAGGCCGACGCATTGGCCGCCGAATTCAGTCATGTGACCCCTGCCCCCGATCTGGAAACTGCAGTAGGGGCAGCAGACATCATCGTGAGCGCCACCATGTCGACCGAGCCCGTCATCAAGGGCGACTGGTTGAAGCCAGGTCAGCATCTGAACATGATTGGTGCCTATCGCCCGGACATGCGCGAGGCTGACGATACCGCCCTTCAACGTTCAAAGATCTACGCCGACAGTTTTGACACCACGCTTGATCACATCGGAGAGCTGAAGATCCCGCTTGAAACCGGCGCGATCACACGGTCCGACGTGCTGGCTGATTACTATGACATGGCCGCGTTCCAAACCCAAAGCAATGACGACATCACACTGTTCAAAAATGGTGGCGGCGCACATCTGGACCTGATGACCAGCCGGTATATCCTTGATCGCTGGACCGCTGTGCAATGAACTATCTGATCCCGTTGTTGTTTCTGCTGCTGATCGCGGCCCCCTACGTCGCTGAAGCCGCGCGCCGGAAAATGAACGCGGACAAAAGACGCGACGCAGATGGCGAATTTGCCGAACTGTCCCAGGGCGTCACGCATTACACTTGGTCGGGCGGAACGCGAGGGCCGGTGGCCGTCTGTGTGCACGGTCTGACCACGCCGTCTTTTGTCTGGCAGGGGATGACCAAGGGCTTGGTTCTGATGGGATACCGTGTCCTGACTTATGATCTGTATGGGCGTGGATATTCGGATCGCGTCCCCGGGCGTCAGGACAAGGCGTTCTTCCTGCAACAGCTGGAAGATCTGCTGGCCGATCAAGAGGTCGGCGACGACGTGACCCTGATCGGGTATTCCATGGGCGGTGCCATCTCAACAGCCTTTGCAGCCGTGCACCCCGATCGGATACGCCAATTGGTTTTGATTGCACCTGCCGGCATAGGAAAAACCTTCCAGGGTTTGACGCGGTTCATTGTGCGCGTGCCCATTGTGGGAGACTGGCTGATGCTGGCGTTCTTTCCACGCACGCACCGCAAGACTCTGCTGGCCGACCGGGATCAACCCAGCTCGGTTCCGGGGATCACAGACTTGATCCTTCGGGAAATGTCATTTCGAGGGTACATTCCTGCAGTTCTGTCCAGCATGCGTGGGATATTAACCGAAGCGCTTGAACAAGAGCATCGAACCATCCACCGGGCTGGCATCCCGGTTCTGGCGATCTGGGGACGCGACGATTCGGTGATCCCGCTGAGCGCGATGGGCAAGATGGCGGAGTGGAGCCGCAGTGCCCGCCATGAAGTGATTGACGGGGCCGGTCATGCCCTGACCTATTCGCACACTGACGACGTTCTGGACGCGATGCGGCAGGCGTTGCTGGACGGGCCGATCTAAGCCCGTACTGTCGCTGCCCTCTGGCCTAACGGTACTTCTCTGATCGGCAGGTGAACCAGCGCGCTGAACGCCCCAACTCCGACGCCAATCCACCAGACCATCGTGTAGTCGCCGAATACGTCATACATGCGCCCGCCAAGCCAGACCCCAAGGAACCCGCCAATCTGGTGGCTCAGAAACACGATACCGTACAGCGTGCCCATGTAACGCAACCCGTAAATATGCGCGACCAACCCTGAAGTCAGCGGCACAGTCGCCAGCCAGAGCGACCCCATCGCAATCGAGAAAAGGATCACGGAAAGCGGCGTGATCGGCAAAAGGATAAACGCGGCGGCAACGACGGTCCGGGCAACATAGATGCCCGCCAGCAAGTATTTCTTGGAGTAATATTTACCCGCCCATCCCGCCGTAAGCGTGCCCGCGATATTGGCCAGACCGATCAGGGCAATGGACATCGCCCCCAACGCCGACGTGGTCGTCACGCCGATACTGTACAACGCGCTGCCCGGCTCGATCGGTCCACACATCTCGGTCACGAAGGCCGGGAAATGCGCGGTGATGAATCCCAGCTGATACCCGCAACTGAAGAACCCCAGAAAGATCAGCGTATAGGACGGATCGCGGAACGCCTTGACCAGAACCCGGCCCATGGATTCTTCCAGTTCGGCCTTGTTGGCCAATTTCGGCCCGCGCAACAACGGCACCACCATCACAAGCGCAAGGATGACAAAGGCAAAGACCACAAAGGTCTCCTGCCAACTGAGAAACGTCATCAACCACTCTGCTGTGGGCGCACCGACCACTTGCCCTATGCTGCCCGCTGCCGTGACGATGGCCAGCGACATCGACCGGTTTTCGTCTGACGACGCCCGACCGACCACACCCAGCACGACGCCAAATCCGGTCCCCGCGATGCCAAACCCCACCAACCACGCATATAATTGGAGTTCCGTGGGAGTCGTCGACCAAGCGGTCAGGACCATACCGCCAGCATAGATGATCGCGCCGGTAATGATCGCCTTGCGGTCACCAATCTTCTCAGCAATTGCGCCAAAAATCGGCTGCCCGATCCCCCACGCCAGATTCTGGATCGCGATAGCAAGCGAGAACTCGGCCCGGGGCCACCCGAATTCGGCAGCAACAGGAATCTGAAACATGCCGAACGATGCGCGGACGGCGAAACTGACCATGATGATGATGCAGCCAACAATCAGAATCGGCGAAATCAAAGAAGCGGAACGGGGCATTACAAAACTCTCTCAGCGCAGGTCAGACCCTAGCGTTCAAAAATGCACCGTCAATTCAGCTTTTTTGACGCGATAGGTCAGCGATTCTGATGAATTGGTCCAGCCCACATCGCACAGTCACTTTTCAACAATGACCACCCGCGCTATGCGTTCGGTATGAGCGACGCATCCTCCCTTTATCACGCCCGTATCGCCGCTGGCGACCTGTACCATGACGACGCGCAAGAGGCCGTCATGCCGGAATTCGACCGGATCGGTTCCGGTCTGGCCGCTGCCCCTGTGAAGCGCGGCCTGTTCCGCAAAAAAGCGCCGCCGCCACCCAAGGGGCTGTACCTGTGGGGCGGTGTCGGTCGGGGCAAATCAATGTTGATGGACCTGTTCGTCGACTCGCTTGAAGGCACACCGGTTCGGCGCGTCCATTTCCACGCTTTCATGCAAGAGATCCATGCCGCAATGCACGAGGCACGTCAGTGCGGAGTCGACGATGCGATTGCCCCGGTGGCTGCCGATGTGGCCGCGTCGGTCCGGGTGCTGGCGTTCGACGAAATGCAAATCACAGACATCACTGACGCAATGATCGTCGGGCGTCTGTTCGAGGCACTTTTTGCGGCCGGAGTGGTCATCGTGACCACGTCAAACCGGGTGCCGGATGACCTGTACAAGAACGGGTTGAACCGACAGCTGTTCCTGCCCTTCATCAAACTGATCAAGGAACAGCTTGTCGTCTGGGAACTGGTCAGCCCTACGGATTATCGCCAGAATCGCCTGCAGGGCAGCCCGGTCTACTTCACGCCAATCGGCCCCGAAGCCCGCGAAAAAATCCATATCGTGTGGGAACACCTGACGGGCGGACCGGCCAGTGAACTGGTGCTACAGGTAAAAGGCCGCGACGTGATCATCCCGCAGTTCCGCAACGGAGTGGGCCGCGCCAATTTCTATGATCTCTGCGGCAAATTTCTCGGCCCCGGTGATTTCCTCGCCATCGCTGACGCGGTCAAGGTTCTGATCCTGGAAGATGTCCCGCGCCTGTCGCGATCAAACTTCAACGAAGCCAAACGCTTCGTTACGCTGATCGACGCATTGTACGAGGCAAAAGTTCGGCTGATCTGTTCCGCCGCCGCCGAGCCCGAGATGCTTTACGTCGAAGGTGACGGCGCATTTGAATTCGAACGCACCGCCTCGCGCTTGCGCGAAATGCAAGCCGAAGATTGGGGGAGTTGACCTACCCCACTGGCAGCGCTAACGTCGCGCCATGACCCATGCCGCGCATCAGACTTGGTATTTTAGCACCCGATATTGACGGCGGGTTTTCAGGTATTTCCGACACTCCGCCCTTGAGGGCGGTTTTTTTTGTCTTTGAGGGCCAACCTTCAAGGACACGTTATGACCCTCCCCAAAATACGCAGCGCACTTCCTGGCGACTTGCCCGCTTTGGTCGATATGATCGCAGCACTTGCCGCCCACCACGACGATTCGTCGCCTATCACCCCGGCAGCCCTCTCCCGCGACCTGTTCAGTAGCCCAGCTTGGGCAAAGGTTCTTGTGGCAGAAGACCGGAATGGCCAACTGGCCGGATATGCAGCCCTGCTGCCGCGCTACAGACTGCAATTTGGCCAGAAAGGACTGGACCTGCACCATCTGTTCATCCGTCCTGATTGGCGCGGTCAAGGGTTGGGCAAACAATTGATCAAGGCCTGTCTGGCCATTGGGCAAGAAATGGGATGCAAGGCGATGACCGTGGGCACGGCCCCCGAAAACGAAACCGCTCAGGACATCTATGCGCACCTCGGGTTTCGCCCCAGCCCCGCATCCGGTCCGACATTTGTCTACCCGCTTGAATGACGGGGCTTGTCATCATCTCTTTGAAAATACTCCGGGGGAGAGGCCCGCAGGGCATCGGGGGCAGTGCCCCCTCTTTGCCTATCCGTTTTCGCGCAGCACCGCGCCGGCCAGGTACAGTGAGCCACAGATCAGCACCCGGGCCATGGGATCGTCCGCAACGATGCGCGCCAGAGCCTGGGAAACGCTTTCGGCCTCACCGGCTGTCATGCCAACGGAACGGGCCGCCGCGCTGGTGTCGGCGGCTGGCAACGTATTCGCCTCACCGGGGATCGAAACAGCCGTCAACGACGCGGCCAATCCGGCCAGTGGGCGCATGTATCCGGTGACGTCCTTGGTGTTCAGCATCCCGCAGATCAGATGGGTCGGGCGCTCAGGAAGACGCGTGAGTGTATCTGCTATGGCCTTTCCAGCGGCGGCATTGTGCCCCCCATCCAGCCAGATTTCGGCCTGAGGCGCGGCCTCGGCCAGAGTGCCAGAGGTCAGGCGCTGCATCCGCGCGGGCCATTCGGCTTTGCCTACAGCAGCCTCATATGCCACGTCGCCCATACCCAGATGCCGCAGCGCTGCCAGCGCAGCCCCTGCGTTCTGGATTTGGTGCGGTCCCGGCAAGTTTGGCAATGGCGGGTCACACAGACCGGTTTCGTCCTGATAGATCAGGCGTCCGCGTTCTTCGGTTACGTGCCACTGCTGACCATGCGCAATCAGCGGCGCGCCAAGACGGGCAGCAACATCTTCGATCACCTCCATCGCAGCCTCTTGCTGTGGGCCGACGACGCAAGGCACACCACGCTTGATGATCCCGGCTTTCTCGAAGGCGATCTTTTCCAATGTATCACCAAGAAACTGCTGATGGTCGATCGACACCGGTGTGATGATGGTCAGCGCGGGCTTGTCGATCACGTTGGTCGCATCCAGCCGCCCACCAAGACCGACTTCCAACAACGTGAAATCTGCGGGGGTCCGGGCAAAGGCCAACAAGGCGGCACAGGTGGTGATCTCAAAATAGGTGATCCCGACGCCACCATTGGCCGCATAACAGTCATCCAGAACCGCTGTCAGGTCAGGTTCAGAAATCAGCTGCCCGGCCACGCGAATGCGTTCGTGAAACCGTGCCAGATGCGGCGAGGTATAAGCATGCACGGACTTCCCGGCGGCTTCCAACCCGGCACGGATCATCGCCTGCGTCGATCCCTTGCCATTGGTTCCGGCAATGTGAATCACCGGCGGCAGGTCATTCTGAGGGTTGTCCAAAGCCTCCAACAGTCGCCAGACCCGGTCCAGCGTCAGATCAATGATCTTGGGGTGCAGGGCCATCATCCTCTCAAGGATGACATCCGATGTCGGCCCGCTCATGCTTTTGGGTCTAGGTCTGCAGGTGCGGTCTTTTCGACAGGTTCGGCCACCGTTTCTTCGGTCGGATCAGGTGGAGGCAGATCACCCCGGATCGCAGGCGGCAGGCCCAGCAGCATCCGGGTGATGGTGATCAGCTCTTCGCGCATCTGGCCGCGCGGCGTGACCCGGTCAAGCATCCCGTGATCCAGCAGGTACTCGGCGCGCTGGAACCCTTCGGGTAGCTTTTCGCGAATGGTTTGCTCAATCACGCGCGGGCCTGCGAAACAGATCAGCGCGTTGGGTTCGGCGATGTGGACGTCCCCCAACATCGCGTAAGACGCCGTGACACCGCCGGTCGTGGGATGGGTCAGAACCACGATATACGGCAACCCGGCCTCTTTCAGCATCTGCACGGCCACAGTTGTGCGCGGCATCTGCATAAGCGACAGGATGCCTTCCTGCATGCGTGCACCACCGGCAGCAGAGAACAGGACCATCGGTCGCTTCAGTTTAACCGCTTCTTCGGCGGCGGCGATGATTGCGTTGCCGACATACATGCCCATGGAGCCGCCCATGAACGAAAAATCCTGACACGCGACCACGATGGGGGTGCGCCCGATTTCCCCGGTGGCGACAAGCATAGCCTCTTTTTCGCCGGTGTTTTTCTGCGCCGTCTTCATCCGGTCCGGATATTTCTTCTGATCCCGGAAATGGAGCGGATCTGCCAAAGGCTCGGGCACGCTGATTTCGGCATAAATGCCGCCATCAAAAAGCGCTTCGACCCGGTCCCGGGGGCTGATCGCCATATGGTGGCCGCAGCTGGTGCAGACGTTCAGGTTGTCTTTCAGCTCACGGTGAAACAACATCGTGCCGCATTCATCGCACTTCTGCCAAAGGTTTTCAGGTACCTCGCGGCGGGAGAAGATCGAATTGATCCGGGGCCGGACGTAGTTGGTGATCCAGTTCATAAAAAGCCTCAGGCAAACGTGGTTTGTCGTGGCTCAGATAAGCCTGTGCAGCCACAATTGCAATCAACGGCGTAGAGCAAGCCGCGCAACAAGCCAGCAAACCACCATCATTGCGAAATCTACCATCAGCCAGCCGCGCATGACGTCAGTGTCATCCATGCCGTAGGGCAGCAGGAAAAGCGACAAACCACTCAGGTTGCCAGGGACCGAAACAATAAGGATAGCGATGAGATTGTTAAAGAAATGCACCGCAATCGCCGGGCCAAGCGTTCCGGCCCGCGCGGTCAGATCCGCCGACAACATGCCGAACAACCCTGCCCAAAGCGCAACCATCACCGCGTTTTCCCCGGCCTGAACCGGAAGGTAGTGACCAAAGGCAAAAAGTAGAGATGGCACCCCGATCCAGATCGCCGGGTGGCTGAAGCGGGCCGCCAAAGCTTGCTGCATGTACCCGCGAAACAGAATTTCTTCGGCGCTGGTCTGGATCAGCAACGCCCCAAGCGACAACGGCAGCAGCATCAACCAGACGGCCACCGACAGGTTGGGTTCCATCGGGTCGTCCATGCCATAGGGCGGCAACAGGAACACAGCGACCATCAGCGCAAGTAAACGCCAGAACACGCGCCAGAACTGCCGCAACGCCAACCCATATGGCCCGATAACGCTCTGAAACGTTCTGTGTTGCAGGTTGCGGGCGGCAACCGCCACCGCAATGGTGACAAACCCGAAAGCCATCAACAGGACCAGCAGTTGGCCCGGTTTGCTGCCTGTTTCCAGACCGATGACCCATTCCATCGGCATCATCGACGTCAAGGCCGCAATCAGACTGGCGTTCAGACCCAGTGTGATGATCCCGATCAGGATCAGCCCACTGATCAGCCGCCAAAGCTGCGGGTACGCTCGGGCCGGGGCGACCAGAACTTCGTGCCAGTCATAGGCGCGTCTAGTCATTCACCTGCTCTCCGAACGTCTCAAGCGAAATCGGGCCGGCATCCGGGTCGGCATAGTCGGCCAGATTCACCTGCGCCATCTGCAACAATTCCGCGGCACCTGTCAGATGCATTGCGACGCTTTCCAGCAACTGAACCGCAACGGTTGCGTCGCTTTCAATCACCGCGCGGAATTCCTCGGCTCCGATCCGAAGGAACGTTGTAGGTTCGGTGGCGACCAGATCCAGACTGCGTTTGTCACGAGTGATCACGGCCAGATCACCGATCAATCGGCCCGGCGCGACATGGGATATCGGTACCGACCCAGGTTGGGCTTCGGGCCAGCGCAGTTCGGCGTGGCCTTCCAGACACAGGTAAACCGCGTCAGCCGCTTGATCGTGCGAGAATACGTGCTGCCCTTCGCCCGCTTCATACCATTGCGCGCTATAGGCCAGCAGTCGCTGGTTGCGGGCATCGAGTTGCCCGAACAGGTCGGTCGATCCGATCAGGGTCAGCTTGCGACTCAGATCGTTTGACTCATCGTCGTTCTCAAACGCTGATCGGGCAATACCGTCAATCCGCCCGTCATGGATCTCGATATAGAGGTCATAGGCCTCGGGATGGGCAAAACTGTCTTCCATGAAGATCATCGTCGATTTCGGCAGCAGTTCGCGCAACCTTTCGCGGGTGCTTAAGCGACTTGCAGAATCGTGGCTGGCCAGCACGTGGTCCATGATCAGAATGTCAGGCCGTTTGATCCCTGCCCTGCTAAACGCAGCCCGTTCCTGAAACACCGTCGGCAGATTTGCCCCTCCCAACCCGGTGGGCAAGTCATAGGTGATCGCCGCAACACGCTGTCGCAACCCATGCGCAATCAGCGCGTCGGCGACGATGTTTTCGATCGCTTCGGCATAGGCACCAGCCATCGCCGATACCCGACCATAAATCGCGTTTTCGACCACAGTCAGCCTTGGGATGTATTGATCGGGCGTAACCGGAACAAATTCACGACCAAGATGCGCGCGCAGCCAAACCGCCTGCGACCGGCGGATAGACAGGATCTTTTCCTTGTATTCTTCGGGGAAGTCCGGCCCGATTTGTTCCGCTGTCAGCGTGAACGGGACCGTCAAAAGCAGTATACGGTCTGCGTCGCTCAGCTTTGCCGCCCGGCTGTGCTGAACCCGCTCAGCCAAGGCCGAAAGCCTCAGATACAAATCGGGGTCCAGCCCCAGCTTCAAAAACAGCGGGTGTTCGGTTCCGTCGCGCCCAAAGGTCCGGTTCAGGGTGTCGATGACACCCAGCGAAATTGCCATCGTGTCTTCGACCAGATCTTCTTCGCGCAGGAGGTCCACAAACACTTGTTCTTGCTCAAGGTTGAGTGTCTCGAAGTCGTTTTTGGGGGTGGCGAACAACAGGTTGCCAGCCAGTGGAATAGCAGGGTTGAACTGTTCGGGGTCAAAGTGATGAACGAAATGATCCAGCTTTGCCTGTATCAGGCTGTCGTGGATTTCAGGCCGCAAATCGACAATTTGCCTTGCCAGCGCCGGATGAACATCGGGATCGAACCGGGATCTGAGTGTGCGGCGGAACATGAACTCGTCGATCCCCATGGCTTGGACCAGACGGAACCACCAGTCCCGGATATCATCGCCGTCAGTCAGACCCGCGATGGCCGGGTCGATCCAATTGGCGTTGATAAGATCAAGGCTGTTGCCAGACCGCTCAGCCTCGGTCACGACACGCTTTCTGCGGACAGGGTCCCACGGGACTTCCTGTGGCCTGACTTTCAGCGGCATCAGCAGATTGTCCCCCAACGTCCCGTCAAACAGGTACGGGCGCGAATGGGCATATCCGATCCGGGCGGCGATAACTGCCTGATGCAACTCGCTCAGTGAGTGGCCCGCGACAATCACCTGGCCGCGTGCAGGCGTGATTTCGCGAGTCAGCAATTCTCCCAATGCCTTGCGCTCGGAGGCTCGGGCGCTTTGGATCGCCACACGCGCGCCCGCTGGGATGGTCAGGTTGATGTCCTCAAGGATTGCGTTGCCATCCTGATCGCGCACGGTGATGTTTTGCAGCTCCAGATCACCCAGCAGGCGCGGCGTGCTTGTCGGCTCACCTTCAAACAACTCAGCAGGAATCATGTTGCGTGGCGCAAAACGTTCGGTGACAACATCCCAGCGCAACGACATGTCCTGCACCTGGTTGTAATAGAACAGCAGTTCTTTCCACGGCGAACTCAGGTCCTTGTATGCGCCCAGCGCAGCAACCAAAGCCCCCACCGTGATCTGCCCCTGAATGGCCAGAACACCGCCCACCGAGTAGAACAGAAACGGCGTCATCTGGGTGATCAGGTTGTTGAGGAACTTCATAAAGAACTTCTTCTGATAGATCCGGAACCGGATCTCGAACAACCGGCCCAGACGATCAGTGAACAAGGCCATCCGGTACCGCCAGCCACCATTGGCCCGCAGATCGCTGATGCCTGCCGCGCTTTCCCCGATTTCGGTGGCCAGATGGCGCACCTCTTTGATGCGGTCCTTGTTCAGCAGGTTGATCTGGCGTTGCAGCATCGGGATCAGCCAGGCCTGCAACGGGATCAGCGCGACCGAGGCCAGGCCAAACCAGACGCTTTGCATGAACAGAAAGATGACGATCGTCAGCATCTGGCCAAGTTGGAACACCGGCTGCGCGACCGCATCGCCCATCAGCCCGCCCATTGGTTCGGCCTCGGACGTGATCATCGACACCAGTTCGCCCTGACTGGTTGTGCGGAAATAGGGCGCGGGGAACCGCATCATCCGACCGATCAACTGATAACGCAGCCGACGCAGCATCCGTTCAGACAGCACGCCTTTCTTGGTGTTGATGTGCATCTTCATCAAACCGCTGATCAGAACGGTGCCCAGAAACGCGAAACACAAGACCATCAGGTACTGCACCTGGCTCAGTTCGACTCCATAAACATCAACTTGCGCCGTTGACGACCCGATGGCGTCGTTGATGATGCGTTTGGGCAGTTCCAGGGACGCGTATAGAAACGGGAACGACACCAGCGTCAGCACAAGCAACCACAGTTGCTCGCGCTTGGAGTGCTTCCAGATAAAGGAGAACAGTGTCGGTTCCATACCTCTGGACAGGCTCCTTCGCGACCTTTGCGGGCCGCGTTTGCGGCTGCCAGACGGTAAGCACTGGCAGGGTCGAATACAAGTTGCACAACCCTGAAAAGTGCAATCGCCCTTGTACCTTGCAAGGGGCGGAGCTATTGCAGAACAAGCTATTTTTTCGGGAGGCCAGCCATGAACAAGCGCGTCTTTGACAAGTCAAAACTGCCCAGTCGCCACGTGACCGAGGGACCGGCCCGCGCGCCGCATCGGTCGTATTACTATGCCATGGGCATGACCGAGCACGAAATCCATCAACCGCTGGTCGGCGTCGCCACCTGCTGGAACGAAGCCGCGCCCTGCAACATCTCGCTGAACCGTCAGGCTCAGGCTGTGAAGCTGGGCGTGAAAGCCGCTGATGGCACCCCGCGTGAATTCACCACCATCACCGTCACGGACGGCATCGCGATGGGGCACGAAGGCATGCGGTCATCGCTGGCATCGCGCGAGGCGATTGCCGATACCGTCGAGTTGACCATGCGCGGCCACTGCTATGACGCCATTGTCGGCCTTGCGGGCTGCGACAAATCCCTGCCGGGCATGATGATGGCGATGGTGCGCCTGAACGTTCCGTCCGTGTTCATCTATGGCGGGTCGATCCTGCCGGGCAAGGCGCCGCAAGTCGATGAGATCCCGGAAGACTTCCGGTCGCGCGATTTGACCGTGCAGGACATGTTCGAAGCCGTCGGGCGCAATCAGAATGGCACCTTGTCAGACGCGGCCCTTGAAATGCTGGAACGCGTCGCTTGCCCAAGCGCAGGCGCCTGTGGCGGTCAGTTCACCGCGAACACCATGGCCTGTGTGTCCGAAGCCATCGGACTGGCCCTGATGAATTCGTCAGGTATGCCCGCACCGTATGAAAGCCGCGACCAATACGCCGAAGCGTCGGGTCAGGCCGTGATGGACCTGCTGGAACGCGACATCCGTGCCCGTGACATCGTCACCCGCCAGTCGCTGGAAAACGCAGCCCGCGTCGTCGCCTGCACAGGTGGGTCGACCAACGCCGGTCTGCACCTGCCGGCCATCGCGCACGAGGCCGGGATCGAGTTTTACCTCGACGATGTCTGCGAAATCTTCCGCGACACCCCGTATTTCGTCGACCTGAAACCGGGCGGCCAATACGTCGCCAAGGATCTCTATGACGCCGGTGGTATTCCGGTGGTCATGAAAGAACTGCGCAAAGCAGGGCTGATCCACGAAGACTGCATGACCGCGACAGGCCGTTCCATCGGCGAAGAACTGGACATGATCGACCGCGAGGCCGACGGCAAAGTCATCTATCCCATCGACGCCCCATTGACCAAAACCGGCGGCGTGGTTGGACTGAAGGGCAACATCGCCCCCGAAGGTGCCATCGTGAAAGTTGCGGGCATCCCGTCACAAAACCAGGTCTTTACCGGCCCTGCACGGGTCTTCGAATGCGAAGAAGACGCATTTGAAGCGGTCAAAGAGCGCGCCTACAAAGAAGGCGAAGTCATCGTGATCCGCAACGAAGGCCCCGCAGGCGGCCCGGGCATGCGCGAAATGCTGGCCACCACAGCGGCGCTTTCCGGCCAGGGTATGGGCAAGAAAGTCGCCCTGATCACCGATGGCCGGTTCTCGGGCGCGACCCGTGGGTTCTGCGTGGGACATGTCGGCCCCGAAGCAGCACAAGGCGGCCCGATCGCATTGCTGAAAAACGGCGACGCGATCACCATCAACGCCCTGACCGGCGATATCAACGTGGATCTGACAGACGAAGAACTGGCGGCCCGCAAAGAGGCCTGGGCCGGCCCGCGCGAGACCATTTATGCGTCCGGTGCTTTATGGAAATTCGCCCAGTTGGTTGGCGCCACCTACAAAGGGGCGGTCACTCATCCCGGCGGCGCGGCCGAGAAACATGAGTACATGGAACTCTAAACCGCTGTTGGTCGCACTCGGGCTGTTGTTACTGACCGGGTGCGACGACGCGCCAGCCTTGTTAAAGGCTCAGGATTCCCCCCAACAGATGACACTTGTGGATCTGGCTGGCGGGGACGTTCTTTTGTCAGCACCCAGAGGGTATTGCATCGATCCAAGCTCCGTGCGCCGGTCTACAAACGCTGGTTTTGCCTTGCTGGCCCGCTGCGATGCTTTGGGTGTCAAAGGCTTCTTTGCTGCACAAGAACTGGCGTTGATCACGGTCACGACGGCCCCTCAGGATACGGGCGCAACCGCGCCGACACTGGACGATCTGATCGCATCCGCATCACCGTCAAAAATCATAGAATCAAAGCATGCCGATGGCCTTCCGCTGATCCGGCTTGCCACAGAGCAAAGCGTGACTGACGGGCTTAGCCCTGAACATTGGCGCAGTGCCTTTGCGCTGAACGGTCAACTGGTCGGACTTGCCTTGTATGCCCCCGAAACCAGCCCGGCGCTTGGCAGTGACGGGGCCCGGATTTTGGCGGAACTGGCCAACCTGACACGCCGCGCCAGCGCCACCGCGCGCCCCACCCAGCCCGCGAAAACCGCTGAAACACCCGAGACCGGGAAGCCCGCCGAAGCAAATAAATCGCCTTTCAAAGTGATTACCGGTTTATTTGAGTGATCGCATTCCGTTAGATATTGGGCAAAGCAACAGACGTAACCACGCGCCAAGCGATGGGAAAACAAAAATGAGCAGACCATTCGACCTGCTGTTTCAAACCAATGCTCTGCGCAAATGGCGCCGCGCTGCGCGTGGTGCGGATCAGGCAAAGCTGACCGACCTGCGGACCCAGCGCAACGACGCGCGACAGTTGCGCGCGCATCTTGATATGCTGATCCATACAGCGGACGGGCGGCTGGCTCTGCCCAAGGTCGGATCGTCCTTCTTTCCCAAACCGCATGGCACGGACTGGTCGTGGCGACCCGAACTGTGGCGCGGCCCTTTGCCAATTCCCGGCCTGTCCTCGGCCCCGCCAAAGTCCAGACTGGGCGATGAAGTCACCCTGTTTCACGACTGCGAGTTTTCAGAACTGACCCTGCGCCAGCTTCGCAATCTGCGTCAGGAAGATCTGGCCCCCTATGGCCTGCGCATGGACGTTTTCAAATTCGACGGCTCGTTCCTGTCGCTGGTGATCGACCTGCCGCTGGAGGCCTCCGAAGGGCTGACCAAGTCGCATCTTCTAAGGGTCGGCACCATTGTAGAAATGGAAAAACCACTCGAAATCTTTGCGCGCCTCAACATCAAATACGGGCCCAATACCGAACAGATCGTGCGGGAACTGCCCCTGAACGAAGAAGATATCATGGTCGAATTCGACCTTGCTTATTCCCGGCTGAACGAAAAGCGGATCGAAAAGGTCTGGCTGGATCTGATCTTTGAAGCGCCCGACATGAACCAGGTGATCCTGCGCGATCTCAACTTTTCCCGATACAGACGGGCCGCCATCTAGGAGCCGTGACGATGAGCAATCTGACGCTGAAAAAAATTCGTCTGCGCAATGGCGTATGGGAGGGGCGGCTGTCTGGCGGCTCTGGCCTTCAACGCCCGGAAATACAGGTAAAGTACCTGGATCTTCCGGTCGAAAGCGTGTCGGTGATCGAAAGCGACGAACCCGGAAGCTGGGACGTATCCATTCCGATCCCGACCCACTCAGTCGCGGACGGGGTGCAGACCTTTGTCATTTACGATACGATTGGCGAAACTAAGCTGGGCGATTTTACCCTGATCGCAGGCGAGGCTATTTCGGACGACCTGCGCGCCGAGATGGAGTTGCTGCGGGCTGAGCTGGACATGCTGAAACGCGCGTTTCGTCGGCATTGCCTTGAAACGATGTAATTTTCTTGCCTGTGGCTGTCTGACTCTGATTCAATTTCTGACATAGGTCTCTGATTATCTTTGAGGCCAGACGCGCCTGCCAGACGGCCTCCAGCCCTGCCGATTGACCGGCGTCTGGCATCGCGACAAACCAAACAGCGTTTTCGGTAAAGGCTTGATTTTCAGGTCATTCAAAGCAAGCTTCACTGCGGGAATTCTTATTTCAGGACATTTCAACCTTGGCAGGCGCACGGCTCTTACTGGCACTTTTGATCGCTGCATGTGCGAGCTTGGCCGCTGCTGACGATGTGGCCTTCAAGAAACAGCAACCCTTTTCCGCGCGCGGCGCGCAACTCCCGCTGATCCTGTATCTGCGCCTGACAGATGAAAGCCAGAACCGGCTTGGCGTCGATGCATTTGTCGACCTCAGATCTGTTCAACGCAACGTGGCCGGGCTTTTGTCTGGCGTGCTCGAAGAGACATGCAGGCTTCAGATTGCCTTGGCGATGTCAGACGCAAATGCCACCGGGAATGCAGTCACTGTGCGCGGCCAGGTTCAGGCCAAGCTGTTCGCCTGTAACACAAAAGACCCCAAAACTCACTATCGCGGTGTGCTTCTGCTGGGCCAGAACGTGAACTTCACGGCAACAGCCAAGGCGATGGCCAGGGGAAAGTGCATTCGCTTTCAATTGGTTGACGTCGCGCTTGATCCACTTGGTTTTCTGGGCGGGCTCGCTGATCTCTTTGGTCTGACCGAAAAAGCGACCGACCTGATCCTTGAAAAGGGCGGCGAAGTTCTGGCCGATCATCCAGTCTGCCCGGAGTTGCCCCCATCAATTGCGAGCCTCGACCCGAGGTTTTACGCTGGCGGCGTTCGCGAAATCGACGATGGCGGGTTGGGCGTTGCCTTGCAGGGGTCGGTTGACACCAGCGCCGCGACACTTTTGGACCTGATCCGTGGCCTTGATCAAAAAGGCTTGTTGGGGAGCGCCGAGCAATGAAGAGACTGCGTCGACTGGTACATGGTCTTGCGTTGGCCACCCTGACCTGCAGCGCCACAATCGCGGCGGAAGTTGTCGATCTGAGGTTTCAACGCAGTGTGGATATCAAGGGCGCAGACGTTCCTTATGACCTGCGCTTTCGCCTTACTGAAGTCGCTTTGACGCGTATTGGGGTCGAAGCCCTTCTGGATCTGCAAGCGTTGCAGACCGCCATCGTACAGGCATACGACGGAGACACTCTGATTGATGTCTGCAACAGCAAGATCCGACTGACAGGCGTAACGATAAAGGCGCAAGATGAAGATGTTTCTGTCGAGGCCGGGATGAGTGCCGAGTTTTTTGACTGCGCACGCGAAGGATTGCGTGTCGCTGATCGCGGCGAGCAACTATTTGCTCAGGATGTCAGTATCAGCGCAACGGCGTCTGCACGGATCGAAGAACAATGCGTGCAGTTCGAACTCGACGATGCGCGGGTTAAGTTGACCGGAGCACTGGAACCCACTGCGGACCAGCAAGAGTATCTGGATCAGGCACGGAACGTGTTTCTGGCTGCCGTCCATGCTGGTCTGGACAAGCACCCGATCTGTATCGACCTACCGCCCCAATTGGCATCTCTGCGACCCAGCTATGATGACGGTGGCACGCGTGAATTGGGGCAAGGCGGTGTCGGGGTCTATTTTCTTGGCTCGGTCGAGGTCAGTACAGCCGCAATTCTGGACGTTCTGCAAGTGCTGCAAAGTAACGGTGTGCTCCCGCCCCGACCGTGAATTGACGTTGAACCGCCCCAATGAAAAAGCCGCGCCCTGAAAGGCGCGGCTTCGATCTGTTTTCTGACCGTCTTACTCTTACTTGTTCGGACCCAGCGCTGACAGGCCTTTCAGGATGTCGATGGCATAGGCCAGCTGATAATCCTGCTCACGCAGTTCTGCAGCAGCTTCGGCCTTGGCGCGGTCTTCTTCGATCTGGCGAATTTCGTCTTCGGACAGGCTGTCGTTGTTCAGACTCCCACGCAGATCGGCTTCGGACCGGGTGCTGCGGGCATTGGTTTCTTCCTCGTCCTCGGATGCAGGCTTGCGACGGGGCTGTTCAACCACGATGTCCGGGCTGACACCCAACGCCTGGATCGAGCGACCTGACGGTGTGTAATAGCGTGCCGTGGTCAGGCGCATCGCGCCATCGCCGCGCAACGGCATCACGGTCTGGACCGAGCCTTTGCCGAAAGATTTGGTACCCACCACGATGGCACGGCGGTGATCCTGCAGCGCACCTGCCACGATCTCAGAGGCCGAGGCGGAACCGCCGTTGATCAGAACGACCACCGGTTTGCCTTCTGCCAGATCGCCCGGGGTTGCATTGAAGCGTTCCCCATCCTCGGGGTTGCGGCCCCGGGTCGATACGATCTCGCCCTTTTCAAGGAAGGAATCCGACACCTTAATCGCCTGTGTCAGCAGGCCACCGGGGTTGTTGCGCAAGTCCAGAACGATGCCGTTGATCTTGTCCATCCCGCCAGCTTCTTCGATCTGTTCGGCAAGGGTCGCCTCAAGGTTGGGCGTTGTCTGATCGTTGAAGGTCGTAACCCGCAACACCACTGTGCTGCCTTCTGTGCGGGCGCGCACGGCTGTCAGCTTGATCGTGTCGCGAATGATCGACACGTCGAACGGCTCATCTTCGCCTTCGCGCACGACGGTGATGATGATTTCCGACCCGACAGGACCACGCATCAGATCGACCGCGTCATCCAGCGTCAGGCCCAACAGGCTTTCGCCATCCACATGTGTCACGAAATCGCCGGATTCGATCCCGGCCTCTTCCGCCGGAGTGCCGTCGATCGGCGACACAACTTTGACAAAGCCCTCTTCCTGCGTGACCTCGATACCCAGACCGCCGAACTCACCCCTTGTCTGCACGCGCATCTGCGCGGCGTCATCGGGCGAAAGATAGCTGGAATGCGGATCAAGCGAGGTCAGCATACCGTCAATGGCGGCTTCAATCAGTTCGGCCGGTTCAACGTCTTCGACATACTGGGCGCGAATCCGTTCGAATATGTCACCGAACAGATCCAGCTGTTCGTACACATTAGAGGTCCGCGCGCTTTCCTGCGCGACCAGTGGCCCGGCGATCTGTGTTGTTGCGATGACGCCTGCCACCGTACCGCCCAATGCGGCCATCAAGAATTTCTTCATGCTCGTCTCATCCATCCTTGTCGGTTTGGAACCACGTTTCCGGGTTCACCGGGCTGCCGCCCTGTCTGATCTCTATATAGAGCGTTTCTGACCGGTCAGTTCCAGCCCCATCACCGCTTAGTGACAGAATTGCTCCGATTTCAGGCACTGCGCCCCCCATCAACCCGACCGGAGAGCCCGCCGGGATCACTTCACCGGCCTCGCCATAGACCTCAGCCAGTCCGGACAGGATGATCAACATGTCGGGCTGCGGCTCAAGAATCATGACATTGCCAAGGTTCAGAAGCGGACCGCGATAACGGATCGTCGCTGCGGTGGGTGACGTGACAAGGGACCGGGGCCGGGCTGCCACGATGATGCCTTCGCGTTTGACACCTGCGGCATCCGCCTGACCGGCCTTATGCAAGACCACGCCCTGCACAGGTAACGCCAGCGTACCTTTGCGATAGTTGATATCGGCCGGAAGCGGTTCGATTTCGTCTTCGGTGATTTCGGCCAGGCCGCTGGCAAACCCTTCGAGCGTTTCAGTCGAAGAAATCAGAATCGCCGTGCGCACCGGGTCTTCGGTGAAGCGACGCGGCAGGCTGGTGCGGTCGGCAATGGCTTTGCTAAGCGACGCGCGGGCCTCTTGCGCGCCGCTGAGCCCTTTCTCCAGTGTCCCAACTG
Source organism: Falsiphaeobacter marinintestinus (assembly GCF_007923355.1). Classification (GTDB taxonomy): domain Bacteria; phylum Pseudomonadota; class Alphaproteobacteria; order Rhodobacterales; family Rhodobacteraceae; genus Phaeobacter_A; species Phaeobacter_A marinintestinus. Next base: position 230,663 of record NZ_VOGO01000005.1, read on the forward strand.
CGGATTGCTGAAGCAATCGCAGGGTTTGAACCTCTTCCAGATCTGACTTCAACTGTTCCGCGCGGGCCTGCACGGCTGGTGTCACTTCGGCCAACATCATGCCCGACCGGGCCGCGCCCATTGGCCCTGACGGGTGCAACAACAACACCGGAGGGGGCGAAGTTTCGATGGTCTGAAGCACGCCCAGCAACTGGGCAATCTCGTCCTGACGCGCCTCAAGCTGTTGAGTGAGCTGGGTTTCCCGGCGGGCCGCGCGGCGCAAGCCATCGCGCATCGCCTCAAGCCCGGCCTCGAAGGCCTGAATGGTTTCCGTCAGCGCCTTGACCCGATCACGTGCGCTGGTTGCGCCCTGCAGGGATAGCGTGGCGTCCTCAAGCAACAAAGCCGCGTCGCGCGCTGCGGTTGCCGGATCGCTCTGGGCACCGGCAGCACCGGCGCTCAGGCAGAGCATCAGCAAAAACGCGCGAAACATCATACGATCAGGCTTTCTCCGGTCATCTCGGGTGGTTTGGGCAGTCCCATCAACTCAAGGAGCGTGGGGGCCAGATCAGCCAACCGCCCGTCGCGCAGTTGAGCGCCCTCGGGTCCGCCAACCAAGATCACAGGCACCAGGTTCAGGGTGTGTGCCGTGTGCGGGCCGCCCGTCACCGGATCGATCATGGTTTCGCAATTGCCGTGGTCCGCTGTCACGATCATGGCCCCACCGGCTTTTTCAATGGCAGCAACAACTTGACCTAATCCCTGATCGACAGCTTCGCAGGCTTTGATCGCGGCTTTCAGATCGCCGGTGTGGCCGACCATATCGGGGTTGGCGTAGTTGGTGACGATCAGATCATAGCCGTCTTCGATCGCCTTGACGAAATGGTCGGTGACTTCGGCAGACGACATTTCGGGCTGCAAGTCATAGGTCGCGACCTTGGGCGATTGCGCCATATACCGATCTTCGCCCATCTCGGGCTGCTCTTTGCCACCGTTCAGGAAGAAGGTGACATGTGGGTATTTTTCGGTTTCGGCCAGATGAAACTGTGTAAGCCCCTGTTTTGAAACCCACTCGCCAAGTGTATTGACGATATCACGCGACGGAAACACCGTGGTCATATAGGCGTTATGATCGTCGGAATATTCCACCATGCCCAGCATGGTCGACAGCTTTGGGCGGGCGCCGATATCAAACGCGTCAAAGCCGGGTTCTCCTATGGCGCGCAGGATTTCGCGGGCGCGGTCGGCCCGAAAATTCAGGCAAAAGACCCCGTCACCGTCCTTCATGCCATTGTAATCATTGAGAACTGTGGCTGTGATGAACTCATCACTTTCTTCTCGCTGATAGGCGGTGTCGACGGCTGTATGTGCGTTCGGAGAGCGACCTCCTTTGGCGTGGACCATCGCGTCATAGGCTTCTTTGACGCGTTCCCAACGGTTGTCACGATCCATGGCGTAGTAACGGCCTGTTACCGTGCCGATCACTGCGCCTTTGGGCAGGGCGTCTTCCAGTTCTTCGAAATAGGTGAAGGCCGATTTCGGGGCCACATCCCGTCCATCCGTGATCGCATGCAGCACCACAGGAACCCCCGCATCCGTTATCGCGCGGATTGCGGCGCTGATGTGGGTGAGGTGCCCGTGCACGCCGCCATCGGACACAAGGCCCATCAGATGCGCAGTGCCACCACCATCTTTTACCCTACCGATGAAATCCTGCAAGCTGTTGTTCGAAAAGAAACTTCCGTCTTCAATTGCCAGATCGATCTGACCCAGATCCATCGCCACGACCCGACCGGCACCAATGTTTGTATGCCCCACTTCCGAGTTGCCCATCTGCCCGCTGGGCAGGCCAACATCAGGACCGTGCGTGATCAATCGTGCGTGCGGACCATTGGACATGATCGCGTCAAAGGTTGGCGTGTTCGCAAGATAGGGTGCGTTGGCTTTGGTGTCGTCGCTAAGGCCCCATCCGTCGAGGATGCACAGGACTACGGGCTTGGGTGCGGTCATCATGCGGCTCCGGCAAACTGCTCTTGTGCGCCTTCTACCTCTTGCCCGTCAGAGGGTGAACCGTCTTTTTTGTACAGGCCCACAATGAGCGATGTTCCGTTTTGTACAAAACCCAAAGGGGGCTATTTAGCGGGCATCGCGCTTGGACCCGGACCCTGTGGACAAGCCGCGATCTCCATACCCACAATCGCATTCTTGGCGACACGCCTGAAAGATTGCCGGAGGTCCGGTTTGCGGGGCATTGCGGACTTTGAAGGCGTCTGCCACTTTACTGGAATTGGAGCAAAGGATTATCCTGTGAGCGGCGAAGACTTCTCAGATGCGGGGCAACATTCGATTACGCCTTACTTTACGGTTCAAGACGCGGATCGGCTGATGAACTTTCTTGTTGGTGCGTTCGGCGCAACGGTGGTCAAGGAAAGCCGATACGATGATAACAGTGTTCAGCACGCACGCTTACTGATCGGCGACTCCTTGATCATGTTGAATGAATGCACTGACGAATATCCAGCCAATGTTTCTCAGATGCATATTTATGTCGAAGATGCAGACAAAGCCCATCAAAGGGCGCTGCGATTAGGTGCTACTAATTTGATGAAGCCCAACGACCGGGCGCATGGGGACAGAATGGCCGGTATCAAAGACCCATGTGGCAACATCTGGTGGATCGCAACACATCACTCCTAGGAGAGACCGCAGATCTGTCAAAAGGAGGCCTGGGCTCCGAGCCGACATTGGGGTGATTTGATCGTCAGGCGAAATCCGGGGGCGGAACAAATCCGCCGAGTTGCGTTTCGACGGCGCGCGCGAAGGCCAGAGCGGTGTGATCGCGTCCGTGGCCTGCGATGGCTTGGTAGCCGACGGGCAGATGATTGACGAAACCGGCAGGGCCGACGGCGGATGGCAGGCCGACGACTCCGGAGTAGCCTGACCAGAACAGCTGCAGCATTTCGGTTTGGGGGTGTCCGTTGATCGGGATGACCCGTGTGTCGCGGGGGCCGTTGTGATCGTGCGGGAAGGCCGCACTGGCGCTGACCGGGGCCAGCAGGATGTCCCAATCAGCAAAGAAATCATCGAACCGGGATCGCGCGATGGCGCGGGCATCGTTGGCGACCAGCCATTCGGCATGGCGCATGGATTTGCCAGCCGAGCGGGGGCGCATGATGCGTTTGGCCTGCACGCTGCCCGAGGCTTCGATGCGGGCGATTTCAGCCTCGACGTCGGCCTGCGTGTACCCAAAGGACAGGGCCGCGCCGAGCAGTGTCAGGTAAAGGTCGAAGTGCGCATCGCTGTCGATATCGGGCCTGGTGTTTAGGGCGACAGTCGTGCCGGCCTGTGCCAGCCGGTCGGTGAAGTTGGCAAGCTGGTCAAGATAGGGTTGGTCGACCGGGCAGACCGGATCGCCCAGCATGACCGCGACACGGAATTGTGACAGGTCGGTTCGGTCATCGCGCGGGCCGGTCGATTGCGACAGGACATCGAAGGCGGTGGTCAGATCAACGGCGCTGCGGGCCATCGGGCCGGTGACGGCGATGTCGATTTCCGTGTGCCAGTTGGGTGGCAGATGGCCGATCATGGGCACCACGCCCCATGTGGGTTTCAGCCCGAATACACCGCAATAATGTGCCGGGTTTCGAATGGATGATCCGATATCGCTGCCGGCCTCAAGCGGGGTCATGCCCGTCGCCAGTGCAGCGGCGGATCCACCGGACGAGCCGCCCGGCGTGCGGGTTTGATCCCACGGGTTGTTGGTGGTGCCGTAGATGTCATTGAAGCTTTGCCATTCGGCCAGATTGAGCGGGACGTTGGTCTTGCCAAACACGTTTCCGCCCGCGTCAAGGTAGCGTTGGGCAACCGGTGACGGTGTTTCCGGGATGTTGTCGGCCCATGCCGGTACGCCCCAGGTGCTGGGTGATCCCGGCCAGTCGAAGGCTTCTTTCAGGGTGACCGGAACACCGTGGAACGGGCCGCGAAAGTTGCCTTGCCTGGCTTCCTGATCAAGGGTGTGGGCGTGGGTCAGGGCACCGTCACGATCCTGCCAGATGATCGCGTTGATGGCCGGATTGATCTGATCGACCCGGTCGAAATGGGCCTGAAGCAGAGCGGTGGCCGAGGTATCGCCCCGCCGGATGGCAGCCGCCATGTCGGTCGCGGTGGCGAAGGGATCATCAAGCGGCATAGGGGTCTCCTGCGTGGTCTGGCCCGTCTAGCCCCCGAAATAGGCCTTGTTCAGTGCATCATCGGCGGCCAGTTCCTGTGGTGTGCCGCTGATCCTGAGGTGACCGGTTTCCAGAACATGCACGCGGGTCGCAAGCGACATTGCAAAATTGATGTTCTGTTCGGTGATCAGAATGGTCAAGCCGTCTTCTTCGTTCAGCCGTTTCAGGGTCGCGGCGATTTCGCTGCAGACCTTGGGCGACAGACCAATGGTGGGTTCATCGACCAGCAACAGGCGGGGCGAGGTCATCAGGGCGCGGCCCACCGACACCATCTGACGTTCGCCGCCCGACTGGGTTGCAGTTTCCTGAGTCGCGCGTTGCTTCAGCACCGGGAAAAGTTCGTGCACATGGGCAAGGTTGCGCCCGATGTCATCACGCGCGGTATAGCCGCCAACCAGCAGGTTGTCTTCCACCGTCATGAACGGGAACAAATGCGCGCGTTCGGGGGCATAGCCGACTCCGCGTTTGACGATCTCGCTTGAGTCAAAGCCGATCAGGTCCTGCCCTTCTAGTCGGATCGCGCCGGTGTTCTTGACCATGCCCATGATCGAATCCATCAGCGTCGATTTCCCGGCACCGTTGGTGCCGATCACTGCGACGATCTCGCCCTTGCCGACGTTGAAAGAGACGTTGTGCAGTGACTGGGCGCGGCCATAGAACGCCGAGAGATTGTCGATTTCCAGAAGTGCCATCGGTATTCCCCTCAGTGCCCCAGATAGGCCATGCGCACGGCCTCGTCGCTCATCACCGTGGCATAGTCGCCCTGACAGACGAAGGTGCCTTGTGTCATGGCGATGGCGCGGTCGATCAGCGGTTCAAGCGAGCGCAGGTCGTGGCTGACGATCACATAAGTCATGCCCTCCTGGCGTTTTTCATTCAGCAGGCCCGAGATCTGTTCGATCTCGCCCGCGGTCAGACCTGCGAAAACCTCGTCCAGCAGCATGACTTCGGGCTTGGTGGCAAGGGTACGGGCCAGTTCCAGCTTGCGCAGGTCACCCATGCTGAGTTCAGCCGGATCACGGTGCAGATCGGCGTCGTTCAGGCCGACAGAGCGCGCAATGGCACGGGCTTCTTCATCGGCGGGCGCTGTGAAGATCATCGCCATAATGGAGTCCGGCATCAGCCCGACTTCGATATTGGCCAGAACGTCCATGTCGGCGAAGGGGCGTGGCACCTGATAGGTGCGCGCCACGCCGCGCCGTATGCGTTTGTGGGTGGCCAGTTTGGTCAGCTCTTCGCCATGCAGGCGGATCGAGCCGGAGTCGGCTTTGTGTTCGCCCATGATCAGGCTGAAGATCGTGGTTTTGCCTGCACCGTTCGGCCCGATCAGCCCGACGCTTTCGCCTTTGGCGACCTCAAAGCTCATGTCATTGGTTGCGACCAGCCCGCCAAAGCGTTTCACCACGTGTTCAAGTTCAAGGATCACCGTCATGCGTTGGCCCCCGTCAGACGTTCCCGCGCTTTGCGCAGGATTTCATACAGGCCCTTGGGTTCATACATATAAAGGATCAGGGCGATGCTTCCGTAGATGAAGTACCGCTCGGCCCCCGGCAGGAACGGGCGCAGGTATTCGAGCAGGAAGGTCAGGAAGAACGCGCCCGCCATTGGCCCGATGATGGTGCTGGCCCCGCCGATCAGAGCGGCAACGATGATGGTGAACAGGAAGTTGATGTCAAACAGCGCGCGGGGCGCGATTGAACCAAGGTAGTGGACATAAAATGCGCCTCCGATCCCGGCCACACCTGCGCCCACCATGAAGGCAAACAGCTTGAGCTTGGTGGTGTTGAGGCCAGACCCTTCGACCGCTTCTTCGTTCATGCCGATGGCCGACAGGGCGGTGCCCAAGCGGGTTTTCATCATGGCCCACAGGCTGATCGCAATGACCCCCATCAAAGCCAGCGACAGGTAATAGCCGTTCACTGCACCGCGGGTCAGGGTTTGCACGCCACTGATGCCGCGAGTGCCGCCGGTCAGGTCGGGGCGGATGACCTGCACCAGTTGATACATGAGCTCCATGAAAGCCAGCGTGACGAGGGCGAAGTATGTGCCCTTGATCCGCAGTGCGGGGAGGAAGAACAGCGTGCCTGCGGCCATGGTCACGATGACCGCGACGGGGATCGAAATGCCAACCGGCACGTCAAACCGATAGCTGAGGATCGCGGTGGTATAGGCCCCGATCCCGATCAGGAACGGGTGGCCAAAGCTGATGTATCCGGTGCGGCCGGACAACACGTCCCAGCTCATCGCGAAGATGGCGAGGTAGTTGGCGAAGATGATGGTGCGCAGGGTGCCCTTGCCGACAAGCATGGGCAACAGGGCCATGCCGCCAAGGAACAACGCCCAAAGCGCGAGGTGTTTCCATGTGATCTGGGTGCTCATCAGAGTTCCCCCCGGCCAAACAGGCCTTTGGGCATCATCACCAGAACCACGATGATCAGCAGCATGGTGAAGACGCCGCGCAGTTCGGCGGCGACCAATGTGGTGCTGATGATCTCCATGAACCCGATGATATGGGCGACGATCAGCGTGCCGATGATCGACCCGATACCGCCGACGATGACCACCGCCACGGCGATGATCAGCGGGGCGACCCACATGCTGGGCGAAAGTTGTGTGTAGCTGGCAAAGAAGACGCCTGCGATGGCGCCCAGTGCGCCCGACAGGCCCCAGGTGATCATGTTGATGCGATCCGGGTTGATGCCCGAGATGGCGGCGCCTTTGACATCCATGCTGACGGCTGAAATCGCGCGGCCGACATGGGTTTTGCGCACAAAGTAATAGAGCCCGATCAGGATCACCCAACTGGCGATGGTGGCCGTCAGAATGTTATAGGTCACGGTCGCCCCGCCAACGCGCCAGACGCCGTTGACGATGGGGTGCATGATCTTGGCGCTGTCGTTGAACACCAGAACCACGCCGGCCTGAATGACCACCGCAAGGATCAGGGTGGCGATTTCGACCGCAACCGGATCGCTTTTCAGCGGCTTAACAATCAGGCGATGCTTCAGAAGCCCAGCCAGAACGCCGACGCCGATGGCGACCAGAATCCCGAGCAGTTTGGGCATATGCATGGTCTGGACCACCCAGAAATAGGCATACCCCCCCAGCATCAGATACGCGCCATAGGCCAGGTTCAGCACCCGCCCGACACTGAAAATCAAGGTAAAACCGATCGCGATAAGCGCGTATAGGCCACTCAACAGCAGGCCCTGAATCAGGATCTGGCTCATGAAGTCGTCCTTTTGGGGTGGGGATAATCAGGGGCCGCGCGGCCCCTGATGAGAGGTGTCAGCGGCGGATCACTTGACCCAGCTTGGAACCGAGAACTCCATCGTCGCGTATTCGGGCGGATAGACCACGCCGACGTCGCCATCTTCGGTCCACTGGATAACAACCATCGACGGCTGCGCGTCTTCATAGGGCGATGTCAGGTCAAACCGGGCATTGTGCGGATAGGTCCGCTGAGTGACTTCTTCGACTTCGTCAGCACCCCAGAACCCGTAGCGGAGCCACATCTTGCCGTCCATCTCAAGGATCAGGTCCTGCTTTTCCATGGCTTTGGACCACGCCATCGCGTCCTTGAACCCACCGGCTTCGTCAGCGGCGGCCATCGCCTGCTTTAGGCCATGATAGGCGTTGAACCCGTTGAAATGGGGGATAACTGGGCGGGTGTCATACTTGGCCTGATACGTATCGACAAACGCCTGGCTTGCCGGATCAAGCTTGAACCCGACCGACGGGATCGGCGACAGGGTCGAAATTCCGCCACCTGCGCCACCGGTGTCTTCCCAGTATTCCATGCCTAGCGCGGACACGTTCACACCGGTCATGGCCATCGGCACCTGCAGTTTCACGTATTGCGACGAGATCACCTGAGAGTTCACCGACGACACCTGATAGATAAAGTCCGCACCGGTGGCCTGTGCCTTTGAGAAGATCGGCGCAAAGTCGACTGTGCCGATGTCATAAATGATCGTATCCTTGACCTCGATCCCGGCAACCGGTGCCAGCGCCTCGGTCACCAGACCGGTGATGGCCTGACCGAATGCGGTGTCTTCTGCCAAAATCACGACCGAGTCCCAGCCCATCTTGGCCTTCAGCACGTCCGCCCCGAAGTTGATATAGAGCGTCGCCAAAGCCTCGTCCGAGGCGATGTTCATGAAATAGGGCGCCATGCCTTCGGGGTCTTCGACCACCATGTCGATGATGCCGATATAGCTGGTCCAGGTGTCGAGCGTGGGAATCTGGTATTCCTGCATCCGGGGCAGCCAACCCAGCGACACATCGTCGATGCTGCCTGAAATGATGAAATCGACTTCGGCGGTTTCGGCCAGATATTCATAAGCCTTGATGCCTTCGGTCACGTCTTCGCCGGTGTCCGCTTCGATCAGGGTGATCTGCTGACCGCCCATGACGCCGCCATTTGCGTTCAGTTCATCAATCGCGATCTGTGCGCCGCGCAGGGTGCTGCGCCCGGTATCCGAGGACAGCGAGCCGATAAAGCCTACCTTTACTTCGGCCGTTGCTGCGCCCGCGCTGAGAAGCCCGGCCATCGCTGCCGAACATAGTCCCTTGGTCAAAATCCTGGTCATTCTATGTCTCCCCGTGAGATTGTATTCTGTATACAGTACACGGTACGTGGATTCGGTCAATTGCCAAGCCCAGGCCCGTGCGGCGTTTATTTCAACTGAATTTCACCGTTTTCATCGTGTATCACGGCATCCACCATGATCTCGACAACCATGCCCGGTGTGGTCAACCCGGCCTCAACCGCGGCCATGACCGGGTCAATGCCGTTAAAAACTTCGCCATGGGCGCGGACCAGACCGGCGGCCCCTGCCTTCATGTCGGTCAGAAATCCGGTAGTGCGCACGACATGGCGCATCTCGGCCCCGACGCTTTCCAAGGCTTCGCGGATGCGGGCGAAGATGTATAAAGATTGGGCATAGGCATCGTCTGGCGCGTGCAGTTTGCCCGAAGGTTCGATGGCCGTGGTGCCCGCGACCCAGACAAACGGCCCGACCCGCTTGGCCCGCGCATAAGACCCGACCTGTTCAAACCGCCCGCCGGAAAAATAGGTTTCCTTGGTCATTCCGCGAGCCTTGCGCGGATCGCGTCTGCGGCGGTTCTGAGTTGGGCAAGTTCATCATCGGGCAGCGCCAGTTCCTGCACCTTGATCAGCCCGGTTTCGCCAAGGTGGCAGGGCACGCCCAGCACAACACCGTCGATGCCGTATTCACCTTCCAGCATCACCGAAACCGGTACGGTTCCGGCACGGGCGCCACGCAGATGGTCCATCACTTCGACCGAGGCATGGGCCGGTGCGATCACAGCCGATCCGGTTTTCTTAAGTGCAACGACCTGACCACCGCCGGTGATCGCGTCCTTGACGCAATCGGCGATTTGCTCTGCGCTGAGGAACACGTCCAGCGGGCGGCCCTTGATGCGGCTGGCCGACACGATGGGGGCCATTTCGTCGCCGTGGCTGCCCAGCGTGATCGCTTCGACATCGCGGGTATCGACCTTGGCGGCCATGGCCAGAGCATTGCGAAACCGGCTGGAATCGAGTGTTCCGGCCATGCCCAGCACCTGATTACGGGGAAAGCCGGTGGCGCGCAGCATTTCGACGGTCATTTCGTCCAGCGGGTTGGTCACCACGACGACGATGGCGTTGGGCGCGTGGGTTGCAATCGCGGCCCCTGCGGCGTGGATCACGCGGCGGTTCACGTCGATCAGATCCGCGCGGGTCATGCCCGGCTGACGGGCGCGCCCGGCCGTCACCAACACAACATCAGCGCCTTCGACCAAGGCCAGCGATTGCCCACCGCTGGCGCGGGTGCGGGCGCGGGAGACGCCGCTGGCGTGGTTCAGATCCAGAGCATTCGCCGCAGCGACACCGGGCGCGATGTCGATCAGAACGATCTCGTGCGCCATTTCGGCATTGGCGCACAGATGCGCGGCGTTCATGCCAACACCCCCGGCCCCGATGAAGGCGATCTTGGTAAAGCGTCTGGGGCTATGCGAGATGCGGTTACTGGGCGCGACCCAACGCGGCGAGCGCCGCCACAGGCCCCGGCGCGCGGCTGTTGCGCCATCGGTACGGACGGGTTCGGGGCGTTCCAACGGGCCATCGACCAGCTTGATGCCCAGCCGTTCGGCCTGATCGCGGGCTTCGGCGGTGACGATATCGCCGGGCAGCACTTCGATTACATTGCGCTGACGCGCCCTTGCATCGCTGACCTCGCTTGCGCCTATGACCCGCCGCCCGGTGCTCATTTCTGTTCGGTGCCGTCGACGGCTTCGATGGCGGCTGAGGCGGCCTGGATCGCGGTTTTCACGTCATCTTCGCCACCCGAGATGAACATCCGGCCATAACGGCCCACAGCGCGGACTTCGACGATGTCGATATTCGCTGATTTCTCGGCCTCATTCGTGGCGTGGGCAATATAGGCAGCAGGCGCGCATTCAAGAATGCCCAGCGTCTGGCCCGGCACCAGCAAGGCACCTTTGCGCCATTTGTTCAGGAGCTGCGCCTGAAACGGCTCAACACTGGTGATGATCTGGGTCGAGGCGACATGTGGTTTGATCCGGTCGCTCATCGTCTGGCCGAGTTCGGCCAGAATAGCGTCGCGGGCGGCGCTGACCTCGGCGTTCGAGGGGGAGCGCAGGATAAAAAACCCGAACTCGCGTTCAACCATCTGGGTGGTGGTCTCGACCGAGGACGCTTTCAGCGCGCGGTCGATCAAGGTGAAGACGCCGTTGCCCGGCGCGAATTCACCGATCAGAATCGTGTCGCCCGACATCGGAACCGAGCCTTGCACCGTGGCCCCGTTGAAGGCGGCGAACTTGGGCTGGAGATTGTCGATCTGCACCAGAGCGCGAATGGTAATGGCCATGTTTTAGCCTCCATAAACTTCGTAAATGTCGCGCCAGGGGCGGTTTTCATACGCCACGCGCTTGATATTGATCAGGTGCAGCGCGGTCACGTTGTCGGACGTGATCGAGCCCGACCAGGTGCCGGTGCCCAGCATAAAGCTGGGTTCCAGATCGGTGCTGAAGCCCATGCCGCCCAGGATTCCCGGTGTGTTTACAAGAATGCGTCCCGTCGGGATGCGGCTGAATTCGGCCACGACCTGAGGGTCGTCGGAATGGATGATCGAGGTGTGCCCCCAGCCTTCGAACTTGGCGATACGCTCGGCGAGGTTAACGCCGTCTTCGCTGGTCTTCGCCTCATAAAACGCAAGAACCGGGTTCAGCTTTTCAGCGCTGAGCGGACGCTGCCAGCCGATTTCGGTTTCTTCGCTGACAAGGCAGCGGGTTTTGGGGGGCAGGGAAATCCCCGCTTGCTGGGCCAGACTTTCGGGCGACTGGCCGACATTGGCCGGGTTCATCGCCCGTTTGCCGGTAAAGATAACGCCCGCCAGCCTGTCGGCTTCGGCCGGGGTGCAGAAATACGCGCCGCGCATTTTCATTTCCTGCCGCAATTCGCGGGCGATTTCGCGGTCGGCGATCACCGCCTGTTCGCTGACGCAGGCGGTGCCATAGTCGAAGGATTTCGAGGTGATGATCTGTTCGGCGACTTCGCCGATGTCGCGCGATTTGGATTTGTGCACATAGACCGGCACGTTTCCGGCACCGACGGCCAGCGTCGGTTTGCCCGAGGAATAGGCCGCCTTGACCATCGCGGGCCCACCCGTGGCCATCACGACCGAGGTGCGCTTGTGACGCATAAGCTCGGCGGTGCCTTCGATTGTGACCTCGTCCAGACATTGGATCAGCCCCTTGGGCGCGCCCATGCTTTCGGCGACCTCGGCCAGAATGCGTACAGTTTCGATGCCACTTTTCAGGCCACGGGGATGCGGGGCGCAGACAATCGCGTTGCCTGCCTTCACCGCGCTGAGCACCTTGAAGATGATCGTGGAGTTCGGGTTGGTGACCGGGATCAGCGCAGCCACGACGCCCATCGGCACGCCGATGGCCGCAATCTTGGCCGCGTCATCGCGCCAAAGCACGCCCAGTGTCGTGATTTCGCGCAGGTAATCAGCGACGGACAAGGCGTTAAACAGGTTCTTGACCCGCTTGTCTTCAACATTGCCGTATCCGGTTTCTTCGACAGCGAGTTCGGCAAGTTGCTTGGCCTCGGGTTCGATCGCGCGGGCCATGGCGTCGACAATGGCGTCGATGTGGGCGGGATCTGTGCCGAGGAAACGATTGTACGCCTCCCACGCGCGTTCGACGGTGCGGCGCGCGCTTGCAATGGACCTGAGATCCTTATCCATGGACGCCCCCGTTCAGTATCTGGTCAAATTGTCGGCGCGCGGCGCTGACGTCTGTGGCGGTTACGCCAATGGTGCCAAGGCGGCGCCCGGCGCCGCAGAGGTCACGCTCTAACACGGTCATGGCCATTTCGATCATCGCGCGGGTGGCGGGCACGTCGCGTCCGGTCAGTTCGGCCGCTGAGACCAATGGGATCAATGATCCGATGACACCGGCGCGAAGGGCTTCGCGGGCCTCTGCTTCGGTTGGGACGGGTCGGGCACCTGCGCCCTTTGGGGTTCCGGCGACCTGGGCGATCACGTTGCTTGCGTCGGGCATTCCGCGCACGCCAAAGTCGCTGGCCACGGCGCAGCGTTCGGCCCACAGCTTTGCAATCATGGATTCGTGCGCCGGGCCGATCAGGGTCCGGAAGGTGTGGTTTTCAGCCAGCGGGACGCCGCCATCCTGAACATGGGGCGTGCCATCGGGCACAGCCGGGCCGCCCATCGCAAGGGCGGGAATTTCGACCGCGCCGGTGGCGTCAGAGAAACCGGAATGGACACAGGACAGGGCCGTCGCAGCGTTGGGAAACCAGCCTTTTAGGCCGTCAATAGTCGCCTCGCGTCCCTGCGGCAGCACGGCGGCGGGGACCGGAGCACAGGCCGACAAGACAAGAGTGGATTTATCACGCGACACCCAGAACGGCGCGCCGCCGATTTCGACGATAGTCACATCCGCACTGCATCCACCGGATTGCAGCAGCCACGCGACCTCGACCGCGCCAAGGGAGCGGGCATTGGGCAGGACCAGAACCTGATCATCGCCCAGATGATCGGCCAGAACCATCGCATAGGTGCGCTGCTTATGAAGCGGGCCGGTCAGAATGATCGCGTCTGCGTTGCCCACCGCATCATCCAGCGCTGAGGTCGTGGTGATGGACGGGCCGCGCGGCTGATCGACGTGGAAGGACCCAATCGGGCCTTCGCCCCGCAGGGTCACTGACCCGGCCGCACGAATATCCGACAGCTCGGCCCCATAGGCCGAAAACAGCGTCACGTCCTTGCCATCCGCCAAGGCCAGCGCCGCGTACATGCGTGCATCGTCACCACCGCCCAGCACCGAGATCCGGGAAAGCGCCGGGGTTTGCGGCAGCTCTTTCGACCCGGACGACGCCGAGACCGTGTTGGCAAATTCTTCAAACCCTGCGACGCTCATCGTGTCACCTGCTGAATGTGAGTGTGCTGGGCTGCCCCCGTCATGGGCCGCCCGTCATGATCTGCTTTGACGCGTTTAGTCGGCGGCGCCGGACAGGGTCGCGAGCAGATCTTCAAGTTCGTCATGGGGGCGGGCGATGACATGCACGGCCACCACTTCGCCGACCTTGTTGGCAGCGGTTGCGCCAGCGTCGGTTGCCGCCTTGACTGCGCCCACTTCACCGCGGATCAGCGTGGTGATCAGACCGCCGCCGGATTTCGACTGGCTGACGATGGAGACGCTGGCGGCCTTGACCATGGCATCTGCGGCTTCGATTGACGCGACAAGGCCACGGGTTTCGATCATTCCAAGGGCGGTTTGCCCGGCTGCTGGTTTCTGAGCCATGCTCACTTCTCCTTATGTTTTCGTATATCGGTGTTGTTCAAATCGGGACTTAGACTGAGACCTGGTCGAGGATCGCGATCAGGGCGGCATCGATGGGCAGACCGTCGGAAGCCATCCGCGCCGCTGATCCTTCGACCATCAGGCACAGATCGCCCCGCCCTGCGCCGACGCTGTCGACGGCGACGCATGCCGGGATCAGCACTTTGCCCTTGGCGTCCTGGACGTCTACGATCATCAGCTTTTGCCCGGTCAGACCGGTCAGCTTGGCTGTTGCCGTCGCCGTGCCAATGACCCGCACGATCTTCATCTCAGAGGTTCCTCAGATAGCGTTCGATTTCGACCGGGGTGACCTGCTGGGCGATGAATTCAAGCTCGCGCTCGGCCTGCTGGATCAGGATCGTCTTGCGATCTTCGCCCATCACACGCGTCATCAGCTCGCTGTCTTTGGCCAGCGCGACGGCGGCTGCCAGATCGGCGGGCAGTGGCTCAGCGTCTTCCAGTTCGTACCCGTTGCCAAGGCAAGGTTCGCCCGGGTCCATGCCCTGTTCGATGCCATCCAGACCGGCGGCGATATCGCATGCGAGCAGGTAATAGGGATTGCAGTCGGCGGACGCGTCGCGCTTTTCAACACGCACGGCGTTGTCTGCGCCTTCGATGACACGCAGACCGACGGTGCGATTGTCATAGCCCCAGGAATTGTTGATCGGGCAAAACGTATAAGGCTGGCGGCGGCGATAAGCGTTTGGAGTCGTGGATCCGGCCAAAGCGATCTCGGCCATGTGGTTCTTGATACCTGCAAGGAAGGATTTGCCGGTCTGGTTCAGCTTGCCACCATCGGCAAAGGCGTTCTTGCCGTCTTTCCACAGCGAATAGTGCACGTGAAAGCCGCTGCCGGACTGATCAATGAACGGCTTGGCCATGAAGCTGGCCAGATAGCCGTGCACATGGGCCAGCTTTTTGACAAGACTGCGGAACATGATAACCTGATCGGCGCTTTTCAGCGCTTCGTCATAGCGAATGTTCACCTCGACCTGACCCGGAGCATATTCCGGGTTGGACTGTTCGATGGGAATACCAAGTTCGTTGATCTGCTGACGGATGGGGCCCAGAACATGCTCCATCTCGGCAGCGCGCGCGAGGGAGTAAACCTGAATACCCTGATCCCTGGGCTGCAGGGTTTCGGGGTCAAGCAGATAGAATTCAAGCTCGGTCCCGGTCTTGACCTCATAGCCCATGTCGGCGGCGCGTTTGACCTGCTCAGCCAGCGCGCCACGCGGGTCAATCGGGACCGGTTTGTGATCCATGCCCTCGGCACGGGCAAGGCAAAAGGCAACGCCCTCTTCCCACGGGCTGGCCACGGGTTTGGTCAGCGGGAACATGTGCATGTCGGGATAGCCGTTGTCGAAATTGACATAGGGCGTGTCCCAGACATCGGACGTCATATCGAGCGCGAGAAGCGCGATGGACAGGGCATTTCCGCTTTCGCAGATCGTGTCCCAATGGGTCGCGGGTATACGTTTTCCGCGCATAATACCGTTCAAATCGCCCATTCCGAACGCAACGGTATGGGTGCCTGGCGGCAGGCTAAAATCTTGCTTCGTCACATTATTTCTCCCTGGCAGCCGCATTTTCTTTGCGCTCTTTAACTGTATACTGTATACAGAACTCAGTACCATGCAAGATAAAAAGCGGGGCGCGATGAGGAATCCAGAGATCAAGGTGGTTGGCGGTGGAATCGCTGGCCTGATGACCGCCATTTCGCTTGCCCGTCGCGGCGCAAAGGTCGAACTGATCGATCGGTGGGAGCCCGGGCACGCCCGCGCGTCTTCGTCTGATTACAACCGGGTGATCCGGGCGATTCATGGCCGCGACCATTTCTATACCAAATGGGCGCGCGACGCCCGCCTGCGCTGGCTTGAGCTGGAAGAAGAAACCGGGGCAAAGCTGTATTATGAATGCGGCGCGCTGATCCTTGCGACCGAAGGCCATTGCGACTGGGAAGACAACACCTGCGAGACGTTCACCGAACTTGGCGTGCCACATCAGCTGTACCAGCCGCAGGATATCACGACGTTCTTTCCGCAATTCGATGCCTCTGACATCAGCTATGGGATTTACGAACCCGAAGCCGGGATGATCATGGCGCATCGTGCGCTGATTGCGGGCGTAGCGCTGTTCAAACGGCTGGGCGGCACGTTGCGGCGCGGGCGGGTGACAACGGATGCGGATGAGCATCCGATGCTGGACGGAAAGCGGTTAGAGGCCGATCTGATCGTGATCGCCACTGGCCCGTGGATGGCAGATATGTTCCCGCGCACGGTCAAACCGTTGTCGACCATTGTCGGGGTCAACGTGCTGTATCATTCAACGCCGGATGGCTCGGACCTGTTTGATCAGGAACGGATGCCGTGCTGGATTGACCATGGGCAGGGATCGTTCGGGTTGCCTTCGGTCGAAGGATCAGGTGTGAAGGCCGCCGTGGTGATCCCGGACAAGATTGATCTGGACAATGACGAACGGCTGATCAAGCAAAAGATGCTGTCGCGCACCCGTCAGTATATCGACAAACGCCTGCCCGGCTTGACCGGAGAGCGGGTGGTGGACAGCAAGTTCAACCAGATCATCCTGACGCCCGACACGCATTTCATCATCGATTTCCACCCCCAGCACGACAATGTCCTGTTGGCGGGCGGCTGTTCGGGACACCTGTTCAAGCACGGACCCGTGTTCGGCGAATTCGCCGCCGGAGTCGCGATGCGCGACTTTGGCACGCCCGGCCGATTCAAACTGGGCGCAAGGCGCAAACTGTCACCCGCAGAAAGCCCGTCTGGGCGGTAGGCACCGGGATAGGCGAATAGCTTTTTCTTAAGCCACTGCGCCTCATCCCTGTGGGGTGATCAGATCAGTTCTTTCAGCATGTCCTTTTCATAGGCTGCAAGATCGGTCGCTTTGCCATTGGCCAGTTTGTTGGCCCAGTCCGGGTTGGCGATCAGGGCGCGGCCGACGGCGACGACGTCGAATTCGTCACGCTCAAACCGCTCAAGCAGGTTGTCGAGGCTGGCGGGTTCAGCGGCCTTGAAGTCGGCGGTGCCGTCTTCGGGCAGGAAATCGGCGTTCAGGCCGACGCTGCCCACGGTGATCGCGGGCTTTCCGGTCAGTTTCCGGGCCCATCCGGCAAGGTTCAAATCGCTGCCTTCAAACTCGGGCTCCCAAAAGCGGCGGGTCGAGCAGTGGAAGATGTCGACACCAGCATCGGCCAAAGCGTTCAGGAAATCGCCCAGTTCTTCGGGTGTTTCGCACAGGCGGGCAGCATAGTTCTGCTGCTTCCACTGCGAAAACCGGAAGATGATCGGGAAGTCTTCGCCGACGGCGGCGCGCACCGCTTGGACGATTTCGAGCGCAAAGCGCGAGCGGGCAGCAAGGTCGCCGCCGTATGAATCGTCGCGCTGGTTGGTGCCTTCCCAGAAAAACTGGTCGATCAGGTACCCATGCGCGCCGTGCAGTTCGATGGCATCAAAACCGATGGCCTTGGCGTCTGCGGCAGCCTTGGCAAAGGCGGCGACCACATCGTCGATATCCTGCTGGGTCATCGCGTGTCCGGTGACTTTGCCAGGGAAGGCCATGCCGCTGGGGCTGTGGCCCGGGGTATCACCACCGGGCTGGACGCCGGGGCGGCGGATGGCGCCGACATGCCAAAGCTGCGGGGCGATCTTGCCCCCGGCAGCGTGCACGGCATCGACAACCTTTTTCCATCCGGCCAGCGCCTCTTCGCCATAAAACGCGGGCACGTTGGGATAGCCGCTGGCGGCAACGTGGTCGACAAAGGTACCTTCGGTGATGATCAGGCCAACGCCACCTTCGGCCCGGCGACGATAATAGTCGACCACCTTTTCATTGGGCACGTTACCGGGCGAATAGGTGCGCGTCATCGGCGCCATGGCGATCCGGTTTTTCAGGCTGAGCTTGCCCAGATCAACGGGGCGGAACAGGGTGTCGACATCGCTCATCGCGCATTCCTTTGCAGTTTGTCAGTTGCACTGCCTGTGCAGGTCGTTTGACATTTGGCGCAACGAATATCGAACTGGCCCGACGATGACATTGTTACCTTGGGTCACAAAATGCGCCGACCACAGCCCGGCCCTGCCTTTGGTCGCAGCGAGTGCCGATTATACGCTCACACCGAACAGCCAACCCACGCCCGCCGTGACGGCCATCGCAAACACGCCCCATACGACGACGCGAATGGTTGCGCGCAAAATCGGGGCCGCGCCTGCCTTTGCGCCCATCGCCCCCAAGGCCGCCAACGTGAAGACTGTGACAACCAGAACGACCGGTATAATCGATCCGGCAGGTGCAAGAAACGCGGCCAGCAATGGGATCGCCGCAGCGACGCTGAAGGTCACGCCCGATGTGAATGCGGCCTGAAGCGGGTTTGCGGTGTGTACGTCTGAAAGCCCGAGCTCATCCCGGACATGAGCACCCAGCGCGTCATGCGCGGTCAGTTCTTTGGCAACCACAAGTGCGGTTTCTTCGCTGAGGCCCTTGTCCTGATAGATGGCGGCAAGTTCGGCAAGTTCTTCGTCGGGAAAGTCCTGCAACGCTTGGGTTTCGCGTGCGATGTCGGCCCGTTCGGTATCAGATTGCGACGACACAGAGACGTATTCGCCTGCAGCCATCGACATTGCCCCGGCGGACAGCCCGGCAACCCCGGCGATGATGACGGCGCTTGGGTCAGGATTTGCCGCCGCGACCCCGACAATCAGGGATGAGACAGAGACCACCCCGTCATTCGCGCCAAGGACGGCGGCACGCAACCAGCCGCTGCGCGTGATATAATGGGGTTCTCCCGGGTGGGCAGAGGCATCGGGCATTTGGTGTCCTTTTCGCAGGTGCGGTAAAGCCTGATGTTATCGTGCACGATGTCCCATCGCCACGTTTGGTGAGGGCTGATCAGGCGTCGGCATATGCTGGATGCCGAACTGGGTGAGGCGGGCAACAGCGTTATGTATATCGTACTGGCTTTAGACATGGCCTCGGAAGCGCGTCAATATCTGCTAAATCGCCGTTTCACTGAGCGTGGATCCAGCCCCTGAATGGCGACATGAAAATGCCCGCCTGTTTTACGTGGCGGGCGTTTTTGTGCCCGTTTGCCTGCACCTTTCCCATCTGACGGCGGATTTGAGCCGCATTCTCTGGGTTTGGATCGTTCGAACTGGACTCGTTTGGGGAAGTATCGTCTGTTTGTCGCCGAGGCTGGCTTTCGCTGGCAGCATGCAAAAGACTTGCGCCTCAGTTCAATTGAAAATCCGCCCCCTTTAAGTAGGAACATTACATGCCCCTCACGTCTCTGAAAGTATCCGCTCTTGGCACAGCTTGTGCGCTGGCCACCACATTGGCACTCGCGTCCGCAGCCTGGGCATCGGACAAGAATTACATTCAGGTCGGCATGCTTGAATGCGACGTAGAAGGCGGTATCGGTCTGCTTCTGGGATCAAAGAAAGCCATGACCTGCATCCTGAAAAAGAACGACGGGGTCGAGGAAAACTATACCGGACGTGTCACCAAGATTGGCATCGATATCGGCATCACGCACGACAGCCACATCATGTGGGCCGTCTTTGCACCATCGGGTGGAAACGCGGCTGGTGCCTTGGCTGGAAAATATGACGGGGTTGGAGCCGAAGCCACTGTCGTTGGTGGCGTGGGTGCAAATGCGTTGTTCAGTGTCGGAAACAGCTTTGCCCTGCAGCCGTTCAGTGTTCAGGGTCAAAACGGTTTGAATGTCGCTGCGGGTCTGGAACAGATCAGACTGGATTACGTTCAATAGCCTGATCATCGGTGCCGCGCGGTCTGTTTCGTCAGCGTCGCACCCGCCAGGACCCTAATTGGGTGTGTCGCGTGATGACCTAAGACCAAAAAACGCCCGCCTGAACGATCAGGCGGGCGTTTGTCTTTTGTCTTGCAACAGACGTTTAGTGGATCACGGCGTCGTCCGGTTTGGGACGCTCCGACGTGCCGATGCGATCCCCGATGATCAGACCATCGATCCCGGCGCTGACCGGAACCACATCGCCATCCTTGATGTCACCAGCCAGAAGCATTTCGGCCAGTTCGTTCTGCAAGCTACGCTGGATCACGCGCTTCAGAGGACGGGCCCCAAAGACAGGGTCATAGCCTTCGTTCGCCAGCCATTCCCGCGCGCCTTCGTCCAGTTGCAGATCGATCTTGCGATCGGCCAGACGTTTTTTCAGCAACGCCAGCTGGATATCGACAATACCATCCATATCGCTCCGCTTGAGGCGGTCGAAGATGATCGTCTCGTCCAGACGGTTCAGGAATTCGGGCCGGAAGTGCGCCCGGACGGCCTCCATCACATCGCGCTTGGCGTCCGACGCATCTGCGCCTTCGGGCAATTGGCTGAGCGCCTGCGCCCCTAGGTTGGACGTGAGGATGATCAGCGTCTGCTTGAAGTCCACGGTGCGGCCCTGACCATCGGTCAGCACACCGTCATCGAGCACCTGCAACAGCACGTTGAACACGTCCGGATGCGCCTTTTCGACCTCGTCAAACAGCACGACCTGATAGGGTCTGCGTCGCACGGCTTCGGTCAGCACACCGCCTTCGTCATAGCCGACATAGCCCGGAGGGGCACCGATCAGACGGGCGACAGCGTGTTTCTCCATGTATTCCGACATGTCGATCCGCACCATCGCGTTGTCGTCGTCGAACAGGAAGTTCGCGACCGCCTTGGTCAGCTCGGTCTTACCAACACCGGTCGGCCCAAGGAACAGGAACGATCCCAGCGGGCGGCCTTCGTCGTTCAACCCGGCGCGGGCCCGGCGAACAGCGTTGGCCACAGCCTTGACGGCAGACGACTGGCCAATCACACGGCGATGCAGTTCGTCTTCCATGCGCAGCAGCTTTTCACGGTCGCCTTCCAGCATTTTCGAGGTCGGAATACCGGTCCAGCGTTCGACAACGGCCGCGATCTGTTCGGGGCGCACGGCCTCTTCCACGGCGACGTCGCCTTCCTGAGCTTCGGCTTCGGCCAGCTTTTTCTCAAGCTCGGGGATCAAGCCATAGCTGAGTTCCCCCGCGCGGGCGAGATTGCCTTCGCGCTTGGCGATGTCGAGTTCGGCGCGTGCGTGATCAAGCTGTTCTTTAAGATCACGAGCCGATGCCATCTTGTCACGACCAGCCTGCCATTGCGCCGTCATCTCGGACGATTTTTCCTGCAGATTCGCGAGATCCTTCTGGAGGGTTTCCAGACGGTCCTTGGAGGCTGCATCGTCTTCCAGCTTCAGCGCCTGTTCTTCGATCTGCAATTGCAGGATCTGACGGTCAAGCGCATCGAGTTCTTCTGGCTTGGAGTCGACCTCCATCCGCAGCCGCGACGCGGCTTCGTCCATCAGATCGATGGCCTTGTCCGGCAGGAACCGGTCCGTGATATAGCGGTTCGACAGGGTTGCCGCCGCCACCAGGGCCGAGTCCGAAATCCGCACGCCGTGGTGCAGTTCGTACTTTTCCTTGATGCCCCGCAGGATCGAAATGGTGTCTTCGACGGTCGGTTCCGAGACCACGACCGGCTGGAACCGGCGGGCAAGGGCCGCGTCTTTTTCGACATACTTGCGGTATTCATCCAGCGTGGTGGCACCGATACAGTGCAACTCACCCCGGGCGAGGGCCGGTTTGATCAGGTTCGCCGCATCCATCGCGCCATCGGATTTGCCCGCGCCAACCAGCGTGTGCATTTCGTCGATGAACAGGATGATTTCGCCAGCAGCCTCGGTGACCTCGGTCAGGACCGCCTTCAGGCGTTCTTCGAACTCACCGCGGTATTTTGCACCGGCGATCAGGGCACCCATGTCGAGCGCGAGCAGTTTCTTGTCGCGCAGGGATTCGGGCACGTCGCCGTCGATGATGCGCAGGGCCATGCCCTCGGCGATCGCGGTTTTACCGACACCGGGTTCACCAATCAGAACCGGGTTGTTCTTAGTGCGGCGCGACAGAACCTGCATGGCGCGGCGAATTTCATCGTCGCGGCCAATGATCGGGTCGATCTTGCCCTCGGCAGCCGCCTCGGTCAGGTCGCGCGCGTATTTCTTGAGCGCGTCATACCCTTCTTCGGCACTGGCGCTGTCAGCGGTGCGGCCCTTGCGGATATCATTGATCGCTTCGTTCAGCTTCTGCGCGGTCACCGCGCCTGCTTCCATCGCGGTCTTGGCGGGTGACTTCACCATCGCCAAAGCCATCAGAATGCGTTCGACGGGCACAAAGCTGTCGCCGGCCTTCTTGGCGATCTTTTCGGCTTCGTCCATCACCTTGGCGGTGGCGCTGTCCATATAGATCTGACCAGAATCGCCGCTGACCTGCGGGATCTTGGCCAACGCACCGTCCAGGGATTCGACCACGCGGACGGGCGCGCCGCCAGCACGGGAAATCAGGTTGCTTGCCAACCCCTGGTCGTCATCCATCAGTGCTTTAAGAATGTGTTCAGGCGCCAGTCTCTGGTGCCCTTCGCGCAATGCAATGGTCTGCGCGGCCTGCACGAATCCTCGTGCGCGGTCTGTGAACTTGTTCAAGTCCATCTGTCTCTCCTTCGTAAAGCGCCCAATTTTCCGGCAAACGCCTGCAAAGCAGCACGTCCCACATCGGGCCTCGGGGTTAATTTGGTGAGTATCCGGGCATCTTCAAGTGTCGCTGCAATTAAATAAGGGAGGTTTACAATTAACACTGGAAATTGACGCGCCGGGTACCTATTTCTGACTCATCAAAGCCACGAATCTGCTTGATTGGCATTGATATGTATCAGTATCCGGATCTGTGTTCCGGTTTGTTTGAGTAACGGGAGTTCATCATGTTGGTGACAGATATCGCTGTATCAAGACAGTCGTATTGCCCCGCGCGGGGCATCCATACCGCAAGTGTCAGCCTTACCTTTTCGGATCGCATCGTGCGTCTGTTCTGTAACGTGCATGCTCAGGATGACCTGAACGAAACACGCAGTGTACTTGCCTTTATCAAAGATGCCTTGCGCCAGATGGGCCGTATGCCCGAATACCGGTCGGGCCGGGACGAGCTGATGCTGTGCCCGAACCTGAACCGAAAACTGGCCGCCATCCCGGAATGGCGCGACACACATGAATACAAAGCCATGTGTGACCATCCGATCAGCCTGGAAATGTACCGGGTAACGGACAACCGACTCGCGGCGTGAAGCGGGCGGGCTTGTTCCGCGCCCGACCCCCAGTTATAAGCCCGCGACCCCAATCCGGAGACGCGCTATGACTGACGACCGCCTGATCGTTGCCCTTGATGTGCCCAATGCGCTGGAAGGTCTGGCCATCGCCGAAAAACTTGGCGATGCGGTCGGGTTTTACAAAATCGGGCTGGGGATGCTGACCGGCGGCGGACTGGCGCTGGCCAACGAGCTGAAGCAGGAACTCGGCAAACGCATCTTTCTTGACATGAAGCTGTTCGACATTGGCGCCACGGTTGAAGCCGCCGTACGCGGGTTGGCGCAGTTTGACCTGGATTTCCTGACCGTACATGGCGACCCGCATGTTGTGCGGGCAGCGAAAGAGGGCGCCGCTGGCAAGGATCTGAAGATCTTGGCCGTGACCATTCTGACATCTTTGGATCGCGCCGATCTGGACGCCAGCCTGATCAAGGCGGGCGATTTGCCCGATCTGGTGCTGGAACGTGCCAGGCACGCCTTTGCGGCTGGGGCCGATGGCGTCATCGCGTCACCACAGGAGGCCAGCCTGATCCGTGCCATGCCCGAAGCCGAAGGTCGTTTAATTGTTACCCCCGGGGTGCGCCCAGCCGGTGCGGCTCTGGGTGATCAGAAGCGCGTCGCGACACCGGGCAATGCGATCCGCGACGGAGCCGACCACATCGTGGTTGGGCGTCCGGTCTGGCAGGCCGAAGACCCGCGTGCGGCTGTGCAGGCCATTCTGGATGAGCTGGCATCGGTCTGACTGACCTGTGCCGCAAAAAGCACATCTTTAGGTTGCGCTACCCAACAAGCAGACTCCTGTCTTTCATAATCATGAAATTTGCGTGACAGTTGAACCCGAAACACTCCCCCCAACGGGCCTTTATCTTCCTGAGGTTCGTTACCTCCCCCCCGCTAAAGTCGCGGGGGGTCTTTATGTGGAGCGCCTGAATTCGTCCTGATCCATATAATGTCGCAGCTGATCCGTAAAATGAGGGACGGCCAGCGGGTGGGCAACATAGGTTTCGGGCGCCATCAACCGCCACCCCTGCCCTTCTGATCCGAATTGCACGTCATTTTGCCGATCCAGGGGCAGATGCGCCGCGAAAAACCACACAATTCCGCGTGGGCGCAGATAGCTGTTGGACCAGACGATATCGGATGGCGTCAGGATCAGGCCGACCTCTTCGCGGGTTTCGCGCAAAGCGCAGGTTTCAGGAGTCTCATTGCCTTCGCGCCCGCCACCCGGCAGATCCCAGTGGCCCGGATAGGGGATATCCGGCTTGTCATCACGTCGGATGACCAGAAGATCCGAGCCCAAGAACAGGGCAAGTTTGGCGCCGGAAAAATCCATACGATCTGACCCTGTTCCTTTTCCTGCACTGGCGGCCCACCCTTCTCATATGTAAATGTCGGTGTTGTAAACCAAGCCCCTAACGCGACTTTGCGGCGCAACATGCCCAGCTTATGCCGAGATTGCCTTGTCCGCCTTGAAAACGGGCGTCGCTGCCCGCACTGCGGCAGCCCGCGAATTTTGTCGCATCCCGAGCTGTTTGACCTGACCATCGCGCATATGGATTGCGATGCGTTCTATGCTTCGGTCGAAAAGCGCGACAATCCGGACCTGGCGGATAAGCCGGTGATTATCGGTGGTGGGCGGCGTGGCGTGGTGTCGACCGCCTGCTATGTGGCGCGGATCCGGGGGGTAAAGTCGGCGATGCCGATGTTTCAGGCGCTGAAGCTGTGCCCGGATGCGGTGGTGATCAAGCCAAGGATGAGCGTTTATGTCGACGCGTCGCGCGCGATCCGGGCGATGATGGACGAACTGACCCCGGCGATTGAACCGCTGTCGCTGGACGAAGCGTTTCTGGATCTGACCGGGACCGAGCGTCTGCATGGCCAGCCGCCTGCGGTGATGCTGGCCGGACTGGTGAAACGGATGAAGGATGAACTGGGGCTGACCGGATCAATTGGGCTGTCGCATAACAAGTTTCTGGCAAAGGTTGCCTCGGATCTGGACAAACCACGCGGATTTTCGGTGATCGGCAAGGCTGAAACCGGCGATTTCCTTTATGATAAGCCCGTACGCCTGATCTGGGGGATTGGCCCAGCAGCGCAGGCGTCGCTTGACAAGGTGGGGATCAGGCTGTTCAGCGATCTGCTGCGGTGGGAAAAGGCGGATCTGACGGCCCGGTTCGGGTCGATGGGCGAACGGTTGTGGCATCTGGCGCGCGGGCAGGACCGGCGGCGGGTGTCGGCGCATGAGCCGATCAAGTCGATCTCGAACGAGACCACGTTCTTTGAAGACACCAGCAGCATCGACATTCTGGACGGGCACCTGTGGCGGATGGCCGAAAAAGTCGCCGACCGAGCCAAGGCGCGGGAACTGGCGGGCCGGGTGGTGACATTGAAGCTGAAGCGGGCGGATCATTCGGCCATCACACGCCGGATCACCCTGCGGGACGCCACGCAAATGGCCGATACCGTGTATCGCACCGCGCGCGAATTGTTCGACCAGGTCGGAGATCAGGGGCCTTACCGATTGCTGGGCTGCGGGCTGTCGCATCTGTGCCCCGAGAGCGAGGCGGATAAATCGGGTGATCTGCTGGACCCGGGTGCCGGGAAGCGGTCGGAAGCCGAACGCGCGAC
This sequence comes from Falsiphaeobacter marinintestinus, assembly GCF_007923355.1. Taxonomy (GTDB): domain Bacteria; phylum Pseudomonadota; class Alphaproteobacteria; order Rhodobacterales; family Rhodobacteraceae; genus Phaeobacter_A; species Phaeobacter_A marinintestinus. The sequence continues at coordinate 256,592 of NZ_VOGO01000005.1, forward strand.
GGACAAGATACGTCAGAAGTTCGGGGATGACGCCATCATCAAGGGCCGTGCGCTGCGTTAGGGACGGGTTTGGCGGCTGGCCGTCGATGCGGGGCTGTGCACGTCTGGTGGCCAAGCTTTCATTTTCCCGGTCAATCCGCTAACGATACTCCAACTTGGCAATAAAGGCATTGCGCGCTGCTGCTGAGGTGAGCGGAGCTTTCCCGTTTGGTCTGTTGCTTTGAAAAGCTCGGACAGCGCGTTTCAGGCTCCAATCATGTAATCAGGCGGCGCGCCGCCATGACCAAGAGGTGAGCCATGCTTAGAAATGATCAACTTGACCAATGGGATCGCGAAAACTTTTTCCACCCCTCGACCCATCTGGCCGAATTTGCCCGCGGGAACGTCCCGCAGCGTATCGTAACGGGCGGGTCCGGAAGCCATATCGAAGACCGCGATGGCAATCGCCTGCTGGATGCCTTCGCGGGTCTGTATTGCGTAAACGTCGGCTATGGACGTCCTGAGATTGCCGATGCCATTGCCGATCAGGCCAAGGAACTTGCCTATTATCATTCGTATGTGGGCCACGGCACCGAGGCATCGATCACGCTGGCCAAGATGGTTCTGGACCGCGCGCCGAACAACATGTCGAAGGTCTATTTCGGTCTTTCGGGGTCGGACGCGAATGAGACGAACATCAAACTTGTCTGGTACATGAACAACATTCTGGACCGGCCGGAAAAGAAAAAGATCATCTCGCGTTGGCGCGGATATCATGGCTCGGGCCTGATGACCGGGTCGCTAACCGGGTTGGAGCTGTTCCACAAGAAATTCGACCTGCCGCTGACCCAGGTGATCCATACCGAGGCGCCGTATTACTTCCGGCGCGATGACCTGGATATGTCCGAGCAACAATTCGTGACCCATTGCGTGGCCGAACTGGAGGCGCTGATTGCGCGCGAAGGCGCGGATACGATTGCCGCGTTTATCGGCGAGCCGGTTCTGGGAACCGGGGGGATTGTGCCGCCGCCCGAGGGATATTGGCCCGCCATTCAGGCCGTGCTGGATGCCCACGATATCCTGCTGATCGCGGATGAGGTCGTGACCGGTTTTGGCCGGTTGGGGACCATGTTTGGATCGGATCACTATGGGATGCGCCCTGATATCATCACCATCGCCAAGGGTCTGACCTCGGCCTATGCGCCTTTGTCGGGGTCGATTCTGTCGGACAAGGTCTGGACGGTGCTGGAGCAAGGCACGGATGAAAACGGCCCGATCGGGCATGGCTGGACCTATTCGGCGCATCCCATCGGGGCAGCGGCGGGGGTCGCCAACCTGAAGTTGATCGATTCGCTGGACCTGGTCACGCAAGCCGGTGACGTCGGGGGCTATCTGAACAAGACGATGGCCGATGCGCTGGCGGATCATCCTCACGTGGGTGACATCAGGGGCGAAGGCATGCTGTGTGCCGTTGAATTCGTGAAAGACCGGGATGACCGCAGCTTTTTCGATCCTGCCGACAAGATCGGTCCGCAGGTCGCAGCCGCATTGCTTGACCAGAACAAGGTGATCGCGCGGGCGATGCCACAGGGCGACATTCTGGGCTTTGCGCCGCCCTTCTGCCTGACCCATGACGAAGTTGATCACGTGGTTGCGGCGACGGTGCGCGCCGTCAAAACAACATTTGGCTGAACAGAACGGGGGGCCGGACTGATCCGGCCCCGAACCGTTATTCGGCAGCGAGTGGCATTTCACCCTGACCAATGTCGGCGATGTCAGCGATGACGCCGCGCAGGATCTTGCGGAAATCGTCAAAATTGCGATTCGGGCGAATGCGCCGTTCATCCATATAGACGGATCGGTCGATTTCGATCTGAACCGCGTGCTGATTGCGGGACGGGCGACCATAGGCCTGCGTGATGAACGCCCCGGCAAAGGGCGAGTTGCGCGAGACCACCAGACCGGCAGCGGAAAACGCAGCTTCGATTCGTTCGACGACGTCAGAATCAGCGGCAGCCCCGAACCGGTCGCCCAGAACGATCTGCGGACGGCGTCCGCTGCCACGGGCGACGCCATCCAGCGCCTCGTGCGGCATGGAATGACAATCGATCAGAATCGCCTGACCAAAGATCACGTTTGATTCGTCGATCAACTGCTGCAGCGCCTCGTGATAGGGACGCCAATAGCGGTCGATTCGCTTGTTGGCCTCATCCATGCTGAGTTTGCCGCTGTAAATCGCCCGGCCATTTGCCACAACACGGGGAATCACCCCAAGACCCGAGGCGACGCGTGGATTGTGCCCGTGGCGGCGTGCGCCCTCGATCAGGGCCGGATCCAGTTCATCCGCGTTGCGATTCAAGTCGACATAGGCGCGCGGAGCGCCTGCTTTGAGGAACGGCGCGCCAAAATCTGAGGCCGGTTCGAACAAAAGATCGACAAATGCGTCCTCTGACGAGCGAATCGTGTGGCGATCGAGGACGGACTGCCTGACAAAGGCAGGCGTGTAGTCGCTACCGCTGTGGGGTGAGGCAAAAATCACACTTGTTCTGCGCTGCAGAGGGCGCGAAAGGTGGAAAGCGGCGGCTGGCATCATGTCTCCTCGTCCGGTCGACCATACCCGTGTGATTTCGATTGTCAAAAGCCCTTGATCCCTCTCGCACAACCTTTTATAGCCCCTCTACCGGCGCGGAATTCCGCGCCCCATTTGATTGTGGGGCAAGATCCAAACCGGTTTCATGGGCGCTTAGCTCAGCGGTAGAGCACTTCGTTGACATCGAAGGGGTCACAAGTTCGAACCTTGTAGTGCCCACCATGAATCACTGTTTCGGATTTTCCGGAACACCCGCGTAACCCGGCGCTGGCCCGCGCCACAGGATCAGGAGACAGGCCATGAAGGTCAAGAACTCGCTCCGCTCGCTGAAGAACCGGCATCGTGATTGCCGGATCGTGCGTCGTAAAGGCCGCGTCTATGTGATCAACAAGACGCAGCCCCGGTTCAAAGCCCGCCAGGGCTGAGACGACACCGAGCGTCAAAAATTTGGAAAAGGCCGCACCCTCGGGTGCGGCTTTTTTCGTTTGTGGGGGCCGTGTTGGCCGGGCCGTCGCATATTACCCTAGCAAATCACTCAGAAAATGGTTGCACCCTGCGCGTTTTTCTTTATCTGATTGTTTCAGTCGGATTATAAACTCTATCTGAAACGGAACACTCTGATGACACATATGACCTCTGCCCTGGCCGCCCTGCTGGCAACCACCATCGCTGGTGCCGCGCTGGCCGATGGTGAGCTGAACCTTTATTCGTCGCGCCACTATGACACCGACGAACGCCTGTATTCGGATTTCGAAGACGCCACCGGAATCACCATCAACCGGATCGAAGGCAAGGCTGACGAGCTTTTGGCGCGGATGCAGGCCGAAGGCGCAAATTCGCCCGCCGATATCCTGCTGACGGTTGATACATCGCGTCTGGCCCGCGCCAAGGAAATGGGTGTGCTGCAGGCAATTGACAGCGCCATTCTGGAAGAGCGCGTGCCCGCCAACCTGCAGGACACCGACAACGAATGGTTCGGATTCAGCCAGCGCGCACGGATCATCTTTTTCGACAAGAACGATGTAACCGAGCCGCCGATGACCTATGCCGATCTGGCGGACCCGAAATACAAAGGCCTTGTTTGCATCCGATCGTCGAGCAATTCGTACAACCAGACCCTGCTGGCGTCGATCGTGACCCACGCCGGAGAAGACGCGGCACGAGACTGGGCGCAGGGCGTCGTCGACAACATGGCCCGCACGCCACAGGGTGGTGACACCGATCAGCTGCGTGGCATCGTGTCCGGCGAATGCGAGATCTCGGTGTCGAATTCGTATTACTTTGCGCGGGCGCACCGCAAGAACGTCAAAGGCTTGTCTGACAGCGTCGACATAGTTGGCTGGGTGTTCCCGAATCAGGACAGCACCGGCGCGCACATGAACCTGAGCGGTGGCGGTGTTGCGGCGCATGCGCCGAACAAGGACAACGCCGTCAAGTTCCTTGAGTATCTGGCGAGCGAACAGGCGCAGGTCTATTTCTCGAACGGAAACGATGAATTCCCGGTTGTGGAAGGTGTGGCGCTGGCCCCGTCCGTCGCGCTGCTGGGTGAATTCAAGGCAGACGATGTGGTGCTGGCGGATGTGGCCAAGAACATCCCGACCGCACAAAAGATCTTTGATCAGGTCGGCTGGAAGTAAGCCTTACCTGTCATGCTTTGGATCAGGGCGCAGAGCAATCTGCGCCCTTTTCTGTTTGGGGCTATCGGCGTCCCACCTGACGACAGATCAGGATCACCGGGATCAGCCCAACCGCCGCGATCACAAGCGAGGGCACAGCGGCCCCTTCCAAGCGTTCATCCGAGGCGAGCCGATAAGCCTGCACCGCCAGCGTATCGAAATTGAACGGCCGCATGATCAGGGTTGCCGGCAGTTCCTTCATCACATCGACAAAGACGATCAGCAGCGCGGTCAGCAGGCTGGGTGTCAGAATCGGCAGATGCACACGGCGCAGGGTTCCGATGGGGGATTGCCCCAGCGAGCGGGCGGCGGCGTCCATATTTGCATGGACCGTGCTTTGGCCACCCTCATAGGCGCCCAGGGCGGCGGCCAGGAAACGGACCATATAGGCGGCGATCAGAAGCCAGATCGAGCCGGTGACCAACAGCCCGGTGCCAAACCCAAACGACGCCTTCATCCAGGCGTCCAGCGCGTTGTCAAAGGCGGCAAAAGGCACCATCAGGCCGACGGCGATGACACCGCCCGGAACGGCGTATCCCAGGCGGGCAATGTAAGCTGTCGTCGCAGACCGTTTGCCGGGTTTCAGGCGCTGATAGAACCCAACGCAGATCGCTGCGAACAGGGTCACGACGGCGGCCGTGGCAGCCAGTGTGATCGAATTGCGGATGAACCCGATGTAGCGGCGGCTAAGCAGGTCCTGCTCGGACGCGAGCCCCATGTTGAACAGGATGATCGCAGGCAGCACGAAACCAAGGATCACCGGCGTTGCGCACAGGATGGTTGCCGTAATGGCCTGCCAGCCGTGCAAATTGGCAGGCGGCATCGAGATCGCCTGTTTGCCCGCATGATGATAGCGCGCCTTGCCTCGTGTGCTGCGCTCGGCCACGGCCAGAACAAGCGCGAAGCTGAGCAGGCACAGCGCAAGCTGCGCGGCCCCGGCCCTGTCGGCCATCGAAAACCAACTGGTGTAGATGCCGGTGGCAAAGGTCTGCACACCGAAATAGGCGACGGTTCCGAAATCAGCGATGGTCTCCATCACGGCCAACAGGACACCGCCCGCGATCGCCGGGCGGGCCATAGGCAGGCTGACCCGGAAGAACGCAGACCATGCGCCGTGGCCAAGGGCACGGGCGGCCAGAAACGCACCCGAACTTTGTTGCAGGAACGCAGCGCGGGCCAGCAGGTAGACGTAAGGGTACAGCACGAGGATCAGCATCACCGCCGCGCCCCCCGTGGTGCGAATTTCGGGGAACCAATAGTCGCGCGGCCCCCATCCGGTCACGTCCCTGAGCGTGGATTGAACGATGCCCGGATGATCCAGCACATAGGTATAGGCATAGGCGAGAACATAGGCGGGCATCGCCAGCGGCAGCACCAGCGCGATCTCGAAGATCCGCGCGCCGGGGAAGCGGGTCATGGTGACCAGCCAGGCCGCGCCAACGCCTATCGCGAAGGTTCCGATCGACACCATCGCCACCAGCGCAAGCGAGGTCATCGTATAGCGCAGCATCACCGTATCGAGCAGGTGTTTGACCGTGTCAGTCCCGCCGGTGATCGCTGCAAGCGCGACCGCCACCATGGGCAGCAGGCAGGTCAGCGCGACCAGCGTCGCCAGAATACCCAGTACCCGGGTTCCGACCGCTGTTTTCTTTCGGCTACCATGGGCCGCGTAGTCGACCGTATCCGCCAAGGGTGCGCGCTCCGCTTTGGTCACGAGATTGCGCCTTTATCCACGCTGAGACAGCAGAAGGCCAGAGGGGCATGATCTGTGATAAGGTCGGGTTGTTTCGACAGACACGCAAGGAGATTTCAAATGCCTTATGTTGACGGTTTCGTGGCCGCTGTGCCGACTGCCCGCAAAGACGAGTTCATCGCGTTCTCAAAGATGATGGGACCGATTCTGAAAGAATACGGCGCGTTGGACGTTGTGGATTGCTGGGGGGATGATGTGCCCGAAGGGGAGGTCACGTCGTTTCCGATGGCCGTCAAGTGTCAGCCGGATGAAACGGTCTGCCTGTCGTGGATCATCTGGCCCGACAAGGACACCCGCGATGCCGGAATGGGCAATTTCATGGCTGATCCCCGGCTGGCGCCGGATCGGGCGACCATGCCGTTTGACGGCAAACGGATGATCGTTGGCGGATTTGACATGGTGGCCGGGCATTGACCCCGACCACCGGGATCAGTCGTATTTGCGCTGGTCTTCGATGACCAGACCGTCTTTGGGCAGACTGCCGGGGGCGACAACCTCGATCGCGGCCTTCAGCTTTAGGACCTCGACCACGGATTTCGCATAGGCGGTTTCATCGGGGCCGTCGGCTTCGATCCGAACGGTCATCGCGTCCATCTCACCCTGACGGGTTGCGATCACGCGGGCTTTGACGATTTCGTCATGTTTGGCGACCAGCGCGGCGACCTGTTCGGGGCGCACGAACATGCCCTTGATCTTGGTGGTCTGGTCGGCGCGGCCCATCCAGCCCTTGATACGCATGTTGGTACGGCCACAGGGGCTTTCACCAGACATGACGGCGCTGAGATCGCCGGTCGCGAAACGGATCAGCGGATAATCAGGGTTGAGCGAGGTTACGACGACTTCACCGACCTCACCCGGGGCGACCGGGTTACCGGTGCCGGGGGTGACGATTTCAACGATGACCTGTTCGTCGACGATCATCCCCTCCATCGCAGCGCTTTCATAGGCGATGTTGCCCAAATCGGCGGTGGCGTATGATTGCAGACAGGTAATGCCGCGATCAGCGTATTCCTGACGCAAGGACGGGAACAGCGCCCCGCCACCAACAGCGGCCTTGGTGATGTTGAGCGTGACGCCAAGCTCATCCGCCTTGTCGAGGATGATCTTGAGGTAATCGGGCGTGCCGGCATAAGCGGTGGTGCCGATGTCGCGGGCCGCGGTGACCTGCAATTCGGTCTGGCCCGTGCCTGCGGGCAGAACGGCAGCGCCAACAGCGCGCGCACCACTTTCAAAAATCATGCCTGCCGGGGTCAGGTGATAGCCGAAACAGTTCTGGACGATATCTCCCGCACCGATACCAACGGCATGCAGGAAGCGGCCCATGCGCCACCAGTCATGATCGCTGCCGCCCGGTTCATAGATCGGGCCCGGCGACTGGAAGATATGGGCAAAACCGCTGGCGGATTTCGTGGTGAAGCCGCCAAACGGAGCATCCGCACCCTGGGCCTTGCTGAGTTCGGATTTGCGCAGAACCGGAAGCGCGGCCAGATCAGCAGCCGATGTGATGGCCGAGGCATCGACGCCACCAAGCGAACCAGAATACCCGGCTAGCGCAGCAGCGCGGGCGATCTGTTCGGGGAGGGCAATCGCGACATCTGCGGCCCGTTCATCTGCACTGCGCGTTTCCAGCGCGTCGTAAAACTCAGTCATGGCTTGGTCCTCCGGATGCAGCCCTTATCCGGGCGCTTTCCTGATTGCTTGATATGTGGCCCGCAGACGAACGGCGCAGATTGGATTTTGCCGGGCACGGTGCCCCTTTTAGCTGAGCCACCGCTTGCGGCGGCGATACGAACGGACGTCGCGGAAGGATTTTCGACCCTCTTCGGACATGCCGAGATAGAATTCTTTCACGTCCGGGTTTTCGCGCAGTTCGGCCGCCGGGCCGTCCATCACGACACGGCCCGATTCTAGAATGTATCCGTAATGCGCATAGCGCAGGGCGACGTTGGTGTTCTGTTCGGCCAGCAGGAAGGTATAGCCTTCCTTTTCGTTCAGGTCTTTCACGATGCCGAAGATCTGTTCGACCAACTGCGGGGCAAGGCCCATTGACGGTTCGTCCAGCAGGATGGTTTCAGGCTGGGCCATCAGCGCGCGGCCAATCGCGATCATCTGTTGTTCGCCACCCGAGGTATAGCCCGCTTGCGATTTGCGGCGTTCCTTAAGGCGCGGGAAATACTGGTACACCTTTTCAAGATCGGCCTGTTGTTGGCCTTTTCCTTCGGTGCGGGTGTAATACCCGGTCAGAAGGTTCTCTTCGACCGTGAGGTGTTCAAAGCAATGGCGGCCTTCCATCACCTGGATGACGCCCGACTTCACCAAGGCTGCCGGATCAAGATCCTGAATCCGGTTGCCGCGGTACAGGATGGAGCCTTTGGTGACTTCTCCGCGTTCGGAATGCAGCAGGTTCGACACGGCCTTCAGCGTCGTTGTCTTGCCAGCGCCGTTCCCGCCCAGAAGCGCGGTGATACCGCCCTTGGGCACTTTCAGCGACACGCCCTTCAGCACAAGGATGACGTGGTTATAAATCACCTCGACGTTATTGACCTCAAGTACGGTCTCAGGGGTTTGTCCGGCATCCAGCATCTGATGTCTTTCTCTCATACGGCACCGAGCGGGCCGGTTGTGCGGTGGGTCAGAGGCGGCGGGACCGCCGCCTCTGGTGTCAGGTCAGCCAGCGCTTAGTTGCACTGCGAGTCGATCTTGTTTTCGGCCGCATAGGCTGCCGAATCTTCGGCGATCAGGGCACCGATGACTTCCATGTCGGTCGGCTGGAAGTCCGAGATCATCGACCATGTCTGGTTGGCGGCATCCCACTGGGTCACACCGACAAGACCGGGGCCACCGTGGTTTTCGCACGACACGTCAAAGGACGGACCAAAGTTGGGCATGCCATTGGCGGCCATCTTTTCTTCGGTGATCGACAGGGCTTCCATGCCATCGCGCATTTGCGACGCATTGATCTGTGCTGTGCCGTGGATTTCCTGAGCGGTTTTCACAGCTTCGGCGGCGAGCATCGCGGCATACATACCGCGGTTATACAGCACGTTGCCGATCTGATCGCCTGCACCTGCGGCTTTACCGGTATCGACGACATGTGTCTTGATATCATCAAAAATCGGGAAGTCGCGACCAACATTGTGGAAGGTCAGAGCCTTGTAGCCGTTGGCCTTTTCACCTGCGGGAAGAACGTCGTGTTCTGCGCCCGACCACCAGATACCGATGAAGTTTTCCATCGGGAAACGGATGTTCGCAGCTTCCTGGATGGCAACCTGGTTCATCACGCCCCAGCCCCACATCAGGACATAGTCAGGCTTTTCGCGGCGGATCTGCAGCCACTGTGATTTCTGCTCCTGACCGGGGTGGTCAACGGGCAGCAAGCTGAGGTCGTAACCGTATTTCTTCTGCAGCTCTTCCAGCGTTCGGATCGGTTCTTTGCCGTAGGCCGAGTTGTGATAGACCAGAGCAATCTTTTTGCCCTTGATATCACCGCCGTTGATTTCCAGCAGATAGTTGATCGCGCCAGAAGCGCCGTTCCAGTAGGTGCCGGGATAGTTGAATGTGTGGCTGAACACGTCACCATTGGCAGCCGATGTCCGGCCATAACCCATGGTGTGCATCGGGATATCGTCAGCGGTGGTTTTCGGGATCAGCTGATAGGTGATGCCGGTCGACAGCGGTTGGAACACCAGAGCGCCTTCGCCCTTGAGCGATTCATAGCATTCGACACCTTTTTCGGTGTTGTAGCCGGTTTCGCATTCCAGCAGCTTGGTCGGCACGCCACCGATACCGCCATCCCGCTCGTTCAGCAGGGTGAAATAGTCGGCATAGCCATCCGCAAACGGAATGCCGCCCGCAGCGTAGGGGCCAGTCCGGTAGCTGAGCGATGGGAACACGAGATCCGCCATCACCGGCCCTGCGGCCATCATCGCGCCCAGCGCGAGGGTCATCAGTTTGGTCTTCATCGAGTCATTCCTCCCTTGGTATTTTCCGATGTTCGATTTTCGGCGGGCTTTAGGGTCCCGCCATACCCGAGGCGCCCCCGTCTAGTGCGGGAACGGCCAGAGTCTCAGTTTTTCCTTGGCGACGCGCCACAGTTGCGCAAGCCCGTGCGGTTCCATGATCAGGAACATGACGATCAGTCCACCGATGATCACGAACTGGAAGTGTGCAACGATATCCGTGGGCCATCCCAGCAAGTCGACGCCGACAACCTTCAGGGCCACTGGCAGCACCACAAGGAATGCCGCGCCTGCAAAGGAGCCAAAGATCGAACCCAGACCGCCGATGATGATCATGAACAGCACCAGGAACGATTTCTGGATGCCAAAGACTTCGCCAACTTCGACCGCGCCCAGATAGACCGAGAAGAACAGCGCGCCCGAAACCCCTACGAAGAAGGAGCTGACGGCAAAGGCACTGAGTTTGGCGGTCAGCGGGTTCACCCCGATGATCTCGGCCGCAATGTCCATGTCGCGGATGCCCATCCACGTCCGACCCATCGTACCGCGGGTCAGGTTGCGGGCAATAATCGCGCAGATTGTCAGGAAGATCAGGCAGAACAGATAGGTCGCCCAGGCCGGCGCGTTGGGGCCGGTGATAATGATGCCGAACACGTCGCGTTCGGGCGAATTGATCTGACCGGACGCTGAATAGTTGTAGAACCACGGCACCCGGTTAAACAACCAGACTAGGAAGAACTGCGCCGCCAATGTGGCCACGGCCAGATAGAAGCCCTTGATCCGTAAGCTTGGCAACCCGAACAGCACCCCCACAAGCGCGGTGATCCCGCCTGCCAGCAGAATGTGGATGAACATGCTGACTTCGGGAAACGAGGTCATCAGCTTATAGCAGGCAAAGGCGCCCACGGCCATGAAACCACCGGTGCCCAGCGACACCTGCCCGCAATAGCCAACCAGAATGTTCAGCCCGATGGCCGCGATTGCATAGATCAGGAAGGGCAACAGGATCGCGTTGGCCCAATAGTCGTTGATGATGAACGGGATAACCAGAAACGCGAAGGCCAGAACCACATAATAGCGGTAGCGATCGAATTTGATCGGAAAGGTCTGGTTGTCCTGCTTGTAGGAGGTCTTGAAGTCCCCTGCTTCACGGTAAAACATGCTCAGACGCTCCCTTGGGATTGCGCGCGGTTGCGTGTGGCCGCGTCAAGTTGATTGGATTTCTTTGCGTAGCCGGTCGCCTCGGAATGGCGGACCAGCCAGAAGTACGCGACCATGCCCAGCCCGGCTCCGAGGGCGGCAAGAATGGCTGCGGTGATCATCTGCCCGGAGTTGTCGACATCTGCCGACAATGCGAGGTACCCGAAGGCCCAGAAGCCGGACCAGGCGATGACGTTGACGATGGCGACAAACTTGCTCATGTCACACCCTCTCGATGATCTTCTCGCCGAACAGGCCTTGTGGACGGAAGACGAGGAACACCAGAGCCAGCACGTAAGCGAACCAGTTTTCGGTTGCGCCGCCGATCATCGGGCCGATCAGGAAGTCGAACAGTTTTTCACCCACACCGATGATCAGGCCGCCAACAATGGCACCCGGGATCGAGGTGAAACCGCCCAGCATGAGAACCGGAAGCGCCTTGAGCGCGATCAGCGACAGCGAAAACTGCACACCCGACTTTGTGCCCCAGACGATGCCCGCAACCAGCGCGACAAAACCCGCAACAGACCAGACCATCACCCAGATATAGTTCAGCGAGATACCGACCGACAGCGCGGCCTGATGGTCATCCGCCACGGCCCGCATGGCGCGGCCCTGCTTGGTGTACTGGCTGAATGCGACCAGAGCGGCCACCAGCAACGCGGCGATCACGGTGGCGACGATGTCGAGATTATCGACAAAGAAGCCGTATCCGAAGATGTTGAATGTGACCTCATCCAGCCAGAGGTTGATGCCTTGCGGCAGGCCAACATCCAGTTTCTTGATCTCGGATCCCCACATCAGGTCAGACAGGCCTTCCAGGAAATAGGCCAGACCAATGGTGGCCATGAACAGGATGATCGGTTCCTGGTTCACAAGGTGGCGCATCACAAAGTACTGCACCGCCCAGGCCAGCAGGATCATAACCCCGATGGTCAGAATGATCGCAATCAGCGCCGGAACGTGCCAGCCAAAGTGGTGGATATGCGTCCCGAACATCGCGTTGATCAGATGTGAGAACGGCACCTGCCCGTTCATGATGCCCACAAGGGTCATAGCGGCAAACAGCGCCATCACGCCCTGTGCATAATTAAAGATGCCAGAGGCTTTGTAGATCAGAACAAATCCCAGAGCGACAAGCGCATAAAGCACGCCGGCCATCAGACCGTTCAGCGTAACTTCCATTGCATAGATCAGTTGATCGGACATGGCTCATTCACCCCCAAATTTTTCGTCGAAAAATTTCCGCTGCGTCGACCGATCAGTCATGGCTAACCCCCAGATAGGCGTCGATAACTTCCTGGTTGTTGCGCACCTCGTTGGGTGTGCCGTCACCGATCTTCTTGCCATAATCCATCACGACGACGCGGTCGGACAGATCCATGACCACGCCCATATCGTGTTCGATCAGGCAGATCGTGGTGCCGAATTCGTCATTCACGTCGAGAATGAAGCGGCACATGTCCTCTTTCTCTTCGACGTTCATGCCTGCCATCGGCTCGTCCAGTAGCAAAAGCTGCGGTTCGGCGGCCAGCGCGCGGGCCAGTTCGACCCGTTTTTTCAGGCCGTAAGGCAGACGCGAGACGGGTGTTTTGCGGATGTGCTGGATTTCGAGGAAATCGATGACCTTTTCCGCCACTTCGCGGTTTGCGGTCTCTTCCCTTTCGGCCTTGCCCGACCACAGCGCCTGCTGAAACAGGTTCGACTGCATGTGGTTCAGCCGCCCAGTCATGACGTTGTCCAGAACGCTCATGCCTTCGAACAGCGCGATGTTCTGGAACGTCCGGGCGATGCCCTGACGCGCCACTTCAAAAGGGCGCATCTGCGGGCGTTTGGAGCCTTTATAAAAGACTTCGCCCTCGCTCGGGATATAAAACCCCGAAATCACATTCAGCATCGAGGATTTCCCAGCCCCGTTCGGGCCGATGATCGCGCGGATTTCGCCTTCGCGAATATCGAATGAGATATCCTTGATCGCCACCACACCGCCAAAGCGCAGAGTGATGTTTTTCATTTCCATCACCACGCCGCCGATCTTACGACCGTCCTCGGTGATGTACCCGTCGTCCATGTCTTTCACGTATCCAGCCCTTCCCCTTGGCGGACCAATTCGATGGCAGCCGAGCGATTACTCGGCCGCAATTTTTTGCCTGATCGGCGCGACCTCGGCATCCACGATCTGCAGCGTGGCGCTGATCGACCCCTTGCGGCCGTCCTCGTAGGTCACTTCGGTCACTGTGCTGACCTGAGCGTCGCCGCCGTACATCGCATCAACAATGTCACTGAACTTGTCGGCCACGATGACACGGCGGACCTTGCGGGTCCGGGTCATTTCGCCGTCATCCGCATCCAGTTCCTTGTGCAGAACCACAAAGCGGTGGATCTGGCAGCCCGACAGCATCTCGTCCTCGGCGACCGACGCGTTCACGGCGGTCACATGGCTTTTGATGCTTTCCAGAACTTTCGGATGCCCGGCCAGTTCCTGATACGAGGCGTAAGCGATGTTGTTACGCTCGGCCCAATTGCCGACGGCAGAAAGATCGATGTTGATGAAGGCAACGCAGCGGTCTTTGCCATTGCCAAACAGCACGGCCTCAAGAATGTCGGGATAGAACTTCAGTTTGTTCTCGACATATTTGGGCGCGAACAAGCTGCCATCAGCCATTTTACCAACATCCTTGGCGCGGTCGATGATCCGCAGATGGCCACTGTCGGGTTCGAAGAACCCGGCATCACCCGTGGCGACCCAGCCTTCGGCGTCCTTGGTCGAGGCCGTAGATTCCGGGTTCTTGTAGTATTCGACGAAGGTGCCCGGGCTGCGGTAGAAGATTTCGCCATTGTCGGCGATCTTGATTTCCACATTGGGCGAGGGCACGCCAACAGTATCGGCGCGGACCTGACCATCCGGCTGCGCGGTGATGAACACCGTCGCTTCGGTCTGGCCATAAAGCTGTTTCAGGTTGATCCCAAGCGAGCGATAGAAATCGAAGATCTCAGGGCCAATCGCTTCACCTGCTGTATAACCAACGCGAACATTGCCCAGACCCAGGGTGTCTTTCAGCGGACCATAGACCAGCATATCGCCGATGCGGTATTTCAGACGGTCCATGAACCCGACGGGTTCACCATCAAGGATCTTGCCGCCGACCTTCTTGGCATGCGCCATGGCGCGGTCGAACATGCGTTTCTTCAGACTTCCGGCGTCTTCCATCCGGATCATCACGGTGGTCAGCTGGGTTTCAAACACACGTGGCGGTGCAAAGTAATAAGACGGCCCGATTTCACGCAAATCGGTGATCATCGTGTCCGCGCTTTCGGGGCAGTTCACACAGAAGCCGCACCAATAAGCCTGACCAATTGAGAAGATGAAGTCGCCAACCCACGCCATCGGCAGGTAAGACAGGATGTCTTCGTTGCGGGTCAGCTTGTCGAACTCGGCCGAATTCCTGGCGGTTTCGATCACGTTGCGGTTGGACAGCACGACACCTTTAGGCTTGCCCGTGGTGCCGCTGGTGTAAAGCATCACGCAGGTGCTGTCATAGGTCAGCTTTTCGCGCCGGGCCTTGAGGTCTGTGATCCATTCGTCGCGCGCGGCGCGGCCCTGATCCTGAACATGGCTGTACTGGTGCAGCTGGTGGTGATCGTATTTGCGCATGCCGCGCGGGTCGAGATAAATCAGATGCTCAAACTGGTGCAACTGATCCTGAACCTGAATGACCTTATCGGCCTGTTCCTGATCCGCAACGACGATGAACCGTGCACCGCAATGGCCCAGAACATAGGCCATCTCTTCCGCGCCTGAATCCTGATACAGCGGTACCGGGATCGCGCCGACCGACTGAGCGGCGACCATCGACCAGTACATGTACGGGCGGTTGCGTCCGATGATGGCGATGAAGTCGCCTTCGTTGACGCCCAGATTGATCAGACCCAGAGCCAGCGCCTCGATCTGTTCTGCGGTCTCTGCCCAGCTCCAGGACTGCCAGATACCGAATTCTTTTTCGCGATACGCGGGCGCGTCAGCGAACTCTGTCGCGTTGCGTTCTAGCAGCGCCGGAAGAGATTTCATCCCTTCGGCGCTTGACTGCGTCTGAGCCAATTTATCCCCTCCCTTTCCGGCGTCTTGTTTACCGGACACGATCGCAGATGCGATTCTGCCCCCAATAAGGAGCGCGTTGATGAATGGAGGTCAACTTTTTCCTGAACATTTCGCAATCCTTACGAATTGTTACATGCGTGATTTACCCGCTGGGATCTGCCGCGCCCCCTTTTCGCGCCCCCCGACGAAGTGATAGCCATATGGTCGGGGGACGCCGTGAAATACACCGATCATCACATCAATACGTTTACGACAGCGGGCCTGAACCTGATCGCCCAAGCCCTGTCGATTTACGACCGGGATTTGCGTCTGGTGGTGTCGAACCGCCGGTTTCAGGAAATGTTTTCCCTGCCCGATGAGCTGGTTCAACCCGGTGCCGCGTTTTCGGATACGATCCGGTTTATCGCGCAGGCAGGTGAATATGGTCCGGTCGACAATATCGAAGAACTGGTTCAGGACCGCGTCGATCAGGCTTTGGCGTTCGAGCCGCATTATATTGAACGTGATCGCCCTGACGGCACAGCGATTTCGGTCGAAGGCGCGCCGCTGCCCCAAGGCGGGTGGGTGGCGGTCTATACCGATATCACCCGGACGCGCCGGTCCGAACAATTGTTGCGGACGCGGTCGGCCGAATTGTCCGATCAGGTGTTGTCACATGCCGAAGAGCTTTCAGCCACCAACCGCGAACTGGCCGCGACCATCACCGCACTGGAAGAGGTCAGACGCCAACTGACCGAGGCCGAGGCGCGCATTCGCCTGACCACGGAAATGATGCCCGCCCACATCGCGCACGTGAATGAAGAGGGTCGCTATATCTATTCGAACAGGCGACTAAGCAGCGTCATACCGGGGCGTCCGTCGGAAATCCTTGGGCTGCATATCCGGGACGCCTTGGGCAAAAAGGTGTTTCCGCGCGTCGAGCCGCATTTGCAAAAGGCGTATGAAGGGCAAAGTCCGGTTTTTGAGTTCACCGAAGATCAGGACGCCCGGCGTATCCGCGTCGCGTTTACGCCGGACAGCAGCGGCGGCGTGTTCATCCTGTCGATGGACGTGACCGAAGAAACCCAGGCCCGTGTTGCCCTGCAACAGACCCGCCGCCGCGCCATGGCCGCGCAGATGACCAATGGTCTCGCGCATGATTTCTCGAACCTGTTGACGATCATACTGGGCACCCAGAGCAAGCTGCAAAAGATGGATCTGGGGACCGAGGCTGACAGCCTGATCGGGGCCACGCTGTCCGCCGCCCGGCGCGGAGGGAGCCTGTTGAACCGGATCGCTGATATGACCGGCAACCGCACCCTGCGACCCGAAGCGACCGATCTGCATGCGCTTTTGGAAGACCTACGTCTGCTGGCCACAGCAAGCCTGCCGCCGGGCGTTGGGTTGAGCGTGCTGGATCATACGTCGAACGCACTGTTGTTGCTGGACCCGGGCATGCTGCAGGATGCGTTGCTGAACCTGATCCTGAATGCGCGGGATGCACTGGGGGCGACCGGTCAGATCACCGTCAGCGCTCATGCGGTTGGGCGGATCTGGATCGAGATTGCAGTGATCGACACCGGCCCCGGGTTTTCTTCCGAGGCCTTGGAAAAGGCGTTGAACCCGTTCTTCACCACCAAGGGCGGCGAAGGGTCGGGGCTGGGCCTGCCGATGGCCTATGACATGGTGAAACTGACGGGCGGCGATCTGCGGCTGACCAACACGCCCACCGGTGCCTGCGTGACCTTGCGCCTGCCGTACCGCGCCGCGCCGCGCGAAACCGGCGGGTTGGTTTTGCTGGTTGAAGACAGCGAAGACTTGCGGGCCACATTCCGCGACATGCTGGTGGATCTGGGTCATTCGGTGATCGAGGCAACTTCGGTTGACGAGGCCATCGCCCTGATCGCCGATATCGAAGGCATCCGGCTTGTGCTATCAGACATTCGCCTGCAAGAGGCCGCCACCGGGCTGGATCTGGTGACCCGGCTTGAGGGCAGTGGCCTCAACTGCATCCTGATGACGTCACTGCCTTTATCCGACCCGCTGCATCGTGCAGCGCTGGCCCGCGCGCCGGTGCTGCGCAAACCCTTTACCCGCGCCCAGTTGTCGGCGCTGATCCGAACCGAGGTTGCCGCATGACTGCTCCGCTGGTCACAATTCTGGACGACGAACCCGAAATCCGGACCATCCTGACCGACGTGCTTGAGGATGCCGGGTTTCGCACGCAATGTTTTGGCCGGGCCCGCGAGTTCGAAGCGGCCCTAAAACGGACAACGCCGGATGTCTGCCTTGTCGATCTGTCGCTGCCCGATACCGATGGCTTGACACTGGTCCACCGCCTGGCACTGGAACAGGGCGCGGCGGTGATCATCATTTCAGGCCGCGCACAGGTGCAGGACCGGGTGACAGGTTTGGAACTGGGCGCCGATGACTATATCACCAAGCCGTTCGACCCGGCCGAGGTTGTCGCCCGCATTCGCGCCCGTCTTCGGGGCAATCGCCCGGTGGCGCAATCCGGTGATACCGCACGTTTCAATGGGTGGACCGCGCATTTCGACCGCTACATGCTGGAAGACGCCGAGGGAGAGGAAACCGCGTTTTCCCATGCCGAGGGCGAGGTGCTGCGGCTGTTTCTGGACAGTCCCAAACGCCTGATCAGCCGCGTGCAGATGCAAGAAGCGTTGGGTGGTGCGGCGGGCGAAAGCTTTGATCGGGCGATGGATGTACGCATCTCGCGCCTGCGCACCAAGCTGCGTGAAGACCCCAAGAACCCCCGGCTGATCAAAACGATCTATGGCGCGGGATACATCTTTCTTGGGGATGTGAACTGGGGCTGAGCACGCAAGGCGTGATTGTTGATGCGAGTATGCTATCTTTCCGGCCACAGGGAGGATCAATCATGACGCAACTCGAAACCTATACCGCGCTATCCGCACTTTGGCTGGCCATTGCCAGCCTTCCCTACATTCTGGATCGCATCATCGTACGGGGCATCCCCGGGGCGTTGCAGAATTATAGCCCGGATGCCGTGCCGCAGTCGCCTTGGGCGCAACGGGCCAAACGGGCGCATACGGTGGGGGTCGAGGCCTTTGTTGCCTTTGCTCCGCTGGCGATCATCGCGATGCTGCGTATTCCCGAAGACCCGCTGCCGGGCACATTGGCCATGGTGTTCTTCTTCGCGATCCTTGCGCATTACGTTATTTACTGCATGGGTATCATCCTGCTGCGCACAATCGCGTTTCTCGGCGCATTCGGGGCCTCAGTTCTGATGGGACTGCGCGTGCTTGGGGTGATCTGACCCCACGTCGGTCACGAATTCGGATCGACGCGACCGGAAGTAGGGCACCAGGATGTCGCGAAAGGCCTGCAACTTGGCCGTGCGCCAGACATCCGGGTGCCCAACCACCCAGATATCGGCGTAAGGCTGTGGCGGCAGGTTCGGCACCTGCACGAGTCCCGGCGTGCGTCGCCCCAGAAACAGGGGCATCCGGACCACACCAAGGCCCGCTTGCGCTGCACCGATTTGCGCCACCATGTCATCAAAGGTCATCCGCACACGCGAAGACGGATAGATGGCACGGGCGAATGCGGGAATGTCCGTGTAGGACTCGTAAATCAGCCAATCGATCGGATCATTTGGGTCTTTGGCAATCCGCGCGACAATTTCGGGGCTGGCAAAGCAACCGGTGTATTGTTCGGCCAGCCGCAGACCTTTCAGCGTGTCGCCGGGTGTCCGGCTGATGCGGATCGCCAGATCCGCCTCGCGCCGGTTCAGGTTCAGCAGATCGTTGCTGGCCTTTACATACAGGTCAATCTGCGGATGGGCATCGGTAAAGGCGGCAAGCACGGGCGCGACATAGGGACCGATCAGCAATTGCGGCGCGGTGATCACCAGATTGCCTTGCAGGCTTTGGTCCCGCCCTTGAACAAGGCGCAACAGCGCATCTTGCTGGCCCTCCATCTGCGCGGCGTGATCGGCGACCATGCGTCCGGTTTCGGTGGCGACATAACCAGAGGGCAGCTTTTCGAACAGGACGGCACCCATCGCGGCTTCGGCCCGCTGCACCCGGCGCGCGACGGTGGTGTAGTTGATCCCCAAGGCGGTACCTGCCCCGGCAAGCGATCCCGAGCGCACCAGCGCGAGGACAGTTTTCAGATCATCCCAATCGACGGTCATACCGTGCGTTTTTGCATGTCATACCTGCAATTGCACGCGTTTTCGCATCGACGTTTGCCCCCTACGTTCCTGACACAGTTCAACCAAAGGAGACCCACGATGACCTATGCCGTGTTCAAAGCCATTGTGACCAACCCCGAAGCCCTTGCCGCCTATCGCGATCAGGCAGGGGCTGCGCTTGCCCGCCATGGCGGCAAGGTCGAGCAAGCCTCGGCCACGCCGGAAGCCCTGGATGGCAAACCAACGATCCCCAGCGTGACAGCCATATTGTCCTTTCCTGACGCGGATGCCGCGCGGGCCTGGATCAATGACCCGGAACTGGCCGAGTTGCACGATCTGCGCCGCAGTGCCGGTCAGACCGAGATCATGTTGCTGGCTTAGGTCAGGTTGGACACAGCGCGGGCCAGCACATGCAGGCCCGCGACCAGATCGGGTTCGGCTGTGTCTTCTTCGAACGCATGGCTGATACCATTGATGGAAGGCACGAACAGCATCGCGACCGGCATAAGCCGCGCCACATTGGTGGCGTCGTGCAAAGCGCCCGACGGCATGACACGCCATTTTTCGGGGGCCGTGGCCTTTGCTGCCTGCTCCAACGCTGTGCGCAGCCGCATATCCATTGCAACCGGATCCAAACCCAGCATCGGGCCAAACCTGACGCGCAGCCCGGTTTTTTCGGCGATTTCAGATGCGGTTTCGCGGATGATCGTGTTCAACCGGTCCAGCCGATCGACCTCGGCATCGCGCCATTGCATGGAAAACGTCGCCCGCCCCGGCACGATGGACGACGCGTTGGGATGCAACGTGACATGGCCGATGGTCCACACAGTTGTTGGCGTCACCACGTTGCGGAAACGGGTGTTGATCGCTGTGTTGAATGCCGAAAGGGCCTGAAACGCATCCTGTCGCAGGTGCATCGGCGTCGTGCCCGCATGGTTTTGCTGCCCGTCACAAGTGATGCGCATGTCGCGAATGCCGACGATGTCGGACACAACGCCGATCTGTTCGTTCGCCGTATCCAGAACGGGGCCCTGTTCGATATGCATTTCGATGAACCCGCTAAAACGAGTCGGATCGACAAAATCACCAGCCATTTCAGCGAAACAGGCCCTTGCCGCACTAAACGTCACGCCAGCGTGGTCGGTCAGCTCATCCGCCTCTTCCAGCGGCAGTTGGCCTGACCAGACCGCGCTGCCTGTGGTGACGCCAAACCGGCCTTCTTCATCCTCAAAGCTGACCACCGACACCTTTGGCCCACTGGCCTCATGCGATGCCCGCGCGACCTCAAGGGCTGCGATCACGCCAAGCGCGCCATCCAGCCAGCCGCCTTCGGGTTGACTGTCGCTGTGTGATCCCAGCAGCAAAGACGGACCATCCGCCAGCCCAAACAGGTTGCCCACCGGATCGACATGCGGGGTCAGCCCGGCCTCAGACATCCGCGTCGCCAGCCATTTGCGGGCGGCGACGTCATCCTTTGAAAAGGCTGGGCGCACAACGCCTTTGCCGACGCCGGCAGCGCCGAACTCGCGTAAATCGTGCAGATCCTTCAAAAAACGGTCTTCATTTACCTTCATGTTGTTATCCCCCCTTCTCGTTCAAAACCATCGCACATGATCCGGTGTTATTTCACGACTCGGATCGTAACTGTGGGGCGAATTTTTTGCCACTGCGCACGCCGTCTCTTTCCCCGGACGCAGGGCTCGCTTAAGACGATGCCAAGCAGGAGCATCAGACACATGTCGCACATCACTCTTATCCGCCACGGACAGGCCAACACCGGTGCAAGGGACGAAGTCAGCTATGACAAGCTCAGCGACCTTGGGCATCAGCAGGCGCAGTGGCTGGGGGAGTATCTGTCCACCAATGGTCCGCATCATCCGCGCCTGTATTGCGGCACGCTGACCCGCCATATCGAAACCGCGCAGGCAATGGATATGGGCGAAGACATCGTGCAGGACGCCCGCCTGAACGAGTTGGAATATTTCACGCTGGCCGAGCTTCTCGAAACCCAGCACGGTGTCGTTATCCCGGTCGAGCGCGAAGGTTTTATCGACCACCTGCCGACAGTCTTCGCCGCCTGGCAGGATGGCAAGATCGAGAACCCGCCAGAAACGTTCGAGGCGTTCCATGCCCGTGTCTCAGCAGCCCTGATGGAAATCGCGCAGGGCGACGGACCGGCGCTGGTCGTGACCTCAGGCGGGCTGATCGCGATGGCGATGCGCCAGACGCTTGGGCTTGACATCCCGGCCATGGCACGTGTTGCCTTGGCGATCATGAACACCTCGATGCACCGGCTGTTTCCCATCGGCGACCACCTCAGCCCGGTGCTGTTCAACGCGGTGCCGCATCTGGACACGCCAGACCGGCACTACGCCCAGACGCATCTGTAAGGAAGACGCCCGCCATGACACATCTTTGGGTCCGCGCCGAACAGCGCCAAAACGAAGACCGGGTCGGTTTGGCCCCAGACGGCGCGCGCGCCCTGCTGGCCGCCGGGATCCGCGTGACGATCGAAGACAGCACCACCCGTGCGATTCCAATCGACGGCTATCGCGATGCGGGTTGCGAGATCGCGGCAGAAAACAGCTGGCCCGATGCCCCGGCCGACGCGATCATCTTTGGCCTGAAAGAACTGCCAGATGACGGCACGCCCCTGCCCCACAAGCACATCATGTTCGGCCATGCCTTCAAAGGCCAGCATTCAGGCAAGGCCCTGCTGGACCGGTTCACCGCCGGGGGCGGTATGCTTTATGATCTGGAATACCTTGTGGATGAAGCGGGCCGCCGCGTTGCCGCGTTCGGCTATTGGGCCGGTTATGCCGGCGCCGCTGTCACGCTGAAAGCCTGGGCTGCGCAACAGCAAGGCGGAATCTGCGGGCCCGTCGGGGCCTATCCAAACAAAGACGCCTTGCTGGCCGAATTGCTCGCAGACCTTGACGCCACCGGTGCCCCGCGCCCCGCTGCCATCGTCATTGGTGCGCTGGGTCGTGTCGGGTCTGGCGCAGCCGACCTGTGCGAGGCGATGGGCGTTGCCGTCACCAAGTGGGACATGGCCGAAACCGCCAATGGCGGCCCGTTCCCCGAAATCCTTGACCACGACCTGTTCCTGAACTGCATCTTCGCCCGCCCCGGCACCCCGGTTTTTGTACCGGTCTCGGCCCTGACGGCCTCGCGCAAACTGACCGCCATCGGCGATGTCGCCTGCGATCCGGACAGCGATTACAATCCCCTACCAGTCTATAATCGCGCCACGTCGTGGGATGCACCGGTGGTGCGCGTGGCCACGGACCCTGTTCTGGACGTGATGGCCATCGACAACCTGCCCTCCATGCTGCCAGCCGAAAGCTCGGATGACTATGCGGCGCAGCTTTTGCCCTCGCTTTTGACCCTGACTGACCTTGGCGCAGGCGTCTGGGCGCGCGCAAAGGCGGTATTCGATGACAACACAAAGATCTGAAGGAGACCCATCATGACCATTCACTGGTGCGGCACCGGCCTGTCGGCCATCCCCGGCCTGCGGCGGCTGATCCAAGCCGGTCAGGACGTGACCGTCTGGAACCGGACGCTGGACAAGGCACAGGACGCCGTGGGCGATCTGACCGACAAGATCCGCGCCTTCGACATCGACGCGCTGGGGGATACCCTTGCCAAGGGCGACGTCGTTGTCTCCATGCTGCCCGGCGACTGGCACGTACCACTTGCCGAACTGGCGATCTCGAAGGGCGCGCATTTCGTGTCGTCTTCCTATATCGCGCCCGAGATGCAGGCGCTTGACGACAAGGCGCGCGCCGCCGGCGTGGCGCTGGTCAACGAAGTCGGACTGGATCCGGGCATCGACCACCTGATGGCTCATGCGCTGATCGAAGACTACCGCGCCTCTGACGCTTTTGACCCGGCGAACCACTTGAGCTTTATTTCCTATTGCGGTGGCATTCCGAAAAACCCCAACCCGTTCCGTTACAAATTCAGCTGGTCGCCATTGGGTGTGCTCAAGGCACTGCGCTCCCCATCCCGCTCGATCCGCGACTATTCCGAATTGCGCGTCAACCGCCCCTGGGACGCGATCAGCAGCTATACCGCTCCGCTGCCCACCCCCGAAAGCTTCGAGGTTTATCCCAACCGCGATTCCCTCCCCTTCATGGATCAGTACCAGTTTGACTCGGGCTGGCCGGTTAAGGAATTCGTGCGCGGCACCCTGCGCCTGAACGGCTGGGCCGACGCCTGGGACGGTGTGTTCAAAGAGGTCGAAACCCTGACCGGTCCCGAAGGCGACGCACGCCTGAAAGAAATGTCCGATCAGTTCTGGGCTGACAACGCCTATGACGACGGCGAACCCGACCGGGTTGTGCTATGCGTCAGCCTGAAGGCGGAACAAGACGGGCAAGCCGTCTGGCACAAGACTTATGTGATGGATGCCTGGGGGGATGAGCGCGGCTCGGCAATGGCGCGTCTGGTCTCGATCCCGGTGTCACTGGCGATTACCTCGGTTCTGAACCGTGAAATCCCGGCTGGGGTTCACGCCGCGCCTGGCGATCCGAAACTGGTCGAAAACTGGATGTCGGTGATCGACACACAAGCCCAGCATCTGCAGATCGTCGACCAGCTGGGCTGACACAAACGATCAAAGGCGCACGTCCCCGCGCGCCTCTGCTTCTTTCTTGTTGAAAAATACCCCGGGGGTGAATTGGCCGTATGGCCAAGAGGGGGCAGCTCCCCCTCCCCTGTCGGATCGCGAATGCGATCCGACGCCCTGGATCACAACAGATCGTTCTCGACATCTTCTGCCGAGATCCCCAAAGCATCCAGCCCGTTCTCAAGATGGTCCGACAGGTGTGGCGAGCCAAGCAGGTAATCCGCGCACGGAATCGTTGCTTCGGCCTTGGCTGTCCTTATCGCCTCGGCCAGATCCTCGGCCTCAAAGCTTTCACGCCCGATCCACATGATCGCCACCAACTCGGCTTGTTCATCTTCGCTCATCCGGTCAATGAAGGCGCGCAATTCGCCCTCGGCCCGACCCAGTTCGCGTGCCATCATGGCCACCTGGCCCACTTTGCGTGCGGAAATTTCCAGCATGCTCATATCCCTTCTGTTCGCTGTCGTTGCATCATCAGACGGCAGACCCGGGTGCACGTCTTTGATCTTGAACAAATCGGCCAGCCTATCATCCAGAACCGGTCCTGCGCCCGAACAGACGCAATTCATGGCTACGCCCCCGCAACGCGACATCGCCCAGATTGTCCCATCCATCATCTGCAAGACCTGCCGCACTCAGAAGGTCCCCTGACAGGATAATCTCCATGCCTTCGGCCTTGGTCATCTGTTCCAGCCGCGCCGCGGCATTCACCGTGTCGCCAAATACCGAGTATTCCAGCCGTTGCTGACTGCCGACGACACCGCTGAACACCTCGCCCCAATGCGCGCCGATCCCGACGTTCACAGGCGTTTCGCCCGACGCTTTGCGTCCTTCAGACCAGTCTGCCATGCTTTGCGCCAATGACATGGCGCACGCCACACACGCCCGCGCGGCAGATTGCGGGTCGTTGTCACGCTCGAACACGATCATCGCCGCATCGCCCATGAATTTGTCAATGATACCGCCGTTCTTGTCAGACACCGACGCAATCCGGTCGCGGTATTCGGTCATCAGCCCCGTGACCTCTTGCGGCGCGCGGTTTTCCGACCAGCCGGTAAAATCCCGCATATCGATGAACAGGACGCCAACATCATGCCTTTGGCCCTGCTGCAGCTGGTCCAACCCGCCCCCGGCCAGCCGGGTCACCAGTTGTTCAGGCAGATAGCGTGTCAGGTTGGCGTTGCGCAGCGCCGTGTCGATGGACCGATGCAACAGCTGTTGCGTCCGCCGCACGGCCACATACAGCACCACACCCGCCAGTCCGATCATCACCAGACGCATCAGGTTTGGCGGCGGCGACAGGAATATCCAGACCGGTCCGTCGAACAGACCCCGCATCTGTCCGGCCTCGACCGAGATCAGAAAGCCAACACCGATCACCAGCAGCACGACCGTATAAGCCATGACCTTTGGGTTGACCCGCAAAACGCTGAAACTCAGCACAATTGGCACCAGCCAGATCGACGGCAAAGTGAACACCGCGTCCCCGGTCAATTGGGTGTTCTGCATGCTCAGCCAGACACTGATCACAATGAACACAACGTCCGCCGTGGCCGTCAGCCAGATCATCCAGACCCGCACCAGCCCGCGCCGGGACAGGATCCATGTCAGCAGCCCCAGCAGGAAATAGCATCCAACGGTGCCTGCCGCGTAAATCCACTGGAATTTCAAGACATGAAGTACACCAGTCGTCGTGGCTTCGGGCGGTGATACGGCGATCCACAGGAACATGACCAGACCGATGGAAACGCCCATCCGCAACAGCGACACCAGCCGTTCTGCGTCAAGCTCGGCGCGGGTCAGCAGGTGGGAAAGATCGGATTGGCCTGGGGTATCTGTCATGACTGTTCCACGCGCGCCCATTCGGGTTCCGTCGGTTTACCCGTCGCCAATGGGCACGACATTTCCCCTTGGCTCTGGTGCATCCGGTGCCAATTCTTCGAAATCGAAATTGTCCAGACGCTGCGCCCGCCGCCCCGCCTTGTCGGCGCTGATCTTGATGTCCGAGATATCCTTGGCCGCCTGTCCGAAATGACGGTCCAGATTAGACACCCGGTCGCCCAGCCGTTCGACATCCTTGTGCAGCAGGCCCAGTTCCTTGCGGATGGCGCCCGCCTGTTCACGCATCCGCGCATCCTTCAGGATCGCGCGCATCGTGTTCAGGGTTGCCATGCAGGTGGTCGGTGACACGATCCAGACCCGCGCGGAAAAACCTTCGCGCACCAGTTCCGGAAAATTCGCGTGCAATTCGGCATAGACCGCTTCGGACGGCAGAAACATCAGCGCGCCATCGGCGGTTTCACCGTCGATGATATAGCGTTCGGAAATTGCCTTTATATGGGTGCGCACGGCGGTGCGCATCATCCGCGCGGCCTCGGTCAATTCGCCTTGGGTGTTGGCCTTGCGCAGCGCCTCATATGCCTCAAGCGGAAATTTCGAGTCGATCACGATGGGTCCGGGCGGGTTCGGCAGATGGATCAGGCAATCGGCGCGGCGCCCGTTCGACAGGGTCGCCTGCAGTTCATAGCTGTCTTTTGGCAAGGCCTTGGACACGATGTCGTTCAACTGGATTTCACCAAACGCGCCGCGGGTCTGCTTGTTGGACAGGATGTCCTGAAGGCTCAGCACATCTCCGGACAGCTTGGTGATGTTATCCTGCGCCTTGTCGATCACCGCCAGCCGCTCCTGAAGCTGCGTCAGCGAG
The DNA here is from genome assembly GCF_007923355.1 of Falsiphaeobacter marinintestinus. Lineage (GTDB taxonomy): Bacteria > Pseudomonadota > Alphaproteobacteria > Rhodobacterales > Rhodobacteraceae > Phaeobacter_A > Phaeobacter_A marinintestinus. The sequence continues at coordinate 283,341 of NZ_VOGO01000005.1, forward strand.
GTCGTGGTTTTCTTGGATTGCCCGTGCAGCGTTTCGCTCATCCGTTGCTGCATTTCTGTCAGCGCCCGGTTCTGACGCATCGCGTTGTCGGCCAGCCGGTCGTTCATGTGCTGCTGAACAGCTGCAAGGCGGGTTTCGACGGTCTGGATCACCTGCACCTGAGCGTTCGCCTGCGTGTCGGACACATTTTGCAGCCCCCCGCGCATCTGCTCCTGCCCCTGTCCCAGTTGCTGCACGCTTTGGCCCAGCATCGCCATCTGCTGCGCGATGGGTTCGACCATCCGGGCCGAGCGGTTGGAGGCGCGCAGGGCGAGGAACAGCAGCAACAGGACAAGCAGAATGATGCCCATTCCCGCCAGTGCGGCCATGACGGTCGGGTCTTCCAACGAATAGGTCTGATCACCGATCTGGATCATGTGCGTCCGAACAGCCGTTCGATATCGGCCAGCTTGAGTTCAACATATGTAGGTCGCCCATGGTTGCACTGGCCGGAATGGGGCGTTGCCTCCATCTCGCGCAGCAGGGCGTTCATCTCTTCGCCATGCATCCGCCGGCCCGACCGGATCGAGCCATGGCAGGCCACGCGGCTGAGGATCGCTTCGATGCGGGCCTGGACGGTCTGGTTGTCGCCCTGATCCGCAAGCTCGTCCAGAATGTCACGGATCATCGCTTGCGCGTTGACTTCCCCCAGAATGGCAGGGGTTTCGCGCACAGCAATTGCGCCGCCTCCGAACGGCTCAATGCCAAGCCCCAGCCGGGTCAAATCCTCTGCAACGTCCAAAAGGGTGGCACAGTCGTTGTCGGACAACTCAACGATTTCGGGGATCAGTAGGGCCTGTGCAGCGACGCCGTTTTCGGCCATCTGGTGCTTCAGCTTTTCATAGACCAGCCGTTCGTGCGCGGCGTGCTGGTCGACGATAACGATCCCTGTTTCGGTCTGCGCAATGATATAGTTTTCATGCACCTGAGCCCGCGCCGCACCCAGCGGCAGTTGGTCGGGCTGAGTGGTTTCAACGTCTTCACTGTGATCAGGCGAGGTGATGATCTGGCCCGAATAGCTTTCCGAAAACCCGGAAAAACCAGTGTCGAACGGCTCGGGCGCTTGTCCGCGATACGCCGTCGCGCGGGCGTTCATAGACGGGCGATCCATCTGATACACCGGCGCGCCAGAAGGTTCGGGCCGCATCGCGCCCAGCGTGGCATCGGCGACAGTGGTCGAGGCGCGATGCCCGGCTTCGGCCAATGCGTGGCGCAGGCCGGATACGATCAAACCGCGCGGGACCCCGGAGTCACGGAACCGGACCTCGGATTTGGCGGGGTGCACGTTGACGTCGACCAAGGTCGGGTCACAATCAAGGAACAGGGCCGCCGCCGGGTGCCTGTCACGGCTGAGAAAATCGAAATAGGCGGCGCGCAGGGCACCGGTCAGCATCTTGTCGCGGACCGGGCGGCCATTGACGAACAGGTATTGCGCCACCGCCGCGCCGCGCGAATAGGTCGGCAAAGCGGCATAGCCATACAGGCGGATACCTTCGCGGGTGGCATCGATGCGCAGCGCGTTTTCGGCAAATTCACGACCCAGAATGCGGGCCAGACGGTCGTGCAATGCGTCGAACAGATCACCCGATTCTGCGTCCGCGCGAAAGGTCACGCGCCCGTTGCCGCCGCCCGACACGTCGCGCAGGGTAAACCCGATCGCGGGTTCGGCCATCGCGAGGCGCTTGACCACATCCGAGATTGCCTGGCTTTCGGCGCGATCGGTGCGCATGAACTTCAGCCGCGCAGGGGTGGCATAAAACAGGTCGCGCAGTTCGACCACGGTGCCACGGCTCAGCGCGGCAGGTTTCACGGGATCGGTCCGACCACCGGACACGCGGATGGTCGCAGCATCTGCATCATTGACGCGGCTGGTGATCGACAGACGGCCAACCGAACCCAATGACGGCAAAGCCTCGCCGCGGAACCCGAAGGTGTGGATGTTTAGCAGATCGGACCCGTCGATTTTCGACGTTGCATGGCGCGACAAGGCCAGCGGCAAGTCACCCGCCGCGATGCCGCAGCCGTCATCTGTCACCCGGATCAGCGTCTTGCCGCCATCGGCGACATCGATCACAATTCTGGTCGCACCCGCATCAACGGCGTTTTCGACCAGTTCTTTGACGGCAGATGCGGGGCGTTCCACGACTTCACCGGCCGCGATTCTGTTGATCGCGGTTTCGTCCAGTTGACGAATGACGGGCGGATTATCGCGGATGTTGCGGTTAGGGAAAGCCATACCGCAATACCTAGCATGGCCGCAGGCGATTCTGCCACCTCAAACCGGGGGGCAGATGCTACGTTGCAAAGCGTTGAACAGCACGGGCCGACGGGCGTGTTCGGTCACGCCAGACTTGCGCGCCATGGCGACAAGAACCGCAAAATAGGTCAAAACCAGCACCGCAATCGTGGCCAGATACACGGGCAATGTTGCGTTTACCGCGCCGGGGGCAAGCACAGCAGCGGCATCGTCGATGCGCATCTGGCCCCGGATCAGCCAGACCGAATGCACCATCCGGTCGAACGGCCAGCCCAGCAGCAACACCGCCCAGCCAGCAATGGGCAGTACCAGCATCAGCGTCTGCAGACCGTCGGGCAGGGTCGTTATCCCTGTGTCCGGCTTGCGCAGGGCCACGAGAAGCCCCGAGGTGCTTAACGATATCGCCGTCAGAGTGACAAGCAGCGTGGCATTGGCCGGGAAGGGATCGGACAAGGCGACCAGCCCCAACCCGAGCAGGGCCGACCCTGAGGCCAGCAACAATCCGGTTTTTGCGATGCCATCCAAGGCCGCGTCCCGCGCCCTGCCGACCTGACGCACAGCCGACAGGCAGGCCATTAACAGGCCGACAGTGAGGCCCGATGCCAAGATCAGGAACAGCGCGAGGCTCCAGACCCGAGGATTGGTGAGTACGGTGATCCAGTTGGCCGCAGTCAGGCTCCACCGCGATGTGAAAACACCAACCGGATCGACCATCCAAGACATCAGGATCACCGGTGGCACCAAGGTTATCACCCCACCAACCGCCGACGCCGCAATCAGAAGGGTCACGGTGCGGGTCGGCAGCACACGAAGGCCTGTCGCGGCGATGGCAAGCGGGACGACCTGCAGGGCATTGCCGGTCAGGTACAAGACCTGCATCGGATGTGCGACCGCGCCCGCCTGATCCATGAACACCGGCAATGTCAGAACGAACTGGGTCCACAGCGCCCAGCCCGAAACGACCTGAAACGCCACCGACACCGCATAGACCGGCATCCAAAGCCCAAATGCGCGCGCCCAATCCACCCCGGGCCGCAACCGGAACGTCACCAAAAGCCAGCCCAGCGCCAAAGTGACGGCTGGGAACAGCAGGTGAAAGGCGGTTAATGCCCCGAGTTGGACCCGGGACAGCAGAAGGGTATCCATGATTGGCTCTGTCTGTTCGCGTTAACAGGAGAATTGAAGAGCAGGTGGTATCGCGCCAATCGGTTGCCAAGCCGATGCGACAGCAGGGCGCAGGCAAAGTGGCGAAATTGCGCAAATCTCATCCGGTGTGGCGGCGGGTTGCCTAGATCTGGGGCGGCTCACGCCTCGCTTGGGGCACCGGTCCGGCTGCGGCGTGGCCCGAACAGCGCGGCCAGGGCCAGGATCACGCCGGACATCGTGGCGATCATCCCGGCGGCGCTGACCGCGTCATTGCCCCCCAGCCATAGCGGGCCATAGCCTGCCAACACGTATCCGGTAATCGCTGCCGTGATGGCGAAAATGACGCTCCACATGACCTGGGCTTCCAGACTGTCTGTCATCAAACGGGCCGCTGCCGGCGGGCAAATGAACATGGCGATCACGATAATCGATCCGACCGCGTCAAAAGCAGCGACGGCAGCGATGGCGGCGATGATCACCAGCCCCATACCCAAGGCTTCGGTGCGGATGCCCATGGTCTGCGCAAACCCTTCATCGAATGTTGCGATCTTTAGCGGACGCCACAGGACAAGGGTAAAGGCCAGAACAACCACCAATGTCACCGCCATACGGGGCAGTTCAGGCGGCAAATAGCGCAGCGCATCAATATCAAAAAGCGATGCCCAACCGGTGGCATCCAGCCAGATCAGGCTTTCAAGGTTGCCATAAAGCGCGTGTTCGACATCCAGATGAACGGTGGATGTATCCGACACCTCAAGGATCAGCACACCGAAGGCGAACATCGAGGTAAAGACCACGCCCATCGCGGCCCCCGGTTCGATCTTGCCCATGCGGCGGATCAGTTCGATCAGCACCACCGCCAGCACAGCGGCTCCGGCGGCGCCCAGCATCATCGGCCAGGCCGAGATCGCCCCGGTGATAAGAAAGGCCACAACAATGCCCGGCAAAACGACATGGCTGATCGCGTCACCAATCAGAGCTTGTCGGCGCAGCACCAGAAAGTTGCCGGGCAGTGCACAGGCGACGGCGGCGAATATCCCGATCAACAACGGGGTCAGCGACAGAGGAACAAATTCTTCACCGCTCATGCCGGTATCCCCTGTGGGCCGCCGATATGGCGGTCGATATCTGCGATCTGGTCCTGCGTCAGCACGGTTTCGATGTCGCGCAGCCCGTCATACAACTGGGCTGCAGCCTCGTGCGCCTGATCGGCGCGGGCGACCTCCCACCGTTTTTCGTCGCGCAGCGCCTTGGCGGCGCGGCCTTTGCCTGCATCGGTCGCGACGCCATCGGCACGGACCAGTCCGGCGCGCCGCAGGATGCGCAGCGTCAGGGATTCATAAATTGGCTGGCCCTGTGCCAGCGCCAGCAGGCCCTGCCGCATATGTACCTGCCGTTGAAACCTGAGATGACGGATCAGCACCGCCAATGCGCCCCTGCCCGGGGCCAGAAGCAGCGAAATGGCGAACAGCACGAAAGACACCAGCACGATGATCGGTCCGGTCGGAAGGTTCGGGGCCGAAGCCGATATGGCAACACCGACATAGCCCGCAAGGCCGCCCACGGCGCCCGAGATCAGAACCACGCGTTCGGCACGCTCGGTCCAGAACCGGGCGGTCACAGGCGGAATGATCAGCAAAGCAACGATCAGGATAAGGCCGACGATCTTGAGGCCAACAACCGTGACGGCCATCACCAACCCCATCATCGCAAGGTCGATGCGGTTCACCGGCAGGCCTTGCGCCATTGCGTATTCAGGATCAAACGCCACCATTGTCATGGGTCGACGCAGCAGGGTGATCAGCGCCAGCACAACGGCCCCCCCGATGGCGATAACCACGGCGTCCGACCACAGCATCCCGGCGGTCGAGCCCAAAAGAAACCCTTCCAGCCCGGCCTGTCGCCCAATGCTCATCGACTGGATCACTGTCAGCAAGACAATGCCAAAGCCGAAGAATACCGACAGAACGGCCCCGATGGCGGCGTCTTCGGCCAATCGCGTATTGCGGGTCAGCCAGTTCAGACACAAAAGTCCGATCCCGGCAGATATGGCCGACCCTATGAGCAGCCCCAACAGGTTGCGCCCTTCGCCGCCCAGCAGAACCATCACGATAAAGGCCAGGCCAACGCCCGGCAAAGTCGCATGGGAAATCGCATCGCTGACCAGCGCACGTTTGCGCAGGAACAGGAAAGTGCCGGTTACGCCCGCCGCGATACCCAACAGGGTCGCGCCCACGGCGACCAGCGTCGCGTTATATCCAAGCTGCAACAGCAGCGCGTCCCACAACATGGCCGTTATCCTAACGCAAGCGCCAGTTGATCGACCTGCGCGGTGGCCAGACGTCCGCCATACGTGGCTTGCAGGGTCTCGGCGGTAAACGCGTCTGCCACTGTGCCTTCGGCGATCTTGCGGGTGTTGATCAGGAACACATTGTCGAAATACTCGGCCACGGTTGCAAGGTCATGGTGGACGGCGACGACGGTTTTACCCTCGGCACGCAGCGATTGCAGAACGCTGATGATCGCCTTTTCGGTTGCGGCATCGACGCCGGCAAAGGGTTCATCCAGCAAATAGATCGCGGCATTCTGGGCCAACGCGCGCGCAAGGAAAACACGCTGTTGCTGGCCACCAGACAGCTGACCGATCTGACGATCTGCGAAATCCTCCATTCCGACACGGGCCAGACAGGCCTGCGCGCGACTGATATGCTGTTTGCGCAGGCGGCCCATCAGGCCGACATCGCGGTACAAGCCCATCACGACAACGTCGATCACACGGGTCGGGAACTCCCAGTCCACACTTGCACGCTGCGGAACATAGGCAATCTGTGCGCGTTGCTCATCCAAGGGTCGACCAAACACCTGCACCTGTCCCGACAGCGGTTTGATGACACCTAGCGCGGCTTTCAGCAGGGTTGATTTACCAGCGCCATTCGGCCCGATGATGGCTGTCATTGATCCCGGCTGAACGGTCATGTCGACCGAAAACACGGCTGGCTTTTCGCCGTAGGAGACAGTCAGACCCCGGATCGCCAGCGGGCTATCGGCCAGATCCATCTCGGTAAGGGGTTTGCCCTGTTCTGTCGCAAGTTCCAGCATCAATCAACTCCCCGCTGCGAGTTTACCGTTCATACCGCCAAGCGGCACGTCGGCGCCCAAGGCCCCGGCAATCACGGTCACGTTGTGGTCGATCATGCCGACATAAGTTCCTTCGTATGTGCCGTCCGGCCCCATGGCGTCGCTGAACAGCTCGCCCCCGATGCGAACTTTGTGCCCCTTCGAGGCCGCCCCTTCGACGATGGCGCGAATGTTGCGGTCTGACACCGAGGTTTCGACAAATACAGCTGCAATCTTGCGATCAACCAGCGTGTCGACCAAGGCGCTGATCCGGTTCAACCCGGCCTCGCTTTCGGTTGAAATGCCCTGAATACCCAGAACCTCGAATCCATAGGCATCGCCGAAATAGCCAAACGCGTCATGCGCGGTCAAAAGAACGCGGGCGTGTTCGGGCACTTTAGCCAGACTGTTGCTGGCATAGATTGACAGTTGTTCGAGATCGGCCAGATGCGCGGCGGCGTTGGCGGCAAACAGGTCTGCGGCCTCGGGGCGCGCTTCGGTCAGGGCGCGCTGAACTTCGGTGACGACGCGCGCCCACAGGATTGGGGTCATCCAGACATGGGGGTCAAACTTGTCTGCGTAATCATCGTGACCGCGCAGCAAATCCTTCGGGATCGCTTCGGCCACAGCAACAACCGTACGCTTGCGCGCCAGCCCGTGCATAAAGTCCTGCATCTGGGCCTCAAGATACAGCCCGTGCCACAACACCAGATCGGCGCGGGTCATTGCCACGATATCCGTACGGGTCTGGCGATAAGCATGTGGGTCAACACCCGGGCCCATCAGCGCCTTGACCTGAACCTGATCGCCCCCGACCTGACGCGCGGCGTCGGCAATCATGCCGGTGGTCGCAACCACTTGCAAAGGCTGTGCGGCTGAAGCTGCGCGCGCTGCCCATGGCAGCATCGCGGCCCCGGCGGCCAGTTTCAAAGCAGTTCTGCGATCCATCGACTCGGTCCTTCACGCAAGTTCCTGATGAATATGAGAACGATTCTCAACTAAGTCAATGCAGTTGCGACTTATTCGCAATAAGAGTTGCGCGAACCGCCTATTTTAAGGGCATTCCGCTGCGCTCTGGCTTGCCAAGCTTCCTGCCCCATGCAAGCCTGCCGGTCAAAACGATCCCGGGAAGACCCATGGACACGAACAGCCCAAGCCAAACCACGACAACGCTTCCGCAGGTGACTGAACCGCGCAATCCGGGGATGGAACTGGATATGCAATGGGTGCGCGCGGCGCAGGCCAACACCTCGGCCATCGAACGCAGGGCGGCGACACTGCCGGGGCGGCGGTCGGTCAAAAAGGATTTTCAGGCGGCGTGGCTGTTGAAGGCCATCACCTGCATCGATCTGACGACTTTGTCAGGCGATGACACAGCCAACCGCGTGCGCAGACTGTGTGCCAAGGCGCGCCAGCCCGTGCGCGCCGATCTGTTGGCCGCGCTTGGTATGGACCCGATCACAGTCGGCGCGGTGTGCGTTTATCACGATATGATTGCGCCTGCTGTGGCCGCATTGCAGGGCACGGGCATCCCGGTGGCCGCTGTCAGCACCGGGTTTCCGGCCGGCTTGTCGCCGTTTCACCTGCGTCTTGCCGAGATAGACGAAAGCGTGAAAGCCGGGGCGGCGGAAATCGACATCGTCATCTCGCGCCGTAACGTTCTGTCGGGCAACTGGCAGGCATTGTATGACGAGATGCGCGCCTTTCGGACCGCCTGCGGCGATGCCCACGTCAAAGCGATCCTTGCAACCGGAGAACTGGGCACCCTGCGCAATGTCGCCCGTGCGTCGCTGATCTGCATGATGGCAGGGGCCGATTTCATCAAAACGTCGACCGGCAAGGAAAGCGTCAACGCGACCCTGCCCGTGTCGTTGGTGATGATCCGCGCGATCCGCGACTATTACGAGCGCACCGGTTACCGGGTTGGGTACAAACCTGCGGGCGGGATATCGAAAGCCAAGGACGCTTTGGTCTATCTGAGCCTGATGAAAGAAGAACTGGGCGACCGCTGGCTGGAACCTGACCTGTTTCGCTTTGGCGCATCATCGCTGTTGGGCGATATCGAACGGCAGTTGGAACACCATGTCACCGGCGCTTATTCCGCTGGGTATCGCCACCCCATCGGATGAAACGCCCGCTGCTGGCGTCGTGCCTGTGAGTATTTGGAAAGAGAAGAAGCCATGAGCGTGAAAGAGATATTCAACACCATGGAGTATGGCCCTGCCCCCGAAAGTGCCGCCGAAGCCTTGGCATGGCTGGTCGATCAGGGCGACCGGTTCGGGCATTTCATCGATGGTGCCTTTACTGAGCCTGCCGACGGCTTTGACAGCCGAAACCCGGCAACGGGTGAGACTTTGGCGACGCTATCCCAGGCCACTCAGGCGGATGTGGATGGGGCAGTAGCCGCCGCCCGCAAGGCACAGCCAATATGGGCCCGTCTGGGCGGGCCGGGCCGCGCGCGGTATCTGTATGCGCTGGCGAGGTTGGTGCAAAAACACGCGCGTCTTTTTGCGGTGATGGAAACGCTGGACAACGGCAAGCCGATCCGCGAAAGCCGCGATATCGATATTCCGCTGGTGCAGCGGCATTTCTATTATCACGCCGGCATGGCGCAGCTTATGGAAGAAGAGCTGACAGACCGCGCGCCTGTTGGCGTGTGCGGCCAGATCATCCCGTGGAACTTCCCGCTGCTGATGCTGGCGTGGAAGGTCGCGCCAGCTTTGGCGATGGGCAACACCGTTGTTCTGAAGCCGGCCGAATATACCTCGCTCACCGCGTTGCTGTTTGCCGACATCTGCCGTCAGGCCGGGGTGCCCAAGGGGGTCGTGAACATCGTGACCGGCGATGGGGTCGTTGGCGAGATGCTGGTAGAGGCGGATGTCGACAAGATCGCCTTTACCGGATCGACCGAGGTGGGGCGCAAGATCCGTGCCGCCACAGCCGGAACAGGCAAAGCGCTGACCTTGGAACTGGGCGGGAAGTCACCCTACATCGTGTTTGACGATGCCGATCTGGATTCAGCCGTCGAAGGGCTGGTCGATGCGATCTGGTTCAATCAGGGGCAGGTCTGCTGCGCCGGATCGCGGCTTTTGGTACATGAACCGGTGGCCGAGGCGTTTTATGCCAAGCTGAAGGCGCGAATGGACAAGCTGCGCATCGGCAACCCGTTGGACAAGTGTATCGATGTCGGCGCCGTGGTCGATCCCGTGCAACTGGACAGTATCACGCGGATGGTTGAGTCCAGCGGTGCGGGCGAAGTGTACAAATCGGCAGCCGGACTCCCCATTTCGGGGTGTTACTATCCGCCGACCCTGATCACCGGTCTGGATACGTCCGACCCGCTGATGCAGGAAGAAATCTTTGGCCCCGTTCTGGTGTCGACCACGTTCCGTACGCCTACCGATGCCGTGGCTTTGGCCAACAACACCCGCTACGGGCTGGCCGCGACGGTCTGGACCGAAAACGTCAACCTGGCGCTGGATATCGCGCCAAAGCTGGCCGCAGGTGTGGTCTGGGTAAATGGCACCAATATGTTCGATGCGGCCGCCGGGTTTGGCGGAGTGCGCGAAAGCGGGTTTGGTCGCGAAGGCGGATGGGAGGGGCTGATGGCCTACACCCGGCCTGAAGCCACAGACAAACCTTTGAACCGTTTGGTCCCGCTTGAGGGCGATGGCGCCCCGGCAGACGCGATTGATCGGACCGCCAAGATGTATGTGGGCGGCAAGCAGGCGCGCCCCGATAGCGGCTATTCGAAACCGATCTGGAGTAAAACCGGCGCGTTGCTGGGCCATGTCGGGCTGGGCAGTCGCAAGGACGTGCGCAACGCTGTCGAAGCGGCGCAGGGTGCTGCGGGATGGGCCAAGACAACCGGGCATCTCAGGGCGCAGATCCTGTATTATATCGCCGAGAACCTGTCGGCCCGCGCCGAGGAGTTTGGCCACCGCATCGACCAGATGACGGGCAAGCGCCACGGCGCGAAAGAGGTCGACGCAGCCATCCAAAGCCTGTTCACTTATGCCGCCTGGGCCGATAAGTTCGACGGTCAGGTGCGCAATGTTCCGATCCGGGGTGTGGCGTTGGCAATGCGCGAACCCGTGGGGCTGATCGGGGCGTTGTGCCCGGATGAGGCCCCCCTTTTGGGACTGGTATCGGTGATGGCCCCGGCGATTGCCATGGGCAACCGGATCGTGCTGGCCGCATCTGAACCGTTCCCGCTGGTGGCGACGGATTTCTATCAAATCCTCGACACTTCGGACGTGCCGGGCGGTGTGATTAACATCTTGACAGGCAGCCACTCTGAACTGGCCCCCGTGATGGCAGCACATTTGAATCTGGATGCGGTTTGGAGCTTTTCTTCGACCGATCTGTCAGGTGTAATCGAACGCGAAGCCGCCGGGAACCTCAAACGGACCTGGGTCAACAACGGCCACGCGCGGGATTGGTACGCACGCGACAGCCGCGCGTTTCTGGATGCGGCGACCGAGGTCAAAACGGTCTGGGTGCCGTACGGCGAATAGGGAGAGAGACGAATGGCACTTGAACTGGATTTTGCAGATAAGGTAGTCGTGGTGGTTGGCGGCACAAGCGGGATCAACCGCGGGGTGGCCGAGGCCTATGCCAGCCATGGTGCGAAGGTCGCCGTCGCCAGCCGCAGTCAGGACAAGGTCGACGATACGGTCGCGGCCTTGCAAGCCGCTGGGGCCACACAGGCGATGGGCGCGGCGTTCGATGTGCGCGACCCGCAGGCAGTGGCCGATGGGTTGGCCGGGTTTCACAACGCCTTTGGCGACTTCGATGTGCTGATCTCGGGCGCGGCGGGCAACTTTCCGGCGCTGGCGTCAGAGATGTCGGTCAATGCCTTCAAGACGGTGATCGACATTGACCTGATGGGCACGATCCATGTCATGAAGGCCGGGTACGCGTTCCTGAAACGCCCAGGCGCAAGCATCATCAATATCTCGGCGCCTCAGGCATTCATACCTTATGAAGGTCAGGCGCATGTCTGCGCGGCGAAGGCGGGTGTCGACCAGATCACGCGTACCTTGTCGCTGGAATGGGGTGTCGAAGGTATTCGCATCAATTCGGTCGTACCGGGTTTCATTGATGAAACCGAAGGCGCGGACCGGCTGGCCCCGACACCCCAGGCCCGTCAGGCCGTTGTTGACAGCGTTCCGCTGGGCCGCATGGGCACCAAAACCGACATGGCCAACATGTGCCTGTTCCTTGGGTCTGACGCGGCCAGCTATGTTTCGGGGACGGTGATCAATGTCGACGGAGCCTTGTATCAGCGCGGATCGGGCCAGTTTGGCCAGCAGATGGGCGCGATGTTGAGATCGATGTCCTCAAGGGGCTGATTTAGCACCCGGCTTGCCGCACAATCCCACGGCATTCGCCAAACTCTTGCCTCAAAAACGGTTTACCCAAGGTAAATCGACTTTGAGGCAAGACATTGGTTCAGACCCCGCCCTTTACAGATAACGTAGTTATTTTCCACGGCATCGGTACACCCGGTCGTCGTTTGGAGCCGGGCGAAGACGTATATTGGCTGACGCGTTCTGACTTTCGAGACGTGTTGGACCAGATCGTCGCGATGGGACCGGATCGTCCCGAAATCACCTTTGACGATGGTAATGCCTCGGATGCCGAGATCGCGTTGCCTGAACTGAATGCACGTGGCTTGAAGGCGACGTTTTTTGTTCTGACAAACCGACTGGGGCGACCCGGCGCGTTGGCAGAGCGGGACGTGGCCGCCATGGCACAAGCGGGGCATCAGATCGGGCTGCACGGCCACAGCCACCTCGACTGGCGGCGGTTGAATCAGGCCGGGCGCATTGCTGAATTCCGGACCGCTCGGCAAACCCTGGAAGCGCTGTCGGGATCCGAAATCACCAAGGCAGCAGCCCCCTTCGGATATTATGATCGCGCGGTGATTTCGCACCTGATCAGTGAAGGATTCAGCGCGCTTTACACCAGTGATTATGGACGGGTTCGACAGGGCAATTTCATCCGCCCGCGCAATTGCATCGAGGCCGGGCTATCGCCTGAAGAGATGACCAGAGTTTTAACCGGCAAGGTGGCCCCTTTCCGCAAACCCAGGCGCCTGGTGGGGATCGTGCGCAAACGGCTTTGGCCGGTTCGGAGGATTCCATGATTTCCGTCATTATCCCTGCATATAACGAAGAAGGGTACATCGGCGCCTGCCTGGGCCATGTTCTGGCGTCGCATGACCCGACATATGGGACATATTTCGACGGCACCGTTGACGTCATTGTCGTCGCAAACGGGTGTCAGGACGCGACGGTCGAAGAAGCACAAAGCCTTGCCCCGCTTTTCAAACGAAAGGGCTGGTCCTTTCAGGTGATCGACCAGCCAACCGGCAGCAAACCACGAGCGATGAACGCGGGCAGTCGCGCCGCGCAGAATGGCAGCATTGTCTTCATTGACGCCGATGTGCACGTTTCGCCGGGGCTGATCGGGGGGATCGCCGAAGCGCTGGATCGGCCCGAACCGGCCTATGCCGGCGGACGACCCAGCATACGGCCAGCCAGAACAATGGTGTCAGAACGCTATGCCCGGTTCTGGGCGAAACTGCCGTTCATGTGTCAGGGCGTACCGGGGTGCGGGGTCTTTGGGGTGAACGCCGCAGGGCGCGCGCGGTGGACGCGGATACCGGATGTGATCTCAGACGACTTCTTTGTACGCAGCCACTTTGCAACTTCGGAAATGCACGAAGTTCCGCACAGTTATTCCTGGCCGATCACCGAAGGGTTCGACAATCTTGTCCGGGTACGCAGGCGTCAAGACCGGGGATTGTCGGAACTGTCGGATCTGATCCCCGAACTGACCGCAAAATCAGACAAAACCTCACCAGATCTGGCGCAGTTGATTGGCCTTATGGCGCAGGATCCGGTCGGGTTTGCCATCTACAGCAGCGTTGCGCTGGCTGTGCGCACGCCCGCGTTCCCCAGCCAAAGCCGATGGGACAGGGGACGTGGCACTGAGTATTGGGAACAGTTGCAAGTTCCGGGCCAGTAGCACCGTCTTAACAGGCCGGCACGTCAGTTGGTGCCGGTCTCGATCCCTTCGGGCATGCCAACCACAATGAAACGCAACTTGTCAGGGTCAAGCAGTTCTGCGGCGACCCGGTTGATCTCGTCCAGGGTGACAGCGTTCACCTTGTCATTGCGTGTCGCGATATAGTCGATCGGCAGGCCCTGCATCTGCATCCCGACCATGATCCCGGCAATCTGCGCGTTACCGTCAAACCGCAAAGGATAGGCACCTGTCAGATAGGTCTTGCTGTCCTGCAGTTCCTTCGCAGTGACACCTTCGGTTTGCATGCGCACCCATTCGGCGCGAATAACATCAATCGCCTCGGCGACCTTGTCATTGGCCGATGCAACGCTGCCCATGTAAACCGCAGCGCGGTCCTTGGGCACAAGATAGGAATAGACGCCATAGGTCAGGCCACGCTTGCGACGCACTTCGTCCATCAGGCGGCTTTCGAACGTTCCACCACCAAGGATGTTGTTCATGATATAGGCCGCAAAGAAATCGTCGTCGTCACGGTCAATGCCAGGCTGGCCAAAGATCGCCACGGACTGCGGGGTTTGGTAAGGCACGACGGTGATCCCGCCGTCGATATTGACCTCGGCCATACCCGGCATCGGTGCGCCGGTTTCGGGAAGGTCGCCAAACAGCTGGTCCAGATACACGCCCAGTTCTTCGGCGGTGATGTCGCCCACCGCGCCGACATACAGCCGGTCACGGGCAAACACGGCCTGATGCGCGGCCAGCAGGTCATCGCGGGTGAGGCCGGACACCGTTTCAATGGTTCCATTGCCGTCTGTTGCATAGGGGTGGTCGCCATATGCCATCTCGCGGAAGGTTTTCCCGGCGATGGCGTTCGGGTCTTTGGCGTCTGATTTCAACCCCGAGATCACCTGTGCACGAACCCGGTCAATCGCATCCTGATCAAAGCGGGGCGCGTGGATGGTGTCATAAAGCAATGCGATAACATCGTCGCGGTTTTCAGTCAGGAACCGGGTCGATATCGATAGCTGATCCGTCCCGGAACTGAACCCGAAGGTTGCCGCCAGCGTTTCCAGTGCACGCGTATAGGCGCGCGCATCCAGATCGGCCGCGCCTTCTTCCAGCAGTCCCGTCATCAGGTTGATCGCACCGCGTTTGCCCGGTGCATCCAGCGCTGTTCCGCCGCGAAACCGCAGTTCAAGCGCGGTGAAGGGGATCGAGTGATCTTCGACCAGCCAGGCGGTGATCCCGCCGGGGCTGGTGACTTCCTGAATTTTGACCTCGGCCCAGGCGGGGATGGTCATGAACATGGTAAACAGAGCGACAAACAGCGATCTCATTGGGTCATCTCCTCGTCACGCATCAGCCAGCCGGTCACTGACGTCTCGCGTTGCAAAACTTCGCGCGCGGCGGCGATGATTTCATCCCCGGTCACGTTTTGCAGCACTTCGGGCCAGGCCTGCACATCTTCGACGGTCAGACCTATGGCCATGGCCCGACCATAGCGGTTGCCGATGCCGTCAACATTGTCACGGGCATAGATCTGAGAAGCGCGGAGTTGCATCTTGATGCGATCCAGCTGTTCTTTATCAACGCCATCCGCAATGAAATCGACCAAGGTCTGATCCATTGCCGCTTCGGCCTCTTCCAGTGACACACCGTCAGAGGGAACAACGACGACATCAAAGGTCGTATTGTCCAGCGTGCCCCCATTGTAGAACGCCCCGGTATATACGGCGACCTGGGTATCAAACTGCAACTTTTCGGCAAGATACGATGTGGTTCCACCCCCCAGCAATTCAGACAGAAGATACAGCGCGGCTGCCTTTTCCTGGTCGCCGGAATTACGTTCCGGGGCAAGGTAGGACCGGCTGACGTAAGGCTGCGCAACGCGCGGGTCTTCGAAACTCAGACGCCGTGCAGCAGTCTGCGGTGGTTCTTTTGTTCGGAACCGTTCGGGCAATTCGGGGTTGGCCGGGATCGCGCCGTAATAGGTTTTCGCCAGTTCGTGCACCTCGTCCGGGTCCACATCGCCCGACACCACAAGGATCGCGTTGTTCGGGGAATAGTAGATGTCATAGAACGACAGCGCATCATCCAAATCCAGCGTTTCCATCTCGTGCTTCCAGCCGATAACCGGCACGCCATAGCGATGGTTGAAATACTGGGTGGCCCCCATCTGTTCTCTGAACAGGGCGCGGGGGTTGTTTTCGGTGCGCTGGTTGCGCTCTTCCAAAATCACGTCGCGCTCGGTGGCGATGTCGGATTCGGTCAACCGCAGGTTCACCATGCGGTCGGCTTCCATGCTCATCATCAGCTCTAGCCGGTCGGCGGCAACCCGCTGATAATAGGCAGTATAGTCATAACTGGTGAACGCGTTGTCATTGCCGCCATTGGCAGAAACCACCTGAGAAAACTCGCCTGATTCGAGGTTCTCGGTCGCTTTGAACAGCAGGTGTTCCAGAAAATGCGCAACGCCTGATGCGCCGCGCGGTTCATCCGCCGATCCGGCGCGATACCAGACCATGTGCTGAACAACCGGAGCCCGGTGGTCTTCGACAACCACGACCTCCATCCCATTATCCAGCGTGTATGTTGTGACCTGATCGTCGACGCCTTCGGCGACAACTGGCGCGGCCAAGCCTGCCACGACAAGGGCAACAGCCCGAGTGGTTCGGAACATTCGGCTTCCTCCGTTCATTCGTGGGACAAGGTACGCGCTCTTACCCCCGGTTCAAGAAGCCCTAGCGCTTTTGTGAGCAGCTTAGTCTTCTTCTGGTGGCGAAGAGGGTGTTGCAACGCCAGCGCGGCGGAACGCGTCCGCCTGCGAAAACGGCTCAAGCTTTTGTTTGCGATACACTTGTTCGTAGCGATCAACCGGGAACAGCTTGATCGCGGTCAGGCGGCCCTGACGCTTTCGAAACTCTTCATCCTGTTGGGTCAGAGAGTCACGCACGTCCGGCTCAACACCATGACGGCTGCTGGCGGTGACCAGAGCGGCATCAGAGGACGGGATCTGTGTTGTCGACTGGGTCGAGGCCCGCCCTCCAAGCGCAATGATCGCTTCCGAACTTGGATCGCGGTCGGTCAGATTTCCACCACCGGGCGTCGGTGGCGGCAGAAACGCATAGTCCTTTGGCGCGGTCAGGGGTTTGGACGGCAGGATGCTGAATTCGTCCGGACCGTCTCCGGTCTGGCGAATGTTGTGCAATGGTTTGTTGCCACACGCTGTCACCGCTAACGCGGCAATTGCCATGACCGCTCCGAACGGCACACGCATGTCAGTTACTCCTGCCTGTTTTCCCGCGTTTTACCGCATTCGGCTGAAAAGGTCACGATGCCTTTTTGCCTTTGGATTTTCCCTCGAACAGTATCAGCCCGGCAGCGCCAATGAAAATAAAGATATCTGCCACATTAAAGACAAAGGGATTGTTGATGCCACAGCAACTGGTGTTCAGGAAATCCAG
Organism: Falsiphaeobacter marinintestinus; assembly: GCF_007923355.1. GTDB lineage: Bacteria > Pseudomonadota > Alphaproteobacteria > Rhodobacterales > Rhodobacteraceae > Phaeobacter_A > Phaeobacter_A marinintestinus. The sequence continues at coordinate 300,399 of NZ_VOGO01000005.1, forward strand.
CACATAGCCATACAGAAGCCGGTCGACCACATTGCCCAGCGCGCCGCCGATCAGGAAGCCGGCGCTGATCTGCATCCAACGTCCATGTTCAGGCTTTCGCACCCACCAGAACACGGCGAAGCAAACGATCAGCGAAAACGCAATCAGGACCCAGCGCGCGGCATCGCTGCCGCTTTCAAGAAGGCCGAAATTGATCCCGGTGTTTTCGCCGTAGCGCAGGTTCAGAAGCGGTGGAAATACATCGATCACGTATTTCTGGGACAAGCCCATGACGTGAACAACCAGATACTTGGTGATCTGGTCCGCCAGAAAAGCCCAAAACCCGGCCCAAAACAAAATCGACATACCCACCTACCTGATCAATGTCGGAAATGGCGCATGCCGGTGAACACCATCGCCAGCCCGGCGTCGTCCGCAGCGGCGATCACGTCGTTGTCGCGCATCGATCCGCCCGGCTGGATAACACAGGACGCACCAGCCGCCGCAGCTTCCAACAACCCGTCAGGGAAGGGGAAGAATGCATCAGATGCCACGGCCGAGCCTTTGGTCAGCGGTTCGGGCAAGCCCATCACGTCAGCCATGCGTTCCGCCTTTTTGGCGGCGATCAGGGCACTGTCGACCCGGCTCATCTGACCGGCGCCGACGCCAACGGTGGCCTGATCTTTGACATAGACGATGGCGTTTGACTTGACGTGTTTGGCAACCTTCCAGGCGAACAACAGATCCTGCATCTGCTCTGGCGTCGGGGCCAGCTTGGTGACGACCTTCAGATCATCCATGCCGACGAACCCGGCGTCCTTGTCCTGTACCAGCAGACCGCCTGCCACCTGACGTACGGTGTGTGCTGTATCCAGCACGTTGGGCAGACCATCGGTGGTCAGAAGACGCAGGTTTTTCTTGGCCGCAAAGACCTCGCGGGCGTCGTCGGACGCGCCGGGCGCGATGACGACTTCTGTAAAGATCTCGACAATGGCGCTGGCCGTTTCAGCATCCAACGGCTGGTTCAGCGCGACAATACCCCCGAACGCCGAGGTGCGGTCACAGTCGAATGCGGCCTTGTAAGAGTCGAGCAGGGTCGCGCCGGTCGCAACACCGCAGGGATTGGCGTGCTTGATGATCGCGCAGGCAGCGGTGGCGGCGGGATCAAACTCGGCCACCAGCTCAAACGCAGCGTCCGTATCGTTGATATTGTTGTAAGACAGTTCCTTGCCCTGATGCTGTTGGGCCGTCGCGACGCCCTGCCGGTCGGATCCATCCAGATAGAACGCTGCCGACTGATGTGGGTTTTCGCCATACCGCAGCGGCTGGGCCAAGGTGCCCGCAAACACCCGGCGGCGCGGGGTTGTTTCGCCAATCGCATCGGCCATCCAGGTCGATACGGCAGCGTCATAGGCGCCAGTGCGGGCATAGGCGGTTAGCGCCAGTTTCTGGCGGAATGCATAGGTTGTCTGACCGTCGTTTGCCTCAAGCTCGGCCAGCAGCGGGGCGTAATCTTCGACATCCACAACGACGTTGACAAAAGCGTGGTTCTTCGACGCCGCGCGGATCATGGCTGGCCCACCAATGTCGATATTTTCGATGCAGGTGGCATAATCCGCACCAGCGGCCACAGTCTGTTCAAACGGGTAGAGGTTGACGACCAGAAGGTCGATTGGATTGATCAGGTGCTGCTCCATCGCGGCCACATGCGACTGGTCATCACGCAGCGCCAGAAGACCGCCATGCACCATCGGGTGCAGGGTCTTTACACGACCATCCATCATCTCGGGAAAGCCGGTCACCTCGGCCACATCTATAACCTCAAGCCCCGCCTGCCGTAGCGCTGCCGCAGTCCCCCCGGTGCTGAGCAACTCGACCCCGCGCGCGGCGAGGGCCTTGCCCAGCTCGGCAAGGCCGGTTTTGTCGGATACGGAAAGAAGGGCGCGGCGGACAGGGTAGAGATCGGTCATAAGGGTCCTCGGGAGAAAGCCGGTTATCTGCGCTGCGGCATAATCCATATCCCGGCGGGATAGAACCTCTTGTTTGTGATCCTATTGCCGCAAGGGCCAAAATCACATGCTTTGCTGGCCACATCGGCTCTGCCTCAGGTCGACAAATCCACCTCGGTCACGTCGTCATCCCGATTCAGATCGCGGATGGCGACGGCTGTGTCCTGCGCCTTGCTGAGCGACCAGCGCACCCGGGTGGCGAAATCCATCGCGCGGCCAGATAGTACGATCTGTCGGCTGGCGCGCGGTTTCAGGCGGCCTTTTTCCAGATAGACGCTTGGTTCAATCGCAAGGTTGAACCCGCCGTCATGCCGGAACACCCAGATCTCGCCGCTTTTCAGCGCCATCGAAACCGCAGCGCCGCCCAGATCCAAGGCCGAGTCGACGTCCGGGTGCAGATGAAAACGAATATCGAACCCAATACCGGTCAGCACAGAAGCATCCATCGCCTTGTCGAAGCGTTTCTTCGAGGGCTCGTCAATGGCCAGCAACATGTCTTCGCCCGCCAGACCGCGCCCGTCAAAAGTCAGCTCCAGTGACCGGGCGTGTGTCAGCCCAAAGGTTTGCGCATACCCATCGTGACCGCCCTGAAACCGCAGGCCATCGCTGACTTCCGAGATCTCAATTGGAACCTCTTTGGGGCCATCGACCAACGCCTCGCGCCCACTGCCACGTTCAGGATCAGCCAGCCGCGCGCACGAGTATCCGTCAAGACACAGGGTCGAATGCGAGGGCGAGGCGCGCCCGGCCCGCCGCCACTCCAGCCCGAATGTCGCACCGGAACCGCAATTGACGATAAGCGGTCGACGCCCAGACGTGAGCTCGAACGCCAGAGTCGAGGCATGCGCGTTGTAAGATGCGCTGCCCTTCGGTGGGGGCGCTGCATCGATGATGACACTGGTCCGGTGCGCCGACAAACGCGCATACCCCATCGACAGCCCGTCAGCATGACGGTCACGCGTGTGGCTGTTGGCCAGTGCCTGATCCAGACGCCCCTCTAACCCGCGCCCGCCGCCATGGAACCGGGCCAGCCCGCCATCGGCGTGGCGCAAGGTTCGCAAGGTTGGCGCGATACGCTCAATCGCTTCGGTATGGGCATGTGCAGTACCACGTCCGGCTTCGTGCAAAGCCTGGGCCGCCCAGCTGAGAAGTGTAAAGACCTCAAGCAGCTCTTCGGGGTTGCGGGTCGGCAAGCCACCTTGATCATCAATCTGTTCATTGCATTCATGTGCCAGAGCGCGGACCCCGGGATCGGCCAGTTCTTCGCGGCCTTCCAGCGACAATCCCGCATAGATCAGACCGGTCAGCGCCTCGAACCGTGGCAGGCCCGGTGCAGCCCCCGGCCAGCGCTTCGACAAGAACCATGTTTGTTGCGACAGGGCGCAAAAAAATGCTTCACTGTCTTCCTTTTCCCGCCCCCGCAACAAAAACGGCGCATGGCAGATCCAACGAATGACACGCCGTCCGGTCAGTTCAGGTGTCCAGCCCGGCCCGCGCCCGTTGCCGAATTCATCGATCCAGTCCCACACCCATGCCTGCGCTTTTTCCCGTGCAGCCAGATTGCCAAGGGCCGCCAGATCGTCCAGCCACGCAAACCCATGGCGTTCTTCGTCAAACGCGGCGTTCGGAGCCTCAACCGACCACAGGCTTTCGCCTGTCGATTCGACGAGATACCCGGCGAATAACAGATTGCCGGCCGCCAGTTGCCGCCCGCGGGCAAAGCTGCCGATTGTGCGGGGTTCGGGTTGGGACACAAAGGCCGTGACACCGCGTTTGCGCCGGCTGAGCCGGGCATAAAAACGATTCAGGAACCGGTTCTTCCGGCTGGTGAAGGTGTCACCTGTGGACATATGCTCTGCCTCATACGCGCTTTGGCGTTTTGGCAGCAGCATACCCCGAGATCGGTTTCAAGTCACCGGAGAAACGCGGTCAGGCAGCCTTGCGTACACAAGCGATGTAAAATCCGTCCATTCCGCCCGCCTCAGGCCAGTAATCTGGCCGCAATCGCAACCCGCCTTCTTCGGTTTGCCAGTCAGCGTCAACGCCGGGCAGGCTCAGAACCGACCGGTCGACACTGGCACCTTCAAGAATGCCCAGCGCCTCTTCAATCTGCACTTCGCCTTCGTCCGGCAGCAGTGAACAGGTGCAATAGACCAACCGCCCGCCGGGTTTGACCAGCGCCCAGGCATGCGCCAGCATCCGGGCCTGCAATTCGATCAGCTCGCCAAATTCTGACCCGTCTTTGGCCTGCGGAAGATCAGGATGGCGCCGAATGGTGCCAGTTGCCGAGCAAGGCGCGTCCAGCAGGACGGCATCGTATTGCCCATCATGCTCCAACGCATCGCCAGTCACGATCTGGGCGGTCAGACCTGTCCGTTCAAGGTTCTCTCGGACCCGACCCATGCGTGTCTCAGAAATGTCGAGCGCGGTCACGTCCGCCCCGGCAGCCGCCAGTTGCAACGTCTTGCCCCCCGGCGCGGCGCACAGATCCAAAACGGTTTCGCCGGGCTGTGGATTAAGAACTTTCACGGGCAGGGCAGCGGCGGCGTCCTGCACCCACCAGTCACCAGCCTCAAACCCAGGCAAGGTGCTGACCTGCCCCGGCGCGCGCAAACGCAGCGACCCAGTGGGCAGGATTTCGGCGTCTTGCAGGTGCGGGTTTGCACCCGGCTTCAAGGTCAGATCCAATGGCGCGCCTTCGAAATGCGCGCGCTCCATCCCTGCGACGGCTTCTGCCCCCCAGGCATTGACCAATGGGCTGCGCAGCCATTTCGGCAGACGCGGAACCCGCAGCTTGTTCCAGGCCTCAGGCACTTCATCCGCAATCTTGCGCAACACGGCGTTGACCAGCCCCTTGAGATGGCTGTGGCGGCGGGATTTGCTGACAATCGCGACCATGGCGTTCACCACGCCATGCGGCGCGGCGCCTTGAACCAGTTCAATGGTCCCGACCCGCAACGCGTTGTGAACCGGCAGCGGTGTGGTTTTACGCAGATGCCGCGCCAGCAGGCGATCAGCACGTTCCATCCCGCGCAGGGTTTCGACAGCAAGACGTTGCGCCCGTGCCCGGTCTTCGGATGCCAACTTGTCCAGCATGCCCGCGCCAAGGCATTCGGACAGCAACCGTCCCTCGCCAAGCACCTGATCGAGCAGATTGATCGCGCTGCGTCGTGCTGCGATACCGGTGTCGGCCATGATCCTGCGTCCTTTGCTTCCCTTGCCCTTGCGGGACGAGAGCGTATATCACAGGTCAGGAACAAAGGAACCCGTCATGACCGACGAAACTCTGCAATCCGATCTGCCCCCCGCCGCCCGGCGCGCATTGGCCGAGGCCGAAGATCGCCGCCGCGCTGCCGAAAAAGCCGCCAAGGACATGCCCAAGGAACTGGGCGGTCGCGATGGCCCTGAACCGGTGCGCTTTGGCGATTGGGAAAAGAAAGGTATCGCAATCGATTTCTGATTGATTGGCGATCAAAGGGCGGCTTGCATCCGCTGCCCCATCCCGTCAGGTTGCGCCCAGATCCCCTGACGAGGCCGCCGTATGAGCCGAACCCTTCCCCCACTGCAAACTGTTTCGACCGGATTCGTCGTCGCGATTGTCGGGTTTTTCAGCTCGTTTCCCGTGGTGCTTCAGGGGCTGGATGCGATGGGCGCGACCCCTGCTCAGCAAGCCTCTGGTCTGATGGCGGCGTCTTTTGCGATGGGCTTGTCTGCGATTGCGCTTAGCCTGTGGTCAAAGCAACCGGTCAGCGTGGCCTGGTCAACGCCCGGTGCCGCCCTTTTGGCGGCCTCACAAATACCCGAGGCTGGGTTCGCCGGAGCCGTTGGCGCGTTTCTGCTGGCCGGTGCACTAACCGTGATTGCGGGGCTGTGGAAACCACTGAACCGGCTGACCAACATGATCCCCGTGCCTTTGGCGCAGGCGATGCTGGCGGGCGTGTTGCTGTCGCTTTGTATCAAACCGTTTCAAGCCTTGGCCGAAATCCCGATGATGGCACTGCCGATCATCCTGACATGGTTCATCGTCAGCCTGTTCAGTCGCGTTTTCGCGGTTCCGGCGGCGGTCCTGGTATCCGCCTTTGTCGTCGCAGCGAATGCCGGGTTCGACCTGCCCGCGCCTGACCAGCTGATCGGACGACCCGTTCTGACCGCGCCTGAGTTCAACATTGCCGATTTGTTAAGCATCGGCCTGCCGCTGTTCATCGTCACGATGGCAACGCAGAACATCCCCGGGTTGGCGGTGCTGCGCAGCTATGGCTATCAACCTCGTTCGGGTCCGTCTGTTGCCTCGGTCGGTTTGGCGAGCATCCTGAGCGCGCCCTTCGGGGCTTTGGCCACCTGCCTTGCAGCGATTACCGCTGCAATGTGTGCGAATGAAGAATCACACCCGGATCCGGCGCAGCGATACTGGTCTGCGGCAAGTTCAGGCGTGTTTTATTGCTCAATCGGGTTGTTTTCCGCCGTGATCACCGGGTTCGCCGGGCTGACACCGCCGCTGGTTCTAGGAACCGTTGCGGGCGTCGCACTGCTTGGCGTATTCGCAAATTCGACCGTGGCCGCGTTGGAAGAAGCTGATTATCGCCAATCGGCAGCAATCACGTTTCTGGTCACAGCATCCGGGGTCGCCTTGCTGGGTCTCAGCGCGGCCGTCTGGGGGTTGGTGATCGGTGGGATCGTTCAGGTGATCAGCGACCGGGTAAAGCGTAAGTCTTAATTCGGCTTCAGCGAGAAATCGGCATAATCCCCGTTTCCTTTGTCAGATGTAAACCGGATCCGGCTGCCGTTTACGCGCACTTCCTGACAGTTATAACCCAGATCGCGCTCGCCCCAGCTGAGGTCGCGGCAGAAAAAGCCGTTGCGCCAGTTCCAGTTGCCCTGCACCGCGATGGCAGCTCCGGTACCTTCGATCTGACCCGATGGCGATACTTTGAGACGGATCAACGGGCGCGTCAGAACCTTGTCCGTGATCAGATCGCGGAACCGTTCGGCATCGACCACCGTGGTGAACTCGGCACTCGCGGCCCCTGCGGTGCCAAGAACCAGCGCAAGACTGAACAGAATTCTCATCATTACCCCCCTCAGTTATCAAAGGGGATACGCGCCTTGTTGCGAGTCGGATCACTCAAATCGACGATCAGATTCCAAGAACGTCCATCATGTCATATTCACCGGGGGATTTGTCCTGCCCCCACAGGGCCGCCTTCAGCGCGCCACGGGCAAAGATTGCGCGATCTGATGCCAGATGACGCAACACGATGCGTTCACCCGGTGCGGCGAACAAAACGTCATGTTCGCCAACGATGTCACCGCCGCGAATCGCTGAGAACCCGATGTGCCCGGTTTCGCGGGCGCCAGTGATGCCGTCACGGCCCCGATCCGCAACCTCCGACAGGGTCACTCCGCGCCCTTCGGCGGCGGCTTCGCCCAGCATCAGCGCTGTGCCGGACGGAGCGTCGACCTTGTGGCGGTGATGGGCTTCGATCACTTCGATGTCGAAATCTTCGTCCAGCGCGGCAGCCACCTTTTTGGTCAGTTGTACCAAAAGGTTCACACCAAGGCTCATGTTCCCGGCCCGCACGATCACGGCGTGGCGGGCTGCAGGGGCCAGTTTTGCGATCTGTTCGTCCGTCATGCCGGTGGTACCGATCACATGCACGGCGCGGGCCTGAGCCGCAAGCTTGGCAAATTCCAGCGTTGCTGCGGGGGCGGTGAAGTCGATCACGGCCTGCGCCTTGGCAAAGGCGTCCAGCGGCTGGTCGGTCACAGTAACACCAAGGGCCTGCCCCCCCATCGCAGTGCCCACATCCTGTCCGATCCAGTCGTGACCCGCACGCTCGACCGCGCCCACCAGAGTGGCCTTGTCACTGTCGGTAATGGTCTGGATCAACATCTGACCCATCCGGCCCGATGCTCCGGTAACGACGATACCCGGCTTATGTGTCATGTGGCGGCCTCCGATTTGCAATCCTTGCGTCCTATCCGATCCCGCACGCTTGGCAAAGCCCCGACGAAGGCGTAGATCGGGGATATGGCAAAGAACAAGTTTCATGATGGACCCGGCCCATCGCAGCGACAGTTGCGCGTCGGAGAACTGATCCGGCGGACATTGTCCGAAGTGCTGGCCCGTGGCGACATTCACGACCCGGATCTGAACCGTATGTCGATCACAGTCGGCGAGGTCCGCACCTCGCCCGACCTCAAAATCGCGACCGCCTATGTGCTGCCTCTCGGCGGCAAGGGGCAAGAAGACGTGCTAAAGCTGCTGGCCCGCAACAAGGGTGAACTGCGGCGCGCGATCGGCAAGAAGACCGGGCTGAAATACGCGCCCGATCTGCGGTTCCAGCTGGACGAGACATTCGACCGGATGGACGACACCCGGCGGATGCTGTCGCAGGAGTCGGTGCAAAGGGATCTGGACGAGTGATCCGCGCCCTGCTGGCCGTGTTGGTGCTGTGTTGCGCTGTGCCGGCTGCAGCCGTGGAGTGTCGCAACATCAGCCACGACAGCCTGCGCTATGTCCTGTGCGAGGCTGACGCGTCCGAAGATCTGCGGCTGTTTCTGAATGGCACTGACGGCAAGGTACTGGGCCAGTTCGGCGCGGTCGATCAGATGCTGACGGACCGAGGTAAAAAGCTGGCCTTCGCGATGAACGCCGGGATGTATCACAGCGACCGATCGCCTGTGGGCCATTATGTTGAAAACGGCGAGTCGCAAAAACAGGTGATCCCGAACGCAGGCCCCGGAAACTTCGGCTTGCTGCCCAACGGCGTGTTCTGCATTCGCCCAAACCGCGCGGACGTGATCGAAACGCTGGCTTACCTGGAGCAGACACCAGACTGCCAGTTCGCCACGCAATCCGGCCCGATGCTGGTGATCGATGGCAAATTGCACCCCCGGTTCCTGCCCGACAGCACGTCGCGCTATATCCGCAATGGCGTCGGCACCAGCGCAGATGGCAAACGGGTCGCGTTTGTTCTGTCGCGTCAGCCCGTCACATTCCATGAATTCGCCCGCCTGTTTCGCAATGGTCTGGGCCTGCCCAATGCGCTGTATTTTGATGGCAACATCTCGCGCATCTATGCACCGCAGATCGGGCGCAACGATTCAGGGTTCTCTTTGGGGCCAATTGTCGGCGTCGTTGTCGATACCGGCAACTGAGGCCGCGATTGACAGGCCCCCAACCATAGAGTACCCCGCCCGCCTTCACTGACGATTAGGGACAGGCATGGCACGCAAACGCAAAGGACGCGATATTTCCGGGTGGCTGGTCGTTGACAAGCCTGCGGGCATGACCTCGACCGCTGTCGTGAACAAGGTTCGCTGGGCGCTTGACGCCAAGAAGGCAGGCCATGCCGGCACGCTGGACCCGGAAGCAACGGGCGTGCTCGCCATAGCTTTGGGCGAGGCGACCAAGACCGTGCCATATGTGACCGACGCCTTGAAAGCTTATCGCTTTGTCGTGCGTCTGGGACAGGCGACAAACACCGACGATGCCGAGGGCGAAGTCATTGCTGAAAGCGATGCCCGCCCCAGCGATGAGCAGATCAAGGACGCGTTGTCGACCTTCATCGGCGATATCCAGCAGGTTCCACCCAAGTTTTCCGCCGTCAAAATAGACGGGCAGCGCGCGTACAAACTGGCCCGCGACGGTGAGGATGTCGAACTCGCCGCGCGCCCGCTTTGGGTCGAAGAACTGGTGATGACTGACCGGATAGATGCCGACCATGTCGAGCTTGAAATGACCTGCGGCAAAGGTGGCTATGTCCGGTCCATCGCCCGCGATCTGGGGGCGGCACTGGGATGCCACGGCCACGTCCTAAAGCTGCGCCGCGTCTGGTCCGGCCCGTTCGACGCCGAAGATGGGGTGACCATCGATCAGATTAACGAAATGGCCAAAACCCCCGCGCTGGACGAATACATTCGCCCGATGACCGAAGGTTTGACCGACCTGCCTTGCGTCACTGCCAGTGCCGATGGGGCCGTGCGTCTGAAGAACGGAAACCCCGGAATGGTGTTTGTGAATGACGTCGAATACGGCGACGAATGCTGGGCCATTCATGACGGCAAACCCGTCGCCGTCGGCATCTACAAATCGGGCGAACTGCACCCCAGCCGCGTTTTTAATCTCTGAGCTGTTGGTGGGGACACTGCAATTGGGCCGCGCCCTTGAACTGCCCGCCAAAATCCGGGCACAAGGCTGGCCATGATTACTCGCACACATATCAAGGGCGATGCGCCCTCGACCGCCGTTTACTCTGATTGCGAACGCTACCGCTATAGCCTGACCCGCGTTTGGGACCCTGCCGGGCGTAAAGCCTTGTTCGTGATGCTAAACCCCTCAACTGCGACCGAGGTTCAGAACGATCCGACGGTTGAACGCTGCGAACGTCGCGCCCGTGCCCTGGGGTTCGGAGCGTTCCAGGTGACCAATATCTTCGCGTGGCGTGACACCGATCCACGCAAGATGCGGGCCGCTTCGGATCCGGTCGGGCCGGAAAATGACACTGCCATAAGGGATGGGGTGAACTGGGCCGATCAGGTTATCGCTGCCTGGGGCGCGCATGGGTCTCATTTGAATCGCGGGGCAGATGTGGAAACGTTGCTGCGAAATACCCGGCAGCCGCTATTTCACCTTGGATTGACCAAAGCCGGGCATCCAAAACACCCGCTGTATATAGCCTATTCCCAACAACCCGAGTGCTGGCCGGAATAGATCAGCCATTAACCAGACGACTCGAATAGCTTTGCTTTTTGCCCTGCAGTTATGGCTTCGTCATTCTTGGTGGGCGCTAAATTGGCGTGGAGTAAATCATGTTCTGGTTGGCCGGAATTCTGGGCCTGATGGCCGTTGGAAGCTTTGTGGTGGGCGATTCCTCTGATGACGAGTCTGAGATGTTCGCCGACACGGGCGAAGAAGACGATGAATTAGAGGTCGCGGCGTCGATGCCCGACTTGTTGGCTGATACGCCAGGGGTATCGTCGGAACCGACTGTCGACAGCGCCACAAGCCCCTCCGCAAAAGACCAGATCATTACCGGCACACAGGCCGACGAGGTTTTGTCAGGTGGGTCAGGCGATGATCAGATCAACGGATATAGCGGCGATGACATCGTCGAAGGCGGGGCCGGGAACGACATTCTTCATGGGGCAGACGGGCTGGACAACCTGCGTGGTGGGGCCGGAAACGATGTTCTGCATGGGGACGATGACCGCGACATTCTGAATGGCGGGTCCGGTCAGGACGCCGTGTTCGGCCATTTCGGCGATGACCTGTTGATGGGCGGGGCCGGGGACGACACACTTGAGGGTGGGCAAGACGATGATACCCTTCTGGGCGGCGCGGGATCTGACGGCTTACTAGGCGGCTATGGCGACGATCAGCTGGACGGCGGCAGCGGCGCGGATACGTTGTTTGGCGGCTGGGGCGACGATTTGCTGAACGGGCGCGAAGCATCGCAAGACGCGCAAAGCAGTGACTTTCTGAATGGCGGCGGCGGATCGGATACGATCATTGCAGGTGCTGCTGATATCGTTACGGCGGGGGACGATGCCGATAACATTATACTGGGTGACTGGATCAGCGGTGATGATCGGGCCGAGGTGATGGATTTCGATCTTGCCGAAGACAGGCTGATACTGTCGCTTGACCTTGAGGCTGATCCCGACCCGCTGGTGGAAATCAAGCCTGCGCAAGGCCACAGTGGCGCAGTGACCGTGCATGTCAACGGAGCAGAAATCGCCCTAATTCATGGCGGGATTGGCTTGTCTCTGGAAGATATCACCCTGATCAGCCTGACTGCTTTGCCAGCATTGAACGTGGCTGCCGAATAGGCTTTGACCCGATCATCGACGAATAAACCTTTGCCATCAGACGGCTTTCCGATTATACGCGCCCATCCGCTGTGGAATCGATGTTTTCGGGGCCGTTGCGGACCATCTCCATGGGCCTGTGCTGGACGACATCCCGGCCTGCGCCATTCACCTTAACCCTGCAAAGGAGACCCCGATGTCGATTACTGCTGAAGAAAAAGCACGCGTCATGAAAGAATTCGGCACCAAAGAAGGCGACACTGGTTCGCCCGAAGTTCAGGTTGCCGTCCTCAGCTCGCGTATTGCGACCCTGACCGAGCACTTCAAAACCCACAAGAAAGACAACCACGGTCGCCGTGGTCTGTTGAAGATGGTTGCCCAGCGCCGCAAGCTGCTGGACTATCTGAAGGGCAAAGAAGAAGCGCGTTATCAGGACCTGATCCATCGCCTGGGCCTGCGTCGCTAAGCGGTTTCAACCGTTTTGTACAAGGTCTGAACGGCCACTTGTCCGTTTTGTACGCCCGCCTTCTGGCGGGCGTATTTGCGTTTTGGAGACCCTTCGAAGCGTTTTGTGTGTGATCTGTGTGTCCATGCCGATACGGCACCGGTCATCACCCGTTGGAATGACGAATGAACAGACCGCCCTCGAATTGACCGCTGGCCATGTCGTCGCGCGGCTGCCAGATCGACAGCCCGTGTTCGTGCTCTGACTGAGTGCCAAGAAACTCATCAGCCCCGATCGAGATCAGACAATCCATTCCGCGCAAATCCACATAGTTGTACATCGGCGGTTCTTCCAGACCGAACAGCCGGTGACCGCGCCATGCGGAAATGCATAGGTCCAGAAACGGCCGGAACTCGGGCGGGACGGCCTGGAACGCGTCTGACGCGGGCAGCTCGGGATAATCGCGGCGCAACTGATCAAGAACAGATCGGGGCGCGCCATTCAGCACATTGCGGGGGGGGGCGGTTTTCCGCCATTTTCGCCGTCAATGCATGCCGTGCCGCAAAGATCGCTTCCAAAGCATCCGGGGCGACCGGGGTTACCGGATCATGTTTGCGCGCGATGTCGCGAAACGCCGTGATGTCTTCGACCAGCGGTTTGGATTCGGCAAAAATCAATTGATGATGCAAAATCTCTTGTCTCTTGTGCTCGGGCAAAGCGTCAACGTCCTTGACCCCATCCAACCATTTGGCGAATTGCGTCTCATGGAATTGTGCCAGCATAATTTCCTGAACCACAAAATCCGCTTCATAGGCGGCAAAGCCCCAAGTCGTGATCCAGTCTTTGGGGCGGGCGAAGGGGTCCTGGATGGTCGGAGGTCGCCCGCCATCGTGATCAAGAAAAGCCACGGGATCCACCGGCCAGTGCTGAAAGCCCGTTCCTGTGCCCCAAAACCCGAGGTCGCTGACGTCAGGCAAATCTGATGGCGGTGAGATGGGAACCCAGAGTTTGGAATCGCCGGTCAGGACCCGAACCGCATGGGTCTGCGAAAAAAAGACAAGGAGCGCGCCTTGCGACGGCAATCCCGGTGCGCGCGCGCCAGTTTCCGGCTCGGGCTTTAGCGCGGCAAGATCGATCTGGGCCAGAAAATGCAAGGGGCGGTTCTGTGAGTCTCGGGGCCAATCGAAGGTTGCGGGTGCCATTGGTTGCCCGCCCAGCCACGACGTCGCGGGCCGGTCATCATCATCGTAAGGCGACCGAAGCACCAGCGCCCAGCCGGGCAATTGCTTTGCCCGGTCTGCCGTGCCTGACATAGCCTCGATTGCATCGTCGAATTTGTCGATATCGAACGTGTCATCGCTGCTTGGCCTTACAGGACGAGACTGCGGAACCGGCTTCGTTTGCGGCATCTGCTGCGTTTGCGGTCGCCGGGACTTGGGTATCTTCCAAAGAGCAAGGGATGTCGCGGCAAAAATCAAAAGGCTGAGACCCTGATGGGCCAGCGGGGCATCGTCAGCAATTTCGCCAAACCACACCAACGCTGCGAAGGACGACAAACACACCGCGACGAGAAAGAGGATGAGTGCTTTATGCATACGCTACTGCCGAACCCGACTTTTTTTTGAGAGTTGGGTGACTGGTCTATTGCACCGCTTCTTCGGCTTCGATCAGGGCCGCCACCCGTTTGCCAATCTCGGTGCTGGCCTTGATCGAAGGGTGGATCATGTCGGCGGAATGATAGGACCGGTCGCCGTGTGGGACCAGATCGGCAAGCGACAGGAAATAGACGCCCGGCAGCAAAGCGGCCAGACGGTCAATGCGGGCTTCCAGTTCTTCGCCTTCGTCGCGGCAGTGTTCGATGACCGAGCCGCGGCCCGGGCTGCGCAGATAGCCGACATAGATGACGCGGGCCCCGGTTTCGCGAAGCTCCCAGACCATGCGGGCGATTTCGCCACGGCGTCCATCGGGCGCGATCAGCTTGTCCAGCTTGCCATCGCAGGCGAAGCAGCCGCAGCCAAGCCACAGATCATTGCCGCCGCCGTTCAGCACGACCCAGTCCCAGTCGCCCTTGGCATACTGGTTTTCGATCTTCATCCCCAGCGCGCCGGTCACCGGAAGGCCATAGAGGACGCGGGCGCCGCCAACCGAGCGGTTGACGACCGGTTCGCCCAATTCATTGGCAACCGCGTCAGTGATCGAGTTCGTGGACCCCAGATGCCACGACATCAGGGAATCACCCATGGCAAGGATGCGCGATGGATTGTCCCGACTGACGGTCTGGAGGCAGCCAGCCAAGCCTAAAACCAATGCTAGCCGCAGTAGAATGGAGTAACTCAAAACCCTGACCCTGATCCCTTGGATATTGCCCTTTCGGTGTTGCCCGATCGTTACCCAAAAATAAAGGCTGGAGCGGGAACGAAATGTGGCAGGAATAAGGAAGCCAAGGGGCTGCGCACGGATCTGACCTGCTTGTGATCCGGTTGATCAGGGGCCGATGCGCTTTGGAGGTTTAAAAATCCAGAGATTTGCTGTATGGCCGCAGAATCTGAGACATGGCACCCGGACCCTGGTGCCATGAACGCAAGGATATATGGGGTCGGCGGCAATGGGGCCGCCAATCAATCGGGAGACCCGGGAACGCCCGGGAGTGCTCTCACACAGGATACGCTAGATGTTCAACGTTACGACGAAAAGCATGCAGTGGGGCGAAGAAACGCTTACACTGGAAACGGGCAAGGTTGCCCGCCAGGCAGATGGCTCGGTCATCGCCACTTTGGGTGAAACTTCGGTCATGGCCAACGTGACCTTTGCCCGCCAGCAAAAGCCTGGTCAGGATTTCTTTCCTCTGACCGTGCATTATCAAGAGAAATATTATGCGGCCGGTAAAGTTCCCGGTGGCTTTTTCAAGCGCGAAGCGCGCCCGACTGAAAAAGAAACGCTGACCGCGCGCCTGATCGACCGTCCGATCCGCCCGCTGTTCGTGCCCGGCTTCAAAAACGAAGTTCTGGTGATGTGCACCGTGCTGAGCCACGATCTGGTTAATGACCCTGACGTCGTTGCAATGATCGCAGCCTCGGCCGCGCTGACCATTTCCGGCGCGCCGTTCCGGGGTCCGATTGCCTGTGCCCGCGTTGGGTATGTCGATGGCGATTACGTTCTGAACCCGACCGTGGACGACATGCAGGACCTGCGCCTGAACCCCGAACAGCGTCTGGACCTGATCGTTGCCGGCACCAAGAACGCCGTGATGATGGTGGAATCGGAAGCTTACGAGCTGAACGAAGCTGAAATGCTGGGTGCGGTGAACTTCGCCCACGAGCAGATGCAGCCGGTTCTGGACCTGATCATCGCTCTGGCCGAAGACGCCGCCAAAGAGCCGTTCGATTTCCAGCCTGCGGATTACTCTGAGCTCTATGAGGCCGTGAAGGCCGCTGGCGAAGAGCAGATGCGCGCCGCATTCGCGATCACCGACAAGCAAGAGCGTACCGCTGCTGTTTCGGCGGCCCGTGATGTGATCAAGGCCGCGCTGAGCGAAGAGCAGCTGGACGATGCGAACCTTGGTTCGGCATTGAAAAAGCTGGAAGCCGGCATTCTGCGCGGCGACGTCGTCAAGACCGGCAAGCGGATCGATGGTCGTGATACCACCACCGTGCGCCCGATCGTGGCCGAAACCGGCATGCTGCCGCGGACCCATGGGTCGGCCCTGTTCACCCGTGGTGAAACGCAGGCGCTGGCGGTTGCCACGCTGGGCACCGGTGACGATGAACAGTTCATCGACGCGCTGCACGGCAACTTCAAATCGAACTTCCTGCTGCACTATAACTTCCCACCCTATTCGGTTGGCGAAGTTGGCCGCGTGGGTGGCCCCGGCCGTCGCGAAATCGGTCACGGCAAGCTGGCATGGCGCGCCCTGCAGGCGGTTCTTCCGGCCCCGACCGACTTCCCCTACACGATCCGTATCGTGTCGGAGATCACCGAATCCAACGGCTCGTCGTCGATGGCGTCGGTCTGCGGTGGGTCGCTGTCGATGATGGATGCCGGCGTTCCGCTGAAGTCCGCTGTTGCCGGTGTGGCCATGGGCCTGATCCTGGAAGATGACGGATCATACGCGATCCTGACCGACATTCTGGGTGACGAAGACCACCTGGGCGACATGGACTTCAAAGTGGCCGGTACCGAAAACGGTATCACGTCGCTGCAGATGGACATCAAGGTTGCAGGCATCACGCCGGAAATCATGGAAAAAGCCCTGGCGCAAGCCAAGGACGGTCGCATGCACATCCTGGAAGAGATGAACAAATCTCTGTCCGGCGCTGCTGATTTCTCGGTCCACGCACCGCGCATCGAAACCATGCAGGTTCCCACCGACAAGATCCGTGAAGTCATCGGATCGGGTGGCAAGGTGATCCGCGAGATCGTCGAAGTGTCGGGTGCCAAGGTCGACATCAACGACGATGGCATCATCAAGATCGCATCGCCCAACGGCGAGGCCATCAAGAAGGCATACGACATGATCTATTCGATCGTGGCCGAGCCGGAAGAAGGCAAAGTCTATAAAGGCAAGGTCGTGAAGATCGTCGATTTCGGCGCCTTCGTGAATTTCTTTGGCAAGCGCGATGGTCTGGTGCACGTGTCCCAGATCGAAAACCGCCGCCTGAACCATCCGTCGGATGTGTTGAAGGAAGGTCAGGAAGTCTGGGTCAAACTGCTGGGCTTTGACGACCGCGGCAAGGTGCGACTGTCGATGAAAGTTGTCGATCAGGAAACCGGCGAAGAAGCCGTTGAAGAAAAGAAAGAAACATCAGACGACTAAGGTCTGAGTGATTTTTCACATTGAACAATTCAAAGCCCCGGCACATGCCGGGGCTTTTTTAGTGAGCGGCGACCCGTCCCATCGCCATAAGTCGCGTCGATCCACGGTTCTTCGCCTTGGACCTTTGCAAAACTCTGGGGTCAGCCAGACGCCGCGCGTTCAGTTTCCAGCTATACTCAACAAGATTTCGGCGACGACTTCCTTGGATGGGCTTACTTCCATCAACTGATGCGGACCCTCGACAGTCACCAGAGACCAGCCACGTTTTTCAGCACGCGCCGGGGCCTGCACTTTGCGCATATGGTCAAAAACATCCCCTTCGGTCGCCACGATGATCGTTCCGTCAAAGGCAGGTGTGCCTTCGGCAATATCGATACGTTCGACGTAGGATTTCCATGGATGGGGGCGCATGGTTGGCTGGGCTTCGCGCAGCGCATCCGAAGGAATAAGCCAACCATCTCCGGCTTCGTCGACGGCGGTCTTGGCCGTTTCGTAGACGTCAGGCCCAAAGCCATCTATCAGGTTTTCCCCGTGGTCCAGCGGCACTGTGTCGATAAACACCAGATGCTTGACGCGATCAGGCTGGTGGGCGGCCACGCCGGAAATGACCGGTCCGCCATAGCTGTGTGAAACAAGAATGACGTTGTTCAGATCACGCCAGCTGAGCATGTTTGACACGTCCTGAATGTGGGTTAGCAACCCCGTCTCTTTCGACAGCAGATGCTCTTTTTCGCCAAGGCCCGTCAGCGATGCTTCGATCACCTCGTACCCGGCATCCTCCAGAATTGTGCTCAGCGGCTCCCATTGGCCTGCCCATTGAAAAGTGCCGTGCACCATCACGAAGATGGGCTGGTTCGAGGCCGGGCTTTGAGCCTTGGCAGGCTCAGCCGAAAAAAGGAACGCCGAACAGATCAGAAAAAGTGAAAGAAGTGCGTTTTTGGTGAAAGGCAATGGGGTATCTCCAACTCATGAGGCTTCAATGCTGCGCCATCCTCAGCGGTTTTCGCGTCGATGCACAGTGCATGGTCAGGCTGCCGCGCCAACGGTCTGTTGACAGGCCCCTGCGGGTTGCAGGGGCCTTGAGCGTGTTGGGGGTCTTTACCCAAACACGTAAAAGCACAGTTTGTTGCCGTCGGGGTCGCGGGCGTAGGCGCCGTAGAAGCGGTCGGGGATGCGTTGGCCGGGTTCGCCTTCGCAAGAGCCGCCCAGTTCGATGGCCTTGTGATAGAGCGCCTCGGCCTCTTCTTTCGATGTGGCCGCGATTGAGACCATCACGCCGTTGCCGGGGGCAGGGTCGTTTTTGTCGTAGGGTTCGCAGACGGCGATCATCGGCTCTTTCGGCGTGGCGCCGATAAAGGCGATGCGTCCGGCATCGATCAGAACCTGTGCGCCCCGGTCGGCGAACAGGTCGCAGTAGAAGGCTTTGGCTTTTTCCAGGTCATTCACACCTAGGGTGACG
The DNA here is from genome assembly GCF_007923355.1 of Falsiphaeobacter marinintestinus. Taxonomy (GTDB): domain Bacteria; phylum Pseudomonadota; class Alphaproteobacteria; order Rhodobacterales; family Rhodobacteraceae; genus Phaeobacter_A; species Phaeobacter_A marinintestinus. The sequence goes on from NZ_VOGO01000005.1 coordinate 318,914, forward strand.
TATCCAATCATGGGCTGTCCTTTGTTTTGCCGGGCGACGGTACCCGGGACGTTTGACAGGTCAAGACATTCGCTACGTCCCATGCCATGCTTGTGATCAAAGGTCGGGTCAGGAAGATCGGCCACAGCGGATGAGAGCGACGCCATGACAAAACCCCGCGCCCGTGATCTGGGCCTGCCTTTGCCGGGTGATCCCGGCCCGCTGAATGCCATCACGGATGTGCCAGGGGTCGAGGTTGGGACCACTGAACTGCTGTCGTCGCGTGATCCTGCGTTGGCGACACGGGGCATTCAGGTGCAGACCGGGGTCACGGCGATCTTGCCACGGGGGCGGGCCGCCGAGCCGAAACCGGTCTGGGCCGGGCAGTTCAGCCTGAATGGCAATGGCGAGATGACCGGCAGTCACTGGATTCGCGATGGCGGGTGGCTGTGCGGGCCGATCATGATCACCAACACGCACTCGGTGGGGCCGGTGCATTCGGCGGCGGTACGCTGGATGATCGAGACCTATGGCGACGTGTGGGAGAATAATCACCTTTGGGCGATGCCGGTCGTGGCCGAGACGTATGATGGCGTGCTGAACGATATCAATGGGTTACATATTACCGAAGCGCACGGGCGGGCGGCGATTGATGCGGCGGCCCCGGGACCCGTGGCCGAGGGCAATACCGGCGGTGGGGCCGGGATGATCTGTTACGAATTCAAGGGCGGGACCGGCACGGCGTCGCGGGTGCTTGAAGTTGACGGTCAAGCCTTTCGCGTTGGTGCATTGGTGCAAGCCAACTTTGGGCGCCGTCCGTGGTTCACGGTTGCGGGCAAACCGGTGGGTCCGCTTATGACCGAAGATCAGTTGCCGGACATGGATGTGGAGCGCGGATCGATCATTGTTGTGCTGGCCACCGATTTGCCGCTGTCCCCAAGTCAGCTGGAGCGTTTGGCGCGGCGGGCCTCGATCGGGATCGGGCGGTCGGGGACGCCGGGCGGCAACAGTTCAGGCGATATCTTTCTGGCGTTTTCGACGGCGAATGAGATGCCGTTGCCGCAACTGTCCGGACCGTGGCGGCAGATGACGATGCTGAATGATGACCTGCTGGATCCGGTGTACATGGCGGCGGTTGAGGCGGTGGACGAGGCGGTTCTGAATGCCTTGTGCGCCGCGACGGATGTACCGCTGGCGCGCCCTGCGCAGGGGATGTGCAGGGCGCTGGATACCGCTGCCTTGATGCGGTTGTTCGAAGGGTAAGCGGGATCAGTCGCGCCCGTTTTTGGCCCGCCACGCGTCGAATTTCTTCTGGTTTTCGTCTTTGGTGCAGGGATAGAGCCCGATGATGGCGGCGCCGTTCAGGACCTCTTCCAGAACGAAATCTTCAAAGCTTTCCATTCCGGCGCAGGCTTCGGCAATCTCATCTGCCAGATGCGCGGGGATCACCATGACGCCGTCGCGGTCTCCGACCAGCACGTCGCCGGGAAACACCGGTGCGTCGCCGCAGGAAATCGGGACGTTGATATCCAGCGCTTCGTGCAGGGTCAGATTGGTGGGTGCCGAAGCGTTGGCGCAATAGGCGGGCATGTCGAGTTCGCCAATGCCATGCGCGTCCCGCAGGCCGCCATCTGACACCACGCCCGCGCAGCCGCGTACCGCCAGCCGGGTGACAAGGATCGACCCTGCGGTGGCCGCGCGCGCGTCTTTGCGGGCATCCATGATCAGGATGTGACCGGGTGGGCAGGTTTCAACCGCCACGCGCTGCGGGTGGTTGGGGTCACGGAACACATCCAGCGTATTGCGATCTTCGCGGGCCGGGATATAGCGCAGGGTGAACGCCTGCCCGACCATGTTGTCGGCCTTGGGCGACACCGGGGTCACGCCCTGAACGAACTGATTGCGCAGCCCGCGTTTGTAAAGCTGCGTGGCAATAGACGCGGTCGAGACGCGTTTCAGCCGGTCGCGGGTCTGATCGGAAAGGACGTAATCGGCCATGTCTGATAATCTCTGATTGGTGTCGGGAACGTTGGCTGTGCGGTCGAATTCTGCGCCCTCAACCAGCATGCCTTGGCGGCGGGCGTCAAGGTTAAGCAGAGGTCGCGGTCGGTTTCTTCAGGGGTCGGCGTGCCGGTCAGGCAGAGGCGCGCGCCAGATCGACAGGCGCCCCTTGTTGTGATCATCTTCGAACGACGTCAGCACCATGACCGGGTTGCGCGCGCCGATCAGGGCGGGTTTGGTCGGCGATTTCACCGGCACCGGATAGCGGGTCAGCCAGTCGCCTTCCGGTGAGAAGCGGTACAGCGTGCCGCCCGAGACACCCGCGATCCAATAGTTGCCCTCCCCATCCAGCATCGCCCCGTCGGGGCGGCCCTTGAGATCGAAGAAGGGGGCAAAGACCGCTTTGTCTTGCAGGGTATCGTCAGGATCGACCTGAAAGGTCCAGACCATCTGAACCGACGGGTGGGAATCGGACACGAACAGCCGGGTCCGTGTGTCATCCCAGGCAAGGCCGTTCACGGTGTGAAACCCGCTGAGTTTCGCGGACAACGTGCGGCGCACGGGGTCAAAGAGATACAGAACGCCGGTATCGCGCCGATTTTCGATGTCCATGGTTCCGGCCCAGATCCGGCCCCGGGCATCCTGACAGGCATCGTTGAACCGTTGGCCCGGCGTGTCGAGCGCGACGATCCTGTCGAATGTCGCTGTGTCCGGATCGAACTGGAATATCCCGGTTTGCATCCCGACGATTATCTGCGGGCCCAGACACTCGACAAAGCCGGGCATTTCGGGCGTGCCCCAGCAATCGGTGCGTCCCGAAAGCCGGGTGCGCAGCAGTTTGCAGCCCAGAATATCGACCCACCAGATCGCCTGATCATGGGATGACCAGACCGGACTTTCGCCCAGCTGTGCGCCGACGTCAGACAAGGGTTCGAACGGCGCATCCTGCGCGCCGCCCTTTGTGTTCGGTGTGGTATGCGTCGTCGTCACCAAAGCCACCTTTTGGTTCCCCCCGGACACTGAGGATCGGCGTCGATCTGGCTTTTGCTCGCACAAATGAGACCCAAAAGCTATTGGTATGTCAGTTTTCGGTGGCGTTGGGTCCAATCCGATGAGGGTTTGCGCCTTTTGTCGTCAGGCTGCGGGCAGCAGGATCCCCCGGAAAAAGGCCGCCAGATCGTCATGCGCGTCAAGCGGCAGGATGTTGGCGACGTGCTGATCCGGGCGCACGATGACCATACAGCCTGCGTCCCGGTCGATGCCGCGCATGTCGAAGATGTCCTGTCCGCCCTTCAGATCGGCGCAAAAGGCTTTTTCGTAATCGGTCAACCCAAAACGGCCTTTGACGGGTTGCAGGAGAGGCGGCATGGCGGCGATTTCAAGATCGCGGAAGCCTTGCTGGAAGATGGCGCGCAGATCGATGATGGCGTCGATGTCATCACCGGCGCGCGTGTGAACCCGCAGCGGAGAGGCCGCGTCGTTTTGCAGATAGTCACATAAGGCGCGGATCGGTGCGTCGTCTTTGGGTGAAAAGGCGAACACCGTCCAACGGACGCCGGTTTCGATCACGTGGCCCAGATGCATCGGCTTGGCATCTGCCAGCCGGATCACCGGAGCCGAATGAAAGCGCGCGCCGATTTCGAAGCCCTTGGCCAGATCGCTGTGGCGATCATGGCCGGTCAGCGCCGAGGCGTCATACTGCACGGTCAGGCCAGCGGTAAAGCGACCACCCTCAATGAACTTGCGCTGCACGACTGGCATGTCCTGATCCGAAGACTCACCCGCCGTGTCACTGACCACGCGCGACCATTGGTGATCGTATTCAACCAACCCTTGCGCAGCGGCGCGGCGTTCGGTGGAATAGCTGTGCAGCAGGTCAGGGGCGGCGCGACCGGTCAGCACCGATATCAGTTTCCAGCCCAGGTTGAACGTGTCACCCATCGACACGTTCATGCCCTGCCCCGCCTTGGGGCTGTGGGTGTGACAGGCATCGCCAGCGGTGAACACGCGGGGGGCCCGGGTGGTGGATTGACCGACCGGAACATCATCGAACGTGTCGCTGAGCCGGTGGCCGATTTCATAGATCGACGACCAGACGACCTGTTTCACATCAAAGCTGTGCGGGTTCAGGATACGTTTGGCCTTGGCGATGATGTCGTCAGCCGACAGACCCCGGTCACCAACCCGTTCGGTTTCGTCCAGTTTGTCGAGCTCGACATACAGGCGAACGATGTACCCGCCTTCGCGCGGGAGAACCAGAATGGTGCCGTCACTGGCGGACTGAATGATGGATTTCATCCGGAAATCGGGAAAATCGGTCACGGCCAGAACGTCGATCACGCCCCAGGCCTGATGAGCGGCGTCACCGTGCAGTTTACCGCCAATGGCCCGGCGGACGTTGCTGCGGGCGCCGTCACAACCAACGACGTAATTGGCGCCCAGGGTTTCGGTCTGGCCTGCACGGTCGGGGGCGGTGTGTTCCAGCGTGACGGTAACAGGGTGGTCTGTGGCATCAGGGTCGATGCTGAGGTCCGTGACCTTCAGAGTGTAATCGGGTTCAAGCCGGGACGGGGAATTGCGCATGATGTCGAGGAACATGTCATGCACCCGCGCCTGATTGTTCAGGACGTGCGGCATCTCGGACAGCCCGTCTTCGACGTCCTGCACCCGACCGACGCGTTTGATGTGATCGGGGTTTTGGGGGTCGGATGTCCAGAACGTGGTTTCGTTAATCCAGTTCGCCTCGCGCATCATCTTGTCGGCAAACCCGAAGGCCTGAAACATCTCCATCGAGCGGACGTTGATGCCGTCGGCCTGCCCCTTTTCCATCGGTCCGTCTTTGGGTTCGACGATCATCGTAGAAATGTCAGGATAGGCGGCCAGTTGCGCCGCAAGGCACAGCCCAGCAGGCCCACATCCGGCGATCAGCACGTCGACCTGTTCAGGGAGTCCATGCGGGCCGTTGACCCGCGCCGGGGTCTGTGCCGGTTCAAACTCATCTGGATTGCCGGGCACAAAACCGTTCAGGTGATATTGCATGGTGTGTCCTTGACTCTGTGGCGCGGGGCTTGCTGATTATTAGTAACTGTACTTACTAATTACAGTCAATCAGATTCTGCGATTTGGGGCGGAAAGGGTTTTGGCGGGTCGTCATCAAGATCCGCGCGGTCCGCCCTAACATCGCACGGGATAAACGGGGTTGATCATTTCGTTATGATATATAACAATAATGGAAACCCCGCTTTTAGCACCCCGAGGAGCCTCCACATGCAGTCAGACACCATCAACATCGAGGTGACCGACAGTATCGCCACCATCACCATGACCCGGCCCGGCAAACGCAACGCCATGTGCGAAGAGCTGCTTCTGGCGTTGGATGCGTTTTTCTCGGCCCCGCCCGAGGGCGTGCGGGTGGTGATTTTAACCGGGACTGCAGGCCATTTCTGTTCGGGTCTGGACCTGTCAGAGCATGTGCACCGATCGGCAGAAGAAAACCTGTATCATTCGCGCAAATGGCACGCGGTGATGGAAAAGATCCAGTTCGGCGGGCTGGCCGTGGTGTCGGCGATGTTCGGGGCCGTGATCGGCGGGGGGCTTGAACTGGCCGCGTCGACCCATGTGCGGATTGCGGAACCGTCAACGATCTTTCAGCTGCCCGAAGGCCGGCGCGGGATCTTTGTTGGCGGTGGTGCAACAGCGCGGGTCAGCCGCCTGCTGGGCGCGGACCGGATGACCGAGATGATGCTGACCGGGCGCAAGTACAACGCCGACGAAGGTCTGGCCCTTGGGTTGACGCATTATTCGGTCGGCGAAGGCGAGGCGATGGCGCTGGCGCAGCAACTGGCCGGAAAGATCGCCCGGAACGCCCCGATGTCGAATTACCTGATGATCCAGTCGATTGCCCGGATCAGTGACATGTCGCAGGCCGACGGGCTGTTCACGGAATCGCTGGCCGCTGCCTTGTCGCAAACGACGCCGGATGCCGAGGAAGGTCTGCGGGCGTTCCTTGAAAAGCGCGCGCCGAAGTTCCGGTGATGTCATGACCCACCCGGAACGAACGCCCCCTGCCCCGGTCGAGATCAATGATGACACGTTGCGCGGCTTTGTCGGCTATCACATCAAGCGGGCTTTCAACGTTATTCAGGATGACCTGACGGCGACGCTGAAACCGTTCGGGCTGCGGATGCTGACTCATACCGCGCTGATCCTGATCGTGGATAATCCGGGCCTCAGCCAGTCGCAACTGGCGGCGGCGATGGATATCGAACGGTCCAATCTGGTGGTTATCATCGATGAACTGGAAGGGCGCGAGTTGATCATACGCGACCGCGTGCCCAATGACCGGCGGGCTTATGCGCTGAAGGCGACCCTGACGGGTCGGCGACTTTGCGAAAAGGCGGTCGCCGCCTGTACAGACCACGAGGCCCGGATTTTTGCCGGGCTGGACACATCAACCCGGGACACGCTGCTGAAGGTGCTGTCGTCGGTTCGAAATTCACAAAACAGCTGATCGTAAGGAGCAGACCCATGGTCGACATTACGAAAATACGTGCGCTCGATATTCATACACATGCCGAAGAACCCTGCGGGTGTCATTCGGACGACGGGTATGACGATCTGCAATCCACGATGGCCAACTATTTCGGCGCGCCGTGGCAGCATCCGCCCACCATCGCCGAAACTGCCGCGCATTACCGCGAACAGAACATTGCCGCCGTGATCTTCCCGGTCGATGCCGAGCGTGAAACGGGCTATCGGCGCTATTCCAACGATGAGGTCGCCGAGCAGGTGGCCGAGAATTCGGATGTGCTGATCCAGTTCGCATCGATTGACCCGTGGAAAGGCAAGATGGCGGTGCGCGAAGCGCGGCGACTGATTCAGGAGTACAAGGTCAAAGGGTTCAAGTTTCACCCCACCATGCAGGGCTTTTATGCCAATGATCGCATGGCGTATCCGTTCTATGAGGTGCTGCAGGAAGAGGGCTGTGTGGCGCTGTTCCACACCGGTCAGACCGGTGTCGGATCGGGCATGCCCGGCGGCAACGGGATGCGGCTGAAGTATTCAAACCCGATGTATATGGACGATGTTGCAGTCGACTTTCCCGATCTGAAAATCGTGCTGGCCCACCCGTCTTTCCCCTGGCAGGAAGAGGCGCTGTCGGTCGCGCAGCACAAACCGAACGTTTACATCGACCTGTCCGGATGGTCGCCAAAGTACTTCCCCGACATCCTTGTGCGGTACTGCAATACGATGCTGAAGAAAAAGGTTCTGTTTGGGTCAGACTGGCCAATGATCACGCCGGAACGTTGGTTGAGCGATTTTGAAAAGATCGCGATCAAGGATCACCTGCGCGAAGACATCATCAAGAACAACGCCGCGCGTTTGCTGGGGCTGATGGAATGATCCCGGTCCCGGCGCTGAGCCACAGTTTCACCCTGAGGGTCGATCTGGGACAGCCGATGGAAATGGGGATGGGGCGCGCCGGGACACGGCGAATCATCCCGATCATCGGCGGCAAGGCGCTGGGGCCTGAGATCACCGGGGATGTGCTGAACCTTGGGGCGGACTGGCAGACGATTTATGCCGATGGCGCTGCGCATTTGGACACGCGATATGCCGTGCAGACCGACGATGGCGCTTTGATCGAGATCGTGAATGTCGGGTCGCGTCATGGCCCGCCCGATGTGATCGCCCGGCTGGCGGCTGGCGAAGATGTTGATCCGGCCAGCTATTACATGCGCACCGCTGCCCGGCTTGAAACCGGGGATGAGAGGTACGGGTGGGTCAATCACATGCTGTTTGTCTGTGCCGGTGTGCGACGGGCGTCAGCGGTGGAAATCGCTTATTACAAGGTCGGCTGACGACTGTATCAGAGTTTAGCGCGAAGGGCCGGGGGATGTTCTGCCCCCGGCCCTGCCGTTTTTATCCGCCGTGCTTCTTGATCAAGGCCTTCGCCTGTTCAATCAGGGCGCGGCCATCGACGCCGTTGGCGTCCATCTCGGCAACCCAGCGATCAATGACCGGCTGTGCCTTGTCCTTGAAGCCCGCGACCTGCTCGGGCGTCAGCTGGATGATGTTGTTGCCTGCATCTTCGGCAATAAGACGGCCCGGCGCGTCATTGTCCCACATCACCTGCGATGCGAATTGTGACAGTTTCAGACCGGATTCCGCATCGATGGCAGCGCGCACATCGTCGGGCAGGCTGTCATACTTGGCCTTGTTCATCACCAGCACGATTGTGGCGGTGTACAGGGCCTCGTCACCGGTGAATTCGGTGTGGTTGTCGACCAGTTCGGACAGTTTGATCGCGGGGGTGACTTCCCACGGGATGACGGTGCCATCGACCACGCCTTTGGACAGGGCCTCGGGGATGGCCGGCAGTGGCATGCCGACCGGGGTTGCACCCAGTTCTTTCAGCATGTCGTTGATCACGCGGGTCGGTCCGCGCAGTTTGAGGCCCGCCATGTCATCGACAGAGTCCACAGGGCGGTTGGTGTGGATCAGGCCGGGCCCATGCACCCATGCGCCCAGAACCTTGACGTCTTTGTATTCGCCGTCCTGCAGATCGGTTTCAACCATGTCCTGAAACGCCATCGACGTGGCAACGGGGCTGGTCATCATGAAGGGCAGTTCAAACACTTCGGTTTTCAGGAAGCGACCGGGCGTATAGCCGACCACGGTCATGATAATGTCCGCCACACCATCAATGGCCTGATCCATCAGCGCCGGAGGCCGCCCGCCCAGCGCCATCGCATCGTAATGTTCGATCTTGAGCTTGCCACCAGCAGCCTCTTCGACGCGCTGTGCCCAGGGCTTGAGAATGTGTTTCGGAACTGTTGCAGGGGGTGGCAGGAACTGATGCAGGCGTAACGTGACGTCCTGCGCCGCCGCAATGCCGGGCGTGATGGCCGAGGCCAGCACAAGGGCAGCCAGTGTCTTGAGGGTGGTGCGACGGATCATTGATGGTCCTCCCATGTCGTCATGCAGTCTTGGTTTAGTTCAGTGTCATTGGCAGGCTCAGCGGCCCGCGGAATCCGAAACCCCAGAATTTGACCGCGTCCGGGTCGGGCAGGGTCATGTTGGGGAACCGGTCAAACAGCATCGGCAGGACGATCTGCGCCAGCATCCGGCGGGCAATATGTGTGCCCTGACAGAAATGCGGACCGTTCCCAAACGCCTGATGCGGGGTTCTTGGCCGGAACATGTTGTACGCCTCGGGCGCGTCATACAGGGCTTCGTCATGGCAGGCCGAGGCTTGCGAGGTCATCACGACCTCGCCCTTCGGGATGACATACCCGCCGATCTCGGTGTCTTGCTTGACCAGACGCGAGCTGACCTGAATGGGCGCAACCCACCGCACGCCTTCCTCAAACGCCGCGTCCCACAATGCGTCGGCCCTGCAGGCCTCAAGCTGATCGGGGTTCGTGTAGAGGCCGTAAAGGATGGTCACCAGCGCATCGCGCGGTTCGTTGATGCCGCCGCCGATGGCGATCTTGACGTTGGAATAGATCTGTTTGGTTTCGATCGGGTCATCGACATTGACCATGGCAGACAGGGCTGACTGATCGGGGTCGGCGCGGACGCGTTCGACGCATTGGTCAAACAGCGCATCCATTTCGATGTTGGCCGCGTCAGAGCGTTCGAACAATTCGGGCACGTTGCCAAAGTTCCCGGCGCCATCGATCAGGGTTTGCGACCAGCGGATCATATCGGCATCCGACGCTTCGGGAATACCCAGCAGATAGGTCAGGCAGCGCGCGGCATAAGGCGCGGCAAGGTCGGAAAACAGATCAACCGTTTCGCCACGTGGCAGGCGACCGACATATTCTTCGGCGACCTTGGTATAGATCTCGTGCCAGCAGCCCTTGATGTTGCGCGGTGCAAAGGCCGGGGCCATCGCGTTGCGTTCGCGTTTGTGCGCCTCGCCATCCTTGCGCATCAGCGTCTGGGCCTGAAACGCACGCTGCATCGGCGTGCGCGGATCGTCTGAACTGAACAGTTCCCAGTCTTCCTTAACGCGCTTGGTGTCTGCGGCCTTGGTCAGCAGGATCCGGTTGATGCTGGGCACCCGTATCACGGGGGCTTCGGCGCGCAACCTTTTGTATATATTGTAAGGGTTTGCAGTCAGCTCAGCGATGCTGATGCTGTCATCGACGGGTATGTCGGTCACGGCAGTCGTGGTCATGTTGCGTTCCCCCCAGGCAAGTGTCTGAAGATCGTAGTCAGCGCATGACCATTGGGCAATCCGATGGATTTGATATATGTCATCGACAAACTCGATGGAGTCTTACGGTGACCTTTGATCCTTTCAGTGTTGATTTTGCAGCTTTGCGGACGCTTCGCACGGTGCATGCCCATGGCAGTTTCTCCAAAGCGGCGGAAAGCCTGCAGGTCACGCAATCGACGGTCAGCTATACGATGGCGCGCCTGCGCGCGGCGTTCAGCGACCCGCTGTTCGTGCGTCAGGGGGCTGGCATCGTTCCGACCGAACGCTGCGATGACATTGTGGAAAAGGCCGGCGAACTGATCGAACGGTTCGAAGCCATGGCCGCGCCGCGCAGTTTCGATCCGGCCGTAGCCTCGGTCGCGATTACCATCAGCTGCAATTATTATGAACGCGTCACGATTATCCCCGAAGTGGCGCGGGTGCTGCGGCGGGACGCGCCGGGGATCAAGCTGAACATCATTTCATCGGCCGTGCGGGGACGTGAACAGCTGACCCGGTCGGAAAGCGATATGCTGATCGGGCCGATCCGGATCGAGGATGCCGGGTATTATCGGCGCGCCCTGTTGCAGGATCAGTATGTCTGCATCATGGACCCGGGAAATCCGCTGGCGAAGGGTCCGATGGATCTGGACAGCTATGTCAAAGCGCCCCAGATCATGGTCAATTACGGCGGCAGTTTCCGGTCTCGATTTCTGGTCGTGATGGAGGCCGAAGGACATTATCCCAACACCGTGATGGAGGTGCCAAGCCCCGCCAACCTACCCGAAATGGTTCTGGGCACCGACATGATTGCCACGGTGCCATCCCGGATCGGACGGCTGTTCGAAGGGTCGGTGACATCGATGCCCTGCCCGTTTCCCGCCAAATTCCCGATCGACCTGTATTGGACGGCCCGGACCCATGTCTCGGCGCCACATACATGGCTGAGATCGAAAATCGCCGAAGCCGCCGCGCGGATCGAGGCCACTGAATAAGACGAGCGAACGGAGCCACCGGCGTAGACGTCTGGCATGTCAAATTCCCTGACAAAGCAATACGAGAACCCGCAGGCTGTGACAAAAGCCCCCGTGAGTCTTGAGTGTTCCGTCTTTTTGGCACCTGAGCAGCGCTCGTCACCTCTGAGCAAACGCTGGAGTAGCGTTTTCTCAAAAAAGCATGGCAGACGATGGGGGCGACTGACCAACATCATTTCCAACGCCGGGTAAGATCATATCGTCACTTTGATCGCCGTGATGGATGCGTCCCTGATTTCCAAGATGAAGTCGATGTCAGATGAGAACCCTCGCCTGAAACGCATGTATGCTGAGATGAGCATGCAGAACTAAGGCTTTGGTATACGCGTTTTGTATCTGCGCAATGTGCAGGGCTATGCTTGGAACCACAAACAGATCTACCGGATTGTTTGTGAACTTGAGCTGAACCTGCGGATCAAACCCAAGAAGCGAGATATGCCTGAGCCGTTGGCGGTGTCCAACAGGCCGAATGAGACGTGGTCGATGGATTTCGTGGCGGTTCAACTTGCCGATGGTCGGTCGATCAGGACGTTGAACGTGCTGGATGCCTTCAATCTTCAATCGTGAGGGTCTGTGCATCGAAGCAGACGTCTCGCTGCCTGCAGAGCCGAGGGGTGCGCAGTCTGAACCAGATCATTGAATGGCGTGGACGGCCGCAAGCGATACGTGCCGATAATGGGCTTGAATACATCCAGCCCGGCAAGCCCCAACAAGAGCGCCTATGTCTAGCCATACAATCGCACGGTTCGTGGCGAATGGCTGGGCCAATCCATATTTGCAACCATCCAAGAGGAACAAGACCAGGCAACTGAATGGCTCTGGACTTGCAACAACGCGCACCCCAACAGGGGCATCGGCGGCATCACACCCACAATGAAACTGAAAACAGCCGCCTGAGTTCTACGGCTGGACACCACTATAAAAGGTGGGGATGACCCGCCATATTTGTCAGCTCCGGTGATCATGAACCGCTGGAATCATCGCCATGGATTGAAAGGTTTTTCAAAGCCAGCGAAGGTCCGCTGGAAACAGTGATCGCACTTGGCTTCCCCAAAGAATAATCCTCATGGCTCCTCGCGCAGTTTCACCGGGCTTCGATGAACTCAGAGTTGTCATCGGACGGTCGTGACCAACGACCCCTGCACAGAAACCTTCGCGCTGACCAGATCGCCAACCCTGAATGCCCCCACCCAAATCTGTGAAGGCCCTCAGGGGCAGAAGGTGGCCCGGCAGGCCTTGCACTCTGCCCGCCGATTGCAGATGGTCCGCCTGTCACGGGCGGCAGATCAAAGGGCACAGCATGGATATCCGCGCAATCCTCATGGGGCTGGCCTTTGCCTTCATGTGGTCTTCGGCCTTTACCTCGGCCCGGATCATCGTCGCCGACGCCTCGCCGCTTTATTCGCTCGCCGCACGGTTTCTGCTGTCGGGTCTGATCGGCGTCGCCATCGCCCGCGCCATGGGGCAAAGCTGGCGGCTGACACCCAAGCAATGGTACGCCACGATCCTGTTCGGGGTCTGCCAGAACGCGCTGTATCTGGGCCTGAATTTCGTCGCCATGCAAACGGTCGAGGCTGGTTTGGCCGCCATCATCGCCTCGGTCATGCCGCTGCTGGTGGCGCTGGCCAGTTGGCTGATCTTCAAGGAAAAGCTGAAACCGTTGGGCATTCTGGGCCTGTTCGCCGGGTTTGCTGGCGTTGCCCTGATCATGGGTTCGCGCATCAGCGACGGCGTTGATCTTTATGGCATCACGCTGTGCTTGATCGGCGTGCTTGCGCTTGCCTTTGCCACGATGGCCGTGCGCGGCGCCACATCGGGCGGCAACTTCATGATGATCGTGGGTTTGCAGATGCTGGTCGGCTCGGCCGTGCTGTTCATCGTCGCGCCCTTCACCGAAACCCTGCGGGTTGAGCCCAGCTGGCAGCTTTTGGCCGCCTTCCTGTACACCACCCTCGTGCCCGGTCTCATGGCCACCTACATCTGGTTCCTGCTGCTGGATCGTATCGGCCCGATCCGCGCCGCGACCTTCCACTTTCTGAACCCGGTTTTCGGCGTCGCGGTTGCTGCCGTTTTGCTGGGCGAACGGTTGGGTCCGCTGGATGTGGTCGGTGTGCTGATCGTGACGGCTGGCATTCTGGCCGTGCAACTGTCGCGCCAGCCCAAGCGAGCAAAGGCGGACTAGTTCAAAGCGGTTTCAATCGCACTCAGCACCTTTTGCGAATTGGGCCGGGCCACCGACCCGAATGTCGCCACGACCGCGCCATCCCGTCCGACCAGAATCTTGTTGAAGTTCCAGGCAGGTTCAAATCCGGTCTCGGCCTTCACCTGTTGAAAGAACGGATGCGCCTTACGGCCTTTCACATGCGTGATATCCGTCATTGGAAAGTCCAGGCCATAGGTCAATTCGCAGAATTCCTTGACCTTGGCAGCACTCGAAAGCTCCTGGTTGAAATCATCAGACGGCACGGCCAGCACGACCAGCCCCTGATCGCGGTAGGTGTCCCAGACCTCTTGCAGCCCTTCATATTGCGGTGTGAACCCGCATTGCGACGCCGTGTTGACGATCAGAACCGGTTGCCCGCGCCAATCTTCAACCGACAGCGTGCCACCGTCAATCGATGCGAACGTGCCCGTCAATCCCCCGGCCCGGGCCATGTGCCCGGCCACGATCAAGGCGATCAAAAGCAAAATGCGAACCATTGTCTTCCCTCCCGATGATGTGCAGATTACGACACAGCCCCGCGTATGGATCACTCCCACATCCCTGCGAGGCACCTGAAATATTCCTTTGCTTTTACCCACGACACCCCATCTACTGCCGCAGAACAAGGCTTATGAGGATTGCATGACGCGCTATACCAAAGACCCCGACGCCATTGCCCGCCTGTCGCCGGAAGAGTTCTATGTCACGCAGGAAAGTGGCACGGAACGCCCCGGAACCGGCAAGCTTCTGAACAACAAGGACCCGGGGATTTATGTCGATATCGTCTCGGGTGAACCGCTGTTTGCCTCGGCTGACAAATACGAATCCGGCTGCGGCTGGCCGAGCTTCACCAAAGCGATCGTACCGGCCAACGTCACCGAAATCGAAGACCGCACGCTGGGTATGATCCGCGTCGAAGTCCGCTCGGCCCATGGCGACAGCCACCTTGGCCATGTCTTTCCCGACGGCCCGCGGGATCGCGGCGGCATGCGGTATTGCATCAACTCGGCCTCGCTCCGTTTTGTCCACCGCGACGATATGGAGGCCGAAGGCTACGCCGATTATCTTGACCAGGTGGAGGACATCGCATGACCGAACGCGCAGTACTGGCCGGAGGCTGTTTCTGGGGCATGCAGGATCTGATCCGCAAGCTGCCCGGCGTCGAAAACACCCGCGTCGGATATACCGGAGGCGACGTGCCCAACGCCACCTACCGCAATCATGGCACCCATGCCGAAGGGATCGAGATCCTGTTCGAACCTGACCGGATTTCCTATCGCCAGATTTTGGAAGTGTTCTTTCAGATCCACGACCCGACCACGCTGAACCGTCAGGGCAATGATGTCGGACTCAGCTATCGGTCGGCGATCTATTACGTGAACGACGCGCAAAAGCAGGTCGCGCTGGAAACGATTGCCGACGTCGACGCAAGCGGCCTGTGGCCCGGCAAAGTGGTGACCGAAGTTGAGCCGGTTGGCGATTTCTGGACCGCCGAGCCCGAACATCAAGACTATCTGCAACGGATCCCCAACGGGTACACCTGCCATTTCCTGCGCCCCGACTGGGTCCTGCCCAAACGCAGCGCCGCCGAGTAAGGGGGGCGTTTCCCCGCCCCACAAGGAGGCGGGAAAACGCCGCGCGGCAAATGCCGCGCCCACCGCTCCACGCTTGGCGGTGCACAGCCAACACGTCTAGGCTGGCAGCCGGTCCAGAGCCCAACGCGCCGCATCTGCCACGGCCGGATCGGGATCATCTGCCAGCGCCTGCGCGGTCGGGCGCAAGGCCAAGTCGCCGGAATTTCCAATCGCATAGAGCACATTGCGCACAAACCGATCCCGCCCGATCCGCTTTATGGGCGAGCCCGAGAACTTTGCCCTGAACCCGGCATCATCCAAGCCCGCCAGATCCGCCAACAGGGGCGCGATCAGATCATCCCGCGCCGCGTAGCGCATATCGCTGGCCGCCACGGCGAACTTGTTCCACGGACAGGCCGCCAGACAATCGTCACAGCCATAGATGTGATTGCCAAGACCGGGCCGCAGATCCACGTCCACCGGTCCCTTATGCTCGATCGTCAGATAGGAAATGCAGCGCCGCGCATCCAGCTGATAGGGCACGGGAAACGCATCCGTGGGGCAAACGTCCAGACAGGACGTGCATGACCCGCAATGATCGCCCTCGGCCGGATCAACCGGCAAATCCAGCGTGGTGAACACACTGCCCAGAAACGCCCAGTTGCCAAAGTCACGACTGACCAGATTGGTATGTTTGCCCTGCCAGCCCAGCCCGGCGGCCTGCGCCAGCGCCTTTTCGGGCACCGGGGCGGTGTCGACGAACACCTTGATATCGCCCCCCGCCGCCTCGATCAGCCAGCGCCCCAGCCTTTTCAGCCGTTTCTTGACCAGATCGTGGTAATCCTTGTTCTGCGCATAGACCGAAATCGCGCCCCGGTCCGGCTTGCCAACCACAGCCATCGGATCGTGCCGGGGCGTATAGCTTTCGGCCAGCATGATCACCGACCGCGCCTCGGGCCACAAAGCCGCCGGATCGCCGCGCCAGTGCATCCGGTCGGCCATCCACCCCATCTGCCCGTGATACCCGGCATCGACAAATGCCTGCAATCGCGCCGCCGCCTCGGGCACATCCCAGGGCCGACACACCCGCGCCGCCACGAACCCCTCTTCAAGGGCCCGCGCCACGACACGCTGTTTCAATTCGACACTCATGCTTCTTTCTTGTTTCCCAATACCCCGGGGGAGCGGGCGAATCCGCGAAAGCTTAGCTTTCACTCTATCGCCTACGCACATGCTGCGCATGCACTTGGGCAGCGCCCCCAGACCCCATCCGTATCAGAAATCCAGATCGGCGTAATGCTCGGGCGGGCGAAACCCCGACACCTGATCCGCCAGAATCGACCGGAAGGCCGGGCGCGATTTGATCTTGGCATACCAGTCCTTGACGATCTGCGACCGGTTCCAATCCACGTCCGAGATATAATCCAGCGACGACAGATGCGCGGCAGCGGCGAAATCGGCCAGTGTCATCGCGTCGCCTGCCAGCCACCGGCGGTGATCCAGCAGCCAGTGCATGTAATCCAGATGATACTTGATCGCTTTCGCCCCGGCCTTGACGTTGCGGCTGTCGGGATACCCGGCACCAGTGATCTTCTTGTTCACCCGCTCATACAGCAGCTTGGATGTGACTTCGTTGTGGAACTTGTCATCGAACCAGCACACCAGCCGCCGCACCTCGTACCGCCCATCCGGATCGGACGGGATCAGCGGCGGGTTGGGCCGGGTTTCTTCGATGTATTCACAAATCGCCGCGCTTTCGGCCATCATCCGGCCGTCCAGTTTGATCACAGGAACCTTGGCGGCAGGGTTGCGACGCAGGAAATCGGGATCCTGCTCCCAATATCGTTCTTCCACCAGCTCGACCTCGATTTTCTTTTCGGCGAGCGAAAGTCGGACCTTGCGGCAAAACGGAGAGAGGGGAACGTGAAAAAGTCGGGCCATGATCTTTCTGGAAATGCAAACTCAAGCAAAACCCTCAATGCCCGCTGGCGAAAGGATTTTCAATCCTCGAAACAACAACAGCGAATGTCCTTGCGCCCAGCCCGCGATTTCCAGCTCATTGAGTCTCTTCAGGCCTCTGCGCGAGGTAGCCAAGAATCCCGCTGTCTCCGACGCGTTTGCGGGTTGTTTCCAGTTCCTCGAAGAAGCTTTCATCAATGTGCAGATCAAAAGCTCCCTTCAACTGCGCTTGCTCCTGATCATCGATGAAACCGCGCGTGGACTGGGCCAGTTGTTCATCTTTGGGGTTGGCCATACCGACACCCATCAGCGCGCTTCGGCTCATCGCCCTGGCAAATTCCTCAGCGAGCTCGAAGCTGCCGGCACCTTCAAAATACCGCTGATTCTGGTTCGGATTTGAAAACGAGCGTAGCGCGCCGAAAGTCTTGGGGTCGTCGAATCTGTTGAGCAGATAGCCAAGCGCAGTTACGGCATTCAACTTGGCAATTCGAGCACCGTGATCCTCAGACGGACCTTCCAGAACGCCCAAAAGCGCTTCTTGGTCTGTTGGATCACCGATCAAACCCAGAACCAATACGGCATTTGGAAGCAGGGCAGCGTCCCGTTCGGCCACGACCTCTCTGACCATAGCAAGATCCTCTGATGATGCTTCGAGTATTGGTGCAATCGGGAGGCCGTGAATGTATTCCATTTCCAAGAATTCCCGGTCCAAGCCATCGGAAGTGAAGTCCGTAACTTCCAGAACCGGAAAGTTCTGTGCGCCAGCATATGCAAAGCACTCTTCGATGGATAGCTTCCTGTTGTCAGGATGCAGGATCCCCGCCATGATCCAGCCAATGTCATCGCGGCAACTGTTTTTACGATCCTTGCAACGGTCGCGAAGACCCTGGGAATGTCCCAACTCGTGCAACCATTTCAGCGCCCGAGTTCCCGCGCTGCCCGACGGTGTGACGATGACTGGTTTTGCTCCGACTGTTGTGCAGCCACCAAAAGATGCACCGGCTGCGACTTGATGGCCGCCGCAATACAAGACTTGTGAAACGACATTGATTGAATAGGGTGACTGGCGGAATGCTGAGAAATCGGCAGCCGACGTGATCGCGCGGGGTAGACCGTCTGAGAACGGTTCTGGCTGGCGCTCAAGCACGAAACGGATGTCCTTGCATTCAACATGTCCGGTCATTTTCAGAAGACTGTTCATAGTGTCAACGGCGGCCAAAGCAGCTCCGTTCGAAACGACGCCGCCGACATGCAGGCCGACTTTTACCTCATGCAGGGTTTCTGAATTTGCAGTTGCTGCCAAACTCAATAGAATTGAAAAAAGGCCCGCTTTGAGACGCTTTCCTGAAAAAATGCACATCATTAGATCCTAAGAACAAAGGCTTGAATATGGTCATATGATACAAGAAATGGCGTGATTCGAGAACCGCCTGCCCGGAGACTACTCGAAACACCGGGCGCGGCCATCTGCGCGGATGGTGGCCGCACCGTCCGCAATCGAACTGGCCCGCTTGCTCAGCCATTTGGTCGGTTTTGAAGCCGAGCGGGTCTTGGGCGACGGCAACACAGCCGCAATCAACGCCGCCTGCCGGGCTGTCAGATCTTCGGGACCGACGCCAAAATATCCGCGCGCGGCGGCTTCGACGCCAAACACGCCCTCGTCCATCTCGGCCACGTTCAGATAGACCTCGATGATTCGCTTTTTCGACCAGATCGCTTCAACCGCAGGCGTGATCGCGGTTTCCAGCGCCTTGCGGATCCAGCTGCGCCCCTGCCACAGGAACACGTTTTTCACCACCTGCTGGCTGATCGTCGATCCGCCCCGCGCCGCGCCCTCGTCCAAGGCCGCCCGGATCGCGGCAACGTCGAACCCCCAGTGCAGGCAGAAATTGGCATCTTCTGCCGCCACGACCGACCGCGCCATGACCGGCGCGATTTCCTCAATCGGCACCCATTCCCGGTCGATATGGCCCAGCCGCTTCTTTTCGGACCACATCGTGTAGGTCAGCGGAGGGTTGATCTGCGAATAGATCAGCACCAGTGCCATCGTCGTCACGATCAGGATCGTTGTACTGCGCAGAACAATAAAACCCAGAAACCGCAACGGCCGGAACCGGCGACGCGGTTTCGGTTTTGCCGGTTTCTCAGCTTTCAGCGGGCTGGCCTTGCCCTTGGGTTTCGCTGCCTTCTTCGCCATGGCCCATCTATAGGCCACTGCACGCCTGTGGACAAAGCGTGGTTGGTCCCTGAACGACGTTTATCCTAAACCTGTGACCACAGCGCGCAGGATCGATACAGGCCTGATTGCGCCACGTATCGCGAACCCGAAGACCACAACAGACCGAGGAAGACATGATCTGGAAGCGTTCTGATAAGCCGGGCAACGCACGCGTTTATAAGACCAGTGCGGGGTTGGAGTTCTGGATGGATTACAGAATGGCAGAAGCTCCGATGGTGGCGTCGACCATCAGAACCGTAAACCCCGAAACCTTCATCACCTTTGTGCCCGTCGGGATGCGCGGTGACGACATTTTCCTGATGCAACACGGTCGCCGCCGGATCGCTTTTGCAACGCCCTCCGCGTCGACGATGATGGATACCAACCACTATCACGACCTGCGCGCCAACAACCCACAGGTCGACCTGCCGATCCCCCGTATTGCCGACAAAGTCACCTGGAACGAGCATGTCGGAGATACGCTGGAAGTGCGCCTGCATGATATCAGCTGCGACACCCGCTTTGCGACTCGTGCGGAACAAGACGATATGACCGGATTGTTTTGCGAGATGATGGGGTGGGCCGTTCAAAGCCAGATGGCCATGTACCGCGGAAAATTCGACAATCCCAAGCTGGTTTTCGAACACAAGCGTGTGGGGTTCACACCAGATCTTCAGGCCAAGCTTGATGCAGGTGATTTTTTGTAACTGGACAAAAGTGAAAAGGCCCAAGGCGTTCCCTCGGGCCTGTCCGGATTTTCTTGCCAGTGCATCATGACGGGTGGTCAGGCCGCCATCAGGACACGCGCTTCGATGCCACGTGCGACGCGCCGGGCCGTCTGGTGGGGCATAACCGCGTGGTGCACCAGATCGGGGAACATCATCAGGGCCTCGTCATGCGCAGCGCGCGCATCCTCCCCCAACTCGGCATCCGGGAAATAGCTTTCGCTCCAGATCCCTTCCGACAAAACCACTTCGTGGCGGGCAAACAGCAGATGGTGATACGTGGCCCGGCCACCTTCGATGATCCGGATATCGGTGTCATTGACCATCTGTTTGGCCGGAACAAACACTTCGGACTCTCCGAAATACAATTGCGTGCGCCAGTCCGAGACGATCATGCGGTGCTGCTGGCTGACATACAGGTCACGCCAGTTCCCGATCGCGCCGGCCGCAAACCGCACCGGGGCCAATGCGCCCACGGCCCGCACCTTGGTGCTGGCAAGATACACCAGCGGCTGCAACCCATTGTCCAGCGTGCGGATCATGTCGCCGGGTTTCAGCGT
Organism: Falsiphaeobacter marinintestinus; assembly: GCF_007923355.1. Taxonomy (GTDB): domain Bacteria; phylum Pseudomonadota; class Alphaproteobacteria; order Rhodobacterales; family Rhodobacteraceae; genus Phaeobacter_A; species Phaeobacter_A marinintestinus. The sequence continues at coordinate 339,373 of NZ_VOGO01000005.1, forward strand.
TTCCACCGCCCTTGGTCCGTCGTCGGCCTCAATCAGGGTCCCGCCGACGAAACAGGCAAAGCCCGGAAACCAGTTGGTCGAAATGTCGTCCAGATCGCTGACCGACAACTGGGTGTTGCCGTTCTGAAGGTCGGGCAGATCGTCGAAATCGGCATTCCAGTCCAAAGCGACCGTAAGAAACGATCCGTCTCCCATGTCGATCCGGATGAACGAGGCTTGCTGCAAGGGATCGCCCCGCACATTGCCAGCGCCCAGGAATTGATAAGACAACAACGTTGTGCCGCCATCAAAGGAAACGGCTTCGCCCGTCAAAGGGTCGTTCAACGTGTGGTCGGTGTCGACGAAGGTCAGAACGCTTGTCGAATTGTTGACGATTTTGATGTTCTTCCCGTCCGTAAACGGGTCGCCATTGACGTTCTGCGCCGTCAAAGTGATGTTTGTCATTCTGTCAGTTGCTCGGGATAAACCCTGGCTGCCTCAGTGTTTCTTCGGGCCTTTGGCCTCTTGGAAACCAGAATGAGATCGAAATATGGCGGAAATGCGGCAGCCCCGCCACAGTGGTTAACCGGACGGGGCTGCGCTGTTTCAACGTGTCTTTGGTGTCACTCTGCCGGGATCGCGCCCGCTTCGACACTCAGAGGGGCGGGCAGGTTGTTCAGCATTTCTTTCGGGCACACCTGAAGGAAATGCTGCTGCTCGATGTCCCAATGCTGCAGGATATCGCGGGCCTTGGCGCTGTTGGTTTCAGTCGCATGACGCTCGATCAACCCCTTCAGCTGGGCATCCCAGTGCTCGACCGTGACCGGGCAGGTGACCAGCGTTTCCATGTTCATCATGGTTTCCGCCAGCCCGTCCGGGTCATACAGATACGCCATGCCGCCGGTCATACCCGCGCCAAAGTTGGCACCGATGGATCCAAGGATCACGGCAACGCCGCCCGTCATGTATTCGCACCCGTTCGACCCGCAGCCTTCAATCACCACCGTCGCGCCCGAGTTGCGCACCGCAAACCGCTCACCGGCCCGACCGGCAGCAAACAGGAACCCGTCGGTCGCGCCGTACAGAACGGTGTTGCCGATGATGGTGTTCTCATCTGCCTTCAGCGGGCTGACCTGCTGCGGGCGCACCACGATGGTGCCCCCCGACAGACCCTTGCCGACATAGTCGTTGGCATCACCCGACACTTCCAGCTTCAGACCCGGGGCCGCGAACGCGCCCAAAGACTGACCAGCCGAGCCTTGAAGTTTCACCGTCAGATGATCCGGCTGAAACGCGTTGCGCATGCCGAAATTCTGCACGATATGGCTCGAGGTCCGGGTGCCCACGGTGCGGTGCGTGTTCTGAACGGCATAAGACAGCTGCATCTTTTCGCCGTCCTCCAGGAACCGATGCGCATCGCGCACGATCTCGGCATCCAGCGTATCCGGCACGGCATTGCGCGGCTTGTTGCGGTCATAGACGATGTTCGCCGACCCATCGACCGTGATCAACAGCGGGTTCAGGTCCAGATCGTCCAGATGCTCCGACCCTCGGCTGACCTGGCTCAGCAGGTCGGCACGGCCAATCACCTCGTCCAAATTCCGCGCGCCAATCGACGCCAGAATTTCGCGCACTTCCTGCGCGTAGAACGTGATCAGATTGACGACCTTGTCTGCATTGCCGGTGAACTTGTCGCGCAATTCAGGGTCCTGCGTACAGACGCCCACAGGGCAGGTGTTGCTCTGACACTGACGCACCATGATACAGCCCATCGCGATCAACGCGGCGGTGCCGATGCCGAACTCTTCGGCCCCCAGCATCGCGGCCATGACGATGTCCCGCCCGGTGCGCAAACCGCCATCGGTCCGCAAAGTCACCCGGTCGCGCAGGTTGTTCATGGCCAACACCTGATGCGCTTCGGTCAGACCCATTTCCCACGGCAGACCCGCGTATTTGATCGACGTCGCCGGCGATGCGCCCGTGCCACCATTGTGACCCGAAATCAGGATCACATCGGCCTTGGCCTTGGCCACACCAGCGGCAATCGTGCCCACGCCCGAAGACGCGACCAGTTTCACCGTCACCTTGCAGCGCGGGTTGATCTGCTTGAGGTCATAGATCAGCTGCGCCAGATCCTCGATCGAATAGATATCGTGGTGCGGCGGCGGTGAAATCAGCGTCACGCCCTTGGTCGAATGGCGCAGGCGGGCAATCAGGTCGGTGACCTTCATCCCCGGCAACTGACCACCCTCGCCGGGCTTGGCGCCCTGCGCGACCTTGATCTCAAGTTCTTCACAGTGGTTCAGATACTCGGCGGTCACGCCAAACCGCCCCGAGGCCACCTGCTTGATCTTGGCCGACGGGTTGTCGCCATTGGGCTCAGGCACAAAATGCGCCGGGTCTTCGCCACCTTCGCCGCTGTCCGACTTGGCCCCGATCCGGTTCATCGCCACGTTCAGCGTCTTGTGCGCCTCGGGCGACAACGCCCCCAGCGACATACCCGGAGTCACGAACCGCTTGCGGATCGACGTGATGCTTTCGACCTCTTCAATCGGAACCGGCTTGCCCACAGGCTTGACGTCCAGCAGATCCCGCAGGTGGATCGGCGGGCTGGCCCGCATCTTGGCCGAATACTGCTTCCACAGCTCAAACGACGCCTTGTTGCAGGCCATCTGCAACATGTGCATGCCAGTTGCGTCCCAGGCATGGGTCTCGCCCGAGGTCCGGGCTTTGTAAAATCCGCCAATCGGCAGCACGTCCAGCCCGCTGGTCCAGCCCTTGGCGTGGATCTCTTCGGATTTGACCTGAATACCGCTGACCCCGATGCCCGAAATCCGGCTGATCATGCCTGGGAAATACTCGGCCACCATCGCACGGCTCAGCCCCACGGCCTCAAAGTTCAGACCACCGCGATAGGATGAGATCACCGAGATCCCCATCTTCGCCATGATCTTCAGCAAGCCCTGATCAATCGCCTCGCGATACCGCGCGACGTTTTCGGTCAGTGTGCCGTCCAGAAGGCCGCGTTCGATACGGTCGGCCAGTGAATCCTCGGCCAGATAGGCGTTGACCACGGTCGCACCACAGCCAATCAGCACCGCAAAGTAATGCGGATCGATACACTCGGCAGACCGCACGTTCAGCGAACAGAATGTCCGCAGCCCCTGCCGCGTCAGATGTGAATGCACCGCACTTGTGGCCAGAATCATCGGCATGGCGATCTTGTCCGCGTCCGAATGCTGGTCTGTCAGCACCAGATGCCCCGCGCCCGAGCGCACCGCATCCTCGGCTTCCGAGCGGATCCGCTTCAACGCCGCATCCAGCGCGCCTTTGCCCGGCTCAAACGTACAGTCGATTTCGGTCAGCGGCGCATTGAACGCTTCGACCAACTTTTCCCACTGCGCGTTGCCGATGAACGGGCTGTCCATCACGATGATTTCGGTCTGGCTGCTGTCTTCGTCCAGCACGTTCTTCAGGTTCCCGAACCGCGTTTTCAGCGACATCACCCGGTATTCGCGCAAACTGTCGATTGGCGGGTTGGTCACCTGGCTAAAGTTCTGGCGGAAGAAATGGCTCAGCGGGCGGTACTTCTTGGACAACACAGCCGACGGCGTGTCATCCCCCATCGAGGCCAGCGTTTCTTTGCCGTCCTCGGCCATAGGCGCCAGAATCTGCTCCAGCTCTTCGATGGTATAGCCCGCCGCGATCTGGCGCTTGCGCAGCTCTTCGCCCGAAAACAACGTCTTCTCGGTCGCGCCCAGCAACGTCTCGTCGATATCGTTGATCTTCTGCACCCAGTCGCCAAAAGGCAGGGCCGAGGCCAGCTTATTCTTGATCTCGGTATCGTGGTACAGACGGCCCTTCTTCATGTCCACGGCGATCATTTGCCCCGGACCAAGCGCGCCCTTTTCGGCAACGGAGGCCTCGTCCACGGGCACCATGCCCGCTTCCGATCCGGCGATCAGCAGCCCGTCACCGGTCACAACATAGCGCATCGGGCGCAGGCCGTTCCGGTCCAGCCCGCCACAAACCCAGCGCCCATCGGTCATCGCCAAAGCGGCGGGGCCGTCCCACGGCTCCATGACCGAATTGCAGTAGGAATACATGTCGCGCCACGCTTCGGGCAGTTCGACCGCCTGCTTGGACCACGATTCAGGGATCAGCATGGTCTTGGCCATCGGGGCCGACCGGCCTGCGCGCACCAACGCCTCGAACACCGAATCCAAAGCCGCAGAATCCGAAGACCCGCCCGCGATGATCGGCTTGATGTCTTCGGCATGATCGCCAAACGTCGCCGAAGCCATGCGGATCTCGTGGCTTTTCATCCAGTTGATGTTGCCCTTCAGCGTGTTGATCTCGCCGTTATGGGCCAGCATGCGGAACGGCTGCGCCAGCCACCACTGCGGGAAGGTGTTGGTCGAATACCGCTGGTGATAAATCGCAAAGGCGCTCTCAAACCGTTCGTCCAGCAGGTCGGGATAGAAATCCGCAACCTGCTCGGCCAGCATCATACCCTTATAGATGATCGACCGGCACGACAGCGACGCGATATACAGATCCTTCATGTTCGCCGCGGCCTTTTCGATCCGGCGACGGATCACATAAAGCTCGCGTTCAAACGTGTCTTCATCCGACCCTTTCGAGTTCGAAATCAGGATCTGTTCGATCTCGGGCCGGGTCGCGTTGGCCTTTTCGCCCAGACATCCGACATTGACCGGCACATGACGCCAGCCATAGATCGAATAGCCCATGCGCAGCACTTCGGTTTCCACGATGGTCCGGCAGGTTTCCTGCGCCCCGAAATCGGTACGCGGCAAAAACACCTGACCCACGGCCATCAGCTCGTCCATGTTGGGCTCGTGCCCGGTGCGACGGATCTGGTCATAGAAGAACGGAACCGGGATCTGCACGTGAATGCCAGCACCGTCACCGGTCTTGCCATCCGCATCCACAGCACCTCGGTGCCAGATCGCCTTCAGCGCGGTAATCCCGGCCTCAACAACCGACCGGCTGCGCTCGCCATTCACCGAAACAACAAGGCCAACGCCGCAGGACGAATGTTCTTCTTCTTGCGAATACAGGCCGTTCTCGGCCAGCCACTGACGTTTCGTTTCTTCTTGGGCCGCCCAATTTTCATCATACTTGGTCATGAGTTATCTCCTTCTTGGGGGGCAAACAGGGCTATGGCGTCTTGCGTCGTCAGACGACGATGATCACCGGCCAGCGCATATCCCTCGGGGACCATGTCGCTGTAGAATTCAAGTTTCAAAGGTGCGCCAGCGGCGTTGTCGAATAACCCGGCGGCAATGTTTTTCACGCCATCATGTAGCGTGCCGTACCAAAGCGTCGATCCGCAGACCTCGCAAAATCCGCGCTGCGCCCACTCGGACGACCGGTAGATTTTCTCAGGCCCTTCGATCTTCAAAGTTCCCGGATCGGTGGCCAAAGACATGAACATCGAACTGGTCTGACGACGGCACATGTCGCAGTGGCACGCCCGTACGATCGCCGGACGCTCACCGGTGTTGATCGTGGCTGTGACGGTCACAGCACCGCACAGGCATTGGCCTGAGATATCAGTCATGGCTATGCCCTCCGTGTCCGCTGCGATCTGACCCGGTGCCATAGCCGCGCAGGGTCTGATACATGGCTTTCTGATGTGCCGTCAGGATTGGCGTCGTTTCCAGATGGGCCGACAGATGCACCGCGCGCAGCTTGGCCAGAGTGTCGGACGAGTCCGCCAGAATGCGGCTCAGCATGTCCGGGTCGGCGTGACCGGCGCGGAACATCCGGCTCAGGTGTTCTTCAGCTTCGACATAGGCAGCGCCAAGGCTTTGCGCCTCGGCCTTCATGCCGTCAAAGATCGCGGTGATTTCGCCGCGCTGCGCATCGGTCAGGTGCAACTTGTCCGCCAGTTCCAGAACATGCGCAGGGCCGGGGTACCCGTTCAACTCGGCCGGTTTCGCCAGCCCCCATCCTTCACCCGCCAGCAACGCCGTCACATCGGCGCCCGACAGGCTGGCAATCTCGCGTCCCTCCTGCCCGGCATACGGTTGAGTTCCGGCCCAGGTTGCAACGGTCAGCATGACGAATGTCGCCGCAGATGCAGTCAGGGTCTTGATGGGCATGATCATGTTCATCTTTCCTTTACCTTCCGCGTCAGCATTGCTGACCTGCTTAGTTAATATTTCGTTTCTTCCGGTCGAATATGCGCGGCGTGGACACATCGTACGAAATCGACCGGAAACTCCCCAAACTGTCGAAATTCAGTCAGATCCTGGCCGTTTCAATCGTACGAAACGGTCCCGAAATCTTACGACGTCATTCCGCAGCGACGGCCGCCGGGGCATTCAGTTTTTTCAGGATTGCTTCGGCACAATCGCGCCCGTCCTTGATCGCCCAGACCACCAGAGATGCACCGCGCACGATGTCCCCCACGGCATAGACGCCCGGTATTTCGGTTTCGCCGGTGGTGAACTGCGCCTTGATGGTGCCCCAGCGGGTCACCGCCAGTTCGGGCTTGCCGAACATGGTTTGCATGTCTTCGGGTTCAAACCCCAGCGCCTTGATCACCAGATCGGCTTCTTCGACATAATCCGCGCCTTCGATCACCTCGGGGGCCTGACGACCACTGGCATCCGGGGCGCCCAGACGCATCTTCTGGACCATCACACCCGACACTTTTCCGTTGTCATCGGTAAAGCCTTTGGGGGCGCTAAGCCATTCAAAGACAACGCCTTCTTCCTCGGCATTGGCGACTTCGCGCTGCGATCCCGGCATGTTGGCCCGGTCGCGGCGATACAGACATTTGACACTCACCGCGCCTTCGCGGATCGACGTGCGCACACAGTCCATCGCGGTGTCGCCGCCGCCGATCACGACCACGCGCTTGCCATCGGCACTCAGGCGGCCATTGTCATAGTCTTCGACGGCGTCGCCAAAGCTCTTGCGGTTCGACGCGACTAGGAAATCAATCGCTTTTTCAATGCCTTGGGCTCCGCTCCCGGGCATCTGCAAGTCACGCGACTTATAGACTCCGGTGGCGATGATCACGGCATCATGTTCGGCCTGGATGGTGGCGAAAATGTCGGCGTCGACATCGCAATCCATTACGAATTCCACTCCACCGTCTTTCAACTGCTGGATGCGGCGCATGACCACGTCCTTTTCCAGCTTGAAACCGGGAATGCCATAGGTCAGCAGCCCGCCGGCGCGGTCATAGCGGTCATAAACTGTGACCTGAATTCCAGCCTGACGCAGCATGTCCGCAGCCGCCAATCCACCGGGGCCACCACCAATAATGCCAACACTTTCAGGGCGTTCCACGGCCGGAGCTGCTGGCTTGACCCAGCCATTTTCCCACGCTGTATCGGTGATATATTTTTCGACCGACCCGATTGTCACGGTGCCATGACCCGACTGTTCGATCACACAATTGCCTTCGCACAGGCGATCCTGCGGGCAGATCCGACCACAGATTTCCGGAAAGGTGTTGGTCGCCTGACTCATCTGATACGCCTCTTCCAGACGTCCGGTCGCGGTCAGGCGCAGCCAATCAGGGATGTTGTTGTGCAGCGGACAATGCGTCTGGCAATAAGGCACACCACATTGCGAACAGCGGCTGGCCTGTTCTTTCGCCTTGGCGTCCGCATACTCGGCATAGATCTCGTCAAAGTCCTCGCGCCGCGTTTCGGCCTGACGTTTTTCAGGCATATCGCGGTCGACGGATACGAATTTGAGCATCGGTTGCTTGGCCACGGCTAAGACTCCATGATAAGGCTGGCAGCGCCTGTTTATGAGAAGGCGCGAGAGATTAAAAGTCAGAACTCCTGACCTTGTTTTCGATTTCTCCTCCTCTCTAGACGGTAATTTGCTGCAGGTGCAAGGTTTTGGGTAACGATCCGGACCTAAAAACATCTTTATATAGTGAAAACAAAAAGATACGTGGCCGAAAAACCACTGAATAATACGAGGCTATCGGACAAATGCCCATTTTTCAACTTCTGCTTGTGGCCATTATCCAGGGTCTGACGGAATTTTTGCCGGTTTCGTCCTCTGGTCACTTGATTCTGCTACCCGGACTCACCGGGCTTGAGGATCAGGGTCAGCTGATCGATGTCGCCGTGCATGTCGGAACTTTGGGGGCTGTCGTGCTCTATTTCTGGCGGGATGTGAAAATCGGGCTGGGCGGGCTGATGGACCTTGCCTGCGGCAACGCCTCGACACCCGGCGCACGTCTGGCGCTGGGTCTGATCGTTGGCACGATCCCGGTTATCCTGGCGGGACTGGTGCTGCATGTCACCGGCCTCAGTGGTGCGATGCGCTCTGTCGCTGTCATCGGCTGGGCGATGCTGATCTTCGGCATTGTTCTGTATTGGGCCGATCAGACCGGCGCAGACACCAAGACGGTCAAAGACTGGTCGGTCCGCGATGCTCTGGTCATGGGGCTGTGGCAGGCGATCGCACTGATCCCCGGCACGTCCCGGTCCGGCATCACCATCACCGCGGGGCGCAAGCTGGGCTATGGACGGGAAGAGGCCGCACGACTGGCCATGTTGATGTCGATCCCCACCATCCTCGCGTCTGGCATCCTGCTGGGCGCGGACGTGGTGCAAAGCGCTGATTGGCAGGCCGCCCAGGACAGCGCCATCGCCGCTGTGTTCGCCTTTGGGGCCGCGCTTCTGGCGCTGACGCTGATGATGCGTCTGCTGAAAAGCGTCAGTTTCACACCCTACGTCATCTATCGCGTGATCCTTGGAGTTGTCCTGTTGATCATCGCCTATACGTGAAACGCAAAAACACCGCCGGTCAGGGCGGTGTTTCAAATCGGATTAGCTATCTAAAAACTCAGGAGCTGAGCTTGCCAGCCGAGCGTGTGATATCGTCGTACTGGCCCGACGGACGGAACTTCCACAGGTAATCGGGCAGAACCGCAGCGGCCTCAACAGGTTTGATGCCCAGATCCGAGAACCCTTTGGCATCATCTGACACCACATTGTCACGGGCCAGATTGCGCACCTGATCCCGGGTCAGCGTGTTGTTTCTGATCAACCCGAAGCTGGCGAACTGAACCACATCCAGCGTCCCCGCCATGATCCGCGCCACCCAGAACGGCAGGCCGACAATGATGCGGTTGCGGTGAATGATCTCCAGCATCTCCGCCATCAAGGCGCGGAATGTGGCCGTCACGGGCCCGCCCAGTTCATAGACCCCCGGCGTGGCCTCGCCCAGAACGCCCATCACGGCCGCTTTGGCGACGTCATCAACATAGACTGGCTGGAACTTTGTTTCTGCGCCGACCAAAGGCAGGACAGGAGACATCCGGGTCATCCCGCCGAAACGGTTATAGAATTCGTCTTCCGTGCCGAAGATGACCGACGGGCGTAGGATCACGGCGTCGGGCATGGCGTCAAGTACCGCGGCCTCTCCCATCGCCTTGGTGCGGGCATAGTCACTGTTCGACTCGGCATCAGCTCCGATTGCCGAGATATGCACCATCCGCTCGATACCCTGCTCAGCGGCGATCCGGGCGATCCGGCCAGCACCGTCGGCCTGAACCGCGTCAAAGGTGTTCTTACCGCGTTCACTCAGAACACCGACGCAGTTCACCACCGCGTCTGCACCTTCCATGACAGACGCAACCGAAGCTTCGTCGCGGATGTTGCACAACACCGGTTCGACCTGGCCAACAACGCCGTAGGGTTTGACATGCATCGCCTCGTTCGGACGACGGACAGCCACGCGAACCCGCCAGCCCTCCTTGGCCATGCGCCGCGCGATATAGCGTCCGACAAAGCCCGATCCACCGTAAATCGTGACGAGTTTCGACATGTCTGATGCTCCCGCTAATGGCTCTTGTCCCGATCTACCGTTCCGTCGAAGGCCAAACAAGGCACAAAAACGCCGCGACTCGCGTGGATTTTCGGGAAATATGAAGGAAAAGAACCGCAACCGACCGCTCGTTCCTCCTGATACCCTCGCGCCCTGAAGAAATTCGCGAATCCCCGCACGAATCCATTTGACACCCCCAGCGGCTCGGCTTAAACGCGCTCCACACGACACCTGCCCAGGTGGCGGAATTGGTAGACGCGCTAGCTTCAGGTGCTAGTATTGGCAACGATGTGGAGGTTCGAGTCCTCTCCTGGGCACCAATTCTTCCGAACATAGATGCTCTTAAGTGCTCATAATTGTTGAGTTATTCGCATGTATTGGGCTATCATCCTGACCATAGCTGAACACTCGATACCCCCAGAAAACATGACGATTGGGGGTATTGAAGGGGGTATTGGCCTCAAAGCAGGAGGTTGATACCCCCACTATGGCACTTTCAGATTTGAAGATTCGGAAAGAACAAGCAAAACCAAAGGCATACAAATTGTCTGACGGCGGTGGCTTGTTTGTGTTGGTCAAGCCAAACGGTGTTGAATGTCACTGAGAACTGACCCGGTATTTTCACCGAGATTTGACCCACCGTTAGTTATGCGTTGTGGTTTATG
>NZ_VOGO01000050.1 GCF_007923355.1 Falsiphaeobacter marinintestinus
GAAACCGCCAGCCTGATCGTCACAACAACGTCCGACGTCGTTGACGCTTATGACTACCAAACCTCGCTGCGCGAGGCGCTGGCCTTTGCCAATTCTAACGCGGATGCCAGCACGATAACCTTTGACGCGGCGCTGTCCGGCCAGACGATCACGCTGGGCGGGACGGAACTGGTTCTGTCCACCGATGTGACCATTGATGGTGATATCGACGACGACGATATCGCGGACATCACGATCTCTGGCAATGATGCCTCGCGGGTGTTCAACGCGACCAGCGGATCGTCGACCCTGCACGCCCTGACGATCACGGATGGCTCCGCCGGGTCCGGCGGCGGCATTTACATTGATACTGGTGCAACGGTCGCCCTGACCAACAGCACAATCCGCGACAGTTCGGCGGAATTGGGCGGTGGGCTTTGGAACCGCGGCGCGGTGACGCTGACAAGCAGCACGATTAGCGGCAATACGGCGACCTATCAGGGCGGTGGAATTTACAACCGAAGTGGAGGCACCGCGACGCTGACCAATTCTACGCTCAGCGGAAACGAGGCGACGAATTACGGCGGCGGCGGGATGATCAACCGTGGCACGGCGACACTGACCAACAGCACGATCAGCGGGAATAGCGCGTCGGGCCCATACGGATACGGCGGTGGCCTTCAGAACAGTGGCACAGCGACGCTGACCAACAGCATTGTGCTGGGCAATAGTGCAACGACGAACGCAGACGTCGGTGGGACAGTCACGTCCACGACCTCTCTCACGTCTGGAACGGCAGCTGACGTATTCGCAGCGCTGGACGGCAACGGCGGTGGTCTGCTGGCGGACAATGGCGGACCGGTTCAGACGATTGCGCTGAACGGCGATGTGACGAACCCGGCACTGGATGCGGGGGATGACAGTGCGGCCCCGGCAACGGATGCGCGGGGGGCCGGACGGGCGGACGATCCGGGAGCTGCCAACAATGGCGCGAACACCTCGGATCTTGGCGCGTTTGAGCTTCAGTTGACCACTCAGGTCGGCGGGTCCGACTCGGACGTGATGTTTGGCACGGATGGGAATGACACGCTCTATGGCGGGGCGGGCGCGGACTGGATCCTTGGCCTTGGC
>NZ_VOGO01000051.1 GCF_007923355.1 Falsiphaeobacter marinintestinus
GCCGTCGCCGCCGAGCAGCACATTGGCCGAGGCGTTGCCGGTCAGATCATCGTCATGCGCCGAGCCGAACACGTACTCGAAGCCCGAGATCACGTCGCCGTCGGCATCGCCGCCCGAGGCCGACTGGAAGCCCGCAACCTCGCTCAGGTTCACCGTCACGCCCGAGGACGATCCGGCATATTGTACCCAGTCATTGCCAGTGCCGCCCACCATCGTGTCCGCGCCCGCACCGCCGCGCAGGATATCACTGCCGCCCCCGCCATCCATCGTGTCGTCGCCGCCAAGACCCAGCAGGATGTTGGCCCCGTCGTCGCCCGTCAGGTCATCGGCGTGCGCCGTGCCCGCCACGTTCTCGAACCCCGAGATCACGTCGCCATCCGCCGTCCCGCCCGAGGCCGACTGAAAGCCAAAGCCATCGACGGTCAGATCAACAGTCACACCAACCGCCGAGGTGTTATAGGCGATCAGGTCGGTATCCGCGCCGCCCTCCATCGTGTCGGCCCCGACGCCCCCGCGCATGGTGTCATTCCCGGCGCCGCCGTCCATCACATCGTCACCGTCCCGACCCAGCAGGTAGTTATCACCATCATTGCCGGTCAGATCATCTGCATGATCCGATCCCCAGACCCGCTCGAAGTTCGAAATCACGTCGCCAGTGGCATCCCCCCCGGTGGCCGACTGAAAGCCAAATCCGTCTTCGACCAGGCTGACTGTCACGCCTGCGGTCGAGCCGAAATACATCACCCAGTCCTCATCGTCGCCGCCGTCCATGATATCCGCCCCGGCATCGCCGCGCAGGATGTCATTGCCGTCGCCGCCGTTCAGCGTGTCGGCGCCGAGCCAGCCCACCAGCTGGTTGTCGGCTGCGTCGCCGGTGAGATCATCGGCGTGGGCCGAGCCAAACACCTTCTCGAACCCCGAGATCACATCGCCCTCCGCCGAGCCGCCCGAGGCCGACTGGA
>NZ_VOGO01000052.1 GCF_007923355.1 Falsiphaeobacter marinintestinus
GAGGCGCGCGACCTGGCGGCGTAAGTGCCATGGTACCTGGGTGGAGGCGTGGATAACCAGACGATCGCCGTCCATATGCCTCACGGTTCATTAGTACCGGTTAGCTCAACGCATCGCTGCGCTTACACACCCGGCCTATCAACGTCGTCGTCTTCAACGTTCCTTCAGGACCCTTAAAGGGTCAGGGAGAACTCATCTCGGGGCAAGTTTCGTGCTTAGATGCTTTCAGCACTTATCTCTTCCGCATTTAGCTACCGGGCAGTGCCATTGGCATGACAACCCGAACACCAGTGATGCGTCCACTCCGGTCCTCTCGTACTAGGAGCAGCCCCCCTCAGTTCTCCAGCGCCCACGGCAGATAGGGACCGAACTGTCTCACGACGTTCTAAACCCAGCTCGCGTACCACTTTAAATGGCGAACAGCCATACCCTTGGGACCTACTTCAGCCCCAGGATGTGATGAGCCGACATCGAGGTGCCAAACACCGCCGTCGATATGAACTCTTGGGCGGTATCAGCCTGTTATCCCCGGAGTACCTTTTATCCGTTGAGCGATGGCCCTTCCATACAGAACCACCGGATCACTATGGCCTGCTTTCGCACCTGCTCGCGCCGTCACGCTCGCAGTCAAGCTGGCTTATGCCATTGCACTAACCTCCTGATGTCCGACCAGGATTAGCCAACCTTCGTGCTCCTCCGTTACTCTTTAGGAGGAGACCGCCCCAGTCAAACTACCCACCAGACACTGTCCGCAACCCGGATCACGGGTCCACGTTAGAACATCAAACATTAAAGGGTGGTATTTCAAGGCCGGCTCCATGCAGACTGGCGTCCACACTTCAAAGCCTCCCACCTATCCTACACATCAAGGCTCAATGTTCAGTGTCAAGCTATAGTAAAGGTTCACGGGGTCTTTCCGTCTTGCCGCGGGTACACTGCATCTTCACAGCGAGTT
>NZ_VOGO01000053.1 GCF_007923355.1 Falsiphaeobacter marinintestinus
TATTGAGGACGATCATGCGCAAGAAGGTGACGAAAGCGATTTTTCCGGTTGCGGGTTTGGGGACGCGGTTCCTGCCGGCGACCAAGTCGGTGCCCAAAGAGATCATGACGCTGGTTGACCGTCCGCTGGTGCAATACGCCATCGACGAGGCGCGCGCGGCGGGGATCAAGGAGTTCATCTTTGTGACCTCGCGCGGCAAGGGCGCGCTTGAGGATTACTTTGATCAGCACCCGACGCTGGAGCAGGAGCTGCGCAAAAAGGGCAAGGACGCGCTGCTTGAGACGCTGAAAGAAACCAACATGGAAAGCGGCGCGATTGCCTATATCCGCCAGCACAAGGCGCTGGGTCTGGGCCATGCGGTGTGGTGCGCGCGCCGCCTGATCGCCAACGAACCTTTTGCGGTGATGCTGCCCGATGACGTGATCGCGGCTGAGACGCCCTGCCTGCAGCAGATGGTCGAGGCGTATGAGGAAACCGGCGGCAATATGGTCGCGGCGATGGAAGTTCCGCCCGAAAAGGCCAGCTCGTACGGGGTGCTCGATGTGGCCGAAGAGAACGGCCAGGTGATCAAGGTCAAGGGCATGGTCGAAAAGCCCAAAGCCGATGAGGCGCCCTCGAACCTGGCGGTGATCGGGCGTTATATTCTGAGCCCCTCGGTGCTGCAGAACCTCAACAAGATGAAGCACGGCACGGGCGGAGAGATCCAGCTGACCGATGCCATTGCCGAAGACATCGTCAACGAAAACAACGTCCACGGCTTCCGGTTCCGCGGCCAGCGGTTCGATTGTGGGTCCAAGGCCGGGTTCCTGCAGGCGACAGTGGCCTTCGCCCTGGCCCGCGACGACCTGCGCGACGACCTTGCCCGCTACCTCGAAGACATCGTCCACATCGACAAGGCCGCGCAGTAAGGCAAAACATGAAGGC
>NZ_VOGO01000054.1 GCF_007923355.1 Falsiphaeobacter marinintestinus
ATCACACCCGCAATGAAACTGAAAGCAGCCGCCTGAATTCTACGGCTGGACCCCATTAAAAATGGGGGGATTACCGTTCCGGGAAGCTCTTGTAGACAAGGGAACCAAGCCCTGCATTCCGCGGCGGAAGTCGCGCGACAAACCCATCCGATACGACAAGCGTCGCTACAAACGACGCAACCGCCCCTCTCGTGACATTGCTGTGCAATGCACTGCCGGGCAGTGATCGAGATCATGTTCGGACGCCTGAAAGACTGGCGCTGTGTCGCCACCCGCTATGACCCCTCTCAGCGATGCGTTGCATCGCCTGCTGGCACTGGATGCCCAAAGGTGTTCCTATCAGCCATAGCACTTGCAGCCACGGTCTTATTCTGGCTGTAAATCAATATGTCTGGAAACTAAGGCTTTGAGTAAATGGTCAAGAGTTTTCTTGCCGTTATACATAGTGCATGCGGCTTTTTCGTGGAGTTAACGTTGTAGAAAGCTTAACATGACATGGTGAGTCATCGAGCCACTAAACTAATCAAGCCAAGAAAACCAAAACTGTATATTGCAACATTTTTTTGTTGCGTCATGTTGTCCGTATCAATGACGAGTAATACTTTTGTCAACACCAATTTCCGATGTCGCACTAAGTGTACCGGCGTCGTGTTTTGTTCTATAGACCGCCCTCAAGCTACAAAGTGTTGTTTTGGGGGCGGTTTGTGCATGAATTTGTCATTTCGACCTGATCTGGCAGGATTCCTAGGCAAGGTTCGGACCGAGTCAATTTTTGACGCGTGGCAAAGGTTCTTCAAAACCATACGAAAAAGCGACTAGGGTCAGGATTCATAACCAAAACATGACGACAGCGGCCAGGGCACAGGCTGACAGGAAGACCTTGGGGCATCTGTCGTAG
>NZ_VOGO01000055.1 GCF_007923355.1 Falsiphaeobacter marinintestinus
CCTAAAAATAGTGGTGTTCAAAAGTAGAATTTTCTCGGCAAGATATCTGAGGAGATTTTGAATGAAGAACGGACGATATAGCGACGCGCAGATCATGACGATCCTGAAGCAGGCGGAAGGCGGTGTGCCGGTTTCTGAGCTTTGTCGCGAGCATGGGATGAGCAGCGCGAGTTTCTACAAGTGGCGAGCCAAGTTTGGCGGTATGGACGCGTCATTGATGTCTGAGATGAAGGATATGGCAGATGAGAACCGTCGGCTGAAGCGCATGTATGCTGAGATGAGCATGCAGAATGATCTGCTGAAGGAAGCGCTTGGAAAAAAGCGTTAAGGCCGTCTCAGATGCGAGAGATGGCCATGAATGCGGTTGCACGGCATGGGGTCAGCATTGCCCTGGCCTGCCGAACGTTTGAGATCAGCGAGACATGCTATCGCTACAGCCCCGTTTTGAGCGATGAGAACGAGGAGATTGCAGACTGGTTGGAACGTCTGACGACCAACAAACGCAACTGGGGCTTTGGGCTGTGCTTTCTCTATTTGCGCAATGTGCAGGGCTTCGGCTGGAACCATAAGCGGGTCTATCGGATCTACTGCGAACTGGAGCTAAACCTGCGGATCAAGCCCAAGAAGCGCCTCAAGCGGGACAAGCCTGAACCGTTGGCCGCGCCTGAGGTTCCAAACGATACATGGTCGATGGATTTTATGGCGGATCAGTTGGCAGATGGTCGGTCGATCCGGACGTTGAACGTGCTGGATGACTTTAATCGCGAAGGCCTGTGCATCGAAGTCGACTTCTCGCTGCCTGCAGAAAGGGTCGTCCGAAGTCTGAACCAGATCATTGAATGGCGCGGACAACCGCAGGCAATTCGTGTCGATAA
>NZ_VOGO01000056.1 GCF_007923355.1 Falsiphaeobacter marinintestinus
CGGTGGCGGAAGATAGACCGGGTCCATTTGCAGCCCGCCGGGCGGCGAAAAGCTGATCGCGCCTTTGTCGGTCAGCGCAAAGCGCCCTTTGTCCGTCACCAATGCCTGCCCAGGCGCGATCGGTTCACCATCAATGGCGACAACTTTTGCACCGCCTTTGCGATTGGTTTCGTCGTTCTTGTCAAAGAGGATGGTTTGCGTCCGCGAGGCCGTCATGGCGACGGCGTCGTCCTTGGCCATGCCTTCACCCGGAGGCACTTCGAATTTTTCGACGTCTTCGCCAAAGTTGAACACGTTGACGAACACAGTGGCGTCGTCGGTCGCGCCATTGGCATCTTCCATCGTATAGACAAACGACATTTCACCGACAAACGGCCCGGGTGCCTGCAGAAAGCCCGGTACATATTTCGACCCGGTAAAGGCACCCCAGATCAGGAAGATCGTCACAATGGAAATAAGGCTTGCCCAGCGGTTGGACACGACGGCGCTTTCGTCGCCAAAAGTCACTGTCTTTAGCGATGTATAATCTGCCTGCGCGCGCTGCACGAAGAACTTGATGATGAAGAAAGAGCCAGCAAAGATCAGAATGTAGACGAGAAGAATGATGATGCCGGTCATTGTGCGTCCTCCGAACGTCCCATGATTTCTTCTTCCATATCCCAGATCATTTCGAGGATCTCTTCTCGGGTTTTGGCGTAATCGGGATGCTTTTTGACCTCACGCAGGTCGGCGCCGACGCCCAGTTCGGCGAATGGAAGGCGGTATTCCTTGTGGATGCGGCCCGGCCGCGGCGCCATCACCAGCAGGCGTTCGCCCAGCAGCAAGGCCTCTTCGACTGAGTGGGTGATCAGGATGATGGTCTTGCCGG
>NZ_VOGO01000057.1 GCF_007923355.1 Falsiphaeobacter marinintestinus
CAGCGTGATTCACGGTTCGAAAAACGAGCGGTGAACATGTCTGATCTTTTTTGGTTGAGCGACGCGCAGATGGCGCGCCTTGCGCCTTTCTTTCCTAAATCCCATGGCAAGCCTCGCGTAGATGATCCACTGCCCGGCAGTTGATTGCAAAGCAATCAATGAGAGGGGGCGCGTCCTGAGCGGGATTATCTTCATCAATCGCAATGGCTTGCGCTGGCGTGATGCCCCCAAGGAGTATGGCCCGCACAAAACGCTTTACAACCGTTGGAAGCGGTGGAGCGATAGGGGTATTTTTGCTGAGATGCTTGTTGGCCTGGCCGCTGATCACGGTGAAGAGAAGACGGTCATGATCGATGCCACTTACCTCAAAGCACATCGCACGGCGTCGAGCCTTGCGGTGAAAAAGGGGGACGTGGCCGTCTGATCGGGAGAACCAAGGGCGGTATGAACACCAAGCTGCACGCGATTTGCGACAGCCAGGGACGGCCCTTGAACCTCTTTGTAACTGCTGGACAGGTCAGCGATTACATCGGAGCACGGGCACTCGTGAGCAGTTTGCCAAAGGTAGACTGGCTACTCGGAGATCGCGGATATGACGCCGACTGGTTCAGAGAAGCGTTGAAAGACAAAGGTATACGCGCATGCATCCCTGGTCGAAAGCAGCGCAAGACGACCGTTCGATACGACAAGCGTCGATACAAGCGCCGGAACCGCCCCTCTCGTGACATTGCTGCCCAATGCACTGCCGGGCAGTGATTGAGATCATGTTCGGCAGGCTCAAAGACTGGAGGCGTGTGGCGACACGTTACGACAGATGTCCAAAGGTATTCCTGTCAGCAATCGCCCTCGCAGCTCTCGT
>NZ_VOGO01000058.1 GCF_007923355.1 Falsiphaeobacter marinintestinus
CATAAACCACAACGCATAACTAACGGTGGGTCAAATCTCGGTGAAAATACCGGGTCAGTTCTCAGTGACATTCAACACTCTTGCCATTCAGGAATATCACCCGGGCGTCCACGAAGTTCTGGTCGAGGTCCTGGGTCTGCCTCTGTCTGACGCAGAGCTTGGGATTGTCGCGATGTTCCGAATGGCCAGCATGCGGGGCGAGATTGAAATCGAGGGCCCGTTCAGGGCGGCGCTTGAAGGCTTGCTGGATCTGGCCGCGATGGCGAATACGGGGCCGAGGATCCGGTGGCACGCCAGTGGGCGGTCATTTCTTTGCTCGAACTAGGTCCCGCCCTGGCGGTTTTTCACGAATGCGCACTTAGCGAAGGTTGGGGCAGCGGATCGCTCCGTCTGCCCCGCTACTCGATGCAATCACCAGCCGTTGCGCCTAAAGCCCCAATCAGCAGCACCTTCATGTCCGCACTCCTGTCGCCATCCCCACCGGTCTCACCCGACTTGAGCCCAGCCTCGATCAGATCACCAGGAAGCTGTCCTGATCGATGCTCAACCCGCTGGTCAGGGTGGCGAACTGGATGGCGGCGCTTCCGCCGAGACCGTCGGCGTCGTAGGACAGCGCGCCGGTGTCGGTCTCGTAGATAACCTGGGCGGTGAAGCCATTGGCGACGCCGTCCGCGTTCGCCGCAAAGCCCATCGCTGACAAAGCGCCGCCAGACAGGGCCGAGAAGATCGCCGCGCCCAGGTGGATCGCATCCTCGCCGACGCTGAAGTCCGCGATCGTGTCGATGTTGCCGCCGCCAAGAACGGTGTCGAACACGAAGTCATCGCCGTCAGCCCCGCCACGCA
>NZ_VOGO01000059.1 GCF_007923355.1 Falsiphaeobacter marinintestinus
TCAGGATTCATAACCAAAACATGACGACAGCGGCCAGGGCACAGGCTGACAGGAAGACCTTGGGGCATCTGTCGTAGCGTGTGGAAACGCGCCGCCAGTCCTTGAGCCGGGCAAAGCTGTTCTCGATCTTGTGGCGTTTGCAATAGAGGGTCTCATCGTGTGGGATCGGAACCTTGCGCCCTTTGCGCGACGGGATGCAGGGCGTAATTCCCTTGTCTTCAAGGGCTTCACGATACCAATCAGCATCATAGCCCCGATCTGCCAGCATGTGTTCGGAGGATGGCAAGCCGTCGAGCAGCGCCCGCGCCCCGATGTAATCGCTGCGCTGGCCCGCTGTTAGAAACATCCGGAGTGGGCGGCCCAAGGCATCCGTGACGGTATGCAGCTTGGAGTTCATTCCACCCTTGGTGCGCCCGATCAGACGGCCACGCCCCCTTTTTTCAGCCCAAGACTTGAGGCCGTGCGATGCGCCTTGAGGTGGGTTGCGTCGATCATCAGCGTATCGGTTCCACCACCCTGATCGGCCAGTTCCAGGAGCATCCTTGCAAAGATGCCTTTCTCGCTCCAACGCTTCCAGCGGCTGTAAAGGGTCTTGTGCGGCCCGTATTCCGCAGGCGCATCGCGCCAACGTAAGCCATTGCGGTTTATGAAGATAATGCCGCTCAGCACGCGCCTGTCATCCACCCGAGGCTTGCCATGCGACTTTGGGAAGAAAGGCTCAAGCTTGGCAATCTGCGCATCGCTTAGCCAATAAAGATCAGACATGTCACCGCTCCGTTTTGGAAGCGGTGAATCACGCAGCGCGCCGAAAATCAATGCATCCTGACCCTA
>NZ_VOGO01000006.1 GCF_007923355.1 Falsiphaeobacter marinintestinus
ATCGTCCGTTCTTCATTCAAAATCTCCTCAGATATCTTGCCGAGAAAATTCTACTTTTGAACACCACTATTTTTAGGGGGGATTACCGGCGGACCTGTCAAACAAGCGGTGACTTAGTCGGCGAACAGATGCGGAGCCGTGGCGACTTCCATTGCCTGATCCGGCGAGATCGACAGGAAAGCAGCGATCTTCTCTGCATTATCTTCGGCCGGCGCGGTTTCCAGTATCCGGTAGAAGTTTGAAAACTCCGAGTCGCGAATGCGATCACTTTCGTAAACCAGATCGTTGCGAATTGTAGGCAAGAGGCGCATGAGCGTTTCCTGGCTGGTCCGCTCTCCGGCCAGACCCACGCGGCGGGCGTGTCCGATCAGATAGTCCTCGCTAAAGTGACACTCGATTTCCAACATGCGCGTTTTCGAGCGGTCCGAGAAGAAATCGTTCATAAGGTCCAGGTTCGACGGATCCATGCAGACGATCAGCCGATCGGTTTCATAATACTCAAACAGCATCCGCATCAGGGCGCGCCGGTGGCGTGTTCGTTTTTCCAGCGTCGACTGGATGCCACCAAGGTCCGGGATTTCGGTGCTTTCTTCGTTGAACAGGTACTCAATGGCCGGAACATTGGTGACTTTCCGGATCTGTTCCAGAAGACGCTTGGCCACATGCCATTTCTTGCACACCACGATCAGAAGCTCGCGTTCCCGACCCAGAGAGCTTTCGGTTTCCCAGAATCGCATTGCGAATCGCCGTCCGATTCGGCCCCGCCCGGTCAGGAACTGAAACAGGCTTAAGCCTTCGTTCGAGATCTGAAAATGCACGTCTTTTTCTGCATACAACCGACCCAGCCGGGCTTTTAGGTCCTTGGCTTCGGGGCTGATCTTGCGGGCGAACAGGAAGTCCTGACTGAGCAGCAGATCATAGTGATCGTCATAAAACGTCACCGGCATCCCGTAGTCAGAAAACATCAGGAAGGTCAGAGTGCGCGTGCTGATCTGCGTTTCCGGGATCAGATGCCGGACAAGGGTCTGGAAAAAGGTTTCATCCGGGATCCAGGTGGTGCGGAAAAACCGCATCACGTCCTTGCGTTCGCGAGTAAACTCTATGATCCGCTCAATTGTGCGGCGGCGCAGGCACCACCATTGACTGCCGATCTGAATCTGGATGTCTGCCGGGATCTCGCGCGTGAGCCCGAACTTCTGCTGCAGACGGTACGATGTATAGAACCGCCATTTTTGGGTACGTTCGTTGAAGAAGTGGCGATAAATCAGCCGCTCCTTCTTCATGCCGGTCTTTATCCAGTCGCTTTCGAGGAAATCGAAGCTTTCGACATAGTCGACATCATTGGCATCAAGGAAGTCATGGGCATATTCGGCGGTTTTGATTGCCATGCAGTCGCCCGACAGCATGTAGAAATGCGTGGCGCGGGGAAACTGATCGGCAGCGGCTTCGACGGCATGAAGCGTGGCCTGAACCAAAGACCATTCGCCCCAGCCGCACTTGATGCGTTTGCGGGCGAAGGTCACGTTCGGGTTGTCGGCCAGTGCGGACTGAATGCGGCGGAAATGCTCTGGCTTGGCGCGCGCGTCGAAATGAATCGACATAAAGTCGCCTGCAGCGGTCAGACGTTCGGCCTGCTGAATGATCGCGTCAGGATCTTTATGGCAGAGTAGGATGTACGCGATTTTTGCCATTTGGGAAACAAAGTACCTGATTTGACTGGTGTTGTTCTCATAGATAGTCGTGAACAGGCGGTGAATAAACCGCAATTTGCCGGTGATGCGCGTTGTCACGGCATTGGCCGGGGCCTGCTGGCACACTGGCCACACCTTTCCCCGTAATCTGGGCTTGGTTCAGGCCATGTGCTTTTGCTATAAAGCGCTAAAGAACAAGAAAATCAGGCAGGAGGTGCGGCAGATGGGATTCCCAGGCACGTGGATGACCGAAAGCGAAAGCTTGGTGTATCGGGTGGTCCCGAAGTGCGCCTGCTCGACCATTGGTCAGATTATGTTCTACTCAGATCATGGCAGTTTCTTTGACGGTGACATTCATGACGCCAAGTCCGGGCTGCACAAATGGGCCCTGGAGGACAGTCAAAAGAAGATCCAGCGCAACGTGCGGGACCACAAGTCGTACACCTTCACCTGTGTGCGTAACCCATATTCCCGCATCCTGAGTTCTTTCTTTGACAAGATCTGCGGTATTCAGCGCAATGGCCGTCGGTATCGCGGCAACCTTGTACCAAAGCTGGCCTATGAATACGGGATCGAAGTCGGGGGCGAAGACGGTAAGGAAGAGTTCGACCAGATTGCGAGCTTTCGCCGGTTCTTGCTGTTTGCCCGCGACACCATTCGCTGGCGACGCCCGATGGACCCGGACATCCACTGGTCTGCCGTGTCTGGCCACGTGTCCACATTCATCGCGAATGGTGGGACGTATGACAAAATTTTCTGGACTGAAGCGTTCAACGACGGGATGAACCAGGTTTTGGATGCTGTCGACACGCGCCACGCCATCAACCTGAAACAGATCCCGCGTTTTAACGAAAGCGAGGGCCATGGTCCGAAACGGGCGCATCCGGTTGAGGATTACTTCGACGATCTGTCGATGCATCTGGTCTATGAAATTTACCGACGTGATTTCGACTTGTTCAAATACGACTTCGAAAACCCGGGCAACAAGATGCCTGTGGGCGAGATTGATCTGGACGAGGTGCACGCCAAGTTGGGCGACTGATCCGCCCAGTCGGTGGCGTAGCTAAACTGAGCGCTACCGCGCATTTCTATGCGCCAAGTGGCGAGGCGACGCAGTGCGCCGGCCGACGCGTCGAAGGCTGGGCTTTCGACGCGGGCAGGTACGAGGTAAGCTGCTCTTTTGTGTCAGAGCTTGCGCGCCACAATGTATCGGCTTGGAGGTTGGGCCGGATGGTTCCCAGTTTCGATGATTTCGAAACCGGCTTTTTGGACAGCCTCTTCGAGCTCATCAATCCGGTAGAAGAAAACGGGCGGCGCCTTGCCGAGCAGGCGCATGATCGGCAGCGCTGTCCGCATTGCATGGAATTTCAATGGAAACCCGTGTTCAGGCAGGCAGATGGTCTTTGAGATAAAGTGGCCGCCGGGCTTGAGCATGGCGTGGGCGTTGGCCAGCGCGGCTGGCAAGTCCGGAACGAGGTGCAGCAGGTTCAATGCCAGAACTGCGTCATAAGCCGCCCCCTCAGAAGCCGCATCTCCAGCATCCGTTGCAACAAATTCAACATTCCCAATTCCTTGTTCCTGCGCGTTGCGTTGCCCGATTTCGAGCATCTTCGGGGAGATGTCAGTGGCGACATAGGTGTCGACAGAGCCGGCAAGAAGCAGAGCAGTTGAACCTGTACCGCTGCCGAGTTCCAGCACGTGGTCGCTGGCCCGCAGGTAAGACCGCGTGCGATCCAGTGTGTATTGATAGGCATCCTTGTCCGAGATCGGCGACGCCGCGTATTTGTCGGCGACGTTGTCCCAGAATGTAGCTGAGTTGATCATGGGGTTCTCCTTTGAGTGAGAGAATAGCCATGCGCGCATCAGGGGTGAATTGCCGAAATCCGCAGGTCTGTTATACGTTTTTGCATGAACTGGCAGGCTTCGTCCTTTGACTGGAATCGCGCGCGGGCCTTTTTGGCGACCGCCGAAGAGGGATCGTTGTCTGCGGCCGCCCGTGCTTTGGGCCAGACCCAGCCGACGCTTGGACGGCAAGTGACGGCGCTGGAAGATGAGCTTGGTGTTGTTTTGTTTGAGCGAGTCGGCAAGGGGTTAGAGCTAACGCCAGCAGGGCGTGAACTTCTGGAACATGCGCGGGCCATGCGGGATGCAGCTGGGCGGATCTCGCTTGCAGCCAGCGGGCAAGCACATGGTGTCGATGGCAAGATTTCGATCACCGCGTCCGAGGTCATGTCTGTCTATGTCTTGCCGCCAGCGTTGAAACGTTTGCGCCAGGTGGCGCCGCGTCTTGAGATCGATGTGGTTGCCAGCGACGACCTGCAGGATCTGCAGCGCCGCGAGGCGGATATTGCAATTCGACATGTGCGCCCTGAGCAGCCTGAACTTTTTGCAAGGATGGTGCACGAGGCGACGGCTTGCATCTATGCCTCGACCGAATACCTGAACCTGCGTGGGCGACCTGCGACGCTGGAAGATCTGGTGAGCCATGATTTCATCAGTTTTGGTGACAATGCGCGGATGCTGGAATTCCTTCGCCCGCTGGGCCTGCCGGTAAGTGAAGAAAACATGCGGGTCGGGTCGTCTTCCGGCATGGCTGCCTGGGCGCTGGTGCAGCAGGGGATGGGCGTCGCCATCATGTCGGACCACGTGGCACGCCAAACGCCCGGGGTGGAACGTGTCTTGGCCGGGCAGCTTGACCCGGTGCGGTTCCCGATCTGGCTGACCACACATCGTGAGCTTCACAAGTCGCGCCGCATCCGGCTGGTGTTCGATTTGCTGGCAGACTTCCTGAGTACCGAGGGGCCTTAGGCGCGAGTCCAAGGGGACCCATGTGTCGCGAAATCCGCAGGCGGTCCCTTGCGCCTGACAAAGGGCAGGCCTATCTCTGGCGGCCATGTCCAATACAAAATCTGATCCGAATTATAAGATTATCGCTGAGAACCGGAGGGCGCGGTTCGACTATGCCATCGAAGATGACATAGAATGCGGAGTGATGCTGCAAGGGTCCGAAGTCAAATCGCTGCGGGCCAATGGCGGCAACATCGCTGAAAGCTATGCCACTGTTGATGAGGGCGAACTGTGGCTGGTCAACAGCTATATCCCGGCCTACGAGCAGGCCAAGATGTTCCCGCATGAAGAGCGCCGGCGCCGCAAGCTTCTGGTCAGCAAAAAGCAACTGTCGAATATGTGGAATGCAACGCAGCGCAAGGGCATGACCCTTGTACCGCTGGTGATGTATTTCAACCACAAGGGCCTGGCCAAGCTGAAGATCGGCATCGCCAAAGGCAAGAAGGCGCATGACAAGCGCGAAACATCTGCCAAGCGGGACTGGTCGCGCCAGAAGCAACGGCTTCTTAAAGACCACAATTGAGTCTACTCTCGACCTGTATTGAACTGGCCTGACATCGCGTGCCGGTAACCCAGGTCTGTTTCGATGGGCGGGCGTCAAAGAAAACGGGTTGGGAGATCTGAATTGAAAACAACAATACTGGGTGGATTTCTGTTTCTTGTTCCGCTGGCCTTCATCGCCATCGTGCTGGGAAAAACATATCAGATCAGCATGATGGTCGCCGGTCCGCTGGATAAGATCATTCCGGTCAGCAGTATTGCTGGCATCGCATTCGTGAACATTCTGGCGATCGTGCTTTTGTTGTTGGTCTGTTTTCTGGCAGGGCTTGTTGCACGCGGCGGATGGTTCACGGGCCGGATAGAAAAGCTGGACGGTTTCCTGATTGATGTCATGCCCGGATACGCCGTGGCCAAGGGGATGATCGGCGGTGTCACGAAAGAAGACGATATTGCGGCTGTTATGGTGCCAGTGATGGTTCGGTTCGATGACTATGACCAGATCGCGTTCGAGATCGAGCGGGACGACACCCAATCGGTGATTTTTCTGCCGGGCGCCCCATCGGCATGGTCTGGATCTACAGTCGTTGTCGACATCGCCCGCGTCCGACTGCTGAACATACCGGTCCACCAGGCCGTCAAACTGATGAGGGTTCTTGGGCGCGGCAGCCTGGCGGTAAAACCTGCTCCTGTGTCTCAAACATAAGCCACCTGCAAAAGCTGCTTCGGCATCGCCGGTTGCCTGCGACGTATCCCGGACTTGCGACTCTGCCTCTGCAATAGTAGGCACAAATGAACGTGCACGCGGGGAAAATGGCTATGCAGGACGATCCGAAAACCCTTGTTTCCACAGATTGGCTGGCAGCGCACCTGAAGGATCCGGATCTGCGGATTCTTGACGGGTCGTGGTACTTGCCTCAGGCAGGGCGTGATCCAAGGGCTGAATACGAGGATGCGCATATCCCGGGTGCCCGATTCTTTGATATTGATGACGTCGCCGACCAGCGTTCAGAATTGCCGCATATGGTGCCGCCGGTTGAAAAGTTCATGTCGCGGATGCGCGCGATGGGGATTGGCGACGGGCATCAGGTTGTCGTCTATGATGGCGTCGGCGTGAATTCAGCGGCCCGGGTCTGGTGGTTGTTCAAATTGATGGGCCAGCCCAACGTTGCCGTTCTGGATGGTGGTCTACCAAAGTGGCAGGCCGAAGGGCACCCGACCGAAGACATGGCGCCTATCGTGCGCGACCGACACATGACTGTGCGGTACCAGAATGCACTGGTGCGGGACGTGACGCAGGTGTCGGCAGCCTCCAAATTGCGCGATCACGAGATCATCGATGCACGCTCGGCCGGGCGGTTTCGTGGCGAAGACCCCGAACCGCGAGATGGATTGCGTGGCGGCCATGTTCCCGGATCCAGAAACGTTCCGTTCCCCAGCCTGCTGAACGACAACGGCACCATGAAGTCGCCTGACGAATGCAAAGCCGTGTTCGAAGCCGCAGGGGTCGACTTGTCCAAGCCAGCGATCACCACCTGCGGGTCGGGTGTAACCGCCGCGATCCTCAGTCTGGCACTTGAGCGTTTGGGCAAGTCCGATCATTCACTTTATGACGGGTCATGGTCCGAATGGGGCGCCTTTGCCACCCTCCCAGTTGCAACCGGAGACGACTGATGTTCGAGAACCTTAAAGCGCAACCGACTGACAAAATCCTGGAGCTTATGAAGCTGTTCGCGGATGATCCTCGCGATCAGAAGATCGATCTGGGCGTTGGCGTTTATAAGAATGCCGAAGGCGTGACGCCAGTGATGCGAGCGGTCAAAGCCGCCGAGCAACGCGTGTGGGAAGATCAGACAACAAAAGCCTATACCAGTCTGATTGGGGATCCTGCCTTTTCGGATGCGATGATTTCCCTGATCCTCGGCGACGCGGTGCCGCGCGCCAACATTGCTGCGGCGGCGACACCCGGTGGAACCGGGGCTGTTCGTCAGGCGTTCGAACTGGTGCGCATGGCCAATCCATCGGCGCGGGTTTACGTTTCGAACCCCACTTGGCCGAACCATCTGTCCATCCTGAAATATCTGGGCATGGAGACCGTGGCCTATCGGTATTTCGACGAAGAAACCCGTGCGGTTGATTTTGGCGGCATGATCGAGGATTTGGCGACCGCAAACGCGGGCGACGTGATCCTGTTGCATGGCTGCTGTCACAACCCGACAGGGGCCAACCTGAACCTGGTTGAATGGCAGGCGGTCATCGATCTGATCAACGAACGTGGCCTGATCGCCATGGTCGATATTGCCTATCAGGGGTTTGGCGACGGTCTGGACGAAGATGCGGCCGCCACGCGACTGGTCGCCTCCAACGTGTCAGAATGCCTGATCGCAGCCAGCTGTTCGAAGAACTTCGGGGTCTATCGCGAGCGGACTGGCCTGCTGATGGCGATCTCGCAAGAGACCAGCCAGCAGGGGCTCAATCAGGGCACTTTGGCGTTTCTGAACCGTCAGAACTTTTCCTTCCCGCCCGATCATGGGGCGCGCGTTGTGTCGACGATTTTGAACGATCAGGCCTTGCGCGCCGACTGGGCCGCCGAGCTTGAGGATGTGCGTCTGTCGATGCTGGGCCTGCGGCAACAGCTGGCGGACGAGCTGCAAAAGCGGTCCGGATCTGACCGGTTTGCGTTTATCGCGCAGCACCGGGGTATGTTCTCGCGCATCGGGGCAGCCCCCGAACTGGTGATGAAACTGCGCCAAGAACATGGGATTTATATGGTGGGTGACAGCCGGATGAACATTGCCGGATTGAATGCCACCACTGTTCCTATCCTCGCGCAAGCGATTGTCGACGTCGGCATCTAAAACCTTAAGTTTTGCCATAACACCGAATCGATCTACGATTTTCAAGCGTGCCCCTTTCCCGGGGCGCGCTTTTTTTGATTGGGTTCGAAGTCTTGCAACGGCCCACTGGAGGAGATGTCCATGCTAAGATCAGGGTTTGTGTTAACTGCGGTGTTTGCTCTCTGGGCAAGCGGAGGCATCGCCTCAGAGCCGTCGTTCGATTGCGCCAAGGCCAGTAGTAGCGCGGAAGAGGCCATCTGCGCCTCAGACGATCTTGCGGCTTTGGACCGTGAAGTGTCGCGGTTATACGCGCTGGCCTCGAAGGGGCCAAACATGACCGATGATCGCTTGCAAGAGTTGCGCGCCTTCCAGCGTGGATGGGTCAAAGGGCGCGACGAGTGCTGGAAATCAGATCTGGGCCTCGAAACCTGTGTGGCCGAGGAATACGCGCTGCGTGTTCAAGAACTCCGACAGGGCTATGCCGATGCCCGATCCGAGGGCGGGCCGTCGGACGGCCCCTTCCCATATATGTGTACAGGTTTTGACGCGCTGATCGGAGCGACCTTTGTAAATGCGGGATCCCCGCGTGTGGTTCTAAGATGGCTTGATAGCTTTGCGGTTCTTCAAGCGGCCGAGGCCGCCTCTGGTGCCCGGTATCAGAACGGGAACACCGTATTCTGGACCAAGGGTGACGAGGCAATGTTCACGACACCCGACGGTGACGAGTTGACCTGCGTTCGGGACGAGATGGGCTAACCGCAAGAAAACGAAAGGAAATCAAATGGGATTTCAGGACTCAATTCGCACGTGCTTGTCAAAATATCTGACCTTTTCCGGCCGTGCCCGGCGGTCTGAATATTGGTGGTTCTTGCTGTTTGTGGCAATCGGCGGGGCCATTCTGGGCATGCTGGATGCAATGATCTTCGGTGCTCCGATGGAGCCCGGAGATACGCAGGCAAGCCCGCTTGCGACGGTGTTTCAACTGGCCATGGCAATTCCACTTCTGGCGGCGGGGTGGCGGAGATTGCATGATACGGGGCGCCCGGGTTGGTATCTCTTTATTCCGATGCTGATCTCTTTGGCTTTCGTGTTCTCGATGTTGTTTGGCGTTATGACCTTCGGTGCGATCGAAGCCGGCGGTGCGGACCCCGATGCTTTGCGTGGGCCCGCAACTGTTTTGGGGCTTACAGGGGTGATGGCTGCGGCGGTCACACAACTGATCGTGGCGATTTTGATGCTTTACTGGCTGACCCGACCCAGCCAGCCGGGCGAAAACGAGTACGGTCCAGAGCCTGTCTAACACAGCACCAACAAAAAAACCCGGGCGCGAACGCCCGGGTCAGTTGGTTCAGGTTGAGGGAAGGAGAGCTCAACCCTTGGAGAATTCCGGATAGGCTTCCATACCCAGTTCGGCCATGTCGAGACCGTTGATCTCGTCTTCTTCACCGACGCGGATGCCGACTGTTGCCTTCAGGATGAACCACAGGACGAAGCTGGCGACGAAGGTGAACACGCCGTAGGCCACAATGCCTGTCAACTGCGACATCAGGTTTGCATCGCTGTTGTAGAAGATCACAGCGATTGTACCCCAGATGCCGGCGAACAGGTGAACCGGGATCGCACCGACAACGTCATCAATCTTCAGCTTGTCGAGGAACGGAACCGCGAAGACCACGATCACACCACCAACTGCACCGATCCAGAGCGCACCGAACAGGGTCGGGGCCAGAGGTTCGGCTGTGATCGACACGAGGCCGGCCAGCGCGCCGTTCAGCACCATGGTGAGGTCAGGCTTCTTGTACAGCACCTGCGTCAGGATCAGCGCCGCGACGGAACCGGCAGCAGCGGCCATGTTGGTGTTGGCAAAGATGCGCGACACGTCAGACACGTCACCAACTGTACCCATTGCCAGCTGCGAGCCGCCGTTGAAGCCGAACCAACCCAGCCACAGGATGAACATACCCAGCGTTGCGAGGGCAAGGTTCGAACCGGGCATCGGGTGCACACGGCCGTCTTTGTATTTACCGATACGCGGGCCCAGTACGATGGCACCAGCCAAGGCAGCCCAGCCACCAACCGAGTGTACGACAGTCGAACCAGCGAAGTCAGAGAAGCCAGCTTCCGACAACCAGCCGCCGCCCCACTGCCAGGACCCAGAAATCGGGTAGAACACGCCGGTCAGCACTATCACGAAGATCAGGAAGGGCCACAGTTTGATACGTTCGGCCAGTGCGCCCGAGACGATCGATGCAGTTGCCGCAACAAACACCAGCTGGAAAAAGAAGTCCGAGCCGATCGAGGCATAATCAAGCGCCGCATCAGCCGCGCCAACGCCAACCGGGTCAAGCGATGTGGTCGAGAAAAACGGGCCAACCCAGCCTGCGATGGTCCAGCCGTCGCCAGGGTACATCAGGTTAAAGCCGATCAGCCAGTACATGATGGCGGCAAACGAAAACAGCGCGACGTTCTTGGTCAGCTGCATCGCCACGTTTTTCGAGCGCACGAGGCCGGCTTCGAGCATGGCAAAGCCCGCGGCCATGAAGAACACCAGAAAGCCTGCAACCAGGAACAGCAGGGTGGTCATGATGTAGGGGCCGATTTCATCAAAGCCCGGAGCGGCGTCCTGGGCCAGTGCCAGCGTCGGCAGCGCGGTCAGCGCGGCGGCGACGGGAAGCGTTTTGGTCAGTTTCATTGTCTGTGTTGTCCCTTGTTCGACGCAGGCTTAGAGCGCGTCTTCGTTGGTTTCGCCGGTGCGCACGCGGATCGCCTGCTGCACGTCGAGCACGAAAATCTTGCCGTCGCCGATCTTTCCCGTCTGGGCGGTCTTGGTGATGGTTTCGACGACGCTGTCGGCCATGGAGGCTGCAACGACGATTTCCAGCTTGATCTTCGGTACAAAATTCACGGCATATTCAGCGCCACGATAGATTTCGGTGTGACCGGATTGGGATCCGAACCCCTTGATTTCCGTCACCATCATGCCGCGAACGCCAGCCTCGGTCAGCGCTTCGCGGACCTCTTCCAGCTTGAACGGTTTGATTGTCGCAATGATGAGTTTCACGTTTGTCCCCTACACTCGGCAGGTTGCCCTGCAATTCGCACATGCAGAAAGACCGGGAGGAGGCGGGGAAGGAAACGGATTCGGGTGGAAAATACGGGCATCGACCAAAGAAGATGCACAATTTTTGCACAATTTTAGATAAATGGTTAATTTTTATGCAATTTGTGGACGGGAAATTCTGTCGTTTGTGGCCCTCAACAAATACGAATTCACACGTTAGTCTACGCACAAACAAAAGATCGAGCAGGATCGAACATGGCTGATTCATCGCGGCGCAAAACGCCGCTTGTGGCGGACAAGCGCTATCCAACGGATACGCGCAAGGCGAAGCCTGCCAAAACGACAGCTGGCAAACCCACCAAAACAACCAAGCCAAAAACGACGACGAAACCCAAGGCTAAACCCAAACCCAAGCCGGCTCCAAAGCGTAAAACAGCCAGCGGTGGTAAGGGCGGCGGCAAGGGCGGTGGCGGAATTCGCCGGGCGATCACCGGCCTGTTTCGCTGGATCTTGCGCGTTGTCTGGGGGCTGACTTGGCGGGTCGGAATGGTGTTTGCACTGCTGGTCGGCCTGGCTGTCGGGTTCCAGTATCTTCAGTTACCCGATTACACCGCCCAGTTGGACGGCAGGGCCCGTGGGTCGGTCACCATGACGGATCGCAATGGTCAGGTGTTTGCCTGGCGCGGCGATCAGTTTGGCGGAGTGGTCACGACCGACACCGTGTCGCCATATCTGAGCAATGCAATCATCGCGACCGAGGACAAAAGGTTCTATCGTCACTTTGGCGTCAGTCCGCGCGGTGTGGCCAGTGCCGTGCGGATCAACCTGCGCGAAGGTCGCGGGCCGTTGTCCGGCCATGGCGGGTCAACCATCACGCAACAGACAGCCAAATTGCTGTGCCTGGGCGAACCTTATGATCCGACCTCGGGTCAGACCGAAGCCCAATATGAATCCTACTGTCGGCAGGGCACGCTGTGGCGAAAGGTCAAGGAAGCCATCTATGCCATGGCGATGGAGGTCAAATACTCCAAGGATGAAATCCTCACGATCTATATGAACCGAGCCTTTCTGGGCGCGGGCGCGCGCGGGTTCGAGGCTGCAAGCCAGCGCTATTTCGGCAAGTCTTCGGCCGAGGTGTCTGCTGCCGAGGCCGCCATGCTGGCCGGGCTGCTGGTCGCACCGACACGGTATGCACCGACCAACAGCCTGACGCGCGCGCAAAACCGCGCGGGCGTGATTGTCGGTCTGATGGAAGATCAGGGATACCTGAACGAAGCGCAGGCGCGCGACGCGATCGACAACCCGGCGCAGTTGTCTGACGCCGCCGCTGCGCGGGCAGGCGGGTATTTTGCCGATTGGGTCATGTCGAGCGGCCCCGAGTATTTCACCCGAAATACGACCGAAGACGTGATCATCCGCACAACGCTGGACCAGAACCTGCAGCGCGCTGCCGAAGAGGCGATGAATTTCGTGTTTCAGGAAAAGGTGCGGTCGGGGTCAAAGGCGCAAGCCGCCATCGTGGTGATGAGTGCGGATGGTGCCGTGCGGGCGATGGTTGGCGGGCGCAAGACGCGGGTGTCGGGGGCGTTCAACCGGGCAACGCAAGCGTTGCGTCAGACGGGGTCCGCGTTCAAACCGTTTGTCTATGCAACAGCGCTGGATCTGGGGTATTCGCCGCTCGATATCGTGGTGGATGCACCCTATTGCCAGACGATTCCCGGATCGGGGCAGTGGTGCCCGAAGAACTATACCAACAAACACTATGGTCAGGTGACGTTGACCCGGTCACTACGCGACAGCCTGAACATTCCGGCGGTCAAGATCTCGGAAGATGTTGGGCGTGACAAGGTGCGGCAGGTGGCCAGCATGTTTGGCATCGACAGCGATCTGGCGGCAGGCCCAGCCCTGGCGCTTGGGGCGTCGGAAAGCACGTTGATCGAGATGACCGGGGCCTATGCGGGCATTCTGAACGGCGGGTCCGCGGTAGAGCCTTACGGCATGGTTGAACTGCGACTGGTCGAGGATGACGCGCCCTTGATGGGCGCTGAAGGCGGCATTGGCGAACGGGTGATCCGCACCGAGGCGGCAAAACAGCTGATCTGGATGATGGAAAAGGTCGTGTCAGAAGGCACCGGTACCCGCGCGGCGATCCCGGGCTGGCAAGTGGCGGGCAAGACCGGAACAACGCAAGCCACGCGGGATGCGTGGTTTGTCGGGTTCACGGCAGAATACGTAACCGGCGTCTGGATGGGATATGACGACAACACGTCGCTGACCGGTGTGACCGGCAGTGGCCTGCCGGCCGAGATCTTTCATGAAACCATGATCCGCGTGCACGAAGGATTGCAGCCGGTTCCGTTGCCGATGATGGATCCGGTGCCGCCCAGCACGCACAGCGCCAATAGCGGCAAACCGGCTACGCAAAAGAAGCCCGAGCAGGGCACGGTGATCGACCAGATCCTGCGCGATATCTTTGGCGGCGGGGGCGGCAGCAAGCCGCCCCCGCAGAGTGACCGGTAAGCTCAACTCAGCTTTTTGAGGTCTGCAATCATCTGGTCGATGTTGCCTTTGCGGCGATCCAGCATCGCTCCGATTTCGGTGCGTTCGGTCAGCAGCAGGTTCACACCTTCGATGTACATGTTGAAGAACAGATCCTTGCCGGTCCGGTCCGAGACATGGAATGTGACCTCGAACGGTGCCTGCCCGCGAAGGTACGCAAGGGTCGATACCTCGTACCAGCTTTTGACCTTGCGCACGCCGGTTACCTCAAGCTTACCACCGATAAACTCCCGGAAGCGCTTGCCATACTTGCGCGAGATGTATCCTTGGAACGCCTTTGAAAACGCTTTTTTCTGCGCTGACGATGCCCGGCGCGCGTCAACGCCCATGGCATAGGCCGCGATGTAAGATGTGTCCGAATACCGCGCAAAGATCCGTTCGAATTCTTTGTACATTCCGGATTCAGATTTACCGGACGCGATGACCTTGTTGATGTCAGCGACAAGGGCATCGATCAGTTTTTCGGCGCTGGCTTCTGTCAAAGCAAGCAGTGGTGTGGGTGCGGCGGCAGCCGCAACAACTCCGCATAGGCCTGTAGAAAAAAGGCGCCGGGTCAGAATGGGCATATCAGAATCCTTCTGTGTCGATCGCGTAGGGGTCTGTGTAAAGTTCAAGATTAGCGTCCTGGTCGTCACCTGCCAGTTCAAATCGGCGGTTTTGAAGGAACAGCAGACGCGCCTGAGCATAGCTGTCAGCGCTTTCATAAAGAATGGAATCGACCGTGTCCGAATACCGACCGCGATCCCCCATCCGGTGCACGATTTCGGCCCAGACACCAAGGTTGTCGACCGGTCGGGTCGGGGCAAAGTCGATCGGGTTGGTGAAGATATTCACAATGATGCCGACGGCATCCCGTGTCGTGGTCGGGCCATAGAGCGGCAATTCGACATAGGCGCCTTCGGAAAAGCCCCAATGATGCAGCGTCTCGCCAAAATCGGTGTCCACGGCAGGCACCCCGAATTCTGTGGCAGGGTCGGCCAGTCCGGCGAAACCGATAGTCGAGTTCAGCAGGAAACGCGCGGTGGCGTTGCCGGCCTGCTTGATATCGCCTTGCAGGATCGAATCGACGATCATGCCGGGCATCGACAGATTCTCGGCAAAATAGTTGAAGCTGTCGACCATAGGAGGTGGCACAATTGTCACGTATCCCTTGGATGCCGGGCGAAATAGAACTTTGTCGACGCCAAGGTTGAACTTGTGCATCGCGCGGTTTGTATTCTCGTAAGGATCGAAAATCTCACCCCTGGCCAGCGATTCAGCAGATTGCGTGCCGCAGGACGACAAAAACGCTGTAAGTACCAAAGACACAAACAGAAAACGAAATTGGAATATGAGCTTCATATGATATGTGTTCCGGCAGCTGTTGGCGGCGTCAAGACAACAGCCGACATGTAATCGTATCATCGAGAGTTCAAAGTTGTTGGTCATTGATTTAATGGATCTGTGGCGGTTTTGGAACAAGCCACGACACGATTTGGCGTGAACACGCCGGGACATTGGAAAAAGCTGCGAAAAAAAATGGTAGGGCGACGTTAATGACGACCGGAAAAACCACCAGGGGCCGCGAAGAATTGGTCGCAGCCCGTCAGCAAAGCCGGGGTCTGTACTGGACTGTCGGTCTGTTCAGCTTTTTTGCGAATATGCTGATGCTGACCGGGCCCCTGTACATGTTGCAGGTCTATGACCGCGTTCTGGGCAGCCGGTCCGAAGAAACGCTGGTGGCGCTGTCACTGTTGGTCGTCTTTCTGTACGGCATAATGGGCATCCTTGATTACACACGGGGCCGGATCATGGCGCGGGTTGGCGCACGGTTTCAGGACGCTTTGGACAAACGCGTGTTCGACGCGATGATCCGCCGGTCTGCCGTGTCAGCCGATTCCAACGCGCAAACCGGACTGGCCGATCTGGAATCGGTGCAGCGTCTGATCAGCTCTCCGGTTCTAACAGCGGCCTTTGATATTCCCTGGACGCCGATTTTCCTGGCCGGGATCATGCTGTTCCATCCCTGGCTGGGTATGCTGGCGCTGGGTGGCGGTGCGGTGCTGGTCTTTATCGCTCTGATGAACCAGCTGTTTTCGCGCGGCCCAATGATTGAAGCCAACGTTGCATCGCACCGGGCGTCGATGATGTCCGAAGAGATCCGCAACGAAGCCGAGATGATTCAGGCCATGGGCATGCGCACAGCCGCGTTTGAACGCTGGAAGTCGGCCCGCGAAAAATCGCTGGTGCAAAGCGTCAGTGCGAATGATGTCAGCGGGTCATTCACGTCGATGACCAAAACGCTGCGCCTGTTCCTGCAATCGGCCATGCTGGGCCTGGGTGCCTATCTGGTGTTGCAGGGCGAAGTGACAGCGGGCGCGATGATCGCATCGTCGATCCTGATGGGTCGAGCGTTGGCTCCGATCGAACTGGCGCTTGGTCAGTGGGCGGTGGTTCAGCGGGCCGTGCGCGGCTGGAACAATCTGGCCGAATTGCTGAGCAATGTTCCGCCCGAGCTGACCAAGACCGAATTGCCCAAGCCCAAGGCCAAGCTGGACGTGCAATCCCTGACTGTGGTGCCTCCGGGTGATACGCGGGCGCAGTTGAAGACGGTGACGTTCAAGATTGAGCCGGGGCAGGCGCTGGGCGTCATTGGTCCGTCGGGTGCCGGAAAATCGACACTGGCGCGGGCTTTGACCGGGGTCTGGAGACCTGCAGGGGGAACCGTGCGGCTGGATGGTGCGGCGCTGGACCAATACGCGCCGGATGTTCTGGGTCTGCATATCGGATATCTGCCGCAACGGGTGCAGTTGTTTGAGGGGACCATTGCCGAAAACATTGCCCGCCTATCAGGTCAGCCGGACAGCCAAAAGGTCGTCGCCGCGGCCCAAAAGGCTGCCGCGCATGAGATGATTCTGGAACTGCCCGATGGTTATGACACCCGCATCAACGCCGGTGGCGGCAGGTTGTCTGGTGGTCAGATGCAGCGAGTCGCTCTGGCGCGGGCCATGTACGATGAGCCTGTCCTGCTAATCCTGGATGAGCCGAATTCGAACCTCGACAACGAAGGATCGATGGCTTTGAACAAGGCGATCCGGGCAATGAAAGAGGCCGGGAGTTCGGTGATGATCATGGCGCACCGTCCGTCTGCAATTCAGGAATGTGATACGCTTCTGGTGCTGGATCACGGCGCCGTTAAAGCCTTTGGGCCGAAAGATCAGGTTTTGAAAGACACTGTTACGAACCATCAGCAATTGCAGAAAACCAAGGCCATGGGAGGTGTGAAATGAGCAATTCAACGTGGTCCGCACGACGCCCCGTCTTTATCGGTCTTTTCGGTTTGCTGGTGCTGGTCGGCGGATTTGGCGCCTGGGCCGCGTTTTCGACAATCGCAGGCGCGATTGTTGCGCCGGGTCGGATCGAAGTCGATCGCAATCGCCAGATTGTGCAACACCCTGATGGTGGCGTTGTGTTCGAGATCATGGTCGATGAGGGCGATACTGTCGTTGAGGGGCAGCCTCTTATCCGGTTGGACGCAAATCTGCTGAAGTCTGAACTGTTGATCGCGGAAGGCCAGTTGTTTGAACTGATGGCGCGGCGCGGGCGTCTGGAAGCTGAACGGGATGAACTTGAGACGATCACATTTGATCCCGAATTGGTCGAAGTCGCCAGCGGCCGGCCCGATGTGCAGGACCTGATCGACGGGCAACAGCGGTTGTACGTCGCTCGCAAGGCGTCGACCACGCAGGAAATCAATCAGCTGGAAAAGCGCCGGGCGCAACTCAACAATCAGATTGACGGAATCGAAGCGCAGCAGGCCTCAATGGATGTTCAGCTTAAACTGATCCAGCTGGAGTTGGAGAATCAGCAAACACTTTTGGACAAAGGCCTTGCGCAGGCGGGCACCGTGTTGAACCTGCGGCGGACCGAAGCGGATCTTCAGGGAGATCTGGGCGAATTGATTGCCAGTCAGGCCCAGACCGAAGGCCGGATCACGGAAATCGACATCGAAGTTCTGAAACTTGGGACGGCGCAACGCGAAGAGGCGATCACACGTCTGCGCGACTTGCGATATCGCGAACTGGAACTGGCCGAACAGCGCCGGTCTTTGCAGGAACGCCTGTCACGGCTCGACATCACAGCGCCGGTTTCGGGGATTGTCTACGGGTTGCAGGTGCAAACCGTGCGTTCGGTCATTCGCCCGGCAGACCCGGTGCTGTATATCGTACCACAAGACCGCCCTCTGGTGATTGCCGCGCGGGTGGACCCGATTCATATCGACCAGATGCATGTCGGGCAGGAGGTTATCCTGCGGCTATCGGCATTGGATCAGCGCCAGACGCCGGAACTGAGCGGCAACGTCACGCAAATCAGTGCGGATTCGTTCGAAGATCAGGCCAGCGGCATTTCCTATTATCGCGCCGAGATCGAGCTGGCTAAGGGTGAGATTGCAAAACTGCCGGAAGGGTCTGTCTTGATCCCCGGGATGCCGGTCGAAACCTTTATTCGCACGGCGGATCGCTCGCCATTGGCGTATCTGGTGAAGCCGCTGGCGGATTACTTTACCAAAGCCTTCCGCGAGACCTGAGGCGACCCGCCTGGCGGGGCTGTCGAAGGTTGAGTATTTGGAAAGAGAAGATGCCAAAGGCGGGTCGCTTTTTGGCGGGCCTTTCAGCCTGAAAGCAACGGTTGCATTTTGCGTGGCATCGGGGCAGCGTCGCGTCGAACCTGAATGAACGGAGTCGCGATCATGACCATCGAAGCCAAACTTGCCGACCTGGGTGTCACACTGCCGGACGCGCCTGCGCCAGCGGCGAATTATGTGCCGTTCGTGCAGATCGGAGACATCGTCTATGTCTCGGGCCAGATTTCGAATGACGAAAACGGGCTGATCATCGGCAAACTGGGCGACACGATGGAGGTCGACGCGGGCGCAGCGGCGGCCAAGCGGTGTGCCATCAACCTGCTGGCGCAGGTGCGCGCGGCCTGCGGGGGCGATCTGGAGCGGTTGGTGCGCGTGGTCAAGCTGACCGGTTTTGTCAATTCGACAGCCGATTTCACCAACCAGCCTCAGGTGATCAACGGCGCGTCTGATTTTCTGGTCGAAGCGCTGGGCGATGCCGGACGGCATTCACGCTCAGCCGTTTCGGCGGCGGCGTTGCCTTTGGGCGTTGCGGTGGAAATCGAAGGGATCTTTCAGGTCCGATGAAACCGGCTCTTTCCGACGGGTTGCTGCGGGTGCCCATCGCGCACCGTGCGTTGCACGATATTGCCCAGGGACGCCCCGAAAATTCTCGCGCGGCGATCCGTGCCGCGATTGAAGCCGGGTATGGTATCGAGATTGATTTGCAACTGAGTTCAGACGGTCAAGCCATGGTGTTTCATGACTATGATCTTGCCCGGCTGACCGGTGAAAGCGGCCCGATTCAGGGGCGGAGTGCGGCGCAAGCCAGTCAGATTGTCCTGTTGCACGGGGATGGCGAAACGATCCCGACCTTGTCCGAGGTGCTTGAGATCGTCGGCGGGCAGGTGCCGGTTCTGATCGAGCTGAAAGATCAGGATGGCGCGATGGGGGCGAATATCGGAAGGCTGGAGGCCGCTACGGTGCAGGCTTTGGACGGCTATGACGGCCCGGTGGCTGTGATGTCTTTCAACCCGCACAGCGTGGCCGAGTTGGCCCGGCTGGCACCGGACATTCCGCGTGGGTTGACCACGAGCGAGTATGATCCAAAGGACTGGCCGTTGTCCGAGGCAACCTGTGCCCGGTTGCGCGATATCCCGGATTTTGAAGCCAGCGGCGCGTCCTTCATCAGCCATCATGCTGTAGATCTGGCCAACCCAAGGGTGCGCCAGTTGTGGGACGATGGTGTGCCAGTGTTGTGCTGGACGATCCGGTCGCCCGAAGCCGAGGCGGAGGCGCGCAAACTGTCGGATAATATCACCTTCGAGGGCTATCTGGCCGATCTTCCGGCTTGATCCAATGGCGTCAGACCACAGATAGTGATCAGGCGCGGAGAGATTATGGACCAGGCTCAGATCGAGATTAATGTACTGACCTCTCTGTCGCAGA
This sequence comes from Falsiphaeobacter marinintestinus, assembly GCF_007923355.1. Lineage (GTDB taxonomy): Bacteria > Pseudomonadota > Alphaproteobacteria > Rhodobacterales > Rhodobacteraceae > Phaeobacter_A > Phaeobacter_A marinintestinus. The sequence goes on from NZ_VOGO01000006.1 coordinate 19,543, forward strand.
TCGCGGCAGAAGATTGGGATGCCTGCGCCTGCCCGGAAGCGTCCGATGGTGGCGCGCCGCTGGATCCGTTCACGACCTATAGGTTTTTGCGCGCCCTTGAGACCAGCGGGTCGGTCGGGGCGCGATCCGGGTGGGAGCCGCGGTATCTGGCGGCCTATCTGGACGGGATGCTGATTGCCGCAGCGCCGATGTACATCAAGCACCACAGCCAGGGCGAATACATCTTCGACCATAACTGGGCCCACGCGTATGAAAACGCGGGCGGGCATTACTATCCCAAGTTACAGATCGCGGCCCCATTCACGCCTGCGACGGGGCGGCGGTTTCTGGTGCGGCCCGGGTATTCCGGTGTGGGTGAATCGGCGCTTGTGCAGGGCGCGGTGCAACTGGCGTCAGACAACGAGGTCAGTTCTGTTCACATAACCTTTTGCACCGAGGATGAAGCGGCGAAGGGCGAGCAGATGGGCCTGATGCACCGGACCAGTCAGCAGTTTCATTGGTTGAACCCCGGGTATGACAGCTTTGATGCGTTCCTTGCCAGCCTGTCATCGCGCAAACGCAAGAATTTGCGCAAGGAACGTCAGCAGGCCAATGCGTTTGGTGGCACCATTCAGATGTTCACGGGTGACGATCTGCAGCCCGAGCATTGGGATGCGTTCTGGCAGTTCTATCAGGATACCGGTGCGCGGAAATGGGGGTCTCCCTACCTGTCGCGGGCGTTTTTTGACGAGGTTCAGGCGCATATGCGTGACGATGTCATGCTGGCTTTGGCAGAACGCGATGGTCGCTGGGTGGCGGGGGCGCTGAATTTCATCGGGCGTGAGGCGTTGTTTGGCCGCTATTGGGGCTGCGTTGAACATCATCCCTGTCTGCATTTCGAACTGTGCTATTATCGGGCAATCGACTTTGCCATCGAGCACGGATTGCAGCGGGTCGAAGCGGGGGCGCAGGGGGAACACAAGCTGGCGCGGGGGTATCTGCCGACGCAGACTCATAGCCTGCATTGGATTGCTGATCCGGGTTTCGCCGACGCCGTGCGCAAGTATCTTGCGGCGGAGCGCGAGGCGGTTGCGGAAGAGATCGAAATCCTGACCGAATACGGGCCTTTCCGGAAGGCACATGTGGAGGAGCAAGAATGACCGAGAAGATGTCAGAAGAAACCCGGGGGCCATTGCTGGACCCGCTGTTCGCCACCGGCTGGGAAATGGTTGAAGGGCGCGATGCGATCACCAAGACCTTTCGCTTTGACGATTTTGTGGATGCGTTCGGCTGGATGACACGTGTCGCGATCTGGGCCGAAAAATGGGATCATCACCCGGAATGGAGCAATGTCTATCGCTCGGTCGACGTGGTTTTGACCACACATGATGTCGATGGGCTAAGCGCTTTGGACGCGAAACTGGCGCGCAAGATGGACAGTCTGATCTGATCTCTCAGCGGCGACCAACCCCCGAGGCATAGGCCGAATTGGCAGCTGCGAACATGCGGTTGAATTCGTCTTGTGTGACAAAGCCATCCGAGTAATTGATGCCAGACGGAATGCGAGCCGGGTTTTTGCCGGTCAATTGGACGGACCCTCGGCTGGTGTTCAGATCAAAGCAGCGGTTGTTCAGGCAATTCCTGCCGTTCTGAATGCTGATCTGCGTGGCACCGGAATTTGACGTGCGTACCGGATTATCCGGCACCTCGCAGGCGGCGACCAGCAGCAAGGCGGGTATGGCAAATCTGTACAACATAGCTCCTCCTTTGGAAGAAACTGCGCCGCAACCCAAGGTGGCCGCGGCGCGTATTCAGGTATTACATCGACGCCAGAAGGCCTTCGCCAGCGGACACTTCGCAGACACCGGGGCTTTCTTCTGGTTGGAACAGGGTCACTTTGCCATCCTCCACCAGCATCGCATAACGACCCGAACGGGCCATCAGGCCAGCAGGGGGCGCGTCAAAGTCCATGCCGATGGCCTTGGTGAAGCCGCTGTCAGCGTCGGCCAGCATGGTGATGCCAGCAGCAGCAGCGCCGGTTGCATCGCCCCAGGCTTTCATCACGAAGGGGTCATTGACCGACACGCAAATGACTTCTTCAACGCCCTTGGCGTCGAACTGATCCTTCGTGCGGATAAAGCTGGGCACGTGTGCCGAATGGCAGGTCGGCGTGAAGGCGCCGGGAACGGCAAAGATCACAACTTTGCGGCCTGCTGTCTTTTCTGCCAGGGACACTGCGGCGGGTCCATCGGCTGTCATCTGGATCAGGGTTGCTTCGGGCAGTGTGTCGCCAACTGAAATCATATTATTCCTCCGTTTTGTAGGTATTCGCACATGGCGGTTCCAATTGCATATAAGCCCTACGCTCATGTAGGTTCCCACGCAATGAAGACCATTAATTGATGGGAGAGATACAGGTGTCTCACTATGTCGTGATCGGTGCGGGGCAGGCAGGCGCATCGCTTGTCGCCAAATTACGCAAAGACGGGTTTACAGGCGAAATCACGTTGATCGGGGCCGAGCCGGTGTTGCCCTATCAGCGTCCGCCGTTGTCCAAGGCGTATTTGCTGGGCGATATGGCATTGGAACGTTTGTTTTTGCGCCCCGAAAGTTTCTATGCAGAACAGAGCATTACAGTGAAACTGGGACAGCCGGTCACGGCCATCGATCCTGTTGGTAAAACCGTGACGGTCGGGGATGAGGTGATCGCCTATGACCAACTGGCCCTGACCACCGGGTCTGATCCACGCCGCTTGCCAGCCGCGATCGGCGGCGATCTGGACGGCGTTTTTGTGGTGCGCGGGTTGGATGATGTCGATGCGATGGCGCCGCATGTCGTCAAGGGCAAGCGCGCCTTGATCGTTGGCGGTGGCTATATCGGTCTGGAAGCCGCCGCAGTCGCTGCCAAGCTTGGTGTCAAAGTGACATTGGTTGAGATGGCCGACCGCATCCTGCAACGGGTCGCGGCCAAGGAAACGAGCGACTATTTCCGCACGCTCCACAGTGAGCATGGCGTTGAAATCATAGAAGGAATCGGGTTGCAGCGTTTGGTCGGGACTGATGGCCGTGTAACTGGCGCAATCCTAAGCGATGACAGTGAGATCGACGTCGATTTCGTCGTTGTCGGTGTGGGCATCGCCCCGTCGACGGCGTTGGCCGAGATGGCCGGGCTTGAGATCGAAAACGGGATCAAGACTGATGCACTGGGCCGGACGTCGGATGCATCAATCTGGGCGGCGGGCGATTGCGCATCTTTCCCGTATCGCAAGGGTCGGTTGCGGCTGGAAAGCGTACCAAATGCGATTGATCAGGCCGAATGCGTGGCGGCCAATATGATGGGCGGCGAAACCGCTTATGTGCCGCAGCCATGGTTCTGGTCGGACCAGTATGACGTCAAATTGCAGATTGCCGGGCTGAACACCGGGTATGACCATATTGTGTCGCGTCTGGGCGACGGTCAGACGGTATCGTTCTGGTACTACAAAGGTGGCCAGTTGCTGGCGGTTGACGCGATGAATGATCCACGCGCCTATATGGTGGGTAAGCGTTTGATCGACAACGGTAAAACCGCAGATCCAGCCATTGTGAGCGATCCCGAGGCGGATCTTAAACCCCTGCTCAAAGCGTGAGGATCATTGCGGGCGCGTTCCGGGGGCGGGCCTTGGCCTCGGTTGGCAAAGGCGATGCGGGCGCGCATCTGCGCCCGACGACTGATCGGGTGCGCGAAAGCTTGTTCAGCGTTCTGACTTCGCTGGGAGTTATTGCCGATGCGCGGGTGCTGGACCTGTTTGCCGGAACGGGTGCTTTGGGGTTGGAAGCCCTGTCGCGCGGGGCAGAGCACGTGACCTTTGTCGATGACGGGCGTGTGGCGCAGGGGCTGATCCGCAAGAACATCGGGTTGACCGGGGCCACGCATACGCAGTTGATCCGGCGGGATGCGACGAAGTTGGGGCCCAATTCTGATGCGCCCTATGACCTTGTGTTCCTTGATCCGCCGTATGGCAAAGGGATTGGGGAAAAGGCCTTGTTAGCGGCGGTGGATGGCGGCTGGATCGCAGATAACGCATTGATAGTATGGGAGGAAAATGCACCGATGATGGCGCCTCCCGGTTTTGAAATGCATGATGCGCGCAAGTATGGAGACACCCATATCACGCTGTTGTGGCGCGAAGACGGAGCCGCATCATGACAGGTCTGGTCATTTTTGATTGTGACGGCGTTCTGGTCGATAGCGAACGCGCGACCAACCTTGTTCTGGTCGAGGATCTTGCCGGATACGGGCTGACCCTGACGCTGGAAGACTGTTTTCGGATGTTCGTTGGCGGGACGATGTTGGGCGTTGCCGCGAAGGCCCGCACACTGGGCGCGGACCTTCCAACCGACTGGGTCGATCAGATCTATGCCAAGATGTATGCGCGTCTGGAAGAGGGCGTTCCGCTTGTCCCAGGTGTGCGTAACCTGCTGGGTTATTTGGAAAATAATGATATTCCGCATTGCGTTGCGTCAAACGGACACGAGGCCAAAATGCAGATCACATTGGGCCAGAATGGGCTTTGGGAGCAGTTTCAGGGCCGGATCTTTTCGGCTTATACGCTGGGCGTTTCCAAACCTGACCCGGGATTATTTTTGGCTGCGGCAGAGCAGTTTGGCGTGCAACCAGCCGAGTGTCTGGTGGTCGAAGACAGTGCCACCGGTGTGACCGCCGCGGCGCGGGCCGGAATGCGGTGTCTTGGCTATGCCCCGCTGGGGGATGGGGCACAGTTGCAGGCGTTGGGCGCGACGGTGATCCTCGACATGGCCGAGGTGCCCGCACATATCCTGTGACCGGCTAAACCCCTGCGGGGCAGGAGTTTGGGCCGTTTTGTACATCCCAAACCGGGGCGATGTACCGTTTTGTACTGCCCCGGAATGAGACAATCACCGTGAGACTTGCCCGGGAAAAAATTCCCCCGGGTCACTCGCCATATGTGGGGTGAAATTTTCCGCCGGGTGACAGGGTGAAAATGTCATATCCATCAGCCGTGACCCCGATCGAATGTTCGAACTGCGCGGAAAGGGATTTGTCGCGGGTGACGGCAGTCCAGTCATCGGCCAGCGTCTTGGTCTCGGGTCGGCCCAGATTCACCATCGGTTCGATGGTGAAGAACATGCCCTCTTCCAGAACGGCACCGGTTCCGGGACGGCCATAATGCAGAACATTGGGCGGAGCGTGGAACACGCGGCCAAGTCCGTGACCACAGAAATCACGAACCACGCTCATCCGGTGGGCTTCGACATAGGCCTGAATGGCGTGGCCAATATCGCCGAACGTGTTGCCCGGCTTGACCATTTCGATGCCTTTGAACAGGGCGTCATGTGTGACCTGGATCAGACGCTCGGCCTTGCGCGGCAGTTTGCCGGCTGCATACATGCGGGACGTGTCGCCGTACCAGCCATCGACGATCACGGTGACGTCGATGTTCAGGATGTCGCCATCCTTGAGCACCTTGGCCCCCGGGATGCCATGGCAGACCACGTGGTTCACGGAAATGCAGCTGGCGTGCTGATAACCTTTGTAGCCGATCGTTGCCGAGGTCGCGCCATTGGCTTCGACCATCTCGGTGATCTTGCCGTCGATCACTCCGGTTGACTGGCCGGGAAAAACAAAGGGGGCGATGTCATCCAGAATTTGCGCCGCCAACTTTCCAGCGGCGTGCATCCCGGCGAAATCGGACCGGTCATAAAGGCGGATTCCATCTTTGGTCACACGACCGCGTAAATCACTTTTCAAAATACGCTCCATCATTCTGCGCTTGCATCCTATTTAGGACGATTTGTGGGGAAGGACCAGAGGTGAGCCGCACAGAGAATTCAAGACGGCGTCAAGGCGGCAAACGGCGCGTTTACAGTTGCTTAAGATGCCGGGACTTGCCCGATGGCGGGGCTGGGCCTTAGTGTGGGATGATATTTCATCGTGTCTTTCATTCTGTGACTGGAGGTTTTTCATGCGTATTTCCGGCTTTTCCGCCCTGTGTCTGAGTGCTGTTTCGGTGGGTCTGACCATCCCGCCCGCAGCGGCTGATCCTTGTCGCGAGACGATTGCGGCCATGTTTCAAGGCGGGGCGATGGACCCGTTTGTGCGCCCCAAGCGGCATGAAACGACGATCCGGCACAATCCGGACGGCAGCGAAACCATGGTCACGGATGTGTATTGGGAAACGGTTCTGAAGTCGGTTAGCAAGTCGGGCGGCAATTATTATCTGACCTATGATCTGGACATGTGGTCGGGGCCATCTTTTGACGGGCCGTGGACGCCAACAGGGTCAAAATTGCCAGCGGATTTTGCCGAGATGACGCGTCAGATGAACGTTCAGCAGGCGGCCAACTTGTCCGAGACATCCTGTCCGGGCGAGGTGGCTGTCGATGGTCAGACGCTGGTCAAATATGTCTATCGGACCAAGACCGATACAAATGTGCACGGAAGCTGGTTTGGCGGGCTTTATACGGCCTTTCTGGATCCGGCGTCCGGACAGTTGGCCCGGTTGGAAACCGCCGAGATGACTGCATCCTGGGCCCCCGATCCGGCGGCGTTTGTGGACATCACGACCGTGGTTTACGACCCGTCGATTTCAATTGTCAGACCGCAGTAGCGATCTGCACCGGTAAGGGGTTGGCGACGTCGATGCTGTCGGGGGACAGGGTGCAGCCAAGGGCCATCACCTCGACACCCGCCCTGGTCGCGGCGGCAAGGGCGGCGGCATAGGTCGGATCTATATCGGCGGCCACAGTGACGGTGCTGCAATCGGTGCGCTGCACCAGATACAGCAGGATCGCGCGGTGACCGTCGCGGGCCATGTCGGCCAATTCGCCCAGATGTTTCGCTCCGCGCGCGGTGACGCTGTCGGGGAATTCAGCAAGACCGGGCTGGCGGGACAGGGTGACGGATTTGACCTCGACATAGGTGTCGGGCAGGCCCGGCTGGGTCAGCAGGAAATCGATGCGGCTGGCCTGACCGTATTTCACCTCGGGGCGGACGGTTTCATAGGCGTCCAGATCGGGGATCTGACGGTCGATGAGGGCGCTGCGCAGGGCGCGGTTGGGGACCGAGGTATCGACGCCGGTGAAATGGCCATTTTCATGGTCAACCAGTCGCCAGCCGAATTTGAGCTTTTTCTTCGGGTCGTCGTTAGGTTCAAGCCAGATCTTCATGCCGGGTTCGGCCAGACCCATCATCGAGCCGGGGTTGGCGCAATGGGCGGTGACCTCGCGCCCGTCATCCAGAGTGCAATCGGCGAGAAACCGTTTGTAGCGACGTATCAGCCGGGCGGGGACAAGAGGGGTTTGAAAGCGCATGAAACCCGGCCTATACCTGCCCGGGCGGCCCTTCAAGACCGCCCACTCACGAAAGGGACGAGATGACCAATCCTACCGCAGCTATGTTGGTGATCGGCGATGAAATCCTGTCAGGCCGGACCCGCGATTCGAACATGTACTATCTGGCCGGTGAACTGACCAAACACGGCGTCGACCTGCGCGAAGTGCGCGTGGTCAGCGATGATCCGGACGCGATAACCGGCGCGGTTCAGGCGTTGTCGGCGGCCTATGATCACGTGTTCACCAGTGGTGGGATCGGGCCGACCCATGATGATATAACGGCCGATTGCATCGCGGCCGCCTTTGGCGCGTCGATTGATGTCCGCGATGATGCGCGGGCGTTGCTGGAGGCCCATTATGCGCGGACCGGGGTTGAACTGAACGAGGCGCGGTTGCGGATGGCGCGGATTCCGGATGGGGCGACGCTGATCGACAATCCGGTATCGACCGCGCCGGGATTTACGCTTGAGAACGTCAATGTGATGGCCGGGGTTCCGGCGGTGTTCGAGGCCATGGTGGCCAGCGTTCTGCCGACGATCACCGGGGGCGCGCCGCTGTTGTCGCAATCCTTGCGGATCGAGCGGGGCGAAGGCGAGATCGCGGCGACGCTGAACGCGTTGGCGGCTGATTTCAGTGATTTGTCGATTGGATGCTATCCGTTTCAGAAGAATGGGGTGTTCGGGGCAAGCGTGGTTGTGCGCGGGTCTGACGGGGCGCGTATCGACGCGGCCATGACCCGGCTGGCCGGGGAGCTTGGCCTTTGAGCACGCATCCGTCGATTGCCGAGATTGTTGACGGGACGTGGCCTGCTGCGGAGTATCGGCAGGTTGGCCCGTGGACCCTGCGCCGGGGTGACGGGGGCGGCAGCCGGGTGTCGGCGGCAACTGTGAACGGTGCCTTTGACGATAGCGATATCGATGCAGCCGAGGCCGCGATGCGCGATATGGGGCAGCGCCCGTTGTTCATGATCCGGCCCGAGGATGCGGCGCTGGATGCCGCACTGGCAGCGCGCGGGTATGAGGCGTTCGATGCGGTCAATATCTATGAATGCGGCCTGGATCAGCTGACTGACCTCCCGATCCCGCGCGTGACGGTTCTGGTGGTTTGGGAACCGTTGGCGATCATGTGCGAGGCTTGGGCCAGCGGTGGCATCGGTCCGGAACGGCTGGCTGTCATGCAGCGCGCCAAGGGGCCGAAAACCGGGCTGCTGGGGCGCTATAACGACAAACCCGGCGGGGTCGGGTTTGTGGCCATCCAAGGCGACGCCGCGATGGTGCATGCGCTTGAAATCCTGCCGCATCAGCGCGGGATGGGGTTGGGCAAGTGGATGATGCGTGGTGCGGCCATTTGGGCGCGCGATCACGGCGCCACCCGTATGACCGTATTGTGCACGCAAGCGAATGACGCGGCGAACGGCTTGTATTCCTCGCTCGGAATGCGTGTTGTGGGGCAGTATCATTATCGACGCACGCCGAATGAGGAGATACCGACGTGACTGACACCAGACCCGTGACCGCGCTTGATTTGCCGATGGTCGACCCGTTGCCCGAAGCTACGCAGAAGTATTTTGACATTTGCGTCGACAAGCTGGGCATGGTGCCGAACGTGCTGAAGGCGAACGCGTTTGATATCGACAAGCTGAACACGTTTACGGCCATGTATAACGATCTGATGCTGGGGCAGAGCGGGCTGAGCAAGCTGGAGCGCGAGATGATTGCCGTGGTCGTGTCATCGATCAACAAATGCTTCTATTGCCTTGTGGCGCATGGCGCAGCGGTGCGGCAATTGTCGGGCGATCCGATGCTGGGCGAGATGATGGTGATGAACTATCGCGTTGCCGATCTGGATGCGCGGCAGCGCGCAATGCTGGATTTCGCGGCGCATATGACCACCTCCAGCGCGTCGATCGAAGAAGAGCACCGGCAGGGCCTGCGCGATGTCGGATTCAGTGATCGCGATATCTGGGACATCGCCAATGTCGCGGCGTTTTACAACATGACCAACCGGATCTCGAGCGCGACGGCGATGTGGCCGAACGAAGAGTATCACGCCCAACACAGATGATCAGAACTGCCGTCGTCACCTTTTTGTTTCTGGCCGTGGCCCCGGCTCTTGCCGCGCTGGAGCTGCCGGTGACCGCGCGTGAGCAAGCCGAACGCATCAGCCCGCTGGACAGTTATGCGCTGCCCATCGGCCCGTTTGCGGATGGGGCGATTCCTGCCGAATTGATCGAAGGGCGGATCGAGCGGCGCAGCTGGCGGATTGATGGCGGATCATCGACGACGTTGCAGATGCTGGCCCCCTTGCGCGCGCAGATAGCGGCGCAAGGGTATGAGACCATTTTTGAATGCGCGGACAAGGCGTGTGGCGGGTTTGATTTCCGCTTTGGAACCGAGGTTTTGCCCGGCCCGCACATGTATGTGGATCTTGGGGATTTCCGGTTTCTGTCGGCGCGACGTGCACCGGGTGACGTTCAAAGCCTTTTGATCAGCCGCACGGCAGCGTCGGTTTATGTGCAGCAGATCATCGCGACCGAGGTGACGCAAGAACAGGGTATTCCGGTTGTCCTCCCGACCGAGACGCCTGTTGCGCCACTTGCAGAGGATCTGGTTTCGCGGCTGATGGCGCAAGGCCATGTTGTTTTAAGCGACTTGGAGTTCAGGACAGGGGCCAACGAACTGGGCGACGGCCCGTTTGCGTCGCTTGAGGCGCTGTCCGGCTTTATCGATACCCACGATGATTATCGCCTTGTCTTTGTCGGCCACACGGACAGCGTTGGTCGCCTGTCTGCGAATATCGCCCTGTCCAAATCCCGGGCCGAAGCGGTTCGGGCGCGGATGCTTCGGGATTTCGATGTCTCGGGTGACCGGATCGAAGCCGAAGGCATGGGGTATCTTGCGCCGATTGCGTCGAACCTGACCAAGGCGGGACGCGAGGCCAACCGTCGGGTCGAGGTCATCCTGCTGCCGAAATAGCGGAAATTGTGATAGGCTGGGCGGCATTAGGGCTCTGGTTTTCACGAGGATATTTCACATGCAGATCGACGAGGAAGAGTTGCGCCGTTTCGAAGATGATCTGGCCGACCGGCTGGAAAACACGGTCCGCAAACGAGTCGTTACCTATTTTGCCGCCATGGGCGTGTTCGTGTCCGGGGTTCTGGGTTTCTTTGGCTATAACGTGATCCAATCGGCCAAGGTCGCCGCCGAGCTGCGGGGCGATGAACTGGTTCGGGACGTGAACCTGAAGGTCACAAACGATGTGGCCGCCCTGCGCGACAATGCACAGACAGAAGTCGATCAGTTTCTGAGGTTTTGGCAGGAGCGGGTGGATACCACTTTGCAACAAATGCAGACCGCAACGGGAGAGGCCAACGTCGCCGCGCAAAAGACGTTTTCTCGGTTGGAAATTCTGGACGACCATCTGGAGCGGCGCGAGGAAAAGCTGCTGGATGCCGAGACTGAGGCGCAACGCCGCTCGGCACAGTTGACGCAGATGGAAAAGGACGTGGACCTGACCCGGACCGAGGTCGCCAACGACGTGACCCACCTTCGTGCCAGTCTGGACGGGATCAAGACCGAAATCTCGACAGCTCAGGAAGAGCTGATCAAAGAGATTCAGGCCCAGTCGGATGCGTTGCGGTCGCGCAATACGGACCAGGCGCAGGCCAGCCAGGAAGGGTTGAGCACGCTTGCAACGGGGTTGGACAGCCTGGCCGAGCAGGTTGAACAGCTGAGCGCGCAACTGGTGGTGTTGCAGCAACGCATAACGGATGGCACCGGCCCGCAGGGTGGTGTGGACGAAGCCGCGATTGATGAGGTGCGTGGGTTCGCCCAGTCACAACAGATCGCGCCGCCGCCAGAAATGATGGTCGAACCCGTGGTCGTCGTCGAACAGGAACCGCTGTCGCTGGTCTATGTGCAATTCGCCGGCGTGGGCCGGTCGATTATCGAGGGCATCTCGGACGAATTGCGGCTGTTCGGGTATGAGGTGCCGCGCGAGGAACGGCTGTCATCTTCCGCAAATCTGCAGGAGGTCCGGTATTTCTGGAAAGAGGACCGGGCGGCCGCGCGGGCGCTGGCGGCCGAGGTCAATCAAATCCTGATGGATCAGGGGTATGTGAACCGAGTCGGTGTTGAGGATTTGACCGGCTGGTCGAAGGGGCCGAAACCGGCGCAAAACACGCTGGAGCTGTGGCTGGAACCCAAGCGCTAAAAAGAAACCCCCGAAGCCAAGCGGCGCCGGGGGCAGGTTGGGTTGCCAAGGGAAGCAACATGAAAAGAGTTACCAGTTGGTCGGGCCTTTGTCGGCGAATTGATGCGCCAGGAAATCGATAAAGGCGCGGACCTTGGGCTGGGTGAAACGGCCCGGCGGGTAGACGGCATAGATGCCTTGGGTTTCCATCGGAAGCGACGGCATGGCGTCTTCGATCAGGCCTTCGTCAAGGGCATCTGAATAGAGATAGCTGGGCAGATAGGCGATGCCGAGGCCCGAAATCGCGGCGTTCAGCAAGGATTGGCCGTCGTTGACACTCAGCCAGCCAGCGGTGCGCACCTGACGCTTTTCGCCGGATGGCGCGGTCAGTTTCCAGACATTGCCGCTGGACTGGTTCGAATAATGCAGCAACTTGTGCTCGTTCAGATCGTCGATCTTTTGCGGGCGGCCATAACGCTCGAAATACTCGGGCGAGGCGATCATGCGCTTGGTGGTTTCGGTCAGTTTGCGGGCACGCAGGGTGCTGTCTTCCAGCTCTCCGATTCGGATCGCCATATCGAACCCTTCCGAAATCAGTTCGACGTAGCGATTGTTCAGAACCATGTTCACGGTGATCTCGGGGAAGTCGGACAGGAATTCGGACAGAACCGGGGACAGGTGATTGACGCCGAAGTCGGTCGCAACCGAGATCCGCAGAAGGCCGGATGGCGCGGATTGCATGGATGTGACCAGCGCGTCGGCTTCGCCAGCATCGTTCAACACGCGGCGGGCGCGGTCATAATAGGCAAGGCCAATCTCGGTCGGGCTGACACGACGGGTCGTGCGGTTCAGCAGGCGGGCACCAAGGCGCGCTTCCAGGCTTGAGACGTGTTTGGACACAGCCGATTTGGAGATCCCCATCTTTTTGGCCGCATCGGTGAATCCTCCTTGATCCACGACATTGGCGAAGGCTTCCATTTCGGTGAGACGGTCCATTTAATTTTCCTCGGCTTCTCGTGTTCCGATGACCTGTATCGCTTCAGATCTGGGCAAGAACGGGGCAGTCTTGGGATAATATCAGGGTTTTGATGTGGATCGTTGAGCGCGCGGAAACGTAGAAACAGTCGTTTCCAGTGTGTTGAGACGGGATTGCGCGGCCTGCGCCCAACAGGAGGAGATCACCGTTAGGGGATCGACGACTGGCGGGAGCGTTTCGGGTCTAGTTGCTGGGTGGTGTCGGCGGTTTGGTCCGTGTTGCTGACGGCGTTTGGCGCGGTTCAGACGCTTTGGCTTGCGCGATCGGGCATGAACAGCGTGTCGAACCGGGCTGCGCCTTGGGTGGTCAAGGTGATCACGCGGCCCTCGCTTGCGCGGGACATCCAGCCAAGGTGCTCCATACGGGTCAGCATGGCGCGGCCGAGTGTTCCGGCGAGGTGATATTGTCGCGCGCTCCAGTCCAGGCATTCGCGGCACATCGGGGCGCGGCTTTTTTCGAGTTCGGCCAGATCTATGCCAAGATCAGTGACGAACCGGGTGCCGGTGTCGGTCAGGGTGACCGCGTCGCCGTCCAGGGCCAGGTGCCCGCATGCGCGCATGGCGCGAAACATCTGGACGCCGCGTTCACCGGCGAGGTGATTGTAGCACACCCTTGCGTGGCGCAGTTCGGGGTCTTTCGGACCGGTCCGCACCCGCAGGTGACCGCGCCCTGCCGCGAGACCCATGAGGCCTTCCAGCGCCTGGGCAACGTCATCGCCGGAGAGCGACACATATCTGTGCCGGCCTTGCTTGAGTACCGTGGTAAGCCCGCCCTCTTCCAGTTTGCGCAAATGGGAGCTGACCGTTTGCGGGCTGACGCCGGCTTCGGTGGCCAGTTCGCTTGCCGTCAGCGCCTTGCCGGACATGAGAGCCGTCAGGATGTTGGCACGGGCCGGGTCGCCAATCAGGGCGGCGAGTCGGGCGATGTCGGGTCCGTCTTTCATAGTTCGATCATAATCGAAGCATGGACGTTTAGGAAGCTGCTAAACCTGGGGAGAGATCAAAAAAAGGAACCTCCACATGCTCACCTGTATCATTCGATACCAGATCGATCCCACGAAAAAGGCCGAATTTCAGCAATATGCGCGCAACTGGGGGCAGGCGATCCCGCGCTGCGGGGCCGATCTGATCGGCTATTATGCCCCGCACGAAGGATCGTCGACGCTGGCCTATGGGATCTACAATATCCCCAGCCTTGCTGCCTATGAGGCCTATCGCACGCGGTTGGCGGCTGATCCGTTGGGGCGGGAAAACTATGAGTTTGCCCAGCGGGAAAAGTTCCTGTTGCGTGAAGACCGAACCTGGCTGACGCTGGCCTCGGCACCGCAGGGAGGGGACCTATGATCGCGATTATTTTCGAAGTTGAACCGGCCGAGGGGCAGATGGATCACTATCTGGATGTGGCGGCCGCCATGCGGCCACTGGCCGAGCAGGTGGACGGGTTTCTGGGGGTCGAGCGGTTTCAGAGCCTGACCAACCCCGAGAAACTGTTGTCGTTGTCGTTTTTTCGCGACGAGGCGGCCGTGACGCAGTGGCGGGCATTGGCCGAGCATCGCGGCGCGCAGGCCAAGGGGCGGGGCGGGATCTTTGCCGGGTACCGGTTGCGGGTGGCGCAGGTGATCCGGGATTATGGCATGGACGACCGGGCCGCGGCGCCCGCCGACAGCCGCGCTGAGCACGGCTGACGCCGGGCGCGGTTGCGCGTGTGATCAAAGGTGGTCGCCCCGGGCCAGCGGGAGGGGCCTGAGCCCGGGGCGTGTCATTTCCGGATCATGAGACCCGATCCCAGCCACACGCGGCTGCGGACGGCAATCGCTCCAAGCGACACGACGATATAGAACGATTGGATCAGCGCTGCGGACAGGTTGAAATCTGCCCAGAGGCTGGCCAATACGCAGCTGGACGCAACAAGGACCATAACGAAATAGAGGGGTCTTGTGCTGGTGAGCCTGCCGAAACTCAGGCTGATAAAGGCCAGCACATAAATCGCGAAGCCAATCAAGCCCAGCGTCCGGCAGAATACTTCCAGATCAACAGGCGCAAAATCAAATCCAAACATGAAAAAAACCTACGTATTAAAGGACTGCAACCGTCCACAAACAATATGCATAGACGTTAGGCTGGATGAAAACCGGCGTCAGGTCAGGAAATCCTGACCGGGCATTTGTCTGCCGAAAACGCGCGCGAAAAGCGGCTGGACGCCTTGTAAAACAAGGTGGATGAGCGGTTTTGTTCTGGTGTGAGGGGCTGGCAGACGTCGCCTGACATGTGCCGATCAGGCGTTTTTTGGAGCTGCGAGCGCCTGTTTGAACGGGTGCTCGCGGCAATTATTTTCGATGGATGCCCTTTACAATGCGGCGGCCAGTTCGGTGCCTTGACGGATGGCGCGTTTGGCATCGAGTTCTGAGGCCACATCGGCGCCACCGATGACATGGGAGGTGATCCCCTTGTCGGCCAGCGCGTCGGCCAGCGAGCGATCCGAGACCTGACCGGCACAAAGGACGATTGTGTCGGCGGGGATCACTTTCGGGTTTTCGCGGGCCTCACCAAAGCTGACGTGCAGGCCGTCGGCATCGATGCGTTCATAATTCACGCCGCCAACAAATTCGACATTCTTCATCTTAAGCGCGGCGCGGTGGATCCAGCCGGTGGTCTTGCCGAGGCGTTTGCCCAGGGCTTCGGACTTGCGTTGCAGCAGGGTGACCTGGCGCGCGGGCTTGTGGGGTTGCGGGCCTTCGGGGGCCAGACCGCCACGGGCTTTTTCCGGGTCGGTCACGCCCCATTCTTCCATCCAGAGGGGGAGGTTTTCGGTGGGGCTGTCGCCGTCGTGCACGAGGTATTCGGAGACATCAAAACCGATGCCACCCGCGCCGATCACGGCGACGCGGTCACCCACGGTCACCTTGCCGCGCAGAACGTCGATATAGTCGACCACGTTGGGGCCGTCCTGACCAGGAATCTGCGGATCGCGGGGCAGGACGCCGGTGGCAATGATAACCTCATCATAGCCGGTCAGGTCGTCGGCAGTGATCTCTTTGCCCAGTTCCACGGTGATGCCCAGATCGGCGATCATGGTACGGTACCAGTCGACGAAGCCCCAGAACTCTTCCTTGCCGGGGACCTGCTTGGCCATGTTGAGCTGGCCGCCGATTTCGTCGGCACGGTCGAACAGGGTCACGGTGTGGCCGCGTTCGGCCGCCGTCATCGCGGTGGACAGACCGGCGGGGCCTGCGCCGACGATGGCGATGGTTTTGGGGGTGTCGGATTTGGTGATGGTCAGTTCGGTTTCATAGCAGGCCATCGGGTTGACCAGACAGGTGGTCAGCTTGCCGCCGAATGTGTGATCGAGACAGGCCTGGTTACAGCCGATGCAGGGGGCGATCTTGGCGCTCTCATCATTGGCGGCCTTGGCGACGAAATGCGCGTCGGCCAGCATTGGGCGGGCCATTGACACCATGTCGGCGCAGCCTTCGGCCAGAACCTCTTCGCCGATTTCGGGCGTGTTGATCCGGTTGGAGGTGATGACGGGAATAGAGACCTTGCCCATCAGCTTTTTCGTGACCCAGGCAAAGGCGCGCCGCGGGACAGAGGTGGCGATGGTGGGAATGCGGGCTTCGTGCCAGCCGATGCCGGTGTTGATGATCGTGGCGCCGGCCTTTTCGATTTCCTGCGCCAGTTGCACGACTTCTGCGTGGGTCGAGCCGTTGGGGATCAGGTCAATCATCGACAGGCGGTAGATGATGATGAAATCCGGGCCGACAGCCTCGCGGGTGCGGCGGACGACCTCAATCGGCAGTTTGATGCGGTTTTCGTACGATCCGCCCCACCCGTCGGTGCGTTTGTTGGTGTGGGTGACGATGAACTGGTTCAGGAAGTAGCCTTCGGAGCCCATGATCTCGACCCCGTCATAGCCGGCCTTCTGGGCCAGAACGGCGGAGTTTGCGATGTCGTTGATCTGTTTCTGGATGCCGTCTTCGTCCAGTTCGGCAGGCGGGAAGGGCGAGATTGGGGATTTCACCGGGCTGGGGGCGACGCATTCGGGGCTATAGGCATAGCGGCCCGCATGCAGGATCTGCATGGCGATCTTGCCGCCCGCGTCGTGCACGCGTTGGGTGACGATGGAATGGTCGGCGACATCCTTGTCGTTCATCATGCCCGAGGCGCCGGGCAGAACGCCGCCTTCGCGGTTGGGCGCGATGCCACCCGTGACCATCAGCGCAACACCGCCGCGGGCGCGTTCGGCATAGAATTCGGCGACGCGGTTCCAGTCTTTGGTTTCTTCAAGACCGGTGTGCATCGAGCCCATGAGGACGCGGTTTTTCAGTGTGGTAAAGCCCAGATCAAGCGGGGCCAAAAGATGTGGGTACGCAGTCATATCACTCTCCCTTAGTTGCGTGCAGGTTTACGATGGTTTGCGTGCGAGTCATCCTGAACGCAGCGTCATTGAAATTGGCGCCTTACGTTAACATGCGTGAAACATCCTGCGTGGCAAGGTGCCCCTTGTGTCGGACGGGGGCGTTGCTAGACAAGGGCAGTACCGAATGGAGACACCAGATGACCCCGGAAGAGATCGCGAAACTGCCCTATCGTCGTTGTGTCGGCGTGATGCTGATGAATGCAGACGGCCATGTGTTCGTAGGGCAGCGCAATGACCGCCATGCCGAAGCCTGGCAAATGCCGCAGGGCGGGGTCGACAAGGGCGAAGACCCGCGCGAAGCAGCGCTGCGTGAGTTGTGGGAAGAAACCGGTGTGACCCGTGATCTGGTCGAGATCGTCGATCAGACTGACGACTGGCTGCCCTATGATCTTCCGCATGATATCGTGCCGCAGATCTGGAAGGGCAAGTATCGCGGGCAAGAGCAGAAGTGGTATCTGATGCGGTTTCACGGCACCGATGATCAGGTGGATATTGCGACTGAACATCCCGAATTCACGGTGTGGAAGTGGCAGGAGCCTGTGCATCTGGTCGACCGGATCGTGCCGTTCAAACGAGACGTCTACAGGCAAGTGCTGGCGGCGTTCGATAAACACCTGGGGTTTTCGGTATAATTAGGGCTTTGGCTCTTGCTGCACTTAGGGTGTCATTGTTACGTTTAGCGGACAGGGTGGGTGTTTTTGACCGCTGCGGGATTCGTTAGAGAAAGAAAATTACATGCGATTGCTTATTGTTTTGGCCTTTTCCAGCACGCTTCTTGCTGGGTGCGAGGCCTGTAACACGCCCCGTACCAACGTAAACGTTGGCGTCGGATCGGGCGGTGTTCATACCGGTGCCAGTGTCGGTGCGCAGTGCGGTCCGGTGCATGTGAATGTCGGGTCCGGTCGCGGGTATCACCCGAACTGGTAAGCCGCCCTTCAGCTTTCGATGATCGGTATATGGGATCCCGCGTCGCGCGGGATCAACCCGGCCAGCCGGGGGTCATCGGCGATTTCGATTTGCTGGCGGATCGGTGTGAACCCGCTGCGTTGGTAAAACCCAAGGGCTGACGGGTGATCCAGTGTGCAGGTGTGGACGTGAAACCGGGTGATTGGTTTGCGCCACGCATGGTCTATGGCGGCGTTCATCATGAACCGGCCCAGTCCCCGACCGATCATCCGGGTGGTCAGGCCGAAAAAGGCCAGTTCGCATTCGGTGTCCTGGCGAAAATCAAGCTCTAACAAGCCTTCGGCATGACCATCCAGTTCGATGGCGTAAACCTCGACTTTGGGGTCGGTCAGGATGGCGGAAAGTTCGGATTCGGACATCGCCAGCCGCGAGAACCACAGCCAGTCGTGCCCGCCAACGCGGGTGTACAGGTCGCGGTACCAGTCGGTCGACGGGGATGTCACGAAATTCAAGGATATACCGTCCGGCGCAGAGACCGGACGGAGGTCGGGTTTTTCACGCATCTCAAGATGGGTGACCACCGTGGCGATGGCCCCCGGCGGGACATCGTGAAACCCCTTGTCGAGCATGATCAGAGCAACCCTTCGCTGCGCAGCACGTCCAGCATGTTGGTTTCGGGGCGAGGCCCAATGTGCGAAATGACTTCGCGCGCGCAGATGTTGCCGATGCGGGCGCAGGTTTCGATGTCGCGTCCGGTGGACAGGCCGAACAGGAACCCGGCGGCAAACTGATCGCCCGCGCCGGTGGCATCCACGGGGGTGACCTTTTCAACTGGCACATCGACCCGGTCGGTGCCCGAGATGACCGTGACGCCATCGCCCGAGCGGGTGCAGACAACCATTGGGCACAGGCCAGCGGTCAGGGTCAACGCATCTTCCAGCTTGTCGGTTTCGAACAGGGCCTTGATCTCGGCCTCGTTGCCGATCACGTAATCCATCTCGTGTTCGATCAGTGACAGGAAATCATGCCGGTGACGGTCGACGCAGAACGGATCGGAAATCGCGATGCCGATCTTGCCGCCACCTTTGTGGCAGTCACGCGCGGCCTCAAGAAACGCGGCTTTGCCTTTGTCCTTGTCGAACAGATAGCCTTCGAGGAACATCAGTTCGGCATTGCCGGCCACTTCGCCCGGAACATCGAGCGAGCTGAGTTCGGCCGAGATGCCCAGATAAGTGTTCATCGAGCGTTCGCCATCGGGCGAGACAAAGATCATCGACCGCGATGACGGCAGTTCGCCGCCCGCGACCGGCGGATTGACGAAATCAACGCCGTCTTCGTTCATCGCGTCGGCATAGAAATGGCCCAAAGCGTCGTCGCTGACCCGTCCGATGAAGGCGGTATTCAGCCCCAATGCGCCTGCGCCTGCGATGGTGTTGGCCACCGACCCGCCGGGCGTCTGCACGCGGCTTTCCATGGCGCCATACAGGGTTTCGGCGCGCTCACGCTCGATCAGTTGCATGATGCCTTTTTCGATGCCCATGTGGTCAAGAAAGATGTCGTCAGCCTGGCTGATCACGTCCACGACGGCGTTGCCGATTCCGACGAGTTGATAGGTCTTCATAGTGTCTTGTCCTCGAATTGGCACAGGTCGCGGATGAGGCAGGCGCCACAGATCGGCTTGCGTGCTTTGCAGTGATAGCGGCCGTGCAGGATCATCCAGTGATGCGCATGCTGCTGGAAATCGACCGGAATGTTGTCTTCGATGGCGCGCTCAACAGCGACGACATCCTTGCCGGGGCAGATGCCCGACCGGTTGCCAAGGCGGAAGATATGCGTGTCGACCGCCTGAGCGGGGTAATGCCACCACATGTTCAGCACCACATTGGCGGTCTTGCGCCCGACGCCGGGCAGCGATTCAAGTGCTGCGCGCGAATTTGGCACGACGCCGTCATAGTCGTCGACCAGAATGCGCGACAGTTTGATGACGTTCTTGGCCTTGTTGCGATAAAGGCCGATGGTCTTGATATGTTCGATCAGCTGCTCTTCGCCCAGATCCAGCATTTTCTGCGGGGTATCGGCGATCTTGAACAGCTCTTTGGTGGCTTTGTTCACGCCGACATCGGTGGCCTGCGCCGACAGGGCGACGGCCACGACCAACGTATAGGCGTTGACGTGATCCAGTTCCCCCTTGGGTTCGGGTTCGCGCGCCTGAAAGCGGCTAAAGATCTCGCGGATCGTGTGGTAATCAAGTTGCTTGGCCATCCGGGACTTAATGCCGTGCTGGTCGCCACCCTGCAACGCCAAAGCGCAGGAATCGGGTCGCTTTGGCGCGGTCTGTTGCCTAGTTTGTCTGCAAGGACGTGGAGAAGTTTGTGATGAATACCCAGGCCCCCGAACAGGGATACCATTTTAACGTGATGCGGCGTGCCATTGATCTGATTGACGAGGGCGGTGAAAACCTGGCCTTGGAAGATCTGGCGGCGCAGATGGATATGAGCCCGGCGCATTTTCAGCGCCTTTTTTCGCGCTGGGTGGGTGTGTCGCCCAAGAAGTATCAGCAGTATCTGAAGCTGGGACACGCCAAGTCGATGCTGCGCGAGCGGTTCACGACGTTAGAGACGTCGCACGCCGTCGGGCTGTCAGGCAGCGGACGGTTGCATGATCTGTTTGTGCGGTGGGAGGCGATGAGCCCCGGCGAGTATGCCCGCAACGGACAGGATGTCACGGTGTACTGGGGCTGGTTTGACAGCCCGTTCGGGTTGTCGCTGGTGATGGGAACGGAAAAGGGGATCTGCGGCATCGCGTTTGCGTCTGAGACCGGAACCGAGGCGGCGATGGAAGATATGCGGTCGCGCTGGCCCAAGGCCGAGTATGTCGAGGATCCGATGTTGCTGCGCCCGTTGGTGCTGGCCGCCTATGACCAAAAGGGCGAAACCGCGCTGCACATGATCGGCTCACCCTTGCAGATCAAGGTGTGGGAGGCGTTGTTACAGATCCCGTCTGGTCAGGTGACGACCTATTCCGAGATCGCTGACGCCGTGGGCAAGCCCAAGGCGGTGCGGGCGGTCGGGACTGCGGTGGGCCGCAATCCCGTGAGCTGGCTTATCCCGTGCCATCGGGCGTTGCGCAAATCAGGTGAGCTGGGCGGGTATCACTGGGGATTGCCGGTGAAGCGGGCGCTTTTGGCGTACGAATCCGCGCGATCCGACGCCTGATCCAGCGGGGGACTATGGGGCAGACGACCAGCCCCGGTGGGGTATAGTCGGGATGCCAGCGATCCAGTTTCAGGGTCATCAGCACGTGATTGTCATAATGGCTCATATCAGCTCTCCTGTCTGAGCACATTTACGCAGGTTGCTGCTGACAGCCCGTTGTCAGCAGCCCATGTTAGAGTGGCAGCAGCAACTCTGAGGATGCGATGCGCCGTTCAACCCGCCTGTTCGAAATTATCCAGATTTTGCGTGCTGCCGAGGCACCGATGACGGCAACACAGATCGCCGAGCGGCTGGAGGTATCAAAGCGCACTGTGTATCGCGATATCGCTGCCCTGCAGGCAATGCGCACGCCGATCGAAGGCGAGGCGGGGTTGGGATACGTGATGCGGCGGGGCTATGATCTGCCGCCGCTGAACTTTGACAGTGAAGAGGTCGAGGCGCTGCGGGTCGGGCTGGCGATGCTGGCCCGAACCGGGGACAGTGCTTTGCAACAGGCGGCTCTGCGGATCTGCCACAAGGTCGAAGCGCTGCACGGGCCTGCGGACTGGTTGCAGATTTCCACGCAGGGCGCGGCGCCGGATGATCCGGCGCGGGGGTGTGTGTCTGTGTCGGTGTTGCGCTCGGCCATTCGGGACGAGCGTAAGCTGCGTCTGATTTATCGCGATGAGGATGGCAGCGAAACCGACCGGGTCATCCGGCCCCTGGGGCTGGTCTATCACGTCGATTGCATCCTGTTGGGGGCCTGGTGCGAATTGCGCGGGGGGTTCCGTCATTTCAGGACCGACCGGATTTGGGCCTGTGATCCGCAAGAGGCGTTTTTTGAAGGGCAGGCGGCCGGGCTGCGCCAGTTGCTGCGCGAAACCGATGTGCCGCAGATTGAAACGATCACGTTCTGAGGCGGGCCTAGACCGGCGATGGGCAAGGCTTTGCCGATGGCTGTGCAATTGCCCTTGAGACAGGGGGGCGTGGCCATGTTATACAGGGTTCAAACGCCCCGAAGCAGTCGGGTCATAATAAAAACGAGGCTGAGTATGATCAATTTCAAAGCGCCAATTGCGGCGGCTGTATGTGGTGTGTTCCTTTTGGGCGCGTGCACCCCGACGAACCCTGCCAATCTGGATGCGTCCGCGGACCCGAACAAGAACACGAAAACCGGTGCGATCATCGGCGGGCTTGTCGGAGCGGGTCTTGGGGCGGTGTCGAATTCATCGAACAAGACAGCCGCCGTTCTGGGCGGGGCTGTTGTCGGCGCGGCCGCCGGCGGTGCCATCGGCAATTCGCTGGATCAGCAAGAGGCCGAACTGCGCCAGCAACTGGCAAACCAGGGCATCACAATCACCAATACCGGCGACCGTCTGATCGTCTCGTTCCCGAATGACATCACGTTTGCCACCGACAGCTATACAGTGAAGTCTGCGCTGACACCGGAACTGCAGACTGTGGCCGGGGTGATGGTGAAGTATCCGAAATCGACCGTGCAAGTGATCGGCCATACCGATAGCGATGGCGATGCGACCTATAACCTTGGTCTGTCTCAGCGTCGCGCCAATGCGGTTGCCGACATCCTGCAATCCAACGGTGTGTCGTATGAGCGGCTGTCGGTCATCGGGCAGGGCGAAGCGCAACCGATCGCGTCGAACCTGACGCCGGAAGGCAAAGCGCAGAACCGCCGCGTCGAAATTGTCGTGATCCCCAAGCAGTCTTCCTGATCTGGTCAACAGGCGTGCCGGGGCCTATGTCTTGGCACGTGTATTGATCGGAGACTGACTTAATGGCTGACCCCGTCCTTTTGGGCCTCTCCGGCGCGCTGCGCCGGGGATCTACAAATTCCATGCTGTTGCGTGAAGCCGCGCGCCTGTTCGGGCCGTGCAGCTTTGCCGAGGGCGATTTGCGGCTGCCGCTGTTTGATGCCGACCTGCAAGAGGCCGAGGGCATCCCCGCCTCGGTTCAGGTCTTGGCAGATCAGATCGCGGCGGCAGATGCGGTGGTGATTTCGACGCCGGAATACAACAAAGCGCCTTCCGGTGTTCTGAAAAACGCGCTGGATTGGGTGAGCCGGACCTCGGGCAAGCCCTGGGCGAACAAACCTGTCGCTGTGATGTCGGCGTCCTCGGGTCGTGCAGGTGGTGAGCGTTCTCAGGCGATTTTGCGGTTGTGCATGGTGGCGTTTCAGCCGCGCTTGTTGCAAGGCCCTGAGGTGCATCTGGCGGATTGCACAAACCAGTTTGACGACGCGGGGCAGCTGAAGAGTGAGCTGTATGAAGCGACGTTGCAGCAGTTGATGGACAAGTTGCGGGCAGAAATCGGGCGTTAGCGCTTTGGGGGCCTTAGCCTTGGGCGGGGGTGCTGATTTCGATCAGGTTTCCATCGGGATCGCGTAGGTAGATTGACAGGATCGGCCCGGTGGCCCCGGTGCGGGGCACCGGGCCTTCTTCGATCTCTATGTTTTGGGTTTCGAGGTGGGCCTGCCACCTATCCAGCGGCGTTTCGGTCAGGAAACAAAGGTCTGCTGTTCCGGGGCCCGGATGTGCTGCTTTGGGATCGAACGGGCTGGCAGCTGGGTGCAGGTTGATCTTTTGGCGCCCGAATTTCAGCGCGTATCGGGATGAGCCATCGGCGGGGCGGAATTTTTCGGACTGCATACCCAGAACCCGGGTGTAGAAACCGACAGTGCGGTCGATGTCGCGGACCGTCAGAACAAGATGATCAAGAGCGGTGACGGATGGTGGCATCGGTGATTGTCCTTTGGGGAAGCTCTGCAATATGGTGCGAGCATGAATGAGACCTATGTGGAAAGTCAAAGCGATGTGATCGACCCGGCGCGGGCGAATGCGTTTCGTGTGGCGCTGGGCGAGGGTACGGATTTTGAGGTTGGCAGCGCGTTGCCGCCGTTTTTCCATCAGCTGTATTTCTGGTCGCCACAACCGCCCGATGGGCTGGGCCGGGATGGGCACCCGAAGGTTGGTGGGAGTGGGTTGATCCCTGACATGGGGTTGCCGCGGCGGATGTGGGCCGGGGGGCGATTGGCCTTTGCAGTTCCGTTGCTGGCGGGTCGCGTTGCTGAAAAGCGCAGTACGTTGGAAACGGCGGTGCGCAAGGACGGGCGAACCGGGCCGCTGGCCTTTGTCACGCTGAAGCATGAAATCTGGCAAGGCGGTCAGTTGTGCGTCACCGAATGGCAGGATCTGGTTTATCGCGAAGACCCTGATGCGGGCGCGCCGCGTCCCGAGGCCCCGGTTGCGCGTGTGGATGAAACCGATCTGCGCGAGGTCTCTTTCACGTCGACGTTGTTGTTTCGCTATTCGGCGCTGACCTTCAACGGGCACCGCATTCATTACGATCTGGATTATGCCCGAGACGTCGAAGGCTATGACGGATTGGTGGTACATGGGCCATTGCTGGCGCAGCATCTGATGCTGTTGGCGACAGAGTTGATGGGGCCGCTGGCAGAGTTCAGCTTTCGCGCGTCATCGCCGCTGATGCATTATGAGACGGCGACGCTGTGCCGGAATGGCCGCGACCTGTGGGTGCGCGGGCCGGATGGGCGGCAGTGCATGGTCGCCACGGCCCACTCAGAGTGAGGCGGCGGGGCGGAAATCGTCGGGAATCGCGTCGTGACCGTCCAAAAGCAGATCAGCCATGATCTCGGCCACCTTGGGGGCCATGCCAAAGCCGATCTTGAAGCCTCCGTTGGCGATGAACTGACCGGGGTATAGCGGATGGTCGCCCAGCATGGGGGCGCGCGACTTGGCACGGGGCCGCAGGCCAGCCCAGCGTTCGATCACCGGGGCGTTTTGCAGGGCGGGGACTGCGGCCATGGCGCGGGCGATCACGGTATCAAGCTGGTCATCGGTGCTGGTCGGGTCGTCGTAATCGCGTTCGCTGGTTGATCCGATGGCGACGGTTCCATCGGCGTGTGGGATGATGTGGACGGTGTCGGCAAAAAGCTGTGGGGCGTTTGCGGCGTCGTGTTGCAGAAGAGCCGCCTGACCTTTGACGCCATTGCCGATGGGTTTGCCCAAAGCGGTGCTGAGCGCGATCAGCCCATCTGCCCCGGTGGCATGCAGGACGCGGCCTTGATCTTTGGCATCTGTGGTTACTTCTGCGCCCTTTGCGGTCAGGGCGGCCACCAAGGCAGCGCAGGCCCGGCGGGGGTGCATGCGGGCTGTCAGTGTGTCGTGGATCACCAGACCCGTCGGGCTGTGCGGGCACCAAGCGCCGAAGTCGGACGCAGGGCGGACCTGCCAGATGGCTTTGCCTTGCCATAAATCGGCGGCAGTTTTGGCGCGGCGTTGGGCGAGGGACAGCGCCTTGTCATCGGCGATGGGTTGCAGGCGGCCCGTGCGGCCATATCCGGTGGAGACCCCTCCGGTGGTGGCGACGTCAGTCCAGAAGGTTTCGGCGTGGATCAGGCTGTCGAATTGAAATGCCTTCTTGTCGTTCCAGTTTTCGGGGACGTGCGGGGCAAGAGCGCCGACCAGCCCTCCACTGGCGCCCGAGCCGGGGCCGTTGGGGTCGATGACGCGCACTTTGGCCCCGCGTCGGGCGCAGGCCCAGGCGATGGACAGACCAAAGGCACCTGCCCCGCGGATTGTCACGTCGACCATTGCCATTTGTCGCCCCCTATCCCAGTGTCGCGCTTTGTGTACGGAATATTGGCATGAGCGGCCAGCAGGCAAATCTGACATGGAAAGATGGCGGCGTTCCGGTCTCGGAGCGGTTCGATGACCCGTATTTTTCGTTGCAGAACGGTTTGGCCGAAACGCGGCATGTTTTTCTGGACGGAAATGGGTTGCCGGACCGGTTTTGCCAGGGTTTTCATATTGCCGAACTGGGCTTTGGAACGGGCCTGAACATGCTGGCGACCTGGGCTTTGTGGGAGCAGAGCGGGCAGACGGGCGTGTTGCACTTTACCAGTTTCGAGGCGTTTCCGATGGCCAAACCGGATATGGCACAGGCGTTGGAAGCGTTTCCCGAACTTGCCCCCCGGAGCGAACGGTTTCTGGCGGTCTGGCAGGGCGGTGTTTGCGATCTGGGCACTTTGCGGCTGGAGGTGATCGAGGGCGATGCGCGTCTGACCCTGCCCGCGTGGGCCGGTCAGGCGGATGCATGGTTTCTGGACGGGTTTTCGCCGGCGAAAAATCCGGAACTGTGGGAAAATCAGTTGATGGCGTCGGTTGCACAGCATACGGCGCAGGGCGGCACGGCAGCGACCTATACGGCGGCCGGGTTCGTGCGGCGGGGGTTGGAAGCTGCGGGTTTCACGGTTGAGCGCACCCCCGGATATGGGCGCAAACGCCACATGACGCGGGCGGTTTTGCCGTGAGCCAGAGAAACTCGGTCTCGCTGGGTATCCTGTTGATGGTCGCGTCGACCGTTGTGTTTGCCTTGCAGGACGGGCTGTCGCGGCATCTGGCGGGGACGTACAACACCTGGATGGTGGTGATGATCCGTTATTGGTTCTTTGCCGCCTTTGTTATTGCGATAGCGGCCCGCTCAAAAGGCGGGTTACGGCGCGCGGCGCGGACCGATCAGCCACTGTTGCAGATCACGCGGGGCCTGATGCTGGCGGGTGAAATTTGCGTGGCGATTTACGGATTTACCTTGTTGGGGTTGATCAACAGCCATGCGGTGTTCGTGTGTTACCCGCTGCTGGTCGCAGCGCTGTCTGGTCCGGTTCTGGGCGAAACGGTGGGGTGGCGGCGGTGGCTGGCCATTGCCATCGGGTTTGTCGGGGTGATGATCATCCTGCAACCGGGCACAGGCGTGTTTGATCCGGCGGCGATAATCCCGCTGATCTCGGCGCTGATGTTTGCGCTTTATGCGTTGCTGACCCGCTATGCGGCGCGGCGGGATACGACAGAGACATCGTTTTTCTGGACCGGAACGGTCGGGGCCGTTGTGATGACCGGCATCGGTGTCTGGTTCTGGGAACCGATGACCTCTGATGACTGGGTCTGGATGGGGATGCTGTGCGTCAGCGGTGTGACGGGGCATTGGCTGCTGATCAAATGCTACGAGGTGGCCGAGGCCGGGGCGGTGCAGCCGTTTGCCTATTTCCACCTTGTCTGGGCGTCGCTTCTGGGGCTTTTCGTGTTTGGCGAGGCGTTGCGCAACAACGTGCTGATCGGCGCGGGGCTGATTGTGGCAGCGGGGCTGTTCACCCTATGGCGCGAACGAGTAAAGGGTTGAGCCGATCAGTTCCTGTTTGAATGGAACGGGCAAAGGGTTGTGCCCCAGCCGGGCGCGATAAATCGGCAGGCTTTCGGTGACCCGCATGACATAGTTTCGGGTTTCGTTGAACGGGATGTGTTCGATCCAGTCGACGATGTCGATATGGCCCTGACGCGGATCGCCATAGGTTGCCATCCATTTGGTGGGACGGCCCGGCCCGGCGTTATAGCCTGCCGACATCATGACCACGTTGCCGCGAAAATCACCGGCCAGACCGGCAAGGTAATTCGCACCCAGCCGGGCGTTGTATTTCCAGTCGGTGATAAGGCGTCGCGTTTCGTGGTTGGCGAGGATGCCCATTTCACTTGCGACCAGCTTGGCGGTGGCGGGCATCACCTGCATCAACCCGCGCGCGCCTGCGCCGCTGATAACAGCAGGGTCAAATTCGCTTTCCCGTCTGGCGATGGCCAAAGACATCTCTTTGGCCATGGGCAGCTTTTCCTTGGCCATCGGGTGCAGGGGATAATACGCCTCGGCCAGCACATTACCCTGTTGTGCGGCGCGTTTGGCGATCATGACGCCCAGATGAGGTTGGTCCATTTCCAGCACCATCGCGCCCAACTGGTTTGCCTGTTCTGCATCCAGAGATTCGACCAAATGGGTCAGGAACCTTTCGGCAAGGCTCATCTCATCGACGGCCAGCAGCAAAAGCCCGGCTTGGGTCACGGTTGACGACATGAAGCCCGCCTTGCGCCAATCAGACGGCGTGACCGGATTGGCCAGCGCGGGATCGAACGGGCGGCCAATTTGTTCTGCCGCCAAGAGGCCATAGAACGACGTTTGGTGTTCAGCGCCCATGGCATAGGCGTCATAGGCCTTGTCCGCATCGCCCATGGCCGCATATGCGCGGCCCTTCCAGTACCCGGCGCGTCCTTTCGAGATTGGCGTGGCCACCGCCGCATCGAAGCGTTCGAAATGCTGTGCGGCTGTGGCCGGGTCGTTCAGTTTGGACAGGGCAAGGTAACCGGCGATCCACTCAAGATCAGCAAAGGCATAGCCGTTGGCGGGCGTCAGGTGATGATAGGCGGCAACGCGATAGGCGCGTTCGGGGTTGCCGTTGCGCATTTCCCAACGCGCCAGATTGCGCCGTCGGGTGGCCCATTTGTCGGGCTCGCCCAGCAGATCGGGGGTCTTGCTGCGTTCGAGCAGCAGGTCGATGGCATCCTTGTCGCGGCCCTTGCGGTCGCGCCAGACAAAGCGCGCATGGGCCAGACCGGGGTCGGTTTGCAACGCGTCGGGGACTTTGGTGATCAGCCCGTCGACACCGGGGGCGACGTCAAGCAGCGCGATCCGCGCTTCGGCCAGCGCGCGGTGTCCTTCGTCAACCAGAGGCACCATCCGGCGGGCGCTGACTAGGTGGCCGTCCCACAGCATCCGATCCAGCCGCGAGACATGGTGCGGGGTCAGAAGCTTGCCGTATTTCTTGAGGAACTGGGCCTGCAATCCGCGCCCCATGGGCATCGTGCGCCAGGCCAGAACCAGTGTCGCCTCGGCCTCGCCCACCCGGCCTTTTCGGGCAAGGGCTGCGGCAAAGGCCAGCGCACCTTCGGCGGTTTGGGGGGGGACGTCGTCAAAAAAGGCCACGACCCGGTCCGGATCCTGATCGGAAAAGGACGGCTCACTTTTACGGCGCAGCCACGCCAGCCCCGGCCAATCGGGGCGGCGATCAAGGAACACGAGAACATCGCCTGCGCTGCCCTGACCGGCGCGAAGCCAATGCCAGACGATAATGTCGCGTGACACGGATCCGCGTTGGCCCGACACTTGTAGGGCCGTGTCCCAATCGGCAATGCGCATAGCGGCCAACCCGCGACGCAGGTCTTCGGCCGCAGTGGCATGGCCGGGCCGAACGAGGCCACAGAACAACAAAAACGAGGCCATCAATAAGGCCAGAATGCGCGTCATGACTTGCATTTTCCAATCAACCAAGGCTAGAGCCTGTGACGATAATTCCTGACCGCCAAGTATCAACACACAATCTTGGCAGGACGGTCTTATCACAGGCCATATGCCTGTTGAAAACGCAAATCTAGGGAGCGCACCCATGTTCAAAGGCTCGATGCCGGCACTCGTCACCCCGTTTCGCAACGGTGAGTTGGACCTGGATTCGCTCAAACACCTGGTAGAATGGCATATCAGTGAAGGATCGACCGGGCTTGTGCCTGTCGGAACCACCGGGGAAAGCCCGACGCTGACCCATGAAGAACACGAAACCGTGGTCGAAGTGGTGGTCAAGGCCGCTGCTGGCCGGGTGCCGGTGATTGCCGGGGCAGGATCGAACAACACGGTAGAAACGATTCGCTTTGTTGAATTCGCTGCCAAGATCGGGGCCGCGGCTGCGCTGGTCGTGACGCCATATTACAACAAGCCGACCCAGCGGGGCATGATCGCACATTTCACCGCGGCGCATGATTGCGCGGATATTCCGATCATCATCTATAACATCCCGCCGCGTTCGGTCATCGACATGTCGCCCGACACCATGGGCCAGCTTGCCAAGTTGCCGCGTATTATCGGCGTGAAGGATGCGACCGCCGACATCACGCGGGTCAGCAAACAGCGCGCAACCTGTGGTGCCGATTTCGTTCAGTTGTCGGGCGAAGATGCCAGCGCCTTGGGCTTTAACGCACATGGCGGAGTTGGCTGTATCTCGGTCACTGCGAACGTGGCACCGAAACTATGCGCCGAATTCCAGCAGGCGACGCTGGCGGGCGACTACGCCACCGCGCTGACTTATCAGGACAAACTGATGCCGCTGCACGAGGCGATCTTTATCGAACCGGGTCTGGTGGGTGCAAAATACGCGCTCAGCAAGCTGGGCCTGTGCACCGAAGAGGTGCGTTCGCCCCTGACCGGGCTGGAGGACAGCACCAAAGCCGCCATCGACGCCGCCATGGCGCATGCCGGTATCGTCTGAGCCTTTCAACGGCTCTGATCAGGTCAAACAATCCCGCCCGTGTGGCAGTGTTGAAACAGCGACGACCCGCCAGAATGGTGGCGGGTCGATTGTGCGGCGTTGCGCGTATTGACCTGGACTCTGTGTTGGCGTGTCAAAATGTGGTAAGCCTATGCCGATAAACGGTCTTCTGGAAAGGAACCCGCAGCATGATTGCCTATGTAACCGTCGGTGCTGATGACATCGCTGTCGCCAAACGGTTTTATTCGGCGTTCCTGCCAGCCCTTGGTTATGGGCTGAAAGAGGGTCCTGAAGGCCTAAGCTATGCGCTGCCCATAGGGCCGGGGCAGGCTCCCGTTCTGCCGGATTTTTACGTTAAGCCAACCTTCGATGGGCGTCCGGCCTCGGCTGGGAACGGTGCCATGACCGCATTCGAGGCGCGAAATCAAAGGCAGGTTCGTGACCTTCACGCCGCAGCACTTGCCGCAGGCGGTTTTGACGAGGGCCAGCCCGGCTTTCGCGCGTCATATGGACCTCATTTCTATGTTGGCTACCTTCGCGACCCTCAGGGCAACAAGATCGCCTTGTTCTCCAACGATCCGAACGAACCCGGACGAGACGGATAACGCGGGTTTCGCGTCGTCATGATCCTTGTCCAAAAGCCAATGCAGGTGCCAAAGGGTTTTCGGTTTCCGCAATAACAGCCCTGCGCCGCAAGGGCTGGCTGATCAGAGCGGCTTTTTGGGTCGGTTGACGTATTCCCTGCCCCCTGTGAGCGGCTGGTGTTGACTCGAGCGGTGCGGTTTTCCATCCTCATGGCGCGGGGCGCTTTGCGGTGCCCCTTTGCCATTGCAAGGACGCCCCAATGAACATTCTGCCGCCAATCGCCGAAGCCACCTCTGAACTTGAGGCCATTTTCAAGGATTTGCACGCGCACCCCGAATTGGGGTTCGAGGAAACCCGCACCAGCGCCATCGTGGCCGACAAGCTGCAAAGCTATGGCGTGGACGAGGTGCATACCGGACTGGGCGGGACAGGGGTTGTGGCGCTGGTACATGGCAAGACAGCGGGCAACCGGCGTGTCGGGCTGCGGGCCGATATGGATGCGTTGCCGATCCACGAGGTGACGGGGTTGGAGTATGCATCGACAAACCCCGGTGTGATGCATGCCTGTGGGCATGACGGGCACACGACGATGCTGCTTGGCGCGGCCAAATATCTGGCCGAAACCCGCGATTTTGCGGGCACGGCGGTTTTGGTGTTTCAACCTGCCGAAGAAGGGTTGGGCGGCGCGCGCAAGATGCTGGCTGATGGTTTGTTCGAACAGTTTCCCTGTGACGAGATTTACGGGATGCACAATGCGCCCGATGGTGCGCCGGGCAAGGTTGGCATTTGCAAGGGGGCTGCGATGGCAGGGGCGGCGTTCTTTGACATCCACATCGCTGGGCGCGGCAGCCACGCGGCGGCCCCGCATATGTCACGCGATGCGCTGATGATTGCGGCGACGCTGGCCGGTCAATTGCAGACCATCCTCAGCCGCAATATTCCGCCGCAGGAGACCTGTGTTTTGTCGATCACCCAGTTGCACGCCGGATCGGCCTATAACGTGGTGCCGGAAACCGCGACGCTGGCGGGGACCATCCGGTATTTCAAGGACGAGATCTATGAGCTGGCCGCCGGGCGGATGCAGGCGATTTGCGACGGGTTTGGCGCGGCGCATGATGTCGAGGTCACCGTTGATCTGCGCAACGTCTTTGACGTGCTCGTCAACGATTCCGGCCTGTCGGATGCCTATATCGAGGCCGCGGCGGATATTGTGGGTGTCGACAATGTGACAACGAACGATGCCCCGGTCACCGGGTCCGAAGATTTCGCCGACATGCTGAAAGTCGTGCCAGGGGCCTATTGCCGGGTCGGGCATGCCGGGACGGTGGCCTTGCACAACCCGGCCTTTGAGCTTGACCGCAACATCCTGCCCGTGGGCGCGTCGATCATGGCGCGGATGGTCGAAAAACGCCTGCCAATCTGACCTTAGCGCTTGCCATAATAGAGGCCGACGACATGCTCGGCCTCGGCAAAGAACAGCCAGCGCGCAGCAAAGACGCCTGCGATATGGCTGATCACTGCAAGGGCCGCGAGAAGATGATTGAACGGCAGCAGCAGGCAGGCCATTGGAAGGACGGCCACCAAGAGCAATGAGATGATCCGCAGCTTGGCGCTGTGCTTGCGGCCAACGACATAGACCATTTCACGCAGCAGGTAATTGGTGCCGGTATGGGGCGGTTCGAACGCCTTGACGGCCCCGATTTTCCCCAACCCCGTGGCCGAGGCCATAGACGTGCCTGACGTGATCAGAGCCCGGTCGCCAAGCGCCCAATAGGCAACCTGAACCAGGGCCAGCACCAAGAGCAGAGCTTTGGTTGTTGCGATTTGCCCCGACAGAAGCGCGCCACCGGCCAGTCCATAGCTGAGGAACAGCGCCGGGGTCAGCGGCATGTTCCAGCGCGGGATCGATTTGAGCTGCGCATAGATCATCGATGTGCTGAACACGGTCGCAAGGCTAAGGAGGCCGCCGACATATCCGACAAGCGTCCAGCGTGTGCCCAGGAAAACCAGCCCCGCCCCGTAGAGGCCCATGATAATCAGCGAGATTACCGCCAGCCATGCCTCGCGGCTCAGCCAGCTGCTGCGCCATTGGCTGAACGCTTTGATCGCGTTTGATTTCTTGCCAAGGTGAAACGTTGACGCCATCAACCCGCCGACGGCCAGAAGATAGGCGATGGCGAAGAAAACGAAGGCGGTGCCGCCGGTCACACCGGGATATCCAAAGCCCAGCCAGAACAAGAGACCAAAGCCGAGACCCGAGAGCGACGTGAAAAGGATAACAGACGGGGCTGGATGCATCAGTTCGCTCCTCCGCCGGGGAGACGATCAAGGGTCTTGTCGAGCCATGACAGGAAGCCGGTGGTCTCGGTCGCGACAGCGGGCAGGGCAGCAGGCGCTTCGGTTTCCAGTTTGTCCTTGGGGCGCGGAGGCAAGTATTTGTTGACCGGTTTGGTGCCCTGTTCGGGCATCAGATCAAAACCGCCACGTTCGGCGACAAGGCGGCTGACGTCGCTTTCGGGGTCACTGAAGTCTCCGAAATGGCGGGCACCGGCGGGGCAGGTGCGCACGCAGGCGGGTTCGCGGTCTTCTTCGGGCAGGTTTTCGTTATAGATACGGTCGACGCAGAGCGTGCATTTTTTCATGATGCCAGCCGCAAGGTCGAGTTCGCGCGCACCGTACGGGCAGGCCCAGGCGCACAGCCCGCAGCCCATGCAATCGCTTTCGTTGACCAGCACGATGCCGTCTTCGGTGCGTTTGTAACTGGCGCCGGTCGGACAGACGGTGACGCAGGGGGCGTCGTCGCAATGCAGGCAGGATTTCGGGAAGTGGATGAGTTGAGCGGCGCCTTCGGCGGGTTCGACCTCGTAGGAATGGACGCGGTTCAGGAAGGTGCCGGAAGGATCTCCGTAAGCGTCCTGATCGGACAGGGGCGCGCCGTAGTTTTCAGTGTTCCAGCCTTTGCACGAGATTACACAGGCATGGCAGCCAACGCAGGTGTCGAGATCGATCACGAGACCCAGTTTACGGTCAGTTCCGGTGGGAAGGGTGGTCATGGATAGGCTCCTTCGACGCTTGGCGTGGAAAATTTTCGACGAAAATTTTTGTCGCTCATTTGCCGGTCTTCCATTCAAGATCGCCAGAGGCGGTGCCAACGGGGGATGTTTCGGGCGGGATAGCGGGTTGGCTTTCGCTGGGGGCTTGGACTTTTTCCATCCGGACCCGCAGATCAAACCACGCGGCCTGACCGGTAATCGGATCAGAGTTCGACCAGCGCAGACCGTCGCCTTTGGGGGGGAGGAGTTCGTGGATCAGGTGGTTCAGCAGGAACCCGCGCGTGGCTTCTGGCGCGGTGTCTTTCAGCGCCCAGGCGCCTTTGCGTTTGCCAATCGCGTTCCACGTCCAGACGGTGTTTTCGTTGAGCGCGGCCATTTCCATGACCGGGACGGTGATTTGCCCGTGCGGGGATGTGACCTTTGCCCAATCGCCATCCGTCAAGTTGTTCTCGCGCATCAGCTTGGTTGGCACGTAAAGCGGGTTGTGACCGTGAAGCTGGCGCAGCCATGCGTTTTGGCTGCCCCAACTGTGATACATCGCCATCGGGCGTTGGGTGAGCGCGCGGATCGGGTACTGGGTGTTGCTGGGGCCGTCTTCGTACCAGATCGGCAGCGGATCGAGTTTGTCGATGATCTGTTGGCGCAGGTGCTCGGGAGGCTGGCGTGTACCGTGGCCTTCGGCGGCCAACTGGAAGCGGCGCATGGGTTCGACATAGAGTTGAAAGAGGTAGGGCTGTGGGCTGTCGAACAGGCCGAGCTTTACGGCCCAGTCCTGATAGGCTGTGTTCCAGGGTTTGTAGTATTGAGCATCTTCGGGGATGTGAGTGCTCCAGAAACCGCCATTGTCGATGTAATTCTGGATCTGGTCGGGGTTTGGTGACCCGCGTCCTTCGGACGACGTCCCACCCACCCCCGAACCTTCGGGATCGGTGCGCCAGCCCGCAAGCGGGCCGATGCCGGGTTTGCGTTCGTGGTTGGTGATGTAGTCGGCGTAATCCTGATATTTTGCGCTGCCGTCTTCGTTTGTGAAGCCGGGCAGTTGCATCCGGTTGGCGAGATCAACCAGAACGGACTGGAAGCCGCGCACGTTGCGGTCGGGTTCGACCACGGGCCAGCGGATTGCGTCGGCGGCGGCGTCTGCTTCGCAAATCGGACGGTCCAGCAATGAAATGCAGTCGTGGCGCTCAAGATAGGTGGTGTCGGGCAGGATCAGGTCGGCATAGGCGACCATTTCGGACGAATAGGCATCGGAGTAGATGATTTTGGGGATGACGTAGTCACCGTTTTCGTCGGTGTCTGTCAGCATCTCCATCACGCCCGAAGTGTTCATGGACGAGTTCCACGACATGTTGGCCATGTACATGAACAGGGTGTCGATCTTGTAGGGATCTCCGGCATGAGCGTTTGAGATTACCATGTGCATCAGGCCATGCGCACTCATCGGGTTGTCCCAGGTGAAGGCCTTGTCGATGCGGGCCGGACTGCCGTCGGGTTTCAGCGCCAGATCGTCGGGGCCGCGCACAAAGCCCAGATGCGGGCCGTCCAGCGGCGCTCCGGGCGTTACGCCGCAATGCGGTTTTGGGTGGGCTTCGACTGGTTTGGGGTAGGGTGGTTTGAAGCGGAAGCCGCCGGGAGCTTCGACTGTGCCGAGCAGGATTTGCAGGACGTGCAGGGCGCGGCAGGTCTGGAACCCGTTCGAGTGGGCGCTGATGCCGCGCATGGCATGGAAGCTGACCGGGCGACCGATCATCTTGGCGTGTTTTTCGCCGCGAAAGTCGGTCCATTCACGGTCGAGCGCGATCTCTTCATCAAAGGCGACGCGGGCGAGTTCTGCGGCGATGGCGCGGATGCGGTCGGCGGGAACGCCGGTGCGTTCGGCCACGGCGTCGGGGGCATAACACGGGTCGAGATAGCGTTCGGCCATCAGGTGGAACACGGGGCGGTGGGTGATGCCGTTTTGGTCGTATGTGGCGGCCAGATCCGGGCGGACGCCGGGTTTGTCAAACGGGGTCAGCGTGCCTGTGTTGCGGTCGATAACAAGGGTCTTGTCGTTGTCATCGCGCAGCAGCAGGCCGTGTTCAGGCGATGTCGGATCGCTGTTCACAAGGCAGGGCGCATTGGTGAAGCGCGCAAGGTAATTGAGATCTATCCGGCCGGCTTTCATCAGCTCGTGGATCAGGGCCATGATGAACAGACCATCGGTGCCCGGCGTGATGCCAACCCAGTCGCTGGCCACGGCGTTATACCCGGTGCGGATCGGGTTGACGCTGACGACCCGGGCATTGCGAGCCTTGATCTTGCCGATGCCGGCCTTGATCGGGTTGCTGTCGTGATCTTCGGCGACGCCAAACAGCATGAACAGTTTGGTGTGATCCCAATCGGGTTGCCCGAATTCCCAGAACGCGCCGCCCATGGTGTAGATACCTGCGGCTGCCATGTTGACCGAGCAGAAGCCGCCGTGGGCTGCATAGTTGGGGGTGCCGTAATTCTGAGCCCAGAAGCTGGTGAAGCTTTGCGATTGATCGCGGCCTGTGAAGAACGCGAGCTTTTCCGGGTTTTCTTCGCGGATCGGTTTCAGCCAGCTGACGGCAAGGTCAAGGGCTTCGTCCCACGATATTTCTTCGTATTCGCCCGATCCGCGGGGACCGACGCGTTTCAGAGGCGCTTTGAGGCGGGACGGGGCATTGTGCTGCATGATCCCGGCGGACCCTTTGGCGCACAGCACGCCTTTGTTCACCGGATGGTCCTTGTTGCCTTCGATATAGGCGACCTGGCCGTCTTTCATATGAACATTGATGCCACATCGGCAGGCGCACATATAGCACGTCGTCTTGCGGACCTCGTCCGAGACCTTTGGCGATGTGTCGACAACGGGTTGTTGGTGGCCCATCTGATCTCTCCCTCCGGAACTGTCCCGGCACGTTATGATGACATTCTCATAAACGCGAATGTTTTGATGTGTCGTCGTGTCTGACCGTGACCTCAGCCGCGCTCGGACATTGGGATGTAGGCGCGCGGTTCGGGCCCATTGTAGAGTGTCAGCGGCCGGATCAGGATGTTCTGGCGCTGTTGTTCGATGCACTGGATGATCCAGCCGGGCATGCGGCCAATGGCAAAGATCGGCACGTACAGGTCCATCGGGATGCCGTGCAGCTGATAGATCACGCCGGAATAGAAATCGACGTTCACATTCAGCCCGTGGCGGGCATAGGGCTGCATCGCGTCGACCACCGCTTGCAGGATTTCGTACCATTCAGGCGCGCCCATTTCGTCGCCCAGTTGTTTGACGCCATCGCGCATGTGGCGGGCGCGGGGGTCTTCCTTGCGATAGACACGGTGGCCAAAGCCGGTGACGGCCTCGCGGGCGCTGCGCTTGGCTTTGACATAGGCGGCGGCGTTTTCGGGTTTGCCGATCTCCTGCACCATTTTCATGACGTCCTCGGCGGCGCCACCGTGGGCCGGGCCGGCCAGCGTCGACAGGGCCGTGACAATGCCGCCGTGCAGGTTGGTTTCGGTGCCGATAGTGACACGCGCGGCAAAGCTGGAGGCGTTGCTGCCGTGTTCGGCGTGCAGGATGAAGTCGACATCGGCCAGACGAGCGGCATCTGCGGACGGCTTTTCGCCCTTCAGCATCCACAGCCAGTTGGCGGCGTGCGACAGATCGGGGTCAGCGGCGACAGGGGCGCGGCCATTGCGCAGGGCTTCGTGCGCGGCAATGATCATCGGGACCTGGCTGGTCAGGCGGATACCGTTGCCGATAAACGCCTCTTCGCCGACCTTGTGGCTGTCAGGCTCCAGCGCGGCGAGTGCGGACACGGCAGTGCGCAGAACGTCCATCGGGTGGCCATCCTTGCAGGATGCGATGATGTCGAGAACCGGTGCGGGCAAAACGCGGGCGGCCTTCAGTTTGGCGTCGAAATCGGCAAGTTCAGCCGGGGTCGGCAATTCACCGTAAATCAGCAGATAGCTGACTTCTTCGAAGGTCGATTTTGTTGCCAGATCGTGGATCGAATAGCCACGATAGCTGAGCTCGCCCTTGGAGCCGTCGATGTCACTGACGCCGCAGCGCTCGAAATAGATGCCCTTAAGTCCACGGTTTATCTTGACGTTTTCGGTCATCGCTGTCTCCTTCGGAGCGAAAAGGGGGAATGTATGTCGGCAATGAAACGGGCCCTTGACCGGGCGAAGGGGCAAAATGCCCGGGTCGTGTTTCCGGAAGCGGAAGACGACCGGATCGCACAGGCGATGGACCGGCTGCGGGCCGAAGGTGTTTGTGAGCCGGTTGAACCCGGTGGCGTGACAGACGCGCTTGTCGCGGCTTTGGTTGAGGCGCGCGGCATGAAAGAGGCTTTGGCCCGCCGCATGCTGGCCCGACCGTTGTATCGGGCAGCCGCGATGGTTGCGGCAGGTGAGGCCGACGCGATGGTGGCCGGGGCCGTGGCATCGACCAAGAAGGTCATCGAAGCCGCAAGCATTGCTATCGGTTTGGCACCAGATGTGGCGCTGCCATCGTCGTTCTTCCTGATGCGGTTTCCGGACGGGCGCGAGTTGATCTTTGCGGACTGTGGGCTGAATGTGTCGCCCGATGCCGATGCGCTTGCCGAAATCGCGCGGGCGTCCGAACGGAGCGGGACTGCGCTGTTGGGCGATGCGCGCGTGGCGCTGTTGTCGTTTTCGACAGGCAGCTCTGGCGCAGGCGAGAGCGTAGACAAGGTGCGGGCGGCAGCCGAGGCCACCGGATTTGTCGGGCCGGTCCAGGGGGACGCTGCGCTGAACCCAAGCGTGGCCGCGAAAAAGGGACTTGGGGCGGGGGATGCGAATGTGCTGATCTTTCCTGATCTCGATTCCGGGAACATCGCGTACAAACTGGCGCAGGAACTGGCCGGCGCACAGGCGTTGGGGCCGATCCTGCAGGGGTTTCGCAAACCGGTTTGCGACCTCAGCCGGGGGGCGACGGTGGATGACATCGTGAATGCCACAGTGGTCGCGCTGGCGCTGGCGTAAACGCGCATCACGCGGCCTCCATCAGGGCGGTCGCGTCCATGGCGATCATGCGTTCTTCTTCGGCGGGGATGACCCAGACTGCGATTTTCGAGGTTTCCGCATGCAGCCGTGCTTTGCGGGCGTGGTTGGCATCCGGGTTCATCCGCACACCGATCCATTCCAGCGACCGCAGGATGCGGGCGCGTACACCGACCGCGTTCTCACCAATCCCGCCGGTAAAGGCAATCGCGTCAAGCCCCTCCATCGCGGCAATCAGAGACCCGGCATGGCGCAGCGACCAATAACAGAAATGTTCAATCGCAAAGGCACTGTCGGCAGAGGGGTCGACCATCAGGTTGCGCATGTCGGATTTGCCGCCGGACAGACCCAAAAGCCCGCTTTCGTGGTTCAGGATCGCCTTGGTGCGTTCAAGCCCGTTTTCTTCGACCAGACGCAACACGGCATTGGCGTCGATGCCACCCGAGCGTGTGCCCATCGTCAGGCCGTCCAGCGGCGAGTATCCCATTGTCGTCGCGATCGACTGGCCGTTTTTGATGGCACAAAGCGATGCACCGTTGCCAAGGTGAAAGGCGAGCAGGCGTGAGGGCAGTTTTTCCCCCGAAATCTCGGGCAGGTTCTGCACCAGTGACGCGTAGCTGAGGCCGTGAAACCCATAGCGGCGGATGCCTTTGGTCTCCATCATGCGTGGGATCGCATAGCGCGTCGCGACATCCGGGTTGGTGGAATGGAACGATGTGTCAAAGCTGGCATATTGCGGCAGCTCGGGTGCGATTTCGGCCAAAGTGTCGACTGCGGCCAAGTTGTGTGGGTTGTGCAGCGGGGCCAGCGGCGTGCACGAGGCGATCTCGGCGCGGACTTCGACGTTGATCTTGACCGGTGCTGTCAGCTTGCGACCGCCATGCACCACGCGATGGGCCGCTGCGCGCAAATCGGTAACTGCGATGCCTTGTGCTTTGAGCGCCGCCAGAACGGCTTTCAGTGCGGCCCGGTGGTCGATAAAGGGCATATCGCGCTTTTGACCAGTGACGGTCAAAGAAGAGGCACCGCCGATTCCTTCGGCGATGCCTGTGATCTGTTCGGTCAGGTCGCCGTCAAAAACCGCGAACTTGATCGACGACGACCCAGCGTTGAGCACCAGAATGGGGCTTGAAAGACCGGGTCGCGCCATTGCTTAGCCGGCCTGCTGCGGACGCATGTCCGCGGCGTCGATCCCGGCCACGGCGACGGGCTTTTTCATCGCGTCGCGGCGGAAGGGTTCGCCCAGTTCCTGGTTGATCATGGCTTCGATCAGGGTGGTCTTGCCGTGGTTCATCTGGTCGTCGATGGCCTTGGTCAGCGCGGCCCTCAGTTCGTCCATGGTGCGGGCAACGACGCCTTGCAGACCACAGGCCTGCGCGATGCCAGCATAAGACACGTCTGTATCCAGCTCGGTTCCGACAAAGTTATCGTCGAACCACAGGGTCGAGTTTCGCTTTTCCGCGCCCCACTGATAGTTGCGAAACACGATTTGCGTCACGGCGGGCCATTCGCCCCGGCCAATCGCGGTCAGTTCGTTCACGGCAATCCCGAAGGCGCCGTCACCTGCAAAGCCACAGACCGGAACATTTGGTTGGCCGATCTTGGCGCCAACAATGGCGGGCAGGCCGTATCCGCAGGGGCCGAACAGACCGGGGGCCAGGTATTTGCGGCCTTCGTCAAAGTCCGGATAGGCGTTGCCGATGGCGCAGTTGTTGCCGATGTCCGAGCTGATGATGGCTTCGCGCGGAAGGGCGGACTGGATTGCACGCCATGCCATGCGGGGGCTCATCCAGTCGGGTTTGTCGGCGCGGGCGCGTTCGTTCCAGGTTGTGCCCGGATCGTCCTCTTCGTGGTCCATCGACGACAGCTGTTGTGCCCATGTCGATTTGGCTTGGGCCACGCGGGCCTTACGGTCAGCGCGACCCGCGTCGCCAGCGTCTTCGGCCAGCTGGGCGCGAATGCCGTCAGCCACTTTGGCCGCATCCCCGACGATGCCGACGGTAACCTTTTTGGTCAGGCCGATCCGGTTCGGGTTGATGTCGACCTGGATGATTTTCGCATCCGCAGGCCAGTATTCCATGCCATAGCCGGGCAGGGTCGAGAACGGGTTCAGACGGGTGCCAAGGGCCAGAATAACGTCGGCGTCCTTGATGAGCTCCATGCCTGCTTTAGAGCCGTTATAGCCCAGAGGACCGGCAAACAGCGGGTGCGAGCCGGGGAACGCGTCGTTGTGCTGATAGCCAACGCAAACCGGTGCATCCAGACGTTCGGCGAGCGCCATCGACGCCGCGATGCCGCCGGGTGACAGGACCACGCCGGCGCCGTTCAGGATCACCGGGTTCTTGGCGGAAGAGATCAGCGCCGCGGCCTCGGCCACCGAATTGGTGCCGCCGGGCGAGGTTTCGAATTCAATCGGCTCGGGGATGGTGATGTCGACGATCTGGGTCCAGTAATCGCGCGGGATGTTGATCTGGGCAGGGCCCGACAGACGCTTGGCCTGAGAAATCACACGGGTCAGCACCTCGGCCACGCGGGACGGATCACGGACCTCTTCCTGATAGGCAACCATGTCTTCGAACAGTTTCATCTGTTCGACTTCCTGAAAACCGCCCTGACCGATGGTTTTGTTGGCGGCCTGCGGGGTCACCAGCAGCAGCGGTGTGTGATTCCAGTAGGCTGTTTTGACGGCGGTCACGAAGTTGGTGATGCCGGGACCGTTCTGAGCGATCATCATCGACATCTTGCCGGTGGCGCGGGTGTACCCGTCGCTCATCATGCCGGCCGAGCCTTCGTGGGCGCAGTCCCAGAACATGATGCCTGCTTGCGGAAACAGATCGGAGATCGGCATCATGGCCGACCCGATAATGCCAAAGGCGTGTTCGATACCGTGCTGCTGGAGCACCTTAACAAAAGCTTCTTCGGTGGTCATTTTCATCAGTGGCACTCCCGGTACAACAGATTGGTCCGGTCCCAGTAAAGGCCGGTTTTGGAGTCTGGTTTAGGGGGTGCTGCGGGCGTGGGTTAGGGCCAGTCTGAAGGGCCGCTTAGGTCCAGTCTTCAGCTTCACCCATGGCATTGGCGATCAGCGCGATGCCCTCGGGAATACGTTCAGACAGGATCGAAGAATAGCCAAGTCTATAAAAATTCCGGGGCCGGTCCGGACCGGCGAAGAACGGGGCGCCGGGTTCGATAAAGGTGCTGTCCCTGACAAGCCGACTTGCCAGTTTCGCAGTGTCGACCTGTGGCGGGGCCTGCATCCAAAGCGACGACCCGCCATAAACGCCGCGCCCCGCAATCGTCAGGCCATGCGCGTCGATGGCCTGTTCCAGCACTTGCCGGCGGGTGTGCAGGGCGTTGCCCATGCGCCGGATCTGGCTGTCATAGTGACCCAGCGACAGGAAATAGGCGGCGGTGCGCTGGATATGACCCGGCGGGTGACGCAGCATCGAGGCGCGTAGGGCGCGAGCCTCGCGGATGAAGCGTTCTGACCCGACAAGGTAGCCCAGCCTGAGCCCGGGAAACAGAGATTTGGAAAAGCTGCCGACATAAATTACACGGCCATCCCGATCAATCGACTTCAGCGCCGGATAAGGGGCGGCCAGAAACGACATCTCGAATTCATAGTCATCTTCCACGATCAGCGCGTCCAGATCGCGGGCCCGGTCCAAAAGCTCGTGTCGCCGCGACATCGGCATCGTGGCCGTGGTCGGCGACTGGTGGCTGGGGGTTGTATAAATGACGTCGGTATCAGGCGGGATCGACTGGGGCGGCAAGCCGTCTGCGTCCACCCGCAAAGGGACAAGGCGGCAGCGCGCATGGTTCAGAAGATCGCGCAGCGCATAATAGCTGGGATCTTCGATTGCGGCGGTACGTTGCCGGTTCAACAGGATCCGCGCGGTCAGCCACAGGGCGTTTTGCGCCCCCATGGTGATCAGGATCTCTTCGGGCCGCGCGGTGATCCCGCGGCGCGGCAGGGTGTGGCGGGCGATGTATTCGATCAGCAACGGGTCGTCCTGATCGAAGTAGTCGGATGTCAGCGATGCGAAATCCTTTTGACCCAGCGCGCGCAGCGCACACAGCCGCCAGTTGGCATGATCAAACAGGGTGGGATCGACCTGACCATAGATGAACGGATAGCGATAATCGCGCCAGTCGTCGGGCTTGCGCGGGGTGTCGCCTCCGGTAAACCGCTGCGCAATAGCGCGCGACCAATCCACGGTGTCGTGGCTTTTGGGCGGGGGCGTATAGACCGGCGGGATCGGGGCGTTTTCGGATACGAAATACCCGGATCGGCCTTGCGAGGTCAGATAGTCGTTGGCGACCAGTTCGGTATAGGCCAGCGTCACCGTGATCCGGCTGACGCCCAGGTGCGCCGCAAGCTTGCGCGACGAAGGCAGCTTTTCCCCGACGTGAAAGCGGCCCGACAGGATGCCTTCGGCAATCATCTGCTGGACCTTGGCCTGCAAGGTGCCGGACGCATCGGGACTGAGAAAGAAGGTTTCGACCGAGATTGCCATAGGGGCAGGATAGAGTGGACTTATCCGGGCTGCAATCTGGTCTTACAAGCGCGATTTAAGCACGCAATTCGTCATACGAGATCATGACGTGGTCGCGGTATGCCGGGCGCTGGGTCAGCCGGTCGTAATAGCTGCGCAGGGCGGGCATTGGAGCCCGGTCAATTGCGATGTCGTAGTATCGGTACAGGACATGGCCAAGCTGAATATCTGCCAGCGTGAAGTCCTGCCCTGCCAGAAAGTCGTGCTTGACGAGTTGTGCCTCGGCAATGGCGAGGGATCGTTCCAAGGTGGTCACCGCCGACTGAATGACCTGTGGGTCCTGCTGATCTGC
Organism: Falsiphaeobacter marinintestinus; assembly: GCF_007923355.1. GTDB lineage: Bacteria > Pseudomonadota > Alphaproteobacteria > Rhodobacterales > Rhodobacteraceae > Phaeobacter_A > Phaeobacter_A marinintestinus. The sequence goes on from NZ_VOGO01000006.1 coordinate 63,298, forward strand.
CGGTGTTCGGACCACGCGCCAGAACACGGGTACGGTGAAGGTTTGGGCAACGTTAAGCTTTGCCCATTCAGCCCATTTGTCGACATTGGCGCGGGGGGATGGGGCGACGGGCCAGAAGGTGTCACTGCCGTATTGCGCGGCCAGATACCGAAGGATTGCACCGGTTTCCCACAGCGTGTGGCCATCGCCATCGCGTAGCACCGGGACGGTACCATTGGGATTAAGCGCCAGGAAGCCGGGTGTGTCGGTGCCGCCGAACCGGTGACCGATGTCATGGCGGGTGAACGGCAGGTTCAGTTCGCCCACAGCCCACATCAGGGCCTGAACATTGGATGATGTTTTGCGTCCCCAGATCTCAAGCATATGGCGATATCCTTTGGGGGCAGTGTGAGGCATTTGCCGTGTGAACTCCAGCCGGGCAATCAGGGGTTGCCAGTTCTTGTTTGCCAATATAACTATAAAACTAGTTAAATGGAGATTCGATCATGTGGGAAACGGCAGCACAGGGGTTTGCGGCCATGGGATCAGAGGCGCGGCTAAAGGTGCTGCGCACCCTGATCCGCGCGGGTGAGCCGGGGTTGACGGTCAGTGACATTCAGGACCGGACCGAAATCGCGCCCTCGACCCTGGCGCATCATCTGAAATTTCTCGCCGCCGGTGGGCTGGTCGAGCAGGAAAAAGTCGGGCGCACGGTGATCAACCGGGCGTCATTTGCATCACTGGAACGACTGGCGCAGTTTATTCTGGCTGAATGCTGCGCCGATCAAGAGCAAAGGGCCGCGAACAATGGCTGACACCACTCAAAACCAGTCGGGAGCCACGCTGAAAACGCTCACCGAGATGTTGAAAACACCCTGGGCAGTGATTGTCGGGTTGCTGTTGGCGGTGGCGGTGCTGGACCCGGGCAATTTCACCAGCACGGTGATCTTTGCAGCCAAAGCGCTGGCACACACAGCGCAGTACATCGTGTTCGCGGTGCTGTTGTTGGCTTACCTCAAGGCCACCGGGGCCGAGGTTGTCGTGGCGCGCGCCTTTGAAGGGCGCGAGGTTCGGATGATCTTCATGGCGGCGCTGTTCGGCGGGCTGGCACCGTTTTGTTCGTGCGAGGTGATCCCGTTTATCGCAGGCCTTTTGGCTCTGGGCGCGCCGCTGTCAGCCGTAATGGCGTTCTGGTTAAGCTCGCCTTTGATCGACCCGCCAACCTTACTGATCACAGCGGGTGCGCTGGGCTGGCCGTTTGCTATTGGCAAGGCGGTGGTTGCCGTTGCGCTGGGCCTGTTCGGTGGGTTCATCGTCAAGGCGCTGATGACACAGGGCGGATTTGCGAACCCTCTGAAAGCCCGCCCAAAAACCGGATGCTGTGGAAGTGGCCCGAAGCTGGACGGAAAGCCGCATTGGCGGTTCTGGGAAGAAGAGCCGCGCCGCCAGATTTTCCGGGCCGAGCTGGTCTCGAACGGAGTGTTTCTGCTGAAGTGGCTGGCGCTGGCCTATGTGCTGGAAGCGCTGTTGGTGCAGTACGTCCCGGCCGATCTGATCGCGGGGCTTGTTGGCGGCGAAGGCGTGGTTCCGGTGGTCATCGCGGCCTTTGTCGGGATGCCGGCCTATCTGAACTCTTACGTTGCGCCGCCCTTGTTGGCAGGGCTGATGGAGCAGGGCATGAGCGCAGGGGCTGCCATGTCGTTCATGATTGCAGGCGCCGTGAGTTCGATCCCTGCGATGACCGCAGTTTGGTCGTTGGTGAAACCACGGGTCTTCGCCACATATCTGGGGCTGGGCGTGATCGGGGCGATCTTGTCGGGGGTGTTGTTCCAAATGGTGATGTAACCAGGGGGCGCTGCCCCCCGCGCTGCGCGCGTCCCCCGGGGTATTTTGAACAAGAAAGAAGCAGGTTTTCGGGCCTGCTTTTTCACGTGTGTCAGATGGGTGTCAGCGCAGGTCTGTCAAGGATTGTCTTTGACGCCCGTTTTCGTCGAAGTTTTCGGGTGCCAGCCAGGCCTTGAACGCGGTTTTCAGGTGGGGCCATTCGCTGTCGAGGATCGAGAACCAGGCCGTGTCGCGATTGCGGCCCTTGTAGGTGGTGGCCTGACGAAATGTGCCCTCGTAGGTGAAGCCAAGCCGTTCGGCCGCCGCGCAGGACGGGGCGTTCAGGGCGTCGCATTTCCATTCATAGCGGCGGTAGCCAAGTTCGTCGAAGACCCGCTTCATCATCAGATACATGGCTTCGGTTGAAACGGCGCTGCCTTGCATCAGCGGCGAAAAGTGGATGTGTCCGACTTCGATCACGCCAGCGCCGGGGTCAATGCGCAGGAAGGTGGCGAGGCCAACCGGGGTGCCCTCGGCTGTGCAGACCGTATGGAACAGCGGGTCGTCGCCCTGACAGGTGGCCTCCATCCAGGTGGTGAAATCAGCCTCGGTGGCGAAGGGTCCGTAAGGCAGATAGGTCCAGTTGCGGCCATCCGTGTCGCGGGCGAAGGCGTCATACAGCGCAGGCGCGTGGCTTGTCTGCGTCGGGATCAGGCGCGCGGTGCGGCCTTGCATCGGCGTGAGTGGGGGACGGGGCCGAGGGAGTTTGGTGGTCACGGGCAGCCCAACAGGCTGCCCGAGATCGTTAGTATTGTGGGTCACGCGCCGCAGACTTTGGCGATGGCTTTGTCGACCGTATCGGTGATCTGGTCGATGTCATCGGCTGTTGCGATCAGGGCTGGCGCGAAGCACAGGAAGTTGTTGTAACCGGGGATCGAGCGGTTGGCCGCCCCGATGATCACGCCCTGCGCGCCGCATTCGCCTGCGATCTGCTGGATGATCTTTTCATCGACCGGCTCTTTGGTCTTGCGATCATTGACCAGTTCGACGCCAAGGAACAGACCTTTGCCGCGCACATCGCCGATATTGGCGTGCTTTTCGGACAGCGCCTGCAGGTTTGACAACATCCGGTCACCCATGGTGGTGCAATTGTCGAGCAGGTTTTCGTCTTCGATGATGCGCATGTTTTCCAGCGCCGCCGCCGGACCAGCCGCACAGCCACCAAAGGTCGAGATATCGCGGAAATAGTTCAGCTTGTCCCCGGCATCGTCCTTGAACATGTCAAAGACTTCTTCGGTGGTGACACAGCAGGCGATGGCCGCGTAGCCGCTGGCCACACCTTTGGCCATCGTCACGAAATCGGGTTTGATGCCGTATTGCTGATAGCCGAACCATGTGCCGGTACGCCCGACGCCGCAGACGACCTCGTCGATATGCAGCAGTATGTCGTATTTCTTGCAGATTTCCTGCACGCGCTCCCAATAGCCGGGGGGCGGGGTGATGACGCCGCCGCCAGCGGTCACCGGCTCAAGGCACAGGCCAATCACCGTATCTGCGCCTTCGGCCAGAATGACCTCTTCAATGGCATCGGCGGCGCGCTGGCCGTATTCTTCGCTGCTCAGACCGCCCCAGCCCTGATCGTGGGCGCGGTATTCAAGGCAGTGGGGGACGCGGACAAAACCGGGTGCGAAGGGGCCGTACTGGATGTTGCGTTCATCCTGCCCGCCTGCCGACATCGCAGCCAGCGTGCTGCCGTGATAATCACGGTCGCGGTACAAGATCTTGTGCTTCTTGCCGCCGTATTTCTTGTACGAAATCTGGCGCATCAGTTTGAACGCCTTTTCGTTCGCCTCAGAGCCCGAGTTGACATAGTAAACGCGGCTCATTCCCGGCATCTTTTCGATCAGCTTTTGCGAATACAGCGCGCCGGGGATCGACCCTGCGCCCTGGCTGAAATAGCACAGCTTCATCAGCTGGTCATACACTGCCTTGGCAATGGATTCGCGGCCATAACCAACGTTGACGGTCCAGACGCCGCCCGACACCGCATCGATGTATTCTTTGCCGTTCTGATCCCAGACGCGCATGTCCTTGCCTTCAAGGATAATCCGTGGATCGCCGGTTTCGAACGCCTTGTGCTGGGTCAGATGATGCCAGACATGCGCCTTGTCGGCATCGATGATGTGCTGAATGTCATTCTCGTTGAACGTGCCGTCCATGACATGTCCTTTCCGGGCTGTGGGACTCGTGTGGGGTCTGCTGAAATTCGAATTTGCAGAGTCGCTCTTGGAGTCCACAGACGCTAAAATACAGCCAATCTATAGGTCCAGTTGAATTCGCATGTATGTCCAAAAAGGTCTCATTCAGAAGCGCACATTTTTTAAGTTATTGAATTTTATAAACTAAAATTCGTGAATCTGATACTGGAGGCCACTGCATTCTCACTGGCCCCAAAGGTGCTTGCCTCATTCCCGATCAAGTTCCACCCGACGGTTATCGTGCTGATCAGTTATCTCTGGTCCGGTTTCAACAGGTTCGGCACAGATATGCTGATGTGCCCGGCTGCTGGCGAGTTTGTGCTGCAAAAAGTAAGGGTTGTTCCCCGAATCCTTGACACGGACCATCCCAGATCGGAACCTGTCGCTATAAAGCGTCACAGGATTTCGAGATGGATATTCAGGTTTCCGGTGCGCGGCCGTCATCAAAGGCCCGCGCCGATTGGTTTACAGGTACGGTTTGGCAAGATCCGGTGATCGAGGCACCCGAGCCCGCGCGGATGCGCGCGCTGAGGGTCACATTTGAACCGGGAGCGCGCACGGCGTGGCACACCCATCCCTTGGGTCAGACATTGTATGTTCTAAGCGGTGTCGGGCTGGTTGGGCTGCGCGATCAGGCCCCGCGTCTCATCCGCCCCGGCGACACAGTCTGGATTCCTCCGGGCGAAGAGCACTGGCATGGTGCAGGGCCTGAAACCGGCATGTGTCATCTGGCCATGCAAGAAGCTTTCGAGGGTCGCGTGGCCGTCTGGCTGGAACATGTGACCGACGAGGACTATCTGCAAAGGGCGAAATAGCGACAAGCTTCGGGGAGGTCGATATGAAAAAGATCCAGGTTCAGGGCGTGCACCATATCACGCTGACGGGGGCTGATCGGCAAACGTCGATTGATTTCTGGGAAGGGCTTTTGGGGATGCCTTTCATTTTCGATCAACCCAATCTGGATAATCCGGGCGAAGGGCACTTGTATTTCGATCCCGGCGACGGGCGTCTGATCACCGTGTTCACCAATGAGGCCCGGACGCCCGATCCGGCGCGCACGCCGACTGATGCCGGATGTGTGCACCATCTTGCGTTCAATGTCAGCAAGGCGACATTCAGCCAGACCGTTGCGCGGCTGGATGAACGTGGAATCAATCATTCCGGGCCAAAAGATCGGGGGTTCATGGATTCGATCTATTTCACCGATCCGATGGGGTTACTGATTGAACTGGCCTGTTACCGGTTCGAGCCGCCGATGGGGTGCAGCCATGCCGATGTGATGATCGAGGCGCATCGCCTGCGCGTTGCGCGCGGGGACTACAACATCGCTGAAGTGCATTTGGCTGATGCTATCGAAATGCTGGTTGAACGCCGACAGGGGTCCCTGTCTGATGATCGCGCGCCGCGCGACCCCTATTGACCCCGGCAATACTAAGATTGCCCGATTATTGGGCAGTTCCGCCGATGAATTGCTGCTTTTATCCCCTCTGAGGCTGGCCTTCGGGCCGGGAGTCTGCATCAGGTAGGTTGGCTGGCCGCCTGGCTGGCGTACGATTATCTCTTCGTCGTTGAGCAATAGAACGAGGCACGCTGAACACATGGCCATTACCGCAGGCATCCGCCACGTCACGCATTACAAATATGACCGGCCAACCCAACTGGGCCCCCAGATCATCCGGTTGCGGCCCGCCCCCCACAGCCGGACACGGGTGATTTCGCATTCGCTCAAGGTCACGCCCGAGGGGCATTTTGTGAACCACCAGCAGGATCCCTATGGCAACTGGCTGGCCCGCTTTGTGTTCCCTGAACCCGTGCGTGAATTCCGGATCGAGGTTGATCTGGTCGCTGACATGACCGTCTACAACCCGTTCGATTTCTTTGTGACGGAAGAAGCCGAAGACTGGCCGTTCGAGTATCCCGACGAATTGAAAGACGATCTGTCGATCTATTCGACACCCGACCCCGTTGGCCCAAAACTGGCCGCCTTGCTGGACAGTATCCCGCGTGAAACCACACGGACCATTGATTTCCTTGTCGGGTTGAATGCCCGCCTCGAAAGCGAAATCGGCTATGTCATCCGCATGGAGCCCGGGGTGCAGACGCCCGAAGAAACGTTGAGCATCGGCAAGGGGTCTTGCCGTGACACCAGTTGGCTGCTCGTGCAGGTTCTGCGCAATCTGGGTCTCGCCGCGCGGTTCGTGTCCGGCTATCTGATCCAGTTGAAACCGGATCTTGTGTCGCTGGATGGCCCCGCCGGAACCGAACAGGATTTCACGGATCTGCACGCCTGGTGCGAGGTTTATCTGCCCGGCGCGGGTTGGATCGGGCTGGACCCGACCAGTGGCCTGTTGACGGGCGAAAGCCATATTCCACTGGCCGCCACGCCGCATTATGCCAATGCCGCGCCGATCAGCGGGTCGGCGACCTATGCCGAGGTCGATTTCGATTTCGAAATGACGGTCGATCGGATGTCGGAACACCCCCGGATCACCAAACCGTTCTCGGATGAGGCGTGGGACGCGCTGGACGATCTGGGCCACAAGGTCGATGAGCGGATACAGGCGCAGGACATGCGGCTGACCATGGGTGGTGAGCCGACGTTTGTGTCGATTGATGACTTCGAAAGTCCGGAATGGAACACCGCCGCTGTCGGTCCGCAAAAGCGTGGTTTGGCCGACACGCTGATCCGCCGTTTGCGCGACCGCTTTGCGCCGGGTGGGTTCCTGCACTACGGGCAGGGCAAGTGGTATCCGGGCGAAACTTTACCGCGCTGGACCTTTTCGCTGTACTGGCGGCGGGATGGCTTGCCAGTCTGGAAACAGCCCGACCTGATTGCCACCGAAACGCCGGACACTCCGGCGACGGCAGAAGATGCCGGGCGGTTCCTGTCGCATTTCGCCGAGCGGTTGGGGCTGGACCCGAGCCACGCTCAGCCGACCTATGAAGACCCGGCAGAATGGATCCTGAAGGAAGCTGGCCTGCCAGCCAATGTGACCCCGGAAGACAACAAGCTGAAAGATCCCGAGGCGCGGGCCCGGATTGCGCGCGTGTTTGCCCGTGGGCTGACCAATCCGGCGGGCTTTGCGCTGCCGATCCAGCGCTGGCAAAGCAAGGCGGCCAAAAGCGGCTGGATGTCAGAACTGTGGAAGCCCCGGCGCGGGCATCTGTTTCTGATTCCCGGGGACAGCCCGGTTGGTTTCCGCCTGCCGCTTGGCACGTTGCCGCATATTCCCGAAGGGTCTTACCCTTATGTCTACCCGGCAGATCCGACGATCCCGCAGGGGCCTTTGCCAGATTTTCATGCCGCTCAGGACAAGCAGCGACAGGCGATTCTGGACGAATTGGCCCGGATCGCGCAGGAAGAGGCTGACACGCTGCCTGACGTTTCGCCCGGCCACACGCAACCGGTCAGCGCAGCCAGCGGCGCAACTGAAAACCGTCAAACTATTGTGGAACAGGGCGTTGACCCGGATGGCAGTCAGGTGCGCACCGCGATTGCCATTGAACCGCGCGATGGCAAGCTGTGCGTGTTCATGCCTCCGGTTGAATCGCTTGAGGATTATCTTGAGCTTTTGACCAATGCCGAAGCCACCGCCGCCGAACTGGGTCTGCAAGTGCACATCGAAGGCTATTCGCCGCCCGATGACAGCCGCCTGAACGTGATCCGCGTGGCCCCCGATCCGGGCGTGATCGAGGTGAATGTGCACCCTGCGCACAGTTGGAAGGATTGCGTCGACATCACCAATGCCGTCTATGAAGAGGCGCGTCTGACGCGTCTGGGTGCCGACAAGTTCATGATCGATGGCAAGCATACCGGCACCGGTGGCGGCAATCACGTGGTTGTCGGCGGCGCGACGCCAAGCGATTCACCGTTCTTGCGGCGCCCCGATCTGCTGCGATCACTGGTTCTGCACTGGCAGCGGCATCCGTCGCTGAGCTATCTTTTCTCGGGGCTGTTCATCGGACCGACATCGCAAGCACCGCGCATCGACGAGGCGCGCCATGATACGCTGTACGAGCTGGAAATCGCGCTTAGCCAGATCCCGTCGCCGGAAGAGGGCACGCCGCCTCAGCCATGGTTGGTGGACAGGTTGTTGCGCAATATCCTCATCGACGTGACTGGCAACACGCACAGGGCCGAGATCTGTATAGACAAGCTGTATTCGCCGGATGGGCCGACGGGGCGTCTGGGCCTTGTCGAATTCCGCGGGTTCGAAATGCCGCCCGATGCCAAGATGAGCCTTGCGCAGCAGGTGTTGATCCGCGCCCTTCTGGCCCGGTTCTGGGACAAGCCGGTCAAGGGCAAACCGGTGCGGTGGGGCACGACCTTGCATGACCGGTTCATGCTGCCGCATTTTGTGTGGGAAGATTTTCAGGACGTGCTGCGCGATCTGGGCGATTATGGGTACGATTTCCGCCCCGAATGGTACGAAGCGCAGCAAGAGTTCCGCTTTCCCTTTGCTGGAGAAGTTGAATACGAAGGCGCGCATCTGGAACTGCGTCAGGCGCTTGAACCCTGGCATGTCCTGGGTGAACGCGGCGCGATTGGCGGCACCGTACGTCACACCGACAGCTCGGTCGAACGGATGCAGGTCAAGCTGAGCGCCGCCAATCCGGATCGCTATATTGTTGCCTGTAACCAACGGCAGGTGCCGATGACGGCGACAAATACCAATGGAGTCGCTGTGGGTGGCGTGCGCTTCAAGGCGTGGCAACCGGCCGAAGCGCTGCATCCGGTTCTGCCGGTCAACGCGCCTTTGACGTTTGACATCTTCGATACCTGGTCGGGCCGGGCGCTGGGGGGATGCACCTATCACGTCGCGCATCCCGGCGGGCGGAGTTACGATACGTTCCCGGTCAATGGCAACGAAGCGGATGCGCGCAGGCTTGCCCGTTTCGAAAAGATGGGCCACACAGGCGGCATGTACTGGCCACAATCCGAACGTCCGCACCCTGAATTCCCGATGACGCTTGATTTGCGCCGCGCACCGGGGATCTGACGTTTGGGCGATGCCGATCCTGTCCGTTCGGACGCGGTCGCGGCCTTGCTGGCCGCGTACCGCCCGCAGCCGGGTATCGCGGATGAATTGCTGCAGCCTGACGGTCAGTTGCGCCCGGTCTGGGCGCCGCTGATTGATCTGCTGGCAGGCCAGACGCCCGAACAAATCGCGCGCCGTTTTGCGCGGGGTGATCAGTATCTGCACGATGCCGGGGTCTATTACCGGCAATACACCGGCACGGTTTCGACCGAACGCGACTGGCCGCTGAGCCATGTGCCGGTGGTGATTTCGTCGGATGAGTGGGCCGGGCTGACGCAAGGCATCGTTCAGCGCGCCGAACTGCTGGAACGGGTGATGGCCGATCTCTATGGTCCCGGCGATCTGGTGTCGCGGGGGCTGTTGCCGGCGGAACTGGTGGCGCGCAACCCGGAATGGCTGCGCCCCATGGTGGGGATCAAACCGGCCTCGGGGCATTTCCTGCACAGCATGGCGTTTGAAATCGGGCGCGCGCCTGATGGGCGCTGGTTTGTTCTGGGCGACCGGGCTCAGGCGCCATCAGGCGCGGGGTTTGCGATTGAAAACCGGATGGCAACGGCGCGGGTGTTTGCGGACCATTATCCGGATGCCAATGTTGAACGTCTGGCCGGGTTCTTTCGCGCATTTCGCGATACGTTGACGGCCCCGCGCAGCGGTGGCTGGGGGCATGCTGCGATCCTGACGCCGGGACAACAGACTGATACCTATTTCGAACATGCCTATCTGGCGCGCTATCTGGGCCTGATGCTGCTGGAAGGCGAAGATCTGAAGGTGCAGGGTGATCGCCTGATGGTGCGCACGGTCAATGGCCCTGAACCCATTGGCGCGTTGTGGCGTCGGCTGGATTCGCGGTTTGCTGACCCACTGGAGCTGTTTGAGGGCTCTGCTCTGGGTACTCCGGGCATGGTCGGCGCGTTGCGCAACGAGGCCGTGATGATGGTCAATGCGCTGGGATCGGGCGTACTTGAAGCGCGGGCCCTGATGGCCTTTCTGCCGCGCATCTGCCGGGACTTGCTGGGCGCGCCGCTTGCCCTGCCAAATATCGCGACATGGTGGTGCGGGCAGCCACAGGCGCGTGAATACGTGATGCAAAACCTGCCACGGATGATGATCGGAAGGGCGCTGACCTCTCAATTGCCGTTTGAGACCGATAGCTTGACCGTGATTGGTGGGGCAGGGTCGGATGCCGTCGGGGACTGGCTGACGCGTGATGGGGCATCGTTTGTCGGGCAAGAGGCGGTGACGCTGTCGACCACACCGGCGATGATCGATGGCAAGCTGGCCCCGCGCCCGATGCTGGTGCGGGTGTTTGCAGTGCGCACGGATAAGGGATGGACGGTCATGCCGGGTGGATATGCCCGCATTGGGCGCACCGAAGACCCGACCGCGCTGACCATGCAAAATGGCGGGTCGGTTGCCGATGTTTGGGTAGTCGGCGACACGCCGGTCGAACAGGACAGCCTGCGCCCGGCGGTGTCGGGGCCATTTGTGCGGGGCCGGGGCGAGATGTTGCCAAGCCGCGCCGCTGACAACCTGTTCTGGCTGGGCCGCAATGTCGAACGGTCCGAAGCGCATCTGCGGCAGATGCGGGCGTATCATCTGCGCTGGGCCGAATCTGACGGGCGGATGACGCCGATTCTGAGCCACATGCAAAACTTCATGAGCGGCACAGGGATTGCTGCTGAGCCGCCAATCTCAGAGGCGTTAACCGGAATACTGGAATCGTCGCTTGGATGCGCGGGAAAGGTCCGGGACCGGTTTTCGCAAGACGGCTGGATGGCACTGCGGGATCTGGCAGACACGGCGCGGGATTTTTCGGACAGGGTTCAGCCCGGCGATGATGCGGCCCGCGCGATGTGGGTTTTGTTGCGTAAGCTGGCTGGGTTCGCCGGTCTAGCGGATGAAAACATGTACCATTCGGCGGGCTGGCGGTTTCTGACCATTGGCCGGGCGTTAGAGCGGGCCGATTTTGTGGTGCGGTCGCTGATTGAATTTGTGAATCCAGACGCGCCGCCGGGCAGTCTGGATGTCGCGCTGGAGCTGGGGGATAGCGTGCTCAGCCATCGGCAGCGCTATGCCATGCAAACTAGCCCGTTGACCGTGCTGGATCTTCTGGCGCTTGATCCGGACAACCCACGTTCGATCCTGTCGCAGATCAGCGCAATCCGGAACCAGAACGCGCTTTTGCCAAAGGCGCTGGAACATGGGCAGATGTCAGACGTGTCGCGCCGGATCCTGCAACTGCATACGTCGCTTGCTGTCGCGAAACCTGCAGGCATGACGCCGGAACAGTTGCACCACATCCGGGGCGAGCTGTTGGGGATTTCTGATGACCTGACGGCCCTGTATCTGAGTTAGCCATGCCTATTGAGTACGAAGTTCGCCTGATCATCACCTATACTTACGACCGGCCTGCCGGCGGCAGTCGGTCGCTGTTGCGGATGTTGCCCCGGTCGTTGCCCGGACAACAGTTGATCGCCGGGGCGGTCAGTTGCTCACCGGCTCCGGACTCACGCCGGGATTCGCTGGATTTCTTTGGCAACCCGTTGACCGAGCTGGCACATGACGCGCCTTTATCCGAGGTGTCTTTTCGGTTCGAGGGGCGGATTCGCAAGGATGAGGCCGAGGGCGCGTTCGATTTTTCGACCGCATTGGACCGGTTGCCAGCGGAAATCGCCCAGCAACACAGTCTGGCGCCGGACTCTCCGCATCATTTCCTCAGCGTGTCCGACCGCATCCCGCAGGCACCCGAAATCGCCGCCTTTGCGCAGCAAGTGGTTGGCAACGGATCATCTGCCCTCGACGCCGTTCAAAGCATATCGCGTGCGCTGCATGCCGAGATGGGTTTTGACCCGTCTGCAACCGATGTCACCACGACGCCGGTCGAAGCGTTTCGGGCCAGACGCGGGGTGTGTCAGGATTTCAGCCACATAATGATCACCGCCCTGCGCGCATTGGGCATTCCGGCGGGCTATGTCAGCGGGTTCCTGCGAACGAACCCGCCCGAAGGCCAGGCGCGACTGGAAGGGGCGGATGCCATGCACGCCTGGGTGAGGGCGTGGTGCGGGGCCAAGGTGGGGTGGGTCCAGATCGATCCGACCAATGACATGATGGCGGGACTGGATCACATCGTTGTGGCGCTGGGGCGTGATTATGCAGATGTGGCCCCGTTCAAAGGCTCCATGCGTGCATCGGGTGATCACACCACCCGGCACGAGGTAGATGTGGTGCCGTTATAAGCAGTTAGCTGCGCCAGGCGAAAAAGCCGGGACCAGCTTTTTCCAGCAGATCGCGGGCCATTTCAGCGCCCAGATCCGCCCCGTCTTCGATCGGGCAGGTGCGATCATCGGCGATGGCTTCGGAGCCGTCGGGACGCAGAACTTCGCCCCGCAAGCGCAGTGTGCTTCCGTCAAGCTCGGCAAGCCCGGCTATCGGGGTTTCACAAGATCCGTCCAGCGCGGCCAAAAAGGCGCGTTCAGCTGCCAGCCTTTGTCCGGTCGGCGTGTCGTGGATGGCGGCCAGCATGTCAGCCACGCGGGCGTCATCGGCGCGGCGTTCGATGCCGATGGCACCCTGTGCCACGGCAGACAACATGTCTTCGGATGCGATGGGCGTTGCGGGCACGTCCGTGCGGCCCAACCGGTTCAATCCGGCCAGCGCCAGAAACGTGCAGTCGGCGACTCCATCGTCCAGCTTTTTCAGCCGGGTCTGTACGTTGCCGCGAAATTCAACGACCGTCAGGTCGGGCCGCCGGTTCAATAGCTGGGCGCGGCGACGCAGGCTGGATGTACCGACAACAGCGCCCGCAGCCAGATCGGCCAGGCTGGTGTGCGACGGCGATACAAACGCATCGCGGACGTCTTCGCGCGGCAGATAAGTGTCCAGAAGCAGTCCGGCAGGTTGCTCGACCGGCATGTCCTTCATCGAATGCACCGCGATATCGATGCGGCCTGACAACAGGTCTTCTTCGATCTCTTTGGTGAACAGACCCTTGCCGCCGAGATCCTTCAACGGCTTGTCCGCCGCGATCAGCGCCTGGTTGTCGCCGGTGGTCTTGATGACCACGATTTCGAAAGCAGAGTCCTCTAGCCCGAAAGCAGCGGCCAGACGGCTACGGGTTTCATAGGCCTGTGCCAGCGCCAGCGGCGAACCGCGCGTGCCGATTTTCAGGGGCGAAGCGGGAGAGGGAAGCGGTGCATTCATGACTTTGCTTTAGACGCGTCCTATTGTCCTGACAACCGCGCGGACTTGACAAATTGCCGCTTGAGAGAGACCCACAGCATCAAAGACGAGTGAGGGGACACCATGGCCGAGACGAAGAAACTGTTGCGCGCACTGGCGGGAGAGATACAGGACGTGCCGCCGATCTGGATGATGCGGCAGGCCGGGCGGTACCTGCCCGAGTATCGTGCGACACGGGCGCAGGCCGGAGATTTCCTGTCGCTGTGCTATAATCCCGACCTGGCGGCCGAAGTCACATTGCAGCCGATCCGCCGTTATGGGTTTGACGCGGCGATCCTGTTTGCTGATATCCTGCTGATCCCGCAGGCGCTGGGCGCGGATTTGTGGTTCGTGACCGGGGAAGGCCCCCGGTTGTCGACGATCACCAGCCAGTCGGATTTCGATGTTTTGAAACCGGCCACGGATATCCACGAAACCCTGTCTCCGATCTATGAAACCCTGCGCATTCTGACGCGGGAATTGCCGTCGGAGACGGCATTGATCGGATTTGCGGGGGCGCCGTGGACGGTCGCCACCTATATGATCGCCGGAAAGGGCACGCCCGATCAGGCGCCCGCCCATGCCCTGCGCGAAGGCAACCCGGCGCTGTTTGATGCGCTGATCGAGCGGATCACAGAAGCCACGATTGATTACCTGTCGATGCAGATCGAGGCCGGGGCTGAAACCGTCAAGATCTTTGACAGCTGGGCCGGATCACTGAAAGGCCACGCGTTCCAGAAATACGCGTTGGAACCCTGCCGCCGGATCACGGCTGCGTTGAAAGAAAAACATCCCGACATTCCGGTCATCGGCTTCCCGCGCGAGGCGGGCGAGAAATACGTCGGGTTTGCCAAGGCGACCGGTGTGGATTGTGTGGCTTTGGACAATTCCGTCGATCCCGAATGGGCGGCGGCGAACGTGCAGGTGGATGGCTGCGTTCAAGGCAACCTGAAGTCGTCGCATATGGTCACGGGCGGTCAGGCTTTGATCGATGACACGCGCCGCATCGTAAAGGCGTTCTCAAAAGGACCGCATATTTTCAATCTGGGCCACGGAATCACCCCGGATGCAGATCCCGAGAATGTGCAGCTGATGATCGACACGGTGCGCGGCGGCTAAGCCAAGCTTTGTGACGTGGGTGCCTGATTTTTAGGCGATGATCGGGCCGGGTTGGCGGCAAGTCATACTGCACTGCAGCATTCGGCTTGCGCGTCGGCTGGTTCCGGTCTTTCTGACCAGTATCATGGCAGACACATTATCCATCGTCGTCGTCGAAAAAGACCGCGATCAGGCTTTGCTGATCGTGGACAGTCTGAGGGCGTCCGGTGATCACGAGATATTCGTGATCTCGGAAGAGGCCGGGTTGGCGCGGCGCATTTCGGAACGCAACCCGGACATCGTTCTGGTCGATATCGCCAGCCCGTCGCGCGACATGCTGGAAGAACTGACCCTTGCCTCAAGCCCGATGGAGCGGCCCGTCGCGATGTTTGTCGACCGCAGCGATCAGGGGCTGACCAAGGCGGCGATCGAGGCGGGCGTTTCGGCCTATGTGGTGGATGGGCTGCAACCGGATCGGATCAAGCCGATCATTGATGCGGCCATCGCGCGGTTCCATATGTTCCATCAGGTGCGCACCGAACTGGCCCAGACCAAGCGGGCTTTGCAGGAACGCAAGGTTATCGACCGGGCCAAGGGCATTCTGATGAAGGCGCAGGGCATCGACGAAGATGCCGCTTACGCATTGCTGCGCAAGACGGCGATGGCGCAGGGGCGCAAGATTGTAGATGTTGCCGACGCGCTTGTGACGGCGGCAGGGCTTTTGTCATGACAGTTCAGACGTTGAAGGCCGGGTTTATCCCGCTGGTGGACGCGGCTCCTCTGATTGCCGCCGCCGAGATCGGGTTTGCCGAAGAAGAGGGGCTGAAGCTGGATCTGGTGAAAGCACCCAGCTGGTCAACGCTCAGGGACATGCTGGCCGTCGGGCAGATCGATGCTGCGCATATGTTATCGCCGGTTCCGGTCGCCGCTGCGCTGGGGCTGGGCGGGGTGTCGGCACGGTTTGACGCTGTGTCTGTCCTGTCGGTCAATGGCAACGTGGTGGGCGTGTCCGAGGCGCTGGCGGGCCGGATGCGGGCGCAGGGGTATGGTTTTGATTTCAGCGATGCCGTCGCGGCGGGTGAGGCGCTGATTGCCGCCACGGATGGTCGCTTGCGCATCGGGGTCCCGTTCCCGTTTTCGATGCACGCTGAATTGTTGTATTATTGGCTGGGTGCCCTGGGGCTGCCTGCCCCGCAAGGGATCGACGTGCGCACCGTGCCGCCGCCGCTGATGGCCGAGGCGATGGCCGCTGGCGAAATCGACGCGTTTTGCGTGGGTGAGCCGTGGGGATCCATAGCTGTCGAAAACGGGGTCGGCACCTTGTTGCTGCCCGGGGCCGCGATCTGGGGCTTTGCGCCAGAAAAGGTGCTGGCCGTGCGGCATGGCTGGGCGGATGACCAGCCCGACATGACCAGTCGTCTGATCCGGGCCTTGTGGCGCGCCGGTCGCTGGCTGAGCCAACCGGGCAGTCGCGAACTGATCGCCGACGTATTGGCGCGCAGGGAATACCTGAACGTCAGTTCAGAGATCCTTGAGCGGGCGCTGACCGGGGCGTTCGTGATTTCGGCGCAGGGAGACCGCAGGACACGGGATAAGTTCGTCACGTTTTACGATGGTGCGGCCAATTTCCCATGGCGCAGTCAGGCGGCGTGGATCGGTCAGCGGCTGGCCGAACGCATGGGGCTGGATCGTGAGGGCGCGATCAGCGCGGCAAAGTCGGTATTCCGCAGTGACGTGTACCGGCAAGCGCTGTCCGGTCAGCTGGCTGATCTGCCGGGAGCCTCGGAAAAACTGGAAGGCGCAATTGCCGAACCCACCGAGGTTGCCTCGGCATCCGGGACACTGATTCTACAACCTGACCGGTTTTTCGATGGCCAAACTTTTGATCCTTCTGCACCGCAGCGATGATTTTTTGGGCGATTGCCCCGACTTGATGCGCAAGAACACCTGAAATCGGGCGCATACGTCCTGAAATCGTGTCCCGCGCTTGACGTATTTCGCAGTTGCAGCAATTCTAATCCTGTCTTCGGAACAAGGGCGTTCCACCGACACATCACCCCAAGGATGCGGGTACCCCGAGCAAAGCTGCTTGACCCACGACGTGCATGTGCACGCCGTTGGATCAGCGGCTTTTTTTGTTTTTCTGCCCCCATTTCTTTTGCTGAACGGGGCGCAACCGAAGGAATCGAAATGAAACTGACCTTTGCTGCATTGCTGACCAGCACCGCACTATGCGCCCCGGCCTTTGCCGAGATGCTGGACGTTGAAAAAGACGAACTGAAGTTCGGCTTTATCAAGTTGACCGACATGGCGCCTTTGGCCGTGGCGTATGAGAATGGCTATTTCGAAGACGAAGGCCTGTTCGTGACGCTGGAAGCACAGGCCAACTGGAAAGTGCTGCTGGATGGCGTGATCGGCGGTCAGCTGGACGGGGCACATATGCTTGCCGGTCAGCCGCTGGCCGCGACGATCGGGTTCGGGACCGAGGCCCACATCATCACGCCGTTTTCGATGGATCTGAACGGCAACGGCATCACCGTGTCGAACGAGATCTGGGACCAGATGAAACCGCATATCCCATTGATGGACGACGGTCGCCCGCAGCACCCGATTTCAGCGGCGGCGCTGAAGCCGGTTGTCGAAGCGTACAAAGACGAAGGCAAGCCGTTCAACATGGGCATGGTTTTCCCGGTGTCGACCCACAACTATGAACTGCGCTATTGGCTGGCTGCCGGTGGTCTTGAGCCCGGGTTTTATTCGAGCGACAACATCACCGGACAGATCGGTGCCGATGTTTTGCTGAGCGTGACCCCGCCGCCGCAGATGCCGTCGACCATGGAAGCCGGTACGATCTATGGCTATTGCGTGGGCGAGCCGTGGAACCAGCAGGCCGTGTTCAAAGGCATCGGTGTTCCGGTCATCACCGATTATGAGCTTTGGAAGAACAACCCCGAAAAGGTCTTTGGCCTGTCGGCTGAATTCCAGCAAGAAAATCCGCAGACCACCATTGCGATCACCAAGGCGCTGATCCGCGCGGCGATCTGGCTGGACGAAAACGACAACGCCAACCGCCCCGAGGCGGTCGAGATCCTGAGCCGGTCTGAATATGTCGGTGCGGATTACGATGTCATCGCGAATTCGATGACCGGCACGTTTGAATATGAGAAAGGCGACAAGCGCGAGGTTCCGGATTTCAACGTGTTCTTCCGCTATAACGCGACCTATCCGTTCTATTCGGATGCGGTCTGGTACCTGACCCAGATGCGCCGCTGGGGCCAGATCACCGAAGCGAAATCTGACAGCTGGTATGATGAGGTCGCCAAGTCGGTCTATAAGCCCGAGATCTATCTGACGGCTGCCAAGATGCTGGTCGAAGAAGGTCTGGCAAATGAGGCCGATTTCCCCTGGGACAGCGATGGCTACAAGGCGCCCACCCCGGCCGAAGATATCATCGACGGTATCCCTTATGACGGCAGAACCCCCAACGCCTATCTTGAAAGCCTGCCGATCGGCCTGAAAGCGGGCCAGACCGTTGTCGGGAACGAAGTGCAGGGCTAACCCTTCACTGAACCTGCCGGAGGGCGGCGCGGCGCTCGCGCCCATAGGGGGCGCATCGCCCCGCCCGCCCTCCCGTTTTTCTCTTACTTGATCGAGCCAAGGACCTAGCCATGACCACCGTCGATCCCGATTTCGCCGCAGAACAGGCCCGTGCCGAGCGGCAGGCGCGGATGTTCCATCGTATCAACAAGGCTGACGCCTATTTTCAGGTCCTGGGCCTGGCTTGGGTGACGCCCTTGCTGAAAGCCGCCGCCGGGGACAACCCGCGCGCGCAGATGAAAGACGTCTGGCGGTTGTTGGGTGTGCCGATGCTGGCCATCGCCGGTTTCCTGCTTGCCTGGGCCGCTTTGGCCCCGACGGTGCAGACGTCGCTGGGGGCGGTTCCGGGACCGGTGCAGGTGTGGGAGCAGGTCGAAAACCTGCATGCCGACGCCAAGCGTGAGCGTGAAAAGGAAGCTGCGTTTTATGTCCGTCAGGACGAGCGCAACGCCAAATACATCGAAATGGGCAAGCCCGAGAAGGTCAAGGAACGCGCTTACACCGGGCAGCCGACCTATTATCAGCAGATCTGGACGTCGATCAAAACCGTGTTCTTCGGATTTTTGCTGGCCACGATTGTTGCGGTGCCTTTGGGGATCATGGCCGGGTTGTCGGCGACAGCAAACGCCGCGATCAATCCGTTGATCCAGATTTTCAAGCCGGTGTCCCCGTTGGCGTGGTTGCCGATCGTGACCATGGTGGTCTCGGCCACTTACACCGTGAATGATGGGTTGTTTTCGAAGTCCTTCCTGATCTCGGCCATCACGGTAACCTTGTGTTCGCTGTGGCCGACACTGATCAACACGGCACTTGGTGTGTCGTCGATCGATAAGGATCTGGTCAATGTGTCCAAGGTTCTGAAGATGAACACCTGGACCAAGATCACCAAGTTGGTTCTGCCCTCGGCCCTGCCGCTGATTTTCACCGGGTTGCGTCTGTCGCTTGGTGTTGGCTGGATGGTTCTGATTGCGGCCGAAATGCTGGCGCAGAACCCTGGGTTGGGCAAGTTCGTATGGGATGAGTTCCAAAACGGATCCTCGCAGTCTCTGGCCAAGATCATGGTGGCGGTTCTGACCATCGGGATTATCGGCTTCCTGCTGGACCGGTTGATGTTCGCGATCCAGTCGCTGTTTACCTTCACGAATAATCGGTGATCCAGATGGCTGTGCTTGAATTCAAGAATGTCAGCAAATCCTTCGGCGAAGGCACTGCGGCATCCCATGTTCTGAAAAACATCGATCTGGAGGTTGAGGAGGGCGAGTTTCTTGTGCTTCTCGGGTTCTCAGGGTCGGGCAAAACGACGCTGATCAACCTGATGGCGGGTCTTGAGATGCCGTCGAAGGGCGAGGTCACATATCGCGGCAAGGCGATTGACGGGCCGGGGCCGGAACGGGGCGTCATCTTTCAGAACTATTCGCTGATGCCGTGGCTGACGGTGAACGGAAATGTGGGTCTGGCGGTCGATACGATGTTCCCCAACCTGTCCAAGGCTGAAAAAGCTGACAAGGTTGCGCATTACGTCAAGATGGTGGGGCTGGATCATGCGGCCACCCGCCGTCCGGCGGAATTGTCGGGCGGGATGCGGCAACGGGTGAACGTGGCCCGTGCTTTGGCGATGGACCCCGAGATGTTGCTGCTGGACGAACCCCTGTCGGCGCTGGATGCGCTGACCCGGGCCAATCTGGCAGATGAGATCGAACACATCTGGGAGGCGGACAAAAAGACCTGTGTGCTGATCACCAATGATGTGGACGAAGCGATCTTGCTGGCGGACCGGATCATCGCGCTGAACCCGGACGGAACGCTGGGCGAAGAGTTCAAGGTCACCATCCCGCGTCCACGTGAACGCGGTGAGATGAACCATCACGAGGGGTTCAAAGCACTGCGGGCCAAGGTCACGACGTATCTGATGGATGTCGGAATCGAGGCGAAGGCAGAAGGGACCAAAACTCTGCCGAATGTGACGCCGATCCATTCGGTGCCGGCGGCTGTTGCCGATGCTCAGAAGGGCATGATCGACCGGAACTTTCTGGATTTCAGCCAGCTCCACAAGATCTATCCGACGCCGAAGGGGCCGTTGACCGTGGTCGAGGATTTCAACCTTAAGCTCAACAAGGGCGAGTTTATTTCGCTGATCGGGCATTCGGGCTGTGGCAAATCCACGGTTCTGACGATGGCCGCCGGGTTGAACGAGATCTCGAAAGGGGCGATCAGGCTGGATGGGCGGCATGTCGAAGGGGCCGATCCGGAACGTGCGGTGGTGTTTCAGTCGCCCAACCTGTTCCCCTGGCTGACAGCGCGTGAAAACTGCGCCATCGGGGTCGACAAAGTCTATCCCAAGGCGTCGCGGGCCGAACGTCAGGATGTGGTTGAGTACTATCTTGAGCGTGTGGGTCTGGCTGATGCCATGGACCGCGGCGCGGCGGATATGTCGAATGGCATGAAACAGCGGGTTGGTATTGCGCGGGCCTTTGCGCTGAGCCCGAAACTGCTGTTGCTGGATGAGCCCTTTGGGATGCTGGACAGCCTGACCCGCTGGGAGCTGCAGGAAGTGTTGATGGAGGTCTGGGATCGGACCAAGGTCACCGCGATCTGCGTAACCCATGACGTGGATGAGGCGATCTTGCTGGCCGACCGGGTGGTGATGATGACCAACGGACCACAGGCGACCATCGGCAAGATTGTCGATGTCGATCTGCCCCGCCCCCGCACCCGCAAGGCGTTGCTGGAACATCCCGATTATTACGCTTTCCGTCAGGAAGTGCTGGATTTCCTTGAGGAATACGAGCACGGCGCAAAGCCCAAAGCGAAACCGGCGCCTGCGCCGATTGCAGCGGAGTGAACACGATGACACAGAAAATCGTCGTTATCGGGGCCGGTATGGCCTCGGGACGGGTGCTGGAGCACCTGAGTGACGCAGGCGCGGATGTCGAGGTTACTCTCTTCAACGCTGAGCCGCGCGGAAACTATAACCGGATCATGCTGAGCCCGGTTCTGTCTGGCGACAAAACGTACGACGAAATCGTGACGCATGATGCCCATTGGTATGCCGAGCGCGGTGTGACCTGCCGCTTTGGCGAAAAGGTCGCATCGGTGGATCGGGGTGCCAAGACGGTTACGGCGGAAAACGGTGATGTTCTGCCCTATGACAAGCTGGTGTTTGGCACCGGATCGAACCCGTTCATCATCCCTTTTCCGGGGCATGATCTGGAAGGCGTGATTGCCTATCGTGACCTGGAAGATACCGAGCGGATGATGGGGCTGGGCGAAGGCCACAAAGCCGTCGTGATCGGTGGCGGTCTGCTGGGGCTGGAAGCGGCGGCTGGCATGGCGGCACGCGGAGTCGACGTGACCGTTGTGCACATCATGGGCCACCTGATGGAGCGTCAGTTGGACGAGGCCGCCGGGTATCTGCTGCGCAAGGCGCTGATCGACAAGGGCATTACCGTCAAATGCTCGGCGAATTCCAAGGAGATCCTTGGTGAAAACGGCCACGTCAAGGCGCTGTTGCTGGATGACGGAACCGAGCTGCCCTGTGATCTACTAGTCATGGCTGTTGGCATCCGCCCCAATGTGGCTTTGGCCCAGGACAGTGGGTTGCAGGTTGGCAAGGGCATCTATGTGGATGACCAGATGATCACCTCGGACCCGGATGTGCTGGCGGTTGGCGAATGTGTCGAACATGACGGTGCGATCTTTGGTCTGGTGGCTCCGCTGTACGATCAGGCCAAGGTGGCAGCGCAGACCCTGATGGGGGCAAAGGCGACCTTTGTTCAGAAAGAGCTGTCGACCAAGCTGAAGGTCACCGGGTGCGATTTGTTCAGTGCAGGCGACTTTGCGGATGGCGAAGGGCGCGAAGACATCGTGTTCCGCGATCCGGCGCGCGGTGTCTATAAGCGCCTTGTGATCGAAGACAACCGGATCATCGGCGCGGTCTTCTATGGCGACACGGCTGACAGCAACTGGTTCTTCGGGATGATCCGCGACAAGACCGACATCTCGGACATGCGCGAGACGCTGATTTTTGGCCCCGCCTTTCAGGGGAGTGCCCCCCTGGACCCTATGGCGGCCGTTGCAGCCTTACCGCCTGACGCAGAAATCTGCGGCTGCAACGGCATTTGTAAAGGCACCATTGTCGAGGCCATCACAGGGGGCGCGTCCGATCTGGGCGCGGTCCGGGCCACGACCAAGGCAAGTGCATCCTGCGGGACGTGCACGGGATTGGTCGAACAATTGCTTGCCGTCACCATGGGCGACGAGTTTGAATCCAAGCAAGCCGGCATTTGCGGCTGTACCGATCTGACCCACGAAGAAGTTCGTCGCCTGATCAAGTCGCAAGAACTGAAATCGATGGCGGCTGTACATCAGGAACTGGGGTGGAAAACCTCGTGCGGGTGCCATGTCTGTCGCCCGGCGATCAACTATTACCTGCTGGCCGATTGGCCGGTCGAATATCAGGACGATCCGCAAAGCCGGTTCATCAACGAACGCAAGCACGCCAACATCCAGAAGGATGGTACGTTCAGCGTTGTGCCAAGGATGTGGGGCGGGATGACCACGCCCAACGAATTGCGCGCGATTGCCGATGCGGCTGAAAAATACGATGTGCCGACGGTGCATGTGACAGGTGGCCAGAGGATCGACCTTCTAGGGGTGCGTGGCGAAGATCTGCCTGCCATGTGGGCCGATCTGAATCGGGCCGGGCTGGTATCGGGCCATGCCTATGCCAAGGGTCTGCGAACGGTGAAAACCTGTGTCGGGACAGACCATTGCCGGTTTGGTACGCAGGACAGCACCGGTCTGGGGATCAAGCTTGAGAAAAAGCTGTGGGGGTCATGGTCGCCACATAAGGTCAAGCTGGCCGTGTCGGGATGCCCGCGCAACTGTGCCGAAGCCACCTGTAAGGATATCGGCGTGGTCTGTGTCGACTCCGGCTATCAGATCGGGGTTGGCGGCGCGGCTGGTATGGATCTGAAAGAGACCCAGCGTCTGGCTGATGTTGCCTCGGAACAAGAGGCCATCGATCTGGCGACCGCGTTCATGCAGCTTTACCGCGAGAACGCCAAGTATCTGGACCGACCCTATAAGTGGATCGCCAAGGTCGGGCTGGACTGGGTCAAGGAACGGATTGTCGATGATCTGGACGAACGTCAGGCGCTGATCGAGCGGTTCGAACTGTCACAGTCAATCTATCAGAAAGACCCCTGGGCCGAACATGTCGCCGAACAGGCCAACGCGTATCAGCCGATCGCCGATTTCAAACTGGAGGCTGCAGAATGAGCGACTGGATCGATATCGGGGCGCTGGGCGATATCCCGCAGCGCGGTGCGCGGGTTGTCAAAACCCCGCTGGGGTGCGTGGCCGTGTTTCGCACCATTCTGGATGAAGTGTTCGCGTTGGACAATGCCTGCCCGCACAAGGGCGGACCATTGGCCGAAGGTATCGTGCACGGTTCATCCGTGACATGCCCGCTGCACAACTGGGTATTTTCGCTTGAAACCGGTCAGGCGCAAGGTGCAGATGACGGCGGAGTGGCGACCTATCCGGCCCGCATTGATGCCGGCCGGGTCTATCTGGACGCCAATTTCCTGCAGATGCGGGCCGCGGAATGACATCGGTCAAAACCGCCTGCCCGTATTGCGGCGTCGGATGCGGCGTGCTGGCCAAGGCAGACGGCACGGTGTCTGGCGACCCCGATCACCCGGCGAACTTCGGGCGGTTGTGTTCCAAAGGCACGGCATTGGGTGAAACCGTATCGCTTGAGGGCAGGTTGTTGGCGCCCCGTGTGGACGGGGTCGAAACCGGGTGGGATCCGGCGCTGGACTTGGTCGCGGAGCGTTTTCGGGCCGCGGTTGAGGAATATGGCCCGGATTCGGTGGCGTTCTATGTTTCGGGGCAGCTGCTGACTGAAGACTACTATGTCGCGAACAAGCTGATAAAGGGGTATATCGGCAGCGCAAATATCGACACGAATTCAAGGCTGTGCATGGCCTCGTCCGTGGCGGGGCACAAATGGGCCTTCGGCAGCGATACCGTTCCCGGCCAATACGCCGACTTCGAAGAGGCCGAGGTGATTGTGCTGGTGGGGTCAAACCTGGCCTGGTGCCACCCAGTGCTGTTCCAGCGGATTGTTGCAGCCAAAAAGGCGCGGCCCGGGCTGAAGGTTGTGGTGATCGATCCGCGCAGAACCGCCACGGCCAAGATTGCCGACCTGCACCTGTCGATCCGCCCCGATGGCGATGCGGCGCTGTTCAACCTGCTTTTGGAGCAGATCGACGCGCGTGGTCTGATCGACGCGGACTATACTGCGGCGCATGTCGATGGCCTGGGCGATGCGGTGAAGGCCGCACATGGCTCGGACCGCGCAATGACCGGTTTGAGTGACACCGAGATTGATCAGTTTCTGGACCTCTGGTGTGGCACGGACAAGGTTGTCACGCTGTATTCGCAAGGCGTGAACCAATCGGTTTGCGGCACCGACAAGGTCAACGCGATCCTGAATTGCCATCTGGCCACGGGTCGGATTGGCAAACCGGGTTGCGGGCCGTTTTCGATAACCGGGCAGCCAAATGCGATGGGCGGGCGCGAAGTAGGCGGTCTGGCCAATATGCTGGCCTGCCATCTGGACCTTGAAAATGCCGATCACCGCCATGCGGTTCAGACGTTCTGGGCCTCTCCTGCCATGGCAGACGCGCCGGGTCTTAAGGCGGTGGACCTGTTTCAGGCCTGCGCGGACGGGAAAATCAAGGCGCTTTGGATCATGTCGACCAATCCGGCGGTGTCGATGCCTGATGCAGACAAAGTGGTCGAAGCAATCCGCGCGGTGCCGTTTACCGTGGCCAGCGACATCGTGATTGATACCGACACCAACCGGCTGGTCGATGTCTTGCTGCCTGCCACTGGCTGGGGTGAAAAATCGGGGACTGTCACGAATTCGGAACGCTGTATCTCGCGTCAGCGCGCGTTCCTGCCCGCGCCGGGACAGGCCCGCCCGGATTGGGACATCATCGCTGATGTTGGCCGCCGCATGGGCTGGCACGATGCGTTTGATTTTGCCAGCGAAGCTGAAGTGTTTCGCGAATATGCCGCCTTGTCGTCTGTGTCGGGGATGTTGGGGCGCGACTTTGACATCTCGGGGTTGGCTGACCTTGGGGATCAGGCGTATGACGCGATGCCGCCGACCTATTGGCCGGTGCCACGCAATGCGGCGTCGGGTGGCCGGTTCTTTGCGGATGGAGGGTTTTATCATCCCGGCGGCAAGGCACGGATGTTGCCGATCACACCACCAGACCGGAAACCCGTAGGCGCGGGTTTGCGCCTGAACACGGGCCGGGTGCGCGACCACTGGCACACCATGACCCGCACGGGTCGGTCACCACGGCTGGGCATGCATATGGGAGAGCCGTATCTTGAAATTCACCCTGAAGATGCGGTGTCTGCCGGGCTTAGGGATGCCGAGTTGGCCGTGGTGGAAAACCCCCGTGGACGGGTGATCCTGCGGGTTCTGATCACTGCCAAGGCGCAACTTGGATCGGTGTTCGCTCCGATGCATTGGACGGATATCACAGCCTCGCAAAGCCGGATCAACGCGCTGGTCGATGCGGTGACAGACCCGGTGTCAGGTCAACCCGCGTCAAAGGGTGCAAATGTGACGCTGAAGCAGTTCGAGGCAGGGTGGTATGGCTTTGCTGTCAGCGCCGCGCCGATGGAACCGACCCGGCCATATGCCGCGATTGCGCGCTGCAAATCGGGCTGGCGCGCCGAGGTCGCTGGCGTTCGCCTGCCAGAAAGCTGGGAGTCCGAAGCCCGCGCTGTTCTGAACTTGCCCGACGGTGAAGCCAGCGTTGTCGAAGACCCGGCAGGAGGTGTTTATCGGGTCGCGATCCATCACGGCGGTCAATTGCTTGGCCTGTTCTTTGCCGCATGTGAACCGGTCACAGTGGCCCGGTCAGCTGCCGTCGCGCTGATCGGAACCGAGACGCCGCCGATGGCCGCTTTGGCTGGGGTAGCCGGGGCGGAGCAGCCGGACCGTGGCGCGACGATCTGTGCGTGTTTCGACATCGGGTCCGAGCAGATCCGCCGGAGCATATCGGATGGAGCCCGCACGGTCGACGCGTTGGGGGCCTGCCTTGGGGCGGGCAGCAACTGCGGATCTTGCCGACCTGAATTGCAGGACCTGATCGATGCTGTTGCACCGGTTAAGATGGCCGCTGAATGACGCTTTCTTTTGGCAGCAGTGATCAGATTGCGCGCCTGCGGCGCATTGGGTTTTCAGGATGAGGGACGCTGTCCCTCAAACTCCCTGGGGTATTTCGAACAAGAAAGAAGCCGTGCAGGGGCCCGTTTGGTGGACTAGGTCTGTTCCTCCATGCGTTTGCGAAACTGGCGCGGCGGCTGGCCGGTGCCTGTGGAAAATACGCGGGAGAAATGAGCAGGGTCGGCAAAGCCAAGTTCATACCCGATTTCGGCGGCGGACAGGGTTGTGTAGATCAGCAGGCGCCGCGCCTCGCGAAGCATTCGGTCGTTGATCAGGGTTGAGGCGGATCCACCGGTGGCCTGCCGGACGATCCGGTTGAGATGTGTGGGCGACACGGCCAGCTGAGCGGCGTAGTCGGCAACGGGTATGCGGTTGCGGTATTCTGTTTCGATTAGTGTTTCGAACCGGCGAAACAGGGGGTTGTCGCGGCCCGGATCGACTTGGCCCTGTTCGGACTGGACCGCACGAGCCATCAGCCCGATCAGAAGTGCGGCCATGGCGCGCAGGATATGGGCGCGCCCGAAGGTGCGGCGGCCATATTCCGCAAAGATCTGCTCGGCCAGGGCGCGCAGGTCGGGGGTGAGCGTAGTTGTCGCAGGCACGTGCATAACGCTGCCCAGTCCTTCGCCTTCGCGCAGGCAGTCATCGACCAGATCCGAGCTGAGCGTGACCACCCAGCCCTGGGTGCCCTCCTGAAAGGAGAACCCGTGAACATGGCCACGCGGAACATTGATCGCCATGCCCGGCGTCATCTGAACTTGCTGTCCGTCGATATGCGCCTGCCCGCCGCCGTCCGCAATCAGGAGCACCTGATGTAGCCGGGCATGGCGATGGGGGCGGAACTCCCAATTGTGCAGCTGCGAGCGGTCCTGAACCGTTTCGCAATGCACGACATCGGGGATTTCGGCGGTTTCGCCGAACAGGTTGTAGGAGCGGATGCGGTCTGTCTGATCAAGTGAAGTCATGTTTGATATGTACAAGAATTTGCGCGGTCGATCCATTCGCAAATCGGGTCTTTCGAGGCATGTTGACGGCAGAATCGGAGGAATACTCATGAGAACCAAGGTTGGCATCATTGGTGGCGGGCCATCGGGTCTGTTGCTGTCGCAGCTTCTGCATCTGAAGGGAATCGACAATATCGTTCTGGAAAAGCACAGCCGCGAATATGTGCTGGGCCGGATTCGGGCGGGTGTTTTGGAGCATGGCTTTGCCGAGTTGATGCGCGAAGCACAGTGCGGCGAACGGATGGACCGTGAGGGCGAAATTCACGAAGGGTTCTTTGTGTCCCATGACGGGATCAAGGACCGGATGGATTTGTCCAAATATTCAGATGGGAATTCGGTGATTGTCTATGGGCAGACCGAGATCACCAAGGATCTGTACGACGCGCGCGACAAGATGGGCGGCAAAGTTGTGCATGGCGCGCTGGATGTGAAGCCGTATGATCTGACATCGGATGCGCCGTATATTACCTATCGTCAGGGGGATGATCTGTACCGCGTCGATTGCCAGTACGTCATCGGTGCCGACGGGTTTCATGGTGTCAGTCGCAAGTCGATCCCGAAGGACGTGTTGAAAGAATATGAGAAGGTGTATCCTTTTGGCTGGCTGGGCGTTTTGTCCAAGACAAAACCGGTCTCGCCCGAACTGATCTATGCCAAGCACGACCGCGGGTTTGCCTTGTGTTCGATGCGCAGCCAGATCCTGAGCCGGTATTACATCCAGGTGCCTTTGACCGACACGACGGACGATTGGCCGGATGAGGAATTCTGGGCCGAGCTGAAGCGGCGCTTGCCGGAAGACGTCGGAGCCAATCTGGAAACCGGGCCGTCTATCGAAAAGTCGATTGCCCCTTTGCGCAGTTTCGTGGCCGAGCCGATGCGCTATGGGAACATGTTTCTGGCCGGGGACGCGGCACATATCGTACCGCCAACCGGGGCGCGGGGGCTGAATTCGGCGGGGTCGGATATCTATTACCTCTACCACGCGCTGGTCGATCATTATGAGAACGGGGATGATACCGGGCTGGAAACCTATTCGGAAAAAGCCCTGGCGCGGGTCTGGAAAGCGCAACGGTTTTCATGGTGGCTGACGTCGCTTTTGCACAGTTTTCCGGAAGGCATCGAGTATGATCGGCGGCTGCAGGATATCGACCTTGAGTATCTGTTTACGTCTGATTCTGCCCAAGCGTCTTTGGCTGAGAACTATGTTGGGTTGCCTTACTGACCCGGGTGCGCTGGCCGTGATAGCATCGGGGAGCCAGCGGCTCCCCTTTCAATAGGCTGGGGTGCGCTTAATCGGCGGGTCGGCCAATTCAGGTCTATTGCCCCCGGCCTCGGGTCTTTCTATAACCCGAGCCGACTGTCGGATCGGAGCTGCCTCATGACATTTGCCCACCGCCACCTGCTGGGAATCGAACAGCTTAAGCCTGACGATATACTGGCGATCCTTGATCTGGCCGAAACCTATGTCGATCTGAACCGAAAATCTGACAAGCATTCGGACGTTTTGTCCGGGCTGACCCAGATCAACATGTTCTTCGAAAACTCGACCCGGACGCAGGCCAGTTTTGAATTGGCAGGCATGCGGCTTGGCGCGGATGTGATGAACATGTCGATGCAGGCGAGTTCGATCAAGAAGGGGGAAACCCTGATTGATACCGCGATGACGCTGAACGCCATGCACCCCGATCTGCTGGTCGTGCGCCATCCGCATTCGGGTGCGGTGGATCTGCTGGCGCAAAAGGTGAACTGCGCAGTGCTGAACGCCGGGGACGGGCGGCACGAGCATCCGACTCAGGCGTTGCTGGATGCGCTGACCATCCGGCGGGCCAAGGGACGATTGCACCGGCTGAATATCGCGATTTGCGGCGACATTGCCCATTCACGTGTCGCGCGGTCGAACATCATGCTGCTGGGCAAACTGGAAAACCGGTTGCGCCTGATCGGGCCGCCAACGTTGATGCCCGCGCAGATCGGTGAATTCGGGGTCGAGGTTTATGAGGACATGTCCGAAGGGTTGAAAGACGTTGATGTGGTGATGATGCTGCGGCTTCAAAAAGAACGTATGGATGGCGGGTTTATTCCATCCGAACGCGAATATTATCACCGCTATGGACTGGACGCGGCCAAGCTGAGCCTTGCCAAGCCCGATGCCATTGTCATGCATCCCGGCCCGATGAACCGGGGCGTCGAGATTGACGGAACGCTGGCTGACGATATCAACCGGTCGGTCATACAGGATCAGGTCGAAATGGGTGTTGCCGTTCGTATGGCCGCGATGGAGCTTTTGGCCCGCAATCAGGTCGCGAGGCGCATGGCATGAGTGATGATCTGACGATACCGGCCGGTGAACGCGGCGTGATCCGCATCTTTGCGCTGGATCTGCCCGATGAACAGGCCAGATTTCTGCGCGAACCCGGGGCGGCACAGCAGGTGCTGGGCGCCGAAGGTCTGGACGATGCGCATATCGACATCATTCGGCTGGACGACCTCGAAGAGGTTGGATTGAACGGGTACCTGATTGACGGGTTGGGGGTGCCGAAAGATCAGATCAACCCGGACTGGAATACGCTGGGCGCGCTAACTGGATATGTCATGATCCTGCGTAGCAGCGCGTTTTCCGGACAGCCGATGACATTGCGTCCCGATCCGGGGGTCAGGTTGGTTGCCACCTATCATGAGCCCGGAACGGATTGGAGTGCGACGCCGATGACGACCGACAGTGCCAAACCCTTTTCCGCCGCCAAACCGCCGCCGCGTGCAGCCCGGGCCGAAGCGCGCAAGATCGGCGCCATCCTGTTTGCGGTGGTAATGACGCTGATCGTACTTGGCATTCTGTGGACCGTTTTGTGATGACTGACCTTACATTCCCGCCTGATCGCGCGGCCTATATCCGCAACCATGCATGGATGGCGGCGCTGGCGATGGCCGGTGCGATGGGCATCCTGTGGGCCATGGGCAACGCCTATGTCTGGACTGGCGCGGTGGCTGGTCTGGCGGCGATTGCCTTGCGCGGCGTATACCTTGCCTCGGAAGAACTGGCCGTTGTCTGGAAAATCGATGACGGAGCCTTGGTAGGGCCGGGTGATCAGCGGGTTGCCCTGGCGAATGTTGAGGCTGTACGGACCATGGGCAGTTTTGTTCAGGTGATCACGCGGGATGGCCACAAGTACCTGATCAAGTATCAGGCAGAGCCTGCGAAAACCAAGGCGGCCATCGAAAGGGCGTGCTTATGACCAATATCCTGTTCACAAATGCGCGCCTGATCGACCCCGAATCGGGCATTGACGATCTGGGAACATTGCTGGTCCGCGATGGCAGGATCGCCGCTGAAGGGCACGAGGTTGCCGTGCCGGATGATGTCGAACTGGTGGATTGTGGCGGTAAATGCCTGGCCCCCGGTATTGTCGATATCGGCGTGAAAGTGTGCGAACCCGGCGAGCGGCACAAGGAAAGTTACAAGTCTGCCGGTCTGGCAGCCGCGGCGGGCGGTGTGACCACCATCGTCACCCGGCCTGATACGATGCCGACGATCGACAGCCCCGAAACGCTGGAATTTGTCACCCGCCGCGCGCAGGTCGATGCGCCGGTAAACGTGGTGCCAATGGCGGCGCTGACCAAGGGGCGTGACGGGCGCGAGATGACCGAGATCGGCTTTCTGATGGATGCCGGGGCGGTGGCGTTCACCGATTGCGATCATGTTGTCTCAAACACCAAGGTGTTCCTGCGGGCGCTGACCTATGCCCGGTCGTGCGGTGCCTTGGTCATGGCGCATCCTCAGGAGCCGACGCTGAGCGCGGGGGCGGCGGCCACCAGTGGCAAATTCGCGTCATTGCGCGGATTGCCTGCGGTTAGCCCGATGGCCGAGCGTATGGGGCTGGATCGTGACATTGCCCTGATCGAAATGTCTGGCGCGCGCTATCACGCCGACCAGATCACCACGGCCCGCGCGCTGCCCGCTCTGGAACGCGCCAAGCGCAACGGGCTGGACATCACGGCAGGGGTCAGCATCCACCATCTGACGCTGAACGAACTGGACGTCGCCGACTATCGGACGTTCTTCAAAGTCAAGCCGCCGCTGCGGTCCGAAGAGGATCGGCTGGCGGTTGTCGAGGCCGTCAAAACCGGCCTGATCGACACGATCAGCTCGATGCACACGCCGCAGGATGAAGAAAGCAAACGCCTGCCGTTTGAAGAGGCCGCCAGTGGCGCAGTTGCATTGGAAACCCTGTTGCCAGCGGCCATGCGCCTCTATCACGCGGAGTATCTGACCTTGCCGGACCTGTTCCGGGCGATGGCGCTGAACCCGGCGAAACGGCTGGGCCTGCCCGTTGGCCGTTTGACCCCCGGCGCGCCTGCGGATCTGGTGTTGTTCGACCCGGACGCGCCGTTCATCCTTGACCGATCCACCCTGCGTTCCAAATCCCGCAACACGCCGTTTGACGGCCAGCGGATGCAGGGTAAGGTTCTGGCGACCTATGTTGCCGGACAGCCGGTTTATCGGAGAGCCTGATGCCCCTCATTGAAACGCCTGTTCCGTTCCTGATCCTGTGGGCTTTGATCGGATACGGTCTGGGCTCGATCCCGTTTGGCATGGTGCTGGCGCGGGTGATGGGACTTGGCAACCTGCGCGACATCGGGTCGGGCAACATCGGGGCCACCAATGTGCTGCGGACTGGCAGCAAACCGGCGGCTGCGCTGACCTTGCTGCTGGATGGCGGCAAGGGGGCCGTTGCCGTATTGCTGGCCCGGGCATTCGCGGGAGAAGACGCCGTTCAGCTGGCCGCACTGACCGCTTTTCTGGGCCATTGTTTTCCGGTCTGGCTGGGGTTCAAGGGCGGCAAGGGGGTCGCGACCTTCCTTGGTATCTGGCTGGCGCTGGCCTGGCCTGTGGGGCTTGCCTGCTGCGCGACTTGGCTAGTGGGTGCGGCTGTCACGCGTACCTCGTCTTCGGCAGCGCTGATCGCTGCGGCGTTCTCGACGGTCTGGGCTGTCTTGCTGGGCTATGGCATCGGGTTGGTGCTTGGGATCGTCCTGACGCTTCTGATCTATTGGCGACACGCGGCCAATATTCAACGTATCCGCGCTGGAACCGAACCGAAAATCGGGGAGAAGTAACCTGTAACAAAGTGGTTGCGGTTTTCATGTAATCTGTTATTTCTGTAATTGCAGAAATAACTGTCAATCAAGGTTGATTCGTGATGAAGCTGACACCCGCCATGCAAGCCTTCGTTCTTCACTGGGGCGAGATGGGCACAAAATGGGGCGTGAACCGGTCTGTTGCGCAAATCCATGCCTTGCTGCACATCACGCCGGAACCCTTGGCCGCTGATGAGATTTGTGAGGCGTTGGGGCTGGCCCGTTCGAATGTCTCTAATGGGTTGAAAGAGTTGCAAGGCCTTAAAATCGTTACGGTTAGCCGAAATCTGGGCGACCGACGCGATCACTTTACGTCGATCCGCGATGTGTTCGATCTGGCCAGAACCGTGGTCGAAAGTCGCCGGGATCGGGAGTACGCGCCGACGTTGCTGGCCTTGAAGGATGTTGCAGACGAGGCTGAAGGCGATGGAACGCCCAGTCAGGTACGGGCACGCATCGATGAAACCTTGGTCACGATGCAAATGTTCGATGACTGGTATCAGGACGTCTCGCGGCTGCCACGGCCCGTGCAGCTTGCAATCATTCGCCTTGGTGGGCGGATCGCACGGTTGTTGCCGAAGGGCAGCTAAAAAAATTTTGCCGGAGATTTCTCTTATGACAGAAATAACTGAAAGAAAGATGGGCTTGCTTCTTCCCGCGGCTCGGAAATCGGCCCATGTGGTGGATCCTGTTGCTCTGATTGTCGGGTTGATCGGCGGCCCGCTGATTGTAACGGCGGCGACATTCTACGCTGTCATCCCGGTCTTTGCCCTTGGAATGGGTGGTCTGCTGTATCTGGTCGCAGGTTTTCCCGCGATGCTGATCTGGTTCGCCCGACGCCCGATTTCCTCTGGCGGGGTCGCGACGGCTGCGTTTCTGGTGAACGCTGGCCTGTCGATTTCTGTGTGGGCCATCAGCTTGCTGTTCGATGCGGGTGATATGGCAAAGATAGCTTTGTTCTATCTGGCCTTCGGATCCGCATTTGCACTGACTTGGGGCGGGGTAACTGGCTGGATCTATGTCAAACTTTGCAATCCCATCTACCAATCTTCCGTTTTGTTAAAAAAAGGAGACCACTGATGATTACCGCT
This sequence comes from Falsiphaeobacter marinintestinus, assembly GCF_007923355.1. Classification (GTDB taxonomy): domain Bacteria; phylum Pseudomonadota; class Alphaproteobacteria; order Rhodobacterales; family Rhodobacteraceae; genus Phaeobacter_A; species Phaeobacter_A marinintestinus. The sequence continues at coordinate 96,799 of NZ_VOGO01000006.1, forward strand.
ATGTCCACTTACCTTGTGTTGTCTTTGATCACTGTCGGCGCGTTAAGCGTCATGATCCTGAGGATCGGACGTATCCTGGGGGACTGTCCGCAGACAGGAACTGCCTATAAAGCGGCGGCGGTTGCTGTTGCGACGGGGTATGCCGCCATCGGAACCGGGGGCGTTCTGCTGATCGCGGCCGGGATCGCCATGGCACCTGTTCCCCATATGCAAGCGTTGCCGGTCGCCCTTGGTCTAGCGGCCTTGTGTCTGGGATTGGGATTTTCTAACGCCATCGCAACCCTGCGCGGCGTGGTCAACCCGCCAGAGGCCGCCCCGAAAACCCCTCGGGTTCCCGAGGCTGACGCGCCGGTCAATAGCTGAATGCGTCGTAGATCTTGCTGAGGTCGCCGTTCCATTCACCGTTGTAAAGCTCCAGCAGTTCGTCTGCTGGGGCCATTCCGGTTTCTACGCTGTCTTCCAGCGCGTGCAGGAAATGGCGTTCGTCGGCGACCATACCGCCCAGACCCGGCTTGGCCCGTGCCTTGAGGCCCGCGCGCGAAATGTCGAGCACTTCGCGGGCCAGATCGTTCATGTTGATCTTGCCGACCTGCGCCTGCAGCCCCTGTTCGCCTCCGCCAACGCGCAAGGCCCAGCGGGTTTCCTCATCCCAGTCCTTGACCAGATCCCAGGCGGCATCCAGTGCGGATTGGTCATACATCAGGCCAACCCAGAACGCGGGCAGGGCGCACAGGCGGCGCCACGGGCCACCATCGGCACCACGCATTTCGATGAACTGCTTCACCCGCGCTTCGGGGAAGACCGTGGTCAGGTGATCGGCCCAGTCTGACATCAGCGGGGTTTCGCCGGGCAGGGCGGGCAGTTCGCCTTTCAGAAAATCTCGGAAGGATTGGCCCAGGGCATCAATGTACTGACCATCGCGATAGACAAAATACATCGGCACATCGAGCACGTATTGCACCCAGGCCTCAAACCCGAAGCCTTCGTCAAAGACAAAGGGCAGCATTCCGGTTCGTGCATCGTCAAGGTGACGCCAGATGTAGGAGCGCCAGCTTTTCTGACCGTTGGGTTTGCCTTCGAAGAATGGGGAATTGGCGAACAGGGCGGTTGCCACAGGCTGTAGCGCCAGCGCGACACGCATCTTCTGCACCATGTCAGCTTCCGAGCCGAAATCGAGGTTCACTTGCACCGTGCAGGTCCGGCGCATCATCGATGTGCCCATGGTTCCGACCTTTTGCATATAGCTGTCCATCAGCTTGTACCGGCCTTTGGGCATCAACGGCATCTGGTCGTGCGTCCATTCGGGCGCGGCACCAAGACCAAGGAAGCCGACGCCGATCTTGTCCGATATATCTTTGACGTCGCGCAGGTGCTGATTCACCTCGTCACAGGTCTGGTGGATCGTCTCAAGCGGCGCGCCGGACAGTTCCAGCTGCCCACCCGGTTCCAGCGAGATGTTGGCGCCGTCTTTTTCCAGCCCGATCAGTTTGCCGGATTCGACCAGCGGAGACCATCCGTGGCGATCACGCAGCCCTTCAAGAACGGCTTGAATCGACCGTTCGCCCTCATAGGGCAGGGGTTTGTGGGTGTCTTTGCAATACCCGAACTTTTCATGCTCGGTGCCGATACGCCAGTCTTCCTTGGGCTTACACCCCTTCTCAAGGTATTCGGCCAATTGGTCGTGGTGTTCAATCGGCCCGCCGCCGGACTGAGGAATGGACATGGCAAAGGCTCCCGTTCTGCTTGCAAAGAGGTGAATGTCTTGGGCAGGGGTGTCAAGACATGCACGTCGCTTTGATGCGCATTGACGTGATTACGAATGCAGCAGACCGGCAGGTCGCATCGGGTTACGTTCCCAGATCACCACGGGATGACTGCCCGGTTTGCGCAGCGTTGACAGCATCTTTTCGGTGTTGAAACCGGGCAGGACGCTGAACACGTCGAACAGGGCATCGACCCCTTCGGCATTGATCGGAACGTGCAGGATGGGCTGGCCGGGTTGATGCAACAGCCAGTGCGTTGGTTGTGATGTCGGGTCCAGAACCAGTCGCTCAAGCTCGGACGTAGAGACGGCACCGCCGGTGAGCGGGCCGAAATAGGCAATCTGACCTTCATCAACCTGAACCACGCCGGGACCGCCGGTTCCGGTGCGGAACCGGGCGCGTTGTATCCCGACAAGCGCAAGGGCGGCGGCGGCAACGATCAGGGCCCAGCCGACCCAGCCTAGCAATCCGCCCGGGCCTGCAGCCCAGCTGGCACCAACCACAGCGATCACGCTGGCGGCAATCAGTTCTCGCCACCGCCAGATCACGGCGCGGGCTTCGGGGCGGACAAAGCTCATGCGGCGCCTCCGTTGATGATGTAGGGGCGCGCCAACAGGGCGATGCTGTACCATCCGATCTGCTTGAAACCGATTTTTTCGTACAGCCGGGCGGCGTCGGGCGAATTGGCAAACAGATTGGCAACTTGAACGCCCTCAGCGCGGGCGTCTTGTAAAACGGCTATGGTCACGCGGCGGCCCAGCCCGCGCTTGCGGAATTTGTCGGGGACAAAAACACCGCCAACCTGTGCATGATGTCCAACCACGGCATTCAACGTCGCCATGGCAACAGGTTGTCCGCCATCTTCGACAACTCGAACCCGGCCCGAGGCAAGCTCAATCCTGGCCCGTTCGGGTGCCTTCTGGCGTGCGTTCTCAGCATCGAACTGGCCGGTTTGAAACAGGTAGTCCGCAAACCAGGGCTCCATGATCGCAAGATCGTCCGGGTGCATCGGGCGGCATGTCTCGGGCTGGGTGGGCAGGTCCGACAGATCAAGCAGGAACAAAGGTTCGATGTGTCGCATCTGATAATCGGCGGTTTCCAAATCCAAGGCCCGCAGTACTTCGGTCACTTGATTGGTTACCCCGGTCATGCCCAGTGTTTCGACACCTGCGAGCACCTGGGCAAAGGCTTGGGCAGCCTCTTCGGGCATACCGGGCACCTGCGCCATCAGATATCCGGATCGGGTGATCCCAAATACACCGGCAAGGCCATCGGGTTCCCAAAGGTGGAATTCGGTCGACAAAGGATGATCCGTGAAACCAACACCATGTGTAGACAGGTTGCCCCGAAGGTACATCGACGTAGCAGCGTGCTGCGCCAGATAGGCGTCGATCAGTTCCGCATCCTGTTCGGTCGCCTTTCTGAGCTTCGGTGAGCTTAAGCGCGCGTTCATTGCCAATCTCCAAACGTTTGCTGCCAGATGGTCATCGCGGCGACGGCAGCGGTGTCGGCCCGCAGGATTCGCGGTCCAAGGCTGACGACGTGTGATTGAGGAAGCGCGTTGAGGCGCTTGCGCTCACGATCAGAAAATCCGCCTTCGGGGCCGATCACAATCGCCCAGGGGCCCTTGCCCGCGTTAGCCAGAGTCAGCGCAGCACCCGCTTCGGTTTCGTCACAGAACATCAACTGGCGATCGTCGGGCCAGTTGTCTAACAGCCGGTCGAGTTTTTGCAGGTTGGTCACCTCGGGAACAAATGTTCCTCCGCATTGTTCTGCGGCCTCGACGGCGTGGGCCTGCAGGCGGTCCTGGCGGATACGTTCGGAATTGGTGAAGTCAGTCTGCACCGGAACGATCCGGGCGGCCCCCATCTCGGCCGCCTTTTCGACGATGAAATCGGTGCGGGCCTTTTTGATTGGTGCGAACAGCAACCACAGATCAGGCGGGTTCATTTGTGGCGCGGTCTGGTCCACCACGCTCAGAGCCCCGCCGCGTTTGCCAGCCTCGGTGATCTCGGCCAACCACTCGCCGGACTGGCCGTTGAACACAAGAACCCCGTCGCCAACTGACAGGCGCATCACCCCAAAAAGGTAATGTGCCTGATCACGGTCCAACGGAACCGATTGCCCCACCCCAAGAGGGTGGTCTAGATACAGCCTGACCTTCGCTTTCATGAAAGCTTACTTATGCAAGGCAATGCCCAAACACCAGATGGTCAGATCTCGGATGCTGTAGAAGGCAACTGGGTCGACTCATTGGCCCCGGCTTATTCGCGGCCCTATCTGCGCTTGTCCCGCGCGGATCGACCCATTGGCACTTGGTTGCTGCTGATCCCGTGTTGGTGGGGTCTGGCGCTTGCCATGCTGTGGGACCAGAGCCCGCGATGGGAAGACGCATGGATCGCTGTGGGTTGCGCGCTGGGGGCGTGGCTGATGCGCGGGGCCGGGTGTACCTGGAACGATATCACGGATCGTAAAATCGATGCGCAGGTCGACCGCACACGGTCGCGGCCTATTCCGTCCGGGCAGGTGTCGGTGCGTCAGGCGGTTGTCTGGATGGTGCTTCAGGCCCTGCTGGCGCTGGTCATCCTCCTGACGTTCAATCGCGCTGCTATTGCAATGGGTGTTCTGTCCCTGTTGCCAGTTGCAATCTATCCGTTTGCCAAACGCTTTACATGGTGGCCGCAGGTGTTTCTGGGGCTGGCATTCAACTGGGGCGCGCTGCTGGCCTGGACGGCGCATACCGGCGCTCTGCACTGGCCCGCCGTTGTGCTGTATTTCGCCGGGATTTCATGGACGCTGTTCTATGACACGATCTATGCGCATCAGGATGCCGAAGACGATGCCCTGATCGGGGTGAAATCGACGGCCCGGCTGTTCGGACAGGACACTGCGGGTTGGTTGAAGTATTTTCTGGTGGGCACCGTGTCCCTGATGGCGCTAGCTGTGATCAATGCAGCGGTTGTCAAAGCGTCGATACTTGCGCTGGTCATTGCACTGGCCGGGCCCTGGGCGATGGGCTGGCACATGGCCTGGCAGTTGCGCGGGCTGGACATTGAAGACAACAGAAAGCTGATCCAGCTGTTTCGGGCAAACCGTGACACCGGCTTGATTCCGCTGATCTTCTTTTTGGCAGCGCTGCTGGCCTGATTGCACCGCAGGCCAAGCGGTTGTAAGACTTCGGCACTCGGGAGCTTCTGAAAGACCAAAACCTAAATGCGACTTTCCTTTGTGTTTGCAGTTGGAATGACCTTCTTGCTGGCTGCCGGTCTGTCCCTTGTGGCCGCCCGGTTCGCGGCGACTGCCGTGGAAGAGGCGTCGGAAATTGACGTTCGGTTGTCGCTGGATCGCGCGGCCCATGGCTGGGCCGAGGTGCAGGCAAACGGCTTGCAGGTGATTCTGAGCGGCATAGCTCCGGACGAGGCGACACGGTTCAATGCCCTGACCGTGGTTGGAGACGTCGTCGACGCGGCACGGATAATCGACGGTATGGAAATTGCCCCGACGGCCGATTTGGCGCCCCCGAAATTCTCTATCGAAATTCTGCGCAATGACAGTGGGATATCGATCATCGGCCTGATACCGGCCAGCACGGATCGCGCCGATCTTGTCGATCAGTTGCACGGGCTTGTCGGCGAGGATCAGGTGGCAGATCTGCTGCAAACCGCCGACTATCCGGTGCCGGCAGGCTGGGATGATGCGTTGCAATTCTCGGTCATCGCGCTCAGCAAACTGCCACGCTCCAAAATCTCGGTCACAGCAGGACAAGTGTCGGTCGATGCGATTTCGGACAGCCCCGAAGCCAAGATGCGGCTTGAGACGGCTTTGACCCGCGCGGCACCACCCGGGTTGCGTTTGGCGCTGGATATCGCCGCACCGCGTCCGGTTATCACACCCTTTACCCTGCGGTTCTTGATCGACGAGGCTGGCGGCCGTTTCGACGCCTGTTCGGCCGACACTGCCGAAGCTGGTGCACGCATTCTGGCGGCAGCGCGCGCGGCTGGTGCGGTCGGTGATGTGGATTGCACGGTCGGCATGGGCGTGCCATCGCCGAATTGGGCGCAGGCCACTGTTCAGGGCATCCAGGCCTTGGCGGAACTGGGGGCCGGGGCGATCACGTATTCGGATGCCGACATCACGCTTGTGGCTGCCGAAGGCACGTCGGAAAACCTGTTCGACCGGGTCGTCGGAGAACTTGATGCGGCCTTGCCCGACGTTTTTGCATTACATGCTGTTCTGCCCGTGCCCGAAAGCGATACATCGGCTGGACCGCCGGAGTTTACCGGCACGCTCAGCCCCGAAGGTCTCGTGCAACTGCGTGGTCGGATCAGCGACCCGCAGATTCGCGATGTGGTCGACAGTTTCGCGCGGGCGCGATTCGGGACGAAAGAGGTGTACACGGCAACGCGCGTTGCATCCGATTTGCCGGCAGATTGGGCAATGCGGGTTTTGGCCGGTGTCGAAGTCCTGTCGAAACTGCGGCAGGGCGTCGTAACCGTCACACCTGATGATCTGGTCCTGCGCGGGGTCAGCCATCAGAAAGACGCAAGCGCGGAAATCGCGCGGCTTTTGTCTGACAAACTGGGTGAGGCCGAAAAATTTGCGCTTGAGATTACCTATCAGGAACCTCCCGAGGACCCGGATGAGCCGATTGACCCACAGCAATGCATCGCGCGCATCAAGGAGATTCAGGAAACCTCGAAGATTGCGTTCGAGCCGGGGTCAGCGACGATCACCGAAGCGTCGCTTGGCACAATGAACGGCATCGTCGATGTTCTGAAAGCCTGCGGGTCCATCCGTCTTGAGATTCAGGGTCATACCGACAGTCAGGGACGCGAGGAAATGAACCAGCAGCTTAGCCAGGCGCGGGCTCAGTCGGTTCTGAACGAATTGCGGGCTCGTCGCGTTCCGACAGCAAGCTATGTGGCTGTGGGATATGGTGAAACCCGCCCGATTTCGCCGAATGACACGGAAGACGGGCGCGAAGACAACCGTCGGATCGAATTCTGGCTGATAAAGCCGCGCGAAAGCCTGCCGGAAGAAGAAAGCCCGCTGGAAGAACTGGCAGGGCAAACCGAAGTTGCACCTTCCGAGGACGCAGCTGACGACGACACAAGCGAGGCGGACGCGCCGGATACACAGCCCGAGACCGACGGGGAGAACAACTAGATGAACCGCACCGAATTCATCATTACCACGGCCATCATTCTGTTCGTCGCGTTTGTCGTCGGCTGGTTTGCCAACTGGCTGGTGCATCGCGCCACCCGCGTTCGGCAAAGTGACGTGGCTGATCTGGACCGGATGAGCCAGGAACTGCACGAAGCCGAAGAAACCCGCGATCAGGCGATCACGTATCTGCAACAGCGCGAGGCCGAGTTGACCAATCAGCTAACTCAGACCGAGGCCGAACTGCGGGCTGCCATGGATGGTCTGCGTGATGCGCGTCAGGATGCCGAACAACTTCGCGCGCATGTCGAACGGATGCGCGACGTCTGATCGCTTACCAGCGGGTCAGGGCGTCTTCGTCTTCATCTTTGGCTGCAACCCAGCCTGTGTGATCGGCTGTGATCTCCTTCTTCCAGAAGGGCGCGCGGGATTTCAGGTAATCCATCAGGTATTCCGCCGCTTCGAATGCATCTTTGCGATGCGGCGCGGCTGTGGCCACCATCATGATCCGTTCACCGGGTTCAAGCCGCCCGTGGCGGTGGATGACCAGAACGTCACCCAGTGACCAGCGAGTCGCGGCCTCGTCCGCGATCTTGGCAATCGCCTTTTCGGTCATGCCCGGATAATGCTCGATCTCCATGGCACTCAGGTCGCCACCTTCGACGTCCCGAACCACACCGGTGAAGGTGACAACGGCCCCCATGCGGGTGTTGCCCTTGGCAAAACTTTCGGCTTCGGCACCAAGGTCGAAGGGAGCGGACTGAACGGCAACGCGCATTTTATCCTCCGGTCATTGGCGGGAAAAACGCCACTTCCCGCACGCCTTTTAGGGGGGCGTCAAAATCGCTGAGATCCTGATCCAACGCGACGCGCAGGGCGCTGAGGTCTTCAAACGCTGCGGCATACCGATCTTCGCGGGCGCGCAGTTCCTCAATCAGGTCGGCGACAGTCGCAGCCTGTGTATCGACCTGCTCGCGCGGAAGGCCGATACGTTCGCGAACCCAGGCGAAATACAGAACATCCATCAGCGCGTCTCCTTCAGGTATGGCAGGGCCTTGCGCAGGTAATCAAAGCCAGTGATCAGCGTCAGCGCGGCTGCCAGCCACAACAGACCAAGCCCGACCCAACCGGTAATGTCCATACCGACCAATTTCCAACGCAACCCGTGCAGATCCTCAACACGGCCCGACAAGATGTCATCAATCAGTTGCGGATCCATCCCATAAGCCGACATGCCAAGGTAATGTTCAAAGATGCCTTGCGAAAACAGAACCGCAATGGCGACCATCTGGGCGGTTGTTTTCCATTTGGCCAGCGGTGTGACTTTCAATGTGCCCGCCGTGTCCCCCAGATATTCGCGCAAGCCGGATACAAAAACCTCGCGAAACAGTATGAACGTGGCTGGCAGCACCAGCCAGGGCGACATTGACGAATACCCGACAATCACCATCAGGGCGATGATCACCATCGCTTTGTCAGCGATGGGGTCCAGCATGGTACCGATCTTTGTTTCCTGTCGCCAGGCGCGGGCAAGATACCCATCAAACCAGTCGGTGATCGAAGCCCCTAGAAACAGAACCAGTGCGAACCAGTCAGCATAGGGTCGTTCGAAATACAAAAACATGATCGCAATGCCAGGGGCCGCGATCAGGCGCAGGGTCGTGAGGATATTTGGAAGGTTCCATTGCATGGTGGATTCCTAACCCGGATGTGAGAGGTTTGAAAGCGCAAGCCACATGGCCGGGTGCTGCGGGTCCAGGGGCATGGTGTCACCCTTTGTCATGGAAAAAGTCATAGATCGTTTCGGCCAGCGCGCTTGAGACGCCATCGACAGCTTTCAGGTCCACCAGATTGGCGCGGCTGACTGCCTTGGCGCTTCCGAAATGCTTCAGCAAGGCGCGTTTGCGGGTGGCGCCGACACCGGGCACTTCGTCCAGCGGATTGGCCACCAGAGCCTTGGACCGTTTCGCGCGATGTGTCCCGATGGCAAAGCGGTGCGCCTCGTCCCGCAGGCGCTGAACAAAGTACAACACGGGATCGTTGTGGCGCAGGGCAAAGGGCCTTTGACCCAGTCGGTAGAATTCTTCTTTGCCGGCGTCCCGGTCAACACCTTTGGCAACCCCGACCATCGGGATGTCCTGCACGCCATGTGCTTGCATGATCCCGGCCACGGCGCTGACCTGACCGGCTCCGCCGTCGATCAGCAGCAGGTCGGGCCACAGCCCCTTGTCGCGGTCCGGGTCTTCTTTCAGAAGCCGGGTGAAGCGGCGGTTCAGAACTTCTTTCATCATGCCAAAGTCGTCGCCGGGGGTCAGGTCATCACCACGGATGTTGAACTTGCGATAGGCGTTCTTGGTGAACCCTTCCGGCCCGGCCACGATCATCGCGCCGACTGCATTGGTGCCCTGGATGTGCGAGTTGTCGTAAACCTCGATCCTGTTCGGCGGACCGTCCAGACCGAAGGCATCGGCCACTCCACGCAGCAGTTTGGCCTGCGTCGCGCTTTCCGACATACGCCGGGCAAGTGATTCACGTGCGTTTCGAAGTGCCCCCGACATCAGTTCGGCCTTTTCGCCGCGCTGTGGCACCAGTATTTCGACCTTGCGCCCGGCTTTCTCGCTGAGCGCGGTCTGCATCAGGTCTTCGTTCTCGATCGCGTCGGACAAGAGCAACTGACGGGGCGGTTCCTTGTTGTCATAGAATTGACCAAGGAACGCCTCCATCACTTCGGCGGCAGAAATATCGGTTCCGGCCCGCGGATAGAAATCCCGGTTACCCCAGTTCTGGTTCGCCCGGATAAAGAACACCTGCACACAGGCCTGCCCGCTTTCCATGTGCAGGGCGATGATATCGGCCTCGGTCACGCCACGCGGATTGATGCCCTGACTGGATTGCACCATGGTCAGCGCGCGGATCCGGTCGCGCAGGGCAGCAGCGCGTTCGAATTCCATCCCGTCTGACGCCTCTTGCATCTGCCGGGCCAGATCCTCTTGCACCTTGGTGGAGCGTCCTGACAGAAACCGTTCGGCGTCGCGCACGCTTTTGGCGTAGTCGGCTTCTGAAATCAGCCCGACGCACGGGGCCGAACAGCGTTTGATCTGATGCAAAAGGCAGGGCCGGGTGCGGCTGTCGAACATCGAATCCGAACAGTTGCGCAACAGGAAAGCCTTTTGCAGCTGGTTCAGCGTTCGGTTTACGGCATCGGCACTGGCGAAGGGACCGAAATAGGCCCCTTTTTCCTTTCGGGCGCCGCGGTGCTTCTTGATCTGAGCAAAGGCCTGACCGGTCGTAACAAGAATGTTGGGAAAGCTTTTGTCGTCGCGCAACAGCACGTTGTACTTCGGCTTCAGCTGCTTGATCAGGTTCTGCTCAAGCAGCAGCGCTTCTGTTTCCGTCCGTGTGGTCAGGAACATCATCTTCGACGTGTCACGGATCATGCGATCGATACGCCCGCTATGCCCACCGGGTCTGGCATAGTTGGACACCCGGGCCTTGAGGTTTCTGGCCTTGCCGACATAGAGCACGCGGGCCTGCGCATCGAGCATCCGGTAGACGCCCGGTGAACTGTCGAGCGTCTTCAGATAGGCCTGAATACAGGCATGGCCTGTCACCTCGGGGTCGCTGCTGCTGTCAGTTTGATCGGTCATGATGTGGATGTATGATTCTTGCTGCCTGCCTGCAATCTTGCAAGCCCACGATCAAGAGAAAACAAATCCACCACTTCTGTGGATAAGTCTGAAGATATCTTTGGGGCAGCAGGTAATTTTCCTTGTTTTCGGCAGGCTTCCAGTGAGTGCCTGTTTTTTAGGCGTTTTTTCAAGCTATTGATTTAAAATGATAACTTTCTTTTCATCTGACAAGTTTATGAATTTAAAGACATTTTTGTAACGCCTAGGTAACAGATCATTTACCAGTGCAAAACTTGACCCAGGGGCACCTATTTATCAACGCCCAATACGTCGGGTGTCTGCCAACCCAGATGCTGTCCGCCATCCACGGCAAGCATCTGTCCGGTCACGCCGGGGGCATCCAGAAAGTACCCAAGGGCCGCCGTGATGTCAGCGGGGTTGGCCCCGCGACCCAGAATCGTCGCGCTGCGCTGCGCTTCGAAATGAGCCGCCGATTGCCGGTGCCCCTGCAACGTCGGGCCGGGTCCGATGCCATTGACGCGTATCGCCGGGGCCAGCGCCTGTGCCGTGGTCCGGGTCATCGCCCACAAGCCCATCTTTGCAATGGTGTAGGACATGAACTCGGGCGTCAGTTTGTGCACACGTTGGTCAAGCATGTTGATAATCAGACCGGTGGCCACGGGCTCTCCCTGCGCATCCTGGCCTGCTTTTAGCCCTTGCGCGGCCATGGCTTGCGTCAGCACAAACGGGGCGCGCAGATTGCTTTCAATATGGCGGTCCCAGCTGTCGCGTGTCGCCGAGTGCAGATTGTCGTATTCAAAGATCGAGGCGTTGTTCACCAGACAGGTAACCGGGCCGCCCAAGGCGTGTGCAGCAGCGGGCAGAAGCGCCTGTGCTTGAGCTTCGTCCAGAAGATCCGCCTGCAACGCCACTGCGTTGCGGCCCATTGACCGGATCTGTTGCACGACATCGTTGGCGTCGTCCGCAGAGCTGGCATAGTGGACAGCAACATCATGTCCACGTTGCGCCAGATACAGCGCCATCGCGCGACCCAGTCGGATGCCAGCGCCGGTCACAAGGCTGCGTGTCATGAAATGCTCCGTCCCCAGGGGCCGTCAGATCAGGACGGCAATCACATATGTTGCATATAGAATGGTCAGCGCAAATCCCCAGCTCCGCGTGATATCTACGCGGAAGAAAACGAACGGGATCAAAAGCAGCGATGAGGCCAGCATGACCCACAAGTCGAACCGGATGAAACCGGGGTCGACGGGGATATTGCCGAACATCGTCGCGATCCCGACAATGGCCAAAAGATTGAACATGTTCGACCCGATGACATTGCCCAGTGCAACGTCTGCCTGCCGTCGGAGCGCGGCCATCACAGTGGTGGCCAGCTCAGGCAACGACGTGCCGACAGCGACCAGCGTCAGCCCGATTACGGTTTCTGTGACGCCATAGGTCCGCGCGATGACGGATGCGTTTTCCACCAGCAGGTTGGCACCCAAGGGCAGGCCGATCAGTCCAAGCACCAGATAAACCGCGATCCGCCAATAGGGCATATCGGGGTCCGCTTCGTCCAGCGTTTCCAGATCATCAGGCTCGCCGGCGCGGCGATGTGCCAGGGCCTCGCGAAAGGCGTCGGCAAGAACAAAAAACAAAGCTGCAAGAAGGATCACACCGCTGACTATTGTCAGCGTCCCGCAGAGCGCCAGACCGATAAACAGGACCGTGGCCAACAACATAAAGATATATGTCTTGCGTGTGTTGCATTCGCTGGTGTGCAGCGTTGCCATGATGGCCGGAATGCCCAGCACCATCAGGATATTGGCCGTGTTCGATCCGACCACGTTGCCCAGGGCAATCCCGGGGGCATTGTCCTGTACCGCTTTGATCGCGATCAGCAGTTCAGGCGCCGACGTACCGAACGCGACGATTGTCAGGCTCACGATCAGGGCAGGAACACCCAAACGCAGGCTGAGGTTTACGGCCCCCCGAACCAAAGCGTCACCGGCCAGCAGCAGGATGACCAGCCCCAAAGCGGAAAAGAGCCATGCGCTCATGACTTGCCCCCACGTTTACCGATGTGCCCGCAACTGCAGGGCCCCTTGCCAATCCGAAACCGGCGGCATTTCGGGCACCGGGCAGACTCCAGCTTGCCTTGCCCGGGAAACCGGTACTTGCCAAGCATTGCCAGCACGGCCATGACCGCCAGAAACAGAAGGACAATCTTATAGATCACGTCAGAGGCCGAAACGTGCGAAAGCCGCGCGCTCCTCGATACCCGCGACGCCGTCCTGCACCAGTTGCGCGCCAAAACGCGACAGCAATGGGCGACGCATGCTATAGCGACTGAACTGAACCTTGTCGCCGAACAGTTCGACCATTTTGGGCTTTAGATGTGCAATTCCGTCGATCAGCCCGACGTCAATCGCGCGTTTGGCCAAAAAGATCTCGCCGGTAAACAGGTCGGACTTGTCATCCAGCTTGTCGCCGCGTCGGGTTTTGACCTGAGTGATGAAATTTTCGTGAATGTCGCCAAGAATGACTTTCAGTCGCTCGACGTCCTGAGGGTTTTCGGGGCGGAACGGATCAAGCTGGGATTTGCTGTCGCCAGCCGTATACACTCGACGCTCGATCCCTTGACGGGCCAGGAAGATATGCGCCCCGAAGCTGGACGAAATCACACCGATAGATCCAAGGATCGAACTGTCATCTGCCCAGATTTCGTCGGCGGCCGAGGCCAGCCAATAACCGCCCGAAGCGGCCACATCTTCGACGAAGGCATAAACCGGGACATTCAGTTCTTCCGAAAGTCTCCGGATGCGCGCGCCGATCAGCGAAGATTGAACAGGCGATCCGCCGGGCGAATTGATTTCCAGCGCAACGGCTTTGGGCTTGCCCCTGCGAAAGGCCTTTTCCAACAGCGGAGCCAGCGCGGCATCGCTTAACGATTTGGGACCGCTCATGCCGATCGTGCCGGACAGGCGAACGATCGAGACCAGCGGCGGGTTCTTGAGGAAAGGTAGACGCAGCTTCATCCAGCCGATGTAGAATGCCACCCGCCGACAAACAAGGTACGCGGGCAGTCTGAATTGCCCGTGTCACAAAAATCACGGAACGTCAGGCAAATTTGCAACGCACCATGGCCGGATTATTACCCGCGCAAGCGCCAGCCGGTTTTGAAGATCCACCAGATTACGGCCAGGCAGGTGCAAAGGAACAGCGCGATTGCCGCAAGGCTGAAGCCGATGGAGACATCTGCCATGCCAAAAAACGACCAGCGGAATCCCGAGATCAGATAGACAACGGGATTGAACAGGGTAACGGTTTGCCAGACCGGCGGCAGCATCGAGATCGAATAGAACGATCCGCCCAGAAAAACCAATGGCGTGACGATCAGAAGCGGCACCAGTTGCAACTGCTCAAAATTCCCGGCCCAGATACCAAGGATAAAGCCCAGCAAGGCAAAGCTGAGGCAGGTCAAAACCAGAAAGGCGACCATGGCGACAGGATGCGCGATGGTGAAATCGACGAACAGCGACGCCGTGAACAGGATCACGCAGCCGATGAACAGCGCCTTAGTCGCGGCGGCGCCGACATATCCGAGGACGATTTCCAGAAAGCTGATCGGCGCCGAAAGCAGTTCATAAACGGTACCGATGAACTTTGGGAAATAGATCCCGAAAGATGCGTTTGAAATCGACTGGGTGATCACCGACAGCATGACCAGACCCGGCACGATGAAGGCGCCATAGCTGACCCCTTCGACCTGATCGATGCGGCTGCCGATGGCGGCGCCAAAGACGACGAAGTACAGCGATGTCGACAGAACCGGCGACAGGAAGCTTTGCATGAGCGTGCGGAAAAAACGCGCCATTTCGAAACGATAGATTGCGGCAACGGCTGTCCAGTTCATGGCTTACCCTCTGATACCAGTCCGACGAAAATATCCTCAAGACTGCTTTGCTGCGTATTCACATCGGTCAAAACCAGTCCCGACTGGGCGACATCGTTCAGCAGGCGCGTGATCCCTGTACGTTCGGCCCGAATATCATATGTATAGATCAGGCTGCGCCCGTCCTTGCCCAGGTCAAGATTGTAATCGGCCAGAGCAGCCGGGACAGCGTCCAAAGCCGCGCTCAGGTGCACTTCCAGTTGTTTCTGCCCCATCCGGCCCATCAGCGCGTCTTTGTCTTCGACCAGCAGCAATTCACCGTTGTTGATCACGCCGACGCGGTCGGCAATGGCTTCAGCCTCTTCGATGTAGTGCGTGGTCAGGATGATCGTGACGCCGTCTTTTTTCAGCTCGTCGACGATGTCCCACATGTCCTTTCGCAGTTCGACATCGACGCCAGCGGTAGGTTCATCAAGAAACAGAACACGGGGTTCATGGGCCAGCGCCTTGGCGATCAGCACGCGGCGTTTCATCCCGCCCGACAATTCCTTTATCGAGCTGTCCTTCTTGTCCCACAAAGACAGGCGGCGCAGAATGTTTTCGACGAGTGCATCATCAGTTGGTTTGCCGAACAGCCCGCGCGAAAAGCGCACGGTATTGCGCACCTTTTCAAAGGGCTCCAGTGCGACTTCCTGCGGCACCAGACCAATCAGGCTTCGGGCTGCACGAAAATCTGTCAGGATGTCATGCCCGCCGACAGTCACCGTGCCCGCGCTTGGGGTGGTAATGCCGCAAATGGTCGAGATCAGGGTTGTCTTGCCTGCGCCATTAGGCCCGAGAAGGGCAAGAATTTCGCCCTCCTCAATATCGAGTGAGACACCTTTGAGTGCCTCGAACCCGCCCGCATAGACTTTGCGCAGGTCCTGAATGGACAGGATCGCCGTCATGTTGTGCCCCCTTGAGATTTCGGGACACTAGATCACGACGCCAGCAAGGGCCACAGCACAGGTGCACATATGCCTGCGCAATGATGCAGGGATCAGGCGTTGCCCGTCAGCTTCTTGAACCAGCCTTTTTTCTCGCCCTGTTCCGACGCTTCGCCCTCTTCGGACGGGCCTTCGATCTGTTCCTGAAGGTTGGTAAAGAACTGATCGGCCATCTTTTTGGCAAAGCCGTCGATCAGGCGGCTGCCCAGTTGCGCCAGCTTGCCACCGACCTTTGCGTCAACCTCGTAACTCAGGGTTGTGCCACCGCCATCGGCAGGGGCAAGAGACACGATTGCGCCGCCCTTGGCAAAGCCTGCAGCACCGCCTTTGCCTTCGCCGGTAATGGTCAGCTTTTCGTTCTCGACCAGATCGGACATCACGACCTGACCTTTGAACGTGGCCTTAACAGGGCCGACCTTCTGGGTGACCGTTGCGGTGTATCCGTCTTGCGGATTGCCTTCGACGGACTGGGCGCCAGGAACGCAGGCTTTAAGGACTTCCGGGTCCAGAATGGCTGCATAGACCGTCGCAGGGTCGGCCTGAATAACGCGCTGATCGCTCATATGCATAGCAAGGACTCCTCGTCTCATTTTCAGTCGGTGTAATCGATCACAGAATGGGGGCACAGGTACATACGACCATTTGGTGAAAAGACTACGACCAAATGGCTATGTCGCAAACAGTCATTGCTCAGGCCCCTTACCGTGATACGGCTGAAGAATGCACCACGAGGGAGGGCAGCCACATGCAAAACAGCGCGACCGCCCGGCCCGGTGCCGGGATCATCTTTGTGCTTGTCGGGATGTTGTCGATCTCGGTCAACGATATGCTGATCAAGCAATTGTCCGGTGGCTATCCGCTGCATCAGGTGGTGTTCACCCGCTCGGCCATCGGGATCATGTTCGGCCTGTGCATGGTGCAGTTTGAAGGCGGCTGGTCGATTTTGAGAACCAAACAGCCGCTGTTGCATACTTTGCGCGGGCTGACGGTCGTGATCTCGAACATGACATTCTTCGTGGCGCTGGCTGTGTTGCCGCTGGCGGACGCCACCGCCTTGTTCTTTGCGGCCCCCTTGTTCATCACCCTGCTGTCGATCCCGATACTGGGCGAAAAGGTCGGCCCGCTTCGGATGGGGGCCGTCATTGTCGGGTTTATCGGTGTCGTCATCATGCAGCGCCCATGGGAAAGCGGCGAAGCCCTGCAGGTCAGCCGGGTTGTCCTGATGCTGCCTTTGCTGTCCGCTTTGACCTATGCGTTGCTGCAATTGATGACCCGCAAACTGGGTGCGACGACCAAGGCGTCAGCAATGTCGGTCTACATTCAGGCGGTGTTCATCGTGGTGTCGGTGGGGTTCTTTGTGGTTGCTGGTGACGGGCGGTTTGCCGAAGGGTCAGACAGCGCAAGTGTTCAGTTCCTGCTCAGGGCCTGGGTATGGCCTGCCTCAGGCGACTGGCCATACATGATCGGATTGGGTCTGAACTCGGCCATCATCGGATACTGCCTCAGCCAAGCTTACCGGCTGTCGGATGCGGCGACCATTGCACCGTTCGAGTATGTTGGTCTGCCCTTTGCCGTGTTCTGGGGCTGGCTGATCTGGGCCGACCTGCCGGATTGGGAGGTCTGGACCGGCATGGCCCTTATCATGGCGGCCGGGTTGTTCGTTTTCCTGCGCGAGGGTCAGAAAGCCCGCCGCATCGCGCGGGCCGAGGTCAAGGCCCGGTATTGATCGGCACGACGTTTGAATCGGTTTCGACAGGCAACCCGTTTTGCATCGCGCTGATGCGGGCGCGGACAAGGTCGATATGCAAACGCGCATCATATTGGTTGTGCCGGTAGGCGGGCGGCAGTTTGAGTTTGGCCAGACTATCGTCAAGGTTTGCCAATCTGTCCTCCATGTCAGCAAGGGCCGCCATCGACGGAGACTGTGTGAGCGTTTCTTCGATCTTTCGAATTTCAGGGTAGTGCTGCCAGACCCGCCTGCGCATCAGATAGGCAAAGGCCTGTGGCAGCGCGCGCAACAACGGCAGAACAATGAAAATGAACGGCAAAAGCAGCAACAGCATCCGGTTGACCTGCGCCGCCATCCAATACGGCAGCCAGTCATGCCATGCGGAGGGACCATTCAGGATAAGGTTTCGGGCCGAGTTGTTGACGGGCAAGCCCGTACCTTCGACAGATGGGAACGTATTTGAGTCTGCGATGATCCCGCGCCGGCCATGCAACTCTATCGCGGCCATGGTCAACCGGTTGATCAGCGCCGGGTGCAGGTTTGAATTGACCACCAGCCGGGCTTCCAAAGCCAAAAGCGTGTGTGCGTCCGGGGGCTGAACCGGGTCAAGCGACATGGCGCCTGCCGGAATGGTCACTGTATTGGCATGGGCCAGACGCCGCGACACAGCTTCGACATAGTCCAGTTCAAGATACATGACGGCAGGTTCGTTCTGGATATCGTCCAGATACGGCGCATCAACGGGCGCTACAAAAACAGCAATGTCAATCGTGCCATCTATCAGGGCGTCCACAGCGTCTTCGTACTTCAGGGACAAGCGCGTGTTGTCGGCGTCGGTCAGCCCGACGGCCCGTTGGAAACCGTCGAAGACCGTTGCCGTACCCGACCCGTCCTGACCTGCGCTGATCCGTAGTCCCCGCCACAGGGCCGGGTTTCTTGAGGCGGTCAAATCGGACCGGGCAATAAAAAACATCGGTTCGAAAAACAGCGTTCCGATGGCTTCGATCGTGTCGCTCGAAACGGGGATGCCGCCCTGCAGGATCGCTGCATCGACGTCCTGCGCCACCATCAGGTCGGCGTTGTCCTGCGACCCGGCGGTCTCGCGAACCGTCAGCCGGATCCCGTCGCGGGCCAGAATGCGGCGATAGTCTTCGGCGATTTCAGCATAGGCGCCGCCGTCGGGGCCCGCTGCCATTACGATCTGTTTGGGCGGGTGTAGGCGTATCAGAATGATTGCCAGTCCGGCCAGAACAACAAATGCTCCGAACAAGACCCAGGCCCGCATTAGATTTTGCACGACGACAATCCACCTGAATCCCAATTTCCGCAAGACATGCTAGACGACGATTGCCATATGGCGCAAGCGGCAGCCGGACTCTGTCGTGGTCCTTTCAGAACAACCTGCGATGTCACCGATTGCGGCGCGGCAGTTCTTCGTTTGCAGTCCAATCCCAGGTGCCCTGATCGCGTTCAGACACGGCCTGCTTCCATCCGACCTCTTCCGAGCGGGTCTTGAAGTTGATGCCTTCGGGTGAATGCCGCGTGATCCCATCGAAAATGGTCGCCAGCCGCTGTGTTTGCATGATGCCGGTTTGTTCGATGGCCTGATTAATCACCAGTTTCTGCATCGCCAGTTGGTTGATCGGCACGCCAGCCATCCGCGCGGCCAGCTCTTCGACGCGGTCATCCAGTTGATCGGTGGGCACGGCTTCCAGAACAAGCCCCATATCGGCCGCCTCGCGCCCGGTGATCTTGTCGCCGGTGAACAGCATCCGCTTGGCCTTTTCTGCGCCCAGCCGATAGACCCACATTGCCGTGGTCGGGCAGCCCCAGACGCGTGCGGGCATGTATCCGATCCGGGCATCCTCGGCCATGATCGTCAGGTCGGCGCATAGCGCGATGTCCGATCCTCCGGCGACCGCAAAACCATGCACCTTGCAGATCACCGGTTTCACTGCCCGCCAGAGCGACATGAAATGCTGGGTGTTCTGCCACATGAACCGATAATCCTTGATCGGATCCCAGGGCATCTCCTGAGTCACCTCACCCGTGCCGTTGCCTTCGGCGTAAAACGTCAGATCATAGCCTGCGCAAAACGCAGGACCATTGCCGGACAGGACAATAACATGGACATCGTCATCCGCATCCGCCCGCGCCACTGCGTTGGCCAGATCGACTGGCATCTCGTCATTGATGGCATTCATGACTTCGGGCCGGTTCAGCGTCACCCGCGCGATCCGGCCATCCCGTTCATAGCTTACTGTTGTCATGTTCTGGTCTCCCTTAAGGTGAGCAGATCATGCGCCACGCGGAACGCAAAGCACAACGCGCCGTCATTCCGGGTCGGGGGTCGGTTCGCAGGCGCCTTCAGCGGTGCAGCGAAAGCCGGGATCGCAAATTGCACCGCCATTGCATCGGGTCGCACCGGGGACAGAACACGCCCCACCCTCAAGGCATAACTCATTTGGGCGGCACCAGCGCCCCATCCCGCAATCGGCAGCATTCTGAGGCACGCAGCCCCGGATCAGTGAACATTTGAACCCGGGACGGCATTGCGATCCGGTTTCACACAAGAACCATCCGAGGCGGGAACATCCGCCCGTTGGCAGGCAGGTGGTGCCCGCCGGGCAGGTACGACCAACGCCACACAGGGTTTCTCCAAGCCCCACGCAGGTTCCGCGTTCGCATCGGGTGCCAGAGGGGCAGGTCTTGCCACCGGGGCAGAGTGTTTCGCCAGCGGCAAGGCAGGTCAGACCGTTGTTGACGCAACGCTGCCCAAGCGGGCAGGTTCGCCCGCCGCCGCAATACGTGACTCCCAAGCCGATGCAATATCCATCCCATGTACATTGCTGCCCGGCGCTGCAACACGAGGTGAAGCCGCATTTCTGGCTGCCGATGGGGCACGTGTCGCGTACACCCTGCGCGGTGGCAGGGACGGCCATTAAAAGGCACAGCATCAGGGCGGTCAGGCGCAGTATCATGGGCACAGGGTCGCGCCCTGCGCGCTTCGACGCAA
Organism: Falsiphaeobacter marinintestinus; assembly: GCF_007923355.1. Classification (GTDB taxonomy): domain Bacteria; phylum Pseudomonadota; class Alphaproteobacteria; order Rhodobacterales; family Rhodobacteraceae; genus Phaeobacter_A; species Phaeobacter_A marinintestinus. The sequence continues at coordinate 116,983 of NZ_VOGO01000006.1, forward strand.
GGGCGCTTTCCCTCGCTGACCGGAAGAGTAGAGTAGGCGCATGGATTCGGGGCTGGATTATCATACTGCACGTGCGCTGCTGGAGTGGCAGGTTGAACTTGGCGTGACCGAGACAATCGGTGAGACGCCACTCAACCGGTATGACTTGCCCGACAAGCAGAAAAAAGTGACGCCGGGGCCCGGTCCGACTGCGGTTCCGCAAGCTGTGAAACCGAAAAAGGATGAAGATCCGGTCGAGATCGCCCGCATATCTGCCAGCGCCGCGCGCACGCTTGAGGATCTGAAAACCGCCTTGGCCGGGTTTGATTTGTGCGACCTGAAGAAAGGCGCGCGCAACCTTGTTTTTGCAGATGGCGTTCCGGACTCTCGCGTCATGATCATCGGCGAAGCGCCGGGGCGCGAGGAAGACCAGCAGGGGCGCCCCTTTGTCGGGCGCGCAGGCCACTTGCTGGACCGCATGCTTGAGGCGATCGGCCTGAGCCGTGCTGAAAATGTCTATATCACCAATGTCTTGCCGTGGCGGCCACCGCAGAACCGCGACCCCAAGCCGGACGAGATCGCAATGATGAAGCCGTTTCTGGAACGCCATGTGGCGCTGGCCAAGCCGGACGTGCTGGTGTTGATGGGCAATATCAGTTGCCAGACGGTGCTGGGGCGCCGCGGAATCACCCGGATGCGCGGCAAATGGGATCAGGCTTGGGATCTGCCCGTGATGCCGATGCTGCACCCCGCCTATCTGTTGCGCCAACCACAGGCCAAACGGGAGACCTGGGCTGATCTTCTGGACCTCAACGCACGTCTGCGGGAGAAAATATGAAAATTCTTGCCTTCTCTGATGTTCACATGGCGCGCTCACGGGCCGCCGATCTGGTCGCCGCCAGCGCCGAGGCGGATCTGGTGATCGGCGCAGGTGATTTTTGCAACATGCGCCAAGGTCTGACCGAGGCGATGGAGATGTTCGCCGGGGTCACCGCGCCGATGATCGTCGTACCGGGCAACGCCGAAAGCCATGATGAACTGGCCAAGGCCGCCAACCCGAATATGACCGTTTTGCACGGCAGTGGTTGTAAGGTGTTGGGGCTCGAAATCTTCGGTCTGGGCTATGCCGTCCCGGAAACGCCGTTCGGCGGCTGGTCTTGTGATTTGTCCGAGGACGAGGCCGAGAGGATGTTGGCCAAATGCGAAAACGCCGACATCATGGTGGTCCATTCACCCCCCAAAGGTGTGGCTGATGTGACGTCGGCCGGTCTGTCCATCGGATCGGTTGCGATCCACGCGGCGATCGAGCGGGTTCAGCCAAAACTGGCGCTGTGCGGCCACATCCATGACTGCTGGGGGCGCAGTGGCAAGATCGGTGAAACGCTGGTCTGCAATCTTGGCCCGACAGTCACCTGGTTCGAGATTGACCCATGATCGACCCGCTTGTTCTTCTGACGTTCATTCCCGCAGCGCTGGCTTTGAACCTGACACCGGGGGCGGATATGATGTTCTGTCTGGGGCAGGGACTGCGGTCGGGGCACCGCCCGGCCATGGCTGCCAGTGCCGGGATTGCGGTGGGCGGGATGGTGCATGTGACGCTGGCCGGGCTTGGCTTGGGGGCAGCCGTGGCCGCGATGCCATGGGTTTTGGACGTCTTGCGCTGGGTCGGGGTGGCCTATCTGCTTTACCTCGCATGGGTGGCTGTGGCAGGCCGCGCGCCTGCGCCGGACACACCGCAAATTCCGGCCAGCCGCGCCTTCCGGTCGGGGCTGTTTGTGAATCTCGCCAATCCCAAGGTGATCCTGTTTGTGTTGGCCTTTATCCCACAGTTTCTGGACGATACGCAGCCGCTCCTGGCGCAGTTCCTGATTTTCGGGGCCATCTTGTCGCTGGGCGGGTTCGTCATCAACGGGCTGGTTGGCGTCTTTGCCAGCAGGGCAGGTCGTCGGCTGGTCCGCAATGCGCGCGCCACCCGCATTCTGGGCTGGATCAGTGGCGGGATTTTTGCCGCACTGGCGTTTCGTCTGGCCATCATGGAAAGGGCATAATCGATGTCGCGTATTGATGAGAGCAAAGATTTCATTCCGATCCGCATCGCGGTTCTGACCGTTTCGGACAGCAGATCGCTGGACGAAGACCGGTCGGGTCAGGTGCTGGTCGACCGGATCGCGGCGGCAGGGCATACTCTGGCCGACCGCAAGATTGTTCGCGATGAACGTGGCGATATCTCGGACCAATTGCGCAGGTGGATTGCTGATAGCTCTGTGGACGTGATCATATCGACAGGTGGCACCGGGCTGACCGGACGTGATGTGACTGTCGAAGCGCACCGGGATGTCTATGAAAAAGAGATCGATGCCTTCGGAACCGTGTTCACCATGGTGTCGATGCAAAAGATCGGCACCAGCGCGGTTCAGTCACGTGCGACCGGCGGCGTTGCGGGCGGAACCTATCTTTTTGCGCTGCCCGGCAGTCCAGGTGCCTGCAAGGATGCGTGGGACGAAATCCTGTCGCTCCAGCTGGACTACCGGCATCGGCCCTGCAATTTTGTCGAAATAATGCCGCGCTTGGACGAACATATGCGACGGAAATAGGCACTTGGTGCGTTTCAACCGTGTAACTTGATTGTGGTTTGGCATTTTTCTTTCGACCGCTAGTTCAATATAAGGCTGGTTGAATGTGATCTTGGAGTGATTGCGGATGCGTTTTTTGCGTCAAAGTCTGGTTGGGGTGTTTCTGGCGTCGCTGACAGTGGCGCTGCTGGTCTATGCCGGCCAGATGGTCATGTCCGCCGTTCAGGATCGCATGGCCGATGATCGCAGCCCTCCAAAAGCGCGGGAACGTGTCTTTGCCGTCAATGTCAAAACGGCCAATTTCGAGACCGTTACCCCGATTTTAGAAGCGTTCGGGCAGGTTCAAAGCCGCCGGACGCTGGAATTGCGGGCAGCGACCGGTGGACGGGTGATCTGGCTGTCGGAAAGCTTTGAAGAGGGCGGAGTCGTTGAAAAGGGCGATGTTCTGCTGGAAATTGATCCGGCGGATGCGCAATCCGCTTTTGACCGGGTGGCAAGTGATCAACTGGATGCGCAGGCAGAGGTGCGCGAGGCGGAACGTTCATTGCTGCTGGCGCGCGACGAACTGGCCGCCGCGCAGGATCAGGCCGACTTGCGGGAACGCGCCTTTAATCGCCAGAAAGATCTGCTGGCCCGGGGTGTTGGAACCGCCACTGCGGTGGAAGAGTCCGAACTGGTCGCGGCTTCGGCTCGCCAATCGGTTCTGACCCGCCGGATCGCACTGGCAGGTGCCGAGGCCCGTGTGGATCAGGCCGCGACCCGGCTGGCGCGGGCTGGCATTGCTTTGGCTGAAGCCCAACGGGATATGGAAGATACCACTGTGACCGCTGAATTTAGCGGCACACTGGATGGCGTAACTTTGGTTCAGGGTCGACTTGTGTCGGCCAATGAAAAACTGGCCGAACTGATCGATCCGAATGCGCTGGAAGTCGCATTTCGGGTGTCGACGGCACAATATGCCCGGCTTCTGGATGATACGGGGCACCTGATCAAAGCGCCCGTCACCGCCATGCTGGATGTGACCGGCGTAGAGCTTAAAGCCACAGGCCGGATCAGCCGTGACAGTGCCGCTGCGGGCGAAGGCCAATCGGGTCGGATGATCTTTGCCCGACTGGACAAAGCGCCCGGGTTCAAGCCCGGCGATTTCATTACAGTGGCAGTCGAAGAACCGCCTCTGGACAATGTCGCCCGTCTGCCGGCCTCTTCCCTGGATGCGGCCCGCACTGTGCTGGTGCTTGACCCCGAAGACAGGTTGGAATCGTTGCCGGTGGTGCTGGTTCGGCGTCAGGGCGATGACGTGCTTTTGCGTGGCGAGGGATTGGCCGGGCGTGAAGTCGTTCTGGGTCGCACTCCGCTGTTGGGGGCCGGTATCCGGGTGCGACCGCTCAGGGATGGCCCGGCGGCAACACCTGCCGAACCGGAAACGACAGAACTGTCCCAGGAACGCCGCGACAGGCTGATCGCATTTGTCGAAGCCAACAACAAGATGCCTGACGAGATCAAGACTCGAATTCTCACCGCGCTGGGCAATGATCAGGTGCCCAAGCGTCTTGTCGACAGGCTCGAATCCCGGATGGGAGGGTAAGCTGCCATGGCGCGCAACATCCCCGGCGCTGCTAGCGGTCTGCTAAGCTATTTCACGCGCCACCGCACGGCAGCGAACTTGCTTCTGGTGGTCCTTGTGGTCCTGGGTGCGGCGTCGATCCCGAATATGCGCGCACAGTTTTTCCCGGACGTGATCGTGGCGAATGTCACGGTCAGCGTGACCTGGGATGGCGCCGGTCCCGAGGATGTGGACGGTGCGATTGTTCAGATTCTGGAACCTGCATTGTTGGCCGTCGAAGGTGTCGAAAGCTCGGCCTCGGTATCGCGCGAAGGCAGGGCCTCGATCACGCTGGATTTCGAACCCGGCTGGGATATGGCCCGCGCGGCGGATGATGTTCAAACCTCAGTCGATGCAATCACAACCCTTCCGGATGAGGCAGACGACCCTGTTGTGCGGCGGGGGGCCTGGCGCGATCGGGTGACGGACGTGGTCGTGACCGGCCCCGTTGCGCCTGAACAGCTGGGGTTGTTCGCTGACGAATTCGTTACGCGATTGTTTGCTGTCGGTGTAACGCGCACAACGATCCGCGGGATCGCCGCACCGCAGACGATTGTTAAAGTGCCGACCGCCAAACTGATCGCCAACGATATCAGCATGGCTGAAATTGCCAGCGCCATTGCAGCCGAGGTCGACGCCGATCCGGCTGGTGATGTAAGCGGGGCCAATGCCCGCGTGCGGACCGGGGTCGAAAAGCGGACAGCCGAAGAAATCTCGGATATCGTGCTGCGGTCCAACGCTGACGGCTCAAAGCTGCTGATATCGGATGTCGCAACCATTCTGGTCGAAGGTGTGGATCGCAACCGCACCTATTACGTCGGACCTGACCCGGCGGTTTCAATCCGCATCGACCGGTCGGATCAGGGCGATGCGATCAAGATCCAGCACACGGTGGAAGAAGTCGCCGCAGAGATGCAACTCAGCCTGCCGCAGGGCGTGACGCTGGAGCTGATCCGAACACGGGCTGCAGCGATCACTGATCGTCTGAACATTCTGGTCGACAATGCGCTGGTCGGGTTGGTGCTGGTGGTTTGCCTGCTGTTTCTGTTCCTGAACGCCCGCACAGCCTTCTGGGTGGCGGCAGGTATCCCGGCCTCGCTTCTGGCCGCCATCGCGCTGATGTATGCCTTTGGTCTGACGATCAACATGGTCAGCCTGTTTGGATTGATCATCACATTGGGCATCGTGGTGGATGACGCCATTGTTGTTGGTGAACATGCCGATTATCGCGCCCGACGGCTTGGTGAACACCCCGTGGTCGCCGCAGAAAACGCCGCCCGTCGCATGTTCATGCCGGTGCTTGCAGCGACGCTGACCACTGTGATCGCGTTTTTTGGCCTGACTGCCATTGGCGGTCGGTTCGGAGATCTTATCAAGGATATTCCGTTCACCGTGATCGTGGTTCTGATCGCGTCGCTGGTCGAATGCTTCCTGATCCTGCCTAACCACATGTCGCATGCCATCGCGCATTCGGCCAAGGAACACTGGTATGACTTCCCGAACCGCATCGTGAACAGAGGCTTTCGGTGGGTGCGCGATACCGTGTTCCGACCGTTCATGGGTTGGATCGTCTGGGGACGCTATGTCGTACTGGCCAGCGCAATCGTGATTCTGGCCAGCCAGATTACCGTCTTTATCAGCGGCGAAGTGCAATGGCGGTTCTTCAATGCGCCCGAACGCGGGTCGGTCACCGGGAACTTCGCCATGGTCGAAGGCGCGACCCGCTCTGACACGCTGGAAATGATGCGCGAAATGCAGCGCGCCACCGATGCATTGGGCAAGGAATACGAAGAGCGTTATGGCCGCAATCCTCTTGACTATGTGATGGCTGAAATTGGCGGCAACGCAGGGCGCGGGCTGGCTGGGGCCGACACTAAGGATGCCGATCAACTGGGTGGGATCAGTATCGAACTGATCGATGCGGATCTGCGTCCCGAGTATTCCAGTTTCGCCTTTGTGGGTGAGCTTCAGGACAAGGTGAACCGTCACCCGATGGTCGAAACCATCAGTTTCAGGGGCTGGCGTTCGGGGCCGGGTGGCGATGCGTTGGACGTACAGTTTTATGGCGCCGGTGTGGACGAGCTTAAGGGGGCCAGCCTGGATTTGCAGACCGCGCTTGCCCAATATCCCGAAGTTTCCGCCATCGAAGACAATCTGGCCTATGACAAGGAAGAGCTGATCCTTGATCTGACCGCGCAGGGGCAGGCGCTGGGCTTTACCATCGACACACTGGGTCGTGCCTTGCGCGACCGGCTTAACGGGATCGAGGCTGCCACCTATCCCGACGGTCCGCGCAGTGCTGCGATCCGGGTGGAACTGCCAGAGGGCGAACTGACGGCCGATTTCCTTGAACGCACGCTGATGCGGGCACCGCAGGGAATCTATGTTCCGTTGGCCGACATCGTGAGCGTCGCGCAGCGCACCGGGTTTTCGACCGTGCGGCGCGAAAACGGCGTCCGGCTGATCAGTGTGACCGGAGATATTTCGGAAGACGACCCAACCCGCGCAACTGAAATCGAAGAGGCGCTGAAAAACGAAATCCTCCCGAAAATCGCCAGTGAACGTCAGGTTGAGTGGCGGCTTTCCGGGTTGAGCGAACAGGAAGACGACTTTCTGAACGATGCGCGTACAGGCCTGATCCTGTGTCTGACCGGGATCTACCTTGTTCTAGCGTGGGTGTTTGCAAGTTGGACGCGACCCCTTGTGGTAATGGCGGTCATTCCCTTTGGTCTGGTCGGCACGATCTATGGCCACAATGTCTGGGATGTGCCGCTCAGCATATTCACCGTGGTTGGTCTTTTGGGCATGACCGGCATCATCATCAACGACTCTATCGTTCTGGTATCGACCATTGATGAGTATGCCGAGGACCGTGGGTTGATTCCGTCGATTGTCGACGGCGCGGCGGACCGGCTGAGGCCAGTGATGCTGACGACGCTGACCACGGTTCTGGGTCTGGCGCCGCTGCTCTACGAAACCTCGCAACAGGCGCAGTTCCTGAAACCCACCGTGATTACTCTGGTCTATGGGTTGGGCTTTGGCATGTTCCTGGTGTTGCTTGTGGTTCCGGCTTTGGTGGCGATGCAGCGCGACTTCTCGCGCCCTCTGACGGCGTTGCGCCGGGCGCTGCACAGCCCCAATCGCGGTATGCGCGGTGTTGTTGTCGTCTCGGGGGTTTTGATTTTGGGCTGGCTGGCCGCCACAATGGGATGGACCCTTGTCAACGGTGCTTTGCCGGTCGAATTCACCACCGCGTTGCCAGCCCTAGGGGCCATTGCACCGCTGCGCGCCGCATTGATGCTGTTCGTGTCCGGCACGATGGGTATCATCCTGGTGGTGTATTTGTTCGCAGCGCTGCTTTACGGACGCGCGATGGCGCGGCGGGCCTGAACCCGGGCCAAGGCCAGATCCATGACCTCCAGCACGCTGTCGCTTAGGTCATAGTGGCCCGACCGCAGATCTGCGAAGGCGATCCACTTCGCGTCCAGCGCGTCGTCATCCGCCACCGGTGACCCGCTGTGATAGTCACACAGAACGGCAGCAAGAAGAAAATGTGCGGTGACGCTGCCGTTGTCGTCGTGCCGCAAGACGTCAATGTTTGTCAAATAGCCAACCGCTTCGGCCCGAACGCCGGTTTCTTCGTGCAGTTCGCGAACGGCGGCCTGCAGCGCGGTTTCACCCAGCTCCACATGACCGCCGGGGAACCCCCACAACCCCGCGTCCGGGTCTTTGCTGCGCTGAACCAGCAGAACATCTGTATCGCGAACCAGAACAGCAATCGCGGCAAGATGGGGGCGCTGAGTCACTACGTTTTACCCGGCTGAACAGCCGCGGATGTCGACCGAATGGCTTTTGCCAAGAACTGTGATGCGGATTTGCGACCGGTCGATGGCAAAGCTGCCGCCGGTATCCCGGATCAGTTCGGTTGAGGTGACCAGCACGTTGCCCGCGCGGTGTGTCGCGCTTTCGGCCGCCCATAGCCGTGGGTCGCCTGGTTCGATCACCGCGATCTCGGTGCCGCCAGCAGATGGCATGGTGATCCGTGCTTCGACCCGCATCCCATCGGGGGTCGGTGATAATGTGCAGGTGGTCGATTTCACACCCGCCTCCGAGGCCGTATAGGGCCGTTGTGCCATGGCTGCGACAATGGCCGGGTTGCGCCCGGCACCAGCGTCAAGCCGATGGTCAAAATCAACAGAACCGGGGATGCAGACGTCACTACACAGTCCAATATCCATACGGCCTTTCAACCGCACAGGGGTGCCGTCTTTGGATGGCGTAACCTCGACCGGTAAGACCAATTCATTCGAATACCCGATGGTGCGCAGCCCGTTTGTCAAGAATACTTCTGGTTCTGGCCAGGTGATCGCCACGGCACCGACGTTGCGCGAGCCGCGCCAGTTGAAGCTGGGCGGAATACCTGCATCACCCGGGGCACGCCAATAGGTCTTCCACCCTTGCGACAACGTCAGACGCAGCGCGGTCATATAGGTGCCGTCGCGGGTCATCCCGCCATCCAGCACTTCGACCTGCACAAGGCCGTCCAGTTCAGACCCCGCTCGAACGTCAGTCGAAGGGAAAACAAGGGCGGCGCAGGCAGCAAGGGTAAAGGCAATTGATTTCAGCATGCATCTTAGATGCGCATTTCGGGATGAAATGCCAAGTCACGTTCCGGTCAACATATTGCAATCTTCGCAGATACCGGTTCAGCCCTTGCACGGCCGCAGATGCAGCGCCATGTTTAAGAGATGGAAAAGCTGGACTGCACAATGAACCTGACCGGGAAACTTCTGATCGCAATGCCGAACATGGGCGATGTCCGGTTCGAACACTCGGTCGTGTTTCTATGCAGTCACGGCGCAGAGGGGGCGATGGGGTTGATCGTGAACAAGCCCGCCGCCGATCTGGTCCTGTCTGATCTTCTCAAACAACTGGACATAGGGCTGCAACGCCCTGACCGGGGACGGATGCCGATCCATTTTGGCGGGCCGGTTGAAACCTCGCGCGGGTTTGTTCTGCATTCGACCGATTATGACGCAAATCTGCATTCGATGAAGGTGTCCGACGGGTTCAGCATGACAGCCACGCTGGATGTGCTTGAGGATCTGGCGTCAGGGCAGGGACCGGACAGCGCCCTGTTGATGCTGGGATATGCAGGCTGGGGGCCGGGGCAACTGGAGTCCGAGATTGCCATGAATGGCTGGTTGACGGCGGATGCTGACCCGGACCTGATTTTTAGGTCGCCCGACGGACAGAAGTGGGAAGTTGCCCTGCAGCAACTCGGTATCAGCCCGCTAGCCCTGTCAGCAAGCGCTGGCCACGCCTGAGGGCGGCGACTGTCTGGGCGCGGCGGCGCGGCGCAGGCGATCATTGATTGCAGCGCCAAGCCCGTGGTCTGGGATCGGGGCAATGGCAATCGGGCGTTTCAGACTGTCCAGTTGGTGAAAAAACCCAAACAGATTAGCCGCTGCTTCGGCCAGATCACCGGATGGCGACAGGTTCAGGTCGCATGCCATGTCGCCAAACCCCAGCAGAACCTCATCCACCCTGGCAGTCACGGCGTTCAGCCGGACGGCAGCAGAGGGCGCATAGTGACTAAGCAACTGGCCGGGCGCAGTAAGCGGGTCGCCCGACGCAAGGCGGGCCAAAGATGTTCCCAATCGGGCTTCGATCGCTTCGGCGGGTACGCCGCCGGGGCGCAAAAGGGTCGGTTCGCCCGCCAGGCCGACGATGGTGGATTCGACCCCGACGCTGCAGGGGCCCGCATCCACGACAGCAGCGATTTTGCCATCCAGACCGGCCAACACATGGTCTGCCGTGGTCGGGCTGATCCGGCCTGACGGATTTGCAGATGGCGCAGCGACCGGGCCGTCAAACAATTCAAGCAACCGATGTGCCACCGGATGCGCCGGAACCCGAACAGCCAGCGTCTCAAGCCCCGCCGTCACCAGCGACGAAATTCCATGCCCTGATTTCAGCGGCAAAACCAATGTCAGCGGTCCCGGCCAAAAGGCGTGCGCCAGCAGATCGGCCTGCGGGGACCAAACCACATAACGCTGCGCGGCTTGCGTTGATGCGACGTGCACGATCAGCGGATTGAAACTGGGCCGACCCTTGGCCTCATACACCCGCGCCACGGCGTCACCATTGCGCGCATCGGCGCCCAACCCATAGACAGTTTCGGTCGGCAACGACACGACGTCACCGGCGCGCAACAGCGCTGCGGCCCGCGTCAGATCGGCTTGGCTGGTCCCAAGATGAAGGGTCGTCGGGGCATTCATGGCTATGACGCGGCGTTTTGGTTGCTTGTTTGGTGGGCGACGATAGGTAATCTTCCCAAGCTAATTCCATACCGGTGCCTGAGGCCGATGCCAAGTCTGGCGCGCACCGGACCGCTCAAGACAAAACGAGGAATGTCATGACATACCGTGCCCCCGTTCCAGATTATGAATTCCTGCTGCGCGAAGTGGTGGGGTTTGACCAGGTCGCTGCGACAGACCGCTTTGCCGAGGCAGACGGTGATCTGGTGACCGCCATCCTGACCGAAGCCGGCAAGATGTGCGAAGAAGTGATGGCCCCGCTGCAGCGCAACGGCGACCTGCACCCGGCCAAGCTTGAAAACGGCGTGGTCCGGACCTCGCCCGGCTATGCCGACGGGTTCAAGGCCGTGGCCGAAGGTGGCTGGATCGCGATGAGCGGGAACCCCGAATATGGCGGCATGGGTCTGCCCATGGCGCTGACCACATCCGTGAACGAAATGATGAGCGCGGCCTGCCTGTCACTGCAACTGGCCCCGCTGATGAGCCAGGGCCAGATCGAGGCGATGGAACATCACGCCAGCGATGCGCTGAAAGACCTCTACCTGCCCAAACTGATGAGCGGTGAGTGGACCGGCACCATGAACCTGACCGAACCGCAGGCCGGATCGGATGTTGGCGCGCTGACCTCCAAGGCCGTGCCAAATGGCGACGGAACTTACGCGGTGTCTGGTCAGAAGATCTATATCTCGTGGGGCGACAACGATTTTGCGGGCAATATCTGCCATCTTGTGCTGGCACGCCTGCCCGATGGCGTTCCCGGAACCAAAGGCATCAGCCTGTTTCTGGTGCCGAAGTACATTCCCGATGAAAACGGCAACCCCGGTGTCGCGAACGATCTGAAGGTCGTGTCGCTGGAACACAAGATGGGCCTGCATGGCTCACCCACCTGCGTGATGGAATATGCCGGGGCCAAAGGCTGGCTGATCGGTGAAGAAAACGGCGGCATGGCTGCAATGTTCACCATGATGAACAACGCCCGTCTGGGTGTTGGCGGTCAGGGCGTTGGCGCTGCCGAAGGTGCCTATCAACACGCGCTGGCCTATGCGATGGAGCGCAAGCAGGGCAAAACCCCTTCGGGCACAATTGTCGATCACGCAGATGTGCGCCGGATGCTGGCGACAATGAAAGCCGATGTGTTCGCATCACGCGCGATCCTGTTGGCCTGCGCGGTTGCCATCGACATGCAGACCGCAACCGGGTCCGCCGAATGGAAATCCCGCGCGGCGTTCCTGACCCCGATCGCCAAGGCGTTCGGTACCGAAACCGGCATTGAAGTGTCCGAAGTTGGTGTGCAGGTGCACGGCGGCATGGGCTTTATCGAAGAAACCGGCGCGGCACAGTATTATCGCGATGTGCGCGTGACGGCGATCTATGAAGGCACCAACGGCATTCAGGCGATGGATCTTGTCGCCCGCAAGATGATGGACGGTGGCGAAGCTGCCGCGCGTCTGCTGGATGAAATCGAAGATCAGGCAGAACGCGCCCGTGTGCAGTATCCGGACATGGCCGAAGCGGTCTGGCAAGCGACCGAGTCACTGCGTGAAACGACCGAGTGGCTGGTATCGCAGACGGATCTGAACGACCGGTTTGCCGGGGCCGTTCCGTACCTCAAGGCGTTTGCGCGGGTGCTGGGCGGGCACTATCATCTGGCCGCGGCAATGGCCGATCCGGGCAGCGCCCGTGAAAAACTGGCGCGGTTCTATATCGAAAGCCTGTTGCCGGAAACGTCGTCGCTGCTTGCGCAGGCTCAGACGGGTGCCGGAACTCTGTTTGCGCTTAGCTCTGACGATTTGGCGGCCTGATTCATGGATGGAGAAGCAGCCCTGACGATGCGCTACCCTTGGGAGGATGCTCCGGCCCACGGCGAAGCTATCGAAATCGCCGAAGGTGTGCTGTGGCTGCGCTTTCCGTTGCCGATGAAACTGGACCATGTCAACGTTTATGCCTTGGATGACGGCGACGGCTGGACGGTGATCGACACCGGGTTCAACTCTGAAAAGATGCGGGATTTGTGGCGCACGGTCATGGACGGTCCGCTCAAGGGCAAGCCCGTGAAACGGGTTGTTGTCACGCACCACCATCCTGACCATGTCGGGCTGGCGGGATGGCTACAGTCCGAATTCGGAGCGCAACTGATCACCACGCGAACCTCGTGGTTGTTTGCGCGGATGCTGACGCTGGACGTTCAGACCGAAATGACTCAGGAAAACATCGCCTTTTACCGGTCGGCGGGGATGGATCCTGACATTTTGGCTGAACGCATCGCCGAACGTCCCTTCAACTTTGCCGACATCGTCTATCCGATGCCCTCGGGGTACACTCGGATCAAGCAGGGCGACGTGTTCCGCATGGGCGGACGCGACTGGGACGTGCATATCGGCAATGGCCATGCCCCTGAACAGGCGACATTCTGGAGCCGGGATGACAATCTGGTCCTGAGCGGAGACCAGATCCTGTCGTCGATCAGCCCGAACATCGGCGTCTACCCGACCGAACCCGAGGCAGATCCGCTTGCCGACTGGCTGGAAAGCTGTGAACGGCTGGCGACACTGGCGCGGTCCGATCATCTGGCGCTGGGCGGACACAAGTTGCCGTTTGTCGGTCTGCCACTGCGTATGCGGCAACTGGCCGACAATCATCACAGCGCCTTGGACCGGATGCTTGATCATCTGAAAACGCCCGGAACGGCTGCGGATTGCTTTCTGGCAGTCTTCAAACGCCAGATCGGCAAGTCCGAATACGGGATGGCCCTGGTTGAAGCCGTGGCGCATGTGAACCATCTTTACCTGACGGGTGCCGTGACCCGCACCCGACGCGAGGACGGCGCCTGGCTGTATCAAAGCAAGGCCTAGCATCATGGATGACAAGATCAGAACAGCGGCGGAAGCGTCAGAAACAGACGCTATCCCGCGGGTTCACGAGGTCCACGCGAATCCCGACGCTGTGCCCAAGATGCGCGAAATTCCGGATCCGCTGAAACAACCGGTGTCCAAGAAAAGCCCGGCAAGATGGGCGTATGAGCGCCTGATCCTATACATTCGTAATTTCGAAGAACAGCTCGACAGTTCGCATGAGATCGCCATGGGCTTCACCGGCGGCGACGCCGGTGTTCTCAGGATCGAAGGTATGGGGTATTATGACCCCGATATCGTGACCTTTTATGGCAGTGATGCGAGCGGCGCGAAGACGCAGTTGATCCAGCATGTAAGTCAGCTGAACGTCATGCTGCGGGCTTTGCCAAAGCCGCAGGCAGAAACTCCGGCAAAGCGTATCGGGTTCCGGCTGGCAGCAGATCTGGAAGAACACTGACGCAGGTAGCTGCGTCAACTTGTCCCGAATTGGCTTGCGCTCGACCGCTCGGTTAGGTTGAATGGCTGAAAGTTTGGGAGGTCGCGTGTGTCCTATTTCGGCGCCGTCATTCGGTCATTTGAAGACGCCTGGTCCCGGCGCGGTTTCATCTTCTCCATCTATGTTGCCCTGCAAATTGCTGCCTATGCTGTAATCGCACCGGCGGTCAGCGCGGTGATCAATCTGGCGGTTTCCTTGTCGAATCAAAGCGCTCTGACGGATCAGGACATCGCGTTGTCGATTCTGTCACCCGGTGGATTTGTCGTGGCGCTGGCCGTGGTAAGTGTCCTCCTGTTGGCGGAAGTTGTCGGGTTTACCTTCATAGCGGCGGTTCTGCGGCAAGACAGCACCGGTCTACAGGCGGCCCGAACGGCGCTGGCCCTTGTGCTGTACAAGTCGCGGGCGCTTTTGACCTTTGCGGTGATATTCGTCGCCCGGGTTCTGGCCCTGGCTCTGCCGTTTCTGTTGGCCGCATTGCTGGTGGCGATGTGGTACCTGACCGAATTCGACATCAACTATTACCTGACCTTCAAACCACCCGAATTCAAATGGGCCGTTGCGATCATCGCCGTGATCATGATCGCGATGATCGCAGGCTTGCTGGTACGTCTGACAAGTTGGGCAATGGCGCTGCATCTGGTGTTGTTCTCAGATCTGGCGCCAATGAAGGCCTTTGCCGCCAGCACCGAGCAGATGCAGGGGCGCAAAGGGCGATTGCAGATCGAACTCGTGATCTGGTTGCTGATCCGCGTTGCCGCCACCCTGTTGGTCGGCGCTTTGGCAGGTTTCGTCTTGAACCTGATCCCGTTGCACTCCGGGTCGGGGTTGAAATTTGCGTTGTTGATCACCGCGTTGGCGGGGTTAAGCTGGATGATCGCGGGCATCTTGATCTCGGCTATTGCGCTTGGCGCGCTGGCGGCGCTTTTGGATACGTTCTTTGACGGACCGCGAAAACCACTGCCAGAAAATGCTCTGCCACCTGAAGGGTCACTGCGCAAAAAGCTGATCCTGACGGCAGCCGGGATCAGTGTAGTCGCTGTCGCAGGGTTCTGGTCCGGGGCCGCGCTTCTGGATCAGGTCAGGACCGAGGATCAGGTCGAGATTATCGGCCACCGCGGCGCTGCCGGGTTGAAGCCGGAAAACACCATGGCGTCGATTTTGCAGGCGATCGAGGATGGGGCTGACTGGGTCGAGATTGACGTTCAGGAAACCGCAGACGGCGAAATCGTGGTCATGCATGACAGCGACTTCATGAAGCTGGCACAGGTCAATCTGAAAATCTGGGACGCGACCATGGCGGATATCGCAGATATCGATATCGGAAGCTGGTTCGACCCCGCCTATGCCGACCAGCGCGCCCCGCTTTTGCGTGATGTTCTGGCCGCTGCCAAAGGAACGCCGTCACGGGTTCTGATCGAGCTCAAGTATTACGGTCATGACGTAGATCTGGAAAACCGGGTCATCGCCATTGTCGAGGATATGGGGATGGCGGATCGTATCGCCACCATGTCCCTGAAATACCCGGCTGTCCTGAAAATGCAGCAACTGCGCCCGGATTGGCGGGTTGGCGTTCTGGCGGCGACAGCGGTTGGCGATCTGGCGGGGCTGCAGGCCGATTTCGTTGCCGTGAATACCGGTATCGCCCGGGCCCCCGTGATCAACTCGGTCGGATCGGCGGGCAAGGATCTGTATGTCTGGACGGTGAATGACCCGCTTGAGATGTCGCGCATGATGTCACGCGGCGTCAATGGCCTGATCACCGACGAACCGGCTTTGGCGCGGCAAGTTCTGGCAATCCGCGCCGAGCTTAGCACGCCCGAGCGGTTGATCTTGTGGGTGTCACAGGTGCTGGGTCTGGATCTGAATGGAAAAACGTATCGCGATGAAAGTCCTTAAGGTTGCAAGAGTGATCGCTGTGTTAGCTGTTGGTCCGGCAACGGCTCAGGACAATGCTTTGGGGCGGACGATCGAAATACCGGCACACCAGGCGCTGTTTGCGGTGATAGATGGTGGGGCGGATCTGGCCCCGTTTGCGACCGACGGATGCAGCGGCGGGCTGTCCGAAAGCTGGGCACTGGTTGCGGATTGGTTTCCCGAATTCGCCGAAGCCCATGATCAGAAACCGCCGTGGGAAGCGTGCTGTGTGACCCATGATCACGCCTATCACAACGTCGGAGGGGCCGATTCTCCCGAAGACAGCTTTGCGGCAAGACTGGCAGCAGATGAAACCCTGCGCGCTTGCGTCAGGGCGACGGGGCAGGACCGGCAGGATGAAATCATCGACCTTTATGATGTCAGTGCCGGGCAAGTTACGGCGGCTTATGACGCGATAGCGGGGTCAATGTATCTGGCTGTGCGATTCGGCGGAGGGCCGTGTTCGGGGCTTCCATGGCGCTGGGGGTACGGGTATCCACAGTGCTCTGTGTTCACCACTCCGACAAAAACCGACTGATGCGACCCTCTGCCCGCGATTGACGTGGTGACAGATCGTCCGCTATTCGGTATCAAATCAGCGAAATGCGAATAGGAAGAACACTCATGGCTGAACATAAGCACGGCGAAATGGATACCTCGGTCCAGACGGCAACCTTTGACGGTTTCATCAAATTTGTGACCTGGTCGGTGATCGTGATCCTGGTCTTGGTTGTCCTGATGGCCATCTTCATCTCCTGATATCTGATGGTCTGATCGGAGTTTCTTGCCGTGCGACGACTGCTGTATCTCTGTGCAATTTTGCTGGCTGTTGTCGGCTGCGCCAGTCCGTCGCCGTTCGCGGATGATGCTAGCATTGCGGCTGTGTCGTATCGCGACCCGGGAACGTCATCTTTGACGCTCTATACGATGGTGAACAACCGGACCGGTGCGGGTGGGCATTCTGCGCTGCTGATCAACGCGTCCGAACAGGTGATCTTTGATCCCGCCGGGTCGTTTTATGCCGATATCGTGCCGGAACGGAACGATGTGTTGTTTGGGATCACCCCGGGCATTGAGCGGGCTTATCGCAGCGCCCATGCCCGCAGCACGCACCACGTCGTCTCTCAGACCGTTCAGGTCACTGCGGCACAGGCCGAAATCGCTTATCAGCTGGCGCTTACTGCGGGGCCTGTTCCCGGCGCAATGTGTGCTCAGTCAATTTCGTCTTTGCTCCGGAAGGTTCCGGGGTTCGAGCCGATCAATACGACGTATTATCCCGTCAAACTGCAAGAACAGTTCGAAACGATACCGGGCGTGCAGACCGAAAAGCTGGTCGAGGAAGATGAGCCGGATTTGAACGCAGCCCTGAAAAAGGCCAACGCCAAGCTGAATACAGCGCCGTCGCCGAACTAACCCAGCAGATAGAACAATCCGTAAAGGGTTCCGGCGCCGCTGAAGATGGCGGCGAACAAGTTCTTTGTAACGTATCCGACAACAACGGTCACCGCCGCGGCCATCAGGCGCGCCAAATCAGGCGTGCCGCCGGTGGCTGCGGGCCAGACCGTGGCCGGGGCAACCATCGCGGGGATGATCGCTACGGCCGTGTAACGCAGGTGACGCAAAAGCCAGTCGGGCATTGGCCGATCGCCGATCAACCCAAGAAACACAAACCGCAGTGTAAAGCTGCCGATGGCAAGGCCGACGATGATAATCCAAAGCTGTACAGTGTCACCGTTCATCCCAAAGCCCCTTTTCCCGAAGCATGACTTCGACACGGGCACCGGCCATCATGCCGGAAATCCCGCCCACGATCAGGCCCAGGTTAAAGGGCAACCCGGCAGCCAATAGTGCCACTGCGACGGCAACAAAAGCCGCCGCAACATGGGCCAAGGTGCGCAGCATCGGCGCAGCAATGGCCAGAAACGTGATGGGAAGCGCAAAATCCAAGGCCCAGCTTTCAGGGATCTGTGCACCTAGAACCGCACCTGCCAGCGAAGAGGCGTACCATGCGGGCACAATCGGGGTCATTGTTCCAAAGAAGAAACGGATCCGGGCAGCCAATGACATCTCCGGGCTGGTTTCGTAGTGCGCGATCGACAGGGCATAAGACTGATCGACGGTGAAATAGGCGATAAACGCACGTTGCCACAACGGTGCCGCGCCCAGATAGGGCGTCAACGACGCTGAATACATTGCCATCCGCAGGTTCACAGCCAACGCAGACGCCAGTGCCACCGCAGTTGGCGCCCCTTCGTTCAGCATTTGGATCGCGGTCAGCTGCGCAGCACCCGCGAACACGGTCATCGAAAATGTCATGGTCTCAAAAACCTGCAACCCGGCTTCGGTCGCAAGCACGCCAAACAAGGCCCCGAACGGCGCAACGATCAGAAGAAACGGCAAACCTTTGCGAAATCCGTCCCAATAGGCAGACGAAAGGGGAGAACGGGCCATCGGCTTTTCCTATGCAGACACCGTCGCTGTATCGCTGTGTTCTGGCCGGTGCAATCGCAGATCCGGATAGCGCAGCGGATCGGCTTATCCGGCAACTTCCAAACGTTCGCGCAGCGGCGCGGTGTCGCCTGCGCGCATCCGCCCGTTTTTCTGAACAAAGACGGCACGCACTTCGAACCCGGTCAGAACCGTGCGTTCGCCAACCCGCCCTTTGTATGCCAGGCGCAAAGTGCGGCTGGTCCAGTCTTCGATTCGCAGCTCAAGCGTCAGCACATCGTTTGCCGTCGCAGGCGTCAGGAATTGCGCGCCGACATCGACCAGGCCCAGCCCGTGGGCGCCGATTTCTTCACACAGCGCCAGATGACCGCCTGCACGCTTTAGTACGAAAGCGTGAAAGCAATGATCGAACCACCGGAAGTAGTTGGGGTAAAAAACGATCTGGGCGGGATCGCAGTGTCCGAAGCTGATCGGTACATCCATCGTGAAATCGGGTTGGGACATTGGTTGAAATCCAGTTTGGAAATAAGTGTCTGTGCCTGCAACTGACCTTAACCATCCGCAGGAGGCAACGCCGGATTTTGCCGCAGGAGCTGCCGATACGCTGCTGAACCGATGAACAGGAACAGACTGTTGCCCGGCACCAATCGAAAAATATCGGCATAATTCGTTGCGCTTGGCGCGCTCTCTGGGCAAGGTTAACGAGCAAAATCAAGAATGCTGGAACCAATACCGGCGATAGGGAGAATAACATGAAGAAATTTACCACACTGGCTTTGGCTGCCAGCCTGATGGCCTCGACCGCATTTGCTGAACCGGTCAAGATTGGCTTCGTTACAACGCTAACCACGGGTGCTGCCGTGATCGGCAAAGAGATGCAGCAAGCTGCCAATCTGGCAATGGATCACTTGGGCGGCATGGCTGGCGATACCAAGCTTGAAATCATCTATGCAGATGACGGGTTCGCCCCTGAGACCGGCAAGCAGGCCACCGACAAGCTGGTCAAACAGGACGATGTAGATTTCATCACCGGCTTTATCTGGAGTCATGTTCTGCTCGCGTCGCGCAAATCAGCGCTGGATGGCGGCAAATTCCTGATTTCGGCCAACGCCGGCCCCAGCCAGATTGCGGGCAAGCTGTGCGACAAGAACTTCTTCTCGACCTCTTGGCAGAACGACCAGACGCCGATGGCTATGGGCGAAGTGCTGAATCAGGTCGGTGTCAAATCGCTGTACATCATGGCGCCGAACTATGCGGCGGGTAAAAACATGGTGGCGGGCGTCGAACGCACGTTCTCGGGTGAGATCAAAGGCAAGGACCTGACCAAATGGGGCGCTGACGCCCAACTGGATTTCTCGGCTGAATTAGCCAAGGCAAAAGCATCCGGCGCGGATGGTCTGTTTGTGTTTTATCCCGGCGCTGCCGGTGGCGCGTTCATCAAGCAGTATCATCAGGCCGGTCTGAAAGATGTGCTGCCGCTTTACACGGTGTTCACCGTTGACGGGCTGTCGATCCCCAAACTTCAAGCCGCAGATTTCCAGTCGGTTCTGGGAAGCCGGTCAACCGGCGCATGGGACCCATCGCTGGACAACGCGGCCAACCAGAAGTTCGTTAGCGACTTCAAAGCCAAGTATGGCGCATATCCGTCGAACTATGCGGCGCAGTCTTATGACGCGATCAACCTGATCGCCAGTGCGGTGGAAAAAGTCGGTGGTGACATGTCCAACATGGACGCCGTGCGCGCGGCCTTGAAAGAGGCCGACTATGCGTCTGTGCGCGGCGATTACACCTATGGCGAAAACCACTTCCCGGTGCAGGATTTCTATCTGCGCGAAGTGGTCGCCGATGCGGACGGCACATGGACCACCAAAGTCGTTCAGACCGTCTATAACGATCACGTCGACAGCTATGCTGCCGACTGCAAAATGAAGTGATCTGAACCGGATCGTCTGCGCCGGCCGGGGTCGCCCCGGCCGGCTTTTTCAAGCCTTGGAGTCCGTTTCTTGGATCTTTCCCTGCTCTTTATCCAGACCCTGAACGGGCTTCAATTGGGGCTGCTGCTGTTCCTCGTTGCGTCCGGGCTGACGCTGGTTTTCGGGATCCTCGATTTCGTGAACCTCGCCCATGCATCTCTGTACATGCTGGGCGCATTCATCTGCGCGTCATTGACCTTTGTTCTGGGTAATTTCCTGTGGGCGGTGGTGGTGTCCTTGCCAATCACCGGAGTGATTGGTCTGCTGGTCGAACGGTTTGTGGCACGGCCCCTGTATTCTCGCGACCATCTGGATCACGTGCTTGGCACCTTTGGCCTGATCCTTGTGCTGGACACACTGGCGCATCTGATCTGGGGGCCTGCGGGTATTGCGGTGCCGCTGCCACCATGGCTGGATGGACAGATCCAACTGTCCGAAACGCTGGTGATCCCAACCTTCCGCGTGCTCATCATCGCCGCCGGGCTGGCCGCCGCGGGCGGGTTGTTCTGGCTGGTGAACTATACCCGTCTGGGCATGCTAATCCGCGCAGGCGCATCGAACCGCACCATGGTCTCGGCCCTGGGGGTCGACATCCAGACCCTGTTTGCTTTGGTCTTTGCACTGGGCGCGATGCTGGCCGGGCTGGCGGGCATGCTGATCGCCCCCATTACCGAAGCATCGATCGGCATGGGCAACAACATCATCATCACCGCATTTGTCGTGATCATCGTGGGCGGCATTGGATCGATGAAAGGCGCGTTTATCGCCGCCCTTCTGATCGGGCTGATCGATACGCTGGGCCGGTCGTTTCTGGACGATCTGTTCAAGCTGTTCATGTCGTCTGAGGCCGCTGAAACATCAGCCCCCGCCGTATCGGCGATGCTGATTTATATCATCATGGCACTGGTGCTGGCTTTCCGGCCCAGCGGCCTATTCCCGCCGAGGACACGCTGATGCAAAAGCTAACCCGACGCGGATGGCTGACCGTCATCGTCATGGCCCTGCTGGCCGTGCTGCCCCCGGTTTTCTACCTGACCGGCAACGCCTTTTATCTGGACCTTGCCACGCGTCTGACAATTCTCGCCATCGCTGCGGTCAGCCTGAACCTGATCCTGGGTTATGGCGGGCTGATCTCATTCGGGCACGCCGCGTTTGTCGGGCTGGGCGCATATGCGGTCGGCATCCCGGCCTATCACTGGCTGTACTACAGCTGGGGGGACTGGGCTGTGAACGGGCTGGTGCAGTTCCCGCTGGCGATCATCGTGAGCGCGGTGTTTGCATTGCTGACGGGCATCGTCTGCCTGCGCACGCGCGGCGTTTACTTCATCATGATCACCATGGCCTTTGCGCAGATGGTCTATTACCTGATCGTGTCGATCGAGGAATATGGTGGCGATGATGGGCTGGTGATCGATACGCGGTCCGAGCTGCCTTTGATCAACCTTGACGACCCTCTGCAATTGTTCGGCCTGTCGTATGTGTCGCTTTTGGTGGCGATGCTGCTGGTGCGAATGATTGTCAACTCGCGCTTTGGCATGGTGCTGCAAGGGGCCAAGGGCAACGAAGAACGCATGATCTCGCTTGGCTTCAACGTCTACGCCTATCGGCTGACGGCCTATGTGATCTCGGGCGCGATGGCGGGGTACGCAGGCGCGTTGCTCGGCAATTTCACAACCTTCATCAGCCCCGAAATGATGGATTGGTCACGCTCCGGCGAGCTGATGTTCATGGTGATCCTTGGCGGCGTGGCGACGACCCTGGGGCCGGTTCTTGGCGCTGTGTCCTTTATCGTGATCGAAGAAATCCTGTCGACCATCACGATCTACTGGCATCTGCCGTTCGGTCTGATGTTGATCGGAGTCGTGCTGTTTGTCCGTGGCGGGCTGGCCGGGCTTTTGACCGGTCGCGGCGGGAAGGATGACTGAGATGACGGCAGTTCTTGAAATCTCGGGCCTCAACAAGTCCTTTGGCGGCATCAAGGCGACGGACGATCTGAACCTGTCTGTCACGCCGCACGAACTGCACGCGATCATCGGGCCGAACGGGGCGGGCAAAACAACCTTGATCAGCCAACTGTCCGGAACGCAGCAACCAGACACCGGAACGATCAGGTTTCAGGGTCAAGACATTACCCAGATTGCGCCGCACAAACGGGCGCATCTGGGTATTGCACGGTCCTATCAGATCACGTCCCTGATCATGCAGATGAGCGTGATAGATAATATCGCACTGGCCCTGCAGGCGCATGACGGACACTCGTTCCGGTTCATTCGACCCGCCCGTGGCATCAAATCCTTGCGCGACCGTGCCATGTCCTTGCTGGACAGGGTCGGGCTGGCGGATAAGGCCGATCTATCGACCGCCGCCCTGTCGCATGGCGAACACCGGCATATGGAAATCGCGATTGCGCTGGCTTCGGAAGCGGAACTGATGCTGCTCGACGAACCGATGGCGGGGCTTGGCCTCGAAGCGTCGGCGCAAATGGTGGACTTGCTGCTTGGCATCAAGGGCAAGCATACCATCCTGCTGATCGAACACGATATGGACGCGGTGTTTGCGCTGGCCGACCGGATCTCGGTTTTGGTCTATGGCCATATCATCGCCACAGGAACCCCGGATGAAATCCGCAGCAACGAGGCGGTTCAGCACGCCTATCTGGGCGAGGAATAGACAATGCTGAACCTGCAAGACGTCACCACGCACTACGGCACCAGTCAGGCGTTGTTCGGCATGTCGCTGAGCTTGGAGGCCGGACAGGTCGCGACCCTTCTGGGACGCAATGGCATGGGCAAAACCACCACGATCAACACGATCATGGGCATCGTGCCCGCCAGCGGCGGGTCAATTAAGTTCGAAGGCCAGGAACTGGTCGGGCAAGCCAGTTTCAAAACCGCCAATCTTGGTCTGGGGCTGGTCCCTGAAGGGCGCCAGATCTTTCCCAACCTGTCCCTGATGGAGAACCTGATTGCCACCGCGTCGAACCATCTTGGCGTGGCAGATCCTTGGACAGTGGAAAAGGTGTTTGCGCTATTCCCCGAACTTGAGACCCGCACGTCGTCGATGGGCAATCTCTTGTCGGGGGGCGAACAACAGATGCTGGCCATCGGACGGGCGCTGATGACCAACCCCAAACTGCTGATCCTAGACGAAGCCACCGAAGGTCTGGCGCCACTGGTGCGCCAGAAGATCTGGCACGCCCTGACCGAAATTGCCGGGCAGGGCATGTCGATCCTTGTGGTCGACAAGAACCTCAAAGACCTGCTGCGGATTGCCGACCGTCACTTTGTCATCCAGCGCGGTCAGGTGGTCTGGTCTGGCGACAGTACCGCGCTTGAGAGCGACGCAACCGTGCGCGAAAGATACCTTGGGTTCTGACCCAAGGTTACATTTGACCTGCCCCACGCTGTGTCGGGTAACTTGTTCTCGAACGCAGGAAACTCCTGCGACGGGAGGATACCATGCAGTGGACAGATGACCACAAACAGCTTGATGAGCTGGTGACGAAATTCGTTGAAGCCGAGATCAATCCCCATGTGGATGAATGGGAGGCCGCCGAGGCCTATCCCGCGCATGAGGTCTTTGCCAAGATGGGCAAGCTGGGCTTGCTTGGCATCAAATACGACCCGGCCTATGGCGGCATGGGGCTGGATTTCACTTATTCCATGGTCATGGCCGAAGCCTTCGGGGCCGCGGCTTGCGGCGGCGTGCCGATGTCGGTCGGTGTTCAGACCGATATGTGCACTCCGGCTCTGGCCCGGTTTGGGTCGGAAGAGCTGAAACGCCAGTTTCTTGCGCCCTCAATCGCGGGCGAGATGGTCGGGTGTCTGGGTGTCAGCGAACCCGGTGCCGGGTCGGACGTGGCGGGTATCCGCACCACAGCGCGGCGGGATGGCGATGATTTCGTGATCAACGGGGCCAAGATGTGGATCACCAACGGGCTTCAGGCCGATTGGTGTTGTCTGCTGGCCAACACCGGTGACGGACGGATTCATGAAAACAAATCGCTGATCGTGGTGCCGATGGATGCGGCAGGGATCGACAAGCAAAAGATCGACAAGATCGGGATGAACAGCTCGGACACGGCGCAATTGTTCTTTGATGATGTGCGCGTTCCCGCGCGCCATGTCATCGGGCAGGAAGGCGCCGGGTTCACCATGCAGATGATGCAGTTTCAGGAAGAACGGCTGTTCGCCGCCGCCTCGGCGCTGCGCGGGTTGGACCGGGTGATCGACGCGACCATCGCCTATACCAGCGAGCGCAAGATTTTTGGCAAACCGGTGCTGGACAATCAGGTGGTGCATTACAAAATGGCCGAACTGCGCACCGAGGTCGAAGCCTTGCGCGCGCTGGCCTATTCAGCGGCGCAGCAATACATCGAAGGCGCAGATGTGACCCGACTGGCGTCGATGGCCAAGCTCAAGACCGGGCGCGTGGCGCGCGAGGTTACGGATTGGTGCATGCAATACTGGGGCGGCATGGGCTACACACGTGACAACATCGCGTCACGTGCCTATCGTGATACCCGGCTGATTTCGATCGCGGGCGGCGCGGATGAGGTGATGCTGGGCATCATCGCGAAATACGAAGGCACCTTGCCGCGTGGGGGGCGCTAAATCGCGAAGGTCGCCCTTTTCTCAACAGCGTGGTGTCAACGGATCAAACGACAGGGTCCACGACAGCGCGTCCTGCAGTTGAAGCGATCCGAAGCGGATCTGATTGGCAAAATGCGCAGGATTTGCAGCCATCATCCGTGCCACGGTCAGTTGTGGGGCCTCGTTGTCGACGGATAAGTCCAGTTTCAGCTGAGGTGGCCAGAACGCCGAAGACGCCGCCATTGCCGACAAATGCGGTAATGGCGGAGGTCCCCAAGCATCGCCTTCTTTCCATTTGGCCCGAAAGTGCAGGCCAGTGATATGACGAACGAACCCGATGGTTTCGGGTCCAAACCGGTTAACGATGCGTTTCCACAAATCCCAGTCGGCCGCCATCGGCAGCGTTTCGTCGAAGGTGCCGATTGATGTCAGGACCGAGCGCCGGATAGCCACGCAGTTTGTGGGCACAATGTTATGCGATTGCAGAAAAAACTGCCTGTGCGTGGCTACGTACAGGTTCACGAAGTAGGGCATGATGCGTCCGGCGTCGTCGATCCAGGCCGGGCGAGAGTAAGCCCACATGACATTGTCACGTTGAAAAACACCCGCCAAAAGCTGTAAATGGTCATGAAACATGAGGTCATCATGTTGGGCAAAAGCGATGGCAGTGCCCCGCGCCTCAGCCAGTGCCATATTTCGGTTGGCATAGCCTTGCGCTGTACCTTTGTCATAGCTCAGCCAGCGAACACGCGGATCCGTTTCGGCGTAACGTGCAACAATGTCTGCGGTTCCGTCTGTGCAGCCATCGCCCATGACAATCAGTTCGAAATCTCTGAAACTCTGGTTCAGAATGCTGTCCAGCGAGGTGCCGATTACGTCATCTCGCCCATTGGTCGGCAGAAATACAGTGAAAAACGGTGCCGGATTGTCCTTACCAGCCACCGGCAGACTCAATCTTATAAGGGATCAGATCCGTGTCCAAAGGCAGGCGATACTTGTCCGGGTTCTCATGATCATAAGGCATTGTCGGAAAGTTGACGACCCGGACATCCCCGGACCCGATGTTGATGTTGGCATGCCAGACAAATTTGGGGATGCTGACGATCCTTGGGTTTTCCTGAGACAGAATGATGTGGCTGACCTGACCATAGGTGGGGCTGTCGGCGCGGACGTCATAACAGGCGATCTGCATCCGCCCTTCCAACAGGAAGTACCGATCTTCATGCAGCTTGTGCAGGCCCCAACCCTTCGCCCAGCCTTGGCGAATGGTATAGGTATAGGCGAAGCTTATCGGGTCCGGGTGCCAGTCCCATCGCGTATCAAACAGTTCGGTGACCGTGCCACGGTTGTCGACATGCGTTGTGCTGCGGTGCTCGACAGACCCAAAAGGCGTGTCCGCGATTACGGTGCCCTCCGGTGTCACAGTCGCATGATCCCGACTTGCCCCCGAAAGCGTTTTGAAGAGGAGATCTGGTTCGTCTGACATAATTTTTCCCGGATAAATCTGTTTTGGAAACAGTATCGTCTGCGATGTACCCGCGCAATTGCGACCGGATGCCCGCAAGTAATCAAGCGCCCCGCCCGCCCAATAATCTGGCGGACAGGGCACTCACTAATGTATCTTGCTTTGGTCCGTTTCGCGGGCTTTGAGTGCCCGGTTTTACTTGCCCTTGAAGTTGGGTTTGCGCTTTTCGCGGAACGCAGTGACGCCTTCGGCAAAATCGGCCGATTTCGTGAGCGCAGTTTGTTCGATCCCTTCGGCGGCAATCGCGTCACCATAAGACATCTGATCCATCCGGCGCATCAGGCGCTTGGCGGCGGCAGCCGCCAGCGGGGCGGCAGCGGCAACACGGATGGCCATGGCGCGGGTCTGAGCGTCAAGCGTGTCTGGGGCGTGGATTTCGTTCACCAGTCCCATGTCCAGCGCCTCGGTTGCCGGGATCATGCGACCTTCAAGAATGGCCTGCATCGCACGGCGATAGCCCATTCCGCGCTGCAAAAGCCAGCAATTCCCGCCGTCGGGCACAAGGCCAATGGCCGCAAACGCCATATAGATCGACGCGTCATCGGCAATCGTCAGCATATCGCAGTTCATCGCCAATGCGGCACCGATGCCTGCAGCGGCGCCATGGACTTGCGCGATCCAGATCTTCGATGAAGCACCAATGCCGGTCAGGATCGGGCGGTACTCTTCTTCGATCATCTGGTGCGTCGGGCGGACGCCAGCGGGGGCTTCGTTCAGGTCTGCCCCTGCGCAAAATCCGCGACCGGCCCCTTTCAGGATCACAACACGGATCTTGGGGTCCAGTTCGACCTCGCTCACGGCCTGTGCAAGGCCCGCGCGCAAAGCCCCGTTCAGGGCGTTGAACGCGTCCGTGCGGGTCATTGTTACGGTTGCAATCGGGCCGTCCCGATCGATTTGAACCGGAAAGTCAGTCATGGATGTCGTCCTTCAGGTGAATGCGCCAGCCGCGCGCAGGCGGGCCAGCGTGTTGTCATCGCAGCCAGCTTCGGCCAGGACGATTTCAGTGTCAGAACCGGGTGCAGGTGGCAAACCCGGCGCGGCAGGCGGTGTGCGGTCAAACCGCGGGGCCGGGGCGGCTTGGGTGACGTCGGCTTGGGTCGTGAACGTGCCCCGGGCGGCAAGGTGCGGGTGATCGGGGGCTTCGCTCCAGCTGAGGATCGGGGCCGCACAGGCGTCGGATCCGTCAAAGATGTCTGCCCATTCATCGCGGGATTTCGTACGAAACACCTCGGCATAGGCATCGCGCCGGTCCGGCCAGGTACGTGGGTCGTTCTGAGTTGCGCGGTGATCGTCGGGCAACCCGGCAAGCCGCACGAGTTCGGCAAAGAACTGCGGCTCCAGCGGGCCGACCGACAAGAATTTGCCATCCGCGCACTCATACGCCCGGTAAAACGGCGCCCCGCCGTCCAGCAGGTTGCTTTCGCGCTGTTCCGACCAGAAGCCTTTGGCGATCATCGAATGGATCAGCGACATCAGCGCCGAGGCCCCGTCGACCATCGCCGCATCAACGACCTGCCCCTTGCCCGAGCTTTGGCGCTCATAAAGCGCGGACATGATGCCGAAAAGCAGGAACATGGTGCCACCGGCATAGTCCGCCCCGATGTTCAGCGGCGGGGTGGGCACGTCATCGGCGCGACCGGTGGCATGCAGAAACCCGGTCAGGCCCAGATAGTTGATGTCATGTCCGGCCATCTGCGCCATGGGCCCGTCCTGCCCCCAGCCGGTCATCCGGGCAAAGACAAGCCTCGGGTTCACGGCGTGGCAGTCAGCGGGCCCCAGTCCCATGCGCTCCATCACGCCGGGACGGAAGCCTTCGATCAGGACATCGGCGTTTGCGATCAGGGCCAAAGCGGCCTCGATGCCTTCTGCCGTTTTCAGGTTCAATGCGGCAGATCGTTTGCCCCGGTTGTTGATGTCCGTGGGGTCGGCTGATCCGGATTTCCGTTCAATCAGAACGACATCGGCCCCAAGGTCGGCCAGAAACTGGCCAGCCAAAGGGGCGGGGCCGATCCCCGCCATTTCGACAACCTTCAGACCAGAAAGCGGACCACTCATGCTGCCGCCTTCTGAGCGTCGCGCAGCTTGTCGAACGCCTCGGGTCGGATCGCGAACCGATCCCCATAAGCCTCGGCCAGTTCTGCCGCGCGGGTCCGGAACGTATCGATGCCCACGCCGCGAATGTACTGCAACGCGCCGCCGATATGCGCCGGGAACCCGATGGCAAAGATGCCGCCAAGGTTTGCCTCAACCTCGGTCCGCAAGACGCCTTCGTCAAAACAGCGCAAGGTTTCGATGGCCTGACGATACAGCAGGCGTTCAACGGCTTCGTCCACCGAAACATCGCGGTTCCCCTGCTGGAACTGGCCCAGACCATCCCACAGGGTTTTGCTGCCATCGGCGTGATAGTCATAGAACCCGCCGCCATAGTGACGCCCGCCCCGGCCCATTTCGACCATCTTGAAGCCTACAGCCGCTGTGCCATCCATCGACGCCGGAAACCCGTTTTCAACGCCCAACCGTGCATCCAGTGCAACATGCGTGTCATGTACCTTTTTCGACAACACCATCGATGTTTCGTCATGCACCGCCAGCGGCCCGATAGGCATACCTGCGATCCATGCGGCGCGTTCAACGGCCACCGGGCTCATCCCGTCTGTCAGCAGCAACTGGCCTTCGTCCAGATAAGTGCCGAACACGCGCGAGGTAAAGAACCCCCTGCTGTCATTGACCACGATCGGCATGTACCCGATCTGCTGGACATAATCGTATGCTTTGCGCAGCGTTTCTTCCGAAGTTTTTTCACCCAGAATGATCTCGACAACCTTCATCTTGTCGACAGGGCTGAAGAAGTGCAGGCCGATGAACCGGCTGGGATCAGGGCAGCTTTCTGCCAAAAGCGAGATCGGCAGGGTCGAGGTGTTCGAGCCATAGATGCCGTCGTCGGACAGTTGCTTGAAGGTTTCAGGGATGACCTTTTCCTTCAGGCTGATGTCTTCGAACACGGCCTCGACGATCAGATCGGTCCCGGCAAAGGCGGTGTCATCGGTTGCGGGTGTGATCAGCGACAACAGTTGTTCTTTACCCTCCTCGGTCATCCGGCCACGTTTGATCGCTTTGTCGGCCAGACCGGCAGAATAGGATTTTCCCTTTTCGGCCTTATCCATCTCGGTGTCTTTCAACACCGATGGCAAGCCGCGCGACGAATGGGCCCAGGCGATGCCCGACCCCATCATGCCGGACCCAAGGATGGCCGCATTCTTGGCCTTCCAACGGTCGCCCTTGGGGCGCACCTTGCCGCCCTTGATGGCCTGCATGCCAAAGAAGAACGTGGTGATCGCGGCCTTGCATTCGGGGGTGGTGATCAGCGCACAAATTCCCCGGCTTTCGTTGCGCAGGGCGGATTCAAACCCCATCCGCATTGAGTTTACAGCGACGTCGAGGATCTTTTCCGGCGCTGGCATCAGGCCGCGTGTCTTGTTGACCAGCATGGCGCTGCCCATCGTGGCCACCTGACGGATACGCGGATGTACCGCGTCGCCACCGGGATAGCGGAAGCCTTTCTTGTCCCATGGCTGAGTGTGGGCGTCCGGATTGGCCTTGATCCAGGCCTTGGCCGCCGGGATCAGGTCGTCCTGCGTGGCGACAACTTCGTCCACCATACCGGCCTTCAGCGCCGCCTGTGGCTTTACCTGTTTGCCTTCGGTCAGATAGGGCAGAGCCCTTTCCAGACCCAAAAGGGCGGTCAGACGGACGACCCCACCGGCACCCGGCAACAGGCCCAAGCCAACTTCTGGCAGGCCGACCACCGCATGGGGTTCATCGACGACAACGCGATGATTACACGCCAGACACAGCTCGTATCCGCCGCCCAAGGCTGCACCGTTGATTGCGGCCACGACCGGCACGCCCAGCTTTTCCAGATCCCGATAGGGGCGCTTGTTTTCTTCGATATAGTTGAACGTCTGCTCGTCGGCGGTTTCCACCGCCAGGATCACATGCAGATCGCCGCCCGCAAAGAACGTCTTTTTCGCCGAGGCAAAAACGACCCCGGTCAGTCCGTCCTCACCGCGCAGCTTGTCCATCGCCCAGTCCATTGCCGGGACAAAGCGTTCGTTCATGGTGTTGGCCGACTGTCCGGTCATGTCCATGGTGATGGTCACGATGCCGTCGGCATCCTTTTCGTAACGAAATTCTTCCATCTTGCCAGTCCCTTACAGCCGTTCGATGATTGATGCGATGCCCATGCCGCCACCGACGCACATGCAGATCAAAGCGCGTTTCTGGTCGCGCCGCTCAAGTTCGTCCAGCATGGTGCTGACAAGGCAACCGCCCGTCGCCCCCAGCGGGTGACCCATGGCAATCGCGCCGCCAACCACGTTCAGCTTTTCGTCCGGCACGTTCAGGTCACGCTGCAGACGCAGGGCGACGCTGGCAAAGGCTTCGTTGATTTCCACCAGATCGATGTCATCGATGGTCAATCCGGCCTTTTTCAGCGCCTTTTCAGACGCCGGTCCCGGCCCGGTCAGCATGATCGTCGGGCAGGTCGCCGTCAGCGCGATCGATACAACGCGCCCGCGCGGGTCCAGCCCCATATCCTTGCCGGCCTGTTCGTTGCCCAGCATGATCAGCGACGCGCCATCCACAATGCCCGAGCTGTTGCCGGGCGTGTGCACATGGTTGATCGCCTCAACCTCGGTGTATTTCTTCAGGGCGACAGAATCGAAGGCCATCTTGCCCATCTGTTCAAAACTGGCCCGCAACGCGCCCAGTTTTTGCATGTCGGTATCAGGTTTGATGAAATCGTCACGTTCCAGAATGGTCACGCCGTTTTCGTCGCGCACCGGCACGACCGACCGGTCAAACCAGCCGCTGTCACGGGCGTGCGCCGCGCGTTTCTGGCTCTCCAACGCGAACGCGTCGACATCATCGCGGCTCCAACCCTCCAGCGTCGCGATCAGGTCGGCCCCGATCCCTTGCGGTACAAACCCGGTCTGGATCGCGGTTTCGGGGTCTTCGGCAAATGGGCCGCCATCGGCCCCCATTGGCACGCGTGACATGCTTTCAAAGCCTCCGGCGCAGACCAGATCCTCCCACCCGCTGGCGACTTTGGC
The DNA here is from genome assembly GCF_007923355.1 of Falsiphaeobacter marinintestinus. Taxonomy (GTDB): domain Bacteria; phylum Pseudomonadota; class Alphaproteobacteria; order Rhodobacterales; family Rhodobacteraceae; genus Phaeobacter_A; species Phaeobacter_A marinintestinus. The sequence continues at coordinate 148,369 of NZ_VOGO01000006.1, forward strand.
TGCAGCGGTGTTGAACGTATCCAGACCCGAGGCGCAGAACCGGTTGACCTGCGCGCCCGGCACGCTTTCGTCCCAACCGGCCTTTTGCAGGGCGATCTTGGGCAGGACGGATCCCTGCTCCATCACTGGCGCCACGCAGCCCAACATCACGTCATCAACGCGGCTGGTGTCGAAGTCATGTCGCGACTGCATTTCATTCAGCAATGTGGTGACAAGGTTGATCGGCTTCACTTCGTTCAGTGATCCGTCAGCTTTGCCCTTGGACCGCGGCGTGCGGATTGCGTCATAGATATAAGCGGTTTCGGTCATCTGGGTCTCCTCCCGGTATGGCGAATTCATGTGTCTGGTCAGGCTGCCTTGAAAATCTCGATACGGGGCAGCGGTGAAATCTCGGTCGAGGCCAGAATGCGGGCCTCGTCGCGGGGCAATCCGACCGAGCGCAACAAAAGCTCGGCCGTGTCGGTTCCGGCCTGCCGCCACGTGCGGTTGCCGTTCAGGATCAGTGTCATCGCGCCAAAGGTTGCACCGCCAAACGTGGCGGTGATCGACGCGACTTGTTCGGGGGCAAATTCGAACCGGCCCGAGGCCAATCCCTTGCGCAACTCTTCTGCGGGGGCATAACGCCAGTAGCTTCCAAGCCTGGGTTCGCCCATCGCGTAGCGGGCAATGAAGCGGCCCCAATGGGGTTCTTCATGAACCCGGCGCAGGCAAAGACGCACGATATCGGACAGTTTCTGGGCCGGATCGTACACATCGGCGACCGAGGCCGTCAGGTTTTCGGCCATTTCGTCGGCCATCATATTGCAGACCGCATCATACAGCCCGCAGACATCCGAGATGTTATTATAGATCGTACCGCGGGCGATCCCGGCCTCTTTCGCCAGATCACTCACAGCAACCTGCGTCCCGCCACGATCAGCGAACAGCCGCATGGCGGCGTGCAATATGCGATGTTCGGCCCCTGTCATCGACTCGGTTCTCCTCACTCCCGTCGCGACAAATTGAACATCAGTGTTCAAAGCGCGTCAACTGCGAGCAGGGGATGACAAGGTGAAACGCAGCGTCACTTGGCGTTTCGCCGTTACTCAGGCGGTCGTGCGACGTCCAGCGTCAGGGCATAGGCCGTCCGGTCCAGGCTTTGCCAGTTCAACTGATCGCGCAGGGTGACCACGCTGCCGATCACGATGATGGCTGGTCCCTTGAGTTCGGCCTTCTCTACACGTTGCGCAATATTGGAAAGCGTTCCGGTGACGGTTTTCTGACTGGGCCGGGTGCCGTTCTCAACCACGGCGACAGGCGTTTCGCCAGTCATGCCGCGTTCCAGAAAGCCTGCGCTTAGCAAGCCAAGACTGCCCAGACCCATATAAACGGCAACGGTTTGCCCATCGCGGATCAGGATATCCCAGTCCAGATCCAGCACTCCGTCTTTGCCATGTGCCGTGATGAATGTGCAGGATTGCGCGTGATCGCGGTGGGTCAGGGGAATCCCGGCATAGGTGCTGCAGCCGGAGGCCGCTGTGATGCCGGGCACGACCTGAAACGGGATTCCGGCTTCGGCCAGTTCAGCGATTTCTTCGCCGCCGCGCCCAAAGATATAGGGGTCACCCCCTTTCAGACGCAACACACGCTTGCCGTCGCGGGCCAGACGCACCAGCAGTTGCGAGATGCTTTCCTGCGCCATCGTGTGGTCCTTGGCCTTTTTGCCAACGTTTATCCGCTCGGCCTCGCGCCGCACCAAGGACAGGATGTCGTCGCCCAAAAGCCGATCATATAGCACCACGTCAGCACGCTGCATCAGGCGTAGGGCGCGAAAGGTCAGCAACTCAGGGTCACCCGGACCTGCGCCCACAAGGTACACTTCGCCCGCCGTGTTTTCGCCACCCGTGGCGGTGGTCAGCAAGTCGTCAGTGATCTGGGCTTCGGCGCGCGCCAGATTCCCGGCCAGAAAGAAATCCCCAGCGGGCCCATCAATCATCCGTTCCCAAAAATGCCGCCGCATCCGTGCGTCCGGAACGGCGTCGAGGATCTTTTGGCGAAACCCACCGACAAATTCGGCCAGACGCCCATAGGCGACGGGAAGGGTCGCTTCGATCCGGGCATGCAGGATTCGGGAAAAGATCGGTGCTGCACCGCCCGTCGAAATGGCCACCACGACAGGTGAGCGATCAACGATGGAGGGCGTGATAAAGTCGCCTTGTTCGGCTTCATCGGCGACATTGCACAGGACCTTGGCGGCTTTCGCCAGACCCAGCAGGGCAAGGTCACGGTCTGCGTCACCAGAGCTGCCCCAGGCCACCGTGCAGCCAGCCAAATCGTCGGCTTCAGGCAGTCTGCGATGCAGGTCGACGTTGTCGCGGGTGTTCAGGGCCAGAACAGAGGCTTCGGGCTCTGGATCATAGATCCTGACATGGGCCCCGGCCTCAAGCGCGCGTTCTGCGCGGCGGGCAGCTGTCGAGGTGCCCCCGTCAACAACGACCACCCGGCCACGAAGGTTCAGAAAGATCGGCAGAAAGTCCATGGCGCGCCCTTGGTCGAAAAACAGCTACCTGTGGTCATTTCTTATTCCGTCGGCACTGGCAAGGTTATCGCCTGAATTCGCGACAATGGGGCAGAATCGGCGTGCGGGTTGACAGAATCTTTGGCTTAAGAAATCCTGACTGAGTGATCAGTCAGGATTCCGGGGGGAGGAAATGTGCCACAGTCCACCGCACGACATGCTGAGACAGACCGCGGCGAACGCCGGTCGGATGCTATTCTGGATGCGGCGGAACAGGTCTTTGCGTCATCCGGGTACAAAGGTGCCACAATGCGCGAGATCGCCGAGCTGGCCGGTGTTGCGCAGGGGTTGATCCATTACCATTACAAGAACAAGGAAACCCTGTTCGAACAACTGGTGGCCCGACGATCAGAGCAGATCAATGGGCATCGGATCGCCCTGTTGGATCGATTGTTGTCTGGTCCCGGTCAGCCTGATCTTGAGCAGATCGTCGAAGCGTTGTTCCGCCCCACGATTGAAACCGGTCTGGATCTGGCCCGGGATGGCGGCGCGTTTGCCCGGCTTTTGGTATCGTTTGCCAACTCGTCAGATCCTCGCGATCAGAAGGTTTTGGAAACGCACTATGATCCGGTTGCCACGCGATTCATCGCTGCATTTCAGCAAGTTGAACCCGCTCTGACCCGCGCCGATGCGGTCTGGGCTTATATGTTCGCGATTGGTGTTGGCATGACGATGATGTCCAAGACCGGGCGCCCGGCGCGCCTGTCAGACGGAGAATGCGACGATGGCGATGTCGAGGCTATGCTGGCCCGGATCGTCCCCTTCATTTGTGCCGGGGTGCGCGCGCTGAAAACATAATTCAACGAAACATCATCTATTTAGGGAGGATAGGATGAACAAAGTAATCAAAGGGGCAAGCCTTGCGGCGGCCTTGGTTCTGGGCGGGTTGACCGCTCAGGCAGAGACAATGAATGTGACCATCGTGGCGGGTCACCCGCCGGTGTTTCGCTGGGTGAAGCATGCCAGCCAGACCTTTATCCCGGCTGTAAATGCCGCGCTGGAAGGGTCGGATCACAGCATCGAATGGTCCGAGCAATATGGCGGATCGCTGGCCAAGGTCGGCGATGAGCTGGAGTCGGTCGAAGAAGGTCTGGCCGAGATCGGCTTGGTCTCGAGCCTGTTCGACCCGGCCAAGCTGGCGGTGCAGAATGTCACTTACTTCACGCCTTTCGTGTCCAGCGATTCAACGGCGGTGTCGGGGTGGATGGACCAGTTGCAGGAAACCAATGCCGACATGAAAGCGGCCTGGGCCGACAACGGTCTGGAATACCTTGGGGGTGGGATCGGGATCGACGATTATCTGTTGATGACCACGTTCCCGATCAATTCTATTGCGGATCTGGATGGCCGCAAGATCGGCGCGCCGGGGCCTGCGGTGAACTGGCTCAAGGGCACGGGTGCCGTGGGCGTGTCGGGTAACCTCACCACCTATTACAACGAGATCAAGACCGGCGTGTATGACGGTGTCATCGTGTTCGCGTCTGCGGCGCTGCCCGGCAAGCTTCACGAGGTTGCGCCCTATATCACCAAGGTGGGGTTCGGCGCGCAATACGCCGGTGGTCTGGCGGCCAACAAAGACTGGTTCGACGGGCTTGACCCGATGGTTCAGGACGCTCTGAAGGCTGCTGCCAAGGCCGATGCCGACGCCTATCAGAAAGATCTGGATGCCTCGGTGGCCAAGTTCCTTGGCCTGATGCAGGATCAGGGCGCAACCGTGACCGAAGTCGATCAGGCGTTCCGCGAAGAGTGGGCGGCAGGCATGGACAACGTGGCGCAGGTGTGGGCCGAAAAGCTGGACAGTCAGGGCATTGCCGGGTCTGCGGTGTTGAAATCCTATATGGACACAATGCGCGCTGCGGGTGCCACGCCGGTCCGCAATTGGGATCAGGAATGACATCGCGCCCGCCCCGCAACACGGGGCGGGCGCCGGTCTTGGTCAGACCATGATTTCTGTTTGCCGGAGGCCTTGTGATGGTTAATACGCCGGACGTCCCGTCCGATGATGACGGGCTGCCGCGCTGGTTCACGACGCTCCGCTCTGGTGTCGATGTGATCACCGGAGCGCTGAACGTCGTCGGCACCTTGCTGATTATCGTCATCATGCTGCTGGTCAATTCGGATGTGATCGGGCGCGGTGCCTTTAATGCGCCGGTTTCCGGCGTGCCCGAGATGGTGTCGATGTCGATCGTGGCCATCGTGTTTCTGCAGATTGCGCAGACGTTTCGAAAGGGCCGCCTGACCCGGTCCGAAGCGATTTTGACCTTTGTCGGCGCGCGGGCTCCTAAGCTGCGCGACCTTACTGAGGTCGTGTTTGCTGCTGCTGCCGCCGCGCTGATCTGGATAATCTTCTGGGCGTCGCTGCCGCTGTTTCGCAAAGCCTGGGTGCGCAACACGTTCGAAGGCACGGTCGGCGATTTTACCGCTCCGATCTGGCCTGTGAAGCTGGTCATCCTGATCGGCTGTGCCGCCTTGTTTGTGCAGATCATTCTCTATGGCCTTGCAGCGCTTCTGCGTTTGATCGGGAGAGGCCGATCATGAGCGCCTTTGACATTGGTCTTGTGTCATTCGGTGCCATGGTGGTCATGGTTTACCTTGGCTTCTGGGTGCCTTTCGCGCTGATGCTGTCCTCGTATTTTGGCGTCTGGGCGATCAAGGGCTCGCCGGTTCTGGCGGGCAAACTGCTGGCGCTTGCTGCATCGGAAACGATCTCAAGCTATTTCTTCGGGGTCGTGCCTTTGTTCGTCCTGATGGGGTATCTCGTCTCGGTGACCGGTATGGGACGGGACGCGTTTGACGTTGCTAACCACCTGTTCCGAAGGATGTCCGGCGGACTGGGCATCGGAACGGTCGGGGCCAATGCGATCTTTGCGGCAATCACCGGCATTTCCATCGCCTCGGCAGCCGTTTTCACCCGGATTGCGGTGCCCGAGATGATCCGCCACGGGTATTCGCCGCGCTTTGCAGTGGGTGTCGTTGCCGGGTCGTCAGTGTTGGGGATGTTGATCCCACCCAGCCTGTTGCTGATCCTCTATGGCTTATTGACCGAACAATCCGTTGGCGACCTGTTCATCGCCGGCGTCATCCCCGGCATTTTGCTGGCGTTGATCTTTGGCGGCGGCATCTGGCTGACCGCCCGGCTGCGCCCGCAATGGCTGGGAGATGGCCACACCACCGCCGCCCAATCCACGTTGTCGCGTGTCGAAGTGATGCAAAAGGGACTGCCCATTGCGTCCCTGATCGGGCTGGTTCTGGGCGGCATCTATGGCGGCTTTTTCACCCCAATCGAAGCTGGCGCCGTGGGCTGCGCCGGGGCGATCCTGATTGGCCTGTTGCGCCGCAGCCTTGGCTGGCGAGACTTCTGGCAGGTGCTGACCGACACCGGTCTGATCACCGCTTCGATCAGCTTTCTTATCATCGCGGCGCAAATGTATTCGCGGATGCTGGCGTTGTCCGGGGTTCCGACCGGGTTTGGCGAATTCGTGGCTACGGCCGAAATCGGATACTGGGGTGTGATCTTTGCCTATGTCGGCCTTGTGATCCTGATGGGCACGATCCTTGATTCCTCGTCGATCATGCTGATCCTTGTGCCCCTGATGCTGCCCGTCCTGGTCACGATGCAGGTGGATCTGATCTGGTTCGGCATTATCACCATCATCGCGGTCGAAATCGGGCTTTTGACCCCGCCATTTGGCATATCCGTCTTTGTTATCAAGTCTGCTCTGACCGATCTGGACATCCCTCTGGGCGAGATTTTTCGCGGCGCGGCCCCGTTCGCGCTGATGATGCTGGTGCTTCTGGCGCTGGTTCTTGCCTTCCCCATCCTTGCAACTGCTCTTGTCTGAGAAAGGAGCCTGAAATGCCCCGCCGTTTTGTCGATCTTTCTGTCCCGCTTGAATCCGGGATCGTCTCTGACCCGCCGATCATGCTGCCCGAGATTGAATACATGACCCACGACCAGACCGCCGAGCAGGTCATGATGTTCTTTCCGGGTCTCAAGAAAGAAGACTTGCCGGGCGGCGAGGGCTGGGCTGTCGAACGTCTGACCATCGCGACCCACAACGGCACCCATCTGGACGCGCCGTATCACCACCATTCGACGATGAACAACGGCGAGCGCGCGATTACCATAGACGAGGTGCCGCTGGAATGGTGCATGAACCCCGGCGTCAAGCTGGATTTCCGCCATTTCGACGATGGATACCTTGTGACAGCAGCGGATGTGGAGGCCGAACTGAAGCGCATCGGTCATACGATCAGCCCCTTGGACATTGTCGTGGTCAACACCTCGGCCGGGGCGCACTACGGTCAGCCGGATTACCTGATGAAAGGTTGCGGCATGGGGCGCGAGGCGACCATGTACCTGCTGGAACGTGGAGTCCGTGTGACTGGCACCGATGGCTGGAGCTGGGACGCGCCCTTTGCCCTGACCGCAAAGCTTTGGGCCGAAACCCATGATCCGTCGATCATCTGGGAAGGCCACCGGGCCAGTATGGAGATTGGATATTGCCACATGGAGAAGCTTTCAAACCTTGAAAGCCTGCCGCCCACCGGGTTCGAAATTTCCTGCTTTCCCTACAAGATCAAGGGCGCAAGTGCCGGGTTCACCCGGGCTGTGGCGATCTTTGAAAGGGATGAGGCATGAGGCTGGCAACAGTCGTTTACGAAGGCCGCGAACGGGTCGTTGCAGCGTTGGACAATGACCACCTGCTTGATCTGCATCTGGCCGCCGAACTGGCGGGCGAAGATGCAGCCTGGTTCGTCGACATGATGGCGGTGATCTATGCCGGGGACCCAGCGCTTGACGTCGCACGCGGTCTGATCAGCGATGCCAGTGATCGGGTGATCCTGAAAACGGATGAGGTCACGTTCCGCCCGCCGCTGATGCCGGTTCAGTATCGCGATTGTCTGGTGTTCGAGGACCACCTGAAAAATTGCATGAAGGCGCTGGGCCAGAAAGACCCTCAACTGCCGCCGATCTGGTATGAGCAGCCGATCTATTACAAGGGCAACCGACTGTCCTTTATCGGCCATGGTCAGGATGTGATCTGGCCGGAGTATTCCGAGTTTCTGGACGTCGAATTGGAACTGGCAGTGATCATCGGGCGCAAGGGCAAGGATATCGCGCCCGAAGACGCGCCCGCGCATATCTTTGGCTATTCGATCCTGAATGACGTGTCGGCCCGCGATGCCCAGATGAAGGAAATGCCCGGCCAGCTTGGCCCCGCAAAAGGCAAGGATTTTGACACTGGCAACATTCTGGGTCCGTTCATCGTGACGGCAGACGAAGTGCCACATCCCGCCGCATTGGACATGGAGGTGCTGGTAAACGGGGTGCGCTGGGGCGGCGGAAATTCGGCCACCATGCAGCATAATTTCGGCCGGATCCTGTCGCATATTTCGGCCTCGGAAACGCTGTATCCGGGTGAAGTGATCGGGTCGGGAACTGTTGGGACCGGATGCGGCCTTGAGATCGGCAAGCGACTTGCGCCAGGAGACCGGTTTGAGTTGGAGATCGAGAAAATCGGCGTTTTGTCAAACCGGATCGTGAGATCATGACGCAACAGTCGTGTGAGGCGAGAATTTTCGTCGAAAATTCTATGCCAAACTCCTGCGGAGTTTGGTGGCACACGTTGAAGAGGTATTGGAAATGACGGACGCAGTTACACCTGACACGATCACAAAAGCTATCGTGCAGTTCGAGTGCACCGGTCGGGCGGTTGGCAAGATGCGCAACGAACTGGATGTGTACATGACCCACCCGATGCAGGAAGGGCCGTTCACTCTGGCGACGGACGAAGGCTCGTTTCATGGCGGGGACGCGACCGCGCCGCCGCCGCTGGCTTTGTTTGTCGGGGGGCTGACCGGGTGCATCATGACGCAACTCAGGGCGTTCGCCAAAAGAATGGGCGTGCCGTTGACCGATCTGTCCGTTGAAACCCGCGTTCAATGGGATTGGGAGGCTCAGGGCAAAGTGTACGAAACGGCCCCCAAATCGTTCGAAATCGATATCCTGATCGACAGTGAAGCACCGATTGAACACCAGTTGGAACTGGTGGCTGCAGCCAAGAAAGGGTGTTTCATTGAACAGACTCTTGGTCAGTCAAACACCATCCGGCACAGGTTGAAGTCAGCAGATGGATGGATTGACGCGGGCTGATCCCGGTTCGATGGGTTGCTAACGCTTCCGGTGATCGCCAAACCCGGCTAGGCTCACGACATATGGCCCCCGGTGGAGACAGACGATGCAAGGCACGGTTCAATCGCTTTATCACTATCCGGTAAAGGGGCTCACCCCGCAGCGGATGCCAAATGTCGAATTGGCACCGGGCCGCGGGTTTCCGTTTGACCGGGTCTATGCCTTCGCGCGCCATGACAGCGGTTATGATCCCGACCAGTTCCGACCCTTGCCAAAGAACCGGTTTCTGGTGCTGATGACCGATGCTGCCTTGGCGGGGCTGTCAACGTGGTTTGATCCGAAGACCGGGCAGCTGACGGTCAGCCAGGACGCGCGCACCATTCTGGATGCCGATCTTCAGTCGCCCGAAGGGGCCGCGCAGGCTTGCGATTTCTTCGCATCCTACCTTGGTTTGCCAGAAGGTGAGCATCCGGTTCTGGCAAGCGGCGGCGACAACAGGTTTACCGATGTGTCGGTCGTGTCCACCGCCATGATGAATGCGGTGTCGCTGATCAATCTGGAGACGGTGCGCGATTTTGAGAGCCGCATTAGCCAGCCGGTTGATCCACTCAGGTTTCGCGGGAACATCTATTTCGAAGGCTGGTCAGCCGGGTCCGAGCTGGATCTGGTCGATCGCGAGATCACCATTGGTGACGTCCGTTTGCGTGTGTGCAAACGAACCCGCAGATGTCCGGCGACACAGGTCAATCCCACGACCGCCGAACGGGATATCGATGTGCCGGCCCTGATTGACAAGGAATACGGACATTTCGACATGGGGATTTATGCCGAGGTGCTGACCGGCGGTCAGATCGCACCGGGATCTGTGATCTCGCTTTAGGGTCGGATCAGGGTTTGCTGATCATTGCGGCGTTGACCCGCGCCATGACCTGCTCTGCGGACTCGTGGCGCACAGGGCCATATCCCCGGATCTCCATCGGGGCTGCAAGCAGGTCAATTGCGGTGTCGGGGTCGCGGTGTGTTTCTACATAGCTTAGCACCGTTTCAAACCACGCCAGAAGCGCGCGATCCAGCTTGCGATCGGTGCTGTACCCGAAGGGATCGAACGCGGTGCCGCGAAGCGCTTTCATTCGGACGAGCAGGCGAAAGGCCGGAGTCACGCCGACCCGAAAGCCGTGTTTTTGGGGGCGACCACCCGTGTCCCTGCCTAAAGGCCAAATCGGCGGCGCAAGGTGATACCGGACGCGGTAATCGCCTTCGAATTGCTCGGCCAGTTTCGCATCGAACCCGGTCTGGGTGTAGAGCCGCGCAACTTCGTATTCGTCCTTATAGGACATCAGTTTGAACAGGGATTTTGCGGCCGCAATGAGGGGTGCGTCGCTGGTTGAGGTTGGCAATGCCGCGCGCAGCTTGGCAATCCGGTCGCGAAAGCGTTGGGCATAAGCGTCGTTCTGATAGGCGGCCAGATAGGTGGCGCGGTGATCCAGAATGGCGTCCAGTGTTTCGGGCAGGGTAGGCGTTTCGGTCAGATGAGAAGCCAGCCTTTCGGGACAAGCCGCCATTACTCGCCCCAGATCGAAGGCGGTTGCGTTTTTCTCGATCGCGACGCCGTTCAGCAGGATCGCTTGCTTCAGGGCGACCTCGGAGACCGGGACCAGCCCTTGTTGCCAGGCCGCGCCCAACAGCATGATATTGGCAAAAACCGCATCCCCCATCAGGCGTTCGGCGACCCGGTTCGCGTCAAAGGCCAGAACGTTGTCTGCGCCGACCGTCTGCCTGATCAGGTCCTCGCGCGCGTCGATTTTCAGGTCTGCATCTCGGTGCAAGACCAGATCGCCGGTTGGCATCTCGGCCCGATTCAACACGACGCGCGTGCCGTTGCGATAGTGGATTGACGCCTTGGGTGATGATCCGACCACTGCATCACAGCCGATCACGCCATCCGCTGCGCGGGTTTCCAGCCGCACTTGATGGATCGCATCGGGGGATTTCCCGACCCGAACATAGCCAAGGACCGTGCCGAATTTCTGTGCGAATCCGGTAAAATCGAGCACGCTTGAGCCCTTGCCCTCCAGATGCGCGGCCATGGTGATCAACGCACCGACGGTGACCACGCCTGTGCCGCCGACGCCTGCGACCAGCAGGTCGAACGGGTTGGTCAAATCTGGCAATTCGGGCGCGGGAAGTGCGGCTTTCAAAGCGTCCAGATCCAGCCCGGCGGGTTTTGGTTTTCTGCGCTCGGCCCCTTCGACGGTGACGAAGCTGGGGCAGAACCCGTTGAGACACGAAAAGTCCTTGTTGCAGGACGACAGGTTGATTTTGCGTTTGCGGCCCAGTGGCGTTTCGAAGGGCTCGACGCTCAGACAATTGCTTTCGACTGAACAGTCACCGCAGCCTTCGCAAACCAGATCGTTGATCACCGCAAAAACCGGTGGGTCGTCCATCTTGCCACGCTTGCGCCGACGGCGTTTTTCGGTGGCGCAGGTCTGTTCATAGATCAGGACGGTGACGCCGGGGATGTCGCGCAGTTCGCGCTGAACAGTATCCAGATCTTCGCGCGGGTGAAACGTAGAGCGTTGGGGGAAGTCAGATCGGTCGAACTTGTCGATATCGTCTGACACCAGCGCGATGCGGTCAACGCCCTCGGCGCGGCAGGATTGTGCGATGGCGGCCACGCTGACCGGTCCGTCGACAGGTTGGCCGCCGGTCATGGCGACGGCATCGTTGTACAGGATCTTGTAGGTGATGTTGGCTTTGGCCGCGACGGCCTGGCGGATCGCCATCGACCCCGAATGATACCATGTGCCTTCGCCGAGGTTCTGAAACCGGTGCTTTTTGCCCGCAAAGCGCGAGGCAGCAGCCCAAGTCACGCCTTCACCGCCCATCTGGGCAAATCCCAGCGTGTCACGGTCCATCCATCCGGCCATGACGTGACAGCCGATCCCGCTCATGGCCTGACTGCCGTCGGGAACTTTGGTTGATGTGTTGTGGGGGCAGCCGGAGCAGAAATAGGGCGTGCGTGTCGCGCCGGGGACGGACAGGATCGGGGCAGGCGTTTCTGTCAGGATGCGGGCCTTTTCAAGCAGACCTTCTTCCGGAAAGAACGGGCTCAGACGTTCGGCCACCACGGGGACCAGCGTCAGTGGGCTGAGTTCACCGGTCCATGGTAACAATGGGTCGCCCGCTGCGCGGTGCTTGCCGACCATCTTCTTGGGCTTGGCACCGGGCCAGTCATAGAAGTATTCCTTGAACTGGCTTTCGATGATGCCGCGTTTTTCTTCGATCACCAGCACTTCGTCTTTGCCGGTCACGAAATCCAGCGCGTCGCGGCGGGCCAGCGGCCAGACCATGCCGACCTTGTAGATGTCGATGCCCAACCGGCGACAGGTGGCTTCGTCCAGACCCAGCAGGCGCAGCGCCTCCATCAAATCCAGATGCCCTTTGCCAGTGGTGACGATACCGAACCGGGCATCGGGGATGTCATAGATATGCTTGTCGATCGGGTTGGCTTCGACGAATGCTTCGACTGCGGCCAGCTTGTGTTCGATCCGGGTTTCGATTTCGGGGCTGGGCATGTCGGCGGCGCGGACGTGAAGGCCGCCCTGCGGCGCGATGAAGTCTGGCTGTTGGAACGTGCGATCGGGGCGCAAGTCGACCGACCGACCGGATTCGACCGTTTCCGAGATCGCCTTGAACCCGACCCATGTGCCGGTGAACCGTGACAGGGCGAACCCGTATTCGCCGAATTCCTGATATTCATCGACCGAAGCCGGGTTCAGGGTGGGCATGAACCAACTCATGAAGGCCACATCGGATTGGTGTGGCATGGAGGATGAAACGCAGCCATGATCGTCCCCGGCGACGACCAGAACGCCGCCCATCGGGGAGGATCCATAGGCGTTGCCGTGACGCAGTGCGTCGCCTGACCGATCCACGCCGGGGCCTTTGCCGTACCACATGGAAAACACGCCTTCGACGTCGCAATCGGGGTCAAGCGATGCTTGTTGCGCGCCCAGAACGGCGGTCGCGCCCAGGTCTTCGTTGATGGCGGGCAGGAAATCGATGCGGTCATCTTCCAGCCGTTTGCCCAGTCGCCAGAACTCCTGATCCAGAGCCCCCAGGGGGGAGCCGCGATACCCGGACACGAACCCGGCCGTATTGCGCCCGGCGTCGCGATCACGGCGGGCCTGATCCAGCATGATCCGTACCAACGCCTGTGTTCCCGTCAGAAACACGCGGCCTTTCGTACGATCATAGCGGTCGCTCAATTGATAGGTGTCGAAGGTGGGGCTGTGGCTGGTCATGTCGCTGATCTCCCGGAGTCGGAAGAGCATCGCATGCCGTACTTGGAAGAGGTGACCAGACTTGCTGGTAAATTCACTCAATGTTGGGTAATTTGTCCGAAATTTGAAGAATGATGGAATGTAATGCCGATCATGGATCGAATTGACGAACGTCTGCTTCGTGAACTTCAACACGATAGCCGGATCTCGAACGCCGATCTGGCTGAGCGTGTCGGGCTGTCCGCCTCATCCTGCTGGCGGCGCGTGCGGGCGTTAGAGGACAGCGGGGTTATCACGCGTTACACGGTCGATCTGGACGACGCAAAACGCGGGCTTGGATTTCGCGCCATTGTCCATGTGCAACTGGCACGCCATGCGGCGGACGCAGTGCAGGCGTTCAGTCGGGCCATCCAGACCAAGGAAGAAATTCGCGCCTGTTATGCCACGACGGGGCAGTCGGATTACCATCTGCATGTGGTCTGTAAGGATCTGGAGGCCTATAATCGGTTTCTGGAAGACTTCTTGTTTCGCACACCTGCGGTGGCGAGCGCACAGACCAACCTGATCTTGAGGACTCTGAAATAATGAGCATGTTGCAAAACCGTGTTGGGGTCGCCTTCGTTTTGACGAGAACGGCCAATATTCGGGTTGAATGGTATCTACTTGGAGACCCGAATGGCCAATGCAAACCCAACGCAATCCGTTGATCTGAATAGATTTCGACACTTTCTAGAGCTGTTGCCGCAGCCAAGCGCGAGCCAGATAGAGGACCTTCTGGGCAACGCCCTCTCGATCCGGAGCACGCGCGCGGCATTTGCCGAGATCGAAGCAAAGCCGGAACGCGAGCAAGCCTGCCCGCATTGCGGCTCGGATCGGTGCCAGAGATGGGGGCAGACTCGGACCAGCGTTCAGAGGTATCGCTGCTCAGATTGCGAGCGGACCTACTCGGGACTGACCGGTTCTCCGATCTGCGGCCTGCATCGTCATGATCTCTTCTTCGAAGCAATCCGCAACATGTTCTCGGGTCACCGGCTCTCCTGCCGCAAGCTTGGGCGTCGGCTTGGCAGATCGAAAGACACGATCTGGCGCTGGCGTATGATGATCCTGGATGGACTCGGTGTGGCTTCCGATGGGGCCTGCGCCGGCATCGTAGTGACCGACGTGGCCCTGTGCACCGACGGAGCGGCTGCCTATTCAAGGTTCAGCAACAAGACCGGCATGACGCACCATGTGGTTTCCAACAAGCCCGGGCGGGGCGTGATCCAGCGCGCGATCCACATACAAAAGGTCACCAGCCTCCATGAGCGCTACTGTGAATTCATCAAGCTTTTTCGCCGACCCGCCTCGAAATACCTCGAGCGATACTTGCACTGGGTCCTGCTCAGATCGAAGCTGGAGCCCGAGGCGGCCTTTGGGCGAGTCATGGACTCATGAGGTTTTCTGCGCTTTCCCTTGTGCTGCTTGCTCTGATGCTCATTCTGGTATCTTCGGCGCAGGCCCAGAGCACCAGTGCGGTGACAAGTTGCTTCGTGCGTCCGGCCCTCCCAGTGGGCCTCAGGAACCTCGGCGATCCCGTGGCGGTTTCCGGCCTCGTGCCCCAGGTTCGGATGCCATACGAAGGTGCTCTGCAACTCGTGCTGGCGCCCGACCGGGACAATGGCAGCCAAGCCTGGTCTCCCACGGGTGATTTCACCTCCACGGTGGGCCCATATGACCCCGTTTCCCGGCGGCTCTACGTCTGGGGCTATTTCATGGTCGGGTGGATCGAGGTATTTCCACACTCTGGAACCTGGCTATTTGGCGAAAGAGGGAAGATCCACCCTCGTCTCTTTGACCCAGGGGATGACGGCAAAGGCGACTCCGTGAGATTTGTCCAAAGAAGCGACATCCTTGGGCTTCAGTTCTACGAGGGATGGACGCCAGTGCACTGGCTCACTGGCCGGCAAACCTACCGGTTTTTCCAGATTGCCGGCACGCAGATGCGGCGCGTGCCCGAGCTTGAACATCGGAACCTGCGCTATCTCGGCGACGATCTGGTGGCAGGGATGGCCGTCTTCCTGCCCAGCGACGTGTCCTGGCCAGATCGTCGAGGCAAACTGGTGTGGTACGACGGGACCAGCGTGATTGAGCCTGGGCCCGAAAACGCCATACCCGACACGCCCTGCGAGTAACCGACACCAAGCATGCCCATATGCGGCGTGCTGGAGTCGTTTCAGCAGCCAGATAGAAGGGGCGAGAAACCCGCCCAACACGATATCGCAACATACCCGAAATAATCAGGTGGCCCCGTGTCTTCGTCTTATCCTTTGGGGCCAGCTTTCATATCTGACGCTTTGCGGCCCTGGTATTTGGTGATCAGATCTGGATCCATATCGCTTTCTTCATAGGCTCCGATCACGACGCCCAACCGACTGGTTTTGGGGCGACCTTTGATCAACTGCTCGGGCGATATTCCAAAGCGTTGCGACTGGCGGCGGGTCCATGCGAACAGCTTGTCATACATATCGTCGATGACTGCTTTGTGGTCTGCGCTGTCGCCCAGATCCACCAGCTCTTGCGGGTCGTTTTCCAGATCGAACAGGATCGGGCGATATCCGCCTTCGCAATGGATCAGCTTCCAGTGTTTGTTGGCGATCATGAACATGGTGGCGTCTTGGACGCTGGACTTAAGCTTGGTGGCGATGGGCGACCCGGAGTAATCGTATTCGCAGATAACATAGTCGCGCTGCGTGTCCGTGGTTTCACCATGCAGGATGGGCAGCAGGCTTTCGCCTTCGAGGATGTGATAGGCAGGTTCGCCCCCCGCAACGTCGACAAAGGTGGGCGCAAGGTCGATGGATTCGACCAGCGCATCGCAGACGGTTCCCCGTGTGGCGTCAGCCTCGGGCGAGGGATCATAGATGATCAGCGGCACCTTGGTCGAGCTGTCGTGGAAGAACGTCTTTTCGCCCAGCCAGTGATCGCCCAGAAAATCGCCGTGGTCGCTTGTCAGCACGATCATGGTGTCCTGTATGCGACCGGTGTCTTCCAGCCATGTGAACAGGCGGCCCATCTGGTCATCGACCTGTTTGATCAGCCCCATATAGGCGGGGATCACGGCGTTGCGGACATCATCGCGCGAAAACGCTTCGCCCACCCGCGCGCCCATGAATGCCTTGAACACCGGATGCGTGTTTTCGCGCTCGGACTCGTCACGGATTGGCGCCTGGACGTGTTCGGGGCCGTACATGCTGGCATAGGGTTCGGGCACGATATAGGGCCAGTGCGGTTTGATATAGCTCAGGTGGCAGCACCATGGACCATCATGGCCTTCCATGAACTCCATCCCCCGGCTGGTGAGGTAGGGCGTTTCACTATCGGGTTCCGCGATGTTCGCGGCTTCGGTCGAGTTCTTGAGGAACCAGCCAGACAGAACGTTGCCGTTATCATCCAGCCCGGAATTGGCATAGTCATGCCAAGGGTTGTCGCTGTCATAGCCCTTGGCCTTGAGGTATTTGTTGTACTCTTTCGCGCCGTTTGGATCATAGGCGCCATCCGGTCCTTCTGGCAGCATGCCGTCGTCGCGTTCGAACACGTCAAACCCGCATTCGGCGACGCGGGCGCCGATGATGCTATCCGGTTCCAACCCAAGCCGGCGCATGCCTTCGGCATCGGCCTTCATGTGGGTCTTGCCGACCAACCAACAGGACATCCCGTTGTCACGCAGGTGATCACCCATGGTGATCTCACCGACTTTCAGAGGGACGTTGTTCCAGGTCGCGCCATGCGAGTTCACGTAGCGCCCGGTATAGGTGCTCATCCTTGAACTGCCGCAGATTGGGGACTGGATATAGGCGCGGGTGAACCGCACGCCCATCGACGCCAGCCGGTCGATGTTGGGCGTGTGCAGGTGTTTATGACCATAGCAGCTGAGGTAATCCCAGCG
This sequence comes from Falsiphaeobacter marinintestinus, assembly GCF_007923355.1. GTDB lineage: Bacteria > Pseudomonadota > Alphaproteobacteria > Rhodobacterales > Rhodobacteraceae > Phaeobacter_A > Phaeobacter_A marinintestinus. Next base: position 165,270 of record NZ_VOGO01000006.1, read on the forward strand.
CAGTTGGTCAAACATTATGAACAGAACGTTCTTCGCTTTTGCCATTTGTGGCCCCTCCCTCACGGGCAGCGTGTTTGCGCTGCACCGGCCCTGGTTGATCGTTGGCGTGCTGGCCGACCGTCACCACGGACGGCGGGCACAGCCAAAGTTCTGTACCATCTTAAGCCGGTCTGATGAAGCTTCACAAGTGAACCAACGCGAGAAGCCTGAAAAATCAGATCGCGTTCATGGTCAGCAGTTCGTATTCCGCGACCTGCTCGTCGTCCTGATTGGTCAGGGTCACGTGCCAGCGGACCTCGCCGTACTCATCATTGCGCTTGGTCTTTTTCTTGACCGTCAGGCGCACCTTGATCGAGTCGCCTGCGCTGACCGGTTTCATGAACCGCAGCCCGTCGAGGCCGGTATTGGCCAGTACGGGGCCTTCGTTTGGTTCGACAAACAGACCGGCGGCAAAGCTAAGCAGCAGATATCCATGGGCCACACGCCCGGGAAAGAACGGGTTTCGTTTGGCCGCAGCGTCATCCATGTGGGCATAGAACGTGTCACCGGTGAAATTGGCGAACAGTTCGATGTCATCCAGCGTGATTTCGCGGCTTTCGGTGTGCAGGGTTTCGCCGATGTCCAGTTCATTGAACCGGCGGGTGAACGGGTGCGCCGGGGCTTTGACCTCGGTCGCGCCGGGCACCCATGTTCCGCCAATGGCGGTCAGGATGTCGGGGCTGCCCTGAATGGCGGTACGCTGCATGTAATGCTTCACGCCGCGGATGCCGCCCATTTCCTCGCCGCCACCTGCCCGGCCCGGGCCGCCGTGGACCATGTGGGGCATCGGCGCGCCGTGCCCGGTGGATTCTTTCATCGACACGCGGTTGTTGAAATAGAGCCGCCCGTGGAACGCGCCTGCGCCCAAAGCAACCTGCCGCGCAACATCAGGATCATTGGTGATCACCGACGCCACGAGGGAGCCCTGACCGCGATTGGCAAGGGTTATGGCATGGTCCAGATCGCGGTATCCCATGATGGTCGACACCGGGCCGAAGGCTTCGGTGTCGTGGACCCGCGTGGCCGTGTCAGGGTCGATGCAATGAAACAGCATGGGCGGAACGAATGCGCCTTTTTCGGCGTCGGCCCCGTCTATTTCGAAAGCGTCGGGGTCACCGAACACCCGTTCGGCTTCGCGTCCGATTTGGGCGGCTTTTTCCAGAACATCGCGTTTCTGCGCGTTGGACACCAAAGCGCCCATGCGGGTTGTTTCCAGCCGGGGATCACCGATCTGGGTTTTTGCCAAACGTGCGGACAGGGCTTCGATCACGGCCTGAACTGATGTCTCGGGGGCGATAATGCGGCGGATCGCGGTACACTTCTGACCGGCTTTGGTTGTCATCTCGCGGTGGACTTCCTTGACGAACAGATCGAACTCGGGCGTGCCCGGTTCGGCGTCGGGGCCAAGGATAGACGCATTCAGGCTGTCGGCCTCGGCGGTAAACCGGACCGCATTTGACAGGATATGCGGGTTCGATTTCAGTTTCAGTGCGGTATCAGCAGATCCGGTGAACGCGACAACATCCTGACACATCAGATGGTCAAGCATGTCGCCCAGCCCGCCGGTCACCAGTTGCAAAGCGCCTTCTGGCAGGATGCCGCTGTCCAGCATCATCCGCACGCAGGCCTCGGTGACATAGCATGACGCGGTGGCCGGTTTCACAATGGCAGGAACGCCGGCCAGCAGCGTTGGGGCCAGCTTTTCCAGCATGCCCCAGACCGGAAAGTTGAAGGCGTTGATGTGTACGGCCACGCCTTGCAGCGGGGTGCAGATGTGTTGGCCTAGAAACGCGCCTTCGCGGCCGAACTGTTCGATTTCGCCATCCAGATAGACCTGCCCGTCCGGCATTTCCTTGCGACCCTTCGAGGCATAGACGAACATCGTTCCGATGCCGCCGTCGACGTCAAAGGCGTGGTCGGATTGCGTGGCTCCGGTATTGAACGACAGATCGTAAAGGGCTTGCTTGTTGGCGTTCAGATGCAACGCCAGCGCCTTGAGCATCCGGGCACGATCATGGAAGGTCAGCGCTCGCAGGGCAGGGCCACCTTTGGATCGTGCGTGATCCAGCATGGCCTGCACATTCAGCGCGTCATTGCCTGCTGTGGCGATCACTTCGCCGGTGATTGCGCTTGAGATATTTCGCGCACCGGCACCCGGCGCGATCCACTGTCCAGCGGCAAAGCTGGCGACGTCAAGAATGCTCATCTGATCCTCCTCCGATGACCGGGCGATCCCGAATCCCGGGGGCCAAAGTCTTAAAACTTTATTGACCAACCGGTCGGTCTATGCAAGGTTTTTCCCGAACGCGATACGGAAGGGGAGGTCCGATGACGGAAACGATTCTGGTTCAAGATCACGGCAATTGGGTCGAAATCACCCTGAACCGGCCCGATCGCCTGAACAGCTTTAATGAAGAGATGCATCACGCCCTGCGCGCCGCGATTGAGGCCGCGCGGGACGACGGGGCACGAGCCATTCTGCTGACAGGTGCCGGGCGCGGGTTCTGCGCCGGGCAGGATTTGGGGGACCGCGATCCGCGTAAAATGGAGGGGCCGCCTGACCTGGGAAAGACTGTGCGCACGTTTTATGCGCCTTTGGTTCGGTTGATCCGGTCGCTCGACTTCCCGGTGATCTGCGCCGTCAATGGGGTCGCGGCGGGAGCGGGCGCCAACCTGTCGCTGGCATGTGACGTGGTTATGGCAGCCGAAAGCGCCAAGTTCATTCAGTCGTTCAGCAAGGTCGGGTTGATCCCGGACACCGGCGGCAGCTGGCACCTTCCGCGCCTTCTGGGCGAGGCGCGCGCCAAGGGGTTGGCGTTTACGGCCGAACCGCTGACGGCTCAGAAAGCGGAAGACTGGGGGCTGATCTGGAAGGCTGTGCCAGACGCGGACCTGATGCTAGAGGCCCGCGCGCTGGCGGTGAAACTGGCCAATGGTCCGACTTTGGGTTTGGGGCTGACCAAACAGACCATTCAGGCCGCCGCCGTCAACACGCTGAGCGATCAGCTTGAGATCGAAGCCGATGCGATGAAAATCTGTGGCGAAAGCGCGGATTATGCCGAAGGCGTAGCCAGTTTCCTAGAAAAACGGGCGCCGGAGTTCAAAGGCGAATGACGATGACACCGCAAGACCGGGCAGACCGATCAACGGCCGCCATGTGGGCGAACGATAATGCCTCGAAATGGGCGGGGATGACGATTGTCGGGGTCGGGGAGGGCCGCGCCACGCTAGAACTGACTGTGATGCCCGAGCAATGCAACGGCCATTCGATCTGCCATGGCGGCGTGATCTTCATGCTGGCCGATAGCGCCTTTGCTTTTGCCTGCAACAGCCGCAACCAGTCGACTGTGGCGCAACACAACATGATCAGTTTCATAGCCCCCGGCAAAGCCGGCGACCATTTGACCGCCGTGGCTCAAGAGATCAGCCTGACGGGTCGCAGTGGGATTTATGATGTGAAAGTAATCAATCAGGACGGCACTGTTGTCGCCGAGATGCGGGGCATGTCCCGTGCGATCAAGGGGCAATTGTTCGACGACGACACCAGTGAAGGAGGAGCGACATGAAGGATCTGAGCCCCAAGAAAGGCGATCTGGACCCGATCGAAATCGCGTCGATCGACGCAATCCGTAACCTTCAGCTGGAGCGGCTTAAATGGTCGCTGCGGCATGCCTATGACAACGTGCCGATGTACAAGACGCGTTTTGATGAGGCAGGTGTGCACCCGGACGATCTGCAATCGCTGTCGGATCTGTCAAAGTTTCCGTTCACCTATAAGAACGACCTGCGCGACAATTATCCCTTCGGTCTGCTTGCCGTCCCACGGGAACAAATCATTCGAATTCACGCATCGTCCGGGACGACGGGAAAGCCGACTGTTGTGGGGTACACGAAGCAGGACATCGACAACTGGGCCGACCTGATGGCCCGGTCGCTGCGCGCCTCGGGGTTGCGCAAGGGTGATATCATTCACAACGCCTATGGCTATGGCCTGTTTACAGGTGGATTGGGCGCGCACTACGGGATCGAACGTCTGGGCGCGACGGTCATCCCGATGAGCGGCGGGCAGACCGAAAAACAGGTGACCCTGATCAACGACTTCCAGCCGGACGGCATCATGGTGACGCCGTCTTATATGCTCAACATCCTGGAACAGTTTCACAAGTCGGGTCTGGATCCGCGCGAATGTTCGTTGAAGGTGGGTGTGTTCGGGGCCGAACCCTGGACTGACGCGATGCGTAAAGAAGTCGAAGAGGCGTTCGACATGCACGCGGTCGATATCTATGGCCTGTCCGAAATCATGGGGCCGGGTGTGGCCAACGAATGCGTTGAAACCAAAGATGGCCCGGTGATCTGGGAAGATCATTTCTATCCCGAAATCATTGACCCCAAGACCGGAGACGTGGTTCCGGATGGGGAAATGGGCGAACTGGTGTTCACGACGCTGACCAAGGAAGGTCTGCCGATGATCCGCTATCGTACGCGCGATTTGACCCGGCTGCTGCCCGGCACGGCGCGGTCGATGCGGCGGATGGAAAAGATCACGGGTCGGTCGGATGACATGATGATCCTGCGGGGCGTCAATGTTTTCCCAACCCAGATCGAAGAACAGCTGATGTCCACCGGTGGGTTGGCACCGCATTTCCAGATCGAGCTTTATACCTCGGGCCGGATGGATGCGATGCGGGTCTTTGTCGAAATCAACCCGGATGCCAATGACGAACTTAGCAAGACCGCCGCTGCGCGAATGCTGACAAAGCGGATCAAGGACAATGTCGGTGTGTCCACCGAGATCGTCGTGGGCGATCCCGGTGCCGTTGCCCGGTCGCAGGGGAAAGCTGTGCGGGTGGTCGACAACCGGAACAAGGAATAGACCTTGGCCAGAACCATCGCGAAAGATCATTCAGAAAAACGGCAGCAGATCCTCTCGTCGGCAGCGAAAGTGTTTGCCGAACAGGGGTTTGATCGCGCGTCGATGACCGTTCTGGCGCGTGAATGCGGGATCTCGAAGGCCAATATCTATCATTACTATGACAGCAAGGACGCGATCCTGTTCGATATCCTCGACACCTATCTGTCAGAGCTGCGGGATCGCATTCTTGGTGTCGACCTTGATGGTCTATCGCCCGACGACAGGCTGCGGCTGGTCGTTCAGGAGGTTCTGAACGCGTATCAAGGCGCAGATCATGAGCACAAAGTTCAGATTGATGCGCTTTCCGCGTTGCCAGAGGATCAGCAAGCCCGGATGCGGGCCTATCAGCGCGACATGGTCCGTTTCATGGGCGAGTGTTTGCGCGACGTCGCACCAGAGGTGTTCACGCCTGATCCCGCAAAGCTGCGCGGGGCCACCATGTCTGTGTTCGGGATGCTGAACTGGTATTTCATGTGGAACGCGGGGGCCGGGTCAAAAGAACGGCAGGACTATGCCCGGCTGGTCTGTGACATGACCCTGAACGGGGTGCGTGGTCTGACGTAGCGTGACGGCGAAAAGCGGGCGTATCTGATGGAAAGACCCGACCGCCTGACGGTCGGGTCAAGAGTTGGAAACAGCTTATTTGGGCGCCATCCGGATCGCGCCATCCAGACGGATCACTTCACCGTTCAGCATCGGATTACTGACAATGGCGTCGACCAGTTTGGCGTATTCCGACGGATCGCCCAGACGGTTCGGGAAAGGCACCTGTGCGCCCAGCGAATCCTGAGCTTCTTTCGGCAGCGATTCCAGCAGAGGTGTCAGAAACAGACCCGGCGCGATGGTCATGACCCGGATGCCGTGACGCGCGAATTCGCGGGCGATGGGCAATGTCATTCCGACCACGCCGCCTTTGGACGCGGCATAGGCCGCCTGACCGATCTGCCCGTCAAAGGCTGCGACGGATGCTGTGTTGATAACCACACCGCGTTCTTCGCCCTCGGGTTCGACCGCGACCAAAGCGGCAGCCCATTTCGACAACACATTGAACGACCCGAACAGGTTGACGTTCACCACCGACGCAAAGGCACTTAGCGGCAGGGCTTTTCCGTCGCGGTCCACCACTTTGGCGGGCGGGCCGATACCTGCGCAGTTGACCAGGATACGTGCCTTGCCATGAACCCCTTCGGCTTCGGCCACAGCAGCTTCGACCACGGCTTCGTCCGTGACGTTGACCTTGATGAAATGACCTCCGATTTCGGCGGCTTTGGCAGCGCCCAGTTCTTCGTTCATGTCAAAGATCGTGACCTTGGCCCCGGCCTTGGCCAGATGCTCGGCGGTTGCGCCGCCCAGCCCGGATGCGCCGCCTGTAACGATCGCCGCCTGTCCGTCGATGTTCATACTGATGTCTCCTCTCCACTGCGTCCGATGCCTTGCGGCGCGGATTTCAATTGTGGTTATGAGGTATAACGGTTGGTTTTGGCAATCTCGTTTTGGAGTGACGTGACGTGGCAGACCGTAACGCTGAATATCATCGACGGGTTGCGGATGCATCGCGACTGGCCTACCCCTGAAAGGGTTATCAACGGGTGAGGCAAGACCAAGGTGAACCGGCCCAGTTTTCCGATTATCAGGCACATCGGGTTGAACGGCCTTTTGGTCACGTTTGCCGATACGCTGACCGAACCTTCCAACCGCGCGGCGCTTGCGTTTCGCGAAGCTGTTGAACACGCCAGCCTTGCCGGTGTTGAGGAAACATCGACCTCGCTCGCCTCGGCCTTTGTTCGGTTTGATCCGTTGCGATTGCCGCATGTCCGGTTGGAGGATGCGTTGCAGGCCCTGCTTGATGAACGCGATTGGTATGATGCCCCCTTACCCGGCGGGCGTCGCCTGTGGCAGGTCCCGACCGTCTATGGCACCGACCTTGCGCCACAACTGGCAGAAGCCGCCGAGGTTGCAGGCGTGTCCCCGGAACAGGCGATTGCTGAATTAAGCAGCACGCGTGTGCGGGTTCTGACCATCGGATTTGCGCCCGGCCAGCCCTATATCGGGCCTTTGGGTGAAACATGGAACATCCCACGCCAAAGCGGCCTGACGCCCCGTGTACCCGAAGGGGCGTTGGTGGTGGCAATCCGGCAATTCGTTCTGTTCACAGCGCCGGCCCCGACCGGATGGCGGCATGTGGGTCAGACGGCATTTCGCTGTTATCGGCCCGGCGCCGAACAGCCATTCGCCCTCACACCCGGAGACGAAATGCTGTTTGTCCCTGTGTCATCCGCAGAATTGGAGCGCATCCAAAATCGGAACACGTCTGGCGATGGTGGCGCCCTGATCGAAGAGATCCCGTCATGACCGGGTTTCTGGTTCACAAGATTGGCCCGGCCTGCACGATTCAGGATCAGGGGCGTCCCGGGTATCTGGACAAGGGGCTGTCGCGAAGCGGCGCGGCCGATCCGCTTGCGCTTGCCGAAGGGGCATCGCTGTTGAAGCAGGCCCCTGCATTGGCCGCGTTGGAAATGGCCGGGTTGGGCGGCGTTTTCGAGGCTGAAAGCGATATCCGCATTGCGTTGACCGGTACGCAGATGCAGGTCGACCTGGACGGCGCAATACTGGCGTGGAACGCCAGTCATCAGATCAAGACCGGCCAACGTCTGACCATCGGACCCGCACGGAACGGCGTCTATGGCTACCTTCATGTTGGCGGCGGCTTTGATACCCCCTTCACACTGGGATCGCGGTCCTTTCATCTGGCAACGCGGATCGGCGCGCCCGTGGAAAGCGGTGACAGGCTTCCTGTGGGCCCGGATAAAACCAGCATCACCGGCGTTTGTCTGGACGTGTCCGACCGGTTCTCAGGTGGCATGGTTCGCGTCTTGCGCGGATTGCAAACGCCTCTGTTCCCGCAACCGGTTCAGGAGCGGTTCGAAAGCACTGTGTTCCTGCGCGGCCAAAGGGCCAACCGGATGGGCGTCGAAATGACCAGTTCGGGTGACGGGTTTGTGGCCAACGGCCAGCTTAATATCCTGTCCGAAGTGATCATACCCGGCGACATCCAGATGACCGGTGATGGCAAACCTTATGTTTTGTTGCCCGAATGCCAGACGACAGGCGGATATCCCCGTATCGGTACGGTTCTGCCCTGCGATATGGCGCTGATTGCGCAGGCACCGGCAGGCGCCGAAATCCGCTTTCGGTTCGTCGATATGGACGAGGCTATCGCGGCGCAAAAAGCCTTTGCGGCGACGTGTGCCGCGTTGTCGGGCAACGTTCGACCGTTGTTCCGGGATGTGGCTGACATTTCCGATCTTCTGACGTACCAATTGGTGAGCGGTGCGATTTCGGCCACTGGGGATATGGAGGATTGGGGATGACCCACACTGTGGATCTGAATGCCGACATGGGCGAAAGCTTTGGCCCATGGAACATGGGGGACGATGCGGCATTGCTGGACATCATCAGTTCCGCCAACATCGCCTGCGGGTTTCATGCCGGTGATTGGGATGTCATGGCCAAAACCATGCTGGCTGCATCGCACAACGGTGTCGGGATCGGCGCACATCCGGGCTTTGCCGATTTGCAGGGATTCGGGCGGCAACGGATGCACGTGCCAACGGCCAGCCTGCAGAACATGGTCCGCTATCAGTTGGGCGCCGCGCGCGGTATGGCGCATGCCATGGGCACCTCGGTGCGCCATCTAAAACTGCACGGTGCGCTTGCCAACATGTGCTCCGAAGATGAAACGATGGCTCGCGCCTGTTACGACGCGGCGTTGTCGGTCGATCCCGATATCATCATCATGGTACTGGCGGCCACGGCGCAGGAACGTGCTGTACGTGACCTTGGCTGTGCGTGGGTGGGCGAAATCTTTGCCGACCGCGCTTACAACGACGATGGCACTCTGGTTGACCGGTCTCTGCCCGGTGCGGTGATCCACGACGCTGACATTGCAGGTCCGCGCATCGCTGGCATGGTGCAAGAGGGTGCCATTATCACAACCACCGGCAAGCGCATCCCGACCGACATTGGAACAATCTGCTTGCATGGCGATACACCAACAGCCGTGGCGCTGGCCCGGTCTGTGCGTTCCAGCTTGTCAGATGCAGGGATCGAAATCCGGATGTTTGAAGCGCCCTAGCGCGGGCCGTAGAAGCGCTGTCCCGCCTTGTAAGAACGCGGACTCATCGGGCGGGTCTGCTGCATCTTCTCTTTTCAAATACTCAAAAATCATGGCCTGCCTCGGGGCGATCCGCCAGATTAATGCGATCTGCGCTGTGCTGTCGCGTCGGCGTCAACCACAAGTGGCTGACCCTTCAGGATAACTCCGAACAGTGCTGCGGCCTGCTCGGCTGTGTACCGTTCAAGTTGGACATCCCGTAACACGGCCTCGGGCGGTCGGGTAAACGGATCGCCGTATCCGCCACCGCCGGGTGTGCGTACATGGACGCGGTCGCCGGGGGACAACGGGATGTCCTGTTCCTTGGACAAATGCTCCGGAACATACGCCTCGTCGCCACGCCAGACCGTGACTTTATTGACCTCGCCATCGCGTCCACCCAAAACGCCTTGCGGGCCAAACCGCCCGTGATCCATGACGAAACTGGCCCGTGCCGCGCCCCGGCGCAGTTCGACTTCGTAATCCAGCCCAAACCCGCCCCGGTGAAGTCCCGCGCCGCCAGAGCCTTCGTGCAGGCTATAACGGTGATACAGCACCGGAAACGCCTGCTCCATGATTTCGACCGGGGGCGCCTTTGAGATGCCGATGGTTGAACAGCCGTTGGACAATCCATCGTGATCCGCATTGCCGCCGTACCCGCCGCCCGAGATCTGGTACATCACGAAATCGCGCCTTTTTGCCGGATCGTTCCCGCCCAACGCAAAGTTCCCGCTGGTTCCGGCAGGGGCGGCCGTAACCCGGTCGGGCAGCGGTGCAACCAGCGCAGCGAAGACAGCCTCGGCAATGCGTTGCGAGACTTCAGCCGCGCAGCCCGACACCGGTCGGGGGTATTGCGCATCCAGGAATGTGTCGTCGATCCCGATGATTTCAAGCGGTTCAAAGGCGCCCGCGCTCATTGGGACTTCGGGGAAGATGTGGCGCATGGCCAGATAGACCGAGCTATAGGTCGTCGCCCGAACCGAATTCATCGGACCCGCACAGGGCGCGCTGGATCCGGAGAAGTCAAAGGTCAGCCGGTCGCCTTTCCGGCAGACCGCCAGTCGAATTTCCAGCGGTTCGTTGACAACTCCGTCGCTATCGATCCAGGCCTTTGCAGTATAGATGCCTTCCGGGATCTCGTGAATGAACGCCTTCATTTGAACCGCCGCCCGGCGCCGCAGTTCGGCGATAGACTGGGTGACCGTGTCATCGCCATAGCGATCCATCAATTCATTCAACCGCTGTTCACCCACCAGAAGGGCGGCGGCCTGCGCTTTGACATCGCCGATCCGCTGATCGGCAACGCGGATGTTGGACGTGATGATGGAATAGATCTCGGGGTCCAGATCGCCCTGTTTGAACAAACGCACAGGCGGCAGGCGCAGCCCCTCTTGCTCGACCGCCGTGGCGCTGGCCGAAAAACCGCCCGGGACCGCGCCGCCGGTATCAGGCCAGTGACCGGTGTTGGACAGCCAACAGTAAATCTGACCATCGCGATAGAAGGGCATCGCAAAGCGCACATCCATCAGATGCGTGCCACCCAGATACGGGTCGTTGACGATATAGATGTCGCCGGGTTTCGGGGCAGCGACTTTGCCGTCGCGGATCATCTCGACCAGTGTCCGGGTTGAATACTGCATGGTGCCGACAAACACGGGCAACCCGCCGGCACCTTGTGCAATCAGCGACCCGTCTTCGGCAGAATAGATCCCGTCCGAGCGGTCATTGGCCTCGGCAATGACAGGCGAGAACGCGGCGCGTGAAAAGCTGAGGTCCATCTCGTCACAGACCTGCTGCAGACCGGCCTGAATGACGGACAGAGTGATTGGGTCCAGTGTCATGCGGCACCTCCGATTTCGATAAGGATGTTGCCCTGACCATCGGCTGCCGCCACATCCCCCGGTTCGATCAGAACGGTGGTGTCCATTTGCTGGATGATGGCCGGGCCTTCGATCCGGAAGCGTTCTGGCAGGTGATCGCGCCAGTAGACCGGCGTGTCGTGCCAGTCGTCAAAGAACACGTCGCGCCGGGTCATCAGGGCCGCATCCAGCGTTTCTCTGCGCTCGGCCGGGTCGATCAGGGCCGACAGATCCAGTTCGGCTCGGGTGCCGATAACCGAACAATTGGCGTTCACAACATTGGCGCGGATGTCGGCCAAATCGACGCGGAATCGGTTGAAATAGGCCTCTTCGAACAACTGCCGCAGGGTGGCGGGGGCGACATCCGGTCGGTCCAGCGGGACGCGCAGCAGGTGGGTCTGGCCGATGAACTGCATATCGACGGAATAGATCCGTTTGATATTGCGGATCTCGATGTTTTCCTTGGCGATCAAGGCCTCGCCTTCGGCGCATTGAGCGGCGAAAACGCTTGGCAAAAGGGTGCTGTCCAAACTGTCGAGCGGTGTGTTGACGGTGCGGACAAAGTCGTGGCGCAGATCGGCCACAACGCAACCGATGGCGTTGGTTATGCCGGGGCGCGGCGGGACCATGACACGCGGGATGCCCAGTTCGCGGGCAAGCGCGCTGGCGTGCAGCGGCCCGGCGCCGCCAAAGGCGAACAGGGCGAAATCGCGCGGGTCCGCCCCCAGCGAGATGGACACCATTCGGATGGCCCCTGCCATTTTCATGTTGGCGATGCGGATCACGGCAGCGGCGGCACCGGTGGCATCCAGCCCCAAAGGTGCGCCCAATTCCCGTGCAAAGATCTGGCGGATATGGTCGAGCGAGATGCCGCCGTCGACTGCGTTCAGCCGTGACGGATCAAGTCGCCCCAGCACCATGTTCGCATCCGAAATCGTCGGCTGCGCCCCGCCGCGCCCATAGCAAATCGGGCCCGGCGCGGCCCCGGCGCTTTCCGGGCCGACTTCAAGCAATCCGGCGGGGTTTACCTTGGCGATTGACCCGCCCCCTGCGCCCACTGTGCGCACATCGACCATGGGCACATGGATCGGCATGGCGTATTCGATCTCAATCTCGTTCGATACCGTGGGTTCGGCGTTTCGGATCAGCGCAACATCGGTTGACGTGCCGCCCATGTCATAGGTGATCAGGTTGCCAAGCCCCGCCTTGCGCCCGGTATAGGCCGCCGCCATCACGCCAGAGGCCGGACCGGACATGACTGTTTTCGCAGCCTCTTGCGATACACGGCGCGCGCTGACCATGCCGCCATTGCCATTCATCACCAACACTTCGCCAGTATATCCGCCTTGGCCCAGTTCGTCGGTCAGGCGCTGAATATACCGGTCAAGCAGTGGCTGTACCGAAGCATTCACGGCGGCGGTCACGCCGCGTTCGAATTCGCGGCTTTCCGACAGCAATGAATGGCCCATGGTGATGTGAGTGTTGGGCCAGATGTCGCGCAGGATTTCGGCCGCGCGCAGTTCGTGGGCCGGATTGGCATAGGCGTGCAGGAAATGGACAACGACGGATTCGCATCCGGCGTCGATCAGGGTTTGACTGGCTTTGCGAACGGCCTCTTCGGTCAGCGCGGTTACAACAAGCCCGGCGGCGTCCATACGCTCAGGGACTTCAAGCCGCAGATCGCGGGGGATCAGCGGGGTGAATTGTCCCTTCATTCCGTAAGGCTGCGGGCGGGTGCGGCGACCAAGCTCAAGCACATCGCGAAAGCCTTGCGTGGTGATCAGCCCGGTCCTGGACAGCTTGCGTTCCAGGACGGCATTGGTCGTGGTGGTGGTGCCGTGGACAATCAGATCCAGGGCAGCCAGGTCGACGCCAGCGGCCTCAAGTGCATTCAGAACGCCGTATGCCTGATTGTCGAGCGTGCTGGGCACTTTCGACAGTCGCACCCGGCCGGTCTTCTGGTCCAGCTCGACCAGATCGGTGAATGTTCCGCCCACATCGACGCCAACAACTGCGCCGGGTGTTCTATCCGTCATGACCGCTCCGGTATTTGAGAAACTCGTTTGTATGCAAATGATGTTCCCAACCGGGAAGCACTGTCAATCGGAAGTGATGATGGCGTTGGCCGTCACAGGTGTATCGCCCACGACATAGGCCCTGTGGTCATTTGTGTTCAGCGTGACGCGCACGTCATGTTGGCCAGGGGGCAATGGTCCGATCCGGGCGGTCGGCGCATAGAGGCGCTGGAGCTTCAGCCCGTTCAGATAAAGATGTCCGTGGCCGGTACCCGGTACGTGCAATCCGTCGGCCATGTCGGGTGTGAACTCAAAGTCCTGTGCCAGCACTTCGACGACCCATCCATCGCCATCGGGCCGCGTGGTCAGGGTGATCCGAGGGGCAGGCTCGCCTTCGCCGACCCGGCAAATCCCGCCGATTCCGAACAGGCCGAAATCATGCGCCTCTCCGGTTTCGGTGGGGGCCGACAACCGGGCCTGAACTGATTGATTGCCGGCGTGTTCGAACTCCAGCGTGATTGGGATGATTTGCCCGTCGGACAGCGACCCCGAGACGGACTTCAATCTGATGAAGGCCCCGTCTGGTGCGAGGGTCGGCGCACTGCCACCGGGAATCGCCAGTGTCGAAGCGGGGCCATCGATCAGTGTCGACCCGGCCGCAGGAGCGTGGGCGGCAATCAGACGATCTGGTCCGTCATGGTTTTCAATCTTCAGAAACACCGCAATATCACCCGGTGCGTCTTCGATTGGGGCCGCCGTCGCATTCGACAGGTGCAGGTCACGCCGATCTGGTCCCGTGAGCAGAAAATAGGCGCCCAAGGCCAAGGCGACCAGAAGAGTAAGGGCGACAATGGGTTTTACGGCTTTCATCCGGGCCTCGGCATTCTTTACACTGTGGATATGACTGTTTCTCAGCATTGTATCCGGATCAAGGCCGCGTTGCTCGCGGCGGGGTTTTTGCCACTATTCTCAGCGCAGGCACTGGCCCATGCGTCGGATCAGGGGCTGACTCTGCTGCTTCCGACGGATCTTTACATATCCTCCGGTGTCGCGGCGGTGATTCTGACGGTTGTTCTGTTGGCGGCCCTGCCTGACCGGGCGGCAGAGGCAGCGTTTACATCGGTGGCGTTGGTGCGCTGGTGGCGACCGAGATTGCCAGTCGTGACCAGTTGCCTGTCGGCGTTGCTGTTCCTGTGGTTGGTGTCGGTGGGCCTGACCGGATCGCGCGACCCGCTGTCTAATCCGCTGACGCTAAGTATCTGGACGATCTGGTGGATTGCACTGGTCAGTCTTCAGGGGCTGATCGGCAACCTTTGGAAATGGATCAACCCATGGGCTGGGCCGGTGGCCGTGCTGCGTCAGTTGGGGTTTCAGCCGTTCCTGCGTCTGCCGGTGCAGATTGGGCACGGGATGGCCATCGTGACTTTTCTGGGCTTCGGATTGTTTTTGATGGCAGATATTGCCCCGGCGGATCCCGGTCGTCTGGCCAATTTTGCCGGTTGCTATTGGCTGTTCACGCTTTTGGCCATTTTGGCCTTTGGTCCGCGATGGATGCTGCGCGCCGAAGGGATCTCGGTCTTGATGCGCAATTATGCGGGTATTGCACCGTTTGGCCGGAAACGGCGCACGCTGGCGGTGGGGCTGTGGGGCTGGAAGGTGTTGCAGGCCCGCGTGCCGCCCCTTGGATTGGCCATTTTCATGGTGATCATGCTGGGCAGCGGCAGTTTTGACGGGTTGAACGAAACCTTCTGGTGGCTGGGGTTTTTGGGCATCAATCCGCTGGAGTTTCCGGGTCGGTCCGCTGTCGTCACCCAAAATGTCGTGGGGCTGCTGCTGGCCAATGCCATCCTGTTGGGCGTTTTCGCGATTACGATCTGGTTTGGCCTGCGTCTGATCCGGTCAGATATGCCCCTGACCCGGGGCATCGCCATCTTTGCACCATCAATCCTGCCGATTGCGCTGGGCTATCATATTGCACATTATTACGCGAGCTTTCTGGTCGAAGGGCAATACGCGATGGTTGCCCTGAATGACCCATTTGCGACCGGAGCCGACCTTTTGGGGCTGGGTACGTTTTATGTCACCACGGGGTTTTTCAATACACCTGACAGCGTGCGGCTGATCTTTCTGACTCAGGCCGGTGCAGTGGTTCTGGGCCATGTTCTGGCCGTGCTTCTGGCCCATGCGTTAGCCGTACGCCATTTCGGGACCAACGCCCGTGCGGCCATCAGTCAGGCACCGCTGGCGCTGTTCATGATCGGCTATACATTTTTTGGGCTTTGGTTGCTCGCGTCGCCCCGTGGCGTATAAAAAAGCTCTAATTGGTTGGACAGGTGTCGAATTTGTTTGCACACTAACAGATATAGAGGCCGAAACTGGCCCGACCGATTTTCCAGCATGGGGGAAATACGATGACCAGCAAGACCAAGACTTCGAATACCACAACGAATACCACAACACGCCGAGGTGCGCTTAAGACGCTTGGACTGGGGGCAGGGGCTGCGGCCACGCTTCCACTGTGGGCGCGGTATTCCAGCGCGCAAAGTGCTGAACCGATCAAGATCGGGTTTCAGGTTCACCGCACCGGTATCGGCGCGGCGTATGGGCGGTGGTATGACCGTACCTCGACCGCAGCGGCCAAGGTGATCAACGACATGGGCGGAATCAATGGCCGCCCGGTCCAGATCATTGCCGAAGATGACGGCACGGACCCAAAGCGCGGCGCCGAGGTGGTGGAAAAGTTCGCCACTCAGCACAACTGCGATATCGCGTTCGGGACCTTGTTCAGTCATGTCGTGATCGGGTCAGCCCCGCGCGCCGGTGAGCTGAAGATCCCATATTTTGTTGTGTCCGAGGGCCATCACGTGGCCAGCGGCATGCTGAACCGCTATACGCTGCAACCCGGCATCACCGATGTGAAAAGCCAGGTGCAGGCAATGGCACCGTTTGTGTCGTCGAACCTGGGCAAGAAGGTCACGATGATCTTCCCCGATTTCGCCTTCGGCCATGATCACCGCGACTATTTCACCGCAGCGATCGAAGCGCAGGGTGGTGAGGTTCTGGCCCATATCGCAATCCCGCCAACCGAAACGTCATTCACCAAATACTTCCCCAAGATCCCGCGCCAGACCGAAGTGATTTATCACGTCATGGTTGGCCCTGCGGTTCTGACGTTCGTCAAGGAGTTGGGTGAATTCTTTGGCCCGAACCGGCCCGAGATGTTCGGGTTCATCGATTCGCTTGAAGCGGTCGATATCGCCAGCCCGGGTCTTGAGTTCCTTGAGGGCAGTTATTTCTGGGAAGGTATGCCGCGCTATGCGCAGGCCGACCAAACGCCTTATGACAAGTTTTATCGCGAACACGTCGGTGTGGATGAAAACGGGGCGTCGGTTTCCGATCCCAAGGATATCTCGACCTTCGCGCATATGTTTGGGTGCTGGGAAACCCTCTTCACGGTCAAGCAAGGCATGGAGGCCGCCGGGTATCAGGGGGTCGCAGACCGCGCCAAACTGATCGAAGCGGTCGAGGCGATGACGGATATTCCGATATCGAACGAGCATCCGCAGGGCACCAAGCTGTTTAACGGCAAGACGCACCAGGTGTTCGGGCCTCAGTACATCTCGAAAGTGAACGAGGGAAAGCTGATCCTGCAGCACACCACGTCGATCGAAGATACGCTGTATCCCGACGAGGTGGATTATACGACGCAGCCTCTCTGACCATCGGTCATGTGGCAGCCGACGGGCTGGGGCTCTGCCCCAGACCCCGGAGTATTTTGAAAGAGATGAAAGACAGGACAGCTGTCTGTTCAGGTCGGGTAGGTCATGGAAATCGGTCCTTATATTTTGCTTGCCTCGCTTGAAGGCGCGGTAACCGCGGCCGTTCTGGCCCTGACGGCGGTTGGCCTGTCGCTGGTTTTTGGCGTCATGCGCGTGGTGAATGTCGCGCATGGCGAATTCTTCATGTTGGGGGCCGTGCTGGCCTGGTGGGTGGCGCAATCTGTTGGCGGTCATCCGGCCGTCGGGTTTGCCGCAGCGTTGGTTATAGCGCCGTTGCTGGTCGCCGCGATCGCGGTGGTGGCGGACATGACGGTGCTGAAACGTATAGAATACGACCCCGAACGTACAATCGTCGCCACGATTGGTATTCTGTACATTATCCAACAAGTCACGCTGATGACCTATGGCCCGGACGCCCGCCCGGTCGAGCCGCCGTTCAACACGCGGCTTGCTATCCCGTGGTTCGAATTTGTCGATGGCAAGTTTCAGATGTACTGGCCCTGGGGGTTGAGCACGACGTCTTACAAGCTGTCGGTCATTGCTGCAGCCGGGGTCGTTCTGGTTGGAGTTTGGTTGATGATGGCGCGGACGAAGATCGGCCTGTTGATGCGTGCCACACAGCTTGATCGCGAAACCGCGCTGGCCTTTGGCATCCCGGTCGAACGGATCTATGCTATCGTCTTTGGTATGGGCGCAGGGCTTGCGGCCCTGGCCGCCGTTCTGATCGTGCCGATCCAGCAAGCGCACTACCTGATGGGGGGCGATCCGTTGCTGTTGTCCTTTATCGTGGTGATTATCGGAGGTCTGGGCAGTCTGCCGGGTACCGTGCTCGCGGCCATTTTGATCGGGCTGTCCGATGGCATTATATCGGTCTTCTTTTCACCCACCCTCGCCAAGATCCTTGCCACGTTGCTGGTGGCACTGGTGTTGGTCTTCCGTCCGCAGGGCCTGTTCGGGGTCAAGACACGATGAGCGACCGGCAGAAGACGGTGTTGCTGCATGGCGGGCTGCTTGCGCTGTTGCTTGGGCTGCAATTTGTGCTGCCGGCCTATCACCACGGAAACCTTGCCCGGATCATGGTGCTGGCCGTCTACGCGATGGGCTATAACATCATGTTTGGCTATACCGGGTTGCTCAGCCTTGGCCACGCGCTGTTCTTTGCGGCGGGCATGTATGGAATGGGGATGTCGGTTCAGTTGCTGGGCGCGACCCCGGCACCGGCGATGATTGGCGGCTTGATCGCCGGGGCAGTTGTCGCGGCGGCGCTGGGCGCGCTGGCGCTGCGCACGGCGGATGTGGCGTTCATGATCGTGACGCTGATGTTCGCGCAGGCCGGGTATCTGGCCGTGCTGTATTTCGGGTCGGTCACGCGGGGTGACGAAGGGTTTGTGATCCAGCAGGCGCAGCGAATGATGATGGGGATCGACCTGTCGGACGCGACCAACCGGTATTTCGCGGCGTTTATCCTGTTCGCGCTGTGCCTGATTGCCGTTCTGTGGCTGGTACAAAGCCCGTTCGGCAAGGTGCTGGTGGCGATCCGCGAGAACGAAGAACGCGCCCGGATGTTGGGTTATGATGTGTTCCGTCACAAGCTGATCGCCGTGATCCTGTCGGGCACGATGTCAGCAGCAGCAGGCGCGGCGTATGGGCTGTTGTTTGGCTATGTCGGGGCGACATTCGCATCCGTGCAATATTCGATCTTTCCTTTGCTCTGGGTGCTTCTGGGCGGGGCCGGAACCGCGTTGGGGCCGTTCATCGGAACGCTCTTCATGTTCTACCTGATCGATCTGTCGTCGAACGTGACCAGCGCCTATATGCTGATCGCGGGCGTGGCCTTGGTGGTGCTGACCTTGTTCGCGCCGCAGGGCCTGATTGGTGAGGTACGGTCGCGGATCTGGCGGTGGCTGCCATGACATTGCTATCGACCCGCGCGATGACCAAGAATTTCGCGGGCCTCACGGCCGTGAACGCGGTGGATTTCGATCTGCCCAAGGGTGAGATCCGCGCTTTGATCGGGCCGAACGGCGCTGGCAAGACGACATTCGTCAGCCTTTTGTGCGGGCGGATTGAACCGACTTCGGGCACGGTTGAGTTCGATGGGGCCGACATTTCGCATCTGCCAGCGCATAAACGCATCAATCTGGGCATGGCCTATACGTTTCAGATCACCTCGGTGTTTGCGCGCCTCAGTGTCTTTGAAAACGTCGCTCTGGCAGCGCGCAAACGCGTGCATGGAACAGCTCAGGTGGCCCAGGCTGTACACGCGGCGCTGGATCAGGTTGATCTGAATGACAGGGCCGAACAGATCGCGGGTGATCTCAGCTATGGCCATCAGCGCCTGCTGGAGATCGCCATGGGGCTGGTACAAAGGCCCAGGTTGTTGATTTTAGACGAGCCGACCCAAGGCCTTACGGACAGCGAAATCGACGCCTTCAAGGCGCTGGTGCGGGGGCTGAAAGATACCACAACCATTCTGCTGATCGAACACAACATGAGCGTGGTCATGGAAACCGCAGATCGTATCACCGTGCTGAATTTCGGAGAAATTCTGGCCGAAGGCACGCCCACTGAAATCCATGCTGACGCCCGCGTTCAGGCGGCTTATCTGGGGACCGGGTGATGCTGGAGCTGGACAAGATCAACGCAGGCTATGGCGGGGCTCAGATCCTCCGGGACGTCTCGCTGAGCGTTGCGCCGGGTGAAATCGTTTGTCTTTTGGGCCGCAATGGTGCTGGCAAAACCACGACCATGAAAGCGATCATGGGGCTGGTGCCTTTGATGTCAGGTGCTGTCCGACTGAATGGAGCCGACCTGAGCAGCCTGCCCGCGCATAAGGTGCCGGGCCACGGGGTTGGGTATATCCCGCAGGGGCGGCGGCTGTTTTCTGAACTGACGGTGGCGCAAAACCTTGAGATCGGGCTGATGGTGCGCAAGTCAGGCGCCGACGTTCTAAACGGCGTACTGGATCTGTTTCCGCGTCTGCGTGAACGGTTGGACCAGAGGGCGCAGACCCTGTCCGGGGGCGAACAGCAGATGCTGGCGACGGCACGGGCCTTGTGTATCGAACCTTCGTACCTGTTGCTGGACGAACCCACTGAAGGCCTGCAACCATCAATGATCGAGGCAATCCGGCAGGTGATCGTCGTCATGCGTGACCGGGGTGTCGGAATCCTGTTGGTCGAACAGCGTATCGATGCGGTGCTTTCGGTGGCCGACCGCGTTGCGTTTATCGAAAACGGTCACAATCTGGAAACGCTGGACGCTGATGTGCTGCGCAAGGATCACAGCGTGATCGAACGGCATCTGGGCGTCTGATCAGGGTCCGGGCCAGATCAACTCCAGCCGCAGACCACCGGGCTCGGCGAACATCATGTGCTTGCGCGGGCCATCCCCAACCGGTTCGGGCATAAATTCTATGACAACACCGGGCCAGTCTTTGACGGTTTTGGAGAGCCGCTCCAAATCCGAATCGCTGGCGACCTGAAGCGCGAGGTGATGCAGGCCGACATTCGTTTTGCGATCAAAAGGCACGATGTCTTTGGTCTGATCCACCTGCCAAAGCGTTAGGCGAAGTGATCCATCGGTGACCGAGTTTCGCGGATAGCTGTCATCGCGGGCAATTTCTTCCCACCCCAGCGCGCCAACAAGAAAACCTGTGGTTTCGTCGAGATCCCGAACGGCAAGGCCCAGATGGTTCAGTCCAAGGGTGTCGGCCATGCTTGTGTCTCCGCTCAGGTCAGTTTGTTCAGAAGCGACAGCAGGGTGTCCTGCTCAGCTGGTGTCAACGGTGCCAGGGTTTCGCGGGTGACGTTATGGGCCTCAAGGACCAACTGTTCAAACGCGTCCCGCCCGGCAGGGCTGGGCGTCAGGAACATGCGACGTTGATCGTTGGGATCCGGAAAGGACGTCACAAAACCCTTCTTGCGCAGCCTGTCGGCCACACCCTTGATCGTCGCGGCATCCATGGCCGTCGCCCGCCCCAGTGCGTTTTGCGTCACCTGTCCCAATTCGCACAGCTTGGCGAGGGTGGCGAACTGAGTCGGTGTCAGATCGGGGATCATCTGCGCAAAGATCGCCAGATGTCGTTGGTTGACCCGACGCATCACGAACCCGACCTGATCGTCCAGGATATAGTCGCTTCTTCCGGCTTCGGGTCCGTTCATAGCGTCTCCTTCAGGCTTGGTTGTTGACAGAACCGGTGCGGCTGTCTCAAAATCCGTTTGTACACTAACAAATACCCCACACCCAACAGCGTGAGGAGATGCGCGTTTGAACGCTTATTTCCGCCCGGACACATTGGCCGAGGCACTGGACGTCCTTGAGACTGAATCTGTCACCGTTGCGGCGGGCTGTACAGACCTGTTCCCGGCGACCGAACGCCCGACCTTGCCGGGGTCGATTCTGGACATCACGGCGATTCCGGGCTTGCGCGGCGTTCAGCAGACTGCGGATGGCTGGCGGATTGGGGCGACGGCGTCGTGGGCCGACATCATCCGGGCCGACCTGCCGCCGGCGTTTGATATGCTGCAACAGGCCGGGCGCGAAGTTGGGTCGGTGCAGATCCAGACCGCAGGCACGATCGCGGGAAATTTGTGCAACGCATCTCCTGCAGCTGATGGCGTGCCGCCGTTGCTGGCATTGGATGCGTCGGTTGAATTGACGTCGAAAACCGGCACGCGGTGCCTTCCACTGTCGTCCTTTGTGATCGGGGTCCGGCAAACGGCTTTGGTCCCCGGAGAACTTGTCAGTGCGATCACCATACCCAACTCGGCGGGCGAAGGGGCAAGCCGGTTTCTCAAACTGGGGGCCCGACGGTACCTTGTGATCTCGATTGCGATGGTGGCGGTTCGCCTGTCTGTTCGATCCGACAAAATCGCGTCGGCAGCGATTGCTGTCGGGGCGTGTAGCCCAGTGGCGCAAAGGCTGGATATGCTGGAAGCCAGGTTGATCGGACTGCCGGTTGGCGGGGTTGCCAAGGCCATCACCGGTGATGTCGTGTCGCCATCCCTGTCCCCGATTGATGACGTGCGCGGGGATGCAGGATATCGTGAAGATGCCGCCATTGAGCTGATCCAACGTGCCGTCACACGGGCGGTGGAGGATGTGTCATGAAAGACCTACCGGGCATCGCCCTGACCGTGAATGGCGCACAGGCGCATCTGGACGTTCATCCGGGCCGTCGCCTGTCCGAAGTTCTGCGCGAGGATCTGGGCCTGAAGGGCACCAAGGTTGGCTGTGATGCGGGCGATTGCGGTGCGTGTACCGTCTTGATCGATGGCGCTCCGGTGTGTGCGTGCCTGACACCCGTGGCGCGCGTGCAGGGCGCGGAGGTGACGACTGTTGAGGGCATCGCCACCGTTCCGGGCCTGCAAGAGGCGTTTCTGCGTCATGGCGCGGCGCAATGCGGGATCTGCACGCCCGGAATGCTTGTTGCGGCCTCGGCTTTGCTGAGCCGGACAGATACGCCGTCGCGGGCCGACGTCGAAGACGCTTTGGGCGGTGTGTTGTGCCGCTGCACAGGCTATGCCAAGATTATCGACGCCGTGTTGGATGTTTCCGGGGCAGGGGATCCGTTGGTCCCCGAAGCAGGCGCTGCCATTGGCGCACCGGTTCGCAGGTTGGACGGTGGTCCGAAGGTGGACGGAACCGAAGTGTTCGGTGCTGATTTCGCCCCCGAGGGTGCCTTGCTGGTCAAAGCGATCCGCTCGCCCCATTTCGCGGGCGGGTTTTCGTTCGGCGATATCGATGCCTGGGCCGAAACCAACCAGGTGCGGGTGTTCACGGCGCGCGATATCCCTGGACGCAATCGGTTCAGCGTGATCCCTGCGTTTGTTGACCAACCGGCATTGGCCGATGGGGTCGTCCGGATGCGGGGCGAGGCGGTTGCCGTGATCGCAGGCCCCCCCGACGTGGTCGAGCATTTGGATCTGTCCGGGTTTCCGGTACAATGGGACCAGCAAGACCCGATCATGACGGCAGATCAGGCCACGCCGAACGGTGCGCAGCAAGTGCACAAGGACCGAAATGGCAACTTGCTGATCGCAGGCAAAGTCCGCTGCGGTGATCCGGAACAGGCGCTGGCAAAGGCCGCGCAGACCTGCAGCGGGCAGGCCACGACAGGCTATGTTGAACACGCCTATATCGAACCCGAAGCAGGCGCGGCCTGGATGCAGGGAGACACTTTGGTCATCCATGCCTGCACGCAAGCGCCGGTCATGGATCGCGATGAACTGGCGGCGATTCTAGGTCTTGAGCAAAGCCAGGTACGGATCATCCCATCTGCAGCCGGGGGCGGTTTCGGGGCCAAGCTTGACCTGTCGCTGCAACCCCTGATCGGTCTGGTGACGCTGAAAACGGGCCTGCCATCGCGAATGGTTTACACACGTCGCGAAAGCATGTCGTCGACGACCAAGCGACATCCTGGTCAGATGACGGCGCGGGCCGGTATCGATGCGGCCGGTAAACTGACGTCGATGGTGTTTGACGGAGATTTCAACACGGGCGCATACGCCAGCTGGGGACCGACCGTGGCCGTGCGGGTGCCGGTTCATGCCTGTGGTCCATACCGCATCCCGAATTACCATGCCGAAGCCCGCGCCATTCACACAAATGGTCCGGTGTCTGGCGCGTTTCGTGGCTTTGGTGTTCCACAGGCCGCGATCCTGCAGGAAACCTTGTTTGATGATCTCGCATTGGCCGCCGGGATCGACCGGCTCGCGTTCCGCCAGATCAATGCGTTGCGCGACGGTGACCGGACCGTGTGCGGGCAGGAACTGTACGGGGTGGGCATCGAAGACTGCCTGGAGGCACTGGAAGGCCCATGGGCAGATGCCCTTGCAGCTGCGCAGGCGGCCAATGCCAGCAAGGATACCATCAAGCGCGGGGTTGGCATTGCGTCCTGCTGGTATGGCTGCGGAAATACCAGTTTGCCAAACCCGTCGACAATCCGGTTGGGTCTTACCCGACACGGGCATCTCCGCCTCCATCAGGGGGCTGCCGATATCGGTCAGGGGGCAAATACGGTCATTGCTCAGATCTGCGCCGATGCCATGGGCGTCGCTTTATCCCAATTTGAGCTTGTCGGCCCGGACACGGCTGTGACACCGGATTGCGGCAAGACGTCGGCGTCGCGTCAGACATTTGTCACGGGCAAGGCCGCGATGTTGGCCGGTCAGGCCCTGCGGGCAAAGATTCTCGGACAAACCAACATGGGGGCGGGGGCCAGGATCTCGTTGCAAGGAGATTGCATTGAAGTCACCGACGGATCCCACAACCGGAGGATTGATCTGAGTGCGCTGCCCGAAGACCAGCATGGCTATGTGCTGAGTGTCGATGAAACCTATGATCCGCCAACCGGGGCGTTGGACGAAAATGGGCAGGGCGTTCCTTATGCGGTCTACGGATATGGCGCGCAGATCGCCGAAGTGGACGTCGATCTGAAACTGGGTACGGTGACAGTGATCCGGATGACAGCGGCACATGATCTGGGGCGCGTGATCAATCCGCTTCTGGCCGAAGGGCAGATCGAGGGTGGCATCGCTCAAGGGTTGGGACTTGCGCTGATGGAAGAATACCTGCCCGGTCGCACGGAAAACCTGCATGATTATTTGATCCCGACGATTGGGGATATGCCTGAAATTCGATCCATCCTGATCGAGAAACCGGACCCCGAAGGCCCGTTTGGTGCCAAGGGATTGGGCGAACACGTGCTGATCCCGACGGCACCTGCGATCCTGAATGCGATCCGTCATGCCAGCGGTGCCCGGATCGACCGGGTTCCGGCTTTGCCACACCGGGTTTTGCGGGCAATCCGGAGGGCGGGTTCATGATCCCTTTCGATTTGACTGACCTTGCAAGCAGAGTGCCGACCGCAGGGCGCGGGCGCATCTGGGCGCAAAGCGCTCAGATGCGCCCGCGCCCTGCTTCGCTGAACCGTTTCGCAAAGGCCGCACCCTATCGGATTGTGGCTATGTCGGAGATCTCCAATGGCTGAAGCCCGTCCGCGTCCAGACAAGATCCGTTGCGATGCCTGCCCGGTTATGTGCTTCATCGCGGACGGCAAGGTTGGGGCCTGCGATCGCTATGCCAATCAGAATGGCCGGATCATTCGTTGTGATCCCCTGACTGTTCTCGACCGGCGCATCGCGTCCGGCGGGGAAGTAAAGCCGTTTCTCAAGGCCGATTGGGATGGCAAGCTGGCCGCAGGTGACGACCTGTTCGTGACAGCTGTCGGGTCCGGAACGACCTATCCCGATTACAAGCCAGCCCCGTTCCTGGTCAGCCGCGATGTGGACGGGGTCGATTTCGTCACTGTGGTGACCGAAGCGATCTTTTCCTATTGTGGCGTGAAGGTGAAAATCGATACGGACCGTCATTTGGGCGCGGAAGGCGCGACGATACGGTGTCGGGGCGAGGCTGTCGGGCTGATGATCACATCGGAATACGGCTCTCAGATGATGTCGTTGGGCGGGGTCGATCATCTCACCGGCGGCTCCAAACCCGAAGGGCGCGTGACCTGCGATGCGCTGATGCGTCTGTGCAACCGTGAATCTGTGGAACTGGCCGTCGACGGCGGCGCGAGTGTTGTCGTTCAGGCTGGGCAGCCCCCGATTGTTGACGGTACGAAAGAAGAGCGGATGCGCGTCGGCTGCGGGTCGGCCACGATCGGTATGTTCGCGGCCCAATGGGACGGATTGGTCGATGAGGTCGTGGTTGTCGATGATCACATAACCGGCGTC
This sequence comes from Falsiphaeobacter marinintestinus, assembly GCF_007923355.1. Taxonomy (GTDB): domain Bacteria; phylum Pseudomonadota; class Alphaproteobacteria; order Rhodobacterales; family Rhodobacteraceae; genus Phaeobacter_A; species Phaeobacter_A marinintestinus. The sequence continues at coordinate 190,765 of NZ_VOGO01000006.1, forward strand.
GTCAGTGAACACCAGGCGGGCAAGGTACTGGGCTGGCCGGACACTGGTATCAAGATCAAAGGCCGCCGTTCGACCCCGGGGCGGTATTTTCAGGTGGCTGAGCCGGGGCTGGGTTGGGGCGGCACCGATATCCAGGATCCTCTGACCATTCTTGGCGACTGGAACCCGAAAAAAGGCGCACGCCCTGGAATGACACTGTTGATGGTTTCAACAACTGGCGAACAGTTCGGGTTTTATATTCTGGATGACAATCTGGTTCCGCAAAGCCGTCCTTTGCCCGAGACGCTCAAACCCTCCGTGGATCTGATCGAGGAAAACTGTGAACCGGCGCTTTGTACCGTGATGTTCATGGGGGGGGCCGGTGGGTCCTTGCGATCGGGCGTGACGCGAAACCCGGTGCGCCTGACCCGGTCGGTTCAACAGCGCAAAACGGTTGTGACCTGTGGCGGGGCCGAAGCGTATGTCTGGCCGGGCGGGGGCATCACGATCATGGCCGACGTTACCCAGATGCCGGATAACGCGTTCGGCTATGTGCCCACACCTGCCATCGTTGCACCGTTGGAATTCACCGCCTCGCGGGACGAGTTCCGCGCCCTTGGTGGGCATGACGCCTCGGTGCGACCGGTGGAAGACGTGCTGGAACATGGCGGTGAATACGGTGCCGACGTCCGGGCCGTTGCCCCGAAGCCGATCAAGACCTGAAATGGGTGTGCAGGCTGCATATCTGCCGGATGGGCGGCGGTTGCACCTGAACCACGGGCCGATTGATCTGATCATCGATGCAGAAGGGCCGGGGCGCGACCGCGCCTTGCGTGCCGCGCATGATCGCATGGTCACAATTCTGGACGAACTGGTGCCGGAATTGCCATCTCTGCGCACACCGGTGGCTGATCATCCGAAACTGAACGGTCATATCGCTTTGGGCATGCTGGCCGCTACTGCTCCCTTTGCTCCTGCCTTCTTGACCCCGATGGCGGCGGTTGCGGGTGCGGTGGCTGATACCGTGCTGGCGGCTATGACTGCGGCAGGGGATTTGCGTCGCGCCTATGTCAACAATGGCGGTGATATCGCGGTTCATCTGTCCGGAACGGAAATCTTTACGGCAGCGATTGCTGCGGGGCGTGCAGATCGCGTTGAGATCCCAGCGGGCAGCGCTGTGCGCGGTATTGCGACGTCGGGTTGGCGCGGGCGCAGTCAGTCGCTGGGAATAGCTGACGCCGTGACTGTGTTGGCAAAGTCGGCGGCAAGAGCCGATGCTGCGGCCACCATGATCGCAAACGCGGTCGATTTACCGGGATCGCCCAAGGTCATGCGCGGCAAAGCGAATGATCAAAGACCTGACAGCGATCTGGGTGATCGGCTGGTGACCGTGGATGTGGCGGCTCTGACACCCGAAGAAATTGCGATGGCTCTGAGCCGCGGTCGGAGTTTTGCCGAAACCTGCTTGTCGCGTGGCCTGATCGCGGCTGCGCATCTGACGTTGTGCGGGGAAGCGACAAGTGTCGGCGCTCTGCAAGAACCCATCAAGGAACAGCTTCATGCCTGATTTCACCCTGCGTAAGACACTGACCTTTATCGAGGATATCCATCACGAAGGGGGCGCCGCGCCGCTACAGCCACGTCGGCGTGCGGCCATTGTGGCCATTGTGAAGAACCCGTTTGCAGGCGGTTACACCGAGGATCTGCAATCGGCGATGGACGATCTGAAGCCGCTGGGCCTCACGATGACCGACCAGTTGATCAACGCGATGGGGGGAATCGAGGGGATCGATGGCTATGGCAAGGCGGGGCTGGCCGGCGAGAATGGTGAACTTGAACACACCGCGCTGTGGCATGTGCCGGGCGGCTATGCCATGCGGGCGCGGCTGGGCGCGGCAAAGGCCATCGTTCCCTCGTCAATGAAGGTTGGCGGTGTCGGGTCCCGCATTGATATCCCGCTGGGCCACATCAACGCAGCTTATGTGCGCAGCCATTTTGACGGAATGGAGGTCAGCGTGCCGGACGGCCCGCGGGCGAACGAGCTGATGTTTGCCCTTGCTATGAGCCGAGGGCCGCGGATCCACCACCGCATGGGGGGGCTGGCCGTCGCGGACGTGCAGGGTGAGGACGGTTTGCGCTGAAGCCGGTTGTCTCACGGTCTGGACGACGGATCGAAAAAGATGGACGCGCGCCTGCGACAGTCTAGTTCAGGATTGATCGTTGGGACGGCTTGTGAAAGTTGCGCGTTGCTGCGATCTTCTCAGCAAGATACGGAAAGCCGCGTAGATTGCGCGATTTACCGAAATCTCCGACCAGAAAACCGCCAGCGAGGCTTGCAGCATGCCACGACCGCCCCTCTTTTCGTCCCGCCGTTTCGGATCTCAGCTGGGGGCTGCGCTGCTGGTTGCCGGTCTGACGCTGCTTGGCCCAGCCCACGCGCAGGATCAGGCTCCTCCGAAAGTGTCCGTTGCAGCGGCCTATAGTCAGGAAATTACCGAAGAGGCGAGCTATATCGGTCGGGCCGAGGCCATCGACGAAGTCGATATCATTGCGCGGGTCAGCGGGTTCCTTCAGGAAAAAATGGTCACGGACGGCGCCCATGTCGAAGAGGGCCAGAAGCTGTTCAGGATCGAACCGGATCTGTATCAGGCCACGCTGGATGCCCGCGAAGCGGATCTTGACCGGGCCAAGGCCAATCTGGAGCTGGCCAAGGTCGAACTGGCACGTAAGGAAGAACTGTTGCGTCGCGACGCAGTTCCGGCCTCTGAAGTCGATATTGCCAGGGCCAATGAACTGGTTGCCGAGGCCGCGATCAAGTCTGCCAACGCGGCGATCCAGCAGGCTGAACTTGATCTCAGCTATACCGAAATACACGCGCCGTTTCCCGGGCGTTTGGGCCGGGTGCAGATCAGCGTTGGTGATGTTGTTGGGCCCGGAAACCCTCCGTTGGTCTCGCTGGTCCGCGAAGCTCCGATCTATGTGGTGTTCTCACTTACGGAAAAGCAACTTGTTACCATTCTGGAAAAACTGAACGAAACAGTATCGACGCTGGGCGGCTCTGATCGCAGCCCGGATGTCTTTGTGACCCTGCCAAACGGGACCAATCTGGAAGAAACCGGGCGGATCGTTTTTGGTGACAACCGGATCGATCCTTTAACGGGTGCAATGGCACTGCGGGCGGCCTTCAAAAACGAAGAGGGTCTGCTGATTGATGGGTCGTTCCTGAACGTGCGCATTCAGGCTTTGGAGCCTGTCGAACGTGTTCTGGTCCCGCAGGCAGCTTTGCAACGCGATCAGCGGGGCGATTTCGTGCTGGTGGTCAATGACAAGCAACTTGTCGAACAACGTTATATTCAGACCGGTGATACGGTCGATGCGGCGATCATTGTGCTGGATGGGCTGCGCGAAGGCGAGGCTGTGATCGTCGAAGGGCTGCAACGGGTCCGTCCCGGCGTGGCCGTGGATGCGGTGCTTGCCGGAACCGGAGACTGACGCATGTTTTCTTCGGTGTTCATCAACAGGCCAAAAATGGCCCTCGTCATTTCGCTGGTCCTGACGATCATGGGCGCGATCGCTTATGCGGTGCTGCCCGTCGCTCAGTTTCCTGACCTGACGCCGCCGGTGGTCAATGTCTCGGCCAGCTATACCGGGGCCAACGCCGAAACCGTTGAAAACACTGTGGCTGCTCCGATCGAGGCGCAAGTCAACGGCGTGGACGACATGTTGTATATGACGTCGACGTCGGCAGACAACGGGTCGTATTCGTTGTCCGTGACGTTCGAAGTTGGAACAGATCCGGATATTGCATCAGTCAACGTGCAGAACCGGGTCGCACAGGCAATGGCGACATTGCCCAGTGAAGTGACAGCATCGGGCGTGGTGACGCAGAAATCGTCGACCAACATGCTGATGGTTGTGACGTTGTCTTCGCCCAACGACACCTACGATAGTGTCTTTCTGTCCAACTATGCGTCGATCAACCTGAAAGACGCGTTGGCGCGGGTGGCCGGGGTCGGCAAGGCCGACGTCATGACGGACCTGAGTTATGCCATGCGGATGTGGATGGACCCGGATCAGATGGCCGCGCTTAGCATCACGCCGGGCGATCTGATCAATGCAATCCGCGAACAGAATATAGAAGTTTCTGCCGGCCAGATCGGGGCACCGCCCGCGCCTGACGATCAGACGTTTCAATACACGATCAAGACCAAAGGCCGCCTGACGACGGTCGAAGAGTTCGAAAACATCGTCGTTCGGACCGGGGAATCGGGGGCCATCGTTCGGGCCAAGGATATCGCCCGGGTCGAACTGGGCGCACAGTTTTACAGTGCTTCGGGTTACTATCAGGGCCACGATGCTGCCGTGCTGGGTATCTATCAGGCGCCGGGGGCCAACGCGCTTGCGGTCTCTGATCTGGTCACTGCCGAGCTGGAGCGGCTAGCGCGCTCATTCCCGGATGACGTCGAATATGAAGTGCCGTTCAACACGACCGATTTTGTCGAACAGTCCCTGAACGACGTGGTTTCGACGCTGATGCTGACCTTTGTGTTGGTGATTTCAGTGGTCTTCCTTTTTCTGGGAAGCTGGCGTGCGACGATCATCCCGGCCATTGCGATCCCTGTGTCGTTGATCGGCACATTTGCGTTTCTGCTGGCCTTTGGCATGTCGTTGAACACCATCTCTTTGTTCGCATTGGTTTTGGCGATTGGTATCGTCGTTGATGACGCCATTGTGGTTGTGGAAAACGTCGAACGCATCATTGCCGAGGAAGGCCTGCCCCCGGCGGAAGCCACGCGCAAGGCGATGGGGCAGATCACCACGCCAGTGATCGCGACAACGCTGGTGTTGCTGGCCGTCTTTGTGCCCGTGACCTTTATGCCGGGTATCACAGGGCGGCTGTTTTCCCAGTTCGCGGTCACAATTTCCACAGCCGTGGTGATATCTTCGGTCAACGCGCTGACCCTGTCGCCCGCATTGTGTGCCTTGGTCCTGAAGCCGCGGTCCGGCCCGCCGACTGGATTGCTGGCCGTCTTTGAGTCCGTCATTGGCACTGTGCGCAGTGGGTATTTGTCAGTCGTCAAGCGCTTGCTGCGGGTCCCTGCCGTCAGCCTTGCGATCATCGCAGTCGTCGGATTCGCTGCCATGGTGATTATGGGCAATACATCCAAGGGGTTCATCCCGCTGGAAGACAACGGCTACCTTTTTGTTGATGTGCAACTTCCCGATGCGGCCACTCTGACGCGGACAGAAATAGTCACGGCGCGCGTCAATGACCGCATTCGTGAAATTCCCGGCGTGGCGAACACGGTTCTGGTGAACGGCTTTTCGATGCTGAACGGTTTGGCCGTGAATGGCGCGATGTTGATCGTGAATTTGGAGAATTGGAGCGAACGACAGACCCCCGAGTTGAGCGCGAATGGCGTTCTTGACCAGATTTTGGGTGTGGCATATGGCGAATCCGCCGCGTCTATTGTGGCGTTCAACCCGCCACCTATTCAGGGTCTCGGCATGTCTGCCGGGGTCGAGATGGAAGTGCAGCAAGCCGGCGGCGGCAGCCCGCAGGATTTGTCGGCTGCGGTCGGATCCTTGGTCTATTCCGCCAATCAGGAAGCGGAAATCGGCCAATCCTATACGACGTTCCGGGCCAACGTCCCACAATTGTTCGTCGATCTGGATCGCGAAAAGGCCAAAACCCTGCAGGTGTCAGTCGCAGAAGTGTTCCAGACCATGCAGGCCCACCTTGGGTCGTATTACGTGAATGACTTCAACCTGTTTGGCCGTGTCTATCGTGTGATGATCCAGGCCGAAGGCACCTATCGTGACAAGGTCGAAGATATCAGCAATCTCTACGTCCGGTCCGAGCAGGGAAAGATGGTGCCATTGGGGACTTTGGTAGATGTCGAAAACGTTCTGGGTCCGGTTTTGCTGAAACGCCACAACCTGTTCCGGTCGGCGACGGTCACGGCGATCCCAGCTGAGGGCATGTCGACAGGGGACGCAATCACAACCATGACCGAAGTGTCCAAAACCGCATTGCCTCCGGGGTATACGTTTGAATGGACCGGCACGGCACAACAACAATTGTCGTCCGGCGGGTTGGTGCAGGTGATTTTGGCGATGGCCGTGTTGTTCGGATATCTGTTTCTGGTCGCCCAATACGAAAGCTGGTCGATGCCTGTGGCCATTCTGCTGTCTGTGATTGTCGCCCTGTTTGGCGCGGTGACTGCGGTCTCAGTCGTGGGGAGCGATATTAACCTCTACACCCAGATCGGGATGATCATGTTGATAGGGCTGGCATCCAAAAACGCGATTTTGATCGTCGAATTCGCGATGGAGCAACGCGCCGAAGGCAAAACGATCATCGAAGCCGCAGCAGAAGCCGCGCATCAGCGGTTCCGAGCGGTGATGATGACAGCGTTGTCTTTCTTGTTGGGCGTTGTGCCGTTGCTGGTGGCCAGCGGGGCTGGTGCGGCCTCGCAAAAAGCCATCGGTGTTGCGGTGTTCGGCGGCATGCTGGCCGCCACCGTCATCGGTGTTGCTGTGGTTCCGGTGTTGTATGCCGTCATGCAAAGCACGCGCGAATGGATCAAAGGCGATCATCGCAAGTCGCCGGACACCCCCTCCAGCTAAGTCTGCTCTGGCAAGGGCCCGTCGGTTCGGCGGGGCTTTTGCTGTTTCCCCAGCAAGTGCTTTTGGGCGCATAGCGCCCTGTGCGACGCGCTTTTTCCGATCCCGATCCAGTGCTTTGCGTCCCCGGCACCCGCGCCGGGGCCGATGCTGATCGTAACGTCGCGACGCTTACGTCAGGCTTGACGAAAGTCGTCCCGGCCATCTAACTTAACACTGTAAAGATAGATGGGAGGCATGCAGCCGTGAAAGATTTTGACGCCATTGTCATTGGGGCAGGGAATGGGGGCCTTTCGGCTGCTGTCGCTTTGCAACGCGGCGGGATGCAGACCTTGCTGTTGGAGCGACACAACATTCCCGGCGGCTGCGCGACCTCATTCGTGCGCGGGGATTACGAATTCGAGGTGGCGCTGCACCAGCTCTCGGGGTTGGGAACCGAGAAACAACCAGCCGTTCTGCGCCATGTCTTTGACAGTCTGGGCGTGACTGACAAAGTCACGTTCATCGAAGAGCATCACCTTTACCGCTACGCCGTGCCCGGGGTGATTGATATCACCTTGCCAGCCAGCGTTAGCGGGATCGTTCAGACCCTGAGCACCGAATTCCCCGAAGAAGCTGACGCGATCCAGAAGTTTATGGACCTTTGCGAGGTCATCACGCTCGAAACCTATATGGCGCTGCCAAATGCCCGCCGGTCTGGTGACCCGGACGTGCTCAAACGAAACTGTCGGAACTTCGTCAAATACGGGTTGAAGAGCACCCAAGACGTGATGGACGAGTTCTTTATCAGCCCGGTTCTGAAAGCAGTGCTCGGCGGCTATTGGGGCTATGCGGGGCAACCGCTGGATCGGCTGCCGTTCAGCGATCTTGGTGTGATGCTTTATGCCTATGCCGCGATGAAACCCTGGCATATCGAAGGCGGATCGCAAGCCTTGTCGAACGCGCTTTTGGAGAGCTTTCTTGAGGCCGGCGGCGATGTGCGCTTCAACTGTGGCGCAGAAAAGATCCTGACCGAAGGCGGCGGTGTCAGCGCGGTGCGCACTGAACATGGCGATGTCTTCACCTGCAATCAGGTGGTGTCGAATGCAAGTTCGGTTCTGACCTACAACCAGTTGCTGGATCGTCCTGAACTGGCAAAAAACGCACGCGAAGATTTCAAATCGCGCCGCATGGGGGTGTCGGGTTTCGTGCTGTACATGGGCCTTGATTGCACGCCTGAGGATCTGGGGCTTGAGGCCGCAACGAACTTCATCGCAACCACGATAGATGACAAGCAGCAGTACGCGCGATCCAAAGGGTTTGAAGACCCGCTGGGATGTCTTTTCACCTGCTACACGGTGGGCGACAAGACGATGGCGCCACAAGGCAAGTCCGTCGCCGCATTGATGTGCCTGCAATATGGTGAGCCGTGGGACAGCATTGCGCCCGAAGAGTATGCTGCGACCAAATTCGCCTATGCCGAAAAGCTGATCGCGTTGGCCGAAAATGTGATCCCGAACTTTCGCCAGCACATCGAAGAAATCGAAATCGGCACGCCGGTGACCATGATGCGCTATCTCAATACGCCGGGCGGTGCGATCTATGGTTTTGATCAGACCATCGCCGAACACGGTGCTGTGCGTGATCGGGTACGCCCGGTTGATGGTCTGCATCTGGCCGGGTCGTGGACCGGTATGGGCGGCTTTCAACCCACATACCAAGCGGGGGCGGCAGTTGCGGCCTCTATCTTGCGCAAACAGAACACCAAGGGAAACGCAGCATGACCGGCATGGATATTCGCAGTGTGATCGACGGTTTTGATGCGGCGCGGTCCCGGATCGAAGACATGGTGCAGGATGGTCAGGACTTCGCTGATGTCCCAGCCAAGGTGGCGGGCCGGATCAACGCCCTGCACCCCAAGCGTCTGAACCTTGTGGTGTCAGATGTGATTGTGGAAACCGCAACGACCCGGACTTTGCGCCTGACCAGCCCCGACGGCGGTCTGCCGCCGTTCCTGGCCGGGCAATACGTCAATCTTTTTGTGACCGTGGATGGAGTGAATACATCGCGCCCCTATGCAATCTCGTCTGCGCCGCAGGACCGGGGGCATTACGATCTGACCGTGCGCAAGATCGGGCAGGGCTTTGTCAGCCCTTACCTTGTCGATCAAATCCAACCGGGTGCCCATCTGACGTCAACCGGCCCTATGGGATCGTTCTATGTCAACCCGATCCACCATGGTCGCGATCTGGTGTTTCTGGCAGGCGGGTCCGGTGTGGCCCCTGCGATCAGCATGATCCGGGACATCGCCGCGCGACAGCTGCCGGTCAGGTTCCATCTGATTTATGGGTCGCGCAGGTCGGACGACGTGATCTTTGATGCCGCGTTGCGCGATCTGGAAGATCAGCATGACTTCCTGACGGTCACCCGCGTGATGTCAGAGCCTGAAGCCGGGTATAAGGATCGCACCGGTTTCATTGATGCTGCGTTGATTTCTGACCTGTGTACGCCGCTGGACCGCAAAACGGTCTACCTGTGCGGCCCTCCCGCGATGAACACATTTTGCGGGGCCGAATTGCGCAAGACGGGTATGCCGGACAAACGGGTTCACATCGAAGCGAATGGTCCGCCGGTTGCCCCCCAGTTGCGTGAGGGCTGGCCTGACACAACGTCGGTTGATCAATCGGTGACAGTAACTGTGAGCGGGCGCGGATCATTTCAGACAACGGCAGGAGAGCCGCTGCTGAACGCGCTGGAACGCAACGGGTATGAGGCTGAAAACGCCTGTCGGTCGGGCGAATGCAGCCTGTGCCGGGTCAAGGTCTTGTCAGGTGAGGTGTTCAGCCCGTCCGAGGCAAAGTTGCGCCAGTCTGATCGACGGTTTGGCTGGGTGCACTCGTGCGTTGCCTATCCGTTATCAGATATCGAGATCCTGCTTTAACGACCGGTGTCTTGCAGCGGTTCATCAAGAATCGCCGTGCAGACACGATCCGCCCATTCGGCATAGATACGTGGTCCCGGATGAAACCCGTCCGGGGCCATATGCGTTTCGTCCAGATCCAGATCCAGCGGGACGTACCGGCCTTCGGGCCGGGCATGGATCAAACCCTTGAGTGCTGCGTCAAACCGGTCGCCGCGTTGTCCAAGAAGTGCCCGCAGCGGGTCAGGCAGCAACGGGAACCGCCCGATTGGGGGCAGGGCCGTCCAGTACACGCGCCGCACGCTGTGCCTTTGGGTGAGCAGCGTCAGAATGACGTCAACGTTTTTGGCCCAGATCCGTTGCGGAACGCCGTTCTTCACATCGTTGATACCCAAGGACAGCACCGCGATGTCGGCCTGTGCCGGGGCCAGATCCTGAAGGGTTTTTACCCCCCAGACCGTTGTCGCGCCGGATGTCGCCTCTAACTGCCAGGACACTGTGTGATGCAGGGACAGCCCGGCCACAAGATGGCCAGCCAGCGCATCTTGTTGTCTGGTTACACCTACACCGGCAGCCGATGAATCCCCGAACACCAGCAGTTTCAGATCAGACCCGGCCCCGGTTGCCCCGGCACGGGCGCCATCGGGTTCGGGCAAACGTTGAGCAACCCTGATGACCTGTATGGCTTGCGCGACCGCCACCGGATATTGCGTCAATCTGCGGATCATTTCAGTTGCTCTGTCGAAGGGGATCCGGTGAGGGCCCGCAGCACTTCTCGGTGGCCGCCGGGGGGCAGATCCACCAGGCCTTCACCGATCAGCGACGCCAACCCATGCACCATGGACCATGCGCCGATCGTCAGGGTGTCGGCGCGCTTTGTATCTGGAACCAGTTCTCGAAAGGCCTGATTCAGCAGGGCATAGGGCCGGGTCGCTTCTTCGATCAACTGGTCACGGCTGCTTTCAGCGCGCTTCGGGACCGGATCAAGGGTCGATATCATCAGCCGATAGATCTCGGGGTTGTTCAGCGCAAAATCGACGTAAGCCGTGCCGAAATCCAAAATCTGGCTGCTTGGGTCCTGATCGCTTGACCTGCAAGCCTCCAGCGTGTCGGCAAGTTCGCGAAACCCCGAGGCACAGATGGCGCGCAACAGGGCTTTCTTGTCTGCAAAGTGGGAATAGGGTGCAGCCTGACTGACACCGACCCGGGCCGCGACGGCGCGCAGGGAAAGCTTGTCTCGCCCCTGCTCGCGCAGAATTGCGCGTCCCGCAGTCACAAGCGCCTGTGCAAGGTCTCCGTGGTGATAGGTGTTTGCCTTTTGCCCCAGCGTCCCGATCCTTTTGCTGCGTTGCAACAGTGTGCTGTTTCGCCAAGGCAAGCGCAAGCAAGCCGGAGCGTCAAGGTCACCGGAAAATCAGGCAGGCCAGACGACCCTGAACCCCTGATGCGTGGTGGTGCTGTCTGGCGAAGTTCCGGACCGCGCTGCGATGCGATAGCGAAAACAATAGCTTTTGTGGCACAAAAACGACCCTCCTTTTGACAATCGATACCCCTTCATCTGTTTCAGCCTGTCCTTGACCTCTTTGCGCAGCGACCGGACGCGATAGGTTTCGGATGTCCATTCCCAGACGTTGCCGACCATGTTGAAAAGACCGTACCCGTTGGGGTCAAAGCTGTGGGCGGGTGCTGTGGTGTCATGGCCATCCAGCAGCAGATTGGTGTCGGGGAACCGGCCCTGCCAGATGTTGCAGGGCTGATAATCGGTGTCGTTCGGTTCTTGCACGCCCCACGGGAAGGCCACGTCGCCCAATCCGCCCCGCGCAGCATGTTCCCATTCGGCTTCGGTGGGCAACCGCCCTCCGGCCCATCTGGCAAAAGCTGTCGCGTCGTTCCATGACACATGCACAACCGGGTGGTCGGGATGCCAGGTGTCTGGCCCGGTTCCCGGCCCATTGGGGTCGCGCCAGCTTGCACCTTCGACCACGCGCCACCATTCGACACCGGCCACAGCGCGGGTGGGCCCCACGCTGTCCGGGACCTGTGCCCAGAACACGAAGGACCAGCCAAACCGTTCCGCTTCGGTCACAAACCCGGTTTCTTCGACAAACACCGCGAATTCGGCGTTTGTGACGGTTGTTGCCCCGATGCGGAACGGTTTGATCCTGGCCTTGCGCAAGGGGCCTTCGCCGTCGATCAGAAAAAACGGCGTATCGGTTCCGATCAACCCAATGCCGCCGGGAACCAGAACGGCGTGGTCGGGAACGCGCTCGGTCGTTGACGCGTCCGGCGTGTTGGTTGGTGCACAGGATGGCCGGTTGGCCGCAGGCAAACAGCACGATTTGGTTTCAGGATCGTCAGAGGTCATGTCAGCGGTCATCTCAAGGTTCGGCCAGTGCGGTTCGGTTTCAGGTCGGCCAGGCACCCGAATTGGTAACAGTGCCCGCTGCAACATGGCATAATCGAGCGATCCGTCACGCTCAATCAAAAGACGCAGGTTTGGTCGTTCTGGATCAGGCTGGAGCCTACGTCGGCATTCCGGTTTTTTGACCCGCAATTACTGGTTAGAATGGAAGCGAGGCCTTAGACCTGAAAGGTGCTGACCTTTCGTTTGATCCAACCTGAGGACGTGTTTGCGACCTGGAATCTGGTTATGACATCAAAAGGATCTAAGGTATCCGATCGCTCAAATCGGGTGTGGCGATTCAACCGTTGTCTGAATGGAGCCAGCCGACTAACGTGCTTCACAGGAACGTGAAGAACCACCGGAGCCGGAATGTCTGACGAAGAATTGGTACAGCCCGAAATCAGTGAAACTGAAGCCTCTGGCGAAGACCGAAAACCGGCTGAAAGCCCTGCGCAGACCTCACGAATGGAGCGTCTTAAGCGCAAGTTGAAGAAGTTGCAGGGCAAGGACCCGGATATTTATCCGATGTGGTAAGCCCGGACATGTGGCACGAGAGCAGGAGACGGTTCCCGTGACATGGACACAGGGTGGCCTTGGCGAACTAGACGATGATGCTTTGCTTCCCTGTGATATTCGCGCGGGATTTCACAAGCCATTTGCTGAATCGGTTATGGATCACGGGTTCGGAGAACCGGTCAGCTATCGGTTCAACAGCAAAGGGTATCGTGGCGAAGACCTGGACCCCGATGCAGCTTTTCGTATTTGTGTCGTCGGAGAAAGCCATGCCACTGGCCACGGTGTCGCGATCGAACAGTCCTTTGGCCACAGGCTGAAGCTGCACATCGCGCAGGCGCTGGATCTTGAAGCGGCTCGGGTGAACTGCCTGAACTTTGCGGCAAGCGGTACGTCGGCAGACTATTGCACGCGCACGATTTATCGCCAGCTTACCCGGTTTCCCGCCGATCTGGTTGTTTGCAACATGCCGGTTCCGGATCGGGTCGAGTATTTCCACGGCAGCGAACCCAAGACTTTGAACCTTCGACTGCTGGATCCTGCACGATTGGAAGACGCCCCCGAGCCGCTTCTGGCATTTGCCGATTTTTATACACCTCAAATGGGCGACGTCGGATTGCTCAAGAACCTGCTGTTGATACAGGAGTTCTGCCGGCAACGCGGCATTGGCCATGTGCAAGCCCTGCAACACAGGCTGCGCGCCGGGCCGCGCGCCAAACATGTGTTTCCTTTCCGCGCGCCACTGGATGATGCGGGCTTTCTGGACAATCAACTGTTCAGCATACGGCCTGACAAAGCAGCGGATGGAAAGCACGCCGGTCCGCGCACTCATGCGGGCTATGCGATTGCGGTTTTGGACAAGTATGCGCAGGCATTGTCTGGTCAGCGCGATCCGGAACGGGCGCGCAGGTTGGTGCAATACGTCGAGAAGACCAAGCAGACCGACCCCGATTGGGCATTCTGTCAGGACGCCGTGATGGATGTCCGTGGTCCGGTCAGACGTCGCGCGCCGGCGCCCGGGGCGATGGGACAAGGACTGGCGGGGGTGCAAAAGTCGGATGTGCGGCCTGATCTGCATGTCCCTTTAACCGAAACCTGTTCTTACGCCGCCGACACGTTCGGCGATGTGACCTATCGCTTCAACAGCAAAGGGTACCGGGGGGAAGAACCGGACCCCCAGGCCAAGTTCCGCATATGCGTGATCGGCGATGACGACGCGTTCGGCACCGGCATGGCTTTGGAGCAGACTTTCGGCCATGTTCTGAAAGCCGAAATCGCGGTCGCGCTTGGGTTACCTCGCGATCAGGTGACCGTCGTCAACTTGTCGGCCACAGGGCAGTCGGCGGATTACTGTGTCCGAACAATCTTTCGCCAGCTGACAGGTTTCCCGGTTGATCTGGTGATCTGCAAATTGCCTCCACCCCAACGTGTCGAATACTGTTCGGGCGAGTCTGGCTTTCAATCGATGGATGCCGCGTCTGTCACCGCGCAGAACATTGATGAGGTGCCGATCCCGCTTGCTGCCTATGCCGGTTTCTATACCGAGGATATGGGGCAGGTGGCCCAGATCAAGAACATGCTGATGCTGCAACAGTTTTGCACGCGGCAGGGATATGGCCTTGTTCTGGCCAGTGAAAACCTGCCGCTGGCCACCCGCCGCAGCGCTTTTTTGACCGGGTTTGATGCCGCGTTAGACCCGGCGCACATACTGGATGATCAGGTGTTCCGGATCCGGCCTGACAAGGCTGCAGATCAGATCCATGCCGGGCCGCGCACGCACAGGGCCTTTGCAATCGCGGTTCTGCAACAATACGCGAACGGCCTTCCTGACACGGGGGAACACAGCTTGGCTGCACGGCTGCGCAAGCATGTGACACACCTTATCGAAAGCGACCCTGACTGGTCTTTCTGTCAACAACAGGTGGCTAGGACCAAGGCCGACGCAACCGACACGGCGGAACATGCATGACGTCGACTGAAACAAACCCCAATGCAACCCAGGATACTCCGTTTGATTGGCGGAATTGTTGGTACCCGGTCGCCTTCCTGCAGGATCTGCCACGCGATACACCGACTGGGTTTACGATCTATGACGAGCCGCTGATGCTCTATTTCGACGGGGCAGGTCAGCCGGTTTGCCTGGAAGACCGCTGTCCGCACAGGGCCGCGCGTTTGTCGGACGGACATGTCCGGGGCGGTCGGATCGAGTGCATGTACCATGGCTGGCAATTTGACGGCGAAGGCACCTGCCACCACATTCCCCAATGGGTCGAAGGCACGCCTCTGCCGATCAAATCCTGCGTTCGCTCCTATCCGGTTATCCAGCGGCGCGACATCGTCTGGATCTGGGCGGGTGATCCTGACAAGGCCGACCCGGATTTGCTGCCCTGTGACGCAGACATTGCCGATCCGGATTTGCATGTGGTCACGTTCCAGATGGATCTGCCCTATGATCAAAGCTATCTGATCGAAAACGTGATTGATGTGGCCCACATCCATATTGCCCATGACGGCGTGCGCGGTGGCGGCATGCGCGAAGCTGCGAAACCACTGAAGTTCGAGATGTCAGACGTCACGGAAAAAGGCTTCAGCAGCCGGTTCCGGTCACTGGGGTTGGAACGCGACCGGGACAGCGCAGACTTACAGGGCGCGCTGGTCGAATTCGTCGCGCCGAACCTGATCCGCTATGCCTCAGAATACAGTCAAAGCGATCTGGTGGCGGGGTTAGAGCTGTATTCGCTGCCGTTGGGCAAGGATCGCTGCCGGTTGCTGTATCGCAAGTTCAGCAACTTCAACGGCTGGCGCGAACGGATCAAGCCCCGCTGGATGGAGCATCAGGTTCAGTGCATGATCCTTGAACAGGACATGAGCGTCGTGGTCGGGCAGGCCGAGGCGACCGAGAAATTCGATGGTCCGCTCAAATCGATGTGGCTGCCATTGGCCACGTCTGATCGGCTGGTCGTCGAGTACCGCAAGTGGCTGGACCGCTTCGGCACAGCGTTACCGTTCTATCGCGGCTTTACCACGCGCAAAGACGCCGCAGCGCCAGGTCGTCCGCCGCCTATGGGCCGGTCGCGTCAACACACCGCAATCTGTTCAACCTGCAGCCGCGTTGTGCGCCGGATCGAGCAGGCCCGCATAGCGTTGCGCGTTTGGGTCGCGGCCTGCGCCGGGCTGGGCGTGCTGGCCGGTGGGGGATCTGCCGCTGTTGCCCCTGTCATCGGCGCGGCGTTGGGGCTGGGCGGTCTTGCCGCGCTCAAACGGTTCCGCAAGCGGTTCTGAAAAGGAGAGCAGGATGACAGACCCGGCCCGAAACGAAACCGTCCGCACGTTTTATGGCGAGATGCCGTTCAACTATTGGAGCGATGTGTCACAAGCGGCAAACAGCGTGCGCAGCAATCCGTTACAGGCCTATTGCGACCTTGATGATCTGTTGGAAGGCATGCAAACTCCGTCTGTTCTGGAAATCGGCTGTGGCGCGGGGTGGGCATCGAATTCACTGGCGCTTCACTATGGGGCCAATGTCACGGCGGTCGATTTCACGGCCACCGCGCTGGACCGTGCACGAGAGGTGTCGGCCCATCTCGGGCTTGAAGCGCAGACACGGTTCATCGAAAGCGATTTGTTCCGGTTCGAGACCGAACAGACATTCGACCTGGTTCTCAGTATCGGCGTTCTTCATCACACCCATGATTGCCGAAGGGCTTTCGCCAAGGCGGCCAGTTTTGTGAAACCCGGCGGATACCTTTTTGTGGGTCTCTATCATCTGTACGGGCGGCGTCCGTTTCTTGGCATGTTCCACGACATCCTTGCAACCGAAGGCGAAGAGGCAGCGTTTGACCGCTACGCCGCGCTGCACAGCCAATCGCAGGACGCAACGCACGTTAAATCGTGGTTTCGCGATCAGGTGCTGCATCCCCAAGAGACCCAACATAGCCTGGAAGAAGTGATGGGCTGGCTTGACGACGCGGGCTTTGCGTTGCTGTCCACGAACCTCAATGGCTATGATGACGTATCGGATCGCGCGAACATGATCGAAACCGAGAAGACGTTTGAGGCCCTGTCGAACCAGCGGAACCGCATTGAAGGCCGCTATTTTCCGGGCTTCTTTACGGTTTTGGCACAGCGATGAAGGGTCACGGGATCGACTTGTTTCCAGCTATGCCTGGGTTAAGTGGTCGGACTCGGACAATGGGCAGAAAAGGACGGATGCTATGCTTCCCAAGCTGACAAGACTCGTATTGGCATGTGGTGTGGTCCTCGCTTTGGCGGCCACACCCACCCTTCTGACAGCGGGACCGGTAGAAGATCAGATCCGCGCGGTCACAACGTCGTTCGCGGGGGGGCGATCCGGGGAAGTCGGTGGTGCGGCGCTGGAAGCTGAGGCGGTGCTGCCGGGCCTGTATGAGAAGCGGGATTACGCTCCGGTCTGGTTTGGGCGTCCTGGAGTCGAAGACTTGTTTGGCGAGTTGAACCATGGCATCGCGCAGGGGTTCCACCCCGGTGATTTTCACCTGCCCTTGCTGTTCGATCTGCATGACGCGGCGCAATCGGGGAGGCCACAGGACATCGCGGCTTTTGATGTGGTTGCAACCGACGCGGCGATCACGCTGATCCACCATGTCGTGTATGGCAAGGTGGATCCCGCAGCATTGGACAGCAATTGGAATTTCGCGCGGACAGTGATTCAGAACGACCCGGCGGACGTGCTGAACGATTACCTCGATGGCGAAGGGTTCAGTGCCCTGATGCGCCGGATCGACATCGATAACCGCCAGTATGCTGACCTTGTCGACGCTTTGGCGCGGTACCGTGCCATCGCGTTGGACGGGGGCTGGCCGATGGTGCCCGACGACACGGTCCTGAAACCCGGCATGTCCGCACCTGCTGTTGCCGTATTGCGTAAGAGACTGGCAGTCGAGGGGGGATTGACCCAGACCGGCGTCGCCCCTGTCGCCACAGAGGGTCAAGACCCGATACTGGTGTATGACGATCTGCTGGCCGAAGATGTGCGGTTGTTTCAGGCACGCCATGGTCTTCAGGCAGATGGGGTTGTCGGGGGTAAAACATTTGCATCGTTAAACCGTCCGGTAGCTGACCGCATCGACCAGTTGCGGCTTAGCCTGGAACGCGGGCGGTGGCTGATGCGCGAAGTCGAAGATGAATTCGTGCTGGTCAACATCGCCGGCGCGCGCACTTTTCTGGTCAAAGCCGATGGCACGGTCTGGACGACGCGATCGGTAACCGGATCAGCGTATCGCCAAACCCCGGTATTTCGCGATGAGATCCAATACATGGAGTTCAATCCGACCTGGACTGTCCCCAACTCGATATTCCGCAAGGACAAGCTGGCGAAGATCCGCAAGGATCCCGGGTATCTTGCGCGAAACAACTATTACGTCGTGCGTACCAGCGACCGAAAGGTGGTCTCGGCGTCATCCGTCAACTGGAACGCCAGCAACCCCGGGGTTACGCTGGTTCAGCGCCCGGGCCCCAACAATGCGCTGGGCGCGGTCAAGTTCATGTTTCCCAACAAGTTCGCGGTGTACCTGCACGACACCAACGATCGCAGTCTGTTTGATCGGAACGAACGTAACCTCAGTTCGGGTTGCGTCCGGTTGGAGCATCCGTTCGAGTTTGCCAATCTGTTGATGGAGGGCGACCCCGAATGGAGCCAGGCCAGAATGCAGGCCATTCTGGACAGCGCCAAAACCACCCGCGTTGACCTGCCCAAACCGATGCCGGTCTTGCTGACCTACTGGACGGCTTGGGTCGAAGGTGCAGAGGTTCACTTTCGCGAGGACCCGTATCAGCGGGATGGAGCTGTTCTGAAAGCGCTGAACCGTTAAGGCCTGAACGGGTCAGATCGCGGCGACCATTGCACGCACTTGAGGTTGGTTCAGAAGCGTCATGGCCTCGGGTTTTGAGACCCAGCGGCGGACCCGGTGGTTCTCTTCCCAATCGCTGTTCGGGATGACGTGTGTAACCTCCATTGCATAGACGGTTACGTGGCAGTCTGCGCCCCATTTCTGATAGGTGTATGCGCCGATAGCTGCAGGTGTGATGCGGCCCAAAACGCCGGCCTCTTCTCGGGCTTCAACCGCGGCAGAGGCGGCAGGCGACAGCCCCGGTTCAACGATTCCCTTCGGCACGACACAATGGCGGCCACTGCTGGACCCAACGATCAGAATTTGCGTGTCTGGTCCTGATCCCCGATACGGGACCGCTGCGGATTGGGTGTAATAGTATGCTGGGCGTTCACGACGATCTGACCCGTTTGGTGCCGGGTAGGGAAACAGATCCGGCAGGCTGTCCGGGTCAATGATCTGACCCAAGTTTGCCTGACCTTTGTCCAAGACGAGATGGACCAGGGTGCCGGGTTTTACCTTCAGGTCCAAAGAAAAGGACCGCAACAGCGCGGTCACGGATTTGGGCCGCGCAACCAGCAAAATTCGCTCGGACATGGACGGGAAGACGGGCGAGCGGTCCCATGTTCCAATCCCACTTGCCGTCCAGCCCCCGGCTTTCAAAGCCTTCTCGGCCGTGACGCGGGCCCGGTGCCCGGGTTCGGCCAAGCACCGGTCAGGGCGCAGATCCGCGCACGCCATCCACGCGCCGGTCTTCTGGGCCTGGCGTTTCCCTTTGGTGCGCAATGGTCGGTCGGCTTTCGGGGCGTTCCAGGTCTTGTCCGCCTTACCGGCCGAGAGCAGCAAAAGTTCCATTTGATTGCGTCCTGAGCCAGGTGGCAAAGCTAGTCAGGTCAACGACACTAAAGCTTCGCACAATTTCTGTGGATCATAGCGGGTGGGCGTTTCAGCAAAGCCGAGATCGGTAGCCACACATTGCACGCCATGGGTTTGTTCAACGTCGCGCCGGTCCGATTTATCAACGGCTCCTTTATCGCATAAAACATGTGTCATCAGGTCGCTTGACGGGCACTTTGAACCGGCATCCGACCGTAATGCCGAAAGGATGGCCCCAACCTGATCGGCCAGCGTCATTCCGGGGCATTCCGGATCAGTTCCCAAGCTTGGAACATACAGTTTTGGTACGGCGCGTTTCGCGATGGTTTGGCCCACCGACAGTGGCAGCAAGTTCGCGATCACACTGGTATACAGGCTGCCGGGCGCATAACAGATCAGATCGGCCTGCTCGATCAGGCGGCGGTTGCGCTTGGGCAGGGGGCAGGTGTCGGCGCTGATTTCCTGACTGTCCCGGGCCAGGAACAGGCGCTTGATCGGCTGCGCCAACGGGGGCACCTCTTTGCCGGACAACTCGCGCTGCCCGATGATACGCGATCCATCCGCAAGGTCGGCTCCGATCTGAAGGTTGTCGTCGACGATGGCCCGTACCGTTCCCTGTACGCCGACCATCTTGGACATCAGAAACAGCACCGGTTCCAGGGCGCGGCCATTGGCGAAATACCCTCCCGTCAGGATGAGATTGCCGACGCTGGCGTGGCGAAAATCGAAGTCATCCGGTTTCCTGTCGTCAAAGGCTTGCAACTGGACAAGGATCAGGTTGCGCATCGGCTGCGGAATGGCTTGCATCAGGGGATGAGTACCTGTGCAGAGCGCGCGGTATTCATCGTTCAGCGTCCGAGACCCGCCTTCGCGCGGCAATCTGTACGAAAACAGGCGAAAAATGTCCGGTTGGCCCAGCACGGTTTCATCCGCAAGCGCCATAAGACGGCTGCGCAAATCTCCGACGGCGGGCATGTCGAAGGCCAGTCGCAAGACCTGACTGCTGCCGCCGCTGTCGAACGGCGTGATCAGGTGGGATGAATTGTGGGAATAGGTTTTCAACCGCCGCGCCACACCGTTCAGCGCGCTGCCACCCGAAAAGAACAGCATTCGCGCTCCAAGGGTGGGCATTGCCTTTGCCCGGGCGACACGCAACGCATCAGGCGTTTCCACGACACGCGAGATTTTCAGGTCTGACATATGGTAGTCTCCGGCAGGTCCTGACATTGTCACTGACCTGTACCAAAGTCCCTGTACACCCTTGTGACCCCGCCAATGGTACATTTTTTACCTGTGACCCGGTCGAAAAGTCCGGGCTGACCTTTCAAATCCGGAGTACGACTGGTGCTGGCTCAGAAAATTACCGTGGCATGCGTTTGACTTCTCTTTGTCAGCCCCGTGTGAGCGTGGTGATGGGGCAGGTCCATGGGTAAGCTGCCTCGCGCCATTGATGAAAACCTGCATTTTCTGTGCGCCGAGATTGACGGGCAATTGTCTGCTGTCCAGGCGTATTTCCAGGATCCGGGCGAGGCTATGGCGCAAAAGGTGATCCTGCGGGCGGGCTATTCCTATAACCTTTCCGCAAACATTCAGAACACCAGCGTTCAGGGCCTGTCCCGCAGAAAGGTCAGCCACACCACCCAGTTGCTGTTGCGCAACGTCGACCTGATCGCCCGAAATCTGGATCTGATCAGCCGCAAGGCCCGGCGCGCTTTGGCCCATGCTCAGGATGTCGGCGATCCAGCGTCCTTGTGTGCCGATGCCTATCCGAAGGTCATCAAAACGGTGCGCGCTAGCCTGAAACAGATCCAGCCCGCGTTGGCGCGCGCCGATAGCAGGGCCGCAGTGCGGATCGGGCAGAGCCGGGACAAGCTTGATGATCTTTATGATCGGATATTTCGCGAACTGACGGCGGCGATGCGGGAATCCAAACGGACGGACGATCTGGCCAACAGCCTGTTGGTGGCCAATGAAATCCGGCGGATGGGCGATGCCTTGCAGGCGATTTCAGAAGCAATCTTGTCGGTAAATGTTGGTCAATCCGTACAGTTTGAGCGGTATTTCTCGATGAAAAGCCTGTTGCCCGACCAAAAAGACAACACCCCGAATATCGAGCCTTTGGCCGAAACCCGGTCAGGCAGTGCAATTTCGTCGGTCCGCTCGAAAGACGCATCCGGCGAAACGGTTAACGCTGTGTTCAAGGACGGAGAACTGAGTAAGGTCAAGGATGAGCGGGCCGGGGTGAAAAGCTGGCATTCGATCTATCCGGGGCTGGCGCCTAAGATCCTGTCGTATGAAAAAAGCGGCCAGTCTGCTGCTCTGCTGATCGAACATTTGCCGGGCCACACGTTTGAGC
The DNA here is from genome assembly GCF_007923355.1 of Falsiphaeobacter marinintestinus. Lineage (GTDB taxonomy): Bacteria > Pseudomonadota > Alphaproteobacteria > Rhodobacterales > Rhodobacteraceae > Phaeobacter_A > Phaeobacter_A marinintestinus. The sequence continues at coordinate 212,286 of NZ_VOGO01000006.1, forward strand.
AATTGGTTCTGAACGAAAGCGACGATGTGCTGGCGGATGCGCAAAAACAACTGTCCAAGACCTTGCGGGACGTCTGGCGCAGCACTCGGATGGACGAACCTGCCGAGATGAACTCGATGCAGCAATTAGGGCGCCGCCTGCCCGAAGTCTATCGCGTCCACCCCGAGTTTCGCTCGGCCCCGTCGCGTATCGGGAGCGTGCGTCTTGATGGGTTTGATGATCTCGTGACAGCTTGTGCGGCACGCGAAACCAAGCTGTCGGCTCCGTTTTCGGTTCACATTCATGGTGATTTCAATCTGGACAATGTGATCTATGACCCGGCAGAAAACCGGATCCATTTCATCGATCTGCACAGGTCGCGATACATGGATTATGTGCAGGACGTTTCGGTGTTCATGGTGTCGAATTACCGGCTGCAGATACAGGATGTGCCGTTGCGCAGACGGCTTGCTAAAGTTGCCTGTGACACGCATGCGGTCGCCGCTAAATTCGCCCGCACGCAAAAGGACTCAACCTTCGAATATCGTATGGCACTTGGGCTGGCGCGCAGCTTTGCGTCTTCGACACGGTTCGTGTTTGACAAATCGCATGCCCGGCGGATGTACGTGCGGGCGCGGTTTCTTTCAGAGCAAGCACTGACCTGTCCCGAAGGGCGCGAAACCCGGTTCAAATTACCCATCAGGGAGCTGTTCTTTGACTGAACTCAGGATCGGGGTCATCGGCATCCCTGGAAAATGGTCGACAGAAGCGTTGGCCGATGCAGTCGAAGCGCGCACCGGCTTTCGTCTGGTCGTCGACATGGGGCAAGTTGCCTGGAATCTGGACAGCGGTGCGTTGTGGTATCAGGGCACTGATCTGGGGGACCTTGATGGGCTGATCATCAAGAAGATCAGCGAAATCTATAGCCCACATGTGCTGGATCGGCTTGAGATGCTTCGCATGGCCGAAGCGCGCGGCGTCAGGGTGTTTTCCCGGCCCCAGAACGTGCTGCGTCTGATCGACCGTCTGGCTTGCACGGTATCCTTGCGCGCGGCTGAAATACCCATGCCTCCGACTGTGGTGACTGAAAATGCCGAAGCGGCCCATAGCGCGTTAGAGCGGTTCGGTGTCGCGGTGTTCAAGCCGCTGTATTCGTCCAAGGCGCGGGGCATGTGTGTGATCGACGCAGCAGCGCCTGACGCCAGTGCACAGATATCCGCTTTCGCGGCTCAGAACCCGGTCATGTATATCCAGCAGAAACTGGAACTGTCAGGGCAGGACCTTGGCATGGTGTTTCTGGGTGGTGAGTATCAGTGTACCTATGCCCGGGTCGGCCAGTCGGGCAGTTGGAACACGACGATCCACAGTGGCGGCAAATATGCGGCTTATGCACCCGAGCCTGACCTGATCAATCTGGCCCGCAAGGCGCAGGCCCCTTTCGGGCTGGATTTCACGACCGTGGACGTGGCTTTGACACAGACCGGGCCGATCGTGTTCGAAGTGTCGGCATTTGGCGGGTTCCGGGGTGCAAAAGAAGCATGCGGCGTGGATGCCGCCAGCCTGTTGGTAGACCACGTGATAAGGCGGGTAGTGACATGAAGAAAGTTTCAGATGTAGTGGCCGGACTTGACCGGACCGTGGCGACCCAGACACTGACGGTTACGACGGTGCAGATCCGCGTCCTGATCCGCTGTGATGAACCTATGGCCGCGATGTTGAGACACTATTTCGCCGAAGCGCTTGCCGACGACAGCCCGACCGATGACCCCGTCGATGCGACGGTCGAAATCCTGCAGGGACAGACCCTGGCGGAGGACCCAGACTGGGTCGAATGGGTGCGCGAGCAGGGAAAGACCAATCGCAAGGATGCGTATCACGACCTTGAAAACGGGCGCCTGATCCGCAAGGTGCGCACTGGCATGACTTTCCTGCAATCCCCCGAAGCTCAGCTTGCGTTTGGTCCTTGCATGGAAAACCCAAGTCAAGTTGTGAACTTCGTTAACACCCAGATCCTGAACACGTGCAAACGCGCTGGATGGGAGATTTGCCACGCTGCTGCGCTGACAAAAGGTGACCGGGGGCTGGCCATTGCGGGGTTGTCGGGCGGTGGCAAATCGACCTCGGTTCTTCGGCTGATGGATTTGAATGGCACGCGGTTTGTGACCAATGATCGCCTGATGGTGCGCAGAACTGCGGATGGGGCCAAGGCTTTGGGCATCCCGAAACAGCCTCGGATCAATCCGGGGACAATCCTGAACAACCCACGTCTGGTGCCGATGCTGTCAGATGACCGTCGGCAGGCGCTTGCGAGCATGCAAAAGGACGCACTGTGGGAGCTGGAAGAGAAACACGATCTCTTCATTGGTGAAGTCTATGGCGAGGGTCGCGTACACTACACCATGCCGCTGACCGAGTTCTGGGTGCTGAACTGGACCCGCAACAGCCATGAGCCGACCCGCCTGCTGGACGCCGATCTGACACAGCGCCCCGATCTGCTTGGGGCCATCATGAAAAGCGCCGGGCCGTTTTATCAGCCACCAAACGGCGTTTTTCCGAAAGGTCAGGAGCCGTTGGACGCCAACGCGTATCTGGCCCAGTTGGGCGATGTCCGTGTGCGCGAAGTTGTTGGTGGCATCGATTTTGACGCCATCTATCGCGCTGGGCAGGGGGTCTTTGCTTGATTGATCAGGTGCGGTTCTTTTCGTCTGGTGGCGTTGTGGGGTTGAGTTCGGATACCCTGAGGGTCAATCATTTCAAGCCATATACACACCCATGGGAGGTTCGGAATGCAGAACGGTGACGGTAGTTTTCGCCATGAATCCCTGCAGAACCAGAAGTCGATCAAAGCCTTGCTCGACGCGATCACCAAGGGGATCGGTAAGGGGGAACTGGCGCTGAGCGATGACAAAGGTGAATTTGTGCTGCGCCCGAATGACCTGATCACGTTGCGGATCAAAGCCGATCGAACAGACGGTGCAAGCCGACTGGATCTGCGGATGACCTGGACGGAAGCCTCTGATGCCCCGATCGAAAAAGGCGCGTTGAAGATCCGTTAAAACTTGTGGTCGCGGTCTAGAACCCGTCCAATTCTTTCAGCTTGTCATGCATGTACCCGGCGATCTTTTCTGATCCTGCTGCAGTCGTGTGCAGTTCGTCGTAGAAATCAGTTTCCAGATCGAACTCCAGTTCGGCCATCAGGTCGAAACAAATGGCGTCCGAGGCTTTGCATCCGGCAAGAATAGCATCGGCCACCCCGCGTTCGATGTCATAAATGTCGATGCCGTTCAACGGCCCGTACCGGTTGACCAGCGTGCTCTGAAACCCCGGTTCGATGTTGGTGACGCCCAAAACCTTGCCGTCCTGACGGGTCCAGGCGGTGCTGCGTTGGGTGACAAAGATGGGTTCGGCCCCAATTGCGCGCGTGAGTTCGGCCAGGTCTTCGATCCGCGCTGTCAACTCGGCCAGAGCATTGCGGGTTTCCGCATTGCTCAAGACCTCGGGGGCAAGTTTGGCGGTGTCGGAGAACGGCGGGTTGATCGCAAGGTTCACCCGTTCAAACGAATGCGCGATCTCTGGGGTCAGATAGGCCTGCTTGGTGATCAGATACAGTTGATACAACGCGGATTTTTCGCGGATGAACAGTTGAAGTTTCAGACGTTCGCTTTGAGCTTCCAACACATCGAACGTCTTGTTTTCGGCCAGGATCAGGGCATCGTTGATCCCGACATAAAACAGGATGTACCGGGTTTTCAGGCCGTCGATCAGGTTGAACCATGATCCAAAGTTTTCGATATGGCCGAAGGTCGTCTGCCCGTCGATCCCGGCATTCGCTATTGAAACCTGAGTTCCGTCTTGGGCAAACAGGGCGTTCAGTGACGCCTGATACGTCTGGCTGTCATCCAGAAACCGCTGGTCTGTGGTGCTGCCGCCAACCGTTATGATGTCGATGTTTCCGACGTCGGTCTCAAGACCCCGAAACCCGTTTTCATCGCGGCTATAGACGATTGTCGCCGGGGTATCGGAAATTGGGTTGTCCCGCTCGATCCGCAGATCACGTGGCTTGGTGAACTGATGCAGCGCATGCACATCGGAAAACCAGGTGCCAAAGGCAAGCTCCAGGATCACGACGACACCCAGAAGAACTAGCAAATTGATCAAGATCGTTTTTAACATGCGTCAGTTTCCCAGGCCCTTGAGCCAATTTGCAATCTTCTGACCTGCGATTTCATGTCCCGAGGCATTCCAATGCGTATCCCCCCAGAACCAGGGGATTTCCCCGGACTCAGCCTGCGATTTCAAGGGGTCGGTCAGGTCCAGGAAGCTGACATCATGGGTCGCGGCCCATTGGGGCAGTCTGTCGGGAAGATCAGACAGATTATCATTGCGGTTTGAGATCGCGCTGTCGGGTGGGAACACACACAGGCTTTCCAGAACGCGGTATTTTGAGGGAACAAAAACAAGCCGGTAATCCGCGCCTTTGTCGTTCAGCATCGCCCTGAAATCTTCAATTGCCTGCGTGATCTCATCAAATTCGCCCTCAACACCGTCAAAGGACTGCCGTGTCCACAGAAACGCATAGGTTTGATCGCCGATCTGGCAGGTGTGATATTTCGCGGGTGGATTGCTTAGATCAACCAATTTCGACCACATCAGATTTGCAATCGAAACACCTGTAGTGTCGGTTGCTGACGGTTGCTGCGTTGCCTGCCGCCGATAGGTTTTTGAGTCGAGCAGGTCATTGCCCTCGAACAGAAGCTGAACCACCGTTTTGCCCTCAAGGGGCAGGTCAGCCTGGGCGATCATGTCGTGTTCGGCCTGGATCGACAGCCCAAGCAAGGCCGCCTGCATGACCGGGATGCCCAGGTCATCTTCAATAACTTCGGCAACGGTCTGTTCGAACGGGACAGCAGCGCCCAGAACAATCGAGTCGCCCAAGATGATGACCTCGCCCTGGGCCTCCTGACCGTTTCGAAACCCGTGGTCATCCGTGCTGAATGCAAAGGGAATGGGATCGTGGGGGAGTTTCAGTCGGGCTGCAATATCCTGACCGGTTTCGCCCTTAACGTCGACATTGGGTTGAAGCGACCATCCGATACTCTCACCCGGCGCTTTTGGCGGCATTAGCAAGGTCGTCCAGTCGACCACTCCAAACCGCCCCAAAAGCTCCAATGCGATACAGAAAAAGGTGACAGGCAGGATCGCCGCCCAAAGTGACAGCAAGGCCGTTCGGCTGCGTGCCAGACGCGCGAAGCTTAGGGCGGCTAGGATCAGGACCAGTGCTACCAACACATGACGCAGCCGCCACAACCCGAACAGGGCACCTTCGACTTTGGACGGTGAAGCCGTTGTCATCAAAACCGCTACACCCAACAGGGCCGACGCGGCGGCCAGTCCGACGCAGACCATGCGTCGGTGCTTTGGGTCAGTCCAGCTCATATTTGTTCTTGTAGTCCTCGGCCAGCGCGCTGTCCTGATTTTCCTTGCGCAGGATACAGTTGCCAACGACCAGCCATTCGATATCCGTGCCCATGAAGCAGCGGAACGCGTCTTCCGGGGTGCAGACGATCGGTTCGCCCCGGACATTGAACGACGTATTCACCACGAGGGGGCAGCCGGTGCGATCTTTGAACGCCGAGATCAGCTGATGATAGCGCGGGTTGGTGTCAGCATGAACGGTCTGGATCCGCGCGGAATAGTCGATATGCGTGACAGCCGGGATTTCAGAGCGCACGACATTCAGCTTTTCGATACCGAACAATGCGTTTTCTTCGTCGGTCATTTCGCGGCGGCGGTCTTCTCGTACCGTATCGACCAGCAGCATATAGGGGCTGTCGTGGTCCAGATCGAACCATTCAGCCATGTCTTCGCGCAGAACCGACGGGGCAAAGGGGCGAAAGCTTTCGCGGAACTTGACCTTGAGGTTCAGGAGTTTCTGCATGCTTTCAGATCGCGGATCACCCAGGATCGAACGTCCGCCAAGGGCGCGCGGCCCAAACTCCATGCGCCCGTTGAACCAGCCGACGGCTTTGCCATCTGCAAGGGCATCCGCGGTTTCGGTCACAACTTGGTCCATCGGGCGGCTTTCAAAGACCGCACCACAGGCGGTCAGGCGGGATTCGATATTCGCCTGATCATAATCGGGGCCAAGATAGCTGCCCTGCATCGCGTCGCGCTTTGTGGTGTCGCGATGTCGGTCATGGCCCAGTTCGGTGTGATAGGCCGCATAAGCGCACCCAAGCGCGCCGCCAGCATCCCCGGCAGCGGGTTGAATCCAGATGTTCTTGAACGCGCCATCGCGCAGCACCTTGCCGTTGGCGACACAGTTCAGCGCGACGCCACCCGCCAGACACAGGTTCGGGATGTCGTATTCGGCGGCCAGACTGCGGGTCATGCGCAGAACGACCTCTTCCGTAACCGCCTGAACCGAGGCGGCGATGTCCATGTGGAAATCATCCAGCTGATCGGTATCAGGTTCGCGCACGGGGCGGCCAAACAGGTCTGCGAACTTGTCGTTCGTCATCGTGAGGCCGGTGGCGTAATTGAAATAGCTCTGGTCCAGTCGGAATGTGCCATCCGGTTTCAGATCCATCAGCTTGTCAATGATCAGATCCTTGAACCGGGGGGTGCCATAGGGGGCAAGGCCCATCACCTTATATTCGCCGCTGTTGACGCGAAACCCGGTGTAATAGGTGAAGGCGGAATAGAGCAGGCCCAGCGAATGTGGGAAATGCAGCTCTTTGACGATCTCCAGATCCTTGCCCCGACCGATGGCCACAGTCGAGGTGGCCCATTCGCCAACCCCGTCCAGCGTCAGTACGACCGCCTCGTCAAAGGGCGAGGGGTAAAACGCGCTGGCGGCGTGGCTGAAGTGATGTTCGGCGAACATCATCTTGTCGGCCAGCTTCACTTTTGGCGCAAGTTCGCGCAGTTCTTTCTGGATCAGGTCCTTCTGGAACAATTTTTCCCGGATCCAGACCGGCATCGCGATGCGGAACGAATTGAAACCTCGTGGGGCGTTGGACACATAGGTTTCCAGAAGCCGCTCGAATTTCAGGAATGGCTTGTCGTAAAACACCACGTTGTCGAGTTGCTCGACCGTCAGACCAGCTTCGTCCAGAACATATCGGATCGCCTCGATCGGGAACCGGGGATCGTGTTTCTTGCGCGTGAACCGTTCTTCCTGAGCGGCTGCCACGATCTGGCCGTCCACCAACAGCGCGGCAGCGCTGTCATGATAGAATGCCGAGATACCAAGGATCGCAACCATATCAGAACAAGGTATAGATGAACGGAGCGACGGCAGAGCCCTGCGTCAGGACAATCAGCCCGCCCAGCAGCACCATCATGATCAGGATTGGCGCCAGCCAGAATTTCTTTCGGGCCCGCATAAAGCTCCAGAGTTCGCCAATGAATGACATTACAAATCCTCTCCCGGACAAATACTGTTTCGCACACGCAGTGCTTTAGAACTGGTTACGCATCGACGTCTCAGCCGTGTCTTGTTTTGTGATGTCGATCCAATAGCTGTCCACGTCCGGATCGAACTTTTGGTTCAACGGGTCTTTTTTGACGGCCTGAAAGATCAGACCGATGGGTGTGACCGTCACAAAGAACAGGATGCCCATTACAATCGGCGAGACAATAAGGCTGAGCAGCATTCCGAACTTGAACCACAGGCGGTTCAGCGGGTTCAGAAGGTCAGGTTTGACGACCGCCAAGACCGCGAACACAGCAGCAATCGCCAAGGCCCACCATCTGGGTGACCCACCGCCCCACAGCGGAAACAGCGCGATGATGGCAAAGACCGCTGCAAATACATAGCCAAACGACTTGTCCGATCCCATGCGTACTTCGGTGTTGCCTTTAAGTTCAGACATGTGTCGGTCCACTTTCCTAACTTGGCAGGTCTGGCGACCTGATACCCCGGGCATAGCCTTAGCCGCTTGGTAAGGAAACTGTCGAAGTTTATGGATGCGATCAAGTTTTAGAGTGGGATTGTCGATCCGGGGGATACAAACACCGCAGTGCTTTACTTTAGGGCAGATGTCAGAGGACAGTGGCCCGAAATACGTCCGACCGGTCTTTGGGTGTGCCGCATAGGCCTGCGGTTCGCCGATTCTGCCAGCTTGGGTTGAATGGCGCCCCATTTTCGCCGAGCGTTAAGGGCGAACCGACCACCATCGCAATTGATATCCGCGTCAGTCCAAGGTTGGAAATGGCCCTTCGGATGCCTGATCACGCGTGAATTTCGGCGAGGCCACAGTGCGACGATAAAGGAATGAAAAGGGGAGTTTGGTGGAGCCTAGGGGGATCGAACCCCTGACCTCTTGCATGCCATGCAAGCGCTCTCCCAGCTGAGCTAAGGCCCCGTCCGCCGTTTGCGGTACCCGCGTCGTTTAAGTAACGGCGCGGGTGAGTGCAAGCCAAAAAACGCAAAAAAAGTCGTTGCGATTTGGGTGGAAACTGTTTGGTCCGGGCAACCTTGGATTGCCCGGCCCGATGGGATCAGGAATCGTCGTCGTCTGCAGGAACGTCGGCGATTTCTTCCAGCGGAACGCTGTCTTCGTCGTCGTCATCGTCCAGAACGTCATCGCCCAGATCAACGTCCAGCGAATCGTCATCGTCCTCGAGAACGGTCTCTTCCTCGGCCTCGGCCTGTTTCGCCTTGGCCGATGCCGCATCTTCTGCATCTGCGGCGATCATGCGGCTTTTACCGACGTCTAGTTCCACCACCTCGTTGGTGTAGGGGCTGACGATCGGGTTCTTGTTCAGGTCATAAAAGCGTTTGCCGGTCGTTGGGCAAAGGCGTTTTGTACCCCATTCTTCTTTGGGCATGTGAAATCCCCTTGATATCTGGTGAGTCTTATCGACGATTCCGGTCACCTGACATATGCAGTAAGGACTGTCAAAGCCTTTGCGCATATAGGACCGCTCACTTGGGTAACCACATTCTTCCTGGCACACCTCCTGTGTCCCTGACTTTGCGCCGGTCCGGGCGTGCAAGACGGATCAGCCTGCGGATTTCTCAACTGGACGGACGGGTTACGCTGACCCTGCCCAATAAGGTGCCCGAACAGGAAGCGCTGGATTTTGCCCGGACCAAGGAAAGCTGGATTCGCAGCCATCTTGAGGCGCAGCCCGACACGCTTGTGCCGACAATCGGGGCGGATATTCCCGTCGAAGGGCAGGTGCGGCGAATCGTCGAGGCGGATGGGCGGCGTGTGGTCCTGTCACCGGAGAAAGTTGCGGTGCCGGGATCGTCCGCGCCCGCGCGGTTACAATCCTGGCTGCGCGAGCTTGCGCGGGATCGGTTGGCCTCAGCTTGCGATGGGTATGCCGAGCGATTGGGGCGTCCGTATCAACGCATCACGCTTCGCGATACCCGGTCACGCTGGGGATCGTGTTCGTCCGAGGGCGCATTGATGTTTTCCTGGCGTCTGGTGCTGGCCCCGCCCGAGGTGCTGGCTTACGTCGCCGCGCATGAGGTCGCGCATCTGGCCGAAATGAACCACTCGCCAGCGTTCTGGGGTCAGGTTGAGCGTATTCATGGACCGTATGATTCTCAACGGCGCTGGCTGCGCGACAACGGAGCCATGCTGCACCGGTTCAAGTTCAGCTGATAATGGGCGCGACAGTTGCAGCAATTGACCTGATCGCAATTTGTGATCACATACGCAAATGATGCAATCTCGTACAACTGAAGCGGTTCCAGCCGCCCATGACCGGGTCTATCGGACCCTGAGAACCCGCATAATGCACGGCGAAGTGGCCCCCGGGCAGGCCTTGACCCTGCGCGGGATCGGCAAAGAGTTTGGTGTTTCCATGACCCCCGCGCGTGAGGCCGTGAGGCGATTGGTGGCCGAGGGCGCATTGTTCCTGTCATCATCAGGTCGGGTCTCGACCCCCGAATTGACACATGACCGGATCGAAGAACTCGCCGCTTTGCGCGCACTGCTTGAGGTCGAACTGGCCAGCCGGGCCTTGCCGCGGGCGCATATGGCGCTGATCGAGCGGCTTCAGACTATCAACGGTACGGTGGCCGAAGCGGTCGTGAAACGCGACGCGGTTGGGTATATCCGCTCGAACCTTGAATTTCACCGCACGCTTTACTTGCGCGCACAGGCGCCGGCCATTCTGGCGATTGCCGAAACCGTCTGGTTGCAGCTGGGGCCAACGATGCGGGCTTTGTACGGCAAGTTACGGCGGACCGAGCCGCCGCATTATCACAAGCTGATCATTGCGGCATTGAAAGCGGGGGACGAGCCGGGGTTGCGTCTGGCGGTGCGTTCGGACGTGACGCAGGGGCTGAAGCTGCTGATCCGCTAATCGAGTGACCTGATCCATGCCCGGATCAGATCCACGCCGTCCGTATCGATGACCGAGCGCCCGATTTCCGGCATCATCACGCCCGGGTCCTCGGATATCATCCGATACAGCAGGATTGACCCGTCAGGATCACCAGGCGCGATGTCGACATGTAACCCGCCCGATCCACGGCCTGCGGCAACCGGCGGTTTATCTATGCCCAGATGAACCGCGCGATCTTCTTCCCAATTCAGATACAAACCGGACGTATCTGCAGGCAGACCCGGCGCGTGGCAGTGCCCGCAATTTGCATCCAGATAAGCCCGGGCGCGCGTGTCCAACGCAAGCGAGGCATCCCGATAATCCGGTGTAACCGGTGCATCGGGTTCTGTGCGATCCAGAACGCCATGCTGAACCAGCCGCGCAAGTTGATCACCCATGTTCAGGTTGCGAACTTTTGGGCCGATCGGGCGGAAGTCTTTTGCGCCGTCGACATGGCATGCTTTGCACTGATTAAAGTTCGGGACTCGGTAATTGATCGTACCAAACTGGGTCGCAATCACCAGATCCTTGCCCGCGATCTTTAGCTTTGCCTCGGTGCCCTCGTCATTCCAGACGTAAGGATAGGCGGTCCAGCCGTCTTCCTGGTGTAACAGAACCCGGGTTTCGACCTTTTGCGCGCCATAGTGGAACGTCTTGATTAAAGCCGACCCCACCGGAAAATCCAGCACGCTATCGGTCTGATAGTGGGCCGGGCCGGGGGCATAGATCCAGCGGGATTTGTCTGCGTGATCTGTGAAAAGCGGAGATGTAATGTCGTATGGTGCCAGCGCCGCGGTGGCTGACATCGTCGCCATATCCTCAAAAAAACCAAATTCAGACAACAGGCGCGGCGGCTTGGGGGCAAGGATCGCTGCGTCATTCACATCGGCTGACGCCCCTGTTGCCAAAAGGGCCAGACAAGCAGCCAGAAGGGTTTGGAACCTCATGCGACAATTTCCTACAGTTCGGTTTTTGAGACGTCCTTGCCACGGATCACCACGCGGGCGGGGGGCAACGGCTGCAGGTCGCCTTTGTGCTCGGTCGGATCGTTGGTCACGCCATGCAGCCAAGTCAGTCCGAAATATCCCATAAAATCGGCATTGGCATAAGGTTCTTGTCCGCCGTGATCGTTACTGTGGATCGAATGGCGTTCGTCTCGTTTCATCCCGAAGGTCAGATACTGCGTCAGGGTCATGACCCCGTCATAGACGATGTTTGGAACCGGGACGCCGACAATCTCGCGAATGACATTGCCAAATTCACTGTCATCCGGGTTGGTTCCGCTTGGGCCGAACGTATTGTCGTGAATGTGTACGCGGCGGGGATGAGTGATATAGTCGTCATCGTCGGTTTCCTCGACGAAAGAGCCGAAGATCACGTTCACCGTGTCATTGTTTTCGAAGCGGTTTCCAAACACTTCGACGTCCGCTGTGGCCATGATCAACATGCCGGTGCCTGCGGGAACAATGGCCACGATGTTGCCTTCTGGGGCAAAATTCCCTGTGTTGTTGTTGATCGACACGTTGTCGAAGACCCGGACATTGTGACCGTTCTTCTGCGGCAGATCGGGTAGGTCGAAAATCAGGATGCCGCCAGTGTTATTTTCCAGATGGTTGTCATGGACGTCGGCGTAATTGCTGTTCTCGATTTCCAACCCGGCAACGTTGAATTCGCCCCGGCTGTTGCGGACGATGATGTTTTCGGACTGGCCGACATAGATACCCGCATCACTGGCAGCGATGGCAACGGCCCCATCGATCAGCACGTTTTTTGACTGCACCGGATACAACCCATAGGCTCCGTTTTCCGGATCAGGCCCGCCGGTCCATTCTGCGCGCACCCGGATCATGGCGATTCCATCGACGCCTTTCGATTTGATGCCATCGCCCTTGGTGTCTTCCACGGCAAAGTCCTTGAGGATCGCGCCATCGCCGGTCACGATCAGACCCTCTGACCCACCGGTCTGGCCCTTGAAGCTCAGGATCGACGTATCCATCCCGGCCCCGCGCAGGGTCACGTCATCTACGGCCAGCGACAGCTGATTTCGTATCTGGTAGGTGCCTGCCGCCAAAACGATCTCATCGCCGGGTTCGGCCAGGATCAGAGCTTCTTGAAGCATTTCTTCGGCATCCGGGCCCGGAGAAATGTCGATGATTGCAGCCTGTGCAGGAAGGGCCATCAGCGCAAAGCCCCACAAGATCATTCGGTTCATGTCAGTCTCCCTGTGGCTTTTGGCCCGTTACACATGAAAGCTTAGGGGCGGGACGTTTTGCGCGGCAAGCCCCGGCTTGGGTGACGTGGGGTCGGTACCAGGCGGTCTGAGCGATGAAACCCGCGAAACATCGCTGCATTGATGCCTGATCGCTTGGAGCGGCACCGGGTTTGAGATACCTTGTACAAAAGACAAGAAACCTGAGGCAGTTCAAAATGTATTTTACCCGTAGAACCGTGTGTTTCGGTATGGCCGCGACACTGTTGACCGCCTGTGGCGGCACCCCGCAAACGTCGGCATCAACGTCGACGCCCATGAAAACCGTGCCCAACGCAGGCTATGACGCCTGGGTGGCGTCATTCAAATCCCGCGCGTTGGCTAAAGGCATAACCCAGTCGACGCTGGATCGCGCATTCCGGGGAGCAGGGTACCTGCCTGAGGTGATCGAACGCGACCGGAACCAGACCGAATTCACCCGCACGCTTGAGGATTACCTTGCCATTGCGGCCTCGGATGACCGGATCACGACGGGTCGTCAGATGTTGCAGCAACACAAATCCCTTCTGAACAATATCGAAGCAACCTATGGCGTTCCCAAAGAGGTTGTCACGGCGATCTGGGGGCTAGAGAGCCGTTATGGCCAGCGACGCGGCGATATACAAGTGATGTCGGCCTTGTCGACGCTGGCTTATGACGGGCGACGTGGCGCGTTTTTCGAAAGCCAGCTGATCGCAGCGCTCAAGATCCTGCAAAACGGCGATACCACGCCGGACAAGATGACCGGCAGCTGGGCCGGGGCTATGGGGCATACCCAGTTCATCCCGACGTCTTATGAGCTGTATGCCGTTGATTTCACAGGCGATGGCCGCCGCGACATCTGGTCAGATAACCCGGCTGATGCGCTGGCCTCGGCCGCGGCCTATCTGAACCGATCCGGCTGGGTCAAAGGCCAGCCCTGGGGCGGCGAGGTCGGCTCGGCCGCAGCCAATTCGGGAACACCCTCGGCGATCCTGCAACCGCAGGCGCCAGGCCCGAAGTTCGCGGTGTTCAAGAACTTCAGCGTGATCAAACGCTATAACAACTCGGACAAATATGCGATTGGCGTCGGCCACCTGTCAGACCGGATCGCCGGGGGCGGACCGCTGAAGACCCAGTTCGGTCCGGACTCAACCGGGCTGACCCTGAACGACCGCAAGGAATTGCAGACCCGATTGACCGACGCCGGGTATGACACCGGCGGGGCGGACGGCGTGATCGGTTCGAAAAGCGAGGCTGCGATCAGTTCGTATCAACGGGCCAATGGGTTGCCGGTGACAGGCGACCCTTCGCTCGAACTGCTCAAGCGGCTCAGGTAAGGCCGAGGTCAAAGGTCAAGCACAACGCCTGCTCAATGCAGGCGTTGTGAATTGCAGCTCTTCACAATGGGAACATAGGTATGTCGCTGACCGTCTTTATTCTGGTCAGAACCTTCAGGCTGCCAACCCGCGCGATCCCATGTCCAGGAACTTGCGGCGGCGGTTGTGTACCAGTTCTTCGCCGCTTTGATTGTCAAACGACTTGAGCATTCGTTCGATGGTTTTGCCGACAGCCTGAATTGTGGTGTCGCGGTCGCGATGTGCGCCGCCCCTTGGTTCCGGGATGACGTCGTCAACCACATTCAGCTTTTTCAGATCCTGCGCGGTCAGGCGCAGCGCTTCGGCGGCTTCGCGCATCTTTTCGGCATCTTTCCACAGGATTGACGCACAGCCTTCGGGGCTGATCACGGAATAGATCGAATGCTCCAGCATGGCGATCCTGTTGGCGGTCGCAAACGCCACGGCTCCGCCCGATCCGCCTTCGCCTATGATCACGCTGATCAGCGGCACCTTGATCTGCAGGCAGGTTTCGGTTGCGCGTGCGATGGCTTCGGACTGGCCGCGTTCTTCTGCGCCCTTGCCGGGATAGGCGCCGGGGGTGTCGACCAACGTGACCACTGGCAGGCCGAACTTGTCGGCCATCTGCATCAAACGGATCGCCTTGCGGTATCCTTCGGGGCGGGCCATGCCAAAGTTTCGTTCGATCCGCGATTTGGTATCGTCGCCCTTTTCGTGCCCGATCACCATCACCGGCGTGTCGTTCAGCCGTGCCAGACCGCCCATTACGGCGTGGTCGTCGGCGAAATTCCGATCCCCGGCAAGTGGTGTGTATTCCGAGAACAATGCGTCGATATAGTCGCGGCAATGCGGGCGCTCAGGATGACGCGCCACCTGGCATTTCCGCCAGGGGGTCAGATCTTTGTACAGATCTTCCAGCATCTTGCTGGCTTTGGCGTCAAGGGTGGTCGCCTCGTCGCTGACGTCCATTTCTTCGTTGGCACGCGCCATGGCGCGCAGCTCTTCGGCTTTGCCTTCGATTTCGGCCAGGGGTTTTTCGAAATCCAGATACTGGGTCATGGGCTCTCTCGCGGCGAATTCTGATGGCTATATGGCCTTCAGGCGGGTCAGATGCAACTCAGCAAGATTTGTTCAGGGCATTCATGCGAGGACAAGATGGCGAAACAGGGCGGGACCCATATGGCCGAAACCTATGAGAAGCGGATGCTGCGGGTACTGGACTATATCCACGTCAACCCCGACGGAGATCTGTCGCTTGACCGGCTGGCAGATGTCGCCGCGATGAGCCGGTTTCACTGGCACCGGGTGTTTCATGCGATGACCGGTGAAACCTGCGCCCAAGCGGTGCGCCGTGTCCGGATGAACCGGGCGGCCTGCTGGCTGGTTCAGACTGACTGGCCCGTCGCTGAAATCGCGGCGCGTGTCGGGTATCCTGCCATTCAAAGTTTCGGCCGGGTGTTTCGCCAGACCTTTGGTCTGACCCCGGCCAAATTCCGGACTCAGGGCACGATCTGTGCCCCGGGCCTGCAAACCCGAGAAAGGCCAACCAGAATGTATGACGTAACCATTGAACAGGAACCGGCCCGCCAATTGGCTGTTGTGCCGCACAAGGGGCCTTATCTCGAAATCGGCAAGGCCTTCGAATCGATCGGTGCCATTGCGACCGCTCGTAATCTGTGGCCCGATATCGAACGGATGGTGGGTGTGTATCTGGATGATCCCGGTACTGTCGCGCCTGAAGATTTGAGGTCTATGGCCGGGTTGGAACTGAAACCGGGCGTCGACGCGCCGCAGGATCTGGACAGCCACCAAATCGCAGGCGGCAAGGTTGCGCGGTTGCGATATGTTGGGCCGTATGCGGGGCTATCCAACGCTTATGATTATCTGTTCTGCAGTTGGCTGCCCGAGTCCGGCGCGGACCCAGACGATGCTCCGTGCTATGAAGTGTACATAAACTCCCCGGCTGTTTCTGCGCCGGAAGAACTGATTACAGACATTTGTCTGCCGCTGAAGTGAGGCTGACGTGACTGAAAAGCTGGATTTCAAGAAGGCGGATAAGGCGTTTTACACCGGAAAACAGGGCCGATGGGATCGGCTGGCTCTGCCCCTGATGCAGTTTGTGATGATTGACGGACAGGGCGATCCGAATGGGCCTGATTACGCCAAGGCTTTGCCCTCACTCTATCCGGTCGCCTATGGGATCAAGGCGATATGCAAGGCGGCAGGGCAGGATTTTACCGTGCCGCCATTGGAAGCCGTGTGGTATGCAAAGGATCCTTCGGCGTTTGTTCGCAATAACCGGGCAGAATGGCGGTGGACGGCGATGATCAGGATGCCGGATCACGTGATGCACGACGTATTTGATGCGGCGTTGACTGCAAGCTTGGCGAAATCGGCCAAAAAGAAGGACGCTGCGACCGACGCCGACACGATGAAACGCGTACGATTTGAAGCGGTAGAAGAGGGAGATTCCCTCCAGACGTTACATATCGGGGCCTATACGGACGAAGCTGCCACACTGGCCGACCTGCATGATCGGCTGATGCCAGAGCTTGGGGTGACGTTTAACGGACCGCATCACGAAATCTATCTGAGCGATCCACGCCGAACTGCGCCGGAAAACCTGAAGACGATACTGCGCCAACCTGTGAAAGGGACCCGGGATGAAAAATGACGTGGCCGCTGCCTTTGCGGCTTTTCCACCGCAGGCACGTGCGGGCCTTCTGGCCCTGCGCGAACAAATCTTTGCCGTGGCCAGTGAAACCCCCGGTGTGGGGCGAGTGTCTGAGGAACTGCGTTGGGGCCAACCGGCCTATTTGACCCCCGAGACCAAGTCGGGCTCGACCGTCCGCCTCGGTGTGCCCAAGACCGGGGGATTCGCGCTGTATGTCCATTGTCGGACCCGGCTGATCCACGACTTTTGCGCGATGGCCGGGCCGACCTGGCAAGTTGAGGGCACCCGTGCCGTTTTGTTCGCAGACAAGGACCAAACCAGTGATCCGGCCATCCGCGACCTGATCCGGAATGCGCTGACGTATCATCGTCACCCGGCACGCAGCACCGGGTAAAGCGACGCCACCAACAGCGTGGCCATTGTCCAGTTGAACATCGTCAGACGTCGCGGGTTGGTTAGCCAGCGTGCCAGTTGTTGTCCCAAAATCGTCCAGGTGCTGACCGACGGCAGATTGATCGCCCCGAAAACGATCGCCACCAGAAGGATCGCTGTCAGGGTTTGACCGGGCGCATAGGCGCTGATCGCGGTCAACGCCATCGCCCAGGCCTTGGGATTGACCCATTGGAACGACGCGGCTTGCAGAAAGCTCATCGGGTGGCCGCCAGCGTCGCGTTTCCGGATTGGGGCTGCATTGGCGATTTTCCACGCCAACCACAGCAGATAGGCCACGCTCGCAACTTTCAGCACGATGTAACTGACGGGAAACGCATCGAACACCTGCACAAGACCAGCGCCAACCATCACGATCATGAACGTAAAGCCGATCCCGATCCCGAGCATATGCGGAATGGTCCGGCGAAAGCCAAAATTTGCGCCCGAGGCCATCAACATCAGGTTGTTGGGACCGGGGGTGATCGACGAGACGAAGGCAAACACGGCCAATGCAAGGAACAGTTCATAAGTCATGGCGGCATAATTCACTGGTTCTCAGCAAATGAAATTGCGTTTTCACTCACCTGTATCCAATATACGCAATAAATGGCCGATTTGGACGATATCAACACGCGCATATTGCGCGAGCTTTCGCAGGATGGACGGATCAGCAATCTGGAGCTTGCTGACAGGGTCGGGCTGTCACCCTCGGCCTGTTTGCGTCGCGTGCAGGATCTGGAACGCAAGGGCATCATCACCGGCTATCGTGCTGTGCTGGATCCGTCGGCCATGGGGGTCGGCTTTGTTGCCTATATTGGCGTCGGGCTGGGCGAACATACCAAGGCCGTGCAGGAAGGGTTCGAACGGGCCGTGGCGAAATCGCCGGAAGTGGTCGAATGCCACAACATCACCGGAACCCTCGAATATTTGCTGCGAGTCGAATGCGCCGATCTGAAATCATACAAGACCCTGCACACTGATGTTCTTGGCACACTTCCGCATGTCACATCGATGATTACCTATGTTGTTATGGGGTCGCCCAAGGATTTGCGCTCATGAGTTCGTGAACCGGGCTTGTCGCATGTCAATTCGATGCCTACCTTCTATCTCGGACGGATGCATTCTTTGCGGCGGCAGGCCGCCAAAAAACGGAGAGGTACGATTGATGAAGACTATCGTTTTGAGCACAATTGCAGCCATGGGCATTCTTGCCGCGGCGGCTGCGTCGGCGGCACCGACACTCAAGCCGGCAAGCAAACAGTCGGGCATCAAGTCCGGGCTGTCTGTTAAATATGCATGGGGCGGAAACCCTCCGTCGAAAATCCAGAGTATGTCTCAGGCAATTTCGATGCTGGGTTCGGCGAAGTCCGGCAAGCCGCTTCGTGGGTTGGATTATCGCGACACCAACGAAGGCGACCCTGTTCTGACGCATAAGGAACACTTTAACGTCGCAGCCGATATTCGTGGTTATATCCGTTTTGATGCGCCGGGTGTGTATGAATTGGAAACCTGGTCGAACGACGGCATTGATGCACAAATCGGCGGTCAGTCCGTTGGACGTGTGGACGGGCGTCAGGGCTGCGAGGCAAACCAGCGTGTGACTGTCGAGGTTCCGCAGGCCGGTTGGTATGATCTGCGGATCAAGTACTTCCAGAAATACGGCACCGCCTGTCTGATGATGAAATGGGGCAAGCAGGGTCAGGGTTTGGCCTGGGTTCCCAACAGCGCCCTCGGACGCTAAGGCCTAGCGCCTGAACAGGTCGCGCAAGGCTTGTTCAGGCGACGACAACACTGGTGTCGGGCTGCGAATCAACGCGGTCGCGCCAGACATCGACGCTTGCGCCAGAACAGTGCATTTGACTTGTTGTTGCTGCAACGCGTCTTCCACGTGATCAGCAATCGCGTGTTCGAACGCGTCGGATCTGCCGCTTTCGAACAACGGCCAGACCTGACCCAGACTCAGCATCGCGACATCAGGTGTATTTGGGGCAAATGCCTGCTTCAGCAGGTCCAGTGACGGCCCTAACGTGCTTTCCAGGCAATACACGAAGAGGATGGGGGCGCCGATTTCGGCGGCGCGGGACATCATGGGCCGGTCCACACGGATAGCACCAACCGTTTCGGCCATGGGGCCGATTGTCGTGCAGGTGCACATCGCAGGATCGGTTGCTTGGCCGATCTCTTCACATATTTCCGCCTGCAGATCGGCACTGATGCCGTTTTGCGCCCGCGCAAGCCAGTCTTCGCGCACGTGGTGGTTCAGCACGGCGTCGGGGGCAATCCGATCCCGGATCCGGTCAAACCGGTCAACATGGCTGTGCGAGGTGTGAAACAGCGTGGCTTGCATCAGGTGCTCTCATTTTCATTCAGACAGGTGCAAAACCTGTAAACAAAGCGGCCCTCGTCTGTCGACGAAGGCCGCGATGAAATGTCAGCGGTATTCTAAGACTCAGCTTCCGGCGATCAGTTCAGACTGGCGCACAATGACTTCGGCCTGCTTGATCGACGCGATATCGACCAGGCGACCTTTGTAAACGGTTGCGCCTTCGCCGTTTGCCTTGGCCGTTTCCATGGCGGCCAGAATCTCGCGGGCTTCGGCAACGGCCGCTTCGGACGGGGTGAAAACCTCGTTGGCCAGTGCGATCTGCTTGGGGTGGATCGCCCACTTGCCGACCATGCCCAGCGTCGCCGAGCGCAATGCCTGCGCGCGAAAGCCTTCATCGTCCGAGAAATCACCGAACGGACCGTCGACCGGCAGAACGCCGTGGGTGCGGCAGGCGGCGACAATGGCGGCCTGTGCCCAGTGCCATGGGTCGGACCAGTGCTTTACGCCGTCGCGCAGCATGTAATAGTTTTCCTGCGTGCCGCCGATGCCAGTGGTCTGCATGCCCATCGACGCGGCAAAATCGGCAGCGCCAAGGCTCATCGCGACCATGCGGGCCGAGGCGGCGGCGATTTCTTCGACATGGGCGATACCGGCAGCGGATTCGATGATCACTTCGAAATCGATCCGTTTGGTGCGGCCCTTGGCGGCCTCGATCGCAGTGACCAGAGCGTCAACGGCATAGATGTCGCCAGCGCAGCCCACTTTCGGGATCATGATCTGGTCCAGACGCTCGCCTGCCTGTTCCAGCAGATCGACCACATCGCGGTACCAGAACGGTGTGTCCAACCCGTTGATCCGGACGCTCAGCGTTTTGGTGCCCCAATCCACGGTGTTGATCGCTTCAATTGCATTGGCGCGCGCCATGTCCTTGTCGCTCGGTGCCACCGAATCTTCGAGGTCGATATTGATCACATCGGCGGCTGAGGCGGCCATCTTGGCAAAGAGCTTGGTGTTCGAGGCCGGGCCAAACAACTGGCAGCGATTGGGGCGGGCCGGGGCGGCAGGTTGAAGACGGAAGCTCATGAGCGATGACCTCTATGGGTAAGGAAATTACGTTTTTCTGGGTTCAGGAGGTATTAAATTGCGCGAACCCACGCAAGCGGAATTATGCAGGTGCAGCATTCTTCTGCCGTGCAATAGGGGCTTATATTGACAGAAGGGCTGACCGCATGGCTTGCTTTGATGATTACTTATTGGACATGAAGAGTTTGGCGGTTTGTTTGGTTTTCTCGATTTCAGTCGGTTTGGGGGCTGGGGCGGCAGCGGCAGCGGCAGCGGCTTGCGGGTCATCCGCGCCAAAAAATGGCTGGAACCTGCACAGCGATGATCAGCGTGTGACTGCCGATTTTCTTGCCAAAACGTTGGAAGGAAAGGAGGTCAAGTACGACGGTGGCACCGAAACGTACCGTACGGATGGAAGCTATGCCTACAAAGCTGGATCAGAGACATGGAAAGCGCCGGGGTACAGGTTCTACAAAGACGGTGTTCGGTGTATCGACTATTCGAAGCCGCGCTATGATCTTTACGTCGTCAACAACGGAAAGCTCGTTTTGGTAAACTGGGGTGGCGGACGGTATGAGGGTCGGCTGACGAAATAGGGACCGTTCGAATCGTGTGCATTTTTCGGGCGGGTCTGGAGTTTCTTCGACAAAAGTTTGATTTGATCGAAGAAGATTGCACGGCAGCGGCGCGTTAGAACGAAAAACGCGAAACACTCGTTCCTGCAATTTCCTAGAGTTCGCGAGAACAAAAGGAGAGCCGCGCGATGATCGAAACCCCGTATCTGTTGTTCCTGGGCGATGCGCCTGACCAACTGGCCGCCAAAGTGGCTCAGGGTATCAAGGACTGGCGCCCCGAGAACGCGGTTGGCCAGTACCGGATGGATGGCTGCAAGGCTGATCTGGGCCTGCAAGACATGGACCTGCTGGCGGCAAAGGCTGCCGGTGCGAAGACGCTGGTGATCGGTGTTGCCAACAGGGGTGGCGTGATCAGCCCCGAGTGGAAAAAGGTTCTGGTGATGGCGCTGGAAGAAGGCTTTGACCTTGCCAGCGGCTTGCACAACCTTTTGCGCGAGGAACCCGATCTGGTGGCCGTGGCAGAAGCAACGGGCCGTGCCCTGCATGACGTTCGCGTCCCGGAAGTGGAGTATCCGATTGCCAACGGCGTCAAGCGCACGGGCAAACGGTGTCTGGCTGTCGGAACCGATTGTTCGATCGGCAAAATGTACACGGCTTTGGCGATGGACGCCGAAATGCGATCGCGTGGTATGAAATCGACCTTCCGCGCCACGGGCCAGACCGGTATTCTGATCACCGGCGATGGTGTTCCGCTGGATGCGGTGATTGCCGATTTCATGGCCGGATCCGTTGAATGGCTGACCCCTGACAATGACGAGGATCATTGGGATATGATCGAAGGGCAGGGATCGCTGTTCCACGTGTCCTTTTCCGGGGTGACGATGGCCTTGGTGCATGGCGGTCAGCCGGATGCGCTGATCCTGTGCCACGAACCGACCCGGACGCATATGCGCGGGCTGCCCGGATACGCGTTGCCGACGCTGGAAGACCTGCGGGATACGGCACTGCCATTGGCACGGGTCGCAAACCCCGCGTGTCAGGTCGTTGGTATTTCGGTCAACACGCAGAATTTGGCTGATGACGACGCACGAGCCTATCTCGCAAAGCTGGAAGCAGACATGGGGCTGCCCGCGACTGACCCGTTCCGGTATGGTGCAGGTAAGCTGGTGGATGCGCTGGCCGCTATCTGATCAGGCGTCGGCAAGACTGTCGGGGGCTGGGATGCCTCCGGCGGGAGTATTTTCAAAGAGAAGAAGGGCAGGGCAGTGAAAATCGAAGTCACGCGAGATGTTTTCAAACTGGCGCAGGCCTTTACGATTTCGCGCGGCTCGCGGACCGAAGCGAAAGTGTTGACGGTTCGGCTTACGCAGGATGGCATCACCGGCTGGGGCGAATGCGTGCCCTATGCCCGTTACGACGAAACGCTGGACAGTGTGACCGACGAGATCAGCGGCCTTCCCGAGGCGTTTGATCATGACAGCCTGCGCGATTTGCTGCCAGCGGGCGCGGCGCGCAATGCCGTGGATTGCGCCCTTTGGGATCTTGAGGCCAAGGCCGCAGGCAAGCGGGTTTGGGATCTGGTCGGGCTGCCCGCACCGGGGCCAGAAATCACGGCGTATACCTTGTCGCTGGATACGCCGGAGGCGATGCAGGCGCAGGCGGCATTGAACGCGTTTCGACCGCTTTTGAAGATCAAACTGGGCACACCCGACGACATGCCGCGGTTGGAAGCGGTGCGGGCGGGCGCGCCCGCGGCGCGGATCATCGTTGACGCAAACGAAGGATGGTCGGCCGAGGTATATGCCGATCTGGCGCCGCATCTTGTGCGATTGGGTGTTGATCTGGTGGAACAGCCCTTGCCCGCCGGTGAGGATGACGCCCTGCTGGGGATGGAGCGTCCGGTTCCGGTGTGTGCCGATGAAAGCTGTCATGATCGCGACAGCCTGCCGGGACTGAAAGGCAAGTACGATGTCATCAACATCAAGCTGGACAAGACCGGTGGTCTGACCGAGGCGCTGGCCTTGAAAGCAGCAGCTCAAGCCGAAGGTTATGGTATCATGGTTGGCTGCATGGTCGGCAGTTCTCTGGCGATGGCGCCGGCTGTTCTGTTGGCGCAGGGTGCGGCCGTGACAGACCTTGACGGGCCGCTTTTGTTGGCGGAAGACCGAACCAACGCTTTGACATTTGACGACCGGGGCGTTCATCCGCCAGCAGCCGCGCTGTGGGGATGACCCGGCCAGAGACAAGGAACTGACAGATGAGCCGCATTGTATACGTGAACGGTGAGTACCTGCCCGAGGAAGACGCAAAGATTTCGATCTTTGACCGCGGGTTCCTGATGGCGGATGGCGTTTATGAAGTGACCTCGGTTCTGGACGGCAAGCTGGTTGATTTTGAGGGCCACGCCGTTCGGCTGGAACGGTCATTGACTGAACTGGACATGGCCGCGCCGGCCACCAAGGACGAATTGCTGGCCATTCACCGCGAGTTGGTCGAGCGTAACGGGATTGTTGAAGGCATGATCTATCTGCAGGTCACGCGCGGCGCGCCCGGTGACCGCGATTTCGCCTTTCCTGACCCGGAAGAAACTCCGTCGACCCTGGTGCTGTTTACCCAGAACAAGCCGGGGCTGGCCGACAATCCGGCGGCGAAAAAGGGCATCAAGGTTATCTCGATCGAGGATATCCGCTGGGGTCGGCGCGACATCAAAACGGTACAGTTGCTGTACCCGTCGATGGGCAAGATGATGGCCAAGAAGGCCGGTGCAGACGATGCCTGGCTGGTCGAGGACGGGTTCGTGACCGAAGGCACCAGCAACAATGCCTATATCGTCAAGGGTCGCAAGATCATCACCCGCGCGCTTTCATCCGACATCCTGCATGGCATTACCCGCGCTGCGGTTCTGCGGTTCGCCAAAGAGGCGCAGATGGAAGTGGAAGAGCGCAACTTTACCATCGAAGAAGCGCAAGATGCCGATGAGGCGTTCATCACGTCTGCCAGCACGTTTGTGATGCCGGTGGTCGAGATTGACGGCGCGCAGATCGGGACCGGCACGCCGGGCGAAGTCGCGCCGCGCTTGCGCGAAATCTATCTGGAAGAAAGCCTGAAGGCGGCTGTCTGAGGCGCCTTCAAGACTGGCAGAATTCGGCTTGGGGTTACCCGAACCGGTAGCTTGATGCCGTGACGCCACCGAAAATGTCGGTCTGGTGATACACCCGAATGGCTGTGTCATGTTCTGCAGCACCGAGTGCCACGAACAGCGGGACAAGGTGATCTTCTTGTGCGTGACAATCGCGTGCGCTGGGGGCCTTTTCCCAGTCGAGCACCGTTTCGGTGCGCTGGTCCGGGGGCAAAGCCAGTGATTGGGTGAGCCAGTTGTCAAAGGCTGTCGACGGTGCTTTTGCCTGCGGGCCGAATTCGCGCAGGTTATGATAGCTGAGGCCGGATCCGATTATCAGGACACCCTCGTCGCGAAGCGGAGACAGCGTCTGACCCAAGGCAAAATGTTCGGCCGGATCATAGCTGTGCCGCATCGACACCTGAAACAGCGGCACATCAGCTTTTGGGTACATGACCGCCATCGGCACAAAGGTGCCGTGGTCGAACCCGCGGTCAGCGTCCTGCTGAACCGGCAGACCCGCGTCCCCGATCATCTGCGCAACGCGACCGGCGAGTGCAGGTGCGCCCGGGGCCGGGTACTGGATTTCGTACGTTTCGTGCGGAAAATTGTAATAATCGTACAACATCGGCGGGTGTGGCGAAGTCATGACCGAAAAGTCATTGGTTTCCCAATGGCCCGAGATCATCAGGATCGCTTTGGGCGTCTGACCGATCTCTTGCGGGATCCGGGCCAGAGAAGCAGCCAGTGGCTTAAGTTGCGCTGCCATGTTGGGGAGCCAGGGCCACGGACCGCCGCCATGTGAAATGAAGTAGGTGGGCAAACGATCAGGCATACGGCGCTCCGGTGGATTGGACGGTTTGTGACCCGCTCACCATAGTCCTGATAACTCAAGCACAGAAGTTGATAAGCCGAACAAATTCTGTGCGCCACTGCACCAAAAGATTAGCTTTTCTTGGTGACGTTTTCGTCAAATGCAACTTCGAAGGCGGCTTGTTTGTCTGCGCTGGCTTCGGTCTGATGTGCGGTTTTCCAGTCGTCATAGGGCATGCCGTAATAGATTTTGCGCGCCTCGTCCTTGCTTATCTCGATGCCTTGCTCAGCGGCGGCTTCCTGATACCAACGGCTCAGGCAGTTCCGGCAAAACCCGGCCAGATTCATCAGATCGATGTTCTGTACATCACGCCGATCCTCCATCAGGTGCTTTTGCAGGCGGCGGAAGGCGGCGGCTTGAAGTTCGATTTCGGTCTGTTGATCCATGATGGGCTCCGAGTGTTGGGGTGTGCTTTGTATGAGGCGTAGCAATCGCAGGCGATGGTTACAACAAACGGTGGTTTGTGTGGGTCGTTTTCGCCGTCACATCAGCCTCAAGGCCAGATAAGGCCCAAGGGCAAAGATGAACGTCATCACCTTGTACTGGGCAAGATAGCGGAAATAGGCGGCGCGCACATCTGCCGGTTCCATGCGGAACATGCGGCCGTGTATGCCGGTTACCCAATCCATCATCGTGACCATCGCGATGCTGGTAAAGGCCAGAAAGCCGATATTCAGTACGGTCATCCAACCAAAGAAGGTTGTCAACGTTTCTTGTGTCATGTGCTTCTCCTCGCGGGACCATCAGGAACCTGCACGTTTTATGCAAGGAGCGGGGGGCTTGGTGCAAGGTTTGCGGCTGGGTCGGGTCAGACGCCGCTGCGATCCAGCGCCTCTTGCAGCACCGGAGCCAGCCGTTCGGCCCAGGCCTTTTGTTCTGTATGGTCCGCGATCAGATCGTTTCGAAGTTCGATTAATAGATTGGGGCGTCCAAACGCGATGGCGTGTTTGTCGACGGCGTCGCCGGGCAGGTGGCCGGAATAGGGTTCATTGTCGCCAACTGTCAGGTCGCTGTCTGCGCTCAGGATATCAATGAAGGGTCGGGCCAGCCGGTCATCTTCGGCATAGAGCGCCCCAACTTCCCAAGGGCGGGGCGGACGTCCGCGCAACTGCCTTGTATAAGAATGGATCGACAGGATCACAGCATGCGGCAGGGCGGCCATGCGGGCCAGTTGTTCATGATAAGGCCGATAGCACAGGTTCAACCGGCGTTCGATCTCGGCGTCATCAGCATCGCGATTTCCGGGGATGATGGAGCCGTCATAGAGCTTCATCAGAAGTGTCGGATCATCTTCGCCCCGGTTCGGATCGATCACAAGGCGCGAGAAGTTCGACGCGATCACCGGGGCGTCCAGCAAAACACCAAGATGCTGCGCCACCCCGTATGATCCGGGATCAAAGGCGATGTGGCGTTCCATATCCTCGCGCGCCAGCCCCAGATCGCCGCTGTTCACCTGTGGCGGCACAGTGTTGGCGGCGTGATCACAGGTGATCAGCCAACGCGCGGGGCGGGTTTCGCCATGAATGAAAAACGGAGTATATGTCATATGCCTGCCACCAGTGTTGCGGCAGATATGTAGGGGAGTTGCCCGGGAATGGGAATTGGGCGATAAGCACCCAATGAAATTGTTTGCGGTAACATATCGCAATTCCGGAACATTGGAGAGAGCGGGACCATGCGACGTCTGAGAAATGTGAAAATTGTGGCGACTCTGGGCCCGGCCTCTGAGACCTATGACATGATCCGCGCCCTGCACGAGGCTGGCGCGGATGTCTTTCGCCTAAACATGAGCCACGGCACCCATGACGAGATTCGCGAAAAACACAGGATTATTCGCGAGGTTGAGCGCGATTTGGACAGCCCGATTGCCATTCTTGCCGATTTGCAAGGCCCCAAGCTGCGGGTTGGCAGCTTTGCAAATGGATCCGAAGAATTGGAAGACGGCGCAAGCTTCCGGCTGGATCTGGACACCGCTGAAGGCGATGCAACCCGCGTCTGCCTGCCTCACCCCGAGATTTTTGCGGCCCTCAAGATGGGGGCATCGCTGTTGGTCAACGATGGCAAGATTCGGCTGAAGGTCGAAGATTGCGGACCGGATTATGCCGAATGTACCGTGGTCGCAGGCGGCACCATTTCGAACCGCAAGGGCGTGAACGTGCCCGATGTCGTGTTGCCGCTGGCTGCGCTTAGCGAAAAGGATCGGGCCGATCTGGAAGTCGCTTGTCGCCTTGGCGTCGACTGGCTGGCGTTGTCCTTTGTTCAACGCCCTGAAGATGTGGCTGAGGCGCGCGAATTGGCGGATGGCCGGGCGGCGATTCTGGCCAAGATCGAAAAGCCCTCGGCGGTCGAACATTTCGATGAGATTCTGGAAGTATCTGACGGGATCATGGTTGCACGCGGGGATCTTGGGGTCGAGTTACCGCTTCAGCAGGTGCCGCCGATCCAGAAGCGTCTGATCCGCAAGTGTCGCTATGTGGCCAAGCCGGTGATCGTCGCGACCCAAATGTTGGAAAGCATGATCGAAAGCCCGGTTCCGACCCGCGCCGAAGTGTCGGACGTTGCGGCAGCAATCTATGAGGGCACGGACGCGATCATGCTGAGCGCGGAATCGGCCGCCGGCCAATTCCCGATCGAAGCAGTCCAGACCATGGACAAAGTCGCGATCGAGGTCGAAGCCGACCCGAATTATACCGGCATCATCGCCGCGTCTCGGGGTGGGCGGAAGCACGGCGTGGCCGACGCCATTGTCGGGGCGGCCCGCGAGATCGCCGAAACCACCGACATCAAAGCGATCTGTGTTTTCACGCAAAGCGGCACAACGGCGCTGCTGACCGCGCGTGAACGGCCCGGTGTGCCGATCATTGCAATGACCTCGTTGCGGGGCACGGCGCGCAGGCTCTGCCTGAGCTGGGGCTGCAATTGCGTGATGACAGAAGTGCTGGAGCGGTTCAAAAGCGCGGTGGTCAATGCGGCGCGTGCGGCGCGCTCGGGTGGGTTTGCTGTGGAAAGCGACCAGATTGTTGTTATGGCCGGTGTGCCGTTCAACATGCCAGGCACAACCAACATTCTTCGCGTTGCCCCTTGTGATGAACGTTTGATCTATAGCACGGATCCGGGTTAATCTTTTCGGCGCGATACTGACCTATCGTCTGTGGATTATTTAAAGGGTGGGAACGTGATGAATACGGATGTGCTCCTTATCGTGGGCTTGATACTGGGGGTGCTTTGCATTCCGGCAATCATGTCGGCCTTCAGTGAATCCCGCCCACCCCGCGCGCCCATATTCATCATCATCATTTCGGCCGCCATGGTGATCTATGCGGTGAAAACGCATCCAGGCGGGTACGAGATCAGCGACGTGCCGGATGTTTTTCTGAAAGTTGTTGGCAGCATCATCCCCTGATCGGTCCACTGTATGTGGCAAAGAAGCAGGGTTTGATGGCGGTGTTCGGACCGTCGGTCATGTTCGTTGGCCTGATACGGCGGTTTTCCCTTGCCTGTCCCGCCTATCTTTCGTATTGGGCGCCTCTATTCGTACGGCCGGCCGATCGAGGCATGCCGAGTCGTGCGTAACGAAATCGACTCAAGGAGACGAAAATGCCCAAGATGAAGACGAAGTCGAGCGCCAAGAAGCGCTTTAAGGTGACTGCCACCGGCAAGGTTATGGCTGGTCAGGCCGGCAAACGCCACGGCATGATCAAACGCACCAGAAAATTCATCCGTGATGCCCGCGGCACCACGACCCTTTCCGCCCCCGACGCCAAGATCGTCAAGGGCTTCATGCCCTACGACCGTTAAGAGGAGATTTAGATATGTCCCGCGTAAAAGGTGGAACCACAACTCACGCCCGTCACAAGAAGGTTATCAAGGCCGCCAAAGGTTACTATGGCCGCCGCAAGAATACCTTCAAGGTCGCCCGTCAGGCCGTTGACAAGGCAAACCAGTATGCAACCCGCGACCGCAAGAACCGCAAGCGGAATTTCCGCGCGCTGTGGATCCAGCGGATCAATGCTGCTGTACGCTCGCATGACGAAGCTCTGACATATTCGCGCTTCATCAATGGTCTGAACATGGCTGGCATCGAAGTGGACCGTAAGGTTCTGGCCGATCTGGCCGTGCATGAGCCCGAAGCATTCAGCGCTATTGTTGAGCAAGCCAAAGGCGCACTGGCCGCCTGATCCGGCACCAACTGCGAACAAGTAAGATGTAGAGAACCCCGCAGATAGCTGCGGGGTTTTCTTTTTTGAGGGTCACCTTGGGTGCCAGTCAGCATCATGCATCCGGAGATGGTTGGATCGGGCAGGCATTCTGCGGTGCAGGAACTCTCAGACCTGTTCGCCGCTCTCCGTCTGACAACTGGCTTGAAGAGTTCTGAGGCCACCCGTGTTCGACGTCGGCCACGACATCCTCACATCGAACCGAACTGCCCGATGGCGTAAGCTTGATTTGCAGGACGTGTCATGGCGTGTCTCGTGACACCGATGCGGCAGGGAAAACTCTGCCGGAAAAGGTCACGGGCTTGGCATTGTGGTTAAACCAGAAGCGCTCGGTTTCGGTGTCGCGCAGGCGCAGGCCTTCGGGCAGGTTCAGGGTGTCAACACCGGCCTTCGTGCAAGCCTGACGTAAAACCCGCCGCCAACCTTGATGGTCGAGCCAACCACCGACGTACTGAGTATTCATACCGGACATGGCAATCGCAGCACCATCCTGTGAAACCAGGTCAACCGTCGCGCTGCCTTCCAAGGCTTCCACATAATGCGTAACCGCGCCGTCGCCCTGCAGTGGGACGGGCATGTCCGGTCGCAGGCTTTCGACATAGGATACGGTTACGTCAATTCCGGGCAGCGCAGGTGGCAGTGGCACCGGAATGGACATGTCCTGATCCCGCGCCCCGCTTCTTGGCCCGACGACAACCTGTGCCCCGCTTTGCAACAACGCCTCTTTCAGGGCATCCGGCATGTGCATAAGCCCTGGCGCGGCGATCAGGCGATAGCCAGAGAAATCTGTGGTGTCCGGCGGCAGGATGTCGATGGATAAACCAAGAGTGCGCATCGCCTGATACACCTGAAAAACCAGTCCGAAATAGCTGAGCCCCTGCCCATGTGGCTGGACGGACCAGGCGAAATCGGCGTCGTAGTCGAATATCAGCGCGACCGACGTGCAAGACGCCCCGACCGCCGGGGCGCCAGAGATCTCTGACGCCAGTTGTCGGACCTCGTGCATTGCCGGGGCCTCGGCGTTGTCGGGTCGCAGCAACCCTGCATGCATCTGTTCCTGGGCCATCGGGGCTTGCCTCCAGCGGAAATAGCACACGGCTTCTGCACCATGAGCGAACGCTTCCCAGCTCCACAGCCGGACCATGCCGGGCAAGGGGGCGGGGTTATAGGGTGCCCAGTTGACCGGTCCCGGCTGTTGTTCCATCACCCACCAGCGGCCGCGGCCCACGGCGCGGTACAGGTCATGGTGAAAGGCCTGAAAATCGGGATCGCCCTGTCTGGCAAAGCGGCGTTGATGATCCGGTGTGGCCCCGACGCGATCTTCAAGAAAGCCCAGCGGATAGCTGTCCCAACTGGCAATATCCAGATCTGCCCCGACGGCGAAATGGTCAAAATCTGTGATCCGCCCCATGTAATTATGCGCGATGGGCGCATTTGTGCGCGCCCTCAGGATGTCTGTCTGAAGCCGGTTGAACCGAACCACCTGATCCGAACTGAAACGCCGAAAGGCCAGACTGTGCGCCGGGTTCGGTTCGGTCACTGTCAGGTTGGGTAGACCGATCTGGTCGAAGTCGTCGTATTTCATCGACCAGAACACATTGCCCCAGGCCCCGTTCAGTGCGTCGATGTCGCCGTCATTGCCGTCGCCCGGATACCGCGCCCGCAACCAAAGCCTGAAGGCTGATCGCGCGGCTTCGCTGTATGAGATCGTGGTGTCGTGGCAACCGTATTCGTTGTCGGTTTGCCAGGCTGCGACATGCGGGTTGCGGCCATAGCGTCTGGCCAGTGCGGTTACGATCCGGGCGCATTCCTGTTTATAGCCTTCGTGACTGAAACAGTAATGGCGGCGCGACCCGAATTTGCGGGGTCTGCCCTTGGGATCCATGGCCAACATGTCGGGATGACGATCCAGCATCCAGCGCGGTGGTGTCGCGGTGGGCGTGCCAAGAACCACACGCAATCCGGCAGCGCCAAGCGTTTCTATCGCGTCATCAAGCCATCCGAAGTCATAGGCTCCGGCGGTCGGTTCCAATTGTGACCATGCGAATTCACCGATGCGGACCCATGTCAGACCCAGATCGGCCATGCGGGTAGCATCGTCCTTCCAGGTGCTTTTGGGCCAGTGTTCGGGATAATAGCAGGTGCCAAGTGTACGTTTCATGAGGTCACAGACGGGTCCCTTCGATCACCCACATCGTTTCCGGAAAGCTCCACGGCAAGGTTAAACCGTGCTGCATCAGGTATTGCCCGCTCACCGTGATGGCGCCTGTTTTCAGGGCCGGATTGCCGCGCGACAGGGCGGGTGCGTCGTCCCGGTTGATCAGGTCGACCCGATAGTATGCGTCCGGCGACAGTTGGGTCAGAGGCAAAGGCCGGGGCGCGATCTGGCGTGAGGGTTCGGCCCGTCCTGCAAACACCACAAATCTGTCACCACCTTGCGCCAATTGCTGCTCGGCGATCACGGCAGGGTCCGGGCTGTCCAAGCGCAGAATATCGGCGTGGAGCATCCAGTCACGATTGGCTTTCCACCATCCCGTCACGCCCGTCAAAACCTCGGCTTCTTCATCGGTCAGTTCGCGCGGGTCCATTTCGAACCCCATATGCCTCTGCGCGGCCACCCAGGCGCGAAACCTGATATCCATCACCCGCCCCGAGGTATGACACCGCCGTGGTCCGACATGGCTACCGGTCACCGCCATGGGCAGGAAAAGCGCAGCATTGTGCTGTATCTTCAGACGTTCCAACGCGTCGTTGCTGTCTGACAGCCACACCCGGTGCGTTCGGGACAGAATGCCAAAGTCGATCCGCCCGCCGCCTGAAGCGCAGCTTTCGATTTCCACTTTCGGATATGCGGCGCGCAGACGGTCGATCAGGGCATAGGTCCCCTGTGTCTGGGTCGCGTCCGGCAGGGGCAGCACGCGGTTATGATCCCATTTGACATAATCGATCTCGTGGTCGCGCAGCACGGCAGAGATACGGTCAAACAAGAACTCGCAAACCTCGGGCAACGCCATGTTCAGCGCCATCTGATGCCGCCCGAGGATTTGGTCGGTGTCGCCGAGTGCCCAGTGCGGGTTGGCGCGATAGACGTCTGAATTCGGGTTGATCATCTCGGGTTCAAACCAGATGCCGAAGGTCATGCCCAGCTTGTGAACATGATCGATCAGCGGGGTCAGCCCGTCGGGGTATTTGCGCCGGTCGATATGCCAATCTGACAACGCCTGGGTGTCGTCGTCTCGTGTTCCAAACCAGCCGTCGTCCAGCACAAAGCGTTCTGCCCCCAGTTTGGCGGCCCGGTCAGCGATGTCTGTGAGGACTGGCAGGCTGTGATCAAAATAGACCGCTTCCCAGCAGTTATAGTGAACTGGTCGCGACCGTGCTGGGGTGGGAAACCGGACAATCTGGTCTCGCACATGCCGTTGAAAGGCCACGGCGCATCCGTTGAACCCAGCGTCCGAGAACACGGCGTACAGCGGCGCTGTTTCGAACCTCGTACTGGAAGCGTTTTCTAACCCAGTGGCGTGACCAAACTGAATTTGGCGGCGCCCGTCCGGCAGTTCTTCGGCGACCATGCGATGACCGCCAGACCAGCCATAGTGAAACGCATACGCGTCGCCGGCGGTGTTCGTCGCCCCTTTGCACGGGACAATCAGGCCGGGAAAATGTTCGTGCCCGGTGCGGCCGGTCCGGTTTTCACGAAGCCGGATACCCGGGGACCAGGGCGTGACATTCACCTGAAATTCGCCACACCAACGCCCGGAAAAATCGATCATCTCGTCCGAGTGCTGCGGAGCAGGAAAGACCGGCGCGGAAAGCCAATGCACGCGAACGGGGCGAGATGCCTCAAGCGTGGCCCGCGCTTCGATTACATGGGTTTTGGCGTTGATCAGGAACCGCGCCGAATAGGTCAGAGCAGCAGCGCTGTCCGTGTAGGTCAGGGTCAGCTGATCGTCTGTCTTCTGCGCCTCCGACAAACGGAAACGGGGCAGCAGCGGTGAGCCATTTGTGTCGTGCAGGACCATTCCGGGTTGGCCGGGAAAGGTGCGGGTGGCTTCGGGGCACACGGAGAGTTCAGGGTTGGCGTCCAGCATTCCGCCGGTCACGTCCAGATCGTGCGCCGCATAAAGCGTGGCCAGATCTTCGTCGTTGGGCAGCCGCGCCCCCCAATAGATCACCTCGGCAAGGCGGTCATGGCGGGATCCGAGCACAACCGTCTGACGCGCGTCGTCAAGCCGCCAGCATCGGATCATTTCACGGCCCCCAACGTCAGACCGGCGATAAAGTGGCGTTGCATCAGGAAGAACATCAAGACCGGCGGCAGGGCCGCCACAATGGACCCGGCTGACACCAGATGCCATGCCGCAACCCACTGGCCGTTCAATGAATAAAGGCCTGCAGTTATGGGCTGCGTGTCTGCGCCCTGCGTCAGCACGGTGGCCCAGAAATAGTCGTTCCAGATAAAGGTAAAGATCAGCACCGAAAGCGCGGCGATTGCCGGTTTCATCAGCGGAAGCACGACGTACCAGAAAATCTTGATTTCGCTGACGCCTTCGACCCGCGCCGCCTCGATCAGTTCAAACGGCATGGCCTTGATGAAATTGCGCATGAACAGGGTGCAAAAACCGGTCTGAAAGGCGATGTGAAACAGCGCCAGCCCGGCGGTGGTGTTGTAGATCCCCATGTTCAGCGTCAGGTCGCGGACGGGCACCATCAGGATTTGAAAGGGCACAAAGTTACCAGCGACGAACATGAAAAACACGATCAGATTGGCACGGAATTTATAGACTGCCAGCGCAAAGCCAGTCATGCAGCTTAATGCGACCGAGCCGATCACAGTCGGGATCGTCACCTTGAATGAGTTCAGGATATATTTGCCGATCGGCGTGTTTTCGAAGATCGCGGTATAGTTTGCCAACAGATTGAAGCTGGTCGGCCACCCCCAATAGTTGCCCGCTGTGATATCCCCCGCCGATCGTACCGAGGTCAGCGCGACTGCAATCAGTGGCAACAACCACAGGACCAGCGCAACCGGCAGCGCGATCTTATAGGCGATCTGGGTGCCAGAGGATGTCCTTGCTATCGGGGTCGGAAAC
Source organism: Falsiphaeobacter marinintestinus (assembly GCF_007923355.1). Lineage (GTDB taxonomy): Bacteria > Pseudomonadota > Alphaproteobacteria > Rhodobacterales > Rhodobacteraceae > Phaeobacter_A > Phaeobacter_A marinintestinus. The sequence continues at coordinate 246,568 of NZ_VOGO01000006.1, forward strand.
ACCTCAGTACCCTCTCTCGTCGCGGTACATCTTGTACAGGAAGACCGAGATATAGATCATCATGATGGCGAACAGCACGACCGCAATCGCGGCGCCGTAGCCCATCCGGAAGCCGTATTCGCTGAACGCTTGTTCATACATGTAAAAGGCAAGCACGCGGGAACTGCCCCAGGGGCCGCCATCGGTCATGATCGAAATCAGATCGAACGACCGCAAAGCGCCAATCACTGTCACCACAACCGCGATGAAGGTGGCGGGCTTGAGTTGCGGCAACACCACGTACCACAGCAACTTAAAGCCTTTCGCGTTGTCCAGCCGCGCCGCTTCGATCTGTTCGGGATCAACCGCGTTCAAACCGGTCAGATACAGGATCATGCAATAGGCTGTTTGCGGCCACAGGCCAGCGGCGATGATGCCGTAGGTTACCCAGGTTTCGTCAGCCAGAACTGGTATCGCCTCGAACCCGAGAGAGGTCAGAAAGATGTTCAGTAGCCCGTATTTGGGATCATAGAACCACGAAAAGACCAGACCGACCACAACCTGAGAAATGACAAAAGGGAAAAAGAACAAAGACTTATAAATGCGGATGCCGCGTACGGTTTGGTTCAGAAACAGGGCCACGAACAGGCCGGCAGGAATGGCCAGCATGTAAAGGACCAGCCAGAGGACGTTGTTTTTCAAAGAGGTGTAAAACGCCTCGTCGTCCATCAGTTCGACATAGTTGCCCGCGCCGACCCATTCGCGTTCACCCAAACCGTCCCAGGCATAAAAGCTGATGTTCACTGACTGGAAGATCGGAATGATCACGTACATCAGGAACATGAAGATTCCCGGTGCCAGGAAAAGCCATGGCGCAAGCCGTTGCTGGTTCTTCTTCCAATAGGCGGACACTGTTTTCCCTCTCAGGCAAGGCGCGCTGGTAGACCTGCCCCCGGATTTCGCCAGAGACAGGCCTGTTCAGGATTATTTGTAGACGCGGTTCCGGACTTTCTCGAGACGTTCAAGGATCTTGTCCAGACGTTCGGGCTTGACCATGAATTCCTGAAAGCCCTCCATTCCGGCTTTGGCCATCTCGGCGGGTGCGTCACGGTCAAAGAACTGCGCGATGCCGCCGTCGGTTGAGCTTAGCATTTCGTAACCGGCCTGCAGGAACTTGTCGTCGCCGACTGAGCTGTCTTTGTTGATCGGCAACTGTCCGAGCGTCATGTTGATCTCGGTCTGCACATCGGCGCGCGCCAGATAGGCCAGGAATTTCTTGGCGTCTTCCTTGTTCTTGGCGTTGGACGGAATGTGGATCGTGTCGGTTGGGGCCTCTTCGGCCAGTGGTACGTCAGGATTGATCACCGGGAATTGGAAGAACCCAAGCTGATCGTCAGTCAGGCCAGCCTCGCGCAAAGGTGCGACAGCGAAGTTGCCCATGACGTACATGGCGGCTTCACCCTGTACCATCGGTGCCAGTGCTTCCTGCCAGGAATAAGCAGCATGGTTGTCGAGGAAGAAACCGGCATCCAGAAGCTCTTTCCAGTTGGCCATGGTGGCCCTGACGCGATCATCGGTCCAAGGGATTTCACCCTTGGTCAGCGCCATGTGGAAATCATAGCCATTGGTGCGCAGGTTCAGATAGTCGAACACGCCGCCAGCGGTCCAAAGATACTTGGTGCCAATGGTGATCGGGGTGATGCCTGCGGCGGTCAGTTTGGCGCCGGCGGCCTTGAAGTCGTCCCAGTTTTTCGGGACGGCAATGCCGTTGGCCTCGAAGATGTCCTTACGATAGTACACACCCCACTGATAATACGTATAGGGCACGCCCCAGATCTGGCCATCGATGGTCATGGACCCTTCGGACGAGGCCAGCGTTTCGTGCAAGTTGTGTTCGTCCCAGACATCGTCAACAGGCTCGAACAGGCCGGCGTTGACATAGGGCAGCATCCGGTTGCCTGCATACCAGTTCGCCAGATCCGGGGCATCTGCGGTCAGAAAGTTGCGGATCGAGGTTTTGTATCCTTCGTGGTCAAACAGGTTCCAGGTGACCTCGACGTCGGGATTTTCGGCTTCAAAGCCTGCAATCAGGGCTTCGAATGCGGCTTTGGGGGCAGGGTCCGATGTATCCGTATTTATGACCAGCTCACCTGCAAAGAGCGGCGATGCAAGCAAAGTCGAAGCAGCGAACGCGGCCGCCAGGGTCTTGGTGCGATGGAACATGGTTTCCTCCCTTGATGTCCCTCTGATCCGCCGTCTCCGGCGGGGTTAACAAAAGTTCCAAATAATGGAACATGATATCAACTATTGAAAACAGTGCAGGACGCAGATACCTATGTCAACAGTTTCGCATTTCGGGGATTTTCAGGGCAGGGAGGGTCATTTCTGATGAATAAGCAGGCATCTGGCGATGGCACTGTCGGCAAAGCCCTGGATATCCTGGATATGGTGGCCGAAATCGGCCGCCCGGTTCGCTTTTCGGATTTGCTTGAGCAAAGCCCGCACCCCAAGGCCACGCTGTATCGGTTTCTTCAGACCCTGACGAACCAGGGCATGTTGAAATATGATGGCGAGCGTCAGACCTATTCGCTGGGTTTGCGTTTGGTCCGGTTGGCGCATCAGGCATGGGCGCAAAGTTCTCTGGCCCCTCTGGCGCGGCTGCATCTTGAGGCGCTTGCCGTCGAAACTGGCGAAACCATCCATCTTGCGCAGATGGAGAACGGACAGGTTCTGTTCATCGATAAATGCCGCAGCTCTAATCGGTTTGACACGCTGGCGCAGGCGGGTCGTATTGCCCCGGCGCATTGTACGGGCGTCGGAAAAGCAATTCTGGCGCACCTGACGCCAGAACGATTTGACCGCGCCATGTCGCATCAGACCTATCTGAAATTCACCTCGGCAACGCACGATACTGCAGACGGCGTGATGGCTGAATTCGACCAGATCCGCGCAGAAGGGGTGGCCTATGACCGCGAAGAGCATGAAGATGGCATCATTTCCATTGCCGCGCCCATTTTCACCCAAAGTGGTCGCGTGATCGGGGCCATATCGATTGTGTCGTCCACGTCGCGACGCTCGCTTGAGGACCTGACGGCCTTCAAACCGCAACTCATAGAAACTGCCGGAAAGATCGGGGCCGAAGCCTCGGCCTGGCAGTTCCCGTCCTGACTGATCGGAGAACCACATGTCTGGTGTCATCCTGAACCAAGTGATCAAACGGTATGGTGACGCTAAGGTTATCCATGGTGTTGATCTGGAAATCGAAGATGGTGAGTTCTGCGTTTTCGTTGGCCCGTCTGGCTGCGGCAAGTCCACGCTGTTGCGGATGGTGGCCGGTCTTGAAGAAACCTCGGCCGGTCAGATCAGCATCGGCGGTCGTGATGTAACCCGCGCGGACCCAGCAGATCGTGGGGTCGCAATGGTGTTTCAGACTTACGCGCTTTATCCGCATATGACCGTGGAAGAAAACATGGGTTTCGGCCTGAAGATGAACGGCATGCCCAAGGCCGAAGTGGCCCGGAAGGTCGGCAAGGCTGCCGAAATCCTTCAGCTTGGCCCGTATCTCAAACGCAAACCCAAAGCTTTGTCAGGCGGGCAACGCCAGCGCGTGGCCATTGGCCGTGCGATCGTCCGTGGACCCGAGGTGTTCTTGTTTGACGAACCGTTGTCGAACCTCGACGCGGAACTGCGTGTCGACATGCGTGTTGAAATCGCCCGACTACATAAGGAAATCGGGGCCACGATGATCTATGTGACCCATGATCAGGTCGAAGCGATGACGTTGGCAGACAAGATCGTTGTACTGCGTGCCGGCAAGATCGAACAGGTTGGCACCCCAATGCAATTGTATCAGAATCCCGGCAACAAGTTCGTGGCCGGATTCATCGGATCGCCCAGCATGAATTTCCTGAATGGCGTTGTGAAAGATGGCAAGGTCTGTGTCACTGCGTTGGACAACCGAATGGTGGAGAGCACAGTTGCCTTGCCTGCCGAGGGCCAGTCCGTCATCGTCGGCCTGCGGCCTCAAAACATCACGGTTCGGGAAGCGGAGTCGACGGTGAGCATTGAAATCCGCGAACGTTTGGGCGGCGTTGCTTATGATTACATGAGCACATCAACCAAAGAACGGATCGTGGTGGAAACGAAGGGGGATGAAGCGATCCCCATCGGCACAAATGTTGCGTTGGACTTCGACCCGGCATCGGCGATGGTCTTCGACGCCGAAACCGAAGCGCGCCTGAGGTAAGCTGCATTTTCCCGCAGCAGCAGATAAAATGGGAGAAAACGGTGCTGGGACTTAAACGAAACGGGGCGGTTACGGGGTGAACATTTCCCGATACTGGTCGCGCAGGATGTTCTTCTGAACTTTCCCCATGGTGTTGCGCGGCAGTTCGTCGATCAGGATCAGCTGGCGGGGGTGTTTGAACCGGGCCAGCGATGTGCGAACGGCTTGCATCATGCCGTCCAGATCCGGGGACTGACCGTTTTCAGGTACAATGATCCCCAGCACGGTCTCTCCAAAATCAGGATGCGGCACGCCGATCACGGCACTTTCCAGAACCCCGGGCTGGTCGTCCAGCACCAGTTCGATTTCCTTGGGATAGATATTGTACCCGCCCGAGATGATCAGATCCTTGTTTCGGCCAACAATCTGAACATAGCCGTCGTGGTCAGTTTTCCCAAGGTCGCCGGTTATGAAAAACCCGTCCGCCCGCAGCTCGGCCGCGGTTTTCTCGGGCATTTGCCAATAGCCTTTGAATACGTTCGGACCACGAACTTCGATCTGCCCGATCTCACCGGTCGGCAGTGTTTTACCCGTGTCGGGATCGGTGATCTTCAACTCGACGCCGGGCAACGGCAGCCCGACCGTGCCAGCGCGCCGATCACCGTCATAGGGGTTCGAGGTGTTCATGTTGGTTTCGGTCATGCCATAGCGTTCAAGGATGCGGTGTCCGGTCAGGGTTTCGAACTGAACATGGGTTTCTGCCAGAAGCGGGGCCGAGCCGGACACAAACAGGCGCATGTGCGCTGTCAGATCGCGGGTAAACCGGTCATCTGACAAAAGGCGGGTATAGAACGTCGGAACCCCCATCATCGTTGTCGTTTTCGGCATCCATTCGATGATCTGATCGACGTCGAATTTCGGCAGAAAGACCATGCTGCCGCCTGCGGCAAGCGTCACGTTTGAGGCCACGAACAGCCCATGGGTGTGAAAGATCGGCAGGGCGTGCAGCAGCACATCGGCATCGGTGAACCGCCATTCGTCCACCAGCGTTTGCGCATTGGACAAAAGGTTGGCTTGCGTCAGCATCGCGCCTTTTGAGCGCCCTGTGGTGCCTGACGTGTACAGAAAGGCCGCAAGATCATCGCCGGTCCGGTTAACAGTGTCGAACTGCGCGGGCATCGCGCGCGCCTGATCTATCAAGGTGCCGCTGCCATTGGCATCCAGCGTTTCGATCTGTGCACCCAGGCTTTGCGCGATCTGGGTCAGGCCAGACCGGCGGGCGGAATCGCAGATAATCAGGGCGGCGCCACTGTTTTCGATGAAATAGCTGAGCTCATCGACGGTATAGGCGGTGTTGAGCGGCAAAAAGACCAGCCCGGCCTGCGCGCAGGCGGCGTATATTGCCAGCGCTTCCGGGGATTTGTCGACCTGAACGGCAACACGGTCACCGGGTGCCAGCCCGATACGTGTCATCACATGGGCAATCCGGGCTCCCATCTCAAGAAACATCTCATGCGAGATCACTCGGCCGTCGGCAAGAAACAGGAATGGGGTCGATTTGCCCGAATGAACACCGAACAAGCCATCATAAAGGGGGTTCGACATAGGGCTACCTTTCTTGGCTTGAGGGGATATCGACCGTTGCCGCCAACGCCCTGACATCCGCCGAAGCGACGACTTCGCGCGTGGTGGCAAAGCTTTCGTGATTCTGTGAGATCCGGGAAAGATCATAGAGATAGTTCACCATCGTGCCGCCGGATTGGGCGCGACCCTTTTCCGACGTGTCAGCATCGGCGTGCACCGCATGGATGATGGCTCCGTTGCCCAGGTGAAACCGGGCGACCGGATCAAAGGGCAGCCCGTCCTGCGATTTTGCGGTCAGCAGGTAATGTGCGGCCAGGGCGGCCATGGAATCGGGTTTTTCGATGTCGGCGGTCAGATCCTGTTCCCGCATCCATCTGGTCAACTCAGGGATCGGGGACAGCGTGACAAAGGTTTCAAGACCGGGCAACTCTGCTGACAGGTCCGACGCGACCTGTTTGATCAGTGAATTGCCGAACGAGATGCTGGCCAGCCCGGCCTGACAGTTCGAGATGGAATAGAAGACGGCTGTATCCGCCTCGTTCCCGGACATGGCTTCGCGGTCTTCGGCCAAAAGCGCCTGCACAGACCCCGGAATACCCCGGATCAGAGCGACTTCGACAAAGATCAGGGGTTCATCCGGCATTGCCGGGTGGAAAAAGCCAAAGCAGCGCCGGTCGCTGGGTTCCAGGCGGCGGCGCAGGTCGTCCCAACTGTCGATGGCATGAACTGCTTCATAGGCGGTGATCTTTTCAAGGATATGCGCCGGGCTTTCCCAACTGATCGGACGCAGCACCAGAAAGCCGCGATTGAACCAGCTGGAAAACAGATGGCGGAAATCAAGGTCCAGCGCCTGCAGCTCTGGTTCACCCCGACCCAGCCGCAGCAGATCAGCCCGCATTTTCACGAGGGTTCCGGTGGCACCCGGAACATGGTTCAGTCTGCGGATCAATTCCTGACGGGCGGGTTCCACGGCTGCGGCGAAGGCACGATAGCTGGCTTTGGACGGGTTTTGTTCATACTCGTCCAATGTGGTCCGCACGGTTTCCGGGTCGATGTTCATCGCGGTCGCGATATTGCGGAAGAACTCCAGTTTTGCGTCGTCCTCCATCGCCTGAAACCGAGACAGGATTTCCTTGGCCAGCGCCAACCCCGAGGTTTCTCCGGCTGACCCGACCAACGCGGCGGCCAGATCTTCCAAAGGGCGTCCATCCCAGTTGGAATCAGATGTTTCGCGCCTGTATCGCCGCTCGAATACGGTCGAAAGAAGGTCAGCAAGCAAGGTCATATCGCGCCTCCCATCACCATGTTTGGCAGCCAAGTGGCCAGTCCGGGGAACATGCACAATAGAATAATGGCGATTATCATGCACGCCACATAGGGCAAAGACCCCATGAGGATTGTCTTCAGCGAAATATCGGGCGCGATGCCGTTGATGACATACAGGTTCAAACCGACGGGCGGTGAGATCAGGCCGATCTCCATGTTGATGGTCAGCACAACCGCGAACCAGATCGGATCGAACCCGGCGGTGGTGATGATCGGCAACAGGATCGGGGCGGCCATCAGGATCACCGCGACCGGCGGCAGGAAGAAGCCCGCGATCAGCAGGAATACGTTGACCGCGCCCATCAAAACCCAGCGGTTCACATCCAGCGTGCCGATCCATTCGGCAATCGACTGGGTGATGAAAAGCGAACTCAGCATGTAGGAAAACACACCCGCAGCCGCGATGATGAACAGGATCATCACCGATTCCTTGGTGCTGTCGCGCAATACCGCCCACAGATCAGCCGGGTTCCACAGCTTATAGATGACCATCGCGATGATCAGACACAAAAGCGCGCCAACAGCAGCCGTTTCCGAAGGAGTCGCGATGCCGCCATACATGGCGTAAAGCACACCAAGAATGATCAGCAGAAACGGGATCACGCGGGGCAGAATCTCGAACCGTTCGGCCCAGGTATAACTCCCCGACGCCAAAAGCTCGGCATCGCCGGATTTCCACGTTGAATACAGTGACCAGGCCATGAACAGGCCGACCAGCAACAGGCCGGGGATGACACCGGCCAGAAACAGACGTCCGATCGAGGTTTCGGTAGCGATGCCGTAAACGATCATGGTGACCGATGGCGGGATCAGGATGCCAAGTGTGCCGCCAGCCGCGATGGACCCGGCAGCGACCCCGTCAGGATACCCGCGTTTGCGCATCTCGGGGATGCCCATTTTACCAATTGCGGCGCAGGTGGCCGGGGATGACCCCGACATCGCCGCAAACAACGCGCAGGCGCCAAGGTTTGAAACGACCAGCCCGCCGGGAACGCGGGTCAGCCAGCGTTCCAGCGCTTCGTAGAGGTCAGCACCAGCGCGGGTTGAGGCGATGGACGACCCCATGATGATGAACATCGGGATCGACAACAGCGCGAAATTGTCCAGCTTTCCGAACAGGATTTCGGGCATCAGTTCCAGCGACCGCATCCCGTCAAACGCGATCAGGAACCCGGCCGACACAATCAGCAACCCGATGGCGACGGAGACGCCGGAAAACAGCACCATGATGGTGACAAGGGCAACCAGCCCTCCCAGTGTGAGCGGATCCATTGTTATACTTCCAGTCCAAAGGGGGCTTCGATACGCAGGATAAGCGCGACCAGATCGGCGATCATCTGCAGGAGCAGCAGGCCAAATCCGACAGGCAGAGCCAGATAGGGGATCCAAAGACGCACGCCCCAGATCGTGTCAGACCGCCAGCCTCGGTCCCACGCGAAATGCCAGTATTCATACCCGTACCACAGCATCACGGCCACGATAGAAATCGACAGAACCGACGTGAAAACCGCCAGCACAAACCGCGGTTTCGGAGGCAGCGACAGCGGAATCAGATCGACGTTCACATGTCCGCGCAAACGTTGCACATACGGCAACCCGACAAGGGTGGCGGCGATCACCAGATAGATCACGGCTTCGGTTTGCCACACGGTGGATCCGTTCAGCACAAAGCGCACGATGATCATCTGGCAGGTGATAGCAACGGCGGCGACAATCATGGCCGCAGAACACCAGCCTGCCAGTGTCGAAATGGCAGCAACGACGCGCAGGAACGGATTGTTCCCGGTCTGCGCAACACGGGCTGAGGTTTGTCCGGCCATTCTGGCCTCCTGAATTCTTGGGGTGGTGGGGCGGCCTATGACCGCCCCTGAACCGTATCAATCGACGGCGAGCGCCATATCCAGCAACTGCTGACCATCAGGAACTTCTTCGACGAACTTTTTGTACGACGTTTCCATCGCCAACTGACGCCATGCATCGAAGTCTTCTGCGCTCATTTCGGCAATCTCGACACCAGCGTCGGCGAAGACTTTGGCCGACGCCGCGTCCTGACCCTTGGCGTTCTCAAGGTAATACGCTTCGGCTTTGGCAGAGGCGGCCAGCAAAGCAGCCTGCTGGTCAGCATTCAGTCCGTCAAAGGTGCTCTTGTTCATCAACAACGGCTGATACATGAACCATAGCGCCACATCGCCCGCAGGCGTATAGCACGCGACCTGTTCGTAGATCCGATAGGACACGAAGGACGAAGACGATGTGTTCGCGGCCTGCAGAACGCCGGTCTGCATCGCGTTGTAGATTTCGGACGACGCCATTGACGCGATCGACGCGCCAGCACCTGCCAGCATCTGTTCGAACGACTTGCCTGCGGCGCGGGTTTGCAGACCTTTCACATCGTCGGGTGCCGTGATGCACTTTTCCTTGCCGGCGAAACCGCCAGCCAGATAGCCATGCACCAGAACCATAACGTCGTCATCGGCCATCTTGGCTTCTAGCGCTTCCATGAAGGGCGAATTGCTCAGCCGTGCCGCGTGGTCGTGGTTCTTCACCAGTCCGGGCATCAGCGTCAGGTTATAAGCGGGCTGTTGACCACCCGCATAGCTTAGCGGAAGCACGGTCATGTCCAGCTGGCCACGGCTAAGCGGCTTGTACTGCTCGCGCGGTTTGAACAGCGATTTTGAGCCGAAGATCTTGATCTCAAGATCGACGTTGGCTGCTGCGACCTCGTCGGCCACGATCTGCGCGACCTGATGACGGATGTCCTTGTTCGACCACTGGTGCGACAAACGCAATTCTTCTGCACTGGCCAATGTGCCCGCAGATGCAAGCGCCACGGCGGCAACGGCCGTTTTCAGCAAAGATTTCATAATTTCCTCCCAAAGAATCCCACACGGCGCAGGCCGGGGGTGGCCGTAGGGTAGGGGCGAGGTGTTTCTTAAGTCAAGCTTTAGTATACAAGAATTGCTTCCTTGAATTCCAAAACCACATTTGATAATGCGGAAACATGGAGAAACGCCCGGCTGACATCATTGCAAAAGACCTCGAAGAACGGATTTTTGACGGAACGTTTTCCGATGGCGACCGATTGGACGAAGTCAGGCTGGCCGAACAATTCGGGGTATCGCGCACTCCGTTCAGAGAGGCGTTGCAGCGTCTGGCCCGGTCGGGACTTGTCGAACTGATCCCACGACGGGGCGCTTTCGTGCGCCAGCCCGGCCCGGTCGAACTGATGGAAATGTTCGAAGTCATGGCCGAGGTCGAAGCCGTCTGCGGACGGCTGGCGGCCAAGCGGATTTCCGATGATGCATTGAACGATCTTCGCGAGGCGAACATCAAGTGTCAGGCCGCTGTCGATCAGCGCGATCACATTGCCTATTACGCTGAAAATGAACGGTTTCACCAAATCATCTACACCCAGTCCGGAAACAGCTTTCTGGCATCCGAAGCCCGTGCATTGCATCGGCGTCTTCAGCCTTTCCGGCGTCAACAGTTGCGCCTGCGCGGCCGCATGGCGCAATCGATGACCGAACACAGGGCTGTCGTTGAGGCATTGGAATCGGGGGATTCCGAAGCCGCAGCAAACGCGCTGCGCAGCCACGTCGCGATCCAGGGTGAGAAATTCCACAGTCTGATGGCGACGCTTAGAAAAGCGGGCGAGTAACCCGGGCTGCATCAAAGACGCATCCCCGCCATACCCAGCCTGACTGGCTGGAAACCGCCTTCAGACTATACATCCCTGCTCTGACCGGGTAGAGGCGGTCCTTTCATGGCTGGCGAATACGGTTTTGCGCGGCCCGGACACCATTCAAAAACGAAAGTAGACCTGCTGTGAAAGAGGCTCTCTCAGAATCGCTCAAGGCCCGTGGCTATGACACCCTGACGGCGGTGCAAGAGGCGGTGACGAACCCCGAACTGACAGGCAAGGATCTGTTGGTCTCTGCTCAGACAGGATCGGGTAAAACGCTTGGCTTTGGCCTTGCCATTGCGCCGGGCCTCTTTGGCGATGCCGAGGTGTTTGGACGGGCCGACGCCCCATTGGCGCTGGTTATTGCCCCGACCCGTGAACTGGCTTTGCAGGTCAAACGCGAACTGAGCTGGCTTTATGAAAAGGCGGGCGCTGTCGTCACATCGACGGTAGGTGGCATGGACATGCGCGATGAACGTCGCGCGTTGGCCCGTGGCGCGCATATCGTCGTGGCCACGCCGGGCCGTCTGCGCGACCATATCATGCGCGGCTCGATTGATCTGGAGTCGCTGAAAGCGGTTGTTCTGGACGAAGCCGACGAGATGCTGGATCTGGGCTTCCGCGAAGATCTTGAGTTCATTCTTGAACAGGCGCCAGCAGATCGTCAGACCCTGCTGTTCTCGGCAACTGTACCGGGCGACATCGCCAAGCTTGCCAAAAGCTATCAGAAAGACGCGGTGCGGATCGCCACAACATCGGGCGCGTCCCAGCATGCCGATATCGAATACCGCGCGCTGCGTGTGTCGGCGCGTGACGGCGAAAACGCCATCATCAACGTGTTGCGGTTTTACGAAGCCCCCAACGCGATCGTGTTCTGCAACACCCGCGCGATGGTTAACCGCCTGACCACACGTCTGTCCAATCGCGGGTTTTCAGTTGTGGCCCTGTCTGGTGAGCTGTCACAAAGCGAACGGACCCATGCCTTGCAGGCCATGCGCGACGGACGTGCACGGGTCTGCGTGGCGACCGACGTGGCCGCGCGCGGCATTGACCTGCCGAATCTTGAGCTGGTGATCCACGCCGAATTGCCAACCAATCAGGATACGCTTCTGCACCGCTCGGGTCGGACTGGCCGCGCTGGGCGCAAGGGCGTCAGCGCGATGATCGTGCCACCTGCGTCACGCAAAAAGGCCGAGCGGCTGCTTGGGTGGGCCAAGCTGAAAGCTGATTGGGCCGAAGCCCCCTCTGCCGAAGAAGTCACCGCCAAAGACGAAGAACGTATGTTGGCCAGCCCGGATTGGCTGACCCCGGTTGAACCGTCGATCCAGAATGTTGTGACCAAGTTGACCGAGACATTCACGGCCGAACAGATCGCGGCGGCTTACATCCGGCTTTATCGTCTGGGCCACTCTGCGCCCGAAGAGCTTTCCGACATTTCAGAAGCCGCGAAACCGCGCGAAGCCTTTGGGCCCAGCGTCTGGTTCTCTCTGGAAGGCGGGCGAAGCGCTGGCGCAGAACCGCGCCGTTTGTTGCCGATGTTTTGTAAAATGGGGAACCTGTCGCGCGAAGACATCGGGGCCATTCGCATCCAGAACGAAACTTCGCTGGTCGAAATACGCGAACGCTCGGTTCCCGGGTTCCTGAGCGCTGTCGGGCCCGACATGGTTCTGGAAGACGGCGCCGCGCTGAAACGCCTGCCCGGTGCGCCCCAGTTCGAACGCACGCCGCGTCGGGATACCCCGACATCCGCGCCTGAGCGAAAGCCGCGCTCGACCGCACCGGCCAGACCCGAAAAGTCTGCTCAGTCGCGGCCTTCCGGAACAACCAAGCCGGTCGATTGGAACGACGATCCCAAACCAAAGCCGAAGAAGCCAAAGCCCGGTGCGAAACCTGCGACCAGCAAGTACAAACGCGATGACAAAAAGGCTTCTGATACCGTGTCAGTAGAGCCATTGAAGGCGCGCAAACCCAAATCGCCCGGGTCCAAGCCTGCAGGCGGCAAGCATCAGCCGGCACGCGGGCCACAGCCGCCCAAGGGGAAGCCCAGCAGCAAAAAAAACCGGGCAAGGAAACTGAGCGCGGCAAAAATGGGCGGCACTGGTCCCGCAATGCGCAAGTCCAAATCGGACAAACCTGGCGGAAAATCCTAAGGGCCGACAAACAGGTCCACTTGAATAGCCGGTCCATTTAACCTGGGCGCGGCGATGACCTATTTCTCCGGCCTGCCTTTTTTGGTCCCTGCGTCGTTGTTGGCAACGCAGGGACCGGTATTTGACACCAATGCCAACCGCCCTCGACCCGATCTGGACGCGGCAAATCGGCGTGCCGATGGCACATTGGCCTTGGCATTTGTATGTGATGCCCAGGCTTTGTCTGAGGTTCAAAATCCTGCACAAATCACCCCCGAAATCGATGAGGTGACTGCACTCCTCGATTGCGCTCCGGTTGTGGGTGCGGCAGGCGCATAGCGTTTAAGTTGCGGAAATTACACTGATATGGGCAAGGTGCGCCCATTTTGGACAGCAAACAGCGTGCGAGAGCAACAAAATGGCGCGGCGACAAATTTTTTGTTGATACGCAACGGGTTTGTGTGGGAGTCTCTCAGATATTAACCGTTTATTAACTTTTTATAATTGAGCACATGAGCAAATTGATTGTCATTAGTGTTGATGACTTAGCCCAGTGGGCCGGGCCATCCAGCGCGTATTCATCCCAGATACACACCCCGAACATTGACCGTCTTCTTGATACAGGAGTCAACTTTACCAACGCCTATACGCCCGAAGCAATCTGCAATGCGGCGCGGACGTCGACGCTGAGCGGGCTGATGACGCACAACACGGGCGTGCATTCCAACGTCCAGCCCTGGGGAGACTATATTACGGCGGACCAGACATGGCCCGCGTATTTTCTAGAGGCCGGGTACGAGGTCGGCGGCTTTGGCAAGATCCTGCACAGCGGTTACATTCCCTGGTCAATCGCCAGTCAGATGTTTTCGGACTATCAGCACCTGCAGGGGTACAAAGGCGGCAACCCAGCGTCGAGTTTGGCCGAACCCCTGCCTGACCCGCTTGAAGAGTCCGACATGGCCGACTCGATCACCGTCGATTATGCGATCGAGTTCCTTGAGGATCATGGCGACGAGTCCTTCATGCTGAATGTGGGTCTGTTCAAGCCGCATCTGAGTTGGGTTGTTCCACAGGAATACTTCGATCTGTACCCGATAGAGGACATCGTTGTTCCGGGACTGGATGGGGACGACATAAGCGGAATACCCGCGTTCATCCTGGATCAGTTGCCAGGGCGGGGAACCGTGCCCGAAACCATCGAAAAGGCCAAGCAGTTCATGCAGGGGTATCTGGCCAGCGTGTCCTTTGTGGACGCCCAGATTGGCCGGTTGCTGGACGCCTTGGAAGATGAAGGGATCTATGACGATACCAGCATCGTTTTGTTCAGTGATCACGGGTTTCACCTGGGCGATCATGACAATACCTGGGGCAAGTTCACCCTGTGGGAAGAAGCGGCCAAAGTTCCGCTGGTCGTCAAAACCGCAGGCAACGTGAACGGCGGAACAGAAGTCGACGACCCGGTGAACCTTGTCGATATCTTTCCGACGATTGTCGAAATGGCGGGGATGGATCCACCCGATCATCTGGATGGCACGTCCCTGATGTCATTGGTACTGGGCGAAGACGGCGCCGAAGGGCCGGGGTTTTCGGTCACATGGATGTACGGGTCGGTTCTGTTTCGCACCGATGACTACGCCTACATTTTGTACGAAGACGGCTCGCAGGAGCTGTATGACATGATCGCAGATCCGGCTCAGACCGTGAATCTGGCGCTTGATCCGGCGTATGCCGACATCCTGGTGCAACAGCGGGCGGCCTTGTATCAGGCCGTTCCCTTCCAGCACGTGGAAGGCAGCGTCACCGGTGGGGCCGAAAACGATACCTTTGTTCTGTCCGATGCCAGCGACACTGCCGCAGGACAGGAGGGGAACGACCTGTACTTCATCAACAACCGGTATGCGACCGTGATTGAAGCTGCGGACGAAGGCATTGATACGGTTTTCACCAGCGTCAGCTATGCCATGTCGGACAACATCGAAAACCTGCATGTGAAAGAATACGTCTCCGGGGCGATCACGGTGTGGGGCAATACGCTCGACAATTTCATCACGCTCGACGGATATGATCAGGTTGCTTACGGCGGCGCCGGAAATGACGACATTCATTCGACCTGTCTGCGGTCCGAGATCTATGGCGAAGATGGCGACGACAGCATTCACGGCGGATATAACGACGACATCCTGAGCGGTGGGTCGGGACAGGATATCATTTACAGCGGTGGCGGTGACGACCAGTTGTTTGGCGAAGCGGGCGACGATTTTCTGAAGGGCAGCAGCGGCGACTCGGTTTTGTCGGGTGGGGCTGGCGATGATATCATCAAAGGCGGCTCGGGGGATGAGGTTCTGGTGGGCGGCAGCGGTGCCGACTATATGGATGGCGGCGAAGGAACTGATTTGGCAGCGTATTGGGTCGCCACATCTGGTGTGACAGTCGATCTGAAGTTTCCCAGCCGGAACAAGGGCGACGCATCTGGCGACATGCTTGTGTCTATCGAAAACATGCATGGCAGTTCGTTCGACGATCAACTCTCGGGCAATACGGCCGGGAACGAGATCCGCGGCGGAAACGGACACGATACCATCGACGGGCGCAGCGGCGCCGACGATCTGAGTGGCGGCAAAGGCGACGATACCCTCATCGGCGGACTTGGAAACGATGCTTTGGATGGCGGTGACGGGGCCGACGACCTGTCCGGGAATCAAGGCTCGGACGCCCTATTTGGTGCCACCGGAGATGACATTTTGTCTGGGGACAACGGTCGCGATTTCCTTTTCGGTGGAATTGGAAACGATATCCTCAGCGGAGGGGCGGACCGGGACGTTTTATATGGCGGGGACGACAACGACATACTGTTTGGAGGGTCCGGCGGTGACACTCTGTCTGGCGATGCAGGCGATGACGATCTGAGCGGCGGTTCAGGCAGGGACTTTCTGTTTGGCGGAGACGGAGCCGACATACTTGCAGGTGGATCAGGTGTAGACAACTTGAGCGGCGGCGCCGGAGACGACACACTCGAGGGAGGGTCGAACTCGGATGTGTTTGTGTACAGCTCTGGCGCTGACGTGGTCCTGGATTTTGTGGACAACGTTGACACGCTGAGGTTCGACAGCACCCTATGGGGCGGCGGGGCATTGACCAGCAAACAGATCTTGACCTTCGCACGGGTTGATGGGGCGGATGTCGTGTTCGATTTTGGCGACGGCAATACGCTGACAGTGATGTCTGTCTACGACACGTCCATTCTATTTAACGATATCGACTATTTCTGACTTGGACGGTTGATCTGAGATAGTCAGTTTGAGCCTTGCGCCGCAATCATCCATGGCTGGGTCAAGCGGATCGAGACTGGCGATGGCGTCCACAATGTTGAGCTTTGCAGCGAAGAACGCGGTGTGACATCACAGAGGTGTTCAAGTTCATTGCCGCAAACAGATCGGGTATTCGATCCGGATGATGTCACGCATTTGGGCTGTTCTCGCCCCGAGGACAAAAAAACCACTTCAAACCAGAGAAAACTGACAGTCGCCCACGCCATTGCCGTTCAGTAGGGAATGCAGACTGACCCAAATTCTCATGGACCACATGCAACGCCAGGGGAGCAGCAGGCACTCCGCCTGCATCGGGCACGACAAGGCATCGGCTACCACTTCCGCTGATCGAGGCGATCTGGCGAACGAACCGTGCCGCTCGCCGGGGCGTTCAACGATCTGTTCAGGGCGCGGCGCGACCTCCGACTCTAAACTCGCATGATTGATCGAGCAGTATCGCGCGTCAGCCTGTGCTGGCGCTCGCAGCGGTGCCAGGATGCGGGAATGTAGTTTTGGGCCAGGTTGTTCGAAGTGTTTTCAATCAAGTCTCCTGCGTCCCGTACCGCAGGGCACTTCCGATGCAATCGGCAAACATTAACAAGCCTGCCGGTCTTTTCCAGCGAGATCCCTGATTGCCGTCATGACGCTGGCCACATGCGTTTTATCGCGCGCTGCGGGGTTGGGCTGAGCAAAGCTTCCGCTGTCATTGTCGAAATAGCGACCGGATGCTTGTGCGAACTCATCCGACAGCGCGGCTCGGCGCAGGATGTCGACCCCCACGCCCAAATCTTTGCCCGCGACACCGAAGCCTTCTTTGACCATTTTGGACGCCAGCAGCGAACCTGGGTTCACGGCGATGAATGCGGGTCCGTCCGGATGCGCCCGAGCCATCTCTTGCGTCCAGATCGTGATTGCCAGCTTGCTCTGGGCATAGGCACCCATGTGATCGAGGCTTCGTTTGCCGCGCAGGGCCTCCACGTCCACAGGGGCCTGTGCCGCCGAAGAGAGGTTCACCACGCGGCCAGTCGCCTGGATGATCGGCAACAGACGTTGTGTCAGCAGGTAAGGGGCGATGGTATTGACGACAAAGCGCGTATCGAGCCCCTCGGGCGTGCGGGGTTGCGGCGTCTTGAGGACTCCGGCGTTGTTGATCAAGACGTCGAGCCGATCATGGCGGGCCATGATCTCTTTTGCCAACGCCTCGACCTCTTCCAGCCGGGTCAGATCGGCGCGATAGGTGTCCGGCGCGCCGACGACTTCCGTTGAAGCGGCCTCCAGCTTTTCGGCACTGCGACCGTGGAGCAGCACCTTGTGGCCTTCCTTTGCGAGCGTCTTCGCGGTCAGCAGGCCGATACCGTCGGTCGCACCAGTGATAAGGATGGTCTTGCTCATGTGTTTTTTCCTAACTTGTGAATTCGGGTAGGATATCGGCCGCCAGCCGTTGCAGGGTGGCCTCGATCTTCGCCTCGTTGAACCGCAGGTTCAGCGCGACGTGGTTGATGCCGAGGTCACGGACTTGCGAAAGATAGCGCCGCAGGTAGTCGGTGCCTGACTGGAAGCCGAGGTGGATTGGTCTGGGCGGCGAGTCTGCGGGCTCGACAAGGTCCACGTAGAGCGATTGCATCACCGGCTTGTCAGGCAGGCCCGCTTCGCTGATCCGTTGGCGATACTCGGCCACCACACGTCCCTGCGCCACCGCATCGCGTGGATAGGTCATCCAGCCGTCGCCATTGCGGGCGACCCAGTCAGGCGATTGCTGACTGCCGCCGGTGATCAGCAGCGGCAATTGTCCGCCCACAGGCTTGGGTAGCATGTCGATTCCACCGGACAACGTGCCGTGCGCGGTCTGATGCTGTGGGTAGGCCTCAGCCATCGTGCGGATGTAGTCAACGCTGTCGCGGAACCGCGCGCCCCTGTCTTCGAACCCCATGTCCAGCGCCGGGTATTCATCGGGCCGGTCGCCCGAGGCAACGCCCAACAGCAGCCGACCGCCGGAAAGAATGTCCGCCGAGGCGGCGGCCTTCGCCACATGCGCCGGGTGCCGAAGCGGCAGGACGATGCTGGCCACGCCGAGAGCGATGTCCTGGGTCGAGGCCGCAAGAGCACCGAGGTAGACGAAGGGATCAAAGACCTGCCCAGCATCGCCGAAGGACGGCACGTTGAACGGCACGTCGCGCAGCCAAAGTGCCGAGAACCCCAGTGCGTCCGCCAGTTGAGCGCGCTGGATATGGCGTGTCATGTCGGGCACTGCGGTGTGTGCGTAACTCTCTAGTGGTACCACGAGGCCAACGCTCAACCGACCGGGTTGAAAGACCGAATTATAGGCGCGGTTGAGGCGTGGGAACGCCTTCTTCTCTGTATGATCCAGCATCTGTGATCTTCTTTTGGCGTGAATGGCTCAGAATCCTTCCAAGACTTGCTTGCCGATCACGCTTCCGCTTTCCTGGCGGATGTGGGCGGCGCGCAGGGTTTCTGCACTTATCTGGCCAGCGTGTTCGGTCACGGTGGATTGCAGGGTGCCTGCGTCGACCATCGCTGATATCCGGTTCAACAAATCGCTCTGTACTTCGATATCCTTGGTTCCGAACATAGAGCGGGTGAACATGAACTCCCAATGAATGCTCAGCGCCTTCGGTTTCGCTGGTTTGATATCCAGCACCTCCGGGTCATCGATCAGCGCAATCTGCCCACGCGGAGCAATCATTTCGATGATGGCCGGCCAATGCTGATCCGTTGCGGTGAGTGAAGCGACGTGGGTCGGGGTGATGCCAAGGGCAGCGATCTGGGCGACAAGATCGCCACGGTGATCGACAACGTGATCCGCCCCCATCTTGCGCACCCAGTTCTGGGTCTCGGGGCGGGAGGCGGTGGCAGTCACGGTGAGTTTGGTCAGCGTCTTGGCCAACTGAATCAGGATTGAGCCCACACCGCCGGCCCCGCCGATAACCAGCAGGTTTTGCCCTTCGCCATTGCCTTCGGTCAGGCGGAACGCGTCAAAGAGCATCTCCCAAGCCGTGATCGACGTCAGCGGAAGCCCGGCTGCTTCGGCGAAATCGAGGCTTTGCGGTTTGCGCCCGACGATCCGTTCATCGACGGCGTGGAACTGGGCATTGGTTCCGGCGCGCGTCACGTCTCCGGCATAGAACACCTCGTCGCCGATCTTGTAACCTGCGACGGCGTCGCCGATCTGTGTCACGACACCCGCGGCGTCAAAACCCAACACACGCGGTCCGCCGTTCGGTTGAACTGCGCCGCGCAGCTTGACGTCCACGGGGTTGACCGAAACGCCTTTGACCTCGACCAGAATATCGCGGGGGCCGACATCCGGCAGCTCGACCTTCACGAGATTCAATTCAGCCGCAGCCCCGGCGGTGGTGTAACCAATAGCTTTCACGCGCATGTCCTCAGTGAAGTTGTCCTGGAATCTAGGTTATCTCTTGCGAAATTTCAAAAAAACGACTGTTATTGGATTTCTTTTTTCGGTTTTGAAATATAATCACCATGGATACCGATAATCTGCGCTTGTTCGTCATGGCGGCCGAGCGGCTCAATATTTCTGCTGCGGGACGTGAGCTTGGCCTTGCACCGGCAGTCGCCAGTGCGCGATTGGTCAAGCTGGAACAGGAACTCGGGGTTGAGCTTCTGCACCGCACGACCCGCAAGGTGTCCCTGTCAATCGAAGGATCAGATTTCCTCCCTTATGCACGCGAAATACTTGCGCAAGCCGATGCTGCCAAGGCAGTTCTTGGAGGGCCAGAGACTGGACTGAAAGGCACGTTGCGTTTCGCGGCGCCTAGCAGTTTTGCTCAACTGCACATCATGCCGCTGCTCCCGAAGTTTCACGTGCTCTATCCTGATCTCACACTTGACCTGCGCCTGTCGGACACACGTTTCGATGCGATCGAGGGCAGCTTCGATCTCGCCCTGCGCAGCGCTCCGTTGACCGACAGCAGTCTGAAGGGGCGTAAGCTTGCCGACGACACGCGCATTCTGTGCGTATCGCCCGCCTATCTGAAGGCCTTTGGCGTTCCGACGGCACCTTCGGAGTTGTCAGGACATCACCTGATTGCATGGAATAATATTGAGCGGCGAGACTTGATCAGCTCGGCTGGTGAAACCGCCACACTCGACCCTGCAAACATGGTTTGCCGAACCATCCTGGATGACGGCGATGCGCAGCGCGAAGCGACCATCGCGGGGGCTGGACTGTCTGTGAACTCGCTCTGGAGCGTTGCCCATGAAATCGCCTCGGGCCGACTTGTCCGGGTTCTTCCAGAGTGGCACGTGAACGACCACTCAGTACTCTGGCTCGTCTATCCGCGATCGAATGTGCTGACTCCCAAGACGCGGGTTTTCATGGACTTCTTAATCGGGCATTTGGGCAACCGCTCCGACTGGAGCGAATAACGGTTCGCCGGTGATATACGCACAGACTGCGGCTGTACGATCAGATTGGGCTGCTGCCCGATTGATAACGGCGACTCGTGCAGTAGCGTTCCGCCGACAAGTTCAGATGCAAGACTTCGCAAAGTCGCCCCTCGAACCGGATATCCAAGCAAATGCCGACCAACAGCATCCGGATTACAGGCTCGGGATCGATTGATGGACGGTTAGTGTCGCTGTAGCGATCCGCCAAATGAGTAAGAATGAGGGGTAGATCGGCGAAATATACCGATGGTGGCCATTTTTGCCGTAACACCCTAGGCAGGACCAAACGGTGGTTCGCTTACGATTTGAGGGGCAAGGTAATATGAAACCAATAACAGGTCGCGACCCGGTTTCTGGTCGCACAGGCGTGATACAAGCTGCGCAAACGCTTGTCGACAGTGGGCAGTTCGCGTCGGACCTGGCGGAGATCGTTTCCCGCCCCACGGAAAGTCAGAATCCGCAGCGGTGTAACGAGATGCAGGCCTATCTCGCAGAGATGCTGATTCCGCGTCTGACCACTTCTGGGTTTGTTTGCACGATCCACTCTAACCCCTTGGGCCATCCGTTTCTGGTAGCGCGCCGGATTGAAGATGCCATTTTACCAACCGTCCTTGGGTATGGGCATGGGGATGTTACCCGTGGACAGGAAGGCGAGTGGGGCCAAGACCGCCAGCCTTTTGAGCTTGGCCAAGAGGGAGACCGCCTTTATGGCCGGGGCACGGCAGATAACAAAGGGCAGCACCTGATCAATCTGCAGGCGCTTGAATGTGTCCTCGCCGCCCGTGGACGCCTCGGGTTTAACGCGATCTGGCTTTTTGAGATGAGCGAAGAGACCGGTTCGCCCGGGCTTGTCGAATTTTGCGAACAGAACAAAGACCTGCTTGCTGCGGACGTTCTGATCGCCTCGGACGGGCCGCGCATGTCGCCTGAGGTGCCGCTGGTGTTTCTTGGGGCACGCGGAGCCGTGAATTTCAGCCTTTCCGTCGAGTTGCGCGATGGCGCGCATCATTCGGGCAACTGGGGCGGGCTTTTGGCTGACCCTGCTGTGATCCTTGCTCATGCCCTTGCCACAATCACGGACCGGCGCGGGCAGGTTCAAGTGCCGGAATGGCACCCGACCAGTCTGACACCGGATATCCGTGCCGTGATCGAAAAGCTGCCTTTGCCGGTCGGACCACAGATCGATGCAGATTGGGGGGAAGAAAACCTGACGCCTCAGGAACGGGTTTACGGCTGGAACTCCTTTGCAGTGCTCGCCATGGAAAGCGGCGTACCTTCGGCCCCGGTGAACGCGATTGCAGGAAAGGCCCGCGCAACTTGCCAATTGCGTTTCGTGACGGGAACCGACGCTGATGACATCCTTCCCGCTTTGCGCCGCCATCTTGATGCCAAAGGGTTCCAGCAGGTTGTTCTGGAGCAAGAGGAGAGCGGCTTTTTCCCCGCCACCCGCTCGGCCCCCGACAATCCTTGGGTGGCCCGAGTCGTCGACTCGCTTGAACGCACGACCGGTGTCGCCCCGCATTTGGCGCCCAATCTTGGTGGGTCACTTCCCAACCATGTGTTCATGGACATTCTTGGGTTGCCAACAATCTGGATCCCGCATTCTTATGGCGGCTGCAATCAGCACGCTCCTGACGAACACATGCTGATACCCGTGGCGAAGCAGGCGCTTGGCTTGATGGCCGGTTTGTATTGGGATTTGGGTGAACACACCCCTGACTAAGTTTCGAAGGTCAGGTTTTTCAGGCCCGCGCACTTCCCAACAAATCCATACGCGGCATCAGATCCAACAAGTGGCGCGAATACTCGTGCTCAGGTGCGCTGAACAGGGTTTCGGTCTCGGACACTTCGCAGATGCGACCATGCCGCATAACGGCGATCCGGTCACACATCTGGCGCACGACGGGCAAGTCATGGCTGATGAACAGCATGGTCAGCCCAAGTTCCTGTTGCAGGTCCTTCAGAAGGTTCAGAATTGTTGCCTGCACCGACACATCCAGCGCCGATGTCGGTTCATCGCAGATCAGGATGCGCGGTCGCGACGCCAGGGCACGGGCAATGGATATGCGTTGGCGCTGCCCTCCGGAAAACTCGTGCGGATAGCGCAGCGCAGCTTTGGCCCCAAGACCAACATGGTCCAGCAGGTCTCCGACAATCTTGCGGGTTTCAGCCTCGCTGCTCGTCAGTTTGTAAAACCGGATTGGTTCGGCAACGATATCAAGCACCCGCATACGTGAATTCAGCGATGAATAGGGATCCTGGAAAATCATCTGCAATGCGCGACGCGCTTCGCGGGCCGCTGCACTGCGCGGAGACGAGACAACATCCTGTCCAATCACACGAATGTTCCCGGCATCCGGTCGATAAAGCCCGGCGATCAGTCGCGCGACAGTCGACTTGCCCGAGCCGGATTCGCCGACCAGCCCAAAGGTTTCACCTTCGGCGACCGTAAAGGTGACATCGTCAACGGCCTGCAACATCTTGCGGTTTCGCTTGAGCACAGACTTCTGAAGCACAAACGAAAGACCAAGGTTCTCGACCTCGATCGCCGCGCCACTGCGGCGATCATGCAGCGATTTTCCCAACCAATGGGTTTGGATGTCGATCCGCTGAAACGGTTTTGTGCCGCCCTCGATATAATCGACTGAAGAAAACCGGTCCAGTTTTCTGTCCGCGCGCGGAACAGCGGCGATCAGTGACTTGGTGTACTCATGTTCAGGCGCGCCCAGGATCTGCGCGACATCTCCGGTCTCAACCACTTCGCCACGGTACATAACCGCAACCCGATCCGCGATATTGGCGATGACGCCGATATCGTGAGTCACAATGATAACGCCCAGTTCCCGCTGACGACAAAGCTGCTTGATCAGGTCGAGGATCTGCGCTTGAATCGACACGTCCAGCGCCGTGGTCGGCTCGTCCGCGATGATCAGATCAGGGTCGCCCGCCAGCGCCAGCGCAATGACCACCCGTTGCCGCATCCCCCCCGAGAACTGGTGCGGATACGCCTGCAAACGTGCTTTGGCTTCGGTGATACCGACTTGTTCCAACAACTCGATGGCGCGTTCTTCGGCTTTGGTCGCGCTCAGGTCATTTGTTTTTTCGATGGTCTCAACCAGCTGTGCACCCACTGTCATCAGGGGATTCAGGGAGGTTTGTGGATCCTGAAAAATCATCCCGATCCGGTCGCCGCGGATGCGTCGCATCTCGGCTTCGTTGCGTCCGCGCAGCTCTTCACCTTCGAACAAAATCGAACCGGCACTCACGCGCCCTGGTGCTTCGAGAAGATCAATAATGGCATTGCCGATGGTGGACTTTCCAGCGCCGGATTCCCCCACAAGCCCCAGGACTTCTCCGGGGCTAACGGTCAGACTGACACCCCTTGCCGCCTTAACCGTGCCGCGGCGGGTCGGGAATTCGACATCGAGGCCGTCAATTTTCAAAAGGTCTGTCATCTCAGTTTTGGATTTAGGGCGTCACGCATCCAGTCGCCCAGAAGGTTAACGGCAAAAACAAGAACCACCAGTGCGATGGCAGGGAAGAAGGTGATCCACCACAGGCCTGAAAACAGGTATTCGTTGCCGACCCGGATCAGCGTTCCCAGCGAAGGTGTCGTGGGCGGTATGCCCTGTCCCAGAAACGACAAAGTGGCTTCGGCGATGATGGCCAGCGCAAGCCCGATCGTGGCGATCACCAGAACAGGTCGCAGGGTGTTGGGCAGAATGTGGCGCAGCATGATCCGCCAGCCGGGCAACCCGATGATGCGCGCCGCCTGAACGTATTCTTTGTTTGCCTCGACCATTGTCGCGCCGCGCGCCACACGCGCAAATTGCGGCCAGTCGGTCAGGCCAATAGCGAAAATGACAACGTAAATCGCAAACTCCTGGCGCAACTCCAACGGCAGGAACGCACGTCCGATCCCGTTGATCAGGATCGCCAGCAAGATGCCTGGAATGGTCAGTTGGACGTCCGCAATGCGCATGATCACCGCATCCGTCACGCCGCCGACATATCCCGAAATCACACCCAGCGTCACGCCAAGCACCATGCCAAGGCAAACCGCTGCCAACCCAACAAGGATCGAAAGCCGCCCGCCATAAAGGATCGTCGACAGCATATCGCGGCCCTGATTGTCGGTTCCAAGCAGGTATTGCGGTTGCCCGCCTTCGATCCAGGCTGGTGGCAACTTGCCATCCCAAAGCGAGATCTGGCTTGGGTCAAACGGATCGAATGGCGCGATCAGAGGGGCAAACAAACACGCCAGAATGGCAATCGATGTGATCGCAGCGGCGACAATTGCACCGGGTGAATGCAGGAACGACCAGACGATGTCGTTGTCTTTGAACCGCTCCCAGCGGGTCATCGGGTGGTCTTGTTGCATCGACATTAGTCCCCCAGCCTGATGCGAGGATCAACGACGAAGTAAAGGATGTCGACAACCAGGTTGATCAGAACAAACAGCAACGCAACGAACACCAGATAAGCCGCCATGATTGGTACGTCCACAAAGTCGACGGCCTGAATGAACATCAACCCCGTACCGGGCCATTGAAACACCGTTTCGGTGATGACGGAAAAGGCGATCAGCCCGCCGATGTTGATCCCGATGATGGTGATGACGGGCACCAATGTGTTGCGCAACGCATGACGAAAGTTGATGGCGCGTTCGGACAGGCCGCGTGCCCGGGCGAACTTGATAAAGTCGGTCTGCATCACCTCTAACATCTCGGCCCGAACAAGCCGCAGTATCAAGGTCAGCTGAAACAGGGATAACGTGATGGCCGGAAGTATGATTGCGCGCCAGCCATCCACGGTTAGAAGCGAGGTTTTCCACCACCCTAGGTCGACCGTTCCGCTGCGCCCAGATGACGGCAACCACCGCAAATGAACCGCAAAAATATAGATCAATGCGATCCCGATGATGAACGTCGGCAGGCTGACACCCACAAGTGAGATCGACAGGATTGCCCGGCTGGCCCATGACTTGCGCCGTATCCCGGTATAAACGCCCATGGTTATCCCGACCAAAAGCGCGATGATCGCGCTGACGAAGACCAACTCAAGCGTCGCTGGAAGGCGTTCGAATATCAACTCGTCGACCGGCCGTTTGATCCGATAGCTGAGACCGAAATCACCCTGAAGCATATTGCCCAGAAACCGTGTGTATTGGGTCAGCACCGGATCATCGAGTCCAAGTTGCTGTCGGATTTCAACGCGTTGTTCACGCGTGGCGTCCTGGCCGACCATGTTGTTGACCGGATCACCAACAAAGTTGAACAGCGAAAAGCTGACAGCCGAAACGATGGCCATCACCAGTATCGATTGCGATAGCCGCTTGAGAATAAAAAAAAGCATATGAGCGCCAATTTGCGTCGGGGCTGGCCGAAACCCGCCCCGACAGTTCTTTTACTTCATGACGGCATAGCGTGGACGGAAGGCATCATCCGCGGCAATCGGGATGTCTACGTTGTCCGCGATACCCCACGCCAGAACCTGGTGATGGATCGGCACATACGGCATGTCCGCTTTTACGTGCGTCCACGCCTCGTCGATCAGGGCTGTGCGCTTGTCGATGTCGATCTCGGTGACGATCGCTGTGGTGATCTCGTTCACACGCGGGTTGCTGTAACCGGTCGCGTTCCAGGATCCTTCGCCGTCCAGAAGATACGAGAAAACATAGTGGCTATCGAGCGTTGGCACACCCCAACCCAGCATGTAGAAGTCGGTTTCACGCTTCTGGATCTTGGGGAAATGCTGCGCTTTCGGGATCGCGTCGAGGTTCACTTTGACGCCGATCTTCGCCAGCATCGCAACCGCAGCCTGACAGATCTTTTCGTCGTTGTTGTAGCGGTTGTTGGGGCAATCCAGCTGGATCGAGAACCCATCGGGGTATCCCGCTTCGGCCAGAAGTGCCTTGGCTTTTGTCGGATCGAACCCATACGACGGGTCATTTTCGGGCGTGTTGCCCAGAACACCCGGCGGTGTGATCATGCCAGTCGGGAAGGACAGACCCTCCATCACGACACGCTGGATCGCAGCTTTGTCGATGGCCAGGTTAAAGGCCTCGCGCACTTTGGCATCTTTGAACGGATTGCCTTCGGCGTCCGAGGTGCGAAGCTGATCGATCCCCTGATCCATGCCAAAGAAGATCGACCGGATCTGGGCGACTGTCTTTACGCCAAGCCCATCCGAGCTTTCGATTCGCTTGATGTCCTGCAGTGGCGGATCAAGGACGAAGTCGACTTCGCCCGACAAAAGTGCTGCCACGCGTGTCGCCGCATTGGTGATCGGGCGATATTCGATCTTGTCGATATTGCCGGGGAACATGCCTTCGCCCCACCAGTCGGCGTTACGCGCCAGGACTGTCATCTCGTCCGGTGCGCGGCTGACCAGAGCGAACGGGCCGGTGCCGTTGGAATTCCGCACGGCATAGGTTTCTTCCTTTGCCTTGAAATCCTGAGGGGCAACCACGTTGTTTGCCTCGGCCCAGCCCTTGTCGATCATATAGATCGAGGTCAACTGGTTCGGCAGGATCGGGTTCGGGCCGTCTGTCATCAGCTTGACGGTGTGATCGTCAATGACTTCGACTGAAGTGACGTTCTTGGCCTGCTCTTTATAGTCCGAGGCTTCGTGATTGGCGCGCTCAAATGAAAACACCACGTCTTCGGCGGTAAAATCCGCCCCGTCGTGGAACTTCACGCCTTTGCGCAGATTGAACGTCCAGCCATCGGCACCAGCTTCCCAACTTTCGGCCAGTTCGGGCTGAAGGTTAAGTTCGGCGTCGCGGGTGACCAGAGATTCATAAATCTGGCCGTTCATCGCGATGGTCGGGCCTTCGTTCTGCGAATGCGGGTCCATGGTCAACGCATCACCCTGGCTGGTCCAGCGCAACACGTTTTCAGCCAATGCCGGGTTGGCGACCGTTAGGGCCGCAACCGAAACGGTTAGCAGTTTTTTGAAGTGCATTTCTTCCTCCGTGTTTTATGCGAACGTCTCGTCATGTCTGACATCGCGCTCTTACTTCGACCATACTACACCGGAGAGCCGCGTAAAGAACGCAATCAAGGCAGTGCAAAGGTCAGGATGTCTGACGGAATGCGCCGACGCCTTGCATTTGATAGAATTCGAAAGATGTTGCCTGCAAAAGCAGCCATGGCAGTCCCATCTCCCCGACCGCACCAGGCGCGGGTCTGGTTCGCCTTTCATCCACAACGGTCTTCGGCGTGTCACGAATGGCTCCCCGCACATCCTTTCCACGCGGTGATAGGCAATCATGCGCCATGGAATGTCTTGTGATCTTGTTAGTGTTCAATAAAGTGCCGAGACGCATTCTGATTTGGGAGGATTTTGAAATGTTCAACAAGCATATCTTTACTGGCGCGGCGCTGGCGCTTGGTATGGTGTCATCGCAGGCGTTCGCGGCTGACACGACCATGCGGATCTCGTTGCAGCTGCCGTTGAAAAGCCACCTCGGGCAAAATCTTGTCCTCTTCAAGGACGAGGTCGAAAAACTGTCCGGCGGTGATATCTCGGTCGAAATTTATGATTCTGCACAGCTTTACAAAGACAAGGAAGTGCCTGCGGCGGTCGGGTCAGGGTCAATAGAAGCAGGCGTTGCGTCGCTAACCCGCTACGTTGGTGACATTCCGGCCGTTGATGTTTTTTACATGCCGTTCCTTCTGAACAGCGAAGACAAGGTTCGTGCGGCAGTGGCTGCAGGATCACCCGTACGCGGGCCAATCGACGAAGCGATCAAGGACACCGGGTCAACCGTTTTGTGGTGGCAAGCTTATGGCGGCGCAATCATGCTGACCAATGGCGGGCCGCTCAAGACACCTGCAGACATGAAGGGCAAAAAAGCCCGGGTCTTTGGCAAAACGCTCGGGGATTTTGTGACTGCGACAGGCGGGGCACCGACGCTGGTGTCAGGCTCGGAGCAGTATCTGGCCTATCAGCGCGGAACGGTTGACGTCGGTATGACCGGCGTATCCGGCGTCAAATCCCGCAAACTGTGGGAAGTCATGGATACGATCACCGTTACCAATCACGCTGACATCGAATTTATCGTTGTGGTCAATACGGACTGGTGGAACGCCTTGCCCGCAGATCACCGCGACATGATCAGTAAGGCGGCTGTCATGGCGGAAACTGACGTTCGGGACCGGGTGTCACAGATCGAAGCTGACGCTTATGCGGCTGCGGTCGAGAACGGGATGACCGTCTATACTCCGACGGATGCTGAAATTGATGCGTGGAAACAGGCATCGACATCGGTCTATGACGATTACCTTGCGAAAACCGGCGATATGGGTGCTGCGATTTTGAAGGCGGCCAGCGGGTTTTGAGCCCCTTACTTCGCCTGACCATCTCAAGAGGTCGACATGGGTGTCTTTAACCGGCTTGTCTTTGGTCTGGCCTGGGTCGCGGCAAGTCTGTTTGTCGCGGCCGGTGCCATGCTGACCTATGAAGTCATTGCACGTTACTTTTTCGTTCGTCCGACAATCTGGGCGGCGGAACTGAGCCAGCTTTGTCTGATCTGGGGGTGCCTTCTGGGCATGGCGTGGCTGCTTTCGGCCCGTCGCCACATCGCAGTCGATGCGGTGATTCAACTGTTGCCAGCAGGAGCGCGCAATCTGATCGAGGCGGCGGCAATGCTGTTGGTCGCAGCCTTTAGCGCCATGGTGACCTGGAAGGGGTGGGGCATCTTCTGGGATTCTTTTGAACGCGGGCGCACAACGGGGTCGATGCTGGACTTGCCAAGTTGGATTGTGGAATTGGCAGTGCCAATGGGCTTTGCCCTGCTCTTCGTCCAGGCCTTGATCGAGGCGGTGCGATCGGCTCGCGGTCAGGCTGCAGACCGGGAGATCGCGATCGAATGACCGTCGTCATCATTCTTGCCTCGCTGTTTTCCTTGTTGCTTGCGCGGGTGCCTGTGGCCTTTGCTTTGGGGGGCATGGGGCTTGCCCTTTTGGTGCTGGGTGGGTTTTCGCCGCTGATGGCACCGCAAGCCATCTTGTCCACGCTGGACGGATTCATCTTGCTGGCGGTGCCGCTGTTCCTGCTGATGGCCAATGTGTTGCTGAAGGGCGGGGTCGGGGACGATCTGTTTGCCGCTGTCAACTCATGGGTCGGCCATTGGCCCGGCGGGCTGGCCGTCGCGACGATCCTGTCCTGCGCCATCTTTGCTGCCATCAGCGGCAGTTCGGTCGCCACGGCGGCGACCATCGGCACAGTTGCGATCCCAGCCATGATCGCACGTGGCTATGACAAACGCTTCGTCTATGGGCTGCTGGCCGCAGGCGGCACCTTGGGCATTCTGATCCCGCCGTCTATTCCGATGATCGTCTATGGGTTCATCACAGAAGAATCCGTAGGCGCGCTGTTTCTGGCGGGCGTCGGACCGGGCATGGCGCTTGTCGTGCTGTTCATCGGCTATTCCATGGTGCATGCGCGCATCACGATGGTGCAGGGGGCCGGAACACCCGCGACGATGTCGGAACGCCGGACGGCAACGGCCCGTGCGTTTCCGTCGATGGCTCTGGCAATGCTTATTATCGGCGGCATTTATTCAGGTGCATTCACCCCAACCGAGGCTGCTGCAATTGGCTTTTCAGCCGCGTTGTTTGTGACGGTTGTTGTGCTGCGTTCGCTCAGCTGGGCAGGGTTTCGTGAGGCGGTGTTTGACTCGATGATCACCACGGTGGCGATCCTGTTGATCGTTGCCGGGGCCAAGATATTCGGCAAGGCGATTACGCTGTACCGGATACCGCAAGACATATCGACCATGATAGCGCAGGCGATTGATACACCGCTTGTGTTCATCCTGGTGGTCAGCGTTGTCTTGCTTTTGATGGGGCTGGTGTTCGAAGCGCTTTCGATGGTGCTGATCATGACTCCGGTTTTGCTTCCATCGGCGCTTGCGATGGGATTTGACCCGATCTGGTTCGGGATCTTCATGGTCGTCATGGTGGAATGCGCCCTGATCACGCCGCCTGTCGGCCTGAACCTGTATGTGATTCAAGCGGTGGCGCGGGCCAGTCTGGGCGATGTGGCGCGCGGTGTCCTGCCGTTCCTGTTGTTGATGTTCCTCTGTGTCGCGTTGCTGTATGCGTGGCCTGATCTTGCGTTGTATTTGCCTTTCAAATTGTGAGCCCCAGATGACGACTCAACCTGACAAACTGCGTGCCTTGCTGGCACAGGATCAGCTGCATGTGATGCCTTGCTGCTATGATGCCCTTTCGGCCAAACTGATCGAACAGGCCGGTTTCGGTCTGACGTTCATGTCTGGCTTTGCCACATCGGCGTCGCGTATTGGCGCGCCGGATCTTGGGCTGATGTCGTATTCCGAGGTCGTCGACAGCGCCCGAAACATTTGCGATGCGGTTTCCATCCCCCTGATCGGGGATGGCGACACCGGGTATGGCAATGCCATGAACGTGCAGCGCACGGTGCGTGGGTTTGCCCGGGCCGGGTGTGGCGCCGTCATGATCGAAGACCAGCGGGCCCCCAAACGCTGCGGTCATACGCCGGGCAAGGAAGTGGTCGGACGGGATGAGGCGTTTGATCGGATCAAGGCATCGGTGGATGCGCGCGGCGACGATGACATCCTGATCCTTGCACGCACTGATGCCCGCCATGATCACGGTCTGGCCGAAGCCATAGACCGCGCGGCGATGTTCCATGAACTCGGGGCCGATATCCTGTTTGTCGAAGCCCCGAAGACAACCGAGGAAATGCGCCAGGTTTGTGCCGACTTGCCCGGCCCCAAAATGGCAAACATCGTCGAGGGCGGAGAAACACCTGACCTCGGCCACGCCGACCTGCACGAGATCGGATATGCTATAGCCGCCTATCCTCTAGCACTGATGTCTGCAGCAATGCAGGCCATGACCGTGACATTGCAGGCGTTGGCCGATGATACCCCCCGTGACCCGATGCTGATGGATTTTGCCCAGTTGCGGCGCAAGATTGGCTTTGATGAGTATTATGAAGCCTCAGCTGCGTACAAATCCTCTTATCGGTCCGGCTAAACCGTTCATTTGCAGTTGACCGTCAAGGCAGTGCTACAATCACTTAAGGACAGACGACTTCGATCAACGACGGGCCTCCACTTTCAAGGCCATGTGACAGCGCCCGCACGAAATCGTCCATGGTGTCCGCCCGAGAGGCCGGAACGCCGTGCCCCTTGGCCAGCGATACCCAATCCAATTCGGGGCTTTCGACATCAAACATGGCCTGCGCGTTCCGTCCAAAGCTTTCGACCCCGACATTGGTCAGTTCGTTGCGAAGGATCTGATAGCCGCGGTTGGCAAACACAATCACGGTGACGTCCAGATTTTCTCGGGCCATCGTCCACAAGGATTGCACCGTGTACATCGCCGACCCGTCCCCCGTCAGCGCGATGACTTTCCGGTCGGGGCACGCGACAGCCGCACCTGTCGCAGCGGGCAGGCAAAGCCCAATTGCGCCGCCCGTCCCGCTCAACACGTCGTGCGGACGCGCGGTTGCCGTTGGCGGCATCACGTGAAACCCGGATGTGACCGATTCATTGCAGAGAATGGCGTTCTCGGGGATCAGGGCCGCCAGCGCCAATCCGACCTTTTGCAGCGTCAACTCGCCCGTGGGCATTTCCGGAAGGTCCAGTGCAAAACACGTCGGAGCTGTGTCCTTACGCACACCCACGGCATCCGCCAGCGCCTGAAGGGTCCAGGCGATATCCATCGTCGGGGTGCAGAGCTCGGCCATGACGCAGTCAGCAGGTTCCGGGACGCTGGGTTTGTCGGGATAGGCAAAAAACGCAACGGGACGGTCGGTGCCGACCAGTGTGATCGATGCCGTGTTTTCCAACTGTGCGATCTTGGGGTCCACCGGATACACCAATTGGTCGATCTTGGCGGTGCCCGCGCCTTTGGCGATGCGTGGGATCAGCGTGTCGGCTACAAGTCGGCAGCCGGTTTTGGTTGCGATCTGGCCAGCAAGCTGGCGCAGGTCTCCAAACAAAGCGTTACCGCCAATCAACAGGACTGCATTGGCAGTCGTCAACCGTGCCGCCGCCGCGTCGATCTCGGCGTTGGAGGGCCGTGTTAATGCATGTCCGGGCAAGCTGGCAGAGGGGCCGGTTGCCGGATCCCACGCGGTGTCCGCCGGAAGGATCAAAGTGGCGATCTGGCCGTTTCGATCACGCGCCGCACGGATTGCGGCAGCCCCGTCTGGCGCCACGCTTTCCGCATCGGGCGAAACCCGGGTCCAATGGCTGATCGACTGGCTTATGCCCAAAATGTCGCCCTTGAGCGGGCTTTCGTAACGCAAGTGGTGGATCGCATGATCTCCGACGACATTCAGCACGCCGGACCCGGCTTTGCGGGCATTGTGGAGGTTGGCAAAGGCATTCCCAAAGCCGGGCGCAAGGTGCAAAAGCGTTCCGGCTACATCGCGTTTCATGCGGAAATACCCATCGGCAGCGCCAGAGGTGCCGCCTTCGAACAGGCATAGAACGCAGTTCATCTCGGGGTGCGCGTCCAGCGCGGCGACAAAATGCATCTCTGATGTGCCGGGATTTGCGAACACGGTATCCACGCCATTGTTCAGCAGCGTTTTCACAAGGGATTCTGCACCGTTCATATCAGTCTCCATTCAGTCGGTTGGCAGGGTGGGCCGACAAAGCAGCAGCAACTAAAGCCAATCAAATCACGCTTTTCTGATCGTTGGCCGGGACAGACTTCTGGCCAGCGCGCCAGGCATAGGCAAGCGGCGGCACCGCTATGACAAACCCGCCCAGGGTCAACATCAAATGGCTCAGACCTGCAACGCCGCCCGCTGGGGCAGCAATCAACAAACCGGCGCACAGCAGGACGATCCGCATGATAATACTGCCCATACCGGAAGCGAGCGGTCCGACAAAACTGACATAACCCTGAAAAGAGGCGGAAATGAACCAGACCCCGATCAACGCACAAACCAGCACCATGGCAACTTCCGCTGGTGGGCCCTGACCGATCAGTGCAGGGTTCAGCACGAAAAAGAACGGAACGACGTAAATCACACCGCCCAGTTTCATCGCTTCGAAGCCTGTCCTGAATGCGTTCGCGCCTGCCATCGATGCGGCGGCGAAGGCGCCCAGAGCAACCGGTGGCGTGATGAAACTGACCATTCCCCAGTACAAGATGAACAAATGCACGGCGAGTTCGTTCAATCCTGCCTGAACCAACGCAGGGGCCAGAACCACTGCAAGAAAGATGTAGCAAGCCGTTACCGTCATTCCCATGCCGAAGATAAACGACGTAAGCGCGCCCATCAAAAGCAACATCGGCACCGAATTGCCCGCCGCGTGCACCAGCTCATTGGCCAGCGGTCCGGTCAGCCCGGTGGCCTGAAATGCACCGACGATCATGCCGATCCCCAGCAGAACGGCGACCAGTTCAGACAAGGTCCGGCCCACGGAGACGATGATGTTCAGAAAACCATCCCACGACACGCGGTCGTTTGGATTGAACTGATTGACAATCAACAGCAGCAGCACGGCATAGAACGGCGCTGTCTTTTCCCAGCGAAAGGCGACCATCAGGAAAATAAGCAGCGCAAATACCGCGATATACAGCCAGCCCTGGCGTAGCGTCTGCCAGACCATCGGTCGATCCGCGCGGGCCAGTCCCTTAAGTCCGCGCCGGGCCGAATAGGCGTCGATCTGTACAAAGAGGCCAAAGAAATACAGCAGCGACGGGATCGCAGCCGCAAGCATGATCTCGACATATGGCCGGCTCAGCCATGATGCGATCACAAAGGCGGTTGCCCCCATGATGGGCGGCATCAAGACACCGCCGGTCGACGCACAGGCTTCGGTTGCGGCTGCATAACGCGCCGAGAACCCGGTTTTCTTCATCGCCGGGATAGACACCGCTCCGGTGGTCAACACGTTCGAAATCACCGAGCCCGACATCGAGCCCATGAACCCCGACGCAAAGATCGACACCTTTGCCGCCCCACCGCGATACCCGCCAACCAGCGACAGCGCGAGATTGTTGAAGAACTTGCCGCCGCCGGTGAATTGCAGGACCGCGCCGAACAGAATGAACCCGATGACCAGATTTCCGAAGGCGCGCATCGGGATACCGAATGAGGCTTCGGATGAGATCATGAAATAGGGAATGACATCCAGGAATGGCTGGGTGAAGCCATTCAGGGGGTCGGGCACCTTGTCGGCAAACGTCGGGTAGAGCGAAAACACCAGTACGATCCCGAACAAGACCAGCCCGCCAGCGCGTCTCGTGCCCTCAAGAATAAGTAGATACAGAGCCACCGATGCCCAAACGGCTTTGGTCGGCGCGGCGTATTCCCAACCGGAATCAAGGCTTTCGCCTGCTGTGACCACAAAGAATCCAGACACAGCAAGAGTTGCGAAGGACAAGACCCAGTCATACCAAGGTACATGGGTCGATCTGGATCCGCTGGCGCGAAACGTGATGAATGTCAGGCTGAGGAAAAGCGCGGCCAGGACGTAAAGATACATGCCCTCCAAAAGGGAATAGCCAGCGATCCGCAAATTGAACAACTGATTGATGGCGACACCGATGGCAGCAACGGTGCAAAATATGATCATCCAGCGCGCAGCGCCGGTAAACACCATGCGTTCGACCGCGCGTTCGGCCTCGATCGCCGAAAGTCCACGGTCACGGGTATTGGTTTGCGTCATGAAATCCACACTGATCTTGCCCGCCATACCGCGAGCGAAAAGGGCGGGCCTGAAAGCCCGCCCCGAAAGGTCACTTCATGTGGTCAGAAGACAACGCCGAAACCACCTGCGCTTAACGCATCGCGGCGCTTTTGATCCCAGGCCTCGGCCCAGTTGTCGGGGTTTTCGGCCTTCAGTTCGCTCCAGGCAGCGCTCAGCGCGGCCTGACGCGCGATCAGGGTGTCATTATGCGCCTGTGCGGCATCGTTCCAGACGCCGATTTCCTTGTAATACCGGATTGCCCCATCGTGATACGGTGCCACCCACTGGAAGTTCTGCTTATCAAGCGCCCAGCCGTTGATACCCGGTGCATTGCCTGCAAAGCCATCGAAGAAAACGTTCATCGCCTTCGTCATGTTATAGGTCAGGTCTTCGTCCTGTGCGGCATAGGTCATCAGAACGGGATAGGCATAGCCCGCAGTCGGTGTGCCCGGTGTCCCGTCAATTGTTGCGCCAACGGTCGCAATCATTGGACTGAAGAACGGAGCAATCTCCTGCATCCGCTCCAACCCAGCAGCATCGTTGGCATCAATGGGAGGCCAGAAAACACCGCGCGGTCCGGATTCAGCTTCGTAGGCGCGGCCCGAGTTTGTCGATGCAAACGCAGCATCAACGCTGCCGTCGATCATCCCGGCCCATGAATCGCCAAAACCACCAAACTCAACGCGTTCGACATCGTCCCAGGTCAATCCACCATAGGCCAGATAGGCCTGATTGTTGACATTCAGCGCCGGTGCACCCTTGACCCACGCCACACGCATGCCTTTGAGGTCGGAATAGGTGAACCCCTCGCACCCGGGCTTTCCAGCCTTTTCGCAGGCCTCGGCCGCGACGGCCAACGATAGGCCCACGGCACCACCGTTGTTTGCTGCCAGAATGCGAACCGGTTGCGGCCCCCAGTTTTCGGCCCCAAACTGAAACACGCCTTCCTGCGCCATGAACGATCCGCCCACGCCATTGGCCGAAAACTGAACCTTGCCCTGCCGCAGCGGTTCGGTACGGGCGATATCATTCTTGCCCGGCAAAACCCGCAAATTCACATCCAGCGCTTCTTGCAGCGCAGCACCGATCGCAATCGACTGGTTATAGCCCGCCGATCCGGTTCCATACGCCGTCCAAGTCAGTTGTTTTGGCAGTTCAACCTGTTGTGCCAGCGCTGGCATGGCTGCCAGACAAAGGGACACCGCTAGTGAAGTAACACGCATGATTTTTCCTCCCAGATTACGTAAGTCGAATGAAGTCCGTCCAATTCTATGAAAGTGTCCGTACGCAGTGATCACTTGTCAACTTGACGCAGCTTCAGCCTCGCATTGACGCTACGTTACTGTCTGTTTGCGCGTTGGCGACCGGATCACTTGTCCAAGCGCCTTGACCAACAGTGGGTGTCGGGTTCCGGTTCTTCGAAACTCCACCACTCTGGTCTTCTTTTCTGACCTACAGGACCGAAAGCGCCAAGGTTTGTTCGGGGGAGGGAGAGGGTGACATCACGGAAACAGCTGATCAGCGTCGCTTTCCCAAAAATCGGCCGCGTGGAAACAGGCCCTAGTTGATCGGGTCGGATGATTTTTGGGGCGCTTCGCGGTAGATAAGCGGTGCGTCGTCCTGTGCTGAGAATGCACTTGCCTGCGTTTGCAGGCTTTCGTGGTGTGGCGACTTGATGCAAACCGGATCGGTCGCCGCAGGGTCACCGATCACCGCCATAGCCTGACAACGGCAGCCGCCAAAATCTATGGTTTTGCGATCACAACTGCGGCAGGGTTCCTGCATCCAGTCAGTCCCGCGGTAAGCATTGAAAGCAGCGCCATTGTACCAGATTTCGTTCAGCGATTTGTCCTGAACCCGGTCAAACGTCAGATGCGGAATCGACTGAGCGGCATGGCAGGGCAGGACCTGCCCATCTGGTGTTACGTTCAGGCCAGTTGTGCCCCAACCGCCCATGCAGCGTTTGGGGAAATCTTCATGATAATCCGCCGGCACATAGTCGATCACCAACCGACCTTTAAGCCGTTTGCGGGCTTGTGTGACAATCTGATTGGCCTCTTTCGCCTGTTCACGGGTCGGCATCAGAGCCGCGCGGTTTTTCAACGCCCAGCCGTGGAACTGGACAGTCGCCACTTCGATCCGCCGGGCCCCCATCTCCTGGGCCATTTCCAACGCACGGGGCAATTGGTGCAGGTTGCGCCGGTGCAGAACGGCATTGAGCGTAAGCGGGAAACCAATTTTTCCGATCCACTCCGCAACCTGCAATTTGCGTGCAAACCCGCCACGATACCCGCCGATTTCATCGGCCATTTCGGGGTTGGTGCCCTGAAGAGACAGCTGCACATGATCAAGTCCCGCGTCGTCAAGCTGCGTCAGCCGCTTTTCAGTGAGACCAATGCCGGAGGTGATCAGGTTCGTATACAGGCCTGCCTTACGCGCGGCGGACACAAGATCGGTCAGATCCCGGCGAGAGGCCGGCTCTCCGCCTGAAAGGTGCAATTGCAGGACGCCCATCTCGGCGGCTTCGCGAAACACACGCGCCCAGTCGGCAGTGTCCAACTCGCTGTCCTGCGCGGCCATTTGCACCGGGTTCGAACAATATGGGCATGACAGCGGGCAACGGTACGTCAACTCGGCCAACATGGCGATGGGGGCAGGAGCGGTCATTCTGAAACATCCAGAAACCGACGGCTGCGCAAGGCGTCGAGAAAGCCGGAACTGTCCGTGCGAATTTCATCGACCGGCGCGCTGTAGCGTTCGGCCAGCGCGCCGGTGATTTCGCCAAAGCTGCGGGTTCCGTCCACTTCGTTCAGGATCGCATGTCCAACGGCATCCAGTGTAATCGCCCGTTCAGGGGCCAACAGAACCCAGGTTCCGCGGACTTTGTCGTGATGCAGCCGAACGCCGCGGGGCAGGATGGGGATATCGGTGGTCAACATGTCAGGTGATCTCCATTCCGTCCTGGCCAATCGTCCATCCGGCGGCTTCTGCAGCGGCTTTTTCAACCGAATTCGGTCGAAGCACCGGGTTCGTGTTGTTCATATGTACATAGATTTTTTGCCCGATACTCAGGGACTGAAAAGCAACCAATGACCCGTCGGCACCATTCATTGACATATGCCCCATGCGCTTGCCGGTTTTCTGGCCAAGGCCAGCGCGGACCATTTCATCATCCTGCCAAAGCGTCCCATCAAAGAAAAGCAGATCAGCCCCGTCAAGCCGGGTCCGCAGATCGTCGTTCAACAGGGCACATCCGGGGATATAGAAGACCGTCTTACCAGCCGTTTCAAGTTTTACGCCCACCGTCTGATCGCCGATCAGATCAGTCTGGATCTCGCCTTTCTCAAGGTACAGCGGCACCTTGCCAGGGACGGCAAACAGAGTGGCCGTCATGCCGGGCAATATTGAAAAAGGCGTGTCGAGCGCGATGGTCTGGCGTGTCACCACATCGTGGTTCAGCGCGTCGAACATCGGGTTCTGGGCCAATACGTCATGGATACCAGTTGTGGCAAACAGCGTGAATGGCTGCATTTCGCGCAATGTCAGCAACCCTGCGACATGGTCGATATCCCCGTTTGTCACCAACACCGCGCTCAGGGGCAGACTGCGCAGATCGGTCGGATGCAGGGGCGTGGCATCGGCAAGTTGTTGACGCACGTCCGGAGACGCATTCAGAATGGCCCAAGATTCGCCATCGGCGGTAACCGCAAGCGAAGACTGTGTCTGTGAAGGGATCGCACCTGTGCGTGCAAGATTGCAGATTTCACAACCGCAGTTCCACTGAGGCAATCCACCGCCGGCAGCCGCCCCAAGGATGTACGCGCGGAAAGTCATGTTTGCCTTCCGCACGCTGTATTGATTTAGAACAGTACGCCGCCAGCGTCTTCGCCGTCGCCATCTGGTCCGTACATGTT
Organism: Falsiphaeobacter marinintestinus; assembly: GCF_007923355.1. Taxonomy (GTDB): domain Bacteria; phylum Pseudomonadota; class Alphaproteobacteria; order Rhodobacterales; family Rhodobacteraceae; genus Phaeobacter_A; species Phaeobacter_A marinintestinus. The sequence goes on from NZ_VOGO01000006.1 coordinate 285,853, forward strand.
GATTTCCATGCCGCATTCGATTTCGCGGATGATAGGTTTGGTCCAGGCCATTGTCGTATCCTTTCCAGAGATTGAATTCTGCAAACAGGCTGACAGAGAAGACGTTTTCAAGCGACTCTTAATTACTAAGAACCGTTTAGACTTTGGTGGGTATCAGGCATCCGTTAAAATCGGAGCCTGCCCCGAAAGAACAAAGCCCTTGTTGCGTAGAGTTTTGATTTCAAAATGAAAATCATTGGAGGCCAGCTTTTTCCGCAGATATCCGATATAGACATCGACGACGTTCTCGTTGCCTGAACCATCGCTGGCCCACAGGGTATCATAAAGGGTGCCCCGTGAAACTGGTCTGTCAACATGTTGCATCAGAAGCGTCAAAAGCTCGTACTCACGTTCTGTCAAAGTGGTTTGCGCAGCCCCTTGTTGCAGAATGCGGGTTCGGTGCGACAACTGGCTTGGGTTGGGGCGCTGGGTGCTGACGCGGTGTTCCTGTACACGCAATCGCGCCACCAATTCTTCAAAGTCAAACGGTTTGACGACATAGTCATCGGCACCGGCCTCCAGGCCTGCGGTGCGATGTTCGACGTCAGACAGGGCCGAAAGCATAAGTATCGGCAACACCGCACCCGAGGCACGGATGGTGCGCACAAGATCAATACCGCTGTCTGCCCCCAACATGACGTCGACAATTGCTCCGGAATAATCGGCGGACTGAAGCCGTTGCAAAGCGAGGTCCGCGCGGTTTTCTGTTTCGGCCGCATAGCCATGCAGTGCCAGCCCGCGTGCCAAAGCAGATGTGATTTCGGGGTCGTCATCAATGATAAGCAGGCGGCCAGACATACCTGCAGATTACCCTTGGGCAACTGGAAGGAGAACCGAGATTTTGGTACCGGGTGCATCGCCGATTGCCTCAGATCGCGAGAGCGGGCTGGTCACCGCGATTCTGCCGCCCTGTTCCGTGATCACCCAGCGGGCAAGGGCAAGTCCGACGCCAAACCCCTGACTTCGGTGTTTGGAAGACCCCTGCGCGAACCGGTCAAAGATGCGCGATTGATCCTGGGGGTCGATGCCGGGTCCATTGTCTGTGATCGATAAACCGGCAAGTTCTTCGCCGGTTGCCAGAGCCAGTTGTACCATCTTGCCATCACGGGCATGTCTGACAGCATTCCGGATCAGGCTGACGACCACTTGCCGGACCCAGTTGGGATCAATCTGAAGCTCAATGTCGGGCACGTCTTCGACTTCAAGTATCATCCCCGCGTTATCAATTTCAGCCTGTATTTCTGACTGCACCTCAGCGACCAGAACTGGCAAACCTACGGGGTGTGTTTCCAGCGCGAGTTGACCTGTTTCAGACCGCGCAAGACGCAGCAGATCATCAACCCGACGGTTCAGACGCAGCGCCCGCGCTTCGATGATCGCAAAAGCGTCTTGCGTATCTGCGGGACCTTTTTTGCCAATCTGCGCCTCCATCAGAATGACAGTCAGTGGCGTGCGCAATTCGTGGCTTATGTCTGCAAAAAAGCGCCGCCTGTTCCCGTCGATCTCTTCAAGCGCTGTGTTCGCGGCACGCAACTCTTCGGTGCGCTCGGCAATCGTCTCGGTCAGACGTGCCCATTCGGCTGCGACCTTCTGCTGTCTGTCACGCAATGCGGCGGCCATTCGGTTTGTTTCTGCTGCAAGCAAACCGATTTCATCCTGATGCGTGACAGGCAAGGCAACGGCAAAGTCTGCTTTTCCGATTTGCATGGCCGCAGCGCGCAGGTGATCAAGTCGGCGAAACTGTGGCCGGACAAGACCAAAGTAGAAGGCGGCCACCAAGGGAACCGTTGCGGCCGCGATCAGCAACGCCAACCACGCCAGCCGCTGCCTTAACGTGTCGATCCCGGCCAGAATGGTATTTCGAAACATGACTTCTGTGTTGACCGCCTGACCCAGCAATGGATCAAAGCCCGAGGCGAAGCTGTCGATATGGGCGCGAAGGCGCGACTTGTCTGCTGTGTCCACAGCCAGTCCCCGAAGGGTTGTGTCCAGCAAGGCCTGCATTCGGGCCACTCCAAGCGACTGTGTGCCATAGCGGGATTGTTCATCCAGGCCGTGTGTCTCGGCGGCTTTGACGGCTTGCGCCACGTCGTCATGCAGTTGAACAAAGGTGCGGCGCATCTGATCGACCACTGGCGAAATGCGGTCTGTGCGAACGTCTGCGGGCAGACCAGACTGCACAGCCTCTGTTGCCACAACAAGAAAAGTTGCGGCCTGTGTCGAGAGGCTTGCATATCGTGACATCCGCAGTTCCGAGGCAAGCGCCGTGTCCAGCCTGCGCCCGACCTCGCCCAATCCCAAGAAAAGCATCAAAGCAGTCAGGACCGTCGCTGCCCCCAGCAAAGCGGCCCCGATCGCTAGGCGGAATTTCAGAGAGGTGGTGGATTTGAGCACTGGGTCATTCACAGAATGCGTGTCCCTGTGTGCGCGGCTCAAAAACCGCTGCGCAGTGCTTTTTGCTGAGTAGGAGGCCTGATTGCATCAGTTCAGCCTTTGCGTTTCATCAGACCCCGCGCTGGATCGTAACCCCAGACGGCGACCACGCTCAGCACCATCGTGCTGATAACCACCCATGCCAATGCGTAGAGGTTCAGCTGCAGATACAACAGAAACCGGATCAGTTCGACCACATGGGTAAAGGGGTTAAGCGCACAGATATCGCGCAATAACGGCGAGCTTTCGGCCATTTTCCACAGCGGGTAAAGCGCGGAAGACAGGAAGAACATCGGGAAGATCACAAAGTTCATGACCCCGGCGAAGTTCTCAAGCTGCGAGATGAAACTGGACAAAACCAACCCAAGCGCGCCCAGCATCAAACCGCCCAAGATCAAGCCGGGGAGAACCGCGACATACCCCCAAGCGGGCATCGTGATGTCAAAAAGTGCGGCGATGCCCAGGAAGACATAGACCTGCAAAACCGAAATCATGGTCGAGCCGAACAACCTGCAAAAAAGCAGCCAAGATCGGGGGTATGGGCTGGTCAGCAGCAAACGCATGGACCCCATTTCGCGATCATAGACCAAGCTGAGCGAGCTTTGCATGCCGTTGAACAGCAGTACCATCGCGCAAAGTCCCGGTACGATGTAAGTTTCGTACGTTATGTACGTCTGGTAAGGCGGAATGATCGACAGGCCAAGCGCGGCGCGAAAGCCTGCTGCAAAGATCAGCAACCACACCAAGGGCCTGACCAGCGCTGCGATGAACCGTTCGCGCTGATGGATGAATCGCAAAAACTCGCGCCCGATGATCGCGCGGGCGACCCCCCAATATCCCTTCATGCCGGTGCCCCGGTGCGGGCCAGAAACCAATCAGACAACGGGGTGCCGTCGCGCAACGCCCCGGTTTCGCCGGTCGAAATGATCTGTCCCTGATTGAGGACCAGCAACGCGTCGGTATCACGGACTTCATCGGTCAGATGGGTGGTCCACAACACGCTTAGCCCCTGATCCGCCAAGTCATGCACATGGTCGGTAATTGCCTGACGTGAGGCGGCATCCAGACCCACGGTGGGTTCGTCCAACAGCAGCACCTTGGGATCATGCAGCAACGAGCGGGCCAGTTCTGTCCGTCGTCGGTGGCCACCATTCAGCGAGCGGACCTTTTCATTGCTGCGTTCACGCATGCCCAGCTGATCGAGTGCGGCATCAATGCGGGCTGGCACCTGAGCCCGTGGTAATCCGTGAAGAGCTGCGAAATAGGCCAGATTTTGGCGAACCGTCAGGCTGAGATCCAGCGTCGATTGCTGAAACACCACACCCAGTTCAGCCATCGCGCGGCGCGGCGCAGTACGCAAATCGTGTCCGGCGATACTGATGTCACCTTTTGGAGCCACCAAAAGGCGCGTCAAAAGCGAAACAAGCGTCGATTTTCCAGCCCCATTTGGACCCAACAGCGCACAGAAGCACCCCGGTGGGATGTCCAGGGATACATCCTGCAAAGCCGCCTTGGCCCCGTAGTTGAAACTAAGCCCCTGTACCGTCAAGCCAGATGTCATTCGATAGCTGTCCAATGAGAATTTGTTGCCACACCGCATCCTGGTTCATTTGTACCGTCACGGATAGTTTGCCCCGAAAGGTAGCGCACAACAAGCAGCCTTTAGGTGTAAGCGAACTGCAACTCAATGGACCTGACCGCTGGATCGAACTAGGTTCAAGCCGGTCTAAGGGGTGGCGATATGCAACTTTTGGTGGTCAGCCTGCTGCTTGCTCTAAGCACTGCATCAGCAGCAATTGCAGAACGGGCGCGATATGTTGAACTCGCGCGTCGTGGGTGGAATTACGAATTGCGTACAACCATGATGGGGCGCGATTTAACGATACCCGTGCACATCAACGGGCGGGATTTCGCAGGGGCCAGTCTTTGCGTTGTTGGGGAACGGCCGCATCCCGCGTCACTTGAAACCCTGAACGCGTTTCGCGGTCTCATAGAACATACTTTTGGCAAGCCGTTAACAATGCGCCATGCCGGGATTTCCGCGGATCAATGTGGCTCTGGGCGGACGGTTGTTCTGAGGCTTTACTCGGGGTTCCCCCCGAATACCGCGCTGACAGCTGATTTGGCGTGGATGAACAATGTGCACTTGCTGGGCCTGCCGCAGGGGTCGTTTTATGCTGCGGCGTCGCCTGCAATGGCTCAGACCTTTTTTGGCAGGCGCGGGCAGGGGACGCATATTATGGTCAAGCAGCCCGCGCTGCCTCGGCTGGGCAAGTTAGAGAGCAGTTTTTACAAATCGATCCTGATTGAAGAATTGTTCCAGGCCTTCACGTTTGGCATGGACATCATGCTGTTTGACCCGTCTGCAGCGTTCGAGTCCAAGCTTCAGGAAACGCCGCTCAACTTACACAGGTTTTCGTGGGAGTCGCGAGACTTCATGCGGGCTTTGGTAAACTCCAACCCAACGGGTCTTTGTGTGTTCGATATTTTCATGATGCATGCCGTCGCTGATGCGCCTGTCGATCAGACGGTCGACCCGGATTTCATTTCTTTCATTGATCAGGAATACGACAGCCTGATGGCTCAGGCGCAAGAAACTTTGGCCGATCCCAGGTTTGCCAGTATCGTTGCGCCGGGGTGTTCGCGGGCGTCCCAATGACCCCTTGGGAGGTGCCGCCCCAATACCTTCGGCGGTGTTTGCGCGAAGGGTCGTTCCGGTTACGCTGACTGCAACTTGCACGCTACGGCGTGGCCGGGAGGGACATGGACACGACACTGGATATCCCACAAACGGGTGTGACGGCTCTTTCAACCCATCTGGCACAGGGGCTGGTGGGGCATGACCAACTGATCGAACGGTTGCTGGTTGCGTTGCTTGCTGGGGGGCATTTGCTGGTTGAAGGGCCACCCGGGCTGGCCAAGACCCGAGCGGTAAAATGGTTGTCGGACGCAGTTGAGGGGTCTTTTGCCCGTATTCAGTGCACGCCGGATCTGATGCCGTCTGACCTGACGGGTACGCCGGTCTATCACCCGCAGAGCGGAGAATTCGAATATGTGCCCGGACCGGTGTTCAACAATCTGGTACTGGTGGACGAAATCAACCGTGCTCCGCCCAAGGTGCAGTCTGCATTGCTGGAAGCGATGGCAGAACATCAAGTCACCGCCGGAAACGAGACCCATGCGTTGCCGGACCCGTTTCTGGTTGTTGCAACGCAAAACCCGATCGAACACGATGGCACCTTCCCGTTGCCCGAAGCACAGCTGGACCGGTTTTTGCTGCATGTGATGCTAGAGCTTCCGGGGATAGAAACCGAACGCCAGATCCTTGATCTGGTTGAGGCTGAGGCGTTGGGTGGTGTGTCGCCGGTACGATCCCTGTCGCAAACTGATCTGGCACTGGCGCGGGCGCAGGTGCAGCAGGTTCATTTGGCGCCGGAACTGCGTGATTACATCGTGCGGTTGGTGATCGCGACACGGGAAGGCCCGTTGGCGCAAGACATCGAACATGCGGTTTCGCCACGCGGGTCACTCTCATTGGCCGCTGCCAGCAAAGCGCGGGCATTTTTGCAGGGTCGCGATTTTGCAATGCCCGAAGACGTTGCTGAATTGGCAGGTGACGCGCTGGCGCACCGTATGGTGCTGAGTTGGCGGGCTGTTGCCGACGGGCGTCGCGCCCGAGACGTTGTGGCGGACATTCTGAACGCGGTCGAGCCGCTGTGAATGCAGCGCTTGAAGTCCCGGGGGTTGCCCTCAAATCTGATGCGTTGATTGCTTTACGCTCGGTGGCGCTGAATTCGGATGCGGCTCCGGTGCTGGCCGATTTGCCCGGTGGTTTCGCCACTAGACGCAAAGGGCACGGCCTGGAAGTGGCCGATATTCGGGAGTATGTGGCCGGTGATGATCTTCGCCACCTTGATCGAGGCACGACAGCCCGCACTGGCCGGCTGCATGTGCGGCAGTTCCAAGAAGAACGAGACCGGATTAGCCTGTTAGTCGCCGATTTTTGTCCGGCAATGTTCTGGGGTTTGCGACGGGCATTTCGGTCTGTTGCTGCGGCCGAGGCATTGACGCTGATTGGCTGGAATGTGGTTGAAAGCGGTGGCCGGGTAGGACTGCTGGCTTTGACGGCAACTGGTTCGGTGATCGTCCCGCCGCGCGGGCGGGCGCGGGGCATGCTGGATGTTATCGGCGGAATGGTACAGGCGCATGCCAAAGGATTGGCCGCAATGGTCGACGGGCAAGGCGACGACACATCGCTGGATCAGGGTTTGGTACGCGCAGATAGGCTTGTTTCACCGGGGGCCGAGGTGGTGATCGCGTCGGGGTTTGACGCACCGGGTGCCGGGTTGGCAGACCGCTTGGATTCTTTAGCTCGACGGCGGTCGCCTCGATTGCTGTTGATAACGGACGCTGAAGCGGCAGCTCTGCCACAAGGGCGCTACCCAATCCGACTACCAGATGGGCGACGGGTCAGGGTGCGTTTAGGGGGGCAGGACAGTACTCCGCCCGGACTTGTGCGCCAGATCGCCGGGCGCACAGCATTGGTACTCGATGCCGGTGAAAGTGTTGAACAGACAGCGCGACGGCTTGCCGCTTACGTGGTTGCGGAACGGGCGGCATGACGGAACAGGCCATGAGCGAAGCCGCGATGCTGGTCAGCTTGCGCGGTATTCATTTGCCAACAGAGGCTGCCGGAGGGGCAGTCGCTGATATCGCAGTTGCGGTCGGTCTTGCGGGCTTGGCCGCCCTGATGATTTCCACAGTTTTGCGGCTGCTGTCCAAGAGGAGGCCAGCCGAGACAGGGCTGGACATGCGATCACGACTGTCAGCGATAGCGGAAATGCCTGAAGACGCGCGCCGCGTTGCCCTGTTGCATGTATTGCGAGACGCGCAGCCAGACAGGTATGCCGCCATCAAAGGCGCGTTGTATCAGCCAGGGGGCGGTGTGGATATTGCCACGCTGGAGGCGGAGGTCGCACGCCTTGTTTGAGCTGGCCGACCCTTGGTTCTTGTTGCTGTTACCAGTGCCTCTTCTTGTGACGCGTTTGCTTGGCGTGGCTCCGATGGCCGGGGGCGCGATCTGGGTGCCAGATCGGATAGGCGAAGCCATTTTGGCGGCAGGTCAGCAACGATCGGGCCCGGGCGGTGCACGACTGCGATCCGGCATTTTATGGGCCATTTGGGGGCTGTTGGTGATCGCAGTTTCAGGCCCGCGCGATCTGGCACCAGTCTCTGCCTTAAAGGTCACTGGGCGCGATCTGGCGATTGTTTTGGATTTGTCGGGGTCGATGGTCCGCGATGATTTCCATTTGGGCGACCGGCAGGTGACGCGGTTGGAGGCTGTGACAACCGTGGGTGCCGATTTTGCCCGCCGACGGGGTGGTGACCGAGTGGCGCTGATCGTTTTTGGATCACAAGCCTATTATGCCGCTCCGTTTACCTTTGATGTCGACTCTGTTGCGCGGCGGATCGAGGCGGCGACAATTGGCATTTCGGGCCGGGCGACGAATATTTCCGACGGGTTGGGGCTGGCATTAAAGCGGATGGCGAACAGCAAAGCGGCATCGCGGGTTGTCATCTTGTTGTCTGACGGCGTGAACAATGCCGGGGCCACAGATCCGCGCGGCGTCGCAGAACTGGCCGCGCAAATGGGTGTGCGGGTTCACACGATTGCGTTGGGTCCCAAGGATCTGACAACTGCCGAGGCTGGCGAGCGGGGCGTTGTGGATGCCGCAACGTTGCGGGCAATTTCCGAGATTTCGGGCGGTGAAAGCTTCCGCGTCAAAACGACGGATGACTTGGCGGCCGTGGCAGGCGCGCTTGACCGGTTGGAATCCACGGACAGCGACGGTTTGGCCGCCGAAGTGTTCCGCGACTATTGGGTTTGGCCCGCGGCTCTGGCCGGTCTGATGGGGCTGGGGCTGGCTTGGAGAGAGCTGTCATGAGCGGGTTGGACGTGACCCTGTTGCGGCCCTTTTGGTTGTTGGCTTTGCCGGTGTTGGCGGTGATTGGGTGGTGGCTGCTGACTCGTCGGGGCGGTTTGGGGGACTGGCACAAGGCCAGTGATCCCGCGTTACTGCAAGCGATGGCAGCATTGGGGCGAATTGACCAGTCCTCCAGCCGGGCGCCGGTGCTGGCGATGCTGGCGACAGTCGTGGTGATAGTGCTGGCGCTGTCAGGACCCGCATTTGAGCGCCGCGAAACGTTGTCGTTCAGGAATTTGGATGGGGTGCTGTTTGTAATCGACACATCGGCCAGCGTGACCGAAGACACCCGGTGGCCGCAAATGCTGGCGATGGGGCGGTTTGGATTGGCCTCGCTCGGGACGCGCCCGGGCGGGCTGATCGTTTATGCTGGCGATTCCTATGTCGCAATGGATGTGACACTGGACCACCTGCAACTGGGCCAAACCTTGTCGCTGATTGACGCCAAAACAGTGCCGGATCAGGGGTCGCGCCCGGAAAGGGCTCTGAAAATGGCTGCGGACCTGTTGGGCGAAGCCGAGGTGATTGCAGGCGATGTGATCCTGTTAACGGACGGTCAGGGGTTGGGACCCGAGAGTCTGCGTCAGGCTGCGGTGATTGCGGCGCTGGGCGCGCGGTTGTCGGTGGTATCGCTGAATGCGCCCTCGTCCGAGATCCAGACCCATGCAGCGGCTGGGGCTGGCTCGGTCTTTACACTGGAACAGACCGATGCGCTGGCCGAATGGCTGGGCGTGTCAACCCGGACACGGCTGCAGGCGCAGGACTATCCACTGCTGTATTGGAAAGACATGGGTCGATACTTGCTGGTTCTGGCGCTGGTTCCGTTTTCACTGCTGTTCCGCAGGCAAGTCACTTGAGGGCGCTTGCACTGATAACGGCCGTGGCGCTGGCCATCGGGCTTCTGACTGGGGGACCGGCCTCATTCGGTCGGACGTTTTTGGCGCTGGGGTTGCCAAGTGTGGCCGCGTTTTTGTTCGATGACCCGAACTGGAAAGGGATTGCGCTGTATCGCGCAGATCAATTTGACGCGGCGGCGGATCAGTTCAGTGACGCACAAGCCTTTTATAATCTCGGCAATGCCGAGGCCCATCGCGGGCAATATGCGGCAGCGCTTGAGGCCTTTGATCTGGCTCATGCGCGCGGACACCCGGACGCACAGGCCAATTTTGATGTCGTTGCGGCGTTTTACGCCGGGTTGGGCATCGATCCCGATGCTCTCGCATTGTTCGAAAAGCGCAAGGACGGCGCCAAGACAGAGAGTTTTGTGGCCCGTGGCAATGCACGGGCCGCAGGAACCGGAAGCGACGTCACCAACAACAATACGATGCTTGGGCTGGCCCAAGTGGACAGCCGGGGCCGTTTGGGTGTGCGGCGCGTGTTCGATGACAAGTTCATGCTGGCTGACACCCGGTGGCTTGAGCAGTTGGGCGACGTCCCCGGAGAATACATGGCGGCGCGCATTTTGCAGGAATACAAGCGCCGGATGAAACTGGGCCTGTCCCCGCCCAAGGCGGAGGATCCGCGATGAGATGGCGGCTGATTTTGATCGTGTTGATCTGTCCGCAGCTGGCTTTTGCGCAGTCCAAATTGGTGCTGCCCAACGATTTGCACATCGAGGTAGAGGTCAACGAGACGGAGTACACGCCGTATACCCGCGAAATGGTTCTGATCACGATCAAAGGCGTGTACCGTCGCCACATCACCCGCGAGAACCTGGTGCAGCCTGATTTCAAGGGGTTCAGCTGGACCCAACTGGGTGATGACGTATGGCGCGATGAACGGATCAATGGTGAACAGGTCAAGACCTTCCGCCGCCGTATGGCCATTTATCCTGACCAGCCGGGCACGCTGACTATCGGGGCTTTTACCCATAAACTAACACTGACAGACGAAGAGGACGATTGGTTTGATTATCAGATCCGATCAGAGCCCGTCACGGTTGAGGTTGCGCCGGAACCCGCTGGTGATGACTGGTGGTTCCCGGTCAAATCATTGAAAATCTCAGATCAATGGTCGAATGCTCCGGATCAACTGGTTCCCGGCGAAGGGGTTCTGCGGGTTGTACGGATTGAAGCGTTGGGTGTGACGCCAGAAATGATTCCGCCGATGCCAACGTTGCATTCGCCCTCGGCGATGATCTTTCCACACCCCGATAAACGATTTGCCGAACTGTCGCCCGAGGGTCCGCAGTCTTTTGCATATTGGCGTTGGACGATCCGGCCCAGCAACGACACGTCAACGATCGTCGAGCCGCTGAGTTTTACCTATTTTGACACAGTGAACAGAGTGAGCCGAGAGGTCACAATTTCTGCGCAAAGAGTGGCATATGGATCCGTGGTGCCGGATCAGACAGATAGCTCTGCACCGGATAGTCAGGTGTCTTCAGTGCGGTTGCCCGGCTGGCCTTTGGCCGTGCTGGCGTTTCTGATCTTCGTCGGCGGTGTGATCCTTGCCTTGAAAGAGTATCGGTTCGTCGGGATTCTGGCACTTAGGCGGTTCTGGATCGCAGACCCGCTGGCACGCCAATTGCTCCGGGCAGCGCGGGCTGGGCGTGCATGGGAAATGCGAAAGCTTGCAGCAGCGATGCTACGGCGCGATGGGGTCACGGCCCGTCGGCAGACCTTGGTGTACAGACTTGATCTTGCGCTTTTTGACCCCGGAAAAACCCCCGAATCCTTGCCAGAGTTTGCTCACGACTTCTTGCGAGCGACCTGACATTTTTTGCAGAACCTAAAGTTGATCTGCGTCAGAGAGTTTCTCTCACAGGAATTTTCCCTTGAAAACAGCGCTTTTTCAGCAAAATCCCGCGCGAATTTTGCAAACCTGCAGCGGAAGTTGTTGAAAACTTAAGTGTTACCGGTAGCTTTGCTGTTGGGAGGATTCTTTACATGGAACATCTAGGTGTGCCAGGCCAGCTGGATTCTGTATCGTCCATGCTGATCGTCGATGACCATCCGTTGTACAGCGACGCATTGGAATCGGCATTGGAACTGGTTTTCGAAGAATGCGATATTCGCAAGGCAAGTACTCTGAAAGACGCGTTGGAGTTGGCAAAAAGCGGGTTCGAGCCTGAGCTTGTCATGTTCGATCTGAAACTGCCGGATGTGACTGGCATTTCCGGTTTTCGCAGTCTGCGAGAACATTTGCCCAACGCACGCGTGTTGGTGATATCATCGCTGGCGTCGTTCGATCTGGTGCAGTCTTTGCTACGCGAGGGCGCGGTCGGATTTTTGCCCAAAGACTCTTCGGCCCGCGTTCTGCGGTCTGTGCTGGCGGAAATTACGGCCGGGGGGATTTATGTGCCAAAGGATTTCCAGAAACCCAGCCGCGGCGATTGCGACGCCATTTGGTCAGAATATGACCATCCCAAACTGATGGAACTGACGCCGCAACAAAAGCGGATCATGCAGTTGATTTGCCGGGGACAACCCAACAAGCAAATCGCGTATGAGCTGTCGTTGGCCGAAGCGACCGTCAAGGCGCATATCACGGCCTTGCTGCGCAGGCTTGGCGTACGCAATAGGACTCAGGCTGTCGTCATGGTCGAAAGTGCGATTGCCCAGCAAGTCGGGGACGAGCCGGAAGCGCGTGCTTTTCTTAGACATTGAAGGTGAAGCCTTTGCCCTCTGAACATCCTCAGCCGACCTGCGTGCGGGTCGCGGTTTCGCGTGCGTCCAGCGCCGAGGTTGCGGCGCAAGAGGCCGCCGCGCAAATCAAAATCTCAGAGACCTGTTTCGTCCTGTGTTTTGTGCCCGATGGGTTGGATTGTCAGGGTGTTGCTGTCGCCCTGGACAAGGCGTTGCATGGCGTGCCGGTTTTTGGCTGCTCAACCGCTGGCCAGATCACCAGGCAGGGGTATGAGACCGAAGCGCTGTTGTTGTTGGCTTTCCCAAAATCCCATTTTCGCTGTTCATCCGTTTTGTTCGAACCGATGAACCCATTGTCATCCACCAAGATAGCAGCGCAGGCGCAGCGAACCGAGCAGCGGTTTCAGCACACAGCGGGTTGGCACCGGCTGGGGCTGATTTTCACGGATGGACTGTCCAAGCAGGAAGACATTCTGATGTCCACGCTGGAAACGGTTCTGAACGATTTGCCGATTTTCGGCGGATCTGCAGGGGATGGGTTATCGTTTGAGAAAACGTTTGTACTGCACAAGGGCAGGGCGGTGAACGACGCGGCGGTGCTGTTGCTGCTGGAAACGGACTTGCCATTTCAGGGTGTTGGGTTTGATCATTTTCTGCCCGCAGGCAGCCATATTATTGTGACTGATGCCGACCCTGAAGAACGCAAGGTGTTTGAGATCAACGGCGCCCCGGCTGCGCGCGAATATGCCCGGCTTGTCGGAAGCACTGTCGAAGATTTGTCACCTGAGATTTTTGCCGAAAATCCGCTGTTGATCCAACACAATGACAACCATTACGTGCGCGCGATTTCGGATGCGGATGAAGATGGCGCATTGTCGTTTCTGGCGGCCATCGACGATGGGCTGATCATGACCCTTGGGCTTGGGCAGGAAATCACCAATACGCTTAAAACGGGTTTGGACATCAGGGATCAGCGCGGTCGCAGCCCCGATTTCATCCTTGGATTTGACTGCGTGCTGCGCAAACTGGAAATTGAGCAAAAGCAGCTGGGCCGTGCCGTCTCAAGTATTCTGAGCGATGCGCGGGTGTTCGGGTTCAACACCTACGGTGAGCAGCATTGCGGGGTGCATATGAATCAAACCCTTGTTGGAGTTGCCTTTTTTGGACCGGAGGAAAGGAGCTTCTATTGAGCATGATCGATCCTGGGGAACCGTTGCCGGAACAAGTAAAACGGCAGTCTAAGATCATTGATGCCCTAATCCGTCGGGCCAGCCAGCAGAAAGATGTGAGCCCATCCGCCTACCGCGCTTTTCAATCAGCGATTGATTTGCAACATCAGGTTGCGGCCCAGACGCTGGAACTGGAAAGCGCGCGATATGAACGTGAACGCACACGCAAAGCGCTTGCCGAAGCGCTTGCCTCGATGGAAGAAGGGTTCGCGCTGTTCTCTGACGGTCAATTGAACATTTGCAACGAATTGTTCAGAGGACTTCTGCCAGACATTTCAGCTCGGATTGTGCCGCAGCTTGAACTGAAACAATACTTTGATCTGATGGCCGCCAGTCGGCATCTCGTGTCGACCGACCGCAAGCTAATCAACGTACCAGAGGCGCTCGAGGGGCGGAACGATTCCGGATCGGTGGTGTCAGTTGTCGCAGAAGTGGCAAAAGATCGATGGTATCAATTGAGCGCCCAAAAAACGTCTCCTGAGAATACTGTGCTGTTGCTGACTGAAATCACCGCTTTGGTGCAGCATAACCGACGTGAAAAAGAGCACCTGATCGACCGGCAGGCGGATTACCTGCGCGCGGTTTTCCAGAATATGAGTGCAGGGGTCTGCACCTTTTCTGCCGACGGACAGGTCATGATGCACAACGGGCGTTTCAGGGATATTTTGGGTGTACCGCTCTCTATTCTGCAACCCGGAACACCATTACTTTCGTTGATAGACTATATAAAAAGTCGCAATCTGATCGAAAGCAGCGTGATGGCGCTGATGGACTCCTGGCGTCAGGAAATGGACAGCAAAGGGTCGCTGACCCGTCGGGTGTCACATGGTGGCGGGCGGGTCTTGGATGTCTATGCAAACGTTCTGCCAGATGGCCGATTTTTGGTTGAACTGAAGGACGTCACGCTTGAAGCGCGATCAACCGAGATGCTGGAAAACCGGGTGATGGAGCGTACAGCAGAACTGACGCGCGCCAATGCCAAGCTGACCCGGCAATACGAAGAAAAGGCGCGTGTCGAAGAAGAACTGCGCGTGGCCAAAGAGCGGGCGGAAGCCGCTGTTTCATCCAAAACCCGATTTCTTGCCGCCGCGAGCCATGATCTGTTGCAGCCGATCAATGCGGCCAAGCTGCTGATTTCCACCCTGCAGGAAACCACCCGCGACACCAAATTTTTCCCTATGCTAGAGCGGCTTGAGGGCGCGTTCGCCTCGGCCGAGTATTTGCTGCATTCGTTGTTGGACATATCGCGACTTGAAAGCGCCGATCCTGATACGGTGTCGCCCAGTGATGTCTGCCTTGGGGTCGTCATGATGGGGGTCATGTCAGATCAGTTGTTGCTGGCAGAGCAAAAATCAGTTCGGCTGGATCTTGTGCCGAGTTCGGTATTTGTCCGCTCTGACCCGGTTTATTTGCTGCGGTCTGTGCAGAATCTTGTCGTCAATGCGATCCAATACACCAACCCGGGTGGCCGGGTGCTTTTTGGCTGTCGGCGCAAAGGCAACAAGGTTGTTCTGGAAGTCTGGGACACTGGGATCGGCATTGCGCGCAAGGACCAAGCGCGCATTTTTGACGAATTCACCCGCGCTGAAAATGTGCCAATCGGATCAGGCGTAGGTCTGGGATTGTCTGTTGTTGATCGGGCCTGCAGATTGTTGGGGCACCGTTTGAGCGTTCGATCCAAACCGGGGCGCGGATCCGTATTCAGCATCGAAATGGACGTTGTGGACGGCGTAACCCCAGAAGCAGCACCTCATGTCCCACTGCGCGAGTTGGGAAACCTTTCAGCCGACTACATCGTCATGATGATCGAGAACGACGCAGATGTGCTATATGGCGCGACGCAATGGCTGGAGCAGTGGGGCGTTAGTGTTTTGCCCGCGAGTTCGACCGCGCAGGCGATGGAATTGGCGTCAGATATCGGTATCGCGCCGGACATAATTCTAGCCGACTACCAACTGGATGGATCCGACACAGGTATTCGGGCAATTGCGGATATCCGGGCGATGACCAAGACCCACGTGCCCGCTATCCTCATCACTGCGGACCAGAGCGACGCTGTTCGACGGCTTGGTAAGCAGCACGATGTGTCCGTGATGACGAAACCAGCGGATCTTACCCGCCTGCGTGCGCTGATCGAATGGAAAATTCGCTGGGAGTCATCAACACCCCAAAAACCCGAGCAATCCGCGAGGGCGGTACAGACAAAAGTCGGCGGTGACAGGGATGGCTGATGCTCGCACACTCCTCTCTGAGAGGACATGATTATGATCAGACGCACCTTGGCCGCAGGCCTTTTCGCGATTTTCGTTGCAGGGATCGGGGCTGCAACGCCGCTGGACGGCGCAAAGACCTATGACATGCTGTTTCGCAATGGCACCTTGGATGAGATTAGCCGAGATGCCGCTCTGATCTATAACCGCGATGTCGTTAACACGCTGAATCCTGAATTGGCCGAACGCGACTCCGGCGATATTGCTTTGACGTTTCGCGACGGTCAGGCGACGATGGCGATGCTGGAATTCCGACAGGATGACAAACATCGCGTGTTGGGGACGTTTCCGGCAAGTGTTGGCAACCCGATGATCAT
Organism: Falsiphaeobacter marinintestinus; assembly: GCF_007923355.1. GTDB lineage: Bacteria > Pseudomonadota > Alphaproteobacteria > Rhodobacterales > Rhodobacteraceae > Phaeobacter_A > Phaeobacter_A marinintestinus. The sequence goes on from NZ_VOGO01000006.1 coordinate 301,712, forward strand.
GTATTTCTACGAGGCTGTTGTGCGCGACATGGCTGAAACGACCGGTGGCAGCCCGTTTTACATCCGCAACCGTGTGAAAGAAGCGTTGATCAAGCCATCGGATCTTGAGCAGGGAGAAGCCCAGTATGAAGGGCGAACCGTCAAAACTCAGATCATCCGGCTCTTTCCGTTTGCCGACGACAAGAACAAAGAGCGGATGAAGGGTTTTGGCGACCTTGAGTTGCGCGTGACGATGTCCGAGGACGTGCCGGGCTGGTACTTGAGTTTGGTTGCCGAAGCCGCCGGAGGTTCCGTGTTCCGGTCAGAGCTACAATTTCAACGCCTTGACGGTGCGCAATGACCTGTCGGCGGCTTGCCTGCACGATGGTCGTGTCCCTTTTTACTGCGGGCAGCGCAATGGCCCAGTCGGTTGCGGATCGTCTGAATGACTATCCCACAGCAGCGCGGGCGGATTATGTTTTCGCCTGCATGGTCACGAATGGGCAGACCCGCGAAATGCTGGACAAATGCGCTTGTTCAATCGACGAAATCGCGTCGATCCTTCCGTACGACGAATACCTTCAGGCTGAGACGGTTTTGTCTATGCGCCGGGTTGGAGGCGAGAGAATGGCGATTTTCCAAAGCTCTGCTGCGGCGGAAAACCTGGTGGCAGGATTAAGGCGCGCGCAGGCAGAAGCGGAAATCGTCTGTTTTTGATCCAAGAGTGTACCGAATTCTGCGGTCAATCCGTTTTGATCATAATTAGATTAACAATCTATCAGCCGCGAAGTGAAAATTTTGAAAACAGTTAAACAATGAAATTGTTGTATCGTTGAAACATGACGCTCACCCGAAAAATGCCACTTATGCAATCTTAGGTGGCATGTGGTTATTTAACCTGTTTCGGGTCCTGCCTTTTGGTTAACCGTTGACGGATTTTGGCAATACAGTTTCAAAGGCGTTGCCTTCGGTATCGGTTGCCTTGACCGTCAGATCAGTTGATCCATTATCGTCATAAGAAAAGCGGAACACCGGGTTTTCCGAGATGGAAATGCCGCCATCCATTGTGAACAGCAGTTCGTCTCCCTGCCAGACTTCCATGTGGTCAATGAAATGCGCCGGGATGAAAAGCTGTGTCACCTGATCACGTTGCAACCCCGAATAATTGGGGTGCCGGATCATGATCTGCGCTTCTCGACGGGGTGTCGACATCTGGGCGCTGCCGTCTTCAAACTGGCGTAACTTCATCTTGCCCAAGCCCGCAAGCGCGGCTTCGGGATCTTTTGTGGCGGGTGCGGAACAGCCACCCGAGGCTTTGACATAGCGGCCTGTCATATGCAGCCCGTCAGGTGTTTCAGCGATGACCCGAACGTTGGAATATTGGTTCACCCGCACCCGTAGTTCAAAATCCAGTTGCCCCATAGCTTTGCCGAAACCAAAGACCGCGGCAACCGGTGCGGGGTTTTCATCAATGACCACAGTTGCAGCAGTGATGGTGGCACCGGTGTCCACCTGCTTGAGAACAATGGGAACTGTGGCGGCATCATGCGCGCGATAGGGGGCGTCAATGTTGAGCAGCCCATCGGCACTTGCAAGGACCGCATCGCCGACGACATCGCCCCGCAGATCCACCCAGGTTTCGCTTTCTGTGAGCGGATTCTGTACGGTCTCGGAGGCCCAGGACGGGCCAGCAACCAGAGTAGCCATCAAGGCCGCAGTTGTCAGTTTGAAGAACATTCTGGGCTCCTTCGACATTAAAGCTTGCGTTTTATCGCATTTCTCAAGGGACAATCATACCGATACCTAAGGTTGATTGGGTTTCACGATATCGTGTGGAAGACTGTCCGGTGCATTTTGCAATAGTGTTTTAACTGTTGAGAGGCGGAAGAACTTGGCCGCAAGAACACGGGAGAGTGAATATGTTTGAAGCGATTGTCTCTTTGTGTCTGACGCTTGCTGAAGGGCCATGCCGAGACCAGTTGCTGCCGGGGTACGAGGCCGAAACAATCGAAGCCTGCACGGGATCACTTGCCGCCTCGCCCCCGGTATTCACCACATTAGAAGCGGGCAGTGTTCAAGGTGCCCCCATGTGCAAGCGGGCCGCAGAGGCGCTTGACGTGACCGAAGTGTCCCCGGGCGTATTTGTGCATATCGGGCGGATCGAAGAGCCCGATAGCACCAACCGGGGGGATGTCAGCAATCTCGGGTTTATCATCGGCAAAACAGGAGTCGCGGTCATCGATACGGGTACCGCAAGGTGGATGGGCGAGGCGATGTGGCGCGCCATCCGGTTGCGGACAAACCTGCCCGTGACCCACGTCGTTCTGACCCATATGCACCCGGACCACGTTCTTGGAATGGCACCTTTTGCCGCCGCTGGGGCAAAGCTTGTCAGTCACGCGAACCTGCCTCGTGCGTTGTCGGACCGGCAGGCCAATTACCTTGAGAGCCTGGATCGCTTGATCGGCACCAAGGACTTTCTTGGAACCCAGATTGTTGCCATGGACACATTGGTGATGGACACGTTCGAAATCGATTTGGGCGGGCGTGTGCTGGAGGTGCGGGCTTGGCCCACGGCGCATACCGGGACCGATCTTACCGTGTTGGACAAGACCACGCGGACGCTTTTTGCAGGTGATCTGGTTTTCCACCGACACACCCCGGCGCTGGATGGTCGGTTGGTTGGCTGGCGTGCAGTCCTGGAAGATCTGAAAGCGATGGATCTGGAGCGCGTGGTGCCGGGGCATGGCGGCCCGGCCTTGGACTGGCCGCATGGTGCGACGGCCATGGTGCGATACCTGAGCGTTCTGGAAACTGAGACACGACAAGCGATTGATGCTGGCGCCAGACTGGGCGATGCCGTTGAGACCATTGCCCAGAGTGAAGCTGAGCATTGGGAGTTATTCGAGGCCTATAACCCGCGAAACGCGACCGTCGCCTTTACCGAATTGGAGTGGGAATGACGGAAGCATTTATCCCTTGGTTTCGGCGACCTGTTGTAGCATTTGCGCAATGCTGAACAACCTGCGTTCAATCAGGATCGGCGTCTCGCATAGATACTGAATACTGCGTTGGCGATCTGTATAAATGATCTGATCCCAGTCAAGCTGTTCCTCCAGCGCATCGACGCGGTCATAATCAGGTTCAGACTTGGCCATGATAACATCCATCTCGGCGCGAGACCTGTCGATCTGGTCTGCCAGTGCGATCTGCCCAAAGGAAAAGTCTTCGATTCCGCTGATGATACGGGTTCGGCGCTTAGACAATGCATCGAAGGTGCGGGCAAAAACCAGACCAAGAAGCTTCGGATCGCCATGATGCTCGGTGGCAAAGGCTGCAACATGCGGCTGAACGTCATCCAGATTTAGCCGTCTTAAGGACAGGTAATTTGCCAATTCGTCAATCTGTGTGCGGAGTTTCTCATCCGCAGGTAAATCTGTGGAGTCCACGGGAAACGGCCACATTAGCGCCATGGATAGTTTTTCTACCTTGCGTTGCACGCATGGCCATGTTGGATCTGAAAAATCCGCCGCCGTTCCGGGCAAGGCCGGTGCGATAAGAGCCAGTGCCATAAAGAGGGTCTTAAGCAAGTTCATCAGGTGTCTCCAGCTTGTACATCGACCATGGTCAAGCATCGCGCGCAAGTTGACTGCGACCAATACCCACTATTGTCGTAATTGTTTTGTCAAACATGCAGTCACCATACTGATCCCAACGCAAAGCTGGCAATTCAGCGCCAAAAATGCCCGGGAGAATACTTACATGCGCACAAGAGCGGCGGTAGCCCTTGAAGCAGGCAAGCCACTAGAAATCATGGAGGTCAATCTCGAAGGCCCAAAGCGTGGCGAGGTTTTGGTGGAAATCAAGGCGACGGGCCTGTGTCACACCGATGAATTTACCCGCTCTGGTGAAGATCCTGAAGGGATTTTTCCGACGATTCTGGGCCATGAGGGGGCCGGGATTGTGCTTGAGGTCGGCGAAGGTGTCACCACTCTGGAGCCGGGCGATCATGTGATCCCATTGTACACGCCGGAATGCCGCGAATGCGAGTATTGCCTGTCGGGCAAAACCAACCTGTGCCAGAAAATTCGCGTCACGCAAGGACGCGGTCAGCTTCCCGATGGGACCACCCGGTTCTCCATGCTCGATGGTACACCGATCTACCATTACATGGGCTGTTCGACGTTCGCCAATCATACAGTGGTGCCCGAGATTGCGCTGGCCAAGGTGCGCAAGGACGCGCCGTTTGACAAGATTTGCTACATCGGCTGCGGCGTGACCACCGGCATCGGGGCTGTCATCAATACGGCCAAGGTCGAAATTGGCTCGCGGTGCGTGGTCTTCGGACTGGGCGGCATCGGGTTGAACGTCATTCAAGGGTTGCGCATGGCGGGGGCCGATCAGGTTGTTGGCGTCGATTTGAACGACGACAAGGAAGAGACCGGTCGGTATTTCGGCATGACCGACTTTGTGAATCCCACGAAAGTGAATGGTGACATGGTCGAACACCTGGTGGAACTGACCGGCGGCGGCGCGGATTACACGTTTGATGCCACGGGCAACACGACCGTAATGCGCACTGCGTTGGAAGCCGCACACAAAGGCTGGGGCGAAAGCATCATCATCGGTGTGGCCCCCGCAGGTGCCGAGATTTCAACCCGTCCATTCCAACTGGTCACAGGTCGCGTCTGGCGCGGGACTGCGTTTGGTGGGGCCAAGGGGCGCACGGATGTCCCAAAAATCGTGGACTGGTACATGGACGGCAAGATTGAGATTGATCCGATGATCACCCACAAGCTGAAGCTTGAAGAGATCAACCACGGCTTTGACCTGATGCATGAAGGCAAATCCATCCGGGCTGTCGTGGAGTTCTGAGTGACATGGAGTTGATCTCAGAAAACCGGAGTTTTGGGGGAAGCCAGAAGGTCTTTCGACACTCGTCAAACACGTGTGGTTGCGAGATGACGTTTGCCGCCTATGTGCCGCCTCAGGCGGAAATCGGGCCGGTACCGGTTTTGTGGTATCTCAGCGGGCTGTCCTGCACCCACGAAAACGCGATGACCAAAGCTGGGTTCCAGGAACACGCCGCCGAACATGGGCTGGCTGTGATCTTTCCCGACACCTCGCCGCGAGGCGTCGGTGTCAGCGATGATGCGGCCTATGATCTTGGTCAGGGTGCCGGGTTCTATGTCAACGCGACCCGCGACCCGTGGAAGACCAATTACAACATGTACGACTACATCGTCACCGAGCTGAGATCGGTTGTCATGTCCCATCTGCCATTGCAAGACCGTCATGGCATTACAGGTCATTCGATGGGCGGGCACGGCGCAATCACGATCGCGATCCGCAATGCCGATCTGTTCGAATCGCTGTCTGCGTTCGCGCCAATCGCGCAACCCACCCAGTCAGATTGGGGGCGCAAACAGCTAAGCGCCTATCTTGGCGATGATGAAAGCACCTGGGCCGAATATGACGCGACCCTGCTGTTGGAAGAATATGGCTGGAAAGGTGATCTGCTGGTTGATCAGGGATCGCGTGACCAGTTTCTCGACTTGCTGATGCCCGAGGCACTGGCGGACATGATGGCGCGGCGTCGGCAGCCGGGTCAGGTGCGCATGCAGCAAGGCTACGATCATTCGTATTTCTTTGTGAATAGTTTTGCCCGCGATCACGTCGCCTGGCATGCCGGACGCCTGAATTAGCTAACTCACGACTGACCCAGAGAGGATCAATATGTTGAAAAGAAGTGTCGCGGTTACCCTTTTGGCCATGCTTCCCGGCGGGGTGTTTGCTGATGACCACGTCACCGGTGATGCGACGGCCGGCGAAAAGGTGTTCCGCAAATGCAAGGCGTGCCATGCAGTCGGAGAGGGAGCCGAGAACAAGGTGGGGCCGATCCTGAACGGTGTTGTTGATCGCACCGTCTCTGCGGTGCCTGACTTCAAATACTCAGACGTTCTGATCGAACTGGGCGCATCCGGCCAAACCTGGACCCCGGAAGAGTTGGCGGCATTCCTGGAAAAACCGCGTGCGTATGCCAAAGGCACGAAGATGTCCTTTGCCGGGCTGCGCAAGGAAGACGACCGCAAGAACATAATCGCTTACCTCGCGACCTTTTCGGAGGAGGGATCGTGAGCCCAGAAATTTTTCGCATCGCCCGGACGGCAAAAGGGCAGGCGGGAAAGTACTGATACCATGCCCTGTATCGGGCTTGCGTGTCATTTCAGCGGCAATCCTGCCGCACACTAGGGAGGAACTTTGATGAAAAAGCTAACGCTTTTGACGGCCGGGATCGCCGTTTGCAGTGCCAGTATGGCATTTGCGAACGACGATCTAATGACCCAAATGGACAACTCCGCTCAATGGGCCATTCAGACCGGCGACTATAAAAACCAGCGCTATTCCGAGCTGACCGAGATCAATGCCGAAAACGTCGGTGATCTGCAGGTCGCGTGGACGTTTTCGACGGGTGTCCTGCGTGGACACGAAGGTTCGCCACTTGTCATTGGCGACATGATGTACGTGCATACGCCATTTCCGAATATCGTCTATGCGCTGAACCTTGCTGACGAAGGCAAGATCGTCTGGAAATACGAACCCAAGCAAGATCCGGACGTTATCCCGGTGATGTGCTGTGACACAGTAAACCGCGGCGTCGCCTATGCGAACGGCAAGATCTTCCTGCATCAGGCGGACACAAAAGTCGTGGCGCTGGACGCAAATACCGGCGATGTCGTCTGGGAAGTGCAAAACGGTGACGCAGCAATCGGCGAAACCAACACAGCCACAGTTCTGCCTGTCAAAGACAAGATCATTGTCGGCATTTCGGGCGGCGAATTCGGCGTGCGCGGATCGGTGACGGCCTACAACATGGAAACAGGCGAGCAAGAATGGCGCGCGTATTCGATGGGTCCGGACAGCGATATCCTTGTTGATCCTGTAAACACCACACATCTGGGTCAACCAGTAGGCGAGAATTCCGGCACGAACACCTGGGAAGGTGATCAGTGGATGATCGGCGGCGGTACAACCTGGGGCTGGTACTCGGCTGATATGGACGAGAACCTGTTCTATTATGGCACAGGTAACCCCTCGACATGGAACCCGGCTCAGCGCCCTGGTGACAACCGCTGGTCGATGACCATCATGGCCCGCGACATCGACACAGGTGTGGCCAAGTGGTTCTACCAGATGACCCCGCATGACGAATGGGACTTTGACGGCATCAATGAAATGATCCTTTCGGAGCAGACCATTGATGGCCAGGAGCGCAAGCTTTTGACCCACTTTGACCGGAACGGTCTGGGCTATACCATGGACCGCGTTACGGGTGAGCTGCTGGTTGCCGAGAAGTTTGATCCGGCTGTCAACTGGACCACAGGCGTCGACATGGATCCGGCCTCGGATACATATGGTCGTCCTGCGGTTGTTGCCCAGTACTCGACCGAGCAGAACGGCGAAGACGTCAACTCAACAGGTATCTGTCCTGCGGCCCTTGGGTCAAAAGACCAGCAGCCTGCGGCATACTCGCCAAAGACCGAGCTGATGTATGTGCCAACCAACCACGTGTGCATGGATTATGAGCCATTCCGCGTCAGCTATACGGCTGGTCAGCCTTATGTGGGTGCGACGTTGGCGATGTACCCTGCACCGGACAGCCACGGTGGCATGGGTAACTTCATCGCCTGGGACAACACCACGGGCGAAATCAAGTGGTCGCTGCCAGAGCAGTTCTCGGTTTGGTCCGGTGCGCTGGCAACAGCGGGTGACGTCGTGTTCTACGGCACGCTTGAGGGTTATCTGAAGGCCGTGCATGCTGAAACCGGTGAAGAGCTTTACAAGTTCAAAACACCGTCGGGCATCATCGGCAACGTGATGACTTATGAGCAAGGCGGCAAGCAGTACATCGGCATCCTGTCAGGTGTTGGCGGCTGGGCTGGTATTGGTCTTGCGGCTGGCCTGACCAACCCCAATGATGGACTGGGCGCTGTGGGTGGGTATGCCGCTCTGAGCGACTATACAGCCTTGGGCGGTCAGCTTACCGTGTTCGCTCTGCCGAACTGACTGGTCGGATACACTGAGACATTATGAGATTGGCGCGGCTTTCGGGTCGCGCCTGTCCAAATGACAAAGGGCAAAAACGAATGAAAACCATGGGAAGATTGTTGGCATTATGCCTTGCTGCGGGTCTGTCACAGACCGCCAGTGCCCAAGACATAGACAACCTGACAGCCGCCTATACCGAGGACGGAAAGTATTTTACCGAAGATGATGTGCCGACGTACAACGTGCAGGAAGATGGGACCATTGATTGGCCAACCTATTCCGGCTTTCGGCGCTATCACTCGGAATGCCACGTGTGCCACGGGCCAGAGGGTGAAGGATCGTCTTATGCTCCGGCACTCAAAACATCTGCCATCGACATGGACTATTATGACTTTGTCGACGTCGTCGTAAACGGACGCAAGCGCGTCGGGAGCGCGGAAAATTCGGTGATGCCAGCGTTCGGCGATAATCCCAATGTGATGTGCTACCTCGATGACATCTATGTCTATCTCAAAGCACGCGGTGCCGACGTCGTTCCTCGTGGTCGTCCGGCCAAGAAAGAACCGAAACACGAAGTCATTCGCGAGACCGAAAATGACTGCTTGGGGACATAAGTTTCTTGCCCTTCTGGTAACCGTTCTGCTTGGAGCGGCTTTCTCGGGGACAGCACATGCACAAACGTCAGACCTTGTGTCTGGGAACGCGTTGCGTGTGTGTGCTGACCCCGCCAATTATCCGATGTCGGCGGAGGATGAGAGCGGTTTTGAAAACAAGCTGGCGGAACTGGTTGGGGAAAAACTTGGCCTTCCGGTTCAGTACACCTGGTATCCGATGGCAACGGGCTTTATCCGCAACTCGCTTGGCGCAAAGAAATGTGACGTGGTGATCGGCTATGCGCAGGGTCATGAGCTGGTTCTGAATACCAATCACTATTTCACCTCTGTCTATACTCTGATCGTACCGATCGACGGTGATTTGGCAGCAGTTGAAATGCTGTCTGACCCAGCATTGAAGGGGCGACGGATTGGTATCATCGCCGGGACGCCGCCGTCTGCGCACATGGCGCGCAATGGCCTTATCGCCAAAGCCAGACCGTATAATCTTGTGGTCGACCGCCGACACGAAAGCCCTGCCGAAGACATGTTGTCAGATCTCGCCAAAGGCGAGATTGACGCAGCCATTCTCTGGGGACCGTTGGGGGGACCTCTTGTCCAGGACAACTACGCCGACTTCAAGGTGATCCCCCTGATCAAGGAACAACTGCCACCCAGACTGTTTTATCGGATTACGATGGGTGTGCGGCAAGGCGAGAAAGTCTGGCAACGCAAGCTGAACTCTTTGATCCGGCGCAATCAGGATGAAATTACCGCGTTGCTGCTGGCCGCAGGCGTTCCGCTGGTCAACGATCTTGGGACGGAGGTTCTGGAAGTCTCAAATTGAAACAAGTTCTGGCACTGGCGACTCTCTTGATCTTGCCACTTGCAAGCCTGGCACAGTCAGTTCCAGAGCCTTTGTCTTACCGTATGGACCATTACCGTGCGCCTGTGCCCGGTACGCTAAGCGGCGGCATCGTTGTCGGGCCGGAAGAGGCATATGACTTGTGGCAGACTGGCAAAGCCGCTTTTATCGATGTTTTGCCGCAGCCACCCAAACCAGCCAATCTGCCAGAAGGAACGATCTGGCGTGACAAGCCGCGCAAGTCGATCCCCGGCGCGATCTGGTTGCCCAACGTTGGCTATGGCGCGATTGCAGACGTGACCGCAGACTATTTTCGCGCAGGGCTCGACAAGGTCACGCAGGGCGACATGGGCCATCCCGTCGTTCTGTTTTGCCTTGAGGAGTGCTGGATGAGCTGGAATGCCGCCAAGCGGGCCATTGAATGGGGGCATACGTCCGTTTACTGGCTGCCCGAAGGGACAGACGGATGGCAGTTATGGGGCTATCCGATGGAACGGGTCAAACCCGAAACAGGCCAGCCACAAACCCAATAGCGGACCCGCGTGATCCAGCCCGCGCGATCAGAACCCGGCAAGGTCCTTATGCGTGCTGCTGACAGTGCCGTCTGTATCGGTCATGGTGACATCCACAGACCGCGTGCTTTGCGGAACCGCCAAACCAACACGCGGGTTTTCTGACAGCGAGATAGAGCCGGTCATCTCAACGAAACCAGCCCCATCCAGATCGATTTCAACGGTCTCGACATAGCGCATTGGTATGAACAACAACGAGATTTGATCCATTTGCATTCCCGATAGGGATGGATGCGAGATATCAACATCCATCCGCCCAAGTCGCGAGGCAAGACTGCTCAGCTTGCCAATGCCCTGACCCGGCAACGCGTTCGAGACGCTGATGTTCATCTGCCCCAATGTAGCAAGCGCAAGTTCAGCATCAGTGCCCGGAGGCGCTGCACATGCGCCTGTCCCGGATGTCTTTACAAACGCCTCGGACACAAAAAGACGACCATCTGTTGTCTCGGCTATGACATGCAGGGGCGTCGGTCCATTCACCCGCATGGTGATGTCGAAAAAGAAGCTCGGCAGGGGGGCGTCCAGTGCAAAGACCGCCGACACAGGCATCGGGTTTTCGTCCAGAACGACAGTGACTTTGCCAATCTGAGCCCCGTTGGGCGCTACAATTTGTGCGGCCAGATTGGTACGGGCGTCGTCTTTGGTTCGGTAAGGCGCGTCGATCGCGATGACCCGTGTCCCATCCAGCAAGGCGCGTTCACCAAACAGCTGAGCCTTCACCGAGTCCCAGGCTTCGCCGTCGGCAAAGGCGGGCAGGGCGGTTGCACACATCAAAGCAGCGGATAAAGCAAATCGCTTCATTTTCGGACTCCCAAAACAAACTCCCCGAAAGCGCGGGGTCCATCGCAGGTTTCGATTTCCTTCAGCACGGAAAGCGTAACCGCGTCGATTAATGTCACCGAGTTGTCAAACCAATTGGCGACGATGATATAACGACTGTCGGAACTTGCATCAATGCCTTCCGGGTATTCCCCGGTCGGCAAGGTTTCTAGTGTCTTCAGGCTGTTGGTGTCGATGACGCTGACTGTGTCGGCATATTGATTGGTGACAAAGGCGCGCCCTTGCGCAAAAGCCACGCCATACGGTCTTTCTCCGACCGGAAACGTGGCAACAACGTTGTCCATCTGCGCGCCGATGACGCTAACATCATTGGTACCGACATTGGCGACAAACAACCGACCATCCGGTGCATACCTAAGCCCAAAGGGGCGTGCACCAACGTCAATGCGCGCGTGCAGCGTCAGGGTGTCGGCTTCAAAGACCGAGACTTGGTTTGCATCCCGATCCGCAGACGCGACAAAGCGGCCATCATCTGACACGGCCAATCCAGCCGGGGCCGCACCCGTTGGCAGATCGCGTAGGTGGGTCAGGTCGCCATCTGACAGAACCCAGATGCGTGCGTTGTACCAGTCCGAGATAAAAAGCCGGCCGCGTGCAGGATCATGGGTAACGCCAATCGGACCACCCTCAAGGCGCACCTTTGCGGTGATTTCGCCCGTTGCGGCGTCATGCCGGCGCACGGTCTTGCTGTCCGGCGCGACAGTGAAAACTGCAGTGCCGGACGCTGCAACGCCAGCTGGTTTACCGGGCACCGACCAGCGCGCGACCTGGATGCCTGCATCAAGATCAAGCACGCCGACAGCATCGCCGTTCTGGCAGGTCACAAACGCCAAATCCCCTGCAACCGCGGGCGCAGTTGCGAGGGACAAGGCGATCAAGGCAAGGACCCTAGCTGCCCGGCGCACCAAACGTCTCCACCAACGCATCAAGACCCGCCTGATACACGCCACTTACAGCGGCAATCGCGGCTGCGTCGTTCAGGTTTTCGGGGGGATCATTGTTGGGGTACCCGCGATAGAACGCGCCGCGCCATTCGATCAGTGATCCGCCACCATCGCGCGCTTTGACAGTCAGGTGGGACGAATAATTCGTCACCGGCAGGACTTCGACCAGCACATCTGTGATCCGATAGGAATAGCTCATTTTTTCAGAGCTGTATTTGTAGAGAATTTCAGAAATCGTCGGACCGTCTTCGGCGCCCAGCGTCAAAACGCGTGTGGCATCGATGTCATTGCCATTTGCGCCGGTCGAGGCGTGGACCGCCGGATGCCAGGACATGTCTTGAAAGTTCCCAATCGTGGCCCAGACATCGGCGGGCTCTGCGGCAACTTCTGTCGTCAGAGTTACTTTTTGACGTGTCGGCCCATGAGCCAGTGACATAACTGGCAGCATTGTTGCTGCTGTCAAAACCATCAAGAATTTGCGTTTTTGCATTGGTCCTCCTTCACAAAAATTCTCTTCGGGACATTACGCATGCCCCGTATCCAGCTTTCATGTGTGGTGTTGCGGTTGTTCTCGACGACCCCTTTGGGGTCCAGCCCTTACGCTTTTTACAAGCAGGTTCAAGACCAGCAGAGACACGGTTTTTGACTGTGAACCGCTTAGTGATCATTGGTTTTCAAGTTCTGCCGGGGCCCGTCCTGTCGTGCTGGTCTGACGGGGCGTTTCACCCTCCCAAAACCCAACGACCGCTGCCGCGCTGTTGCGCGCCTGCCGTTGCCGTAAGAAGCAGAAGAGTGAACCAGCCGCATGACACCGTTCTTAAAAAATAAGAATCGAGCTCTAGCGTTGCCCTGATAGGCTAATTCTCACAACCCGGCCAAAAGTATCGGTTCACGTGGCGCCCTATTCGGGTCGTAGTGGTGGAACCTGAAAAACCGGTTCGGACAAGGGAGGTCTGCGTGCTGAAATTACAAATGTATATGATTGCGTCGTTTGCTCTGCTCTTGTCCGTCGGTGCCGCAGCCGCCGTCGACGTGAAGGCTGCGGTGTTGCGCGTCGACTATTCAGTTCTGCTGCCTATCAGCCGCTATGATTTGCCCCCCCCGGATCTTGGTCTGGCCGGCGCCGCGCTTGCAGATGAGGACAACGGAACCACAGGCAGTTTTCTGGGCCACACCTATGAAACCGTGATGCGCACCGTTTCCCCCGAAGACAGTGACAGCGCCTTGGACACGATACTTGCAGAAGGTATCCGGCTGATCGTGGTTATAGCGCGCAAGGACGATCTGGTGCGCCTGACGGATAAGGCCGCAAAAAGCGAGGCGCTGGTTTTCAACGCGGTAACACCTGACAATGACCTGCGCAGTGACTCCTGCCGCGCCAATCTCCTGCATATTGCCCCTTCGCACGGGATGATGGCCGATGCTGTGGCGCAATTTGCCATTTGGAAGAACTGGCGCAAATGGTTCCTGATCTCGGGCACAAACCCGCAGGATATCGCGTTGGCGGATGCATTTCGCAAGGCGGCGCTCAAGTTTGGCGCAAAGATCACCGAAGATCGATCGTTTGAGGACACGGGCGGGTCGCGACGGACAGACTCGGGGCATGTGCTGGTTCAGCGGCAGCTACCTGCTTTTACGCAAGATGCGGATGCTCATGACGTTGTCATCGCCGCCGATGAGACCGATTTTTTTGCCCGCTACCTCAGTTACCATTTGTGGACACCACGTCCGGTTATGGGATCCGGCGGGCTGGTGCCAAAGACGTTCCACGGCGCGCATGAGGCCTGGGGTGCCACGCAGTTTCACACCCGGTTCGAGGCCTTGACCGGACGCTATATCATGCCCGAGGACTATAACGTCTGGCTGGCTTTGCGGGTCATAGGAGAGGCAGTGACCCGCACGTCGACCGCCGATCCGCAAACCTTGAAGGACTATGTGATCTCTGATGCGTTCGAACTCGCGGCGTTCAAGGGTCAGAAAGTTACCTTTCGCAATTGGAATGGCCAAATGCGCCAGCCAATCCTGCTTCATGATGGCTCCATAACCGTGAGCGTCAGCCCACAAGAAGGTTTTCTGCACCAAAGATCGCCTCTTGATACGTTGGGGTTGGATCAACCTGAATCGACCTGCACTGCCTTTGAATGACAGGAGACTCCTTTGAGACATTTTTTCCTAGCAACAGCATTGGCTCTGCTTCCCGGCTTTCAAGTGATGGCAGGCACGGCGTTTGTGTCCAACGAACGCAGCAACACGGTCAGTGTTGTGGACACCACAACATGGGAAGTGGTCCACGAATTTTTTGCCGGAAACAGGCCGCGCGGGATCACGGCCACTCCTGATGGCAGCAAAATCTATGTCTGCGCTTCGGATGACAGTCTGGTGCGGGTTTTTGATGCGCAAACTTACGAAGAACTGCCAAGCCTGCCATCCGGCCCTGACCCCGAATTGTTCGTGCTCGAACCCAGTGGCAAGCGGCTTTATATCGCGAATGAAGATGACAATCTGGTGACTGTGACAGACACCGAAACCCGCACGGTGATCGCCGAAATTCCGGTTGGTGTCGAACCCGAAGGCATGGCGCTTAGTCCGGATGCCAAATTCGTGGTCAACACGTCAGAGACGACCAATATGGCGCATTTCATCTCGACGGACGATTACAAGATCAAACACAACGTGCTGGTTGATCAACGCCCCCGATTTGCCCAGTATTCTGCAGACGGCAGGCTTCTTTTTGTCACTTCCGAGATTGGCGGGACGGTATCCGTCATGGAGATTGCCGAGGACGGAGCCCCAACCGTTATTGGCAAGATCTCATTTGAAGTGCCCGGTGTGCAGCCAGAATGGTTGCAGCCGGTCGGTGCACGCATCACATCTGACGGAAACCGGCTGTTTGTTGCACTTGGTCCCGCCAATCGGGTTGCCGTCGTCGATGTGAAAAGTCTCAAAGTGGTCGACTATATCCTTGTCGGTCAACGGGTTTGGCAGCTAGGATTTACGCCCGACGAAAAGTACCTGCTGACCACCAACGGCAATTCCAACGATATTACTGTGATAGATGTTGCAAAGGAAAAGGCGATCAAATCCGTGCAGGTTGGTCAACAGCCCTGGGGTGTGGTTGTGGTGAACTGACTAACACTCGCCAAGCGTGAAGAACGAATCCAGAAAAGAGAGAATGATGAAGAAAACGATAATTGGTTTGATCCTGGCATTGCTGGCCGGGCCAGCACTGGCGGCACCGTTATGTACCGACATGGGGTTTGCCGGTCTGCTGGCAAAATGCAACCGTGGCGAGACGATCAAACTGACTCTGGCCTCGGGGAAGCCGCTGGGCGAGGATGTTCAATTGCAGTCCGGCGCGTATTACAAGCTGGAAATCACGGCAGATGGGTCCGCAGAACTTGCCCTTGAAGGTGCTGGATTTTTCCGTTCGATCTGGATGAACGAGATCGTGATCAACAAGATTGAAATCCGCCCGATGGCCATCGACAGCATAGAGTTTGATGACGCTGGCACGGTCGAACTTTCGTTCGTCGCGATCAAACCGGGGAACCACGTTCTGCGTATCCCGGGTAGCACCGGTGAAAGCCAGTCCGTGACGATTTCAATTCAATAACACTGCCCGGAGGATAAAATGAAAACTCTTGTACTGATCGCAACGATTTGCCTTGCGGGACCAGCTTTTGCCAGCAGCCAGATCGACGCCGATACTGTGGCAAAGATCGAAGCCTACCTTGCCTCGATCGAGTGCCAGATGGACCCCGACGATATCGAAGTTGAGGATGACGGTTTCGAACTTGACGATGTGATCTGCAAAGGCGGGCTTCAGTTTGACATAATCTTGGACAAAGACCTGAACGAGGTCGCCCGCCGCGCAGAATAAGCGCCACCTAACAAGACGGATGCTATCATGCGACTGATCCAAATTCTGACCGTCCTCGCGTTCGTCTTGTCGGCGCCAGCCAGCGCACAGGATCTGCCGACCATCCGCGCTGCAGTGCTCAAAATCGGGACGGTGAATTGGGAGCTGGCGACAATCACTGCCAACGGTTTGGACAAAAAGCATGGCTTCAAGCTTGAGATACAACCCTTTGCCGACAATGGCGCCACACGCATCGCAGTTGAAGGCGGTGAAGCGGACATGGCTGTTGCCGATTGGATCTGGGTGGCCCGACAACGCGCTGCGGGCAAGGATTATGTCTTCATTCCCTATTCAAAAGCGGTTGGCGGGATTGTTGTGCCGGAAAACAGCACTGCGACCTCGTTAAAGGATCTTGTTGGCGGCAAAATCGGCATCGCGGGCGGCCCGCTGGACAAATCATGGCTGATCTTGCGTGCATATGCCCAACAGGCTTATGGCATCAATCTCAAGGCGGAAACGGAACAGGTATTCGGCGCGCCGCCATTGATTTTCAAATCTGCGATCAATGCCGATTATGCAGGGGCGATCAATTTCTGGCATTTCCTTGCCAAAAGCAAAGCCTCGGGGATGCGAGAACTTGTTTCCGTTCAAGACGCTGGCGCAGCGCTTGGTCTGGACGCCAATACCCCGCTGCTTGGCTATTATGTGAAGGATAGCTTTCTTGCCGAGCATCCCGGGCTGGCGCAATCACTTTTCGCAGCCAGCCGCGAAGCCAAGGAAATGCTTGCAAGTTCTGATGCCGCATGGGAGGCCATCCGCCCGCGCATGAACGCCAAGACCGACGCCCAATTCATTCAACTCAAGACCGATTGGATTGCCGGTATTCCCGACCGTGCACCCGTAGATCGGGTGGCGGTCGACAAGATGCTGGCCCTGATGAGTGATCTTGGTGGGCCAGAATTGGTGGGCAAGGCAACCAGCCTGCCGGACGGCCTTTTTGCCGACGTAAAATAACGCAGATGCGAATTCAAGACACGCGCCTGACGCCCGTATTCTCGATCCTTGGATTGCTGACTCTTTGGGTTGTGGCAGCGTTTCTTACCGATGATGCGCAGGTTCTGCCGCAGCCTTGGGGCCTGTTTGCGCCGTTGCAGCAGGAAGTCGCCTCGGGGGAGCTGTTCAGACACCTTGGGGCGACATTGCTGCGCGTGATCTGGGCGTTTGCTCTTGCGATGGGCATTGGCGTCACTCTGGGGCTTGCGATGGGCCGGTCAGAGCGCTTGAACGCGTGGCTGGACCCTTGGCTGGTGATATTTCTGAACTTGCCGGCATTGGTGCTGATCGTGCTGTGTTACCTGTGGATCGGCCTGACCGAAGCGGCCGCAATCATCGCCGTCACGCTGAACAAAATACCCAACGTGGCCGTTGTGGTGCGAGAAGGGGCGCGTGCATGCGATCCGGCGTTAGATGCGCTGTCTCAAGTCTATCGCATGCCGTGGCGGACCCGAATGCGCCATGTCCTGTTCCCGCAACTCGCACCATACATCGCGGCCGCCGCACGGTCTGGCGTCGCGGTGATCTGGAAAATCGTGCTGGTCGTCGAATTTCTGGGCCGCTCGTCTGGTGTCGGCTTTCAGATCCACCTGTATTTCCAACTTTTCGACGTGGCGATGGTCCTGGTCTATGCGCTCTCATTCATCTGCGTCATGCTGCTGGTTGAATGGGTGATCCTGCAACCGGTCGAACGACACGTCAGCAAATGGCGCCGCGCATGATCAAGGTCAACATTACCTCGAAATCCTTCGCCTCTGTGCCGGTGTTAAGCAGGGTCAGTTTCGAAATCGCCAAAGGTGAAACAGTTGCGTTGGTCGGGCCTTCAGGTATCGGAAAATCAACGTTGCTGCGCATTCTGGCAGGTCTCGACATGGAGTTTGAAGGAACCATTTCCCGACCGGATAATCAGGCCTTTGTCTTTCAGGAACCGACGTTGTTACCTTGGCGCTCGACGCTTGATAATCTGCGTATTGTGCACCCAAAGCTTACCAGCGATCACGCATTGGAGATGCTTGATCGTGTGGGTCTTTCTGGCAAAGAAACGCTGTTCCCCGGCCAGCTGTCACTGGGTCAGCAGCGCCGTTTGTCATTGGCCCGCGCCTTTGCCGGTGCGCCCGAACTGCTGATCATGGATGAACCCTTTGTCTCACTGGATCCGGAGACCGCGAAATCCATGCTGGCGATGACTAGAAAACTGATCACCGAAACCCGCCCCGCAACGCTTTTTGTGACCCATGAAACGATAGAAGCAGACCGTCTGGCTGACCGTGTTCTCAGACTTGAATCTGGACCAGGTGGGGCCACTCTGCGAACATAACAATCACACAAGATGTGATCTGCCGCCCGAAACGTCCCTCGTTCTGATGTCGAATTTGCTCCTTTCAGCGTGGCAAAGACCTAACATGCCTGACCCCGGAAGAACGCCTATTGACCCTACAAGGCCGTTCCGCCTTTATCCGGTGATCAACCCAACCGGGAGAGTAAACACCAGTGATCAGATACGTCACTCTTTCGATGGCACTCGTTGATTTTGCGGCAAGTGCGTCGGCGCAAAACTACTCATGTGGAGAATGGTCGGTCAGCGGTCTTTCAGACCGCGGGACAATCACGGTTCATATTTCGCCTGAACGTCTTGTCTGGAGCAATGGGCGAAAATCCCATGAGGCAGAGTTCTTGAAAGAGGAAGTGCTCTACCGGGTGTTTGGAGATCAGGCCTCGGTCTATTTCGTGTGGCAAATTGGGGGGAGGGTGGACATCCGACGCGTGTTTGCCACGTCTTACGAGAGACAAAACTCCGAACTTCATTGCGAGTAGGTCCGACTTGGGAACTCAAACCACAAAAGATATTGACTTCAGCATTACCCGACCGAGCGTCTGTTTGAACGCAGGCTTTTGAGGGTCCAATGATGTCCCTCTTTTAGTTTGCTTTGCAGACTATTGCCGGGCGATGAAGTTCTGGACTGTCGGCGCCAATCACGGACGCAGTGTCGATTGCTATCACGACGCATGACAAGCAATCACACGAGGAGAAATCAATCATTTGTTCGGCTCGACAGCTCAAATGTTGGCCGCAGCCATAGACGCCTCAGACCTGACCCAGCGCGAGATCGCGGACCGGGTCGGCTTCAAGCATGCCAAAATCATGTCCATGCAGAAGTCGGGAGAAACCCGCGTGCCTCTCAACCGGACACCAGCCCTAGCACAAACCCTGGGTATGGATGAGCGAGACTTCCTGATCCTCGCCATTCAGGAATATCACCCGGGCGTTCATGAAGTTCTGGTCGAGGTCCTGGGCCTGTCTCTGTCTGACACAGAGCTTGGGATTGTCGCGATGTTCCGAATGGCCAGCATGCGGGGCGAGATTGAAATCGAGGGCCCGTTCAGGGCGGCGCCTGAAGGCTTGCTGGATCTGGCCGCGATGGCGAACACCGGGTCGATGATCCGGTGACATGTGACAGGGTGGCGGTGTTCTAAGAGACGCCTTTTGCCCGAACAGAGGCTGTCACCCTGGGTCCCGCCCAGGTGGTGCTTCATGGATGCGCGTATGACGCAAATGGCCGACGGATCACTCCCTTTGCCCCGCTACTAGATGCAATCCCCCGCCGTTGCGCCTAAAGCCCCAATCAGCAGCACCTTCATATCCGCACCCCTGTCGCCATCTCTATCGGTCTCAACTTACTTGAGCCCAGCCTCTATCAGATCACCAGAAAGCTGTCCTGATCGATGCTCAGCCCGCTTGTGAGGGTGGCGAACTGGATGGCTGCTGTACGCCCGGGCGAAAGTCCCAGGCCCAATCTTCTGCCAGGCACTTACAATCGAAAGTGGCGCCGTTGTGAACTCGACTTGCTCGCGGCGGCAACCGAGCAACAAATGGGCGTGCGGCCCAGCCACCTTATCGGGTAGACCGTAGAACACTTCAGTACGTCTGGAACGGCGTCAGAACGCGACAAGATTTGAAATGGCCCATTTGATTGCGTGTTTACCACGACAAGGTAGACAAGCTTTGGAACAAAAGCGGACGACCGATTGTCCTATAAATTTCGATCCAGGCAGGTCTGCTCAGTCCGACATCAGCCAGCCATCCGGACGGCTGTCCGCATCAGAAACGGTTCCATTGGGATTGGCCAGAACGTCATTGAAAATCACCTCCTGATAGTTATGCAATGAGGTGTCCAGTTCGACGTCACTTTGCGAAGTCACAAGGTATTCGCAATAAGCCGCTATCATCAGGTCGCCAATTATGGTTTCTGGGTTGCCGGGCAGGCTGCTTCTCAGATCGTTTCCCAACCCCCGGGTTGCGGGCGTGCTGGTTGCAGCGTTGCCGACTTCATCAATCAATCTGGCCTGATTTATGGTCTCGCCTGTGCCCTGGGGTTGGATCACGTCCAGCACACCTTGCATCGACGGACACTCATTAGTGTCGGCCAAAGCAGCGGTCGGAAGCAGAGTTGCAGCAGCAAGGATGAGACTGACGCGCTTCGGATTGAACATGGCAAGATCCTGAAATTGTGCGGTTCTGAGGGACATCGTTCTGAAGCACTGAGCGCTGCGGCTGATGTCGGGTCTCTCAAATATGTACTATTCGCCTTCGCCCGATCAAGCGCAGAGTGGCATCTTGGCTGTGGTTCACTGGCTTCTGATCTTTCCGCACTGCTCGCCAAGCTAGCTGTGACGAGTAGTACGGATATGGAAAGTCGGCTAGCGTCAAACGGGTTCAGGAGGTGGATACTTTTGACCTTGATTCGAGTTCGGGAAGTGGTGATCACCACTGCGATATTCGCCGGTGTTGTTCTGGTGTTGATCTGGCTGCTGGCGTTTTCGCGGCTGTTTGCTGAACCACGGGGGTTTCTTGCCGCGCAGGTTCTGTCGGAACGTCTGGCTCAAAAAGTGTCTATCGACGGTGGTGTCAATGTGTCTTTCGATCCGGGGTTGCATATTGTCGTTCGCGATCTGACCATATCCGGCGATGCGACGTCCGGCGCAGAACTGGCAAAAGTTGCCCAGATTAGCTTTGCGCTTGACTGGCGAAACTTGCTGCGCGGAAATCCACGGCTGAGTGAAATTCACATCGTCGGGGTGCGGGTCGAGGTGTTGGCCGACTCTGACGGCCCTGCGGATTGGGGCGTGTTGGGAATTGGTTCTTCGCGCCAGAGCAACAGCTTGCAGGATATTGTCACAGATCATCAAATCGCATTCTCTGATGTCGGGCTTCTCTATAAGAATGCCAAAAACGGCGTCGATCTGAACCTGCAGATGTCGTCGATGGTCGTGGCCCAAGGCAAGGAACAGGCGCCTTGGACACTGCAGGGCAAGGGCAAGCTGAATGGGCAGGCGCTGACGGTCGATGGATCGTTCCCGATCGTTCAGCCTTTCACAGTGACGGCGGTGTTCGATCAGATAAACTTGAAGATCGACGGCTCCCCGGACCCTGATGGGTATGCCTCGGGGGTCACGGCGAAACTTTCGGTTGAGATCGCCAAACTTGCCCATCTTCTGGACATTCTGAAGCTTAAGAAATCAATCTCGGGCAAGGGGACCGTTCATGCCGCATATAAGTCGTCCGGCGGCAAGCACAGTCTGGATGACGTGAAGGTTCAACTGGCGCTGGATGGCGGACAGAGTTTGGACTTGTCAGGTGATCTGGGCGAGCTTGGCGATCTGAACAATGCGACCCTTAAGGTCGACATCAGCCTCTATCCGCCCGACGCTCTGCCCGCGCCTGCAAAGCTGCGCCGTGATTTGAAACTGACCGGTTTCGAGATGGATCTGACGGCCCAGCCCGGCGGCGTCCCCCTGCGCACGATGAAAGTGCAAACCAATGGTTTTGTCCTTAACACTCATGGCAAAGGCCCGCCGCCGATCACAGTCTCGGATATCATGATCACACCCGACGGGTTGCTGGATTTTGGTAAAGTCGGGCTGCGGATCGGGCCGCCGGGTGACTATTACCTCGTGTTCGACGGATCGATCAGCGACGCGCTGCGTTTGGAGGGTATCGCATTTGACGCGACGCTTGATCTGCCAATGAGCGTTCTTTTGAACGCTGAGCAGTTCAAAAACGCCGGTGAACTGGGCAAAATCGTCGGCGGTTTTCACCTGAGTGGGACGGGCAAAACACTGGCGCTGTCGAAGTTGAGCGCAAAGACCCAAGGCACGGACGACGTGAAACTGGATGTCACGGCGGCGTCCGGCAATGTGCTGTCACTTTCAGGTATATCTTTGGATCTGAGTGCCGAAGTGCCTTCAGGCGCAAAGCTGCTGTCCGCGCTGAAGCTGGCGTCGGTGCCGACCGGCGACATAAAGTTCGATACAAAGTTTTCCGGTGACGAACAGAAATGGCAGTCGCAGACTCAATTCTCGGTCGCGCAGTCGAACCTTGATGTGTCGTTGGCTGCGGAAACCGGCAAACCCAATCCACATGTGGACGGTCAGATTGTCAGCGACCTGATCCGACTGAAAGACGCTAAACATGTCTTTACGATGGCGCGCGAAGTGTTTCCCCGTCGCGCCAAAAGCAAGTCGGGCGGGATTTTCAGCGATGTGACTCTGGAGCCCGTGACCACCCAGGTTCTTCAATCTGGTCTTGATATGGATGTGAAGATCGATCTGAAAAAATTGGAAGGCGTGGTGGGGACGTCGTCTGTCAAAACCGACTTCACCCTGAGGCGTGAAAAAGCGCAGCTTGGGCCGGTGAAGTTTGAATATGACGGCGGGCATTTTGACGTCACCGGATCTGTCGACCTAGTGAAGAATCCCGACATCGTCGCGATCAAGGGAAGTGCCGACGGCTGGAACTTTGGCACCATTCTGCAAGAACTGAACGTCAAGCAGCGCGGCAGCGGCGTTCTGAACGCCAACTTTGACCTTGCGGGGGCCCATAAATCGGTCATGGGGTTTGTGACGTCGGCGACTGGGGATATCCTGATTTCGATGCGAGACGGCAGAATCCATACGCGCCTGTTGGATCTGGCGGGTCTGGGCTTTTTCCCGTGGCTGTTCTCGGATGCGCACGGCAAGGTCGCGCCGATCGCCTGTCTGCGCGGGCCATTGCGGTTTGATCACGGGCATATCGCCGTCAAGGAGGCGGCGCTGGAAACTGATAAGGTGCAGGTCGTGGTGACGGGTGACATCGATCTGGACAACGAAACGATTGATGTAACCGGCGAACCCCGGCCGATCGGCAAACCCCTGTCGCGCAGCCCTTGGCCATTTGTCGTGTCTGGTCCGCTCAAACATCCGAAACTGGGTTTGAAGAAAGGTCCACACCGGCAACACCGGGCTGACGGCAAGTCCACAATGCCGACGCATCGCAAACCCTGTATTGCTGACATACTGCAGCTTCGCTAGACGAATTGCTTGTCATATCAGATGGGCTCAGAAGCTTTCACCCAGCGCCATGTAAAGCAATACGCGGTTGTTGAGCAGGGCGGCCTGGGTCTGGATCACGTCGACTTCACGATCGATCTGAAGTTGCTAAAGAAACAAAAGCCCGGTCATATCGATGGTACCTTGATAATATCGGTCATTTACCAATTCCAGTGCCTCGGTCGAATCCTTGAACGCGTTGCGCCAGTGCGCAAGCTCCTGACGCAGCACTTTTTCGTTGGCCAGTGCGGTTTCGACCTCGTTAAAAGCTTCGAGGACGGATTGGCCATATTCGGCAACCGCCGCACGTTGTTTGGCCGACATGCGGGCGATGTTTGCTTCAATCGCACCGCCTGCAAAGATCGGCTGTAACAAACCAACGCCAATCCTGAGAAATTCCGGGTTCGCGCCCAACAGGGCCAGATTTGGTTCAAACAAGGTACCGCCAGCGGTGTTCAATGTGATGCTCGGCAGACGGGTCAGACTCGCCTCTTCGGATTTGAAGAAGGCTGAAATCACCTTGTTGCGCGCCGCTGATATGTCAGGGCGGCGATCCAGCAAAGACAGCGGCAGGCCCGAGGCGGGTATCGCAGAGGACATACTGGGAAAGCTTGAGGACGGTTTTAACGTCAGGCTGGGGTAGCGCCCCAACAGGACCTCAAGGCTGCCAATCGCTTCGTTCTGCGTGGTTTGTATACCGCTTGTCGCTGCCTTGGCCGCGGCCAAACGTGATCGTGCCTGAAGCACATCAAAATCCGAAACCTGCACGGCAGCTTCTTTTTCGTTCGTCAGAACCAGCAGGTCGTCATAGTTTTTCGCCGCTTTCCGGCTGACCGCGATCAGGCGCACCAATTCGACATTGGCGATCCAGCTTCGCGAGATGGTCGCGGCGATCGACTGCTGCAAATACCGCGCATCGTCGGCAACGGCCCGGGCCAATGCGGCTGAAGAGGCCTGACTGGAGCGAAGTTTGCCCCAGATATCCACTTCCCAAGAGGCGGCGACAACGGCCCCTGATTTACTTCTGGAAATGTCGCGATTGGTAAGTTCCGAGCTTTGGCTGCCAGCGTCCAGCCCCACCTGCGGTAACAGCGGTGCACCGGCAATCACGGCGGTTTGTAAGGCCGCTTCGACCCGGGCGGCAGCGGCAACCATATCGCGATTGTTTTGCAGACTCTCCTGCACCAGCGCGGCCATGTTTGAGTCCCGGAACGACCCGACCCAATTGCCTTTGACGGCAGACGTAGGCACGCCAGATGTCGCCCATTTGGACGGGATTGTGGTGTTGACCGGCAAGGCCTCTTGCAGCAATTCAGCGTCGGTCTGCGGCGTGGTAAGTTCACAGCCCAAAACTGTCATCATCGCCAAGCCGACGCCGATCAGCCTGCCAGTTGAGCCTCGTTCCATGGTGTCTCCCAAACTGAGCTTAAAGCGGTAAAGGATAGACCCGGCGGGCCCAGGTATAGGTTCGCAGCGATATCTGACCGATCCAGGTGAAAGGGCTGTCGCTGGTCAGGATAAGGGTGGCCCCGCCGACGCCGATGCCAAGGCGAACAGTTGGGTCATCCAGCGTGATTTTGATCGGCAGACGCGCCTCGGTATGAAGCGGAATGTCGGGAAACAGGGGCAAGTTGCCGGGGGGCGTATATTGCCCGCGTTTGCTGGCCTCCCAGATTTCCTCAACCTTGCCGGTGAAGTGCTTGCCTGGATAGGTGTTGATCGCGACAACAACCGGCTGGCCGACCCGCACGTTCATCAGGTTTTCCTGCCTGTACGCCGCGATCAGATAGGGGTCCTGATTAAGGATCAGCGACGCAATGGCCCCGACGCGCAGAACACCTGAAACCATTCCTTCCTGAACCTGAAGGTTGATGATCGTGCCGTAATTGGGCGCGCGCATTTCAGTTTGTTTTAGGTAATACTGTGCCTGTTTCAACTGGGCCTCTGCCTGAATGACCGTGGTGTTCACCCCGTCGAACTGAGAGTCATAGGTCAGTTCGGCGCGTTTTTGCGATTCCTGAGCTTCCGCCAGCTAAGCCTGAGCGGACTCAACACGGGCCGTCCACTCGTCAGCGGATTCCTGAGAACCGGCCCGCTGGGACGCCAGCGTATCAAAGCGCTTTTGTTGAATCTGCGCAAAATCAAGCTCGGACTGGGCGCGTATGACGCTGTCCTTGGAAATTGCGATGTCAGCTTGCAGGACTTTGACGTCTTGCTTGGCGGCAACAAGGCCTGCTTGGGCGGCATCAACCTGAGCCTTGTAGATGGTCTGGTCGAACACGAACAGCAGATCGCCTTTCTTGACCGGCATGTTGTCCTGCACATGCACTTCGGTGACCATTGTCGGTTCGGGAAGTCGGGGAACCAACTGGATCGTGTGGCGCACAACCCGCGCATCGCTGGTGAATGGTGACTGCATCCGGGTGCCGACCAAAGGCACAATCAGCAAGTGCAAGACGAAGAAGGCCGATACGAGACCCCAGGCTGGGGTGAAGCGCATCCATTTGAACTTGAAAAAAATTAGCCAGACAAGCGAAACATAGACCAGCGTTATGGCGACGACACCCATCATGGCTCAGATCTCGGGATTATCGCGTGGCGCGGGGGCGTCTGTCGGGGGCGTCTCATCCGGTTCCGGTGCGTCCACTTTCCCGTATGCCACTTTTTTCAGATGGGCAATGTCGCGCTTGAAGGCCTCGGCCTCTTCATCGGGGAAGCGGCGGATATCAACCACGTCGATGGGTTTGAACGTCCAGATGAAGGCATTGATCCAAGGGATAACGGCCAGAAACCCCGCCCATCCCATCGCATAGACCGCTCAGCCTCGGGATGGTTGCGCGCGACCGCGATGCGGCCCGGAAGACCCAGCAACCATGCAAAGGCGGCAAGCCCGCCAAACACGCAGGTCATCCCGCAAAGTAAAGTGATGATATCTCAGAAGTAGTACGAGTTTTGGATCGCGGCCCAACCGCTTTCAGCGTTATCCATACCCACTCCCGACAGTTACTACCGGATGGATTGCGAAGGGCCACAGCGCGACTAATCTTCGGGTACACAACGCTTCCGGTACTCGTGTTGCGTTCATCACTCTCTGGACTAGATGACGATTCGTCCAGTAATTGATAACGGTTAGGGGCATCTTTCTATTTTGGGGATGATCGCATCGAACACGGCGACCAATAGCAGACCAGTTTGAGGAGCAGCTAGATGGCCAACGACGAAAAAAGCACACCGGCAAGCCGCCTTGTGCGGGTCATCGAAAGCCCTGTTTTCCGGATTGTTGTTCCCCTGTTGATTGTCGCGATTTCAGTCTTTGTTCTCCACAAACTGGCGTCAGAGGTACACTGGAGCGACGTCAAAGCGGAAATCGATGCCAGCACGTGGACAACGATAGCAGCTGCCGTGATGTGGACAGCGGTGAGCTTTCTGGGGTTGTCATTCTACGACATTCTGGCGGTTCGCAGCGTGGCCAAAGAGCGTATTCCCAGCTGGGTCGCCGGGTTGGCAGGCAGCAGCGGTTCGGCCGTGTCCAACCTGCTTGGGTTCTCATACCTGACCGGAACGGCCGTGCGGTACAGGGCGTATGCGTCGCTTGGGTTGGATCTGGGCCGGGTTGCAGGGGTCATTGCCACGTCATGGGTCGGCCTTTGGATGGGTTTGATTTTGCTGCTAGGTGTCTTCCTGACCCTGCACCCGGCAAACCTCTCCACGGTATTGCCGCTGGACTCGACCACCGAAGTCATACTGGGCACCGTGCTTTTGATCGGTTTGGCAGCGTTACTGTTGTGGCTGGCACGGGGCGGACGACGGTTTTCTTTTGCCGGCATCGAATTTGACCTGCCCAATGGGCGGTTGGCGGGGGGGCTGACCATCGCCGGCGTTGTCGATCTTGGGGGCGCTGCCCTGACATTGTATGTTCTGATGCCGCCCGACCTTGTCCAGAGCTTTCCTTATTTCTTTGTGGTGTTCGTCGGGGCCGTTGCGCTTGCCATGCTGAGCCACGCACCAGGGGGCTTGGGCGTCTTCGAAGCAGCAATCATCGCCGGAATGGGGGCAGCGGGACGCTCCGACGTTCTGGCGGCGCTACTGCTTTATCGGGCAATCTATACGATTTTGCCGTTTCTCGTGGCGGTCACCGGGCTTGGCATTGCGTGGGTGGCCACCGAACGGGGAACGGTCACCAAGACAGCGACGCTGGTTTATGACCTGACCCGCCCTTTTGTTCCCTTCGCGACTGCGGGCATTGCGTTGCTGGCCGGAACGATCCTGCTGATCTCGGGCAACTTACCGGCGGATACGACCCGACTGGGGGTGCTGCGTGACGTGGTCCCGTTGTCATTTATCGAAGCCTCGCACCTTGTGGGCAGCATTGTCGGCTTGCTTCTGATCGTGATTTCGCGCGGGCTGTTCCGCAAGCTTTACCGGGCCTGGGTCATCGCAATGATCCTGATGGTGGTGGGGTTTGTGGTTTCGTTGGTGAAAGGGCTGGATTGGGAAGAAGCGCTTGGATTGTTGGTGACCATCGGGCTGCTTGGCTTGTTTCGCTCGGCCTTTTATCGGGTTGAAAGCGCATCGGTGTTTCGCCTGAACGGCACCTGGATTGTGAGCCTTGTTACGCTGGTGGTCGCGATCACCTGGATCGGGGCGTTGTCTTACAGCAACGTAGAGTATCGCGACGCGCTTTGGTGGGATTTTGCGTGGCACAGCGATGCGTCGCGGTACTTGCGGGCAAGTCTGGTCGTGGCGTTTCTGTTGGCGGCCATTTCGCTGGATTCCGTTCTGTCCAACCGGCGCACGCCAAAACGCGGTGAACCGATCCCGGATGTGGTCCGCCAACTGGTTGCTGAAAGCGAAGACACCGAGGCCAATATGGCTCTGATCGGGGACAAGTCATTTCTTATCTCAGGCGATGGAAAGGCCTTCATTGCCTATGCGGACACCGGCACGTCACTGATCACCAAGGGTGAGCCGGTGGGCGCGGAAGAGCAGGGCCGGGACCTGATCTGGGAGCTGCGCGAACGCGCCGACCGCGAAGGCAAACGCTGTGCCTTTTACGCGGTTTCGCCCCGCTACCTGCCAACCTATCTGGATCTTGGGCTGTCGATCATGAAGATTGGCGAAGTGGCGCGGGCCGACCTTAAGGGTTTCACATTGAATGGATCCTCCAAGAAAGGCTTTCGCCAATCCCGCAACCGGGCCGAGCGGGAAGGGTATAGTTTTGAGGTCATTCCAAAAGAAGATCTGAGCCGGGTTCTGCCCGAGCTTAAGGCGATTTCGGACAGCTGGCTGGCCTCGAAGCAAGGTGAAGAGAAAAGCTTTTCACTTGGCGGGTTCGAAGAAAGCTATGTGTCGAATTTCGATCACGCGGTGCTGCGCGATCCGGACGGAAAAATCGTCGCCTTTGCGAACTTGTTTCAGGGCGGAAATAAGCACGAATTGTCGCTTGATCTGATGCGCTATGTTCCCGATGGCCCCGGATTTGCGATGGATGCGCTGTTTGCCGAGATGATGTTGTGGGGCGCGGCGCAGGGATTTCGCTGGTTCTCGCTGGGATCGTCCCCATTTTCGGGCATCGACAATCGACAGCTTGCGTCGTTCTGGAACCGGGTCGGCGGGTTTGTCTATGAGCATGGCGAGCATTTCTATCATTTCGAAGGGTTGCGGTCGTTCAAAGAGAAGTTCGACCCGGTCTGGGAGCCGAACTATCTGGCCAGCCCCGGCGGGTTGGCGGTGCCGCGCATTCTTTATGAAGTGAACGTTTTGGTATCTGGTGGCATTCGCGGATTGGTAAAGTGAGGGGCTCTGCATGACTGGACGTTTCAGCGACCATGCGGCGAACGAGCGGACCTTTCTGGCATGGGTTCGCACGGCTATTGCTATCATGGGGTTCGGCTTGGCTGCCGCGCGGCTTGGCAGTCAGCACGTCGATGTGACGACCGAAAGGTTGATGTTGGCAGCCGGCGGACTTGTGATCGTCTGCGCCTTTGTCAGGATGCGCCACATGCGAAGGTATATCTCAAAGTCAGGCGAACTCGGACAAGAAGAAATGCCGGCCGACACGCTACTACTGGTCCTGATCGCGTCGCTGGTTGTGCTTTTGGGCACGTTTGCCGTGCACGTGGCGTAGGGGTACCGATGATGTCCCGGGTGCCTTTCACGCTGTTCTTTCTGTGCGTCATGATCTTGGCAAACCTGTTGGCAGGCACGTTGAGCGAGGTAGGGCCGGAAAGCAGCGTGTCCGATTGGGGGATCAGCCACCTGAGTGTCCGACAGGGCGACCTGTTTCGTCTGGTGAGCGGCACGTTCCTGTCGCATCATTTCAGCATGTTCATACGTCAGGTGGCCTTTGCAGCTGTTGTGATCGGCGTGTACGAGTGGACCCAAGGCACGTGGCGCGCGCTGGCCATGTATCTTTCCATCGATATCGTCGGCACTTTGCTGGTTCTTTTTGCGATCCTGCCGGGGCTGGTTTTGCTTCACCCTGCAATCGATACGCAGGCTCTTGCGGTGTTTGACGTCGGCATGTCCGCAGGTGGGTTCGGTTTGATCGGGGCGCTGGTTGCGTTGCAAAAGCACCGCTGGCCAATTTTGCTGGCCGTCTGTGCTGCGATTTTCGTCAAGGTCTGGATCTCTTTTGACCCGATTGCGGATTCCGCCCACTTTTTGTGTCTTTTCCTGGGGTTTGCGGCTCAGATAGCGTTAAGCGCGTTCTCCGACAAACGGGACGCTGCGCAACTTTGAAACTTTCGTAGACAATTGAAAATCAGGCCGTAATCTTGCCCCAAACCTGATAGTTCGCAGCGGGTTTGCAGGGATTGAAGAGGCATGTTGTGACGGGACCAATCGCTGACGCAGTAGACGCTTTGATGTGGCAGGCGTTTGGTCTGATGCTGGTGATTGTTGTGCCCGTGATCGCTTTGACCCTGTTCATAGCGTGGCGGTACCGCGCATCGGGCGGCTCCGGAACTCATCAACCTGACTGGGACCATTCGCGCGCTGTCGAGATCACCGTTTGGGGGATACCTGTTTTAATGATCGCGATCCTGGCCACATGGGTCTGGGAAAAGACCCACGCGCTGGACCCTTACAAGGTGCTGCCGGGGGCAAAACCCTTGCAGATCGAGGCCATCGCGCTGGATTGGAAATGGTTGTTTATCTATCCTGAACTAAACATCGGCACGGTGAACGAACTGGCATTTCCGGTTGGGCAGCCGGTTACGTTCCGGATCACGTCCGAGGTTGCGATGAATTCATTCATGATCCCCGCGCTGGGTGGGCAGATCTATGCAATGGCGGGGATGGAGACAAAGCTTAACCTTCAGGCCAACGAGACCGGAACCATGCAGGGACGCAACATGCAGTTTTCCGGCGATGGTTTTGCCGGACAGACGTTTGAAGCGCTGTCCATGTCCCAAGACGATTTCGAGGCTTGGGTTAGCAAGGTTCAAGACAGCGATACGCCGCTTGACCACGCGACCTTCGCTGAGGTCCGCAAGCCCAGTGTCGATGCACCTGTCAGGTATTTCTCGACCGTGCCACCGGATTTCTTTTCGAAACGTGTCGCGCACTTCATGGGTATGGAGCATGAAATGATGCACGGTACAAAGGCGGCAAACGAATGACGGAACATGTCTCACTCCTGCTGGGTCGTCTGGGGCCGGATGCGTTGCCGTTTTATAGCTGGGTGGCGTTCAGCGGGGCGCTGGTAACTCTGGCCGGTGGCGTCGGTTTTCTGGCGGTCGTGACATGGTTGGGTCAGTGGCGCGCACTTTGGACAGGATGGCTGACTTCGGTCGATCACAAACGCATCGGGATCATGTACATCGTTCTGGCGCTGGTCATGCTGGTGCGCGGCTTTGTCGATGCGATCATGATGCGCCTGCAACAGGCATTGTCTTACAACAGTGACGGCTATTTGCCCCCCGAGCATTTTGAACAGATTTTCAGCAGTCACGGCACCATCATGATCTTTTTCATGGCCATGCCGTTCATGACCGGGTTGTTGAACTACATCATCCCGCTACAGATCGGCGCACGGGATGTGGCTTTTCCCGTCCTGAACGCGATCAGCTTCTGGCTAACGGCGGCCGGTGCCGGGCTGATGCTGATCTCACTTGTGATCGGGCGGTTTTCGACGGCGGGCTGGACAGGATATCCGCCTTACTCTGGCGTCGAATTCACACCCGGTGTCGGAGTCGACTACTGGATCTGGTCGATTATGGTCAGCGGGGTCGGCACCACGATGACCGGGATCAACTTTGTCGTCACGATCTTGCGCAAGCGGGCACCGGGCATGCTGCTTATGCGCATGCCGATGTTCACCTGGACCGGGCTGTGTTCCAGCATCCTGATCATTTTTGCCTTTCCGGCCCTGACCGTTGCGACCGGAATGCTGGCGTTGGACCGAACGCTGGGGATGCATTTCTTCACCAATGACGCCGGCGGAAACATGATGAATTACATGAACCTGTTCTGGATCTGGGGACATCCAGAGGTCTACATCCTGATTCTGCCTGCCTTTGGTATCTTTTCAGAGGTGGTTGCCACGTTCTCTTCCAAGCGTTTGTTTGGGTATCCGTCGCTGGTTTATGCCACGGCCGTGATCGCGATCTTATCTTTCACCGTGTGGCTGCATCATTTCTTCACTATGGGCGCAAGTGCCAATGTGAACGCGGTTTTCGGGATTGCGACCATGGTGATCGCGGTTCCAACCGGCGTGAAAGTGTTTGACTGGCTGTTCACCATGTTTCGGGGGCGCATCCGGTTCGAACCCCCGATGCTGTACACCATCGGTTTCATGTGCCTGTTCGTCATCGGAGGCATGAGCGGCGTGCTGCTGGCAATTCCGCCGATCAACTATTCGACCCATAACACAACCTTTTTGGTGGCCCATTTCCACAACATGGTCATCCCCGGCGTGCTGTTTGGCTATCTTGCGGGCTATATGTACTGGTTTCCCAAGGCCTTTGGATTTCACCTTGACCCGACATGGGGAGCACGGTCGTTCTGGTTCTGGCTGATCGGGTTCCTGCTGGCCTTCATGCCGCTGTATCTGCTGGGCCTGATGGGGATGCCGCGACGGATGGAGACCTATGGCAATGCCGAATGGCAGCCGCTGCTGATCGTCGCCTTCATCGGCGCTTGCCTGATCCTGATGGGCATCGTGTGTCTGGTCATACAGTTGTGGGTCAGCATCAAGTATCGCAGAGCGTTGCGGGACACGACCGGCGATCCCTGGGATGGGCGAACTCTGGAATGGTCGATGCCCTCCCCGCCGCCAGAGTGGAACTTTGACGCCGTGCCGGTGGTCACCACACGGGATGCCTTTCACGAGGCAAAGTACTCCGGTACTCCCATGAAATCCGTCCCGCAGCCCGGAACGTTGCACGTGCCCCGCAATTCGGTTGTGGGACCCTGCATGGGATTTGGCGGATTCTGCGTCGGGTTCGGGGCCGTCTGGTTCATCTGGTGGCTGGCGCTGGCAGGCTTGGCGGTTGCCGTAGGCGCACTGATCGGACGGGCCTTTGTTCAAAACACGGAACGTGAAGTTGCCCCCGACCTCGGAGCAAAGACGACATGATCGCAGCATCTGACGCCGTTGAAGAACAGATCGACAGCGAAACCGAATTCGGCTTCTGGCTTTACCTGATGAGCGATGCCGTTCTGTTCAGCCTGATCTTTGCCACCTTCGCAGTCATGTCGACAAATCTGGCCGGAGGGCCCGGTGGGGCAGACCTGTTCGACATAAAGAACCTTGCGGTGCAAACCGGGTTGCTTCTGATCAGCAGCCTGACCATTGCACTGGCGCATCACGCGGCGGTTGGCGGACACGTGGCGCGTGCTGCGGTTTGGTTGGTGGTGACTTGCATTCTGGGGGCGGGTTTCCTTGTGCTTGAGGTGCGCGAGCTAACGGAATTCGTTGTAAAAGGGGCAGGACCGGACCGCAGCGGGTATTTGTCGGCCTTTTTCACACTGGTTGGCACGCATGGGTTGCACGTTACCGCCGGTCTGATCTGGGCCCTGACGCTGATCGTACAGACGACATTAACACAGCCCGGGCCGCGACTGCTGTCGCGTTTGTCGCGCCTAACGCTGTTTTGGCATTTTCTTGATATCGTGTGGATCGGGGTGTTTTCGCTGGTCTATTTGCCGGAGTTCTTGTGATGCAAGAGATGCGCAAAATTCTGATCGGCTTTGGCCTGGCCGTTCTTTTGACGGCCCTGCCTTTTGCTGCTGTGGTCGGCCATTGGGTGCCAAGAGACGCTACGCTGTGGTTGATCGCCATAGCAGCCGTTGTGCAGATCCTGGTTCACCTGCATTTCTTTCTTGGCATCGGGTTTACTGGCCCGCACCGCGAAAGGCTAAGCTCTTTGATCTTCGCCTGCGTGCTGATCTTTATCATGATCGGCGGAACGCTGTGGGTCATGGGTAACCTCTATCAGCGCATGATGTGATCACGCGCTGATGACAAAGACCTGGCGTTTCAATGCTTGAAGCGGTGCCGACCCTAATCACTGCCCTCGAGCTTATCCAGAAACTTGTAGTCCAGCGGGGGGTCATCACAGATGCCCGGGCCACATTCCAGCAAAGTGGTGCCGGCATTGGCGACACCAAGGAACAGCATCAGAAAGAAAGCGCCTTTGGCCAACCCACTGCCACCAAAGCGTGCCGTTTGGTCCTGAGCGTCGTTGGGTGCATACTGACTTTCGGACAACAGCATGACCGCCGTGCCGACGATGATCAGGAAAAAGCAGATCCCAGCCCATGTGTAGTAATGCATGCCAAGAACTGGTGAGCCATAATGCCCGGTCCCCGGAACGATATGAAGCAGGATCTGGCGGATCGAAACGCTGACGCCAAAAATCGCGGCGATCAGCATCAGGCCATAGTGCCGCGGCTTTGGGCCATACAGCAGGTTGAGACCCAGGCCAAACCCCACAGCAACAAATCCGACTCGTTGCAAAAGGCATAGCGGGCAAGGCAACTCATACAAGAGAAACTGATAGAAATATGCCGCGATCAGAACGACACACACGGCCAGCATCCCCAGCGCGTTCAGTGTTCTTGAGGTTTCCATCGACAGTGTCATCGTGTCCCTCTCAAAGCTGAATGGTCAGTTGCGTTGACGCATGAAAATCAAGCCAGTACGCACTGATCGCGATTGTCACGGCGAACACGGCATACGCGACTTTGCGCATGTCGAAATAGGCAAGCACCATCGTCAGCGACAGTAGTGCGAAGAGCAATGCAATCATTTCTTTCCCCTACAGAAAGGTGTCAGACTTTTGTCGTGCTGTGCCCCTAGTCGGATGATTTGAGACAGCAGGCGTTTTGACTTCGATGAGCCATTGCGCGTCTGTTTTCAGTTAAACAGCGGATTTGGTATGCCGCAAGCGCCTTGGTTTCTTTGCCCTTCTGTGTCTAATCCAGCTCAATCAGGGTTGGTTGGCCTCGGCCGTCAAAACATCAGACAGATGGCAGGTTTGGCAACGCCATCCTGCGCGGTGGAACGACTGGCAATACGTTGGAGGGCAGCGAGGTCGTCGATTGGGTGCCATACGTCGGCTTGGCAGCAGGCGTCGCGGTTAGTCTCACCGAAAACGATGTACGCTCCGGGAATACCACTGCACCCAATTCAGGCTGCGATACGTTTTTATCAAATGGTAGCGGAGGAGGGACTTGAACCCCCGACACGCGGATTATGGTTATACCATGGGAGGTCACGAGTCTGTGTTGCATATACGTTTCTACAACGTTCATGCGACGGGTAAACACCAGCCGGAACCGCGACCTCGTAGAGTGTTCGGAGTTTTGAGTCCCACTTTGTTCAAAGTCAGAGGGTTAGGCTGTTGAATGTCACTGAGAACTGACCCGGTATCGCCCTGAATTGTCACTGAGAATTGACCCATGTGAACACACTTCCC
>NZ_VOGO01000060.1 GCF_007923355.1 Falsiphaeobacter marinintestinus
TGGACGGCGGCGACGGCAAGGACAAGCTGAACGGCGGGGGCGGTAATGACACTCTGATTGGTGGCGGCGATAATGACATCCTGAACGGCGGCACTGGCGACGATTACATGCACGGCGGCAACAAAAAAGATGTTCTGTCTGGCGGCGATGGCAATGACGAAATGAAGGGCGGAGGTGCCCGGGATATCCTGAACGGCGATGCTGGCGATGATAACATGGGCGGCGGCGGCGGCACGGACGATGTGTTCGGGGGCGACGGCAATGACCGGGTCAGCGGCGGCAACGGCACAGACACACTGACCGGCGACAATGGAGACGACGTTCTGAAAGGGGGGGGCGGCAACGACAACCTGGCGGGCGGCGATGGCAATGACGTGCTGGCCGGTGGCAATGGCGATGACGTCCTGACCGACACCAGTGGCGACGACAACATGAATGGCGGGCGCGGCAATGATACCCTCATCGGCGGGACAGGCGACGACAGGCTGAAAGGCGGCAGCGGATCGGATGTCTTCGTGTTCAGCACCGGCGACGGGAGCGACGTGATCAAGGATTTCGACGCCACCGATGACGCCGAGGTTCTTGACCTGTCCGCAGTTACAGCGATCACCAGCTTCGCTGACCTGACGGACCCAAGCAGCAACCATATCCGTCAGGACGGCAATGATGTGGTGATCACTGATGGTGCCGGATTGGAAATAGAGCTGCGCAATGTGGATCTGTCAGACCTCGACGCCAACGACTTTATCTTCTGACCCTACCCGACCGCGTTTTGCCGGTGCAGGGCCGTTGCGGTGTGAAACAACGCAGCGGCCA
>NZ_VOGO01000061.1 GCF_007923355.1 Falsiphaeobacter marinintestinus
CCGCTGTCGGTACTACATGCTTAGCCGTGTCTACTGATTTAATCCGCAGCCGCCCGACGGGCAGGGTGCTTTGGATGAGTTGTGTAAGTTTTAGTCACTTCGCCCACAACGTGCTACGCGACGATCCTGTTCTGTATGACAATCAGTTCGGGTTTACAGGCATCCCCTAGTGATTGCTGGAGCCGAAGCTACCAGAAGCAACGGGTCAAGAGGACTGCTTACGCAGCCAGCTTGTACTCCGCGCCGTAGTTT
>NZ_VOGO01000062.1 GCF_007923355.1 Falsiphaeobacter marinintestinus
GGTTTATGACGCGGTCAATGTTGCGGTCTCCTTTTCTGTTTTCTTTGCGGCCTTAGCACTGGCCTTAAATCGGTAGCTGTCGTTTCCAGTCTCGAGGATGTGGCAGCGGTGTGTGAGCCGGTCGAGAAGCGCTGTGGTCATCTTTGCATCACCGAAGATCTGCGCCCATTCTGAGAAGCTCAGGTTGGTAGTGATGATGACGCTGGTGCGTTCATAGAGCTTGCTCAACAGATGGAAGAGCAGCGCCCCGCCAGAGGAACTGAACGGCAGATAGCCAAGCTCGTCCAAGATGACCAAGTCGACCTTGGTGAGCATCTCAGCCATCTTCCCTGCTTTGCCGAGTGCTTTCTCCTGCTCCAGCGCATTGACCAATTCCACGGTTGAGAGGAAGCGGACTTTGCGCCTGTGGTGTTCAATTGCCTGCACGCCAATTGCAGTGGCCGTGTGGCTCTTGCCCGTTCCGGGGCCACCGATCAGCACGACATTCTCGGCCGCTTCGATGAACTCGCATCGGTGCAGCTGCCGCACTGTCGC
>NZ_VOGO01000063.1 GCF_007923355.1 Falsiphaeobacter marinintestinus
ATCCGCATCATCGAGACCGCAAACGGAAACACCTCGATATTCGCCGATGTGGACGGGGACACAATAGCTGACATGCGTGTGGTCGTGATTGGCGTCACAGGGCTGACCGAAAGCGATTTCCTCTTGTGAATTAGCACGGCTGCAATCATCCTGCCTGAAGTGTATAGAACGGCTCTGTTGCACAAAGCTTGTGATACCCGAGGTTCCCCTTTCCCCGGACGGATTCATACCTCGGCCTCTGTGACAGGGATGCCAAGGGCGGTGTAGCCATTCATGACGGCGATGCGGACCTGGACTTCCGCGACCTGACGGTCGAAGTCCGCGCCATGAGGCGCTGCCCCAGCAGTTTCACGCGGTGCATCTTGATCTCGACGCGGCTCCGGCGGTGGTATCCACTCCAGTTTCGCCAGATCGCGCGTCCGAGGTATTTCGAAGCTCGCAAGGTGTTGAATGTCACTGAGAACTGACCCGGTATCGCCCTGAATTGTCACTGAGAATTGACCCATGTGAACACACTTCC
>NZ_VOGO01000064.1 GCF_007923355.1 Falsiphaeobacter marinintestinus
TGAAGTTCTGATGGGGCAAGGGATGCCCCGGATTGATGCGATCAGACAGATCGGAGTGACGGAACAAACCTATTACCGCTGGAAGAAGAAGTACGGCGGAATGGGCACAGAACAACTTAAGGAACTGAAACGGCTCCAGAAAGAGAACGAGCGCCTTCGCCGTGCCGTTTCAGATTTGACATTGGACAAATTGATCCTGTCCGAGGCCGCAAAGGGAAACTTCTAAGCCCCTCACGCCGCCGTGCCTGCATCGATCTTGTGCGCGGCCAGATGAACGTTTCCGAACGTCGCGTTTGTCGCGTCCTGGGCCAGCACCGATCCACACAACGGCGATTGCCACAGGGGCGTGCCGATGAAGACCGTCTGGTCGCAGACATGATCGAGCTGACGCGCCGGTCCGGTCGGTATGGCTACCGCCGGGTTGCCGCGTTGTTGCGAGACGCAGGTTGGCAGGTAAATGACAAACGCGTCGAGCGTTTGTGGAAACGTGAGGGGCTCAAAG
>NZ_VOGO01000007.1 GCF_007923355.1 Falsiphaeobacter marinintestinus
CTACGACAGATGCCCCAAGGTCTTCCTGTCAGCCTGTGCCCTGGCCGCTGTCGTC
This sequence comes from Falsiphaeobacter marinintestinus, assembly GCF_007923355.1. Lineage (GTDB taxonomy): Bacteria > Pseudomonadota > Alphaproteobacteria > Rhodobacterales > Rhodobacteraceae > Phaeobacter_A > Phaeobacter_A marinintestinus. The sequence goes on from NZ_VOGO01000007.1 coordinate 56, forward strand.
ATGTTTTGGTTATGAATCCTGACCCTAGGCTTATTCTAACAAGCCTTATTCCTTCTTGGTCTCCGTAGCCTCGGTACCTTAAAACTCTGAGGGCAAGAAGCGTTGACCCTCGCGGAGGTATTTCCGAATCGCATCAAGGTCCAAAGTCATGTGCGTATTGCCGGTGTCCCTCCCCCTTAGAACTGGGCGATTACACTGGCCGCAAGAGGCGGACTGGGCATGGCAAGGAAGCGACACTCAGACGAAGACGTATTGAAGCTGCTGCGTGAGGTCGAACTCAAGCTGGCTTCGGGCGATGAGAGGGCGTTCAATGGGCTGCAGTCGGGGACTCGTCGCTCTTGTCAGAAGGCTGATCAAAGAATGAAGTCTGTCACGCTCAGATCTGAAAGGTTGATATCTTTCAAAGTCACTGTACCGACTTGTAGGAACGTGGCCGGGTTTTCGAATGTGAAACGAACGTCGCTACCAACTTGTTCTGCATCGTCCAGGTGATCCAAAACTGTGCCCGGCAGGGACCCAAAGTCCAGTTTGTCGATACCTGGCTGGAAGTCAGTCACAATATCATCGCCAATGCCACGATCTCCCGATTGCCCCACATATCCATTCTTGAACCTGAACGTATCAGCGCCGCGATCATTGTCAGCGACGTCGCCATCGCCAGTCAGAATGTCGTCGCCTTGTCCGCCATCCAAAAGATCGTCGTGTTCGCCTCCAATTAATTCATCGGCCCCGATGCCACCGTACAAATTATCAGTACCGGCTTCCCCATGCAGGACATTACTTCCGCCGCCACCGTACAGATCGTCATTACCTGCACCGCCGCGCAACACGTTGCCGGTTAGATCCCCAATCATGATATCGTCAAAACGGCTTCCTCGGAATTCCTCGACCGCGATGAACGTATCGCCCTTCGCCTCCCCGGCACTAAGGCTGGGTTGCGCAATAACCAGTGTCACCGCCGTCTGAAACACCGCGATGTCATAGCCTTGTCCACCATCTATCAGGTCGGCACCGCCGCCCCCGGTTAGCGTATCATTACCGTCTCCGCCTAGAAGAGCGTCGTCTCCGGCCTTTCCGGTCAAACTGTCGTCACCAGTGCCGCCGACAAACCGGTCATCGAGGTTCGAGCCAACCAAAGTGTCGTTTCCTCCGTACCCATAGATCTCGGCACCAAAATCGTTCAGCCAGACCTGATCTTTTCCGTCCGTCAACTGCAAGATTTCGATGTCTTGCAATGTGTCCTGACCTCCGCCAGATCTGCGAAGGTCCAGACTAACTGCCGTGCGAAGCAATTCGTAACTAACCGTGTCAGTGCCATTGCCGCCGTCAAAATTGTTCTGGCCAGCACTGCCAAAAAACAGATCGTCGCCGTTACCGCCGAACAGATCGTTCTCACCCATGCCGCCGTCCAGAACGTCATCCCCGTCACCGGCATCAAGTATGTCGTCACCCCCTTCACCCTGCAGCCAGTCATTACCATCATGCCCAAAGATGACGTCATTGCCCGACCCGCCTTTAAGGGTTTCGGTTGGTTCGCCTTCCTCAGCGATTTCGATGCCACTGCCGTGAATGATGTCATCACCGCCACCCGCATTGATTTCGGCAAAGCCCGGACGGTTGAACATCATGTCGTCGCCTCCGGTTCCGCGACGCGCAATCAACGGCTCGATCTCGACGCCGTCGACGATGACTTCGAGGACCTCAATGTCCCAAGCAAGGATCAGACCACCAGCCAGAGAAACAAAGTTGTCGGCCCCCAATTCGGTTGCGGGATTGAAGCTGAGCAGGAAATTCCATGCGTGGGACAATTCGACGGCATTTTCTGGGGTCACGTCGGACGCGCGGAGTTCCAACCGCAGCGTATCTTGCCCGGCGTCGCCAGTAAAGCTGACAATGTTGCCTACGGTTTTCGCAGAGTCCCAGACCATAAGATCATCACCCGCACCGCCCGAAAAACGCACCCCGCCTTGGTGCGCATAAAGCTCGTCGTTACCATGTGACCCAATGAATCTGAGGTCGCCGGTCGATGCGTGAACCACATCATCTCCCAAATAGCCGTAAATAGTTATCAGTCCAGCCAACGGTGCGGCCTCAATTCTGTCGTCCCCACCCCCAAGGGCAATAACGGCATTAACTGTTCCGTCCGGGAACAGCAGCTCGATTGAGTCATCGGCCAGTCCCGTACTTAATACGTATTGCCCATTCCAGTCGGGACCAACCTGAGCGGTTTCAACGATAACGGTAGGTGGATTTGAAAAACCGTTGAGTTCCACTCTGCCACGCTGGTAGTGCGTCCCCCCGATTCCACCTGAATGCGAAAGATTGAAAGGTATGAAGTTCGCAGTCGGCGCAGGAAACCCAAAATCCCATTCAGTTGAGTATTGACCATCCGTAAAGCGGATCGACCCCCCATCGGGCAGTATTGCGTGTACTTCATAACTCCAGACCCCATTCCAATGCGACGGTTCACCATCGTCGTAATGAAGGTATGCTTGGAAACCGGTCTGAACGGCAGTCCAATGAATTTCGTTTAGATTTACCGTCTGCGGGAACTGGAGATTGACAAGTGCTGGTACATTGGACAACGAAACAACATCGTCGCCTCCTTCATATCGAAAGGCTTGTCGGGAAGAGCCCACAAGCTGCACGATATCATTTCCCAATCCTGAGCCTTGATAGCCAAAGAAATTGGTCCAGCCTACCGCGCCTGTTGTCCAGGTGTCCCCATGCTTTGATCCTACAGTTGAGTAGATTGTTGACCCGGAGTAGTCGAGAAATGCGCCACCTCCGTTGATCTCATCGCCGAAGATCAACGAGTGCTCGCTTTCTGAAAAATCGAGATGAATGAATGCCCGATCCCCAGTGATCTTGGGTGCTGTGGCAAGATTTTCGATAGAAAGATCAAAACGAAAAAAAGTGTCTGCGCCAGTCAGCCGGATTTCCTCGACTGACTCGATGATGGTACCTACCTGAAACCCGCTTCCATCATTCGAACCGGAAAGCTGGACGTCCCCATTGGCCAGGATCCTCACATCGCTCACGAAGTCGGGGATTTCCAGAACGTCATACCCGTCGCCTGCGTCAATCTGGTAGTAGTCGGTCGATCCGACAATCTTGATCGTATCGTTGCCACTGCCCAACTCCAAAAGCTCGACATTGTCCATCGTATCAGTGTTGCGTCGGCTATCTTCGACGGTCATGCCTCGGTCGACACTCACGGTCAGCCCGCCGGAAGCAAAGAAATAGTCCGCGTAACTGACCGTGTCGTGACCCAACCCCCCTGCGATAAAGTCGGACCCGCGATCGGCGTGAATGAAATCATTGCCCCGCCCCGCATATATCCAATCGTCCTGGTTCGATCCGTAGATCGTGTTTTCACCATCCCCACCGAAGATCACGTTCTTTGCGTTGGCCTTGGCCCGGATCGTACCGCTGTCACCTTCTCCGATAACCAGCACGGTTTTCCCCCGCACGCGCGGATCTAGACCCAGTTCAAGCTCATGACCGTTCGCCGAGCCGTCTGACCGGAGGATCGCCGAGACTTCATGGTTCAGAGCACCGTCAAGGTCATAGCTAGGTAGAATTATGGTCGGGTCAAAAACCGTTCCGTTTTCGGCCATCCAGAAATAAAGATCATGCAAACCGTCACGCGCGACGAAATGGTCGAAATTGCTCACTTCGTTTTCCGAGGCATTTATCAGCGTCGAATGCGCGACACCTAGCAGGTCCGCGACCTCTTCCAACACGGTCGCATCCTGCACCCGCGCCCAGGTTTTCGTGCGGTTGAATACACCTGCAGGCCCCTCAATGTCAGCTTCCTGGAATTCCGACTGGCTTTGATACAGCAAATGCAGGACGGCTCCGAGTTCTGTCAGATCACCCAGCCCTTCGGCCCAAACCTCACCTTCCACAGGCGTATTGCCGTTGATGGAGAGACCCAAGTTGAACGGAGCGGTTCCAGTGGCCCAGGTAACCCCCAAATCGGCGCCTGCCTCGCCGATGGCCTTGCCTAATGAATACATGCCATAAAGGACCGCCGTGACCAAAGCGGGGGCGGCAGTCGTACTCAGTGCCAGCAAAGCGCCGGTCGTGCCGATACTGCGCACGAAGTAACCTATGCCGATATCGACGAAAACATCTGCCGTAAGCTCCGTCAGGTCCAGCACTCGCCCTCTGTCGAATTGCAGGGTCTGCGCTTGAGCATCATAGGTGGCTTCGACCGACACCGTTTCGGCAACGTAATCGCCGGTCCGGGAGGCTCCGGCACCCAGTAAAACGTTGAACGTTGACTTGAAGATGTAGTCATCAGCGGTGACAAGCGGGAGGTGGCGGCCAACGGACTGCTCGAACAAATATCCCGCTAAGGCCTCCAGAATGAAATCTCTGGCATCGCCAGCTACATCGATTGTGCCATTTCTATAAAGTTCCGGAGAATAGCCAGTTTGATAATACTGAGGCATGTTCGGTCATTTCCAATCGAAGAAAAAATCTCTCTATCACATGAGTAACGTTGCCTTTGAGACGCGGTCAAGCATCCTCCTAAGCACATATGGCCATGATCCGAGTTTCTCCGGAACCGAACAGCCCCCCAAAAAAACGAGATTCCCCACGTATCTAACTAAACCAATCCAAACAGGAGTTTAGTTATGAACACCCTTCGCACCCTCGGCGGTTTCGCCGGGGGGGTTCTTCTAAGCCCGCCCCCAAGAGCTGGTCTTCCCCCACTGAAGTGATCCTCCGCTATGTTTACCGGCGATGATCGCAGTCATGAAGGCGTAAGTGGCCTCGTGTGCCCTGAAAATTGCGCCAAAATATGTCCGATCCGTCTCAGGTCACCACCACGACCCTGCAATCCATCGCGCCCGCCGAAATGACGATCTCACGCCAAAATGGACACAAGCGTCGAAAACGACTGTGGGCATCGCGATCACCGGATTTTCGACACACCATTTCCGTTTAGCGGACCAACGCAATTTGCCGCCCCCCTATTCATTCTTGGTCTCCGGAGCCTCGGTGCTGTAGAAGTCTGAGGGCAAGAAGTCGCTGCCTTCGCGGAGATATTTTCGAATCGTGTTGAGGTCCAAGTTCACGCCTAGCTGATCTAAATCGTTGCGGATCTCTTTAGGGATTGAGCTACGAGTAGTCCTTGGATCATATCTGTACCCAGCTACAGCTAAGCCAATGATGAGGCGCAACATTGTTTTGCGCTCTCGCGGATCAAAGGCTTTACTCTCAGTTGTTCGATTTTTTTTCTGCTTTGACCTCCAGCCTAACCTCTGACCAGCTTCAAGCAGTAGACCTTCCGGGACGTCCAGCTCGATATCACGCATCCAATTGCAAAGAGCTTCAACCTCTTGCTTGCCTTCCCATTGGGGCGCCGCCCAATTGAAATTGTCCTTAATCAGGGCAGTTCGCTTCAGATAAAACTGGACGACGTCTTTTTGACACCCACGCCCATCAATCCCGTCAAAAATGTCACCACAGGGTTCAAAACCAATCGACAAGGCAACAGTTTCGAGCAAACTCCAGCGTTTCATTTTGGTCCAATGCTTGAAGTCAGCCTCTCGGCCAGAAACACTAAATCCCCCTGCAAACCAGACAGGTTCCATTCTGCGAATGCGATCATCAAGTCCTTTAAGAACCTGCTCCGTAAAGCGTGAATCATTGGAATTTGGCCAGCCGGAATGGTCATATTTTTCTTCCAACTCGCTAAGAGAAAGCCTGTTCAATGCTTCGCGAGAGGTTTCCAGCGCTGCTCGAACATTCGCGTTGAATTCATCAAATACGGTGGGATGACTCGGGCCGATACCATTAAGGATTTTTGGTTCTTCCCACTTTCGAAAATCTTGATGTCTGCGTTCGAATACGGATTTGATGATATGTGCTCTTAGGTCGTCCCCCGTGGTCATCTGCAAAACTTCCTTGTTGGTTTTTGCGCTTTACGTTGCCTTTACTTCATCGAGATATCCAGCCCACCACTTTGCAAGCCTGACCCTTTCTTCCCAGTGGTCACCCCTGGCATAAGCCCGCCTTACTTCGTTCTTTTCCACGTGAGCCAGTGCCCGCTCTATCGCATCTGGATGCCATAGCCCGCTTTCGTTAGCCAAGGTAGAGAAAGACGCCCGAAATCCATGCGCCGTCATTTCTTCGCCGGAATAGCCCATTCGCCGCAGCGCCGCGTTCAGCGTGTTTTCTGACATCGGACGTTTCCAAGTGCGCAAAGAGGGAAACAGATACTCGCCGGTGCCGTTCATGCGCCGCAGCTCGTCCAGCAGGGCAATCGCCTGAGCGGGCAGGGGGACCACATGATCTTTCCGCATCTTCATCTTCTCGGCGGGGATCGCCCAGACCTTTGCTACGAAATCAATCTCCGACCATTTCGCATGGCGTATCTCGCCGGGGCGTTGCGCCAGCAGTGCTAGCAGTGTCAGCGCAATGCGGGTGGTGGCTTGGCCGTCAAAGCCGTCGATCTCGTTCATCAGCCTGCCCAGCGCCTTTGGGTCGGTGATCGCGGCACGGTGGACGCGGGTCGGACGGATCAGTGCATCGCGTAGGGCATAGGTTGGATCGATCTCGGCCATTCCACTCGCAACGGCATAGCGGAAGACCGACCCGATTCGGGCGCGCAGGCGGTGAGCGGTCTCATAATTACCTTTGGCTTCGACCTTGCGGAGGGTCTTGAGGATCATAGGGGCAGTGATCTCAGTTATCGGGCGGCGTCCAAAATCTTGGTTTGCGAGTTTGAGGTGATATGCAGTCTTATCAAGCGTGGCCTTTGTCTTGCCTTCCTTGCGTTGCTTGTCGAGAAACGCCTCTCCGATCTTTTCGAATGTCTGGCCAGCCTCTTCGCGCTTCACACGCTTTTCAGTTTGCTTTGCTTCGCTGGGATCAATTTCTGCCGCGACTTTGGCCCTTGCGTCCTCTTTAGCTTTACGTGCTTGAGCCAAGCTGACGTCTGGATAGACGCCTATCGAAAACAGGCGTTCTTTACCGAAGAGGCGATATTTCATCTGCCACAACTTGGAGCCGTTGGGCTTAACCAAGACGAACAACCCTTCGAAGTCAGAAACTTTGTAGGCTTTTTCACGCGGTTTGAGGTTGCGGACCTGAATGTCTGACAGTGGCATCGCTGGGGGTGCTACTTTTCCGATTCAAACTCGATACCCCCAAAAGCACCCCCAAACTGGGGGTATCGTATCAGATGTAGATAGATGACATCGGACAAAGAAGTATCGTAAAACCCATATAACACAGGGATTTTAGGATGTCTTCGGATCATTTTGGATAAGGAAGTGGTGCCCCCACACGGACTCGAACCGCGGACCTACTGATTACAAATCAGTTGCTCTACCAGCTGAGCTATAGGGGCAATCGAGAGGTCGTTTAACCGGTCATGCGGGCGGGTGCAAGACGTTGATTGCGAGTATTTTGCCAAGAATGGAATTGCGACCGGCGGCAGTCAAAACCGGTGGCCCACGGCAAGGACTGCAGGCGGTCCCGTCTCTGACGGACCCGCTTGGGGCCACGAATTTGGCATTGCCACTGACGCGGGATTTTCCCAGAGTAAGGTCAACCAAAACTGCCGGGGGCCTCACCGTGTCATTTCTGAAAGAACCCGTTTTTCACTTTGCTTTGCTGGGTGTTGCGCTGTTTGTCTACTTCAACATGACGGCGGATGAGACCCCGGGTGCGACCGCTGAAAATGAGCTGATCGTGGAAGAGCCGGACGTCGAACAGGTAATCGGTGAATACAGCGCGCTCTGGCGGCGACCTCCAACGGCGGATGAGCTTGATGGGTTGATCAATGCACAGATCCGCGAAGAAGTTCTTGTGCGCGAGGCTCTGGCATTGGGGTTGGATCGCAACGACGCGGTGATCCGGAATCGCTTGCGCCAGAAGATGCAGTTTCTGATGGAATCGGCGGCGCAGTCCATGCAGCCGACTGAAGCCGATCTGCAGGCCTATCTGGACGACAACATTGACCGGTTTCGCAAGGCGGGCAGCGTTGCCTTCCAACAGGTGCTGGTGGAAGACGGCGTGACAGACAGCGATATCGCCGCGACGCTGGATGCCCTGAACAGCGGGGCCTCGCCCATTGAGGTGGGGCAGCGCACGCTATTACCGGCAGCTTTGCCCCTGACGCCGCTGCAACAGACGGATGGCATGTTCGGGCGCGGGTTTTCTGACGGGCTGCGCGTGGCGGAAACCGGCATCTGGTCCGGCCCTGTGGTCTCGGGCTATGGGCAGCATCTGGTGCGGGTGACCGAACGGGTTGAGGCGCGGGTGCCCGAGTTGTCTGAAATCCGCGACAAGGTTGCGTTGGAGTGGAAACAGACCCAGGCCAAGGATCTGGCCGAGGCACAAGTGAAGGCCCTGATGCAGGGGTATGACATCCAGCGCCCGGATGATGCCGCGCTGACCCGGATTCTGACACAATGAAGCGGCTGATCCTATGGCTGGCCTGTTGGGCGCTGCTGGCGATCACACCGATCATGGCCGGTGCCCATGCGCTTGATCCCGGGTATCTGCAGGTACAGCCGCTCAATGGCGACACATGGCGCGTGTTCTGGCGCAAACCGGCTGTGTCCGGCGCTCCGATGGAGATTGATGCGCGGCTGCCAGACAGCTGCACCCCTGACCGGGCCGAGGCCGAATCGACATTCGACGGGCAAGCCTTTGTGACCCAGTGGCTTGCGACATGTCCGGACGGGCTGGCGGGCGGGCAGATCACAATCGCCGGGCTTGAAGCAACGCGCACCGACGCCCTGATCCGGGTGACGCTGGCCGACGGAACCGACCTGACGGCGCGCGTCACACCTGACAATCCGTCCTTTGATATCCCTGCCGAGATGAGCGGCTGGGCCGTGTTCCAAAGCTATGTCGCGCTGGGGTTTGAACATATCCTCGAAGGCTGGGACCATCTGTTGTTCGTCTTTGCGCTGCTGGTGCTGATCCGCAGCCCGGGGCGGCTGGCCGGTGCCATCACGGCCTTTACCCTGGCGCATAGCCTGACACTGGCTTTGGCAACTATGGGGGTGCTTGTCGTGCCATCTCCACCGGTCGAAGCCGCGATTGCGCTGTCTATCGTGCTGCTGGCCGTCGAAATCCTGCGCGGCGGAACATCGGGTGATCAACTGACGGCGCGGTTCCCGTGGATCGTGTCCTTCGCCTTTGGCCTGTTGCACGGGTTGGGCTTTGCTGGCGCGCTGACCGAGATCGGCTTGCCCCAAGGGGACATTCCGCTTGCGCTTCTGGCGTTCAACGTCGGGGTGGAAGCGGGGCAACTGACGTTTGTCTTCGGTGTGCTGGCTTTGTACGGCATTTTGCGCTGGATCTGGCCGCGCATGGTGGATGTGCTGCGCGGTCCCGGCGCCCCGGGCACCGTGATGCTGGGGTATGGCATCGGGATCGTATCGACCTATTGGCTGGCAGAACGCGTGGCGGGCTTCTGACCGGGTCAGCCCAGCAGATAAAGCCACATCCACACGGTCAGGATCGAAGCACCAGTGGCCAGCAAAACCGAGGATGCCGCCACGCGTTTGGCGTGCCCATACATGTTGGCGAAGATATAGACGTTCATCCCCGGTGCCATCGAGGCATTCAGCACGGCCGAGCGGAACAGATCCTGCTGCAGGCCAAAGGATTTGCCGAAGATCCAGACAAGGGTCGGGTGCACCAGAAGCGTCACGCCACAAACAAAGGCAATTGCGCGCAAATCGCCCTCGGGACGGTATTGCATCAACACGCCCCCCAGCGCGAACAACGCGACGGGCAGGGCCGAGCGGATGACAATCGACAAGGCATGATCTGCCGCTTCGGGGATGGCGATGCCCGACAGGTTCACGATGAACCCAAGGCCGATGCCAAGGATCAGCGTGTTCTTGAACATCGCCGTCAGGACGGATCCCATCACATGGCGGCTGCTGCGGCCCCGGTTGCGCACGAACTCCATCACGGTGATGCCGATGCCATAGCAAAACGGCGAATGGAACGCGATGATAGCAAAGTTGCCGGTCAGGTTGTCGGGCCCATAGGCGCGCTCGGTGATCGGCAGGCCCAGCAAGACGGTGTTGGAAAACATGCAGCAAAACCCGATGGCAACGCAGTCTTCCCATTCGCGCTTGAACAGAAGGCGCGCGCCAAACACGCCGATCATGAAGCACAGCAACGCGCCGGTATAGAAACTGGCCAGAAGGGCCGGTTCAAAACTGGCTTCCAGATCCAGCGTCGCAATCGCGCGGAACAAAAGGCAGGGAATTGCAAAATTCTGCGCGAATTTCATCAGCCCGTCTATGTGGTTTTCGGTGAACCACCCGGCCCGGGTCAGGGCATAGCCCGCACCGATCACCAGAAAGACCGGCAGGATGACGTTCAGGAGGGTCTGAAACATGCTGATGTCGCGTTGGTGGTGAAAACAGAATTCGAGTATTTAGAAAGAGAAGAAGCGGGCAGGCCCGCTCACAACGGGACGGTCAGCGTCATTCCGTCATAAGCGGCGGTGATATGCGCGTCGGTTTCGTTGCAGACGGTTTCGTAATCAAGATCGATATGCATATTGGTCAGAACCGCGCGTTTCGGGTTTACCCGGTCGATCCAGCCAAGCGTTTTTTCCAGATGCGCATGTGTCGGGTGCGGCGTGCGGCGCAGGGCGTCGACGATCCAGCACTCCAGGTCCTGCAACGCGTCCCAGGCGTCATCATACATATCGGCGACGTCCGGGAGGTAGGCCAACCCGCCCATCCGGAACCCCAGTGAATCGATAGAGCCGTGGTTGACGCGGAACGGGCGGAACGGGATCGGGCCGCCAGGGCCATCAATTTCGAAGGCGCCGCTGATGGTCTTGAGCTCAAGTATCGCGGGATAGGGCGAGCCTTCGGGTTGCACGAACGCATAGCCAAAGCGGTTAAGAAGTGCATCCTGCGTATCGCCATCGGCCCAGACCGGAACGCGGGCCCGCATGTTGAACACGATCATGCGCAGATCGTCGATCCCGTGCACATGGTCCGCGTGTGAGTGGGTGTAGACCACACCATCCAGCCGCCCGGTTTCAGTATCCAGCAACTGGCTGCGCAGGTCGGGCGAGGTATCGATCAGAACCGTGGTCGTGCCATCCGGCCCATCGCGTTCGACCAGCATCGAACAGCGGCGGCGCGCGTTCTTCGGGTTCGTGGGATCGCAATCGCCCCAATGCCCGCCCAGTCGGGGCACGCCGCCAGAAGACCCGCAGCCAAGGATCGTGAAGCGCAGCTGGTCCATCAGGCGGCCATCCTCCAGGAGGCGGCCTTGGAGAACAGCCGGTCGAAATTGGCCTGCGTCTGAGCGGCGAAATCGGCGTAGTCCATGCCGAAAACCTCGGCTCCGACCCTGGCCGTATGTGCGGTATAGGCCGGTTCGTTGCGCTTGCCGCGATAGGGCGGCGGGGCCAGATAGGGCGCGTCGGTTTCCACCAGTACCCGGTCGACCGGGGCGGCGGCAAAGATATCGCGCAGTTCCTGGCTTTTCGGGAAGGCAGCAATGCCCGACATCGACAGATAAAAGCCCAGATCCAGCGCCGCGCGCGCCAGTTCGGCCGACGAGGAAAAACAATGCATCACGCAGGAATAGGGTGCGTTGCGGTATTCATCGGTCAGGATGCGCGCCATGTCGTCATCGGCGGCGCGGGCATGGATGATCAGGGGCAGGCCGGTCTTTTGGGCGGCTTCGATATGGACCCGCAGCGATGCCTTTTGCACATCGGCGCTGTCGGCCGTGTAATGATAATCCAGCCCGGTTTCGCCAATGCCGACGAATTTCGGATGCGCGTTCAGCGCGACCAACTGGTCGACCGTGGCCATCGGTTCTTCGGCGGCGCTCATCGGGTGGGTGCCCGCGGCATAGAACACTGGGTCATGCGCCTCGGCGATGGCGCGCACGGAGGGTTCGTTCTTCAGCCGGGTGCAGATCGTCACCATCCGGGTGACGCCCGCCGTGGCCGCGCGCGCGACGATCATGTCCAACTGTCCCTCGAAATCGGGAAAGTCGAGGTGGCAATGGCTGTCCGTGATGTCGGGCTGGGTCTGACTGTCGCTCATCGGTTTTCGCTTGGGTCTTGCGCCCGGAGGCGGGCGGCGGGGGTCACCCCGCGGCGGTTTCCTTGATCTTGAAAACCGTATCTAGGACAAGTGCTGCGGGGTCAAGGTTCACCGCCTGCCCGTGGCGGGCGCGGGCGGTGATCGTTGCGGCAGTATCGGCCCAGATGCGCGCCTTTCGGGCATCTCCTGCCAATCGCGTCAACACCTCGGATTCATTCGGGGCGGCTTCGGGCTGGGGCGGCTGGCCCATGGCGCCGGTACGGGCCAATCGGGTCAGGGCCATGTCGGTCAGGGTCAGCAACAGCTCGAACTTGTCGGCGGCATTGCGTTGCGCCGCCGCCTCGGCCAGCGCAAGTGAGCGGGACCGGTCCAGCCGGGGCAGGGTGCCCAATATGGCAATCAGTTCCGCATAGATCCGAAGCCCGTCCAGATTAAGCAGCCGCAGCGCATCGCCCACCGATCCGGCAGCCAGGGCCGCCAGCCGTTCCGGGTGGTCGGGCAGCACGGCCCCGGCCTGCGCCAAGGCAGCCTTCATATCCTCGGGCGACAACGGCGACAGACGCAAGGTGCGGCAGCGCGAGCGTATTGTTGGCAACAGGCGCGAAGGCTGGTGCGAAATCAGCAACAAGGTGGTGCGGGCCGGGGGTTCTTCCAGCATCTTCAGCAAGGCATTCGCCGCGCTCACGTTCATCTCATCCGCAGCATCCACGATCACCACGCGCCGCCCGCCATCGGTGGCCGACAGACCAAAGAACCGGTTCAGCTTGCGAATGTCGTCAACGACGATCTCGTTGCGCAGTTTTCCGGTCTTTTCATTGACCGAACGGGTGATCGGCGCCAAACCCGGCTCGGCCCCGGCGGCCATGTGGCGCGCAACGGCATGCTCTGGGTCGATGTCCAATGTGGTCGGCGGGGGAGGCGCCCCGAACAACCCGTCTTCTTCCACCGGAGGCGTCGCCAGCAGAAACCGCGCGATCCGCCACGCCAAAGTCGCCTTGCCGACACCACGCGGCCCCGTCAGCAGCCAGGCATGATGCAACCGGTCTGATGCGTATGCGGTCAAAAAAGCCTGTTCCGCCGTGTCCTGCCCGATCAGGCGTGCTGTCTCACGCGGATGTGGCGCATCCGGGGCCTGGTCCGGAGCAGCGAGGTCATCGCTCATACCAGTTCAGCCTTGGCTGTCTCCAGCACCCGTTCGGCCACGACGTCCATGTCCGCGGCCCCGTCAATCACGCGGAACCGGTCGGGGTTGGCTGCGGCCAGGTCCAGAAACCCGGCGCGCATCCGGTGTTGCAGGTCGGCTCCGAAGCTTTCGAAGCGTTCTTCGGTACCTTGCCGCCCCAACGCACGCGACAGGCCGATATCGGGATCCATGTCGATCAGGATAGTCAGATCGGGTTCGCGCCCGATCATCAGTATGTGCAATTTGTCGACCAGATCGCGCAGATCGCCGCGCGACAGGCCCTGATACATCCGGGTGCTGTCGGCAAACCGGTCACAGATCACGGTCTTGCCCGCAGCCAGCGCCGGTTCGATTGTGCGTTCCAGGTGGTCGCGGCGCGCGGCGGTGAACAACAGGATCTCGGTCTCAGCCGACCAGCGATCCGGATCGCCTTCCAGCACCAGACGGCGGATTTCTTCCGCGCCGGGCGATCCGCCGGGTTCGCGGGTCAGAACAACCTCAAGCCCCTGCGCCTTCAGCGTTTCGGCAAGACGGCGGGCTTGCGTGGATTTACCCGACCCGTCAATGCCCTCGAATGTGATGAACCGGCCTGGGGCGGTCACAGTGCCCCCTCGGGACCGTTCAGAAACGTCGTAACCAGATCCATCGCGGCGGTCTTAACGCGTACGCCAAACCCGCCTGCCGCAACGTCCTGTGCCGCAACCAGAGGACGGCGCATTTCGGGCAGACCTTCGGGTTTGATGACAAGTTCGCCCAGTTGCTGACCCTTGGTGATCGGCGCACTGATCGGCCCGTTATAGATGACTTCGGCCTTGATCTTGTCGCTTTCCAGCACCGGAACAAGGATCTCAAGATCGCTTTCGGTGACCAGACCTACCGATCGCCCGCGCCCCATCCAGACTTCGGCTTCGGCGATCGGCGCACCGGCTGTGGCGATGGTTTTTTGGGCAAATTGGCGAAACGACCAGTTAACGAAGGCCTCGGCCTCCTCTGCGCGCTGGGCAGCATTGTCGAGCCCCGACAACACGAAAACCACGCGCCGGTCGCCCTGTTTGGCTGATCCGACCAAACCATATCCGGCCTCAGAGGTGTGGCCGGTTTTCAAACCATCCGCGCCAATGCCCAGTTTCAGCAGCGGGTTCCGGTTGCGCGTGTTTGACGGCGCGCGCCCATCAAAGGCAAACTCGGTTTCAGCGAACAGCGGGTAATACTCGGGGAAATCTTCGATCAAACGCTGCGCCAGAATGGCCAGATCCTTGACCGACATCCGATGCCCGGCGGCTGGCCAGCCGTTCGAGTTGGCAAAGTTCGAATTCAGCATGCCCATGTCCTGAGCGCGCCGTGTCATATACCGGGCGAACCCGGCTTCGGTACCATCGGGGCTCAGCGCTTCGGCGATCACGGCGCAGGCGTCATTGCCCGACAACACGATGATCCCGCGGATCAGATCTTCGACCCGGACCCGGTCCTGCGTGTTCAGGAACATGGTTGACCCGCCATAATCCATCGCATGCTGCGATACGGGCAGGCGTTCATCCAGTGTCAGCCGACCGTCCCGGACCGCCTCAAATGCGACATACAGCGTCATCAGCTTTGACATCGATGCGGGCGGCAGGGGCTCATCCGCGTTCTTCGACATCAGCACCGTCCCGGTGGTCTGATCCAGAACATAGGCGGCCCTGGCCTTCGTATCGAAGGCCAGGGCCGTTGAAGTCGATGCACAAAGCAGAAGAACGGCAAGGGTAGAACGAAGTAAGATGTGCACCGGTTAAGGCTCCTGTTAGTTTCTGACCACGTACGCGTCCGAGAACCCGGTGGTCTTGATCTCTTTCAGCAAGGCCGAGCGTTCCGAAGTGGTCTTGGCCGGACCAACCACAACGCGCCAGTACGCTTTGCCGTTGGTGTCTTCCTTGAACACGGTCGGGATCATCCCGGCATTGCGCATCTGATCCGCTGTGCGGTTGGCATTTGCTTCGACGCTGAAGATACCGATCTGGACATAGGGCTTGTCCAGCGACGAACTGATCGGTTTGGCCGGAACCGGGGCGGGGGCCTCGGTCGCGGCGACAATCGCTTCGGTTGTGGCCTGCGGTTCGGGGGCGTCAATCGCGGCTGCGGCCCCGGCAATCGGGTCCAGCGCGGCTTCGCTGATGTCGCCGCCATCGTCCAGCATCGCGACCTTTTCTTCTTCTGGCGGAGTGGTCTTGACGGCTTCGCGGCGCAGTGCTGTCACGTTCAGCTCAACCGGCGCACCGGCCAGCATGCCAAGCGCCACGGCGGCATCCGAAGACGCCTGCACGCGTGGGCCCGGAATATCGCGTTCGCGCCGGAACAGGGCACCAATCACGAACTTGCCGTTTGTTGGATTGCGGATAATGACCCGCTCGGGCTCGGTCACATCCGGATGCGCGACCCAGACGCCGCCCAGCGACGGGCGACCATCCCACAGACCGGACTCGGTCACTTGGAACACATCCGGCGCTTCAACGTCGCGTTCAACCAGCGTCGTGCTGGCCGAAGAACTGGTCGAGGCCTCAGTCTGGCCTTTTGGTTGCAGAAACGCCATTTTCGGCCCTTCTTCGCAAGCGGCCAGCAATCCTGTGGTGGCCAAGACGGCGATCAGACGGGCTGAGCGCGCCGATCTCACTATTGCTCGTGTCATTTTCTGTTCCCTTGCCTGTAAGCGGGACGCCTTGTCTTGTCGGGTATCCCGTTTTGCCGGATTTCCGGTCATTTGCCTCGGTTTGCTGATCAACAGACACTGGTCCTGCCGCCAACAATTGCCGTCATCCTAACCCGTAAGTTGCTGCAATGAAAGTCTGCTGCGCAAGGTCAGGCAATTTTCCCCTTGTTTTGACTTGCCTGTGATGCGGCCAAGCCCTAAACCCTCATTTTAACGGGGAGGTGGCAGAGTGGTCGAATGCGGCGGTCTTGAAAACCGTTGAACGTGAGAGCGTTCCCAGGGTTCGAATCCCTGTCTCCCCGCCACTTGCCCCAGTCTCATCTCAGTAATGTTTCCCGCCACGGATTTGTGACGCAAGTCCCGTGGGTTAGGCCGCAGGTTTCAAAGGCTGTGACAGGGAAATGGCTTGTTTTATTGCAATTTCAGGCGGAAGCCGCTGTTCGGTTAAGTCCAAACAAAGGGTCCGGCTGACCGATCGCTTCAGGCAAAGCTCCGCTGGTTGCTCTCCCCAAGAAGGCTGATTGAGCTCTCAAAGAGACGCCCGCGATCTGCGCGCTGTTTGGATCGGGGTTGGCAAGTGAGTTACCGGCAGCCGTTACGGTTCACCGCGAGGGATGCGCAGATCGAACGACGCAGTGCCCGGCAACACTTTGCACAGATCTGTGACCAGAATGACACGTCCAGGCTTGGGCCATCACTCCAATCCGGCGGTTAACACAATACGTCAAATCCCGGCAAAGTGCCGCGCGCTTAAGCTGCGCGGGCCCCGGGTGGTCGTGCAGGCCGAAGACAGCCGCGCCCAATCCTCCCGAGCGACCCTTCCATGACTTACATGTTGGGGAAATAATCCTCGCAGCCGCCTTCGCGGTACACATCTGCTGTACAGCAATGCAGCCCGCCCCCAAACGCATAGGCATCGCGCAATTCGACCTCGACAACGTTCATGCCCAGCTTGTCCATCTGCTCGGCCTGATAGACTTCCGATTTCTCGACACAAACGGTTTTGGGGTCCAGCACAAGCACGTTCATCGACAGCCATGTGGAAGAATAGCACAACGGCGGCGGCGTGTTATGCGCCGGCTGGGCAGCATCCACGATGTCCCACCCATTGGCCTCGAACATCTTGCGCTGATCGTCGGGCAGGCGGCGTTGCGGGTTGTTCAGGATCAGTCCGGGGCGCAACGGCGTAAACGTTGCGTCGATGTGGATCGGATAGGGGTCCCCCGGGAAATTGACCGTATGCACCCGGTGATCGGGGAAGTGCCGGCGCAACCATTCGATGCCCTTCAGGTTCGTGGTGAACCCATGCTGAACCACCAGATCGCGGCCAAACCGCAGCACATCCGCAGCATCAAACAGCGGTTCTTCTTCCGTGGTGACAAAGAACTTCTCAGCCGTCCACTGCAGGCGCTTTTCAACACCGATTTTGTCGCTCAGATAGTCCGCGTGATAGTCCTTGTCCGTCAGCCGGGGCTTGGGTGCGCTTTCATGGCGAAAGTTCGGATCCTCGTCGAAATACTTCTGCATCAGCGGGCGATAGTTCAGATATTCGAACCAGCGACAGCGGTATGACATCGTCGCTTCCAGCATCTCTGATCCAACGGTCAGCAATACATCGCGCGGCGGCATGCAGCCAAACTGGCTTTCGGTGTGAAAGTCGGGCGTCGTGGCGGGCAGCGCGTGGTCAATCGGCGTGGGCCGGTCAACGCGCACACCGCGCGCCTCAAGCTGGGCGGCAAAGGCATCCAGCAGTTCATTGGCGCGGTCGATCGTCTCTTGCGGGCGGCGTCCCCACTGGCCTCGCATGTCGCTGTCTTCCGGCACTTTCGCTTCCAGCGCGGGCTCTTCGGGGGGGATGTGACAGTCATCGGCACGTCCGACAATGACATGCTTCAGTGGATCCCACTCATTCCAACTGTTCACAATTGTATTCTGCATGCCCGTCTTGCCTCCTCGCGTTTCCACCCGACCTCTTAGGGGCAATGCTAATTGTATTCAAGCGGCTCAAACTTGCGTTTAGGACGGTGATCCTGACACCGCTCCAGCCAGCCAGATTTCGTCAGAACCCGTACAACCGCGCCGGGTTGTCGACCAGGATCTTATGGATGGTGTCAGGATCATCGGTCCAGTCGCTGATCTGATCCAGCAGATAGCCGTCATTCGGCATCGTGCGATAATGCCATGGATGCGGCCAGTCCGATCCCCACAACACCTGATCCGGCGCCGCCCCGATAATGGCCTGCGCCAACGGCACGACATCGTCATAGGGCGGCGCATCCCGTTCGGTCACCCGGTAAGCGCCGGTCATCTTCGACCAGCATTTGCCATCCCGCAGCAGGCTCAGGAAATCCTGAAACCCCGGGTTTTCAACACCGCGCGACGTTTTCATGTACCCCAGATGGCCAAACACAACGTCGGTTTTGACCCGCGCCATCTGCCGCGCCAGATCGTCGAACGCATCGACATGCAACAGGAATTCGACATGCCATCCCAATGGCACCAGCCGCTCTGAAAACGCCACGACCTGATCAAAACTGTCAAACGGCATCCCGCCCTTATCGACCAGATTAAACCGCACCCCCCGCGCACCGGCGTCATGCCAGTCCTGCAACTGACGATCGGTGACATCCCCGCCCACCGCCACAATCGCGCGGTACTTGTCCGGGGCGGTCGCCATCGCATCCATCATCGCCCGGTTGTCGGTGCCGTACACGCTGGGCTGAGTCAGCACGCAACGCTCAATCCCCAACACCCCATGCAACCGCTCCATCGCGGCCAGTGACGCATCGGGAGGCGTATAGCCGCGCCGGGGCGAATAGGGGTAAAGGCGCTCTGGCCCGAACACATGCGTGTGCACGTCACAGGCCAAAGCCTGAACAGCAAACCCCGGTTTGCGCGTATCGGCCACCGGGCCCGGGCAGGCAGGTATGTCATTGGTCTGGGTCATTGCGTCCTCGTCAATCTTCTATGGCCCGCGTCCCCCATGATGTCCGATAGACGGGCAGGGGGCAGGACCACTCAGCAGATAATCAATCAACCTCGGCCAAGGTCAACCACGCAATCAGACCATCATTCTGGTCGCAGGATCGTCGGGGGGCAAAGCAGATGGTCTATGATTTGTGTCGGACGCACACCTTATGAAAGGATCGGGCCAACGAACAGAACGTCACCCCACCCGGCTTTGCGTTCAACGACCCCACAATGAAGACTTGCACCAGATGATCGGGGCGTTTCTACTGCCGTTTGAAACAGCAAAACCAGTGTCAGCATATGAACATCGAAAACCCGCCCAAGACATCACTTTCGACGTGGTTTTTTGCACTCGGAATCATGGCGATTTCAGTTGGTGTCTTGTGGGTCGGACGCGGTTTCCTGATCCCGCTCGCAATTACCGGATTGCTGTTCATCCTGTCTTCTGCACTCGTGGAAAAAATCGAACACACAAATCTCTTTGGATGGTCACCACCCGCCTGGCTGGCCCAACTCCTCAGTGTCATCGTCGTCATCGGAACCCTTATGGTTCTGGGCCTGATCGTTTCCTCCTCGGCGGACGACGTGCAAAATGCGCTGCCAAAATACCAGGAACGGCTGCTGCGCCTGAGCGAAAAACTGGAAGCCTTTTTGGGCCCTCGCATTGTCGCGGCCGTGCAAGAGGCCACAAAAGATATCGATGTCGGGGCATGGGTGGCTGCCGCTCTGGGCCAATTGGGGGGGGCGGCGTCCCTGCTTGGCCTTGTTGCGCTGTATCTTGTTTTCCTGGTGACCGAACGCACCGCCTGGATTGAAAAGCTGCCCCGGCTTGCTGCAACCGAACAGGAAACACGCCGCACCCAAAAGGTTCTGACCCGGATTTCTGACGGCGTGCAGCAGTATATGTGGGTCAATGCCGTGACCAGCGCGATGAGCGGGGTGGTCGCGTTCGCGATTTTCAGCTGGGTTGGCCTCGACTTCGCATCGCTCCTTGCGCTCACTGTGTTCATCGCTGGGTTCATCCCGAACATCGGTGCCTTTATCGCGATTGCCTTGCCTTCACTTGTGGCCATTATCCAGTTTGACAGCCTGACTCCCTTTCTGATCGTACTCTTCGGGTATGGCTGTGCGGATCAGTTCATCGCCAATGTGATCCAGCCGTCCATGCAGGGGCGGTCTTTGAATCTGAGCACATTTATGGTCATGGTTTCGTTGACGTTCTGGGCGACGCTCTGGGGCGGCATTGGGGCTTTTCTTGCGATTCCGATGATGGTTGTCAGCATGGTCATCTTTGCAGAATTTCCTGCCACGCGCTGGATTGCCGTTTTGTTGTCAGGCGACGGTCAGTTGAAAGACTCCAGTGACCTCGATGAACAGGACCAGAATGCGGAACCTGCACAGCCCGGTCGCTCCAAGAACGCCAAACAAGCCGCGTTTGATGCCGAGATGGAACAACTTCGCACCGAATTTGAGCATAGAAACGACTAGCCGCATCGCCCCATCCAGACACACCAATTCGACCGCCCCCATGCATTTCCTGCTGGCCGATCCGGCCAGCTATGGTACTCACCAGATAAGGGTGGGTGGGGGATGATCCGGAGCACCTGAACCCATGTCCAATTCCTACCCCGAAACGTCCCGCCACGGTGGCAAGATCCTTGCCGATCAACTCGCCATCCTCGGCGCGGAAAAGGTCTTCTGCGTCCCCGGCGAAAGCTATCTTGGCTTGCTCGACGGGCTCTATGACCATCAGGACCAGATCGAGGTCATCACTTGCCGCCACGAAGGCGGCGCGGCCAACATGGCCGACGCCTTTGGCAAGCTGACCGGCAAACCCGGCATCTGCGCGGTGACCCGCGGACCCGGGGCCACCAACGCTTCAAACGGCGTGCACACCGCGTTTCAGGACAGCACCCCGATGATCGTGCTGATCGGTCAGGTCGCCACGTCGATGATGGACCGCGAGGCGTTTCAGGAAATCGATTACCGCCGCATGTTCGGTGAAATGGCCAAATGGGTTGCCCAGATCGACGATGTCGCCCGTATCCCCGAATACCTGTCCCGTGCCTGGCACGTCGCCCTGTCCGGGCGTCCCGGCCCGGTGGTTCTGGCGCTGCCCGAAGGCACGCTCAGCGACACCGCCATCGTCGCCGATGCCCGCCCGGCCCATGTCGGCTATGGCGCGCCCGATCCCGCCAGCATGGCCCAACTCGGACAGATGCTGGCCGAGGCGAAGAAACCCATGCTGGTCGTCGGCGGCCCGGATTGGAGCGCCGAGGCCGCAGACCTTGCCGCACAACTTGCCGAGAAATTCGACCTGCCCATCGCCACCACCTTCCGTTGTCAGGATTATGTCGACAACGGCCACCCGAACTATGCCGGGGTCATCGGCATCGCCGCGCTGCCCGAACTGACCCGCAAACTGCGCAACGAGGTCGATCTGCTGATCACCATCGGCAGCCGCTTTGGCGAGATGACGACCCAGGGCTATACCCTGATCGACACGCCCGTTCCGCAGATGCGCTTTGTCCACATCCACCCCGGACCTGAACAACTGGGCCATGTTTATGCACCCGACCTCTCGATCGTGTCCTCGCCGCTGAACTTCCTGCGCGCCGCGCTGGACATGCCTGTGCCAGAAGCCGACCGCAGCAACTGGACCCCCACCTTCCACCCCGATTACGAGGCCTATCGCATTCCGACCGAGGTCCCCGGAGACCTCAATATGGGCCGCGTCATCCGGCATCTGTCCGACACCCTGCCGGACGACACGATCTATACCAATGGCGCGGGCAACTACGCCGTCTGGCTGCACCGCTTTCATGCCCACCGCCGCTACCGCACGCAATTGGCCCCCACCAGCGGGTCGATGGGCTATGGCGTGCCCGCCGCCGTGGCCGCCAAGCTGCAGCACCGTGACCGCACCGTGGTCTGCGTTGCAGGCGATGGCTGTTTCCTGATGACCGCGCAGGAGCTCGCCACCGCCAAACGCTATGGCCTCGCCATCATCTTTCTGGTCGTCAACAACGGCATGTTCGGCACTATCCGCATGCATCAGGAACGACACCACCCCGGCCGTGTGATCTCGACCGATCTCACCAACCCCGATTTCGTCGCCTATGCCGCGTCGTTTGGTATTCCGGGCGAACTGGTGACAAACGACGATCAGATCGCCGACGCCCTGACCCGCGCTCAGGCGTCACCCGACGGCTACCTGATCGAACTTCAGGTCGACCCCGAGGCGCTGACACCCGCGCAATCCCTCTCTGGTGTGCGCAAAGAAGGCGAAGCAGCCCAGACTATTTAAGGGACAGACCCTGCTCCTCAACACGTGCGACCGCTGCCTGAAAATGGCGGTCGCTGACAACGCTGTGCGTCCAAAAAAGAGCAATTAAACCGTATCGTCCGGCAGATCCTGGCGAGCCACGCGAAGTTGCAGATGTTCGGCAAGGTGATGCCAGACCTGTTCCGCGTGGCCGGTCCGGGCTTCTGACAGGCGGACCATCCTGATGATCAGGGTTTGCGCTGGCAGCACGTCGTCCATCCGCACCAGCCTGCCATGTGCCAGGTGATCGGCAACCAAAGATTGCGGCAGCCACGCCATGCCGATCTCGGTCAGCACCAATTGCAGCATGGCCAGTGTCAGGGCCGTTTCGGCAATGGTCGACACGGTGATGTCCTGGGGAAGTCGCGGACTGATCATCCGGGCAAAGACCTGCCCCAGAAAGACCTCGTCGGGGTAACTGATCGACGGAATAACCGGACCCGAAGACGTTTGGCGGATGTTTGGGGTCGAGACCGGGATCAGAACATCCGTGCCCAGCGTCACCGCCTCGAAGGCTTTGCCGGGCGCGGGCGCGTCGTCATCGGGCAGCGCGTACATGATGGCAAAATCGACATCCTTCGAAATCAGGTGCATCAGGCATTCATCCTGATTGCCCGACCGCACCCGCACCGAAGCCCCACCATCTGCCGTCAAAGCCCGCACCACCTGTGGCGACACGGTGGTGGTCAAAGCGTGCTGACAGACGAAACTCAGGGAGGCCCCGGCCTGATCGCTGGCCGTTTTCATACTATGGCGCAGCTTGTGAAGTCGCGCGCTGAGGTCGCGCAATTCGGGCTCAAGCGCCTGAACCCCGGGCGTCAGCGTGACCGGTTTGCGGCGGCGGTCAAACAGCGTGGCGCCGATACTGTCTTCGATAATCCGCACCCGGCGCGTAAAGGCCGACTGGGTCAGCAGACGTTTTTCGGCAGCCCGCGCCAGCGAGCCGCCATCAAGCACCGCCAATATGTCATCAATCCATTCCAGTCGCATGGGTTGCAGATACAGCAATCCACCATAACTTGCAAAATCCGCAATTTAGGTGCCGGATTTCGCAATTGGAACCCGCAATTTAGGCGGGTAAGTTGATGGAAATCAAAATTAGGAGCCGTCCCATGCATCTCGCCCGTTTTCCTCGCCTGCACCTCGCCCACCTGCCGACGCCCTTGGAACCGATGAAACGGCTGTCGAAAGAACTGGGCTGCGAGATCTGGATCAAACGCGACGACTGCACCGGCATGTCGACCGGCGGCAACAAGACCCGCAAGCTTGAGTTCCTGATGGCCGAGGCCGAGGCTCAGGGGGCCGACATGGTGATGACCCAGGGCGCGACGCAGACCAACCACGGTCGCCAGACTGCCGCGTTTGCCGCCAAACTGGGGGTCGATTGTCATATCCTGCTGGAAGATCGAACCGGCTATCAGGATGCGAACTACAACCACAATGGCAACGTGCTGCTGGATCACCTGCATGGCGCCACGACCGAAAAGTTCCCCGGCGGGCACAACATGGTCGAAGAGATGGAAAAGGCCGCCGAAAAGAAGCGCGCTGAAGGGCGTAACGTTTATGTCATTCCGGGCGGCGGATCGAACCCCACCGGCGCACTTGGCTATGTGAATGCTGCATTTGAATTGTTGTCGCAAGCCAACGATGCCGGTTTGCGGATCGACCGTCTTGTCCATGCCACCGGGTCGTCGGGCACGCAGGCCGGGCTGGTGACAGGCATGTGCGCGATGAATTCCCTTGTGCCGGTTCTGGGCATCGGCACGCGCGCGCCGCAGCCCAAGCAGGAACAGATGGTTTATGATCTCGCCTGCAAAACAGCCGAGAAACTGGGCTGCGCGGGCGTGGTCAAGCGCGAAGACGTGATGGCCAACACCGACTACGTTGGCGAAGGCTATGGCCTGCCGACGCAAAGCGGAATTGAGGCGATCCAGATGTTTGCCGAACTGGAAGGCATCCTGCTTGATCCCTGCTATTCCGCCAAGGGTGCCGCAGGTCTGATCGATCTGGCCCGCAAGGGTGAATTCAAAGATCAGCGGATCGTCTTCCTGCACACCGGCGGGGCGGCGGCCTTGGGTGGCTATGACTTTGCTTTTGACAATGCCAACCGCTGGGTCCACCTCTGAACGATGCCCAGGCCGCGCACCATCGGTATTCTTGGGGGCATGGGCCCCGAAGCAACCATCCTCCTCCAGCGCAAGCTGGTCGAGGCGGTGCCGGCGCGCGACGACGGCGATCATATCCCGCTGTTCATTGACATGAACTCGCAGGTGCCGTCGCGGATTGCGCATCTGATCGACGGCACCGGTATTGATCCGGGGCCGACGCTTGCCGCCATGGCGCGTCGGCTTCAGGCCGCTGGCGCCGTGGCGTTGGCCATGCCCTGCAACACCGCGCATCACTATGCGGGGGCGATCACCCAAGCGGTGGATATCCCGCTTCTGAACATGGTCGACCTGGCGGCAGATCATGCGGCCGAAACGCTTGGGGCCGGGGGCTGTGTCGGCATGCTGGCTTCGCCTGCTGTGCGGCGCACGGCTCTGTTTGAAAAGGCGCTTTCCAAACGTGGGCTGTCTGTCGTGTGGCCTGCCCAAGATGCCCCCATGCTGGCCGCGATCCGTGCGATCAAGGTTGATAGCCAAAGCGCGCAAGCCCGTGAAACACTGCTGGCCGCCTCGCACGAACTTCTGGCCGCCGGGGCAGGCCTGCAATTTGTCGCGTGCTCCGAGTTTTCGATCATCGCTGACAGTGTCGCCCCCGACGCCAATGCCGTGGATACGATCGACCTTTTGGTGCGGGCGATCATCGACACCTCCCAGTCAGATCACATCAGGCCCTGAACGGGCCATTCCCTTCCCGGCTCCGGGCGGCTAACTTCCCGGATAACAACCTGCCCAAGGACATCTCATGACCCAGATCGAACGCATGCACAGCACAGGCCGGATGAGCCGGATCGTCATCCACGGCGACACCGTTTATCTGTGCGGACAGGTTGGCGAAGCCGGCGCCAGCGTTGCCGACCAGACCCGGCAGACCCTTGCCAAGATCGAAGACCTGCTGGCCGAAGCGGGCTCGGACAAAACCAAAATCCTGCAGGCGATCATCTGGCTGGCGTCGATGGACGACTTTGCCGAGATGAACGCGGTCTGGGACAATTGGGTTGTGCCCGGCGCTGAACCCGCGCGCGCCTGTGGTGAGGCGGCATTGGCCCGGCCAGACCTGAAGGTCGAGATCATCATTACCGCCGCACGCTAAAAGCATCTGCTCTGGCCGGACCGCGCGGTTACAGCAGGTCCCACAATGTATGCGCCGTCTGATCAAGTGTTGCCGGATTGGACAGCGCGGAAATCGTCAATGTCGTGCACCAGGGGTCATCGCCGATCGGCACCAGCACCCCTGCGGCAAGTTCGGCCGATATGGCGGTTTCGGGCATCCATGCAAACCCGCCACCTTTCAAAAGCCGCCGTTTGATCGTTTCGACCAACCCATCAACATAGATCGTTTCGGCATTCAGCGTTTGCCGCTGTACCGTGTTTTCAACCACCATGCCCAGAAACGACGACCGCTCATAGGCCAGATGCGGGATCGGCGGGCCGTCCGGTCTGGTCAGGTCCCACTGATTGGCGCGTGCCGGTTCGGCGGCAGCCACCGGGATCAGGCGGTCGGTCAGAAGATCCTTTCGGACAAAGGCAGCTTCGTCGATCATCGGCGAAACCGAATGGTGATAGTAACACAGCATGACATCCACAGCGCCCTCGACCAAAAGCTCGCAACAGGTGCTAAGCGAGTCAGACACAACGCTTGTGCGCAATTCGGGAATCTGAAGTTGCAGCTCATCAAGGCGTGGTGCCAAAAAATTAGTCGAAATCGTATGCAGCACCGAAAACCGGATGAACCGGTTGTCGCCACGATCTGCATCGCGCAGCGATTGGCGGGTTTCAGAAAGCTGTGAAATCGCCGTCAGGGCCACGGGCAGGAACTGTTGCCCTGCTTCGGTCAGTTGCACCGGATAGGTGGCTCGGTTGACCAAAGGCAGCCCGACCCAGTTTTCCAAGGCTTTGATTCTTCGACTAAAAGCCGATTGCGTGATGTTTCGCTCGTCCGAGGCTCGGGTGAAACTCAAGGTCCGGGCGAGGCATTCAAAGTCTCGAAGCCAGTTCAAATCCACGCGCGGGGCTCCTGCCTGTTTTTCTCCACCAGCGTAACGCACGCAAAACTATGCGTAAACGGAATGGTTTGATGAAATGTTCGAATTGGCCCGCGTAAAACTCTTTGACTTAGACTTTCATCAGGAATCGGCGGTCTGACCCTGTGTCAGCCCATCGTCCACATCGCCAATCGCGCGGCGGATCGCCTGCGTCACCCGCGCAACGTGGGACCCAAAAGACAAAACAGACCGACGTCGGAACACGGCGCATCCCAACAGAGGAGAAGACCATGAAAACCAAACTGAAAACACTGGGCCTGGCGGCCGCAGTCTGCGTCGGTGCGATGCCGGCGCTGGCTGCCGAAGAGGTCAAGATCGGCGTGCCATCCTGGACCGGCGCCCAAGCCATTGCCCATCTTCTGGGCGCGGTTGTTGAAACGCGCATCGGTGGCCAGGTCGAATACGTGCCCGGCAACAACGCCACGATCTTTCAGGCGATGGATCAGGGCAAGGGCGACATCGATGTCCACCCCGATGTCTGGCTGCCAAACCAGGAAAGCTTCACCAAGAAATATGTCGATGGCGCGGGCACTGTGACACTGTCGTCCAACCCATATGAGGGCAACCAGGGCTTTTGCGTGTCGAAAGACTTTGGCGAGGCCAACAACATCACCGACATCGCCGATCTGGGGCGCCCCGAAGTGGCCGCTCTGATGGACAGCGATGGCAATGGCAAGGGCGAGATGTGGATCGGTGCGCCGGGCTGGGCCTCGGCCAACGTGAACGAAGTCAAAACCCGCGACTACGGTCTGCTTGATTTCATCGAGCCGGTCCGGGCCGAGGAAAGCGTAAAGACCGCGCGCATCAAGGACAGCATCGCCAAAGGCGAAGGCTATGCGTTCTACTGCTACAAACCGCACGCTGTCTGGTACATGTTCGATGTCAAAATGCTGAGCGAACCAACCTTTGACGCCGCCAAATACACGATGATTCAGCCGTCGGATGATCCCGATTGGTACGAAAAATCATCCGTGGCCACCAAAGATGCGCTCAAGAACGTTCAGATCGCTTGGTCGAACTCGCTTGAAGGCCGGTCCCCTGCGATTGCCGAATTCTTTGCAAACTTTGCACTGACGGCGGATGATGTCTCGGGCTTTGCCTATGAAATCAGCGGCAAAGGGCGCGAGCCTGCCGAGGTTGCACGCGAATGGGTCGAAGCCAACCCTGACCGCGTCGACGCGTGGCTGGGCCTGTAAGAAAGCTCACCATTAAGATCAACGCCGGCAGTGGTGCCAATCGGTGCCGGCGTTTCAGCCACCTCCCGCAACATCCGAGCCTTGGGATCCCCTTTATGAGCACCGATACCGTTGTCGAGATTTCGAACGTCTGGAAAATATTCGGCACCAATCCCCAAGCCGCTCTGCAAGCGATCCGCGACAGGGGGCTCAGCAAGGCAGACGTCCTTGCTGAAATGGGGGCCGTGGTCGGCGTGGCCGATGTCAGCCTGTCGGTGAACCGCGGCGAAATCTTTTGTATCATGGGCTTGTCGGGAAGCGGCAAATCCACGTTGGTCCGTCATTTCAATCGATTGCTGGAACCCACTGCGGGGAATATCCGGATCGAAGGTACCGACGTGATGGCGCTGGGGCCAAAACAGCTTCAGGAATTCCGCAACCGCAAGATAGGCATGGTGTTTCAGAATTTTGCCCTGATGCCGCACCGCTCGGTTCTGGACAATGTCGCGATGCCGCTGGAAATCCGCCAGGTCGCCAAGAACGAGCGTATGCGCCAGGCGGCGGCCATTCTCGATATCGTTGAACTTGGCGCATGGGGGGCGAAATTCGCCCATGAACTGTCCGGCGGTATGCAACAGCGCGTTGGCCTGGCCCGCGCGCTTGCGGCCAACCCGGATGTGCTTTTGATGGACGAACCGTTTTCGGCGCTTGACCCGTTGATCCGGCGCCAGTTGCAGGACGAATTCATTCGCCTGTCCAAGATCCTGAAAAAGACCACGATCTTCATCACCCACGACCTTGATGAGGCGGTTCGCATCGGCGACCGCATCGCCATCATGCGCGACGGCAAGATGGTGCAGATGGGCACCGCCGAAGATATCGTCATGCATCCCGCAGATGACTATGTGGCTGATTTCGTCGCGGGCATCTCGCGTCTCAAGGTGGTGCATGCCCATGCCGTGATGCAGCCGCTGAATGCCTATGTCGCCGCCAATGGACCGATCCCAGCCGACGCGCCCCGCGTCGCAGAAAGCGAGACTTTAAGCGTTCTGATCAACATGGCCATCGACGTCGAAAACCCCATCGTTGTGCAGGGAGGCGGTCACGATATCGGAATCATCACGCGCGCCGATCTACTGCGCACCGTGATCGAAGGGACGGAAGTATCATGAGCGACCTTGACGATCTCGGGGTGAACCCGCTGGAAGACACTGAAAGCGAGGCCGCCCTTGCCTATGCCGAAGAGCGGCGCGAAAACATTCGCACCTTCGTGCGCACCAGCCCCGACTATTACATCGCCATGTTCGACAGGATCGGGGCCTCATCCCGGTTTACCGCCACCTTCAACATAATGGCCGGGCTGTTTGGTCCGATCTGGTTTGGCGCACGCGGCCTGTGGTCCTGGGCGCTGCCATTTCTGATCCTTGAAACGATCGGCTTTGTTCAAATCGCCCGCGGTCTGTTTGGCGATCTTGCGGCTGATGCCATGGCGCGCATCGCCTCGATTGAAGGCACGCTGGAACTGCGCCGCAAACAGCTTGCAGCCGCCATCGAGTCCAATTCCGAAAAGATCGACGTCTATCGCCGCACCGTTGACTCGCTCGAAGAAAACATCGGTGGCATCCGCGCCGAGGCCGAAGCTCTGGCCGCCGAAGGCCCGTCCATCGTGTTGACCGGCATCATCCTCCTGCTGATCGCCAAAGCCGTGCAATCCATTGTCGCCAACTGGGCGCTCGAAGCGCGGTTCTCTGACTGGCTGTCGGATCGCTCTATCCGGTCGGGCATGCCGGTCACGCACATCGTGCTCAGCGCAGTTTTCATGGTGCTGATCGTTTCCACGGCGATGATGCACTACAGCTTTCCGGGCCGCTTTTCGCTGCTCAGCCACTTTCCCACAGACCCGGACATCCGCCTGACCGGTATCAAATGGGTCGAAGACTTCATCGCGTGGTGCGTGCGCAACAGCGAGGCCTTCTTTGACGGGCTGACCTTCGGTATCCGCACGCTTCTCGATGCGCTTGAGGTGATTTTGGTACAGACGCCATGGATCGTGATCGCCAGCCTGATCGTGCTGCTGACATGGCTGACAGCGGGCATCCGCGCGGCAATCTATTCGGGGGCCTTTCTGGCCTACATGGGTCTTCTGGGCTTCTGGGAAGCCGCGATGACAACATTGGCCTTGCTGGGAACAGCGGCGTGTTTGTCGATTGCGATCGGCATCCCGCTGGGCATGTTCGCCGCGCGCCGCCCCCGGTTTTACAGGTTCATCCAGCCGATCATGGATTTCATGCAAACCATGCCCGCCTTCGTCTTCATGGTGCCCGTGATCGCGTTTTTCGGTGTGGGCAAACCGGCGGCGGTTGTGGTCACGATGATCTTTGGCGGCACACCTGTGGTGCGGCTGACGGTTCTGGGCCTGCGGGGTGTCCCCGAAAGCGTCCGCGAGGCGGCAATCAGCTTTGGCGCCAACAAGTGGTATCTGCTGACCAAGGTCGACCTGCCATTGGCCGGTCCGTCGATCCGCGCCGGGATCAACCAGACGATCATGTTGTCACTGGCGATGGTGGTCGTGGCCTCTCTGATCGGGGCCAAAGGGCTGGGCGAAGACGTGCTGGAAGCGCTGCAATATGCCAACGTCGGTCAGGGCATTCTGGCCGGGTTCTCGATCCTGTTCTGTGCCATGATCCTTGATCGCATCGTGCAGGGCGGTCGCAAATGACGCCGGTTGTCTTTGTCCATGGGTTTCTGGGCGGCAGCCGACAATGGCAAAAGCAGGCCGAAGCGCTCACGGGCCTCGACATCATCGCCCTGGACTTGCCGGGGTTTGGCGAAAACGCCCATCTCGACGCGCTGGACAGTATTGCGGGCTATGCAGAATGGGCGCTGGAAGAACTCAGCGCGCGTGGTATCGAACGGTTCCACCTGATCGGTCACTCGATGGGCGGGATGGTCGTGCAAGAGATGATCACCCGGGCACCCGAACGGGTCGACCGGCTGGTGCTTTACGCGACCGGCGCAAAAGGCGTGTTGCCGGGTCGGTTCGAAACCATCGCCACCTCGAAACGCCGTGCCACGGCTGACGGGCCAAAGGCCACGGCGCGACGCATTGCGGCGACCTGGTTTCTTGAGCGGGAAAACGCAGACGCCTATGAGGACTGCGCCGAAATTGCCCAGCAATGCAACCTGCACACCATCCTTGCCGGGCTGGATGCGATGCAAGACTGGAGCGGTTCTGATCGACTGCGGGCCATCGAATCCAGAACTCTGGTGATCTGGGGTGATCGCGATCGGACCTATCCTTGGTGTCAGACCGAGCATTTGTGGCAATCCATCAAGGGCGCCAACCTTTCGGTGATCCCCGATTGCGCCCACGCCGCACACCTGGAAAAACCGGTTCTGTTCAACAAGGTCCTCGGGGATTTCTTTGCCACCTGACAGATGGCCCCACAGGACGCACTCCGTCGATACCCAGCCTTTGTGAAATTCCTCAGACCCCACGCTTCGACGGCACGTCCGACCAAAGTGCCGCGATTGATCCGTTCGAACACTGCCTTTCAGAGTGGCTTTGAATAATCCGTTTGTACCGGTGAACCCGGGGCTCACGCCACACGCCTGCCAGATGCATCTAACCAGCTTGCTCGTCCTCGATCACCGGGCGGATATCTTCTGCCAGGCTGCCCAGATGTGTCGAGATCGCTTGCTTCGCCGCCACTTCATCGCGGTTCTCCAATGCCTCCATCAATGCCGAATGATGGGCAACGACCCGATCCCGGTTGCGCCGCCGCCGCGCCGATACAAACCGCGCCCGCCACAATCGCTCCAGATAGGATCGATAGGTGTCGTACAGCGACGGGTTATGCGCGGCTTCGGCAATCGCGCTGTGAAACGCCATGTCGATTTCGAACATGTCCAGCGCGTCCAGCGTGTCATACCGTTCGCGGATCTGCTCGTGGATCGCATTGATCCGCTCCAGATCTTCATCTGTTGCATTGCGGCAGGCCAGTGTCACCGACAGGTCCTCCAACACCAGCAACACAGCCACCGCGTCCGAGATTTCCTTGAAGCTCGGGTTCGCCACAATCGGGCTGCGCGATGGGCGCAGGATCAGCAGACCTTCGCGCGCCAGGATGCGGATCGCCTCGCGCATCGGCGTTCGACTGACCCCCATATCGGCGGCGTTGTCACGCTCTTTTATCGACGCCCCGGGGGGAAACTTGCCGCGCAGGATATCCCGGCGCAGCTGGGTGGCGATGTTCTCGGCAAGGACCTGCTCGGCCATCTGATGTGTTCCTTTGCGCCCCTCGGGGGTTTGGGCTCCTCTGACCGTTTTACCCGGTCAGAGGCGATGTACAAAACGGTCAAAGGACGCAGAAACCGATGTACAAAACGGTCAAATTCGTACAATAACGATTCGTTCAATCCTGTATGACTTTTAGAATAGTGGTTTGTTATCAACTGTTTACTTTGTAGTGTTCGAGTGTACATCAACTGTTTACAGGCAATATATCAGCCGGTTTCGAAGTGTATATCGGCGGTAAATTGTCTATGGAGTGTACACATGGCAACAGTCACAAAATTACCAAGTGGGAAAACAAGAGTCGTCATACGACGAAAGGGCGTCTATCGGTCTGCTTCGTTTGACAAGGTTCGAGAAGCGAAGTCCTGGGCTTTGAAAAATGAAGCAGCTATCGACGCCGACTTTCATGGCATCAAGAAGAAAGTCCAACACGCCCAGCTCGGCGATTTGATCGAAAAGTACAACGACGAAACACCGACTAGGGGCGAGTCAACGATCAAGACTAGGCGCTCTTGGATCCGCAAGTTCGGCTCACAACCGTTGAAGCAGATCGACAAGCCGTTCGGTCGGCGCATCGTCGCTGAGTACACGAAGACTTCCGAAATGCCTCACGCGATACTAAATCTGAAAGGGCTTGCCCGCATCATAAAGTGGGGCAGGACCGTGCTCAATCTCGATATCTCCGAGGCACCGTTGCTGCAGGTGATCGATGACATCAAATTCAGCGGACACAAGATGCATTACGCGCCTCGCAAAACCATCATGACCGAAGAGGAGCTTCAAGCGTTCGTCGAGTTCTTTCGCAATCAGGGCCGCAAAGGCAATTTCGATGAGCTTCTGCTCTTTCTTGCTGACTCTGGGATGCGCATCGGTGAAGCGACCCGAGTCGTAGGCGCAGATGTTTCGCTGGACAACCGGTCGATTGTAATCCG
Source organism: Falsiphaeobacter marinintestinus (assembly GCF_007923355.1). Taxonomy (GTDB): domain Bacteria; phylum Pseudomonadota; class Alphaproteobacteria; order Rhodobacterales; family Rhodobacteraceae; genus Phaeobacter_A; species Phaeobacter_A marinintestinus. The sequence continues at coordinate 32,899 of NZ_VOGO01000007.1, forward strand.
CGACAGAAAACATCCGACAAAAAAGTTGGGCAACCACCAGGAAGTCCCCCTCATCGGTGATGCCTGGGAGATCGCCAAGCGGAAAGTCGAGGCAGGCGAGATGGGCAAGCTGTTCCCGCTAAAGTATCCGAGTCAGCGGTTTGTGAACGCTGGCGTCAAGATCGGCCTGCGGCACTGTAGGCTGCACGACATTCGACGCCTCTTTGTGCAAAGATGCTACGACAAGGGCTTGCAACCCCACATTGTCGCCATTGCGACAGGCCACACAAAGCTTGCCACGCTGATGACCCACTACTCAGACTTAAAAGTAGACGATTTCCACCGTGCACTAGGAGACAAAAAATGAAGACTGAAGATTTGATGCTGGTCGACGATTTCCTGAAACTGACCGAGTGGAGCAAAGACACTTTGCGGCAGTATCGCCACCGGAAAGACGTTGATCTGCCTACCGTGATAGAGGTGGGCAAATTCAAGTACATGAGCAAACCTGATGTGCACGACTGGCTTCAACGCAAGTTCGATGATGCCAAGACAGCCAAGCAGCGGGAGCAGTATGTCGAGTACATGTTCCAAAACCTGGATGTCTTCGGTCCATACCTCAAGGCCGAGATGCCTGACGAACTTCTGCGACGTGCTGGAATGAAAAAGGACGCTTCGACCACGGTCAGCGACGCAGATCGCAAGGCCGAGCTGGACTAAGTGTAGCGGGTGTGTACCGGCTAAGTGTACCAGTTGTGTACCGGTTGTGTAGTGGGTGTGTAAGTTACTGATCTTGATTGCTTTTCCTGTCGTCCATGAGATTGTGGGGGCGGCTCAAACTAGGGAGAACACGTCATGACTGACGACGAAGAAGTCTTTGATCAGTTCGGCAACACAATTTTGACAATTGACGTAACTCAAAACGGGCTTTTTTGCATAAAAGAAGCCCTTGAGCAGTTTATGGACTGCGAGAAGCACGAGCCGTTTCGAGGGATAGTTGCAATGGACCCAAAACAGCGAGCAGACCTGATTCGAGCATACGCAGAAATCTATCAAATCATTTACGAGAACGTACCGAGAGAGGAGAATGCACGGCAGCAAATGCTCAATAGAAAACGTACTTTGTAGTGCCCTGTTTACTGCAACCTAAGGTAGAATTGTCTTAGGACAAAATCCACCGAGGGCTGAATGCTGACCCTCGGTGGACTTGAAGAGTGCAGGATGTAAACTGTGTTGGTCTTCTCGTTAACCTGATCGATGATTGATATATGGTCCTATGGACCGGTTTACGAGAGATCATCAGGGGATTTGCGGCATGCCGGACAGGAAGATCAAAGCCAGCATGCCGCTTGTACACCGAAGTTTGACCGCTGACGCAAGTCGACCTCCGGAGGGCTCCTGTACAGGTTCATAGTACCCCTCATGGTTTCGAACGAACACAAAAACCTTTAGCGCGAGTTAACAAATTTACAATTTTGCGAAGCAGTTTTGTAAATTTGAATACTTTGTAAACAGTGATGAAATTCGTTGTGTCTTTTGTGATTGTCCATGATTACCATGGAAAAGGGCCGCGGCGTCTTCTACACAACCGCGACCCTTAAAATGCAGGTATGAAATCATCATACCAATTTGAGTTTTGCGAGTAAACAGGAATGACGATCAGATTGTCATTTTTTCTGGACCTGACCGGCTTGGTCTTCTTGAATAGCCGGATGGATAGGTCGAAATTCGGCCTGACAGTGGAACGAAGCGAACAAAGAATTCTCGTGGGCGCAATTTCGTTGCAGGCTTCGGCCTGCGCATTTCCACCGTCTATCCGAAAGAACACAAATGAGTAATAGACACGAGCGCCGCAAGCTGAACGCGGCCGAAAAGAAACTGCGCAAAGAGCGCATCAAAAACTGGCATTGCAGGCATATCGGTCTGAGCAAAAAGGACTTTTTGGCGTACGTCAAGAAGCACTCAACTCCGGAACGACCGCTGGTGACAGTCATAACGGCTGGTGACGTAATGGGGCTGGTGCTTAGCGCGAACGAAACCTGCTTTGAGCAGTTGCGCAACGTCGCTGATGGCGAGCGGGACGGTAATCCGCGAGAATGCGCCAAATGCTGCCAGGGGCTGACTGCTGAACCTGGGCAGCGCAACAGTCCTTCGGTTTTGGCGTTGATCACACAGAGCGAGCCGAACGAACTGCCGCAAACCACGCTTGGCACATTTGTCTGCGACACATGCGTTGAGTATTTTGGCGCTGAGTCGATTGCTACGTGGCTTCAAGCAGATTTTCTCAAAGAGTTCGCCGCCGACAACGCCGGCAAGGTCTGTGAGCCAGCCTTCTCCGATAACATCCGGCTGTAAAAGAAGACCCTTCAAACTCACGAGTTTGAAGGGCCAAGTAGGAATTTTAACATGGTAAGTAAGCATACCAACTCAGGCAACGCCGGTACACCCAAAGGGTTCGCATCGGCGTTTGTGTCTGAGCTGCCAACCGAACCTGAGAACGAGTACGACGCCACCGGGTTCATGATGAAAGTGGTTGGAGAACTGCCGGTCGGACATATTGCTGCGCTATGCTCAACATGGATGCCGCCGGGTGGTTCAGATGTCCTCTACCCTGCCCATCGGTGGCGCGGCACCAGCAGCGTTTCGCCAGACATGACGCACTACAGCATCGGCCTGATGGACCCGCAGACCAATGAAAAGTTCAGGCGACGAAACCAGCATTTCCTTGGTGCGCTCGGCGTGCTGCTGGACGATGTGCATGAAAAGGTTTTGGGCGACAAGATCCCAACACTTCAGCCGACGGCCAGGGTTCAGACGAAACCGGGGTCGGAGCAGTGGCTCTATCTGTACGACGAGCCGCTGGCGTCAGCCGGTGAGGCCGAAACCATCATTGCGTCTGTGCATGCCGCCGGTCTTAGCGATCCGGGCAGCAGGGGCCGCATTCGGCTTGGCAGACTGCCTGGGTCGTTGCCGTTGGGCAAGGAGCATAGGGCGAAGCTCTTGGACTTCGCAGGGCCGCGCTACAGGCCACCAGAGCTGCTTGGGCTGCTTGGGGTGCCGGAGGTGCAGTATTCAGGCGGTGTCGATCTCATTCCGGTTGATGCGCGATACTTGTCGGACGATCCGGTGGTGACGTGGCTGACGGAAAATGGGCATGTGCGCAGTGTTCAATCTGACGGCTGGATGAAGGTCGTTTGCCCTTGGGTGCACAAGCACACGGGCCAAGATCCTAGCGGCTCATCGTACAAGCCACCGACGCCGGACGACGCCCAAAGAGTGTTCAACTGCTACCACGGCTGCGGCAACCGCACTCAAGAGTTTCTGACCTGGGTCTACGATCAGGGCGGACCTGCCGTTGGGCAGATCGATCAAGCAGCAATCAATCGACAGACGAAGAAGGAGGCAGGTAATGCCCAATAAGTATAGCGGACAGTCAGATCGGCCAAGCGACTACCCGAGCACGTTGGAAGAGATGAACGACAGATTCATTTATACGGAGCAAGGCGGCAGACCAACAATTTACGACACAGTTGATCGCCGGTTCATGCGAACTGAGACGTTCAAGAGCCACCTGTCAAACATCAACGTCATTACAGCCAATGGGCCGAGGCCGATTGGGGCACAGTGGCTGAAGTGGCCGATGAGGACGTCATACCGCGGCGGCGTGGTTTTTGCGCCGGGGCGGACGCCTGCAGGCAAGTTCAATCTTTGGGAGGGGCTGAGTGTCGAACCCGCAAAAGGGTCGTGCAAGCTGTTTCTGAACCACCTGCGAGAGATCATTTGCGGTGGGGATGAGGCCAGCTACAACTATCTGCTAGATCACTTCGCCTGGGGGTTGCAGAACCTGGAAAAAAAGCAACAGGTCGCCATCGTCATGCGCGGCAAAGAAGGGGCTGGCAAAGGGACGGTGATCGATTGGCTCGAAGCAATCTATGGGGCGCAACACACAATCAGGCTGTCGTCGCCTGAGCACGTCGCTGGGCGCTTTTCGGACCACCTGGCTAGGGTGAACCTACTTTTCTTTGATGAGGCGTTCTGGGCCGGTAAGGTGTCCCTGACGGGCCGTTTGAAGACGATCATCACGGAAGGCCGCATGTCGTCCGAGGGGAAGGGGAAGGATGTCGAGATGATTGACACATTCTTTCGCACTTTCATCGCCAGCAACGAGGAATGGGCCGTGCCAGCGGCCATCGGGTCACGACGGTTCACTGTCTTCGATGTGGCGTCGACCATGATCGGCAACAAGGCGTATTTCGACGCAATAGCCGAAGAGAGGCGAAATGGGGGCGCTGCCGCGTTGTTGCACATGCTGCAACGCCGCGATCTGTCCAACTTCAACGAACGCTTGCCGATCAGCACCGCCGCGCTTCATCATCAGGTTCTGCATGGGCTGCCCACGCAGAAGACGTACTTGTTGGAAGTGCTGATCAACATGGAGTTTCATGCCAAGCCAGAGCGTCTAGAATCGAAGTCAAAAGGTATGGACATCACCACGAAGGAATTTCATAGCGACTACCTGCAGTGGTTTGCGGACAATCGAGTATACGGCAGCAGCGCCACCAGTCGGCAGTTTGGTAAGATGCTGGCAGACATTGGCGTTCTGAGAGTCGGTAAGAAAGACAGAGCACATGTAAGGCGGCTTCCACCGCTGCCTGAATTTCGTGAGTTGTTTGCTGCGCACGTGACCAAAGGCACTGCCACCTGGGATGATTTGGTGACTGGCTGGGACCCATCAACAGACCCAACCACCAGCGACAAGGTGATCCCTTTCGACAAGGCCGCTAAGGATCAGAAAGGCAAAATGACGTAAACACATGAAATTCAGTTGGTTGGTTGGTTATGAAAAGTGTAACAATAATAACCACTTACCAACTGAACCAACAGAACCATATGCTTTTTTATTTTAAAAAACGCATATGGTTCATAACGCATATGTATATATTATTATTTTTTAGTTGGTTTAATTGGTTTAGTTGGTAAGGGGTTGATAAGAAACAATAATTTGAAACCAACCAAACATTTAGTAAACTATTAGGTTGGTTTAGGTTGGTAAGAGCATCCATCATTCGCAGCAGGTGGAGAGGCGGTCGAATGCTGCCCATCATTACCATTATGCCATCATTACCACAATGGTCATCAAACCATCATATTGGTAAACAGTATTTATTCCCTCCTGTACATCATGCAAGCCTGGATAATGGATTATATATCCCATCCTCTTGAGGTACCTCAGATGTCACGACGTTTACTCTGATGGGCCATTAGATGCAGGTTTCATCTCATCAATTCTCAATACTCGTTTGACGCCATCATCAGCCTCACCCTCAACGGTGGCATCGCAGACGTGCGAGCGCAGTCGTGAGCGAGCATTGTGGCATGGCAGGCGCAGCAGACGTGGCAGACTGGCAGGACAAGCAAATAAATTATTCATACAGGCCAACCACTTAATGGGGCCTATATCGAAAACTATGGCGGCTGTTTACCAATCGATGGTTGGATAGTTCTTCTTTTTTGCGTTTCTCCTGCAGGACTGTTTCACCAGATGAAACAAATTACTCCTCAGAAGAAACTATCATGCGTACTGTATCACCAGATGAAACAACTATTCCACATAGTGAACCACTACGCTGCACGCGCTGCGCGTCATGCTCTGTATAATGAAACCAAAAAACAGTTTCTCCGCAATTGTCAGGCCAATTACAATCAATTCAGGAGGTACTACACAATGTCACTAGCAAATACACACGGAAACAGCGTTCACTCAGCCCAAGAGGAAGTGCAGGAACTTTACCAGCCAGATCTTGCGCCCCCGGTGGAATTGACGCCAGAGGAACTTCGATTTTGGCGCATTTTGGTAGATTGTAAGTCGAGAAATTCTTGGTCAGAAACCGATTTGCATGCGCTGGCAGACTTGGCAAAGTTCTACGTGCAATTCGAAAACGAAAAACGAATACTGGCAGAGGAAGGGCACATTATTCAAGGCCCAAAAGGTCCCATGCGAAACCCACGCAGTGCAGTTGTCAGTTCGCTTCGCCGTGAGCAGATGTCGTTGCACCGCTATTTGCAAATCGACCCAACTCAGAACGCGCGGCCAGAGCGGAAATTGGTTAGGGGCATGAAGGAAATCTACAATGAAATAGACGGTGACGAAGACGGCTTGTTGGGCTGAGCGAGGCATACAAATGGTTTCCATGTTTACAACCAAAGGTGGTAAGATCGCATCATGAATGAAGCAGAAAGACGCAGTTATCAAAGACTCTGGCAGACTGCTTTGCAGCACTTAATTGACAACACTTGTGGCATCGGCCCACCAGCAGACGTTGAATACGCACGGCAATTGCTGCTCAATCGCGATTCGCATGTCCGAAAAATGTGCGCCCTCGCTGGCATCGATGAAGACTTCGCAGAAAAGTTCTATGCACTTGCAGAACAGCTTGCCGACGCAGATTGGGACCTCTCAGCGGTCATTAGCCCGCACAAAGAACTGCCAGACGCCTTGAAAAAGCAGATCGAACTGCTGAAAGGCTACTCGGCCAGGGGAAATGTGAAGTACCTGGCTGCAGTCAAGAAGTCTCAAGAAAAGCATGCCGCACAACTCAAACGGCAAGCTGAACGTGCTGAAAAATATGCTGCGTACAAGCGCAAACTGCAACTCAAGCGTGAAGCCGAAAAGCTCGCAAAACTGCAATACGCAGCAATCCGCCCGGTGGAATTGGAGCTTTGCGTGGCATGACGACAAACGACTTCGACACCCAAACGCTGGCTCAAATGCTGACCACTCTGGTCGGTGTCTCCATCGGTTACGGTTGCCAGCTTCAGGCCCGTGCAGACGACGCCACTTTGGCCAAAATCAAACAGCAGACGCAAGATAGAATGAACGAGATCTTGCTGTTTGCGCATTCAGAAAGCCTCGCAAATGAACCTCACTGACAGCTTCTGGTGGCTTCAGCGCCAGACCCAAACAAGAACAATTCAAGACGCGCTGGCCAACGACACTTTCGAATTAAGAGAGAGACTTATGTCTCGCGGACGGGAAATACGAAAACTCAAAACAAAAGTCGAATTGGCAAAAGTCCGTCGACTGTACGGAGTAGACCAATGACGAACGTCAAAAAACTGATGGATGAACTGCCCGAAAACACGGCACGACTGCTGGTTCAGTTGGGCGATGAAAAAAATTCGAAGCTGCTGAAGCTGCTGGTGGACAACAACTTCGCGTTGCAGAAGACGCTGTCGCCGTACAAGGACAGGATTAAGGAGCTGGAGAACATCATCGACAATCAAGACGAGCAGCTATCGCAGTTGTCCGTTTCGGTCGAGGCTCTGGACCTCCTTAGCGGTCAGACTGGTGCGCATGGCCTCAAGACCGGGGCTACCACCCATGCGCACCAGCACGCTAATCCCATCATGAACACGGCTGAGTATGCCAGGTTCCGCAAGTTCTATGATGCGCACAAGCTTGACGTCGCCCCGATGGTGTTCGACCCGCTCAAAAGGGACATGAGTCAAATCCAGTATAAGTCTGGCTCTCAATCGTCAGACGACCCCTATCGGTTCATTATGAGCACTGAGACCGAAGACCGCATGAAAGATCGAGTGGTGGCCGCCGGTTGGCAACTGAAAGAGTTCAGAGCAAATCCGATCGCGCTCTATCAGCACAATGCCTACGAGCCCATCGGTGTGTGGCAAGACGTTAAAGTTGACCGCGAGAAAAAACAGCTGGTCGGAACTTTGGTCCTCGCCAAAAAAGGAACGTCTCCGATTGTCGATCAGGCCCGCAGCCTGCTTGAACAGAAAATTTTACGGTCAGTCAGCGTCGGGTTCAGCGTCGATAAAGCCGAACCCATCGTCGATGACAAAGGCACCCCTACGGGTGGTTATAAGTTCATGCGCACAAATCTGATGGAGTGTTCGGTGGTTTCGATCCCGGCCAATAGTGAAGCTTTGCTTCAGACAGGAGCATAAAATGATCAACGACTACAAAAAGGGACTTCGAAAATGACCTCTTCTGGTTTCATCCATCAAGACAAACATTCCAAACCACAAGCTGTTCAGAATTTGACACTGGCTGAGCGCGTAGCGCGTCTGGAAGATACTCTGGGCATCGTGAATGAGATTTATACGCCACCTCCGGTGACACACCGCCGTTGCGCTGTTTCTGGGCTGAATCTACCGCTCAAGTTCTTCAGTTCTGGCGAGCATCAGGAAAGCCTGTTGGTCACTGCGTTCATCAATGCCCAATTCGACAAGCAGCGCCAAATGGCGCATCCGGCGACGATCAGCCAGGACCGTTTCGAAAAGTACGCCCCTGCTGATGACACACATTTGACCGTGGCCTATCTTCAAGATTTTCTGGTCGACATGGCGCAACGCGGAGCCGGGCGACCAGTCTGCGGCAGGACGTCGATTTCCACGCCTCTGGCGACGATTTGATGGGTGTTGATCTACGAACATCTTTGGTTTCCCTGCCGCGCAGAAAAATGCTGGAATCAGAACTTTAGCCAAAGCCCTTGAATTAGCCCCCTCCCATCAGCGTCAGAAGAGCGGATTCCGAGCGTTCTCTGCACTTCTGACAAAGATCGCATTGCAGGGCCGAACAGTCACTTGGCTCCGTCGGAACGACTGGTGCGTCTGGCCCATAGCGGACGTTGACGTCGGCGATTCGCCCGGCAATGCAGCTTCCCCAACGCGGACTTTGATTGCCAGTCCAGCATTGCCTCATGGGTGACAGATGGGTCCACAAGGCAAAGCCAATTTGTGAAGGTGCCATTTGGCTGTTGAGAAAAAATGGTACCGTGCGCGATTGACGCTCCAATCAATACACGGAAATTTGCGGAGTTCCTTGCAATTCGTGCGCTCCAAGATACAAAGCTGACTTTCAAATTATTGGCGTTCATGTCTACCTAAAAGTACCTAGCAAAGGTTATTTTGTAGTTGGCTCCCCACCTTGAGACTGCCATGCCGGAAAAATAATATTGGCCAAAAAAATAGAGACCTTTTTTTTCGTTGTGTAAGGTGCACCGGTCCCTGAGTAAATCTGCTTGAAGGATGAAAAGTCGTTCTCAATTTTGCTCAACAAAGTAAAGGGAAGTGAAAGATCATCAAAGGTTACTCCCAGAAGGCAATCAGACAGAATCTCTCGGCGTCTTGTTACCAACAAATCACCTGGACTTACCTTTCCGACTCTAGGCAGGACCAGCGAGTTTTTCGGCACAAATTTAAGTTCACCGGCCATTCTTCCACTAGGTAGTTCGTAACGAACCGTAACTTTTGACGACTTAATGCTTGTCGTGTGAATCCAACCGTGAAGGCCTGATTGTTGAACCCGGTTGCCCCGGCGAACGGATATTGACCCGCGCGACACAATCCAAGGAGTAGTTTTTTCTATAGAAACAACAGGATTCTTAAGCGACGCCGGTCGACTCTGCTTCTTGCGAATCCTTATCAGGTAGGTGGAAACATCCAAGCCCGGGAACCGATCGTAACTTGGCGGTGACACAATGTTGCATTTGAAAAACTTCTTCAATTCCTCCCTAGCCTTTGTGTCCCGTTCACTCTTCAGCGTGGAAGTCGGCAATACTCCCAATAGCTCGCCGTGTTCACTGAGATATTCAAGGGCAGTAAAAAGAAATGCAAATGCAACACTGCACCGAGTATTTGCAAAACTCCCCCGAGCACTATGTTCCTGATTCCGGTCGAATGAGAAGGGGGGGTTTAGAAGGATGACGTCGAATTTCTGTAAGGTTTGGCTTCCCCCGAACTTTTCAAAGTCTTCGGTCAGGAAGTCCAGATTTGTCCAATGTGTATTCGGTAGTGCTCCAAGTACGCTGGGATCAATGTCATTCGCGTAAAGGCGCGCACCAGGCCAACGACGACGTGCCGATGCTAACAGTCTCCCCTTGCCCGCACAAAAATCGACAACAGAAACTGGGTTATCCATGCGGGCAGCCGAAACCAACTGATCAGATGTTTCCTCTGAAGTATACTCACGCATCGTCTTGTCTCAAACGCTCCGACCCAAGAAACTTGATACCTTATAGAGATGGCATCGCGCCATACCCTTGGTTCTCCCCTTCCTTCTTACCGGGTGATCATAAAGCAACTCTACGTTTGAGTTGTGCATCGCGAACATCATTGCGCCCAGAGCGTGCGGCTTTGTTCCAATTGTGGCTACCTGTAAATGTCGTCCTGTTGATTTTTTCTGCATCTCTTCCAGATGTGAAAAGAGAGAGAATGGACATGCCGCATCAACGTAACTCACACGTTGCCATGACCACGTTTTACTCAGGACTGCGGCATTTCCTTCATATGTATGAAATGGATATTCAACCTCAAACCCGGGCACACCAACCACCGGAGAAATATCCCTTTCGCTAGGCTCAATTCTCTCAATCAGATGGCGAAACCGGATTCCTTCAAATCCGAGAAGGGGAATCAAAATCGTTTCCTCCGCTCTCTTGGCCGCTAGTCGTGCAAATGTTGGCACCGGAGAAAACCCATGGAATTTTTCGCTCAAGTCGAAAAACTCACCTGGTTTCGGATTAGGGCTGTATGTATAGGACTTAGGCTCAACGTAAATACAATTCGTTTCAACGCCCGCCTCGATACACACCCGTACTACCGGCATCCAAATGTGGTGCGGCAAACCTGTTATATCCACGTAAACCGCATCCGTATTCAGGTGCGAAACAAAATCTGCAAGTTCATTTTGATTTCTTAGGGAAATCCATACGTCTCGAAATCTGGGAATCTTCGCTGAATGGAGATTGTTGTCCGAAAAAACTTCGTAGGTGTTTTCCTCACCAAAAACAGTTAACCAGTCCGAATCGATTTCACTTCGTTGCTCGAAGACACCGTAAAGCAAAACTGATCTTGGCCTGACAGCGATGTCGGTTCGCTTGGCGTGAATTTGTCGTTGAGGAAGGCACTTTTTTACGTTACTTGTAAAAATCATCAAACATACTCATTTGCGCAGGCAGTTCTGCGTCGGCCAGATGTTGGCGGCTTTCTCCAAGGAGTTTTCTGATCACGTCTTGAGGCGTCTTTGACATGCCGACCAAGTCAGCATCCGTTATCCCAGTCTTGCGTTTTCTCCTTGAGCTATAGTTGAAGTACGGGGAGAAAATCGGGTGAGGCGAATAGTCCCAAGCTCGTGTATCAGATTCAGACGAAAGCTTGGTACCGGGGGATCTCACAAGAGCAAGATGCATAATCGCATCGGTTAGCAGCCTAGCTGCTTCTTCCCGCAGTTCGGTTGGAGCTACCTGTCCGGAATCCTTGATGTAGAATTGGTTGTATTCCGGAGCTGCTCCAACTGGATTGGATGCCAAAATCTGAAAAAACCGACCGAAACCAAGGATTAGCTTTGATAGGTGGCTGCCCCTTGCTGTGGCACCCTCGAGTTCACGCAGATAATTCAGGCCAACTCGACGCGCCGCAATAGTCTGATCCCTGCAGTCAATTGGCTGGGCTAGGTTCTTTTCAACCGATATCTGCTGGACAATACTCTCGTGCACTAACTGCATGTAAAACCGCAAGTTTCCATTGGCAATTCTGGAAAACGTGTCGTGTCCGCAATAGTGTTTCGTGATTGACGTTCCTCGATCTGCTATCGAAAACAACAAAGCATGCGCGTAGTTCTGATATTTATTTACTGCAGAGGAGTTACGATTGGCATAGTCCTCTAGGTCGGAAATTGTAGCATCAATGTCTCTTTTGTTGAGCTCGCTGAAGACATAAAGAGCGAAGTCATGTTGGGAGAGCGCGACTCCTTCGTCATCCTGTTTGTTCCTTATCTCCTTGCGAAGCTGACTTACACGTTTTGCTACTCCAAGCCTTTCTGCTTCCTCTAGAGTGGACAGAGTCGGAAGAAGCTCATCAAGCCCAAGATGTTCGCCAATTACCGTTTCATTGCTTTCGAGGCGGGCTTCACATACATTTCTAGCAAAATCACCAAAATCACTGCCGATACGTTCTTCAATGTGGATCAATTCATAGTCGGCAGGGCTAATCAGAGATTCGTTTTCGTTCAAAGTTGTGTGGATACGCCAACCAAGTTCACGGACTCCAATTTTGAAGTAACAATTGTCACCACTATGCTTGATCAACGTGTTCACTATTTGCTGTTGATAGTCTAAAAGGTTTTCGTATTCATCAAATATGATGTGAAATCCAACACTTTCATGCCCGTGAAGGCTTTTTAATTGCTGAAGGAAATGCGCGATTGGTGACTGTAGTTGCGACACCATAGGTCGGTCGCTGCCGAGATTGTTAATATACAGTTCGAGACGAGCAGATGCCTCCGCTATACCCTCCCTCAATTGAGTAAGTCCGCTTACACTTCCAAGGCCAAGCGCCATACCGACACGATCGAAGGATATCCCAGTCAGGTCGCAATTCTCATTTTCGGCGGCGAACCGGGAAACATAGTTCGCAAGTTCCCCACAAACAATGAGATTCAGGAAGTGTCCAAACAGCCTTCTCCACTCATCAACATCTAAATCGGGTCCGTCAAATGCAGTTACAATGTTTGTGTTGACTTTGTAGTAGATGCCAACATGAGATGGAGAGGCCCATATTTGTTGCCCTAAGGCTATTTGCCCCTCGTACGACAAACATCTCAATGCTGTGGTTTTGCCTGATCCACGCCCGCCCACCAGTACACATGATTTGTTTCCTGTAAGATGAGCAAAATAGGCTGGTTCGCTAAAAAGCTTGTAGATATCTTCTCTTAGCCATTCCGCCCGGAAACTGCCAAAAAGATCGTGGATCGCATTCACGTCGGTCATGATCAGCTCCTCTCAATGAGCGGTTTCCAGCCGTTTCGCTGTGAAAAGAAAATAGGGAGGCATGCATCTGGGATGCCATGATTGAAAGCTAAAGCCAAACCGAGTGCATGGAAACCTCTCCAGTCATCTTCGCTGTGATCCTCAGCGGCGTAACCGGCACGTGCGGACGCGATCTGAATGGTTCTTCTAGCAGCCTCAGCATCGAAGCCGGCCCAAACACTCGACTCCGGGTGTGTTACATTGTGGCGATCCTCTAGTTGGTGAGCCGGGAACAGCCGGACGGTTGGAGCGTTTTTAAGGATAGCTGTTTCAGCTGCTTTAGCGGCTATGCAACAGCAATAGGCGAAAGAACGATCTGCACGCTGAGCGAAATCGTTGAAGGAATAACTCGTTCCGTTGAAAATATGATTGCCATTCCATGTCTCAATGAACTGGTTTCCACTTCCCGTGAAATCATCAACAAAAACGAACCGGTGAAAGATCTCCATTTTCGACAACGCGTCTCCCGGACGGAAAATCTGTGTCTCTGGAACTCCAAGGCGGTCGCGCAACTTTCGCGCAAAAATATGGCCACTGTCCGTTGGATTCGGTTTCTCACCCTCACAAATCACAAAAGCAGTTTTCGGCAATAAATCGTTGTATAGTATATCCGCGTTGCCACTATCCTGACCAATAGTCGTAAAAAAATTGTTGACTGAAGCTTCCAACAAGGAATCAGTCATCCTTTCGTTAAAATAGGCAAAATTGGCGAGCAGGCGTTCAGCTACATCCCATTCTTCTGGTAGAAAGTTTGCCATCCACTCCTCTGAGTTGAACTCAGCAAAAACTGGCCAAACAGAGAATTCTCGGAAGTGGTGGTCCTTTTCGCTGAGGCGTATACTTTTGAAACTGGTTTGCATTCGATTCTTTGAGCGTAGCGTGAGTTGTGACTTATCACTACAACTTGGCATTGACCAGAAGTTAAAAAAAATGAACGGAAGAACGGTCGCCGAGGCGTTTTCGTATACCAATCTCGACGCAATCAACCTTCCATGTTGCGAGGTTGGATCTTGTCTTGGTCACTAGGAATGTTTGCTCCGTCGAAGAGAGACCAGCGGCTTCACACTAACGCAGAGTGTCTGGTTTCCGCCCAACAAGTTACGAATGCAGCGATTGAACCTAGCGGTTTTGCGCTCTTTCCTGACGTTTGCTGCAAACTGTTAGAAAGTCGTCGGCAACGGGCCGAGCACGTCGCCAACACGATGGGCTGAGATCGGTCACTCGCTATAGATTGCGCCAAGACCTGCAATGTCCGCCACTACAGATCTTGATGCCTGCATAGCCAGTGTATCCGCTACACTACTTCAACTCGGCTAGCTTGGGCGCAATGGTGTTGTATTTCTCTATGCTTGCCTTGACCCGTGGGCCTGGGTGATACGTGCACACGATCTTGATGTCCCCAATGCGCCGCAATTCCTTGGCTGCTTTCTGGGCTTCGAGCCCCATTAGAATAACTCCTTTCAAATTTGGTAGAAGACCGACCAACCGGCGCAGGTATGCTGTACCCTGTCGAATTTCGTTCGCCGTGGGCTTGGCATTACCACCCGTTGGGTCGGCATACGGACAAATGTTGGAAAAAAGTACTTTGTTCTCGTCCAAGCCCGCTTTGGCAAACAACTCCCGCATATTCCGCGCCGTCAGATCGTCGTTCTTGGTTGGGCTGAGAACGTTCGTCTTAGCGGCTCCTCGTGGGCCAGGCCGGAGAAGTACAGCAAGGTATTCTGCGGTTTCCAACGGACCATCTGGATCGAAGTCCGGCACAGGTTCGCCCGTTTTCTTTCGAAGGTAGTCTGTATAGTCTTGAAGAGTCATTGATAGCTTGTCCCGTTTTAAGTTCTCTGCACCTTTGGCGCATTCTGTGCTTCGCAGAATTGTGACCAGAAGAGAGTGATGTTCGGTTTCCTTCCACAGCCATCCAGCGTCGCAGGGATTATCTGGGGTGACAGTTAGGAAGTTGGTTTCGAATTCGGGCCAATCTTTGGTGAATTCCCGCCAAATTTATTAGGGCTAACCCTTTTGGCCCGAAGTTGAATGGCCTACGCTTTTTCCGAGAGAGTGCCGTATGTGTTCGTAGCTGCAGTTGGCGGCACCGTCTACGGAAGGCCGCATTGGGTCGGCTCGCACCAGCTTCTTTCACCGCAGCGGTTGCATGAAACTCAACCGCATGTCTCGTTGGATCGCAGAGCTTGAAGCCCGCATTGCCAATGGAAACCCAACCACCGGCTGAACAGGCCACCGGTGGTTAGGACGGTGATTATGCTGTTCACGAGGTGTACACAGCCACGTAGGCATGTTGATTTCGATCATACAGGGTTGATCATGGGCGACCTGTTGTATTTACCGGTCAATTCACCGGTGTCAGCAATGCCTTGCCCGCCAGATGCGCACTGACGTTGTCGCGCTGAAGCTGCCCCATCATCTGGCGCGTTTCCACGGTGGCCGATCCCTGATGCGGTTGCAGCACCACGTTGTCCAAAGCCAGGAACCGCGGGTCGATCCTGGGTTCATTCAGGAACACATCCAACCCGGCCCCGGCGATGGTGCGGTTTTCCAGAGCATCCAGAAGCGCGGCTTCATCGATGGTCGATCCGCGCGAAATATTGATCACGATGCCACGGTCGCCAAGGGCTGCAAGTACCTCTTTGGAAACGGTATTTTCGGTTTCTGATCCGCCCACCAGCGCCACAACAAGATAGTCCACGGCGCTTGCCAGCGACACCGGATCGGCGTGATACGTCCAGCCCGGCGTGTCCTTTTCGCTGCGCGATGTATAGTGGATATCCATTTTGAAGGCCGCCAACCGGTCCGCAATCGCACGTCCGATCCGACCCAGCCCGACGATCCCGGCGGTGCCACCGCTGATCTTGCGGTTCAGCCTGTAGGGCCCTTTTTCGCCCCAGTTCCCGGACGTAACCCATTCAGAAGCCTGAATCATTTCCCGTCCCTGAGCGAACAGCATCGCCACCGCAAGGTCCGCAACATCGTCATTCAGAACGTCCGGTGTGTTGGTCACTTTGATGCCGCGCGCATCCGCCGCCGCAACGTCGATCGCATCATATCCCACGCCGTAATTGGCGATCACACCAAGGTTGGGAAACAGGTCCATCTCATCCCCGCCAAGCGGCGCATGCCCCATAAAAGCAAGGGCTTTGACTTGATCGCGCTCGTCTTTGGCCATTGCCGCAAGATCCGCGTTCGAGGTGACAATGGTCGCGCCCAGATCTTTGGTCAGCGCTGCGTGATCACCTTCGGAATAGTGTCCAAGTGCCAGAACTGCAGTCATAAATTGTCCTTCCGGAGTTAGAGGATGTCGCGAATCCGGCGGATCGCTTCGAGGATGTTGTCTGTGCTGTTGGCATAGGAGAACCGCAAATACCCTTCGCCCCAAGCCCCAAACGATGTCCCGGCCACGGTCGCAACGCCAGCCTCGTCCAGGAATTTGTCCTGCGCCTGTTTCGACGAAAGCCCCGTGCCTTCGATGTTCGGGAACGCATAGAACGCCCCCGCCGCATCAGCGCAGCGCACGCCGGGAAGGGCGTTGAGTTCGCGCACGATCACCTCGCGGCGTTTGTCGAATTCGGCCACCATGTCATGTACCGCGTCTTGGGGGCCGTTAAGTGCTGCGATTCCAGCATATTGCGTGGCGGCGTTGACACAGGAATGGTCGTTGATACACAGCCGTGTTACATGATCGACGCAAGAGTCCGGCCAGACCGCATAGCCCAATCGCCAGCCTGTCATCGCATAGGTTTTGGACCAGCCATCCAGCATGATCAGACGGTCGCGGATCTCAGGATACTGCAAAAGCGAGGTGTGTTCGCGCCCGCCATACAGCATGTTTGAATAGATCTCATCCGACATCAGCGCGACGTGCGGGTGGGCGGCAAGCCCTTCAACAAGCTTGTCAATTTCGGCCTTGGGCGTGACGCCACCGGTCGGATTGGCGGGTGAGTTGATGATGATCAGTCGGGTGCGGTCGGTGATCTGGCTCAGGACCTGATCTGCTGAGAACGCAAAGCCATTTTTCTCTTCCAAAGCAATGGGAACTGGGGTTGCGCCGGTATATTTGATCACGGATTCATAAATTGGAAACCCGGGGTTGGGATACATGATCTCGGCACCGGGTTGACCGAACATCAGCACGGCAAAAAACATGGTGGGTTTGCCGCCGGGCACCACAACGACGTTATCCGGGTTCACCTCGACCTTGTGACGACGGTTCAGATCGGCAGCGACGGCTTCGCGCAGGGCCGGGATACCGTTGGCCGGGGTATAACCGTGTTGCCCGTCGCGCAGCGCCTTGATACCGGCCTCGACGATATGGTCGGGGGTGCGGAAATCTGGCTGACCAATGCCAAGGTTGATGATGTCCCGGCCTTGTGCCGCCAACTGTTGCGCGCGTGCCAAAACGATAAACGCGGATTCGGTGCCCAGCCGTGACAGGCTGTCAGAGAAGATCAAGTTGGCGGACATGTTGCTTCCTTGTGGGTTTTGACAAAAGCCGCGCCAGGTAACTCTGGCAAGCCTTTGGGAAGATGGAATGTTCAAACGGCGCCGTAAAGGCCGACTTTTCTGAGCGGCACATCATTCGCCTGCCTCTCCGGGCAGTTTCAAACCGACGGACGCTGCATAGGGTTTGATGATCGCGGCGTCGTCTTGCAACCCCAACCCGGCATTGGCCGCGTCGCGATACAAGGTCAGCGCGGTCTGGGTGATCGGGATCTCCAATCCGGCAGAGCTGGCGATTTCAGCGACAATACCCAGATCTTTTGGCCAGATGTTGACCGATGACCGGGGCGTATAATCAGCGTCGCGGATATGCGGTGCGCGATTTTCGAACATCCACGACGACCCGGCCGAGACCGAGATGACGTCGATCATCCGCTCAACCGTCAGATCCTGGGTCATGCCAAAGGCCAGCGCCTCGCCCATGGCGGCGATGTGCACCCCGGCCAACAATTGGTTGACCGCCTTCATCGCCGAACCCGCGCCGGCTGCCGGGCCAAGATTGTGCACGGTTTCGGCTGTGGCATCGAGGGCGGGCTGCGCCCCGGCGAACGCGGCGTCAGTGCCGCTGGCCATCACCGACAGTTTCCCTTCAGCAGCCCGAACCGATCCGCCCGAGATCGGCGCGTCAAGGTACTGGAGGCCGCGAGCGTGCGCCTCGGCCTCCATGCGTTTGGCGGTTTCGGGCGGGATGGTTGCACAGGATATGATGGTGCCCCCGTCGGTTAGCCGTGCCGCAAAGTCGGGTGCACCATACAAAACGGTTTCCGTCTGCTCGGCATTCAAAACCACTGAAACCAGAATGTCGGCCTTGTCAGTCCCAAGCTTTTCGACGGTTTGGGCGCCTTTGGTGCACAGGGCATCCACCTGATCGCGATTGATGTCCGCGCCAAAAACCGTATGCCCGGCCCTTAAGAGCGACTCGGCAATTCCGAACCCCATCGAACCGAGGCCGATGACCAGTATGCGTTTCTTCTGCATGTTTCCCGCCTAAGTTAGGGTGTCTTATTGCGCCGCGACGACGTCCTGGCGTTGGCGGCCCAGTCCTTCGACCTCCAGCTCCATCACGTCGCCGGGTTTCAGGAATTTCGGGGGCTTCATGCCCAGACCGACGCCAGAGGGTGTCCCTGTCGCAATCACATCGCCGGGACGCAGCGCCATGAACTGCGACATGTGCGAGATGATCTGGGCCACTGTGAAGATCATGTCGGATGTGTTTGAATCCTGTACGGTTTCGCCATTCAGACTCAGGTCCAGGCGCAACGCTTGAGGATCGGGAACGTCGTCCGCTGTCACCAGGTAAGGGCCGGTCGGGCCAAACGTTGGCGCGGATTTGCCTTTGACCCATTGCCCGCCATGATCAAATTGGTAGGCGCGTTCAGACACGTCGTTCAGTGTGCAATAGCCCGCAACATAATCCAGCGCTTCGTCTTCGGTCACGTAACTGGCGTAACGGCCTATCACGACGCCCAGTTCGACCTCCCAATCCGATTTCGTTGATCCGCGCGGGATCACGACCGGGTCGAAAGGACCGGAAAGGCAGGAGGTCGCCTTGGAAAACAAGATCGGTTCGGTCGGCGGCTCAGCGCCGGTTTCTGCCGCGTGTTTGGCATAGTTCATGCCGACACAATGGAAGTTGGGCATATCAGCAAGGCACGCACCGATCCGGTCGGGTGTCACGACGGGCAGGCTTTGAACGTCGATACTACGAATGGCGTCCAGAGCAGCCAGCGAAACGCCTTCGCCCTGCAGATCGGGGATGCGCCCGTCAAGACTGCGAACATTGCCTTCGGCGTCCAGAATGCCGGGAACTTCTTGTCCTTGTGGCCCAAAACGGAGAAGTTTCATGTGTTATTTCCTGTGGTTGGATGAGCTTTGAAAATGCGGTTCGTCATACGGCATCAGGCCCGGCTTGCCCGACACCGGCCGCGCAATGACCGGATGCAACCGCAGCGTGGATCGATCCCGTATTCTGCATGAAAACCCGAAGTTTGTTGTTTCCGACCCTAAGGGTGCAAATTTGGCATACCAAACTTCGGGATGATGGTATACCAAAAATCATGCGCGGATTCGACTGGGTACACGAGCCGATTTCGATCAGCCCTCGCTTGACCAATCCCTCGCGCGCGCACCCGGTGATTGGGCCTTCCGGGGCAGGACACAGGCCACTGAAACGAGGGTGCAACATTGAAAACAGTACGTCTTTCACCTGCTGACAACGTCGTCACGGCAATATCGCAACTGGCAGTCGGAGAGGATGGGGCGACCGCCCTGATCCCCCGGGGGCACAAGATGGCGTCAACCCCGATCGCGTCAGGTGAGGCTGTCTATAAGTACGCTCAGATCATCGGCTATGCGGCGAAAGATATCGCCAAAGGCAGCCATGTTCACACGCATAATGTGGAATTTCGAAATGTTGAGGCCGAGTATGAATTTGGCACCAACCTGCGCAGTGCTGCCGCCATGGAGCTCGCGACGTTCCAGGGGTATCGCCGCGCCAACGGCAAGGTCGGAACGCGCAACTATATCGCGGTGATGGCGAGTGTGAATTGTTCGGCAACGGCCGCCCGGATGATCGCGGATCACTTCACGCCCGAAAAACTGGCCGCCTACCCGAACGTCGACGGGGTTGCCGCGTTTCATCATGGCACCGGATGCGCGATGGCCACCAACAGCGAAGGCTTCGAAGCGCTGCAACGGGTGATGTGGGGCTATGCCCGCAGCGCCAATGTCGGTGGGGTTCTGATGGCTGGGCTAGGCTGCGAAACCAATCAGATCGACTGGCTGGTCGAAGCAATGGGCATCACGCCGGGGCCGCTGTTTCAGACCATGAATATTCAGGATGTCGGTGGCATTCGCAAGACCGTGGAACTGGGCATCAAGAAGGTCGAAGCGATGCTGCCGCTGGTCAATGACATCCAGCGCGAAACCTGTCCCGCGTCCGAGCTGACAGTGGCATTACAGTGCGGCGGGTCAGATGCTTGGTCAGGTATCACCGCGAACCCGGCTTTGGGATATGCCTGCGATATGCTTGTGGCGCAGGGTGGCACCGGGGTTCTGGCCGAAACGCCGGAAATCTATGGCGCAGAACACCTGTTGACCGCGCGCGCTGCCAGCAAAGAGATCGGTGAAAAGCTGATCGGTTTGATCCATTGGTGGGAGGATTATACATCCCGCAACAGTGGCAGCATGGACAACAACCCCAGTCCCGGCAACAAAAAGGGCGGCCTGACCACCATTCTGGAAAAGTCGCTGGGCGCGGCCGCCAAAGGCGGCACCACGCCGTTGACGGGCGTCTATAAATACGCCGAACCCGTCACGGCGCGGGGGTTCACCTTTATGGACAGCCCCGGGTATGATCCGGCGTCGGTCACAGGCCAGATCGCATCAGGGTGCAACATCGTGGTGTTCACAACGGGGCGTGGATCGGCCTTTGGCGCGAAGCCATCTCCGTCGATCAAAGTCGCGACAAATACCGAAATGTATACCCGCATGACCGAGGATATGGATGTGAATGCGGGCCGTATTCTGACCGATGGGGCCAGCGTAGAAGAGGTCGGGCGCGAGATCTTTCAGATGATACTTGATGTCGCGTCGGGCACGCCGTCGAAATCCGAAGCGCAGGGGTTGGGCGACTATGAATTCGTGCCCTGGCAAATCGGCGCGGTGATGTAAGCGATGGCATTACCATTGCTGAAAACCGGTTTGATAGGGCACAACATCAGCCGAACTAGGCTGCCTGCGGCCTTGCGCATAATGTGTGATGACGCGGGTATGACGCTTGAGTTTCAGTTGATCGATACCCAGAACGAACCAGAGTTCGATCTGAACCGATGCTTGTCCAGGGTTCAGGCCGACGGTTGGGCGGGGACATCCGTAACGCATCCGTTCAAGCCCGCTGCCGCCGCCTTTGCCGATGGCCCGGCGCGCGCGTTGGGGGCTGCCAATCTGGTCTTGTTCGACGATCCACCAGTGGCGCTGAACACCGATTATTCGGGCTTTGTGTCGGCTTGGCAAACGGCGTTTGCCGGGATGACACCGGGACGGGTCGTGATGGCTGGTGCCGGGGGCGTCGCGCGTGCTATCGCAACGGCTTTGATCGAATTGGGGGCCGAGACGGTCCAGATCAGCGATCTGAATGCGGAAAAAGCCGCAGCTCTGGCGGATGAGATCGGGGTGGTCGGGCACGTCGTTCCGATTGATCGTCTGGGCGCCGTGGCCGAACAGGCGGACGGTTTGGTGAATGCCACCAACATGGGCATGGCCGGGTATGGCGGATCAGCGTTTCCCTTGCCGTTGCCATCGACGTTCAAATGGGCCTTCGACGCGGTTTATACCCCCGTCGAAACACCATTCATTGAGGCAGCAATGGCGCGCCGGGCCGAAATTTTGACGGGGTTTGATCTGTTCAAGCATATGGCGGTCAATCAGTTCATTGCCCTGACCGGGCTGACCCCTGCGAATGACATTCTGGACCGTTTGAATGCGTTGAAACCGTCCGGGGTGGCCGTGTGACCGCGCGTCTTCCTCTGGCTGTTATCGGGTGCGGTCTGATCGGTTTGCGCCATGCCGAGGTGGCGCAGGATCTTGATCAGATCGACCTGGCCGCGGTGGTTGAACCGAACCCCGACCTTGCCGCAACTCTGAAAGCGCAGGGTCTGCCGGTCGTACAGTCCCTTGAGGACGTGCCACAGCACACCCGCGCCGCCATCGTCGCAACGCCTACGCCTGATCACGCGGCATCGGGGTTGGCCGCCATCGAACAGGGGTGGGGTGTGCTGGTGGAAAAACCGCTGGCGGGAACTCTGGCTGAAGCAGACCAGTTGATTGCGGCCGCGCGGGGCGGTGTGCTTGTCACCGGGCATCACAGGCGCTGTCAGCCTTTTGTGCAAGCCACCCGGCAGAAGCTGGCCCAGATCGGAGATCCGGTGGCCGTGCAGGGAATGTGGTCGCTGCGCAAACACGACACCTATTACGATGTCGACTGGCGTCGCGCGCCGGGGGCTGGGCCGTTGATGACCAATCTCAGCCACGAGATCGATTTGCTGCGGGTGTTTCTTGGCGAGATTGAAGAGGTATCGACCTTGTCATCGAATGCGGCACGCAACCTTGCGATCGAAGATACCTCGGCGATCTCCTTGCGGTTTGCATCTGGTGTGTTGGGGTCTTTCCTCATGTCGGATGCCGGGGTGTCACCGTGGTCGTTCGAGGCCGCGTGCGGCGAAAACCCGTCGATTGCCGCCTCGGGCGAGGACTATGTACGCTTTGTGGGAGCCAAGGGAGCGATGTCGTTTCCCTCGCTCACGGTATGGACCGGACACCCGGGGCAAGTGGTCGATTGGCACGTGCCATTGCAGTGCCAAAGCGGGCTAGCCTTTGACAAGATTGACCCGATCAAGGCCCAGATGGCCGAGTTCGCAGCGTTGATTGACGGCAAGGACAGCGGCATTCTTGCGACCGGCCCAAGTGGTCGGGCGACGCTGGAAATGACCTTGGCGGCGGTGTTGTCCGCGCAAACCGGGCGTCCGGTCAAACGGGGCGACGTGCCCTTGGAGTATAGCGGTGTTTCCGCGTCATAGCAGATTTGGGCCCGGCAGGCCCGGGACATGAAACTAGGAGTGAACAGATGAGCAAACCAAAGATCGGATTTATCGGCCTTGGCCTGATGGGCGCAGCTATGGTCGAATGCCTGCAGAAAGCGGGCTATGACGTCATGGTTCTGGGCAATCGTGACCGCACCGGTATCGAAGCCGCGTTGTCGCGCGGGGCGACCGAAGGCAAGACCGCCCGCGACGTGACCGAAAACTCGGACATCGTGATGTTCTGCATGGGCACGTCGGACCATGTCGAGGGCCGCGTATATGGCGATGACGGTGTGCTGGCCGGTCTGCGCGACGGGCAGGTCGTCATCGACTTTGGCACCTCTCTGCCCGAGTCGACCAAGAAGATCGGTGCGGATATGGCGGCCAAGGGCGCAACCTATCTGGACGCGCCGCTGGGCCGCACACCTGCACATGCGGTGGATGGATTGCTGAACATCATGTGTTCTGGCGACAAGGACGCTTATGACAAGGTCAAGCCCGTGCTTGATGTGTTGGGCGAAAACGTCTTCCATCTTGGTGCGCTGGGGTCCGGGCATACGATCAAGCTGATCAACAATTTCTTCGCGATGACAACGGCCTGCGCCATGTCCGAAGCCTTTGCCGTTGCGGATCGCGCCGGGATCGAACGGCAGTCACTGTATGATGTCATGTCAGCGGGCCCGCTAAAGTCGGGGATGATGGAGTTCATCAAGAACTATGCAACCGATGGCCAGATTGATCTGGCGTTCTCGGTCCAGAACGCAGGCAAGGACGTTGGGTATTACAATCAGATGACTCAGGATCTGGGGGCGCCCTCCAAAATGTCAGGCGCGGCCAACGGCGCATTGAACAGCGCCATCGACGCTGGCAAAGGCGGGATAATGGTGCCGGAAATGGTCGATTTCTTTGCTGAGACGCTGGGGAAATGATCCGACGATAATCAATGCACGCAATGCCCTGCAGGCTCGGATGATCGGTGTGATCGACCGGGTCGCCGAGCAAAGGATCTGACACGTGGCGACCCCCAGCCCCAGAGAGGATCGTCCGGCCGCCGCCGTTCTGATCATGGCCGCGGCGGTGTTCCTGTTCACCCTGATCGATACGTCTGCGAAATGGCTGATAATGGCGGGAATTCCGGCGCTGCAGGTCGTGTTTTCGCGCTATGCCGGGGCCTTTCTGACCGCGCTTGTGGTGTTCATCCCGCAAGGCGGTCTGCGCGAGTTTCATTCCAACCGCCCGTGGATCCAGTTGATCCGCGCGCTTGCTCTTTTGTGTAGTACGATCTTCAACTTTCTGGCTCTGACCTATCTGCCGATTACACTGACGATCGCCCTTTTCTTTGCGATCCCCATTGTAACAACGCTGCTGAGCATTCCCATTCTGGGCGAAAAAGTCGGTTTGCGCCGGTTCATGGCCGTTGTGGCCGGTTTCATTGGGGTTCTGGTGATCGTGCAGCCATGGGGAGCCGAATTTCACTGGGCCATCTTCCTGTCCATTGGGGCGCTATCGGCCGCGTCGATCTATTTCGTGCTGACGCGGCTTTTGGCGGGAACAGACAATAATTCGACCAGTCAGCTTTGGTCCAGTGGGGTCGCAACCCTCGCGCTTGCGCCATTCGCTTTGAATGACACGGTATGGCCTGCGGATGGGCTGACGATGTTCATTTTCCTGTTCATCGGGTTCATTGGCGGGGTCAGCCATATTCTGGCGACCATGGCCTATCGGTTTGCGCCCGCATCGACTGTTGCGCCGGTGGTCTATGTGCAGGTGCTGTACGCCACGGCGGTTGGGTATCTGGTGTTCAACAACCTGCCTACAGTCTGGACCGCGCTGGGCACAGGCATCATCATCGCGTCCGGTATTTACATCTGGCAACGCGAGCGGGTGCGCGGCGTTGCACCCAACTAAGGTGGTCAGGCCCATTGGGGCGACAGCGAACTGTAAATTGATCCGTCGGCGTGCGGACAATCCTCTGATCAATTGATCCGGTAGATAAAGGCCAGCTGTCGGCTCCGGCCACTTGGCGGGCGTGGGAACGGGGCAGCTATGCGAACCTGCTCTTTCGCCGCGCGGTCAATCTGGGTCACACCTGAGCTATCGATGATGTCGACCCAGGCCAGGGTTCCGTCCGGATTGATCAGGAAGTATACCCGCGCGAACCCTCTGCCGGACACCGGGACATTGGGCGCACGATTGAGATGCATCAGAACCTGACCCGCATAGTTGGTGGTGTCGGAATTTCCTGGCCCGCCCAAATTCTGAAATCCGGCCCCGCCCGACAGGACGCCGCCGTTTTGCCGGATCTCCAGATTGCTTTGGCCACGCAGATAAGAGGTGAGCGGCGACTCGATCAGCGGGGGAAACAGCAGTTCGCTGTACTCTTCTGATCCGTCGCGTGTTCCCTGTGGCTCGGTTGAAGGGGGGAGGGGCCGAAGAGGCGGACGTGGAGATGCAGCTACGGCCAAATCCGAGGTATCCGCCTCCTCTTCAGTGGTTTCAGTTGCTGTCTCTTGCGGGGCTGGCTCGACCGTTTCGCTCTGCAGCGGCACAACCGGAACTGTCGCGGGCGCAGGCGAAGGAGTGACCGCCGGCTGTGGTGCGACCAAGGCTGGCAGGGCCGCAAGTTGTTGAGGAGCCGGGGAAACCGGTGTTGTCACTTCCGGTTCGGTGGGTGTCGTTTCCGCATCGGGATTGCCTTTCGGCGTTTCGGCGATTGTGTCCGGCGTCACCTGTGGGGTCACGCTCGGATCCGCCGCTGTTCCATCGTCTCCCCCCGACGGTGTTGTCGTTTCAGGCGCCACGGCTTTGCCGTCCTCGGGGGCTGCCGGACCGGTGGTCTCAGGCTTCACGGGCTGCGACATTCCCTGGTCGGGTGCAGAGACGCGCTGGGGATTGGACGACGCAACACGTGCATCGGACGTCGGCATTTCCTCGGTTTCGGGGTCTGGCGGTGTTTCAACTGGCGGTTCGGGAACCTGAGCGGGCTCGGGTTCCGGTGGCGTTTGGATTGGCGGTTCGGGCGTCTGGGTGGACTCCGGTTCAACCGGGTCTGACGGGGCTTCCGCGACGTCCTCAAAGGCGTTGCCCAAGGTGACAACGTCGGATGTGTCTTCTGCGGCAGGCTGTTCCGATAGATCAGGCAGCGTGAAGCCCAAGCCCAGAAAATGCACCAGCAGCGACACCAGAATGGCCACCGCTGCGATTGCTGTCGATCTTCGGATCATTCCAGAGCCCGTTCGGTGACGAGAATGACAGACGTGGCACCAAGCCGACGCAGGGCACCAGACAGTTCGATCAGGCGTGGGCCGGGGGCATCGCGGTCAGGGACGATCCGCACCGGCCCAGCGTCATGGCCAGACATATACACCTCGGGCGTTGTCGGTTTTCCCCGAAAGCTGAGGGTTCCGTCCGCGCGGAGCACCAGCGCGTCCGGTGGCTCGCGCCCCTCAAGGTCAGCGGTGCTCACAAGCTTGAGATCGGGGTCGAGCGGTGGCGCGATCGTGCCTGCGATCAGGAAGAAGATCAGCATGAGAAAAACGACGTTGATTAACGGGGTGGTCGCATCGCGCGTCCGGCGCAAGGGGGCTGAGCGGATCATGTCCTTACTCCAGAACGGTGACGTTCAGGTCATCACGCCCACGCAACCGAACCAGAAGGTCCACCAGACGTTGTGACGAGGTGTCGGCATCAAGGCTGATCAGAACCTGTCCGGTTTCGACACGTGTGGTTAACTCATCCAGCGTGATCGGAGTGCCATTCATTGCCAGCCGTTCAGACCCAAGCTGCACAAAAAAACGCTCCGACGGCGTGGCCGCTGCGGCGGTCCCGGCGGTTGCCTGGTTCAGTTCGATTTCGCCAAAGCTCGAAAAGGTCGATGTCAGCATAAAGAACATGAGCAGCAAGAAAATAACGTCGATGAGAGGGGTCATCGACATCCTGCGCCGGACGAAGGGCGCCGTGTTACGCATGTGTGAACGCAGGAGAAACCGCGTCGGCCCCCACCGCCGCAGACACGGTCTGACCCGGCACCAGCACGGTGCGAAGGGCTTTGTCCGCAAAAACCCGTTCCCGCGCCGTCCGGCTTTCGAGCCATGCGAGGATCATCGAGGTCGGCATCGCCACCGCGAGCCCGACGGCGGTGGTCAGCAAGGCCACCCAAATTCCGCCCGCCAGCAATGACGGATCCACAGATGACCCGCCCGATTGCAGGCCCTGGAACGCTTCGATCATGCCAAGTACGGTGCCGAACAACCCGAGAAGTGGGGCGAGTTGTGCGACTGTGTCGAGAAGGCGAAAACCGCGCTCAAGCCCGGCAAGCGCCAGTCCGGCTTCAGCATCCAGCCGGTCTCCCAGACCTGGTTGGTCCGGTGCTTCCATCGCCACCTCGACAAGCGGAGCCAGATAGCTGCGGCTCTGTGCAAGCCGCGCGTGCGCCTTTGTTCGGTCACCTGCATCCCACGCCGCGAGCGCCTCGGACAGGACCCGGTGTCGGCCAACACCTGATGCGGTGAACTGCCAGACTTTGTAGATCGTTACCGCGACGGTCAGAACCGACATCACAATCAGGATTGCGACCACCGGACCGCCAAGGTCCAGTACACTGCGCAGCGCGTCCATGGGGTTCATCCAAGCAACTCCACGTCCAGACGGCTGCTAAGCGAAAGTGCCTGATCGCAGGTGCCGCTTTCGGCTCCGTCCACAAGACAGGAGTTGGCCCCGTTGATCAGCACTTGACCCACCGTGTCGCAAGGCATGCCGGACAATTCAAACTCGCGTACGCGCATACGGTCCGCCGGCAGATCGCGGAAATCAAAAAGCGAAAGGTTCACCACGCCGCCCGATACGTCAAAAATCACGGTTTCGAACACGGCCTGCTCGATGGTCGCCCCCGTTCCGTTTCTCGCCAGGAATGTCAATCGGCACGCCGCACCGACATCCCGAACCGCGTTCAGTTCAAGATACAGAGTTGGCTGAGCGTTCTCGGTGGATTGCGCTGACGCTGCAACTGGGGTTGCAACGGCGAGTACTGTGGCAAGAGCAAAGCGACGAAGCGACATGGGCAGGTTCCTAAGTTATGCGACTCCGATCATGGTGGCCTGCAACGAACGGCTGGCCCCATATCCCGGTACAGTGTCTTCCTTATCGCATAGCGCAGCCACTCGAAAGGGTCGCCGATGTCTTGGTAACAACAGCGTCAAGAGCGATTGTTCGCCGGTCGTATTTTACGTTTTCCGCGGTGGTTGCTCAGATGGGAGACACGCGTCCGATTGGGCAGGCAGGCTGCGCAACAGACTGCATGGCCTTCCGGGCGTTCATGCCAGAGCAGATGTTCCAAATTCCTGCACAGGTCAGCGTGTCGGGCCTTCGAGGCCGACACGCTTAATGGTAACAGGGCGACGCTTTTCCCGTGGCTCGTGTCTTTCAGTTGGCTCAGCCGCGTCCGACAAAGGGCATTGTCGTTGCCATCACGTTCATGAACAGAACATTGGCTTCAAGCGGCAGGCTGGCCATGTGCAGCACTGCGTCAGCGACATGTTTGACGTCCATCACTGCCTCGACCTTGATCGACCCGTCGGCCTGCGGCATCCCGGTTGTCATCGATTGCGCCATGTCAGTGAGGGCATTGCCGATATCGATCTGTCCGCAGGCGATGTTGAAGGCGCGGCCATCCAGTGAAATCGTGCGGGTCAGGCCCGTGATCGCGTGTTTCGATGCCGTGTACGCCGCCGAGCCCAAGCGTGGAACATGGGCCGAGATCGACCCGTTGTTGATGATTCGGCCCCCCTGTGGATCCTGGTGGCGCATAAGGCCAAAGGCCGCCCGCGCTGCGATGAACGCCCCGGTCAGGTTGATGTCGATCAGGTTTCGCCAGTCGGCCACGTCGATCTCATCGATCGGCGCGCCTTTGAGGGTGACACCTGCGTTGTTGAACAACGCGTCCAAGTGCCCCCAAGTGTCGTAGGCAGTTTTGAATGCGGCCTCGACCGAGGCCTCGTCGCTGACATCGCAAGGGATCAGTAAGGCGTTAGGGTGGTCTGCGGCGGCCTCTTTCAGCGTTTCAATGCGGCGGCCTGCCAGCCCGACTTTCCAACCGGCGTCCAGAAACGCCTGTGCGGTGGCTTTGCCGACGCCACTGCCAGCGCCGGTGATGATGATGGTGTGTGCCTGTTCAGCCATGGGAGTCCTCAGTGATTGTCGCGCGGCAGGTCTTTACCCACCTTCTGATAGGCCGTGGCCAGTTCAAGGCAACCGCCCTCGGCCAGCTGGCCGACATGGGTGCGATAGATTTCTTGCCACGGGGTTTGATGGTGAAGATCGGGGGCCTCCCACGCGTCGATGCGGGCCCGCCATTCGGAGTCTTCCACCAAGGCGTTCAAGCTGGAGTTGTTGAGATCCAGACGCACGGTGTCGCCGGTGCGAAGATAGGCCAAGCCGCCCCCGACAACGGATTCGGGCGACGCGTTCAGGATCGACGGGCTTTCCGATGTACCCGATTGGCGGCCATCCCCGACCGTGGGCAAATGGTTGATCCCCTGTTTGATGACCGCGTCAGGCGGTTGCATGTTTACGACTTCCGCCGAGCCGGGGTATCCGACACAGCCGACGCCGCGAATGAACAGGATCGAGCGTTCGTCGATGCCCAGATCGGGGCTGTTGATGCGGTCATGATAATCTTCGGGGCCCTCGAACACCACGGCGCGGGCCTCATAAACACCTTCATTTCCGGGTTCAGACAGGAACCGCTGGCGGAAGTCCTCTGAAATCACGCTGGTTTTCATCAGCGCGCTGTCGAACAGGTTCCCGGACAGGACAAGAAAGCCCGCGTTTTCGCGCATTGGTGCGTCGTAGGTCTTGATCACAGCGGTGTCTTCGCTGGAAAGGCCTTCCAGATTGTCGCCCATGGTCTTGCCCGAGGCGGTCATCGCTCCGTCATGGATGCGGTTTGCCTTGCGCAGTTCCGCCATCACGGCAGGGACGCCACCAGCGCGGAAAAAGCTTTCCCCCAGAAACTCGCCAGCGGGCTGCATGTTCAGCAGCAACGGTACGTCAAAGCCGACGGTTTCCCAGTCTTTCACGTTCAGCGGGACGCCTGCATGTCGGGCAATTGCCTGCAGGTGCGGTGGCGCATTGGTGGATCCGCCAATTGCAGCGTTTACGACAATGGCATTTTCGAAGGCTTCGCGGGTCAGGATGTCGGATGGTTTGAGGTCTTCATAAACCATTTCGACGATCCGTTTGCCGGTCTGATAGGCCATGGCCATCCGTTCACGAAACGGCGCAGGGATGGCCGAGTTGCCGGTCAGGCTCATCCCCAAGGCTTCGGCCATTGCGTTCATCGTGCTGGCAGTCCCCATGGTGTTGCAATGACCAAGGCTTGGGGCCGACGCGCAGACCCGGCTCATGAATTCGTCATAATCGATCAGGCCCTCGGCCAGCAGGCGGCGGCTTTGCCAGACGATGGTGCCTGACCCGGCCCGTTCGCCTTTCCACCAGCCATCCAGCATCGGACCGCCGTTCAGGGCGATGGCTGGCAAATCGGCGGTGGCCGCGCCCATCAGCATTGCGGGCGTGGTCTTGTCACATCCGGTGGTCAGAACGACGCCGTCAATCGGGTATCCGTGCAGCACCTCAACAAGGCCCAGATATGCCAGATTTCGGTCCAAAGCCGCTGTCGGGCGTTTGCCGGTTTCCTGAATGGGATGCACCGGGAATTCCATCGGAATGCCGCCACCGTCGCGGATGCCTGCCTTGATCCGGTCCATCAGAAACACGTGGATCTTGTTGCAGGGCGCGATGTCGCTGCCGGTTTGGGCGATCCCGATCACGGGGCGTTCACCCTGAAGCTCGTCCCGGGTGTATTCCTGGTTCTGATAGCGCTCAAGATACAGCGCGGTCATGCCGGGGTTGTTGGGGTTGTCAAACCATTCCTGAGAGCGGAATTTGCGGTGGGCTCTGGTATCGGACATGATTCTTTCCCGCTATTGTTTTTCTTCGTGTCTGACACAGGATTGCAATTTGGTATACCAAATTCAAGGACAACATGCCGCCATGGCAAAACGGTCTGGCTTAGCGAAAAGCGCTTTTGGCTCCACCCGACTGCTGACTTTTAAAGATCGAACTTGCGTCCGGGGCAGGGGGCAACGGGATCGATACCGGGACTTGTTCGATTCGTGGGGTCAGGCAAAGCTGCCCGGTGATCAGGCGCTCATGCAGATCTTCCCACAAGCGTGCCTGCCCAAGCGAATGGATGTACGACCCCGCCCCCAAAAGCGGCCAGGCATCAGCAGCGTGGCATTCATAGAACAGGATCATCCGGGTGCGGTTGCTCATGTTAGGGGCAGAGCCATGCAGAAGCCGCGCATGATGCACGGTCATGTCGCCAGCCTTGCCGGTCAGAGTCACAGCTTTTTCCGGGTGAAACAGTGGGTCATCCGGGTCCACTGCGCCACAAAACACACCATTGGCATGGTGACTAAGGATCGGGCCCTTATGCGTTCCGGGCATCACCTGTAACGGCCCGTTTTCCTCTTCAATGTCTTCCAGCATCAGACCGAACGCCAGCATGTCGTCATTGGTATGTGGGTAGAACGCCCAGTCCTGATGCCATTCGACCGCGGCTCCACCACCCGGGGCCTTGGTGTTCAGTTTCGAGGTCTGAAGCATCGTATCGGGCCCCAGCAGGTCGGTCAGGATGTCGGTGATGGCAGAGTTTCTGAGAAGATCCCAAAAATACGGATGCTGCTTGTGCGGCAGCTTGATCCGGGTCAGCCGAGGCGCGTCGCGGGTATGGCCATCGTCCAAATCGAAGCGGTCGTCGGAGACTGTGATGTCGCGCGACTGGTCGATCAATTCGGCCGTTATCCCGCGCAGCTTGGTCAGTTGATCGACGCTCACGGCACCGGGTACCTTGAGATAACCGTTCTGGGCGAAAAATGCCCGGTCTTGTTCGCTAAGCATGGGCCGTTTCCCCTCTGATCGGACGTGGCCTGCACAAAGCAGGCTTGCAGCCGTTGACAAATGGTATACCATTTCCTGAGGGCCGCAAGGCTTGGCAATCGGAGTTACTGGCATGTCAGGTGTTTCAATGCTGCAATCTGCTCAGCCATGCTGACATTCGCGGCGGCGGTTTTCCTGCTGATCATCACACCGGGGCCAGGGGTTCTGTCGGCGGCCGGGATGGGGTCGGCGTATGGGTTCAGGCCCGGCCTGCGCTATGTGACGGGTCTGTTTCTGGGCAATAACCTCGTGGCCCTGACCGTGATTTCGGGTCTTGCTGCCATCGTTATGAGCGCGCCGGTTGTTCGGACCGTACTGATGATCGCGTCGGTCGGATATCTGCTGTATCTGGCGGGACGCATCGCATTTGCTGGCAGCCGGGTCGCCTTTGTCGAAGCCAAGGCCCCACCCGGTGTTCCAACCGGGTTGATGTTGCAGATCATTAACCCCAAGGCCTATGCGGTGAACACTGCGCTGTTTTCGGGGTTCGCGTTCTATCCTGACAGCCTTTTGGTCGAAACCGTGACAAAACTATTGGTGTTCAACGCGATCTGGATTCCGATCCATCTGGTCTGGCTGTATGCGGGCGTCGTCCTGCATCGACTGGATCTTGGCGAGGCCGCGCATCGTCGTATCAATATGGCCATGGCCCTTGCAATGCTGGGCGTTGTGGTGCTCGCGATCTGGTCCGGTCTGGGAGGACGCGGATGAAACTTATACCCGGTGAGGGGGCTCGCACCCGTCGCACATCGTTCCGACAAGGATCCTGATCAATGACACACTATACCTATTCCGGCATCTGGCCGGTGGCCCCAACGCCGTTTCACCCTGATGGCACTGTGGACGATGCCGGAATGCGCCGCGTGCTGGATTGCATGATCGATCAGGGCGTTGACGGCATTTGTATCCTGGCCAATTTCTCCGAACAGTTCCTGATATCGGATGCCGAGCGGGACCAGTTGACCCGGTTGTCGCTTGAGCATGTCGCGGGCCGGGTTCCGGTTATTGTCACGATCAGCCATTTCGCAACTGAAATCGTACAACCTCGGGCGAAGCAGGCCAAAGCATTGGGTGCAGCGATGGTCATGATGATGCCGCCCTACCACGGCGCACTTCTGAAAGGCACGCCTGAGCAAACGTTCGAGCAGTTTCGCCGGGTTGGTGATGTCGGCATTCCGATCATGTTGCAGGACGCGCCGTTGTCAGGTGTTGACCTGCCAGTGCCACTGTTGGTGCAGATGGCGCAAGAGATCGAAATGCTGAAGTTGTTCAAGATCGAATGCCCGCAGGCTGCCGCCAAATTGCGCGCGCTGGTCGATGCAGGTGGGGCGGCCATCGAAGGTCCATTTGACGGCGAAGAAGCGATTACCCTGATGGCCGACCTCGACGCAGGCGCCAGCGGGACGATGACATCCGCCCTGATCCCGGATCTGATCAAACCGGTGGTGACATCGCATCTGGCCGGCGACCGGGACTCGGCACTGGCGCAATACGCCCGCGTGTTGCCGTTGATCAATCATGAGAACCGGCAATGCGGTTTCCGTGCCGCCAAGGCGGCGATGGTTGAAGGTGGCGTTATCGCGTCCGAGTTCTGCCGCCATCCGATTGCGCCCTTGCACCCGCAAACCCGCGCCACGCTGATTGACCTGATGCGCCCACTGAACCCCGTGGTTCTGCGGTGGGGCAAGTAAACCAACAATCCGACACGATGGAGACCCCGATGCTGCCCCATGACAACCCGTTTGAGAATGCAACGCTTGTCGGTCGCGTTTGGCGCCCCGACGTTGACGGCGCCGCATTGGTGACGCTGCGCGGGGACCGCGTGATTGACGTAACGTGCCGCGACGTGCCCACCATGCGCGACCTGATGGAGCGCGATGACATCTTGGGGTGGCTTGAAAACGCTACTGGCGAAGATCTGGGATCTTTGTCTGACATCACTGCGTACTCCACAGAGACCGGTGATCGAAGCAAGCTACATTTCCTGTCGCCGGCTGATTTGCAGGTGATCAAGGCCAGCGGTGTGACCTTTGCCGAATCCATGGTCGAACGCGTCATCGAAGAGAAGGCCGCCGGAAACGCCGATCTGGCGCAAGAGATCCGCGCTCGGGTCGCCGGGATCATCGGCACGTCCCTGCGCGGTATCGTGCCGGGGTCAGAGCAGGCGATGCAGGTCAAACAGGTCTTGATCAACGAAGGACTGTGGTCGCAATATCTTGAGGTCGGGATCGGCCCGGATGCCGAGGTGTTTACCAAGGCTCAGCCGACGTCGAGCGTGGGGTGGGGGGCCTCGGTGGGGCTGCACCCGATGTCGCATTGGAACAATCCTGAGCCCGAAATCGTTCTGGCGGTCAACAGTCGTGGTGAGATCCGCGGCGCGACCTTGGGCAACGACGTGAACCTTCGCGATGTCGAAGGGCGTTCGGCCCTGCTGCTGGGCAAGGCTAAGGATAACAACGCCTC
The DNA here is from genome assembly GCF_007923355.1 of Falsiphaeobacter marinintestinus. GTDB lineage: Bacteria > Pseudomonadota > Alphaproteobacteria > Rhodobacterales > Rhodobacteraceae > Phaeobacter_A > Phaeobacter_A marinintestinus. The sequence continues at coordinate 67,253 of NZ_VOGO01000007.1, forward strand.
GTGTTCGATCGGGCCGTTCATCCGGGTGTTCGACGCCACCTATGGCATGGACGACGTTCGCAAGGCCGAGCTGACGCTGACGGTCGAAGGTGAGGACGGGTTTGTCCTGAACGGCAACTCATCGATGACCCAGATCAGCCGTGATCCGGAAAGCATCGTAAATCAAACCATCGGGCGGCATCACCAGTACCCGGACGGGTTCATGTTGTTCCTTGGAACCTTGTTCGCGCCCATTCAGGATCGCGACGTGACGGGGCAGGGCTTCACCCACAAAACGGGTGATGTCGTGACGATTTCTGAACCGCAACTGGGGGCACTTCGCAATACGGTGCGGCTGTCGACAGAATGCCCGGAATGGACCACCGGCATCGCGGCCACCATGCGCAACCTTGCGCAGCGTGGCCTGATCTAAAGGTCGTTCACGGGGTCTGAATCCCTGTCGTGGCGACATAGACGGCATAGACCGCATTCGTCGCCGTGATGAACAGCCGGTTCCGGCGCGGGCCGCCAAAGGTCAAATTCGACACCATGGTCGGGATCTTGATCTTGCCAAGCGCGACGCCGTCGCAGTCAAAGCAGATCACGCCGTCCATACACGAGGTCCAGACGTTTTCGTCGATATCCAACCGGAAGCCATCCGGCACACCGGGATCAACCTCGCAGAACACCCGTCCATTCGACAGGGTGTTGTCGGTGCCGACATCAAATGCCCGGATATGATGCGGGCCGTCGGGGTCGTGGCTGCGGCCACTGTCGGCGATGTACAAGCGGGTCTCTTCGGCGTTGAAGCAGAGGCCGTTGGGTTTGACAAAACTATCTGCAACGATCTTTAACGCACCGGTGTTGGGATCCGCGCAGAAGACATAGCACTTGGCTTGCTCCATGTCGGATTTGTATCCCTCATAGTCCGACATAATCCCATAGCTCGGGTCCGTGAACCAGATCGTTCCGTCCGATTTTACCACCACATCGTTGGGTGAGTTCAGCCGCTTACCGTCATAGCTGTCGGCGATTACCGTGACTGATCCGTCGGGTTCCGTGCGCGTGACCCGGCGGGTGCCGTGTTCGCAGCTGACCAGCCGACCCTGACGATCGCGCGTGTGGCCGTTGGCAAAATCAGACCGTGCGCGGAACACGGATACACCTTGCCCTTCGGTCCAGCGCAGCATCCTTTGGTTGGGAATATCGCTCCACAGCAGGGTTGCGTGATCGTTGAACCACACCGGGCCTTCGGCCCAGCGGCATTGATCATACAGCGTTTCTACCGCAGCGATGGGAACCGTGAGATCATAAAACCGCTTGTCATAATATTCATAGCTATCGCTCACCATTGACATCGTCTTACTCCTATCGTTGCGGTTCATCGCCACCGGCGATGGTGATCACGGCGACAATGATCAGGCCTGTCATGATCAGCCGGATGCCAGCGCTGGCGCCAAAGGTATTCAGCATGGTGACCAAAAGGAACATGAACATGGCCGCGCCCCAGATACCGGCGACGTTGGCCTTACCGCCCGCCACCGACGTGCCGCCGATGACCACAACGGCGATTGAGGCCAGCAAGTATTCCTGCCCCATGTTCAGCGATGCTCCGCCGGAAAACCCCGACAGCAGAAAGCCGCACAAGGCCGCCAGCACGGCGCTGAGCAGGTAGGTGAAAAAGCGGATGCGTTCGACGTTGATCCCGGCCAACCAGGCCGCGCGCATGTTCTGGCCGATGGCCAGAACCGAGCGGCCGTACATGGTCCGGTTCAGAACAACGCCCATAACGGCAGCAAGCAGGATGATAACGATGGCCAGCACCGGAATGCCCATGATTTGCGCGGTGGTAAAGTCTGCCAGCAGCGGCGGTGGTTTGATTTTTAAACCCCGCCCATAGGCGATGGCCGAGGACAGGATTAGGAAACTGGAACTGAGCGTCGCGATGATCGGCGGGATACGCAGCACGCGGATCAGGATGTAATTGAAGATCCCCACGGCCACCCCACAGCCCATCGAAGCCGCGAACCCGATGGCCAGCATCGCGTTTGAACCGTCCATGATCTTCATCGCGACCGCGCCGGAGAGAGAGATCGTCGACGGGATCGACAGATCGACATTGCCAGGCCCCGTGGTGATCACGAACATCTGTCCGATCCCCACGATCACGGTGAACGTGGCAAAGGACAGCGCTGCGGTCAAAACATCTGCGCTGCCCTTGCCGCCCGTGTAGACCGCCGTGGCCAGCCATACTGCGAACATCCCGACGAAGGACCATATCCAGGCTTTCTGCGACAGGGTTTTGACGAATGTCATGCCTCAGCCCTCTCGCCGGTTGATCAGGGCGCGCAGGGCCAGAACCAGGATCAGAATGCCGCCCTGCGCCCCGATCTGCCAGTCAGGAGAGATCCGCAGGAAGGTCAGGAAGGATCCGGTCAACGCCAGCGTTAACGCCCCGATAACCGCTCCAATGGGCGACACGCGCCCGCCGACGAATTCACCACCACCAAGGATCACGCCTGCGATGGCATACAGTGTATACCGGTCCGCGATATGGGCGTCAGCGGCCGACGTCAGCCCGATCAGGGACAGGCCGGACAACACGCCAAAGAACCCGGCGGCGCCGAACATGACCATCTTGGTTTTCAGAAGCGACCAGCCCGCCCGACCGATGGCTTTGGGGTTGCCACCGGCACCGCGCAACACCACGCCATAGCTTGATCGCATCAGAACCACATGCACGACACAGCCGATGACAACTGCGGCCACGATAGGAAACGGCACATACGGCACTTTCAGGGCCATGATCGATTTGACCCAGCCCGGCGCTGTGCCACCCGGTGTCGGCAAGACCAGAACCGCGATCCCGAGCCAGACGAAAGACATCCCTAACGTCACCACGATTGACGGCAAGTTGCGCCAGTGGATCAGCGCCCCCATCGCGGCATAGGCAGCCACGCAGGCGGCCAAGGCCAGCACCCCCAAAACCGGCGTATCGGCAAGCAATGTGGCACCGATGCAGGCGGTCAGACCGACAAAAGCTCCGATAGACAGATCAAGGTCGTTGACGGTGATGATGAACATCTGCGCGATGGTCGCCAGAGCGATCGGTACGGTGTATTGCAGCATCAGGTTCATGCCGAAATAGCTCATTGCGCGGGGCTGCACATAGAAGATGGCCAGCAGCAGGATCGTGAAGCTGGCGGCAGGCAGGGCGGCGCGCAGAAACCGGGGTGAGGTCAGTTTTGCCAACATGATCAGGCGCTTTCCTGAAACGACGATTGCAGGATTTTTTCTTCTGATAAAGCATCGCGGGTCAGATCGGCCACGATGGCCCCATCGCGAAACACATAAGTGTGGTCGCAATTGTAAAGTTCGTCCATTTCCGTTGTGTACCAAAGAAACGTGCGGCCCTGTGCGGCCTCGTCGCGGATCAGGTCATAGACCTCCAGCTTGGTGCCGATATCGACGCCGCGCATCGGGTCGTCCATCAGTATGATGTCGGCGTCGCTGGCCAGTGCCCGGGCAAACAGCGCCTTTTGTTGATTGCCACCCGACAGAGACAGGATGTTATCATCCATATCCGGCGTCTTGATTTTGATCCGCTCTTGCCATTCGCGCCCCAACGCCGCCTCGGCCAGCGGATCGATCAGCCCGCGTTTGACCATTCTGCGCAAGCTGCGCACGCCGACATTGCGCGAAATCGACCACAGGTGAAACACCCCGTCGGTCTGGCGATCTCCGGCAACCAGTGCAACCGGGCCGTCGACCTTTGGCGTGCGCTTGTTGCGCATCGCCGCGTCATAGATTTTGAGCAACATGGTTGTCTGGCCGTGGCTGGCAAGCCCCGCCAGCCCGATGATTTCGCCGCGGTGGGCGACCAGTGGCACACTGTCCAGTGCGGTATCGGACCGGGCTTCGATCACAATCTCAGTCTGGCCCCGTTTGGCTTCAAAGGCCTGATGATCCTTGATCTCTTCGACTTCGACCACGTTGCCCATCGCGGCCACAAGGGTATCTCGTGTGAAATCACTTCCGGGTTTTGAAGCAACGACAAGCCCGTCTTTCATCACCACAATCCGGTCCGCGTAATTCAGAACCTCGCCCAGAACATGCGAGATCAGGATGCAGCTTATCCCCGAGCCAACGACCTTGCGCACAAAGTCGAGCAACTGGCCCGATGTCACCGCATCCAGAGAGGACGTGGGTTCATCAAGGATCACAAGATGCAGCGGAGCGTTGGTCGTGGTGAAGGCGCGGGCAATTTCCACCATCTGGCGTTTGCCGATGGACAGGTCCGCGACCACATCATCAGGGGTAATTCCGTGTCCGGGAAAGATCTCGTCCAGTTTTGCGTGGATCATGTCCCCGGCGCGGCGCTTCCAGCCAAAGCCGGTCAGCGACGGATGAAAGATCCGCGCATTTTCGGCCACCGAAAGGTTGGGGCACAACGACAATTCCTGAAACACACAGCGAATACCGTTTTCACCAGCGGTCGATACGGAATAGCGCCCGGACAGGTCATGCCCGTGTACGCTGATCGTCCCTTTGTCGGCCGACAGCGTGCCCGCCAGAACATTCATCAGGGTCGATTTTCCGGCCCCGTTGTGGCCGACAAGGCCAAGGCACTCTCCGGCGGTCACTGTAAGATCCACGCCATCCAGCGCGCGCACCGCACCGAAGTGCTTTGCGACGTGCGTGAGACTGACGATGGTCTTGTCGGACGCGTTCATGTGCCTTGCCCTTATCGTTAGTTTTGTCGGTTACTTGCCAGCGATTGCGGCCATGGCGTCCTCAAGCGAGTATTCCACATTGGCCACACCACCCGGCTGCGTGCCGGCAAGGCTGTCTTCCAGCGTGTCTTGCGTCACGGTCAGGAACGGCACGGTCAGATCCTGTGGCACGTCTTTGCCATCAAGGATCATCTGAGCCACCCAAAAGGCCAGCGTGCCGACACCCGGAGCGATGGACACCGACATGGTTTCATAGCCGTTGGCGTCTTTCTGTTCTTTCCACCACAGCATTTCATCATACCGGTTGCCCATCACGATCAATGGGGTCGGGCGACCCGCAGCGGCAAATGCCTGCGCTGCGCCATAGCCATCACCACCTTGCGTTACGACCGCCGCGATGTCCGGCAAGGATGGCAGAATACCGGCAACTGCCTTTTGCGCGACGTCCTGCGCCCAGTCTCCGTGCACCGACCCGACGATTTTAAACTGCGAATGCTCGGCCACACCTTCGTGGATCCCGGCGCTGATCTCGTCATCGACAAAAACACCGGCCAGTCCGCGAATTTCCAGCAGATTGCCGCCATCGATGCGGGTTGCAAGGTAATCGACTTCGACCTTGCCCATCGCCTTGAAGTCAACCGCGATACGGTATGCGCAAGGCTCGGTCACGATGCCGTCGAACGATACCACCACGATACCGGCGTCACAGGCTTGCTTGACCGCACCATTCAGAGCGTCAGGGGATGCGGCGTTGATGACGATGGCGTCATAGCCTTGCAGGATCATGTTCTGGATCTGCGCGGCCTGTTCGGTCACCTGGTTTTCAGCGGTGGTAAAGGCTGGTGCTTCGGCCACGACCCCGTCGGTTACGGCTTGTCCAGCCACTTTTTCCCAACTTCCCAGCATGGCCTGACGCCAGGAATTCCCGGCATAGTTATTCGACAATGCGATGCGTTTGCCTGACGTGTCCGCCATGACGGCCCCGGTTGTCAGGGACGTGGCAAGGATCGTCGCTCCTAAAAGAAATTTGTTCAACATAGTCTCCTCCTCTAGCGTTGAATGCAGTCAATTTGGTGAGCGGTTTCCTCCTGCCCGAGTCGATGTGTCGTCCGGATCCGCTTTCTTCAATATTGTGGTTTCGTGGATGTCGTTTTGTAGAACGTCATCAAGATCGGTTCGGGCGCTTGCCAACAGGGTCGTCATGGCGTCGCGCGCCTTGTCCTGATCGCGGTTCTGGATTTGCGCCAGCACTGCGCCATGCAACGGGACAGATTGTTCCCGCGCGCCCGGGCGCAAGGCAGACAACTCAAAGCTGGTCAGTAAAAGGGTTTCCACGACATGGCCCAATGAACTGAGAAGTTCATTTTCCGAAGCCTCAAGAATACTTTTGTGAAAGTCGAAATCGGCCTCGAAGTTTTCGACGGACGACATCTCTGTGTTTGCCATCGTCTCAAACGCGTGGCGGATCTTGTCGATCTTTTCGGGCGATCCCTTTCTGGCGGCCAGACGGGCTGCAGCGGGCTCAATGATCATGCGAAACTCAAACAGGTCATCGACGAATTTCGACGGGGTTTCGATCTCGGACTTCCAGCCCAGAATTTCGGGGTCCAGCATGTTCCATTCAGATTTCTGGCGCACCCGTGTCCCGACTTTGGCGCGGGATTCCAACAGGCCTTTGGCGGACAAAACCTTGATCGCCTCACGATACGCTGTTCGGCTCACGTCCATTTCAGTACTGGCGTTGTCTTCGGTTGGAAGAATGTCTCCGGGGCGTAGAACGCCGGACAGAATACGCACCGCCAGTTCGCGAACGACCTGCTGGTGAATGTTCATTCGTCCTGTCTGGCGTCTTGGTCGCATGGGGATCCGATCTGGTCGGGCGAGCGTCGACAACGCAAATACTCATACAATATTATTTACGAAAAATGGTATACCAAATTGAGTCGAGTCAAGCTATTTGTGCGTTGATTACTTTTGACACAGCGTCCAGAACGGGTCCGGACGCGATATGGAAAGGCAGAAACATGAGCTTCAAGCCCCACGGGAAGCACCTTGTCGCCGGCGCTTGGGTGTCCGGTGAAACGACGTTTTCATCCGAGCCCGCAGAGGGTCCGTCGCACACGTTTTCGGTCGGCACGCCAGCGCTGGTCGATCAGGCCTGTCAGATGGCTGAGCAGGCATTTTTGTCTTTTGGATACTCAACGCGCGCCGATCGCGCCGCGTTTCTGAATGCCATTGCCGACGAGATTGAAAAGCGCGGGGATGCCATCACCGAGATCGGGTGTCAGGAAACCGGGTTGCCTCAAGCCCGGCTTGAGGGTGAACGCGGGCGCACCACGGGTCAGCTGCGTATGTTTGCGTCGCACATCATGGCGGCCGATTATCTTGATCGCCGGCATGACGCAGCCCTGCCTGATCGTCAGCCCTTGCCACGTCCCGACATCAAGATGGTTCAACGCCCGATCGGGCCTGTAGCCGTTTTCGGAGCCTCGAATTTCCCCTTGGCATTCTCAACGGCCGGCGGCGATACGGCCGCGGCTTTGGCTGCAGGATGCCCGGTGGTTGTCAAAGGCCACAGTGCCCATCCCGGCACCGGCGAAATTGTTGCCGAAGCGATCCATGCTGCCATTGTGAGCTGTGGCGTGCATCCGGGCGTGTTCTCACTGATCCAGGGCGGAAAACGTGATGTCGGCACCGCATTGGTGCAGCATCCGCTGATCAATGCGGTTGGGTTCACCGGATCACTGGCCGGTGGGCGCGCTCTGTTCGATCTCTGCGCGCAACGTGAAAACCCCATTCCATTCTTTGGTGAACTCGGGTCTGTCAATCCGATGTTCCTGCTCCCTGCCGCGCTGCGGGATCGCGGCGGCGAGATGGCGGCAGGCTGGGCCGGGTCGCTGACGATGGGGGCGGGACAATTCTGCACCAATCCCGGAATCGCTGTCGTGATGGATGGTCCGGACGCCGATGCCTTTACCGACGCGGCGTTGAAAGCGTTGGAACCGATGGGCGCGCAAACCATGCTGACCGATGGGATTGCTGCCGCCTATCGGGCCGGGCGAGACCGCGTTGCGGGCAGCGCAGGCGTACAGGAAATCCTGACCTCGGTCTGTGACATGCGTAACGCTACACCGTATCTGTACGCGACCACGGGCAAAGACTGGCTGGCCAATGAAGCGCTGGGTGAAGAGGTGTTTGGCCCCCTTGGCCTTATCGTTCGGGTCAAGGACGCGGACGAAATGCGTCAGGTTGCGGCGAGTTTGCAGGGGCAACTGACCTGCACGCTTCATCTGGATGCGGAGGATTCTGAACTGGGGCAGTCCCTGATGCCGATCCTTGAGCGCAAGGCAGGCCGCATTCTGGCCAACGGTTTCCCGACCGGGGTCGAGGTTTGCGACACGATGGTACATGGTGGGCCCTATCCGGCGTCCACCAACTTTGGCCACACGTCAGTTGGCACTTTGTCGATCCGCCGCTTCCTGCGCCCGGTCAGCTATCAAAACATACCTGACGACCTGCTACCGGGCGATTTGCGGCCCTGATCACGGGTTACAACTTGTGCCGTTTCGCAGGGAGGCTTGCTTCATCCCTGCGAGCGGTATCCAAGCCCCGCGATAACACCACGCAATTCGGCCAGCCCGCGCAGGCGCCCGATCAACGGATACCCCGGATGCGTGCCGCTCCCGATATCTGACAACAATTCGTGGCCATGATCCGGACGGAACGGGATCTCGGCATCGGCGCGACCCGCCTGACGGCGTCGGTCTTCTTCATCCAGCAGGGCAGCGACAAGGGCTGGCATGTCCGTGTCACCCTCCAGATGGGCTGCTTCCTGAAAGGATCCGTCCGGATCTTTCGTCACATTGCGAAGATGGGCAAAATGAATGCGGTCCGCGAACTGATGGGCGATGGCGGGCACATCATTGACAGGGTTCGCGCCAAGCGAGCCTGAGCACAGGGTCAGCCCGTTTTCCAGGGCGTCCTGCTGGCCTAGAATCCATTCGATATCATCTGCGTTTGACACCATACGGGGCAAGCCAAGGATATCGCGTGGCGGATCATCCGGATGGACGCACATGCGAATGCCAAGGTCCTGCGCTGTTGGGATGATTTCGGCCAGAAACCGTGCATAATTGGCCCGCAATGTATCCCGGTCAATGCCACGATACCCGTCCAGCGCTAAGCGTAAACTGTCGATGTCATAGCGATCATAGGCGCCTGGAAGACCGGCCATGATGCTGGTCAACAATGTGTCACGGTCTTGTTGTGTTGCCCTGGCGATCCACGCGGACGCCTGCGCGCGCACCTCATCAGAATAATCGGCCTCGGCCCCCTCGCGCTTTAACATGTGAATTTCAAAGGCCGCCATGCGGGCCTGCGAAAACCTGAGCGCCGTCCCGCCTTTGGCCACCGGCGCGGCAAGGTCGGTGCGCGTCCAATCCAGCAGCGGCATGAAGTTGTAACAGATCACCTGCACACCACAGGCCGCGAGATTGGCCATGGATTGCCGGTAGTTGGCGAAAAGCGGGTCCAGATCGCCGTCGCCTTTCTTGATGGCTTCATGGATCGGCAGGCTTTCAACCACGTTCCAGTGCAGGTCCAGATCCGCGGCAATCGCCGCCTGTCGGGCGCGGATCGCCTCGATTGGCCAAACCTTGCCATAGGGGATGTCATGCAGGGCCGTCACTATGCCTGTGGCCCCTGTCTGGGCAATCTCGGGCAGTGTGATCTTGTCGAGATCTCCGTACCAGCGCCAGCTTTCTATCATGACGTAATCCTTTCCACCGCGCCCCTTGCGCCGTGCGTTTCAAGAAGATCGCAGGCGGTGATCAAAGCCTGGCGAAACTCGGCCCGGTTCGCCAGTTCACCAAACACATCGCCTAGGTCCAGATACGCATCGACGCGGGCTTCGGCAGAGGCGTTGCCATCCCACAATCCACGCGTTCGATCGGCCAGCGGATCGCGGACATCAATTGGGTGACCTGTTTCGTCCTGCCCCGAGGCGTATTTCATCCATGCGGCAACGGCCAGCATCAGACCTGCGCAGGGCCGGTTCTGGTCCAGATTGTCAGATATTGTTCCCAACAGGCGTTGCGGCAGTTTTTGCGACCCGTCCATTGCGATCTGCCATGTGGCGTGACGGATGGAAGGGTTGCGATACCGATCAAGCAGCGTCGCAGCATAGGCCGTAAGATCAGTGTCCTGAGGTGGCGTCAAAGTCGGAATGATCTCTGCCTGCCACACCTTGGCGCACAGGGCCGCAAAAACCGGATCGCTGACGGCATCATGGATGGTGGCGTGCCCGGCAAGATAACCCAGATAAGCCAGCGATGAATGCGTGCCGTTCAGGCAGCGCAGCTTCATCTTTTCAAAGGGCGTGACATCATTGACCATCTGCACACCGACAGTTTCCAATGGCGGGCGATCCCCATCGACAAAGTCATCTTCGACGACCCATTGGCAGAACGGTTCATGCATGACTGGGGCCAGATCCAGCCGCCCTGTATCGGCCTCAACCGAGTCAATATCGGCTTGTGTGGTGGCCGGAACGATGCGGTCGACCATGCAGGAGGGAAATCGGACCTCACTGGCGATCCAGTCTGCTAACGCGGGGTCGATGAGCTGCGCGAATTCCTGCACCAAAGCCCGGACCATGTGCCCATTCTCGGGCAGGTTATCGCAACTTAACACGGTAAACGGGCGATGCCCGGCTTTGCGGCGCAGGTCCAGCGCACGAACAAGGAACCCAAGCGCTGTTCGGGGGGCGTTCGGGTTGGTCAGATCGTGGAGTATATCCGGATCATCGGTCCTAAGCAGCCCTGACGCGGGTTCGTGGTGATAGCCTTTTTCCGTCACCGTCAAAGTCACGATCCGGATCGCAGGAACGGCCATTGCTGCCAGCACGTCGGCTGGACTTTCGGGCGCGACCAGCACCTTTGTGACGTCGCCCATCACACGATACTGAGCGCCCTCGGGGCCCAGTTCGGCGGCAGTGTACACATTATCCTGAGCGGCCAGTTTATCTCGGGTCGACGGGCTGCGCAGGCTGACGCCGACCACGCCCCAATTCCCGCCTGACGCATCCATGACATCGGCCAGATACATCGCGACATGCGCCCGAAAGAACGCACCAAGGCCAAGGTGAACCACGCCGTTTTCTGGGCGGGTCTTTCCGGGCAGATCCGCTTGAGACAGCCGCGTCATAAGTTGTATGCCTTGCGAGCCAGACCGCAGGCAAGATCGGCAGCAACCTCATGCGCCTCATCCAGGTCCAGACGCCCGGTCGCCACCAGTTCGGCCAGGTAACTGCTGTCGACCCGCCGCGCCACATCGTGTCGCGCAGGGATCGAACAGAAGGCGCGGGTGTCGTCGTTGAAACCGACCGTGTTATAAAAGCCTGCGGTTTCCGTGACGTGGCGGCGATAGCGCAGCATCCCTTCGACGCTGTCAAAGAACCACCAGGCTGGACCCAGCTTCAACGCAGGGTAAGCTCCGGCCAGTGGAGCCAGTTCGCGGCTATAACTGGTTTCGTCCAGCGTAAACAGGATCAGTGTCAGCTTCGGGTTCATCCCGACCGCTTCCAGCAAAGGTTTCAGATCATGCACGTAATCAGTACGCGACGGGATATCGAACCCCTTGTCGCGCCCATGACGCGCCATAACGATGGGCGAATGATTGCGGAACGATCCGGGGTGCAGCTGCATGACCAGCCCGTCTTCGACACTCATCCGGGCCATTTCGGTCAGCATCTGGGCGCGGAACAGTTCAGCCTCATCTGATGTCGCCTTGCCCGAGATCACTGTTTGAAACAACCTGACCACGTCTTGCGTTGGCAGATCAGCCGTGCGGGCTGTCGGGTGGCCGTGATCGGTGGCAGTCGCGCCCATGGTCTTGAAAAACGCGCGCCGGATCTGGTGCGCTTCCAGATAACCGTGCCAGGTCGTCGCATCGGCGCCGGTCAGCTCACCCAAACGGGCAATGTTGCCAACAAAGCCTTCGTAATCCGGATCGACCACGGCGTCGGGGCGATAGGTTGGAATGACCCTTCCGTGCCATCCATCCTGTTTGATCTGCCGATGCCAGCGAAGATCATCAAGCGCGCTGTCCGTGGTTGACAGAACCTCGATCCCAAACCGTTCAAACAAGGCCCGTGGCCGAAATTCGGGGGACGACAAACTCGCGCTGATCCGGTCAAAAAACGCGTCGGCATTCGAGGCATTCAAGCGCGTCTCAAGGCCAAAGACATCCTGAAATGCATGGTCCAGCCAAAGCCGGCTGGGGGTGCCGCGAAACAGATGGTAGTTTTCGGCGAACAGCCGCCAGATCTTGCGCGGGTCGGTTTCGACCTCTCCGCCGTCGACCCGTGGAACGCCAAGGGCCGTCAGATCGAGGCCAGCTGAACACAACATACGGAATACATAATGATCCGGCGTGACGAATAGCTGTGCGGGATCGGGAAAGGCGGTGTTTTCAGCGAACCATTGCGGATCCGTGTGGCCATGCGGGCAAATCAAAGGCAGGTCGCGAATACCGTCATACAGGTCGGACGCAATCGCCCGCGATTTGGCGTCTGTCGGAAACAGCCGGTGGTCATCCAGAAATGGCATGTTGTTGTCTTTCCTGCCGGGCGCCTGACCCGGATCTGATTAAATGGTATACCAAAGATACGTGAATGCGAGAGACGTACAAGCCCGAACACCGTCTGGCGTGCGGGTTGTTTAAACCTGCTGGGGCTTGCCGTTTGCCCCAGATGCAGACTTTGCGCTTCAATGTCGGAAATGGAGCAGTCTCTGTCCGAACTGAGCCTATGAAAAACTACCAAATCCGGCAGGCTTCTGTCTGAAACGGATGAGGGTGCCATGCGCTATAGTGGATTTCGCGTTATCAAAGAGGCGTTGACCGGGCACAAGGGGTGGACCCCGGCCTGGCGCGACGCATCTCCGCAGGCCGACTATGATTATGTCATAATCGGCGGTGGCGGGCACGGGCTGGCGGCGGCCTATTATCTGGCGGCCCAGTTCGGCGGCAAGCGGATCGCCGTGCTTGAAAAAGGCTGGATCGGCGGTGGCAACGTCGGGCGGAATACGACGATCATCCGATCAAACTATATGCTGGACGGCAACGAGCCGTTTTATGAGTTTTCCCTGAAGCTGTGGGAAGGGCTGGAACAGGAACTGAACTATAACGCGATGGTCAGCCAGCGCGGTATCCTGAACCTTGTTCACTCGGATGCGCAGCGTGATGGGGCCAGGCGGCGCGGCAATGCAATGATCCTGAACGGGTCGGATGCTGAGCTTTTGGACACCGAGGGTGTGCGCAAGCTGTATCCCTTCCTGAACTTTGACAACGCCCGCTTCCCGATCAAGGGCGGCCTGTTGCATCGGCGCGGCGGCACCGTGCGCCATGACGCCGTGGCCTGGGGATATGCGCGCGGGGCGGATCAGCTTGGCGTCGATATCATCCAGAACTGTGAAGTCACCGGGTTTCGGATCGAGAATGGCAAGGTCAAGGGCGTCGAAACCTCGCGTGGGTATATCGGCGCAAAAAAGGTGGCCTCATCCGTGGCCGGGTCATCCAGTCGCGTGATGTCGCTTGCGGGGCTGCGCCTGCCGATTGAAAGCCACGTCTTGCAGGCCTTTGTCTCCGAAGGGCTGAAGCCGACCATCCCCGGCGTCATCACATTCGGGGCCGGGCATTTTTATTGTAGCCAATCTGACAAGGGCGGGCTGGTGTTTGGCGGCGATATCGACGGCTATAACTCCTACGCGCAACGCGGCAACCTGCCCGTGGTCGAAGATGTCGTTGAAAGCGGTGTTGCACTGATCCCGGCCTTGGGGCGCGTCCGGCTACTGCGCGGTTGGGGTGGGATCATGGACATGTCGATGGACGGCACGCCCTTCATCGACCGAACCCCCATTGACGGGCTCTATTTCAACGGGGGCTGGTGTTACGGCGGGTTCAAGGCCACGCCCGCTGCCGGGTGGTGCCTTGCGCATCTTTTGGCGACTGACACCCCGCACGAAACTGCCACGGCCTATCGACTGGACCGGTTCCGCACCGGGCATATCGTCGATGAAAAAGGCCAGGGCGCTCAGCCCAACCTGCATTGAAAAGGGGGACAGGCACATGATTATCAACCATCCATTGCTGGGCCCGCGCGACGCCGCCGAATTCGTGTATCTGGGTGATGCCGGGCTGATCGATCGGCCTGACTGGCAGGCAGATGACGCTGCGCAGGCGTTTCACGACTATATGTATCTGCGAGATAATCCAGCCGGTCTGCATCGCGAGCTGTGGTTCCACGAACAGGGCGACCGGTCCTGGCTGGTGGTGACGCGCAATACGGTGACGCATGAAATCACCAATGTTGAACTGGCCCGCGACGTGGCCATTGCACAGGGGCGCGGGCAATGAGCATCAACCGATTGACCGGCGGCCTGATCGACCACGCCAGCCCACTGCAATTCACCTTTGATGGCAAAACTTTTGAGGGGCGCAAGGGCGACACGCTGGCCTCGGCGCTGCTGGCAAATGATGTGCGCCTGATGGGCCGATCATTCAAATATCATCGCCCGCGGGGCGTGCTGAGTGCGGGATCAGAAGAGCCCAATGCGCTGGTCGAACTGCGCAGCGGGGCACGGCGCGAACCCAACACCCGCGCCACCACGGTTGAGCTGTTTGACGGGCTGACGGCAGACAGCCAGAACCGCCTGGGATCGCTGAAATTCGATGCGCTGGGCGTGAACGACGTGTTCCACCGCTTCTTCGCCGCAGGGTTTTATTACAAGACCTTCATGTGGCCGAAGGCGTTTTGGGAAAAGCTGTACGAACCGATGATCCGCCATGCCGCAGGTCTTGGCAGCATTTCTCTTCAGGACGACCCGGATGTCTATGACAAGGGGTTTCTGCATTGCGATTTGCTGGTGGTCGGGGCTGGTCCTGCCGGACTGGCTGCGGCCCTGACGGCAGGCCGGGCAGGGGCGCGCGTGATCCTGGCGGAAGAGGACTTTCTGCTGGGGGGACGCCTGATCGCAGACACTGGCACACTTACAGATATGTCCGGCGCTGATTGGGTCGGAACGGCGCAAGCTGAACTCGCGACAATGGACAACGTCCGCATCATGCCACGTACAACCGTGGTCGGGGCTTATGACCATGGTGTCTATGGCGCGGTCGAACGGATATCAGATCATCTGGCGGTGCCGGAAGACGGCAAACCGCGTCAGGTTTTCTGGCGGATCTATTCCAAACGCGCGCTGGTCTGTGCCGGAGCAATTGAACGCCCCATCGCGTTTGAAAACAACGACCGCCCTGGTGTCATGCTGGCCGGGGCCGTGCGCGCTTATGCCAACCGCTGGGCGGCCACGCCTGCGCCAAGCGTTGTTGTATTTACCAATAATGACGACGGTCACCGAACGGCAGCCGATCTGGTGGCCAAAGGGGTGTCAGTTCCGACCATCGTGGACACTCGCGATACCGCGCCAGACATGCAAGGCACCGAGGTTCTCGCAGGTGCACAGATCGCCGATACCAAGGGGCGGCTGGGCGTCAAATCCGTGACCGTGAAACTTATCAACGGCCAGACTCGCGTGATCCCATGTGGCGCCGTCGCCGTGTCTGGCGGGTGGAACCCGAACCTGGGCCTGACCTGCCACCAGCGCGGGCGACCGGTCTGGAGCGAAAAGATCCTGAGCTTCGTTCCCGGCGGCGATCTTCCCCAGGGACAGTCCGTCGCAGGCGCCGCAAATGGCGAAACGTCGACCCACAGCGCTTTGGCGTCAGGGGCGCAAGGCGCAGTGGACGCTTTGGAAAGCATCGGTCTCACCGCGCAGGCTGGTGATTTGCCAGCCGCCGAGGATCGGCCAGTTTCAGTGTCGCCATTCTGGTACGTTCAGGGTGCAAAGCGCGCCTGGGTCGATTTCCAGAACGATGTCACCGTCAAGGATATCAAGCTGTCCCATCAGGAGGGCTTTCGCTCGGTCGAGCACCTCAAGCGATACACGACCTTGGGCATGGCCACTGATCAGGGCAAGACGGCCAATCTGACGGGGCTGGCAGTGATGGCCGAACTGACCGGCAAAACCATTCCTGAAACCGGCACCACGATCTTCCGCCCGCCCTATACGCCCGTTGCGATGGGCGCCTTGGCAGGCCGGTCTGTGGGCAAAGCGTTCCACCCGACCCGCCTGACGCCCAGCCATCATTGGGCGGCTGAGCAGGGGGCTGAATTTGTCGAAGTCGGCAACTGGCTGCGCGCGCAGTATTTCCCTCGCCCCGGCGAAACTCACTGGCGGCAGGCGGTTGACCGCGAGGTGCTGGCCACCCGCAGCTCGGTCGGGGTCTGTGATGTGACCACGCTGGGCAAGATCGACGTGCAGGGCGCAGATGCGGCCGCGTTCCTGAACAAGATCTATGCCAACGGGTTTGCCAAACTGGCGGTCGGCAAGGTGCGCTATGGTCTGATGCTGCGCGAAGACGGGATTGCCTATGACGATGGCACCGCGGCGCGTCTGGCCGAAGATCATTTCGTGGTCACCACAACCACTGCCAACGCGGTGCCGGTCTATCGCAACATGGAATTTGCCCGGCAATGCCTGTGGCCGGATCTGGACGTTCAGCTGATTTCAACCACCGAAGCCTGGGCACAATATGCCGTGGCCGGGCCGAACGCCCGCAAGCTGTTGCAAAAGATCGTCGACCCCGAATTTGACATAACCAATGACGCGTTTCCCTTTATGGCCTGTGGCGAGATCACCGTCGGTGGCGGGTTGCGGGCGCGGTTGTTTCGGATCTCGTTCTCAGGTGAACTGGCGTTCGAGATTGCCGTGCCGACCCGCTATGGCGATGCCTTGATCCGCCGTCTGATGGACGAAGGACAGGAATTCGATCTCACGCCTTATGGCACCGAAGCGCTGGGCGTGATGCGCATTGAAAAAGGCCATGCCACCGGAGCCGAACTGAACGGCACCACCACGGCTTTGAACCTTGGTATGGGCCGGATGGTGTCGAAAAAGAAAGACTGTATCGGCAACACCCTGTCGGAACGCGATGGGTTGAACACTGCCGATGCGCTGGCTCTGGTTGGGTTGAAACCGAAAGGCGATGGTCAGATCATGACCGGATCGCATCTTATGGCGGCGTCTGGCCCTGTCGATGCTGCGCATGATCAGGGGTACGTGACCTCGGCGGCGTATTCTCCGATTTTGGAAAGTTCGATCGGGCTGGCGTTTGTGAAAAACGGATCGAACCGATTGGGTGAAACCATGCGGGCCGTGAACCCGCTGGAAGGTGGCGAACTGCTGGTCGAACTGGTGTCCGCCCATTTCGTGGACCCCGAAGGAGGGCGCTTGCGTGACTGATTTGAAACCCATCACCCCGCTGGGCGCTGGCGCCGCGCGCATTCACACAATCGGACAGGTGACGATTTCAGAAAATCCCGACCGTTCCATGGCCTCTCTGACGACCCGCAAAGGCAAGGCCGACGCCGTCCGCCTGGTTGCGAAGACTGCCTTGGGTCTTGACCTGCCGGGCCCCGGGCAAAGCACGATTAGTGGCGATTTCACCGCTTGGTGGACCGGCCCGGATCAGTGGATGATCGACGCAGATCATGCGCAATACGAACTGCTGGCAGCCCACATCGCTCAGGCCATTGGCCCAGTCGCCAGTGTGACGGAACAGACCGATGGCTGGTGCCGTTTTGACCTCACCGGGTCGGGTAGCGTGGCGTTGCTCGAACGTCTGTGTCCGGCTGATGTTCCGACCATGCAGCCGGGGCAGGCGACACGCACGTTGCTGCATCATCTTGGCTGTTTCGTGATCTGTTCAACGGCAGGGTTCAGCGTGCTGGGGCCGCGCTCGTCCGCCGGGTCGTTACATCATGCCTTGATCGAAGCGGCGCATTCAGTCGCCTGAGCAATCAGACCGAAGGCACTGGCCGGTTCTCTTCCACCCGGAACCGGTTGGCCCGGCGGCGTTCGTCCTGAGGTGTCATGCCAAAGGCGCTGCGGTAATGTTTCGACAGCGTCGATGAACTGACATAGCCCACGGCCTGCGCAATTTCGGTCAGGCTTTCGCGCGAATATAGCACCATCTGACGCGCCGCATTCATTCGCAACGTGCGGTAATACTGAAGCGGGCTTTGATCCAACGCCTGGCGAAAACTCCGCTCCATCTGGCGCGGAGAAACGCCGATCTGATCTGCGACATCTCCAATCCCCAGCGGGTCCTCAAGGTTCTTGGAAAACACGTCGATTGCGCGGGCAACCGTGTCGGGCAGATCGCAGGCCAGACCATCGGTTTTAAAGGCCGGGACGCTTTGACTGACACCTTCGGTTCGCACCAGCGGGTGCTGGAACCAGCAGGCGACTTCTGTCATGACAGCACCATCAAGCCGTTGTTCGATCAGGCGCAGCATCAGGTCAAACACAGCCGCAGCGCCAGATGCGGTGAAACAGCCACGATCCACGACGATCACATCGTCGCTGGTATGCAGATCCGGATACTCGGACTGAAAGGCAGACTTGTAACACCAGTGCACAGATCCGATGCGGTCCTGCAGCAGACCCGAAGCTGCCAGCGGAAAGACCCCACCGCTGACAGCGCCGATATCGGTGCCGTGCCGGACCAGATGACGCAGTCGGCCATTGCCGGTCCGCGGGTTGGCAAAGGTGCCTTGCGGACTTGAGAGCAGAAACAGCAGATCCAGGCCTTCGGCGTCCTGCAAGGCCTGATCCGGCTGAAACACAACATCAGCGCTGGCTGTTACAGCGTCACCGGTTTCGGACAGAACACGCCATTCAAACGCATTGGTTTCGGCAATTTCGTTCGCGGCGCGCAAGGGTTCGATTGCCGACGTCAGGCAGGCCATGGGGAAGCCGGGGAAAACCAGAAAACCGACGCGAAAGATGGCGCTCTCAGTCATGAACCCTCCGAAAATCCGGGCTGCCCGACAAGTTTGGACTGATCAGGGTCGTGTCCATTCTCTGCATCATTTGGACCTCAGGTATCAGGCTTGTTCCCTCTGGCGCGCCGGTCTTGTTCGCGTTTCAGTTTGGAGGCGCGCAATTCTTCCAGCTCCCGGGTCATTTCTTCGTCCAGAATCGGAATCGCAGCTTTGTCCGGCACAGGCGGCGTTGGCGCTTCTTCGGTGGTTTCCTCTGGCAGGGCGTCGGTATTTCCGGTCGCAGCCGCGATTTCCGTCCAGATACACACGAACAATCCGGCCAGCACCGGTCCAAAAACCAGACCGACAGCGCCAAATGCCGCGAGGCCGCCCAAGGTGCTGATCAGGATCAGCAAGTCGTGCAACCCAACGTCGCGGCCCACCAGGATCGGTCTGAGAACGTTATCAATCGTCCCGACAACGGCACCGGCCCAGACCGCCAGCCCGATTGCATAAGTCGTTTCGCCCTGAAAGGCCAGATATGCCGCTCCGCAGAACAAAACGACCGGCGCGCCGAGACCGGGAATGACCGCAAGAATCGCCATCACGACGGACCAGAACGCGGCCCCCTCAAGCCCGGTGGCCCAGAACCCAAGCCCACCAAGGCCGCCCTGAACCAGTCCGATGATCAAGGTGCCTTTCAGTGTCGCCCGCGAGATCGAAACCATGCGTTCAAACAACCGGTCCTGCACGGACACCGGCAGGCCGGAAAACCGCAATATGCTGATCAGAATGGATGGGGTCATCTGCAGAAAGAAAAACAGGGCATAGAAAAAGATAAAGAGGTCGAGAAAGAACTTGGCCGCCCCGACAGCCATGGACGAAATTGTGTTCACGAAAAACCCGGCCGCAGTCTGCGCCATTTCTCCGACTTTGGCTGCGACGTTTGTCAGAGCGCTTGTCACTCCGTCGCGAAACGGGACCCAGTCTGGCAGTTCGATATTGGCCGGATCAAAGACCGCGATCTGTTCAGGCAAATCCCCAAGGCCGCCTGCAAGAGCGGCGGCTTGCGTTCCGGCAAGATACATAAGACCGACCAGGGGCCAGATAACGGCACCGGCTAGCAGTATCAGCGTCACGACGGTTCCTGCCCCGGCACGCCCGCCCAAAGCCGCGATGATGCGATTGTTGGTGGTGCGCAAAAGTTCGGCGCAGATTGCCGCCAGCAGCAAGGCAATCAGAAATCCGGAAATCACATCGATGAACAGCGCCGAAATGCCAATTGTGGTCGCCACAAGAGCAAACCAGCGCAGGTTGCCAACTTTGGGAAAGGACGGGTCGGTCATCATGTTGGCTTGCCTTCCTGCAAGAACGAAAGGCAGTGGGCCCGCTGGGCGTCAATCGTAAACGTCATTCTCCGTCCCCTTTGCCGAAAACTTCCGGTGTGCCGTTTTCCACGATGACCGTTTGGGTGTGATAGGCGATATGGGCGTCGTTCTGTGTAACCGCGGCCCGCACGGCTTGGGTCAGACGGCTGCGCACGTCCATGAACTCGCGATACACTTTGGTGTTAGAAAAGCCGTAGATCAAAATTTCAACGGCATTTTCGGACAAGCCTGACACGCAGGCCATCAGCGGAGTCCCGTCTTCGTTAACGAAATCGCCCGACGTGCGCATATAGTCGATGATGTGCTGACAGATCCCCTCAAGCTGTTGCTCGCTGGCGTCCAGCCTAATGGGGAGCATCCAGTAAACCCGCCGATGATCCATACGCGATTTATTCAAGACGATGGCATTGGACAGGTCGCTGTTGGGCACATATCGGGGCACCCGGTCGAACCCCATAACAACGGTAGACCGGACATCGACGTTGATGACGGTGCCTTCGACGATGCCTTCGACACAGATCCAGTCACCGGTCGCGAACCGTTTTTCGCTCATGTTGCTCATGCCGGCGAATAGGTTTCGGATGAAATCCTGCGCGGCAATTGCCAACCCGGCCCCCAGGACGCCGACGCCTGTGAGGGCGCTGGAAATGTCGATGTTCCACACTTTCAAAAGGGCCGTTATGCCGAACAGGATTACCGTGAACTGGCCGATGCGTTCCATCCATGATGTATCAACGCGGACAGCCAGGAACTTTTCCGGGTCTATGATCGCCGTCAATGGCCCGATCACCTGATACCAGCCGGAAAACACCGCAAGGACGAAGACAGACAGAAACATTCGTTCAATAAGTCCGTGTGTTGCGTCTGGCAGCGACAGTGTTTTGGAAAACACATAGACCGACAGAGCGATAACCAGCACCCTCAGGGTACGGTCAATTTCGGACAGGACATCCTGTGTGGGCGTAATGGACAACGCCCGTAACAGGCGTTCCAAAAGATTGGTCAGTCCGGCCGATATCGGTTTGCGAAAGACGATGACCAGCACAACAAGTATCAGCGCGAGACCAAACTGTTCGACGCTGACGGTACCGACCCAGGCCTTGAACGGGGCAACGAGGTTCACAAGGGCGTCGTAAATTTTGGATGTCTCCATTGGTCGTCGTCCGATACGCAGGTCGGTACTCTGAAACGCATCAGCACACCGTATTGTTTTTACAGGTCAACACGTCGTCAAAAAGCTGCCCGGTTTCCTTGGGCTGCACTTTGCGCTCGGCCCGACCTGCTTGCAACTCTTCCTTTTGCCTATGACCCTTGGCGCCTGTTTCGCAAGCGGACACACCAATGGATCAGGTGCAAAGGGTGGGACGACACACCCCCGGTATCGATGGCTCACAGAAACTGCATGTTCACGGCAAAATAGACCTGACGTTTCGGCAGGCCCGATCCGCTGTCGTGCACGGACCACTGCGGCTCAACGAAGATGTTAAAGACCGTGTCGCCGCTTTTGATGACTTTCCCAAGCCGGATGCCTAACGGGACCGAATAGTTGTTGTTGCGGAAGTTGTAGCTCCAGATAGGCGCGCCGCCCGTGTACCAGCCATTTCCCAGCTGGTAGAATGCAAAGGGCTGAAAGGCGCCAAGGCTGGCACGAGGATTGCCATTTGTGTCTCCGATGCCGCCGCGCCACGTCAGCAGATATCCGAACTGGAATTTCGGCGATGTCGCGTTGAAATACACATTTGCCAGTCCCAATTGCCACTGATCCGCCCCTAATCGGTTGTCCGTCGCGGTCGGGGCAACAACCTGCGGGCCAACGGCAAAGCTAATCCCTGGGTTGCCGGTGTTGAACTGATAGGCCGCAAACAGATCCAGATCACCGATGCCGTTGACCTTTGCGCCGCCCGTACCAACCGGAAAGCTGCTATAAGGCAGCGAGGCGCGGATCAGCCAGCTTGAGTTGCCGATGCTGACAGGTTTGGCATAGCGCAGCACGAACTGATTGCCGGTCAGGTTGCCGGGGCCAGTGAATGCGTCGATGTAATAGTTCTGGATGTTAAAGGCGGTGATATCCGCAAGCGGGTTGTTGGCCTGTGCCGCCGCTTCCGCTTCGCTTTCGGCAATGGCCGAATTGGCAAGCCCCAAACCGAGCACCAGCCCAAATAGAGCCTTTTTCAAGTAGTTTCGCGGCATTCGGTTTGCTCCTCGCAGTTGAATCCAACCTATTGAAAGAAATGAAGCAACACAAAGAGGAATCCAGTCCATCTCACCGCAAAGCAGACAAAGACAGCTGCTCACGGCGATCATTCGTTCCGGGGCTTGCCCGTTGAAATTTCAGATGAGTCTGGGGAAGCAGGATCAACTCGGAAAACCGCTCAGGGACTTCAGATGGATCATTTTGTGAACTTCAGCGGCAAATCCAAAGTAAAGCGGTCTCCGGGCAGCTTTTTTGGAGCTTTGGGGAACTTTCCCGCGCTTTTTACGGCCTTCAGCGCCGCCTGATCAAAGGCCGCCACACCGGATGATTTGCTGACACGTACGTCCAGCAAGCGGCCGTCTCGCGAAACGGTCAGTCGGACGGCAACCTGACCCGAACCATTGACCCCCGGCGGAAATCTTTTGCGGCGTTCGATCCGCGAGCGGATTTTGGACCCCCAGATCGCCTTGAGCTTTGCTTGTTGTCCCTTGGACAAGGTCGAGGTTGTCGCAGAGTTGGTCGTCCCGGCCTGCGTGCCGCCCTCGCTGCCCGCTGCTTTTTGCGCCGTACTTTGAGAGCTGTTTTGCTCGGCCTTGGTCGCTGATGTCGGGTTTTTTTGCGTGGGCTTCGCCTTCGCCACCGGCTTGGCTTTCGGCTTGGGTTTTGGTGTCGGCACAGGCGCCGCCGGTGTTGTTTCAATCTCGGGAATCTGGGTTTGAACCGGGCGCATCACGGCCATTTGCGTCGGCTTTTGCGGTGCCTTGGGGCGTTCGACCTGGTTCAGTTCTGGCGCGTTTGGCCGCTTGGGTTGGGACAGTTGCTGGCTGTCCAAAGGATCGACGGTGGTCTTCGGTGTCTGAACCGGGGATGAGGTCGGCTGCGTTTCGACGTCTTCTAGCTGGTCGTCCTCGGGCCGGGTCAGGGCCAGTTGAACTTCGGCACGCGGGGCACGCGCCAAATCCATTGCCGGTGACGTGGGAACGGCGCTTGTCGAGTTATCTGATTGGCTAAGGTCAGCATCTAGAACAGGGTGTGTCTGAACAGGCTGGTCCCAGCGCTTGACCATTTCAAGCACGGTCGGTGGGGCGGCGGCAATCGTGACGATCGTGTCACCGCCCGTGCCACCTGCGTCACTGCCTGACTCTGTGGCCGTCGCGAAGATCGCGATATGTATCGCAACCGCAACGGATGCGAACACCAGCAATTCGGCCCAGTGTTTCATTTCGGGGACACAACCAGTTCAACCCGGCTAAGACCGGCCTCTGCCAGATCGCTCAACAGGCGCGCTGCCACGCCGGAGTCCAGCGCCCCGTCAGCCCGCATTTGGATGATCGAATGGGCGTCGCTTCGTGCAGTCAGCGCCGCCACGGCAGCCTGCCCTTCGTGGTCGTCGAACGACAGCAGGCCGGTCTTGTCCACGTATAAGATCAGTTCTGATTCTGGCTGTTTTTCAGAAACAGCGTCAGGCAGGGTCACGTCAAAGGGGTCGGGTGTGGCCAAATGCGATGTCATCAGAAAGAAGATAAGCAACAGGAAAACCACGTTGATCATCGGGACGATCGATTCCTGGCGGCGGCGGCGAGGGGGCTCTGAAAAATCCACTTTCGTCACTCCACCAGCACGATCGAGGTAAAACCAGCACCCCGAAGCGCTTCGGTTACGGTCACGATACGCTGCAGGTTTGCGCCGTTGCGCCCGCGCAGGATCAGCGTATCCGTCGGGCTTTCCACCAGCGGTTCCAAGGCTTGGGCAAGGTCATCGACCAACATGCCATTGACCGCCGTCGTGTCGGGCGAGATGTCAATCAGACGCGGCGGTCCGCTATAGTCACCGCCGCTGGATGCCAGTGGCAGGTTCAGCACGGCGTCTGACCCAAAACGGGACGCCAGCATGAAAAACACCAGCAACAGGAACACCACATCAATCATCGGTGTCAGGCTGGGTTTTCGCCGGATGCGGGGGGGCGGTGCGAACTCCATCTTGTTACTCGGCAGCAAGCCGCAGATGTTCCGAGCCCTGAGCGATAAACAAACGGGTCGCGCTGTCTTCGATGTCGCGGCGAATCCTGTCGATCACAGACTCAAACCAGGTCAGCGCGGCCGAGGCCGGGATCGCCACCGCCATGCCCGCCGCCGTTGTCAGCAAGGCCTCCCAGATGCCACCTGCCAACAGCGCCGGATCGGCCCTTGATCCCGCAGCCTGCAACGCCTGAAACGCCGCGATCATACCCAGAACCGTGCCCAGCAGACCCAGCAAAGGCGCAATGGTCGAAATCAGCTCCAACGCCCCAAGTCCGACGCGCGCCGACGCAATTTCACGCTTGGCGACTCGGGCCGTTTCTTCGCGCGCGCGATCTTCGGGCAGGGTGGCAATGGCAGTCAGCGCAGTGGCAACCACTTTGGATCGGATGCCGCGCCGCCCGGCCACGATGGCCAGCGCCCCCTTGGGATCTTGCCGTTCAACGGCTGTCACGGCTTGGCCAGCCTTGCCGCGCGACCAGGCACCAATCAAGGCCAGTCGCCAGGTTTTCCACAAGATCAGCGCAAGTGTGACAACCGACAGCGCCGCAATCGCCCAGAGTGCCGGGCCTCCATTGCGAAGGAAGGTCAGCGCTGCCCCGGATGCGTCCTGTGCCATATCCATCAGGTCATCTTCTGCGGGAAGAGGTGGGTTTGCAGAAATGGAACCCGATTGCAAACTGTCACCCACAGGTTTTGTCAACGTGCCTTCCGCATGGCTTTGGGGCATGTCAGGCTCGGGCGTCGCATCACCAACGTCGGGCCTGTCCAAAGGCTGATCGCCACTTGGCGTCGTCGGGGACACATCAGTTTTGTCAGCGATCCCGTCGGTCGTTTCACGCAATGGAGCCTGCGGCGCAGCCAAATCGGCCACCGGTGCGGTCGGCGTTTCGACGCTTTGCGCCAAGCCAAGGGCAGGGGCCAGCAACAGGGCGGCGACCAGAATGTGCTTGGTCATTGATTGCTCCAGTATGCACCGAAACCGGGTGTCAGGCGCTGCGATCCGCCCGCTCGCCTGTTCGGCGAGACGCGCGATGTCTGTGTTTCTAGCCTGACGTCTGGCGTAACAATTAGATTCGACGCAAGATAATAGGCGTCACGTTCACAAAAGCGTGAGTGACGTGCTCGATTTGCAGCGCCCGAAAGCCGGGTTTTGCGGTGCATTCTGTCTTGATTGGATCGTGGGTGTGGATTTTGACGCTGCCAGTTATTGATTAAAAACAAAACTATGCAGGTAAAAGTGGCAGCCCGTAGGGGAATCGAACCCCTCTTTCCAGGTTGAAAACCTGGCGTCCTAACCGATAGACGAACGGGCCACTCTGTGCGTGAGCGGCTAATTAGGCAATCTGCGCAGCGCGCGCAAGCGTAAAAATCACCCATTGGCGCAAAAAATTTTCAGGCCCATCCGGGGCCGTTCTCAGGCGGGGGCTGCGTCGTCCAAACGCAGCTGAACGCTTTGTCGGCCGTTCCACGTGTTGATCTCAAGCCGGCCAGCCATGTGGAACCGCGCACCGCCATGTCCGACCAAAGCCGCCCCTAACCCGGTGTCGAACGCACCAAAGCAAATGGCGTCAATGTTGTGCCCAATTCCGTCTGACAAGGTGAGCTTCAAATGTGATTCTCCCACCGGTCGGGCGTGACGTATTTGCACATCGGGCAGGGCGAACCGAGGGGCGGGGGCGCCGGCACCAAACGGGCCAGCCTGATCGATCTGTTCGATCAGCTGAATGGTCGCAGCGCCCGGCATCAAGGCTCCATCCAGCCGCAAATCTGCCGGGCCGCCCTGACCTGCGCCCTGCTTCGCCAACAACTCGGACAAGCGCGCCATCGCTGGGTCCACCTTGTCCCGGGCAACGGTCAGGCCTGCCGCCATCTTGTGGCCGCCGCCCTTGATCAGCAACCCTTCGGCGACCAGCCTCTGGATGGACGCGCCCAGATCCACGCCGGTGACCGAGCGGCCCGATCCCTTGCCTTCGTCGCCATCCAGCCCGATCACGATCGCAGGCCGGTTGGCCGCGTCCTTGAGTCGTGAAGCGACGATGCCCACGACGCCCGGATGCCAGCCTTCACCAGCGGCCCAGACCAGCGGTGCATCCAGTCCGCGCTCTTCGGCCTGATCAATGGCAGCCGCGCGCACGGCATTCTCGATATCGCGGCGTTCGGTGTTCAGCTCATCAAGCCGTTGTGCCATCGCTTGCGCCTCGACGGCCGAGGTTGTCGACAAAAGCCGGGCGCCCAGATCAGCCTGACCAATGCGGCCGCCTGCGTTCACGCGGGGGCCCAGCATGAACCCCAAGTGATAGGTCGACGGTGCCGAATCCATCCGGCTGACATCGGCAAGCGCCATCAGGCCGGGGCGGTTTCGCCGGGCCATGACCTTCAGACCTTGCCGCACTAATGCCCGGTTGGCGTCGATCAGTGGCGCGACATCGGCCACGGTGGCCAAAGCCACCAGATCCAGCAGCGCCATCAGGTCAGGGCCTGCGCCCATGCCCCGGTCCCGCATCTGGCGGCGGGCTTCGACCAGCATCAGAAACACCACGCCAGCGGCGCAGAAATACCCCAGATCTCCGGTTTCATCCTGTCGGTTCGGGTTCACCACGGCCACAGCCGGGGGAAGCGTTTCGCCTCCCAAATGGTGGTCCAGAACGATCACATCAGCACCCTTGGCAGCCGCAATCGGCTCATGTGAAAGTGTGCCGCAGTCAACGCAGATGATCAGGTCATGATCCTGGGACAGCGCCTGCATTGCAGGGACATTCGGGCCATAGCCTTCGTCGATCCGGTCCGGCACATAAAGCGTCGCCTGAAGACCCATGTCTCTCAGCCAGACCACCAGCAAAGCCGCCGAGCTGCCCCCGTCCACATCATAGTCCGCAAACACGGCGATCTTCTCACGGCGCTGAACCGCATCCAGAAACCTGCTCGCAGCGGGTTCCATATCCTTCATCTTGCGCGGGTCGGGCAGCAGGTCTTTCAACTGGGGGGTCAGAAACGCAGTCGCTTCTTCCTGAGGCACGCCGCGTCGGGCCAGCACCTGGCAGATCGGACGCGGCAGGCCCGTTGCCTGTGCCATGGCCTCGCCAGCCCTGTCTATGTCGATCGATGGGCCAACCCAACGCCGCCCTGTCAAAGAATGCTCGACCTCAAGAAAACTCACGCCTTACCTCCAGGTACAAAAGGCCGGACCCAAACGGACCCGGCCTTTTCTTCTCTTTCAAAATACTCTCGCCGAAGGCAGCGGCGCAAGCCGCTTCCTCCCGTACCGTGATCAAACCGGCGTGCGATACTGCATGCGCCGGACCGACCCGGTTTTTGACCGCATCAGCAGGGTCGTGGTTTCGACCCAGCCGGGCTGGCTGCGGATTCCGGGCAGCAGGGTGCCGCCGGTCACGCCAGTCGCGGCAAAGATAACGTCCTGCGTCACCATTTCGTCGCGCGAATAAATCCGGTTCAGATCGGTGATTCCGGCCTTGGCCGCACGTCCGCGTTCGTCATCGTTGCGGAACAACAGTTTGCCAAAGATCTGACCGCCCATGCATTTCAACGCCGACGCCGCCAGGACACCTTCGGGCGCGCCGCCTGATCCCATATACATATCAATGCCGGTGATTTCGCTTTCGGCGCAGTGCATGACACCTGCCACATCGCCATCGGTGATCAGCCGGATCGCAGCACCGGTGCTGCGCACGGCGGCGATCATGTCCTCGTGGCGCGGACGCTCAAGGATACAGACCGTGACATCGGATGGTTTGCAGCCCTTGGCCGCAGCCAGCGCGTTGACGCGCTCGACCGGCGACATGTCCAGCGTGACAACGCCATCGGCATATCCCGGGCCGATGGCCAGCTTGTCCATGTAAACGTCCGGCGCGTGCAGCATCGATCCGCGCGGCCCCATCGAAATCACGGTCAGCGCGTTCGGCATGTCCTTGGCGGTCAGCGTGGTGCCTTCCAGCGGATCCAGCGCGATATCGACAGCCGGGCCATTCCCCGTGCCGACTTCTTCGCCGATGTACAGCATCGGGGCTTCGTCCCGTTCGCCTTCGCCGATGACGACAACACCGGCGATTTCCAGCAGGTTCAGCTGTTCGCGCATGGCGTTGACGGCGGCCTGATCGGCGGCTTTCTCGTCACCACGTCCGACCAGAGATGCCGAGGCCAGCGCAGCCTGTTCAGCGACGCGCGCCAGACCCAGAGACAACATGCGGTCGTTAAAGATTGTGTCGGTTTCCGAGGCAGCCATAAAAATCGTCCCATAGGTAAATATTGTTTCAGCGGTCACATACCCCGTGCACCATGCACCCGGCAAGGGGGGACGCATCACAGGGTCCAAAGCACGCCTATTTAGCGTGCGAAACGATGACGCAACTGACAAATCCGGGGGTCTCAGGGCAATTCTGACCAACGCCCGGATCAATCCCGCCGCCTGCGTCATGGGCGCTGCGCAACAGCGTTTCGATATGCCTGCGCGCGCCAAGGCGTGCCTGTGTACTGGCATAGGCGGTGTCATTGCGCGCAGTGATCTGCGCCTGCCGCGCGGCCAGGGATGCGCGTGCATAGGCCAGCGCTTGCTCATGCGCCCGGGTGGTCGACAGGATCTGAGCGGTATCTGCAAGAATCAGGTCTCGATCCAGCCCGCCGCCCTGATCGACATGGGCCAAGGCCGCTTCAGCGGCGGCCAGAACTGGCGTGGGGTCGGAGATTTGTCCGTCAATCTGGCTCAGCCGCGCGGTCACGACCGCTGTGTAGAAGGCCGTCATGAGAACCAGATCCCGGTCACCCGCTGCCTCGGCCTTGGCGCGGGTCCGGTCAATCAGGTTCAAAGCCTCCGCACCATTGCCTGACCGGTAACTTAGGCTGGCTTGCAACAACAATAACGTATTGCGACTGTCGGTCGTGACGGCAAATTCCGTCGCTTCCCGCAGCGCGTCGGTTCCGATTTGATCATAGCCCAACGTCAAGGCCCGCGTCGACAGATCGGTCAACAACCGGAACATGATCAGGCGGTCGTCTTGCGTCCACCGCTGCGGCCACCACGCGATCGGCTGCCCGGTTTGCCAGGGCGCGCGAGTCATATGCCCCAAAGCCCGCAACAATGCATTGGCACTGTCGGTCAGGCGACCCAATGCAGCCAGAGACTCGGCGATCTGCATTTCAGCTTCGGTATTGATCGACCGCACATCGGCTTCGGACAGATCTGTTCCCATTGGCAGAATGGCGCTGGCCGCAGCTCCGATGGCGCGACCGAATTCGCCTTTGGCCGAGGCGGCATAGGCGCGGTCCAATGACCGACGGGCCAGGTCTGTTGCCGCCGTATTGAAATCGGATAGTTCCCCGTCCGACCAAAGCTGGATTCGGTCTGCCAGATCCCGGGCATCGTCTTCGCCCCAAGAGGCCGCGAATTCAGGCAAGGCCAATTGCGCAGTCTGCGCAGCGTCCTGAAACCGACCAAGGTCTGCCAGCGCATAAGCCTGACTTACTTTCAATGCCGTGGTAAAGCCCGCCTGTTCCGGATCGCCCGCAATCAGAGCCAAACCGTCCTCAGTCAACTGCAAGGCATAGCTTGGATTGGACTGATCCAGCCGGGCAAAGTCAGCCTGCATCGCATAAAATATCGCCCAGTCGGGTGTCAGCCAGCCCCCAACGCGAGCATCACGCAAGGCGCCGCTCAGCAGCGTATAGGCCGCTTGCGTGTCCCCGGTGGACAATGGTGCTTCCAAAGCGGTCATCACATCGTCAAAGGTTTCCGATGCCCGCGCCGGGAATGGGAGTGTCAGCAACAAACCCAGGGCCAGCGCGCGGATCATCGTCCATCCCCCACGATTACAAATGGCGCCCATGCAGAGGGGTGCGCTAGCGACGGATCACTTTCGTCGGTCAGCATGGATTGCATTGCCAATTGCAGGGCCTTGGCCTTGCTCAGCCCGGACGGGGCGTTGATCAGGTTTTCGAAGGTTCCGGTTGTCAGACGTGCCGCAGCATCGTCCCGGACCGGCCAGTGCGACACCATGATCGACCGCGCCCCGGCAAACAGAAACGCGCGGGCAAGGCCGGACAGACCTTCGGCATCCGGGCGTCCGTCGCTGCCCGCCGTGTTGCAGGCCGACAAGATAACCCAATCCGCATCCAGCGGCAGCGACGAGATTTCCGATGCAGTCAGCAAACCGTCATCCAGCCCACTCGCCTGTTGCGGTGGGCTAAAGACCAGCGCAGGTTCGGCCAGCCCTTTGATATCGCCAGATAACAGGCCGTGGGTGGCAAAGACGATGACATCTGCGGTGCCAAGATCCGCAGATTTGACAGCGCCCTCAGTCGCGGCCTTCCCCAGATACAAGTTGCGCTCGGATGCCCCCAGCGTCCGCGCGATCCGGTTCAGTTCGACCCGCGTGAATGGCAATGGTGCAAGCGCACTGATCCCGTCAGGATCACCGGCCCCGGATCGCATCAGCGCATCGGCCGAGGTCGTCAAAGCGGTGCCCCGGAAATCCGGATCGCCAAAGCCAAGTAACGAAAGTTGGGTTTGTTTGGGCTTGCCAACCGCCTGCCGGATCAGCGGCAAGCTGTCGACCGAGGGCAGGCTGGTCAGCGCATAATCCTGAAACAACCAGCGTGTCTGGCGCATGGTCTCAGGATCGTCATCGTCGCCGGGGATCAGTTCAGACGGTAGAACCGCCAGCGGTAATCCGGACAACGGGCCGTCCATCACCGAATAGATGTGTTTGGTCCCCTCCAGAAACGGGATCAACGGCGCGATCAGTTCGGCATATATCAGGAACGCTTCGGTCCTGTTGAACACAGCAATCCGGGGGCCGTCATCTGCCGTGTCCAACGACATCGCGCCGCGCGTCGCAGCATTTGGGTCCAGTGTTGCGCGAATGTTGGCCACCTGATCGCTTAGCGACGCCCGCCCCAGGCCAATGCGCAGCCAGGCCGCCGTGGTGGGCGTTATCGCCCAGGAATACGTGTCGCGTTCACCGCTATAGATGAACAACAGCGCTTCGTCCGGCTCCAACGCATTCTGCGCCTCGGAAATTGACAACGGACGGGGGTGGGTCAGGCGGTCATGTGCCGGAAAGTCCCGGGCCAACGCGGCATCCACCGTTGCGATCTCGCCCCGGATTGCGTCGATATCACCCGACAACCGCACGGCCAGAGCATCGGTGTTGGCCTTATCATCGCGCCCCAATGTGGCCAGTTCCGCTTCGGCACGTTGCCGCAAACCGGCAAGGCTTTGACGGCGCCGCAACAGGTCAGCCAATGGGCCATCCCCTGCAGCGCGGCGGGCCTGCATCTGCTGAATGGCACTGCCAGCGGACGAATAGAACCCCCATTGGGCAGCCTGAAATGCCTCGTCGATCACCTCGTCAGACGATGTCGCCTCAGGCCGAGGGATCTGGGCCCACACAACCGGTGGGGCAAGGCACGTAAGGCAAAACGCCAGTAATCGCAGGCATGCACATGTCATTGCCGTCAGTTAATCCGACGCAGCAAGCCATAGGCAAGCTGAAAAGGATCAGACCTGTTCGATCCGCAAAGCCACTGGCACGGTCGCGACCACGTCGGTTGTCTTCATTGCGTCCAGCGCCTGATTCAGGGCCGCGCGGGTGGTCTTGTGGGTGACGATCAGAACGGGCGCCGTGGCGTCATCATGGCTGTACTGCCGCATCCGGTCGATGGACACGCCTGCTTCACCCAACACAGCCGCAACCTTGGCCAATGCGCCGGGTTTGTCAGCCAGCGCCATCCGCAAATAGTAAGGAGCGGGCAGGCCGGTGCTGGCAGCGGGCGCGTCTTCCAAAGTCGCGGCCGGTTGGCCAAATGTCGCGATGCGCAAACCGCGTGCCAGATCGCAGATATCGCCCAGCACGGCGCTGGCAGTCGGGCCTTCGCCCGCACCGGGGCCGCGCAGAACAACCTGTTCCACGGCATCGCCTTCGATCACGACCATGTTGGTGCCGCCCTCAAGCTGCCCAAGCGGCGAATTCGCAGGCACCAGACAGGGCTGCATGCGCTGCACCAACCCGCGCGGGCTGCGCTGAGCCACCCCCAACAGTTTGATACGGAACCCCATATCAGCCGCTTGCCGGATGTCTTCGATGGTGACGTTCTGGATGCCTTCAATCTCGATCCCGTCGAAATCGGGTTTGGTGCCGAACGCAATGGCGGACAGGATGGCCAGCTTGTGCCCGGCATCAATCCCACCCACGTCCAGATTGGGATCCGCCTCAAGATACCCCAACGCTGCGGCTTCGTCGAAGACCGTGTTGTACCCCAGCCCGGCACTTTCCATCCGCGTCAGGATATAGTTGCAGGTGCCGTTCATCACGCCCATGACGCGGGTGATTTCGTTTCCGGCCAGCCCTTCGGTCAGGGTCTTGATCACCGGGATGCCACCTGCAACGGCAGCTTCGTACCGGATAACGCGGCCCGCGCTTTCGGCCTGTTCGGCCAAGGCTTGCCCATGAATGGCCAACAGCGCTTTGTTGGCGGTGACCACGTCCTTGCCAGCCGCCAGTGCGGCCTCGGTCGCCAGTTTGGCCGGGCCTTCCGACCCGCCCATCAGTTCGACAAACACATCAACATCGTCGCGCACCGCCAAAGCCACCGGATCGGTCTCCCACGCATAGGACGACAGGTTCACACCGCGATCCTTGCTCTGGTCGCGGGCGCTGACGGCTGTAATCTCGATCCGCTGCCCCGTGCGGGCCTCAAGCAACGCGGCCTGACGGCGGACGATTTTGACAACTCCGGCTCCGACGGTCCCCAGACCGGCGATCCCTAGGCGCAAGGCTGCAGTCATCGTCCGTATTCCTTCATCTTGGTGATCTTTCGACGCGTGGCTTAGCGGTTTCATCGGTGCTGCGCAACGGAGAGCCGGGCGTCAAAGTCACTCTCCGACGGTTTCTCCAAGCCGGGTGCGCGATTCAGCATCAAGAATTGGCTTGCGCAGTGCGGCGGCCCGTTGTTCCAACCGGGCGCGGCGTGCGGCCAGCTCGGCATCAACCTCTTCTGCCGTGCCAGCTTGTGGAGTCCTGATGGCCAGCGCGGTTTCGATCGGAACAAGCGCCGGATAATCCGCATCCCGTAGCCGTTCCGATATTCCCTCATCCAATTCCGGGATATCGACACAGCCAGACAGGCCCGACGCGAGCGCGCAAGCCAGCAACAACAGCCGGGAAACAGGTCGAAACAACATTGGCAGACAATTCAGCAGCAGAACCCCGTTCATGCCCGGTGAATCACTTTGACGCAAGCAGGGGTTTTTTCTGAACAGATGTTCAGATACCGTTATCACATGGCACGCACCGCAGGTTCACATTCAGACATCACCGGCCCACGCATCAACGACGCGGCCCTGCACCTGTTCGCACGTCACGGCTATGCCGCCGTATCCATGCGCCAGATCGCTGGCGAGGTCGGCGTGCAGGCCGGGGCGCTTTACAACTATACGCCCGACAAACAGAGCCTTCTGTTCACGCTGATGAAGGACCATCTTGAGCAACTTCTTGCCGCGCGCCGCACAGCGGAAACGCCGAGCGGTGCAATGGCGCAGCTTGAGGCGTTCACCCGATTCCACATCCGGTTTCACCTTGAGCGCCCCGACGAGATGTTCATCGCCTACATGGAACTGCGCAACCTGACGCCCGAGAATTTCGAAGTGATCGGGGTGCTACGGGGCCAGTATGAAGACGAACTGGAAGGTATCCTTCGAACCGGCGTCACCGAGGGCGTGTTCTCGATCCCCGACACCAAAGTCGCGACTCTGGCCGTGATCGGCATGCTGAATGGCGTGACCACCTGGTATCGGGCGGGCGGTCGATTGTCCCTGGATCAGGTCGAAACGATCTATTGGGACATGGTGCGTAAAGCCATGGCGGCCTAAGCGCGCAACTGCCCGGTGCGATCACCTGATCAGAGGGCTTTCTTGCAGTTGCGGTGCGGCCTCAAGTGCCCCAAACTGATTTGGACCGGCGTTAGCAGACCGTGACCAGGGTGTCCGCATGACCTCAGACACGAGAAACGTGTTCCTGCCACGCCTACTGGATCATTCTGATCAGCGGCCCACTTCGGCGCTGCAAGATCAATCAACCGAAAGGAGCGCCCGATGCTCATTGTCCTAGGTTTGTATTTCGGCATTGTCTGGCTGGTTTTCTCCAAGCTGAAACTGCTTCCCTGGAACGGCCTTTCGAAAGGCGTGGTGTATACAGGCGCGCTGGTGATCGCGCTTGTGGTGATCGGGGCGCTTAATCACACGACGCCATCCGGGCCAGTTTCGGTTCAGGGCACGGCTATCAGCATTGCGCCGAACGTGGCCGGGCCAGTAACCGAAGTGTCTGTCGAGGCAAATCAATCGGTGGCCAAGGGGGATGTTCTGTTCCGCATCGACAACACGACTCAGACGGCCGAGGTCGCGCGATTAAATGCAACGCTCGCATCCGCACAATCGGCAGCGGACCAATTGGCCACTGACTTGCAGGCCGCCGAAGCAGACATTGAATCGTTACAGGCCCAACTGGTCTTTGGCGTGCAGCGGCGGGATGACTTCATGCAGCTGGCTGATCGTGGAGCATCGTCCGAGTTCCAGTTGCAAGAAGCAGTCTCGACTATTGAACAATTGGAGGCGGGGCTTCGCGCCGCCCTGGCGCGCAAGGCGGGCCTTGAGCGGCGCATCGCGGCGCAGATCGATGGGGTTGATGTCGGTATCGTCGAGGTCGAAGAGGCGCTTGTTCAGGCGCAGTGGGCGCTTGATCAGACTGTTGTGCGTGCGCCGGCCGACGGCATTGTGACAGGGCTGTCCCTCAGGCCGGGAAATCGCGTGTCCCCTTTGCAAGGCGCGGTCAATTTTGTCATTCCCGGTGATCGAACGCTTTTTGCCAGCCTGCCACAAAGCAGTTTTCCCAACGTGTCGGTCGGCGATGTCATTCGGGTCGCATTGGGGACTATGCCGGGGCAGGAATTCGAAGCGACCATTCTGACGATCCCGCCCGCCACGAATGAAGGTACGATTGATGCCAGAGGCGGCCTACCGTCCCTGCAAGAGATCGCGGGTGCTTCACAATATGTGGTGATTATTGAAGTTCCCGATAACCTGGCCGCCAACGCCGTGCGCCTGGGGGCATCGGGCACTGCGCTGGTGATCACCGATGGCGCAGGGCCGATCTCGGCATTGGCTGAGATCCTGTTCTGGGTCTCGAAGATGATGAACTACATCTGACGATCATGACGCACTGCAGCCCTCGCTGGTCTGAAGGCCCTGACTCTAATGTGCAGGGCGGATGAACGTGCCGTTGCGCAGATCCTTGAACGCTTGCTGCAACTCGGCCTGCGTGTTCATCACGATTGGCCCGTGCCAGGCCACAGGCTCGTCAATCGGCGCCCCCGAGATCAGCAGAAACCGAACACCCTTCGGCCCGGCCTGAACGGTCACCTCGTCACCGGTGCCGAACCGGACCAGCGTGCGGTCCCCCGACATGTCCCGGATATTCACCTCTTGCCCGGCGATTTCCTTTTCCAGCAGCACGCCAGACGGAGCAGACGCATCAGCGAACGCAGCGTCGCCTTCAAAAATATAGGCAAACGCCCGGCGATATGTGTCGATGCGGAACGTCTTGGTCACACCGGCAGGCACCCGGATGTCCAGATATTGCGGATCGGCGGCGATACCGTCCACCGGACCGGTCTTGCCCCAGAATTCCCCCACGATCACCTTCACACGGGTGCCGTCATCATCAATGATCTCGGGGATATCGCCAGCCGTCACATCCTGATAGCGCGGCGTGGTCATTTTCTGGCTGCCGGGCAGATTGCCCCACAATTGAAACCCATGCATATGGCCGGTCGCACTGGCCCCGGGCATTTCCTGATGCAGGATGCCTGACCCGGCCGTCATCCACTGCACATCGCCAGCACCCAGCGTGCCGGTATTGCCCAGTGAATCCTCATGCTCGACTGACCCTGACAGCACATAGGTGATCGTTTCGATGCCGCGGTGTGGGTGCCAGGGAAAGCCTTGCAAGTAATCCTCGGGGTTGTTGCTTCCGAACTCGTCAAACAACAAAAATGGGTCCAGTTCGGACGGATCCTGAAAGCCGAACGCGCGGTGCAGTTTCACACCGGCCCCTTCCAGCGTCGGTTGGGCGCGGCGGGTTTCAAGTGTTGGGCGAATGGACATATCAGGTCTCCGATGCATTTCCGCAGTTGAAACCCAAGATAGTCTGCGCGCCTGACTTCGCAATCTGGACCAATTCACCAGTCCTGTGCATTTTTGCAATATTCCGGGCTGACCGACCACGCGACATTTCCTAAGGTCAGGCGTCGCAAACAGAAGCGACTGTCGTAATTCTTCCATCAACCTTGTCGGCAAATCAGCGGAGTGCAGATATGCAAATTGGATTTATCGGATTGGGAAATGTCGGCGGCAAGCTGGCGGGAAGCCTCGTGCGCAATGGCGTGGACATTCAGGTCCACGACCTTGATGCCGAACGGGTGGCCGGATTTGTCGCCTTGGGCGCGACAGCAGGCGAAAGCCCTGAGGACATGATGCGCACTTGCGACGCGGTCATCACCTGTCTGCCCAGCCCTGCGGCGTCTGATGCGGTCATGCAGCAGATGCTGGATGAGGTCGGACCCGGCAAGATCTGGATGGAGATGTCCACGACGGACGAGGCCGAAGTCAAACGGCTGGGCGCCGACGTCATCGCGCGCGGTGGTGCGGCCGTGGATTGTCCCGTCTCTGGCGGATGCCACCGCGCCGCCACCGGCAATATCGCGATTTTTGCAGGCTGTGATCGCGCGACGTTCGACCGGATCCTGCCCCTGTTGACCGTCATGGGCCGCCGTGTGCTGCACACCGGAGACCTGGGCAGCGCCAGCGTGCTCAAGGTTGTGACCAACTTTCTGGCCACAGCCAACCTTGTCAGCTGCGCCGAGGCACTAACCGTTTGCAAAGGCGCGGGCATGGACCTGAACACCGCGTTCGAAGCGATCCGGATTTCGTCCGGGAATTCCTTTGTGCACGAAACCGAAAGCCAGGTAATCCTGAACGGCAGCCGCGATATTTCGTTCACCATGGATCTGGTGGCCAAGGATATCGGTCTGTTTCAGGACGTCGCCGACCGGGCCGGGGTGCCGATTGAACTGAACCCGCTGTTGATCTCGATCTTTGCCGATGGGATCGAGCGGTTCGGCCCGCGCGAACTGTCGCCGAACATCATCAGGCGTCTGGAAGAGGTCACAGGGCTTGAGATCCGCGCCCCCGGTTTCCCGTCCGAAATGACTGATGATGAACCCGAAGAACAGGGCGCCGAGGTTGTCATTCACCGCCCGGCAGCAGAATAGGGTTCTCGCCGCCCGCGTTTCCGGGTATGCCCGCCAGCGCAATGGGTGGAGATGCGGACTATGGACGAAGTTTTTGCGACAGTGAGCGCGTCACAGGCCCGACGCTGGACCGGCGTCGGGATGCTGATGATCGTTGGCGCCGTGGTGATCTACGTCGCGATGGCAACGCCGCCAGCGTTTGAATGGCAGGTGTTTCTGATCGGGACCGGACTTGGGGCCTTCTGGATGGCTGATCGCATGCGCCGCGCCACCGAGCACAAACTGGAACTGACCGAAACCGAACTGAAATCGACCGAAGGCATCGTTCTGGCCCGGATCGAAGACATCAAAACGGTTGAACGCGGCGTGTTCGCGTTCAAGCCGTCCAACGGATTCCTGATCACCCTCAAGACGCGGGGCAACCGGGTCTGGCGACCCGGTCTGTGGTGGCGGATGGGGCGGCGCATCGGGATCGGTGGCGTGACGCCGGCGTCCCAGACTAAATTCATGTCAGAAATGCTCGCCGCCCAGCTCATGCAGCGGGATCAGGAATCTGACCACACCACCTGAGGCGCAAAGCGCGGTCTGGTAAAGACGATGTTCTTCAAGTTCTTATCGTCCATGCCGATGTTATAGAGCGGTATGAATTTGTTGGCAGTTTCGACCAGGATGACGCGTTCATCATCCGGCATTGACGGCAACTGATCCCGAATGTGGCTGATGGTTTCATCGGTGCGTTCGGTGCCCAGCCCGCGCGTGGCCGACCAGTCCACATAGTACCTGTTATCTTCCTCGTCCCAGCGGATCACACTGATCCGCATGCGCACCTGCGACCGTGACCGGGTCATGGCTTCCATCAGCTCGACCATGCTGTCGACATAGTCGTCGTTGATCGGTTGCGTCTCGCGCGAGATCAGATCGCTGATCGTATAGGCCGCTTTCACATTCAGGGTACTTTGGCGGAAGCCGTCAAAGAACACATAAGATGCCATGAAGGCCCAGAACAGGAACGGCATCACCATCACGAATTCGATGGTCACATTGCCGTCCGTTCCGGACAGGAACGATTTGGCGTACTGGCGAAATTTTACAAGTTTCATTGGTTTTATCGCGGTTCTTGAACAAAGACCGAAGTCGCTACAAGGGAGTACTGACCATATGAATCCTGGGGCATATTCGCACCCAGACCCGTGGTCGGAAAGATCGGGTCGATTTTCACGCAGGCCCGCAGGATCATCAGCTCGTTGTCCTGGCCGTTTTCAAAGTTACGAACCGGCGATACTTCTTCTGACTGATCGGTGCAGTCAGCATTGGTGTCCAATCCGCTCCAGTTGCGGGGGTCAACCTGGATCATCTCCAGACGCAGGTTGCTGCTGCACCCTTCTATGAAACCGGCACGCGCGCAGATCAGCGATTTGATCTCGTCATGCTGCGGTGCCGTTCCGGTGCCCAGTCGAATGTCGCGGACAGTCATGTCCATGGCGCGCTCAAGCATCGAGTGGTTGAGCGACACAAAGCCAAGCTCGATTCCCGACAGCATGATTGTGATAACGGCCGGAAAGGCGATGGCGAATTCCACGGTCGACTGGCCGCCCTCGGATCGGGCAAAGCGTTTCAGGCGTGATCGGAACCAATGTCTCATTGTGTCAGCCTCAGTTTGCGGATCGAAGACGCGATCGACGAAAACGCATCGGTGATTTCCAGCCCGTCCACGTCAAAGTAATGGGCAGGCGAACTTGCACAGTCTTCCAGAACTTCCTGGCCGCGGGATGGCGCTTCAAAGCCGATGGTAAAGACGATGATGTTCTCATCCTTCGCTTCTTCACAGATCGCCCGGGTGCGCGTGTCCTTGGTGCTGGACCCGACATAGCTGCGAACGGCGTAGTACCAGTCGTTCCATGCGTCGCTGTCATTCATCCATGGCTCGTACAGATCCTCAACGATCCACTCCAGCGTGGTATAGGCATAGAGATCGCCATAGGTCAGAATCTCGGCCTCTCCAGGCTCATCAACGGTGACTGTTGTGGCAACGGTGGCATACCGGCGGCAAGATCCGCTTCTGCGATACGAAATACACTCGTCCGTGTTTTCATAGGTCGTTTCTTCAAAGGTCCCTTCACCATAAGCATGGTCGTTCCACGTGTTGTTGAAGGGCCAGTAGAAAAGCGGCTCCAAAGTGTTGTCATCGTTGTCCTCGTCGTCTGTGTCGAGGCCGACATAAACCGAGTATTCTTCTTCTTGAGTATTCCACCAGATGTTGGAGTCGCCGCGCCGAAAATCGTCCTCGATGTAATACTGGCTGGTGTTCTGGCCGTCCGTCATCAACACGATGACCTTCAGGGTTTCACCGTCGTCGTAGTCATGCGGGCGGGCATCAAAGGCGACATCGATCTTGCCGTCGGCAATCATCCCATCGACCGGGCCTTGCAGGCTTGGATCAAGCAGGGCCGTTCCCCATTTCATCCCGAGATCGATCGAGGTGTTTCCCCGCGCTGTAAGGGCGGTGATATAGTCTTTCAATTCCTGACGGTCCTTGGACAACGGCAGGATCTCGCGGTTCGCCATCGCTTCGCAAACTGGCAACGAGCTATTGTACCCGTCGTCCATACCGATCAGTTCTTCAGGGTCGTTGTCGCGGCCATCCCAGTCGTACCATGGATCGAAATGCATGGTCCGTTCCAGTTCGGCCACTGTACTGACACTGGTCGTGTTGAACGCACTGCCCTCAAAGTTGATGCAGTTCGAATAGCTGTGTTCGTTCGTGACGTTGAACTCATCCATCATATCGTCGGGCAGCGACACCTGCGTGGCATAGGGAACGATCGAAATCGACAGTTTGTCTTCTTCCGAGTTGTCGACCATCTGATCGATAAAGTCCCTGGCGGCGATTTTCAGGTTGTACAGGCGGCTGTTCGAATTCATCGACCCCGACACATCCAGAACCAGCGAAATCTCAACGCCATCAATACGCTCTTCCGCAGTGCTGGCGGCTGGAACGGTCAGCGTTTCGACGCCGGTCATATGCATGAACTGGGTGGACATGTCAGATGACGCGTTCGCCGACACAACCCGGTACC
Organism: Falsiphaeobacter marinintestinus; assembly: GCF_007923355.1. Lineage (GTDB taxonomy): Bacteria > Pseudomonadota > Alphaproteobacteria > Rhodobacterales > Rhodobacteraceae > Phaeobacter_A > Phaeobacter_A marinintestinus. The sequence continues at coordinate 107,841 of NZ_VOGO01000007.1, forward strand.
CAAGACCTTCGTTGACGGTCACATCTGCCAGATAATCGCCCAGTCCCGCCTTGTTGAAATAATCCTGAACCACGGACTGGGGATCCAGATCTTGGTCAAGGTCAGCCGCAGCCAGCACGGCGCGGTCCAAGGTGTACTGCAATTCGGCGCGGTCGCGTTCGTACCGCATCAGGTCGATTCCGATGCCTGCGAACATCAGGATGATCAGAAAGACATAGACGCCAAACACCACAAATGTGCCGTCTTCGCGACGAATGAAACCGTCTGCAAAGCGACCCACCCGCTGAGGGATTTGGGACCGCCAGCCGACGTCAGGCCGGGCGGCAAAAGTTTCTGAATCATACATGACGCACCTCTTCCTTACAGCGGAATGTCACGTACTCCGGACACATACCGCCAAGTTGTTAATGCCAAAGGAAGGTGTCCGAATTTAGGCACAAAGGGGTCAGAATTCGGTAGGTTTACGTAAAGGTTAACGACAATACGCATGACTCTCGGACGCTTGTTTCCAATCTGGGAACGATATCGAAGGTTTGATTCGCTATCCGATGCGCAAACGCCTTTTGCAAAACGCACAAAAATGCCGCAACTGTTAACCAAGGCGTAGCGGTTACAGCGCCGTGTAAACAGGGAGGACGTTACATGTTGAAAAGGAACGAGCCAACTTTCCGCGAAAGCGTCGACATGATGTTCAACAGGGCGGTTGCCCTGATGGATCTTTCGCCGGGGCTGGAAGAAAAGATCCGCGTTTGCAACGCGACCTACACGGTCCGTTTTGGCGTCCGCCTGCGGGGCGATATTCAGACCTTCACCGGGTACCGTTCAGTGCACTCCGAACACATGGAACCGGTCAAGGGCGGCATCCGCTATGCGATGTCGGTCAATCAGGACGAAGTCGAAGCGCTGGCAGCGCTGATGACCTATAAATGTGCGCTGGTCGAAACGCCGTTTGGTGGCTCAAAGGGCGGGCTGTGTATCGACCCGCGGCAATACGAAGAACACGAGCTTGAAAGGATCACCCGTCGCTTTGCCTATGAATTGGCAAAGCGCGATTTGATCAACCCCAGCCAGAACGTCCCCGCGCCCGATATGGGCACCGGCGAGCGCGAGATGGCCTGGATCGCCGATCAGTACGCCCGCATGAACACCACCGATATCAACGCGCGCGCCTGCGTCACGGGTAAGCCATTGAATGCAGGCGGTATCTCGGGCCGTGTCGAAGCCACCGGGCGGGGCGTGCAATATGCTTTGCGCGAATTCTTCCGCGACAAGCGCGACGTGGACAAGGCCAACCTCCAGGGGACGCTGGACGGTAAACGTGTGATCGTGCAAGGGCTGGGCAATGTGGGCTATCACGCCGCGAAATTCCTGTCCGCGGAAGACGGGGCAATCATCACCGGGATCATCGAACGCGACGGCGGGCTGTATCATCCCGGCGGCCTCGATGTCGAAGCGGTGCAGCACTGGCTGACCCGTCATGGCGGGGTCTCGGGCTTTCCGGACGCGACCTATTCACCCGAGGGCGCTGCATTGCTGGAAGAAGACTGTGATATCCTGATCCCGGCGGCGCTCGAAGGGGTGATCCACCTTGAAAACGCGGCCCGGATCAAGGCCCCGCTGATCATCGAAGCGGCCAATGGCCCAATCACCGCCAGCGCGGATGAGATTCTGCGCGACAAGGGCACAGTGATCATTCCCGACCTTTATGCCAATGCCGGGGGCGTCACGGTCAGCTATTTTGAATGGGTCAAGAACCTCAGCCATATCCGTTTTGGCCGGATGCAGCGCCGTCAGGAAGAGGCGCGCCACCAGTTGCTGCTGGACGAACTGCAGCGCCTTGACGACTATCTGGGGGACGCATGGTCGATCTCGCCTGACTTCAAACAGAAGTACCTCAAGGGGGCAGGCGAACTTGAACTGGTCCGCTCGGGGCTCGATGACACGATGCGCATCGCCTACCAGTCCATGCGCGAGGTCTGGCATGACCGCGCCGATGTCGGTGACTTGCGCATGGCGGCCTATCTGGTCAGCATCGACAAGGTCGCGGCCAGCTATCGCGCCAAGGGGCTGTAAGCGACGGACGGTCGCGCCAAGCGGCCGTCCGATCCATTGCGGGCGTCAGGTATCTCCTATATCGATATCTGCGGAAATTCCTTTTGGAATGCAGAATAAGGCACCCCGTATTGCTGAATTGCGCTGGTGCCACACGAATTATGGCCGGGGTCCTGCAGTTTTTCCCCAGAAAGCGCAGGGCACTCGTGACTCAGGAGGACGCTCATGGCCGACGCATATATCTGTGACTACATCCGTACCCCAATAGGGCGCTTTGGCGGCAGCCTGTCGACCGTACGCGCCGACGATCTGGGGGCCGTCCCGTTAAGAGCATTGGCCGAGCGCAACGCGAGCCTTGATCTGGCCGCCATCGACGAAGTCATCTTTGGTTGCGCCAATCAGGCGGGCGAAGACAACCGCAATGTGGCCCGCATGTCGTTGTTGCTGGCCGGGTTTCCCGACAGCATTCCGGGCGCGACGGTCAACCGCCTGTGTGGATCTGGCATGGACGCGATCATCACGGCAGCCCGCGCCATCAAGGCAGGCGAAGCCGAATTGATCGTTGCTGGTGGCGTCGAAAGCATGACCCGCGCGCCGTTTGTGATGCCCAAGGCCACAAGCGCCTTTTCCCGCGCGAACGAGGTCCACGACACCACCATCGGCTGGCGCTTCGTCAACCCGCTGATGAAGGCGCAATACGGCGTCGATTCGATGCCCGAAACCGCTGAAAACGTGGCCGAAGATTTTGATATCAGCCGCGAAGCCCAAGATGCTTTCGCCCTGCGCTCGCAGGATAAGGCAGCCGCCGCTATTGCTTCTGGTCGTCTGGCAGAAGAAATCGTTCCGGTCACCATCCCGCAGCGCAAAGGCGATCCGATTGTCTTTGACACCGACGAACACCCCCGCGCAACCTCGTTGGAAAAGCTGGCCAAACTGGCAACCCCCTTCCGCAAGGGCGGATCGGTGACTGCCGGAAACGCATCAGGCGTGAATGATGGCGCTGCGGCCCTGATCATCGCCTCTGAAGCGGCTGCCAAAAAGCACGGACTCACCCCGATTGCGCGTGTTCTGGGTGGAGCGACAGCCGGCGTAGCGCCCCGGATCATGGGCATTGGCCCGCAACCTGCAACCGAACGGTTGTGCACATTGCTGAACATTAAACCAACTGATTTCGATGTGATCGAACTGAACGAGGCCTTCGCGGCCCAGGGGCTCGCCGTTTTGCGCGGTCTTGGCATCGCCGATGACGCAGCCCATGTGAATCCCAATGGCGGGGCCATCGCGCTGGGCCATCCGCTGGGCATGTCGGGGGCGCGGATCACCGGCACCGCGATGCGTGAACTGCAAAAGACCGGCGGCAAACTAGGGCTGGCCACCATGTGCATCGGCGTCGGGCAGGGGATCGCAATCGGGATTGAACGGGTCTGACCCCTCAGCCGCGTTCCTCGACCGGCGCGCCATCTTCCAGCGTGGACGCCGGGAACAGCACAACGCGGCTGCCATCCTCCAACCCATCCAGAACTTCGGCTTCGATACCGTTGTTGCGGCCGATGCTGACCCGTTTCAGGGTCGCGACCCCGTCCGACACTTCGAAGACGGCCCAGTCGCGGCCTTGCCGGAACAAGGCGGCGGACGGCACGATCAAAGCATCGTCGCGCTCCCACACCACGATACGCACCTCGACCCGGTACCCGTGACCCAGATTGGCCCGATCCTGCTTGGCGTCGGTGAAATCGATCCGCGTTTCGACGCGCTGTTCTTCGACCCCAAGCGCCGAAAACTTAGTGTACCCGTAAGGATCGATCCGATCGACCACCCCGTGCAGGTCGCCGGCACCGCCCCAGTTGGTGATGATGACACGATGACCCGGTTGAACCTGCACCGCATCGGATGACAACAGTTCGGCAACCACTTCAAGATCACCGGTCACATCGCCAATCTCAAGGATCGGCTCCCCCGCAAGCAGGGTCTTTTCGCTTTTGGTGATCACCTTCAACACCGTCCCGTCGATGGGCGAGCGCAGCAGGATCGAGTGCACCGGTTTAAGGCTTTCGCCAAGCGCCGAGGCCAACCCCTGATCTTCGAACCCGATCAGCCGGGCACGGGCGTTGTTCAGTTCTGCCTCGCGCTGGGCGATAGCGGCAAGCGCCGTTTCGACCATAGCCTTGGCGACCCGTGCCGTCTGGTTGGCGCGTTGCAAGGCGACGTCGCTGACAATCTGGCGTTCAATCAGTTTCTTGGTGCGCTCCAGTTCCGACACGGCGAAATCGGAATTGGCCCGCGCCGCATTCAGATCCGCCTGTGCAACACGCAGGGCGGCCTCGGCGGCATGCACGGCGGCCTGCGCCTGTTCACGGGTCCTCACGTCCAGGGCTGATGGATTGGTCGGCAACATCCGCGCAACAATGGTCTCGTCCTTCACCACCTTGTCGCCGGGTTGCAATGTCACGCGCTGCAATTCGCCCGCGACCGGCGCGGACACGACATAAGTCTCATGCACCTCGGTGCGGCCTTCTTCGTTGACCGTCATGATCATCGGGCCCGTGACCACGTCGGCAGTGTCGACCAAGGTTGGCTTTGGCCAGAAGGCCACCGTCAACCCGGCTCCGACCAGTATCAGCGATACGGCGATCAGAACCGGGCGGGAATATTTGCGGGTGTGCGCCACGGTGGTTACTCCCTTGTTTTCAAGGCCAGGACCAGCTCGGTCCGGTCTATATCACGTTTCACCAGCCAGGCCGACAGGGCCGATGCGACGATGACGATCAAGATGGCCGTGCCGTAATTGGCCGGGTTCACGATGGGCAGGATCTGGTACAGTTCTGTGCTGAACGCCGCCGCCACCACAAAAGTCAAAAGATACCCCAATCCCGATCCAAGCGGCAGTGCAAGTAACGTCACGATCCCGATTTCCCCCAGCAAAACAAACCCGACTTCGGCCTTGGTGAACCCGATCACCCGCAGGCTTGCCAGATCGCGCGATCGTTCGGCCTGTGCGATCCGGGCCGCATTGTAAACGACTCCAAATGTGATGATGCCCGCGATCAGCGCCATGACATAGCGCATGTTGCCCGGCCCTTCGTCCACCAGTTTGACCAATGCATCGCGGGCATCCGATTTCAGGCTGACCCCGGCCACATTGGGCCGATCCTTCAGCGCGTTATAGATTTGGGAAGATTGATCCGCATCGATCCTGAGATAGGCCCCCGACACGCGTAAAGGCTCTCCAAGCGCGCGGTTCAGCGCCTCGATTTCCATATAGGCGGGTGCCCCCACCAGGCTTTGCGATACGGCGACCACCGGCAGGTCAACCACGGGCTGGCGGCCCTCGCGCACGTCAACAGTCAGGATATCGCCAGCCGAGGCGCCAAGGATGGACGCCAGTCCGGTCGACAGGATGATCCCGTCGCTGCGCATGAACACGGGCCGCTCGTTCGCATCCAGCGCGCGATACAACCGCGAGTCCACGCCCAGCCCCGAGATCCCGCCGCGATAGGTCTTTACCCCGCGGCCAAGAATGGCGGCGACATCGCGCACCGGTTCAACTTCGATCACGCCGGGGATGCGTTCCAGTTCGAACAGGGTGCGGCGCTCCAGCGGGTGGGTGAACGTCACAGTGACATCGCTGCGGTCGATGGCGTTGAACGACACATCCACCATATACTCAAAGTTGGCCAGCAGCGAACTCATGGCCGTTGACAGCGCAAGCCCGGCGGCGATCCCGACAACCGATCCCCCCATGCGAAACGGCTGGCGTGTGAACCGGCGCAGCACCATGCGGGTGGGCTGATCCATGAACCGGGCCGCCGCAGCACCGAACCGCCCGCTGCGGCTATAATCGGGTGGGGCCGCAGGGCGCATGGCGACCGCCGGAGACAATGCAAAGACTTTTCGCAGCACAAACAGCCCCCCGGCAGAGGCTGACAGAATGCTGGCCGTGACGCCAATCACAAACGCCGACGGGTCCAGCCGGAAGACAAGGAAGGGGAACTTGAAGTAATTCAGATAGAGATCGACCATGCCGCGCCCCGCCGCAATGCCCAGCACGCAGCCCAGCAGCGCCCCGCCTGCGGCGATGGTCAGGATAAGCTCAAAGTAGTGCCCGCCAACCTGCCAGTTGGAATATCCAAACGCCTTCATCAACCCGATCTCTTCCCGCTCGGACTGCACCATGCGGGTGATGACAATGTTCAGCAGAAACGCGGCCACAGCCAGAAACACCAAAGGCACGCTGCCACTGGTTCGGCTCAATCCACCAATTTCTTCGGTGATGAACCGGTTTGAAATCAGGTCTGCCACACCATAGGCGCCGCGTCCGCCATACCGGTCGAGGATACGGTCGGCGGCGTCCATCACGGCCGCCGGATCGGTGCCGCGCGTGATTGACATCAACGCCTCGTTGAACGCGCCATCAAGGTCATAAGCCGCTGCCAGCGTTGACCGGGCGGCCCAGATCACCGCGAACCGGCTGTCATCGGATACAAATTCGCCTGGCGCGATCGTATAGAGAAACTCGGGCGACTGGACGAGGCCGACAATATCAAAGGTCCGGCGCGCGCCATTCATCGTGGCCGCCAACGTATCGCCAACCTGCAGCCCATGGGCGTCGCCAAAGCCTTTCAGCAGCAGGATCTCATCGGGTCGTGTTCCGTCCAGCTTGCGGCCATCGGTCAGGTATAGATCGTTCAGCCGGGGGTCGCCAAAGTCGGGTAGGGACACGGCCTGCGCCTGCAGCGGAGCATCGACACCGGGCACATCGACCAAAGCCGATCCCATGATGCGGGTTTCCACCTGCGCCACACCGGGGATCTGGCGCAGGTCCGCGACAATCGGTTCCGGCGCGCGGGTAACATAGGCAAAGATATCGGCCAGCCGATATCGGTCATAATACGCCTGCCGGGTCTCATCCAGTGACGTGACCAACCCCGTCATCATCACCTGCATCAACACGCCCATCGCAATCACCATCGCAATGGCGACGGCCTGAGCCTTGATCCGCCACAGATCCCGGAACAGTTTTCGCGTCAGGGGGGACATGCGCGCCTCACCATTCGATCTCATCCGGCGTGCTTTTGGTTTCGTTCACGATCACTTCCCGCACGTCCCCATCTGCAAAATGCACAACCCGGTCCGCCATCGCGGCCTGACTGGCGGCGTGGGTGACGACCAGAACGGTCGACCCTAACCGCTCGTTCACGTCCTTCAGCACCCGCAACACAGCGCGCCCGGTCGTACTGTCCAGCGCCCCGGTGGGTTCATCGCAGAACAGCACCGTGGGCCGTTTCGCAATCGCCCGCGCAATGGCAACCCGCTGTTGTTCCCCGCCCGACATCTGCGCCGGAAAATGGTCCGAGCGGTGGTCAAGCCCGACCAGATCCAACGCCTCGTCCGGGTCCATCGGGTCGCTCGCGATCTCGGTGACCAGTTCAACGTTTTCGCGCGCGGTCAGACTGGGCATCAGGTTATAGAACTGAAACACAAACCCGACGTGGTCGCGCCGGTACCGGGTCAACTCAGCATCGCTCATCGCCGCCAGATCGTGCTGCATGAACCTCACGTCGCCATCCGTGCCCCGATCCAACCCGCCAAGAATGTTCAGCAGGGTTGACTTGCCGCTGCCAGATGGCCCCAGCAGGACCACAAACTCGCCCTTGGGAATGTCCAGATCAACACCACGCAGCGCGTGCACGGCGGCCTCGCCTTCACCGTAGATCTTGCGCAGCTTTTGAACGGAATAGGCGGTCTCGGTCATGGCCATCCCCTGAATCATCTGCATTCCAACGCAACTGCGCCCCCGCCGCAAGGGGCGAGGGCGCAGTTTGGCCGTGACAGATGTGCAGGTGGGCAGGCTTAGTTGCCTGCGCTTTCCATCTTACGATTGGCGATGACCTCTTCCAGCCAGCCCAGCTTCATCTCGGGAACCGAGCTCAGCAGAAGGTCGGTATAGTCGTCAAACGGCGGTGTCAGAACATCGGTTTTCGAGCCATACCGAACCACGCGCCCCTGATACATCACCGCAATCGAATCCGCGATGGCCCGAACAGTTGCCAGATCATGGGTGATGAACAGGTATGCCACATCCTCGATCTTTTGCAGATTGAGCAGAAGTTTCAGAATGCCGTCCGCCACCAGCGGATCCAGTGCCGAGGTGACCTCGTCACAGATGATCAGCTTGGGTTTGGCCGCCAGCGCCCGGGCAATACAGACGCGCTGTTTCTGCCCGCCTGACAGTTCTGCCGGATAGCGATCCTGAAATCCGTCACCAAGTTCGATCTCGTCCAGCAATTCCTGGATGCGTTTTTGTTTCTCGCTCCCTCTCAGGCCGAAATAGAACTCCAGCGGCCTGCCAATGATCGTCCCGACCGTCTGGCGCGGGTTCATCGCGACATCGGCCATCTGATAGATCATCTGCAATTCGCGAAGGTCTTCGCGGCTGCGTCCGGCCAGATCCGGTGACAGGGTACGTCCGGCAAAATCGATGCGACCCGAACTTGGCGGCAACAGACCGGTGATCACCCGCGCCAGCGTCGACTTGCCTGACCCGGATTCACCAACCACCGCCAGCGTCTGCCCGGGAAACAGATCGACCGACACGTCATGCAGCACGTCAAAGTTGGTGCCTTTATACCGCGCTGTGATGTTCTGGACTTTCAGAACCGGTTCGATGCCGGGCAGCTTTTCTTCGTGATCGATCGAGCGCACCGACACCAACGCCTGAGTGTACTCTTCCTTGGGCGTGTTGATGATCTGATCGGTGGTGCCGTATTCCACGGTCTCACCCATCTTCAGCACCATGATGTCGTCGCTGACCTGCGCCACAACTGCAAGATCGTGGGTGATGTACAGGGCGGCGACACCGGTGTCCCGGATCGCCTCCTTGATGGCCATCAGCACGTCGATCTGCGTGGTTACATCCAGTGCCGTGGTGGGTTCGTCGAACACCACCAGATCGGGCTCGGGACACAGCGCCAGCGCAGTCATACAACGCTGCAACTGCCCACCCGAGACCTGATGCGGGAACCGGCTGCCGATGTTGTCGGGATCGGGCAGACCCAGCTTGGCAAACAATACACGCGCGCGCTCTTCCGCGTCCTTGCGTGAAAATTTGCCATGCTCAACGGCGGCTTCGACAACCTGATCCATGATCTTCTTGGCCGGGTTGAACGATGCGGCCGCAGACTGCGACACATAGGTGACTTCGCCCCCACGCAGGGACCGCACGTCTTTCAGGCCGGACTTCAGGATGTCACGTCCATTGACCCAGACTTCGCCGCCCGTGATCTCGACCCCGCCACGGCCATAGGCCATCGTCGCCAGACCGATAGTGGATTTACCGGCCCCGGATTCCCCGATCAGGCCCAGCACCTGGCCTTTTGCCAGATCGAAATCGACACCATGGACGATTTCGATATCGTGCGGTTTTTCACCCGGCGGATAAACCGTCGCCCCGATTTTTAGGCCACGGACTTTCAAAAGCTGATCGCTCATCCCCGACCTCCTTTCAGGCTGGTGGTTCGGTTCAGGACCCAATCCGCAACCAGATTGACCGAGATGGCCAAGGTCGCGATGGCGACAGCGGGCCACAAGGCCGCTCCGATGCCATAGACGATTCCGTCCTTGTTCTCTTTTACGATCCCGCCCCAGTCGGCCAGCGGTGGTTGTACACCCAGACCCAGGAACGACAGCGTCGATACGAACAGAACCATAAAGATGAACCGCAAACCCAGTTCCGCGACCAGCGGAGACAGGGCGTTTGGCAGGATCTCACGGAAGATGATCCAGCCCCGGCCTTCGCCGCGCAGTTTCGCGGCTTCGACATAGTCCATCACGTTGATGTCCACGGCGACCGCACGGGCCAGCCGGAACACACGGGTGGAATCCAGCAACCCCATGACCAGGATCAGAACGCCCGTGGTTACCGGCATCACCGACAACACGACCAGCGCAAAGATCAGCGATGGGATCGACATCAGCAGGTCGACAAACCGGCTCAGCGCCTGATCGGCCCAACCGCCCAGAACGGCGGCCAGAAACCCAAGGGTCGATCCGGTGACAAAGCTCAGGATGGTGGCGACAGTGGCAATAAAGATTGTCGTGCGCCCGCCATAGATCATCCGGCTTAACAGATCGCGACCGATATTGTCGGTGCCCAACAGGTGCTCAGCCGATGACGGCTCCCAGACATCGCCAACGATCTCGGCCATGCCATACGGCGCAATCAAGGGGGCGAAAATAGCGGCCAGAAAGTAGACCGCAGTGAAAGACAGCCCGACTGCTGCAGCGAAAGGTATTCTCATTTCGGATGCCTCAGTCTTGGGTTGGACAAGATCGATACGATATCAGCCACCATGTTCAGCAAAATATACACGCCAGCGAAAATCAGACCGCAGGCCTGCACCACGGGCACGTCGCGTTTTGACACGTGATCGACCAGATACTGGCCCATACCCGGATAGACGAACACCACTTCAACCACGACGACGCCGACCACCAGATAGGCCAGGTTCAGCATCACGACGTTGACGATAGGGGCGACAGCATTGGGAAAGGCATGGCGATAGATCACCTGAAACCCGCTCAGACCCTTCAGTTCAGCGGTCTCGATATAGGCCGATTGCATCACGTTCAGGATCGCGGCGCGGGTCATGCGCATCATATGCGCCAGAACCACCAGCGTCAGCACCATGACCGGCATCGCGATCGCGGACAGCTTTTCGCCCAGGCTCATGGAATCGTTGATCATCGCGACAGACGGGAACCAGCGCAGCTTGACGCCGATCACGTACATGACGACATAGCCGATCAGGAATTCGGGGATCGAAATCGACGCCAGAGTAACGCCCGAGATCAGCTTGTCCGGCCAGCGGTCCTTGTAGCGAACGGCAACCAGCCCCAGCAGAATGGCCAGCGGGACCGAGATGATCGCGGCCCAGAAGGCCAGAAACAGCGTGTTGGAAAAACGCGATCCGATTGCGGTCGCGATATCCTGACCGCTGGTCAGTGCGGTGCCCAGATCACCTTGCAGGATGCCACCCAACCAGGCGAAATAGCGGGCGACGGGCGGGTCGTTCAGGCCAAGATCGCGGCGCAGGTTCGCAAGCGCTTCAGGCGTGGCCGACTGGCCCAGAATGGACTGTGCAACGTCTCCCGGCAGGATGATCGTCCCGACGAAAATCAGGATTGAGACAAGGAACAGCAGCAAAAGGCCCAGCGCAATGCGCTGGGCCAACAGTTTTACAATAGGGGGCACAGCTTATGCCACCCACATACGATGCGGGGCGTAGCTGTTCATCAGGGCGTAGCCTGCGGTGCCCTCGACCCAGCCTGCGATACGGTCGCTGCTGGCGTCGACAAAGTCGTTGAACATCGGGCAGATCAGGCCGCCCTCGTCACGCAGGATCGATCCCATGTCAGCATAGGTTTGCTTGCGCTTGCCCAGATCCAGTTCCGCACGGGCCGACAGCAACATCTGGTCGAACTGTTCGTTCTTGAACCGCGTGTCGTTCCAGTCTGCCGTCGACAGATAGGCGGTGGTGAACATCTGATCCTGAACCGGACGACCACCCCAATAGCTGGTGCAGAACGGCTTGTTGTTCCAGACTTCCGACCAATAGCCATCATTCGGCTCGCGCTTGATGTCCAGCTTGATACCGGCACCGGCCAGCGACTGCTGGAACAGAGCGGCAGCATCCGGTGCGCCCGGGAACGAGTTGTCCGAGGTGCGCAGCAGAACCGGTCCATCATAGCCCGACTTCTTCATATGGTGCGCGGCCTTGTCCGGGTCATACTCGCGCTGTTCGAATTCAGTGAACAGCGGGTAGGCGGCGTTGATCGGTGTGTCGTTCCCGACTGATCCATAGCCGAACAGGATCTTGTCGACCATTTCCTGACGGTTGATGCCGTACTTCAGCGCCAGCATCACGTCCTGGTTCGCGAACGGATCGGTGTCGACATGCGCGATGAACACATAGTGGCCAGGGCCACTTGTGGTGTGCACGTTGATGCCCGGAGCACGGGCAACCAGACCGGCGGTGCGTGGCGGCACACGGTCGATCAAGTCAACCTGACCGGACTGCAGGGCTGCAACACGGGCCGTGTTATCGTTGATGACGATCAGTTCGATCGTTTCGGCGTTGCCCAGGTCACCCCAATAGTTCGGGTTTTTCTCGGCCACAAACCGCACGCCCATGTCGACATCTTTCAGAACGTAAGGACCGGTGCCGATGCCCGCATCGGGGGCGTCCTTGCCACCGCCGGGCTGAATGATCAGGTGATAGTCGGCCATCAGATAGGGCAAGTCGGCGTTCGGTGTTTCCATCTCGATGATGACACTGTCACCGTCGGCGGTCATGTTCTTGATGCCACGCATGATGCCCAGGGCACCCGACTTGGTGTCTTCGCCCGAATGGCGGTCCAGCGATTCAACAACGTCCGCAGCCGTGACCGACTTGCCGTTGGAAAAAGTGATGCCATTGCGGATCTTGAAGATCCAGACGCGCGCATCTGCCGAGCTTTCAAAGCTTTCGGCGACTTTGCCTTCGATGCTGCCGTCAGCGGCCTGATCGACCAGCGGTTCACCCCAAAGGCGGTTGACCATCAACGCCACCTGGTTGGCGGCAAGTGCCGGATCAAGGCTGTCGGTGGTTGACCCACCCTGCAGACCCATACGGATCGTGCCGCCTTTTTTCGGGCCGGCGGCCATGACGGCGCTGGACATAAAGGTGCTGGCAGCGGCAGCTGTCAGGCCCAGAGCCGCAGCGCGGCCCATGAATTCACGGCGTGACATGCGCCCTGCGTTTACGAGGCCGCTTAGATAATGCAGTTGGTCTTTCATAGAAGTCTCCCGGTTGTGTCGCGCAGTTTATTGGCGCGTTTTTATTGATTGATGAGTCAAGGTTTGCGCATTTCCGGTGGTGTCGCAAGTGTTAATGGCCGCATTGGTGGCCCGCTTTCCTACATCCCGTCCCGTTCTATCTTATCGGAAATGTCGCGTTCGAACACCAGTTTGTCGTCTTCATAGGCTTCCATGCGGGCCTTCAGATGGAAATGCGTTGCATCTGACCACATTTCGCAGGTCGCTTCGGTCCGCAGCATCCAGTCGCCCCGGCCCATTTCCGAGGTCCAGTGACATCGCCCGTTGGCGGACAAAGGGTCATCCGGATGGATCGTCCAGCTTTCCCGCGCGATGCCGCCATTGATCAGCCCGTGATCATCATCGCGGGCCTGTCCAAAATCATCCACGATGTCCAGCCGGACGGTGCCATTTGTCAGATCGGTGACAATCTCGCGCCGGTTCGATCGGTCCCGCAATGACGTCGCCTCCCACGCCGGATCGGCGACCGGCGGCGGAAAGGTCCATTCGTCGTCACCTGCGGTGTGTCGCACAGGCACATCGATGGCCCCGGCCGTCAGAGTCAATTCGGCACTGTCCGGAGACGGCCAGATCAGCGGCCAATACGCCGACGAAATCGCAACTCGCATCCGATGCCCTTTGGGCAGGCGATAGGCAATATGGTCAAGATCAACGTCTATATCATAGGGTTCACCGGGCTTTAGCGGCGTTTGATCCGCGTGCCCGTCACGATGCGTCAGGTTCAGCACGCCATAGGTGATCCGCGTCGACGCGCCATCCGGGTGCACATGGGTCAACCGAACCGCAATTTGCGCCTGTGGCTTGTCCGCAGACACCGTCAGACGCAGCTTGGGCGCACCCACGATGTCCATATCTGCGGCCACCGGCGCGCTGTCAAAACAGACCGACAACGCATCGTCCCGGCGTTGATCCCCCGGCATCTCGGGGCCCAGCCAGATCGCGCAATACTCGCCCGCGGCCATCCCGCAATCCTGCGGCGACCGGACACGCGCCGATAAAGCCGCCGGGGCCGGTTTCAGCCCGTCCTCCGTCAGATGCAACGTCTCCATCGGCAGATGCGATGTTGCCCCGCCACGTTCCGCCAGCCAACGGCCCGGACGCTCCAGGTACCAGGTCTGTGGGCGGACGCCGTCCATCAGATAGGCGCGATACTCCGGATCATCCTCGGCCCCGTTGGCAATGTCTTTCAGCCAACGATCCCACCAGCGCAGCGCCTCTTGCAGAAAACCGATTCGCGGTTCAGGCACCGCGAAATGCGGGTACTTGTGAACCCAGGGCCCAACGATTCCCTTGGCGCCCGGCACGTTTTCAACCAGTTGCGGTACGGCGTTCTTATACGCATCCCCCCAACCGCCGACGGCCAGAACCTTGGCATTCAGCCGCGAAAAATCCTCGCACACCGATCCGTGCTGCCAATAAGCATCCCGACGCTGATGGCGCAGCCAGACCGAAGGCAAAAACGGCTCGTTTTCCAGCCGGTCCAGCCAGATCTCGCGCCAGTTTTCGCGCAGCATCGGGTCGGGCGCATTCGAACTGTAAGACCACATGGTCGCGCCCCAGCCGAGGTTTTCGTTCAGCAGACACCCGCCTTTGTAATGGATGTCGTCGGCATAGCGATCCACGGTGGAACACAGCGTTATGATCGCCTTCAGCGGGTCGGGCTGCAAATGCGCCACCTGCAGCGCGTTGAACCCGCCCCAGCTGATCCCCATCATGCCCACATTGCCGTTGCACCAGTCTTGTGCGGCGACCCAAGTGATCACCTCAACCGCATCGTCCAGCTCCTGCTGCGTGTATTCATCCGCCATCAACCCTTCGCTGTCGCCATTGCCGCGCATGTCGACGCGCAGACAGGCATAGCCGCGCTTGGCAAACCAGGGATGCGTGAGGCTATCGCGCACTATGGTTCCGTCGCGCTTGCGATAGGGCAGGTATTCAAGGATCACCGGCACCGGATCGTCGGACGCATCGACAGGTCGCCAGACCCGCGCCGACAGACGACATCCGTCTGACAGCGTAATGCCAAGATCCGGCAGATCTTCAATCTCGCGCAGGGCGTTGGAGGGGGAACTCATATGTCGGTCATGCCTTTGATTTGTGATCTAACAGATTAAAAACGACCCGTCATCGGCGAATTGCGACCAGCAGATCCATGACGTTGGTTCCGGTGGGCCCAGTGATCAACAAGGCCTCGCGCGCGTCAAGAAAAGTGCCGCTATCCGCCGCCGCCAGCGCAGCTTCGCCGCCCGGTCCCCAGGTCGATCCATCAACAATTGCGCCTGCGGCTTCTGTCGGCCCATCGGTCCCGTCCGTGCCGCCAACCACGACCGCCAAACCTTCAATACCCGCAATCTCGCGGGCCAAAGCAAGCGCCAGTGCCTGATTGCGACCACCCCGACCCGGGGTGTCCGGCAGAACAACGGTCGGTTCGCCCCCAAGGATCATAACGCCAGTCGGCATGTCACGCAGGCGTTGTCCGATGTCACTGGCAAGCGCCTCAAGATCGTCATGCAGGGCTTCCTCATTGCACAAAACGCGCAGACCATCGGCTTGCGCAGCGGCCACCGCCGCCGCCCGTGCAATTGCGTTGCTCGCCACGATTCGCGCTTCAAAGTTGAACCCGCACGCATTAGGCGCATTGCCGATCCCCGATCCAATCACGCCAAGATCATCCCCCGGCACGTCCGAAATCGCCAGAACCGTCACCTTTGCCCCACCGAAATGCGACAACAATCCACCACCCTTGATCTGCGATAGCTTACGGCGTTCGACATTCATCGCACCGATATCCAGACCCGCCGCCAACAAACGCTGGTTCAGCGCGGTCAGATCGCCCAGCGTTTTGCCCGCCACCGGATCTTCGGCCAAAGACGATGCCCCGCCCGACACTAGCAACAACAGGTGGCTGCCCTCGGGCATTTCCGCCACCGCCGCGCGCAACGCCGCGCCGCCTTTCAGGCTGCGGGCATCTGGAACCGGGTGTGACGCCTCGATCAGTTCTGCATGATCGGGCAATCCCGCGCCATGTCCGTCTTTCGTGACCACCAAGGTCGGCACGTCCCCGAACAGTTCCAACGCCGCCTGCGCCATGGCCCCAGCCGCCTTGCCCACTGCCACGATCCGGTCTGGTCGGGCAACATCCATCAACGCCGCCTGCGTCGCGGCATGCCCTCCCACAGCATCAACTCCGGCCTGCCAGATCGCGATAGCCTGCGTGCGTTGGTTCATTTGGCCTAAACCTCCATCCAGATCGTCACCGGACCATCATTGACCAGAGCGACCTTCATGTCCGCGCCAAACCGTCCGGTCTCAACCGGCACGCCTTGCGCAGCAAGTTGCGCCGCAAAGTATTCGTACAGCCGCTCACCCTCATCAGGGGGCGCTGCATCGGAAAACCCGGGCCGGTTGCCGCGTTTCGTGTCCGCCGCCAATGTGAACTGACTGACCACCAAAGCAGACCCGCCGATATCACGCACAGATAGGTTCATCTTGCCCGCGTCATCCTGAAAGATCCGCAATTTGGCGATCTTGGCCGCCAGTTGATCGGCATTAGCCACCTGATCGCCCTGCATGGCGCACACCAGGATCAGGACTCCGGCGCCGCATTGCCCAATCACGTCACCGTCAACCATCACGCGGGCTTCATTTACCCGCTGGATCAAAGCCCGCATCGGTCAGCTGCGCCAGTCGATGATGTCGTCCACCTCGGCCCGCGTCGTGCGGAACGAATTGGCCGGGTGATCCGGGTCTGCATACCCAAACGAGATCCCGCACAGGATCATGCGATCCTCCGGGATATCGAAATACTCATGCAGGAAGGGCGCAAACGTCGCCAAGGCCGCCTGCGGAACCGTCGCCACGCCGGCCGCCGTGGCCGCCAGTGTAAAGGCCGCAACGAACCCGCCGCAATCCATCGCGCCATACGCCCCCAACTCGGTCGGGCTGGTCACGATGGCAACATGCGGAGCACCGAACAGTTCGAAATTCTTCATCATTTCCCGGGCCGACGCCCCCCGGTCGCCTTTGCCAACACCCACCGCGCGATACAACGCCCAGCCGCACGACCGGCGCCGGGACTGGTAGACGCCTGAATAGCTGGTCGGAAACGGCAAGTCAGATCCTGCCCCCAACCCGGCCGAGCTTTCGGTGGCCATCTTCATCAACTCGGCCCGGAACTTATCGGTCTCTGCCCCGCTGGTCACCGTGATCTGCCAGGGTTGTGCGTTGCACCATGATGGCACCCGGCGCGCGGTATTGACGATCTGTTCAATTGTTTCCTGCGGAACCTGATCCGTCTTGAAGCCTCGGCAGGAGTGACGCTGGACAAATAAGTCGTCCAGTTCGGACAGGGACACAGTCATCGCGCGGATCTCCTTGGCTGATCTTTCCTGCGCGAAGATGGCCGGGTCCGCTCCGATCTGCAAGGGCGATGCATTTTCTTGAGTTGGATCAAGGCAGGCCATGCTGGGACGCGTCAGGATGACATCACATATCGAAAGGAGAATGTGTCATGGTTGAAAAAACCGAACAGGCCAGCCTCTGGCCGTCGCTCTACGATCCGCTGCGCAGTTTTGGAACGCGGGTCGCAGACTGGTTGAATCCGGCAACGGAAGCATCCGGAAATGACGATGCCTATGATATCAGAATGGAACTTCCCGGCGTGTCCGAAGACGATATCGAACTCACCGTCGAAGACGGCGTCGTCAATATCCGGGGCGAAAAGAAAACCCAGCAGGAAGAGAAAGGCGACACCTGGTACTTCAGCGAACGCCAATATGGCGCGTTCCGGCGTTCATTCCGACTGCCGGAAAACGCGGACGGTGGCAAAGCCAGCGCCAGCATGAAAGATGGCGTGTTGCACGTTACCGTACCCAAAAAGGTCCCCGAACCGAAAAATGAGGTCAACAAGGTGACGATCTCGAAAGGGTGATCCCGGCGGTGGCCGGGGGAGGGGGAACCGCTATTGCTGTGTTGCGATCACATAGCCGACCCCGGCCGCCACCAACAAACCCAGGGTCACCGCGATGGTGATCTTGATCGCCGACCACGGTCGTTCACCCTGAACCCGACCCGTGCGCCCATTCACCACAAACCGATAGGTCTTGCCACGAAACTTGTAGGCGGCCAGCCAGACCGGCAGCAGGATATGCTTGAACGTGACGTCTGAAATGTCGGTATCGATGTTGTGGATCCGCTGCTGATCGCCGCCGATATCAAACCGCACGTCGCGCTCGATCGTGCGTGCCATGATCTGGCCCGCCTCGGCATAGCCGTCCTGTAACTCCACCGTATAGGCCTCCGCCCGGAACCCAGCGAGGTATTCGGGCCGATACGGCTCCAATGCGGGCAGATCCCAGGGTTCCAACGCATCGGTATATTGTTTCGGCAAACTGCGAGAGGCCAGCACAAGGACGTCATCAAAGAAACGCGCCACCCGACCCGAGGCCGGAGACCAGCGCACCTTGGCCACCCGCTGCTGCACCTGTTTGCCATCCCGCATCACGGTGCGGGTTTCATAATACACAACCCCGCGCTGGCCCGAATACGACGATTTCGTATCCGCGTCGAAGGTCCAGTAAGGCACGTATATGCCCTGCATTTTTCGACCCTTGCGGGCATACTCCTTCAGCGCGTTTGGCGCGAACCACAACCGACCCAGCCAATCGCTCATCGCCTTGTGTGCCGACCGTTCGTCCAGACCAAACGGCAGCACTCCCTTCGGCTTGATATGCCGGCTGACCCCGGTATCGGTCACCACGGGTGTCGCGCAAAACGGGCACTCGGCAGCATGCGTGGCCGGATCGAACTCCACCTGGGCCGCACAATTGGGGCAGGTCAGAATCCGGGTCTCTTCAATCTCGGCCTCTGCCAGCGTCCCGGTGGCGGCGGCATCAAAATCCAGCTCTCGGATGGCCGGACCTTTCCACGGCCCGGCCCCGATGGGTTGCGAATGGCCGCAATGGTCACATGTGAGCGTGCCATTCGCTGGATCAAACCGGTAATCGGCCCCGCAATTGTCACAGGGAAAACGGTGTTCTTCCACCAGTTCGGACGTCGCAGATAAAGTCATGTCCGTCGCGCCTTATCCTTGTCGTTTCACAGGCGTTTCAGCCGGGTCTGCCATTCTGCAGACGCTCAGGCCCCGGGGGGAGGCGGCGGCATTATCGTAAACAATTGCGCCAGCTCCCGCACATCTTCCGCGCGTAACCAACCATCCTGTCCCGCGGTCCAGACATGGGTTTCACGGGTCAGCCCACCACTGCCGACCATGCGCCCCAGATCGGCCTTGGAAAACGGCCCCGTGGTTTGACCGTTCTCGGCCAAATGCCAGACATGCTCGACCGGCGGCGGGGGCGGCGGTGCCGCTTGCGGTGCGGCCTGCGCAGCAGCGGGGGCAGGGCGGCCCCACGGGCCTGACGGCTGGCCCGCTGCCATGTTGCCCATCTGCTGGGCCATGGCCATGCCCATTCCGGCCCCCAGACCAGCCGCCATGCCACCGCCCGCCGGG
Source organism: Falsiphaeobacter marinintestinus (assembly GCF_007923355.1). Lineage (GTDB taxonomy): Bacteria > Pseudomonadota > Alphaproteobacteria > Rhodobacterales > Rhodobacteraceae > Phaeobacter_A > Phaeobacter_A marinintestinus. Next base: position 127,274 of record NZ_VOGO01000007.1, read on the forward strand.
TTGCTGGCCGCTGCTGTCATCGCTTCAGCCGCAGAATACTGAGTGAACTTGCCCAGATCACCCGCCAGCCCCATCGACGTCCGCTTGTCCAAAGCCGCCTCAACCGCCGGCGGGAGCGAGATGTTTTCGATGTAAAACTCAGGGATCTCCAGACCATAGCTGTCCACCACCGGGCTGATCTCGGCCGTGATCAGCTTGCCCAGATCGGCGGTATTGGCCGCCATGTCCAGAACCGGGATACCCGATCCCGCGATGATCCGCGAAAACTCCTGCACAATGATGTTGCGCACCTGATAGCTGATCTCGTCCATGGTGAACTCACCATCGGTACCAACGATTTCAACCATGAACCGCGCCGGATCCTTGACCCGGATCGTATAGGTGCCAAAGGCGCGGATGCGGGTCGGTCCGAACTCGGGGTCGCGCAGCATGATCGGGTTCTTGGTGCCCCATTTCAGATCCGTGAACCGCGTCGTGTTCACGAAATAGATCTCGGATTTGAACGGAGACTTAAACCCATGATCCCAATGCTGCAGCGTCGTCAGCACCGGCATGTTGTTGGTCTCAAGCATATACAGACCCGGCGTGAACACGTCGGCCAATTGCCCCTCGTGAATGAACACCGCCGCCTGACCCTCGCGCACCGTCAGCTTGGCACCGTATTTGATCTCGTGGCCTTCGCGCTCGAACCGCCAGACCATGGTGTCGCGGGTATCGTCGACCCAGGCAATAACGTCGATGAATTCCCCGGTCAGAAAGTCAAAAATTCCCATAAAAGCGATCCTCTTCTACTGTCGGTTCGGGGTCGAGCCTAAAGCTCCTGACCCATCAAGTCGCGTGCAATGATCCGCGTGACGGGCCGGGCTTGCGCCGCCGTCATGCCCGGAGTCAGGCGGGGATCATACAGCATTTTCAAAAGCAGTTCGTCGTGGTTGGTCAACAACGCGAACTCGTCGTCGTCGTTGAAGATCGACGGCCGGGCCTCGGGGCTGTCATTGGGCAGGCCCAACCCTTGGGCGATTTCTTCGTGGATGCAGGACAACCGGACCAGATCCGGATGCTCGGCCCGGATCAATGCCACGGCGCGGGTATAGTCGCGCGAATTGCGCGATCCCGACACGGCCACCACAAGGCAATAAAACGACCGGGGCAGATTGCGAAACAAGGCCAGTTCGGCGTCGCTGATGCGCGGGATCAGCTGTTTCAGGCGCCGTTGAATAAACTCACCGTCATCTTCGCCCGCCACAAAGACATGAAAGTTCGCGTTCGATGCCACCGGGGTAATCGAATGACCCGTCAGGCGCGCAAGACGGGCAGCATAGTTGGCGACGTTTTTGGCGTCTTTTTCGCGCTGATCCAGAGGCACGCTGGCCCCGAACTCGGTCCCGATCCGAACCGGACCAGACCAACGGCTCAACTCACCGGCAACGTCCCGACTCTGACCCTGGCCCCCTGCGCCCCGGCTGTATTCGTCAAAAAACGCGATGGTCTCAAAGTTCCGCGCCAAAATATCGGGGCTGAACTGCGTATCCGGTCCGCCCCCATCGGTGCGCAGCAATCCCCGCGCCAGCAGATCGTTCTGTACCGCCAGATAATACCGCTCCAGATCGCGGCTTTGCACCGACCGTGGCGTCACCTCGGGCGTTTCCGGCGCAAGCGCAGCAGGGCGCGCCTTTGGCACAGGTGAACTTTGCAGGCCAATGTCTTCACAGCCGGTCACGGCCAATAAGGCCGCGACCATCAACGCTGCTTTGGATGTGCCTGATCGAACAACCTGCACCCGGCAATTACCCCGGAACCGACGTCGCCGCAGTATCGCCCAACCCGTCCTTGCGTGCCTTGGCCGAAGCCAGTGTATCGCGCAATTCGGCTTCCATATGGATCAGTTCCTGCTCGGCAGCCGCACGTCGCGCCTTGCCTTCATCCGCGATCTGCAGGCTGTCCTGAATGGTGCCGATCAGGTCGGCATTGGCCTGTTTCACCGCTTCGATGTCAAACACGCCACGTTCCATTTCTTCGCGGATTACCTTGTTGCTTTCGCGCAGGTTGGCCGCGTTCGACGTCAGCAGTTCGTTGGTCAGATCGTTTGCATCCCGCACTGCCGCAGCCGCTTCCGAGCTACGCTGAATCGTGACCGCCTGCGCCAGCTGGGTTTCCCACAGCGGCACGGTGTTCACCAGGGTCGAGTTGATCTTGGTGACCAGCGATTTGTCGTTTTCCTGAACCAGCCGGATCGACGGCAGCGACTGCATGGTCACCTGACGGGTCAGTTTCAGATCGTGCACCCGACGTTCCAGATCATCGCGGGCGGCCCGCAGATCGCGCAGTTCCTGCGCTTTCATCACCTGATCGCCTTCGGGCGCGGCCTGCACGGCAGCTTCGCGTTCCGGGATCTCGTGACTGTCCAGTTCGGTCAGCTTTTCTTCGCCCGCCGCGATGTACAGGGCCAGTTCGTCATAGAAATCCAGCGTCTTTTCATACAACAAGTCGAGCGATTTGATGTCCTTCAGCAACGTGTGTTCGTGCTTCAGAAGGTCATCGGTGACGTGATCGATCTGGCCCTGAACCTTTTCAAAGTTCGCGGTGAACTTGGCAAACGGCGCGGCGCGGCCCAACAGTTTTTCCCACCAGCTGCGATCGCGGCGCACGTCCAGTTCGCTGACCGAAAACCCCCGGATCGTCGTCACGATTGACCGCAGGCTGTCGCCCGCCGGACCAACATCCTTATTGCGCACATCCGCCAGCATCGCCTGACTGATTTCCTGCAACTCAGCCTGCGCGCCCGACCCAAAGGACACGATCGAATTCGTGTCGCTCATGTCGATCTGCGCCATCCGCGTCATGATTTCGGCTTTCACCGGCGCATCGGCTTGTTCGATGGCAACGATTTCAGTCGATGGTTCAGGCAGTTCAACCGCCGTGACTTCGTCAACGATGGATTGGGTTTCTGCGGCCTTCTGGCGAACGGTTTCAGACATAAGAGCTCCTGGTTACTTAGTGGCGTCGGTCAGTCCAGCCGGACGCCTTCACGCTGCAGCCTGTCGCGCAGCACTTCGATTTCAACAGTCAGATCGCTGCGGTCGTCCTGCAGCATTTTACGGGTCCGCGCGGCAAAGTTCTGCTCAAGATCGTCGAGCAATGACAGGTAATCGGCGCGGGCCTGGGTATCGGGGGTGCGGGCATAAATGTCCGCGAACTTGATCGTCGCGTCGCGGGCACCCATCAGATAAACGGTCATATACTTGCGCGCCCCGGTCAGGTCGCGCGGATCTTCCTCGACCGTGCGCAGCAGTTCGCGCGCCGTGGTCTGAAACTGCACAACCCGTGCTTCGACCCGACGGTCTTCGGCGCGTTTCACCGCATCGGCCATATCGGCCAGGTACCCTTCGGCTTCGTCCACGACGCGGGCAACGCGGTCTTGCTGGAAGGTGTCGATGCCCTCCATGCCTTTGTCTTTCAACGGATCGATGCCAAACGCCATCCCGTGCAGAACCGTCGTCACGCCGCCGAACAACAGTGGCGCAATCACGCCCGGTTCAAACTTGTAAGCCGCAATCGCAATTCCGATCCCGGTCAGAACGCTGGAGACCATCTTGCGCGGAAACGCCGGGCGGCGCGCGACCTTACGCGCGTTAAAGGCGGTTTCGGCCCGCAGCCCTTCGCGCATCAACCACGCGGCCAGTGTCAGAATGCCTGCCGCAACCAGACCCAGGGTCATGCCAATCGCGCCATCGTTCAGCGACATGAACACCAGCGGGATCGCCGGAACGAACAGCACATTCGCCCGCGCACCTGCCGGATCGACCTTGGCCCCATGATAGGCCCCGCGCGGTTCCGGCGCGTCGTCGCCCTCGGGTTTGCCATCGGGGCTGAATTTTCCACCAAAACGTTGCGCCACGGCCTAAAGCCCTCCAAGCACGCCGGTGCAGACACCGAACATGACAACAAGCAGGGCGGCATAGGCGATCTTTTGAATTCCGGTCTGGGACATAGTCCCCTCTCATAAGCCTGTCTGGGTAAAATCTAGGCGATGGCGGGCGGTCATTCTAGGGGGAAGTCCCCGGCAAAGGTTTCAGCTTCGGCGCTTTTTTGCGTCTGCCCGTCCATGTGTACCAGATTTGGCGCCAACTTTGGGTCCAGATTTGGGACCAGATTTAGGACCGGCATTTGGGCCGGCATTGCGGCGCGCCCGAACCGGCTTTTGCTTGGTTGCGGTGCCCTCCGGTGTCACGCCAGCGTCCAGTCCCAATTGGTCCCGCAAAGCCTTGCGGCGCAATTCTTCGACGTGTCCCGGTTTCAGCGTGCCCAACTGAAACGGGCCATAGGCTACGCGGATCAGACGGTTCACGGTGAACCCGACATGCTCCATCGCCCGGCGAATTTCGCGGTTCTTGCCTTCGCGCAACCCGATTGTAATCCATGCGTTTGCGCCTTGCTGCCGATCCAGCGTGACCTGCATCGGCTGAAACCGCTCTCCGTCAACCACGATGCCTTTGCGCAGCGGTTCCAGACTTGCCTCAGACGGCCTGCCGTTGATCCGCACCCGGTATTTGCGCAGCCAGCCAGTCGACGGAAGCTCAAGCTTGCGCTTGATCCCGCCGTCATTGGTCAAAAGCAGCAACCCTTCCGAGTTCAGGTCAAGCCGCCCGACACTCATCACGCGGGGCATCTCTTCGGGCAGCGCATCAAAAATGGTCTTGCGCCCCTGTTCGTCCTTGGCCGTCGTCACCAGCCCTTGCGGTTTGTGATACAGCCACACGCGTTCGGGCTCGGCTTCGGCAATCGGTTTGCCATCTACGGTGATCCGGTCACTGGTCGTGACGTTCAGCGCCGGGCTGGTTATTTTCTTGCCGTTCACGGTCACACGACCGGCTTCGATCATGCGTTCTGCTTCCCGACGCGACGCAACGCCAACGCGGGACAGGACTTTGGCGATCCGATCGCCGGGAGGAGGGGTGGTATTCATCCGCCGGTCCTAGACGATTTCGCGGCCTTGCGAAAGCTGTAGATGCAAGTCAGGTTGGGGGATGGTCTTCAAATCATATATGAATCAGGCCCTTGATCAGGCCCGCGCCGCAGCTGCGCGTGGAGAAGTGCCGGTTGGGGCCGTATTGGTCGACCCCAAAGGCCAGATCGTGGCCACAGCCGGCAACCGGACCCGCGAATTGAACGACCCCACAGCCCATGCCGAGATCCTTGCGATTCGCGCCGCCTGCGCCGCAACAGCGTCCGAGCGCCTGCCGGGATATGACCTCTACGTCACGCTGGAACCCTGCGCCATGTGCGCCGCCGCCATCGCCGCCGCCCGCATCGACCGGGTCTATTACGGCGCCTCCGACCCCAAATCCGGCGGCGTTGACCACGGCGCCCGCGTCTTCTCGCACCCGCAAGCGCATCACAAACCCGAGGTCTATGACGGCATCAGTGCCGAAGACTGCGAAGCCCTGCTGAAATCCTTCTTCGCCGCGCGCCGTACCTTAGCCGATTGAAAAGGCTCACGACCGCCGCGACGCGGCAGAGGGCGATCAACGGCACCCGGAAAAATCGGCCTCAAAACCATGCATCATGCAGAGACGGCAGGCCGCACGCCAACCAATGGCGACTGAGCAATCCAGTCTGGTGCCGTGTTGACCAGATGCTTGGGGCCATCACAGAAAACCGATTGGGCCCTGATCGCGTCCCGGATGCCAATGTCGCCCAGCCACAGCGCAATCAAATTCGCCAGCGTGGCTGTCAGATAGACATCAACCTCATGCCCCGGATCGTCGGGGCAAAGATCGACAGCGTCGCCATTCGCAATCACCCACCATGTATCAAGATCACTCCGGTCGGATATCTGGACAAGGATCACAGTTTGCCCGTCCGGCAAGCCCTCGGTGTTCAGTGTTCGGTGAAAATCCCACATGAACCCGCCGACATCGCAATCCTGTGCTGCGATACTGCGTTTGCGCCATCGCATGCCCCAGACGGCCATGTTCTCGATAATGGGCCCAAGCTCGCGACCCGAGCGCGTCAGTTGATATTCGGCAACCTGCCCGGTTGGCGCAGATTTTCGAATAATGATCGCAGCGGCCTCCAGCGTTTTCAGCCGCTTGCTCAGGATCGATGGCGACATGCGCGGGATCGCCTTTTGAAACCGGCTGAACCGTGTTGTTCCCAAAAACATCTCGCGCAACAACAGAAGGGTCCACTTGTCGCCCAATATGTCGGCAGATGCCATTGCCGGGCACAAGCTGCCAGATATGTTCTTCGTTTTGCTGTCCATCGGACAAGCCTAGGTGCCCGTGCCCTCTGTGGCTACTACGGATTTCGTAGTGGTTTGGTACAGGATCGAAAGTATCCCCGCACCGCCAACATTCGCACCATAGGTCCTGACCCGGTGTTTCGGGTGATTTCCGATTGAAAGGAGTTCGGCATGGGCCGCTCAATTACATTTATCTACGGCGTGGGTGTCTACGCTGTTTTTCTGGGGACTTTTCTGTATTCCATTGGCTTTGTCGGCAATGTTCTGGTTCCGAAATCCATCGACTCGGGCGTGCAGGGCCCCGTCACAGCATCGGTCCTGATCAATCTGGTGCTGCTCTCCCTCTTTGCGCTTCAGCACAGCATCATGGCCCGCCCGGCGTTCAAGCGGGTCTGGACAACGCTCATTCCCAAACCAGCCGAGCGCAGCACCTATATTCTGATGACCTGCGCTGCCCTGATCATGATCTTTCTGTTCTGGCAGCCCTTGCCCGCAAAGGTATGGGACGTCAGCCAGACAATGGCAGGCACCGCTTTGCTTGCGCTCTTCTGGGGTGGCTGGCTTGTCGTTCTGGCCTCGACCTTCATGATCGATCACTTTGATCTGTTCGGGCTCAAGCAAATCTACGCGCACCTCAGGGATCGCAAGGCCACCCAATCGGGGTTTGTCAAAACCGGGCTGTATCGGTTGGTGCGCCATCCCATCATGACCGGTTTTCTGATTGCCTTCTGGGCCACGCCGATCATGTCCGTCGGGCATCTGTTGTTCGCCTTGGTCACCACCGGCTACATTGTCATTGCGGTTTTGCACCTTGAGGAAAAAGACCTGATTGCCGAGATCGGTGATGACTATCTGACGTATCGGCGCGAAGTCCCGGCATTTGTTCCCGGCATCGGGCGGGGGCAGTGATATGACACTGCATAAAAACCATTCAGACCACATCCAGACATTCATCGGGGCAGACCCGCTCAGTGTTCTCGACAGACAAAAACCCCTGCGACAGCATTTCGCACAAACGCCTGAAGCGGCCTGGGTGCGTGATCATGCCCGCACGGTCGATACGGAAATTCCGGCGAACCACCCAATCCACGGGCATGTCGTCTGTGGCGAAGGGATCCCGGTTGAGATACCTGTCTCTGTCCACAAGGCGGTCGGCGGCGAAAGCGACTTCCCTTGCCCGGGTGAGATTTTGGCCGCAGCCCTGGCAAGTTGCCTTGATACGGCCACCCGCATGATTGCCAACCTCATGGGGATCGAACTGGCCCATCTTGAGGTGCAGGTCAGCCTGGGTGCGGATGTACGAGGAACCTTGATGACGGGCGAAAACGTGCCCGTCGGTTTTCATACCGCCAATGTGAAGATCTATCTGAAAACGGAAAACGGATTGCCGGACGCGCAGTTGAATGCCCTGATCGACGCCGCAGAAAGAAGCTGTGTCATTCTGCAAACACTGCGCGCGCCACCAAACATTCAGGTTGAACGGTCTTTTGGTGACGGCCCCGGCGCCAACCGCCAATAAGACCCGTTCGCGCAGTCTTAAAGCGGGGTCAGGACCTGAATGCCCATCCGGCAACCTGATCCCGCAGGGCTGACAGCGACCCGGAACAAATCCACCGATCCCGCCCCTAGTCCAGCGTCACAGTCTGCTTCAATGCGCCCGTGGTTTTGTCATAAATCAGGATCCGCTGATCCTCGGTCACAATTGCATACCACCCGTTCCCAATCGTCACCGCCTGCACCTTTGCCCCATCCGGCAGAACAATCTCGTCTGGCAGGGTCGGGGTATCGTTCGACAGGCGCGTGACAAGCAGACCAACCACCACTACAACGCCGCCAATCATGACGACCGTCAGGACAGTCACGAGAACGCGCAAAAAGCGCAGGCTGCCCGGTTCGACGTCCGGCTCTTGGGAAGGATCACTCATGGCTATCCGCCTGATCGAATTCATAATCGCGGACGCACCGCCGCCGCGTCTTGATAAGGCGCTTTCGCGGGATGTACCAGCCGAGGCTGTCCTGTCGCGCACGCGGCTTGCCCGCCTGATCGCGGACGGCGCGGTTCAGATCGACGGGGCCATCCAAACCGACGCCAAGGCCAAGGTGCAGACTGGGGCTGCTGTCACCATCCGGATCGAGCAAAGCGAAGACAGCCATATCGGCCCCGAAGACATCCCGCTTGAGATCATTTTCGAAGACGAAGACCTGATCGTGGTCAACAAACCCGCCGGCATGGTGGTGCATCCGGCCCCCGGCACGCCCTCGGGCACGCTGGTCAACGCGCTGCTGCATCATTGCGGCGATGATCTCTCCGGTGTGGGCGGCGTCAAACGCCCCGGCATTGTGCACCGGATCGACAAGGACACCAGCGGCCTTCTGGTCGTCGCCAAAACCGACCGCGCGCATCAGGGCCTTGCCGCCCAGTTCGCGGCCCACACGGTCGAACGCTATTACCGCACGCTGTGCTATGGCGTCCCTGATGCCAACGACCCGCGTCTGCGCGGCGTCAAGGGCACCAGCTTTGAACCCGGCAATATCCTGCGCCTGACCACCCAACTGGCCCGCCACAAGACCGACCGCCAAAGACAGGCGGTGCTGTTTCAGGGCGGGCGGCACGCCATAACCCGCGCCCGCATTGTCGAACCCTTTGGTCAGCCGCCCGTCGCCGCGCTGATCGAATGCTGGCTTGAAACCGGCCGCACCCACCAGATCCGCGTGCACATGGCCCATGCCGGGCACGGGCTGATCGGCGATCCGGTCTATGGCGGCAAACGCAAGCTGCCGCAAAAAGCCCTGAACCCTGCCGCGCTCGAGGCCGTGCGTGATTTCCCCCGCCAGGCCCTGCACGCTGCCGTTCTGGGGTTTAAACATCCGGTCACCATGGAAGATCTGCGGTTCGAAGCCGCGTTGCCCGCGGATATGGAGACCTTGATCGCAACTCTGCGCCAGCCGGCCTGACATGGGTTAGACCTAAGAGGCGCACTTGGGTAAACGGGCAGGGTGTTGCGAAATTCCGGCCAACGCCCGCTATGCGGGACTTTACAGACGTCCACAAGCCCAACCCTGACAGGCCGCTTCCCGCGTATTGCGGCCGTTGACTCCAGTTCGAACAAGGTTACTTTTCCGGTAACTTGGTCGCCTCACCACTGTCGCGGGAACCGAAAGTGCGAGTAATAACGAAATTCATTGGCCCAAAAGGAAATTAGCATGCGAATTCTGAAAAGCGCTTTCTGTATAGTTGCATTCGTTGCCTCCACCAGTGTATTCGCTCAGGAAGACGGTTCCGAAAACGCTCCCAGTGCCGTCTTGATCCGCGGCGCGAGCATATTCACTGGGTGTTCCCCCGAGCTTGTTGAGGGGCAAGATGTATTCGTTGCGGGAAACATGATCTCGCGCATTGGAACGGACCTCGAACCGCCGGAATTCGCGACGATCATCGAGGCCGACGGACATGTCCTCATGCCTGGCCTGATCGATGCGCATTGGCACGGTGTGTTCGCAACGGCAACAATCGGCCAGCTTATGGCGACAAATGAGGGTTACTGGAACCTTCTGACTTCGGTCGCGCAGCGTGACGCGCTCTATCGCGGGTTCACCACCGTGCGCGATACCGCCGGTCCGATGTTCGACATAGCCCGCGCAACCGATGAGGGCCTTATCGAGGGGCCGCGAGTCTTTCCGTCCGGCCCGGCGATCTCGCAAACGGCGGGTCACATGGATTTCCGGACGACAAAGGACGTTCCTGCAACACCGGACAAACTCAATCCCTTCGAAACCTCCGACATGTTCTACATTGCCGACGGAGTGCCCGATGTGCTCAGGCGCGTTCGCGAAAACCTGATGCAGGGGGCGACACAGATTAAACTGATGGCTGGTGGCGGCGTCACGTCGAGCTACGACCCGATCCACACGATGCAATACACCAAGGCTGAACTAGAAGCGGCAGTCGAGCAAGCGGCGAACTGGGGTACCTATGTCCTGACCCATGCAATCAACGACGAGGCCGTCAATCATTCCATCGATGCCGGCGTCAAGAGCGTCGAGCATGGCCACATGTCGACACGCGAAACCCTGGAGCGTTTTGTTGAGAACGATGTTTGGCTCAGCATGCAGCCCTTCCTTGATGACGAGGACGCACCGGCCCTCAGCGAATTTCAGAAGGCGAAGTACAAGTTTGTCACCGACGGCACAGATTTCGTGTACCGTACAGCCAAGGATCTGGGTGTGAAAATCGCCTTCGGAACAGATACGCTCTTCAGTGCGGATTTGGCCAAACGCCAGGGTGCGCAGCTTGCGAAGCTTCAACGCTGGTTCACACCCTATGAGGCGCTTAAGATGGCGACCTGTGACAATGCTGATCTTCTGAAGCTTTCGGGCAAGCTTTCGCCCTATCCGTTGGGCCCGCTCGGTATCATCGAGGAAGGCGCCTATGCCGACCTCATCCTCGTCGATGGCAATCCGCTGGAGAATCTCGACTTGGTTGGAGATCCCGAACAGAACTTCGACGTCATTATGAAGGACGGTGTGATCTACAAGAATAGTCTGAACTGATATGGTTTAGTGGGCGAATCTCTTTGTATCCGCCGTTTCTTGGCGGCCATCTTCGGCGCGAAGCATTGATGTGACTGATTGTGTCGGATGTCTCCAAGGTCTCCAGAGCAGCCGTTCACAGAGGTTCGCAAGAACGGCTAGTTTGGGCTCAAAGCAGAATTCTCGACAGCGGCCTCACATCATCTTCGGTTGACTTGTTATGCCGAAAGAGCGTGCCGTGTAACGCACTGCTCAAAGGATCACACCGCTGCCCAGCACTGTCAGCAAAAGGCACCTCTGTCTGAAACGAACTGCACATCCGCGTGAACCTGCGAGCGTTAACCTTTCACTTTCACATCGGGATGCCAATATCGCTGTGACCCCCTTGAAAGGGGATCCATGTGCCACCATATCGAATGTTAAGACGATAAACATCAAGGAGGGACAGACAGTTATGGCTAGTTATGCAAACCTGCCGGCTCCGTCACCAGAAGGCGGGCTAAACCGTTATCTGCAAGAGATTCGTAAATTCCCGCTGCTTGAGCCGGAAGAAGAATACATGCTGGCGAAACGCTGGGTCGAAGAACAAGATACCGAGGCCGCGCACAAGATGGTCACGTCGCACCTGCGACTGGCCGCCAAGATTGCAATGGGCTATCGCGGCTATGGATTGCCGCAGGCCGAGGTCATTTCCGAAGCCAACGTCGGCCTGATGCAGGCGGTCAAGAAATTCGACCCCGAAAAGGGCTTCCGCCTGGCGACCTATGCCATGTGGTGGATCCGCGCCTCGATCCAGGAATATGTCCTGCGGTCGTGGTCGATGGTCAAACTGGGCACAACCAGCGGGCAGAAGAAACTGTTCTTCAACCTGCGCAAGGCCAAGGCCCGCATCGGCGCGTTGGAAGAGGGCGATCTGCGTCCTGAAAACGTCGAACGTATTGCGACCGATCTTGGCGTGACCGAGGCCGAAGTGATCAGCATGAACCGGCGTATGTCGGGTGGCGATGCCTCGCTGAATGCCACGGTCGGCTCGGACGGCGAAGGCACCATGCAATGGCAGGATTGGCTGGAAGACGAAGATGCCGATCAGGCTGGCGATTATGAGGCCAGGAATGAACTTGAATCGCGTCGTGAACTGCTGGCCGAAGCGCTGGACGTTCTGAACGACCGCGAAAAAGACATCCTGACTCAGCGCCGCCTTGCCGAAAAGGCAGTCACGCTTGAGGAACTCAGCGGCCAGTACAACGTCAGCCGTGAACGGATCCGCCAGATCGAAGTGCGCGCTTTTGAAAAGCTGCAAAAGAAAATGCGCGAACTGGCCCGCGAAAAGGGGATGTTGGCAACCGCCTGACCCCTTTGTGACGGTAAACGGTATATCCCGGCCCATCGTGGCCGGGATTTTTGTGTCAGGTGTCGCCGGATCGGGCAGCGTCCAGACCCTGCTCCAGAAACGCTATAACCCGGCGGATCTGCTCGGCGCGTTCTTTCAGGTCATCGACTTTGGCGCGCAACACGCTTTCGGCCACGGACCGGTCACAGCGTCCGGCCATCGCGTCGATGATATCCTTCAGATCTGCAATCGACATGCCTGCGTCGCGCGCCTTGGTAAAGAAATCCAGCCGCACCAGATTGTCTTCGGGATAATCGCGATAGTTGTTTGTCGCGTTGTTCCCGGGGGTCGAGGTGATCAATCCGTTCTTTTCATAAAAGCGGATCGTGTCGCGGCTTGTGCCCGATCGTTCAGCAAGTTCTCCGATACGCATCGCTTTCCTCAAACTGTGGACTAAGGTCAATTGTTTTCCGTTTCCATAACCTCTACATGTCTGCTCAACAGTCAAAACGCAACAGACAGGAAGCGTATCGTGTCAAATCGTATTGTTATCGTTGGCGGCGGCTATGCCGGGGCCGAGCTTGCCAGATCGCTGGACACCAAGGCCGAGGTCACGCTGGTCGAACAGCGCAGCCATTTTGTGCACTCCGCCGCGATGATCCGGGCTCTGGTCACGCCCGAGTTGATGGACCGGGCGATGATCCCCTACGACAAACTTCTGAAACGCGGCACCGTCGTTCAAGCCACGGTCGCATCCGTCGATGAAACGGGCGTCACGCTGGCGGACAATAGCCGGATCGACGCCGACTATATCGTGCTCGCCACCGGATCGGACAACGCGACGCCTTTCAAACCAAAAGGCGCGGATGTCGCTGGCCTGCGAGAGGACGTTTTGCGGATTAACGCCCAGCTCAAGGCGGCTAAGACCATCGCCATTGTCGGGGCAGGGGCCGTGGGGACCGAACTTGCGGGCGAAATCGCCCATTTCATGCCCGAAAAGAAGGTCACGCTGATCTCTGGCCCTGCGCATCTGTTCCCCGACCAGCCCGCCAAACTGGGCCAAAGCCTGGCGGCCAAGCTGCAAGCCGCAGGTGTAAACCTGCTGCTCGGCACGCGGGCCGAAAACCTCGACAACCTGACCGAACCCTACAGCGGCACCCTGACCCTGTCCGACGGTCAGACACTATCAGCAGATCTGATCTTTCCGGTTATTGGCTCGCGGGCGAACTCGGATTTGTTCGACACGCTGCCGACTGTCAGCAGAACTACTGCGAACCGGGTGGTTACCGACGGCTATATTCGCCCGTCATCGCTTCCCAACGTGTTTGCAACGGGTGACGTGGCCGACAACGGCGACGCGATGACCATCGTTGCAACGATGCGGCAGGTGCCGTGGCTGACCAAGACCCTGACGGCACTGATCAGCGGCAAAACGGTCGATGATCTCAAGCCCTATACGAAATGGAACAAACCGCCGATTCTGGTGCCGTTGGGGCCCAACAAGGGCAACTCCTACCTGTCGTTGTTCACGGTTGGCGATCTGTTGACACGTCAGTTGAAAGGCAAGGACCTGTTCATCAAGAAAAACCAGAAAGCCTTTGGCCGAACCTGACATCTGCATCAGCCGTATCAATCTTGACTTGCCTCGGGCCCGGAACTTCGGCGAAGCTTCCGGGCAGAGGAGTCCCAAGCCATGTCCGACCTGTTCCTGCCCTCAATCCCAGACCTCGCGGCCCGCGTGTCCTCCGGCGCATCCCTGATGCTGACCAAGGGCGAAGGCCCTGACACGCCGATGGAGTTGGTCAAGCAGATCATCCGCAACAATGTCCGCGATCTGCACCTGATCACCCTGCCAACCTGCGCCAATCCCGTGTCGGGCATGATGGCCGATATGCTGATCGGCGCGGGCTGCGTAGCATCCGTCGAAACTGCCGGGATTTCTCTGGGCGAAGCCGGGGCCGCCCCCCGCTTCAACACAGCGGTGAAAGACGGCACGATAACAGTGAAAGATGGCACATGCCCGGCGATCTATGCGGCGGTACAGGCCGGTGGCAAGGCCCAGCCGTTCGCCCCGCTCCGGGGCCTGATCGGCAGCGATATCGAAGCCATGCGGGACGATTACAAGGTTATCGACAACCCGTTCAATCCCGGCGAACCGGTGGCCGTGCTCAAGGCCATCAACCCGGATATCGCGGCTTTCCACGCGCCCTGTGCAGACCGCAATGGCAATGTCTGGATCGGGCGGCAGCGCGACTCGCTCTATGCGGCCCACGCGTCAGACACGGTGCTGGTGACGGTCGAACAGGTCATGGATTGCGACTTCTACGATGATCCAGCCATGGTCGCCGGGGTCATCCCGTCCTTTTACATCACCGCCATCGCCGAGGCCCCCGCAGGCGCCATGCCGATGAATGCGGATGGAAAGCCCGATATGGATCAGGTGCGCGCCTATGCCAGCGCTGCACGCAGCGCTGAAGGGTTCGCCGCGTGGATGGACGCCAACGTCCATGGCACCTTGAAGGCCGCAGAATGACTGACCCAATCCGCCCGGAAGAGATTTACGCCACCGCCATCGCGGGCTTCCTGCACGGCGCGCGCCACATTGCCGTTGGCATGGCCTCCCCGATCCCGGCCACCGGCGCGCTGCTGGCCCGCGAACGCTCAAACGGCACCTTGCGCGTGTCGATCCTTGGTAATCCCAAATCCACCCCATGGACCAATGGCGGGGCCGAACTGTTCGATCTGGCCGGACGCGGCGGCATCGACGGGTTTTTCCTCAGCGGCGGGCAGATCGACGGGCAGGGCAACATCAATCTTGTCGGTGTCGGCGATTATCCCGAAGCCAAGGTCCGCTGGTCCGGCTCATTCGGCTCGGCTTACCTCTATTACGTCGTCCCGCGCGTGATCCTGTTCCGGTGGGAACACACCCGCCGTACATTAGTCGAACAGGTCGATTTCATCAGCGCCCCCGGATCGTCCGATCCAAACGTCTATCGCCCCGGCGGACCCGTCGCACTGATCACCAACCTGTGCCTGTTCGACTTCGACAAAGATCGGAAACGCTTCCGCCTCAATTCCATCCACCCCGGCCACTCGCTGGAAGAGGTGCAGGACAATACCGGGTTCGACTTCGAAATCCCTGATCAGTTTGCGACAACAGCAGTGCCAGATGCCGAAACGCTGGGCACCCTGCGCGGTCCTGTTGCGACACGCGTGGCCGGGATCTATCCGGGTTTTGCCCAACAGGTGTTCGGCGCAGCGGCCTGATCAGGCGCGCCGCAGCAACGCAATCGCCAGCGCATCGGCCACAGACGGGCTCAGTGCAATCGGGATGTCATGCATCACCGCAAGCCGGGTCAGCGCCTGAAGGTCAGCGTCATTGGCATGATGCGCTGTCGGGGTGGCGAAGAAGATCACTGCATCCAGCTCACCCGTCGCAATCATCGCCCCAAGCTGCTGATCGCCACCCCGATCCCCGCGCTGCAAACGCCGGATGCGCAACGATGGGTCCAACTCAGCCAGCATGGTGCCGGTGCCGCCCGTGCAGATCAGCCGGTGCCCCGCCAGATCTTTCACATGCCGACGTACCCAGGCCTGCAATTGCGCCTTGCGGCCATCATGCGCCACCAGGGCGATCCGGCGCGGGGCGGTCGACCGGTGTTGCGCCCGCGCCGTGATGTTCAGGATGGATCGAACCTGCGCCCCGAACCCGTCATCTTCTGCCGGGAACTCTCCACTCAACGCCGCTGTGCCAACCGTAAACCCTGCCGCCCCCGCGATGGCCGTCGCTTCAACCCGCGCGGCACTGTCTATACTGCCGGCCATGATCACCGGTTTGGAGACCGCCGCACAAACCTGCGCCATCAGCCCGGGCACATCGCCCTGATACCGATAGGCCAGCAGGTCCAGCCCATGCACATGCTCCAGATCGGCCAATCGCCGGGCCGATTCGACAATGGCAGAATCGGGTCCTTCCAGCACGCTGGGATGGCCGGTGATTACCCCGGGAAACGGATAGTAGCGCACCGGATGGTCACGCGTGATGGCGCTGACCGCTTCGGCGCGGGTACCGCCCAGCAAACAGTCGACCTCCAACGCGATGGCCGCACGGGCCGAGGCGAGTTCGCTGTCTTCATCCAGACTGACAACCTCCAGATACGACCGTCCCCCTGCTGTGCGAATCCGCTGGGCCAGCCCGCGCAATTCGTCAAACGGCAGACCCACATCCTTGAACCCGATATGGCGCACGCCCCCGGCCAGCGCATCGTCCAGTCGCGCAGCCGCATCCGGGATGGTCCGGTCGTTCGAGGTGAGCATCAGGATGAAGTCAAAAGCCATGCGTCGTCCTTTTGACTTGCAGGATACACGGTGGTGAGTGATCGGCTAAGAAGAATGGCCAAACCGCGATGTACATAACGGAACATCCCCCGGAAATGGCATGTACAAAACGGGGCAAACCCCCAAAACGACGAAAGGCCACCCGAAGGTGGCCCATATCGTCAATCGGGAGACATTGGAGCGGGCGAGGCGATTCGAACGCCCGACCCTAACCTTGGCAAGGTTATGCTCTACCCCTGAGCTACGCCCGCAACCTATGACAGTCCCGACAAATTTTGGAGCGGGCGAGGCGATTCGAACGCCCGACCCTAACCTTGGCAAGGTTATGCTCTACCCCTGAGCTACGCCCGCTTCCTTGGGTGAGGCGTGAGATATAAACATCGCCCGAATGCTGCAAGGGGAAAATGTCTGCTGCGTCGAAAAAAACTTTGCCCGGACCGCGACGGAAGTTGCTGGCCCATACGTTTTGCTTACCAAACGACAAACAGCAGGAGGAAGACACTTGAAACAGGGTACGACAATCCGAACCTTCGCACTGGCCGGTTGCATTGCGCTGGGGTTTTGGGCTCAGCAACGGCAGGACAATGTCCAGGGGCAATCAGAGGCTCAAAGCAGTTGGAACTTGCCAGAGACTGTGACGCAAAGCCCTTTAAAACATAGCGTGCAGCAACAACCCCAAGGCGGCGACACCCAGCATGGTCAGGGTCAGGGCCATGCCCAGAACGCGCAGCCGCAGGTTTTGTGGCGAGGCTGAGAACCCGTAAGCGTGCAGCAGCCTGCCCGCCAGCAAGCCCAACCCCAAAAGGTGAAGCGCCAGCACCGGTGCGCCTTGCAGTTCGGCAAGCAACAGCAACACAACGCCCAGAGGCGCATATTCGGCGCAGTTCGCCTGCGCGCGCATACGCTTCAGCAGTTTCCGGTCGCCCTCATCCCCCAGCGACAGCCTGTTGGCACGTCGATACAGAATGACCCGGGCGCTCAGCCCAAGGAACAGAAACGTCAGGATGGCCGCATAGATCGGGGTCACGATCAGGGTCATGAGGTTCCTTTAAGTCTCTGTTTTTGAGAGACGAACGGCCCAGAGCGACCGGGCCGTTCATCCGAAATTCTGATTGTGATCCGCCGCTTGAAAGGCGGGTCAGGTTATTCCAGTTCGACCAACAGATCCTTGGCGTCGATCTGACCGCCCGACTGAACATGCACCGCCTTGATCACGGCATCATGATCGGCGTGGATACCGGTTTCCATCTTCATCGCTTCGATTGTCAGCAGCATATCACCTTGCTTGACCTGTTGGCCTGCATGCACCGCGACCATGGCAACGACACCCGGCATAGGGGCGCCGACATGTTTCGGGTTGCCGGCCTCGGCCTTGGGACGCGCGGTGCTGGATGCGCTGACCATCCGGTTTGGCACCCGGATCACGCGGGGTTGACCGTTGAGTTCGAAGAACACCTTCACTTCGCCGTTTTCATCAGTCTCACCAATGGCTTGCAGGCGAATTTCCAGTGTCTTTCCGGGGTCGATCTCGGCGCTGATCTCATCACCCGGTTCCATACCGTAGAAGAACGTATGGGTGGGCAGGGTGCGCACCGGGCCATAGGTTTCATGGCGGCGCAGATAATCCGAGAACACCTTGGGATACATCAGGTAGCCGTTCAGATCCTCGTTATCGATTTCGATCCCGTCCAGCTCGGCAACGGCTTGCGCCCGCACGGCTTTCAGATCGACAGGCTCTAGATGTTTGCCGGGGCGTTCGGTGTTGGGGGCTTCGTCCTTCAGCACCTTTTCAACGATCACAGCAGGGAACCCGCCCGGAGGCTGACCCAGATTGCCGCGCATCATGTCGATGACGCTGTCAGGAAAGGCGACGTCCGTGGACGGATCTTCAACCTGCGACCGCGTGAGGCCCTGGCTGACCATCATCAGGGCCATGTCGCCGACGACTTTGGACGAAGGTGTGACCTTGACGATATCGCCAAACATCCGGTTCACATCGGCATACATCTGCGCCACTTCGTGCCAGCGGTCTTCCAACCCAAGCGAGCGCGCCTGCGCTTTAAGGTTGGTGAACTGGCCCCCTGGCATTTCGTGCAAATAGACCTCGGATGCAGGGGCCTGAAGCCCGGATTCAAAGGCTGCATAATGCGCGCGGACCGCTTCGAAATAGTCCGAGATTTCGCGGATCGCCTTGATGTCGAGCCCTGGATCACGATCCGTATTGCGCATCGATTCGACCAGTGAGCCCAGCGTCGCCTGCGATGTGTTTCCGCTGAACGAATCCATCGCGCAGTCAACCGCATCAACCCCAGCTTCCGAGGCGGCAAGGATCGTCGCAATAGCCACGCCTGCTGTGTCGTGCGTGTGGAAGTGGATCGGCAAGCCGACCTCTTGCTTCAGCGCGCTGACCAGTTGCTTGGCGGCCGTGGGTTTCAACAGACCGGCCATGTCTTTCAGGCCCAATACATGCGCACCGGCGGCCTCAAGGTCTTTGGCCATGCCGACATAATACTTCAGGTTGTACTTGGCGCGGTCAGGGTCGTTGATATCGCCGGTATAGCAGATCGTGCCTTCGCAGATCTTGCCCGACTCGACCACCGCATCCATTGCGACGCGCATGTTTTCGACCCAATTTAGCGAATCAAACACACGGAACACGTCGATTCCGGTTTCCGCCGCTTGCCGGACGAACTCCTGCACGACGTTGTCGGGATAATTGGTGTATCCGACTCCGTTCGAGCCGCGCAGCAGCATCTGTGTCATCACATTGGGCAGGCGTTCGCGCAGGTCGCGCAGGCGCTGCCACGGGCATTCCTGCAAGAAACGATAGGCCACGTCAAAGGTCGCGCCACCCCAGCATTCGATCGAAAACAGCTGCGGCAGGTTCGCGGCATAGGCCGGGGCCACCTTGATCATGTCGATGGACCGCATCCGGGTCGCCAGCAGCGACTGGTGTCCATCCCGCATGGTTGTGTCGGTGATCAACAGTTGTTTCTGGGCTTTCATCCAGTCGGCAACTGCCTGTGGGCCTTTTTGTTCCAGCAGGTTACGCGTGCCCATCATCGGTTCGGCCTTGGGTGTCGGTCCGCGTGGGTCCTTCAGGTCAGGCGGGGGCAGGGGGCGATCCTTGGTTTCGGGATGCCCGTTCACCGTAATGTCGGCGATATAGGTCAGAACCTTGGTGCCCCTGTCACGGCGCTGCTCGAACTGGAACAGTTCCGGCGTCTCGTCGATGAACTTGGTGGTGTATTCGTTGCTCAGGAACGTCGGGTGTTTCAGCAGGTTCTCAACGAACGAGATGTTGGTGCTGACGCCACGGATCCGGAATTCGCGCAGTGCACGGTCCATCCGGGCAATTGCCTTTTCAGGGGTCTGGGCGTGCGCCGTCACCTTGGTGAGCAGCGAATCGTAGTACCGGGTGATGACCCCGCCAGCATAGGCGGTTCCGCCATCCAGCCGGATGCCCATCCCCGTGGCCGAGCGATAGGCCGTGATGCGGCCATAGTCAGGGATAAAGTTGTTCTGCGGGTCTTCGGTGGTCACCCGCGTCTGCAACGCATGGCCGTTCAGTTGGATGTCGCTTTGGGCGGCTTTGCCAGTTGCTTCGGCAATTGTCTTGCCCTCGGCGATCATGATCTGCGCCTGCACGATGTCGATCCCGGTGACCTCTTCGGTCACGGTATGTTCGACCTGCACGCGGGGGTTTACTTCGATGAAGAAGAACTTACCCGACTCCATGTCCATAAGAAATTCTACGGTGCCCGCACATTCGTAATTCACGTGTGCACAGATCTTGCGCCCCAGTTCGCAGATCTCTTCCCGTTGTTTTTCAGACAGATAGGGGGCAGGCGCGCGTTCCACGACCTTCTGGTTGCGGCGCTGGACCGAGCAATCGCGTTCGAACAGATGATAGATCTGCCCGTGCTTGTCGCCCAGAATCTGGACTTCGACGTGGCGGGCGCGGGTGATCATCTTTTCCAGATAGCCTTCGCCATTGCCAAAGGCGGCCTCGGCCTCACGGCGGCCTTCCAGCACTTTTTCTTCCAGTTCGTCCTCAGACTGGATCGGGCGCATCCCGCGCCCGCCACCGCCCCATGACGCTTTCAGCATCAGAGGATACCCGACCTCGGCTGCCTGGCCGCGGATCTTGTCCATGTCATCGCCCAGAACCTCGGTCGCCGGGATCACCGGAACGCCGGCGGCAATAGCAACCTGACGGGCGCTGGCCTTGTCGCCAAGCGCGCGCATGGTCTCAGCCTTGGGGCCGATAAAGGTGATGCCGTTCGCAGCACAGGCATCCACGAAATCCGGGTTCTCGCTGAGCAGACCATAGCCGGGATGGATCGCATCAGCCCCGCTTTCGCGGGCGACGCGGATAATCTCGTCAATGCTCAGATAGGCGGCCACCGGCCCCAGCCCTTCACCGATCCGGTATGCCTCATCCGCTTTGAACCGGTGCAGGCCAAGTTTGTCTTCCTCGGCATAGATGGCGACGGTGCGTTTTCCCATTTCGTTGGCTGCGCGCATGATGCGGATGGCAATCTCACCGCGGTTCGCGATCAGGATCTTCTTGAAATCTGGCAAGGGCAGGCCCCCCTTTTTCGTGCTCTGTCCGAAATTTGCCCAAGGCGTAAGTCACCGGTCAGGCCAAGCGCAATACCAAGGAGTGCGTATTTTGTTACATTTCGGCAAGGTTTCGCTTTTATATGCGATAAAGGCCCGTCGTATCACCCGAAAGTCCGGATGTGTCAGGTTGCATGCCGAAATCGAACGTGGCAATGAAGGAAACACGTACTGTAAATGGAATGTGAAAATGACTGACCGACGCGCCTTTTTGATGGCTCTTGGGGCCGCATTTGCCCTTCCCTCGATCACGCAGGCCAGTGCGGGAATCGTGACGCCGCATCAGGCGCATGACGCGGTCACTGACGGCTCGATGATCCTTGTCGATATCCGCACACCGGCAGAATGGGAGGCGACCGGCGTGGCCAAAGGGGCCTGGTTGCTTGACATGACGCATGATCAGTTCGGTCCGCGTCTTCTGGCTGTGCTCGACCGCAACCCCGACCACAAGGTGGCCATCATCTGCCGGACGGGAAATCGTAGCGGGTATCTGATGGGGGTTTTGGCCAAGAACGGGATTACAGGCGTCTATGATGTGTCTGCCGGGATGGCAGGTGGCCCCAACGGCATGGGGTGGATTCCGGCCGGATTGCCGGTCGTGGACGCAGTCCAGGCGTATGACGCTATGCCCGGTGATTTGCGCGCGGGTTGATCGGGCGAAGTCTTAGGTCAAAAGAGCCCCTTTCAGATCGGCAATGCTGCGCGCACCGATCTGGCCCATATTGGCGGCCATATCCTTTGCCAGAATATCCGCCAGATGATCTGGCCCCTGTGCGCCAATTGCCCCAAGCGCATAGTGGAACGCCCGCCCCAGCATCACGAAATCCGCGCCCAAAGCGAGGGCGCGCAGAATATCCAGCCCGCCTTCGACCCCGCTGTCAAAAATCAGCGGAAGAGACGTCGCAGCCCGGATCGCCGGCAACGCTTCGATACTGGACAGCGATGCATCAAACTGGCGACCCGCATGGTTCGAGATCCAGATCGCATCGACCCCGGCCTGTTCCAGCTTAGGCGCATCCTCGGCGCGCAAGACACCTTTCACCAAAAGCGGCCCGTCCCAGTTGTCGCGCAACCACTGCAGGTATTCCCAATCGGGCGAGGTCCGCAGCAGGTACCCGGCATGGGCGGTCGAACTCAGCCCGGTCAAGTTCTCGGCGTATTCGTCGATCAACCGCATGCGTGGCATCCCATGGCGCAATGTGCCAAGCGCCCAGGCCGGGCAGGTGGCAACCTGGGCCAACAGGCGGGGCGTCAGGCTGGGCGGTGTCGTTAGCCCGGATCGCACCTGACGTTCGCGACGCGACGCCACCGGAACATCGACGGTCAGGACAAGTGTACGAAATCCAGCGGCTTTCGCACGATTCAGCATGTCCATGCGGATCTCGGGGTCACGCGGGGGATACATCTGAAACCAGCCGTGCTCTCCCAGGCAGGGCGCAACAGTTTCTGGCGTCTGGGTTGCCACGGTTGAAAGGGAATAGGGAAGGCCCAGCCGTTTGCCCGCTGCCGCCAGCAAACGTTCGGCGTCGGGCCAGATCAGACCGGACATCCCCAAGGGTGAAATACCGACGGGCAGGGGAAAGGCGTGCCCCAGAAAGCTGGTCGACAGGTCGGGTTCGAATTCGCCATGCAGGATCGAGGGCGCAAACAGGATCTCGTCCAGTTTGGCGCGATTGCGGTCCTTGGTGTGTTCCTGACCGGTGGCACTGTCGAGGTATTCCCAAACGAAATGCGGGATGCGGCGTTGCGCCCTGAGCTTGAGGTCAAGGACCCCGGGATATTGGCTGTGCAGATTCATGGCGCGACTGTGCGACAGCTTGATCGCCATTGTCCAGATGGGCATTTATGGTGCAGAAATCGCGGGAACATATATAGAACGTGACTTTCGCTTGATGCCGAAACACGCTAGGCTGACCGTATGAGCAGTTTCGACGATATGGACGCCTTTGAGGCGGCTTCGCTTTCTTCCCGTGCCATGGCAGCGCGGCCAATGCCGTATCTTGACGGCCTGAACCCGGCCCAGCGGGAGGCTGTTGAAAACCTGGACGGCCCGGTGCTGATGCTGGCCGGGGCAGGGACGGGCAAGACCAAGGCGTTGACGGCGCGGATCGTACATCTGCTGAACACAGGCACCGCCCGCCCAAACGAAATTCTGGCCGTGACCTTCACCAACAAGGCCGCGCGCGAAATGAAGAACCGTGTCGGCGGCATGCTGGGTCAGGCGATCGAAGGCGTGCCGTGGCTGGGCACTTTTCATTCGATTTGTGTCAAGCTGTTGCGCCGCCATGCAGAACTGGTCGACCTGAAATCGAACTTCACCATTCTGGATACCGACGATCAACTGCGATTGCTCAAGCAATTGGTCTCGGCCGCCGGGATCGACGACAAGCGCTGGCCTGCGCGTCAGTTGCTGGGCGTCATCGATGACTGGAAAAACCGGGCTTTGACGCCTGACAAGGTACCCGCCGCCGATGCCGGGGCGTATAATCACAAGGGCGTCAAGCTGTACGCTCAGTACCAAACCCGGCTGCGCGACCTGAACGCCGTCGATTTCGGTGATCTGCTGCTGCATGTGGTTACGATCTTTCAGACGCACCCGGACGTCCTGCAGCAATACCAGCGCTGGTTCCGCTATATCATGGTTGACGAATACCAAGATACCAACGTCGCCCAGTATCTGTGGCTGCGGCTTCTGGCGGGCGGTCACAAGAACATCTGTTGTGTCGGAGATGACGATCAGTCGATCTATGGCTGGCGCGGCGCCGAGGTGGGCAACATCCTGCGGTTTGAAAAGGATTTTCCGGGTGCAAAGGTCATCCGGCTTGAGCAGAATTACCGCTCGACCCCGCATATCCTGTCCGCCGCCGCCGGCGTTATCCGGGGCAATCAGGGCCGTCTGGGAAAAGAGCTTTGGACCGAAACAGAAGACGGCGAAAAGGTTCGCCTGATCGGCCATTGGGATGGCGAGGAAGAGGCGCGCTGGATCGGTGAAGAAGTCGAAAGCATGCAACGCGGCACGCGTGGGATGCGCAGCTATGGGCTGGATGAAATGGCCATCCTTGTGCGCGCCTCGCATCAGATGCGGGCCTTTGAAGACCGGTTTCTGACCATCGGTTTGCCCTATCGCGTGATCGGCGGACCGCGGTTTTACGAGCGGTTAGAGATTCGTGATGCCATGGCCTATTTCCGTGTCGTGGTGTCGCCTGACGACGATCTGGCGTTCGAGCGTATCGTCAACACCCCCAAACGCGGACTTGGTGACAAGGCGCGTCAGACCATCCAGACGGTGGCCCGCGCCAATGGCGTCAGCCTTGTCGAAGGCTCCAGACTGGCGGTCGATGGGGCCATGATCAAAGGCAAGGGCGGGGCGCACCTGCGCGAACTGGTCGAAAACCTGCGCCGCTGGGGCCGGATGGCGGGCGATGCTGATCTGACCCATATGGAACTGGCCGAAATCATCCTTGATGAATCGGGCTATACCGGGATGTGGCAGAACGACAAGACGCCCGAAGCGCCGGGCCGTTTGGAGAACCTGAAGGAACTGGTCAACCAGCTGGAGAACTTTGAAAACCTGCAAGGCTTTCTGGAGCATGTCAGTCTGGTCATGGATAATGAAAGCTCGGATTCCGAACAAAAGATTTCAATCATGACGTTGCACGCGGCCAAGGGGCTCGAATTTCCTGCGGTGTTTCTGCCGGGCTGGGAAGACGGTCTGTTCCCGTCCCAACGCAGCATGGACGAAACCGGCCTGAAAGGTCTCGAAGAAGAACGCAGGCTGGCTTATGTCGGCATCACCCGCGCGGAAGAGGTCTGTACGATCTCGTTCGTTGCCAACCGCCGGGTTTTCGGCCAGTGGCAATCCGCGCTGCCGTCGCGGTTCATCGATGAATTACCCGAAGATCATGTCGAGGTGCTGACCCCGCCCGGGCTGTATGGTGGTGGCTATGGGGCCGCCGCGCCCAGCGGGGCGCAAGGTGCGGTAAAAAGTAATATCGAAGCCCGCGTGGCTGCGGCCGATGGCTATAATTCACCGGGCTGGAAACGGCTTCAGGCCCGCGCGGGTGAACGGGGCATGTCGCAACCCAAGGAAACCCGGAATTCGGTGATTGATCTGGATGCCGTGTCCAGTTTCACGGTGGGCGACCGGGTGTTCCATCAGAAATTCGGCTATGGGGCCGTGATCGGGATCGAAGGCGACAAGCTTGAGATCGATTTCGAAAAGGCCGGGCAAAAAAAGGTGGTTGCCCGATTTATCTCGGCCAGCGACGACGTTCCATTCTGATCCTCCCCTTCTTTTCCTCTTGCTGAAAATATCCCGGGGAGCGCGAGGGGCTGGCCCCTCGCTTGTCTGCTCGTGATCGGTCCGCCTTGGCTGGCGCGCGTCGGCAAGAATGTGTCGCTGCCGATATTGACGTCACGCGCTGGGCGGGCAAGCCTGCATTACCCAAAGTATCCGGCAGGAGGCCCAGATGAGCACCGACCCGCTGCTTCAACCCTTTCAATTGAAACACCTGACGCTGAAAAACCGGATCATGACCACCAGCCATGAACCGGCCTATCCCGAAGACGGGATGCCCCGGGACCGCTATCGCGCTTATCATGTCGAACGCGCCAGGGGCGGCATCGCGATGACGATGACAGCCGGGTCGGCCTTGGTTTCCAAAGACAGCCCGCCGGCCTTCAATAATGTGTTGGCCTACAAAGACGAAGTTGTACCGTGGATGCGGCAACTCGTTAATGCCTGCCATGACCATGACTGTGCGGTAATGATCCAACTGACCCATCTGGGATGGCGCAGCCGGTGGGATTGGGGCGATTGGCTGCCGACTTTGGCACCGGGGCCACGGCGCGAACCGGCGCACCGTGCCTTTCCGAAAGTGATGGAAGACTGGGACATCGCCCGGGTGATCTCGGACTATGCCGATGCCGCGGAACGCATGAAAGACGCAGGGTTGGACGGTATCGAACTTGAGGCTTATGGACATCTGATCGATGCGTTCTGGTCGGGGCATCTGAACACGCTGGACGCGCCTTGGGGCGGCGAAGACATTGATCAGCGCCTGGCGTTTTCTCAACATGTTCTGCAGGCCATCCGGGACCGTGTCGGGCCAGAGTTTATTGTGGGTGTTCGCTATACTGCTGATGATCTGCAACCGGGTGGGATTACGCAAGCAGATGGGCTGGCCATTGGGCATGCGCTGAAAGACAGCGGGTTGGTGGATTTCCTGAATGTCATCAAAGGCCGGGTCGATACCGACGCCACGTTGACCGACGTGATCCCGGTACAGGGCATGCGCGGCGCGCCGCATCTGGATTTTGCCGGACAGATCCGGTCTGAGGTCGGGCTGCCAACATTCCACGCCGCCCGCATCCCGGATGTTGCCACGGCGCGGCATGCGGTGGCGTCGGGCTTACTTGATATGGTGGGCATGACGCGGGCGCATA
Source organism: Falsiphaeobacter marinintestinus (assembly GCF_007923355.1). Lineage (GTDB taxonomy): Bacteria > Pseudomonadota > Alphaproteobacteria > Rhodobacterales > Rhodobacteraceae > Phaeobacter_A > Phaeobacter_A marinintestinus. Next base: position 153,781 of record NZ_VOGO01000007.1, read on the forward strand.
TCGCGGACCCTCACATCGTGGCCAAGATCCGGGCTGGTCGCGAGGATGATATCCGGCCCTGCGTCGGCGCCACGTATTGTCTGGATCGGATTTATGGCGGGGGCGAGGCGCTGTGTATCCATAACCCCTCTACGGGGCGCGAACTGTCGCTGCCCCACCATATTGCGCCTGCTGACACGCGCAAGAAAGTGGTAATCGTCGGTGCAGGGCCCGGCGGGCTTGAGGCGGCGCGGGTGGCTGCCGAGCGCGGCCATGAGGTGACCGTGTTCGAAGCCGCTGCCAACCCCGGTGGCCAGTTGCGGCTGACAGCGCAGTCACCACGCCGCCGCGAAATGATCGGGATCATCGAATGGCGCATGGCCCAATGCGCGGCCCGCGATGTTGTGTTTCATTTCAATAGTTGGGCCGAAGCCGACGACGTGACAGGGCTGAACCCGGATGTCGTGGTGGTTGCCACCGGCGGTTTGCCAGAAGTAAGTGTGCTGGAGCAGGGCAATGATCTGGCGGTCACGGCCTGGGACATCCTGTCGGGCGATGTGAAGCCGGGGCAGGACGTTCTGATTTATGACGACATGGGAGATCACGCTGCCCTGCAAGCTGCAGAGGTGATTGCTGCAGCGGGAAATCGTGTTGAATTGATGACCCGCGACCGAAATCTGTCGCCCGAAGTGATGGGCATGAACCTTGTGCCGTATCTGCGCACTCTGCAGGAGAAAGATGTGGTTTTGAGTGTCGCGCGCCGGCTTTTGTCCCTGACCCGCGAAGGAAACCGGCTGAAGGCGCGGATCGGAACGGATTATTCCGCACATGAGACCAGCGCTATCTTTGATCAGGTGATCGTCAATCAGGGGGTTGTGCCACTTGACGGGGTTTACTTTGATCTTAAGCCGCAGTCACGCAACCTTGGTGAAGTGGACCATAGCGCCCTGACCGGGGCCGATCTGGCGCCGTTTCCTGATCACAACCCGACCGGTGCCTTCGATCTGTATCGGATCGGCGACGCCATAGCGTCGCGCAACACCCATGCCGCGATCTATGACGCCATGCGGATCGGCGTGCTTTGGTAACGTGATGGGGATGTTGATCCGGTGCCTTCATGGGGGGATGGTGTCGGATTAACTCTGGTCACAAAGGGCAGATCGGGTTTGCGCCCAAATCGCTGTAGTTTCAGATGCTTGGGCGTGTACTTCTTGAAAATCTCTGGATTTTGCAGCCGTCTGGTACGCCAATAACGCTTGGCGAAAGGCATCGGCGCCGAACACAGCCGCACTGCCGGCGGCTTTGTGGCAGTCGCTGGAAAGTGAGTCATATTCATCAGCCTGAACTGACCCCAACCGACCCACAAGCGCATCACCTTCGTTCAGAAACCGCTTCAGAAGGTCAAAATACCCGTCTTCACCCAGACTGGCGCGCATGTCGGCAAGTTGATCCAGCTCCAGGATCCTGACGTTTGGCTTGGGCGCAGAGGGGGGCGTCTTTCCGGTCTTTAGCGACGCAAGCGTGCTGCGCAGGCCTTTCAGGGTCAATGGTTTGCTCAGAAAGGCGTCCATTCCGGCCTCAGAGTATCGGGCCTGATCCTGCGGCAGGACATTTGCCGACAATGCGATGATCGGAGATTTGGATGATGGACCATCACCGCGGCGAATTTGCCGCGTGGCTTCCAAGCCGTCCATCACAGGCATCGAAATATCCATCAAGATCAGATCGAAGTGCGATCGGGCCGCCGCCTGTACTCCGGATTTCCCGTCCATGGTACAGGTCACTTGGTGGCCGTCGCGTTCCAACATGTTTTGTGCCACTTGCCGGTTGATCTCATTGTCTTCGACAATCAAAACGTTCAAGGCCTTTGGCCCAGATCCGGTGTTGATCAGCGTTTGTCGCGTCTGTGGAGCGTCGGCCAAGTCCATCGGCAAGCGCACCCAGAACGTACTGCCCGTGCCAAGAATACTCTCAACCCCGATTTCCCCGCCCATGGCCTGAACCAACCGGCGCGAGATGCCCAGACCCAACCCGGTGCCGCTGGTGACGCGCCCGAAAGACACATCGCTGGTCTGGAAATCTTCGAACACATGCTCAAGGGTGTCTTCTGCAATGCCAATACCTGTGTCACTTACCCTGAATTCGAAAAGGTCTGGCGACGCGATGTCAGAAGTTGATGGGGCAAGCGCTTCGATTTCGATCAGGATGCGCCCGTTTTCAGTAAACTTGATGGCGTTTCCGATCAGGTTCAGCAGGATCTGGGTCAAACGTGTGGTATCCGTCATCACCCAATCCACCGGCGTGCCAACCCACCGCCATTCGATTACCGAGCCGTGAGTTTCGGCGATGCTGCGTTGCCCGTCGATCAGATCTTGCAAGAGGTCGCCAAGGTTCGCAGGCTCTTGCGTCATCGCCAGCTTTCCGGCTTCGAGCCGTGAAAGGTCCAAAACGGCATCGACGTGACTGATGAGGATGCTGCCGGAAATGTCCATATTGCGCACGAATTCGGCTTGCTGCGCGGTCAATTCGGTGTCCTGAAGCAGCGACAGGTTGCCCAAAAGACCGTTCAGAGGCGTGCGGATTTCGTGGCTCATCACGGTCAGGAAATCGGCCTTGGCCTTTTCTCCGGCCAGGGCATGGTCGCGGGCTTCGACAAGGTCACTCTGCGACTGGAGCCGTTCAGAAATGTCGCGTACAAATCCGATGAAAATCTCATGTCGCCCGTCAAAGGCTGACTGCAGCGCCAGTTCGATGGGAAAGCTGGACTGGTCTGCGCGCAAGGCGTCCATCTGGACACGACCCTTACCGGTCACGCGGCGCTCACCGCCTGTACGTATGCGCAGCATGCCAGCCTCATGGGCGTCGCGCAGGTGATCGGGGACGAACAATGTCCCGACCGACTGGCCGCGGACCTGGTCTTGTGAATACCCGAATATATCCTCGGCCGCAGCGTTGAATTCCTGCACATTGCCTTGCGTGTCGGTCACGATCACCCCGTCCAGGGATGTCGACAGGATCGTGTTCATGCGCTCGTTCGCCTGCGCCAGTTCAAGGCTTTTGGTTTCGGTATTCCGATACATCATGAACAGGAACACGCTGAGTGTCGCCAGTGCCAGGAACAGAAAACCCGCGACCTGCGCCAGCCCGCCCAATGTATCGGCGACTTCAGTGCGGCGCAGATCGGTCTGGGCTGCAAAGAAAGACAGCCCCGAAATCGACAGAGTCCGAACCGCTTGCCGAAGGGGGCGTGCCTGATCGCGAATTCGCGGCAGGCTGGCGGACAATTCAGTATCCGGGCCATCGATCAGGGGCAGGGCGAAGGTTAGAAACGAGCGGATTTCGGTCAGGGACGGCGTGAAGTCTCGGTGCGTTGAAAGCTGCTCAAAAACCCGAGAGTGGGTTAGCGTTTCGATCCGGCTGTAGAAGATGTCATACCGCAGGCGGATTTCGTCAAGATCAGGTTCGCCGCTGGTGTCCTGCAGGGCCAACGCGTTCAGGAACACGAGGTATTCGACCTCGATCTGGGGTAGGGTCCATTGCACGTTGTCCGATGTCGCGGTCTCTAACTCGCGCATGTCGTTTATCGTTTGGCGGGCAAATGAGACGGCGATGAAGATAATGAAGGTGACGCACAAGGTCACCAGCAGGCCCAGAAGGATGTCACTGCGTCCGCGCGGCGCCTGCCAGTTCCATGGTCCTTTCAAGGGGCACACCTCGGCGCATGGCAAATTGTCGTGTCTTGGGGCGATCTTATTTGACGGCTTCGATCCTGTCGAGTTGCCAGATGCTGCGTGAATAGGTCACTTCTGTTTGGTACTTTTCGTCCCGGTCATAAGGGTAGACGATCCAAAGTGGTCCCTTATCCCGGCGGGCCATCTGTTCGCCATTCATATGGTGGGCGATGATAGGTGCGTCGGGTTCCACATCAGCCACCGGAATTTCGATGATATAGTCGTTCACGGCGGTCGCCTTGAGCGTTCCAGAGGTCACGCCCAATGTGTCCAGCAGGGCAGACAGCGGAACACCCGTGAACGTGACGGGGCCGTCGGTCCAGATCGTGTTGGTTTCGAATTCTATCCGACCCAACGCGTCCAGCATCGCCAGATCGAACTGAGCAGTATCGCCGACATTAGTTTTCTGGATTTGACCGGATACGGTTAACAAAATTTTACCCTGGGGGGTTGGCAGCAAATCCCCACCTGCTGCCGGTCCCCCCAGGGCCAGGATGATCCCGAAGAATGCGATCTTAGCATGTCGCCGGGTCCTCTGGATCATAGTTGTGTCCGTGAGTAATTGTTGTTTTATTGATCTCATTATTTGCATGTTTGGCATTCGTTTGCATTCGTTCATATGGATATGAACCTATCCGATCGGATAGGTTTGTTACATGTGTTGCGCTTTGAGTCTGCCCGGAAAAACTGCTGGGCGAGACGATGTGCCCGCTAGACGGGCGTGGGTACGGTCGCCAAAAGGAGTTGTCGTCCGGCATGGCGGGCCTATGTGGTGATTCGAGAATGGGGGTCAGTCTTGATCAGATGGGCCCTGAAAGGGAAATCCGGGTGAAAATACTGATCGCAGATGATCATGATCTGGTTCGGGACGCTCTGGTGGCTTTTGTCGAAGCCTCGGGCGAGATCACGGCCAGCGTCGCGTCCGATCTGGAAACGGCATTTGAGGTCATGGGCCGTGAAGGCCCATTTGATCTGGTCCTGCTTGATTTCAATATGCCGGGGATGAACGGGTTGAGGGGGCTGGAACGCGCGCTGGCGGTTCCCGAGGCACCACCTGTGGCGCTGATTTCGGGTGAAGCGACGCGCGAGATTGCCGAAAAGGCCCTAGATGTCGGAGCCGCCGGGTTCGTGCCGAAAACCCTGCCAGCGAAATCGCTGGTGAATGCGATCCGGTTCATGGCTATGGGAGAGCAATATGCGCCCGCCGACTTTATGTCAGCCGAACCGTCGGCACCTACGCACCCGCTGGCCAGAAAACTGACGCGGCGCGAAATGCAGGTTCTGCGTGGATTGACCGAAGGCAAGTCGAACAAAGAGATCGCACGCGAACTGGATTTGGCGGAACCGACCGTCAAGCTGCACGTGAAGACGTTGTATCGGAAGTTCGAGGTCGGCAACCGCACGCAAGCGGCGATGGTTGCACGCGAAGCCGGATTGTTCTGTTAAAAGGTCGGGTGATCGCCGGGGTTCGGCAGGCGTCCCACCCACCCGCCCCCGCCCGCCGAACCCCGGCTTTAGCCGAGGGCTGGGCGCACAATGTGCTGAGGGCAGAGACATGCGCCACGCGCCCGTTCCGGGCGTGCGACAGAGGGCGCGAAGTGATCTTAGGCCTGCCGGTCTGGCCGCATCACTCCTCCATTGCTTCCAGTTCGTCGATAAAGCCCGAGATCATGCTAAGGCCTTTGTCCCAGAACGTCGGGTCAGAGGCATCAAGGCCAAAGGGCGCCAGGAGGTCTTTGTGATGCTTTGATCCGCCGGCTTTCAGCATGTCGAAATACTTGTCCTCAAACCCCTCGGCACCGGACGCATAGACCGAGTACAGGGCGTTCACCAAGCCGTCGCCGAACGCATAGGCATAAACGTAGAATGGCGAGTGGACGAAATGCGGGATGTAGGCCCAGAAGGTTTCATACCCGTCCATGAAATCGAATGCCGGTCCAAGGCTTTCGGCCTGAACGCTCATCCACAGGGCGTTAATGTCGTCTGGGGTCAGTTCACCGCCTCGACGCGCGGCATGGAGCTTGCATTCAAAGTCATAGAACGCGATCTGGCGGACCACCGTGTTGATCATGTCTTCGACTTTGCCGGCCAGCAGCACTTTTCGCTGGGTCTGGTCTTTGGCGTTATCAAGCATGGTGCGGAAGGTCAGCATCTCGCCAAACACCGAGGCCGTTTCGGCAAGGGTCAGCGGGGTCGAGGATAGCATTTCGCCCTGACCGGCGGCCAGAACCTGATGCACACCGTGCCCCAGTTCATGCGCCAGTGTCATCACATCGCGCGGTTTGCCCAAGTAGTTCAGCATCACGTAAGGATGCACATCCGTGACGGTGGGATGGGCAAAAGCGCCGGGGGCTTTGCCGGGTTTGACGCCTGCATCGATCCAGCCTTTGCGGAAAAACGGCTCGGCAATCTCGGCCATGCGCGGATCAAAGGCCGCATAAGCATCCATCACGGTTTTTTCGGCAGTGTCCCAATCAACGATGCGGGTGTCTTCAATCGGCAGGGGGGCGTTGCGGTCCCAGACCTGCATCCGGTCCAGCCCCAACCACTTACGTTTGAGTTCGTAGTACCGATGGCTGAGTTTGGGGTAAGCGGCCACAACCGATGTACGCAGGGCTTCGACGACCTCGGGTTCGACATCGTTTGACAGGTGGCGGCCGGTCTGGGCGGTCGGCATGCCACGCCAGCGGTCGACAATTTCCTTTTCCTTGGCTTGGGTATTGTGGACCCGGGCGAAGGTTTTGACATTGTCGGAAAACACGCGGGCCAGCTCGTGGGCGGCCGCTTCGCGCGTTGCGCGGTCCTGTTCGGTCAACAGGTTCAGCGTGCCTTCGATGTTCAGCTCTTCGTCGTCAACGGTAAAGGTCAGCCCGGCAATGGTTTCGTCAAACAGCTTTTCCCAAGCATCGCCGACAACTCCCAGATCGTGCAGGAATTTTTCCAGTTCGTCGCTTAACTGATAGGGTTTCATCGCGCGGATGCGATCGAATACGGGTTTATACCGCGCCAATTCGATGTTTTCGGACAGCAAAGCGGTCAGGCGGTCATCATCGATTCTGTTCAGTTCCAGCGTGAAGAAGACCAGCGGTGTGGTGAAGTTGGTGACCTTTTCCTGGCAATCGGACAGAAACTTGGCCCGCTCGGCGTCTGTGGTCGTCTGGTAATAGCGCAGACCCGCGAAGGACATGATGCGGCCCGCAATCTGACTGATCTTTTCGTCGCGCAGGACGCAGGTCAGCAAGCCATCGGCGTCCAGATCGGCCAGCTGACCTTCGTAGTCACGAGCGAATTCGGCGCAGGATTGTTCGAGCCAGTCCAGATCTCGTTTGAGTTCGACCGCATCTTCGCTGGTGTAGAGATCGCTGAGATCCCACTCCGGCAGATTGCCCAACGGAGCGGCGCCCGTGTCAGATACATCTTTGCGCAAAGCAAAGGGCAGGTCAGTTGGGAATGCGGCCATGGGTGCGCAACCTTTTGTCTATTTTTGGTTGAGTAGCAGATAGGAACATCGCAGGCAGCAGCGCAACCCTTGGGCTGCAACTTTTGCGCAATCAGCAGCCTTGCTGGCGTTCCAGGGCTTTCAGGCGGTTGACCTCGTTTCGTTCGGACGAGGTCAGCGGCACATCGCCTGCAGCCAGGCCGGGGATGCAGGGCAGGTGGTCGAATGCAGCTTTGCCACGGGCAGATTTAAAGCAATAGCCATGGGCGGCGAAGATGCTGTTGCGGGCATACCAGAGGTCCTCACAGGTCATGCGGGGCGGCGGCGGAGGTGTTTCGACGGCCTGTCGTGTGCTTGGATTGGTGCCGACCCGGCAGCAATATATCCAGCGGGAATGGGCCCAGCCTGACTGTCCGTTGGGCGTGGTCACGTTCATCCATGACCCGGACTGGCTCAGCACCTGCAGCGGCGTGTTTTCGGTCATTTTTGCCAGCAACGTCGAATTTGAAGACGCACCATTGCGCAGGGCAAGGAAGCCATCGCCATATGGATCAAGGCCACCGACATAGTAGGGAAAGTTCTGCAGCGGGTCAGATTTACGAATTGCCGGGGTTTGGATTTGCGGTGTTTCCTGGCGCTGGTCGGATGGGCCAAGGAACACTTGCCGCAGCAGGGCAGAGTTTTCCCAAGGCACCTGGGTGTCATTGGTCGACCCCATCACATCGCCTCGAACCGCGCGCATAAGCGCGTGGATGTCCGCGCCCGGTGTCGAGATATGGCGCAGAAGCGCTTGGGTGAACGGGCTGTTGCGACCAGTGCCATCGGCGGCGACATTGCCCGGTTCGGTTGCAAACGCGATGAAAGATCCGACCCCGGCCTCCATCTTCATCAAGCCGCGGCTGGGTGCCGTTGACCGGCTGGCGCTGTCGCGCACAAACGGGTTGTTGCGGCAGGCGTCCAGAATGATGATGCGGGTATCGGCGGCATTTTCCAGCGTCCGCAGGATCGACTGCAAGCGGATCGAGCTGTCGGTCAGCGATGCCTCGCTGCCCGGTCGCGCATCGACGGGCAGAATGTAATTGTCACTGCCCAGCTGCATCCCGTGACCGGCGAAATAGAACAGCGCCGTGTCTTCATAGCTGACCGCACGGCTGAATTGCTGAACCAAGCCCAGCGATTGTTCGCGGGTCAGATCGATGCCTTCGTACACCTGAAACCCCATGTCGCGCAGTTTGTTGGCCATATCGCGGGCATCGGTGGCGGCGTTTTTGAGCGGCGTTTCGTATTGATAGGCACCGTTGCCCAGAACCAGCGCAAACCGCTCGGCCCATGCGGGCGCGGCCATAACGAAGATCACAAAGGCAAGTAAGAAGCGCATGGCAGTGCACTTTTCATTGGGGAAAACCGAAGGTTAGCTTAGCGAATTCAAGCTATGCCGCAAGGTTGGTGACCGGGCCTGCGTCAATCGAACCCCAGCCCTGACAGGGCCGTATCGTCGTAATGCGTGCCTGCATAGGTGCTCAGGATCTCCATCTGGATCCAGTACTGACCGGTGAATCCGGGCAGGGCAAAGGCCTGCCACCCAGCCTGATCGCCTAGCGTCAGAGTGCTTTGAGCGCCTGTAGACCCTGTTATTCTTAGGTCACGGATGCGGGCATTGCGGGTAAACGTGCGGTCAGATTTGGCATATCCGTTCATCAGGTACAGTGTGCCCACATCGCGGTTGCCGGCAAAGTCAAAGCTGAGCCGTTGGCCTTCGCCTTTGCCGGACACCCCTTCGACCCAGGCCGTTTCCGGATTGTCATCAAAAAGGTTGGCCGGGCCATATTTGTTTCCCGATTGCGGATCCAGCACGCTATCGACGCAGAATCGGACCTCGCCCCCGTTATACTCGCCTTCCAGACAGGTCTCGCCGGATGCGGTCGGACGCGGCATGTGGCGCTTGGCGGGGGCAGCCGTTGCGGGTTGGTTCAACGGCACTCCGGCCAGAAACACCTCATCAATCAAAGACGAGTTTTCCCACGGGATTTGTGTGCCGTTCGACACATCGCGTACGTCTGACCGAACCGCGCGCATTACGGCGTGAATGTTGGCCCCCGGCTGATCGATGTGCCGCAGCAGCGCCTCGGTAAACGGACTGTTGCGCCCACTGCCATCGGCGGCGACGTTGCCGGGTTCGGTCGAGAACGCAATGAACGATCCCACCCCGGCCTCCATCCGCATCAAGCCACGGCTTTGCGTCGTGGCGCGGTTGGAGCTGTCGCGCAGGAACGGATTATTGCGGCAGGCATCCAGAATGACAATCCGCGTATCGGCCCCGTTTTCCATGGTTTTCAGGATGGATTGCAGGCGGATCGCAGACTGCGTCAGGTCCGCCTCTTTGCCCGGAACAGCATCTACTGGCAGAATGTAATTGTCGCTGCCCAGTTGCATCCCGTGCCCGGCAAAATAGAACAGCGCCGTGTCGTCCGTGTCGATGGCGCGGCTGAATTCCTGAACCAGACGCAAACTGTCCTGCCGGGTTTGATCAATGCCTTCAAACACGGAAAAGCCCATGTCCCGCAGCTTGGCTGCAAAATCGCGGGCGTCATTTGATGCGTTGCGTAGCGGGTTTTCGTACTGATACGCGCTGTTTCCGATCACCAGCGCAACACGGTCAGCCCATGCCGGCAGGGCAAGGAACAGGCAGATTAGAACGGGCCACAGACGCATTGACAGACACTCCCGGGCTGAGATGCCCGTGAACTGTAGCAAAGCCAGAGCGTTCAGAAAAGCCGCTAAGCGTCTAGGGATGCTGCCGAAAAATGCCGGTCCAGTCGGTCGAACACATGTGTGCGGATTTCTGGCGTTTCCATCAGAACCTCGTGTTCGCCGCCCGGCACGATGTCCAGTTCACCCTTGGGCCAGATCGCCATCCGATCATGGATACGCTGGGTGTCGACGATCTTTTCCTCGGTGCCAAGGAACGTCAGGCACGGTAGATCCGGCGAGGGCAAAGTTGCAAGATGTGCTGTTTCTTCTAACGACTCGCGCATCCAGCGGGCACTGGGCCCGCCAAGCGCCAGTTCAGGGTGCGCCACCAACTGATCCTGCATCATCTTGTACATCGCGGGGTCGGTGGTCAGCAGGTTGTCTTTGAAATCCTGCGTCGTCACATAGCTTTCGGCCTTGGTGCTGGGCATCAACCGCCCGCCCATGCCCAAAGCCGTGCCCCAATATGCGGCCAGTCGGCCCAGCGGGCGCACGGCGCGCGACATGAAGATTCCCCACATCGGGCCGGTAAAGGCACAGGTGGCGACCGGGAGGCCGTCCATCACGGCGCGAAGGCCGATGCATCCGCCCATGGAATGGCCGACCAAGTGCCAGGGCCTTGGCAAATCAAGCGCTTCGGCTGCTTCGAGGGCGGCCTTCACGTCCAATTGATAGTCGGGGAAGTCTTGCACATGGCCGATGCGTACATCGTCCAGCAACCGATCTGCCAGCCCCTGTCCACGCCAGTCGAGCGCGAACATGGCATAGCCAAGGGCCGCAAAGCTTTGCGCCGTATCGTGGTATTTCTCGAGGTATTCGGTACGACCGGGAAACATCAGCACGGTGCCCCGCACGTCGCTTGCGGGCAACCAATGCCCGACGCGGATGCGCACACCGTCAGTACTGTTGGCCCAATGGGCCGCTCCGGCGGGCGTACCGCCGGCCACATCATCGAAGAACGGGGCCGGCGACAACGTCATCAGGCCAGAACCGATGCCAGTTTCATGGCAACGCCCATGTCACCATCGATCTTGAGCTTGCCGGTCATGAACGCGCCTGTCGGGTTCAGGTCGCCGCTAAAGATCGCTTCAAAGGTTTCCATATCCGCTGACATGGTCACGTCGGCCTCTTCATCGGCGACGCGTGCGCCGCTGCCGTCCAGCATGATCGCGCCTTCGCCGATCACGTCAAACTTGGCCGTTGAGTCAAAGCCATCAACCTTGCCGGACAGTTCTGCCGCAGCTTTTTCAAGAAATTCGCTCATCTGGATCCTCTCCAATCAGATTGGCGTGACTGGTCTGGTATTCGCGCCACGCCACGCTACACTGGATGTTGTTATGGTGATTAAACACGTGAATCTCAAAGGTATCGTGACGGCAATTGCGGTCTTTGTCACTCTTGGTACGCCAGTTTTGGCGCAAGATGCTGATTCCAGCGACGAAGCGGCGCTTCTGAGTGCTTTGGCCCAGGCTGATCTTGCCGAATCCAAACGACTCGACCGCCAGCTTCAGGCGCTTTGGTCCATAAGTGGGTCGGCATCGATGGATCTGCTGCTGAAACGCGGTCGCGACGCGCTGGAAGTAAAAGATACCCGCGCGGCCATCGAACATCTGACGGCCCTGACGGACCATGCGCCGGATTTCGCCGAGGGCTGGCACATCCGCGCCTCGGCGTTTTACGAGGCCGAGTTTTTTGGCATGGCGCTGGATGATCTTTCGCAGGCCCTGTCCCTGAACCCAAACAACTATAATGCCATCTTCGGCCTCGGCGCGATTCTTGAGACTCTTGGCGATCCCGAACGCGCCTATGAGGCGTACGAGCGGGCGCAGGCTATACATCCCCATCATGAGGAAGTAACCAAGGCGCTGGATCGGTTGAAGACCGAGGTCGAGGGCAAGGCACTTTAACGCCCCGACAGGGCAGGGGGCTTATAGGTGAACGGGTCATCCCGCGTCGTGGCCGTACTTGGCCCGACCAACACAGGTAAAACGCATTACGCCATTGAACGCATGTTGGGGCACAGAACCGGGGTGATCGGTCTGCCGCTGCGGCTTTTGGCGCGCGAGGTCTATGATCGCATCGTGGCGATTCGCGGGCCGTCGGTTGTGGCGCTGGTTACCGGCGAAGAACGGATCGTGCCGCCACGCACGCAGTATTGGGTCTGCACGGTCGAGGCGATGCCCGAGGGCATGGGGTGCGATTTCCTGGCCATCGACGAAATTCAGCTTTGTGCGGACCCTGAGCGGGGGCATGTCTTTACCGACAGGCTTTTAAGGTCCCGGGGCCTGCACGAAACGCTGTTTCTGGGCGCCGACACGATGCGCGGCCCGATTTCCGCGCTGGTCCCCGAAGCGCAGTTTGTCCGGCGCGAGCGGATGTCGCAACTTGTCTACACAGGTTCGAAAAAGATAAGTCGCATGCCTGCACGTAGTGCCATCGTGGGATTTTCAGTCGAAAATGTCTATGCGATCGCTGAACTGCTGAGACGTCAAAAAGGTGGCGCGGCAGTCGTAATGGGCGCGCTCAGCCCCCGGACCCGCAATGCGCAGGTGGCGTTGTACCAGAACGGAGAGGTCGATTATCTGGTCGCCACCGATGCCATCGGAATGGGCCTGAACCTGGATATCGACCATGTCGCGTTCTCGTCCCTCGCCAAGTTTGACGGCCGCCGGATGCGCATGCTGGCGCCCAATGAGCTGGCCCAGATTGCTGGACGCGCCGGGCGCGGCATGTCGGACGGCACTTTTGGTGTTACGGGCGAGGCACCGCCGCTGGACGAGGGCATGGCGCAGGCCATCATGGATAACCGGTTCACGCCGCTGAAAAAGCTGAACTGGCGCAGTGCTGCGCTTCAGTTCGGCTCAATCGACCGCCTGATCCAGTCGCTGGAGGTGAAGCCTGAAGGCGAACATCTGACCCGCTCGCGCGAGGCGGATGATCTGACGGCTCTCAAGACCCTCGGGCAAGTCCCTGAAATCATGGCGCGTGCCAGCGACGGACCATCGGTGCGCCTGTTGTGGGATGTCTGCCGGATTCCCGATTTTCGGGGTATCAGCCATGCCGAACATGCCGGTCTGCTTGAGGTGATCTTTGGCCATCTGCACCAATCGGGGGCGATCCCGAATGACTTCATGGCCCGTCAGATCCGTCGCATTGACCGGACCGAGGGCGATATCGATGCTCTAAGTAAGCGACTGGCGTTTATCCGCACATGGACATATGTCGCACAACGTAAAGGCTGGGTTCGTGATGAAAGCCATTGGCGGGATGAAACCCGCGCTGTAGAAGACAGGGTGTCGGATGCGCTGCACGAGCGCCTGACCCAGAGATTTGTGGATCGGCGCACTTCCGTTTTGTTGCGCCGGCTCAAGCAGAAGGAGGCCCTCTTGGCCGATGTGAACGACAAGGGTGAAGTGACCGTCGAGGGCGAATTCGTCGGGCGGCTTGAAGGGTTCCGGTTCATTCCGGACAAGGGGCAGGGCGGGGCCGAGGACAAGGCGATCAAGTCCGCGTCTCTTCAGGCGCTGGCGCCGCATTTCCATTTGCGCGCCGACCGGTTCTATAACGCACCCGATACCGAGATCGATTTCACCGAACAAGGTGGTCTGATGTGGGGCGAACATGCGGTTGGCAAGCTGGTCGCAGGTGCCGAACCGTTGAAGCCTCAGGTCGAAGTGTTCGTGGACGAGGCCGCCGGCCCGGACGTGATCCAGAAGGTGCAACGCCGCCTGCAGCACTTCATCGACCGTAAGGTCGCGGCCTTGTTCGAGCCGCTGCTGAACCTGCAGCGGGATGAAGAATTGTCTGGTCTGGCCCGGGGCTTTGCGTTCCGCATGGTCGAAGGACTTGGCATTCTGCCACGTGGCCAGGTCGCGCAAGAGGTCAAGGACCTCGATCAGGACGCGCGCGGAGCACTGCGCAAACACGGCATCCGGTTCGGCCAGTTCACGATCTTCATGCCTTTGCTGCTGAAACCCGCGCCAACCCGCCTGCGTCTTGTCCTCTGGGCATTGGCCGGTGGATTGCAGGAATTCCCCGAAGCACCGCCTCCGGGGCTGGTGACCGTGCCTGTGGCAAAGGATGCCCCACGCGGCTACGATTCGATGTGCGGTTATCGCGAGGCTGGCGAACGTTCGATCCGCATCGACATGCTGGAGCGTCTCGCAGACATGCTGCGCGCCGAAGACAGCCGGTCGGGGTTTGAGGCCAAGGCCGACATGTTGTCCATCACAGGCATGACATTGGAACAGTTTGCGGACCTGATGCAAGGCCTTGGCTATAGCGCTGAAAAGGGTGAGCGCGAAAAAGTCAAAGCTGTGCCTGTCGAACCGACTGCGCCTGTCGCCCAAGCCGAAGCTGAAGCGGTTGAGCAACCTGCCTTCGATGCGGCTGCTCCGACCGAACAAACCACATCGGACACCACAGACGCCCCCGCCGAGGCGGTAGCCGCGGCCGCGACCAGCACCGAGGCGGCAGCCGAGGCCCCCGCAACCGAGGCGTCTGAAACAGAGACAGCTGAGTCTGAAGCGGCCGAAACTGAAGCGCCCGAAGTTGAGGTGTTCTATACCTTCAAATGGGGCCGCACGCGCGAACGCCGCGCCGGTGAACGGACCGAACGCACGGATCGCCCGCGTGGCAAAGGCAAGCCCAAGGGTGGCAAACCTGCCGCCAAGGGCAAAGCCCGGGGGGATCGCAATCAGAACAAACAGCAGGGCTCCAAAACCTACAGCGCCCGTCCGCCCAAACCTGAAAAGAAGATCGACCCGGACAATCCTTTCGCCGCTGCCCTCATGGGGCTGCGCGACGGCAAGTAACGACGTTCATGGATCAGGCGCGGCCAAAGCTGAGGCTGGACAAGTGGCTTTGGCACGCGCGGTTCTTCAAAACCCGCAGCCTGGCCGCCAAGCAGGTCAGCGGCGGCCATGTGCGTGTCAACGGGACGCGCGCTCAGAAACCTTCGCATAGTGTCGGTCCGGGCGATGTCCTGACCTTTTCGCAAGCGCGGATTGTGCGTGTGGTTCAGATCGCCGCTTTGGGTGACAGGCGCGGACCGGCCCCCGAAGCGCAAACGTTGTACATCGATATGACCGAAAAGCAGGACGCGCAGCCCGCAAATCCGCGCTTCGAAGGAAGGGGTCGTCCGGCAAAAAAGGATCGCAGGGCGCTTGATCTTTCCCGCCGTCCGGGGGCGGATTGATACCTTGAAGTGAAGGCTATGCTGGTCTAGCTAGTCTTCCAAACGTCAGACATGGAAGACTGCACATGACTTATGTAGTGATCGACAATTGCATCTCATGCAAATACACCGACTGCGTCGAAGTCTGCCCGGTGGATTGCTTCTATGAGGGTGAGAACATGCTGGTCATCCATCCCGACGAATGCATCGACTGCGGCGTCTGCGAACCTGAATGCCCAGCCGATGCGATCCGCCCGGATACCGAGCCTGACATGGACAAGTGGGTCGAATTCAACCGCAAGTATTCGGAAAAATGGCCGGTCATCATTTCGAAGAAAGATCCGCTGCCCGGCTATGAAGAGCGGGACGGTGAAACCGACAAAGTGACAAAGTACTTCTCGGAAGCGCCCGGCGAGGGCGGCTGAGCGAATCGCTTTTGGCGAATCCCGCCACGAAAGAAACGCTTCGATAAGGTGTTGATAACAGAAGGCTTTTGATAAGCTTCCCCTGCGTCACCTTTTCGGCGGCCGTTTTTTGTGCTATATGTTAACGGCAAAGTTAAAAAAGGACAGGATCTCCCCAAGCGGTGCACTCGCCCGGGGCGTGCTAATCTGACAAAAACAACACAGCTGAACGGGACATGACCCATGGCCCGATGCTGTGCTTTTTTGCCTCGCACAGGATCCGATAACAAGGAAAGATCTATATGACCAAGTCGAAGAAGCTCGATTTCCGCCCGAACGAATACGTCGTCTATCCGGCGCATGGCGTGGGGCAGATCATTTCGATCGAAGAGCAGGAAGTCGCCGGCATCGAGCTGGAACTGTTCGTGATTTCCTTCGAAAAAGACAAGATGACCCTGCGGGTGCCGACGCACAAGGCAACCGAAGTCGGCATGCGGTCGCTGAGCACTCCTGATGTGATCGATCAGGCGATGAAGACCCTCAAGGGCAAAGCCAAGGTCAAGCGCGCCATGTGGTCCCGCCGGGCGCAGGAATACGAACAGAAGATCAATTCAGGCGACCTGATTTCGATTGCCGAGGTCGTCCGTGACCTGCACCGCACCGACGACCAGCGTGAGCAAAGCTATTCCGAGCGTCAGCTATACGAAGCCGCGCTTGAGCGTCTGACTCGTGAAGTGGCTGCCGTTGCCGGCGGGGACGAAGTTCTGGCCGCAAAACAGGTCGGTGATGTGCTGATGTCGCGCGCCGCCTGATTATTTCGAACCTTATTTGAAACCGCGTCCTTTTGGGCGCGGTTTTTCCTTTGTACGAGGGGTGTTGTGCCAGGGTCGCCAGCTGGAATACGCTGGTGTTTCAGACAACTGAATGTGACCTGTCAAACGTGGCATCGAAGCTGAAACAGACGTTAAACGAACTTTACACGGGCGCCCAACCGCGTTCGGTCCGGTTCCGCTATTTGCTGATCCTGTTCGATGCGGTCACGATCCTGTTCTTCATCATAACGGCACCATTTGTTGAAACGGTCCAGATTCACGCACTGAACACTGTGATCGGAGTGCTTATCCTCGCCGATTTTTCGGCTCGTCTCTGGATCGCGCCAGACCGCCGCGAGATGCTGACGCGGATCTATACCATCGCAGATATGATCGTAATCATCGTATTGGTGCTGGATCCGTTCTTGTCGCATAGCCTTGCGTTTTTGCGCATATTGCGTGGTTTGCGCCTGATCCATTCCTATCAATTGCTCGGAGACTTGCGGCGCGACAGCCGTTTCTTTCGCACGCATGAAGACGCAGTGATCGCCGGGATTAATCTGGTGGTGTTTGTCTTTTTGACCGCGTCGGTTGTCTACACGATGTTCTTTGTCGGTGACGCGGGCGCTGGGTCTTACATCGATGCTCTCTATTTTACCGTCGCCACGCTCACCACAACGGGGTTCGGCGATATCACGCTAACGACTCCGGGCGGCAAGCTGTTTTCAGTGTTCGTGATGGTGATCGGGGTGGCGTTGTTCGTGCAACTTGCCAGGGCCGTGTTTCAGCCGACTAAGGTACATTATACGTGTCCCGGGTGTGGTTTGACGCGCCATGATACCGATGCGGTTCATTGCAAACATTGCGGTGATCGTTTGCAGATCCGGACCACCGGCATCGAATAACGCTTAGATCACGCTCAACCAGACCAGCAAAACTGCTGTTTCCGTCACGACCTGTGTGGCGCCAAGAATATCGCCGGTTTGTCCGCCGATTTTGGTGCGGGCGATTGCGGCGATGGTCACTGTGCAAAGCGCGGCAAGTGCGACGGCGAAAATCGTCACGGGGCCGGACAGAGCTGTCGCTACCAGAATGGCCAGGGCGATGGCAATGGCAGCCACTGTGGATCCCGGCTCGCCGACAGTGCGCGCCAGCCCGTTGGGCCGGGCCGGGGGCAGGGCGGTCATCATGGCCGGAAGCGTGGCCCGCGACAGCATCGCCGCACCAATCACCGCGCCATAGGCACCGACCCCCAGAAGCGCGCTTAGCGCCACCCAGCGCAGACCGGTGAACAGGATCAGCGCCAAAACACCGTATGTACCGATATGGCTGTCTTTCATGATCTCAAGCCGCCGTTCGGGCGTGAACCCGCCCCATACCCCGTCGGCAGTATCGGCCAGCCCGTCATCATGCATGGCCCCGGTCATCACGATCTGAGTTGTCAAAAGCACTCCTGCGCTGGCAGCGGCGGGGATGCCAAGCGCCATAGCGGCGCCTGCCATCGCACAGGCCAGACCAGACACCACAAGCCCGGCCAGCGGAAACGCCCAGGCCGCCCGGGCCTGTTGATCAAAAGCATCGGCGGGCACGCGGGGCAAAGGCAGGCGGGTTAACAGCACAAGCGATACGGCAATGTCCCGAAGGATGTCGGTTTTACGCATCAAGCGGGCCTTTCCGGACTTGAGGTGAACGCTGCATCGGTTAAACACCGGGCGCTGACCTGTTGCAACGAGGCTTTCAATGCTGCCAGATTTCCATGATCTTGACCTGTTCCGCATCCAGCTGTCCAGCGCGCCGGGCCCTGATGCGGGCGCTGTGTCTCTTGCAACCGAGCGGAACGGTCAACTGACCAAACCACCGGCGGCTCTGGGGCGGCTGGAGGACCTTGCGATCTGGTACGCAGGTTGGCGTGGCGATGCAAAGCCCCGTATCGCGTCACCTCAGGTCATCGTCTTTGCAGGCAATCACGGTGTTACAGCACAGGGCGTGTCGGCCTTTCCGGCGGAAGTGACCGAACAAATGGTGCTGAACTTCCAGCATGGCGGGGCGGCGATCAACCAGTTGGCAGAGCAGGCCGGGGCACGGATGGATGTGATTTCACTACATCTTGACCGGCCCACCGCAGATTTCACCAAAGCCCCTGCGATGTCCGCCCCCGAGTTTCTGGAGGCGCTGCAGACGGGATGGAACGCGGTCGATCCCGAGGCTGATCTTCTGGTCGTCGGCGAAATGGGCATCGGCAACACCACATCAGCCGCTGCAATCTGCACAGCGCTATACGGTGGAGATGCGTCAGACTGGGTTGGTCGCGGGACCGGGGTCGATGACGCAGGTCTGGCCAACAAGGCGCGCGTCGTACGCGAAGGCGTCGCACTGCATGCAAGCAGCGCAGCGGATGGCCTTGATATCCTGGCGCGCCTTGGCGGGCGGGAGCTGGCGGCCATGGCCGGCGCCATCGCAGCTGCGCGGGTGCTGTCTATCCCGGTGCTTCTGGATGGCTTCATCTGTTGTGCGGCGGCGGCTTGCCTGCAGAAAACCAGCCCCGGTGCATTGGATCACGCACTGGCAGGGCACCAAAGCGCCGAACAGGCCCATAAAGCCCTGCTGGACCAGATGGGCAAAGAGCCGTTGCTGTCGCTGGGTTTGCGGCTTGGCGAAGGGTCGGGTGCTGCGCTTGCCATCAATATATTGAAGTCAGCGTTGGCCTGCCATAGCGGCATGGCGACCTTTGCCGAGGCGGGCGTGACCGACGGCTGATCACGCGGTCTTTTTCTTGTTCTCTTCCTCAAGCCCCAGCAAGGCGGCTTCGAGTTCCTTTTCAAGCTCTTTGGCGCGCTCCATATAGGGTCCGTTTTCTGTGGTTTCGATCTCGGGGTTCCACAGCTGAGCCAGTTCCTGAAGGGTGTACCGGTCGTGGGCGTAAAACGTCTGTTCGGCGCGGGCCGCTTCAAATTCGCTCAGGCCAATATTCTCAAGAACATACCGACCGGCCCGCAACGAACTGTCAAACATCTCGCGCACGATGTCGTTGGCCCCGGCCTGAAACAGCTCATAGACGTGATGCCTGTCATGGGCCCGGGCAACGATGTGCAGGTCGGGGCGTTCGCGACGGGCATAGGTGACCAGTTTGACGGCGCTTTTCTGATCATCCAGTGCCACCACTAGCACCCGTGCCTTGCCCAAACCGGCGGCTTTCAGCAACTCGGGCCGGGTTGGATCGCCTAGAAACCCTTTGACCCCGAACCGTCGCATCAACTGGATCATTTCCATGTCGTGATCCAGCACGATGGTTTTGAACCCGCTGGCCCGCACCAGCCGGTTGACGATCTGACCGAACCGGCCGATTCCGGCGATGATGACGGGCCCCTGTTCGTCGATTTCATCCGCCTTGTGAATCGGCGTAGTTTCGGTGAACCAGCGCGACGCAAAGTCATAGAGAATGAACAACAACGGGGTGATCAGCATGCTCAGTGCGATGACCATTGTCAGTTTTTCCGACAAGGCGACCGGGATGACGTTCAGCTGACGTGAAAACGCCAGAAGCACAAAGCCGAACTCTCCGGCCTGCGCAAGACCGAGTGTAAACAACCAGGATTCCTGCCCGCGCATCCGGAAGATGCGCGCCACCAGAAACAGCACGGCCCCCTTCGCCACGATGATCAACAGCGCCAGCCCGATCAGATCCCCGGCATCGGCAAAGAACGCCGGAAGGTTGAACCCCGCGCCGACAGTGATGAAGAACAGGCCCAGCAACAGGCCTTTGAACGGCTGAAGATCGCTTTCCAGTTCGTGCCGAAATTCGCTGTTGGCCAGAACCACACCGGCCAGAAATGCGCCCAAGGCGGGGGAAAGACCGACCAGGGTCATCAGGAAGGAAATCCCGACCACAATGCCAAGTGCCAGTGCGGTGTACATCTCGCGCAGGTTGGCGGCGTGGATGAAGCGGAAAACCGGGCGGGTCAGATAAATCCCGGCAAGAATGATAAAGGCGACAGCGCCAATCGTAACAAGGGTTACACCCCACCCGGGCAGACCTTCAACAAGCGAAAGCTCGGCCCCGTGGCCCGCTCCGTGAGCATCTGAAATGGCGCGATCGATTGACCCGTCTTCCGAAAAATGCGCGATCTCAGTTGCGGCCAGCAGGGGAAGAAACGCAAGGATGGGAATGACCGCGATATCCTGTGTCAGCAAAACTGCAAAGACCGATCTGCCGCCACGGGTTTCCATCAGCCCCTTTTCCGACAGGGTTTGCAGCACGATAGCGGTTGATGACAGGGACAGGGTCAGGCCGATCGCCAGCGCGATGTTCCACGATTGACCAAATACCAGGGCGGCCGCCATCAGTGCCAGCGTACTGAACCCGATTTGCAATCCGCCCATGCCGATCAATTTGTCCCGCATGTTCCACAAGGCCCGGGGTTCCAACTCTAACCCGATCAGGAACAGCATCATGACCACGCCAAATTCGGCAAAATGCTGAAGCTCTTCGGCCTCGTGCCCGACCAAACCCAGCACAGGGCCAATGACGATGCCCGCCATCAGGTACCCAAGCACCGACCCCAGCCCCAAACGTGCGGCCAGCGGCACCGCGATGACCGCAGCAGCCAGATAGATCGAAGCCTGATAGAGGAAGCTTTCCATTCAGTGGGGTCCTTTTCAGGGGTCAGGTTGGCAAAGGGGCGTCGCGTTTCAACTGGTCCATGACGATCTGGCTTTGCACGCGGGCCACCGCCGGGTGGGGCAAGAGGATCTGGTGGATCAGGTCGTTCAGCGCTGGCAGGTCAACACAATAGACGCGTAACAGATAGTCTGCTTCGCCCGTCATGGTCCAGGCGCTGGTAATCTCGGGTCGTGTGGCAATCAGCCGGGCAAAGCTGGTCGCCTGTTCGGGACCGTGGGTGTTCAGGTGGACCTGAACGAACCCTTGCACCTGCAGTCCAAGACGCACCGGGTCCAGCCGGGCGGAATAGCCCTGAATATACCCCTCGGCCTCAAGCCGCTGACGTCGTCGACCCGCCTGACTGGGCGACAGGTTCAGAACATCCCCCAGTTCCTGTGCGGTCAGGTGAGCATCCTTCTGAAGGGCGGACAGAAGGCGGGTGTCGGTCGAATCCAGCATGTGCACACAATCGTTTCTTTTTACTTATATAGTGCGGAGTTCGCGCATGGAAATGGGCCGAGATGCTAAAATACGCGCAAACACCGTGTCCGGGACACTTTATGTTTGCCTCAGCGAACATTTTCATCAGATCCAGAGGAGACGCCAGTATGGGACCGTTCCCACATAACGCACCACAGTCACAGATCACCGACGACAACCCGGCCGGAACCGATGGGTTTGAGTTTGTCGAATTCGCCAGTCCCGACCCCCAAGCCTTGCGCGACTTGTTCGCCAAGATGGGGTTTGAAC
This sequence comes from Falsiphaeobacter marinintestinus, assembly GCF_007923355.1. Taxonomy (GTDB): domain Bacteria; phylum Pseudomonadota; class Alphaproteobacteria; order Rhodobacterales; family Rhodobacteraceae; genus Phaeobacter_A; species Phaeobacter_A marinintestinus. The sequence goes on from NZ_VOGO01000007.1 coordinate 175,483, forward strand.
TTGTCGGTCGGCACAAAACAAAGGCTGTCGAGCTTTGGCAGCAGGGCGACATCACCTATGTTCTGAACAATCAGCCGGACAGCTTTGCGGCCAAGTTTGTCGACGAACATGGCCCCTGTGCCCCGTCGATGGGCTGGCGTGTGGTTGACGCGCAAAAGGCTTATCAGCATGCGATCTCCAAAGGCGCCGAGCCCTATGACGGAGACGACAAAACCGTGGACTGGCCCGCCATCAAGGGCATCGGCGGGTCGCTGATTTACTTCACGGATCAGTATTATGATACGTCACCCTATAACGAAGAATTCGACTGGCTGACCCAATCCAAACCACGGGGAGACGGGTTCTTCTACCTCGATCACCTGACCCACAATGTGTTCAAAGGGAACATGGATAAATGGTTCGGATTCTACGGTGACCTGTTCAACTTCAAGGAAATCCGGTTTTTTGATATCCAGGGCAAGTTTACCGGACTTTTGTCACGTGCGCTGACATCACCTTGTGGACGCATCCGGATTCCGATCAACGAAGACCGGGGCGAGACAGGGCAGATCGTGGCCTATCTGAAGAAATACAAAGGCGAAGGCATTCAGCACATCGCCGTGGGGTCTGATGACATCTATGAGTCCACGGACGCGATCGCGGACAAGGGCCTGATGTTCATGCCGGGGCCGAACGATGCCTATTACGAGATGTCGAAAGAGCGTGTCTCGGGTCATGAAGAACCTTTGGACCGCATGAAGAAGCACGGCATCCTGATCGATGGCGAAGGGGTAGTGGGCGGCGGCGAAACCCGGATTTTGCTGCAGATCTTCTCAAAAACCGTGATTGGCCCGATCTTCTTCGAGTTCATTCAACGAAAGGGCGACGATGGGTTCGGCGAGGGCAATTTCAAGGCTCTGTTTGAGTCAATAGAACGCGAACAGATCGAGAATGGCGAACTGGGCGACGTGGCAGCTGAATAAGCAGGCGCTCCCGCCAACCTCCGACGCCCTGATGGGCGACGTATGCTGTTGGGCCGGGCAGCGCGCGCTGCCCCCCTGCTCGCCGCAGGCGTGGCGCAGATTTTCTGCGCTTTGACGCTGGAAGTGTGAAATCTGGTGGTTCTGAGTGAGCTTGCGCGCTCAGGCGGCGTCGAGCGCGTCAATGATTGGCGAAAAATCCTTGGCCGCCAGGCTGGCTCCACCGACCAGTGCGCCATCGACATTGGTCACCGAAAAGATCTCTTGCGCGTTGGCGGGTTTTACCGACCCACCATACAGCAACCGCACTGATCGCCCAACGCCTGCACCAAACCGACGTTCCAGTAAGCTGCGAATAAAATCATGCACTTCCCCGACCTGCGCCACGTCAGGGGTCAGGCCGGTGCCAATGGCCCAAATCGGCTCATATGCGATCACAAGGTTCTCGCCGGTCGCCAAATCCGGAACGGATCCGGCCAGTTGTCCAGCAATGATGTCGAGCGTGTTGGCTGCTTCGCGCTGGGCAAGGCTTTCGCCGACACAGATAATTGTCACAAGGTCGGTGGCCATGGCCGTCCGGGCTTTGTCGCGGACATCTTCGTTGCGTTCCCCGTGGGCTTCGCGGCGCTCTGAGTGGCCAAGGATGACATGGTTTGCACCGGCGTCCCGCAGCATCTCGGCGCTGGTATCGCCTGTGAAAGCGCCCGATTGGGCCGCGTGGCAATCTTGGCCACCGATTTGGATCGGTGAGTGGGCGAGGGTGTCGACGGCGCGGCTGATGAGTGTGGCGGGGGGGCAGATCAGAATCTCGGAAGTTGGGTTCGGGTGGGCCTTTGCGAGGGCTTCCAGTTCGGCGAGTGCCGCGCTGGTTCCGTTCATCTTCCAGTTTCCCGCCGCCAGTTTCTGCCGCATGTCACGCCCTCACGTTATTGATTGCTGCCTTGGTATCAGCCCGCGCCACGTGAGACAATTCCGACAGGCGCGACGGAGCGGCGCGGGGGTAAAAATTGCAGGGTTTGGGAGTGGGTATTTACTTTTTAATCAGATGCTTACTTGCCTGTCGTCATCTCGGACAGGGTTTCGTCGAACTTGATCGACTCGCCGCAGCCGCAGGCTTCGGAGACATTGGGGTTGTTGAACTTGAACCCGGCTTCCAGAAGGCTGACTTCATAGTCGATTTCGGTGCCAAACAGGAACATCTGGGCCATCGGAGCGATCATCACGCGGGCGCCGTCTTGTTCGACGGTTTCGTCGTTGGGATCGGCTAAGTCCACGTATTCCATGGTATATTCCATGCCAGCGCAGCCGCCTTTTTTCACGCCGATGCGCAAACCGACGTGATTGTCGCGGTGCATCAGCTTTTTGATCTGGGCTGCGGCGCGCGGGGTAATTGTGACGGCTTGTTTTCCGGGAATGCCAAACATGTGGGTCTCCTTCACCTTTAGCAATCTAGGATGGCGTGGTGACACGCTCAAGGGGTGTCTGAAATATTATTATATTTCAGTTACTTACATGAAGCCGAGTTCGAGGCGGGCCTCGTCCGACATCATTTCCATGCCCCAGGGCGGTTCCCAGGTGAGTTCGACGTCGACCTGTTTGACGCCGGGCAGCGTTTCGACAGCGTCGGCAACCCAGCCGGGCATTTCACCGGCGACAGGGCAGCCCGGCGCGGTCAGGGACATGATCACGCGAACGGCATTTTCGTCTGTGATTTCAATGGTATAGATCAGACCAAGTTCATAGATATTGACCGGAATTTCGGGGTCATAGACGCTGCGGCAGGCCTCGACAACGGGCTCATAAAGCGGGTGGTCAACGGTTGACGGCGCAATCAGCGGCGCGCCTTCCAATGGTTCGGGAGCATGGGTCATCTGGGCCTCGGGTACGTTTCCTGAGTGATTATATAGGGTAAGGGACGGGGGGCGTCCAGAGCGCGGACAAGGAGAGTTTGACCGTTTTGTACACCCCTGTGGCAGGGGGTGTGCCGTTTTGTACGTTCATTTTTCTGTTGTTAAGCCGCGACTTTACCGTGTCTGTCGCTTCATTTCTCTACTGGTTGTCAGTAAGGATTTTCTGGACGGCAATTGTTCGGAATTTGTTTTCCAAAGGCAGTGTTCAGGAGGATAAACCGGTTGGACGTCATGCCATTCTTTGGGCGCGATATCAGACCAGTATGAAGGCTGCCAATCAGGAAGCCGGGATAACCAACCTCGCCACTGAGAAAAAAACAGTTGCTCAGTCTGTAAGAGTTTCGAGTAGTGGTTGCGGGCCCACTCCCATTGACATGGAAAATTCATTGACCTTTCCAATTCGAGAGGAACTTCGACAGACCCATCCAAAAACACGTTCCTCCAATCGGTGTTATCGTCAAAAATGGCGCCATAAAGATCAACATGTCGCAGCGCTCCGCCCTCGTTTGTACTTGACGACAGGTCTACGCCTCCCAAATCCAAGGGATTGTTTTCTGACCCAGCCATGTATGACAAGTCCAGTTTGGAGCCGGTAAGTTCAGTATTGGCGAAAACGGTGTTGACCATACTTGCGCCAAGTAGGTTGACTGCGACCAGCTTTGCGCCTCGTAGATCTGCCCTGTCGAGATGAGCGTTGGATAGATCCGATCCACGAAACCGGGACCACCGAAGAATTGCGCCGCTCAGCTGCGCGCCATGCAAGTTTGTGTTCTTGTTGTGAGAAGAGAATGATAAATCGGCGTGTTCAAAAACGGCAAAAGGGGCGTGAGTGCTCGCAAAGCGCGCCGCTACCAAGTTAGCATCGGCAAGGAACGCGCCTCGCAGATCGGCTTTTCGGAAATCGAGCGCGGAACTCGAAATCTGTTTAAGCGAATCCTCCAAACGTTGTACCGTCTCCGCTTCGTGAACATCGATGCTCCAAAGCGGGCCCTTGTTAACCACAGTTTCGATATGGGCCTGAACGTCCTCAGTTCGATTGTTTCCTCTGCGCGCGGGTTTGCGGATATCTGCAATCAGGGACCGCCGTTTCTCATACCAATCGAGATCGAAATCGCGCTGTTCAGCTGCACTGACTCCGAAACAACCTGGTCGGTCGTCACGCGTGCACCAGTCCCGATAGTCCAGTGCTTTGGCGACATGAGGTGGCAACCAGCCACTTGGACGATTCGTTACGCTGGCCTCTCTGAGATCAATGGTTGCGAGATCGACGATCCATACTGGTTCGGTTGTCCGCGCCCAAGACACACCGATGCAACCGATGAACATGAACACCCAGGTCGTCAGGAAAATTGGATGCCGCGTAACAGCGTGTGTGCGCGCGATCTTGGGATGTTTCATGTTCCTAAACAATAGGACGAGAGACACAGCACCAACGATCACAGAGACGGAAAACAATATGCCGGAAGAAAGTGTCATAGCAAAGTCGCGGGCTGCCATCGACTTACACCAAGTCCATCCGAGTATGAATGGGCCCGAACTCCAGGCGAGTAAGAAGTTAAGAGTCATAGAAGCGCCTTCCATGTCCCGCAAAGTGCAGCAGTTGTCCCTCCGCAGTATTCTTCGAAGGTGCAATGCTGCGTCCGTTACCAGCCACGGCATAATCGAGTCTGCCAATTTGGTCCCTTGAATTCGGGTCGGAGCTTGGCCCAAGGCTTCCCACAGCCGGATAAGGTATAGGTGAAAATAGCAGTAGATCGCGGCGACCAATATGGGCTGGGCATAGAAAAAGAGCCATGTTGGCACCCCGATATTGATTACCGGCAAATGCGTTTGGCGATCAACGCCGTAGAAGTCTATGTGCTCGACACGAACAAGCGTGACGCCCGAAAAGATCAGGATTGAGAACAGCACGAACCATGTGCTGCGGGCGTTCTGGGTGAGGGCGTTTATGCGGGTAACCTGAGGATTGTCGGACATGCGGGGCCGCCGGAATGACTTGGTTCAATGGGCGGACGGTAGCAGGTTTGGGAGGCGACGCCAATGGGCGTCAGGTGAGCGCGGGTCGGGATGACCTTGCGGCAGGGGGTGTGGTTTTGTCTCGAACGGGACGGCAAGTGCTCTACCATAGCGCGATCCAGGGAGGATTACATGACGAACACACCACATTTCGAGAGCCTTGTTTTTTTCGGCGATAGCTGGTCGGACGCGGGGATTGCGCAGAGCTTTTTCTATCAGAGCTTTGGCGTGCCGATGTACAGCCCCGAGTTGACGCCCTATGGGCGGTTCACCACGGGGCTCAACTATGCTGATTTTCTGGGTCAGCATCTGGGGGTCGCGCCGGAAGACGCGATGAATTTTGCGATCGGCGGCGCGCGGCTTTTGACCGATCGGACGTGGAACGAGATGGTCGGAGGGTTCCTGCCGCCGGAAGATCCGAATGCCGAGGTCCGGGTGGATGTCGGGGCGCAGATCGAGCGGTTCCTGGCGACGCTGACCCCTGAGAGCGATCTGACGGAGACGGCCGTGTCGCTGCTGATCGGTGGCAATGACATTCTGCAGATCGATTTCGCGACAGGGACCGAGGCCGAGATCATCGCGGCGAGTGTGGCCTATGGCGTCGAGATGGCGGATGCGATGATGGCGCAGATCCAGACGCTGGCGGATGCCGGGGTGGTGACGCTGATGCTGTATACGTCGCCAGGGCCGGCGACGTTGCCGTTCAGCCTGGTTCAGACGCCGGAGCGGTTGCTGGCCGGTCAGGTGACGGGCGAAACGCTGAACGCCGAGCTGGCGGCCCGCGTGGGTGAGATCGAGGCTATGGGGATCGACGTCACCGTGATCGAAGTGGGCGCGTTGATGAACGAGGTCGCGGGCGACTTCGCGAGCTTTGGGTTCCAGACGTATCTGAACCCGCTGACGCTGGATAATTATACGGTTAATCCGGCGCTGGTGGGTATTCCGTTTGATCAGGTGGCGATGCTGGACGGTGTGCACCGGACCGAAGCCTATGACCGGATCGCCAGCCAGTTCCAGTTTGAATCGCTGACCTCGGACGTGGCGATCGGGATGGATGAACGTGATGTGATCACCGGTGGGATCGACGCAGACATGGTTCTGGCCAGCGGTGGGTCGGATACCGTAATGCTGGAAGGTGGCGATGATGTTGCGCTGGGTGGTCTTGGCAATGACCGGATCGAAGGCGCGCTGGGTAATGATCTGATTGCCGGTGGCTCTGGTGACGATAGCATCTATGGCGGTGCCGGTCGTGATGTGCTGGTCGACAATGGCGGCAATGACCGCATGTTCGGCGATGCGGGCCGCGATGTTCTGATCGATGGCGCGGGCAATGACACGGCGTTTGGTGGCGGCGGGGCGGATGCCTTTGTCTATACCGATCAGGCGCTTCTGGGCGGCAACAGCGCGGCTGATACCAATCGCTTCGTTGGCGGCGAGGGGACAGATACACTGTTCTTGCGGCTGACCGAGGACGGCGCGGCCGCGTTTGAGAATGGCGATTTGACCCTTGCCGATCTTGGGATCACGACGCAGGGGATCGAGAATGTTGTTGCGGTGAGCGGTTTGGACATTCCGGGACTGTTGTCTGGGAATGATCTGGTTGTTGAGGCCGACAACTGGGGCTTTATCTGACGCCCCTGAAATGAGGTGGATCAGCCCGCATGCCGGGCTGATCCGCAGTTATCGGTCAGTCGTTGATGTCTGAATCGAAGGTTTTGACCTGACCTTTTGGCAAGGCGAAGAAGCGGCGCATGGCCAGCCACGCCACCAGCGACAGAGCTGCGAAGATCAGCAGAAGCACCGACAGGCTCAGGCCGAACCCGGTGTTCAGCAGCAACAGCCCGACGGCGAGGGCGCCAAAGGCGAAGCCGAGAAAGACAAAGCCGGGCGCGAGCACTTCGAGGATGCCAAGCACGAGGGCCGCGGCGATCCAGACCCACCACAGGTTCCAGAGCGGCTCTGTCATCAGCTGCGTCCTTTCAGCATGTTGAAGGCGTCTCCAAAGGCTTCGAGCGCCTGTGAGGGCACGAGGATGGTCTGTTTTCCGTCACCGTTACCAAGCGCATTCAGGGCTTCGACCTGTTTCAGGGCGATCTGGTATTGCGCGGCTTCGATGCCATGTTGCTGGATCGCCTTGGCGACAACTTCGGTGGCATAGGCTTCGGCTTCGGCTTCGATCCGGCGGGCCTTGGCGGTTTGCTCGGCGGCGTAGAGTTCGGCGTCCGCAGCCAGTTCGACCGAACGACGGGTGCCTTCGGCCTCGGTCACCTGAGCACGACGGGCGCGTTCGGCGTTCAACTGTTGCAGCATCGCGTCGCGGGTGGCCTGATCAAGGTTCACGTCAAGGATTTCGGCGCGGGTGACCTGAATGCCCCAATCGTCAACGGCGTCTTCGACGGCGGCCTTTATGGCGGTGATCAGTTGATCGCGGTTTGATTGCACCTCGTCCAGATCCATCTTGCCGATTTCGGCGCGCACGATCCCGGCCACGGTGGTGGCAATCGCGCCATCGACATCGCGGATCCGATAGACTGTCTTTTCCGGCTCAAGAATGCGGTAGAAGACCGACGTGTCGACCTGAACCAGCACGTTGTCGGACGTGATCGCGTCCTGGCTGGCGGTCGGCAACTGGCGTTCAAGGATCGACACGCGGTGGGCGACATAGTCAAGGAAGGGCACGATAAAGTTGATACCCGGTCCAAGCACCGCATGCAGCCGTCCGAACCGTTCCACCACATATTTTTCGGACTGCGGAACGATCTTGATGCCCCGCAGGATGATGATCACGATAAAGACCGCACCCAGAAGATAGATGACGTTCTGCGAAATAAGTCCGATGATTGCGTCTTCGGTCATGAATGCCCCTCATTTTGGTGTACAATGGTATACATTTGTGGGTTGAGTCGCTGTTTTTCAAGTCGGTATGACGTGAAACGGTGGCTTTGTCTTGCGGATCCTGATGGTTCGACAGGATTTCTGCGGATGTTTGACCGGGGTGTTACGGCCCTTGAAACGTCCCGGTCCGCTTGCGTTGGATCGCAAACAGTCGGTGCAGGATGGCCCCGACAAGGTAGAGACCGGCAATGGCGGCAAAGGCGGCTTCGATCCCGGTGAAGGTCAGCAGGGCCAGCAACAGGGGCGTGCCAAGCAGGTTGCCGATATTGCCCATCTGCGCCATCGCGCCGTTGGCCAGCGCCCGGGTTTCGACCGATCCGTTCAGTTGCGGCACGGCGGCAAAGCTGGCCCCCTGCACCAACCCCAACACTCCGAACAGGGCGATGGCGACGATGGCGACCGGCACGCCGAGGATGAGCAGGGCAAGGGTCAGAACCGAAAGTACAAATCCAAGCATGACAACCGATACCGCCGGAACCCGGCTGAGCAGAAGAGGGACAATCAGCAGGGACACCGCGATGCTGGCCAGCGGCATCAGGCCGGTCACGGTGCTGCGCGTGTCAGGGGGAAAAAGCCCCGGCAGGATGGTCAGCAGTGACACGAAGGTCAGCGTGTAGAACAGCCAGCCGATGGCGGGGGCCGCGATATAGGGGGATCGGAACGCGACGCGATGCTGGGTCAGGATCAACCCGAGCGACAGCGCTGTGGCAGGCGCTGTGCGTGCGGGGGTGGTGCGCCGGAGGATGAAGAAAAGAATGGCCACAAGGGCGGCCATGAACAGCCCATGTGCCGTGAACAGGGCGGACAGACCGTGGGTTGACGCGAGGGGATAGCCAAGCCACGCCGTGACGGCAAAGGCGACCCCAAAGAATGAGCTCCACAATGACATGGCGGCGCCGCGCATCCGGTCGGTGCTGATTTCGGCGATCAGGGTCGGGGTGGCAACGACGATGCCAAGATGCGACAGGCCTTCGATCAGGCGCGAGGCCATCATGACCGGCAGATCGGGGAGGGTGGATTGCCACAGCGAGCTTGCCGCGCCGACGAGTAACGACAGCAACAGGATGCGCTCGCACCCCAGGCGTCCGACTAGGGTGCCTGCCACCATGCCAAGCAGCGCACCTGTGGCGCTGATCAGGGTCAGCAACCAGCCAATTCTGGTACCCGCCTGCGGGAACGCGGCCTGAACCAGATCGAAGGGCACTGCGATTTTGGAAAACTGCGCAGCCGCAGCCAGCCCGGCGCACCAGAGCAGCAGCACCGTGACAAGGCGGAATCGGGGGGACAGGTCCATGGGCAATCGATACAAGTCCTGGCCGGGGCGCGCCACGGCTTAAACCAGCCGGGGGGATTGGCAAGGGCGGGCAATTGGCGCAAAAGGCGGCAATCAGGTATGAGGGTTGTGATGTCAGGCGTATTTTCGTTTCAGGTAAACCAGACCGACGGCAAGGCACGCACCGGGGTGATTTCAACGCCGCGCGGTGAGATCCGGACACCGGCCTTCATGCCGGTGGGCACGGCGGCAACGGTCAAGGCGATGATGCCCGAAAGCGTGCGCGCGACCGGTGCGGATATCCTGCTGGGCAATACCTATCATCTGATGCTGCGCCCGACGGCGGAACGGATCGACCGGTTGGGCGGTTTGCACAAGTTCATGAACTGGGACCGGCCCATTCTGACGGATAGCGGTGGGTTTCAGGTGATGTCACTGGCAGATCTGCGCAAGCTGACCGAAAAGGGCGTGACGTTCAAATCGCATATTGACGGCTCCAAGCATGAGCTGACCCCGGAACGGTCGATGGAGATCCAGCGGCTGTTGGGATCGGACATCGTGATGTGTTTCGATGAATGCCCGGCCTTGCCTGCGGATCGGGATAGGATTGCCGAGTCCATGCGCCTGTCGATGCGCTGGGCGCAGCGGTCGCGGGATGCGTTTGGCGATCGGCCCGGACATGCGCTGTTCGGGATCATGCAGGGCGGACTGGAGCAGGACCTGCGCGAAGAAAGCGGTGCGGCGCTGAAGGCTGTCGGATTTGACGGATATGCCATCGGTGGTCTGGCCGTGGGCGAGGGGCAGGAGGCGATGTTTGACTGTCTTGACTACGCGCCCGACATGCTGCCGACCGACAAACCGCGCTATCTGATGGGGGTGGGCAAGCCCGATGACATCGTGGGGGCCGTGAAACGCGGGGTCGACATGATGGACTGCGTGCTGCCGTCCCGGTCGGGGCGGACGGGGCAGGTGTTTACGCGGCGCGGCGTGCTGAACATCAAGAACGCGCGGCACCAGGATGATCCGCGCCCGTTGGACGAGGCGTGTTCGTGCCCAGCCTGTTCGAAGTATTCCCGCGCCTATCTGCATCATGTGTTCCGCTCGCAGGAGATCATTTCGTCGATGCTGCTGACCTGGCACAACCTGCATTATTTCCAGGAAATCATGCAGGGCATGCGCGACGCGATTTCCGAAGGCCGGTTCGACGCCTGGGAGGCCGCGTTTCATGCGCAGCGGGCACTGGGGGATATCGAGCCGGTGTGACGGGAGGGCGGTTCGCCGCTCCCGCTGCGCGGATCGCCCCGCCCGCCGTCCCGTCAGGGACTAGCGATATTCCTTGAGGTAGATGATGTTGCCGCTTCCGTCGGATGTTGTGATTTCCACGAGGGTGCGGCCGTCGGGCATGAGTTCGACTTCGAATGCGGCACTGGACCCTTTGTATTTGCTGACCAGACCACCGGAACAGGTTGTGGTGTATTTTTGAACAAGCACGCCTTTTTCTTTTTGGGTTTGCCTTTGTGCACCATGGTTCCGACCTGGCCGTCGCAGTCCTGTGAGACGTATTTCAAGACCTGTTGGGGGTATAGCCATTGATAAGGTAGGCGCCTGAGACCTCGGTCTTGCCATTCTTGATGTAGTAGCTTGCGAGTTTTCGGTCGGCGGCGGCGGCAACTTGTGTGAACGACAGCAGGATGGCACCTGCGAGCAGAATGGGTTTCATAACGGGGCCTTTCAAACCTTACAACTTTGACGTGAGTTGGAGAATCATAGATTTCCGTGGGTTGCAAGGCGATTTGGGCGACGCCCCTGCACCGCTCGCGAGGGGGGGCGGGGTTACACAGCGGACTTACGGTGCGGGGCGCCCCGCCCATCTTGTCTCCGGGGGCTAGCGGTTCTTTTGGTCTTTCATAATGCCGCGCACCAGCTTGCCAAACGCCTTGTCGGACGCGCGGCGTTCGACCAGTGATTTGGCGTTATAGGCGTCTTCGGCCAGCAGCTTTTTCCAGCGGTTCAGCCGGGCGGGATCGACGGTTCCGGCTTTGATGGCTTTGGTGACAGCGCAGCCGGGTTCGGTGTCGTGCTGGCAGTCGCGGAACCGGCATTGGGTTGCAAGGTCGGTCAGGTCGGCGAACACTTCGTCGATGCCGGCGCGCACGTCGGCCATCTGCAATTCACGCATGCCCGGCGTGTCGATCAGCCAGCCGCCATCGCGGAGCGGCAGCATCTGGCGGTGCGACGTGGTGTGGCGGCCCTTGGCGTCGTCTTCGCGGATTGCGCCGGTCTCCATCTGGCCGTCACCGGTCAACGTATTGGCGATGGTGGATTTTCCGACACCAGAGGAGCCGACAAGCGCCACGGTTTCCCCTTTGGCGCACCAGGGGCGCAGACAGTCGAGCGCATCGGAGCGGGTGGCGTCGAGCGTTTCGACCAGCAGGCCGGGCTGGATCGCGGCGGCCTGTTGGCGGAAGCTGTCAGGGTCGTCGGTGAGGTCGGATTTGGTCAGGACGATCACCGGGGTTACGCCGGCTTCGTGTGCCAGGGCGAGGTAGCGTTCAAGCCGGGCAACGTTGAAATCCTGATTGCAGGAACTGACGATGAACAGGGTGTCGACATTGGTGGCGATCAGTTGGGTCCGGCGGTCGGTGCCGGGGGCGCGGCGTTTGAACAGGCTGGTGCGCTCCAGCAGGGCTGTGGGCTGGCCGGTGTCCGGGTCCAGCACCAGCCAGTCGCCGACAGTTGCGTCCTCAAACGGCGGGCAGGTGGTGGGGCCGTCGGCCGTGGTCAGGACAAGGTGATGGCGGTGTACGGCCGTGACACGGGCGGGGCGGGCGTTGGCGGGCATATTGACCATTTGGGCGGCGAAGAACGGCTTCCATCCCAGTGCAGACAGGTCAGGGCCGGCGTCAGTTTGGGGCGGGCTATTGAGAAAATCAGGAATAGTCCTGCGGGTCATATCGGGGAACTTTCGGAAAGTGCCTGCTTCAATGCAGACAGGTGTAGTCAACTTTACGGCCAAACGCGACCCTTCCGCCAAAAGGCGGCTGTATCGGGTCGGGGTGTCTGGTGTGGGCCGCGACCGGGGCGGCCCGCAGGACTCAGGTCATAAAAGCTCCGAAATATCTGATCCTTGTGTACGGCGGCTGATGCGCCCGATCAATGCCCACACAGCGGAAAGTTGGATCCGTTGCCGCTATGCATTGAATTGATGCCTTGCCCCCGCTAGGGAGCAGGTTAACACTGTTATGACACTTCGGTTGAAAAAGGCGGCGCCGCGCCCCATCTCTTCTAACCGAGAACGGAGTCGGCCGATGGTTGCCTGAAAACAGGGACCAGTGCCGATTTGCCAAGAATAAGGAAAGAGCATGCAAGAACCACTCAATTCCTCATACCCGGTGCTGCCGCTGCGCGATATCGTCGTGTTCCCGCACATGATCGTTCCATTGTTCGTGGGGCGCGAAAAGTCGGTGCGCGCGCTGGAAGAGGTCATGGCGGATGACAAGCAGATCCTGCTGTCGAGCCAGATTGATCCGGCGGATGACGACCCGAATGTTGACGGGATCTATCGCGCCGGCGTGCTGGCCAATGTCCTGCAGTTGCTGAAGCTGCCCGACGGAACCGTGAAGGTTCTGGTCGAAGGGCAGGCGCGGGTGAGCATCACCGAATTCCTTGAGAACGAGGATTTCTTTGAAGCGCGCGCTGAGTATCTGATGGAAATGCCGGGCGACGTGACCGCGACCGAGGCGCTGCTGCGCACGGTGGCCAGCGAATTCGAACGCTATGCCAAGGTCAGCAAGAATATCCCCGAAGAAGCCATGACGGCGGTGGGTGAAACCACCGATCCAGCGCAGCTGGCCGATCTGGTGTCGGGCCATCTGGGCATCGAAGTGGAACAGAAGCAGGAGCTTCTGGAAACCCTGTCGGTGAGCGAACGTCTTGAGAAGGTCTATGGCCTGATGCAGGCCGAAATGTCGGTCTTGCAGGTCGAGAAGAAGATCAAGACCCGCGTCAAGACACAGATGGAGAAAACCCAGCGCGAATATTATCTGAATGAGCAGATGAAGGCCATTCAGAAGGAGCTGGGCGATGGCGAGGACGGCAGCAACGAGGTTGCCGAACTGGAAGCCAAGATTGCCGAGACCAAGCTGAGCAAAGAGGCCCGTGAAAAGGCTGATGCGGAACTCAAAAAGCTCAAGAACATGAGCCCGATGAGCGCCGAGGCAACTGTCGTGCGCAACTATCTGGACTGGATGCTGTCGATCCCGTGGGGCACCAAATCCCGCGTGAAGAAGGACCTGGGCCGGGCTCAGAAGATCCTCGACGACGATCATTATGGTCTGGAAAAGGTCAAAGAGCGGATTGTCGAATATCTGGCGGTTCAGCAGCGGTCGAAAAAGCTGAAGGGCCCGATCATGTGCCTTGTCGGCCCTCCGGGCGTTGGCAAGACCAGTCTGGGCAAGTCGGTCGCACGGGCGACGGGGCGCGAATTCATCCGGATTTCTCTGGGTGGGGTGCGTGATGAATCCGAGATCCGTGGTCACCGTCGGACCTATATCGGGTCGATGCCCGGTAAGATCATTCAGGCGCTGAAGAAGGCGAAAACCACGAACCCGCTGATCTTGTTGGATGAAATCGACAAGATGGGGCAGGATTTCCGGGGCGACCCTGCGTCGGCAATGCTGGAGGTTCTGGATCCGGAACAGAACAGCACGTTCATGGACCACTATCTTGAGGTCGAATATGACCTGTCCAACGTGATGTTCCTGACCACGTCGAACAGCTATAACATGCCGGGTCCGCTGATGGACCGGATGGAGATCATCCCGCTGGCTGGTTATACCGATGACGAAAAGCGTGAGATCGCCAAGCAGCACCTGATTTCAAAGCAGGTGAAGAACCACGGCCTGAAGGCCAAAGAGTTCGAACTGACGGACGAGGCGCTGACCGATATCATCCGGTATTACACCCGCGAAGCCGGGGTGCGGAACCTTGAACGCGAGATCGCCAAGGTGGCGCGGAAATCGCTGACCCAGATCATCAAGAAGCAGGCCGACAGTGTGACTGTCACGCCTGACAATCTGGATGACTTCCTGGGCGTGAAGAAGTTCCGCTATGGTCTGGCCGAGAAAGAGGATCAGATCGGTGTGGTCACCGGGCTGGCCTATACGTCGGTCGGAGGTGAACTGCTGTCGATCGAAGCGTTGCGCCTGCCGGGCAAGGGCCGGATGAAGACCACCGGCAAGCTGGGCGATGTGATGAAGGAATCCATCGAGGCGGCGTCAAGTTATGTGCGGTCGGTCTCGCCCCAGTTGGGCATCAAGCCGCCGCGCTTTGACAAGTGGGACATCCACGTGCACGTGCCTGAAGGCGCGACGCCGAAAGATGGGCCGTCTGCCGGTCTGGCGATGGTGACATCGATTGTGTCGGTGCTGACCCAGATCCCGGTGCGCAAGGACATCGCCATGACAGGCGAGGTCACATTGCGGGGCAACGCGCTGGCGATTGGCGGGTTGAAGGAGAAACTTTTGGCGGCCCTGCGCGGCGGTATCAAGACGGTGCTGATCCCGCAGGAAAACGAAAAGGATCTTCCCGAGATCCCCGACAATGTCAAAGAGGGGCTTGAGATCATCCCCGTCAGCCATGTGTCCGAGGTGCTGGAACTGGCGCTGGTGCGTCAGCCCGAGCCGATCGAGTGGGATGAGGCGGCTGAAGAAGAAGCCGCTGCGGCCCGCGCCGCGATCCGGCCCGAAGACGGAGCATCCGCCACGGCGCACTGAATTGCGTGACATCTGAATGAGAGGGGCAGGCTGAAGGGCCTGCCCTTTTTCGTTGGAACGGTCGGTTTGGAGTCGCAAGTACGGGGAAAAATGCGACTTTTTACCGAAAATTGACGAATTCGGTGAACAATTCTGGAAACATTGAGCGTATTCGGCTAGGATTTTGTCCAAAGCGGAAAAAAAGCGAGGCAGTTATGGTGAGCACACCCCGAAAAACCCCGACGACCACCCGAAAACGCAGCACGACCACAAGCCGTGCCAAGGCGAGCGCCCCGGTCGAGGCGCCTGAGCCCACCGTGGTCGCGGTCAGCGACCCGGTTGTGGCCGAAGCCGACCTGAAGAAAAAAGAACTGATCGACCTTGTCGTCGAACGCTCGGGCGTCAAGAAGAAATGGGCCAAGCCCACGGTCGAGGCGATGCTGGCGGTTCTGGGCGAGACGATCAACAGTGGGCGCGAACTGAACCTGCAGCCGCTTGGCAAGCTGCGGATCAACCGGACCGAAGAAAAGGCGAACGGACGCGTCATCATCTGCAAACTGCGCCAGTCGCTGAGCGGCTCCGACGACGATATGCCGGATAATGACGACGACATGAACGTTCAGGCCGCGGAATAAACCGCTCACGGATCGGAAGCGGGGCAGGGCACGGATCTGCCCCCTTTCCCACATCAAGAATTCGCAGTGCAGGGGCTTGCACGGACCCGCAAGCTTGGATAAATGCACGCGGCATGGGTGATTAGCTCAGTGGTAGAGCGCTTCGTTCACATCGAAGATGTCAGGGGTTCAAATCCCTTATCACCCACCATCTGCCTCCCCTTTTTCTGATCATTTGGACGCGCGGCGACGACCTGTTTGCGGACGGGCGCGAAACTGCTTGGACCGAACCGGGATCTGTTACTAAGCTGCAGCCGTGACCGCCGTGGTCCGCCTTGCCGTTTAGGAGAACCGCATGAAAGTTCTGATCGCTGGACTTGCCACTGAAACGAATTCGTTTTCGCCGATCCCGACGGGGCGGCTTGCCTTTGAAGAGGCGTGTGTAAGCCGGACGGCGACGCAGGAGCCCCCCAATCTGTTTTCTGCGCCGCTGCATGAATGGCGGCGTATGGCCGAGGCGCGCGGGTGGGACGTTTCGGAAAGCCTGTCAGCGTTTGCGCAGCCTGCGGGGCCGACCAATCGCAAAGATTATGAAACTTATCGCGATGAGATTCTGGACGATGTGCGCAAGGTGCGTCCGGATATCCTGCTGGTGTCGATGCATGGCGCGATGATTGCGGACGGGTATGACGATTGCGAAGGCGATCTGTTGGCCCGGGCGCGCGAAATCCTGGGGGATGAGGCCGTGATCGGGCTGGAGATCGATCCGCATAATCATCTGACGGATGAGATGATGGCGGCGGCGGACCTGATCGTTTGTTATAAAGAATACCCGCATACCGACAGCCCGGACCGCGCGCGCGAATTGTTTACGCTGGCGGCGGATACGGCCGAGGGCAAAATCACGCCGGTGATGCGCGATTATGATTGCCGGATGATCACGATGTATCACACGACGCGCGCGCCGATGCGCGGGTTCGTGGATGCGATGCAGGCGCGTGAGGGTAAGGACGGAGTGCTGTCATTGTCTTTGGCGCATGGGTTTCCCTGGGGCGATTGCGCCCGGGTTGGCACCCGGATGCTGGCGATCACTGATGGGGATGCAGATCTGGCCGAGGCTGTCGCGGCGGAGTTTGGCGCGCGTTTGTGGGATCTGCGTGAACAATTGCGCCCTGACTGGCCGTCTATTCCCGAGGCGCTGGACAAGGTCGAGGCCGCCGACGCGTTTCCGATTGTTCTGGCGGATTTTGCGGACAATGCCGGGGGCGGGGCGCCAGCGGATTCGACGTTTGTGCTGCGCGAGGTTCTGGACCGGGGCATGCGCGACGTTGCGATTGGCATCTTCTGGGATCCGGTTCTGGTTCAGATGTGCCGCGACACCGGGGCCGGGGGGCGCATGCAGGTGCGGCTGGGTGGCAAGGTCGGGCCGATGTCGGGCGATCCAATTGATCTGACGGTGACAATCCGCGCCATTCGCGAGAACATACACATGATGATGGGCGAAACCGAGATGGGCATGGGCACCGGTGTCTGGCTGGAAACCGATGGCGTACATCTGGTGCTGAGCGACAAGCGCACGCAGGCGTTTCACCCGATGGGGTTCACCGATCTGGGGCTGGATCTGAGCGCGATGAAAGCGGTTGTCGTGAAATCCTCGCAGCATTTCTATGCCGGGTTCGCGCCGATTGCGTCAGAGGTGATCTACATAGCGGGGCCCGGCGCGATCACGCCGGACTATGCCAATATCCCGTTCACCAAGCGCGATGGCAACTATTGGCCCAAGGTTGAGGACCCGTTTGCCTGACGCGCAGGATCAGCCGCGTTCAAACAGCTTGTTGGCCATGACCCCGGCGCGTGCTTCGATGGCTTCGCAGGCGTCCAGGATCATGTCTTCGCGGAACCGGCGCCCGACGACCTGCACGCCGATGGGAAGCCCATCGTTGTAGTTTGCCGGGACGTTGCCTGCGGGCAGACCTAGATAGTTCATGGCAAAGCTGTAGAACCCTTTCAGCATGATGTCTTCGGCGCCCTCGCGGCCCTCCATATCGCGGTTCCAGCCATAGATCGGTTGCAGCAGGAACGGGGTCAGAACCAGAGGATATTCGGCCAAAAACAGTTGCCAGTCGCGGACGTATCCGCTGCGCCGGGCAAAGGCTTTGAGCAGGTCATCGCCTTCGTAAGGGGGCGCGATCTCCATGCAGGTGTCCATGTAGGTGCTGAATTCCGGGCTGCCTGCCTGACGCATGACACCCAGCAAAAGTGCCTTGGTTTCGCCCATCAGGGCCTTCAGGCCTTCCAGACCGATATCACGTGCGTTGGGCGGTTCGGCTTCGACGACATCATAGCCCGCATCAACCAACGCATCACGAGCAGTGGTCAGGGCCTGATCGACAGCGGGGTGCATGTCAAAGCCGTGGCTGTTGCGGGTGAAGGCGACCTTGATGGGGCCATCTGTGGCCGGGCCGTCAAACGGCATCGGCACCATCCACGGGTCGAGCGGATCATAGGCGATGGCGGTTTTCAGGCCAAGCCGGACATCGGCGACTTCGCGGGCGATGACGCCCTGCACGGACATCAGTTGGGCCAGCAATCCGCGTTCTTCCTGTTGCGACGGATTATAGGCGGGGGTGCGGCCCAGACCGGGTTTGACGGTTGCGGCCCCTGTCGCGGTGGCCGGGAAGCGGAGTGATCCGCCGATGTCGTTGCCATGCGCCAGTGCCCCCATGCCGGACATGACAGCCGAGGACGCGCCGCCCGAAGATCCGCCGGACGAGGCCCAGTCGTTCCACGGGTTATAGGTGCGGCCATGCAGCGGGTTGGTGGTGGTGCCGCGAAACGAGAATTCGGGCGTGTTGGTGCGCCCGATCACGATGGCGCCGGCCTTGCGCATGTTGGTCACGAACGGCGAATCTGCCGGGGCGATCAAGTTGTTGAAGGCGGGCACGCCGTTGGGCGAGGGGTGGCCTTGCTGATCGATGTTTTCCTTGATGGTGATCGGAATGCCGTGCAGCGGGCCGACCGGGCCGGATGCGGCAAAGGTATGATCAAGGCTGCGCGCGTCGTCCATGGCCTGCTGGCTGAGGTCGTTGACCACGGCGTTGATGGCCGGGTTTCGGTCGTTCATCCGGGCGATAGCAGAGGAAACGGCGTCGGTGGCCGATACTTGTCCAGTCTGCAGACGGGTGGATAATTCGGTCGCGCTGAGTTGCCAAAGGGGAGTGTCGGGCATCGGTGCCTCCTTGTTCAGCCGTTGGATAAATAAACGACCTGAGAATGTAATTATAAGGAATCAGTATGTAGATCAGGTTTGACTCGTAAGAATATTGCTCCAATACTGATCCAATAAAAAAGCAAAAATAGTAGTCGCTGTCTCATAGGGAGAGAAATATGTTCAACGTCAAACGCCGTCGCGTTCTGGCCGGGGTCGCCACGTCATTGGCCCTGGTCCTTGGCACGCAAGGGCTCGGAACTGCTGCGCAGGCCGAAACCAATCTGAAAGTGGTGCCGCATTCGGGGTTGAAGATCCTCGATCCGATCTGGACCACTGCGTATATCACGCGCAACCATGGATACATGATCTATGACACGCTGTTTGCCATGGATATGGATGGCAACGTGCATCCGCAAATGGTCGATAGTGTCGAACGTTCGGCCGATGGGCTGACCGTCACCATCACACTGCGGGATGGAATGACATGGCACGATGGTGCGCCGGTCACGGCCACGGATACCGTTGCGTCGATCAAGCGCTGGGGCGGCAAGGACGCCATGGGGCAGAAGATGATGTCGTTCGTTGACGATCTGTCGGCGGCGGATGACAAGACCATGGTGTTCAAGCTGAATGCGCCGACCGGATTGGTGGAACTGGCGCTGGCCAAGCCATCGTCGAACGTGCCGTTCATGATGCCGGCACGGATTGCTGCGACACCGGGTGACGAGCAGATCGCCGAGTATATCGGATCTGGCCCGTTCATGTTCAACAACGAAGAATGGGAGCCGGGCGTTAAGGTTGTCTATGACAAGTTCGACGCCTATGTGCCGCGCGACGAGCCGACCAACGGCTTTGCCGGGGCCAAGGTGGCCAAGGTTGACCGTGTGACCTGGACTCCGAACCGCGACATTCAACAGGCGATTAACGCGCTGAACGCCGGTGAGATCGATATCATCGAGTCCACTCCGCCGGATCTGCTGCCACTGGTGGAAGAGGGCGGTGAGGCCTATACCCAGTCGCCCAACCTGTCGGGCCTGCAGTATACGTTCCGCTTTAACGTGCTGCACCCGCCGTTCGACAACCCGAAGATCCGTCAGGCGCTGCTGTATGCGTTCAACCAGGAAGATTTCCTGGAGGCGACCATTGGTGATCCGAACTATTTTCAGGTCTGCAAAGCCATGTTCATCTGTGGCCTGCCGTTCGAAACTGACGCCCACATGGATGGCCTGCTGGAATCGAACTTTGCCAAGGCCAAGGAACTGCTGGCCGAAGCCGGGTATGACGGCACGCCGGTTGTGCTGATGCATTCGACCAACGTTCCGGTTCTGACGAACCTGGCGCCAGTGGCCAAGGACCTGATGGAAGCGATCGGTCTGAATGTTGACATGCAGTCGATGGACTGGTCGACGCTGGTGGCACGTCGCTCGAAGAAGGACGCCCCTGCCGATGGTGGCTGGAATGCCTTCCTGACGGCTTGGGATGCAGGCGATCTGTTCAACCCGCTGGCGATGGCCTTCCTGAATGCGTCTTGTGACAAGGCGCTGTTTGGCTGGCCCTGTGACGAGCAGATCGAAAAGCTGCGCGATGACTTTGCGCGCGCAACCAGCTTTGACGAGCAAAAGGCCATTGTTGAGGCACTGCAGGCCCGTTGGGTTGAATATCCGACCCATATTCACCTCGGCCAGTGGAACACGCCATCGACCTTGCGTAACAATGTGACAGGTTATCTGTCGGCAGGTGTTCCGGTGTTCTGGAACGTCGAAAAGAACTGATCGGGCAACCGGTTATGACCGCGGCGGGTGCGCCTGCCGCGGTATACTGAGCAACGAACGACAAGGCGGGACGCGTGGCCTATTATCTTCTCAAAAGGCTTATTGCGACGATCCCGGTGATGCTGGTCGTCGCGGTTTTCATCTTCCTTCTGTTGCGGCTGACGCCGGGGGATCCGGCAGCGATGATCGCGGGCGATTTCGCCAGCGAGGCGCAAGTGGCCGAGATCCGCGAAAAGCTGGGCCTGAACGACCCGCTTCTGGTTCAGTTCGGCATCTGGATCGGCAATATTTTCCAGGGCGACCTGGGCGAAAGTTTCTTCTTTAAAAAGCAGGTGACCGACCTGATCATGGCGCGGATCGAACCGACGCTGTCGCTGTCGGTGGTCACCATCATCCTGACCGTATCGATTGCTGTCCCGATGGGCGTGGTTGCGGCGTACCGGCAGGGCACATGGTTGGACCGGACCGTGATGGCGTTTTCGGTGCTGGGCTTTTCGATCCCGGTCTTTGTGATCGGATTTGCGTTTATCTATATCTTCTCGCTGGAGCTTAAATGGCTACCGGTGCAGGGCTATCAGCGACTGAGCGAAGGGGTCGGGGGCTGGCTGAAGCACCTGATCCTGCCATCGCTGGCGCTGTCGGTGATCTTTGTTGCGTTCATCGCGCGGATGACCCGGACCTCGGTTCTTGAGGTTCTGGGGGAGGATTACATCCGCACGGCACGCGCCAAAGGGCAGACCGAAACCAAGGTGCTGGTACGCCATGCGCTGCGTAATGCGGCGGTGCCGATTGTGACCGTGATCGGGTTTGCCTTTGCAATCCTGATTGGCGGCGTCGTGGTGACGGAAAGCGTGTTCAATATTCCCGGGCTTGGGTTGCTGACGGTTGATGCCGTGCTGAACCGCGATTTCCCGACAATTCAGGCCGTCGTGCTGTTGTTTTCGATGATCTACGTGCTGATCAACCTGATAATCGATTTGAGTTACACCGTGCTTGACCCAAGGATCCGCTACTGATGACTGAAGCTGTCGCGCTGTCTCCGACCCAATTGACGCTGCGCCGAGTCTTTGGCCACCCGTCGGTTTTGATTGGCGGGTCGCTGGTGCTGGTGATCTGTCTTATGGCGATTTTTGCGCCGTTTCTGGGCACGATTGATCCCAACCTGAACTCGACCTCGACCCGGCTGAAACCACCGGGATACGAAGGGGTCATGAAGATTTACACCGACGAGGGACGGGTCAAAGTGCCGGTCACCTATCGTCTGGGGTCGGACACGCTGGGGCGCGATGTGTATTCGCGCGTGATCTATGGCGCGCGGATATCGCTGGTGGTTGGCGTATCGGTGGCGGCGATTTCGATCTTTCTGGGCATGATCATCGGGTTGGTTGCGGGGTATTTCCGACGGCTTGACGGCTTTATCATGCGGATCATGGACGGGTTGATGGCGATCCCTGCGATCCTTTTGGCGATTGCGGTTGTGTCGGTGTTCAACGCCGGGCTGACCAGCGTGATCATTGCCATTGTCGTGCCCGAAGTGCCGCGCGTCGTGCGGCTGGTGCGATCCATGGTGCTGTCGATCCGCGAAGAACCTTATGTCGAGGCGGCGATCACAGCGGGCACGCGGGTGCATCTTTTGCTGATCCGCCACATATTGCCCAACACACTGGCGCCGCTGATCGTGCAGGGGACGTTTATTGTGGCCTCGGCGATCATCGTCGAAGCGATCCTGTCGTTCCTAGGTCTTGGCATTCCGGCGGATGAGGTGCCGACATGGGGCAACATCATGGGTGCTGCGCGCGAGAACTTTCAATTGCATCCACACCAGATCCTGTATCCGGGTGTGATCCTTGCGGTCACGGTGCTGGCGGTGAACATGCTGGGCGATGGTCTGCGTGATACGCTGGATCCCCGCTTTGCCAAACGTGTGTGAGGCCGTGGTGAACGCTGACCCTTCTGAATATGTTCTTGAGGTCAAGAACCAATATGTTCTTGAGGTCAAGAACCTGACCGTGAGCCTGCCGAAAAGCGGCGACCGTGCCAATGCCATCGAAAACATCAGTTTCGGCGTGAAACCCGGTGAAATCGTATGTGTCGTGGGCGAAAGCGGATCTGGCAAGTCTGTGACGGCCTCGGCCGTCATGGGGTTGCTGCCGGCGGCGTTGAAGCCGGTGAATGGCGAGACTCTGCTGGACGGAGAGAACACGCTGGCCGCCAGCAAATCGCGCTTGCGAGATCTGCGCGGCACCCGGATGGCGATGATCTTTCAGGAGCCGATGACGGCGCTGAACCCGGTGGCCAGGGTCGGTGAACAGATCGCCGAGGTGCTGGAAATTCACACGACTCTGTCGGCGTCCGAGCGGCGGCGCAAGGCGATCGAGATCATGGAATCGGTGCATCTGCCGGACCCGGAAAAGATGGTCGATGCTTATCCGCATCAGCTGTCGGGGGGGCAGCGGCAACGCATCATGATCGCGACGGCTTTGGTGCTGGACCCGGCGTTGCTGATTGCGGACGAGCCGACCACGGCGCTGGATGTGACCACGCAGGCGCAGATTTTAACGCTGGTCAAGGAAATGCAGGAACGCCGCGGGACCGGCGTTTTGTTCATCACCCATGACTTTGGGGTTGTTGCCGAGATCGCTGACCGCGTTGTGGTGATGCAGAACGGGCGGGTTGTCGAACAGGGCACACGGGATGAGGTTCTGATGAACCCGCAGCAGCCTTATACACAGATGCTGGTTGCCTCGGTTCCCAGCATGACCCCGCCCGAGCGGGACAGTGTCGGTGGCGATATGGCGATTGAGGTCGTCAAGCTGGACAAAGAATACGGCACCAAAGGCCTGTTCGGGAATGGCCGTGTGGTTCTGGCGGCCTCGAACGTTGATCTGCATGTGCGCAAGGGTGAAACGCTGGGAATTGTGGGCGAGTCCGGGTCAGGCAAATCCACCGTTGCGCGTTGCATTGCGCGGCTGATTGCGCCGACATCGGGCTCGATCAGCCTGCATGGCACGGAAATTGCCACCTTGCCGGAATCCAAACTGCGCCCGCATCGTCGCAAGGTGCAGATCGTGTTTCAGGACCCGTACCGATCACTGAACCCGCGTCGCAATATCGGTCTGTCGCTGATCGAGGCCCCGATGAATTTCGGCATGGCCAAACCCGAGGCAATGGCCAAGGCGCGTGAGCTGATGGAACTGGTCGGCTTGCAGGGGGATGCGTTAGATCGGTTTCCGCACCAGTTTTCCGGTGGGCAGCGACAACGGATTTGTATCGCCCGCGCGCTGATGGTCGAACCCGAGGTTCTGATCGCGGACGAGGCCGTGTCGGCGCTGGACGTGTCGGTCCAGGCGCAGGTGCTGGATCTGTTGGATGATATTCGCGAGCGATACAATCTGGCGATGCTGTTCATCACCCATGACCTGCGGGTTGCTGCGCAGATTTGCGACCGGCTGATCGTGATGAACAAGGGCGTTGTGGTGGAGCAGGGGCTGACGGCACAGGTGTTTTCCAGCCCGAGCCATGAATACACCCGGTTGCTGCTGGACGCCGCGCCCGGAACGGACGCGCAGTTCGGGGCCGGTTGAACCGGTTCCGGCATATTCCGGGTCGGACGCGCAGAAACGCGCTTGACGGGCCTGCGTGCATCGCCTAATCAGCCCCTCACGCGCGGTTGTAGCTCAGCTGGTTAGAGTACCGGCCTGTCACGCCGGGGGTCGCGGGTTCGAGCCCCGTCAACCGCGCCACTTCTGTCTCTCATTTGCACGCCATCCAGCCTTCCATTGCCGGGTTGGTTGATGTTTGCCATTTTTGCTCCATATTTGCTTGGTAACCAGTTCATAACTGCGCGCCCCGAACAACCAGCCGCAGATCGTTAAGAGGCAGTCAATGGCGGATCCTTACGTATCCGAAGTCAAATATCTGGGCGGTGCGTCCCTGGATTTTATCGAAATTGCGGTCGATGCCGGGACGGATGTGTCCAGTATCGTTGTGACCGTTTACAATGCTAACGGCTCTGTCCGGACGACCAACACGCTGGAATTCCTTG
This sequence comes from Falsiphaeobacter marinintestinus, assembly GCF_007923355.1. Taxonomy (GTDB): domain Bacteria; phylum Pseudomonadota; class Alphaproteobacteria; order Rhodobacterales; family Rhodobacteraceae; genus Phaeobacter_A; species Phaeobacter_A marinintestinus. Next base: position 199,931 of record NZ_VOGO01000007.1, read on the forward strand.
CCTCCACCGAGTTTGGCAAAGATATCTATGTCATCAACACGGTTGAGTCCTCGACGTTCAACGGTCTGAACAAAAGAGGCGCGGTGTCGCTGAGCGATGACACGACCGTCTATCAGTTTATCTCGTTCGATGACGGAGCGCCGGTCACGGCCAACAGCGGTCCGGCAGACACCATGACATCGGATCAGATCGGCCAGGCCGGCGGCGGGGAATCGCTGTTGAGCACCGATGGCGGGGCGAGCTATGTCGTGCAATCGCCACCCACGCCGGGCACCATCCCATGTTTTGTTGCCGGGACGCGGATTGCCACGCCGGATGGCGCGGTGTCTGTGGAGCTTCTGAAACCGGGCGCGCTTGTCTGCGACGCTCAGGGCGGCGTGTTGCGCGTGCTGCAGGTGTTGCACCGCCGGGTCAGTGCTGCTGATGTCATCACCCATCCGACGATGCGCCCGGTGCGGATCAGCGCAGGCGCGTTGGGGCACGGAACGCCCGAACGCGATCTCTTGGTGTCACGGCAACATCGGGTGGCCGTCAGGTCGCCAGTGGTGGAACGTATGTTCGGCTGCTCAGAAAGCCTGGTGGCCGCAGCGCGATTGCTGGAACTGGACGGGGTCGATCTGATTCGGGAGCCAAAGCGGCTGACCTATTGCCACCTGCTTTTGGAACGCCACGGATTGGTTCTGGCCGAAGGCGCGCCTTGCGAAAGCTTCCTGATTGCGCCCGTGTCCGTTGATGCGGTGTCTGATCAGGCGCGGGACAGGATCGTGTCGTTCTTCCCGCAAGCGATGATGCCGGGCTTCCGGGCGCAAACCTGTGCGCATATCCCCGGGAACCGGCAGCAGAAACGGCTGATCTGGCGCCATCTGAAAAACGACAAACCGCTGATTTCAAACGTGTCGGCTAAAGTCACAGGCTGATGCAAGGCAGTGCGGTGCGATATGCGCCAACCGCAGCGCGCGGGGACCCCGCGCGCTGCCCGGCCCAACGCCCGGGGCGGGCAGCGCCAGATGCCTGTCCTCGGGGGGCGGGAGATCTTCGTTACCTGGTCAAAGCGTCAAGGATGCGCGCCCAGCTGCGCATGCCTTTGTGAAAGCTCTTCACGTCGTACTTTTCGTTTGGTGAATGGATCGCGTCGTCGTCATTGGCATAGCCGACCAGCATCGAATCCAGTCCCAGGATCGACTTGAAGAACCCGGCAATCGGGATTGACCCGCCCATGCCGCAGAATACGGCCTCGCGGTTCCATTCATCCGACAGCGCGCCGCGTGCAGCTTCGAATTCCGGGCGGGCAATGTTCATGACCGAGGCGGGCGAGCCGTCCAGATCCTGATTCCAGACCACTTTGGCGTCGACCGACAGGCGGTCTTCGACATGTTTGCGGATTTTGACACGCAACGCGTCCGGATCCATGTCGCCGACCAGACGGCAGGTGATTTTGCAATGCGCTTCTGAGGGGATCACCGTTTTGGTGCCGGCCCCCATATAGCCGCCCCACATGCCGTTCACCTCCAGCGTCGGGCGGGCCCATTGCTGCTCCAGTGTCGAATAGCCGGTTTCGCCGTGTGGAACGCTATAGCCGACCGAATTCAGATACTCGGCCTCGTCAAAGCCGCAGGTCTGCCATTGGCGCAGCTGATCTGCGGGCACCTCGTGGACGCCCTCGTAAAACCCGTCCACGGCGACCTTACCGGTCTCGTCATCATGGAACGTTGCGACGATCTTTGCGATTTCGCGCAGCGGGTTCAGGCCGGGGCCGCCGTAATGGCCCGAATGCAGATCGATGCGGGGGCCGATAATGGTGAATTCGTCCTTCAGCATCCCGCGCAACTGCGAGGCAATCGACGGCACGCCGCGTGATACCATTGAGGTGTCGCAGATCAACGCCAGATCGGCTTTCAGTTCGTCCGCATGCTGTTCCATGAAGGGCACCAGTGACGGCGATCCGGATTCTTCTTCGCCCTCAAAGAAAAACGTGATGCGGCAGGGCAGGGAACCGTGCACGTCTTGCCATGCCCGGCAGGCTTCGACAAAGGTCATCAGCTGGCCTTTGTCGTCCGACGAACCACGCCCGCGAATGACTTGCCCGTGTTCGGTGTCCTGCAACTCAGGCTCGAACGGCGGCGAGGTCCACAACTCAAGCGGATCGACGGGCTGGACGTCGTAATGCCCGTAGAACAGCAAATGCGGCACGCCGTCATTTGCTTCGCCGACATGTCCGACCACCATCGGATGGCCCGGGGTCGGGCGTTTGGCTGCGTCGATGCCGATGCTTTTAAGATCTGCGACCAGCCAGTCAGCGGCGGCGTCACAGTAAGCCTTGAAGGCCGGATCGGTCGAGATCGACGGGATGCGCAGCAGGGTCATCAACCGGTCGGTGGCCTTGGGCAGGTCCGAATCGATTTTGTTCAGAACGTCATCAAGTGACATGGGGGAGGGCTCCTGATTGGCGGGGTGTTTTGGTCGCGCGGAGCCTAGCAGCGCCAGCGGCACAGTCCAGAGGCGGCTGCGCGACGCCTATCGGAAACAGGAAATGCGTCACGTTGCGGTACTTTTTGACAAATTGACGACCTGCGGCGTTTCGATTTATTGAGCCGGGTGGACGAACGCTTTACTTGATACAAGTCAAAGCTGCGACATCTGCTCCTGGGTTAGGCAGTTGCTAAGGACGAAAAGAGTCTGTATCCATTCATGAATGCGAATGCGTTCGCAATGGGAGGCCGACGCTTTGTGCCGAAAAGGCCAGGGGACGGAATACGAATTGGAGGACAGGGTGGATTACACTGCTCAGCTCGATACCGCGATAGCCAAGCTGCACGAAGAAGGGCGTTACCGCACCTTCATCGACATCGAACGGACCCGGGGCCAGTTCCCGCATGCTGTCTGGACCCGTCCGGATGGGGAACAGCAACCGATCACCGTCTGGTGTGGCAACGACTATCTTGGGATGGGGCAAAACCCTGTTGTTCTGGAGGCCATGCACGAAGCCGTTGACGCCACGGGCGCCGGTTCGGGTGGCACCCGCAACATTTCGGGCACCACGGTCTATCACAAGCGGCTTGAGGCCGAACTGGCCGACCTGCATGGCAAGGAAACCGCGCTGCTGTTCACCAGTGCGTATATTGCCAATGATGCGACGCTGAGCACGCTGCCCAAGTTGTTTCCCGGTCTGATCATCTATTCGGACGAGCTGAACCATGCCTCGATGATCGAAGGCGTGCGGCGCAATGGCGGGTCCAAGCGGATCTTCCGTCACAATGACGTGGCCCATCTGCGTGAGCTTCTGGAAGCCGACGATCCCAATGTACCCAAGCTGATTGCATTTGAATCCGTCTATTCGATGGATGGCGATTTCGGTCCGATTGAAGAACTATGTGATCTGGCCGACGAATTCGGCGCGCTGACCTATATCGACGAAGTCCACGCCGTGGGCATGTATGGCGCACGCGGCGGCGGTGTGACCGAGCGGGATCATCTGGCCCACCGGATCGACATCATCAACGGCACGCTGGCCAAAGCCTATGGCGTGATGGGCGGCTATATCGCGGCGTCTTACAAGATGTGTGACGCGATCCGTTCATATGCGCCGGGCTTTATCTTCACCACCTCGCTGCCGCCTGCCGTGGCTGCCGGGGCGGCCGCGTCGGTTGCGTATCTCAAGCGCACACCTGAATTGCGTGAACAGCATCAGACCCAGTCCAAGATATTGAAAACCCGCCTGAAAGGGTTGGGGTTGCCGCTGATCGATCATGGCAGCCATATCGTGCCCGTGATTGTGGGCGATCCGGTGCACACCAAGAACATAAGTGACATGCTGCTGGCAGATTATGGCATCTATGTTCAGCCGATCAATTTCCCGACTGTGCCACGCGGAACCGAGCGCCTGCGCTTTACTCCGTCGCCGGTTCATGGACCTGACGAGATGAACAAACTGGTGCATGCCATGGACGCGCTCTGGTCTCATTGTGCGCTGAATCGCGCCGAACTGGCTGGCTGATCCTCAATTTCCGTGCATTTTGCTTGCACTGTGTTAGTCTTCTCGCAACAACAAGCGCGGGACGAATCTTGGGGAAGAACCTGCGCGGGGCAAACAGACTCGCTGCAGGCAACATGGGACAGCAGGTATGATCGGGCGCAGATTCTCGCGCAAGCCTAAAGAGGAAGAGGTCGTAGAGCCACTCAGCTTTGACGACTTCGAGCTTCGACTTGGCGATATGATGCGTGGCGAAAGGGCGACTTTGGGCAAGTCGCTGCTGGATGTTCAACGCGATCTGCGGATCAAAGCCAGCTATATTGCAGCCATCGAAAATGCTGACCCGTCTGCGTTTGACACGCCCGGCTTTGTCGCCGGATACGTGCGGTCTTATGCCCGTTATCTGAACATGGAACCGGATGAAGCCTTTGCGGCGTTTTGCGTCGAAAGCGGCTTTACCGTTGCGCATGGCATGTCTGCCGAAGCATCGGGGGCGAAGAAGAACGCCCGCGAAGAGCGTGCGATTATTGGCCACGGTCTGTCGAATGATCCGTTTTCCGGCAGCGGCACGCCGTTTCTGCCGGAACGCGAAGGATTGCTGTCGCAGATTGAACCCCGCGCCATTGGATCAACGTTGGTGTTGCTGGCTGTGATCGGCGGTATCGGGTATGGCGGCTGGTCGGTTCTGAAAGAAGTGCAGCAGGTGCAGGTGACGCCGGTCGAACAGGCGCCTGTCGTGCTGTCGGATCTGGACCCAGTCACAGGTGCGCTGGCCAACCCGACTGCCGAAGAGGGCACGACGGTTTCGAGCACCGAGGCGCTGAACCGGTTGTACCGCCCGCAAGCGCTGGATGTACCGGTCATGGTGTCACGCGATGCGCCGATTTCGACGCTGGATCCGCGCGCAGGCGGAAGCTTTTCAGCGCCGGACCTGCCCGATGTTCAGATCGCAGAAGCACCACTGCCAGCCGGGGAAGTGGTGCCGCAGGTGCTTGAAGACGTCGCTCCGACATTGGTCATGGTTGCAGTACGCCCGTCCTGGGTGCGCGTGCGGGCTGCTGATGGCACGACGATCTACGAGACTATCATGGAAGGTGGTCAGACCTTTGAAATCCCGGCAACGGAAGAACCCCCGACATTGCGCGCAGGTGAATCCGGCGCGATCTATTTCGTTGCCAATGGCGAAAACTATGGTCCGGTTGGCGGACGCGGCACGGTGACCAAGAACTTGCCATTGTCGATTGCCGAAGTGACCGACCGGTTCGAGGTTGCGAACCTTGAACAGGACAATGATCTGGCCCGTGTGGTTGCCGAACTTCAGACTCCGGTCGTTGCCGAAGATCCAACTGAGTGATCCGCCATTGCCGCGCCCCCTTGGGCGGCTTATGTAGCCCCTAAAGGTTCTGATCGCGGACAGGTTCCATGTCGCACAATCCCATTCGTCCCTGGCGCAATATCGAGCGTCGCAAATCCCGCCAGATCATGGTTGGCAATGTGCCGGTCGGGGGCGATGCCCCGATTGCTGTGCAGACCATGACCAATACGCTGACCACTGATGTGGCCGGCACGATTGCGCAGGTACAGGCCGCGGCCGAAGCCGGGGCGGATCTGGTGCGCATTTCGGTGCCGGATGAAGCGTCTTCCAAGGCGCTGAAAGAGATCGTTGCCGAAAGCCCGGTGCCAATTATCGCGGACATCCATTTCCATTACCGGCGCGGCATCGAGGCGGCAGAGGCCGGGGCTGCCTGTTTGCGGATCAACCCGGGTAATATCGGCGATGAGCGTCGGGTCAAAGAAGTCATTCAGGCTGCGCGGGATCACAACTGTTCGATCCGTATTGGCGTGAACGCCGGATCGCTGGAAAAGCACCTGCTTGAGAAATACGGCGAACCGTGCCCCGATGCGATGGTCGAAAGCGGGATGGAGCATATCCGGATCCTCGAAGACAATGATTTCCGCAACTACAAGATCAGTGTGAAGGCGTCCGACGTGTTCATGTCTGCGGCGGCCTATCAGGGGATTGCCGAGGCCACGGATGCGCCGATCCATCTGGGCATCACCGAAGCGGGCGGGCTGGTCAGCGGCACGATCAAATCGGCCATTGGCCTGGGCAACCTGCTGTGGATGGGCATTGGTGATACGCTGCGGGTGTCGTTGTCTGCCGATCCGGTGGAAGAGGTCAAAGTCGGGTTCGAGATTCTCAAATCGCTGGGTCTGCGGCATCGCGGCGTCAACATCATTTCTTGTCCGTCCTGCGCGCGGCAGGGGTTTGACGTTATCAAGACGGTCGAGGCGCTGGAAAAACGGCTGGAGCACATCAAGACTCCGATGAGCCTGTCGATCATCGGTTGCGTGGTGAACGGGCCGGGCGAGGCGTTGATGACAGACGTCGGCTTTACCGGCGGGGGTGCCGGGGCTGGGATGGTTTATCTGGCGGGCAAGCAAAGTCACAAGATGTCGAACGACCAGATGGTCGATCACATCGTTGAGCAGGTTGAAGCCAAGGCTGCCGAACTGGACGCAATTCAGGATGCTGCCGAATAGGGCAGCAAAGGTTTGCACCGCGCTCTATAAGATGTTTGTGATATTGACCTTTTGGGGGAAGTGATGTGGAACCGGTGGAAGAGCGCGAAATCAGGAAAGACCGGCATGAGCTTGCATGACATCGTCACCGAAGAACTGAAGAAGTTTGTCGATCCGGCCAGCGGTAAGGATATCGTGGCCTCCGGGATCGTTAAGGCTTTGACCATCGAAGACGGCACCGTCAAGTTCGTGCTCGAGATTGACCCGGCCCGCGCCAAGGAAATGGAAAGCCTGCGGGCCAGTGCCGAGCGGCGTTTGATGGCGTTGGATGGGGTCGAAAAAGTGTCTGCGATGTTGACGGCCCATGCCGACAAAGCGCCGCCGCCGGATCTGAAACCCAAGGCCAAGGCCAAGCCGCAGGGCCCGCAAGCGGTGCCGGGCGTCAAGCACATCATTGCCGTGGCATCCGGCAAGGGCGGGGTGGGTAAATCCACCGTGTCCGCCAATCTGGCTGTCGCTCTGGCGGCGCAGGGGTGCAAAGTGGGTCTGCTGGATGCGGATATCTATGGCCCGTCGCAGCCGCGTATGATGGGGCTGAGCGGTCGTCCGGGCAGCCCCGACGGCAAAACCATCCTGCCGCTGCGGGCGCATGGCGTGACCGCCATGTCGATCGGGCTGATGATGCAGGAAGGTCAGGCCGTTGTCTGGCGTGGCCCGATGCTGATGGGCGCGTTGCAGCAGATGATGATGCAGGTGCAATGGGGCGAGCTGGACATCCTGCTGATCGACTTGCCGCCGGGCACGGGCGACGTGCAACTGACGCTGAGCCAGAAGTTCATCATCGATGGCGCGATCATCGTGTCGACGCCGCAGGATGTGGCTCTGCTGGATGCCCGCAAGGGGATGGACATGTTCCGCCAGCTGAAAACACCGATTCTTGGCATGATCGAAAACATGTCGACGCATATCTGTTCGAATTGCGGGCATGAGGAACATCTGTTCGGACATGGCGGTGTGGCCGTTGAGGCTGAGAAGCTGGGCGTGCCGCTGCTAGCCGAAATCCCGCTGCATCTGGATATTCGTCTGGCGGCTGATGCCGGCACCCCGATCGTTGCGGCACAGCCTGAGAGCGCGCAAGCGGTCGCATTCACTCAATTGGCCAAGTCGCTGATTGCCCGGGATCTGGCCTAGGCCCCGGCGAAGGCTCCCGCCAGGTTCGTCGGGCTGACTCCCGCCTGCCACCTGTTGGGCCAAGCGTGCGGCCCGAGGCCGCCCGCGGTTGGACTTTGACGGCCAGCGTTCGAGATCAGGCGCAACCGCAGGGCGTGGGGAACCCGCGCCCTGCTTGGCCCAACCCCGGACAAGAGGCGCGTCAGCGGCCCGCTGTTTCGGGGGCGGGAGTGTTTTCTTTGTCGGAAACGGCGCTTAGTCGAGGCCGAGAAACCCGCCATATTGGCCACGTTTGAACATCAGGCCCTTGCCTGGACGATGCATGGCCAGATCGACGCGCCCGATAATGATCGAGTGATCGCCGCCATCATGCACGGCTACCTGAGTGCAATCGAACCGCGCCAGACAACCGGACAGCTGGGGCACCCCTGCCGCACTTGGTGTCCAGTCGATAGTACCGAAATCTTCGCCTGTGCGGGCGAAATGCGCGGCCATGTCCAACTGATTTTCGGCCATCACATGGATGGCATAGGTCTGTGCAGCGACAAACCGATCATGTCGGGGCGAGGCTTTGCCGGGACACCACAGCACCAACGCCGGGTCAAGCGACACCGAGGCAAAGGAATTCACCGTCATCGCCAGCGGCCCGCTGGCGGTTTGCGTGGTGACAACGGTCACGCCCGTGCCATAGCATCCCAGCGCATCGCGATAATCGCGGGCCGTGTCAGGTCCGGGGACAAAGCTGAAATCAGGCATAATGGGTGCATGTTTGGTCATCGGACATGGGGTGCCATGTCTTTCGCGATTTGTCCATGCTCCAGATCCCGGCTTAGTTCAGGTCTTCCAGCAGGCGTCCGTGCTTGCGGGTGGCGTCGATCACGTCGCCAAAGGTGCGCATGCCGCGCGCGTCCAGCATCGGAAGCATCTTGCACAGAACCTCGGCTGTGGCCTGCGCGTCGCCCAATGCCGTATGGCGCAAGTGGGCGGGGATGGTCACGCCCAGACGATCGCACAGCGCATCCAGCGTGTGGGTTTCGCTGGCCCCGAACACGACGGCAGACAACAGGACGGTGTCAAGGATCGGGTGGTCCCATGTGACGTCCATCCGGTGCGCATGACGACGCAGAAAGGCCATGTCAAATGGTGCGTTGTGGGCGACAATCACGGCGTCGGACGCGAATTTGTGAAAGTCGCGACCGGCCTTGTCGATGGTCGGCGCGCCCTGCACCATGGCATTGCTGACGCCATGCACTTTGGTTGATGCAGCCGGGATCGGCATTTCGGGGTCGACGAATGTGTCCAGCACTTCGCCTTCTATGATGCGGCCCTTGACCACGCGAACGGCGCCGATCTGAACGACCTCGTCCTTGTGTGGCAGCAGACCGGTGGTTTCGGAGTCGAACACGACAAAGACCAATTCGCTCAGCGCCCGGTTTTCAAACGCGGCGTCTCCGGGGCTGTCCAGAAGGTCAAAATCATAGACCAGCGGGCGGGCGTCTTCCGGGGCGATATGGGCATCGGCGTCGTCAAAGATCAGCATATATCCGGGCGCTTCACCCAAAGGTTTCATCCGGGTGCTGTACGACTGTGCGCCATCTGCACCTTCGGCGGTAAAGCTGACATCCATGCCACTGCGCACCAGCTTGGCATAGGCGGTCTCGACCGCTTCGCGTTTGAGGTAATCGAACAGCGAGGCGTGCAGGCGAGGGTGCGCGACCTGCGCCAGAACAGCGGCGGCCTGGCCGTCATACAGAACGATCTGGTGAGATGGGTTGACCAGAACCATCGCCATCGGGATCTCAGTCAAAAGCTGGGTCAGGCGATCTTTTTCCGCTGCAAGCCGGGCCGTGGCCTCGGCCACGGCCTCAGCCGTTCCCAGGGTTGAACTGGACAACTGACCAGCAACGGCAGCCGCGGCAGGAGCCAGATCACCCAGATAGCGGGCCGTGTGCATGTCCATCTCGCCCGATACACCGGCATGGGCACGGGCGCGCATTTCTGACGCCAGTCGTTCGATCGGTTTGGCGACGTTTTCGTCGAACAACAACCACACCCCGGCCACCAACGCCAGCAGGGCAAAGGCCGTCAGGATCGCGCTGAACACGAAGGCGTCCAAAAGCTCGGGCGCGTCGGCGCGGACGTACCCGACATACATCGCGCCCCCGGCAATCAGCACCCCGCCAAGCGCCAGCAGACAAAAGAACAGGAAGATGCGTAGCCGCAGGCTCAGGTTGGTCAGCATCACGACACCTCGCACACGGCATCGACCACCGGATCATCGTCGGGTGCGACCACCCAGTCGGCATTCTGCACACCGCCTTCTGCGTCGAAATTCACCCCATCCATCAACGCGGCGCGCCGGTTTCCTGCGCAATCCACCAGCACTGACAGCTTTTCCACGGCAGACCAGCGGGCAAAGAAATAAAGATCGGCGAGCCGCTGATCCGGCAGGCTTGCATTGGTCTGAACGCTGGCGGAATCCAGCGCCACAAACCGTTCTGTATAGGGTTTGATGTATGTCCAGGGCCGGTAGAAGCTGCGGTTCTCGACGGTCTGTATCACAGCCATCCCTTCGGGCAGGGTGGTCGAGTTGCGGCTATACCAGCTGTACTCGCTGCTGATCGTGGTGGCGATCATCGCAAGGCCCGCGCCAACGGGCGTGGCCCATTTGGGCAACCTGCCGCCGCTTACCTTGTTCACGATCAAGACCACACCGGCCATCGCGATTCCGGCAAAAATCGTGCCTATCAGCTCCAGAAACATTCCCGCTCCTCCCGGGGCGTGAGAACCGCCCCCCTCGTTCTTCTCTTTCCAAATACTCCCGCCGGAGGCATCCTCCTGCCGCCGCCGGGACTGGCGTTAGCCGAGCATTCCCTTGCCGTGCCCCAGCGCCGATTGCAGTGTCTTTACCACGACAAACGCGTCCCTGAGATGACTTCGCTCAAAGTCCGACAGATCGGTCGGCGCGAGGAAGTTGTCAGGCTTTTCGCCTGCCTTGACCCGTGCCACCTGATGGTCAAGCCGGGATTCGGCGATCAGGTCATAGGCGTCCAGCAAATCGCGCGCACCAGACGGGCTGAGCACCCCGGCGCCTTCGGCGGCTTTCAGACGTGCGCGGGTGTTTGCCTCGGTCAACTGGCCTTGCAATGCATAGATGCGAGCCAGATCAACAACCGGGACGACACCATTGTGCTTCATGTCCAGTGTGTTGCGGTTTTCGCCGGACCGGATCGTTGCAAAACCACGCAACAGGCCCAGAGGGGGCGTGTGCTTGAGCGAGTTCGAAATCATATGCGCCACGAAGATCGAATTCTTGCTGGCGGCTTTCAGCGTTCCGGATTGCAGCCCGGTGAACAGGCTTTCGTCGCCACCGATGGGGCGCAAATCGAACATCACACTGGCCAGCATCTGGGCTTCGGGGTCGGGCTTGGCGATCCAGCGCGCGAAGTAATCGCGCCAGACGCGCACAGGCTGACACCAGCGTGGGTTCGTCGCCATCATGTCGCCCGGGCAGTAGAAATAGCCGCAGACATCCAGCCCGTCGCTGACGATTTTGGCCAGGTCGGCGAAATATGGCATCTGTTCGGGTGTGACGTCGTCATGCAGGACCAGGCAATTGTCCTGATCGCTGACGCCGGTTTGTTCCTGTCGGCCCTGACTGCCGCAGGCGAGCCAGAGATAGGGCACCGGTGCCGGGCCAAGCGTGGCCTCGGCCATGGCCAGCAGGCGGCGTGTGACGGTGTCGGCAATGTCGGTGATCAGGCGGGTCACAACCTCGTGTCGGTTGCCACCGGCGACCAGCTGCACCAGCAATTGTGGAATGCGCGCCGTGACCTTGGCCATGTCGGCGACGGTTGCGGCATGGGCGATCTCGCCGACCAGTTCGGCCGAAGAGACGGCCTGAAACCGGGTCAGGTCTGTCTGGGTGACGACGCCGACCAGCTTGTTGCCCTGGACAATCGGGATGTGTCCGATGCGGTGTTCCATCATCGCGTGCAGCACGTCCGACCCGATGGCGGTCGGGGGCAGGGTTAGCAGATCACGGGCCATGATGTCCGAAACGGGGGTGTCGACGGGACGGCCTTCGGCCAGAACCTTGCCGGACAGGTCGCGGATTGTCAGGAATCCGGTAAGCGCGTTATCCTGCATGACGCAGAGTGAGGATATCCCGCGATCCCGCATGAGACGTGCCGCGTCTTGCACCGTGGCATCGGGGGCGCAGGTGACCGGGTCATGTGCCATCAGGGTGTCGACCAGCGTGGTGGTCAGCGAGCGTTCCTGAGGGCGGTCTGACCGGGTGCGGTCAAAAAACTTTCTTGCCACGTCGTAGGTGTCGACAAGCTTGCGGAAGGGGCCGGACGGCAACACCAGAAGAACGGAACTGGTTTCGGCGCGCGCGCTGGTCACGGCGATGCCGTCGCGCATCAAGCCGCGTTCTCCGAATGAGTTGCGCACCCCAAGGTGTGAGACCACGACATCGTTGTCGTCGCGTACTTCGATCTTGCCTTCGTAGACAATGAATACGCCGTGCAGGCGGTCGCCAAGGTCATAGACCGGGAAATCCTGTTCGACGGCCCAGGGTTCGAACTGGGGAACAAGGGCGGCCAGCGCATCTTCGGGCAGGGCATCATAGGGATGCACCGATTTCAGGAACCGTGTGATCTGATCAGCGGTCAGAGGCATGGGAATCAGCCTTGTTTTATAAAAGAAAAGTCCTGCCCGGTTGTGCGCCGGACAGGACCGATTTGAAAGATGGCGGGCCGTCGCAGGGACGATGGCCCACCTCTTTGGATCTTAGTGATCCTGGGCGGCACCCGCGCCACGCGGTACGCGGACGCTTTCGACCAGCTCTTCGATCTCGGTCGGGATTGGATCCGACGACTTCGAGACGAAGTAGGCAACCGTGAAGTTCACCATTGCACCAACAGCGCCGAACGAGGTGGACTTAATTGTGCCCAGCAGCGGATCGGCATCGGTGAAGGAGTTGGTGCCCGGAATGAACAGCCAGCCCTTGTGCAGGAAGATGTAGATCAGGGTCACGATCAGGCCGGACAGCATGCCTGCCACGGCGCCTTTGTTGTTCACCTTGGTAAAGATGCCCATCATCAGAGCCGGGAAGATCGAAGCCGCAGCCAGACCGAAGGCAAGTGCCACAGTTTGCGCGGCGAAGCCCGGAGGATTCAGACCCAGATAGGTCGCAACCGCGATAGCCACAGCCATAGCAATACGCGCCGACAACAGTTCACCCTTTTCCGAGATCTGCGGGTTGATAGACCCCTTGATCAGGTCGTGGGACACAGCGGACGAGATCGCCAGCAACAGACCAGCAGCCGTTGACAGAGCAGCCGCCAGACCACCCGCAGCCACCAGACCGATAACCCAGCTGGGCAGGTTGGCGATTTCGGGGTTGGCCAGAACCAGGATGTCGCGGTTGAACTTTGTCAGCTCGTTGCCTTCCCAGCCTTTTTCAGCCGCTTTGGCCTGCATTCCAGCGTCTTTGTCGTTGTAGTACTGGATTTTGCCGTCGCCGTTCTTGTCTTCCCAGTTCAGCAGACCGGTTTTCTGCCACGTGGCCATCCAGTCATAGCGCTTCTCGTTTTCGATCGCTTCGACCGAAACCGCTTCGCCATCGGTGCCGTTGGGCCACATCATGTCGGTGATGTTCAGACGGGCCATTGCACCAACCGCAGGGGCGGTGAGGTACAGCAGGGCAATGAACACCAGCGTCCAGCCCGCCGACCAGCGAGCATCAGCAACGCGCGGAACGGTGAAGAAGCGCATGATGACGTGGGGCAGACCAGCGGTACCGATCATCAGCGACAGGGTGAACAGAACCATGTTCAGCGTGTCAGAGTGATGCAGAGTGTACTCTTTAAAGCCCAACTCGGTCACGATGGCGTCCAGCTTTTGCAGCAGAGGCTCGCCAGTGGCGACATAGTCCCCAAACAGGCCCAGCGCCGGGATCGGATTACCGGTCAGTTGCAGCGAAATGAACACGGCCGGGATTGTATAGGCCAGGATCAGAACGCAGTACTGAGCCACCTGAGTGTAGGTCACACCCTTCATGCCGCCGAAAACGGCATAGGCGAACACCACACAGGCACCGATCAGCAGACCGGTTGTGTTGCTGACTTCGAGGAAGCGGCCAAAGGCCACGCCCACACCGGTCATCTGACCGATCACGTAGGTGGTCGATGCAACGATCAGGCAGATCACGGCCACGACGCGTGCGGTCGGGCTGTAGAAACGGTCGCCGATGAATTCCGACACGGTGTATTTGCCGAACTTGCGCAGGTAAGGTGCAAGAAGCAGCGCCAGCAGCACGTAGCCACCTGTCCAGCCCATCAGGAAGGTGGAGTTGTCATAGCCGGTAAAGGCGATAAGGCCCGCCATCGAGATGAACGAGGCAGCCGACATCCAGTCAGCCGCTGTCGCCATACCGTTGGTGACCGGGTGAACGCCGCGACCGGCGGCGTAGAATTCAGATGTGGAACCCGCACGGGCCCAGATCGCGATGCCGATGTAGAGCGCAAACGACGCGCCAACAAACAGCAGGTTGATGGTAAACTGATCCATTGTCCCTTTGCCCTCTTATTCTTCTTCAACGCCAAATTCGGCGTCGAGTTTGTTCATGCGGAACGCGTAGAAAAAGATCAGAGCCAGAAACACCAGGATCGAACCTTGCTGGGCGAACCAGAAGCCAAGATCGGTGCCGCCGACGGCGATCCCCGACAGCATGGGGCGCAGCAGGATGCCGAACCCGAACGAAACCAGCGCCCAGATGACGAGGCTGATCAGAATGATACGCACGTTTGCCTGCCAGTAGCCTTTGTCGGCTTCTGACGTATCCGCAACATGAGATTTTTGGTCCGCCATGGCGGGTCCTCCTTCTTCCTCCAGAAATAACGGGCCCCAATGGGGAGTGACGGGGCCCGCAGCTTGCCTTTAAGTCGTTGCTGTTTCGACGATTGCGCCAAGAGCCTTGGCGATTGCGTCGATGTCACCCATCGCGTCGACGGACTTCAGCACACCCTTGTCGCTGTAATAGGCAATCAGCGGGGCGGTCTGTTCGTGATAGGCCGCAAGGCGCTGGCCTACCGTCTCGGCGTTGTCGTCTGCGCGGCGTTTGAAGTCGGTGCTGCCGCATTTGTCGCAAACACCGGCTTTTGTCGGTGTCTTGAACGTGTCGTGATAGCCTTCGCCGCAGTTGCCGCAGGTATAGCGGCCGGAAATGCGGGTCACCATCGCGGCGTCGTCAACGTCAAGGCTGACGGCCGCGTTGATTTTCTGCCCGGTTTCGGACAGCAGCTTGTCCAGGGCTTCGGCCTGCACCGTGGTGCGGGGGAAGCCGTCAAGGATCACGCCCTTGGCGCAATCGGCTTCACCCAGACGGTCGCGCAGGATGGCGATGACGATCTCGTCGCTGACCAATCCTCCGGCTTCCATCACGGCTTTGGCGGCCTTGCCAGCGTCGGTTCCGGCAGCAACGGCTGCGCGCAGCAGGTCGCCGGTGGACAGCTGAACCAGACCAAATGCGTCTTCCAGCATCCGGGCCTGTGTGCCCTTCCCAGCGCCCGGAGGGCCGAGAAGGATCAGAACAGCGGGGGTTGTGATGACGTCAGTGTTCATTGTCATCCCCGCCTATTTGGCCGACCGGTTGGCGATAAGGTCGTCAACCACGGAAGGATCGGCCAGCGTCGAGGTGTCACCAAGCGAGCCAAAGTCGTTTTCGGCAATCTTGCGCAGGATACGGCGCATGATCTTGCCCGAGCGTGTCTTGGGCAGGCCGGGGGCCCACTGGATGACATCGGGCGATGCGATCGGGCCGATTTCAGTGCGAACCCAGGCGCGCAGTTCCTTGTAGAGTTCGTCTGACGGTTCCACATCGTTCATCAGGGTGACATAGCAATAGATGCCCTGACCCTTGATCTCGTGCGGATAGCCAACCACGGCAGCTTCGGCGACGGCGGCATGTGCCACCAGTGCGCTTTCGACTTCGGCGGTGCCCATGCGGTGACCAGAGACGTTGATCACGTCATCAACGCGGCCTGTGATCCAGAAATCGCCGTCTTCATCGCGCTTACAACCGTCACCAGCAAAGTAGTAACCTTTGTAGTCGCCGAAATAGGTCTTTTCGAACCGCTCGTGATCGCCCCAGACGGTGCGCATCTGTGCCGGCCAGCTGTCGGCGATGCAGAGAACGCCTTCGGTTGGGTATGTGTGGATCTCATCGCCCGAATGTGGGTCCAGAACCACAGCTTTGACGCCAAAGAAAGGTTTCATGGCCGATCCAGGCTTGGTCGCATGTGCGCCGGGCAGCGGAGTCATCATGTGGCCGCCGGTTTCCGTCTGCCACCATGTGTCGACGATGGGGCAGCGACCGCCGCCGATCACGTCGTTGTACCAGTTCCAGGCTTCAGGGTTGATCGGCTCACCAACTGTGCCCAGCGTCCGCAGCGAGGACAGGTCACATTTTTCGACCCATTCGTTGCCCTGACCCATCAGCGCGCGCAGTGCGGTGGGGGCGGTGTAGAACTGGTTGACCTTGTGCTTTTCACAGACCTGCCAGAACCGGCTGGCGTCGGGATAGGTTGGCACGCCTTCAAACATCAGCGTGGTCGCGCCATTGGCCAGCGGGCCATAGACGATATAGCTGTGGCCGGTGACCCAGCCCACGTCAGCAGTACACCAATAGATGTCGCCTTCGTGGTAATCGAAGGTGATTTCCTGTGTCATCGCGGCATAGACAAGGTAACCGCCGGTGCAGTGTACAACGCCTTTGGGCTGGCCGGTCGAGCCTGAGGTGTAGAGGATAAACAGCGGATCTTCGGCGTTCATCTCGGCGGGGGACTGGAAATCGTCGGCTTCCAGCGCCAGTTCGTTATAGTCATAGTCGCGGCCATCGACCCAAGTGGTCTGACCGCCGGTGCGCTTGACCACCAGACACTTTACGGTGTCCTTGCAGTGCAGCAGGGCGGCGTCGGCGTTTGACTTGAGCGGGGTCTTGCGGCCACCGCGCGGGGCGTAGTCGGCAGTGATCACCACCTTGGCGTCGGACCCGTTGATCCGGGCTGACAGCGCGTCTGGCGAAAAGCCTGCGAAGACGATGGAATGGATGGCGCCGATACGGGCACAGGCCAGCATGGCATAGGCAGCTTCGGGGATCATCGGGAGGTAGATGACAACCCGGTCGCCTTTGCGGACACCCAGATCTTCGAGGATGTTGGCCATTTTGCAGACCGAAACATGCAGCTCTTTGTAGGTGATGTGCTTGGCGGCTTCTTCGGGATCATCGGGTTCGAAGATGATCGCGGTCTGGTCGCCACGGGTTTCCAGGTGACGGTCGATACAGTTGGCCGAGACGTTCAGGGTGCCGTCTTCGAACCATTTGATATCGACGTTGCCGGGGGCGAAGCTGGTGTTCTTGACCTTGGTGTAGGGCTTGATCCAGTCGATGCGCTTACCGTGTTCTCCCCAGAACGCTTCTGGGTCGTTGATCGACGCGGCGTACATCTCTTCGTACTTGGCCGCATCGATATGAGCGCGTGCGACGGTTTCCTTGGACGGTGCGTAAACCGTGTTCTCGGATTGAGCTGTTTCGGACATATGAGGCTCCTCCCTCTAGACGTTGACGTTTGGCCTTGAGCAAGCCCGGATCATGGGGCCGATCGAATGTCTTGACCCTGAGGCAGATAATACCCGGGGCTGAAAATAAGTGAATAACCCGCCGAAAAGTAACGATTTGCTTGTAAAGCTTTTTCGAATTCGCATTCGTTTTGGTAAAGTTTCGGGGTCATACCAGTAAATTCCTATTTGTGAGCAAGTAATTGCCTGTTAACTGCGATAGCCCTTTGGGAGGCGCGGACAGTATGGCGGCGTACCCGATTGGCGCCGTGAGCCATGAGGCGGCGGTGTGACATATTGTTTCGGTATGCGTTGGTATACCGAAAGATAGCGGTAACGGGGCTGTGAACAGGGCGCGAATGTCGATGGCCCGCGACTCACCTGATACGTGCAAGCAGGGGGGGTTGGCAGTCTCACGGCTTAACGCTAGCTTCCTTGCCAAGCGGTTCGTTTACAGACCCGCAGTAAAAGGGAGTAAGATATGAACAAGTTGTTGTCCGGCGCCTTGGCGTCAGTCGTCGCCGTCGGCTTTGTGGCCGAAGCGTCTGCAACCGAATGGAATGCATCAGTCTGGGGCAAGCGTCGCGCGTTTACCGAGCATGTCGAAAAGCTGGCCGAGCTGGTGTCGGAAAAGACTGGTGGTGAATTCACCATCAACGTCAGCTATGGCGGTCTGTCCAAGCCTAAGGAGAACCTGGACGGGATTTCCATCGGCGCGTTCGAGATGGCGCAGTTTTGCGCCGGGTATCACCGCGACAAGAACCGCGCGATCACTGTGCTGGAACTGCCGTTCCTGGGTGTGAACAACCTGGACGAAGAAGTGGCCGTCAGCCACGCCGTCTATGCGCATCCTGCCGTGCAGAAGGAAATGGAACAGTGGAACGCGCGTCTGCTGATGACCTCGCCGATGCCGCAGTACAATCTGGTTGGAACTGGCGATCCGCGTGACACGCTGGCCGAGATGGACGGGATGCGCGTGCGCGCCACCGGTGGTCTGGGCAAGGCGTTCGAAGCTGTGGGTGGTGTGCCGACCTCGGTTCCGGCGACCGAAGCTTATAACGCGATGGAATCCGGTGTTGTCGACACAGTTGCCTTTGCCCAGCACGCGCACCTGTCGTTTGGCACAATCAACCGCGCCGACTGGTGGACCGCAAACCTGAACCCCGGCACCGTGAACTGCCCGGTGGTGGTCAACACAGACGCGTATGACGCGCTGAGCGACAAAGAGCGTATGGCGCTGGACGAGTCTGTTGAAGAAGCCATCGCGCACTATCTGGCCAACTATGGCGCCCTGCTTGAAAAGTGGGACGGTGTTCTGGCCGAAAAGGGTGTCGAGAAGGTCATGATCTCGGACGAGGTACTGGCCGAGTTCCGCGCCAAGGCCGCCGATCCGATCCGGGCCGCTTGGATTGCAGACATGAGCGCACAGGGTATCCCGGCGCAGGAACTGTATGACCTTGTGATGAGCACGCTCGACAAACAACGGATGAGTAACTGATTTAAGTTCTCTGACAGGCCGGGCGCTTTGTGTGCCCGGCCGCGTTGTATTTTACCCCCCAAATACGAGGATCTGACCTATGGCCGGACACTCATCTGTGCTGGAAGACGACAGCCTTCTCAGCCGTCTGGATCGGCGACTGTTGAAGTTTGAGCAATTTCTGGCGTTGCTTAGCGGAATCGCGGTTTTCATGCTGATGGTGCTGGCCGTGATCTCGGTCGGAGGGCGCAACCTGTTTAACGCGCCGCTGCCCGGCTATGTCGACTGGATCGAACAGGCGATGCCGTTGCTGGCCTTCATGGGGATCGCCTATGTGCAGCGTGACGGCACCCACATCCGGATGGATATCCTGATTGGGCAGCTTAGGGGCCGCGCTTTGTGGCTGGCCGAACTGGTTTCGGTTGTGTTGATCCTTTTCCTGATGATCGCGCTGGTCTGGGGCAGCTGGTCGCATTTCCAGCGCAGCTTTGATTTCGGCTCACCTCTGTGGAGCCGGGACAGTTCGATCGATATCGGTCTGCCGATCTGGCCGGCGAAACTGTTGGCGCCGGTGGCGTTCTCGGTGCTGTGCCTGCGGTTGCTGATCCAGATCTGGGGCTATGGCCGCGCCTTTGTGCTGGGGTTGAAGAACCCGGTTGCCGTGCCTTTGATCCAGGACACTGCCACGCAGGCTGCAGCTGAAGCCGAACAACTAGACGGGCGGAATTAACGCATGGATTCGATTACAATTGGCCTTTGGGTCACCGCCGGTATGCTGGTCTTGGTCGTTATCGGCATGCGAGTTGCTTTTGCTGCCGGTATCGCCGGGCTTGTCGGTCTGATCCTGATTTTCTGGTCCAAGAAAGGCTTCGACCCCGAAGATTTCGGCTGGGCACTGACCGTTGCGATCAAGACGGCGGGGCAGGTGCCTCACTCCAAGGTTTCTTCGCAGGCCTTGTCGCTGATCCCGACCTTTATCCTGATCGGGTATCTTGCCTATTACGCGGGGCTGACTAAAGCGCTGTTTGAAGCCGCAAAACGCTGGATCGCCTGGGTGCCGGGCGGGTTGGCGGTGTCGACGGTATTCGCCACGGCAGGCTTTGCCGCCGTGTCGGGCGCATCCGTGGCAACGGCGGCGGTCTTCGCCCGCATCGCTATCCCCGAGATGCTGGCAGTCGGGTACAACAAGCAATTCGCAGCCGGAGTCGTTGCCGCAGGGGGCACGCTGGCCTCGCTGATCCCGCCTTCGGCGATCCTCGTGATCTATGCGATCATCGTTGAACAGGACGTCGGCAAGCTGCTGTTGGCCGGGTTCATTCCGGGGGCGTTTTCGGCGGTGATTTATGCCCTGCTGATCGTTGGCATCGCGGTGATTTTCAAGAACGTTGGCCCGCCTGTAACCGGGTTTACCTGGAAAGAACGGCTGGTGTCGCTTCCGCCCGCGTTGCCGATTGTCTTTGTTGTCGTGATCATCATCTTCTTCGTCTACAACCCCTTTGGCGATGCCTGGGGCACGCCGACGGAGGGCGGCGCGCTGGGTGCGTTTGTGGTGTTCCTGATGGCTTTGTTCCGGGGTATGCGCCTGTCGGAACTCAAATCAGCCCTGCTGGAAACCGCCAAGCTGACGGTGATGATCTTTACGATCATCTGGGGCGTTCTGATCTATGTCCGGTTCCTGGGATTTGCGGATTTGCCGGGTGTTTTTGCTGACTGGATTTCTGCCCTGCCATACCCGCCGATGCTGATTTTAGTCTGCATTCTGTTGGCCTATGCGGTGCTGGGCATGTTCATGGATGCGATCGGGATGCTGCTTTTGACGCTACCGGTGGTTTACCCTGCCGTGATGGCGCTGAATGGCGGAGAGGCCGTAACAGCGGCGGAAAGCACCTTCGGGATGAGCGGCACCATGTGCGCGATCTGGTTTGGCATTCTGGTGGTCAAAATGGCCGAGTTCTGTCTGATCACCCCACCCATCGGTCTGAATTGCTTTGTGGTGGCCGGGGTTCGGCCGGACCTGAGCGTGCAGGACGTGTTTCGCGGTGTGATGCCGTTCTTCGTGGCTGACGCGGTGACGATTGCGCTGTTGGTCGCGTTCCCGGGGATCGTTTTGTATCTTCCGTCACTTGTCGGATAGCGGTGCTTCGCGGGTATAGGTGGCGACCACCTTGCCCGCTATCATCGGCGCGGCTTTGGCGTCGAAGGACCGGAAGTGGGCGCTGTTCAGGTGCGCATCAAAGGCTGCCCGGTCGGTGTAAAGCTCATATAGGAACACGGTATCGGGTCGGTCCGGATCTCGGCAGACGTCGAACTGGTGGCAGTCGGGTTCTAGCGTCAACGAATTGTGCGCGTTCTCCAGCATCAGGGGCATGAAATCGGCAATGTCATCGGGATTAATGTCGAAGGTGACGCAGACAACGTACATCGGAAATCCTCAGGTTTGGGTCGGGAACCGTTTGCGCAGATCGGTGACCTGATCGTCGGTCAATGGACGGGTGCGCATGCCTTGCAAAGCCAGAAAAAGCTTGGCGGTTTCTTCCAGTTCTTCGGTGGCATAGACGGCGTCGCTCAGCGATTTTCCAGCAACCACAGGGCCGTGATTGGCCAGCAATACTGCGTGGTGGCGGTTGGCCATTTCGCTGACCGCCCTGGCCAGATCCATGTCGCCGGGGGCGAAGTAAGGGATCAGGGGCAGGGTGCCGATGCGCATGACGTAATAGGCCGTCAGCGGGGGCAGAACGTTGTTGTGATCGATGTCATGCAGACAGGAAACGGCAACGGAGTGCGTGGAGTGCAGGTGGACGATGGCCCCGGCGTTGGGGCGCTGGTCGTACATGGCGGTGTGCAGGAAAGATTCCTTGGTCGGCTTGTCGCCGCTGATATGGGTGCCCCGAAGGTCAAGTTTCGAGATCCGGGCCGGGTCAATCGCGCCCATGCTTGAGCCTGTCGGCGTCATCAGCCAGCCATCGTCCAGCCGGACCGAGATGTTGCCGGAACTGCCAAAGGTCAGGCCTCGCTCGAACAGAGATTTGGCAAGGCGGGCGATCTCGTCGCGCTGTTTGGCCTCACTCATGTCAGCATTCCAAAAGCGTCTTCGAAGAAGGTTTCGCCACCGAAGTTGCCGGACTTCAAGGCCAGCGCCACTGGTGGGCCGCCAAGGGTTTCTGTCCACGGCACGCCCGGTGCAATTTCGGGGCCGATGCGCAACGCGCGTACACTTAGGGCTGAAACCACGGCGCCCGAGGTTTCGCCCCCCGCAACGACAAGGGTATCAAAGCCGTTCGCGACCAGCTGGGTTGCGATCCGGCCCAGCGTCTGTTCGACCTTTTCGCCAATCGCTTCGCGACCGTATTTGGCCTGCAGGTCGGTGACCTCGGCCGGATCCGAAGAGCTGTAGATCAGAACCGGGGTATCGGCGGGGGTGTTCAGTGCCCAGTCGGCGAGTTCGGCGGCAATGTCAGTGCCCGTCGCAAGCGCGTCGATATCCAGTTTGCGGGTCGGCCATGTGTCCTGAACCCTCGCGATTTGCTGGCGGGTCGCTTGTGAGCAGCTTCCGGCGAGAACCAGTTTGCGCCCTGTGGGTGTTGGCAGGCGCGGGTTGTGGGCTTTGCCCAACTGGCCTGTGGCGCGGAAATTGTCAGGCAAACCGGTGGCGATGCCTGACCCACCTGTGACCAGCGGATGGCTGGCAATCGCTGCCCCGATCGCGCGCAGATCTTCCGGGTCGATGGCATCGGTCACTGCGTAAGAGAAGCCTTGGGTCTGCAGGCTTGCAATAGCATCGCGGATTGCTGCGGGTCCTTGGCGGATAACCTGAAGCGGGACCACGCCTGCTTTGCCTTTGGACTGCGCCTCTGTCAGGCGGACAAGACTGGCGTCGCGCATTGGCGTTAAGGGATGGTCTTTCATCGAACTGTCCGACAGAAGATCTGCGCCGACGAACAAGTGCCCCTGATAAATAGTGCGAAGGTTTTCCGGGAAAGCAGGACAGATCACGGCGATCTGCGCGCCCGAGCGTTCCATCAGGGCGTCGGTGATCGGGCCGATGTTGCCGTCTGCAGTGGAGTCGAAGGTCGAGCAGTATTTTTCGACAACCTGCGCCGCGCCATGTGCCGTCAGCCAGTCATGCGCTGCCACTGATTGAGACACGGCCAAATCGACCGGAGCGGTGCGCGATTTCAAAGCGACGACCACGGCGTCGGCGTCGCCGATATCGGTGGTGTCATCCGGCACACCGATGACCTGTACGGTGCGCATGCCTTCTTTGACCAGTGTGTTGCACAGGTCTGTGGCTCCGGTGAAATCATCGGCAATTGCGCCCACGAGAAGTGTCATGTCATTGCTCCGCCGTTTCGAGAAACGATACTGTCCAACACGGCTTGGGTCACGGCCCGCGTGCCCATGTCGCCGCCAAATTCTATCGGGCGCAGAGCGTTTGCGGCAAAGCCTGCGTCAACGGCAGAGTCGATCACATGGGCGGCTTCATCGAAACGTGTGTTTCCGGTTCTTTCGCCAAGGTAATCCAGCATCAATGCGGCGGACAGGATTGCGGCCAGCGGGTTCGCCTTGTCCTGTCCCATGATATCGGGCGCGCTGCCATGAGCAGGCTGGAACAGGCCGTTTGCGTCGCCAATTTCGGCGCAGGCGGCCATGCCCATGCCGCCGACCAGCCCCCCGGCCAGATCGCTGAGGATATCTCCGAACATGTTTTCCATGACCATTACATCATAGTCCCAAGGATTGCGGATCAGGTTCAGGGCCTGCGCGTCGACATAGCTATAGCCGGTTTCGATGTCGGGATAGGCGGGGGCGATTTCGTCATAGATTTTGCGGAAAAACGCCATCGAGGCAAAGACGTTTGCCTTGTCAACACACGTCAGCCGCCCGGGTTTGCCGCGCGCCTTGCGTTTCTGGGCCAGACGAAACCCGAAATGGTGCAGCTTTTCTGTGGTCGCGCGGGTGATGCGCAGCGTATCGCGGACTTCGCTGTCGCCGATGATGTCGCTGCGGTTGTGGACAGCCGCAGAATAAAACAGGCCTTCGGTGGATTCGCGCAAGATCACCATATCGATATTGGCGGCGCGGGGATCGGCCAGCCTTTGCGGCGCATTGAGATAAGCTTTGACCGGGCGCACCCCGGCATAAAGCCCGAAGCGGTCGCGCAGTCGCAAATGCGGGCTGATTTCGGTCCCGTCGCTATACCGCACCGAGGGCAGCCCGATGGCGCCAAGGAAAATCGCGTCGGCTTTCCCCGCCGCGTCTTCGCCGCCGGGTTCGATATCCTGACCGGTTTCCTGAAAATACCCGGCACCGGCCTTGATTTCGGCGATGTCAAAGGCGCAGCCACCAACGTGGTCGCAGGCGGCTTGAGCGACGGTCATCGCGGCGTCTGACACATCGATTCCGATCCCGTCGCCTTTGATCAGGGCTATCCGTATTGGGGTTTGCATGTCTTGTCCTTACAGCAGGGGCAGCTTGTAGTTTTCGAGGATGTTCAGCAATTCAAAGGCAGCGCGCTCGCGATGACGGCGGAACAGCGCACGTGTGCGCTCGGCATCGCCGTTCTTGAGCGCCTCAAGAATGTCGCGATGATCTTGTGTCGATTGCAGCGGAACCTCGCGCAGACGCAGCGTGATCATCCGGGCGCGGTGGGCCTGATCGTAGAGCGTTTCAAGGATGCCGCTGAGGCGCCGGTTGCCGTGCAGGTTCAGCAGGTGGCGGTGGAACTGGTCATCCGCTTCGGCCCAGGCGTCAAGATCATCTGTATCAAGGGCGCGTTCCATGGCGGCGGTCGCGTCGGTCAACGGCTGTAACTGCGCTTGGGTCGGATTTGTGCGCGCCAGGGCGGCAGCGGCGTCGGGTTCAAGCGAGGTGAAGATTTCATAGATTTCCTGCATGTCTTCGGCACGGATCGGCAGAACCCGTGCCCCACGGCGCGGAATCAGTTCGACCAGACCTTCGGCTTGCAAACGGATCAACGCTTCGCGCACGGGCGTGCGACTCATCCCCAGACGGGCGGCGATTTCAGGCTCGGGGGCCTGAAAACCGGGGGGCATCCGGTTCGATCGGATTTCGTCCTTGAGCATCTCATAGGCATCCGCGACCCGCGTTGGTTTTGGGATGGGGGTCTTCATCACAACTCCTTACCGGTGGAAAAAACACAACGAGGCCGTTCGATGGGTATTGCTTTAATGCATACATTGATGTGTGCATTAAAGCAAATCAACTTTTAGACAGTCTTGAACATCTGAGAAGGTCCGGTTTCGGAGTTAATGGAGCCGGCACAGCAGGTGCAAGTCATAACCGGCGCGTCCCATGCGCGAGGTCAGTTGAACGTCGTGCCGCCGTTCACGTCCAGCACGGCGCCAGTGATGTAACTGCAGCCCGGCGACAGAAGGAAGGCGACCGGGGCGGCGACCTCTTCTGGTTGGCACATGCGGCCCAGCGGCAGAGCGCTGGTGTCCAGCGTCTGGCCCTGAAGGAACGCGGTGTCGACTGCGCCCGGGGCGACGGCGTTTGCCAGAATGTTGTGCGGCGCCCCCTTGCGCGCCAGCCAGCGGCAAAAGGAATGAACGCCGCCTTTGGAGAATACGTAATGCGGGCCGCTGAAATTGCCGCCATTGCGGCCCGACTGGCTGCCCATCAGGACGATTTTACCGCCCTTGGGCTTCATCCCGTCAAAAAAGGCTTCGGCCGTTGCGGCCATGCCGAAGGTGTTGATCGACATCACCCGGTCCCAGTTGTCGGCCCAGGCGTCGTCACCCCATTGATCATAAGGTTGGATTCCGGCGCCCAATACCAATCCGTCGACTGCTCCGACCTTGGCAGCGATCTGCTGGACGGCTGCGCGGTCGGCGATATCGCAGATGTATCCGGTGCCCCCGATTTCGTCCGCGACCGCAGACGGATCGGCGCAATCCAGGATGATCACATCGGCTCCTCGCGCGGCGCAAAGCCGGGCTGTCGCCGCCCCGATCCCGCCAGCTCCGCCGGTGATGAGAATGCGCAGGCCATCAAGTGAGAAGGGATCGGTCATCAGAAAAGCTCCGTAGTCGAGAGGGATATGACGTGCCTGCAGTTGACGCCATTGCGATGCAGGGCAGACTCTTGTTCGGTCATTTCTGCGCGTTTTTCAATGAATACGTCATTTGACGCGTCAAAAGTCAGAATTTTCGGATAGTCTTCGGCAAATAAAATTTTGATGCTTCCGTGACGGCAGCGAACGACAGGTTTTCAACGGCGGAATGCATGAGACGCAACATGCAAGCGGTAGGGGGAGTAATGGATGAGCAACGCCTGGAAAGTACACGCGGTCAAATATGCACATCGGTCTGAACGGGTGCGGGGTGATAGTTACATTTTTGATGACCACCCGGCCGAGCCGGAAGGGATGGACTATTTTGTCTGGGTCCTGGACAATGGCCAGCGCAGGATTCTGGTTGATACCGGGTATGACGAAGGCGAGGCCCGGCGCCGGGATCGCCCGATCCTGCTGGATCCAGCCGTAGCGATCGGGGCGCTGGGCGTTGATGCGGACACTGTCGATACGGTGATCATCACGCATCTGCATTATGACCACGCGGGCGGGTTGGACAGGTATCCAAACGCGGTGTTTCATGTGCAGGCCGCCGAAATGGCCTATGCCACCGGGCCCTGTATGTGCCACGACGTGCTGCAAATGCCGTTCACGGTGGGTCACGTCTGTGAGATGGTGCGCCACGTTTATTCCGGTCGGGTGATGTTTCACGACGGATCGGCGGAAGTCGCGCCCGGCGTGCGGGTGCATTGTGTGGGCGGTCATTCGCGCGGGTTGCAAGTGGTCGAGGTGGAGACCCAGTTTGGCCCGCTGTGTCTGGCGTCGGACGCGACGCATTATTACGAGAATTTTCTGCTGGGCAAACCGTTCCCGATCGTTGCGGATCTGGAGCCCATGCTGGACGGGTTCAACACGATCCGCCGGATCGCGGGGGGGAACGAACGGGTCATTCCGGGGCACGATCCGATGGTGACACAGCTGTTTCCGCAACATGATACTGTGCCGTTTGCCTGGCGGCTGGATGTCGGGCCGAAGATGCCGGTTTCGGTTGAGACGTTGATCCGTCCGGGAGCGTGAGCCTGCTGGAGTCAAATTGTGCGCCTTTGGCGCAGTCGATTTATGGGAATGAGGGACGCTGTCCCTCAAACTCCCTGGGGTATTGTTCACAAGAAAGAAGCAGCCCGGTCAGGGCTGGCGGGTGAAGAGGCGTTTGACTTCGTCCGGGACCGGGCAGGAGGTGATGCTGGTTCCGTCATCGGTTTTGCGGACAAGCACGCGTTTTTCAAAGCCTTCGACGGCAAGTTTTCCGTCACGCGTCAGGCGATGTTCGACATCGAAACTGGAGGATCCGAACCGTGAGATCGTGGTTTCGATGGCAACCTCGTCACCGTGGCGCGATGGGATATGGAATTTCGCGCGGGTGTCGACCATCGGGAAGCCGACGACGCCATAGCGCCGGATCAACTCTGGCTTGGGCAATCCGGCGGATTTGAAATGATGCGCTGTCGAGGCGTCGAACCATTTGAAATAGTTGGGGTAGAAGACGATATCGGCCGGGTCGCAATCGCCCCATTCGATGAAAAGGGTGCGGTGGCTGGTCAGCATGTCAGGCATGGGCGGCTTTCTTGAGATTTGGAATGGCAGGGTCTGGTGCGATGCCCATCAGGACGGCGTTCAGTTTTTCGTGGCTGTCATCGGCGAGGGCGGCGCCGATGGACTCGCGCAGAAGGCGGGCATTGGCGGCGTCTGCACCGGTTGTGACGGACGGTTCCACCACCTGCGACATGATCTGGGTATAAGCCGTCTTGCCGCGCATCAGCGTATCGGAATAGCCTTTGAGCACACGCGGCAGTTCGGCCAGTGCCATGGCGAAATCGGGGGATTGGCGGAGCGCGGTTTGCATCAGGGTCAGCCAAATTTCGATCTGAGCTTGTTCGATCTGGAACCGGTAGGACCGACGACGGATGCGTTTGAGGGCTGCGACCATGCGGAGCAGGCGGTAGCCGATGATGCCGTTCGAACGCAGATGGAGGCCACGGCCCAACAGCGGAAAACGTCTGCCGCTTTCTACGCGGGCCATGATGCGCGTGCCCAGGTTTACGGGCAGGATATCGGCGATCTCTTCGGGGCGCGGTTTCATATACTCTGTTATGGTGAGGGTCTGGCCCGGCTCGAGTTGGATTTCATCGTGGATTTTGGCGAACCGTTCCGGGCGGGTTTTGAGATCAGCCACGCGGGCGATGTCCTCAAAGGCCATCCAGAGCGCGAGGCGTCGGCAGGCTTCTGTCAGCGCGTGGACTGCGCGATGATCGGTCAGGTCGGTTTGCGCAATCAGGGACTGGGCGCGGTCAGAATACATCTGCGCATACTCGGCGTCCTGATAGTCGGTCATTCGCGAGGTGCCATGGGCGAGGACGGTTTGCAGGCCTGAAGCCTCTGGCGGCGCGACCGGGACGGGATTTGGCGCGACTGGGGGGCGTTCGGTTTTGAGGGCGGTGACGGCTGTGACGGCGGCATCAAACCCGGCTTGTGACTTTGGATCTGTGAGTTGCAACCGGGAATGATCAGCGCTCCATGGCAGAACCCCGCTTCCGGCCAGTGCGCCGAACATGGTGGCGCTGACGAAGGTCCCGTTGTCGATGGCAAGCTGGCCGAGATCCAGGAGGAAGCTGTGTTTGGCCATGGTTTCGGCGGCTTTGGCTATGGTATCTTCCGAAAACCGGCCATCGCCCATCGAGATCTTTTCAGCCGTCGAATAGAACCGGGCGGTTGAGGAAATCAGGGTTGTGAGTTTGGGGGAGACAAAGCCAGCCGACATGACGCGGGCGGTTTCGACGAGTTCACTGGAGACGACGACATCGACGCGCCCGGGCATCGGCACGAGGCTGAGAACGGCGTGCGGGTCGTTTGGCGCGGCAATCTCGATATAGTAACTGGTCGAACCGGTGCGCTGGGCAACGCCGGGAACAGATGTCGCCTGAACGCCATGTCCGGCAGATCGAGCGGCGGCGACGATCCAGTTCATCAACACACCACCGCCTTCTCCGCCCAAGGCGGCGAGCAATATCCGAAGAGGTGGGCGGGTCATGCGGGTATTCCTGTCAAAGCGCGGCGCAGGGCGGCGCGGGTTCGGTCCCACCATCGCGGATTTGACACGATATCGGCGCGCCAGAAGGACGGGCAGAGGGTGGCGGCATGCGCGACTTCGCCACAAAGCCCGCAGCCGACGCAGCCATTGGTGACATGGGCGACGGGGTCGGTTTTCAGCGGGTCGGTCGAGGTTTTGACGGTGAGGGTCGGGCAACCTGACAGACGGATGCAGGAATGATCGCCCGTGCAGGTGTCGTCATCGATGCCAAAGCGGGTGCGTACGACACGGTCTCCGGCCTGCAATGCTTTGGCGCGGATTGGTTTGACACGGCGTTGGCGTTCAAGCTGGCATTCGCCTTCGGCCACAATCACTTTGAGGCCCTTGAATTTGGTCGTGAACGCTTCGCGCAGTGTGTCGCGCATTTTGGACAGGCGATAGGTGTGGACGGTGCGCAGCCACTTCACTCCGACACCTTTCAACGCGTCTTCGATGGTGGTTTCGCCGTGAGTTGCGCTTTGTTCGGCGGCACGCAGTTTCATGTCGGTGTCGGGGGACGAGATCACCTCTTGCGTACCGGTGGCCGAGGTGTAGCCGTTTTTCATGATCACCAGCACGCCATCGCCGCCATTCAGCAGGCGGGAGGTCACGCCGGACAGCAGCCCGTTGTGCCAGAACCCGCCATCACCCATCACGGCAAGCGGCGGCTTTTCCTGAAAGCTGGCGACCGAGGCGTTTGAGGCAAGGCTCATCCCATAGCCGAGGATTGAGTTTCCGAAATTGAACGGCGCGAAGGTTGCGAAGGCGTGGCATCCGATATCGGCGGAATAGTGGACCGGGCCGATCTCTTGCTGGGTCAGCTTCAGGGCTGCAAAGAAAGGGCGTTCGGGGCAGCCGGTGCAAAAGCCGGGCGGGCGCGGCGGGACCGGGGCGTTCAGCAATGCGGCGGCCTGATCCTGAAGCGCGGCGACCTCTTCGGCATAGCCTTCGTCGCCCAGCTGGTTGCCGATACGCGGCAGATGCTGGCGCAGGAAGGTGCCGATGCCAGCGGTCATTACCGGTGCGGAGTATTCGCCAGCCATGGGCAGGAGGTCTTTGCCTGCCAGTGTGGTGGTCGAGCCTGCGCGGCGCAGGATCGTGCCAATTTCGTTTTCGATGTATTCCGGTTGGCCTTCTTCCAGCACCAGAACAGCACGTTTGCCATTTGCGAAGGCAAGGATTTCGTCGGGCGCCAGCGGATAGACGACATTCAGCGCCAGAATGGGCAGATCGCAACGCCCCGTCGTATCGGCGAGGCCGAGTTCGGTCAGGGCCCGGATCAGCGCGTTGTAAAGCCCGCCTTGCACGATTAGGCCAACCTCGCCCTCGGGGCCGTCAAACAGCTCGTTCAGCTTGTGATCGGCAATGAATTGTCGTGCGGCCTGCATTCGTTCACCGGATTTCTTCCGCTCGTGCCCGAACGTGACAGGCGGGTGTGCCAGCTGTTCGTATTGGTGCGGCGCGGGGTCGGTCAGCATCTGTTGCATCGAAATCGCCGGTTTGACGTTGTCCTTGGCAATGAATTCGCCCTGAACATGGCAGGCGCGGATGCGCAGTTCCATCATGACGGGCGTGTTCGAGGCCTCGGACAGTTCGAAAGACCGCTCAACACAGGTCACGATGCTGGTCAGGTTGGGTCGCGGATCCATCAGCCAGATCGTCGATTTCATGGCATAGGCGTGGCTGCGTTCCTGAATGACCGAGGATCCTTCGCCGTAATCTTCGCCAATGACGATCAGCGTGCCGCCCAAAACGCCGGGCGAGGCGAGGTTGGACAAGGCATCTGCCGCGACATTGGTGCCTACGATGGATTTCCACGTCACGGCGCCGCGCACCGGATACATGATTGATGCGCCCAGCATCGCAGCAGCTGACGCTTCGTTCGTGCAGGGTTCGACATGCACGCCCAGTTCGGACATTTGCGGGGCGGCCTGCACCATGACGTCGATCAGATGCGATACCGGTGCGCCCTGATATCCGCCTATATAGGACACGCCTGACTGCAAAAGGGCCTTGGTGACGGCCAGAATGCCTTCGCCGTGGAACATGTCGCCATCGCCAAGCCGCAGCTTTTCGATCTCTTTGGCAAAGGAAACTTCCATCGGCGCTCTCCCCCAAGGCTTGGATGCAATTGGTGGGGGTAGGGTGGCGCGACCTGTCCTTAATGTCCAAGGATAATTCACATGGCAACAGAATCTCGTCAGGGATCCTCTTTGGCATCCGACTTGCTGCATACCGCCGACCTTTGACGGCAGGCGTTGATCAACAACTGCAAGGACGATGCGGACAAGATGCAGCTTGAGAAGGAGGGGGTGGGTTTCAGGCCGTTGCAGGCCTATCCAGTCGCCTGTTCAGGGGTGGGTGTCGGACACGATCCGCCCATCCTCGAGAGTGATGATGCGGTCGGCCATTTCAAGGATCCGGGGGTCATGTGTGACCATGACGGTTGTTGTCCCACGTTTGTCCCCCAGTGTCTTGAGCATCTTGACCACGTTATGCCCGGACTCTTTGTCGAGCGCGGCGGTTGGTTCGTCGGCCAGAATGATCTCGGGGTTTGAGACCAGCGCGCGGGCGACAGCGACCCTTTGTTTCTGACCACCTGACAGGTTGCCCGGCAGATAATCGCGGCGGTCGGCAAGCCCCAGAAGGTCAAGAATGTGATGGGCTGCGGTGCGCTGCCTGACGGGGTCGCCACCCCCGTGAACCTGCAGACCCATCAACACATTCTGCGTCGCGGTCAGGCTTTCGTGCAGGTTGTGGGCTTGAAAGATAAAGCCCAGTCGCCGCCGCAGGCTGACCAGCATGGCCTCGCTCGCGCCGCGCACCTCTTGGCCCAATACCTGCACACTGCCGTCCTGAACGTCGCGCAGGCACCCGATCAGAGTCAGAAGTGTCGTTTTGCCCGAGCCGGACGGGCCCATCAGGATCGTCAGGCTGCCGCGGGTGATGTCCATGTTGATGTCAAACATGGCCTGTTTGCGCGCGTCTCCGGATCCGAAAAAGTGGTTCAGGCCAAGGGTTTTGATTGGCGCATCTGGCATCAGAACAGATCCGCGGGATCGGCATTGGCAAGCCGTCGCGTGGCGATGGCACCGGACAGGCTGCAGGCGATCAGTGTGCCAAGAAAGACAAGAAACGCGCGGCTGACCTGCATCGCGACCGGCAGCCCGGTGGCGGCAACCAGACCGGCATACAGCCCCATCGAGACCAGCAAGCCTGGAACGAAGCCGAAGATCGCGAGAATGATGGCCTCTTCAAAGACGATGCCCAGAAAAAACCGATGGCCATAGCCCATGGCCTTGAACGTCGCGTATTCGCGCAGATGATCGGCTACATCGGTGGATAGCACCTGATAGACGATGACCAGCCCGACAAGAATGCCCATGAATACCCCGAAGCCAAAGATAATGCCGGTTGGGCGTTCGGTCGCCATAAAGGTCAGATCATTGTCGGCAGAGCCTTCGACGCTTTGGATCCTGAGATTGCCGCCAGGCAGGGCGGCCTGCAGGCGGGTAATGACAGTGTCGGTCGAAACCCCGTCTTCGGTTTGGATCAGAATGTGATTGGGCGCGCCGCTGCTGCGCTTTGGGAACACACGTAAGAAGGTCTGATCAGACATCACAAGCATCCCGTCGGCCAGAAATCCGCCGCCGATATCCATCGTGCCGATTGTGGTCAGAGTATTGCCGCCGGTTTCAAAGCTATAGCGGGTTCCGGCCTCGAGCCCCTTGATCACAAAGTCGGGCATACCGCGTGTGCCTTTGTCGAGCAGCGCTGTGTTTTCGATGCTCAACTGGTCGAGATCAGCCGCGATATCCGCGGATGTGAAGCCGGGTTTTGCGATGTCGACGCCAAAGCTGAGAAGAGACACCGACGATCCATCTTCAAGCGTGAAGGGCAGGTTGCCGATGTAAAGAGGCATCGCGGTGGCAACACCGGGCACGCCAAGCGCCTGAAACATTCGCGCGCGGGGAATGTGGCCGGCATCGGTCAGCGTGTTGCCGTCTTCTGACGACAGGATGATATCTGTTCTGATCAGGGAATAGGGCGCGACGGTAGAGGTGTTCATCGCCCCCATGATGCCCAGTTGCATGAACACCAGAAGGTTGGCAAAGGCCACGCCCGACACGGCGGCAATGAACCGTCCGCGGCTGTGGGTCAGCTGCAGCCAGCCGATTGGCAGACGCCGGAACAGAAGGGTCAGCAGCCAGCTCATTCCGCCTGACCGGTGCCGATCCGCACGATTGCTTCGAGGTTGGTAAATGTCGATGCCATCTTTGATGATGCGGCATCAAGGGTCACGATCACGTCGACGACCCGCGCGTCGGTGTTGGCCGCCGGATCGTCCGAGGTGATCGACTGGCGTCCGATTTCAAGCCCGATGGCCGTTACCACGCCGTTCAGATCCTGACGCAAAGCATCGGCGCTGATGGTGACAGGGTCTCCGATGGTGACGCGTCCGATCATGGTTTGATACACTTCAGCTTCGACCGTCATTTGCGACGTATCGCCCAGATCAATAATCCCGGCTGACCCCGGGCGTTCGCCGGATCGCACGTTGATGTCCAGAACCATGCCGCTTTCCGGCGCGCGGACATAGGCACGTTCAAGATCGCGTTCGGCGCGGACAAGGTCGGCACGGGCGGCAGCAAGGTTGGCCACGGCCACCGCGATATCGGCCTGAACGGTTTCGGACCCGGTGGCATAGCGGGACAGCGTGGCCAAAGCCCGTTCGACATCGCGGCCAGCCTCGTTCGCATGGGCGACGATCTGATCGAATTCGGCGCGGGTGGTGACGCCGCGCTCTAGCAAGGCGGTGTAGCGGTCCAGATCGGACTGAGCGGCGGCGGCAGTTGCTTCGGCCCGGTCGTAGGATGCTTGGGCCTCGGCAAGGCTGGCAGCGATAGAGGCGCGGGTTTGGGCCAGACTGGCCTCGCTGACGCGTAGAAACGCTTCGGCCGAGGCGACGGCGCTTTCCAGGGGCAACAGGTTGTCCAGGACCGCCAGAACGTCGCCTGCTTCGACCAGATCACCTTCCTTGACGCGCAGTTGGGCAATTCTGGCATCACCGGCGCCCGACGGTGTGGCGACGCTGATCACATCGCCACGCGGAATGATCCGACCCAACGCGACCACATCGCCAGCGCTGATGACCGCGACTTGTTCTTGGGTTGTGACCTGTTGAATGGCAACGGCGATGGGTGTGTTGGTGCCGGCACCGGGCTGCAGCCCGGTGATATTGAAGAACACCCGCAAGCCCGGTGGCTGGAAGTACATTCCGATGACGGCACCGGTGAACAGTGTGGCCATAAACATTGGAATCAGGATCAGGCGCGACCGTCCAGCTGTCTTTGCGGCAGGCAAAGGGGTGGCTTTGGCAAGGCCGCTGTCTTCAAGCGGCAAACCAGCAGAGGTGTCGGACGTCTCGGACGTCATCGTTTGCCTTTCAAAAAAGAATCTTGGCTTTCATTATCCACGTTTGTTTCAGGACTTGCACCAACTGCCTTGGCTTGTGCGCGTTAATCGACTGTTTGTTTTTTGACGGGATTGACTGCACGCACATTGCGCTTGATCAAGTCAAGCCGACAAACTTTTTGCTATGGGTCATTTGAGCGCATAGAATTGAAATGGACCGAGCTTTCGTAGAAAGTATCCGGGGTTTCACTGGGGGCCCAACGGCATGGAATACAAAGACTATTACAAAGTTCTGGGCGTCGAGCGCAGCGCGTCTCAGGACGAAATCAAGCGTGCGTATCGAAAGCTGGTGCGAAAGTATCACCCGGATGTAAATACCGGCCCCGATGCGGCCGAGGCAGAGCAAAAGTTCAAGGAAGTCGGCGAGGCGTTTGAAGTCTTGCAAGACCCTGAAAAACGCGCGGCCTATGATCAGTTGGGTGCGAATTGGCAGGAAGGGCAATCCTTTCGCCCACCGCCCGACTGGGATGACGGGTTTGAGTTTTCCGGCGGCGGGTTTACCGAGGCCGACCCCGAGCAGTTCAGTTCGTTTTTTGACGAACTGTTTTCACGCAGGGGTGGGTTTGATCCCAGAATGCAGTCCGGGCGACAGATGCATGCGCCGGGGCAAGACCACCATGCCAAGATCGTCATCGATCTTGACGAGGCCTATAATGGCGGGACGCGGGATTTCACTCTGCGCAAACCCGAACTTGATGCGCACGGAAACGTTGTGCTGCGCGAACGGTCCATTCGGGTCGCAATTCCCAAGGGCGTCACCGAAGGGCAGCATATCCGGCTGGCCGGTCAGGGCGCGCCGGGGGTTGGTCAAGGCAAATCGGGCGATCTTTTCCTTGAGGTGGCTTTGCGTGACCAACCCGGTTTCCGGGTTGAGGGGCGGGACGTGTTCATGGACTTGCCGGTGACCCCGTGGGAGGCCGCGCTGGGTGGGCGGATTGAGGTCAAGACACCCGGTGGCAAGGTCGAACTGACGCTGCCGAAACATTCGCAGGCGGGTAAGAAACTGCGCTTCAAGGGGCGGGGAATTCCGGGCAAACCTGCAGGCGCGTTGTACGCCGTGATCAAGATCGTCATTCCGCCAACCGAGACAGACAAAGCGCGAGAGCTTTATGAAGAAATGGCGCGGGAAATAGATTACGATCCGCGTCAAGGATTGGGAGTGTAAATCATGGCATCGAACAAAGCTTTGATCCCGATGGCTGAATTGGTGGCCTCTTTGTCCCTGACCGATTTAAGCCGCATGAGCGGGTCTTCGGCAGACTGGATCATTGATCTGGTCGAAGAGGGCATTCTGGAACCCGTGGGATCTGATCGCAGGGCGTGGCGGTTTGAAAGTTCAAGCGTCACCGTCATTCGGCGGGTGCAGCGATTGCAAGGGGATCTGCGTATCAACCTGGCAGGCATCGCGGTTGTGCTGACGCTTTCTGATGAAAACGCGCAGCTTAAGAAGCGCTTAAGACAGCTCGAAGGCGATCCTGCACCGTCTGTCTGGATGCCGGGGCCAGAGTGACAGCCGAACACCTAAGGGCATGATCGGCGTTTGGCTGGCACAAGCCGGTCGGGGAACAGTTTTTCCTGACCGGTAAACAGCACGTTTGTTCAAAGACAAGGAAGACTGTGCTTAGTCCGGGATGCGGCTGGATTGATGGTGCACGAACAATTGCGCCATTGCAGCCGAGGCCAGACGGGACAGCACGCCGTCGGCCCGGCTGGTCAGCACGATGGGGATGCGCGCGCCCAGAACGAGCCCGGCGGCATCGGCTCCGGCCAGATAGATCAGTTGTTTGGCGATCATATTTCCGGCCTCAAGATCGGGCACGATCAGGATATCTGCGTCGCCAGCCACGGCCGAATGTATGCCTTTGGTCTCGGCCGCCGATTTTGAGACGGCGTTGTCAAAGGCCAGCGGCCCATCCAGCATTCCTCCGGTGATTTGTCCGCGATCAGCCATTTTGCATAGCGCCGATGCATCGACGGTAGAGGGAATGCTGGGGGTGACGGTTTCAACCGCTGACAGCAACGCGACTTTCGGAATGTCGATCCCAAGCGCCAAAGCCAGATCAATGGCATTCTGGACGATATCGCGTTTGGTTTGCAGATCGGGAAAGATGTTGATGGCGGCATCGCTGATCAGAAGCGGCTTGGGATAGTTCGGCACATCCAGCGCGAAGACATGGCTGATCCGGCGTTCGGTCCGCAGGCCAGTGTCCTTGGCAACCACAGGCCGGAGCAATTCATCGGTATGGATCTTGCCCTTCATCAACATGTCGACTTTGCCTTCGCGTGCCAGCGCAACAGCCCGTTCGGCGGCGGCGTGACTGTGCGGGACATCGACGATTTCGACTTGGCCCAGATCACGCTGGGCCTCGGCAGCGGCGGCTTCGATCTTTGCCCTTGGACCAATGAGGATCGGAACAATCATGCCCTTTGCGCCAGCCTCTAACGCGCCCTCCAGAGACAGGGTATCACAGGGGTGGACGACAGCGGTGCGCACCGGCGCAAGGGGGGCAGTCGCCTTCATCAGGGCTTCGAACCGGGCCCCGCGTTCATGCAGGTGCACCTCGGGCAACACGACACGGGGGCGGCGGACTTTGACAGAAGGGGCGATTACCAATGCTTGCCCTTCGATAACGGTTTCGCCGCTTTGATTGATGCAGCTGCAGTCAAGGACAACGTGCTGATGCTCTGGTTTCTTTTCGGCAACGGTCACACGCACCGTAACGGTATCGCCCAACCCGACGGCATGGCGAAAGCTGAAGTTCTGGTTCAGATATATCGTTCCGGGTCCGGGCAATTCAGTGCCAAGCACGGCTGAAATCAGGGCGCCCCCCCACATGCCATGCGCGATGACCTTGTGAAACATGTCCGACTGGGCAAATTCAGGGTCCACATGTGCCGGGTTCACATCGCCGGACATGACGGCGAACAGTTCGATGTCTTCGGTTTTCAAGGTCCGCGTCAGTTCGGCGCTGTCACCGACCTTGAGTTCGTCAAACGTGCGGTTTTCGATGAATTGCATTGAGGGATGCCTTTTTCGGACGTCAGCTGAGGTGGAGGTATGACCGAGCCTGTCGGTTGATTTGACGACACCCGCAGGGTGCTACGCCCGGACGTGATAGCCGCCATCGACATAGGCGATGTTGCCGGTCACCTTTCGGGACATGTCGCTGACCAGGCCCGCTGCCATATGGCCGACATCCTCAATCGTCACGAGGCCCTGTTCGGGCGCGCGTTTGCGGGCCGCGTCGATCAGTTCGTCAAAATGGGCGATGCCCGAACCCGCCCGAGTTTCTAGCGGACCAGGCGAAATCGCATTGACCCGGATCTGTTTGGGTCCAAGTTCGGCGGCCAGATAGCGTACTGTGCCTTCCAGTGCGGATTTGACCGGGCCCATGATGTTGTAATGGTCGACGACCTTTTCGGCGCCATAATAGCTCATGGTCAGAATGCTGCCGCCGTTTTTCATCAAAGGAACCGCCAGACGTGTCATTCGGATCAGGGAATGCACCGAAATGTCCATTGCCTGAGCAAAGCCTTCTTTCGAACACTGGCTGACAGGCCCATGCAGATCGTCTTTTGGACAGAAGGCGATCGAGTGCAAAACAAAGTCAAGTTCGCCCCATTCGCGGTCTATCGCATCGAAAACGGCCTCAAGCTGATCGTCTGTCTGGACGTTCAGTGGCATAAAGATCGGCGCGTCGAGTTTCGCGACAACAGGCGCCACGAAGGGTCTGGATACTTCGTCAGCATAGGTCACGGCAAGATCGGCGCCGGCGGCATGAAAGGCCATGCCGCATCCGGCAGCGATTGAATGTTCGTTCGCGATCCCGACAACAAGCCCGCGTTTGCCTTTGAGAAGGGTATCCAGCATCAGAGATTACTCCTGAAACACATAGGTTCCGGGCGCATCGCAAAGCGGTGCATACCCTTTCGCTTCATCTCCCAACGCGGGTGGGGCGATCTGCTCGCCCGATTTTGCGGCCAACCACGCCGACAGTTCCGGCCACCACGATCCATCAACCGGTGGCGTTTCGTTCATCCAGTGATCCGGATCAACGTAAGAGTGATCCTTGGTTTTGTCGCGGACCCGATAATGCCGGTGGGGGTGCCCGGGTTCGGACACGATACCGGCGTTGTGGCCGCCGCTGGTCAGAACGAATTTCACATCCGTGTCCGAGATCAGGTTGAACTTATAGACTGACTGCCACGGCGCGACGTGGTCCCGTTCAGTTCCGACAAGAAAGACGGGCGCACGGATGTCAGAGATGGCGATGGGATGATCCCCGACGTGATAGCGGCCTTCGGCAAGATCATTGTCGAGGAACAAACGCCGCAGATATTCGGAATGCATCCGATAGGGCATGCGGGTGCCATCGGAATTCCACGCCATGAGATCGTTCATCGGGGTGCGTTCACCCATCAGGTAGTCATGTATTATGCGCGACCAGATCAGATCGTTCGAGCGCAGCAGTTGAAAGGCTCCGGCCATCTGCGTGGTGTCCAGATAGCCCTGATCCCACATCAGATCTTCAAGAAAGGTAAGCTGGCTGTCATTGATGAACAGCATCAGTTCGCCCGCTTCGGTAAAGTCTGTCTGTGTCGCCAGGAACGTCAGGCTTTTCAACCGATCATCGCCGTCCCGCGCCATCGCGGCGGCAGCGATCGACAACAAGGTGCCGCCCAGACAATATCCGATGGCATGGGTTTTCTGTCCATCGGTGATGGTTTCGACCGCGTCCAGTGCGTCCATGACACCCATCGAGGTATAATCGTCCATCCCCATGTCACGGTCATCAGAATCGGGATTCTTCCACGAGATCATGAAGACCGTGAAGCCTTGAGATGTCAGGTACCGCACCAACGAGTTATCTTCGGACAGGTCAAGAATATAGTATTTCATGATCCAGGCGGGCACGATCAGAATGGGTTCCGGACGAACCTTGTCGGTCGTCGGCTCGTACTGGATCAATTCGATCAGGCGGTTACGGCACACCACCTTTCCCGGTGTGGTGGCCATGTTGCGCCCGACTTCGAAGTCTTCGGTGCCAACGGGGCGTTGCCCGCTTTGGGCGCGTGACACGTCCTCGATATAGTTCTGCCAGCCGCGATACAGGTTCCTGCCACCCTGCCGCGCTGTTTGGATCAGAACCTCGGGGTTGGTCAGGGCATAGTTCGAGGGCGAGAACACATCCAGCATCTGGCGCGCAGCGAATTCGACAACGTTTTCATGCTGTTGGGTTACGCCTTCGACGCCCGTGGTGGCGTTGTGCCACCATTGCTGATTCAGCAGGAAGCTCTGATACATGACGTTATAGGGCCACTTTTGCCAGCTGTCGTCGTTGAACCGTCTGTCCTGCGGCAACGGGGTAATGCAGGTGTCCGACGTGTCAGGATTGGTCGCGCAATGGGTTGCATAATTTGCCAGCCGCCCTGTTTTCTTTCCGGCTTTTTCAAGCAGTTCCAGTTGCTTGCCGGGGGCCGATGCCAGATGTAAAGCCCAGTCGGAATAGGCCGCCGCAAGCGCAATAGGGGAAAGACCCGCTGTGAACTTTGCCACTGTGGCCTTCAGCCCTTTGTCCAGCGCTTGCTCCATCGTCGTATGGGAATGCGAGAGTGGTTTTGAATGACGGGTCGCGCTGATGGTTTTGGGCTTCGAGCGGTCGGGCACAACGCTGCTTTTTGGTTGCAGCGTGCTTTCATCATGAAGTGATGTGACTTTTGCCATTGCTTGCGCCTTTCTCAAGCTGATGGATTTGGTAGGGATCTAGTCGAAACGTTGCGGTCTGAAATTGATGCGTATCAAATGCCCAACCAACAACGCCAAACTTGCCCAATAAGAAACGATTGTTCTGGTTCCTATGGCCGTCTACCGTTGATTGATCTGGTTGTGATTGCAAATCGTGCACAGCAGAGTCGATTGACGGAAAAAATGTCCGTGTCTGTCTGATCATTGACGCAGGTCAATCCTGTGCTGATTTATGTCGGTGTATCAGGATCAGCAATGGGTCTGCCCTGATATGGTGATACCAAGGGCTGGACCGCCAAGGATAATTGGGACAAAACATGAGCACCCAAACCACCGACACTCTGGATACTTTGGCTGACGGTCGGATTGCTGCGATCCGTGGCGGTGTTGTCGATGTGAAGTTCGACGGGGCGTTGCCGCATATTCATGACTTGCTTTTTGCCGGGGATGTCGCGCTGGAAGTGTCGTCTCTGATCGGGGATGGAATGGTGCGCGCGATGGCGATGGCCCCGGTGCGCGGTTTGGGGCTGGGCATGGTGGTCCGCGCAACCGGCGGACCGATCCGGGTGCCGGTGGGCGACGCAGTGCTTGGCCGGATGCTTGACGTGTTTGGCGCCCCGATTGACGGACGCCCTGCGCCAGAAACGTCCGAGCGTCGCGCGATTCACCAAAGTCCGCCGAAGCTGAGCGACCGGGTACTGCATTCTGAAATTCTGGAGACGGGTATCAAGGCGATTGACTTGCTGTCCCCCATCGAACGGGGAGGGAAAACCGGGCTGTTCGGCGGGGCAGGAGTCGGCAAGACGGTTCTGATCACAGAACTTATTAACAACACCGTCCAGTATCATCAGGGCGTCAGTCTGTTCTGCGGCATCGGCGAGCGATCACGCGAGGCCGAAGAACTGTACCGCGAAATGGGCGAGGCCGGGGTGCGCGACAAAACGGTGATGCTGTTTGGCCAGATGAACGAGGCACCGGGTGTGCGGTTTCTGGTGGGGCAGACCGCGTTGACCATGGCCGAGTATTTCCGCGACGACAAAGGGCAGGACGTGCTGCTGTTGATCGACAACATCTTTCGTTTTGTGCAGGCCGGGTCCGAAGTGTCGGGCCTGATGGGCCGGATGCCGTCGCGCGTCGGGTATCAGCCGACGCTGGCGACAGAACTGGCCGGGTTGGAGGAACGTATCACATCGACCAACCGGGGGGCGATCACTTCGATCCAGGCCGTATATGTGCCAGCGGATGACTTTACCGACCCGGCGGCGGCGCACATCTTTTCGCATCTGTCCGCTTCGGTGGTGTTGTCACGCAAACGCGCCAGCGAAGGCCTTTACCCGGCCGTCGATCCGCTGGCGTCAGCCTCGGTCATGCTGACGCCGTCGGTGGTTGGTCAGCGGCATTACGACATTGCCCGTGCTGTACGTCGGACATTGGCGGAATACGAAGAGTTGCGGGACATTATCGCGATGCTGGGGCTTGAAGAACTGTCTTCTGCTGATCGGGCGACGGTTGCACGGGCCCGGCGGCTGGAGCGGTTCTTGACGCAACCGTTTTTCACAACCGAGGCCTTTAGCGGTGGGAAAGGCAAACTGGTACCGATCGCGCAAACCCTGAACGGGTGCGAAACGATCCTGAACCAGACCCAGTTCGATCTGCCCGAAAGCGCGTACTACATGATCGGCGGTCTTGAAGATCTTGAGGCCGCGACATGAACACGGCAACCGACATGAGCGTCACGCTGCGCCTGCCCACCCGAATGCTGTATGAAGGACGGTGCACTGGCATCACAGCCGTGGCCCCCAACGGGGCTTTCGGGATCTTGCCAAACCACGTTGATTTTGTGACTGCGATTGTGCCGTCAGTTCTGACGCTGCACCTGGCGGATGGGTCCGAGGAAATCTTTGGCCTTGATGAGGGGCTGTTGGTCAAGAAAGGTCACAAGGTTTCCGTTGTTGCCCTGCGGGGGGTGCATGGCGACACTCTGGACACCTTACGCAATACAGTCGAGGCCAGCTTCATCCAGATGGATGAAGAAGAACGGCAGGCACGATCTGCCTTGTCGCGGCTTGAGGCGGATATGGTGCGCCGGTTTGCTGAACTGCAAAGGCCACTGTAATGAATGGTAACTCTGACAAACCCGACAAACCGGCCGAGGACATCGCGCGGCACGCGACGCGCATGAAATCCAAGCGGGAGCATCCCGGCCCCAGCCCGCTGCGGGGCATTGGAACCTTCGGGATGATTGGCTGGTCGATTGCCGTACCAACCGTGGGTGGCGCATTTTTGGGCCTTTGGCTGGACCGGACTGCGCCACAAGGGTTTTCGTGGACAATTGCCCTGATCCTTGGGGGCGTGGCGCTGGGCGGCTTTATTGCTGCGGCGTGGATCAATAAAGAAGGAGGCGACCAATGATGCCGTTTGATTGGAGCATTTTGTTGCTGGGTCTGGCAGTCGGAGCCGTGATGAGCGTAGTGTTCTTTGCGGGCCTTGGTCTTGGGATGCGCTGGGCCTTGCGATCCGCCAAACCCGTGAGCTTGCTTTTCCTGAGCGCGGCCTTGCGGATATCGGCCCTTTTGGGTGTTGGTTGGCTGGTTGTGAAGCAGGGTGGCCCATGGTCGCTTGTGGGTTACGCGGGTGCGTTTCTGATTGTCCGGTTTGTCGTGACAACCGTTGCGCGCGTCGCCCCCCCCGCGGAGGGGGCACCATGAACCTCTCGCCGGATCAGGTGATCATGTTTCAGATATGGGACATTCCGATCAATGCGACCATTTTTTATACATGGATTGTCATGGCGGTGCTTAGCGTGGGCGCCATCCTGATCACGCGAAACCTGCGCCCGGATGTACCGCCAAATCGGTGGCGGACCACGTTGGAGGTGATCGTTCAGGGTATTCAGGGTCAGATCGAAGAAGTCGCCGGTCGGCCCAACCGCCAACTTTTGTATTATGCCGGCACGCTGTTTCTGTTTGTCGCGATGTCGAACCTGATGTTGGTCATCCCCGGTTTCGAACCGCCGACGGCCTCGTTGTCGACC
Organism: Falsiphaeobacter marinintestinus; assembly: GCF_007923355.1. Lineage (GTDB taxonomy): Bacteria > Pseudomonadota > Alphaproteobacteria > Rhodobacterales > Rhodobacteraceae > Phaeobacter_A > Phaeobacter_A marinintestinus. Next base: position 243,110 of record NZ_VOGO01000007.1, read on the forward strand.
ACAACGGCGCTTGCGTTGTCGGTTCTGATTGCCGTGCCACTGTTTGGCATCACCAGTCGGGGGCTGGGGGGATACCTCAAGACCTATATTCAGCCCTCGTTCATCATGCTGCCGTTCAACATCATCTCAGAGTTTTCGCGTGGGATATCGTTGGCGATCCGTCTGTATGGGAACATCATGAGCGGAGCGGTGATCGCGGCGATCCTGCTGAGCGTTGCGCCGTTCTTCTTCCCGGTGGTCATGGATGTGCTTGGACTTCTGACCGGCATGATCCAAGCCTACATTTTTGCAATTTTGGCGACGGTTTACATCTCTAGCGCCACCGCGCCGCCACCCCAATCTCAGCCTGAAAGGGACATAACATGACAGACCTTGGCATCATCGCGGCCATCTCAATCTTTACGGCGGGCCTTACGGTTTCGTTTGGTGCCATCGGGCCAGCCTTGGGCGAAGGACGCACGGCATCGACAGCACTTAGCGCCATCGCCCAGCAACCAGATGCATCTTCGACAATATCGCGCACCTTGTTCGTCAGCCTTGCCATGATCGAGTCGACGGCGATCTATTGCTTTGTTGTTGCAATGATCCTGATTTTCGCAAACCCGTTCTGGAACGCGGCTCTGGCAGCGGCGCAGACAGCAGGTAACTGACACAGATGTCGATCGACTGGATCACCGTCGCGGCCCAGATCGCCAACTTTCTGGTTTTGGTCTGGCTTTTGAAGCGGTTTCTCTACCGCCCTATTCTGGATGGTATCGATGCGCGCGAAGCTGAAATCAAGGAGCGGATGCAAGAGGCCGTCGATGCCAAGGAACAGGCGCAGGCGGTCGAACAGTCGTACCATGAAAAGGCGCAGGCACTGAATGTCGCTCAGGCGGATCTGACGGAAACGATCCGCAAGACGGCCGAGGAACAGCGCAATGTGCTGCTGGCCGAGGCGCAACAGAAAATGGAGCGGGACCACGCAATCTGGCAGGCGCATTTGGATGACGAGGCGCGCAAATATACGGCCAAGATGCACCGCGCGGGGGCTGAGGCCCTTTTGGCCCTGACCCGCAAAGCGTTGCTCGATCTGGCGGACGAAACGTTGGAAGGTCGCATGGGCCACCATCTTGCCGGGAAAATCACGGCGATGGAACCCGAGTTGCGCCGTGCAGCCGGGCAGGCCGCTGAGGCCGTTGTGACGTCGCACGAGGATTTGCCAGCGACCGTGCAAAAGGATCTGACCCGGGATCTGCGCGCTGTGTTTCCCCAGATCGCCGTGCGGTTCGAAAGTGATGATACGCAGGCACCGGGTCTGGTTGTGCGTATGGGCGGTGCTCAAGTGGCCTGGACGGTGGAGTCATACATCGATGAGCTTGATGCCCTGATCGAAGGGCAACTGGCGTTGGGATCTGACACACAGGGGCACCAGAATGTGCGCTGACGTCACGCAACCCGATCATACCCCTGAAACCGTTCTGAACATGCTTCTGAACGCGCCGTCTCCGGCACCGTCCATAAGTGAGATCGGAACCGTTGCCGAAGTGGGCGACGGGATCGCCATTGTCATTGGGTTAGAGCAGGCTCTGTCGGACGAGTTGCTGCAATTCATCAGCGGTGTTCAGGGCATTGTGCTTGACCTTGAGCCGGGGCGTCTTGGTGTTGTGCTTCTGGGGCCACCCGACCGGGTTACCATTGGCGAAAGCGTGACGCGCACCCACAAGGTTGTCAGCACTAACGTTGGCACGCGACTGCTGGGCCGGGTCGTAGATGCGCTTGGACAGCCTCAGGACGGCAAGGGGGCGATCAGAGATCAGGACACCCATCCCGTCGAAGCAGAAGCCCCGAAAATTCTGGACCGGCAGGCCATTTCGCGCCCGCTGGCAACGGGGATCAAGGTGATTGATGCGGCCGTCCCGGTTGGTTTGGGGCAACGCCAGTTGATCATTGGTGACCGGCAGACCGGCAAGACGTCATTGGCGGTCGATACAATCCTGAACCAGAAAAACACCGATGTGATCTGCATCTATTGCGCCATTGGGCAACGCGGTGATGCAGTGGCCAAAGTGATCGGCGCGATCCGTGAAGGGGGCATGATGGAACGCACCATCGTCATGTCTGCCGGAGACGAAGAAGCGGCCGGGCTGGCGTATATCGCGCCCTATGCCGCTCTGACGATGGCTGAATTCTTCTCAGCGCAGTCGAAAGACGTTCTGGTGATTTTGGATGACCTGACACACCACGCGCGATCTTATCGGGAACTGTCTTTGTTGTTGCGCCGCCCACCGGGACGCGAGGCGTTTCCTGGGGATATCTTCTATATTCACGCGCGCCTGCTGGAACGTGCCGGGCAGTTCACCAAGGCGGCTGGTGGCGGCTCGATCACGGTGTTGCCCGTGGTCGAAACCCAGGCCGAAAACCTGTCTGCCTATATCCCGACTAACCTGATTTCGATCACCGACGGACAGATCTATCTGTCGCCCCGTTTGGTGCGCAAGAACCAGTTTCCGGCGGTCGATCTGGGCGTGTCGGTCAGCCGTGTTGGCGGCAAGGCGCAAAGCCGCGCCTTCCGGTCGGTGGCCGGAAACCTGCGCGTAACCCTGTCTCAGTTCGAAGAGTTGGAGGATTTCGCCCGCTTCGGCACCCGTCTGGATGACGCAACCCGGTCGCGGCTGACACGCGGGGCTGCGGTGCGCGCCGCCCTTCGGCAAGCCGAGCGTGATCCGATGCCCGCAGTTGAACAACTGGCCGTTCTGGTTGCTGCGATGGAGGGGCAGTTTGATGGGCTGGAAGAGGCCGACTTGATGTCGGTGATGACCACGCTCAGGGTGTCAGTCAGGCATACGTTGGGGGATGTGGCCAAACGTATCGATGACAACGCTGCCCTATGCGATGAAGACCGTGCCCGGATTGTCGAACTGGGACATGCGGCGCGCGCCGGGTTGGGAGGGGACAATGGCACAAACCCTTGAGGTCCTGTCACGCCGCACAGACAGCATGAAGGGCATCCGCAGCATTGTGCATACAATGAAGACCCTGTCGGTGATCAACGCAGCCCCCTATGAGCACGCCGCCCGCGCTATCGACGCCTATCACGAAACCGTCCTCGAAGGGTTGCACGCGTTTCTGCACCAGATCGGACCGCTTGCAGTCGCGCCGCAACGGATTGGAACGCGGGTTTTGATCGTGTTCGGGTCAGATCACGGATTGTGCGGAAACTATAACGAAGCGCTGGCGGCACATGTCATTGGCCAACTTGCCGGTGCTCACGGAGAGCCGATCGTTTTGTGTATTGGCGCGCAGATGGCCGACGCGTTGCGCGATCAGGGGGTGGATCCTGCGGCGACGTTTTTTCCCCCCGCATCGGTGGACGGAGTCGGGCGGCTGGCCAACCTGCTGACCCAGCATCTGGACCAGATCCGACATGATAATGGCCCGGACGACATGGCGGTCTCGCTGGCCTATTTCGCGCGCGACGGCAAAAACGGACAACGCCCCGAGGTGGCCGCGTTGTTGCCGCTGGATGAGGACCTGGTGCACAAGTTGCAGAATAAACCCTGGGTTTCACGCAGCTTGCCAACCTTTTCGATGCCGCCACCCGATCTTTTTCAGAGTCTGATCCGTGGGTACCTGTTCGCCAGCCTGTTCCGTGCGGCTGCTGAGGCGCTTGTGACCGAAAACGCGGCCCGTCTGGCCTTGATGCAGCAGGCCGAGCAATCGGTTGACGAAAGGTTGGAAGAATTGACGTCTGAAACGCGCCAGGTTCGACAGAGCGAAATCACCACCGAACTTCTTGACGTGATCATCGGGTTCGAAGCGTTGAAGAAACGGCGCTAGGCGGGCCTTATAAGCTTGGCCGGTGGTTTCCATCGTCATGCCAAAATGGTCGGTTCATCGCGCGCCCTGCAAGGTTTGGTGCGTCGACCCCATGCTGATTTGGGTCCAGAGGCATTTCAGCAGTCTAACTTAATGGTTTGGCGTGTCGCGGTGCGTCGAAACGAGCTTGGCTGAGGATCTTGCTTTCCTTATCGATCGTCAGGCGAAAGGCGCGACCCTTGTGAATAAAGGTCAGACGCCAGCGCCCTTCATCCTCGTCCACGCCTTTTTCGCACCGCGATGTGATCTCGTCAGTTTGCATGAGACCTTGAACCGTCGAAGCAGCAATACTGAAGGCCTCTGCGATAATCTCTGCGGCCACGACAAATCCGTCATCGCCGACTTCAACCGATGTCATGGTGTCTCCTTCCAGAAACGGGTGGTTGGGGCCATGGGGGCAGACTGTGTGGCGACGACCTGATTGTAACTGACAGGGTCAACACTTCAGCTTCCTTTGCATGGCCTTCTCTAGGAGCGACTGTACTCATGGCGTACAATCAGGTCGACATGAGATGTGCCTTACGATTTCGGTATGTCAAACATGGCGGTCAAGCGTCAGCGGGCAGGGCCGGAAGGGCAATATCGGCCAGCGTCGAGTGATCCAGATCGGTAAGGAACGCTGTTTCCGCAGTGCGCAAGCGGGCTTTTAACCGACACCGACCGTCAAGTGAGCAGGTGTTGGTCTCGGCCTGAAAACATTCCACCAGCGGCTGATCTTCCTCAAGCAGTCGTACCACATCCCCCAACCGGATATCTTGGGCGGGGCGTGCCAGCGTTGCACCGCCACCGCCGCCTCGGCGCGTTGCAACGATCCCGCCTTTGGACAGGCGCTGCATTATTTTGCTGAGATGGTTGCGCGACAGGCCAAATTCGTCCGCCAGTTCGGCTGTTGAAAAGGCCCGATCCGGTGCACAGGCCATGCGCATCAGCATACGAAGGCCGTAATCCGTGAAAGACGTGAGACGCAAAAGGGACCTCCAGCGCATGAATGAGTATTTACAATACCAATTAACAGGTCTACCCAGTGATGCAACAGCAAGTTCCCGAGGGCGTTATGATGGTCGATATGCAGACAGATCAGCCGCAGATACTGTCCACACGGCCCGACACGACGCGGGTAATCATGGATCAAACCGGTCTCGACCCCGCAATGCTGCGTGATCTTGTGCATCGCTTTTATGGCAAAATCCGCGCGGATTCTGTTCTGGGGCCAATCTTTGCAAGCCGCATCACCGACTGGACACCGCATCTGGATCGGATGGTAGCTTTTTGGTCGTCGGTGGCTCTGATGACGGGCGAATACCATGGCGCGCCGGTTCCCGCGCATGCGCATCTGCCGGTGACGTGGGCGCATTTCGACCGGTGGCTGGATCTGTTCCGCGAGACTGCAAATGAAATCTGCCTGCCAGCGGGGGCTGCACATGTGATCGACCGTGCGGAGCGAATTGCGCTCTCATTGCATATTGCCGTTAAGGATGCGGGCCGCACAGGTTTGAACGCGGTGCCCAATTTACGCTAATGCAAAGGTGCCGCGATGTCTGACAGAGGCCCGCCACAAGATCCGACCGCAGTGACGTACAGCACGGGCATGGCGCCGGAGGTGTTCCTGACCGACGCGGGTGTTCATTACACGAGGACATCAATATGAGCCGCACGGCAGAACAGGTGCGCGTGTGGCGCGGTCCGGCAATTCTGGCCTTCGGTTTTCGCCCGTTTTTCTTTGGGGCCGCAGTCTGGGCAGCACTGGCGATGGCGTTTTGGGTGCCGATGTTGTCGGGCGCATTGACGTTACCCACGGCTTTTGACCCTGTGTCATGGCACGCGCACGAGTTTCTGTTTGGCTTCCTGTCTGCTGTTATCGCGGGCTTCTTGCTGACCGCTGTGCCGAACTGGACGGGGCGACCGCCCATTGTTGGGTGGGCGCTGGGAGGGCTTTTTGCACTTTGGGTCGTGGGGCGCATCGCCGTGGGTTTTTCTCTGATGCTGCCGCCACTTTTGGTGGCGGTTGCGGATCTTGCGATGCCTGTTGCTTTGGGCCTGTTGATTGCCCGCGAAATCGTTGCAGGCAAGAATTGGCGCAACCTTGTTGTTCTGGGCATGCTGGTTGCGTTCACGACCGCGAATGCGCTGTTCCATTGGCAGGCGGCAAGCGGTGACTATGCCCCGCAGGGGTACGGGCTGCGCCTGGGTCTTGGGACGGGTGTCATGATGATCGCGGTGATTGGGGGGCGGGTTGTGCCGTCTTTCACACGCAACTGGCTGGTCAAGCGCGGAGACGGGCGGTTGCCAACACCTCCGATGCAGCGGTTCGACAAGGCAGCGCTTTTGGCGTTGTTGACGGCGCTGTTGCTGTGGGTCGTCTTGCCAGCCCATCCAGTGTCAGGGGGCGCTCTGATAGGTGCCGGGTTGGCACACATCGGCCGCTTGGCGCGCTGGGCAGGCGATCGGACGTGGCCAGAGCCATTGGTTTTCGTCCTGCATGTTGCATACGCGTTTGTGCCGCTTGGATCACTTGCGGTGGGTATCGAAATCCTGTGGCCGGGCACATTCGGGACAGCAGCTGCTCAGCATCTTTGGATGGCTGGGGCGATCGGGGGGATGTCACTGGCCGTGATGACCCGCGCCACACTTGGCCACACCGGCCAGCCCCTGACGGCGGGGGCCGCGACCGTGGGCATCTATATCGCCATGATGTTTGCTGTTCTGGCGCGGGTGGGTGCGGGGGTCTGGCCGTATGAGGCGGCTTGGTTGAACATGGTCGCGGGTCTTGGGTGGATCGCGGCTTTTGGCGGCTTCGTGCTGATCTATGGGCCTTTGCTGCTGCGGTTGCCACCGGGCAAACGGTCAGAAGGGTAGGGGAAATGGGGTGGCTGGAATTTGTGCTGGCTTGGGTTGCCTTCTTTGTGAGCCATTCACTGCCTCTGCGCCCTGGTCTGCGTCCTTGGCTTGAGGCTGGTCTGGGGCAGCGCGGGTTCACAATTGCCTATTCGGTTCTGTCGCTGGCTGCGCTGGTCTGGCTGATTGGTGCGGCGGGGCGCGCGCCCTTGGTGCTCATATGGGACTGGGCGCCATGGCAGGCTTATGTTCCGTTGGCTGTCATGCTGCCCGTCTGTATGCTTGCAGCCCTTGCGATCGGACGGCCAAACCCGTTTTCGTTTGGAGGCGCGCGGAATGAGCACTTCGATCCCGCGCGCGCTGGCATTGTTCGGGTCACACGGCATCCGCTGCTTCTGGCGTTGTCGTTGTGGGCGCTTTCGCATCTGGTTCCCAACGGCGATCTGGCGCATGTTCTTCTGTTCGGGATCTTTGCGGGTTTTGCCTTGTTTGGGGGCCGTCTGGTTGATCGGCGACGGCAGCGCGAAATGGGGGCTGAGTGGCAACGCCTGTATGCTGAGGTGACTGACGGCGTCGGCACTGCGAAACCCATGTCATGGACTTCGACATTCGTGCGCCTTGCGGCAGGTGTAGCGCTGTATGCTGGGCTTATCTGGGTGCACCCGTGGTTTTTCGGTGTGAACCCTCTGGGGTGATGACGACCCAGCCCGGCGATTGGTCTTCTGCCCTTGGCGAGTTTACAAGTGGCAAAGCGGGTACGAATACTGGGTCGCGGGGGCGCGCATATCGGACTGATAACCAAAAGGGCCAACTTAGCGCGTCGAACGTCCCTGCATACTTGGGTCGAACCTTTGTCGGCAGTGTGCACTTAGGCTGAGTAGTCGTCGATCAGTGGGTTCGGTTTGGCATAGCTGAGCAGGTCTTCGAGGTCGGTGATCATGATGCGATTGCCTTCGACTTTGACTCCATAGGGTTCCAGACCTCTGAAAGCTCGGCTGAGGTTCTCGGGCGTCATTCCGAGAAATGACGCTAGGCGTCTTTTTTCCATCGTCAGATTGAACTCTGTGCTTCCTGTGCGCGCCTGTTGGCGCAGCAGATAGTTCGCGAGCCGTTCAAGAGATGTGCGCAGCTTTAGATCCTTGGTGTTTTTCACAACGGATCGGTAGCACTGCGCAAGCTCGGCAACGATCGCCTGAGCAAAGGCGCAGTCCACGGTAAAAACAGTTCTCACATCCTGGGAGGGAATGAGAGCAATGCGGCTTTTCTCAAGCGTTCTTGCGGACATCAGATAAGGCAAATTTCTGACACTCGCGGCCAGAATGAAAGTTGATACGGGCCTGACAGTCGCCATGCTCGTCTCGCGGCCATTCCACTCTGCGAACAGATCAACGGACCCTGACAGAACGACATGCAGAAAGTCGGGTGGTTCATTCTCATGAATCAGATCAATCCGGGGCGGAAAGTTCTGAACATATGCGCCGCGCATGAGGGCGCGGAAATTGATTTCGTCCATGTCGGCGAACAATGCGAGGTCTCGAATCTCTTGTTTGTAAGAGTCAGACATGTCCGCGTTGGTTCCCGCCATTTTTCGACTTGCGGTATCTTTCCGGGCCACTTGATAAATGTCAAGTGTCTGTTTGTGTTGCGCCGAAACCCACTTGATATACCCGGAAGCGCAAGTTGATAAATATACGTAAGTTACTTATTTTGTTGATAAAATTATGAGTTTTGATCCAGATCAATATCATTTTGGCGCTTAGGGCGCACGTCTCTCCTAACTCAGAACAGCAGTTCAAAGGCTGCAAAAGAAGGAGGGGCCAGAATGGAACTTCAGAATAAGGCCACAGCACTGTGGTCCAATTTCTTCAATGTAAGGATGGTGCAGATCAGAACGTTCCACATGACGTGGTTCGCGTTCTTTTCGTGCTTTTTCGCATGGTTCGGCATCGCGCCTCTGATGAGCGTTGTGCGTGACGAACTGATGCTGACCAAAGAGCAAATCGGCTGGGCGATCATCGGCTCGGTTTCGATGACAATTTTCGCGCGTCTGTTCATTGGATGGCTGTGTGACCGTATCGGGCCGCGCAAGTCCTACACCTGGCTTTTGTTGGTTGGGTCCCTGCCCGTGATGGGGATCGGCCTTGCGCACGACTTTCAGACCTTCCTGCTTTTCCGTGTTCTCATTGGTGGGATCGGCGCGGCTTTTGTGATTACGCAATACCACACGTCCGTTATGTTTGCGCCCAACGTGGTGGGGCAGGCCAACGCGACATCTGCAGGCTGGGGCAACCTTGGCGGCGGTGTCACGCAGTTTGTTATGCCCTTGCTGTTTTCGGTCATGGTTGTGGGGTTTGGCTTTTCAGAAGCAGTTGGCTGGCGCCTGTCGATGGTTGTGGTCGGTATCATCATCTTCCTGACCGGCATTGCCTATTACTATCTGACCCAGGATGCGCCGGACGGCAATTTTGACGATTTGCGCGCCCAGGGCAAAATGGAGGAAAAGCAGAAGGTAACCGGCAACTATATGCAGGCCCTTAAAGACCCCCGTGTCTGGGTATTGTTCGTGATCTATGGTGCCTGTTTCGGCATCGAGCTGACAGTGAACAATGTCGCCGCTCTCTACTTCATGGACTATTTCGACCTGACGCTTGTGACCGCAGGTTTTGTGGCCGCATCCTTTGGACTTATGAACATGTTCGCCCGCACGCTGGGTGGTCTGTTCGGGGACAACTTCGGAGCGCTCTGGGGTTTGAAAGGGCGTAGTTTCTGGCTTTTTGTCTGTCTCTTTTTTGAAGGCTGTGCCTTGATGATCTTTAGCCAGATGCAGGTTCTGTTTCTGGCTCTGCCTGCGCTGATCGTCTTCTCTTTGTTCACACAGATGGCCGAAGGGGCGACCTATTCGGTGGTGCCGTTCATCAACAAGAAATCGCTCGGGGCAGTGGCCGGTGTGGTGGGTGCAGGCGGGAATGCAGGCGCGGTGCTTGCAGGTTTCCTGTTCAAGAACGTGATCGACTGGTCCGAGGCGTTCTTCATCCTTGGCATCATTGTTACCTGCGCGTCTTTCCTGGCCTTTTTTGTCCGGTTCTCGACCCGGCAGGAGGATGAGGAGCGGGCCAATTTCGCTGCTGCCAATATTGAGACCCTGAGGTTGCGTGCGCTCAAAGCAAACGCAGCGCTGGAAGAGGGCCTTATCGCCGTCGCTCACAAGAATGGCGCAGAGCCAGCTCAGTAAATTTCAATCCCGGCGGGCCGATGAGCGGCCCGCCACAGGCAAGCAAAACGCCACTCCGGGAGGACCCCATCATGGCGATCACAGCAACCCAATCCGCCAATAGCGGCTATCTGTTAACCGACTGGCGACCCGAGGACCCTCAGTTCTGGGAAACCGAAGGCAAACGCATCGCGGCCCGTAACTTGTGGATTTCAATTCCGAACCTGCTTTTGGCCTTTTCAGTCTGGATGGTCTGGTCGGTCGTCGTGGCCAAGATGCCGGCAATCGGATTTGACTTTTCCGTTGGCCAGCGGTTTTGGCTTGCCGCGCTGCCGGGTCTGTCCGGCGCCACGCTGCGCATCTTCTACAGCTTCATGGTGCCGATCTTTGGGGGCCGAAAATGGACTGCGATTTCGACCGCGTCCTTGCTTCTGCCCGCCCTCGGCATCGGGTTTGCAGTTCAAAACCCTGAAACAAGCTATGTCACCTTCCTGATCCTTGCACTGATGTGCGGTTTTGGCGGCGGCAACTTTGCGTCTTCCATGGCCAATATCGCGTTCTTTTACCCAAAAATGACAAAGGGACAGGCGCTTGCGATGAACGCGGGGCTGGGCAACCTTGGTGTGTCTGTCATGCAGTTCGTTGTGCCGATTGTCATCACAATCGGTGTCTTTGGGGCCATCGGTGGTGAGCCACAGCAATTGTCCGACGGTGGCCAGCTTTTCATTCAGAATGCAGGTTTCATCTGGGTGCCGTTCCTGATCGTCAGCGCGGTCGCGGCCTGGTTCGGGATGAACGACATCGCAGATGCGAAGTCTTCGTTTGCAGAACAGTCGATCATTTTCAGCCGCAAGCACAACTGGATCATGTGTATCCTTTATACCGGCACGTTTGGCAGCTTCATCGGGTATGCCGCTGGCTTTCCACTTTTGATGCGGACGCAGTTCCCCGAAGTTGATGTGCTGCGCTATGCCTTTCTCGGACCGCTTGTCGGCGCGCTGAGCCGTGCTGCAACGGGTTGGATTTCAGACAAGTTCGGCGGTGGGCGCGTCACCTTCTGGTGCTTCCTTGGCATGATCGTTGCGGTCTTCGGTGTTCTGCAGTTCCTGCCTTCCGAGGCCTCGCCTGCCGGTAACTTCTGGGGCTTTTTCGCCTGCTTCATGGCGTTGTTCTTCCTGACGGGTGTGGGCAATGCGTCGACGTTCCAGATGATCCCATCGATCATGCGCCAAGAAGTGCCTCGGTTGATGCCCAACCTGGATGAGGCGGCAACCCTGAAGCAATCCGAGCGTGAGAGTGCCGCGATCATCGCCTTTACCTCTGCCATTGCGGCATATGGGGCGTTCTTCATTCCCAAGCTCTACGGCACCTCGATCGCCATGACAGGCGCCCCGAATGGTGCGTTGTGGGCTTTCCTTTGCTTCTACGCCGTCTGCGCCGTGATTTGCTGGTTCTTCTACAGCCGCAAATCCGCGCCGGTTCCCTGCTGATCCGACACAACAACACCGCGCCGTTCCGGCGGCGCGGTTCCCGATTTCAGGAGAAAATGACATGAGCCATCTGCTCGACAGATTGAACTTCCTCCAGTCAAATGAACTGGAACAGTTTTCGAACGGCCACGGTCAGGTCACACGTGAAAACCGCGACTGGGAAGACACCTATCGCAACCGTTGGCGGCACGACAAAGTTGTCCGGTCTACCCATGGGGTGAATTGCACCGGGTCGTGCAGCTGGAAGATCTACGTCAAGTCGGGGATCGTGACTTGGGAAACCCAGCAGACGGATTATCCGCGTACCCGTGCCGATTTGCCAAACCACGAACCGCGCGGATGCGCGCGTGGAGCGAGCTATAGCTGGTATCTTTATTCGGCAAACCGGGTGAAGAACCCTCTGGTCAGGGGCCGGTTGATGAAGGTCTGGCGCAAGATGCGCGAGACGCTGAAACCAATCGAGGCCTGGACCAAGCTGCAAGCAGATCCGATCCTGCGGGCGTCGTACGTTGAGACACGCGGTAAGGGCGGCTTTGTGCGCGCCACCTGGGACGAAGCAACCGAGATTACGGCCGCTGCCAATGCCTATACCGCCAAAACCTATGGTCCTGACCGGGTATTCGGGTTCTCGCCCATCCCAGCCATGTCGATGGTCAGCTATGCCGCCGGATCACGATATCTGAGCCTGATGGGTGGCGTGTGCATGTCGTTCTACGATTGGTATTGTGACTTGCCTCCTGCGTCTCCGATGACATGGGGCGAACAGACCGACGTGCCGGAAAGCGCGGATTGGTACAACTCGGGCTATCTGCTTCTTTGGGGGTCGAACGTGCCGCAAACGCGGACACCCGATGCGCATTTTTACACCGAAGCGCGTTATAAGGGCACCAAGTCTGCCGTCATTTGCCCTGACTATTCCGAAGCCGCCAAATTCGGGGATGTCTGGCTGAACGCCAAGCAGGGCACCGACGCGGCGCTTGCAATGGCGTTTGGCCACGTGATCCTGCGCGAGTTCCATCTGAATCGTCAGACTGAATATTTTGAAGAATACACCCGGAAATATTCGGACTTCCCGATGTTGGTGAAGCTGGAAAACAATGACGGCAAGCTTGTTCCCGGCCGGTTCCTGCGGGCCGACGATCTGGACGGCAAACTGGGCGAAGACAACAATCCCAAGTGGAAGACCGTCGCATTTGACGAGTTGTCGGGCGCGTATGTGTCGCCCAACGGGTCTGTTGGCTATCGCTGGGGGGAAGATGGCGAATGGAACCTCGAAGAGAAAGCGAAGACTGCTGAGACGCGGCTTAAGATGAGCCTCGTTCTGGAAGAAGACCATGACGATGTGGTCGGTGTTGATTTCCCCTATTTCGGCGGTGAAGCGTTTGGCCAGTTCAAGACCGACGCGGTTCATCCCGATGTTCTGACCCGCAACATTCCGGTCAAAAAGATCAAAACCGCCGACGGCGAAATTGCTGTGGCCACCGTGTTCGACCTGTTTTGTGCCAACTATGGGCTTGATCGGGGTTTGGGCGGCGGTTGGGTCACATCCGATTACGCCAGCGACATGCCCGGAACCCCGGCGTGGGCCGAGAAGATCACCGGTGTTCCCGCCGATAAGATTGCCCATGTCGCACGTGAATTTGCCGACAATGCCGAAAAGACCAACGGCAAGTCCATGATCATCATCGGCGCCGCGATGAACCACTGGTTCCATATGGATATGAACTATCGTGGTGTCATCAATATGCTGGTCATGTGTGGCTGCGTCGGTCAATCCGGCGGTGGGTGGGCGCATTATGTGGGTCAGGAGAAACTCCGCCCGCAAACCGGCTGGCAACCGCTGGCCTTTGCCCTGGATTGGAACCGCCCGCCGCGTCACATGAATTCGACGTCCGCTTGGTACGCTCATACTGACCAATGGCGCTATGAAACGCTGAAAGCGGATGAGATCCTGTCGCCTACAGCGCCCGAAGGTGACTGGGACGTCAGCCTGATCGACTATAACATTCGTGCCGAACGGATGGGCTGGCTGCCATCGGCGCCGCAGCTGAAAACCAACCCCTTAGAGGTTGCCAAAGCTGCAAAAGCAGCCGGAAAAGACATCCCGGCCTATGTGGCCGAGACCCTGAAATCGGGCGATCTGGAAATGTCCTGCGAGGACCCGGACAATCCGGCCAACTGGCCGCGCAACCTGTTTGTATGGCGGTCGAACCTGCTGGGCTCTTCCGGCAAAGGGCATGAATACTTCCTCAAGCACCTGCTGGGCACGGACAACGGTGTCATGGGCAAGGATCTTGGCGAAGAAGGAGGCCAACTGCCCAAGGAGGCCGTCTGGCACCAGGATGCGCCGCGCGGAAAACTGGATTTGCTGGTGACCATCGACTTCCGGATGTCGACCACCTGCGTGTACTCGGACATCGTTTTGCCAACCGCAAGTTGGTACGAAAAAGACGACATGAACACGTCGGACATGCACCCGTTCATTCATCCGCTGCAAGCCGCCGTGGATCCGGCGTACGAAAGCAAATCCGATTGGGAAATCTTTAAGGCGATTGCGAAGAAATTCCAGGAAATCACGCCAGGGTATCTGGGCGTTGAGACGGATATCGTCGCGTTGCCGATCTTGCACGACACCCCTGCAGAGATCGCGCAGGATCAGGTGAAAGACTGGAAGAAAGGTGAATGTGATCTGATCCCGGGCAAGACCGCACCGGCCTTTGTGGCGGTTGAGCGCGATTACACAGCGATCTACGACCGGTTCACGGCGCTTGGTCCGATGCTTGATAAACTGGGCAATGGCGGCAAGGGGATCACCTGGAACACCCAGGACGAGATCGACAATCTGTCAGACCTCAACGGTGTCCAACTGGATGGCCCGGCTGCCGGACGACCCAAGATCGAAACCGCGATCGATGCCTGCGAAGTGATCCTGATGCTCGCGCCCGAGACGAACGGCAATGTCGCCGTCAAGGCTTGGGAGGCACTGGAGAAGGCCACAGGGCGCGAACACGCGCATTTGGCGGAAGGTGAGCATGGCCAGAAAATCCGGTTCCGGGACATTGCGGCGCAGCCCCGCAAGATCATCTCGTCGCCCACGTGGTCGGGCATCGAAAGCGAGAAGGTCAGCTATAACGCGGGCTACACCAATGTGCATGAGCTAATCCCGTGGCGAACCCTGACAGGGCGACAGCAGCTGTATCAGGACCACTTGTGGATGCGGGCTTTTGGCGAAGGATTCATGTCTTACCGGCCTCCGGTCGACCTGAAAACCATCACCAAGGACGTTCAGGACGAAGGTGACACACTTGTGTTGAACTTCATCACCCCGCACCAGAAATGGGGCATCCATTCGACCTATACCGACAATCTTTTGATGCTGACGCTGAACCGGGGCGGGCCGGTGGTCTGGATTTCCGAGGTGGACGCCAAATCGGCTGGGATCGTCGATAACGACTGGATCGAGGTCTACAACAGCAATGGCGCCTTGACGGCGCGGGCGGTTGTTTCTCAGCGGATCAAGGAAGGATCGACCTTCATGTATCACGCGCAGGAAAAGATCGTGAACACGCCGGGGTCTGAAAAGACAGGCCATCGCGGGGGGATCCACAACTCGGTGACCCGCACGGTTCTGAAACCCACCCATATGATCGGTGGCTATGCCCAGCAATCCTATGGCTTCAACTACTACGGCACCGTGGGCGCGAACCGGGACGAGTTCGTCGTCATTCGCAAAATGAAGAACGTTGACTGGCTCGACAAGGAAGAGAGCTGGAAGGCGCCTGCACAGGAGGCAGCAGAATGAGAATCCGCGCGCAAATCGGTATGGTGCTGAACCTCGACAAATGCATCGGGTGCCACACTTGTTCGGTGACCTGCAAGAACGTGTGGACCAGCAGGGACGGCGTTGAATACGCCTGGTTCAACAACGTGGAAACCAAGCCCGGAACCGGCTATCCGACCGACTGGGAAAACCAGGCGCGATGGAAGGGCGGCTGGGAACGGACCAAAGCGGGCAAACTTCAGCCCAAGCAGGGCAGCAAGTGGCGGATATTGGCAAATATCTTTGCCAACCCGTCGATGCCCGAAATCGACGATTATTACGAACCGTTCGATTTCGATTACGACCACCTGAAATCCGCGCCCGAGATGGAGGCGTTTCCAACGGCACGGCCACGGTCCAAGATCACCGGCGAGCGGATCGAAAAAATCGAAAAGGGTCCGAACTGGGAGGAAATCCTGGGCGGTGAGTTTTCGAAGCGGTCCGAAGACTACAATTTCGAAGGCATCCAGAAGGAGATCTATGGGGAATACGAGAATACATTCATGATGTATCTCCCCCGACTGTGCGAGCATTGCCTCAACCCTGCCTGCGCGTCGTCTTGCCCAAGTGGCGCGATCTATAAGCGCGAAGAAGACGGGATTGTCCTGATCGATCAGGAAAAATGTCGCGGATGGCGGATGTGCGTCAGTGGCTGCCCCTATAAGAAAATCTACTACAACTGGTCGTCCGGGAAATCCGAGAAATGCACCCTGTGCTATCCGCGGATTGAAAGTGGCAATCCGACCGTGTGTTCGGAGACCTGCGTTGGGCGCATCCGGTATCTGGGTGTCATGTTGTATGACGCCGACAAGATCGAAGATGCGGCCAACATGGAGAATGAACAAGATCTCTATGATGCGCAGCTTGGTGTCTTTCTTGATCCCAACGATCCGGTGGTCATTGAAACCGCACGGGCCGACGGCATTCCCGAAGACTGGATCAAGGCCGCCCAGGAAAGCCCGATCTGGAAAATGGCGATGGAATGGAAAGTCGCCTTCCCGTTGCATCCTGAATACCGGACGCTGCCAATGGTTTGGTATATCCCGCCGCTGTCCCCAATCCAAAACGCTGCCGAGGCAGGTGCCATCGGGACTGACGCCGGCATGCCGGACGTCAAGAACCTGCGTATTCCGGTCAAATACCTGGCCAATATGCTGACGGCGGGCGATGAGGCACCGGTGGTTACCGCGCTTGAGCGGATGTTGGCGATGCGCTCTTACATGCGCTCCAAAACCATCGAAGGTGTGATCGATGAAGCCATCGCAGCGCGCGTCGGATTAAGTGGTCGCGTTATCGAGGACATGTATAAAGTCATGGCCCTGGCGGATTATGAGGATCGTTTTGTGATCCCCACCACCCACCGCGAACAGGTTGAAGAAGCTTATGATCTGCGCGGCGGCTGCGGCTTTACCGATACCAATGGATGTTCAACAGGAACCTCCAAGGGATCGCTGTTTGGGGGGGCCAAACAACCCCTGAAAATGCCAACGGAGGCAATGTAACATGGACCGTACACTCAAAGCCTTTTCGTTGATCCTGAGTTACCCGACGCGAGAGTTGCAGCACGCCATGTCCGAGATCGGAGGCGTTCTGGCCTCGGACACGCGTTTGACGGCAGCCGCACGCCGGGCGTTGCGCCCGCTGGTGGAGGAGCTGGCCGGGCGCGACATCTATGACCTTGAAGAGCAGTTTGTTCTGCTCTTTGACAGATCGCGCACCCTGTCGCTGAACCTCTTTGAACATGTCCATGGCGAAAGCCGGGATCGGGGCGGTGCGATGGTGTCTCTGGTAGAAACCTATCGAGATGGTGGGTTCGACCCGGTTACATCGGAACTGCCCGATCATTTGCCTGTTTTGTTGGAATTCCTGTCGACGCGTCCCTTTGCTGAAGCGCAGGACACTCTGGCGGACGCGGCCCATATCTTTGAGGCCTTGAACGCCCGGCTTGTCCGGCGGGAAAGCCCCTATGGGGCCGTGTTCGCCTGCCTTTTGCAGTTGGCAGGGGCGACCGCTGACAGAGAATCCGTGGCCGAGATGCTGGCGCAGCCCGACGACGATCCCGCCGATCTGGAGGCGCTGGATGAGGTCTGGGAGGAAAGCGAAGTGCTATTCGGACCAGATCCCAACGCCGGGTGCCCGCAAATGCGTGACATGCTGGCGCGTATGGATGTTCCCGTAAACGCCCCGCCAAACCTGGCTGCGAAATAGGAGGCCACGATGAATACTTTTCTCTTCGGGATTTACCCCTACATCGCCATCACCGTGATGGTGCTTGGTTCGATCGCGCGCTATGACCGCGACCCGTTCACGTGGAAAAGCTCGTCCAGCCAGCTGCTGCGCCGAAAGCAGTTGGTAATCGGATCCGTGTTGTTTCACGTTGGTGTCCTGATCATCTTTGTCGGGCATCTTGTCGGATTGCTGACGCCGATTGTTATCTTTGATGCTCTAGGAATCAGCCATTCTGCCAAGCAGATCCTGGCAATTGTCGCGGGTGGCATCGCCGGTATCATGGCGTTGACCGGTGGCGTGATGTTGTTTCAGCGCCGCTGGGTGGACCCACGTATCCGGCAGACGTCGTCCGTGGCTGACATCGCCATTCTGGCCATCCTTCTGCTGCAGCTTGTTCTGGGGCTCGGAACGATCCCCGTTTCAATTGTCCATGCAGATGGGCATGAAATGGTCAAATTCATGACCTGGGCGCAGATGATCCTGACCTTTCAGCCTGGTGCTGCCGAATACGTGGCCGGGGCCGCGGTGGTTTTCAAACTCCACATCTTCCTGGGTCTTACGATCTTCCTGCTGTTTCCATTCACCAGACTTGTGCACATCGTGTCCGGCATCGCGGCACCGTTCCGATACCTGTTGCGACCCGGATATCAGATTGTCCGGTCGCGCCGTCAAACGGCGTTGCCCGAGAGCGACAAGTCCAAGACAACTCCAGCGGAGTAATGACCATGAACGCAGCTCTTTTTCCGGACCTTGTTGTGAATGGCGAACGTGTGCCTCACGCTTTGGTTGCCGCTGAAACGCAAAACCAGGAAGCCCCGAAAGGCAAGCCGGGTATCGCTTGGCGCAAGGCCGTCAACGCCGTGGCAATCCGCACCTTGTTGTTGCAAGAGGCCCGGACACGCGGGGTTGAAGTAGATCGGCAGGAAGTTGGCCCCGGGCTCTTTGAAACAGACGAGGAGGCCCTGATCAGGGGCCTTCTTGATCAGGTGATTGATGCAGCGCAGCCCTGCGAAACAGACATCAGGGCTGAATGGGAGAAGGACCCGACACGCTTTCGGACACCGCCGCTTTGGGAAGTGTCCCACATCCTGTGCGGCTGTGACCCCAGAGACGAAGACGCCAGAGCCAAGGCGCTTGCACGGGCCACAGGCATCCTTGCGCTGGCGCAGGGCGATCCGAAAGGATTTCCTGCACTGGCCCAACGGGAAAGCGATTGTGGCTCCAAGTCGTCAGGCGGGGCCCTTGGGCAGCTTGGTCCGAACGACACCGTACCGGAATTCGAGGCCGCATTGCGTGATATTTCAGAAGGCGAAATGTCTGCAGAACCGGTTCTGACGCGCCATGGGTATCATATCATTCGAATGGATGCTGTGGCCCTTGGGCAGGTTTTACCGTTTGAAGCCGTTCGCGCGAAAATCGCAATTGCCATGGAGAAAGCGGCCTGGGCGGCGGAGTCCCGACAATTCATCATGGAACTGGTCAAAGCCTCGGACATTGAAGGGGCAGATTTGAGCATGGTCTGATCGGAAGGAGAGGGCGATGGGAAAGCGTACTAAACGGCAACTGAATACCGCAAGAGGCGAGACCGCCAGTGTTCGGTGTCTGAAAGACCCATTGGAGAACCCTTTGGATTACATCGCGGAAGATCATATGCGCGAACGAGAAGTCTGTGCCTTGATCGACAAGATGGTGGCTACGGTGCAGGTCGAAGACGGCAAGCGCGAAATGATGCTCACATTTCTGACTGAACAACTGCCGCAACATCTTGCCGACGAAGAAATCGATCTCTTTCCATTGATGCTGAAACGCTGCGAGCCTGAAGCGGAAATCGACAAGGTTATCAGAAAGTTGGAGTCTGATCATGGGCATGCTCTTGCGGATGCGCCCGTGATAGCCGCTCTGATCGCAGCTGACGAAAACAGTGCCTTGATCTTTTCGGATACGGCGTGCGCACAGATGACAGAATTCGCCTCTCATGCGAGGCGTCACCTTATTCTTGAGAACGCGATTATCATGCCGATCGCGAGGGCGCGCCTGACCAAGCGCGACCTGGAAATCATGAGATTACACATGCTGGACCGGCGCGGGCTTGAACGTTTGGAGGAGACCGAAACATGCTAGACGATCTTCTTCGCCGCAACGCGCAATGGTCAGGCCAGAAAAATGCTGAGGAACCTGGGTATTTTACCCGATTGGCAACCCGTCAATCGCCGGAGTTTTTCTGGATTGGATGTTCGGACAGTCGAGTTCCGGCCAATGTCGTTGCAGGGCTTGATCCCGGAGAGGTGTTCGTTCACCGAAACGTCGCCAATGTGATCCATTCCTCGGACATGAATTTGCTATCGGCGTTGGAGTTCGCGGTAGACGCGCTGTGCATCCGGGAAATCATCGTCTGCGGTCACTATGGGTGTGGCGGCGTGAAGGCCGCAACCGAGGATCTGCCGCATGGGTTGGCCGATCACTGGTTGGAGCCGATCCGGCGTCTGGCCCGCGCTTATGCGGTCGATCTAAGCCAGGAAAACAATGAAGAATCCCGTCGCGACAAACTCGCAGAACTCAACGTGATCGAAGGGGTTCGGCGCGTGGCTGAAACCCCCATCATACAACGAGCATGGCGTGGTAGCGCCAGTATACGTGTTCACGGTCTTATCTATGGGCTTAAGGACGGACGGTTGCGTGATCTCGACTGCACAGTTGGACCGAGGCGCGTCCAGAAGGAGGCCACCCAATGACGGTACAAACACGGATTGATCGGGCAGGGTGCGGTTGTGATGCTTTAGATAATCGCAAAACCCTTGTCTCAATCGACGAAGCGCTTGCCCGGATTGCACGAACCGCCCGTCCGGTGCGCGAGACCGAAGAGATCCCGCTTGCCGAGGCTTGTGACCGGATACTTGCTGATGCGATCTGCGCACAGTCTGCCGCGCCCCCGTTCGACAATTCGGCGATGGATGGCTATGCGATAAATACTGCCAGTCTGACGGGGGAGGGACCGTGGTATCTTCCCGTGGTCACACGGATCGCGGCAGGTCAGGAGACCCAAGGGCCACTTGCCCAAGGGCCACTTGCCCAAGGGACAGCCGCGCAGATCTTCACGGGCGCACCGATCCCTTCCAACGCAGATGCCGTTGTGATGCAGGAAAACGTTCAACGCATCGACAGGGCGATCATAATCTCGCACAAGGTCAAGAGCGGCGTGCATATCAGGTTAGCCGGCGAAGATATGGCAAAAGGACAAACCGTTGTCCCTGCCGGCCGTCAATTGAGCGCGCGGGATATCGCCGCCTGCGCCGCCGCTGGTGCAGCATCTGTTCGTGTCTGGCGCCGCGTGCGTGTGGCCCTTCTAGTCACCGGTAATGAGGTGAATATGACCGGTCAACCGAGGAACCGTGCGGGCATCTGGGATGTGAATACACCAATGCTGAGTGCTGCAATCGCGACGCCCGGGGTCAGGCTTGTCGATGTTCAGACGGCAAAAGACAATCGCGACGCCTTGCGACAGCAAATCGCGGACCTAGCCGAACGCGTCGATCTGATTGTCACCACTGGCGGGATATCCGTGGGGGAGGAAGACCATGTCAAACCCGCGTTAGGCGATCTTGGCGTGGCGATGGCGTTCAGTGGTGTCGCGATAAAGCCCGGAAAACCGGTGTCATTCGGGCGTCTGGGAGGCGCGCATTGGCTGGGGTTGCCGGGCAATCCACTTGCAGCTTACGTCACATGGCATCTTTTCGGGACAGCGCTTTGCCAGACTCTGGCGGGATGCACCGCTGCGCCGAGCACACGCAGGCATGTCGTGTTATCCCGCCCGCTGCGCCATACATACGGACGCTGCGAACTGCGATTGGCCGAACGCGTCGGGTTTGACGGTTCTGGCCGAGAGGTTGTCCGCTTCGACGATGCGACCCATTCAGGTCGCGTCGCGCGGCTTCCGGCAGCGGACGGCGTTATCCTGATCCCGGCTGAAACCGAAATTCTTCCGGAAGGCGCGTTGATCGACTTCATGCCCTTCTACGTTTCATAAAGGAAGCACCACCATGAAAATCGCTTACACAATGGCACCCGGACAAGGAGACACGGATCTGTTCCTGTTTTCTGTGGCACAAGACCTTGGGGCGCGTGGCTACCAAACCTGCGGCACGGTCCAGATCAACACCAAGCGCAGCGATCACCCCTGCGATATGGATGTTCAGGTCCTGCCGGATGGGCCGATCTTGCGGATCTCACAGAGTCTGGGGCGAAATTCTAAAGGATGCAGGCTGGATCCGTCCGCGCTTGAACACGCTGTTGGATTGGTCGCCGATCGGCTGACATCCGGTACAGAGGTTCTGATCGTCAACAAGTTTGGCAAACACGAAGCTGATGGTCGAGGATTTCGGACGGTGATTGCAGAGGCGATCGAGCGCGACATACCCGTTCTGGTGGGTGTCAACGCACTGAACCTCGCTGCTTTCAAAGAGTTTGTCGGCCCGGACGCACTTTGGCTTGAGCCTTCGGCCAAGGCCGTCATCAGTTGGTTTGAAGCGACGTCGCAATCCGAGCGAAATGTCGCCTGAAGTGCCCCGGTCTTTAAGCGTGTATTGGGTTTAGGGTGTCAAACATTACCCGTAAGAAACCGGTGGCAAACCAGCGGACTGGTGGGCAGGCGGTGACAGGGCAACGTTGATCTTGGACATTTATCAACTGGCAACGACAGCGTCGAAACCTTGGAGGACATTCACGGCGTTCACGCCGATTTCATCCACATCATACCCACCTTCCATGATGAATTGTGTGGGCAGGTTCGCAGCTGCGATGTCAGCGCCCAGAGTCGTAAAATCATCACTTTTCAGTTTGAAGAAACTGATCGGGTCCGTTTCAAACGTGTCAACGCCCAATGAGATGATCAGGAAATCAGGGTTGTAGTCGGCGATGCAGTCCAACGCTTTGGCAAGGGCAGCACGCCAGACATCGAACGATGTGCCGGGCGGCATTGGGAAGTTGAGGTTGAACCCTGCGCCCGCACCTTCACCGGTCTCACTGGCGTGACCCAGATGGTAGGGGAACGCCTCTAACGGATCTCCATGCAGCGATATGAACAGCACATCATCACGGTCGTAGAAGATGTCTTGTGTCCCGTTGCCATGGTGGAAATCCACATCAAGGATGGCAACGCGCCTGGCCCCATTGTCCACAAAGTGCTGCGCACAGATCGCAGCGTTGTTCAGAAAACAATAGCCGCCGTACATATCGGCCGTCGCGTGGTGACCGGGCGGACGGCACAGCGAAAACACGCCACGTGCGCCTGCGCGAATTCTTTCAGCCCCGGTCAGGGCGACTTGGGCGCTGGCATAGGCGGCTTCCCATGTGCCATCCGTCAGGCTGGTCTCGCCAGCAAGCGCGTAATAGCCAAGTTGACCTTCGATAAAGTTCGGGCGGATGCCGGACATGCGCCGCGCGACCCATGTCGTTGGGATGGCTTCGCCCTCAAACCCGGCCTCTTTCCAGCGGGCAGGGGCTGTTTTCAGAAACTCGACAAAGTGATCTTCGTGGATGGCAAAGATCGGATCCATGCCGAATTCGTCAGGGTCCGAAACAGGGCCAAGGTCTGTCTTACGCACGCGATCGATGACAAATTCCGCGCGGCTGGGACGCTCGTGCGGTTGCACTAACTTGCCACCAAACAGTTCAGTTTTGGCATCACGCAGCTTGTGCTTTTCGCTATAGATCGTTTCCATCAGCTCTTGTCCCGTGTCGCAAAAGGCAATCGGGCCGCACTTAAAGCGCAGCCCGACAAAGTCATCCTCGTTACTTCTTGAGGTTCGTCCAGATCCGGTCATAGACCGCTTGCGTGGCCTCGTCACACACCTCGATAAACACGCCCGGGCCAGCGGAAGCAGGTGGATTTGATTCTGGCAAGCTTGCCAGTTCGGGGTCAAGGAAAGGACCAACGCCCGCAAGGCCCGACCCGTAGCGCGCATAGTTGGACACAGCCGCAATGTTCTCAGGCTCTAGCAGGAAGTCCATGAAGGCAATTGCGCTGTCGCGGTTGGGGGCGTCCTCCAGCAACACAACATTGTCCATCCACGCGACATACCCCTGCGTCGGGAAAGCGTATTTGAGGCTTGCCCTGTCAGCCCGTGCTTTGGCGCCAAACCCGTCATAGATCTGGCCAACGGCCACATCACCCGAGACAAGCACTTCTTTGGCCGTGTCCGAGTTAAAAGACGCCCAGTGGCCCTTCGCCTCTTGCAGCATGGCATCCAGAGCTTTCAACTGCTCACGATCCTGGCTGCATTGGGGAATCCCAAGGTGCAGCGCGGCCATCGCCAGAACTTCGCCCTGGCTGTCGAGCATGTTGATTCTTCCGCTCAGCTCGGCTGGTGGGTTGAAAAGGATATCGGTGGTGTCGATGTTCCCGTCAAACGCAGCCGTATCAACCATAAAGCTCGTTGAGCCCCACTGGTAGGGGATCGAATGGCTCCACCCGGGGTCAAAACTTGGGTCTGCCCATTCAGGTGCAATGTTGCCCTTGTTCTTCAGTTCGCCGTCCGCGACGGTGTCCAGCAAGCCTTCGCCGATCATGATCGAAACCATGTAATCACCGGGGACGGCCACGTCATAGGTGCCCATGCCGCCTGCCTTGAGCGACGCAAGCATCGCCTCGTTGCTGTCATAGGTGTCCATGGTGACGATGATGCCGGTTTCAGCCGTAAACTTGTCGAGCAAGGTTTGCGGCATGTATTCGAACCAGTGATAGATCGAAAGATTGCCCTCGGCCTGAGCAGTACCGGCACCAAGGGCCAGCGTGGCTGCAATTGCGGTGGATGTCAGAAGTGATTTCATGGTTTTCCCCTGTTTATTGATTACTTGTTCTCGCCGGACTTGCTGACGAAATAGGAAATCGTGACCATCACGATGGAAAATGCGAGAAGCATGGTCGAGATGGCCATGATGTTGGGCTTGATGCCCTGTTTGACAGCGCCAAAGATGGCTGTCGGCAACGTCTCGACACCTGCACCTTTCACAAAGTTCGTGATGATGAAGTCGTCGAGCGAAATGATGAACGCAAGCAGGAAACCGGATATGATGCCCGGCATCATCAGCGGCAAAAGGATTTTGGTGAACGCCTGTCGTTTGGTGGCATAAAGGTCCATCGCCGCCTGTTCATAGGTGTCTTCAATCCCTTGCATGCGGGCCGAAATCGGCAGGTAGGCGAAGGGTATGCAGAACGCGATATGCGCCAGCAAGATCGTTAGAATACCCCGTTCGAACCCGATGGAGCTAAAGAAAATCAAAGTGGCAACCGCCGTCACGATTTCAGGGACCATCAAGGGCAGAGAAATCAGGCCGAAAGACAACGCCCGCAGCCGGAATTTGCCGCCACGGATCATGGCGGTGGCGGCAAACGTCGCGATTGTTGTCGCAACTGTTGCGGCGATGACTGCGATGAAAAAGCTATTGCGCGCGGCGACTTTGAACTTGGCGCTTTCGGAACCGACAAAGACATCCGCGTACCAACGGGTTGAAAACCCTTCCCAAACCACGATCGATTCAGATGAATTGAAGCTGTACACTGATACGACCATCAGAGGCACATAAAGGATCAGCAGGCATAGGGCTGTGATGTAGGCAAAGCCGGGATAGGCTCGGACGTCGAACTTGCGCGCTGCCATGGCTATGCCCCTGCTTTGTTAGCGCGCGCTTGCTGGCGGGCATAGAGTGTCAGGATGATCAAAACCAGCGAGAGCAAGATCATGGATGCCGCCGCACCGAAGGGCCAGTTACCAGCGTTGCCTTTGAATTGTTCTTCGATCAACGATCCAATCATGAAGTTCTTGGCCCCTCCCAACAGGTCAGGGGCAAGGAATGCGCCCATCGACGGGACAAACACCAGGATACAACCTGCAACAACGCCGGGACGCACGCTGGGCAGGACGATGCGCCGCAAAGTGGTCCATTTGGACGCGTAGAGATCAGATGCCGCTTCGCTAAGGGAAAAGTTGTATCGCTCCACTGCCGCATAGATCGGAAGCACCATGAAAGGCAGGTAGGAATAAAACAGCCCGATCTGCACGGCAAAATTCGTATTGATCATCTGAATTGGGCTATCGGCCAGCCCGCTCCAGACCAGCGCATTGTTAATGGGTCCTTCTTCGCGCAGCATGAACCGCATCGAGACCGTTCTGATCAGCAGGTTGACCCAGTAAGGGATCGTGATCAGGAACACCCAAAGCGGACGCACCTTTTCAGATCGCGTCGCAATGTAATAGGCAGTGGGAAATCCGATCAGCAGGCTCAGGATCGTTGCCAACCCCGCTTGCCAGATCGACCGCCAGAAGATCGTGATATAGGTCCACTCAAGTTTGGGCGGTTCATCGCCGAACAATCCGCGGTCAAAAAAGAACTGATCATAAGCGCCCAGTGAAAATTCCCAGATAACGCCGCCACGGAATTCCTTTGTCAGAAAGGAATAGACCAACATCAGCAAAACAGGGAGCAGCACAAGGATGCTAAGTGTGACCCATGCGGGCAACAACAGCCAGTTTCGGGCTTCCTTGTAAGTATCGCCCTGCGTGCTGCCGCCGCTTGCGGCTCCGCCCGCCATCAGCTTGCCAACAGGCGTGCAGACCCAAACTCGACATCGACAAAAACGTCGGTGCCGGGGTCAAAGATCATCGCCTTGCCAGTATCGGAGTTCTGGGTGCGCACGGCCAGTTTCATGTCGTTCTGCAGGTGCACGATTGTCTGAACATCCGTCCCTGCATAGACGTTTTCAACGACCTTGCCTTTGAAATTTTCCGCCTCGACTTGCGTTTGGTGCAGTTTCATGCGTTCCGGACGGATCGACATATGTCCGGTTTTCCCGACGTCCATCTCGTCGACTGCGTCACAGGTCAGGGTCAAACCATTGGGGAACTCACAAAGAACGCGATCTCCATCCTTCGACTTAACGATCACGTCGATTAGGTTGGTTTCGCCAATAAAGTCTGCGACAAAGCGGTTCGCAGGCTTTTCATAAATATCGCGCGCATCACCCAGCTGTTGCAGTTCTCCGGCAGACATGACCGCAATACGGTCCGACATGGTTAGTGCTTCGTCTTGATCATGTGTGACGAAGATAAAGGTGATGCCTGTTTCGCGCTGCAGGTGCTTTAGTTCCAGCTGCATCGCCTTGCGCAGTTTGAGATCAAGGGCTGACAGCGGTTCATCCAGCAGTAGCACTTTGGGCTGTGGTGCCAAGGCGCGCGCCAGTGCGACGCGTTGTTGCTGACCGCCCGAAAGTTGCAACGGCTTGCGTGCCCCAAACTGCGACAACTGAACCAGTTCGAGGATCTCGCCCGCACGGGTCCGTGCTTCGGATTTGGATTTCCCAAGCATTTCCAAGCCAAAGCTGACATTCTCCAACACGTTCATATGCGGAAAAAGGGCGTAGTTCTGGAACACCGTGTTCACAGGGCGCTTATCTGGGGGCAGATTTTCGATCTCTTCCCCGTACAGGAAAATCTCGCCCTCGGTCACATCCTCGAACCCCGCGATCATGCGCAGCAGGGTGGTTTTTCCGCAGCCTGACGGCCCCAACAACGTGAAAAACTCGTTGTCGTGAATAGACAGAGAGATGGTCTTGAGAGCTGTGAAATCGCCATAGCGTTTCACAGCTTGTCGCACGTCGATTGCGTTGGTGATGTCCTGTGGCACGACACGTCCCCTGCACAGTAAAGATCTTGAGACCATATGAAGCAGGGCTGTTGCAGGTAAGAATTGTCTTCCTCAGCCTCTGTTAGGCAAAACCTAACAACTAACCAGGTGGTATAAGGGATGATCTATCAGGCCGTTTCAAAAGGGGGAAACAGCTGAACAACACGTGGGCGCCGTGATGTCACATTCGGGCTGGCCGCAACAAAATGTTGCACTCGGGTTAAAAACGGGGGCAAAGACGTCCCAAATCGAGAAAACGGAAAAAATGGCCGAGTACAATAGCCCAAGAAGACAAGGTAAAACAGACGTCAAACGAGCTGCCCGCCTGTCCGTGGCCCCGATGATGGACTGGACGGATCGTCATTGCCGGTATCTGCACCGGCTTCTGAGCCGCAAGACGTTGCTGTACACCGAGATGGTGACAGCCCCCGCATTGGTGCGGGGGCGCGCGTTGCATTTGCTGGACTACAACCCGGAAGAGCACCCGGTTGCTCTGCAGCTTGGCGGCTCGAACCCTGAAGAGCTGGCAAAAGCCGCGCGGCTTGGGGCCGAAGCGGGGTATGATGAGATCAACCTGAATTGTGGCTGCCCGTCGGACAGGGTTCAGTCGGGCACGTTCGGGGCCGTGTTGATGAAGGATCCGGGGCTGGTCGCGGAATGTGTTACGGCGATGCGGAGTACTATCGATACTGAGATCACAGTGAAATGCCGCATCGGCGTGGATGATCAGGAGCCCGAAGACGTCCTGCCCGAGTTTCTCGCACGGATCAGTGCAGCGGGTTGTGAACGGGTGACGATCCATGCGCGCAAAGCGTGGTTGAAGGGGCTGAGCCCGAAGGAAAACCGTGATATCCCGCCTTTGGATTATGATCTGGTGATGCGGATGAAGGGGCTGTTTCCAGGGCTGCATATTTCGATCAACGGTGGGATCGGGTCGCTGGAGGAAGCAAGAGGTTTCCTCGAAGCCGGGCTGGATGGGGTTATGATCGGGCGCGCGGCCTATCATACGCCGACCGATATTCTGGCGGCGGCGGACGCTGTCATTTATGGAACTGACGAAGTATCGGACCCTGTAGATGTGGTGCGAACCATGTTGCCTTATATCGAAGCGCATCTTGCTAGCGGCGGACGCTTGCATCAGATTACCCGCCACATGTTAGGCCTGTTTGCGGGGCGACCGGGTGCGCGGCAATGGCGGCGCACCCTGTCAGAAGGGGCAAGTCGTGACGGGGCTGGGCCAGATCTGGTCGAGCAGGCTTTGGCACCATTGCAGGACGGGCAGGCGGCGTGAAACAGCGTCCAACCTGACCCTCGGCCCTTGCGGACTGGTCCCGATTTCCCTTAGCTCTATCTCTCAGCAGCCCGGAGCCTCGCATTCCGGCCAACCATGACCGTGGAGTGATTGCCCAAATGTCCCAGGATCCCATACTTCTTGCGCAGATGTTTGCCCTTGTCGTGGTCATCGGCGGGTTTGCCGGCGTTCTGGCAGGGATGCTTGGGGTTGGCGGTGGGATCGTCTTGGTGCCGTGCTTTTTCTATGCGTTCAAAACCCTTGGCTTTGATGGTCCACAGTTGATGCAGATGTGTCTGGCAACCTCGTTGTCGACGATCATCGTGACATCGCTTCGATCGGTTGCCAGCCATAACAAGAAGGGGGCCGTTGATTGGGACATCCTGCGTGGATGGGCCCCGGGAATTGCCGTTGGTGCCATTGTCGGGGTTCTGGTGGCATCGTCCATGCGCTCAACAACTTTGCAGGGGCTGTTTGGCGTGCTGGGGGTGGTTATCGGATTGTATCTGGGCCTGGGCAAATCTGAATGGCGGCTGGGGGATGCGATGCCCAAAGGGCTGCGTCGCGCGGTGATTTCACCGATGGTCGGGTTCTTGTCGGTTCTGATGGGGATAGGGGGCGGAAGCTTTGGTGTGCCGTTGATGAGCCTTTACAACACACCGATTCACAGGGCTGTCGCGACAGCGGCGGGTTTTGGTGTCATCATCGCAGTACCGTCTGTGCTGGGCTTTTTGTTTCTGCCGATTGATCCGGCTTTTCGCCCGCCCTTGACAGTTGGTGCGGTGAATCTGCCAACTTTTGGCATTGTGATCGCAATGACCCTAATCACGACGCCTTGGGGGGTCAAGCTGGCCCATGCCATGGATCCTAAACCGCTGCGACGGGTGTTTGCAGTGTTCCTGACCCTCGTGGCCCTGAACATGCTGCGCAAGGCACTGGGGTGGTAGACGATTTCCATCGGCTGGGCTGGGTCCGGTTTCCATTTGATCAAGCTGTAACTGACTGGGCTGCACATGCCGTGATCGATGGTCGCAGAGCTGTGGATGATCCGGACATGGCGCACTGGCACGTCTGTGAGGGCACGTGGTTTGTTGGCGTTGATGCGCTGCTGAACGACACCGCAGGTCGGGTCGGCGGGTCCGAGGTTTTGTCGGGCAGAGCGGTGGACTTTCTGCGTGATGATCTTGGGGGTTGGCCCGCGTTGCATCGCGCTCAGGTGTCGGTGATCTATCCAGGGTATCCGCGCCCTCGCGATGGGGAAAGCGCGGGGGCATTTCGGTATCGCCAGATGCGCGATGCGGCGCATGTCGATGGTTTGAAACCGGTCGGGCCGAACCGCCGTCGGCATCCGCAAGAATTTCACGCCTTCATTCTGGGTCTGCCCCTGACCGATGTCGGTCCTGACGCCGCACCGATGGTCGTTTGGGAAGGCAGTCACGAGGTCATCCGCGCAGGTTTACGTGAGGTTCTGGACAATCACGACCCGAAAGACTGGCACACGGTCGATGTGACCGACGCTTATCAAGAAGCCCGCCGCACCGTCTTTGAAACCTGTACCCGCGTACCGCTGCCAGCGCGCCCGGGCGAGGCTTATGCCGTCCACCGATTGGCGCTGCACGGCGTTGCGCCGTGGAAGCCCGGATCCAAGGGACGGCCGGACGGGCGCATGATCGCTTATTTCAGACCTGAAATGGCGGATCGACAGGATTGGTTGATCAGTCCCTAAGGCCGGTTCAACGCGCCAAACGCGCGTCGCGGCCACCGCGACGACGTTTCAGACGGGGCGCACGTTCGGGCAGATCGGCCATAACCTCGGCCCGTTCATCGGACGACATGGCAGACCAGCGCGTGATTTCCTCCATCGTGCGATAGCAGCCTGCGCAGATGTTTTCCTTGGGGTGCATGACGCAAATCTGCACACAAGGGCTTTCAACTTCTTCACGTTTCCAGATAGGGGCCGTCACGTGGGCTGCTCCGTTTTTATGTGGCGCATCCGGTCCAGCGCCCCTTGCAGGATATAGGACGCGGCGACATGATCTATGACCTCAGAGCGACGTTTTCGTGTCGTATCCGCCTCAAGAAGCGCTTTTTCGGCGGCGACAGTGCTTAGCCGTTCGTCCCAGAAGCCGATTGGCAGATCGGTCAGGCGGCTGAGATTGCGGGCAAAAGAACGGGTCGACTGGCAACGTGGCCCTTCAGACCCGTCCATGTTGCGGGGCAAACCCAGCAGAATTCCTCCAGCGCTACGGTCGGTGGCAATCTGAAGAAGGCGCTCGGCATCAAGCGAGAATTTCTTGCGTTTGATGGTTTCGACCGGAGTGGCCACCGTCCCAATCCGATCCGACACGGCGACCCCGATGGTTTTGGTGCCCAGATCAAGTCCAACCAATGCCGTCATCGGCGCGACGGTGGCAGCAAACTCTTCGAACACATCACAGATCATTCGCCCAGGCCCGCTTGGCGGCCAGCGTTGCGGATAGCATCCAGCGCCTGCGGGCTGGCGGCAAACACCTGAAGCGCCTCGTCATAAATCGCAGCGGCGCGGTCGGTGTCGCCCAGAACGCCCAGTGCCCCGATCAGGCGGGCCCATTCTTCGGGGCTGCCGCCTTCGGATGCCAGACGCTCAGACAGCCGATCAACCATGCCGCGGATCATCTCTTGGCGTTCGTCGTCAGTCATATCCTGCACGGCTTGCATGTCTTCGGCGCTGGGGCCGGCGAGTGGGGCGCTTTGCAGAGGAGGCAGTTCGTATTCAACCCCGGCCCGCCAAGCGGCGTCTTCGATCTGACCCCGGATCGGCGCGATCCAGGGCGCGTCCGGCGGACCCGCGCGCAAGGTTTGATCCCACACGCGGAATGCAAGGTCGGGGCGACCTGTCTGCATTAACATCAGGCCCCAATAATACCGCGCGGCACCATGCCATGGTTCGCGCGCCAGCACCTGACGCAATTCCTGCTCGGCCTCGGGCGAGACATACCCCCCCGCCGCCGCGATCAGCATCTCGGCATGTTCCGCATAGTCCTGGGCTTCGGCATTGTCGCCCTTTAGTTCGATGACCCGACCCTTGGCCGTATAAGCGGCGGTGTAGTTCCCCAAGTTGGATTCGTGCCGCGCGAGCAGTTCAAGCCCCTGAATGTCATCCGGCCGGGTCGCGACGGTTTCGCGAAGCTGCGTAATCAGTTGCTTATAGGACTCGTCAATCTGGGGTTCGGGGCGGACCGGCATCCGTGTTTCGGCCGCGGCCTGATCGGGGCGGGTCTCGCGGCGCTCTTCGGCCATTTCAATCCGGTGATCCAGCGCCAGATCGCCATAGCCCGGCGCGCCAAGGGATCGGTACAGGGCCAGGGACCCTCCGATTATCATGACGCCCAACACGGCGGCCATCGCCAGCGATATGGGACGCGGTTGGGCAGTCCCTGACTTTTCATCATGCGACTGCGCATCGGCTGCAAGGATGCGTCGGGACACTTCGGTACGAATACGTTCCGCGTCAGCCTCGGCCAAAGTGCCGCGCGCCAGATCGCGATCCACGTCCTTCAATTGGTCACGATAGACCTGCAAATCATAGGCCGCAGCCGGTTCAGCGCCATTTCGCGCCCGTAGCAAGGTCACTACCATCAGGGCAGCCACCGCAAGGGCCATCAGTGAAGTCACAATCCAGAAGGTCATGGTTTCTCCCATTTCGGAACCATGTATATCTGCGGGAGCCTCGAAAAAAGGGCAAATCGCCGCGCTTGAGCGCATCGGGCGACCATGTCGCAACTGTGCACTATTGCGGCGGTTCGGGTCGCGGGTCATCTTTGGGATCGCGGCATATCTTTGCCTGAACGCTTTGAACGGATTCGCCCATGAAACGCTATTCCGCTTTTGCCATCGCCCGCGAAGCACTGAACTATCACACTGGCTGGAGTCGTGCCTGGGCCTCGCCCGAGCCGAAGAAACGGTATGACGTCGTGATCATCGGTGCCGGTGGCCATGGGCTGGCGACCGCCTATTACCTTGGCAAGAACTTTGGCATCACCAATGTGGCCGTGATTGAAAAGGGCTGGTTGGGCGGCGGCAACACCGGTCGGAACACCACGATCATCCGGTCAAACTATCTGCAGGATCCCTCGGCGGCGATCTATGAAAAGGCCCGCTCGCTGTACGAAGACCTCAGCCAGGACATTAACTATAACGTGATGTTCAGCCCCCGCGGCGTGATGATGCTGGCCCAGACCCAGCACGAGATCCGCGGCTATCAGCGCACAGCCCATGCCAACGCCCTGCAAGGCGTGCAAACCGAATTCATTGGCCCCGAACGTGTCAAGGAACTGGTGCCGATCATCGACATCAACGGCCCGCGCTATCCCGTTCTGGGGGCGTTGTGGCAGCCGCGCGGCGGCACGGCGCGCCACGACGCCGTGGCCTGGGGCTATGCCCGCGCCTGTTCGGCGATGGGCATGGATATCATCCAGCAATGCGAAGTCACTGGCGTGCGTACTGAAAACGGCAAGGTGGCCGGGGTCGACACCACGAAGGGCGCGATTGACTGCGACAAGCTGGGCGTGGTCGTGGCAGGCCATTCCGGCGTACTGGCCGAAAAAGCCGGCTTCCGTCTGCCGCTTGAATCGGTGGCGTTGCAGGCACTGGTGTCCGAACCGATCAAGCCCTGCATGGATGTGGTCGTGATGGCCAACACCGTGCACGGATACATGAGCCAATCCGACAAGGGCGAAATGGTGATCGGCGGCGGCACGGACGGTTACAACAATTACACCCAGCGCGGATCGTTCCACCATATCGAAGAAACCGTGCGGGCCCTGATCGAAACCTTCCCGATGATCTCACGTCTGAAAATGCTGCGCCAATGGGGCGGTATTGTTGACGTGACCGGTGACCGCTCGCCGATCCTGTCGAAAACGCCGGTCGAGGGCTGTTTCATCAATTGCGGCTGGGGCACCGGCGGGTTCAAGGCGATCCCGGGCTCAGGCTGGGGTATGGCCGAACTGATGGCCACGGGTCACTCGCCGCTGACCGAGGCGTTCTCGCTGGATCGGTTCAAAGAGGGCCGGTTCATCGACGAAAGCGTGGCGGCAGGGGTGGCACACTAATGGTCAAGCTGCGCAGAGATCTGGAAGCCTTTTCGTTCAGGGAGGGTTTTGGCGTTGCCGTTCTCTGAGCAAATGGCCGACACCATGCGCGCTGATCTGGGTGTCGAGCCGGGGCTGTCGGAAAGGAAGATGTTCGGCGGCCTGTGCTTCCTGCTCTACGGCAACATGGTCTGTGGTGTCATGAAAGAGGGCGCAATGTATCGTCCGGGAAAAGCGCGCGAAGCCGAAGCGCTTGCCGCAGGGGCCGCGCCGCTGTCGTTCACCGGGCGCCCGATGGGCGGTATGGTCGAACTCGACACCGGCACCTTTGAAAACGATACCCTACGCGCAAAACTAACCGAGCTCTCGCTGGCCAACGCCGCCAGCCTGCCACCAAAGGAGGGCCGCTAGTGCATGTAAGACTAGTTGTAACCGCTGCGCCCGTCAGTCCGATGCAAAGCCCGCTCGCGCTCGGCCATCATCTGCGGGCTGATCCGGTCCCGGTTCAAGTCATGTTTCAGAAAAGTTCGCCCGCGCCGACGTTCGAAAAATGCGAATGTTCCACCGACCGCCAGCAATCCAAGAATGAGAATAACAAATGTCTGCATGACTTTGACATGGGCCCGCAGACCGCCCAATTCAAGAACGGTGTTGCCAGATGCTGATCCTTCATTGCCCCTATTGCGGCGTTGATGCCGACGAAACCGAACTGTCCCCCGGCGGCGAAGCGCACTTGAAACGCTTCGGTCCGGGGTCTTCGGACGAAGACTTTCAGGACTATCTCTTTGCGCGTGAAAACCCGCGCGGCGTACATTTCGAACGCTGGCGCCATGCGGCAGGCTGCGGCAAGTGGTTTCATGCCGCCCGTTCCACCGACACGCTTGAAGTGTTCGGCACATATTCGGCCCAGACCACCGAACCGCCAAAAGAGATCTGCGACCGGATTTCGGGCAAGCGCCCGGGCTGGACCTGGAGGCTGTTCGGCTGATGCTTCTTTCTTGTTTCAAATACCCAAATGCCACCTCTGCCACCTGTGAAAGGGCCAGTGAATGAGCACCCGTCTCGCCAATCAGGGCCGTCTGATCGACCGCTCAAAACCGGTCAAGTTCACCTTCAACGGCAAATCCTTTACGGGCTTTGCCGGCGACACGCTCGCCTCGGCGCTTCTGGCCAATGACCAGATGCTTGTTGGCCGGTCGTTCAAATACCACCGTCCGCGCGGCATTGTTGCCTCGGGAGCAGAAGAACCCAACGCCCTGCTGGGCCTGGGCTCTGGCGACCGGTTCGAACCGAACCAGCGCGCCACCACAACCGAATTGTTCGACGGGCTGGAATCCGCCTCGCAAAACCACTGGCCCAGTCTGGAATACGACATTGGCGCGGTGAACAAGGCCTTCGCCCGGTTTCTGCCGGCTGGGTTCTATTACAAGATGTTCATCCACCCGCGTCCGTTCTGGAAGCACATTTATGAACCTTTCATCCGCCAATCCGCAGGTCTGGGCCGGGCCCCGAAAGACCGGGATGCGGATAGGTACGAACATTTCTATGCCTTCACCGATATTCTGGTGATCGGCGGCGGTGTGGCCGGGTTGCTGGCCGCAAAAACAGCTGCGCAGTCCGGCGCCAAGGTTATGGTGCTGGAACAGACTGCCCATTGGGGTGGCCGTGCGCCGGTTGATGGCGGCACGGTGAATGGCACAGCCGTTGCGGATTATATCGCGATCCTCGTGACCGAGCTTGAAGCGATGGACAACGTCACCATGCGCCTGCGCTGCATGGGCGCGGGTGTCTATGATCACGGGTATGCGTTGGGCTATGAACGGGTCACGGACCACGCGCCGTCGTTGGAAGGACCGCGTCATCGCCTGTGGCGGATCCGGGCCAAGCAGATCATCACGGCGACCGGGGCCATCGAGCGGCCGTTGTCTTTTGCTGGCAATGACGTGCCGGGTGTGATGCTGGCTGCGGCCATGCGGGACTATGCTGTTAACTATGGCGTGACGCCGGGCGACAAGGTGATCGTCGCCACCAATAATGACGACGCCTATCGCACCGCAATCTGCCTCAAGGAAATGGGCGTCGATGTGCTGCGTATCCTGGATGCCCGCGATACGGGTGGCGGGGAATTGATGGAACAGGCTCGCGAATTGGGCATCCGTATCGACTGCGGCCGGGCCATCGGCAAAGTCAGCGGCGGCAAGCGGGTCAAGAAAGTGGCCATCTGTGCACAGGCCGGAACCGGGGCCGCTTTGGAAGAGATCTCGTGCGATGCGGTCGCCATGTCAGGTGGCTGGTCGCCGGTTGTGCATCTGTGGTCGCATTGCGGCGGCAAGCTGACTTGGGATGACAGTCTGTCTCAGTTCCGTCCCGATCCAAATCGCCCACCCACCGGAGCAGATGGTCAGGGCTTTGTTGTTCCGGCAGGGACCGCGAACGGCGAAATGCACCTGGGCGAGATCGTGTCTGACGCCGTTGCGGCAGGTAAGAAAGCCACGCAGGACGCTGGTTTCAAAGCGAAACGCACTGCCGCACCGCGCGGCGTAGATACTGCTTATGCGCCGATGGAGCCGGTCTGGCTGATGCCGCGCAATGCGGAAATGGAGTTGCGTACCAAAACCTGGCTGGACTATCAGAACGACGTGAAAGTGTCGGACGTCCAACTGGCTGCGCGTGAAGGCTACGAAAGTGTTGAGCATACAAAGCGGTACACAACACTGGGCATGGCCACCGATCAGGGAAAACTAAGCAATATCAACGGCCTCGCAACGCTTGCGAATGCGCTGGATGCAAAGATTCCGCAGGTCGGCACGACGACGTTTCGCCCGCCGTATACGCCAATTTCAATGGGGTCGATTGGCGGCGAAGCGCGGGGCGAAGTCTTTCAGCCGATCCGCCGTACGCCAATGCATGACTGGAACGAAGCACACGGCGCGGACTGGGAACCGGTTGGCCAGTGGCGGCGTCCATATGCCTATGTCCGTGATGGTGAAACCGTGCATGACGCGGTGATGCGCGAAACCAGGAACGTGCGAGAAGCTGTTGGAATTCTTGACGCTTCGACGCTTGGGAAGATCGTTGTCAAAGGTCCGGATGCTGGTCGGTTCTTGGACATGATGTACACCAACATGATGTCCAACCTGAAGCCGGGAAAATGCCGCTATGGTCTGATGTGCAGTGAAAACGGGTTCCTGATCGACGATGGCGTGGTTGCCCGGATCGATGACGACACATGGTTCTGCCACACCACCACAGGCGGGGCCGAGCGGATCCATGCGCATATGGAAGAATGGCTGCAGACCGAATGGTGGGACTGGAAGGTCTACGTTGCCAACGTGACCGAACAGTTCGCGCAGATTGCCGTGGTCGGCCCCAAGGCCCGCGCCGTGCTGGAAAAACTGGGTGGCATGGATGTCGGTAAAGACGATCTGCCGTTCATGGAATGGCGCGATGGCATCTTGGGCGGTTTTGATGTGCGGATCTATCGGATCTCGTTCTCAGGCGAGCTCAGCTATGAAATCGCCGTTTCAGCAAGCCAGGGGCAGGCGCTTTGGAATGCGCTCAGGTCGGCGGGCGATGGGTTTGGCATGATGCCTTACGGTACCGAGACACTGCACATTCTGCGCGCCGAAAAGGGCTTTATCATGATCGGGGATGAAAGTGACGGCACCGTGATTCCACAGGATCTGGGGCTGAACTGGGCAATCTCGAAAAAGAAAGAAGATTTCCTTGGCAAGCGGGCTCAGCAGCGCAGCCATATGACTGATCCGACCCGCTGGAAGCTTGTCGGGTTAGAGACCACTGACGGTTCGGTGCTGCCAGACGGCGCCTATGCTGTTGGCGAGGGCGTGAACGCGAATGGCCAGCGTAATATGGTCGGACGCGTCACATCGACGTATTACTCGCCGAACCTGAACAAGGGGATTGCGATGGGTCTGGTTCTGAATGGCCCTGATCGCATGGGCGAGGTGCTGGAATTCCCCGGCACCGATGGCAAGATCTATACCGCAACGATCGTAGACCCGGTGTTCTACGACAAGGACGGGGAAAAGCAGAATGTCTGAACCTGTAAGCGCACTTAGCGGCTCGGCCTTTTGCGGTCTGGTCCGGGTCGAAGACTGCGGGCTGAAGGGCATGATCACCCTACGTGGTGACCTGTCCGCCGCAGCCGTCAAAAAGGCCGCGACCGGGGTGACAGGTGGCAAGATGCCATCGCCGCTGACCATCGCCAGCGGAAAAACCGGATCCATCGCCTGGATGTCGCCGGATGAGGCGCTGGTGATGTGTGACTATGCGGACGCGGGGGCAGCGGTCGGCACGATGACGACGGCGCTGGGAACGACCCACAGCCTCGTTGTGGACGTTTCCGATGCGCGCGCGCAGTTTCGCGTAACGGGTCCGGCAGCCCGCGAGGTCATGGCCAAACTGTGCCCGGTGGATTTTGCACCAGGCAGCTTTGAACCCGGCCAGTTCCGGCGCACGCGCATGGCACAGATTGCGGCGGCCGTTTGGATGGAAGACGAAAACACCTTTTGCGTAATCTGCTTCCGCTCGGTCGCCGAGTACGCATTCACCCTTCTCAAAACGGCGGCTGCGTCGGGATCAGCTGTCGACGTTTTCTGATTGATTCAGGTTTGACGCTGACCTGCGTTAATTCGCATTTTGCATTTGTCGCCATCCAGTTGATAACTGGGTGGCGAATTGCATTGGGGCGGCAAGTAAAGCCCTTTTTCAATGGTGTGCATTTTGTTGGGCGCGGCAGGGACTGCATCTGTAATCGCTTATGATTGTGAGTTCACAGACGGGTCGAACGGAGGCGCGGTGCCACTCCGAATTATTCTGGCTGTTGATGATGTAATAAACGCGGCTTTTACCTTTGGCGTTGTTGCTAAAAAAGTGCATCTCGCACCAGTTCCGGTGGCGGACATTAAGGAAAGTGAAACAGGTCATCGGTTTGATTGGGCGCTGAAGGGATCAAAAGGACGCAACAGTACCTATGTCATTAGCTATTCGGCGCAGGTGCCTGACTTCAGTGTCGGCGATCTGTTGAGGCAACCTGCCAGGGTTTCACAACGATAACAAAGGGTCGGTTAATTCAATTTCGTCGACTATTCTGTTAAACGTTGTTTTGGTTGACCGGCCCTATGAAGATCGGCAATTCAATTTGTCGAAGTGGTCAGCAGACTATGAAAAAAGTGAGGAAAACGATGCGGTGTTCAAAACTTCTTTTGACCTTGGTATTCGCAGGGGCTGCGTGCTTGTCCTCGACCGCTTCGCAGGCGTCTGCAGCGGGACAGATATATGAGTGCGACGCAGATTTTACCGGGGCCAGTGGATACAAAACCAGAGGAATTAAACCCTCATCTTTGTTTTTTCAGATCATTGAAGGTGCATCGAAAGTTCCGGCGTTAGATCCCCTAACTTTTCGACAAGACAAGATGGCGAGCGCGAAACAGAAGGTCGGTAGTGACGGTGTGATATCGTTGTCTTGGAGTTTTCAAATTCCGACAACAGCTGGGTACAGTATGGGGGATCGTTTCGTATCAAATTTGATCCGAAATCCATGACCGGAACTGTTCGCAGTACATCTCCACCGCGTTTGGTCAACGGTGGTAGCCTAGACGGACTGCTATCGTGCAAGCCTGTCACATCCTTCCCCAAGAAGGCGTAACCAGTTTGAATGCAATGCCATGCCGGAATTATGACGTGGCCAATTGAGAGACTACTGTCCCGAAAATAGGAAAGTCGGGAAACGGTCAAGATATCGCGCATCTGTTACGGAGACCGCTGACACGGGCTTGCCCGTCTCGTCCTGGCATTGGTCGTAGAACGACAACTGTTCGAACAGGTCCGCCATTTGTTTGGCGCGCGAACCGTCGTCCAGAAAAGGTGCATGGGTGGACAGGAACAGGGCAGGGCGGTTTTCCTTCAACCACGGGATCAGCGTTGGCAGCACCGAGAATTCGGCACCTTCGATGTCCATTTTGACCAGCGACACGCCCGACAAGTCGACGGCACCCGCAAACTGCTCCCATCCAAGGGTCAGCACATCATTGCCGCCTCGACCATTCGCATTCAGCAGGCTTGTCATGCTGTCGCCAGCCTCGCCCCCGAAGCTGGCCATGCGGGCCACACCGAAGTCTTCAGACAAAGCAGCGGAAAAGGCCGAGACATTGGTCATCCCGTTCAATTCGATGTTCCAGGCCAGGTGCCGAAAGGCGACCGGATCGGGTTCGAAACACCAGACGTGTCGGGCTTTGCGCGCGCCATAAAGTACGGTTGGGCCGATCCAGGCCCCGATGTCGAGATAGTCGTGGTTTTTGTCCAGATGATCGCGCAGGATGGCAAAGGTTTCAGGCTCCCACGTGCCCGAAGCGGCCTTGTGCCAGAACTTGGAATGATAGGGATCAAGCCGGAATTCTTCGTCTGCCAGCCTGCCTGAAACGTGGCCCCGCATCCGGTATATCGCTTTTCTCACCCGCGTCAGCATGTCGATTGCCTCATATTCCGGACCTAGATTGATCCTTTTATGGCCATAACCCTTGACCTGCCAGCAGCATCGCCGCATGTAAATCGGGGAAACGCAACCAATTCAGCAGGGGGCCAAGATGGCTTTTGAACTACCCGATCTTCCTTATGCACATGACGCACTAGCAGCCAAGGGCATGTCGGCAGAAACGCTGGAATTTCACCACGATCTGCACCACAAGGCTTATGTCGACAACGGCAACAAGCTGATCGCAGGCACCGAGTGGGCCGACAAGTCGTTGGAAGAGATCATTACCGGCACCTATGACGCCGGCGCCGTGGCGCAGAATGGTATCTTCAACAACATCAGCCAACTTTGGAACCACAACCAGTTCTGGGAAATGATGGGCCCGGACGGCAATGCCATGCCGGGTGAGCTTGAAAAGGCGCTGATCGAAAGCTTTGGCTCGGTCGACGAATTCAAGTCGCAGTTTTCGGCTGCCGGCGCGGGTCAGTTCGGATCGGGCTGGGCCTGGCTGGTCAAAAAGGCCGATGGGGCGCTGGCAGTGACGAAGACAGAGAACGGCGTGAACCCGCTGTGCTTTGGCCAGACCGCACTGCTGGGCTGTGACGTGTGGGAGCATTCGTATTACATCGATTTCCGCAACAAGCGCCCTGTCTACCTGTCGAACTTCCTCGACAATCTGGTGAACTGGGAAAACGTCGCTTCGCGGATGTAATCACAGCGTCCGTTCGAATATTGAAACGCCCGGGGGGTCCCCGGGCGTTATTCGTTCTATGCGTTCGTTAGCCCAAGGTTCCGGGCGACCCTGAGTTATGAAGCGATCAGGCCGAATACACCGTATCGTCGAAGCGCAGTTTTTCAATGTTGGTCAGGATATCAGTCTCGCCGGTCTCGGAATGGGTGACCGTCCAGTCCGACATGCCGGATTGCACAATGTCAAACGTGGTGGAGCTAAAGCCGCGCGCCACCCAGACATCGATACCGTCGCCACCATCCATATAGTCGTCGCCATCTCCAAGGGTAAACCGAAATATATCGTTACCCTCATCGCCGAACAGGTCGTCTGACCCCAGGCCGCCAGTCAGAATATCGCGCCCGTCTCCGCCCGACACCGTATCATTTCCGGCACCGGCGTTCAGGCGGTCATTGCCAAGACCGCCGGACATGTCATCCGATCCACCTGCACCAACCAATGTATCCCGACCGTCCAGTCCAAAGATAATGTCATCGCCGTTCCGACCGTTTAGGCGATTGTCGGCTGCGTTCCCGGTGATTTCATCATCGCCCGAAGATCCGGTCGCGTTTTCGATAACAACTCCGTTGGCGATGGTCCGCCCACCGATCACACCATCGACATAGGACAGGAACCCGCCTCCGCCGTCTTCGTACTGCAAGGTCGCAGCGCGCAGATCGATCACTGCATCGCTGGTGCCATTGTACCGGATTTCGTCAGTCCCGTCGGTGTCCCAGATTGCATAGTATCCCGCGCCTGAGCCGGTGACGTTGCTATCATCCAGAACATAAATGTCGTCACCCGACGCATGGCTGGTGTTTGCGCCATAAAAGTTCTGCAGGGCCGCGATGTCCAGAGCGCCATACGACGCCGCGTGGCCGGTCGAGGCTGTGGTGCTGGCGACGCCCGCGATTGTCGACCCTTCGGTATAGGTCATGATCGTATAGGGGGCAGAGTTCAGCTCGTAATCCCCCCGGTCGCCCGAGTCGGACACGCCCAGCATGACTGATGTGCCGTTGCCGTTGTCGTGCGGATGGCCCAGTCCCAGACCATGGCCCAATTCATGTACGATAACGCTGAACATGAAGCCGCCCGTGTCCAGGGTGCCGCCGGGTGTGTCGTTCCACAGCGGGAAGCTGTCAGCATTGTTGTTCAGAACGCCAAACCCGCCGTCGCCGTTCGAATCTGGAAAGTTGAAAAAGCCGAGCAAAGTGCCCGACGGCGAGGACGCCAATTTGGTGGTTGCAAATTCAAGGTCGGCGGCGGCGCGGTTGGTCGTGATCTCGAAATCGATATCGGCAAAGGTTTCGACCTGCTCGAAGACCGACCAGATTTGACCCTGTTCGTAGGCGTTGACACCGCTGGCTTCATAGATGTCGCCGAAGTCGTTGTAGATATCTCCTTCTTGCGCGAAGTAGACAAGCAATGTGTCGCTGTCGTCCAACCAGTTGCTGCCTTGCACGGCATCGACCGGGCTGGGCGCGGTCGCGGCGGTGACGCCAAGGCGATAGTTGCCGGTGGACTGGCTGCGCCACGAGTCAACTTCGATGTAATACGTGCCCGAGACTTCGACCGAGACGGACAGCAGAGAGTTCAGGCCAACACCGCCGTCATCATCGGTTGCCACGATGTTGCCGTTGCTGTCGCGCAGGCGGACCAGTGGATCTTCTACGCCGGGAAGGCCATCGCCGGCTGTGTGGTCAACGCCGCGCAGGCTGATCGAAATCCACTCACCCGCTGAAAGATCAATCTGGAACCAGTCCTTGTCGCCAAGGGTTTCCAGTGATTCATCGACCGAGTCGCCAACGGCAATCGTCGCTGTGGTGGTGATGTCGCCCGGGATCAACCGGTCTGCCGGGCGTCCGGCATCCTCCAAAGTGACCTTCAGCGATCCCAAGCCGTCCACTCCGCAATCTTCCAGGAGTTCGGCCTGCTCACAAAATCCGCACATATCTTAACCTCATACATAATAACTAAACTCAGAAACCCACCGTCGCCGGGTCATTTGAAGATGGCTGTATGGTGAATTCTGGTCTCTTCCCTGATGCAATTTCTACACGTCGGGTATGCCCCGACAACAAGGGAAGTCGCGTCAACAGAAATGCAAACCGCGCTCATGAAACGCGGCATTGCCTAAGAAGCCTTGTTTATCAACCCATTGCGGGGTTTGGTCCGCATCGCGCCGGATTCGCGACAGGCCGAAAATGGGCTATAATCCGCCGGTCAGGCCAGCGCGACGCGTAGGTTACGCATGGCGTCGTCAGGAGTATCGGCCCAGGACAAGAAGTCTGCCAGAGACGCGTC
This sequence comes from Falsiphaeobacter marinintestinus, assembly GCF_007923355.1. Classification (GTDB taxonomy): domain Bacteria; phylum Pseudomonadota; class Alphaproteobacteria; order Rhodobacterales; family Rhodobacteraceae; genus Phaeobacter_A; species Phaeobacter_A marinintestinus. Next base: position 286,121 of record NZ_VOGO01000007.1, read on the forward strand.
GGCAAAGCCTTGTGCGATGACGTGGTCAATCAACGCCTTCAATGTGTCCCAGTATCCGCCCGAGTTCAGGATCACGATCGGTTTTGAATGCAGGCCAAGTTGGCGCCATGTCAAAGCCTCGAACAACTCATCCAGCGATCCGGCGCCGCCGGGCAAAACAACAACCGCATCGGCATTCATGAACATGACCTTTTTGCGCTCGTGCATGGTTTCGGTGACGATATAGCGTGTCAGGTCGGTTTTGCCGACTTCCCAGTCAACCAGATGTTGGGGGATGACGCCGAATGTGTCCCCCCCGGCAGCCTGAGCGGCGCGGGCAACTTCGCCCATCAGGCCGACATCACCGGCGCCGTAAACCAGCCTCCAGCCCTCGTCAGCAAGGTTTTTGCCAAGTTCTTGGGCATCTTGCGCATAGGCAGGCATTGCCCCTGCACGTGATCCACAATACACACACACGGATTTGACGGGCATGGCTCGGCCTTTCGTACTGTTGTCAAGGGGAAGAACGGCGTAATTTCTTCCCTGATAGCGGGAATGATGGGCAGGCTCAACGGGGCGTCACGCAGGTCTTGGGGGAAAGGGAAGAAAATGGCGGCATCAGCCGGAGGCGGTGGTTTGGGGACCATTGGTTGGGTTGCAGTTGCAGGTGCCGTTTCGGCAGTTGTTGCAGGCGGCGCATATTTCGCAGGCGTCTTTGATGGCCGGGTGAGCGACCCCGTCGAATTGGTGGTCATGCCTCAGGACCCGGTTCAAGCCCCGCAGGACACAGTAGATAAGCCAATTCCTGAACCCGTACTCAAAGCCGAGCCGGACCCAGAACCTGTTGTTGAAGCCGAACCGGAGCCTGTAACTGAACCCGAGCCTGCTGAAGATCCTGTTGCCCAAGCTGAGCCAGAACCAGAGCCAGCATCTGAGCCTGTTTTGCCGGAACTCGCAGCCCCCAGTTTTGATGTGGTGCGGGTTGAGGCTGACGGCACCACTGTTATCGCCGGTACAGGCACGGCTGGCAGCAAGGTGTCGCTGTTGCTGGACGAGGCCGTTCAGGACCAGTTCGAGGTCGATGCAAGCGGCAGTTTCGTATCGTTCTTGTCGCTCCCGCCCAGTGATGCGCCACGAATCCTGTCGATGATTGCAGAACTGGCCGGTCAAAAAGTGCTGTCCGAAGACCAGATCATCCTCGCACCGACTCCTCGCGCTGAACCTGAGCCGGAACCGCAAGTGGCCGAAGTTGAGTCCGCCGAAGTTACCGAACCGGGACCCGAGAAGGTGGTTGAGGTTGCACCTGAACCCGAGGTTGAACCGGATGCCGAGGATGTTGCCGCCGCAGAACCGGTGGATGAACAGGTTGCAGCAGTTGAGCCGGTAGCGCCGGGCCCTGTTGAAACGCCGAAAGCTGAGGCGACGACAGAACAGGATGTCGAGCCAACGGCCGTACCCACAGACCCCGCGCCCGAGGCAGAAGAAACCGCAATCGCGGTTGCCAAGCCGCAGCCCGAACCCGCTCCAGAGCCGACCCAGGCCGAAACAACCGTCGCCGAAGCCGAAGAAAGCGCGGTCGTTCTCGAACAGCCAGTGGTTCAGGATGATCCGGTCGTTGCAGATACGCAAACGGCTGACGCCCCGGCAGACCCGGCTAAGACAGACGGTGCAGAGCAGGTCGTGACCAGTGCAGACCCCAAACAAGAGGTCGAGCCGGTCAAAGAAGCCGTTGCTGACCCAACGATCGCGCCAAAACCGCGACCTGAACCGCCAATCAAAACAACCGACGCGGCGGCACCTGTTCAACCTTCCGTTCCGGATACACCGGCCAAGGCCGAACCCGAAGCCGTGGTCGAAGACGCGCCCGCCCCGGTTCCCGAAACCAGATCAATCGCCGTGTTGCGAGCCGATGCGGATGGCGTTGAACTGATCCAGTCTGGCACTGCTCCACGTCCCGAGGTGCTCAGCGAAATCACTCTGGAAACCATCAGTTACTCTGAAGAAGGCGAAGTGCAGCTGACCGGCCGCGCTGGTGAAAGCGCGATTGTGCGGGTGTATCTGGACAACCAAGCCGTCACCGATATGGGTGCAGGTGAGGATGGCAAATGGAAGGGCGAGTTGGACGGGATCGAACCCGGCATCTATACGCTTCGACTGGACGCGCTGAACGCACAAGGCGATGTTGTCAGCCGTTTGGAAACCCCATTCAAGCGTGAAGCGCCCGAGGTTTTGCTGCCTGCCGTGTCCCAGGAACCGGGCGCAGCCCCGCCGATCCGGGCCGTAACCGTTCAGAAGGGGGATACGCTTTGGGCGATATCGCGTGACCGGTATGGCGATGGCGTTTTGTACGTAAAAGTGTTCGACGCTAACCGCGACAGCATCCGCAATCCGGATTTGATTTACCCCGGACAAGTGTTCTCTGTCCCGGACTAGGTTGCTTTTGGCCGCACTGGTCAATGGTCTGACGCTGGCCTATGTGTCGGCTGAGGCAAGGAAACATCATGACCCCAACTCCCGATGACGTGACAGTTGACGAACGGCAGTCAGGCTGGCGCACGATCCGTAAGGTCGCGCCCTATATGTGGCCCGATGATCAACCTTGGGTGAAACGCCGTGTTGTTCTGGCACTGGTCGTTTTGGTCGTGGCCAAGTTGATCGCAGTCTATACGCCCGTTTTGTACAAAGGCGCAGTTGACGCGCTGGCCAAAGATGGCGGTATTCCTCCGCTCGCTTTGGGCGCAATCGGATTGACTGTGGCCTATGGCGTTGCACGCATGATGACTGTCGGATTCCAGCAGCTTCGCGATGCGATTTTTGCGCCTGTGGCTCAGCGTGCTTTGCGGCGGCTGGCGTTGGAAACCTTCCGGCATATTCACCGTTTATCGATGCGCTATCACATTAGCCGCAAGACCGGTGGGCTGAGCCGTATCATCGAGCGCGGCGTCAAGGGCGTCGAATTTCTTCTACGTTTTCTGCTGTTTAGCGTCGGGCCTTTGATCCTGGAGCTGGTGTTGGTTGCGATTATCCTGACGGTTTTGTTTGACGTCTGGTATCTGGTCATCGTGGCCACCACGATTGCACTTTATGTCTGGTTCACGTTCGCCGTGACTGAGTGGCGTGTGAAACTGCGGCGCGAGATGAATGATCAGGACACGGATGCCAATCAAAAGGCCATCGACAGCCTGCTGAACTATGAAACCGTCAAGTATTTCAGCGCCGAAGAGCGGGAAGCTAAACGCTATGACGTGTCGATGCGGGCCTATGCGCAAGCAGCGCTTAAGACTGCCTATTCGTTGGCGTTTTTGAATTTTGGTCAATCGTTTTTGATCACACTTGGGCTGATTGGCGTTATGGTTCTGGCGGCCATCGGGGTTCAGAACGGATCACTGACGGTGGGCGATTTCGTGATGGTGAACGCCTATATGGTGCAGATCACCATCCCGCTGAACTTCCTTGGCACAGTGTATCGTGAGATCCGTCAAAGCCTTGTCGATATGGGCCAGATGTTTGACCTTTTGGAACAACCTGCCGAGGTCAGCGACAAACCCGGTGCGCGTGCTCTAAATGTACAAGGTGGGGAAGTTACCCTTGAAAACGTACGATTTGGCTATGAAGACACGCGGGAGATTCTGAAGGGCGTCAGCCTGACGGTTCCGGCTGGAAAATCCGTCGCGATTGTCGGCGCGACAGGGTCGGGCAAGTCCACAATCGGTCGGCTGTTGTTCCGGTTCTATGATGTCACGGGCGGGTCGCTGAAGATCGACGGGCAGGATGTGCGCGATGTCACGCAGTCGAGTCTGCACAAGGCCATCGGGGTCGTGCCGCAGGACACCGTGCTGTTCAACGACACCATTGGATACAACATCGCTTATGGTCTCGACGGTGCGACGCAGGAGCAGGTCGAAGACGCCGCGCGCGCGGCTCAGATCCACGATTTCATCGTGACCCTGCCGGAAGGCTATGAGACCAAAGTTGGCGAGCGCGGTCTGAAGCTGTCGGGTGGTGAAAAGCAGCGTGTCGGCATTGCGCGTACGTTGCTCAAGAACCCGCCGATCCTGCTGCTGGACGAAGCGACCAGCGCGTTGGACACCGATACCGAGCAGGAAATCAAAGATGCCCTGTCGCTGGCGGGCGAGGGGCGCACGGTGATCACGATTGCGCACCGGCTGAGTACGATTGCCGAGGCCGATCAGATCGTGGTTCTGGAAAAAGGTGAAATCATCGAGCGGGGCCGGCACGAGGATCTGCTGACGCAGAAGGGTCGGTACGCCCAGCTTTGGACACGGCAACAGTCGGACGAAGCGGCGTAGGTCCGTGATGCCCGAAAAACTGCCTGAACCGTTCCAATCTTTGCCATGATGATGCGCTATTGCTAGAGTCCGACAACCCCACGCGCGTCTAGGTGAGGCATTGCTTTGAAGACCCGGTTATTCTGGCTGACCGTCCTTTTTTCGGCGGAAGTCTTGGCAATTGTATTGGTGTTTCAGGTGTTCTCGTCTGTAGAGTGCCGGCTGACTGATATCGAAACAGCCTGCCGCGCCCTGCGCAGTGCGATGGTGCGCGGTATGTGCGCCTTTGCGGCTGCGGGGCTGTTTCTTTGGTTTCGTCCGGCCTTGCGGCGACAATTGATCGAAGCAACTCAGATCGACTATGGCTCGCGCGTGTGGGCCATTGTGCATCTGGCCGGGCTTGGGCTGATCTTTCTGCCGTGGATCACGGCAGATGCAGCGGAGCTGAACCAAAACTTCAGAACCTATTTCTTCACGTTGACAGGGGGGGCGACGCTGGCGGGTATCGGCGGTCTGCTTTGGCTTTTGCCGCATCACCACCTTTTACGATGGCTGCGAAATGGCGGCGCGGCGTTGTTTCCGGTTATTCTTGCGGCGGCCTTCATCCCCGACCTGGCCGCTGCGCTTGATCCGCTCTGGTGGTCGATGAAGGGGCTACTGGTCGCGACGTTCTACGGAGTCGCGGTGGTGCTTGCATTGTTGGGGAACCATGTTCTGCTGAACCCCGAAGCGTCCAGCATTGGGGTCGATGATTTCATCGTCGAAGTCGCCGGATCCTGTTCGGGGATCGAAGGCTTTGCACTGACAACCGGGTTTCTGGCGATCTATGCCGTGTTGATGCGCGACACGCTGCGCCAGCGTCCGTTCTGGTTGATTGTGTTTCCTTTGGCGCTTCTGGTCAGCTGGGTGTTCAACGTCATCCGGATATCGGCCCTGATCCTGATCGGGGCGCATGTTTCTCCGGATCTGGCGGTGAACGGGTTTCACAGTTTTGCGGGTTGGTTGTTTTTCACCCTGTTGGCGCTGGGGGTGTTGTGGGTTGTCCAGGTGGTGTCATCGCTGCACCGTGACCCGGTGGACGTCTCAGGCGATGGCGGCCCGGCTGGTGTCGTGCCGTTGCGCGAAGATCTGGCAGCAGCGCAAATCGCACCGTTTCTGGTGTTCATGTTGTCAGGGCTTCTGGTCAATACATTCTGGCAAAACCCCGCCTTGGGCTATCCGCTTCAGGCGGTTTTGATGGCGGGCGTGTTGTGGGTTTTCCGCAAGCCGTTTCTGCGGCTTGAGTGGCGGTTGGACCCGGTCGCGATTGGTGCCGGATTGGTGGTTGGGGCCGGGTGGCTGTTGACGGCCAAGCACGGGGCAGGGGTGCCGGGGCTTGAAACCCTTGGGGCCGGGGCTTTTGCTGTGTGGGTTGTCGCGCGGATCATTGGAACGACTGTCCTGGTGCCGGTAATTGAAGAGGCGTTCTTTCGCGGTTACCTGCTTGGGTTCCTCAGCAACGGGAAAACAACGCACAAAGTTATTGCTGTCGCCGTTTCAAGCCTGGCCTTTGCAGTCCTGCATGGACGGATCGTCGAAGCGGGGATCGCCGGGGTCATTTTTGCCTTGGTGGCAATGCGGCGGGGCAGGCTGGCGGATGCGATCATCGCGCATGCCGTGGCCAATGCCACAATAGCAATCGCCGCCCTGATTGGCGGCGACTGGTCTCTTATCTGATTTGCTTAGGTTGACGCCCGGCCCAATCAGCTTTTCTTGCGGCGTCGCTTTACTTCCCGCGCCAGCAGCAGTGCCGCGCCGACGGCGGCCAACGCCAGAAGGCCGGTTGAGGCGTCGATTTCCGGAACCGATGACCGTGTTCTGCCGCCATCGTGATAATCACCGCGACTCCAGCCGCCCCAGAAACTGGACCACCAGCTGGTGGACTGGGCAGCAGCCGGAACTGCAGTCACGGCAAGCGTTGTTGCGGCAGCGACCGCGCTCAGGAAAATGGTTTTCATGTCTCAATCCTCGCTGATGTCCCAAACAATATGGCCGAATTTGACGAACTTGCCAAACTCTTGCCGCATTTGCTTGTTCGGGCGACAACAATTTGCTGTTGCCGGGCGGTTTACATCCATTTCGTGAACAGTAAAGCCCGCTTAACCCGTTGTTTAGGATCTCTGGCGAAACAATGACGATCTGGCCGGTTTCGACAAGAGCGCGGGCGCAGCGAAAAAACTGGGTACCGAATCACTCGGCGGCCCGCAAAGGTTTGGTCGAAACCCGGTGCGGTTCTGCATCTTGCGGGCTTTTGACCAGTTTCGGTTCTGACATGTCATCCCAGATAATCTCGGTCGTTTTTGTTTTGCGCGCAGCTCGGTTCAGGCGCATGTCGCGCGCGATCCGGCTGGAGCGTCCTGCAGTTATGCGGGCAATGCCACGACCGAACAGGCGGATATAGGTTGTCACCCAGACCCGGATCGCAAGGAACGACGGGGTCACGATCAGCGTCAGCACCGTTGCGATCCCCAGACCGAAAACCACCGCCGTTGCCAGCTGTTTCCACCACAGCGCTGTCGGACTGTCGATGGAATAGCCGCCGCCGATGAAATCAAAGCTGAGTCCGAACATCATCGGGGTCAGGCCCGCCATCGTGGTGATCGTGGTCAGCAGAACCGGGCGAATCCGGGCCTCGGCAGTGCGCACGATGGCCTCGATCCGGGGCATATACTGGCTGAACTCCTGATAGGTGTCGATCAGGACAATGTTGTTGTTCACCACGATTCCCGCCAAGGCCACGATGCCGGTTCCGGTCATGATGATCGAAAACGGCTGTTGCATGACCATCATCCCGATCAGAACACCGGTGGTCGACAGGATGACCGCGAGCAACACCAGAATCGAGTTATAGAAACTGTTGAACTGGGTCAGCAGGATGATGAACATCAGGCCCAGGGCGCCAAGAAACGCGTTCTGCAGGAAGGCGCCGGATTCGGCCTGTTCTTCCTGATCGCCGGTCCACTCCCAGTTGACGGTATTGGCGAATGGGGAGGTGTTCAGCCATTCGGTCAGAACCGCGATCCGTTCGGTTGGATTGACCGGAACCGCACGCACATTGCCGGTGTCCAGCGCATCGCGCAGCGCGCCGATCGTTTCGGCCCCGTCCAGCGTGACGTGATCATAACGTGTGTCGTCGGGGCCTTCGACCAGTTCGCCCATGGGAGCCATGCCCTGGCCGAGTGTGTGGGCTGTGGCCAAGGTGATGTCGTCGCCCGTGTCCGCATCAGCGGCGACCAGCTTGACCATGCCGGCAACGACGTCGGCTTTGACATCGAAATACCGTTCCTGATCGACCCGGCTGATCGAGGCCAGTTTCTTAACCGGTTTGCGGGTGATGAAGTTTGACAGCGGCACCAGGCCGTCCTGAGTGCGAACCTTGAGCGTGTCGAGCGTTGACAGCACCCGGTATTTCTCGGGCAGGCGCACACGGATCTCGATCTCGTCATCGCTGCTTTCCACGCGCATCGTGTCCAGCAGGATACCACGGGTCACAAGCTGGACCATGGCACCAACGGTGGCGACATCTGCGCCGAACCGACCTGCTTTTTCGACATCAACGTCGATCTGCCAGTCGATGCCGGGCAGGGGCAGGGTGTCTTCGATCTTGATCAGGCCCGGGACGGTTTCAAAATGTTCGCGCGCGGTGTTGGCGGCGGCCGTCAGGTCATCCCAGTTGTCGCCCTTGATCCGCAGATGCACCGGTTTGCCCTGACCGGGGCCTTGTTCCAGAGGCTCGATCTCGGCGATGAAGCCGGGGAGTTTGGCCAGCTCGGCATTCAGTTCGGCGATGACATTGGTGCCGTCGAAATCGGCAGCGGTGACCTGCCGGGTGAAGCGCCCGTTGAACCAGGTCTCGGTCTGGGTCGGGCGATCTTCCCACGGGATCATTTCGAACTGGACCTGACCGACGGTGTCGGCAGGCGACTGGCCGCCACCGGGGCCGCCGGTGTCCAGCCCACCTTCGCCTGCGAAGGCAAAGACGTTGATAACCGCGGGGTGTGCGGCGATGATGTTTTCCGTGGCCATGACCATGGCGTCGGTTTCGATCAGCGACAGGTTGCCCCGGGCGCGGACATAGGCAGTGGCCTGTTCGGGTTCCGATTCAACGAAAAATTCGACGCCTTTGGAATTTGCAGGGAACAGAACGGTGGCAATATAGATCACCCCGGCAAACACTGCCGCGATGGTCACCACGGGCATTACCGGGTTACCGGCTATGGTCCAGATCACCCAACCGAATGGTGTGTGGCCTTTGGATGTTTTGACCTTGCGCGGGGCGCGCTCAAGTCGCGCTGCAGTCAGGGTGACCGACCCGGCAAATGCGCCGAGCAGGAAAATGACGGCTCCGGCGATCGATCCGACGGCGGCCGGAACGGCTGCGGCCGCTGGAATCAGGTAGAACGGGTTCAAAATCTGCATCGCACCAAGGAACATCAGGTACAGCGACGGCGGAACCAGAACGGCGCGTACAACCCAAGGCAGGCGCGCGCGCAACACGTCAGAGATTGATCCGAACACGCGGCTGATCCGACCCGTGACGCCGCCCATGACCGGAAGATAAATCAGAGCCACGACCAGTGAGGCGGACAGCACGAAGATCAGCGTGACCGGCAGCATGCCCATGAATTCACCCGGGACACCCGGCCAGAACAGCATCGGCAGGAAGGCGCATAAAGTTGTCGCGGTGGACGACACGATGGGCCAGAACATCCGCTGGGCTGCTTCGACATAGGCGTGCATCGGGCCGATGCCTTCGGCGATGCGTTTGTCGGCATATTCGACGACCACAATGGCGCCGTCGACCAGCATCCCCACTGCAAGGATCAAACCGAACATGACGATGTTGGAAATGCTGACCCCCATCAGGGCGAGGAAGGCAAAGCACAACAGGAATGACGTTGGAATCGCAAAGCCCACAAGCAATGCGGCGCGGCTGCCCAAGGCGGCCAGAACCACGATCATGACCAGCGCTACAGCCGTCAGAACCGATCCTTCCAGCTGGCTGACCATCGACCCCACGACGCGGCTCTGGTCGTTTGACGTACCGACCTGAATGGCCGACTGCAGTTCGGGCGGCCATTTCATCTGCGCATCCGCGACAACGGTTTTGACCTCGGCGACAGTGTCGATCAGGTTGTAGCCCTTGCGCTTGACCACCTGCAACGCGACCGTGTTGATCCCGTCAAAGCGTGCCGTGCCAGCGCGGTCTTCAAAGGTGTAATTGATCTCGGCCAGCTCACCCAGTGTCACCACGCGGTCGCCGTTTGTCTTGACTGGCAGGCGATAGACATCGCTTACATCGTTGAACGATCCCGGGATTTTGACCGAGAACGTGCCTTGCGCCGTCTCGACCTCGCCTGCTGCGATCAGCTGGTTGTTGTTTTGTACCACGTTGATCAGTTCGGCAGCGGTGACGTTATAGGATTCCAGCCGCAGCGGATCGATGGTGACTTCGACCATCTCGTCGCGGTTGCCGGCGATTCCAGCCTCAAGCACGGCGTCCAGAGATTCGATATCGTCCTGCAGGTCTTTCGCGATGCGGGCCATTGTGCGTTCAGGCACGTCGCCGGTCAGGTTAACGATGACAATCGGGAATTCGGAAAAGTTGATTTCCGAGATCGTGTACTGGTCGGCGCCATCGGGGAATTCGGCCTGGGCCGAGTTCATCGCGTCGCGGACATCGGCGATGGTTGCGCTTTTGTCCCAGCCAAATTCGAACTCCATCAGCACGCTGGCGTGGTTTTCGGCAGCGGTGGCTGTCATCGAATCGAGCCCGTCGACATCAACGAGCTCTTTTTCCATCGGTTTGACCAGCAGGCTTTCGGAGTCTTCTGCCGAGATGCCGGGGAACTGGACCGAGATATAGAGCATTGGGATGTCGATATCCGGTTCGCCCTCTTTCGGCAGGTTGGCATAGGCAAACCCGCCGATGATCAGCGACAGCGCGATGAACGCCATGACCATCCGCGCGTGTTGTGCGGCCCATGCGACCATGCCGGTCATTGCGCGGCCTCCCGATAGGTCGGCGTGACATGAACGCCATCAATCACGAAATCCTGACCCACGACGATGACATCCGCCGTTTCGGGCAGGCCGCCGATCCAGACGCCATCGATATCATCGCGCAGCAGGCGGACCGGGTGGAACTTGACCAGATTACCCGATGCCACGGCGCGAATGCCCAACTGACCATCATTGTTCAGGGTCAGTGCGGATTGCGGAACTTTGTGGGCTTTGATGCCCTCGGCCCCAATCGCGATGGTCGCGGTCTGGCCATCGCGGATCGCCAGGTCTGTGTTTTCCACCGTGACTTCGACCAGAAAGGTGCGCGTGGTCGGGTCGGCGGATCGGCTGAGGAAGGTCACCCGCCCCTGAACCCGAAGGCCGGTGGCCAGTTCAGCCCCGGCTATCGCGCCGACTTGCACGCGGTTCACTTCGGTTTCGGGCACGTATCCAACGACCTTGATCGGGTCGAGCTGCAGGATCTCGGCGCACAGGCCACCGGCTTGCAGAAGGCTGCCGATTTCGGCGGTGTCGGATTCGAGCAGACCTTCGAATGGGGCCATAATGGTCAGGCGTTCGATTTCGCGCTGGGCAGCGGCGAACTTGGCCTGTGCTGATTCGATTCCGGCCTGGGCAGATTCAAGGCCGGCCTTTGCCGATTCAACACCGGCTTCGGCGGCGCGCACTGCAGCGGCGGCCCCGGCTTTGCTTGTTTCGGATGTGTATCCACCGGCGGCAAGCTTTTCAGCGGCGTTCCAGTTGATCTGCGCCTCTTCCAGACGGGCCCGCGCCGTTTCGAGGTTGGCATCGGATTCGGGGACATGACTGCGCGCTTCGGCCAGCATGGCGTGGGCTTCGGCCAACGATGCCTCGCGGGTGCCCGGGTCAAGCTGGCACAGAACCTCGCCCTTTTCGATGTACCGCCCCTTGCGTAGGGGCTCGGAGTTCACAATGGCGCTGGTTTCAGACCGGACCTGAACCCGGCGGGACGCCTGTGTATCACCGCGCAGGATCACAGCGCTGTCGATCGGGGTTGCCACCGACCGGATCGCCACAACGCCAACCGCGTTGCTGGCGGCTTCGACCACGTCCGGAGCGTCGTCCTGTTCTACGGCGTCCTCTTGCGGGGCGGTTTCGGCGGCACCGGCACCCCGTGCATAGGCGAGAACGGTATCCCGTTCAAAAACGGCCAGATACAGACCGGCGGTCACCAGAAGGGCAGTGATGAACGGAACCAAACGCATTGGGCGCCTTTCCAAATTAGTTGTGCGCTAAACTTGTCGACTACTGGTGAGATGGGTTTTTGACCCTGCGGTGTCCAGACTAAACTGACCAGTTTAGATTATTTTTTTGGCAAAAGCGGTCAGCGGAACGCTTTTTGTGCGGCCTGCGCTACTTGGCTTGTCGCCGGATGCGGGGTAATAGAAGGAAATTCGTCCGGATTGGGCGGGAAAGGACCCGCCTGAAAGCGGGGCGCATCGGGGGCAGGCATGAGCGATACCGACAGTTTCATCGAAGAGGTGACCGAAGAGGTCCGCCGCGACCGGATGTTCGTCATCCTCAAACGCTATGGCTGGATCGCCGTTGTGGTCATTATCGCCATCGTCGGGGCCGCCGCATACAACGAATATCGCAAGGCCAGTCAGACGGCGGCGGCGGAAAAGCTGGGCGATGATATCATCGCGTCTTTGGCTGCCAACGATCCCGCCGGACGGGCGGTGGCCTTGAGTGACGTCGAACCCGGAACCCCCGGGGGCGCGGCCATTCTGGATTTTCTGACGGCGTCGGCGCTGGCCAACTCTGATCAGACCGATCAGGCGGTCACCAAGCTTGAAGCCATCGCGACAAACGGCGACCTGCCGCGGATCTATCGTGATATCGCGACGTTCAAGGCGCTGACGCTGCAGTCTGACAGCCTTCCGGCGGCGGATCGCCGCCTACAGTTCGAAGCTCTGGCACAGCCCGGTGCACCGTTGCGCCTGCTGTCGGAAGAGCAGTTGGCGTTGATCGACGTTGCCGAAGGTGCGACCGAGGCGGCGCTGGACCGCCTGCAATCAATCATTTTGGATGCGGAAACCGATACGACTTTGCGCCAGCGCGCAAGCCAGTTGATCGTCGCGCTGGGCGGAACGCCCGAGACCCTTCCAAGTTTTGAGCAGGGCTGACCGTCATAACAGGTCGAATTCGGGAAACCGGGGTAACAAGGACAGGCACTTACAGATGAATGCAGCGTTTTCCTTTTCCCGTATCGGGTCGGCGTGCCTTGGCGGCGTTCTGTTGCTTTTGATGGCATGCGACGAGCCTGAAAACATCTTGCCCGGCGTGCGCGAAGACATCCGCCCTGCCGAACAGAGCAAGGATAGCGCTGTTGTCGAAAACACCAGCCGGTCTATCAGCCTGGGCGGTCAGACCGCGAACAAAGACTGGCCGCAATCGTTTGGCACTCAGACCTATCGGGTGTCGCACGCGGCGCTTGGCAGCTCTGTTCAGCGCATCTGGTCGACGCAGATCGGGCAGGGCGACTCGCGTCGTCAGCGCATTACGGCCTCTCCGGTTGTTGGCGGCGGGCTGATCTATACGCTGGATTCGGCAGCGCAAGTGTCGGGCGTAACCCCGGCAGGCGCCGTGTCATGGAGTGTCGATCTGACCCCGACTTCGGACAAGCAGGAAGACGCGACCGGTGGCGGATTGGCGTATCACAACGGGGTTCTTTACGTGTCGTCCGGGTTTGGCCTGCTGACAGCGTTGGATGCCGCCAATGGTCAGATCCGCTGGCAACAGGAACTGGACGCAACCGGATCGGGCCAACCTGTGGTGCGTGATGGTTTGCTGTATCTTGTCGCCGGAGATGACACCGGGTGGACAATCCATACAGACGATGGCCGGATTGCCTGGCAGATCACCGGCACGCCGAGCGTCGGAAACGTTTTGGGCGCGCCTGCACCTGCTTTGACATCTGATCTTGCGATCTTTGCCTTCGGGTCGGGCGATTTGACCGCGACGTTCCGCAAGGGTGGCTTGCGCCGTTGGACGGCATCGGTCGCCGGCCAGAGAACAGGTCGCGCGGCGGCCTTGATCGGGGATGTCACGGGCAGCCCGGTCATCAGCGGCAATCGCTTGTTTGCGGGCAATCATTCGGGCCGCACCGTCGCGTTCGATACCATCAGTGGCGAGCGGATCTGGACTTTGAAAGAAGGGGCCCTGGGCCCGGTCTGGCCTGCGGGTGACAGTATCTTTCTGGTCAGCGACCGCAATCAGTTGATCCGCGCATCATCCAGTGATGGCACCCCGATATGGGCCGTCGACCTGCCGGGCTTGCTGGATGACAGATCCAAGAAACGCGGTCCGATCTATGTGCATTATGGGCCGATTCTGGCAGGTGGACGTATCGTTGTGGCATCAAATGACGGCTATCTGAGGTTCTTCAAACCTGAGGATGGCACGCTGATCAGCACCACCGAGATCCCCAATGGCGCGTCGTCCCCGCCGGTTGTGGCTGGCCAGACGCTGTATGTCGTCGGATCCAAGGGACAACTGCACGCTTTCCGTTGACAGCACGATAGGGTATAGGGCGCTTTCCCTGACGTCTGAAAGCCTGAGTTCATGTCCTTCACCCTTGCTATCGTGGGTCGCCCGAATGTGGGCAAGTCCACATTGTTCAATCGCCTTGTTGGCAAACGACTGGCTTTGGTCGATGACCAGCCGGGCGTGACGCGCGACTTGCGCGAAGGCGATGCGCGTCTGGGCGATCTGCGGTTCACCGTGATCGATACCGCAGGTCTGGAAGACGTGACGGATGACAGCCTGCAGGGTCGGATGCGTCGTTTGACAGAACGCGCGGTCGATATGGCAGATATCTGCCTGTTCATGATCGATGCCCGTACCGGGGTGACGCCGACAGACGAGATGTTTGCCGACATTCTGCGCAAACGCTCGGCCCATGTTCTGTTGGCGGCAAACAAGGCCGAAGGCTCGGCTGCTGATGCCGGGGTGATCGAGGCGTTTTCGCTGGGCTTGGGCGAACCGATCCGCCTGAGTGCTGAGCATGGCGAAGGTCTGAACGACCTGTATTCGCAGCTGATGCCGATTGCCGATGAAATGGCCGAACAGGCGGATCAGGACACGCCTGAAACGGATGTTGATATTGACGAGGACGACGAAGACGGCGAATTGCCCGACACGCCAGTGCCAACCCGGGAAAAACCACTGCAAGTGGCAGTCGTTGGCCGCCCCAATGCGGGCAAGTCGACCCTGATCAACAAGATCCTTGGCGAAGACCGCCTGTTGACCGGTCCCGAAGCAGGAATCACGCGCGATGCCATCAGCCTGCAAATAGACTGGGAAGGCACCCCGATGCGGATCTTCGACACCGCCGGGATGCGCAAGAAGGCGAAAGTTCAAGAAAAGCTTGAAAAGCTGTCGGTCAGCGACGGGCTGCGGGCTGTAAAGTTCGCCGAGGTTGTTGTGGTTTTGCTGGATGCCGAAATCCCGTTTGAGCAGCAGGATCTGCGGATTGCCGATCTGGCCGAGCGTGAGGGTCGTGCGGTCGTGGTGGCGGTCAACAAGTGGGATGTCGAGCCCGAGAAGCAGCAGAAATTGCGAGACCTGAAGGAATCGTTCGAACGGCTGTTGCCGCAGTTGCGGGGCGCGCCATTGGTGACTGTGTCGGCCAAGACGGGTCGGGGCCTTGATCGCTTGCACGATGCAATCCTGCGCGCCTATGACGTCTGGAACCGCCGGGTGACCACGGCTCAGCTGAACCGCTGGCTGATGGGCATGCTGGAACAGCATCCGCCCCCCGCGCCACAGGGCAAGCGGATCAAGCTGCGGTACATGACACAAGTGAAGACACGGCCACCGGGCTTTGTGGTGATGTGTTCGCACCCGGACAAGATGCCTGAAAGCTATAGCCGGTATCTGGTGAACGGGCTGCGCGAAGATTTCGACATGCCCGGATCGCCGATCCGTCTGACGTTGCGCGGGCAGGGCGACAAGAACCCCTATAAGTCGAAGAAAAAGGCCTCGCCATCTCGATTGCGCAAACACCTGAAGGGCAAGGCCGGTCCGCACGGCTGACAATTGCTCATTTTGCGCAATTGTAACAGCGGCCTGCATTTTCTGCGTGCGGGGTTGAACGATTTCTGGCTAAGTTCTATCTGGAAGAAAGACGTCCGAGACTGACCTGACGGGGAAGTGGCAATGGATCTCAGAGCTTATACGCGGCAATACGCCAAGCAAGACAACCGGCTAGCTTCTTTAAGCTTTTTCGGAACGTTTGCTGTGTACTTCACGACATTGTATCTTGCGATCGCATATGTCGATCAGTGGTATATCATGATCCCGGCAGGGTTCATCTTTGCGGTCAGCGCTGTGCGCCTGTACGTCTTGCAACATGATTGCGGGCATCATTCCCTGTTTGAAACCCGCCGGCAGAATGAACTGGCCGGCCATGTGCTGTCGCCATTCACCTATGCGCCGTTCGAAGTGATGAAGCAGAATCACAACATGCATCATTCCGGCATCGGCAACCTTGAGCACCGCGAAACCGGCGAGATTCACACCATGACCCTGCGGGAATGGAATGAGGCCGGGTTTGGCCAGCGCCTGTTCTATCGCCTGTATCGCAACCCGTTCGTGCTGATTCCGCTGGGGGCCCTGTTCACCTATTTCATCCGCTATCGCTGGCCCAAGAACACAACGCGGTTCGGGGCAAGGGGCGTGATTTTGCACAACCTGACGATCGTGCTGTTCATGGGCGTGCTGTATATGCTGGCCGGCTGGACCGGACTGGCCGTGTTCTTTGGGTTCAGTTTACTGGGGGGGATGCTGGGTGTGTTCCTTGTTTATCTTCAGCATAACTTTGAAGACACCTATTGGGATCGTCGCCCGGACCTGGATCCGCAGATTGCGGCGCTTCAGGGGTCATCCTGTCTGGACTTCGGGCATTGGTTCGATCTGGCTGTGGCCTGCATCACTCTGCACGACATCCACCACTTTAACGCCCGCATCCCCAGCTATCGGCTGCGCGCCTGTCATTACAATATGCCCGAGGAATATGCGCTGCGCCGCATAAAGTTTCCTGAGGCGGTGGCCGCGCTTAAGCTCAAGCTTTGGGATGAAGAGCAAAAGCGCCTTGTTCCGTTTCCGAAATCGCGCCCTTCGGGCCGGGATCACGGGGCAGAGATGACCGCCTGACGCCTGACGGTTTGGGCGGGGTTGGAATTTCGTGTTTTTTTTGTATATACGTTTACCCAGCGAGGCCTGAAATGGCCAAAGGATTATGGAAAACGAGGATACAATGACCGAACTGACCGACATTCACGGGATCGGGCCTGCCATGGCAAAGGCGCTTGAGGCCAATGGGTTTACCAGCGCCGAAAGCATTGCCGCCGCAAGCCCCGCCGAATTGTTGGCCGTTTCGGGCGTTGGGGCGGCAACCGCGCCCCGGTTGATTGCAGCAGCCAAGAAAATGGCTGCGCCTGCGGCACCTAAACCCAAAGCACAGCCCAAACCCAAAGCGCAGGCCAGACCAAAGCCCAAAGCACAGCCCAAAGCGCAGGCCAGACCAAAGCCCAAAGCTGCAGCGAAACCCAAGCCCAAAGCGCCCGCCAAACCGAAACCGGTTGCCGAAGAGGTGAACGATGTTTTGACACGGGCAGCTGAACAGGCCGCCGAAGCGGAAGAAGCGTTGAAGGCGGCTGCGGCAAAGGCGATCAAAAAGGCCAAGGTCAAGGAAAAGGCCGCCAAGGCCAAGAAGAAGGCCAAAGAGTTGAGCGAAAAGTTCACCTCGGCGAAGAAGACTGCGAAGAAGAAGGCCGAGAAAGTCCTGGAAAAGGAAAAGGCCAAACTGTCCAAGAAAAAGGACAAGAAGGCTGGCAAGAAGGCTGACAAAAAGTCCGGCTCGGGCAAAAAGTCCAAGAAGAAGTGACTGGACGCCCGCCTGTCGCGTACCTTGAGCGCAGCAGGTCGGCCCCGTTATAGGTCGTCAGCCGTCTCGTTTGGCCGTGACCCGAAGCAGGTCCAAAAGAAAAGCGCCCCGACCTGCGGGGCGCTTTTGTGTTCAGATCAATGTGCCGTCTGCGCCAAGCGTTGTCTTCCCGCCCAGGTAAGGCGCCAGAACCTCGGGCAGGGTCACCGACCCGTCGGCGTTTTGCCCGTTCTCAAGGACCGCGATCAAACACCGACCAACGGCAAGGCCCGATCCATTCAGGGTGTGCACGAATTCCGGCTTGCCGCCGCCTTCGGGACGGAAGCGGGCATTCATGCGACGCGCCTGAAAGTCGCCGGTCGTCGATACGCTGGAAATTTCGCGATAGGCGTTCTGCCCCGGCAGCCAGGCTTCGATGTCAAAGGTCCGGCGTGCGCCGAAGCCCATATCACCGGTGCACAGGACAACCGTGCGATAGGGAATGCCAAGACGTTCAAGCAGATCTTCGGCGCAGCGCAGCATCCGCTTTTGTTCATTGTCGCTGTCGTCGGGGTGCGTGACCGATACCATTTCGACCTTTTCGAACTGGTGCTGGCGCAACATGCCGGACGTGTCTTTGCCAGCGCTGCCTGCTTCGGACCGGAAACACAGCGTGTGTGCGGTCATCCGGATCGGCAGGGCAGTGGGTTCAAGAACGTCTCCGGCAACCGAATACGTCAGCGGAACTTCTGACGTGGGGACCAGCCACCAGCCATTTGTGGTCTGATAGCTGTCTTCGCCGAACTTGGGCAGTTTGTCGGTGCCATACATCGCTTCATCGCGCACCAGAACCGGGGTCTGTGTTTCGGTCAGCCCGTTTTCGTCGACATGGGTGTCGATCATGAACTGGGCCAGAGCGCGGTGAATACGGGCCACCGCCCCGCGTAGGATGACAAAGCGCGATCCCGAGATCTTGGCAGCCGTCTGGAAATCCATGCCGGGGATAACGCCGGGGATGTCGAAATGCTCTTTGGCATCGAAGTCGAGCGTCGCGGGTGTCCCCCAGCGGGTCACTTCGACATTGTCCTCTTCATCCGCGCCGTCCGGAACATCGTCCGCCGGAAGGTTGGGGATGCGCGCCAGCATGTCGGTCAGCTTTGCATCAAGGTCCTTGGCTTCGGTCTGCATCAGCGCAACCTGTGCCTTTTTGTCGGCCACTTCAGCACGCAAACGGTCGAATGCGTCAGTGTCGCCTTGTGCCTTGGCTGCGCCAATCGCCTTGGCCGCCTTATTCTGGTCTGCCTGTGCGGTTTCGGCTTCCAGGATCTTGGCCCGGCGCGCCTCATCTACCGATAACAGGTCAGACGACATCGGAGCATCGCCTCGGCGGGCAAGGGCTGCGTCGAACGCATCGGGGTTGTCACGGATCCAGCGGATATCATGCATGGGGCCTGTCCTTGGTGATTCAAACTGGCCGCGTTATGCCCGATGCGCGTGCCAAGGGCTAGCGTCACCCGTTATCAGTGTCGGGCAGGGCAGGGGGGCTACCCCATATCAAAGGGCGGCAGGTGCGAGCACCAGTAGGTGTATATAGTAAGATGGCCCTCGATTGGCGGAGATCGTGATGGCCCCCGACTCGATCCAGCCAAAAACGGGGGGGCAAACGACGATTCTGATCCGGATTCGGGTCGGGGATGGTGCGATTACAGGGGTGATTCCGGTGATTCCGAGGGGTGAGTCAGGCGTTTCAACGTCGACAGACCGCCAAAATCGGGTCGAAGGCAAATGAATCAGCAGTCGAAACGCCTTAAAAATATACCCTTTCAGAGGTTCGTGAAGTTTTCTTGTCGTTTCTTGTAAAAAGCGCTTGCGGGTATTTGGGTTAAACCTTAGAACCCACTTCACCGGCGGCGCTGAGGCGC
>NZ_VOGO01000008.1 GCF_007923355.1 Falsiphaeobacter marinintestinus
CGCTGACCGACAAAGGCGCGATCAGCTTTTCGCCGCCCGGCGGGCTGCAAATGGACCCGGTCTATCTTCCGCCACCGGAAGGCGTTGTTTCCCGTATGGTCGAGATTGGCACAGAAGGCTATCGTGGCAGCACGCTGGCCGTGCATCTGGGGTATTCACTGTTCCGGGTCATCGCGGGCTTCCTCGCGGGGGCGATTGTTGGCATTCCACTGGGGTATGCGATGGGGTTGAATGGCTGGTTCCGTGGCTGGTTTGACCCGATAGTCGAATTCATGCGTCCGGTGCCTCCGCTGGCCCTGATCCCTTTGATCATCATCTGGTTCGGCATCGGTGAGACCGGCAAGATCATTCTGTTGTTCCTGGCTGCCTTGTGGATCATGGCGATTGCAGCACGGTCAGGCGTTTCGGGCGTGAACATCACCAAGGTACACGCGGCCTATTCGCTGGGGGCCAGCAAGTGGCAGATCATGCGCTATGTGATCGTTCCAAACTCGCTGCCCGAAATCTTCACCGGCGCTCGTGTTGCGATGGGGGTTTGTTGGGGCACCGTTGTGGCCGCTGAACTGGTTGCCGCTTCGGAAGGTGCCGGCATGATGATCATGGTCGCGTCCAAATTCACCCTGACGGACATCGTGTTGATGGGCATCATCCTAATCGGGGTAATCGGCTTTGGCATCGACATGCTGATGCGATGGGCCGAACGTATCCTGGTCCCGTGGAAGGGCAAATCCTAGAACATTGCGACGTAACAGTTCTAAACAGGCCCTCTTCGGGGCCTGTTTTTTGTTAGAGGAGTGCGTTCCTCGCTTTCGACTGCGCCGGCGTGTTTGTAGCAAGTCTTCAGGTGCATTTGGCGACCCCGGCAGGATTCGAACCTGCAACCTGCCCCTTAGGAGTTAGTATATGGTTATATTAAATCTATTTATATCAAATAATTAGCAAGATCGTGCTATGGCTGTGCTTGCTTTTGCGGATGAAGTCAATGATTTGAATGCTATCCAACTTTTTGGTAGAATCTTCAATGAGTTGGTTTGAATCATCCTCGCACAGCCCCTGTGTTTGAACACAACACCAACCTTTAAATCGCCAACTGGACCCAATTTGACTGACGAGCAGACGTCACAGTGTTGCCGCAGAAGCGTGGTGAGCGTCGGTTTTGAACTACAGGTTCAGCTGATCGATGCTGCAAACTGGAATGATGTTTGAAAAGCCCGCTCTGTGGGGAGACTGCCTTCAAATTCGACGACACGGTCCTGCGTCAAGGATTTTTGCTTTGTGCCTATGAGCTGGCGAGGGGAGTACAAAAAACTGAGATGGCATTATGGGTCATTGCCACGGATTCGTTACAGTGGCATGATGGGCTACGTGGTTTGTCAATAGATTTATGCAATCTAGTGACGTGGGAGGCAAAAATGGAAAATCAGGTTTTGGAAACAAACCTTTGTGAAGATGCCATTTTGGAGTGGCAACGCACCCAATACGTCCATGATCAACGGAACCATTTCGACATTCTGTCTCTGCACAAGCAAGACAGGCTAAAGCACTACGCGATGCACATGGCCAAATACGCTGGTAGGGTTGCTCGTGGTGCCCGCGAGGCTAAGTCTATTGAGCGTACATTTACTGACGCTCTTTTGGTATCCTTAAGCGCGGCCAACACCCTTCATCAAAGACTATCGTACACCCCGAACCAATCCAATGAAGTTTTTCTGTATCGAATAACTGATGCTGCTGGTCGGATGAATGATGCATGTGAAAAAATCGATCATTTGGAACCATTCCTCGATCAGGTGACTATTGGAAATCAAGACATTTTTAACTGTTTGTTGGACTTAGCTACTGAAAGAAATTTCAATCCTGAAAATGCACTTGAGCACCGCCGGAAAGAGTTATCTGACCGCCATTTTTATATTCGCTGATGGCTTTTTGGGGACGTGCAGATTGGGAACTTCGCGGTAAAAGCGAAGATATTGTCTCTCCTTGGAAGGACAACCGCCTGGAGGAAGCTGGATATAGGCTTTCTGTAGGCCATGAATACTACACGAATAAGGGTGATGGCGGAGAAATCAAGCAGCTCGATTCAGGTGGTGCATTTGTTGTTGGGCCCGGCGAATTTGTTTTCATCCTCACGGAAGAAAAACTTACTATCCCTCTTGATTGCATAGCATTTGTTTCTGCCCGGGCGACTACCAAATTTAGGGGGCTGGTTAACGTGTCCGGCTTTCAAGTTGACCCAGGTTACACTGGAAAATTTATCTTCGCGATGTTCAACGCTGGTCCAACTAACATTCACCTCAAACGTGGTGACGACATATTCTCTATTTGGGCTGCTGATCTCAAAACTGCTTTAGTGCCTGAATTTGAAGGAACTGACACGATCCCCGACGGGCTGAAAAGCATTCCTACAAACATAATAAACGGAATTTCTTCAAAAGCACTGACAGCCTACCAAGTGAACGAAAGCGTAGCAGCACTTCAAAAAGACTTGCAATCCACTAAGGAAACATTGACCTACCTCAAGGTTGCAGTCGGAATAATATTTGGCGTTGTTCTATTCGTGCTTGGGCCTACTGTAAGAGACGGTGTTAGCAATTTCATTTCTGGCCTAAATGTAAATACTGAAAAAACCTTGACGACTCCAGTTAATGTTACCAACGAACCCCCTCAACCCACTCCCTCAACACCTTAAACTTCGCACGTTTCGGGGCGGATGCAGAATCCACGGGCATCACTTGGAAATCCATTTCTTGTCACGTTCATCTGCCATTTGGGGATCGTTTAAAACGAATGTGAAAACCTAACAGGCTAGCCAGCTTTGTTGGTGAGTAGCCGCTTTCGATCGTTTCGGTTGCAGGCTTCCACAAACAGCTGAGAAACCCGCGCATTCATTTCTGCCACTTGGTAGGTGCTTTCACGCAGTTTAGCTTTAGCAACATCTGCATCACTGATTTGCCCAAGCAAAAGCATTCTAACCAAGGCTTCTATCTCACTGGTATCAGCATCGATTTCTAATGAAATTTTCATTGGGAACCATCGGTCAGCCCAGGCGTCGACAACTGGCTAGCGAGGGTCATGCTTTGCTTTCCTTAGGTTTTGGGCGCTGCCCGGTCGGTTTGTTCCGCCTTGAAACCATCTGCTCCAACTGATCATCAAGTTCCCCTGCAATCACAGCGGATCGGATCGTTTGCAGCGCATCAACCAAGTTGGAAATCTCGCCTACTTCGATTGAATTCTTGTCCTCAAGCAAGGGCAGTTCCTTTGCGCCATCACGCAATGTGATCATCCAAGCACCAGTATGATGTTGCCACCACCACTTGCGAACTGCGCGTTGTTCGGTGATTTGTTGGCGCTCACCATCTTCGCCACGAACCCATTTACGGATGTCTTCAAGGAATTCTTCGTCCTTGAGTTCGGCCTCTGCTGCTTGGATTTGCAGGTCTAGCTTACGGATCAGGTTAAGCCGTTTTCGCGCAACTGGTGATACTGGTTGCTTGCGGGATGAACTTGAAAGGGAAAGCTTGGAAAGGTGGGTCATAGCATGATCTCCATTTTGAACATGCCATGACCAACTAAAGCCGTCTGATTGTCGGGACGACCGTTTTGTGATGCCTACTCCGTCGCTGGTAAGATCAGAAGAAACCGTTGTTCTCCACAACCACCGAATGCTTCCAGTGGAAAATTGGCTTCAGCTTGCGCTTGTGCCGCGATGGAAGGTTCATTTTGAATGTCCTCCAACTGTTGCAGAACCTGCCGTTCCTCTTGTGTCAGCGGTTCTAACTGATGGATCGTTGGCGCACTTGGGCATTCATTTGATGCCTGTTGTGCGGAAAGTGCGCCTGCAAGCAGTACGCCGAGAAGTGCTATTGCAATAAGTTTCATGGGAGTCCTCTTTGGTTGCGGTGTGCGTCAACGCTAAAGAAGCAAAGCCGATGGATATTGTGCACAAATGGCCCAAAGCCATGCAAATTTGGCCCAAGCTCAGCGGCCTTGGCGCTGACTTAACTGCAGCAGTAGTTTCACCTGATTTTGAGGACGACCGTTTTGTGGAGGTTAAAATCACAAGCCATGATCCGGCGTACGAATATCGACAAATGGAGATTTGCCACTAAGCTGGGTCAACCACTTATTGGATAGGTCAGAGACAATGAAAATTCCGAAGTCTTGGGAAGAATTCCCACAAGCATTCTTTCATGACAATCAGCGCCTATTCAAAGGCCTGCTAACTCAGCCTGTCCATGGTCATTTTCAAAGCCTTGACTTCTATGGGCCATCTGCGTGTCGAACAGAGATCCTTTTACCAGATGCTGAAAGCAAAGGTTCGGAGTTGGTTACTCTTGAAAATGCCAAGCCATCTGTTCGACATACCTTTTGGTGCACTGATCGAACCAAATTTGGCTCTGTAAAGCTCAGTCAAATTGCCAATGACAGAATCGTTGAAGCGTACTATCTGCCGGAAGATGATGCTTATGCTTTAGTTGGCATGGTTAGGCGTCAGTTTCTAAAAAGCCAATTCGGGGCCCAGTTCAAGCAGGCATTAACGGATGCAAGTGGCCCAGATCTATCTTTAGAAACATTCAAACTACGTGTTTGACAGCATCATCTCCAAGCCCTTCGACCACTTGGCTCAAGCTTAACTCAACGCTGATCGTCGAAACCAATTGCTCCAGTTGCTCATATGCTTGGTTTAGGTTTTCCGCATAGGGTTTGCGAAAATGCGGGTTGCCAAGGAACGTGCCCAAAATGGTTTTCGTTACCGTTAGCAGTGTTTCCAGCACACGTCTGCTTGGTCGTCGATCCCGCGCCGTCATGCAGGAATAATAGCTTGGTTCGCATCCAAGAATGCGGCGAGAAAACACCGCTTGGGATCGCACCAGATTATTTCGGCGGTATATGTGGAATGCATCTTGCAGGATGCTGCTGGAGTTAAACTCTTCGTATCTCATTGTTGGTCCTTTGCTGTGGGCAACACGCAAATGCTGCCCACATATTTATCCAACTGCTGTTAGGATGTGCTGATCGAAGGGCGGTTTGCATCCAAACTCGCAAGCACTTCGTTTACATCCACACTTTGGGCAACCGGCGCTGGTTCCAACTCAAAGTTTGACCCGAAATAATCCGGAGACTTCTTGCCTTGCTTGTCTTTAAGGCAATGGTTCAAGGGAAACTCTTCCCGTAAGTGCATGTTCCGTTCATCGTCAAACATCAGAACCACGCAATGGTTCGTTTGTGTGTTGAAAAACACCGCGCCATCCACGAATTGCTTCTGGCGCTCGATCAATTCAAACATCTGGCCCATCACGATGTTGGGAATATGGGCTTGGCCCCAACCAAGCTGGTCACACAGTTCGACAATCAACGTCTCAAACAGACTAGAGTTTTTGGGATCGATGACGACCGGAAAATGTTCTAATGCGGCTAGGTCCACATGCAGACGTAGATTGTCCGATGGAAACTGCACTGAGCCATTGAACACAAATCGATTGATCTGCTTAGGGCCAATGCCCTTGCCGTACCTTGGATTGTGCCACAAACGCACGACGGTCTTATGATAAATAGTTTTTGAAGGCATATTTTTCTCCTGTTTCTTGTTTTTATTGGGCCGCACTAATCCTGCGGCCTTTGCCTTTTCGCCCCTTTTGTTCAGGGCCATTTTTCGGAGTTAGCTGTTTCGGTCACTTCTGTTGGGTTGCTGCTGTTGCAGACGAGTTTCATCCCAAAAGAAGAAGAAAAACGAGTTCCCGTTGCGGTCTCCGTTGCCTGTTGCCAGTCACAGTTTCCGTTACAACGGAGTAACTCGTTACCTGTAACAGCAACAGCAACCGAAACTCATTTCCTTCGTTCTTCATCGGCGACTGTAACTGTCAAAGTAACTCCACTTCTATTTAGTCAATTCGCAGCAGCAGAACCGTCTTTTAGGGGCAAACGAGCCAGAAGAATGCCTACTTGGTTGGTAGCAATAGAAATGAACGCAAAGCTATGAATACACTATCGTCGACGATAGGCTTTTTAAACCAACTGACATCAGGGAGTTGGAATATTGCCCTTCGAGATTTGTTCAGCAATGAAGGGCCATGAAAACTCAGAGACAAATGGCCGATTGGCGTCTGACAAATCCACCTCCTTAATGGGAACCTGTTCGTCGGATCCGTCCTCAAAACCGATCTTGTCCATTTGGTCTGCTTGGGGAAATCCATACGCGCCGCCCATTCTGAAATGCGCAATGCCGTTAGCAAACGCCCACTGGTTTGCACTTCACCATCTCGCCCGGATTTCGGCTTTTCTCTAAACTTTTTGGTGATCTCAATGTCTAACTGAGACAGCTTAGAGTTCTTGTCATTCGACTTCAGCAGGGCCTGCTTCCTCACCGCATACAGCAGTATCTTGAATGTTCTCAGCTCCATTTTGGTTTTGCGCATCACATATTTGGCGGCTGGTTTTCGTTGCCCAACCTGTGCGAAGGCTAAGTCAAGCTGCTGGCGAACCAGTTTTTGCATATCTCGTTTGTTGCCCGTTAAAGGCACGGCCAAGAATGCCACATCTGGGAAAAGTTGATTGGCATAATCATTGGTCCAAAACTCTCCAAACTTCTCGTAAAGGTCATTGAATTCTCGCAGGTGTTCGGTGTCAGTTTGCGTCAACGAAGAAATTGCCAACCCTTGCTGCCTTTTGATCAAGGACGGTTCTGGTGTGATCGAAGTGTCAAGTTTGTGTCGGGCTCTACGAAACCACCAATCTTCCATTGATGTTTTCCATACCTCCCCGAAATCTGCGTAGACTTCATTAACGCGCTCAAAGTCATTGGGAAATTGAGTAGCTTTGGGAAGCGGCCCAACCGCAGCAAGGTGTGCCAATCGATATGTGGGGCTGATCTGCAAGAACCAATATAGATACGGCAAAAGGCGCTGGCGCTTTACTTGAGCGCGGAAAATCGTCGAATATTCACCTTTTTTTGTGTTATAAATCAAAAGCTTAAGTTCCCATTTCTGTTGAACGCAAAACTAACGCATCTGAGCGAACATCCTAAAAATCTCATGTTGGCTAGGTTCTGGCTGTCGGCGGCGATCGTCTTCGGCACAACCAAACTCAACCAACGAAAGTGAGACAGTTATGACCATATCTAACACGTTAACCGCTGATCAAGTTCAGCAACAGCTTGATCAACTCGAGAAGAATCGCCTGAATTGGGAGCAAGGTGCTTACAAGAAAAGCAACTCTGCACTTGCTGTGATCTTGCAGGGCTGCTTTGATCTTCTGCGGCAAACTGAAGGCAATATTCAGTTGCGAAAGCAAATAACCAATGCGCTCAAGTCGAAGAATATCACATTCAACGAGGGCACCAGCATGGAAACCCGTGTTGTCCGTTTTGTCTTCGGAGATTGCGGCAATCGGGTTTTCATCTACGCTCGGGTACTGAAGGCTGCACTAGCCAAAAAGTCGGAAAAAGATAGCATGGAAACATGGCTCGCCGAACAAGGCGGTGTCGACAATGTTGCCAGCACTAAATCTAACGGTGGCGCTACCCGCGACAAGTTGATCGAGCTTGCGGAGGCCCATTTCGATGAGACACCTGCTATTGTCGATCTGGACGAAGTGCTGGATCAACTTGCACCTTCATCAGCCGCGACCAATTCTTACTCGCTTGCTCTATTGCGAACTACTTCTGACGGAAAGCAGGGAATTGTATATGGCACCAGCAATCAAACACTGGTTAAGTCGGTTCTCGCTAAAGCAGCAAAAGAAGCAAATCTTCACCAAAACACTGTCGCCGAGAACGCTGATGCCAAACAAGCAAAAGCGCAATCTCAGGCGATTGATGATGCACTAGATGCCCCATCAGAAAGTGAGGTGTAGTCATGCCCTTCGTATCAGATTTTGCCCCCCGCCAGTTTTCTGATCTGATCTTGCCTGATCAGAGTATTGCCGCAAAGCTGCGCCAATACTCTACGCTCGGGTGCAATGATCATCTGCTATTGTTTGGTCCTGCTGGAACCGCAAAAACAACTGTTGCTGAACTTCTGCAAGAATTGCGGGATCTTCATTCGAACGTTGTTCCGCAGAAGTTGGTTATTGAAGGCACGGATTGGGACGCAAGTTCCATCAATGCCATCGACAACCTGTGGTCATTTCAACGAACCAATGGTGTGAAGGTTCCCACTTTTGTCATCAATGAAGTTGATGAATTGACGATGAGGCAGCAAAATGAACTTCGAGCCTTTCTTAGTAAAAGGCTGGGCAAGCTTTGCGTGATGATGACGACAAATAACATCGGCAAACTACGCGAGCCACTCAAAGATCGATGTACTCGAATTCACATGCCCAAGATCACGTTGCCGGATTGGTTACCAAGGGTTCAGCAGTATTTGACCCAGAACCAGCTGATTTTGCCTGATCCGGCGGTGTTAAAGGTCATCAAGACATCGAATGGTTCGGTCCGTGATTTGGGCCGCGCCGTTGATGACTTGATATTTGCGCAACGTTCCAAAGCGCCGAAGTCGGTGGTTCCTCGCGTAGCGAAGTCTACAATCAGCACAAAAGGTCGCGGCTTAAACACTATCGCTGGCAACAGTGTTTAGTCCTGAATTCGCAATCCCAAATTGCAGCCTTGACCGGCCATAAGATTACAGGAGGCCGAATTCACGGCCTTCCGCTTACCAAATTATTTGAAATGAGTACCACACTATGCCCCTATTCCCTTATAAACACCCCTTCATATTGATCTCTGCAAAAGTCAGCGACGACTTAGATCTCGCGGCGAACAAAATTCATGAAGAGTGCGTGTGTGGAGGTAATTCCTTCACGGTCCCCATATTTGGTGAAGTTGTCGCGTTCGAGATGCGTCTTGACTCCGTCAAATATCTTGAGTTCCGTGGCTGTACCTACAATATGTACTCCACCGTTATCGCTTCCGTAGGAGTGTTTCACCCAACTCGAAAAGCGAACCCACTGTTTGAAAACGGTGCTGATTTATTGATCTGTCAAATCGCTCACTATTCTGATCCAGAAACAATAGAGACTGCCGTATTTTTGAACAGTGAGATGCCAAATACTTCTGGCATCAAAGAAATCCAGAACAGGCTTTTAGAGGAAAAACTTAAGAAACCGAACGAAGAATATGGAAGGCATAGCGTAGACGGTTTTTGTGATGCCGACTTTCCCATACATGCTTCTCTTTATTTGCAGCGATTGTTAGCAATCAATCCCGCTAAGTGATGATAGCCAAGCCGGAATGTAAGGAAATTCATATTACTTTACATTCCGGCCTAACCTGCTGATCTTGCAGGTTTCCAGAAAACGGTCGTTCTTCACACCAGATGACAACATAACAAACGCAGTGGAAACACTGCGTTTTGTTGCATTTTGGAGGAAGATCGATGAAGCAAGCCAAGGTACTGACGAAGGCAGAACTCAAGCGTGTGCTTGCACTGTGTGAGAGTGCCCAGAATGGCCACCGCAACAGGATCGCCATATTGCTATCACATCACGCGGGCCTGCGTGTAGGCGAGATTGCCACTTTGGTTTGGTCAGACATCTTGGATCGGGAAGAGCGGGTTAAAGCTGTGTTTTATCTAAAGGCCGAGAATACCAAGGCAGGTGAGGCTAGACAGGTGCATCTGAACCAAACCCTACAAAAGCAGTTAAAGGGCTTCTATCATACGCTCAATCGTTTTCACCGCGTATCTGATCCTGTTGTTCAATCCCAAAAGGGTGGTCCATTCCCCGCGAACAGTTTGTGCCAACTTTTCAGGCGCATCTACGCTGCTGCTGGCATTGACGATGCGACGTCACATAGTGGTCGCCGTTGGTTTATAACACAGCTTGCACATTCAGGTGTGTCGCCCAAGGTTATCATGGAACTCGCGGGGCATAAGCAACTGACAACCACCCAACGGTACATTCAGGTCGATGATCGAATGAAACAGCAGGCGGTAGAATTGTTGTGAACGGCCCATAGTCACCATTCTCTGGCTGTCCCTTTGCTGCGCGGCAGCAGAGGGAGGATGCGCTGGAAGGTATCTCACCTCCTTGTAATACCCACATGAATTCCGCCGCTATTAGTTTTCTGGAACTGTTCTATTCCAGAAGAGGAGGCTAAGGTAACTTGCGGAGAACCTCAGTGGAATCGATCTTTGAACATCAAGACATCTCAAGTCGCGTTAGATCGTAGAGTAAGCATCGTTGAGGGTCTGGACAAAGGCGATCATCAAATTCGTACTGTTAGTGACCTTCGACGCTTCAGACGGGTCGTATTGATCGGCGAACCTGGGATGGGAAAATCTGCTGTTTTGAGACAAGAAGCTCAGGATAGCCATACCAAAAAGATCAACGTCAGATCTCTGGTAAATCTACCGCCAGAGACCAAGATCCCCGAAAGAGCTTACCTTGATGCGCTGGATGAATATCGATCTGATGGGTCTGCCGCTGATAAAGCCAATTTCCTCGCGTTATCGCTGCACACGAAATGCCCCAACGGGTGGATGCTATCCTGCCGATCTCAGGACTGGCGCAAGGATGCAGATCTGAACGCGATCAATGAACAGTACGAACAAGCTGACACCGTCGTCGTTGCAAGGTTGCTACCCCTTGAAAAAGAAGAGGCGGTTTCACTTCTCGAAGCTACTGGAATGGCAAATCCTGACCAATTCTATGACATAGGTTTGAAGAAGGGAGCCCGAGCATTCCTTGAAAACCCTCTCAGCCTCTCACTGCTGCAAAATGTAGTTTCAGCGAAAGGTGATTGGCCTGAATCGAGATTTGAAGTATTCGAAGCCGCCACCAGTCAGTTGTGCCACGAAAATAATGAAGAGCGTCGGTTTCAGCATACAAAATCTGCCTCTGAAATCCTGAGCGTCGCAGAAGAGCTATGTGCGCTGCTAATTGTTGCCGGTTCCCGCGCATTTTGGTCATCAAATGCAGTTCCCACTGGAGCCAATGATGCAACAGAATTTCTAAAGACCAACGATACTGGTATCGAGCGATCTCTCATTGCCCAAACCCTCGACACGCCACTGTTTTCCGGAGAGGGAGAAGAGTTCGAGCCTATACACCGGAGTGTTGCAGAGTTTCTTGCCGCTCGTTTCTTGGCAAAGAAGGCCGCAGGAACTCCGAACACTCCGCGCGTTCCTCTATCTCGCCTATTGGCTCTTATCTGTGCCACAGATCAAAAATCTCCGACGGAACTGCGGGGCGTATACGCGTGGCTCGCTGCGCATTTAGAAAGACTGGGAAAGCAGGACCTCGCAGAAATTCTTTGTGTTAACGACCCTTTGACAGTCGTGGCTTATGGGGACGCTGGTGCCTTTTCTGCCAAAACCCGTGAACAGTTGCTCCTCTCGCTTGATAGGGATGATCCGTTTTTTCGTTCGCATAGTGAAGGCGATACCGCGCTAAATACCTTGGCAGGCGAGGACTTGGCACCCAACCTGACTGCTATTTTGAATGGCAATGCCGGACCAGGCCATTCACTTGTTACTGTTTACGATATCCTCACAACAGGTAAACCCGTGGTAAGCTTGCGCCCGCTATTGCGGCGCATTGCATTGGATCCCAAGCGCTCCGAATGGGAGCGCTGGAGAGCTTTTGACGCTTGGATGAATGGAGAAGCGCATCCTCAGACAGCAATGCGATCCCTATTTGACGATTTGGCCACTGAGAGCCCTTCAAACGGGCGAGAAAACCTGCGCGCCTACATTGCAGCAGGTTTTGACGAGAACCATCTAACTTTGTCCGACGTATTTTCGATATTCAGTGACTACGAAATCTCAGAAGAAGACAACACAATTGGCCGGCTCTCCCGGTTGGTACGTCGCTTGGAGGCTAAGCCAATTTTGGAATTCTTTGATGTGCCGTCGGGCGAGTGGAGGCCCAAAACAGACCAGCGCAGAAAAAGCTATGGGATCTCTCACGATCTGGATCGGATACTATCGGCAGCGATCCGATCTCAAGAAGCGCTGAACGCAAAGACCCTTTGGCGTTGGTTGCAAAATGCCGGTCATGACCGTTGGAGTAGCAGTCCAAGGGAGACACGAAAAGCGGTCGCCAAGTGGCTGGAAGAGGCCCTTGAAAATGAAACTATGCTATTCAAGGAAGCTCTAAAGTCGGTAGCTCCCGACGACGGACCATGGATGCCATATTTCAACTTCGTCGAAGCGACGGGTCGAGTTCCGTCTGAAATGTGCGTTGAAGGGCTAATTTCTCCCTGGATCAAACCGAAAGGGAAACAACACTTTCTGCCCAGTCTTCGGGCGACTGTTCGAGATTTCTGCTTGAAACTATCCGGTCGCAAATCCCATGCTCCAGAAGCCGGGAAACCAATCGGAGATGCTGATAAACGATTGCTCGCCACCGTTGCAGATGTGTGCAAGAGATTGAATGATCCAGCACCCGTCTTTTGGCGCGCATATGACGTAATCCAAGAAACTCTTGGCGAGGGAGAAATTCTCTCGAGCTTGGTAACCTGCGAAATACCAGAATACATGGGCAGGCAGGCGGCAAACAAAGTTGAACGAGAGCTGGAAGCCGAGAGTGACCGAACCAAAAGAATCGAGGGCTGGAAGAACGGTCATTCACTCCTGAGGTCCGGAGCAGGCAACCTTGACCATGCAGCGATGGTCTATTTTGGCTTTGTTGATGACTTAGAGCGAAAGTGGTCCAAAGAAAACCTTCAGAACCATTTCAATGCTGAAATTTCCGCCTCAATCATAGCCGGTTTCAAGCGTCGTGCTGAAATTGGATTAAGTGTCCCGATGTCAGAACTTGGACGTTTGCGGGCCAAACAGGCCCGCAACTGCATGGAAACCGCCATCGTAGCAGCGGTAAGTATCTATTTGAAGGAAAGAGACTTTGAAGCACTGGACAAATTACCACTTGAGGCTGCGTTTTCAGTCCTCCTGAATTGGGGCTTCTGTGACGACGAAGAGCACTGCAGCCAGTTGAAAGGCTGGGCACATAGCAAGCTTGATGGTGATAGCAAGCGCGCAAGCGACTTGTTGGTCAGTTTTTGGTTGGACGAGTTGGACGCCCGTGTCGCTCTAAAACAAGGCGACGATACATTAGACATCGGTTTGGTCCATGATTTTTCCGATGGCGAAACAAAATCAGAGACTGCGTCCTTGGCGTTGTCCAAGTTGTTTGACAAACGCTACGATTTTCCGCCCAAAGTTCTTCGATCATTAGTTCGTACAACTGTCCATCAGTGGCCTGCTGATGAGATTCTGAAAATCTGCAAATCAGTAATCTCGGATAAAGCCGTCTCGAAAGAGAATAGACAGGTTTGGATGGTGGTTGCGTTTGCAATCGCCCCTCATGGGTTGAGCAAACAATTACAGAGCTTGTTCGCAAAAGACAGGAAAGCCCTGGCTGAACTTTCTGATGTGAATGAAACCGTCACCAAGTCATTTCCACTCGCTGGGACACATGACAAACTCGCCTATCACGTTGCCGAGGTTGAAATTCTTGGGCCAGAGTTCCCACCTACTGGCGACATGTTCGGTCCCAGAGACACCGTGCAACACTCAATTAACAGTCTGGCCGAAATCCTTGATCAAGAAGCAAATAAAGCGCTCATTCGGTTGTGCAATTTGCCGCTACTTAAAGATTGGGAAAGTAACCTACGCCACGCAATTTCAACCAACTTGAAAATGATCAGGGATGACACTTTCAATCATCCAACAATGAAGCAGCTCCAAGAGACATTGGCCGGAGGGCCCCCAATCAATGCAGCAGATCTTCGCGCCGTGATGGTTGAGGTCCTAAGGGGTTATCAGGAAGAGGTTGTTCGAGGAGATCTTCCGGCTTGGAATGGATATTGGAACACTGACCAATATGGGAAGGCAGTAGACCCAAAGATCGAAAACGTCTGCAGAGATCATGTCTTGACCATCATTCGGCCAAAATTAGAAAGGTTTGCGATAGATTTAGCGTTGTCAGAAGCGCAACGTGCTGGTGGGCGAAGGGCAGATATTCTCCTTGCAACGGGGGCCGGAAGAAACCTACCCATAGAAGCGAAGCGCCATTACAACACGGAATTATGGACCGCTGTTTCAGACCAACTTCAAGATTATGCCGACGACCCACTCGCGGATGGCTTCGGAATCTATCTGGTTTTCTGGTTTGGACTGAAAGCTGGAGCTCTGCCAAAAGCACCAGCAGGAATCACGAAACCTACCAGCGCAATTGATTTGGAGCGATCCTTAACGGAGATAATGTCGCAGGAACAGCAAGAGCGATTTGACATCGTCGTTCTCGACGTCGAACCTCCCCAAAAGCCTTAGCTGCCATGCAAATTTGCGCATGCAGCGAACTCCCGTATTCCGCCCTCACCACTCATCATCACCACGCAAAATCCTAGCCTGATCCGCTGGAATAACATCAGAATACCAACGCTCGATCATCTCAACCGAGGTCCGCATGTTGGTTGCCAGCGTGTAAATATCAACAGGTGGATCACGTTGTAGTGCCCACGTGGCATAGGAATGACGGAAGCAATAGGCTGTGAAATTGTTGCCAAAGGCATCTTCCGTCAGGTCCGCAGCTTTCAGAAGTGCCTTCAAACTGTTGTTGAACGTGGTCATCCGATCCCCTTTGTAGTTGCAGAATACCGGATCATACTTTGTTGGTTTGCGTCCAAACTGGCGTTGGAACGCGCGGTAAACACCTTCAAAACCACTGATTGCACTACGACGCGGGATGAACCTCTGTGGTAATCGTCCTTTGCCATGCGCGTAAACGGTGATCTCCTGCTCCGCCATGGGCTTTTTGATAGCTTCCTCAAAGCCTTCAACATGGCTCCAGTTGAGATTGAACATCTCCATTGTTCGCATCCCTGTTTCCGCAGCAATGACGATGAAATTGTGCAGCATGTATCGTTCAAACAAAAACTTGGGCCGATCGGCAACTTCCAAGATCCGTTGCTGGCTCACCTCTAGCAGGTGATTGTACTGCTCTTTGGTAAACGCTGGTCGTTTCTTGTTCAGAACCTTACCCGCTTCGATCTTAGGTATTTCTGCGGCTCTCAAAAAACCCCTATGAACGCCCTTCTTGAACACTCCGCGCACAATGGATGTTTCACGCCTTAAGGTGCTTGCAGTGGCTTCTGTGTTCGGCGCTTTGCGCCTTAGGTTTTTGTGGCCCCGCTCAAATCTCAACCACTCCAAGTTTTTTCCTTGGCCCTCGGTCCAGTAAACACGACGCCAGTCCACATATTCAACCAAGTCCTTATACCTGATTGAGGTGATGTTTCGGCGGCCAAAATACGGGATTAGATATCGCTCAACCACACCTTTGGCATACCGATACCCTTTGAGCTTACTTGGCTCTTTTACGGCATCTTTTTCCAGATCATCCAAGTATTCCTGTGCTAACTTGTCAAAACTGGCGACACCCAACAGCAAACCTTCTTTTGCACGGATTTCTGCTTCCATGTATTTGCGTTCAGCTAGGTCATAAGCTTTGGAACGATCACGTGTTCCCAAACCAATTCGGATTTGCTTGTGGCCCTTCAACGTGAACCGCATTGCATACATGCCATTATCGTAGCGTTTGAAGACCCTGTATGGGAGTTCCGTTTCTTCGAATTCCATAGTCAATCCATCGTGCCGTTTTGTGAAGCACATGAAACCCTGTGCTAAATCCGTGCTAAGCACAGGAATCGGCATCGGCTAAACTATTGATATTATTGACGCCGAAATGCCTGTGCTAATGCCGTGCTAGCTTATTGGGATCATTTCGATAACGCAAGAAATGCGAAAAAGATGGAAATAAACCAGCGTTTTCAACAAATTAATTGGCGACCCCGGCAGGATTCGAACCTGCAACCTGCCCCTTAGGAGGGGGCTGCTCTATCCAGTTGAGCCACGGGGCCGCGCGAGGTCTGTTTAACCAAGCCGAAGGTGGATGTCATGAGCTTTACGCGAGGTTGAACTGAATTGATCGTTTGCGGTAACGTTGTGGCAAATCATAACCCGAGGTTCCCGTGACAGCAGATAACAAACGCCCGCTCACCCTGCGCGATGTGTCCGAAGCGTCGGGGGTCTCTGAAATGACGGTCAGCCGCGTCTTGCGCAACCGCGGTGACGTATCGGAAGCGACGCGTGAGAAGGTTCTCGCAGCGTCAAAGGAACTGGGCTATGTCCCTAACAAGATTGCGGGCGCCCTGGCGTCGAACCGGGTGAACCTGGTGGCGGTGATCATTCCATCCCTGAGCAACATGGTGTTCCCCGAGGTTCTGACCGGCATAAATCAGGTGCTGGAAGATACCGCATTGCAGCCGGTGGTCGGCGTCACCGACTATATGCCCGAAAAAGAAGAACGCGTATTGTACGAGATGCTGTCCTGGCGGCCATCGGGGGTGATCATCGCCGGGCTGGAGCACTCGGATGCGTCCAAGGCGATGCTGGAAGCCGCCGGAATTCCGGTGATCGAGATCATGGATACCGATGGCAAGCCCGTCGATGCGATGGTCGGGATATCGCACCGCCGGGCGGGTCGCGAAATGGCACGTGCCATTGTGAAGGCCGGGTATCGCCATATCGGGTTCATGGGCACCAAGATGCCGCTGGACCATCGCGCGCGGAAGCGGTTCGAAGGCTTCACCGAAGTGCTGGCCAAGAACGGGATCGAAATTGAGGATCGGGAGTTTTACTCAGGTGGATCGGCGCTTGCCAAGGGGCGCGAGATGACGCAAGCGATGCTGGAGCGCTCGCCTGAACTGGATTTTCTGTATTACTCGAACGATATGATCGGCGCGGGCGGGCTGCTGTACCTGCTGGAAAAGGGCGTCGATATCCCGGGTCAGATCGGCCTTGCCGGGTTCAACGGGGTCGAATTGCTGCAAGGTCTGCCGCGTCAGCTGGCGACGATGGATGCCTGCCGGCTTGAGGTCGGGCGCAAGGCTGCCGAGATCATTCTGGCCCGTCTTGAAGAGCCGCCCGAGGACGTCGAAACGCAGGTTACTCTGACACCTAAGATCAGCTTTGGCGACACGCTGAAGCGACGCTGATCCGTGAGCCAACCGGTATTGGACAATCGCGCGGCGCGGCGGCTTTTCATGGACCGTCATGCGCTGCTCGAACCACCTTCGGGCGCGGCCAGGGGTGCAGAACTGCTGGATCTGATCACCCGACTGGGGTTTGTGCAGCTTGACAGCATCAACACCGTGGCGCGGGCGCATGACCTAATTCTGTTTTCGCGGCGCCCCAGCTATCGCGGCAAGCACCTGAAGGCGCTGTATGAAGCTGATCAGGCGCTGTTTGAACACTGGACCCACGATGCCGCCGTCATCCCGATGGTGTTCTATCCGCACTGGCGTCTGCGTTTTCAGCGCGATGCCGAGTTGTTGAAGGCGCGTTGGAAGAACTGGCGCCGTGACGGGTTCGAAGAACAGTTCAAATCGGTTCTGGATCACATTCGCGATCATGGCCCGGCCGGATCATCCGACGTTGGCAAAGGCGAAAGGCGTGGCAGCGGCGGGTGGTGGGACTGGCATCCGTCAAAAACCGCGCTTGAGTTTCTGTGGCGCAGCGGTGCTTTGACTGTGATCGGTCGCGACGGATTTCAGAAACGCTATGACCTGACCGAACGCGTGATCGAAGACGCTTTGCGGGCCGATCACCTGTGCCCGAACCCACAGGACACCATCGACTGGCTGTGCAACGGTGCGCTTGACCGGTTGGGGTTTGCGACGTCTGGCGAAATTGCTGCGTTCTGGGACACGGTTTCACCGGCCGAGTCCAAAGCCTGGGTCGCTGACGAACTGGCAACGGGCCGCCTGATCAAGGCCGGGATTACCTGCGCCGATGGATCTGTTCGGCAGGTTGTGGCCCGTCCCGATCTGGACGAACGCGCCGCTGAAATTGCCTCCCCGTCGGGGCGTATCCGCGTGCTTAGCCCGTTCGACCCCGCCTTGCGCGACCGGGCGCGGGCCGAGCGGTTGTTTGGGTTTTATTACCGGATCGAGGTGTTCGTTCCGGCCGACAAACGCACCTATGGATATTACGTCTTCCCGCTTCTGGAAGGTGACCGGTTGGTCGGACGGATTGACATGAAGGCGCATCGCGATTGTGGTGAGTTGCGGGTGACTGCCCTGTGGCCGGAACCCGGCGTTCGGTGGTCGGACGCCCGCACCCGGCGTCTGGAGGCCGAACTGGCCCGCGTCGCACGGCTTGCGGGAACGCCGGATGTGGTCTTCCTGAACGGCTGGATGCGGGATCCCAAGCCGACGGCTTAATCCAGAAAACCGCGGTCTTCGATCATCCCCAGCAATTGATCCAAAGATCCGTCCAGCGTCTTGCCGGACGTGTCCAACTGTGCTTCAGCCTTTGAATACAACGCTTCGCGGCTGGTCAGGATCGACCTTAGCTGTTCCATGGCTTCGGGATTGCCCGCCATAGGGCGTTCATCCCCTTGGGCCCGCACCCGCGCCATGTGCTCGTCCGGCGTGGTCTTCAGCCAGATGGTGTGGAAATGGGTCAACAGCCGGTTATAGGTCGCCGGTTCGGCGACGATGCCCCCGGCCACAGCCAGAACCATGGCGTCATGCGTGGCGATCACCCGCGAAATCGCCTGCGCCTCAAGCTTGCGATAGCCTTCCTGCCCATAAAGCGCCATTACCTCATCCACGGGCATCCCGGCCTGTTCTTCGATCTCTGTATTGAGTTCGACAAAGGGGATGTCCAACCGGTCGGCCACCAATCCGCCGAGCGTGGATTTCCCGGCCCCGCGCAACCCGACAAGGCACAATCGGTGCGCTCTGCGGCTTTCGGCGGATGCAGGACTGAGGATATCGACGACCTTGCGCTGCACATCCGAGCTGGATCCGCGAAACAATTCGGACACGCGCAGGGGCTCGGACGTCCACGGATCTTCTTCACCAACCAGCCATTCGATACGATGATCCAGCGCGATGGCCACGCGTTGCAGCAATCCGATCGAGATATTGCCCTCGCCCGCCTCAAGCTGGGCCAGATAACGCGGCGACACGCCTGACATTTCCGACAGAACCCGGCGTGGGATGCCCTTGCGTTCGCGTGCGCGACGCACGCGGTCGCCGACGCGCTGGATCAGGGCGGCGACTTCGCGTTCAGTCTGGGTTTCCGGTGTGTCGGCGATGGCTTCGCCCCGAAAATTGGTTATCTCGGCCATACCTGACGGTCGTCCTGTGAAAAATATTGCATAAGACTACGATGCGGCCCCGTTAGATTCAAAGAGAAATGCGCCGCTTTCGGGCTATAATGCAGTATTATGCGAGCGTTTGGATAAACGGCCTTGTCACCGGTACGCGGATCAATCCAGTACCAGCTTTCAAAGTGGAACACAGACAGCAAGACAGCTTGTCGCATCGTTTTGACCATCATCGCCGCCCTAACTGCCTTTGCACTGATCTTGTTCAGATCCTGACCCGAACCAAGAGAATTCAGTGGCGGAACAGATGTTCCGCAATGCCGACGTACCGTTATTCCGCACGCACCCCCGTCAGGCTTGACGATGAGATTTTGTCATAGGAAGGATGATCTCGGGAGGAGACATCATGAACATAACGACACCCGGTGGCGCCAGACCATGGCACCGTTTTTATGATGATGGCGTCAGCACCAGTTTTGTACCGGAAGAAACCACCTGGACTGACATGATGTCCGACAGGTTTGATCGGTTTTCGGGCAACGTGTTTTTGGAGTATTACGGGGAAACATACACCTATGCCGAAATGCAGGCGTTGGTGTCGCAGGCGGCTGCGGCCCTGCGGGCCTTCGGCATTCAAAAGGGCGACCGGGTCGCGTTGCATCTTCCGAATTGCCCCTGGCATCCGATCTTCTTTTTTGCGGTTCTCGCAGTTGGCGGCGCAGTAACGCATCTCAGCCCGCTGGATGCGGATCGCGAGATTGCGCATAAACTGAAGGATAGCGGCGCGAGGCTGGTCATCACCCTGACAACACCGGAACTGGCTGATCATTATGAGACGCTGATGGCCGCTGGCGAGGTTCCGACGGTGATCCAGTGCCACGATCCGATTTCAGCCGCCGGGCGCGACTGTCCGGTGCTGGACGGCGCTTTGGCTGTCCAGGACTTCCTTGCAGATCATCAGAATGCCGCATGGACTCCGGTACCGGTATCACCGTCGGACATGGCGTTGCTTCAGTATACTGGCGGAACCACCGGGGTGCCCAAGGCCGCAGTGCTCAGCCATCGAAACCTTTCAGCTGCGGTTCTGATGTATTCCGAGATGAGCAAAGCCGAGCCCGCCGTCGCGCCGGGGCAACCGGCCTTGGTCTATGGTCCGCTGTTTCACATCATGGGGCTGGTCACCGCAATGATGAAGCGGTTCTGGGAGGGCGGCCCGGTGCACTTGCGCCAACGCTACGACCCCGCGCAGGCGCTGGATGAGATTGAGACCCATCGGATCGCCACGCTCAGCGGAGTGCCAACCGTCTGGATCGGGTTGCTACGGGTGCCCGGGGTCGAAAACCGGGATCTGAGTTCATTGCGCTATATCGCGTCCGGCGGCGCGCCCTTGCCGGTCGAGACCTATAACAGGATCAGGGCGCTGACCGGAATGAAGCTGCGTGGCGGATGGGGCATGACCGAAATCGCGCCGTCGGGAACTCAGGTTCCGCGCAACACGCCCGAGGACAAGCTTGGCACGATCGGAGTCCCGATGCCCGGGGTCGACATGACCATTGTAGATACCGAAGACGCGTCTCGCACGCTTGCGCCCGGCGAAACCGGTGAAATCGCGATACGGGGGCCGAATGTGATGTCCGGCTATTGGAACAAACCCGAAGAAACCGCAGCGGCCTTTCATGACGATTGGTTCCTGACCGGCGACATCGGATACATGGACGAAGACGGGTTCTTTTTCCTCGTCGACCGCAAGAAGGACATGATCCTGTCAGGCGGGTTCAACGTCTATCCTTTGATGATCGAGAACGCGGTGCATCAGCATCCCGATGTATCCGAAGCGATTGCCATCGGGGTGCCGGACAGCTACCGGGGCGAAAGCGCCAAGGTTTTTGTTGTGCTGAATGCTAACGCCAAGGAATTCTCGCTTGAAGACCTCAGGGCGTTTCTCTCCGACAAACTGGGCCGTCACGAAATCCCGCGCCTTTTGGAGTTTCGCGCGTCTTTGCCCCATACCCCGGTGGGCAAAGCCGACCGCAAAGCGCTGAAGGCTGAGGAAATGGCGAAGGGCGCAATTTCTGAGGTTGGCTAACACAGGTGCCGGTCGCTTGTGGGACTGAAATTTGCGTGTCTTGTGAGAGAAGAAACAGAATACCACCTGTTTCTTCTCTTTTCAAATACTCTCGCCAAAGGCGCAATCTGGTCTAGCGGTGCCAGCCCAGTGTCGCAGCCAGCCGGTTTTGCGCTGCGTTGAACTCGGCTTCCAAGCGATCGACCAGTTTGGCCGTGGGCAGAATTTCCTCAACA
Organism: Falsiphaeobacter marinintestinus; assembly: GCF_007923355.1. Taxonomy (GTDB): domain Bacteria; phylum Pseudomonadota; class Alphaproteobacteria; order Rhodobacterales; family Rhodobacteraceae; genus Phaeobacter_A; species Phaeobacter_A marinintestinus. Next base: position 21,418 of record NZ_VOGO01000008.1, read on the forward strand.
GCACCGATCCCCTGGCCCGATCCCCAGATCTCTTTCCAGCTTTTGGGCTTTTCGCGATCTCCGCCGAAATTCATGTTGGACGGGTCGGACCGCTCAAGGTTCTCCGGGTCCATGCCTGCATCCTTGATGGACGGCTTCAGGTAGTTGCCCCAGACGCCGGTGAAGAGGTCGGAATAGACAATATCATCCGCGCTGTTTTCGACGATCATTTCCTTGTACCGGTCAACTGCGTTGGCCTCTTCGGTCGCGATAAATGCCGACCCGACATATCCGCCATCTGCGCCCATGGCGAGCGCCGCCAAAAGGCTGTCGCCGCGCGCGATAGCACCGGACAGATACACTGGCCCGTCGAACCAGTCGCGAATCTCCTGAATCAGCGCAAGAGGGGACAAGGCACCGGCATGACCGCCCGCACCAGCGGCAACGGCGATCAGCCCGTCAGCACCCTTTTCGATAGCTTTCTTGGCGAACCGGTTGTTGATCACGTCGTGTAGTGAAATACCGCCCGCCGAATGCGCCGCGTCGTTCACCCAGGTTTGCGCACCCAGCGAGGTTATCCACACCGGAACCTTGTATTTCTCGCAGATCTCGACATCCCGTTCCAGCCGATCATTTGAGCGGTGCACGATCTGGTTGACGGCATAAGGTGCCGCAGGAGTATCGGGGTGGGCCTGATTGTGGCGGTCCAGTTCTTCGTTGATCCGGGTCAACCAGCGCTCAAGCTCGATCGGTTCACCGTCTTTTTCCCGGGCGTTCAGCGCCGGGAACGAGCCGACGATGCCGGCCTTGCATTGGGCGATCACAAGTTCGGGGTTCGAGATGATGAACAGCGGGCTGCCGATCATCGGCAGACGCAGGGTCTGAAGGGCTGCGGGCAATGTCAACGTGTCGTCCTCCTCGGGTCACGGTTGGCGGCACATTTCCGTATTCCGGAAAAGTTTTCCAGTGCGTTTGGTAAATGCCGTAGCGTAGTTGCGGTAAACGTTACTGGCGAACCGAACCACCAAGGCTGAGTGTCTTGATCAACTTGACCAACTTCGGTCCGATTTCAGCCTCAAGCCGGTCTTTCGGCAAATAGCTTGCCGGTCCGCCAAGGTTGAAGGCAAGCAAAGGTTCTGTGGGGTCCGAACTGCGAAACGGGGCTGCAATCGAATTGACGGTCGGTTGCCAATCCCCATAGTTGCCGCAAAATCCGCGTTCGTGAACTTCCTGGATGGAGCGTTCAATCCCGGCTTTGATGCGCGGCCAGTCCTCGGCGTCTGCATTGGCCTCCAGACTTTCCATCGCTTCTGCGCGTTCCTCTTCTGAACATGCCGCCAACCAGGCCCGTCCCATGGCGGACCGGGCCAGCGAAATCCGCGACCCGACACCCAGTTGCAGGGCAATGACGCTTTTGGTGCGGGCGGTCGCGAGATAGGTCATGGTGTTCGCATCGCGCCCACCAAGGGCGACCAGAACGCCTTCGCCGCACTCATCCGCCAGCTCTTGCATGTACCCCTGCGCGGCGTCGCGTACTGGCATGCCGCTGAGACAGGCATAGCCAAGGCTTAGCACGGGCACACCCATCCGATAGCGCCCTGTGGCGGAATCATACAGAAGATAACCGGTTTTCAGCAGCGTATAGGTCAGGCGGGATACGGTCGAATTGGGCAGGCCGGTGCGTTCTGCCAGATCGCCATTGCTTAGCCCGGCCCGGTCGTCGGGTCGAAAGGCGCTCAGAACTTCCAGACCGCGATGCAACGATGTGATGAACTGGCGATCGCCGCCCGCAGCGCCAGTGTCGTCCGAGTCCTCGGCAGAGGGTGTTCGTTTTCTCATTCTTCTTTCCCTCCAGACCTTCGGACATCGCCCGAAGTCAGCTCAGCTCCCGCCACAAAACCTTGCCACTGCCGGATTTTGGCAGAGCTTCGGTGAATTCGATGACGCGGGGGCATTTATAGGCGGCCATTTCCTGACGGCACCAGTTGATTATCGCTGCGCCATCCCGAGTTTTTGTATGTGAGGCAGGAACGACATAGGCTTTTACGACTTCGCCGCGCCTTGGATCGGATGCGCCGACAACGCAGGCTTCGGCGATATCAGGGTGATACAGCATCAGGGCTTCGACCTCTGCTGGCCAGACCTTGAAGCCCGAGACGTTGATCATCCGTTTGACCCGGTCGACCATAAAGAAATACCCGTCCGCATCGCGGTACCCGATGTCACCGGTACGCAGGAAGGGTTTGCCGTCGATCTCGACAAATGCATCCGCAGTGGCGTCTGGTTTGTTCCAGTACCCCTGAAACACCTGCGGCGCATGTGTGACGATCTCGCCGGGTTCGCCATGCGGCAGTTCGCGCGTGCCCCGAGGCTCTAGAATACGACAATCGACACCAAAAACCGGAATGCCAAGGCACTGGTCTTTCGGCGCGTCTATCGGGTTCATATGGGTCGCACCCATTGCCTCGGACAGGCCATAGCCTTCGATGTAATCCAGCCCGAGCAAGGATTTCAGCCTTTGGGCGATCGCTTCGGGCATGGCGGCCCCGCCACCGCCAATGGCTTTCAGGCTGGTCAGGTCGAAACCGTCAAACTCAGGGTGATTGACCAGATCGATGGCCATCGTGGTAATCGAGCGCCAGCGCGCGACCTTGTAGCGGGCGATAAGGGCAGCCGCAGTGACACAGTCCCAACGGGTCAGGATGACGACGGTTCCGCCCATGTAAATCGGCGTGTTCATCGAATTCTGCATGCCTGTCACATGAAAGAACGGCAGCGTCGCCAGAAACACGTCGCCATCATCGGCCGGGTTCCAGACCTGATTGCCAACAGCGGTGACCATCAATGAAAAATGCGTATGCACGCAGCCTTTGGGCTGGCCCGTGGTGCCTGACGAATAGGGGATCACCGCGATGTCGTCGGGGCCGGTTTCGCGCGACCGCGGGGCAATGCGCCGGTCAAGAGCATCGCCGAACCCGATCCGTCCTGTGCCAGAAAACCCGGTCTCGGACAGGGCGGCCAATGGCTTTGGCAAAGGCAGGTCGAAGTCCGGGTCGGCCATGTCCGCATAGGCCGCGCCGATAACGTGAGACAAAAGACCTGCGTCCAGCAGCGGCAAGGCGTGATCGGCCAGATCCAATCCAAAGATCATCACATCTGCGCCGGTATCTTTCGCCAGATACTCCAGTTCGCCATGCCGGTTCATCGGATTGACCGGCACAACCGCCGCCCCGGCGCGCAGGATACCGTAATAGGCTATGACGTATTGCGGGCTGTTCTGCATATACAGCAGCACCCGGTCGCCCCGCTTGACGTCAATCGACTGCAGATACCCGGCCATGTGTTCGACTTGATCACGCAGGTCTGAATAGGTCAGCGCCCGCCCCTGATACAAGATCGCCACCCGGTCGCCACACCGGTCTGCGGTGGCGTCGAGATTGGCATCGACCGTCCCGTCCGGCATCTCCAGATGGCGTGGGATACCCGCAGGCCAATATGTGTCGCGGTTCGCGATATCGGGGATCGTGGGCATTCAGGCGTCTGCCTTTTCCCAATACGGGGCCCGGAGGTCACGTTTCTGGATTTTCCCAATGGCGCTGCGTGGCAAGTCATCGCGCAGTTCTATGGCGGACAGACGTTGCGTTTTCCCCAGCCGATCATTGGCCCATACGCGTATGGCCTCGGGGTCGGCCAATGCGCCTTTTCGGGCCACGACCAGACCCAAGGGCGTTTCGCCCCATTCGGTGCTGGGGACGGCGATAACGGCCACATCGGCCACGTCTGGATGATCGCGCAGAACGCGCTCAAGATCGGCGGCATAAATGTTGAACCCGCCTGAAATGATCATGTCTTTGCGCCGATCCATTAGGTGTAAGAACCCGTCTTTGTCGAACCGACCCATGTCACCCGTGCGGATGAAATCAAGGCCCTCGGGGCTGACCCACCGGGTTTCCTCGGTCTTGCCCGGTGCGTTCAGATACCCCTGCATCATTGATCCGGCACGTCCAACGATCTCGCCGAATTCGGTCAGCGGCAATTCGCGACCATCCTCGTCGATCACCCGCGCTTCGCAGCCCTCGGCCAGTTTGCCAACTGTGTCCAGTTTGTCCGGAAACGCCGCGCAGTCCAGAACCGTTGAAATGCCGCCCTCGGTCATTCCGTACAATTCGAACAGGCCACCGGGCCAGCGGTCAAGGATATCGCGGATCAGTGGCGCAGGAAGTGGCGCCGAGGTGGACAGTTTCGCCCGATAGGCCGACAGGTCATAGGTCGCGAAATCCGGCGCATTCATCAGGCGCGTGTACTGCACCGGCACCAACATGGAATGCGTGATGCTGTGAGCCTGCGACAGTTCCAAGAACCGCGTCGTATCGAACTTGGCCATGCTGACAACGGTGCCGCCCTTCGCCAGAACCGGCAAAACCGCAACCAGTGTCGTGTTCGAATACAGCGGCGTCGACATCAGCAACCGCGTTTCTTCGTTCAGGCCGAACTTGGGCATCCGCTCCAACTGCCGTCCGCGAAACCGGTGATCATGAATGATCGCTTTAGGGGTGCCAGTGGTGCCCGAACTATAGATCAGGTCGAAGAAATCATCGGGCTGCGGACGAACCGGCGCACCCAGCGGCTGGGCGCTGGCCCAGCGGTCCAAATCTTCAAGGGCAATCAGGGTTCCCGGCAGGGACCGCGCTGTGCCTATGTGCCGTTCTGAGGCGAACAGCAGCGTCGCCCCGCTATCGGTCAGCATTGACGCCAGTGTTTCAGGTCGCGCGCTTGTGGGCAGCGGTGCAATACAGGCCCCTGCCAGAATTGTGCCGGCGTAAAGCGCAAGATAATGCGCCGAGTTATCTGCCAGCGCGGCAACACGCCCGCCACGCCCAATGCCATGTGCAGCCAGCTGAGCGGCAATCCGAAAGGAAAGTTGGGAAAATTCGGCCCAATTCAGACTGCCGGTTTCGTCGATCACGGCAGTTTTGTCCGGGTACAACGCGGCAGCCTCGGCAAACGCGGTTCCGAAATCAAGGTTCGAAATACTCTCATCATCGGGCGCACGCAGGCGCGCCTGAACGGGTGTCATTCCAGTCTGTCCTCCCTAAGTTTCAGGTTGTTTTCCCCGAAACGTATTCCGCGAAGCAAAATACTGTTTCACATAGTGGCAGATATTCGCCGTTCTGCAAATGTTATCCTGCACTCTCAAGGGCGGCGGTGCCCTTGCAGGAGGATTATCAAATTATGCCGTCCACTGTTTCAGTAGAAACGGGGCCGGATTCAAGTTGGATTTCGCTGCGCCGGACGGTTTGATGATCCAGGACCGTGGACAGGAAAGACCGACCCGATGAACACCCGCACCTATGCAACCGCCCCGGGCGGCCTGCCGCCTCAAACGCAGATCATGACAGATCGCGCTGTCTTCACTGATGCCTATGCCGTGATCCCGCGTGGCACGTTGCGCGACATCGTCACCAGTGCCTTGCCATTCTGGACTGGGGCACGGTTTTGGGTTCTGGCCCGCCCGATGACGGGATTTGCCGAAACGTTTTCGCAATACATCGTCGAGATGGACCCGGGCGGAGGCTCGGATCGCCCCGAAACCGCCCAGGGGATCGAAGCTGCGCTGTTCGTGACTCAGGGCGCCGTTACCGTAACGATTGCTGGCGCGGAGCATGTTTTGGAGCCCGGCGGATTTGCCTATATCCCGCCCAACGTAGAATGGACGCTATGGAACCGGGGTCAGGAAACCGGGCAAGTGCATTGGATTCGCAAGCGGTATATCGGCGTGGACGGTGTGGACCAGCCTGATCCGATCATCACCAGTGATCGCGATGTTGCCCCAACTCAAATGCCTGATTGCGACGGGGTCTGGGCAACAACCCGCTTCGTCGATCCAACGGACATGCGGCATGACATGCACGTCACGATCGTTACGCTTCAACCGGGCGGTGTGATCCCGTTTGCGGAAACCCATGTGATGGAGCACGGTCTGTTCGTTTTGCAAGGCAAAGGCGTCTACCGTCTGAACGCCGACTGGGTCGAAGTCGAGGCTGGCGATTTTATGTGGTTGCGCGCCTTTTGCCCGCAAGCCTGCTATGCGGGTGGCCCCGGCCCATTCCGCTATCTGCTTTATAAAGACGTAAACCGGCACATGCCGCTGACCTTGTAGATTTCGCCTTCGGCGAGAGTATTTGTCAAAGAGAAGATATCATCACTGTTTCTGTTTCTTCTCTTTAGAAATACTCCTAGGGGAGCGCGCAGCGCGGGGGGCAGAGCCCCCCGGCACCTGTTGATGTCAATCGTCGGACATCGATCCGGACCCGTGACCAGACAGACCGCCCGAGACTTCGTCGGTTGCTTCGTCAGCCAGTTCTTCGGGCAGCACCAGGTTCAACACGATGGCAATCAAAGCCGCTGGCAGGATGCCGCTTGTGGCAAGAACCTTCAGTGTCGGCTCCAGATGCTGAAGCGCACCGGGTTCAAGCTGCAGGCCCAGGCCCAGCGACAGCGAAATCGCGAAGATAACCATATTGCGACGGTTCCAGACCACGTCAGACAGCATCGACACGCCTGCCGCGACGACCATGCCGAACATCACGATGACGCCGCCGCCCAGGACTTCGATCGGAACGGTGGAAATGATCGCGCCGATTTTTGGGATCAATCCGCATAGGATCAGGAACAGCGCGCCTATGGTAACGACGTGACGGCTCATCACACCGGTCATGGCGATCAGGCCGACATTCTGGCTGAAGGATGTGTTTGGCAAGGCGCCGAACAGGCCTGACACCGCAGTGCCCACACCATCGGCAAAGGTCGCGCCCTGAATTTCCTTGTCGGTCGCCTCGCGTCCGGCACCGCCTTTGGTGATACCCGACACGTCGCCGACGGTTTCAACCGCAGAGACAAAGCCCATCAGGCAGAAGCCGATGATAGCAGCAGCCGAGAACTCCATCCCGAAATGCATCAGATTGGGCAGGGCAATCGGGGCCGCGCGTCCGACATTCCCGAAATTGACCATGCCCATGAAGTACGCAGCGACATAGCCAGCGATCAGGCCCAGCAGCACAGCAGAGATCGAGATCATGCCGCGGGTGAAGAACTTCAGCCCCAGCGTGACAAAGATCACGACGCCTGCGACGAACCAGTTCTGCAAGGATCCGTATTCAGGTGTCCCGATGGCGGGCACGCCGCCAGCGGCATATTGGATGCCGACTTTGACCAGCGCGAGACCGATCATTGTTACCACTAACCCTGTTACCAGAGGCGGCAGTGCAAAGCGGATTCGCCCGATGAAGAAGCCAAGGCAGGCGTGAAACAGGCCACCAACCAGAACGCCGCCCATCACCACGGCCATGGCATCCACGCCCTTGCCCGCAACCAGCGGAATCATCACGGGTATGAATGCGAAAGACGTGCCCTGAACAATCGGGAGCTTTGCTCCGACCGGGCCAAAACCGATGGTCTGGATCAGCGTGGCAAGCCCGGCAAAGAACATCGACATCTGGATCATATAGATCATCTGCGGGAAATCCGGCGAGTTCGATCCGAACCCGAACCCGGCAGCGCCGCAGATGATGATTGCCGGTGTCACGTTTGAGACAAACATGGCCAGCACGTGCTGGATGCCCAGCGGAATCGCCTTCTGAAGCGGCGGCGTGTAATTCGGGTCTTTCAGCTGAGCGGCTGTCCCGATGGATGTGTCTGCCATGTTGTGTGGTCTCCTTGATGTCCCTTTGGGGTGCCGTCGCTTGTCGGACGGTCTATGCGTCGGTGATTGTATAAGGTTCGTCGAACCAGTGTTCCTGCAGGTTCGGCCCGGCGCCGATCCGGTCGATGACAGCAAACAGGCCAGGGGCCTGAAGTGGCGTCAGCACGCCGTGCCAGACATTTCGGTGAAAGTTGATCCCCTGTCCGGGGCTGGTCAAGAAGGCCTGCGGAGTGGCAGGGGTGTTGCCGTTATCTGCAGCAACAATCACCAGAAAAGATGAAAGACTAAGCGGAATGAAGGCCTGGCTGCCGTCCGGATGCCTTTCCATCATCTCAAGTGCATAGGGCAGGCTGCGCGGTTCGGCGTTGAACAGGCTGATCCCAGCGCGGCCATCCGAGAAATCCAGATTAGCCAGATCGTGGTGGCGACCGCATTTGCCCTGATTGATGATCTTGTCGGGGGTAGGTTTGAGCGCGATGACATCGCCGAACGGTTCAAAGGACGTGGCCGTGAGAGGCTGTGTCTGGATGATGGTCATGATGGGGCTGCCGAGGTGAAGTGGGGGCGCCGCCCCCCGCGCTGCGCGCTCCCCCCGGGGTATTTGGACCAAGAAAGAAGCGGGAATCGAGGGCGCAAGGTCATGAGAAGAGGCCCACAAGCCGGAGTTCGGCGATGCGTTCAACCTGTTTGCAGGCCTCGTTGAATTCTGTTTCGTTGTCATTGTCGATCCGCTGCTGGAACGCCGCGAGGATCGAGGCCTTGGTGTTGTCGCGCACTGCGATGATGAAGGGAAATCCGTGTTTTTCGACATATCTGGCGTTCAGGTCGCTAAACGTGGTGCGCTCGGCGTCGGTAAGGGCATCCAGCCCGGCTCCGGCCTGTTCCTGTGTGCTTTCCGTCGTGAGCCGTTTGGCCTGTGCCAGTTTCCCTGCCAGGTCTGGGTGGGCGCGCAGAACCTGCACACGTTTGTCGCGCGGGGCCGAGCGGAACACACGCGCGAGCGCGTTATGCAGGCCAATCGCGCTGTCATGGGCCGGGCCCAATTCCAGCGCGTGGGCGCCTTCGGCGATCCAGGGGGAGTGTTCGAATATGCCGCCGTAGCATTCGGTAAACGTAGTCTTGCCCATTTGACTGGGGCGGGCGCGCCTTGAATGTGGATGGGTCTCGGCCCAGTGCCGGGCGATGTCGATCCGGCGCGGCGTCCACACGTTTGGGAAGTCGGCGATATAGTCGAGAAATTTTTTCAGCCCTGCGATCTTGCCGGGACGTCCGATCAGGCGGCAATGCAAACCGATGCTCATCATCGCCGGATGGCCAGCCTCGCCCTCGGCATACAGCGTGTCAAAGCTGTCCTTCAGGTATTGGAAAAAGTCCTGCCCTGTGACCCAGCCAGGGCTGACTGAAAACCGCATATCGTTGGCTTCCAGCGTGTAGGGGATGATCAACTGGTCGCGATCGTCGATTTCGAGCCAATACGGCAGATCATCGTCATAGGTGTCCGAAATATATGCAAACCCGCCGTCTTCGGCAGCCAGCCGCACGGTGTTCAGGCTGCAGCGCCCAGTGTACCAGCCCAGAGGGCGTTCGCCCACGACTTCGGTATGCAACCGGATGGCTTCGGCGATCTGGGCGCGTTCCTCGTCTTCGGGCATGTCCTTGTGTTCGACCCATTTCAGGCCGTGGCTGGCGATTTCCCATCCCGCACGTTTCATCGCAGCGACCTGTTCTGGGGATCGCGCCAAAGCGGTGGCAACCCCATAGATCGTCAGCGGTACGTTTGCTCCGGTGAACAGGCGGTGCAATCGCCAGAACCCGGCCCGTGCGCCGTATTCATAGATCGATTCCATGTTCCAATGGCGCTGACCTGCCCATGGCGCGGCGCCGGGGATGTCGGACAGAAACGCCTCGGAACCAGCATCGCCGTGCAGAATGTTGTTCTCGCCGCCTTCTTCGTAGTTCAACACGAACTGGACAGCGACTTTGGCGTTGCCTGGCCATTGCGGGTTCGGGGGATAGGCGCCATAGCCGCGCATGTCACGGGGGTATCGGGTCATGAGATCTCTCTAGGTTTGGTCTGTTCTAGGGCAGTGCGTGCCAAGCAATTTTCAAATAATACGGAAAACACTTACACACCTTGGGGATTTGCAGGAAAATCACAGACAAGGCACATGCTGAGCCAACCGGAGGCCCAATAAATGAGCGGATACCTTACCACCCATATTCTCGACACGGCGCGCGGATGCCCGGCTGAGGGGATCAAGATCGCGTTATACCATGTCTCGGGCAACGCGCATCGTAAGATTGCCGAAGCTGTGACCAACGCTGACGGGCGTACCGATGCGCCGATCCTGGCGGCGGATGCTTTCAAGACCGGCACGTACGAGCTGATCTTTTTCTGCGGGCCTTACCTGCGCGAGACTGGACAATCAGATGACGACCCGTTGTTTCTGGATCAGATCCCGATCCGCTTTGGCATGGCCGACGCGCAAGCGCATTACCACGTGCCGCTGTTATTATCGCCATATGGATATTCGACCTATCGCGGCAGCTAAGACTTTATCTAGCGCGGCAACGGGAGGGTGGCCTTGTTATAGGGCTGCCAATCCGTGATCTCGGGGTAATACATCTGTCGCCAACCCCGGACCTTGGGGTTCATGATGCGTCGCCACAACGGCGGGATCATCGCAGCCACTGACATGACCGGATACCCATAGGGCAGTTGCGGAGCGTCGGCCTGTGAATAGGTTTGCAACAGCGGGAACCGCCGGTCGGGCTTATAGTGATGGTCGGAATGGCGTTGCAGGTTGATCAGCAGCCAGTTCGACACTTTTTGCGATGCATTCCAGCTGTGGCGCGGCATGACGTGTTCATATTTACCGTCGCCCAGATGTTTGCGGGTCAGCCCGTAATGTTCGACATAATTGATCAGCTCAAGCTGCCAGATCGCGGTGCCCGCCTGAACAAAAAACAACCCCAGACCGGCCCATCCGCCGATGACAAAGGCCAGCAGCAGCATTCCGCCCTGCAGCGCCCAATAGCGCCAGAACGGATTTGAAAGATCGCTCCACGGCTTATCCTTACGTCCCAGCATGTCTTTTTCGGCTTTGAAGGCCGACACAAGGCTTTCGCGCAGCACACGAGGGTAGAACCGGTGGAACCCTTCGTTATAGCGCGCGGTGACCGGGTCGCGGGGGGTGCCGACATAGCGGTGATGGACCAGCAAGTGTTCGGACCGGAAATGAGAATACAGAACTGACGCCAACAAAACATCGCCCAGAAACCGTTCCACACGGTTTTTCTGGTGCATCAGCTCATGGCTATAGTTGATGCCGATGGTGCCGGTCATCACGCCAACGCCAAAAAACAACACGATCTGTTCCAGCACCGACAGGTGGTCGGTATGGGTGACATAGGCCAGCACGCCGAACAATGTGACGATTTGTACAGGCACCCAGACCGAAGTGAGCATTTTGTACCAAACCAAATCCTGCTCGGGCGTCTGCGGATCGGCGTTTTCCAGATTCAGGCCGGCAATGTGATCCAGAGCGGCGAACAGGTACCAAGTGAGCAGAGGCAGCAACAGGACCGTCCAGCCGCCAAAGACCGCTCCGATCCAGACGAACGGGACCAGCAGGAACGAGATCCAGAAGGGCAGGGCGCTCTGCCAGCGGGCGAGTGTTTCACGTGTGATCATGGATCCATCCCATGTCATTTTGTTGTGGCATATTCTAGGCCTTCGTACAGGTTTTGGCCATCGGTCAGAGTGACTCGGGTTGCCACAGATCATAGGCCTTTCGCATGACTGTGGGCAGGTCAGACGGGCGAAACGCATCGCGTGGCAAGATTTGGCCAGAGTCCGGGGTCAGTGTTTCAGGCAAGGGCGCGGTTTCGACCGTCAGGATAAGGTGGAAATGGGTAAAGGTATGGCGCACTTCACCGGATAGGGTCTGCCAGTCGGCGTCAAAGGGTGGCGCGGGATCCGGCGCGTCGGTCCAGTCGCTGCCCGGCCAGCCCAACATGCCGCCCAGCAATCCCTTGTCGGGGCGACGTTCCAGCAACAACGCACCATCTGCGCGCCGGGCAAGATAGACAATACCACGCCGGATGGGTTTGGGTTTCTTCGGTGTTTTCTTCGGCAGTTCGGATGCGGTGCCCATGGCACGGGCCTTGCAGGGGCTGCGCAAAGGGCAAATTCCGCAGGCCGGTGATTTTGGTGAGCAGATCGTGGCACCCAGATCCATCACCGCTTGCGCATAATCGCCGGGCCTGTGCTGCGGGGTCATCGACGCGGCGTGGTCCTTCAATTCGGGCTTGGCGGCGGGAAGCGGCGTGTGGATGTCGAACAGACGCGCCATGACCCGTTCGACGTTGCCATCCATGACCACTTCGGGCCGGCCAAAGGCGATGGCCGAGATTGCGGCCGCCGTGTAAGGGCCAATGCCGGGCAATTTCAGCAGAGCGTCGTGATCGTCAGGAAACCGCCCATCATGTTCAAACGCCACTACCCGCGCGCATTTCAAAAGATTGCGGGCGCGGGCATAATACCCCAGTCCTGCCCATTCTCCCATCACCGCACCATCTTCGGCCCCGGCCAGATCGGCCACAGTCGGCCAGAGCGTTGTGAACCGATGGAAATAGGCGCGTACGGCAGCAACCGTTGTCTGCTGCAGCATTATTTCGGACATCCACACGCGGTACGGGTCAGGCACGACGCCGGATGCACCGTCAGAAGGGCTGATGCGCCACGGCAGGTCGCGGGCATGGACATCGTACCAAGCCAGCAGATCCGGGGCGATCTGACCTATCTTTGCGGTCTTGTCACACATTATTTATCCCTCGTGCTCTGGTTGGGCTGGTGCCTGCCTCATGGTGGCTTACACTAGGGGTGAAATTGATGGAATCCACCCATGGCGTACCGCCCCTCGACCACACGCGGGTTCAAACGTACCGCGACCGTGCTGAGCGATCAGATCCGCAAGACCGGAGAAGAGCGCGGGTTTGCCGTGTCGCGCCTGCTGACCCATTGGTCTGAAATCGCAGGGCCTGACATTGCGTCAATCGCGCGACCCGTGAACATCAGCTATGGCCGGGGTGGGTTCGGGGCATCGCTGACCGTCCTGACCACGGGCGCGCAGGCTCCGATGCTTGAGATGCAGAAGGAACAACTGCGCGAACGGGTGAATGCCGTTTATGGCTATAACGCGATCAGCCGTGTGCGGATCACCCAGACCGCGCCCACTGGGTTTGCCGAAGGGCAGGCCCGCTTCACCCCCGCACCCAAGGCAAAAGCGCCGCCTTTGTCACCCCAAATCAAGGCCGAAGCCGCGCAAGTTGCGCATGGTGTAAGCGACGATGATTTTCGCGCGGCCCTTGAACGTCTGGGCCGCAACGTTCTATCCAAACAAAAAAGCTGAGAAAGGGGTACGTATGACCCGTTTGATTACTGCGATTGGCGCCGTGGCGCTGCTGGCCTTGGGCGGTTTCCTGTTTATGTCACCGCGTGGCGGCGACCTGCCCGTCAACCCGCTGGTCGGGGCGGCAAATGCCCAGGACGCCGCAGACGTCGATATCTCGACCGTGCAAGAGATGGTATTGGGCGACGAAAACGCGCCGATCACCATGATCGAATACGCGTCCTATACCTGCCCGCATTGCGCCAGCTTCCATGAGGGCACATTCAAGCAGCTCAAGACGGATTACATCGACACCGGCAAGGTCAAGTTCGTGTACCGCGAGGTTTACTTTGATCGTTACGGCCTGTGGGCGTCGATGATGGCACGATGCGAACCAGCGAAGTTCTTTGGCATCACCGACCTTGTCTTTCAGGGGCAATCCGAATGGTCCCGCGCAGGCGGCCCGGTGGAAATCGTAGGGGAACTGCGCAAGATTGGCCGGCTGGCCGGAATTTCGGAAGACAAGCTTGATGCCTGTCTGAAAGATGCCGAAGCTGCCCAGACGCTGGTGGCGTGGTATCAACACAATGTCGATGAAGACGGGATCACCAGTACGCCCAGCTTTATCATCGATGGCAAAATGGTCGAAAACCAGCCCTATGCAGATCTGAAAAAGATCCTTGATGACAAGCTGGGTGGCTGATGTCCGCACCTCTTGAAGGGCTGAAAGTCGTCGAACTGGCGCGTATTCTGGCCGGTCCCTGGACCGGTCAGACTCTGTCGGACCTTGGCGCAACAGTCACCAAGGTGGAATCGCCGAAAGGCGACGACACCCGCGCATGGGGCCCGCCCTTTGTGACACGGGACGACGACGTGTCGGCGTCCTATTTCCATTCGGCCAATCGGGGCAAGGCGTCAGTGACCGTCGATTTCTCGACCGCCGAAGGCCAGCAGACGATCCGCGATCTTGTGGCCGATGCCGATGTGATGATCGAAAACTTCAAAGTTGGTGGGCTGGCCAAATACGGGCTGGACTATGACAGCCTGAAGAAACTGAACCCGCGTCTGATCTATTGTTCGATCACCGGGTTCGGTCAGACCGGCCCCTATTCGCATCGCGCGGGGTATGATTTCATCATCCAGGGCATGTCCGGGTTGATGTCGATCACCGGCGAGCCCGGCGGCCAGCCGCAGAAATCCGGCGTGGCGATCACTGATATCTTCACCGGCATCTATGCCGTGTCGGCAATCCTGTCGGCCCTGCACCAGCGCGGCCAGACGGGCCGCGGCCAGCATATCGACATGGCGTTGCTGGACGTGGCCGTTGCGGTCACAGCCAATCAGGCGATGAATTATCTGACCACGGGCACGGCACCGGGTCAGATGGGCAACGCGCACATGAACCTGACGCCGTATCAGGTGTTTGATTGTGCTGATGGTCACATCATCATCGCGACAGGCAACGACCCGCAATACCAGCGCCTTTGCCGGTTGCTGGGTCTGGAAGACATGGCCGAAGCGCCCGAATTCCTGCACAACAAGGATCGTCTTGCCAATCGCCGCGTCATGATCGCGCGGCTGAACGGGGCGACCGCGCAGTGGAGCAAGTCAGACCTTCTGTCAGCCTGCGAGGCAAAAGGCGTGCCCGCCGGTCCGATCAACACGCTGGACGAGGTATTCGCTGACCCGCACGTCGTGGCCCGCGAGATGCAGATTGAGCTGGATGGTGTGCCGGGTGTGCGCTCGCCGTTCCGCTTTTCGGATGCCGAACTGGCCTTGCACCGGCCCAGCCCGAAACTGGGCGAGGATAACGCGCCCGAAACCTGACAGGAAGAATATGGCGTCCAAGAAAGACCTGTTGCAAAGGCTGTTGAAGGGCATCGAAACCGGGGATGCTGATGCGGCTGCCGTGGTTAATGAAGAACGCTACATCCAACACAATCCGCAGACCCGCGAAGGCGGTCCCGGGCTTGCCGAACTTTTTGCGCGTTTGTCCAAAACCTCACCCAAAGTCACGTTTTGCCGGGTGTTCGAAGATGGCGATTTTGCCTTTGCCCACAACGAATACGATTTTTCCGGCCTCAGGGCGGCGTTCGAAGTGTTTCGCTTTGAAGATGACCTTGCGGTCGAACATTGGGACAACATCCAGCGTTTAGAGGGGCCGAACCCGTCGGGGCGCGGGATGATGGACGGCGCGACCGAGATTCTGGATCATGACAAGACGGAACAGAACCGGGCATTGGTGCGCGCGTTTGTGACCGAGGTTCTGATCGGGCGTCGGTTTGAACTGCTGCCCAAATACGTCGATGACCGTCTGATTCAACATGATCCGACCCTCGTGGACGGTCGGCAGGCCTGGCATGATGCGCTGGGCGCCACTGGTGAAAACGGAGTCAGGATCAGCTATGATCGCCTGCATCGGGTTTTGGCCGAAGGAAACTTTGTTCTGAGCATTTGCGAAGGCGCGCGTGACGGCGTGCACTCCAGTTTTTATGACCTTTTGCGCGTCAGTGATAACCGGATTGCAGAACATTGGAACACTGTCGAAGCGATCCCGCCGCGGTCTGAGTGGAAAAACGATAACGGCAAGTTCTGACCCGCCCGCCCAAAAAAGCAGAGCCGTCACATGGACTAGAGCGGAGGTGCGGCGGCTTTCAGCAAGGCGCCAAATTGGTCGGCCTCATGAACAGTTAACCGCACGGGCAGAGTGATCACCTTCATCCGGAAAGCGGCGGGCAGACGCACAGCGTCTTTTTCCGTGGTGACCAATTGTGCGCCTAAAGCTTTTGCCTCGGCCTCTAACCGCGCCATCAGGGCGGGTGTCAGCGGTTGATGATCGTCCAAGGGTTCAGCCCGTTTCAGGTCCGCGCCCAGATTGCGCAGCGTGGCAAAAAACTTGTTCGGGTTGCCAATCCCGGCAAAAGCCAGAACCGGAGTACCGGACCAGTCCATGCCGGTTTGTAGGGGTGTCAGGCGCGCAGTCACATGGGGAACCGTCAGATTGGTGCCCCAAATCGTACGAAACGTCTCTTGCGCGGGATCCTCACCGATTGAGAGCACAAGGTCGGCGCGCTTCAGCCCGACCTCAACAGGTTCGCGCAGCGGACCCGCCGGGATGCACAGCCCATTGCCAAAACCCTGCGCCGCATCGACCACGATGACTGACAGATCCTTTTTCACCGATGGGTTCTGGAACCCGTCATCCAGCACGATCACGGTGGCCCCGGCCCGGGCGGCGGCCAGCGCGCCAGCGGCCCGATCCTTGGCGACCCACACTTCGGCGAAAGCGGCCAGCAACAACGGTTCGTCCCCGACCTGCGCCGCATTGTGCGATGCGGGCAAAACCTGCACCGGACCTTCCAGTGATCCGCCATATCCGCGCGTCACCACGTGTGGATCGTGCCCGGCATTGCGCAGCTGTTCGAGGACCCAGATCACCGTCGGTGTCTTGCCGACGCCACCGGCATTCAGGTTGCCAACGCAGATCACCGGAACACCGGGCGCAATCCCGTCTTTGCCTGCAACACGGCGCGCCGTTGCTGCGGCATAGATCAGGCCCAAAGGCGACAAAGCGCGCGCGACAAGCCCGGGTCGGTCGGGAGGGGTGTTCCAAAACTCAGGAGCGCGCATCGATCAGTTCTTTCTGGTCCAGGTGGTCCTGTATCTTCTCGGTCAACAGATCTATCAGCCCGGCGCTTTCGGTCACCACCTGCCAGCCCGCCAGCGCCATCTTGGCCGCTTTTTCGGGCGAAACAAGATCGACCACGCTGGCCGCAAGCCCGGCGCTTGACCGGACAATACGCGCGCCGCCTTCGGTCGTCAGGCGCATATAGGTATCAAGATGGTTTGGGACATGCGGGCCATACAGGACCGCCGAGCCAAGCGCAGAGGCTTCGAGCGGGTCGTTGCCGCCTTTGCCGGGGGACAACGATCCGCCCATGAAGGTCAGCGGAGACAGGCGGTACCACAGGCCCAGATGGGCCCGATCGATGATCAAGACCTGCATTTCAGAAGAAATCGGATCTCCTGGTGCCCATTTGCAAAAACTGAGGCCGGTCTTGTCCAGCAGCGCAGTGACGTTGCCGCAGTTTTGACAATCGGCAGGGGCAATCACCAGAAGCAATCGGTACTGAAACCGTAAAGCGTCACGGTGCGCCGAAAGAATGGCGTCAAATTCATCCGGACTGATTTCTGAGGCCAGCCACAAAGGCCGGCCAGACAGTTTTCCGGTGGCGTCGGCCAACAAAGCTTCGGAACAAGGGGGCGGGTTGGGATCACGGTGGAGCGGAGAATGCACACTGACCTTGCGTGCCGGAATGCCCAACCGTCGCAATTGACCGGTCGCACCTTGATCATTGACCAGGAGCTCTTCGAAACAGCCAAGGCAGGCGCGGGTAAGATCGGGCATCCAGCGGGGGCGGGCGGCCAGGTCCGCATCGCCAAGGTCCGCCAGAAACATTCCGACACCAAGATCCGCCGCTGACGTAATCAGATTGGGCATCCAATCTGCGCCGGTCCACAGGCAAAGATCGGGCTGCCAGTGATCCAGAAATTTGCGCACCACGGCCGGGTGGTCAGATTCTAAAGACACCACCAGATCGCCATGAACGCCCGACCGGACGGTTTCGACGCCCGCGCCACAGGTGATCAGCTGATTAAGATCGGGCCGCTGCGCAAAAATGCGGTTGCCGAGATCCTGCAGCGGTCCAATCCGCGCCGCGCTGGTCGCGTGGCACCAAAGCAATTGCCCGGGCGGGCGAGGCGTGTCTGTGTCCACGGTCGCCGGTGCGCTGCGCCAGGACAACGCGCGATAGGCGGCAAGACCGATAGACCGGGGCACCGTCCGGCTTAGCCCAGTTGCTTCGTCGCGGACGCCTCGGCGTCTTCGTCAATAAGACGGTGCAGGTGCGATATGAAATACCGCATATGGGCGTTGTCGACCGTGCGCTGGGCTTCTGCCTTCCAGGCATCATGTGCAGATTGGTAATCGGGGAACATGCCGACGATATGAATGTCATCAAGGTTCTTGAACTCGGTCGAGCTGGGATCAACCAGCTCGCCACCAAAAACAAGGTGAAGCAGTTGGGTCATGGCGCCGTCCTTTCCGAAAAACGGGGGGCATCTGAATTCGCCTGCACCCTACGTCAAATCAATAGGGCGTCAAGGCAGGCCGGTCAGGCACTGCGCAGGTCATTGGTGCCGGGCTTCAGCGCGGCGTAAAGTTGGGCATGTACGTTCGGACTTGCGGCAATCACACCGTCCAGCTGGGGATGCGGGTTGTTGAATATCAGCGTCGACCCGGTGCGGTCGGTACAGACAGCACCGGCTTCGTTCAGGATCAGGTCACCTGCGGCAATGTCCCATTCCCACGAGGGGCGCAGCGTCAGCATCCCGTCATATCGGCCCTGCGCGACCAAGGCCATGCGATAGGCCAGCGAGGGGCGATAGGCGCGGCCAAATTCGGGCGCTTCTCCGGACGTCCAGTGATAGGCGGCAAGGTTCGGGCGGGCCGCCAGAATCTCGGATGAGATCAGATCATCTTTGGGGCGCACCGTGATCGGGTTGCCGTTCAAAAACGCCCCTTGGCCCAACGCGGCACTGTACAGCAGATCGCGTTTGGGCAGATAGATCACACCGGCCACGACGCGGCCCTTGTCGGCGATGGCCAATGCATGGGCCCAGGTGTTTGACCCTTCGGCAAAGCTGCGAGTGCCATCAATCGGGTCGATGATGAACACGCGCTCCTTGCCCAGACGGTCGCTGTTATCCTCGGTTTCTTCGGACAACCAGCCATAGTCGGGGCGGGCCGCCTTCAGATCTGCTTCCAGCATGTCATTGACGGCCAGATCGGCCTCGGTCACCGGGCCCGCGCCTTCGGGTTTGTCCCAGCGGCGCGCGTCCTTGCCGGAAAAGCTGGTGGCGATGCGGCCCGCTTCCTGCGCGGCGTCAATAAGAAGGGTCAGGTCGTCAGGCACCAGCAAGCATAAGTCCTTCGATCAGGATCGATGGAACGACGCGTGACAGATGCGTGCGTGCATCATTGGCCGGGATAATCCGGCGCAGCATGTCGCGCAGGTTTCCAGCAATCGTGCATTCGTTCACGGGATAGGCAATTTCGCCGTTTTCGATCCAGAACCCGGCGGCCCCACGCGAATAATCCCCGGTGTTGGGGTTGATCGTGCTGCCGATCATCGAGGTTACCAACAGCCCCGTGCCCATGTCGCGGATCAGATCTTCGCGCGACTGGTCGCCTTGAGTCAGGGCCAGGTTCCAGGCGCTGGGCGATGGCGGCGATGACACCCCGCGCGCGGCGTTCCCGGTCGAGGTCATGCCCAGCTTGCGGGCGCTGGACAGATCCAGTGTCCAACCGGTCAGAACGCCGTTTTCGACGATGGCCCGGCGGCGGGTGGGCAACCCTTCGGCATCGAACGGGCGCGATCCGCTGATGCGCGGACGATGGGGGTCTTCGATCAGTGAAATGTGGTCAGGCAATACGGCCTTGCCAAGATCATCCTTGAGCCACGACGCCCCGCGCGCAATCGCGGCCCCGTTGGCCGCACCGACCAGATGGCCGATCAGCGAAGATGAGATCCGTTCGTCAAACAGCACCGGAAACGTCCCGGTTGCCGTGCGGCGCGGGTTCAGACCGGAAATTGCGCGTTCCCCGGCTGTGCGACCGATGTCTTCGGGCGCGCGCAGGTCGGATTGATAGGTCCGGCTGTCGCCATCATAATCGCGCTCCATGCCGGTTCCGGTTCCAGCGATGGCCACACAGGACGTTGACCGGCTGGTGCGCCCGTAACCGCCAGAAAACCCGTTCGTCGCGGCCAGATGCACCAGATGTTCGCCATAAGACGCGCTTGCCGTCTGAACCTGTGAGACACCGTCGACCGCCATGGCCGCCGCCTCGGCGGCCATGGCATCGGCCTGAAGGGCATCGGGGTGGGGTTCGTCTGCCGGATCGACCATATCCAGCGCGATGCCCTGCCAGTCATTTGTGATCTGATCCGGGTCAGCCAGTCCGCCATAAGGGTCTTCGGGTGCTTCGCGGGCCATCGCCACGGCGCGTTCGGCCATGGCTGTCAGCGCTGCGGGCCGGACGTCGGACGTCGACACCAGCGCCTGCTGCTTGCCAATCAGAACGCGCAACCCCAGATCGGTTCCTTCCGAGCGTTCCGCATGTTCCAGCGCCCCGGCCCGTACATCGATGGACACCGATGTTCCGCGAATGGCGATGGCGTCAGCCGTTTCAGCGCCAGCCTTGCGGGCGGCGGTCAGCATGGCCTGGCAAAGTTCTTCCGGCGATTGGGTCATTCGGTTCCGTTTCCTGCAGGTATCGCGATTGGACCTAGCGGCGCAAACCGCGTGCTGCAAGGGTCAGACGGAAAAAGAGGCTTGTCTGGTGCTGGCAGCATACCGGATGTTCTGGCGCATCGGGTCAGATCTGGTGTGTTTGCGGCGGCTGACCGAAAGACCGCCCGATCAGCAATCTGCGGCGATGTTGCCAATTTGAATGTCCGTTTGAATCCGCCGGGACAAAGCCATTATTCGCACAAAAGAGTGATCCGGTTTTCAGAGCGAAAAAGACAGCTTGTGGTATGGTTGGCTGGATGAAAACGCCTAATCCAAAGCCCTTTCTTTTCCTGATGATCGCACTTGTTGCCTTGTCCGTACGTGCGACGGCTGACACGTCAGACAGTTGCGAAAATATTTCCGCGCTCGAATCCTATACCGTGGTTGGGGTCGCGCCTGAGGGCTCTGAATGCAGTGCATTTCTAGGCCAGTCAGGCAAAACCGGCGTTTCCTGCAGTTGGGCGTTCCCTTACCGTGACGAAGCTGCAGAACACTTGGCCAGTGAATTATGGTCCACACTGCAGAAATGTCGCCCCGGTGCGCAACTTTCATCCGATTTGCCAGTTAACCACCCGGACAGCTATCACTTGCGGACATGGGCGGTTGAAGACGCAGTTTACCGGGTATCGCAAAAGGACAAGGCGGGCCAACAACGGACGCTGGTTTTTCTTCGCGTTGAGACACCCTGATTGCGTCATGATCGCTGCGCCTGAACTTGTGGCCCGCACCGGGTTTTTAGTCGTCAATCCGGGGGGCGCGGGTGCGCGTGTTGAAGGGAATACATTGTAAGGGCGCCACATGTGGCGCCCTTACAAGTTTCAAATGGTGACGGTTGTCACTTTAGCCGTTGGCCGTTGGCAAAGATCTGGCCTTTGTCGTTCATCTCGATGGTTGAAAGCAGTGTGTCTTCGCCTTCGCCGGGCACAGCCATCATGCCCATCATCATCCGCGCGCCCATGGCGTCCTGCTCTTGCAGCATGCCCATCTTGATCAGATTGTCGATCAGCCCGTTGGCACCGATCAGCTTGAGATTGGCATTGCCCACGGGAACCGGCATGCCGCCATTGGCTTCGGCCATGGAGTTATCAAAGAGGAAATCACCGGTTCCGGTCAGTTCCGCTCCGGCAACTGACACCAACAGGTCCTTGATCATTACCGAATTCAACTCACCCGGCTTGGTGCCTGATGCCTCAGCCGTGGCCATTGCGACGGTATCGAACATGTCGAAGAACAGCTTGCCCGTTCCGGTCAGATTCAGAACGATGTTGGCCGGATCATGCGGCAGCACACCGGCCGGATCAAGCATACCCCAAAGCTGATCCGCGATGGCGAAATCGCCCAGCTTGAGCTTCAGCGCAAAGGGTTGTTCGGTGTCGGATTTGCTGACCGGCAAGTCCATGAGATATCCGATCTCGGCCATCTGCATGGTCACCGGGAAGGGAATGTCTTTGGTCTGAACAGTGATTGTCGATCCGGTCTGGGCCGTGTCGATTAAAAGCTTGTCGGCATTCATGACGATGCCGATGGTGCCCCCGCTTGAGCTGCTTTGCATCGCAAAATCGCCCTCTGGACCACTGCCTGCAACGTTACCCATCCCGGATGCATACCCAAAGGTCATGTCGGCCTTCATGCCGTCCCGCAGCATTGCAGCCAGATCCCCTGGGGCTGTGACTTCGGGCAGTGTGCCGCTGCCGTCAAATGTCAGGCCATTTAGTGTACCTTCAAAGCGGGCGGTCTCGGCGCCTTCGCCACCATCCGGCGCGTCGACCGCAAGCAGATATGACATCGCGTCGGCGGTCATTTGCTGCGTATACTCGCGCATGGCGGACTTAACGATCCGGGTCTGGCCCTGCACGTTGGTCATGTTGAACGACATTTCGACTGCTTCTGGCGCGTCCGGGGCGCCATCGACCGTCAGATCGTCGATCGCGAATCCGATTGCTTCGGCGTTGGTGTCAAATGTCAGATCCTCGACCGTTCCACTGGCCAGAATGTCGGTGCCGGTCAGCGTGTACCGCATCTGGCCCGACCCCGATCCGCCGTCTTCGGTCGGCATGGTGAAGCTGATCGGAATTTCACTTGGCAGTGCAACGCTTACCGTTCCGTCGCCGTTTTCCGTCATCGTGATCTGCGAAATATCAAGCCGACCACTGCCGCCCTGAGCGGTCGCGATATCCATCGACATAACGACGTCTGACACGGTCAGGACATTGCCCGCCATCGATTCGGAGGCCGAAAGCTGATAGCCTGAGCTGGTCAAATACGCTTTCATTTCGCCCCATACCTCTTGGGCGGTGACGTCGGCCTGGGCCGAATTTGCAGCAATAAATGCAACGAAAGCGGCGGTTACGCCGCGCGCAATGTGAAAAGACATTTCGTGAATCCTTCCCTTAATGGTTGCGCGCATGGTCGGACGTGGGTGCGGGGCCGTCAAGGCCAAAGGCTGGACCCGCCTTCAAGTGCAGGTTACCAATCGCGCAGACGCGGCATAGGAGAGAGCGATCATGGACATGACGGGCAAAACAGTACTGATCACCGGAGCAAGCCGCGGGATTGGCGCTGAGGCTGGCCATATCTTTGCGCAGGCCGGTGCAAACGTGGTGCTGGTGGCGCGCAGCGCTGACCCGTTGGCCCAGCTGGCCCGCGATATTGGCGACAATGCCATGCCGCTGGCCTGTGACATCGGAACCTACGAGGCCGCCGCCTGGGCTGTTCAGACCGCCGTCGACACATTCGGCGGCATTGACGTTCTGATCAACAACGCGGGTGTGATCGAGCCGATTTCGCATCTGTCGGAAGCCGACCCTGAAGATTGGAGCCGGGTTATCGATATCAACCTGAAAGGCGTCTTTTATGGCATGCGGGCGGCGGTTCCGGCGATGAAGTCCGCCGGGGGCGGATCGGTGCTGACCATCAGTTCGGGTGCCGCACACGGCCCGGTCGAAGCATGGAGCCACTATTGCAGTTCAAAGGCGGGCGCGGCGATGCTGACCCGGTGTCTGGACAAAGAAGAACGCGAACATGGCATTCGGGCCATAGGCCTGTCGCCGGGCACCGTCGCCACCCAGATGCAACGCGAGATCAAGGCGTCAGGCGTCAATCCGGTCAGCAAACTGGACTGGAGCGATCACATCCCAGCCGACTGGCCGGCAAAGACGTTGCTGTGGATGTGTTCGCCCGAAGCGGATGAGTTCATGGGCGAAGAGATTTCGCTGCGCGATGAGGCAATTCGCAAGCGGGTCGGTCTGGCATGATCGAGCTGATCAAAGATGACGGGCTTTGGATCGTCACGATCAACCGGCCGGACAAGGCGAATTCGCTGACCGCAGCGATGCTGGCCGAACTTGCAGACATCGCCGAGGCGGCGAAAGACGCCCGTGCCCTGATCCTGACCGGGGCAGGCAAGGTATTCAGCGCCGGGGCCGACCTTGAAGAGGCCCGCGCCGGGCTGGCCGTCTCGGACGTTTGGGAACGGCTTTCGGGTGCGCTTGCAGCGTTGCCATGTATGACCATCGCCGCTTTGAACGGCACCCTGGCGGGCGGTGCCACGGGTATGGCGCTGGCCTGCGACGTGAGGATCGCGACTCCGGGGGCAAAGTTTTTCTATCCGGTGATGAAGCTGGGCTTTCTGCCGCAACCGTCCGATCCAAAACGGATGGCGGCCCTGATCGGGCCGGCGCGGACCAAGCTGATCCTGATGGGCGGGCAGAAAATCACCGCACAACAGGCTTATGAGTTTGGTTTGATCGACCGCATCGTCGAACCCGATACTTTGATCGACACAGCGCGCGACCTGACAGCAGACAGCCGTGCGGCAAGCCCGGAGATTGCGGCCAGGATAAAAGAGATGTGCGCAGGTTTCTGAACGCGTTTGACGACCTGCGGGTCAGGCCGGTGATGGAGCGTCAGTCCAGAACGCGGGCTTCATCCACCAGCATGATCGGGATGCCATTGCGGATCGGAAAGGCCAGATTGGCGGCCTTTGAGATCAGTTCCTGAGTGTCCGCGTTGTATTCCAGCGTGGTCTGGGTGCGCGGGCAGATCAACGCCTCTAGCATCCGTCTGTCAAAGGCGGGTGTCTGCGTCTGGTCGGTCATTGCAAGGTCTCCTCACGTGATCCACCGCGCATGGCGAATTCGATCAGGGTCACAAGGGTTTCACGGCGTGTACTCAGCGAGGGGGCTTCCAGCAACGCCTGTTTGTCTTCGGCGCCCAAATCCAAAAGCATCGATAAAGAGTTAATCAACAATTCGTCTTCTGCTTCGTTCAGGGTCTCCCAGTCGGTCGACAGGTCCTGCGTGGAAAAATACCTTTCCAAAAGCCGCATGAACCCCGCCCGGTCGAACCCGGCATCCTTTTCGGTTCGCCCAAGATCGCGATCGAACCCGTCCCATTTGACGTTGAAGCGGCGATAAGGGGCAAACCCTTCAACTTCGCTCAAGACCCGAAACCGGCTGATGCCTGTCAGGGTGATCATGTATCGTCCGTCTTCGGTTTCCGAAAACTGCGTAACCCGGCCCGCGCATCCGATCATGTGCAGGCGATCCCCGTCCGATGGCGATGGACAGGGCTGGATCATGCCGATCAGCCGATGCTGGGTTTTCAGCGTGTCTTCGAGCATCTGAAGATACCGCGGTTCGAACAGGTGCAAAGGCAACCGCGACCGGGGCAGCAAAAGCGCCCCGGGCAACGGAAACACGGGCAGAATGTCGGGCAGATCTGCGGCTTTCATCATGATGACAAGTCTAGCGCGGATCGCACGTCAGGCAAATATCATCGAGCTCAGCTTGCGCCGACCGTTCAGAACGACCGGGTCATTGGGTTTGAGCGCGTCGAAAATGGTGAACAGCTGGGTCTTGGCTGCGCCATCATTCCACTCACGATCGCGACGAAACAGGTCCAGCAGTTCGTTCACAGCGGCATCGACATCACCGGCGGCGTGCAAAGCCTGCGCCAGATCGAACCGGGCCTGATGATTGTCAGGGTCACTTGCCACCTGCGCCTGCAGGTCAGCCACCGGGCCCGCATCTGCCGCCTGCCGGGCCAGTTCCAGCTGCGCATGGGCCGCTTCGATTTCCGGCGCGTCCGAGATTTCAGCCGGTGCGCCGTTCAGGATCGCTTCGGCCTGATCCAGATCGTCCAACGCGATGTGCGTGCGGACCAGCCCGCCATAAGCGGCGGCATTGGCCGGATCTTCCTCCAGAATGGCGGCAAAGGTCTGTGCCGCGTCCACGGCGGCGCCTTCGGCCAACATCTCTTCAGCAGCAGCAACGGCTTCTTCCAGCTGCCCGCCCGGAGATTCGCCCCCAGCAGCTTCGATCACCCGGTCGACAAATTCTTTGATCTCGGACCCGGGCAACGCGCCCTGAAACCCGTCAACCGGCTGGCCCTGCCAGAAGGCAAAAACGGTCGGGATCGACTGGATCTGCAACTGGCCAGCGATCATCTGGTTTTCATCGACGTTGACCTTGACCATCTTCACCGCGCCCTTGGCGGCTGTGACAGCCTCTTCAAGCTGGGGCCCAAGCGTCTTGCAGGGGCCGCACCACGGCGCCCAGAAATCGACGATCACGGGCACCTCTTGCGAGGCTTCGACCACATCGACCATAAAGGTCGCTTCGCTGGTGTCCTTGATCAGGTCCGCAGCAGGCGTGCTGCCTGCACCACTCAGAATATCCATGGCATGTGTTCTCCGGTTCCTCGTTGCCCCCTATATGAAAGCTGTTGGCCCGGAAACCAAGAGAGGATGCGCGCGAATGCCCCGAAACATCCGCGATATTCCGGCCTGTGTGAATGGATGATGGGTGTGGACGGCGGGCAAAGTGGTTGCGCGCCGCGTTTACGCGGCGCTACGCCCAACCGTTGGATGCGCGCCTTGCGCGCAGTCAACGGGCGGGAGCCCTTCGCCCCTAAAGATCAAAGGTCGCAAACACCGGGGCGTGGTCGCTGGGTTTTTCCCAGCCGCGTACGTCGCGCAGAACCCGGCTGGAATGGGCCGCGTTTGAGATATCAGGCGTGGCCCAGACATGATCCAACCGACGGCCTTTGTCGGCGGCTGACCAATCCTTCGCGCGATAGCTCCACCAGCTGTATAGCTGGCCGTCCGGGATGTCCTGCCGGGTGATGTCCACCCAGTTCCCGGCATCCTGCGTTTCGGCCATCTGTTCGACTTCGATCGGCGTGTGGCTGACCACCTTCAGCAATTTCTTGTGGCTCCACACATCATCCTCGCGCGGTGCGATGTTCAGATCGCCCACAAGGATGGCTTTCTCGGGCTTGTCACCGCGAAACCAGTCCCGCATCTCGGTCAGGTAATCCAGCTTCTGGCCAAATTTCTCATTCACCGTGCGATCTGCGACATCACCACCTGCAGGCACATAGAAGTTATGGATCGTGACGCCATTCTCAAGCCGACCCGCCACGTGGCGGGCATGGCCCAACGATGCGAAATCTTCGGCCCCGACATCCTCGATGGGCAGTTTTGACAGGATCGCAACACCATTATAACCCTTCTGACCGCGCGCCACCATGTGGCCATAGCCGATCTCGGCAAAGACTTCGGCGGGGATCTTGTCGACCGGAGATTTGGTCTCTTGCAGGCACAAGACATCGGGGCCTTCGTCCAGCAGCAGTTTCTGCACGATTGGCGCCCGCAGACGGACCGAATTGATGTTCCAGGTGGCGATGGTAAAGGGCATGGACGTCCTCGTTCGGGTGCGCGGTTGCGATCCAGCGCACCCTATCGCGGGGTCCGGTGGGCGTCCATGCCCTGAACTGGCGTCAGACCGCGTCGGTAAATTCTCCACGAGCAGGATAGTTGGTTTTGGCCACGAAATCGAAGGCAGCCAGAATGGCGTCCAGCTCGGGGCGGGCAAACGGCATGGTCTGCACCGACGAAAAGTACAGCGTCTGGTCGGGGCGGACAAAGAACACCCCGGGTTCGGGGAAGACATCCGGCTCCATGATGTCGATCGAGGTCTTTCCGCGCGAGGTCGACAGATACAGTCCCCAGTCCCGCGCCTGAGCCAATGGCAGGTCATAGGCGATGGTCAGATCGGTGGAGCCAATGCGCTTGGCCATCTCGCGTGCACGCTCAGGGCCGTCTGCGGTGATCGCGATGGGCTTCACGCCACGCTTTTCGAATTCGGACAGTTTTTCGGAAAGCTCGGTCAGCTGCTTGATGCAGACCGGGCAATGCACGCCGCGATAGAAGACCAGGAAGGTCCCCATTTCAGTGTCGGCGTCGGACAGGTTGAAGGTTCCGTGATCCAGCGTCGGCAGGGTCAGGTTGGGAGTGGTTTGGCGAGGAGTCGGCATGGGGTGATGCTCCGATCAAATTTCTTGTTGCCTGGCCAATCAATAGGACGATAAGGTGCAAATGGTCCTGTAAATCCGACTGAAAGGCCGAAATGAGCTCTCTTGATCGCCTGACCACTTTGCTTGACCGGTTCCGGCTCAGAGTCGCGCCTGTACCGCTGGAACGGGCGCATCTTGCGGGGTTCCGCAGGTCCGATGAAACGGGTGCGCGGCTGGTGTTCCAGATTGACCAAACTGGGATCGACGCGCCCGAAGGCGACGTGCTGTTCGCGCTGTCGGTCGAATTCGGCGGGGCGGCCAATCCCTTGCTGACAGCGCTGCCCGGCTGCGTCGTCGAAGAGATCGACGCGAACGGTCAGATGCACAGCATCGTCGCCCTGCTGGCCGCTGAACATAGTGCCTTGCGCTGCGGATCGCCGGTGGTGATGGCGCGTCTTGGCGAAGTGCTGGTTGTTCACCTTTTGCGAGCCCAGATTGAACGGGGGGAGGCCACCACCGGCCTTCTGGCCGGATTGGGGCACCCACGGATCGGCCCGGCGATTGTCGCCATGCATGACGCCCCCGACCGAACCTGGCGCAATGCTGATCTTGCAGATGTGGCCGGGTTGTCGGCCAGCCGGTTCAAAGAGGTTTTTGCCGCCACCGTCGGCGCTACCCCGGCGGGCTATCTGCGGCGATGGCGGCTGACTTTGGCGCGGCAGGACCTTGAGAAGGGCGACCGGGTTGATCGCGTGGCGCATCGCTATGGGTATCGCGCGCCGGACGGTTTTTCCCGCGCATTCCTGCGCGAATTCGGAGAGCGGCCAACTCAAGCCACAAGGGCAGGTTAGCGGACCGGTACCAGCTGCTGGCCAAACTGGCCTTCTTGCTGCAGCGGATTGAACAGGTTGTCATCGGTCAGAATAATCGTGTCATCCTCAAGCAACCAGGCATTGCCATAATCCTGCGACAGCGTCACCTCGCCCCCATCGGGCAAGTGATACGGTTGAACCTCCCAGATCGAATTCACGCTGCTGGCATGCCCCTGGTCCTTGATGCCTTCGCGGCGTTTCCAGCTTTCAAACATCAAATCGGTCACGGATTCCCCACCACTTGACCCGCCGCCACTTGGTCGCCGGTTCTGGCGGGCCCACCATTGCGCCACCACCTTGTTCCAGGCGGGATTGGCCCGAAGGTTCTGCAGGATGACCGAAAAAGCCGGATGACCCGCGTCCAACTGTCCGACCGGCGTCGACAGGGCCAAGAGATACGCGGAGTTTCCGCCACGGGATATGATCGGGTTGCTGGGCCAAAGCGGGTCAGGGGTCGTAATCTGATAATGCAGGGATATGGTAATGATTGCGGTGTCATATTCCCGACCGTCTAGCCGGGCCCGGGTCTGCACCACGGTGGCATCTGCCCAGCGTTGTTGCCCATAAACATGTCCGGTAAGGAACGGCGCGGTCCAAGCCTGCATGATCTGCGTCAGCTCGGCGGGGCGTTCGACCTTGATGATTTGCGCACCGGCAAGTCCGGCCGCCTGAAGGTAGCCGCGCATCATCTGTTCGGAATCGGTAAGGTCCATGTTCAGGCAGCCCACACCGGGCGCGCCCCGGTTCGAGGCTGACCAACTGATCGGTGGCAGGAACGACAGGCTGTAGGATTTGTCGGGCGACATCGCCTCCCACACCAGTTGGCCGCCGCGATGACAACCGCTTGGCGGGTTCCACAAAATGCCGCCCTCAATACTCCAATCGACGGGGGCCAGTGTCCTGTAGGCTTCAATTGCCCCGGCGGGGCTGTTCTGATCGATGATTCTGACCGGTTTTACATGCAGTTGATTGTTTGCGTGCGCCTTGATCGGAGCCATGGCGCAGATAATGAGGAACAGGCTTAAACTGAGAAGACGCATTTCAAATATCCCTGACGGCTGAATAGGCGCCAAGGGTACCCCGAAACTGCGATTCGCACGAAATTACGGCACGCCGGCCAATCAGGCAAAAAAAACCCGGGCATTGCCCGGGCTAGTCCAACAGGGAGGTGCATGTCATTACCCGGACATGCACGGGTTGAGTTAACCTTAATGATACAGCCAGATTACCACTTTGATCTGCATCAAGACATTCGCCTTTTGTCGTAGGTCATCCGACCAGCCGATACCCGCCCGATTCTGTCACCAACAAGCGTGCGTTTGACGGATCGGGCTCGATCTTTTGACGAAGGCGGTAAATGTGGGTTTCCAGCGTGTGTGTCGTGACCCCGGCGTTATACCCCCACACCTCGTGCAGCAGGACATCGCGTTGCACCACACCATCGGTAGACCGGTACAGGAATTTGAGGATATTGGTCTCTTTTTCGGTCAGCCGGATCTTGCGGTCTTCTTCGGTGATCAGCATCTTCATCGACGGCTTGAACGTATACGGCCCAAGCTGGAAGACAGCGTCTTCGGACTGTTCGTGCTGGCGCAGTTGCGCCCGGATGCGGGCCAGAAGAACGGGAAACTTGAACGGTTTGGTGACATAGTCGTTGGCTCCGGCATCCAGTCCAAGGATGGTGTCGGCATCGCTGTCATGACCGGTCAGCATCAGGATCGGTGCTTTGACGCCTTGCTTGCGCATCAGCCGGCATAACTCGCGACCATCGGTATCGGGCAGTCCGACGTCCAGAATGATCAGATCGTACAGCGCCTCTTTGGCGCGCTCCATCGCGCCCTGACCGTCACCGGCTTCGAACACGTCGAAATCTTCCGTGATGACCAACTGTTCGCTCAACGCCTCTCGCAGATCGTCGTCGTCATCCACCAGTAAGATTTTCTTCAACTGTGCCATTCCGCGTCCTCCTGTTCGGTTTACTTCACATGAGCGTGACGCACGGTTCCGGCAAGATTTGCTGCAAAACTCTCACGCGGTCGTGTCCATTGCCGCGGTAATGTTTCACATTCCTTCAAAACCGCCTAAATACAGGCGACACCTGACAAGGATCTGGGATGAGCCTGCTGCCCGACATTACCGAACTTTTGGCACGTGCGCGGGCCGACTTGCGCATGGGCGTGCCGGTTGTCCTGCAGGGCGAGGATGAGGCTGCCATCGCAATTGCCGCCGAGACTCTGACCAAAGACCGTCTGAATGATCTGCGCGCACTGGGCGATGTCCCTGTCGTGGCGATCACATCGCGCCGAGCCGAAACGTTGAAAGCGCGCGCTTATGACGGGGATCTGGCCCGGGTCGAGATTCCGCAAGATGCAGGCCAGTCCTGGGTCCGTGCGATTGCCGACCCGGCGGATGATCTGATTTCACCGATGAAAGGTCCGCTGGTCAGTCAGCGGGGTGGCAATGCGGCGTTGCCCCGGATGGCTGTCCGTCTGGCAAAAAGCGCGCAATTGTTGCCCGCAGTGGTCGTGACACCGGTTCCGGACGGGGCGGCCTTTGCGTTGGAATACGGCCTGACCCGCATCCTGCATGCTGCCGCTGCAGCGCATCTGACCGAAGCCAGCCCCTTGCATCCGGTGATTCACGCCCGCCTGCCCATGGCCGCGTCCGAGGCCGGGCGGGTCCATATCTTTCGCCCAGAGGACGGCGGCGAAGAACACTATGCGATCGAAATCGGTCGCCCGGATCGGGAAAAACCGGTACTGGCGCGGCTGCATTCCGCCTGTTTCACCGGTGACGTTCTGGGCAGTCTGAAATGTGATTGCGGTCCGCAGTTGCATGCCGCGCTTGGACAGATGGGGCAAGAGGGGGCGGGGGTTCTGTTGTACCTCAATCAGGAGGGCCGCGGGATCGGTCTGGCCAACAAGATGCGCGCCTATTCATTGCAGGATCAGGGGTTCGATACGGTCGAGGCAAATCACCGGCTGGGTTTTGAGGACGATGAACGCGATTTTCGGCTTGGCTCGGACATTCTGAAAACCATGGGATTCAGATCGGTCCGATTGTTGACGAACAACCCCAAGAAAATTGCGATGATGGAAAAGACCGGGATCGCCGTGGTGGAACGTGTGTCATTGAAGGTTGGCGAAAACGCTTACAATCGGGCCTATCTGGCAACCAAAGCCGCCAAGTCCGGCCATCTGTTCTGAAGGGATGACAAGAAATGGAAGGCGGATGTTATTGTGGCGCTCTGCGCTATCGGGTGAGCGGACAGCCGGTGATGAAGGCGCAGTGTCATTGCCGTGAATGTCAGTATCACAGCGGCGGCGGCCCCAACTTTTTCCTGATCATTCCGAATGACGGGTTCTCGTTCACGCAAGGCACAGCACAAGAGTTCAAGCGCCCGGATCTGGAGCAGCCGGTGACACGGCAGTTTTGCGCGACCTGCGGCACTCATCTGACCACGTTGCTCAAAGCGCGCGGCCTGACGGTTGTTAAAGTCGGCACGCTGGATGACCCGGCGGCGGACTATCACGGCCCGAAAATGGCGATTCATATGAAAGACACACAACCCTATATGACAGTGCCCGACGGTTTGCCGTGCTTTGACGGCCTTCCCCCCCGCGCATGACACCAAGCGATCTGGTCTTGACCCCGTCGGGGGTGCGGTTTGCTGGTCGGACCTTTCCCTGCAGTATCGGGCGGGGTGGCGTGGTTTCGAACAAGCGTGAAGGGGATGGCGCGACACCGCGTGGTGTGCATCGGGTTGTTGGGTTGTTGTATCGTCCGGATCGGCTGGCGTGCCCTGCACCTTGGGCTTTGGCGATCGGGCCGGGGGATTTGTGGTCAGATGACGTCCGGGACCCGGCGTATAATCACCATGTGCGAGCGCCGCACGGGTTTAGTCATGAAAAGCTGCGTCGCGCCGATCCATTGTATGATCTGGTGCTGGTCACCGACTGGAATTGGCCCGATGCCGTGCCGGGGCGGGGGTCTGCCATTTTTCTGCATCAATGGCGGCGGCCCGGATTTCCGACTGAAGGCTGCATTGCGTTCCGGCGGTCGGACCTGATCTGGATTGCATCCCGAGCCTGTCCCGGGACACGCCTGTTGGTCTGAAGAACACAGCGCTCCCGCCCCTTGCCTGCGGCCTCAGCGAGGCCTGGCCAAGGGTTGGGCCGGGCGCCGCGCTGGCGCGCGGCGCGGCTCAGCCCGGTTTGACCCGTTCGCCAAAAATCGCCGAACCGACGCGAACATGGGTTGCCCCCAGAGCAATCGCGGATTCGAAATCGCTGCTCATCCCCATCGACAAGCCCGTCAAACCGTTGCGTTTTGCGATCTTGCCGAGCAGTGCGAAATTGAGCGATGGTTCTTCGTCAACCGGGGGAATGCACATCAGGCCCATGATCGGGAGATCCAGCCCCCTGCAGGTTTGCACAAAGGCATCCGCATCGGCCGGAAGGATGCCGGCTTTTTGGGGTTCTTCGCCTGTATTGACCTGAATGAACAGATCAGGGCAGGCGCCGAGTTCCTGCGCCAGCCGGGCGAGGGTTGTGGCCAGTTTCGGCCGGTCGAGCGAGTGGATCGTGCTGGCAAGTTCCATCGCTTGCCGTGCCTTGTTGGTCTGGAGTGGACCGATAAGATGCAGATCGATGCCGTCATATCGGGTCATCAGGTCAGGCCATTTTCCGGCGGCCTCCTGTACCCGATTTTCTCCAAAGCAGCGGTGGCCCTGATCCAGCACGGCCTCTATCCGCTCAAGCGGTTGTACCTTGCTGACAGCGATCAGATGAACCGACCCTGAGGGGCGTCCGGCCGCGTCTTCGGCCCTGGCGATGCGGGTCTTGATCTCTTCCAGCGACATGGCGTTTCCCTTGCAAACCGGAAACAGACAAACACCACTGCGATTGAAAAGAAAAGGCCCGGACAACGAAAAAGGGCAGGTCCAAAGACCTGCCCTCTAATTCAAGACTATGTGTTGATCAGCTTAGAAGCTGAAGTACACACCAGCCTGGAACGAGCTATCGCTAGCTGCGTCATTCACGTAACCAGCAACGAAGGTCGAACCGCCGCCCAGGTCATACTGGTAGTTGATGCCGAACGATGTTCCGTCCATGGCAGCAATTTCGCCAGTGGCCGTGCCACGTGTTGTCGGTCCAGCAATGCTGGTCAGAGTCGACGAAACGTCTGTCGAGTTGACCCAGAGAACCACGTTGGACGCGGCGCCGATGTCCATGTTACCTTCCAGAGTGACAGAGTCAGCAATGTCGGTCGAACCATAGGCAAGACGTGCACCGAATGTACCCCAGTCACCGCCGGCGGCCAAGAAGTACAGGCCATCGTTCGGGTCAAAGGTTTCACCGCCAACAGTGAAGCGCGAACCACCGTTAGCCAACAGTGTGGTGTTCGAAGCGGACTGGTATGCACCGGTGACATAGTAGTCGCCGAAGCTGTACGTCAGCATGATACCGGTGCGCGATTCACCGCTGACGTGCGCAGTGCCAGCCGTGTTCAGGCCGCCGTTACGTGCCGAGTACGAGATGTGGCCTGTGAAACCACCTGCCGAGTACAGAACTTCAACACCGTTGCCAACGCCGGTTCCGGTCGACGAATACGCGTCCCAGTTGAAGCCAGTGCCGCCGCTGAAATTGCCAGAGACTGGGTTAAAGCCAAACGACTTGATCGCCACGGATTTGAAGCCCATGCCGTCAATACCGGTACCAGCCGAACGTGTGCCGGTTGTGTACAGACCAGGAGCGTTTTCAACGGCACCGATGATGTTGCCAACGTTGACGCGGATGCCGTTATAAACGACGCCGAAACGAGGCGCGTTCAGGCCCATCGCACCAGCAACGCCGTTACGGTTTTCGCCCTGCATACGGACACGAGCGTCAAATGCGACACCGCCGTCGGTTTCCGCAGAAACGTCGAACTGGATACGCAGACGGCTTGTCAGGTTGGTTTCGCTCAGGCCGTTGTAGTTCGGATCCGTAACAGTTGTGGTGTTACGCTCGTTGTAGGCCAAGCCAAAACGGCCGTAACCGCTGAGGCGAACGTCGGCTGCGGCAACCGAAGCGGTTGCGATCAGCGCGGTCGTTGCAAAGAGAACCTTTTTCATAAGTCTTTCCCTCGGTTTCTATGTCATAAGCCCAAACCGGGGAATCCGGTGTGGGTATGAACAGGGGTTTCGCTTTTTCTCACCCGATTTGGCAAGGGTTGCGGTACATCGCCCGCTGTTTGGACGGTCGGATGGTGCAGCATTGCCACAGTGGCGTCATACGACCGCCAGATACTGGCCCCAGCGCGGCAATGCATTGCCGAATGCGTCTGCCCGCGACCGTTGTTAATAGTAAGCTCTTGCCCGAACCTGTGCGCAGATGTAGGAAAACCCAAGCAATCAAATGGCGGTGTTAAGATGAATCTCTATCAGCTGGCTAAGCTTGTAACGATCTGCCTGTTGTGTGTGGGTTTGTCATCTTGCGGCAACAGATCGTCGTCAGTGCCAAACAACAGCCTGCGCACGCAGGATGCTGCCGCTATCGGCAACTCACCGGAAGAGATCAGCGGTAAAGGCGAAGAATCCTCGATTTGGGATGTCTTCGGCCCCAACACGACGGAACAGACCGTTTACGTGAACAAATACCTCTGGGCGGCCTCGCTGGATGTGCTGAACTTCCTGCCTGTTCAGACAGTTGACCCGTTCACAGGCGTTATCGTGACCGGATATGGCACGCCTCCGGGGGGCGGGCGGTCATATCGCGCGACGGTGCATATCAAAGATCCTGCGCTGGAAGCCCGGTCGCTGTCAGTTGCGCTGCAAACCAGCAGTGGCGCCGTCAGTTCGGCGACGACCCGTGCGGTCGAAGACGCGATTCTGTCACGGGCGCGCCAGATGCGTATCGCTGACAGCAAGATCTAGCATCTTGCGGGAATTCGAACTATCACGGCGCCGGGTTTTCGCCCGGCGTTTTCATTTTCAAGGACAGCAGCACAATGTCGCGATACTCAGCCGACGAGATCGAAGCGAAATGGCAAGAAGCCTGGGATAAGGCCGGGATTTTTCGGGCCACGCGCAGCGCGGACAAGCCAAAGTACTATGTGCTTGAGATGTTCCCGTATCCTTCGGGGCGTATCCACATGGGACATGTGCGCAACTATACGATGGGCGACGTGATCGCCCGGTATAAGCTGTCGACAGGTCATAACGTGCTGCACCCGATGGGCTGGGATGCCTTCGGAATGCCGGCCGAAAATGCGGCGATGGCATCCGGCGGTCACCCCAAAGACTGGACCTATGGCAACATTGCCACGATGAAGGACCAGATGAAGCCGCTGGGCCTGTCGATTGACTGGTCGCGTGAATTCGCCACCTGTGACCCGGAATATTATGGTCAGCAGCAGGCGCTGTTTCTCGATTTCCTTGAACAAGACCTCGTCTATCGCAAGAACGCCGTGGTGAACTGGGATCCGGTCGACATGACCGTGTTGGCCAACGAACAGGTAATCGACGGCAAGGGCTGGCGGTCGGGTGCGGCGGTCGAACGCCGTGAACTGACGCAATGGTTCTTCAAGATCTCTGACATGGCGGGCGAGCTGCTTGACGCTTTGGATGGTCTTGAAAACTGGCCGGCCAAGGTCCGTCTGATGCAGGAAAACTGGATCGGCAAGTCGCGGGGTCTTGAGTTCTCGTTTGACCGCACTGACGGCGAAGACCCGATCACGGTCTATACAACCCGGCCCGATACACTGTTGGGGGCGTCGTTTGTCGGGATTTCGCCCGATCATCCGATTGCCAAGGCATTGGAGGCCGATAACCCCGAACTTGCAGCCTTTGTCGCTGAATGCCGCAAGGGTGGCACCACCGAAGAGGCCATCGAAACCGGCGAAAAGCTGGGTTATGACACCGGCATCACGGTAAAGCACCCGCTGGACCCGACATGGGAACTGCCGGTCTGGATCGCGAACTTCATCTTGATGGATTACGGCACCGGCGCGATCTTTGCCTGCCCGGCGCATGACCAGCGCGACCTGGATTTCTGCCGCAAGTACGGCTTGCCGGTGGTCGATACCTTCTATGATATCGACGATCCGAAGCCTGTCGAGAACGAGGCATTTGTGCCGCCCAAAACGGAAAAGGTGAAGTGGATCAACCACTTTGCTGGTCTGGACGAGGCAACTGGCCAAGAGGCGATCGATGCCACGATTGCCTATGCCGAGGAAAATGGCTGGGGCAAAGGCGTCACCAATTACCGCCTGCGTGACTGGGGCCTGTCGCGCCAACGCTATTGGGGCTGCCCGATTCCCGTCGTGCATTGTGGCGACTGCGGCGTGGTGCCCGAGAAGAAAGAGAACCTGCCGATCGCCCTGCCCTATGACGAAGGCGGTAAGCCGATTGATTTCTCGATCCCCGGCAACCCGCTGGATCGTCATCCGACATGGCGTGACTGTGCCTGCCCGTCCTGTGGCAAACCCGCAACGCGTGAAACCGATACGATGGACACGTTTGTCGATTCGTCATGGTACTTCGCCCGCTTTACCGCGCCGCGCGCCGAAACTCCGACCGTGATGGAAGACGCCGCATACTGGATGAACGTCGATCAGTATATCGGCGGCATCGAACACGCGATCCTGCACCTGCTGTATTCCCGCTTCTTTGCTCGCGCGATGCATATCTGTGGCCACTTGCCCGAGTCGGCCATCGAACCCTTTGACGCCTTGTTCACCCAAGGCATGGTGACCCACGCGATCTACCAGACCCCCGGCGCCAATGGCCGCCCGGTCTATCACTATCCTGAAGACGTCGAACTGAAAGACGGTAAGGTTGTCACCAAGGATGGGACCGAGGTCGAGGTTATCCCGTCGGCCAAAATGTCCAAATCCAAGAACAACGTGGTCGATCCGGTCAGCATCATAAACGCGTTCGGTGCCGATACTGCGCGCTGGTTCGTGTTGTCCGACTCACCGCCCGAGCGGGATGTGGAATGGACGGCTGCCGGCGCCGAGGCCGCGTTCAAACACCTGAGTCGCGTTTATCGCATCGCATCGGACATCGCTGACAGCGATACTGGTCCGCAGGCCGACGACAACGATCTTCTGCGCGAAATGCACAAAACAATTCACGACGTCACTGGCGGTGTGGAAAGCTTTGGCTTCAACGCGGCTATTGCAAAACTGTATGCCTTTACCAATGCGTTGGCCAAATCGAAGGCTGGTGCGGTTGCGAAAAAGCAGGCCGCCAAAGCGTTGGCCCAACTGATGGCCCCAATGACTCCGCATCTGGCGGAAGAGGTCTGGTCGATGCTGGGGGGCGACGGGCTGGTCGCAAACGCTCCATGGCCGGTGGCGGACGAAAAGATGCTGATCGACGACACGGTCACTTTGCCGGTTCAGGTCAACGGCAAACGGCGCGCCGAAATCAGCGTGCCCAAGGATATGGACAAGGCCGAGGTTGAAAAGATCGCGCTGTCGGTCGAGGCTGTGCAAAGGGCGCTGGATGGTGCCACGCCCAAGAAAGTCATCGTTGTCCCCGGTCGGATCGTGAATGTCGTCATTTAACCGCAGAACCCTTCTTGTGTTTCCACTGGCGGTTTTGGCTGCCTGTGGGTTCACGCCGGTTTATGGCCCTGGTGGAACAGGGGCGGCATTGCGGGGGCAGGTGAACGTGGCCGCTCCGGAGTCGGTCAACGGCTATTTGCTGGTCCGCGAACTGGAAGACCGGCTGGGTCGTCCGGTGAACCCGACATATGATCTTGGCCTCGTGCTGGTCACCGAGACTCAGGGGCAGGCGATCACAGCGTCGGATGAAACCACCCGCTATAGTATCATCGGGTCGCTGGGCTATGCGCTGACGTCCAAGACAACGGGTGCTGTGGTTGCATCGGGGGATGTTCAGAATTTCACAGGGTATTCCGCCACCGGCACAACAGTCGAAACTCTGGCCGCCGAACGGGATGCGTTTGAGCGCCTGATGGTTATTCTGGCCGATCAACTGGTCGCCACACTGTATTCTACTGTGGATCCGTCCGAATGAAGCTGGGCGGGCGGGAAGCGGACGGGTATTTCGCCCGGCCAGATCCCGACAAGACCGGCTTGTTGATCTATGGTGCTGACGCCATGCGCGTCGCGCTGAAACGCCAACAGGTGCTGGCCGCACTGTTGGGCAAGACCGCCGAAGAAGAAATGCGCCTGACACGATTGCCGGGGGCAGACCTGCGAAAAGATCCGGCGCAGCTTCTGGACGCGGTGAAGGCGGTCGGCTTTTTCCCCGGACCGCGCGCCGTGTTTGTAGAAGACGCCGGCGACGCCGCTGCACCAGCGATCAGCGTTGCGCTGGACGATTGGGCGCCTGGGGATGCCCAGATCATTGTCGCGGCAGGACAGCTCAAAGCCAGCTCGAAACTGCGCAAAGCGTTTGAAGGGCATCGAAACGCCTATGCTGTCGGACTTTATGATGATCCGCCATCTCGGGTCGAGATCGAAAGGACGTTGGCGGCCTTTGGCATACGCGATGTGCCGACCGACAGCATGTCGGCGCTGACCCATCTGGCGAACGAGCTTAGCCCCGGCGATTTTGCGCAGACCGTCGACAAGATCTCGCTCTACAAATACGGCGACAGCACGCCGCTTGGCCTTGACGACATCGACGCCTGCGCCCCCCAATCGACCGAGGCGGCGCTGGATGATGTGCTGAACGTGGTCGCCGAAGCCAGAAGCGGCGAAATCGGGCCGTTGATGCGCCGTCTGCAGGCGCAAGGCACCAATGCGGTCTCGCTGTGTATCGGCGCGACCCGGCATTTCCGGACACTCTATGCTGCCGCCTCTGATCCGGGCGGCGCGGCGCAGGGTGTCGGGCGTTTGCGGCCTCCGGTCTATGGCAAACGGCGCGACCGGATCGTAAGGCAGGCACAGGCGTGGGGGCCAGACAGGCTGGAAACTGCGCTGACGGTCCTGACAGACACCGACCTGCAATTGCGATCCGCAAGTCAGACCGCACCGGCGATGGCGTTGATGGAACGCGCCCTGATCCGGCTTGCGATGTTGGCCCGCCCGCGCTGAATCGCAAGTGCGTCGTCGCGTCGGACTTGACGCTTGCCCGCCTGCCGCTGATCTTTCCCAAATATCGCAGCAGGGAGGACTCCAATGTACAAGGTCTACGGGATTGCCGTTACGCGAACGTTTCGCATTCTATGGATGCTGGAAGAGATCGGCGAACCATATGAGCTGATCGAGGCCGGCCCGCACAGCGCCCCGGTCCTGGCCCTGAACCCGTCAGGTAAGGTGCCGCTTCTTGAGGTCGACGGCACGGTGCTTAGCGATTCGACCGCAATTCTGACGTATCTGGCTGACAAGCACGGAAAACTGACGTTTCCCGCCGGATCACTTCAACGCGCAAAGCAGGACGGGTTGACGCACAAGGTGCTGGATGAACTTGATGCGGTGCTGTGGACGGCGTCGCGTCACAGTTTCATCCTGCCCGAAGAACAACGGGTGCCCGAAGTGAAACCCAGCCTGAAGTGGGAATTTTCGCGCAACCTCAAGCGTCTGTCTGATCAGTTCGAAGGTCCGTTCCTGATGGGCGACACGATGACTATTGCCGATATCATCCTGGCCCATTGCCTGAACTGGGCGTTCAGTGCCAAATTTCCGATAGAAGACGAAAAGATGTTGGCGTTTTCCAAAGAAATGCGCGAACGCGATGCAGTGCGACGAATCGCCTCTCGCTAAATTCCTTTTTTAGGCTTTCAAAATTCTTGGCGCTCTTCAATATTTGTGATGCCTTTATCGTGCCATTTCCATTCTATTTGGTTTTGGCGGAATATGAGGGCGAATAATTGAAGGATAAAAATGTGAAAAAAACCATAGTATTTACCATGCTTTCCATGGCGTTGGCGGCTGCACCTGCAATGGCTGGTCACAAACGATTAAAGTCTGCGGACGGCACGAAGGTGTCAATTGATTGCTCTAGCCAGAAATGCACCGCAAAAGAAAAAGCGCCGGGCAAAAAGTGGGCAGTTGTCAAAACAACGCCTCCAGGTACCGAAGAGTATGAGAGCCTTATTAGCGAGTATGAGGCTAAAGGTTACAAATAACCTGTCAAACGACGTGTCGTCGCGCCCAATGCGCGGCGGCCTCTCCAGCCCAACGCCCCGTCGCCAGACAGGCGGTAATAAGATAACCGCCCGTCGGGGCCTCCCAATCCAGCATTTCGCCTGCCACGAACACGCCGGGCCGCGCGCTCAACATCAGGTCATCGGTCAGTGCCGAGCGACAGACCCCTCCTGCAGTTGAAATTGCTTCATCCATTGGGCGCAATGTTGCGTCCTTGACCGGCAATGCCTTAAGACACTGCGCCAAAGCCTCGGGCGATTGCGGCAACGGTCGCGCCAGTTCGTTCAGCAGTGCCATGCGCACGCCGTCAAGCTTCAGAGTTTTGCGCAGATGGTTTGACAGGCTGGCCTTGCCGCGTGGCCGGGAAAGCCGGGCGGTCAACTCCTGCAAGGTGCGATCGGGAAACAGATCGATCTCAAGGTCAGCGCCGTCGCGAACCCCACGACTGACCGAATAGATCCCGCCGCCTTCCAGTCCACGTTCGCTCAGAACGGCCTCACCGCGCGAGGCCCATGGCCCGGCGCTGAATCGTACGCCTTTCAGCGGTTG
This sequence comes from Falsiphaeobacter marinintestinus, assembly GCF_007923355.1. Classification (GTDB taxonomy): domain Bacteria; phylum Pseudomonadota; class Alphaproteobacteria; order Rhodobacterales; family Rhodobacteraceae; genus Phaeobacter_A; species Phaeobacter_A marinintestinus. The sequence goes on from NZ_VOGO01000008.1 coordinate 62,667, forward strand.
CCCAAAGACAGGCCGCATATGTGCAGACCATTTCACAAAAATACCGGCGTTGGCCGGTGCGAACGCAGCCAGATCGACTCCGTCTGCGCGCAAGATGTCGGCCCATGCACCGTCCGACCCAAGCCGCGCCCAACTGGCACCGCCCAACGCCAGAACGGTCACATCCGCGTGCATCTTCGCAACCCCATCGGGTGTTTCGAACACAGCCTCATCGCGATCCCAACCGGTCCATCGCCAGCGGGCTTGGCGGACAATGTTGTATTCATCCAGCCGTGCCAGCCAGGCCCGCAACAGCGGAGAGGCCTTCATTGCCTCGGGAAACACGCGGCCAGTGGTCCCGGTAAACAGCGGCTGCCCCAGGTCCCGCGCCCAATTCTGTACTGCCAGTCCGTCAAAGGACTGAATGATCGGACGCAGCCATGGCGCGGCCTCGCCATAGGCTTTCATCAAATCGTCGAACGGTTCGTCCTTGGTCAGGTTCAACCCCGACTTTCCCGCCATCAGAAACTTGCGCCCCATCGACGGTTTGGCATCCGCAATGGTCACGGCAAGACCGGCAGCGCCCAGCCGTTCGGCTGCCATCAATCCGGCGGGGCCGCCTCCGATCACCAATGCTGTGGGCGTGTTCTCTGCCAACTTGTTATCCGCTTCTATTCCGTTAACCCTTGGGTATGACCGATCCGATCTGCCCCCTGTGCGACCGCCCGATTCCGAGCGATGTAAAGCAAAGCCAGCACCATCTGATCCCGAAACTCAAAGGAGGCAAGGGCGGTCCGACAGTTCTGTTGCATCACATCTGTCACCGCGAGATCCACGCCACACTGACCGAGGCCGAACTGGCACGGGAATTTTCCACCGTCGACGCCCTGCGGCTGCATCCCCGGTTGGCGAAATTCATTGCCTGGGTCAAGAAACGCCCGCCCGCTTTTATGTCCAAAGTGCCGGGCAAGCGCAGGAAGCGCTGAAACGGACATTTCAGGCCGCCTGCTTGCCGCGCCACAGGATGAACAGCCCGGACAAGACGATCAATCCGCTTCCGATCAGCATGGCGCTGTCCAATCGTTCGTTGAACACAAGAACTCCGAACCCGATGCCGAACAAAAGCCGTGAATATCTGAAAGGCGTCACTGCAGACACATCACCAGTGCGCATCGCCTTCATCAACGCCGAATAGGCCAGGACGCCAGACAGTACCGCCCCGACCAGAAAGGCCAAAGTCCCCGCATCAGGCGACACAAACGCTTCGCCGCTCCAGACCGCGTAAATGACACCGGCGATGACAATCGATACAAAGCCATAGAAGCCCAGAACCGAAGTGCCTAAGGACGCAGGCGCAGCCCGGCTGGCAAGGTCCCGGCCCGCGAACCCGAACATGCCCAGAACGGCAAGGATGGAAAGAGCCGAAAAGCTGTCGCTCCCCGGGCGAATGATAATCACGACGCCGGTCAGGCCGATGGCAATTGCGCACCACCGCCGCCACCCAACTCTTTCGCCGAAGACCAGCGCCGCCCCGGCGACGACGACAATCGGGGTCGCCTGAAGGATCACCGTCGCCGATGACAGCGGCGTCAAAGCAAGGGCCATGACATAGAACAACCGACCCGACACTTCGAACACCGCGCGAATCCGCATCGGGCGCGACAGGACATCTGATTCAAGCAGGGGTTCTTTGCTGACACCGGCAAGGCAGGTGAACAGGAACGCCCCACCGACACCAAACATAATCAGGATCTGACCAATGGGGAGGAGTCCGGCTGCTGCTTTGACAAAGGCATCTTCGACAGCAAAGGCCGCCATTGCGACGACCATCCAAACACTGCCGATCAGATTGGCCTGGTGGCCGGTTGCGACTGGGTTTGGCAAGGGGACTCCGGCTTAAGTCAGGGCTGGCTCAGCCCGAGGGTCATGTGGAGTTTCAGTGCGGCCTGATCAAACCGTTGTCAATAAGCGGGCGCTTGGGTGGCCCAGATCAGATCGGGCGGCCTTGCAGCAGTTTCGGCAGATCGCCTGTCAACCCGGCGGCTTCGCGCACAAAGTTGCGCCGCAACCTGGGAACCGCGCCGACGACTCCCATGCCGATATCTCGACCCAAACGCAGTAGCGGATTGTCGTTGGAAAACAGCCTATTGAACACGTCCGTCGCCATGGCAAGCGTCGCCGTATCGAACCGCCGCCATTGCTGATACCGCTCAAGCACCAACTGGGACCCGATGTCTTCACCGCGCCGCGCGGCAAGGACAAGGGTTTCGGCCAACGCCCCCACATCCCGCAGCCCGGCGTTCAGACCCTGACCGGCAATGGGGTGCATCCCATGCGCGGCATCTCCCACCAACGCCAACCGATCCGCAACAAAGCTGTTCGCAATGGTCAGGTCCAGCGGATAGGTGAAACGCTGGCCTTCCAGACGGATTTCACCCAAGAAATCACCAAAACGCGGGCGCAAGACCTGCAGGTACGCCTGATCATCCAGCGCATTGATCTGCTCGGCAACGTCCGTGCGTTCGCTCCACACGATGGAACTGCGGTTGCCCGTCAATGGCAGAATCGCCAGCGGGCCGGGCGGCATAAAGAACTGGTGCGCAATACCGTGATGCGGCAGGTCGTGCGCGATGGCACAAACCAGCGCCGTTTGGCCATACGCCCACCCGGTGCGTTTGATCCCGGCGCGTTCGGCCGTGCCACTGCGCCGCCCGTCACAGCCGACCAGAACCTTGCCCGTCAGCGTGGTACCATCGTCCAGCGTGACGGTCACGCCACCCTGGTTGACGGTCTGTGCAACAACCGTTTTGCCATCCAGCTGGGTGATTCCGTCGACCTCGGCCATGGTATCGAGAAACGCGCGGCGCAAATGGCGGTCTTCTACCAAATAGCCCATCGGCCCTTCTTCGATTTCGGCATGGTCAAAATGCATGAAAAACGGCGAAGGCCCGTCGCCCGCGTGGCCATCGGTGACCTTGATTTCCAGCATAGGTTGGGCTTTGTCGGCCACTTTGTCCCAGACTCCGATTGCCGCGAGCAACCGCTGCGACGCCAAAGCCAGCGCATAAGATCTGCCGTCAAAGGCTGCGTTCTTGCGGACCTTTTCGTTCAGAGCGTCGATCACACAGACCGAATGTCCGGCCTGCGCCAGCGCCAAAGCCAGGGCAGGGCCGTTCAGACCTCCGCCGACGATCAGGATATCATGCTCAACCATCATGTGACGCAATATGCGCCCGTCTTCGGGATTGTCCATGCGCAGTCCTGTCGCTACCGTCACGGCAAGTCAAGAAAAGGGTGACACATGACGGACTGGCTAAAGATGTCGGCATCGGATCTCGGGCGCGGGATCGGCAAGGGTGAGATTGATCCGGTCGACCTGACACAGGCGCATCTGGACGCGATCACCGCGCACCCTTTGCGCGACAGGATCTATGCCCGCGTCACCCCTGAACGCGCGCTGGCCGAAGCTGGCGCGGCGCGCGACCGCGCCAAGGTCGGTCGCCGTCTGTCTTTGCTGGATGGCGTGCCGATCAGTTGGAAAGATTTGTTCGACACCGCCGGAACAGAGACCGAAGCCGGGAGTGCGCTGCTGGAGGGCCGGGTGCCTGACGCCGATGCGGTGGTCCTGCGCCATGCGACGGCGATGGGCACGGTCTGTCTGGGCAAAACCCATATGAGCGAGCTGGCATTCTCGGGCCTGGGTCTGAACCCGATCACGGCCTCGCCGCCTTGTGTCAACGATCTCGATGCGGTGTCGGGCGGGTCGTCTTCCGGTGCTGCGGCGTCAGTCGCTTTTGGTCTGGCCGCAGCAGGGATCGGATCGGACACAGGTGGGTCGGTGCGTATTCCGGCGGCGTGGAACGATCTGGTGGGGCTCAAAACCACCGCAGGCCGTGTGAGCCTGGAAGGTGTTGTGCCGCTGTGCCTGAAGTTCGACACAGTCGGCCCGCTCACCCGCTCGGTCGAAGATGCCGGATTGTTGCTTGCGGCGCTTGAAGGCGACAAACCCGCCGACTTGCGCGGCGCGTCGATGAAAGGCCGTCGGCTGGCGGTGCTCAAGACCATCGTTGGCTCTGACGTCCGCGACGGCCCCGGCGCGGCGTTTGAACACGCGCTAAAAGCCTTTCGCGATGCAGGAGCCGAAATCACCGAGATCGACGTGCCCGAATTGCCGGATGCTTTTGCACTGACCGAAGTGCTGGTTTGCGGCGAAGCCTATGGGCTGTGGCGCGACGTGATCGAAGCAAACCCGGACAAAATGTTCCATGCAATCCGCGACCGGTTCCGCGCCGGACAAAACCATTCCACCCCGGATTACGTGGCCGCCTGGGCGAATTTGGAAAGGATCCGTGGCATATGGGATGCAACCGTTGCCGGCTTTGATGCAGTGTTATGCGCGTCAGCCCCGATCCTGCCGCCAAATGAAAAGCGCCTGCTGACGGATAGTGACTATTATGTCACCGAGAACCTGTTGGCTTTGCGCAACACTCGTGTTGGCAATCTGATGGGGCTGTGTTCGGTCACCCTGCCGACCGGCACGCCCAGTTGTGGTGTAATGCTGATGGGGCAGCCCGACTGCGAAGAGGCCCTTCTTCGACTGAGCGCGGCGGCTGAGGCAGCGTTGCATCGGTGAGTATTTGAAAAAGAGAAGAAACAGGGGCCAAGCGTCTTCAATATCTTCTCTTTCTAAATACTCAAATTCTAATGACTGCCACAGGCGCGACGTCCGCGCTTATGGCATTGACCGGAAAGCCACAAAATCCGGATGGTCGCGTCCTTGGTCTGGACGCATCGCTCCTCGGTCTGTACTTTGGCTTCAAAACGGGGCGACATGATCCCGAACCGAGGCAGATAGAGATGGATTTCCCCGAGCGGTTTTCGAACCTTCCGGCTTATGCGTTCCCGCGTCTGCGCGCCCTTCTGGACGTGCATGAACCGGGCGGCGAGGTCGTGCATATGACCATCGGGGAACCAAAGCACGCATTCCCGGCATGGGTGACGGACGTTATTGCCAGGAACGCCGCAGGGTTCAACAGCTATCCGGCCAATGACGGGACGCCTGATTTGCTGGGCGCTATAGCCGATTGGGTTCAGCTTCGGTTCAACGCCAGCGTGGATCCTGCCACGCAGGTCATGGCGCTGAACGGTACGCGTGAAGGCTTGTACAATGCTGCTATGGCGCTTTGTCCCGAGCAGAAAAATGGCCAAACGCCCATCGTGTTATCCCCGAACCCCTTTTATCAGGTCTATATGGTGGCGGCGATTTCAGTCGCTGCAGAACCGGTGTTTGTGTCCGCAACAGCCGCGTCGGGCTTTTTGCCGGATTACGCCAGCCTGCCGCCCGAGACGCTGAACCGGGTCACCATTGCCTATATCTGTTCGCCCTCGAACCCGCAGGGTGCCGTCGCCACGCGGGCCTACTGGCAAGAATTGATTGCGCTGGCCGAACAGTACGATTTTCGCATCTTTGCGGACGAATGCTATTCTGAGATCTATCGCAACGACGCACCGGTGGGGGCCTTGCAGGTCGCGCAGGAAATGGGCGCTGATCCGGAGCGGGTCGTGATTTTCCATTCGTTGTCAAAACGCTCGAACCTGCCGGGGCTGCGCTCTGGGTTTGTTGCCGGCGGACCTGACAGCATTGCCCGTATGCGCCAGTTGCGCGCCTATTCCGGAGCACCGCTTCCGGGGCCCTTGCAGGCCGCTGCGGCTCAGGTCTGGGCCGACGAGGCACACGTCGATGAGAACCGAGCATTGTACCGCGCGAAATACGCGCTGGCCGACGAAATCTTTTCCGGGGTGCAGGGCTATTTGCCGCCCGAAGCGGGGTTCTTTCTGTGGTTGCCGGTCGATGACGGTGAACAGGCGGCGCTGAAGCTTTGGACACAAACGGGCGCTCGGGTCTTGCCGGGTGCCTATCTGGCGCAGGGCGAACCCGGGGATAACCCCGGAAATCATTACATCCGGGCCGCAATGGTGGCTCCAATAACAGAACTGGAACGCGGGCTGATCACCCTGCGGAACTGTTTGTACACTTAAAGATCGAGGGTAGGGCATGGCTTCATACAACACACGCAGTCGGGATCCGTTATTCGACAGCAACATGCAGGCGGCCATTCACAAGCGTGGCAAGGAACTGGTTGGTGTATTCCTGTTTGCGCTGGGGTTGGCTGCGGCTGCGATGATCGCATCGTATACGCCGGATGATCCCAACTGGTTGGTGTCAACTGACGCGCCGGTGCAAAACTGGATGGGCAGCATTGGCGCTTCGATCGCCGCGCCTCTGTTCATGGTCGTGGGCTGGGGCAGCTGGGGCATTGCCCTTGTGCTGATGGTCTGGGGCGTGCGGTTTGCGTTTCACTGGGGCGAAGACCGTGCCGTTGGGCGTTTGGTCTTTGCACCGTTCGCCATAGCCGTCATGTCGATTTATTGTTCGACCCTGGTGCCCGGGGCCGAATGGAAAGCGACACACAGCTTCGGTCTGGGTGGGTTGTTTGGTGACACGGTCATGGGGGCGCTGTTGACGCTGCTGCCAATCGGGTCGCATTTTGCCGTCAAACTGACGTCTCTGCTGGCGGCTGCTGGCATGGTGTTTACCGGGGCCTTTGTCATGGGCTTCACCCGGTTCGAAATCTCGCGTGGAATCAGATATATCGTCTATGGCGTTGTTCTGGCCTATGGCGGTCTGATGACGCTTCTGGGCAAAGGCGCAAGCAGTGCCGTGGTTGCTGCCCGGCAGGCCCGGGGCGCCCGCGCCGAAAAGAAAGAAATGCAGCGTCTGGCTGCCGAAGCTCACGCTGCAGATCTGGAGGCCTATCAAAAGGCGCAACCCGTTTATCAGGAACCGGTTGTCGAACCGGTTTATGCCGAGCCCGCGGCAGAACCGCAGCCGCAATCCGAAGGCGGGTTCTTTAGCCGGATGCCCAGCCTGATCCGCCGGTCAGATCCGATGCCCGAGGATATGCCGGAACCTGAACTGATCGAACAGCAGCCGATTGCCGCTTTTGACGCGATGCCGGGCGATGACCGGATTCGCGCCAAGATCGCCAGCGCTGTGCGGTCGCGCCAGCAGCCCGATAGCTATGTCGAACCAGATCCGACGCGCCCGTTGACCCGCGGTCGTGGCCGTGGTCCCGATCCTTTGGTGCTGGACACCACCGGCCCGACTGGGTTGCCGCCCGAGCCGCCTGTCATGGGAACCCCACAGCCACAACCGCAGGCCGAGCCTATGTTGACCGCACAGCGCGTCGACGAGGCGCTGACTCTGCCACGTGCGCCCGCGATTTCGATTCACGATACCGTTGCCGCGCCTGAACCTCAGCCGATGCCCGAGCCGCAGCCCTTGCCGCTGGCCGAGCCCGAGCCGATTGCCCCGCAGATCCCGGTGGCTGAGCCGCGCAAGGTTGTACAAAACCCGGTACGCAAGGCTCCGGCCCCGTCGCGCCGTGCACAGGCCGAAGCACAACCGGCCCTCGCGTTCGAGGACAAAGCGCCAGAGTTTGAATTGCCGCCGCTTAGTCTGTTGTCCAATCCGATCAACATTGAGCGTCATCACCTGAGCGATGAGGCCTTGGAAGAAAATGCCCGCATGCTGGAAAGCGTGCTGGATGATTATGGCGTGAAGGGCGAAATCGTCAGCGTCCGTCCGGGTCCTGTTGTGACGATGTACGAACTGGAACCGGCTCCGGGTCTTAAGGCCAGCCGCGTGATCGGTCTGGCCGATGATATCGCCCGGTCGATGGCGGCGCTGTCTGCGCGTGTGTCGACCGTTCCGGGTCGCAGCGTGATCGGTATCGAACTGCCGAACGAAAAGCGCGAAATGGTGTCGTTCCGCGAAATCCTTGCCGCACGCGATTTCGGCGACAGCAACATGAGCCTTCCGCTGGCGCTGGGCAAAGACATTGGCGGCGATGCCGTCGTGGCGAATCTTGCCAAGATGCCCCACCTGCTGATTGCCGGGACCACCGGTTCAGGTAAGTCGGTGGCGATCAACACCATGATCCTGTCGCTGCTTTACAAGCTGACGCCGGACGAATGCCGCCTGATCATGATCGACCCCAAGATGCTGGAACTGTCTGTCTATGACGGAATCCCGCATCTGTTGTCGCCCGTTGTGACCGATCCGAAAAAGGCCGTTGTCGCGCTGAAGTGGACCGTGGGCGAAATGGAAGAACGGTATCGCAAGATGTCCAAGATGGGCGTGCGCAATATCGAAGGCTACAACGGTCGTGTCCGCGAGGCATTGGCCAAGGGCGAGATGTTCAGCCGAACAGTGCAGACCGGGTTTGATGATGATACCGGTGAGCCCGTCTTCGAAACGGAAGAGTTCGCCCCCGAGGCGATGCCGTTTATCGTTGTCATCGTCGACGAAATGGCCGACCTGATGATGGTCGCAGGCAAAGAGATCGAAGCCTGCATTCAGCGTCTGGCGCAAATGGCGCGGGCGTCGGGCATTCACCTGATCATGGCCACGCAACGCCCGTCGGTTGACGTGATTACCGGCACGATCAAGGCCAACTTCCCAACCCGGATTTCGTTCCAGGTGACATCGAAGATCGACAGCCGCACCATCCTGGGTGAAATGGGTGCCGAACAGCTGCTGGGTATGGGCGACATGCTGTATATGGCGGGTGGCGCCAAGATCACCCGCTGCCACGGCCCGTTCGTGTCGGATGAAGAAGTCGAAGAGGTCGTCAATCACCTCAAGGGCTTTGGTCCAGCAGAGTATGTCGGCACCGTTCTGGACGGTCCGGATGATGACAAAGAGGCTGATATCGATCTGGTTCTGGGTCTTGGTGGCAATACCAATGGCGAAGACGCACTGTATGATCAGGCCGTTGGCATCGTGATCAAGGATCGCAAGTGTTCGACATCGTACATCCAGCGCAAACTGGCCATCGGGTACAACAAAGCCGCGCGCCTTGTCGAGCAGATGGAAGAGCAGGGGTTGGTCTCGGCTGCCAACCACGTCGGCAAGCGCGAAATTCTTGTGCCCGAACAGGAATGACACCAGCAAGGATCGGCCCAATCCGGGCCGATCCCGGTGACCTCACGCTGTCGTGATGCTATGCGGGCTGAAACTGTCCCATTCGGACCATAGGTGCTTGATATGAAACATCTGTTCCGCACGGCATGTGCCGCTTTGCTTGTTACCGCCTCGTCTGTCGCAGCCGACGGTAAACTGTCGTTGTCCGAAATCTCGGGCTATCTGAACGGGATGAAGACGGCCGAAAGCCCGTTTACCCAGATCAACGATGATGGCAGCCTGTCCACGGGCAAATTGTATATGCACCGCCCGGGCCGAATGCGGTTCGAATATGCCCCGCCTGACAGCGCCACCGTCGTGGCGGGGGGCGGCGCTGTTGTGATCCATGATCCCAAATCAAACCAGCCGCCCGAAACCTATCCGCTGAAACGCACGCCCCTGTCGATCATCTTGGCCAAGCGGGTGGATCTGGCGAAAGCGAACATGGTGGTTGGACATGGATTTGACGGCACCGCCACGATCGTGACAGCACAAGACCCCGAAAATCCGGAATACGGGCGGCTCGATCTGATGTTTACGGGCGATCCTGTCGAGTTGCGCAAATGGGTGGTCTATGATGCTGGCGGATCACAGACCACCGTGATCCTCGGTGGTCTGGAAACCGGTATGCCGCTTAGCAGTACGCTGTTTTCGACCAGCGGCGGCGGGGGTCAGGGGTTTAACCGCTGACCCTTCAGAACTTGGTTTTGGTGCAGCGACGCAGTTGATCACGATAGACATCTGATCGCGAATCCACGCTATCTGCGACCCGGATCAGCCAGCTTTTGCTGTTGTAACTACCGCGGGCAAATCCGGTATGGCCTTCGTGATAGGCCAGATATTGATTGCGGGCGTCGGTCATCGCCACACCATTTCTCTTGTTGGTCTTGTTCATGTACCAACCCATGAAGTCTGACGCATCGCGCATCTTGTTGCGCCGAGCACCGGATCGCCCGACTTCCTTTTTGTACTCGTCCCACGTGCCATCCAGCGCCTGGCTATAGCCATAGGCGCTGCTTTGGCGGCCCATCGGAATCACGCCCAGTACATATTTATGCGGGGTGCGCGCGTCTGAGCGGTATTTGCTTTCCTGATAGATCGTCGCCATCTGCACATGGATGGGCACGCCCCATTTCTTTTCAGTCTTCAGGAATGCCCGTTCGTATTCCGGGCGCTCGCTGAGAATGCTGCAGGCGTTATCCAAATTGCGCGGAGGCGATTTATAGCCACCCCCACAGGACGCCAGAGTCAGCGTCAATATCATTGCGAACAGAGTTCTGCTCATCTGCCTCATGCCTTTTTCTTACAATTCTATCGCATCCTGACGAATGTTGAAATCACAATCGCTAGAGCAGCAGTGCAAGAATGACTGGCAGTGACGCAACAGACATAACTGTTGAAATGACGACCAAACCGGCAACCGACGTCGAATCTGCGTTGTATTTTTCGGCCAGCAGAAAGGCGGTGACTGCCACCGGAGTCGACATTTGCAGGACAAGCACGCCGAATGCCGCGTCATCCAGCCCGAAAGCGCGCCCGACACCCCAGGCAACAGCAACACAGATCACCAGCTTGAGCAGGGAGATCCAGACAGATCGGCCAAGGCTGCCGGGCGTCAGGCGCGCAACCGCTACGCCCAGCGTGATCAGCATCAGCGGGATCGCCATCTGACCCAACAATTCAAGGGTGTTGGTCAGAAACACCGGTGTCGTCCAGCCCTGCCACAAAAACAGCCCACCCAGAAGCGTTGCCGCGACCATCGGTTCGGTCAGGATCTTCAGGAAAGACCCCTGTCCGGCCACCAGTCTTAGGCCAACGGTAAAGGTGCCGATTGCTGTGACGGCGAACACGACAACGGCCAGCCCCAACCCGGTTTCACCAAAAGCGAACAGGGCCAGCGGCAAACCTACATTTCCGGTATTGCCAAAGATCATCGGTGACAGATAGGTCCGCCGGTCTAGGTTCAGAAGCCGAAGCACTACAAAAGACAGGATCAGGATCGCACCATGGGCAACCAAAGCGGCCAGCAGCAAGGAGGTTACAGACTGACGTTCGACGTCCAGCTGCATCAGCGCCACAAACACCAGACTGGGCACCGCCAGCGTCATTCCCAGGCGGGTCACGAACTCCAGCCGGTACTCGAATCCAAGCTTCACCCAGGCAAAGCCGATCCCGGCCAGCAAAAACACCGGAGCGACGATTTCCGCCACTGTCAAAGCCAAGTCCACAGTTTGTTTCTCCTGAAAAGCCGCTTGGGGGGTTGGACAAAACCCCTCGGTTGGGGGTACTAACCATAACTATGGGCTGCAAGACTATGCTGAAAACACGCGCGAAATATCATCTGGGCCAGGTTGTCCGGCACAAGAAACACCCGTTCCGCGGGGTGGTTTTTGATGTCGACCCTGAATTTTCCAATACGGAAGAGTGGTATCTCTCTATTCCCGAGGACAGCCGTCCCCGGAAAGAGCAACCGTATTACCACCTTCTGGCTGAAAACGACCAAAGCTATTATGTGGCTTACGTGTCTGAACAGAACCTGGTGGCTGACTATTCAGGCGAACCTGTCGACCATCCGGACATCCCGGATATGTTTGGCCCGTTCACCGATGGAACGTACCCGCTTCATTTCCACATGAATTAAATACCGCTTTAATTCAAAGGTTTGGTAGGCGGCCATGTGGCCGCCTTTTTCAATATCCCAACGCGCAGCCATCCTTGCGCGGGTCACTTGCGCCTTCCAGAATGCCGTCATCCCGGATCCGGATCGCCTGTGCCCCGCCGATCGCGGTGACCGGGATGGCGACCGTATGGCCCATATCGGTCAACTCTTGCCGCACGGCGTCTGAATACCCGCGTTCGACATTGAAAATGCCCGCGTCCGAGAAGCAGCGTGGAGCGTCCAGCGCAGCCTGCAAATCCATCCCGAAATCCGTCAGATTCGACACGAATCGGGCATGGCCATTCGGCTGATAAGCCCCGCCCATGACACCAAAGGGCAGGAATACCCCGTTTTTGTTTCTGAGCATGCCCGGAATGATCGTGTGCATAGGCCGTTTATTGCCACCCAATTCATTCGGATGCCCTGCCTCCAAAGTGAATCCCGCGCCGCGGTTCTGGAACAGGATGCCAAACTTGTCGGTCGCAATCCCCGAGCCAAAGCCGTGAAAGATCGAATAGATCAGCGATACGACCATGCGATCCTGGTCGACAACGGTGATATAGATCGTGTCCTTGTGGACCTCTTCGGTCAGCGGCGCGGCAGCGGCCATGGCGCGTTTCGGATCTATCAACGCCGCCAGTTGCGCGGCGGTCTCCGGGGCCAGCATGTGTTCCAGCCGCATGGTCATGTCGGGGTCGGCAATAAACCGGTTGCGCGCGTCATAGGCCAGTTTCGCAGCCTCGGCTTCGATATGGGCGCGCTGGGCCCCGAAAGGCTCCATTCCGGCAATGTCGAAATGCGACAGGATGTTCAACATAAGGATCGCGGTCGCGCCCTGACCATTGGGCGGATGCTCGACCAGATCGACACCTTTGTAGGGGCCGCTGACCGGCGTGTCCGTGCTGCAGCGGGTGGCGGCAAAATCCTCAAGCGTGTGGACACCGCCCTGTGCGTTCAAAGCCGCGACCATGTCTTCGGCGATCTCACCGGTATAAAAGGCATCGCGCCCGTCCTTGGCGACCCGCCGCAACACCTCGGCCTGTCCGGGCGCCCGGAAAACCTGACCCGGTTTCGGTGCCTGACCATCAATAAGGAACGCCTGCCGGGCATTGCCCTTTAGGGTATCGGCATCATTTGACCAGTCAAACGCAACGCGAGGTGCCACTGGAACTCCGGTGTCGGCATAATGAATCGCTGGTGCCAGAATGCGATCCAGCCCCAGTTTCCCTTCGGTTTCCGACAGATGGCAAAATGCATCGATTGCGCCCGGTATGGTCACAGCATCGGCACTGTGGGTCGGGATCTTGGCTTTTCCGGCGGAACGAAGGGCTTCTGCACTGGCCGCAGAGGGCGCCCGGCCTGACCCATTTAGCGCGTGAACCTCGTCGCTGCCCGGACGTGTGTAGAGTACAAAACAATCGCCCCCCATACCGGTCATCTGAGGTTCGCAGATCCCCAAAAGCACCGCCGCCCCAACGGCTGCATCCATCGCGTTTCCACCCTGCTTCAGGATTTCGACCGCCGTTTGCGCCGCCAACGGATGTGACGTGGCACACATGCCTTCGCTGCTCAGAACGGCGGATCGGCCGGGCATTTGGAAATCACGCATGGTTTAGCACTCCCTAATCTTGCAGAAGCGGACCCTAGGACAGAGCCGGGGGTTTTCCAATCTTGATTTTTTTTGGGGGAAAGGTAGTCCTCGACGCCGCCCATAAGGTGGGGGCTGTTAAAGCGGCGCCGAGGGAAGCGTTTTGCAGCTACACGTACGGTATGGCCTGTGTTTGCGGCGCCAGTTTGAACCGATTGAGGCAGTTTCAGGGCAAGGGCCCGGACTCGGATGGCGGGACCAGATCTTTGGCCTGAATCCGAAAGAACAGGCTCAACAGGTTGCACCCTTCATCCCTGTCATAGCGTACCGCACTTGTCAGCGACTGGATCAGGAACCAACCAAACCCGCCTTCCGGCAAGATGCCATGTTTTTTCGACGGTTGGATCAGGCGTGCGGTCGGGATTCGATTGGCTGGCAAAGGGCGACCGTCATCCCGCAGCCGAATAACCAGATGATCGGCAGCCATCATGACCCGTAACCAGATCTGGCCTTTGCCAGGGGCCTCATACGCGTGCTCGACGATGTTGTTGATTGCTTCAGCCAGAACCAGTTCAACATCGCCCGCGCGTTCAGGCGACAGACCAGAGCGGCGAAGCCGATCCAACACCGACAGAATGCAGCGCCGCGCCTCCATCTGGTCAGTTTCACAGCTTTCTTTGAAATCGTTCAGCACGACATCGGGCCTCCGGGCCAGCGGTCAACCCGCCTGCAGATCCATCGCATCCTGCAGCGTTGGATAAAGGTCAAATACCGTATCCATCCGGGTCAGGCGGAACACTTTGTCGACCATCGGCGTCAGCCCAGCCAGATCCAGGCTTCGCCCTTTGCCAAGTTGTTTCATCGAGGCCACGATTGCCCCAAGCCCGCTAGAGTCAATGAATTCAACCCCCGACAGATCCAAAATGATCCGGTCCGGTCCGGAATCGGTTTCCTTGCGCATGTCTTCCTTGAATTGGATCGCAATAGCCGCATCAATGCGTTCGGCGTGAACGCAGACAATGCGGCTGCCTTCGGTATCCTTGCTGGTCAGGCTCATCCGGTTCTCCGACTGACGATTGTTTCCGCCAAGGCTAGACGCCAATCCTTACCATTCAGTATGCAGGCACAAAGAATTGGAGGACCGATATGAAAGAAGTCGTGATCGCAGGAGCCGCCCGCACCCCGATGGGTGGTTTTCAGGGGATGTTTGACGGCGTCGACGCCGCAGACCTTGGTGGAGCAGCAATCAAGGCCGCGCTGAAAGGCGCCGGGGCCGAAACCGTCGACGAAGTGTTGATGGGATGCGTGCTGCCTGCGGGGCAGGGGCAGGCTCCGGCCAGGCAGGCCGGGTTCGCTGGCGGGCTGGGCGAAGACGTTCCGGCCACCACCCTCAACAAGATGTGCGGCTCGGGCATGAAGGCCGCGATGCTGGCCTATGACCAAATTGCGCTGGGCGACCGTGATACGATGATTGCAGGCGGCATGGAAAGCATGACCAACGCGCCGTACCTCTTGCCAAAAATGCGCGGTGGAGCCCGTATTGGACATGGTCAGGTGGTCGACCACATGTTCCTTGATGGCCTGGAAGACGCCTATGACAAGGGCCGCCTGATGGGCACCTTCGCCGAAGACTGCGCCGAAGCATTTCAGTTCACTCGCGAGGCGCAGGATGAATACGCTCTGACGTCGCTTGCGAATGCTCTGGCAGCTCAGGACAGCGGCGCCTTCGACGATGAAATCGCGCCAGTGACACTCAAGACCCGCAAGGGCGAGGTCGTGAACGATTCTGATGAACAGCCCAAATCCGCCCGCCCCGACAAGATTCCAACGCTGAAACCGGCATTTCGCAAGGATGGCACAGTGACAGCCGCCAATTCGTCGTCAATCTCCGACGGTGCAGCGGCGCTGGTCCTGGCCTCGGCTGATGCTGCTGAGGCCCAAGGGTTGACCGTCCGCGCGCGCATCCTGGGTCATACTAGCCACGCACAGGCCCCGGGCCTGTTCACCACGGCCCCGGTTCCCGCAGCCCAGAAGCTTCTGGAAAAGATTGGCTGGAGCAAGGATGACGTTGATCTTTGGGAGGTTAACGAAGCCTTCGCTGTCGTGCCCATGGCTTTCATGCATGAGATGGGCCTGCCCCGCAACAAGGTGAACGTGAACGGCGGCGCCTGCGCGCTGGGTCATCCAATTGGCGCATCTGGGGCGCGGATCATGGTGACCCTGCTGAACGCATTGGAAAAACGCGGTCTCAAGCGGGGCGTCGCCGCGATTTGCATCGGTGGCGGCGAAGGTACCGCAATCGCAATCGAGCGGGTTTGACGATCTTCTCTTTGAAAATACTTCGGGGGTGAATTGGCCCAACGGGCCAAGAGGGGGCTGGCCCCCTCCCCCTGACCAACAGGGAACCGCCGCTGCTTGCCTCAAGTCGTTTGGTCGATCTGGGGTACCACAGCGGTCTGCACTTTGAATTCAAACCGCTTTTGGTGCCTCTGCATTGCCGCAAAAAACGGCGAAGATGCTGCCAAATTGGGTTTGTGCAGCGCAGTTTTTACCCCCCTCATTTTGGAGCCTCCTTAAAAATGGTGGGTTGGGAGTGAAAAAATACGTGCAAATTTCACCAAACTGGGCAATCGTGAAAAAGAGGACGCAAATTTCACGGAAGCGAATCGTGTTTCAAAGTCGACCAGACAGCCCCCAAACCCTTGGCGCCGATCTGCGCGCCCTGCGCAAGGCGCGGGGAATTACGCTGGCAGATCTGGCCAGGCAGTTGGGACGCTCGGTCGGGTGGTTGAGCCAGGTTGAACGTGATCTGTCCGAGCCTTCGGTAACCGACCTGCGCCACATCGCAGCGGCGCTGGACGTTCCCGTATCCATGTTGTTCGCGCATGATCCGGTCCGGGCCGATGAAGCCGGGTATGTGGTGCGAAAAGGCTCGCGCCGCCCGCTGGGATCAGGCGAGGCGGGGCTGGTCGAAGAATTGCTGTCGCCCGATCTGACGGATGATTTCGAAATGGTGCACTCAACCTTCGAACCGCATAGCCGCATCGGAGAAAAGGTGACCCGCCCGACGCAAGAGGTCGGCTACCTTTTGTCGGGCAAGCTCGATCTTGAAATCGGCGCGCGCAAATTCACCATTCACCCCGGTGACAGTTTCCGCATTCGCGGTGAACCGTTCCGCTGGATCAACCCCTACGGCGAACCTGCAGTTGCGATCTGGGTGATCGCGCCGCCGGTGTATTGATTGGAGTGACGTGATGCATACTGGTTCCTGCCTTTGTGGCGACGTCCGGTTCGAGATTGACGGTGACCTGACCCCGCCGTCGGCCTGTCATTGCGGTCAGTGCCGCCGCCAGTCGGGCCATGTCTGGGCCTCGACCCATATCCCGAACGACCGGTTCCGCCTGACCAATAACGTCGGCCTGCGCTGGTTCCAGGCCAGTGACATTGCCCGTCGCGGGTTTTGCGGCCATTGCGGATCGTTCCTGTTCTGGGACCCCAAGGACGAAGACGCGATTTCTGTTTCCATGGGGGTACTTGATGCCCCAACCGACACCACGCTCGCCCGCCATATCTTTGTGGCCGACAAGGGTGATTATTACGATCTGAACGACGGTCTGCCGCAGAGCGACCAGTAACGGAGAATGAGATGAGCGATTTCCCAAACAAGGCCCGTGTGGTCATCATCGGCGGTGGCGCTGTTGGCACATCGTCGCTGTACCATCTGGCCAAACGCGGCTGGACCGATTGCGTTCTGCTGGAAAAGAACGAACTGACCGCTGGGTCCACCTGGCACGCGGCGGGCAACGTTCCGACCTTTTCGACCTCGTGGTCGATCATGAACATGCAGCGGTATTCGACCGAACTTTATGCTCGTCTGGGCGAAGAGGTCGATTATCCGATGAACTATCATCAGACCGGATCGATCCGGCTGGCGCATACCAAAGAACGGATGCAGGAGTTCGAACGCGCCTGTTCGATGGGGCGTTATCAGGGCATCGAGATGGAGATGTGGACGCCTGAGCAGGCCAAGGAACGCTACCCGTTCATCGAAACGCACGATTTGATGGGTGTTTTGTACGATCCGACCGATGGCGACATTGACCCGGCCCAGCTGACTCAGGCCCTGGCCAAAGGCGCGCGCGATATGGGCGCGCGGATCATCCGGTTCTGCCCAGCCACCGGCGTGACCCAGAAGGAAGACAAGACCTGGATCGTGCACACCGACAAAGGCGATATCGACTGCGATTATGTCGTCAACGCCGCCGGGTATTATGCTCAGCGTGTCGGGGACTGGTTCCTGCCCTATGGCGGACGCACCGTGCCGATGATGGTGATGAGCCACCAGTATCTGCTGACCGAACAGATCCCTGAGGTCGAAGCGTGGAGCAAGGAGCATGGCAAGAAACTGCCGCTGATCCGCGATGTCGATGTGTCCTATTACCTGCGACAGGAAAAGAACGGTTATAACCTTGGCCCTTACGAGCCCAACTGCCGTGCGCATTGGACTGATGACAGTGATCCGATGCCCGACGACTTCAGTTTTCAACTGTGGCAGGACGATCTGGACCGGATCGAAGATATCGTGACCGACGCGATGGAACGCGTTCCGCTGATGCAGACCTCGGGTGTCAGCAGCGTTATCAACGGCCCAATCCCCTATGCGCCTGACGGCTTGCCGCTGATCGGCCCGATGCCCGGTGTCGAGAACGCCTTCGAGGCCTGTGTGTTCACCTTCGGCATCGCGCAGGGCGGCGGTGCGGGCAAGGTGCTGGCCGAATGGATCATCGATGGTCACACCGAATGGGACATGTGGTCGGTCGATCCCCGCCGCTACACCGACTACACCGATCACGACTATTGTGTGCAAAAGGGTATGGAGGTTTATGGCAACGAGTACGCCATGCACTTCCCGGCGCATGAATGGCCCGCCGCACGCGACAGGAAACTGTCGCCTGTCCACGCCAAGGTCAAGGAACTGGGCGGCGTCATGGGCGCCTACAACGGATGGGAGCGCGCCAACTGGTTCGCCCAACCCGGCGATGACACGTCCGAGGACAGCACCCACACCTGGGGCCGGTCTGGCCCTTGGGAACAACGGATCAAGGAAGAATGCGAAGCCGTGCGAGACAATTGCGGCGTGCTCGACCTGCCGGGATTCTCGCGGTTCATGGTTCGGGGCGAAGGCGCGGCCGAAACCCTGCGCGGGCTGATCACCGGTGGTTTGCCGAAAGTTGGCCGGATCAACCTGGTTTATATCGCGGATGACCGTGGTCGGATCCTGACCGAGATGTCGTGTATGCGGCTGGAAGACGATGCATTTGTCATGATCACTGCGGCCACAGCGCAGTGGCACGATCGCGATATTTTGCAAAAAGCGATGCCCGACACCGTCACCGTCGATGACGTCACAACGACTCGCGACACGCTGATCGTCACCGGGCCAAAATCACGCGAAACTCTGGCAAGCCTGACCGACGATGCTGATCTGTCGCTGGGTTGGCTGACCCATCAGCGCGCCACGGTCGCTGGACAACCTGCTTATCTGATCCGCGTGTCGTTTGCCGGAGAACTCGGCTGGGAAGTTCACGCTCTGAACGAACATGTGCCCGCAATTTATGACGCGATCCTGGCGGCTGGGGCAAAACCATTCGGTATGTATGCTCTGAATTCGCTGCGTCTGGAAAAAGGATACCGGGCTTGGAAGGGCGATCTGTCGACCGACTATTCGCTGTTCGAAGGCGGGCTGGATCGGTTCGTCAAGCTCGACAAACCACAGGATTTCCCGGGCAAACAGGCCCTGATGAACGAAAAGCAACAAGGCAGCGCCAAGCGGTTCGTCACACTGACCGTCGACGCGGGCGATGCAGATGCGCCTTACATGTCAACGCTTTGGCATGGCGGAGAAGTTGTTGGTGAAACCACCTCGGGCGGCTGGGGGCATCGTATCAATGGGTCGATTGCGCTGGGCATGCTGCGCAGCGATCTGGCCGTTCCGGGCACCGAAGTCGCAGTCGACATTTATGGCAAAAAATGCCGGGCCGTGGTGCAGGAAGATCAACCGCTCTGGGATCCCTTGAACGAGCGGTTGCGCGCGTGATCCAAGCCCCTGCAACCATGTCCGGTGTCCTCCTGACCTGCCACGGCGGGCCAGAGGCGCTGGTCTGGCGCAGGGATTTGCCGGTACCTGTTCCCGGACCGGGGCAGGTGTTGGTACGGGTGTTGGCGGCGGGTGTGAACAATACCGACATCAACACACGGATCGGCTGGTATTCACCGGATGTTACCACTGCCACCGGGGCAGTTGATCAGGATGTCGAGGCTGGCGGCTGGGGCGGGGCGCTGACCTTTCCGCGCATTCAGGGCGGAGACCTGTGTGGCAAGGTCGTCGCAGTTGGGCCCAAGACCCAGCGTATTCAGATCGGTCATCGGGTGACCTGCCCGATCAACCTGCCGCGACCCGTGCCGGGCAACCCGCAGGGCTTCATTGCTCTGGGGTCTGAAATTGACGGGGCTTTCGCCGAATACTGCTTGATGGAAGAAGGCGATCTGTATGACGTCAGCGCATCGCCACTGTCGGATATCGAAATTGCGGCAATGCCCTGCGCGTTCGGAACGGCTGAGAACCTGTTGGTCCGTGCAAGCGTTACCGCTGGCCACAAAGTCCTGATCACCGGGGCCTCGGGCGGGGTTGGTCTGGCGGCCGTCAAGCTTGCGGCGCTGCGGGGCGCAGAGGTCAATGGTATTACCGCACCCGCCAAGGCCGACGTGGTCCGCGATCAGGGGGCCACCCATGTCCTGCCTCGCGATGCGACCTTGCCAGCTGATACCTATGACCGGATCATTGATATCGTTGGCGGCCCGGCCTGGCCTGATCTGATCCGCGCCCTGAAACCCGGCGGGCAGTATGCCGTGTCGGGGGCCATCGCCGGACCCGTGGTGGAAATGGATCTGCGCGAGGTTTATCTGCGCGACATCACCATCCACGGCTGCACCCATCAGGCCCCCGAGGTGTTCGGGCGGCTCGTCGGAATGATCAATGAGGGCCGCGTGCGTCCGCTGATCTCAAAAACCTACGCCTTGAGCGAGATCGCCGCTGCGCAGGATGATTTTCAATCCAAACGCCACCCCGGCAAACTTGTCCTGATCCCGGCAGAGGAGCACACATGACTGAGATAACATTGATGGACGGCTCTATCGGTCAGGAGCTTGTGAAACGCCATGGTGACTCCAGCTCGCCGCTCTGGTCGACACAGGTGATGATGGACACACCCGATGTGCTGTCCAAACTCCACAGTGACTATTTCGCCTGCGGGGCGACGATCGCCACGACCAATACATACGCGGTCCATCGCAGCCGGTTGGCACCTGTCGGCTTGCAGGATCAAATCCCGATTCTAATCGACACTGCCGTTGCACAGGCCGAACGGGCGCGGGCGAACTATAAGGGGGGGCGGATTGCCGGATCGCTTGGTCCGCTGCTGGCCTCTTACCGTCCCGATCTGAACCCTGACCCCAGCGAGGCGTCCCTCAAGTTTGGCGAACTGGTGTCGCTGATGCAGCCACGGGTTGATCTGTTCCTGATCGAAACGGTCTCTTCCGTGCAAGAGGCGGATGGCGCGCTGCGCGGAACCGACAATTGTGGCAAACCGGTCTGGATGGCGCTGAGTGTTCAGGACGATGATGGAACCAAACTGCGCTCTGGCGAAGATCTGTGCGTGATCCGTCCGCTTGTGGAAAAATATGCGCCAGACGCCGTGCTGATCAACTGCACGCGCCCTGAATCGGTGCCCGCCGCGCTCGACATCCTGAAACCTTTCTGCCCCCGGATCGGCGCCTATGCCAATGGCTTCACCAAAATCGACGATGGGTTCCTGAAAGATCGCCCTTCGGTCGACGCCCTGTCAGCCCGCGCTGACCTTGGTCCCGAAAAATACGCTGATCATGCAATGGCATGGGTCGGTCAGGGTGCCACGATCATCGGCGGCTGTTGCGAGGTCGGACCGGCCCATATTGCCGAACTGGCCCGCCGCTTGCGCGCCGCAGGTCATGACGTTGTGTGATCTCGCCCACCCGGGCCCTGCTTCTTTCTTGTTCCAAATACCCCGGGGAGCGCGAGGGGCAGCGCCCCTCGCCCCGGTCGGGTTGCGTTAGCGACCCGAAACCCAGACCTTCATGCAACAGGATTCATCATGACCAACCTTCCCCAAACAGCACGCGTGGTGATCATCGGCGGCGGCGTTGTTGGCTGCTCCGTGGCCTATCACCTGACGAAACTCGGCTGGACAGATGTGGTCCTGCTTGAGCGCAAACAACTGACCTCGGGCACCACCTGGCATGCAGCAGGTCTGATCGCCCAGTTGCGCGCGACGTCGAACATGACCAAGCTCGCCAAGTACAGTCAGGAACTCTATGGCAGCCTTGAGGCTGAAACCGGTGTCGCCACGGGCTTTAAACGGGTGGGCTCGATCACGGCTGCCCTGACCGGTGAACGGCTTGAGGAACTGCACCGTTCTGCTGCTATGGCGCGTGCCTTTGGGGTCGAAGTGGAAGAAATCTCGCCGGATGAGATCAAGACCCGCTATGACCATCTCAACATCGATGGCGTGACCGGGGGGGTTTACCTTCCAAAAGACGGGCAGGGTGATCCGGCCAACATCGCTCTGGCACTCGCCAAGGGCGCGCGTCAGCGTGGCGCGGTCGTCAAAGAGCGGATCTCGGTCACTAGCCTGACCAGGGACGGTCGTCGTGTGACCGGGGTTGATTGGGCCAGCGACGATGGCAAGGATCAGGGACATATCGCCTGCGATATGATCGTGAACTGCGCTGGCATGTGGGGGCACGAGGTTGGCCGCATGGCGGGCACCAACGTGCCGCTTCAGGCTTGCGAACATTTCTACATCGTGTCCGAACCCATCGCCGGGCTGACCCAAATGCCCGTGCTGCGGGTGCCGGATGAATGCGCGTATTACAAGGAAGACGCGGGCAAAATGATGCTGGGGGCCTTCGAACCAGTGTCGAAACCCTGGGGGACGATCCCGAAGGATTTCGAATTCGACCAACTGCCCGAAGATTTCGATCACTTCGAACCGATCCTTGAAATGGCCGTCAACCGGATGCCGATGCTGGCCGAGGCAGGGATCCATACTTTTTTCAACGGTCCCGAAAGCTTTACGCCCGATGATGCCTATCACCTTGGCCTTGCGCCCGAGATGGACAATGTCTGGGTTGCCGCAGGGTTCAATTCGGTCGGCATCCAGTCGGCGGGCGGCGCGGGCATGGCGCTGGCGCAATGGATGGAAGACGGCGCAAAGCCCTTCGATCTGGGCGATGTCGACATTTCGCGGATGCAGCCGTTTCAGGGCAACAAGCGCTATCTGATGGAACGCTCGACCGAAACCCTTGGCCTGCTGTATGCCGATCACTTCCCGTATCGCCAAAAGGCCACAGCACGCGGAGTCCGGCGCACGCCCTTCCACGCGCAACTGGCCGAAAACAGCGCCGTCTTTGGCGAATTGGCGGGATGGGAGCGCGCCAACTGGTTCGCCCGCACAGGCCAGGAAAAAGAGTACCAATACACCTGGAAGCGGCAGAACTTTTTCGACAATGTTGCGGATGAGGTCAACGCGGTGCGCACCAATGTCGGCATGTATGACATGTCATCTTTCGGCAAAATCCGTGTCGAAGGCCCGGATGCCGAAGCCTTCCTGAACCATGTCTGTGGCGCGGATATGTCCGTGCCAGCGGGCAAGATCGTCTATACCCAGTTCCTGAACCCGCGCGGCGGGATCGAAGCGGATGTGACCGTGACGCGCCTGTCAGAAACCGCCTATCTGGTTGTCACCCCGGCTGCCACGCGACTGGCCGATGAAACCTGGATGCGCCGCCATCTGGGTGACCATCGCGCCATCCTCACCGATGTTACGGCAGGCGAAGGCGTTCTGGCCGTCATGGGGCCGAATGCGCGTAAACTGCTGCAGGCGGTCAGCCCGAATGATTTCGGCAATGACGTGAACCCCTTTGGCACCGCGCAGGATATCGAACTTGGCCTTGGCCTCGCCCGTGTCCACCGCGTGTCTTATGTCGGTGAGCTGGGATGGGAGATCTATGTCGGCTCGGACATGGCGGCCCACGCCTTTGAGACCCTGTGGGAGGCCGGGCAGGATATGGGCCTGAAATTGTGTGGCATGCACATGATGGACAGTGCCCGGACCGAAAAAGGCTTTCGCCATTTCGGCCATGACATCACCTGCGAGGATCATGTGCTTGAGGCGGGGCTTGGCTTTGCGGTCAAGACCGCCAAACCTGACTTCATTGGCCGCGATGCGGTGCTGAAGAAAAAGCAAGACGGACTGTTAAACCGTATGGTGCAGTTCAAGCTGACCGACCCCGATCCGTTGTTGTATCACAACGAACCGATCCTTCGGGATGGCGAAATTGTCGGCTACCTCAGCTCAGGGTCCTACGGTCATCACCTCGGGGCGGCGATGGGCATGGGCTATGTCCCATGCAAAGGCGAAACTGTTGCCGATGTTCTGGCCTCGACCTATGAGATTGACGTGGCAGGCACGCGGGTCAAAGCCGAAGCTTCCCTGAAACCGATGTACGACCCCAAGTCGGATCGCGTCCGCGCCTGACCAAAAGTGCCCTGGCGATCTATCATACTCTGTGATGGGTCGCCGCACAGAATGCCGTGTTTCCTTGCCTGCCAGACCTGCCATAGAGTCGCCAAGTAAGGCGGGGGATGAACCATGGCGCAGGCCAAACCACAGACCGAAAACATGGACACCCCGCAAGGTCTGGCCTTTGCGATCACGGCCTATCTGCTGTGGGGTTTCCTGCCGATCTATCTTAAGATCGTATCCTATGTGCCAATGGCCGAAGTATTGGCGCATCGGATCATCTGGTCCGTGCCCGTTGCCGGCGCGGTCCTGATCGCCCTGGGCCGCACGCGTGATATCCGCGTCGCGCTGCGGTCACCGCATATGCTGGCGATGGGGCTGGTGACGGCAGCGCTGATTTCGGTGAACTGGGGGATCTATGTCTATGCGATCGCAACGGATCAGACGCTGGATGCCGCGCTGGGCTATTACATCAACCCGCTGTTCAGCGTGTTTCTGGGCGCTGTCCTGCTTGGTGAGCGACTGAGCCGCCTGCAAATCGTGGCCATCGCGCTGGCGGCACTGGCGATCATCGTTCTGGCCGTTGATGCCGGGCGCCTGCCGTGGCTGTCGCTGGCCCTGACAGTCAGTTGGGGGTTCTACGCCTTCTTCAAGAAATCGCTACCCATCGGCCCAAACCAAGGGTTTCTGCTGGAGGTTTTGATTCTTTCAGTGCCTTCTCTGGGCTATGTTGTCTGGTTGGCAGCCAATGGGGAGGGTCACTTTCTGGCAGGTATCCCGACGGACACCTGGTTGCTGATCGGTTGCGGGCCGGTCACGGCAATTCCGCTGTTGGTTTATGCAAACGGGGCCAAGCTGCTTCGGCTTTCGACCATCGGTATCCTGCAATACATCGCGCCGACGCTGATCATGCTGGTGGCGGTTTTCATCTTTGACGAACCCTTCGGACAGGCGCGGATGATCGCCTTCCCGATGATCTGGGCTGCGCTTGTGCTGTATTCGATCCCGATGATCCGGGCGATGCGACGGGTCTGAACGTCACCGCGGAAATGTGCGCCTGCGGCGCATACGATTGATATGCGCTAACGCGCAAGTGGCGAGGCTCTGCCTCGCGCTCCGGGATATTTACAGCAAGAGGAAATGAGCAGCGCTTTGTCTTCCTCTTGCTCAAAATATCCCGGGGGAGGCCGAAGGCCGGGGGCAGCGCCCCCATCATATGGCTTCAGGACAGGGCTTCGCGGAATTTCAGGAACCTTGCATCCGTCATCACGCGGGCATTCATAGCCTCGCGCAGGGCACCAACCGATTTGTAGGGGCGCATTACGACTTCGAACTGGTCGATCAGGCCATCATCGTCGAGTGTGATCAGATCAACACCCACTGCATCGAATTCCCCGATTTTGCACTGAAACTCAAGCGCCCAGTCTTTGCCTTCACCCATCACCCGACGATAGCGAAAGTCCGAGAACGCATGTCCGACATGACCCAGAACGGCAGCCACAGGTTCACGCCCGGTCCAGGTCTTCCAATAGGTGGGCGGCATGAACCGCACCTGTTCGGCAAGGATCTCACCGATTTTGTCTTCCTGGCCTGACGCGACGATTTCCATCATGCGTGTGATCGTTGGGTGCATCTTTTGTCTCCTGTCCGGTGTTGGGCTCAGGATGCGGTTGGCACCCTTGCAGGTCCAGTGCGACGTGGGGTTAGGTTGCCCCTGTGCCGCTAAGTCACTAATCAACACGCTATGAGTGCTGATGACTATGACCCGCCGCAGGATCCGCTTGAGATTTTGCACGAAGACGCCCAGGTGCTGGTCGTCAACAAGCCTGCCGGTTTGCTGAGCGTCCCGGGCCGTGGGCCTCAGCTGGCTGATTGCCTGCTGACCCGTGTTCAGGCCGCTTTCCCGGACGCGCTGCTTGTGCATCGGCTTGACCGGGATACATCTGGCGTGATCGTTTTTGCCCTGACGGCGCATGCGCAGCGCAATCTGTCGATGCAGTTCGAAAAACGCAGTACGCGCAAGACCTATGTGGCGCGGGTGTCCGGTGTGCTGGACCCAAAAACCGGTACGGTTGATTTGCCGCTGATCGTGGATTGGCCAAACCGGCCTCTGCAGATGGTGTGCCATGAGACGGGCAAGCCTGCGCTCACCGACTGGAGGGTGGTTCGCTATGACGGTGACACGACCCGCGTCAAACTGATGCCCAAGACGGGGCGGAGCCATCAGTTGCGGGTTCACATGCTGGCGCTGGGCCACGTCATTCTGGGCGATCCACTATATGCAGAAGGCGCGGCGCGGGCGTATCCGCGGTTGATGTTGCATTCAGAAGAATTGCGCCTGAAGCATCCTGAGAGCGGCAAGTCGATGAAGTTCAGGGCCGCGCCGGACTTTTGACAAATCCGCCTTCGGCGAGAGTATTTTTCAAGAGAAGATGGGGATCAGGACGTGATCCGGATCCAGTCGAGCGGTAGAATATCGGGGTTTTGCAACTTGGGGTCGGCGAACCAGCTAGCAGGGCCTGCGATCCGTTTGTCCGGGGTCGCGTTCAGCCAGGCCGCCCACCACGAGAATGAGGAATTGGCAATGATGTTGTGCTGGCACAACGACATCAGACGCATGTCTTCAAAGTCGGTCTCGGGCCCATTGAAATCGACCACGATTTTGTCGACCGGCAGGGGCAGATTGTCTTTTGCCCATTGTGGGTCATCGGAAAAGACAAAGACAGTTGGTGTGCCTTCAAGACCATTCAGAATGTGGTCCAGTGCTGCCTCGTAATAAGCCTGATCGCATAGCACATGGGCATCCAGAGCAACGTAGTCTCCGCGCCGGACATGCAGGGCGATGGCTGTTGTGTCGCGAATGCGATTCGCCATTTCGGCGTTCTGCGGGGTGCTGACGTCAGGAAAAGCAAAGGCGGCGCGGATGTCATCGGCAATATGCGCGAAATAGCGTTCTGTCTGCCAATACCCGTGCAGATAGGTATCATCTGACCAGGCCTCAAAAGCCGGATTGTACCCCAACCCACGCTCGCGTCTGTACGCGGGGCTGCCACCGCCGTACCGCCACACGGCATATCGAAGAAGGTTTTCGTGGCGGGTCGGAGGCAGTGCAGCTGGGTCAGAAACGGATAAGTTAAAGACTCGCGTCAACACGCCATCGCCTTTTCTTAATGCGTCGCGGGGGTCCAGGGCGATCCCGGTCCCCAAACGTGCCGCAAGTCCGGCAGCCGCCGCATATTGAAACATCTGGTTGCCTAAGCGGCCGTGCAGGCGGGTGGTGATCATGGCGTGTCCCTGAAGATCTTGCCCGTGTTTAGCGTCAAATCGGCGGGCGAGCCAGAGGCCGGGGGGTTGACGCAAGGCAAGGCCACTCCTAAATGACGCTCTCAGGTTCGGGTCCCCTGCCGCTCGCTGGCGTTTGCCATGGTGAAACCCGGTTCTTCGACATCTTTGCCCTTTCGGCATGATCGGTAAGACAATGCGAGCCGCTTCCACCCAATGACATGCCCTTGAAAGCGTGAGGCAAGAAGATGACGGACCTGAAAGACAACACCCGAATTGCCGGGTACAAAGCCCAGGCCAAAAGGCTGCGGCAGGAACTGACTGGCAAAGGGAACGAGATCACCCATGCTCAGGCGCTGGAGCTGGTCGCGCACCAGAACGGCGCGCGTGACTGGAACACGCTGCGCGCGCTTGCGACGCGACCGGGAAATGACCGGCCCCTGGCTGTCGGTGACCGGGTGGCCGGGCGCTATCTGGGACAGACCTTTACCGGATATGTGCATGGGTTGACCCATGCGCCCAATGCAAAGCATACGCGGATCACGCTGCATTTCGATCAGCCCGTGGATGTCGTGACGTTTGATAGCTTTTCATCGTTCCGGCAACGCGTTAGCGCGACAATCGGCGAGGATGGGACATCCGTCTACAAGACTTCGGATGGATCACCGCAACTGGTCGTGACCCAGGCGTAACTTGTGCTTGGACTAAATCAGACAAAGCCGCCCCAAGGGGCGGCTTTGCGTGCATTTGGGGGTGGGGTCAGTTTGTCGACCAGCCGCCGACGGCTTTGACTTCGAGGAAATCCTCGATGCCCCAGACACCGCCTTCACGACCGTTGCCGGACTGCTTCATGCCGCCGAAAGGCGAGCCTGCGGAGCGGGACTGACCGTTCATTTCGACCATGCCCGAGCGCAGCACACGGGCCATGCGGTTGGCGCGGTCCCCGTCCTGGGTCTGGACATAGTTGGTCAGGCCATACGGCGTGTCATTGGCGATCTCGACTGCTTCTTCTTCGGTTTCGAACGGGATGATTGTCAGGACCGGGCCAAAGATCTCTTCGCGCGCAACCGTCATCTGGTTGTTGACGTCGGCAAAGACGGTCGGCTTGACGTAATAGCCTTTGTTCAAACCATCCGGACGCCCGGTGCCGCCTGCAACAAGCCGGGCACCTTCGTCGATGCCCTTCTGGATCAGATCCTGGATCTTGTTCCACTGCAGTTCGTTCACCACCGGGCCGATATGGCGGCCTTCTTCGTGGGCGTTGCCGACCGTGACCTTGCTGGCAACTTCGGCTGCGGTTTCAACGGCTTGATCATAGACACCTTTCTGAACCAGCATCCGGCTGGGCGCATTGCAGCTTTGACCGGTGTTGTTCATCATGTGCAGTACGCCACGTTTGACGGCCTTTTCGTCGGCATCATCAAAGATCACGTTGGCGCCTTTGCCGCCCAGTTCCAGATGCACCTTCTTCAGCGTATCGGCGGCGTTCTTCGAAATTGCGGTTCCGGCGCGGGTCGATCCGGTGAACGAAATCATGTCAACATCCGGGTGGCCGGACAGCTGCGAGCCCACGCCGACACCATCGCCGTTCACAAGGTTGAACACACCCGGCGGGAAGCCAGCTTCGTCCACCAGTTCGGCAAAGATCATCGCGTTCAGCGGGCTTTGCTCGGACGGTTTCAGAACCATGGTGCAGCCTGCGACAGCCGCCGCGCCGACCTTCAGCGTGATCTGGTTCATCGGCCAGTTCCATGGCGTGATCAGACCGGCGACGCCCACTGCTTCGTGGATGATCCGGTCGTTGGGCGCGCGATCACTGAGCGGCTTTTCAAATTCGAACGCTTTGGCGGCGCGGATGAAATTCTTGAGGTGGTACAAACCTGCGCCAACCTGTTGAGTGCGCGCCATGTCAATCGGTGCGCCCATTTCGGCGCTCATCGCCTGGGCCATTTCTTCGCCCTTGGACTGATAGAGATCGGCCAGCTTTTCGACCATCGCGATCCGTTCGGCTGGCGGGGTTGCCATCCAGCCGGGCAAAGCCGCCTTGGCGGCTGCGACGGCGGCGTTTGTGTCCGCTTCGCTGCCCAGCGAAATGACGGCGCAGGGCTCTTCGGTGGATGGGTCAATGACCTCGAAATCATTGGGCTGCGACGGGGCAACCCAGTGCCCGTTGATATAGAAATTGCGCTTATCAATCATGTTCCATGTCTCCCAGAAGCGGAACGATTTCCGGCATGCGGGCCGGATTTCCGCAGGCACTGTTTCACTCCAGACCGCCCGAAGCAAGGGCGATCACCTGCTTTTTGACGGGCAGCCAAACCCGTTCAGAAAAACATGCAGACAGGATGTCGCAAGGGGATGCGGCATCGTCAGAAAACCCCTAAGTTGGCTGCAGGACACGTCACATACCGACTCTCAAAGAGGAGACCGCAATGGGATTGCGCATCAACGATACTGTTCCGAATTTCACCGCAGAAACCGACCAGGGAACGATCACCTTCCACGACTGGATTGGTGACAGCTGGGCGATTCTGTTTTCGCACCCCAAGGATTTCACCCCGGTCTGCACCACCGAATTCGGCGCTGTCGCACAGCTGGCGGACGAATGGGCGGCCCGTAACACCAAGGTCATCGGCGTGTCGGTTGATGGCGTTGAAGAGCATAAGGGCTGGAAGAAAGACATCGAAGGCTTTGCAGGCACGGCCGCCGGCTTCCCGATCATCGCGGACGAAGGTCTTGCCGTGTCAAAGGCCTTCGACATGCTTCCGGGCGAGGCTTACATGCCTGATGGCCGCACCCCTGCCGACAGCGCCACGGTGCGCGCGGTTTTCATCATCGGACCGGACAAGCAACTGAAGCTGTCGATGACCTATCCGATGAACGTGGGCCGCAACTTTGCCGAAGTTCTGCGCGCGCTGGACGGGCTGCAGACGGCGGCGCGTGAAAACGTGGCGACCCCGGCCAACTGGACCCCGGGAGGTGATGTCGTGATTCCGACGGCGGTCAGCGATGCAGACGCCAAGGCAAAATACGGCGAATTCACCACGCATTTCCCGTATCTGCGCACAACAAAGCTGCCCGGTTAAGGGCGTTGCGGGCGCAGGGCAACCTGCGCCCGATACCACGCGCGCTTGATCTCGCGCGCAAGTTTGCCTTTGCCCCGGACTTTGGTCTGGATGGTCGATCCGCCAATTTGCGCCGCAACTTCACGGTTACCATTCGGCAAGATCGCGTGGATCTTTTGACCACTTTCCCAATGCATCTGAAGAAACGTGTCGACGGGCCGGTCGATCTGCTGCGTAGTCGCCAGCAATCGTTCTGCAGCCCCGCGCCCAACAACCTGACAGATACATTGAAGCCCAATCACGCGCGGCAGAATGAATCGCATTTCCCCATGTTTTGCTAGAATTTGCGCCGGTTTTTCGCGGGCCTTGACGGGCATCCGCACGTACATCTCGGGGGTGCCATGTGCTTTGATCAGATCCAAAGCCGCCGCCAGACCGGCGGGATCCACTGCCAGATCATCCTCGGCGATCAGCCCATAGTCCAATCCGCTGTCGACAATCCGTTGCCAGCACCGTCGGTGGCTTTGAAAAACGCCGATCTCTGCCGGAGTCATGGCAAACGGATAACCAGGCGATAACAATGTTCCATTCCGCCAATCGACGTCGGCAATCTGCGCCGGATCACGTCCAACGACGGCGCCCACGATCTCGGCGTCCGGCAAATCAGCCAGCAACCTTTGCGCATTGGGCGCGCGTTTATCGTCGCCGATCATATGGATGATAAATGATTTCATGGCGGCACATTAGGGGCGGGGTGCGCGGGCGTCCAGCATAGCGGAGGCGAGCTTTTCTCCCACTGAATTGGACTTAGGTATATGTCGTTTTGGCGGTATCCGGACGATTTGCGGCTTTGACCTGATCCATTCGCTGAACCATCTTGGATCCTGACCGCTGACACGAGGATTTCATGTACCGCGCCTTGCTTGCTTCCTTTGCCCTTCTGGTCTCGGCCATCTGGGTCGATGCGCGCGAGGCGAACCACTTGCAGGGGGCCACATCACCCTACCTGCTGCAGCACCTTTACAATCCGGTCGATTGGTACCCGTGGGGGCCCGAGGCGCTGAACAAGGCCCGCGTCGAAGGAAAACCGATCTTCGTGTCGGTCGGGTATTCTTCCTGCCACTGGTGCCATGTGATGGAGGATGAGAGCTTTGAGAACGACACCATCGCCGCCCTGCTGAACACGCATTTTGTCTCGATCAAGATCGACCGGGAAAGCCGCCCGGATCTGGACGAACAATTCATGGCCGTGACCCAGATCCTGACCGGCACAGGCGGCTGGCCAAATTCAGTGTTCCTGACGCCCGATGGCGATCCGTTTCATGCTGGCGGGTACTTTCCTCCCGATGTATTCTTGTCGGTGGTGACCCGGGTTCAGCAGGCCTGGGCGGAAAACCCCGGATTTGTCAGTGGCGAGGCCGCGCGGGTTTCACAAGCCTTCAGCGACTACCTCATGCGCAAGGCTGACGCTCGTGATGTGACTCCGAATGTCGTGGCACACGCCGTCGAAACCGTTCTGGCACAGATGGATCCCTTCAATGGCGGCTATGGAGTCGCTCCCAAGTTTCCGCGTGAACCTTTGTTTCTGTTCCTGCTGGATCAGGCCGCACGGCACGGTGAAGCACAGGTCTTGCAGGCCGTGACCGATCTGTTGGACGGTATGATTAAGGGCGGCATCCATGACCATGTCGGGGGTGGGTTTCACCGCTATTCCGTCGATCCCGAATGGCACGTCCCGCATTTCGAAAAGATGCTCTATACGCAGGCGCTGACCGGGCGGTTGTTGATCCGGGCCTGGGACATCACCGGGGCTCCGCGATACCGGCGCGCTGCCGAACGGTTGCTTGACTATACTCTGAAAGAGCTGCGCGACCCGGCGGGCGGATTTTATGTGGCGCAGGATGCCGACAGTCTGACCGATGCCGGGGACCGTGCGGAAGGCGCGTATTATATGTGGACGCCGAACGACCTGTTGGACCTTGGTGATGGCGCCAAATTGGTGAGCGACGTCTTTCAGGTCACGCCCGAAGGCGATCTGGACGGCGCGAATGTGCTGAACATGGCCGCTCTGCCGTCTGACCTTGCCGCCGAAACGGGGCAGGGGACCCGCGCATTCACGGATCAACTTGACGGGCTGCTGGCTGATATGCGCACCCTGCGAAACGCACGTCCGGCCCCGTTTCTGGATCGCAAAGTCGTGTTGTCGTGGAACGCTCTTATGATCGCGACGCTTGCTGAAGCAGGGTTTCTGCTTGACCGGCCCGACTATTATCAAGCGGCTGAACAGGCTGCGTTGTTCATCCTGAACCAAATGCAGACACCCAAAGGGCTGACCCGCGTGTGGATCGAAGGATCATCTGACATACCTGCCCAATTGCCAGATTATGCAGCGCTGGGCCTGGCCTTGATCGGTTTACACGATTTCGCGCCGGACAGGCCGTCGGCGGATCGCTGGCTTGCCCACGCAAAAACATCTGCGAAGATGATCGGGACCAGGTTCGGGCGCGCGGAAGACGGATACCGGATGACCAAAATTCCGGAGGGGATAAGCGCCTTCATTCAGATCGACGACGCCGAGATCCCGTCCGGTAACGCGATGGCCCTTGCTCTGTTTGCCCGGCTCACCAAACGCCTGCAGGCCCCGCTGATGGAACAAGACGGCTTTCGTCTGGCAGCGGCCCTGTCCGGGCTTGCCATCGACAATCCGGCACAGCGTGGTGCCGCGATACAGGCCATTCAAGAGCTTCAGACCGGTGAAACCGGACGCATTCGGTTTGCCGGATCTGGCGCGGTACGGGCGGTGCTGACGCAATCGTTCGGCAAAATCATCATCGATCTGTCAATCGCCGATGGGTGGCATATCAATGCGCACGACCCTTTCGAGGACTATCTGGTTGCGACAGAACTAACGGGGCAGGGCCTGCTGGCTGACACGACCGACTACCCCGCGCCAAAGATCAAATCCCTCGACTTCAGCACCGCACCACTCGCCCTTTACGAAGGCGATTTGCGACTTGAGGCGCAGGTTTCGCCCGGCACGGTGCAGCAGATCGGCCTGACCTTGCAGGCCTGCAGTGACAAGGTTTGCCTGCAACCGGAAACCCTGACCTTCACTCTGTGGCCAGCGGGTCAATAGCCCGAAGCATGGCGCGAACAGTGTGAAGCCATCCTAAGCAGACCCTGTTCCGACGACGACGCGCCCGCGTGTTTTCAGACTCTCATTCCTGCGCCATCAAGGGTGCTTAATACCGCAAAGGCGCCGTTTTCGGTGCGCTATGAGTCGCCCAAGAGTCGGATTTTGCGGATGTGCGCTGAAAGTTCCGTTTCCGACGGCTTGTTCTTCGTATAAGAGAACAGCAACACAGATAAAAAGCAGGCACATGTTTGATCAATCCGACTCTTCTGAGCTCCCGTCAGAAACGCGCGCCCCGACTGAATGGGTCAAGATTCTATCGAATTATCGCGAACCCAGTTCGCTGCGAAGCGCTTTCGAACTTGGCGTAACCGTTGGTCCGTTCCTTCTGTTGTGGTTTCTGGCGTGGTGGTCTTTGTCGGTCAGCTATTGGCTGACTTTGGTCATTTCCCTGTTCAACGCGGCGTTTCTGCTGCGGCTTTTTGCCATCCAGCACGACTGCGGACACGGCGCGTTTTTTAAAAACCGCACGGTCAGCGACTGGCTTGGGCGGGTGATCGGCGTGCTGACTCTGACACCCTATGACGTCTGGCGGCGTACCCATTCGATTCATCACAGCACCTCGGGGAATCTTGGGCGGCGCGGCATTGGGGATGTTCACACCAAGACGGTTGCAGAATACCAGGAACTGACAAGATTTGATCGCCTGATGTATCGGCTGTATCGCCACCCTGTGGTGTTGTTCGGCTTTGGGCCTGGATATCTGTTTTTCCTGCAGAACCGTTTGCCGTTTGGCTTGATGTCGGGACGCAAATACTGGGTCAGCGCCATGGGGACCAATGTCGCGATCCTGGCGGGGCTGGCGGTTATTCTGTATTTTGGTGGCCTGATGCCGATCCTGTTGATTTTCCTGCCCTCGACGCTTTTGGCCGCGACGGCCGGGATGTGGCTGTTTTATGTCCAACATCAGTTCGAAACTTCACATTGGGCGGAAGAGGAAGACTGGCAGTTGCAGGACGCTGCGTTGAACGGAAGCTCACACTATGTGTTGCCGTCGGTGCTGCAATGGCTGAGCGCCAATATCGGGATTCACCATGTGCACCATCTGTACAGCCGCATCCCGTTTTATCGCTTGCCTGAAGTGCTGCGCGATCATGTAGAACTCGCCGACACCAATCGCATGACGATCCGAGAAAGCCTTAGGTCAGCCCGATTGCATCTGTGGGACGAAAAAAGCCAACGATTGCTGTCGTTTGCGCAAGCCCGGGCTTGTTTTCGCTAGGCCCGAAAAAATCAGGTGAAGATGTGCAGTTGCACCACTTCACCCGCAAAAAGCGCACATCAGCCTGCCAAGCCACTCTCCTTCATGCTTTTTGCCAGATTGCTGGCCACAGCCGCGCGGCTTCTGTCGTGGATGCAGGCTTTACGTGAAAGACTGACCTGACCGGGGTAAAGTCCTGCCTACCGAAGGACGGCACGTTTGCCCCAAACCAAGCGCGCCGGGTCAGGCAAGGCTTGATCGCAAGCCTGTTTTCTGCGATGCAGTATGAGATGGTGATAGGTCGGAAAGTCCGGCCATCTGAAAAGGGAACACGGTGCGGGCTATGCCCAAAACCGCGACTGCCCCCGCAACTGTAAGCGGTGAGCGAACCTGAAGCAGACCACTGGGCCAAATGCGCTCGGGAAGGTTCAGGTAAGCGTTGATCCGCAAGTCAGGAGACCTGCCATCAGATGTCAACTCAACCCGGGCGGGGTGTCTCGGTAAAGGAGCAGTCCTGATGGCCATATGTGCCTTTGATCAAAGCTGTCCTATTCGGCCCCGCCATTCGCGCGGAGGGCGCTATGCTGATCGAACGAACTCTGAAACAACTCCAGATGTCTCCAACGACGCCCGAACGGGCGCAGGAACTGGGCCGCATGGGGTACATGCAATGGCTCAGCGGGCTGCCCGCTGATTCTGACTATGAAGGCGCGGCTGTGCGTGCCTATCTTCTGGCGATGGATTTTATCGACACCGACCCGGCCATCGCCGTGTTTTGCGATCTGATCCGCGAGTCGCTGAAGCGCCCGCTGCGGCCCCTGGATCTGAGCTTGCCCGAACCCCGCCGTCGCGGAGGTGCGCGCGAACGGCGCGCGGCCCGGTAAGCCGCGCAAGCTTTGTCAGGCTAATTCGGTCGCCCAACACGCAATCGCTTTCCAGTCGAGGGCCGGGCCGCTAGCGTGCCTGGATGACTGACGCTGACGATATACTGGACAGTCGGTATTCCTGGCTGCGCCTCTTGGTGACATTGGCCATCGCGACGGCGGCCAATGTAGGGATATGGGCCGTTGTTCTGGTGTTGCCTTCGATCGAGGCCGAGTTCGGCGCCGGGCGGGCCGAGGCATCGATGCCCTATACACTGACGATGATCGGGTTTGCGGTGGGCAACCTGCTGATCGGCCAGGTGGTTGATCGGTTCGGCGTAACGCGGGCCTTGTGGGGCGCGGTGGCGATGTCGGTTCTGGCTTATTGGCTGGCGACACTGGCGTGGGGGATCTGGTCCCTGTCGCTGGTGCATTTGCTGTTGGGGCTGGGCACTGCCGTTGGCTTTGGCCCCCTGATGGCCGATATTTCGCACTGGTTCATGCGGCGGCGCGGGATTGCCGTCGGGTTGGTGGCCAGCGGCAATTACCTGTCAGGTGCGATCTGGCCCACCCTGCTGGCGGATATGCTGGCCGACTCCAGCTGGCGCGAGGTCTATCTGACATTGGCGCTGATCACGGTGGTCGCGGTCATCCCATTGTCATTGTTGCTGC
Source organism: Falsiphaeobacter marinintestinus (assembly GCF_007923355.1). Taxonomy (GTDB): domain Bacteria; phylum Pseudomonadota; class Alphaproteobacteria; order Rhodobacterales; family Rhodobacteraceae; genus Phaeobacter_A; species Phaeobacter_A marinintestinus. The sequence continues at coordinate 98,813 of NZ_VOGO01000008.1, forward strand.
AGCGGCGGGTGCCGATTTCGGCGCAGAACAAGGCCGAGGCCGCGTCGTCCCTGAATGCGCGCAGCACCGGTTTGTCGCCGCGTGCTTTGATGATCCTGTTGGGGCTGGCCGGAATCGGATGCTGCGTGGCGATGTCGATGCCCCAGGTGCATATCGTCGCCTATTGCGTCGGTCTGGGCTATGGCCCCGCCGTGGGGGCCGAAATGCTGTCGCTGATGCTGTTGGGGGGCGTGGTCAGCCGGGTTCTGTCCGGGATGCTGGCGGACCGGTTGGGTGGTGTGAAGATCCTGTTGATCGGATCGGTCCTGCAATGCATCGCGCTGTTTTTGTACCTGCCCTATGACGGGATGGTACCGCTCTATGTGGTCAGCCTGGTCTTCGGTCTCAGTCAGGGGGGGATCGTGCCGTCTTATGCGCTGGTGGTGCGTGAATACATGCCCGCGCGCGAGGCAGGCGCGCGCGTCGGGTTCGTGATGATGCTGACGATTCTTGGGATGGCGCTGGGCGGCTGGATGTCAGGGTGGATCTATGACCTGACCGGCAGTTATTTCTGGGCCTTCCTGAACGGGATCGGCTGGAACCTTCTGAACATCTCGATCATCGTCATGTTGGCCATTCGGTCGCGCCCGGGACAACCAGGCACCGCGGTGGCGTAAGGGCTGGATCACGCGCGGCCAGCGCCCCGCCCACCCACCCGCGCAGTCCGCGCGTGATCAGGCAGCGCACGGAAGCTTAACCGGCTATGTGAGTTTCGCCCCGTTCGCGGGCCAGTCTGATCTGTTTCTGGCGTTCGCGGAACCGCATCTTGTCAGCCTCTGACGTCTCATCAATGCACTGATGGCACGACACCCCGTCTTCGAACTCGGGCCGCGCTTTGTCTTCGGGCAAGATTGGGCGGCGACACCCGTGACACAGCACATGCGGGCCTTCCTTCAGCCCGTGTCCGACGCTGACGCGGTTATCGAAAACAAAGCATTCGCCCTTCCATGTGCTGTCATCTTCAGGCGTTTCTTCCAGATACCGCAGGATCCCGCCTTTCAGGTGATAGACCTCGGGAATGCCTTGCCCCAACAGATAGTTGGTCGATTTTTCACAGCGGATGCCGCCGGTGCAAAACATGGCGATGCGCTTGTTGTGAAACCGTTCTTTGTTGTCTTCCCACCAGGCCGGGAAATCGCGGAACGTATCTGTCTGCGGGTCAACGGCGCCCTCAAACGTGCCAATGGCGACCTCGTAATCATTGCGAGTGTCGATCACGGCGACATCGGGCGACCGGATCAGGTCGTTCCAGTCTTGTGGATCGACATAATTGCCGACACGGGCGCGCGGATCGACGTCCGGCTGGCCCATCGTCACGATCTCTTTCTTCAGCCGCACTTTCATGCGGGGAAACGGTGCGCGATCGCTGGTGGCTTCTTTCCACTCCAGATCGGCACACCCCGGAAGCGCCCGAATATGGGCCAGCACGGCATCGATCCCGGCACGGGGGCCGGCAATCGTGCCATTGATCCCTTCATGGGCCAAAAGCAGCGTGCCTTTGACGTGCTGCGTCTGGCACAGCTCCTGCAAGGCCGGTTTCAGCGCGGCAGGATCGGGGAAACGGGTGAAGTGATAGAGCGCAGCAATGATGAACATGGCCGCGATTTACATCACCCGACCGGGCGGGGGCAAGGCAAAGCACCTATGACGTTGACGCAGAAATCGCCGCAGCTTACGCCTTGGGTCAGGAAAGAAGGAGCCCACCATGACCCATGCCCTGATCGTGATCGACGTGCAGAACGATTTTTGCCCCGGCGGCGCGCTGGCGGTTCCGGGCGGGGATGAGATCGTGGCGGGCGTCAACGCGATGATGCCTGATTTTGACGCCGTGATCCTGACGCAAGACTGGCACCCGGCCGGGCATTTCTCGTTCGCGTCGTCCCATGATGGCAAGGTGCCTTACGATCTGGTCGATATGCCCTATGGTCCGCAGGTGCTGTGGCCCGATCATTGTATTCAGGGAACGACGGGGGCTGCGTTTCATGCTGACCTACGCACCGATGCAGATCTGATCATCCGCAAAGGATTTCGAAACGACATCGACAGTTATTCGGCCTTCTTCGAGAACGACCACAAGACGCCTACGGGTCTTGAGGGGTATCTGCGTACACGCGGCATATCCCGGTTGACCATGGTTGGCCTTGCTACCGATTTTTGTGTTCATTACTCGGCGGTCGATGCCGCGAAACTGGGGTTCGAGGTGACGGTCAGGCTGGACGCATGCCGGGCAATTGATCTGGATGGATCGCTGGATGCGGCATTGGCGGCGATGAAAAGTGCCGGAGTGACGCTTGTCTGATCCCTGGTTTCGGATTGTTAACCCCTTTGCGCCTTAATGGCCCTGCAATGAAACTGTTCCGCAAGGCCTGACTATGGATCACCCGGCTTCTGCCGAAGTCGATTCGCTTGCCGCATTCGAGCGTCGCTTTAGCCGCCGCGGCCTGCTGGCGCGCTATGCGCGTGGTCGTTTAAAGCACTTCGCAAACCGCCAGGTCATGACGGCCGCCGGGGCGTTGGTGCTGTTTTTCGTGAACGGTCCCGCATATGGCCTCGCGGCTGTTGGCTTCGCCCTGTTGGGTGAAGCCATTGATTGCCTCTATTTGCGCAGCGCGGCCCGTCGCCTGCGTCAGGGGTCGGCGTATCGACAGATCTATGTGATCAGCACGGTCACGGCGACGTTTCAGGCCATGACAATTGCCATTTGTGTGGGGCTTTGCTGGTTCGGAACAAACAGTTCCGAGTCCTCGCTTTTTCCGGTGGCGTTTCTGGCCGGGGCCGCGATCAACGCCGGGTTGGTCCTGCCGTTTCATCCCGCCGCTGCCATTGCGCGGCTGCTGGTCTATTCCGCGATGCTGTTGATCATGTTCGGATCGATCTGGGTGGTAGATCACCGGTTGGCCTCGGCATCGGTGATGGATATCTGCGGCGCCCTGATCATGACCTATCTGGTCTATATGTTCCTTGGCTTCGTGATCCGTGGGTTCCGCGAGAATGTCAGCCGCACGATGGAACTGACCGCCAAGGGAAGGGAACTGGCAGCCCGCGAAAAAGAGGCGCGGCAACTGTCGCTTGTGGCGCGAAACGCCAATGACGCCGTTATTTTGTCGGACACCCAAGGGCGGATCACATGGGTCAATGATGCGTTCACGAATATCACCGGTTATCCCATGGACGAGGCGCTTGGCCAGCATCCCGGCGACCTGTTGAACGGCTCCGAAACCGACCCGGAGACTGTGAGAGACATCGCCCGTTCCGTGTCGCTTGGCGTACCCTACAGGGGCGAGATCCAGAATACCCGACGCGACGGGAGCCTGATCTGGATCGAAACCAACCTTGTCCCGGTGCTTGATGACAAAGGGACGCTTGAGATGATGGTCGCTGTCGAACGTGACGTGACCGACGCGCGCCGCCACGCTCAGGAAATGGCGGATGCCCGTCGCGCAGCCGAAGAAGGTGCACGTGAGAAAGCCGACTTTTTGGCGACCATGAGCCACGAAATCCGCACGCCGATGAATGGGGTGATCGGCATGGCCGACATGCTGGGCGGGACCGGTCTGACCGCCGAACAGACCCAATATGTCGACACCATCCGCAACTCGGCCGAAGCGTTGGTCAAAATCATCAACGACATTCTGGATATGTCCAAGCTGGACGCCAAGAAGATGACCCTGACCCTGGCCCCGTTCGATCTGCGGGCCTGCCTGCAAGAGGTTGCAGCCCTTCTGTCTACGCAAGCCCATAAAAAAGGGCTGACCATTACGCTGGACGGGCTTGATAGCCTGCCCGGTCAGGTCGTCGGCGACGAAGGTCGCTTGCGGCAGGTTCTGATCAACCTGATTGGAAATGCCGTCAAGTTCACCGATGTTGGCGGCGTGTCTGTACGGGTCCGCAATATGCCCGTGTCAGAGGGTTACCGCATCGAAATCGAGGTTGAAGATACTGGTGTGGGTATCGCCGAAGACCAGCTGAATGCCATTTTCGACAGCTTCGTGCAGGCCGACACGGCAACCACGCGCCGGTTCGGCGGAACCGGGCTGGGCCTGTCGATTTCGCGCAAGCTGATCGACGCCATGGCGGGCAAGATGGAGGTGCGGTCGACCGCCGGTGCCGGGTCCTGTTTCAGGTTTGCCGTGACCCTCGGACGAGCGGCTGAACAGGAACACGCTGACCCATCCAAGCCGGACAGCGGCGACCTTAACAGACTTCAGGGCCGGCGGATCCTTTTGGCAGAGGATAACCGGGTGAACCGGATGCTGATCGAAAAATACCTCGCCGATACGCCTGTCGAACTGCGCTTTGCCCATGACGGACAGGAAGCGGTGGACGAAACCTGCAACTGGCACCCCGATCTTATCTTGATGGACATGTCGATGCCGGTGATGAACGGCCTTCAGGCGACAGAATACATCCGGGCCCAAAGTGGGCCGCAACCCGTGATCGTTGCCCTGACCGCGAACGCTTTTGACCGCGACCGCGCGGCCTGTCTGGCGGCGGGAATGGAGGGTTTTCTGACCAAGCCGGTCCGCCGGTCCGACCTTCTGGCCAGCTTGATGCATCATTGCTCTCCGCCCCAGGGGGCAGACACAGGTTGATTTCGCTTGGCCCCGGTGCCCTGGTTGACGTATCACGCTTTGGCGCAACCGATGAGGTCGACCGTGGATATCGCAACCCGTGTGTACAATCACAAATGGAAGATCGATCCGATCGTCCGGTCCCTGATCGATACAGATTTCTATAAGCTGCTGATGTGTCAGTCGGTTTTTCACAACAAACCCGACACCACAGTCACCTTTTCGCTGATCAACCGGTCAACGCAGGTGCCGCTGGCCGATCTGATTGACGAAGGTGAATTGCGCGAACAGCTTGACCATATCCGGTCACTCAGCCTCAGCCGGGGCGAAAGCACATGGCTGCGCGGCAACACGTTTTATGGCAAACGCCAGATGTTTCAGTCCGACTTCATGGAGTGGTTCGAACAATTGCGTCTGCCGCCCTATTTCCTCGAACGCAAAGGTGACCAGTACGAACTGACGTTTGAGGGCAGCTGGCCCGAGGTCATGCTGTGGGAAATCCCTGCCCTTGCCGTTTTGATGGAACTGCGCGGGCGGGCAGTTTTGAACGATATGGGACGGTTTGAACTTCAGGTACTTTATGCGCGGGCCATGACGCGCCTGTGGGAAAAAATCGACCGTCTGCGGGATATCGATGGTCTTGGCATCGCCGATTTCGGCACCCGACGTCGCCATTCCTTTCTGTGGCAGGACTGGTGCGTGCAGGCGATGATGGAAGGCTTGGGTGACAAGTTTACCGGCACGTCCAACTGCAAGATCGCCATGCGCCGGGAGGTCGAGGCGATCGGTACCAACGCACATGAATTGCCGATGGTCTATTCAGCGCTGGCCGAAACCGATGAAGAGCTGGCGCAGGCCCCTTATGACGTGCTGTCCGACTGGCACCGTGACCACGACGGCAATTTGCGCATCATTCTGCCTGACACCTATGGCACTCAGGGGTTTCTGGATCATGCGCCAGACTGGCTGGCGGGGTGGACCGGTGTGCGGATTGATTCTGGCGATCCGGCAAAAGGCGCTGAAATCGCTATCGATTGGTGGAAATCGCGTGGCGAAGATCCGATGACCAAGCGCGTTATCTTTTCCGACGGGCTGGATGTCGACAAGATCGTTGAACTGCACGAACAGTTCAAGGGTCGCACAAACAGCTCATTTGGCTGGGGCACCTTGCTGACCAACGATTTCCGGGGCCTGGTACCCGGCGACAGGCTGGCGCCGTTCAGCCTTGTCTGCAAGGCGGTCAGCGCCAATGGACGCCCCACGGTCAAGCTGTCGGACAACCCCGAAAAGGCGATGGGCCCGGCAAGCGAGATCGAACGCTATAAGCGGGTTTTCGGTGTCGGTGATCAGGAACGTATCGAAGTCGTCGTCTGACGTCTGATCCGCCGTTCACGCCAGATCACCATCAGCCCGCCGCCGACAATCAGCAGCGCGCCGGGGAACAGGTCTGACACCGGTGCTTCGTCGAAAAACATCCAGCCAAAGAAAAACGCCATCGGGATGCCGAAATAGTTGAACGGTGCAATGTTGCTTTGTTCCGTCATCCGGAAAGAGATCACCAACAACAGCGTCGCGGTGCCGCCGAAACCACCCATCGCCATGATCCAGCCCAATTGGCCCAGATCGAGGATCGGCGAAAACCCTCCAAGCACCATAGCCAGAACGAACGCGGCCACAGCCGCTGTTGCCGAGGTGTAAAGGTTGATCAGCGGCGATGGCGCATCGGCGTCGAACCAGCGCGCCAGTACCCCGACCAGCGCATATCCAAACGCTGCGCCCAACGGGGCAAGCGAATAGATCGAAAAGCTGTCTGCGCCCGGTTTCATGATCATCATCACGCCCAGAAACCCGATCAGCACTGCGATCCAGCGTATTGCGCCGACCCGTTCGCCCAGCAACGGGATTGCCAGGGCCGTCATGAAAAGGGAATTGGCGTAAGTGATCGTGGTTGCGGTCGCAAAAGCGATGTTTGCCAGCGAGATGTAATATAGGAACTGCGCGCAGGCGACGCAAAAGCCGCGAAATCCGGCCAACTTCCACTGTCGCAAACGCCAGATCCGGCCCCGCTCGTGCCACCCCGATGACGTGACCAGAACGACAAGGCTGGGGATCAGGCCGAACAGGTTTCGATAGGCTGACAGCTCGGCCGCGGAATAGAACGGCGACAGGTGTTTGATGACCAATCCCATCGCGGCAAACAAGGCCAACGCCAGCAAAGACAGGCTGATGGCCAGCGCCGCGCGGTCCGGCCTGTCGTCATCCATGCCGTGCGGCGACGGTCTTCAGTTGAGAAAACCCATACAGCGCCTCGAACCCTTTTTCCCGGCCATGTCCCGATTTACCGACTCCGCCAAAGGGCAGTTCAACCCCGCCGCCTGCGCCATAGTTGTTCAGAAACACCTGCCCGGCCCGCAGTCGCTTTGCCAGTCGCATCTGGCGCGCGCCATCGCGGGTCCAGACCGATGCAACCAGCCCATAGTCGGTGTTGTTGGCGATCTGCACGGCCTCGTCCTCGGTATCGAACGGGATGATCACCTGAACCGGGCCAAAGATCTCGTCCCGGGCCAACACATGCTCGGGCGGGACGTCCGCGAACAGCGTCGGCAGGACATAGGCCCCGGTATCGGGCGCACTGTCTGACAGAACACCCTGCGCTGCCATGTTCAGATCTGCCCCTTTGTCGAGAAAACCGGTGACGATCTCTTTCTGGCGGGCCGAGATCAGCGGACCGACCCGCAGATCCTGCATCGCGGGGCCGACAGTCAGGTCGCCGTAAGCTTTGGCCATCTTGTCCCGGACTATGTCATAGACGCCGCGCTGCACCAGAATCCGGGACGAGGCCGAACAGGTCTGGCCAGCGTTCTGACAGCCAGCGTTCACCAGAAACGGTAGGGCATCGTCCAGATCGGCATCGTCAAACACCAATTGCGGGGATTTCCCGCCAAGCTCCAGCGTCACCGGCACCACGTTTTTTGCGGCGGCCGCCTGCACCAAAGCGCCGGTGGGCACCGACCCGGTGAAACTGATGTGGTTGATGCCAGGATGCGATGACAAAGCGGCCCCGGCCTCGGCCCCCGAACCCGGCACCACATTCAGCGCGCCATCGGGCAAACCAGCCTCGCGCGCCAGATGGGCAAAGGCCAGCGCGGTCAGACAGGCCTCTTCGGCTGGTTTCAGGACGCAGGCATTGCCCATCACCAAAGCCGCGCCAACAGACCGCCCGATGATCTGCATCGGGTAATTCCACGGCACGATGTGGCCGGTGACCCCATGCGGTTCGCGCAGCGTATAGACCGTATAGCCATCCAGATAGGGGATGGTGTCGCCCATCACCTTATCCGCCGCGCCGCCGTAGAATTCGCAATAGCGGGCCAATGCAATGGCATCGTTGCGGGCTTGGGTCAGCGGTTTGCCGACATCCATCGCTTCCAGCACAGCCAGATCTTCGACGCGGTCCAGCACCAGCTGACCCAGCCGGGTCAAGATGCGACCCCGCTCAAATGCGGGCATCCGGCCCCAGTCGCTGTCCAGCGCCGCCTGGGCCGCAGAAACAGCAGCGTCGATGTCATCCTTGCTGCCCCGTGCAATCCGGCAAATGCCCGACCCGTCGGACGGATCGGTCAGGGGCAGGGTGGCGCCAGAGACCGCAGGCCGCCATTCGGCTCCGACAAGGCAAAGTTCAGGGTCAAACCAGAGGGCAGAAACCGTGTCAGACATGATCGGCAATCCTTTTGACGAAGTCGCGTAGCAGTTGGAAATACAGGTCGGGTGTATCGAATTGCGGCACGTGGCCAGCGCTTTCAAGGCAATGATAGGTCAACGGGGTGGCGTTCGCCAAACTATCGACGATCACTGCGGCAAACGCATCCGGCATGACCGGATCGCGGTCGCCCGAAACCACCATGGCCGGGCTGGTCACGCGGGCCAGATCATTGCGAAAATCAAACCGGCCCATTTCGTTCGCCGGGCCGTTGAAATGCAACGCCACCGGGTCTTTCTTGATGATCCGTGCCCAGAACGCCGGGTCTGGTTCTGTAACGCCATAATGCGGCAGACAGATCTGCGCATAGGCAGCCCGGCTTTGCGACGTGGGCGCCCCCCAATAGGTACGGGCCGCTTTGCCTGCTTCTGCACCGCCGATCCGTTCAAACGCCGCATACATGGTCTCAAAATCGACTTTCGCGGCCGTGTTGGACAAGATCAAGCCGCCAAGCCGTTCGGGATATCGCGTGGCAAACGCCTGCGCGACAAAGCCGCCGAAACTGGCCCCGAAAATGATCGGACGGACGATGTCCAGTTGATCGCACAGCGCCGCGATGTCATCGGCCCATTGCGCAAGGGTCCAAAGCGCGGGATCGCCATCATCGGACCGCCCGTTGCCGCGATGGTCCAGGTACAGGATCTGGCACAAGTCCGACAGATGTGCGCCATAGCCCGGTTTATAGATCGAATGATCTGCCCCCGGCCCGCCATGCAGAACGATCAGTGTCGGTTTTTCGCGCATTTCAGACCCGTCCGGCACCAATCCTGCGCCTTCGAAGTCCACGAACAGACGCACGCCGTTGACTTTGATCCTCATGCGCTTGCTCCTTTCTGGGTAACGGACGGCAGCACCGGGGCGGCGGCGATCAGGCTTTGGGTGTAAGGGTGATGAGGAGCGGAAAACACCGCTTCCGTCGCGCCCTGTTCCACGATCTCGCCCGCTTTCATCACCAGAACCCGGTCGGTCACGGTTCGCACCACGCTCAGGTCATGTGAAATGAACAGATAGGTCAGTTGATACGCCCGGCACAGATCGGCCAGCAGGTCCAGAATTTGCGCGCGGACTGAGACATCCAGCGCGCTTACGGCCTCATCAAACAGGATCAGTTTTGGCTTGATGATCAGGGCCCGCGCGATAGCGATGCGCTGGCGCTGCCCTCCTGAAAACTCGTGAATGTACTTGGCCGCGTCACCCGGGTTCAGGCCAACCGCAGTCAGCGCCTCGCCAATCGCCTGTTCGCGCGCCGGTCCGGTCGGGGGCGCGTCAAGCAGGTGAAACGGTTCGGTGATCAGCCGATCGACCTTGTGGCGGGGGTTGAAGCTGCCGAACGGGTCCTGAAACACCACCTGCATCTTTCGCCGCACGTCCAGATTGGGTCGATGCCCGGCAAACACCGGTTCGCCATCCAGCAGGATCTCACCGCCCTGCAAAGGCTCCAGCCCAAGAATCGCGCGCGTCAGGGTCGATTTCCCGCAGCCGGATTCGCCGACCAGCCCCAGACGTTCGCCCCGGTTCAGAGTGAAACTGACCTGTTTGACCGCCCGGTGATGACCTTGAGGCTGAAACAGCCCTGTCCGGGGCACCCGGTAATCGCGAATGGCGTCGCGAACCTCTAACAGCGGCTGTGGCGCGGGAGGGGCGGGCAGTTGCACCTGATGGCCGGATGCTTCGAACAGCATTCGCGTATAAGGGTGCTGCATGTTGGCAAACAAATCGCTGGTCGGCCCGGTTTCGACAACCTCGCCGTGGCGCATGACCACGATCCGGTTGGCCATGTCCGACACCACGGCCAGATCATGGGTGATCATCAACAGACCCATGTCGAATTCGCGCACCAACCCCTTGAGCAACTCAAGGATCTGCGCCTGTGTCGTCACATCCAGCGCCGTGGTCGGTTCATCCGCGATCAGCAGCTTGGGGCGCAACGCGATGGCCATGGCGATGACAACGCGCTGACGCTGCCCGCCGCTCAGCTCATGCGGATATCGCGACAACGGGAATTGGTCAGCGGGCAAGCCAACACGATCCAGCACGTCGCGGGCACGGGTTTCAGCCTCGGGCCGGGGCATGGCTTTGTGGATCAGGATGGTTTCCATCACCTGATCGCCGATGGTTTTGACTGGGTTCAGCGCCGTCATCGGTTCTTGAAAAACCATACCAATCTGACGTCCGCGAACGCCACACATGGTGTCTTCGTCCAACGCCAGAAGGTCGGTCCCGTCCAGCCGGATTTGTCCGGATACATGTGCGAGGTTCGGCAGCAACTGCATGACGGAAAACGCTGTCATCGACTTGCCCGACCCGCTTTCCCCGGTGACGGCCACAATTTCACCCGGCGCAATCGACAGGCTCACGTCCATCAGGATCGCAACACCGCCAATCGACAGGGACAGGTGATTGATCTCAAGCAGGGTCATGCGCGCCGCACCCTCAGCCTTGGGTCCAGCCAGTCGCGCAACCCGTCCCCCATCAGGTTCAGCCCCAGCACGGTCAGGATGATCGCAAAGCCGGGGATCAGCGCCAGATGTGGAGCAAAGCTGACCATGGTTTGCGCATCGGCCAGCATCCGGCCCCAGCTGGGCGTAGGAGGCTGCGCGCCAAGTCCGACATAAGACAGACCTGCCTCGGCCAGAATACCAAGGCTGAACTGGATGGTGCCCTGCACGATCAGCAGGTTCGCGACGTTGGGCAGGATGTGTTCGTAAGAAATCCGGGTCGAGGATTTGCCTGCAACCCGCGCGGCCATGATGAACTCCCGCTCCCACAACGATAGCGCGCCGCCCCGCGTGATGCGGGCGAAAACCGGGATGTTGAAGATGCCGATGGCGATGATCGCGTTGCCCGCCCCGGCTCCGAACACTGCGGTGATCAGGATCGCAATAATCAGCGAGGGAAAGGCAAACACCAGATCGTTGCCGCGCATGATCAGCTCGTCCAGCCACGATCCCTTGCGCGCGGCCGCCGCCAGCCCCAAAGGCACGCCCAACCCCATACCGATCCCGACGGCCAGCAATGCTACGGCCAGCGAGGTACGCGCGCCGACCATGATCATGCTGAACATGTCGCGCCCGAAGTGATCTGTCCCGAACCAATGCTGCGCATTCGGGATCTGCAGCTTGTCGGGGATGTTCATCGCGGCGTGGTCATACGGCGTCCAGACAAACGATATCAGCGCCGCGAGCAGCACCAGCGATGACAGGATGCCGCCAAGGATCAGATTGCGCCTCATGTCCGTGACCTCAGACGCGGGTCGACAGCGGCATAGGCCAGATCGACAAGGAAGTTCACCGTGATCACGGCAAAGACCAGCAGCATCACCACCGATTCCACCACGATCAGGTCGCGGGATGAAATCGCCTGAAACACCAGCCGCCCCAGCCCCGGCAGATAAAACACCTGCTCGATGATGATCGCCCCGGCCAGCAGAAACGAAAACTGCAAGCCAATGATGGTCAGCACCGGGATCAGCGCATTGCGCAGCCCGTGCCGCCACAACGTCTGGCGTCGTGTCAGACCCTTGGCGCGGGCGGTGCGCATGAAGTCTTCGCCCAGAATATCCAACAGGGCCGAGCGCATGACGCGCGCCAGAATCGCGGCCTGCGGCAGTGCCAGAGCAATGGCGGGCAGGGTCAGCGAATGCAGCCCGGTCAACAGCCCGTCCTCCCATCCCGCAAAGCCGCCAGCGCCAAACCAGCGCAGGTTGATGGCAAAAATCAGCACCAGCATCATCGCGAACCAGAAATTCGGGATCGCCACGCCCAATTGGGTTGCGCCCATCACTGCCACATCGCCAGCCTGACCCCGCCGTGCAGCGGCATAGATTCCGGCCGGAAACGCGATCAAAGTCGACAGCGTCAGCGCATATAAGGCCAGTGGCAGAGACACCCACAAGCGGACCGCGATCATCTGAGATACAGGCGTGCGATAGGTGTACGACGTGCCGAAATCGCCCTGCAACATGCCGGTGACCCAGGCCAGATAGCGATCGGTCTTGGACACATCCAGGCCCAGTTCAGCCCTCAGCGCGGCAACCGTATCGGGCTGCGCGTTCATCCCCAGCATGTATGACGCCGGATCGCCCGGCGCGACCTCAATCACAAGGAAGATCACCAGACTGGCGACGGCCAGGCTGATCAGCAGCGATAACAGACGTTTCAGAGAATACCGTAGCATTGGCCGCACGTTAGGAGCGCGCTTGCGCGTGGTCCAGCCCCTACTGACGCAACAGGTATTGCCAAATCCCGAATGCAACGATGCCCATATACCCGATCGGATACACCCATCTGAACAGATACCAGTCCAGTGTGATGGCCACATCCTCGCGGCCGTTGGCCTTCAGGCGGCTCAGAAACACGTTGAAAACAACGAGCAACCCGGTCACCACGAACATCCATTGCAGGATGAAATCAAGGAACGTCAGATAGCCCAGTTTTGGCAGTTCGTCCGAAATCACCCAGTTGAACGCGACAAATACCAGCAGGTTCGCCCCGGCCACTTCTGCCCGTTTTCTGTACCCGTCCAGAAAGAACACCGACCACGACACCGCCACCAGCACGAGCAAGGGCAGAAAGATCCGTGTCAGATAGTATTGCGTATGCCTGCGACCTTCGAATTTCAGCGCAGCCTTGGGACTGGGTTGACCGCTCAGCCCGCGGGCCTCTGAGATCACCATTTCCGGATTGTACAAAATCCATTCTTCTTCGCCCAGCAAGCTGCCCAGACCAGACATGTCATTGTCGGGCTTGAATTGAACGACGGTGTCGGGGAAATGCGAAACGATCTCGTAAAAGAACACCTGGCGGTCAAACGGGTAGCGCGTGAAATTGAAATAAGGTGCCTGCAGCGTCACCGAAGACTTTTCAAGATACCGGGTTTGGCCATCCGGGTTGATCACCACAAGTTCATTCTGAATCCATCGATTGCCTTGCTGGTTGTGGATCGAAAAGCTGGGCACGATCGACCCGCTCTCGCGGGCCAAGTCGACATAAGCATCGACATCCAGAACCATGAGGTCTCCGCCAGCCTCGGCGGGGTCAAATGCCAGTTTCGGGTCGGCCCATTCCATGCGTATGGTTGCCACCGCACCATAGTTTTCGGATTTCTGGTCGACCGCAGTGATTTGTTCCAGCTCGATCGCGACGTTCACGATCATCGGAGTGTCCGGGATGGTGATGGCCCCGCGAAGATTGGCGTTGTCAAATCCTTGCGCACTGGCGACCGTTGATCCGGCGAGGGCCACAAACAGCCACGCTAAAACACGAAAATACAATCTTTGCATGATGTCCCTAGTCCGGCAGAATTATTTTTGCGCAGGCAGACGAATCCCACACCGCGAATGTCGATCGCACAGGACGCCCCACAAAACCTGCGAAGCGTCCTGTTTTGGTTCATTTTCTCGTCACTTGTCCCAGCTTACAGCCGTCAGATCGGTGGCTTGCGTCGGCGCGTTGGTCCACAGACCCTGCACACCGGCCTTGGCAACGCTCAGCGCGGCCAGCTGGAACAGGTACCCGTTCACATAATCATTTGCGATGGTCGTCTGGGCCTCTTTCAGCAGCGCGGTCCGCTGGTCTGGGTCGGTGGTCGCGGTCAGCGTGGTCATCAGCTCCTGAAAGGCCGGGTTGTCATACTGGAAATAGTATTCTGGCCGGGCGTAGATGCCGATATCCATCGGTTCGGTATGGCTGACGATGGTCAGGCCGAAATTCTTGCCCCGGAACACGGTTTCAAGCCACTGGGCCCATTCAACGTTGATAATCTCGGCCTTGATACCAACCTGTGCGAGCTGCGCTGCGATAATCTCACCGCCGCGTCGGGCATAAGACGGCGGCGGCAGGTGCAACGTCGTCTCGAACCCATCGGCAAGTCCGGCCTCGGCCAGCAGCTTTTTCGACATCTCGGGGTCAAAGGCCGAATTGCCGGTCAGATCGACATAGGCCGGATTGTGCGGCGCGAAATGCGTACCAATCGGGGTTCCATAGCCGAACATCGCACCGTCGATGATTGCCTGGCGGTCAATCGCATGCGCCACGGCCTGACGCACCTTCACGTTGTCAAACGGCGCCTGTTTGTTGTTGGCCGACAGGATGGTTTCGCCTTCGGTTGATCCGACAAGCACCTGAAATCGCGGATCAGCTTCGAATTGCGGCAGGTTTTCCGGGGCCGGAAAGCCCGAGAAAACATCCACATCTTCGGCCATCACGGCGGCAAAGGCGGCCGTTGGGTCGCTGATGAACTTGAACGTCGCCTTGTCCAGAATGGCCGGCGTACCCCAGTAATCGGGATTCTTTTCGATCACGATCTTGTCGCCCGCCGACCATTCGACAAACTTGAATGCCCCCGTGCCGACAGGCTTTTGCTTGATGTCGTCAATGCTGTCCGGTGCAACGATCACTGCATCGCCCCAGGCCATGTTGAACAAAAAGCTGCCATTCGGCTTATCGAGTGTGACCTTGACCGTCAGCGGATCGACGACCATCACATCGGTGATTCCTGCAAACAGCGCCTTTTGCGCGTTCACGCTGTCTTCGGCGCGCGCCCGGTCCAGTGTGAACTTGACGTCCGCCGCGTCCATGACCGTGCCGTCATGGAACGTCACGCCATCCTGCAAATGGAAGGTATAGGTCAGGCCGTCTTCGGAAATGTCCCAGGTTTTGGCCAGCCCGGGCACGACCGAACCGTCGCCCATGAACCGCGTCAAACCCTCGAACACGTTGGAATACAGCACAGAATCGATGGCGCCTGCTGCGGCGCTTGTCGGGTCCAGATGCGGAGGCTCCAACTGCATGGCCACGATGATGTCGTCCTGCGCCAGCGCCTGACCAGCGATCATGCTGGCGCAGATCGCGAGGGCCGGGCCGACTCTGCGGCGGGTTTGGAGATGCGTCATGGATAACTCCCTATCCTGAGTTCCGGTCGATTCCGGCAAGTGTCTGTTTGGGAGTGTTTCTGGAATACCCTACGTAATCAAGGATATGTTCGCGCAACCGGGGTGGAACCTCGGGTTCGGGGTTGTTATCTGCCCCACCACTTCGCCGTGGAGGGGCAAAATGAGCGCAACATCCAAAACGCCAACTCTGACAGTTCAGGACATCCGGGCCCGCAAGGGTGGCGATCCGATCGTCAGCCTGACCGCCTATACCACGCCGATGGCGCAGCTGATGGACGATCACTGCGACTTCGTTCTGGTCGGTGACAGTGTTGGCATGGTGTTGCACGGCCTGCCATCGACGTTGGGCGTGACGATGGACATGATGATATTGCACGGCAAAGCGGTGGCGCGCGGGTTGGAGCGCGCTCTGATGGTCGTCGACATGCCGTTTGGCAGCTATGAAACCTGCCCTGCCGACGCTTTTGCCAACGCCGCCCGCCTGATGGCCGAAACCGGGGCAGGGGCGGTCAAGCTGGAAGGCGGCGTTGAAATGGCCGACACCATCGCCTTTCTGGTCAAACGCGGTATCCCCGTGATGGCCCATATCGGCCTGACCCCGCAATCGGTGAACGTGTTCGGCGGTTACAAGGTGCAGGGACGGGGCAACGCCGGTGACGCGTTGATGGCCGATGCCCATGCCGTGGCCGAAGCTGGGGCATTCGCCGTTGTGCTTGAAAAGATCCCCGCGAGCCTTGCCGACAAGATCACCGCCGCAATCGACATCCCAACCATCGGGATCGGCGCGTCCGCCGGGTGTGATGGTCAGGTGCTGGTGGTTGACGACATGCTGGGCCTGTTTGCCGCGTTCAAACCAAAGTTCGTCAAACGCTATGCCAATCTCGCCGAACAGGCCCAAGCGGCTATTGCAGATTATACCACTGACGTGCGCGCGCGCAGCTTCCCGGCTGATGAACACGTCTTTGCCGACGACACAGGGGATACCAAGTGACCGCTCCAATCCTGCGCCAACTGTGCGAAATCCGCGAACTCAGCACGGGCTGGAAACGCGCCGGGCAGACAGTCGCCGTTGTCCCCACCATGGGCGCGCTGCATGCCGGGCATTTGTCACTGGTTCAGGCCGCCAAGGCGCAATGCGATCGCGTCATTGTCTGGATTTTTGTGAACCCCAAACAGTTCAACAACCCCGAAGACCTCAAGAACTATCCCCGCACTGAACATGACGACGCGAAAAAGCTCGCGCCGTATGGCGTCGATGCGATCTATGTGCCGGATGTCGATCAAGTCTATCCCGACGGCTTTGCCACAACCGTTTCGGTCACCGGTCTGACCGATGTTCTGTGCGGCGCGCATCGTCCGGGACACTTTGATGGCGTGGCAACGGTGGTCAGCAAGATCTTCCTGCAAACCGGGGCTGATCGTGCCTATTTCGGCGAAAAGGATTATCAGCAGCTCCAGATCGTGCGCCGCATGGCCACCGATCTGGACATCCCGATTGACGTCATCGCCTGCCCGACCGTGCGCGAACCATCAGGACTTGCCATGTCGTCGCGCAACCTGCGTCTGTCCGAAGATGCAATGCGTCAGGCGGCCAATCTTTATCCGATCCTGAACGACATGGCAGCCGAACTCAGGGACGGTACCGTCTTTCGCCCGCTGGCCGACCGCGCCCGCGCCCGACTGAACGAAGCAGGCTTTGATGAAATTGAATACCTCGACCTGCGCCGCGCTGATGGCCTTGCCGCGATGGATCACCTGGATGCCCCCGCGCGCCTGTTCATAGCGGCCTGGATCGACGGGGTCCGGTTGATCGACAATATTGCGGTCTGACGTCGGCGGACTGAACGGGCTGGCGGACCTGTCAAAGACTGCTAGTCTCGCCTCCGAAAACAGGAGGAGCCGTCATGACATACATCCTAGCCATCGATCAGGGCACAACGTCCAGCCGCGCAATCCTGTTTGACGCCGCAATGCAGGTCGCGGGCAGCGCCCAAAAGGAATTCACCCAGATCTTTCCGCACTCCGGCTGGGTCGAACACGATCCGGAAGAGATCTGGTCGACCACGATTGACGTCTGCAAGGCTGTGATGGCGCAACAAGGCGTCACCGCCAGTGACATCGCCGGAATTGGCATCACCAATCAACGTGAGACCACGGTGATCTGGGACCGCGAGACCGGCGCACCATTGCACAACGCCATTGTCTGGCAGGACCGCCGCACCGCGTCGATGTGCGAAACCCTGCGTGAGGCCGGGCACGCAAAGATGGTCACGCAGACAACCGGGCTGCTGCTTGATCCGTATTTCTCGGGCACCAAGGTCAAATGGGTGCTCGACCAGAACCCCGGTGCCCGCACTCGCGCTGCCAAGGGGGAACTGCTGTTCGGGACCATCGACAGTTTCCTGATCTGGCGTCTGACCGGCGGCAAGGTCCACGCCACCGATGCCACCAACGCCGCCCGCACGCTGCTGTTTGACATCCACACAGGCGAATGGAGCCCCGAGATCTGCGCGTTGCTGGACGTGCCCACGGCGATGCTGCCAACCGTCCATGACAGCGCCGCCGATTTCGGGCGCACGAAATCGGAGATTTTCGGCGGTGAACTCCCCATTTTGGGCGTCGCGGGCGATCAACAGGCGGCGACCATCGGACAGGCCTGCTTTAACCCAGGGATGATGAAATCGACCTATGGCACGGGGTGTTTTGCTCTGCTCAACACCGGCGACACACCTGTGGCCTCGCAAAACCGGATGCTGACCACCATCGCCTATCAGCTGAACGGCCAGCGCACCTATGCGCTCGAAGGGTCGATCTTCGTCGCCGGGGCTGCCGTGCAATGGCTGCGTGATGGTTTGGGCCTGATCGAAACCGCTGCGCAAAGCGGTGAACTTGCTTTGCAGGCCGACCTCAGCCAGGAAATCACGCTGGTCCCGGCCTTCACCGGCCTTGGCGCACCTTATTGGAACCCCGATTGCCGGGGGGCCATGTTTGGGTTGACCCGCAACACCGGACCCGCCGAAATCGCCCGTGCCACGCTGGAAAGCATCGCCTTCCAGACACGCGACCTCTGGGAAGCGATGCGGGCCGACTGGACGGGCGCGGCGGATGTGACCCTGCGCGTCGATGGCGGGATGAGCGCCAGTGACCTTGCCCTGCAAGGGTTGTCCGACATTCTGGGTGCCCCCGTGGATCGTCCCGTGATGCAGGAAACCACCGCGCTGGGCGCGGCATGGCTGGCCGGGATGCAGGCCGGTATCTATCCCGATATGCAGGGGTTTTCTGACAATTGGGCGCTGGATCGGCGGTTCGAACCCGAAATGTCCAAAGACCAACGCGACGCCGCCTATGCCCGCTGGTTGCGGGCCGTCAACGCGGCCATGGCCTATTGATCAGCGTTTCGATGCCATGATCAGATCGGGGCCGAAAATCGTGTCCGCGTGGTTCTTGAGATATATTTTCAGCCATGGTGTGAACCGGTCGGGGTGACGGGCGATTTCGGCCAGCAGGTCGTGATAATCAACCCATCGGATCGCCATAACCTCGTCCGGGTTGGGGTTAATCGCCAGCGCGCCGCGCGCCTGGGCCAGGAACACATCGACCACTTCATGTTCAACCATGCCATTGCCAACATCGGCCCGGTATTCCAGCCGCTGGCGGTATTCAGGGATCAGCCCCTCGATCCCCAGCTCTTCGCGCAACCGCCGAACCGCGCAGGTGCTGGGCGGTTCGTTCCAATCGGGGTGGGTGCAGCAGGTGTTCGCCCACAGGCCGGGCGTGTGGTATTTTCCCATGGCCCGCTGCTGCATCAGGATCTCGGTTCCGCGCACGACAAACACGGACACAGCCTTGTGCTTCAGACCCTTTTCATGGGCCTCGATCTTGTCGGTCGGTAACAGCTGCCCATCAACCCAGGCCGGGATCATAAGGCTCATGGCAGACGCCCCCCGATCACTGCAGAGCACGAGCGGGTCGGTCGATCATGACGAAGATAGATTGGGCGCACGCGTACATATCCTGACCAAGTTGCAGCCTCCCGCCCTTGGCAGACCCCACATCTGCCCGGCGAAGGGATACAGTTAATATAGGAACAGAGATTGGTATACCAATGATACGAAAGGCCGCGGCGAACCCGCGGCCTTTGCGACATTCATCAGGTGTCAAAGTTACTCGGCAGCCGGGCTGACGCTGACCAGATAGGCCCAGATATCCTCGCCGCCCTTTTTCAGCTTGAACGACATTTTCGACTTGGCCGATGTGCTGCCCAGAGTCTCTTGCAGAAAAGCCTTGGGGTCGGTGGTATAAGCAACAAAGTTGGCCTCGTCCCAGACCAGACCGGCTTCGCCTGCGGCAACCAGATCGGCACCGTATTTGAAATCTGCGGTCCCTGCGGCGCGTCCGGGAAGTCCGAACAGGTTCGGGCCGGTCTTGCCGCCCTTGACGATTGTTTCGCCGTCATCCGACACGATCATGTGGCACGACTTGCATTTCTTGAAGCCTTTTTCGCCCTTGGCGGCGTCGCCCTCGGCAAATGCCGGGACAGCCAGCATGGCCAGGGCTGCTGTAGCTATCAAACGTTTCATGGCTCTCTCCAACGGTTTTCGCTGAGGACAATACGTAGGGCAACGGCCCGAGAGTCAATTGGCAGATTGCCGCGCTTGACCGGGCCTTTGGTCGCGTATCCTAGCCCTTGTCAGCGCTCCAGCAGGGCAGCAGATCGCCGCTCGCCGGGGTCGCCGCATGCACGCCGCGCGCGATGGCGCGGCTCAGGCACAGCGCAGCGGCGTGGCCAATCCGGGCCAGATCGCGTTCGGTCTGCATCAGTTTGCGATCCCCGGTGGATACGCTGAACACCAGATCGCCGTCACCGGGCGAATGGGCCGGTACGGTCGCGCGGCCAATACCATCATGCGCCGCGATCGCCAGCCGCTGGCATTGTGCCTTGGACAGGTCGGCATCCGTAGCGACAATGGCGATGGTCGTGTTCATCCTCTCATCCGGCAAGGGTGCCGCCAATTCCAGCATCCGGGCCAGTTTGCGGCTGTTCAACTGTCGCCCCAACCCGGCATTGAGGTCCGGGCCCAGCCCGCCGAATTCCCCGTCCACCTCAAACGGAGCCGCCCAGAAATGCTGCTCGCCGGGCGTGGTGACGCTGCCCATCGGATTCGCCGCCACCAAAGCACCAACCGTGATGCCGTCGTCCAGCACGAAAGAGGCCGAGCCCAAACCGCCTTTCAGCATCGCGGTCATCGCACCAGTCCCAGCCCCGGCGCTGCCGATGTCGAATGTGTCCGAGGCCGCCTCATACGCCGCGCGGCCCAGAGCGCGATACGGGTTGTCTGCCCAGTCCTTGTTGCCGCCGTTCAGCAGATCGAAGATGATTGCGCCGGGCACCAGCGGGATGACGGCGTTGCCGATCCGAAACCCCCTATCTGCGGCGCGAAGTCCATCCATCACTCCGGAACAGGCATCCAGCCCAAAGGCAGACCCGCCAGACAAGACCAGCGCATCAATCGCCGCCACGGATTTGTCAGGTGCCAGAAGGTCAGTCTCGCGCGTGCCGGGTGCACCGCCCATGACATGGACCGAGGCGGTGAATGGGTGGTTAGCGGTCAGAACGGTGCTGCCGGTTTTGATCTCAGAGTCAGCAGAATGGCCGACCTTGAGACCGGGAATGTCAGTGATAAGGTTGCGAGGGCCTGGGATCATAAGATGTTCCTGCACTGTCATGTCTGGCGTGCCGCGCACGCGATCCGTTCAAATCTGGGGGCGCTGCCCCCGCCGCGCTACGCGCGCCTCCCCCGGGATATTTTGGGCAAGAGGAAGCCGAAATGCGCCCTTTTTCCTCTTGCTCCAAATATCCCCGCCGGAGGCATTGCCCGTCAGGGCAAATTCTTGCGTCAGATGCAGCGGCCGCCGTCGACTTCCATGGCGACCCCGGTGATCATCCCGGCTTCGTCCGAGCATAAGAAACACGCGGCATTGCCCATGTCTTCGGGTTGGGAGAACCGGCCCAGCGGAATCGTGGACAGGAACTTGGCGCGCATTTCGGGAGTGTCTTCGCCCATGAAGGATTTCAGAAGCGGCGTTTCTCCGGCCACCGGATTCAGGGCATTCACACGGATGCCATCCGGGGCCAGCTCCACGGCCATGGTGCGGGTGGCGGTGATCATCCAGCCCTTGGAGGCGTTGTACCAGTTCAGTCGGGGGCGCGGTGACACGCCTGCAGTCGAGGCGATGTTGAGGATTACGCCTTGCTTGCGATCCTTCATGTGGGGCACCAGCGCCCGGGCGGTGAGGTAAACGGATTTCATGTTGACCCGGAACACCCGGTCGAAATCATCTTCGCTGACGTCTTCCAATGGGGTGGGCATATGGGTCACGCCGGCATTGTTCACAAGGATATCGAGGTGCCCAAAGGCCGACAGGGCGGCGTCTGCCATCGCTTGCACCGACGTGCCATCTGACACATCAACAGTTTGCGCGACAGCAGCGCTACCCAGCTCGGCCGCAAGCGCATTAGCGGCGTTTCCGTTGATGTCAGCGATCATCACGCGCGCGCCCTCGGCGATGAATTTGCGAACCATTCCGGCGCCAAAGCCCGAGGCCCCCCCGGTGACGATGGCGGTTTTGCCCTTCAGTCGCATAGCATTCTCCCAAACTGTTTTGCCGGAAGACTATCAGCGGGCGCGTGGATCACAACGCGTCTTTGTCGATTTTGCCACGCAACGTCTTTACGGCCCCGCGCTGTTTTTTGGCATCGACCCGGCGGCGTTGTGAGCCCTTGGTCGGTTTGGTGGGGATCCGGCGTTTCGGCGCGACCAGCGCCTGACGGATCAGATCGACCAGACGGTCGCGTACAATTTCACGGTTGCGAACCTGCGAGCGGGTTTCGTCGCATTGCAGGATGATCGCGCCTTCGTTGGTCCAGCGGCGCCCGGCAAGCCGTTTCAGGCGGGTTTTGACGGCGGGGGTCAGGGATGGCGAACGCTGCGCTTCGAATCGCAACTCAACGGCCGACGACACCTTGTTGACGTTTTGCCCGCCGGGACCGGACGCCCGCATAAAGCTTTCGGACAGCTCCCAATCCTGCAGGGTGATATCGTTGGTGACGTTCAACATGGGGCGTTTCTATACCGGAACGACCCATTCAAAAAGGGCCGCCCGACTGAACGGGCGGCCCTTTCGAAAGTTTTCGGAGGTGGGTCGGTGAGACCTCACAGAGATCGATCGGGCACCAGTCCCGATAAGGGCTGCCTTACCGGGCGGCCTCAAGACCTGTTCCGACACCTCGCTCCAATACCTTTCTTGACACTGGATCACCTCCTTATCTTTCCTGTTGAACTCGATAAGATGGTGGCACGGACTGTGCGATTGTCAAAGAAAAATCGTCAGGCCATCAGATTGCGGGGGTCAATTCGACCGATAATCAGGCGGAATGGCACCAGTGCGATCAGTGCCAGCGACAGTTTTACCATCCAGTCGGCAACCGCCAGCGACACCCAAAGCGGGGCGACCGGGCCCATGCCCAGCAGCGGCAGTGTTTCGTTGGCCCAGCTGACATCATTGCCGGGTTCCAGCCAGATCAGCTGCGCCGAAAAGGCGATTGTGAAAAACAGCACCGTGTCCACAGACGACCCGATCAGGGTCGAAGCCAGCGGCGCGCGCCACCAGCGGCCCTCGCGCAGGGCGGAAAAGATGCTGACATCCAGAAGCTGCGCGGTCAGAAATGCCAGTCCCGATCCGATGGCGATACGGAAGGTGACCAGCGGGCCGAATTCGCCGACGATCTGGGTGCCGATAAGCGAGCAGAACAAACCGACGATAAATCCGACAAAGACCACGGTGCGGGCAGGTCCTGCGCCATAGATCCGGTTCATCAGGTCGGTGACCAGAAAGGCGAGCGGATAGGTGAACGCCCCCCATGTCAGCCAGTTTCCAAACAGAAACTGAACCAGGATGTTCGAGGCCACAACAATGGCGGCCATGGCAAGAATGCCGGGAAGGTGAGCGCGTGTCATACTGTAATCCGTTTTGGCAAGGTCGCGGAGACTTGTCCCGATCAGTCGGGCAGGCGGCCTGTTACCGGGTTGCGACAAATTGCGCAAGTCAATCCGGCAGGGCGTATTCCACGATCTCGGTCCGTTGGAACGATTTGAAGTTGTCGTCCGAAATCATCGTGGCCCTCAGAATGCCGACCTCATCCCGCCAGATGGACAGACCTTCAAGGTTGTCATGGGTGCCAAAAGCGGTGCGGATCAGGGTTGCTTCAGCTTCCGGTCCGTCCGCGCCAAAGCTCCAACGGCGCAGTTGCGTGCGGAATCCGATCACGCTGAAGCCCCGTTCAAGCAGATAGAACCGCCCGTCCGGGCCGAAATCGGCCCCAACAGGCTGAAATCCACGACTGGACGGCAAGGAAAACGGCACGGTCCACCGGTCGTTCTCCAACCTGTAGACCGGGATCCCCCCGTGGGCATCGCGGCTGCCTTCGGGCAGGGTATACAGGCGGCCCTGATCGTCTTGTGCAAGGGCTTCCAGCGATTTGTTCGCGCCCATCCCGGCAAAGGTTGCGGCGCGCGACCTGACCTGCGCTGCAGAATCCGGGGTGTCATAGGTGGCGACCCGGTGCGACCCTTCGAAGGATATGTGCATCGTTCCGTCCGGTTCGATGTCCAGCCCTTCGGCATCGGTGATGCCCTTGCTCAACCGCCCGCCGGTGCTGGAGCGCAGCCACCACCATTCGTCGACTGTAATGTCAGCGATCAGGCCAGCCTCGCGATCAATCAATGCCCGCGCAAAGAATCCGCGATCGGTCAGGGCGAACAGGCCCAGACCGTCAGGATCAAGTTCAATGGCTGAAAACCCGCCGAACCAGCCCCCGGCGCCCGTCCACTCGTAACTGCCAAGATACTCGGCCCGGTGTTCGGACGCGGGCAGACGGCAAGCGACAAGGGCGAACGCGATTACTGCGACTGCAGGACCGAAGCGCATTGCTGGGGCAGATCTGCCAGAACGTAGGGGCCCTTCTTACGCGGCTTGGCCTTGGGCGCATTCGGGTCCTTGGGCTTGGGCGGCGGCGGGTTCAGGATGTTGTTCACCCATTGCTGCGCCTCGGCACACCCGTCGCCTTTGGGGGGCGGGTTCTGATTGGTACAGCCCTTGGCGCCCTTGGGGCAGGCCAGCCGGACGTGGAAATGATAGTTGTGATACGGCCACGACCGGATTTTGCGCAGCCAGCGGCGGTTGCCGGTTTCATCTTTGCACATCTGCACCTTGATGCCCGGCGAAACGAATATCCGGGCCACGCGCTTGTCTTTCGCAGCCTCGCGCAGAATGCGGTGATGTGCGCGGCTCCAGTTGCCATTCACAGAAGCTTCGTTCTTGGACGAAACCGAGATTGACGAAATGTTTTCGCGCGTGTTGCGCGACAGGTTGATCCGCGACGCAGGAAGCATCCAGATATCGGCATCCAGCCCCATCTGGTGGCTGCGGTGCCCAGACAACATCGGCCCGCCACGCGGCTGGCTGAGGTCGCCGATATACAGCCCCTTCCATCCCGGTTGCTTGGCGGCAAACTTGCTCAGATCCTGAAGATAATCGACCAGATCCGGATGGCCCCAGTTCCGATTGCGCGACAGGCGCATCGCTTGCCAGGTCGGGCCGGTTTCGGCCAACTCTGCGGCCCCGGCCACGCAGCCCTTGGAATAGCTGCCATAGGCGGCAGGTTTTTGCCGAGAGCCAGTATCCTTTGCGCCAAAAAGTTGTTTGGCCGGTGTTTGCGCGCCAACCGGCGCCGCAAAGGCCAGAACCAGAACACTCAGAATTATACGAAACAAGGTCATCAGGGTTTTTCGCCTTTCGCTTTCACCCAGCTTAGCAAAACAAGACCGATGACGAAAAGCAAGATTACCGGCGACAGGCCCAGACGGGCGTTTTCGGTCACTGCCGTCACAATCCCGATCAGCATTGGCGCGATAAACGACGTTGCCCGGCCAGACAGACCATACAGTCCGAAATACTCTGTCGGGGCATCCGGGTCCGAATGGCGCACCATCAACGACCGGCTTGCGGATTGCAGAACCCCGCCCATGCCGCCGATCAGCGCACCAAGGATGAAGAACACTGTATCCGGCAAGGTCGATCCTTCGGCCAGCGGAATGCCAAACGCCTGATCCCGCGACATCGACACAAGCGTGATACAGACAAAGATCAGAACCCAGATCGCTGCAATGATCACTGGTTTCGGGCCGAACCGCCGGTCAGCCTTGCCGCCCAGATAGCTGAAGATCACCGACGATATCAGCGCCACGATCCCGAAAACGCCGATCTCGGTAATGCTCCAGTCCAGCACCAGAAGCGCATAGGTGCCGCCAAAACTGTACAACCCGTTCAGCGCATCGCGATAGAACATCGACGAACCCAGATAGGCGAACAGGCTGGTCCGGTTCACCAACCCTTTGACCAGCGTCCAAAGCGCGCGCAGCGCGTCGCCCAGACTGGCGTGGTCATTGGTTTTCCCGTCGTCGCGCACCCACAGGAAATAGGGGATCATGAAAACCGCGAACCACAATGCTGTAACCGGCCCCACGGCCCGAGTGCCTTCGCGCTCGGTGGCGTTCAGACCAAAGATCGGATCCAGCCCGATCAGGGTCTTGCCATTGCCCTGTTCGGCAAAGAACAGCAGAAAGATCAAAAGCGCGACGAACCCGCCCAGATAGCCGAAGGCAAACCCCGACCCGGAAATGGCGCCGATTTCTTCGTCATCGCCCAAACTCGGTAACTGCGAATTCACGAAAATCAAGGCAAATTCGGCGCCGATAAACCCGATGCCAAACGACATCAGCATCCACCACATGTTCGACCCGTCCGGCTGCGCAAACCACAGCGCGCCTGCGCCAACGACATACATGGCAGAAAACACACCGATCCACGGGATACGTTTGCCAGACAGATCCGCCATTGCGCCAAGGACCGGCGCGCCAAACCCAATGATCAACCCGGTGATCGTCAGCCCCAGCGCCCATGTGCTTTGCGCGCGGGCATCTGCTGCGGCCTCGGTTAAGCCCATTCCGGCAAAATGCGCGGTGGCGACGCTGGCGAAATAGGGGCCAAAGATAAAGGTCACCAACAATGTATGGTAAGGCTGGCTGGCCCAATCAAAGAAGTACCAGCCCCAAATCCGCTTGCGTGGTGTCACTGTGCTCATTCTCCGCCCCCCCATTCTTTCCAATGGATTAAGACCGTTTGTGCACAAATAAAGCAAGTCTGACAAAGACATGATGCCGATCTGGGTTCAATTTTCACCATCTCGGTGTGACCACACCCCGGATCACGCGCGTCTTCACTTGTCCTTTGCGCAAGCAGCCATTACGTCTTTGCCAGACAAGACGGAGAGACACGACAATGATGGCAATCTACGGACCGCTGCAGCTTATCCTAAGCGTGGCCTATTTCTTCGTCATCGTGCACGTGATCATGAGCTGGCTGATCAATTTCCAGATCCTCAACCTGCATCAGCAGGTCGTGGCGCAGATCTGGTACGGTCTGAACCGTGTCCTTGAACCGATCTATGCCCCGATCCGGCGCATCCTGCCCGATACAGGCGGCTTGGATCTGGCCCCCTTGGTCGCGTTCCTGATCATCATATCGCTACAGAACTATATCCTGCCTACCATATTTGGATTTATGTAGCCTGCCGCCCCTTGTTCACGGATTCTGAGTATGTGAGACTGCATCCTCAAGAGCAGTAGCACCAACAGATGACGTGAGGCCCCCGTTCATGCCCCAAGCGGACCAGATCCTGCGGGATGTGTTTGGATTCGATGATTTCCGGCCCGGACAGGGCGAAATCGTCGATGCAGTGGCGCAGGGCGAAAACGTTCTGGCCATCATGCCCACCGGCGGCGGCAAATCCCTTTGTTTCCAACTTCCTGCGCTGATCCGCGATGGCGTAACCGTCGTGATCTCGCCTCTGATTGCCTTGATGCGCGATCAGGTGCGCGCGCTGCAAGAGGCTGGCGTTTGCGCCGGCGCGCTGACCTCGGGCAATACCGAAGAAGAAACCGAAGCAGTCTGGACCTCGCTGGAGGCGGGTGAGTTGAAACTGCTGTACATGGCGCCTGAACGTCTTGCCTCGGGGGCGGCAATGGGGATGTTGCGGCGGATCGGTGTCAGCATGATCGCCGTGGACGAGGCCCACTGCGTCAGCCAGTGGGGTCATGATTTCCGCCCCGATTATCTGCGGATCGGCGAACTGCGCCGGGCCTTGGACGTGCCGTTGTCGGCATTTACCGCGACCGCAGACGCTGAAACCCGCGAAGAAATCGTTGAAAAGCTATTCGACGGTGCGCCGCCGCGCAGTTTCCTGCGCGGGTTCGACCGGCCCAACATCCACCTTGCCTTTGCCACCAAGGACGGGCCGCGCCGCCAGATCCTTGAATTTGCCGCGGTCCGCAAAGGCCGCTCGGGCATCGTTTATTGCGGCACCCGCGCCAAGACAGAAGCACTGGCCAAAGCGTTACGCGACGAAGGCCACAGTGCCTGCCACTATCACGGTGGCATGGACGCCGAAGACCGGCGCATCGTTGAAGCCCGGTTTGCCCGTGAAGATGGGTTGATCGTGGTCGCCACTGTCGCCTTTGGCATGGGTATCGACAAACCCGACATCCGCTGGGTTGCCCACGCGGACCTGCCAAAATCGATCGAATCCTATTATCAGGAAATCGGCCGCGCCGGGCGCGATGGCGCACCGGCCGAAACCCTGACCCTGTTCGGCCCTGATGACATTCGGTTGCGCCGCTCGCAAATCGACGAAGGTCTGGCCCCGCCCGAACGCCGCTCCGCCGATCATGCGCGCCTGAACGCGCTTCTCGGCCTGGCCGAGGCATTGACCTGCCGCCGTCAAACCCTGCTGTCCTATTTCGGCGAAGATTCGGCACCTTGCGGCCATTGCGATCTCTGCGACACGCCGGTCGACTGCTTTGACGGCACCACAGCCGTGCGCATGGCGCTGTCGGCGATGCTGCGCACCGAAGAATGGTTCGGATCGGGCCATCTGATCGACATCTTGACCGGGGCCGACACCGACAAGATCCGCGCGCGCAACCATGCCAGCCTGCCGACCTATGGCGTCGGAACCGAATATGACAAACGCCAGTGGCAGGCGATTTTCCGGCAGATGATGGGACACGATCTGGTGCGTCCTGACCCCGAACGCCATGGCGCGCTGCGCATGACCGAAGCGGCCTTGCCGATCCTGCGGGGTGAATCCGGCATCCAACTGCGCCGCGATACGATCCGCAAAGCCGCGCGCCGTCCGGCGGTCAAGGCTCTGGTATCCGACGAAGATGCACCGCTGTTGTCGGCGCTCAAGGCCAAGCGGCGCGCCTTGGCCGAGGCCGCGAAAGTACCGGCATACGTGATCTTCACCGACAAGACGCTGATCGAAATGGCCGAAACCCGGCCTGCAACGCTGGACCAGATGGCCGGGATCAGCGGTGTTGGTGCCAAAAAGCTTGAGCGATATGGCGCCATGTTCCTTGAAGTGATCACCGGCGCGTCCGAGGCTATGCATCCCTCGCGCCGAAAACTGGCCGGGCGCGACTCTGGCTCACTCTATGACCAACTGCTGGAAGCACAGGCCGGATTGTCGCGTGGCGAGGGCGGGATCGACAAACCACTCAGCTGTTCTGCGTCGCAACTGGCCAAGGTGGCCAAGATGCGCCCCGATGATGAGGCCGGGCTAACCCGGTTGCTGGGCGAACGCCGCGCTGAACGCTTTGGCCCCGCCTTTCTGGACGTTCTGCGTGCGGCGGGCTAAATCCGGTGAAATGATCGAAAGGGAAAGACCATGCTGGTTGTGATTTCTCCGGCCAAACGGCTGGACTGGTCCGAACATGACGGCCCGGTGACCGAGCCCGAGTTTCTGACCGATGCCAACCGGTTGGCCCGGACCGCACGCAATCTGACGCTAAGCAAGCTGCAGGACCTGATGGATATCAGCCCCGATCTGGCCCGGCTGAACCGTGACCGGTATCGCGATTTTCAGGACGCGCCCGAGCCTGAGGTGACCCGCCCTGCGGCGCTGGCCTTTGCCGGTGACACCTATCTGGGGCTCGAAGCCGGGTCGCTGGACAGCGATGAAATGGCATGGGCCCAGGATCATCTGCGCATTCTGTCCGGGCTTTATGGCGTGCTGCGCCCGCTGGACGCCATTCAGGCCTATCGGCTGGAAATGGGCAGCCGCCTGAAAACCCGTCGCGGCACATCACTCTACGATTACTGGGGCACGCAGATCTCAAAAACGTTGAATGCCCAAGGCAGCGACCTTGGGACCGACACATTGGTCAATTGCGCCAGTCAGGAATACTTTGGCGCGGTTGATCCCAAGGCCCTGAAGCTGCGCATCGTCACCCCGGTGTTTATGGAAGACAAACCCGGTGGCCCCAAGATCGTCAGCTTTTTTGCCAAAAAGGCGCGCGGCGCAATGGCCCGGTTTATCATTCAGAACCGGCTGACCGATGCGGCGGCCCTAACCACATTTGATACCGGCGGCTATGTCTATCAGCCCGACCTGTCAGACCCGGACCGCCCGGTATTCATACGCCCGGCAGACGCGCAATAAGTCACGCGTCTGCGTCGCGATCCAGCGGATCCGCACCCGTTGGATGATACCGCTGGATCCGCTCGCAGATCACGGATTTGCGCAACGGTTTGGTCAGGTAATCGTCCAGACCGGCGGCCAGAATATCTTCGGCGTCCCCCGCCATGGCATGCGCGGTCAGCGCGATGACAGGCGTATGGCGACCAATGCCGGATTGCAGCGCCCGGATTTCGCGCGTGGCGGTTTTGCCATCCATTTTGGGCATGGAAATATCCATGAACACCAGATCCGGCTTGAAATCCCGATACGCGTCGACGGCAGCAAAGCCATTGTCGGCAAAGACCAGATCGATGTTCAGATCCTGAACCATCTTTTTGAACACCAACTGGTTGGTCTTGTTGTCCTCGGCCGCCAGAATGCGCATCCTGCGTCCCGCGCCTGCAGGCATCATCGGGTCCTTGGCGGCCACCGAAGTCGAGATATCGTCCGGATCATACACCGACGCGGCCGACGTCAGCGCCCCGAAGTCGGCCAATTTGCCAAACAGGTCCGCCCGCGAGATCGGTTTTTGCAGAACGCCCTGCACAATCCGGACGGCGGGGTCGTTCTGGGTAAACGCCGGGTTCGAACTTAGCAGCAGGATCGGCGTATCGACCCAGCCCGCTTCACGCAGTTTGACGGCCAGCTCCAGTCCATCCATACCCGGCATGTTGTGATCGCTCAGGACAATGTCGATATCTTCCGTCATCGCGGCCAGCGCTTCGGGTCCCGAGGCGCAGCAGGTGACTTGCACTCCCAGTTGCTTCAGTTGCCGTTCCAGGACATCGCGATTCACCAACAAATCATCGACCACAAGAACATGGTTCAGACCTTCGGGCAGATGCGGCGGCATCGGTTGCGCGCCATCCGCCTTGGGCAGCGCCAACCTGAACCCAAAACACGACCCAACGCCTTCTTCGCTTTCGACCCAGACCGACCCCTTCATCAGTTCGACCAATCGCCGCGAGATCGCCAGACCCAGCCCGGTGCCTTCGAACTGGCGGTTCCGGTCGTCTTCGACCTGATTGAACTCTCCGAAAATGTGATCGATCTTTTTGCGCGGGATGCCGATTCCGGTGTCTTCAATCGCGATATGAATCGCCGTTCGCGCCTCGTCTGCGCCCGGCACGCCGGTGATGCGGATCAATACATGGCCAGAATTGGTGAATTTCACCGCGTTGCCGACAAGATTGGTCAAAATCTGGCGGATTCGACCCGGATCGCCAATGAACCGCGTCGGCAGGAACAGATCATAATCCACCAGCAGATCGAGTCCCTTGTCGCGCAGCGTCGGTTGCAGCAGCATGACAACTTCGTGGATGCAGCGTTCCAGATCGAATGGCTCCGGGTGCAGCACCAGTTTGTCAGCCTCGATCTTGGAATAATCCAGAACGTCATTGATGATCACCAGCAGCGCCTCGCCGGAATTCTTGATGGTGTCGGCGTACAGGCGCTGTTCCTCGCTCAACTCGGTATCGCTCATCAGTTCGGCCATGCCGACCACGCCGTTCATCGGCGTTCGAATTTCGTGGCTCATGTTGGCAAGGAAGGCCGATTTGGCGCGGTTGGCGGCCTCGGCCCGGGCGCGCGCCGCCTTAAGCTCGGCCTCATAGCGCACGGATGAGGTGATGTTCAGGGCCAAGCTTACCACATCGCCATCTGCGGCGCGGTGGTCGATCAGCTTGATGTACTGGTTGTTCCAAAGCTGAAGCACCACTGGCGGCGGGGCGGCTTTGAACCAGCGCTGCGTCATCATATGCCGCCAGTCCCGGGCGCGCATGGACCCGGTATTGACCAGACCCTCATCCGTCAAAATCTGCAGAATGCGGGTGTAACAGACCCCCGGTTCGACTTCCTCAAGCCCGTCGAACACGTTCAGATAAGCTGTGTTTGCGCCGATCAAGGTGTTGTCGCTGTTGAAAAACGCGAACCCGTCCTGAATTGTCTGGATCGAATACCACAACCGCCGTTCAGCGATTTCGATCTTCTGGTTGGCCTCGCTCAGATCCGATTTGACCCGTTCGTTTTCGAAGCGAACCGTTTCGACCTCGGCCTGGGTTTCCCCAATCCGGCGGGTCAGCGCCATCGCGTGATGGCCCAGTTTGCGGTTTGCCGACGTCAGTTCGGCCTGCTTGAGTTCAAGCAGACGTTCAGCGGCCAGACGCGCGCGACGTTCTTCCGAGAGTTTCTGGGCCAGGCTCATCCCTGCGGCTCCGCTTGCGGGGGTCTGGGTCACAGACTGGGCCAAAACCGTTGAAAAAGTGCGAACGGGGAATCGTTGCAAACAAGGCCAGCGCCATGCGACCCTAGCGGCAACCATGGAGGGTAATATGCGCAAGCTGGTACAGGTGATCTTGGCAGGGGCAATTGCGGTTTCGGGCCTGATATCAATGGCATCGGCGCAGGGCGCAGCACCGGATTTCCGCTTTATCGTCACCCAGGACATGGATTTCTACGGATCTGACCTGGACGCATTGTTCGATACCGACCTGCCATCTTGCGTTCGGGCCTGCAGTACACAAACGGCGTGCGCCGGTTTTACCTTCAATGCCCGCTCCAATGCCTGCTTCCCGAAATCCGCCGTCACGGACCGCACACCTTATGTCGGCGCGGTGTCCGCCGAAAAACTGCCGACGCTGGCCGCGGTTCGTTTGCGCGCCGAGATGCTGGTCAAATCCCTGGACTTTCTCACCAACGCTGACCGCACGGCGGCACGGACCCAGGCGCAGAACCTTGGTCTGATCCACCGCGCAGGCGGTCTGGATGTCGAAGCGTTGCTGGACGCGGCCCGGTCCCGCGCCGCCGCCGGTGATCCGCTTCAAGCGATGCGCTGGATGGGCGCTGCCGTGTCGCTGACCGATTTGTCGGTCTATTGGGCCGAATACAGCGATCTTTTGTTGGCCATCGAGTCCGGAAACAATTCCCAGCGCCGCGACTATCGCAATCGTGCCGTGTCGGCGGCAATCAACGCTTATCTACATGGCGAAAGCGCCAGCGCGCAAGCCCGTGCGCTGACCGTGCTGGCCACCGCGCTTGAGAAATCCGGGCGCGGGCGGCAGATGATCCCGGCTTTGCGGCTGGCCAACGACATCCAGCCGCGCGCCGATATCGAAGCGGCATTGGACAAAGCGATTGCCAAATACGGGTTCCGCATCACGGACAGCACCGTCGAAAGCGACGCCGCCGCGCCGCGCATCTGCGCGCAGTTTTCCGAACCGCTGGTCAAGGCGGGGGTCGATTATGAACCTTTCGTGCGCCTGCCCGATGCCTCGCTGGTTGTGCAGGCTGACGGCGACCAGCTGTGCATCGATGGGGTCGAACATGGCAAACGCTATCGTGTGACGCTCCGCCGGGGCCTGCCTGCCGCAAGTGGAGAGTTGCTTCATAAAGATGTCGACCTTACCCATTATGTCCGCGACCGCACGCCTGCGGTTCGCTTTCCGGGCCGGGCCTATGTCCTGCCGAAGGCCGCCGACGCGGCGTTGCCGGTCGAAACCGTTAATGTCACCGACCTTGATCTGACCCTGCGCCGGGTTAGTGACCGCAACCTGCTGCGCGCCATGCAGGACGGCTATTTCGGACGCCCCCTGTCAAAATGGGAAGACGAAGGTTTTGCCAGCGATGTCGCCGAAGATATCTGGTCCGGCACCGCGCAGGTTCAGACCGTCCTGAATCGTGAAATGACCACCCGCCTGCCGATGGGCGAGGCGATTGCCGCGCTGCCCGCCGGGATCTATGCGTTGCGCGCCCGCGTTCCGGGGGCCGATCCGTGGGACAATCCCAGCGCGACGCAATGGTTCGTGCTGTCCGATCTTGGCCTGTCCACCATGTCGGGCAATGACGGCCTGCATGTCACCGTGCGCAGCCTGTCCGACGCCCAGCCCAAGGCTGGCATCTCTGTCTCGCTGATCTCACGCGCCAATGCGGTTCTGGGAACGTCCGAAACCGACGCGCGGGGATATGCCCAATTCGACCCCGGCCTAACGCGCGGCACTGGCGGCGCGTCCCCGGCCATGGTGATCGCCGAACAGGGCGAGACCGATCTGGCGTTCCTTTCGCTCACCGATCCGGCGTTTGACCTCTCTGATCGGGGTGTCGAAGGCCGCGCTCCGGCCGGGCCAGTCGATGTGTTCCTAACTACTGACCGAGGCGCGTACCGCGCAGGCGAGACGATCTTTGCCACCGCTTTGGCGCGAAACGGGCAAGCCGATGCCATCCAAGGCCTGCCGCTGATCGCCATCCTGACCCGCCCTGACGGCGTTGAATACCGCCGCCTGATTTCCGACGGTGGCCGCGCTGGCGGGCATGTCTTTGCCCTGCCGGTCGGCACCTCGGCCCCGCGCGGCAGTTGGAAACTGGCGATCCATTCCGATCCGAAATCCCCGGCACTTGCCACTGAAACCCTGCTGGTCGAGGATTTCCTGCCTGAACGTATCGATTTCGACCTTGCTTTGCCAGATGCGCCGCTGCGCCCTGGTGACAGCCCGCCGCTGAGCATCGATGCTCGATATCTTTTTGGTGCCCCCGGCGCAGACCTGACCATCGACGGTCAGGTGCGCCTGCGCGCCAGCGACTCTATCGCCGCTTGGCCGGGCTATCGTTTTGGTCGTCACGATGCCGAACAGCGCACCGTCTCAAGTTACTTCGGTGGTAAGACCACAGACGCGCTTGGCAAGGCCGTCGTCCCCATCGAACTGCCGCGCCCCGAAAGCGAGGGCCAGCCGATGCAGGCCACGGTGATTGCCCGCCTTGCCGACGGGTCCGCCCGCCCGGTCGAACGCCGCCTGACCAAATCGGTTCAGCCCGCAGGCCCGGTGATTGGGATCAAACCGCTGTTTGACGATGTCGTGGCCGAAGGCAGCGACGCCGGGTTCCAGCTGATCGCCCTGTCGCCTGACCTGCAGCCTGCGCCCATGCGCGTCCGTTGGACTCTGAACCGCGTCGAAACCCGCTACCAGTGGTACCAGCTTTACGGCGACTGGAATTGGGAACCGATTACACGACGCTCCCGCATCGCCACCGGCGAAGCGGCCCTTGGCAGCGACCCGGTCCGCGTCTCATCCCCCGTCGACTGGGGCGAATACGAACTGGTCGTCGAACGCGTCGACGGCCCCTATGCAGCCGCCTCAGCCGATTTCTACGCAGGCTGGTACGTGTCCGCTGACGCGACCTCGACCCCTGACCGGCTTGAGCTGTCGCTGGACCGCGACGGCTATGCCCCCGGCGACACCGCGCAACTCAGGATCGTGCCGCGCATGGCCGGCACCGCGCTGATCACCGTCATGTCTGACCGCATCATCGCGCGTCAGGCCGTCGAAGTAACCCAAGGCGAAACCACCATCCCGCTGCAAGTCACGAAAGACTGGGGCGCAGGCGCCTATGTCACCGCCACCGTGATCCGACCGATGGACGTGGCCGCCGGTCAAAACCCGTCCCGCGCGCTGGGGCTGGCCTATGCGGCTGTCGAACCGGTTGGCAAACGTCTGAGCGTGACCATCGATGCGCCCGACGTCGCCCGCCCCCGCCAAACTCAGCGTGTGGGGGTCAAGGTCGATGGCGCGACCCAGGGCGATCAGGTCTGGCTGACCCTTGCTGCTATCGATGAAGGCATCCTGAACCTCACCGCGTTCCAGCCCCCTGATCCGCAGGGGTATTATTTTGGCCAGCGCCGCCTTGGCGTTGAATTGCGCGATGTCTATGGCCGCCTGATTGATGGCATGAACGGCGCGATGGGCACTGTCCGCTCTGGCGGCGACGCCGGGGCAGGGGGCCGCCTGCAATCCCCGCCGCCGACGCAAAAGCTGATGGCGCAGTTTAGCGGTATGGTCGAACTTGGCCCCGATGGCGCGGCCTTCGTCAACCTTGACCTGCCTGCCTTCAACGGCAACGTACGTCTCATGGCCGTGGCATGGTCGAACACGGCAGTCGGACAAGCCACCACAGACATGCTGGTGCGCGATCCGGTTGTGGTCACCGCGACTGTCCCACGTTTCCTTGCGCCGGGCGATCAGGCCCGCATCCTGATCGAAGCGGTCCACGCCGATGGCCCGACCGGAGACATGCAACTGGCGCTGCTCCCGTCCGGCGCGGGCCTGTCTCTTGGCGCTGCACCCGGCACCTTCACCCTGACCGAGGGCGCCAAGGCGAGCTTTACCATCCCCGTCACAGCGTATGCAGTCGGCGATCCCGGTTTTGACGTCATCCTGACCACCCCGGATGGCAAAACCCTGCGACAGACCCTGACCTTGCCTGTCCGCGCCAATGACCCTGTGGTCGCTCAGACCCGTCGCTTTGCGCTTGGATCGGGCGATGCGTTCACCTTCAGCGCGGATGTGTTTGCAGGTCTCAGACCCGGAACGGCCAAGGCAGTGCTGTCGGCAGGGCCGCTCGCGAAATTTGACGCGCCGGGCTTGCTGGCATCGCTCAACCGCTTTCCCTATGGCTGCACCGAACAGGTAACATCCAAGGCGCTGCCGCTGCTTTACCTGTCTTCCGTGGCGCAAGCGACCGGACTGGGCAACGGGCCCGAGGTCAACGACCGCATCGACGCCGCCATCCAGCGCATCCTGACCCGGCAGGCCACAAACGGCGCCTTCGGTCTTTGGCGCGCCGAATCCGGTGATTTCTGGCTTGATGCCTATGTCACGGACTTCCTTGGCCGTGCCCGCGCACAGGGGCACAGCGTGCCCGACCGCGCTTTTGATCAGGCGCTGGATAACCTGCGCAACCGGATCAACTATGCCCCCGACTTTGACTATGGCGGCGGCGATATCGCCTATGCGCTGATGGTTCTGGCCCGCGAAGGGGCCGCCGCCATGGGTGATCTGCGTTACTATGCGGATGTCAAAGGCGACGCCTTTGCGACGCCCATCGCGGCGGCTCAACTGGGCGCGGCACTGGCGGCCTACGGCGACCAACTCCGCGCTGATGCGATGTTCGCCCGCGCTGCGCGCATGATCGGAGGCGAAGGCAGCGAAGTCCCCGAATGGCGCGCCGACTATGGCACCAATCTGCGTGACACCGCCGCCGTTCTGGCGCTGGGAACCGAGGCTGGAAGCGCCGCGATCCAACCTGCTGTCCTGACCAGTCAGATCACCCGCGCCACCGCGACCATGTCAACGCAAGAAGCGGCCTGGACGCTTCTCGCCGCCCACGCCCTGATCAAATCGCCCGAACAATCCGGCCTGCGTGTCGATGGCGCGCCTGTTACCGGACCTTTCGTGCAAATCCTGGAAGACGACGCCACGGCCAAACCGCTGACAATCACCGCAGCCCAGGGCAAGGCGACGGATATCACGCTGACCACCATCGGCGTGCCGCAGGTGGCCCCACCGGCGGGCGGCACCGGCTATGGCATCCGCCGTCTGTATTTCACGATGGAAGGCGAAGCACTCGATCCGTCCAATGTTCGCGTCGGCGACCGGTTTGTGTCCGTGATCACAGTCGATGCATACGAAGCATTTGGTGGCCGCCTGATGGTCGACGATCCGCTTCCCGCAGGGTTCGAGATCGACAATCCCAGCCTGATGCAATCCGGCGACGTGCGCGCGCTGGATTGGCTTGAGCTGTCTCCCGCTGCACATTCCGAGTTCCGATCCGACCGCTTCCTGTCGGCCATCGACATGGTCCAGCCGGACACGGTGACATTGGCCTATGTCGTGCGCGCGGTAACGCCGGGCTCGTTCCACCACCCGGCGGCCTCGGTCGAAGACATGTACCGCCCGGCCTATCGCGCCCGCACCAGCACGGGGCGCATGGACATCGCCCAGTGACCGAAAACCTGATCGCGACGGCACATTGGCGGCGACTGGATTATAGCGGCCTGGTCACCCGATACGGCGACCTGTGGGAAGGACCGGTAAACGATGGCTAGGGCGCTTCTCACCTTTGCGACTCTGCTCTGGCTGGCCGCCATCGGACGCGATGCTGCAGACCGCTGGATCGACGCAACCCAACTGCCTGTTACCCTGCACGAAACCTCGGTTGAAATGCGCGACCGCAATGGCGATCTGCTGCGGGTCTATCCGGTCGCTGACGGGATCTGGCGGCTGCCGGTCCACCCCGATCAGATCGATCCGCAGTTCATCCAAATGCTGCTGCGCTATGAAGACAAACGGTTCGCAACCCATCATGGCGTCGACCCGATTGCCCTGACCCGCGCCGCCCTGCAAGCGCTGGTCAATGGCCACACCGTGTCGGGCGGGTCTACCCTGACGATGCAGGTCGCGCGCCTGCTCGAAGACGGCTCCACCGGCAAATGGTCCGGCAAGCTGCGCCAGATGCGCGTGGCCCTCGCGCTGGAACGCCGCCTGACCAAGCCCGAAATCCTGCGCCTTTACCTGACCCACGCCCCCTATGGCGGTAACCTGGAAGGCGTCCGGGCCGCGACCCTTGCGTGGTTCGGCAAAGAGCCCACGCGTCTGACCCCGTCCGAGGCTGCGCTGCTGGTTGCCCTGCCACAATCGCCCGAAACCCGCCGTCCTGACCGCCACCCCGACACCGCCCGCGCGGCACGTGACCGGGTGCTGGTCCGCATGGCTGCGCAAGATGTGCTGAAGGGCGAGGCGATGCGCGTTGCCCTCACGGTCAAAACACCCCGGACCATGCGGCCTTTCCCCCGGCTCGCCCCGCACCTGACCGACGCCACGCGCCAGACCGTTCCGCATCTGCCGCGCCATGATCTGACGCTGGAGGCCACCCTTCAGGCCAGCATGGAAACCCTGATCGCCACCGCTGCCCGCACCGCTGGCGACCGGACCTCTGCCGCCGTGATCATAGCGGATCACCACACAGGTGAGATCCTCGCCTCGGTCGGCTCTCCCGCGTATTCGGACGCCGACAACCGGCAGGGTTTTGTCGACATGACCCGCGCGATCCGCTCGCCCGGATCGACGCTGAAACCGCTGGTCTATGCGCTGGCCTTCGATCAGGGCCTCGCGCATCCCGAAACCCTGATCCATGACGGCCCGGTCCTGTTCGGTCGCTACAGCCCGCGCAATTTTGACGGCCAGTTTCGCGGCGACGTCCGCGTGCGCGAGGCGCTGCAACTGTCCCTGAACATCCCGGTGGTCAAGCTGACCGATGACCTTGGCCCGGCCCGTGTCATGGCCGCGATGGGTCGGGCAGGCGTCGACGCAAAACTGCCCGGCGGCAAACCCGGCCTTGCCATCGCGCTGGGCGGTGTCGGCGTCAGCCTGCACGATCTGGTCCAGCTGTACGCCGGTCTGGCTCAAGGCGGGCAGGGGCCGGCCCTGCACAGCTCCGGTTCGAAACAGGCCAGCAAACGCATCGTGTCTGATGTGGCCGCCTGGCATATCGGTGACATCCTGCGCGGCCTCGCCCCGCCGACCGGCGCCCCTGCCCGCGCTGTGGCCTATAAGACCGGCACGTCCTATGGCCATCGCGACGCCTGGGCGATTGGCTGGGACGGGCGGCATGTGATCGGGGTCTGGATGGGCCGGGCCGACGGCACCCCGGTGCCCGGCGCATTTGGAGGCGACCTCGCCGCGCCAATCCTGTTCGACGCCTTTGGTCTGCTGAAATCAGCCTTTGATCCTCTGCCGCCACCGCCACCCCACACCCTGATCACAGCCGCCGCAGACCTGCCGCAGCCCCTGCAACGCCATCGTCCGCGCGGCGGCACCGCTCAGACAGAAAACGCACCGCAAGTGACCTTCCCACCGGATGGAGCCCGACTGGCCGCAACCGGATCAGCCCTGGTGATCAAGTTGCGCGGCGGGCAGGCCCCGTTCACGGTGCTGGCCAATGGGGCCCCCGTCGCCACCAACCTGCACAGCCGCGAGATCGATATCCCAACCCCGGGCGCCGGGTTTTCAACACTGGTCATCGTCGATCGCGCCGGT
The DNA here is from genome assembly GCF_007923355.1 of Falsiphaeobacter marinintestinus. Lineage (GTDB taxonomy): Bacteria > Pseudomonadota > Alphaproteobacteria > Rhodobacterales > Rhodobacteraceae > Phaeobacter_A > Phaeobacter_A marinintestinus. The sequence goes on from NZ_VOGO01000008.1 coordinate 138,576, forward strand.
CAAAGCGACCGGGTCACCGTGCATTTGAACGATTAGAGCGGACTGGCAGCACCGTTGACCTGCACGTCGCAGAACTGGCCCAGCATAGAAAACCGCTCCAAGCGCCGTTATTGGCGAAAACCTCAGCGAAGGACCGCTTTCGGGGTCAAATGGCTCATCACCGGGCGGTACGCGCGAAACCCATCACCCCGACTTCAATAGGGCCTCGATCACGGTTGATCGGGACTGAACCGCGCCGGTCTGCAAATATTCCATCGCTTTCAACGAAGCCTCATGAGCTTCGACAGAAGACCCACCGACACAATCCTCGACCACACGGCAGAAATAGTCCGATTGGTGCCCATCCACAAAGGTGTAATGCACGCACACATCCGTAAGGCCGCCACACAGGATCAACGTATCGACCTTCAAGCCCCGCAGCAGAATCTCGAAATCCGTCCCGAAGAACGCCGAATAACGCCGCTTGGGTACGATGTAATCGCCCTCGCGAAATCCCATTTCGTCCGTTGCGACGTCTGTCCGCGGGTCACCTTCAAGGCAATGCACATCCTCATCCCCATCAAGCTCTCGACCAAAGTCGATCAGGTCCGGTCTGTGAACTTCCTGAATGAAGATCACCGGCACGCCGCTGTCATGCGCGGCATCGACAAGATCACGCGCCGCGATCATACGGTCTTTGTAGCCGGGCATATTGTCGATCGAGCGCACCTCGCTGTCGTCGATAAAGGTGCTTTTCTGGATGTCGATGACGATCAGGGCGGGTTTGCCCTCGATCAGGTTGCGGGCCTGTTTGGTTTTGCTTGTCATCTTTTGTGTCCCTTTTCCTAATGTGCGTCAGCGCCCAGCAAGAACATTCCGGTGACCAGAAGAGCCAAGCCCAGAATGCCCGATATGCCGAGGGTTTGATTAAAAGCCATAACGCCCACGGCCACCGACCCGACCGAGCCGATGCCCGTCCAGATCGGATAAGCGATGCCCAGTGGCAGCCGCGTCATCGCGGCATAAAGCGCCACGAGGCTTGCGATCATGGCCAGTAACGTCAAGGCGCCAAGTGTCCATGAGAACCCTACGCCCAGCTTTTTCAAACCCGTCGCCCAAACGACTTCCAAAGCGCCAGCAGTTACAAGTAGTATCCACGCCATTTCGACCTCTTGCAGTGCAGGTCGTCCTGACAAAGCCCGGGTCAGGGCCGGGTCGTCCCGGCGGGCGGATCACCGTTCTGATACAATCGCGCGTTTAAGCTGTCAATTCCGGCGCGCTTGATCAGGAACCCGCGCACAACGCACTACCGCCGCCCTTCGCGCAACCAGCCTCCGACGATAAAGGCCGATGCGATCAGCAAAACCAACCACGCAGGCAGCAACGCCGTCTGCATCACGTCGCGCGTTTCATAAGCCCCACGCGGCACCAGCCCGATCCAGCCGCGCCCCGCCGCCGGGCGGCCTTCGCGCACCGACCGGATTTGGGGCAACCCGTCCTCCAGCCGCAGAATACCACCACGCAACGGCGCGATGACAGGCTCCAGCACATCGCCGGTGGCAATCGTCTGTTCGAACTCTTTCGGAGCCGCTGGCCCAAGTCCGATGACGGCTGTCTGCTCGCCCTCGGCCAACCGGTACAACCCGATCTCGGGACCGTCATAGGTTGCCTCATACCGCCCCGGGCTGACCTCGTCCAAGGCGCGCTCTTCGGTCACGCCATCCGGGCGGGTCACGATCACGGCGCCAACATTTTTGTTCAGCGTCCGCCGGATGATCCGCATCTGCTGGCCGGTGGCTTCGGCCCACAGCGCTTCTTCCTCAAGCTCGGGCTCTTTCATCATCCAGTGCGCCAGCCGCCGCAGCAGTTCCAACTGTGGTCCGCCGCCTTCGTACCCCCGGCTCCACAACCACGCATGATCCGACGCCAGCAACGCCACGCGCCCTTCGCCAACCCGATCCAGCACCAACAGCGGACGGTCTTCATAGCCGCTCATCAGCACGTGGCCCGACTGGGGTTCCACATCGATCTGGCGCAACCAGGATCCCCAGCTTTCGCCATCGCCCAGATCTGCCGTCACCGGATGCCGGCTGCCCTCGTCCGTCACCGTGGGGCGATACCGTTCCTCGATCACCCGCGCGCTGGGCTGTGCAGGAACCACGGGGGCCAACGGTGAGCGATAGATGCTGTCGGCAGTTGCAAAATCCGGTCCTGCCGCGATCAGTACGGCACCGCCGTCATTCACGTAACTGGCCACATTATCCAGATAGATCGCGGGCAGGATGCCCCGCCGCTTGTAGCGATCAAAGATGATCAGATCGAAATCATCGATCTTTTCCAGAAACAGTTCTCGCGTCGGGAATGCGATCAGCGACAGTTCATCCACCGGCACGCCGTCCTGCTTTTCCGGGGGGCGCAGAATGGTGAAATGCACCAGATCGACCGAGCTGTCTGATTTCAGCAGATTGCGCCACGTACGTCCGCCGGGATGCGGTTCGCCCGACACCAGAAGCACCCGCAGCCGGTCGCGCACACCGTTGATCTGGATCAGCGCCGTGTTGTTGCGGTCGGTGATCTCGCCTTCGGCTTCCGGCACGGTAAACTGAATCACGTTGCGCCCGCCATGGGGCAGGGTGATCGGCAATTCGAAATCCTGCCCGACTGGCATGGCATAGCTTTCCGGTGGCCCGCCATCGACCGACAGCTCGATCGTTGCGCCTTCAACATCTGCCGGAACCGCCCCGATATCCTCGATCCGGATGGTCAGGGTCACGGGTTCGCCGATGATCGCAAACGCCGGGGCGTTGCGCACAATCAACCGCCGGTCCCAGTCGGGTTCCCGACCGGTCAACAACAGATGCAAAGGCGCGGGCAGGGCCGGGGCCAGATCAGCATCATGCACCCGCCCGTCCGAAAGGGCTATGATCCCGGCGATTCGCGCGCGGGGTTCTTCGGCCAAGGCGGCAGACAAGGCTGTCATCAGCTCGGTCCCGCCGTCGCCCTCGCCATCGCGCAGAGTGACCCGGCGCAATTCGGTATTGGGGCGCCCCGAGATCCGATCCGCCAGCGCCTCGGCAGCCTCGGCCATTTGCGCCGGACGATCCGACAGCGACTGGCTGGCGCTTTCATCCTCAAGCAGCACGACGATATCCGTCAAAGGCGCCCGGTCCTCGACCTGATAAACCGGCCCGGCCAGCGCCCCCAGCAAGGCCAGCGCGCCCAATGCGCGCAACGGCCAGCCCACCAGACCGCGCCAGACTGCCAAAACCACCCCAGCCAGCGCCAAAACGGCCAACCCGACCAGAAACGGCCACGGGATCAGAGGGTCAAAAATCACGGTTCCGGTCATTGGCCCAACCTGTCCAGCAGCGCAGGCACATGGACCTGATCCGATTTGTAGTTCCCGGTCAGCACATGCATCACCAGATTGACGCCAAAGCGATAGGCCAACTCGCGCTGTCGTTCGCCCGAATACCCGCGCCCGACGGGAAACAGCGTGCGCCCGTCCTTGTCCGTGGCCCAGGCCGAGGCCCAGTCGTTGCCGCCGATCACCACCGGCGTCACCCCGTCATTGAGGTTGCGAAACGGCATGCCTTCGATCTGTTCGGCGTCGGGCGGCGCGGCTTCGACCCAGATGTCGCGGCTGGTATGACGGCCGGGAAAGTCCTGCAACAAATAGAACGTGCGCGTCAGCACATGATCGGGCGGCAAAGGCTCCAATGGCGGAATGTCCAGCGGGGCCGCCAATTGCTGCAGCTTGCGACCATTCGGGCTGGCCGCACCAAACCCGGCAATATCGGCATCTCGCGTATCAAACAGGATCATCCCACCTGACCGTAAATAGGCGTTCAGCTTGGTGTAAGCCTCATCCGACGGGATCGGCTGATCCGGTGTGATCGGCCAATACAGTAGCGGGAAAAACGCCAGTTCGTCCCGCTCCAGATCCACGCCAATCGGATTCGACGGCTCGACCGAGGTGCGGAAAAACAGCGTGTCGGACAGACCCAGCAAACCGGCAAACGCCGTGTCATCAATCGTCGCATTGCCGGTCAGCACATGCGCCAACGTCATCTCGGACGTGGCCGCAATCGCCAGATCGGTGTCGCTCTCCTGCGCGTCAACGGGCTGTGCCTGGCCAAGAGCAACCACCAGTACCAAGGCCGTCATCCCCCGACGCGGCAAACCCAAGCGCCCGCCCAGGGCCAGCGACGCGATGATATCAGCGGTCAGCAAGATCAGCGCCAAGGCCAGCAACAGCCCGCCCAGGGGCTGTTCATCTTCAACCCCCAACCCGATCACCGGGACCGAGGCAGGCCACTCTGCAACTTGTAACGCGACATCCGTTGCCAAAACGTTACGGGCAATCCTGCGGGCTTCGTTGCCATAGACACCGGGCCTCAGATTTGGCCCCAACGCGTCTGTCACCAGCGCCGCGCCTTCCACGCCCGGAAGCGTTCCGGCATCCGCCATCTGCCCAAAGCCATCCATCACCCGAACCGGGCTCCACGTGGTGCCCTCAAGGTTGACGGCGGTCTGCGCCTTGGCCGCAGACGATACCGCCAGCCGGTCCAGCATTTCCACGAACAGCCCCGACAATGGCAGGCTCGACCATTCCGCATCCGCCGTGACATGAAACAGCACGATCTGCCCCAGCCCCAGCGGCTTGCGCGTCACCAACGGAGTGCCATCACTCAGCGCGGCAATCACCCGGTCGGCCAGATTGGGATCGGGCTGCGCCATCACCTGCGTCGACACGGTGACATCAGCGGGCACCCGCAGCCCGTAAAACGGCGAACTTTCAAGGAACGGTGCGAGGCTTTTCGCCTCGCCCCAGCTCATCGCGCCGCCGACACTGCGCCCGCCCCCCCGCAGCCGCACCGGCAACAGCGGGTCTTCGGCGTCACGGCCCAGATCGCTGGCCGCCATCCGCGGTCCGGCAAAGCGCAGCAACAGCCCGCCGTCTTCGATCCATTCGGTCAGTTCAGCCTGTTCCTGCGATGACAGGGTCACGACATCGGCCAGCGCAATCACATCCGGATTGGCGGGCAGCACCTCAAGCAGTGATCCGTCAACAAACTCGGCGCTCGGCACCAGAACCTGCGTCAGGTAATGCAGCGGAGACAACAGCTCCAACCCCTCGCGGTTCTGACGTCCGGCAATCAACGCCACCTCGCGCCGCCGCAGGCTGTCATCGGTCAGGGTCACGGACCCGGCTGATCGCTGGCCTTCCAGTTCAAACCGCGTCACCCGCGCACGCAATTCCGACGGCATCGACAACGCGACCTGAGCCGTCAGATCTCCGGCTTCAAACTGCGCCTCAACCTTGTCCAATACCCGCACCGTGCCGGACGGGTCCGGCCCCAAAGCAAGGATCACCTGGTTGCGGGCTGGCCCCGGCAAGGACCGCGCCAAAGACAATTGCACCGCGCCATCCTCAAACGTCACAGGCTCAAGCCCGATGACCGGAGCGCCCGACTGAAACACCGTCACGCTGCCGCGGGCCTGCAACGCTTCCAGCACGGTTTCACGCCCGGCATATTCCAACCCGTCGCCCAGCCAATAACTGTCGACCGCACCCGGCATCGCGTCGATGTGGGCCAACGCCGCCTCGATCTGATCAGGTCCGGGCAACCACGCGGCGGGCTTCAACCCCGGCAACCGGCTTTGCACCACACCTGCAGATTGAAAGGCAACCGCCTCGGGATCGGACAGCCGCAACAGCGCCACCGGACGCCCCGACCGCCCGGCCTCGGCCAGTTGCGCGTCGATCAGATCGACCCGATCGGCCCAGCCCGTGGCCCCGGCCCAACTGGCGTCCAGCACCAGCAGCAATGGCCCCGATCCATCATCCGCCTGACGCGGGTTCAGAACCGGACCGGCCAGCCCGATAATCACCGCCGCCAGCGCCAGCATGCGCAGCAACAACAGCCACCACGGGGTGCGGTCCGATATGCTTTCGTCGTCCTTCAGACCCAACAGAAGCGATACGCCCGGAAACGCCACACGGCGCGGCGCAGGCGGCACCGCCCGCAGGATGATCCACAGGATCGGCAGCGCCAGCAGCCCCAGCAACAACCACGGGGTCGCAAACCCGATGCCCGCAAGAATGGTCATCGTGTGCCCCCGTCCAGTGCCCGGTACAGCCACAGCAACGCCGATTGCGCGCTGTCGCCAGTATGATGCAGCCCCAGATGCCAGCCGGTAACCCGGCACAACTGGGCCAGTTCTTCTTTGCGCTCGGCCAGCCGATCCTGATACCGCGTGCGCAATTCACCGGCCTTCAAAGTCTCATGCACCAGCGTGCCGCCGATGCTTTGAAAAATCGTGCGTCCCTGAAACGGAAACATCTCTTCGCTTGGGTCCAGCACCTGCAGGATCACCCCGCGCACGCCACGATCTGCGGCCTTGGTCAGGGCCAGCCTGACCTCATCCATCTCACCCAGAAAATCCGAGATAAAAACCGCCCGCGCATGCGGGATCATCGACCGGTGTTCGGGGGGCGAATAATCTTCGGGCTGGTCCTGTGTCAGGCTTTCGGCCAGCCGATAGACCTGATTGTTGCCGCGCCGGGGCGGCAATGTCGTTCCGCTCAGCCCCACGCGTTCGCCGCCGCGCACCAACAGGATCGCCGTGGCCAGCCCCAGCAGCCGCGCGCGCTCGACCTTGTCCGGCAGCTCTTTACCGGATGAAAACCGCATCGAGGCGCCCTGATCGACCCACAGCATCACCGATTGCGCAATCTGCCATTCGCGTTCGCGTACGAATTGCTGATCCCCCCGGGCCGAGCGGCGATGGTCGATCATCCGCTTGCTGTCACCCATCTGAACCGGGCGGTATTGCCAGAAATCATCGCCCAGACCAGCCCGTCGCCGACCATGGTCCCCCAGCAGAACGGTGCCTGCCAGATGCTCGGCCCGCGCCAACAGCGGCGGCAGTCGGCCGGCTTCACTTTCCGAGCGTTCGCGAAGGGAACTGGCAGATGTCACGCGGCGGCCCCGGCCTGTGCGGTCGGGGTCAGACTGGCAGCGGTGTCGCGGATCAGACCGGCAAGGCTGTCGCCCCGCGCCCGTGCTGCAAAGGTCAGCGCCATCCGGTGGCTCAGCACCGGTTGCGCCATGTCGATCACGTCATCCACATTCGGGGCCAACCGTCCCTGCAACAACGCCCGTGCGCGCACCGTCATCATCAACGCCTGCGCCGCACGCGGCCCCGGCCCCCAGGACACGGTTTCGGCCACACGATCAGACACATCCGCCTCTTCGGGGCGGAAGGCGCGCACCAGATCCAAAATCATCTCGACCACAGAGTCGCCCACCGGCATCCGCCGCAACAGGGTCTGTGCTGCGATCAATTCGTCAGCCGTAAACACTGCGTGGGCCTCATCCTCGGTCACACCGGTTGTGGCCAGCAGGATGTCCCGCTCGGTCGCGCGATCCGGATATTCCACATCGATCTGAACCAGAAACCGGTCCAGCTGCGCTTCGGGCAGGGGATAGGTGCCTTCCTGTTCAATCGGGTTCTGCGTGGCCAGCACATGAAACGGCGCCTCAAGCGCGCGATCTTCGCCCGCCACGGTCACCGTGCGCTCCTGCATCGCCTGCAACAGCGCCGATTGTGTCCGCGGACTGGCGCGGTTGATTTCATCGGCCATCAGCAACTGGCAAAAGATCGGCCCCGGCACAAACCGAAACGCCCGCGACCCGTCGGGCGCGGTATCCAACACTTCCGAGCCCAGAATATCCGCCGGCATCAGATCCGGCGTGAACTGGATCCGGTTGCCATCCAGCCCCATCACCGTCGACAGGGTTTCAACCAGCCGCGTCTTGCCCAGACCGGGCAAACCGATCAGCAGCGCGTGTCCACCGCACAACAATGCGGCCAGGGTCAGGTCGACAACCCGTTCCTGCCCGATGAACCGGCGGGTGATCGAGGCGCGCGCCTCGGCCAGCTTGGCTTCGAGCGCTTCGATTTCCGTAACAAGGTCGGCAGGATCGGACATGACATTCCCTTCGTGGCACTTATATAGCCTTAGTGTATCTCGCCGGAACGAAATGGCAAAAGCAATGAGCGGACAAAAAGTCGTTACCCCAAGTGCAGAGGGCATCGCAGATGCGATTCGCGCCACCAAAAGTCGCGGTTTACCGCCTGTTCACCTGTGGAACCCGCCGTTTTGCGGCGATCTGGACATGCGGATCGCACGCGATGGCACATGGTTTTATTTGGGCACTCCCATAGGCCGACCCGCGCTGGTGCGGCTATTTTCGTCCATTCTGAAGAAAGAAGGTCACAAATACGTTCTCGTGACCCCGGTCGAAAAGGTGGGAATCACCGTTGACGACGCGCCTTTCGTCGCCGTCGATTACGAGGTGACCGGGGATGGCCCCGATCAGACCCTGACCTTCACCACCCATGTCGGCGACACTGCCGTGGCCGGACCCGACCATCCGATCCGGGTTGAACGCGACCCCGAAACAGGTGAGCCGTCCCCCTACGTGCTGATCCGCGCAAACCTTGAGGCGCTGATCGATCGCAAAAGCTTTTACCGCCTGGTCGATATCGGCACCCATAACGATGGCTGGTTCGGCCTGTGGTCCTCGGGCCAGTTCTTCCCGATCATCCCGTCGGATGACCTTACCAGCACATAATCAACCCGCATCCGCACCGTCCGAAGCCATCCACAATCCCACGCTTGCCGAGCCATCGAAAGCGTGACCTGGGTTCAAAGGGGCAAGTGATAAGAAAGCGCCCACAACCGCACTGTGCAAGCAACTGGCTTTGCAAAGCCCAAAAATTGCCACCAACACGACCTTAGTGCCCAATGCAGATAATGGCAGGAATGAGCCCTAATTAGCGAGCGCCCACGCCACGACGAACGTCTGCTTCCGTAGCACAACTCACGACCTATGCATCAACCCGCCATGACAAGTAACTCAACAAGCTTTCGAGGTGCCTACCGTAAGTTATACCGTCCTCAATTTTTTATGCAAAAGTTAAGCGGATAGTATGGAGGTAAGTTATTGTGGGGTTCACCGGAGCCATTTGAAGAAATACTCCCAGTTGGAATGAGAGCGTCCACAGCAACAATTGTTCCTAGCGCAGGGCTTTTTTTGTCATTGTAAGCCTCCGAGCCTTTCCCTGCCAACTGAATAGCCGACCCAGTAAAGGTGTGGTCATGGCTAGGCATCTCCATTTTCGAGATAATATGCGTTTCTTCTCCACCGCTTCTGCTCAACTCATATGTTGATAGCGGAATAGGTGGGCTCAGATTGCCATCTGGCAAAACCTTCTGCCATGTATCATGCTTTGAGTGTGTCGAAGTTCCAGCTCCCACAATAAAACGCCCAGTTGCTTCGGTGTAAGGTCGCCAGCCGTTTTTTGGGCAATCCTGATCAAAGGCCAACACTGCGCCTGTTGGTACACCAATTCCTACGTCAATTGACTGAATTGCGTTCCACATTGCATAGATTGCTCCGAGCGTCAGGGCTGTCAGTACACCAACGATGACTTTTTCTTTAACGCTATTGAACATGAAAACTCGTTCTCCTCTTAATCTCCACAGCTACATGGTCTGTTTTTAGATTTTGGCAATTATAACACGGAGCGATACCCATTCATAATGCTGTTTATGCGCCGACGGCCCCGAAAGCTTACATTCAGTGCACACGCGGCGAATTCGCGCTTTGTCCGCATCGCTGTCGTTCACACAGAATGCAGCGAAGGTCAGCAAACCACTCAACGTGCTGGAAAGCCGTGCCTGCTTTTGCCTGTCATTCCGTCGGATAACGGCACATTCCGCTCAGTTCAGCAGCGCTGCAGTCTCGTGGCGGCGCAACAACGGGCGGGCCGGTTGAAACAGCTCTGAACTTGCCAGATCGGGAAACAGCTGCAAAATCTCGTCCCGGCTGTCGCGTCCCAATCCGTCCAGCGACATGCCGTTCACCAGCAGGCTTTCGGTCAACAGCCCCTCGGCATCGACGATCTGATGCTGGTCGAACATGACGTGCCAATAGGTCACGGTCCCGCCGGGCTGCACCACGGCACTGTCGCCCGCGCACAGATGAATCGCCGCGCTCAGCGCCTGATCCACCCCAAGATGCAACATGGCCTGTGGCCCGCCCATCATCACCCGGTGCTGTTGCGACAGCAGAATATCGCGCTTCAGCCCCAGAAACCCCTTCTTCAGGCAGACCGGAGCCAGCGCGCCGCTGGCTTCAACTGTCTGCGATCCGATCCAACGCACCCGTTGAAACCCGTCATCCAGCGTCCACACCCGGTCCCCGACCTGCAGCTCTTCGATGGCTCTCCGCCCACCGGGCACCTTCAGCCGGGTGCCGGTCGTAAAACAGGCGACGAATTCGTCATATTCGTTGGTTTGCTGGTGTGATGTGCGTTCAACATTGAACGTATAGGTCTGCCCGGCCACCATCGGCACGGTCGAGATCAGCCCATGCACAGCCCCCTGAGAGTACCCACTCAGGTTGAAATGAACCGATGTCACCTGGTGCCCGGTGGATGTGTTGATCAGGTCATAAGCCGACACAACCGATGTTCCGGCCGCATAAGACGTCCCATCAATGTTGACCGCGTCGACCAGCGTCTGATTGTTGGCGACCTCGTCAAAGTTGTTATCGCCGTCGCTGACTTCGATCAGGGTCGGGGTGGCCCCGGAAACCAGCGTCAGCGAAAACGTCGGAGATCCGGCCGCAGCCGCCCCTTGTTCGTTCGGAAGGCCACCGACAAAATCTGACGGCGAATAGACATACAGATAATAATTGGGCAAAGGCAGCCAGCTTTCTCGTTAACCAGGCCCGACAAGCAGAAGGCGGACAAAAAACTCGTACAACTCAGATCAATAGACCGAAGGTATGGGCCGTATCAGGGTATACTTAGGCAGATTTTCCCCTTCAGACCCGGACCGCGGCGGCCCCCGCCTGCCAATCCTCTGCAGGGCAGACACCGATAATGCCGCCCCCCCGGACCGGGGTGTGTTGCGGCGCTTCGGGAAATGGTGCAGCCTTTTTCCTCTAACCTCAGGGAAAGTGACACAGGATGATTGAAGCCCCGCCAACGCTGACGATCAAGGCATCGTTTCGGCGCCCGACAGATCAACAGATCGCTGCCTTTCAGGGGGTGCCCACAGGATTTGTCGTCGATGCGCTTCTTGGTGGCGGCGCTTTGGCGTCCCGCATTCAACCGGTCGGAGCGGGACGCGACATTCGCTGCATCGCCGCAGGGCCCGCGTTGACCGCCGATTGTGGCGCTGCCGATGTTCTGGCCGCCTTCGCGGCGCTCAAATTCATCACACCCGGCGACGTGGTCGTGTCAGCCTTTGCAGGTCACACCGGATGCGCCGCAGCTGGGGATCGCCTTGTGGGTATGATGAAAAACAACGGCGCCGCAGGGTTTATCACGGACGGCCCGGTCCGAGACTACGATGGCATCGTCTCGGTCGGCCTGCCGATGTGGTGCGCAGGTCTGACACCTGCGTCTCCGCACATGTCCGGCCCCGGATCAGTTGGCTTTCCAATCCAGATCGGCGGACAAGAGATTGAAACCGGCGATATGATCGTCGCCGACCGGGATGGCGTTGTTGTCGTCCCGTTTGAGCGCATCGACGACGTTATCGAGAAGCTGGCGCAAATCTCTGAACTTGAGAAATCGCTCGACGCCAAGGTTGCCCAAGGGCTTAAAGTGCCCGATTGGGTCGAGGATTTTCTGGCAAGCGACAAAACTGTCCTCAGGAACTAAGGGCTTTCGCCACCACTCCCTTTGCGGGCTCAGTGCGCCTCGGCCCAGTTCGCGCCTTGTCCGGCATCCACGGTCAGTTTCACCGCCAGATGCACGGCGGGATCAGCGGCGTTTTCCATGACGTCCTTGGCCACAGCGATGGTCTGATCCACCGCCGCCTCGGGCACTTCGAACAGCAGTTCATCATGCACCTGCAACAGCATCCGCGCGGGCAGGTCGGCCATCGCCTCCGGCATCCGGATCATCGCCCGCCGGATTACATCTGCCGCTGTGCCTTGAATCGGTGCGTTGATCGCCGCGCGATAGGCAAATCCGGCTTTCGGCCCCTTGGCGTTGATCTCGGGCGTATGGATCTTGCGCCCGAACAGGGTCTGAACAAACCCGTGTTCCTTCGCAAACGCCTTGGTGTCTTCCATGTAATCCTTGATGCCGGGGAAACGTTCGAAATACCGGTCGATAAAGCTTTGCGCCTCACCACGCGGAATCCGCAGGTTGCGGGCCAGACCAAAGCCGGAAATCCCGTAAATCACTCCGAAATTGATCGCCTTGGCGCGGCGTCGGATCTCGGGCGTCATATCTTCCATCGGCACGTCGAACACTTCGGACGCGGTCATCGCGTGAATGTCCTGCCCGTCGGCAAACGCCTGCTTCAGTGCGTCGATCTCGGCGATATGCGCCAGAATGCGCAGTTCGATCTGGCTATAGTCAAGCGACAGCAACACATTGCCGGGTTCCGCAATAAACGCCTCGCGGATGCGGCGGCCTTCTTCGGTACGCACCGGGATGTTCTGCAGGTTCGGATCGGTCGACGCCAACCGCCCCGTATTCGCCCCGGTGATCGAATAGGATGTATGCACCCGGCCGGTGTCCGGGTTGATATGGGTCTGCAAGGCGTCCGTATAGGTCGATTTCAGCTTGCTCAACTGCCGCCAGTCCAGCACGCGGGCCGGCAATTCATGCTCGGTCGCCAGATCCTCAAGAATATCCGCCCCGGTCGAATACTTCCCGGTCTTGCCTGTCTTGCCGCCTGGCAGGCTCATCTTGTCGAACAGGATCTCGCCCAGTTGCGCAGGCGAGCCGACGTTGAATGTCTCGCCCGCGAGTTCGTGAATCTCGGCCTCCAGCCCCGCCATCTTCTGGGCAAAGGCATTCGACATCCGGCTCAGAACCTCGCGGTCGACCTTGATGCCATGCATCTCCATCTCGGCCAACACCGGCACCAACGGACGTTCCAGCGTCTCGTAAACCGTGGTGACCTGCTTGCGATGCAATTGCGGCTTGAACGCTTTCCACAGACGCAGGGTGATATCGGCATCCTCGGCGGCATAGGCCGTTGCCTCGTCAATCGGCACCTTATCAAAGGTAATCGCCGATTTGCCTGATCCCAGCAGCGGCTTGATCGGGATCGGCGTATGGCTCAGATAGCGCTCTGACAGCGTATCCATCCCATGCCCATGCTCCCCCGCATGCATCGCGCCCGACATCAGCATCGTGTCATCAATCGGGGCGACATCCACGCCATAGCGCGCAAAGATCTTGGAGTCGTATTTCATGTTCTGCCCGATCTTGAGGATTGCATCATCCTCAAGCGCCGGTTTCAGCATCTCCAACGCCTGCTCCAGCGGCATCTGCCCCTCGGCCAAAGCGTCTGAGCCGAACAGATCATCCACCGATCCGTCGCGGTGGATCAGCGGGATGTAACAGGCTTGCCCCGGTTCCACCGACAGCGAAATCCCGACCAGATCGACGATCATTTCGTTCAGCCCGGTGGTCTCGGTATCCACGGCCACATAGCCGCGCTCGTAAATCCGGTCGATCCAGACCTGCAAGGCCTCGGCATCGCGCACGCATTCATAGGCGGCGCTGTCAAACGGCACGTCTTCCTGAACCACAGCCTCGGCCGATGGCGGAGTGTCAGAGATCACCGGCATCTCAACGCCCAGCTGATCGGCAATCCGCTTGGTCAGCGTGCGAAATTCCATTTCGGCCAGGAACGGCATCAGCACGTCCGGATCCGGCTCCATCACCTCAAGATCGTCCAGCGTAAAGCCCAGCGGCGTTTCGCAATCCAGCTGCACCAGCCTGCGCGACAATTCGATCTGGTCGCGCTTTTCGATCAATGTCTGGCGGCGCTTGGGCTGCTTGATCTCTTCGGCGCGGTCCAGCAGCGTATCCAGATCGCCGTATTCGTTGATCAGCAGGGCGGCGGTCTTGATCCCGATCCCCGGCGCGCCCGGCACGTTATCCACCGAATCCCCGGCCAAAGCCTGCACATCCACGACCCGCTCAGGCCCGACGCCGAACTTTTCGATCACCCCGTCGCGGTCAATCCGGCGGTTCTTCATCGCGTCCAGCATTTCGACCCCGCCGCCGACCAACTGCATCAGATCCTTGTCCGAGCTGATGATCGTGACCCGCCCGCCAGCGTCGCGCGCCTGACAGGCCAGCGTCGCGATGATGTCGTCGGCCTCATAGCCTTCGATCTCTTCGCAGGCGATGTTGAACGCCTTGGTCGCCTCGCGCGTCAGCGGCATCTGCGGGCGCAGATCTTCGGGCATCGCCTCGCGGTTGGCTTTGTAAAGATCGTACATTTCGTTGCGGAATGTGTGCGATCCCTTGTCAAAGATCACCGCCGCATGGGTCGGTGCATCGTCGCCGGTGTTGTTCTCGACATAGCGAAACAGCATGTTGCAGAACCCCGCAACCGCCCCGATCGGCAACCCGTCCGACTTCCGCGTCAACGGCGGCAGCGCGTGATAAGCGCGAAAAATGAACGCCGATCCATCGATCAGATGCAGATGGCAGCCTTTTCCAAATTCACTCTTGCCCATGTCGCCGCGCCCCATACTATCTGAGTCCATGTTTGGTTCTGATATCTTATCGGGCATCGGCGCGGCGTCCGCAATTGTCCTTCTCGGTGTAACGGCGCAGGCCGGGCCGAAACTTCCCGACGATTGCGAGATTCGTGACGGATCGCCCTATAGCTGTTCGCCCATGGTCGGGTGCTTGGGGGTGACAGACTATTTCACCGGCCGCGCGCTGGGGTGGAACAAGGGCTCTCACATCAGTCAAAGCGGCGGCGGTCTGAACTGTATTGGTGAATGGCGCGGCAGCGGTCGTCTGGGGTTAGGCGAAGCGACTGTCGAATGCGACGGTGACTTGACCGGATTGGCCTATTTTTACTCCCGTGATCCGCAAACCGGCACCGGGCGCGGGATGGGGCGGCTCAGTGACGGGCGTACGTTGCGGGTCTGGTACGGGCAAGAGGTCGAACAGTTCCTGCGCAACGAATATGGTGACGTGAACTATTTCGAGATGTGCAAAAACGCCGATGCGCCAATCGGATAAGACGGTGACGTCTGCACTCAGTCTTTGGACGCCTTTACGAGCTACAGGGATATGACCGGGCAGAGTTTGCCCGCCGTCGATCGCGCCTTTCAGGGCCTGCAGGTTTCTTGACGCGAGACAGGTCCGGTATTGAAAGGCCGATTGAAAACCGGTTCAGTTGCCGCGACCTTTGGGAAACGCGCAGTTCATGACCCTGACTTCTTCGAAACCCGGCACTCGGCGGGCACATGCACTGTCTGCGCTGCTGCCGTGGGCCGTGGCCATCGTGTTCCTGCTGACCATGCCTGTCGTGTTTCCGTCCAACAGCGCCATCACCATCATGAACCAGATGGCGATCACCATCGTCTTTGCGCTGTCATACAACATGCTGCTGGGGCAGGCGGGTATGCTCAGCTTTGGCCACGCAATTTACATGGGGTTTGGCGGCTTCATGTGCATCCATGTGATGAATTTTGTTCAGGCCGAAAACCTGCCGGTCCCGCTCCCGGTTCTGCCCCTGTTCGCAGGTCTGTTCTCGCTGGGGATGGCCACGCTGATCGGCTCTTTTTCGACCCGAAAATCAGGCGTCGTTTTCGCCATGATCTCGCTTGGTATTGTCGAACTTGTCGCCTCCTGTTCGCTGATCATCTATTCGTTCTTTCGCGGTGGCGGCGTTGGTGGAGATCGCACGCTGGGCATGCCGTTCTTCGGAATCGAGTTCCTCTATCAGATCGAGGTGTATTATTTGATCTCTGTCTGGTTGGCGCTCTCGGTCGCGCTGATGTACGGGTTTTCCCGCACCCCCATCGGGCGCATGGCCAACGCTGTCCGGGAAAACCCCGAACGGGCCGAATATCTTGGCTATTCAACCCATTGGGTGCGCCTCTATTCGTTCTGCGCAGCCGGGTTCTTTGCCGGGGTAGCGGGCGGATTGTTTGCCATCAATTACGAACTCGCCACGGTCGAAAACTTCAGCCTGCAAACCTCGGGCACCATCCTGATGATCGCGTTCCTCGGTGGGGTTGGCGTCTTCTTCGGGCCGATCCTTGGCGCGGTCCTGTTCACGATGCTGCAGACCGTTCTCAGCCTCGAAACCGACCTCTGGCAGCTCTATGTCGCGGCGCTGTTCATGGCGACGGTGATGTATTTCCCCGGCGGGCTGGGCGGAGTCGTGATGATGCATGTTCCGGTGATCCGGTTCGGCACCTTCGGGATGCTGGTCAAACCGTATGCCAAGACGCTGATCCCCGCAGCCTTTGCGATTCTGGGGCTGTCAGCGCTTGTCGAAATGCTGTTCTACACCCGCCATTCCGCCGTCGGAGCGCATGACATGACGCTGTTTTGGATGACCTTCAACAGCCACAGCCCACTGCCCTGGCTGATCGCAGCAGGCATAACCGCCGGCGGTCTCTTGCTGGCCCGCCGCAATGCCCCGGAACTGGCATCTGCCTGGCATGACGCGCATCATCAAACACCCTGGGTGCGCGTCCAGCGATAGCAGCACAGGGTCGGATCGCAATCGCGGTGTTTCCGGCGGGCTCCTATACGAAAGGATAGGTGGGCTATTCTTTCGCCGCCAAACCTCGACGTATGAACATGTTCACAGATCACGAGTACGGCATGTATACGCAGGGTGAGTGTGAGAATTTGACGTTACCTGTGGTTGTAAGGGTTTTCGTCTCCCGCGCTGTTAACGAGTGTTTCTGTTAACCATACGTTTGAAAAACGCCGCGTACCTCCGAGTTTGCCAGATTTCCGTTTCCAAGTTAGGCTGCGATGATCGTGTCCTGGGGAGGAGACCACGTCATGCCGCTTGGAGTACTGACCGTCTATGCCGCGCTTGCCGTCTGGGGCGCGCTTATTGTGCAAGGGTTTCGCACGCGATCCTGGCGCCCGGTTCTTCTCTTCGGCATCGGCCTGATGCTGTTTCTGAACCTTGGTTATGTGATCAACGGCGTGCCTGCCGCGATCTCGTCTTTTGTCGGCATCTATGATGTCCTGATCAATATCGGCCTTGACCCGGCCACCGACGCCGCCGCGATTTCGACCTGTGCGGGCAACGATTGCACCGTCTGGACCGATCGCTATGTCACGCACCCGGCCTGGGGCGCGGCGTTCTATGACCGCTTCACGAATGGCCCCCAGTTCCGCTCGACCCTGCTTTATGGCCACATCGTCATGAACTCGCTGGTCTTCGTTCTGATGCATGTCCAGTTGTTTCGCCCCGGATTCGGCGCGGCCCGTGGCACCCACAAACTGCTGGGGCGGATCTCGTTCGTGTTTCTGACCCTCAGCCTGATCTGCTCGGTCTGGCTGGCCTCAGAACATGGCTCTGTTGCCGAATACGGCGGGCGACTGGCCCAGTTCGGGTTCTATTCGATGGCGGCCTGCGTTTATGCCTGCGCCGTCATGATGGTTGTCACCATCCGCAAAGGCGACACCGCGAAACACCGGGTCTGGGCGTTCCGTTTCATTGGCTCCATGTGGGGGGCGTTCTGGTTGTTCCGGGTGGTGCTGTTCGTGATCGACCCGTTGCTGCGCAATGTCGAAGCGGCGGCGATTCTGATCGTGATCTGGGGGTCAGCCCCCGCCGGAGTTCTGATTGCCGAACTCATCCGGCGACGGATCGACGATCCGACGCGCCGTCAGGCATCAGACACCGTACCTGCTGAATAATCCGACCCGGAAACCCTGAAGGGCAGCCGCCGGATCAAACAGATCAGGCGGCGTCCTGATGATCCTTGTGGACGTATTTGCAATCGCAATACGGGCACTCGACCCAACCCGTGCTTTCGGGGATCTGAAGCCAGACACGCGGATGGCCCAACGCGCCTTCTCCGCCATCGCAGGCAATACGATAGCTGTCCACGACCTTGGTTTCCGGTGCGTCTATGGTCATCTCGGGCGGTTCCTCTGGTTTCAGGCGCTTGGGCCGGTCTTCCCTGCGTTTATGTGCCAAGCCTGTGTCATGAGCAAGAGACGCGATTGCCGCAATCCTCACCTGACGGTGAAAATGTCAAAGCGGCCCGATCAGGGCCGCCACGTCAGCGCACCCGCACACTGGCGGATATCGGGCAAATGGGTAAGAAGGACTCGAAAAAGAACAAAACGTGAATATAATGGCGACTCGTTATGACTGCCGAACTGTCGATCACCTCCAACTTCACCTTCCTCACCGGGGCGTCCCACCCCGAGGAGTATATCGAGCGTGCCATGATCCTTGGCCTCTCGGGCATCGCCATTGCTGATGACAATTCGGTCGCGGGCATCGTGCGCGCCCATACCGCAGCCCGCAAAATCGCGCGCGCTGTGGCCAAGCGGCGGGCATGGGACGCCACGCATGACCCGATTGGCCCGCCACGCCCCGCGCATATCCCGAAACCGGCCTCTTTCCCGATCCTGAATGCGCCGCGCCTGATTCCGGCAGCGCGGCTGGTGTTCACGGACGCACCGCCCATCACCGTCCTGCCGCAGAACCGCACTGGCTGGGCCAGCCTGTGCCGGTTGCTGTCCAAAGGGCGGCTTCGGGCAAACAAGGGCAGCTGTGACCTTGTGCTCTCGGATCTCTTTGACCATGCCGACGGTCTGCACCTGCTCCTCTGGACGCCCTCGACCGGCCTGCGACGCGGCGCAAACCTGTGGGTGCCTTTCGCGGATCGGTTGGCGCGCCGCTTTGCCGGGCGGATGCACCTGCTGCTCACGCCCACCTATGACGGCACCGATCCCGACCGCTTTGCCGCGCTCACCGAACAGGCGCAAGCGCTGGGTCTGCCGACGCTGGCCAGCGCCGCCCCCCGCCTGCATCACGGGCGCAGGCGACGGATGGCGGATGTGCTGTCGGCCATCCGTCTGCGCTGCAAGGTCGAAAAACTGGGCCGCAACGCGCTCTCCAATGGCGAACAGCGCCTGCGCTCCGAGCCCGAGATGCGCCGCCTTTTTCGCGGCTTCGAGGACGCCATCGACCGCGCCACCGCATTGGCCGACCAGCTCAGCTTTTCGCTGGACGAACTGCGCTATGAATACCCGACCGAGGCCGAGCACGAGACCCCCGCCGAACGCCTTGCCCGCCTTGCACATGAGGGCCTCAACTGGCGCTATCCCGCAGGTGCGCCGGACAAGGTGCAGACCATGCTGACGCACGAACTCGACCTGATCGGCAAGCTCAAATACGAACCCTATTTCCTCACCGTCCGCGATATCGTCCATTTCGCCCGCTCCCGCGACATTCTCTGCCAGGGGCGCGGCTCGGCCGCCAATTCCGTGGTCTGCTACTGCCTTGGCGTCACCTCTGTCTCGCCCGAGATCGGCACCATGGTATTCGAACGCTTTGTCTCCGAAGCCCGCGACGAGCCCCCCGATATCGACGTCGATTTCGAACATGAACGCCGCGAGGAAGTCATCCAGTGGATTTACGACCGCTATGGCCGCCACCGCGCCGGCCTTTGCGCCACCGTCATCCATTATCGCGGCAAACGCGCCATCCGCGAGGTCGGTCGCGCCATGGGGCTCAGCGAAGACACCATATCAGCGCTGTCCTCCCAACTCTGGGGCTTCTTCTCGGCCAAGGGGCTCGAAGCTGAACGCATGCGTGAAATCGGCCTCGACCCCGACGACCGCCGCCTGAAACAAACGATGGAGCTGGTCTACGAGATCTCCGGCTTCCCCCGTCACCTCTCGCAGCATGTTGGCGGCTTCATCATCACCGAAGGGCGGCTGGACGAACTTGTTCCCATCGAAAACGCCACCATGGAAGACCGCACCGTTATCTGCTGGGACAAGGACGATATCGACAGCCTTGGCATCCTCAAGGTCGATGTGCTGTCGCTTGGCATGCTCACCTGCATCCGCAAGGCCTTCGACCTGATCACCCAGCACCACCAGACCACCCACACCCTCGCCACGCTCCCGCCCGAGGATCCGAAAGTCTACGACATGCTCTGCGCCGCCGACAGCATCGGCGTGTTTCAGGTCGAATCCCGCGCCCAGATGAACTTCCTCCCCCGGATGCGCCCCCGCAACTTCTATGATCTCGTGATCGAGGTCGCCATCATCCGCCCCGGTCCCATTCAGGGCGACATGGTCCACCCCTATATCCGCCGCCGCAACGGAGAAGAGCCCGTCTCCTTCCCCTCCGACGCCCTCGGGCAGGTCCTTGGCAAAACCCTTGGCGTGCCGCTGTTTCAGGAACAGGCCATGCAGATCGCCATCGTCGGTGCGGGCTTTACCCCCGAACAGGCCGACCAGCTGCGCCGCTCCCTTGCGACCTTCAAGAAACACGGCTCTGTCAGCGAATTCCGCGGCCTCTTCCTCAAGGGCATGGCCAAGAACGGCTACGCCCCCGACTTTGCCGAACGCTGCTTTTCCCAGATCGAAGGCTTCGGCTCCTACGGCTTTCCCGAAAGCCACGCCGCCTCCTTCGCGCTTCTCGTCTATGCCAGCGCCTGGATCAAATGCCACCACCCCGGCATCTTTGCCTGCGCGCTTCTCAACGCCCAGCCGATGGGCTTTTACGCCCCCGCCCAGATTGTCCGCGATGCCCGCGCCCATGGCGTGCCCGTCCGCCCGGTCTGCGTCAACGCCTCCTACTGGGATAACGTGATGGAGCCTGACGGGCGCGGCGGCCTTGCCCTGCGCCTTGGCTTTCGCCAGATCAAGGGCATGAAAGAAGACGACGCCGCATGGCTCACCGCCGCCCGTGGTAATGGCTATACCGAGGTCGCCGATGTCTGGCGCCGCGCCGGTCTGACCCCGGCCGTGATCGAGAGGTTGTCCGAGGCCGACGCCTTCGCGTCCTGCGGTGTCACAAGGCGCGAGGCGCTCTGGGCCGCCAAAGCCATCGCCACCGCCCAGCCCCTGCCGCTGTTTGCCCAGGGGATCGAGGGCGAACTGATACACGAACCCACCGCCCACCTGCCGCAGATGTCACTGGGCGAGCAGGTCGTAGAAGACTACGTCTCCACCCGCCTCAGCCTCAAGGCGCATCCGGTGGCGCTGCTGAGGCATGTGCTGACGCCGGGGTAGGGGACCGGTCTCAAACCGTTCACGCCTTTGGATTGCAGCGGATTTTCGGAAGTAGTCCCTAGTAACCAGTCGTGACGAGTGTAAAAAAACCGCCTAAGTGCAATTCAAATTAGGCTCGTGCAATTGGTGACGAGATAATCGTCTGAAATGGATGCGGAATCAGGTTGCATTCGCGGCGGCGCTCCATAATGTTTCCTGATGATCAAAAAAGTTCTATATTAATATGGTACTGACGGTAGAAGCTTCTGAATATCTTGATCGCGCGGCAACCGGCAGATCTCGTCCTATGCTGTGCGTTTGCGATGAAAGGGATGGTGAAGCGCGTTACGTCTACGTCAAGTATGAGAATTTTCACGAAGAACTGACATCTGATCACCTCGTAGCGGAACTAGTTGCCAACGTGTTCGCGAGGGATCTCGGGCTTCCGGCTGCCGAGCCTTGTTTGGTGCAGATTGATGCAGCATTCGTAGGCACGCTGCCGGACACAGCAGACGGAGTCGCCCTTTGCGCGGCACTGCAGGGCGCTCCTGTGACTGCGTTTGGCTCCACGCAAATCAGTCCGGTCAGGCGATGGGCGCCGACAGATCTGGTTCACAAAAGCCAGCGACAAGAGGCGGCACTCCTTTACCTGTTTGACACACTCATTGAAAACACTGATCGAGGGAACGGAAACCCCAACCTGCTGATGTCAGGGCTTTCTTTCAAGGTCATAGATTTTGGACACTCCTTCCAAAGGTGCCATCGTCGAGCAACTCTCAACGGTAGCACGATGCCTTGGTGCAACGGAGGGATCGGCAACCACTTCCCTGGGAATATGCAGCACATTATGTATCCTAGTTGTCGAGAGGTCGACACAGAGGTTTTAGAAGACTTCACAAGTTCTCTAGAAGCTCTTACTGATGCCAAAATCGAGGGTTATGTTGAAGTCATCCCGCAACAGTGGGACCAAGACACTGCGTGCGCGATCATTGAATATCTGCTACAAGCGCGAGAAAACGCAAACCAGTTCATTGAACAAGTGAGAGGAGTGCTGAAATGAGCAAGAAATTTTCGTTTAGCTACTGCCTCTTGCAGTACAGACACAATCCATGGCTGAAAGAGCGAATGAACATCGGCGTTCTACTATACTCCGGCGAGGCATCATTCCTAAAGCTGGCTGTCCGAGGTTGGGATGGGCGGATCACAGCCGCTTACCCGGACATAAACAAGGCAGCATTTACTGAAGATTTGAAACAAATTTCTCGCGCGGTTAAGCGCTTCTCTCGAGAAAACATTGTTCATCCCGATCTGTTAACTAGAGTGAATGATTGGAAATGCGGGCCGGAAACAGGCAACGAGGCGAGATTTCTGGCTTCGAGGATCGCTCCTGGCCTTGATTCAAGCTATACTTGGGCCGAAGCCGGTGTAGGGTTGTGCAAAGGGCCGGAAGAACGTTTGAAGCAGCTTTATCAACGCTTGGTCGCTCCATATGATAAAGAAAAGCCGCACGCAGCGCGGAGCGACGAACAAGTGTGGTCTGAAGTCAGTAAGTTAATCAACGCCCGAAATCTCGCCGAAGAAATCGAGGTTGAACCTCGTGTGCAAACTGATCTCGGCCCGATCAAATTCCAAGCTGGTTACAAGAATGGGAATTTTCACGCCATTCAATCGTTGTCCTTTGACTTGGCGGATGAAGATCGCATTGGAGCGAAGGCTGGAAAATGGAGCGGTTTTGCACAAGCCGTAAGGGTAGCGCCGGGACATCGCAAAGTTGTCACCCAATTCGTAATTGGGCGGCCGACAAACGAAAACCTTATCCCCCAATATCGCTCAGCTCGCACGTTCCTGCGAAGCATTGTCGGGACTGAGAATGTAATTGAAGAGCAGGATAGCGGTGAGTTTGTAGATCGAATTGAAGACGATCTTCGTCAACATCGAGCACAATAATGACACTTTAGGACTCTGCTTAAACTATGCTTGAGAGCGATACACGAGCTGCACCTTTTTGCAAAGACTGGCCTGTGCACAATACTAACGTATGTGCTACCCGCAGCGAAAGGCAACTTCCTGACCAACTTGTTTCTTGCCACTAAGGTCAAAACCACCACCTCCAAACTTTGTACAAAACGGCCAATCCCCCCGAAAACCCCTGTACAAAACGGACGATTCACCCCCTCAGCCACCGCTTAGGTCCGTTATCGGATGAACATCAGGGCCGTGCTGGGCACGAAGGTGACGAACAGCAAGACCACCAAAATCAGCGCGATAAACGGCAGAACGGCGCGGCTGATCTCAAGAAAATTCTCTTTGAACGCGGTCATTGCCACAATGATGTTCAACCCAAGCGGCGGAGTCAGGAACCCGATTTCAAGGTTGATCACCATGATCACGCCCAGATGAACCGGGTCGATTCCATAGGCAATCGCCGGGATCAGCAGCAACGGCGCAAGGATCAGGATCGCTGAAATCACGTCGAACAGGCAGCCGACAATCAGCAGCAACACATTGATTGCCAACAGGAAAGCGATTTTGTTGTCGCTCACCGATGTGATCCACAGCGCCAGTTGGTCGGGGATCTCCTCGATGGTAAGAATGGTCTTGATTGACAGCGCCACGGCGACGATGGGAAACAGCATGCCCAACAGCTTCGCGGTCTCGACCGCCGTGTAATAGAAATCGATCGGCTTCAATTCGCGGTGAATGACGATCTCGACAAAGATCGCATAGACCAGCGCCACCGCCGCCGCCTCGGTCGGAGAAAAATACCCCGAATAGATCCCGCCCAGCAAGATCACCGGCAACATCGCCGACCATCCCCCGCGCATCAACGCGGTCCGGAACTCAACAAAATCAAAGGGTTGGGCGGGCATATTGCGATTGACCCAAAACGAATACCCCGCCAGCGCCACCGCAATCATGATGCCCGGAATGATCCCGGCCAGAAACAGATCCGCAATCGAGGTCTCGGTCACGATGCCGTACAGGATCAGCGGAATCGACGGCGGAATGATGATGCCCAGCGTGCCACCCGACGTCAGCGCGCCCAGCGCAAACCGCTTGTGATACCCGTTTTCCAGCAGCGCAGGGTACAGCACCGTGCCCACGGCCAGCAACGTCACCGGTGACGACCCCGAGATTGCGGCGAATATGGCGCAAGACAAGATCGTCGCCACGGCAAGGCCCCCGGGCAGTGGCTTGGTGATCGAGATGGCAAGATCAATCAGCCGCCGCGCGATCGAGCCGCGGGTCATCACATTGCCGGCAAGCAGGAACATCGGAATGGCCAGCAACAGCGAGTTGTCCAGACTGATCCATACATCCTCGGCCAGGTACTCTAACCGCCCATCGCCCCAGACCAGATGAACATAGGCCGCCGACCCCAGAAGGATGACAATGATGTTCTGCCGCAACGCCAGTGCAAGCAGGACAAGGCCCAAAAGGATGACTGCCGCCATATCAATGCGCTCCGCCGGGGGGGGATTTCAGATCGGGCCTGATGCAATAGGTCAGGTGTTTCACACTGCACGAGGCAAACGCGTAAGGAATGATCAGCTGTAGCGGCCAGACGACAAAATACAGCACCGGCGCGCGGTCCTGCGCCTCCATCGAGACATCGACAAAGGTCCAGGCGATATAGGCAGCGCCCAGAAAGAACAGACCCGAAACCAGATCGCCAATCCGCGTTGCGGCCTGTTCATGCCGCCGGAACAGGAAATCCATGAAGGCGGGCCGCAGATGGGCGTTGTCCGACGTGGCCAGCGTCAATCCCAGAAACCCGGCAATGATCGCGCCATAGACCGCAAGTTGTTGCGCGCCAAGGAACGAGGTTTGAAACACCTCGCGCCCGATGACGTCGACCATCAGCAACCCGGCAACGACAGCATAGGCCGCCGTTGCCACGATTGCTTCGATCCGGCGAAGCCAGGTGATCAGCCCGTTCAGCATCTGCGCCTCAGCTGCAGGCCGCTTTGGCGTCTTGGATCGCGTCCCACTTGGCCTTGGCGTTCCCGCCCATTTCCTCAAGAATGATCTCTTGCGCGGCGGGTGCAACAGCCTTCCACTGGTTCAGCTCGTCGTCTGTCAGCTCGATAACGGTTGAGCCTTCGCTGGCAGCCTTTTTAAGCAATCCGCCCTCGGCCCCGCGCAATGCGCCGCGCAGGTCAAGAAAGATCGGTGACGCTTCGGTGATCCAGGCCTGTTCCTGTTCGGACAGTGCGTCCCATGATTTCTTCGAGATCACGATACCGCCGACCTGGTGCTGGTGACGGGTCAGGGTGATATACGGTGCCACCTTGTGATAACCGACAACGATGCCAAAGACTGACAGTTGCGTCGCGCCTTCGACCTGTCCTGTCTTCATCGCCGGAACCGCGTCTTTGGGGCTCAGCGGGACAGCCGTGACTCCGGCCTGCTGCATGAATTTCGTATCGGTCACCGATGGGGCGGTGCGCAGCTTCATCCCGTTCAGGTCTGACGGCACCCGCACGCCATCCTTGGTGTAGATCACCTGATACCCCACCTCCATCCAGCTGAGCGTCTTGATGCCAGCGGCGTCAAATTCATCGCCGAACGTCGAAAGCAGATGGTTATCGGCGACACAGTCAAACTGCTCGGCGCTGTCAAACGCATAGGGCGACGCCAAAAGGCCAAATTCCGGCACCAGCAGCGACACAGCGGTGTTTGACATCACGCCCATGTCGACACGACCGCGGGCGATCTGCTTGATCACGTCCTGTTCGCCGCCCAGTTTTGAGCCCATGAAGGCCTTGATGGTCAGCTCGCCCCCGGACAGTTCGGCCACTTTGTCGATAAATTTCTGGGTCACGGCACCCCATGGCGATTTCGGCGGTGGTGCCATGGACAGGCGCAATTCGGTGGCTTGTGCGGTGAATGACG
The DNA here is from genome assembly GCF_007923355.1 of Falsiphaeobacter marinintestinus. Classification (GTDB taxonomy): domain Bacteria; phylum Pseudomonadota; class Alphaproteobacteria; order Rhodobacterales; family Rhodobacteraceae; genus Phaeobacter_A; species Phaeobacter_A marinintestinus. The sequence goes on from NZ_VOGO01000008.1 coordinate 164,526, forward strand.
TCAGTCCAAGCGCAAAAAGCGCGGCAGCAATTGTATGTTTCATGGTTCCCTCCCTGGAAATGGTTCTTTTTTGGTTTTTAGGTGGTGTTCAGATACGGGCCGAGCGCCGCTGATATTTTGGTTTCAAGGTCCGCATCGCCCAGCTTGAGCGGGCCGGGATCGTGCAACAGCGCGTTGACCAGCATGCCAAAAGCCAGCTGAAGCGCGATTTCCAGCTTTTGCTTGTCCTGAGCAGACAGACCAACCGTGACCGCCGCCACGACCCTTTGCGTCATGGCCCGGTTCGGCGCCCACCCTTCGGGAATGCGGCGCTCGTATCTAAGGGCCGAGCGGATCACGCCAGTGCGTTTGCGGAAATAGGCAAGAGTCACCCCGACACATAGATCCAGGCGCGCGGACAGGGTCTTGTCCGTCATCTCCTGTGCTTCGAGGCACTCGTGGACAATCGCGCCCTGTTCGTCGCTGACCCATTGCTGCACCGCGATGAAAAACGCCGTCTTGTCCTCGAAATAGCTATAGAACGATCCGGTGGAATACCCCAAGGCCCGCGTGATTTCGGCGATCGAAAGCTCGTCCAGGTCTTTTTCACCCAGAATTTGCACACCGTACTCAATCAACGCCGCGCGTCGCGCGCGGCTGCGGGCCTGTTTGGGCTTCTGAAGGGCGTCGATGTCAGCTGTCATCGCCATCGGGGCAGTGCCTTTCTATACTTGAATTTGAATTCAAGTTCATGTTTGCTGGATTCGTCAAGGAATTTCTGACGGCGGAGCGCACATGACCCAACCAAACGTGATTCTGATTTTCACCGACAACCAACAGGCGGCCACATTGGGCTGCTACGGAAACGCGGAAATCCACACTCCCAACATTGATGCGTTGGCAAAGGGCGGGTTTCGTTTTGATCGGGCGTTCTGTGCCAATTCGTTTTGCTCGGCCTGCCGCGCCTCAGCGCTCACCGGCATGCTGCCATCGCAGCACGGCGTGCATTCGTGGATCGATGACCGCAACATGGAGGCCTGGCCCAAGGGCTGGCACGCGCTCAGCGGTCTGGCAACGCTGCCGGAACAGATGCAACGCCTGGGTTATGCCACCGGTTTGTTCGGCAAATACCATTTGGGTGATGCCATGAGCATTGGTCCCGGATGGGACAACTGGGTGTCGATGGCAGATGGCCACGTGCGCAGCTTTTATGACAACAAGATCTTCGATAACGGCGAAACCTATGATCAGCCCGGCCACGCGGTCGATTTCTTTACCGACAAGGCGCTTGAGTTTATTGCGGGCGCAACCCAACCCTATTTTGCCTACATCCCGTTTCCCGCGCCCTATGGCCATTGGCCAGCCACAAATGACGGGCGGCGCAACCGGTTTTCCGAACTTTATGACGACTGCCCGATGACCTCGATCCCGCGACAGGGGCTGTCAGCGGCGGCCGTCACAAACTATGACATGATTAAATCCCAAAGCGGTCATGGCCTGGATTTTTCAATGTTGATGCGGGCGCCCAACCACCTGCCCGCATTGCGCAATTATTACAGCCAGATCAGCATGATAGACGAGGCCGTTGGCCGCATCGCCGCCGCCGACCCCGATGCGCTGATCATCTTTACCACCGATCATGGATTGTCGCTTGGCCATCATGGGTTCTGGGGGCACGGCGGCTCGACCTATCCATCGAACCTGCATCTTGCGGCGCATTCCATCCCGATGATCCTGCGCCACCCCGGCGCCATCCCTGCCGGGGAAACGTCGCCCATTCATGTCTCGAACGTCGATATCTATGCCACGATCCTCGACTATATCGGGGGTCACCCCGATCCCGCTCTGCCCAGCCGGTCTTTCGCCGGGCTGCTGCGCGGCGAAGCCGTGGCCAATTGGGGCGAGGACGAGGTGTTTTCCGAGCAGGAAGAAACCCGCGTCATCCGCACGCCGCAATGGGCCTTCTTCCAGCGCTACAGGGGTGAAAACGCCCCCGACCTGAAGGACGAACTGTTCAATGTCGTGGTCGATCCGGGCGAAACGAACAACCTGGCTGATGATCCCGGCCACAGCCATATCGTCGCCGACCTCAGCGCCCGGATCGCGGCGTTTTTCAAGCTGCACTCACGCGGTCAGGCCGATCTGTGGCGCGGTGGCCAGCCGATCCAGAACTCGATGATGAAAAGCTATTGGAGTGACATCTGGGGCAAGGATTGGCATCCGGTCTATGCGTACGACGATGATTGAATTTGCCGAGATTCCCGAAGGCGCTTTCACTATGGGGGCCGATGCCGCACCGCATCCCGAAGATGGCGAAGGCCCGGCGCGCGAGATTTGGTTGAATGCGTTCGAAATCTCCAAAACCACGATCACAAACGCCGCTTTTGCCGCCTTTGTCGAAGCCACAGGTCATGTCACAGTTGCCGAACGCAACAAAGCTTCGCAGGTCTTCAAAGGGCAGTTGGCAGATCCTGATGCCCATCCGATTATCTCGCAGATCGCGCCTTGGTGGCGTCTTGTCGAAGGGGCGAATTGGCGCCATCCAAACGGCAGCGATGCGGCCCGCCCGGATGATCCCGTGGTTCATATCGCGCGCTCTGACGCCATCGCCTATTGCGGCTGGAGCGGTACACGCCTGCCCACCGAAGCCGAATGGGAGCGCGCGGCCGGTCCGCAAACCGGGATAACCCCGCATATCTGGCAGGGCACCTTTCCGGATGCCCCAACACACCCGCCGCGCCCCCGTGCTGCAACAGATGGGCAGGCCAACGCGTTCGGGTGTGTCCATGCGTGCGGCAATGTTTGGGAATGGACCGCCGACCGGTTCACACGCTTGCATTCCCCGCGCCCCGACAAAAACCCAAGCGGCCCGTTGAATGGCGCGAACTATGTCGTCAAAGGCGGCTCATTTCTGTGCTCGCCGTCCTATTGCGCGCGGTTTCGCCCAAGCTCTCGAAGGGAAGAAACCGGCGATGCCACCACATGTCACCTCGGCCTTCGCGTGGTCAGGGACCCTCCCCGGTAAATCGCAATTGTACAAAACGGCCAATCGCCCCGAAAACCCTTGTACAAAACGGACGATTCAGCCCCGCATCCGGGTTCCGTCCGGGTCGAACAGCGGGCCGCGTGTGACCGTCGCGTCGACCATCTCGCGGGCGATATCGACAGTGACGCGCGCGCCCGTGTCCACCTGTTTGCGCACATGCCCCAGTGCCACAGGTTTGCCGATCCGATACCCGAACGCGCAGGATGTTGTCTGCCCGATGATCTCTCCGTCCAGCAAAATCGGTTCATGCCCCAGCGGAACAGCATCTGCATCGTCCAGTGTCAAGGATATGATATTGCACGACTTTCCGGCGTCACGTCGTGCCTGTAGCGCGTCGAAACCGACAAATCCGCCTGTTTTGCGCGTGGCAAAATCCAGCCCCGTTTCAATCGGGGACACGTCCGAATCCAGCTCGTGTCCCATCGCGCAGAACCCCTTTTCGATCCGCATCGACGTCTGCGCAAACAGCCCCGCAGGCCGCGCTCCGGCTGCTGTCAAAGCCGCGTAAATCACCGGTGCGTTCTCACTCAAACAACTGATTTCCCAACCCAATTCCCCAACATAAGACATCCGAGCCGCCCGAACATGCTTGCCTGCAACATGCGCCGGACCAACCTTGAAATACCCCAGATCCGTCAATTCCGCCGCCCCGGTCTCGGCCAAAATCCGCCCCGAGTCTGGCCCCATCAACGCTAAAACCGCATATTTTTCAGTGGTTTCCACAATGGAAACGTCAAATGCCCTTTTGTGACGGTTCAGCCAGGCCAGATCCCGTTTGATCGCATTGGTGCCGACAAACAGGCGATAATGATCCTCCGAAATGCGCTGCGCCGTCAGGTCGCTTTCAAACGTCCCCCGCTCATTCAGCATCGCCGTATAGATCACCGACCCCGGCGCGCGCCCCATGTAACCCGCGCAAATCGTTAGTAAAAACGCCTCTACATCCGGTCCGGTCACGTCGATCTTTCCGAACGAGGACGCATCAAAAATCGCCGCAGACTCATGCGCCGCCTGCACTTCAGCGGCGACATTCCCAAACCAGTCAGGCCGGTCAAATCGCAATGTCGGTTCAGCCGTTTTGCCAAAGTACAAAGGCCGCTCCCACCCATAAACCTGCCCCATATGCGCCCCTGCCGCGCGGTACTCTGCATCCAAAGGCAACGCTTTCAAATCGCGGGCCGTGCGCAATTGCTTGCCGGGATAGGCGATGTCGTAATGCGTGCCAAGGATTTCGGGCGCGCGCGCCATCAGGTGATCCAACCCATTGAAAACAGGCGCAAACCGTTTGGCATCAGCCTCGGACAGATCATAGGCCGCATGCCCATGCACGATGGAATGCGCTAGGTTCATCCCCGCGCCGCCACCCGATGCAATCCCGACCGAATTCAGCCCACAGCCCAAAAACAGCCCGCGAGTCTCAGCGGTTTCGCCCAGCATAAAACTCCCATCCGGCGTAAAGCTTTCGGGGCCGTTCAGCAGCATCTTGACCTCGGCAGTCTCCAGCGGCGGCAGGCGGTGCAGCGCCAGTTCCATCATCGGTTCGAAATGGTCCCAGTCTTCGGGCAACAGTCCAAATTCAAAGGTCTCATCCAGAATGCCGGGGGCAATCGCTTTGCCCATCGGTTCGAAGCATCCGACCAGCAATCCGCCAGAATCGTCTCGGATATAAAGATGGCTGTCATGGTCGCTAAGTGTCGGCATGTTGCCGGTGATCCCGTCAATCGGTTTGGTCAGCAAATAGAAGTGTTCGCAGGCCTGCACCGGCACCTCGGCCCCGGCCATCGCGCCCACCTCGCGCGACCACAGGCCGGCGCACAGGGCAATCGCATCACACATCACGGTGCCTTGGGTGGTTTCGATGCCTTTGATCCGGCCATTCTCGGTCAGGATGCCGGTGACGCCGGTGCCTTCAAAGATCGTCGCCCCCAACCCCTTGGCGCCTTTGACCAAAGCTGCGCAAACGTCTGACGGGCTGACCCGTCCGTCATCGGGCGACCAGACCGCACCCAGCACGTCGTCGGCATTCATCAACGGCCAGCGTTCCTTTGCCTCGCCCACATCTATCGACCGCGCATCGATGCCATAGGCATGGGCCAAAGCCTCTTGCCGTTTCACATGGATCAGCCGGTCGGGCGTCGTGGCAATCGACAGCGATCCCTTCTGGATCCAGCCAACATTCTGGCCGGTTTCCTGCTCAAGCTGCGCATAGAGGTCGACCGAATACTGGATCATCCGGGTCAGGTTCCGCGAGTGACGCAGCGCGCGGACCTGTGCCGCCGAATGCCATGTGGTGCCCGATGTCAGCTTGTTCCGCTCTAACAGGATCGCGTCCGACACGCCCATCCTGGCCAGATGATACAGGGTAGAGCACCCCATGATACCGCCGCCGATAACAACGACGGACGCGTGAGAAGGGAGGGTTGTCTGCGTCATGGCGCTGCCTTGTTGACGAATCGTGAAACGTATGCATCATTTTCCCGACCACTTGAAAGGGATGCAACATCAAATCCAACCCCGCCCCTCTGTCTGGCCTGAATGGTCTTACGCCCGACCGTTTGCGTGGTCTTAGCCCGCAATTGCGCAAGGCGGCGCGGTTTGTTGTTGAAAACCCGGGCGAGATTGCCATGCACCCGCAGCGTCACGTTGCCGATGCGGCCAAGCTTCCGGCCCCGACCTTCACCCGGTTGGCGCGGGCCATCGGGTTCGACAGCTATGACCAGCTTCGTGATGTTTGCCGCGAAGATGTGCTGCACACCCAGACCGTGCTGGCGGACAGGGCGCGCGCGCTGGTTGAAGAGCCGATGGACGATTCCGGTGCGGCATCGCTGGTTGCGCGCCATGCCGTTGCCGCCATTCGCAACACGCAGGCGCTGGTTGATTTGATTGATCAAGAGGCGCTGACCAAAGCCAGCCAGATCCTTGCCCGGGCCAGCAAAGTTGTGCTGATTGGCGAACTCAGCGCACGCGGTATCGTCGATTATGCCTCATACGTCGCGAACATGTCGCTGACCGGTTGGAAGGTGCTGGGGCGCGCGGGGGAAAGCCTGGCCTCGGACATCGCAGATCTGAAACCGGGTGATGCCTGCATCGTGCTAAGTATCAGCCCCTATTCGACCCGTGCGATAGAAACTGCCGAACATGTTGCAAAATGTGGTATCCCGGTCATTGCTGTCACAGATAACGCTTTGTCGCCGTTGGCAGCACTTGCGGACTTTTCATTTTTCATCGGGTCGGAAAGCCCGCAGTTTTTCCCCTCGCATGTTGCATCCACCGCATTTTTCGAAACCTTGGTGGGCATGGTCATTCGCGAACGGGGCGAAGAGGCGCAGAAATACATCGCCGCAGTAGAACGGCAAAAACATAAAATGAATGAATACTGGCCAGTTGGCCAATAACAAAAGAACAGTAACAGGGAGTTAACTATGTTCTTGAAGTATCTGAAATCATCCGTCCTGGGCCTGACCGCGTTCGGCATGTCCGCCGTTCCGGCGTTGGCAGAACAGTGCACCAACGACACCTGGAACAAGGTCATGTCGCGCGGCAAACTGGTTGTTGGCGTCAAGGCCGACTATAAACCGTGGGGCTTTCGAAGCTCGGACGGTGCCATCGTCGGGATGGAAGTCGACATCGCTCAGGCCGCTGCCGATGCGATGGGTGTCGAGCTTGAAACCGTTGCGGTTCAGTCGTCAAACCGGATGCAGTTTCTGGAGCAGGGCAAGATCGATCTGATGATCGCCACCATGTCCGACCGCCCTGACCGCCGCGAAATCGTCGGCATCACCCTGCCCAACCACTATACCTCGGGCACCAACATCATGTCGCCCAAGGCGCTGGGGTTCACCGAATGGGAAGACCTGCGTGGCAAGCCGGTCTGCGGCAAGCAGGGCGCGTTTTATAATCAGGTCGTGACCGAGCGTTATGGCGTTGAAATCATCGCCTTCACCGGCAACGCCGAGGCCAAGCAGGCCCTGCGCGACAAGCGCTGTGTCGCTTGGGTCTATGATGACTCGTCCATCGGGTCTGACCTGTCGTCGGGCAACTGGGATGATTTTGAAATGCCGCTGGCATCCGAAGACGACAACCCATGGGCGATGGCAGTTCCGCTGGCTGAAAAAGACTGCGTGTTCGGCAACTTCATCTCGGGCCTGACATACAACATGCATGAGAACGGCACGCTGATCGACCTGGAAGCAAAGTGGGGCATCAAGGCGACCCAGTATCTGGTCGACAAGAAAGCCCAGTACGCTGACTGGATCCAGTAAACCCCTGTGACTTACGACACGGGCGGCGATGCGTGCCGCCCGTTCATTTTCTTGAACGGCAGGGTTGGCGATGCTCGAAAGCTTCTCGGATTTCTTCAGGGAACTGGCGGATCAGTACCCGCGCTGGAACTTCATATTCTTCTATGAACCGGTCCAGTGGGACCGCATCATGAAGGGGCTGCGCTATACGGTGGTCCTATCGGTTGCCTGTGTGATCTTTTCGGTGATCATCGGCGTCGTCGGGGCATGGCTGCAAGGGTCGTCTAACCGGTTCGTGCGCAACACGGTTCAGGGCTATATTCAGTTCTTCCGCAACACGCCGCCCTTCGTGCAACTGCTGTTTTTCTATTTCGCGCTGGGCCAGTTCACCCCGACCATTGTCGGCGCGGATGGCTGGACCGAAACGCCGATCATCTCGAACGTCGGCTGGGCGATCATCTCGCTGTCCTTCTTCGCCGGTGCCTTCAACGTCGAGATTTTTCGCGCTGGGATCGAAGCGGTGCCCGAATCCACGCAAGAGGCTGCCTTTGCTCTCGGGTTTTCCCGCTTTCAGGTCTATAAAGAGATCGTTCTGCCGCTGGCCTTTCGCGTCTCGCTGCCATCGCTCAACAACAATCTGGTCAATCTGGTCAAGACCTCGACCCAGGCCATGGCTATCGCTGTGCCCGAGCTGCTGTACCAATGCGTAAGCATCTGGAACGATTATCCAAGCGCGCAATATCCCACCATGCTGCTGTTGTTCTGCAGCTTCGTGTTCCTTGTCGGCATTCTTGTGTTGGGCATGCACCGGTGGGAACAAAAGTCGCGCATTCCGGGGTACGGGGGATGATGTCATGATCAGGACACCCGCAAAAACCAACCTGCCGGTCATGCTGCCCTATGACCCCACGGGTCGGGTTGCCGCCGACCCGATCATGTTCTCGCGCTGGCTGGCGTCGATGCCGATCTGGGTGCTGCCCATGATGGCCGCCTGCCTAGTGCTGTGGCCCGCCATCGCGCACGCGGCCAGCAATTACAGCTATGGTCAGGCGACCAGCGCGCTGTTCAAATGGATGCCGTTCATCGTGCTGGATGGCTTTTTGCTGAACGTCGTGATCTCGTTGTTCACAATGATCTTCGGGACGTTTTTTGGCGTTCTTCTGGGGTTGGGGCAAATCTCGCCTGCCGGATGGATCCGCATCCCGGCCAAGATCTTTACCCAGGTCTTTCGCAACTCACCCTGGCTGGTGTTGCTGTTTGTCGTTCTGCTGGCCCTGCCGTTCGAGATCACAATCGGCGGCGTGATTATCTCGATCCCGGACTGGACCAAGGCGGTCTTTGGCCTGTCGCTTCCGGTCATGGCGAATATCTCGGAAGTGGTCCGGGGCGCGATCAACTCGGTCCCCTCGGGCCAGTGGGAGGCGGCAGAATCCCTTGCCTATTCGCGCCGCCAGACCCTGTGGCTGATTATCCTGCCGCAATGTTTCAAGCGCATGATCCCGCCATGGATGAACTGGTACGCCATCCTGACCATGGCGACGCCACTTTGTTCGCTGCTGGGCGTCGAAGAGATCATCACCCTCAGCCGTCAGGCGATCGAGGCCGAAGACAATCACCCCGAATTGCTGGTGCCGTTCTTCGGGTTCGCCCTGCTGATCTTCTTCGCTTACTGCTATCCGATCGCCCGCTGGACCGTGCGCCTTGAGCGCCGCTTCCAGGTCAAACTATAAGGATTGATCCATGCCCAATGACAACTGGACCCCGGACCAGCCGCTTGTTTCCATCAAGGACGTGCGCAAATCCTTTGGCTCGCTCGAAGTCCTGAAAGGCGTGTCACTTGACGTGATGAAGGGCGAGGTGATCTGCATCATCGGCCCCTCGGGCTCGGGCAAATCCACGCTGATCCGCTGTATCAACGCGCTGAACGACATTCAGGCCGGGTCCATCACGGTCGAAGGCCAAGAGGTGCACACCGAAAAGCTCGACAAGCTGGAACTGCGCAAGAAGGTCGGGATGGTGTTTCAGCAATACAACCTGTTCCCGCACAAGACGGCGCTGGAAAACGTCATGATGGCGCCGATCAAGGTGCTGCGGAAAAGCAAGGCCGAAGCCGAACAGACCGCCCGCGCGCTGATCAAGAAAGTGCGCCTGGATGGCAAGGAGGGCGCATATCCCGGTGAATTGTCCGGCGGCCAGCAACAACGCGTGGCCATCGCCCGGTCTCTGGCGATGAACCCGGACGTGATGCTGTTTGACGAAGTCACCGCCGCCCTTGATCCGGAAACCGTGAAAGAGGTTCTGGTGACCATCAAGGATCTGGCGCAAGAGGGCATGACCTGCATCCTTGTCACCCATGAAATGGGCTTTGCCCGCGAAATCGCCGACCATATCTATTTCACCGACCGCGGCGTGATCGTCGAACATGGCCCTCCAGCGACCTTCTTTGACAACGCGCAAGATCCCCGCACCAAAGAGTTCCTCAGCCAGATCCTGTAACCCTATGGCTTGGCGTTGCGCCTTATGGCCCGCCGGGATAGCGTCCGGCTGACATAAGACAGCAGGAGATCCCATGACCAACGCGCCCCATCTTTTCCAGCCGCTGAAACTGCGCAGTCTGGAGACCCGCAACCGCGTTGTGATTTCGCCTATGTGCCAATACTCGGCGCATGACGGCCATATGGACGACTGGCATCTCGCACATCTCGGGCGTTTCGCGATGGGCGGGGCCGGGATCATCTTTACTGAAGCGTCAGCGGTGCAGAAATCTGGCCGGATCACGCATGGATGCCCGGGCCTGTGGGCCGACAGCCAGATCCCCGGCCATGCCCGCGTCGCCCAGTTCGCGCTGCGCAACGGCGCCATCCCGGCGATCCAACTGGGCCATGCAGGCCGCAAAGGCGGGATGCAGCGGCCATGGTTTGGTAACGGTCCCCTGAATGACGCGGATACCGCGCGGGGCGATATGCCATGGACGCCCGTTGGCCCCTCGGCCCTGCCGGTGGCCGAAGGCTGGCCGGTTCCGCACGAACTGTCCGAAGCTGACATTCAGGACCTGATCGCAGACTATGTCTCGGCTGCCGGGCGGGCGCTTCTGGCGGGTTACAAGATCGCCGAAATCCACGGGGCGCATGGCTATCTGGTCCACAGCTTTCTGTCGCCGTTGTCGAACAAACGCAGCGACAAATACGGTGGCGACCTGACCGGGCGGATGCGGCTGGCGTTGGAAGTCACCGAAGCCGTCCGGACCGTCTGGCCCACAGATCTGCCACTGTTCTTCCGCACCTCGGCTGTCGATGGCGCGCCCGAGGGCTGGACGCTGGACGATACCGTTGTTTTGGCGGGCGAACTTGAAGCCATCGGCGTCGATGTGATGGATTGCTCCTCAAGTGGAATTGCAGGGTCAGCGACCGCAGGCGTAGCGCGCAAGCGTCAGCCCGGGTTCCAGGTCGGCTATGCTGAGCGGGTCCGCAAGGATGTCGATATGACCACCATGGCCGTGGGTCTGATCACACATCCGCAACAGGCAGAAGATATTCTGGCTCAAGGGCGCGCCGACCTGATCGCCATCGGTCGCGAGGCTTTGGTTAACCCGATGTGGGCGCTGCACGCCGCGCAAACGCTGGGCCATGACACCGTTTTTGAAACCTGGCCGGAACAGTCGGGCTGGTGGCTGGCAGGGCGGCAGAAAACGTCGGACTTCTATGACCCTGAAAAGGCGACTTAACGCGGTCAGGAACACCGAACCGGCAGCGTCCTTTCAATGAAGGCGCGTTTCAGGGTGCTGATCAGTATCGGGGTGTCAGGACCCTAAAGCCTGCCCGACGACCTGTCAGCACCCCGCATCAGCGGCGTATTGGTCCATTTGCATCATGGATCGAACGCGGCTTCCGTTGTTTCCTTCCCCGATCAAGGAGGAACAACCATGCAAAACCTCAAGAGAAGACTGTTTCTGAAAGCAACCGCAGCCTCGGTCACCGCCGCTATGATGGCGTCGTCGGTTATGGCAGCGGATCCCATTGTTCTGGGCGTGCCCACAGCGCAATCCGGCCCCGTCGGCGTGGCAGACCAGCAAGACTGGCTGAACGGCGTGACGCTGGCCGTCGAAGAAATCAACGCCTCGGGCGGTGTGAATGGCCGGATGATCGAAACCAAGGTCGTCGATATCGACATTCTGACGCCGGAAGGCACCGTTGCCGCATTCCAGAACCTCAGCGAATCCGGCGTGCATGCCATCGCGTCGTCTTTCGTGCTGATCCCACAGCCCGCAATGGATGCCGCAGCCGCCACCGGCGTGCCCTATCTGCATGGCAACACCCAGACCGCGTCGCTTGATCTGTTCAAGACCGACCCGCAAAAGTACCGCAACACGTTCATGATCGACGTGGCCGAAACCTGGTACGGCTCGGGGTTCATCAAGTTCCTGTCACAGCTCAAGGCCAGCGGGCAGTGGGTGCCGAAGAACAACAAGGTTCATATCGTGCAGGAACAGATCGCTTATACGCAGGTGATCAGCCAGGCCACGCAGGACGCCATTGCAGCCTCGGGCGGCGAATGGGAACTGGGCGGCATAACCGACATTCAATTCCCGGTTCAGGACTGGTCGCCGGTGATGCGCGCGCTGAAACAAAGCGATGCAGGTGTGATCATGATTGATCACTGGGTCGCGGCTGAACTTGCCTCATTCACCCAGACCTTTGCCGTCGATCCGGTCGAAGGCGCGCTGGTCTATCTGCAATACGGGCCCAGCCAGCCCGAATTCCTCGATCTGGCAGGTGAAATGGCCAACGGGTTCATCTGGGGGTCGGTGATCGGCACCTATAACGACGAAATGGGGGCTGCGTTTCGCGACACCTATCAGGCCCGCTTCCCGGGCACGATGGGTATGGTCTATACCGGTTCAGGCTATGACACGGCCAAGCTTCTGGCGCAGGTCTGGACAACAACCGATCCTGGTGATTTCGATGCGGTGGGCGATGCAATCCGAAACGTGAAATACCGCGGGGTTGCGGGCGCCTATACGTTCGACAATGACACGCAATCGGGCACCAGCTACCCGAACCAGACCGATGATCCCGAAGCCGGGCAGGCGCATCTGATCTTTCAGGTGCAGGACGGCGAACACCGGATCATTTCGCCCGCCCCCTTCGGCGAGGTCGATTTTGAACCCGCCTGGTGGATGCAATAGGCGGCTGTTTGTCTGATGACCACCTCAGACCCCAAAGGGATCTTCGGGTGCCGGGGGATAGACATATCCTTCGGCGGCCGTCCCGTTCTGAAAGACGTCGGCCTGCATGTCGCCAATCACGAGGTTCTGGGCCTTGTCGGACCCAACGGGGCGGGCAAGACCTCGCTTTTCGAAGTGCTGTGCGGGCGCTACACGGCCAGCGCCGGGCAGGTCTGGCTGGGGGATGACGACATCACCGGGCTTGCCGTGCATACCCGCGCCCGCAAGGGGCTGGCGCGCACCTATCAAAGCCCGGTTGTGCCCTCGGCCATGCGCGTCGCCGAAGTGTTCCGTGCCGCGCGGTTTTCGCACAAGCCATACCTGACCCGGTTTGACGCAGAATGGGGCTGCCATCTGGCGCATTTTCACGTCAGCTGGGACACCATCGCCGGGTCGCTGGACACGTTTGATCGGCGCAAACTGTTGCTGGCCTGCCTGCTGATGCGCAAACCCAAGGTGCTGCTGCTGGATGAACCGGCCTCGGGCCTGATCAATTCCGAGATTGATGAGCTTGATCTGATCATCCGCCGTCTGGTCGATGAATACGCCATCGGGGCCATTCTGATTGAACACCGGCTTGAGCTGCTGTCCGCCATCGCTGACCGCACCGTCGTGCTGGACCTTGGCGAAGTGATCGCCACCGGCACCCCGCGCGAGGTGTTTGATGACCCGCGCGTTCACGCCGCCTATTTCGAAGAGCCCGCGCATGCCTGATGTTCTGGCAATCAGCGGTCTGACCGCAGGCTATGGCCCGCTGCGGGTCCTGCACGAGATCGACTTTCGCGTGGCCGAGGGCGAACGCGTCGGGCTGGTGGGCCTGAACGGGCACGGCAAAACCACGTTGTTTCGGGCCGTCGCGCATATGACCGGCTGGCAAAGCGGGTCTATCAAACTGAACGACACGGAAATCGGCGGCACACGGTCAACCGGTCCGGGGCGGCGCACCTCGGCCATTGTGCGCAAGGGCATGGCGATGACCCCGCAGGGCGATGCGATTTTCCCTGGCCTGACGGTGCGCCAGCATCTGGATTGCGGGGCCTATTCGAAACTGGCCTGGCGCGAACGCCGCCAGCGCCGCGATATGGTGATGGATATCTTTCCACCTCTGCGCAGCCTTCAGGACGCTTTGGTTGGCAAATTGTCGGGGGGTGAGCGGCGTATGGTTTCGGTCGGGCGCGCGTTGATGGTGGACGCCTCGCTGTACCTGATCGACGAGCCCTCGCTGGGACTTGCGCCGAAAATCTCGGCCAGTGTCATCGAAGCGCTGTTTTCCTTGCCCACCGATGGCCGGGCGATGGTGATTGCGGAACAGAACGTGGCCCTGCTCAGCGGGCGGGTCGACCGGATGATCGGGATGCATGCGGGCCGCATTCGGGGCGATGTCGGGCATGTGGGGTTGGAATAGGCAACGATGGATATTCTTGGCACTCTCATACACGGGCTGAACCTTGCCGCGATCTATGGGTTGATGGCGATTGGCATTTCGATCCTGTGGTCGTCGATCGGCATGATCAACATGGCCCACGGCGCCACGTTTGCGGTGTCCGGCTATGCCGCGTGGCTGGCCTCCAGCGCGATGAAACCGGTCATTGCGGCGGCGTTCGGCAAGACGTTGATGGCCAAGTTTGCAATGGCCGGAGTGACGGTCGGTGCCGGTGTGACAGCCGGGGCGATGTTCGGCGCGATCATCTATTTGCTGGCCTTCCTGCCGATCCATGACAAACCCAACTACCCGGTGCGGTCACTGATCGTGACACTGGCGATCAATCTGGCCACGGTGCAACTGTTGCTGTGGTATTTCGGCCCGCGCAGTCGCGGGCTGCCCAAACTGTTCGGGTTCGGCAAGTTCGAAGTGCTCGGCATCCCGATCCGCTATGATCAGGCAGGCGCAATCATCTCGACCGCCGTGATCCTTGGCCTTGTTCTTCTGTGGCTGAAAGTATCCCGCAAAGGGCTTGAGATCCGGGCGATGATGCAAAACCCCGAAGGCGCGGTTTTGTCCGGTATTTCGGTGCGCTGGACCGCCCTGCCGGTCACGATGCTGACCGGAGCTTTGGCCGGGCTGGCGGCCATTCTGCTTAGCCAGACCATCTTTGTCAGCCCGACATCGGGTGCGCTGCCGTTGATCAAGGGGCTGACCATCGCGTTGCTTGGCGGGCTGGGATCGGTGCCCGGTGCCGTGGCTGGCGCCGTGATCATCGGGTTTCTTGAGGCGACGGTGGGCGCGCTGCCCTTCCTTGGGCAACGGTATGTGCTGTTTGCCCAGTTCCTGTTCATCATCACGGTCCTGATCATCCGCCCGCGCGGGCTTGGCGGATTGTTGGACGAGACTCGGGAATAAAGCATGGCCGACGACAGCAGATATTATCAGGTCGGCCAGCGCCCGCGCGAGGTGGTCCTGCATCCCGCCGGGGATGAACCTTTGCGCCGCCATCGCGTGCCATTTACCCGCCGCCACCTGGTGAAATGGCGCTCGCGCGCCAACCCGAAATCCTTGCGCCACGAACGCCGCCTGTCCGACAAACGCCCGCTGTGGTGGGTACTTGGGCTTGGCGCTTTGCTGATCGCCACGCCGTTTCTGTCGAATTCGATGATCACCATTGCCGCGATCTTTTGCATGTTCGCCGCCATCAACGTGCTGTGGACGCTGGTGATCGGCACAGCGGGGATCTTTTCGCTGGCCACCTTGGCCATCGTCGGAATCGGCGGATATGCGGCGGCGGGCCTGAACGTCTGGATTGCTTTGCCGTGGCCGCTGATGTTTGTGGTCGGCGGGCTGGCCGGGCTGATCGTCGGGGGCTTTCTGGCGCTGCCTTCGACCCGGCTGGACGGGTTGTACTATGCGCTGTTGACGATGGGCTTTGCCGAGATTTGCCGCGTCTTCGTGGTGCAGCTTAAGGTGCTGGGACCGACAAACGGATCCATCAACTCGGTCGGCAGCTTCATTCCGCGCGATTGGTTCCTGCAACGCCCCGGCCTGCTCA
This sequence comes from Falsiphaeobacter marinintestinus, assembly GCF_007923355.1. Taxonomy (GTDB): domain Bacteria; phylum Pseudomonadota; class Alphaproteobacteria; order Rhodobacterales; family Rhodobacteraceae; genus Phaeobacter_A; species Phaeobacter_A marinintestinus. Next base: position 180,000 of record NZ_VOGO01000008.1, read on the forward strand.
TGGGGTTTGGGGGGGCTTTCATCCTGCTGCTGTTGTCGCTGCTGGTCTTTCGCATTGTCAATTCCGAACGGCTGGGTATGCGGCTCCAGACCGCTCGCGAAGAGGTCGGCGGCGAGGCGTTCGCCGAAGCTGTCGGCATCGATTACCGGCAGGCGCGGCTGTATGTCTTCCTGATCACCTCGGGCTGTCTGGGTGTCATCGGCGCGTTCTATGCGATGTTCTACATGTCGATTTCGCCATCGATTTTTTCGCTCGATCAACTGTTGCTGTTGTTTGCGATGATCGTGATTGGCGGTCTGGGCCGATCCGAAGGGGCGGTGATCGGCACCGCAATCGTCGTGCTGATCGACAAGGGTATGCTTGAACTTGGGCCGCTGCGCATCCTGCTGATCGCCGCGATCATGCTGGGGGTCACGCTGTGGACCGACAATGGCATTGCAGGCATCCGCGACCAGTTCCGCACCTATCGCAATCGCAAGAAATCCGAGGCGCGCGCGCGTCGTACCGAAAAAGGGGGTGAAGTCATGCCGGAAGAGGCCATCGAATTTACCGACAAGCAAGAGGTCTATTACCGGCGCTTTCAGAAACGTCTGCGCGACCATCTGAAAACGCTGATCACGGACGATTTGATCGAACAGCATCGCAAGGCTCCGTTGGGCAAACACTCGGATGCGCTGAACCGGGTCCTGAATTACTTCCGCCGGGGCGAAATGGCCGACAAATACGCGATCATGCGCCAGCCCGACGGCTTTCACAAATACAAGGTCGTGGCGTTTTCCGGCGAACGTGGCGCGCCGCCCCGTCTGGTCGATGACAAGACTTATGAAGACATCAACGACGCCTATCACGCCGTGTTTCTGCTGCGCGTGAACGATTTGCTGGAAAGCTGATATGACCAACACCCGCATCTTCGGCTATGCCGATCCACTGAACCCGAAGGCCGGTCAAAGCGTCGATTTCATGATTTCGGTCGAGGGGCGCTCCGAAGTCGACGCCAAGCTTGTGCGCCTGTTGCACGGCGATGAAAACCCTGACGGCCCCGGGTTCATCGAAGAAACGGTTGCCATCGATCTGCCCACACAACTGGCGGTGAAACGCCAGTACACGCAAGTCGGCTCTTTTGCCCGCTGCGATGATCCCGATGCACGTCTGGACGGGTTGCGCAGCTTTACGCTGTTTGCGCATGTCTATCCGACCCTGCCCAAATCCGAACGTCAGATGATCATGGGGCGCTGGGCCATCGACGGGAACATGGGATATGGTCTTGGCATCGACCCCGAAGGGCACGTGTCGCTGTGGCTCGGTGACGGAGACACTGTCGATCAGATCACCACCGAGATTTCGCTGATGCCGCACGCGTGGTATTTCATTGCCGCCAGCTTTGACGCAAACACCAAACAGGCAACCCTTCACGTCATCAACCGTGTGACCGCGTGGAATTCGCGCATTTCCACCGTTGTTCCGTTCGAAGATGACAGCTGGATCGAAGAAACCATGCGGGTTGCGCCCTCGGCCACCGGTGACACCGCCGATTTCAAACTGGCTGCCGCGACCGCGTGGAACCCACAGCGGGGCAAGTTCGCCGCCTTTCTGTTCAACGGCAAACTGGATCGATCCGGCATCTATGACCGCGTTTTGACCCGCGATCAGGTGACCGCGCTGTCGACCGGCGAAGCCCCGCCGCAAACCGGGCTGCTGGCCTATTGGGACCCGACCGACGGGATCAGCAAGACCGGTATCGGCGACACCATCACCGACACGGGCCCGCACGGGCTGCATATGCAGGGCATCAACCGCCCGGTGCGCCTGATGACGGGCCATAACTGGCGCGGCGCTGACAGTTTTCACATGGCCCCCGAAACCTATGGCGGCGTGCATTTCCACGATGATGCGCTGACCGACAGCAATTGGGAGGTCACGCACACGCTGGCCTTGCCCGCCGATCTGAAAAGCGGTGTCTATGCCTTGCACCTGCGGGCGGGCGAGGCCGAAGACCATATCCCATTCATCCTGCGCCCTGACACGCCGCGCGCCAAAATCGGCGTTCTGCTGCCCACCTTCACCTATCTCGCCTATGGCAACGAACATCTGAGTTACGAAGCCCCGATTGCCCAGGCCATCGTCGCCCATACGCCCGTCATCACCGCCGAGGATCTTGAGTTCAAGAAGCTCGAAGAATTCGGGTTGTCGACCTATGACCACCACACTGACGGCGCGGGCTGTTGCTTCAGCTCGTGGCGGCGGCCCATCGTATCGCTCAGGCCCAAGTACCGCATGCCAGCGATGAATTTTCCCTGGGCGCTGCCGGCCGATCTGTCCCTGCTCTGGTGGCTGGAACATGCCGGCTATGACTATGACGTGCTGACCGACCACGACCTGCACGCCGAAGGCGTTGACGCCCTGAAACCCTATAAGGTGATCCTGAACGGCACCCATCCGGAGTATTATTCCGAAGAGATGATGGACGGCACCGAAGATTACCTGCGCACCGGCGGCCGGGTGATGTATTTGGGCGGCAACGGGTATTACTGGGTCACGGGCCTGCGCGCCGGTGAACCGCATTGCATCGAAGTGCGCAAGCTCGACACGGGCAGCCGCGCCTGGCAGGCCGAACCCGGCGAAGGGCATCTGGCCTGCACTGGCGAACGCTCGGGCCTGTGGCGATCCCGCGGGCGGGCGCCGCAAAAGATCGTCGGACTTGGCTTCACCACCGAAGGCATGGACGCCAGTGAGCATTTCGAACGGATGCCGGATTCGTTCCACAAACGGGTCTCATGGATCCTGAAAGGTATCGGCGACGAAGAAACGATTGGCGATTTCGGACTGGCCGCAGGCGGGGCAGCGGGGGTCGAACTTGATCGCTATGACCTGATGCTGGGCACACCACCGCATTCGATGCTGCTGGCCTCAAGCTGGGGGCATTCGGACAACTATCCGCTGGTGTCGGAAGAGGTCACATATGCTTTTCCGGGGCGCGGCGGCACGCAGGACGCGCAAGTGCGCGGCGATATGATCTATTTCACAACCCCCTCGAATGGCGCGGTTTTTGCCGCCGGGTCCATCGCGTGGAGCCAGGCCTTGCCGTGCCATGGCGGCGAAAACAACGTCGCTACGATCATGCGCAACGTGCTTGATGCCTTCACCAAAGATGGAAAATTACCGGGGTCGCAGTATACTGGCGATGAAAAGCTGTGGCGTTAGACATGCATTTGGGGGAGGGGGACGCTTGGGAAACAGCCTGAACAAGTTTTCTAGCTTCGTCTCTGAAATGCACGATCGGGTCCGGTCGGATGATGCCGAAGGGCTGGCCCGATGGGCCGTCGGAGAGCTGTCCGAGACGCTTGGTTTCGATGCCGCTTGGTATGGCTGGGCCCAGATCAATTCCCAAGGGGTCGAAATTCACGCCAACGCCGCGCTAAACCTGCCGGACACCTATTTCGACACCTGGCAAACCATGTCCGATCAGGATTTGCTGGCCGCCCAGATCCTCGAAAACCCGGATGCGCCTGCCGCGTATTCGCGCACCGGTGCCATGCAAAGTGACGGTATGGTTTTTCTGGCCGACACCTTCGGCTTTAGCGAAATCGCCACGGCCATGCATACCCGCCCGGGGCGCGTCGCGTCGTTCTATCTGTCCAGTTACCGGGCCGGGCACCCGGCGCGGGCGTTCAGCACGGACGAGCAGGATTTCCTGCAATGTGCCGTCGATCAGCTGTCTTCAGCGATGAAGCTGTCGGCCAGCGAACCGGGTCGGGCCGATGCGCCGGGGTCGGTGTCGATCTTTGTCAACGAATGCGGCATCGGCATTCTGGGTCTGAACAACCTGCGCGAACAGCTTGGCGCGTTCTGGCCCGGCTGGGAGGGCGATGAACTGCCTGCAAAACTGCGCAGCCTGATCGCAGAACCGGGCGAACACATCCTGACGGACCGGGCATTGGTGGTGCGCTGTGAAAACGCGCCGGGTCTGCAAGGGATGGGGCTGCGCAAGCTCACGCTGCGGCATCTGACGGCGTTTGACCTTCTGACCCACCGCGAACGCGAAGTTGCCCGCACCCTCGCCGCTGGCAAAAGCCACAAAGAGGCCGCCCGTATTCTGGGCGTTGCCCCGGCGACGATCCGCAATCAGACGCAGGCGATCTATTCCAAGCTGGGCGTCGACAATCGCGCCAGCATGGCCGCCAAAATTCTGGAAACGCAGGCCAGCTAATCGCCGGAAAAGCGTCTAGACCCGGCCGCTTTGGACCTGCAGCCGGTGACCGTCGCTGATATGGGCAATCATCTTTTCGGCAGCAAAGGTATCATTGCCCGACTCAATCGCATCAATCAGCGCCATGTGATCACCCAGCGATTTCGACAGATCGGTGCTTTCGATGGTGGAAAACAGGGTAAACGACGACCCGCGATTCCAGAGGTTGTCAAAGAACTCCAGCAGGAACCGGTTTTCCGACGCCTCCACGATGGCACGATGCACCGTCAGGTTGGCATTGAAATAGGCCTTCACCGTTTCGTTCTTCAGATCTTCGGCATCGGCAATAATCTCGCGCAGGCGCATGTTCAGCGCCTTGTCGTTGCGCTGCGCCAGCAGGCGGGCGGCGAATCCTTCGATGGAACAGCGCGCCTCGTACAGTTCGGTGATTTCATCGGGACCGATCTTGCGGATCTTGAACCCACCGCGCTGCGCCACGGCAAGGATGCCCTCTTGCTCCATCCGAAACAGGGCTTCGCGCACCGGGGTGCGTGAAATACCGAATTCCTCGGCCAGCTTTTCCTGAACAATTCGGTCTTCCGAGGTGATCGCGCCGTTCTGTATCGCTTGAAGGATCTGCGCATACACTTCATCGGCCAAGCGCACGCGCGGCTGGGACAGGGATTTGAATGCCATCGCTTTTTCCTTTTCGGGCGCGGATACAGGATACGACATACCGCAGAAAGGTCGAATGTAACGAAATTCGGCTTGCCTGTATATGAATACTGTATACAGTATACGTAAATTGAAGGGAGGTCCAGCATGTGCGGAATCGCCGGACGAATACTGAATGCCCCGGGCAAGGTCGGGCGCGACCTGGTCGAACTGATGGATGCGCAGGAACATCGCGGCGCTGACAGCACCGGATTTGCCATTTACGGCGTCCCGCGTGACAGCGGATACGTGGTGCGCGCGATGGGCTTTGATCGCGATGCCATGGGCAAAGATCTGGAAGATTACCTTGCCATTCTGCGCCAGCATGGCGGTGATTTCACCGCCGATCCGACATGGGACAACGGCGACAGCCAGCACTATTCGGTGCGCATGGAAATCAGCGATCCGCGCGACGTGGCCATGTGGACCAAAGCCGCCGATCAGATCTGTGAACGGCTTGAAATGCAGTCGGTCGGGCGCTCGCTTGAGATCATCAAGGACACGGGCGGCGCGTATGAGGTCGCTGACAAGCACGGCGTGCGCGACATGGTCGGTACCCACGGTCTGGGCCATGCCCGGCTTGCCACCGAAAGCGATGTCCGCCCCAATGCCAGCCACCCGTTCTGGGCGCGCCCGTTCCCGGATGTCGCCATCGTGCATAACGGCCAGATCACCGACTATTATACATGGCGCTCCAAGCTTGAGCGCAAGGGATACCGTTTCCTCACCTATAACGACAGCGAACTGATCGCCGTCTGGGTTTCGGACCGGATGAAAGAAGGCCTCAGCCTTGAGCAGGCGCTGATCCGCTCGATCGACGAAATCGACGGTGTGTTCACCTTCATGATCGGCGGCCCTGACACCATTGGCTGGGCCAAAGACCGCTTTGCAATGAAACCGCTGGTTGTTGTCGAACAGAACGGCGAAATGGCCGCCGCCACCGAAGAACAGGCCGTGCGCCGCGTCTATGACGACGATGGCGTCAGCATCCTGAATTACGACGGGCCCAGCCTGCATGGCATCTGGGGCGTCGGCAACCGGAGGGCCGCCGCATGAGCGATGTTGTCATCGACGTCGGCAAACGCCCGGTGCGCGAGGTCCACGAAGAAATTCAAGCCGCCGCACAGGCGGGCAAGTCGATCACCGTCACCAACACCCTGTCACGTCACAATCTGGGCGTCGGCCTGCCTGCCGGGTGCTCCATCCGGTTCGAAGGCTCGGTCGGCTATTATTGCGGCGGGCTGAACAACGGGGCGATCATCGATATCGAACGCAACGCCGGTTGGGGCTGCGGCGAAGCCATGGCCAGCGGCCATATCACTGTCGGCGGCTATGCCGGCATGTCGGTGGGGGCCGCGATGCTGGGCGGAACCATCCATGTCAAAGGCGACAGCGGACCGCGCGCCGGGGTCGCCATGAAGGGCGGCAACATCATCGTCGAAGGCAAGATCGGCTATCAAAGCGGGTTCATGGCGCATGGCGGCAAGATTATCGCGCTTGGCGGGGCCGGACCCAGCTGTGCCGATGCCCTGTGGGAAGGCGAAGTCTGGGTCACCGGTGACATCGAAGATCTTGGCGTTGACGCCGTGGTGACCGAACCCACAGCAGAACAGGTGGCCGAGGTGGATGCCATCCTTGATCCGCTTGGCCTGAAAGACACATCGCGCGACTGGCGTCGCATCGTGGCCGGACAACGGCTTTGGTATTTCGAAAGCAGGGACGCAAAAGCATGGCTGATGATATAGAAGGCCCCTACGAATATCCGTTCGAAGAGGCCCCCGAGGATCTGGTCCAGTTCTCTGACGGTGCCATCGAAGGCCGCCCCGCAGGCGTTCCGTCCTCTTATGATCAGGGCGGATCAACCCGCTGGACGCCCGAGGCGATTTCCGAGGTGCACGCATTGGCGCAGTTGGGCCGCTATCAGGTGCGCGGATATAATTCGTTCAACAAACAGCTTCCGACATGGGATGATCTGACCTTTGTTCCGGCCACCATGACCCGCTTGCCGCTGGAAGGGTATCGCGAGAAATGCGACACCAAGACGGTGTTGGGCGGCGGTCGAGGGCTGGTCGAAAACCCCATCGAACTCGACATCCCGATCTATATCGCCTCGATGTCGTTCGGGGCGCTCTCGGCCTCGGCGAAAGAGGCTTTGGGGCATGGCGCGTCGAAAGTCGGTTCAATGACCTGCACCGGCGAAGGCGGCATGCTGGAGGAAGAGCGCGCCGCGTCCAATCGACTGGTCTATCAGATGTCGCCCGCGCGTTATGGGCTGGACCTTGACCATCTGCGCCGCGCCGATGGCCTTGAACTGGTCGTGGGGCAGGGCGCAAAGCCCGGCACCGGCGGTCTGCTTCTGGGTATGAAAGTGTCCGAACGGGTCAGCAAGATGCGCACCCTGCCCGAAGGCGTCGATCAACGCTCGACCATCCGTCATCCTGACTGGCTGGGCGCGGATGACTTGGCGGTCAAGATCGAAGAACTGCGGATTGCCACCAACTATAAGGTGCCGATCTTCATCAAGATGGGCGCAACCCGTCCGCGCTATGACGTGGCTGTTGCCGCCAAGGCGGGGGCAGACGTTGTGGTGGTGGACGGGGCCGAAGGCGGCACCGGCGCCAGCCCGGAATTACTGCTGAACCACACCGGCATCCCGTGTATGTCCGCGATCCCCGCCGCCCGTGAGGCGCTGGATGAGTGCGGGATGTCGGGCAAGGTCACGCTGGTCGCCGCTGGTGGTATCCGTACCGGCACCGACGTCGCCAAGGCTTTGGCGCTGGGCGCGGACGCGGTGATGATCGGCAATGGCGCGATGATGGCTCTGGGCTGCAATTCGCCCCGCTACTACGACGACTACGCCGCACTTGGCACCTCCCCCGGGGCCTGCCATCACTGCCACACCGGCATGTGCCCGGTCGGCGTCGCGACGCAGGATCCAGAGCTTGAAAAGCGCATGAACGTGCCCGCCGGGGCCGAACGTGTGGCGCGCCTGCTGACGGCGATGACCATGGAAGTCACCGCACTGGCCAAGGCGTGCGGCAAATCCTCGGTGCATAACCTTGAACCCGAAGACCTGCGCGCCCTCAGCTTCGAGGCATCGGCCTTTACCGGGGTCAAAATGGCCGGGATCGACCGACCCTTTGACTGGGGCACCGAACGCAAGGGATAACCACCTGCAATAAGGCCGCGCTGATCGCGCGGCCTTATTGCTGAAAAGGATACATCATGGCCCGCATCGCGATTATCGACGTGGCAGCATTGCCCGCGCCCCATCTGGATGGGTTCGGCAGCGTTGCCGACATGGTTACCACATGGTTGGGCCCGCATTTGCCCGAGGCCGATCTGATCGGCGTCGACGTTGTGGGCGGCGCGGCCTTGCCAACGGTTAATGCGTTCGACGGCTTCATCCTTCCGGGGTCGGAAGCGGGCGTGTACGACGAACGTGACTGGATGGACCCGCTGCGCGATCTGTTGCTGCACATCCGAACTGCGGGCAAACCGGTCTATGGCATCTGCTTTGGCCACCAGATGATGGCGCACAGCTATGGCGGCGCGGCCCGCAAGGAAGACAAGGGGTTTTGCCTCGGCGCGCGCGACTTTACCAGCGACCAGGGGGATACGATCACCGGCCACGTGTCGCATCAGGATCAGGTGGTCACCGTCCCGCCCGGTGCCACGGTTCAGGCCTCGGCTGACTACTGCCCGGTGGCCGCGCTTAGCTATGACTTCCCGGCCATGTCGACCCAGTTCCACCCCGAATACCCGCCCGATTTCATCCGGGCGATTGCGGACCTGTTGGAAAACGACCTGATGACCCCGGATCAGGTCCAGGCTGCCCGCCAAAGCCTGTCCGCCCGTCCGGTTGCACAGGATCTGTTTGCGGAAAAAGTGGCCGGGTTCTTTCGCGCGCATCTGTAAAACAGGTTCAGGCTAACGCGGCAACGCGGTTGCCTGAGACACGCGCGACAGGGTAAACTGAACCCGAGGCAAAAAAACAGGAGAGACCGATGCGCAAGGCTATCTTTGCCGCGCTCGCCGCAGTTGTGCTTGGGGGTTTCCCGGGCACCGACCGCGCATACGCAGACACGGCTGAATTTTACGAAGTCACCGGTGTTGAAGGCGACGACATGCTGAAATTGCGCGCCGGGCCGGGAACCGATTTCCGCGTTATCGTGGGCCTTCCGAACGGCACCGTACTGCGGCTCCATTCCTGCGAACAGATCGGCTCCAACGAATGGTGTAAAGTGTCCCTAAAGGAAGCGCGCGCTCTTAAGGGCTATGTCTCGTGGCACTATCTGACGCCTCGGTGATCCACCCGTCCAGACCAACCGCGATGCCCTCAAAGCACCGCGAATTCCGAACCGCCAGCCGCCCCATTCAAACCTCTCGGTCTCAGGGAATCGCTTCGCCCAGCACCGCGCCGCGTGCGCCGCTGGGTAATCCGGTGCCCAGATAGGCCGCGATTGTCGTGGCCACGTCCACGGTTTCAACGCGGCGCGTCACACGTCCGGACGAAATGCCCGGTCCGGAAAAGATCACCGGAACATGGCTGTCATAGGCCCAGGGCGATCCATGCGCCGATGCCACCGTCAACCCGTCGAAATCGGCGATGAACCAATGCGGGTCGAACACCACATAGATGTCGCCCGAGCGATCCGGGTGAAAATTGGCCAGCACATGCGCGCCGACTCCAGCCTCGGAAAAACTGCCGTCGCGCAGATCAAAGCTCGACACGGCCTCGGCGATGCCGGGCAAAGCGTCCAACTCGCGCGCCACGGCATCGGCAACCTCGCGCAGGTCCAGCCCACGCGCCGCGATCTCGTCCCGGTTCAGATAAAGATAGGGGTGCGAATAGGCTTCGATTAGGTCAGATCCGACGCCAAAGTCTTGGGTCAGACGCACGAACCCCGGCTTGGTATCCACCCGGTTAAAGTCAAACGTGCCGGCGCTGATGCCATATTCGGCCAGATAATCGGGATGTTCCGGCGCACCGTGGTCCGCCGACAAAACGATCAACGTCTGATCCAGACCGACCCGGTCGTCCACATACGCCAGCAGATCGGCCAGTGTCCGGTCCAACTGGCGGATGTTGTCTTCGGCCTCAAGGCTTGAGGGGCCAAAGATATGGCCGACATAATCGGTCGATGACAGGCTGACAGACAGGTAATCGGTGACGTCATCCTGCCCGATCGCTTCGGCATCGATCAGGGCTTTGGCGAAATCCACCGTCAACGCATCACCCGCCGGGCTTAGCGTCAGGAAGGTCGTGTAATAAGGTGAGTCCCCCGCGCCGAAGGCATGCGGAAACACACGGCCAAATCCGGGCATTTCGGTTTCCCAAGGCTGGTCATCGCGCGCACCAAAGCGATAGGTGTCCGCCGCATCCTGCAACGTCCACGCGGTATCCGCATAAGACCATACCTTGCCGGCGGCGTTCCACGCATCGACCCACCCTGGATAGTCATCGCGGTAAAACGTGCTGGTCGCAAACAGCCCGTCCGACTTTGAGAACCAATAGGCCTGCCCGCTGTGCCCCGCCATCGCGATCGCGCCCCGATCTTTGACCGACACGCCAAAGATCTTGGCCTCGGGCCCAAAAAACATCGCCATCTGATCCGAAATCGTGGTCGTCAGGATGTTGCGCGGAGACCGCCCGCTGGTCGTGGCGGCGGCCTGCGTCGGGTCAATCTCGGTGTCGGCTTCGACCCCTCCGGCGCCGACCAGAGCAAACTCAGGATCCTGCACCGCATACACCGGTGATCCCGATGCCGGATCATACCACAGGTTCGCGACCATTCCGTGCACCGCCGGATCGGTTCCGGTTGCCAGCGTCGTGTGGCCAACGATGGTTTCGGTGTTGGCGTGCCGGTGATGCGCGTTGGCAAAATGCACGCCGTTGGTCAGCAGATAGCGAAATCCATCATTGCCCAGACCCGCGCCGTACCGGTCGATCATATCGCCACGCAGTTGGTCGACCGTGATCTGCAGCACCAGTCGCGGCTGTTCCTGCGCCAGCGTCGCCGTTGCTGCCGCCGACAGCACAGCCGCCAGTCGAATCGTCTGAGTGATGCGTCGGGTCATGCGGGTTCCTGTCCGTTTCATTAAGTGATCGGGCGTTGCCAAGCTGCATTCATGCGCCACAAATCCGGGCCGCCACTGTCCGAACTTCAGAAGATAGCCCTTTGTACAAAACGGACAAGTCACCGCTTTAGGCATGTACAAAACGGAAGAAACCGATGCCCGGTTACTCGCTGATGGCCTCTTGGACGATCTCGTCCAGCATCGCCTGAACCGCTTTCATCGGACCCTCGGGCATGACGCGATAGCCGACCGTGGTCTGATCCGGGCTGCCCGGAAGCTGCATCACGAAGATCCCATAGGGGCAGAATTGCAGGTTCATCGGGTCGGCTTCCATCACCTGACGCGACACCTTGGCGGAACAGAAATTATAGACCTCGGCATTCAGGAAAATCGTCACGTCTGATCCGACATCGCCCTTGGTCCGCTCCAGCATTTCTCCGACATGGTTGACCGCATCGATGACCAGACCCTTGTCAGTGATGGCGCTTTCAATGCTGAACGTCACATCATCGTAAGACTGATCGACGACATAGGTCACAGAAGTATCCTCCGCCGTCGCTAGGGTTGCGGTTACGGCCAGTCCTGCCGCCAGCAGAATACGTTTCATGACATGCTTCTCCCATAATTGATCAGGCATGGCTTGCCAGCCGCGCCGTTCCAACTCACTCTTGACGGTAATAGGGGTGGCGCACATTGCGCCACATCAAACATCGGAGTTTTTGAATGGATTTCACGATTCACGCGCTGCAGGCCATGGCGCTGGTCTTTGTCGGTATCGTCGGCCTGATCGCGTTTATTGCCGTGATCCTGTTTATTGCGGACCGGTTTCAGACGGGCGATGCAATCCGGCGAAACTATCCGGTGATCGGACGGTTCCGGGGGCTGTTCACGGCGCTTGGCGAATTCTTCCGGCAGTATTTCTTTGCGATGGATCGCGAAGAACTGCCGTTTAACCGGGCTCAGCGCGAATGGGTCAGCCGCGCGTCGTCCGGTGAAAGTAATACAGTGGCGTTCGGGTCGACCCGCAATCTTGATGTGCCCGGCACGCCGATCTTTATCAACGCGGCGTTTCCTCCTCTGAACGATCAATACGCCAAGACCGAACCGATGCTGATCGGCCCGACAGCGCGTAAGCCCTTTCTGGCGCCGTCTTTTTTCAACATTTCGGGGATGAGTTATGGCGCGATCTCCAAACCCGCCGTGCAGGCGCTCAGCCGTGGGGCGAAAGACGCCGGCGTCTGGCTGAACACTGGCGAGGGCGGGTTAAGCCCGTTCCATCTGGAGGGCGGATGCGACATTGTCTATCAGATCGGCACCGCCAAATTTGGTGTGCGTGATGTCGAAGGCAACATGAGCGACGACAAGCTGCGCGAGGTCGCGGCGCATGACGCGGTGCGCATGTTCGAGATCAAGCTGGCGCAGGGTGCCAAGCCCGGAAAGGGCGGTATCCTGCCCGGTGAAAAGGTCAACGCCGAGATTGCCGCAATCCGCGGGCTGGCCATCGGGCAGGATGGTATTTCGCCCAATCGCCACCGCGAAGTGCGCAGCAACGAACAGCTGCTCGACATGATCGCCCATGTGCGCGAGGTCACCGGCAAGCCCGTTGGCATCAAGACCGTGGCCGGGTCCGAGCAAGTGTTCCGTGAATTGTTTGAAGCCATCAACGCCCGCGGACCCGACAGCGCGCCGGACTTTATCACGCTGGACGGGGGCGAAGGCGGCACCGGCGCGGCTCCGATGCCCTTGATCGATCTGGTTGGCATGTCAATCCGCGAGGCGCTTCCGATCGTGACCAACCTGCGCGACGAACACGGGCTGAAGGATCGCATCCGGATGATCGCCAGCGGCAAGCTGGTGAACCCGGGCGACGTCGCCTGGGCGTTGGCGGCTGGTGCCGATTTTGTCGCCTGCGGGCGCGGTTTCATGTTTGCGCTGGGCTGCATTCAGGCGCTGAAGTGCAACAAGAACACCTGTCCGACCGGCATTACGACCCACGATCCAAGGCTGCAAAAGGGTCTGGTGGTTGAAAGCAAATATAGCCGCGTTGCCCGCTATGCCCTGTCCGTCATCAACGAGGTCGAAACCATCGCGCACTCGGTCGGCGTCGCCGAACCCCGCCTGATGCGCCGTCGTCACATGCGGATCGTGCAGGCAAACGGGCGCAGCATTCCGTTCAACGAAATCCTGCCCAGCCACAACCCGCCGGACGCGCCCTGAATCTCGGACTGTAAGAAACCCCACGGTGTTTTGACATCGCGTGCAGTTGCTATGTTCTGCACGGGGCCGCATCTTGCACGAAACAGTATACAATATGTCCATGCCATCACGGCGTAGGCAGGATGGAGGACTAGCCCAATGGCCCACCGGTGGCAAAACGACCTGACGCGTGATGATGTGACCCCTTATGGAGCATTCATGAACCGTCGCCAGCTGATGGCGGGCATGGCGGGTCTTGGGTTGGCTTCGATTGCCGGACCTGCGGCGGCTGAGGATCTCAAGCCGAATGCCTGGGATGAAATCACCAGCTATTGCAATTTTTACGAATTCGGCACCGGCAAGTCAGATCCGGCGGCCAATGCGGGCCAGATGACAACCAGCCCCTGGAAGGTCGAAATCGACGGTCTGGTTGATCGCCCCGGAACGTACGATTTTCAGGACATTCTGTCCGAGATGACCATTGAAGAGCGGATTTATCGCTTTCGGTGTGTCGAGGCCTGGTCGATGGTCATCCCCTGGAATGGGTTCGAATTGGCCGATCTGCTGAACATGGTGGGCGTGAAAGACGGCGCAAAATACGTCGCTTTCGAAACCCTGTTGCGCCCGGAAGAAATGCCGGGCGTTCGTTATCCGACGATTGAATGGCCCTATCGCGAAGGTCTGCGACTGGACGAAGCGATGAATCCGCTGACGCTGATGGCGACCGGACTTTATGGCAAACCGCTTCCGAACCAGAATGGCGCTCCGCTGCGTTTGGTGGTGCCGTGGAAGTATGGCTTCAAGTCGATCAAGTCGATTGTGCGGATCACGCTGACCGACAAGGAACCACCGGCAAGCTGGAACATGTACAGCGCCCGTGAATACGGCTTTTACAGCAACGTGAACCCGACCGTCGATCACCCGCGCTGGTCGCAAGCGACTGAGCGCAAGATTGGGGGTGGCCTGTTCGCCAAACGTATCCCGACCCTGATGTTCAACGGCTACGAAAGCGAAGTCGCCGGGATGTATGAAGGCATGGATCTGAGCAAGTACTTTTAAGCCGGCTCAGACCCGGCTGGCAATCTTGGACCCGGTGCGCTGATAGCGTCGGGTCCTGAATATCCTGGTGAATGGTCCCAATCGGGGCCGTTTTCCGTTCACGGGCATCTGAACGTCGTGCAGACCGCCCGCGTCATCATTTTGACAGTGCCGCGCCGTTCGGTGCTTGACCACTTCGCTTTTGTCTTGTTGATCGCAGAAATCCCGGCTTGGATACCGCCAGGGAGACATCGATGCAGGCACAGGTATATACCGACGATTTCTATGGCGACGATTTCATCCGTGACCCAATTCCGCGATATGCGGCGATGCGAGACATGGGGCCGGTTGTCTGGCTGGAACAGCAACAGGCTTTTGCCGTCGCGCGATACGATGAAGTCGTTCAGGTCTTGCGCGGCGCCGACAGGTTCATCTCGGGGCGGGGCCTGTCGTTGAATGACGACGTGAATGCGCTGCTGATCGGAAATTCGCTGAATTCAGACAATCCTGCACACGATAAGCAACGGGCAGTCACCGCGACCCCGATCATGCCCAAGAACCTGCGCCCGTTAGAGTCCTATATACATGATACCGCGCAGGGGCTGGCCGACAGGCTGGTTGCGCAAGGCCGGTTTGACGGGATGAGCGAGTTCGCACAGGTCTTGCCGGTGTCGATCGTGATCGATCTGGTGGGGCTGAGCGATGCCGGGCAGGAGAACATGCTAAAGTGGGCGGCGGCGGCCTTTAATCTGTTCGAAGGGTTCAATGCGCGCAGCCAGGCGGCGTTCGGCGAACTGGTTGGGCTGCGGGACTATCTGGATAAGTATGGCAAGCCTGAACACTTAAAGGAGGGCGGGCTGGCGCGCCGCATCTTTGAGGTGGCCCCCGAAAAAGGCTTTAGCGAAGCACAAGCCGCCCAGATGATGCGCGACTATATCAACCCAAGTCTGGATACGACGGTTTCGGCGGCCGGGTTCGCGGCCTATTACTTTGCCAAATTCCCCGATCAGTGGAATCTGCTTCGCGAAAACCCGGACCTTGTCCCAAACGCGGTTGAGGAAGTCGTGCGGATGGCCACGCCGATCCGGGCGTTCTCACGGTATATAGCCGAAGACACCGAAGTCTCGGGCGTTGCTTTGCCCAAGGGGCAACGGATCATCGCCATCTATGCCTCCGCGAACCGGGATCATACTGTGTGGGACGACCCGGATCGCTTCGACATCACGCGCAACCTGCGCAAGCATCTGGGGTTCGGACACGGGAAACACACGTGCATGGGGCTGCATCTGGCAAGGCGCGAGTTGATCAACCTGATCGATGCGATGCGCACACGTGTCAGCCGTTGGGCACTTGACGGCGATCCTGTGATTGCCATGAACAACACAATCCGGGCGTTCGAATACTTGCCAGTTCGGATCACTCCGGGTTGAAACATTCCCCGAGCGGATGTGAACGACAGTGTTTTGAACCTGGGCCGGTGCGTGGTTAGGTCGGTTTCAGGTAAATGGACGGGTAGATGATCGATAAAGTAAACAGAATGCTGCGGCGCGTACCGGTATGGTCTGTCTATCTGGTGGGGCTGCTTGCTCCGGTCTGGTTCCTGTATCTTGGCATGACTGGTGGTCTGGGCGTTGAGCCGATCAAAACGCTGGAGCATGAACTGGGCGAGCTGGCGTTGAAGATGCTGGTTGTCGGGTTGGCGATCACGCCGTTGCGCCGGTATCTGGGTCTCAACCTGATCAAGTTCCGCCGCGCGATTGGCGTGCTCGCCTTCGTCTATGTCTTGTTGCACCTTCTGGTATGGCTGGTGTTGGATGTGCAGGTTCCGTCACAGATCTGGGCGGACATCGTCAAGCGCCCGTATGTGACCGTGGGCATGGCCGGGTTCCTGTTGCTGTTGCCGCTGGCCATCACCTCGAACAACTGGTCGGTCCGCAAGCTGGGTCCGGCGTGGCGACGACTTCACAAGCTGGTCTATCCAGCCATTCTGTTGGGCGCGGTGCATTACCTGATGCTGGTGAAGGGCTTTCAGATCGAACCCTTGATCTATCTCGCGGTGATTCTGGGCCTGTTGGCCTTGCGCCTGCCAGGGCGACGGCGCGCAACAGCCTGAATCGCTGCAGACCGCCCCTGACCACAAAAACGATCCAAAGATTCGGGGCGAGTCGCGCCGCCAAATCACCCCCCTATGGACAGTCTTGGGGGTATCTCTGTGGGTAACTCAAAATCTAGTGTTAGCGCCCCAGATCAGAAGCGGGTTTTGGTCGTAGTTTCCCAAGGGTAAGCGGGAATTTCAAACACCAACGGCACGTAAGCTACTGATTTTGTTTATAAAAGAAGAAAAATCGAAAAAAGATGTCGTTTCTTGTAAAAAGCGCTTGCGGGTATTTGGGTTAAACCTTAGAACCCACTTCACCGGCGGCGCTGAGGCGC
>NZ_VOGO01000009.1 GCF_007923355.1 Falsiphaeobacter marinintestinus
CGCGCCATCTGCGCGTCGCTCAACCAAAAAAGATCAGACATGTTCACCGCTCGTTTTTCGAACCGTGAATCACGCTGCCAGTCGGAAATCAATGGGTCCTGAGCCTAACTATAAGGCCGGATCAATTCAGCGGGGGAGGATCACTTGTGCCAAAGTGGTCGATTTTGCTCTGCACCGGTCGCCGGGAAACAGGTCGCCGTTGACTTCAATTGCGCAAACTCCGGCAGTGTGCTAATATTGGTCATTATTTTTGAATTTTCGTCTTTGGCTTCTGGGCCGATCAATACATCTAATTCTGCAACATACTCTTTTTTTGATTTTGGCATCTTTAGTGACTACTGGAAAATGACGCATGTCCAATGACACGCCTGGGTTTTGGCTCCAACAGGGGATGCGCGAAGATTTGGTCGATCTGAGGGATCAGCCCTACACCCCGAATCTCGCAGTGCTGCGGCAGGAATTTCTAATAGACCACAGACTCATGCACAACGTGCCTGAAACAAACATGCGTCGCCCCATCTTTGGTGTCCGAAATCAGGGTCAAAGCGGGCGTTGTGTGGGGCATTCTCTGGCCAATGCCATCGATTTGCAGCGTAGCATGCAAGTCTTGCGGCAAGATAGACCGACCGGCATTGACGGCGAGAACGGGTTAAACACCGATGATCCCGAGGTCGTCAGTGCAGATATGCTCTATCGTATGGCGCGGTTTCATGACCTCTATCCGCGCGACGAAGAATTCGCCGAGAGCCAGACAGAGGGGATTTATTCACTACGATCCGCGATCAAGGGTTTTTATCACCACGGCGTTTGCCTTGACTGGCCGCAGCCGAGTGTCTGTGGTGAGGATTTTCGATGGCAAAGCGAATGCTATTTCGCAGATGGTTCAGACGCAAAGCGGAATTTCCCTAGCGTTGCGCAAGCGAAACGGGCCAAACATATTGGTCTGGGCGCTTATTACCGGCTGGCATCAGTTCTCAACCATTATCACGCCGCTCTCAACGACGCAGAAGCGATACTTGTCTCAGCCAAGACCCATGACGGCTGGAGTGCTCCAGAAGGCTATCGCAACGACGGTAAGATCAAATGGTCACCGGCCAATTGCCGCACTGGCAGCCATGCTTTTGTGATCGTAGGGTATGACAAAGACGGCTTCCACGTCCTGAATTCATGGGGTGAACAGTGGGGCGGCTACAAGGGCCAAGCTGGGATTGGGCTTTGGTCCTATGCAGACTGGGCGCACAATATCATTGATGGCTGGGTGCTGCGGCTGGGTGTGCATGCGCCCAATGCTTTTGGCGCGGCGATCGGCGAAAAAGGTACCAAAGGTCTTATCGGTAAGATCGCCTCTGGCTCGCCGCCCTGTCTTGAGCTTATCGGCCACTACATGCATCTCGATGACGGGACGCACGTGAGCACAGGTTCTTATCCTTCGTTCGACGACGGCTGGTCCAAGACGCACAGCTATCTGTGTGATACTTTCAAGGCCAGACACTATGCCGATCTGATCAGTGACAAGCCGCGCTACAAAGGTGTGCTGGTGTGGATACCAGGCAGTTTCGAAGGTATAAAGCAGGCCTTCGGCGCTGCCGTGCAACGTAAGGATCAGATCAAGGGTATGGGTCTTTATCCATACTCGCTTTTCTGGTGCAACGGTTTCGCAGAAAAGTCGATCGAGGTGCTACAGGGGCTTTTCAAAAGCTGCGAAGAGCAGGCAGGCTCCAATGCCGAACATCTCGACGCGCTGATCGAGAACGAGGTTCGTGGCGTCGGACGGGCGATCTGGCGCGACATGGAGATGGCGGCAAAACGTGCAATCACCGGGTCGCGCGAATTGCCCATCGAAAGTGTTCGTGAAATCTATGAAGGTGAAGAAGCGCTCGGACCCATAGCTGATTTCTTCGACGAATTGTTAGAACTTGTTGAATCGTCCAAGACCGAATTGCACATTGTCACCGAGGGCGCCGGCGTTCTGATCCTGCACGAAGCGTTGATGTACCTGGCAGCTAAACGTCGTCATACTGCTGGCACCGAAGGTACGGCCGGTCTACCGCAAGATTTGATAACTTCCTTGCACCTTGTTCTGCCTGCCATCGGCTTGCCGCGCGCCCGCGACCGGATTCTTCCCTTGATTGCCGCAATGAACAACGGAGCGGAAAATCGCGCGCATGTCTATGTGCCCAATGCAGAATTGGAAAGCCGGGTGTGCTTTGGCGCTTACGGAAAATCAATTCTCCACCTTGTCAGCAGGGCGTTCGAAGATCGGATGCCCGCTAACGGCACCGCTATGAACCGGGCCTCGTCTACTGTGGGCAAGCCACGCAACTTCCTTGGGATGGCGGACGGGCCCGATAACGCAGGCCTCTTTGACGAGAAGACGATCGTCAGGCTTGCCGAGGTTTCTGACCCGCAATTCGAACGCATATCTGTCCCGCAAACTGTACTGGCAAATGACCCGAAATTCTTCGCCGAAATTGTCCAAAGCATAAAGGCACTAAGCGACCCGAAGTCACATCCCTGAAGGAGATTATCCATGCCCAAGAAGATTTCCATAGATGAGCTGATGGCCAAGATGGCCGATCTGGACACTGATCAGTCGGACCTCTCGCAATACTTCTTGATAGATGAAGACGCGTCTCGCCCATTCGCACCTCAATTCACCCTCAATCCGCAGACGGTAAGTATCCCCAAAGGTGCCGATGCCGCAGCGCGGTCAGCTGCCGCGATGAATGGTGCGAACTGGTTTGCACGGATGCATCGGCAGGGTCAGTTCTACAAGCGGCTTCGCAATGGGTATCAGGGTCCGATTATCGTTTCAGAGGGAGATAGCTGGTTTCAGTATCCGATCCTGCTGCGTGATACGATCGACCACTTGTCCGATGACTATGCGATATTCTCGCTTGGCGCGGCGGGCGACCTGTTACAGAACATGGCAGACAAAAACGAATTCATCGGGGCGATCCGGGACAAGGGTGCCGAGATTTTGCTGCTGTCTGGTGGAGGGAACGATCTTGTGGCCGGCGGCGCGCTGGCGCTGCATCTTGAAGAGTTTGATGCCAATCTCCAGCCCGCGGACTACTTGCTGCCGTCTTTTCAGGCGCTATTGGACAACGCACTTGTGCAATATACGCGCATGTTCGAACTGGTCCGCCGCGACACACCGCATGTGAAGGTGCTGTGCCACGGATACGATTACCCGGTCCCCAACAAGGACCGCTGGCTTGGAAAGCCGATGGAATCGCGCGGTATCAAGGACCGGGCTCTGCAAAAGGCCATTGCCGCCTGCATGATGGACCAGTTCAACCGCCGGCTGCGTCGTGCATGCAAGGCAATGCCACATGTAAGCTATATCGATTGTCGTGGAGTGGTTGGCGATCACCGGTGGCATGATGGTCTGCATCCGACGAACGAAGGCTATGCCAGTGTGGCCCAGCTTTTTGCCCGCGAGATTGCAAAAATTGCCAACACTCGTAGCGGTCCGCCGATTGCGCGCAGCGGTCCGTTCGGAAATGCCGATGAACTGCGCCAAACCATAGAGGCCAATGCCAAGGTGAGTAGTCCCACCAGCTTGGGTAAAGGGCGATCGCTGCACATCGGGCTCGATAGCGTCGATCCTGCGCATTACGCCGGTTGGGATGGCAAACTTCAATCCTGTGAAGCTGATGCCAAGGCGATGGAACGGCTGGCGAAGGACAATGGGTTCGCCTCGAAGTCACTGCTCACCTCGGCAGCAACCCGGGCCAAAGTCATCTCAGAAATCAAGGCCGCAGCCAGGGAACTGGAGGCTGGAAGTATGTTCCTGTTGACCGTGTCCGGCCATGGCGGTCGCATCCCGGACTTCAATCAGGATGAAGATCACGATGGCGATGAAAAGATGGACGAGACCCTGTGTCTGTTCGATTTTCAGCTTGCGGACGACGAGCTTTACATGCTCTGGGGCGAATTTCGCGCCGGTGTCCGAGTGCTGATGGTCGCCGATACCTGCCATTCGGGTTCGATGGTGCGGGCCGGACCCGCGATGCCGACATCACTTTTCGGCCAGCCGATTGAGCCGAAGGACCAAGGAGCCGTTCGCGCAATGCCGCTGGCCGTCGAAGAACGGGTCTGGATGCAGAATCGCGACGCCTATCGCGATGCGTCGCGTTCCTATAGCGCGATCAAGGAAAGCGTGATGATGGCGCCGCTGACAAGCCCGGTTAAGGCGTCTGTCCTCAGCCTCGGAGCCTGCAAAGACTCACAATTCGCAACCGACGGCCCGGACCACGGCGCGTTCACAGGAGCCTTGCTGGAGATCTGGAACGACGGTCAGTTTGTGGGCGATTACCGAGCCTTCCGGGCAGCCATAGATGCACGGATCGGACGCGGAACCCAGACGCCGCAGTTGTTCGAAAAGTTGCATCGCGCGCCAAACTTCATCGGTGACATCCCCTTCAGCATCAATCCTGACAAGAAGGCGCGCAGCGTATCACCTGCCTACGCAGTAGCTGCCGTTTCACGCGAAGAAGCCAACGAGGGCCACGAGACCGACAGCCTGTCTGATGAGGATGTGCGTGCGATATTCGAGGCCAAACGGGGCCATGTACGAATGCGCAGTGGTGATGCCGCGCTGAACTGGTCGGAGTATTCGGATTTCGACGCCTTCATCAAGAGCCTCGGGCTTCAGCATTTCGGAACCGATGAGTTTTTGGTGCTTGGCGGCGCGCACAGCACTCCGGGCGGGAACTGTGCCGGACTGAATACCTATCCCCCACGTGCGCTGTGGCCAAATATTGCCGCCACCGCGCGTGCGCTCGACGCAGTCAGGGTCAAACTGGGTCAGCCGATCGCTATTACCAATGCCTATCGCGCACCGGCCTACAACACCTGCATCGATGGGGCCTCAAGCAGCCTGCACATGCAATTCAACGCGCTTGACTTCAAGGTTCGTGCCATGTCCGCACCAGCAGTCGCGATGGCACTGCGATGGCTGCGCGACAAAGACGGTCTTTTTGTCGGCGGTATTGGGCGGTACAACAGCTTCACCCATATCGATACGCGCGGCAACAACGCGACCTGGTTTGCAGACTTTAAGGCTGCGCAAGTCCCGGACGCGTTCCCGATGCCGCCTGTCGTCTGACAGCTCATGCCAATGGAAGGCGGTCTCGTACCGCCCCATAAGACGTCATGGTCGTGGACGATAGATATGACACCTGACTGACTTGATCGGCTTGCCCTTGTGCGGGGCATCGATCAGGTTTTCTGTTCAAGCACAGGTTTCCTTGGGTTGCCATTTCTGCGAGGGTGGTTCCAGTTTCCTGCGTTTTGAGCAGTTTTTGATGCTCATTGCCAAGTTCTCGGGCTTGGAGTTTCCTTTGTTTGTCTGATCCGTGCAAAGTTTGTTGCCAAGTCTCTGTTTAATCTTGATCCGCGTAAGCGCGAAACGTTTGCAACACTCTTTCAAGGGTCTCTTGGTCGCGCGCGAAAAATCGCGATGCGACAGACTCGGCAGGGAAGTCCGGCCAGGTTTTCATCATTTCTTGAATGGTTTTCTTCGCCACGTTCTCATCACCATTGGCGTCGTAGGCCGTCGCAAGGAGCAACAGGCTAGGAGCACTAACCGGCAAGCCACGCTGTGCTGCGGTAGAGAAGGCTTCGATCGTGGCAGGATAGTTTTGAAGCATAAGTTGTGACGTGCCCCACATGCTGTTCGCGCCGAACCTGCCCACACCGCTTCGGTAACGAGACGGGTCAGATACTTCGGACAGCAATAGCGCGTCGCCGGACAGAAGCGCGGTCAGGCCGGCCAAATCCAAAACATGGCCGTCTTCAGGCGATAACTCCAAAGCGATGCGTGCACGCTTCATGGCCTCGCCCACGTTCCCTTCTACTGCCAATGTCCATGCTTGCGCCGCCTGCGCCCAAGCGTCAGTCGGGCCATGTTCAAGACCGCGGGCCGCCATGTCCTGTGCTTGTGCAAGCAGATCGGAAGACGTCTCGGCGTCAGGGGACATAAAGGACAGCAGCGCAAGAACCTGAGCCGCGCCCGCGTACCCCGATGGCAAATGCGGATCCAGATTAATCGCATGGCGGAACGAGGCGAGCGCAATTTTCTGACGCTCTGAATCGAAAAGCGGAAAGAACAAACCACGTGCTTGTTGCGCGATGTTGAATGACTGGACGCTGGTAACCGAACGCTCTTTCAGCGCCGCAAGTTCCGGTGTTTTTTCCTGTGCCGATGGGCCCTTGGAAGCGATAAGGGCATCACGGAAGAGTGCCGCTCCGGCTGCGATAACAAGTGCAGCCACAAGGGCGACTGCAAAAGTCATCACCGGGCGAAAGGCGAAGCGCGGTTTGCGGGCGGCGGGATGAGCAGCTTCGACAACTTCCGGTGCAACAATGCGCTCAACGGCCTTGCCCGGCGCAACTGTATCGAAGCTGGGCGTGTAGCTGCCAGCCTTGACGGTTATGCGAAGGTTTTCCGATTGCCCTTCAGTTGAATAGTACTCATCCAGCGCCCGCCGAAGGCGGCGGGCTTCGACACGAACAAGGTTTTGCGCGCTGCCCGCCTCATCAATCTCGCGGCCATAGACGGCGACTGCAACTGTCTTTCCCTTGATCGCACTCCCGCGACCGCTGATCTTTTCTTCTACAATATAGGTCAAAAAGTCCTGCAATCTCGCCGAGTTCACAAACCCTGGCGAGGCAACAATACGTTGGAGCGCCGCCCGGACGTCTTCAACGGGTGGCACGCGATGGCGTTTATGTTGTTCCATGCGTTGTCCAAATCACCCCAAACTAACGGTGACTCACTCCCTCGGTTCTGTCACCTTAGCACAATATGGGGGTCCCAACTTTAAAGGCAACGCAGTGGACGCTGAACAGCTACACACGCTTCTTCCGGAATTCGCGCACTCAGATGTTGAGTACGCGACCAGCTTACCTGCCGTCCAGGCTGCCATGAAAGATCTCAGGTTCGCGCTTGCAGAATTAACGCGTTGCGCTCCGGGAACGAAATCCAAGCAGGATTGGGAATTAACCAAAGAAGAACTTTTAACCGAGATTCGGCGTCTGACACAGAAAGCGTGCCAGCGATCATGATCGAAAAACGCCACCGGATCAGCTTTGGATCTGAAGCTGGGACACAGAGGAAACCATACCAATACGTATCTTAGAGAGGAGAGCTTTATGAGCAATGCTAGCAACCCATATGGTAAACGCCCCGGAGGCGGGATCACACTTCCCGAGTATTTCCGGCCCACGCCCGGCTGTACCAGCAACAACTTTTTCCCCCCGAATGAGCCTTTGCCAAAGGGCGAAATGCGGATTTGCTTTACCGGCAGCACGCCATGGCCACCAACGCTGAAGCAGTCGGGCACGTCCATCGTACTGGAGCTTGGAAACGGTACACCGTTCCCGCGCCGCCTGTTTTTCGATTTCGGCAATGGCTGTGTGAAAAACATCATCCAGCTTGGCATTCTGCCGCCCATGGTACGCGATATTTTCATCAGCCACCTGCACGTCGACCACTATGCTGACCTGCCCTACTTCATGCCATTCCGCGCCTGGGGTGGCGGTTGGCGCAACGGGTTGCGTATTTTTGGGCCAAACGGTGACCGGCCAGAAACCGGCACGCAGTACATGGTCGACAAGATGCACGAGATGATGACGTGGCACCTTGAAAACTTTGATCACTGCCCGATCGGCGCTGGCTATGACACCGAAGTTGTCGAGTTTGATTACAAAGACGACAACGGCATCTGCTTGCAGGAAGAGGGTCTGACCGTCCGTCACTGGGGCCGTAGCCACGTCAAAAACGGTGCCTCCGCGTACCGCGTTGACTGGGAAGAGGCTGGATTGTCCTTTGTCTGGACCGGCGATGGACGCCCGGATGAAAGCACCATTGAGTTTGCCAAGGGTTGCGACGTTTTCGTGACCGAAGGCCAGGCCGACCTGCCGCAGCTATTGAACTATAAGTACGGCACGCCGAAAGAGGTGCTCGAATTCACGCTCGACACCTATCACACGCCTTACTACGCCGCAGGGTATCTGATGAACCAGATCCAGCCGCGTGTTGGCATGATTTGCCACTACACCGAAGAACCCGAAGGCGAAGGTATATCTGAGATTCGCGCGCATTGGGACGGGTTGTTCCTGTGGGGTGGCCCGGACATCAAAGTCATCAACGTGACCAAGGACCGGATTTGGGAACGTATGGCCCTGCGCCCGGAAACGCCGGCGATGCAGCCACCCAACCCCAAAACGCTTCCCGTAGAGAATTTCCCGGATGGGAAGCTTCCGGAGTACATTCAGATGCCCAAACCGCGCCTTCCGCGGGAAGAGCAGCAGGATGCCTATTTGCGGGATCGGGAACTGGACCCGACGCTGTATTACCCACCGGACGTCGCCCGACCGCTGAACCAGCACTACGACGAGGAAACGTTCCGCATGGACATTCAGGCGCTGATCGACGCGCGCGAAGGCCGCTGAGACCCTTTTGAAAACCAGCCGCTGCGCCACTTGTTGGCGTGGCGGTGTCACATCCAATTTCCGAAAGAGTTGAGCGATGTCTGAAAAAGCTGCTACGCCCGTACCAATCACAATCCTGACCGGGTTTCTGGGCGCAGGAAAGACGACCCTTCTGAACCATATCCTCACCGGCAATCACGGGTTGAAGGTGGGCATCCTTGTGAACGATTTTGGGTCCATCAACGTCGACGCAGAACTGGTTGTCGATGTCGAGGACGGTATGATCAGCCTCGCCAATGGGTGTGTCTGCTGTCAGATCCGCGATGATCTGATCGAGTCCGTTGCACAGCTTCTGGAGCGGGATGATCCGATCGAGTACATCATCCTTGAAGCCAGTGGTGTGGCGGACCCGGCAAGCATTTACATGACATTTGTGGACTCTGCCTATCGCGACATGATCCGACTCGACAGTGTCACCTGCGTTGTCGACACGGATCAGGTCTTTGCGGACGATGACCCCGATCTTGGTAAACTGAAGCTGCAGCAAATCGGTTTTGCGGATTTGGTGATCATGAACAAAGTCGATCTGGCCGGCGCTGAAAACGCTGCCAAAGTAAAACGCTGGATTGATGGGTTTTTCTCACGAGTCCGGATTGTGCCTGCCATCAAGTGCGAAGTACCGTTGGAAATCCTCCTGTCCGTCGGCCGGTTCGACGTAAGCCGCGTTGTGCAGACTGATGAACATGATCATGCGCACGACCACGACCACGACCATTCGCACGGTGCCATTTTCAAAACCTGGAACAACACGTGGGATGCTCCATTTTCCCGCCGCGCGCTGGAGCGGATGATCAAACGCGAATTGCCCGGCAACGTCTATCGCTGCAAAGGGTTCGTCAGGTTGAATGACGACCCAGACCACCGTTACATCCTGCAGGTCGTGGGACGGCGCATTGAACTTGTGCGTGACCGCGCATGGGGGGACGACAAACCGCAAACACGGCTTGTTGCCATCGCGCATGGGTCATCCTTGGATGGGGATCATCTGACATCGCTGTTCAACCAATGCCTGGCAGAGCAGGCGCCAGTCGCTGAAGCCGCGCCGGCCGGTAAAATGACGAGCGCTTAGACATGCATGGACTGGAAACGGTAGTCATTGAACTTGCCAACTTAACGCAGATGCTTTTTGAAGCGGCCAGCATCCTCGTGGTGGCTGCGGGTGGCATCGCATTTGGCTATGCTGTCTTTTCCCAACGTTTTTCCGGACAGGCGAACAAACCGCGACAGGCTTTGGCGCGGTTTTTGATTGTCGCGCTTGAATTGCAATTGGCCGCTGACATCATCGCAACGGCAACCAACCCTTCCATGGAAGAGTTGTTAAAGCTGGCTGCAATTGCCGTGATCCGCACGTTCCTCAACTATTTCCTGGTTCTTGAGATGCGGGAAGAAAGCGCCAAGAAACCTGCGGCCAGTACCGCGCTGAAAGGGTGATTGCCATGGGTGAAGATTTCGACAATCAACCTCGATCCACAAATGAAATGGCCGAAGAACGTACAGACCTGGCGTTCGAGCGCTCAAAGATGGCTATGGATCGAACAACCATGGGCTTTATGCGCACGTCAATTTCGCTGATCGGTTTCGGATTTTCCATTCCAATGCTGTTTCAGGTCATAACCGGTGTACCTGGTCTTCAGGATTTTCCGATTGAGCGGGCCAGATTTGTTGGTCTGTTCATGCTGATCCTTGCGGTTTTCATGCTGGTGACGGCCATCATTCAACACGTGGCCTACTTTCGCAGGCTGGCGAAGGCCACGAAAACCCCGTTTCCGTTTTCAGTCTCGTTGCTATCAAGCTGCGTGCTGTTGTTCGTCGCGTTTTTTGCCTTGGCGAACGTACTGTCTAAAGTAGAGATGCATTAGATGGAGACGTCAGTCCCTTTTGACACAACGGTCGAGGTGCTCATTTCAGTGTTCATCGGCTTGGCGTCTCTTTGTATTGGGCTTTCGACGACTTTCGCGAACGTGACAGCCGTCTTGAAAGACAAGCAGGTGGTTCAGCGTGCTTTGGCTGCGAATATCCTGATCCCTCCGGTTTTGGCAGGTGTCATAATAGCCGTGTTCCCAGTGGAACCTGCCGTGCAAACCGTGCTGTTGTTGCTTGCCTTCGCACCGGGCGGGATCAATGCGGTTCAGTTCTCGACAAAAGTGCCCGGCCAAATCGCGTCAGCGGGCGCTTTGCTATTTTTGCTGTCTGCGGTCTCTTTGGTGACGGCACCGTTTGCGGCGGTTTTCTTGCTGCCTTCGGACGCCGCCATTTCAATTCCCGCAGGCGAGATCGCCTTACGCGCCATGCTATTGATTGCCTTGCCCGCTGCCGCTGGCATGGCCATCAGGCGGTCTGCGCCTGAACTGGGTGCTAAGATAAACAAACCCGCCACGCTGATTTCTGTCCTGTCTTTCATCGCGTCGGTTATTCTCAGCACTGCGGTTCGACAAGACGGCCTGGCTCAGTTTGGCGCGTCTTCGACGGCAGCGATTTTGGTCTTCATCCTGGGATTAATGGTTGTCGGCTGGTTTTTTGGGGGGCCTGACATCGATGGTCGTCAAGTCCTTGCAGTGTCAACAAATCTGCGCAATGTGGGTCTGGTCTATGTGCTGGTTGACGGGTGTTGCGGTGATGACCTGCTGTCGGCCGCTGTGCTCGGCTTCATGGCCTTGATGGTTCTGCCCAACTTGATCTTTACCGTCAGCTGCGCAGTCTGGCGCAAAGGGCATGCAGCGGAGTCATAGCCGAAAGTGATCCTCTCCCTTTGCATTGGTCGCGTTTTCGGGCAGCGGGTTAGCGCTGTCCGCCCGCCAACCCGTCCGAAATGCATCGCCCAACAGTGTTCTTGAACAAATGGCACAGCACCGCGTTTTCGCGGAAGCACCCATGATTGTCTTCAAAGAAGGTTGAACGATCTGACACAGGATCGAAGAAATCGAGGCGGTAAATTCTGCGGTGAACCAAGACCGTGGCAAGAGGCGAAAGCAGCGATGTTGTGCGAGTTTTCGATAGAATGCCAAGTCATGTAGGATCACATATCGCGGTCTGTTAACGGACTCGCGGACGCGCTTGGCAACGCCCATTGCCGAGACGCGATAAGGTCGTGCACATCCGAGACGACCTCGGGCGAAGCTGGGTGTTCGCGCCGGTATAGATAGACCTGCCGCATGTCCGGCAGATCGCGGATCGGGCGAAACACCAGACCTTTCGGGGCAAGTCCCAGGACCGACTGCGGCAACACCGTGACCCAATCGTCCTGTCGTAGCATGGCCAACAGGGATTGTGTGTTGTGTACCGTGACATCAACCTCGGCCAGATGCGCCTTGAACCGGGGGGTCTGGATCTGGTCGCACAGCGCGTTGCGCAGAAAAGGCACGGAAAACACATCATCGATTGTGATCGGCTGGCTTTGGTCCGCAAGGCGGTGGCTGTCCGACAAAACCAGCCCGAAGTGATCGCTGAACAGTAAAGATGACGCGATGCCTTTCAGGACGTGATGTGACGACGCAATTCCCAGATCGGCCCAGCCTTGCACCAGCGAGTCGAGAACCTGCTGTGTATCCGCGTCGCGGAGTTCGATCTTAAGCCGGGGATAGCGCTGCGAGATGTCCCGGACCACATGCGGAAAGACAAGGGCTGCGACCGATGGAACGGCCGAAATCCGCAGCATCCCTTGCGGTGCGCTGGCTGACAGTTCGATCGCCTGCACCGTGCTGTCAAACTGCTTCAACTGAATCTGCCCAAGCCGGAAAACCTGTTCGCCCAGGGCCGTCAGCCGGTTTTTGCGTTCACTTTCAAACAACGGACCGCCCAGATGGGTTTCCAGCTGTTTCAGTGTCATCGACACCGCAGACTGTGTTCGGCCCAGGTGATCGGCGGCATCCGACAGATTGCCAGCCTTGGCCACGGCACAGAAGCTGCGCAACATTTCAATCTTGATCGCCACGCTTCAATTTTCCTGTAATTGGGTTCAGAAGTTTGAATTTGACTGATGTGGGGTGGAGTGTCCACCATAGCCAATCACTCCGGAACATGAGGCGCACCGTGATTCACAAGAACCTGATTGCTGGCGAATGGCTGGCTGGCGACAGCGATACCGAAAACCGCAACCCGTCTGACCTGAGCGATCTGATCGGTCTGTTTGCACAGGCGACGCCGGATCAATTGGATCAAACGCTGGATCAGGCGCAGGCCGCACAGCGCGAATGGGCGGCCTATGGGCTTGAGCGCAAGCAGGCCGTGCTGAACGCCATCGGGACCGAAATGATGGCCCGGGCCGAAGAATTGGGTACATTGCTCAGCCGGGAAGAAGGCAAGCCACTGGCCGAAGGCAAGGGCGAAGTCTATCGCGCTGGCCAGTTCTTTACGTACTACGCCGCCGAATGCCTGCGCCAGATCGGTGAAAACGCCGACAGCGTGCGTGACGGGATCGAAGTCGATGTGCGGCGCGAACCGGTTGGGGTCGTGGCCGTGATCTCGCCCTGGAACTTTCCGACCGCCACGGCGTCTTGGAAGATCGCGCCAGCGCTCTGCTACGGCAACGCGGTCGTGTGGAAGCCTGCCAATATGACCCCGGCCTCGGCTGTTGCGCTCAGTGAAATCATTGCCCGCCAAGACATCCCCAAGGGGCTGTTCAGCCTTGTGATGGGGGCAGGCGGTGCAATCGGCCAACGACTGGTTGATAGCCCCAAGGTCCACGCGATTTCCTTTACGGGGTCGGTGCCCGTGGGCAAGGGCATCGCGGCGTCGGCGATCCAGAACCTGACCAAAGTGCAGATGGAAATGGGCTCCAAAAACGCGCTGGCCGTGATGGACGACGCTGATCTTGATCTTGCGGTAACGCTGGCTTTGGGTGGGGCGTTTGGTGGCACAGGCCAGAAATGCACGGCGTCTTCGCGCCTTGTGGTCCATCAGGCCGTGCACGACGCCTTTGTCGACAAACTGGTGGCCGGGGCCAAAGCGATGAAAGTGGGCCACGCGTTGGCAGAGGGCACCCAGATGGGGCCGGTTGTCAGCCAGCAGCAATTGGACGAAAACCTTGCCTATGTTGATCTGGGCAAGACCGAAGGCGCTGAACTGGCCTGTGGCGGCACCCGGCTCGACATGCCGCACGACGGGTTTTACATGTCGCCGGGCGTGTTCCTGAATTCGACCAACGACATGCGCATCAACCGCGAGGAAATGTTTGCGCCGCTGACCTCAGTCATCAAGGTCGCCAGCTATGACGAGGCGCTGGCGGTGGTCAACGACACCCGTTTTGGCCTGACCTCGGGCATTGTGACCCGCAGCCTGGCCCGCGCCACGCATTTCCGGCGCAACGCACGCACCGGCGTTGTCACGATCAATCTGCCGACCGCGGGCACAGATTACCACGTGCCATTCGGCGGACGCGGCGACAGTTCTTATGGCCCGCGAGAACAGGGCAAGGCCGCGGCCGAGTTCTATACGACCGTCAAAACGGCCTACATCGCGGCAGGGAGCCCCGACTGATGCGCATCGACGGCCTGCAATATGCCAACTGGTCGGAAAAGATCTTTCGCCAACTGCGGGCAGGGGGCGTGGATGCGATCCACGTTACCATCGCCTATCACGAGACGTTCCGCGAAACCGTTCTGAACTTTGAAAAATGGAACCGCTGGTTCGAACAATACCCCGATCTGATCATGAAGGGGCAGTGGGCCAGCGACATCGACATCGCCCGCGAAACCGGTCGTACGGCGGTGTTCTTCGGATTTCAGAACCCGTCACCGATCGAGGATGATATCGGCCTTGTCGAAATCCTGCACACGCTGGGCGCGCGGTTCATGCAGCTGACCTATAACAACCAGTCGCTGCTTGCGACGGGATGTTACGAGGCCGAAGACAGCGGTCTGACCCGCATGGGGCGGCAGGTGGTCAAGGAAATGAACCGGGTTGGTCTGGTCATAGACATGAGCCATTCCGGAGATCGCTCCACCATCGAGGCTGCTGAGTTTTCCGTACGCCCCATCGCGATCACCCATGCCAACCCGCATGACTGGGCCCCGGCTTTGCGCAACAAACGCGACGACGTAATCCGCGCCGTGACAGAAAAGGGCGGAATGCTGGGCTTTTCGATCTATCCTCATCACCTCAAGGACAAATCGGACTGCACGTTGGAAAGTTTCTGCGAAATGATTGCCAGAACGGCGGACACATACGGTGTCGATCACCTCGGGATCGGGACCGATCTGTGTCAGGATCAGCCTGACAGTGTTGTTGAATGGATGCGGGTCGGACGCTGGACCAAGGAAATTGATTACGGCGAAGGGTCGGCCAGCAACGCCGGGTTCCCGCCAATGCCGAATTGGTTTCAGGATAACCGGGATTTTGGCAATATCGAAACCGGCTTGCGCGCAACAGGCATGAACGATGCAGACGTTGCCGCGATCATGGGCGGCAACTGGTACCGGTTCTTTGCCGAGAATTTCACCCCAAAGGACGCGGGCTGATGGTTGACCGCCGTGCCCCTGAAACGGTCATGCGGCTGTCGCGCCTTGGGTCGCTGCACCAGTGCCGTCTCAGTTTCATGCGGCAATTGACCCGCCGTATGGCGGCTGAGACCTGGCAATTCACCCGACCGGTGTTCGATATCGATGCAAACGGCGTCGGGCACGCGGTCTATACCGCAACAGCGGGTGATCACAGCTATTCCCTCGTCGCCTTTGCCCACGATCTGCCCGATCACATGCGGTCCGACCGTGTAATCGCCGAGGCTTGGGACGCGACCTTTGCCTTGTTCGACGGCATCCCGACAAAGGCCGACATAGCGCGGCTGTCGCAGAACGTCCCAAAGCAAGAGGCAGGTCGTGTCAGTGACAACGAACTGTCCCTGTCGCGTGCCAATCGCTCGGTTCGGCTGTGGGCACATGTGGTGGAAAACCTTGCCAAAGGACGTCAGCCTGACCCCGCGCAGATCGAAGCCGTCGGATACCTGATGCGCACCACTGCCGTTTACGGGTCCGGTAAGTTCGGTGCAGCTGATCGCGAAAAGATCGCCGACCGCGCCGAAATGCAGGCCCCGTTTCAGGCCGAGATGCTGTCGGTTTTCCTGACCCGCTGGTTCGTGCGCGATCTGGTTGAACATATGGCGCAGATCCAGGGCGGTGTACGCTCGACCACGCTTGATCCGGCGCTGGCCAGCCGTCTGGGCATCGGCAATTCCACCGGCCTTGGCATGGCCCCGTTCATCGTCAACCACCCGGTCTTGTTCAACAACTGGATCATCGCACGGGAAGAGGCGATTGCCCGCGTACGCAGCCTGCCAAAGGCTAAACCCGAAGAGATTGCGCAATTCGTGTCCGTTCTGACCCGCGCAAACCGCTCCATCGACCGGTGGCAATCTGAACACCCGGTTCAAATTGCCAAACTGAAAGACCTGAACCAAGACCGCGCCGCACTGGCCGATTTCCTTGCAACCAACGATCTGACGGGGCCGTCGCCATGGGATGCACTTGTTACATGGGCCGAAGGAACGCTCAGCGAAGAGGGGCAGGAACTGGTCGCATCGCTGATCCTTGAACCTTATCCCGATCTTGTCGATGGATTGGGCAGCTGCATGGCCGACAGCAATGGCGATGCCTTCGTCATCGACGGAGCGATGTCCATAGGTCAGATGCGCGACCTTCTTATGGCCAGTTTCGGTTGGGCCAGCGATCTCGACTGGGTCGCCCCCGAACACTGCGCCCGCGCCTGGTATGTCTCAGAAGAAAAGCTTGAGCCGCGTCTTGGCGAACGGTTCGATGAGCCGATTGCCGACTATGAACAACCGCTGGCGCCCGCACGTGACGCTGCTTTGGCTCTGGATGCGCTGAAGGATTGGAACGCCGACACCCTGATTGCTGAGTTCCTCGCTACCCACCCACAGCATCGCCACACCATCCGCCGGGCGCAGATCTCGCAAATCGCGCCTTATGGCGAAATTCGCGACAACACCATTTCCGCCGACGTCATGCCAATTGACATGCTGCGCGCCAAACTGTCGTTCTTCGGGGCCACACATTTCGACCCGCGCTCAGATCGCTGGGTGCGGATCTGCATGTATTCCGGCGCGCCTTATCCTCAGGACCTGACGCCAGAGAATGCCGACCTGTGGGTCTATCCCGAGGGCACAGCATGAGCTTTTCTCTCAACGAAGTCGACGCAATGGCCAAACGCGCGACCCGGGGGGTCGGATACGCGTGGGGCCTCGCCGAAGAGGCTGGCAAAGCCACCCGCTGGCTGTGTGCTCACAGCTTGGATGGCGTTTCCGTTCTGGCCGCCACACTTGAGGACGATCCCGATCCGTCGTCCTGCCCGTTGATCGCGGGGACCGCTCTCAGCGATAAGGCTGCGGATCTGACCGATGCTCCGCTGACCTTGATCGACCTTTCGCAGCCGATGCTTCTTCTGGCCTTTGCCGGGTCCGCGGCGCGGCAGTTAGGTCATCCGGTCACCCTCACCTGCAACAGCGTTGTCGCTGTCACGGACGGATCCGGGCTTGCCCTGTCCGGAACTTTTCCGATCCAAGCCAAAACAGTGGACATTCGCTTGGGGGGCCAAATGGATACCCCCTTGCAAACAGCAACACGCGTAACACCTGACCAGAATGCCTGGGCGACCCTGGAACGGTTCGCCCACCGCACCTATGCCCCTGCAACAGAAGAAAGTCGCCGCCTCGGAGCAGGTGCCGGGCTTTCCGACAATGACTGACCCGAGGTTCCTATGATCGAAATGCAAACACTGTCTCTGGCGGAAATCGAAGATCTGTCGTTCCGCGCCCTTGTCGCCGCAGGTACGTCTGAAGCAAACGCACGCCCGCTGGCACAAGCCACCGCCGCGACCGAGGCGGACGGCGTGGCAAGCCACGGTCTGGCCTATATCCCGATCTATTGCGAACACGTCGGCTGCGGCAAGGTCGACGGGCAAGCGGCCCCGGTCATCGACACCCCGCGCCCCGGTGTTGTCACCGTTGATGCCGCAACCGGTTTCGCCCATGCAGCCATTGAGGCCGGGTTCGAACGGTTGATCCCGATGGCCCGCACGCAGGGTATTGCCGCTTTGGCCATCAACAACAGCTATAATTGCGGTGTATTGGGGTATCACACGTATCGTCTGGCACAGGCGGGGCTGGTTGGACTTGGCTTTACCAACGCACCGGCCTCAATCGCGCCATCGGGCGGGGCGAAACCCGTTGTCGGCACCAATCCGTTTTCGATTGCCGCACCGGGGCCGGATGGGCAGCCCGCAGTGCTGATCGACCAAAGCGCCAGCACCATCGCAAAGTCCGAAGTCATGAAACACGCCCGCGAAGGCAAGCCGATCCCGACGGGGTGGGCGCTGGACGGCGACGGCAATCCGACCACCGACCCGGCAGTTGGATTGAAGGGGTCGATGGCCCCGTCGGGTGGCTACAAAGGCGTCGGCATCTCGATAATGACCGAAATGATGGCGGCAGCGCTGACCGGCGCGACACTGGGGATCCATGCCTCACCTTTCTCAGGGACCGCAGGTGGCCCCCCGAAAACCGGCCAGTTCTTTATCGCGATTGATCCGGGCGCGACCTCGGGCGGGATGTTTGCAGACCGGATGGCGGATCTGGTCGGCGCAATCCACGATCAGGATGGCGCGCGTCTGCCGGGGGATGGCAGAAAAGCAAAACGTCTGGCCGCAGCCACCGATGGGGTTCCGGTCAACGTCGCGACGCTGGACAAAATCCGGGCCATTCTGGGCTAACCGCCGGGCTGGCCTTTGTCGCCGCGCCTGTGCATACCTTTGCGACACACTTAGGCAGGGGCGTGGAACAAGGCGGGTATGGCGCAGGTCAATCTGAAACAACTTGAAGCGTTTGTTCAGGTCGCAGATCTGGGCAGCTTTCGCCGTGCTGCCGAAAAACTGCACACCACCCAACCCAACATCTCAACCCGGATTTCCGGGTTGGAAACCCAGTTGGGCGTCAAGCTGATGGATCGGGATGCCGGGTCCGTCCGGCTGACCCCCAAAGGGGCCGAGTTGTTGCCCTATGCCCGCCAGGTGATCCGGTCCCATGATGAGTTTCTGGTCGCAGCCGGGGACGATGCGCTGTTCGAAGGTGTGCTTCGGCTGGGCGTGACCGAGATGGTCGTGCATTCCTGGCTTGGGGCCTATCTGTCTGGACTGAAAGACAGGTTTCCGAACATTGATATCGATCTGACGGTCGATGTGTCGGCCAATCTGTCGGACGCCTTGTTCAGCCGTTCCATCGATCTGGCCTTGCAAAGCGGGCCGTTCAGCAGACAGACCTCGGGCGCGATCGAACTGGGCAGTTTCCCGATGATCTGGGTTGGCGCGCCTGATCTGGGGATCGGCCAGCGGGTCTTGTCGTTGCGTGATCTGGCCGCCAATCCAATCCTGACCCATGCCCGGGGCACGTTGCCGTTTGAACAACTGAAAGACCATATCGCAGCCGCGCCGGACGTCTCTGTCCGGCTGGTGCCGTCGACCAACATGTCAGCATGCATCCAGATGACCGTCGAGGGGCTGGGCGTTGCCTGCCTGCCCGAAGTCATGGTTCGCAAAGAAATTGTGGCTGGTGATCTGGTCCCACTGAGATACCTGTGGTGCCCGGATGAGCTCAGCTTTCAGGCCCGCTACGATGCTGACGCGTCGCCGCATTATGTGGCCGAGGCAGCAGCCCTGGCCGGCCAGGTTTCCGATGGAGATCTGTCCGCAGGATAAAATTTTGTTATCCTATTCATCGAAACTAATAATTGGATCGGATCAATCGCTCCGCGCTAAGCTGTCTTCGACTCAGATGAAGGACAGGCAATGGCGGATGCAGCGACAAGGTTGGGTGTCGATATCGGGGGGACCTTTACCGATGTTGTGTTAGAGCGCGGGGACCAGTGGTTTTCAACCAAGGTTCTGACCACCTATGCCGCGCCCGAGGACGCAATCATCGAAGGCATGCATCAGGTCTGTGCCAAGGCCGGCGTCAAGCCTGACGTGATCTCTCAGATCATCCACGGCACGACGCTGGCGACAAATGCGCTGATCGAACGACGCGGTGCCAAAACTGCGCTGATCACCACCAAAGGCTTTCGCGACGTTATCGAAATGCGGACCGAAAGCCGGTTCGAACAGTACGATTTGAACCTGAAACTCCCCGATCCGCTGTTGCCCCGGAACCGCCGCTATGTTGTGTCCGAACGACTGGATGCGCGCGGCAATGTGTTGATCCCGCTGGATCAGGCCGAGGTCGAGGCACTGGCAGAAGAATTGAAACAGGCCGCCTATGACAGCGTCGCGGTCGGCCTGCTGCATTCTTACACCAACGACGCTCACGAACGGATGGTGGCGCAGGTGCTGGCCGAAAAACTACCCGGCGTGATGGTGTCGCTGTCGTCCGAAGTGTCGCCGCAGATGCGCGAATACGAACGCTTCAACACCACCATCGCCAACGCTTACATCAAGCCGCTGATGAAGTCCTATCTGGGTCGGTTGCGCGACCAACTGGCCGAACAAGGGGCCGATTGCCCGATTTTCCTGATGCATTCCGGCGGCGGGATCATGTCGCTGGAAAGTGCCGCCGAGTTTCCGGTGCGTCTGGTCGAATCCGGGCCCGCGGGCGGTGCGATTTTTGCCGCTGACATCGCTGCGCGGCATGGGCTGGACAAGGTGCTCAGCTTTGACATGGGCGGCACCACGGCCAAGATCTGTCTGATCAAGGACCAGTCGCCCAAGACCGCCCGCGTGTTCGAAGTGGCCCGGACTTATCGGTTCAAAAAAGGCTCGGGCATGCCGATCTCGATTCCGGTGATCGACATGGTCGAAATTGGGGCAGGCGGCGGATCGCTGGCGCATGTTGATGGCATGAACCAGATCAGGGTCGGTCCTGAAAGCGCGGGGTCGGAACCGGGACCAGCCTGCTATGGCCGTGGCGGTAAGCGCCCTGCCGTAACCGATGCCGATCTGGTGTTGGGCAAGCTGGATCCTGAGAATTTCGCGGGCGGTTCTATCCCTCTGAACCCCAAGAGTTCGGCCACAGCGCTGGAGGCCGAAATTGGATCCAAGCTGAATATGGACGCGACCGAGGCCGCCTGGGGGCTGGCCGAAGTCGTCGACGAAAACATG
This sequence comes from Falsiphaeobacter marinintestinus, assembly GCF_007923355.1. GTDB lineage: Bacteria > Pseudomonadota > Alphaproteobacteria > Rhodobacterales > Rhodobacteraceae > Phaeobacter_A > Phaeobacter_A marinintestinus. Next base: position 20,596 of record NZ_VOGO01000009.1, read on the forward strand.
GCCAATGCCGCCCGCGTTCATGCGGTGGAAAACGGAGAAGACCTGAGCGATTATACCATGATCGCCTTCGGTGGCGCAGCCCCGCTGCATGCTGCACGGTTGTGCGAAAAGCTGGGCGTGGATCGTTGCCTTGTACCGCAGGGCGCGGGCGTCGGCTCGGCCATCGGTTTCCTGCGCGCGCCGTTCAGCTTTGAAGCCAACCGATCAGTCTTTATGCGATTGTCAGACTTTGACCCCCACACGGTCAAATCCCTGTTTGCCGAGATGGAGGCCGAGGCCACCGGCTTTGTCCGCTCTTGCGACGCGATCGCCCCGATCGAGGCCCATCACCGCGTCTACATGCGCTATTCGGGGCAGGGTTGGGAGATCCCCGTCAGCCTGACCGCGCAACAGGCCGCGGCCCCTGATGCGGCGACTCTTCTGTCGTTGTTCGAACAGGATTACGCCAACCTCTTTGGCCGCACCGTCGATGGCATGGAGGTCGAAATCACCGTCTGGTCTGTCAACGCCTTTACCGCTCAAGCCCCGACCACGCCGCTCACTGGACCCGGTGCACAGTTCACTGCCGACGTTACAGACAGCCGTGCCCTGTTCGACCCCGGGACCGGGGCAACTGTTTCTGCCGCCGTTGTCCCCCGCGCCAACCTGACCCCCGGCGGAACCGCACAGGGACCGGCCGTGATCACCGAGGATGAGACGACCGTAATCGTGCCGTCCAGCCGCGATGTGACCACCCATTCCGACGGCACGCTGGATGTGTTTGTCAAACCCGATGCGGCAGTGTCCGGCAAGCAGGAGAAAGCCCGTGCATAAGATGTCTCAAGTTGCCTATCAGGTGATGTGGAACCGCCTGATCTCGGTCGTTGAAGAACAGGCGCAGGCCCTTGTTCGCACCGCCTTTTCCACGTCGGTCCGCGAAGCTGGCGATCTGTCTGCCGGTGTCTATAACGCAGACGGGCAAATGCTGGCCCAAGCCGTTACCGGCACGCCGGGTCACGTCAACGCCATGGCTGATGCCGTCGGTCATTTCATCCGCCGTATCGGGCACCAGAACATGGTGCAGGGCGATGTCTATATCACCAACGATCCGTGGGAAGGCACCGGCCACAAGCATGACATCACCGTTGTCACCCCGTCGTTCCACAACGGTCAGCTGATCGGGTTTTTCGCCTGTACGGCGCATGTCACCGATGTCGGCGGGCGCGGATTTGGTGCGGATGCCAATGATGTGCATGAAGAGGGGCTTTATATCCCGATCATGAAATTCGCTGCGGCGGGTGAGGTTGATCAGACGCTTCTGGCCATCATTCGCGGCAACGTGCGCGAACCAGATCAGCTTGTCGGCGACATCTATGCGCTGGCCACCTGTAACGAGATCGGCCACCGCCGCCTGATCGAGATGATCGAAGAATTCGATCTGCCCGATCTTACCGGCATTTCAGACTTCATCCTGACCAATTCGCGCAAAGCCACGCTGGACAAGATCAACGCGCTGACACCCGGCACTGCGCAAGGTCACATGCGCATCGATGGCTATTCGAACCCGATTGATTTGCACGTTCGGGTCACCATCGAAAAAGACCGCATCATCAGCGATTGGGCGGGTACCAGCGGGCTGGACAAGAAAGGCATCAACGTGCCGTTGGTCTACACCAAGGCCTATGCCTGTTACGCTCTGAAATGCGCCATCGCGCCCGAGATCCCCAACAATGCCGCCTCGCTTGCGCCGTTCGAAATCACGGCGCCCAAGGATAGCATCGTTAACGCGGTTCACCCTGCACCGGTCGCGCTGCGCCACATCATCGGGCACATGGTGCCCGACACGGTCTATGACGCTCTTGATAAACTGCTGCCCGGCGTCGTTCCCGCCGAAGGGGCCGGATGCCTGTGCAACTTCCAGGTCTCTCTGCGCCCGCGCACCGACGCGCCTGCGCCGAGTGATGCTGTCCGGGCCGAGGTGCTGACCTTCAACTCGGGCGGATCGGGGGCGCGCCCAACTCTGGACGGGATGAGCGCTACGGCATTTCCATCCGGCGTTATGACGATGCCCGTCGAGGCCACCGAACAGGTTGGCCCGGTGATCATCTGGCGCAAAGAACTGCGCCCGGACAGCGGTGGAGCAGGCCAATATCGCGGCGGTCTGGGTCAGTTCATGGAGGTCGGTGCGCGTGAGGGCCACGAATTCGACATTCAGGCCATGTTCGATCGCGTCGATCACCCCGCACTGGGCCGAAGGGGCGGTCAACCGGGCGCGGCGACGATCATCGCCCGCGACGACGGCACCCCCATGCAGGGCAAGGGCAAGCAGTTCGTGCCGCACGGAACCCGGGTCTGCATGGCCTTCCCCGGTGGGGCAGGTTACGGCGCGCCGGCCGATCGCGACATGGACCTCGTGAAACGCGATCTTGCGCTGGGCTACATCACGCCGGATACGGCAAAACAACATTATGGGTTGAACCAGGTCGACATCGACGCGGTTCTGACCCGCGCCAAACAAGGGGAGGCCGTCTGATGGCTGCCAGCGGATATGCAACAACACCGACAAAGTCATCCTATGACGTGATCATCATCGGCGGGGCCATTATGGGCTCGTCGACCGCATGGTTCCTGTCGGACAACCCCGATTTCACCGGATCGGTTCTGGTGGTCGAGCGCGACGCGTCCTATGAAAACAGTTCGACCGCGCACACGAATTCCTGCATGCGCCAGCAGTTTTCAACCGAACTGAATGTGCGGATATCGCAATTTGCCGCCGATTTCGTGAAGAACCTGCGCGGCTACATGGGTGGCGACGAACGCGTTCCAGAACTGGACATCCAGAATTATGGGTATCTCTATCTGGCCGACAATAACAGCTTTGCCGACGTCTTGCGCGACAATCAGAAGGTCCAGTTGGCTGCTGGGGCCGAAACCCGGCTGCTGACACCCGACCAGATCGCTGCCGATTACCCGTTCTACAACATCGAAGACATCGTTCTGGGCTCGATCAACACCAAGGACGAAGGATATTGGGACGGCGGAGCCGTCTTTGACTGGTTCCGTCGCTCGGCCCGCGAACGGGGCGTCGAATACGTGTCGAACGAAGTTGTCGCGATGACCAAAAACGCGGATGGCACCCGGGTGCAAAGCGTGACCCTGAAATCGGGCGAGGTCGTGTCCTGCGGCCAGATCGTCAACGCCTCTGGCCCCCGCGCCGCGCGTACGGCAAAAATGGCCGGTATCGATGTGCCGGTTGAACCGCGCAAACGGTTCACATGGATCTTTTCCGCCGAACAGCCGCTGGATCGCGATTTGCCACTGACCATTGACCCGTCCGGGGTGCATTTCCGTCAGGACGGGCCAAAAACCTATCTGGCTGGCTGCCCCGCGAACCCTGATCCGGCTGTCGATTTCGACGATTTCAACATGGATCACGGCATCTGGCAGGACCATGTCTGGCCGATCATCGCCACGCGCATCCCGCAATTCGAGGCGATCAAGGTCGTCAACGAATGGGCCGGTCATTACGCGTTCAACACCTTTGATCAGAACGCGATCCTCGGCCCGCATCACGAGGTCGAGAATTTCATCTTCCAGAACGGGTTTTCGGGCCACGGGCTGCAGCAATCGCCAGCCATGGGGCGCGGTATTGCTGAATGGCTGACCTATGGCGAATACCGCAGTCTTGATTTGTCGCTGTTTGCCTATGAGCGGATCGTGAAAGGGCAACCCATCATCGAAAAGGCCGTCATATGAACCTGCCCGACAACCCGTTCCTTGCCGCGATCCGCGCAGGTCAGCCCCAGATCGGCCTGTGGGTGACCCTGTCCGACCCCTTCGCCGCCGAGGCCGTGGCCAGTGCAGGCTATGACTGGGTGCTGATCGATATGGAGCATTCGCCCAACGATCTGAAGTCTGTCATGGCCCAGCTTCAGGTGTTTGCGGCCCATTCCACAACACCCATCGTGCGGCCCGACTGGAACGACCCGGTCAAGGTCAAACGCCTGTTGGATATCGGCGCGCCGGGCCTGTTGTTCCCGATGGTACAATCCGTGGCTGAGGCGCAGGCAGCCGTCGCGGCGACCCGGTATCCGCCGCGCGGTATCCGGGGTGTCGCGGGCACCACCCGTGCCAATGCCTTTGGTCGCATTCAGAACTATTTCACCCGCATCGAAGACGAAATCGCCGTTTTGATCCAGGCCGAAACCCTGTCCGCTGTGGCGCAGGTTGAGGACATGGCCGACACCGATGGGGTCGACGGCGTGTTCTTCGGCCCCGCTGATATCGCTGCCGACATGGGGTTTCTTGGCCAGCCCATGCACGAAGACGTCTGGGCCAAAATCCTTCCGGCGGCACACAGGCTGATCGCCAAGGGCATTCCTGTTGGCACGCTGGTCATGGACCCGGCCTTTGCCAAACGCCTGCTGGGCGAAGGGTTCACCTTTGTCGCCTGTGGATCTGATGCCGGCCTGCTGGCGCGCGGCAGCGATGCGCTGCTCGCCAAGATGAGGGCGGGCTGAATGCCCGTCTACACCGCGTCCCAGCTGTCAAAGGTACAGCCCTCGGCCTCGGCTGCGATCAGTCAAAAGGCCAGGGCCATGCGCGCAGCGGGCGAGGACGTGATCGACCTTGGGCTGGGCGAACCCGACTTTGACACGCCGCCCCATATCGTCGAGGCCGCGCACCGCGCTGCGCAAGGCGGTCAGACCCGCTATCCGCCCACGTCCGGAACCTCGGCCCTGAAACAAGCCATTCAGGCCAAGTTTCAGCATGATAACGGTCTGATCTTTGCCGCAGACCAAATCATCGTGTCGAACGGCGCCAAACAGGTCATCTTCGACGCCCTGATGGCGACCTTGGAGCCGGGGGACGAGGTTATCCTCGCCGCGCCCTATTTTGACAGCTACCGCAATATCATCAGCCTTTTGGGGGGCGTGCGCCGGGTCGTCCAGACCCACCCCGACGACCAGTTTCTGCTGCGCCCCGAGGATCTGGAGGCCGCGATCACCGATAAAACCCGCTGGCTGATCCTGAACGCGCCTTCGAACCCGGCGGGCGCAAGTTATTCGCACGCGGATTTACAGGCTTTGGGGCAGGTTCTGGCCCGTCACCCGCAGGTGCTGATCCTGTCGGACGAGATCTATGAACATATCCTGTTCGACGGGCATACCCATGTTGCATTCGCCGCCGCGTGCCCGGATCTGGCCGACCGCATTCTCACGGTGAACGGTGTCTCCAAGGCTTACGCCATGACCGGTTGGCGCATCGGGTATGGTGCGGGGCCCAAGGGCCTGATCGACGCCATGACAACCGTGCAATCGCAGATCTCGTCTGGCGCCTGTTCCGTCGCACAGGCCGCCGCGACCGAGGCGCTGACCGGCCCGCAGGATTGCGTGATGACCTTTCGAACCGCCTTTGAACGCCGCCGGAACCTTGTCGTTGACGCGATTGCCACCACTCCGGGCCTGAGCCTGATCCGCCCCAAAGGCGCGTTCTATGCGCTGATCGACTGCAGTGATCTGATCGGCCCGGCAAGCGGGCTGCAAAACGATGTTCAGGTCGTTGAGCACCTTCTGACCCACGCCAAAATCGCCGCCGTTCCGGGCAGCGTTTACGACATGCCGGGACATTTTCGCATCTCGACAGCCTGCGCTGACGACACCCTGACAACCGCAATGAACCGGATCGCCACGGCATCCGAAACCGCCCTCAATGGAAAGGCCACAAATTGAAAAAGCTTGTCCTGACCGGAGCCGCCGGACGGCTTGGCTCTTACCTTCGCGAACCACTTTCAAAGCTTGCCGATGAACTGGTGTCCTCTGATATCGCAGATGATATCGGTACCCTGTATCCCGGCGAGCGCTATCAGAAGGCCGATTTGGCCAAGTATGATGACATTCACGCCCTGCTGGACGGGGCCGACATGGTTGTCCATTTCGGGGCCATCGGCGACGAAGCCCCGTTCGAAACCATCCTCGGCCCCAACATAGTCGGCGCTTACAACGTGTGGGAGGCCGCCTATCAGCACAAGCTGCGCCGCGTGGTCTATGCCAGTTCGATCCACGCCGTGGGCATGCATCCCAGACAGGATTTCATCGGGACTGATGCCCGCCATCGCCCCGATACGTTCTATGGTCTCGCCAAGTGTTTTGCCGAAGATCTGGGCAGTCTTTACTGGGACAAGCGCGGATTGGAATCCGTGTGCCTGCGTATTCTGTCAGCGGCACAGGTCACCAGCACCCGCGCGCTGGGCACATGGCTGAGCTATGAGGACCTGATCCAGCTTGTCATCCGCGGCATCGATACGCCGACCACCGGCTTCAGCGTGGTGTACGGCGTGTCGAACAACGACCGGACCCCGGTGGATAACAGCAAGGCCAGCTTTCTGGGCTATCGTCCCAAGGACAACGCCGAACAGTTTGCCGAAACAATCCTGTCCGAGGCAGATCCTGCCGATGTCAGTGACCCGGCCCAGATGTGCCACGGCGGGCCTTTTGCCTCGATCGAGCTTGGCAACAGCGGACTGGCGACGATGGATATCGTCGACGACACGAAACAGACGTAATCAACGGCGCGCCCGGGCAGTTTGGCACCCCGGGCGCACTAACCTTATAGCTCCAGAACCAACGGGCAATGGTCAGACACTTCTGGGTCCCGGATCACCTGAAAGTCGCGGACGGAGTCCTCTTGGTTGACCAACATGTAATCCGCGAACTTGCCCGGTTTGTGGTAATGCGCCGTACGTGTGCTGGTGAAGCCGCGGCCGGTCACCAGATCCGTAAAGCCCGCCTGCCCAAGAACCTTCAGCGTCTCGCTCTGCGGCTCAACATTGAAATCTCCACAGATCACCGACACGTCGCCGGGTTGCGAGATCTGTCTGGACAGATCCAGCAACCGAAGCGCCTGTGCGGTACGCTCGGGCGTGCCCATCTTGCCCTTCAGATCACGCAGCCCATGCATATGGGTGATGCTGACAGGTCGATCAGCGGCATAGTCATATATCCGCACCCCATGCGCACTGCGTGAGCGGGGATGATCGCCATACCCCAGCGGCGAAAACCCTTTGTGCACAAAGCCCTGAACCTGCCCGATGACGGGAAAGGATTTGTGCACGAACGTCGCCAGCCCCCATTGCGATGGAACCTGTTCTTCCCCATCCCACAACACGCCCTGCGCTGCCGGGCAAAAGGTGGCGACGTGATCCGGCAGCGCCGTGCAGACGTCACGGAAGAAATTCGCCCGTTGCGGCAGGATGTGATCGCCATCGCGATAGGTCAGCCAGTCTTTTTCGGTCGCCGGGCTGTGCACGACTTCCTGCAGGCATAAAACATCGGGGGTGGACGCAGACAGGTAAGGCAACAAAGCCGAATGCAGCTTTCCACCCCAACCGTTCAAACACATGATCTGCATTTGTGACCTTTGCTTGATTTACGTTCGCGTATCTTAAGCCATAGTGCCATAACCCCTCAGCTTTTCCACCGAAATGCTGCCGCAAGATATGTTAGTCTTCCCTGCGACCCGCGCAGGGACCAAGTTGGACCAAATCATGAAACGCTATAAAATCGCCTCTATCCCCGCAGACGGTATCGGACCCGAAGTCATCGCCGCCGGACTGCAGGCGCTGAACGCTCTTGCCGTGCGCGATGGCGGGTTCGAACTGGATGTCACCGATTTCGATTGGGGGTCTGATCGATACAAGCGGACCGGGGCGCTGATGCCCGATGACGGCATCGAACAGCTGAAGGCTTTTGATGCGATCTTTTTCGGGGCGGTCGGCGCGCCGGATGTGCCTGACCACGTGTCGCTTTGGGGGCTTCGCCTGCCGATCTGCCAGGGCTTTGATCAATACGCCAACGTCCGCCCCACCAGGATCCTGCCGGGGATCAAGGCGCCTTTGGCCGATGTTGGCCCGGGCGATCTGGATTGGGTGATCGTGCGCGAAAACTCGGAAGGGGAATATGCTGGCATGGGGGGGCGCGCCCATCGCGGCCTGCCCGAAGAGGTCGGGACCGAAGTCGCGATTTTCACCCGCACCGGCGTCACACGCATCATGCGCTATGCGTTCAAGCTGGCCCAGCTGCGTCCCCGCAAGTTTCTGACCGTGGTGACCAAATCGAACGCGCAGCGCCACGGCATGGTCATGTGGGATGAGATCGCGGATGAGGTCTCACACGAATTCCCGAATGTGACATGGGACAAGATGCTGGTTGATGCGATGACCGCGCGGATGGTCAAAGACCCGCAAAGCCTGGACACCATCGTGGCCACCAACCTGCATGCCGATATCCTGTCGGATCTTGCCGGTGCGCTGGCAGGCAGCCTTGGGGTTGCACCCACCGCCAATATCGACCCCGGGCGACGGTTTCCGTCAATGTTCGAACCGATCCACGGCTCGGCCTTTGATATCGCCGGACAAGGCATCGCCAACCCGGTGGCAACCTTCTGGACGGCCGCGCAAATGTTGGAACATATTGGCGAAGGCGACGCCGCCGCGCGATTGATGCTGGCGGTCGAAAAAACTTGCGAAGCCAGAGTCATGACGCCCGATATCGGCGGCACGGCCAGCACGCAGGAGGTGACGGATGCTGTGTGCGAGATGATCCGAAGCTCGAACATCTTGTGACGTCAGTCTGGGTTTCAGACCCAGGCCCAGGCCGCACCTGCTTTGCGCCGGTCTCTGAACTCAGCGATCTGATCCGCCCTGTCGCGGGTCAGATCAATGTCATCCCACCCGTTCATCAGCTTGGTGCGCCAGACCGGGTCCAGATCGAACTTGATCCTCAAGTCGCCGGTCACGATCTCAAGCCGCTCAAGGTCGATGCAGGCGCTGTGATCGACCTCTTTCATCAGCGCTTCGGCCTCTGCTTCTGACACCTTGGCGGGCAACAGCCCATTGTTCACCGCATTGGACGCAAAGATATCGCCGAAACTTGGTGCGATAACGGCCCGGAACCCGGAATCCACCAGCGCATAAACGGCAGCTTCTCGCGACGATCCGCAGCCGAAATTGCGGCGTGCGATCAGGATGGATGCATCGGGTACGGCAGCCAGCGCAAAGTCGGGGCGCAGGGAGCCGTCCGCATCGCGAGCCATGTCATGCAGCAGAAACCGACCGTACCCTTGGCTGCGTGGCGTCGACATGAACCGCGCCGGGATCAGCTGATCCGTGTCGATATTCTCGATCGGCAGGGCGACCATGCGGCCCTCATGTGAAGTCCAGCCCGGCATCAGATCCTTCCTGCCAGCAAAGGCCGCGCATCGGTCAGCTTGCCGGTCACGGCGGCTGCCGCAACCATCACGGGCGACATCAGATGGGTTCGCGACCCTGGGCCCTGTCGGCCCCTAAAATTGCGATTGGTGGTTGATGCGCAGCGTTTTCCCGGGGCAACCAGATCGCCGTTCATGCCGACACACATCGAACACCCCGACGCCACCCAGTCCAGCCCGGCATCGCGAAAGATCTGGTCAAGCCCTTCGGCCTCGGCCTGCACCCGGATCGGGGTGGATCCCGGCGATACCATCCCGGGCACCTGCGCCCGACGCCCCTTCATTACAGCCGCCGCAGCGCGCAGATCTTCGATCCGCGCATTGGTGCAGGATCCGATAAACACCTGATCGACCGGAATGCCGATCAAAGGGCGGCCCGCTGACAACCCCATATACTCCAACGCCGCGCGGGCCATGTCGGCCTGCGACTCTCCCAACCGCGCGGGATCGGGCAGAACTGCCCCGATGGGCAGAGCCTGTTCCGGGCTGGTGCCCCATGTCACGATGGGTTCGATCTCGGAAGCATCGAATGATGTTTCGCGGTCGAACGCAGCATCGTTGTCGGTGACAAGCTGCGCCCAATCACCCAGTGCGGCGTCCCACGCGGCTCCTGCAGGCGCAAACGGGCGGCCACGGACATAGTCGAACGTCACCTGATCCGGCGCCACCATGCCCAGCCGTGCACCGCCTTCGATCGATAGATTGCACAGGGTCATCCGCCCTTCCATTGACAGATCGCGGATCGCTTGCCCGGCATATTCCACCGCATGGCCCCGTGCCCCGTCCGTACCCAGCTTGGCAATCCAGTTCAGCGCGATGTCCTTGGCCCCGACGCCCGGTGCAAGCCTGCCGTCCACCGTGATTCGCATCGACTTGGGCCGTTTCTGCCAGATCGTCTGGGTCGCCAGTACATGCGCCACCTCGGTTGCGCCGATCCCGAAGGCCAGAGCGCCGAACGCGCCATGTGTGGAGGTGTGGCTGTCGCCGCAATTGATCAGCAGCCCCGGCAGGGTCAGCCCCTGCTCCGGCCCCAGCACGTGCACGATGCCCTGATAGGGGCTGTTCAGCCCGAAAATCCGGATGTCATGCGCTTTGGCATTCCGCTCAAGCGTGTCGATCATGCCCGCGATCTGCGCGTTCTCGATATGGTCGCGGTCATGTGTGGGGGCGTAATGATCGACGACGGCAATGGTCAGGCTGGGCTCGGCCACCGCCAGCCCGCGCGCGGCGATCTTGGCAAACCCGTGATGCGACCCTTCATGCACCAGGTGCCGGTCGACCCACAAAAGCGACGACCCATCATCGCGGCGCAGGATCTCGTGGGCGGACCACAATTTATCAAGCAAGGTGGTGGGCCGGGGCAAACCAAACGCTCCTAACTGGGGCTTGATGCCCGGTGACGTTCTCGAAACTCTACAGGTGCGCTGTGGCTTGGCAAGGAATTGTGCCAAATCCTGCTGGGCATTTGACATCGCGGGATCTTTCCGTGCGAATGGGCGCATCACGATATGGGGAAAGTGGCACATGCCGGTTGTCGAACTGCATCTGATCGAAGGGTACTCGGGCGAAGACAGGCAACGCCTGTGTGCCGCCATGACCGACGCCGTGCGTCTTGTCGTGCCCGCCCCACCCGAAGCGGTCACCGTGATGATCCACGAAATGGACGCGGCCAGCTATATGCGCGGGCGCACGGCAAAAACACCGGCCCCGGCGCAACCTTCGCCGTCGCAAGTCGTGCAGGATTATCTGGCGGCGATGGAGGCGCGCGACCTGGATCGCGCCAAGGGGTACCTGGGCGACGGGTTTCAGATGATCTTTCCCGGAACCGATCCGATGACAACGCTGGAAGAACTGATTGCCTGGTCCAAGCCGCGCTATGCCTTCGTGAAGAAAACCTATGAGGGCTATGACGAAATGCAAAGCGCGGGCGCGGCGGCGTTTGTTTATTGTCGCGGCACGCTGTTTGGCGAATGGCCCGATGGCACACTGTTCGACGGCATTCGGTTCATTGATCGGTTCGAAGTCACGGGCGGCAAAATCACACGGCAGGACGTCTGGAACGACATCGCCGAAGTGCAGGCGCAATCATGAGCCGCGATATCGATCCGATCACGCTGGCCGTTCTTGCCGGGCGGATGGAGCAGATCGCGGATGAAATGGACGCAACCCTGTTTCGCGCCGCCTTCAACCCGATCATCGCCGAAGCGCACGATGCCAGCCACGGACTGTATCATGCCGCATCAGGCGATACGCTGGTGCAGGGTAAAAGCGGGTTGCCGATTTTCGTCGGCGTGATGTCTTTCGCCGTTAAGGCCGTGATCGACAAGGCAGCGGCCGATGGCGATCTGGCCGATGGTGACATCTATATTTTCAATGACGCGCATATCGGCGGCACACATCTTAGCGATATGCGCCTTGTGCGGCCCTATTTCTATAAGGGTGAGTTGTTCTGCTATCTCGCTTCGGTCGGCCATTGGCACGACGTCGGCGGCGCTGTTCCGGGCAACTACAATCCTGCAGCCACAGACGCGTTTCAGGAAGCGTTCGTTCTGCCCCCGGTCAAACTCGCCCGCGCAGGTCAGATCAGTCAGGATATTATCGACATCCTGTTGCGCAACACCCGCTTGCCGCAATCAGCCGAGGGCGACTTGAACGGCCAGCTTGGCGCGTTGGATCTTGGCGTCAAACGTATGGACGAACTGCTGTCCGAATACGGCACAGATACAGTCAGCGCCGCGCTGGACGCGATGGGCAACCGGGCCGAGGCCCTGATGCGCGCCGAACTGACCGCCTTGCCCGACGGACGATGGAGCGCTGAGGACTTCCTTGACAACGACGGTATCAGCGACGCGGCCCTGCCGATCTGCGTGTCCCTCGAGATCAAGGGCGACCGGATGGTGCTGGATTTCGAAGGCACCGCGCCGCGGTGTGCCGGGCCGGTGAACATTGCGCTCCCTACTGCGGTTGCAACGGCGTATGTCGCGATCAAGCATATTTTTCCGTCGCTTCCCGCCAATGCCGGAGTCATGCGCCCGGTTGACGTAAAGGTGCCCGAAGGCTCGCTGTTGTCGGCTGAATTCCCGGCCCCGGTCGGTGGGTATACCGAAACCATCCTGCGAATGATCGACGTGATTTTTTCCGCAGCCTCGCAAGCCGCGCCTGAGCGTGTCGTGGCCAATGCCTATGGTACGATCAATGCGCTGTCGATTGCCGGCAAACGCGCCAACGGGGCACCTTGGGTGATGTTCAGCTTTTATGGCGGCGGCCACGGCGGCTCGGTCGAAAGCGATGGTTTGAACCACGGCAACGCGCCGATTTCAACGGCCACAATTCCACCAATGGAAATTCTGGAAGCGGCTTATCCCGTGATGTTCCGCCAATGGGCGCTGCGCCCCGACAGTGGTGGCGCAGGCGCGCATCGCGGTGGCATGGGGGCGGTTTATGAAATCGAAGTGTTGGAAGAAAACGGGGCCGAGGCGTTCCTGTTTGGCGAACGCGGTCGCTTTGCGCCCCAGGGCGTTGCCGGTGGCGGAACCGGCGCGATGAACGTGTTTTCTTATGAACAGGACAACGGCTGGCTGAACCCGCCGCTGATCTCAAAAATGCGCGGTATCAAGCTGCGTCAGGGGCAAGCGGTGCGATTGGAAACCCCTGGTGGTGGGGGCTATGGGGTGGCGTCTGATCGCGACCCGGCCGCCATCGCGCGCGATGTGGCGCGGGGGTTGGTCAGCCCGGATCGGGCGGACACTCTGTATGGCCCTGCATGGCAGGAGGTCGATCAATGAGCGGTCGCATGATCGGCGTCGATGTTGGCGGAACCTTTACCGATATCTTCGTGCTGAACGAAGACGACGGCACCGCCAGCGTCGGCAAAGTGCCCACAACCCGCCCCGACCAGTCAGGTGGGTTTCTGGCCGGGATGGCCGCGCAGGTGGATGATCTGTCCCAGCTTTCGGTCGTGGTCCACGGCACCACGGCGGGGACAAACGCCCTGCTGGAACGCAAAGGCGCCAAGGCGGGTGTCATCACCACGCAAGGGTTGCGTGACGTTCTGGAAATGCGCCGCCGCGACCGCCCCCGCACATGGGGCCTGCGCGGCGATTTTGAACCGGTGGTTCCGCGTGAGTTGCGACTTGAAGTGCCCGAGCGCACGCTGGCCGATGGATCGATCCGTACTGCCGTCGATCTGCAGGCGGTGCGCGATGCAGCGCACGCCTTGCTGGAACAGGGCTGCGAGGCCGTGTCGATCCTGTTTGCCAACGCCTACGCCAACCCGGAAAATGAGGCTGCCGCCGTCGAAACGGTTCGCGCCTTCTGGCCCAACCCGCATGTTTCAGCCAGCCATGAAATCCTGCCCGAAATTCGTGAATTCGAACGGTTTTCGACCACGGCTCTCAACGCCTATCTGCAACCAGAGATCTCAGGTTATCTGGACCGGTTGCAAGCCGCGTTGCAATCGGGCGGCTTTGATGGCGAATTCATGATCGTGCAGTCCAATGGCGGCGTGATGGCGGTCGATACGGCATGCCGTTTTCCGGTTCGCACCGCTTTGTCCGGCCCCGCCGCTGGCGTGATCGCTGCCGGGTACATCGCACAAACCGCCGGTTTCCCGGATGTGATCACCGGCGACATGGGCGGAACCAGCTTTGATGTCTCGTTGATCTCGGGCGGAAAAACCGTGCTCAGCCCGGAGACTTCGATAGATTTCGGCATGGTCGTGCGCACCCCGATGATCGAGATCACGACAATTGGTGCAGGCGGTGGCTCGATCTCGTGGGTCGACAAGGGCGGGCTGCTGAACATCGGCCCGGAAAGTGCGGGATCCGACCCGGGGCCAGTGGCCTATGGTCTGGGCAATGACCGACCCACGGTCACCGACGCAAATGTCGTGTTGGGCCGGATCGACCCCGACAGCCCCATCGGCGGAAAGCTGAAACGGCTGGACGTCGAGGCCGCGCGTATCGCCATTGACACCCATGTCGGCCAGCCCCTTGACCTTGATACCGAACAGGCCGCCGAGGCGATCCTGCGGGTCGCCAATTCGCGCATGGCCGGGGCGATCCGGCTGGTCAGTATCGAACGCGGATTTGACCCCAAACAGTTTGCCTTTATGCCATTTGGTGGCGGCGGAGCCTTGCACGCAGGCGCCATGATGGCCGAGGTCGGCATCGCCCGCGCAATTGTCCCGCGCTATCCCGGCGTCACATCGGCCATGGGTTGCGTTATCGCCGATATGCGGCAGGATTTCGTGCAAACCATCAACACGCTGGTCGATCATCTGGACGAAGCCGCTCTGGCCCGGTTCATGCAGGATCACACAGATACCGGCATGGAGATGCTGGATGCCGCCCGTACCCGGTTTCAGGCACGCGAAGTGACGTTTGAACTGGACATGGCCTATGTCGGGCAGACGCACACAGTTCCCGTGCCGCTGACCGTCAGTCTTACTGAAGGCAAGGTTCAGGCCCCGACCCGTGCCGACGTTATAGCGGCGTTCGACACCGCCTATCACGGTATTTATGGGCGGCTCCTGGACAAGGGGATGAGGCGGATCCTGAATCTGCGTTCGGCAGTCACCGGCAAACGGCCGAAGTTCGATCTGTCGACGTTGGCGCCATCAGGAACCGTACGGATTGCCCCCAAAAACGTCCGACCTGTACATTTCGGTAGCGAGTGGCGTGACACGGCGATTTATGACCGTCTTAGCCTGCCGGTTGGAACCGTAATCAAAGGTCCGGCCATTCTGGAACAACTCGACACCACCGTGCTGATCGAACCCGGGTTGTCGGGACGCGTCGATGCATATGGAAACACCATCATCGAACCGGCGGAGGGCGAGGTATGAGCCATTTGGACAAGATTGATCCCCAACGCACAGCCCTTCTGACCATTGATTTGCAGAACGACTTCCTGCACCCCGAAGGCGCTTATGGCCGGGCCGGGCAGGGGGCGGAGGCCATTTCTGCGTTGCCTGCAAGGACCAAACCTTTACGCGATTTACTGCTGGCAAAGGGCGGGACGTATATCTCGGCTCAGTTCACGCTGGTGCCCGGTCGGGGTGGAGAGCCATTGATCGCTTCGCATCTGAAACAGCTGCGCCCTTTCCTTGCGAAAGGAGATTTCGCGCCCGGTGGGTTCGGCCATTCATTGGTCGATGAACTGGCTCCGGCAGATTATGTCATTGAAAAGGTTGCTTATTCCGCATTTTATCAGACCCGGCTGGAATACGTGATGCGCGCTGCGGGTATCGATGTTCTGATTGTCGGCGGCATCGTCACAAATGGCGGCGTTGCCTCAACCCTGCGCGATGCGCATTTGCGCAACATCGAAACGATCATGCTGACCGATGGGTGCGCGGCGTTTCGGGATGACGTGCATGACGCAACGCTGCTGTCGCTGGGCACCGTCACGCATCAGATGAGCTGCGGTGAGGCGCTGAAGATGGTGGAAACCTCATGACTCTGCGCGCCCGTCTGTCCCAACCTGATATCGTCGTTGCCCCCGGCGTCTATGACGGCCTGACTGCGGCAATGGCTGAGGCGGCTGGGTTCGAAGCGCTGTATCTGAGCGGCGCTGCCGTCGCCTATACCCGGCTTGGGCGGCCTGATATCGGCCTGACCACGGCCAGCGAGATGGCAGATACCATGGCGCTGATCGCCGATCGCGTGAACATCCCGGTAATCATCGACGCCGATACAGGCTTCGGCAACGCCCTGAACGCGCAACGCACGATGCGGGCCTATGAAAGGGCCGGGGCCGCCGCTTTGCAGGTTGAGGATCAGACTTTTCCCAAACGCTGCGGGCACTTGAAGGACAAGACCCTGATCCCGTCAGGCGAAATGGCTGGCAAAATCAACGCCATGGCCGAGGCGCGTAAATCGGATGAAACCCTGATCATCGCCCGCACCGACGCCATCGCGGTTGAAGGGTTTCAGGCCGCCCTAGACCGGGCCGGGCAGTATCTTGAGGCCGGGGCGGACGTGCTGTTCATCGAAGCCCCGCAAACCCGCGATGACATGCAGTCGATAACAGACACCTTCGGGGCACGCGTGCCGCTTTTGGCCAACATGGTCGAAGGTGGCATGACCCCGGTCACCGGCGCGGCAGATCTGCAAACCCTTGGCTTTTCCATCGCGATCTTCCCCGGCGGGATCGTCCGGGCCCTTGGCCGAACGATGCAGGATTATTACGCAAGTCTGAAAACCAACGGCTCGACCGCCCCCTTTGCCGACCGGATGTTCGATTTCGACGGGCTGAACAGCGAACTTGGCACGCCCGAAATGCTGGCCAAGGGCAAACGCTTTGAGGATTTCGATGGCTGACGTCCGACCGCCCCCTGCGGATGGCTTTCCGATCTCGGTCGAGACTCTGATCGTGGGCGGGGGGGCCTGTGGGATGGTGGCCGCATTGTCCTCGAAAGAGGCGGGGCAAGAGGTTTTAGTGATCGAGGCCGACGCTGTGGCCAGCGGATCTACCGCTCTCAGCGCCGGTCTGATCCCGGCCGCCGGAACAACGCTGCAAGCGGCTGCCGGGATAGACGATACGCCAGAGATCTTTGCCGCTGACATACATCGAAAAGCCCACGGCGAAAACGACCCGGCGCTGGAATACGCAATGGCCGAAGGTGCGGCACCGGTCATTGACTGGCTGACGACCACACACAATCTGCCGTTCTCGGTCGTTACCGATTTTGACTATCCTGGCCACAGCAAACGTCGCATGCACGGTTTGCCGACACGATCCGGTGCGGAACTGGTGGATGCCTTGCGCGCGGCGTGTGAGCAGCAGGGCGTTGAGATCGTCAGCAACCTTCGGGCCGAAACGCTGTTCGCAGAAGGTCGCCGCGTATCCGGTCTGGCCGCGCGTCGTCCGGATGGGACGGTCGAAACCATCGGATGCGCCAAGCTGATCCTTGCCTGCAACGGCTTTGGTGGCAATCGACAGATGGTTAGCGACCTCATGCCTGATATCCGCGACGCGGTCTGGTTCGGCCATGACGGCAACAAGGGCGAGGCGGTCGATTGGGGCCGCGCGCTGGGCGCAGATCTGAAACATCTGGGCGCCTATCAGGGCCACGGCAATGTCGCCCATCCCCATGGCATCCTGATCACCTGGGCTGTGATCACCGAAGGCGGCGTGCAGGTGAACCTGAACGGCGAACGGTTCTGGGATGAAAGCCAGGGATACTCCGAAGCCGCCCGTGCCGTGCTCGCGCAACCCAATGGCACAGCTTACGCGATTTTTGATGACCGGATCGCTGGCATTGCCCGCCAGTTTGCCGATTTCCAGTTGGCCGAGGCGCAGGGTGCCGTGATCCGCGCCGGGTCTGTTCAGGATCTGGCCACGCAGCTCGATCTGCCAGCCGATGCGCTGGTCGAAACGTTGCAAGCCATTCCGCAGGATGGCCCGGATCAGTTTGGCCGACGGTTTGAGGCGCAACTGAAACCGCCGTACTGCGCTGTGCGCGTGACGGGGGCGTTGTTTCACACCCAAGGGGGGATGCAGACCGACGGGCACGGCCGGGTGTTGCACACCGACGGCCAGCCATTTGACAACCTTTATGCAGGCGGCGGCGCGGCCTGTGGTGTCTCCGGATCGGGCGACAGCGGCTATCTGTCAGGAAACGGGCTGCTGAGTGCGGTTGTTCTTGGCTACAGGGCCGGGCAAGCCACCGATTATTGACGCGCAGGTATTGCCGTGATGGGGTGGCCCCAACAGGCAGGGAGATCAGGTGTGACACGACCCCAATCCTATCTTGAACCATTAAACGTTCGTGGGCGCATCGCGCGGGCTCAACCCCTTGGCCTGCCGATCCTGAACTTGGGGTTCAACGAACTGCCGTATCCGCCCAGCCCGGGCGTGGCGCAGGCGCTGGCCGAAAGGGCGCAAAAGCTGGGATCCTACGGCAGCCCGGGATGTGATCTGCTGAGGGCGAAACTGGGCGAGGTTCATGGCCTTGACCCGGAGCACATCATTTGCGGCAACGGGTCGGAAGAATTGATCGATGTCATCGCCCGCAACTTTCTGCGTCCCGGCGATGAGATGCTGATCTCTCAGTTCGGATATATTCAGTTCGAAATGACCGCGCACCGCATCGGCGCGACCCTGAAAAAGGCACCCGAGGTTGATTATACGACAGACCCGCAGGCCCTGCTGGCCGCGACAGGGCCGCACACCAAGATCGTATTCCTTGCCAATCCGAACAACCCGACGGGTACGATGTTGCCCGCCGAGGATGTGGTGCAATTGGCCAGCGACATGCCAGAAAACGTGGTTCTTGTGCTGGATCTGGCGTATGGCGAATTCGCGGGAGAGGCGTATTGTCAGGCCATGCACCGGATCGTCGAGCGGCAAAACAATGTCATCGTTCTGCGCACGTTCTCCAAAGCCTTCGGCATGGCGGGTGTGCGGGTCGGCTGGGCCCATGCACCCGACTGGATGCTGCCTGGTTTCTATGCCGCACGCGGCATGGGCAGCGTCAACGGCATGGCGCAAGCCGCAGGCGGGGCGGCGTTAGGTGAAATGGATGTCATTCAGGCCCGCGTGGCCGAAATCGTCAGCGAACGCGACCGGGTGGCGGGCGTGTTGCGCCAGATGGGCATGACCGTGGTGCCAAGCCAGTCAAATTTCCTGTTGGTGAAGCTGGTAGAGGCCACCCCGGATGACACCGAAGCGCTTGTTGAACATCTGTTTGACACCTGCGGGATCATCGTCAACCGCACGCGCGAAGCCGGGCTTGAACCTTTCATGCGGTTCAGCCTGTCCCTGCCAGACCACAACGACTTGTTGCTTACTGGGATCCGGGCGTTTCTGGATGCGCGCTAGCCCTTGGGCGGCAATTTGTCGAGATGGCGCAGCATGGCGACAAATCCGGCCAGCCGTTCGTTCTTATAAGCGGGCACATCCATGCCGTCATAGTCCAGAAACCCCTTCCGGTCGCGCAGCCCGGTGCGGCCCTGGGCCATGTTATCTTCGATGATCCGGGGCGCGGCAAAGCGATCTTCGCCCGTCGCGCCTGCCATATACCGGCTGGCGTGAAACAAGATGTCGCCGCCGCCCCAGTCAATGAATTCCAACAGGCCCAATACGGCAAAGCGAAACCCAAACCCGTATTTCGTTGCCTTGTCGATATCCTCGGCACTGGCCACGCCTTCTTCGACCAGCCGCGCGGCTTCGTTCATCGCAAGCGCCTGAATGCGCGGAACGATATATCCGGGGCTGGCAGCGCAGACGACAGGCACTTTGCCGATACGTTCAAGCAAGGCCTTCAACGCGTCTGTGACGTCCGGATCGGTTTGATCACCGGGGGAGAGTTCGACCAGCGGCACCAGATAGGCCGGGTTCAACCAGTGCGCATTCAGGAACCTTTCAGGGTATGAAACATGGGGCTGCAAATCGTTCGACAGAATGGTGGACGTTGTCGAGGCGATGATCGCGTCAGGGTCGGCATGTTCCGAGATCAGGGCTAAGGCGGGGATCTTTGCCTCCATCGTTTCAGGCACGCCTTCAAAGATCACTGGTACACCCGCCAGGGCCGCCGCAGCGTCCGAGACCGGAAAAACCCGGATTCGCGACAAAACCGGGTCGATCTCATCCCCGGTCAGCATCCCGAACCCCGACATCATGGTCAACGTCGTGCGGATTTCGTCCAGTGCGATGGTGCTCAACGCCTCAAATGCGTCGGGGTCGCGCTGTTTCACATCGATCAACCGTACATCGTGACCGGCAAACGCAAAGGCGATGGCCATGCCGCGCCCCATCCGACCTGCGCCAACGGCGGCGATCACCTCGCGCGGCACCTCAGGCACCGTCCCGCAGCATCGTCTGTATCTCGTCCCGGGTCATGCGCGCCAGACCAAGGTTTTCCAGCGTCCGGCCTGTCTGGCGGAAATCATCGTCGCAAATTGCCGATCCTATCGCCAGCAACCCGGTGGCCGTCGGGGCAGGCACCCCGGCCCATTCGGCGACCGACACCAGAAAGGCCAACCCAACGGCAATGTCTTCGCGCATGTACCGATGTTCGGTCAAAATCAGCCGCTCGCGCCAGTCGCCACTGTCGACCAGCCTGTCATGGGCCATGTTGCCATACATCCATTCGTCAGCGTCATTGTCATAGTGATCGGCCAGCGGGAAATGCGGCGCGCCGTATCCCAACGCCTCGCGCACGGCCATCCGTTCGCCGTCTAGCCGCGTCGTCACACGCCGGACGCTGGGCTGCGTGCCCTCGTTATGGATATCCCAGTGATCAAAATGCTCGATCGGACCGGCATTCATCGTGATCAGCGGCGGGTGAATAATTGGTCCGGCATTCATCAGTGCCCCCGACAGCCCGTCGCCGGCAGGTTCAACCGACGGATAGGCCTGTGCGATCACCGCAAATGCGTGGTCCGCGTTGCGATAGGGGTACACGCCGCTGGGCAGCCGCGTCGCGCGGGTCGTAATCGCGACTGTGTCTGTGCCGTGCAACCGGGTCAGATAGGGCAGGGTGCCGGCTTCGGCCCAGCTGATGTCTGCGGTATTGCCTGCCTTGCGCACGATGTCCGACATCATCCAGCTGCCAAAACTGCCCGGAGGCAGAAAAACGACCTGATCATCAACCAAGTGCGGCGCCAGCGCGGCGGCGATATCGGCCTGTGCCGTGGCCGGGGTGGGACAAACGATCAGCTGTGCGCCCGTCACGGCCTCTCCAATATCGGATGTCACCGTATCGATGCGCACCGGGCGTTCGCCCTGAAAATCTCTCAGCGTCAGTGTGTTGTTAGCAGCGCGCAACTGCGCAACACCGTCTGCGTTACGCCGCCAGAACCGCACCGAATGACCCTGATCGCTCAGATCGACTGCCGCGGCCACCGATCCGTTGCCGCCGCCTAATACAGCTATGTCCATCAAATGCCCCTCTGGTTGCGCGCGTGGATTTCTTAACTCTTGAACGGTTGCCCGCAGCATGTATCAATTTACGGACTAGAAAAACAAAAAATCAAACGACCCTGGGAGTGTAGAACATGACATATTTCGAAGGGCTTTCGAAAAAAGCCAAAACCAGTATCGCAGCGCTGACCGTCGCATCCCTGATGTCTCCGGTCGCAGCCTGGGCCGAAGACAAGGTAAGTGCCGTGCACGCCTTTCCGGCCTTTCTGGTGTATACAAAGACTTTTCTGGCGATGGTCGATGACATCAATGAACGCGGCAAAGGCATCGTTCAGATCGAAGTCCGCGGTGGCCCCGAAGCCATCGGCATGTTCCAGCAACCCGCTGCCGTGCGCGATGGTGTGGTCGACATGGTGCACACACCGGGCAGCTTTTATGGCGCCAACGTGCCCGAGATTGATGCAATGGTTGCCTCACGCGTGACCCCGATGGAAGCGCGCGAAAACGGTGGCGCGGCGTTGATGGATCAAGCGCATCAGGACCGGTTCAATGTCCGGCATCTGGGCTGGATCGATGGCGGTATCAAGTTCCACATCTATATGAATTCAGAGCCTAAATTCCGCGATGATGGCGTGCTGGATCTGACCGGCGTCAAGCTGCGCGACAACCCAATCTATCACGCGTTCTTTGAATCGCTGAATGCGACAACCTCGTCGATGCCGGCAACTGAAGTCTATGCGGCACTGGAAAAAGGCGTCGTGGACGCTGCGGCCTGGACAGAGATTGGTATTCCGCAGCTGAAGTGGAACGAATTCCTGAAGTACCGTGTGGATCCGACCTTCTACAACACCGACATCGGTGTGATCTTCAACAAAGACGCCTGGGCGTCGCTGTCGCCTGAATCCCAGAAGCTGATCGAAGAAGTCGTGATCGAATGGGAAGGCAAATCTTACGCGGATCGTCAGGCTGAGATCGCAGCCGATGCCAAGGTTCTGTCCGATGGCGGCATGACCTTTGTCGCGCACTCCAAAGAAGCTGGCGAAGTTTATCAGAACATGGCTGACGACGCGGCTTGGGCGCGGATGTACGAACGTATTGATGGCGGCGGTGCCGGTGCCGAAATGTACAACGCCCTGCGCAAGCACTACGCCGGCGCGATGTAATCGAACCATGGCGCCATCCCTCACGGGGTGGTGCCATTTTCAACCCGCGTGACAAGCGGGACCAGCGAGACAGGGGTGTACGAATGCGTGTGGTCGACCGTGTCTGCGATATTCTCGCAGCATTTGCCGGGGTTTACTTGGTTGGCATCATGCTGGGGATCGTGATCAGCGCCCTTGCACGCACTTTCAATGTATCCGGGTCCTGGACCTCGCATATCTTTACGTTTGCCGAGTTCGGCCTGCTTTACATCGTGATGGCGGCCTCGCCATGGTTGGTGCGCCATCGCGGGCATGTGTTCATCGAATTGCTGACAGCCATTATTCCAGCGCCGTATCAGGCCTGGTTCAGCCGCTTTGTTTCACTTCTATGCGTGATCATCTGCGCCGTGCTGGTCTGGTACACGTGGGGCGCGACGGTGAAGGCCTATAATTATGGCGATGCTGAAATGCGCAGTCTTGATATGCCGAAATACCTGCTTTTGGGCGCGATGCCGATTGGCTTTGGTCTGATGGGCATACAGTTCCTCCGGTTCGTGTTCGGGCCGGAAACCTTCCATACCGGCCAGGCCGGCGTTCACGAATAAGACCGCAAAGGGACTGCACCTATGGAATGGTTCGAGGCACTTTTCTTTCTGCTTGGCATGATCCTGTTCTTCATGTTTCTGGGTATTCCCGTGGCGCTGGCGTTTCTGGCGGCCAACGTGATCGGAGCCGTCTATTTCATGGGCGGGCGTGGTCCGCTTGAGGTGCAGATGGCGCGTGGGATCGGGCAATTGGCCAACAACGCGATCCCCACGATCACCAGTTTCAACCTGATGCCGGTGCCGATGTTCCTGCTTATGGGCGAGATCTTCTTTTTCACAGGCCTTGCCAACCGTATGTTCACGGCCGTCGACCGACTGATGGGCAAACTTCCTGCGCGGCTGTCTTTCGTGACCGTGGCGGGTGGCACCGCCTTTGCCACCTTGTCGGGCTCGTCCATGGGGTCCACGGCGCTGCTGGGTTCGCTGATGGTGCCCGAGATGCAGAAACGTGGCTATAAAAAGCATATGTCCATCGGGCCGATCCTTGGCACTGGCGGTCTGGCTATGCTGATCCCGCCGTCGGCTTTGGCCGTGCTTTTGGGCACACTGGCCGAACTCGACATCGGGGATCTGCTGATCGCAGGGGTCATGCCGGGGCTGTTGCTGGCCTGCTTTTATGTCGTGATCATCCTTGGGATGGCATTGGTCGACCCGACCGCTGCCCCGGCATATGACGTCGAAAGCTCGACCTTCACCGAAAAACTGCGCCTGATCTTTGTCGATATCATCCCGATGGTGTCCATCGTGGTCCTTGTCATTCTGGTGATCATGAATGGCATTGCCACCCCGTCCGAAAGCGCCGCCTTCGGGTGCCTTGGTGTCGTGGTTCTGGCCGCGCTGTACAGATCTCTGACATGGGATGGCATCGTGAAATCGGTGACCGGCGCGCTCAAGGTTACCACGATGGCGCTGCTGATCATCTTCGGCTCGGCCACGTTTTCCGCGCTTTTGGCCTTTTCCGGCGCGTCCTCGGGGTTGATCAAATGGGCCACGGCATTTGACCTTAGCCCGATCACCATGCTGGTGGTGATGTTCCTAATCCTGCTGGTTCTGGGCATGTTCATGGATCAGTTGTCGATGATGCTGTTGACGGTGCCAATCTTCTTCCCGCTGGCGCAAACACTTGGCTTTGATCTGATCTGGTTCGCCGTGATCATCCTGCTGGCGCTTGAGATCAGCTTTACCACGCCGCCTTTCGGGTTGCTTTTGTTCGTCATGAAAGGGGTCTCGGCCCCCGGAACGACGATGCGCGACATCTATGTTGCCGCCCTTCCTTTCATGGCCTGCGCAGTGTTTCTGGTGTTCCTGCTGATCCTGTTTCCGCAAATCGCGCTCTGGCTTCCCAGCCTTGGGAACTAGCGTCACAACCCCTTGGGGTGGGTCAGAAACTCTTCGATCACGTGATCCGGGGCTTTGGTGTAATCCCCGACACGGCTGACGCTCTGACCGGTCAGGCGCTTCAACTCTACGGCCATCTCGGCGGCTTTGACGGCAATCGGGATCCCGTTCAACACCGGGGCGCCGTCGATCTGATGATCGTAGAATTTTGAGAACAGGAGCATCGGAATGCCGCCGCCGGGGATCAGCACGTCAATCCCGTCTTCCACCAGTGGGCGGCCCTGTTCTTCGAACAGGCGCTTGACCTCGTCCGCTTTGTCATCGTCGCCATAGGCGGCCAGGATCTGCCCTGGTTCAAAGCTCATTGCGTGCACGCCCGTGACCCGGTCCTTCAGCCCGTATTTCCCAATCTGATGGTGAAACCAAGGAATAAACCGCGTGTTGATCGTGACGATACCCAGCCGCTGACCCATCTGGCAGGCCCACAGCATTGTCGCTTCGCCCAGCCCGATGACGGGGATGTCGACAACACTGCGCGCTTCATACAGGCCTGCATCCTGAAAATGCCCGACCACAAATGCGTCGTATCCCTCGCGCTCGGCCTGTATCGCGTTACAGATCATTTCCCGTGCACAACGGAATTCGACCAAGGGATGCGCATAGCTGTCAAACGGCGTGATGCCGCGAATATCGACAGTGGTTCCGGCCGATGAAACCTCATCCAGATGCGGCTTCAGTACGTCCCAATAAGACGCGCCGTTTTCATAATCTACGTAGCTTTGATACCAGATCTTCATTGCTTTGGCCCCGTTCAGAATTATCAGCAACAGCCCATCCGGTGGCAATTTTGCCACCCGGGGCACAGTCAGAAATCAGTCTGCAACATACGCGTCGACTTCGATCTCGACCAGCCATTCCGAATTCACGAACCGATCAATCGCCATGATCGTGTCGACAGGTCGCGCATCCTGACAGTATTCCTTGCGGGCCTCGATCGCCTCTTTCCAGTCATCGATATTCGTCAGGATGACACGCGTCCGAACGATGTCTTGCAAGCCCGAGCCAGCCTGTTCAAGTGCGGCTTTGATAATTTCAAAACACTGCCTGGTCTGCGCCCGAACATCGCCGACCCCCACGGTTTTTCACTGTGCATCAACCGGTGCGGTGCCACCCACAGCGATGAAAGGGCCCACACGCACGGCACGAGTGAACCCGACGATTTTCTCCATCGGATTTCCGTTCGAAATAAGGGTTCTTGCATTGGTCATAGCCCACGATCCTTCGCTTTATCGGTCCTTGGTAGCATGCAAACCCCTGTCACAGGCGTGAAAAGCGGGGGGGTTTAGTGTTGTTAGCGTACGAAATGGGGCACACACTCCAATCCGGGGGCTTCAAAGGTTTGAACAAGTGGACCGTGCTTTTCGCTTGGCGGAGGTGTCCACGCCCTCTCTGCATCCGGTTTCACCTGTGATTTGGGGGCTGATTTTGCTGATCACGTTTCTTCCATTTGTCGTCGCGTTTTGACAGATGGCCCGCGGTCGGCGCCGGGGGGCAATTCCGGCATGTTTCAACATGCCTTTGCCGAACCACCAATCATCTGTTAGGCAACGCACGATCCAAAGCAGGGCTTATCGATACAATCCACTCTCTTACAGCTCTGAATTAGCGACCCAAATAGACGACTTAGGAGTACCGAATGCTGACCATCAGACGTCTGGATATAAGCGATGCGTATTCGCTGATCGCTGGTGCGCGGGCCAAGGCACAGGAAATCGGCGTGCCAATGTGCATCGCCGTCACAGACGAAAGCGGCAACCTCATCGCATTTGAGCGGATGGATGGCAGCAAGATCACCAGTATCAATCTAGCCATCGACAAAAGCTTTACCGCAACGGGCATAAAAAAGGGCACCCACGTGCTGGGAGAAGTCAATCAACCTGGCAAGCCAGCGCATGGGATCTCGTCCACGCTGGGGGGGCGCATGGTCGTTGTTGCAGGCGGCCTTCCAGTGCTGTCTGACGGCGAGGTCGTGGGTGGTATCGGCGTCAGTTCCGGGTCGCCCGCACAGGACCTTGAAGTGGCAGAGGCCGGCGTCCAGGCGTTTTCAGAAATCCAATCCTAATACAAACCTTCCAGGAGTCAGTTATGACAAAACCCGTCATCGGTTTCATCGGCCTCGGCCTTATGGGTGGCAACATGGCCGAATGCCTGCAAAAGAACGGCTTTGATCTTGTCGTCATGGGCCGCAACAAAAAGGCTGTCGCGGCCACCGTTGCACGCGGTGCTACCGAAGTTTCCTCGCCCAAGGAACTTGCAGAAGCCAGCGATATTGTGATGCTTTGCGTGACGACCTCGGATGTCGTCGAAAGCCTGGTATATGGCGATGACGGCATTTTGGCCGGGATCAAAGAAGGCGCCGTTCTGATTGACTATGGAACCTCTATTCCGGCTTCGACACAAAAGATTGGTGCTGATCTTGCCGCGAAAGGCGCAGGCATGATCGATGCTCCGCTTGGGCGCACTCCGGCGCATGCCAAGGACGGCCTCTTGAACATCATGGCGGCGGGCGACAAGGATACCTTTGAAAAGGTAAAACCGGTCCTCGACGTTCAGGGCGAGAACGTCTTTTATCTTGGCGCACTTGGTGCCGGTCACACGACCAAGCTGATCAATAATTTCATGGGTATGACCACAGTTTGCACGATGAGCCAAGCCTTCGCTGTGGCCGATCGCGCAGGCATTGACCGCCAGCAACTTTTTGACATCATGTCAGCCGGTCCATCCAACTCACCCTTCATGCAGTTCAGCAAGAAATACGCTGTGGACGGTATCAGCGACCTTGGCTTTTCTATCGCCAATGCCAACAAGGATTTGGGTTACTTCGTGCAAATGATCGAAGACATGGGCACCCGTGCGCAGATCGCTGAGGGCACGTCTTCTAACCTTCAGGCCGCCGTGGACGCGGGCATGGGGGATGGCAATGTTCCCGAGATATTCGACATGTTCCTCACGCTGAAGAAATGACCCGATAAAGGGGGGCAGGCCGCGCTGCGGTGTCTGGGACAACGCGGGACTAGGTTCTCCCCTTTGCCGTGATCTTCCGTTTTTTCGACTACAGGGGCGGATCACTTCAAAGGGAGAGACTCACATAAGCGACTTGAGTTCGCTCATGTCATTCCCGGGCCAGCCTCAATTGCCCTTTTTGTGAAGATGCGCAGACGGGGAGGCGCCGAAACGTTCCCTGTAGTGTCGCGAGAACACACTGTTAGAGTTGAACCCACAGGCCACCGCGATTTGCGCGACGGTCATGTCGGTCTCTACGATTAATGCGCGCGCACGGTCCAGACGGATGTTGCGATACGTTATCGTGGGCGATTCACCCAAGTATTGGCTGAAATGCCTCTCAATCTGGCGGCGGGACAACCCGGTCATGGCGCTCAGGTCATCCAGCGCCAAAGGGTCTTCGATATTTCTGTGCATGGCTTGCACGACCTGCACGAGCTTGGGATTGCGCGTGCTCAGCGCGCGGGCCAGAGAAGAGCGTTGCGCCGTTCCGGGATCGATTTGTCCGCCATTCAAACACATGTCGGAGACGACAATCGCAAAGTCGCGCCCGTGATCCCGTTGAATGATCGTCAACATCATTTCGGTTGCAGCCGCGCCACCACCGCAGGTCCAAAGGTCTCCGTCAATCTCGAACCGCTTGGGAGAGGGTGCCAGATCGGGAAATGCTTCGATAAAGCCGGGTTGGTTTTCCCAGTGCAGTGTAAAGGTGCGATCCTGAAGAAGGCCTGCACGTGCGAGCGTGGCTGCCCCGGTGCATATCCCACCGACGTTGCCGCCGAACCGCACGTGTTTGCGGAGTTTGGCGACAGTGGTGTCGCTGGCAGCTTCCAAACCCTGGTTGCCCGAGCAGACCAGCAAACGCAGGTTCTGCGGAAGCGCGTCCAAGCTACCATGCACACCGATGTCCATCCCGGACGATGAGCTGACCGCATCGCCCGTCTCGGAAAACACAGTCCACCGATAAAGAGGTTTCTGGGCCAGCTGATTGGCGATGCGCAAGGGATCAAGGGCAGCGCTGAACGCCAAGAGCGTGAACCTGGGAAGCAGAAGAAAGCCCAGCTCTCTGGGGTTATCAAACCCCTCAACCGGGAAAAAGAACGCCCCTTCAGGGACCACCTCTGGTCCCTGAAGGGGGGATTCCAATCCCTTATTCGGCAATATCTTCTGCCCAGAGTTCCGGCTTTTCGGTGATGAACCGCTGCATCAACGCAATGCAGTCGGGATCGTCCGCCACGATGACCTCGACCCCCTTGGATCGCAGGAAGTCTTCGTTGCCGCCAAAGTTCTTGTTTTCGCCAATAACAACGCGTGGAATGCCGAATTGGATGATCGTGCCAGTGCACATCATGCAGGGACTGAGCGAGGTATAAAGCGTCGTGTCGCGATAGGTTTTCTGACGTCCCGCCTTGCGCAGCGCATCCATCTCGCCATGCGCAATTGGGTCACCTTTCTGCACACGTTGGTTGCGCCCCTGGGCGACAACCTGACCGTCCCGTGCAAGCACCGAACCTATTGGGCAGCCGCCCTCGTCAAATCCGGCTTTCGCCTCGTCATAGGCGATGCGCAGGAGACGGGTATCATCAGCATTCATGTCGTCTAGTCCTGTCATTTGAGAATGGGGCCATCGTAGTAGGGCAGTGTTTCAACACTGGGCGTCCAAGTGCGCGCCCGTTGCAACGAGTCTAAATGATCTGCGATTTCGTCCAGCGTGGCAAACCAGACATTTTTGTCGGTCTGCGTCCTTTCGATCCACGCCTCTACCTGTTTCCAGCGCGCCAGGCGGCCTGTCAGGAAAGGGTGGATGATCAACATAAAGAACCCGCCCGCGTCGTATTGCGCGTCGAATTCTTCCCAAAATCCAGCAAGGCCCAGTGAGGGCGAGCGCACCGGCATCATATACCCGATTTCGTCGTAATGCGCGAAGGGTGGCCAATCGTCGGTGCCCCAGTGTACCGGCATTTCATAGAGCGTCCCATTGGCTGTCTGCAACTGATAGGGAATGTCATCGGCCATCATGGAACTGTCATAGCGCAGTCCATGTTCGATCATCAGGTCTACAACCTCTTGCGTGATGTTGTAGACCGGCGCGCGGTACCCACGGGGCTTTTGACCGCAGATGCGTTGGTGCGCGTCCAGCGTGCGTTCAAACCACTCGCGCTGTTGGCCGCGAGTCGCAATGGGGTCTTCATGCAGATAGCCATGATGGCCGATCTCATGCCCGTCTTTCAGGATCGCTTCGGCCACGTCGGGGTACGTCTCTAGACACCAGCCGGGGATAAAGAACGACTGCTTGAGACCCATTCGCCGGTACGTATCAAGGATGCGGGGCAGGGCGATTTTTGGCCCATAGCGGCCCATTGATATAGGGTAAAGCCGGTCATGGCTGTCTTCGGGTTTGGCAATATGGATCAGGCTATCCGCATCCATGTCGAACGTAATCGCAACCGCACATTTAGCGTCGTTGGGCCAGGGAATGGGATTGCGGATCATTTATCAGCCCTCGTTTAAGACGTGTGCGCTTGAGGTATCCCATGACAACCAAATCTCATCGCCGCTGTTCAGGTCAAACTTTGACAATTCACGTTCCTGCATCTGGACTTTGAACTCATGGCCCTGCGCGTCTTCCAGGAACAACGTGACCATAGAGCCCACAAACTCCTCCGAGATCAGCTTGCACTTGGCGGCATTGTCGCCAACGGGCTTGTCAATTGATATGTGGACGAGATCAGCCGAGATCACGAAACTTGCGGTGTGCCCTTCGATCAAGAGAACGTCATTTGTGGGAACCGTGAATTCACCCGAAGGCGTGGTGATGCGTGCGGTGTCGTCTGTCAACTTCGTGACCGTGCCGGACAGGATATTGTTGCGACCGACAAATTCGGCAACAAATTGGTTTGCAGGTGCCCGGTAAATGTCTTTGGGAGAACCGATCTGGGCAATTTCGCCGTTGCCCATGATCACGACCCGGTCTGCCATGGCAAAGGCTTCGGATTGCGAGTGGGTGACGTAAACGAAGGTGATCCCCAACTCGCGTTGCAGGTCGGTCAGGACGGCTTGCATCCGGATGACCAAATGCGCGTCGAGAGCCGATAGCGGCTCATCCAGCAGCAGGATTTGCGGTTCCATCACCAAGGAGCGGGCGAGCGCGACGCGCTGTTTCTGACCACCCGAGAGGGTCGAGATATCGCGGTCGGCAAATTCAAGAATGCCCATCTTGCCCAACCATTTGAGCGCGCGTTCCTTCCGCTCGGCCTTGTCAACGCCGCGCATCTTCAAGCCGAATTCCACGTTTTCGCGGGCGGTCAGGAAGGGGAACAACGCCAATGATTGCCAGACCAGTGGTGTGTCGCGTTCATGCGGGGCGACATCGTTCATGATTTCGCCGTTCAGACGGATTTCACCAACGCTTGGGGCTTCCAAACCTGCCAACATGCGCAAAGTCGTCGTCTTCCCGCAACCGGACGGGCCCATGATCGCAAGAAATTCACCTTCGCGGATTTCAAAATCCAGCTCTTTGACGGCAACAAAATCGCCGAAGGTCTTTTGTACTTTATCAAAGATGACAAGAGGTGCGCTCATGTTCGGGTGCTTTTCAGTTGGCGGCTGGCAAAGAAGACTTGCGCCAGCACAACGAGGGTCATGGAGATGAGGAAAACAAAGGTGCCGATGGCATTCACCTGCGGGTCAATGTTGCCCTGCACGATTTCAAGAATGATCACAGGCAGGGTTTTGTTGAGGCCCGAGACAAACCAGGAGACGGCAAATTCATCAAATGAGACTGCGGCCGTCAGGAACAGGCCCGAAAAGATCGCAGGTTTACAAAACGGAATAATCACGTGGCGCATGGTTGCCCATTCGGACCCACCAAGGTTCCATGCCGCGGCTTCCAGATCAGGGTCCATCTGGTTCAGCCGCAAACGGATTACGGCCATCGCAAATGGCGCGGTCAGAACAGAATGGGCTATGACAATCGAATAAAGCTGGCCCGACATGCCGATCTTGGAGAACCAAGCCAGCATTGCCAGCGCCATGATAATCAGCGGGATTGTGGGCGGCAAAAGGATCAGGGCAAGGTACGGGCCTTTGAAGCGGAAGTTGTAACGGTAATCGGAATAGGCCGTGCAAAAGCCAAGGAACGTCGCAATCACGGCAGTTGAAGTTGAAACAATGAGACTGTTCAACGCGGCCTCCCACACATCGGGATCCGCGAGGATCTTTGCGTACCATTCAGTTGAAAATTCACCCAAGGGGATGGTCGGAAAGCGTTGAGAGTTGAAGGAAAAGATCATGCTGAAAATGATCGGCGCGAACACAAAGACAAAAATCAGCGCGACATAGATGCCAAGGATCACGTTGAGGGTGCGGTTCGCCTTCATTTCGCGCCCTTCCGTTTACGGTACGCCAGCGCGATCCCGGTAAAGGCGATGGCAAAGAGCGTCAGCATCATCATGATCGCGACAACAGCGGCGCGGGGCCATTGCTGTCCCGATTTGGTGGTATCCAGGATCAGGATTGGTAGCGTCGGTTCTTGCGAACCGCCCAAGTAAAAGGGCGCGACAAAATCTCCGAACGACAGGATGAAACAGAAAATCGCCGCGATGATCAGGCCGGTTTTGGACAGTGGAAGGATGACTTGCCAGATCGTGGCAAGGGGCCTGCATCCAAGGTTGCGGGCGGCCTCGACCAGTGTTTTGTCGATGTTGGCCATGGTCACGGTTTGCAAAATCACCACCAGCGGCAGGGTCAGTGTCATGTATCCGACCAGCGTGCCGAAATTCGTGTTGAGCATCGTGTAGGGGCCAAGGCCAATATAGCCCAGTATCGCATTCACAACGCCGCTTTCGGACAGGATGACAAACCACGAAAACGTGCGGACCAGATAGCTGGTGAAGAACGGGATAATCAGTAGGAATATCGCCCAACGCCGCGTGCTTTCACTGGCGCGAAAGGCCAGTGCGAAAGCCGCTGGAAAGGCAAGGCACATCGCGCAGGTGGTCGAGACGGAAGCGATGAACACCGTGTACCAATAGCTGTCCCAGAAATAGCCCCGCGACAGCATCTTTGACCAGTTCACGAACTCGAAAGCCTCGGTCATGCGATAGTTCTTCACAAGGAAGAACGACATCGCGACCATGAACAGGACCGGACCGACAAAGAAAATGAACTGCCAGAAGATGATCGGCAAGCGCCATGTCAGGGCATAAATATTGATGCTTCGACCGGATTTTGAGGACATGTTTTGCGCGGGACCTTTTTGAAAAAGGGGCGATCAATTGATCGCCCGTTTCTAAGTGTGCAGATCAAAGATCAGGCGTTTTTGTACTCGGACCAGAAGTCGTTCCAGTCTTCCAGGCTTTGCTGCTGAGGGATGTCGCGGTAGTGAATGCGCCCCTCTTTGATCAGCGTGATCGGATCCTGCGGATCACCGTCCATCTGGTGTGAACGTTTTGCTTCAGCCGGGTCGGCTTCTATCAGCGCGGCACGGCCTGCCTTGGTGACACAGAAACCGGGATAGGCAGCCATTTGTGCCGATTTCACCTGACCGGCAGGGGAGAGCATGTATTTGATGAAATCCCGCGTCAGATCAGCCTTCTGGCTTCCTTTGCCTATCGAATAGCTTTCGGTGAATTGGATGCCGCCTTCTTTTGGAATGACAGACGCGACTGGCGCGCCATCCTTTTGAAGAACGCCGGTGATCCAATCGCCGATGCCACACATGGCCTGCATCTCACCGTTCTTCAGCCCGTTGAATGTACCGCCGTAGTCAAAGAAACCGCCGACCTGCTTGCGCAGACCCAGGGTGGTTTCCTGCACCGCGTCCCATTTGGCGTCATCAAGATCCCACAGAGCGGTACCATTGCCATTATACAGGCTCATCATGCCAAGGTTCGGCAGGTGCCAGTCGAAATGGCCGACCTTGCCTTCAAGCTCGGGCTTCCAGAAGCAGGAGTAGCTTTGCGCCTCCTCCTCGGAGACGGAATTCTGGTTGTAGGACACGCCGAGGTGCCCGCCGCGGACCATCATCGAATAAAGCTTGCCATCCGCCCAGTGACCAGGGAACTGCGAGAAGTCTTCATGCAGCATGTCGTCCAGCGGATAATCAGCGGCATCCAATGGCTCGATATAGCCAGCAAGATTCAGCTGCTGCACAAACTCGGCGTCCGATAGGATGATGTCATAGGTACCGGGCGGGGATTGTGCGATCAGGGCCAGCATATTGTCGCCGCCCGCATAGTACTTGGGCACGAACTTGACGTTGTTGGCGGCCTCATACTCTGCAACCACGTCGGGTTCACCGTGGCCGTACCACGCCAGCATGTTGATTTCGGTTGTGGCGGCCCAAGCGCGACCAACGAAGGGCGTGGTCAGAACCGCTGCACCGCCAGCTTTTAACAATTGGCGACGACTTGGTGCGCTCATGAATGTTTTGTTTGATGGTTTGGTCATTCTTTACTCCCAGATGTTGGCCCTTGCATCACAGAAGAGCTCTCTTCGCTTTGCTGAACCATTGCGCCCAGTTCAGATTAACTGGGAGGGTATTGCAAGGGATGCCCTTTGGGAAATTTATCGTGCGTATGCGTGCATAAATTTTCCTTATGCAACTGCCTCTTTTAGTGTCACTTCGATCTCGTTGATGATCTGATGCCCGTTCTGGGCCAAATGTGTCTGACGGTAAAACAGCCCGATGTGCAGCGGTTCAAGATCTGGCAGACCCATATCGGGTGACAGGCGGACGAGCCCATCTAACATGGTCGGCCCGGTCAGGCACGAAACGCCCATCCCGTCCAAAACGGCCTGCTGGACACTTGTAATCCCGGGACTGGAAAACGCGATTCGCCAACGACGCTTGGCCTGTTTGAGTGCGTCGGTCATTCTGTCCCGATAGACGCAGCCCTGAGGATGCGCGATCAATGGCAACTCTTCCACGTCGCAGAAGGTCTTGCCCTTTGCGGCGACCCAGACCGGTTTTTCAACCCAGTTTCGATGCAGGAATTGTTGATCTCCACCCGGGTACAGACCGACGGCGATATCCAACTCATCCCGGCGCAGGGCGTTGATCAGATTGCGTGACAAATCACAGCGGATTTCTGTGCGGAAGTCAGGGTTTTGCCTTATAATTCTCGTCAAACACGACTGCAGCATACGCACGCCATAATCTACCGGCAGGCCGACCCTAAGCGCATTGTCATTCGAAGCGGTATCAAACTGGCTCACGGCAAGATCGTTGAGACGAAGGATCTGGCGCGCGTGGTCGATCAAA
Source organism: Falsiphaeobacter marinintestinus (assembly GCF_007923355.1). Taxonomy (GTDB): domain Bacteria; phylum Pseudomonadota; class Alphaproteobacteria; order Rhodobacterales; family Rhodobacteraceae; genus Phaeobacter_A; species Phaeobacter_A marinintestinus. Next base: position 55,122 of record NZ_VOGO01000009.1, read on the forward strand.
GCCTGACCGCGTTCGGTAAGGGCTACACTGCGCCCCTGACGTAGGACCAAGGGCTGGCCAACTAACTCTTCCAGGCGTTTCATCTGCAAGCTAACGGCAGGTTGTGTGCGGCCCAGCAGCGCTGCCGCATGGGTATAGCTTTCGACCTCGATCACAGTGACGAAGGTACGGAGTAGCTCGGTTGGGAGGTTGATCTGCATGAACCCAATCCATTTCAATTTCATATAACTTCATTAGCAGTATAAATTTTTGTTATTCGAAAATCTAAAGTAATCTTCACCCATGAACCGAACTGATTTCCACAAACTGTTCAAGACGCCAGGTCCGGTGGTTTTGCCCGTCATCCACGTCTTGGACAGCGCCCGCACGTTGAAGAATGTCGAGGTCCTGCTAGAGGCAGGCGCGCAGGGGTGCTTCCTGATCAATCATGACTTCGAGCCGGAAAAGTTCCTGCCCATCATCCGCGACACGCGGGCAGCCTTCCCATCACTGTGGATGGCGGTGAACTTTCTTGCTGTGACAGGAAAGGTCGCCTTTCCGATACTTGGCCAGCTTCAGTCCGAAGGCTGCCAGGTGGATGCCTATTGGGCCGACGACGCTTGCATCGATGAAGATGGTGCCAACGCAGAGGCGAAAGAGATCGCAGCCGTGCGCGAGAGCAGCGGTTGGGACGGTCTTTATTTTGGCGGCACGGCGTTCAAGAAACAGCGCGCAGTCGACCCCAGCCGCTATGGCGATGCCGCCCGCGAGGCCTGCCCGTTCATGGACGTGATCACCACATCAGGTGTGGCGACCGGGCAGGAAGCCGACCTGGGCAAGATCGAAACCTTCCGCGCTGCAATTGGGGACCGCCCGATGGCGCTCGCCTCGGGGATCTCGCCTGAAAACGCGATGTCTTATGCTGACGTCGATTGCTTCATGGTGGCAACCGGCATCAATGAGCCGGGCAATTTTTATGACATCGATCCGGGCCGTTTGGCGGACCTTATGTCGATCACACGCACTCTTTCCAAAGGATCTGCAACATGACCGCACAAGACAAAGGTCCGCGCGACGGCCGCTGGTATCTCAACATCATGGCCCCCAATACCAAAGGGGATAAGTTCGCATGGCTTGATCCGACGTCGATCTATATCAACGCGCAGGCCTTCAACGATCTGCAGGATGATTTGCTGGCCGATCTGAAAGAAAGAAACGTCGAATGCGATGTGGTTGCCGGTCTGGACGCTATGGGGTTCGTGCTTGGCGCAGCTTTGGCTTCGCGCCTTGGCGTTGGCTTTCTGCCCATTCGCAAGGCTGGTAAGCTTTGCGTGGATACAGACAAAGTGTCTTTCGGCAACTACTCAGGCCGGACTCAGGACATGGAAATGCGCAAACCCGCCTTTGCCCCCGGCACGCGTGTGTTGCTGGTGGACCAGTGGGTTGAGACCGGCGGAACGATGGACGGGGCAATTCGTCTGGTTGAGCGCCAGGAAGGGACAGTCGCGGGCATGGTTGCCGTGGCCATCGAAGAAAACGAGCGCACTAACGAATATCGCAGGTCCTATCCTTGCGTGTCTGCCGTGGTGCAGGGTTCGCGCTGGCAGGCCGAATGCAACAGCCAGACCTTGTCCAGCTTCAAGACCTATACACCCGAAGCGGCGTTTCCTCAGACAATGAGGTGAAGCACGTCCCCAAAAGGCTTGCGGCAGAAAGACCCCAAACGGTCACTGTTTCTATCGGTTCAAAGGCTGCTTGGGGTTAAAATGGAAAGTGGCATGTCCCCAGCCCGTGGAAATCGGACCGCGACAGTTTCGCGGCATTGCAGCAGAATTTCCCCAATCCGACCGGTCGTACATGGGTCAATAAGCCAAAACCCAAGCCAGTGATCGAGGTTACAATACCGGTGCGAACAGACGGGCAATCGGGGCACCGATACGAATGTGCCGGGGCTGTTCAGCGAGGGTTCTGTCAAGCATCCATGCGCGATCAAAGTCCTTTTCCAGCATGGCTGCCGTCGCAGCGGCGGGGCGCGCGTCAAAGAACGCGGCCATAGCCTCAAAGTTCAACCGGAACGAGCGGTTGTCTAGGTTTGTTGTGCCGATGGCGGCAAAATCGTCGTCCACCAGAACCACTTTCTGATGCATGAAACCGGGTTTGTAGCGCCAGACCTGAACGCCGGCCGCCCGGATTTCGTCGAAATAGGCAAACGCTGCAAGCCAAGGGATTTTGTGATCTATCACTTCGGGCACCAGAATGCGGACATCGACTCCGCGCAGTGCAGCATGCTTCAGGGCCGTCAGAACATCGGTGTCAGGCACGAAATAGGGTGAGGCGATCCAAACCCGATGCTTGGCGGCACTGATGGCCGAGAAGAAGAACAGCGCACCGGTTTCCATCTCGTCCCCGGGGCCTGTCGGAACGATCATGGCCGTCATGTCTTCGGGCGCATGGGGGGCTTCCCAGTCCAGATCGTCAATGAGCACTTCGTTGGTGGCCCAGTGCCAGTCCTCAGCAAAAATCAGCTGCAATTGAGAAACAATCGGTCCCTCAAGCAAGGCATGAGTATCGCGCCAGTCGCCGAATTCCGGATCGAGGCCCAAGTATTCGTCGCCGACGTTGAAACCGCCTGTGAACCCGACCTTGCCATCGATGACAACGGTCTTTCGATGATTGCGCAGGTTGATTTGGAACCGGTTTTTGGGACCCCGGACCGATTTGGGGTCAACGACCTGCACACCGGCCTCGCGAAGACGCTCTTGATAGGCGTGTGACAGCTTGGCGCTCCCCACGGCGTCAAACATCAACCGAACCGTGACGCCTCGCGCAGCAGCGGCAATCAGGCGATCCTGCAGGCTGCACCCCAACCCGTCATCACGAAGGATGTAAAACTGAACAAGGACATAGGTTTCGGCCGCATCAATCGCGGTAAATATCGCGTCGAATGTATCTTTCCCGTCGACAAGCAAGGTCATGTTGTTGCCGCGCGCAGCGGGCAGTTCGGATATCTTTTCAAAGGCCTGAACGGGAAAAACGGGGGCGCTGGTGGGCGCATTTGCTTCTTTGAATGTCTTCACGCCCTCGATGATCTCTTCGCTATCGCGGCGCGCGATAAGATAGTGTTTGAATTTGTGATGCCCCAGGAAAAGATACATCGGAACACCAAGGTAGGGCGCGGTGATCAGGAACACGACCCATCCAACAGCGCCCTGCGAGGTCCGGGCAGATGAAATCGCGCGCCAGGCAAACCAGAGGGCGACTATTTCCAGAGCCACGAACGCCAGAACAACAATCTTTGTGTCCATCAAAGTCCCTTTCTTCAATTTCTCAAGTGTCCGGTTTCGCTGGTTCCGCAAGGATTTCCATTGGCCACCTGTTCCACTCAACTGACAGCACAATGGGCCAGTCTGCAAGATTGTTCCGGTGCAGTACCACCGTTTGGCCCCGGCAGCGCACCAGCCAACCTGGTATTCCGCCGACCGCATGATCGTGGTCACGGCACTGGTTTGAATTTTGGTAAACGCGGCCTTCAGTTGGTTGAAACGCCGATCTCACATGGTGAAATGTCTGGGTGCGCTATGCCTGCGCGACGCAAAGACCGACGGGTTTTCGCCTTCCCATTTGGTAAATGCCTCGGAAAAGCTTTGCCTGTGCGTAAACCCCAGTTTTTCTGAGGTTTCCGAAAGAGACTGCCCTGCCAACAGGTCTTGCCGCGCAATCTTGTGAAGGACAGTCCCGCGGATCTGTGCAAAGCTGGTGTTCGAAGCATTCAACTGGGCTTGCAGCGTACGGACAGGCAGACCCAGGAGAAAAGCGGCATCGGCCAACCGGAACTGGCTGGATCCGGCCGTCACGGACTGAAACTGCAATTCCGCGACGATCTTGGCCGGATCATCGACATTCAGGTCTTGGGCGTTGATCTTGTCGATGACTCCCAAGGTGATCGACGAGAACAATGGATCGGCGTTTTTCATCGGGCTGCGCAGAAGACTGTCGTCGAACTCGATTAACCCAATTGGTCCACTCTGCAGCTTGGCAGCCTCGGGTATAAGAGCCCGATAGCTGTCGTGAGCGCCAGGAAAACAGACAGCAAGGTTGGCATCCTTTTGCCAACTTGCAAGACGCAAGAGATACAGGAACAACGCGATGTAGTGTTGCATGTGCGATGTTGTTCCCGGGCGACCTTTAAAGGGGCTAACATATCTGATCTGAAAACGCCCCTTGGTCAGCCGATACGAGACCGTGTCGCCGGGCATCAGGAAGCTCAGCAAATCTTTCGAGGTGGTCAACGCATCCCACAGCGTTTCACAATGAATCACGGCCTTTCCGAATAACCCGGTCGGCGCCAGTTCAGGACTCAGCCCTGCGCGAAGGAACAGGTCAGAGCCGGATGCCATGGCCTTCATCCTGTCAAAGCACTCAAGATAATAATCGCGATCCAACAGAAACTCTGGATTCCGTAGATGTGCGGAACCAATCAAGTCCTTTCGGATTTTGCGTGAATTGCGTGGCTGGTCCAGCAACAAAAGTTCCAGCGGAGCTCTCATCAGGGCGGCCTTGATGCCAGAACCCGGGTCCGGGGTCGGAAAAAAATGTTCGCCTTGCGTGTTTTCCGACAAATGACTCACTCCGGCATTCTAGCGTTGGCTGTCACGCGCCCGGTTCCATGTGACTCAAGGTGCGTCTTTTTATCATCGAAGACCAACGAAAACAACGAACTGAGTATGCTAACTGCTGGGAGATACAAATTGAATAGACCTAGATTGTTGAAAAGGCTGTCGTTTGCCGTGGGGGCGTTCGTCGTCTCTTTGGCCGCACCTAGCCTTTCCTTCGCCCAAGACAAACCGAACATCCTGGTGATCTGGGGTGATGACATCGGCCAGTCCAACATCTCGGCTTACACAAGGGGTCTGATGGGGTACGAAACGCCCAACATCGACCGGATTGCCGATGAAGGTCTGATGTTCACGGACTATTACGGCGAACAGTCCTGCACTGCTGGCCGTTCGTCGTACATCATGGGGCAGTCAGTGTATCGGTCAGGCCTGTCCAAAGTTGGCCTTCCCGGTGCTGATCTTGGCATGAAAGTCGAGGATCCGACGATTGCAGGCCTTCTGAAGGCCGAAGGCTATGCCACTGGACAGTTCGGGAAAAACCACCTTGGCGATCAGGACAGCATGTTGCCCACGAACCACGGGTTCGATGAGTTTTTCGGCAACCTTTATCACCTGAACGCAGAAGAAGAGCCTGAAAACCGCGACTATCCCGGCGACGCTGTTTTGGCGGACGGGCAAACGTTTCGTGAAGCCTTTGGGCCGCGCGGTGTGATCAAGTCTTCGGCTGACGGAAGCGTTGAAGACACCGGCCCGCTGACCAAGAAACGAATGGAGACCGTTGACGATGAGACCATCGCGGCCGCCATCGACTTCATCAAACGCGCCGATGAACAGGACAAGCCGTTCTATGTCTGGTGGAACGGAACGCGCATGCATTTCCGCACGCATGTGAAGGACTCGCTCACCGGTATCTCTGGTCAGGATGAATATGGCGACGGCATGGTCGAACATGACATGCATGTCGGGCAGCTTCTGGATTTGCTGGATGAGTTGGGCATCGCGGATAATACCCTCGTGCATTATTCAACCGACAACGGCCCGCACAAGAATACGTGGCCCGATGCTGGCACCAACCCATTCTACAGTGAAAAGAACACAAACTGGGAAGGCGGCTGGCGTGTGCCATCGCTGGTTCGTTGGCCCGGCAAAATCGAAGCCGACAGTGTTTCGAACGAAATCATGCATCACATGGACTGGCTGCCGACATTCCTGGCTGCTGCTGGCAACGATAACATCAAGGAACAGCTGAAAGCAGGCGGTGTTCAGGCCATTGGCCGCGAATACAAGGTCCATCTTGATGGCTATAACTTCCTGCCACATTTGCTGGGTGAAGCCGAAGAAGGCCCCCGTCATGAAATCTTCTATTTCGCAGATACCGGCGAACTGACGGCGCTGCGCTATGACGACTGGAAGCTTATCTTCCTTGAGCAGAAAGCCGTTTCCACACTGCGGGCGTGGATCGAACCCTGGACCCCACTGCGGGTTCCTTTGATCACCAACCTGCGGCGCGACCCGTTCGAACAGGCCCACCTGACATCCAACACTTACTATGACTGGATGATCGACCGGATTTACTTCCTGGTGCCCGCCCAGAAATACGTGGCCCAGTTCCTGTCAACCTTCCAGGAATTCCCACCTCGGCAGAAGCCGGCCAGCTTCTCGATCGATCAGGTGATGGAGCTGATGACGGCGAACAACGGCAGCAAGTAACTCAGGGCCTTAGACCCGTGCAAAAAAGCAGTGCCGAGTTTGTGAAAATCGCGGCGCTGCCACCTTTTGATCTTCGAAATCCAACCAAGGAAAACCTTAGATGTCCAATCTCGTAATCATATTGTTCGAAGGCCGTCATACTGCTGATGAGGCACTGCTACGCGTCGCTAAAATGGATGCCGACTGGGAAGCCGATATCAATGACTTTATCGTTGTCACCCGGGATTCTGACGGAGAAATTCGCGTCAAGAACTCCGACGCGCTGGCCGCGACCGGAATGGTTGGCGGTGCGTCGTTGGGATCTCTGACCGGCATGATGATCGGTGCGCTGGTCGGCAACCCTGCTGCCGGCCTTTTGATCGGTGCCGCTGCCGGGTCCGGAATGGGGACGCTGGCCGGTGCACTGGACCAGGCCGACGAAGAAGACGCCCTGGCAGCAAGACTTGGGGCCAAGCTGACGCAAGACAGTTCTGCCTTGGCGATGATTGGCTGGACCAACCGGCCGACAAAGCTGCTGGGTGAACTGGAAGGCATGAAAGGCGAAGTCATAGAGACGTCGTTGTCGGTTAGCGATGAAAAAGAGCTGCGTGCAGCCCTCTCCGCAGGCTGATCCCGCGCTTTGGCCTCTCGGCAACCAATGTGCTTGGTTGCCGAGAGTCCGTCCTTGAAGCTTTGATTTTGTCGGGTACGTCCATGATGCAACTGCCCTGCCGAACGGCGACGCAACCTTTGTGATCGTCAATGTCGCAGGGGTCATCAACATCGGCGAAAAGCTGATTGCCCTGCCTGTCGCAGCGTTCGAGATCAGCGCCGACGGTGATCTGGTGCTGCCGAATGCGACCAAGGGCAACCTGAAAAGCCTGCCACGTTTTCGCTGCGCCAAAAACTGAGCGCTTGCGTCAATCTGAAATGGAGAAACTATGGAAAAGTTCATTGCAGTCGTATTCGATTCCGAAGACGCCGCCTACAAAGGCGAAACCGCGTTACGAGATCTGCATCGGAATGGCGAACTGGCAGTCTATGCCGCCGCTGTGATTGGTAAAGATCAGGATGGAAAGGTCGACGTCAAAAAATTCGATGACGAAGGCCCTATCGGCACCGCATTTGGTCTAATTTTGGGCGGCATAGTCGGCGTTCTTGCCGGACCAATCGCTGTCGCCTCGGGGGCTGCCCTCGCCGGATCGGCGGCTGCCGCATCGGTCGCTGCGACTGGCATGGCGGCGGGCTCTCTGACCGGAGGCTCGCTCGGTATGGTTCGCGATCTCTGGGTTGCCGGCATCGACTCGGACATGCTGGATCAAGTCAGCCTGGAACTTCTTCCCGGTAAATCCTGTCTTGTCGCATCTGTCGACGAAGTCTGGACGACTCCGCTTGATACGAAGATGACCGATGCCGGTGGTATGGTTTTCCGTAAACTGCGGGTAGATGCCATAGACGAGCAATACGAGGCCGATATGGCCGAATTTGATCGGGAGATTGCTGAACTCAAAGAAGAGTTGAAACAATCTTCGGACGAAACCAAAGCCGCAATCCACGGCAAGATCGAGGCCGCGAAAGCAAAAGTCGCCGAGAACCGGGACAAGATCAAAGCCCGGATGGACGAACTGGATCGTGAAACGAATGCGCGGCTTGCCGCCATTGACGAACAGATCACGACAGCAGCCGCACAAACCAAGGAAAAGTTCGAAAAGCGAAAGGCTGAAATCCAGGCGGACTACAAGGACCGCAAGGCCAAGCTCGATGCATCAATGGCGATGGCCAAAGACGCCTTGACCTGATCCCAAGTCGCCGGAGGCTGATGTAACACACACTTGCGCCGCCTTGGTTTCGGCGCAAGCCTGTGCAGGAATAAATATGCAAAACTGGTCAGCTGGCCGCCGCCGGCAACCGTATTTGAAACAACGTGATTGTCGGATATCCGGCGATTGAAAGAGGAATGAACATGGTGGGTGTTAACGGAGATGTGCAGAACCGGTGGGGTTGGTTTCTTGGGGTCGGGATCTTGATGATAATCGGGGGGCTCGGTGCTTTCATTGCACCATTCATGGTTTCTTTGGTAGTCGAAGTGATTGTCGGCGCGTTCTTTGCGATTGGCGGCGTTGTGATGTTGATTCAGGTTTTCACAACCAATGACGGCTGGAACGCCCGGGTGACCTATTTGATCCTTGGGCTTTTCAACACGGTTGCTGGCGTGATGCTGCTGTTTCGCCCGCTGGAAGGCCTGATGGCGCTGACCTTGGTCATGATCGTCGCCGTTTTCGTCAGCGGTTTGATACGGATCGCGGTCGGTGTCATGGCACGCCCTGAGCCGGGGTCCGGATGGGTCATTTTCGGCGGAGGGCTTTCAGTTCTGGTCTCGCTCTATCTGATGACGCTCTATCCCGAAGTCAGCGTTGTTCTGGTGGGTGTCATGGTAGGTGTCTCGCTGATTGGCGAAGGCGCCGGGTACATCCGGTTGGCCTATGGTTTGAAAAACAATGTATCGGTCGCAATCTGAGCATCGGCTTTGCAGGCTGATAATCTTTGGGGCTGCCCGATTGGGCCGCCCCATTTGCGTCAGGGTGTGACCAACGCGGCCTGCGAGCAGGTCGAGGCAGGCTGTGGTGATGATCTGGTTGCAGCCGGTACGGGCCAAAGCCCGGTGATGGTGGCGCATTACACCTGTCTGACGTCAGCGCTTATGGATCCAAATAGGTCGATTTGATAACAAAGGGTCTGTTGCTCATCGTAGCCACCGAGGAGTGGACGATGAGAACGACAACGAAGAGCCCCGGCAAGAAGATCGTCCAAGACATTAAGCGGGCGCACCACTGCCCGACAGTTGATACGCAGTATCAATGAGAGGGGCGCAAACAGTATTCAGCTGAAGAGAAGTTCCGGATTGATCTGGATGGCTTGCGTGGCGAGGACAATGAGACCTTGTCGGCCATTGGTCCGAGGACAATGGTCGAATGCCGAATTGTGCCGCCCGCTGCCCGACAGGGTCATGCCATGCATGATCCCGAGAGGGGTGAGGGAATTTCCCAAGGCGTTTACTACAAATGGTCAAAGGACTTCATGGAAGCCGGAAAGAAGCGGTTGGCGGGGGACACCGCACGTGCAGCGACGATGGACGAAGTCAAGAACCTGCGCAGTGAGGCCCGTGATCTGAAGGAGGTTGTGGCGGAGCAAACGCTGGAAATGCGCCTTCTCAAAAAAGCATAATCGACGATGGGGACGCCCAAGAATGAGATATTCCGCATCAGAGAAGTTGGAGATCATCCGGCTGATCGAAGGATCGCATCTGTCAGCGCGTCAAACATTGGCTAAGCTGGGCATTTCTATCACAAGGACAGTTCAAACATCCGAATGAGGCTCACGCAACCAAACCACGTCTGGGCCATCTCTGATCCTCCCTTTCCTAATCATAGGGGCGGACCACTTCAAAGGGGGAGGCTCAATCGGTGCGAAGGGCTTGCCGAACCTGAGAAACCGGTTGACCGTCTTGACCGCGAACCAATCCTTGGAATCGTTTCGGAACCCGCTTGACCCAATAAAACCGCCCCCGATCTAAAATCACGCCCATGCTGCTCTTTCAAATATCACTTAGTCTAAGTTCTCCAATCACGGTGCAATCCCGCACCCAGCACATCAGTTTGAATTCAGAAATTGCGCACATGTTGCGGGATGTGTTGCGGAAAATGTTGCGGGATTGACGGCGCACGTCAACCCTTGATTGCGTCATCTGTCTGTTTTTACTTGAGGAAAATCTTCGGCCGCAGGCCCGGAAGGTTCCAAAGTGGAGGCGAGTACCGGAATCGAACCGGTGTACACGGATTTGCAATCCGCTGCGTCACCACTCCGCCAACTCGCCGCCAGATGGTGCGATTGAGGCTCTAGCCGATCTGTCGCACCGCTGCAAGGGCCGCAAGCGACGATTTCGCGCCGGTGGACGTTGCCGGGGCCGATGGGATGTGGCAAAAGCGCAGGAACAGACTGAACAAGTGAGTTTAGGCATGACTGATTTCGCAGCCCGGCGCCGTATTATGGTCGACACCCAGATCCGACCGTCCGACGTTACTAAATACCCGATCATCGATGCTTTCCTGAGCGTACCGCGCGAGACATTCGTGCCGGATGCGCAGCGCGAAGCGGCCTATGCCGGCGAGGATCTGGATCTGGGCAGTGGTCGCGTAATGCTGGAGCCGCGCACATTGGCCAAGATTCTGGATGCGCTGAACATTCAGGATGACGAACTGGTGCTCGATGTCGGCTGTGGGCTGGGGTATTCCTCGGCTATCGCGGCGCAGATGGCTCAGGCGGTGATCGCGGTCGAGGAAGACGAGGCCATGGCGGCGGACGCGCAATCGCTTTTGGCGGATGCGGGGGCCGATAATGCGGTGTTGCATCAGGGACCTTTGACCGGCGGTGCCGCCGAACATGGCCCATATGATGTCATCCTGGTGCAGGGTGGCGTAGGGGAACTGCCGGAAAAACTGAAAAATCAGTTGAAAGATGGCGGCCGGATGGCATGTATTTTCATGGACGGTGCTTTGGGTGAAGTTCGGATGGCGCGCAAATCGGGGGACTCTCTGACATGGCGCTTTGCCTTCAATGCGGCGGCGCCGGTTCTACCGGGGTTCGAAAAGCAGGCCGCCTTCGCCCTTTGATCTGTCCCGAACTGTCCGTGTCCGGGCAGGCGGAGCCATGAGTTAACCTTTCATGCGCCGTCTGGGCGCCGGAGATGTAAGGATGCGCAGAATGCTGAAAGCCGGGTTTTTCAAACCTGCCCTTGTTGCGGTGGCGCTGGCCATCTCTGCAGGCGGTGCCCAAAAGGCCGAGGCCGACAATCTGGCCGATGCTTTGATCGGGGCCTACAATACATCAGGCCTTTTAGAGCAGAACCGGGCGTTGCTGCGTGCTGCCGACGAAGATGTTGCCATTGCACTGGCCCGGCTACGTCCGGTTGTGACCTGGACAGGCAGCATTGCCCGGGATCTGACCCGGACATCGGGCCTGACGGTATCGACCACCGGATCAACATACTTCTTCAACCTTCTTTCCGCTGACTGGTTGGTCTATGACGGCGGAGTGTCGAAGTTGAACAAGCAGGCGGCTCAGGAAACTGTTCTGGCCACCCGCCAGACGCTGATTGCGATCGAACAACAGATCCTGTTTCGTGCCGTTGCCGCCTATATGAATGTGCTGCTGTTTACCGAAAACGTCTCGCTGCGCGAAAACAACGTGCGTGTGCTGCAGGAAGAATTGCGGGCTTCGCAAGATCGGTTCGAAGTCGGCGAAGTGACCCGCACCGATGTTGCGCTGGCCGAATCCCGTCTGGCAGCGGCCCGCAGCAGTCTGGCTGAGGCACGCGGTCTTCTGGTATCGGGGCAGGCCGAATACACCAACGCTGTCGGGCACGCGCCAGGTACGCTTGCAGGGGCACCTCCGTTGCCGGCACGCCCCGCGTCCATCGCGGAAGCACAGGCCATCGCAGCACGCACGCATCCGTCTATTCTGGCCGGCCAGCATCAGGTCAGCGCCGCAGAACTTGGTGTCATGGCAGCCAAGCGTAGCTTTGGCCCCAGCGCCACTCTTAGCGCAGATGCGGACCTGACCGAGTTTTCAGGCTCGAATGCCTACGGGCGCGGCACGGGTATATCGCTCAATTTCTCGCAGACGATTTACCAGGGGGGCGGGTTGTCGGCCGTCTATCGTAAATCCATTGCGACCCGCGATTCGATCCGCGCCAATCTCCTGACGGTGCAGCGGGATGTTGACCAGGCTGTCGCCAATGCATTCGTCCGGTTTGAAACGGCCCGGGCCAGCCTTGTCGCAACCGCAGAACAGGTCCGCGCGGCGCAAGTGGCGTTTGACGGCATTCGGGAAGAGGCGACACTGGGCGCCCGGACAACGCTGGATGTTTTGACGGCCGAGCAGGATTTGCTTGATGCTCTGACCTCGCAGATTTCTGCCAAGGCCGAGGAATCGACCGCCGCGTATCAGCTTGTGTCGGCACAAGGCTTGCTAACGGCCGAACGCCTGGGGCTGGCGGTTCAGATCTATGACCCGACGCTCTATTACAACCTGGTCAAGACCGCGCCGACCTATACCAGTAAACGGGGGCGCGATCTGGACCGTGTCCTTAAAGCACTGGGAAAGCAGTGATCATTCTCTGTATCGGTTGAGAAAAGCACTGAAACCGGCTAGCCTTGGCGGCGAGGTCAGAGCGAAAGTCACGTATGTCAGATCCTGTAACGAATATTGAGATTGAAGATGTTCTGTCTTCAATCCGTCGGTTGGTCAGCGAAGATACACGTTTTGACCGTGGTCCTGCGCCGGAAACCGAAGCGAAAAAGCCTGCAAAACTTGTACTGACACCGGCTCAACGGGTTCCTGAACAGAATGCCGAGGTCGACGACACTGAAGCTGGCGATGGCTACGCGCTTGCAGAGGATGATCTGAACGAAGCGCCGTGGCGCGATCCTGATGCAACCCTCTATGACGCCGCCAGTGTCACGACCGAAGACGAATCATATGCTGACGAGTCTTCCGAAGAAGAAGTGACGCTTGATGAAAACCTTTCGCTGGACGACTGGGATCCAAGCGAAGATGCTTCAACCGCGCATGTTTATACGCTTCAGGACATGATCGTGGACGATCAGGCGGCGTTGTCTGATGACGAAGAAGACATTGATGCCGACGTTGAGGTTGATGAGGTTGAAGTTGAAGAGGTTGAGTTCGCGGACGAACAATCTGCGCCCGAAAGCCTCGAATATCTAAACGACGACGCCCCGGAAAATGACATCATCGAACATGCTGACGTCGTCGAATATGACGATGAAGACATTGATGAGTATGAAGACCACGACGAATTTGAAGAACACGATGACCTTGAAGTCCAAGACGACCTGGAAGAGCAAGTCGGCGAAATGCCTCAGGACGCGCCTTTGCAGGACACCTCGCATTCTGAACGTGTGGCCGCGCTCAGCGATAAAATCAAGGCATTGGAATCTGCAATCGGCCGCTCGCACGACCAGTGGGAATCGGACGGGACCGATGACTCCGAAAACTTTGAAGCGCCCACTGCCCGTGCAATGCCTTGGAGCGATCACAGCGCTGCCGAGCCCAACGTTGATGCAATAGAGCCAGACGCCGAAAATGTGGATGTCATTGCCGCGGATGAGGCCGTTCTGGACGAAGAAATGTTGCGTGAACTGGTGTCTGACATCGTGCGCGAAGAACTGCAGGGCGCTTTGGGCGAACGCATCACCCGCAATGTACGCAAGCTGGTCCGGCGTGAAATACACCGGGCCCTGACGGCTCAGGAGCTCGACTGATCCGGTAAGGCCGGGACAGCGGCAAGCGCCAACAGCTGCTCCAGATCCAGATGTCGTTCCAGATGATCGGCCAGCGCGTCTAGCGTGGTGTCGACGCTGGCCTCATAGGCCAAGTCCGATCCGTGGCCCAACCCGGCCAGATAGCTGGCCCTGAAGTCGTCTGATGCGAACAGACCGTGCAGGTAGCTGCCTCTGACCCGCCCACTGGCAGAGGCTGCACCTTCAACGGCACCGTCAACCGACAACCATCCCCGCGCGCAATCCGGGCCTGTGGTCCGCCCCATGTGGATCTCATAGCCAGACACCGGTTCGCCCCCGGGCAGCGCGGTCGCTGCACGCTGAATCACCTGCTTGTCCGCCGACATCACGGTCGTTACATCCAGCAGCCCCAACGCCATGTCAGACCCGGCGGCGCCATCAACCCCATACGGGTCTTCGATCCTGCGCCCCAGCATCTGGTATCCGCCGCACAGTCCCATGACATGCCCACCCCGGCGCACATGCGCCTGAAGATCAATGTCCCACCCCTGGGATCGCAAAAATGCCAGATCAGCCCGTGTGGATTTGCTGCCGGGGATCAGCACCAGATCTGCGTCGCCGGGCAATGTGCGCCCCGGGGCCACAATATCCAATGTCACAGCGGGTTCTGCGGCCAGCGGATCGAGGTCATCGAAGTTTGCCATGCGTGGCAAATGAGGAACGGCGACCTTGCAGGCCCCGCCGTTGCGCGATGCGATGTCCATCATGTCTTCGGCAGGCAGTTTCCAGGCGTCGGAGAACCATGGGATCACACCCAGGCAAGGCCATCCTGTCCGTCGCGCGATGTCGTCGCGACCTTCGTCAAACAGGCTTAGATCGCCCCGAAACCGGTTAATCGCAAATCCGGCAATGCACGACAGGTCAACCGGTTCCAAAACCGCCTTTGTGCCCACGATCTGCGCAATCACACCGCCCCGGTCGATGTCCCCAACCAGCACGACAGGCACCCCTGCGGCGCAAGCAAAGCCCATGTTGGCGATGTCACCGCGGCGCAAGTTGGTTTCGGCCGGGCTGCCCGCCCCTTCGATCACAACAAGATCGGCATCCGCACACAGCCGTGCAAAGCTTTCCAGCACAGGCTTAAGCAACGACCCCTTTTTGCGCTGATATCGTCCGGCTTCTTGCGTGGCGACACGACGCCCCTGAACGATTAGCTGCGCACCGGTTTCGCTTTCCGGCTTCAGCAGGACCGGGTTCATATCGCTGATCGGCACACGCCCGGCAGCCCGCGCCTGAAGCGCCTGCGCACGTCCGATTTCTCCACCATCCTCTGTGACGGCGGCATTGTTCGACATGTTCTGCGGCTTGAACGGCGCGACGCGAAGGCCACGGCGGGTAAACGCACGGGCCAGACCGGCAACCAGCAAAGACTTTCCGACATTGCTGCCGGTGCCTTGAACCATGATAGCACGGACCATGTACGCCCCTCGCGTGAGGCCAAGAAAAACGCGCCCTGAATCGGGCGCGTCTTTGCAATTGTCCTAAGACAGGATCAGGCGGCTTCAGCCTGCTGAGCGGCGTTGCGGCGCTCACTTTCTTCGCGTGACAGCGCTACCGAGGTGCGCACACCGCGGCCAACAAAATCCATCAGGCCCGACACAACGCGCTCGTTCGGGTCGATCCCGGCGCAGGTCAAAACCTCACGCCCATCACGAGAGCGCGCCCAGCGGGCGATTTGTTCAGGACCATTGCCGTATTTCTTGTCATCGGCGATGGCATCATCCAGCGCGGCCAGCACAACGGCCGCAAACAGTTTACGCGCACGGTTACCTTGTTCGTTGTTAAAGGCCGTTCCGTCAACGAAATCTCTCATCTCGCTTCCCTTATTGTTCTTGCTCTTGCGTTTTCCGGCGTGACGGTCCTTATGGCGCATTGCCATCGATTCGGATACACTAATATTGCATACCTTTGTTGCAAATTTTGCATAGCTCAAGGTTTGCGCATACGAGATATCGTTGTCTTGCCAGGGTGGAGCCTGCCAGATATAGGGTTCCAAAGCTGCGCATCAACCATCCGTGAGAGATTTGTAACATGCCCAAGATCAACGGTAACGAAATCCGCCCCGGCAATGTTCTGGAACATAATGACGGTCTGTGGGCCGCCGTGAAGGTCGATCACGTCAAACCGGGCAAGGGCGGCGCCTTTGCTCAGGTCGAGTTGCGCAACCTGCGCAACGGATCGAAACTGAACGAACGCTTCCGCAGTGCGGACAAAGTTGAGCGCGTCCGGCTGGAACAGAAGGACATGCAGTTCCTGTACGAATCCGACGGGATGTTGGTGTTCATGGACACGGAAACCTATGATCAGGTGGAATTGCCGACCGAGATCCTGGGCGACCGTCGCCCGTTTTTGCAGGACGGCATGACAATTCATGTCGAATTTTATGACACCGAGGCCCTGAACGCGACGGTGCCGCAGAAAGTGACCTGCAAGATCGTCGAGACCGAGCCTGTGGTCAAAGGACAGACAGCCGCGAATTCGTTCAAACCGGCGATCCTGGACAATGGCGTCAAGGTCATGGTGCCGCCCTTTGTCGGGCAGGACGAAGACATCGTGGTGAACACCGAAACCATGGAATATTCCGAACGCGCCTGATCCGGGCCTCGGACTTCATACCAGATAACGTGGCGTTGCGCCCGTGCGGACATAGCCGCGCGGGCGCAACGGATTTGGCCGCTTTGTGCGTGGTCTGCGCACGGTCGGGTGAGGATTGTACATCTGTGACATATCGCGGGATTCGGGGGTGATTTCGTACGATTTGTACGAGGGCAAATTCAGTTACGCAGGCGTTCGCCCGGGTTTCGGGCTGTTAACCGGTTTCCGTCAGGGTGTCGCGACCGCGCAGGAGACCGCCATGCCCGACCCTGATCCTGATCTTGAGCTGAGCGTCGCCGCGCTGCGCACCCAGTTGGCCGACGCGCTGGACACGGTGCTGTTTGATGGCGCGCGGATCCGGATCACCCGACGGGGGAGGCTGGTGGCGGTGCTGACCCCGCCCAGCGACCTCGCAAGGCTGCGCGAGGGTGATGCGGTACGGGACCTGGATGCCAGACTGGACCACGCCCGGTTGCTGGAGAAATGGGAGCAGATCCGTCGTGAAGCCGATCACGACCGGAGGGTGGAGGAGGAGCAGCGAGACAGTATTGTCATCCGGATGGAGTGATCGAGAGCGATCTGAAACATTTCCGGCTTTGACCGCATTCAATTCGGTTTGAAAGCTGAAATGAGTCTAAGACGGCCCTTGCGTCCGGTATGCGGGACGAAGCGGACCATGGAGTAACTGCGCTTTATGTACGTCTGTGAACGAATGCCCAAATCACGGCCGAGAACAGAAACCAACACGAAGCCATGGCGACTATGGGGGGAGCCAGAACTGCTGCGCAGACGAACCATATCGAACCTTGGAGGATGCCGAACCACATCCCAGAGCCAAATATGAAAAGAACCCAGAGGAAAGCCACCATCCCAGAGATGGTAGCAACGAACTGCATCAGTTCGCGCGTCTCCGGCGCAGATTTATTTCCACCTACGAATGCGATAGCCGTGAAAATGGGAGCAAAGAAAAACGGAAGAATTACCAAGGATACTTGCATAACAACGCCCATCCAACCCAACCGCGCCAGAGGAACTCCCCTTGGCATATCTAGTAAGGCATGTATCAAGCTGGAAAGACCTACAGAAATCGCAACTCCCAGCGGAAGCAGCAAAAAATAGTAGACGACGTATTTTCTCATTTGCGGCACTCCTTCGTCTACATGCTGAACTCAAAATCGTGCAATAGTGTGGCCACATTGGGCTCGGAGCCGCCGTTCAGTGTCTCGTCTTTCAGGGAGGGGAAGTCGTTAGGATTGATAGGGCCGACACGGCTGTATTTGTTCCGGCGCTGATTGCCTATCCGGTTGGAAACAGGCCGCGCAGGAGTTCGAATTTGACGCGGTTTGCGCTGACCTGGCGGTAGTATGCGATCAGGAAGGCGGTTGGCCCCTGAATGCGGGTGAGGCCCATAGTGGCGGCCACCACCGTGCCGACATCGGTGCGCCCTTTCAGCACCAGCCAGCCGCCGAGCATCAGCACCAATACTGTTCCAATGCCATTGATAACGCTTAACAAAAACTTGCTGGACAGTTTCCAGATAAACATCGTGCGGCGGGTGTCATAGATGTGATCGAAGGCCTCCAGAATCTCGCGCTCGGCGTCGGAGATGCTTTTGGCTGTCATCGTATCGGTCGAGCGGCGCAGGATGCGCACGCGCTCGGCGACCAGAGTGTTGACCTTGCGTTGGGACACCAGAACGATGACGACTTGCGGGATGATCAGCGCGACGGCAATCGTGCCGAGGCCGGGTTGGGTCGAGGCGATGAACCCGATCACGCTGATCAGCGTGCCGATCTGCACAACGGGATCCGAAAACGCGCCGCCTGCGAATTTGCCGACATCTTCGGCCTCGGCGGAGACGGCTGTCGAGAGGGTTCCGACCGGGACCTGTGCATCGCCCGAGGCGGTTGCGGTGATCAGGCGGGCGCGGAGCAGGCGGATCACGTCTTCGCCCAGAATGCCGGATCGGTATCCCATCACCCATTTCAGCGCGAGGCTGAGCAGGATGACCCCCATCATGCCGGCACCCAGCATGAAGAGCCGGGTTTGATCGATGTCGCCTTTGGTCAGAAGGTTGATGATTTCCTTGTGAAACCCCAGCGGGGCGGCGGCCAATGCCGCGATGCAGACGGACAGCACGATCAGGACGATCTGTCGGCGACCACTGACCCGCCAGATGGCGGCATAGAGTTCCAGCACGATACTTCCTCGCAGGGTGACGAAATCCGCGGGATGGTGGCGTGGAAAGGCGGCTAACTCAACCGCTTAATCGGGGGCAGGCACCAGGTCGGACAGCACGCGGACCCGCATGCCGGGGCGCAGTTGGCCGTCGGGATTTGGCAGTTCGGCCCAGATTGTGAGGGTTCCGGTCACCGGGTTGACGACAGCGTCGACATTGCTTGGACGGGTTCTGTGGGGGTGCGTCCAGCTCTCGGTGATTTTCACGGTCAGGGTGACGCTGGACAGAAGGCTTTCGGGGAACGGCAACTCGGTAAGGCCAAGGGATTCGACCCGGTCGATGTAGGGCACTTCGTAGGACAGGCGGACGGGGTCGAGCTGCATGATCGTCGCCAGCGGGCCATTACCGACCTTGACGTAAGATCCGACTTTGACGGACGGTGCGCTGATCACGCCCGAGATCGGAGCCCGGATATCGGTGCGGGCCAGATCCATCTGCGCCGCTTTGACCCGGGCGCGGGTTTCGGCCCGTACGGCGTCGGCCATGGCCTGGGCGACTTCGGCTTTCAGGACCTGCACACCGGTGGCCGAGCCCCGGCTTTGCAGTCTTTGCATCCGCTCGAAGTCGCGGGCTGCGGATTTCAGGGTGGCTTCGGCGCGCAGAAGAAAGGCGACTTCGGTTTCGACAGCCAGTTCGAACCCGGCTTTGTCCAGGGTAAACAGCAGATCCCCCGGCGTGACGTATTCTCCGGGAGAAAAATGAATAGCTGTGACCGTGGCGGCCACGGCGTTGGACACTTCCGACTGATTGAGCGCTTCGATCCGACCGGGAAATTCGACCGTATCGTCCGCCGCCAGGGCGGGCGCAGTCAGTGTCAACAGCAAGCAAGTACATAGAAATCGGAACACGACGTCCCCCATGGCCACGATGTTTTGCCATCATGCCATGACTGAGACAGTTTTCCAGATGTTTTGATCAGTCCAAACGCAGGGTGGCTGATCCGGCCTGCATGTCGCCCTTGGCCCGGTCAAACCGCAGATAGGCAATGGCGCGGTCCTTGGATTGCGTGAATAGAACGCCTGCGGGTTTGCCGCCGGATGTAATTTCGGTCCCGACAGGGGCACTGCCGTCGATTTTAACTGTCCGCAGGCCTTTGCGCAGATCGGTTTTGTGTTTCATCCGGGCGGTGACCTCTTGCCCGACATAGCAGCCTTTGCGGAAGTCGACGCCGTTCAAAGCTTCGTACCCGGCTTCAAGGATATAGGTGTCCGGGGTCAGTTCGATCCCGGTTTCGGGGATGCAGTAACGTACGCGAATGGCATCCCAGTCGGTGCCATCATCGGCTTCGTCCGCCTGTGTATAGGTCCGCCAGCCCATGTCCGGGTGACGCGGGTCGGGCAGGGCGCCATCGGGGGCAGGGCCGGTGCCGCGTTGCAGGTTCAGCCCGGACGGGGCGATTTGTACATCGGCGCGCAGCTTGTACATGCCAAGGCGGCGGGTCAGATCATCCCCCAGAGAGTCAGTCACGTCCAGCAGGATGCCATCGCCGTCGCGCTTCAGAAAGAAGTCCGCGATGTATTTGCCCTGTGGCGTCAAGAGGGCGGCATAGACCAGTCCGTCGTCCAGTCGGGCAATGTCGTTTGTCACCAGACCTTGCAGAAAAGTATCGGTGTCCGAGCCGGTCAGACGCAGAATTCGGCGCGCAGTCATGAGGGATTCCTTGCATTCTTTGTCCTGTGATATAGGGATATGCCCCGAAAAGAACAGAGGAACGCGCGCGGTGACGGCCAAGATCAGTATTATCATCCCCACGCTGAATGCGGAGGGGAACCTGCCGCAATGCCTGACGGCCCTGATCGAGGGGCTTCCGGCCGGATTGATCCGCGAAGTGATTGTCAGCGACGGCGGGTCAACCGATGCAACCCGCAAGATCGCCGATGCCACCGGTGCCGATGTCGTGACAGGTCCGGCGTCACGCGGCGGACAGTTGCGACGCGGCGCGGCGGCGGCGCGGGGGCAGTGGCTGATGGTGCTGCACGCCGATACGGTGCTGGATCCGGGATGGTCTCAGGTGGTCGGGGGCCATCTGGACATGCCCGATGCCGGCCCGGCCTTCTTTCAGTTGTCGTTTAGGGCCACCGGGCTGATGCCAGCCTGGGTGGCGGGCTGGGCCAATCTGCGCGCCCGGGTGTTCGGGTTGCCCTATGGCGATCAGGGATTGCTGCTGCGCACGACCGATTATCACAAGGCAGGCGGGTATCCCGATCAGCCGCTGATGGAGGACGTGGCGCTGGTCAGGGCGTTGAAAAAGCCGCTGACACCGCTGCCGGTGCGGGCCGTGACATCGCCGGAACGGTATCAGAAATCGGGCTGGTTGCGGCGGGGCGCACACAATTTGTGGACGCTGGCGCGTTATTTCGCCGGGACCGATCCCAAGGACCTAGCACAGGCCTATCGCCGCTGATCAGAGGCCGAACAGGCCCAGCACGTTGCGCCGGAACCACGACGGCTGACGTTCAGCTGTTTGCGGATCATGCGGAAGAAGTGCCGCTGCCCCTGCAGGGTCGATGACGGTTTTGCCGTCCCGGAATTGCAGGTGATAAAGATCTGCATAGATCCCGCCGCGGGCGAGAAGCTCTTCGTGGGTGCCGTGATCGACGGCAACGCCACGGTCCATCACGACGATACTGTCGGCGTTGCGGATGGTGGACAGGCGGTGGGCGATCACGATGGTTGTGCGGCCTCCTGAGAGCCTGTCCAGAGCTTCCTGCACAACCTTTTCGGACTGTGCGTCCAGCGCGCTGGTGGCTTCGTCCAGCAACAGGATCGGCGTGTCGCGCAACAGGGCGCGGGCAATCACGACGCGCTGGCGCTGACCGCCGGACAGGGCCGAGCCGCGCGGGCCAACCAATGTGTCCAGCCCGTCTGTCAGTTTGGGCAGGAAATCGGCGACATGCGACGCCTCAAGCACCGGTTGCAGGTCTTCGTCGCTGACATCTGTGCGGCCCAACAGAATGTTTTCGCGCAGGGTTTCGTCAAACAGCAGCGCTTCCTGACTGACCACCGAGAACATATCGCGCAGGGCGTTCAGATCCATATCGCCGACCTGGATGTCACCGACAGTGACACTGCCGTCTTGCGGATCGACAAGGCGCGTCAGCAGGTTGAACACGGTCGATTTCCCGGCGCCGGACGCGCCGACGAGGGCGGTGGTTTTACCGGCTTGGGCGGTGAGCGTCAGACCATGCAGGATCTGCGCATCACCATAGCTGAGGTTGACGTTGTCCAGCGCGACCGTGGGCAGACCGGTGGGGGGCGCAACCGGATTTTCCGGGCTGACCAGTTTGATCGGCGCGTCCATCAGATCTTTCAGACGTTCCAGCGCGGCTGCGGCGGCCTGCCAGCTGCCGCTGATCGACGCGAGACGACGCATCGGGTCAAACGCGAGGCCGATCGCAGTGAAGAAGCTCATGAACTGGCCGACGGTTTTTTCGCCCGAAATGATTTCAGAGCCGCCATACAGCAGGACGCCCATAAACCCGAGCCCGGCCATGATATCGATCAGTCCGGTGATCGAGGCGGTACCAAAGATTGCGCGGATTTCAGAGCGCACGAAGCTGTTCATATGCCCGTCGAAGCGTTTGACCTGATATTCTTCCAGGCTGTTCAGCTTGACCGGCACGATACCGTGAAAGATTTCGTCAAGTCGCGTGGCAAGGGTCGCGCCCAGATCGCGGGCCTCGGAGGCGCGGCGGCGGACATATTTCTGGGCCATCGCGATGGGGGCCAGCATCAGGGGAACGCCGAACAGCATGACGGCCGTCCAGGCCCAGTCAACATTGACGGCAACGCCCAGCAAGACAACCAGAGAGACCAGATCGCGGCCCGCGCCGGTGATGATCATCTGCCAGACCTGATTGACGGCCCCGACATCTGACTGAATCCGCTGGATCAGAAAGCCCGGCGGGTGTGTCTGGTGAAAGGACGTGTCCTGCTTGATCATCCGGCTGAGCAGATCCACCCGCAAATGCGCGGATGTCGATTGCGAGATCCGGGCCAGCAAGACCTTTTGCACGACCCCGGCGATGCCGCGCACCGAAAAGATGACCAGAAACGCGATGCTGACCCACCCGAGCGCACCGGTGTTGCCTTTGACAAACACCTCGTCAAACATCGGTTCCATCATATAGCTGACGGCACCGACCATCGAGCCTTCGAGCAGCATGAAGAAGAACGCGACCAGCAGCAGGCCGATACGCTGGTGCAGGTAATCCTTCCACAGCCAGCCCAAAAGCTCGCGCGAGGAATAATGCGGTGTGCTGTTCATACCGGTCGGGTCCCGCAATCGGGCTGTGATGGGTGATGTGTCATGTGCGCGCCATTTAAGCAGGTGCCCGCGTCGGCGCAAGGGACGCTGACGTTTGGTCCTGCCCGCCTTGACGATCCGCATGGGGTGGCCAAACTGCGCGCAAACAGATGTCCAAGGGGGGCGCCCGCATGACCAATACTTTGTTTCAGCCTGTGTCGGGGTTTGATCTGCCGCGCTTTGCCGGGGTGCCGACGTTCATGCGGCTGCCGCATATCGCGATGGATGATGACCGGTTGCCTCAGGTCGACATCGGGCTGATCGGGGTGCCGTGGGACAGCGGCACAACCAACCGGCCCGGTCCGCGCCATGGCCCGCGCCAGCTGCGCGATATGTCGACCATGATCCGGGCGCAGCACGCGGTGACCGGCACCCGGCCGTTCGAGCTGGTCAATTGCGCCGATCTGGGCGATGTGCCGCCCAACCCGGCGGATCTGCAGATGAGCATGGGGCGGATCACGGACGCCATTGCTCAGGTTCTGGCGGCGGGCGTGGTGCCGCTGGTGGCCGGGGGCGATCATTTGTGCAGCCTGCCGGTTCTGCGCGCCGTGGCAGCGGAGGCGCCTGTCGGCCTGATCCATTTCGACAGTCATACAGACCTGTTCGACAGTTACTTCGGCGGCACACGGTACACACATGGCACGCCGTTCCGCCGCGCGGTTGAGGAAGGCTTGCTGGACCCCAGGCGCAGCGTTCAGGTGGGTATTCGTGGCACCGCGTATGACACTGAAGATCGTGATTTTGCCGCAAGTGTGGGCATCCGCATCATTCCGATCGAAGAGGTGTTTGATCGCGGAATTCCCGATGTGATGGCCGAGGTGCGCGCCATCGCAGGGGCGGGGCCAAGCTATCTGACCTATGATATCGATTTTATCGACCCGGCCTTTGCGCCCGGAACGGGCACGCCCGAGGTCGGCGGGCCGAATTCGTATCAGGCGTTGCAAGTGGTGCGGGAACTGCGGGGGATGAACATCGTGGGGGCTGATCTGGTCGAGGTGTCGCCGCCATTTGATGCCTCGGGTGGTACGGCTTATCTGGGTGCGTCGATCATGTTTGAGATGCTGTGCATCCTGGCGGAACGTGTCGCGGCAGACAAAGCGTAATCCGATTGACGGCCCCGCGCGCGCGGATACTGTGGCCCCGATTCAGAAGGCGGACCTAGCGGATGAAAAACGACCTTACCCTGTCGCAAGGGCGCGACTATCTGGCCATTCCCGGCCCGTCGGTGATTCCGGATGCCGTGTTGCAGGCGATGCACCGGGCTGCGCCCAACATCTATGCCGGCGAACTGGTCGATCTGACCCATAGCGTGATCCCCGACCTGCGCCGGGTGGCGCGGACGCGCCATAACGCGGCGATCTATATCAGCAACGGCCATGGCGCGTGGGAAGCGGCCTTGTCCAACGTCATCGCACCCGGCGACACGGTGCTGGTGCCCGCGACGGGGCGGTTCGGGCATGGCTGGGCGGATATGGCCGAAGGCATTGGTGCAACGGCGCAGATCATCGATTTCGGCAAGTCCGAGCCTTGGGATCTTGATCAGATCGCAGACGCGCTGAAGGCGGACGTCGCGCATCAGATCAAGGCGGTTCTGGCCGTGCATGTGGATACGTCCAGTTCAGTCCTGAATGATATCCCGGCCTTACGCCGGGTGATGGACGAAGTCGGGCATCCTGCGCTTTTGATGGCCGATTGCATCGCCTCGCTGGGCTGTGACCGGTTCGAGATGGACGACTGGGGCGTCGATGTGATGGTCACCGGCTGCCAGAAAGGTCTGATGGTGCCGCCGGGCATGAGCTTTGTGTTCTTCAACGACAAGGCGGCGGCTGTGCGGGACGGGATGCCGCGCGTCAGCCGGTATTGGGACTGGGTGCCGCGCGCCAACCCGGAAGAGTATTATCAGCATTTTGGCGGCACGGCCCCAACGCACCACCTGTATGGGCTGCGCACCGCTTTGGATATGATCCATGCCGAGGGGATGGACCACGTCTGGGCCCGCCATGACCGTTTGGCCCGCGCAATCTGGGCGGCCTGTGACGCCTGGGGGCAGGAGGGGCCTTTGGCGCTGAACGTTGCCGACCCTGCGTTTCGGTCGCGTGCTGTGACGTCGCTGCGCATCGGGTCGCCACACGGGACCGCGCTGCGCGATTGGGTGTCATCGCATCTTGGACTGACGCTGGGCATCGGGCTGGGCATGGCCCCTCCGGGTGATCCGGCGTGGCACGGGTTCTTTCGCCTTGGTCATATGGGGCATGTGAACGGCCAGATGATTCTGGGGATGCTTGGCGGGATCGAAGCCGGGTTGAAAGCGCTGGATATCCCGCATGGCAAAGGCGGGCTTGAAGCTGCCACGTCGGTGATTGCGGGGAAATAGGCGCGCGGGGGCTTAGCGGCGGCGTCGGTCTTCCAATCGGGTGATGGCGTGGTTCAGGATCAGGCCCATCACGATGACCGGCAGCAGGCCCCACATGGCCCAGATCACGAAGAACACCCACGTCAGATTGACGCCCATCATCACAAGGGCTGGCAGGGTGTAATCCGGCGCGGCGGTGATTTGGCGATTGCTCATCGGGGCCTCCTGATCTGTATCTCGGGATCAGAGTAGCACGCTAACCGGCCATGTCAGGTCAAAATGTCGCAGGCGGGCGGAACCGTGCCTATGAGCCAGCCGCGTGCAGGGCTTTGGGCAGGGCGTCGGCAAAAGCGTCCAGATCCTGTGGCCGTCCACAGCTGATCCGGATGCAGCGGTTCTGTGGGGCAACAAACGGCATTCGCACAAAAATGCCTTCTGCGATCAACCCGTCCAGAACGGCCTTGGCAAAGGTGGCGTCGCGTCCGCAATCGATGGTGACAAAGTTCGTCGCCGAGGGCAGGGCGGACAGGCCATTGGCGGCTGCGATGTCTGCAATGCGGGTGCGGGCGTTGGCGATTTCGGTCTGTACGTGGACCAGCCAGTCATTGTCTGCCAGAGCCGCCAGCGCCCCGGCTTGGGCGGTGCGGTTCATGCCAAAATGGTTGCGCACCTTGTTGAAGGCGGTGATCAGGTCTTGGGCGCCCATGCCATAGCCGACGCGGGCCCCGGCCATGCCGTAGATTTTCGAGAACGTCCGCATCCGGATCACGCGCGGATCGTTGATGTCGACCGGGGCTGCGGTGCCCTTGGGGGCGCATTCGATATAAGCCTCGTCCAGCACCAGCAGGCAGCCATCGGGCAACGTATCAAGGGCAGCGATGATATCGGCCCCTGTGTGCCAGCTGCCCATCGGGTTGTCGGGATTGGCGAGGTACACCAGTTTGGCATCGACCTCGGCGGCTTTGGCAAACAGGGAGGCCGGGTCTTCGTGGTCGTCCACATAAGGGACTTTGTGCAGAACGCCGCCAAACCCTGCGACGTGGTAATTGAAGGTCGGATAGGCCCCGTCAGACGTGACCACCGCATCGCCGGGGCCGACGAGCAGCCTTACCAGGTATCCCAGCAGGCAGTCGATGCCTTCGCCCACGATGATGTTGGCGGGGGAGACGCCATGATGCTGTGCCAGAGCCTGGCGCAAATCAAAGCTTTCCGGGTCGCCGTACATCCAGATGTCGGCGGCCGCAGCCTGCATCGCCGCGATGGCACGTGGCGACGGGCCAAAGACGTTTTCGTTTGCCCCCAACCGGGCGGTGAAAGGCGCACCGCGCTGACGTTCCTGCGTTTCGGGGCCGACAAATGGCACGGTGGCGGGCAGGGCGGCGGCAAGCGGGGTGTAGCGTGGTGTTTTCATGCCCCTTGGGTACCCCGTGCGGGGGCCATCGGGCAAGACCCGACCGTGCCCCCACGTCCCGCTGGTCAGAGCGGGTCGGACAGGGCATTCTGTGCGCAAATGCAAGTGGAGGTGCAGATGGCACGCGTATCGGTGGAATACGAAGGGCATATTGCCAGGGTGACGCTGACCCGGGGCGACAAGATGAATGCGCTGGATGAGGCGATGATGACGTCGATCATCGCGGCGGGCGAAGAGGTTGCGGCCTCGGACGCGCGCGTTGCCGTGTTGTCGGGCGAAGGCAAAAGCTTTTGCGCCGGGCTGGACATGGCAAGTTTTGCCGCGATGGGCACCAAGGACCCAAAGGAGTTCCTGATGCCGCGCACGCACGGCGAATCCAACTTTTTCCAGCAGGTGGCGATGGTGTGGCGGTCGGTTCCGATCCCGGTGATCGCGGCGCTGCATGGGGCCGTCTATGGTGGTGGGCTGCAACTGGCGCTGGGCGCTGACATCCGCATCGCGTCTCCGGATACGAAACTGTCGCTGATGGAAATGAAGTGGGGGCTGGTGCCGGACATGGGCGGGATGCCTTTGCTGACGCATCTGATCCGCTCGGACGTGTTGCGCCAGATGACCTATACCGCCCGACCCGTGCTGGCGCATCAGGCCGAGTCCTGGGGGCTGGTCACGTCGCTGTCGCCCGATCCGCTGGCGGCTGCATTGGATCTGGCCGAAGAAATCGCGGGCAAGAGCCCCAGTGCCATTCGCGGGGCCAAGCGCCTGATCGACGTCGCGGAAAGCGCGTCGCGCGCCGATGTGCTCCTGGCGGAGTCCGCTGAGCAGGCCAAGCTGATCGGCACGCCCGAGCAGATGGAGCAGGTGATGGCCAACATGCAGGGGCGTAAACCCAACTTCGGGTGAGACTGCTGCGGCTTGTCGCGTGACGTTAAGGTCGCTGGCGCAAGCCGAACTGAACAACAAAGCGCCCGCCGGTGGTCACCGGCGGGCGCGGTCGTTTTTCAATTGAGCCGGATCACCCCAGTTCGGCAAGACGCGCCAGAGCGTCCTTCAATGTCGTCTCTTCTTCTTCCCGGGCCACAAGATTGGCGCGGGTTTCTTCGACGACTTCGGCAGGGGCGGACTCAACGAATTTCGGGTTCTTCAGGCGCCCGCGCAATCCGCCCAGTTCCTTGGCCAGCTTGCCCAGGTTTTTCTCAAGCCGCGCTTTTTCTTCGTCGATGTCAATGACACCCGCCAGCGGCAGACCAAAGTTCGCGCCTTCGGCCGAGATCGTGATGGTGCCCTTGGGCATCTCGGTCACATCGCTCAGATCTTCGATCCGGGCCAGCCGCTTGATCAGCGTTTCATTGCGTGCCCAAGCCGCGCGCCCGCGATCATCAAGCTGGGTCGTGACCATCGGGATATAGAGCCCGACCGGTACATGCATCTGCGCGCGGGCCGAGCGAATGGATTCGATCAGACCGATGACCCAGTTCATCTCGTGATCCGACGCGGCATCAACCAGATCGGTGCCATAGGTCGGCCAATCGGTGTGGATCAGCATCTTGGGCCGGTCACCGCTGAGCCCCCACAGTTCTTCCGTGATGAAGGGCATGATCGGGTGCAGCAAGATCATGCACTGATCCAGCACCCATTTCATGGTTTGCCTGGTCTCAAGCGCGGCTGCGGCGTCGTCGCCCTGCATCAGCGGCTTGGAGAATTCGACATACCAGTCGCAGACTTTTCCCCAGACAAAGGCGTAAAGCGCACTTGCTGCGTCATTGAAGCGGAAGTTATCCAGAGCCTCGTCAACCTCGACCCGAACCTTGGCGACCTCGCCAATGATCCATTTGTTGAGCGTCTGGTCAGGCTGCGGGATGCCATCGACGGCAGGTGTCGTGAACACCTCGTTCATCTCGGCATACCGCATGGCGTTCCACAGCTTGGTGCCGAAATTCCGATAGCCAGCAATGCGTTGCATGTCGAGCTTCAACACACCGCCCAGTGCGGCCATGGCCGCCGAGCTGAACCGCAGCGCATCGGCGCCGTATTCGTCGATGATCTCCAGCGGGTCGATGACGTTGCCGGTGGATTTGCTCATCTTCTTGCCCTTGGCGTCGCGGACAAGGCCATGCAGGTACACGGTGTCGAACGGGATCTGATCGACCACGGCGAGCTGCATCATCATCATCCGCGCAACCCAGAAGAACAGGATGTCCTGACCGGTGACCAGCGTCGAGGTCGGGAAGTATTTCTCCATTTCCGGGGTCTTATCGGGCCATCCCAATGTGCCAATCGGCCAGAGACCAGAGGAGAACCAGGTATCAAGCACGTCGGGGTCGCGCCACACCGGGTAGACCAGCTTGGTCGGATCCTGCGTCACTTCGTATTCCGCCAGGCTGACCGCCAAAGCATGAATGGCCGCGGCCCGGTCTTCGACTTCGATCACGGTCGCATGGTTCAGCGGCGATGGTAGCCCGGCTTCGACGTCGGCAAATTGGGCCTTCACGGCATCGAAGTCCGCCGCGCAATGGTGACGATCGTCGCCGGGCATCAGGTGCTGTTGCTGCAAAAGGCGCCCCATTTCAACAAGATCGAGCGCGTTGTTGTTTTCGTCATCGACGTAGTCGTCGCCGGTCAGGTTCAGACCGTACCAGACCGGAATCTGATGCCCCCACCACAACTGGCGGGAAATACACCATGGCTCGATGTTTTCCAGCCAGTGATAATAGGTTTTCTCGCCGCTTTCCGGCAGAATCCTGACGGTGCCATCGCGCACGTTATCAAGCGCCGGGCCAACCACTTTTTCGGCGTCCACGAACCACTGATCGGTCAGCATAGGTTCGATCACGACTTTGGAGCGGTCGCCAAAAGGCTGCATGATCGGCTTGTTTTCCACAAAGGCTATGGTCTCGCCTTGATCATCCTCAACCATCACGGCGAGTCCCTCACCGGTGATCTGATCGACCACCCGCGTACGGGCTTCGAACCGGTCCAGCCCGCGCAGATCGTCAGGGATCAGGTTCAGCGTATCGACTTCGGCTTCGGTGAAGTCGGCGCCATTGGCGATCTCCTGCGCCCGGGTCGCGCAGGTGGCATAATCGGCCCCATCAGCGCGCATCTGGCCCTTGGTGTCCATCAGGCGATACATCGGTATGCCACCGCGCTTGGCGACCTGATAGTCGTTGAAGTCATGCGCGCCGGTGATTTTCACGGCACCTGACCCGAAATCGGGATCGGGGTAGTCATCGGTGATGATCGGGATCAGACGGCGATGTTCCTTCGGCCCAACCGGAATCTCGCAGAGCTTTCCAACGATTGAGGAATAGCGTTCATCTGACGGATGAACCGCTACTGCGCCATCGCCCAGCATGGTCTCGGGGCGGGTGGTCGCGATGGAAATATAGTCGCGCGTCTCTTCCAGCGTGACAGTCCCGTCTTCGTCTTTCTCGACATAGGTATAGGTCGCGCCGTTCGCCAACGGGTACTTGAAGTGCCACATATGACCCGCGACTTCGACATTCTCGACCTCAAGGTCGGAAATTGCAGTTTCGAAATGCGGGTCCCAGTTCACCAGCCGCTTGCCACGATAGATCAGACCCTTGTCGTACATGTCGACAAAGACCTTGATCACGGCGGCATGAAAGTCGGGGCTGTTTTCGTGTCCTGTGCGCGGGTCGCCCGGTGCGCCGGCCATCGTGAACGCATTGCGCGACCAGTCACAGGTGGCACCAAGGCGCTTGAGCTGGTCAATGATGGTGCCGCCGGACTGGCCTTTCCATTCCCAGACCTTTTCAAGGAATTTCTCGCGGCCCAGCTCTGTGCGGGACGGCTGCTGGTCTTCCGCCAGTTTGCGCTCAACCACCATCTGGGTGGCAATGCCCGCGTGGTCCTGACCCGGTTGCCAGAGCGTGTCAAAGCCTTGCATCCGTTTCCATCGGATCAGGATGTCCTGCAATGTGTTATTGAACGCGTGGCCGATGTGCAGAACGCCGGTCACATTGGGCGGCGGGATCATGATGCAATACGCCGAGGCGCCAGGCTTGGCATTCGCGCCAGCCTTGAAACACCCGGCCTCTTCCCAAGCCTGGTACAAACGATTCTCGGCCTCGGCCGCGTTGAAAGTCTTTTCCATAGCCATCGGTCAGGTCCTTTTCCGGTCGCGCGTTTCTCTATCGAAAGGCGGGGGCAAGGGGAAGCGTGGGGAGGGAGAAACTTTTCTTGCGTTGCGCGTTTGGCAGACCGCAGCGATTGGGTATTTGAAAACAAGAAAGAAGCGGCAAGGTTTTCTTAACTATCATGGGCGACATTGTTTGAGCGGTACAGGCTGGGGAGCCGATGACCGCACAAGGAAGAAGCTGCCCTGTCTCGCGCATGAGTGTCCCTTGTGGATGGACGGCCCGAGATCAGGGCGCTTCGCTTTTGCTTCTTTCTTGTTTTGAAATACCCAAAACGCGCCGGAGGCGCCAAATCAAAGAAATGCGCGCCTTAGCGCGCGCGATTTGGCAAGACGCTTAGCTCAACGCAAATCGCTCATGAAAATAAGCTTCGACCCGGTCATAGGCCGGTTGGCGAAAGTCGATGGTCAACAGCGAATGATCCGATCCATCGATTTCAAGCGTTTCAAGGTGCTCGCCAAAGGCCCGTTTCAGGGCAGAGAAAAGCGCATCCGGGACCAGTTTGTCATCTGTAAAACGCATCGCGAGCGCCGGGCCCTTATCGGCCATGCCAGCGCGGGCTTGCGCGATGTCCTGTTCGCTCATCTGCAGGTCACCTTTTGAGCGGACCGGCAAGGCGGGTTGGCTGGCAACACTGCCCAGCACGGCTTCGTCTGCCATCAGTGTCAGGGCGAAATGGCCGGTCAGGCACATGCCGATCACACCGACACCTTTGGCATTTTCCTGATCGCGAACGTGGCGGGCCAGCGCGCGCAGCCAGTCGGCAAACGGGCTTTGCCGGTTGCGCAGGAACATGTTGATCTCGCGCCGCACGCACAGCATGCGCAGCGTGTTGCGGACCATGGTTTTGCGTCCGAACGGGCCGAGGAAATGCACAAGGTAGACCCGGAAACCTGACGCGCACAGGCGGTTGACTAACGCCAGGGTTTCTTCTCCGATGCCGGGCAGTTCCTGCACCAGGATAATCGGGGGGCCATCGCCCTTGACGTGAATGTCATGGGTTGCGGATTGCCCGGTGCTGAGCGGGGCAGTGAAAGGGAAAACGCGATCGGCAGACCAGTCAGGCATGGGGCCAGTATAGACATTGTGCCGGTCAGGAACAGGATTCGATCTGTTGGCCGGCCCCGTCCCCCATGGGTCACTGGACATTACTTTCGCTCAGTCTAATGTCGCACCCGAAGCAGAGGGATCATGCCATGGACAAGTTCGGAAAAAGCCAACCCGTCAAGCGGTTCGAAGATGTTCGGTTGCTGACCGGGCATGGCCGGTTTGTCGATGACATTGTGCCGGGCAATGCGCTGTACGCGGTGTTCTTTCGCAGCCCTGTGGCGCATGGCCGGATCACCTCGCTGGATCTGGAGGAGGCCCGACAGGCGGAGGGCGTTCGCGCGGTTCTGACACTTGAGGATCTGGAGGCCGCTGGCATCACACCGGGGATCAACGGCGCGCCGGTGAAAAACCGGGACGGGTCGATGGGCGCGCAGCCCGAGCGCCCGATGCTGGCGCGGGGCAAGGTGCGCTTTGTGGGCGAACCGGTTGCGATGATCGTGGCCGACACGCTGGATCAGGCGCGGGACGCGGCCGAGATGATCTTTATGGACACCGACGATCTGCCTGCCAAGCTGGACATCGCACCCGGCGGTCCGACCCTGCACGACGAAGCCCCGGACAATCTGGCTTTTGACTGGGGGTTGGGCGACGAAGATGCGACCGAAGCGGCCTTTGCCGAGGCCGCCAAAACCGTCAGCCTGGATATTGGCGACAACCGGATCATCGTGAACTCGATGGAGCCGCGCGGCTGTTATGCCGAGTGGGACAACGGGCGTCTGCATCTGGCGTTTGGCGGGCAGGGCGTCTGGCCGATGAAGGCGCAACTGGCCGAGAAATTCGGCTTGGATCCGGACCAGGTGCGGGTCACTAACCCGGATGTTGGCGGTGGGTTCGGTATGAAGTCGATGGCTTACCCCGAATACTTCGCCGTCTCGCAAGCGGCGCGCGCGCTGGGCCGTCCGGTGCGCTGGATGTCGGATCGCACCGAAGCGATGCTGACCGACAATGGCGGGCGCGATCTGACGTCTTTGGCCGAGTTGGCGTTTGATGCGGACAATAAGATGACCGCCTATCGGGTGCGCACCCGTTGTAACCTGGGGGCCTATAATTCGCAGTTCGGGCAGCCGATCCAGACGATGCTGTTCAGCCGCGTGTTGATGGGCGTTTATGATGTGCAGACCACCTGGCTGCACGTCGAGGGCATTTACACCAACACCACCCAGGTCGACGCCTATCGCGGTGCCGGTCGGCCCGAGGCGATTTATGTGCTGGAACGTCTGATGGACCGCGCCGCGCGCGAGTTGGGTGTTGATCCGCTGGAGTTACGGCGGCTTAATTTCATCAAGCCACATCAGTTTCCCTACAAGTCCGCGACGGGTGAAACCTATGATGTGGGGGATTTCGACAAAGTTCTGAGCCGGGTTCAGGTCGAGGCCGATATGGCCGGGTATCAGGCCCGCAAGGCGGCGGATGCTGACAGGGGCCTGCTGCGCGGGCAGGGATTGTGTTACTACATTGAAAGCATTCTGGGGGATCCGTCTGAAAGCGCCAAGGTTGAGTTTAACGACGATGGCAGCGTGAACCTGTATGTCGGAACGCAATCGAACGGGCAGGGGCATGAAACCGTTTATGCTCAGTTCCTGTCGGATCAGACCGGCATTCCGGCAGATTGCATTCATGTCATCCAGGGCGACAGCGATCTGATCAAGCAGGGCGGCGGCACGGGGGGATCGCGGTCGGTGACGACGCAAAGCACAGCCACGCTTGCGACGGTCGACAAGGTGGTCGAGGCGTTCACGCCCTATCTGGCCGACAAGATGGGCGTCGCGCCCGAGGATGTGACGTTTGACGATGAAACCTTCCGCGCGCCGGGATCGAATCTGACGCCGACGATGATCGAAGCCGCTGAGATGGCGCGCGCCGACGGTCGCAGTGATCTGCTGGTACACGAGGCGCGCACGACCCTTCCGGGCCGCAGTTTTCCCAACGGCGCGCATGTGGCCGAGATTGTCATCGACCCGGAAACCGGTGTCGTGAAGCTTGACCGCTATACCGTGGTTGACGATTTCGGCAACCTGATCAGCCCGGTGCTGGCCGAAGGGCAGGTGCATGGGGGCATTGCACAAGGGGCGGGGCAGGCCTTGGTCGAGCATGTCGTTCATGACGACGAAGGTCAGCTTTTGACCGCGACGTTCATGGATTACGCCATGCCGCGCGCCGATGACATGCCGATGTTCTCGTTCACATCTGAACCGGTGCCCTCAACCGCGAACCTGATGGGCATGAAGGGCTGCGGCGAGGCCGGAACGGTGGGTTCGATGGCGGCTGTCGCCAATGCGGTGCAGGATGCGCTGTGGGATCAGGGTGTGCGTCAGGCCGATATGCCATTTACACCGTTGCGTGTCTGGGAAATGTTAAGGGATGTCCCTGTCGCGGCTGAGTAAACGGATCTTAGAATGGTTCGGACGTTCCTGGACGTCGAGCCATTCTGCCGAAGCGCCGCACCGCGGCCCACGGACTCATGTCATCATTCTGGACGGTACCATGTCGTCGCTGGAGCCGGGGTTTGAGACCCATGCAGGCGTAACCTATCGGTTGTGCTGCGAAATGGGCGCGCAGGTGTCGGTCTATTACGAGGCTGGTGTGCAGTGGGACAACTGGCGCACGACCCCCGATGTTCTGATGGGGCGTGGCATCAACCGGCAGATCCGCCGTGCTTATGGGTACCTCGCGTCGCGGTATCGTCCGGGGGACCGGATCTTTCTGATGGGGTATTCGCGGGGGGCCTTTGCGGTCCGGTCGTTGGCGGGTGTGATTGACATGGTCGGGCTTTTGCGGGCCGAGTGCGCCACGGTGCGTAACATCCGCACCGCGTATCGCCATTATCAGGCCGAACCGACCAGCCCGCTGGCCCGAGCCTTTGCGAAACGGACGTGCCACGCAGAGGTTCCTATCGACATGGTCGGCGTCTGGGACACGGTGAAGGCACTGGGATTGCGGCTGCCGTATCTTTGGAAGATCAGTGAGCCGCAGCATTCGTTTCATACGCATAAGTTGGGTGACAGCGTCAGAAACGGCTTTCACGCGCTGGCGCTTGATGAACGGCGTCAGGTCTATGCCCCGGTGATGTGGGATTGCCCGCCGGGGTGGGAGGGGCGTGTCGAACAGGTCTGGTTTCGCGGGACCCACGGCGACATTGGCGGCCAGTTGAGCGGGTTTGAAGCCGCGCGACCGCTGGCCAACATTCCGCTGGTCTGGATGCTGGATCATGCCGAGATCTGCGGGCTGCCATTGCCCGATAACTGGCGGTTGCGGTTTTTCACGGACCCAGCCGCGCCTTCGGTCAGCACCTGGCGGGGCTGGGGCAAGATATTCTGGCTGCGTCGGGCACGGATGGTGGGGGCGGACCGGTCAGAGCGGTTGCATCCCAGTGTTCGGGTCGAAGACTATCCGCATGTTTTCAAAGGGCAGGGTGGGCTGATGCAGTTGGAGGAATTGCCCGAACTTTAGGTGCCCGGCATCTGCATCACGATGCAGGTGGTCGTCCCGGTGGCATACAGCTTGCCATCTGCGACGCCGCGGATTTCACCATGGGCCACGCCGGTGGATCGACCGACATGATCAATCTCGCCTATGCTATCGATGTCCATGCCCAGCGGAATGCTGCGCAGGATGTTAATCTTGTATTCCAGTGTCGTGTAAATCGACCCTTTCGGCACGCGGGTCATGATGGCGCAGGCCATGGCGCTGTCCAGAAGCGTGCCGTACCACCCGCCATGCACGGTGCCCATCGGGTTGGTCACATCGAACGCCGGCGCGCCGCGAAACACCACGCGGCCCTCATCCACGCTGTGCAGGCGGTAGCCTGTGGTGCGGGCAATGGGGGGTGCGGGCAGGCGGCCGTCAAGGATGCCTTGCATGAATTCCAGCCCGGACAATTCCAGAATCTGGTCGGTTTTCAGCAGTTCGTTGTGATCGGTTGCATAGAACATGGTGCGGGTTCCCCCCCTGATTTCACATCAGGCTAGGAACCCGTCCGCGTGTGAGCAAGCCTTACGCCACGTTTTCCAGTTCAACCCGGGGTGTCACGCCAAGTGCGTGGCAGACGTCGCGGGTCAGTTCGGGCCGGTTCAGCGTATAGAAATGCAGCTTGTCGACGCCACCGTCGATCAGATCGCTGCACAGTTCAGTGCAGATCGCGGTGGCCAGCAGATCTTCGCGACCGTCGCGGATGGCCTTGTCGAAGGCGTCTTCGATCCACTTCGGGATCGTGGTGCCACAACGCCGTGCAAAGTTGCGGGCACCTTTCCAGTTTTCAATCGGTAGAATGCCGGGTGTGATCTTGGAGCCGTCAATTCCGGCCTTTTCACAGGCATCGCGGAACCGGAAGAAGGTTTCGGCCTCGAAGAAGAACTGGGTCAGCGCTTCGTCGGCCCCGGCATCCAGCTTGCGCTTGAGCCAGTCGATATCGGCCTGAGCGGTTTTGGCTTCGGGATGAATGTCGGGATAGGCGCCGACCCGGATGGTGAAATCGCCGGCCGTGGACAGGGCTTCGATCAGTTCGACCGAGTTGGCAAACCCGTCGGGGTGCTGGGTGAACTGGCCTGCGCCTTTTGGCGGGTCGCCGCGCAGGGCGACAATTTCGTTCACGCCGGCCTCGGCAAAGCTTTTGGCAATCGACAGGGTTTCATCGCGGGTTGCATCGACGCAGGTCAGGTGCGCGGCCACGTTCAGGCCAGAGGATTTGTGCAGCGTTGCCACCGCGTCGCGCGTCAGATCGCGGGTGGTTCCACCGGCACCATAGGTGACCGAGACAAAACGCGGGTCGAGCGGGGCCAGCGACTGCACGGTGTCCCACAGTCGAAACGACGCCTCCAACGACTGGGGCGGAAAGAATTCGAACGAAACAATTGGGGCGGTCATCGGCTGGCATCCTCGTGATTTCGTCCCTTGTTGCACGTTCGCGAATGTGAAACAAACTCATTATCCTCAAGAACAACATGAGTGGAGCTGTGGTTTGCATATCGAATTCCGACATCTTCGGACGATCAAGGCCATTCACGATTGCGGCGGACTGGCCCGTGCGGCGGACCAGTTGAACATCACGCAAAGCGCTTTGAGTCATCAAATCAAGGGGTTGGAAGATCAGACCGGGGTCGAGCTGTTTGTGCGTCGCTCAAAACCGATGAAGCTGTCGGCGGCGGGGATGCGGTTGCTGAGATTGGCCGAACAGGTGCTGCCCCAACTTGAGGCGGCGCAGGCCGAGTTTTCGTCATTGCGCGAGGGACGGACGGGGCGATTGCACATCGCGATAGAATGCCACGCCTGTTTTGAGTGGTTGTTTCCGGTGCTGGAAGCGTTCCGGAAAAACTGGCCCGATGTGGATGTCGACATCAAACCGGGTCTGGCCTTTGACGCGCTGCCTGCGCTGCAAAAGGAAGAGGTGGATCTGGTTGTGTCATCGGACCCCGAAGACATGCCCGGGATTACCTTCGTTGAGTTGTTTGACTATGCGCCGGTCTTTGTGGCCTCGGCGCAGCATCCGCTGGCGGCAAAACCGTTTATCGAGGCCAAGGATTTTCGGGGCCAGACGTTGATCACCTATCCGGTTGAGCGGTCCCGGCTGGATGTGTTCAGCCAGTTGCTGATCCCGGCCAAAGTGGAACCCGCTGCAATCCGGCAGGTTGAGCTTACAGCGGTGATTCTGCTGTTGGTCGCATCGAACCGGGGGGTTTCGGTATTGCCCGACTGGGTGGTGCGCGAGGTCAAATACAGCTCGGATTATGTGACGCGTCCTTTGACCGAGCACGGGATCACCCGGCGGCTGTATGCGGCGGTGCGGGACGGTGATCTGGAAAAGCCGTTCATGCAGGAACTGATCCAGCTGGCCGGGAAAGAGGCGCAGAAACTGCAGGCGCAATAACCTGCGGCTTGTGTCGGAGTTTTGAGTATTTTCAAAGAGAAGAAGGGGCAGGGTGCGCCCCTTCCTCGCGGTGTGCCCTCAGATTACCTTGACGATCTGCTTGCCGGTATTGCCACCTGTGAGCATCGACATGAAGGCAGCTGGCGCGTTTTCCAAGCCTTCGGCGATGTCTTCGAGATAGGCAATGTCACCGCTGGCCAGCTTGGGCGCGACCTGGTTCAGGAAGGCCGGGTATTGGTCAAAATGGTTCGAGATGATGAACCCGTTGACCGACAGGAATTTCACCAGAATGGTCCGCCAGATCGCAGGGGCGGTCAGGCCTTCGCCGCTGGCACCGGCACCCAGACCTCCGGCGTTGTACCAGCTGATCATGCCGCAGATCGGGATACGTCCGAAATTGTTCATCAGCGGCATGACGGCTTCGAGAACTTTGCCGCCGACATTTTCGAAATAGATGTCGATGCCATCGGGGCAAGCTGTTGACAGATCCTGACGCAGGGCTTTGGCGGTGTCATAGGCGCGGTGGTCAAGGCAGGCGTCAAAGCCGAATTTTTCGACCGCGAGTTTGCATTTGTCGGGACCACCCGCGATGCCGACGACGCGCAGACCGGCTTGTTTTGCGACCTGTCCCACCATTGAGCCAACCGGGCCGGTTGCGGCGGCGACCACGAGGGTTTCGCCGGCTTTGGGTTTGCCAAGCGCGGTCAGCCCGTACCAGCCGGTGAAGCCGGGCATGCCGAGCACGCCCAGGGCGGTTGTGATCGGGGCCTGCGCCGGGTCGAGTTTGCGCATCATGTTTGCCGGTTGCACGGCGTGTGTGGCCCAGCCGAACATGCCAAAGGCGAAATCACCGGGTTTGAAATGCGGGCTGTTTGACGCGATGACCTGGCCTACGGCGCCGCCTTCCATGGTGCCGCCGACCGGGACCGGGGCGGCGTAAGACGCGCCATCATCCATGCGGCCGCGCATGTAGGGGTCGAGCGACATGTAGTGCACGCGCACCAGCACTTCGTCGTCACCGGGGGGTGGCATCTCGGCAGCTTCATAGCTGAAATTCTCGGGTCCGGGGGCTCCGGTCGGGCGGCTGGCCAGGGCCACCCGGTACATCTGTTCAGTCATCTGGCGTCTCCTCGATCGCGGTTCGGGGCAACGGTGCCGGGGGGTGTCGGTGTTGGCAAGAGCCGATGCACATGACGTCACGATTAAACCGGCTTGTTTGCGCCCTTGGCAAGGGCGGTCGGGCGGCGTATACGCGCGGCTTGACCGGACAGGAGCCAGAGCCATGATAGGCAGCGCAAATCTTAACATCATGATCAAAGCCGCGCGCAAAGCGGGGCGGTCGCT
Source organism: Falsiphaeobacter marinintestinus (assembly GCF_007923355.1). Taxonomy (GTDB): domain Bacteria; phylum Pseudomonadota; class Alphaproteobacteria; order Rhodobacterales; family Rhodobacteraceae; genus Phaeobacter_A; species Phaeobacter_A marinintestinus. The sequence continues at coordinate 94,163 of NZ_VOGO01000009.1, forward strand.
TGTCAAGGATTTCCGCGAGGTCGAGAACCTTCAGGTGTCTGTGAAGGGCGCGGGCGACTTTGTCAGCCGGGCCGATCTGGCGGCTGAGAAGATCCTGAAAGACGAGTTGATGGGCGCGCGGCCGACCTATGGCTGGCTGGGCGAGGAAACCGGTGGCGAGGACGGCAAAGATCCGACCCGGCGCTGGATTGTCGATCCGCTGGATGGCACCACGAACTTCTTGCATGGCTTGCCGCATTGGGCCGTGTCGGTTGCACTGGAGCATAAGGGCCAGGTTGTTGCGGGCGTCGTGTTTGACGCCGCGAAGGACGAGATGTTTTTCGCCGAAAAAGGTGCGGGATCATGGATGAATGACACGCGTCTGCGTGTGTCTGGCCGCAACCGGATGATCGAATCGATTTTTGCCACGGGCCTGCCGTTTGCCGGTCGCTCGGACCTGCCGCTGACTCTGCAGGATCTGGCGCGGCTGATGCCCGCCTGTGCCGGTGTTCGGCGGTGGGGCGCGGCGTCGCTGGACATGGCCTATGTGGCCGCAGGCCGGTACGATGGTTTTTGGGAGCGCCGTTTGAACCAGTGGGATCTGGCGGCTGGAATCGTTATCGTCAAGGAAGCTGGCGGGTTTGTCGAACCCATCACGCGCGGTGGCAACGTGCTGGAAGATGGCGAAGTCATCTGCTCGAACGAGCCGATTTTTGACCAGTTTTCCAAGATCATCCGGGGCTAAGACTTAACTCTGATCACATGGGTGATGGATGCCATCCACCCATGGCAGGTCCGCGTAGTCGCGCGGATCAATCCCTTCGATACAGCCAATGTTGATGCCGCATTCTGCGGGGTTTGATCGGCGTTGGTGATGCGTGTAGATCCCACAGGTCTTGCAGAAATAGTGTTTCGCCACGTGGGTGTTCCATGTGTAAAGACCCAGATTGTCCTGCCCCTGAAGCACTTTGACCTGCGCGGCAACGGCCGTCACGGCCCCGGGGCCGCGCCGCCGACAGATGGAACAATCACAGCGCGACGCACTTGCCATGCCATCGGGCAGATAAGCCTCGATCACCACGGTGCCGCAGTGGCAACTGGCCCGGCGGATGTCCGGCGTGTTGGTCATCGGCGGCGGACCTTTGGAATGCGGCTTGAGGTGTAATCATATTCGGCGTCAGGATGTGGCGGATGGCCATGGGTGCGGCTCCAGAACGCAGGACCGCCGCGTCGCAACCACAATGGCACCGCCAGGATCAGCCCGGCAAAGAAGCCGCCCGAATGGGCCCAATAGGCAACGCCGCCGGTTTCGGGGTTCGCGCCGATTCCGCCGATGAACTGCAGGCCCAGCCAGACGCCCAGCATGACCCATGCCGGAATCGCAAAGACGCGGAAAAAGATGATCAGGATCAACAGGATATCGACCTTTGCCTTGGGGAACAGCAACAGGTATCCGCCCATCACCCCGGCAATTGCGCCCGAGGCACCCACCGTGGGGACCTGTGAATAGGGGGCCGACGCCACATGGATCAGACCCGCGGCAATACCCGTCAGCAGGTAGAACAGCAGGAACGGGATATGCCCCATCTCATCTTCCAGATTGTCGCCGAAGATCCAGAGGAACAGCATGTTGCCGCCCAGATGCATAAACCCGGCATGCAGAAACATTGACGACACAAGGGTCTCGAACCCCTGGCCGTTCGTAATGCGCACTGGAAAGATCGCCCAGTCATAAAACAGCTGGTTCACAGCCGCATTGTCCAGCATGAAATACCCGAGATAGACCAATATGTTGGCGGCCATCAGGCTGTAGACGACATAGGGCGTGCGCCCTGACGGGTTGTGGTCGCGAATAGGAAACATGACGGCAGGCTGGTCCGAAACCGATCCGGCGTCAATGCGGTGTTTGAGGGCCACTGTGGGATTACGGTGCTGTGTCACGCGCGAAATCGTGATTTGACCGCAAAGCGCGGTGCACCAGCATAATAGGCCATGCGATATATTGTATTCACTGTCCTTTTCTCAGCGCTCACCGGAGGTGCCTCTGCCGAGGTCTGCCCGGACGCTCCGGATCATTCTGATCGCCTGAGCGGTTTGATCTCGCAGGTTCAGGACACCCGCGATGAGGCGACTGCCCGCGAAATCTCGAACCAGATGTGGGAGCTTTGGGCAGATGCCCCGGACGAAGTCGCGCAAGCGATTCTGGATCGTGGCATGTCGCGGCGGTCGGGATATGATTTTGCCGGGGCGCTGACTGATTTTGACCGGCTGATCGACTACTGCCCGGATTATGCCGAAGGCTATAATCAGCGCGCGTTCGTGAATTATCTGAGGCAGGATTTTGCAACCGCGCTGGTCGATCTGGACCGCGCCATTGCCTTGTCGCCCAACCATGTCGCGGCCATCAGCGGCAAAGCCTTGTCCCTGCTGGCGCTGCAGCGCACCGATGAAGCCCGTCTTGCGATGGCGCGCGCATTGGAGTTGAACCCCTGGCTGCCCGAGCGCGGCCTGGCCGGGCCGGGTGGCCCACTGGCCCCTGTTGGGAAAGACATCTGACTTAGGCGATGACCAGCGCGTCGGTCACGTCTGAAAGTGTCGTATCCAAAACCGGAATCGTCTGGCGCCCGGTGTCGATCGTGACGTCGTCATCGGTTTGCTGGATATCGAGAAAGCCCAGACAGACATCGCCTGAAACTCTCGAGTGTTTGAACTCGATTGCTTCTCCGGCTTCGAAGTCCAGGTTGTAGAAGCCGCCATTCCGAGCGTTGTCTCCAGCCCCACCGATCCCAGCCCCACCGATCAATGTGTCGTCACCGTATCCCCCGATCAGATGCTTGCTGCCGCCAGCGTCCAAAAGCCAACCATTGTCGCTGCCGCCGTGCACGTGGTCGTTGTTTTCACCGCCACTCAGGTTGACTGTATCCGGTCCCAACATCGGCACCACTGGGCACGCGCGCGTTTCAGGGCCCCGAGGGCCGTGCAACTTTCTGTGTGGCAGGTTTGGAAACGACGTTGTTCTTATGGCGTCACAGTTATAAACCTACAGTCGGATCGAACTTCGAGGTCCTGTGCGGGCGTGATGGAATGGTAGACATACCAGACTTAAAATCTGTTGGGCCTTGTGCCCGTGTGGGTTCGAGTCCCACCGCCCGCACCAAATGTAAATAAACAGGTCACAAAATCAAAGCTTTAGTGATGTATCTGTTTTTTTGTTTCCACCATATTCCCAAAAACTTGGCCGTATCATACGTGATGCATAGATCCTGAGTCTCGTAGCGTTGATCCTCCCCACTGAAGTGGTCCGTCCCTATAGTTAGGAAACGGAGGATTTGACCTTTTACCCTTGTTCGGACCACCCGGCTGGAGATTTTCCGGGGGATGGGCTCAGGAGGTTTTCCGCGCCTCTGAGCCATTCATCAGCGTGATCGGTGGGTTGTTACCGATGGCGCTGTGTGGGCGAATTCGTTGTAGTCTCTCCGTCACTCCTCTGTCACCGGCAGGTCATTGCCAGCAATCACCGAGAGGCATCTTTGACCTAGCGTCGTCAAGGCTCATGAACCAGTGCGTGACATGGTTCATTCTGTTGGCTTTCCTGGGCGGGAGAAGTCCAGAACGACGCCATTTTGATCGACCGCGTGTCAATGCCAAATACGAGAAACCGAACGACGGGCAACGCGACAAAAGCCTTGCGATGCAACTTCTTGCCCGAAGAAATCCTTGACCACAGTGAGCGAAAAAAAGAACGGGCGCGCCATCGTCGGTGTGAGTGCCTGTCTTTGGATCACTCCGACTCAAGAAATCCGCCCCCAAGAAATTCGGGTCAGTCATCGGTGATGCGGGAATGCAAGACCCTTGGAGAAATCATGGACGTTTGGAGATTTGTCATTTGTGCAGCGCTGATCATAGCTTAGAGGGGGAAGTTGGATTTCGGGAGCGCGCGAATTGGGAGCACCGCCTGAAAACAGCCTGATCTGTCCGACCCGACGCCTGGTTCTATGCCAGACGGCGTCGGTGGCCGGGCTTGCCTTGCTTGCGCCCCAGAGCACATTTGGTCGCGAGTTTGCCGACGACAATGCGATCGCCGCAGGCCAGGCGCTGCGATCTCCTGACCTGCACACGGCGGGCGCGGTCAGCGTGCAGCACAATTTGGTTACCGGCACGCTAATCAATTTTGGCTATCGGACCCCGGCGGGCAACCAGCCCTCGGAGTTCCAGAACGGGGTCTATCTGTGGCCCGTCAGCGCCAATCAGATCCCGTGGACCAGCCCGTCGGTTGCACAGGATGGCATTTTACTTAACCAGCCGCGCGGTGATCAGAACCTAACGAATATCGCGCTGGGTACGGACGCCTATATCCTGGGGTATGCCGTGGGGCCTGACACCCCCAAGACCGCAGACAATACCGGTACCTACTGGACCGAATTCGGCAATGTTGTCGCGTCGGCCTATATTGCCGGGACGTCCAAATCTCTGACACTTCAGGAGACCGCACGTTGCTTGGTCAAACCACTGTTTGTCGGGACCAATTCACTGTCCTACCAGTTTGAGTTTCTGACCGGCTTTTTCGCAGCACGTTCAGGTGCATGGGCCGGTGTCTGGGAGGGGTCTGCGGTGTCTTATGCCGTGCCTCCGAAATGGCACGCCAAAATCCAGATCGAGAGCAGCCAGGGCGTGTCCGGGTTGAACGGGCTGAACTTTGAGCGGGGACAAAAATATACCATCGGGCTTTATCCGACCGGGTATTCAGATGATCCGGCTTCGCTGGATCTGAAGCGGCTGGCGGCGTTTTCCGTATTCAGCGGTTGAACTTACGCGCATCAGAACAAGTTGTCTTTACCCCCTGAAATGCGTTTTCGGGTTTTCTTATTGATTTTTTTCAGGCTTCCCGCATACTCGCCTTACACGGGAATCGGTTTTGATTGCCACGCGAATGAAGGGTATTCTTTTTACTAGTTTTAGTGGGTTTCAAAAGTGGGCTGCCTTGCGGCCGAATATTGACTCAAAATCAAAATAATAAGGGGAGAATGCGAAATGACTTCAACCGAAAAAGCAAGAGAAATGCTTTTGTCAGCACCGCCAGACCAGTCTGTCGTTTTTCAGATCATGGACATTTCGGCAAACGCCATCAATCTGGACTTTCATACGCCGGGCGGAAACAATCCGAATGACAATGGGAACATGGTGTTTCTTTGGCAGTCCACTCCGGGTGGGCAGTGGCAGATGGATGCCCTGAAACAACAGGCGATTCCAACAAATACTCCAAGCGGGTCGGTCGCTTTCGACGGGCTTTCAATTGGTGTCAGCGAATATCTGGTAGGGTATTCGGTTGGGCCAACGACTCCCTCTGCCGGGTGGTCAAATTATGCAAATGTTGTGGCGACAGCGACAATTCCTGCGGCGGGCAATGTCGAAGAGGCCAAAGCGGGCTCTTATGTCACCAATCCGAGCATCGCGGTCACATCAATCGGGGCGACCTCGCTGATTGCAGCGATTAATTTGCCGACGGGGTACAATCCTGTGGGATCAGGCACCTATGCTGCCATATGGGAGGGCGGAAGCGCCTTTTATGGACCGGCAATGCCACCAAAATGGGTTGCGCCCAGCAGCAGCGCGTCGGCGAACGGCACAACAATTGCGTTCAACAACATTCTGCCGACACGCGGAACGCTTTATACAATTGCGCTGTTTGCCACCGGCTATTCGGCGGATCCGTCAAAGCTGACCCGGACCGCGATGGCTGCCACACATAGCTTCGTGATTTAAGTCTGGCCATTTGGCCGCGCTATCCAAAACAAAACTCCAAGGGGTAATTGCCCCTTGGACCAGCTAGGGCGTAACGGCCCGACGCGCGATTTCCTTGGGGGGATGGCTCTGATGGCCGAAGCGTTCTTCAGCAACAAAGGCACCTTGGTCAAGTCGCTGTATCTTGCCAGTACCGCGCCTCCGAATGGCGGCGCCGTGGCTTTCGTTCTTGGGAACAAGGACATCGCGCCACCCTCTGACGACATCAGTCTGTCCCAGGCTCTGAACGACGACAGTCTTCTGGGGCAGTTTGTTTTTGCGCCGACAGCGCTTGGTTTTGACAGTTCTGAGAGTCCCGAAAAGCTGCAGCAAGATTTTGTCGATGCGATCTGGGTGCAGGCCGGCAATAATCCCGGCCGTCGGGGTGTCTATTGGATACCGCTTCCCGCCTCTTTTACCGGCAGCAGCACGGTGCCGTTTCTGGGTCTTTCGGACGATGGGTCAACGGTTAGCGCAGGCATGAACGATGCCAATGTGCTGCCATCGATGCAATTAAGCGTGCTTGCGGGTACGCAGATCGAACTGGACGGCACTACCCTGAACCTGATCGGACAGCCGGTCTCGTTCACCGGAAGTTCTGCTCCGGAGATGCAGCCGCCGGTGTTTGGAACCTTGCCTTTTTACGGTCCCAGCCGTGGCTGCGTGGTGTTCAAACCGTTTATTCAACGCCTGTCATTGCAGTCGGATTGGAACTGGGGATTTCAGTTTCTGTTCGCAGAGCAAGACGATCCGAATACCAAGCAATCGGAATGGTTGCCATTCGGGTCAGTCACCGAAGGCGCCAATGATATGATCGGATTTGTCGCGGCCATTGATCCCGCCAATCCGCTCAACACGCTGGAAACTCTCAACGTGACGCCGGGCACCAATCGCTCTGGACTGGTTTTTACCGGCAAGAACATCGACAACCAGAAAACGAGCGTCCTCTCTCAATTCCGAACCGTGATGGGCCAGCAAGCGACCTTGTGGCCGGTGCCCGAAGGGACCACTGGCGATGATGTACAGCCCGCCGGGTTTGCCTTTGCATTGGGCAAGACCATGCAGGCCGGCAAGTGGGATTTTCATGCCAGCCCGTTTGGCGATTTCCTGATCGATGTGGACCCCGGCCCGACCGGCAAGACCGCGGATATGCTGTGCGGGTTGGCGGGGGCGGAATTTGTGACGATTACACCTGGAACCGATCTCGACAGCGGCTCGCGGGTCCGGTTTTTGACGCAACACCCCGCCTTTGCGCCGATTTTTCCGCCACCGGTATCGTCTCCGACGGGTCCCCCGTCGAATAGCGCGGCGCTGCTGACCGACACTTACCTGACGTCCTGGGCGGTCTTTCTGGCGCCGGGCACTAAGACAAATACCTATGCCGCTCAGCCCAACGGGGCAGCACTTTATGGCTATGATCCCTATGTCTGGGAAAAGCACCACAGCATGCTGGGGCATGTGGACCCAGGTGCGACGCTGCCACAGGGTGGCACGGATGCGTTTCCGATGGTGCCCTATTCCGGATTTCAGCTTGATGCCGGGGCAAACAGCTTCAGTCAGGACCAAAGCCGCCGTTTCGAGGAGCGCATCATCGGGCCGACCAGGCGCGCGAAAATCGGCGATCGGTCAGAGTTTTCGGTTCTGTCGGTGCGTGCCGAGGTGTCGGGCGACAGCGACCACCTGCAACGGCTTTCGCTTTCGAGTGACGAAACGAACAAGTCGAATTTTGCCACACCCGCGGGCTTGATCGCGTCAGTCGATACGACGGACGGCCCTGCCGCGTGGTCGAATATCCTGCTGGGTCAGATCAAACAGCCGGTGGAGACAAAGCTTCAATTCGCGAAGCCCAGCGCGTTGCTGCAACAGGCGTTCAATACCAACCAGCTTTTCATGGTTGCCGCGAATGCCGAAAACTTCGTGCGCACGGATGGCGTATTTGACAACATCATGAATATCGGCGGCTGGTCGATTCAGGCCGATGTCGGACAGTCGCTGGCCTACGGCGATTACACAAATATCATGATCGTCAAGGGAGTGCCCGGGCCTCTTTTCGACCCCGATGGCGATCCAAAGGAAAACCTGGTCGCCAATCCGGACAAGTGGACCCAGGCCGATAAATTTGCATCGCCAACGTTTCAGGACAGCGATGCGGCACCCGATCCCAACCAGATGGTCAATCTTTCGAAATGGTTGCAGGAATATTTCGAGGACGCGCTGAACCAGGATCCAGAGTTCTTTTCCGCGTTCAACACGATTGCCAGATCGCATGACTGGACCGGGATCATCATTCTGCGGGCCAAGATCGCAGCACCGCCCGCAGATCTGGCGGGCATCACGGCGGGCGTACGCGACCCGGAAAAATTCTATGCCCACCACCTGGCCGTCGAAATCAGCCAGATCAAAAGCGATCCGGACGGGTCCGGCATTTCGATCGGCGACCAAAGCTCGGTCTATGGCCTGATCTATTATGTCGACGACCAATATGACACGTTCGAACCCGGCAGTCCGGTGGTGCCGCAATACGGGGCGGATTACGATTTTATTACGCTTACGCTGAAGGTTCTTTTTGAAAACACCTCGGTCAAGAGTTTCTCGTCCTATACCCAACTGGCCCTGAATACGATTTTCGGAAGCCCCGTGACCGGCATGGCCGAAGGTGGGAACCAGTACAATTCCATCGTCATGGCGGGCACGTTCCAGGACAACAACAACAAGCCCACCTATGGCATGAAGACCGTTCAGGACTACCGTTTCAAGTTTGGAAACAATGTGCTGAGTGAGGTGGAGGTCGTCTCGGCAGAAATGAATACCGTCAGCACCGAGATGCAAGGCGATACGGTCGTGCGGTTCGGGTTGACCGGTTTCATGGATTTCCATGTCCTGGAAAGCGCGGGCGACGTCGACGGCCCGCCCATAGACCTTTATTCTTTTGGTCGTGTCGCCGGCCAGGAAAGTCAGAACCGCATAGGATTGAACTACGGCAATCTTGGGCTCAATATGACGTTTGCGACCCAGAACCCGGCAAAAACGCGTAAGATCCTGTTCGATTCAAGCGCGATCAGCTTCAACATCCCGGCCAGCACCATACGCCCCGGCAGCCTGTTCGATGCCCTGTCACTGGATCTTCAGGCGCTGATTTCGTCTGACAGCAGCACCGTCACCCCAAAAAGCCTTGGCTATCTGGATATCGTGACAAACGTTCGCCAAAACGGTGTGTCTGACACATGGAATGGACTTAAATTCAAGCTCAACCTGGGGACAGTGGGGGATCTGGGCGGCAAGGTGGGGCTGAATGCCTATCTGCTGCTGGCCTGGTCGCCCGACAGTATAAGGCGATACCGGTCTGTCACCGGGCTGCACATGCCAGGCACGTCGAACGGGGCGCCGCTGATCAGCCTGCAGAACGTTTTGTCGCTGTCCTATGGAACGATCCAGTTGCTTTATTCCGACAAACCGGGCGCGGAGGTTCTGCACCCGACCACCCTGCGACCGCTGCACGGTGCCGCCATTGCTGCGACGAAGGACGGCGACCCGGGCAAACAGTTCATGCTGGTCATGAACGAGATCGCGATCAAGTTCCTGGGGATGCTGAAAATACCGCCAAACGGCAGCACGGCCTTTTACCTGTTCGGCGATGCCGATGGTGCCGATGCGTCAAAGAACACCGGCCTTGCCTGGTATGCCGCATACAACAAGAAGAAGTCCTAGGACGCCCAACAATCCGCTTGCCGGATGGGAGATATACGCCATGAATGACCAGTTCCCTTTCTTCACCGCGGCTGATTTCCAAGCGAAACAGGGCGAGGAACCTGATCTTTCGACGTTGCTCGACTCGTTTTCCACCTCGGCACAGAACACAAACACCGATCTGACACAGCAGACCATCACGCGCCTTAAGGCGCTGACTGACGGTCACAATTTGCGTTACTTCGCCTATAGCGGTGCGGTGGAACTGGCCCAACAGAACGTCGTGGGCATGATCAAGAGATTGGTGTCGCTTGGGTTTCCAAACGACGTCGAGCTTGTCTACTCCCCCGCAGTCCTTGGTCAGCTTGCCGTTCTTCTGCCAGGGATGGACCCCACCGAACCCTATAAGCTTGGTCCCGTCACGATCACTTTTCAGGAGTACAAGGCAGGTGGAGAAGGCCTGTCAGATGTACCGCTGTGTCTGAATGGCGGTTTGCTGCCTGACGATCTGGCTGGGAAGAACCTGGCCGACGAATTGAAGGCGGATTTTTACGTCCAACTGCAGCCGTATATGCTGGGGGTCGACAGCCCGGAATTGAAACTCGTTAGCCTGATCTGGCAGAAGGATGCGACGAGCGCGGTCGATCTTGCGGCGCAACCCAGCCTTCAGAACGATACTTTTGCGTATCGTGCCTATGTGCAGCCCGCCCCGGCAGAGCCTGATTGGACGACCCTGAAAAGCGTGCCGAGCACCGACCCGAAAGTCGTTGATTCAGCTGAAATTCTGGCCGATGCCGCCAGCGGGAACAAGGCATCACTTATGCCGGTGCAGGGTCTGTTCGACGATCCGATGGAGGAAAACCCGGTCGTCGGCACCGCCATCGGAATTGCGTTCGAAATGATCGCTGCTGCCGCTCTTGCGCAAAGAAACAACCCGGTGTCCAAGGCTCCGATTGTCGTTTGCCTGATGGACGGGCTGACCGCCGCCGCGTGGGATCAGCTGAAGGGATACTTTCCGTCCGTTGGTGAGAACCTGGAGAACCAAGACATCTCTCTGATGCAGGACGCAGCCAAGATCGCCTATTTTGCCAAGCGCTGGTCTGCCTCGCAGCAACTGTTTGCTAATCCCAAAAACGTGACCGGCAACATCCATTTCGTCGATGTCACCAAGACAGACTACAAGCCTGCGACGCTGGACGCGCTTCTGGGCGAACTCACCGCGAAGGATGTGGTTGTCATTGGCCTTCCCCATCTGGCACCGGACGGAGCGTCTTATCTGACCAGTCTCGCATCCCTGCCAGCCGTCTATCAGGGCCTGTCTACGGCCAATCTGGCGCTTAATCTGGGTAAGCCATTCTTCAAACTCTCAAGCCCAGGCATGAACCCCTATCCGTCGGATTTGGGCAACCCATCTCTGCCAGATGCGGATAATGACAATTACCTGAATGCAGCCACAACGACGGTTGTCACGACAGAGCTTTTTGGCGCGTCGCTGAATCTTGTCCAACTTGGCACCTATGAATTCAAGAACGGCTTCCAAAAGCAGATGCCGCCCTTGACGCTGGCTGAATTCCTGAGCGACCAGATGTACGGCAATGACGGCTCAAATCCCTATTCGGATTATTTTGCCGCGCTGCAAAGCTTTTATGCTGCGGATGCCAACGACAAACTGATGCAGGGGCTCGGCTTTCTGGTCAACACCTACCAGCTGAAATCACCGGACCCTCGCGACGAAATCCAGGCCATGTGCATGGCCGCCGTCGCGGACGGGGAAAACCCGCTGGACCAGCTGTATGCCAAGATCGAAGCTGCAACTATCGATGGCATCCTGCGACTGGTCCCGGCTGTGTTTCCGGCGGACAGCATTATTGGCAAGTTCATCTTGTTCATCACCAAGGGCAACGACTTTACCATCGGGAACAAAACGTCCAGCGTCACCATCACCCCGCCCGGGCCGGACGGCATGAAGGTTGTTGGCCAGACCAACAACTTCCTGAGAACCACGCTGACGGTCACGCTTGTCTTTTCGATGAATAAGAACGGTACGGATATCGACACGGCCGTCACGCTTTGTTTGGGCACGGTCGCGTTTTCCGGCGTCGATTGGTTTGAACTGACCAAGTTGAGCATTGATGCGACGATACCGGGAAACGATGACCGCCTGACCGGCAAGGTATCGACCGTGATCCAGGTGGGCGACAAGCCGATTTCGTTCGAGATGGATTTTCCCACATCCGGCGACGGCAAGATCGTGATCGACGCCGATCTGAATGAAAACCCGCCCCAGCTGTCTGACCTGTTCCAACTGCTGGGCGGGATGAATTTCGTCAATACGTTCAGCGCTCTGCCAGCCCCGTTTTCAAGCGCCAAGAAGATCCAGCTGGACAAGCTGAAATTCGGCTATGCTTACAAGGAAAAGCAGGTCGAGACGTTTGAGTTGCAGCTGGCGAATAATTCGCCTTGGCCGCTGTTCGGCAAGCTGGTGCTGAAGAATCTGAAGTTCAATCTTTCGATGACCAATCCGGCGGGTACCGAGACGGCAGACCGTAAGATCGTCTGGACCGCCAAGAGCCAGGTGCAGATCAAGAGCGAAGACAACGATGATCCCGGGTCGATCAACGTATCGGTGACGTATCCCAACCTGACCGTCAGCGCGAGCCTGGACGAGGATGGGCCGCCGATCCCCGTCGGCGATCTGGTCACGTTCTTCTTGCCGGACGATTATACCATCAACCTGAGCGCCAATCTTGCCAATTTCAGTATGAATGTCACGCCGGGCGGCAAGGACGCCGAAACGACCTTCTCAGTCAGTGCGGGTATTGACCTGATCGACTGGAATCTGGAGCTTTTGGGCGTTCAGTTCAGCCTGACCCAGATTTCGGTCAACGTCGAAGGCGTCCGGCACACAAAGAAAGAAAAGGGTGACGGCGGTGGCGACCCCACCGCAATTGTAGCGGCCGGAGACGACGATAGCGACGGCAAGACCGAAGTGACCGGCACGCTGAAAGCCACGACGGTTCTGTTTTCCGACCATCCTTATATCGCCGTCACAATGAATCTGACAGCGATGTACAATGTCACCTCTGGCGCATGGTCCTTTGCTGGTGTGCAAGGTGACAATGACATCCATGTCAAGCAGATCATCCAGACGTATTTGGGTGAGGGCTGGTGGATCGACGGGTTGCCGAACCTCGACATTTCGGATCTGGCCTTTTCCATCGAAAGCCCGCCCAAAGGGGACGATGATAAAATTGCCCGGCAATACATGGTGGGCGGCACGATCACAGTCTGGGACACGCCGTTGGGCGACGATTTCCAGACGATCATCACAGGAGAGTTCGGTCGGCGACCCAAGTCGGATCATGCAGCCGCCATGGCGCAGATGGCCGGCAAGGCCGAGGTTCCGGTGCTTGATCATCGCGGTAACATTGTGCCCATGGCAGCGCCCTTGGCGCTGTTCGATGGCGATGGCACCGAGATCGTCAGCTATGGCCATGTGACTGCAGAGATAATCTGGAACAACATCGACCTGACGGTTTTCTACAATTACGAGGAAGACCCCAGCAAAAGCACTTATGGTTTCTTTTGGGGGCCGCTGCAGGCGACCATCAACAACTCGACCAATACCGCGAAGCTGGAGTTCACCGAAGATACATCGCTTGGCGCGATGATCGAAACCTTCATCTCATGGCTGACGGGAACCAAGTTTGGCCTTGGTGCGCCGTGGAACGCGCTCGACTCGATAAAACTGTCCGATTTTTCGCTGGAATGGAATTTCGAAGACAACACGGTCAAGTTCAATATCAATCTGGGTCCGATCGACCTGATTTTTGCGAAGATAGAAAAGATTTCTGTCGTCTATCAGCCCGAAGACAAGGATGACGAAAAGAAGGGTGTTCATGTCGAACTGGAGGGCAGCTTTTTCTGGCAGGTGGGCGATGTCAGCAAACCTCTCAAGTGGAACGCGGCAGAGCCCTCGGAGACGCCCGCGCCCGATGGCGGTGGCAACAAGTACCTTGATCTGCGCCTGCTGGCGGCGGGGCAACATGTGCGGGTTGAGGGGCTGCAAGATCTGAAGTCGGTCCAGGAGGCCATAGAGGTTCTTCGCGATTTACCGGTTCCAGATCCGAAGTCGCCCACAGTTCCCGCGATCGGGTTCGACGCGGGAAACAACTGGCTTTTTGCGACTGATTTTGGCGTGCTGAAGGTCACCGACGAAAAGGGTGACGGCAAGGGCGACGGCGGCGATACATCCCGCGCGCTTATGACCGACGAGGATGGCGGTGCAACATACACCTTCACGCTCCAGATCGTCTTTACCGACCCGACTCTTTATGCTCTGCGCATCGCGCTCGAAGGCGGCGCCGCCAAGATCTTTGCCGGTCTGGATTTTCAGGTCATGTACCAGAAGCAGGGCGATCTGGGCCTGTTTTCGGCAATAATCACTCTGCCCACGATCATGCGCCGGTTCACGGTGGGCGCATATACCCTGACATTACCGACCTTTGGGGTCGATATCTGGACCAACGGCGATTTCAAGTTCGATATCGGCTTTCCGTGGGAACAGGATTTCTCGCGCTCGTTTTCGGTCGAGGCGATTATCCCGCCGGGCATTCCTGTTCTGGGCTCGGGTGGATTTTATTTCGGCAAGCTGCCTCCGGTGGCCGTGAAACAATTGCCCAATGCCGACAACGGCTTTTTCAACCCCAATATCGTTTTCGGATTCGGGGCTCAGCTGGGTCTTGGAAAATCCTTCGACGCCGGCATTCTGAAGGCTGGGTTCAGCCTGACAGTCTTTGGTATCATCGAGGGGGTTCTGTCGAAGTGGAATCCCTACTGCGCATCAGAGGTCGGACCGGGTGGCAGCAGCGATCTGCAAGGCCAGTATTTCTTCTGGCTGCAGGGGACGTTCGGCATCATCGGCAAGCTTTATGGCTCGGTCGACTTTGTCGTGATCAAGGCCTCAATCGATGTCGAGATCAAGGCGTTCGCTCAGATCACTCTGGCCTCTTATGAACCGATCCCGATCACCGTGTCGGTTCAGGTGACGGCAACGGCCAGCCTGAAAATCAATCTTGGCTTTTTCAAGATCACCCTGCATTTCAGCTTCAAGCTGCATGTGACCGAAACCTTCACCCTCGGGTCCCTGCAAAACCCCAACGACGCCCCCTGGAAAGTAACAGGCAACAAGGATTGCGGGCGGTTGCTGGCGCATCCGCATGACCGGCTGAACCTGCGCCCGATGGCAATGGCCGAGATGATGGCATTCCGCGCCCGCGATTTAATCCCAACACCGAAGTGGGATTATCTGAGCGCATCGGACACCAAAGTGCCGCTGACCGGCTATCTGGGTTACGGCCTGACCGTTGCTGGCGATGACGCGGTTGCCACGGCCCCGCCGGATCTGGCCAAACAATTTCCCTGCTATGTCGCAAACCTGTTCATCGATGCCCCCGGCATTTCCCAGCAGGACGACAATGCCCCGCAAGACCGTGCCGCAGGGATGGTACCCGACACCTCATTCGATCTATTGGCCAAGATGGTGGCCCGTTGGGCCATCGCTGCAGTTCAGCCAGACCCGATCAGCCCTGAAACCGTCGACACCCTGGTGGTGAACGAAGATACGCTGACGGGCCTTATCGATTATCTGAGCGCTGCCGAAGACGTGCCGATGCCCTTGGACGCGGATCAGGTCAACACGTTCCTGACCGGTCAGTTCAAGATGACAGTCAGCAAGCCGACAACCGAAGGCGCCATTGTCGGCGCGTATTTCCCCGTTGCGCCGGACATGCATGTGTCTGCCTCGGCATTGGGAGAATATCCCGCGCTTGCATACACTTATGGTGCCTACAACGAGGTCGCCAGCGACTTTGTCACCTGGATGCGGGAGTACTTCAACCAGCTTGCCGTACAGGTGGAGCAGGAAGCCGGCAACGACGACGGTATCGAAGACGCGGTCTTGATTTATGAAAACGAGCCGCTCTCCGTTGGCTCCTTCATCTTCAGTGATTACTTCGTGCTGATCATGCGGCAGATGGTTCAGGCGATGCGTGATGGCCTGCGCGATTTCAAATACCCGCTGGACGCCACCCAGGACAGCAACCATATCGTCAACACGATCAACACCACCGGCAAGCTCACCGAAATTGGCAAGCCTGTCACCCTGTATGATCTGTTCAAGGCGAATGAAAAGCATGTGCTGAGCAGTGGCAAACCGATCAAGCTGCCTTATGTGCCGTACACCGTGCAGGGTGGTGACACCTTTGCTTCGGTGGCGGGAAAAGCAGCTTGGGGCGAGGCATTCGATGCAACGGACCTGGCCACGAACAATGCTGGCACGTCGGGTATTCTGACCCCCGGTATCACCGTTACCTATGCCAGTGTTGGTTATGTGGTTTCGGGGGCGGAATCGCTGATCACGCTTGCCGGACGCATCAACAACAACGCTGGTGTCACGTTGGCGGAGCTGCTGCAGAACTCGGATATTCTGACCCTTGAAAACTCGCTGAAGTCCGGGTCGGTTCTGACGTTGCCGCCCTATACCTACACCACTGTGACCGATGAAACCCTGTTCAAGGTGGCCGCCGACCACGGCATCACTGTGCAGGATCTGAGCGGTGTAAACCCCGATACCGGCCACACCAACCCCATTGGCACCGCCAATGGCGACGTGGTCAATCTGTTCGATCCAGCCAGCGACGAAAATGTCGATGTTGTCTATCTTGCGCAGTACCAGGTCGGCTCTTTGATTGCCGAAGCGCAACGGTCCAAGGCGATCAATCACTTGTCGGGAATGGCATCGCGCTACTATTTCCACGGGCTGCGCATTCCCACCCCAAAGATCACACCCAAGGAAAAAGGTATGTGGGTGACCGGAAGCGAAAGCCCATACGGGCTTCCTGGCGATGCAGGTCTATTCGCGCTGACCGGACAGCAACTGCCGGTGACCGCGCTGCCGACCGAAGATTACACCATCACCATGACACCTGGTGCTTCCGCGTGGATGGCTTTCGACGCAAGCGCAACCGAACCCTTCACCGTGGGTCCGCCAGTCGATGAACAGCCCGCCAGCCCTGACTGGCAGCGGCTCAAAGCGTTGTTCACCTATGGCCAGAACACCATCCTGCCCGCAGGACCCAGCAAAATCGTAGCAGCGCCGGTCTTGGTCGATCGCCCCGCGCAGTTCCCGCTGTCTCAGGCCATAACCTGGCAATGCGCCTCTCCGGTCAGCTTCCCCACGGGCGGGGCGGCCGCAGGCGATCAGCCACGGGTTTTCCCGCTGCCGGCATCCATGGTTGCCCTGTCGGCGCGCGGTGGGCTGGATCAGTCCGGCCTGCTGACACAGACAAGCCCGAATTTCGCTCCACAGATCCTTCAGACGGACGAGGCAACCGGTCGTCCGACGCATCAGAACATGACGAAGTTCGGTTGGGGTTCGACCATCAA
Organism: Falsiphaeobacter marinintestinus; assembly: GCF_007923355.1. GTDB lineage: Bacteria > Pseudomonadota > Alphaproteobacteria > Rhodobacterales > Rhodobacteraceae > Phaeobacter_A > Phaeobacter_A marinintestinus. Next base: position 111,056 of record NZ_VOGO01000009.1, read on the forward strand.
TTTCACGATCAAGAAGCTGCCTGAAGACCCCAACGCATCAGAGACGTACAAAACCACCTATGAAATTACCGGCGCAGATGCCGATGACACGGTGATTTTGGAGCGCATCGTGCAATACGCGCGCAACGATGCCGATTTTGCCTCGTTTGCTGTTGGCTATGAAACCGAAACCGGAGGCGGCGGTCTGGTGCTGAACGCGCAGGTCGGCAGCAAGGTGTCTTTTGGTATCTCGCAGGTCAATTTGTCTACCGTGACCCGTCCGCCCACCGGCGGCTTTGGTGCCATGGCGGTATCGAAAGAGGACGACTCGGATAAGACCAATCTGCTGAACTCGCCGACCGATTTCGTGCGCCTGCTTTGGGAGGCGGCAATTACCCGATCGGGCGGATTTTTCCTGTATTACTTTGACGCCGACGCCAACGGCGGACTGCCGGATTCCGCGTTTAACGACAAGGGCGAGGCACAGGTCACGCTGGTGATCATGTACCAGAAACAACCACGGTTGCAGCCCTACATGAACGCGATTGCGACCGGTGACGCGGTGGATATGTCGAATTCGGCGGTTGCGGCCACTGCGGTGTCTGAGCTGGTTACGCACAAGGTTGTTGAGGGCGACACGCTGCGTGGTATTGCCAGCAGGTATTACAGCAACGTCGTATCGATTCTGCGTGAAACGACAACGGATATTGCGCTGGCGCCCGACGCGGCGTTGACCCTGTCAAACCCGCTTTATCGTGTGCCGCTGGATGGGTCCTCACCTGGCGGAGTCCTGAACGACATCGCGACCTATTTTGCGATGGACGCCAAGGATATCGAGGACGTAAATCCGGGGATCACGGATTGGAGCACCCCACTGGCACCTGGCGCCGCGATCCGGCTACCATCGGTCGACCGAGTTGTCGGCACATCGCCGGGCGGAACCACCCTGCAATCCTATGCCGCGTTCTATGGCACTTCGGCGACGATTCTTGCAGGCGCCAACGCGACGGTCACACCGCTGGTTGAGGCGGATCAGACACTCAGCATGATGTGCGGACCGCTCGACCAGCATGGCACCCAGGCCGCAGGGGTTCAGCCGGTGGATATCAGTCGTGACGGATTGCCGGAAGTACCCGATGACCCCTTTGATTCAGACTATGCGAAGAACTTCCTTTTGAACGACTGTACACTTCTGGCGTTCCAAGTTCTGCCCAATGCCGATTTCGGCGGTTCGAATCTGGGATTGCCCATGGGGCCGGAGACCAAGGGCGACACCGGCGCGGAGTCCGTCGAACACACCGCCCCCAGCAAGATTCTGTTCGTCAAGGAAAACGAAGAAGGCGATCCACTATCATACTCGACCTCGGTTCCTTACGTTCAGTTTGCCAATAGTCCGGCTTTGCCCGGCAACCCCTACGTCGCCAACGGACGGGTGTTGCAGTTGAACTATGGTTGGAATGACCTTTACGGCAACAAGATCGTTAGCGACCTCGAAGAAAGCACCACCACGGTGGGCAAAATGAATGGCGAGCCAAGCCTGACCGGCTACACAGATGCGCTTTTGAACATCGCGCAGTGGCCCTCGATGGGGTCAAGCTGGACGGTTTTGGACACTTCGCCCGCAGGCAGCGATTTCCTTGCGCAGATTACGATTTCCTTCGATCCCACACCGTTCAGCCCGTCGCAGGACAATCCACAGGACGAGGACGGCTGGCAGTCTCGTGCGAAGGCGTCGCTGCAGGCGATCACGGCGGTTCTGAACCAGTTGAACGACCCCAACGGGATCGAGATGAGCATCGACACAACCCTTCTGGCGAAGCCGAAAGTCATCCCCAGTGCCCAGATCTGGACGCCCGAGCACACTCAGGATCCGTCGTTGACCAGTTGGTTGACCACGCTTCAGACCTTCCTTCAGCACCGCACCAATCGCGATCTCGATTGGCCGGTCCCGACCACCCTGGGCTTTACCCTGTCGGTGCAGGCGGCAAAAGCGGATGTGACCGACAGCCAGACTTACCTTTTGAAACTGTCGCTGGTTATCACCCGGACCCATGGCGTCGCCGCAGGCGAGTTTGTGGCCGTGGATTCGGTGCGCAAATCCTCGACCGAGATCGCTGCCAAGACCAATCCGGAAACCATCCTACAAGATCCCAAAACGAAAAAGAACGTGCTGGATGATTTTGCTAACGATATCGCCGACACGCTGTCGGTTTCCGGCAAATACACTCTGTCCGTGGCCACCGGCACCAACCGCTATGCGCCGGCTGCAGGGTCCACCCAGGCGGCGATCTGGGCGGTGCGCCTGGGCGATCAGGGATCGGGAGAGGCGATTTCCTATAAGATCAATACGGACGGGGACAATGCGCCTGAAAAGCCAGAGCTTTTTGCGCCCGAACCGGTGTCGAACACGCTTCTGAGCAATCCGGCGGACATCTATCCCTACACCCAGCTGACAGATTACGACCCGGCGACCAACAAGTTCACCACCCCGGCGGAACAAAGGCTGTTTTCGGGGGTCGAGGCTGATGACTGGCTGCGGGCGTTCTTTGAATTCTACGATTCGCTTCTGTCGCCGGAATACACCTCGTCAATTTTGGTCATCGACCAGAAGGCGACCAACAAGCCAAAGGGCATTCCGGTGAATGACGCCCAGGGCGAAGTCAAATATGAGGATGTCGACAGCTATCTGACCGCATTCGCCCAGCAGAAGGAAACGCTGGCGCATCTTGCATCGGACTTGTTGGCACCGATCTATCAGGGTCAGTCGTCAACACATCTGGCAAGCGCCAAGGAAACCTTCCGCCAGAACCTGCTGGTGCGGTTGTCCAACCTTTACACCACGCGCGCGGCCATTGCCTTCGGTGCAACTGTGGCCGCCGACATTCCGATGTTGGACGACGAGGACACGCCGCAGCTTTATGGCAACCTCACCTGGACGAAGAACAGCGGTGATACTTCGCCCCTTGGCGCCAGCCAGGTGCAAAGCCTGGTCACGTTGACGTCGCCCAAGATGCCACTGGCCACGGGTCCCGATCAGCCGATTACCTTCCTGCTGGAGGCGCCCGAAAAACTAAAGGTCGACGGAGAGGTTGTGGATCAAGTCACGCTTGATCTGTCTTATACCGGAACAGCCATCGAACATCAGGTGTCTTCGGTGCCGGGAATCATCGGTTACAAGGCGTCAAGCTGGCTGTCGCCGGTGCGCGTGTCAGATGCCGAATTGCTGCAGGAAAGCCTGGGGTCATTCAATGTCCCGCTGTTGCTGCGCAGCTTCCCGATGACACCGCGGATGAGCACGCAGACCGGCACCCAGAGTGATCCCGGTTCGACCGATCTGAACGACATCACGCTTTGGACCTATGCCTTTACCTATGGCACGGATTTCCATTTCGAACAGGACCGCGTTTACGGCACCGTCACCTACAACATCAGCGAAGACGTGACCATGGCGTTGGACAGTTTTGTGGACGCGTTCGGCCAGTTGGCACAGTTCATTCGGTCGCAATCGTCCATCATTAATCTGGTGACGAAATATGTTCCGGCCGTTAATGCCGAAACCACCGATCAGACGGCAATCGACAATGCTTCGCTGGCGCTTGGGGCGTTCCTGAGCATGGCCGCGGCCATCGCGAAAGCGGCCGGAGCGAGCAGCCTGCGTATGGTGCAGGACCAACAGTCAACCACCGGTAGCGAAAGCTATTCTTTCTATGTGGAAGAGGGAACTCAGACGTTCCATGCCGGTGGCGACAGCATCACCGCATGGGTCGCAACGATAACATCGACCGAGGGGCCGCCGACCGGCATGGCTGCCGATCCGGTACTCAAGATTGACGGTTACACGTCGAACCAGATCGCTGAGCTGACCAAAAATGACGAAGGAATATACGCCTATTACTTCACCAATGACGACGACGAGCCCCTGCAGGGGGCCAAGGCGCAAAGCATCAGTGCGCGCGCCGTTGACTTGCCCAAGATGCAGATACTTGAGCGTCAGGATGCAATTTCCTCGGTCTATCTGACGCGGAATGAAGATATCGGGGGGGCGATCAACGAGCCCTTTGTTTTCACCACGCCCCGGGTCTCTTTCGGCAACCCGCTGCATCCGACGATCACCTCATCGGAACCCGTTGATATCGGGTTGCTGGGTTCGCCAGACACAAGATCGCTGGACGCGCATCTGACTGCGCTTTTCACGACCTTGTTCAAAAACCGGTACGAAGGCGACGTGACGATCCAGTTGGATGTTGGTTACGAGTACGGCTTGACCAGTCAGCTGAATCAGATGCTCGTGCCGGTCCCGGTAGCGGTGTTACCGCCGACGGATGTGAAGGTTGGCGATAAAGGCACGGCTCCGGTGGGTATCGACGAATTGATCGAGACGATCAGCCAGGCGATCATCGGCTGGGCCGGGGATTTCAAGCCATCGACCGAGATCGCTCGGCTTGTGTTCCGCCTGTCGATCATGTCGAACCTTTCGGTGCATCCGATGCCGCTTCTGCGGCTTTTGGATCTGGAACTGCAGGTGGCGGATATTGACCCGCCATTGTGGTCGACCTGACCCGGGTTCCGGTCGCGCTCTGATAAAAGCGGCGCGCGGCTGACGGATGACACGGTGGTTTCAATCATTCTGGCGGTACCCTTGATCATCGCGCGCATCTCGGGGTCGAACCGGATCGTCAGCGTGCCACGACTTTCGCTTGGCTCGCGTGCTTTCATACGCAGCGCCCTGATGGGTAACGCACCGTCAGAAGCCCGGATCGAGTGAGTTGACAGACTGGCCGACCCGAATCCAGGACCGCCGAAATTGTGTGCATTCCCTTGGCTTGAGACATCTGATCGGGGTTGAGATTTGCGCGGTGTGCGATATTGCTTCGGATTCAGTATCTTTGGCATGTTGTAAATTTCACTTTATGAAGTATATCGAGTCGAAGACAATCGAAGAGCGCCTTTATGCCCCCAAAAGATATTGCGATGGATAACGGTGTCCCGACCGATCTTCCCCCTGAAATGAATGTCCTGATGGGCGTCTACCTTTTGTACCTGAAGGTCGACGAAGTCGTGGATTCGATCAACGTGACTCCGGACCTGACCAAGAACGAACGGCATCTGCTGATCTACATGGCCGAACCCAGGCGGATGGGGGAACTCGCGGCCGACATGCAAGTGCTGCCGTCGACGCTGACAAACATTGCTGACGCGCTTGAAAGCAAGGGGTTGGCCTTGAGGGAAAGCGACCCGGAAGACCGCCGTGCCTCGCGCTTGCGGCTGACCGAGATCGGCGATGCCAAGCGCCAGGAGGTTATCCGGAAGGGAGCCGAGGTCTTTACGGAAATTTCCGGCCTGACCCGTCCGGAAACCGAGACGATTTCAGCGTTGATGCTGAAAGTCATTCACAACATCAAGGCCGACGGCCTGCCCGAAGGAGCAAAGCCATGTCAGTGATGCGAAATCTTGCGCTTGTCTTGTCGCTGGCCGTGACACCGGCCATCGCGCAGGCGCCCCTGAAACCGGTCAAGGTGATCACGGCCCGTGCTGGTGGTGCCGATGTGACGCGGCAGTTCTTTGGTCATGTGGTCGCCCGTGAAACCGTCGATCTGGCGTTTCAGGTGGGGGGGCAGGTCGTCGAATTTCCGGTGATCGAAGGGGCCATTCTGCGCAAGGGCGATCTGGTTGCCCAGCTTGACCTTGAAACCTTTGAACTGTCGTTGGAGCAGGCGCAGCTGCAAAAGGATCAGGCCGAGCGGACGTTGAACCGGTTGAACCGGTTGTCAGAAAGCACGGCAAGTCAGGTTCGCATTGATGATGCGGCAACGCAGCTGGCACTGGCCGAAGTGACGGTGAAAAACGCGGAATATGCGTTGAAACACGCGACCCTGTCGGCCCCGTTTGACGCGCTGGTCGCGGCACGCAACATCGCGAACTATACGACAATCAGCGCCGGGACCCCGGTGGTGCGCCTGCATGACATGTCCGAAGTGCATATCGAAGTTGATATTCCGGAAGTCTTGTTCCTGCGGGCCGAGGAGTCGTCCAACGTCGAAATCAGCGCGCGCTTCCCCGCGTCGGATGAGGTCTTTCCGTTGCGATTGCGCGAATTCAACGCCGAAACGTCGAAAGTTGGTCAGTCGTATCGGGTGACGTTGGCGATGACGCCGCCCTCGGGGTTGCGGATTCTACCTGGCGCGTCGGCCACGGTCATTGCGGTTCTTCAGGGGGATCACACGGACGCTATCCAAGTGCCTAAAACCGCCGTGTTCGTTGATGATACAGGTAAACCCGCCGTCATGGTGTTCTCCCCTGACGATGCCGACACGGGCACTTTGCGCAAGCAGGCTGTCGAAATCGCCCGATCACCAGAGGATGGGATTCTGATTTTGTCGGGGTTAGCGGCAGGCACTGAGATCGTCGCGGCTGGTGGGGCTGCGCTGAAGGATGGTCAGGCCGTCCGCCGGTTCACCGGCTTTGGCAACTAAGGGGTCTGCCATGAACATCGCGCGATCCTCGATCGAAAAGCCGCTGATCACGTGGCTTGTTATCCTTGGTGCGCTGTTTGGCGGGCTGTGGGGGTTTTCGTCGCTGGGGCGGCTTGAAGACCCGGCTTTTACCATCAAGCAGGCCGTTATTGTCACGCAGTACCCCGGAGCAACCGCCGAACAGGTGGCCACCGAAGTGTCCGAACCGCTGGAATCGGCCATCCAGAAGATGGGCGAGGTCGATGTGATCACGTCGATCAACCAGCCGGGACAATCGCTGATCACGGTCGAGATGTTTTCGACCTTTGACGGGACCGAACTGCCCCCGATCTGGACCAAGCTGAGAAACCGGGTGTCTGACGCAGCCCGCGCGCTGCCTGAGGGGGTAGGCGTGCCCTATGTGAACGATTCCTTCGGGGATGTGTTCGGCATCTATTATGCGGTAACAGCCGAAGGGTATTCGGACGCCGAAAAACACCAGTTGGCGACTTTTCTGCGACGCGAGATCCTGACGGTTGACGGCGTCGCCGATGTCGAGGTCAAAGGTTTGCCGGACGAGGCGATTTTCGTTGAGCCGAACATGGCGATCACGGTCAATCAGAACGTCTCGCCTCAGGCCATCATCACCGCCTTGGCAAACGCAGACTCGGTGGTGGATGCGGGGTCGATACATAACGACGGCATTCGCACGCGAATACAGGCCCCTGACGGGTCTGGCAGTGTCGAAGAGATCGCATCGTTGATCATCGGGGCCAGTGGAGAGGTGATCAACCTGTTTGACGTCGCACAGGTCAGCCGGGATCGTCAGGATGATCCTGATCTTCTGGTACGTTTTGATGGTGTCGATGCCTTTACAGTCGGGGTGGCTGGGTTGTCGACCGAAAACATTGTCGAGGTTGGTGAACGTGTGGACGCACGGATTGCCGAGCTTGACGGCAAAATCCCCTACGGGGTCGAGCTGCATCCGATTTATCAGCAGCATGTGGTCGTCGACGAAGCGTCCAGCGCTTTCCTTGTGAACCTTGCGATGTCGGTCATCATCGTGGTGGTGGTTCTGGCCCTGTTCATGGGCTGGCGCGCGGCCACGGTTGTTGGGGCGACGTTGTTGCTGACGGTCGTTGGAACGCTGTTTTTCATGGCGATGTTCTCGATCGAGATGGAGCGGATTTCGCTGGGCGCCCTGATCATCGCGATGGGGATGCTGGTGGATAATGCCATCGTGGTGGCCGAAGGTATGCAGATTTCAATGCAGCGCGGTCGCGACAGCCGGACAGCGGCCGATGACGCTGCCAGCAAGACGCAGATTCCGCTTCTGGGGGCCACGATCATTGGCATCATGGCGTTTGCCGGGATCGGCCTGAGCCCCGATGCGACGGGCGAGTTCCTGTTTTCGCTGTTTGCGGTCATCGCGATTTCGCTGCTGTTGTCCTGGGTTCTGGCCCTGACGGTAACGCCGTTGCTGGGTCACTATCTGTTCAAACAGGGCAGTGGGGATGACGGGGATGCGTATGGCGGCTGGATTTTCCGGACCTATGCCCGCGCGCTGGATCTGTCGATCCGGTTACGCTGGCTTGTTATGGGCGCGCTGGTCGCGATCACGGCGGTTTGCTTTGCCGGGTTCGGGTTGATGAAGCAGTCGTTCTTTCCCGACAGCAACACGCCGATGTTCTTTGTGCATTACAAGCTGCCACAGGGCACCGATATCCACACCACCTCGGATCACCTGCGCCAGATGGAAGATTGGCTGGCAGAGCGGGACGACGTGGTGTCAGTTTCAACATTTGTCGGACAGGGCGCATCGCGTTTCATGCTGACCTATGACTCGGAAAAGGCGAATCCCAGCTATGGCCATCTGATCATTCAGACCGAAAATCTGGACCAGATCCCGCCGCTTCAGGCGGGCCTTGCAGAGTTTGGGTTCGAGACCTTTCCTGAAGGAGAGTTGCGCACCAAGCGTCTGGTGTTTGGCCCCGGTGGCGGGGCCCCGATCCAGCTGCGGCTATCGGGTCAGGATCCGGACGTTCTGCGCCGCCTTTCCTCGGAAATGATTGCCGTGCTGGAGGCGTCATCGCAGAACCTTGTCGACCTGCGCACAGACTGGCGCGAACAGGAGCTGGTTCTGAAGCCGATCTATGCCACCGAACGCGCTCAGACCGCAGGCGTCAGCCGCGATGACATCGCGCAGATGCTGCAACTTGCAACGGATGGCATCACGAGCGGGGTCTATCGCGAAGATGACCGGCAGATCCCGATCATCACGCGGTTGCCGCGCGACAACCAGTTGGGGTTGGCCGATCAGGTGGTGTTTTCGTCCAGCACCGGCGCGGTATTGCCTATCGAGCAGATGATCGACGGGGTCGAATACGAAGTTCAGAACACGCTGGTTCATCGCCGCAACCGGGTGCCGACGCTGACCATCGAGGCTGACATCCCATCCGGGTTTACAGCGGCACAGGTGCAGGCCGAAATTCAGGCCGCAATCGAAGCCGTGGCATTGCCCGTCGGATACGAAATGGAATGGGGCGGCGAATACGAAAGCTCGGGAGAGGCGCAGGCCGCCCTTGGCGCGCAGATCCCGGTATCGGTGCTGATCATGGTGCTGATCTCGATCCTGTTGTTCAACGCGCTGCGCCAGCCGCTGATCATCTGGTTGCTGGTGCCGATGTCGGTAAACGGTGTGGTGATCGGGCTTTTGGCCACCGATACGCCATTTTCGTTCACGGCCCTGCTTGGGCTGTTGTCTCTGTCGGGGATGCTGATCAAGAACGGGATCGTGCTGGTCGAAGAGATCGACCTTGTTCGGGCCGAAGGTGTGCCGTTTCGCGAGGCAATCATCACGGCGTCAACCTCGCGTTTGCGCCCGGTGATGCTGGCCGCGATCACCACGATCCTTGGGATGGCGCCGCTGCTGTGGGACGCGTTCTTTGTGTCGATGGCGATCACCATCATGGGCGGTCTGGCGTTTGCGTCGATCCTGACGCTGGTTGCGGCCCCGGTGCTGTATTTCCTGCTGTTCAAGAAGGACGCGGAGAAAGAGGCTTTAGCGGCGGTGGCCTGACCCACAAATGCGGCAAAAGGCCGGTGCCTGAACTAAGTGCCTACCGGATGTGTTGCCGGCAGGCGCGTCGTGGCGAACCCGTTCAATACGTCAGCAAAACCCGCTCGGAGGACATTGCAGACTTTGTGTTGAAGCGCAGCATTGATCACCAAGGACGCACAGGGAATTGGCGAAATTTTGCCGGGGAATTGGCAAGTCTCTTTTCATTCGCGAAAAGATCATCGACAAACCCTGAGGATTTTCGAACCGGTAGTGAAGCTTCTTGCAAAACAACTCCTGCAGAACGAATACAATTTGGCTGCGCCTGTCCGGCACCGCCCGAACAGCCGTTGCGTTGGGGCTTTTCAGTCTTGTCTCTGCCTGCGCCCAAAGCCCGGACTATGGGAATCTGGACCCGGAACGTCAGTCAATGGCGCTGCGCGAAGTCGCGCAAAAGCAGGCCCGGGGGCATAGGGTGTGGTGCGTGCCTTACGCACGAAACCTCAGCGGCATTGAAATTCGCGGCAACGCTGAAAGCTGGTGGGGCAATGCGCACAATATCTATAATCGGGGCGCTGAACCGACTGTCGGTGCGGTGATGTCGTTTCGGTCGACCAGCGGAATGCCACTGGGCCATGTGGCGGTTGTGGCCGATATTGTTGACGATCGGGAAATCGTCGTGAACCACGCCAACTGGAACCGTAACGAGGTTTCGTTGAGAATGGGCGTCAAGGACGTGTCCAAACACAACGACTGGACGCTGGTCCGGGTCGAAAGCCAGCCCGGCCAGTATGGTAATTTCTATCCAGTGAACGGGTTCATTTACCCGAATGATGACGGATAGCCCGACCTAGATTCAGATCGTATCTGCAGCGAACCAGCGTAATGTGCCGCAGGCGATTATCGCCACGGTCGCAAAACGCACACCGGCCTTCAGAGCAGGTAAACTGAACGGCAGCATCGTCCCGCTTGGCGAGTATTCTCAGTGATGACACCCCCGCAAGTATTTGCGAGGGTGTATTTGCTTTGATAGCCCGGCTGCCCGCGCCGGTCCTAATTCGTTCAACGAACCGACATCGAGGCAGGCTAACCTATCTTACAGCGAAATCCGGAACCGGGCGAAGCCGTCCGGGCCGTCGCCTGCATCCTCGATCACCACGCCTTTGACGTCCGACAGATAGTCGCGCGCCTTAGGGCCGGTATCGAACAGAACTGTCGCGCCATCTGCCTTGGCGAAGTGCCAGTTCGCATCCGCCGACGGGTTGATGGTGCCTTGTTCAACGATATAACGCACGATCACGTCGCGGTTTGTGTCCGGTGCCTCGAACACGGTTGTGCCATCTGTGCCGGGGAATTTGCCGCCGCCGCCTGCGCGATAGTTGTTGGTGGCGATGATGAACTCGGCCGCCGGATCAACTGGCTGTCCATCGAACATCAGGTTGACGATGCGATTTGCATCGGCGTTGATCAGGCCGCCTTTGGGGTCAAATTTCGACGGTTGCGTAAGGTCGATCTGATAGGTCACGCCATCAATCACGTCGAAATTATAGCTTGGGAAGGAGGGGTTCAGAAGAACCTGATCGGGTTTGCCAGCTTCGATCTGGTTGAACATCCCGGCCGAGCGTTCGAGCCAGTCTTTGACCTGCGCCCCGGTGACGCGCACGGCCCGCGCGGTGTTGGGATAGAGGTACAGGTCGGCCACATTCTTGATCGCCACGTCACCCGCAGGCACATCGGTGTAATACTCGGGTCCGCCGCGACCACCCGCCTTGAACGGAGCCGCCGCTGACAGGATTGGCAGACCTTCGTGTTCAGAGCCTTTCAGCATCTGTTCAATGTACCATTTCTGGGCAATCGACACGATCTGTACCGATGGATCATCTGCCACCAGCGCAAAATAGCTGTGCAGCGGAGCCGAGGTTTTGCCGACCGCGCGGCGCACATAGGCCAGCGTTTCTTCGTGGATGGTGCGGACCGAATCGAGCACGCTTTCATCATCCTCCACCAACGCCGTGATCGAGCGGTCTTCGTTGCGTTTGGAGATCGGACGGGCCTCGGACGCTGTGGTGACCACGCGCCATTTGTTGCCGTCACGTTCCAGCATCAGGTCGATCACACCCAGATGCGAGCCCCAATAGCCGCCCATCACGGCAGGTTTGCCGTGGATGGTGCCTGCATCCACATCAAGACCGGCCCGATCCGCATAGGTCGCAGAGGGGAACACAAGGTGGCTGTGGCCAGTCATCAGCGCGTCAACGCCATCAACGGCGGCCAACGGGACGCTTGCGTTTTCCATGCCATCTGCGTGATCCGCTGACCCGATACCGGAATGCGACAGGGCGATGATGATGTCGGCACCTTCTTCGCGCATCTGGGGCACATAGGCTTGTGCGGTTTCGACGATATCACGGGCTGTCACGCTGCCTTCCAAATGGCGGCGGTCCCAGTTCATCACCTGTGGTGGGGTAAATCCGATGATACCAACCTTGATCGGGTGGGTATCACCTGCGCCGTCGGTCAGCTCGCGGTCGAGGATGACATAGGGCTTGAACAGGGTGACATCGCGGGTCGGGTCGCTGCCTTGTTCCTTGGCAAGGTTGGCCAGAACCACCGGGAAGTCAGCTCCGGCCGCCGCCTTATCCAGAAAGGACAGGCCATAGTTGAATTCGTGATTGCCGACCGTGGCGGCGTCAAAGCCTACCGTGTTCATGGCGGCGACAACCGGATGCAGGTCGCCTTCTTTCAGGCCTTTTTCATAGGCAATATAGTCGCCCATCGGGTTGCCCTGCAGGAAGTCGCCATTGTCGAGCAGCATCGAATTTGTCGCCTCGGCGCGGATATCGCCGATGATGCTGGCAGTGCGAGACAGGCCCAGCGTGTCGCGCGGCTTGTCAGCGTAGTAATCATAGGGAAACACATGCACGTGCAGGTCCGTGGTTTCCATGATGCGAAGGTGCGCCTGATTGGCAGCCGCCCGGGCCGAATAGGGATGCAGCGCGATAAATGCGCCAGCAGCAGAGGTGCCCAGAAACGCGCGGCGGGACATCGAAACGGATTTGGTCATCGATAACTCCAGTTTGAGGTACCGGCCCTTTACAGGAGCCAGGTGACAGGACGGCGACGGAGTGCAGTGACTGCGTTTTTGATCGTCGATCCGATCTGGCCTGAAGTTCCTCGGCCTGTTTAGATGCGCAGCCGGTTTGGCGAGACCTGATCTGCAGTCACCCCTTCGTCCCGCACATCCTGCGGCAAATCCTGCCGCATTGCCAGTGCCGCGGCGCTGCGCGCCATGGCCGGGGCGGTTTGAATGCCGTATCCACCCTGACCGGCCAGCCAGAAAAACCCTTCGGCGTTTGCGTCATAGCCCACCGCTGGCAGCTTGTCGGGGAAGAAGCTGCGCAACCCGGCCCATTTGTGGTCGATCCGGCGCACCTGAAGGTTGATGGCTTTTTCGATCCGATCCACGCAGATCGCGATATCCAGTTCCTCGGGTTGTGCATCGCAGGGCGGCGATAGGGTTTCGTCGGCGGGTGAGATCAGCAGGTTGCCTGCGTCGGGTTTCATGTAAAACCCTTCCTCGGCATCGACCACCAGTGGCCAGTCATCGACGTTCACGCCCGCCGGTGGTGCAATTAGGGCTGCGGTTCTGCGCAAGGGCCGCAGGCCCAGTGGTGAAACGCCGGCCAGTTCCGCAATCTGATCGGCCCATGCCCCGGCGGCGTTGATCACAGTTGCGGCTTTCACCTGGCCTTGGCGGGAGTCGACGGCCCAGGTGCCGTTTTCCCGGCTCAGCCCTGTGACGTCGGCCTGCAGGATGGTTTGTCCGCCATTGGCGCGGAACTGGCGCAGGAAATACTGATGGGTGCCGTGGACATCGATGTCATAAGCGTCGGCTTCGTAAAGTCCGCCGATGGCGTAGTCGTCGCGGATCAGGGGAACCTGCGCTTTTAGGTCGTCAAAGGATGCGGGAACCACGGCATCGCCAAGGTCGCGGTGCATCGTGGCCAAGGCGTCCCTCTGATCTGCGCGTGCGATCAACAGAACTCCACGTGGCTGCAACAGGTCCTGTGGCATGTCGGGGTCTGCCCCCCCCGAATAAAACCCGAAAGACGCCCGGGTCATGGCCCGCATCACAGCAGGCCCGTAAGCCCGGGTATACAGCGCCGCTGACCGGCCTGTCGTGTGATAGCCGGGTTGGCTTTCGCGTTCGATCAAGGCAACGCGGGCTGAATTGGACAATTCAGCCGCCACCGACGCGCCGGCAATCCCTGCGCCAATCACAATGAAATCAAAAGCTGCCGTCTGTGACATGGTGGGTTCCCATCGAAGCCGTTTGGCGCATGGTGGCCGAATTTGCATGGCTCTGAAAGGGCTGTTTCGTCGCGCACGGGCGCGGCAGGTCGCTGCCCAGAATGATCTGACGACATCGCCCGTGCGTATCGTTGGTAATCAACCCTTTAAGGGTAGGTCCAACACTGGAGATCCAAACATGTTTCGTCGTACATTTTTTATCGCAACAGCGGCCACTTTTATCGCTTCAGCCTCTTATGCAGACCTTCATATCCGGTTCATGGAAGGCGCGCCGAAAGACCGCTTTGTCGTGACGAACACCGGGGCCTGCGCGATTGAAGCTGCTCAGATCACTATCGATTTGACAGGGTCTGAGGCGGGTCTGATTTTTGATGTCACGGCGGCGGGGTCAGGTGTCGAGGTTTTCCAGCCCTTTGAGATCGTTGCAGGTGGCGATTACATCGTGCGTCAACCCAGCGTGGTGGATGGCGATCAAATGGTTGCCCTGCAGGTGAGCGATTTTGGCCAGGACAAATCGGTTGCCTTCACGATTGATGTCGATGACACCGCCGGAGCGCGCGAAATCACGGTGTCCAACGCGGAACTGCGCGGAGCCTCTGTGTCTGTGATGTTGGGGGGGAAGCAGTTTTCGACCAGTTTCACCCAAGGCTCGGAACTGACGCTGAATACCGGCGCATGTCTGTAACAGATGGTCGTACTGTGTTCGCGCGTGGTATGACTGGATCATCGAAGTCGGGCCGGATCGTTTAACTCAACGATCCGGCCCCGTTGTTCAGGTGTGCTTCAGAACCTCGGGACAGCCCGATCTGTCTGACGGTCCCGCACGCGTCCATGCCCGCGTTTCATTTCGTGGGCATGGCCAAATGTGTCCGCGACTTTGCGCTCTTCAGCTTTTGCAAGTTTCTGCATCCACGGCACCGATCCGTCGCCCTTCGTATCATCCAGCATCGCTTCGACAATCTTTCGGGTGGCGCGGGCCGTGGAAAAGCTGGTGCCACGCGGTGCCAATGTTGAGCCGCCTTGCGTCCCGGCTGCCAGCAACCCGGAATTGGCGGCCCCGTCATCGCCCGGGAAACAGGCTGTGATCACCATGTCCTTTTTCGGACCGCGCGATTTGGGATAAGCCGTCGCAGAAAAGCCCAGAGGCGCGCCGTCTGTCTTGCGATAAGATCCGACCACGACAATCGCACTGGACAGGGCGAGGGAATTGATCGTTCCCTTGCGCTGAACATGGCCAAAGATCTGGCTGTCTTCCTGATCCGAGGCATCGGGGTCGTCCGGATCGACATGGCTGGCGTAGGTGTCGCGTTCGCGGCCATTGTCCAGATACCGGCGGTATTTCGAACTGTTGAAATATGATCGCTGATTGTTGGTGCCATCCGGTTCGGCCGACTGGTCGACCTGAACGTTCAGATAGATGTCGGTATCAGCCCCCCGGTTCTGCGCACGAATGCACCAATCACCAGCAGGAGCCACCCGGATCGTGCCGATTTCCCGCACCGCTTCGGCCGTGGGCGGGGTGCAGATCACATAGCGATACCGATACTCCGGCGCGTCCCGGCCATTGTCATAGGTCACCCGCTGACAATAGATCCGCGCGCCACCGGCGATGTCACAGAACTGGCCATGTTCCCCGCTCCAGTACTTCATGGTCTCGCCATGGGGCGTGGTGATGCGGATTTCGACCGGGTTCTTGTCGGCGCGCCGTGTCGTACGCGAAGTCCAGACTTCGACAAAGTTTGACGAATGATCCTCGGGAAGGACCCGCCATTTTTCCATGACAAAGCCGCCCCGCCGGACTTTGCGAAACGCGTTGCAACGCATCAGGTTGTCGTTGCCGGCAGGCATCACGACCTGAAGCGGTGCCCGGTCAGCGCGCAGTTCGACCATCCGTTCAACGGCTTGTTCGAACAGAGACCGCCCATCCTTGGCCCCGGCCTGCTGACCGTAAGACACGTTCAGCACAAGGGGAAACCCGCCCGGGCCGCCATAGTGGGCATCCCATAGCGCGTCGGCCAGTGCGACCATACGGTGCATGGCGTAGATCGCGAAGTATTCCAGAAAGGTTCCGGCCATGCCGATGGTCTGGCGACGCGGCAGGCTGGCAGCGAGGATCGGGCGACGGTCCAGATCGGCAGGCGTTTGCCGCCAGCTGTCCTCACCGGTTGCCAGATCCAGCACCGCTGTGCCGTGCCCGGCGCGCCTTTCCAGCGCGCGCACGCCATAAAGCTTGTCCGGTTCGCTGAGTAGCGCCGCCCGGTTAAACGCGGTTTCATCAAGCGTTGAGAGGGGGTCGCCACCGTCGCTGTGCTGGCGCAGCAAGGCGTTGATGTCACGTTGATAAATCTCGTTCCCGAAGGGCAAATAATCACCCTGCGCGGCATCAAACGTGGCCCCCTGTTGCCAAGACGCTAGAAACCGGGTTGACCCGTCGGCGCGTCGGAAGCGGGGATGGCCCAGGGCAATGGCCTCGTCGATGATACCGACGATCACCGCGTCCCTTGGCGGTGCGATCGGAATCAGGTCCGCGACATCGTCCGGGATCAGGCTTGGCAAGGGAGCGTTGGACGGGTTGGCAACCGCTTCGGGCAGGGGAACCAGTTCCCCATCCCCGAACAAGGGGCGAACCGCAGCGCGCGCATCATCGGCGGCGCGCCGGTCGTCAGCCGCGTTGACAGAGGCTGCCATCACGACCGGTTTGTCGACCACCGGCCCGCATTTTGCGGCCCCGCCCAAGGCCCGACGCCAATGAACGTATGGCGACATGACGTCGACATCCCAAGTCTGGGATGTTGGATCTTGCGGATCGGTGGGGCTGGTCATTCGCTCACCTGACCCGGTGTCATCGGGACCCGACGAATTTCGCCAGTGGCGTCGTGCCAGAGTTTGCCCAGCAGGCTGGCAGGGCCACGGCGATAGTTCGACGGGATCACCTCGCGCTGGGGCATGGCGTGGCCCAGCCAGTCCAGCGAGAAATCACTGTCGGCATAGAACGTTTTCGGGTCTGGGGTTTCGCCATTGGCAGTCGGTGTCAGATCGCCGGACATCTGCAGTTCGGTGATGCCCTGGCGACCATACCCACTGCGGTTGCCGGTGGCGAGCGCAACAAAAGCCTCGCCGATACAACAGCCCAGCAACGCACCTGCGGCAGTATCCGCCGGGAAATGCACGCCTGCTATGGTGCGGTTGATCCCGATCCGTGCCGCAAGCTTGAACGGTATCGCCTTGCTGGCCAGCCCGGTATGCGCGCTTTCTCCGGTCATCAGGGCGTGCAAGACCGTGGCCAACGCAAAGGATTCAGTTGCGTGACCCGACGGGAAAGCTGAATGGTCCGGCGTCTGGATGATCGGCTGTACCTTGACGGTATAGTCGATCGGGCGCGGAACCCGGCAAAAGTGCTTTGCCAAGGCTTCGATCCGGATGGTGACGCGCCACGCTGCATAAAGCATCTGAAGCGTCTTTTTGCGCCGTCCGTCGTTCAACATATAGGTCGTGCCGAAGAACGACATGATGTCGCCGATCTGCATGTGGATCTCTTCCAGACGATCCGACCGCAGGTCTGCATAAGCCCGAAGCCATTTCAGTTGCTCGACGAAGAACGGCTGTTCTGGCCGCTCGATTTCAAGAATGGTCGACCGGCCGAGGAAGAAATTCGCCCGGCCTTTGCCGCCGCGCAAGTCGAACTGAGACGCCAGTTCGGCATCCAAAAGCCGTCCGCGGGACAGGTCTTCGAGATAGCTGGCATCAGAGTCATCATCGTCGTTCAGCGGGAACTCTGGCAGCCATTCGGCATCGCCGCGCCAGTATCCAACCAGCGCTTCTTGCGCGCGGGAGAGGGCATAGTTCAACGCGATGGATGACCCACCCCCGGCATGAGAAGACCCGGCACCGCTTCCGGCACCCGACCCGGCGCCTGAGCCTGCACCCGACCCCGCACCAGAGCCTGCGCCCGACCCTGCACCACTGCCTGCGCCCGATCCTGCGCCGCTTCCTGCACCCATTAAAGCCATGCCATCCTCCGAAATTTATCCCGTTCCATGAGTAAGGCTTGGCGAAAAAACGCTCATTCGCAACAATGTGATTGAGATTCGGTTAACTTTTCACGGTGAAATCACGGAATCTCGGAGTTTGTTGCACTATCGGCCCCAAGATGGTTTCATGGCGACAAGATAATAACAGCAAAAATTCACATCTTTGGTCCGTGCGGAAATTGGAAGATTTAACTGGCTCACCTCAAATTCAGGCACGGTTACACGGGCGGTTCCGCGTGTGGCACGAGACGGACGGTGCGCTGACTCCTAAAAGTGCAAAGGCTCAGGCGTTGCTGGCGCTTTTGCTGTCCAGTGACAATCTGGACCGGGGCCGGATCTGGCTGCAGGACAAATTATGGAGCGACCGGGCGCAGCAACAGGGGTCGGCCAGCCTGCGTCAGGCCCTGTCTGATATCCGGCGGTCGTTTGGGCGTCATTCCGATATTCTGAAAGCTGACCGCAAAACGATCTCGCTTGATCCCAAGCGTGTGAATGTTCTGCGCCGTGCTGCTGACGACGATGCCGAGTTTCTTGAAGGGCTTGATGTTCGCGACCCTGAGTTCAACATTTGGCTGTCCGCCCAGCGGGCGCAGCACATGCCGATGTCTCAGCTGACAACCGGCCCCGTCCTGGCGTCTCGCAGGCCGGTAACCGGGTCAGTTCTGTTTCTCAGTGAAACGCCGACAACGGATGCTTGCCAGATCACCGAGAACCTGTTCATCGACGGTGTCGCAAAAACCCTGAACGAAGATCTTGAGATCGAGATTTTCCGCCGTCCACCGGCCATCACAAGGCCGGGCATGTTGATGGTATCGGTACAGGCGTTTCATGCCCCGAACCGATCGATCGGCTTGCGTGTCAGTGTCGAAGACATCGACACAGGCCGGGTGATCTGGTCGGAAACCAATGTTTCGCCCTCGAAAGGCGCGCCCAATACCGGCGACATTGCCATGCTGAGCCTAGGGAACCGTCTGGCCGGGCAACTGAAAACCGCCGTTCTGGATGGCCGGGTCACACAAGGCACAGACCCCGACGCCAATGCGTTGGCGGCCTTGGCGATCCGCAAGATGTTTTCGATGCGGCACACCGACCTGCTGGAAGCCGAGATAATGCTGAAGCAGGCCTATGATATACAGCGCCGTGGCGTGTTCAAAAGCTGGCTGGCGCAGCTTTATTCTATCCAGTTTGTCGAACGGATCCGTCCGATCGAAGATTTGCGCGACCGAAGCGAAGCCAGCTGTGCCCATGCGCTGGAACTGGATCCGCAGAATTCAAATGTGCTGGCCAGCGTAGCGGATGCCAGCCTTGTCATCGGGCGAAACTTCGCGCGCAGTGCGCAACTGGCCAAGATGAGCGTGGCCGCGAATCCGTCGAACCCGCGCGCATGGTGGACACAAGCCTCGGCCAATCTTTATTTCGGCGACGCGCAGACAGCACATGTGTCGGCCATCAACGCGCAGACATTGGCCACGGGAACGCGGCTGCAGTTCTGGACCGATATTCAACGCGGTCTGGCGGCCATCGTGAACGGCAAAACAATCGAAGGCATCCAGTTACTGGAATCCTCCAGCGCGCTGGCCCCCGATTTTCACCCGCCGCTGCGCTATCTGACAGCGCTGTATTCTGCGGCCGGTATGACAGAGCAGGCGATGGATTGTGCCCGCCGCCTGTCCGTTCTGGAGCCTGATTTCACATTTGAACGGCTTTCCAACGACCCGGACTATCCGGTGTCGTTGATGCGTCAGCATGGAATGCTGGATACAGTCGAGCTTCGTTAAAATTTCACAAAGAAATTTACGATTTTCACGGAATTTTCCCATCTACCCCCCGAAAATCCCGGTGAAAATCACGCTGCATTCACAGCACCCTTGTTAGCGTCCTCTCAGCAAGCGCTCCGGTAACACGCCATACGCTCCGATGGATCCGGAAAATCAAGACAGGGGAACCCGATATGACGATGCACACACGTATGACCCAAGGACAGATGAACAGCCTGAAACTGCAAACCGTGAACGCCATGTTTACCGTTTTCGACCGCGAAATCGAAGCCCGGGACGCACGCAATGCAGAGCTTGCGCGCAAGCTGTACACGAGCCGGGAGACGTTGCGCACCGTGGTCCTGGAACTGCGTCGCGCCGAGGTTGCTTTTTTGAAGTCGGACCTTCCGCCCAGTGACGCCGAAGAGATCCTGGCCGATGCGGTGCGCGAACTGAAATACGCCCGCCGTCAAATGAAACGGCTTGAAACCGTCAACACAGGCGCGACCCGCGCCATTGACCTGCTGCGGCAGTTACCGCCAGCGTTACGCTAACGACCCAGCTTTCGGCATATAGTAGTGGCATGCCGGAGGTTACACTCCCCAACTGCGCCGCGGTCCCAGAGATGCATCCCCCGGTTCCCTCGCAAACAGGAACCTACCGCATCAGCCCTCCCTTGCCGCGGCGCATTTTTTTTTGGGCAGTTTCGAAACTTTCAGTCTGAGATGTAGAAGGCCGCCGAAATCCGGCGGCCTTGATCATTGGTAAAGGTATGTCAGATCAGTCGATATAGCCGGAAATTTTTCCGAAGGTTTCGGTATCCTTGGCCATTTGCGCGTCCGAGGCATCTTTATCCAGCCAGTAGATCAACGCGCCGGTTTCGGCGGCCATCTGTTTGACGGCATCAGAGGCCAGCGCTTCTTTTGCGACCTCTTCGATCACAGCCCGCACGTCTGCTGGCGTGTCTTTGTGCACGAACAGGCCGTTCCATGTTGAAAAGTCCAGTTCCGGAACAATTTCGGCTGCGGTGCGCACGTCCGGCAGGATCGAAATCCGCTCGTTCGTCACCGTGGCCAGAATGGTCAGATTATCCAGACAGGGGCGGATAAGCTGCAGGGTGGTGTTGATGACATCTGCGTCGCCCGATGCCAGCGTGTTGCAATCCAACGCGTCAAAGCCTGTGTCGCTGCCCCACTCGAACCCCATTGCCCGGGCCATGGCCAGCGAATGCCGTGCGGGGCTGGTGACGTCACCGAAGTGGCCAAGGACGACGTCGTTCGACTGGGCGTATTCGGCCAGTTCTTCCATGGTCTTGTACGGTGCGTCCCCCTTGGTGGCGATGACGAAGGGGTAAGTGAGGAAGATACCGACAGGTTCGAACGGGTTAGGATCCAGCGGGGGGATACCGATGAACGGGCCGACAAGTGGCACGTCGATGACAAAGCTGCCGATTGTGTACCCGTCAGCCGGGGCCGTTGCGACACTGATCGCACCGGGGAACGGGCCGCCGCCGCCACCGGGCTTGTTGATCACCGCCGCTGGAACGCCATACTTTTCCTGCATCTTGTCGGCGATCATGCGGGTCAGCAGATCTTCCAGATCCCCCGGAGGCCACGGTACGACAAAGTTCACCGGTTTTTCCGGGTACTCGGCAAATGCCGCTGAGGCCGAGATTGCCAGGCCACAGGCGGCCATCGCCACCGATTTCATGAAGTTCATCTTTGTTCCCTTATGTTGGTTTGGCGTCCTGTCTGAGAAAGGCAGCCGAAAGGTTCGGGCTTGGACCCGTTATTGGTGATTGGGTTTGGTTGTTAGTCTTCCAGCTTGACCGCACGATGATACGATCGCCCGCCGTAAAGCAGGGGACGGCTGTCTTCGGATAAACGAACCGAGGTCACTTCTCCGACGATGACATGGTGGGTTTTCCACCAAAGCTCGGTCGCCATCTGGCATTCGAAATTCGCCACCGCGCCATCGATCATGGGGTGACCGTTTGGGCCGGGAACCCAGTCAACGGCGTCAAACCGCGCGCTGGGATGATCGCCTTCGCGCCCGGCAAACAGGTTGGCGACACCGCTTTGTTCTTCATTCAGCAGGTTCAGGCAGAACCCGCGATTGGCCAGCATCGCAGGTGCAGCAAGGCTGAGATAGTGGACACAGATCAGCAGGGAGGGATAATCGCCTTCGGTCGAGACCGAAGTCATCGAACTGACCGTGACGCCAAAGCGCCCGCGCAGACCGTCGGTCGTTGCGACCGCGACAAAGGTTGCCGCGCGGCTCATGCCTTCGAGGTAGTCATGCTTCAGTTGCGCGTCCATGTCATGTCACCCCAGATCAAAGAAACGCTCAAGTTCCACATCGGGGACCTTGGCGCTGAATGCGTCGAGCTGGCTTTGACGGGACGCGGCGAAACAGTCTGCAAACCGTGCGCCCAGCCATTGGTCAGCGAGAGCCGATCCACGCAGGCGCTCGATCGCCTCGGGCATGGAGCGGGCATAGTCGGGCACACCTTCAAGGCCAAATCCGGCCCCGACCACTTCATCCAAAGGAGCAGTCTTGTTTTCGATCCCGTCCAGACCGGCGGCAAGCGTTGCGGCGACGTTCAGATAGGGATTCACATCTGAGCCTGCCAACCGGTTCTCGACCCGGATCGAAGACGGGCTGTGCCCGACCACGCGGAAACAGGTTGTGCGGTTCTCATACCCCCATGTCAGGGCAGGGGGCGCAAACGTGCCGGGTGCAAAACGGCGGTAAGAATTGACCGTTGGCAGGAACATCAGTGACAAGTCGCCGACATGCTTTTGCAGCCCGCCAATGAAATGCCGGAAGGTGTCCGACATCTGGTGATCTCCGTCGGGATCATGAAACACGGGGGTGCCGTCGGCATCCAGCAGCGAGACATGCAGGTGCATCGACTGGCTGTCGGCCTGTTCGCTCCAGCGCGGCATGAAGGTGACTGATTTCTCTTGCCGCATCGCAAGGATACGCAGGAAGTTCTTCAACAGGACAAGCTGGTCGGCAGGGGCCATCCCTGAACCCGCTTCGACGCAGCACTCCATGAACCCGCCGCCGATTTCTTCGTGCATCTTGGCAAGGCGAATGCCCAGGGCGTCACACATCGTGGCGACATCTTCATACCATTCGCTTTGCAGGACCTGATAGGCCAACAGGTCATGGCTTTTGTGCAGTGTTGCCGTTTTCAAGCCGCGATACCCTTTTGCCCTGGCAGTGGCTTCGGTTTCGTCAAACAGCGTGTATTCCATTTCCAGCCCGTAAAAGGGTGTGATCCCCATGGACTGGGCGCGTTCAAGGACCCGCGACAGGATTGCACGTGGGCAAATATCGGCGTTTTCATCGCCAAACTGGGACAGGACCAACAGGTCGTGTCCGGGTTTTGACCATGGCAATTTTCGCGCGGTCGAGCGATCAATCGTCAGCATCCCGTCGTGGAAATCACCGTTATCATCGGTCACGCCGGGCACGTGCAGCATCTCATCCGTCGGATCAAGCGCCAGCTGCGCAGGTGCCATCGGCATGCCGTTGGTCACGATGCTTTTCAGCGCGTTGATGGAGACCATTTGGCTTCTGAGAAGACCATTGGTGTCTGTCATCGCAACTGTTGCGAACCGGCTTTGTGGATCATTGAGATAATCGTCGATCATGTCACTTCTCTGCGTGTCGGGCAGATATTGCCTTGGCCAAGCGGGCCAGATCTGCTTCTGGGTTGGTGGAATAGGCGCGCAGGAACGTGCGTATGCCATTGTGAATATAACGGGCCAGGATTTCCTGGCTGATGTCGGCATTGGGAACATGAAGTGCCCGGTTTCGAGGCGCTGACAGGATCAGGCCCCAGAAGTCTTCGGCCGCTAGTTCGGCCTCTTCAAACGTCAGTCGGTGCTGGTCGCGCTGGGCGATCAGGAAAGTCATCAAACCGGCCAGAACCTTGTCGGGGCCGCTGTCCTGATAGTCACGACCGACGTCAGGAAACCTGTGGGCTTCTCCGATGATCAGCCGTGCCAGCGACAGGAAATCGGGCCGCATCACGGTGTCGGCATAGGCCCAGGCGAAATCGAGCAGTTGATCGACAAGATCTTTTCCGGGGGCTGGCGTAAAGGCCAGCATCATCTGTTCGCGCGGGGCGGCCATCATCGCCTCGAACAACGCCTCTTTGCTGGGGAAATAGTGATACAAGGTTGGCTTGCTCAGACCCGCTTCGGCGGCGATCACATCCATTGAGGCACCGGAATAGCCCGCGTCGGCAAAAACCTTAATCGCAGCGCTTAACAATCGGTTCTGCTTGTCCAGCCGGTTCTGTTCACGCCGTGATATCTGATTCATGGCAGAACCCGCGACAGGAATTCGCTCAGGATCGCGTTGTACTGATCCGGTTTTTCCAGGTTACACACGTGCCCGGCGTCTTCGATGACCTCAAAGCGGACGTCCGGGATTGGCGATGCGTCCCAGATCCGCTCGGCGACGGCCTTGATCTCGGTCGGGGGGGCGAGGCGATCATGTGCGCCGGTCATCAGTAAGACGGGCAGGGTCAGCCGCGAGAAGTCAAATTTCTCCAAGGGGTTGGTAAAACAGCGCAAGGCGTCGGCATAGGTCTGGGTCGGGATCGCCGCCATCGAAGCCAGCAGAGCCTTGCGGCTTGCGTCGGTCGCCTCGGGGCCGGAAATCACCTCGACCACCGAGGGGGCAAAATCAGCAGGGGTCTGACCTTCGGTCATGGGCACTTCGCGGCTGAGCCGGAAGGCGTCACGCTCGTCCGCGCCTGCTTCTGACATGCCGGTACATCCGCCGGAGAGGACCAGAGCCGCCAGTTTGTCGGGGTATCGCATGGCGAATGACGTGGCGATCCACGCCCCATAAGACAGCCCGCACAGCACCAGTTTATTC
The DNA here is from genome assembly GCF_007923355.1 of Falsiphaeobacter marinintestinus. Classification (GTDB taxonomy): domain Bacteria; phylum Pseudomonadota; class Alphaproteobacteria; order Rhodobacterales; family Rhodobacteraceae; genus Phaeobacter_A; species Phaeobacter_A marinintestinus. Next base: position 135,543 of record NZ_VOGO01000009.1, read on the forward strand.
GCGTTCAGAACGTCCATGACCCGCAGAATATCGGCGCAGTAATCGTCGACGGTGGATTGTTCAGCGCCCAGCGTGCTGTCGCCATAGCCGCGCAAATCCATCGCTGCGACCCGGTAGTGCGGGGACACGGCGGCAAGCTGGGCCTGCCAATTCGACCGGTTGCCGCCAATCCCGTGCAAAAACAGGCAGAGCGTATCGCTTTCCTTGCCGCCTGTGGTCAGGGTCAGGCGGGGCAGGGTATCGATCTGGGTCTGTTCAAAGTCGGCTGACACAGCCGGGGCGATGGGCGGCTTAATAGGATCTGCCGACACGGCCTTTGCAGCAATGGTCTGCGTTCCATCGTCAAAGATGGCCTGTGTACCGCTGGCAATGCCGTCGATCCGGGACGAGGGCGCAGAGATTTCGGCGCTCATCGTCACGGTTGCTCCTGCGGGCGCCGGTGTCACAGTCAGGCGGGCGTCATAGCTTTGCACGCCCGCGATTCCTGCGACGTGCGTATAGGCCATCGTGCGGTCGCTATCGCTGAAAAAGGTCAATCGTTCGCGGTAAACGGTATCTTCGCCTTTGACGGTAAATCGCCGGATCAGCCCGCCGTCATCCATTGGTTCTGGCCCCATCGTTTCAATCGCCGGATGCCACGCGCCACAGAAATCCCGCACCACGGCCCAAGCCTGATCGGCCGAAGCGCTGGTTTGGGCGCTGCTGTGAACCTTTTGGCGCGGCATGGGGTTACTCGGCCGCCAAGGGGATGTCTTCGGGGCCACGCCACAGCGACGTGCGGGCGCCAAATTCGTCTCCGGGGGCATCGTCCAGTTCATCCAGATCATACAAGGTCAGGACGGACATGTAGTCTTCCATGATTTCAGAGGTATAGGGCAACATCAACGCGCCGCATCGACTGTCTCGATAGATGCGTTCCAACGGCAGGTCCTTCAACATCGCCTGTCCGCCACAGGTTCGGATCGCCAGAGCCGCAATCTCTTGCGCGGCTTCCATCACATTGTATTGGGCCGCGTACATCCGCAACACCTGCGCCTGACTGGGGAAGGCGTCAGCTTCTGTGAACGCCTGCCACCAAAGCGCGCGGACCGGGGCAAGGCGCGCATACATTTTTGATACCGCGAGCCGTTTGGTCGTGAACATGCGCCGGTCGATGGGGGGCATCCCGGGCACCTTGCCGCGCAGGTAGGCAACCGTGAAATCATAAGCCGATTGCGCCACGCCCATATAGGTCGGTGACAGGGTCGCCATCACGTGCGGATAGTTCGGCAATGTCTTGATAAAGATGCCCGGCGGCATCATCAGATCGTCTTCGCTTACAAAAACGTCCTTCAGCACCAGATCGCGGGAGTTCGTGCCGCGCATGCCCAGCGGATCCCAATCGCCCTGCACCGACAAGCCGGGTGCGCCCTTGTGCACGATAAAGTTCATCGTGTCCTCGTGGCGCGGTTCCTGACCTTCGAACACTTCGGTGCAGACGATCGAATAGTAGTCGCAATAGCCCGCCAGCGAGGCGAATTTCTTGAACCCGTTGATCATCCAGCCGCCGTCAACCTTGCGGCATTGGGTCTGTGCGGGTTTGGACGTCCAGTTTTGGCCAGCTTCCGAGATCGGCTGAGAATAGATGCCCTGTTCGGTCACCGCGCGGCGGAACTGGCGTTCGCGCAAAGGCGCAAAGGCAGCGCGATCCGCGTCGGTCAGATGCGGCATCTCATACATGAACCGCGCCCACATCATGGTCGAGTTGTGCATGTTGAACGTTAGGGCGGTCGCACCACAGTACTTGCCGATTTCGGCGCCGACCATGGCATATTCACCCAAGGAGAACCCGTGCCCGCCATATTCGGTCGGGACGGTCAGGGTCATGAACCCTTCAGCGGCCAGATCCTTGTAGTTTTCGACCGGAAAGCTTGCATCCTGATCGATGCCAAAAGCACGCTCGGCGAATTTGGGGCCCAGATCGTTGATCCGGTTCAAAACCGCCAGAACCTCGGGCCGGACGCGGTTCAGGTCATAATAGTCTGCTGGTGTGCTCATGTTATTCTCCTTGCGCGTTACAGCGCCAGATCCCCTTGAAGAACGCCCTCTTTCACCACCACCAGCCCATCCAGGGCGATGGTGCAGTTGCGCATGGGAAGATCGAAATGGCCCTCGGTAAAGCGGCCTGCGTATTGGTTGGCCCCAGTGGACCACAGAAAATTCCCGGCCCAAGCGCGAAATTCGACCGCCTGCATGTCGCGCTTGTCATAGAGTGCGCCGCTGACCCAGCGGGCGCGCGGGTTCATGCCCCAGCCAACATGGCTCATGCCATAGGCATCGCGGTCGTCCCACGCGGCCATATAGTCGCGAAAGAGTTCCGCGTCGATGCCGCTGCCTTTGATCTTGGTCACAAAATCATTCTCGATGGTGAAATCGATCTGACTGGTCAGGTAGGTTTTGAACGTCAGGTTCATGTCACCCACGTCCATGACAATTCGACCGTTCACCGCATCCGTGCCCGGAAAGGCAAGGCACAGGCCGCCCGGCCAATGCGCCACATCCCCCGGTTTGGTGCCAAAGCCCGGAGTGCCGCCACAGGGTGCGTCCTTCAGATTGACGATCAGATCCGTACCCGCTGCTGAGGTCACATGCATTTGCGAGGCATCCCGCAGCATTTGTGTGCCCAGATCAACCTTGGGGCCCAGTTCTGCAAACGGTTCGGTGCGCTCCAGTATTTCGGGGTGTTCGTTTGTCACGACCAGAATGCGCGCGCCGCTGCTTTCGATTTCTGGCCATTCGGGCGAATGGATCATGCCTTCGACGGTGCAGTCGACTATGATCTCGCATTGCTTCATCGCTTCAATGGCAGCGCGGTTGCCCTGAATGGCAAGCGAGGTGCCGGTGCCCTTGACCGGGACAGGGGCGGTCTGCGGGGGTGTCACCATCTTGAGCATGCAGAAATCAGCCCCAAGATCATAGAGCGCCAGTTCTGCCAGATGCGCCAGCACGGGGCGAGACTGCGTTTCATAGATCAGAGCCGCAGTTGTGCCCTTGGTGATCCCATTCAGCGTAAAGACCCGCCTGAATGCCGCCAGCCATTTGCCTTCGATCCGTTCCTGAAGCATGTCCGCACTTTCTTTACTTGTCAGTAAAGTTTTCTTTAGCGCGAAGATTCTGTCAAGGTAATTTTCGAAAATCCTTACTTCTGCGAAAACGCACCTTGCCCCCAGAACGGCCGGTCCAAAGCAAACGTGTCGCGACTGCGGACATAGTCACTGCCAAAAGACCGCGCCACGAGATCAAGTTTGGGGGTGTCGATATAGGCCTTTTCGGCGTCCAGAATATAGGCATCGTCGATATGCACGGCGAGCACCCGTCCGATCACCACTGTTTGTTGCGGTCCGGTTACGACGTTTGACAGGGATCGGCATTCAAAAGCGACGGGGCTGTCGGTGATGCGGGGCGGGGCGATATGCGTCGACGGCGTGGTCGCAAGGCCCGCCAATGCCAGTTCATCCGTGCTCCGAGGGGCGTTGACGGCTGTTGTGTTCATGGCCTGAACCAGCCGTTCGGGGACAAGGTTCACCACAAATTCGCCCGAGTCGAGGATGTTCTTTGCGGTATCCTTGAAGCCGCGTTCAGGATCAGCCAACAACCCAATCGCAACGGTCGGGGGCGCGGAGCCCATAACGTTGAAAAACGAATACGGCGCCGCGTTTAAACCGTCCGTGCCTTTGGTGACAATCCATGCAATCGGGCGCGGCATGACGGTCGCTGCAAGCAATTTATAGGCTATCGCGGTGTCGACCTGATCAAGATCGAAGCGCATTATTTGGGCGTCGCGTCAATGATCGGGTGGGTCAGCGTTCCGATCCCCTCGACACAGGCGACTATGGTATCCCCGGGCCACATCCATTCCTGCGGGTCGCTGCCGGCACCAACACCAGCGGGCGTGCCGGTCGCGATGATATCGCCCGGTTCAACGGTCATCCCTGTCGAGATGTCCGCAATAAGGGACGGGATGTCGAACAGCATAAATCCGGTGTTGGACCGTTGCTTTTCTTCACCGTTTTTTGTCAGCCAAAGGTCAAGGTTATGCGGGTCTTCGATCTCGTCCGCGGTGACGATGCAGGGACCGAACGGGCCAAAGCTGTCCTGACCTTTCGAGAAGATCCATTGCCCGGCGCGGCGGTTGTCGCGGGCCGAGACGTCGATCATCACCGAATAGCCAAAGACATGCGCCATTGCGTCATCGCGCGCGATGTTTTTGCCGCCTGATCCCATCACAACGGCCAGTTCCACTTCCCAATCAAGCTGTTGGGTCATTTTGGAATTGTGTTGGATTGGCTCGCCGTCTGCGATCACACAGGTAGGCGGTTTTGAGAACAGCACGGGCTTTTGCGGCAACGCATCCGAGGTATCCAGCGCCCGGGCACTTTCGGCAACGTGCTCTGTGTAATTCAGACCAACGCCCCAGATGTTCTTGCGCGGACGCGGGATCGGCGCGCACAATCTAGCGTTCGACATCGGGACCGAGGTGTGAATCGGGGGCGTATCCCCCATCGCATCCATCAAAGCGCCAAGCGCGGCAACGCCCGGTTTTCCACTGTCGATCAGCCCTAACATCGTGTCAGGAATATCTTCGCCATATGCGGCACCAAGGGCTTCGGCATCGACGATCAGATCGCCGTGAAGAACGCCAAGCCGTGCTTCATCGTCAACGCTGGCGCGATAGGTCACTAATTTCATGTCTTTTCCTCAGAGCAGCGGCTGGTTGCCGTTGTTTTCGCCAAAAGCTTCTTCGCGATAAAGCCCAAGTGATCGCATGACGGGCAGGTCGTTCAGGCAAAACAAGCACGCGTCTTGCGTGCTCGACCCGTTCACATGCTCGTGCCAGGCCCATGACGGCACACAAAAGATGTCGCGCTCGGACCAGTCAAAACGTTTGCCATTGATGATCGAATGACCCGATCCTTTGGCGACGTGATACAGATAGCTGCCGGTGTGGCGATGCGCTTTGGTGTGCTCGCCCGGTCGGAGCATTTGCATTGACGCCCCCATGGTCTTCATGACCGGGCCATTGGTGGTCGGGTTCACGTATTCCATCATCACACCGTCAAAGGGTGAGCCATCTGTCGCAGTCGCGTATTTGGCAAGCGCGTCATAGGTCGGCTCCCATTCATATTTGAACATCGGGGAATACCCATTGTTCCAATCGCCTCCCGACGGGGTCAGCCCGGGGTTGCCCCATGTCTTGGTCATGTCATCGACGGGAAAGGCCACAGGTTCGCTGAGATCCGGGTGAACTTCGTAAAAGTTCGCTTCCAGCGCGTTGACCAGAGGAATGTCCAATCCATCCTGCCAGATGCAGGGCGTGCCCGATGCTTCGACTGCGTGCTCGTGCCATGTGCCGTTGGGCGTCAGGACAAAATCGTTCCGGCCAAGGGTCATCTTGTGCCCGTCCACCACGGTATAGGCACCGGTCCCTTCCATGATGAAGCGAATGGCCGAGGCAGAATGGCGGTGGGCGGACGCGCGTTCGCCGGGGTTCATCACCTGCAGGCCAGCATAGATCCAGCCGACGGCGGCATGGACGTCCTGTCGCCCCGGGTTGTTGAGGTAAATGACCCGGCGTCCGGCTTTCTCAGGCGTCACCAGATCGACCGAGCGCAACACATGCGCGCGTAGATCGTTGTACCGCCAGACGACGGGGACACTTTCTGATTTGGGCTCCCACGGTTCGATCTTGTTGGCCACCGTCCACAAGGCACCAGCCTCGTATTTGATCAGGTCGTCGTAATAGGCCAGAAGCTCAGGCGTATCTTCAACATTGGCACGTCCAGCCACGTCTTCGCGATGATTTTCATGGAATCGGGACATGGGAATGCTCCTGTCGAAATCGGTCACGGAAGGCTCTCACAGATCCCTGGTGTGATCAATAATTTTCGAAAATATGCAAATGTTCGATTTTCCCTGTGACGTCTGGATGATTGCTGTAGACTAGAAAAATGACCCTTGCCAACAAAGCCTATGACTGTATCCGCCTCGACATCATCAAGGGTGTTCTGGCCCCGGAAACCGCATTGCGGCTTGCGGATCTTCGGGACCGATATGGGATGGGGTTTTCACCGCTGCGCGAAGCCCTGAACCGGTTGCAATCGGAACGCTTTGTCGATGTTGCTGACCTCAAGGGGTTCCGGGTGGCCCCGTGGTCTTTGGATGAAATGAACGACGCCATTTCAACGCGGATCGAGATCGAGACCAAGGCCCTGAAAGCCGCGATTCAGCAGGGAGATGATGCGTGGGAGTCCGGCATCGTTTCGGCGCTGCACGGGTTGAACAAACAAGCCGACCGGCTGTCGGTCGGGGGCGATTTCTGGGAACTTGAGGCACGGCATTATCAATTCCATCGCGCCCTGATCAGCGCGTGCGGATCAGAATGGAAACTCAGGTTTTTCGATCAACTCTATGGGGCGACAGAACGGTATCGCATTCCGGCGTTGCTGAACCAGACCAGCGGCCCGAACCGGGACATCAAGAAGGAGCACAGCGCCCTTGCCGAGGCTGTTCTGGATCGCGACGCAAGGGGGGCGTGCAGCAAGCTTCAGGCGCATTACAAGAGCACCGCAGATTGGATCACCCGCCAGATGAAAGACCCCGATGCACAGGTCAGCCTGTCCTGAGGCGGGCGGTCTATGTTGTAAACTCGCGGATCACCTGACTGTGAATCCCGGAGATAAAATGTCCAGTGAATCGGTTGGATGATCTGACTGTCGCGGAGCAGAATTCCGCATTCTGACATCCTCAGGCTGGTCGCGTTTGGGATGGGCATTGCGATACTCACGGAAACGGTGGCTGACACTCTGGCCCCTGGACTGAAGCTGATTGCGCTGGAGGGCGTTTCAGACAGCCTTGATACGATTGCGGGCTGGAGAACAGACCAGAGCAATAGCGCAAAGGACCATTTCATCTCATTTCTGAAGGGTACGCTGCCGGAACAGCCCGACATCGCTTAGCGTCAAGCCGTTTGTTTCATGGGTGCGGTCCGAAAGGCCCAGCTTTGCGAGATGAAAGAAGCGGGTCCTGAACCGGGGTCGATGTGATCTGGTTTTTAGGCGTGACCGATGTCAGTTTCAAAGTACCCGCCTTACGCTTCTGCATGCCGGGTAAGCAGTTTCCTGTAAGCGGCTGCAAGTTTCACATTATGACGTTCAAGCGGTTGCAGGATCTGAACGATTTCATCGTCATATCCGCTGTCCGAGATACTGATCCTGCGCCCGTCTTTCAGTTCAAGCTCCATACCGGTACGATCGCGGGCCAACAGCAGCGATCCGGCGCCACCATACTGCCCTTTCGCGATCATGAATGGCACAAAAACATAAAGCCATTTCGGCAGGCCTCGCTTATACCGGCGCACTGATTTGATGGTGTCAAAAGCAACGTTTCGTTGAGAGAACGCCGACGAAATTACATATTCTTTGGTTTTGACCAAGATCCAATAGCTGGCGTGCAGCGCCCCGATAACCCAGAGGCTGGATGAGACCAGCCCCATGGGCCATAGCACAACGGACGAGGGATGGATCGTGCCCCAATGTGGCTCGCTCATGGCGGCCCAGATCGGAAAAACGAAGAACAGCGACGACAGCACAAACCCGATCCAGTCAGGGCCGACCTGCGTTGCACCGGCATCGTATCGAAGCGCATTCTTCGGCGCCTGAACGGCAGGAAGGTACACGTAAACAGCAACCGAAAGTGCACCCAGAGCAAGTGCCAAGCCATACGCACTGCGCCCAACCATGCTTAACCCGGCAATCAGCGACGCCAGGACGACAATCCGTCGAAAAAACTCTCTCCGGCCCATTCTGGTCATTCTGTGCCCCCCTGCCTGAAATCGGTATGCAGATGGGGCAAGCCCGGCAATGACATGCATCAAATGTCATGTTTTCCCGACCGTCGCGGGCCGCTTTCGGGTTGATCTGCATCATTGCCGGTCAGGTCTGACGCCGACAAACTTCGTCAAAGAAATGAGGTGTCTACGCCATGATGAGTCTCAGCAGATATTGTCGGACTGCGCTTTTATCTGCGATGTGTCTTTTGGCGTCGCCCGTCGCCACACAGACCCTTCAGGACAGCTTCGGATCGCTGATCCAGCCCATCACCAAAGGCAGCGGCCCATCCGAACACATCACCGGCTTCAGGGCGGCTTCGGATGCGGCCCAGAAGCGGCTGGACGACGACACTGTCGGCCAGCTGGGGCGGGCGCTGATTTCCCAAAGTGGGGCGGCGCAGCGCGAAGCCGAGCTGAACCTTGGCATCCAGATCCTTGGCGATACCCAAGGCAGCTTTGGCGCGCTTGGCACGTTGGCCGAGCATGCGTTGTGGGTCGAGTCATTTGGCGACGTGAACAACGCGATGAACAATATCGGGCTGGTTCTGGCGCTGGCCCAGGTTGCGCGCGATGGCTGGAACGGCAATGATTCCGCTGCGCTGACCGGTGGCATCAAGGCTTGGATGAACTTTGTTGTCGGGCGGTTTGGAACCGGGGCGATGCAGATCGGGTCGGTCGCGGTCTTTGTCGTCGACGTTACCCTGCGGGAATGGCAGTCGGGACTAAGCGCGATCGCCAACGACCTTTGGACTTGCCGCTATCTGGCTTGGTATCAGGAACATCCGCGCAAGATCAGCGAATGGACGGAGGAAGCCTGGAAGCTTTACCTGGCATCTGAAAAGGACGGGCAGGCGGCCTATGCCACCTATATCGACGCGATGTTGAACAGTTGGGTTCACCGCGCCTTTCTTGACCCCGAAATTGCCACCTATGGCAACTGCGGCGGGTCTTCGTTTGGCGGGCGGTCCTATATCGAAGCGGCGATTGAGGCCGAGAACAAGGCCGTTCTGCAAAAGATGCTTGCTGACAAGGTCATGCCGATCATCGGAGCGCGCGCCTGGGACCGGACGCTAAAGGCGCAGGTTCGCGATGCTGAGGCAAGTCTGATGCCCAAGCTGAACAGAACCGTAACGCTTGAGGTTACGGCCTATGGCTATCCCGGTGGCACGCAGGTGGTGATGCCGTTGCCTGCGGGTGGGGAGTGGAAGGGGAAGCTGCGTGACGATGGCACGTTCAAAGCCGCATTGACGCGGTTTGCGATCCTCAAGGCCAGGTTCCCGGACAAGCTGCGCCTTGAGGGCCCTGAGGGCCCCGAAGAACGCGGGCTAATCCTGAAGGGGGACAAATTGGTGGCCATGTTCGGCACCCCCGAAACGCCCATTGTCACCCGTTTTACCCTGTCCGAGCACTCCGGAAGTTGCACAATCAAGCGTATTTCCAAAGATGGTACGGTCAGTCAGGAGCAGATTGACGACCCGGCACACCCGGATCAAGCGGTCGATTTCGCGATCCTCAGAACCGGGGCCTGGGTGTTTGGTCAATATGCGCCCGACACCGGTTGGAAAACCACCTCTCCGGCGCTGGGCACAGGCGATGCGATCGATTTCGGAGCCCCCTATTTCGACCGCATCTCGGGGTTCAGCAACTGTGACATGGGCTTTTTGACAAACAGCCAGATCGTCGAAGGCACCTGTCGTGTTACCCGTTATGACGAAAAGCAGGTCAGTGCCAGAACCTGGATTCAGAGAACATGCACAGCGCCCGCATCGCTTGAACTGGCCGGCTTTTTTGCTTCGGTCATGACCGGAGAGATGACTTGGTACCCGCTGGATGGGCCGGAAGGCGCAATGCTTGTCCAGATCCTGAATATGGGTCTGCAGAAGGGGTTCTCGGGCGGCGCGCCGGACCTTTCTGGTCAGAATATGTTTCCCGGCATGCCGTCCGTGCCGCCCGTTTCCGGAGAGAGCGAATGACCTGTTTTTCTGCCCGACTTACCTGTCTCGTCCTTGCAATCGCCTTGTTCGGTGTTCCGGGAATTGTCGGGGCGCAGGCTGAGGATGACTATGATGCCTTCGGGATTGTCGACGACAGTGCCACGATTGATCCTGCCGCCCCGGAAGGCTCTGGGATGGCTCCGCCGTTACCTGTGCCATTGACCGAAGACGCCGCAGCACCGGTCGCACCGGATCCGGGCCTTTCGGGCGTTGAGGCGGTGCCCGTGGCACAGCCGCCGTCAGACTGGCAACCGTTCAGCTTTGCCGAAGTCACCGCATGGATGCCGCCAGATTTTGTGGCCATGCAGGAAGACGACGAAGGTGAACTCTATTTCGGCGGCGACAAGGCCAAGCTGACGGGCCTTGGCTTTGGGGTCATTCTGATGCCCTCGGACGAAGCCGAAGAGATGCCGCCCAACACACAGCAACTGTTGGACAAACAGGTCAGTCTAGACGGTCAGGCTATGCGGTGGCGCGAACTTGAGATTGAGGAAGGCGATTTGAAAATGTCGCTGATCATGATCAGCCGCCCACGCCCCACCGAACCCGACCTGACAACCACTCTGATCGCCACCGTTTACAACATGCCAATGGAACAGGGCCGTGATGTGCTGAACGCCATTTTGGGAACTGTGCGGGTCGGAACACCGCCGCACCCGGGCCAGATTGGCGAAGGCCTGAATGGGCTGGTCGGCTATGACGTGCCGAAAGACTGGCGTATCAATGCCGGGCCAGAGGCGCGTCGGATCGGTTTCTGGCCACGCGGCTATTCCGGCTATGTCGTCTTTTCACGCGGTCTTGCCGTGACCGGAGACGGCGGCGCCGACGAAGATGTTCCCGCCGGTGTCGCGCCGGTGCCAGCCGAGATTTACGGCCAGCCTGCGGATCTTTTCAGCTGGACGCAGGATCAGGCCGAATTTTACGTGGGCACCAGATTGGTGAAGGGGCGGATGGCCTATTATCGGCTGAACCAGTGCCTTGACGGCGAGCGGCTTGCGGTGATGATCGCAGGTGCCCCCGATGTTATTGATGCGGAAGAATTTCGCGCGGTGCTGCGCAAATTCACTCTGAACCTGCCGTCGGAGTTGACGCCGTGTCCGGATACGCCCGCAGCCACAACGCAGGTGATCCCTGCGCCGTCCGTTACTGACACCGCCGCCCAACCGCCTATCACCGGGACAGCCGTCGACGTTCGGGGCGTAACCTATATTCTGCCCGAGGGCTGGACCGCGCAGTATGACAGCCCCGGTGACAAGATATTTGCCAGCCCCGACGGGCGCTGGACGCTGCTGTCTTTCTGGTGGTTCCCGGACGAACCGTTGCTGGGGTACGACGATATCAAAAAGGTCGAGAACCTGGTTGTTGACCACGAGCCGGTAACCCGGATCCACATCGCGACAATGAACGCGCAGTCGATCCAGAACGTCACCGAACGCGCGCGGAGCAATGGCGACCGGTTTATCTTTACGCTGGAAGGTCGCGGAGTCGACGAAGCTGAACTTCAGATGATGCACGACAAGTTGGTCGCTAACCTGCATCTTCAGGGCGGTTTTGATCCCTCAAAACGGGTGGATCCCATGGCCGAGGCGACAACGTCGGCCCCGACGATCACCCCTGTGGTCGCCCCCAAACTTGTGGTGACTGCGCCAGTTCCGGTCGGTGTCTTGGTCGATTTTGCAGACGGGGTACAGGGCTGGACCGGAGAGTATGCCAACCTAACCGCGCGTCGCGACGGCGGGCCGAACGGAACCGGTGTGCTGGAGATTTATACGCCTGGGGATGGTCAGGACGGCTATCTGATCGCACCCGACCGTCTGCTGGGCGACTGGTCTGGAAATGACCGCTTGCGGGTGACGATCAAAACCGAAAACGGACGCTATTTTGATGCGTTCGAAGAAGAGGCTTACGGTGACATCTATCTGGCTAACGGCCCCTTGACCGCCGCAATCGCCTTTCCGACGCGGGTCAGTGCCGACTGGACAACCAAAGAGGTATCTTTCGACGGTACGGGTTGGGTATTGGGCGGTGGCGCGGGTTCGGTTGCCGAGGTGATCGCCAATGTCACCGATTTCCGCATTCGTGGCGAGTTTCTGATCGGCAATGCCACTGCTTGGCTGTCGTCGGTAGAGTTGATCGGCAGTGCCGCTGTTACTCCGGTCGCTGCTCCGAAACCCGGAGGTTGGAGCATCTACCAAAATCCCCGCTTCGGCACCCGGATCGACTATCCATCGGGTCGGTTCCATGCGTTGCCAGCACCAGAGAACGGAGACGGGCGAACCTTTGAAACAGCAGACGGTCGTATGCGGTTTCTGGTCTTTGGTCAGAACCAGATTGACGGTTTGGACGCCCGGGCGATGATGGCGCGTGATCGGGACTGGGGCAGCTATGACCAAGTCACCTACCAGACGTCAGGCAGCGGTTGGTACGTGATGACGGGCTACGTCGGCAACAAAATCTTTTATCGCAAGGTGGTGATCGATAGCAGCGCCGGGGTGGTGCATGTGTTCGAGATCACCTATCCGAAAGCCGCCCGCGCCAGCTTGGATGCCGTTGTCACGCGCATGTCCAAATCTTTCGGCCACCAAACCCCGTGACGCTGCCAGAAGCCGCATCACCAACACATTTAGCGGGTGTCATGGCCGATCGATGATGAAATCCGGGTAAATTCCTGCGGCATCAATTGAGGTGGTGACGTCTGATCCGGCGAAGAACCCATAGCCTGAGATGAGGGCCGTTTTTACACCGGCAACCTGCCCGCCAAGGATATCTGTGTGCAGGCTGTCGCCGACCATCACAATGCGCTTGGGGTTCGGGTGGTCCAACTGGACAAAAGCAAGATCGAAAATCGTCCCAAAGGGCTTTCCGAAGAACTGAGGAACCACGCCGGTCTGGTCTGCCAGGCGATGCGCAAAAGCCCCCGGTTCGGTAGAAAAGCCTGTTTCGCGGGGGGCCACGATATCGGGGTTTCCAACATAGACCGGACGTGGGTGTGCGATCAGCGTGGCCTCAAGCAGGGCCTGACGCTGTTCCGTCCAGGCAGCGCTGCCGATCAACAAAAACGCCTCGGCGGCCTCATAGGCGGCAAGATCATCCGCAAGATAGGTCACGTTCAGGTCTTCCAGATCTGCGCGCCCAAGGCTTTCGGTTGCCATCATGCCCCAATGGCGGGCAGGTTCAGACCTTAACCCATGCAAAAGCGCTTTGCGGCTGGTGATGACGTCTTCGGGCGCAAAGTCATACCCAAGACGCTTGTACTTTTCCATCAGGTTGGCGTGGGGAAACCCGGCTGCGTTCGAAACGATCAGGACCCGTTTGCCTGCTTTCTGCAAACCCGCCACACGGTCCGGAACGCCGGGAATGGCGGTTTCACCAATGTTCAGCACCCCGAAGGCATCAAGCAGAAAGGTATCGACCTGATCGGCCAGCGCGTCGAGGTTTGGCAGTCGCACGCACGCGCCTCGGCCCGAGGGCGCAGGCAGCCGCTGGCGGACGTTTTCGTAAGCGGCAAACGCCTCGGCGAGGTTCAAATGATAGCTCCGCGGACTTTGGCTGACACCCACTCAGAGATGACAACCGCGGCCAGGATGACCAGCAGGATCAGCGACACTTGCGGCCATGCAAGCACGTTCAGCGATGAGGACAGCTGCAGACCAATGCCGCCAGCACCGACAAGACCCAGCACCGTGCTTTCGCGGATGTTGATATCCCATCGGAACACGGCGACGCCAGCAAAGGCGGGCAGGATTTGCGGTACGATGCCATAGGCCATGATCTGCCAGCGTGACGCGCCAGTTGCGGAAATTGCCTCGACCTGACTTTCGTCGATTTCCTCAATCGCCTCGTACAGCAGCTTGGCGCAAAACCCGATTGACCGGATCGCGATGGCGATGACGCCTGCAAACACTCCCGGACCGATGATCGCGATCAGTAGCAATGCCCAGATCAGCGAGTTGATTGAGCGGGTCGAGACGATGATCAGCAGTGCAATGGGACGCACGATAAAGCGGGACGGCGTTGTGTTGCGCGCGGCCAGAAACGCGACCGGCACGGCCAGTATTAGCGCGATGATCGTGCCAAGCGTTGCAATGTTGAGCGTGTCCCAGATGGGTTTGCCCAACTGGGTGATGTATTCCCAGCGCGGTGGTGTGGCCCGTGTCCAAATGTCATTGGCGATGCGCGGCGCGTCCCAGACAAAAAACCATGTGGTGGATTCCGAAATCTGCTGCCAGCAATAGGCAAAGATCGCAACGCCGATCAGCCACATGACCCAGTGCATCAGGCTTTCGCGACCTGAGCGGCGCTGCCAGATCTTCTGGCCCTTTCGATCCTGTACGGGCATTACTGAACCCTCGCGCGGATGATGCCAGAGAGGTATTCCAGCGTCATGACGATCACGATGATGATCAGCAAAATGGCTGCTGCCGTGTCGTATTCATAGCGGTCAAACGCGGTGTTTAGTGTGGCTCCGATGCCGCCGGCCCCGACCAGCCCCAGAATGGCACTTTCGCGGAAGTTGATGTCAACGCGGTAAAGACTTAGCCCGATCAGGCGCGGCATGACTTGCGGTTGCACGCCATAATTGATCCATTGCGTCCACTTGGCACCAGAGGCCTTGATCGCTTCGGCCTGAACCTTGTCCATGCTTTCGATGTCTTCGGCTAGCAGCTTGGACAGGAACCCAATCGTCGCAAAGCTGAGCGTCAGGAAGCCCGCCAGCGGACCGAAGCCAAAGATGGCCACCAGAAGAATGGCCACGATGATCTCTTGCAGGGCGCGGCTGACTGCGATGATCGCACGGCAGATCAGGTAGACGGGCAGGGGGGCCACATTTCGGGCCGCCCCAAGGGCAATCGGGATCGAGATGGCGATACCGACGACCGAAGAGGCGACAGTCATGATGATGCTCTCGATCATGCCCTCCCAAATGTCGCCGGAGCGGGACGTGAAATCGGGGTTGGTGAAGGCAAGCACGAATTGCTTGCCGCGCTCAAGGCCCTCGTAGACCCGCGACCAGTTGACGTCGATCGTCATGAAGGCCGCGACAAGATAGGCGACAAAACCCAGCAGCAAGGTCCAACGCAGCCATGTTCGCTGGATGAATGGTGGTTTCTTCCACTTTTTGCCGATCAATGTGTGCAGTTCACTCATACGGCGGCCTCAAGAACGTCGTCCTCATCCTCGTCCACAGTTTCGATCGTGGCTTCCCAGTCTTCTTCGCCGTAGATCGTGGTCAATACGTCGGATGTCAGGCCCTCAGGCGGGCCGTCAAATTCGATGGCGCCAAAGCGCAGCCCGATGACGCGCTGTACAAACATCTGGGCCAGGGCGACGTCGTGGATGTTGATGATCGCGGCCAGCCCGCGTTCTTTGCAGAGCTCGCAAATCAGTCGCATGATCTGGCGCGAGGTTTTCGGGTCAAGCGACGCGGTTGGCTCATCCACCAGCAAAAGTGCGGGGTTCTGGATAAGCGCACGGCAGATGCCTACGCGTTGACGTTGGCCGCCGGACAGCTCGTCCGCGCGTTTGTCGGCCATATGGGCTAGCCCAACGCGATCCAGAAGGCGGAACGCCTCGTCCACATCCGTTTGCGGGAACCGTCGCAGGAAGCTGCGCCAGAAGCCCACATAGCCCAACCGGCCGGACAGGACGTTTTCCATCACGGTCAGACGTTCAACCAGCGCATATTCCTGAAAGATCATGCCCATGCGCCGCCGTTCGCGGCGCAGCGCCCCCGAGGACAGGTCGGTCAATTCGACATCCCCCAGATACACCTTGCCCGAGGTCGGTTCGACCAGCCGGTTAATGCACCGGATCAGGGTGGACTTGCCCGCACCTGACGGGCCGATCAGCGCCAGAACCTGCCCTTCGGGCACTTCCAGCTCGACCGCTTTAAGGGCCTGATCGCCCGTCTTGTATGTTTTCACAAGCTTATCAAGCCGCAGCATGAAAGCCTCCCCGCCCCAGTTTTTTGTTGAAAAAGGCGGGTCCGAAGACCCGCCTGTTCAGAGGTTATTCACACGCGTAGCTGACGCCGTTTGCGGTGTCGATCTTGCGGATAACTTCCCAGAATTCCTGATAAGTCATCGGCAGGAACTGGCCTTCGTTCGACTTTTCAAACTCGGCCTGCAGGCTGGTGCCTTCCCATTCGAAGTTGAAGAACGCATTGCGGATCTTCTCTTTCAACTCGGGCGTCAGGTTGTGTGCCGTGCCAAAGCCTGTGGTTGGGAAGGTCTGCGATTTATAGATCGTCACGACCTGATCGGGATTGATCACATCGCGGCTGATCATCCGCGCCTTGACCGAGTTCGCGATCGAGGCGGCCATGTAGTCTTTGTTGGCAACGCCCAGGATCGAGTTGTCGTGCTTGCCCGAATACACAGGTTCAAAATCACGTTCGGGCAGCATGTCGAAATCGCCCTTCAGGATCGCGCTTGGTGCCTTGAAGCCAGAGTTCGATGTCGGCGAGGTGAAGGCGAGTTGCTTGCCTTTGATGTCCTCGACCTTTTCGATGCCAGAGCCGGGGTAGGTGATGATTTCCATCTCATAGCCGAAATTGCCGTCTTTGGACGCCATGATCGTGAACGGGTTGAAGCCCGCACAGTTCACCGCCAGCGGGTTGGACCCGGTGTTGAAGCCCGCGATGTGCAGACGGCCCGACCGCATTGCCTCAATCTGGGCGGCGTTGTTCTGGACCGGGAAAAAGACAACAGATTTGCCGGTTTCGGCTTCAAGATGTGTCAGAAAATCAGACCAGGCCTCTTTATAGACGGCGGGGTCTTCCACTGGCGTATAAGCGAAAATGAGCGTGTCGGGGTCAACCTGATCCGCCGGATCTGTGGGCGTATCGGCGATCAGATCACCATCCACATCGCAAAAGCGCTTATCCAGATCGCCGCGCGGACAGTCCTGTGCCGCAGCCGGCCCGGCAAGAGACAGCGCAAATGCAAAGGCCGCGCCGGACAAAAGTGTGTTCATCAGTTTCATTGTAAAATCCTCCCAGAAATCAGAGGTTATCTGTAAAGTATGATTTTACAAGGCGGTATCTGATGCGGGCTTCAGTTCCCTGAAGGCGTCATGCGGGGGCCATTTGGCAAAACGCCCCGTTTCAGGGGCTAAGGCAGGTCACGTGGTATCAACAATCAGGTCGAGATGCTTTTCGAGATAGATCTTGAACCACGGCGTGAAGCGTATGGGGTGAACACGTACCTCCTGGATCAGATCATCAAGGTCGACCCACCGGACGTCCATCACCTCATCCGGGTTGGGTGTGATGCTGATATCGGATGCCGCCTCGCCACAATAGATTTCAACCACTTCGTGCTCGATTAGATGGTCGCCGACATTGGCGCGGTATTCAACCTGACCGCAATGGCGCAACACAACGTCCGATACCCCAAGCTCTTCCTTCAATCGACGGGATGCAGATATGTGCGAGCGTTCGCCCCAATGCGGGTGGGTACAACACGAATTCGCCCACAGGCCGGGTGTGTGGTACTTGGTCTGTGCGCGTCTCTGGATCAGCGTCTTGCGGCCCTGCATGATGAACACCGAAACGGCCATGTGCCGCAGGCCCAGGCGGTGCGCCTCCAATTTGTCGAACGGAGACAATTTGTTGTTGATCCACGTGGGAATAAGCAAGTCCATTGGCAGAGTATTGGCGCACTGGGGCCAATATGGGCAAGAAAAACCTGACGAAAGACTACCGGCCGCAAGGCGAATGACACACTTGCAGAACCGATCATCCTGCCTGGATCAAGGCAGGTTGCACCCGCCTTGGCCGGATAAAATGTTGTAATTTCGCGCATCTTCCGCAATCCTTGGTTGCGGTCTGCATCTTTCTTGGGAGGGTAAAGAGGTTGCCGGATACGACAAGGTCATCAAGCGATCGGATTTCCGGCGGGCTCTACAATGATATCCTTTCTGGGATACTGATGGGTGAGTATCCACCGCAGTCTTCGCTACCAACTGAAACCAGACTGGCCACGGATTATGGTATTTCACGTACCGTCGTTCGGTCCGCGCTGGATCTTCTGAAACGCGCAGGGTTGGTCGAGTCTCGTCAGGGATCGGGTACGGTCGTTGTGGAGTTTGAACCGCAAGCTCTGGCTCAGCTCAACCGCGATGCGCAATTGCCCGAGTTGAGAGACTGTTTTGAGTGTCGGGCCAGCATTGAACCGGATATCGCCGCCATCGTTGCCGCCAATTTGTCAAAGCCAGCACGCGCGTATCTTGAGGATCAGAAGCGATCCCTGAACGAAGGGGATGAGGGCACCGAATACGAGCGATCCGTCCGCGATGCGGATTTCCATATCAAGCTGGCAGAATTTTCGACCAATTCATTTTTCGTTTCGATTATGAACCAGTTGCGACCTCATATGCTGTTTGCAATGAACATCACCAAGACGCTGACCAGCCGGGCTCACCGCAACCACATCAACTTGTCGCGGCTTGAGCACCTTGAGACCATCGCTGCAATTCTGAATGAGGATTCGGACGGTGCCCGTGCCTCGATGCGGCACCATATCGACAGTAGCACCGCTCGAATCTTTCAGAATCAGAGCGAGAGCTTTACCTAACGTAACTTTTTTTCGAGCGCTCGCGACCGTTCAATAAAACGCAAATATATTCAATATCAGATGGTTATGGGGAATTCATGTGGTTCTGCGTCAAAATTTGTTCACAAAAACAAATAGCCGCATTTCAGATGCCGGATACTGTGGGAGGTGCAAAAACCAAAAAGACCACGATCTAGGGAGAAGAAATATGGCGTTTTGTAAGACCTTGATGACGGGGGCAGCCCTGTTCGCAGCAGTTGGTATCGGCGCGGCGACGACGGCACATGCTGTGGATATCAAGCTGGAACCATACGTGACGGGCGTGAATACGCCGCTGGCCATGGTTCAGCCTGCCGGTGACGATCGGCAATTCATTATCGAACAGTTCGGAAAAGTCCGCGTCATCGATGGGGATGGCAATCTGCTTCCGACACCTTTCCTGGACATTCGCAACAAGATCGTCACCCAATGGCACGATTTTGACGAGAGGGGTCTGCTGGGTCTGGCGTTCCACCCCGATTTTGCCAACAATGGCAAGTTCTATGTCGCCTATTCGACCACCACAAACTTTCAAGGCGATCTGGGCAAACTGTTCTGGTGGGATCACACCAACACTGTCGAAGAGTACACGGTGTCTGCCGATGACCCCAATGTGGCCAATCTTCATTCGGGCCGGATCATCTCTGAAATCGACTGGCCACAGTTCAACCACAACGGTCATTGGATCGGCTTTGGTCCGGACGGCATGCTGTATATCTCAACCGGCGATGGCGGTTATGCCAATGACTGGGGGATTGGTCACAATGTGACCGAGGGCAACGGCCAGGACCTGAGCGTTCTGCACGGTAAAATCCTGCGCGTCGACGTCGACAACCCGTCGGACGGTCGCAACTATGGCATCCCGGCGGACAATCCGTTTGTCGGAAATGACGAAGCGGCCCCGGAAATCTGGGCCTATGGTTTGCGCAACCCATGGCGGTGTTCTTTCGACATGGGCGGCGACAATGCGCTGTTCTGTGGCGACGTTCAGCAAAACAGCTATGAAGAGATCGACATTGTCTCGGAAGGCGATAACCTTGGCTGGCGCGTGAAGGAAGCGACCCACTGCTTCGACTACACGCAGCCCGACAACCACCCTGCCGACTGCGACAGCAATGGAATGGTCGATCCGATCCTGGAGTACCCGAACTGCACCGCCAAGCCTGACGGCTGTCTGGGGATTTCGGTCACCGGTGGCTATGTTTACCGGGGTGCCCATTCAGATTGGGATGGCAAGTACATCTTTGGCGACTGGTCCAAGGGCTTTGCAGCCATGGACGGCCAGATCTTTATCGGATCCGAAGCTGACGATGGCACATGGTCGATGGAGGTTGCCAACGTGACCAACATGGATGGCAACACGCCTTACATCCTTGCCTTTGGTCAGGATGCGAATGGTGAAGTGTACGCTCTGACCTCGATCACCACGGGTCCGAACGGGACGCTGGACACGATCTATAAAGTCGTTCCCGCCAACTAAGCCGACGAACATTGCGGCGCTGCAAGCCTTCGTGCTTGCAGCGCCGTTCTGCGACTGGTTCCGACAAAGCCGAATAATTCATACAAGGTCGAATGATGTTAAAATCCCTGCCGCTTCTTTTCTCGTTTGCCGTCATGCTGTTCGCGGCGACGCCCGGACAGGCACAAGATGCTGATGCCGGTGAGAAGGTGTACAAGAAATGCAAAGCCTGCCACCAGGTGGGCCCGGATGCCAAGCACCGGACCGGTCCGATCCTGAATGGTGTCGTCGATCGTGCGGCGGCCAGCGCCGAGGGGTACAAGTACAAGAAAAGTATCGTGGCGGCGGCGGAGCAGGGTTTGGTCTGGGATGAAGCCCAGCTTATGCAGTATCTGAGCAACCCAACGCAATACCTGCGGGCGTATTTGGATAATCCCAAGGCCAAATCGGCGATGACCTTCAAGCTGAAGAACGAACAGGAACAGCGCGATGTGATCGCGTTTTTAGCCGCGCAATCGGGTGACGCCGTGGCGAAAGAAGACACCGCCGAGACAACTGCCAAGGCTGAGCCGCAATTGAGCGCGGATGAAGTGGTCGCGGCGCAGGTGTTCACCGAAGAGTTCCTGGCGGATCCGGTGAATTTCGAAGCGGGAAAAGAAATGTGGTTCGCGCAGTGCACCCACTGCCACGGCTATAAGGCCTATCCCGGCAAGGCTCCAAAGCTGAAGCCTGGTAAGTACACACCAGAGTTCGTCTTCAAGCGGGTGTACAAAGGGTTCAAGAAGATGCCCGAATGGCACGAAACCTTTTCAGTGGATGAAATCCGCCAGATCGTCGCCTATGTTAAAGCGCCCGGGTTTTCGCCCTGATCGCTATCATCGGCTGCGCGGCAGAAATGGCCGGATGATCATCCACAAAACCAATGGGGCAATGGCGCAGATCCCCATCATCATCCACGGGCGGTCCGATCCAAGGTGCCCGGCCGTGGCAAAAACGAACCCCAGCGGCACGGCCCCACAAGCCAAAGCGGTGACATAGCGCCGAAATGGCATTGCGGTCAGGCCCGCCAAAAAACTGATCGTTTCGGGCAAGACCGGCAGCCACCGTGATCCGGCAACGATCCAGCCGCCCCATTGCTGAAACAGATACTTGGCCTGATCAAATCCTTCTGCGCCGGCAAGCTTTTGTGCCGTTGCCGGTCCAATTATCCGGCAGACCTCGTATCCCAGCAGTCCGGCCAGAAATGACCCGGCGGCTGAAACGGCACCGCCAATCCAGGGGCCGTAAACGATTCCCAGTGCTGCCATAACCGCGGTGGAGGGAACCGGGAGCGCAATGTCCGAAGCGATCAGCGCGATGCCCGCAGCCCAGGCCCAGCCGCCAAAACCGCGCATCCACCCGGCAACGCCTTTTTCCGATAACGCCGCCTCCAGATCGCCGCCCCAGATTAGGAAGGGGACGATCGTGACTGCAAGCAGCAGCAGGACCAGAAGAAACAGGCGCAGCATGACCGGTCTATCGTTATTCGATCAGCAATTGTCCGGCCCGCCGTTCGCCCGGCGCTTCGATCCGGGGTTCGCGCCCGCCGCGCAGGATCGAATTGCCCTCGTAAACGGTGCGCTGATCGATGGCGGGCGGGTTCAGCCAGTCTTCTTCCTTCATCTGGCCTGACTGACCATAGGCATCCAGCGCGTTCTGATAGCAGACCTTGCGAACCGTTTCCTGCGGAATGCCGCTTTCCAGCGCCAGTTTTGCGGTCTTGGCCACGCCAAGGCTGTCGGAAATCCCCCAATCGCAAGCGCTGTCGACGATGATCCGCTCACCACCATATTGCTTGAGCAGTTCGACCATGCGGGCGTTGCCCATCTTTGTGCTTGGGTAGATTGAGAACCCGGCCCAGTACCCGCGCTGCAGCGCCTCGGCCACGGTTTCTTCGTTGTTGTGGTCGATGATCACCATCGACGGATCAACGCCCATTTCTTCGCACACGTCCATTGATCGGGACGTGCCGCGTTTCTTGTCGCGATGCGGCGTGTGCACCATGACCGGCAGGTGCAGTTCTTTCGCCAGTTCCAGCTGCAGCCGGAAGTATTTGTCTTCCAGCGGGGTTTGCTCGTCATAACCGATCTCGCCGATGGCCACGACGCCCTCTTTCAGGGCAAAGCGCGGCAGCCATTCCATGACGCCTTCGGCAAGCTCTTCGTTGTTGGCCTCTTTCGAATTCAGCCCGACGGTGCAGTAGTGGCGGATGCCGAATTGTCCGGCGCGGAACCGTTCCCAACCAACAATGGAAGACAGGTAATCGACATAGGTGCCAACATAGGTGCGCGGCTGGCCAACCCAGAATGCTGGTTCGATCAGGGCCACGACACCGGCTGCGGCCATCGCCTGATAGTCGTCGGTTGTGCGCGAAATCATGTGCGCGTGGGGGTCAATCAGCATCATTGCAACGTCTCCTCTGTCAGATGTCCATCGGCAATGGCTTGGTCCAGTTGTGGCTTGATCTCGGGGTCATTGCGGAAGGGGCGCACCGAAATCCAAAGCTCGTCAGTGACAGGACGCCCCGCCGCCCAGCGTTCCTGGGCATAGTCCACAAGAATGCGGGCCAGTTCGGGGTTTGCCCGCTCTTCCAGCCCGATGATCGGAGACAGCTGGCTGTCAACAAACAGCGCCTTCAGGATCATGTGGTTCCAGCGATGTTCGTCAAAATGATCGCGCGCATAGGGGTTCTGATGCGCAATCGCTTCGAACACCGCTTTGATGTTCGACCGTAACCCTTCGCCAACCTCGAACCCCAGAGTTTCGGGGTCGGGGTACAGCGGCAATCCGCGATAGAGCGCAATCAGTTCAGCCATATCCGCCGTGCGCCGCAGATCTTTGAAACGGTCACTGAACGCGCGGTTTCCGGCGCTGTTCAGCAAGGCGAGAACGCGGGCGGCGCCATCAATGCTCCATCCCGCCGGGGTCCAGCCGGGATGCGCTGCATCGGCCGCTTTCAAATCTGCGTCTGACAGCTCAAGGTCGGCTTTGCCCAGACGACGCGGGGCGAGCCCGAGAAATACGTGCAAGTCCTTTTCCGGACCGCCTTTTGAAATGGTCTCAAGGCTTTGAGAAACCCATTCCGCTTGATCATCGGCCTGCGCCAAAACCCATCGTCGCAACAGATCTGCTGGTGTGTCTGACAAGATTCTTCCTCCCCGAAAAATCGTTGGTTTGATCTTACGCAAACATCCCCCCACAATGCCAGTATCACGACTGCCCATTCTACAATTGTTAACGAAGGATCTTGGTCCTAGACTGATATCGAACCAAGGCGGGGAGGGGCAGATGATCAGGTTTCTCATGTCCTCAGGGCAGATTCTTGTTGCGACGCCAGCTGACTGGTTTTCCAACGTGTCCCCTGACCCCAAACTCATTCGCAAGGAGCTTTGATGCAAAAGACACTGGTCATCCTTGTCGTTGGACTGGCGCCGCATCTGGTCGGAGCACACACTCCACATCTTGCCAAACTTGCGGCACGCGGGGGGCAGCGCGCACTGAACACGGTCACGCCTGCCGTCACCTGCACCGCGCAATCCACGCTTTTGACCGGTCTGCCACCGTCGGGCCATGGCGCGGTGGCCAATGGCTGGTACTTTCGCGATCTGGCCGAGGTTCTGCTGTGGCGTCAGCCCAATCAACTGGTGGCGGGCGAAAAGATCTGGGATGCCGGTCGCGCCCGCAACCCTGATTTCACCTGCGCCAAGATGTTCTGGTGGTACAATATGTATGCCACTGCTGACTGGTCGGCGACGCCGCGTCCGATGTACCCGGCCGATGGGCGCAAGATTCCTGATCACTATGCGCACCCTCATGCGTTGCATGACGAATTGGATGCCAAACTGGGTCAGTTTCCGCTGTTCAAATTCTGGGGTCCGGTGGCCGATATCACGTCATCTGACTGGATTGCCAAATCAACGCTGCACGTGATGGAAACCCGTGATCCCACGCTGACGCTGACCTATTTGCCGCATCTGGACTATAACCTGCAACGGCTTGGTCCCGATCTGGACCACCCGCGTTTGCAGGCGGACCTGCGCGAGATCGACGATCTGTGCGGCGAACTGATCGAGTTTGCGGACAAGACCGGGCGGCGTGTCGTGGTTGTGTCCGAATACGGCATTACACAGGCGACGGATGCTGTGCATATCAACCGCGCCTTGCGCCAGGCTGGGTTGCTGGCCGTTCGCCCCGAGGAATTTGGCCGCGAAGTTCTGGATGCAGGCGCGTCCGAGGCCTTTGCGATGGCCGATCACCAGATTGCGCATATCTATGTAAAGAACCCCGACCGAATTGCCGAAGTGGCCGCTTTGGTTGCTGGCCTTGATGGGGTGGAAAACGTCTGGGACGCAGACGGCAAACGGGCCAACGGGCTGGATCACGCCCGGTCGGGAGAGTTGGTTGCCGTCAGCAAGGCGGATCGCTGGTTCAGCTATTACTATTGGCTCGACGATGAAAAGGCACCTGATTTTGCCCGCACCGTCGATATCCACCGCAAGCCGGGGTATGATCCGGTCGAGCTGTTTGTCGACCCCGAACTTCGTTTTCCGATGCTGTCGACCGGACTGAAACTGGCCAGACGAAAGCTGGGACAACGGCAGCTGATGGATGTGATTTCACTGAAAGACACCAAACTGGTGAAAGGCACCCATGGTCGGATCACCGATGATCCTGACCATGGTCCATTGGTGATTTCATCAGAGGCTGATTTGCTTCCCGAAGGCGCTGTTGAGGCGACGGATTTCAAAGCACTGGTGCTGGATCACGTGTTCCGGTGACCCGGATCAGGTGCCGGACACGACCCGCTGTAGATACAGCGTCAGGCCAAATCCGGCGACGGCCACCACAGCCAGCCCGGTCTGTCCGGTGCCTGCAATCAGGGTGGCGTCGTACAGCGACATTCCCGCGATCATGGTGACAACCGCCGTAGGCACATCGCCCTTGTTCCGGCGGAAAAGTCGACGCAAAGCCAGCAACACAACGACCAGCAGCCCAACCCAAATCGCCAGAGCCGCGATATCGCCAGCGGTTTGCATCAGTGCATAGATCAGCGGCAGCGCTAGCACGGCTAGGGGCCAGGCGCGGTCCAGCCGGTCATAGGCTTCCTGCTTGGCCGCATAGGTCAGCCCGGCAGTATAGGCCAAAAGACCCAGCGCGCCGAACACCACAGACCCGGTGAGCTGCCCAACCGCGAGAGCGGCCACAATGTAGCAGAAAAACCGGGTGACCCCCATGATGACGGGGCTTAGAGCCGTGCGCTTGTGAAGCCAGTCGTACAGAACCACGGCTGCTGCCAGACACAGCCCCGCCAAGCCAACGGTGACGCCCTGCGAAAAGGCCAAGAGGATGCCCAGCCCCAGCATGGCAAAGCCGCCGCTAAAAACGGTGCCCACCGAAATTTCGCTCATCGGGATTGGTCGGTTGGCCCGTTCGATGCCATCAATCTCGGCGTCGAATGCATCGTTCAGCCACATGCCACCGACGTAAAACAGCGTTAGCGCGCAGCCGACAATCAGAATGGCCGACAGGGATGGCTGCCCCGCCAGTACCGTGCCCGCAATGGCGTTTGTCCACACTGTAGGCAGGTTTGATACGCGCCCAAGTTTGAGAAATGTCTGATACGTCATCCGGTCACCTGGTCCAGAACCCAGCGCATTTCGCGTGCGATGTCCAAATCAACAGTTTCCCCGCGCAGCCCGCCCGGTAACACATCCCAAGTGTAAGTCTCAATTTCCAGATGCTGCGAGATCGGGTTTTCCCGGTGCAGTGCAAGGATGTCTTTGAGAAAATCCTGGGTCGACGAAAAGGCCCCCAGATCGTCAATGAACAAGGGGACATGGAAGTGCACGCGCCATTCCTCGCCGTCTGTCGCGCTGCCCAGTGCCAGCGCCTGCGGCAGATCAACCATGTTTTTCAGGCCGTCCGGTGTGCGGCGGATCACCTGGTGCAGATACGTCGGCTCGATGAAGTCGGCCAAAGCCTCTCGCTGGTCGGGGCCGACCGAGGCCACCCGCAACGCCGCGCTGAGTTGCAGCTTGTGAATCGGAATGCCAGCCTCGCGCAGCGCCGAGATACTGCCAGCCGGATCTTCGTATTCGACGGCCGCGTGGCAAACGTCATAACATAGCCCAAGATGCCGGGGCAGGGCGTCAGCAGATTGTGCCCAGGACAGACCGGTAAGCTCGGAAATTCGCGCCACGGCCTGATCGCTGAACAGATAGTGCTGAAAGAAATCGACCGTCTCGGCAATCGTTTCAAGAAAACAAAAGGGTTCCGGTTCGATTGCCAGCGCAACGGTGACCCCGCTGCGGTCTTTCAGCCTGATCAGGTGGGCCACCGATTGCAGGTAATTCTCAGTCATCTGCGCTTCGGCCCCGGCGCCCAATGGCTTGAACGTTCCCGGCACGGTGCTCAGGCTGACGCATTCGTCTTTCGGCGCAATTTCGGCCATCAAATCAGCCAGTTCATTAGTATAGCGGACCCGCACATCGCTGCGCCAATCGGGTTGATACACCTCTTCCTTGACCTTGGTTCCGTGGAACCGGCCATAGGGAAATCCGTTCACCGTGATGGCGCGGAAGTCGTTGGTGTCCAGCTGTGACTTGAGCGCGGCGCGCTTGGCCGGATCGGCCAGCTCATCCAATGCGTCACCGGAAAACCGCAGTCCGACAGCAAAGGGCGATTGCGGCGAAACAGATGCCTTAACAGCAGAAACCGGGCCTGAAAGCGCGGCTTCGACCTCGGCGAATGTCTGGGTTGGGTGAATGTTCAGGCAATAGGTCAGGTGACCGAGATTTCCCGGCAGCTTCATTCGGACCGGCTCCGCGCTTTCAGCCAATCCATCGCCTGATGCACCAGTTTGCCATCGATTTCGTGCACTTCGTGACCTTGTCCCAATCCGGTGAGCAGCGTGATCGTTAACGCCCCCCCAAGATGCTCCTGAAACTCTTCCAATCCGGTCAGGATGGACAGGCGGCCATCGGCATCCCTGCTTTCCAGGGCGGGATGCCAGATCCGCAATCCAAGGCTTTCGAGCAGCACAATGACCCGTTCCTCGTCGCCCTCGGGCAGGAGCCCGGCCAGCACCGAATACCGTGTGTCCAACGCAATGCCGATGGCCACGGCTTCGCCATGGCGGACGTGGTGGCGGGTCATCGCTTCCAGCTTGTGGGCCGACCAGTGACCAAAATCCAAAGGACGTGCCGAACCCATTTCAAACGGATCACCGCCGTGGGCAATCTGGTGCATATGCAGTTCGGCCGACCGGCGGACCATGTATTCTTCGGCCTCGGGTCTGAAGGTGGCCAAAGCGTCGGCATTGCGTTCCAGCCAAAGGTAAAACGCGGGGTCCCGGATCAACGCAACCTTGACGGCTTCGGAAATCCCGGCGATCCGCTCGCGAATGGGCAACTGATCCAGAAAGTCGAAATCATTCAGCACGGCCCAGGGCGGCGCAAACGTCCCGACATAGTTCTTGATGCCTTTGAAGTTCACCGCATTCTTGACCCCGACACCACTGTCATTCTGGGACAGAACGGTTGTTGGGACACGGATATGGCGCACGCCGCGGTGGCATGTTGCCGCCGCCAGACCAACCGCATCCAGTACGGCACCGCCGCCGATTGCAATGACATAGGAATGCCGGTCAACCGCATGGGTGTGGATTGCCGACTGAATACGCTCGACATGGGCGAGATCATTTTTTACAGTTTCTCCCCCCGGCACGACCATGGGGCGATCAATCATCACAAGCTGATCGGAATGAGCCGCGAAATAGGCATCGATTTTTGCGTCCAGATCAGGGCTTGCAAGCCCTTCGTCGACGACGAAAAGGCAACGATGCCTTTTTTCGGGTTCGTCTCGTACAACCATCTGACAAAAAATGGGATTATCAGGATCGAAAGCCCCGCGCACAAATCCAACCGGGTATTGGTAAGGGACCGAAAAGCGCTGCCATTGTATCGTGCTCGATTGGCTGCTGCTAACAGGGTCTGTTACTTTTGTCTGCATTGGTCATCCTCCCCAGGATGCGCGCGTCAATTCCATTGTCTTGACCCAGCGGCATCCTCAAGCCTAGGGTGAAGAGGCAAATTTCTCAACCTTTTTGCGAGGCTTCGAATGCGAGTTGTTGCGGCGGTGTTTTGTGGTCTGATGGTGCTGTTCGCGCTGGTGCAATACAATGATCCAGATGCTCTCTATTGGGGCGTAATATACGGTGCAGCTGCGATTTGGTGTGGGCTAGCCGCATTTCGGCCAGCAATGATTTCGGGCCGGGGCAGGACGTTGCTTTTGGGTTTCCTGGCCATCGCGGCCTTTGGGGTTGTTTGGTACTGGCCAAAGACGCCGGGGTTCTGGACACAAGAGGTCTGGTGGGTCACTGAAACGGCACGCGAAGGCATGGGAATGATGATTGTGTTTATCGCCCTGATCATCGCCTGGCTGACTCTCAGGAAGTCTCCTCAGCCAGCGTAGTAGTTTCTGTTCACGAGACTTCGGGTGTCGCTTCACGCGCCTGAAGCCAGCGTACAACGGAAATACGCTTGGCATCCATGTGATCCAACAGGGTTGCTGCCAGTTTCGGGCCATCTCTTGCGACAAGGTACTTCAGGATCTTTTCATGCTCTTGCACCGCGTCATACCACCGACCCTCGGTCATATTCGCCAGATAGCGGGCCCGCTGCATGCGCAACGACAAGGCCTGACATGACGTGGTCAACGTGCTGTTGCGGGCGGCCATAAGAATGGCGCGGTGAATTTTCTGGTTAATGCTGAAATAGGCATCCAGATCCCGGTTTTCGTAGCTTTGCATCATCTGCTCGTGAAGGGCGCGAACCTCTTCGATTTCGGCGTCGGTGATGCGTTTGCAGGCCAGTTCGCCAGACAGGGCCTCCAGCGCGCCCAGGACAGGAAACACCTCTTCAACCTCGTCTTCCGTGACCTGCGTGACCCAAGCCCCCCTGTTGGGCTCAAGCCTGACCAGACCGACCGAGGCAAGAACCTTCAGCGCCTCTCTGAGCGGGGTTCGGGATACCCCGAACTGGTCGCACAGAAGCTTTTCAGGCACCTTGGTGCCCGGGGCCAGTTCGGCATTGATGATCAACATCTGAAGACGATCCACCAGTTCGTGATGCAACGACTTTCGCGCGATCGTTTGTGTTTCCGTCGCCTGCATCATTGGGTGCTTTGCCTCACCTTTTCAGGGCCATTTCAAGAAGACGCGCCACATGTATGGGTTTGCGCGCGGTCGTATCCGCCACCTGATGACGACAGGAGGTGCCATCTGCAACGATCAATGTCTCTTTGTCAGCTTTCCTCACGGCAGGCGCCAGATCCAACTCTGCCATTTTCCGCGAGATTTCGTGGGTTTCGACACTATACCCAAATGCGCCAGCCATGCCACAGCAGCTTGTTTCGACCACTTCGACCTCGGTATCGGGCAGGCGGGAAAGGGTTTTTTCAATGCTCGACATGACGCCCATCGCCTTTTGATGGCAGTGCCCGTGCAGCAGGACTTTTGGCGCGGGGGATGTCAAAGGCAGCTCGAAATCGGGGTTGTCGTCCTGATCGGCGATGTATTCTTCCAGCATCCGTGCGTGGCGGGCCAAAAGCTCGGTCTCTTTTCCGGGCAGCAGCGCGGGGATTTCATCGCGCAGGGTCAGCAGGCAACTGGGTTCAAGCCCGATGATCGGCACGCCTTGTTCGGCATAAGGCAGCACCGCGTCAACCAGCCGCTGTGCCTCGCGCTTGGCCTCGTCAACCAGACCGGCAGACAAAAATGTCCGGCCGCAACACAAGGGGCGCTCTCGTTCGGGGGCAGCGGCCACATGAATTGGAATATCGCCCGCCTCAAGCACCTTGACCGTGGCGCGCAAATTCTCAGGCTCGAAATATCGATTGAAACAGTCGGCAAACAACACCGCTTTGGGGGCGTCTTGCGGGGCGACTTCGGCGTCCTTGAAGGGGCGCGCGCTCCATTTGGGCAAGTCGCGTGTCGCTGTGAACCCAGTCAGTTTCTCGGTCACTTTGGCAAGCCCGGGCACTGTGTTGCGCAGGTTCATCAGGAATGGCAGACGGGCGGCCCAAGGGGCGTAGCGGGGTAAAAAGGCGACCAAGCGGTCGTGAAGGCTAAGCCCATTTTGCTTTGACCGCGCTGAAAGCACTTCGATCTTCATCCGGGCCATGTCCACGCCGGTGGGACATTCGCGCTGGCAGCCTTTGCACGATACGCACAGCTTCATGGTATCCGCCATCTGATCCGAGGTCAGCGCGTCGGGCCCCAGCTGCCCCGATATCGCCAGCCGCAATGAATTGGCACGCCCGCGGGTCAGGTCCTGTTCCTTGCGTGTCACCCGAAAGGAGGGGCACATGACTCCGCCTTTGAGTTTGCGGCACGCCCCGTTGTTGTTGCACATCTCGACGGCGCCCTGAAACCCGCCGCCGCTGCCTGTCCATGCCGACCAGTCAAGGTCGGTCTGGAATTCGGGCACAGTGTAATCGGCGCTATAGCGAAACAGGCGGCGATCATCCATTTTCGGCGCGTTCACGATCTTGCCGGGATTGAACAACCCGGTAGGGTCGAACCGCGTCTTGACCTCTTGAAAGCTGGCGACCATGCGCGCGCCGAACATCTTTTCGTGAAATTCGGAACGGACCAGACCGTCGCCATGTTCCCCCGAATGGGACCCCTTGTATTTCGCAACAAGATCAAAGCATTCCTCGGCAATTGCGCGCATCGTCTTGACGTCCTGATCCAGTTTGAGATTCAGAACGGGACGCACGTGCAAACAGCCCACCGACGCATGTGCGTACCACGTGCCGCGGGTGCCATGCTTCTCGAAGATCTCTGTCAGGCCAGCTGTATAGTCCGCGAGATCGGGCAATTCGACGGCGCAATCTTCGACGAAGGACACCGGCTTTCCATCGGCCTTCATCGACATCATGATGTTCAGACCGGAACTGCGCAGATCGGCAATCCGGGCTTGTAGCTTGGGGTCCGGGACAGGGGTCACTCCGCCCCAGGTCTTACCGCTACCAGACCATGAGAACCCGAGATCCCCCATCATCTCTTCCAGCTGCCTCAGCTTTTGAACATGCTGGTTTGGATCGTCTTCGGCAAACTCCACCAGCAAAAGCGCGTCGGGCCTGCCTGTCACGAATTCCTGGATGGTCTGACGAAACATCGGGATGTCACGCGCCAGGGCAATCATCGTGGCGTCAACCAGTTCAACCCCCTGAGGGTTCAGCGTGACCAGATGCTGCGCGGCGTCCATCGCCTGATGGAAGGTTGGGAAATGACAAACCCCCAAAACTTTTTCAGAGACAATCGGCCAGAGTTTCAGTTCAATCGCGGTGGAATAGGCAAGCGTCCCTTCGGACCCGACCAGAAGGTGGGCAAGGTTGTTTGGGGTATCTTTGGGCGCCAAGGCGTCAATGTTGTACCCGCCCACGCGCCGCATGACTTTGGGGAATCGTTCGTCGATCTCTGCGGCCTCGCGTGCACCCAGCCGCAACAGATCGTCGTACAAAGCCGCAAAATCAGAAGTGGCGGCAGGGCCGATCGGTCCAAAGTGATACTTGCTGCCATCCGCCAAAAACGCGTCGATCGAAAGAACGTTATCGCGCATCATACCATAGCGCAGAGATTTCCCGCCGCACGAGTTGTTGCCGGTCATGCCACCGATGGTCGCGCGCGATGCTGTCGAAACATCCACCGGAAACCACAGACCATGCGGTTTCAGGGCGCGGTTCAGGTCATCAAGCACGATCCCGGGGCGCACGACACATCTTTGCCCTTCGACATCCAGTTCCAAAATTTCGTTGAAATACTGTGTGTTATCCAGAACGAGTGCTTCGTTTACGGTCTGGCCACACTGAGACGTCCCGCCGCCGCGCGCCAAAACGGGAATGCCCTGTTCGCCTGCGATGTCGATGGCTGCGCGTATGTCATCTTCGGACCTCGGCGACAGAACTCCAAGCGGCATCATCTGATAAAGCGACGCATCCGTCGCATAGCGGCCCCGTGAAAAGCTGTCGAACATCAGATCGCCCTGAACGCGTTTTTCGAGGGCGTCGAAGAGCTGAGACATGTGCGTTCCAGTGTGATTGGGCCAGTGGGATCGGGACGGCCGGCGGGCAAATTTCGATTGACTTAATTATGAATTCAAAATTACGTTGTTTCAACCAAAAAGCAAAACTGCTGGTCCGGGGCCTCTGCCTTGACCGATTTTCCGTACTTTGGATGTGAGACCGATTGTCATGAGAAAAGCTGGCCGCCACTTTCTACAAATCCCGGGGCCCAGTGCTGTGCCGGACCGTATTCTGAGCGCGATAGGGCAACAAACCATCGATCATCGCGGTCCGGACTTTGCCAAAGTCGGGTCGCGGGCGCTGAACGGCCTGAAGACGATCTTCAAGACGGAACAGCACGTGTTCATCTTTCCGGCGTCCGGAACTGGGGCTTGGGAAGCTGCTTTGGTCAACACGCTGTCGCCGGGTGATCGTGTCCTGATGTTTGAAACCGGACACTTTGCGACCCTTTGGAAAAAGCTCGCGGAAAAGCTGGGCCTGCAGGCCGAATTTATCGAAGGTGACTGGCGCGGCGGGGCCGACCCGGAGCAGATCGAAGCTTATCTGGCCGAGGACAAGGGACACGAGATCAAGGCGGTTTGTGTCGTACACAACGAAACCTCGACCGGCTCCGTGTCGCCCATCGCCGAAGTGCGCAAGGCCATCGACAAGGCGGGCCACCCGGCGTTGTTCATGGTTGATACGATTTCGGGTCTGGCATCACTTGACTATCAGCATGATGAGTGGGGCGTCGACGTCACCGTTTCGGGATCGCAGAAGGGGCTGATGCTGCCGCCCGGCCTGTCGTTCAATGCGGCAAGCGCCAAGGCGATGGCCGCCAACAAGACGGCAAAACTGCAAAGATCTTACTGGGACTGGGCCGATATGGTTGGCCCGAACAAGACCGGCTATTTTCCCTACACGCCCGCCACCAATCTGCTTTACGGCCTGAACGAAGCGATCGATATGCTGCACGAAGAGGGGCTGGAAAACGTCTTTGCGCGCCACTCGCGTCATGGCACGGCTGCGCGTGCAGCGGTGCGCAAATGGGGGCTTGAGGTTCTCTGCGCCACGCAAGGGCAGGAAAGCGGCGTGCTGACCGCCGTAAGACTGCCCGAGGGGCACAGCGCCGATGCATTCCGGGCCTCTACGCTGGAACATTATGATATATCATTGGGAAATGGTCTGTCCAAAGTGGCTGATAAGGTCTTCCGCATTGGCCATCTGGGCGACTTCAACGATCTGATGCTGGTTGCAACTTTGGCCGGTGTCGAAATGGGGCTGAAGCAGGCGAATGTTCCCCACGAGGAGGGTGGGGTGCAGGCGGCGATGAGCTTGCTGTCCTAAGACCAAGACCCCCGCGAACGGGGCAAAACTGAATAAGATCGTATTCAAAAGCCAATCTCTGGGAGGAGAACGTCATGAAAATAATCGCAAAAATTCTTGCGGCAACCACGGCCATCGGTCTGGCAACAGCCGCGTCCGCAGCCGATATGACAATGAAGTTCGGTCATGTGGGCAAACCGGGATCGCTTTTCGAAGCGTCCGTCGACAATTTTGCCGCCTGCGTCAACGGCGCAATGGGCGACAAGGTCGAAGTCCAGACTTTCGGCTCATCTCAGCTGGGCAAGGACAAAGAGCTGCTGCAAAAGCTCAAGCTGGGTCAGGTCGATTTCTCTTTGCCGTCTTCGGTGATGTCATCGGTCGATGACTCGTTCGGCATTTTCGAAATGCCCTACATCATTACTGACCGTGACCACATGCGCCGGGTGCAGGGCGAGATGATGGATGTGTTCCAGAATGCGGCCCATAAAAACGGCTATCACATTGTCGGATTGGCCGAAAACGGCTTTCGTAACATCACAAACAACGTCCGCCCGATCAATGTGCCCGCCGATCTTGCTGGTATCAAACTGCGCACACCTAATGGTGTCTGGCGCCTGAAGATGTTCCAGGAATACGGTGCAAACCCGACGCCAATGGCCTTTTCTGACGTGTTCACCGCGCTGCAAACCGGCGTGATCGACGGCCAGGAAAACCCCTATGCACAGATCGCGTCAGCCAAATTCCAAGAAGTGCAGAAGTATCTGTCTGTGACCGGCCACGTCTATACGCCCGCGTATATTCTGGCGTCGAAGAAGAAATACGACGCACTGCCGGCAGACATTCAGGCGGGTCTGACGGATTGTGCCAACAAGACGCAGGACTTTACTTATGAGAAAGCCGCAGAACTGGAAGCGAGCCTGCTGAAAGTCATCGAAGATGCAGGCGTCGAAGTGAACACAGCCGATAAGGCCGCATTCATCGAAGCGTCCAAGCCGATCTACCAGCAGTTCGCTGACGAAGTCGACGGCGGTCAGGACATGATCGATACGGTCCTCGGGCTCGGTAGCGGAAGCTGATCGACCTGACGGCGGCAGGGTTTCCTGCCGCCTCTTTCTCACACTCGAAACGATACTCGATCACGCTCGCGCACGAACTGTGCGGGGGTGACGAATAATATCCAACAGGTCTTGCTGACATGGAAAACGCTTCCTTCCCGACGTTGTCGCGCATCAACCGGATGCTCAGCAAGGTCCTTGAGTGGATCACGATCAGTCTGATGGTCGTGCTGACGCTGACGGTTACTCTTGCCGTCATCGCGCGCCTCCTCGGTCAAAGCTTTTCGTGGTACGACGAGGTGGCGGCAATCATGCTCGCCTGGATCACCTATTACGGATCAGCCCTTGCGGCGCTTCATCGCCGCCATATCGGCTTTGACACCGTCTTGCTGAAGTTGCCTGTCAAATTCCGGGTTGCGGCCTTGCTGGTCGGAGAGGTGATCGTGCTGATCTTCTTCTTCCTGATGGCACGCGCTGGGCTTCAGGTTCTTGAAGTTCTTGCAGGTGATACACTGATCTCGCTTACGTGGGTCCCTGTTCAGTTCACCCAATCCGTCATCCCGATCGGGGCAATCCTGTTCATGCTGTGTCAGCTGCTGAGCCTTCCGGGTTATCTCAAGCTGACTGCCGACGGTATTTCACTTGAGCATGCTGAAATCGAAGAAGAGGTCGAAGTCGAACTCGAAAAGAACAAGGATCGCGTCTGATGCTTATGGCCGGTATTTTCGCAGCGATGCTGATCATGATCTGCATCAACATCCCGATAGCCGTGGCGCTGGCCATGTGTGGGGTTCTTGGGCTGCTGTTCACCGAAGGGCCTGACAGCCTGGTGACCATTGCGCTTGATATGTACGATGGGTCGACCAAATTCTCGCTGATCGCGATCCCGATGTTTGTCCTTGCGGGGGCCATCATGAACGCAGGCGGGATCACCGACAGGCTGATCAATTTCGTCGGCGCAATCATCGGGTTCATCCGGGGCGGGCTTGCGATGGTGAACATCGGGGTGTCTTTGTTTTTCGCCGAAATTTCGGGTTCGGCGGTGGCCGATGTGGCGGCGATGGGGTCGATCCTGATCCCGCAGATGAAAAAACGCGGCTATAGTAAGGAATTCTCAGCCGCAGTGACCTCATCCTCGGCGTCGCTTGCCATCATCATTCCGCCTTCTATCCCGATGATCCTGTATGCGGCCTCGGCAAATACGTCCGTTGAACAGTTGTTTGTCGCAGGCATCGTTCCGGGTCTGATGGGGGCAGCTGGTTTGATGCTGGTCGCCTATTTCTTTGCTAAGCGGTACAATTTCCCAACCGAAGCTGCTTTTAACCTGCCGCGTCTGCGCGAGACCTTTATGGATGCCCTTCCGGCCTTCACGCTTCCGGTGATTATTCTGGGCGGTATCTTTGGTGGATATGTGACGGCAACCGAAGCGGCGGGACTTGCGGTGCTGGCCTCTCTTATTGTTTCGGCATGGTATGGCAACCTTGACTTCAGCCACCTGCGCCGCGCGATGCTGGATGGTGGCATTCAGACTGCTGTTGTTATGCTGCTGGTGGCGGCATCCGTGCTGATGGGCGGCTTTCTGACCCGCGCACAGATCCCTCAGCAACTGGCAGAAAGCATCCTGTCGATCACCACGCAGCAATGGGCGATCTTGCTGATCCTGAACTTCTTCTTCCTGATCGTTGGCTTTTTCCTGCACTCGGCGGCGGCGATCATTCTGGTGATCCCGATCGTGATCCCGCTGATCACGGCGGCTGGCATTGATCCGGTGCATTTCGGGCTGGTGGTGACGCTTAACCTGGCCATCGGACAGCAAACTCCGCCCGTGGCATCGGTTCTGATTACCGCCTGCTCGGTGGCGCGCGCGAATATCTGGGAAGTGTCCAAGGTCAATGTCTGGTTCGTTGGCGTGCTGCTCGCGGTGTTGATGCTGTGCACCTACGTTCCATCCGTGCCGATGTTCCTTGTGGAGTATTTTTACCGATGACCGAACACCCAGTCGAAATCACGGATAGGCTGCGCGACGGCATTCTGTGGATCACCTTCCAGCGGCCCGAAGCGCGCAATGCGTTGACCTTTGGCATGTATGAACGACTGGCCCAGCTGTGCACCGAGATGCCGACTGACGGGACCGTCCGCGCCGTTGTGATTTCGGGCGCCGGAGGCAAGGCTTTTGCCGCAGGCACCGACATGACCCAGTTTCGCGCCTTTGAAAAACCGCAGGACGCGCTGGATTATGAAAACCAGATTGATGCGGTTCTTGAGGCCGTTGAACGCTGTCCGGTGCCCACCATAGCTGCGATCAACGGGGCCTGCACAGGGGGCGGTGGGTCTATCGCTGCGGCCTGCGATATCCGGATCGCTTCCGCCAGCCTGAAATTTGGGTTTCCGATTGCACGCACGCTGGGCAACTGTCTGGCGGCGGGCAACCTTGCCCGGTTGTCCGAACTGATCGGGGCCGGACGTGTCCGCGAGATCATCTTTACCGCGCGCCTGATCGAAGCCGACGAAGCACTTGGGATCGGGCTGGTCAGCGAAGTCCTGCCGGACGAGGATGCGATGCTGACCCGTGCCGCTGAACTTGCCGGTAAAGTCGGATCGATGGCGCCTTTGACACTGCGCGCCACCAAGGAAGCGATGCGGCGCAACCGCATCGCATCCAAGGTCGAAGATTCCGATCTGATCGTGTCGTGTTACATGAGCGACGATTTTCGCACTGGCATGGAGGCCTTCCTGGGCAAGACCAAACCGGTATGGAGGGGCAAGTGAGCCCGAAATCAGGTCCGCTCAAAGGCATGCGCGTTGTTGAGCTCGCCCATATCATGGCCGGGCCAGTCTGCGGCTTGATGCTGGCCGATATGGGGGCCGACGTCATCAAGGTGGAAAAACCAACCGGCGATGACAGTCGGCGGTTTGTGCCGCCCGAGATCGGCGGCGAAGCAGCGGCCTATATGATGATGAATCGCAACAAGCGTGGCATCTCGCTTAATCTGAAAGATCCCGACGCCAAAGACATCCTGCGCAAGCTTCTGGCCGAGGCTGACGTGGTGATCGAGAATTACCGCAAAGGCACGATGGAAAAGCTCGGACTGTCCTACGAGGATCTGGCCAAAGTCAATCCGCGCCTGATCTATTGCGAAATTTCAGGATTTGGCCGCACCGGTCCTTATGCCGAGCGCGGCGGATTTGATTTGATTGCCCAGGGCATGTCGGGATTGATGTCGATCACAGGGGAAGGGCCGGGTCGCCCGCCGGTCAAGGTTGCGGCCCCAATTTCCGACATCAATGCCGGTATTTTGGCGGCAATGGGGGTGTCGGCGGCCTATTCCAGCATGCTGCAAACCGGGGTGGGGCAAAAGGTCGACACCTCGCTTTTTGAGGCTGCGATCACCCAGACGTACTGGCAGTCGGCCATTGCTTTTGCGACCGGCGAGAAACCCGACCCGCTTGGCTCGGCCCATCCTCTGAATGCGCCGTATCAGGCATTTCAGACCAGCGATGGATGGATCAATGTCGGCGCGGCGAACCAAAGCAACTGGATCCGGTTCCTGGATGTCATTTCGGCCCCCGAGTTGAACGATGATCCCAGGTTTTCCTCAAATGCGGACCGGATGCAGAACCTGCCTGCGCTGGTCGACATTCTGACTGGGTATCTGGTTCAGGACACGACCGAGAATTGGTTGCAGCGCATGGAACAGGCGCATCTGCCGGCCGGTCCTGTCAACGATATCCTGCAGATGCATGCAGACCCCCAGGCCCGCGCCCGCGATATGATTGTCGAGCTGGACCATCCGACTGCAGGCAAAGTCGAAACGATCGGCCATCCGGTGAAATTCAGCCGCACACCTGCAAGCGTCGATCACGCAGCCCCGCTGTTGGGCCAACATACACGAGAGGTCTTGACCGAACTGGGGTATGGCACCACGCAGATCGAGACACTCATCCAATCTCAGGCCGTCATTGCATCATAAGCGACCCTGAACTGATGCGGCAGAGGCTGGCCTTACGGCCAGAGATGGGACATGTCCCAAAACACGAACCGGACCAACCCACTGCTTTCGCGGCTTTCGCGAAACTGGGGATCAGTGTTTGGAAATGCAGATACATCAAGAGCTGCCCTGCATTTGGGATGACCTCAATATCAACCAAGGGAAAAGCCTCCCGTTATTCTGCGATGGTGGCGACATCCGTCGCGGGGTCTTCAGCCCCATCGACGAACCACGTTTTGATGCCTGCGCACTTTATCGGCACATGTGACCACTGTGCCTCTGTCGCAAGAATTTCCATCGCGTAGGCCTGTGCCACGTCCTGCCCTTGCCTGCGATCAGTTCGGCGTTGGCGACCAGAGCCGGGCCCAATTCATCATTCCCGATCAGCGCCATATCAGCAGGCGAGCGTTGGTTCATTTGCCGAAACATTTCGATCACCCCGATACGCTTTCCCATTGTCACGGCGGCTTTGGATGTGAACTTCGACAAATGGGGGGCGTGTTGGGCCGGTGATTGGGACCATGTGATGATAGTCAAGGCGCCGTCCATCCGGGACCCTGACAGATTTGAACGGTTTTCAGTCCTCAACCGTCGGCCAGTCGGCTGCGTCAAAGACCGGCTTCTGTCTTGAGTGTTCAACGCCCGGATGGGCGCTTTCCGACACATCGCGCAATGACAGTGCAAAGCGAATGACTTCGGACTGGGTGCGTGCATGCATCTTTCCCAGAATGGATTTGATCTGGCCGCGGACCGTGCCCTCGCTGGTGCCCCTTTCGGCTGCAATCGCCTTGGCATCCGCCCCTTCCACAAGAGTGCGCACCACGCACTGTTCGGCTGTGGGCAGGTTGAACGCCTCATGCAGCGTGTCCCCTAATGCGGTCTGACAGTGATAGCGGGTTGAGACGACAAGTGCGTGCTTTTTGGCTTGCGTGGAATTTGTGGGCCAACGAAGGATTTAGAATAAGACCGGGCCGCGTTGGGCGCGGTATTCAATGCTCAGCAGTAGTTCTGGCCGATCCGCCGTCATAAAGACGTTCGCAAGGCTTTCCTTAAGTGCGTCCTTCGCCTCGGATGGCAGGTTCAGAGTGTCTGACGTCAGCGCTTATGGGTCCAAATAGGTCGATTTGCTCTGACCCAAACGATGCGACGTAGCAGACAAAGCCTGCGACACCGATGGTTTCATGTGGTCCAAGGTTGGAAACATAGGAAAAAAATCAGGCATAATTTATTCTTTCGATGTGATCAGCCTGAAGGTCGAGTGCGCGGCAAAACCCGGCATCTGTTATATGGGAGATGCCCAGTCAGAAAGCTGACGCTTAGACAATTTGCACGTTGAGAGAGTGTGCCTTGGAGCTGATGACTGGCCGTCATAGCGCCGCGCTGACGTCAAACAGGAATCTGTCATTGTCGATTTTTTCGCGCTTCTGGCCGAGTGCATTCGGGCTAAGATGGCCGCTGCGACGAAACCCGCTTTTTTCAACAGTCTGGGTTTTTTGTCTGTTCTGCAAGCGCCCGTTGGGGGCGTTAAGCTCGATAACCGGCACTGGCATCGGAAGAAATGAAGATGGACCATGCCAATATCAGGTTGGTCGATGGGACGGTTACGGCGGTCAATGTGGCGCCGGGCAACCACGTCACTGCGTATCTTGTGGTGGTCAAAGGTTGATCCAAGCTGAGAGCGCAACTCTGCGACCCAGTGCTTAGGTCGCAGGAGTGTTTTCAAAGCGTTCTTTACTGGCCTGGTGCGTACCAGATTGGAGACCCCCAAGCACGTTCCTGAATGATGGCCGGCACGTCCTCTAACAAGGGCAGGCCGTTACGAACTGCGTCATAGGTTGACCAGCGTGGTGTCGGGATTTCCAGCGCACGGGCATAGTAGAAGGCGGCCTCGCCCGGGTTGAAATCGGCATCTGTCCAGCTGCCGCTCAGCACACTTGCACCAATGTCGTTGGTAAAGAGCGCTGTACTCAGATCAACCGTGTTGCCGACCGCAGGCAGCTTTCCAGTTACGGGATCTGGTTGACGATCACCGGACCAGACCACATCGATGATCTTTTCATTAAGATCGCCATGGACGTCGACCCAGCCTTTGATGATCTGGATGCGGTCCAGATTGGCACCCATAGGATCTTTCTCGGCGTACAACGTAAGGGTTGGGGCGACGGCGATCGAAGGCAGGGTGCCGCCCATAGGCGTACCGTTCAGATACCCTTCTCGCGCCATAGCTTCTGGACCAATCGGATCGGACAACCCGACACCACCGAACATGCGCAGCTTGATGCGCGGGCCAGAGGTTGCATAGGTCTCACGTCGGCGCATCGCATCGAAAATGGCCGAGCGGGTGTTTTCTGTTGCCCAGACGGCTGCCAGCGATCCGATGGACAGATCCTTGCCGTCAATCCAGCCCAGAATGTCGCCAGTTCGGCGGCGTTCGACGGTGCCGTCTTCGGGGCCGTGGGCGCCAATAAAATTGTCTTCGGCCACCGCCGACATCAGGCCATTGTGATTATCTGTGCCGCCAATGAAGCCATATTTGAAGGGGTTCTGGCCCAGATTGAACTCATGCACCAGACCGCGTTCCAGACCGCCGCGCACAAAGTCGCGTTTTGAAAAAATGCGGCCTGAGTTCTTCTGGATCGAATCCGCGTTTTCGAAATCGGAGAATTCATCAGCAGCCCAGAACTTGCGATGCACTTCGGAGCCACCTTTGACCTGCAGCATCTCGATCAGCGGTTCGAAATGGGCGCGGGTGCGCGCGTATTCCAACGACAGGGGGGCGCCAAAACTGTCTGTGTCAGGGAACATCCGACCCTTGGACGCGTTGGAGTTGTGCGGGATCGCAAGTAGATGCTTACCCCCCGACTCCTGTAAACGCATCCATTCCCAAAGCTGTTCTTCTGTGTTCAGATCAACATAGCTCACCACATTTTCGGGGACGTTGTCATCGCGGAAAATGATGTTGCGGTGCAGGTTGGCACCATTCGGGGCAGCCGACCATTCAAACCCGATCATGGCACTGAATTCGCCTGGCTTGTTCGCCTCGTTCGCGGCCGTGACGATCAGGTCCCATGCGCTTTTGGTCGTTCCAGGCCCGGCAAAGAAGTCAGGATGCTGTGGGTTGCTGCCGCGGTTGTTTGAGACCACGTATTTGAAAAACCAGCTTTGCCGGTCTTCGATGTCAGTCAGACCACGAAGAGTCACAAGGTCAGGGTTGTCATGGCCCGGCGCGTCTTTGAACATGGTCGAATACATCTCGCCCAGGTATTCAGAGTGGTCGGTGACAGTCGCAAAATCCAACGGGCGCTCGTGTTGCATGACTGTGCCGTCGGGCATCGTTACGGCCTCGCCTTGTGCAAATCGAAGGGCATCCGCCGGCATCAGCCTTGTGCCGCCGATATAGGCATCCAGCGAAAATGCGGTGTGCATGTGGGTTTCGCCGAAATATGCGTTGCGTAGTGGGTTGGGGTCAGCGTGCGCTGTGGCGGCAAAGGCAAAGGCAAAGGTCGCGACCGAGCATAGAAGTCTTTTCATCAGTCTTATCCTTTCGGCGTGTACCAGATTGGCGAAGTATAGGCGCGTTCCCGTGTGATCATTTTGACCTCGGGCGGCATGTCGATGTCAAAGCGTACAGCGTCATACGCAGTCCAGCGTGGCGTCGGGATTTCGATTACGCGGGCATAATAGAACGCGTTCTGAGTGGGGTCGAAATCGGGGTCTGTCCAGACGGTTTCAAGCTGTGCTGCGCCAATTGCATTTGACCATGTGGGAACCGACAAATCGACGGTGTTGCCGATAGCAGGCAATTTGCCATCCGATCCCGGCTCGCGGTCACCAGCCCACACCACATCATGCACGTGTTCGTGTTGATCGCCGTTCGCATCAATCCAGCCTTTGATAATCTGAATCCGATCGAGGTTTGCCCCGATGGGATCGCGCATGGCATAGACAAGAAATGAAGGGGTTTCGCTTGCGGCCAGATCGCCGCCCATCGGCACTCCGTTGGTGTACCCGATCTTGGCGAGGTCGCGTTGTTTCAGGTCTGAGGGGTCGAAATCACCGCCAAAGAACCGCACTGTAATGCGTGGGCCTGTGGTTGCGTACACCTCGCGCCGCTCCATTGCGTCAAAGATGCCAGCGCGGGTGTTCGACGTGGCCCAGACTGCGGTCGGACCGGGGGTCGCGTATTGCCAACCCTTGTACCCGATATCCAGTTCTTCGTTGCCTTTGGCGAACATGGTTGCCCGGTCTTTTGAGGGCTCCATCCATGCAAATGCCCCGAAGAAATTATCATCATCCTGTGTCGTCAGCCCGGTGTGGATGTCCGATCCGCCAACAAATCCCAACTTGAAAGGGTTCACACCTTGCTTGGCCTGAAAGTCGAGCCCGTGTTTCAGAATACTGCGGGCGTATTCATACTGGATCATCTCGGGCGTCTTGGCTTCGGTTACGTCAAGATTGGCCCAATCCCAGCGTTCGTAATTGGCGAATTCATCGGTCGGGGATAGCAGCGGATGCGCTTCGCTGTCGCCTTTGGTCTGGCCGATCTCAAGAAGGCGTTCCCAGCGTTGGCGGGTTTCAAGGTATTCACGATCAAACGCCTGTCCGT
Organism: Falsiphaeobacter marinintestinus; assembly: GCF_007923355.1. Classification (GTDB taxonomy): domain Bacteria; phylum Pseudomonadota; class Alphaproteobacteria; order Rhodobacterales; family Rhodobacteraceae; genus Phaeobacter_A; species Phaeobacter_A marinintestinus. Next base: position 178,538 of record NZ_VOGO01000009.1, read on the forward strand.
CACGGAACAGGTCGTTGGGGGCGAACATGATACCGTTCGAGAGGTTCGGATTATGCGGAATGGCCAGCACATCGCCGCCGGTGGTGTCTTCGTAGTTCTGCATCCAATTCCAAAGATCACGTGGATCGGGGCTGCCAGCCGGCGGGGACATCAAGAAAGGCACCACTTGGAGCGCACGCTCAGGCCCGTCACGGAAAATGACGTTCCTGTGCAGGTTGTTGCCAGCCACCAGTGATGTCCACTCGTAAGCGATCATGGCTGTAAAGCGGTGCGGTTCGTTAAACTCTTCTGCGGCCTGCACCAGATCCTTCCAGGTGTTGTCATACCCTTCGGACCCGGGCTGATACAGCAATGCTTCGCTGAGGGTGCCCTGGCTGAACTGAGCAATCAGATCAATGCTCGCCTGCTTTGCCGCATCCCCTCCTTTGGCAAATTCCTCGTGATAGCGTTTGCCGTCTTCGTCTGCCATGACATTTGATGCACCACGCATGATATCAGTGATCACACCCATTCCATCGGTATGTTCGGTCAGCATGTAAAAATCGAACGGACGCGACAGCTTGACCGGCAGGCCGGTGTTTGAGTTGACCTGTTCGCCTTTGGCGAAGCGATACATGTCACGCGGCATAAGGGTGGTTCCGCCGCCGCCCGCATCTGCCGACAGGGCAGAGTGCACATGTGTGTCGCCAAACAGGACCATGTCGGGGAAAGCCCGATTTGCGTTTGGTGAATAGGGGGCAGAGCCACTTGTGTCTTGGGCAACAGCACCGGTTGCGGCAAGAATGGCCGCCATTGTCATAAGACTTGGTTTGATCATGATGTTTCCCCCAAAAATACAAATGCTCGGCGTATGCCGTTAACGAAGTTAGAACACTAGGCCGACTGTGACCCAGAATTTGTCACTTTCAAACCGACGTTTTGCGCCAAATTCAGTTATATATTTCGCCTTTAACGTGACCGGAGCGTTGCCGATCTTGGTGCTCCACGTCAGAATTGGCCCGATCCCGCTGACCCGTGCCTGAAGGCTGTTTGCGCCGACAAGGGCCTTGAACGCATCGGCCCCCGATCCGCTGTCATCGCTGACCTGCTGATAGTGATACCCGGTCAGGCCAAGCGCCACCTGACTCGGGAATTGGCGCATGACGGTTGCTTCAAAATGCGCTTCGGGTGCTGTCTGATAATCGGTGGCCGTGTTCCTGGCGCTGACCGTGATCCCAAGCGCGCCGGACACCTCCCAGCCGCTGGCAGGGTCAAACCACGTCATCGCGACAGTCGGATCAAACGCGAAACGGTTTTTACCAGCGTTCAAGGCATTGACGGACTTGCCGGGCACATTGACCACAGCCGCCTCATACCGCCCGGTGGGCAGAAAGAACTGTAAGGCAAGGTTCGTGTGGAGCTTGCCGCGGGTCCAATTGAAAATTGGGGTCAGGGTAATATCCCCAAGCGCGCGTTCAGTGTCTTCGAGATTGCCGGTCAGGCCAGAACCAAGTTCACCCGAATAAGTCATATCGGCGGCGACGTATGGAATGTTGATGTTCAGACCAACCCTGGCGCCCCCGATCTGGGTGTCAAAGACATGCGTCAGATTGAACTTATAGGTAAACACATCAACGTTTGGATCGACGATCGCCGCACCACCCGCCGAGATGCTGGGTGCGCTGCCACTGAAGAACACGAAATCGTTATTCAGATAGGTTCCCGCAGGTGGCAGGATCCCGGCCATGCTGTCGCGGCTGCCCAGAAGATACGCTTCGATTCCGCCTTCAACGGCTAAAGATGAGGACGGAACAAGTGCGGCGGCTATCATACCCGCAGCATTTTTAGCGAGCTTTTTCAATCAAATAGCCTCTGAAAAATAGGGTGCGCCCAGCGTTCCGTTCATATTCTGTATTAAAGAATCACGTATAGCAATTGCGATGGTGTTCAAATTTCGCGTGCTTGAGCGCAGTCGTCGAAAGCTGAACAAGTCGTTTCAGAGCCACCCGCATCGGTGGCATCAGGGGCTTTGTTGTATAAGTCCGCTGGCGGGCGCGCTTCCCCTTTCCCCGGGTTAAGAACCTATTGATTTCCGCCTGACGGTGTAATTTTTATAATGAAAACAGAGTGATGAAATGTCCGAGCTTTTCTGATTGGTCAAGGCGCAGATGGCGCGTCTTGAACTCAGTTCTCTGAACTTTCGCCGCGCAGTGTGCCAAGCTGCAACGGTAGTGAGGAACCGGGGCCGAGTGATATGGGTAACAACATTGGGCACTCAGGCTGCGAAACGCAGAGGCCGGAAAAAGGCCATGGTGGCGAACCAGAAACCAGCTGGAACCTGACGGTTTATGAAAGGCATGATCGTCAGGTAAATGACCCGAACTGCTGGCAACTCCGCGCAAATTCTACCCGGCCATACATGCGCAAATAGGTGTGGAAATGCATCCAAAGGATCGGCTGTAAGCTGGTTTAAACTCTCTGGTTTACAGTTCCGGTTTCGCGCAGAAGACCATGCCCAGATGTGACCGATATCCGGTCAACCGCTTGACGAAACGAATAATTTTTCGTTGGCTACGGGGCAATAAAACATTAATGTGAAAGTAAGGAATGGGCTAGGCCACTTGCCGAAATGACGTTGTCGCCCACAGCCTGTGTGCAGCCGGTGTACTTTGGTTAACGGTATGTGCCTGTTCTGACGTGTTTGTCATTATCCAGTGATTTTGGTCGTCTAGCTCTGGCCCGTCGCAAAGGATACGTGGCAATGAAAGCAGTGGAACACTACGATATTCTGGACACGCTGTTTGATGGGCGGCAAACCCGGATCTTGCGCGTCCGCAATGCCGATAGCGGTGCACCACATATCCTCAAAGTGTTGAAAGATGAATTTCCCACCGCGGACGTGCAATCGTGGTTCAGGTACGAATATGAACTGACGCAGCGCGTTTCCGCAGCAGCGCAAGGCGTGATCGGCGTTGGAGAGTTGCGTCGCAACGGGCACGGCCTGTTGATGGAGCTTGAAGATATCGGGGCCGATACATTGGCCGCGGCGGTTTCTGCAGACGGCCCTTATCTGGGCGATCTGCAAAAAGCGCTGGATCTGTCGGTGGCGCTGGCTGGTGTGGTCGGCCGCATCCATCAGACCGACGTGATCCATAAGGGATTGTGCCCGGCGAACGTCCTGCTGTCGCCAGACAGGGATATGGTCCGGATCATCGATTTCGGACAGGCCAGTGAACTGTCTCTTGAAAATGCGGAAACGGCGAACCTGGATTTGCCGCTGGAGGTTCTGCACTATATCGCGCCGGAACAATCCGGTCGGATGAACCGCACGATCGATTACCGAGCGGATTTGTACAGCCTTGGTGCGACATTGTTCTATCTGTTTTCCGGGCGGGCACCTTTTGACGAAGACGGGCGCGAACTGGATGCAGCAGCCTTGATCCACGCCCATATCGCGCGGGCTCCGGTGTCTTTGATCCAGGCAAACCCCAATGTGCCCGAAGCGGTATCGCTGATCGTCGGGCGCCTTCTGGAAAAGAACATCGCGGATCGATATCAAAGTGCGGCCGGTCTGATTGAAGACTTGGAGTATTGCGCCAAAGAGTTTGCGCGAACGGGCCAGATTGCCGATTTTCGGTTGGCAAATTCGGACTATTCTGATCGCCTGATGCCGGTTCAGAAGCTGTTTGGCCGGGATAGCGAATTTCAAACCCTGCTGGATCGATTTCGCAGTTGCCGCAACGGTGGCGCGGAAATCGCCTTTATTCACGGGTATTCCGGCATCGGAAAATCTGCGCTGGTGAATGAATTGCAGCGTCCGATCGCGCTGGCAAACGGGTATTTCGTTGTTGGCAAGTTCGACGTCAACTTGCGGGATCAGCCCTATGGCGGCATTCTTCAAGCACTGCGTGCACTGGTTGGTCAGCGGCTGTTGGCCAGCAGGAGCGCAATTGACAGATTGGCCGAGGATCTGAAAGCCGCGTTAGGTCCGAACGGTCAGATCATCATTGATGCCATTCCGGAAGTGCAACTGATCATTGGCGAACAGCCACAGGTTCCGGACCTTGGGCCCGAAGAATCCCAGAACCGCTTTGGCCGCGTGATCGAATCCTTCTTGCAGGTGATGGCCAGTGCCGATCATCCGCTGGTTGTTTTTATTGATGATCTGCAATGGGCCGACTTGCCGTCACTGAACCTGATGCGGCGGATCACAAGCGGCGCGACTCTACATCATCTGTTGCTGATCGGAGCGTATCGGAGCAACGAAGTTGACCCAGCACATCCTGTGTCACTGATGCGGGAAGCGCTGCAAGAACAACAGACCGCAGTTACAGATATTGAACTGGGCCCGCTGCGCACGTCTGACGTCGCCGACCTGATCAGCGCGATGATCCGCCTTCCGCTCAGCGAATCCGATGCCCTGATTACCCTGTGTTACGAAAAAACCGGGGGAAATCCGTTCTTTTTGAATCAGTTCCTTTTGGCACTGAACAATGACGGGCTGCTGACGTTCGACTATCGTGAAAACGCCTGGCAATGGGATATGGCAGCAATCGAGCGGCGCGACTACACCGACAATGTCGTTGATCTGGTTGTTGCGCGAATTCGCCGGATGCCAGGCGACGCTGCTGCAATGCTGAAAACAGCTGCATGTATTGGCAGCCGGTTTGATCTGCTGACTTTGTCAGAAATCGCCGGAATGCAATCCGATACGGCAGCGCAGCAGCTGTGGCCGCTATTGCAGGACAACCTGATTATGCCAGTGTCCCAAAACTATCGGGTGGCGCATGGGCACGATGGCGCAGATGCTGAAGCGGGGGCCAACGTCACCTATCGCTTCTTGCACGATCGGGTGCAGCAGGCGGCTTATGGGCTGCAGACAGAAGACGAGCGGCGACAGACTCATCTGGTCATTGCGCGAACCATGCACCGGACTTTGGCGGAGACGTCGCCCCGGGAACAATGGTTCGATGTGGTGGGGCATTTCAACAATGCCTCCGATCTTATTGATTCACCCGAAGCGCGCAGCCAACTAGCCGCGTTGAACCTGGGCGCCGCCAGGCGTGCCAAAGATGCTGCGGCTTTTGAATCCGCGTCAGAGTATTTGCGCAATGGTCTTGCGGTGATGCCCGACAACACCTGGGATCAAGATTACCAATTGGCATTGGATCTGCACATCGAAGCAACGGAATCCGCCTATCTGACCCATGATTTTGACCGCATGGGGGTCCTGGCCGCCGAAACCGAAAAACGCGCCCGGTCGTTGATGGATGTCGTGCGTTTGCGCGATATCGAATTGCGCGCCTTTATCGCGGGTGACAAGCGTCAAGAGGCCCTGGCAGTGGCGTTGCCATTGTTGTTGGATCTGGGGGCTGGCTTTCCTGCGGAGCCGACTTTTGAGGATTATGGCGCAGGCTTTGGTGCCGCCGAAGGATCGCTGGCTGGAAAAGATGTTGCGGACCTGATCGACCTGCCAGAAATGACGGACGAAAACGCGCGTGCCGCAATGCGCATTCTTAGTCTGATTTTTTCGGCGTCTTACTTTGCCGCGCCGCAGTTGCTGCCATTGATCATCGCCAAAATGGTCGAATTGTCAGGCCGTCATGGCAATGTCGGCGAAAGCGCGTTTGGGTATGCAGTGTACGGCCTGAATTTATGTGCCTTCGAGGGCAAGATCGAACGCGGGTTTGAATTTGGTGAATTGTCTCGGGCCGTCCTGGATCGCTATGATGCGCGGGCATTGCGGGCCCGCACGCTGTTCATCGCCAACATATGCGTCACCCACTGGAAGCGCCCGATCCGGGCGACACTGGAACCGCTGCTGGAAGCATATCAATCCGGGCTGGATACCGGCGATATCGAATACTCGACGCATTCGCTGATGATCCACAATCAGCACCTGTTCGCAGTAGGTCATCCGCTGGGTCAGCTGCACGCGCGCATGACCGGCCAACGTCCAGCGATTGTGGCCTCCAAGGAAGAAGCGGCGTTGTCACTGTTTCAGATCTATCATCAGGTCATCGCCAACTGGCTGACGCCGTCTGACAATCCTGTTGATCTGATTGGCGAGAATTATGACGAAAGCCAGATGCGCCCGATCCACGAACAGGTTGGTGACCGCACCGCGTTGTTCCACCTGCACTACAACAAGACCGTGTTGGCCTATTGCTTTGGTCAATACGAACAGGCCAAAGGGCTGGCCGCCGCGACCCGTGACCTGTTGGACGGCGCAGTGGGGGTGCATCAGATCCCGCTGTTCCATTTTTATGAATCGCTGGTCTTTCTGGCCAATGGGGCCGAAGCCGATGACGAGCGAATCGTTGAAAATCAGGAGAAACTGGACGGTTGGTCTGATCACTGCCCCGAGAACAATCGCCATCGCTGGCATTTGGTCGAAGCCGAACGTTGCGCGCGATTGAACGACACGGCCAATGCGGCCCGACATTTTGATCAGGCGACAGTTCTGGCGCATCAGAACCGCTATATTCAGGAAGAGGCGCTGGCCCACGAATTGCACGCGCGTTTCTGGCTGGACCGTGGAAACACGACGTTGGCCAAAGTATTCCTGCAACAGGCCGAGCGCTGCCACGCGCATTGGGGCAGCGAAGCCAAGCGCGCAGACCTGGTTGAGCGTTATGGCGATCTGCTGCCGGAGATGGTCGACACCGCGCAGGACAAGAACCCCGGTGCCAATACAATCGACATCGACTCGGTCCTGAAAGCCGCAGAAGCCTTGTCGGGTGCGATAGAACTGGAAGGTCTGTTGTCGCAGATGATGCAGATCACCATTGAAAACGCGGGCGCACAACGTGGATTGCTGTTGCTGCACAAACGCGGACGACAGGTGTCTGCAGCAATGGCATCAGCCGAAGAAACCGAGGTGACATTTCCCGACCTGTCGATCGAGGCGCTGGACGATTTGAATGACGAAGCGCCGCTGCTGTTGGCTGCCGCCCGCTATGTTCTGCGCACCGAACGCCCCATGATGATCGATGACGCGCAGACCGACAGCAGCGTAAATTCGGAACCCTATGTGATACGGCACAAAACGCGGTCGGTTCTGTGCATGCCGCTCAGCTATCAGGGCAAACTGGCTGCAATCCTGTATCTGGAAAATGATCTTGCGGCGGGCGCCTTTACGGCCAACCGGTTGCAGCTGTTGAACATGCTGTCCGCTCAAATGGCTGTTCTGATCGAAAACGCGCAGTTCTATGACGAAGTGTTGCGGATCAACCGGGCCTATGAACGATTTGTACCCCAAAAATTCCTCGGATTTCTGGGACGAGACAGCATTGTCGATGTGGAGCTGGGCGATCAGGTGTCGCGGGACATGACCGTGATGTTCGTGGACATTCGCGATTTCACACGCCTGTCAGACGCGATGTCGCCAGAACAGACATTCGCGTTCATCAACGCCTTTTTGCAAGCTATGGAACCGCAGGTCGCTCGGCACAATGGGATCGTGGACAAATACACCGGCGACGGCCTGATGGCGTTGTTTCCCGGGCGCGCAGACGAGGCACTGCGCTGTGCTATCGATATCTTTTCAGCACTGGAAACCTTTAACCAGCGGCGGGTCAGCCAGGGCGAAGTGCCTGTTGAAATTGGCGTGGGTTTGCATTCTGGCAGGTTGATGCTTGGCACAATCGGCGGGCAGGCCCGAATGGACGGAACCGTCATTTCGGCCGCGGTCAACCTGGCCAGCCGTGTAGAATCATTGAATAAAATATACGGTACGCGTCTACTGATCAGTGAACAGACGCTGAATCTGCTGCATGATGCCGACGTGTATCAAAGCCGCAGACTGGGACAGGTCAGGGTCAAGGGCGGCACCAAAGTTTCGCTGTTCGAAGTGTTTGATGCAGATCCCGCAGATATGGTCGCCCGCAAACTTGCGACCAAACCACATCTTTCTGCTGCGTTGCATGCGCTGGAACACGGCGATGAACAGACGGCGCGGACCGGGTTCGGCCAGATCCTGGAAATGGATCCCGAAGACACGGTGGCGCGGCAATATCTTGGCGAACTGGGTGCATAAATATGTGCCCCGAATGCTGACAAAAACGAAACTCTGGGTTTTGAACACAGGGCAAGGTGAGGACTGATTTTCCATCAGAATTTGGCTGCAAACAGGAGGGATCTATGGGAGTTTTTGACGTTCCAAGAGTGCATGTATCGGGTCGATTTTATGCAGACCCATCAAGCGTAAACAACGACCCCGACCATTATCTGCCATCCGTCACAAACCCTGCGCCTTGGCAAATGCCCAAGGGGCGGCACTATTTCCGGTTTGAATCTTGCAGCGTGATGTCCGCCCTTGGACCGAACGGCACAGATATCAACGATCCCGTAATGATCGGCGTGCCTATGCGCACCACGGATGAACCTGTTCCCGCCAAAATCGTTGACCTTGATGTCTATCAGCAATGCGTGACGCAGTTGTTTGGGGTTGAATTGCTAATTGGCGATCCCGAAGGCGCACATATCAAAGGTCGGATGGACACGCCTGTTCTGAACGGCAATTCGTTCAATTTCGTCCAACCGACCCGCGGATGGAAAATGCAGTATGGCTGGGGCAGCTATGGCGGGGACAGCAACGCGATCGGGCTGTTTCAAAGCGTGGTCCGGGTTGCGGAAGAAGACTGGACGTTCCCGCACGATGGGCCTTGGGGGGCCCTGTATAACGCCAGCAAGGTCGAGGTTGTCGATGGCGTTCTCTACCGTCTGTTGTCGTTCAAGTTTCTTCTGGATGGCTATTGGAACGTGATCGGGACCTCGGATTATCAGTATGGGCGCATGACGGGCACGCTGGGCGCCTACAAAGACGGAGAAGCCACAGAAACCACCGGCCGCCGCTGGTTGCAGGCGCGTCCGCTGCCGAAAGATGCAGACTGGTTTGTGCCCTTCTTTTACAAAGCCCCGTTCGATCTGGACATGACGCGCAGCGTGCTGACGATTGATTGGTCGGGATCCGTTTCCAGACTTAGTGTCGGCGGTGATCCGGTCCCGCTCGGCACGGTCACCGCCCGCGTGGTTTCAGACAAAGGGTCGATTGACCTTGGAACCGTGCGGATCGACAGCAGTGTTTACATGTTGAAGGGTGGCATGTCCGAAATACAGCTGACGCCGGAAACGGCAAAGGTGCTGGAAACCGCACCGTTGGAATTGTGGACATCGCGCGAAGACATTGGTGACAAGAAGATTTTCTTCGAAAATGCCGATGGATTTGCCTATGCCACGCAGAACCGGTCCATTCGGATGTCCTCAGATGTCGGGGATTCACAAAGCACATCAAGCGCGACAGTTCACATCACGCGCTGGGGCAAACCGATCGCAGGAGAAACACCTGGATTCGAGATTGTTCCGGTAAGCGGCACGACGCCGGGCATTACCGTTCCTCCGGGATACGAAGGCGATACTCCAGAAGCGTATGGTGCATTGGTTGCCAGTGTCTCGCCGAGTGACGAAAACGGGTTTGCCACTATCCAGTTCAAGGCGGCCAAAAACCCCGGCAGCAGGTCTGGCGATCTCGATGGTCAACTCTATTTCTGCTACGCTCACTTTGGCGATGACAAACCTTGGGAAACCGCGGTTCAGGAATCGCAGGTGTCTGTTTTGTTGTGGTCAAGTTACGATGAAATCAAGGATGCCAAGTGGTCTGATGTCCAACCCCTGATGGAGCCATACCAAAAGCTCTATCCGGCAATGACTGACAAATTGCATCTGGCTGACAAGTCGGCATTCGATTTTTATTCCAACAATCCTTCAGCGGCTTTCTTTGTCGGGCCAAATGGAAAGTTCGACATTCCGGGCCACCCGGACATTCAGGATGGAACGATCCCTTACTACATTTCACTGCCGCTGGACCATCCGCAGTTCATGCCCGTGACCCGCGATCTTTCTCCGAACAAGATCAGGACGATACTCAACTACATCTCCATTGAACAAAAAGCGGTCAAAGCGAAATCCGATGCTGAAGAGGAGAAAGCAAATGCCAAAAAAGATGATTAAGATTTGCACGGAAATCAGCCTCGCAGTCAGTCGCCGCAGTTTCCTTGGCATCAGTGCTGGCCTTGTTCTGTATCCGACACTGGCTTTGCTTGGTGGGCAAGCGGGTGCAGAAGAACGCGTCGGCAATTTCGGTCCGCAGCAAGATGCGGCTTTGCCGTTCACAATCACCTTCAAGGAAATCACACAATTGAACGGCACCCCACCTGCACTGCATTCGCATCAGGTCGCATCAACCGACAGCGATGACTGGTTGCTGATCGGGGGACGGGGCGGTCCAGCGGAGTTGATCATGGGGCAGAAGACCCCGCAGATTTCGCAGACTGGCCTGCATGGGTTCAATCCGCCTGCCGCAAAAGTCGATAATTTCCCGCGCAAAAGCTATAACACCAATCTGTGGGTGTATAATCCAACCACCGGAGCAGTAGTCGCTTTTGACACCGAACAGTTGCCGGTGGATCTGGCGCGCCCCTTGCAGGCAACGTCGCAGCAATCCTGGTTTGATCGCGACACCGACACTCTGACGCTGATTGGTGGCTATGGATGGAACGCCGATCTAACCGACATGGTGACTTTTGACACGATGATTCAGGTCGACGTGTCCGATCTGGTTGCCGCGATCAAGGCAGGGGGGGCCGCAGATCAGGTTGCCGGGTTGTTCCAGATGACCTCGGATCCGCTGCTGCAGGTCACTGGCGGCGATCTGATCAAATCCGGCAACGACTTTTTCCTGGTCATGGGGCAAAAATTCATGGGCCAGTATTTCGCCTTTGGCGTCGGCGTGCCCGGCGGGGCGACACAGGAATACACCGAAGAAGTGCGTCAGATCACGATGGTCCCGGGCGCATTCAAAATCCTGAACATTGCGCAGCTATCGCAACCTGACCGGGCTGAACTGCATCGCCGGGACCTGAATGTTGAAATAACGATCGATGCGACGACAGGTCAGCCGTTGATTGGCATCTATGGGGGGGTGTTCAAGGGCGGTGGTCCTTTGGGGTTCGAAAAACCGATCCTGTTCGAGCCGTCCAATGGTTCGTTCAGTGTGCAGGACACCGGGGTCCAATTGTTCAATGGATACGCAACGTCTGTGGTCCCCATCTGGTCGGACACTGACCAGATCATGTCACAGGTCTTTTTTGGGGGCATTGGCCATGGCGTTTATAACCTGCATGACGAACCCTCTGGACTGGACAATGACGGGATGCCGTTTGGGTCTGACATCTCTGTGCTGACCCATTCCAAAGATGGCAGTTGGGCCGAGTATGTGTTGATGGATCCGACACCTGGAAACCAGCTGGTTGGCGCCAACAGCAGCTTTGTTCCAAAGCCCTCATTGCGCACCAGTGGCACATTCCAACACGAAAACGTGCTGATGCTGGATGCTCTACCTGCCGACGGTCCGGTGCTGATCGGATGGATTTATGGCGGGATCTGGGCTGAGATGCCCCAACCTCCCAAGCATGTAGCCCAAGGTGACGAGGTGCCGACACACGCCACCAACCAGATTTTCGAGGTTTATGTCTCGCGCACGCCGGGATCAGCCATTCCGGTGCTGCCATGAGCGATACAGCCAACGCGAAGGGCATCAAGATTGCGACGATCCTGCATGGAACCGACGTTTTCGCCGCCAGTTTGGACTATTCGCGCGAATTGCTGACCACCGAAGACGCGTTTCTGCAGAACCAATGTCAGTTTGATCGTCAGGCGCGCATGCGACTGCCCGATGACGTGCAGCGTGTAACGGTCGACGACTATCTGACGTTCGTGCGTACCCAGACTCGTGGGTGGACCCCGCAAGAGGTGCAAGGGCTGGCCAACATATTCAGCTCCATCCGGCGCAAATTCATGTTTGTTGATCTGGAGTTGCCCAAACAGATCTATCTGGTCAAAACCAGCGGGCAAGAGGAAGGGTTTTCCGCCTATACCCGACATGACAACACAATTGTGATGTCCGAAACCAAAGTTGCGCTGATGGGTGCTGGCGCTGGCGGCGATGCCTTGCATCCGCAAGGAAATGCGGCGGCGTTGGAAGATATTTATGTTCATGAGTTCTTCCATCTGTTCAGCAAGAACAACCCGGACATGCGTCATAAACTGTATGCCGAGGTCGGCTATTCCCAATCCGCGTCGCCGGTGGAGTTGCCGAAAACGGCGATGTGGAAGGACGGCCCAATGTCCCAGATGAAAATCACCAACCCGGACACACCCAGCCTGAATGTGGCAATTGATCTGGTCTTGCCGGATGATCCATCTGGCGAACCAGTCCCCATGATGCCCGTTTTGCTGGTGACGGGGCCGTATGAAAGCGGGATCTTTTTCCAATATCTGGATTGGGTGTTCATGCGGGTTGATACATCCGGTGATCACTGGACACTTCCGGTAGATTCCAGCGGGATGCCGCAGGTGGTCGCGGCCAGCAGTCCGGGGATCATGCGGCAGTACATGGCGAAGGTCGGGTACAATATCAGCGAAGAAATCTTTCATCCCGACGAAATCCTGGCGCAGAATTTTGTACTGGTGATCAACGAACCCAGTCTGGGCATATTGCGTGGCATTTCCGATGCGATCAGCGCGGCGCCGGCATAGATGCCGGTGCGCGTGCCGCTGTCGATTGGCCCTGATTTAATGAGGCATCTATGATTGAGTGGCTAATCCGGAGCTTTCCCGGTGACCAAACCTATGGCTTGGCGCGTGTTCGTTGGGTCGAGGCGGAACGTAAGCGGGCGGTCGTTGCAAAGGCTGTGGTATTGGTTGGGCTGTTTAGCCTGATTGACGGGTCAAACGCCGCGTCGGCAAACCCGATTACTCCGGGCGAATTGCGCGCCCATGTGGACGTGCTGACCGCTAAGCCGATGGCAGGCCGGTTGACCGGGACCGAAGGCGCTCAGATGGCCGCCGCCTATATTGCCGATCAGTTTGTGCAAGCTGGGCTGGATGCACCGCAGGGAACGTATTTGCATCCGTTTGATTTCGCAGCTGGCGTGTCGCTGGGGGCGGACAATGTTTTGACAGTGCGCGGCGCAGACGTCGCGCCGGTTTTGGGTCAGCAGTGGACGCCTCTGGCGTTTTCTAAGTCTGGGTCTGTACCTGCTGCGCCGGTCGTGTTTGCCGGTTACGGGATGGTGGCCGCCGGGGGCGCACAATACGATTCCTTTCAGGATACCGATCTGAGCGGAAAATGGGTGCTGGTATGGCGCGGAGTTCCGGTCGATGCGCCGGTTGAAACCCGTGTTGAACTGGCTCGTTTCGCTGATTTGCGCTATAAAGCGTCTCTGGTCAAAGCACGTGGGGCAATCGGGCTGATCGTGGCACCAGCCCCCGGTGTGACCTATGCGTCCGACTTGCCGTCGATCCGGTTCGATGCCTCGTTGGGCCGTGCCGAAATGCCCGTTATCGCCGTCAACCAACATCTGTCAGATCAAATGCTGGCGACGATCGGGGCAGAGCGCGCTGCCCTTCAGACCCGGACGGCAGCAGGTGAAACCTCGGCGCCGATTCCGCTGGACGGTGTCGAGATTGCTGCGCGGATATCGCTGTCCCTGGATCGCCGAAAGGGATTCAACGTGTTGGGATTGCTTGATCTTGGCGCGCCATCCGACAGCGTTCCGCTGATAATCGGCGCGCATTTCGATCATCTGGGCCATGGTGAAACCAGTGGGTCGCTCGCACAGGGTGATGAAGACGGATTGATCCACCCGGGGGCGGACGATAACGCCTCCGGCATCGCGGCACTATTGGAAATCGCAGACAGTCTGGCCGCCAGCGACCTGACCGCCCCGCGCAACATCCTTTTTGCTGCTTGGTCGGGCGAAGAACTGGGGTTGCTGGGATCCTACGATTTTGTGCAGCGCAACACTGCATCAGCCTATCTGAACATGGATATGGTCGGACGTCTGCGGCAGCAGGTGCATGTTGCAGGCTTTGCGTCCTCTCCCGATTGGGACGGGATCGTATCCAGAGCCTTGGCTGGATCTGAAACAGGGCGCGACACGGGATCTTCAATTGGCGCCGCATCCGCGCCTGAACTGAACGTCGATCGTATCGACACGCCATTTGTGCCAACCGATGCCACATCGTTCTACAGCGCTGGCGTGCCTGTGCTGTCCTTCACGACCGGCGCCCATATCGAGTACCACTCACCACGCGACACGGCGGACAGTCTGAACTATCCGGGTCTGGCGGCAGTTGCCGGACTGGTCAGGGATATTGCTGTTGCAACCGTGATGACGCCCCAGAAGCTGGCCTATGTGCCCGACGTTGCCGCACCGCCACGGCCCGGGCGCAGGCGGGCCGGCGTCACCTTGGGCACAATCCCGCAATACGCGGGCGAAGATCAGCGCGGCGTTGCAATTGCCGATACGGTTGCAGATGGCCCAGCTCAGCGTGCAGGCATGATGGGTGGTGATGTGATTGTCGGTCTGGCCGACGCGGATGTGGCTGACATCTATGATTTCATGCGCATTCTGAATGGTCTGAAACCGGATGAAGCTGTCAGTCTGATTGTGGATCGTGAGGGCCGCGAAGTCGCACTGGAAATTATCCCGACTGCCCGAAGCGATCAATGAAACGGCTTCTGAACTGCGGCTGATCTGCCCGGGACCGCAATTGCGCGAGGCAGATTTTGTTGTCGGCAATCCGCCCTTCATCAGGGCCACGTGCCTTTGCGGCTCAGCGGGAACCGCTTAATTTTCCGCTTTCCTGAACATAGGGGCGGACCACTTCTTTGGGGCGCTCAAGCACTCTGCGCCGAATAAGGATTAGCCATCCTATCCTTGCAGAGACCGGTTCGCATCCGTCTGAAAGGACCCCTTCCGGTTAGCAGGCTGAAAAGTTCTGAGGCCCTGACCCTTGTACGGTCAAATAACCTCAGAACTCTCCGCCTTAGCCCTTCACATGCAGACGTTTTACGCGAAGTCGAAATGTCCGGCTGTCAACTCGGATGCGTCGATACCGTCCAGTGTCAGCGAATCCATTCCGTTGAAGACCAGTTCGGCGTTCATGTCTGCATCATTGACGATGGTGAGTCCCGCGAAGTCGACGATCCCGAAGTTCTCGAGTGCGATCATGTCGTTCACCAGATCGAAGTCCGCGATCATGTCTTCGCCACCGCCCAGGCCAAATACGAAGACATCATTGCCTTCGCCGCCGATCATCAGGTTGTCGCCACCGTCACCTTCGATCAGATCATCGCCCGTTGTGTGAAGACTGACGTTGGTCACGCCCCAGACAAAGGATACCTTGGTCGCCTGCTTGAAGGTCAGCGTGTTTTCACCGTCCACGATGTCTGCGGCAGCAATTACATGGCTGTATTCGGTGAACCCGTTGTTCGCTCCGGCTTCCACAGGTGCAACCAGCGCACCGTTGAGGTAAACCTCGACTTCGCCGTTCTGGTCAAAGTCATACCCTTCGAATTCCAGAACGGTATCCGCGCCGGTGCCCTGGAAGGTATAGCTGATCAACCCATCATCGTCGCTCAGGCCGTTGAACCGGTTGCCGTATACGCCGGTGTCGACCACGCCAAGTGCCAGATCCGCAACCGGAGTGTCGACTTCGACCACATCGGGTTCGGGTGTGTCGAACATGACGTTGGTCACGCCCCAGGCGAAGTTGACGTTGTCGGCCTGCTTGAAGGTGACCGTGTTCTGACCGTCCAGCACATCTGCGGCTGCGAACTCATAGGTGAAGCTGCTCAAACGGTTGTTGGCGCCTGCGCCCACAGGCCCGACCAGCGTGCCGTTCAGGTACAGTTCAACTTCGCCGGCTTGGTCAAAGTCGAAGCCGTCGAACGTCAGTTCGACATCTCCGCCGATCCCGTCGAAGGTATAGCTGATCAGCCCGTCATCGTCGCTTTGGCCGTCGTACCGGTTGCCGTAAGTGCCGGCATCGGCGACGCCCTGCGTCAGGTTGGCGACCGGGGTGTCTACCGGTTCTTCTACAACTTCGGGGGTGTCGAACATGACATTGGTCACGCCCCAGGCAAAGTTGACGTTGTCGGCCTGCTTGAAGGTGATCGTGTTCTGACCGTCCAACAGGTCTTCGGCGGCGAATTCTTGGCTGAAGCTGCTCAACCGGTTGTTTCTTCCTGCGTCCACGGCGCCGACCAGCGTGCCGTTCAGGTACAGTTCAACTTCGCCGGCTTGGTCAAAGTCATAGCCATCGAATGTCAGTTCGATATCTTCGCCAATGCTGTCGAAGGTAAAGCTGATCAGACCATCATCGTCGCTTTGGCCGTCGTAGCGGTTGCCGTAAATGCCGGCATCGGCGACGCCCTGCGTCAGGTTGGCGACCGGGGTGTCTACCGGGACTTCTACAACTTCGGGTGTGTCGAACATGACGTTGGTCACGCCCCAGGCAAAGTTGACGTTGTCGGCCTGCTTGAAGGTGATCGTGTTCTGACCGTCCAGCAGGTCTTCGGCGGCGAATTCTTGACTGAAGCTGCTCAACCGGTTGTTTCTTCCTGCGTCCACGGCGCCAACCAGCGTGCCGTTCAGGTACAGTTCAACTTCGCCGGCTTGGTCAAAGTCGTAGCCGTCGAATGTCAGTTCGATATCTTCGCCAATGCTGTCGAAGGTAAAGCTGATCAGACCATCATCGTCGCTTTGACCGTCGTACCGGTTGCCGTAAATGCCGGCATCGGCGACGCCTTGCGTCAGGTTGGCGACCGGGGTGTCAACAACGACAACATCAGGTTCGGGCCGGTCGAACATGACATTGGTCACGCCCCATGCAAAGTTGACGTTTTCGGTCTGCTGGAAGGTGATCGTGTTCTGGCCATCCAGCAGATCTCCGGCGGCGAACTCATAGCTGTAGCCGCTCAAACGGTTGTTGGCGCCTGCATCCACGGCGCCGACGAGCGTTCCGTTCAGGTAAAGTTCGACTTCGCCGTCATTGTCGAAATCATACCCGTCGAAGCTCAGAACGATGTCTTCACCGATTGAGTCGAAGGTGTAGCTGATCACGCCGTCGAGATCCCGCTCGCCATCGTAACGGTTGCCGTAGGTACCGGTATCGGCCACGCCAAGTGCCAGGTTGGCAACCGGGGTGTCCGTGACGTCCACAGCGTCGGTCGAGTCCAGCTTGATGTTGGTCACGCCCCAGGCGAACCCTGTATCGTAGGTCTGCATGAAGGAGATCGTGTTTTCACCTTCCAGCATGTCAGCCGCTGCGATGAGGAAGCTTTGGGCTTCCAAACCATTGTTCGGACCCGCCGACAGAAAGCCGATCGAGACGTCGTTGAGAAGGACCTCTACTTCGTCATCCCAGTCGACGTCGTATCCGAAGAGCGACAAGTTAAGGTCGGTCTCGGTCGAGTCGAAAGCAAAGCTGACGATTCCGTCCGTGTTGTTTGTTCCGTTGAATTTGTTGCCGTAGTCATTCGTGTCGACAATGCCGGGTGTTAGCGGTGTGGGGGTGATCATGAAAAAAAATCCTTTTCGTGCCGTATTTTTCTTAGATGCCCGCAGTTCAAGGTAAAAATGCGACCAAAGATTGACAAATTCACGTGCGCTTTCACTTTGAGAAAGCAAAAGAGAGGGTCGGCCCGAAAAAGATGTATTGAGGCTAGGCTCAGGACCCATTGATTTCCGACTGTCAGCGTGATTCACGGTTCGAAAAACGAGCGGTGAACATGTCTGATCTTTTTTGGTTGAGCGACGCGCAGATGGCGCG